>CAVQLV010000022.1:0-20308 GCA_963713415.1 Bryobacterales bacterium | reverse complement strand
TTCAGCCGGTCCGCCATTGTGATAGTTTGTAGACTGAAATGCGTTCCACCTCCGTGTTGTGTACCGGTCTCTTCATCGCCGGGGTTCTGTTCTCCACCGTCTGCCTGCGCGCGCAGGAGCAAAACGGCCAAGAGACAAGCACCAATGATACTCAAGCGCGCGAACCTCAAATCAAGGGCATGCCGCCGCGCGTGGCTCCCACTGAATATCAGGCGCAGGCCAAAGCCGGCGCCGTAACCATCGGGGCCGAGTTCATGGGGCACTCCGTCCCCACAGCCGAACATATCTTCTCCACCGAAGACTTCATCGTGGTGGAGGCTGGGCTTTTTGGGCCGGCCGGCGCGCACATTACGCTATCGCGCGACGATTTTACTCTGCGCATCAACGGCAGGAAAACGGCCTCGCCCTACGAGCCTTTCGAGCTGGTTTCTCGCACCCTCAAAGATCCCGAGTGGCAGCCCCCCAAAACCGATGACGACAAGCAATCGAAAGGCGGCCTCACCACGGGCGATGGCACCAGCGGTGGCGATAAGCTCCCGCCCATCCCGCCCAAAATGCCCTTCCCGCTGCGCCGCGCCATGGAACAGCAAGTGCATAGATCCTACATGGAAGAGGGCGATCGCGCCCTGCCCCAGGCTGGACTGCTCTTTTTCTCGTACCATGGCAAAGCTGAGAACATTCGGTCGCTCGAATTGATCTACAACGGCGCCGGCGGCAAGGCAACACTTACGCTGCAGCCCTAGCCGGGGTTAGAACGGCGCTGCGAAAAGATTCCCTCGATTGAGCAGCCAATGCGGGTCCAGTTTCCGCTTTACATCTTTCATGGCTTCGATCTGCTCCGGCGTGTACTGCAGCGCGAGCAAATGCGCTTTGCGCTTCCCGATTCCGTGCTCAGCCGAGACTGTACCGCCGAGCGCCACCGCGTGACGCGCGAAGTGCAGCATCAAACGCTGGCCGTCTTCGAATTCGGCTGGGGACCTCGGCAGGATGTTGACGTGCACGTGCGCATCGCCAATGTGGCCGAAGATGACGTACTCGAGATCGTGATGCCGCAAGAGCGCGTGATACTCAGCCAGCATTTCCTGATTGCGCGCCAGCGGCACGGCATAATCTGAGCCGAGTTTCATAAATCCGCGGCGGCGCATGGTGTCGTTCACCAGTTCCGGCAGCGCGTGGCGGAAGCGGCGAAAGCGCTCGCGATCCTGGTCGCTCGCCGCGAACCAGCTGTCTTCCGGCGCGTGATCGGCCCAGAAATCGATGTCGCCGTCTTCCTGCTCGATCAGCAGCGCCGCCGCCGCGCGGCCCGGAATCTCCGGGTAATCAGGCCGCAGAAGATCGAGCGAATTCCCATCGAAATATTCGATCATGCGGAGGCCTGGAATGCGCCGCCACGCATCCACTACATCCAGCGCCGCACCATCGCTGATCAAGAACACGATGCCTATTATACCTCAGCCCGCGCAGGAAGCAGTTGCAGTCGGCCTGCGTAACGATTCCGAGCGTGCCTTCGCTGCCCGTGAACAGGTCGATCCAGTCCATGCCGGGCGCCAGCGGATATCCGGCGGTGTTCTTGGTGGTGTCGGGCAGCGGCAGCTCAGGCACATCGAAATCGACTTTGTCGCCGCGATGCACCTGGAGGGACCACGCGGCCGTCCATCAGCGCCACTCGCAGGCCGAGAAACGCGACGGCGTGTGCTGCCGTAGCGAAAGCTGCGTGATCCACTGGCGTTGGTGGCAATAGTGCCACCGATGCTGGCGGCGCGCTCGGTAGGGTCGGGCGCATAGAACTGGCCGGAGCGCGCGGCCTCAGCTTGCAGCGCATCGAGCGATACTCCCGGGCCTGGCGATGGCTCGTCCCGGACAGATTTCCAGCCGCCGGAATTTTTCGAGCGAGACTGCCCATCCGCCTGCCTGCGGCACACAGCCGCCAGTCAATCCCGTGTGGGCGCCCACGATCGTGATGGGCGTGTTGTCACCGCTCGCCGCCGCGATGATGTCCAGCAGCTCGGCTTCCGACCGGGAACGGCCACTCGCTCCGCTTCCCCCCGAAACCCCGACGCGTCCTCGATGGTCATGCTTGAATTTTGACTTCTGATCTCTAGACTTCCAGAATCACCGGCATGATCAGTGGCCGCCGCTGGGTCTCGCTTATTCAGGAAGCGCTTCAAATCCGCGCGGATCTTTTCCTGCATCACGCCCCAGAATGGTCTGTCCTCCTCGCTCGACGATTCCAGCGTCCGCGCCACCACTTGCCGCGCTTTCTGCAGCAGTTCCGAACCGTCTTCGAACGACATGATCCGCGGCTCACAATTTCAGGAAGCGTTTCATTCCTGCCCGAGTTTTTGCTGATGGCGATGATGGGGAACACGAAGCCATCCTCGGAAAGATGCCTGCGGTCCCGAATCACCATGTCCTCCACCACTTCATCGATGGTGCCGGAATCGATGCACACGCGGCCTACCGGAACCTTGTCGCCCCGGCGCGCACCGGCGCGATCGATCTCCAGCGTCTCGCCGGTCTCGAGCGTGAACGTTTCCTCCAGGCCCGCGCCCCGCAGGTGAGACGCCAGAGCCGCATGCTTCGCCATCTGCCGGTACTCGCCGTGGATCGGAAGAAAATAGCGCGGCCGAAGCAGGTTCAAAATCAGCCTCAGCTCTTCCACGCTCCCATGCCCCGACACATGCACCGGCGGATTCATGCTGCCGTAGATCACGTCGGCACCGCGCTTGGCAAAGTGGTTGATCATCCGGTAAATTCCTTTTTCATTCCCGGGAATGATGCGCGCGCTCAGCACCACCGTGTCGCCGCGTTGCACCGACAAGTTCTTGTGATTGTCCACCGCAATCCGCGATAGTGCCGACATTGGCTCGCCTTGCGTGCCCGATGCCACCACCACTACCTTGCTCGGCTCGGCCTGCATGATATCTTGCGGGCGCAGCAAAATCCCATCGGGCAGGCTCAGCAAACCCAGCGAATGCGCGATTTCGGTGACGTTATTCATGCTGCGGCCGAGGAACGCCACCTTGCGCCCGTACTCGGCGGCAACGTCCAGGATCTGCTGCAAGCGGTGAATGGAGGAGCTGAAGCAGGAGATCACCAGCCGGCGTTCGGCGCGATAGAAAATTTCGTCCAGCCGCGGCCGCACCGCCCGTTCGCTTTCGGTGTAGCCCGGCCGATCCACGTTGGTGGAATCGGACATCAGAAGCAGCACGCCGCGCTTGCCGTAATCGGCAAAGGTGTGCAGATCGAAGGGTTCATTGTCGGTGGGCGTGGGGTCCACTTTGAAGTCGCCGGTGTGAATAATCACGCCCAGCGGCGTCGTAATGGCCAGGGCCATCGAACTGACAATGGAGTGCGTGACGTGAATGAACTCGACGGTAAAGGGCCCGAGTTCAATCCGCGATCCGGGTTTGACTTTATGCAGCTTGGCTTCATCCAGCATGCCGTGTTCTTCCAGCCGCCGCTCCACCATCGCGAGGGTGAAAGCCGCGCTGTAAACCGGAACGTTGATCTCGCTCAGCAGGAACGGCACTGCTCCGATATGATCCTCGTGGCCGTGCGTCAGGATCAAGGCGCGGACCATCTCGCGATGCTGTTCCAGATACGCGAAATCCGGAGTGACGATGTCGACGCCCAGCAGTTCCGCATCGGGGAACATCATGCCGGCGTCGACGACGATAATGTCGTCCCCGTAGCGGATGGCCATGGAATTCATTCCGAACTCGCCCAAGCCGCCGAGCGGGATCAACTGAAGCTTATGATCAGACATGTAAGATTCAGGTTATCAGTTGAGTTGTAGCCGGTGGATGGTTCCAGGCTTGCACGTGATAATCTGGCTGTACCCCCGCGTCCGTCTCTTTCACGGAATGAATATGTTCACTCGTATTGTTTGCGTCATGCTTGTGTTTAATTCCGCGGGGTGGTCGGCGTCCGAACTGACCTACTCCACGTACCTTCGCGACGGATTTACACCTTCCACCGTCGTTACGGATGCATCCGGCAATGTTTACCTCGCCGGCTCCACAACGATTGACGGCACCAGTTCGCAAACTGCTGCCATAGTGCTGAAGCTCAGCCCAACGGGCGCGCAGTATTTATACGTCCGCACCATCGGCGGCTCTGGGTCGGACGCGGCGATGGGAATCGCGGTGGACAGCGCCGGCAACACGTACCTGGCCGGAACCACATCATCGCTGGATTTCCCCGTCACGCCTGGGACACAGACAGGGACGCTTCCCGCCGCCAACCAGACGCGGGCGTTTCTGGTCAAACTGGATCCCCAGGGCGAAGTCATGTTCTCCGATGTCCTCGGTAGCGTGAGCACCACGGGCCTGGCGGTGGCCATCGCAGCGGACAGCGGGATTCTAGTTAGCGGCGTGAGCGGCGCGGGCCTCGCAGCGTCGTCTGGTGCTTACAACGTTCCCAACACGAACGGACGGCCCTTCCTGATGAAGCTCGATCCCACCGGTTCGAAACTTGTTTTCACAGCCACCGGCATCGGAGGCAATGCGCTGGCGCTGGATTCATCGGGCGACATCTACATGGCCGGCAGCACCGTGTACACTGACTATCCCACTACGCTCGGCGCTTACCAAAGCGTCCTGAATTCCGCGTACATCTGCTACGGACTATGCCAGATCGATTTGCCCGGCACCAATCAATATGTCACCAAGGTGGATGCGGCCGCATCGAAACTAATTTACTCCACTGGCGTGGGATCGCAACACCAGACTGTCAACAACGGGCTCGCCGTGGATGCCACTGGGAACGCCTATGTGACCGGCTTGGCCCACGGCAGCTACAACTGGACCGTGGCGCAGCCCAACTACGCCCAAGTGTCGCCGTTCCTCACCAAGCTGGATGCCGCGGGCGCACACGCGCTTTACTCGATTCAAATCGGCGGCGCCGGAGTGACGCTCGGAACCGAGGGCGATGTCTACGTGGGCGGCGCCTACGACGCCATGTATCTCGGATTCATGCCTGGCATTCCGTTGCCCGGACCGCCGTTAGGAATCACAAACCTTCCCGCGCAATGCCAAACGAACAACGTCACAACATTCAGCGAGGGTTATGTTTCGCACCTGGATGCCGCCACCGGAAATGTATTGAGCACCGTACTGGTGGATGGCTCAAACGCCAGCGCGGCGGGCATAGCTTTGGCGGGCGGCTTGAACGTATGGCTGGCCGGCCCCACAACGCAAGCGGACACGCCGATTACGCCGGGCGCCCTAACCCCCACGATGCTCCAGCGCGGGCCATTGCCTGGCGCCTATCTCTCTGAAATCGACTTCGGCGCCAGCGAAGCCCCCACCATTCAGCTTGCCTGTATAGTCGATGCCGCGAACCTGGCCCGCAGCGGCGTGGTGGCGCCCAATCAGCTTCTCACCCTGTACGGAACGGGTCTTGGTCCGGCAACAGGAATTGCCGCCACGGATTATTCCACCACATCGCTCGGCGGCGTTACCGTAACTTTCGCCGGCACTCCCGCGCCGCTCCTTTATGTATCGTCTTCGCAGATCAACGTAGCCGTACCGCCTGGGGTTCTGGAACAAAG
Organism: Bryobacterales bacterium; assembly: GCA_963713415.1. Lineage (GTDB taxonomy): Bacteria > Acidobacteriota > Terriglobia > Bryobacterales > Bryobacteraceae > Palsa-89. The sequence goes on along the minus strand of CAVQLV010000022.1, from coordinate 14,754 downwards.
CGGGGTGGGCTCGGTAAACTTCGCTACCATGCAGCTCTCGGTGAACGGCGTGCCTGGGCCGTCGCGCGTGATGCCCGTGGCCTCCAGCGCACCCAGCGTTTTCGCCGATCTTTTGGCCCCGATTTCCTCTTGCACGGCCAACAGCATCACCTACTTCAGCGGGTTGAATGACGTCGCGACGAATGCGGCCGGCGCCATCAATCCCTGTTCGAACCCGCCCAAAGCAGGCGCGGTAATTTCGTTCTTCCTCAATGGAATTGGCCTCCAAACCTTCACCGGCGCGCCCAGTCCCTGGCTGCCATCGCAAATTCCGATTGCCGTCAGCATCGGTTCCTGGTCCGCTGAAGTGGTCAAGGTCTCAGCGCTCAATCCATTCGTGTGGCAAGTGGACGTGCTGGTTCCTCCTGCCGCGGCGCAGAGCGAAGAGGCTGCCGTCAACGTGACCATGGATCTGAATCTTCCGGCTGGCGTCGTACCGGTAGGACCGCTCGCAATTGAGCCCACTTCGCCCTACTACACCACGCCTGGCGCTCCGTTCCCATTGACAGTGTGGGTCAGCCCGTAGCGTCTGCCTGCGCGAACCAAGCCGCGAACAAATGCGAACACCATTAACAGCAGCCAGCTACGGCAGCGCATACGTCATCCCAAACGTTACCTGCACCGAATTTTTGCGAAAGGCGGGAGATGGATTGTTCAGATAAGAATCGATAAAACCGGCGGACGCGTTGACGCGCTTGTAAACCGGCATGGTGAGCAGTGCGTTGAAAATGCCGGAATAAGCATTGGTATTGCTCCACGTGGGAATAAGAGTCAAATACTGGTCCAGAACCAGCCCATGTTTGAACTTGCGGTTGAAGGCCTCGGCGAAAATTGAGCCGATCAGATCCAGGTTGGCTGCGCCCTGGAATTGCTGCTTCACATAGCTCACGCTGGCCTTCACATCCAGTGTTTCGTTGGCGCGGTCGATCAGCGTCCGCCCAATTCCGCCGCTATAGGTCTGCTGCAGATCCAAACCTTGCGAAAAGTTGTGATCGAAGGCTCCCTGTCCGAATACATAGAGGCGCGGGCTGAAGTATTCGTCGCGCTCCGCGTCGCCGTGGAAGATCGCGGTCTTGATGCTCGGCGTTTCAGGCTGGGTCACCTCGCCGTACGCCGCGTTCAGATTCAGAATGGTCCGGTCGCGCGGCTCCAGCCACGTCTCGGTAGGAATGGCGCGCACCAGGTTGATTGCTCCGGTGAACGTTTCGCTATCTTGCGTCGCATTCACCACGGCGGCGCCCACCGTGACGGTCCCCTTCCAGGCGTGGAAGAATCCCGGCTGGTGCGTAAGCGCATTCTGGAAACCCGCCTGATCGATAATTGATCCGGTATCCGCCACGGGAATTGTTTTCGGTGTTTCCGCGGCCAGGTGCACCTCCTGATCCTGTACCGACAACGTACCCTGCGGAATGCTCGACGCGTCCGCACGCTTGCGTAGCCGCACACCCTTGGGAATGACGGCGACTTTCGCGGTGGTTTGCAACTCTTTCACTTTGCTCCAATCCACCGTGACGTCGCCGAGGGCATCGCTCTTGAATGTCAGTGAAGATCCGGACGATTTGACGAAGTGACCGGTCAATCTCTCGCCGGATGTAAACAAAAGGACATCGGCCTCCGGCTTCGCCTGGCCGTAAACTACCTGGACTGCTACGGTCCCCAAGCAAAGTGCCGCGACACCGGATGCAATATTTCGCATGTTCTTGTGAGACGCGGGAAAACTCCAATCTGCTTCGAACTATTTTAGTGGATCTCGTTAAAGACACGTCTTCGGGCGGGCAGCGTCTACAGGGAGAGGTGGAAAGGTATGCTTAGAACTTTTACATTCCTTGCCGCAGGCGCCGCGGTTCTGACGACCGGCCTGTGGGCACAAGAAGATACTCCCGATCATCGGCTGCGCTCCGCGGCTGATGTTTTTCATGAAGTGATGGCCGCGCCAGACAAGGGCATCCCGCGCGATCTGCTGGAGAAAGCGCAGTGCGTCATGATCGTGCCAGGTTTGAAGAAGGCCGCGTTTATCGTGGGCGGAGATTATGGAAAAGGATACGCCGTTTGCCGTCATGACGGCGGATGGACGGGACCTGCGGCGATCACGCTAGGTGGCGGCAGCTTCGGCCTCCAAATTGGCGGCGAGTCCACCGACATCATCATGTTGGTCATGTCCCGTCATGGAATGGAGGACCTGGCACGCGATAAGTTTTCTATCGGCGCGGATGCATCGGCCGCTGCCGGCCCGGTCGGCCGGACGACTAATGCCGCAACCGATGCCTCGCTCCATGCTGAGATCCTCTCATGGTCGCGCGCTCATGGCGCGTTCGCGGGCGTTTCGCTGAATGGAACGGTAGTAAAGAAAGACGGCGGTGAAGATCGCAAACTTTATGGCAGGGAGGAGAGCAACCGAGCCATTCTCTATGGCAAAGTGGCTCCGCCAGCCGTCGCCGGCGTACTGACTTCGGAACTGGATCGATTCCCCAAAGCACGCAGCTAAAATTGGTGGCGCTCGACTTCACTCCTTCAGGTAGCGCCGCAACTCCTCGGGGCGGAAGCAGCGCGCGGTCGCGGTTTCGCGGCTGATGCGCCCATTCCGCACCATCTCGGCGAGGGATTGTTCCATGGTGATCATTCCCTCGCCGCGGCCCGTGGAGACCGCGCTGTACAGTTGGTGATCCTCGCCCTTGCGGATCAAGCTGCGAACGCCGCTGCTTCCCATCAGAATTTCTATCGCCGGGTAGCGCAGCGCCTTGTCGGCGGAGGGAACCAATTGCTGTGCCATGATTCCGAGCAGCGCCAGCGAGAACTGCTGCCGGATTTGTCCTTGATTGGCCGCCGGGAATGAATCGAGTATTCGCGACACGGCCTGCGAGGTGTCATTGGTGTGGAGCGTGGAGAGCACCAGATGCCCTGTTTCCGCCGCTGTCAAAACCGTCGCGATCGTCTCCGGATCGCGCATCTCCCCTACCAGAATCACATCCGGATTTTGCCGCAAAATACTCCGCAGCGATCCCGCAAAATCGGGCGCATCCCGGCCCACCTCGATCTGCTCGATGATCGATTGCCGGTTCGCGTGCAAAAATTCGACCGGATCTTCGATGGTCACCACGTGATCGTGACGATGCGTATTCACCAGATCCAGCAGCGCCGCCAGCGTGGAACTTTTTCCGCAGCCCGTGGGTCCCGTCACCAGAACCAATCCTTGCCGCGCCTCCGACAAGCGGCGCAGCAGAGGCGGCAAGTTCAGCGATTCCAGCGTTGGGACACGCTCTGGCAACAGCCGGAGACTCCCGGCCAGTGTCCCTCGCTGGTAATGGATATTGGCCCGGAAGCGGCCGATGCCCTCCCGCTGGAAACACAGATCCACCGACCGGTTGCGTTGCAGTTCCTGAGTTTGCGCCGGAGTCAACAGAGGCAGCAGCAAACTACGCGTGTCCTCGGCCTCCAATGCCGGACCGCCGGGTTTGGAAAGCTCTCCACCCACGCGAAGCGTAACCGGAGCGCCCGGCAATCAGCAAAAGATCGGACGCCATCTGGCGAACGGCATAGCTCAGCAGTTGATCCAGCGATTCTAGATTCCCGACGTTCGCCGCCGGCGCGGGCTCCCGCGAATCGCGCGGTACGGGAGCCGCGCGGTTCAACTCCTCAACGATCTGCGCCAACTCTTTTTCGTAATACGGCACTCATCACCTAGCTACGTTAAGGTCCTGCACCAGCAATTCCGGTAATCTAGAGTGAACGAAGAAAGGGACAAACATGCAGCCAAGCCGGGCAGTCTCAGGTTATCAAATCACGCGGCAGTCCATCGCGTTGACATTGTCGGTTCTGCTCATTCCATTCGCCTCGGGCAAACTATACGCACAGGGCGGCTACGCGCCGCTCGGTCCCGTGGCGCTCGATCAATTAGTGGCGCCGATGGCCCTGTATCCGGATCCGCTGGTTGCGCAAATTCTGACGGCTTCCACTTATCCCCAGCAAGTGAGCGATGCGGACAATTGGCTGCACCAAACCGCCGGAATGCCGCCGGAACAGCGCGCCGAGGCAGCCAACGGCATGCCCTGGGACCCCAGCGTCAAGGCCCTCACCGCGTTCCCTTCCGTGCTCGACAACATGGCACGCAATTACAACTGGACGTCCTCGCTCGGTAACGCTTATTACAACCAACCCGGCGATGTGATGAATGCCGTCCAGGCCGCGCGCTGGCAAGCACGGCAGGGAGGCTATTTACGATCCACGCCGCAACAACGCGTGTATGAAAGCGGCGGCCAAATCCTGATTGCTCCCGTCAATCCCAACGTGGTGTACGTGCCCTATTACAACCCTTGGCGGATTTACGGCGGGTGGGTTTCGCCCTATGCGGGTTATTACGTCGCGCCGCCGCCGCGCGGACTCGCGCTCGGCCTGGGACTTGGATTCCTGGCCGTCGGTATCTCCGTTGCACTGTTTGCTCACTACGGCTGGGGCTTTCATCACTGGGCGCCCAACTGGCGCGGTGGCGTAGTGGAATACAATCACGCCGCCTACTATTCGCGCAGCGCTTCCGTTTTTAACCGCGGTCACTTCGGCGCGTACAACCGTGGGGTCTTCGAACATGGCGGCCCGGGCGTCCCGGCGAACTTCCATGCGGCGCCGCGCGAGGGCTTCGCACGGGGACCGGTGGGAGAGCGGCCGGGTGTCAACCGTCCCGGGTTCAACCATGCGGGACCCGCCGAATCCAGGCCGGAAGCGCGTACATTTTCCAGCCGGCCACTGGCGCATTCACCCGCTGCCGCAGCCCGAGCGAACGCCGCGCGTGAGGCTCCCCGCGCTGGCGGAGGCCGGCCCGAAGGTCACGCGGCAGGCCGCCCAGCCGAGCATGCGCCACAATCGCACGGCCGTCCTGAAGGACATGAAGGACATCAGGGGCACGAGGCACACCAGGGACACGAGCACCACTAGGAATTCAGGATGGCTTGGTCAGCAGCTCGAGTTCTTCGGGCGTCCGAGGCCAGTCCTCGCGTAACAATCGCGACAGCGCGCGGTCGGCCAGCAACTTTCCCTTGGTCTGGCAATGCGGGCAGTAGTTGGTTTCATTCGCCGCGTAGCGGATGCGCTGGATCTTCGCGCCGCAGCGCACACAGGGCTCCTTGTAGCGTCCATGTGCGGCCATCTTCTCGCGAAACGCGGTGACCTTTTCCGGAAAGCCGTCGCCGGTTTCGGCGCGCAGTTCTTCAATCCAACGCGTGAGAGTGGTGCGCACTGCCAGAAACAGACGTTCGATCTCCTCGCGCGTCAGCTTCTGTGTCAGCGCCAAAGGCGAGAGCCGGGCTTCGAACAGGATCTCATCGGAATAAGCGTTGCCGATGCCGCTGAACATTCGGGGATCGGTAAGGGCGCGCTTGAGCGTGTGATTGGCTGATGTGAGCGCCGCCGCGAAACGATCGAGATCGGTGTCCAGGACTTCCAGGCCGCCTGGATCGAGCGCGCTCAGCCCTGCCTCGCCCCGCACCACGTGCAGCGACGCTCGCTTCTGCGATCCGGCCTCGGTCCAGACCAGCGTGCCGTTGGAAAAATCGAATGCCGCCAGACCTCGCGGCCGGGAGACTTTGGCGCCGCGCTTCTGCCAGTGCAAGCGCCCCGCGATCATCAGGTGCAGTACCAGCCAAACCCTTTCGCCCGCGGGGTCGTCATCCAAACCAATCGCAATGCGCTTCCCTACCCTGCGCAACTCGCCCACTCGTTTCCCTTGGGCGCTCGCAAGAGGAGGGTCGACGGTGCGCAGCAGGAACGGGCTCACCAGCCGGATTCCTTCGAGCACCTGTCCGAGAATGCGCTTCTCCAGCGCTTCGATATAGACTACGATGTCGGGGAGCTCGGGCACGCGGGATAAACTCCCATGGTACTCCCGTGGGTCCGCGGCATTCAGTCCCGGCTCGGACCGGTTAGCGCGCCTCGGCCAGCCCGTTTTCGACAGCCGCGGCGTCCGAAGGCTCCAGCGACAACTGGCCGGACGTTAATTCTCGCGGCGTCAACGCCGCTTGCGCGACGCCTTCGCGGCCATGCTGGGAAGTATCAGCGACGACATGATATAGCTCGTGCGCCAGCACACGGCCCATGGCGCGGCCCAGCAGAATGTTTCCGCGCAGGTCGTTCCCAGCGGACATAGCGGCTCCTACAGCGCCGCGAATGTTGTCGCAGGCCAGATCGCTGAATGGGAGAATTGTACCGTTCACTTCGTGCGACCAACCGAGCGGACCGGGCACCAGGAACGCCGGCGATCCGTCCATGTCGCACTGGCCTACCAGTTTCACAACCACCAAAAGTCCGCTGACCGCTTTATCGGGTATCCCGACCTGCCAGCTCAGGGAAACGCCCGACTGTTTCAGAATGCGAGCCGCCTCGCGGCCCATTTCTTGGACCGCCACCTTGGAATACTGTCCCTGTGGCAGTACGACGGCGGTCAAGGGTGTAGACGGCTGAACGGCCGGAAGGGAGGCGGCGAAAGAAATCGCCGCACAAAAAATCAAAGGCGCGCAACGAACGTAGTTTAGCGTCACAATTCCCTCGCACAATGAGGCTAGAGCTTACAAGGCTCCACGTGATTATACATGTAATAATGGACGATTGTTCGACACCGCTTTTCGGAGCCTCCGAACGCTCGATCCACTGGCTAGCGCTCACCGTTACTTTTGGATCCTCGCCGCGCTCTCCGCCATTCTGCTTCTGGCGCCCATCCGGGCTGGCGATCTCGCCGGGTATGACGACGCACGCTATGCTTTAGTTGCAAAACACGTAGTTTTATCGGGCCATTGGCTCGAGATCGAAAGCAACGGCGGCCCGGCGCTCGAGCATCCGCCCCTGTTCTCATGGATACAGGCCGCGCTCTTTATCCCGTTCGGCCTTTCCGATCCCCTCGCCAAACTCCCGTCAGCCCTGTGCGGCCTTGGAGTGATTCTTCTCGTAGCATGGCTCGGACGCCGGCTGACGGGCGATCCGTTCTATGGCGTGCTCGCCATGTTCGTCATGGCCACCAGCATTTATTTTGTGAAATACGCCGCGCGCGCCATGACCGACGTGCCGTTCACGTTTTTCTTCCTCGCCTCCGTGTGTACCTGGTTGCTCGGCGAAGACGATCCGCGCTGGTTTCTTGCCGCGGGCGCATTTGCCGCCATGGCGCAGCTCACTCGGGCATTGGCCGGATTTAGCATTCCCCTGCTGTTCGCTGTCGATATGATCGCCAGTCGCCGCCGACCTCCTCGGCGTTACCTGATCGGCGCCGCGTTGATTGCTTTTCTTCCGCCTGTCGCCTGGTACGCGCAGTGGATTTACAGATACGGCGAGAAGTTTTTCGTGAGCCATTCCCTCTATATGAATCAGGAGGTGTATGGATCGCTCTCGCCTCCCTGGCGCCGCTATACGGGCGCATTCGAATACATCTGGATGATCGCAAAATCCTACTGGCCATGGTTGCCTGCAATGATCGCGGGAATGGTCTTGGTCATTCGAAAAAAAGATCGCAAATTGCGCATACTCGTTCTGTGGGCGGCCGTCGTCTACGTGCTCTGCGCCATTACAAAAAGCCGAGTGCTGCGCTACATGCTGCCTGCCTATCCGGCGTTCGCGATTCTCTCCGCCATCGGACTGCTATGGATGTTGCCGGAGCGAACGGTGCGAAACGGCCTGCGTGTGCTGACGCCACCTCTCGCGGTGTTCGTCCTGGTGATTGCGATTCGGCCACCAGTGAATCTGCACGCCGTCGACACGCGGGCCATCGCGCGCGCGTCCACTGCCGCCACCGCTCCTCACGAGCTAATTACGTTCTATGACGATGGCGCGCCGCGCTTCGATGAAATGAATGAAATGCTCTGGTATGGCGATCGCTATTTCGTCCCGGTCCTGGAATCGGGCAAGCTGCCCGGCGCTCTTCAAAAACCCAAGACACGAGTCTTCATCATGGACGAGAACACATTTCACGCGCGCGTGGAATCGCAGCTCCCCTGTCAACTCATCGCCCGCGCCGGCCACCTGGTTTGCTTCCGGCTGTTGAAACCATAACCCGAACGGTTCTGCGAATCAGCTTTCCCGCCGGCCGCAAAGCTTGTGGATGAGGAAAGCTTGCGGGGCACTTAGGAACCCGGCGTGAACAGCCGAAGTGACCTCTTTAGCTGAGGAGAACGCAGGTTCCCCGCGGTCTGATCCAAACGAGGTGCCAGGCGCAAATACGCGCTGCCAAAGGGAGAAAAAGATTAAGTTGCGGCCCCGAGTGACAGTTCCGGCGCTTGGCCTGATCCGCCTCGCATGTGTCGCGCCCGGCGTGTCCGTGAAGCCGCCGACCGCTCCAGGACAAGGCACGGAAGCAAGTGAACCAGCAGTACGCTTAGGAGCTCACGCCCCGGCGATTTCCTGGGAGCAATGGGCGTCCTGACATGACTGCTCCGACTGTCATCCCGGAGCGGGCACCAATCAAACGAATTGAATAACCGTAGCAATCCATGAAAGAGGACTACCCGCGGGATGGTGGAGATGGTTGCCGCGATTTAATCGCCAGCACTTCGGCGGCGCGCAAGAGCTGACCCGCTGGACCTGCCGTTGTTGGCAGTAAGCGCCTGCCACTTCCATTGCGCTCGATAGGCTCTGTGGAGCGCCGAACGAGGAAAACGGAGGCGCCGTTGAGGCCGCCGAAGGAGTACCGCGAGATCCCGACCAGTACATCCGGGACTTGGCCAAGAGCAGCACAGTTTTCAGCACCATCCGCAACGGTGCGCACGAGCGACCGCCAGCACGTTTATTTTGCGAATCGACTGTGACGGCGGCCAGCACTTCGGTGTCCGGCGGGAGAACGAGCTCGAGCCCCAAAGCCGGATGGAGCGCTGAAAAATCTAAACCAACAGGCAGAGCCGTACAAGCCTGCAGGCCCGAGTCTGTACCGGCGCGCCTGTTCGTGGGCCTCGAGAATCAGTGCGCCGGATTGCCAAGCGGGCGTGCGGAGCGACGGCATTAACAAGAGCGCGCCGCCCGAAAGGTGAGATTAAACGCGACCGGATGTTAAGATAAAAGGGCAATGGTTAGCATGCGGCACATCGGAGTGAGTTCGCTAGCATCAGGCTCGCGTGATCACGCCATGAATTGTCTAGCGCAAACCGAGATCAGCCTTTTTCTGATGCCGGTAAGTTACTGTAGCAAAAGGTAAGCCACCCTAGCTCAGCTGGTAGAGCGGCTGATTCGTAATCAGCAGGTCGCCGGTTCGATCCCGGCGGGTGGCTCCATTCCAAATCTATAAAGCCAAACAAGTTAATCAGATCTTCGAGTGTGCGGCTTCAGCACGTTTTGGGACAAGTGTGTGCCAATAGTGTGCCAAACTCGGGCACCCCGGTCTGAACTACCCTGGTGACGAACACATTCAGGCAAGCTGGACCGTAGTGAAAGAGCAGACCGCAGGCTCTCGATTCGAGGGATGAACACGCTCGCGAGCAGAGCCCAGGTCGACAATGGCAGCCGCACTCGCTTGACGTGCTTCTACCGGAAATGGTGTGAAGGTTCAAGTCCTTTCATCCGCACCAAAAAACTACGTCCTCTTGACCTTCAAATCTCTTTCGGGACCGTGGTCCTCTTCCTCGAGCCGTTCCAGGTCGTGAGCATGATAAGCGAACACGGGAAGGTGTTCGTGCGCGTGATAGAACGCTACTGCTTCCGACGACCTCGGCCCGAACCGCGCTAGGAGACCTGCGTATTCCGAGAGCTTCTCTAAAACGTCCGGTGATGGTACCAAAGTTCCTGGTCTCTGTTCCATGATCGTGAATCCCTCCTTAGCGTCAGCAGTTCGGAGCTGGCCAGTCGCGGCGCAGTTTCAAGACTACCAAGAGACGGCCACTCAGATTAACCAGCGGTAGGCCAAGTGCAGCCCTCAAAAGGAGCCCAGCAGCCGCTCCACCGCTTCGCCAGCACGACGCGCAATCAGACCAGCAACTCGCTCTCCAAACGTGGTGCAGACTCAACAGTGCACCCGAGTTCGATCCGATTAGCAGAAAGTGTCACCAAGTCAAGAGAGAAGTCTTTCCCGGACAACAGGCTGTGTGCCTCGGATGCATTTGTTCGGCCCCGCACTAGGATCTATCTGGCCACTCAGCACTGCATTTGTCGGAACTCCTCCGCGGGACTCGGACGGTTTCCGTCCCGTAACGCCCAGACACCAGCCGAGAGAATCAACGTTAAAGCGCGGACGGAGTGTTCATAGCGCTCGGTACATCACAAGAGCGTCGACGTACCCGGCAGAGGGATGAAGGAACGCTCCGGGGAGGCGGCCAACAACTGCAAAATCGAAGCTCTGCCACAACCGCACCGCCCGCTGATTCGTTTCGACAACGAAGTTGAACTGCATCGCCCGGAATCCCCGAGAGGACGCACTCTCAAGAGAATGCGCGCACATCGCGCGGCCCACTCCGTGACCCGATGCCGTCGCTATCGTCATATATCCGCAGTTCGCGACGTGGGAACCGCCGCCTCTGTGGTTTGCCCGCAGGTAGTAGGTGCCTACGACATCCCCGCGCTCCTCGGCGGCGAACACCTCGTGCTCAGGCGAAAACCAATAAGCGAGCGCTTCGCCTTTGGTAGTCTCCCGCGGAAGTGCATAGCTCTCACCGGCTCGAATCACGGGCTCCAAGATGCACCAGATCGGATCATGATCGTCGGCCGTGGCCAGACGGATGGTCAAGATGGCAGACTGGCGCAATGCATCATCCACGATGGTCTACGCTCGCATTTCCATGATCGCGTCGCGAATATCCGCCGGCATTCCATCGCGCTCCGTTTCGGGAAAGGTGACCACTTGGACAGTCTTCGCCTCCGCCACAAGCCGCCCGCTAGCGGCGTCCATGACGCGATATGAGGTTGTAAATGAAGTCTTCCCGACTACGGATACCCAGATAACAATGGTGAGTGTGTCACCGCAATACACCGGACTCCTATAGTCAATCTCGGCCCGCGCTGTGACACACCCGAGTGCCGTCGGCACAAACTCCTTACCGATTTTGATGAGAACCTTCTTCCAAAGGTTGTTGAATGACTCTTCCAGAAAAGTCAGATAGGACGCATAGTTCATGTGGCCCAGTGCGTCGATGTCGCGGAAACGAACCTTCATGGAACTACGAAGTTCACTCACAGTGCTCCTCCCGTGTACTGGCAGACCTTGCGCTGAGACGGAGGGCGGCCAGATTGCAGTGCCTTGGCGACAATTCCGGCCAGGCCAGTGCTCGGCTCGCTAAAGTATACCTCTCCATTCCTGACAGCCACGTGGGCTAGCTTTTTCCTCCGGTCTCGCCGTAACGTTTTGTGACGCATTAATCGGCTTTTGGGCTCGACGCGGATGATCGTTATCCAAGAGCCCGTCGAGGAGGCACGTGCCGACACCCAAGGCTCGCAATCAAATATCAGGCCATCGTTCGCAGCGGTTAAGGGGTTCATGAAACTGGAGGGCGTCCGGCTACCGCGGAAACAATCCGTTCGCCTTCGCGCAGACTGGGCTCCCTGACCACATCGACCTTGATCCTTCGTCGCTCGTTTGCCAAACGCTACCTAAACTTCGTTGGGGCTCATCTGGCCAACGGAATCATCAAGTTATTGCCGATCCCCCAAGGACAAGCAACGCGGGAGGCATCGTTTCGGAGTGGAACAGAATGCTCAGCCTCAGACTGAATCAGAATGTTGGCACTGCGTTTGCACTTACCGCGACGTTCAAGGCGAATGGGGTGAGCCCAGCGGCCCGCAACGGGAAGGGCAACACGGGGCAGGCCGTTTGACGATAGTTGCTCCTGAAAGGTAGGCCCGAAAGGCCTTTGTTGAGAGGTTAGACATGAATCTCAAATCCGAGAAGCTGTTGATCGACGAAACCGATCACGTCGAAAAGAGAATTGAACGTTCCGAAGAGGCGAGACAAAAAGCAGTGGGCGAACAAGCCGAGATTTCGGAGCACGTCCAGAAACTCGAAGCAGAAAAAGAGTCCAATGCCATGGCGAGCCTGGCAGAGCAGCAGAAACTGTATGGCCTATTTGTCCTTCTGGCTGCCGTGCTGTTCGTCGCGGACTTGCCAATTCAGTATGGCTTGAACAGCGTGGCGTTCGCCAAGCTGTCATGGCTTTTCTTAGTCGTCCTATCGGTGCTGATTGCTGCTGGCCTAGGAGTGGTGGTTGAGGTGACAGCCTTCGCAATGTTCTTCGATCCGTATCGGCCCCGTCGCACGGTCCGGTTGTGTCTGAGTGCAGCAGGTATTTCAGGTGGCCTCGCCGCAGTCGCTGCGACGATCTTGTTGTTTTCGCGCACTGCAACTGGGCAGGTGGTCGAATTCCTCGCCCAAGCGGTGCCGGTTTCGCTCTGGGTACTCGGCGAATGTCTGCCGGTTGCCGCCGGATTTCTCTCGGCGGCCGCTTGGACCTTGGGGTATCCCAAACGTCGCGACGACCGAATCGACTGTCTGAAAGCCCGGCTGTCGGAGTTGGGGCGGTTCCTGGATTGGATCGACCGTGACAAACAGAAATTTGCGATGCGCGCGGTGAGTATGGTGCTCGTTACCGTTTTGCTGGCGGCGCCAGCGTTCTCGATGGGGGGGCACATACGCCGTGTCCCGATTCTGTCGGCGAATCCTCAGATAGTGACGAATGCCAAATCCCTCGTCGATTCTAAAGGAGATCGGACGTCGAAGAACAAATCGCAAGCGTCGGAAGGTAACCGCTGCCTTATTTATTTAGACATGACGGAATCCGTTGATTTGGATTTCCGGCGGCAGGCCGTAGCTCGCGTTGGCGACACGCTACCGCAGATCATCAACGTCTTCGGCTGTTCACTGGTCGGAGTGGGAACCTTTGCTGACGAAGGACCATACAGCCCGCTCATGGAAATACCTTTGGTACCTCCGCCGCAGGCTGGTGATTGCAGTAAGGCTTCGTACACCCTCGAAGGTCTACAGAAGTTGACCCAGGGCGTGTCTGGATTCGAAGACTATTACCAGAAGCGGGCTGAAACGATCTGTCGGGAGCGCGCGGAGGCTCAGTTCGCGACTTTCCATAGGAAATCTGAGGAGACGATCATAAAAATCAGATCCGCACTCAATCCCGATCTGCCGACGCGAGGACGGTGTACAGCAATCTACGGCCTCCTAGCGCGAGCCCTGACACGAGCCACCACGCTTATATTAATCACGGACGGCGTCGAAACCTGCGAACGGAACCCGCAGCCCATTATGCTGCCGGAGCACCGGCAAGTGATCTTCGTGCTCCTCCCGTCGCGTGGGCACTCGCTTGATGTCGGGCGGACCGCCTTGCGTCTGGAGGCCGAGTGGCAGCGCCGAATTGTGGGGTTGCAGGTGATACTGCCATCGGACATCTCTCCTCGGCTGTGGGAGGAAATCAGCGCGAAGGCGCGGTAAGGCCGCTGCGTCTCATTGCAGAGGTACCAACATGCTCAGCGTGAAGAATGAATGGCTTGTAGCAATCATCATCCTGATGACCGGGTGCGGTCCCGTCAGGTCCAGTGCGCATATCGACGTGGAGTTCGATGACAGCGTGCAGGGGCTGAAGAAGGGTGATCAGGTGTACCTACTGGGTGTAGCTGTGGGACAAATCGACGATCCCTCGATCGTCAATGGCCGGCCGATCGTGCCGGTGTCACTTCGCGAGGACGGAGTCTTTGGCCAAGACAGTCAAGTGCTCTTCTACATTGCGGCCGACGCGGCAAGACCCGGTCAACAATCGTTGGTTGGGATCATTCATTCGCTCCCCCTACAGCAGGGCAAGCCAAGATTCAGAGGCTTCTCTTCCAAGAGCAAGGTGATGCTCCAGATTGGAGCCGAGAAAGCACAGTCTTGGTGGAACAGCCTCGGGATTTCCAAATGAGCCCGATCGCCCCGAGGGCATCGAAGCTCTTGATGCCTTCGCGTCCAATCCCACGACCTCTCCTTTGTTCTCCCGCAAAAAACCCCACCAACGGCCCCAGCCAACGCCCGAGTTGACGAAATGCGATTCCCACGTCGGAAGGGCCGTCCTGCTCCGGGCTACCTTTCCGGATCAGAGAACTCCAAAAATGTTTTGTCAGGAAGAAAAGTACGGGACCGACTGATAATCGCAGAATGCAAAACTCACGCCTGCCACAGCAGCCGGGTTCCAGGCGCCATCATGTTCGAGAACGGAATCGCTGGGTGCATCCCGGAAAACTTCCGAGGGGGTCGGACGGTTTCCGGTCACCGTGGCCCTCGACCACCGGATGAAGCGGCGATTTATAATAAGTCGTTTCAATCACTTACAGTCAGATGGCTGGCGCCGCTGAATAGGGACCCAGATGTGCATTCACAGCCGTCAAGGAGCGAGTAATATGACTTTTCAAAGTAGGCGCGCGGTTTTGGGCATCACGGCCCTCGTCCTCCTAGCAACTTCCGCTTGTTCTCGGAGCAGCAAGGATCCGATCCGAGTGGGCGCAGCTTTGCCCTTGACCGGACCCGTGGCCTATTACGGCACTAGTCCCCAAAAGGGCATGGCGATCGCCCTCGATGAAATCAACAGTTCTGGTGGCATAGATGGCAAGCCGCTTGAAGTGGTCTATGAAGACACTTTAGGGAACGCGAAAGGTGCCGTCAACGCGTTTCGAAAATTGGTCGACGTGAATAAACCCCCTATCGTCATTGGGGCCGGTGCGAGCATAGAAACCCTCGCGATCGGGAAGCTCGCTGATGAAAATAAAATCGTCCTTCTGACGCCCGTCTGG
>CAVQLV010000021.1:0-569130 GCA_963713415.1 Bryobacterales bacterium | reverse complement strand
GTGACCTTCTGCACTCGCCAGTTATTCATATCCGCGATGAGTAGAGTGTTCTCCGATGGGCAAGCTATGCCGTGCACCCAGCTGAACTGGCCAAGCTCGTGGCCGGATTCGCCGAACCAACCCAAAATCTTGCCATCTTTGGGATTGATCTTGTAAATCCGGCCCGGTTCTTCGTCCGCGGCATAAAGATATTGCGGCATTGTGTTGGTCATGCAAAGGGCCCAGGGGGCCGTGACATCGGGGGCGTTCTGCCGAATGTTGCCAAGTACCGGATGTCGCGATTTGTCATATGGGACGTTTAGCAGGATCAGGCGCAGAAAATTGCCGTCACCGTCAAACACTTGAATGCGTGCGTTCCCCCGATCCGCCACATAAATATTGCCGTCGCGGTCCGACACGATATTGTGAGGCGTGTTGAACTGGCCTGTAGCGGTTCCGCGCGAACCCCATGACTTTATCCAGTTTCCATGCTTATCGTATTTTGCAATCCGTGAGTTACTATATCCGTCGCTCACATAGATGTTGTCTTGCGCGTCCCATGTGACGTCCGTTGAGCCGTTAAAATAGCCGTCCACTTGTCGAGGAGGATTTTGTGCAACCTTACGGGGATCGAAGTACTCGGGAACATCAGGCCCTTCCGGGCGCCGTCCCAGGTTCATCAGGACCATGCCACCCGGATTGAACTTGATTACCGTGTTCGCGCCCTTATCGACGACCCACAGGTTGTCGTAACGATCAAATCGCACCGAGTGCGCGTAGCCTAGGCCGTAAACCGCCTTGGCCAACTCCCGTGTGAACTTGCCGCTGGAATCAAACTCCAGCAACTGCGTGGTCGCGTTTCCATAGATTGGGCCCACCGTCGCGCTGCCAGGATGATTGAGCACCACGATGGTCCCCTTGGAATTCACGGCGACGCCCAGCACTTCACCCAGGTTCATCTGGTAGTTCAACTTGAGAAAGCTGGCATCAAAGTCGGCAGGGATTTTGGGCGCGCTTTGTTGGGCAGACAAACTCACCGTAACAAGCGAGAAGGCAAGGAGTTTATTGAGGAGTTCGCTGGATCGTTTCACTTAAACCTCTTTGGTGATTAGTTTTGACTGCTTACTTACCGTCAACCGAAAATGCGAGCAGCACGTTACCCGGCAGCCCACCGTAACTTCCGTACCCTGAAGCCACGTACAACATGCCCCCCGCGACCACGGGACCAGGACAATCCAGCGCGCCCCCTTTGGCGGGGACTCCGTTCACCGCTGTATAGTCGTGGGCCGTGCCGTAATCCCAAATGACGCTACCGTCCCGCGTGGAATACCCGCGAATGTGGCCATCCTCGGAGCCCGAGAAAACCACGCCCTGAATCGTCGTCACCGCCGCGGATTGCGCCGGACTGCAGAACGGCCTCCCGCCGCAAGAAGACGGGGCAGCGGCCCAAATCTTTTCTCCCGTTGCGATGCTGATCGCAAATAGTCCACCGCCCCGATTTGGATCGAGAACGCGCTTCTCGGTTTGCTCGAAAGACGGCTTGGTGAACGAAATGTCCGAATTGGCAGCATACATGTTTACGCCGTCCGTGGCCGATCCCCACTGAATGCCTCCCAGCGGGCTGCCACGCCCAACGCGGTATTCCCATAAGATCTGACCATCCCTGTCGGGATCGAGCGCGTGGGCGATGCCAGATTTTTGGCTCACCAGCAACACTCGGCGACCGCTGGCCAGTTTCACCAGAATCGGCGGCGCGCCGATATCGAAATCCGGTCCGTTGCTATCAGGGCATCCGGCCCTGTTATTCATGCGACAACCGACTGTATAGGCGTCGCCCGCCGTGAGTTGTTTGGCCCACAGGATTTTTCCGGTTTTCAAGTCGAACGCGAGAATCGCGTCGCTGGTGTTGGTGGGTGGATCGGAAAAGTTATCTCCAGTGCCGACGTAGATCACCTTGCGCTCCACGTCGACGGTGGGCGTGGACCAGATGCTCGCTCCGGAAGGAGCCCAAATCGGCGTTCCAGCTTTATTTTGTCCGGTTACCCGGGGCTCTTCGGGAATGGTGTACGTCTTCCACAGCACTCTCCCAGTGGCCGCGTCCAGCGCCGCAAGCGCTCCACGGCTGCGGCAGCAAACTGTTTTCAGATCCACGGAACCTTCACCGGCGGCAGTGAGAGGAACGTAAAGGCGTCCGTCGTAATAGGCCGGCGCGGCGCTGATCCCCGCGCTCTGACCGGTTTCATCCACTTTCGTCTTCCAGATCACCTCCGCCGTCGCGGCATCGATCGCGTATGCAGTTCCGCGTCGGTCGCCAAAGAACGCCACGTTACGTGGGTGCTGCCCTGTCATTGAGGCGATGATGAGAGATGCGCGCACAGGAGCGTCGGGTTCGAACACCCAGTATTGACATCCGGTCTTTGCGTCGAGCGAGTAAATGCCGCGATTGGCGCTGGGCACGAAAAGCCGTCCTCCAACGACGGTGGGCTGGCCATTCGAGATGTACGCATCCGGGAAAGCAAAAGCCCACTTCAGTTTGAGCCGGGGAACTTCCGCGGCGCTGATACCTGCTTGCGCGGAGGTTTGGAACCGCGAGTTGTTCAACTCAACGCCCCATCCATTCCACGAAGGACCAGCCGTCGAAAAGGCCGGGCGCTCCGCGGGGCACTGCCCGAGGTCCGGGGGCGTGCTTTGACCGGGCACTCGGCCCGTGATGAATCGTGCCACTTCCCGCTTCTCAGTGGAGCTTAGCGACGATCCTTGTTCGCGCATTAAGCCGGACTCCAACGCTCGCACGATGGTCTCGGGCGAGGTCAGCGCGAGCGCTCCGCGATCCGGAGCCCGGGTGACACTCGAAGCTTCGTGGCAGACAGCACAGTGCTGTTTGAAAATCGAGGCTCCGTCAGGATCGGCGGAAAGCAGCGGCGTCACAAAAACGCCAAACGCAAGGACGTAGGCAAGTCGCCCGCCTCTCACCGTATCCACGACCCGTTGCGTCAATTCTATTTGACCCGGCAGGGGGAAGGGTTCCATTTGGACCCGTCTGCTTCCTTCTTATAGTGATCGCTGGTGAGGAAGTCACCAGCCAGATAATGTGGGTCCTCGACAATACTGGTGAGCAGGAGCCACGAATCTCCGTTTGCTTCGTTGGTGCGAGTAAAGTACTCAGTGAGGACGGTGTTTTCGCTGTATGGCACGCCATTCTTTCGAAGATAGCCAGGCGTCAGAGAGGTAGTGACTGCTTTTAACGAGCCTGGTAATTTTCCATTCGGCGGCGGAGGCGGAAGGAAACCCATGTTGGTTGGCCGGCTCACGTCCCATTCGGCTGCTGAGTACCCCTGCAAGCTCAATGTTTGTGCCTTCGGCTTTCCAGCAAAGTGGAGGAGACGGGTTTGAGTACCCTCGTCGGTCTCGATCTTCAAAGTGTTCTCATCTTGCCAGGTGATGTGTAGGCGTGTCGGCAATCGCATCAGTCCGGGGGCCCCATAAGCCTTGCATGAATTGCCGTCGGCCTGGTCCTTGGAAGGATCCCAAGATGCGGTGACTTTGCGGCCTTCTGGGTTGAGCGGAATGCTAGTGAAATCGCCCTTGGCTGGCGTCATCATGCGCCACCGCCAGTCTTCGGTAACCACCGAGACCCAGTATCCGGTAATATCCTCAGGCGCCGCATCCCTGGCCGATCGCGGCGGCGGCGGACCCGGCGGCTGTTGCGCCTGTAACATCAATCCCGCCAATAATAAAAGTAAAATTCGAAAAGGCATGCCCAGTCCTATTTCTTCGGGTTCAGGCTCTTGTAAACGGCTTCGATGAACGAATCTGTTGTCCAAGAACCCTTTGGGGAGCCGAATACCGCGTCGTAGTCGAGCGTCGGCTGAGCGGCTTTCACTTGATCGAGCGACAGTCCTTTTTTCACGCCGTCCTGGATGCGATCCCGAATGATGGTGACCATATCGCGATACTCGACCACGTCGGCCTGATCCGCGACGCGTCCATGGCCGGGAATCACGTACGTGCCGCCCTCCTCCTTATCGGCGGGCACGGTAATGTCGATCACGCGATTGAGACCGTCGAGAACACCTTGGATGTTACCGCCGCGCTGCCGGTCGACGATCGGATAAGTCGTGGTAACGTACAAGTCGCTGGTACTGATCACGTCCGAGCGACGGAAGAAGACGATGCTGTCTCCATCAGTCTGCGCCGCCGGAATATGAATGATCTCAATGGCCTCTCCATTGAAGAACATCTTTTTTTCTTTGGTGAAATACGTATCGTTCGGCCAGGCCTTGGTGGGTGTGGGAGCCTTGCTGCCAGTGGGCGCGCTCATGCGATTCAAGACGGCTTCATGAGCTATGACGGCGGCGCCGACACCGGCGTCCCCAATATCGCCTGTGACATTGCCTCCCGCCACCGAGCTTCCTGCTTCGAACACCTGCTCATTGCCTCCCACGTGGTCTGGAGCAACGTCGGTATTGATCAGATAGCGGATGGGACCCTTTGATAGCTTACGTACCTCGGCTAGAAGTTTGCCGGCATTCTCCGCCGTCCCGGAATTGACCAGGAGCACCCCGTCACTGCCCACCTGGGCGGTCACATTACCGCCCGCACCCACAATCATGTACACGTTGCCTTGTACATGGAAGGTGTGAAGCTCCTGAGCTTGGACCATAGCGTAGGCGGCTGCGACTCCTACGCCGAGCGACAACCACCTTCGCGATATCACTGGGGCGGCGCCTCCATCTTCTGCCGGTACTCCGGATACATAGTTTCGGCGCCACCTCGGGCTGCCTGTTCAGACACGTGATAGCGCTGCGAAAACTCCTTCAGGAAGGGATTGGCGCCGGGCAGATGATTTGGGACGGCGCCCTGCGGACGATCCACCTCTACGACGGCTTCGCAGGGATACGCGGGAATCTGTTGATCGGGATTGTTTACGAAGTCCGTCGTGCGTATGAAGGGCTCGGTAAGGTATGCCGGATCATTCACGATGGTCGCCACCGTCAGGTATTTGCCGTGGCGGACCCAGTGTTCTGTGATGACGGCCTTCTCGCTGCGTGGCAGGCCATTACGGCGAACCCAGGCCGTCTTGAGGTGAGTTGTCGTGATGGTCAGGACATCGCCTTCCCATTTACCAGTGGAAAATCCTTGCCAGGTGTGCGGAACGTAGTCGGGCGGATGCGGCCTGCCGTCCATCCAGATGACACGTTCCGGCGCTTGCCAGAAAATGTGCGTGTGATAGGCGATCAACTGCTGGGTTGCGGTGTCCACCTCTTTCCACACTCGCATTTGCGCCGGGCCGCGGATTCCGTAGTCGGAAGGGTGTGGCTTGCATTGATGCTCGGGCAGCGTAAGAAGAGATGCATCCCAGCTGTCGCCGTGCAGCCGCGCTGCTGCGTTGACAGGAATCCCGAGATAGTCTCCGATGTCGGGACCTGGAATTCGCTCCAGGAAGTCTTCGTCGAAGCGATTGTCCCACTCACCCGCGATGTCTTTCTGGGCCAGCAGGGGAAGAACCGTCAGGAAACACAAAACCAAGCGCTTGGTCATTGAACCCTCCCGCGGTCGCGTGCAAGATAAGCCGCGAGAGCGTCCAACTGGGCGTCGCTGATTTCCGTCTTGCGGAAGAAGGGCATGATTGAGACACCCTTGCGTACAAAGATTTTCGTTAAGGCCGGAGTGAGATCGGTTCGTTGATCGAGAATGGCCGGCTTGGAGCCTTTGTATTTAGCCGCCAAAGCTTGCGTGCCCGGCTTGCCTACCCCATCTCCATGGCAGTTCCAGCACCAATACTGGTACACCTGTTTGCCCTGCTCGACCTGCCCGGCGTCCGCAGCGACCGCATTCATGGAGAAGACGCCTAACGCACCTATGAGAGCCCAGATGATTTTCATACTTTCTTCTGCCCCCGCATTTGTTTCGGCCAAATTCCGTACCGGCCGGCAGAGATGATCCCATTGGGATCCACCGCATCCTTTAGCGTTTCATGGAAACGCCGCAGCGCGTGGTTGTTGTACGAGTAGGCGTCCGTCACCTGCTGCTGAAATGCGGGTGGCGTACGGTATTCGCCCCAGCCGTGGTCCGCGCCTACCTGGATCAGATGTTTGACCAATTCTCGGGTTTTCTTGTTTTGCTCGATATTGTTCCGGTAGACGGGAAGGCCCATGATAAAGACGAATGCGCGGAACATCCACGTGGCCGGAACGCTGAACGGCGAGACCAGCGAAGGCATGTTCATGTCCCGAAATACCTTCATGAATACGTCCTGGGCCTCCAGAATGGCTTCACCGCTTTTGGGAATAATCGGCGAGAACCATAGATGACCATCGGTGGGCGATGGATTGAACGCCGAACGCGCGCCGATCGTGAATATGGACATATTCGGGACACCGATTGCCACCTTGTGCGCCTTATCGAGCTGCGCCTCGGTGGCTGGGAACTTGATAAAGTCGCCCTCGTTGAATCTGACGCCGCGAATCCCGGCGAATACTTCCTTCGCGTACTCCCATTGGGCTCGAACAACCTTTTCGCCGCCGTAGAACTGTACGGTCAAGCTGAAGAATCCGCGATTCGTCTTTTCGGCGTGCTGCTCCAATTCGGCCACGGAGGCTCCGCCCGGCTTGGCCAACAGGGAACGCAATTCCGGATCGGGCGGCCCCCCAAAGCCTCCCAAAGGGCTGGCATACTCAGGCATCCCAATTACTCCGCCGTGTTCGAGGCGGTTCCCGCCCTCCACCAGCGGAATGATATCGTTTCGCTTGGGGACGATCACCGTTCCAGTCAAGTAAGCTTCCGGAGCCGGCAACAAGTGGAAGCCCATCTTGGTCACCACGCCGAAGTTGCCTTGACTGAACAATCCATCCACATAGGGGCCGGCGCCGTAGTGGTATTCCGCCCAGGTCTTGGCGCCTGGCAGCGCCCCCATACCCGTTCGAACAATCTCGCCATTCGGGAGGACCACTTCCATGCCGCAGTGGGAGTAAAAGTGATCGCGGAAGCCGCCAAAGCCATAGCCCACGCCATGGTCCATCGCATTCCCAATCAGGCTACCCCAACCGGGATCGGGTACATCGGCCCACACCCTCAGCCCTTTCTCCTGGATATGCCGATACAAGTCGAAGTAGGCGACGCCGGGCTCCACGATCGCAAAATGCCGCTTGTCATCGACCTCTATGATCCGGTTCAGGCGCTTCAGGTCGAGGACCACGCTTCCCGAGAGATTCGGAGCGGACCCGCCGTAACCCAAGTTCTTTCCTGTCGAGATCGGGTAAATTGGTATCTTAAATGTGTTCGCAATCCTGACTACTTGGGAGACTTCTTCCGCTGTGTTGGGCGCTACGGCCGCCGATACGAGGATTTCTTCCTTTTCGCCCCAAAAAGGCGAGTATGCGTCTTTGTAGAGTGCTACGTCATCGTCGCTTGTAAACACCCATTCCTTGCCGACTACGGCTTGGAACTGTGAAACGGCTTGTGAAAAATTTGTCGCGCTGATATTAGGAGGAAGAATAGCCATAAAAGTTTTCCTTAAACTAGAGGCAACTGAGCCGCCAAGCGTGGCGCAATGATCCATGAGACCATCGGGCCGGGCGCCCATACGCGATCGGGAGAAGGATCGATAAAATTTGACTGCGATTTTTCCGCTTGCCACGGCGGCAACGCAGCGAGTAGACTCGCGAATCCGCAGACCCAATCCCGCTGAAACACGGCGGCGCGTTCAACGAGCGGGCGGGCGCCTGCGACTTCGTGTTGCTCCTGCCCGTTCGCAAGAGCAACGTGATCGGCGCGGAACCAGAGGCGCATGCCGTGGTCGTTGGCCAGCGTTTCCAGACAGAACAACGAAGTCGAGAGCGTCAAACCGGCCAGCACGGTTGATCCCCGATTCCAGCGAATGGCGAGATGTTGATACCACAGGTCGGTGACATCATCCGTGATTCCTTGCACCTCAAGTCCAAAACGAGTTGCCTCGTTACCGAAGGCTGTCGCCATGGGGGAAGTGGACTCGACGATTACGTCCTCGACGCGAACGCGCGGCCCATTCTGAGCCAGTCGCGTTGCATCTCTTGGCTCGTTTCGCGCTGCGAGAGCCGGCAAAGCCGATGCGGCAAGAGTTAACTGAAGAAATTCCCTGCGGTTTGACAAGAATACCTCCTAAAGATCAACTTCGAACGCCAGTTTGGCGTTCCCCCATAGTCCGCCGACCACAAGCAAGACCGAAGCGCAAATACCAGACCAAATTGGAGCGCCCCTAGAACTCATTCCTCGACATTCGCTGGCACACAGCAAAGCTACTATCGAGCCCGGAAGGACTCAACCCCTTCGACAGTTAACGTTAACCGTTTACTACTGGACTGTCGCTGGAGCCTGTGATAAAGTTCCCGATGAAGACCGGTAGACAATGCCGAAAAGCCACGCTTTCAAGAGGTTGCGGCGAGTTTCGTCTCTGGGCCCTGAGATCTCGTTAGAGTCCATCCGTGCCGAACTGGAAAGTATCCTCTCTAGCAAGACATTTCGCGTCGCGACGGGTCAAAAGGACCTCCTGCGATTCGTGGTAGATGAGACTCTTGCCAATCGGGCAGACTTGCTCAAGGAATATTGGATCGGAGTAAAAGTGTTCCGTCGCGGGGAGTCCTTCGACCCGCGAATGAGCTCTATTGTTCGCCTTGAAGCGCGCAAACTTCGTGCTAGTCTCGCCAAATACTTCGAGACGGAGGGTGCGAAAGACCGTGTGTGCGTCGAGATTCCGAAAGGAGGCTATACTCCTGTCTTCAGCCTGTTGCATCAATCTCCTGCGCTTCGCCCGCCAACACGGACCGCGGCTTTAACTGGGCCACAGCCAGCGAATCCCAGGCTCGCCCGAACTCGTTTCGAACGGCGTCTTGCAGGGGAGTCCACCAGAGAAGTCACCCCGGTCTCCGTAGCGGTTTTGCCATTTCTGGATCGCAACTCCGATCAGGGAGTCAGGTTTTTCGCCGATGGGCTCAGCGACGAGCTAACAGTTGCACTCGGGCGCATTCCGGACTTGCAATTAGTGGCGCAAAGTTCCGCTGGTTGCTTCCGGGGAGAAGGCATCGACGTGCGGGAGGTGGGGCGTCTTCTGAGAGTTCAGGTTGTCGTCGAAGGCAGCGTTCGAAGATACGGGCACAAGTTCAGAATCAGCGTGCAAGCCAACGAAACGAAGAGCGGTTTCGTTTTGTGGGCTAACAGTTATGATCGCGAAGCTACCTCAAGAAACGTCCTTCAGGTTCAGCAAAAGGTCGCCGCCGCTGTTACGAAGGGGCTACTCCTGCGCATTCTCGATCACGCTTCCAATACCGCTGACAACGCAGCTGTAGTAACCACTGCAAGGGATCGGCGAACCGAAGTCCAGACGCTTCCGCGAGGGCGGAACCTCAAGAAGGTTTACAGACCCGACCCTTTAGAGGGCTCGACGATTTACATTAATGAGGCTATCTCGCGACGACTGCGCTCTGCGCGAGATTATGTCGATCTTGCGAAATCCTTGGTATTAGAGCCTTTCTGGAAGGCCGCCAGCATTCGAGATTCGGCCGCACAAATCAAATCCACGGCATCGAAAGCACTGAAGTTGGACGGTAGCTTGGGCGAAGCACACGCGGCGATGGCGGTATGTCTGATCGCGGACTACGATTGGCAACGTGCAGGCGACGAATTTCGTAGAGGAATTGAACTCGCACCCGGTGACTCGACTATCCGGTCCTGGTACGCCAACTACCTGATGAATATCGGGCGTACGGAAGATGCGATGATCACGCACAAAACGGCAGCGGAGCTGGACTCGCACTCTGCACAGGCCATCTCCAGTTACGGCGCGGCATTTTATTACTCGAGGCGATTCAATGAAGCCATCGCGCACCAACGCAGGGCTTTGGCCCGTGATCCCAACTTAGTTCGAGCCCACGTATATCTTGGTTTAGCTTGCATGCACAAGGGGAGTCACGTTCGGGGCATGACCGAGCTTGAGCGGGCTCGAGTGTTAACGAATGACGCTGTGCATCCTCGTGCTCATGTAGCGTATGCCCATGCCACCATGGGAAATCGCCAGCGAGCTCTTGAGATCCTCGACGCATTCCTGCGCGAATACCGGCCCGATAGCTTTCCGGCACTGGCCATTGCGGAAATTTACATCGGACTTGGTAACAAGGATCAAGCCTTTGACTGGCTTCATCGGGCTATTGATCAGAAAGATTGGACGGTCTTTCTGAAATCCGATCCCCTGTTTGATGCCTTGCGTTCCGACCCTCGCTTTTCAGAGCTCTTGCGACGGGTGCATTTGTCGTAACCGGCCGCCTCTGGTTCGCCAAACTCACTCTCTACGTCAACTCAGGTAGGACACTCTCTCTGCCGCCGGGTCATCCAATGGGCCACGCCGGCGACGGTTTTCCGCGCAAGTCGGAGCATTTCGACAAAGCGTTATCGTTAACCGTTCAGCATCTTGAGAATGGGCATACTTCAAGACACACTACCAAAGATCTACAGGGGACCTTGAGGTCCGTGTATCCCAGAGGAGGCCTAGTCACAGTGCGACTGTTCAGAAAGTTCATCTTCCGCGCGGCTTTAGCTTTGCTTTTTAGTCTTTCCACTTTTAATGCCCTCGCCCAGACCTCAGGCACGGGTGCATTGACGGGTACGATAACCGATGCCACCGGAGCCGTAGTTCCCGGTGTGACGGTTACGGCCACGAATAACGACACAGGCCAGCAACGTACAGCGAAAACGGGTTCCGATGGGGTGTATAACCTCAGCCTGCTCCCGCCCGGCACCTACAAAGTCCAATTTGGCGCGACCGGATTCAAGACTTCCGAGGTCGGCGCCGTGAAGGTGAATGTCACGGAAACGCCTGTGCTCGATAAAGTGCTTGAGATCGGGTCACAAGCCGAGCAGGTCACCGTGGAGGCGAACGTCGAAACCGTCCAGACAGCAAGTTCCACTTTGGGGACCGTGGTCGGGGAACGAGCGGTTACCGGATTGCCGCTCACTTCGCGTAACTATACGCAGATTATTTCGCTCGCCGCCGGCGTGAATGCCCCGGTCAATAACGCTTCCGCGGCCGGAAACGGATCGCAGGACGTGAATGTCAATGGCATGGATGCGACCCACAACAACTACCAGATGGACGGCGTTTCCATCACAGGCATCGGTGGCGGCGGCACTGCCCAGGGCTTTTACTCAGGAATCGGAATCCCCAGTCCGGATGCCCTTGCTGAGTTTAAGATTCAGACCACGCTTTATGACGCCGGTTACGGACGCAACCCCGGCGCGAGCGTCAACGTCGTTACCAAATCCGGAACCAACGCATGGCACGGCACGGGGTTCGAGTTCTTCCGCAACACGGCGCTGAACGCAAACGACTTTTTTGCGAATCGCAGCGATTTGGGCAAGCTGCCGCTGAATCAGAATCAGTTTGGCGGTGTGATTGGCGGCCCCGTCATCAAGGACAAACTGTTCATTTTTGGTTCTTATCAGAGGACCGATCAGAAGGACGGCTTAGACCCCGACGGACTCTCCACGGGCGCCACCCTTCCCCCAATTCCCGGCGGGAACCGCAACGCGCCCGGATTTCAGGCTGCGCTGGGTCAGGCTTTTTGCAATCAGTCCACGTACTTCAAGCAGATCGGCCCCCCCGGCCTGGGTGGCGTGCAAGTCGCCTGCGATGGATCCAACATCAATCCAGTCGCTATGAATATCCTGCGTTTGCAGAATCCGAACGGGAGCTACTATATTCCGGGATCCACTACCGGGACCTATTCAACCACGACGTTTAGCGATCCCGTCATCTATAACGAAGATCAATATCTGGTCAATGGCGACTACTTGATCAACAGCAAAGAAACGCTCTCGACGCGCTACTTCTACTCGAGAGAACATCAATCTGATGGTGTCAATTGCCTGATCTCCCAGACCACTTGCCTTCCAGGCGCTGGTCAGAACGATCATTTCAACAACACCAACGCGGTCTTGAAACTGACCTCGCTCCTCACAAATAGTTTGGTCAATGAAGCCCACATGTCGTTCCAGCGCAATGAGGCCTATCTTGGCACGAAACAGCAATTCACCGATTCGGGAGTCGGAATCACAGGAGTATCTCCGGGAATCAATTATTTAGCGCCTATCACGGTACTTGGTCTATTTGATACCGGCGGCGCAACTGACCCTGACTTCAACTTAAGCAATCAATTTCAATGGGGCGACCAGGTGTCATGGTCACATGGGAAACATTCCATCCGCTTCGGCGGCGAATTCGAGCACATCCAATGGCCGTGGGTGTTCCCGGGAATTTCCAAGGGTTGGCTCTTGTTCGAGACTTTCCCCGACTTTTTGCTGGGCCTGCCAGGGTGTGCTCCAGGCACGTTTCCCGTTAGCTGCAATGGCGGCAATCCGGGCGGCACGAATGGAACGCCCTTGAGCAATATCATCGCTACCGTGCTGGCCGTCAGAACTCCGCCCCGCGGCATCGTGCACGGGTACCGCCTCAATGACGCAAATTCGTTCGTCCAAGACGACTACAAGGTGAGTTCCAGACTGACCTTGAATCTCGGCCTTCGATGGGAGTTTGACGGCTATCCCACCGACAAATACGGCAACCTGACGAATCTTTGGCTGAGCCAAATTGCTTCGGTGCCCGTTCCCGGCAACTCTCCGACCACGGGAACTTATGCAGGGTTCGTGGCGCCAGCAAATTACCAGGGAGTACCCTTGCCCACCGGCGTTCTGAAAGGTTCCAGTAACGGACCGACCCGCACCGGAGCGCCCTGGGATAACCTTGCCCCCCGAATCGGTTTCGCATGGCAGCCCATCGGCAGCAATAAGTTCGTCGTTCGTGGCGGCTACGGATACTTCTACGACCGTGTAAACGGGAACTCGCTCATTCACGCCGTCGAACAAAGTCCGCCGTACTCCCTTACGCTTGATAATAGCGGGCCGGCAATAAGTTATGCTTCTCTCGCGACGCCATACCCCAATCAGCAACTCGGGTGGGGTTCGCCTCGGTTTGTCAATTTCGCGACCGGCGCGTCTTCGAACCTGAACTATCCTTTCATGTCCGAGAACTTCGTGACCCCGCTGGTGCAGTCGTACAACTTGCAGATCCAGTACGAATTCCTGCCGACGTGGGTACTGGAGGCTGGATATGCGGGTTCGCATGGCATCCACTTGGTGGATTCTGGACGCGAAGTGAATATCGCGCAGTTGGCCAGTCCGACCAATCCGATCAATGGAATCACAACCAATACGGTTGAGAACGAATCTTTAAGAGTTCCGTTCCTCGGATTCGCGCCGAACGGCTTGCAGCAATCGGGCTCCGACGGAGACATGAAGTACAACAGCTTGCAGGTCACAGTCAGGAAGCAGTTCTCGCATGGATTCCAAATGCAGGGCGCCTATACGTGGGCTCGCGCGTTCACCAACTTGCAGGCAAATGGCGGAACGAATTTGGACAGCAACAATCCGAACAACGCGGCGCAACAGTATGGATTGAATCCTATGTATCGGCCGCAGCGGTTCATTGTGAATTATAGCTGGGACATTCCTTTCAAAGGCCAAGGGCTCGCCGGCAAATTGCTGGGTGGTTGGAACCTCTCGGGAGTTACCACCATTCAAGATGGGCAGCCTCTGACGGTACAGGATACGCGAGGCGGCTCAATTTACTGTGGGAGCTGTCAGGCTTCCTTTTCGAACGTATATTCGACCGCGGAGATGGCGAATGGAGCGACCTACGCCAATGTACCCACGTCCGGTGGCGTGGAAGCGCGGCTGGGCGGACTCAGCGGCGGACCCGGATTTATCAATGCCGCGGCGTTCGGCTCGGTGCCCGTCATTGGCGACGGAACCGGTTTCGGCAACTCTGGCGTGGGCATTCTTCTTGGTCCGGGCCAGTTCAACTTTGACGCTTCGGCCATCAAAACCACTCGGGTGGGGGGAATCAGGGAAGACGCAACGCTCCAATTCCGGGCGGAGTTCTTCAATCTCTTCAACCACGCCCAGTTCGCGAATCCGGTAAATACCGACATATCTAAGCCAGACTTCGGCTGGATCACGGGCGCCTCCGTGACTCCTCGATTGGTCCAGTTTGCGCTGAAGTATATCTTCTAAACGCGGCAGCGGTCTCTCCCCGCTGCTCGCGCGACCAACAGCTGTTCTGCTTATGCGACCGGGCTAGTTGGATCCGCTGATCTCGGAGCGTGAGCGCGTCCTTTGGGTGCGTCCCTGGACTTGATAATGACAAGTTTCGCATGGCTGGTTTTGCAATCATAGGGTCGAAACTCGTACTGAACGAGAAGACAATCACGTCGTTTTGTTTACTTCACATTTGCTCGCTGCAATAGCGTTTGCGAAACGAGGATCGGACGAAGGCGGTCGAAGAGAGGGCCGCATCTTAGAAACACAATCCAGTCTTTCTGATCGATCGCCCTATGAAGCCACTCAAATGCTTGTTCTTTGTGGGCGAGTCCGATGTATACTTCCGCAATCGCTAATGCCGGAAAACTATCCCCTCTGAACTCGTGGAGGAACACTGATTCGCAATATCAGGGGGAGACGAGCGGCAGCAGGTCTATTTTCTTCGTCTTGAGATGCAATCGCGGAAGATTTGTGTGCCGGATGTGTGCACGATCGCAAACGTGAGAGGCAGCCCGTCGAGGGTGGTTGGGAGTGCAAACCAGGACCGACCGTTATTGATAGCCGCGCGGACCGATATCCCAGTCAAAGCCCAGGCAACGCATGACGGTTCGGACGTCCACGATCCCCTTGAATCCACGTCGTCTCCCTCGATGCGCAGGTGTTGCCCCTTGTCATCGGCGAGCACCTCAACAAACCGAGCAGACCTCTCGTACAAACGGCAGAACATTAATTTTAGACCGCACCAATCGAATTTGACCGGAGTCGGCACGGGAAATTGCGAGCAAGCTCTCGACGAGGCGCGTAAGCCGTCCTGCTTCCTCGAGCATACTTTCGATAACCTCTCGATAAGTTTCAGCGGTGCCGGGTCTGCGCAAGCCTGCCTCGCCTACGCTGCGGATTGCAGTGAGAGGTGTCCTGAGTTCGTGGGAAGCATCGGAAGTGAATCGCCGAAGCTGTTTAAACGATCCCTCGATCCGCCCCAAAGTCTCGTTGAAAGCAGCCGCAAGATGACCGAGTTCGTCCTGAGGATTCTCCACGTCCAGGCGGGTGCTGAGATTCTTCGCGTTAATTTCGTGAGCGCGCTGGGCCATCCGTTCGAGGGGACCCAGCGTGTGCTTGACCAGCAGATATCCACCCAAACCGGCCAGGCCCAGGGCAAGCGGCAACCCGGCAATCAGCCCGATCACAAGCTGCCAAAAACGGTCCCATAAGGGCTTTTCGCTGAACCCGACACGAATGATTGTCGGGCGCCCCTCCAGCAAGTGGCGCTTGCTCACAAGGCGAACGGGCGTAGCGTCTGCCAACTCGATGGATCGCTCGGAATACGAGCCGCCGACGCCCTCGCCGGGTTTTGGCGGGCCTCCCAAGGCACGAGTGCCAAGCGGCTCATTCCGATAGAGGAGAGATCCGTCTGTACCCCAAACCTCCATGAGTCGCTCCTCCATCTTCGCCGAGTAGGGGTGATCGTGATAATCATTCCTCAGAAGGATCTTTCCGTTGGCGCCGAAAGTGAGGAGTCCCTCGACAGTTTCCAGGTCCTCGATCGCAAGACGGTCCAGTTGGCCCCGCAATTGGAAGAACAGCACGGTCGAACTGCTGCCGCCATAGATCAGTAATCCTGCCGCCAGGATCGTTCCGTACCATAGATTGAGGCGCAGTGCGTACATGTTGTGGTCTGAGGCTCATCATTTCTCCGCCTTCAGCACGAACCCGATCCCGCGGACTGTGTGCACGAGCTTCTTAGAAAATCCCTCATCCACTTTACGGCGGATGCGCACCATATGTACATCGATGACATTGTCCAGAGTGGAATGGCGCGCCGTCTCATTCCAGACATCCCGTGCGAGCATTTCGCGGGATACAGCCTCCCCCTGATGACGAAGCAGATATTCCAATACTTCGTATTCCTTGGTCGTAAGCGGAATGAGCTCGGATCCACGAATCACGGCATGGCCGATCAGATCCATCTTCAGGTCTTCAAGGTGCAAAGTGGTCGCTGTTTCCGGCTTGCCCCTCCGGAGAAGCGCACGGACGCGGGCCGACAGTTCGGGAAAGGCGAACGGCTTTACTAGATAGTCGTCGGCGCCGGCATCCAGGCCGCTCACGCGATCTTCGATGGCGTCCCTCGCTGTCAGAAGTAGGACAGGAATTTGCACCCCGCCTTTTCGCATTGCGGAGAGCACTTCAATCCTGCAACGGCCAGGCAGCATGATATCTAAAACAACGAGATCAAATTGGTTCGAGTTCGCCAGGAAGAATCCGTCTTCGCTGTATGCGCGACTTCGACGGAATAGGATTCGTCTTCTAGTCCCTCCCGGAGCGCCTGCGCGACCTTTCGTTCATCTTCGATTACAAGGATTCGCAAATCTCTTCCTCCTTGATATGCCCTCGGTGGAGTCTCAAAACACTAACGCTTTCCCGAAATCTTCCTGAACGATTCTTCAGAAAGCATACACGACCGCTGACGTTACCGGAGGCGGCTTGTATGGCTGGACCGAAGGTTGGCGGCCTTGCGGACGTCCCTCAAAGTTGACGCAATTCGCCAGGCTGCCCCGGCCGAGCGATATTTTCCGTTGTCTTCTCGATCACGATAAGTATTTGTGCGAAGCCGCGCCATTAGATACGGGGCGGCTGGCGGTGGAAACTCGAGTGGCGCGCTCAAGTTGCCAAGCCCCGTTTCCGCTCGAACCAGAGCCACTTCTGTATTCTGTGTTGAGGGTCCTAACCAGCTTGCACCGCACGGGACCGCGAGGGAACGGTCCGCCTCGGCAGGACGGTTATGCGGCGCCGGCAAGATCGCCGACTGCCTGCGCTGCGCCGGTGGCCGAAACTTCGGAAATCACGGTGCCGCCAGAACCCCCGAAGTACAATATCCCAAGGAGGTGGGTTGATGCAGCGGCGAGACTTTTTACTGGCTGCGGGAGGGGTTGCTCTAAACGCGATCTCGGATCTAAGTGGCCCTATGCGCCTTTCGGCCGCCTCGAAAGCTGATTTCACAATTCGCATCGCTCCTCTTTCCGTGGAATTAGCCGCTGGCAAGACCATCCAGACGATTGCCTATAACGGTTCCATACCTGGTTCTGCTCTCCGGATGAAAGAAGGCAAGCCGATCAGGGTTGACGTTTTCAATGATACCGACGTGCCGGAGTTGGTCCATTGGCATGGGCAGGAGATATCTGCCGAGGCTGACGGAGCCGAAGAAGAGGGCAGCCCTTTTGTGCCTCCCAAGGGGCATTCGCGCATTAGCTTCACACCGCGTCCAGCAGGCACCCGTTGGTATCATACGCACGCGATGGCAATGGCCGATCTCACTCGCGGCGCGTACAGCGGCCAGTACGGATTTCTTCTCGTGGAGCCCAACAGTCATCCGGGCGACTATGACCAGGAAGTCTTTCTCGCGGGGCGGCACTGGGATCCCTTCATTGTTCATCGTGGGGAGCCAAGTAACGATTGGACGGTGAACTACAAGCTTTGCTCGCTCACGGATCGGGCGCTGGGGCACGGCGAGCCCATCCGAGTGCGTCAGGGCCAGAGAGTTCTTTTCCGCATCCTCAACGCCGATGCCACCCGGCAACTAAACTTAGCGCTTCCCGGTCATAAGTTTCAGGTCATCGCGCTAGATGGCAACCCGGTTCCGAAACCGAAAGCAGTGGAGCTTCTCACGCTGGCGGTGGCCGAACGAGTGGATGCGATTGTGGAAATGAACCAGCCCGGCGTATGGGTGTTGGGCTCAACGCGCGATGAAGACCGGAACATCGGGATGGGTGTTGTGATCGAATATGCCGACCGTAACGGCGAGCCTCAGTGGAAGGCGCCGGATAAAAGTGTGACATGGGACTACACGGTCTTCGGAACGGACGCGAAAACTCGAGAACCCGATGGCAGGTTCGACATGAAGTTCATGATGATGCCCGATGAGGGGAAACCGTTCAACCGCTGGATGGTGAACGATCAAATGTGGCCCAACGTCGATCCGCTTATGGTGAAGAAGGGGAACCGCTATCGCATCGCATTTCACAACGGGATGGAGGACAGCCATCCGCTCCACCTTCATCGCCACAGTTTCGAGGTAACCAGCGTGGGGGGCAAGCCTACGGCGGGCATTATGAAAGACACCATCAACGTCCCGAAGAACAGCACCGTTGAAGTGGATTTTGTGGCCAACAATGCGGGCCCATCTTTAGTGCACTGCCACATGCAGCAGCACATGGACTTCGGATTCAAGGCATTAGTCAAATACGGGTGACCGCCCCACAAGACAATTACTTCGATCCCGTGGCAGTGGCTTCGGGCTTCTTGAGAACTGTGACTGGTGAGGGTCGAAATGATCCCACGGGCCCGGTGAATTCTTCCTTCGTTCCGTCCTCGTAATACTGCACGAACTTCCAGACCAGGTTTGTTTCTTCTTTAGGGTTGATGCCCAGCATCCCAAACTCGACGAATTCATAGGGCTGAACCTTTCCGGTCCAGGTGGCACCCACAATCTTACCGTTGTCGTCCTTCTTGAAATCGATTTTCCAGCCCGGTTTGAATTCGAAGTCGTAAATCTGAAGTCCGGCGGGAAATTCGCCTTCCACCCGAATCGTGTTTACCTGCTTCTCGTTCGGGACACGCATCGTGTATTTCTCGCGAGCGCCTGGCGCAGATTCGGTGGGAGCGATCCTGATATGAGCGAAGGCCAGGGCTGCACTGGCAAGTGCAAAGGCGCTTCGGATGAACACGAGACGTGGGGAAATGTTCACTTTGTTCTCCCTTTCAGAGATTTGCGTGTAGCATAGCCTAAACCCAATGCCGAAACAAGCCGGCCGTGATTTGCCTGCCGTTTGATCCGGAACGATTGACGAAGCATGGCGAAACCCAGGGCGCCACTCACGAAAGCATCCGATAAAACGGTGCACCGAGAGCGACCCACTGCTTGGTTTTCCAGTCAGTGATAAAACCGATGCCTTCAGGAATTCTTCAGCCTTACGCGCCTATAATACGGGCGGGTGTATGGATGGCAAATCTTCTGCAGCAGTCATACCCGGGGCGTAAGTGTGTGCGTTGCCGTGGTCTTCTGTACGGCTTGCATTGCCCGTCTCGAAGGTCAAGCCAATCCGCCCCCTTCGGCACCCGATCCACCGACAAAGCACATCTTCGGGGTGTTTCCCAATTACGGCACTCCACCGAGTCTTTCTCCCTATGTGCCGATCAATTCAAAGGAGAAATTCAAGATCGCGAGCGATGACGCTTTGGACCCTGGTGGAATTGTGGTTGCCGCGGCCGCTGGAGGCGTCGCGCAGTTGCTGAACTCGAATCGCGTGTTCGGGCAAGAGGTATCTGGATACGGCCGTTATTTCGCGGCGGCGTACGGAAATCATGTCATCGGCGACTTCATGACGGAGGGCGTCTACCCAAGCTTGCTTCATCAGGATCCAAGATACTTTCGAAGAGGTACCGGCACCGCGGGCTCCCGTTTAAGGTATGCCATCAGCCGGATATTCTGGAGTAGTCCCGAGTACTCGGGAATAGTTGAACGCCGTTCCCCCTGCATCCGTCTGCGTCAGCACCGTCGCGATTTCCAGCTTGTATTACGCCCATCACCGGAATGCATCCATCTCCGCTGATGCGCTTGGCATCCAACTCGGCGCGGCCATGGCGGCCAACATCCTCAAGGAATTCTGGCCGGATCTATTGCGAAAAATATCGCGAAAGCATTAGGCGCGAGCCCGTCGCTACCGGCCGGACCCCACTTAAATCTTTCGCAAAACCAGCGCCGAATTCTTACTTCCGAAGGCTATGCAATTCGCTAGCGCGTACTCGCAGTCGATTCGTCTCGCTTCGTCCTGGACGTAGTCAAGATCGCATTCAGGGTCCGGATCGTCGAGGTTAATGGTCGGAGGCGCGAGTCCGTCTCTCATCGCGAGTAACGTTGCCGCCACCCCTGCCGCTCCACAGGCGCCTTGGGGATGCCCGATCATACTTTTCAACGCCGACCCTGGTACCCGGAATGCATGCCTTTTGAATGCGAGACGCGTGGCCCGTGTCTCGATCCGGTCGTTCAGATCCGTGGATGTCCCGTGATAGTTGATGTACCCAATCTGCTCCGGCCCAATTCCTGCTTCGTCCATTGCCAGAGTCATGGTATGCGCGGGCTCTTCGCCGCACTCCTCCAGGCGCACCCGATGATATGCCTCACAGGTGGAAGCGTATCCCACGATTTCGCCATAAATCTTCGCACCGCGTGCCACTGCGTGTTCCATCTCTTCCAGGACAAAGAACCACGCGCCCTCGCCCAGCACGAATCCGCTGCGGTCTCTTGAGAAGGGCCGCGATCCTCGCGTCGGCTCCTGATTCCAGTGACTCGTCAGGATACGCATCAGTGTGAAGCCGCGAACAATCAAGGGCGCGATGGGCGCGTCTACTCCGCCGGCCACCATCCATGGCGAGATGCCCCACTGGATGTTATGAAAAGCATTTCCCAGCGCGTCGGTCGAGGAAGTGCATCCTGTCGATATGATGTGGCTCGGCCCGCGAAACCCGAACCGCATGGAAACCTCACTCGCCAGCGTGCCGATCGTCCCAGTCGGGACAGCGTACACGCTGCATTGCTTCTCGAGCCCGCTATAATAAAGCCGATACTGTTCCTCAGTAAATTCCTGCGAGCCACCGCCCGACCCGATGAGCACTCCGATTGTCCTGAGCTGCTCTCGGGACATTCGCTTCGGCTCGATCCCGGCATCCGTTACCGCCTCGCAAGATGCCGCGACGGCGAGGGGGACGGCGCGCGACACATGCTGCCTCTGCTTTGCCTCCACAAAAGGCGACTCATCTAAATCCGTCACTTCGCCTGCGATCTGAACCTTGTGACTCGAAGGGTCGAACCTCGAGATGCGGCGTACCCCGCTCTGTCCCCGCCTGGTGGCGTTCCAGAAGGCTTCTCGTCCAATCCCGTTCGGGCTCACTGCGCCCATCCCGGTGACGACCACCCTGCGTTTGACTGCCGACCTCGTATCCATGTTCTTCGCTCTCTCTTGCATTACTGCTGTAAAACGGCAAATCGACTGACCGAATAGCCCAGCGCTCCGCCCACAAACACATCGGAGACAAAGTGCGCCGACAGCGTGAGGCGTGAGAAACCGACCAATGCGGCCACCCCGTAACTTACGTATGGAACCCACTTATGTCTGCTATAGCGCCGCGCGACGATCGTGGCTACCGAGAAAGCCGCAATGGCGTGGCCGGAAGGCATACCCCCGTTGCTGCTGAGCAGGGACCCGCGACTCTCGAACCACGTGTCCCAAAAATTCGATGTAGGTGAGATTGAAGCTGGTCGGACACGTTTGAAGGCATCCTTCAGCACGAACGCCAGAATCTCGGAATCCGCCACGGCCTCTCCCGCCAGCAGCGCGGTCCCTTTCATTTTGCTGTGTTTCGAGATCAGACCGGTCGCGTAAAGCGACACCGGGACGACGGCCGTGCCGATGGCGGTGGCATTGCCGGTGAAGACGCTGTTGAAACCGGCGAAAGTTGCAGTGCGCTTAAAATAGAGGGCGTCATGAGAATCGAGCGCGATGAGAGCCGCGGTCGTTCCTAGAATGGCGGCGGCCGGAATCCAATTTCTTTTCTTGTTCAGTTTCGTCGGGAACAGCCAGATCTTGGATTGGTCGTCTACGATGTTTGGAATGATCCGTCCGAGTGATACGGGCCGCTGGTAGGGGGGAACGGGTTGTGGCGCGGGTGTCGGTTGGTTGCCGTCAGAATCCGGAGGGTTCACCTGTGCAATCAGCACGGATGACGCGGAGAGCCCGATGAAAAGCAAAACAGTCTTCATTGGCGCGCGAAGATTTGAAAATCGATCTCCACTTCGTTCTTGACCTTAATCATTCCGCCACCGATGCTGAGGGGCTTGATTCCAAAATCAGTTTGTTTGAGAACAGTGTGTGTTGTGTACGGCTCGCCGGCCTGTCTCACCGTCAGGCTGACCGCTTTGGTGACACCGTGTAAAGACAGATCACCATCCACCTTCCATCGGCCGTCGGCCAGTTTTTGGACGTGGGAAGAGCGGAAGGTTATCTCGGGAAACTTTATCGTCTCCAGTGTCATCTCCTCCATATGTGTCTGGATGGTTGCCTGATCTTTCGCATCGATTTTAGGGTCAGGCTGCACCGTCATCTTCGCGGTTTCAACTCGGAATTCGATGTGCGAGGTGCCAGACTCCAGGATGGTGCCGGAGGATATCGGCGCATTGATGGTATGGTCATGGGCGGCAGCTGACAGCAGCCCGAATTTGCCAACGTGAATAGTAATAGTGCTGCGTTGTGCGTCGATGGCTTTTTCCTGCGCCACGAGCGGCGCTGCCGCCACAATCGCCGTGCAAAGAGCTAGGGTGCTAAGCCGCATAAGAATAAATGTTCCTCAGATTCCGTTCAAAGATTTTGGCCGGAAGCATGCCTGTTATCACATGGCGTCCGGCCGCGATGAGCAGGTTCTCCCACTGGCCGACATGCCCCATTAAAAGGGAGCGCTGCTGCACATGGCGAGTTCGGCGGCGGCGCAGGGATTCATAGCGGCGGAGAGCTAACTCCGGAGTCGCCTCTTTGCAAAACGATTTGGCGAGAACTAGCGCGTCCTCAAGCGCCATGCAGCCGCCCAGTCCGAGGTTCGGCGTGCAGGGATGAGCAGCGTCCCCGAGCAACATCACTCTCCCGCGTCCCCAACGTTTCAGGGGCGGAAGATCATACGCGCCATTTTTCAGGATGGCCCCTTCTTCGGTCCCGGCAATCAGGCTTTCAATGGGCGCACGCCAACCCGCGAACATCTTTAGAAGCTCGCGTTGACGCCCTTCGGTCGAGTCGACGTGATCAGGATGGGTATTCGCTGCAGCATACCAGGTGAACCGGTCCGCGCCGGTGTGGAGAATACCGAAGCGTTTTCCGCGACCCCAGGTTTCGCTATTCGAACCGTCCGGAACAGAGCCTCCAAGACGTGCCAATCCCCTCCAAACGGTGTAACCGCGATAGATGGGTTCGTGAACTCCCAGTGCTTGCGAGCGGACGCGGGAGCGAATACCGTCGGCGCCGATTAAGAAGTCGTGCTCCGCAGAAACACCATTAGAGAACTGAATTCCTACGCTGGATGATTTGCGCTCCAAATATCCGAAATCGTGGCCGAGACGAACACGGTCCGGCGGCAGCGCGGAGATCAGTGCGGCCAGCAGATCTGACCGGCGCGTGCACAAGGCGGGTACGTCGAAATGGCCCAGTGCGATATTCATCAGGATCGAGCCTGTACTGGACCGAACGAGGAAACGGTGATTCGGGCCGCTCAACGCCGCCACTCGTTCGAGCAACCCCAGCTCCTTCAGCACACGCGTGGCGTTGGGCCAAAGCATCATGCCCGCGCCCACCTCGCGAAGTTCGTTCGCTCTTTCGTAGACCGTTGCATCGATGCCAGCGCGGTGAAGCGCGACGGCCGCGGCTACGCCGCCGATTCCACCACCGATGATGCCGATATTGAATTTAAAATTACCCATTGCCTGTTTCTATTCGTGTTTGCTTGAAAAGTCCCGTTCGAGATCGGGCCACAAGTCCTTGAGCGTTGTGGTCCGACACGTGATCGACGTCAACGACCGGCCGTTCCGGTCAGAAATGGCGGTCTTCGGTGTCACGTTGGTCGGGATGCAAGGATTCAGATGTATAAGGAGACGGCAGGCGACGGCGTCTCGTTAATGACGATTCGTTCATTTGGGCCATACTAGAACCCGATGAGGGCTCATCGTTACGTTTATATCGAGGGAAGATGACCCCTGAAGAACCGCTGGATGACGATATGTTCATCAACGCGAACTTTCTCGCAAAAGGGCCGATACAGAACGCAGGAGGCAAGACCGCATATGATCAATCCAGTTTCTTCCACACAGGCAGCGTCACAAACCGTTGCCCCGCAGAATACGGCGCAATCGAAGCCACAACCGGCTACATCCGACCCGAAGGACTCGGTTCAGCTGAGTCCGAAGGCGCAGGCCCAGGCGTCTGGCGACGTCGATCACGACGGCGACAGTCACTAACCGGAAAGCCGCCTCACCGAGGGGGGCGGCGAAATCCGCGAATCAAACAGCCAGAGGGTCCGATTTCAGAGAGGAACCCTGCACGAATGCATTAACATCAAGACATGCGGCTGCTGCTGGTGGAGGATGAAGTCGAAATTCAAAGCTTCCTGCAGCGTTCGTTGACCGAAGCCGGATACCAGGTAGAAGCAGCGGGGGACGCCAGGACCGCGGAACGCATGACCATCGAGAGCACGCATGACGTACTGGTCGTCGATCTCGGCCTGCCTGACGAAGACGGCCTCAGCCTGATCCTGCGGCTGCGACAGCTTGGGTTACGCGCACCGGTGCTCATCCTTTCGGCCAGGCGTTCGGTGGATGACCGGGTGCGAGG
This sequence comes from Bryobacterales bacterium, assembly GCA_963713415.1. Classification (GTDB taxonomy): domain Bacteria; phylum Acidobacteriota; class Terriglobia; order Bryobacterales; family Bryobacteraceae; genus Palsa-89. The sequence goes on along the minus strand of CAVQLV010000021.1, from coordinate 544,606 downwards.
GCTTGAACAGGGTGGCGACGACTACCTAACCAAGCCATTCGCGCTTGCCGAGTTGCTTGCAAGGTTACGCAATTTGGTGAGGCGAAACAGCTCTTCGAGCACCGAAGCCACTCGCCTGCGAGTGCTCGACCTCGAACTGGATCTGCTAAGGCGTGAAGCTTCCCGAAGTGGCGAGATCCTGAATTTGACGCCGCAGGAGTTCGTACTTCTGGAATATTTGTGCCGAAACGCAGGCCGCGTTGTCACCCGGTCCATGATTCTTGATGAAGTCTGGGGTATGCGGATACAGCCGGATACCAATGTGGTCGATGTTCACATCTACCGTCTACGCGGGAAGGTAGACACCGATGGGCGCCGACCCCTCATTCGAACGTTGCGAGGTGTAGGCTATGTTCTCAATGACCGCTAAACCGATCATGCAGAGCGCTGCCTGGCGTGTTTCCTTGTGGGCTACGCTGGCGTTCGCCTGCGGCACCATGGTCGTATTCATATTCCTTCATCAGTTCGTCGCTGGGGATATCCAGCGGAGGACCGATGCCTGGCTGGCGGGGGAGGCCGTAACTCTGAACGACGTGGCGACCCGAACGCCAAAAGGGTGGCTCAACAGACGCGTGGTCGGAGAGGTTGCCGAACTCGCAATGCGAGAGGTACCGCACAAGCGGGGAGCCAATGCGGGGCTGAACGATTCTGTGTTCTTTCTTCAAACCGCCGCCGATGGCTCGGTGGCTTTGTGGGTGGGAACAGGCGATGTAAATGCCCATCTTGCCGCGGTCAAGAACAGCAGGATCGTCCCGGATACGCCGACGAGCGTGCGCATAACCGGTTTTGATGCGCCGTTTCGCGTGGTCTGCGTCAGGATGGACAACGGAGGTCAAACTTACCTTGGCCTGTCCGAACGAGATCAACTGCGAGTGCTGGGAAAGTTACGGCTTCGCTTCGTTCTTCTCTGGTTGTTGATTGTGCTGATCGGTTCCGCGATCGTCTTTTACAGTACCCGGCGAGTGCTGCGCCACATTCAGAACATCACGGAAGCTGCGTCAAGGATCGGTGAGGCTGACTTGAGCAGCAGGGTTCCGACGACGGGAAGGAATGATGAAGTCTCGCAGTTGGCAATTACACTGAACCGGATGCTGGATCGCATCGAAAGATCGGTTCACCAACTACACACTATCACCGGGTCGCTGGCGCACGATCTTCGGAGCCCGCTGACTGCCGTACGCGCCAAGCTGGAGATGTCCCTCACCGCTGGCGCCCGCGATGAGGAGTCGGAATCGATTGTATCGGCCATTGAGGACATGGATCGTCTCACAGAGTTTCTGGATAAGTCCCTTGACGTTGCCGAAGCCAAAGCTAATGCGCTCAGAGTGAATCGCGTGGCCGTCGACCTTGACGATCTTCTGAGAGTAATGGTCGAGCTCTACGAGCCGTCCATGTCGGAAAAGGGACTGCATGTGAGCCTATGCAGTGCTGGTTGGATCGGAGTCTCCGCGGACGCCGCTCTGCTGCATCGCATGATCGCCAACCTTTTCGATAATGAATTGAAGCACCTGCCGGCCGCATGCACCGTCACAATCTGTCTCAGCAGTTTGGAAGACTCCGCTTTGCTCGTTGTGGAAGACGACGGGCCAGGCTTCGACTCGGAGGTCCTCTCGCAAATCTTTGAGCGTCGTGTGAAGGGGCGAAACTCGACCGGACACGGCTTGGGCCTGGCGTTCGTCGAAGCGGTCGTGCGCGTTCATGGCGGGTCTATTAAGGCGTCGAACGGTGGCGAGGGCGGCGCCCGGCTAACCATCACCCTCCCGCTCGCCGTTCCTTCAACGACACCTCTTTCCCCGACCTTGGCCCACGCCTGAATCAGTTCACGCGATGTACGGTCTACTTCTTTGTGACCCGTCGTCCGATAATCATTTTCACCAGCAAATGGTCGGTGCCGCCGGTTAAGCCCACGCCCACGCCAAAGTTGAATTCCCATTTGGGGCTGAAGTTCAGGTCGGTGACGGCGAAGATCTGTTGCTGTTGTTGTTGCAGCGGGTCGAAGCCGGTGATCGGGCCGAGCGCGCCGTAGTATTCGAAGCCCGCATTGACGACCTTTGTGACATCGTAGCCAACTTTGACGTTAGGAGAAAATGTGACGCCTTGTGGAACCGACGGTCCATGAAACGAGCGGTCGATAGTCGGGTTGAAACACAGATACAGCCGGCCGATCGTCTTGTCCACAATCGGCCGGATCTCGATCGTCCATGTGTCCGGCGAGTACACGGCGCGTTGGTAACCGATCTCCGTCGACAAACTGACTCCCACCGGCCACTTCCACGATTCCGGGACGGCGACCCGCGGCCGGATATGATCGCCGACCCATTGCCAGCCGACCCGCGCATCCGCGCTGGTGAAGACGTAAAAACCAAGTTCGAACCAATTGCTGAAGCCGTGCGTGATTTCGAGCGTCTCGTGTAACTGGTGCTCCGTGGGGTACATTCCGTCGACGACAGTCTTGCTGCCCTCGAAGGTAAAATTGCTGTGAAGCTCGAACATGGTGGCGCCAGGAGAAACTAGCTCGGAGCCGTACACCTGAATCTCATAACTGCCCTGCCCATACAGAGGCGCGAAGGGAGCGGAGGCGAGTGCCGTGAGCAGCAGAATTCGCGTCAAGGGTGGCATCAAGTATTTGTTTATATCTCCAGAAAATGACTCCTGAAAAACGTCAGCATGACGAGATGTTCATCTTCGGAGCTTATTCCTTCCCCGGGGCAACCTGTCCCAGCAAAAGAACGTCTAAAGCCCCTAGCCGCGTCTCCATGCGTAAATATGCCGGATTCATTCCTCTCTTCGTTCCCTGGGTCTTCGTACTTGCTCTTGCGGGCTCATCATCGGCGGCGACCGCACCCGAGGAAAGCGAGCTCTACGCAGGCTGGCTCAAGATGTACGACTTGAAGTTCGACGAGGCACACCGCGTCTTTGCTGCCTGGAAACAGAGCTACCCGGACGATGCACTTGGTCCAGCCTCCAATGCCGCAGCCTACTTATTTTCCGAGCTGGCCCGATTGGGCGCTCTCGAATCTGAATTATTCGTCGACGATTCCCGCTTCAAAGACCGCGCCAAGTTGCGGCCCGATCCGGCCAAAAAAGCGCTGTTCGTTCAGGAAATCGCCCAGGCGGAGCATCTGGCGGATGCAGCATTGCAAAGGTCCGGCGCCGATCCGAACGCGCTACTCGTCAAGTCTCTGACCTTGGGCTTGCGTGCCGATAATGCGGCTCTGATCGAAAAGCAATCCTTGGCCGCGCTGAGCTTCACAAAGGAGGCACGCGTGTTTTCCGAGAGGCTGTTACAGGCGAAGCCTGAGGCTGCCGACGCGTACTTTGGTCCAGGTATGGAGAACTATCTCTTGAGCCTGAAGCCTGCGCCTCTGCGTGTTCTCCTGCGAGTGACGGGCTCGAACGTTGATCGCGACAGGGGCCTCGAAGAGATTCGCGAGACGGCGCTTCACGGTCATTACCTGGAGCCATTTGCAAAGCTGCTGCTGGCGGTGGCGGCGTTGCGCGATAACAATCCCGTCCGTGCACGCGAACTCCTTGGGGAATTGCATGGGCGCTTTCCGGACAACGAACTGTACATGCGCGAAATGGACCGCATCGATAAAGGAGTGCGTTGATGGCATCTTCCGCCCTACTCACTCCCAGTTCCGAACGTTCCAGATTCAAAACCGTTCTCTGGATCTCCCTCGGTCTCACTGTGCTCTTTGTCTTCATCACTTCGGAAGTTCTTCTGGTCATCGATTACCCGATGTACCACGCGTATCGCCTCAAGGTCATCGCCGACCGCGGGCTCCTCATCCCCCATACACTCTGCGGCTTCATCGCGCTCCTAGCGGGCCCAGTGCAGTTCTCGTCGCGTTTCCGCCAGCGTCACCTAAAATTTCATCGCGTGCTTGGCCGCATCTACGTCGTTTCGGTCTTCATCGGTGCCTTGAGCGGGATCGCCGTCGCCGCCGGCCGACCCGGCTTGCCAGGAACTTCCATGCAGGCCGCCGCCTGGATGGTCTGCACCACCGCCGCCTTCATAACCGCGCGCAACCGCCAAATCGTCCAGCATCGCCAATGGATGGCTCGCTCCTATGCGGTCACGTTTACCTTCGTCTCCAGCCGTGTACTGAATCTCTGGCCCCGCTACTGGAGCCATCTTGGCGACACCCTATCCGCCGTCGGCGTCATCGCCTTCACGCTCGCTTCCCTGCTTGTCGTCGACGTGGCCCTCAACTGGCGCGAACTCACCACTCGTCGTGCCTGAAGGGTTGCCAGGCTGTGGCAAATCGCGGGCCGGTTAGCTTGCCCCGTTTTCGTCATCGAGGCTTAGTAGAATATGCGCGGAGGGACACGATGCGAAAACCTTACCTGCTATGGGGAGCCGGTCTTCTGATCTCCCTGGCTGCCGGGCTGCCCCAGCCGGCTTTGGCAGACGGGCCATATAAGGTTTCCAAAGTGGTAAAAGTCGGAGGCGAAGGTACGTTCGATACCGCCTTCGCCGACGTCGAGGGCCGGCGGTTATACATTCCACGCAAGGGCCCTGGCCGGATCACCGTTTTTGATCTGGATACGCTGGAGCCGGCGGGCGAAATCCCCGACGCAGCAGCGAACGGCGTCGTCGTCGACTCGAAATCCGGGCACGGGTTCGCAAGTAGTCAACCCGTCGTGATGTGGGACGCGAAGACCCTGAAGACGATCAAGACCATTGACGTGCAAGGCCGCCCGGATGCCATTCTGTTCGATCCATTTACCGAACGTGTCTTTATCTTCAGCCATGTCACTCCGAATTCAACCGTGATCGACGCGGTGAGTGGCTCTGTTCTGGGCACCATTGATCTAGGCGGCGAGCCAGAGCAGGCCGCCACGGATCGGAAAGGGCGCGTTTACGTCGACGTCAGAGACAAGAACGACATCGCCGTCATTGACGCGAAGACTCTCACCGTCGCCGCGCGGTATAGCGTGGCGCCTAAAGGTGGACGGTGTTCCGGACTGGCGATCGACGTTAAGAACGAGATCCTGTTCGCGGGCTGCCGGGCGCCGCAGATGATGGTGATCCTCAGTGCCACCGATGGAAAGATCCTGGATGCTCTTCCGATTGGATTCACCGCTGATTCCGCCATTTTCAACCCGGAAACGAATGAAGCTTTCAGCGCGCAGATCGATGGGACCCTTACCATTATTAAGGAAACGAGTCCCACCAGCTTCGCCCAGGAGCAGACAGTGCAAACCAAGGACAGTGCCAAACAGATGGTGTGGGACAGCAAAACAAACCGCATCCTACTGATCGCTGCGGATTTTCTACCTCCTACCGGGCCGCCGAGGGCGGGAGTGGCGGGGTATGGAGGAAAGATGGTGCCTGATTCGTTTTCCATTCTCGTGGTTACGAAATAAGCAAGGCAATCGAAAAAGTATCACCCTTCCGCACCCTAACGCCGTGAGGCAATCTGTCGCAGACGTATGGCGGCATCGCAAGGCAGCTGAGCCTTCTGCGGACAAGTGATCTTTCAGCGGGTTCTCAGACACTCGTAGATTGGTCCAGACGCGCGCTTCTCGCGGGCGACGCACCTGCCTGGTAGGCAGATGCGCGCCTTAGAACGATGTGAAACGAACCTCAGGCCATGAGCATGCGCTCAACTTTGGCCGCAGCCTCATCCTGAATGCTCGGAAGCACGTGGGAATATCGCTCCAGCGTGAACGAAATGCTCGCGTGACCGAGCTGGTCTGAGATCACCTTAACAGACACTCCGGCTGCCACCGCCAAGGTGGCTGCCGTGTGCCGAAGATCGTACAAACGAATCGATCTTATGCCAGCCGCCGTTAGGAGCCTCCGGAATTCGACCTTGATCTTTCGTTGTCTCAGGGGCTGTCCACCCTTATGGAAGAGCAGGTCATGCTCCGTCGCACGCTGGTCCCGGAGCTCATCTAAAGCCTCTAGAACGAAATTCTGGAGTTTCACACTCCGGCGACTCCTCTTGCGCTTTGTATCGTAAAAGGTCCATGCTTTGGACGAAATCTGGATCGTCCTGCAGACACTCGCCGCCCCACGCTGCCAATCGATGTCGCTCCACTTGAGCGCCAGGTATCCACTGGGTCTCATTCCGGTTGTGAGGGCGAGCGCAAACAGCGCGTACCATTCGGACTCCTTTGCGACCGTGAGGAATCGCCTGCATTCTTCGACGCTGAGGGCATCCATCTCATGCCTCTTCAACGGTGGCAGATCCACTCCGACACAGGGATCTTCGGCTAACATTTTCCAGCGCACCGCCTGGCGGAATGCGGACTGCAGTACAGCATTCGTATACTCGATCGTTCGCGGGGATAGGCCACGGTTGAACATCTGAGCATAAAGGCTCTGAATGTCGAACTGAGCGATTGCGCCGAGCGGCCTGGCGCCAAGACATGGGCGGATGTGGAGACGTAGCAGGCTTTCATAGTCGGTATAGCTTTTCGGCCGCAATCTTGGTTTGGCTGATGTTGCCAACCACTGGTCCAGATAGTCATCGAGTCTGATCGCGGCAGCGCGAGGAAGCCGGCCAGTATCGCGTTCTTGAAGTTTAGTGTTCAGGTACGTTTGGGCTTCGCGGAATGAGCCATGAACGGTTCTGTTGTGGTATTTCCTAGTTCCAGTCTCCGGATTACGTCCAAGCGATACGCGAACAAGCCATGTTCGCGGTCCGCGTGAAATCAGTTGCCCTGCTTTTCGAGCCATTGGATACCTCCGGCTCGAAATCAGGCACACAGTCCGCACACACGTGTGGCGGGGATGCAGGTTTAGTTTGGGTTTTGCAGCGAGCTACTGATCGAAGTCTCAGTGTCGGAAGAACCAGTAGATGCTGCCCCAGAAGTGCCGCCTTGTCTAGCCACAATCAATGGGAAAGTTGATCTCGTTCTTACAGCTCGGAAACTCGGCTCCGCTAAACACGGCGGCCAGGTTGAATCCCGACCTCTTACCGTCAATTCAAAACGGCATTTGAAGCCGCAAACATGCCAGCTCGGCGGACCACCGGACTTATTGCCTGGACCGAATTACTCCGTGTGTACAGAACACAATTGCCCGACTGAGCGACAAGAAAACGATGACTTTGCAGGCGGCGGTAAAGAGATAACGTTCTATTTCAGCACTACGCCTTCAGCGGACCGGAACTTCCACCTAGAAGATTGGTAGTCCCGACTGGATTCGAACCAGTTACCTCGTGCTCCGGAGGCACGCGCTCTATCCATATGAGCTACGGGACCACTTTGGCTGCATGCTTGGCTGGACCAAAAGTATTTTCTCCGGAGGCAACGGGTCAATAGTTATAAGTGGTGTGTTTCCGACAGAGAAACAGAAATTCGCAATCCCAGGCCAACTTTAGGCCACCCAGCGTTGGCAATCGTTGGCCGAGTTTGGGCCAACCATCGTAGGAGAAACTCTCCGGTCATCTCTCCGCTTCTACCATTTTCTAGTCTCGCGAACAGGTGACGGATACATCTCTCTAAGGTCCTGGGCGAAGGCCGGATTGGCCGGGCCGGACAGTGAATGTGCCATCCCTATGGGAGCGTTCCGCCAGGAGAATGGCTCACGGAGCTGCGTCAATCATCTGGTTTGACGCCCACGACTCCAACCTTCGTCCGATTCTTATGTTGCGGTTCACCGCATAGCATATCGAGCTCTGGAAACAGTTCAAGCGCGCACTTTGGCGCATCGTTGCTGCCAAACCGCTGCGACATGATCTCGGATGTCGCAAACATGATCTGCTCTGTCAGGTGCTGAACGGCCGCATGAACCTTGGTTTGGTCAAGCCTCTTGAATTCAACGAAAACTGCTTCCGATGCCCTTCTTGCCAGAATGTCTGCATGTTTGGGTAGGTGATGACGGGCTTCGTCCAGAACGAAGCGCTGGCTTTTCTTCCAACGATTTAGTTCTTCGAAGAGGATATGGCATCCACGCGAACCGCACCAGCTTCGAGGGGAACGGCGTATTCACCCCGTGGCCCGAACGCGCGCTAGTGACCTTTTGGTGTGAATGAGGACGCCTCTCCTAACACCTACTTCTTTTGAGACGCTGTGGGGCACCGCAAGTACGCGGTCTCCATGCCGTTCGTGTGGACATTTCCGCAAACGTACTCTTCTCTTGCCTCGTTAGCCGCTCAACACAAATTGGGCTTCGACGTAGTCTCAATGAAACCCATCCCGCCTCCGACGCCTGCGCGGCACCTACTCGATCGGTATCGAAGATTGACGGAGCTCTGGTCCACATCCGCGGGTATTGTGGACCTCTAGAGAAAGTCCCCACGGAAAACTGATCAATCGGGTGCGCTTGCGCGTGTCAAGAAGCCGGCCAGCAGCATTTTGGAGAGAACAACTCTGGTCTCTGTAGCGGTGGGCTGCAAGTGACCAGCGGCAACCATGCTGCGAAATTCATCGGGTGTTGGCGCGACAAGGTCCGTTATAGGAGCGGCTGGTTTGCCGGTGGACATCATTAAGAGACCCGCATAGTACAACCGTGTCATCAGCCACATCAACCGTAGCCGTGCTCGAATCTCCCGGGTCGGCTCCCTGCCGAGCCAGGACCGCACGAGCGCATCCTCTAATTCCGGGGTTTGCGCATGATTTCTCAACCAGAATGGCGACATCGACCAGCGGATCATTGCGGTATGCCGTTTCCCAGTCAATCAACCACAACCGCTGGCCATCGAACAGAATGTTGTATTGGTTCGGATCGTTATCGCTGGAAACGTGGCTCTCCGCATCCCACGCGTATGCCTTGCGGATGTGCTCAAACGCTTCGAGATGAGGATCCAACAGGCGCTCTGCGAACACGCTACGCAGATACGCGAGCATTCGCTCCAGGAACCCCCGATAATCCCCGAGGTCGGGAAACGGGGCAGTTGCTTGCAGTTTCGCCACCAACTCGCCCAGCGCCTTAGCCAGCGCGAGCGGCCCACCGGGGTATTCGTGGAGCGGGCGCTGCATCACGAAGTCCATGATCGCGGCCCCTGTATCGTCATTGGCGTAGTGAACGGGAGGTGCAAGGCCAGCGCCGGCAGCGATCCGCATGCACGGATATTGATGCGGATTGCGCAGAGGACCGCGACGGATTTCCATACGCATCAGATAGAAGCGGCCACTGACTTCGACCCGATAGGCGACGGCTCCGGACCATCCTCCCAAGACCGGATCGATCGCGGAGACCGGTGTGTGGCCGAAGGCGGACGACACTGCTTCCATCGCGGCGTCGTGCAGATTCTCGGGGATTGCATCCAGCCAGCTATGCCCCATGAAGGTAACCCCGAAACCAATTTCGAGCCAGAGAGGCCGTCTTCGTTAATGCAGCCTCTTCGGTGAACAATTGACGGGCGCCTTCAACAACAGCCAGCGTGCGGTCGGCAATGCTTGGAAGCGGAGCAACGAAGGGGGTCGTGAAACGCAGCGCGGCCGTGTCCTTGCTGCCCACGACAAACAGGACTGGCACTTGGACGTTCCACATCCATGGCCACATTTGCGGCCCGGCTAGGTCCGGCCTTCCGCCGCCGGGACAATCGCCTGAACCAGGTTGGGTCGTTCGGAAGCTGCGAAGAACGTCGCCGCTGCACCGGTTTCGGAACCCATGTATCCCACGGGCAGGCTCCCGAGATGGGGCTGCCGTCCGATCCAGTCGCGAACGGCGGCGATGCGTCTGCCCAAGAGGCGGAGATCAAATCGCAGCTCGCCAGCTTCAGTCTGGACGAGTTCTTCCTCTTCGGTCATGAGATCCGCCAGGATGGTGCATAGCGATCCACGCTGAAGTTCGCGTGCGATGTAACAATTCGCCGGGTGGAAGCGGGCGCTTCCGCTCGCGTGCGCGAACAGAACCACTCCGGCTGCGCCTTCCCCTCCGGTCACGCTTGCCGACAATTCGATTCTGTCAACGGGAATTCGCTCGTTCTGAAAACGTGGCGTTAGGGAATCGACATGCCTCGAAAAGCGAGGCCATGATTCGAAGGCGTGTTCGCGGGCGATGACCAACTGTGCATCCGCCACCTTGAATGAGGCGCAGTGAATGTCTATGTCCGCCACTCCGCGTAAAGGAGGGTGATGTAACCGGATGTGCTCCAAGGCTTCCGGCACGGACGCCGTGCAAGCTTTCACTAAACCTTTGGCTTGCTTTTTATTTTGGTTGGGGTCAGGACGATCTGGAAGAACTCTCCCGGGCATACGAAACTCCTTTCACATCTCGCCTGGAGTCCGCATTTACAGGCTGGAAAGAAGTTCGTTACAGCAACGATCGCTCTTACAGGTGGGCACTGCCCCTTCCGCGGACCGGATGCGCCCTGTGCACTAAGGCTGAATATAGGGCATCGGGTGGCACGAAGTCAATTTTTTTCGCTTTGGGCGTTTCGCTTTGGATGGGTCAGCAAGTGACGGAACTAACGATGACATTTGTCGATCTGGTCAACGGCTGAGTTCCTGACTTCGCTCCGTTCACCTGAACGGTTTCCTGAAACGCGCGATGAGTTCGGCGGCCGTCTTTTGTCCCCAGCGATCGAGGAAGACCTTTCCAGCGAGCGAAGCGACAAAACCATGAAGCCCGATAAATTTTTGATAAGAGGTCGACAGAGAACTGAGGCGCGGAAGTTCGTCCGCGTCGCTCAAGGTATTGGTGTGGCATTGGCCGCAAGTGCGTTCGTAAGCAGCGGCCCGCCTCAGACTGCGCGGCGGTGAAGATGCCGGAGGACGCCGGTGGTTGAGCGGTGAGGAAGAGAAGTCCCGTACCGAGCATACTGAAGAGCGATATCGATTTATACCTCATGGTCTATTTGGCGGGACGCTCTCTGGCCGGCGCGTAACCGTACTGAACAACTTTCGCAACTCGCTCATCCGTCCAGCATGACTGAATCAAAAGCCCATGCGCGCCTTGAGACCCCGTACACGATCACGCGCCACGGCTACCGACGTGCGTTTGTCGTCCTTGAGGCGTACACTGAGGCCGCCGGGAAAACCCGCGCGAAACTTCCTCGACAAAGGTGAGGTTCACGATGGCGGCCCGATGCACGCGCAGGAACACCCCGGGATCCAGGCGCTGCTCGAGTTCGCCGATCGTCGTATCGACGATGACGTCCGTCGGTACGGTCGCCGCAAAGGTCAATCCGTCCCTTGAGTAGAAGTACGAAATCGCGCTCAAATCGGTGAACGTGACCCGATCGCCCACGCGTGAAGCGATACGTGTCGGGTAGCGGCGACTGAGTTCGGCAATCAGAGCGCGGAGGCGGTCGCCGCCCGTCGCGTGTTCGGACGAACCACACATTCGTTCGAGCTTCGTGAGGGCGCGATCGAGGTGCTGCGGCTCAATCGGCTTGAGGAGATAATCCACCGAGTTCACTTCGAACGCGTTGAGGGCAAAACGGTCAAAGGCGGTGGTGAAGACGACCATGGGATGCGACGGGAGGCGCGCAAGAAGCTCGAAGCCTGTCAGGTCAGGCATCTGGATGTCGAGGAACACAGCGTCGACCTGGTGGTTCGACAGGAAGTCGAGCGCCACGCGCGGATCGGTGGTTGACTCAACGATCTCGACGCGGCCCGTCGCATTCAGCAGCCGCGTCAGCCCTTTGAGCGCGAGCGGCTCGTCGTCCACAAGGTAGACACGAAGAGCCATCCTACGCGGCCCGCATCGGTAGCGTCAGGCGCACGGTTGTGCCTCCTGCGCTGATTGGAAAATCGATCGTAGCCTCGTGGCTCCAGAGCAGCTCGATTCGCGCTTGCAGGGTCTGGAGCCCGTGACCAGGCCTGAACACGGGCAGCGTGCCCGACTGGTTGCCGCTGTCCCACACCTCGAGCACGAGTCGGCCGTCTGCCGATCGCGCCCGCACCCGAATGTCGGTGCCGCCGTACTTGACGCTGTTCTCCACCAGCGTCTGCAGAGCAAACGGGGGGACCGCCGCATGTTCAAGCCCAGGCTCGGCGTCGATCGTGTACATGAACCGCAGACCGAAGCGAGTCTGCTCGATGTCCAGATAGTCCCTCGTCAATTGGAGCTCGCGCTCGAGCGTCACCGTGCCGCTTTCATCCAGGTCGAGCGAGGAGCGCAACAATCCCGAGAGCCTCAGCACGAGTTGTTCGGCAGTGGCCGGATCCTCGACGATCAAGGTGCGGATCGAGTTCAGCGTATTGAACAGAAAATGCGGCTGCAGCCGCGACTCGAGAGAACGCAACTGCGCCTGCGCCAGCTCGTAGCGGGCGCGGTACCGAAGGCTCGCATACGCCGATCCGCTGATCGCTGCGACCATACCGATTGCGAGCGTCAGCACCATGACCGGTTGGAAATAATCCTGCCAGTAGCTTTCCCAGTAAGAGGCCGCCGGCAGTTTGCCCATCCAGAGATAGACGCCCAGCGCCAGGAGCACACCGGCATGCACCCCGAGCGTATACAGTCCGACCGCCGCAACGTTCCGCGGCACGGGCGACAGGCGCCTCACCGGTTTCCAGGCGGCGAGCCATAGTGCGGCTTCCGCCGCCGTGATGCAATTAGCAAAGATCAAGCCCCTCAAGAAGCTGCCCGCGAGGGGGAGCCAGCCTATACCGAGCGGCGTGACCGATAGTGTAATCACCACGGTGATGGCAGTTTGCACGCCTACCGCGGTCATCAGGAGACGCCGCCGGGACCAAGGCCGTCTGACCTTGGTCCAAGCTGACGCCATGGCCAGAGGAACGGAAGTGCGATCCGCGCTCACTGCTGATGACATCCCACGCAGCCGAAGAAAGCCGGCTTCCGTGATTCGGGACTGCCATCCAGCCATTGGCGCGCTCGTGTCGCGTACACGGAACCCGGCAAGTCGGTCAGGACACGGTCGAAGTAGGACCGCGCCTGTTCCTCTTTGCCTGTCCGGGCCAGCGACTCGGCCAACCCGGTGAGCAATTCGCCCCGTTCATGGACCGAACGCTGGCGTCCGTCCGCGTCCCACGTCCGCAGGACCTTCTCGAAATCATCGCTAACGCTTGGCAGGAACGGGCGCTCGATGTCCTTGGGCATCTGCCGCGACACCGAGATCAGGAACGCGGCGCGGCTGCCGATGATCTTCTCGTTATCCGGGGCCAGAATGCGGGCGGTATCCAGTTCGCCTAGCGCCTGCCGCCACAGTTCGGTTGCCGACTTGAAATCCTGACGCCGGACCGCATCGAGCGAGCGCCGGGACAGCCCAACGCCGTGAAGGAACCGCGCATATGGATTCGACGGATTGTCCGCTAGAGCCGCATCAACGTCCTTCATTAACGCCTCGAAGGGCTCCGGCGGACCATTGAGTACGGCGAAGACATCCGCTTGTGTAGGATCCTTCCGTTGCTGCGCGGCCGCGACCACGTATGCCAAGACTATCAGAGTCATCACGCTTGCTATTTTTCTCATCGGGTCTCTCCTCGCAAGGATAGTACCGGCGATAAGCCCACGCTGTCGTGGACGAGCCTGCGAAGGGTCGACTTATCCTGTGAAAGGCCAAATCCGGCGGATGAGAAGAAATGTCGGTCACGTCTTCAATCGGCTGGCCGGTTCTCGCCTTCTCAGCTGGTAGCGGGTGAGCTGGGAATCGGATCATGCCAAAGCTGTGGGCGAACATCACCAACTGCTTCTCGGTCACATCGCCCGGGTCCTGGATCAGCCGGGTCAAGCCGGTTGTATCCTGAGGCCATGCGGCTCGAATGTGCAATACTCTACGTGAAAGACTTTCCTCACATGAGGGATTTGTACGAAACTATGTTGGGCACACGGCCCGTGAACACCGAATGGACTGACAAATGGGCCCTGTTTGACCTCGGAGGCGCACGTTTCGCCCTCCACGCCATACCCCAAGAATATGCCCGCAAGATTCAGATCTCTTCCCCACCGAAAGCACGCGAAACGGAGCCGGTGAAGCTCATCTTCGCGGTCGACAATGTCCCGGCAGAACGGAACCGACTGGAAGCCATGGGAATCACAATGCTCCAGCGACCATGGCAGGACCCCACCGAAGCGTGCGACGCCGTCGATCCCGAAGGTAATATTTTTCAAATCTCGGCCGCGCGCTCTTAGTCTTGGGTCGAGAAAGTAAACCGGGGATTGAAACTCCGCGACTCCGGTACCGCTCTCCTGCTGACCTCCCAAACACGAGATGGTAATTTATGCAATTTTAATCGTACTGGGTCATTCTCTGGGTGAATAGTCGCGTGGATAGGCCGAGATTCAGACCAGCGAGCCCTCTTTTCGTTCGCAAAGTGCGAAAGACCCGCGGGAAACCCGGTTCAGGTCTCCAGCCGAGGGTCAAAATAAGCGGCGCTCCTGCCTTGTCGTCGAGGGACGGGTAATCCGCCCAAGCTGTCGTTGACGGCGAAAGCGCTATTTATACTCTGGATTCGGGCGCGCTCACAGACCCTGACCTCGATCGGACCTCTACATGTGGACAGGCCACAGGTATATGTGTGATACTCATGTGGTGATGCTACAGGAGTCTCGCCACGCCCGATCCTAAGCTCGACCTGCTTCAGGGGACCTTGGACCTGATGGTCCTGCAAACTCTCGCCACCATGGGGCCGCTGCATGGGTACGGCATCGCGCGACGCATCGAGCAGTTGAGCGAAAATGCAATTCTCCTCAACCAGGGCACCATCTACGCTTCGCTGGTGCGGTTACAGCAGCGCGGTTGGATCCAAGCCGAATGGGGCACCTCCGACAACAATCGGAGAGCAAAGTTCTACACGATCACCAAGGCTGGTAAACGTCAGATGAAAGAAGATCGTTCCCACTGGGAGCGCCTGGCGTCCGTCATGGCGCGCGTTCTTGCTGCCGCGGGAGAGAACTCGTGAGAACCTGGGATCGGCTGCAAGCGCTCTTTCGCCGCGCGCAACTGGACCGTGAACTCGATGACGAGATTCGCTCGCACATCGAACTCGCGACCGAGGACTACATCAGGCGCGGTCTTTCTCCGACCGAGGCGCGGCGGCAGGCACGTCTCAAATTCGGCGCCATCGAAGCATCGAAGGACGCTCATCGCGACGCGCGTGGCATCGCCTCGCTCGACGCCCTGTTGTACGACCTCCGCTTTGCCATCAAAAGCCTGAAGCACGACCGAAGCTTCACTGCGGCAGCCGTCATCGTGCTGGCCTTGGCAATCGGGTTGAACGTCGCGGTATTTGCCATAGTCAACACCATCCTGTTCCGCGGCTTCCCCTTAGTGAAAGACAATCATCGCCTGCTTTACATCCAGGAGCGGTACACGCTTTCGAGTTGCTGCTTGCTGTACCCGGACTTTCTGGCTTGGCGAGAAGAGGCCAAATCCTTCAAAGAAGTTGCGATGGTAGGCGGCAAGCAGATCTCTTTAAATTACGGCTCGGGCCCGCGCGATATCGGGGTCGCGCTGGTCACTGCCAACA
Source organism: Bryobacterales bacterium (assembly GCA_963713415.1). Classification (GTDB taxonomy): domain Bacteria; phylum Acidobacteriota; class Terriglobia; order Bryobacterales; family Bryobacteraceae; genus Palsa-89. Next base: position 529,228 of record CAVQLV010000021.1, on the reverse strand, counting down.
CTTTCCATTTGTTGGGCGTGAATCCGATCCTGGGCCGCGATTTTGTTGCGAGCGACGCCTCGCCGGGAGCGCCGCAAGTAATGCTGCTGACCTATCACGCCTGGCAGGATCGCTTTGCCAAGCGGTCCGATATCATCGGCCAGACCGTGACGGTGGACAAAGCTCCGGCGACCATCATCGGCGTCATGCCCGAAGGCTTCGATTTTCCGGAGCATGGTCTTTTCTGGATGCCTCTGGTGCCGACCCCTGAGATGCTGCAACGTAAACCCGGCGGGTTTATGGCCGTCGGGCGTCTGGCGGATGGCGCCTCGCAAACCAGCACGCAGGCTGAGCTGGATGCGATCGACCAAGGCCTGGAGGCCGAGTTCCCCGCCAGCAACAAAGGTGTTCGGGCGCGTGTGTTCACCTATTCGCAGGCCGGAATGGGCCCCGAGGCCGGAATGATCTACGGCGCATTGTGGGCCGCCGCTCTGTTTGTTCTTCTCATCGCCTGCGGCAATATCGCCAATCTGGCTTTGGCCCGAACCGTGGGCCGTTCGCGCGAATTCTCCACCCGCATCGCCTTAGGCGCTGGCCGTGGGCGGCTGATTCGGCAAATCTTCACGGAAAACCTGCTGCTGTCCGCCGTGGGCGGCGTCCTGGGCTGGTGGCTAGCCCGATTAGCGATCCGAACCTGGATAAATGCCACGTATTCGCGATACGTTGTGCTCGATTACACCATCGGCTTGGGAAGCGTCGCCTATGCACTGGCGATAACACTTGCAGCGGCGCTGCTGTTCAGCTTCATCCCCGTCCTGAGAACAGTGCGGATGGATGTGAACACGGCGTTGAAGGGCGACGCACGAGGCGCAACCCTCAGCCGCGGCGCCAAGCACCTGTCGACGGTGTTGGTCGCCGGGCAGATGACTCTCGCAATCATTTTGTTGGGAGGCGCCGGAGTGTTGGCACGCAGCCTCTGGAATATCGTCGGCGCCCAGCTCGGCATCCAAGGCGCCGAGCGAATCCTTGTTGGCTATGTTTCCGTCCCGAGCGAAGAATACCCTGCGAGCGTCGTCCGTACGGTTTTCTGGGATCGTCTTCACTCGCGCATCCTGGCCATTCCGGGCGTAGAATCGGAGTCCTTAGCCAGCAACATCCCGGTGTCCAACGTTTCGCCGATTCCTTTTGAACTGGAGAAGGGCAAGACGGACGCAATGCAAAAACCTCGCGTCGAGGTGTTCTCTACAGAATCGGACTATTTTCGAACGGTGGGTGCATCCACGATCGAAGGGCGCGATTTCAGAGAAAACGACAGGCCAGGCTCCCCCCTGGTTGCAATCGTGAACCAGAGCTTTGCCCAGCAATATTGGCCTGGACAAGACCCCTTGGGAAGACGCGTGAAGCTGTATCGGAGGCCAGAGCCGGCCTGGTATACCGTGGTCGGCGTCGCTTCCAATATTATGCAGGGCCGTTCGCTGCGCGACCGTTTCGATCCCATTGTCTATGTGGCGTTCCGGCAGAATCCTGGGGCGGCGGCCGCTGTCCTGGTTCGAACCCGCGTACCCGCCGAGCAGATGGCCGCCGCAGTCCGTGCGGGCATAGAGAAAGCCGGTGTGGATGTGGACCTCGAAGAGTTCTCGACGCTCCAGTCCACCTTGGGGTTCGACCGTGACCGCATGGACCTGGAACATGCCGAGCTGGGCAAAGAGGCGGCCGTTGCGCCCGTATTTGCGATCCTCGCGCTGATTCTGGCGGCGGTCGGGCTCTACGCCGTGGTGGCACGCTCGGTGGGTCAGCGCACCAAGGAGATTGGCATTCGCATGGCGGTCGGCGCGGCTGTCGGCGATATCCAGCGCATGGTTTTCCGGGAAGGAATGACTCCCGTCGCGCTGGGGCTGCTTCTCGGTCTGGCTGCGTCTCTGGGAGTAAACCGCATTCTCCAATCGCAATTGGTGGGAGTGTCCCCCCATGATCCATTCACTCTTATCGCGGCACCGGCCCTGTTAATCGCCACGGCCCTCATCGGCTGCCAAATCCCATCGCGCCGGGCGGTGCAGGTGGATCCGGCGGTGGCTCTGCGGCACGATTAGGAGCTTGAGATGAAGCAGACTTGGGCACGAGCCATCTCCATTTTCCGCAAACGCAAGCTCGATCGCGAATTCGACGAGGAACTGCGCTCTCACATCGAGCTTGCGACTGAAGACTATATCCAGCGCGGCATGCCGCCGGCCGACGCGCGACGCCTGGCCCGGGTGAAGTTCGGCTCAATCGAGGCGTCGAAAGACGCGCATCGCGACTCGCGCGGCATTGCATGGCTGGAGGCGCTGTTCTACGACCTCCGATTTGCGCTGCGAGCCCTGATCCGCGAGCGCGCGTTTGCCGCCACCGCGATCCTGATGTTGGCGCTGGCCCTTAGTTTGAATGTCACGGCGTTCCGCGTGCTGGATGCGATGGTGTTTCGCAGTTACCCACTGGTGAAGGAGAACCATCGTCTGCTCTACCTGACGGAGCAGTATCCCACCCCGGGCTGCTGCGTCTCCTACATTGACTTCGAGCAATGGCGCAAGCAGACGCGTTCGTTCCAGGACATGGCGTTCCTTGGCCGGAAGACCATCATTCTGGACGAGGGCAATACGGACGGCCAGGCACATTGGGTCTACCCGATCACCTCGAATACCTTTAGCCTGCTGGGCGTGCGTCCAGCCTTGGGGCGCGACTTTCTTCCGTCAGACGAAGCGCCGGGAGCGCAGCCCACGGTCATCATCAGCCAGCGGTATTGGAAGACTCAGTTGGGTGGCCGCGGCGATGTCATTGGCCGCAACATCCGCATCAATGGAGCCCCCATTCCGATCATCGGCGTAATGCCGGAAGGCTTCGAGTTTCCCTGGCGCAATGACATTTACCTGCCGCTCGAACAGACCGCCGATTTGCACCTCCCGGTGGCCAACGGAGCCGAGGCGTTCGGGCGGCTGGCCGAGGGCGTCTCGGAGAAATCCGCCCGCGCGGAACTAGAGGGCATCAGCGCGCGACTAGCTCAGGAATTTCCTGCCACCAACCACGGCGTGCGTCCCCTGGTGCGCAACTACATGGAGTCTCTTGCCGGCACCGACGCGCCGTTCCTTTACGGTTCGGTCTGGGTAGGCGCCTGTTTCGTTTTGTGGATTGCGTGCGCCAATCTGGCGAATCTGACTCTGGCGCGGACTCAGAGCCGCACGCGGGAACTGTCGACACGAATGGCTCTGGGAGCCGGGCGGGCACGCGTAATCCGGCAATTGTTTCTCGAAAGCCTGGTTCTTGCAGCGGCGGCCGGTTTGCTAGCGTGGTGGTCCGCGGCTTGGAGCACGCGAGTTTGGGCGGCGGCTACCGTGACGCCGAATGAGATCCTGGACTACTCGGCAAGCATCGGCACGGTGCTCTATCTGGTGGCTGTTACGCTGGGCGCGGCAGGCATCGTCACGGTGGCGCCGGTTGCCGCTTTGTGGAGGCTGGATGTGAACGGCGCGCTGAAGGGAGAATCGCGCGGCGCCACCATGAGCCGAGGAGCCAGACGTCTTTCGGCGGCCCTGGTGGCTGGGCAGATGGCGCTGGCGATGGTGCTGATGGCCGGAGCCGGTTTGCTGGGTCGCAGCCTATGGAAAGTGCTGGCAGCCGATATCGGTGTAAAGGAGCCGGAAAACGTGCTGGTGGGAAGAATCGCCCTGCCTCAGGCGAAGTATCCCACTGCCGAATCCCGCGCGGCATTTTCGGAAGCTCTTCCGGCCAGGCTAGCTAGCGTGCCGCGAGTGGAGTCGGCGGCGGTGTCCGATGGACGCCCCGTGGATGACTTCGAGCCTCGCCCGTTCGAATTGGATGCGCAAATTGGCACGTTGCACGGTACCCCGGTGTTTGCATCCGGCCCCGGCTATTTCCAGACCATCGGCGCCGCGATTCTGGCGGGCCGCGATTTTAACCGCTCCGACCAGCCCGGGGCGCCGCTGGTCGCGATTGTGAACCGGCGCTTTGCGGAAGCGTATTTTCCGGGGCAGAACCCCGTCGGCCGCCGCTTCCGGCTCTACAAAAAGGCACAACCCGAATCCGGCCAGTGGCGAACCATCGTCGGAGTAGTTTCGAACATCATGCAGAATGAGTGGACGCGCCAGCATTTTGTTCCCGCGGCCTACCTCCCCTTCGCGCAGGAGCGGGAGCCCTCCGGGTCGGCTTGGTTCTTTGCCCGGACACGCAGCGCCTCCGATGGGACGGCCGCCGCGATTCGCGCCGAACTACGGCGGATGAATCCCAGCCTGGAAATTTTCGACTTCTCCACCTTGAATGCCACCTTCGATGCCGACGCGTTGCGTAACAAAAGCAATTACGGAAGGCTGGTGCAGAGCGCCGCGGTTGCGCCCATCTTCGCGGCTATCGGGCTGCTGGTGGCGGCACTGGGACTCTACGCCGTGGTTGCGCGATCAGTTGGCCGCCGCACCAAGGAAATTGGGGTGCGCATGGCTCTCGGCGCGGCTCCGCGCGCAATCCAGCGCCTGGTGCTCTACGAGGGCATGCGGCCAGTCGCCGCCGGGATGTTCCTCGGCCTGGCGGCCTCACTCGCCGTGAACCGGGTGCTGCAATCCCAATTGGTCGGCATTTCGCCTTACGATGCACTGACGCTCTCACTGGCGCCCGTGATCTTGACGTTGGTCGCATTCCTGGGGTGCCTGTTTCCCCTGCGCCAAGCCGTGCAAGTGGATCCAGTGGTGGCGTTACGGCACGACTGACACCAAGAGTACATAAACCTTCTCTTTTGAAAAGTGCAAGAAAGCAGAACGTTCCTGGCCAGTTTTGGTTTACCCAATTCGGGCGTTGGGAAGCGGTCAGGTTCTCCCGAGTGTCCTATTCGGACCTCAGCGCCTCTACTGGATTTACGATAGTTGCTCGCCGCGCGGGGACGTAGCTCGCCAGCGCCGCTGCCGCAAGCAGGAATACCGGGACCGTCGCATAAGTCAGCGGATCGAGCGGCGTGATTCCGAACAGCAGCGACGACATCAGACGGGTCAGCCCGGCGGCCGCGATCATCCCCAGCGCCGAGCCGACTCCCGCCAGCAGCAGTCCTTCGCGCACGAACATTCGCCGAAGCTCGGAGCCTTGCGCGCCCAGCGCCACGCGGATGCCGATTTCACGCGTCCGCTGCGAGACGGCGTACGCGATCACGCCGTAAATCCCCACGATGCCCAGAACCAGCGCCATACCGCCGGCGATCGCGAGCATCACCAGTGTGAACGAAGTACGCGCCATGGACCTATCGTAGAGGTCCTTGAGTGTTTGCACCCGGAACACCGGCAGGTCGGCGTCCACCGACCAGATCGCCTGGCGAGCTTCGGCGAGGAAGCTCTCCGTGGCCGCCCGGTTGGTGCGCACGACAAACACAGCGAAGCGAGTGACGTTCACGGCTGCGCCCTCGAAGTTCTCCATCATCGCGGGCCAGTACGCGAACCTAGGCGGCTTCGCCTGTACTCCGTTGTCATATACATCGGCCGCCACGCCCACTACTTCTTTCCAAGGATCATCCTTAAAGCCCGACCGAATTCTCTTACCTAGAGCGGCGCCAGGGTTGCCCCACATCTCCCGCGCCACGTTTTCAGAAACGATGGCAACCCGGCGTTTGTCATAGAGGTCGGTCCAGGTGAAGTCGCGTCCGGCGATCAAACGCGTGCCCATGGTCTTGAAAAATCCCGGTGTGACGTACCTGAATGGCATGCCGGGAGGAATCTCCCCGGCGCCGTAGGTCTTGTCTTCGGCGTAGAGCACGTCGCCGCTGCTGAATCCTTCTAACGGAGCGTCGCTCGCAAGCGCAGCCGATGAGACGCCCGGAATCGCTGCCAGCTTATCCAGCATCTGGTTCTGCATGCGCATCACTTGTTCCGGTCCCTTCACTTGCGCCTCGTAGATCATAATGCGCATCAACTGGACTTCTTCCGGCCGCGTGAATCCCGGGTCAACGTTCCGCAGAGCCTGGAACGTCCGAATCATCAGGCCGGCGCCGACCAGGAGCAGCAGCGCCAATCCCACCTGACCGACCACCAGCGTATTGCGAGCCCGGTGGTGTTCCCGTCCATGGCTGAAGCTCCGCCCGACGTCGCGCAGGGCTGTCGCCACCTGGGGCGCCGCGTACTTCAGGACCGGGATGAGACCGAACAACAGCCCAGCAAGAAGAGAAATGATGAGCGCAAAACCCAGCACCACCGGATCGATTCCGATTTCATTCAACCGCGGCAGCGTTTGCGGTCCCTTCGCGATCAGAATTCGAATCGCTCCGTAAGCGAGCGATACCCCAAGTACGCCGCCCAGAATCCCCAGCACCGCGCTTTCGAGTAACATTTCGAGCGCGATCGCTTTCCAGCCGGCGCCCAGCGCGGCTCGAATCGCCATCTCGTGTTGCCGGCTTTCCGCGCGCACCAGCAGCAGATTCGCGACATTCGCGCACGCGATCAAGAGCACCAGCCCGATGGTCCCCATAAGGACCCACAACACGGTCCCCACATTCCCAACCACCTCCTGCTTCAAGGGCTGAAGCTTGGGGACAAAACCGGCGCTCTCAAACACGGCGCGATTGAATCCAGGCGCAGGCGGCCACTCTTTTAGCCAGATCGCGAGCATCCTGGCCTGATCGGCGTTGGCTTGCCGAAGCGTGACGCCAGGCTTAAGCCGTGCGATTCCCGACCAGCCGAATTGTCCCAGGAACAGTTTGTCGCGCTCGAACTGTTGCGGCAGGACAAGATCGGGGTTGCTTCTGAAATCGAAGCCAGCCGGCATCACGCCGATCACGATGTGCGGCTGTGTATCTATCGTTAGGGTGCGCCCGATGACGGACGGGTCCCCGCCAAAGCGCCGCTGCCAATAGCCGAAATTCAGAATGACCGTCTGTGGGGAACCGGGCGTGTCGTCGGCTTGGGAAAACCAGCGCCCGATCTTAGGCCGCACGCCCAGGGCTTGGAGCACCCCGTAGGTGACGACCAGCGTCGGGACTACGTCCGGCTCCGCGAGGCCAGTAACCGTTGCCCCACGTGTTTGGTACAGCCCGAAGTCTTGAAAGGTCCGGCTTTCCTCGCGGTAAGTGAAGTACATGGTCGGCGAGCAGGGGATGGCATCGCCCAGGTCCGGCGCGGAAGCGAACTTCAGTCCCGGCGCGACGTGCCAGACCCCGACTAGCGATTCGGCCTGAGGATACGGCAGAGGTTTGATGAGAACTCCCTCCACTACGCTAAAGATCGCGGTGGTGCCGCCGATGCCGAGTGCCAGCGTAACCAGCGCGATCGCGGTGAACGTGGGAGCGCGCTTCAACCGCCGCAGGACATAGCGAATGTCCTGGAACAGCCTCTGCAGTTGCCATCCGGGCCGCTGCTCATAGCACTGTTCGCGGGTGCGTTGAACCCCTCCAAACGCGATGGCCGCCTGTCGACGGGCTTCTTGTGGCGTCATTCCCTTTGCAATGTTCTCCCGCGAGCACTGCTCCAGGTGAAACTGCAATTCGTCGTCGAGATCGGCGGGGCGCTTGCGCGACAGGAAGAAACGCAGACGAGTCAGGAATTCTCGCAGCATACGGTCCTCCTAAACTTGTTCCAACACCAGCGAGATGGCTGTAGTCAGCCGGCCCCAGTTGGAGAGTTCGGCCTCCAGCTGTTTCTTCCCCGCACGAGTCAGCGAATAGAATTTCGCGCGGCGGTTATTTTCGGTGTTTGACCATTCCGCCTGAATCCACCCTCTGTATTCGAGACGATGCAGTGCCGGGTAAAGCGAACCCTGCCCAATCTGCAGGATTTCTTTGGAAACCTGCTGAATACGGCTGGCAATTCCCCATCCGTGCATCGGTTCCAGGGAAAGCGTCTTCAAGATAAGCAAATCCAGCGTTCCTTGCAGGAGGTCTGTGGACGTTGGCATTTCCTTCGATGCGGGGATTTCCACTCCTCTCGACATTCGACAATAGATTATCTCCTACTCCTGTCGAATGTCAAGGGGAGCACTCGCGAGCCTCGATCGAGAACTTCAGTAACGATCAGTCGCTAAGGATAGAACTGCTTCGCCGTTACTGGGGAGTAATCCGAATCACTTTCCACAATTGGATATATGGACAAAGACGCACTGCCCGTCGGCGGTCTGCGCGTCCTACGTCCGAATTTGGGACCGGGAGCGTCTCTCGATATCGGCTTCCGCAATGAACGCTCGCTTTGTCCACAATTTCGTCCCGTCGCCGTACTACAGCGTCGCCTCGAAGCGCAAACAATCCCGAAAGACTCCCGGGCGAATCTCGTAGTTCGAGATCACCTCGACGAGCTGGAATCCCGTTCTTAGCAAAAGCCTCTCAGAGCGGGTGTTTCCCGGCATGAATTCGGGCGGTAACAGACTTCAAGCCGAGAGATCTCGCAAACTCTAGAAGGCGACCGACGACTTCGTTTCCGAAGCCTAAGCCCCAGAAACTGGGCAGCAACATAAATCCAATGTCAGCGGCTTCTCCATTCCGGATCTCGCTCAGATCGCAGACTCCTGCAAAGCTTCCGTCGTGACCAAGTCGGATGGTCCAATACCTGGCGGCGCCAGAGAGCACATCGGAAAGGAGAATATCAACAATCGCAATTGTGTCAGAACGTGTCGCGTCCGGCGGCGTGTCCCAAAATTCCATCACCTCGGCATCGCCCCGCGCGCCAACCAGATCCATTGCATCCGACTCGGTGAGAGGCCGTAGGATCAGCCGTTGCATGTGCAGGGTATCCATACAAATTGGCGCTCGTACTGCCATGTTCCATTATCGCTTCGCCTTCCAGAGACGATGGGTCTCGCAAATGGCGAACTGTTTACCGACTGATCGACTGCTGCTTAAGAGTCCGGTTCCCGTCAATGGTGGCCGCGTGACGTCCGCCCGCAGGGACTCGATCAGGGCATTTGGCGAGCACGCCGTTTCGCAGTCCCTTAGCAAACACTTCGCGACTGATCACGAGTAGATTCTCGAGGGTTCCGTCCCAAAACACATTCCATTTCAATGCATGGCGCGTGGTTTGGCGCCCAGCCGATGCTGTGCTTCATGCCCGGCTCGGCTTCCCCGTTTCGGACTCTTGGGTATGACACCGAAGCGCGGGTCATTGCTTGGCACATGCTTCGCCACTGCTTCCATGGTGGATTCGAAATCCTCGTGGGCCGAATCGATGAAAAGCCACTTTCTTAGAACCTCATGCGGCATCAACGCTGGGAACTCGGCTTGAATGGAAGCTTGATGCTTGTAGTCCGTACACACCAAAACCCCGTGCCAGTTCCAGCGACCGGATTTCGTTGGTTCAACGAGCAACAGCATCTGACGCTCGAAGAGGTACGCGGCAAGCCCACCGAACACGCTCTTGGTGAAGAAGGTCGGGTGCTCAAGAAACGCTTCGAAAATCCACTCGTGTTCGAACGTCTTCATGTCTTCGAGTCACGGGACGCCGGTCGCGACGTGAACTCCAATACTACGTCAGTCGCGAACGATGAGGCTGTTTGCTGTCGGCGCGCACTGCGAGGATTCCCGTTCCGACGCGGAAAGCCAGAACTGGCAACGTCAGCAACAGAGTGAAGTCGCGCCAGATTGCTTCGTGAATACCGCTCCCGGTCGATTGGGTCGACTGAAGCCGAACGCCACGTTCCTTCATGCGCCGAACTGAGTGAGGTGATGATCGAAGTGCCAGGCACGTCAGATGGCTCCACAGACGACCGCTCATACGGCCAAATATCGGATGCGGCGCCCATTCAATCTGACACTCCCGGCGGCCGAGCTCTTCGAGGAGCTGCCCTAGTCGGGCCAAGTCCTTCTCCCACTCGCTCGAAACGGTCGTGAACGCTTCCGGAGGACCCTGAATCCGGCCTTTCGGCCAGGGGAGGACATTGATCACGACCTGCTTAAACGGTGGATATCGGAAGACCCCCGATACCGGCTGGGTCGGCAAGCTCCCCGAGTGCGATTCGGAGTTGATCGATGAGGTGACACACCATCTGGCTGGAGGTCATTAGGCCCCAGCGGCGCTGCGTATCCGGGCCGAGCGACCGAATGCGCTCCTGGAACCGAGCGCGCACGGCGGGATCGAACATCGAAGGGGGCATAAGACGTCTGCCTCGTTCACCCGACCAGCGGCATCATCACGGCGGTTTTGAGGTCCTTGGCTGGTACTTGCCGTGGGTTGTTTAGGTACTCCTCGATACAAGGCAGATCCCGCGGCTCCTCGGCGCTGTTCGGCAGCCAGGTTTGGTACAGCCAGTCATAGGCTGTCTTCAGCTCCGTGTAGGGACCGGTATGAACGATCCTCGCGTAGCGGCCGCCTTCGATGTGCGCTGCGGTGAGCTCGCCGGAAGGCGCCCAACCGTCCGGCACGGTGATACAAACAATCGCCCTCAACTCAGCCTCCGGCACGGAGGCCGGATCGTCGTAAAAGACTCCAATCGAACGCGTATCGGGCGTCAATAGGCCCGTGGTGGCTGCGACCGCCATTAGCCTCTCAAAGACGTTGCTCGTAATTTGATAGTCACCACGATGCTCAATCGCTGCCACACGTAGTTTGGGCATAGCGATAGTCTCGACGTTATACATGGTGGAACTCCCTTCTTGGTTGAGCTGAACGATTCGCCTGACTCCGCGATAGCGGGCCGGTGGCTCGCCGTATTCGGCGCGAAACGCGCGCGTGAACGCTGCTTGACTGGCATAGCCGGCGCGGCAGGCGGTGCGTTCAATGCTCAGCTTGCGGTCAAGCAAGTCGATGGCTGCACGGCTCAGGCGCAAACGGCGCACCGAGTCGTTCACGGTTTCACCGAGCAACGCACGGTAAACGCGGTGGAAGTGATAGGGCGAAAAACAAGCCACTCGAGCGAGCGCCTCAAGATCGAGTGCGTCGTCCAAGTGCTCAGCCAAGTGGTCTACGACGCGCTGGATACGGTCCGCATAGCCGTTGGGATCGTTCATCGTGCTCTATGCTAAACCATTCGGTTTGATTTGAGTTGCGATTCTGCTCTGTTCGGACTTTCCCCACGGATATCCGTCCGGTTGTGGAGGGCGCCGTCAGTGGGCGTTGCGCGTGTGCCGTCGATGACCGTTTTCGGGGAAGCCAGTAAGGAAGACAAGCTGCTGCACCGCTATCGGAGGGTCCCTACTGGCGCCTAAGTATAGAGCTACGTGGCCGACAAGGCGGGCCTACGCCACGTCTCGGTGAAGCCGCATTTTGCCAGCCAACATCTGGCACGCTTGGAGTTCGGTTTCTACGGCGGCGTCCGCAGCGACGGTGGCGCGATCAGACGGTAAACTTACGTTGTGAAGGTAACACCTTCCTGGCGGCGTCAAATTGGAAGTCCGGCTCCGCCGATCGCCGCCGATGTACTCGGTTACAGTGGCTTCGAAGAGCACGTGACCTGTCCGGTTCGTCGCTTGGAGATCGGTACGCCGTGTCCCATGCTCATTATCGGCTTGGATTCGGAGTTTCGAGTTTCGCCAATCTCAGGCCAATCGGCATTCACCTGTCAAAGCCTATTCGTTGGCCCTGCGGCCTCACCTGTCACCGTCGAGCACGATGGGAAATTGTGTTGCGTCGAGGTGTCGCTCAATCCCTGGGCGGCGGCCGCTATTTTCGGACCTGCCGAGGGCTGGCCGGGGCATGTCATGCCTCTGAGCGAAATCTGGAAGAAGGCCGGTGGTGAGTTAGAAGAATCTCTCGCGGGAGTGCCTTCGTGGACCACGCGCTTCATGATGCTGGATGATGTCTTCGGCGTAGCAATCCCGGCCATGACTACTCAGTCAAATAAACTTCGCTGGGCCTGGAACGAAATCAGTCGACTGGGCGGAGATGCTCGGGTACACAAACTGGCGGCAAGTCTCGGTTGGAGTTCTCGACACTTCATCTCGACGTTTCAGGAGACGGTCGGCCTGACTCCCAAGGCGCAGGCCCGACGCTGGCGATTTCAGAAAGCGAGGACATGTTTGGACCAGACCTCGCTTTCGCTGGCTGAGGTGGCTGCTCTCTGTGGCTACAGCGACCAGAGCCACCTGACCCGTGAGTTCCGGGAACTGGGCTCTTGTACCCCCGCCGCATACCGTGCAGTCTGGTTCAGTGATCTTCCCGGCCTTCCCGCTGAAGCAACCGAGCTCAAATAGGTCACTTTTCTTCAAGACTTGAACCGTGGAGACTCGCTATGCTGGCAGGCATGGCACCGACCGGCGCAGAAGTTTCTTTCATCGAAATTGGGGTCTCCGACCCTTCGAAATCCACATTGTTCCTGGAGCAGATGTTCGGTTGGAAGTTCCATCCCATTGGCCAGCCGGCAGAGGGATGGCTTCAGGCTCCCTCCTTTAAAGTCGGCGTACACGGAGGCGATCCGACCTGGGGGTTTTTCGTGTACTTCGGCGTCCCGGACCTGGAAGCGGCCATCGCTGAGGTGAACCGGCTTGGCGGAGCAGCCGAAATCCCCACGGATGAACCCGGATTTGGCAGGTTCTGTACCTGCCGTGATCCGCAGGGGCTGCTCTTTGGGCTTCATCAGGGTTAGTTAGTGCCAGATCGGCCAGAGCCTATCCCGCCCGGATCGTTTATTGGAGCTGGCGAGAGCGCCGGCGCAATTCTCCTGCCTGACGTCGAAGGATTTCACGGGCGGTTCGTTTCTATACGCTGGACGCCTGAGCCAAACGTCCGGATGGCGACGATCGAAACCAAACTGGATTCAAAAGACTAGCCGTCACGAATGCGTAACTGTTCCAGCCTCTGGGCGAACCAAACGCACAACCTGTCGCCTGCAACCTTCACCGGCGAGTTGGACCGTATTCGCCAGGTTGAAGCCAGCCTTCCTGAAGGTATGCAGTGATCTGATATTGCTTTCCTCAGGATCGGCCACGACTGCGCAGATGTTGGAGTTCGTAAAGACGAACTGGTCGAGGAACTGCCGAATTATAACCGGACCCAAGCCCAAACCTGTCATGCTAAGCTCCCCTATGGCGAGGTCGATGCCAGCTGAAGTGGGCTCCGCGCCCAATTGGCGCGCGTGCTCTGGATAGTCAGACCAGAGGTACCATTGAATCCAACCTATCGGCCTAACTTCCTGCTCGATCACGAACATGTACGTCGGTTCAGCGCCATCTACACGCGGACCATATTTCGCCTCAACGCCAGACAGATCAAGTAGCTCATTCCACCAAGCGGCGACGTGGGCGGCTGAAAGCCATTCCTGAAGGAGTGGGAAGTCGGATCGTTCAAGCGGTCGGAATGATATGGAGGCTTTCATCAAGCTAGAGTTTTCCAACAAACTATCATCCGTCATTCGCGGCTGGCACGAATCGAACACGCAAAGCCGGCAAGTGGCGAGGGCGCCGAGCACCGCGCGCACCCCCAAATCACCCCTTCGCCGTCAGGTTGGAAGAACGGCCTGCCACCATGCCCACAAGCTCAGCCGGGTAATTCCGGATCGTCTGGGAGTGTAGCCGGCAATCTGCCGAAAGATGTTCATCCGCGCCAGGTCATCCTGTACTTTTCCAATGCTTCCTCGTGTCGCTTCCGCTTCACGAGTTGCACATCTTCCCGTTGTGACGGAACCACACGCGCTTCGACGTAATCAGCAAGTGGATCGATCACTTCATCGAGAAGCTGCGCTCTAAAGCAGATTTCGATGCGCTCGCCAAAGCCCTCCTCTGTTCCTGATTTGAAGAAGTTCCGCCACTCACCGCCCTCCCGGACGATAGGCCACAACAAGACTGCAAAGTCTACCGCCGGATCACCGATCGCCAGATCATCCCAATCGACAACGAACCAATCCTTCGCCGTCACGAGTATATTGCCTTCGTTCAAATCGCCGTGAACGGCCTCAATCGCTGGATTCTGAAATGCTGGCACCCGACAAGCCACCTCGTGCAGCCGCCCTGTTTCATCTTGCATCCACGAAAGCAACGTTGAGGAAATAAATGGCAGCTGACTTGTCGCGACCGTTTCCAGATCGCCTGTGAACCGATCGATGTAGGTCTCGACGAAATGCTTCAAGTACGTTCGGCGTGGCCCAGAACCCCTCAGATGGGACCGTATCTCCTGATCCCGGTGAAGACCGTCCGCCAATTCAATTAGTTTTTCGAGCAGCATCTGGTTGTTGGTGAGGTTCGCGGTTCTGCCGTTCAGATGTTCGAACAGCAATCCTGCGAATCCAATCTCCGAAAAATCAATCCACTGAATTAGCTTAGGCGCTCGATATCGCTTTTCAAGAGCGCTGTGAAGGGTGTGCCACCGTTGCAATCCTCGGATGCTGCGAAGGTCGCTGGTGATCTTCAGATGATACTGCGCCGAGCCATCATTGATGGAGAAGGAATAGTTTACAAAACCGCCCCAGTTCAAGACATGAGTGACTCTGAGATTCTGCGGACTGAGATACAGACCTGAGATGAACGGCAGCCGGTGTGCGATCCATGACGCCAGATGATCAACATCCACGGTATTCAGTTTATAGACATCACGCCAGCGTGGAGTCACCGCCGCAACCAAGTAGTACCAGATTGCTCGCCAGCATTCGGCAATGGGCGAGTTAACCTGAACTTCTCGTTCGGCTCAGCCATCGCCGCCTCCTGGCGCGCGCCTTTCACAGCTACCGGTCAAGGTACCATTCGGTTAATGCCACACCCGCTGCCAGAGAAGGTCGTGGGTATGATCGCGCACCATCTCGAACTCGGGAGTGCCGCACGAGTCGCACCAGCCTGGCGGTCGTGGCGCTGGATGGTCGATGGCCCCGGCGACCGAATCGCCTGGATCGCGCAAGACGACGAGGCATGGGACCGCTTGCGGCGCGAAGGGGAGTTGATCGCGACACTCGCGGCCGCCGGATGTCGCGTACCGAGGGTGATCGGAGTCGATGAGGCCGCGCGCCTGCAGGTTCGCTCGAGACTTCCTGGGATCAGCGGATACGCCATCGAGGGCCTGGTCTTCGGCGAGTCCGCGCGCGTCCCCTCGGCCGCGCGTTATCAGCACAATTCCCCACTCACCGAAGCCGGCCGCGTGCTGGCTCGTGACTTGGGCGCCGAGATTGCGGCACTTCATCGAGCGCCCGTCGAGGAGGCACGCACCTTGGGACTTCCGAGCACGTCGTATCTCACAACGCTCGACCAGATCGACCGCAAGCTTGCGCGTAGTGCTCAGCTCCAGAATCTTAGGACCGCGGTTCCTCAGCTGCGGGACTGGTTTGAGGCGCTGCCCGACGACCCGGTGATCGCGCTTGGTGACATCCAAATGCACAACATGCGGGTCGATGCGGCGACCGGCGCACTTGTCGGCCTCTTCGACTTCGACAGCGCTGCGGTGGCGCATCGCCTCGAAGACTTCAAGTACCTTCCGTCATTCGGTGTCGCGTTCACGCGAGTGACACTGGAAGCGTACTCGGCGGCTGGCGGCCCCCCGGTTGGCCTCGATGGCGTGGGCCGATTCCACGTGCTCTCGGCACTTGAGCACTTCACGTTCGTGGACGATGCATCCCCTCGCTGGGCCGAGATCATCGAGTGGAGCCACACTGCACTCGATCGATTTCTCGTGTGACAGCGAGTCGGCAGTCGTGCCGCGTCTGGACTCGTCATTCGGGGCCGGTGGGCCAGTGTGCCATCTGGCTAAGTCGGAATGCGTAATGTGTCGTCGCGAAGGGGAGAAGCGTCCTGGAATCGCGAGTTTGACGCGTTAGTACTCCAGCCATTCCACCGTGGCGAGTCGGCAGTCGGCTCATCGGCACCTCAGTTTGGGTTTTTCTACCGACCAAAGAACACGTCGTGCGTGATCCCGGGCAAGAAGAAGATATTGTTTACACCGTTAATCACTAGCGCGCCGAAAAAAAGGCCCATTACCCATCGCTGATGTTGCTTGATCTTGCCTTTTAAGGCTCCATCAAGAGCACGCCAAGTGGCAAAAAGGACAAACGGGATAAACAGATGCGTCCTGCTCATACCGAAAGCGGCGCTGTCGGGCATCCGCCGATGGATAAAAAGTGTAATGAGGGCCGTTGTTACCATCAAACCGAGAAACAGGCCACCGAGGAGTCGATGCCAGCGTAATCCCTTCCCGCTGAACACAAGGAGCCACGCACCGAGCAGAAAGGCCGGAACCACCGTTGCCACATGGGCCTGTACTACGAGCGGCGCGTTAAGTAACGGTTCAAGCGACATGGCACGTGTACGTGCTCAATCTTGCGTGGCGAAACTTACTGGCGTCTCAGGGTAGCACTATATTCAACAGATAGCTCCCTATCGTTTGGCAAGGGGTTACCGATTCCGGGCGGATCATGCGCTACGCGAAAGTTGAAAGGGGCGCGGCACGATGCGGGTTACCGCACGATGAGTTCGGTTCCAGTAAAATGCAGTCTCA
This sequence comes from Bryobacterales bacterium, assembly GCA_963713415.1. GTDB lineage: Bacteria > Acidobacteriota > Terriglobia > Bryobacterales > Bryobacteraceae > Palsa-89. Next base: position 512,900 of record CAVQLV010000021.1, on the reverse strand, counting down.
GCTCGGTCGTGATGACCTGAGTGAATGCCGTTCTCCGGGAACTAGCTGGTCCTGCGACCGGCGCCCAGGCGAACTTCCACGCGATGGCGAGTATCTGATATAGAACAGCACGGCCAGGGACTGGGGACGGACACCCCTACGCCAGAACGACCGCCATGTTGTGCCTTTGGATATCACCAAGCGTGATCACCGGGTTGTCGGGCAGCACCACAAACCAGTCCCATAGACGAGCAACCGCGCGGAAAGACGCGGCAGCCTTACTGCTGCTCCACCCATCTCTGGATTTCAAGATACGTGGCAGGGGAGTGCATGGAACGCGGGTATCATCTGCGCCATGCGCACTCATTTTGGGCGCCATGTACCACATTCCGGTAACGCCAATTTGCGGCGTACACTTCGCGACCAGCGAGGACTAATCTCCAAATCTAAGGCTAGTCCTTGCGGCTTTCAGAGCGTTGTGCAGCTCAACAAAACTGAAGGTCTAGAAAGTGGGCTTCAACAGACTGCAGTGAGTAGCCGCTCGATTGCCCGCAGGCGTAGGTAGTCGGACCGTCCGGCCAGGTAGCGTGCGTTAAGCTCGTCGGTCGAATGGTGGATAGCGTCGCGGAACCCTGCGGCGCAAACCAGAGCCTCCATCTCCCACTCATGGTAATAGCCGACAAAGCTCTCCTCGGTAGCCTCAACAACGGGAGATACCTTGTCATAGGTCTCCTGGACAACGGGGTCTGCTCCGTCGGGGGGCGATTCGTAAGTCAATGTGACCTCGGAGCCTGGGGCGAGGGTCGCCAGTTCGGTCAGTATCGCCTTAGTGGCATCGGCGGTGAGGTAAATGATCACCCCGAAGAGTGACACCAAAGAGGGCAGTTGGGGTTCGAATCCGGCGGCGGCGAGTGCGCTCAGCAAATCCTCTCGCTCGAAGTTACATGGCGCGAAGACAAGATTGGGCGGTACTTCCCAGCAGACGTCCGTGATCCTCTTCCGCTTCCATTCCTGCGTCGCAGGATGGTCAACCTCGAAGACGCGCCAGTGGTCTCCCCACTCCGGCAGCCCGAATCCGGTGGTATCCAGGCCAGCGCCTAGGATCACGAGCTGACGCACGCCTCGCTCGTGCGCTAATGAAAGTCGGTCAGCGAGGACCCGCTGGCGGACGACTGTTAGCAGGATTAGCGCGTCGGAGGCCTCCTGCGAAAAACCTTTCATTGCCGAAACCACTCGCTCGAGGGCCTGCTCGGGAACCAACTGGACGCTGCGCGTGTCGGAGAAGATCGGCGAACGGTGGACTGTGGCATGGTTGTTTCGGGCCCACGCGCACCACATCGCGGTGAATGAAGGCTCACGGGCATCAACGCCGGGATCGTTCTTTTCCATAGAAGCCTACTCTCCCCAACCGAACGAATTGCGCACCGAATGGTCGCGCACACAAAGCCCTCCAAGCGGCCGAAACGCTTGCGACCTCAGAACTGTTCAGGGACTAGTCGCAGTGTCGCGCGACGCGCTGCAGCGAGTGTTTATCATGCCCACTCGAAGAACTTCTGCCGCTGGGAACCAAGGGTACTTCGACTACATAGCCCTGTCAACCTGCGAACGACCCGACAAAAGATGGAATTGCGACATTGGACGCCACCAGGAAAGCCTTGGCTTCATTGCCGCAGTCTACTTTCCATTGACCGAAAACACCAGCAGCACATTGCCGGGCATCCCACCGTATTGGTTATAGCCCGAAGTCACGAACACCGTTCCGCCGACGATTGCCGCGCCCGTTCCGTCAATCGATCCGCCCCGTGCGGGCTTATCGTTCACGGTGGGGAACTCGCGTGCTGTATCGAAATCCCACAACACGCTGCCGTCCTTGGTGGAGTAGGCGCGCAAGTGACCGTCCAGGGCTCCGGAGAACACCACGCCAGGAATCGCGGTCACCGCAGCGGATTGTGCGGGGGAACAGTCCGTCCTGCCCGCGGTGCAAGGTACCGGTTTTGCGCTCCACACCATCTTGCCCGTTTCCAGATCTAACGCGTGTAAGCCGCCGCCCTTGTTGGGATCCAGAACAAGCCGGAAACCCATCGGAGTAGACGCATCCGCTACCGTACTGATCCCTATGTCGGAGATCGCCACATACATGTTCTTTCCATCTGACGCCGAACCCCATTGGCTGCCGCCCAACGCGCTCCCTTCGCCGGCGCGCGTCTGCCATAAGATGGTTCCCTTGTGGTCTGGATCGATGGCATGCACCATGCCCGACTTCTGTCCGATCACTAATGTCCTCCGGCCTCCTTGCAGCTCGACCAGAATCGGCGGCTGGCCGAAATCGAAGTCCGGACCCGCCATTGAGGGGCAGTTTGTCGGCGCCGGTGAACAGCCCAGGTTGAATGCGTCGCTCTTTGTCAGTTGGCGGGACCACAGCTGTTTGCCCGTCTTCAGATCCATGGCCAGAATCGCGTCGCTCGTTTCGGTCGGAGGGTCCGAGTAATTATCTCCGGTGGCGATATACAGGACGCCCAGCATCTCATCGATAGTCGGCGTCGACCATACGGCCGCGCCCGAAGGTCCGTATTGCTGTGTTCCCGATGCGTTCTTGTGGGTCGGTTTCGGTTCCTCCGGAATCGTGAAGGTCTGCCAGAGCTTCTCCCCCGTGGCCGCATTCAAGGCAATGACACTCCCTCGGAACTTGCAGCACTCATACTTCGCATCAGCTGCGAGAACTTCTTCCAGCGATGACATCGGCTGGTAAACGATACCTTGGTAGACCTGTAGCGTGCCCGTCGCCATAGCTCCCACAAAATTCCAGGGATGGACCTTCCAGATCACTTTGCCCGATTCCGCGTTCAGCGCGTAGATGGTGGCGGCGCCGTCCGCGAAGTACAACGCAGGAATGCCCGCGGCATCCGCGATTTTCATGCCGCCCCGCAGCGGTATGTCTGCCCGAAAGCTCCACTGCGTGCAGCCTGTATCGGGGTCCAGCGCATAAACGGCGCCGGTCTGGCTGCTGACGAACAAGCGTCCCCCCATCACCACGGGCTGCCCGCGCGTCATTACGACGCTTCCCAGGTTCAGTGCCCATTTGAGGTTGAGCTTTGGTACGTCGGATACAGCGAGCCCGGCCGCTTTGGCGTCCTGGAAGCGCGAGTTGGTCACGCTTGCGCTCCACCCGTTCCAACCAGGTCCATCCGGGGCGGGGTGAAATGTGGCATCCCCTTTACAGGACCGTTCCAATCCCGGGACCACGTTTTGCGCACCGCCGGTTGGGGCAATGAAACCCAGCAGGGCGAAAATCTGCGGCGTGGACAATCCCTCCGCCTGCTTCTTCATGCTGCCCGTAGCCAGCGCCACGAAAATGGCTTCGCCGCTCATCGCCTTGAGGGCCACTATCTTTGGGGCGCGGCTGTCGGCGGCATCGTGACAGGTAGCACAACGCTCTTTGTAAATCGCAGCTCCATCCTGCGCTTCGAGCATTGCCGGAAAAATGGAGATGAGCAGACACACGTATCGCATAACTCTTCCTTTCACGTAATGATTTACCGCAGCTTTAGATAAATTCCTTCTTGCGCGACTGCAAGAAGAGGGTTAGTCCCAGCAAAGCGGCGATGAACGCGAGCTCGCCGCCCAACAACGACAGGATGGTCGAGTCCCACACCGGGACGGGATTCTGTATGCCGGCCTCTGATATTCGAGTTAACAGCGATGAAGAGCCAGGCAAAGCTGTAGGAGACGTTCACGACCATTGCAGCGACCTGGTGCATACTCTCGGATTCGGACACCAGATCGACGCTGGCGATCACGCACATCCCGGCCAGCACTAACAGACACAAGGCCAGGAACAGCGGCAGCAGCCCATGGGGAACGCCCGCACGGCCCAGGATGATCCATACTCCGGCGATCACCAGCGTTAGCCATGAGACTAGGAAGATTCCCAGGGCCGTTACTATCTTCGCGATGGTGTATTGAATCGACGAAAGCGGCAGACTCATCAGGAAGGCGAGCGTTTGGTGTTTGCGTTCGCCGAGCAGACACTGGGTGGGAAGCATCGATGCCGATATGATCATCGCGGTAAAGAACGAGACGATGCCCAACACTCCCGCCAGCCCCCCGCGCATGAACAAACCGATGCCGATGGCTCCTCCCGCCAGGGGCACGATAAGCGAGGTCCAGTTCAGCCGCAAATCTTTCAAAATCAGTTGGGGAATAATGGTGCCGTTCATGCCTCTACCTTTTCTCTGCTGTGCTCAACGTTGGCGACGAAGATCTCCTCCAGCGTCATGCTCTCTATATGTTGGACCCGCGTGCCGGTGCGCTCGTAAGCCTGCGCCAGTTCCGGATCGAACGCGTTCGCCGTGGCCACCGCCAGACGCCCGGTTTGCTTTACGTCAATAATGCCCGGCAGGACGGGCAGTTGGATTCCTGCCGGCACCTCCAACCGTAGACGGCGCCACCGGTCGAGATAGGTTTCTTTGTCCATGGAATCGATGATGCGGCCGCGGTCGATGAACGTAATCTGATCCGAGATCTGCTCCACGTCCTGCGTGTTGTGCGACGAAAACAGAATCGTCCGGCCTTCATCCGCCATGGCAGCGGTGAGTTCGCGCAGAATCTCATGACGAGCCACTGGATCGAGCCCCGTGGTCGGTTCGTCGAGCACGATCAAGCGCGGCCGACGCGCCAATACCAACAACAATGCCGACTTCACACGCTGCCCGTGCGAAAATCCCTTGAGCTTCTGTTCCCGCTTGATTCCGAAGCGCTTCAGCAGCAGCTGCGCGTAACTCTCGTCCCAATTCGGGTAGATCGACCTTACGAAGCTCATATGCCAGTCCAGCGTCATCGAATCGTAGAGCCGCATGTCCTCTGAAGCGAACCCGATGTCCCATTTCGCAGCGACTTGCTCGCTGGGCATTGAGCGGCCGAGAACGCGGACCTCGCCACACTCCTGATGCACCAAGCCCATCAGGATGCGAATCGTGGTAGACTTCCCTGCTCCGTTTGGCCCAATCAGGCCCATGATCTGCCCTTGCGGAAGTCTGAGGTCGATGTTGTCGAGCGTGAAATAGCGATACTTCTTGCCCACGCCCCTGAAGTTAACAACGAGATCTGTCATACGAGTTCCTTTGCCGCGATCTTTTCCGAGGCTTCGCATAGCATTTCTACGAGCTGTTCCGGACGGATACCGAGGAGAGCCGAAATCCGGATCGCCTGCTCCAAGTGTTTTTGTAGTTCCTGTTCCTGCAGCCTCATCCCGAGGCCAGCGTTGGACGAAACGTGCGAGCCTTTCCCCTGCTGCGTTACGATCACACCTTCGCGTTCGAGTTCCAGATAGGCCCGCTTGACCGTAATCACGCTGACTTGGAGGTCAACCGCGAGTTGCCGGATGGACGGGATCAGCTGGCCTTCCGTCCAATCCCCAACTGCGATGCGCTGCTTGATCTGCTCCATGATCTGGAGGTAGATCGGACGCTTATCTGACTGCGAGATTATGAACTCTTCCGGCATATCAGTATACTCAGTATACACGGACAGCGTCTAGTGTCAACGCTTTTTCTAGGATTTCTTAGGAGGCGGTATGAACCGATCGGGGGTTGTCCATGTGCCGCCCGGGTTTTCGCATGAATCGGCGCAGCTCATGCACACACAGCAGGCCTGCAAAAATACAGGCCAGCACCAATACGCCCCCGACCATCTGATTCAGAGTCGCCAGCGATTTGCTCTCGGCGGGGACCCATTTCGGACCCGCTACCAGTAAATTGCCCTCGTGCAGCAGGAAGATTGCCAGCGCCATGCCCGCGACACTGATGGCGATTCGCAGGAATGGCCGCCACTCAGCTGCGGCAAAGCGCGTAAAATTAAGCCATAGCTGAGAAATTCCGAAGAATGCCAACAGCCACATGGGCAACCGCATCGAGTAAACAGCATCCGACGGGCTGAAAGCGCCCCTTCCGCCCCAGACCCAGGACATTCCGGGTAAGAACAACGCCAGCGCCCAAAAGATCAGCCACACCACCTGACCAATAATCTGAACTCCTGGCCGAGGTTGTTTAGGTTGCCGCGCGGGAGGCGGGACAGCAGGCAGAGATTCCGGCTTCCATCTTTCCGAATATTGGAACTTGAACTCGAGGAATTCCCAGGCGGCGAACAGCAGAGTGACCCCTGCAGCAATGATGAATCCCGCCAGCAAAATGTCGCGGCCAAGCCGCAGAAGGATCGAACCAGCGGTCGCGGCTCCCTGAAACTGGAACACCGCAATGATCAGTCGGACCGTCACCCACAAACCGAAAATGGCACGCAGCGTGAACCAGTAGAACGGAAACAAATCCGGGCTGATCAGGCCCCGCCCGGGCCGGTCCCGATAACGGCTGGCTACCACCATCGGATGGCCATGCTGTTTCAGAATCGTGCTCACTTCGTCTGGGCGCAATTCCCGGCCCAGTTCCAGGGCCTGATCTTCCACCAGCGACTCCAAATTCGAAATGATTTCCGCGGCGATGTCGTCCCTCTTGTCCGGTGGCAGCAGCGTCTTCACGGAGTGAATATATCGGTCTAACAATTCCTGATTCGTCAGTTCCCGGTTCATCCTTCTCTCCTTCCATTCCGCCAAGCGCCATGCGTTTGGACCTCCGTTGACCGGGCCCGCACGCCTTTCCGCTCGTCGAGGTTCCTCAAGCCAATCCATCCGGCTTTACCGGCAGAGCGACCGCCACTAATTCCTCAGGAGACGGAATCAGCCGTTTGACGGTCCCTGCCCAGTCGCCGCACCAAGCGGCACAATTCATACACACACAGTTGGGCCCAATAAAATGGAGATCAGCACCAATGCGCCCGCGACGATCCCATTCAGAATCCCCAGCGTCTGGGCCTGAGTGGGATCCCACTTTGGGCCCGCTAACAGCAGATCGCCCCCGCGCAGCAGGGCAATGACCAGGGCCACTCCCGCGATACTCACGGCGATGCGCAGGAATGGACGCCACTCGGCTGCGGCAAAGCGTGTATGGTTCAGCCACATCTCAGAAAGTCCGGACAATGCCAGCAGCCACATGGGCAGCCGCAACACGTAAACGGTTGCCGACGGGCTGAAGACGCCCGCTGGTCCCCAAACCCAGAACATCCGGGGCCAGAACAGAGCCATCGCAAAGAAAAGAAGCCACACGGCCCCACCTGTAATCTGAACCACCGGCCGCGGTTGCACAAGCCTGGGCTGCCGGATCGAAGGCGGGACGGGCGGCAGAGACTCCGGCTTCCATCGCTCAGAACTCTCCGAACTCTCCGAAAACCCGAATTTGGACAACACGTATTCACAGGCGGCGAAGACCAGAGTGACGCTAGCGATGATATACAATCCCCCTACCAGAAGGTCGCGGCCAAGCCGCAGCAGGATGGTGCCGGCGGGCTCGGTTCCCCGAAAAGCGAACGCCGCCACGATTACTCGGATCGCAAAAACCAGCCCCAAAATTGGCGCGCAGTGGTGAACCAATAGAGCCGAAAAAACTCCAGACCTGAAGCCCCACGCCGGCTGATCGCGGTACTTGCCGGCGACTACCGATGGATGACCGTGCTGCTTCAGAATTGCGCTCACTTCGTCCGGCTGCAATTCCCGCCCCAGGTCCATGGTCCGATCTTCCACCAACGACTGCAGATTGCAGCTTATTTCCGCCGCGATGTCGTCCGCCTTGTCCGGCGGCAGCAGCGTCTTTACGGAGTGTATATATCGATCCAGCAATTCCCGATTCGTCAGTTCCCGCATCATGCCTTTCTCCTTCCTGCTGCCAGGGGCGCCTCCAACAGGTTCTCGATCGCTCCATTGATGCTTCGCCACTCCACCAGCAGCCGTTCCAGAACCGCCTGTCCTTCGTCGGACAGGCGGTAAAAGCGTTTATTCCGTTTGCCTTCCACCCGCCACTGGCTGACCAATAGCTTTTGGCTCTCCAATCTGCGCATGAGAGGGTACAAAGTGTTTTCGTCGACATCGAGGCCGCTCTCTGACAGAGCTTTGCTCAGTGCGTACCCGTGGTATTCCGAGCGTAGTTTGGCGAGCACAGCCAGGACCAGGCAGCCACGCCGCAGTTCCAGGCGAAGATTCTCGATGACATCCATATTCTTCTCAGGCGACTAAAGGCCACGCACAGCCTACAGCACACAGTGTACGTCACACAGTATCTTCGAGTCAAGAACTTTTAGTAGCAAAGTCGCCCGGCGTAGCACGCAGGGGAACACAATCTATACGCGGACCAAGGGATGGTCGGGCCAAGCCACGGTTAACCTCGGCCAAGCGCCGCGTGAGTAATCGTGGCGATTAGTTCTCGTCCGGTTTCTACACGCCGTCAATGACTGGGACCTCTACGGGGAACTTGCTCATGCGTGACGACGGAATCGATCTGGCGGAAGCGTGAGGGGGGCTCCGGATCCCCCAAGCGGAATTCGGGACAGTCAGAGTATTCACGTGTCCTGTTACCGCGTTAATCAGGCATAGGATTAGCCTGTGGTCTGAATTCGTCTTCGCCGGTCGCGTTCTACCTGGCGCGCAAACAATCTCGCTAGTTGTCAATTCCGGGCGGCGATCTCCCCAATCTTCCTCGCCAAGGATTCCCGGACAGCCGAATGGTCCATGTTGGTCAGGATAGCCCCCGCGACATCGGCTTTGGGGAAGACGAAGAGCAATGCCGACGCCCCACTCTGTCCGCCAGTGTGAAACCAGGCCGTTTGCGTTTCGCCCGGGTCAATCATGATTCCCATACCGTAGTAATAGTTCGGAGTTCCGAAGGGATTCGGAGTCGGGGTGCCATCGGTAAACTTTGGGTGAGCGATCATCTGATCGAGCGTCGCGGCATTCACCAGTTTTCCCGAATGGAACGCCATGCAAAACGAACGAGGTCCTCTGCAGTAGAAAGATACCCACCAGCAGGTAGATTCTCGCTGACATCGCGAAACTCAGCACGCACAGTCGTATCGTTCGATCCCCTGCTGTAGCCTGCGACGCGGTGCGCAACAATTGTGATGGCATCATCTTCAGTGATGGAGGTCATTCTGGCAGGTGCAAACACCAGGTCGTGCATGAGGGTGCGATATGGTCTATGAGCCGCGCCTTCCAGTACACAGCCCAACACCCGATAGCCCAAAGAAGTGTATCGCACGCGCGTGTCAGGCTGAAACAACAGAGGGTCGTCCTTGAAGGTGTCCAATGGCTTGATGACATCGGTATAGCGCGTGTATTGGGTGATGATCTCGCGTCGCATCAATTCCGCTAGCGCTTTTCGGTCCGCATCAGTGGTCGGCTTCTCGCCGTTATCGCCATAGTAGTCCCGCATGCCAGAGGTATGAATGAGCAATTCTCGCGAGGTTATGGGCCAGGGTTTCGTCGGGAATTGTGGGCAGTACTGCTGCACTGGTGCGTCAAGGTCAAGTTTCCCCTCTTCAACGAGCCGCATCGCCGCCGTTGCCGTGAACCACTTCGCTATCGATGCCGTTCTGAACATACTCTGCGGGGTGGCCGGCACATCTTGTTCCAAGTCCGCCTTGCCGAACGCGACGCTCCAGATCCGGTCATGCTTCGCCACTGATAAGGAGAGGCCCGGCAGTTGATTCGTTTGTAGCGATGCTGATGCGACTTCCGAAATCTCGCGTAGCTGTTCAGCCGTCAATCCCGGCACTTGCGCTTGAAGAGATGGCGAAAGCAATAACCAAGTGACCATCAAAACGAACGATGCAGCGAATGGAAGAGCGATCCTGCTCATGATGTCCTTTCTTCGTTCGATACTCTTCGTGCTATACGGCAAATACTGCCCACAAGTTCCGATGAATAATATCGATCAGATGACGGTGACTGACGAAATGAGCGAGCTTCAGATACCGAATAGCATTTGACGCCGCCGCCCTCACTCAAGCGCCTTTAGCTGGCCAGAAAACGGGAATCTCAGAACCTTGCTCGGTGCGAAACGCATACCCGTGATATTCCAGTTTGGCAAGCATAACAGCACCAAGCAGCCGCGCCGCAGTTCCAAGTGAAAATTCTCGATGACATCCATTTTTTCTTAGGCAATCAAGACTAAAGGCCGCGCACTAGCCTACAATGCCGCACACCATATTGTGGGGTCAAAGAACTTCTTTCAGTATTGCAACTCAATCCACTAGCAGAGATCGCCCGGCGCAGCACGCAGGGGAGCATAATCTATGCGCGGACCAAGCGATGGGCGGGGCAAAGCCACGGTTAGCCTCGGTCAAGCGCCGGATGACTAATCGATGGGCGACGTCCTGACTTCGCATCTGCCAGTTTCCTGCTGGCACGAACAGCTCGGCAATCCCACGCCTCGCCACGTCGATATTCTCGACCGGTTGGTCCACGACGCCCACCCGATCGAGATGCGCGGCGATTCCAAGCGTAAGAATCGGGGAAAGGAATGCATAGGTACCACGCGGGGAAAGCCGCTGCCAGTTTTGGATCGTTTCGGTTCGCGCGTCATCCACTCGGAATCGATCGATAATAGCCGGACTTCCCATTCGTAACCTTTCCGCTGAGTGCACGCCTGCTTTCAGTACGGGCGCCAAACCGGGCGAAAAGCTATTCCTGTCGCAGCGCCACGATCGGATCAATGCGGGTGGCGCGGCGTGCCGGCACGTAGTTCGCGAAAAGAACGACTGCCAGTAACAAACCTGCCACCCCCGCCATCACTGCAGGATCCAGCGGAGCTACACCGAACAGGAGGGCGCGCAGCGTGGAAGCCAATGCAGCGGCGCCGACCATTCCGGTCAGCAAACCCACCAAAGCCGTCACGAGGCCGCTCCGCACTACCAGAACTTTCAGTCGTCCGGGCGTGGATCCTAACGCCATGCGCAGACCGAACTCGCGGGTACGCTGCACAACGGCGTAGGTAACCACGCCATGTACGCCGAGCGCGGCCAGCAATGTCGAGATGGACGCAAAAACCAGGAGCAGCATCGTCGAAATGCGTGGCGCGGTCTCCGCCAGCGAAATGTAATCGTCCATGCTGCGGATCTCGAATACCGGCTGACCGCGGTCCGCGGACCATACCGCTTGCTTCACGGCCCGCACCACCGCCTGTGTATCCATCGTCGTCCGCACCGCCAGCGCCATGGCTTTGTCCGGCATCTGCTCAAAAGGCGCGTAGATGGTCGGCTTCGGAGTACGTTCCAGACCGTAATGACGGACCGATCCTACAATTCCCACAATCTCCCGAAGTTCGCCCCACAGACGCATACGCTGACCGATGGGATTCTCGCGAAGGAAATATTGATGCGCCAATGTTTCGTCGATCAAAATCACCGGAGGAGCGTCGCGGACGTCGCGATCCGAGAGCAGCCGGCCTTGGAGCAGCGCTATTCCTATCGTCTGGAAATAGCGCGGGCTGACGCACCGAAAGTCCGCGACCAGCGATTCGCCTGATTGCATAGGGCGATTTTCAATGGTGAAGTATTCGCGGTCGTTCTGTTCGCCCAACGGAAGCACACTCGTAAGGCCGCCGGATTGAATGCCGGTAATCTGGTCTACGTTGCTCATGACCTGGCGATAGAAAGCGGCCCGTTCGCGATCGCTCTTGTAGAGAGTGTCAGTGGGCAGGCGCATGCGAAAGGTTAGAACATGGTCGGGCCGTATACCGGGGTCCACGTTTTGCAGATGGACGAAGCTCTTCATGGCGAGGCCCGCGCCGATCAGCAGCATGGTGGCTAGCGCGATTTCGCCCGCCACCAGCAGGTTCCAGACGTGCGAATGTTGCCGGGATGCGGAAGATGCCCGGCCTCCTTCCTGCAAGGCGTCATTCACGCCGGCTTTGGAGGCATGGAGCGCGGGGATCAGTCCGAAGACAAGAGCGGCCAGTGTAGAAATCAAGAGCGCGAAACAGAGCGCGCGGGCGTCCACAGTGATAGCCGGCCGCACGATCTCCGCCCCCGCCTCCGCCATCGGCAGGGTGTTCGGTAGAATACGGCTGAGTAAAGCGACACCCCAGATGGCCGCGAAGATACCCAGGGCACCGCCAAGGAGGCTGAGCACCAAGCTTTCGCTGAGAATCTGCGCGATCAAGCGCCCACGCCCAGCGCCCAGCGCCGTGCGAATGCCCATCTCCCGGCGGCGGCTGCTGACGCGCGCCAGCAGCAGGCTTGCAACGTTCACGCACGCCAGCAGTAGCAGCAATCCAACGGCCCCCAAGAGCAAGAGGAGTGCCGGCCGAATATTAGCGAACAGAGCTTGTTTCATCCGCACGACACTCACATCCCAACCGGCCAGGCGAGGCGTCTGCGCGTCGATGCGGCGTGCGATGGTGCTCAATTCGGCCTGCGCCTGCGCTACGGCGACACCTGGCTTCAGGCGTCCGATGACGCCGAAATCATGGGCGTCGCGATGCTTGGCCCGCAGCTCCGCAACTGGCCAGGGCACGTAGACATCGGTAGGCAGCAGATGGTAGAAATCCGGAGCTAGCACGCCGATCACGGTGTATGGCTCACTATTCAACGTAAACGTCCGGCCGATCACGCGGGGGTCGGAGCCGAAGCGGTGCTTCCAATATCCGTTGGTGAGCACGGCCACGGGATAGCGCGCCTTGCCGGCGCCTTCGGCAGCGGTGAAGCCGCGTCCGAGAACCGTGTGGGCGCCTAACATTGTTAGAAAATTGGTGGTGACGCGCAGACCGGTAACCTGTTCGGGTTCGCCCTGCCCGGTAATCGTGCCGGTACCCACCTCGAACAGCGCCATATCCGAGAAGGATCGGCTCTGCTCCCTCCAATCCAGAAAATTCGGACCCGACGGGCCTTCGCTCTGGATGCCGTTTCTCAAGTCCGTTTCCCAGATCAATACCAACCGATCGGCGTCAGGATACGGAAGTGGATGAAAGACAACGGAGTTGACCACGCTGAAGATAGCGGTGTTCGCGCCGATACCGAGCGCCAGCACCAGCAGTGCCACCAGGCTGAAGCCGGGCTTCTGGCGCAAGGTGCGCGCGGAGTAACGCAAGTCCCTCAGGAAGGTGATCATAATGCGCTTCGAAGCAACCTAAGGCCCGTTTCAGGGGGTGTGCAATCCGCTGATGCAGCGAGCTGGAGTGGACTGTGCTTTTGGGTGAGTGTCCAGCTTTGGGAATTGCTGGTTCGTTTACGGCCACTCCACAATTTGTCGAGAGGCCAGTCAGCCGTTACGTGAAATCCGCATCCGGGTATCGAGGCGTGCACCTGGTGATCGCGCCGATTTCAGCGGATAGTCGGCGACGGAGACGACGCTGGCCTTGCCCTCCAGCGGCGGCAATAGTAGAATCTATTACACGTATAGTAGGATCAGCATGGCCTTGCCCAAACTCACCAAACTTGAGCTCAAAATCATGGATGCCCTTTGGGACCGCGGCGCGCTTTCTATCCGGGAAATCCAGGAAGCATTCCCGGAATCGCGCCGGCCTGCGTACACCACCATTCAGACGACGGTCTATCGGCTCGAAGACAAAAAGGCCCTGCGACGTGTCAAAAAGATTGGCAACGCGCATATTTTTGAGGCTGTGATCTCGCGCCAGGCGGCGCAGCGCCGATTGATCGACGAGTTGCTGGCTCTTTTCGGAGGCCGAACGCAGCCGGTGATGTCCCACCTGATCGAATCGGGGAAGCTGACATTACAGGACGTGCGGGAGGCGGAGAAGGCATTGAAGAAAGCCGAGAAGGAGTGAGTAATCCGAATGATCGCGGCACTTACGAATCACCTTTGGCAATCGACGCTCGTTGTGGTCGCGACCGGCCTTCTCACGCGCGTCTTGCGGCAAAATCATGCACGGACGCGTTACGCGATATGGCTCGCGGCATCCATTAAGTTTCTGATCCCATTCGCGTGGCTAGTCCGCATGGGACACCATTTCGCCAGGTACACAGTTCATACGCAACCGGTGGCTGCCTACGTGATCGAGCAGTTCGGCCAGGCCTATGCCCCTATTAGTCACACCCTGGTAGCGACAATACCGACAGCGGCAGCTTCGAGCTTAACGCCGCTGAACCCTGTGCTAGCGGTTTGGCTGGTTGGCTGCGGGGCTGTTTTACTCGCATGGTGGATACGCTGGCGTCGCACGGCCGCGATGATTGGAGCCGCGGAACCTTCGCAACATGGGCCTGAGTTGGAAACCTTGCACCGCTTGGGTGGAACGGTTGCGATTGTATCATCGAGTGCACCGATCGAACCTGGCGTGTTCGGCATCTGGCGGCCGGTTCTCTTCTGGCCCGCCGGCATTTCGGGACATCTTACGGACTCGCAGCTTGAAGCGATCCTGGCGCACGAGGTGAGCCACATCCAACGGCGCGACAATCTGACTGCCGCCATTCACGTGCTCGTGGAAGCTCTCTTTTGGTTCCATCCGCTGGTCTGGTGGATCGGCACGCGATTGGTGGAAGAACGCGAGAATGCCTGCGATGAAGCCGTGCTCCGTTCTCAGGCGCAACCGCGCGCCTACGCCGAAGGAATCCTTAAAGTCTGCGAATATTGCCTGGAAGCGCCGTTGCTCTGTGTTTCGGGCGTTAGCGGCTCCGATTTGACGAAACGAATTCAAGCAATTGTTTCGCATCGCGCGGCACGCGATCTCGGCGCATCCAGAAAATGTCTGCTTGCGCTCGCGGCGATCGCAGCCCTCATCGGCCCGATCTTCATCGGACTCTGGAACGCCCCTCCCACCTACGCGCAAGCCCTAGCGGCGCCTCCGCCGCCCGTGTCCCAGAAAGATAGGCCGCTGCCGCAGTTTGAAGTGGCATCCATCAAGCCCGCCGCTCCCGACCAGCGCGGCGTAACCATTCGTCCCGGCGCGAACGGCGGCATTAATATCAACAACATGCCGGTGAAGGAAATGATGGTCCTAGCGTGGCGCATTCAGCCGTACCAGATCTCGGGCGGACCCGCCTGGATCGAGTCCGCACGCTACGACATCAACGCCACAGGGAACCATAAGCCTAAACAGGATGAAATCCCGCTGATGATCCAGTCACTCCTCGCTGACCGCTTCCAGCTCAAAATCCATCACGAAACCAAGGAGCTTCCGATCTATGCTCTGGTCTTAGCGAACAAAGACGGCAGACTCGGGCCGCAGCTTACCGAGTCGAAAGAGGGCAGTTGCTCAGCGTTCGATCCCACGAACCCCCCTCCCGCGTCCGAGCCCGGAAAGCCCCCAGTAATGGGATGTGGCGGCATGTTTATGGGACCAGATCGAGTTAATGGTGTAGCCAATCCGATTTCACAACTAGCACCACTGCTCGCGCGTATCCTTGGCCGCACGGTGGTCGACAAAACCGGCCTGACCGGCAAATTCGACGTCAAATTGCAATGGACACCCGATCAGGCGCAGCTCCAGGCAATGGCACCTCCGGGCGGCCTTCCACCGGGTATGCCCGCTCCACAATTTGATCCCAATGGCCCCTCGATTTTTACCGCGCTTCAGGAGCAACTCGGGCTAAAACTGGATTCCGAGAAAGGTCCTGTGGATATACTGATCATCGACCACGTCGAGAAACCTTCGGAAAATTAGTGCGCTCTACTGCACACGTGTTCCCAAATGTACGACGTTTCGCAGAATCCCACCGAAACATCCTGTACTAACTACGACGAGTCATTGAGCGAATCCACGCCAACACCTGAGCGGCATTCTGGCCGGGTGGGAAGACGGGGTAGAAGACTTTCGTAACTACGCCGTCCCGCACAGCCAGTGTGAGTCGCTTCACCAACTCGACGGTTTCAACTCGAAACGTAGGCAACCGGAGTGCACGTGCAAAAGCCAACTCGGCATCGCTTATCAGGTCAAACGGCAAATGCAACCGTAAGCGCGCTTCTTGTTGAGCTTCCCTCGTTTGAGTACTGAGGCCGAAAACAGTCGCACCAGCGGCAGCATACTTTGTATTTAGATCGCGGAAGGCACAACTTTGAGGAGTACAACCGCGTGCCCCGGGCTCGCTGCGCTCGGCCTTGACGGGCCCCGGCCGTGCTGCCAGGGATTTTCCGTTACGAGAAAATGGCAGATTGTTTCTGACAACTACGGCCTATTAATGCGCCTCCCGTTGGTCGGCACCCGGCATTTTGCTGGCTATCGATCAGGTCCTGAGAGATTCTACTTGACGGCGACCGGCCTTCTCATGGAAGACCCCATCCAGAGTCTCCGCACGGACTAGCGGCTGGCACATACCCTCGCCCGAGGATCCCGGCGGCTACCAACAGCACCAAACGGCGTTCGACGAGATTGGCTCCGATTCATCTCTCTTTCGGCGGCGCGGCGGTTCTCCCTGTTGCCTTCCCAAAGGAAGTGTGTCATTCTTCCTATAGGAAATCTTCCTATGGGAATCCCAATAGAGAAATGAAGGAAACAGACGTTCGACAGGGTACACTCGCACTCATGGCGCTCAAAACTCTGGACGTGCTCGGGCCCCTGCACGGCTACGGGATAGCACGGCGAATCGAGCAAATTAGCGGAGATCTTCTCACGGTCAACCAGGGGACGCTGTATCCGGTCCTGCTGAGGCTCGAGCAAGAAGGATCGATCGCATCGGAATGGGGCTCCTCCGAGCACCACCGGAGAGCGCGCTTCTACCGGCTCACCCGTCAAGGGCGCAAACACTTGCAAGCTGAGACCCGAAGCTGGGAACAGACTGCGGCCATCATCACGCGATTCTTTGCCGCCAAAGTAGAGGATCTCAAATGAGAGTGCTGCGGCGATTAGTGGCGCAGCTCGTGTCCTGGGCAACAGCCCGTCAGGACGAAAAGGAACTCCAGGCGGAAATCGAGGAACATCTTGCCCTTCAGACTGCTGACAACATTCGCGCCGGATTATCGCCCGAGGAAGCGCGCCGTCAGGCAGCGTTGAAATTCGGAGCGGTGGAAGCAATGAAGGAGACTTACCGGGACCGAAGAGGCTTTCCATCATTGGAAAGGCTGATCCAAGATACACGACATGCGCTGCGTCGGTTGCGAAAGGCGCCGGCATTCACCGTTTCGACGGTGCTAACGCTGGCACTGGGCATAGGCGCGACCACTTCGATTTTTAGTCTGGTACATACCATTTTGCTGAAATCCTTGCCGGTGGCGAATCCCGCCACGCTGTACCGCTTGGGTCGGGAATCCCACTGCTGCTATATGGACGGCTTCAGCCAAAAGGACGAGTGGAGCATTGTCTCCTACGATCTCTATAAATACCTCCGGGACAACACAAAAAGCTTTGTCGAGCTGGCGGCATTTCAGGATCTAACGCCGATCCTTGGCGTCCGCCGTTCAGGCGGTGTGGAAACGGCCCAAAGCTATCCGGGCGAATTTGTTTCCGGCAATTACTTCAAGATGTTCGGCGTCGGTGCTTATGCGGGGCGAGTGCTCACCCCCAGTGACGATCAGCCGAGCGCTCCACCGGTCGCGGTCATTAGCTTCCGGCTTTGGCAGGAGCGCTATGGATCCGATCGATCGATTATTGGTACCGTTTTTAACCTCGATGACAAACCATTTACGATCGTAGGAATTGCTCCCCAGGGGTTCTTCGGTGACAGCTTACGCAACCCTTCGCCGGATTTCTTTTTGCCGCTGAATATGGAGCCATACGTCGACGTGGAAGCGGACCTGAAACTGCCCTTCCAGCACTGGCTTGAACTGATCGGCCGCGTCCAACCGGGCGTGAATGCTCAATCCATTGAGGCGGAAATGCGCGTGAACTTGAAACAATGGCTGCAGGGGCACTGGGCTCAGATGAGCCCGAGCGACCGCGCCAAGTTCCCGGAGCAGACCCTGTACCTTGGTCCCGGCGGCGCAGGAATCACGAGCATGCGCGAGCGGTACGAACTCTGGCTCCAAATTCTGATGATGGCTTCCGGATTTGTGCTGCTGGTGGTCTGCGCCAATATCGCCAACCTGATGCTCGTCCGCGGCCTGGAGCGCCGGCAGCAGAACTCGCTGAGCAGGGCCTTGGGCGCTCCAGTGTCGCGCGTGGTTCGAGAGCCTCTTCTAGAGAGCATCCTGCTGTCCATGTTCGGCGGCGCGGTGGGGGTGGCAATTGCGTTTGCCGCCACGCGCCTGATCCTGCAGCTGGCCTTCCCAGCGTTGCCCGGCCAGGCCGGTATGCCCATAAGCGCGTCGCCTTCGATGCCCGTACTTCTGTTCGCTTTCGTCGTCTCGCTCGCGACCGGATTGATCTTTGGTATTACTCCCGCGTGGATGGCCGCGCGAGTGGATCCTATTGAAGCGCTGCGCGGGTCAAGCCGCTCCACCCCTCGCGCAGGTTCGTTCTCCAGAAAATCGCTCGTCGTTCTGCAGACTGCGCTCTCGCTGGTTCTGTTAACCGCCGCTGGGCTGCTGACGGCCGCATTCGGGCGGCTCGAGAATCAAGATTTCGGATTCGAACAGGACGGGCGTCTGGTGGCGGTCATCAATCCGCGGCTTGCCGGCTATCAGCCGGAGCAACTAACGCTGCTGTACCGGCGCATCATTGATTCGATCGAAAACATTCCTGGGGTCGCCTCCGCGTCTCTGTCCCTATACTCACCACCGGGTGCAGGTTGGGGCTCCGGCGTCTTTGTGGATGGACACAGCCTTCCTGGGCTCAGGGATGATATCTCCTCCACATGGAACCGCGTCACCGCGAGCTACTTTGAGGCCGTCGCTACTCCCATCGTGCGCGGCCGAGGCCTCTCTGAGCGAGATACAGCGGATTCGCGGAGGGTAGCGGTTGTGAATGAGGCATTCGTGCGCAAGTTTTTCCGAGACGAAGATCCCATTGGCAGATCCTTCGGCGCCAGGCCTACGATGAGCCGTGAGTTTGAGATCGTCGGCGTTGTGAAGGATGTCCGATACTTCACGAATGGTCTCGACCGGCCAACCGGTCCGATGTACTTTCTGCCGGCGGCACAAGCCGATTACACGCGAAGTGCGGGCGCACTTTTCCTGCATGACATTGTGATTGTTTCCAAGCCTGGAGCAAACATCTCCGCCGCCTCCGTGCTCCAAGCCATGGCCTCGGTAGATCCGAACCTACCAGTCATCTCCATTCACACTTTGCATGAGCAAGTGGCCGGCCAGTTCACGCAGCCACGGCTCATCGCACGTCTCACATCTTTTTTTGGAATACTTTCCTTGCTGTTGGCTTTCATCGGGCTCTATGGCATGACGGCGTACAATGCCGCATGCCGCACCAGCGAGATCGGCGTCCGGGTGGCGCTAGGGGCCAATCGCGGCAATGTCGTATGGCTCGTTCTCAAGGGATCCTTAGTTCTGATTTCTTGGGGAATATTGATCGGCTTGCCATTGACGCTGGCCGCCTCCCGATTCCTTGCTCGTCAGCTTTACGGAGCGAATCCCTACGATCCAGAAGTGTTTTTGACATCCATTCTGACGCTAGGGCTGTCGGTGCTGGCTGCGTCCCTGATTCCCGCGTTTAGGACGAGTGCGATCTCTCCGTTGGACGCACTACGGGCCGAGTAATGACCATCCGCAGATGCAGCCGCTTTCAGATTCATCGCTCGATTATAGGAGGCCGGTTGACGGCGTAATAAGCGTGGCGCCCGGTCTCGGCAGCTACTCGGAGATGTGCTGCTGCTCTTGGATGGCTTGGGACTTCTTGACACTGCTCAGTCACATCGCTTTTGCAGATGTCGCCGCGTCTATTTATGGCGGAGGGGCTGAAGAGGTGAGAGGCGGGGGCTTATGACACGATCGAGAATCGAGCGAGTACTTCCCTCCCCCGCTCGCGACCAAGCACCAGAGCTGCAAACAGGTAGAGCGCCGCAAGCGCCGGTCTCTGGAACAAACCTCAGGTGCAGCAAATGCCAGGGATCATGTTGCATGCAATCGGGCCTGCGCTCACCCGCACCGGCAGCCCAGCGGCGGAGCAGCACGGTCG
This sequence comes from Bryobacterales bacterium, assembly GCA_963713415.1. GTDB lineage: Bacteria > Acidobacteriota > Terriglobia > Bryobacterales > Bryobacteraceae > Palsa-89. Next base: position 493,089 of record CAVQLV010000021.1, on the reverse strand, counting down.
CACGGACTCCACCAATGCTGCGGTTGCGTGGACTCGCTGCATCGGGGACAGGCGTGAACCTTTTCTGAATTTGAACTCGGATAAGACTCCTAAGACTCCGATCGTATCTTGGGCGAGTCCCGCTCCGACAATCCCTGATGGGTCGCCGTCCCCTGGCTCGCCGTCGGTCTGATCACGGCCACTCAGGTGATTGTGGGGATAGCTACCGTCAGGACGAGACTTCATGTCGCATCCCCGTAGAGACAAGAACGCATGACTCCCCGACTTCGCCCGGGCCAAAGGTAGCGTCCTAAAGGTGCGTGAAGCTTTAGGACACTACCGGGCCAAACCGGTCGCAAAGAAGGAGGATTGATATCCTAAGCTATATGTCTGTGTTCACGAACCCTGCCGGAGGTACGCCGGAACAAACCCGCGAATATGCGACGGCCGTCCTTGATCTTCTTGGCGAGGAAGAACCATTAGTTGTTCTTGGGCGAACAAACGAGCGTTTGGATCCCCTGATTGAGAGACTTACGCGGAAGGAACTTGCAACGCCGGAAGCACCGGGAAAGTGGTCCATCTGCGCAGTTGTGCAGCACCTCGCTGATGCAGAACTTGTGTGGGCGTATCGGCTCCGGAGGGTACTGGCCGAGGATCGTCCGCCAATTTCCGGCTACGACCAGGACCTTTGGTCAGCACGTCTTCGTTACGAGCAGGCAGATTTTCAAGAGGCGCGGGAGCAATTCGTGGTATTACGCCATTCGAATGTGCGAATCGTGGGTAGTGCGTCAGAAGGAGACCTGCAGCGCGTCGGTGTGCATGCTGTGCGTGGCGAGCAGACATTACATGTGTTGATGCAATGGTGGGCGGGCCACGATCTTTTACACCTGCGTCAAATTGACAGAATCGGTCGCGTGGTCCATCGATGACCCTGAGCAATCCCGCACCCGAGTCTCTGAAAACACAAGTTTGCTGCCGGCCACGTCGAAACCACTCCGACAAAAGCCGCTCGCTGACGGTCAACAATTCAGTGATAAAACTCGTCACAGAGCACGGTGATCTGGCTAAAGGATGGACCAAGAGACGGGTTCGGTTTTTGCTACCGATCATGGTCGGAGGTATCCACACGTGGTCGCGCCACACGGATGTGACACCGCCTTAACAGGGAGAAGGCATTACTGCCCAGCTTCGGGAACACTGGCGGCGGATCCGTTGCCGCCTTCGCATCCGTCGTCTCGAAAAACGATTCGGACCGGTGCTTCGAGGCGCCCCTGGAGGCGATCGACGAACGAGATGTCTGAAACGCGCTTTGACGCATCGCGCGAAATCGTGATGACGTCCACCACATGTTGAAAGCAACCAAAAAGCGGTGGCGGAAGGTCTGCGTTTCTTCCAGGGAAATGTGGCCGGCCGACGAGGATTCGTTTTGGGTGTATCGATAGTGCTGGAGAATGACGCGAACGATCTGATGCGACGCGCAGGCGTGGGAGCCGTCAGTTGGCCAGGAGCGTACGGTGGGTGGTGGCAAGCCGACCACAACGACGGAACGGTACTCATTTTCCTCTCCCACAATATGGTTGACCTGGCGCAGATGGCGAAGGGTATCGGGCTTGGTTTCTGGGCCGCGATTGATGCGTTTCAAAAATCGGCAGCCCATTCACGAGCCTGACAATTTTGTTTCATCTAAAACTCGTCGCCGATGGAAGGACCGGATGCAGCTGAGTGACTCAGAAACAGAGAAGCTACTGCCTAGTCGGCAAGGGTAGATCTACCCTTCGCCGTTACTCATGGGTAATCGCGAATCAACTTCCTCGAATGGGAGCTGCCCGCCCCTGGGACATTCAAATCCGACCTTTCTCCGAATGGCACGTGTTCCGCCCGGAGCGTTGGGTGGCGGTCGAACGTGTTGGGAAACACTGGCCGACTACTGAGAAGTCAAGAGACCGTACGGCGTTTTGTTGGCAATATCGGGCCCTTACTGCGCTTTCAGTACCTCAACGGGGTCAACGGCGGCAGCGCGATGGGCGGGGATGTAGCTTGCGGCCAGCGCCGCGACCACCAAAACACCCGCTGCAGCCGCGAACGTTGCGGCATCAACGGGTCTGACTCCGAATAGGAGCGACGACATCAGGCGCGTTAACCCGGCCGCGGCAACTGTCCCGAGCGCGATACCGACGCCCGACAGGATCACGCCCCGGTAGACGAACATCTGGGTTACCGCGCGCGGTTGGGCGCCGAGCGCGAGCCGGATTCCGACTTCACGTTGGCGCTGTATCACGGCATACGCGAGCACACCATAGATGCCGACGATTCCCAGCAACAGCGCCATTGCGCCCGCAATCGCGAGCAGGACCAGCGAGAACGACGTTCGCGCCATCGAGATTTTGTACAAAGCCGCTACCGTGTTCACACTGGCGACGGGAAGATCGGGACTCGCCGCCGATATCGCCTGCCGGATGTCCCGAAGAAAGCTCTCAGTGCCTGTCCTGTCACTGCGAAGTACGAAAGCAACCGAAACCGGCAGACTCCTTCCGATGATCTGCTGCTCGCGTGCCGGCATGTAGACGATTGCAGGCGGTTTTCGATCGGCCCCGTCATCATGGATGTCCCCGACCACTCCAATCACTTCCTGCCAGGAGCCGGTGGTCCCAACTTTGATGCTCTTGCCGATGGCGCCCGCCACTGTATTCCAGGTTTCCCGCGCGAAGCTCTCCGACACCACGACCACATTCCGCTGGTTGTAGATCTCGTTCCATTCCAACTCACGCCCCGCGAGTAAGCGCGTTTCCAGTGTGCGAAACAGGCCCGGCGAAATCATCTTGATTGTCCGGGTGGGTGGAAGCTCGCCTGCCGGATAGGTCTTATCCTTCGCGGCCACAATGACACCACCAGCTCCGCGATCCATCGGCAGCGAGTCGGTATAGGCCGCGGACGTAACGCCCGGAATCGCCGACAGCCGTTCCAGGATTAGCGCTTCCATGCGCACCAGACGGTCCGGGTCCACGATCGCCGCTGGGGGCATAAGAGGACGTATCGTCTGAATGGTTTCCGGGTGAGCGAAGCCAGGGTCGACACCACGCAGGTTTTGAAAGGTGCGAATCATCAACCCGGAACTAACGAGCAACACCAGCGCCAACCCCACCTGAACTACAACCAGCGCGTTCTGGGAGCGATGCTGGTTTTTGCCGGCACTGGCCCAGCGGCCGCCTCCGTGAAGAAACGGCTGGAGACTCCATCCTTCCTTGAGCGCTGCCAACTTTACCATGGGGACCATTGCGAAGAGCAAACCGGAAGCAACGGAGGTAGCCAATGCAAAGACGAGCACCGGCATGTCGATCACGATCTCATTGAGGCGCGGCAGGGTCGCCGGCGCATGTGCCACCAGGATCCGCAATCCACCATAAGCCAGCCCCAAACCCAGCAGGCCCCCAAGCAGGCTTAATGTCAGGCTCTCCACGATCAGCGCACGTGTGAGGTGTCCCCACCCGGCGCCCAGGGCGCTGCGGACTGCAAGTTCCTGTCCGCGACCCTCCGCTCTTACCAATAGGAGATTTGCGACATTGGTACAGGCGATCAACAAGAGAATGCTGATGCTGCCCAACAAAACCCACAGGACCTGTCCCACATCACCCACAATGTCTTCTTTAAGTGGCCGGACCGCCGGCTGAAGGTGCAGCGCGTCCATACGATGCCCCGCATAGCGTTCCAGAAAGAGGGGCAACATCCGGGCAATGTCGGCATTGGCCTGCGACACCGAGACCCCCTTCTTGAGTCTCGCCAGCGCTTGATAGCTGTACTCGGCGGGGGGCTGGGCAAGGTTGATGCGCAGGGGCACTATCAGATCGATTGGAAATTCGCCGAAAGTGAAACTGGCGGGCATCACACCGATGACTTGGCGCTGCCTGGAGTCGACCGTCATCACGCGTCCCAGCACTCCTGGATCACCGCCGAAATGGCGTTCCCAATATCCGTTGGTCAGGAGGACTGTTTCTGGCGCGCCGGGCTGATCGTCGGCGTGCGAAAACCAGCGGCCTTTGGCGGGCCGAAGACCCAACGCAGGGAGGGTTCCTTGTGTCACGCCCAAGGCGACCGCGACTTCCGGAGCGGCAAGGCCCTGGACCGCAGCGTGGTCTACTCTCCAGGCGCCCAGTTCCTGAAAAGTTTGGTTGTTCTCAAGATAAGTGGCCAGCATCTGCGGCGAGAAAGGGAAACCGCGCCCCCGCACATTCCCGAACACGGCCGAGTGGGTGACTGTCATGACGGCACCCGATTCCGGATACGGTAGCGGCTTGATCACCACTCCGTCGACTACGCTGAACATGGCCGTCGTCGCACCGATGCCGAGGGCGAGCGTCAGGATCGCGGTAATGCTGAAAGCCGGATTCAGGCGCAGCATTCGGATAGCGTGGCGGAAATCGTGCAACGTGCCTTCGACAAAAGTAACCGTGTTCATTTCGTAAACCTCCTCTCGGATGCGTATCGGATTGCCAAGTTCTCGACGCGCCGCGCCTATTGCCTCATCCGCTTCCGTACTTTGGGCGATGTACTCCTCGGCAGCAATCTCAGGGTAGGATTCTAGCTCTCGCTTCTGCTCGCCATCGGCATCCGGATCCGCGCGGCGGAGCACACGGTATTATACGTGCGCCTTGCAAGAAGGTTTGCAACGATCTCGTGAAGATCGGCAGGCGATCGTGATCCGGCTACTTTTTGCCCCGCACCGCTAGCTCCCCGATCGCTGTAGTGAGATCGGCATCCTTCGGACCCACTACCTGAAAAGGCGGCCATCGGCATCAATCAGCACGACGGCGGGAAACTCGTGAATACCGAATGCCTGGAACGCCAGCTCCGTCGGTATCCACGGCCATTGGCATGCGCGGTTTCATTTCTGCCAGGTATGACGCGAGAGCTTTTGTCGTCGTCCAGAGAGGCGTCACAACCCCCAGCCAATCGACCGATTCGTTTTTGGAAATCTCGTCGGCCTCTTCGCGCGCGCGGCGGCACGTTTCAACCGTTTTCGGCTCGATGTCCTTGAGATAACTCTCGCACCATGTTGCGCTGAACAATACGGCTCTGGGCCGCCCTGTCCGCACGAGTTCGCACCGGCGAATTGTCGGGCCGCGCAGCTCGATAGAGGGCACAAGATCACCCGGTCGCAATGTCGCTACCGCTGGAACATTCGTCGGTTTCGATGCCCGTCTCACGCTTGCCGGCGAGCACGCGCTCGAGCGCAGCATCCAATTGTGGACCATCCTGGTGCCCGGCATAGGCGATCCGTCCGTCCATGCCAATCAATACGTGAAAAGGAGTTGAGTCCAGCTTGAGCCATCCCGAGAAGTGATCCGTCGTCTATCGCGACCGGCATATGCATGTCCGCCTCCCGTCACAAACTTGCGGACTTTATCGGGCTCGTCACCAATACCGAGCATCAACCGCAACGACCTGCATCTTCGTTCCATATCTCTGGTAGATCTTCTCGAAGCCGGGCATCTGAGCGCGGCAGGGAATACAGTAGGTCGCCCAGACCTTGAGGTATACCGGCTTATGGCCATAGTTTTTAACTATGTCGATCGTGCCCCCATGAATCGATCGGAGTGTGATGTTGGGCGCAGGCCTGCCAACCAATTGGCCAGCTGCGGATCTTCGGCGACGTATCCGACATCGCCCGGTTTGGCGGCCGGATAGTCGGTCATCGGATTGGCGGCATTGGCTCAAACTGCTAAGGCCGCACAAAGAAATGACGACGATAACGGCATATCGACTGAACATGGGAGTTCTCCTTAACCTCTGGTATCTTCACCGACGAGAGCCGTGGTCGGGGCGCCCTGCGGGCCGAAACAATCGCCAGTAGTTTCACCGTCTGATCCGGTTTCGCGGCGGCATGCGTTGTGTGCATGGCGCCTGGCGGTTCATAGAAGATCTCACCCGCATGCACCACCCGCGGAGTCTCGTTATTGATGGCAAAGAGATAATCTCCTTCGATGACATAGCCGAGCACGAACCCGAATGCGTGTGGGGCCGCGATGGGGGCCCACCCGGCCGAATTGTTAGCGGAGCGAATGCCGCGTCCATCCCCGTGAATGGAGCGGGCAGCGGCTTGCCGCAGCGCTCCTCCCGCATTGCCGCCGGACTGGGCGCCAGTAGGAGTCTGCTGCGCATTGACGGCTTCCGATGCCAAGCCCGCCATCAGCGCTGCCGTCACCAACCTATTCAGAAAATCTCGTCTGTCATTCGTGCCTGTTTCCATTTGTGTCTCCTTGAGAATACGTTTTTCACACTTTATAGATCCATGTGTTTCCTGGTGATGTTCACACTTCATCGTTTTCCGTAGGTTTTGAAGAGATATTGTATGAGGGTGGCTCTCTCCGCTTCGCTCAGCGTAGCCCCGTAAGAAACCATCGTAGAGACCAATTCTCTGTAGGGATCCTCGGAATCATAGGAGTAGTGCTCGATGCCGTTCAGACTGTGGCAGCCAGTGCAGGCCCGCTCCAAAATCGCCCGGCCCCCCGTCTCAAGCTCCGGGCGCGGGTTTAGCTGCAAGATTTTCGAATAAATAGTCCGTAAGAACTGGAGTTTCTTGTTCGGAGACCGGAGCGCCCATGGCGATCATGCGGGCAACCACTTCCGCATACTGGGCTCGCGTGGCGTAATGATACCCGGCGACGGCCGCCGCGCGATGACATCCGCCGCACGCGCGGTCCAAAATAACTCTACCTTCGCCGGGGGGCAAAAGCGTAAATCGCATCCGGCCGCGGTGGCTCCGGACCGGCAGTAGGCCGGCCGCTTGTGGTCGCCTTGCCGAATCCTCATTGGCCTCGTTTGTTTCGGTTTTGCACGAGCGGGCGTCACCGGAGGCTGGCGCCTCCATACCGGGACGCGGGATTGAACCGGCGCCTGGGATTTCGAAGTCAGTGTCGTGGTGGATTTGGCCACCAACGTTGCAGCGGACCGCTCTCAAATCTCCACCGGACAACGGCCCCGCCCGCGATAAGAACGCAAAGGAGAGCCGTCGCTCCGCAGACATAAAGCGGCCGGCGAAGAACCGTCAGATCGGCTGGCGTGGCGTCGGGCGAAGGCAATCGCGCCACGAGCCGAAGGTCGATGTTCAGATTTTCACGAACTCGTTTCCTGGACACACCCAACACTTCCGGCGGCACGTGCCCCAGCCTACCCAGCGCCCGGCGCAAAATGTCTTTTTCAGACGGCATGGTTACCTCCTTTCCGGGTTCCCGAAAGATACTTCTTCAAGCGGGAACGCGACCGGTAGAGACTTACGGCCACTGTGCTTCTCGTCGTGCCAAGCATTCTGGCAATGTCGCCAAGGCTGTAATCGTGCACATATCGCAAGATCACGATCTGGGCAGCCACCGGATTGAGGGCCGCTATCGCCTGGCGTAAAGTCCGGTCCAGCGCCGCATCCTTTGCACTGGCATCGCCTGTATCGTATGTGGCTTCGAAGGTCTCCATATTGTCGGTCAACACCTCGCGCCTTTTGTTGCGGATCGTGTTGAGCGACAAATTGAAGGCTGCCCGATAGAGATACGGCTCCGGGGCAGTGTTGAGGTCCGGCGGAAGCGCCCGATTCAGCAGGCTTACAAAAATCGTCTGGACAATGTCCTCGGCATCGACTGCGCTGCCGGTGAGGCTATAAGCCGTGCGATACATCATCTCGTAATGCCGGTCGAAGATCCGCTCAAGCTGCTGAGACAGCTGCCCCGGAGTTTCGCCCATGACGATTGGTTTCAAAGCTCTAGACTACACACCCGCAGGCGAAGCGGTTGATTAGCAGGTCAGCCCAAAGAGGACGGGCCTAGGTAGATGTCCCAGACCGTCCAATGCGTTGAAAGCGAATCGCAATTCGGCCTGGAGAAAAGCCTGAAGTACTAGGCCCCTCCCTAGGTGCTGTGAAACGCATGGCCGGTTCGACAGCCCCAAGTACCCCGCTCCGTCGGACTCAGTTGACGAGATACGCTGTCGAGTGGATCGTCGGCCACTCGTACAAAGCTCAGGTTGATCACACAGCCCCGAGCGACCTCGCAATTGGCCGGAAAGCGACGTTCTGGTCACTTCACTCCCCAGTAGTCGGCAAGAGTAGATATGCGCTTCGCCGTCTGGGAGGTCGCTATCGGCTAGGAATAGACTGCGCCTCTAGGTCGTGTTGAAGCCTGAGCATGCTTTGCTGGCTCACCCGGACCAATCCTGCGCGAGGATTATCCAGTTCAGAGACCAGCGATAGTACGATCGCGACGGTAAGCGGTAAAACGAGCATGCCCAGCCATACCCTAGACCCCATCGTGTACCCCCGTGACGAAGGAGGTCAGCGCAGATATCAAAATGAAAACCACCCATATGGCAGCCGGGATGTGTTTCTCCGCCGCAGCCAGCCTTTGTTCAATCAGATCGGATAGCTGGCCGACTGCTTGTATCACTGTCGGCGTTACCTGATTGAGATTCTGTTGCGCGACCATCACGGTTCCCTGCCACATCTCTTCCTGCAGGCGCTTAGCGTGATCGATGGCCGCTATTGTGGCGGGACCATCCAGGTCTGCGCTGGCAAACTCGAGGCGGCTATTTACGTACTCCGGCAGCGGCCGGAGGATTCTATCTCGAAGCGGCTCGGGTAACATTTGCGCACGCTGCTCGACCGTGGCGATTGCGTTCGCTTCATCGGTCACAAGCTGGGTGCGCTGCTCATAATGGGGTAGGGACATCGGCAAACTGAACCCGAGCAGGAGGCCCAGCAGCACGCCCAGACCGTCGCGCGCCGATTCGATCACCGACTGGATTTCCGCGCTGGTCCCGGGAGATGCCCGCCTTATCCGAAGCCGAATTCCACGAGTAGAATCAAAACAACCAGCAGGGCAGGAAAAAATACTTCGGTGTGTGCGATCAGCCAGAGCAAGACGCCCTCCTGAGATCGGTGGAGTTCCAGTCGCACAATGAAGTTATCACAGTCGTCATCGACGGCAGGCTATCTGATTTTCTCTCGATCAACTATTGACGCCTACATCCACCCACCGTCCGGATCGTGGGCCGTCCGGACGTTGGGCCGAAGGTTGTTGGTCGTGGGATAGCTCCTGTCGAGTCGGCATGTGGCGGGTAATCCGGGTTCCCGGACGTTTCGCGCCATCGCCAAATACTTCGCCGTTTAGAAGGACCTGTGCTAGTCGGCAACGCATTACTGGTCGGGCCGTCAATCGACGCGCCTACCATTGCTAGACGGCAACGTACTTTATCATTCACTCCCATTTTGACAAGCGGCAAGAGGTTATTGGGCCGCCTGCCCGAAATGTGCGTTTCACGTCCAGGCCACCACTCAGAGAGCACTTTCGTTTGCGCGAGACACTCCCGATCCGAATTTCCAGTCGCTAAAATGAGTTACCTGAGCTCATATGTATTCAGGTTTCGCCGCTACATTTGCGGTCGAGGACCGGAAAGGATGGTTAATCCGATGACCCGCCGCGATGCATTGTCCCAGACGCTTCTGGCGTTTAGCGCGCCGAATGTGACGCGCAGCGTTGCCTGGGGATACAACGACGGGAGGCTGAGTGCTCGCCTGGCCGAGATTGATAAGCGCAGCGGAGGTCGGCTTGGATGCGCGGTCCTGAATACGTCCACGGGAGCGGTTGTCACTCACCGAGGCGACGAGCGTTTTCCGATGTGCAGCACCTTCAAGGCGTCTGCCGTTGCGTTCGTACTCCAGCGCGTCGATCGGAGATCAGAGCGCGTGGATCGGCGGATCGTATTTTCGGAGCACGATATTCTTTCGCATGCGCCGATTACCAAGCTGCATGTGGGCGGTGACGGAATGTCTGTCGCCGACCTTTGCGCCGCTGCAATCACCCAGAGCGACAATACTGCGGCTAATCTGCTGCTCGCGAGTCTTGGCGGGCCTCCGGCACTCACGCGTTTCTGGCGAACAATCGGCGACACCGTCACTCGCCTCGACAGGACGGAGCTGGAGTTGAATGAAGGCAAGCCCGGCGATCCGAGAGATACGACGTCACCCATGGCTATGCTAGAGAACCTCCGTAAGTTCGTCCTGGGCGACGTGCTTTCACCGCCGTCGCGCAAGATGCTCTCGGCATGGTTGATTGCAAATACCACCGGCGACGCACGTTTGCGAGCTGGTTTTCCACGGAATTGGAGAATCGGTGATAAGACCGGTACAGGCGGGCACCAGACCGGCAACGATATCGCCGTGATATGGCCTTTGAATCGAAAGCCGCTCGTCGTGGCCGCCTATCTGACGCAGGGGCCCGGTTCGGACGACGACCGCGACCGGTTATTGGCCGATGTTGGCCGCGCTGTTGCCGCCGAGATCACTTCAACCAAGTAAATGCTGGCCGAGCCATCTTAGTAGGCCGATTTCAGCCAAAGGCGGAGCCCAAATGGATGATCACGTCGGGCTAAAGTTGATCGGCACCGGTCGTTTAGCCGCGACTGAAGAAGTGTTTGGGATTGTCCACAGTGATAATGTGGATATCCTGATCTGATACGCCGATTTGTTTGAGATAGGGAATCAGCCTTCGAGTGTTGAACAGGTAGCCTGTTGATCAACAGCAGGTTGAAACCCTGAGAATCTGCTCGACTCTGATATGACTTCGTGGGCACCTGGCACGTGCATGTTCTCAAAAAGTATGGGAGCCCGAAGTCGCCATGCCGGGCCATGGAACTGTGGCCCGCGACCCGAAAGAATCACTGCTTGCGCGTCGCAGAGCACGCAGGGCCGTCTGACCACGGTAGTCGGTGAACGAAACAGCGACACCATCACACCGGCACGCTCGCTCTCACCACCGATGCATCGCGTAAGTGGTCAAAGGCGAACTTGACCTTCGGCTTACCGCGCGAGGAAAAAATCGGACGATTCCGGGATATCGATGCGTCGCTTACGGGACCGCTTTAGGAGGCAGCCCCGAAACAACGTCAGATTCGTCGCAAGCAAGCTGCTTGACGCCTAGATCGTGCTCTGTAAGCGGTGGGCCAGAGGCTAACTCCGGTTTGCCGACCGTCCGGGCGTAGGCGGACAGATGCGCGTTCTTAGGACTCAAGAGAGACGAGAGCACCCGAGAGACTAAAGTTTCCCGGCACAGCGGAGGATCTTCATGAGCGCTCCGGCCTTCCCTTCTGCATGACCCAAACGAATATTGGTCTAATGAGGCTACCATGTTGAGGCCACGAGTTCATGGAAGCTGGGAGCGGGCCGTGCGGCCATGGCTCGCCGCACCACGAATTTCTGGAATCCTGGCGTAGCGAGGCGGATTGCACGCGATCCTAGTGATCTCTTCATTAAAGTTTGCGACACTCAGATCGACGCCGCTTGGTATGAGACTCGGAAAGTTTGCGGCTGTGCGACGAAGTTCAAGAGTCCAGCTTCGGTGGAAGCCGCGTGAGCTGGAGCCTGATATTCGCGCCAGAAAGCGACCATGATTTCGTTAGCTCCGTATTCGGCTTGCCATGGCGTCAAGGGGCGTTGTGCAACCATCTGGGGCCAGTGTCCGAGTTCGTGCGCGACCAGGAGTTCATGGCGGAATCCAAGGACGCGAACTTCCTGCATTCGGAGGGGCATCATAAACCAATCGTGCAGCACGAGCTCGATGAAGCGCGCCGGCGCGGAGATACTCTTTAGCGTGAATCGATGCCCAACGGGAGCGTGCGCGTGTGCTTGACAACGCACCGTTCGGCCGCGCCTAAGCACTGGAACCTTCCGTTCCGGACCGAGTGTCACCGGGGAATCACAGAGCGGTGAACCCGATGATGGCCCGTTGGGTCCCGAAGTGAGAGACGCTTGACCTTTTGATGTCTGTCTGCATAATATCTGTCTATGACAGGTATTGACACTCGGGCGCTTGATCGCGAGCTGAAGCGAGGATCAGCCGAGTTGCTTATCCTTTCGCTGCTTGACGCCCGGCCGCGTCACGGGTACGAGCTGAGTAAACTGATTCATGCACGCTCCGGCGGCAAGCTCACGTTCCATATCGACTCTCTTTATCCCTTGCTCTATCGACTCGAGGAGCGCGGATGGATCAAGGGCGCTTGGGTTGAGAAGCCCGAGGAGAGACGCCGCCGCTTCTACAAGCTCACTGCTGAAGGGCGACGTATGCTGACTCAGCATAAGCAGACATGGGAAGCGTTCGTCGAGGCTGTGCGGCGCGTCACGGGAGACGAACATGCCTGATTGGGCGGAACATGTGCGCCCGCGTCTATCGACGTTACGACTCTCGCCTGCTCGCGAGGCCGAAATCGTCGAAGAACTCTCACAGCATCTCGATGAACGCTGGCGGGATTTGATGGCGGGTGGAGAGTCGCCTGATGAGGCTGCGCGGTTAGCGCTCGCCGATTTCAGGGAGGACAATCTTCTCGCACGGTACATGGCGCCGCTGCGGCAGGCGCGTCTGCCGTCCCCGATCACACCCGGGGCGCCCATGGAACAGTTATTCAGCGCTCTGTGGCAGGATCTCAGGTACGGCGTCCGGCAGTTGTTCCATAGACCAGGATTTACGGTGATTGCCATCGCTACGCTCGCGCTTGGCATCGGCGCCAATGCGGCGATTTTCAGTTTTGTGAGTGCGGTATTACTTAAGCCTCTCCCCTATCCCCATCCGGAGCGAATCGTAAGCCTATGGGAAAAGGTTCCGGGCGGCGGTAACGACAACAACCTCATCTCCACCTTGAACCTCCTGGATTGGGAGCGGCAGAATCGGTGTTTTCAATTTCTCTCGGCCATCGCCGGGGACACGGTGACCTTGACCGGCTCGGACAGCCCCGAGGAACTTAACGTTTACAGAGTCTCAGCATCGTATTTCAAGGTACTTGGCGTGGGCGCGACACTGGGACGCACCTTTGCCGCAGGCGAAGACGAGGTTGGCAACGATCTGGAAGTAGTGCTTTCCAACCGCATTTGGCTGAGCCGGTTTGGCGGCGACCCCGCAGTTATCGGCCGCAAGATCACGTTGGATGCAAACAGTTACACGATCATCGGCGTGCTTCGGGCGAACAGTACCTTTGACCGTAGCTGGGCCGCGATGTGGTTGCCTCTCGCATTCACACCTGCGAACATGACACGTAATTATCACTGGCTTTCTGCTATTGCTCGCCTTGAGCCTGGCATCGCTCTGGCGCAGGCCCGCAACCAAATGGACACGATTGGAGCGCGTATTGCTACCGTGTACCCGGATTCGAATCAAGGTTGGGGCGTAACGGTCAATCCTTATGTTGATCAGGTGGTTGGGCCGGAGCTCCGCCGCTCGCTTTGGGTGCTGCTCGCTGCGGTGGGAGCCGTGATGCTGATCGGGTGCTCCAATGTCGCCAATCTGACCCTGGCGCGGGGTACGGACCGCGAACAGGAGATCGCTATTCGTTCAGCATTGGGAGCGCGCCGTCTCCGTCTTATCCGGCAGTTGCTCACAGAAAGCATACTTCTCGGAATCCTCGGAGGCGTGGCGGGCCTCGCGCTGGGTAATGCATTCATGCAGGGAATGAAACTATGGTTACCACCTGACATGCTGCCACCGGAAGCAGATGTCCGTATGGATTACGGCATGTTGTTGTTCACGATGGTTATCGGAGTCCTCGCGGGAATCCTTTTCGGCCTGGCGCCGGCGCTCAGCGGCACGCGGCCCGATCTTGCCCGATCCCTGAAGGAGACGGGGCGAACGACTCCCGGGCTCACATCGCATCGGTTGAGGACAGCCTTGGTGGTCGCCGAAGTGGCGCTGTCATTTGTATTACTCGCGGGCGCCAACCTGCTGATCCGAAGCTTCAACAAGCTTGCAAGCCTCAACCCAGGCGTAGATACAACCAATGTTCTCGCGATGGATCTTCCAATGCCGCTGACAGAATTCACGAACAGCACGACGCTGACGAACTATCTCAGGGAAGTGGCTAAGAAGGTGAGAAGTGTGCCGGGAGTGCTTGACGTCGCCATCTCTGATAAACCACCAATGGAAGGGTTTGCGAACGGCGCTCCCTTCCAGATTGAGGGCCGGGAGGTTCTTTCCTACTCCCAGCGTCCTTCCTGTGGGTTCAAGACGGTAGGGCCGTCGTATTTCGATACGGTTGGCATGAGATTGTTGAAAGGGCGATTCCTTGACGAGAGCGATGCCGCCAGCTCCGTGCCGGTTACCGTGATCAATGAAACGATGGGGAAGACTTACTTCAAGGGTGAAGATCCAATCGGTAAGCGTATCTTGATTCGGCAGCTCGTGTTCGGGAAGTCTGCGCGCGGCCCTGACATCCCCTGGCAGGTCGTGGGAGTGGTAAGAGACGAGAAAGTCGGCGGGAGATTCTTTAGCCTCAGCGCAGACATTCCGGTCGTGTACGTTTCCTTCTATCAAAGTCCCGGCACTCGCAATAGCCTAGTAGTTCGTGCCGGATTGAATCCGTTGCTCTTAAGCGGATTGATCGAACAAGCAATATGGAAGGTGAACAACAACCAGGCGGTGGCGAACATTGAAACTTTGGAAGAAATCAAGTCACAATCAGTAGCGCCAGCCGGGCTTCGCACTGTGCTGTTGGCCATCTTCGCGGGCATTGCGCTTTTGCTCGCTGCTGTCGGGATCTATGGCGTTGTCTCCTATTCTGTGGCGCAAAGAGTTCGTGAAATCGCCATTCGCGTGGCCCTTGGCGCATCATCGGGCGATCTGCTGAAGCTTGTGATCGGAAAAACGATGCTCATCGTCCTGGTTGGACTCGCTCTCGGTGCAGGCGCAGCACTCGCGCTTACGCGTGTATTGGCGAGCTTGCTCTACGACACAAGCCCAACGGATCGGGTGACGTTGGTCGTCGCCGGGGCGTTGCTCGGGGCGGTAGCGCTCTTGGCCTGCTATTTTCCAGCGCGGCGCGCCACGCGTGTAGACGCGATCGTCGCGCTGCGCGCGGAGTAGTGGACAGGATTCTTCGCAGTCGGTTGGTTTTCCTACTGGAATCGTAGCGTCTCTACTTCAAGCCGATGCCCGAGCGCTGTTCGGCCCGCGACTAACTTCAGCAACAGCTGTCATCTTCTGCCAGTTCGGGCCGGCCGATTGACGCTTAGGAATTGGGTAATAGGGGCCCAGGCCCGATATCACGGACGCCGTGGAAAATTGGTCGGCCACTCGGCGAAAGCTCGATCCTGATTTCCCTGAGATGTTCATCTCCACTTGACCGAGAAATGGCGTAGACTTTTTTGTGCTCCCGAGCGGATCGCAAGCTCAGGCGCGTGCAAAGGTGCGTACCGATCACGGTTGGGCCCAGAAAAGACCGCCGTGGGCTATCCAGGTCGCCGGCCCAACCCGCTGACTTCCTCGATTCGCAGCGAGTGTCGACGTTTTAAGTTTCTTTCGCGTTAGCCGCCGACATAGCCTTCTGCATTTCCTCCTTGGAAACGTACGTGGAATGTCCGTAAGGATCAATGACGTAGCTCGTCCGATCACCATAAAATCTGTCCTCAGGAGCCCGCACGCCCTTCGCACCAAGATAAGACCGCCTGCTCAAGTAAAACATCGGCGTTCTCCACATACAGCAGAACGCTTACGGGCGTGCCCCGGTAATGCCTGGGCGAAGGGAGTCCGGTCTCGGCATTCTCATCGCCGACATGAGTCACCAATCTTGAGCTCCGCCTGACCGAGCTTCCATCCGGCATTGGCATCCGCATCATTTCCACGGCTCCCAAAGCGCGGCCGTAGATATCGATAGCCTCTGCTGCTCCGTCGCAGATGAGGTACGATGTGGCCGTGTGATACTTGGCATTGGTGTCTCGAACCATTTCTAGCCCCTATATATCCCTGCATCCGGCCCTGCCACTTATTGACGGCAGTGGCGGGATCCGCGCTCCTCAAGAGCGTTTTTCTCTTGACAAAAGACTTAGATCGACGTCGCCGGAAGCCGGTGGATGCCCACATGAGCGTCGGAAGACCGCGCTTGGTTGGACAACCTAGATCTATGCTTCGCCGTTAGAACGAAGCCGCCCGCGCGGCGGACGCTACGCGTGTTGGTGGTTGGGACATTCGGTTGTGAGCTGAAGTAGTGTGTGGGTCACAAGGAGGTCCCTGTGACCCATCTACGCAAACAGATGCTGGAGGAACTCCAGCGTCGTAATTTCTCTCAGACTACCGTAAAGACCTATCTGAAAGTGGTGGAAGATTTCTCCCGTCACTTCCACCGTCCGCCGGACCAACTGGGTAAGGACCACATCCGTGCGTATCAGGTGTATCTGCTCCACGAGCGGAAACTAGGCGTCCGCACTGTCGGACTGCACACGGCGGCGCTGCGTTTCTTTTTCTGCAAGACGCTGAAGAGACCGTATCCGGTCGAAGAGGTGCCTTATCCCCGGGCGCCGCGCCGACTGCCCATCATCCTGACACGGGAAGAGGTGATCCGGATGATCGACTCGGCCAGTAACCTGTTCCATCGCGCCATGTTGATCACGATGTACTCGACGGGCATGCGCCGAGCGGAACTGTGCCGCCTCAAGGTCGAAGACATCGACAGCACCCGCATGCTCATCCACATCCGGCAGGGCAAAGGCGGCAAGGATCGCGACGTGCCTCTGAGCCCGAAGGTGCTAGAGACGCTTCGTGAGTACTGGCGTTGGATGAAGCCGAAGACCTATCTGTTTCCCGGCACCGTCAATGGTTCCCGTGCCGACAAACCCATCACGCACAAAATCCTGTGGGAGGCCTGCCGGGAAGCGGCGCAGCGAGCGGGGATTACCAAAGCCGTACGCCCGCATTTGCTGCGCCACAGCTTTGCCACCCACTTAGTGGAAGGCGGAGCAGACCTGCCGACTGTACAAGCACTGCTCGGGCATGCCGATCTCAAGCCCACTTCCATTTACCTGCATCTGTCCGAACGTCATCTGAAGGCTGCGGGTACGCCGATCGATCACGCGGAACTGTCGAGCCCGGACCGGGTGAAACGGTCGCGAAAGCTGCACAAAAAATGACCAAGCCACCTTTCGAGGTGGCCGATATCATCCGCGCGCACGGCGCCAGCTTTGTCCAAAGGAACCGGTCCTGGCTGACATGGCTGCAGCTCCGCGTGCTCTTTGCCATCGAGCATTGCCGCACGGCAGCGCTCGGTGGCCATCTGGATCGCTGTCAGCAATGCGGCTATGAGGCCACCTCATTCAACTCGTGCCGATCCAGACATTGCCCCAAGTGCCAGACCAACGCCCGTAATAAATGGATCGCTGAACGCCAGAAGGAGCTACTGCCCGTGAAGTATGTGCACGTGGTTTTCACGATCCCGCACCAGCTGTCATGGCTCGCTCTGCAAAACAAGAAAGTCATCTACGACCTCTTGTTTCGCGCTAGCGCCGCCACACTCCTGGAGATTGCTGCCGATCCGAAGCATCTCGGCGCTAAGATCGGCTTCCTCAGTGTGCTGCATACCTGGGGGCAGAATCTGCAGATTCACCCGCACCTCCATTGCGTAATCCCTTCCGGCGGTCTCTCGACTGATCACCAACACTGGGTTCGCCCGCGCTATCCCTTCTTCCTGCCGGTAGGAGTGCTGAGCCGCGTATTTCGCGGCAAGTTTGTCGCCGGTCTCAAGCTCGCTTTCCGCCAACGCAAACTGCTGTTTCCTGGAAGCTTGAAACCACTGGCTGTAGAGAAAGCTTTCCACGCTTTTCTTCGACCGCTCTTTCGTCAGGACTGGGTGGTCTACGCTAAGCGACCGTTCGGAGGACCCGAACATGTCCTTCACTATCTGGCCCGCTACACGCATCGCGTTGCCATTTCCAACCACCGGATCGTGAACCTTGCCGATGGCAAGGTCACTTTCCGCTGGAAAGACTATGCCCACAAGAACAAGAAGCGGCTGATGACCGTGACCGCCGAGGAGTTTCTGCGGCGGTTCCTGCTTCACACCTTGCCGCGCGGCTTTGTGCGCATTCGCTTCTGCGGCTTCCTCGCCAACCGGCGCCGCCGCGAACTCTTACCGCTCTGCCGGCACTTACTGAACGCCTCCCCGTTGCGGCCTTCGCCAACGCCGACCGATTCCGAGGCCAAATGCTCCTGCGGCTGGCTTTGCCCACGCTGCGGCGGCACCATGATCGTAATCGAGAAGCTTACCGTTGAACAGATTCGCCGGAGAGCGGTTCAACGGGAGAGCTGTGCTGACACCTCGTAACGGTTGTTCATCGACGAAACATCCGCATGCACCGACATGCACAGCGGAGGTGTGTCCGCGTCTCCGCGAAACCCCAAATACGGCATCGAGAGCTCTGTTCAGGAGGGCTGAAACGACCCTTCCAACTCAATCGCAGCTCGTGCCGGGACACGTCAGCACTCTCCTGGTCGCCCCAATAGCGACTCCCGACGTTCCCGGGTCGATTCAATACCCATAGGCTGCCGCATCCGCCGCAAACGCGGGCGGCTTCCTTCAAACGTCTCTATCCAAAGTGATCCGGCGATCCTGATCCCGCCGCGCCCCGGCACTCACATGCCGGATCACTCCAGATAGAGTCATAGCGTCAGGGAGGACCTATCTATCGGCAGGCCACATTTCATCATCGGCCGTCATATGCAACTTGAGATTTAGTCAACAATACCGACAGCCGACAGTTTGGACATCCTGCGTCCTCCCTGCGAAAGACGCAGGATGTTTACTCAGCTCTTGGAGCAATCTGTTGGACGGCCACTACTTTATCCGGCCTTTGAGTTCAAAGTAATCGACCCATTGCATAACGCAAGGGCATGGTACTTTTTATATCAGCCTATGGGCCTTTTTGCCTCCTCCCCGCGAGTTCCTTCTTTTTATGACGGCTGCTGTCGTGTTATTTGCTATTCCGGGACCAGCGGTGCTTTACGTCGTTGCCCGCAGTGTCGATCAAGGACGCAAGGCGGGATTGGCGTCGTGTTCTGGCATCGCTACGGGGGGGTTGGTCCACGTCCTCGCCGCCGCGGTTGGACTCTCGGCTCTGCTGGTGTCTTCGGCTGTCGCATACTCAGTGGTGAAATACACTGGCGCCGCGTACTTGATTTATTTGGGAATTAAGAAACTACGTGAGAAACCCGTCACGGCTGATCAAGTGAATCACGTCCGGCCAGCACCGTTGCGTCGCGTTTACACTGAAGGTATTCTGGTCCAAATTCTCAACCCCAAGACTGCAATCTTCTTCTTCGCCTTCCTCCCGCAGTTCGTCAATCCCACAAGGGGATCCGTCACGCTGCAGTTCTTCGCCTTGGGAATGGTGTTCACGCTGACAGGCCTCCTTAGTGATAGCCTCTGGGCTCTCACAGCGGGATCCGCTGCCGGATGGCTGCAACGCAATCGGGTCTACCTGCGTCACCAGACTCATGTTTCCGGAACGGTTTATATCGGCTTGGGGCTAGCCACGGCTGTGAGTGGATCTAGACACAAATAGAGGAGTTTGTCGACCACTCAGTGCCCCTTCCAATTCAGTAGTCCTTAAAGTCGCCGACTCGTACTTTGACCGGCCGGCGGTCCCGAATCCGATCTCCGGGGGCAGACTTTCCTGGTCGACAAGGTTAGAACTATCCTTCGCCGTTACCCACGCGTAGTCCCGACCGTGTACCCTCCAATGTGCGCTTAGCGGGTTTACTTTCAAGGTGGTTACATCGATCACGTTCTTCCGGACTTCAAGAGAGTATCCGCGCGCTGCTCCCGTGATCTTCGCTACTTTTCGTTAGATCGAACGAATTATCAACTTACGATTACCTGTTTTGACGAACACCGGATCAGCCTGCACCTCGGCAGCATCAAGCAAATCCTGAACATCCGACCTGGCGATGAGTGGCCACACTCGAAAGTCACAAATCGGTTATGATTCCCGCTGCCTTGCCAGCGATACGACACAATCGGAGGGACGCTTTGTTGTGCGATATCCCGATTACACGTTCGCCGTCGGGAAGCGCTTGCGCACCGCTGACCTGCAGTCGCGAATATGCATGCCCGTAGCGGGATCAAACTTAGCGATGAAACTCTTTAGCTGCTGTTCTGGGGGCTCTGGCATCAGCGCCGCCGAGTAGCGCCTACTCGAACCGTAGCGTGCGCACCGGATCGACGCGAGCCGCGCGGCGGGCGGGCATCCAGCAAGCTCCGGCCGCGACTAGCAAAAGCAATCCTGTGACCGCCGAGATCGTCAAGGGATCGCTCGCCGAGATGCCGTAGAGTTGCGATGCGATTAGTCGTCCCAGCATCAGCGACGCGGCTAAGCCTGCAGCCAAGCCCAGCAGTACCGGCGTCATGCCCTGGCGGAGAACCGAAGCCATCAGCTTGCCTGTCGACGCTCCAAGCGCAATGCGGATGCCTAGCTCCGAAGTCCGGCGCGCAACCGCGAACGAAATCACGCCGTAAATGCCAAGCGACGCGAGCGCTAGAGCGGCGACTCCGAATGCCGCTGCAAGGTTCATTTCGAACCGGCGGACCGCGACGGAGCGGTCGAGGATCTCTTCCATCGTCTCGGCCGGAGTAAGCGGCATCTCCGGATCTTCCTTGGCGATCGCTTCGCGAAGCTGAGAAATAGCAGTGGCTGGATCGCCTTGCGTGCGCAGCACGAACGCGCCCCAGCCTACGGCCTGAAAGCGGTAAGGAGCGTAGACTACAGCGGGCGGCTCGCGGTTCAGCGCGCCCTCGCGCGTGTCGGCCACCACGCCCACCACTTCCATCGCGTGGAAATCGATGCTTCCTCCCGGCAGCCGCTTGGGTTCGAATCCACTTGGGTTACGGACCAGCGTGAGCATGCGAAGGTGCTTGCCCAAGGGATTCTCTCCGGGCCACAGCAGGGCCACCACTTTCTCGCTCACCACGACAACATTCCGATCATAGTCGCGCTCTTCCAGATAGCGCCCTTGCCGCAGGGGCACGCCAAGCGCGCGCCAGAAGTCGGCGCTGGTGAATCGATAGTTGGCGGTGTAGGGGCTCCTTTGGTCTTCGGGCCGTTGCTCGAAGTCCTGAAGCGTGTCGATGAAAGACTCGCCGCGCAGAGGAAGCTGGCTGGTGACGCCAGCATGCTCCACGCCGGGAATTGCGGCGATCTCGCGCAGAATGCGGTCCAAGAAATGAAATTGAACATCGTCTGCTCGATACTTCGTGGAAGCCAGGCTGAACGCTTGCGTGATGATGTGCTCCGTCTCAAATCCCTTGTTGACGTGCAGAAGACGGAAGAAGCTTAAGGCCAGAAGCCCTGCGGCAATCAACAGGACAGTGCTGATTGCGACCTCAGCGCTGACCATCCACTCGCGCAGGCGAAGCTTGGAGCGGCCTTCGGTGGATTGCGTCGAGGCGCTCTTTAACGAATCGAGAAGAGGAGTTCGCGACAGCCGCCACGCCGGAAACAAGCCACACACCAACCCGGCCAGCGCGGCGCTGGCAACAGCGAACGCGATCACGCCCCAGTCGATGCCGACTTCCTCCAGGCGGGGAAGGTCGACGGGCGCAGCGGCAACGAAGGCCCGCACGCCCAACTGCGCGAGGCCTACTCCGGCGATCCCGCCCAGCACGATGAGCACCAGCGCCTCGCACAGCACCAGGCGGAACAACGCCGCCCGTCCCGCTCCCAGGGCGATGCGGATGCCGGCTTCACGGTAGCGGGCCGAGGTGCGGACCAGCATGAGGTTTCCGATGTTGACGCACACGATCAGAAGGACCGCGCCGACGGCGCCCAGGAGCAGCAGCAGTGCCGGCCGGATTCCTCCCGTGACCTGGTCGTGCATGGGCGCCAGTACGGCGCCGACCTGGACTTTGAACGGACGCGTCAGCTCGCCCGACAAGACCGACATCTCCGCTTCCGCCTCCCGTTCGCTCGCGCCTTTTTTCAGGCGAACCACGGAAATGTAGTCAAAGCCGCCCAGCGGGCGGGCTTGCGAAACATCCGTTCCGAGAGGACGAAAGATCTCCGGCGCCAGCGTCATCCCGAAGAGCGTTCCCCACTCCGCTCCCTTCGGCAGGTGGAGCGACGCCGGCATGACACCCACAATCCGCACGGAGACGCCATCCAGGTTTAATGTCTGCCCGACGGCCGAGGGGTCGCGCCCGAACAGATCCCGCCACAGGGAGTCCGAGATCAGGGCGACATCGGAGCGCCCGGGTAGTTCCTCTTCGGGAAGGAAGTCCCGGCCCAAGGCCGGCGCAACGCCCAAAGTGCGGAACAGGTTCGCGGACACGCGCAATCCGGGCACGCGCCGCGGTTCCCCACTCCCGGAGAGCCCAAAAGCCGCCCCCTCCACCAGCGCGACAGATTCGCACGTCCGGCAGCGCACGCGCCATTCGTGAAAATGCCGTGCGTTCACGGGACCCTTCTGCCAGCTCAGCAGCGGAAAGCGCGCGTACGCCAGGAACAGGCGCGAGGGATCGCGATACTGCAGTGGTTCTAGCAGCACTCCCTTGACTACGGAGAACATCGCTGTGGTCGAACCGATTCCCAGCGCCAGCGTTCCCACGGCAACGGTGGTGAAGCCGGGATGCATCTTCAACTGGCGTAGGGCATGGCGCAAATCGCGAACGAAATTTTCGAGCGCCGTCCAGCCCCACATGTCACGGACGGTTTCCTTTACCAAGAGAGCATTGCCGAATTCGCGGCGAGCGTTGACGCCCGCGTCGGCCTCCGATTCGCCGCGATCCACTCGATCGCGCTGCGCCATGCTGAGGTGCACGCGAAGCTCCTCTTCGAGTTCCGCGTCCATCTTGCGTGTGCGAAAGAGACGGCTCCAGGTGCTCATGCCTCGCCTCGATTCATCAGGCCCGCGATCGCCCCGGTCATCTGATGCCAGCGGCTCTGCTCAGCCGCAAGCTGCTTGCGCCCCGCGGCTGTGAGGTTGTAAAACTTCGCCCGCTGGTTGTTTTCGGTCTGCTTCCATTCCGATTTCACCCAGCCTTGCTTCTCCAGCCGGTGCAGCGCGGGGTAGAGCGATCCCGTCTCCACTTGCAGAACGTCCTGCGATCCCGCGCGGATCGCGGCGGTGATTCCGTAGCCGTGCTGCGGGCCCCAGCGGAGGGTTTGCAGGATCAGCATGTCCAGGGTCCCTTGAAGCAACTCGATACGGTTCTGGTAGCGTTTCGCCATAGTCTGTAGAAAGTCTACACCCCTAGCATGTAGTTTGTCTACATCTCCCGCGGAATCTTCGCGAAGGGTTCGACCGAAGCGCTCATCGTGCTCCGAGTTGCGGTGTGCTGATGCGGGAACAGGACGTGCCGTCCTCTCCCCGAGCCCTTTTTCCTTGCCAGCGGTTCTTCATGCGCTGCGCTCCGGTTTTTATTGACGAAGCCGAACACCACTTGCACGATCGAGATGCCAGGGCCGCTACGCTTGTAGTTGGATTGCTTCGGTAGCGTTCGGGTTCATCAGTCGGCTACAGCAGAAACAGCGCCACGAAACCTCCTTGGGGCAGACTACCCGTCGGTAGTCGGCAAGTATAGAACTGCCCTTCGCCGTTAGGGAGGTCTTTTTGAATGAGATGCACGCTACCTTTAGTGCGCGTATCATTCCGAGTGTGGAGACGTTGCCCCACACTGGAGACATTCGGTGATATCCCACTGAAATCCACATCCCGGGCAGAGTCCGCGGGTGTCGAATGTATTCCGATGATGCCCACACTTGCAGGTCCAGAGGTTCTTTGTGCGCGGCGGCCGTTTGCATTTGGGGCAACTGACGCCAGGTATGGCCGCGCCAAATAATTCCTCAAGTTCGGCGGGAGAAAGCATTCTTCGTTTCGAGTTGGTCTGGGTCGATAGACCGCCGAGTTGCGGCAAGCCCGCGGTGGCTGCGCAGAGCTCGATTTGCGCAAAGAGACGAAGATCCGGGTCAGGGATGCGATCAAGATGTTTTGCCGCCGATAGCCCCTGGTGCTGGCCCGCTTTGAAAAGGATATGACGGAATTCTCGCTCGGACGGCCAGCACTCCTTGTGCGCGCCGTTCGGCCATTCCGGATCGGTGTCGCTCACGAAGCTCCTATGAGCGTGACGAAACGCCGCTTCAAAATCGGTCGCCAAAGCTTCGGCGATTGGCATCAGCTCCGAATTGCCGATCACGACAAGGTCGTCGCGGGCGGGATCGTATTTGCGTAGCTCGTTCCGCACAGACTGCGCCCCCAGCGGAAACCGCTTCACCGCCTTCGCGAGTTGGGGATGACCCTCCAGGACAGAGCGCGCAAGATCCGGTTCGAGGTGCTGGAGCGCCGGAACTAATCTGAAGAGTAGGAACTCTTGCACCGAGGCCAATTTTGGGTCCTCTGGATTTTCCGTGAGTGTGTAATCGCATGGCTCGGGCTCCATGTCAAGAACCTGATCGACTAGCTCTCTTAGAACGGGTGTGGCCACATCATGGGGCAGGAGATCCCAACAACGCCCGAAGAGTCCCGTGAACGACGGCCCTGCAAATCGTTCTTCCGGGCCTGCTTCGCGGGGAGCAGAGTTTCTCCATTCGCAGACGGCCAATTCCAGAAGCTTCCGTCGGGTCTCATCATCGCGGCATTCCTGCTCGAGGTTGTTGACAAAGTGTAATGGAAAACGGTCTCCCGGCAACGGGTCGCGGAGGTACGTAATGGCGTCCTCTATGTGGCCATGCTGCGCCATCACATTGACCAAACTGACGACCGATCCTCCGAACGCGCCGATGCTCCTGTGTTCCGCGTAGAGCGGCAGTGCGTGCTGCGGCGACACCGCGGCAGCGAGAGAGATGGCGTTACTCAGCAGCGGTGATGATGCATCGCCGTCGATCTTTTTAGCTAGGGCGATTCCCTGTTCCAGTAGTTGCTCTGCGGCGGCCTGATCGGAGCGCGCCAGAACTCTCGCGATATGCATCAGGGCTGCGGCGCGGACCGCCGGTTCAGAACGCTCCGCCTGTTCGCACGCCATCGAGAGGAGTTGCTGCGACATACCCGGAGGATACTCTTTCCGCTTGGACCGAGTTGCCCCGCCTGGGCCGGGTTATGGATTAGATCCTGGCTTGTCGGCAGGTGTTTACTAGGAAAGCATTGGTGTGGTTACAGCCGCTTCGACGGGATGGGGACCTACTTTGAGGATTCAGTGCCGCTCGCAATTGTCAAACTCACCATAGCCGACAAACCGTCACCAAGGCAGCTCGATGGACGTTTCAGGGGAGCTCTATCCCACGCTCGGCTTGTGCCTGGCCGCCAGTGGGGTCCTTCTCAGAGTGGCATCGCTCGAGCATCTCACTGCGATTCGTTGTCCCTGCTGCACCGGGATCGGTTGCGAGACGTAACCTCGTGCCTGGTTCCACGGGTTCGAATCGTTCCTCTTGACATTCTTGTCGCCCGCCAGATATTCTCTAGGAGTGAGATGCAGTAGCTCTGAGCCTCTCACGGTCTCGGTTACCGCCAAGGTGTAATTCCTTCCGAGCCTAAGACAATCTTCAAGATTTGAATTGTGAATGGGAACTGCGAGGCGTGCTCCGCCTTCGCATGAGAAACAAATCACAATATGATCCTGAAATTTCAAATTGGAAACCGCCCACAAGTCACACAGAAAAGGAACATACATTGAAACCCAAGAACTCCATTAGCACGATCCTCGATGCGCTCGCCTCACAGCAGCAGCATGGCGAGACCTCGCCAATCGTCAGAATCGGACCCGATCTCATCCAGGATGCGATGTACGCTCTCCGCGGCTACAGAAAGTTATTCGCTCCAGTCATTCCCGGTGTGACTGATACGGCGCCGATCTACGCAGCTTACGAACAGATGCAGGCCCACGTAACCAAGCACACTATTTTGGTGTTTGTCGAATGCCAGACGATGGGGGACTTCCGTGAGGCTCTCGACCGGCTGCCGACTCAAAAGTCTTCTGAGTGGCGCTCTTTTGACAATGGTCACTGGGAATTCGTGGTCTGAAGTTTGCTTCAAGCCAACTTGACGGAACACGGCCTATACTGCGTTATGCTCGGGTCTAGATCGAAGTTCCCGCACCTGTCAGAGGGGCGTACCCTTGCATATTCGACCAGATAAGACCCGGCAGTTAGCTATCCCGCCCGCCGTTGCTCGCTGTGCTTAGATGGAAACGAACTGATGTCGGTCTGCATCAGAGTCCTGGCGGCTCATCGCCTTCGAAATGTGGATCGTATCCGGCGAACATCAGAGATTCTAATCCAGCCGCTTCTTCGAGGACCTCGTTTGGAATGCGATCCCATCCCACTTCAAAAGAATCAGTTAGACCGTTGACGACTGGTACGACAGCTCGATGGATGAATGGATCATTCTTACTCTGCTCCATGTAGCTTCGAACTGCCTGAGCGAACGTTCTGAATTCCTGAACTGGGTATTTTCGCTTGCTGTCTGACAGGGCGACCTGGAAATCAACCCATCGTTCTTCAACTATGGCGGCCAGGGCGTCCTTCGCTGAATCGTTCATCTTCTTTCGTTAAGAGTGTACTCGAATCGGTTACCAAAGCCGGTCGCCTTTCGGCAGATCACTTCCAATTCAGACCGTCGCTTTAGTGACGTGAAAGTCGGCTGATCGATGAAATAGTAAACACTTCGTCGTCACGCAGGATCTTTCCTGAACAGGCAGATGTTATTCTCTCGGTATGCCTCAGGACTTACTGCCACGGGTACTGGAGCAAACCGCGTACACCTCCCCTCCAATTAAAGCCGCCGCGCTGCTACACATCGCGCGCGTTTTGACGCAGTTCGACGGCGAGCAAGCTGTTCGCGTTCTCGACGAGGGGCTTTCGCTAGCGAGGACTCTTCCGGAAACGGATAAGCAGATAATTCTCGGGGAGGCGGTCTTTCTGGCGGCCAGTGTAGATCCAGAGCGCGCCGTGCGCTTGCTTCAGGAGGGGTTGACTAATGTGCCACACCGCTTTCCCTTGTCCAACATGATTCTCGTAATGCTCAACCACGGCCATTTAAAGAAAGCCATTGGGTACCTGATTGGCCCGATGAAACCGGGCGAGTTTCCATTCAGGGTCGCGGGCAACGTGATGGAAAAATGTCCGGATGAGGCCATACGGTTACAGATCTTTCGTGTCGCTATCCGCAATTGGATCCAGAGGCCAGTTCCTGGGCGAGGGCTACCGATGGATCCCACCGATGGCACCCATGGATTCCTCCGCTTGTTCGCTTATAAGTGGCAGTTGCTGCCGCCGGGCGAGGCGACCGTACTCACGCAGGAGATCGTGGCATCGATATTACGGGACCCGGATACGACGACTCATGCTCGAATAGGCTCGGAGAATGGCGTTGCCTTCAGTTCCCGCCAAGACTACGAAGTGTTCCTCCTCCTGAACGTGCTCCGCGAGTTGATGCCTGACCTCTTGGATTCCTTGCTAAAAAGCCATGATCAACTTGCGGCCGGCGTGAGACGTTTTCCCTTGGGCTTAGACTCGCTGAAAGCGGAGCCACGCCCGCCAGGTGCCGAGCCGAAAGGGCAGAGCTTCGTTGTGGCTTCCTTAGGTAAGTCAGTGGACCTTGACGCCATGATGGCCAAGATGCAAGCCGAGATGGAAGGCAATTTCGAGCCCCATTTTCAAGAAGCGTTGCGCCTCTACGCTGAGGACACCGATGCAGTAAGTCCCAACGCCTCCCCGCGTGAGTGCTGGCCATCAACACAGGAATTTCGCAACGCGATGTTCCGTGCCGGGAAAAGTCACGGTCGCAATGCCAGCTCATATCTTGGTCGCATTTCGGACCCTGACTTGCGTCTGTTCGCAGAGATCGAGTTTATTGCGGCTCTTGGTGGTTTACCGCAATTCGCAGGGTCGCGCCGCGAATTTCATCTTCAAACAACGTCACATTGACACCTTCGGCAGTACGAGCAAGATTCCGCGTACCCAGTAGTCGGCAAAGGTAGATCTATGCTTCGCCGTTTGAACGAAGCCGCCCGCGCGGCGGACGCTACGCGTGTTGGTGGTTGGGACATTCGGTTGTGAGCTGAAGTAGTGTGTGGGTCACAAGGAGGTCCCTGTGACCCATCTACGCAAACAGATGCTGGAGGAACTCCAGCGTCGTAATTTCTCTCAGACTACCGTAAAGACCTATCTGAAAGTGGTGGAAGATTTCTCCCGTCACTTCCACCGTCCGCCGGACCAACTGGGTAAGGACCACATCCGTGCGTATCAGGTGTATCTGCTCCACGAGCGGAAACTAGGCGTCCGCACTGTCGGACTGCACACGGCGGCGCTGCGTTTCTTTTTCTGCAAGACGCTGAAGAGACCGTATCCGGTCGAAGAGGTGCCTTATCCCCGGGCGCCGCGCCGACTGCCCATCATCCTGACACGGGAAGAGGTGATCCGGATGATCGACTCGGCCAGTAACCTGTTCCATCGCGCCATGTTGATCACGATGTACTCGACGGGCATGCGCCGAGCGGAACTGTGCCGCCTCAAGGTCGAAGACATCGACAGCACCCGCATGCTCATCCACATCCGGCAGGGCAAAGGCGGCAAGGATCGCGACGTGCCTCTGAGCCCGAAGGTGCTAGAGACGCTTCGTGAGTACTGGCGTTGGATGAAGCCGAAGACCTATCTGTTTCCCGGCACCGTCAATGGTTCCCGTGCCGACAAACCCATCACGCACAAAATCCTGTGGGAGGCCTGCCGGGAAGCGGCGCAGCGAGCGGGGATTACCAAAGCCGTACGCCCGCATTTGCTGCGCCACAGCTTTGCCACCCACTTAGTGGAAGGCGGAGCAGACCTGCCGACTGTACAAGCACTGCTCGGGCATGCCGATCTCAAGCCCACTTCCATTTACCTGCATCTGTCCGAACGTCATCTGAAGGCTGCGGGTACGCCGATCGATCACGCGGAACTGTCGAGCCCGGACCGGGTGAAACGGTCGCGAAAGCTGCACAAAAAATGACCAAGCCACCTTTCGAGGTGGCCGATATCATCCGCGCGCACGGCGCCAGCTTTGTCCAAAGGAACCGGTCCTGGCTGACATGGCTGCAGCTCCGCGTGCTCTTTGCCATCGAGCATTGCCGCACGGCAGCGCTCGGTGGCCATCTGGATCGCTGTCAGCAATGCGGCTATGAGGCCACCTCATTCAACTCGTGCCGATCCAGACATTGCCCCAAGTGCCAGACCAACGCCCGTAATAAATGGATCGCTGAACGCCAGAAGGAGCTACTGCCCGTGAAGTATGTGCACGTGGTTTTCACGATCCCGCACCAGCTGTCATGGCTCGCTCTGCAAAACAAGAAAGTCATCTACGACCTCTTGTTTCGCGCTAGCGCCGCCACACTCCTGGAGATTGCTGCCGATCCGAAGCATCTCGGCGCTAAGATCGGCTTCCTCAGTGTGCTGCATACCTGGGGGAGAATCTGCAGATTCACCCGCACCTCCATTGCGTAATCCCTTCCGGCGGTCTCTCGACTGATCACCAACACTGGGTTCGCCCGCGCTATCCCTTCTTCCTGCCGGTAGGAGTGCTGAGCCGCGTATTTCGCGGCAAGTTTGTCGCCGGTCTCAAGCTCGCTTTCCGCCAACGCAAACTGCTGTTTCCTGGAAGCTTGAAACCACTGGCTGTAGAGAAAGCTTTCCACGCTTTTCTTCGACCGCTCTTTCGTCAGGACTGGGTGGTCTACGCTAAGCGACCGTTCGGAGGACCCGAACATGTCCTTCACTATCTGGCCCGCTACACGCATCGCGTTGCCATTTCCAACCACCGGATCGTGAACCTTGCCGATGGCAAGGTCACTTTCCGCTGGAAAGACTATGCCCACAAGAACAAGAAGCGGCTGATGACCGTGACCGCCGAGGAGTTTCTGCGGCGGTTCCTGCTTCACACCTTGCCGCGCGGCTTTGTGCGCATTCGCTTCTGCGGCTTCCTCGCCAACCGGCGCCGCCGCGAACTCTTACCGCTCTGCCGGCACTTACTGAACGCCTCCCCGTTGCGGCCTTCGCCAACGCCGACCGATTCCGAGGCCAAATGCTCCTGCGGCTGGCTTTGCCCACGCTGCGGCGGCACCATGATCGTAATCGAGAAGCTTACCGTTGAACAGATTCGCCGGAGAGCGGTTCAACGGGAGAGCTGTGCTGACACCTCGTAACGGTTGTTCATCGACGAAACATCCGCATGCACCGACATGCACAGCGGAGGTGTGTCCGCGTCTCCGCGAAACCCCAAATACGGCATCGAGAGCTCTGTTCAGGAGGGCTGAAACGACCCTTCCAACTCAATCGCAGCTCGTGCCGGGACACGTCAGCACTCTCCTGGTCGCCCCAATAGCGACTCCCGACGTTCCCGGGTCGATTCAATACCCATAGGCTGCCGCATCCGCCGCAAACGCGGGCGGCTTCCTTCAAACGTCTCTATCCAAAGTGATCCGGCGATCCTGATCCCGCCGCGCCCCGGCACTCACATGCCGGATCACTCCAGATAGAGTCATAGCGTTAGGCAGGAGTGTTATACCGTCGGACTTATCAGTTCGCGCTCGGCCGCTCCACGTGATCGACGAACCACATCTCAATCGGTGCTCTTGTTGCTTTTAGCTTCAGACCGACTTGCTCGGGCAATGCGGTGAAAATGTCTGGACGGTCGTCGCCATCTGCGGTCGAGTAATTCAGCGTGAATCCATAGATACCGTCAAGCATCGTCCTGTCAACCACTGGGTGTTGTACTCCTCGGACGCTCGCAACGTAGTTCGCCAGCCGTGCCATCGTCCAGCCCGAAGGAGCTTCGCGCTCAGACGTGGCTTGCTTTAGCGCACCATTGATCGTGACTGTGTGGGTAGCAGAAAACTTTGGGCCATTCTTCGCGAGGATTAGTGCGTACGCGGCGATGGTCCTGCTTTGCTGGTGCGTGCGCAGTTTGAATCGTTCCTCAAACAAGGCTTGAACCATTTTTCTGCAATCAATCTCGGTTACCAGGCCATCGGCTTCGGCATCGATGTCATATGTACCGAACGAATTCAGCCAGCCATCACTCATTTGATAATCATTCAAGCCGTATGCCCATTTAATGGACCAAAGCAGTGGCGTCCCATGGCTGATGAATCTGCCACCGCTGGCGCAATAGGACTCGAATCGTTCACTACGATCTGGCGCCGCCGGCTTCACCGATACAACGTCGAATACCAACCTCGATTGAACGTTTGAGCTTTTATCCTGACACAGCGTTGCTGTAACAGTGATGGTCAAAATGCAAAATATGCGACCGGCGCGATTCATCATTCTTCCTCTGAAGCCAGTGACGATGCCGTCCATTTTTCCGTTGAAACAGAATTCTCACCCCAAGACTTTCTGGCAACCATTTCCGCCGGGCCAGCGAGCGAGCCTGGTCCGGACTCGGTAAGGATAGAACTATCCTTCGCCGTTACTCATGGGTGGGACACTCAAATCCGGCCTTTCTCAGAATGACCCGTTATCCGATCCCAGCGGTCGGGAGCGCGCTGCCACATCAGCGAGATGGCGACTTCCCGCTCATACGCGTATTGGGTCCAGGTGGCGATCCTGGAGTTGGCTGCCTCCGCTCTACAGTGTATTTGCGGGTAATCATGCAGACCCGGCCTGAGCAGAGCCCCAAGCGGCTGAACACTCTTGACAAATCACATTTTTACCCGGATAATACACTTACATCCGGGTACAATGATGCGCTTAGTGACCGAGTCTCCCACTACATGCTGCACCGCATTTGTTGGGACCAAGCGTATCGCTTCCGGTGACCTGCTACGAGTTGCACTGAAGGCGAAGGCAGTCATGGATCGCGACAAGTGGGCGCAGATCCTGATTTTCGATGACGTGACCAGCAATTTGGTGGAGGTGGACTTTCGCGGGAGTCCGGAGGACGTCTTGCGGCGAATCAAGGACCAAGGTGCCGGTTCCATGCAAAGCAGCGCACCACCCCAACCTGAGGGAGAAACGCGGCGTCCTGGCCGTCCTAGATTAGGAGTCGTGGCCCGGGAGGTTACGCTAATGCCGCGGCAGTGGGAGTGGCTCGCGAGCCAACCAGGGGGCGCCTCGGTAGCGTTGCGCAAGCTTGTGGAGCAAGCCAGACGGGCAAACCAGGGAAGAGACCGCCAGCGACGAGCACAGGAATCGGCGTATCGATTCCTATCTGCCATGGCTGGAGACAGACCAGGTTTTGAGGAGGCCACGAGAGCCCTGTTCGCCGGCAAGCGGGAACAGTTCGATGAAATCGTCGAACCGTGGCCCATTGATGTCCGCAACCATGCGAAGAAGTTGGCGGCCGTTGCATTCGACGGAGCCTTCGGGTCTTAAGGAGATAAAGATGCATTCGACTGCGGAAAGGAAGGCCGCCATCAGGAAATTCAAGGAGCGGAAACCTCGCGTGGGTGTGTTTGCAGTGCGCTGTACGGCAGGCGCCCAGACGTGGGTGGGATCAGCCTGGAACCTGGATGCCACGAAGAACCGCTTTTGGTTTTGCCTGCGCAGCGGGGTTCATCCCAATAAGTCACTCCAGTGCGAATGGAACACCTCCGGTGAGCAGACATTCCAGTACGAGATTCTGGAGGAACTCGAGGACGATCCCTTGGCAATTACGGATCTGCTCAAGGAAAAGAAACATCACTGGATTGCGCAATTGGATGCACTACCACTTTAGCCGCCCTAGTTGGGCCACGAGACCCGATTGAATCTTATGAATGAGTTTAGTTTCAGATGACCAAAGAACACAGAGATACTTGCTACCTGACCCCGCCTCAGGAACTGGGGCAGGCATTTGTAGCGCGCGGGATCACAGGCAGCGTCGTTATGTTGAACCTGCTGCGGTTTCGCACTATTGCAGATTATTCGGCAAGCCCGGAGCTTACCCCACCAACGGCGATCAGCGGTGCCGAGGCTTTTCAACGATACATCAGTCATACGCTGCCGTACCTCACGGAAACAGGTGGCGAAGTGCTGTTTTTGGGAGATGGTGGAAGGTTCTTGATTGGGCCCGAAAGCGAACTGTGGGACGTGGCGATGCTAGTCCGGCAGCATAGCGTAGAAGCATTTCTCTCGTTCGCGTCCAATCGAGGGTATTTGGCTGGCATCGGACACAGGATTGCCGCTTTGGAAGATTCACGCCTTCTTCCGCTCGTAGAACGGCGGTTGCCGAGGCTATAATAGCACTGACCAGCCGGTTGGACAGAGCCCTTGTTGCTTCGATGGAGATCTCACGACAGCGCCGCAAAGCCCATGGTCCAGACGTTGGCCTGGGCAGGCATCCTTGGCGCCTAGAGCGCTTCCTCGTCTGCGTTGTGTCGAGCGATCCTCGAATCGGCTCGCACTCGTATCACATGTCAGTTGGAAATTGGGCGGCAGCCCGACAAGTTGACGTATCACGCCCTATCGTTCGAAGTGCCCCGCCACTGCTTCGGGCGAATCGTCGGCCACTCGTACAAGGCTCAGATCGATCCCCCGTCAAGTCTCGGCCGCTCCGAGCTGACTGTCGGCCACTCGGAAGCGATCCAAGTTGACGCGTTAAACCGCCAAGTCTAAACCGTCCGCTCAACTGTCCAGGACGATCCGGAAATGGGTAGTACAAGCGGGGTACGACGAGACGGTAGGACCTTGCCACGTTTCGTGGCATGTTTTGCCACTTTCTGTGGCACGAATTGTCAACAATTCTGACAACCTACAGTATCCATCGCCGATACGGCGCCAAGGTCTCGATCATCGGTGTCGGTGGTATCATCGCACCTGAACATGCGTACGACCTCATCCTCACGGGCGCCGTCTACGAAGGCCCAGGTCTCGACGCCCACTTCCTCCAGCTAAGGAAGTCCATCGAGCTGCCCTGGGAGAAGGATCACAAGACCGCGATGGCAGCGGCGAAGGCGCGCTGGGCCGTCGTTGAGGACCCGCCCGGCGAGCAGACCTGATTCTGGATTTGCGTGGACCTACTTTCCGTCAACGGAATAGACCAATAACACATTTCCCGGCATGCCGCCCCATTGGCTGTAGCCTGAGTTTACAAACAACATTCCGTCGACAATGACCGGTCCTCCGGTGTCCATCGAACCTCCGTGTCCGGGCTTGCCGTTGACGGTCTCGAATTGGCGAGCAGTGTCGGTGTCCCACAGAATCTCACCGGCTTTAGTCGAATAGGCGCGCAGATGTCCATCCACCGAACCCGAAAAGACGGCACCCGGAATCGTCGTGACGGCCGCCGATTGTGCGGGGGAACAGTCTGTCCGGCCCGCGGCGCACGGCTTCGGGTGTGTACTCCAACACGATCTTACCGGTCGTCAGATTCAGCGCATGAAGTCCGCCGCCGACATTCGGATCCAGCACGTTGCGGAAGCCCTGTGGAGCGGACGGATCTGCTACATTGCTGATTCCGATATCGGAAATCGCGACGTAGACATTGTCGCCATCTGACGTTGAGCCCCATTGACTGCCACCTAGCGGGCTACCCTTGCCGGCTCGCGTCTGCCACAGCACTTTGCCCTTCTGGTCGGGGTCCAGAGCATGAACCATGCCCGACTTCTGCGCAATCACAAGCGCTCTTTTTCCCGCAGCGAGGCGTACCAGAATCGGCGGCTGGCCGAAGTCAAAATCAGGGCCCGTCGCTTCCGGGCAATTAGTTTTGGCGGGAATCGAACATCCGACGTTGAACGCGTCGTTCTTCGTCAACTGCTGTGACCAAAGCAGCTCGCCCGTCTTCAGATCCATTGCAAGAACCGCGTCACTGGTCTCTGTCGGTGGATCTGAGTAGTTGTCGCCCGTGGCGACATACAAGACTCCCCGCTCCTCATCGATAGTCGGAGTCGACCATACGCCAGCGCCCGAGGGCCCAAATTGTTGGGTACCAACGGCGGTCTTGCGCGTCGGCTTTGCCGCTTCGGGAATCGTGAATGTCTGCCAGATTGTTTTCCCCGTGGATGCGTCCAGTGCGACGACGCTTCCCCGAAATGTGCAGCACTGGAAGCTCGGGTCCGGTCCGAGACCTTCCTCGAACGAAGAAAACGCCTGATAGAGGACGCCCTTGTACACCTGCGGCGCCGCCGTAATCAGCGCAGCGAATTGATCAACCGGACGGCTCTTCCAGATCATCTCACCGGTGGCCGCCTTCAGCGCATAAATCGCTGAACTCGCATCAGCGAAGAAAACGGCGGAGGTGCCGCTTGCCTCGCCAATAGTCACCCCGGACCGGACTGGCGCGGCGACGCGAATCCCCCACTGCGTACACCCGGTGCCGGCGTCGAGCGAGTAGACCGCCCCTGTCAGCGTTCCGAAGAAAACCCGCCCACCGGCGACGGATGGTTGTGAACGCGCCATGGTGACTGCCCCCAGATTGAAAGCCCATTTGAGCTTGAGTGTCGGCACGTCGCTGGCTGCTATACCCGCGCTCGCCGTACTCTGGAATCGCGAGTTCGAAGCGCTACTGCTCCAGCCATTCCACTGTGGCGTATCCGGAGACAGTTCAAACGAAGACGTCGGGCCAGCACACGTTCGCGTAAGCACCGGTGCCTCCGGCTGCGCGCCCTCTGTGGGCCCGATGAAGCCTATCAGCGAGAAGATCTGAGGTGTTGTGAGGCCTTGCGCCTGGTCCTTCATGGGACCGCTGGTCAAAGCAATGTAGATAGCCTGTCCACTCATTTTTTTGATTGCACTCAGCGGCGGGGCGCGCCCTTCCGTGGCGTCGTGGCAGGTCGTACATCGCTCCTTGTAAATTGCGGCTCCGTCCTGCGCGCAGAGAATCGGGACGAACACGATAAACAGAAAAATGTATCGCACGGCAGTTCCTTTCAGTTTGGGTCAACCCAAATCGGGTCGGCTATTTAGTGGAACCAAATACCCGTCGCTCGGCCGGTTGGTAGGGCATCGAAACGAAGTCACGGGTTTCGGATTTGCAGGAGTAAGCCATGGTTCAGATCGCTCCCGGCAGGATCATCAGCATAAGTCTGGCTCCCCAATGGAGCCGTTAAACGCAAAGGAATTGTCGTGAGATTGCATTCGCAACGTATCATTTACCTTCCAAAGAACACGTCGTGCGTTATCCCGGGCAGGAAGAAGATGTTGTTCAGGCCGTTGATCACGATCGCACCGAAAAAAAGGCCCATCACCCATCGTTGGTGTTGCCGGATTCTTCCATTCAGGGCTCCATCCAACGCTCGCCACGTAGCAAAAAGAACAAACGGTACAAAAAGATGGGTCCGGCTCATACCGAAGGCAGCACTTTGGGGCGTGCGCCTATGGATAAAGAGTGTAACAAGGGCCGTCGTTACCATCAGACCCAGAAACAAGCTTCCGAGGAGTCGATGCCAGCGCGCTCCTTTTCGGCTGAACAGGAGAAGCCACACACCGAGGAAGAATGCAGGAAGGACAGTTGCGACGTGCGCCTGAACTATCAGAGGTGCGCGCAGCAGCGGTTCCAGCGACATGGCAACAATGATCCTCGTGTGGGGCTCGTCGAGCTACACCGCGTAAGATACAGCCGAATCATGCACTTGTTCTTCTTGCAGGTATGGGGTGATATTCCGGAGGCCTCGCATTACATAGTCTTCTTTCTCACCTACCGGCGCGACATAGTGTAGGGCTGCCTTCGCCGCTTCAACTCCTTGTGCTCGTGCAATGATCCAAGCTGCAAGGTATTGAGAAGCCAAACAGCCCCCGGCAGTGGCAAGATTGCCCTTGGCGTAGAACGGTTGATTGAGGACCTGGACGCCCGCCTCTTGAACCCATGCCTTCGTCGTGAGGTCAGTGCAAGCGGGTACACCGTCGAGTAGTCCTAGCTTTGCCAAGATGAGAGTGCCGGAACACTGAGCCGCCAGCAGTTGCCGAGAAGGAGACAATCGCACTCGCGACATCAAGTCCTTATCCGCAACCAAGTCGCGCGTCTGCGCTCCACTACCCACGATGACCGCATCTGCCGTGGAGGCCTCTTCCAGTGTGGCTTGCGATTCGATAACGACGCCGTTCATCGAGCATACCCGCTCGGAAGGGCATGCAATCGACACCCGCCATCCCGGCTTCCTGGCTCGGCTGAGAATGCCTAGTGCGACGAGTGAGTCGAGCTCGTTATAACCTTCGAACGTTAATATGGCGATGTGCACGGTGAACTCCTTTTCGATGATAAGCGAAGAGGTCAGAGCATCTATTGAGCCCACTAGGCTTGCGTTAGAGGGATCTTATCACGGAGAATCAATACAATCAAATTATTGTCATGGATACATCTTGCGATGCCGCATTCCCGATATAAGCAACTGGTTGATGCTTTTGCCGCTGATATTCGCGAAGGACGCTTACCTCCCGGTACACGGCTGGCAACGCACCGCCAACTCGCGGCGAGGGAGGGGTTAGCGCTGGTGACCGCCACTAGGGTCTACGCCGAACTTGAGGGCATGGGGCTCGTCAGCGGTGAAACCGGCCGAGGTACGTTCGTCCGAGAGACTTCGCTGCCCCCGGACTTGGGTATCGACCAGCATGCGACTGCCACAGGAATGGTGGATTTAAGTTTCAACTATCCATCCGTCCCAGGTCAAGCCGAATTACTCCGTAGTGCCTTGCGTCAGCTAGCGTGTCGCGGCCATTTGGAGGCTTTGCTTCGTTATCAGCCGCATGCGGGCCGTTTGCATGAGCGGGTCATAATGGCGCGCCACCTCCAGTGCCGCGGACTTACAGTGGATGCGGAACAAGTGCTGATCGTCAGTGGTGCGCAGCATGGACTTGCGGCGACCGTGATGGCGTTGTTGAAGCCAGGAGATGTCATTGCTGTCGACGCTTTGACCTACCCTGGCTTCAAGGTGATAGCTGAAGCACACAGTCTTGAGTTGGTGTCCATCCCCGCGGCAGATCATGGGCCTGCTTTGGATGTGTTGAAGCAGCTGTGCAAGAACCGCCGAGTGCGTGCCGTATACACGATGCCGACGCTGCATAACCCGTTGGGCTGGGTCATGGATTTTCATCAACGCGAACAGTTGGTGGCGCTCGCTCGAAGGCACGGATTGATCATCATCGAGGATGCGTCCTACGCATTTCTCGTCGAAGACCCTCCAGCCCCGTTGACGGCACTCGCACCAGAAAGGGCCGTATACATCTCGGGGCTTTCCAAGAGCGTAGCCACCGGGCTGCGCGTTGGATTCGTCGCTTCCCCTTTGCAATGGGTGCATGCGATAGAGCGAACGATTAGGGCCACCACGTGGAATACGCCCTGCGTCATGACAGCCATTGCGTGTGGATGGCTCGAAGATGGCACTGTTACCCAACTGGAAGCGAAGAAGCGACGCGACGCTAAGATTCGGCAATCCCTCGCAGCCAAGGTGCTTGCCGGGCTCCGATATGTTCGCCATCCGTCATCCTACTTTCTTTGGCTCCCTCTAAGGGAAGAGGCGCGGGCAGACCGGATAGCCCTGAAGCTGATGGAGGAGCAGGTCTCGGTGTCGACCGCTGAGCCATTTGCGACATCCCGGCATGTTCCACACGCTATCCGTCTTGCACTCGGTTCCGTCAAAATGGACGCGTTGCGGGATGCACTCGAAAAGGTTAAACGAATCGTGGGCGATTATACGTACTGACCCTTTTCGGGAAATCGAACTGCACGAAGTCGGCCACCAGAGGCTGCCCGGGTGGGAGAGGCCGGTTTTCAATAACAAAATATTCCCGGTCATTCCGTTGGCCGAGCGGCGGAATGTCTGACAAAGCCGGCGGATTGGATAAACGGCTGCACTACCTGCGGACCCGCGCAAAGTCGAACCAGCCGATGTACAGCAGACGTTGACTGAGTTGGGCGCCGCGGCCGCTATAATCAAATTCGCCAGCAAATCATGACGCTCGCCGAGTGTTCGACACGCACCGCGCAGATGTCGATCACGGCAGGTTGCCAACAAGGTTGCTATCCTGAGACGCCACTATTCGATAAAAGCCGGTGAGATTCTGTGGGACACCGATACTGCCCGCCAATTAGAGACCTCAGCGGCAAGCCGGGACACGGAGGCTCGATGAGGACCGGTCATTGTCAACGGAATGTTGTTTGTAAACTCGGGCTCAACCAATGGGGCGGCATGCCGGGAAATGTGCTCCTGGTGTATTCCATTGAAGGAAAGTAGTACATTTGCATCGAGAAAGAGAGGTGTGGCCGTGCCCGGTGGATCGATCCCCCACTTGACCGCTCAAGCTGTGCCTGCGGGCCCTGTGCTTAGGGGAGCCATGCCCGTGGTCTTCGTCTCGAATGTGCAAACCTCGGCTGCTTTCTTTCGCGACAAGCTCGGCTTTGCGATCGATTTCCTGCACGGCCATCCGCCGTTCTATGCCTCGGTTAGCCGTGGTGCTGCTCGTCTTCACCTGCGCTTCGTCCACGAACCAATCATTACTCCCGACGTGCGCGCACGAGAGGACGGGGTATTGTCAGCCTTTGTCGATGTCGACAACATCAAAGATCTATTCGCTGAGTACAAAGTTGCGGGAGTAGATTTTGTTCAGCCGCTCGGAAAGCAACCTTGGGGCGGGTCGGCGTTTACAGTGCTCGATCCAGACGGCAACTGGATCTGCTTTGCAGGCTGACGGAGGCGGTTATCGTTGTGTTTTCGTTCATGCACGCAACCTTAAGGAACGTGCTTTGCCAATTCCGATCATGCACAGTCGCTAGCTTAGCTATCATGTCTAGCGCCATATGCACGTCACGACACTCGTGGTCCGGCGCCGCAACCCGATGCATTTCCGTGAAGCCCAGACCGTGGTAGAGGCCAAGCGCACTGCTCCAGGTTTCGTTGGTTTCCACTAAGAGCTTGTGAAAGTCACGCTGCCGAGCGTGCTCGATCAATGCTTCGCAGATTCGGCGGCCCAGTCCAAGCCCTTGCACCGATCCCGCCATTGAAACGCGCGCGATTCGCCCGACCAGATCGCTTCCATCCTCTCTGTAGAGCATGCCGCAGCCGATCACGCCTCCCGCTCGTTCGGCCACCAACACCGTTTCTCGGTAGGTCTGCGCGATCTGATCAAGATCAGGGTTACAAGCGAGGTCCAGAATGCCAAAGCGCGCCTCTAGGCCCGCCAGAATCAG
Organism: Bryobacterales bacterium; assembly: GCA_963713415.1. Lineage (GTDB taxonomy): Bacteria > Acidobacteriota > Terriglobia > Bryobacterales > Bryobacteraceae > Palsa-89. The sequence continues at coordinate 453,268 of CAVQLV010000021.1, read as the reverse complement.
TGCTCGCACCGGCTCCTGATCAGGGGGCCTGAATAGTCGAATGATCACATCGTCGAGACCTAGTGAGTCCGCCATGGCCCAAGAAGTTCCCAATCCGGTTCCTGAACACCTGCGCGATTCGTGGCATGACGGATCATGAGCGACCTTGGCACTATTTCCGCACCTCATAGCGCAGCGCCACGATTCCACTTGTGTAAGCCTTCGTCTCGACAAGGTGCAGAGCGACGTCCTGGCTGAGCCCTTGGAAAAACGAAATGCCGCTCCCAATTACCATTGGCACGATCGAGTAGCGCACTTCGTCGGCGAGCCCGAGACGCAGGCATTCACCAGCGACTTGAGCACCGCCGACAAACCAGATGCTGCGGAACCGCGGTTTCAGCCTCTCCTCCACCAGGCACCGGAGATCGCCCGTGCAAAACTCAATGGTGGTTCTGTTTTTCGGAAGTTTGCGGCGCGTGAGAACAAACGTCGGCTTGTCGCCATAGGACCATCCGAGCCCCTTGGCTTCGAAGTTGAGGGCCGTTTCATACGTTCGCGAGCCCATCACGTAGCAGTCGATTGATTTGAGGTACTTCTGGACTGTTTCGGGCGTCAGTGTTTCCCCGCCTTCAAAGCGATCCGATGTTTCGAGCCAGTCCACGCGTCCGTCGCGTCCGGCGATGAAACCGTCGAGACTCGCCGCCATATGAATCGTCACTCGCGATTGTCCGCTCTCCATTTCTTTCTCCTTGTATCAAAACTAAACGTGTGTTTAGATATTGTCAAGCCGGAGGTCCGGCGCAATCGGATTCAACCTATATGAGGGGACGACGACGGAGAGTGGAAGATGCAGATGTCTTTGCAGCGTTGGTGCGCGTGATGTTGCGTCGTGGCCCTGCGGAACTGACGCTGCGGGAGATTGCGAGAGAGGCAGGCGTCACAGCGAGCGCGCTCGTGCAGAGGTTCGGCTCCAAACGATCGATGCTTCTGGCGCACGCACGTCATGCGGCGGTGACAAGCGACGCCGGTCTGACCGCCTCTGAGCCACGGTCATCATCGCCCTTGGGAACGCTCCGTACTGCGGCAGACATGTATGCGTCACTAGCTGACTCGCCCCGCGCCGCGGCCCGGAATCTTGCTTATTTGCTCAACGATCTCAGCGATCCGGCGCTGCGGCGTCACCTGTTGCGGATGTCGCGCAGCGCGCGAGTGTGGTATGAACAGCTGCTTACCGATGCGATTCCCGCGGGTGAGTTACAGGATGGGACTGACGTTCGGGCGCTCGCCCGGTTGATCGAGGCTACGCTTCGAGGATCGTTTCTGAGCTGGGCGCTGTATCGAGAAGGTGCTGCGGCCGACTGGCTGCAGGAGGATCTGGACGCGGTGCTTCGGCCTCATCTGACGGGCGGCGGTAAACGCAAAGGGAGACGAACGTGACCTCTGCACCATGCATCATCGCGGCGGTTGGTCCCATTTCGTGTGTGTGGCAGCGCTGGGCCACGTGCCGGGCGTTGTCGAGCGACGGCGGGTGACCACGATCGGTGCGGGGTTGCCGACTATGCCGTATCACCACGAATCGCTCGCTCTGAGTGTGTATGAAGCGAATGCTCTCATCGCGCGGGTGCGACGATCCGTGGCCGAGAGCACGTCGCGTGCGTTGCGCGAGATCGTCGCGTATCTTGCACCCGCTTATCGGGTGGTCGCGCTGGCGATTCGCGAGCCGATGTTTCCCGATCTGCCTAACACCGTAGCCGTGGTACGGCAGTCGTACCGACTCCAAGGCGCCGCCGACGGCATGATCTATCAGTTAGCGCTGTGCGATGCGGCAACTAGCCTTGGTATTAAGGTGCACCGCTGCCCGCGGGGCGAGGAAATCCCCCGCGCGGCAGCGAGCCTACAGGTTGCTGTCCGCGAAATGGAGTCGTTCGTCAGTGTCACTGGGCGCCCGCCGGGCCCGCCCTGGACCGAGGAGCATCGCCGCGCGTATGCCGCCGGCATTGCGGTGCTTCGCAGCGGGCGAGCGTGTCATGCTTCAACGATGAGAGAGAGGTTCCAACTGTTACGATTGTCGTGATGTCTACCGCGCAATCCTGGGATCCAGCAACCTACGCGACCAACGCCCGATTCGTATCCGATCTGGGTTCGGCCGTACTGGAGTTATTAGCACCAAGGCCCGGCGAAAGGATCCTCGACCTTGGCTGTGGAGACGGGGTGCTTACGAAAAGACTCGTGGAGCTTGGCTGTGATGTTGTTGCCATCGATTCCAGCGTTCTACAGGTCGAAGCTGCCAGGAAGCTCGGCCTTGACGCGCGCACGATGAGCGGGGAAGACCTGCCATATGAAGAGGAATTCGACGCCGTTTTTAGTAACGCTGTCTTGCACTGGATCAGGCGGGCGGATCTGATGATCGCAGGAGTGCATCGATCTCTGAAGCCAGGCGGAAGGTTTGTCGCCGAATGTGGCGGCCACGGGTGCATTCGCAAGATCAAGACCGCTTTGGTCGAAGCCCTGAACCGAAGGGGAACTGATGGCGAATCTCGCGTCCCCTGGTATTTTCCGACGTCTGGTGACTACGCTACCAGGCTCGAGCGGGCAGGATTCCGCGTCGATAGCATCGCGCTGATCCCCCGGCCTACTCCCTTGCCCGGCGACATCATTGGTTACTTGGAGACGTTTGCTCTTAGCTTCCTGGAAGGACAGTCCCCCCAGTCTCGTAAGGAATATCTTGATGAGATCAAGACGGTTCTGGCACCTCAGCTCCAGGATGGTAACGGAACCTGGATCGCTGACTATGTGCGACTGCGATTCGCGGCAACGAAAACACTGGACTGATCGGCTTCTATGGGGTGAAAGAGCCGCCGTTGCCCCCCACCTAACGCTAGACGCTACCGGCTCACGGGAATTTGAGCAACTAGCTCTACTGAAGTGAGGTAAGGCGAATTCGTTAATCGTCGCGAACGACGCAGCCGCTTCCTCGGCCTCCTCGAAGGCCCGCGCGAAGGCGGGCCAATCGTTGGACGGGATCTTTGCGCAGCGATAGCGTGACGCGTCAAACTCTCTACCGGCACGTCGCACCGACGGCACCCTGCGTCCCGATGGGCAAAAACTCATAGACCGAAAGAAAACGGCGAAGTAGGAGTTGTTCGATGGAGAATTTACTGTCGCTTGCTTTTGAAGCTCCTCACGCCGAAAAGAACCATCATCGCCGTTACGAGCTGAGGATCGCCGAGACCGGTTCGACCATTGGACGGTCTCCATCCGTCATGGGGTCATCGGATCTTCCGCCTTCACTTCGGAGCCGCAGATGGCCATAATTTTGACATAACGGCAACCCACATGCACGCCTGCGGCATCGATTGACGATCCTCCCGAAAAGTAGATCTCGGAGATGACGATGTCCGAGGTCGCCGGCCACGTCCAGATCCTCGAACACATCGAACTCAACAAGCCCGGAGAATTCACGGACGGCGATCGCATGGCTGCGTGAGGAACTCGAAGAACGGGACAGCTTGTCCCCGATCGCACTTTGATCCGAAGTTGGAGGACCTGGTGAAAAAATTCGCCGACCAGCAGGCCCAGGAAGCCGCTGCCCCTTTCCGCCTTCATCGAGCGTAAGCAGCCCGTGTCCGGCATCAAGGGATGCGCCGTGAGGAAAGCATCGAACGGCGCATCGGCCAAAACCAGCCGCGTCGCCCTTGACCCCGGTCCCATGCCGCTGAAAAAAGCCCATTGTTCCCGTGATCATCGGAAGGGGGCTGCCGGAAAACGCAGAAGAGCCCGCGCCCGGCCGCCGCACCCAGATCTCGTTGGATGAGGTACTGCGCGGCAATTGCCCCGAAGATTTCTCAATTCGCCCCATAGCGACGCGAAAAGGATAGTCGGGCCGCCCGGTATGAGGCGATCAAATCTGACGCACCGGAGGGCCATCGCAGGGTAGGCGCAAAACGCGAATTTACACAGTGACTTACACAGTTTCACACAGTTCGCAGTTTATGTCACGACGGTATCAGAAAGTTACGAGCAGAATTAAGGGACTCAAAATCGTCCGACCGCAAGGTCATGGGGGTTCAAATGCCGGCGCCTGGACTTCCAGGTCGCCAATTCCCGTTTCTTGCGAGTCAGGTTCGAACGCGAAGCTTCGACACATTTGAATCAACGTCTTTAGAACCGCCGGATGTTCGGGCTCTTCTCCTGTGTTTCTCGGACAGAAACTCGCTTACCTCGCGGAGCCAATTCGCTTGTGCCTCCACCATTAGGACTCCCCGCCGAAGAGCTAGGTAGAGAGCGCGGTCGTAACCTGTCTCCATAGGTTGACCAATGCACTGCTCATGCATCGACCGGAGTTGTTTGAGGTACGTTTCGGTTTCGACCTGAACGCGCGCGATTTCCTGTCTTAGAGCCGGGGTATTCACCATAAGACCAGCTAGCAGTTTCACCAACAGATCGTTCTGCGGGCGAGGCAGATCGGTTGGGGCGGCGACCCATTCTTTGAGTACTGCGCGCCCCGCCTTGGTGAGCGAATACAGTTTCTTTTCGGGCTTGCCCGACTGGGCCACGGCGCGAAACACAACGTACCCGTCGCCGTTCATCCGCGCCAGCTCCCGATAAATCTGCTGATGAGACGCACGCCAGAAGTGCGACAACACTTGATCGAAGTTCCGAGCAATCTCATAACCGGTCATGGGCCGGTGAGCCAGCACCGTGAGAATGACTTCACGCAACATTATGCACATGGTTGCATAGCCTCGCCGGAAAAGACTAGACTATGAAACATGTTGCATATAAGAACCTTTGGAATTCTGACGATGATCGCAGGATGGGGCGCGATGCAGGCGCAGCAGCAACCGGCGACGCAAACGCCGCCCAGCTTCCTGGGAGCCTGTTCGAATCTTTCCTGCGAGATCCAGAACGATTGGACGCGCAATAACGTGATGGTCTACGGGCTCGCCCGTGCAATGCCGGAGGACAAATACGGCTTCAAACCCGTTCCGGAAGAACAGAGCTTCGGCGAGCGCGTGCTACATGTGGCCCAAGTGAATGTCAGTTTGCTACAGGGGCTGGGCGCTAAAACGCCGCCCCCGGCAATCGATCCGAAGGCCACTTCAAAAACCGAAGCGATGGGCGCGGTACAGAAGGTGGGTGACTACGGGATTGCGGTTATCAAGGAATTTAGCGATCAGCAGCTGACAGGTCGCGTTGAATCACCTTGGTTCATGGGACCCATGGCGAGCCGACAAAGGATTCTCTACTTCCTCATGATGCACAGCCAGGACACCTATGGGCAATTGGTGGTGTATCTCAGATTGAATGGCATAGTACCACCGGCGAGCCGCCAGCCCTAGTTGCTCACGAAACAAGCATGAGCGGAGAAAACTGATCTCAGATATGTTCCCGTCGCATCCGTCCCCGTTGGAACACTTTCGGGCCCATGGGTGGATCCGCATTCCCGCTGCTTTTAGTCCCCAGGACGCGGCCGCGATATGTGACGTTATTTGGACCGCGCTGGCCAAGGCCGGAATCCTTCGCCACGACCCGTCAACTTGGACAACTGCGCGGCCCGTACACCTGCAATACCTGAGGACCGACCCCGCTTTTCGCACGATTGGGACGGAGCGCACCATCCAGGCGATCGATGAGGTGCTGGAGGGCCAGCCTTGGCAGAAACCGCGGGATTGGGGCGCGTTCTTCCTGCAATTCCCCGTTGGGCGTGAATGGGATATTCCAAGCACAGGTTGGCACATTGACGGCGATTACGCGGGCCAGCTGTCGCCGGCTTGTGGCGTTAAAATACACGCGATGCTCACCGACGTCGGACCACGTTGCGGTGGCGTGAACATCTTAAGCGGATCGCATCGGTTGGTGCATCGGTGGTTTCAAGAGAATCCAGCTCCGCCCAAAACCCGAGGCGCGCAGTTCCGTCAATCGCTCGAACGACACCCGTACCTTCGGGATCTCAGCACTGCGGGAAATGCGGCAGCGCGAATCGCGCGGTTTCACGAGCGTCTCGAGGAGGTGGATGGGATACCGCTCCAAGTCCTGGAGAACACTGCATCGTCTGGCGACGTGATCTTGATGCACTCCTTATTGCAGCATGCCGGGGCGCCCGCTGCCCATCTGGGCACCCAGCCGCGCTTCTTACTCAACCAAGGCATCTGCCAGCCCTATTGGTGAGCCGATAGTGTTTTAACGCACCGGCGATGTATCGACCAAACGATCTCCGTGGCTGGCACGAACCGGCGTCATGACGGCTGGGAATGATCGCCTAATTTGGACGACCTGACCGTTCGCCAAAATCCTAGTCTGAGGGACGAATGGAAGCCGAAGGCAGCGGCGCTGTGGAACGCCCGCGCTCGGGTGACAGCGGGGCGTTTCGGTGACTAGTGGAGCAGCGTTCAGGTCAGTTTTTCCTGAACTTCTTGGTGGAAACGGTAACTATGGGCGCGGCCTATCGGATTCACGTACCCTGGACGTCTCTGATGGAATCGCTATCTTCTCTGATGGACAAATAACGACTCACTACGGCCATAGCGAAATTGGCCCGCTCGGTCTCAACGCTGCGGCCCAGGCGAGCAAACTCGCTCGCGGCTGTTTGATGAGCCTCGTATTCGTGACGTAGGATTGCCTGGACCTCACCTGAGTCCAGATGGCGCCGCTCGACTTCGTGTTGAGTCGGTTCCGACTTGGCGGCCAGCGGCACGGCACCAGCGTTGTCTATGGCGGCAATGAGCCCCCGTAGGACTGCCACATCAAGGGTTTGCCGCCCTTTAATGGCAGCGCGCAGGTCCGTCTGTAGTTTCTGGCGCATTACCTCCGCGGCGTCTGGCTGACTGGAGTTCATACGGAAGGATCGAGGGTTCATCGAGATTCGGTTTTCGACTCACCGTATCAGATTTTCTTAGTGAGGTTCCAGCTAACCGGGCAGCAATGGCCTTCCCCCGGCTTGCAAGGTGCGGCGGGCACCCGATTTCAAAAATAGGGCACGGTTATTTCCCTGGCGTCGACGGCAGATTATCGTTAACCATGAAGACGTGGGTCTCCGGGTGAAACTCCGACCACGCGAACCAGAATTCCGGGACGAGAATCAGGGTTTTCAGCTTGGTTCCCCTCAGCGGGCCCAGGAGACAGAGTCCATAGGCGTCCCATGTGGAGCGCGTCTCGAGATCGACTATCGAACCAGCGTCGGCATCCTTGGCCTGAAACCGGAGAACTTTGCCTTTAGCCCGCGCGTCGAACGCCGTCGTCGTATCGGATGACGGCTGATGAACCACTAATACGGGCACGCCGCCGACGCGGTCATTCACGACGCGCGCGATTCGCAGCTGGGAGAATGGATACGCTTGGGATTCGGTCCCGATCCGTAAACCGGCCACAATTTCCTTCGGACGCAACCGATCGTCATGGCCGAACGCTGTCTTCGGCGCCTCCCCCTCCCCGTTCGACACCCTGTTCGCTCTCTGAAACTTCCTCATGGTCGGCATCAGCGCGTCATATCCGGGCAAGGGCTCGAGAACCATCGTGTTGGGATAGCGCCTGCGCCACTCTTTCCATGTGGTCCGAACGAAGGGATACAGTTCGAGGAAGCTTCCCTTGAGGGGGCCGGAGATCGCCTCTCCTGTTGATTGCTGCCAGCGGCTTCCAGTCTCGCGATCCTTGTGAACCTCGTTGGCGCCCACCATGCTGTCGTAGTCGAAATGCAGGAGCTGCCCCTTGAATACGGCGCGAAACACCGCGCCAGTATTGCAGGTACCGCACCAGGTCACCTCGACGGGCCCGTCCGGCATCTGGTCGTTCACCGAGCCATGCTGCGCAAGGTCCGCCGCCGGGAAAGCCTTGGCCACGTTGCCGCTGGCTATGCCGATCAGGATGTTATCTTCCTGAAGAAAACTCGCATCCGCAGCGGGAATGAATTGGGGCTCGAGGATTGCCACGTAGGGCATCATCCCCGGTGGTGTCTGAGGTTGTGTCGCGGGCGGAGTCTGAGCAAAGGCCGATATGGCGATTCCGGCCTGCAAGAGCGTGGTGACGATGTACCGGTTCCGTTTTTTCACTGCTCTCTCCTTCAGCTTGGCTTCCACTATTTCTCAACACCCATCGCAAGTGGCTGGCCCTTTTCGCCTATCTGGAAAATGAGGACCTCGGCAGGCTCCGTTTGGCTCAGATTCCTAAAGAGCCGGTGAGCATGCATGGGAGGTTCGTAGAAGACATCGCCCGCGCGGTAGACTTTTGGGGCGTCTGGATCGACCTGATTCTCAATCTCTCCGTTCCGGATGTAGGCGAAGACCGGCCCTGAGTGCTTGTGCGCTCCGGGGAGTGCTGCCCCAGGGGCCAGAGTAACAGTAATTAGGCGCGCCTCACGGTTGGCGACTTCTGCCGGCTCCTGCAGGAGCGTTTTGATAGCGGGATTTGCCTTGCCGGTGTCTCCAACTTCAAAAACGAGAAGCCTCGCTGGTTCACTGCTGCTCAGGTTCCGAAGAAGCCGGTGGACATGCATCGTAGGCTCAAAGAAAAAATCGCCAGCGTGGTAGACCTTCGGCGGATCCGGATCGACCTGGTTCTCGATGTCTCCTTGCAGGATGTAAGCGAAGACAGGTCCTTTGTGGGTGTGTGCTCCAGCGGTCAGCCCGCCGGGTATGGGGAGGACGAGCACGGTCACCCTCGGATCGGCGGTGTCACCGAGCGGCTCTTGCATCAATGTTTTCGTCGCTATGGCAGGTGGGGCGGCAGGGGTTTGCGCGAGCAGGGGCGGGCTGAAGCCACCCAAAAAGAAAACGGCGAACGCGAGGATGGAACTGCTGACTGCTTCGTGTTGTGTGGTCATAAGAAATGCCGGAATCGCAGCCTGCTACCTTTCCACGCTAGCACCACGTTGCGCGAATACCGCCAATTCAATCAGGTGGTTGACGTGGACATCCTGTGGATTGAGCGCGAGAACACGCCGGGCTTCACTCTCTGCTTCCGCCGCCCTGCCGAGCGACAACAACGCTAAGGCCCGGTTGAAGTGCAGCACGCTGGAGTTTGGATCCAGCTCTAATCCCCGCTCGAATTGCTCTAAAGCTTTCGAAATTTCACCAGTCCGCGCGTACAGCACGCCCAACTCCGCACGCGCCTCGACATACAAAGGGTCCAGGCTCACAGCCGTGGTGAAATGCTTGATGGCCTCGGCTTGCTGGCCCTTTCGCTGCGCTGTCACTCCCAGGGCAAATGCTTTTCGCGCTGTTTTTGGGGGATGGTGACGCAATCTTTGCACTGAGATTGCGCTTGGCGGTCCAGGCGTTGCACGAAAAGGTTCAGCGCCGGCGTGCGCAACCGCGTCCGCCGTGGTCTTATATTCAGCGCGAAATCCGCTAATTCCCACACAGTCCTGTTGAAGATTTTGGATTTCCTCGAGAACGTCGATGTGCTGCGGAGCATTGCTTGTGACGCCCATAGGCGCCTGCATCAACGTTCTCGGCCCCGCAGTCGCCGGAGAGGACGTAGATTGTGCAGCCAAAGGCATACTGAGACCTCCCAAGAGCCATGCGGTTAGCGCAAGGGTCAAGTTGCGATTTACGTGGTGGCGAAGGGTCACAACGAGTGCGTGCCTCCGGGGCCGCAGACATTCGTTTCGGGGCATGGACCTCGGACCAAGCACACCAGAGCTCACATCGTCAACGGTTGTCGAAATGAGCAGGACTGTATTTGCCATCTTGGGCATCGTGGTCCCAGTATCGGGGACAATGCCCGGTGCATCCAGTCCGTTCCCTGCACGGCTCCGTGGATTTACTGCATTGCGCAGCGTTAAGCTCCGCGTTTATTCGGCCGATTTCATATGGCCTAGTCGGGGAATCGTATCTGGCCTATCTCCTGAATCGCCAATTGTAGTTTCTCCCGATATCCGCGGCTGACCTTCAACCTCGTCGCATCCCGCAACACAACTTCATATTCCCCGCCGACATCGCAACACAGATCCCGCACCCGCGCCAGATTCACAATGGTCGATCGATGAATGCGGCAGAAGCGCTCCGCCTCCAGATCGCGCTCGAGTTCCGCCATGCTGCGGCGCAACAGGTGGGTTCTCGCTCCGACGTGCAGGCACGAATAATAATCCGCCGCTTCAATCCAGTCGATCTCCTCCACACGTAAGAACGAAATCCGGCCGGCGCTTCTGACCATGATTCTCTCGAAGCGGCGGGGTTCCGCGGGGCGCCGCGCCAGGAGCGCCTTGGCACGCGACAGCACACGGAAAAACCGCGCATTATCGTATGGCTTGAGCAGGTAATCGAGTGCTTCCGCTTCGAAGGCCTTCAACGCGTACTGGTCATAGGCCGTAACGAACACCACCGCCGGAGGCACATCGGCGCCAAGCGCTTCCAGCACACCGAATCCATCGCAGCCCGGCATCTGCACGTCCAGAAACAGCAGCGAGGGCCGCAGTTCACGCACCACCTTCGCTGCGTCGATGCCCGAACTGCATTCTCCCAGGATCACAATTTCCGGATCCGTCCGCAGCAGGCTAACGATATTGGCGCGCGCCAGCGGTTCGTCATCCACGACGACCGCACCTATAGGAGCGCACAGGCCGTCGGTGCCGTTGTGCGCGATCAAACGAGGAGTCACGCTCCCATCCCATAAGCAATGGGCCTGTAAGGAACTTTGATAATCGTTTCAACGCCCGCCGCGCCGCCGCTCCGAACCACCAGGCTGGTTCCCGCTCCGTACAGCGTGACCAACCGTCCGCGGGTGTTGGACAGACCGACCCCGGTGGTGTTGCCCCCGGCAAGTGCGAGGGCCGGACCGTCATTGTAGACGTAGATCGAAAGCATTCCTTCTGACTCGCGCACCGTCACGCGGATCTCTCCGCCTTCCATGATTTTTCCGATCCCATGGACGATCGCGTTCTCTACCATGGGCTGCAGAACAAGAGGCGGGACCAGAGCGCCGTAAAGCTCAAGCGGTATATCCACAGCAACCTTCAGCCGGTCGCCAAAGCGCATCGCCTGCAGTTTGATGTAGCTTTCGAGGAATGAAACCTCTTCTGCCAGCGGGACGAGTTGCCGGCCGGAGCCTTCCAGAACGCGCCGTAACAGGTCGCTCAGACCCGCGATCATTTCGACTGCGGTTTCGCTCCGATTTTCCCTTATCAGCCCAGAAATTCCGTTCAGCGTATTGAACAGAAAATGCGGCTCCAACTGGCGGCGCAACGCATCCAGCTGCGCCTTCGACAACTCGCCAGCGAGTCTCGCCGCCTCCGCTTCGCGGTAAGCCAAACGCCGTATGAAATCTAAGGTGCTTCCGATCGCCACCGTGGCTGCGTAAATGATAATCCCGGTGTGGAATTGCATATAAAGCGTGGTGAAGAACACCCCGCGAAAGGATGCGTGCGGTTGGAGAGCGAGCGGGTTGAAGATCCATTCCACAGTCGCGGACCACACGATGTGCGCGACCCCGAACCCGAGTGCAGCAGTCAGATGCACGGGAAGGTTTCTCCAGTCGCCCGCCTTCGCCAGCGGAAATCTGCGGCTCAGTGAGAGGATGACCGGAGTGGCAAACGGCAATATCAGCCAAGCGGCGACGGTCGTGAAGAACAGCGCAATCCAGTCGAGCCGTTGCCCGACGGCAGCCATCCCCACAACCACCTGCGTGGCCGTGATGAGCCCGACGGCGAGCCAGAGGGCGGCGATCCACCAGGAATCGCCCGAGCGGGCTTGCCGAAAATAAGACATTGGAGTCTTAGCCAAGTTTATGCCTGAAAGGGCATCGCGAAGGGCCTTATGCAGCCAATCCACGGCCATCTGCAGCGAACGGCTTGAGGACACAATCCAAAACCTCGCGCTGGCTACCCTGAGTTGGCAGGCCCACCCATCGTTGCGACGTTCAACTGGCATCAGTCGATCCCAAGGCCGTTTCTGGCGCAGCATCGAGGGCGCTACTGCCCTCTCAGTGTCTCCACGGGGTCGACGGCCGCAGCGCGGCGGGCGGGGATGTAACTTGCGGCAAGCGCCGCAACCATCAAAACACCCGCCGAGGTCGCGAACGTGGCAGCGTCAACAGGTTTGACCCCAAATAGCAGCGACGACATCAATCGTGTCAACCCCGCAGCAATCGCCACCCCCAGCACGATCCCGATGCCCGAGAGAACCATCCCACGATACACGAACATCCCCTTTACTGTCCCGGGCTGGGCACCGAGCGCGAGCCGGATCCCGACTTCCAGCCGCTGCTGCAATCCCGCGTGCCTACGTCTATCGCTACTACTCCGCCCTCAATGTGATCGCCGGATCGACCCGCATCGCGCGCCACGCTGGTATCGCGCATGCGACCCCAGACACTCCGCCCAACAATGCTGCCACACCGACATACGTTATCGGATCGAGTCGGGGTACTTCAAACAACAGGCTTACGAGGACGGGGCTTGCAAACACTGCCCCGCCCAGCCCCAGTGCGGCACCGAGCGCGGTAAGCGTCATTCCTTCGCGAATAACCAGTGCGAGTATGTCACCACGGGAAGCGCCGAGCGCCGACCTCACACCGAGCTCGCGCATACGCTCAGTCACGCTGCTAGAGAGGATGCCAAAGATGCCTATGCCTGCGAGCAGGAGAGCCGCCAGTGCGAATGCTTCGAACAAGGTCAGAGCGAAACGCCGCTGTGCCGCGGATGCCATCACTATCGACTCCATGGTGGCCACGCGTACGATTGGCTGGTCCTTGTTGACCGACCAGACGGCCTGCTTCACGGCCGGAGCCAGCGCCGCTGCGTCTCCGTGAGACCGGACGACCAACCACAGCGGGTTATCGGCCCAGAGCCACTGGGCAGTCGCGACGTAGATAGTGTCCGCCTGGCCGGCCGCCAAGGACATCTGGTTCACATCGCCGACCACGCCCACGATGACATCCCACGGACGGTTGTCCGGTCCGCCGAAACGGACCCGCCGGCCGATTGGATCCTGGCCGGCGAATTTGCGCCGCGCAAACGATTGGTTGATCAGCACCGGCCTCGCCGCACTGGGCTCCATATCGCGCGGGTCCAATGATCGGCCGCGGATGAGCGGAATTTCCATCAATTCGAAGTAGCCCGGAGTCACTGCCGATCGAAACGCCGCGCTGCTATCGCTGGGATTGCTGTCGTTCTCGAAATGCCCGCCGTATATTTCCGTGGAGTCGGCATTCAGCGGTAACTGGCTGGTGAAGGCTGCTCGTTCGACACCCGGGACGCGGGTGACAGCATCCAGCGCTTGAGCGTAAAACCGGTGAATCGCCGTGCTGTTGGGGAACCGGCGGGACGATGAGACCTGCACCTGCATGGCCAGCACATGGGATGGATTGAAGCCCGGAGCGACGGCGAAAAGGCGCTGGAGACTGCGGAGTAATAAGCCGGCGCCCACTAGCAGTAGCAGCGCGAGCGCGACCTCGGTGACGACCAGAGCCCGGCGCGTCCGTTGCTGACCTCCGGCGGAACGCCGCGAACTTTGCTGTAGCCCGATATGCAAGTCGCCCCGCGACACATGCAGTGCCGGGGTGAGCCCGACGGCGAGCCCGATCAGGACCGTCACCGCAAAGCCGAAGATGAAGACCGGCATATTCAACTGAATGGCGGCCAGCCGCGGCAGGTCCGGTGGACTAAGGGCCACCAGCGCGCGTACGCCGATTCCCGCCAGGGCCATTCCCAGAGCACCGCCCATCAGGGTTAGCAGCAGGCTCTCAGCGAGCAACTGTCGGACTAGGCGAGTTCGTCCGGCTCCCAGTGCAGTCCGCATGGCGAACTCACTGCGCCGTTGCGCCCCGCGAGCCAACACAAGATTGGCGACATTCACGGAGGCGATAGCCAGCACCAGGATTACAGCACCAAACAGCGCCAGCAACGCCGGCTTGACGCCGCGAGTTATGTCATCCTGCAAGGGGTTTACAATCACACCGTGGTTCATAGAGCACCAGGGGGGTCGGGGGAACTCCTGCACCGGACCGCGGGCGATTTCGTCAAGCTCGCGTTTTCCCTGCTCCATCGCGACGCCCGGTCGCAGCCGTGCGACCATGCTGAGGTGGTGCCCCCACTCTGGGCCATTGGCGGGAAGCGAAGCGTCATACTGCAACAGCGACCAGATCTCAGTCGATGGCGCCGATACATTTTCGAACGTGGCAGGCATGACGCCCGCCACAGTGTAGAGATTGTCGTCGAGCGTGATCTGGCGCCCAACAATCGTGTGGTCACCATGGAAGCGCCGCTGCCAAACCGCGTTGCCGAGGATAACCAAATTGGATCCTCCACTCCGATCGTCGGCCGGATCGAAGTCGTGTCCTAACGCCGGCGCCACCCCGAGCACATGGAAATACGCCGAGGTGACGCGTTGTCCGTCCAGCCGCTCGGGCTGGGAAGGTCCCGTCAATGTGGGCTGCCATGGCTTGAACACAGCCAAGGCATCGAACAAGCGGCTGCGCGCGGCGAGCTCGCGATAGGTGCCGAAAGCCTGGGGAATGCGAGATCCATCGCCGCCCGCGTACGAGATTGTTGCGATGCGCTCCGCATGAGGGTACGGAAGAGGCTCGAACAGAATAGGGTTCGCCGCACTGAAAATCGTTGTGGTCGCGCCGATGCCCAGGGCTAAGGTCAGCACACTTACTGCCGCGAAGCCCAGGTTCTGTCGAAGCACTCGCGCTGCATACCGTGAGTCCCGCAGCAGTTCCTCCAGCCAGCGCGTGCCACGCGCGTCCCGGCAACTCTCTTTCACCTGCTCTGGACCTCCGATTGCCAGCCGGGCTTGCCGCCGTGCGTTCTCGGCGGCCATACCGCGCGCCATCAGATCAGCCGCATGCTGCTCGATGTGGAATCGCACCTCGTTATTCAGTTCTTCCTCCAGCTGTTGACGCCGCGATAGCCGTTGCCACCAATTCATTTCGCGCCTCCCTCGGAAAGCCGTAAAATGAGGCCGACGGCAGTGGTCAACCGCTCCCAGCTCGCGGTCTCTTTTTCGAGCTGTGCCCGCCCCTTCCTGGTCAGGTTATAGAACTTCGCCTCACGGCCGGTTTCGGTCTCGTTCCAATCCGCGCTGAGCAGACCGCGGTTCTCGAGCCGGTGCAGCGCAGGGTAGAGAGATCCCTGGGGAACCTGGACCACATCGCGCGATACCTGCTGCAAACGTTGCGTGATTGCGTAGCCGTGGACAGGTCCAAGCGCAACAACCTTTAGGATCAACAGATCGAGAGTTCCTTGGGGTAGATCTGATTTCGTCATCGAAGAGCACGCCTATGGCTTCTACATATATCACATATAGAGGTCAGACGTCGCGAACCAGCGGCCTGTGGTCGAAGCCCGACGGTGCAGGCTCACCGAAAGGACACAAGTCTGGCGCCGCATCTGCCTGACAGGCTAGTCGAGGCTGGCAATCGCTTTTAGAACCCAGCGCATCTCGAGCTGCGGGTGACACACCGTCTCACCTGACGGTCGCCGCCGGGCCACCGATTGCGGTGTTCGCGCTCGTGACGGTCAAGATCGCACGTAATGCCACCATGGACGACTCGGTCACTTTGCGCGGAAACGTACTTGTACGTGTCACGGGTTTCCGTCACATGCCCCGTGACGCCACTCGAAGCGCAGTGTCTGAATCATTTTCTTAAATACACTCTGCGCGTCACCTGCAGCCGTTCTGAATCATTGTATTGTCAAGCCCGGCCTGAACCTCAGCAGCGCAGCGAAGTCTAGGGTCCGATCTCCACGATGAGACTTCTGGATCAGAGCACGGAATAGCCCCGGCATGACGCCTGAATCAGTCCGAATGCGGTTCAGCATTTGCTCAAAAGCCAAACTTAAGGTTATACTTCGACCGATCATGGGTTCTTTCGTGTTGATTACCGGAGGATCCGGCGCAGGTAAGACGACTATTGCTCGTTCCGTCGAGAATCTGAGACTGCCAGACTGCGAGGTTCATTTCTTTGATTTGATTGGAGTGCCGTCCGTCGAGCAGATGCGCACAGAATATGGTCTCGGGCATGAACCCGGTGGTGCGTGGCAGCGAGCGATGACGCTGCAGTGAATGAGACGGATTAGGACAATTTTGGATCGTGGAATTTCCGTTCTGCGGGAAGGGCAGCTACGTATCGCCTTTATAAGGGAAGCCTTGACCGAAAACCAAATCAGTGGCGCTCATGTCATTCTTCTTGACTGTGATGACGCTACGCGTACCCAGAGACTTTGCTCGGATCGGTTGCAGCCAGACCTAGCTAACCGGGACATGATGAATTAGGCTCGTTATCTTCGAGAAGAAGCCGAAGAAGCTGATGTTAAAATCCTTGATACCGGACGGCTACCCATCGCCGAATGCGTACGCGTCATCGTTGAATGTTTGGCGAGCGGCGGTTGTAATCAGTTGCGCCCTAAAGCCGCTAATCACTGACTCCAATTTTGGCCGGATCGTTGGCCATAGGGAAGTTGGCCACGAACGGCGTTCTAGTAGATGACCGTCGACTGTCCGCCTCTTCTATCAACGTGAACTCTGGCAGCCTCAAGCCTCATGCATTACAAGCGTTTTGATTTTCCAGGTTGCCCCCTCGCGTTCACAAACCATGTCAAGCACTCTGCAGGCTGTGGCGCGCACGAAGCCCTCCCCCTGCGCGCGAGCTATTTCGATCAACGTGCCTGGGCCGCGATGGGAACCTGGGTTTCGACGGCACAATGGAGCGTGGAGCACTTTGAGGCCGCGCGCTGAAATCGCCGCAGGCACTATATTCCGGCGGGTAAACCGGATAGGCAAACTTGGGGGACGTGGAATCACGCCCCAAGCGATCTGGCGAGTGGCGAAGACGGCCGCGAAGCGGGTACTAACAAACTCCCTCCGCATGATTTGCGCTGCAGTTGCGCCCGGTTCGCAACCCCAATGCTGTCCAATGGAAGCTTCTACTTGACTCACCTTGAATTTTTCACGGCCAGAGGTTGTCGTTGCGATGCTACCCCTGATAAACTTTCGGCGTCATGCCCGGCGATCCCATCCCGCCTGAAATCGCTCGCCTCGAACGGCCTCGCGAACAGCTCCTGACCTGGTATTTCCTCAAAGCGCTGGCAACCGTGTTCGCGTTCCCCGTGACCATGCTTCTGTTCTATTTCCGTTACCACACCCTGCGCTATAAGTTCGACGAAGATGGCATACACATGAGTTGGGGCATCCTGATGCGCCACGAGATCATGCTTAATTACTCCCGCATTCAGGACATTCAACTGCATTCCAATGTCGTCGAGCGCTGGCTGGGCTTGACGCGGATCGAAGTACAGACCGCCGCCGGTACATCCGATTCGGAAATGACTCTGGAAGGCCTCCCCAACCCCGAGGCCATGCGTGACTTCCTCTATTCCCGCATGCGCGGCGGCCACACCGCTGCCCCGGCGCCTGCAAACGCCGCGCCCGAGCCGCTCCAGGCCGTTCTCCTCGAAATTGCCTTCGAACTCCGCTCCATCCGCGAAGTCCTGGAAGCCCGCAAAACCTGAGCATTCTCCTTTTTGGCACCTTATGATCCACTGGCTGCAAAAGAATATTCTCCATCTGATGAAGATGCCCGCCGAACCGCAGCCTCCCGACGGATCAGGCGGCTCGGCCCGAGTGTTTCGCTCGGGCCGCAACTACTATCGTTGGCGTTTGGCACTGTGGTTCTCGGCGAACGTCGGCGTAGTCATCTTGCTCGCAGCGGTGTTGTTTGGTCTAGCCCGGACGATCAAGGCTGGCCCGTCCTGGAGCCGGCTCATCGCCGAAGCGCTGATGGCGTTGCTAGTGACTGCTTTCCTGGTGTCCGGAGTCTTCACGTTCTTGCAGCAGAGCATGAACTACGAACTTCGCTGGTACGTGGTTACCGACCGTTGCCTGCGCATCCGAAGCGGCATTCTAAACGTGCACGAGATCACCACCACCTTCGCCAATATCCAGGAAGTTCGGCTTTCGTCGGGTCCATTGCAGAAGCTTCTGGGGCTTGCCGACGTTGAGGTGCACTCGGCCGGAGGCGATTCCGGGAAGGGCTCGTCCGACAGTCACGTGGCTCGGTTCGAAGGTGTCGACAACGCCGGCGAAATTCGTGACTTCATCCTGGTCCGCCTCCGCCAATACCGCGATTCAGGACTTGGAGAAAAAGATCACTCTCGCCTTTTAGCATTCAGTGAGGAAAGCCAGGTTGCAGCACAGGCAGTGCTGACGGAAGCCCGAGCCTTGCGCGCGGCCTTTGCCCAGCGCTAAACACCTACGCCGCCAGCCACGCAACTGCCGCGTACCGCGCGGAACAGCCCGTCACCCGCCTCGCGAGCCGCTTTCGTCCAGATTCAACGGTTGCTTTCAGGGAGTCGCAATTGACGCTACCCGCCAGCAAAGCTAGTAGACATGCTACCACCTGGTGTGGTAGCATGTCTACTACCATGTCAGGGAAACTCGACTTGCTGCAAGGAACCCTCGACCTGCTCATCCTGCGAACCCTTCAATGGGGACCACAACACGGCCACGGTATCGGGCAGGCTATCCGGACGCGGTCAGACGACTTGCTCCAGGTGGAGCACGGCAGCCTCTACCCAGCTCTTCATCGCCTTCGGCGTGAGGGTTGGATCGAATCCGAATGGGGCATTACCGACAATAATCAACGGGCTAAGTTCTATCGTCTAACTAGCGCTGGTAAGCAACAGTTGGCCGCTGAAGAATCCCGGTGGAAGCTCTTTGTAAAGACGGTGGGGCGCGTACTTCGTTCGCAGGAGTAATACGAATGTGGAAACGTATTCTTTGGTGGTGGCGGCGCAAGCGAGAGAACGAGGAACTGGATGAGGAGTTGCGGGCGCACCTGGCTATCGAGGCGCGCGAATGGTCGGCCCAGGGCATCAACCCTGAGGAAGCACGGCTCGCGGCTCGGCGCTTGTTCGGGAACCAAACACGCATCGCGGAAGAGACTCGCGACGTCTGGCGCATCGTATGGCTTGAACAACTGTGGCAGGATGTCCACTACGGCGTTCGCGCTCTGTGGCACTGTCGCGGATTCACCGCCATCGCTCTGCTGACGCTCGCGATCGGCATCGGAGCTAACACCGCTATCTTCAGCGTAGTGAACAGCGTTCTGATCCAGCCTCTGCCATATCCCGAGGCCGATCGGCTGGCCGGCATCTGGCATCTGGCGCCCGGCCTCCCTTCCTTCACTGGAAAACTGAACTGCGCGCCCACCATGTACTTCACTTACCGTGAGCAGAACCGGACTTTCGAAAAGTTCGGCCTGTGGTCGAACAGCACGGTAAGCGTCACCGGCGTGGGCGAGCCTGAGCAACTCCGAGCCATGTTCGTGACCTACGGCGTGCTCGACGCGTTGGCCGTGCAGCCCGCCCTGGGGCGCTGGTTTTCCGAGGCCGACGATACACCGGGCACCGAAGAGACCGTGATCCTCACGTACGGCTACTGGCAGCGGCGGTTCGGCGGGGGCACGGCCGTGGTCGGCAGCACGCTCGAAGTGGACTCGAAGCAGCACCGAGTGATCGGCGTGATGCCTCAGGATTTCCAGTTTTCCGGCAACACGCCGGACCTGATTCTGCCACAGCGCTTCGACCGCAGCAAGCTCTTCCTGGGCAACTTCAATTACGTGGGCCTCGCGCGACTCAAGCCGGGCGTTACCTTCGAGCAGGCCAATGCGGACCTCGCTCGCATGCTCCCGATCTGGCTGGACACCTGGCCCACTCCGCCTGGATTCAACAAAGTGTTCTTTGCTAACGCTCGGCTGGCGCCGAGGATCCGCGAGCTGAGGGAAGACGTTGTCGGCGACATCGGGCAGGTGCTGTGGGTCCTGATGGGAACCATCGGACTGGTTCTGCTGATAGCCTGCGCCAATGTCGCAACCCTACTGCTGGTGCGGGCCGAAGGGCGCCAGCAGGAGCTCGCGATCCGCGCGGCTCTGGGTGCCGGCTGGGGTCGCATCGCGCGCGCGCTACTAATCGAAAGCCTCACGCTCGGGGTGCTCGGTGGTGCCTTCGGGCTGGGGCTCGCCTATGCGTCGCTGCGCGCGTTCGTGGCCTCCGGACCGGAAACGCTGCCGCGCTTGAGCGAAATCGGTATCGATCCACTGGTGCTCGTGTTTGCACTAGGGGTGTCGCTTGTGTCAGGTCTGTTGTTCGGCCTGATTCCCGCGATCAAGTACGCGGGTCCCAGCCTCGCCGGGGCTCTGCGCGGCGGCGGACGCACGCTGAGCCAGAGCCGCGACCGGCACCGCGCGCGCAACACTCTGGTGGTGGTGCAGGTGGCCCTGGCTCTGGTGCTGCTGGTCGCGTCCGGCCTGATGTTCCGAACCTTCCACGCACTGCGAAACATCGCTCCGGGATTCACCAAGCCCGACGCTATTCAGTTGCTGCGCATCTCAATTCCGGAAGGACAGGTGAAGGAGCCGGATCGCGTGATGCGGATCCAGCAGGCGATGGTCGACAAGTTGGCGGCGATCCCGGGCGTAGAATTGGTGTCATTCGGCAGCGCGGCTCCACTCGAGGGGTTCAACGCCAGTAACGTGGTGTACGCGCAGGACAAGGTATACACGTCGGGTGAGATAGCGGCCATCCGCAGTTTCCGCTTTGTCTCGCCGGGATATTTCAAGTCGATCGGCACGCCGCTCATTGCTGGGCGCGACTATACCTGGACCGATCTCTACGACAAGCGCGAGGTGGCGGTGATTTCCGAAAACATGGCGCGTGAGATGTGGGGCGATCCGGCCGCGGCCTTAGGCAAGCGCATTCGCGAAGGGGTGAGCGAACCGTGGCGGGAAGTGGTGGGCGTGGCCGGCGACGTCTACTCCAACGGCGTCCATCAGGATGCGCCAACAACCGTCTACTGGCCGTCGCTAATGAACAATTTCCGGGGTAACCAGGTCCAGGTCACCCGCGGCGGCGTGTTCCTGGTCCGCACCAGCCGGGCGGGCACGGAGAGCTTCCTCAAAGAAGCCCGCGAGGCGATCTGGTCGGTCAACGGGAACCTGCCGGTGTTCGAGGTGCGTACCCTGGAGGCTCTTTACAATCGTTCCATGGCTCGGACGTCCTTCACGCTGGTGATGCTCGCAATCGCGGGTGGGATGGCGCTGGTGCTGGGAATTATCGGAATCTTCGGCGTCATCTCCTACGCGGTGACTCAGCGGACGCGCGAGATCGGGATTCGCATGGCGCTCGGCGCGCACCCCGGCGAGTTGCAGGGCATGATCGTGCGGAACGGATTGATTCTGGCGGGCGTGGGCATTGCCATCGGCGCGGGCGCTGCCGCGGGGCTTTCGCGTCTGATGAAATCGCTGCTGTTTGAGGTGAGCCCGCTAGATCCGCTGACCTATGCTGCCGTAGCCGTAGTCCTTGTGACGTCTGCTGTGCTCGCGAGCTACCTGCCAGCACGCCGCGCCGCGGCCGTGGATCCGCTGGACGCGCTGCGGGCCGAGTAGCGCCCCGGGGCGGCGTCCAACGATCGCGCGCTGCTCGAAAGTTGGTCACTTCGCGCATGGCGGCAAACTGTCAAGGTGAATCTTGCTTAGGGCAGCCAAATTCCGGGACTGAGTTCTGAAACGCTTGCTATCGCCCACCGGGCCGTGTCGAGCGGAAGTTATGTCGGCGTCTCACAAATTGCCTTTGCGAGACGCTGTGGAGAGACTTTAGGAACGAATCAAATGTTGAATCTCAGGAGTCTTGCATTCATCCTATGCTCGGCGAGACGGCGCGCGCGCGCCCTGTCCTGCGCTGCTCGCCGTTGCTTTCCCGACAGAACAAAAGCACAGATTATCGGTACAAATATGCTCGCGAGCACGCCTGCAACGAACAGCAAATCCCAGCGATTCATGTGCAGCCTCCTACGAGCAGTTTACACCTCCCCAAGGCGATCACGGCTCGGGGCGCAAAGGACCAGTTTTGGGACACTGGCTCCTTCCGTGGCTCGTGTTACGTCAGATCTCTATCGGAAGCGGCCCGGCGGAAGAGTTCGAGGGAATGCGCGCTAGTCGTGGCCGGGATGCTTCGGACCGAGATCTGACGTTATCCAGCCGGAACGCGATTTCGTGATTTACTTAAACATGGCCGGTTCAATTTCGTTATGTGCTTTGACGGAGTTGTTTGCCCACCACTACTGGGCGCGGGACCGGCAGTTGCTGGCCTGCGCCGCACTGACATCCGAGCAGTTTCTGCGCCCTCTGGGCAACAGCTTTCCTTCCGTGCGCGACACCCTGGTTCACTTGTTGGCGGTGGAGTGGCTCTGGCTCGAACGCTGGCGCGGACGGTCTCCCCGCGCGTTGCTCGCACCTGAAGCGTTTCCTACGCTCGCAGCTGTTTGCGATCGGTGGAACGCCGTGGAGCAGGAGATGAAGCGGTATCTTAGGGAGTTGCCCGAGGAGACTCTGGAGCAGCAGATAACCTGTATGAGTACGCGGGGCAATACATGGACCTATGCCCTTTGGCGCATCATGGTGCACTTCCTGGAGCACCAAACCTATCACCGAGGACAGGTAACCACGCTTTTGCGCCAATTGGGAGTAGAGCCACCAAAAGTCGACTTCCTGGATGCGCAGGACGCCGGTGCTCGCCAATTGCGGTGACATCGATGGCCCTGATCTCGAATTCGGTCAGCCGCTGATCCCGCCCCTGTTACGCGCATGCCATCGATCCCGTTGCATACTCACGCTGCCGTGAGCGGGAGTGCTGCTCCAATTCCCAGTCCCAGTAGATCGCCAGTGAGCGAATTGTCAGAAAACTGGACAGAGTTGCGAAGGTTCGACGAGTGGAGTCGTTGTACACTTGCGGAATGGCGCAGCAAAGGGCGGACCAGGCGGTGCATGAGGCGGCACGGGCAGGGCTGACCGATAAGCTGGCGGAGATGTTGGCTATGGACCCCTCGCTGATCGACGCGAAGGGGATGGACGCGCGGACTCCGCTGCATTGCGCGGGGACGGTGGCAGTGGCAGCGTTGCTCCTGGATCGTGGGGCTCGAATTGACGCCCGCGACAAGGATCACGATTCGACACCGGCGCAGTGGCGCATCGGTGAGTCACCTGACGTGGCGCGCTTCCTGGTGGAGCGCGGCGCGAAGGCGGACATCTTCCTGGCAGCTGCCCTAGGCGATGGGGCTCTGGCGGAGAGATTGGTTGCGGAGGATCGGGGCTGCCTGGCGCACCGGATCGGCAAGCTGCCGGAGTTTCCACCAGTTGGCCATCAGGGGCTTGGCGGCACGATCTACCAGTGGACGCTGAGCTTTAATTCTTATCCGCACCAAATCGCTCTGATGAAGGGGCATCAGGCGATGTTCGATTTCCTGTACGCGGAAAGCGATATGGCGACCCGGTTGTTGGTGAACTGCGTATTGGCGAGGCGTGGGGAGGCGGAGGCGATCGCGAAGGAGCATCCGGAGATCGTACCGGGCCTACCGGATGTCGATCGCGAGCTTGTGGCGAAGTATTGCTGGGAGACGAACACGAATTACGACGCCGTAAAGCTAATGCTGGACCTGGGATTTCCGGTGGCGCATCCGGAGCGCAGCCATGGTTACACGCCGCTGCACAATGCTGCTTGGGCGGGCTCGGGTGACCTTGTGGAGCTGCTAATTACACGTGGGCATCGGGTGGATGTTCGCGATCCCGGGCAGGATGCGACGCCCCTTGGGTGGGCGCTGTATGACTGCCTGATGGAGAAGCGTCATCCAGAGGGTGAGTTCGCGCGAGTAGTCAAGGCGCTGCTGGAAGCGGGAAGTCCGCTTGAAAGCGGGGAGTATCCGACCGGCGACGTGGCGGTGGACGAGGTACTGCAAACGTATATCTAAGTGTGAGCTGTGCGTCCCGAACAATGGTTATGGCGCCGAGTGGATGGTCGGCTACTCTACCATAGTTGACGCCTCTTTTCCCGATGGTTCCAACTGCGGTAAGGAGTCGATCCGGATCTCCTTCTATCAGCGCATCTCAACTAGAACGTTGGCGCGCTGATCAGCGGTACGACTAAAGCGGTCGTTCTGAAGTAAGCACAATCTCTTTTGCACTGATCCTTTGGCCGCTGAGACGGCAGTGTGACCTACGCCAAGTCCGCTCCTGGCGCACGTTATGCTTTCGTGGGTTGGGTGGCCGGCTCGCGGCACAGAATTGATGGGTAGCCCGAGCGCTTCTTCTATGCGCCTGACCGGCACCTCGATTAGCCAACCTGTCAATGACGCTCGTAGAAGACAACTCTTCCCGGTTGGCGGGGATCGGTGCTTTCGAATCCGCTCAGAGTGTCCGAAACGCCAGTTCCCCCAATTCGCCCGGCGGTCGTCGGGCACATCCGCCGCCGGTAGCCACCCGTCCTGATGTGTACAGGGTGGGGGATTTGTCAGCCGAGAATCAGCAGACCGCTCCCCACGGCAAAGCCTGACCAAACAGTGACCTCGATTCTTTCGCACCTTTCTTTCGCCCGCCGTGCTTTGACAAGTAAACTGGCACCCAATGAGATTAGCCTTTGAGATTTTCAGGGATGCGGCCGGTATTAACGGTTTCGTTCCGCTCAATATGGTTAGTCTGCGATGGCAATCTGATGCGGCATGATTGCCACCGGAGTTAGACATGGCCCGTCGAACGGAACTGAAATACTTTGCCGAATCCGTAACTTGCTTCAGTTAGGAACGGGGCGGTCGAAGCGAACGCAAGGCGCTGCCGATGAACGCCGCCGCAGGCCCCACGAAGAAGTACGCGATCCGGTACCATGTCGGCGTGCTCTCCGTGGTCGACTCCGTCATCACAGTGACCGCAAGGAGCATCATCGCTCCCAGCACAATGGGCGCTCTGGGACGAAATCGCGCTGCGAAATATCCGATGAGCACCACCATCGGGAAGGTGATGATCAGGCCGAGTGGGTTGTAGGAGACCGCAGCTGAGCTCGAGATCGCCCGATCGACGATGAACTCCACCAAGCCCACCGCGACGTACGCTAATAGCGCCACTCCTACCGTAGCCATCCACGCTGCTCGTGTGAGCATGGCGTACAGTAAGGGCGGGACGGACGAGCAGATCTGTTGCAGATACCATTTCAAAGCCGCGGACGCAGAAGCCGTGTTCGCACGAAGCGCATACTCCTCCGCGAGGTCGCCCATCAGTGGTTCGCGCTCGCCCTTGGAGACGAGCCGCGAAAGAATCCACGTCGCCACGTGCACGGCGCGATGGCGCATTACGCCTCTTGCAGGCCTTTAATGCCGGCACTCATCTTCATGATGATCTCATGCGTATTTCGCAGAGCCGCCTTACCTTCAGCCGTCATGCCGAAGTAGCGCTTCGCTCTGCCACCGCGCTCAGCGGTGGGTTCTCCCGCATACGATCTGACGAAGCGCTTCGACTCCAACCGTCCGAGCGTTGCGTACACGGCGCCGATCGAAATATCGCGCCCGGTCGCGTTCTCGATTTCCCTGCGGACGGTCATGCCGTAAGCGTTCGAGCCGAGACGCATCACGGCGAGCAGAACGATGTGCTCTAGTGAGCCCAGGGGATCTTGACGTGGCTTCATTTGTTTTATATTATAAAACAAATACACGATGCGGGCGATCTCGATAGGAAATCAACTGTTCGTTGTTCTCATTGCGGTACTCGCCATCAATACCTGCACTTCGACCTACGCTATGGCCGCCGAACCCGCAATCACGACGTACGGAGAGAGGAATCCGCAAGCACCCGATCAGCTCAGTCTGTTTTCGTTCCTGGTGGGCAAGTGGAAAGGCACCGGCAGGATCCGGCTCGAAGACGGAAGCCATGCGCAGTTCGAGTTGACCTGGATCGGCCGCTATATCTTGAACGGCATGGCGATAGCGGACGAGATTCACTCGCTTGCTCCGGACGGCAAGCCGTATCTTGGGATCAGCCTTCGTCACTTCGACACGAAGGAAGACTCGTGGATCATCGAATATCTCAATATCTCGAATTCCTTTCTACGCAGGCAGGTGAATCCACAGTCAGGAAATGTGAGCGTGGACGCCAGCACGATCGTCGTCATTTCCGGGGATGCGCAGACGAAGGTTCGGGAACGCTACCGCGTGGCAGATCAGAATCACTTCACATACAGTACGGATATGTCCCGCGATGGAGGCCGTAGCTGGGACGCGGTATTGGTTGAAATGACGATGACGAGGGTCGACTGATACTTCGGCCAAAACTGCGGCCCTTCCCGCTTCGAGCCGCCGTCCTGTGCAAATGCCGGATTCCTTTTCAGTCAGCGTTCGACCTGTAACAAATCATAGGTCCCAGCCGCCGTTCAAATAAAAGCGAGGACTATATCGTGAACCGGCTTTCCCTTGCCCTATTCGTAGCGTCGTTTACGGTGCCTTGTGCCTACTCGCAGACTGCCATCAAACCGGACACGTCGCCACATCAAGTACAATTCGTCAACGTAGACAAAGACATCAGGCTGGAGGTCCTTGACTGGAGCGGTAACGGGCCACCCCTGATTTTCCTTGCGGGCCTCGGTGATACTGCTCATGTCTTTGATACATTCGCCCCAAAGTTTACAACCAACCATCATCTGTATGGAATCACGCGGCGAGGCTTCGGCAAGTCCAGCGCGCCACCATCGACAGAAGAAAACTATGCTGCCGACCGTCTAGGTGATGACGTGCTAGCTGTAATCGACGCACTAAAGCTGGATCGGCCGGTTTTGGCGGGACATTCGATCGCGGGTGAGGAACTCAGTTCTGTTGGCAGTCGTCACCCCGAAAAGATCGCAGGACTGGTCTACCTCGATGCGAGTCTGGCATACGCATACTGTTCCCGCCCATTGGGAAGGCGGACTGATCGTCGATGCGAATGAACTGCGACGAAAATTAGACCTGCTGATGATGAACCAAACAATGGTAGGCGCCGTCAGGGACCTTTCGCAGGGCAACCTCCTTTCGCAGTTTGAAAGAGACCTGCAGGTCATGCAGAAACAATTCCAAGGGATTCCGGCGACAGCCTCCGCAATGCCTGTACGACCGCTGTCACCTGCCATGGAAATCGAAGTAGCTATATCAAAAGGCGAGCGGAAGTATACCAGCTTAAAGTGCCCCATATTATCCCTCATTGCATGGCCGTCGGATGCCGGACCGCCGCTCATAGCACAGGCGAGCGCATTTGAAAGCATTCCTTCTGCCCATGTCGTCCGGTTGCGGAACGCCAATCATTACATTTTCCGTTCGAACGAAGCGGATGTGGAGCGTGAAATGAAGACGTTCATGGACGCTCTGAAGTCACCAAACTGAAAATCGCCAAGGCGCTCGACGCGTCTGCAATGTGGGGAGTTTCGTTGAGTACTTTGATCGGCAGCCTGGCTGAGTTCAGTTCCTGTACACCAGAGCGCTCGGCACTCGATCCGGTTCATCCGGAACGGGAGGCGCCCATAGGCGACAAATAAGCCAGGTGGATTTGCAAATAGTGCGCGTCAGGCTGGGAACGGTCCTTTTATAGGAACAAAGGTTTAGGCCACCGGGAGACAGGTAGTTTTCGCCGAAGCGAAATCCGAATCCGTTCGATCCAAATCATAGGCCATAGGAAGCCAGCAAGCCAAGACCAATTTGGCGCGAGCGGCCCGAAGGCCATCACAAGCATGCCAATCACCACTACCCATTTCACACCACGGTAAATCCGTGAGCGTGACGGAGTGTACACCGGCAGGAATGGCGCTGCGAACAAAAAATCCATCAATATGCCTGCTGCGAGCAGCACCCTGGCTATTGTGGGTATGCCTATCAGGAAGAACCCGGCCGCCACCAACATTGCGGCCACTGGCACTGGTAAGAGAAGCCACCACAACCAGGGATGGGAGGAAACGGCCCGCGCTTCCCATTTGGCGTCGCGGAGCATCCTAGCTTCGGCAGATGTTAAAAGGACATTGCGATATTGATAGTTCGCCGTCTTCGCATCGCCGAGGGCTGTGACGGCTAACCGATCGGCTTCATCTGAGGTTGCGCCGCCCCTCATTGCATCCTCTTGCGCCGATTCGTAATGCTCCCTTATCTCGGTTCGGACCTGAACCGCCGAATCCTTCGATAAACCCCGCGTGGCTTGTTCCAACCAACTATCCAATCTAGTCATCGCTTACACCTCCCCCAGAATCAGGGTTACTGCTCGTGAGAGTTCACGCCACTCGGCGCGATCCTTAGTCAGTGCCGCACGTCCAGATTTGGTGATGCGGTAATAGCGCCGTGGCCGACCCTTCTCAATGCCTTCATGGGACTCCACTAGGCCTTCGTTTTCCAGTTTGTGAAGCGCGGGGTAAAGGGTACCCTCCCTGAAATCCAATACACCCTGGGAGCGTTCCTTAATGCGTTGGGCAATGCGGTAGCCGTGGCTCGGCTCGCGCAGCAATGCTTCCAGAATCAAGGTGGGGAGCGTGCCCTTAAAATTCATAAATGCATCGCACTCCTATGCATAGGATACAGGCATACCCGTTGTCTTGTCAATCGAAAGAGGTGTCGATCACTTGGAAGTCGTACGCGCGCCATAAGTCCGGCTTCGGCGCTGTTGGTGAGACAGGTTTGTATGTTATACCTTTCAGGTTTGGTAGGTTTGAAAAAGTTGGTTGTTGACAGGCTGGTGGTCGACCAGCATCGGTTGTTGTACGGCTCAGTCTAATCAGGTCAGCCTGACTAAAAGTTTGGCTGGAGGAAAGTCTTGTGAGCGCTGAACCGTCACCGAAAGCAAATCACATGGACTTTTTTCAGAGCGTCTGGTACCGGCTCTTTGTGCTGTTCCTGGCCATGGAGCTAACTGTGGTCTGGTTCGTCGTCGGGCCGAGCAATCCATGGTGTGCGGTAGTAGCGGTCGGTGCAACATTCTGCCTCGGGCCCGCGGTGGCCACTCCCGTTATGCGACGCGTGCCTCGTCAATGGTTCCGCGTGCCTACGGGCGAGCGCGTACTCCACCGCATCGTCGGCGTCGGAATTTTCGGTTGGCTGCTTGATGTCTCCGGATGGAATCGCCTTGTGGCCAAACCTATGCGGGGATTCTCCGGCAAAAGGGCCGGCTTACCCTCCCTGGAACAGGGTGTCCGAGGCAATGTCAGCGCCCACGGAACCTGCTTTGCCATCCACGTATTATTGGCCGGGCTCGCGCTTTTCAGCAGGCACCCCTGGAGCGGCGCACTATGGATGCTGTTGCCGGGTGTAGTCGTTCATGTCTACCCGGTGCTGCTACAGCGCTCCATCATGCTTCGACTCCAGCCGCTGCTGGATAAGCCTGCTCCTGGTGATCGGGTCGGACGCTGAGCATCAAGAGTTGTCCAGAAGTTGGGTTGTGGGAAGTCTGGACAGATTGGACTAACCGCGCGGTTTCAGTTAGAGGGTAACTTTGCGTTGGCGACTTTGCGTTTATCGATCGCAGGGTCAAACACATCGTGCCTAACTCGCGGTCTCGCTGCGTGCAGGTGCGAAGTATCAGTCCGCTATCGCAAATCGGCCACTGCCTGCATTCAAGTCCTGTCGAAGACTGGCGCAAGAAGGCTCCGCGACTCAATCGCCTCAGCTGCCTCAAGGCAGAGATCTTCCCGAAATCGCCGTCCGATGATCTGTACCCCCTGAGGCATTCCACCTGAAAACTCAGCCGGCACCGCGACCGAAGGCAGCCCGAGCAGGCTGGGCACCACGATCATTCGGAGAGCCGACATCCAGCGCTCACCCCATTCGGCTTTGAGGTCTTCGCCAACTCGGAAGGCCGGCTCGGTGGCAATGGGGGCGAGTAAAAGTGAGCATTCGTTCAAGAGGTCGGCCCACTCCTGGTAAATCGTGAAGCGTTCCATCATCGGATCATGCGCAACTTCACCGGCAGCGTCTTCCCACGGTTGGTGAAACTTCGCCCAGAACTCGTCAAACTCAGCCGAGACCAGACCGACCGGCGCCCGCTGCGGTTCAGCGGACGTGCGACCAAAACGGCTCATGATCTGCACATAGATTTCGCTAGCACGTTGCAGTGACGGCGCCTCGCGCTCTTCGATAACGTAGCCTGCATCTGAAAGCATTGTCGCCGCCGAATTCAAGGCATGAGCGATGTCTGGATGGAAAGCCTTCCCACCGGGATCAACCACGACGGCGACGTGGATTGGCCTGTTGACAGAAGGCCACTGCAACGGTGAGGGTACATGCCAGGGGTCACCACTCGACTCTCCACACATGTGGCGAAACGCGAGCCGAACATCGGCCACACACCGTGCCATCGGTCCGAGCGTTGCGAGCAACTGGAAGGCAAACGGAAAGGGACCACTTGGAACTACGGGGATGCGCCCCTGTGATGGTTTGAGTGCTGCAATACCGCAGCACTGGGCTGGCCATCGCAGTGAACCGGCTCCGTCGCTTCCGACGCCCAGGGGCGACATTCCAGAAGCGATTGCGGCAGCCTCACCGCCGCTGGATCCTCCGGGAGTGCGGTGTGGGTCCCATGGGTTCCTCGTCGCGCCGTGTAGTCCATTCGTTGTGTGCCAACGCATGCCAAACTCCGGCATGTTCGTTCGCGCGATCGGAATGGCGCCTGCGGTCCGTAGGGCTGCCACGACCGGGGAATCCCGTTGCGCCAAAGCGTTCTCCAGCGGCGCGAGACCGTGTGTAGTGGCCGAACCCAGCACGTCGATCCCCTCCTTCACGGTGAATGGGACACCACAAAGTTCGCCCACATGCTCGCCTGCCTGCAGCGCCCGATCCGCAGAATTCGCTGCTTGCAACGCGCCGTCGTCCAAGGTGACCGTCACGGCGTTCAAATTGGGGTTTGCCTCGGCAATCCGTAAGAGATGGGCGTCTACCACCTCACGGCAAGAAACCTTCCGAGCCTGGATCAAAGCGGCCAGTTCAGCAGCGCCTTTTTTCCAGAGTTCGCTCATCGATATCCTCTGAAGGAATGCTAAAGGAAACTTTTTTGAAAAACAGTCTTGCGAAAATTCGGAACTTGCACCGCGGTCCATAAGTTATTGAAATCGCACGCTTAAAATATTTCTAGCGGTAGCACGGACCCTCAAAACTGTAACCCATTCCCGCAAAACGACGAAGGATAGTTCTATCCTTGCCGAGTAGAGTACTGGTTTCTGACATTTTTGTGTCTCCTTGTTTAGCTGAGTTTTGGACTGAAATGGGGATTCCGGAGAAACGCAAACGCGATTCCGGGATGATGCTGAGCAGTTTTAGGCCGATCCCGGAACCGCGTTCGGCTTCGCCGGATTGAATTTCCACAGGCCAACGGCGCTGGACAACACAGTGGCGAGTAGCCTCCCTAAGAAAGCGAGGATCGCTCGCCAGCCAAGATTGTCCGTGCGATATCAATAAGACAAGTTTTTTTGTAAATAACACTTGACGCGCTTCCAGGCGGACCAGCTAACACAGCGAAACAGATTCCGGCGAAGCTCGTTTCCTGCATCGCGAAGACAGGCTCATCGCGGCGGCGGATGAGCTCCAGCTCAGAGGACTTGTGCCGCTTGACGATGCTCACGTTCCTTGCGGAGGTGGGCCTTAAAATTAAGGATCTCGAAAGGAAGCTCGAACAATTAGAGCCGGGCAAAGGGCCGCGAGACCCTAAGCAGTTAGTCCAGGACCTGCTCGAAACCAGCCTCCCGGCATTCGAAAAACAGCTGAGGCAGATGCAGAAAAACATCGCCGGTGCTGCCTCGCCGCCTCCATCTGCCGGCCCACCGCCTCGGCCGTTGTTCGCGGTTGCGGCCATCAACTCGGGAGAGCAGAAGTATACCGACATCCGAGTTCCGCTTCTGGCCATTTTCGCTTTGCCGCACTCGACATCCCCGTCTGTCCGCAACGACCCAAAAAAGTTGGCCGAATATGAGGCGCGGGAAGAAGAGTTCGTCGGCGCACAAGCAAAGGTTTTCGAGCGCTTGCCGAGCGCAAAGGTAGTCCGCCTGCCTTTTGCCACTCATTACGTCTTTTTCTCGAATGAGGCGGATGTATTGCGAGAGATGAACGCGTTCATCGGGAGCTTACCTCCAGTGCAGTGAGGATGCCTGTCTGGACTCGGGAAGTACGCCACCAACGAGGGTTCGGCCCACGTTAGCACCACGGTAAGGTTTCGGATTGAACCCATAGCAAAAGGCGTGCCGCGCGTGCCGGTGCCTGTTGTCGGACAAGAACAGTGGATTCTTTGAAGCCGCCAAACCAATCGCGGGTTCGTAAACGCTACGCCGTCAGAACGAAGCCGCCCGCGCGGCGGACGCTACGCGTGTTGGTGGTTGGGACATTCGGTTGTGAGCTGAAGTAGTGTGTGGGTCACAAGGAGGTCCCTGTGACCCATCTACGCAAACAGATGCTGGAGGAACTCCAGCGTCGTAATTTCTCTCAGACTACCGTAAAGACCTATCTGAAAGTGGTGGAAGATTTCTCCCGTCACTTCCACCGTCCGCCGGACCAACTGGGTAAGGACCACATCCGTGCGTATCAGGTGTATCTGCTCCACGAGCGGAAACTAGGCGTCCGCACTGTCGGACTGCACACGGCGGCGCTGCGTTTCTTTTTCTGCAAGACGCTGAAGAGACCGTATCCGGTCGAAGAGGTGCCTTATCCCCGGGCGCCGCGCCGACTGCCCATCATCCTGACACGGGAAGAGGTGATCCGGATGATCGACTCGGCCAGTAACCTGTTCCATCGCGCCATGTTGATCACGATGTACTCGACGGGCATGCGCCGAGCGGAACTGTGCCGCCTCAAGGTCGAAGACATCGACAGCACCCGCATGCTCATCCACATCCGGCAGGGCAAAGGCGGCAAGGATCGCGACGTGCCTCTGAGCCCGAAGGTGCTAGAGACGCTTCGTGAGTACTGGCGTTGGATGAAGCCGAAGACCTATCTGTTTCCCGGCACCGTCAATGGTTCCCGTGCCGACAAACCCATCACGCACAAAATCCTGTGGGAGGCCTGCCGGGAAGCGGCGCAGCGAGCGGGGATTACCAAAGCCGTACGCCCGCATTTGCTGCGCCACAGCTTTGCCACCCACTTAGTGGAAGGCGGAGCAGACCTGCCGACTGTACAAGCACTGCTCGGGCATGCCGATCTCAAGCCCACTTCCATTTACCTGCATCTGTCCGAACGTCATCTGAAGGCTGCGGGTACGCCGATCGATCACGCGGAACTTTCGAGCCCGGACCGGGTGAAACGGTCGCGAAAGCTGCACAAAAAATGACCAAGCCACCTTTCGAGGTGGCCGATATCATCCGCGCGCACGGCGCCAGCTTTGTCCAAAGGAACCGGTCCTGGCTGACATGGCTGCAGCTCCGCGTGCTCTTTGCCATCGAGCATTGCCGCACGGCAGCGCTCGGTGGCCATCTGGATCGCTGTCAGCAATGCGGCTATGAGGCCACCTCATTCAACTCGTGCCGATCCAGACATTGCCCGAAGTGCCAGACCAACGCCCGTAATAAATGGATCGCTGAACGCCAGAAGGAGCTACTGCCCGTGAAGTATGTGCATGTGGTTTTCACGATCCCGCACCAGCTGTCATGGCTCGCTCTGCAAAACAAGAAAGTCATCTACGACCTCTTGTTTCGCGCTAGCGCCGCCACACTGCTGGAGATTGCTGCCGATCCGAAGCATCTCGGCGCTAAGATCGGCTTCCTCAGTGTGCTGCATACCTGGGGACAGAATCTGCAGATCCACCCGCACCTCCATTGCGTAATCCCTTCCGGCGGTCTCTCGACTGATCACCAACACTGGGTTCGCCCGCGCTATCCCTTCTTCCTGCCGGTAGGAGTGCTGAGCCGCGTATTTCGCGGCAAGTTTGTCGCCGGTCTCAAGCTCGCTTTCCGCCAACGCAAACTGCTGTTTCCTGGAAGCTTGAAACCACTGGCTGTAGAGAAAGCTTTCCACGCTTTCCTTCGACCGCTGTTTCGTAAGGACTGGGTGGTCTACGCTAAGCGACCGTTCGGAGGACCCGAACATGTCCTTCACTATCTGGCCCGCTACACGCATCGCGTTGCCATTTCCAACCACCGGATCGTGAACTTTGCCGATGGCAAGGTCACTTTCCGCTGGAAAGACTATGCGCACAAGAACAAGAAGCGGCTGATGACCGTGACCGCCGAGGAGTTTCTGCGGCGGTTCCTGCTTCACACCTTGCCGCGCGGCTTTGTGCGCATTCGCTTCTGCGGCTTCCTCGCCAACCGTCGCCGCCGCGAACTCTTACCGCTCTGCCGGCACTTACTGAACGCCTCCCCGTTGCGGCCTTCGCCAACGCCGACCGATTCCGAGGCCAAATGCTCCTGCGGCTGGCTTTGCCCACGCTGCGGCGGCACCATGATCGTAATCGAGAAGCTTACCGTTGAACAGATTCGCCGGAGAGCGGTTCAACGGGAGAGCTGTGCTGACACCTCGTAACGGTTGTTCATCGACGAAACATCCGCATGCACCGACATGCACAGCGGAGGTGTGTCCGCGTCTCCGCGAAACCCCAAATACGGCATCGAGAGCTCTGTTCAGGAGGGCTGAAACGACCCTTCCAACTCAATCGCAGCTCGTGCCGGGACACGTCAGCACTCTCCTGGTCGCCCCAATAGCGACTCCCGACGTTCCCGGGTCGATTCAATACCCATAGGCTGCCGCATCCGCCGCAAACGCGGGCGGCTTCCTTCAAACGTCTCTATCCAAAGTGATCCGGCGATCCTGATCCCGCCGCGCCCCGGCACTCACATGCCGGATCACTCCAGATAGAGTCATAGCGTTAGGGGAGATTGATCGCCAGGCGAGCTGATGCGCAACCCGCCTACTCAGTTTATTTTCCACCTCCCGCCTATCCGTTTGACAACGCCACCGTCTAACCGTCAGACTCACTCAGCTAGTTAGGTATAGCTAGAAAGGCACCAATGTGGGCACGAAGAAGAACGACATTCTGCAGGGCACGCTGGCTTTGTTGATCCTGAAGACCTTGGCCTCTGGCAAGCGCATGCATGGTTATGCCATCACCGCTCACATCCAGGGAGTTTCGGACCAATTGTTGCGGGTCGAAGAGGGTTCGCTGTACCCGGCACTCCATCGGATGGAGCAAGAGGGCTGGGTGTGGCCCGAATGGGGAAAGACCGAGAAAAATCGGGAGGCTCGTTTCTATTCTTTGACTGCCAAGGGTAGAAAACAACTCATGCGAGAAGAAGAAAGCTGGAGGCGGCTCACAGAGGGCGTGGCGCGCGTAATTCGCTACGCCTAGCAGGCAGTATCTATGGCTTGGTATCAGCGATTTTGGAACGTCTTGCAGCCCGGTCGGCTGCAACGAAATCTGGAACGAGAATTGTCGTTTCATGTTACCGAACGGACGGAAGAATTGCAGGAGAGCGGACTGAGCCAAGCAGAAGCCACGCGCACGGCGCGGGTACAGTTCGGTAGCTTCAACGGTCAAATGGAAAGGACGCGCGACATGGATATCAACGCGTGGTTGGAATCGATGGTTCGAAATCTGAGGTATGCTTTGCGGTCACTGGCGAAGACTCCGGCGTTCACGATGACTGTGGTATTGACCCTCGCCCTTGGCATTGGGGCGAATAGCGCCGTGTTCTCGGCCATTTACGCAGTACTGCTTCGGCCCTTGCCGTTTCCGAACGGCGATCGACTTGTGAAATTGGCTCAATCTCAACCCAAGATTCCCCAACCATTCGTGGCCCCCATCCGGCTCGAGGACTGGAACCGTCTGAACAGCACCTTCACAGCGATTAGCGGCTACTACTCTGAAGACATTTCAGAATCGTCGGGCGAGCTTCCCGAGAAGCTCAAGCGGGTATGGGTTGCTCCCCGCTTCCTACAAGTATTGGGGATCGCTCCGGCACTCGGGCGCGACTTCCTTCCCGAGGAAGAGCGGTTTGGCGGACGCAATGCCGTGCTCATCAGCGACCGTCTGTGGCGCCGGCGGTTCGGAGGCGACGCAAACGCTGTCGGTAAGACACTGCGGTTTGGCCGCTCGGGGTGGCTGATTATCGGCATCATGCCACCCTCGTTCTTTTTTCCGGACCGCGACGTAGACCTCTGGTCAACCAGCCCTTCGGACGCGCCGTATGCGCAGAGCAGGGAGTCGACATGGTACACGGCTATTGGGCGCCTGAAACCAGCCGTGTCGCTGGCGACCGCTCGCGCTAATTTCGCGGCCGTGCAGTCCAATCTTGGCCGGCAGTACCCGAAGACCGATGGCATGATTTCGGTTTCGATTGAGCCGCTCAAGGAGGTCACGGTTGGCGGCGTAAGGAAGTCTCTATGGCTCCTGTTTGGGTCAGTTTCGCTGTTGCTGTTAATCGCATGCACCAATATCGCAGCGCTCTTGTTGTCGCGGGCTACCGCCCGCCAGCACGAGATCTCGGTGCGGTTTTCGCTGGGTGCCTCGCGGGCTTCTGTGGCCGTCCAATTACTGACCGAAGTTCTAGTTCTGGCCATGACAGGCGCTTTGCTTGGTCTGCTCGTCGCGGCCGGAGCCTCCCAGATTTTTCGCGCACTGGCCAGGGACCTACCTCGTGTCGAAGAAATCGGGCTGAGTGGAAGCATCGTGATGTATTCGCTGGCTTGCGCGGTTGCGGCAACTTTGATCTGCGGAATTTTTCCCGCCATCCGCGGCACTGGGCGAAGTTTGGCGGTTTCTCTCGCTCATGGAGGACGCTCGCAGGTGTCGGGACGGAATCCTCTCCAGTTCTTGCTGGTGGAGGTGCAGGTTGCGCTCGCCGTAACGCTGTTAGCTGGGGCCGGGCTCTTGCTGCGTAGTTTTCAGGAACTTGGACGCGTGTCTCCGGGCTTCGATCCGCATCATGTGCTCACGTTTCACATCAGTACCACGTGGTCCGAAACGAACGAGCGGAAAGGCGCCAAGCAGCGGACTGAAAGGATTCTGAACGGCTTGCGCTCTGTCCCAGGCATTGAAGCGGCCACAACTGCCGGCAGCCTTCCTGGCGTGCCGAACGAGTACCAAATCGAGTTGAAGACAACGGAGGGTCGTGCGGAATCCGAGCCAAAACTGCTTGCTCAAGGGCGCTGGGTCTCTCCCGAATATTTCGATACGATGCATGTACCGATTGTTGCCGGTGAGTTCTGCCGGGAGGAGGCCAATGCGAATACAGCGATGGTGAACCGCAGTTTTGCCGACCTGTATTTGAACGGGGCGGCGGCTATCGGCCGACACCTGGTTCAGCCTGACAACCCCTATCTGGCGGAAGCGGAGATCCGTGGCATCGTGGGGGATGTTCGCGAGACAGGCCTAGACCGCGAACCGCCTCCAACCGCGTATTGGTGCAACGGAACAATCCAGCCGGGCACTTTTTTCCTGATCAGGACGCGGGGGGAACCGAATTCCATGGCCGGGACAGTCCGCCGAAAAATCCACGAACTCGAACCGCAGCGGTCGGTATACGATCTCTCCCCGCTTACCGACCATATCTCCGATGCTTACGCAGAGAACCGCCTCCGCACTGTTCTCCTTGCCTTCTTTGCATTGACGGCCATAGCGCTAGCGAGCGTGGGTCTGTACGGGACCCTCAGCTATCTTGTGAATGTGCGTCAGCGCGAAGTGGCCCTCCGCATGGCGCTTGGTGCGCTCCGGATGCAAGTCGCGCGCCAGTTCCTAAATCAGGGATTGCGTGTTTCGGGGCTAGGCTGTATTGCGGGCTTGGCGCTTTCGGCTGCGCTTGCGCAAGTCCTTTCCGGAATGCTTTTCGGAGTTTCGGCCACCGATGTGACCACGTGGGGAGGCGTCGTGGTCATAGTCCTGTCGATCTCGGTCATAGCATCGTTGTTGCCCGCAATTCGGGCTGCGAGGATGGACCCGATGCAAGCGCTTCGAGAGGAGTAACGCCGTCGACGCTCGGCTCCAAGCCAGACGCACGGCTCCCTCAACTCAGCATTCTGTACCTTACTCAACACGACACCGCCGCAACTTTTTCTCCGCTTTCAGGAAGTTGTGTCTGCTGCGATCTGTCCGAGTACCCGTCGACTAACGCGCGGGAGTCCACGAGCCGCTTTGACATGCAACCTCCAGTTGAGCACCGACTATTACCCGCCGGTAGTCGGCAAGGATAGAACTATCCTTCGCCGTTTTGCGGGATTTGAATGCCGACTGGCCTAACCATCGAATGAGAGGCCTTCCGTTGGC
Source organism: Bryobacterales bacterium (assembly GCA_963713415.1). Lineage (GTDB taxonomy): Bacteria > Acidobacteriota > Terriglobia > Bryobacterales > Bryobacteraceae > Palsa-89. Next base: position 415,297 of record CAVQLV010000021.1, on the reverse strand, counting down.
CTATTCGTACCGCAGTCCCACCATTGGATCAACCCGCATCGCTCGCCTAGCAGGTCCATATGTGGCCAGCAGGGCGACGAGCAAGAAAAGGAACGAGACGCAAGCGACGGAGATCGGGTCGACTCCACTGATGCCGTAGAGTAGCCCGCGGGCCAGATACGAAAGGCCGATGGCAACTACTATGCCGGTCATAAGCCCGACGAGTACCGGCCATGCACTTTCGCCGAGAATGACCCTGAGAACATCGCTCCTTTGTGCGCCCATGGCTATACGGATACCGACTTCTTTTGTACGTAAGACCACGATATAACTCACCGTTCCGTAGATTCCGATCAGCGCGAGCAATAACCCCAGTGAGCCGAGCGTCAACGCGACGCCGGAGGAAATGCTCGATATCACGAAGACCGGGGCCTGTCGTCGCATTTCCTCAAGAGTGGAAACGCTTGCGATGATGTTGGGATCGACAGCCGAAATCGTCGGGTCGATTGCATTGACGACGGCTTGTGCGGCGGATCGGGTACGAGCTAGCAAGTGATAGCTCTGAAGACGCGAAGCCGGCAAGGGCAGGTAGACCCGTTCGGTATCACTCGCGTCAGACTCAGCGCCGCGTGTGTCACGGACAACTCCGATCACGTCATACGCCGGCCCGGTCGCCCCGGCAGCAAGTAGAGCTGTCGGGTTTCGGAAGAGTTCGTCGATGGCTCCCAAACGAATCCTTTTTCCGACAGGGCTCTGGCCGGGCCATAGCAGTGCTGCGGAAGATTCACTGACCACGATTGAAGAATCCCGCTCGTGTGTGGATTCGAAGTCGCGGCCTTGGATCAAGCGGATGCCGAGAATCTCAAAATAGTTCGGCTCAACATAAGCGTAGTGAAGCAGTGACAGCTGGCCTTGCGCCGAATCCCCTTCCGCGCCAAGCGCGCTGGCGGCGGTCTGAAGGCGGCCATCGCCTGGAGGCATCGCACTCGTGACACCAGTTACGCCGGGCAAGGCGGCCAATGCTGTACGAAGCTGTCTCACCAAGGCAAGTTTTCGCGCGTCGTCGTACCTTGCTGTCTCAGAGAATTGGAAAGCCACGTCCACGACGCGATTGGCGTCATAGCCCGGGTCGATCGTGAGCGCATTGATCGAGCTATGGATGGCCGTGCTTCCAGCAATCATCAGGATGAGGGAAAGGGCGACTTGAACCGCAACCAGGAGGTTTTGGATGCGGCGGCTCCTAACCGACGATGTGCCTGATCGAACCCCGGCAGAGACGGCCGACCGGGAGCTCTCCAGCGCTGGGATCACCCCGGAGAGCAACCCAGCAATCAGCGAGACGGCTAGGACGAACGCAAAGATGCCCAGGTCGGGGGACACGTCAAAGACCAACCCGCCATATCCGGCGGGCAATATATTCGACGCGAAAACCACGCTGGCTTTCAGGAACATCCAAGTAATACAAAGCGCGGCTGCGCCGGCCAATAGGCCGACCAGCATACTTTCGGTCACCAACTGCCGGATAATGCGGAGTCGGCTTGCGCCCGACGACATCCGCGTGCTCAGTTCGTTCTCTCTGGATCGAGTTCGCGCGAGTTGCAAACTGCCGACGTTGGCGCAAGCGACAACAAGCACCATAACCGCAGCTGCCATGAGGAGGACGATGCCAAGGATCAATCCACCGAAGTACCTCAACGGCACGGGGAATGGGGAGCCATGCCAGACAAGCCCTACGGACGGTTTAGCCAACTCGGAGCGGGGATCGTGCAAGGCGCTTATCCGGGCGGCAATGAGACTCATCTCGGATTGGGCCTGGCCGATACTGACGCCCGGGGCGAGGCGGCCGTAAACCCGGAATCGCTCCGTTTCACGATCGCGCAGCCATTGATCGTCGGCATGAATGAGTGGCTCAATGCTGGCAGGCAGCCAAAACGCCGGTACGGCCATGTTTGTGCCGACGAAGTCGTGGGGCGTAATCCCGGCGATATTGACCGCGACCCCATTGAGATACACCGTTTTTCCGAGGATCTTGGGATCTCCTGAATACCGGGCCTGCCAGTAGTTTTCGCTGATCAAAACAGAGGGAATGGCGGCCAACTCGGAGGCTCCTATGGATTCGAAGGTTCGTCCTTGGATGGATTTGACTCCGAGAACGTAGAAATAGTTCTCAGACACCACGAACACCGCGGCAGATTCCGGTTTCCCTATCCCGGTCCTCACACCAGAGTTGGAAAGGGTTACACGTGCGGGATGATAGGCGATGACACCACTGAGGGAATGGGCGGAATCCCGGAGCGTTTCGTAATCGGGATAGCTGAATGAGTAGTGGATCGCGTCCAACCCACGATCCAGTGCGAGATTCACCATTTCGTAGGGAGCGAAGGCATCGAGCGGCCTAGCTACCATCGCCTTGTACGCAGTGAAAACCGCGGTGTTCGCTCCAATGCCGATTGCAAGCGTCGCGACCGTCGTCAAAATGACCGCGGGGCTCCGCAGCATGACGCGACTGGCGTAGTAGCAATCCTGGACGACGCCGTCAATCCAGGGGAATCCGCGTGTAGCTCGATACTCTTCCTTCATCGACTCGATCCCTCCGAATTTGCGGCGGGCAGTGTAGCGCGCCTCTTCTGGGTCCATCCCCATCCGAACGTCGTCCTCGATTTGCATCTCTAAATGAAACCGAAGTTCGTCCTCCATTTGGTGTTCAAGCCGGTCGCGCTTGAACAAGCCACGCAGGCGGGCTAGGATGACCTTCGGCGAACTCATGGTGTTTAGTCCTCTAGCGTATGAGGAAGTGGTCCGAGGAATCGGTCTATCGTTGAGCGCATGCGCTCCCAGGCTTGAGATTCGCGCGCGAGTTGCTTCCGCCCTCTGGCGCTGATGGAGTAAAACTTGGCCTTCCGGCCGTTCCCCGAGACTCCCCACTTTGCGGAGATCCAGCCCTCCTGTTCCAAACGCAGAAGTGCCGGATAAAGGGTGCCCTGATTGAGTTGGAGGAGCTTGTCGCTAATTTGTTCAATCCGGCGGGCTATTCCATATCCGTGCAAAGGCCCGAGGGTCTCCAACGTGCGAAGGACGAGAAGAACTAGGGTGCCTTGAAGTACGTCGGCTTTGGCTGCGGGGCTCTCCATTTGGAAACCTACATCAGAGTAGCACCCTTTCCGCTAGGTAATCAACAGGAACCTGTACTAGGCGTAGATCAGACGCTCTCCGGCGTAAGAAGTTTGTAAGTGGCGATCAGTCGGGCAGCGTAGATCTATACTTCGCCGTTAGAACGAAGCCGCCCGCGCGGCGGACGCTACGCGTGTTGGTGGTTGGGACATTCGGTTGTGAGCTGAAGTAGTGTGTGGGTCACAAGGAGGTCCCTGTGACCCATCTACGCAAACAGATGCTGGAGGAACTCCAGCGTCGTAATTTCTCTCAGACTACCGTAAAGACCTATCTGAAAGTGGTGGAAGATTTCTCCCGTCACTTCCACCGTCCGCCGGACCAACTGGGTAAGGACCACATCCGTGCGTATCAGGTGTATCTGCTCCACGAGCGGAAACTAGGCGTCCGCACTGTCGGACTGCACACGGCGGCGCTGCGTTTCTTTTTCTGCAAGACGCTGAAGAGACCGTATCCGGTCGAAGAGGTGCCTTATCCCCGGGCGCCGCGCCGACTGCCCATCATCCTGACACGGGAAGAGGTGATCCGGATGATCGACTCGGCCAGTAACCTGTTCCATCGCGCCATGTTGATCACGATGTACTCGACGGGCATGCGCCGAGCGGAACTGTGCCGCCTCAAGGTCGAAGACATCGACAGCACCCGCATGCTCATCCACATCCGGCAGGGCAAAGGCGGCAAGGATCGCGACGTGCCTCTGAGCCCGAAGGTGCTAGAGACGCTTCGTGAGTACTGGCGTTGGATGAAGCCGAAGACCTATCTGTTTCCCGGCACCGTCAATGGTTCCCGTGCCGACAAACCCATCACGCACAAAATCCTGTGGGAGGCCTGCCGGGAAGCGGCGCAGCGAGCGGGGATTACCAAAGCCGTACGCCCGCATTTGCTGCGCCACAGCTTTGCCACCCACTTAGTGGAAGGCGGAGCAGACCTGCCGACTGTACAAGCACTGCTCGGGCATGCCGATCTCAAGCCCACTTCCATTTACCTGCATCTGTCCGAACGTCATCTGAAGGCTGCGGGTACGCCGATCGATCACGCGGAACTGTCGAGCCCGGACCGGGTGAAACGGTCGCGAAAGCTGCACAAAAAATGACCAAGCCACCTTTCGAGGTGGCCGATATCATCCGCGCGCACGGCGCCAGCTTTGTCCAAAGGAACCGGTCCTGGCTGACATGGCTGCAGCTCCGCGTGCTCTTTGCCATCGAGCATTGCCGCACGGCAGCGCTCGGTGGCCATCTGGATCGCTGTCAGCAATGCGGCTATGAGGCCACCTCATTCAACTCGTGCCGATCCAGACATTGCCCCAAGTGCCAGACCAACGCCCGTAATAAATGGATCGCTGAACGCCAGAAGGAGCTACTGCCCGTGAAGTATGTGCACGTGGTTTTCACGATCCCGCACCAGCTGTCATGGCTCGCTCTGCAAAACAAGAAAGTCATCTACGACCTCTTGTTTCGCGCTAGCGCCGCCACACTCCTGGAGATTGCTGCCGATCCGAAGCATCTCGGCGCTAAGATCGGCTTCCTCAGTGTGCTGCATACCTGGGGGCAGAATCTGCAGATTCACCCGCACCTCCATTGCGTAATCCCTTCCGGCGGTCTCTCGACTGATCACCAACACTGGGTTCGCCCGCGCTATCCCTTCTTCCTGCCGGTAGGAGTGCTGAGCCGCGTATTTCGCGGCAAGTTTGTCGCCGGTCTCAAGCTCGCTTTCCGCCAACGCAAACTGCTGTTTCCTGGAAGCTTGAAACCACTGGCTGTAGAGAAAGCTTTCCACGCTTTTCTTCGACCGCTCTTTCGTCAGGACTGGGTGGTCTACGCTAAGCGACCGTTCGGAGGACCCGAACATGTCCTTCACTATCTGGCCCGCTACACGCATCGCGTTGCCATTTCCAACCACCGGATCGTGAACCTTGCCGATGGCAAGGTCACTTTCCGCTGGAAAGACTATGCCCACAAGAACAAGAAGCGGCTGATGACCGTGACCGCCGAGGAGTTTCTGCGGCGGTTCCTGCTTCACACCTTGCCGCGCGGCTTTGTGCGCATTCGCTTCTGCGGCTTCCTCGCCAACCGGCGCCGCCGCGAACTCTTACCGCTCTGCCGGCACTTACTGAACGCCTCCCCGTTGCGGCCTTCGCCAACGCCGACCGATTCCGAGGCCAAATGCTCCTGCGGCTGGCTTTGCCCACGCTGCGGCGGCACCATGATCGTAATCGAGAAGCTTACCGTTGAACAGATTCGCCGGAGAGCGGTTCAACGGGAGAGCTGTGCTGACACCTCGTAACGGTTGTTCATCGACGAAACATCCGCATGCACCGACATGCACAGCGGAGGTGTGTCCGCGTCTCCGCGAAACCCCAAATACGGCATCGAGAGCTCTGTTCAGGAGGGCTGAAACGACCCTTCCAACTCAATCGCAGCTCGTGCCGGGACACGTCAGCACTCTCCTGGTCGCCCCAATAGCGACTCCCGACGTTCCCGGGTCGATTCAATACCCATAGGCTGCCGCATCCGCCGCAAACGCGGGCGGCTTCCTTCAAACGTCTCTATCCAAAGTGATCCGGCGATCCTGATCCCGCCGCGCCCCGGCACTCACATGCCGGATCACTCCAGATAGAGTCATAGCGTTAGGGAGGACCTACCTCGCTGCGGCGCAAAGGTCGGCAGCGCGCATTTTTTCGTCCTCGCGGCGCCGGCATCCCCCTCCCCGGATAACCGCCGCCAGGAACGCGGTCGATCCCGAGTGTTCCTCACTTCCCGAGTTGCACCCTTACAAATCGTGGAAAGTAAATGGTCAGGTCTGTAGCCAGACGGCTGTCTTTCCCATTCGCGGCATAGGTCACAATCAGATCCGCCCCTTTGAGTTCTGGGTGCGCCTTGCCTGCGTAGACGAAAGGATCGGGTCCATCGGATTCCGGCGGGCGGTAGATCGTACGCGATGGAGTCCAGGGCCCTGTGAGTCGATCCGCGCTCCGCAGGCCGATATCGGACCCGCCGAATCCCACGCTCTGCACCTGGAGGTACCGCCTACTGGCCGGGTCGTAGTGGACGCTGAACTCGGTCGAACCTTGCGGGAAGACCGGGTCGGGCCGACCGCCGATCCGATCCCGGACCTGCCAGCCCCGCCGCTCGCCGCACCACCACTCCATTGCCGCAAGATCGCCCCTCGCCGCTTCCACGACGGTCACGCGCACTAGATAGACATCGTGCTTCGGCTCATCGGCCGCCCACAGAAAGAGCTCATCGCCCTCGCGTACGACGGCGATCCCAACCAGTATCCGCCAAGGGTTCTGAGGCACGTCGAGCTTGCGGATCTTCCAGCGCGGCGGCTCCTCATCTGGATTGGTAATGAGGAACGCGGTCCAGCCATCTTCGGCGAAACCGAATGGTCCCCGCGTGCCGGAGGGCTTCACAATGTTGTAGAAGAGCAGCAGCCGTTCGCCAATTCGTACGCCGTGCGACGGCCAGAACCATTCCTGCCCGTTGTCCGGGACAAACGACCCCGAGCCACGCTTTCCAATAGAACTTGATGGAAGCTGTAGATGGGTCGTACCGGTTTTTAATCGCGGCCGTATTGCGCGCCATCCGGGATTGCCGCCGCGTTTGGCCCGGCTTGGATGCGACAAATGAATCGCCGAAGAGCCACAGCACGCGCCCGCGGCCGAGATCCACGGAGAACGCCGCGTCGGCACCCAGCCAGCGCGGGTCGGAATGAAAGAGGCGATCAGCCTCCGGCCACGGCGCGGCACTTTGGGCGAGGGCTGTGAAGACCAGGAGCAACGCAGCGCCGAAGAACCGAACAAGAGCGAGCCCCGTCTTATTTCTCATAACGCAAGCCATTGTAGGGCAAAAGACAGCCCTGAGCCTCGGTGCTCCAACGGTGGATCATCGCTGGTCGGCAAAGATAGAACTATCCTTCGCCGTTACTCATGGGCATTCACGAATCAATTTCCTCCAAGGGGCTTCCGGCCCGGGGACACTCAAATCCGAGCATTCTCCGTATGGCGTGTTCCGTCCAGAATCCCATCCCCTGTTGCTTCTATTTCCGGGGAACGCCACCGGATAGCAGCGTGAACCCGACAACGCCAAAGCCTGAGATGGCAAAGCAATGTTTTGTGGCAGCTTCGACGACTGGAGTCGTTATACACTTGCGGAATGGCGCAACAGAGTGCGGACCAGGAGGTGCATGAGGCGGCACGGTCAGGGCTGACCGATAAGCTGGCGGAGATGTTGGCTACGGACCCTTCCCTGATCGACGCGAAGGGGATGGACGCGCGGACTCCCCTCCATTGCGCGGGGACGGTGGCGGTGGCGGCGTTGCTCTTGGATCGTGGGGCTCGAATTGACGCCCGCGACGAGGATCACGATTCGACGCCGGCGCAATGGCGTATCGGCGAGTCACCGGAGGTGGCCCGATTCCTGTTGGAGCGCGGCGCGAAAGCGGACATCTTCCTGGCAGCTGCGCTAGGCGATGGGGCGCTGGCGGAGAAATTGGTCACGGAGGATCGGGGCTGCTTGGCGCACCGGATCGGCAAACTGGCGGAGTTTCCACCCGTTGGCCATCAGGGGCTTGGCGGCACGATCTACCAGTGGACGCTGGGTTTTAATTCTTATCCGCACCAAATCGCTCTGTTGAAGGGGCACCAGGCGATGTTCGATTTCCTGTATGCGGAGAGCGATACGGCAACCCGCTTGTTGGTGAACTGCGTATTGGCGAGGCGTGCGGAGGCGGAGGCGATCGCAAAGGAGCATCCGGAGATCGTACCGGGCCTACCGCATGTGGATCGCGAGCTTGTGGCGAAGTATTGCTGGGAGACGAATACGAATTACGACGCGGTAAAGCTAATGCTCGACCTGGGATTTCCGGTCGCGCATCCGGAGCGCAGCCATGGTTATACGCCGTTGCACAATGCTGCGTGGGCGGGCTCGGGTGACCTTGTGGAGCTGCTTATTACCCGTGGGCATCCGGTGGATGTTCGCGATCCCGGACATGATGCGACGCCTCTTGGGTATGCTCTGTACGACTGTCTGGTGGAGAAGCGTCATCCGGAGGGTGAGTTCGCGCGAGTGGTCAAGGCGCTGCTGGAGGCGGGAAGTCCCCTGGAAAGCGTGGAGTATCCGACCGGCGACGCGGCGGTGGACGAGGTACTGCACAGGTATATTTAAAGCTGTCAGCTGTGCTTCTCAAACAATAGTTATAGCGCCGAGTGGATGGTCAGCCACGCGTACAAAGCTCAGGTTGATCACACAGCCCCAAGCGACCTCGCAATTCGCTCTGGTCATTTCACTCCCCAGTAGTCGGCAAGGATAGAACTATCCTTCGCCGCCAGGGAGGAACTATCCACCCCGCCCGAAAGGCCCCGGCTGTTTCCAACTAGCGAACTTGGAAGAGCACTATTCGTAACGCAGAGCCACTACCGGGTCCACGCTCGCCGCCCGCCGCGCCGGTGCCAGATTTGCTGCCACTGCGACGACGCACAGTACCACGGATGCCAGTGAGAACGCGACCCAGTCGGTTGACGGAACACCAAAAAGAAATCCGGCGATCAGCCGGCTCAGACCGAACGACGCGCCTGTGCCCAGCACGATGCCTGCGAGAACAGGTTTCATCCCGTCCCAGATTACGAGTTTCAAAACACTGCGGCGAGTAGCACCAAGCGCCACTCGGACACCAATCTCGCGAGTGCGCTGGGTCACGGCAAACGACACCACACCGTAAATTCCGATTGCCGCCAGAAGCAGCGCGAGGCCAGCGAAAGAGGACAAGATCCCAGTCTGGAACCATTCCGGCGCGAGCGATGCCTCCATTTGGGCTCGAATCGTTTGCAGATCGCTGACCGGGAGTTGAGGGTCCAGGCGGGCCACGGCGGTCCGGACGGCGGAAGTCAGAGTATCCGGCTCGGACGCGGCCTTCACGGCCAACACCATGGACCTGCCAAAACCCAGCGCGAACATGGGATCGGCAATTTGGGAGTACGGCGAATAGAGCGCCGGTCTAACGCCATTCGCGAGTTCGTTGTTCTTCACGTCCGCGACTACTCCGATCACAACGGACCAAGGGCCCGGCGACGTGGGACTCCCGACTTTGATTTCCTGCCCGATAGCGTCTTTGCCGGGAAAATATTGGCCGGCCATCGTTTCATTGATGACCAGCACTGGCTGAGATTCGCGACGATCACGCGAATCGAACAGGCGTCCCTGCTGGAGGCGGATGCCGACTGCCTGGAAGTAATCGCCAAGCACGGTGAAGTTGGCGGCGAGCGCCGAAGGGATGGATCGGTCCTTGACAGTGAACAACTGCTGGTTCCGCAGACTGAGCAAAGGGGCAGTCGCGGCTCCTGCGGTGGTCGCGCCGGGCAGGGTCCCAAGCTCGTGAACCGCGCTTTCGAAGAAATCGCGAGTCGCGGCGGCGTCCGGATACGCTGTCGCCGGGAGGGTGATACGCGCGGTGAGGACGTGCTGCACGTCAAAACCAGGATTGACGGAGTGCAGCGCGATGAGGCTTCGCACCAGCAACACCCCGCCCACCAGAAGCATCAGGGAAAAAGCTACCTCGCCGACCACCAGCAGTTTGCGAAAGCGGGCTCGGCCGAACCCCGTGGTTGCACTTCGAGAGGCGTCCTTAAGCCGAGTTGCCTCGCCGGTTCGGGCTGCCATTACGGCGGGCATGGCACCGAACAAAAGTGCCGCCACAAGTGAGACTGCTCCGGTGAATGCAGTCACGTTCCAGTCGATGTCCATGCTTGCCGACCGCGGCACGGAGGCTGGAATCACCCGCGAAAACAGACTCACCAGCCACGCCGCTAGAGCCAGCCCTGCCGCGCCGCCCGCGATCGATAGCAACAAGCTCTCCGTCAACGACTGGCGCAGCAAGCGAGCGGAACTCGCCCCCAATGAGGAGCGGATGGTCAGTTCTCTCTCCCGTCCCATGGCTCTTCCCAGCAGCAGATTCGCGACGTTCAAGCAAGCTATCAACAGAACTAAGCCGACCGCGCCAAGCAGCAACCATAGCATCGCCCGCGATTCGCGCGCGATGCGTTCGGTCAGCGGCGCGACCTGTGCGTCTAGGGTGATCCCCACGACCCGTTGGGAAGGCGGGATTTTCTCTAAGATGCGGTGTGTCGTGGCTTTCGCGTCGGCTTGCGCCTGGGCGATGGTCACCCCGGGCTTAAGGCGAGCGACCACCACGAAGTTGTAATTGCCGATGAGAGCCAGATCTTGTTGTGCGAGCCCGAGCGGCACCCACACGTCATGGCCGCCGCCGAAGGGCAGACCGGGCAGAGGAAACTCGAATTCCCGGGGTAGGACTCCGATGATCGTCGTAGGCTGACGGTCGAAATCGACCACGCGGCCGGCAATGCCGGGTTCGCCTCCGAAACGTTTCTGCCACAGTCTATAGCTGATGACGGCAACTCCGCTGCCGTGACGGTCTTCGCCTTGCGTGAAGGCTCGGCCGATGACCGGTGACACTCCGAGAACGGGAAAGATCTGAGACGAGACTCGTAATCCTTGAAGGCGCTCCGGCTCCCCGCCGCCAGTCAAATCCATGGAGGTGATGGTGTATCCCGCCACCGATTCGAACGCCTGAGAACCTGGAACTCGATTAGATCCGATGGAGTGACCGCCATCCCTTGCGGCGAGATTCTCTTGATGACCTCCTCAATCAAGACTACTCGGGCCGGGTCCCGGAAAGGCAAAGGCCGGAGCAGAACGGCATTCACGACCGCGAAGATCGCCGAATTTGCTCCGATTCCTAAAGCGAGCGTGGTCAGGGCCAGGAAGGTGAAAATCCGCTGCCGCATCAGCAATCGGAAGGCATACCGCAGGTCCTGAAGAATGGTGTCCATCGCGCATGGATTGGCAATCTCATCACCAACTGAATGGCCTGTCGTTTCAGCGAGCTGTGCCCTAAGATGTGTCCGTTTGGGGGATTGGGTGTCGCGGTATCGAACGCGCTGCCGGTCGAACTAATGGCCTCGTGCCAGTCTTTAAACTCGCAACGGCGATCTGGGAAATAGCTCCTCAGTGTCAGCGTAGACTAACCTGTACCCTCACACCAAACGATGTGCACGTGAGCGGGATTACCTTTCGTTGCTCCCCAAACGAAGTTGCGCTAGTCGACTCGGTCGAGTGAGACCGTTTCCGTACTGCTGCACCAGTTAGGATGAAACTGGTCAGCTCGTTAGTCGGAATGGTCCGCATACGGTGCATCGTTCAGGACGCAACCCCGCGCGCATAGACAATTCCGAAATTCGACTGGAATTGCATCGGATATGAACCCGACAGGATCTGGAGGCGTGCCCCTGCTTCTACCGATGTCCAACACACGTCCTCAATGCGGAATCGACCTTGAAGGCCAGAAAATCAGCATATTTGTGTCGTCCTCCGACTTTTTTTGTAACCTATGTTGGATTCTCCGGTATTCGATTGTGAAGGCGATTGGAAACGCAAACTGATAGCGCGCTAATGGAACTGGTCCAAGCGGGCGATACCGCCCAGCTGGCGTTGATTTTCGAACGCCACCACGTTGCTTTGTTTCGCTATTTGCTTCAGATGACGCGGAATCGCGCCCTCAGCGAGGATCTGGTGCAAGAGGTGTTTTTTCGAGTGCTCAAATATGCGAAAAGTTACGATCCTGATTGTTCATTCGCACGCTGGCTCTATGGAATGGCTCACAACGCTTACCGTGATAGCCGTCATAAGACGCGGGGAGAGCAGGCTCCCGCCACTGTTCCCGAAGTTCGCAGCACCGAACCTATCCCCGAGGAACTTTTCGCTCGTAAACAGGATGCTTTGTTCCTGGAAGAAGCACTGCAGAGGCTGCCAGAAGATAGGCGAGAGGTATTGGTATTGAGCCGTTACCACGGCCTCCGGTATGAAGAGGTAGCAGCCATCCTCAACTGTGAAGTCGGCGCCGTAAAGGTTCGCGCCTATCGTGCACTGAAGGAGTTGCGCGAAACATTTCATCAACTTCGCGGAGATAAGATCTATGAGCTTTGACGAACTACAAGCGCAGATTCCGCAATACCTTGCCGGTGAATTGACACGGGCGGAAAAGGAAGCATTCGAAGAACAGCTCGGCAGAAATGCCAGCTTGCGCATCGAGCTAGAAGAGTTGCGGTCCCTTTGGAACGGGCTCGGACTAGTTGGCCAGGAGCGGCCAAGCGCAGCCCTGCGAGCTCGCTTTTACCAGAGGCTAAATACCATTTCCGGGAATCGCGGCGGGACCGTTCCCGCAGCGGGCCGGCGCGGTTGGAGGATTGGTGTTCCCCAGCTGGCCGCGGCTCTTTCCTTTTTCGTCCTGGGTTTATTGGTTGGCCGGATCGACTCGGCCCGCAGCGCTTCGGGTCCCGAGATTGCGCAGCTCCGCGGGCAAGTGGAGGGCCTAAGGCAGACTGTGGCGCTTTCGCTATTGGACGGCGATTCGGCCACCTCGCGATTGGAGGGAATCTCCTGGAGCAACCAGGTCCAGCGTCCCGACAATGAACTGGTGCTGGCGCTCCTGACGACGCTGAACCACGATCAGAACGTCAATGTGCGACTCGCCTCGCTCGATGCGCTGGAGAAATTGGCGAGAGACACGGCGGTGCGCAAAGCCCTGGAGGAATCTATTCCCATGCAAGAATCGCCTCTGGTGCAAATCGCCCTGGTCGATGCTCTGGTGCATCTGCGCGATAACGCGGCTATCGACGAACTGCGGAAGCTCAGCTCCGATGAAGCTGCCAACGCCTCAGTCCGCCAACGGGCCCAGTGGGGATTGCAGAAACTCAACTACCAATGAAACTCAAGCAGCAATGCAATTGAGCTACCAGGGAGGAGATCCCATATGAAACCAGTCACTTTCGTCTTATTGACCGGATTGATCACAGTCGCGTTGTGCCTGGCGGGATCGCATTCCGACCGTTGGACCGTTCGCGAGACCGAGACAACCCAAAAGACCCTCACCCTTTCCGCACCGCCAATGCGCTTGATTGTGGACAACCTGGATGGCTACGTTCACATTAAAGGGACCAACGCCTCACAAGTGCTGGTCACGGCGCACAAAACCATTCGTGCTGAGACAGACACCGACCTGCGGCAAGCCAAGGCCGAGGTGATGCTGGATATCGAACAAACGCCTGGCGGAGTTTCGGTTTACTATGACGCGCCCTGGCGCTGCAAGGGTGAAGGCGGCGGATGTCACGGGGATTACCGCCGTTTCTACAACGTGACTTATGACATTGATGTCGCAGTGCCTGTTTCGGCGAGGATCGTTGTTTCGACGGTCAACGATGGAGACGTCAGCATAGAGAAAACCACCGGGGATTTCGATATCCGGAACGTCAACGGTGGGATTCACATGGAGTCGGTGGCCGGCTCGGGAGATGTAAGCACCGTTAACGGCCCGATCTCAGTCCAATTTGCCAAGAATCCACCCGGAGCATCCAGCTTCAAAAGCATCAACGGTCAACTGGACGTGTACTTCCAGCCGGCACTCTCCGCCGATTTGCTCTTCAAGACCTTTAACGGACAGATCTACAGCGATTTCGACGTGACTCCCAGGGCCGTGCCGGTTACTGAAGCCGAGCAAAAGAATGGCAGATTCGTCTATCGCAGCAATGGCATGAGAGCCGCTCGCGCGGGCGCGGGTGGACCTGAGTTCACGTTCGACGCTTTCAACGGAAGCATTCGCCTGCATCAGGAACCATGACTCAAACCAACGAAATTCAAGGAGCGCCGCCCCAGATGAAACGAGCAATTGTCGCATTGATGTTCTGCGCCGGAGCGCTGCTGGCGCAGGATACGCCCGAAAGAGCGACCGTCCCGTTGCAGGATCCAGCGCATCCTCCGGTGATCCATGCCCAACTCATGAACGGCGGCATCATCGTTCGGGGCGCCGATCGGACTGACGTGTTAGTGGAAGCTCGTTCGCGCTCTAGCGAGGAGTTGCGCGAACGGCGTCCGGCTCGAGCTGATGGCATGAAACGGCTCGACTTGCCAGGTTCCGCGGGCCTGGATGTAACTGAAGACAGCAACGTCATCAACATTAGGACCACTCCCAACAGGGCGGCCGATCTCACCATTACCGTCCCGCGCCACTCGTCACTCCAACTGAAATGCCTGAATGGAGGAGACATTTTCGTGGAGCAGGTGGATGGCGACATCGATGCCGAAAACCTGAACGGGAAGATTACTCTGAAGAACGTCGCCGGCTCGGTGGTGGCCCATTCACTCAACGGCGAGGTGACGGTTTCGCTCGACCGGATCGATGCCACGAAGCCAATGTCGTTCAGCACCTTGAACGGCGACATCGATGTCACTCTGCCGGAGACTCTGAAGGCCACTGTCCGCATGAAGACCGATCACGGCGAGATCTACAGCGATTTCGAAGTGAAGCTCGACGCCCAGACGCACGTGTTAGAAAACGAAACGGGACGACGCCCGGATGGCCGTTATCATTTGCGCTTCGACAGTACTCTTCGCGGAACTATCAACGGCGGGGGGCCGGAATACCAATTCACCACTTTCAACGGACAGATCTACATTCATAAGAAGAAATGATTTGATCCGCTAATCCGGTCGGGGAGCATTCGGGAGAAAGCAAACACTTCGCCGTTAGAACGAAGCCGCCCGCGCGGCGGACGCTACGCGTGTTGGTGGTTGGGACATTCGGTTGTGAGCTGAAGTAGTGTGTGGGTCACAAGGAGGTCCCTGTGACCCATCTACGCAAACAGATGCTGGAGGAACTCCAGCGTCGTAATTTCTCTCAGACTACCGTAAAGACCTATCTGAAAGTGGTGGAAGATTTCTCCCGTCACTTCCACCGTCCGCCGGACCAACTGGGTAAGGACCACATCCGTGCGTATCAGGTGTATCTGCTCCACGAGCGGAAACTAGGCGTCCGCACTGTCGGACTGCACACGGCGGCGCTGCGTTTCTTTTTCTGCAAGACGCTGAAGAGACCGTATCCGGTCGAAGAGGTGCCTTATCCCCGGGCGCCGCGCCGACTGCCCATCATCCTGACACGGGAAGAGGTGATCCGGATGATCGACTCGGCCAGTAACCTGTTCCATCGCGCCATGTTGATCACGATGTACTCGACGGGCATGCGCCGAGCGGAACTGTGCCGCCTCAAGGTCGAAGACATCGACAGCACCCGCATGCTCATCCACATCCGGCAGGGCAAAGGCGGCAAGGATCGCGACGTGCCTCTGAGCCCGAAGGTGCTAGAGACGCTTCGTGAGTACTGGCGTTGGATGAAGCCGAAGACCTATCTGTTTCCCGGCACCGTCAATGGTTCCCGTGCCGACAAACCCATCACGCACAAAATCCTGTGGGAGGCCTGCCGGGAAGCGGCGCAGCGAGCGGGGATTACCAAAGCCGTACGCCCGCATTTGCTGCGCCACAGCTTTGCCACCCACTTAGTGGAAGGCGGAGCAGACCTGCCGACTGTACAAGCACTGCTCGGGCATGCCGATCTCAAGCCCACTTCCATTTACCTGCATCTGTCCGAACGTCATCTGAAGGCTGCGGGTACGCCGATCGATCACGCGGAACTGTCGAGCCCGGACCGGGTGAAACGGTCGCGAAAGCTGCACAAAAAATGACCAAGCCACCTTTCGAGGTGGCCGATATCATCCGCGCGCACGGCGCCAGCTTTGTCCAAAGGAACCGGTCCTGGCTGACATGGCTGCAGCTCCGCGTGCTCTTTGCCATCGAGCATTGCCGCACGGCAGCGCTCGGTGGCCATCTGGATCGCTGTCAGCAATGCGGCTATGAGGCCACCTCATTCAACTCGTGCCGATCCAGACATTGCCCCAAGTGCCAGACCAACGCCCGTAATAAATGGATCGCTGAACGCCAGAAGGAGCTACTGCCCGTGAAGTATGTGCACGTGGTTTTCACGATCCCGCACCAGCTGTCATGGCTCGCTCTGCAAAACAAGAAAGTCATCTACGACCTCTTGTTTCGCGCTAGCGCCGCCACACTCCTGGAGATTGCTGCCGATCCGAAGCATCTCGGCGCTAAGATCGGCTTCCTCAGTGTGCTGCATACCTGGGGGCAGAATCTGCAGATTCACCCGCACCTCCATTGCGTAATCCCTTCCGGCGGTCTCTCGACTGATCACCAACACTGGGTTCGCCCGCGCTATCCCTTCTTCCTGCCGGTAGGAGTGCTGAGCCGCGTATTTCGCGGCAAGTTTGTCGCCGGTCTCAAGCTCGCTTTCCGCCAACGCAAACTGCTGTTTCCTGGAAGCTTGAAACCACTGGCTGTAGAGAAAGCTTTCCACGCTTTTCTTCGACCGCTCTTTCGTCAGGACTGGGTGGTCTACGCTAAGCGACCGTTCGGAGGACCCGAACATGTCCTTCACTATCTGGCCCGCTACACGCATCGCGTTGCCATTTCCAACCACCGGATCGTGAACCTTGCCGATGGCAAGGTCACTTTCCGCTGGAAAGACTATGCCCACAAGAACAAGAAGCGGCTGATGACCGTGACCGCCGAGGAGTTTCTGCGGCGGTTCCTGCTTCACACCTTGCCGCGCGGCTTTGTGCGCATTCGCTTCTGCGGCTTCCTCGCCAACCGGCGCCGCCGCGAACTCTTACCGCTCTGCCGGCACTTACTGAACGCCTCCCCGTTGCGGCCTTCGCCAACGCCGACCGATTCCGAGGCCAAATGCTCCTGCGGCTGGCTTTGCCCACGCTGCGGCGGCACCATGATCGTAATCGAGAAGCTTACCGTTGAACAGATTCGCCGGAGAGCGGTTCAACGGGAGAGCTGTGCTGACACCTCGTAACGGTTGTTCATCGACGAAACATCCGCATGCACCGACATGCACAGCGGAGGTGTGTCCGCGTCTCCGCGAAACCCCAAATACGGCATCGAGAGCTCTGTTCAGGAGGGCTGAAACGACCCTTCCAACTCAATCGCAGCTCGTGCCGGGACACGTCAGCACTCTCCTGGTCGCCCCAATAGCGACTCCCGACGTTCCCGGGTCGATTCAATACCCATAGGCTGCCGCATCCGCCGCAAACGCGGGCGGCTTCCTTCAAACGTCTCTATCCAAAGTGATCCGGCGATCCTGATCCCGCCGCGCCCCGGCACTCACATGCCGGATCACTCCAGATAGAGTCATAGCGTTTATGGCGACTAACGCCCTTTTCGCTATACTCTTTCAATGGCGCAGTTTCGCGTGGCGCTTATCGGCGATTACGACAAATCGGTGATAGCACACCAAGCCATTCCGGAGGCGCTCCGATTGGCTGCCCGCGCTGAACAATCAATCGAATGTGTCTGGATTCACACGGCGTCTGTGCGCGATGCCGCGGCAGACCTCGCGGGATTCGACGGGATTTGGTGCGTCCCGGCAAGCCCCTACGCCAGCATGGAAGGCGCACTGGACGCTATTCGATATGCCCATGAATCGAGACGCCCCTTCCTCGGAACGTGTGGCGGCTTCCACCACGCCATCATAGAATACGCCAGGAATGTTTGCGGCCTTCGGGATGCCGGTCATTCTGAGACACATCCCGCCGCGCCAGAGCTTGTGGTTTCACTGCTCTCATGTCCGCTGATGGAGCAGAGCGAGGAAATCGTTCTTCAGGATGGAGGAAAACTAAAGAGCGCTTACGGCGCAGAGCGAATCACGGAGGGATATCACTGTAGCTATGGGCTCAATCGCGAGTATTAAACCCTGCTCTTTCGGAACGGTCTTCGCCCCACTGCGCACAGCCTCCTCGGCGAAATTCGCGCAGTCGAGTTGTCTTCCCATCCTTTCTTTGTGGCAACTCTGTTCCAGCATGAACGGAGAGCGCTGCGAGGTGAGATTCCACCACTTGTGAGCGCCTTTGTTGCCTCCTTTCCCGGTTAACTCGGGATCTGTCGCAAAGTGATCTCGTCAAGCCGCACGCCAATCTTTACCGCCGAAGATCGAACCCACCTCCGTGATGATCTGCTGGCATTCGCTTCCGATGACCATCGAATCACCGGTGCCGCGGTGACCGGCTCAGCGGCCGACCTTAAGGAAGATCAATGGTCGGACGTGGATTTGGCGTTTGGTGTTAGCGCTGCCTCGAATCTCCCGGGCGTTCTCGCTGACTGGACCGCACACATGTACGATCGGCATCGTGCATTGCATCATTTTGACGTCATTGCAGGCGCGTGGACGTATCGCGTATTCCTGCTTCCCAGTACTCTCCAAGTCGACCTTGCGTTCGTAGTCGAGACGGAATTTCGGGCTTTGGCACCGACGTTCCGGCTTATCTTGGGTAAGGCGAATGAACCAATCCACCCTTCTCCGCCACAGATCGAAGCGGTCATTGGCATGGCGTGGTTGTATGCACTCCATGCACGGAGCTGCATCGCCCGGCGAAGACTATGGCAAGCGGAATATATGATAAGTGGCGTCAGGGACAACGTTCTCGCACTGACCTGCGTTCGCCACGGCCTCTCTGTGGTCCATGGTCGTGGCTTGGACCTTCTTCCGAGTGAAGTCACGGCCCAATTTGAAGATTCTCTGGTGCGACGGGTGAGCGTCGTCGAATTACGTCGCGCCTTCCTGATTGTCATCAATCTTCTGGTCGACGAAATCCGACGAACTGATGACCGGTTGGCCGAACGCCTGCAAGCAGCGCTCACGACGCTGAGCGAGACCTCGTGCTGAAATAGCTCACGTGTAGTCGGCAAGTGTAGACCTGTGCACGACAGAGTGTATGACCAGCACCGGCGTAAACACGCCCGGTACAACGTTTCCAAAACCTAGCGAACGGTAGGAAAGAGGCCAGTTTTGAAAACAGCAAGCACGCTGTTGATTCAACTACCTGCGTCTAGAGCATAGGACGGCTGCCGCCGATTCAGAGGCTGCTTTCACCAGCGGGCCCATTTTCGGATGGATTGGGATGATATCGGCTGGAATTCCATATGCTTCGAGCGTAGTGGTCATCACTGGACCGACGGATGCGATTGCCACGTCATCGCGAAGTGCCTCTAAGACTTGCGTCTCGATGCCCAGTTCGCGGGCGATTTCGAACAGATGGTCCAACTGAATTGACGAAGTAAATATGACCACATCAATTGTCCGAGCCGCGAGACGACGTGCGGCTTCACGCAAAGGCTCGCGATCGTCCGGCAACTCCCATCGATAAATTGCAATCGGGGTCACCTGAGCGCCCAAACGTTCGAGTGCTGCGTTCATCTCCAGGTTCGGCCGGCCGTACTCCTGTACCGCGATTCGCCGCTCCGGCCTCACGATTACCGCCGCCACAATTTCCTTCCAGGTGTTCGGCTCCGGAACTACGACGTGCACCGGGACATTCATCGCCCGCAGTAAAGGCACCGGCTTCGGTCCCCGCGACATAATCGACACACGACGCAGGGCCGCGGCCAGGCGTTCTACCGGCATGTGCGTTTGTACTACGTCGCGCAGGAACGCCAGTCCCGCGCCGGTCATGCAGATCACCAGATCAAATTCGTCCGCCTCCAAGCGCTCCACGAACCGAACTGCGTCGCCATGATCTTCGAGCGCGCGTTCCTGTACCGATGGAGCTACGAAGGCATCACCATCCAGGCGGCGAATCATCCCTTCGATCTCTTTAGCTCGGCGGCTCTCCAGGCTCAAAACGCGCAGCCCCGCGAACGACATTTAAAGTTGAGTGGCCCTCCTAGTTCGAGTATTGCGCATGGTCAGAATTTGTAGAGCAATTCGATATATCCGAAGCGGCCGTCTTTATCCTTGGGATAAATCTCTTCCATGGCAGCGAGGCCTTGCGTATAGCCGAGGTACGCGGTGAATGTCATTCGACGGTTCGCTCGATACTCCACGCTGGTGTCGTAAAGATTACCCAGCGACCCGCGGCCCGATGTGGAGCGGCCCGTGTATCCGAATGTCCAGGGTTGATAAACGCCACCTCCGCTATACCAGACATCGTTCGCGTTCGTCAGCCGCAGCGAGTGAAACTCGCTCGATACGGTCACCTTCGAGTGAGGACGCAGGATAAGCGCGACCATTAGATCCTCGGTGTTCATCATGTTGAAGAACGGGAATCGCGCATAAGGCCGCGGTGTCGGCAGCACCTGGAAAAATGTCCCATGCGTGTCATCCTTGGGATTGCTGTCGCCGGATCCTTCCGTAAACGCGACCCTCAGCCACGGCTTCAGCGTCGGTAAGATGTTAGGCTGCCAACCGCTCTCGAGATCGAATGCGTACGCGCGCTGGCGCTCAGTCCCCCAGCGGCCGGTCTGGACGGCGCCCCAGGCAACCAGATCGACGGTCCCGGCGCTCGTCGTGATGGCATGGATGCTGTGGCCGCCGAATGTCCCGATGACGATGTTTTCGGTATCGGTCTTCCGCACGGCCAGCGGACGGTTATCGGTCTTCAAATCCGGCCGCCAATCGTCATACTCCAGCGCGAAGAAACGCGTGTCGGCTGCATGCCTTCCGCTGCCCCACTCGTGCGTGTAGGAAGCGTATCCGAATCCGACCTGATTCCACCCCCAGCCGTCTACCTGGTAGACTCCGCGCGTGGGAACTGCTCCAATAAAGGTGAAGTTATCCGTTGGAGTCGAAAACGAATAATGCACTCCATCGAAACTGCGGCCGACATCGGACCAGCCGAAGTCGCCTAACAGTCGCTGGCTGACACGATCCCGTTTGATCGTGGCGAGCGTTGCGTTCTTTGGAGCGATCTCGCTCCCATCGAGAAAAATGAAGCGTCCCAACTGCAACGATTGGCCATCCTCTCCCCCGAGCGCGTCAAATCGCACATAGAGCTGCTTTGGGAATATCATGGCGGCGTTTTCATGGCCGCCATTCGCGCCAAAGTAATTGGACCCTAACCCTAGCGCCCCTTGCGGCGCGGCGTCCGTCGCCTTTGATGGAAGCCCGAGTAAGAACGGCACCGCGAATTCCGCATCCCAATCCCAGCTACTCAGCTTCTCGGCAAAACTGAAGCGCAGAAGATTCCCGGAATATTCATATTGATTCTCACCGGCTGCCGGCTGGAACCAATCCCAAACATACAGGCGCGAGCGCAGGCTTCCGGTCACGGTGATGTCGCCGAGCTTGAGCGAATCGGCGCTGTCAGGGGATGTAGCCTGGGCCCAGGTGACGACTGGCGCCAATGCGAATGCAAATATAAGCAGAGATGTTCGCATGCTCAGTCTCCCGCCCCCGCGCCCACGGCAACCATCTGCCCCGTGAGACGGGCTTCCATCTCTTGCCGCGCCAATCGTTCATCCCCTTCCGAGAAGCGCACCAGAAAGACGAGCGATGAGCAAAGCGTCACCAACGCGCCTAAGATCAGCAACGCCTGCGGCCACGTTAGGCTGGATGTCTTGAAGAGGAACCCGGCCAGCACCGCTCCGACGTTCCCTCCAGCGCCAACGATGCCGGCCACCGCTCCGAGCGCGCGCTTATTCACAAACGGAACAATGGAGTATGTAGCGCCGTTGGACATCTTGACGAAGAGCCCCGCCAGCATCATGGAACCGATTGCGAGTGGAAGCCAGCGCATCCTGGAGAACAGCATGAGCGCCAGCCCTTCGGCGCCGATCGTGCAACCGAGCAAGGTTACGCGGCCGCGCAAACCCCAGTTCCGATTACAGCGATCGCTTACGATCCCGCCCAGGGCGCGCGCGAATAAATTCATCAGGCCGAACGAAGCGGCTACAAAGCCCGCGGCAGTGAGCGCAAGATGAAAATAGTCGGCAAAATAGAGCGCGGCGATGTTGTCTATGGTCAGTTCCATTCCAAAACAACAGGCGTAGAGAACGAACAGGGCCCACACGCGAGGATCGCGAAAAGCTTCGCCCAGATTGCTGTTGGCCTGCGATTTGTCGCTCATTTGTCCGCGAGCCTGCAACTCCTCGAAATTGCCGTCTGGCGTGTCCTTCGTGAGCAGGAAGTAGGCAATCCCGCAGAGAAACATCGCGACGCCGGGAACGAACATTGCCAGGCGCCAGCCCCACCAAGCACCGGCCCCCAAGCTTACGAAAGCGGCGAACAGCAGCGGCATCGCCATTTGCGTGACGCCTCCGCCCAGGTTCCCCCATCCGGCCGCCGCGGCGTTGGCTGTCCCCACCACGTTCGGAGCAAACATCACTGAGGTGTGATACTGCGTCACTACGAACGATGCGCCGATCATGCCGATCGCCAGCCGGAAGATAAGGAACGACGTGTAGTCGTGAGATAAGCCGATCAACATGACCGGCAGCGATCCAAGGATGAGCAGCCCCGAGTGTGCCTTGCGCGGCCCGATGCGATCGCACAGCCAACCGAGCAGCAGGCGTCCAAAAACTGCGAGCGCTACCGAAGCAATGATCGAGTTGCCGGTCTGCGCTTTGGTCAAATGAAATTCTTGCCGGATCACCGGCATCAATGGGGCGACGCCGAACCAGCTAAAGAAACACAGAAAGAATGCGATCCACGACATGTGGAACGCTCGCATGGGCGCGCTGGAGAAATCCGCCAGGCGAATGCTGGTAGCCTTGTTGCGAATGTTCATGAGAGTCAGGCTCCTTCATTGCTTGAAAGTGAACGCTGGCTCCTACGAGGAGACACCTGCAGCAATGGGATACCCGTTTGCATCCGCTGAGCCGATGATGGTTGCCTCAGACGTTGAGGCTGTGGTGAAAATACTGGGCCGTTACGCGACGGCTTCCTCCGGCTCGATGCGGCTGCCGCGGCCGGCGTCCACCAGAATGATTCCGTCTTCTACCCGGGTCGGAAACGTGGTGACACAGGCCGGCAGCGACGCGCGGATCGCCAGCCCGGTGTTTAGATCGAATCGCCATCCGTGCAGCGGACAGACCACCGCGGTGCCGGAAACGATGCCGTCGCACAACGGCCCCCCCTTGTGGGGGCACTGGTTTTCAATGGTCGCGAAACGATCGCCTAGGTTAAAAATGGCTAATTCCTTCCCGCCGACGGTGACGGAACGCCCTTCTTGGGGCGGAATCGAATCTGTGGTCGTGATGCGCGTCCAGCCTCCCTCGGAATTCATGCGAATGTGTTCTCCATCGGTTGGATTTGGACAAACTGCGTCGGATGGACAGGAGCTTCACCTTCCAGCCAAGCATCCTTAGCAATAGCTTTCGACCTTTGAAGCCGCTCGAGTAATTTCTTCTTGTCCTCATCCGGCGCATACACAGTTTCTTTGCGAATGGTTTCGATACCCAAGCGTTCCACGAAGTCGTACGTGCGCTCCAGGTAATTAGCGCGCTCGCGATAATACTGAAAGAAGAGCTCACAGGCTTCCAGCGCCAGTTCAGTCGTCTCCACGGTGATTAGCAGATCGGCTTTGCGGACGGATTTGCCGGCCGCGCCGCCCACCACTACCTGCCAGCTTCCTTCTTGCCCGACCATGCCGATGTCCTTCACAGTGGCTTCGGCGCAATTCCGCGGACAGCCGACCGCGCCCATCTTTACTTTGTGCGGCGTAAAGAGATTTTCCAGCCGCCGCTCCAGCTCAATTCCCGCGCCGGTGGAATCTTGGACGCCGAACCTGCAGAATTCGGTCCCGACGCAAGTCTTCACCATGCGGACGCCCTTGGTGTACGCCTGGCCGGATGGCATTCCCAGATCGGCCCAGACGCGCGGCAAATCGGCCTTCTTCACTCCCAGCAGATCCAGACGCTGGCTTCCGGTTACTTTGACCATGGGGACGTTGTATTTCTCAGCGACGTCGGCGATACGGCGTAACTCATCGGGCGTGGTGACGCCGCCACGCATGCGCGGCACCACCGAAAATGTGCCGTCCTTCTGGATGTTGGCGTGAACCCGATCGTTGATAAATCGCGCCGAGCGATCCTCATCGTGGCCGCCGCACCAGATCATATCAAGCATGTAGCTGAGAGCCGGTTTACAGACTTCGCATCCTTTACGGTTGCCGTATACGTTGAGTACTTCCTGGACCGACTTCAATTGTTGGCCGCGCACAATCTCGCGCAACTGTTCGTATGAGAAAGGCACGCAGGAACACAATGTGGTCCGGGTCTCTTCTTGAAACTCGGGAGCTACGGCACGCAGCAGTTGCTGACAGAGATCCGTGCAGCTTCCACAACTGGTGGACGCGCGCGTGCGCTGCTTCAGCTCGTCCAGCGTATTGATGCCGTGTTGGTGGATGGCGTGGATAATCGTACCCTTGTTCACGCCGTTGCAGCCGCAGATTACTTCGCTGTCTGGCATCGCTGCCACTTCCAGGCCCGCGTCGGCGGCAGGCGGCGGGAACAGCAAGTGACGGCGGTGCGGCGCCAGATCCGTCTCCTCGCGCAGCCATTGTGTGTAACGGCGTTCGTCGCTGGTGTCGCCCACCAGAATTACGCCGCGAAGACGATTGTCTTTGAGTAATAGCTTTTTGTAAATCCCGAGCGACGGATCTTCATAGCGAACCAACTCAACGCCAGCTTCGGATTCATCAATCGATCCGGCGGAGAAAATCTCAACGCCCATGATCTTCAACTTCGCCGCGGGCGTCGCTCCCGCAAAAACGGGACCGTGTTGTCCGGTAATGGCCGCGGCTAGCACCTTGCCTTGTTCCATCAAAGGCGCAACCAACCCAAAGGTTTGTCCGCGATGTTCGGTGCATTCTCCGACGGCGAAAATATCGGGATCGGAGGTCTCCATATAGTCGTTGACCACGATTCCGCGGCGGACTTCGAGACCCGCCTTCTTCCCCAACTCGGCGTTAGGCTTAATGCCCGCGGCGATCACCACCAAATCGGCTTCTATTTCCTCGCCGGACGCGAAACGGAGCCCGACCACACGCCCATTCCCAAGCACCGCCTGGGTCTGTTTTGGAAGCAGCACACGGATTCCAAGGCTCTCGATCTTGCGTCGTAAGCACGCCCCGCCCGTGGCATCGAGCTGCCGCTCCATCAATGTGTCCATCAGGTGAACCACGCTGACTTCACATCCGCGCAGTTGTAATCCACGCGCGGCTTCCAAGCCCAAGAGTCCGCCGCCGATCACCACCGCCTTGCAACCCTCGCGCGCTTTAGCAATCAAATCGCGAGCGTCGTCTAGCGTGCGGAACACGTGCACGTTCTTCTTATCCACGCCCGGAATCGGAGGGATGAAAGCGCTACTCCCCGTCGCCAGGATTAGCTTGTCGAATGGGGTTACGCCGCCATTGTCATCGATAGCCACACGGTTGGCGCAATCGATGTGCTGGACGCGAACGCCAAGACGCGCCCGTATGCCGTTGCTCCGATACCAATCGATGTCGTTGATGACGATGTCTTCGGCCGACTTTTCTCCCGCCAATACCATCGAGAGCAGAATGCGGTTGTAATTCACGTGCGTTTCATCGCCAATAATAGTGATGTCAAAATCCGGCCGGTGTTTCAGAATCTGCTCCACGCAGGCCACGCCGGCCATTCCGTTCCCCACGACAACCAGGTTCTTCATGCGCTGGCAGCTCCCGTGTTCACAATCTGGCTGGCCAGCGGCGCTACAGCGTCTACCACTTCTCCGATAATTTCCTCGCCAACACCCAGTTCCCGCAACGTCTCTACCAAGTGCCCGGCTACCGCGTCGAAATGGCGCTGTTCAATCCTCAATCGCGCGTGTGCACGCGACATCGTGGCGCCTGAGTATTCTTGCGGTCCTCCCAGGGCTTGGGACAGAAACGCCAATTGATGCCTCTTGAGGCGAGCGAGGTCGACATTCTCGAAGAATGGCTCCAGCATGGGGTCCGCCAACACGCGGACATAGAATCGCTCGACCGCCGCGGTGACGGCAGGTGCGCCGCCAATTCGTTCATAAAGAGTCATGCGTTTCCTCCCTTTCTTACATGAGGACGGCTGTGCTCCACGCGGACCGCGCATTGCTTGTAGTTCGGTTCGCGCGAAATCGGGTCGAAGGCGCTCTGCGTCACTTCGTTTACATTGGTTTCGAAAAAATGGAACGGCATAAACACTTGTCCCGGCGCCGTGATCTCGGTCAGCCGTAGTTCCACACCCGGCACGCGACCGCGCTGAGACACAACGTCCACCCGATCGTAGCTGCGCAATCCGAGCTGCTTGGCGTCACGAGGGTTCATTTCCAGCCACGCACGCGGCGACAGGTGCTCCAGAATTGGGACCTCTCGTGTTTTGGTGCGCGTATGCCAGTGCTCCACCGTGCGGCCGGTATTCAAAATGAGCGGAAAGTCGCGCACGGGTTGCTCGGGAAAGGGCTCCCAGTGCGCCGCCACCAGTTTTGCCCGGCCGTCGGGAGTCGAGAATTGTCCGTCTGCGTAGAGCCGGGGAGATGAAGCGCCGCCTTCCGGACACGGCCATTGGAGGGCGCCCTTTTCGGCGAGCATCGCATAGCTGATTCCCGAGTAATCACACAGCCTTCCACGTGACACGCGCCGCCATTCGTCGAAGGCGTCTTCAACGCCATTCCAGCCCGGAAAAAGTTCTTCGCGGCAGCCCAGCTGTTCGGCGATGGTCAGGAAAATATCAAAATCCGTCCGCGCTTCCGCGGGCGGCGCGACGGCTTTATTCACTTTGCTCACGCGGCGCTCGGAATTCGTATACGTTCCTTCTTTCTCGCCCCAGATCGCCGCGGGAAGCACCAGATCCGCCAAGTCGGTGGTCGGTGTCGGATGGTAGCCGTCCTGCACCACCAAGAACTCGAGATTGGATAGCGCTTGCCGCAACACATCTTGATTCGGGAACGACACCAAGGGATTGGTGGCGATGATCCACAAGCCGCGAATGCTTTTCCCCAGGGCGGCTTCGATGATGTCGGGATAGGCTAGCCCGCGCTTGGCTGGCAGTCTCGATTCCTCAATGCCCCAATGTTCGGCAAGTTCGCGCCGGTCGTCGGCATTGTCGAATTTGCGATATCCGGGCATGCTGGACGTGAATCCGGCTTCGCGAGTCCCCATGGCGTTGCACTGCCCGGTAATCGAGAACGGCGCCGCGCCCTCGCGTCCGATATTTCCTGTCAGCAGCGCGAGATTGCAGATGGCGTTCACGGTCGCCGTGCCGAGAGTGCTGTGATTCACTCCCATGGTCCAGCCGATGAAACCGGCCCGCGCTCGGCCATAAAGAAACGCAGTTTTGTAGAGTGCCTCCTGGGTCAAGCCGGTGATCTCGGACACTCGATCCGGCGAATATGCTTCGAGGAAGCGAGCCAATTCCTCGAATCCCGTTGTATACCTGTCGATGTAGGCCCGATCGATAAGACCATGACGAATCAGAATATGCGCAATCCCGTGGATCAGGGCCAGGTCCGAGCGCGGCTTCAGCGGCAGGTGCAAGTCCGCCATCATCGCGGTTTTGGATACGCGCGGATCGGCGACAATCAAAGTCCTGTGCGGATTTCTGTCCAGGTATTGGCAAAGAATGGGATGATTGTCCGCAATGTTCGCTCCGATCAGCAGAACCACATCGGCTTTCTCCAAGTCTTCGTAGCAGCCTGGAGGCCCGTCGCTGCCGAACGAGATTTTGTAACCCGAGACCGCGGTAGCCATGCAGAGCGTCGTGTTGCCGTCGTAGTTGTTGGTGCCGAAGCCAAGCTGCACTAGCTTGCCGAGCGTGTAGAATTCCTCAGTGACCAACTGGCCCGTGCTGAGCACGCCAAGCGATTGCGTTCCGTGCTTCGATTGGATGGCGCGGAAGCGCGCGACCATCGTCTCCAGCGCCTCGTCCCACCCCACCCGTACGAGCTTTCCGTTCTTACGCAGCAGCGGATGCTTCGCTCGATTCTCAGCTTCAATCGTGTAGTGCTCGGACAGGCCTTTAGGGCACAACTTGCCGCGATTCACCGGATGTGAAGCCAGCGGGCGGGACGCGATGGCCCGGCCTGCCTTTACGCCGATCTCAATGCCGCATCCGACCGAGCAGTAACCGCACGTGGTGGCCACCCATTGATCCGGGATTTTTTTCGAAGCGGTGTAACCGGTGGACGCGCCGCGCGAGTAGGTATATTCGTCCTGGAGCGTGTCCAGGCCGGTGGCGCGCCTCCAGTTGAGCAGCTTCGATGTCATGCGGCCCTCCCGGATTTCGTGAATGCGGCGGCCATATTTTTCGGCACGACCGACACAAAGAAGAGCCAGCGGCCTAGCCATTCTCCGACCAGCGTGAGCGACAGAGCGCCGGCCACGGCCCAGTGCGTTGACGCGCTCAACGGTAATACGATGCCCGCAACGATCAACAAGGCAAGGCGTGTGAGAAATGCGTTCTTAAGTCGCCCGGAAAGGAGAAGAGCCGATGCCCGCAATTCGAATTGCTCAGAGCGGGAAAGCCAAAAGAACTTCAGTACTTGCGTCAGAAGCTGTGCGGCGCCGCCTGCCACCACGCCTCGGGCGAGCCAGACGTCAGCCTGTGTGCCGATCGCGTTCGTTTCGAGAGTCCACACGAACAATGGTCCAAGCAGCAGCGCCGTGGAGAAAAACTCCGCGAGCGTGTAGCGGCTGAACCACGCGGGCCGCGCAGGAACCATATAGATGCGCGCAGAGCAGAATACGCCGACGCATCCGAACAGCACCGTCAACAAGCCCGCGGGAAAGTGCCCTGGGAAACGCAGCAGAGCCGTGGCGGTATAGCCGGATGCCAGCCCAGCGAAAATGGAAAGCGTCAATACTTCGCGGCTCAGCCAGGACCGCCGCAGACCTTTCAGCGCACGCCATGCATAGATTGGCCGCCCGAGATGCAGGCTGGCGGTGCCCAGACTAATTCCAGCCAACGCCAGCGCGCCCAGCAGAGCCATCCAACCTGCGCGCCCGCCGACGGCATCCATAACCAGCAAAATCGAGAACGCGCCGGCCGATAGCTGTGTCAGGACAAGCATGAAGACCAGCGGCCAGTGCGGATGTTCGGGAACGATCCGCTGCGTATCCACGCGACCCGTGTCGGGCGGCAAATCTGCCGGGAGCGTCACGCGGGTGGTTGAGATGCTGTCGTCGGCCGAGGGTAGCCCTGGCGCATTCGCGCTCAGGTAGTCGCGGCGCCATTCGTCGATATTCACGATCTCGATAGCGATTGCGCCTTCCGGGCAAGCGGCTACGCACGCCGGGGCCATATCATCCGCGATTCGGTTGTGACAAAGGTCGCATTTGCCGACCACACCACGCTCGGCGTTGTACTGCGGTACGCCATAAGAGCAGTTCCATGTGCAGTATTGGCAGCCAATACAAGTGTCCTCGTCATGTATGACGACACCTGTCACAGGGTCTTTTCGATACGCTTCCACCGGACAGCCGATCAGACAAGAAGGCTCCAGGCAATGGTTGCAGCCCATCGACAGGTGATGACGCTGCACGTGGGGATAGTGGCCGCCTTCAAGTTCACCCACGCGCCGCCAGTTAATCGCGGCCGGATTTCCGTTTTGCTCATTGCACGCGACAACGCAGCATTTGCAGCCGATGCACTTCGTCATGTCGAAATGGAAGCGGTACTGCTCGCCGGCGAGGAGTGGGCGCTCCGGAATTAATGGCGCAGCTTTAGCGTCTAGTTGGATCAAGCCCGGCGATTTGGAAGGCGGAACAAGGCTGAGCAATGCGCTTGCGAGCAACGGAAGATCCATCGCGCGGCCCGCGTCTGGCTCGGGATACACTTCGACGGTTTGCGGCACCAGGGCTCCTTGCGTCGAGACAGCTACTCGACAAAGCTAACGATCACCGCGACACACGGCGGCAACAATTACGACTTGGTTACGCGGAAACGGCTCCGTCAAAGAGCCAAAAGGTGGGATGCAAACGAGGTCCCAGGCAAACTGCGCTGGAAACCCGTTCGTTTCGCGAGCGAACTAGACGCTATTGTATCAAGGATACTCACCTCTGGGAAGGAGAAAATGGTGTCTCCTCCCGCGAGAGTTCTAGCTTCTATCCCATTCGTTCTCTCACCGAGCGATATCGAGGTGTTTTGAAAGGGCTGGCGAATTGACCAGGATAATCATGACGGTGCGAAATTCAACCACGATGACCAGCACCAGTGCTAACACGCCTGCGAGAATGTTTCCAAAGGCTCAAGTCGGTCGCCGGACCCTGCCCACCGCAATCTGAGCGCAGTTGGCCACTCCTCTGGCTATTCTCACTTGCCGGTCTGGAGACAAAACAGGAGTTGAGCGACTCAACCAGGTCTGCATGGTCACTTCTTCACCCTCGCCTTCCAATTCGTCATCAGGCTTCAGCTTGGAATTAGAGCGCGGTGCACGAGGCCCTGCCGCCGGCGCCGATGGGCGCAAGGATCCCGTAAGGTCCCAAGCAAGTCCCGGCGGTAAGGGGCCATGGGTGTTGAACAGTTTTACTCCCGCAGGCATGCTCAAATCCTGGATAACGCGTTACCCTTCATTTGAGAATCGGTGCGTGAACTCAATTCCAATGACGTTGTCACGCCGGGAATTGACCTGCGAGTGCAAAGTCATTGAAAACCCGGTTCGTCATGGCCAGCAGGGAATTAACACGACTGTTACGCCGTCTCCAAACTTACCAGACAGCCTGCGAGCCATCGCTACAAAAAACATTTCCAACGACTTCTTAGACGTTCGCCCCTAATAGCGGGCGTTCATCTACTGCTCGGGTCCAGGAACCTGGCCTGGAGCTTCCCAGAAAGTCGCCCCAGCCGAGTTGGGCATGCTGGCCGATGGGCTACTTCGAGCGCAATTGCCAGGGGACCTTCCGCTTCGCGCGGCGTGCGGTGCACCCTTAAGGCGAGTAACCGTTGTAATCTCAACCTAACGCAGACTGTTCGTCCTGTCGATAGGTAACAGGGAGAACCCTTGGTCTACACACCCTCCCACCACCATGATTTGCACCCTCGAACCAAACAGTAACCGCAGCCACAGGTCATTTTTCTCCATAGCGCGATCGATGGGCGAAGAATGGGTTGATGCGAGGCTTTACTCGACATTAGCGCGTACAAACGGCGGGCCTTCTGCGAGCCCAAGGAGCGCATGATGCCGACGATGACCGACGCTGTGCCCCTCGCCGGTTCTTACGATTACCGCCTAGTCGCTTTGTCTGTGTTAATCGCGATTCTGGCTTCTTATGCTGCGCTCGATCTCGCGGGACGGGTAACAGCCGCGCACGGCCGCGCTCGATTCGTCTGGCTCACGGGTGGCGCTGCTGCCATGGGCCTCGGGATCTGGTCGATGCACTACATCGGAATGCTCGCCTACAGCCTTCCGGTGGTGGTCCTTTACGATTGGCCCACGGTTTTGCTGTCCCTGGTTGCGGCCATGCTGGCGTCGGGCATTGCGCTGTTTATCGCAAGCCGGAGCGTCATGCTGCCGCTGCGCACTGCCGTTGGCGGCGTGCTCATGGGAATTGGAATCGCGGCCATGCATTATACGGGCATGGAGGCGATGCGGCTGCCCGCGATGTGCCATTATTCGCCCGGACTTGTGATCCTGTCGGTCGTGCTTGCAATTGTCATTTCGCTGGTGGCACTCTGGCTGACATTCCATTTGCGTGAAGAGCGCTCGGCCACGGGCTGGCGAAAACTGGCTAGCGCGATTTTGATGGGCGCGGCGATCCCGGTCATGCATTACACCGGCATGGCCGCGGTCACTTTTACGCGCACGGATGCAGCCCCAAAACTGACTCACGCGGTGGAAATCTCCGAGCTCGGTATTGCAGCGATCATCGTGGTCACCTTGATGGTTCTTGGACTGACGATCCTGACCTCATTGGTCGACCGGCGGTTCTCCGCGCAGTCCTTGGAATTGAGCTTGAGCGAACAGCGCTTTCGGCAACTCGTAGAGTCGGCACAAGTTATATTGTGGCGGTGGAGCGTCGATTCCTCGAAATTCAGTTTTGTCAACAAAGAAGCGGAGGAACTCCTAGGCTTCAGACCCGAACAGTGGCTGGCTCAAGG
Source organism: Bryobacterales bacterium (assembly GCA_963713415.1). Lineage (GTDB taxonomy): Bacteria > Acidobacteriota > Terriglobia > Bryobacterales > Bryobacteraceae > Palsa-89. The sequence continues at coordinate 383,366 of CAVQLV010000021.1, read as the reverse complement.
GAATTTTCTCTTTGATCACGCGCATCCAGAAGATCGCGAATTAACAGAATCATTTTGTACGTCCGCCGCCGAGGGCCGTGGTTCTCAACGATTCGAGCATCGAATGATATGCGCCGACGGTAGGGTTATCTGGCTCAGGACATCGGTTCGCCTCGTTGCGGGGAATGGAAGGGATAAGGAGCTGGTCGGAGTGATGACAGACATCACTGAGCGGAAGCAGGCTCAAGAAGCTGCCGAGCGAGCTCAAGAGGCTGCCGAGAGCGCCAGCCGAGCGAAGAGCGAGTTTCTAGCGTCAATGAGCCACGAAATTCGCACGCCGATGAACGGTGTCATTGGAATGACCGAACTAGTGCTGGACACCGATCTTAACTTTGAGCAGCGCGACTATCTGACGACGGTCAAGGTCTCCGCGGAATCACTGCTGACCATCATCAACGATATCTTGGACTTCTCTAAGATCGAGGCCGGAAGGCTGGAGCTAGACCCCGTCTCCTTCCACTTGCAAGAGAGCATTGAGGAAACGATGAGAGCGATGGCTTTTCGGGCGCATGAGAAAAACCTGGAGCTGCTCTGCGACATCAAGCCGGAAGTTCCTTGCCACGTTATCGGCGACTCCGTTCGCATCCGACAGATCATCATTAATCTGGTGGGGAATTCCATCAAATTCACTGAACTCGGCCAAGTAGAGCTGGAGGTCGCACTGGAGGCTCAAGAGGGCGATGAATTGCGACTGCACTTCATTGTGAGCGACACGGGCATCGGAATTCCTCCAGAAAAGCAGAGGCTCATTTTCGAAGCATTCTCTCAGGCTGACAGTTCGACGACGCGAAGATTCGGCGGAACAGGTTTGGGACTGACTATCTCTTCCCGTCTGGTTGAGGCAATGCGAGGAAAGATCTGGGTCGAGAGCGAGCCGGGTAAAGGAAGCAATTTCCATTTCACGGTCTGTCTGGGAATCGACCACCAAGCATCGGAACCGCCGGCTGAAGAAGTGCCTTTGGATGGAATCCCCGTGTTGGTAGTTGACGATAATTTCACGAATAGGCGGATTCTGACGGAAATGTTTTGGATGTGGCGAATGAAACCGACCGAAGCGGCGAGCGCTCAAGAAGCGTTGGCTCACTTACGGCGCGCATCCGAACGCGGTCATCCGTTTGCCTTGGTGGTGACAGATGTTCACATGCCGGAGATGGATGGCTTTGACCTTGCGGAGCGAATCAAGGACGTGCCGAATCTGGCCGATGTCGTGATTCTGATGCTGACTTCAGGCGAAAAAAGAGGTGATATACAACGTTGTCGTGGGATGGGTGTTTCAGCCTATCTCATGAAGCCCGTTCGGCGCGCTGAGCTTCGTGGCGCCATAACGAAGGCGATGAGAACCACTGCCTTGGGTGCGAACGAAAAGGAGCAGGCACTGCCAGTTTCGCAAGTTGCGTTGCGGGTAGCGCCGCAGTCTTTGCGAGCGCGCATTCTGTTAGCCGAGGATAACGTCGTCAACCAACGGCTAGCTGCTCGAATCCTCGAAAAGGCGGGACACGGCGTGCTTATCGTGAGCAACGGCAAAGAAGCGATGGCCGCGTTGGAACGCGAAGCAATCGACTTGGTTCTCATGGACGTGCAAATGCCGGAAATGGATGGGTTTGAGGCGGCAAGGGCCATCCGCAAAGACGAGGCTGGCAAGAAAAAGCACATCCCCATCATTGCGATGACGGCGCACGCAATGACTGGCGATCGAGACCGATGCCTCGCGGCAGGAATGGACGGCTATATTGCGAAACCTATTCGCGCCAACGACTTGCTAAGTCTAGTTGAGAACACGATGGCTTCGGACGCCAAAGTTGCAGACAACAGGCCCGCTTGAACATCGAGCAAGGAGACACGAGCTCTGTAACCACCCCCGGAAGGTAGCCGTCAATTGAAGTCGTTCAATGGTCAGCCCGAAAGAATTGAACAAGCGCTATTATCGCCACGACAATGACAGTGATCGCGGCGAGCTTCCAAAAGCCAGCCCGCGGCAGGCCGGCAGCCGGAACTCTGGCGAACTGCAACCGGCAAGCGTCGCAAAATTGGGCGTCGTCGGCCACCACCGTTCGACACTCTGGGCATTGCTGGGCCATTATCTTGGAAAACCACCTCGGGTTACAGTGCGCCAGCCGGTGCGAGCACAGTCTCAATAACCTCGAACAGTTCCTGTGCGTGGACAGGCTTAGAGACATAACCGTCCATACCACTCTCAAGAAATCGCTGCCGGTCACCTGCCATCGCGTGCGCCGTCATCGCGACGATCGGGATGTGACCACCTATAGTTCTCTCTTTTTCACGGATCGCGGTCGTGGCCTCGACTCCGTCCATAACCGGCATTTGTACGTCCATGAGAACCACATCGAAGCGGTCTCTTTCCAGCGCCTCCAGGGCTTTGACGCCATCGTTCGCCACAAACACCATGTGACCCTGCTTTTCGAGCAGCCGCACAGCAAGCCGTTGATTCACTATATTGTCTTCAGCGAGCAACACACGCAACGGCATCCTCCCCTCCCGGAGGGTGTGACGGGTCACCAGCTGAACAGGCTTAGCCGCCTCAGGACGAGACCCCAGCACGCGCAGCAGTGCTTCCAACAAATCCGACTGCAGGACGGGTTTGATCAGATAAGCGGCGATCCCCAGTTCCTTGCAGCGCTGCCCATCCCCACGCTGTCCACCGGACGTTAACATCACGGTGGTTAGCCCAGCCAACTCGGGTAACTTCTGAATCTCCTCGACTAGCATGAAACCATCCATCTCGGGCATGTGACAGTCGACAACCATGAGTCCGAAGGGCACTCCTGCTGATTTCGCTTGTTGGAGAAGCGCGAGAGCCGCCTCCCCTCCTGAGACAGCGGCCGGCCTCATCCGCCAATAGCCCAAGGTCTTCTCCAGAATATGCCGGTTGGTTGCATTGTCGTCCACTACCAAAACCCGTATGTTCTCCAAAATCGCCGGGTCGGCGCTGGCGCCAGTAAGGACGATGGTAGTGGCTTTCCCGAAGCGCGCCGTAAAGTGGAACGTGCTCCCCTTGCCCGATTCACTTTCCAACCAAACTTGACCTCCCATCATGTCGACCAAGCGCATCGAAATGGAGAGTCCCAGCCCGGTTCCCCCGTACCTGCGTGTCGTTGATGTGTCCGCCTGGGCAAACGGCTCGAAAATGATCTTCTGTTTCTCCGGTGGAATGCCAATGCCGGTGTCAGTGATCGTGAAATGCAGCGTCATGCCGTCCGCATCCAGCGCTTCCACTTGGACGCGCAAAACGACCTCGCCCTGGTCGGTGAATTTGATCGCGTTCCCGGCCAGGTTCAAAATGATCTGCCGCAAGCGGACAGGATCGCCCACCATGAAATCCACCAGATCGGGCGGAACGGAACAGGCCAGTTCCAAGTTTTTCTCGTGTGCTCGAATGGACAGCGTCTTCATGGCCTGTCCGAGACAGTCGCGCAGATTGAATTCGATCGGATCGAGGCCCAGCTTTCCCACTTCAATCTTCGAGAAGTCGAGGATGTCGTTGATGACGGTCAGCAAGGAATCCGCGGAGTACTTGACCGCACTGAGATACTCGCGCTGCGTGGAATCAAGCTCGGTGTCTAGCGTGAGCTCTGTCATTCCGATAATTCCGTTCATCGGTGTCCGAATTTCATGACTCATGTTGGCTAAGAATTCGCTCTTAGTACGGCTGGCCGCATCCGCAGCTTCCTTCGCCTGAAGGAGTTCCGCTTCCACCTGTTTCCGACTTCGAATGTCGTGATAAATAGCCGAAACGCCTTGAATGCGCTCTGAAGTATCGCGAATTGGTGAAAGTGTGACACGAACGTCGATCGGTTTACCATCTTTTGTGACCCTTACGGAGTCGAAATTATGAATTCGCTCAAGGTGTTGGAGACGTTGCAACGACTGGAGATAGTCGGCTTGCTGATCGGGTGGAAAGAGGATCTTGATTTGCTGGCCGATGGCTTCCTCGGCGGTATATCCGAAGAGCTCTTCCGACGCGCGATTCCAACTCAGGATGCGGCCGTCGAGGTCAGTTCCTACGATGCTGTCATGCGAGGAATCTACGATGGCGGCAAAAAACGCGTCGGCCTCCTCCGATCGCTTCTGTGCGGTAATGTCGCGAAACAGAGCGAAGGCTCCGCAGTACTCGAACTCCTCAAGAAGCCGTTTGGCGTGAAGTTCTACGTCGACGAGACTCCCATCTTTCCTTTTCCGCTTCAGCGCTCCGTGAAGAACCGCGCCTTTGGCAATGCGTTCAATATTCTCAAGGAACGCCTTCTCCGCTCCCGGAGGCACGATTAGCTCCTCCAATTTCCGGCCGATACACTCCTCTTGTGTATACCCAAATATGTCGCAAAAAGCGGGGTTCGCCAGTGTGACTTCGCGACTCCGGCCATGCACGATGATCCCGACCGGACAGGTTTGGATCAATGTGTCAAGCAGATGGGTACGCTCTTCCAGTAGATGTTCGGCGCGCCCGCGGCTGGCCATTTCCCTGGAGAGCTCACGGTCGACCACGTCCTTCAGCGCAACTAGCTGAGTGTGGCGGCGTCTGGAACACTGAAAGAGCAACAACGCCGTCAAAAGGGCAACCCCGGTGGAAGCGAACTGGAGCGGCCATGAAGCGAAACTCGCAAGCCAATATCTGCTTAGCAACTGATAGATTGCAGCGCCGACAGCCACGAAGGCAGCCAAGCGGAGGAGAGAGTCCCGATCGGCTAAGCGCAGGGCTCCGATGGCAGACGCACCCGTGCTGTCGGATCTTGTCGTCGTTACTGCGTCATGGCTGGTCATCGGTCTACCGCATGTCAGACCCCGTCGGACACTCTATGGGCTCAAGATTGTGAGCAGGATACTAAGTTCGCAAAAATTGCCATATATTAGAGCTTCTAAGGGTCATCTCTTAGATCGTCTGGCTGGCTCCAGGTCTTTAGTGGATGGGTCGGAAAACCTTGGCCCGGTCCATCCTCCCCATATCTAGCGACCTGCCAAACTGACGTGAGAGTTACCGCTGAGTGCGGCATCGACCGCCTCGTAGAGGTGGGCGCTCTGCACCGGCTTGGCGATATGTCCGTCCATCCCGGCCAAGAGACAAGCATCCCTGTCAGACTGCATAGCGTGCGCTGTCATCGCAACGATGGGGACGTGGGCGCCCGTGCTCTTCTCTAATTCGCGGATACATCGCGTCGCCTCGAATCCGTCCATCTCGGGCATTTGGATATCCATGAGGACCAGATCCACCGATGCACTCGACAAAACCTCGAGAGCCTCGCGGCCATTGTTCGCCAGCAAGCAGTGATAACCGCGCTTCTCGAGCAGGCGCAGAGCGACGACCTGGTTGACGTGATTGTCCTCAACGAGCAGCACCTGCGTACGGCGCTCCCAATCCCGCTTGTCGGTGCGCTTCTGTTCTGTAGGAGACCCATCGCGGTGCGTCTGAGTCGCTTGTTGGAAACTTGCAGTGAAGTAGAATCTGCTGCCCTTGCCAACCTCGCTTTCAACCCATAGACGCCCTCCGACGAGTCTGACCAGCCGTTTACAGATAGCCAGGCCCAAACCCGTGCCGCCTGCCTTACGGGTCAACGAGCCATCTAGTTGTTCGAAGGGCTCGAAGATCACTTTCCGCTTCTCGTCAGGAATACCCATTCCTTGATCTTGAACACAGAAGACCAGATATAACGATCCGTCCGCAGGTTGATGTGTCAGGTCTTGCGACATCACTCGCCGGGCACTCACCACGATTTCACCGGCGGACGAAAACTTGACGGCATTCTCGACGAGTTTCACCAGGATCTGGTGGATTCAGGCAGGATCTCCGGCGACACGTTCTGGCAGATCGTCCGCAAGATCAACGCGCACGGTCAACCCTTTCCCTGGTGCCGCCGAAGATGCAGAGTCGACAGCACCGCGAACGCAGCTGGCAAACGTGAAATCGGCCCGTTCGATGTCCAACTTCTCCAGTTCCATCCGGGAGAAATCCAGCATGTCATTGAGCAGTACCATGAGCGAACGAGCAGCATCTTTGCAGAGTTCCAGATATTCCCGCTGCTCTGACGTTGGCTCGGTCATGAGTGCGAGTTCCAGCGTTCCGACGATGCCATTCATCGGCGTCCGGATCTCGTGACTCATGTTGGCCAGAAACTGACTCTTAACGGGGCTAACTTCGCGCACGTGTGCATTTTCGCTCTCGATACTGTGTGTGCGCTCCTCGATAACTGCGGCCAGTTGCCGCTCCAACTCTCTGCCGGGGCAACCCTCCGTCTGAAAACGAATGCCAGAGCGAGCACTAGGGTTCCAGCTAGAGACTCAGCGAGGGTTCGGACAGAAATTGGCAAACCTGAGAAAGCTGCGAAGGCCCCTGGAGTAAGGCCCGGTGCTTCAAGACACGGTAAGCTGCCGGTTCCGCAGCCTCCGCTGCCCCATATGGAGTCTCGTTGCGAGCCGCAAAGGTATTTGTCGAATGCAAAACGAGATCGATCTCCGGGCTGCCCGCTATCGAGGAAACTCGGTGACCTTGACGAGTTGTTTCCGCTGTGAAGTTCCTGATTTGAGGCCAGACAGGGCTCCAGACAGGCAGCTGCAGAGAGCGCAAGGAGGCAAGTTCGCGCTGCGATTCGAGGCCGCATTTCTGGTATATGATCGGCAGATTATTACAAGCTCCATAAGACCATTGAGTAACAGAGTCCTCTTTCCGATTAATCGAGGTCATCAAGCAATGAATGTAGCGTCCTGTCGGTAATAATCTGCCACACCATACGATAGCCCCTGGTGTTTCAGAACATACATTTTACCGCTAACATATTGAAACCATATGCCGTATTGCCTCCAGTCACGAGCGCCTTATTTTGACCGAAACAACGGCTTGTTCGGCGTGACAGTTGCACATTTGTGTAACGATATGAAGTGCGACTTAGGCGAATCATAAAGTATTTCAAAATATTTAACGATATACCGCCTACGTTCAAGCGGGTAGCGATCCCGGCGTATCCGCCTTGGCTGGCTGCCAGGCTCGCGGGGAGTTCGAAGTTTGGCTCTAGGGCTGAAGGCGAGACCCGTTAGCTTGAAGGAGGCGGATGACTTGCCAGGCGATCAGTCTTCATCACTGTCCTCTGCGCGTTATTGGGGTGGAGGGAAACGCGCTACTCGACGACTGAAACTGTAGAAATCTTGCTTCTCGATCCGGCGAGTGGCCCGCGGTTCTCGGGGACCGTGTTGGACGTGTCCGGCAGTGGGTTACGGGTCGAGACTGCCACGCCCATCAACAAGGGTGTAAGGCTGGAAATTGTTCTGCCTGATGGGGCGATTATCTTCACCGAAGCACGTCACTGTAGCCCTAGTTGTACTCTTTATCACGTCGGCGTTGCGATTGAAGTTCTCTACTACGCACGACCGGTAATGGCGAACCACATTGGGGAAAACGAGTTGAACCTCTATCTCACTGGAAAGGGGCTGACGGTCATCGAGGCCATTCACCTCAAGAACCATCTCCTCACTTGCACGAGCTGCCAGGATCGTCTGATAAAGGCGCAAACTATGTAGCAGTGCGATAGAGGGCAGAAATGGCCAAGTATGGATTGAAAGCGGCGAAGCGATAACTGGCTCCGCCACCGGCCCACGCCACCGAGTCCCGCGGATACCGTTCAGGAGACCAATTCAGAAGTGGCTAACTTTTGCTTCTCATCTTGCGAGCGGAACCGCGATACTCAAAGGCATTGCCCTCACAAAGCCCTGTCAGCATGATAGCCATCGCAACAGTCAGCGCCACTGAAGCGATAATTGGAGACAAGGCAGGCGGAAACAGGAAGTAACATCACGCATCACTGAATTAGGAACGACTGGGAGCGGGGCGAAGGCGACGACACTCGACGACGCGGTGCCGCGCGCTGATTTCAACGACCTCCCAGCTCCAAACATCATACACCTGTTCCCTAAAATGACTATTTCAAATTCGCTCCAGAGCTGCGCTGCGCCCCGCTCTGGACCGCCCATAATTAAGTTCAGGTGCGTTTTTTAGTCTAGCGCTTTCAAGTTGGGCTCTGTCGGTGGGGGTCAGGCAGCGACCGATGGCATTCTAGCACAACGTCTTGTGACAAGAATGCGGCGGTGACAGAATGCGGAAGTGGCGGAACTGGCAGCGCATGATTCAGGTTCATGTGCCAGAAATGGCGTGGAAGTCAAGTCCATCCGTACCAAGAATCAAAGTTGTCCGAGAATCCCCGCTGAGCTTCCATTTGGGCGGCCTGGACTTTATTGGAAGCGCTCTTGACTGAGCTAACTCCCGGAAGCTTACGGATTTGTAAATATTACGCCGTTACTCATGAGCAATCCCGAATCAACTTCCCCCAAGCGGACTTATGACTTGTGGTCCGCCAACGTCCGGTTGGCATCCCTTGGAACGATTGCCAACCTGTAGCGCGGACTGCATGTGAGGTCTTTACGAATAGCTGTGGCAAGGTAAGATTGCTCAAAGGAGGGCCGACCGCCACCATGACCAAAGATGACATTCAGTTACTCTACGAATACGATCGCTGGGCGAACAACAGGGCTTTGCACGCGGTCTCCACTCTTAACGCTGAGGAGTTCACGCGCGATCTGGGCGGCAGCTTTCGTTCTGTGCGCGACACGCTGGTGCACATCGTCGGCAGCCAATGGGCTTGGCTAACGTACTGGAAGGAACCGGCCCCCAGCTCGGCCTTCCTTGCAGACTTGTGGCCGCGGGAGGAGGCCCTATTTCCTCCGAATGCGTTTCCTGAACTCCCTGCGGTGCAATTGAAATGGGCGGAGGTCGAGAGAGAACAGGTCGAGTTTGTGAATCGTGTAACAAACGAATCCTTGCGAAGGACGCTTCCTGTTTGCGAAACACAAATTAGTCTGGCGCACCTCATGCAACATTTGGCGAACCATTCCACTTACCACCGGGGTCAAGTCGCGCTAATGATGCGGCAGCTTGCGGCTAAGCCGCTCGCCACGGACTTCGCCATGTTCTTGATGGAGGGCCGCCGCGAGAGGGCCGTTGCACAGTAATTCAGGCCGCCATGGGATAAGTTCCGGATGGGTCGGCAATCCAGATCTTAACCGGAGACGGCGTTCCGGTCACTTCACTCTTCAGTAGTCGGCAAGTATTTATCAGTAGCAGAACGGCCCTGTGGAAGGGGCCTGGAAGAAAACCTGGCTATACTCCCTCGTGGAACGACCGATCCTCAATCCGCGCGACGCGCAAAGTACACAGGGAGCGAGCAAGGGGCTAATCCGCGCGAAGCGCAATCACCGGGTCGACCTTCAACGCTCTTCGGGAAGGCACATAGCACGCTAGCAACCCAGTGAACGCCATGAGCAAGAATACGCCCGCAAACGTCAGTGGATCTGTCGCCGTGACGCCCCACAGAAAGGTGCGGATCAGCCGCGTAAGCCCCAGCGATACAACCAATCCAAGCATGAGACCAATCCCGAGGAGAACAAAGGCGCGATGTAGCACGTCCATTAACACGGCCCCGTTTGGAGCACCCAACGCTCTACGAATTCCGATCTCGTTGGTGCGCTGACTCACCAAATTGGCCAGAGCCCCAAATAATCCAACGACGGAGAGGAGCACGGAAATTCCCGCAAAAATGCCCAGCACGCCGGCGTAGTTCCGCAGATCCTGAAGCTGACCGGCAGCATATTGCTCCACGGTCAGGACACTGGTGACGGCCAGGCTTGGGTCTACGTTCGCCACCACTTTCCGCACGGCCGGAATCAGGGAAGCGGTATTGACTCGGCTTCGAATAATGAAGGTTGCGTTCAGGACTTCGAAGCTGAGCGTCATATCCATTTGTCCAGGAACTTGATCGCGCGGAACATACATTTGCGGTCTCAAACCGTAATCGTAACGGTTCTGCCGGACATCGCCCGCAACACCCACGATCTCGCGCGGCGGATCGTTCATCATCCCGGTACGCATTTGCTGGCCAACGGGATTCTCATTGGGAAAGAATCGATCGGCCAAAGCTCGATTGACGATGATCACCGGGTGAGACGTTGCCGCATCCTGGAGAGTGAACTCTCTGCCGCCGCGCAGCGGCAGTTTTAGTGTCCGGAAGTATCCGGGGCTGACCGGATACCACTCGGCGGTCCACGCCTCCTGCTCGGAATTGGAGAGCGCCCGGTCACCCCTAGTGAAGTTGAAAGTGCGCGGTGGACCGCCTAAGGGCGGCGTCATCGCCGTAGCTGCCGATTCCACGCCCGGCAAGTTGGCAATTTGCTCGCGAATCTGCTCCGCTAGCTGTTGGTACTTCGGATTCATCGCCACCAGCAGGCCTCCCGAGAGCGAGTTCCCAATCTGTCGCTCGAAGCTGTACGGGAAGTGGACCTGAAAGGTAGTGAGCTCGGCCGGATCAAATCCCGGACGCGCCATATTCAGCCGCAAAAGACTGCGCGTCAGTAGTCCGGCACCTGTGAGCAATACCAGCGCTAGAGCTACTTGCACGATGACAAACGCACCGCGAAGCCGCTGGGGCGTACCGTCTGCCGTGTGGCTTCGCGCAGACTCCCGCAGCATTTCCGTCAGGTCCGGTCGCGAGATCTGGAGCGCGGGAATCGAGCCGAAAATCAGTCCGGTCCCTAGCGATAAGAGCAGCGTGAAGCTGAGAACCGCCGTGTCCATTTTTAGAGAGTCGGTTTGTGGGAGAAACGTTGACGCGACGCCCGTGACGGCTTCCAGCCCGAGCCTAGCCAACCCGGCGCCCGCTAGACCGCCAAGAACCGCTAACAGCGCACTCTCGGCAAGAAGTTGCCGCACCACCCGGCCGCGGCTGCTACCGAGTGCGGCACGCACCGCCAACTCCTTCTGACGCATCGAAGCCTGCGTGAGCAGCAGCCCGGCGACGTTCGCGCAGGCAATCAATAAAAGGAAAAGCACCGCGCCCTGCAGGATGAGAATCGGCTGCCGCAGGTGGCCTACGTAGGCCTCGCGCAGCGTGTCCACCCTAATACCCCACCCGCGATTCATTTCTAATTCCACGCCTAGCGGCTCGGCGAGAGTGTTCAGGTCGGCCTGCGCCTGCTCAATCGTCACTCCAGGCTTCAGACGCGCGAAGCTGTAAAACACGCGATTCGGGCTGCGGCGGGCGCGCGCCAGATCGCTGTCATCCTGGAATCGCCAAACTTGGATGTCCGGGTTGAGTGTTTGAAATCCTTTCGGCATCACGCCGGTAATCACCTCCGAGCCGCGCTGATCCATCCGCAGCTTTCTTCCGATCACAGCCTGCGAGCCACCATAGAGATTCTGCCAAAGGCCGTAACTGATCACGACAGCGCCATATCCGGAGGCGTCCTGTGGAAACCACCGGCCCAACAGCGGCTGAACCCCGAACACGTCTTCGAGACCCGGCGAGATCCAGCCGCTTTGGACCCAGACACGATTGGAGCCGTCGCCAGCGTCGGAAGCCACGCTCGTTCCAGTGATTCGAATCGCGCTCATTTTCTCGAAAGAGCGGTTGTGCTCCCGGATGAAAAAGTAGCTTCCAGCATTGGAGCCCAGCCGCTCGTTTGCGCCATCAGGCGGCGTGAAGCGCACCACTACCAGACGGTCTGCCTGCGGATAGGGCAAAGAGCGCAATAGGATCGCGTTCACAACGCTGAAGATGAGTGTGTTCGCGCCGATGCCGAGCGCAAGACAGACCAGAGCTGTGAGCGTGAACGCAGGATTCCTGAGAAAAGCCCGAGCCGCATGACGCAGGTCTGTGACTAAATCCTCCAACCACTGGAATTGCCACGCGGCGCGTGCGTCCTCTCGCATGCGAGCGGACGCACCGAATTCTTTGCGAGCCTGCGCCTGGGCGTCGCTGTGGGAAAAGCCCGCATCCTCGAGCTCCTGAACGCGCGAGGCCACGTGGAATCGGATTTCATCGTCGAGTTCGCGATCGAACTTTCCGCGCCGGCCCAAGTAGGCGATCCTCCGAAAAGCTTCCTTCCACGCACTCATAGGTCCCCCGGCCTATCCTCAAGCCATCCGCAAGACACGTTGAATCGACCGCACCATGTGCTCGAAGGCTTGGGTTTCTTTTGTAAGCTGTTTCCGGCCTTCGGGCGTCAGGGTGTAGAACCTCGCCTTGCGATTGTTCTCCGATATGCCCCACTCAGCCTTCAGCCAGCCCTTGACCAGCATGCGATTGAGCGCCGGGTAAAGAGATCCATCTTCTATTGTGAGCCCTCCCAGCGAAGAATCCTTGATACTTTTAGCGATCGCATACCCATGCAGTGGCCCGCTCGCAAGAGTCCGGAGAACCATCATGTAGAGGGTGCCAGGAAGCAAGTCGGCGGCCGGTGGTTCCATCGTCTAGACTATGTATAGTCCAGACAAGGGAGAAAGTCAAGACCTCCGATGGAAGGAGACCGGCCGGTCCAGAAGCTGCCGTCATTGAATGCGGTCGCGCAGTCATCCTCTAGGAACGCAAAACGAAGGAGATCCCGAGACTCCAACCGTCGGCAGTTCTGTCTCAGAGCCCTGGCGGTTCATCCCCTTCGAAATGTGGATCGCATCCGGCGAACATCAGGCATTCTAATCGATCCGCTTCTTCTAGGACCTCGTTTAGAATACGACCGCGCCCCGCATTAAGCGAATCAGTAAGACCGTTGATTACCTGAACGACCGCTCGATGGACGAGCGGATCATCCCTGCTCTGCTCAATGTAGCTTCGAACTGCTTGAGCGAACTTTTTGAATTCCTCCGTTGGGTACTTTCGCTCGCCGTCCGAGATGGCGATTTGGAAATCAATCCATCGTTCTTCAACTATGGCGGCCAAGACGTCCTTCTCTGCGTTCGTCATCTTCTTTCGCTAAGAGTGTACTCGAAGCGGATTATTGGGGCGGGTCGCCTCCCGTGGATGCAGTCACGATTCAGAGTGTCGGCTTGCTGGGCCTCTTGCTGTCGGCTCATCGATAAACCCTATGCCGTTAGAACGAAGCCGCCCGCGCGGCGGACGCTACGCGTGTTGGTGGTTGGGACATTCGGTTGTGAGCTGAAGTAGTGTGTGGGTCACAAGGAGGTCCCTGTGACCCATCTACGCAAACAGATGCTGGAGGAACTCCAGCGTCGTAATTTCTCTCAGACTACCGTAAAGACCTATCTGAAAGTGGTGGAAGATTTCTCCCGTCACTTCCACCGTCCGCCGGACCAACTGGGTAAGGACCACATCCGTGCGTATCAGGTGTATCTGCTCCACGAGCGGAAACTAGGCGTCCGCACTGTCGGACTGCACACGGCGGCGCTGCGTTTCTTTTTCTGCAAGACGCTGAAGAGACCGTATCCGGTCGAAGAGGTGCCTTATCCCCGGGCGCCGCGCCGACTGCCCATCATCCTGACACGGGAAGAGGTGATCCGGATGATCGACTCGGCCAGTAACCTGTTCCATCGCGCCATGTTGATCACGATGTACTCGACGGGCATGCGCCGAGCGGAACTGTGCCGCCTCAAGGTCGAAGACATCGACAGCACCCGCATGCTCATCCACATCCGGCAGGGCAAAGGCGGCAAGGATCGCGACGTGCCTCTGAGCCCGAAGGTGCTAGAGACGCTTCGTGAGTACTGGCGTTGGATGAAGCCGAAGACCTATCTGTTTCCCGGCACCGTCAATGGTTCCCGTGCCGACAAACCCATCACGCACAAAATCCTGTGGGAGGCCTGCCGGGAAGCGGCGCAGCGAGCGGGGATTACCAAAGCCGTACGCCCGCATTTGCTGCGCCACAGCTTTGCCACCCACTTAGTGGAAGGCGGAGCAGACCTGCCGACTGTACAAGCACTGCTCGGGCATGCCGATCTCAAGCCCACTTCCATTTACCTGCATCTGTCCGAACGTCATCTGAAGGCTGCGGGTACGCCGATCGATCACGCGGAACTGTCGAGCCCGGACCGGGTGAAACGGTCGCGAAAGCTGCACAAAAAATGACCAAGCCACCTTTCGAGGTGGCCGATATCATCCGCGCGCACGGCGCCAGCTTTGTCCAAAGGAACCGGTCCTGGCTGACATGGCTGCAGCTCCGCGTGCTCTTTGCCATCGAGCATTGCCGCACGGCAGCGCTCGGTGGCCATCTGGATCGCTGTCAGCAATGCGGCTATGAGGCCACCTCATTCAACTCGTGCCGATCCAGACATTGCCCCAAGTGCCAGACCAACGCCCGTAATAAATGGATCGCTGAACGCCAGAAGGAGCTACTGCCCGTGAAGTATGTGCACGTGGTTTTCACGATCCCGCACCAGCTGTCATGGCTCGCTCTGCAAAACAAGAAAGTCATCTACGACCTCTTGTTTCGCGCTAGCGCCGCCACACTCCTGGAGATTGCTGCCGATCCGAAGCATCTCGGCGCTAAGATCGGCTTCCTCAGTGTGCTGCATACCTGGGGGCAGAATCTGCAGATTCACCCGCACCTCCATTGCGTAATCCCTTCCGGCGGTCTCTCGACTGATCACCAACACTGGGTTCGCCCGCGCTATCCCTTCTTCCTGCCGGTAGGAGTGCTGAGCCGCGTATTTCGCGGCAAGTTTGTCGCCGGTCTCAAGCTCGCTTTCCGCCAACGCAAACTGCTGTTTCCTGGAAGCTTGAAACCACTGGCTGTAGAGAAAGCTTTCCACGCTTTTCTTCGACCGCTCTTTCGTCAGGACTGGGTGGTCTACGCTAAGCGACCGTTCGGAGGACCCGAACATGTCCTTCACTATCTGGCCCGCTACACGCATCGCGTTGCCATTTCCAACCACCGGATCGTGAACCTTGCCGATGGCAAGGTCACTTTCCGCTGGAAAGACTATGCCCACAAGAACAAGAAGCGGCTGATGACCGTGACCGCCGAGGAGTTTCTGCGGCGGTTCCTGCTTCACACCTTGCCGCGCGGCTTTGTGCGCATTCGCTTCTGCGGCTTCCTCGCCAACCGGCGCCGCCGCGAACTCTTACCGCTCTGCCGGCACTTACTGAACGCCTCCCCGTTGCGGCCTTCGCCAACGCCGACCGATTCCGAGGCCAAATGCTCCTGCGGCTGGCTTTGCCCACGCTGCGGCGGCACCATGATCGTAATCGAGAAGCTTACCGTTGAACAGATTCGCCGGAGAGCGGTTCAACGGGAGAGCTGTGCTGACACCTCGTAACGGTTGTTCATCGACGAAACATCCGCATGCACCGACATGCACAGCGGAGGTGTGTCCGCGTCTCCGCGAAACCCCAAATACGGCATCGAGAGCTCTGTTCAGGAGGGCTGAAACGACCCTTCCAACTCAATCGCAGCTCGTGCCGGGACACGTCAGCACTCTCCTGGTCGCCCCAATAGCGACTCCCGACGTTCCCGGGTCGATTCAATACCCATAGGCTGCCGCATCCGCCGCAAACGCGGGCGGCTTCCTTCAAACGTCTCTATCCAAAGTGATCCGGCGATCCTGATCCCGCCGCGCCCCGGCACTCACATGCCGGATCACTCCAGATAGAGTCATAGCGTTACTATCGAGCGATTCGTCGAGAGCACACTATCTTGCGTCGTTATACCTCAGAACAGCGAGAACGTAGAATCAAACAAATCCTCTAGTCAAATGGCTGGTCGCTAGTTCCCGGACGGTGGTTCGACATGATCGACAACGAGGTTCGGCTGAGAGGCTTTCTGGCTCTCTAACTTAAGCCCGATCTTTGCAAGCGCCGAAAATATCGAAGGTCCGGAGTCGGCGACGTTGGGGATGAACGCTCCTGCCGCGTCGAAACCCGCCGGTCGCACGAAGCCTACCTCGAACTGGAAATCGTAGGCATCTTTCAACCCCGTCTGGTCTACAACCGGTCGATCAATCCCGACTGGGAATCTCGGTAGCTGTATAACGAATTCCGTCATAGTAATGTTCTGGCATTCTCGGCGCATCACACCGAGTTCCATCTTCTTCCAGACGCACTGAGGTCTGCCTCCCGAAGCCTTGTGAAGCTTCAGCCCATTTTTTGCGACCGTTAGAACGAAGACGGGCATGCTCTTGGCCTCAGTGTGGAACGCGAGCTTAAATCGTTCCGCGAGGAGAGATTGCACCATCTGGCGAAGGCCAGCTACCGACGTGTTGGGCGGAGCCTTGGCAACGATATCAAAGTGCTGGTTGCCGCCCCATTTTGGAATATTTTCTATCATGTTCTCTCGCACGCTGTACGCGAACATCATCAGACTTACGATGGTCTCGCCGGGTAACTCGACCCTCCCGCCAGGAAGGATCCGTTCTTTCGATTCCAATGTTTTTGCTTGGTCGGTCGGTCTAATATCAGCCACTTCGAAGGAGGGGCGTTGGGAGGGCGGTTGGCCAAACACCTGGAACCCGCCCAGCAAAGTGATGATTAGTGTAATTCGCACTGTTGATCGAGTCTTCACGTCTGGCGCCACCGAATGCAACGCTGGGATGTCCTGTCTCCATCATGTGCCAACGCGTTTTGTCACCGCAATCGGCCTCACGCGGGTGATAGATCCTGCGTGGTCGGCAAGGGTAGATCTACGCTTCGCCGTCAGGCAGGAGTTAAATCCGTTTCAGGGATTTCTTCCCTGTCCAACCAAGCATCTCGTCCGTCCGACTCAGCGTTTTCTGTGACGCTTGGCGCCCCGCAGAATATCGGCACGAGGCGCGAGCCCCCCTTGACATTGCCTACGGTGTAGGTAATAATCGCCTACGACTATAGGCAACCGTAAAACTCGTCGAGTATATGCCACGCCGAACACAACCCAGCTTGACACCAGCGCAGTTGGAAATTATGAATTTCTTCTGGCAACACGGCGAACTCGGTGTCGCCCAGGTTTGGGGGTTGCTGGGCGCACGACGCAAGGTCGCGCGTAATACCGTTCAAACAACGCTCACCCGGCTCGTTGAAAAAGGATGGCTCAAGGTGCGCGTCGAAACCAATGCGTTCTATTTCCGATCGGCGCGGCCGCGCCGGCCTACCCTCCGCGGAATCTTGAGCCAATTAGTCGATACGGCTTTCGCAGGCTCGGCAACCGGGTTGGTGATGGCGTTGCTTGAAGATCGGCGGGTCTCGCCAGAAGAAGCGAAGCGAATCCGAGAATTGATCGACAGGACGCAGGAGGACAAGCGGTGACTGGTTGGGTCAATGAGTCGGATGCCCTGTGGCCCCTGGCAATGGCTCTTCTCCTGCAACTGAGCCTGGTACTGCTAACTGGCATTGTGCTTCAGCAAATCATCGCACGGTCGGCAGCGGCCAAACACGCCGTACTGCTGTGGACCTTGGTAGCAGCCGCGTTGTGTCCGGTTCTGGTCGTCGCCCTTCGGACTGTCGGCGTGCACCCACTTGTCTCGCTCGGAAATTCCATCGAGTTCCCTCTTCCGCTCCGCTCCTCCTATCCGATGTCGCCGCTCGCAACTGTCTCACTATTCTCGCCTCCAAAACAGCCTTTGCTTCCAAGAGCATTGCTGTTGCTCTGGGCGGCTGGAGCGTTATTCGGCATGGCTCGTCTGAGCTCAAGTTTGCTCATTGTGCGGCGGCTGCGACGGGCCGCGACATACCTCCCTACCGAAAGAATTACCCTCCTGTCGGAAACCATTGGGAATCGCTTGGACGGAAGGATTCCCAGGATTTTGTTTTCCGAGCAGGCGGGCATTCCCATGGCTCTCGGCTGGTGGCGGCCAGTCGTCCTGCTTCCGCTGTCAATCCTCGACCGCCTAGACGATCGGCAGCTTTCTCATGTGCTGATGCATGAATGCGCCCACGCTGTCCGCCGCGACGCCTTCGTTGGTCTCTTCCAACGGGTACTCTCGGGCGTGTTCTGGTTTCATCCCCTGATTCATCTGGCTAACCGTCTGCTCGATCGCGTGCGCGAGGAGATCTGCGATAACTATGTGTTACGCATCGGCGATCCTCGCGCCTATTCCAGCACACTCCTGACGGTTGCTCAGTCAATTTCGCCTACGGTTGATGGGCGGCTCGCTCCACCCCTCTGCCAGCCGGCCTGGAGCCTTGAGGACAGGGTCGCCGGGCTGCTCAATTCAAGGAGATGTCTCATGACGAAACTTGCACCCAAAAGGTCCGCTGCTATTGCATTCGGTTTCATTGGCGGTACGCTCGCGTTCAGTTGCCTCGCCGGAGCACCCCAAGACCAGACGAAACCGCAGAATGATTTCTCCCACATCGTCCAATTGCAGAAGAGCCATTCGCATTTAGGAGACACAATCACCATCGACGAGGTCCGCGGCCCCTCAGACTCAGATGAGTGGACTGTCGGCAAGACCTACGAAGTCAGAGGCACCTACAAACTTGCCTCGCGGGAGAAGGCGATGCTTGCTGCTTTCGTAACGATTTCGGCATCACAACGGGACGTTCATGCCAAGTCTTTACCGGACCAGATCGTGGTAGTTGCCAAAGGCGAAGGGCGATTCACTCTGCGATTCCACATGTGGCAGGAGGGCAGCCCTCATGTGAGTTTCTATCCCGCGGGGGGAGGTGGAGCATCGTTCAACAGCGTTTACTTCTAAACCGCGCGACCAGAGCCAATCGCGAAGGATTGAGTCGGCGCGCCGCCAAGTCGCACGCGACGCCTTTTTTGGAGGGCCAGATCGAAAGAACGTCACCACGTTTCTTAGTCCATCCCTAGTCGGCAAGGATTTACCGACTCCGAGCGTGTGGCGCGCAACTCTTCCATTGCCGTTCGCGGGCCGCCCGCAAGGCCGCTCTCGAAGAGTAGCCGACGACAACTTGCAACGACGCCTCACATCTATTCGGATCGTAACAACGCTGTCGGGTCGATGCGCATCGCGCGCAGCACCGGCGGAACTGCGGCCAGTATCGCAGCAGCGAGCAGCGTGGCGATCGGTATAGCCATAATGCGTGGTTCGTGCGGCTTGACTTGATAGAGCAGTGTGACGACATACTGCTGTGAAATGGCTCCCAGCCACAACCCAACGCTCGAACCTAACGCAACCACGGCAAATGATTCGAGCGTCATGCGCCAAGCGATATCGCCCACAGGTGCTCCCAGCGCGAGGCGAATCCCAAACTCGCGGCGCCGCTTCAGGACAGCATAGTTCAGCACGCCGTAAAGCCCGACCGCCGCCAAACTTAATGCCACGGCGGCGAAGAACAGCGCCAGCATCGCAAGAAAGCGCTCGCGGATCATCTGCGCGTTCACGAGTTCTTCTTGGCCGACAATGTTCGTCACTCGCATCTCGGGATGCGCGATGATTTCTCGCCTCAGCGCGGAGGCGAGCGTTGTCGGATTCTCAGTTTTGGAGCGGACAACGAATGTGGCGCGGATTCCCGTGTAGTCGCTTAAGGCGCGGAACGGGACGTAAGCCGTCATCGGTACCGGCAGCCGCATGTCTTCGTAATGCGCGTCGTTCACCACTCCGACGATCCGCATCGCAACGTGCGACTTGCCCTGAAAATTGCTGCTCTCGAAGCCGCGCCCCACCGCGCTCGCGCCGCTGAAATAATGCCTCGCGAACTTTTCGTTGACAATGGCGACTTTCGGGTATTCATCGTCCCAACGGAAATCCCGGCCCTCGAGCAGGCGCATCCCCATGGTCTCGAACCAGTGAGGCGAGACACCGAGAAACCAGGTGCTGTTGCTCCAAGATCCATCCGGCGATTGACCGTTGGCCCAAATCCATGCCGTTCGAGCGTTCCCGCTCATCAGTGTCCATTGGCCGAGCGCGGCGGACTCGACACCCGGCAAAGACCGCAGTCGCTGCGTTTCTTGGTACCAGATGTCGGCCGAACCTGATTCGCCGCCCGATTCGATGGCCAGCAGCCGTTCGGCGGAGAACCCGGTGGACTGATTCGCCATTCGTTGGAACGTCGCGATGAACAAGCCGCCGATGAACAGCACGAACGTGCAGAAGGCCACCTGAGCGCCGATCAAAGTGGTCATCAGTCGGCGCGGGCTCTTCCGTGGATCCTCACCCTTTAGCCTGGTCGCGGGCGTGATCGAGGAAGCACGGAGAGCTGGAATCAAGCCGAACAGCATTGTCACACCAAATGCCAGGGCAATCGCGAACAGCACAACTCTCCAATCGGCAGGCAAGTCGAGCGCGACTGGCGGCTGGTTGGGTCCGTTCAGCGCGCTTACGACGAGCGGACCGGCCCAGTACGAAAATACGATGCCGAGCACTGAAGCCGCCGCTGCGATCAAAGCGCCTTCGATGAGCACCAGCCGCACTAGCTGCACACGTCCGGCCCCCAGAGAAACGCGTAAAGCCATCTCCCTGGAGCGCGCTCCGGCTTGCGCTGTCATCAAATTCGCTACGTTGGCGCACGAGATCAGCAGCACCAGCCCTACCAGTAAGGCAAAAATAGCGATCGCGCGCTGATAGCTGCGCTGGGTGTTAGATCGGCCGGTAGGGGCCGCTTCGAGCGAAACCGGCGCCGCGACATAGAAATACCGTTCGGCCTTAAGCCGCTGCGCCGGCCAGGTTTTGACCTCCTCTGCGCGATCGGCGTGCAGCGCGGCACTCAAACGATCGCGAGTCTCTTCCAGTTTCGAGCCAGGCTTCAGCAAAAAGAACGCGCGATAAACGCTCCAATAAGTGTTCTTCATCACGTAGGGATTCATCGCGTTCGGCAGGAACAAGTCGGTGAACATGCCGGGATCTGTGCCCGTGAAACCCTCCGGCGCTACGCCGATAATTTGAAGCTCGTCTGTTCCCACGCGCAAACGCCGGCCAAGGACGCCTGGGTCTCTTGCAAAACGGCGCGACCAATATGCGTACGAAATCACTGCGTAAGGATGTGCCCCTGGAGCGGCATCGTCGCTCGCCTCAAGCAGCCTCCCAAGCGCAGGCTTCATTCCAAACTCCGCGAACATCGATCCGGAGACATATTGCACCCAGGCGCGCTCGATTTCTTGAGCGGACCCGAATGTCGTGTCAACCCTCCACGGGCGCGAGATCGCCAGTAGTTCTAGCTTGTCCCTTATTGCGGAGCGTAGGCCGAGATACGCGGCATAGTTGAATGCATCGATCGTGCTGATGCGGCCCTCGAACAAGCTGGGATACGTGATCTCGTACAGACGATCCGAATGCGCAATCGGCAGCGGCCTTAGGAACAGCGCATCGATCAGCCGGAACGCCGCGAGCGATGCTCCGATCCCGAGCGCCAGCGATAGAATCGCGGCAGCCGAAACTGCCTTGTGCTTCAAGATCTGGCGCCACCCAAACACCACATCCCGTGGCAGTGAATCCAACACCCTGCCAGTATATAGGCTTCTCGCGCTCACAGCCGTATTACCCAGAAGCAATTCATCTGGACATATAGTCGGCATTTCGGACCTTGGCACGGCCGGCGGGCCCGACCTCGCCTTTTGCGGAGTAGATCGCCCCTTGTGGGCAAGGATAGAACTATTCTTCGGCGTTTTCGCGGGATATGACGACGGGCCCATTCCGAGGTTCGAACAACCGAATCCCAGAGGCGGACAGCTCCGTAGAGTCGCTTATTGAAAACAAATGCAGATAATATGGTCACCGGAGTGCCAATTTCGTTCGTTATGGGTGCCACTCTTCATGACTTGCGGTACGGCTTGCGTCTGCTCGTTCAACAACGGGTCTTTACAGCCTTGGCTCTTACGACACTTGCATTAGGGATTGGGGCGAATTCGGCGATTTTCGCCGTGGTGAACGCCGTCCTGCTGCGGTCGCTGCCGTTCCGCGACCCCGACCGCGTGGTGTTGATCGAGGAGGTCATCAAGAGAATCTCGCCGCAAGGGATGGCAGTAACGCCATCGGATTTAATCGAGTACCAGCGCCGCTCCCAGGCGTTCGAGTCGGTTGCGGGATACACCATTACATCCATGGATTTGACAGGCGCTGGCGACCCGGAGCGCCTGCGGGGATTGCGGGTTTCCGCTCAAATCTTTTCCGTTCTCGGAGTATCTCCGATGATCGGCAGAAGCTTCACTCCCGCGGAAGACCGTCCCGGCAGCGGAGTCGCCGTAATTAGCTACCGGCTGTGGCAGGAGCGCTTCGGAGGAGACCCCGGTATTGCCGGACGCGTAGTTGATTTCGACCGCCAGCCGGCTACGATCGTGGGGGTAATGCCCAAGGATTTCGAGTTCCCGCTGTCTGGACTGCCTTTCGGTGGTGGTCAAGACGTATGGGTTCCGTTGGGGCTCACGCAACAAGATTTGGCGCTTGTTGGCAATTACAACTTCGTCGTGGTCGCCCGCCTCAGGCCTGGAGTCACTGTTGCGCAGGCGCAATCCAACGCCCAGGCGACCGCGAGGCGGATTTATGACAGTATCCCGGCTTCCCAGCGAGTGGCGGGGGTCACGCTCGACGCGCAAGTTGTGCGAGTGGCGGAACGAGTCGCGCGGCGCTCGCGCCAACTGCTGTGGCTGCTGTTGGCGGCCGTCGGCTTCGTTCTGTTGATCGCCTGCGTGAATGTTGCGAACCTGCTGGTCGGAAAAGCCGCGGGACGAGAAAGAGAGCTGACGATACGCTCGTCGCTGGGAGCGAGCTCCGGGCGATTGCTTCGTCAGTTGTTTACCGAAAGCCTTCTGCTGTCGATCGGCGGTGGCGTGTTGGGGTTGTTTCTGGCGATGTGGATGGTGAAGCTACTTTCGCGCCTGATTCCAGCATCCGTGCCTCGCGCCTCGACCATCGATGTCGACTGGCACGTCGCAGCGTTCACCGCTGCCGTTTCGGTAGTCGCAGGCCTTTTGTTCGGCGCGATGCCAGCAATAGTGGCGGCGCGAACCGGCCAGTCGGACCGGCTCAAGGATGCCTCTCGAAGTGCAACCGCGGGGCCCGGACGCGTCCGCTTTCGCAACCTGCTGGTGGTGAGCGAGGTGGCCCTTTCGCTGATGCTCTTCGTCGGCGCGGGGTTGCTGGTTCGCAGCCTTCTTGCTTTGCGCAGTGTCAATCCCGGTTTCGATGTTCAGCATGTGCTCACCGCACGGGTTACACTGCCGACGACTGCGTATCCGGACGAAGCCGCCACTCGCGGTTTCTTTGAGCGCGCCGTTAATGAGTTCGAAGCACTGCCGGGCTCGATGGCCGTCGGGGCCGCAACCGCCCCTTTGCTCAGCCTCCAGAACCAGCAATTGTTTACGGTGAGGGATCAGTCGATTCCCTCGGCGCTTGCCGCGAACTATACCGTACTCGGTGATTACTTTCAGGCGGCCGGCATCCGGCTTCAACATGGGCGGTTGTTCGATTCTCGCGACCGCCGCGAATCCCAGCCGGTGCTTGTCATCAATGAGGCTTTGGCTCGCCAATATCTCCCCGGCAAGGATGCGATCGGACAGGAAATCAAGCTTGGCAATCCCGCGTTGCCGGGCGGTTGGTCCACGGTGATTGGAGTGGTCGCGGACGTGAAGAACGACGAATTGGCGAACAGTGTCAGACCGGCCCTTTATGCGCCGTATTCGCAGATTGCCGATCCCCTGTTCGCGCTTGGCTTTGGCAGGTCCATGGTGCTGGTGGTGAAGGGCAGGTCTGAGCCCGAGACCCTGATTTCAGCGGTGCGAGCCGCCCTGGCGCGGCTTGACCCGCAACTTCCCGTCAGCGATCTGCAAACGGTTCGGTCGCAG
This sequence comes from Bryobacterales bacterium, assembly GCA_963713415.1. Classification (GTDB taxonomy): domain Bacteria; phylum Acidobacteriota; class Terriglobia; order Bryobacterales; family Bryobacteraceae; genus Palsa-89. The sequence goes on along the minus strand of CAVQLV010000021.1, from coordinate 359,834 downwards.
GTGGAAGCATCCCTCGCACCGGAGTGGTTCCAGACCGAGGTTGTGGCGTCCTTTGCGGGCCTGGCGCTGCTGCTGGCGGCAATCGGAATTTACGGCGTGGTCTCTTTAGCCGTGACCCAGCGTACTAGAGAGATTGGCGTACGCGTGGCGCTCGGTGCGACTCGTGGCAGCGTCCTAGGACTCGTAACCTTGGCGGGGATGAAATCCGTTCTCGCGGGGATTGTGCTTGGACTGGGTGCTTCATTTGCTTTGACTCGGCTGATGCGAGAATTTCTTTTCGGAGTTCCGCCGACCGATTGGATTACGTTCACACTAGCGCCGGTTGTTTTGTGCGCGGTGGCCCTAGTGGCAAATCTGGCCCCGGCGCGCCGCGCCGCAAGTTTAGACGCTATGGTGGCTCTGCGTTATGAATGAAGTGATCTCTGGGGCAATTATCCCAGCAGCACATCTAGCGTACCGTGTAGGATTGGCTGAGGGTCAGGTACAACTGAATGAATTCGACTGAACTTTTCGCTAGACGTGGGCTATGAACCGGGGTCGAAAAGGATCACGAGCGGGCAACAACAATTGAAGAAGGCTCACTCCGGTTTTGAACGATTTGATGTCTGCGATTTTGCAAGCGGTGGACGCTTTCAACAAGTTGTACCGTAAAAGAGAAAACTCAATCATTGTAACGATGAGGGATGGTCGGAAGAGACCAGGAACAGCGTTTCGCGGTGGTCCTCGAGCAGAGGGGCGGCTACTGCGAGCCAAGGTTCGTCAAAGCCGTTCTTGCCGCCTCGTCAATGACCGCTGCAACCTTAGCCGGTTCCTCCAGTATGACCATGTGGCAAGTAGGCAGAATGGTGGTCACCGCTCCCATCCTTCTTGCGGCCGAGTCCTCCATCGCGGGCGAAACATCCGATCGTTCGTTGAGACGATAGCCCACGTCGGCTTCGTCCTCTACGCGGCAATTGTTAGCTTTCGTCGAACATGGGGGCATAACTTTGGCCTTGAACCGCAAATGCAAGTTTTCGGTCTGCCATTGGCAGCCTTTGCGCGATGTCTTCCAGCATGCCTTCCGATGTGATGGTTGCAAACTTGTCGGCGGCGACGCGAATCTGCTTCTGGCCTTCGGTCCAGCCGTATGGGGAACTGGCATCGTTGGCAGACTGTCCGACATCTGCCGCATATGCCGACACGTAGACAAGAGCTGCAACCTTTGGATCGTCGCCCACGTCGGTAATCACGCCACCGCCCCAAGAGTGGCCCACCAGAATCACGGGGGCGTCCTGCAGCGCGATGCTTCTCCTGACAGCCGCCGTCTCAACGGCCAGTGAGGTCAACGGGTTCTGGGCTGCGACAACGGAGTAGCCTTTGTCTTCGAGAAGCGGAATAACACCGGACCAGCACGAGCCGTCGGCAAACGCCCCGTGAACGAGCACGATGTTTTTCACGACTAACGAGGTACGCAACATTTCGTGATGCCTTTCATGAGAACGATGGTTGGCAATAAGTAATCCCGGCCCTACAAGGGTAAGGGCCGGGAACTATTCATGCCGCGACTGTTGCTGCGACCGTGACGAACGCCAGAAGGTCGGCGTCCTCGGGGAACTGCAACTGTTTTGGTGCGGAGACGCGTGACCAACTCAGTTTGAGACGCTAAGATCACCTGCCACTGATTCGCTTTAATCAGTTGAGGCCGAACCTACCGAACCAATTTATTGAGCAATTCGTGCTCTCGACCAAAGATTGTGTGCAGGGCAGTGTGCACGACAACTAACATGAAGCTTGGTGCGCCGATTGTCTTTGCGCTGGAATGAAGCTCCAATACATCGAGTTCGGATAGGAACGAACCACATACACAATCGACGCGGACCGTGCGTTCGATTCCCGTCTCCCGCATCATTTTCAATATTGCATATAAAGGATATGGCATCCATTGCGGCTGAATTCACTATTTTGTCACGCAAGAAGAAAACAAATACCAGCCGTGAAGCCGACTCGTGCCCCTCGGGGTCAGGCACGTTTTTTTATCGCCCCGCTTGAGGACAAGAATCCTCGCATTAGCCGGCGAGTAGCCAGTCACCGGTCGCCGTTTCCCCTCTCACACCTTATTTGAGCGGGAACTTCCGCAAATAGAGCCAACTCGCCATGAGAAACAGCACCCCTCCTATTGGCTTCGCCAGGTGGTCGATCACTGATCCCATATTCCCCCAATTAATGGTTGTCCAGAGGTCGCTGAATTTGCCCAGGTTTATGAGAAGGAAGCTCAGAGCAAAGAGGACAGCCACAGAAAACAGGTAGGAACTCCTCGGGGCCACCTCGACGACAAACATCGGCTGTGGGCTCCAGACACCAGCCTTAGGCTCCCCCTGAATAAGACCCACTGAGGTGATTACCGGATCAGTCGTCCGTGCGCAGGGAAGAAGAATGCGCTCCTCATTGTAGTGGCTGTTAACAAGAACCGCTGGAACAGAAGCGCTGGTGAAAGCCTTTGGGTCAATTTGCAGATTGAGAGTTTTCGTGCCTCCCTTTCGGTTTGCGTCCCCGTATAGAAGGATTTTCAGTACGACGGTCTCCGCACTCCGGAAATGGTAGACGGCATCCGCCCCAGCCACGTCCGGAAGAACTAAGCTCTCCTTGGATCCTCTGCCGCGGAAGAAACCAAGCACTCGAAAAGTAATACAATCCTTCAATTCGCTGGCATTCAGCCGCTTTACCAAACTGCGCCAGGCCACTTCTGAGCCCCGTTCCTCGCTGATCGACGGAAGTTCGTCCCCTGAGAAAATGTAGAAACCTTCGTTTGAATCGGTCTCTGGGAAGTCCTTCGGCCAGGGCCGGTCCGGTGACTTCTTTATGTGCTGGTCCCAGATTGCGTCACGAGCCTGCGGACCATCCTGATAGTCAAGAAAGCTACCCATCTTCGCGTCGAGGATGAAAATGTCCGCATTCTTATCCGCGGCCGTGACTTTGCACATTCGGATGGGGAAAAACTGGTAATCGCGGAGTTTGCCGGAACTCTCTTTGGCCGCTTTGTTCTCAATAGCGCCTTCAGCAAAGACCAGAAGGGCTACTTTGCCATTTATCGAGGATGGCCGATTCCGAATTGACTCATGCACGTATTTTGCATCGTAACGGAGCCTCATCACTTGCCCGTCGGGGTAACAAGAAGCGTTCAAGACGTTTTGTTTAAACAACTCCCAGTAGGCCGAACTGAAAATGTAGATCATGTCGTTTCTTTCAGGGCGTCCCCGAGAAGCCGTGGCAGTTCCCGCAACGAGCGAATTTGGGTGAACTGTCCCTGTCCGCCAGAGGGTGCATCCTCTTCATAGGACCACGTCTTTTGCGGGAACCAGACTGCCCGCAGGCCCGCGGCGAGAGCAGGGCGGATGTCGGATCGATAAGAGTCACCCACAGACCAGGCCAGGCGTGGATTGAGTTTCAATTCCGCAACCAATTGCCGGAACGCGCCGGCGTCCTTGTGGTCGACGATTATCACACGCTCGAAGAACCCTCTCAGTCCACTTTCCGTGATCCTTCTGTTCTGCAATTCGTATTCACCCTTAGTCAGCAGAATCAAGCGGAACGCCGGCGCTAGTTCTCCCAAGACGGTCTTGGCATACCCCACTCGGGCGGCGCGGCGGCGCATAACGGACGCCGCTATACTCGAGATCTGCTCTTCGCGCTTGAATTGCGGCTGCATACCATTGCGCGCCATGCATTCGCGATACGTCTCCACCATGGAGTTTCTGAATCGTTCGATCGTGAACCCCCATCGGGCAACGTTATTCCGGTCCCGCTCTTCAAACTCCTCTTCGATACCAGAGGCGTTTGGAACGAGTGTTGAAACCAGCGCAAAGAAGCGCCTCTTAGCATCGACGTAGAGTGGCATCGTGCGCCATAGAGTATCGTCGCCGTCAAAGATAACGAGAGCGTGCGGGCAAGTACTTTGCACTAGAACGTCCTTCGCTGCCTATCTGAGGTGCGCCCTCACTCACCGGGCGGTCCGGCCAGCCCTCACCCCAGCTGAACTCGGCGCTTCCTGGCGCAAGAACTCCTGGTAAGCAGATGGAAGATCCTGCTCAACCAGGTAGTCGGGAAGAAGAATCGCGTTTGCATTCCCCTCGCTTAAATAGTGGCGCTTCTGCCCTTCTGCCCCCGACAATAAGCAGGGGTAGGCGCCCACAAATGCCTGCGGGCCGCCCAGCGGGGAGGCCGCAACAAGCGGTACAACAACGCCACCGACGCTCGCCAGCGATTTCACAGTCCAGCCCTCCAGTTTAAGGAAGCGGGCGAGCGGCTCCAGGCACTTCGCCTGCTCTTCAGAACTTGCGATAGCCGGTGCCTCGCCACGCCGGGCGTAGCGCAGCAGTTGCAACCCCAGACGCCTGTCAAGCCTCGGATGGAAAAAGCGGTTTCCATAATGGCGCAAGCACTTCGTGCAGGACCGCTCACAACCACCGGGGCACATCCTCAGCAGCAGTTCGACCCGGTGTAGTACTTCATCAAGGTTCTCGCCGGCCTCGAAAGCGTAGCCCGCACCGCCAGACGCGGTGTCGAACAGATACACCTCTGCGGCACCGATCCCGTCGTTGCGGGCCGGAACTAGCCGAAAGCCGGAACTCAGTTCGCCCGGATCAATTGACAGACTGAGGCCGGCGCCAAGCGCTACGGCTTCAGCAAAAGTGGCTAAAGAGTCATAGAGCCAGGGCTGCTGCGGACTGAAATCCATCGGAACGCGGAACGTCACCCGCAGGAGCAAGATGTCGGTGCGGAACTGGTGCCCCAGGTATATCCCCCGCCGGATGCTTCCGTTGCATTGGTGCTGAACCTGTTCACGCACCATCACGCTGCGTGGCAGGAGAAAAGGCCGGCGGTGCGGCTTCGTTGGTACGTCCTCATCATTGAGCCAGGCCGCACCACATTTTTCACAGACAGCAAATCCTTCGCCGTCCCTGCCCTTATTTGCCACGATCAGCTTTACACCCTCAGCGTGCGCATAGTCAAGCTGCGCTTCTTTTCCCTTCCATTTAAAGTCCTCGCGCTCGATGAGTTCCGGTAACTGCGCGCTGGAGGCGTAGGTGATGTCCTGTTCACGGTCACTCTCGCGAACGGGCGATCCGTTCTCCGGTGAGAACGCAGGGGGATCGAGAAGTTCATTTGCGCGCAGTTCGGCGCGGCAGACCGGGCACTCAGGCTCGCCAAGCACCGCCTCGATATTGTCCGTTTCATCCAGGCGCACGTAAGTGCAGCGAGGGCAGCCAATATAACGGCCACGGACGCCCGAGAAGACCCCGTCAGCGGGATTCGCGGTGGGAATGCTGTCAAAGAAGACACCGCCCACACGGTAAGTTTCCTTATTTACGACGAGCAACCGGCCGGGCGCGTACTCACTCAGCGCCTGATTCTTTGCGAGTTGAGGCCGCTCCTTCTCACTGATCCGGCCGTGTTCGGCGCGCTGCTGAATCACGAAGCTGCACAGGTCCGTGGGGAACGCATACGACGGAAGTAGCCCTTTATCAAACAGGAGATCTAACAGGCTCCCACCTGTATCGTCAGAGTCCTCATCCGATTCACCGTCCTTCCCCTCAGCCTTATCAATTTCCGTGCCAAGGGCTCGAAGCGCGGCCAGGAGGTCTGCGGCCACCTGTCTGACAAATTGTCGCTTCTCCGCCGGAACCTCCTTTGATGACCCAGCGATCTCATCCGGAAGCCATGCGACGATGTCCTGCGCTACAGCGCTGCCCTGGTTCATTACGGAGGATTTCATCCAGCGCTTATACGCTGCAAACGTAAACTCGCCGTCACCTAAATAGAAATCAGTGGCGTTTCCAAAAGCGCTCATGAGATCCGGCCGTTTTGCCGCCAATTTCCGCTGCTCTTCGTCGCTCAGGCGATCCATCTGCATGTGGAAGAATGTCTGCAGCAGATAGGAATAGATGTGGCGACGCGCCAGACGTTTATTGTCGGACTTGATCCGCGGCTCACGGGGGGCGCCGCTGATTATCGCTTCGGGGTTTGCAAAATAATAGGCGTCGTGTGCGCCGCCCTGAGCAAACGTCAGAACGCTTGACACGGAAGTACCTCGACGGCCAGCGCGGCCGGCACGCTGCTGGTAGTTTTCCCGAAGCGGCGGCACGGTACGCAGTCCCACAGCGGTAAGGGAGCCGATGTCGATTCCCACTTCCATCGTGGTCGTACAGCTGAGGATATCGACGGGGGGGTTCTTCGGGCCGAGTGGCACGTCCTGAAAGCGCAGTTCAAACTCCTCCGTGGTCGCATAAACGACGCCGGCGTCACGTTGGGAGAGTTGAGCGGTGTGCTCTTCAGCCGTCAGGTGAATCGGCCTCTGCCCACGCAACACGGCCCGAAGCGGTTCCCGGAAAAACCCCTTTCTCGCCGTCATGTACATATGCTCCGGCGGACGTGCCTGCAGATCCTTCCGGCCGCAGTTTGCACACGAACCCAGGTAAGGCCTTAACTGGACGTTGCCGCAAAGGACACACTGCATCCAGGTCTCGTCAATGGCGATGTTGAGCACCAGACTATCCGGCAAGAGCAGCCTTCCGGAGTCATCACTGCCCAGCGCAGATCTGGTAAACAGGTCAAACAGCGCCTCACGGATAACGCGCACACCCTCGGACTCTGTCTGTGCACGGACCCGGGCATCTTCAAAGAAGCGCCTTAAACCATCGTCGGCACGAACCGGCTCGAAGAAAGGAAACTCAAGCTCGCGCAGGTTGAGGGAGAGTGCGGGATCAAATGCACTGTTATCCAGCATCTCCCGAATCCATTCAGAGGCGATCTCGCCAAGCGCCTCCGGGGACACCACACCGCCCACCCGCCGCTCAAGCAGCCGGAGTGTTTTTTTTCGTGGCCGCACTGCGGCGGCGCACGCAGCAACGAGCGAATAATACGGATCGCTGATCTGACGAAGGAGAGCCTGCCGGTACCTCACAGGCGGCGCCGGCCGCCAGTCCTCATCAAGCGCTATCGCGAGATCGGAGTCGTAGTCTTTGGCAAACCGTTGGCAGTCTTCTATGAGCGACTCCTGGTCCTTTCCATCGAAGAAGTGCAGGTAGTGTCTGGCGCAGACGGAGACGAATGCCGCGTACAGCATTTCATCAAGGGGGCTCTCGGGTTTCACCTTGAGCAGTTCCGCCGCGGCCAGAATCAGCGCTTCCCTAAACGAATCGCGCTCCACTTCGCGCGGCAGATCGCGTGCCAGTCGCGCCGCTTTCTGGCGGCCATCGCTGAAGAGGAGCGCCTTCCTGCCCTCGTTAGGGTGGCGATCATCGAGAGGCTTCGTCGGCACCTGATTGACGAACTGCTCACGGATCAGGTTGGCAAAAGGCTGCTCCCCCTTGGTCGCGAGGTCCATGATTTTCAGGTTGTGCCCCGTCTTTGTCCGCCGCGTACAAAGGGGGCAGTTGCCAAAGGTCGAGAGTGAATCCTCTTTATCGCCGTCGCCTGTAGGCCGGTAAAGCAGCCTGAAACCAGTCTGATCCTTGGGCATCCGGTCGAACAGGCGCCCGGTCGCGATGTCCATCCACACGGGCTCCACGTTCTTTACCTGATCGGGGTGCGGCTCCTCTAAAAGAAGATGCAACTCGTGCAAGGGCATCCCGAACTCACTGAGTTTGCCACCCGACTCGTTCCACAAGAACTCCGCCTTTCGTTCAATCCCAAAAGCTCTGATGAACGCCACTCCGCAATCACGATGCGTGTAAATCTCGAATACGCGCGCACCGCATCCGCAGTGCGTCCTTGGCTCAGTAAAGAGCTTGCCCAGGAGAGCGGTTTCGCCCGGAGAAACGCGTCGCTCCGTGCACTGGGCGTTCACGCAGGCATGAACGGAGGGCAGGCCCCGAAAAAGCATATGAACGCGGGTGGGCAAGAGCGGCTGCTCCTGTCTGCCTTTTTCGTAACGCCGGGCAAAACATCCCAGGGCCAGAAGCCCATCGGCTGCACGCTCAGCGCTCTTTGTCGGAATGTTTGGAAACACCGTTTCAGCCAGCGTCTCAAACGCTACACCATTTCCGGCGCACTGCTCGATCAGGAGTTCCAGAGGGCCAACCCCAGTGAGTTGCCTCGCAACATACTGCCGAATCTGACCCTCTCCGGCGGCGAGCGGTGGGGGAACAGGCCAGCCGAGTTCAGAGGCAACAGCTTCTAAGACCGTCCGGGCTGCTTCAAGCGCGATTCCCGCTGCCGCAAGGACAACCGAGTCCACCTTTTCAAAGGCGCGCGCCTCGTCCGGCGTTCCGGGACGAGCACCGCTTCTTTCTTCCTTCGTTCCGCGCACAATCGCGAAACTTTGATTCGAGCGCTTTCCGGTCAACCCGTGGGCAAACAGTTTACCCGCACGCTCAGCCGCGTCTCCGGTTCCAAGGCTCGCACTCGTCATAATGCACCGCATGCGGTCACGGGAAATGCCCAGGCGCGACTGCAGACGGCGGATGAGAAGGCCGACCTCGGCCCCGGACACCCCGCGGTACATGTGCGCCTCGTCGAGAATCAAGAGAAGCTGGTTTCGCTGGTCCGCTTCCAGCCACTTGCGCGTCTGCCCGAAGATCGACCGCTCGATGGGACGCAAAAGCATGTATTCGAGCATCGAGTAGTTTGTCACGAGCAGATCCGGCGCACTCCCCTGAATTTCGTCACGGGTCAGAAGCTCACGATCGCCGGGCTGAGTAACCAGACGCTTCTCCCAATTGTGCTTGGTATACGTCTGGCCAGCCTTTGGGCCCGATCTGTATGTGTGCTGCTCCTCCATTGCCTTGCCGAAAAAACCGATGAGGTCTTTCGAAGGCCACCGGCCCCGATCCTTCAGTTCCTCAACCAGCTTCTTCTTGTCCCGGTCGGCTGATTGTTCAAGGTCCACAAAATACTCAAGCAACGACGCGATGTGCCTCTGATCTTTTGACGCGTTTCGCACACCAGGATAGGGAGTGCGGCTCGTGTACATGCCAAACATCGGCTGCCTGTCCCAGCGGCTCTGCAGCAGCGCCGACAGACGAGGATTTCCGAAGAGGCGCCGCAGACGAGCCGTCTGGTCGCTCACAAGCGCATTCATCGGGTACAGCAGGAGAGCCCGTACAGCATGCTTTGAGAACGAATTGCGCCGCCTTGTAGCCTCAATCGCAAGCGAACCAAGAATAGAATACAGAAACGTCTCCGTTTTTCCCGAGCCCGTTCCGGTAGCAACAATCAGATCCGACCCGTCTTCGCCGTCCTTGAAGTAATGCTCCAGCGCATCTGCCTGGTGACGATAAGGGGGGTAGACACCGATTGACGGATTCCATTCAAGGAGTTCCGAGAGGAGTCCCTGCACTTCGCTGGGAAGGCTGAGCCCGGCGAATCCTTCACACACCGCGTACGATGGCGTTACCTCGACAAAGGGCCTTTGCGCGATTGACCCCGGCTCCAGAAGCAGCAGCCTCCGCTCTTCAATGAACCCTGAGTCCCGGATGTGATACTGGGCTTCAAGGTAGCGCTGCAGCCGCCCGTGGATGCGCTCGGCGACCTGATTCACCCCTATGTCTGTAAATGTCATCGGTTTTACGCTTTCGCCACTGAGCGCTCAACGAGCCGCACCCCAAGTGCCGTGAGCCTGCCTTCAATTTCGCCAGCGTATTTGCGCGGGAAACGCCAGGTCCTGGGATAGTATCTATCGGGCGGCACGCTCAGTGTGCCCAGCGCCGCAAAGAAACGCTTCTCCGGCCGGGGAACTTCACTGCCGAGCACAATGGCGAATTCATCCCCGCGCGTTTCATTCCCGACAAGCACCGGGTTTCCCACTGCGGCGTCAAGCCCGTACATCACCCGCCGCACGTCGCCGGTGCCAAGCCTGGGAATCATGACCCGAGCAATGGCGCCATTTACAACTTCAACAGCCCGGTGCTGCCGGATTCCAAAAGGGAGATCCCGTCTGCCCAGGAACCTGCCTGACAGCTTGTCTGGCCTATCCACCCACCGCTTGGCCTGAAGCGCGCCCGGTCTGGCATTCTGCGGTGCATACACACTGAACTGCTGAGCGTCGTTTGCCTCATTAAACGCTTCGTAGTCTCCCTCAAACACTGACTGAGTCCACGCTTTGAGATCGGCCGGAAACGGTCCCACCCACGAATCTGACGACTCAAAGGGAAGGGCGAGTTCACGCGCCAAACGCTCTCCCGTGGTGCGCCGGAATGCCCCGTTATGATGAACCTCGGCACCGAGTTCCAGCGGCAGGAGGGACGTGGGTAACCCACCCACCAGGAGACGGGCATCGTCCGCACTCCCCAGACGCACCTGCCTTGTTGGTGCCGGCAGCCATCTCCCATTTGCGAGCGATACGAGATCGCCGGCCTCCGCCAGTTCGTCGAGAGTCATCCGCAAGCGGGAACGAATCTGAGCCGAACCGAAGTCATCCGCGGCAAGAACCGAATCAGGCGATACATCAACCGCGAGGTTGAGCAATTTAAGAATGTGCACCGGACGCCCGCCCCCGGTGAGGGCCCAGACACAACTTCGCAGGAGCGCGCAGTCCGTCGCCAGCCGATCACAACTGCCTCCACCGACGAGTTGCTCCCGGAGGAGTTTACCCGCCTCTTCCTGGGAACTTTCTCGGAACGAAGTATGGCGCGATATCACGCTATCTTCCTCCTGGCCAGGCTCACGGCCTCCGAAAGGCCCACCGCTGCCTTTGCACCAAGAGCCTTCGACGCTTCGGCAGTGACCGATGCGCGCGCGTCATCGTCCTGAATGGACGCCACGAAGGGAACAAGTACAGCGCTCACGACCTCGCGCTGGAGTGCCGCAGGGTCGTTCTGTATTGTCCGAAACGCCCGCTCGAAACGGCTTGCTACCTCGCAGGCTGAGCCTGACTTCACGATGTCCTCAATCCAATCACTTGCGGAAGGGTCGCCGGCAGTTGCAGGCGCTAAGAGGTTACTCTTGGGATCGATTTCCGAATATTCGGGCGGGACTTCGGCAAGCCCTGGGGCTCCAACGCTCCCTTCCGCGTCCGTCTGAATGAGGACGCTATCGGCCCAAAGATCAGGTGCAACGGGCAACGTCGTAGGGCCCTCAACGAGCGTTGCTGCGAGCATAAGGTTCCCCGGCCAGTCGATACGCGCTTGAGTGTGATACGGATCGCTTGCGGCAACGGCAGAAGGGTGAAAGAGTGCCAGGGGTGCAGATCGCCTGAGGGCTGCGCGAACAAAAGGCAGAAGATACGACTCCGTCGCTCCCCGATTTGCCCCATCGAGCACGACGAGCATGAACCCTTCACTTTGCCGCGCCGCAGAAACAACATCGATCAGGCCAGCGGGGTGCGGAACGAAGCTTCGCCTTGCACTATCCACCCGCCCGAAGAGGTCGCTCTCCTCCGTCAACGCGTTTGTGACCTGAACAACTACCATGCGTCCGCCGGTTGCGACCTGAGCATAACCGCGCAGCGCATCAAGCGACCGGGCACCGGCTATCAAGGGAAGCAGCCTCGCTGCAAACGAAGCGTGCATCCTCTGCCAGGTCGGCGGCGGAACGCCCAGCGCCTTCATTGCGGGTAGGATTCGGGCCCTCACATCTTTAATTGCAGAAAGTGGAGCGCCCCCAACCTTCCACGGCGGATACACCGCGGCACTCGGCGCCTCAGGAGCCGGGGATGCACGTCGCGCAAGAAATGGCCGCAGAAGGGAGACCTGAGCAAGGAGCGCGGGTGCGCCACTCACTACCTCCGCAATTCGGGCGCGAACCTGCTCTTCGATCTCGCTGCCTTTGCGTATGGCTTCGGCTTCTGCGTCCTTTGCCGCTTTTTTTGTCTCATCAAGTGCGATATCCGCAGCCGCGCGCTCCTTCTTAACGCGGTCCAACTCCTCCCGCTCGCCCTTTAGCGCAGCTTCCGCTTCCGCCTTCGCGCTGAGTCGTTCGTTAGCCCTCAGGTCCTCCAGTTCCTCAGCGATTGCAGGATGATTCCTGAGTGCGCTAACTAACTCAGTGGCAAGCCCATCCGAATACCCAATCCGCTCGACCAGCAGGCGGGCGCGCTCAAGACGATACAGGTCAAGTTGAAGGTCGGCCGGAGTGCCCTTGTTTGTCAGTTGTTCAGTCGCCTGTTCGATCAACTGCTTCGTGCGGTCGAAAGTAGTCCCGGACCTCTTGGCCGAGTCAACGGCAAACTCCAGGGCCCTCCGCACGACGTGCCTGTCATCGTCCCAATCAAGGTGGCCATCGGGAGAACCGAGGTTATTCCTGGTTACAACGTGACGGGTGAGCCCATCATAGGAGACAGGCCTGATCTCTCCTGGCTTCAGATGGAAAAAAGCGATGCGGTGGCGATTATTCTTTTCAAGGGTGGTTCCGCCGGGGCCAACAACCAGGCCAACCGGGCCAACGATGGCGTTTTCACCGCACCAGATAAGCATCCGGGCAAGTGGACCTGCGGGCAGGCGAATGCCGGCGCTCAGCGCAACCCTGACCTGCTCCGGATTGCCGATCTGTCTTAAGTCCAGTACTTCAAGCGCAGGATGCGGCTCTGCGACCATGAAGTCGTCCTTGGTATCCGGCAGGCGAACCGTGTTCTCCCTGGTCCGCACAAACACAAGCCCGTCACGAACAGCGTCGTTTGCCTGCGGCCAGAATAAAAATCCCCGCTTTGGAAATTCGTTTGGATCAGCCTCCCGCCAGTCTGCGGTGTCAATGAGCGGCCTGACCCAGGCAATAGGCTCACCCCATTTGTCCGGTTTCGTGCCGGTGACTACGCCTAGCAGTGTCTGCACAAGTCACTCCCTCGGTCAGCCATTTAAGCTCTCGCCTCTTTGAGCGTGCGCAGCATCAAGGCGGTCCACTTCGAATTCGTGTGCTTCGAAGTCGCAAGAAAAAGCCGACGGTCTAGAGCCGAAGCGCTCCGGATTGCCGCTGCCGGCAGCGGCGTTCCTTCTCCGCCGTCACTATGGCCCACCGCTACGCTCAGCCACCGCGCCCTGCGCTTCACGATGGCGGCGATCGCGCTCTTTGCTTTCGCAGCAGGGCGAAAGTGCAGTTTCACGCTGCCGAGCGCGCCGGCATCAACACGTACTTGTGCGCCTCTGCGCAATCCAAGAAAAGCGTTCAGCCGCCGCGACGCATTCTCGGGAGAAAGCGGCTCTTCTGGACGCTGGCTCTCTTGGCCCTCCCACCGAAGGCTCACTCGCAGATCTGCGAGATCCGGCAGGAGCCTGATTAACGGTGCCGTTTCGTTGGGCGCAGGAATCGGTATCTCTGAAGCTTCACCCCAGGGTTGCACGACCGTTTCACCGACCATCACCCGGAGCGTGGGAACTGAGGCAAGGGCGCGCTTCAGCTCGGAAAGGCTCTGCCCGTCACGCGTCTCGAAACGGACCGCGCTCCTGTCATCGTAGGAAACCCGGAGTTCGTTCGATCCCGGCCAGGCAACGGAAAAAGCAAGAAAGCCAATGTCAGTTCCGCGTGCGATCGAAAACGAATCGGAGTGGCGAGCCGATCCCGCAGACAGTGAAATGTCCGCCCGCGCACCTTTACGCGGAGATCTGAGCCGTGCAACGAGGGTACTCTGGCTGGGAAAAACCGGTAGCTGGCTCCCGGCATCCACCGCCTCGGGAATGCTTGCGATACGCAGGTCCCAGGCCGGTTCTACGGCATCAACTCCGATTGCCTCCGCCCAGGCCTCGAACTGCCTGCTGCTCACGAGAGGAAGTGCAACGCGCCACATCCGCCAGTTCTGGCCCCTGAAGGAGACCACCCTGCCGGCTTGCGGCTGACACTCGGCGGGAGGAACATTGCGTTGATCTGCAACAACTCGCAACTCCTCGCCCAGTTCAACCGGAGAACCCTCCCGCAACCTCACCCACTCTCCATGCCGCAAGCGGAAGAGCGTTCCGCGAGAACTGAGACCTCGGCTGCTCGTCTGCCAGCGTCGCTCACGAACACCGGCCGGCCACGAGCCCGTGGTCGTGACTTTGTAAGCAGACGTCATCGGTGGAACTACAAGGCGGGCACTCCCGACTCCCGGCCGTAGATCGATTAGGGGGAGGCGATTACTCTCACCGAACGATTCCACCTCAACAAAAGCTGAGATTAATGCCCGAGGCGAAAGGTTCCCAAGTTCCCCTGTGCTCATCTCAGGAACTCGAAGATAGGTGGTCCAATTGTCGGCGTCCTCAAGACAGAGGCCGAATTCGTCGGGCGTGTCTTCGACCGCAGCCTTGGGCCGACTGGCTGCCGGAGATGGCGAAGATGCAATATCGAAGCCACCTCGCCATGGGTAGTAGTTTTCGCAGTTCTGGCTTCCCTCATGCGGGTTGTGGGCAAAGATCGGATTTGGACTCAACCCGATGCTGCTCTTATAGTGAACCCGTGCGCCGCACGTCGGACAGGAATAGGCGCGTGAACGCGCCCCTTCGCCGACCTCATGGGCATCGACGTCCTTTTTTGCGCGATCGTCTCTCGCGTAACGCATTCCGGAATCAATACTATAGCGGATTGCAGTGCCGGATGTGCTCTGGCGCACCAAAACGGGCTCCGGGTGAGCGTTGAATCACCGGCGTTTCACGAGGAATTCTCGCAATTTACCCGTCTGCGATGACAATCTCGTGCCTTTAACCACGGACGGCGTGGCTCTTTCTCCCGCTTAACGATACTCATCCCCTGATGCATCCTGTGGTGCCGGAGCCGACCGGACTTCCCCGATCAACTGTTTCGTCCGACTGATCAACGCTGCCTTCCCGTCGTATTATGTAGTTGTCAGGCGGAGTTCTCGAACTCACCGGGCCTCAAAAAACGGGGTCTACCAGGCAAAGGTCGAAAACCAGCGCTGAGAATCTTCCCTGAACATTTTACGAACAGGAGATTTCTCATGGCGTCTGGAATGACCGGCCCGGATGAACCCGCAGGCCTGCACCCGATACTTCAGCAGTTCGACAACCTGATCAAACGATCCGCGCGCCGCGCATCGTTTTACATAACCGGCAGTAATGCGATTGAGCAGGACCTGGCCCAGGACGTTCGCCTGCATCTTGCCCGCGCTCTCAAAGCAGAGCGGATAGAGGAGGCCTCTGTGCCGCACAGTGATCACCAAAACGCGACCGCATCCGTTTTGAGCGCAGCAGGATTCAGTTGGCCCACACCAGCGTGGCCGACTGGATGATCGCAACCTGCTTTCAGTGTCGTGGATACTTCCCTGCGGCCGGGAGTGCTTACCGTTAAGAACTGGGTTGCATCCGTGCCCCGCCTGCGGGCGCCTCGAACTTTCGGCGCTTGCATGTTTAAGATGACGGCGGCAATGCCGCACGCTGGCGGGACCATACAGGCTCCTCGTATCGCCAACGTTAGCCGGAAGGGGTCTGAATTTTGAATCAGTCGGCTTCAAAAACGTGGCTGACGAAAAGAGGAAAAATGGCACTAACAGAAACAATGACGATAGATCCCATCGACCGCCAGCGTGCATATGTGAAGGCCCAGAAACAAAAAGGCAAAGGGCTGGGCGTTGTCTTCGCCGATGCCTTCCTCCGGGGCATGCGGGACCTGGGATACAAGAGCCCGGCGTGGGCGATGGCTGAGAAGATTGATAACTCCCTGCAGGCCGGCGCGGACACGATATCGATCAGCTTCGGCTACCACGGCGATAACAAGCGCCAGCCAAAGCCGGACATGCTCGCCATCATCGATAACGGGAACGGAATGATTTCCGACATGATCGGATACGCGGTGCGGTGGGGAGGCACCGATCGTCAGGGAGACCGCAAGGGATTCGGACGCTACGGATATGGCTTGCCGAGTTCCGCTGTCAGCATTGCGAAACGCTACACGGTCTATTCCAAGGCCCAGGGCGGCGAGTGGCATGCCGTCACAGTTGACATCGATGAACTGTCGGAGAAGGCAGGCGATCTGGAGGCGACCGAAAAGCTCCTTACCTCCAAGCGCGTGAAACTCCCAAAGTGGCTTCTGGAGATCAGCAAACCTATAAAGGTGTCGGACCTGGTATCCGGAACAATAATCGCGCTTGAAGACCTGGACCGGCTTCGCAGCCTACCCGGATGGATCAAGGTCGATACGCTCAAGACCAAACTGCTGCAGCACTTTGGCGTCATTTACCGCCACTGGGTGCCAGAGCACCGAATTTTCGTGGACGGCACCGAAGTTCAGGCGGTAGACCCGCTGTTCCTAATGGAGCACGGCCGCTTCTACAGCGAGACATCCGTTCACGCTGAGCGCGTCGATACCCGCACTTTCGAAATCGAAACACCGTCGGGTAAGAAGGGCAAAGTCTCCATCCGTGCCTCCTTGCTCCCACCCAACTTCCAGTCAGCCGATCCGAACGAACTTGTGGAAGACCGCCGCGGGGCAAAGATCAACAAGCGCTGGGAAACCATGAAGGACTTTAATGGTTTGCTCATCTGCCGGCAGGGGCGGCAAATCGATTGCATCTCGCCCACGTGGACGAAGTTCCAGGTTTACGACGCGAACATCAAGATCGAACTCGACTTCGATCCTGAACTCGACGAATTCTTCGGTATCACCACCGCGAAGCAGCAGATCGTGATCGCCGAGGAAATGTGGGAGCGGCTCAAACAGAGCGGCAAATCCTGTGGCGACCTGATGCTTCTTATTCGAAGCATGCGGCAGCGCCGCGAAGAATTGAGGGCGGAACTGAAGGCCAAATCGGAAAACCGCGAAACCGACGAAACACCTCGGCGAAGTGTGACCGCGATGGAAGAGACGGAGAAATTTAAGGGTCCGGTTGCGGAGCCCACTCCAACCCAAAAGGCCGAAGGCGAGAAGAACCTCCATGAAGCGGCAAAAAAGCGTGCGGAAGCCACTGGCGAATCGCATGAAAAAGCCCTGGAGCAAATCGTAGAGAAGACGCTGGGGCGGCGGTGGGAAATTGACTTCGCCGCGATTCCCGAAGGGCCGTTCTACCGGCCCATGCGCCTGGGCGATCAGAAGCGGCTCATTTTGAATACGGAGCATCCGTTCTTCACGAAGGTGTACAACGCGGCGACCAGCCCGGATGCGCGGGCGTCGCTGGAGGTGCTGCTGTTCGTACTTGCCGAACGGGAACTGGAGACAAAGGGCGAAGTGGAGACGTTCTACCGCTCCGAACGGCACAAATGGTCTGAGCGCCTGCGCCATGCGCTCGATACGCTGATATACAACGACAGCGTGGTAAACCGCGCTTCATCGGTCGCGGAACAGATGCATACCCTGGCAGAGTATGAAACAGGAATAGGCTTGCAATAAACGATACTCCAAAGCCCGAAGCGGTCCCAAGCGCCCCTCATAAGGGGGTGCGCTTATACGTGTATCAGCGCATGTTTTGTTCGCTGATAGTTTCACCAGCATCGCGAGACCTGCGAAGGCAGGGAAGCCTATGACCAAGACATCAGAAATCCAGGCACCGGCCCGCATTCCGGTGAATCCTTCAACGCCGCTCGTCCGCTATGAAACTTTTATCCAGGCGATACGGGACTCCGGTTACAAGGGTCCGTCCGCGGCCGTCGCCGAACTCGTCGACAACGCTGTAGAGGCGGACGCGAAAAACATAAAGATCGAATTGCTCAGCGCCGATCAGACCGATGCCGTGACGCTTATCCGAATCACGGATGATGGCACAGGCATGACGCCGGAGATTTTGCAGACCGCGTTACAGTTCGGAGGCTCTTCGCGTTTCAATTCCCGCGAGAGTTTAGGCAGGTACGGCATGGGCCTGCCCTGCAGTTCGCTGAGCCTGGCCACGCGTGTTGACGTCTGGACAAGTCGGGGGAAGGGTGCAATATGGTGGAGCTATCTGGACGTCACCGAGATATCCGAAAAGGGCCTGAAAGCGATCCCGCGCCCGCAGCGCGTTGGCAATCAGCCCAGCATACCCAAATCGAGGGGAACATGCGTCGAGCTTTCCAGATGCGACCGGCTGGACCCCGTCAAGCGGAATGCCTTGACAAAGCTGTTACAGTCTGAACTTGGTCGTATTTTCAGGCATATCATCGATGGCGGAATCAGGATCACATTGGACGGCGTCGCCATCGTGCCCATCGATCCTCTGTTTAGTATCGGCGCCGGGAAATGGTCGAAGGGGGCTTTGTTTGGTCCGCCCTTAAAGTTCCCGATCCGCATACCCGATTCGAAGACCACCAGCGAGGTCATCGTTTTTTTTAGTGAACTGCCCGTGAAGCAGTGGCTTGATCTTCCAAACAAGGTAAAACGCCAAATTGGTATCGCGAACGGCGGCGGCGTCTCGGTGGTGCGCGCGGCGCGCGAAGTGGATTACGGTTGGTTTTTCATGGGCAAGAAACGGCGAGAAAATTACGATGACTGGTGGCGATGCGAGATCCACTATGAACCCGCGCTGGATGAGTTATTCGGACTCACGCACACCAAACAGCGCATCCGACCCACTCTCGCGCTTGCGCAGATCATCGTTCCGGAAATCGAGGCGATAGCGCGAACCCTGAATGCGCGCGTGCGCCGCGCTTTCGCCCAGGTCAAGACGGCATCCCGGATATCGCCCTCTGAACGCAAGGCAACGGAATCCGACATCCTTCTCGATCCGCCTTCCCTGTTTGCGGAGAAACTGGACGCCCGGAAGGCCGATCGTCAGGCGCAGGTGCTGGCTGGACTGGACTATAACCTTACTACCAAGCCGGTGAAGAGCGGGGCCATTTTCGAGGCGTTTCTTCGCGGCAATACTGTGGAGGTTCATCTCAACACGCGTCACGTTTTTTACGAGCAGGTCTATTCTCGTATCAAGAACGAAAAATCCGTGCGTTCGGTCGATGCCCTGAAGCTCATCGAGCTTATGATGCTTGCCTACAGCCGCGCCGAGCTTTCACTGTCCACGCAAACCAGGAGCCGTCATGCCGCGCAACTGCGATTCGCCTGGGGCGAGGTTTTAACGTCATTCCTCGGGTAGCAATATGCCAGACATTACATTCGCTCCTGACCTGCCGGAAGCACCAGCAAAGCTGGTGCGTAAGAAATGCATTAGGCTGCTGAAAGAACTCAAATCCTGTGGAAATAACATCCACCAAATCCGCGATACAGTGGTCAGGTTCCGGGCCGATCTGCGGCCCGTCGGAAGCAACCCGACCGTAAACGACCTGAAAGCCCTCACCTGCCTCAACGTGATAGCCGATCTGGTTGCTCACGGTTGGACTCTCTCGTTGCGTTCGCAGGACCGAATCCGGCTCGTGATGGATGATTCCGGCGATGATGTCCGATCAAAGGAACAGGTTCGCAATCGTCACTTGCTGGAGCGGGATGACCAGTTGCGCGAGTCTTCGGTGCGGGAGTTTATCAACGGAATGGAGCGCCGCCGTCTAACGAAGGGCGGATGGCATTCTATCTTTTCACTGATGCGCGACGGTCGCCAGCTCTTCCAGCAACTCGAATCGATTAACAGCACGAATGACGAAATCGAGCGGGCCGTGAAACTCAGTGAAACCATACGGCCCTACCTTCAGTTTGTCCATAACGGCGAGGTCTGCGAACACACCGGCCTGCTACTGTCTGACATCTGGCGCTATTTTCGGCATACCTGGGTAAACGCATATCGATCGGTGCCCGGCAGGTCCATGATGATTCTCGTGCGCGACGCAGCTGCCCCCTACCATCCCATCATCGGGATCGCCGCGCTTGGAAGTGCGGTGGTACAGCAGAGCGTTCGCGACGAATGGATAGGATGGGATTCCAAGAGGTCTCTGGAGCGGCTTCTTACGCTATCCCCGCAACGTCTGACCAAATGGACGTTCCGACAGATCGAGGACTTCCTGGAGGGAATATATGTCCGCGACCTCGTCAGACTGGGTGTGATCGCGCGGCGCGAGATAACCAACCCGACCAGCGAAGCAGTCGCGCGGTTGCGGGCCGAAGCTGCGAAGGCAATAGCAGAGCACCGCGAGCATCCCGAAAAATCCATCCATAAAACCGTCAAGGACGATAAGCGAATGTCACTTTCGGATTGGCAGATGCGCGCCGAGACGAGTTTGTTCCGGGCCAAGCGGTCCAAGGTCCTGAGTGACCTTCTGGAAATGCGACGGATCATCACCGGGGCGTTTGCCGGGGCGGAAACGCACGGGGAATACGAAAAGGTTCTCGAACGACGCGATGTCCGCAATGTCGTCTCCCGTCTCAGCCGCTTGAGAAAAGGTGAACGCGTCGGCATCAACATCATGGATATTACGGTCTGCGGAGCAGTTGCGCCTTACAACGCGATGCTGGGCGGAAAACTGATGTGCCTGCTGCTGTGCAGCCCTGAAGTTGGCGAGGCCTACACGGATCGATATGCAGAGCAGCCCAGCCTCATCGCCTCATGTATGAAGGGTGCCCCCGTCGTGCGCCGCTCGCGGCTCGTCGTGCTTGGGACCACCAGCCTGTACGGTCATGGTTCGAGCCAGTACAACAGGTTAAAGGTGCCCACCGAATGCCTGACCGGCGCGCCGGGCAAGGTATTGGAATACAAGAATCTTGGTCTCAGCGTGGGCTATGGATCATTTCACCTGAGCACCGATACCGTCGATGTGATGACCGTGTTGCTGGGCCGAGTGAGCGGCGGCAGGAGGGTCAACAGCATTTTCGGTGAGGGCGTCAATCCTCTCATGCGCAAGATCCGAGAGGCGCTGGACATCGTTGGTATGCCAAGCGAGGACATCCTCCTTCACGGCAACCAGCGCATCGTTTATGGCGTGGCGCTCGCTTCCAATCTCCAGGATTTCTTTCTCGGGTTGGATAAAAACCCTAAATACCTCCTGCCCCAATCGGACCCGCAGGGCGCATCTCAGCAACTGGCAGCTTTCTGGCGCACGAGGTGGTTGACTCCCCGCATCACAAGACCCGATGTCCTTGAGCAGGTTGCGTCACACAGAGTGGATTTTCCGGTTATTCATGGCGCGCGGGTGAACCTGCCTTTTGACGAATCCGACGATCAACGGCTGCTTTTCGCCGCTTCCCGGTAGGAGAACAAACGGCGAACATTGCGTTATACTCGGTGGCATGCCCGGTTCCCGCTGCCGCGTTTCATTTACCGATGCCGATGGCGTCCTCCATGGCGTCGATGTCGATGCTGAGAGCCTCTACGAGGCCGTCGCACTGGCGGTTGCCAGCCTTCGCGAGGACGACGTGAGCCCTATCGCGCCAGCGCCGACGACTGAATTCACCGTGACGGTCTACAAGAACCCAACCGAGCACAAGATCCGCCTCGCGCGGGTCTTGAAATGGTCGGAGCCAACGACCAAGGAGGGCCCAGCGGGAATCACCAAGCGGCAGCGGGTGCGGACGCTGCTTGGCGTTCCGTAGCGCACGTCCGCCATATGCTTTTACTATGATAGTTTCCGCACACCTATCCCAGTATGCAGATTCTCGAAGTTGAGGTTGCGCAGGATCACATAGACGCACTTTCGAAGGCAAAGAAGCCAATCCTGGGGCTTGCTGAGCTGATTTGGAACAGTGTTGATGCCGATGCGACCGCCGTCAACGTGCACCTCAACCGCAATAGTCTTAATGCGATTGAGAGCATACATGTCATCGACAACGGGCTCGGCATTACTATGCAGGACGCCCAAGAGGGCTTCGGCCATCTGGGCGGCTCATGGAAAAAGTTGGAGCGCCAGTCCCGCCGCGATAAACGCATTCTTCACGGCAAACAGGGGCAAGGCCGTTACCGCGCCTTCGCGCTGTGCGAGAACGTGGAGTGGGAAAGCGTCTATCTTTTAAGTGGATCACTCAAGGAATTCACGATCGTCGGCACGACACAAAACAAGCGCCGATTCACCATTTCCGACGAGAAACAGAGCACCCGCGATAGCACAGGCACGACTGTCAGGCTCACCAATATCATCTCCCAGCAGGGGTCCCTCGATGCCGACCGCGGGGTGACCGAACTGAACCGACTCCTTGCGCTTTATCTGAAGCAATATCCACACGTACGCATTTCTTATGATGGCGAAGCCGTGGACCCGAGCGCGCTGGAAGACCGCCGGACTAATTACGACCTGCCGGTTTTCACTACGGAGGAAGGAAAGACATACCAGGCATCGCTTATCGTCATCGAATGGAAAATCGACATCGAGCGTGCCCTGTACCTTTGCACCGAGAATGGATTTACCCTGCGGGAAATTCCCCCTGGAATTCAAGCACCTGGCTATCAGTTCACAGCATATCTCCGCTCCAAGTTGCTGGAAGAGATGGACGAAGCTGGGAACATCGACATGGACGAGTTCACCGACCTGAAGAAGCTTCTGGACATCACCAAAGATCAGATGCGCCGGCACTTCCTCCAGCGCGATGCGGAGAACGCCTCCGGCATCGTCGAGCGCTGGAAGGAAGAGAATATCTATCCCTATGAAGGCACGCCGAAAGACGTCATGGAGGAGACCGAGCGCCAGATTTTCGATGTTGTGGCTTCGAGCCTTGACGCCTATGTCTCGGAGTTCAAGGAGGTAAAATCCAAGGCCAGGAAGCTCACGTTCAACCTTCTGCGCTACGCTCTTGAGAGCAACCCCGCCTCCATGCAGTTCATCTTGACTGAAGTCGTTGGTCTGCCCAAAGACAAGCAAGACGAATTCGCCGCCCTCCTTCAGAAGACTTCGCTTATTTCGATGATCAACGCCTCGAAGATCGTCACTGACCGGCTCGATTTTCTCAAAGGTCTGGAATATCTACTTTACGATCCCCAGATGCGTCCGACTATCAGAGAGCGGTCCCAACTCCACAAGCTTGTCTCCCGGAATACATGGATATTCGGTGACGAGTTTTACTTGGTGAATAACGACGAATCGCTGAATAACGTGCTACGAAAGCACGTGGAAAAGGCTTTATTTGACGCAGACCTTGATAAGCCCGTCCTTCGGCCAGACGGCACCACGGGGGTCGTTGATATCGGACTTTCCAATATCCCGCCCGACGAGCAGATTGTTGAGAGCGACGTTTTGATCTCCAAGATACTTGAGCGCCAGCCGTCCGAAGGACGTCATCACTTGATTATCGAACTCAAGCGGCCATCTCAGCCGGTCACGAGTGCCGTCATCAGCCAGACCAGAAGCTACGCTTTCGCCGTGGCGGCCGACGAACGATTTCAGAACGTAAGAACCAACTGGACGTTCTGGGCCCTCTCAAACAAGATGGATACCTACGCTCAGCTTGAGGCTCAGATGGAAGGGCAGCCGCAAGGCGTCGTTTACCAGAGCAAGGCGAACGCCAGCCGTAATTACAACATGACAGTATGGGCCAAGTCTTGGTCTGAAGTCATAGAGCAATGTGCTGCGCGCCTTCGCTTCTTCCAAGAGCGCCTAAACTACAATGCCAGCCAAAACTCAGGAATACAGTTCCTTCGCGACACTTACCCGAAATTCATTCCAACCTTCGTGAAAGACGAGAACAACAAAACTAAAGAGGAGGAGGAGTCTAGTCTCGAAGCTTTCAACCCCTCCGACTCCGCCTACAGTCTCTCCCATTCCTGGCATTGGTGGGTTACCTCCGGATCGTGCATCGAGACGTTCTCAGCGGTCGCCTCGTCGGAAGCCGTGAAATCACGCGTTCTGCCTCTAACAGCGGCACCCCGGATTGCCAATCTATCGTGAGACTGAGCGGCTGATGAAACTCATCAAACAGTCATTGAGAGCCTTATGAATCAGCGGCTCAGCCCGCGCTGTTAAGGCCGCGTACAGAGGACGAGAATTTCTTTCGCACGCGGGTCCGTTGAGCCGAGATCATCTTCCCAATGTCCGGTTTGTACGAAGCGTGACCACTCAACATCCAGCCCCTCTTCCCTGCACAGGCGTTCAATTTCTTCCCTGCGGTAGCGTCGATCCCGAACTACCATCTCGGCAGGCAGTTGGTCCCCCTCCTTAAACTGCTCCTTCCGATACACGATTTCAGTATCGCTATCTATGAGATAAAACTCCGGATCGAACACGTTGCCGGTCGTCTCCATGATCGTGCTAGGCCTTAGATCTGACAGAGCCTTCGGATCTCTCTCCAGCGAGAAGAAATGCTTTGCTCGATCTTGCGTCATTTCGAAATTCATGACCGATATCAGTAGATGCCCACCCCGCTTGAGGTGTCGGGCGCAGTTACGGAGTATAAGAATATTCTGATCCTGGTCGGCGTATGACCCGATGACGTCATAGAGGCAAATCACTGCATCGAACAGTTCATCTGCCGCAAAGCTTCTCGCATCCCCCTCAACAAATCTCGCGCCGTTAATATTCAGGCGCATCGCTTCCGCCCGATTGGCCTCAAAGGCATCCTGTACATAATCGACGCCCGTCACCCGCAGCCCCATACTGGCGAGTGCCATGAGATGGCGTCCTGTTCCGCATCCCAAATCCAGAACCGATTGTCCACCCGAAAGCCCGCACCATTCGACAATGAGGCGCGCTTCCTCCGGCGTATGCCGCGCCCATCGGTGCGAACCATTGACCCGCATTCTCGAATATGCCTGCTTTGTCACTTGGTCACTTGCCCTGATCATTTGTTCGATTTCCTGACTGCTGAGTACGATTTCCGGCTGGTCGTGAAATGTGAAGGCTAGCCACTCCCATCCTTCATCGATAAGCCCCATAAGCCAAGGTGCTGTGCTTGTGGCATTTTCGAGCTTCGTAGCAAGCTGAGAGTGATCCAAAAAGAATTTCGTGTCTATACAAGATCGCGCCGGAGTAATGTCGACAACGGTCGTTTCCTTGATATACGTCGTCTGCTCGATTCCCACTGTTTTCAATTTCCGTTTATGCCTGCGAATGCGTCCGGGCGTGCATCTTCGGCGCGTCGCTTTTTCGAGAGCGCGGATTGCATAGGGATTTGCGGTTACCAGACCCCATGCGAAGTGATCTAAAAAACCCCATATGGAGAACAGGAGAGTCTTTCCTACGTCCCGCTTCCGGTGTTCTTTATGGATGACAAGCTGCGTTACCCACGAGATGACGCCGAAACCTTTTAGCTTTTTCTGCACGGCTATCGCGTAGCCGACTACCTGCCCATCCATCTTTGCCAGCGCGATTTTCGAGTCATTTGTCAACCATGTTCTGAGCCGATTGGGCGAGAGTTGGACTGGCTTGCCAGCGTTGCGGGAGGCTTTGGCGCTCCAGATCCCGTAATGAGCCGAGTACAGATCAGCAAGCTCCTGAAGAAGGGTATCGTTCGCGAGGGAACTCGGGACGAAAGTGAAGTCGTACGGCACAGATTTTCAATTTTAGCCGTTCTTCGATCGATCCGCCGAAGGCCAAGCTGCAAGCGCTGCGTCTCACGCACGCGTAACTATGCTGAAGAACGACAAGGGCCCCCGCCTTCAAAGGCGTGCGAGCATCTGCACTCCTGATCCGCTGCGGTTTCGTTAAGAGGCAAGCATCGTGCGGTCTCCGGATCACGACCAAGCGATGGGCCACCAAGCCATGTTGACGATCCGCGTGAAATCAGTCGCCCTGCTTTTCGAGCCATTGGATACCTCCGGCTCGAAAGCGGGCACACAATTCGCACACACGTGCGTCGGTAATGAAGATCTAGAGTACGTTGGAGGCGGTGCTACTGATGTGAAGTCTCAGTGCCACGAATGTCACATCTCAGCTCTTAAAGCGCTGATCACCAATAGGATCGGCGCTGCCTACGTTTCTGTCCAGCTACAGAACGGGTAGTGACCGTAGATCTGGGAGCGGCAACATGGAATTTCGTTCCAGGGTAGCACTGCAAGTGGTGCGCTTAGCGAAGCTCGGTTTAAACCGAGTGCGTATCAACAAAGGGTCGGAAAGGCACGATAGTTTTCATGGTCGGTCCTCCAACAGTGAATGATCCGTCGGTCGAGCATCTAGAGGTAATAGAGGTCTTTCCCGGAAATAAGCCAAGTGACATATGCGTTTTGTGGTAATCGCCGTTACGCCTTCGTTACATGTAACGATCGGCACTTTTATTCGTCTGAGGTATTAATCCTCGCGTGGTGGTGCGAAAGATGCGCATGCGTCGAGTCTTCGGTGTCACAGGAGCCGCATTAGCGGGCGCTGTAGTTCTGGTTACCGGTTTTGTGTTCTTCAGGTCAGGCAGCCCTCCCCGCCAGCGACACCCCAACTCAAATGATCCTCGCGAATTACTGGATGAGGCAGAACATTTGTTCTGGTTATACAACCCACTTGAAGCCCAGCCCTTGTACAAAAGAGCTGAGCAGTTGTTCCAGGCTAAGGGCGATGCGCGAGACGCCTTGTACGCGAGGATAAGCCAAATACCTGCCGAGACGGGTAGCACCAACTTGGCAGAACGGTCCCAATATCTCGCTAGGGAGTTGCGCGCACGACGGGGCAGATAACGATCCTTACCTTCGTCTTCGATTGTTGGTGGTCAAGGGACAGGTCGATGTGGATCTCGACGCATTGTCATCACGACCCGTGTGGCAAGAGGTAGAATCGCTCGCCGACTCGCTGGGAGAAAGGGATCTCGCTTCACGCGCATCTGGCGAACTCGGAATCCTAGCGTTCCTAGGGGGCAACGGCGCCGAGGCAAAGCAGAGGGTTGGAAAAGCACTTCTCCATGCGAAGGTTTTCAACGATGTCGGCGCCGAGATCCGCTACCTTTCGGTGATTGGTGTTGGGTACGCGGAAGTTGACCGTCCCCAGGAAGCTATGAAGTATCTGGACGGTGCTCTGGAGAAGGCAGCGAAGAATCCGGACGTTGGCTTTCCGAATCTGGCCACCATGGGCAAAGCGAACACACTCGTGACATTGGGCCGATATGATGAAGCCCGGAGGCTTCTGGGCCGGGCGCTCGAGTATGCGAGAACGAGAAGCCTCACTGGCTATGAAGTCGACGTGTTGGTTCAGTACGGAAACATTGCAGCAAAGACGAGTGACCCTTGGAGAGCAATTCAGTTCTACCAGCAAGCTGCAGAGGCGGCGGCGAGAATCCACTTCCTCCGAGGTTTAGCTGAAGCCGAGTCGCAATCGGCTTTGCTTTACGAGAAGCTCGGCGATGTGAAAAAGGCCAGGGAAAGCGCCGCGGCGAGTACGGCCGCGCACCGGGCTCTCGGAGAAACCTACCTAATTCCGCATCATCTTGCTATTGAGGCCAATCTTATGGCGCAAATGGGGGATGTTCGCGAGGCGGAGCGGCTTTACGCCAAAGCGGCCGATGTTACCGAAGCGATGCTTCTGAACGCCCCGAGCGTCGACGCCCGTAGATCAGTGATCAGTACGATGAGCGAGGTCTATGTCGGTTATTTTGGACTTGCGGCCGAGCGAGTTGGAAGTCTAGAGGAAGCCTTTCGTATCATCGAGCAGGCGAGAGGACGTGTGGCTGCGGATTCCGTAAGGAGGCACCGCGATTCGAGCCCACTCAGCCAGACAGCTCCGAGCCCCGCAGAGCTCCGTCTCGCATCTTTGAATGACCACCTGCTCGACTCACAGGATCCAACCGAACGCGCTCGTCTCATGGACGCGATATTTGAAGCGGAGCAGGATCTGGCCCCTGACCCAGGCCCAGCTATGCCCGAGAAGCCCGTACCATTGCGGATACTTCAACATGACCTCGAACAGAACGAAGTCGTGTTGGAGTATGTACTAAGCGAACCGCACTCCTATTGCCTGGTCATTACTCGGGAAGAAATACACCTTTCCAAGCTTTCAGGAGCTCGGGAAATCAGGAAGCTGGCGACAGACTATCGAAGCCACATCGATAAGAGCGCCGAAGACCGAACACTGTCGGAGGAACTCGCAACAGCGCTCTTGAAACCTGTTTCTGAGTATCTCCACGACCGGGACGTTGTCATTGTTCCAGATGGGATTCTAAACTTGCTTCCATTCGACGCTCTCTGGCAAGACGGCAAAGGCTATGGTCTGAATGGCCACTCCTTCACCGTGGTCCCGTCAGGAACCGTGTTGCATTTGTTACGTAACGAAAAGCCTACCGCGAAACCGATCGCGTTCCTTGGTGTGTCTGCTTCGGAACCTGGAGCATCGTCCAAGAAGGGGATGTCAGTTGGTGGACTGGGAATTCTTCGAGGACTCTTCGACATGAAGCGATCCGAGCTGAGGGCCTTACCCTCGACGGAGGGTGAGGTGAAGTCGATCGCAGAGATCCTTGGCGGGAATAACACAGTCTTCGCGCGCGATCAGGCTACCGAGGCAGCCTTCAAAAGCGCGCCGCTCAGTCAAGTGCGTGTAATTCACCTGGCTCTGCACGGGATGGCCGATAGCTCGTTTCCGGACCGCAGCGCCCTCGTCTTTTCGGGCGGCGGTCGGCCGGAGGAGGATGGGCTACTGCAGGCGCGAGAGATTCGCAAGCTTCCGATCAGTGCCGATTTGGTCACTCTCTCGGCCTGTGATGCTGGACTTGGCCGAATCGAAGGAGAAGAAGGAGTGTCGAGCTTGGTTGAGGCATTCCTCAACGCTGGCGCCAGGAGCGTTGTTGCCAGTCTTTGGCCGGCAGAGGACACTTATACTAAAGGTCTCATGGAGGCGTTTTACAGGCATCTTGCCCTCGGGGAAGCAAAGGGACAGGCGCTACGCCTGGCCAAGGTGGACATGCTTCGCCGGTTCGGCAATACCGTGCCGCCTATTTACTGGGCCGGATTCGTACTGGTTGGCGACGGGAGTGGAAAGGTCGCCTTTGGAGGTACTCAGTGACTATCAATCGAGAGCCGCGAAACGGAATTCTAGCGCGGCCAAACCAGGACACAAACGGAATTGGGGCCGGACATGCGGCTCCGCCTTTCTCAGCGATCGAAGGTGCTTAGGCATGGCAAGAGGAAAATCAGTTCCACAAAGACCGGCGCGACTGTCAGTCGATCAGCGGGCTTCAATATTTGATAAGACCGCTCGGACGATCACAAAGCACTACTTCGATCCGGCATATAACGGCACCGAGTGGCCTAAGCATGCAAACCATAGCCGCGAGCAAATCGTGGCTGTCGAGGATCCAGAAAAGTTCGAGCTAGCAATGCACGAGCTTGTTCGAGGTCTTCGAACGAGCCACACCGGATTCTTCCATCAATCCGTGCGTCGGGTACCCGCTCGCCTTGCAATTGGCGCAAGCTTTCGGAAAGTCGAGCGGGATGGCAAAGCGTTTTGGGTTGTCCAAGACGTTCACGAGGGCGGGCCTGCCCATAGTGCCGGTTTGAGGTCACTCGACACTCTCATTGCGATCAATGGGACAACCATCCCAGTTCCGTATCAACCGATGTTTGCAATGGGGACGCTGGCGCATTTGTCGGTCCTGAGGGATTCTAAAGAAGTCACATTGGATGTTGATGTCCCTGTTCCACGATCGCGTAAGCAGCCCTACGCTGAACCCAAGGCTGTCACCTCGTCGACGCTAGATGCTTCAATAGGTTATCTCAAAGTAAGTATCCTTCCAGGGCTATTGGGCCTGGATGTGGCGAGGGAAATCGATGCGGCCGTGGCTGCAGTGGCGGCTTGCGATCGGCTGATTCTTGATCTTCGAAGTCATCTCGGTGGAGGTCTCGGCGTGTTAAGACTCATGAGTCACCTTACTCCTGGAAAGATTCCCATCGGGTATACAGTTACGCGTCGCAAGGTCGAACAGGGGTACACCAAGGAGAGCCTGCGGAGGCTGGACCATCTTCCGACAGAAAAACCAAACCCGTTAGCCATTCTAACCATGGCGATTAAATTTGGGATACGCGACCCATCAGTGATGCTTGTTTCCGAGGGTTCGGAGCGTAAGAAGTGGCATGGTCGTGTCGTGATTCTTACCAACGAACATACAGTTAGCGCCGGCGAGATGGTGTGTGCGTTTGCCCGAGAAAACAATCTAGCAAAAATTGTGGGCACGGAAACGGCCGGAAGGTTGATTCCTGGTTCAGGTTTCAAAGTCGGCCAGGGTTACATGGTGATCATGCCAAGGGCCGCATACATCACGTGGAGTGGACAAACATTTGAGGGCAAAGGTGTACTGCCCGATGTCGAAGTCCCATGGTCCCCTGAGGCGTCTGCCGCGGGGCACGACAATCAGCTTGAGTCCGCGATGCGAGTCGCACGAGATCTCTGAGCAACATACTACAAGCATCTCGTACTGGCAGACTCATGTTCGCGCTCGGCGATCGGCACGAGCGACTCAAGCGTTAGCGAATAATTAGCGGAGAGTAACTCCAAACGGAGTAATCCTTACGCACTCCGAGAGCGTACTGGCCAGCTTTCAACCGAGCGGAGTTCAGAATGACGTCAAGTACCGTCGAACCATCAGGGTGAACGGTCGCAGTGCCGCCACTACTCAACAGGGGCTCAGCCCGCCCACCGCTAAAGATGCCAACCTGATAGGCGCCTGGGTCGCTGCCAAGAGGCAGCGTGATGGTAAGGTGTGCGACCCCGCGAGCCAGAATGAACGGAGATGATTGAAGTGCAGCTTGATCCGGACCGCGGAATACCGGGCGCTCTTGAAGGTTGAAAGCGGCCGCGAACTGTTGTGGCGGCCGTCGGAGAATATTGAACCAGAAATAGGTCGCGGCTCCAAGTAACAGCATTGCAACAATTGCTGCGCTGGCGATCCAAATGAATCGTCTTTGAGCGATCTGGTTGCGTATCCCTAGGTAGCTCTCAAAGCAGGGCGAGCAGTGGAAGATATGGTCGCGATCCACCTGTCGTGGAGAGACTATTCGGCGGGCCATTCTTTCGAGAACATCAGGTGTGGGGCAGCCGGTGCGCTCCGGGTTGGGATACGCCCGCCGAATTGCCTCCTGAAGCTCTTTGCGACCCTCGTTACTCCGTCGCATCCGTACAGAATAGTACACCGAACGTCACGGCAATGAAACCCGCTGGCTTAGCTGTTTGAGAATTTCCTGGACCTTTTCGCGCACCTCGTTCATGCGCCGGGAAGCGGTTTTTGGATTGATGCCTAATTCCAGGGCGAGCTCTTTTGGTCTTTGGTTTTCAACAAATGCTTGAAAGTATGGGACATCCTCGCGCAGTAGGTTGTTTTCAATCAAGTTGAGTAGCTGGCGGTGATAGACGACACTAAATGGATCAAAGCTCGAATCAGCGGTGTCCCCCAGTTTAGACGGGTCGCGGTAGATTAATCGCCCGTTGATTCGTTCTCGTGGCAGTGCCAAATGCCACTCTGATTCCCCAAGGCTTCGGATCCCTGGGTCGTTCTGAACTATATCGCGGCTCAAACTTCGCCGTCCGGCTAAGTAACGGCGGACCAATCCAATAGCTTGTTTGTACTGATCTGCCGGACGCGAAGGTGCCTCAGGGACGGAATCCCCTGGTTCGTCGGGCGGAGGCCCTTGGGTGCTCTGGATCGGCATACGGCAACCCGATCAGAATGTCTTATTCTACACCGATTAGCATCAAAACCGTATTCTTCTTTATAAGAAACGTCGATCCAAACCGCGAAATTGCGCGTCCTGAATTGCCTGTATATATAGGGGCCTTTTTCTGTCCCAGTCGCACCGTCTCAGCGCCCCATTGACGCAGTAGAGGTACGCTCGTGGGCCGCAAACAGAACCCATGCAGTAGCGCTGTCTGGACGCCAGAATTGAGCGGCGTTCTCATGGAAGGAATCGAAGATACCCACCCTGGTTGTACGCGCGCCCAAGAGAAGCTCAAACTCTTACATCCTCTGCCACCAGGCAGGAAACGATATCCGACCGAATTTGAAAGGTGGTTAAAGAAAATCTTTGAAGGGCGTCCAGTAGCGGGGGACCGTATTTGGCTGACAGCACCTTTCTGGCGGAACGAAGTCGACAGAGCTCTAATCGAGACAATATTCGGCAACACGTCGAAGGATGAAGTCATAGCGCGGATATGTTCAGCCTGGCCGAAGCTGAGTGCCCTATGGCTCAACGAACGATTGGAGGAGGTTGCGCGGACAGGGCTCCCCAGTTGGGTGGACAAAGATTTCTGGGCAAATGAAGTCGATCCGATGCTACTTGTCGGCATTCGAAATTCGAATGCGTGCGAGAAGGATGCGGTGGAGACGGCTCAGAGAAAATGGCCAGAACTCGAAGCGGCTGCAATTTGGAATCGACTTCGGAGATTGCGACGATCACGAGACGAGCGCGTCCAACCGAGGGCGTTATATCCGACGACGCCGGGCGCACTCGAGCTAACAATTCCCAACGCTGTGACGGACCAGAGTAGCGGGCCGGATTTTATCTTGCTCGGCGGAATCCGGGAGGGAGGACGAAAAGAGCGCGAGTCCGTGAACAGAGTCCTAAACAAGTTCCCCGAGTTGCGAGTTGGCTCGATTTTGATGCGCCTTCGCCGGCTGCGAGAGCAAAAAAGAGAAGGAGCGCGTATCGGCGTGCCGTTCGAATGGACTTCCGACTTGGATCAACACTTGCGTCGAATTGACGCCGAACAAGGTTTGCGCGCAGCCGTGAGCGAAATTCATTGCATCACGGGTTGGCCGCGAAATGCGATCCTTCGCCGAGCGCGCAAACTGGGATTGCCCCACCAGCCAGTGGGCTCGAGACGGCGCTGGCAGATGTCCGAGTTTCGGTTCGCGCTCGAATCCGTGAGCCACATGAGCGTAAGAGAAATCGCGGCAGAAATCGGAAGATCAGAAAAGGCTGTTCGGGAGATGGTTGCCCATCTTGGAATCGAAGGTCGATTCCAAGATGGATACAGCATACGTGAATTGGCTGATAAGCTGCACGTCAGTCGCATCAGGGTTCGGAAGTGGATTAAGTCTGGATCCCTCCGGCGCAAAAGGAGCGGGCGCATCGATGAAGAATCCTTGCAGTCCTTTTTATACAGTCATCCTGAGAACATCCGCTGGCCAGTTCTCGACGAGGACACGGCATTCTGGATATCGCAGCTCTTGGAGGCGGAAAGGACGAGGGTCAAGTCCCTAGCAAGGCGGAGTGACGCCAGGCATCAAAGCTCGGCAGAGGCGAAGGAGGCGAGAGGGCCCACTCACGTTGGCACTGCTTCCAATACGCCCGAAGCTGGTCCATTCGAGGATCACGCATCGATTGATAGCCAAGCGCATGGCGCCAGCCCTGAGCCGTAGCAACGCGAAAGAGAGTCTCATCGACCCATTCCAAGAAGCGAAGCCAAAGAAACTCCGGTTCTTGTGGATGATGCTTGGAAAACGTCGCTGCATATTCCAAAAAGCCGGGGCATCGCTCGTTAAGGATCGCGGACATCGACACGGAAATGCATCCATCTCTTTCGACGACCAGACGGAGCCAGTAGGAGAACGCTCGCCATTCAATGAATTTCGTAATGGCCTCTGCGAGCCGATCCGGCGAAACCAATTGAGACTCGCTCTCGGCGAGCCGCTTCGAATATCGGCCCAAGTCGATTTCAGACTTCCGGAACTTGGAAAGCCGCTTCATAAAGGCCTCTCAAAGTTATTGCAAACTACCAGTAAGATCGGGGTTGGCCGTGAGTCCCCTGCGACAAAAGTGGTTGAAAGACGCCACTGGCGAAGGAAACAGGCATCTATGTGGAGCTTCGGCCGACGTTGGTTGGACACACCGAGCCCGCCTCAAGGTCACTGCTCCCCGCCTAACTGGCGTGGAGGTGACAGTCAGCAAGATTCCAATACTATGAACACAGCAGGATTATGCAAGTGAAGCACAAATGTAGCCCACCATCAAATGTGTGTCAAGACATGCAGATTCAAGTTCGCATTTAGTCGAGCGGGGAGCCCGAGAGCAGGGCGATCAGGTCGAGCGACTCAGCTTTGCCGATGTTGAAATCGCCGTGCGTGCGCAGCATCTACTGCAATGCTTGGTCGATCGATTCGGCAGCGACCAGCACGCGATCCGGTTCTTTCTCACGACGGTAAGCCCTCTGGCTTGCTGATGGTAGACTGATTACAAATGGAGCAGCTACCCCGTCTCGTTAGTGGTAACTGCCCAAATTGTTCCAGCACTGAAATCATTGTCAAGACGATCCACCAGGACGGAAGCAACTATGAGGGATACTGCCCCGGCTGTGGAATCGATATCGTTGGCACTCTTATCAGCGGAACGACTAAAGCGGTCGTTCTGAAGTAGTCCCAGTCTCATTTGCCGCTACGCGGGTACGCGGTGATTCGTTCTGCTTGATCTTCTTCCTATCGCTACATGCAGAAGTGAATTACGCTTCGAACCATCCGACGAACCGATGGACCAAACACAGGAATTGGCATACGAGGCCGATCCCTGCGCACAGAAGACTCAGATTGGCCGTCAGAAGTTCCGTGAAAACCGTGCATCAAGATACTCGCCGAGCTTGGCGGTTGCTCTGAACTGGGGCACAGGTTCGAGTTCTTTGAAGGCCGCAGTGAAAGCGTTCGAGAGGCTCCACATCGTTCGCGGCCGGAATTCATCGTACTTCGGATCGAAGTAGTGATCGTGAACGCGACGGGCGAGGTGCTTTGGCACTTCGAGTTCGCTTTCGATGAACGCCTCGTAAATGATCATCTTTGCAGAGACGTCGCTGAGCTCGGTTTGCCGCCATACCTCGACTTGCTTTCGCATAGGTTCGAAATTCCGCTGCATCCGATCCACGCCGACCGAGATCGCATCTACAAGCGAGAACGACTTCGAATGCTTGGCGAGGACTGGCGTAAAGTCCCCGCTGAACGCCATGTTCGAACACACAAACACGCGATATCCGCAGGTAAGGGCCAGACGCATTGACTTGTCATGACTGTTCCTCAGACCGATCGAGAACCGCGCACCATGCATCTCGGTCTCAAGATCGAGTACGCCGAACATCTTCATCCCATCCGGCGATACGGCGTACTCGTCGTGAACGATGCCAATGTGACGGAATCCAAGCGTCTCGACAAGCGCCTGGATGATTTCATGGTGCGGTACAGGTTGGTGGGTTGCCGTTGCCGGCGGTGTGGGAACGAGAGCCAGTTCATCGCGATGGATGGTCCGGCCCGCGTACCCGATTAAGGTACTGGTTTCTGACATTTGTCTTCTCCTTTTTGGGTTTACTCAACTAACAATGCGTCGTCGCATTGGCTCTAGCCTCAGCGCAGGCGCACATGATGACCTTTGACCAGGCGCGCGCCCGGCACAGACGAATTGCTCGACACCGCGTATCGAACGGCGGAATTGTTGATCTCCCATCCGTCGTGATCGAGTGCGGCCTCCATCCGGCGGCGGGTTTCACCTTCCCGCAATTGGGAGATCAGGTCCCGAAGTTCGGCCTTAGTGAAACGAACGCTGTTCTCGAAGAACTTTTCTTCGATTTGCAGAGGATCGTCAATGACAAGGGAAGCAGTGCCGTTGCGCTGCAACCCGATGCTGGCCTTCTCTCCTTCGAGCTTCTTCAGATCTCGGGGCAACATGAATCCGAGTAACATCGCTTTGAGGCGATCGACACGCCCCGTCGCGGCCTTGGCCCTTGAACCCAGGCGTTCCGCCTCCCGGGTGCAAATCTCGGCAATCGATTCTTGCCATCGCCAGTAGCCCGCGATCCGGTCGACTTTTCCTCGGAATGCCTCAAGGTACTCGTTGATCTCCTGACCAAGCTCTGGGGGAACCTCACCGCCCTCTGCGGTCGCCTCCTCGATGCGATCCATGAGATCGATGAGCCGTTCATCAAGGTCAAAGAGGGATCTCGGGTCTCGTTCCACTCTTCGACCAAGGCGACTTCGCAGAATGTCGAGTGTGTCCGCGATGCGATCCCGAAGATTGTCGGGCAAACGGTCTCGGGCACAATCCGTCTCAGCCTGCGTCAGCAATTCCGTTAAACGTCTGCTCGCCTCAAGCGCCGATTCAAGCACCGTCGGCGTCGAAGGCGACTGACCGGAGAAGGGTTCAATTGAAGCGGGAATAGCCATGATGCACCTCCAACCCACAGCGGTAGTTTCCGCGAATCAAATTGTGGGCTTCGCAATCAGAAGAGGGATAGCTGGACGGCTGGTGGTTCCGTGCGAGACCATGCCACGTCGGGTTCAGGATCCCTATCTGGCCGCTGCTCCGGCGGGAACAACGTCACACCACTCTGCTCGGATGCATCTCCACGTTGCGCCTGCAGATTCTTCCACACCTCGGCTGCCAGTTCGCCGACGCCCTGCCGCGTCACCAATTCCCGCGCCATGGCGGTAAGGAGATCGTCATCGTCATCCATGGACTGGAGACCGTCACCTTGGAACTTACCTT
Source organism: Bryobacterales bacterium (assembly GCA_963713415.1). Classification (GTDB taxonomy): domain Bacteria; phylum Acidobacteriota; class Terriglobia; order Bryobacterales; family Bryobacteraceae; genus Palsa-89. The sequence continues at coordinate 323,812 of CAVQLV010000021.1, read as the reverse complement.
CGAGGGCCAGCGACACCAGCAACTTCTTACCCATAAGCCGGAGACACCTCTCCTGCGCTGTGTTCGAGTAAGTGAGGAATCCAACGCGCACCGGTCGCTTCTGGCCGATTCTCCAACTGCGCCGGCTGGCCTGTCGCAGCACGTAGGTTGAATACCCCGTTTCGTAGAACAGGATCGTCGGGAACTCGAGCAAATCGAGCCCGGTCTGGACCAGTTTCGGGTGGCAAATGCAGACCTGCATTCCACCTTTCAGACGCCGTTCATACCAGGCTTCACGCTGCTCCGGCGGCACATCCGCCGAGAGAACTTCCGCACAGATGCCTTCTTTCGAAAGGATGTCCCGCAAGCGGCGCGTCACGTCGCGTTTCTGCGTGTAAACGGCAAAGACCTGGACTTTTCTGCCCTGCGCCAGTTCGTTTCTGATCTCCTCCAGCAAGCGCCGCTCCTTGGCGTATTGAAATCCCGGATCGAGATCCTCCGGCTCCGCAATGACGAACCTCTCTCGCTGTCCTGTTTCCTCGTTTCTGTCGTAGCCGTAAAGTGTGCCCAAGCCATAAGGCCGGTCAGGGTATAGAAGCAACGCATTCATTGAGGTGCTGATCACGGAGGGATTCCGTGGATGCCCTTTCAGGGCGTCCGTGATCGACTCTTCCAAATCGGAGTATGCCTTCTGAAGCGCCAGGTCCATCTCGACCGCGATTACTTCTTCCCGGTACGAGGGCAGGGCGTCCGAAATATCTTCGAGCGATACGAACGCCGCCAGATTCATCAAGTACTTGCCGAAAAGCAGGGGCGAAGCGCCGGGCCGGCGTTTCACCGTGGTCGAAACCTTTGCTTTCGAGCAGGCGTTCTCAGCGGGCTCGATGGTGGTGACTTTCTCAAGGACACCATAAGCCTCCGCGAATTGGCGTACCCCACTTTCCCCATGATCGAAGCCTTCCTCTCGCATCATCCGGGCATCAAGGCGGTAGAGAATATTGAACAGCTCGTCGGCATATCCTCCGAGGAGTGTTCCCGTCAGAATCACAGTCCGGTCGCAGACGGACGCCATTGTGCCGAGAGCGTTGCCTTGCGCCGTCTCGCCCTTCAGCTCATGAACCTCGTCGGCAATGCCGTAATCGAAGAATCCGTCCAGATAGCGGCCAATAAACTCGATAGGCGCCATTCGGGGAATCCTTTCCCGATCTGCCTGCCACAGCGGACTAAAGAACGCCTTGCGCGAGCCGCCGGACTCGGGTGCGACAGTTTCCGCGTGTTTCGTTTTCTTGAAGTCGGCTCTGCGCAGTTGATCTTCGCCTGCGATCACGGGCCGTCCCGTGTCGGCGTTCACTACGTTCCCAAGGAATGGACCACTCCTGGCGACCTGGTAGGCATGCCGCCAGAAATAGCCCAGCTTGGCCCGCTCTCGCGAAACCACGAATATCACCGGACCTGGAACCTGCGTCTGCCATCTCAGTCTCGCTGATCCGTGGCCTTTGGCCAATCGCAACTCGCTCAGCGTCGACTTAAAGCCTTCTCGAACCACACGGCCAGAACGAAACCGGACTTCGTTCACTCCGCTATATCCGTTTGAGCCAACCCCGTTGCGAATTCCGTCGATCACGAACACCCTCACGCCGGGAAGTGTGAGGAAGCATTCTCGGGCCCACTTCTCGACGAGTTGGGGAGGAACCATCGCCAGGCAAGTGAATGGCCGGCCCCGCGAATGGGTGAAGACGCTTCCGAGTGAGATCAATGTCTTCCCAGTTCCGCATTCTGCAACAGCCGCCGCGCACCGGGAATTCTGCCAATGCTTTGTGATACCCATGATGGCGAGAGTCTGGGCAGGAAATGGGTGTCTCTTTAGTCGCTGCAACTCCGGCCAAACAGGGTCTGTCGGGCCGTGGAGCGCTGGGAATTGGGCGAGGACCCGCCCACCAAGCACACCGCCATATATCTGGAGATACTCGCCGATCGAATAAGGCGCAGCCATAGCGAGGTTCCTTTCGAACTTGTGGAGAGAAGTATTAGTGCAGACCCAGAACTGCAGTCTGGGGAATGGATCGCCGTCGAACGCGCGCTGCGGCCGCGACCAGTCAACTCAACTTGGCGCGGGGACGTAAAACTGCGCTATGCGAATGTGCGAGTTTTTGGGGTAACTATCGGATCGTCTTCCAACGGGCGCTACGCCCACGGCCTGGCTGAGCTTGCGCGTCTCCTTCGCGTCCGCGGGCGCATTCTGACGATGTGAACCACTTCCAGGCGCGCCGTGAGGCACCGCCCGCATCATAATCTGTCTTGCGACTGACTACGCACGGGGCGAGGGGTGCGTGTTCGCCCTCTGGAGCCGGCTGGATGCCTCTCGACGCTTCAGATCTGCGTAAATCCTGTCCAGGTCATATCCGTGTTCCGCGGCGTAAGCGTCACGGACGGCATAGACTTCCCGCAGCACGTCGTCTTCCCACGGACCATGTTCAGCCAAGTTCTTCCGGAGTGCAGATCGTCGTTTTTGTAAAGCCACGGTTGGCCAGAATCCTTTCTACTTCGCGCCGAATTCGAACATTGGTGATGTGCCTAAAATTCCAAGTCAGCAGAAAATCGCATTCTTCAACTGCTGCCGCCGCGATGTGTATAGCATCGGGCCCAGCTTTCGCGGGAATCGCTCCTGGAGCGATCAGCAGCCTCGCCACCTCCAGTATGCTCTCATTCACTGGGAAGAGGGTAACCTCTCGCAATAGTTCCTGCCGCCGTGCAACTACGCCGGGGTCGCCACGCTGGCACTCAGCCTCGACCACCTCAGATACCATCAGCTCATACTTTGCCCGTTCTGTTTCCCACCAGCGCCGCGTTATGACCTGACGGGCAGCTGTAATCGTATCCCGACTGGAGCGCGCTGCCAGATAGCTAAGGATGCTCGTTTCGACGTAGACCTTTGCTTTCACCGGCTGTTTTTCCTCTCTACTAATCCCTCAGAATACCCGCACTGATCTCTCGGATGTAGGTCAAGCAAAGCGCGGGCACAAACGAGGCTGCTCTTGGACAGAGAACGGGCAACGGCCCGCGCTGTATATCGCCTCCCCGAAGGGCTCTACCAGTCTTCGACGGCCTGTTGAACAGTTATTGAACATATGTCTCTCTGTGCGGCCTTCATCTGAACTGGCCAGTTTGGAAAGACCTAAGCGAAAGCGCGTTGAGTAGCCAAACAATGGCCAGCTGGAGTAGCCAGCTACAGATTCGTCCATTCCGGGAATCCGTTTCCAGAACGTTGAGCGGAAGGGATCTCAATTGCCTTTCGGCGCAGGCCCTGGCCCAGAATTCGCAATAGCCGAAGCTTGGTTGCTCTTACCGCGATGGGCGTACAGTTGAACCCGATCAGTTCTTCGACAAGTCCGCGGCGGCGCAGCTCCGCCGCGAACCAGGTTGCCCACTCAGGAAGCACGGGCAGTCCAAAGCGGGCTGCGAGGCGGTGCAGAACAAAATCAGGCGAGTGATCAAAAAGAACTGTGCGGCGCGCTTCGTTGTTTGCGCCAAACGTGGTCTCAACCAAAACTTTCGAGAGGATCACGGCGTGGCGCGCCGGCCGCTTCCGTCCTGGAATCTGCAGCGATGCCCGGTAGACGACTGGCTTCTCGCCGAACGTGCCAAGAAGCATAGTGGCGCCGGCGTCAATTTGAACCCGCAATCCCTCGTGCACGGCTGCAAGCATTGCTCCGATCTCCTGATCTCCCCCGAACACGGAGACCAGATGAAAGCTCGTCTCCCGCGTCCCATTTGCCACCGGCTCCGCAATGAAGCGGTCGAAGTGCGCGGAAATGTGTGTGATCGTGTCACGGGTTTGCCGGACAAAGGATAGCTTCCCTAACCTCAGGTGGCTGTTTTCCATCCCTTTTCTCCTTTGTCGCAGCCTTTTCGCTAGGCTTCTCAGAAAGCAACGCAATCCTGCCATCCCCATACAACAGCGTCAGACGCTGGGAGAATCGTTCTTTCTCGCGGATAATTGTGACCTCGCCATCACTTTCCTGTTCTTCTGCTCGGTCGACCACCTTCACACTCTCCCAATAGGCGACGTGCAGGTCGGGGCCTTCGCCGAATATGCCGTTCATAAGACCAGCAGTGCAGAGCAGACCAACGTGCCCTTTGTGTAGTGGCGTCAACGGACGCCCGGTGAAATCGCTCTTGGAGGCGTGAGTGACGTGTTGCGCCTGTCGCCACGCCGGCGAAGCCGGGACTAGATCCTCAATCACGTCCAGCGGAAGCCCCCGGTAGTCCAGCCGCGCGGAGGGACTTGGCGGCACTGGGTACAGCCGATCCGGTGTATCGCCCAGTCGGGGGATCTCTTCATATCGGCGAGTCAGATTACTTAATCTACGATTGGCTTGCTCCACAGCATGGTCGTTAAGCTTGTCCCGCTCGTGGCGGCTCCGCCGGATTCCGAAGACGACAACTTGCTTGTACGCAGTCGCTTCCGGTTCCCTCAGGCGCAGAATAGTCTTATCTCGAAACTGAGGCGTCAGGACAGATCGGCATTCATAAACTCGGTCATAAGGGACGACCATCACGAGCACGCCGCCTGGGCGCACCCATCGACCGACATGTTCGAGAAACAGCCGCTCCATGCGTTGGTTCTTGCCTTCGCCGATCTCGAAGTCGTAAGGCGGATTCAGGTACACGAGCGAGAACGACTCGACTGGCGCATGTGTGTCAAAGGCGCTGCCCTGGATTACCTCCTCCAAACTGCGTCTGGCTTCGGCGGCTCGATACGAATCCAACTCCACGCCGTACCGCTTTGCGTCGACGCCCTCCGCAAGGGTGCAAAGTGCGGCGCCAGTCCCTGCACACGGGTCGAGCACGCTCGCGGATTCGTTCGAGAATTGCAGATGCCTGCGGATGCGAACCGCGTCTACCGGATTCAGCGGATAATAGCCCAACTTCAACTTCGCCTGGATGCGCACAAAGGGAGTCCTCCCGAAGACATGATTATTGGCTGAATTGATCGTGAAAATGACTCAAACGTGGACGTCGACGGCTCATCGGATCCCGATACGTCCGTCTGTCACAAGGTCCAAAAACCACCACTTCTCGACCCTCCGCAGATCAACTTCGTCCGGGTGGGTCAGCACAAATTCGCGAACGTCAGCGTGAGTGATCCAGTAGGCGTCAACCCCGTGAGATTCGTGCCGCGCGCTGCCTCGGGGAGTCCCACCGAGCATCTTGCGATTGATCCAATTCATGACCTTATGGCAGTCCACACCAAACGCACGCGCCAGAGCGCGCGCAGAGTATCCTTCGAGGTTCTGCTTGATCCGCATCCGCCCAATCTTAAGGCGTATCGCGTTGGTAGATCGCCGAAATCCTTTCGCTCTGAGTTTGCGTCGGATCACAGCGGGGGTCAGATGGCCGCATTGCTCCAGAACGATGATTTCCGCGATACTCCACTCTGGTTCCTTGATCCGTGCCAACCCCAGAATCGCCGCTCTCCGTGTGATCATCCACCTCGGAAGCCTAAGCTTTCGTGCGCACGCGCCGATCGCCCTACGGTTGTTGTCCTCGATAAACAAGTGATAGGCGCTGCGGATTTCTTCGTCCATCGCTGGAGTGAACCAGTACTTCTGCCGCGACCGCGGATGCTCTGTCACGAGGTGCCTTGTTTGACCATCAACGGTTCGAATCGCCGACTCTTCTTCGGTGAAGGCCCTCGACGACCTCCGGTAATAAGGCGCCACCTTCCGTCTGAACCCGCATCGACGTAACCTTCCTTGACGAGATCGGCGTGCCGCCCGGAGGCTCGGAGATATTCTTCGCGGCGGCATTGCCACGAACTGGGACGCTGCGACTCACTTTCTTGCATGACGTTCTCCTGCTAAATTCCAAGTTCCCGTGCGCCCTCGGTCAAAGGAAGAGGCCCAAGCACGCGTTGGACAGCGCGGGCGCCAATCTGGTGCTGCGTGGGGAGACTCGCGACGCATGTTGGGGTCTTAACGACGGCGAAGGCAGATTGCAAAAGCGACTTGAAGGGGATTAGTTTTCGAGCTTTTCTGTGGCAGTAGAACGACTCATGTGTTGAGGGAACGGAGCAGTGATAAACCCTGTGTTATGAGCGCGATCATGACTTGTGCACGCGCAAAAGGCTCGCGGGAGTGGGCAGAAACGAGTGTGTTTGGTCCTTAATACAGCTCAGATCGCTACCCTCGGTGGCTATAATCCTGGCTAGATATGAACCACGCAAATCCTCCTGTCATGCGAGCCAAAGCCAAGGATGCGATCGATTTTCTCAAGAACCAGCTGGTCACAACTGGGAACATCGATTCCCTGGTCGCATTGTTATTCCATGACCACATCGAGCAGGTCCAGTTTGAAGATCCCTCTATCCTTGAGCATTTCGAACTCAGGACCATGAAGGGCTTTGACTACCTTCGTAATGTGGTGCGACTGAAGCACCCTCAGGCTGCGATGATTGCTCTGGATATCCGAATGGGTCGGCTCGAGTCGGAGGAATTAGAGGTAGTACCCGACACCACCGCCATTTTCTTCATGCTCGATTCTCCGTTGCTTACTATCCAGGTGATCGTCCCTTACGTACGCTCCGGCGATGGGATCACTCTTTCAAGGGAACAGTTCACGGAGTCTACCAGCGACGAGGACGATATCCCGTGCCCAATGTTCAGGCTCTTCTCCCGCGCACCCGCGCTGGCCTGCTGATCTTCGCCGCAATCGCCGTCGTGCGGCGCTTGGTAGTGTGCTCGCTACCCGCTACTTCTTCGCATTCAGTGTCTCTTGCATGCGATTAAAGACTCGTACAGCCAGGTCTGGATTCAGTCTCGCCCTCGGGTTCAGACGTAACTGTCGCAGAATGTTTGCATAGTCAGGCCGTCCGATCGCTCGCAATGCTTCCCCAAATCGAATCCGGAAAGAGTCCAGCAGTTTCCCATATACCTGACGCGCGTCGTCGATGCTCGGGATAGTGGTGACATCATCCCCGTATCCGTGCTGCCCAAGAATCTCTTCGTATGTATCGACGCCCAATACACTCCGCATAGCGCCGAAGCGGGCTGCCACGTTTCGCGGCGTCAAACCCTTGAGATCGGAATTCCTCCCCGCAGTCCTGTTTGAAGTCTGTTGCGCCGTTCGTGCGAACGCCGGGCTGGTGTTCTGCCGGCCAGCAGGATCGCCTTGGGATCGAGTGTCATTCAAACCCTTATACACGTGCATCCCGACTCCCAAGTAGCTGGCGCACTTTGAGAGCGCGTCGGTGCAAGCTCCTTTGTAAGCATCACCTCGATCGGGATTGTCATTTCCTCCGAACTGTTCGATGGCAATCGCGTACTTCGGAATGGATAACGTCGCCCGGACCACTACCATTGACCCTGTTTCGACGATCTCATTGTTCACGTGCCATCCGCTCAGACCGAACACATCATTCAAGCGCTCGACAACATAGATCACCTTGATCGCGGAGAGTCCCGGCTTTAGCGGATTGGGCGATACCGCAGCTGCTGGCAGAGGCTCCTTCAATTTCAACTTCAAATCCTCAGGGAGTTCCATAGGACCTCCCAAATTCTCGATGGGAGGTGAGGGCGCTGGTGCCGTTTGGTGGCTGTGATCGGCGCCATTTACTGGCATATGTCTCCTCCTGCTGGGCCAGGAACGTGTAAGCCTAACTCATGTAATGGCAGGCACTTCCGTTCGGTCCTACCTCGTTCTGGCGTTCATTTGCGCAGTTTCTCGATTTGGGCTACCCTCAAGCTGCTATGAACTCAACAGTGGAGGCATCGGTAGCGCACTCCGACAGCAAAACCGTCCCACCCAACCCGGCTCGCGTGCTCACTATCAGGCCGGGGCAATCGAAGGTTGTTTGCGGCCTCTCTGGTTCCCGCGAGATCGCTCTGTCCGGCCTCGTTGGTTCGAATGTCGCAGTCGGAGATGAGCTCCTTGTATCGGCCACAGCTGATTCCGCCGCCGCGAACGAGGAGATCTACATCCACAAGCCCACACAGTCAAAGTCCGATGTGTACCAGGTCAGGGTAGGTTATGCGGTGCTGCCGAAACCAGATAAGCGGGGCGAGCGTTTCGTCCGTGTGCACATCGTGGATGCCCAACTTGGAATCAACGCTGTCCACATACCTTGCCACGCGATTCGCGATTACTTCTTCTCCGCAAATCGCAGCGCTCCATGGTCATCCCAGCCATCGTTCTACTACCTGCTTCACTTGCCGGAGGACGTCAGATCGCACGAGTTACGCCTTGGCTATCGGATCCGGAGGATCGAACTGCGCAAGAAGAATGCATCAAAGGTCGAGATGGCAACGGTCGAGCGAGCCTATAACATGTTGGCGGACCCGGACCTTCGCGCGCTCTATAACGAACTGCGCAGAAATCCCTCTATTCCGGTTCCATTCCCGTACGCGGGATTCGGATCTCTCCTCGTTCGTGGAGAGCGCGCAGCGGAGAATGGTGTCTTCTTCGCGAACAGAATTCTAGCGTTCATGCCTAAACGCCGCACTCGAAAGGTCCCAGTGCCTTTACGCAAACTGGACTATTTTGACGACTACGCAATCCTTCGGGACCCCAGGCGCAAGCTTGAAGTACTCATTGACCAGCAGTTGCTCCCGATCCGGTGGGATCCCACCTGGAGTCAATGGCGACACCTCATCACCTCAACCGTCGAAATTTCGGCCGACTTCATTCATACAGGCCGTTATCGGAAGCACGGCGGCGCGTGGAAACTCGTTGAATGGGAGGCTGCGCTCCCAAGCCGGACGGAACTTGAGATGCCCGAAGACATTGAAGAGGAAATCCTCAAAGCGCGTCGCACCCACAGCCGGTTCGGGGAGTACTGGAAACACATCGACCATCTACGCGCACACGTGCAAAGCATTCCCACCGAGCGCGGTGAGTTGCAGCGGCTATGCTGGGGCCTTGGTCTCCCTGCCGACTTCGATGTGGCACAGATTACCTGGCGTCCCGACTACGACCCCTTCTATCACGAGGAACTCATCAAACGAGCGCGGACCATGTACGTGTTTCGGGAAGAGTACATATTCGATCTCGAAAAAGCTGTCGTCGTTGAGGTTCCACAGGCCGGCCATGCCACTTACGTGTTTGCGAAGCCGGCCGATGTCAAGGGCTGGGTATGGCGATACGCCGAGACGACCAAGCAAGATATTCGCCTCAACCGTGATAATACCGCCGGATCATTAGGATTCGTCGGCCGCGTTGTTCACGGCACGAGTAAGACGGAATGGCTTAGGGAGTTGTGCGTTCGGATCGGCGAGCCCCAGGGCTATTCTAGTACCGCGACTGCAAATTAGGTTGGGCGGTCCGCTATGGCGATATTTCGCAAGCGCGCCCAACTGCTTCCGTTGACTGGAAGGGGACCAACCTTCCCGGTAGCGAGATTCACAAATCCACCGTGATATGAAATCGTCCCATGGCGAAGTAGCCGGGCGAGCATTGCCAGAGCCAACTGCGCGATGGACTGATTGATGTACGGTTCCTGCCGCAAGAGCGCTTCGGCCTCGCTACATGCCGGCGTTAAATCCGTTCGGTCGAGTGAAGCCTCCGTCATTTGGGGAAAAAGCTCGTCGATGCATGGGAGGCGTGTCGAGCGGTCTTTGCGTCCAGGACGGATCGGTTCTCCAAGCACAAACTGGCCGGAGTCGGCACTGTTCCCCGTGTCGAGCCAGTAAGGGAACCGTCGGCTCTTGAGACGTACAATCTTCGCCAGCCTAGCACGCGCTGCTCGCGTGTCGACGCAACTGATGATAAAGTCGCAGTCGGGAACATCACGCCCGCACCGTACTTCCGTCGGAATCGCTTCCCAATCCAGCCCCCAAAACAGGTTCAGCCGATTGACTAGCACCTGCGCCTTGTACAATCCAACTTCGCCGATGCTGAATGGCTGTCTCACGCAGTTCGTCTCAGTGATTCTGTCGCCGTCGATCACGCAGACTCTGATTCCAGAAGGGTGGCCGCCGGCAAGCAGAGCGTAGTGCAGATACGGTAATCCCGTAACCAGCGCTGCTCCGGTTCCCCCACAGCCCACAACCACGATCACGATGCGATCACGTGCCATCCAGTGTTTTATCCGGTGGCCTCTTAGCGGTTTCGGCATAGCGTCTCCCTCAGCGTGCGCCTTGGAAGCAGGTATTCAACTGGGAAAGTCTTTCTATTAACAAGCGATCGCCACAGCCCGAGGAAGCCTTGCGGGTGACTACACTGTTGAACGCCCAGGTCCGAACCGGTGAATTGGCTGGCAAAAAATGCGTGTGACCAACGAGGAAGGTTGTCGATCGTCACTGTCGTCGGCACTGGCATGGACCCATGGCAGACTCTTCCGTCCTGGTACGTATTCCAATACGGCGCCATGAAGAGCCGAGTATCGAGCTCCGGCCTCCGGTTCGCTTCGAGGGCCCACACCATCAGATGACCGTCGCATACCGCGAATACCAATGGTGGATGGGGAAACCTTTTACCATCGAGCGTCTTACCGTCAAAGTCGGGCGAGAAAAACATGGTTCGGGTTTGAACGGGCTCCCACCACGAGACGAGGGAAGCCGAGTAAACCAGCACATGACTAGGGAGGAACGCGGGAGGCAGTTCATTGCCCAATCCTCGCGCAAGCCTTTCCAGAAATTCCCGGGTCAGGGGTTCTCCGGCGTCCAATAGCGCGGGACCGCCCTGCGGATCGCGCATGGGCTGGTGGATCGTAGCAAGCCGTATCCTACTTTCGCTGCCGTACAGCAGAATGGCGTGCACCAAGTTCAGCGGCAAAGACTGACCGTATTCAGCGTCAAAATGCATCTTCACTTCCCCATTGATTCCGTTTTGTTAGGGGCTCAAAGCCTGGTACAAGCGAAAGGACGTCGGAGGCCGCTTCGAGCGTATTGAGCGCAACGTCCGCGCGACGAAAGGCAAGGCGGATCGACGCTGGATTCGTGCCATCCATTGACAAAATAGGCCACGGCTCATTCTCGACTTGGCCGGAAGTTTCAAGCTCCATGTTCAGGAACTCAGTTATGACGTCATGCTCTCCGAAGGCGAGCGCAATTAGTGGAATTGGAGCATCGCAATCGTACAGATCGTCTTGGTCTCTTGAATCGAATTTGGGACAGCGGAGGCTCCGCGAGATCCTATGCAGGCGCTGAGCCGCCTCCATCAGACGGGCACTCTCCGGGCTCTTTGTAAGGGTCGCGACGTTCGACAATTTGCCCCGCGGTATCTTGCCAATACACTCGGGAAGGCAGGGTTCGGTGAGAGTTTCCCCAGGCTCGTACGGGACACCGGCTCGCGCACACTCCTCCTTGCGTTCGTCTTCATCCTGCTGACGCATTTCGATCCACGAGTTCCAACGACAGCGCGCTTCCTGAACATCGAACACGCGGAACCAGCGGGACAGGGACGTGCTCAACCAGGAATAGAATATTGCCGGCAGCAGTTCGTGCTCGCTTTTGAGTAGATCGAGCACTGGCGTGAGGTTAACCCAACTCACTGTCTGCGCGACGCGAAACGTCAATAGCACTCGATGTGGATCGATCTCCTCCGGCTGCCGCCAGTTCGATGCGGTCGTGCTTAGGCAAAGGCTGATGTCGAACGCGCGGTCGATTCCTATCGCTCGACGGCTTGCAAACTGCTCTACTGTCCTTTGCAGGAACCTACCAACCTGGCGCGTGCATTCCCAATCCCCCGGACTCGCAACGCCTGCGCGCAAGAGGTTCGCCGCGAAGAGAGCGCCGTCACTATGCGCAGCACTGCCAGAAAACTGCCAATGGTGCTCATGAAGATGGGGAAGAGATAAGCCTGGTCCGGTGGCAATCAGCCCGGGTACACGCGGCAGGGAGGAACCGGCAGCAAGTTTTGGCGGTCGCGCGGCCGCTGGCCTTTTCGGACGTGCACGCACGCGCCCAGTAGCTCGGACAATGAGCGGGATTCTGGACATAGTCTGAACTTCTCCTCCAATCGCTGGCGGTTGGGGTCCCGAGCGAGCCGTTCGAGTTCGTCCACGGCTTGCTGTCGTGTCATCCCTTGGTTCCCAGCGCGCGCGTGAACTTAAAGCTCAATTTCCCGTCGCTGACATCTGGCCCCTCGATGGATGCGGTTGTGATCTCCGGATAGCTGCTCGCGTAGAAATCGCGAACTTGTTCTGGCGTCATCCGCTCATCAGGATCTGGGAGCTGCAATCCCGTGTACGAAAATAATCGAGTCAATCGGTCAATCTGCATCTGGATCTCCTCCTCTTCTTCTTCTCTCTCCGTCTCTCTCTTTCTGGATTGTTTTATTGGGCTTTCTCTGCTGTGGGCTGACAAGTCGACACCTTTTGCCGTCTACACTAAGGGCTCCGAGACATTCGAGCGGTTTTCGAAGCCATGCCGGGAGTCGACGCAATTCCGGCCTTCGTCAGTCCGGGTATGCGAATGTGCCCTGAATTCCTGGCGGCGCCGTGGGCGCCGTTGGAAGATCATCGTCGATGCTCGCCAACACCTCGTCAGTGGCAGGCTCTTGTTCCAGATCGGCCGCGGTTGCGGTGCGTGTCACTCCCACAGGTTGCTGCTCCACTGGCGCCTTGCTCTCCCGCGTTGTGTCGGAAGTCGTCTTCGCAGGCGCGGTGCAATCTTCGTTCCTCGTCCCAAATACAGGCTTGCCATCCTTAATGACCGGTCCGGACTTACCTGGTGTCGAACTCGTTTTCGGGGTCTTCCCACGCTTCCTGTCGAGCTCTTCCTTCTTCTCCGCTTCGACTGCCTTGACAGCGGCGCTGTGCATTGCTTCGACCTCCGCAAGATTCGACCCGAGCGTAATCATCGAGGTCGTGTATCTACTCAACTCGGTTGAGAAGTCCCGATCCAGTTCGTCCACATTTCCCGTGACCATCAACGGCGTGCATTGCGCGGTCTCGGCCGTGTCTTCGCCCGCGACTTCTTTCACACGCTTGGGAATAACGCACACCCGCACCGTGGCTTCATCGAGCCGGGCGATAGTCAGCATTACAGTCCGCTCTTTGAGGAGCGGCATCATTTCACGGAACATCACTGTCCTCCTTGTCAAAACCTGATCCGAGCGCTGCTATTCCAAACAACCAATGACAGGTTTGTCGCTAATCGCTCCGTCACGAATCTCGATACCGAGCGTGGTCAGACGACCTCGCAAATCGTTTAAGGCGGCCGAGCTCGCGTAGGCCGCGCATCTTACTTCTTCGTCGAAGAGCGCAATCACAGGAGGTTGCTGAATCCGCAGCTCGACGACTCGGCCGTCGCTGTTGAACCCCGCGGCCGACACACTGAATATGACCAGCGGAAATCCGCTGCTATCCCCAGCCCGTGATTGCACTTTAGTTTCTGTCAAAGTGATGTAGATTGGCCCTTTGGCTTCTTCGATTAGGCCTTGTAGGCTCGTCTTCCAGATTTTCATTGAGCACCCCCGGCTCGATTCCTATTCCTGGGTCGTTTACTGCGCTCCAGCCGCTTGTGGTATTTCCAGCCTCGTGCGTCCTCTCGCAGAGTGCCGCTACCAACCTTTTTGAGTAGAGCCAGTCCCGACGTAGATCGCAGTTTTGTTGGGCCAAAGACCTCTTGCGTCATGCCATCCACAGGCGCTACAGTGACACCGAATGAGATTCGAAAAACTTTGGGTCCAACAGTATCAGGCGACGAAGACAATCAAGAGACGTTTTGGCGCCAAGAGTGCGCTCGATTACCTGATCCGCGAGAAACTGATCGCTTTTGCTGACGACGCGGAGCGTTACCCTGAGTTCGCCAAGGAACTTCCTCGATTTCTGGCTGCGGTCTGGCAGGTGTTCAACCAGTACGAGCTTGCCGGATATATCGCCAGCCAGAAGCCGGCGAAAAGAGAGCAGTTGCGCCGGTTACTTTTTGTGAAGTGATGTGCCACAGCTCGAGCGGGTTCCCTCGATGCATCCGCGGGAATCGACGGGTCTGGCAAGCCTAATCTTTCATTCTGTCGGAAACCGTCTTAACGCGATCGCGTCCGCCACCAAAGCGCACTAGCGAACTTTGTTCAGTGTTCCTGACTGACTCCGATAACATCATGGGTGTCCGCAGTCGTCCAGGTGTCCTCGCATCCCAACCGATGCTCCATGACCCACCGAAGGGTGTAATCCTTAAGGCCGTGGAGCCATACTTTCGCGTCCGCCGAGCTCAACTGTGCCGCCTCTTCTGGTGTGAAGCGGCCGTTGCCAGCCTGCCGCTCCTTTGCCCGGCTCATATACTCTGCCAACTCGCCGCTCCCGCGCGCCAACGGCAGATACAACCACTCGGGCGTTAGAACGAAAGCAAGCTTGTCCGCTACACAGAGCCGCGAGATTGGTAGGCTTCGCGACCGCGCGTAATACCTGGAATGCCGGCGACAAAATTCTCCCCAAGACGGGCCAAACAGCGCCTGCATGATGCGCGCACCCAATTCGACATGCGTCTCCCCAATCGGACCCTCCATCGAACTCTTCCCCAAATACCCGATGTCATGGACCAAAAAGGCAAGCCATAGCCGGGGATCGAGCGGAGGTCCATACAATTTCCACCAAGCAATCCCAACAGCTGGCGGATGAACAAAGATGTTGTGTACGCCGAAAAGGACACTGCGAGTACCAACCGTCATCTTTCACCTCCCGGATACATTTATGCCAAGCAGTCTGGCGACAACCTGCCACGCCTCTTAGTCGCCGCCACTCACGACCGTTTGCCAATTCCTTGTCACCTCGGGCCCGCGTCCCTTCGTTAGGCACCACGTAGGGAATCCAGCCCCTCGCCGGCGTAGGTCAACTGCTCAACTGGGTCGGACCCAGCGCCAACGTCAGCCAGAGGATGATCGAGCATCATCTGACCAACCAATTGCCGCGCTGGTGGTGGCGTTACGAGTTTTAAATAGTGCGGGTGTCCGCAACCTACACAGTTCACCCCGTGGGTTGCAGCCTTAATTGCTTCATCGAACTTGATCGGCAGATCGATTTCCTCGCCGGACCGGGTAAAGAATTGCGGTCTTACACAGCCGCTTAGGTCCCGGTCTTTGCCCCAGAGTTCTAAGGCAAGATAGCCGTGTTCTCCACGAAAGAGTTCTTCTGCGACGAGCTTTGGCCGCTGGCGCGTTTCGTTCGTTGCTGGCCGGTGTTGCGTGATGCACAGGTCATACGTCCTACCAAACCGAAATACCTCGATCCGGCTCAGTGCCGGTGCAATAACAACTGCATGAGGACCATTAACGGCGAGGGAATCGACAGTCTGTAGCCAAGCCAGTGGCTCGCCGTTCTCGCCGGCAAAGGTGACGTAATAACCGATCTCTTTAGTGGCTCCACCTGATTCTACGCCTCGAACCACGTATCGCCTGGCTTTGCCCTGGTGCTCAAGACTCAATTGTGGCTGCCCGTAGATGGCATGTTTTCGGAGCTGGTTAGTCACCGCCGGCGTGAACGTCAGCCCCCAGCGGTTCAGTCTGCGATCGGGTTCCATGGTGCTCCTTACTTTCCTCGGTTTTAGAAATCGATTCCAAAGCTTCACGGCGGGCCATCGCGATCAACGCTTTAGTGAGTTCGTCCGCAGCTCGCATAGCGCTTAGGAGTGCTTCGTGGTCCTCGGTTTGCCATACCTGACCCACGCGCTCCGCCGACACATCACCAATCCATCTCCGCACAGCGCACGCCTCGTTGCAGTCGCACTTGGTCATTTTCGATCCTCACTTCCCCCGGCCCTTTCCTTCCACTCAAACTAAAGAGCGCAGCATGTTCAACAACAGGCCAATCACCAACAACTGGACACCTCGCCTGTTTGTGATTCCCACGGCAGCCGCCATAACCAGAGCCGCCATCGCGCCAACGGCCATGTAGTCAAATCTGGTCCCTGTCAACGTAAGCCCTCCGTGACGCGGCTGAGTTGCTCGCCGAAATCGGCTAAGACAAGCTGGCCATCTCGTTGCGCATAGCATTGTCCCTGGCCGTCGAGCATAAGGTACCGGCGTGTCACTACGTGCTTGTAGTATTCGACTCCGTCTTGTCGACACATCCACATGAACTCTGCACACCGTGCACCGATGCGGACTTCTAACGGTTGCCAGTTTGGGGGTTCAACTTCCATAGTCAAGGTGCCACTAACCTGTCGCGTACCTTTGTTCCTCTCGCGCAGGGATCGGGTAGCCCAACGCTGCTCGAATCATTTCCTTGGTGCAATCGGCCCAGCACTTATATTTCTGCGGCTCATCCACCGAGATCGCCAAGTTGTCTCCACTCTTGTCACGGCCTGCCGCAGCGCAAGAGGGGCATCTGGTGATCCAGTTCCGCCCGGACTTTCTCCGAACCTGCACGTGGTCGAGAATGTGAAATTGCCGTTGGAGTGCTGGATACCGCCAGCGCTGCACACGCTTCGGTTCCTTCATCTCATCCAGGCTGGCGGTCCCCAACTTTTGGAGCAGCTCCGAGAGATGCTCGCCAGACAGCTTGCGCAGAGCGCCGAGAAACGCCAATTGGTTATTTAGGCTGTAGTCGGCACCATAAAACCAAAACCGCGCACTGATTGCACGATGGATTCCGAGTGGTCCGCGGATCGCATTTCCGAAGTCCCCGTCCTTCAGCTCGTCATGCTTCGGGAATATCTCAATCCCCTCGGCTGTGCCAGTGCCCTTTACTGGGATACCAAGCTTCCGAGAGAGGCTCGAGATCAGCAGCCGACACTCGCGCGCCAGCAGAGGCTGCTCAGCGAAAATCCAAAGATGGGCGCCTCGCCGGCTCTGTTCCAGGGCCGCCTCCACCTGTTGCTGCTGCAACTCCCATTGCAGTTCGCATAGGTGCTTCAGCGAGTCCGCGTAATCTCCATCCACGGCAATCCACTTGCACCGCTGCGTTCCTGGGTTCACCGAGTACAGACCGATCGTTACATCACCCTCCAAGTGCCGCCGGATTGTCTCGGAGGACAGACTGATCGGCTGTCCGTCCTGGCGCGCTTTCGGACGAAAGTAGTAATATCGACCGCTGTCCGGATGGGGCCGCTTCGACTGGAGAACGTACGCGCGCCGATTTACAAATAGCTGCCAATAGTTCTCTATGTTCGTCGTGGTCGCCCTGTACCGCTTCGCCATAACGCTCCGCCTTTTTGACCTGCCTCTAGATAACCCGAAATCAAAATTTGTGCAAATGGAGCGGGCTCCCCGTTCCTTGGGCCCGTTTTCGCAGGTTAGAGAGCGGTCGGAGGAGCCGAGGCTGCCGTGCAAGCAGGGTCAGTCGGCAGGCGCGTTCCAAAGTCTCGTACTCTGCCAGACTGTGTCCTCCCCACTTTTGATCGTTAAAGTCGATCAAGTAGAAGATCCCGGTCTTGCGGTCCAACACGTAGATTGCTCCTGAGTAAGGATCATCCGGCACCAGCGTGAAAAACAGTGCGCCTGCGGGGAACTGAACCCACCGGACGATTTGCGCCTCCGAGCGTTCTGCCAGCTTACGGCTAGCTTGGTCCAAGTTGCATTCCTGCCCCAACCCGAGGTCGTCGAGAGTGAGGATGGCAGTTGCGGTCATAACTCGCAATGGGAGTTGTTCTAGCATTTCAAGTCTCCTTCGTTGTCAGAATCGGGGTGTCCATATACACCTTGCTTGCGCTTTCGTGCTTCCTCGTATTGTTGTCGGCTGTCATGTTCTTGATCTATCAAGTCCCCGCGGGAACATGCGCGCGCGGGGAAATGGCAGAGCTCGTGATCGGGCCGGCCGCCGCAACCGCACCGCCGGTTCTATCAGCGCTACGCACTGCGTCCAACATTGGGATTGCCCACATCCACCCAACGGCGACGCACGCAGTAGCTCTAGCGAGCCGCCCTCAACGAGCTAGTTATCCCAGGCCGTAGCGTAACCGCGTTACAACAAGCTGACAGCTGCAGATTCTGCCAAACGGCAAACTGCCAATCGCCATGACAAAACACGTCGCACGCGCGGCGTGTGCGCACCGAGCGACAGCGAGTGCGCGCCGCTGCGCATCCAAGATCGAATGCCGGGTTTTTATTCATACCGAGCCCCGGCATCGAAGATGACGGGGGAGGGTAGTCAACCTGCAAGTGGTTCCCCTCTCAATATGTTGCAGACTATGCATCGATTGCATAAAAACGGCAAAGCAAGTGGCAAAGGGACGGCAATACCATGCCAAAGACAAATCAGCGCGTTTGTGGAAGGTTGCGAGCGACGACGCAACTCATAAGAATGTCGTGGAACGGTGCAGCAGGCCGGGAAGTACCTCCGACCATGACGCGTGCACCCAAGGACTGGTCTCGCAGTTCGTTCATCAGTCCGATGCAAACAGTCTTGCTGCGCAACCGGAGGTTATCGCGAAGGAAGCACATGAGGTGGTAATTCGAGGCTGCGTAGAGGACCACGTTGACATGCATGTCGGATTCGAGCGCGTCGCAAATGCCGAGATACCTGGTCAGAGTTTTGGCGGTTCGTTCGTACTCAAAGGCAAAACGGAATTCCGATCCCTTCCATCGGACCGATACGACTGCGTCGTAATCCTTCGCGTACCGGAACGTGGTCAGGTCATTCTGTGAACAGATTTCGGTCGACGGTATCCAATGAGCAAGCACACCGGCTCTCAATAGAGCCAGATGTAGATCGTTAATTTCCAGCCAATGGAGGAACCCGTCCTTGGCACTTTCGATTCCGCTCCGGCCGGCGTACAACTCGCCCAAATCAGTCAGCAGCGAAAATCCCCTAGTTGTCAGCGCGTATATTGGTCCGCGGTCGTGAATCATCACCCTTAGCTTTTCAATCAAACCGTGCCTAATCAAACGATGCAGGCGGTGATGAAAAGCCCGCTCGGAACGTTCGAGACTTTCCAGCTGCAGGAATTCGAAAAGTTGCGAGCCTGTAATGAAGCTGGACCGCAAGACTTGTTGCAGCAGTGGTACGTCCCGAGCCGCGCTAATGTTGATGGAGCCTCTTTCGTAGCGCATATGGGTCTAACCTAGTCCGCCCTGTCCAGGCGCAGGTCGGCCGACCAGAGCCTGGGTTGTGAAGGTTCCACAAAGTACGTTCCGAGCTCGCTTCGAACCCATGAGTACGGAGGCATCAGCAGCATTGCCTCATGTTGGTCGCAACTTTCACTGAGCGCCACGACTTGAACCGACCCGGCTTTCCAGCACGCTGACGTTACATCCAGCCGTCCCGTCGTCTCACCGGTCACCACAAACAGGTAGAAGTCCGGGCGCTGCGGACCACTCAACATCCGTTTGAACAGAATCTGTGTCCAACCCGTGTGGGAGGTTTCGGGATCGCCGCACTCGAAGACACGGTCGACGGATTGGCGCGGACAACATGGCGTGAATCCTCCGGCGCCGTTGAATCGGATCTTCCCGCCGATGCGCCAGCGATAGCGCACCCTGCCGTTTACAAAAACTCCTGTGGTGTTATAGAACGCCGCTCGATCGTAGCGAAGGTCGCCCGCGGCGCCCCGTCTGAAACGCCGCTCCCAAATACTTCCGAACCCTTTGACAGTTACCAGCACTCAACTACCCTCCTTTCAGTGCGCGGTTCTTTTGCTTCTCGGTGGCAAGTTCCTGCTGCAACTGGTTCACTTTGGCGATGAGCCGGCGTTCGGTATCGGAGCCGCCCGGCCACTGTGCGCCGGAGCCATTCTGGTCAAACAACGGCTCCAGATCTCTCACCCGGGCCGAGAGATTCTGAATGACGCCGTCACGCTTCTCCAGCTCCGCCTTTACTCTTCGGTTGTCGCTATCGAGGTTGTCGCGCTCAGCCCGCAATCGCTCCAACTGCTCTCGTGCATCGTTAGCTTCAAACATTCCGGGGCTGGGACGGCCGCTGACTTGTGCCTCGATTACCCGGTTGCAATCCAGCATGTGCCGGTTGTACCTATCGGTGGTGGTTTGCGCAACGGATTGGGAGTGTTGCTCCTGGTTCCAGACGTCGGTTAAGATCCCTGCGGCGTGCCACAGCTTCCGTTTCTCATCCATAACGCGCACGCCGTACGCGATCATCAGCACCATCAGTAGAGCAGTCGTTAGGGCGCTGTACCAGAAAAACGGATTCGCTACCATCGCCTCCATGAATACTTGCCGCCGTCGTTCGATCCTGGCCCCCCAGTCTGCATCGCTTGGGTTCACCTGCTTGGTGGCGAAATGGAAGAAGTCTTCTTTTCCTACATACGGCCGCGCGGAGGACGGTCGCTGGTGGACGCCGTGTTGCGCTTTCGATTTCAGTCGTCCCCTGGCGTAGCTCGCTCTTCCTGTCCCCAAACGAGCGCGCCAAGAATCAGAAGTGTCCAAATGGTCCTTGTTCTCATCTGCGGTAACCTCCGGCCGACCGATTGGGCACGTGGTATTTTCTCGCCAGTTCCAGATCCTTGAATCTGAGGTTGGCGCCACTCGATTCCGCCCGGGAGTGCAGCAATCGCGGATATGTAACCGGCTTGAAACCTGGGATAACAACTTCGTCTGGCGGACGAACTTGCACTAACGAGTGCAGGGTACCCCGGGTGTCGTCGGACATCAGAATCTCCATTCGTCCTTTCGGCAAGTTCTTGATCGATTCGTCCTGGGAGCGGGTTTCACGATCTTCGCTCTCAGTTGCGCGGCCAGTTTCTTCATAGCGTCCCCACCCGAAACAGGCCGCGCTCCTTTTGGACACTACGCCGCGTCACGATCTGCTCGGCCGACGCATTAATAAAGTACTTGGCAGTTTCCTCGTCGCGCGTACGCAGCGTCATGGTTGTGTTCGGCGCGGAGGTGACCTCTTCCTTAAATCCCCGGCCCACTTGCATCAGTTGTGGCACGCTCTGCATCGAAAACAGGAACGCCGTGTTCGTGCCGCGCGCGGTTTGCAGGATCTGGGCAAAGTTCCGGTAACCGAAAGGTGCGAATTCGTCCAGGACGATCGAGAAGATCGGCCGGTTTTGCCGGCGGCGGTCCGCCTGATCTTCGTAGCGCTTGCCGACGGTGAGCTGTATATTCTGGAGCAGCATCTTCCCGAGCGAGCGAACCGGTTCCGTGTTCTTGTTCACATTGAGCGATACAAATAGGATCAATTCCTCGTCGATCACATCGTCCATCGACAGGAGGTCGTCGTAATGACCGGTGAGCGCGGAAAGATCGTCGTCGAGAAACATCATGCACTCGTTAATCAGTCCCTGAATTTTCGCAACCCGTTCGCGATCCTCGAGCGACTTGAACAGATTCTTGACGCTCATCTCGAAGTTCAGTCGCTGCTGGGCGGTCACGACAGCGTCGCGGTCAAGGCGGTGCGTCGCTTTTTCAATCTGTTCTTGCAGGATCTGCTCATCAAGCAGCATTACGATGACGTCATAGAAGTTGTAACGGGCGCCGGTGTAGTAAAGGACGCGCACAACGTCCCCGAGATAGCTGAGCTGGTGCTTAGCGAAGAACTCGTCGTGCAAATTGAACGATCCGAAGATCATATTGACTTGCGCTGCGTAGTTGTCGTCGCGCGTAAAGAATGGGTTGTACAAGACCGACAGGTCGGCGCGGGAGGGATTGAGCAGCCTAAGTTGATGTAGCCGTCCAGACCGGTGTATGTACGGCAACAACTCTTCAAAGAATTCGAGATCGCCCTTCCCGTCGAAGATAACCATCGGAATCCGGTGGCGGTCTTCCGGGGGCCCGGTAAAACGCGCGAGGTCTTGAGTGATGATGTTCTTGAGCAAGGTTGTCTTGCCAGAGCCGGTCATCCCGAGAACGATACCCTGCATGACCCGAACTTCGTCTGGCCAGATCCAGGGTTTCTCGTCCATGTCATAGCCGAGCAGGACCGCGTTCCGCTTCCAGGCAGCTTCGACTTCCCGCTCATCCTTATCGGCCCGGACTACGAACGGCGCACGCTTCTTGCGGGATTCACTGGTTGTGAACCGCCTGACGAGGGGCGCAACTACGGCTCCCGCGATCACGAGAAAGTAGAGTGCTGCTTCCAGCAACTGGGCGCCGCGGACGTGAAATCGGGCAACCACCAGGTACAGGCAGGCACCCAGGACAACGAAGACAAGGAGCATGAGCGCCAGTTGCGCGTCCGGCTCGGAAATGTTTCTGCGATAGCGATCGGATGGTTGCATAAAGACACCTAGAACCCTGGTCCCTAGATTTCCGGTGTGGGCAAACTTCGGAGGCCTACGCGCAGGTTCCAAGGAAATCGCCGGACGCGAGCAAACCTGTGAAGGCAGCGGCCGCGAGGATCCACTTCCAGCGGCGCCTCCCGCGCATCGCGTGCCAGAAAGCCCGCCCCAAAAAACCGACTGCTCCCAACGGGGGCACTGGCAGTATCAACCAGGAGGGTGTAACAATACCGAGCGGATCACTTGCCGGCTGGGCGCACCTGCCGGGATGCGCAAATTGCGAATGGATGAGGTAGGCGCTCGCAACTGTTAAGAGGACCAAGGCTCCCCAATAACTAATCAACTGTCCATTACCGTGGTGCAACGACTCGGTCTCTCGCTCCAACCAGTCAGCGCCGGTTTGATTCGTCGGCCTTTCGATAGCATTTGATTCCATGGCTATCTCCCACCATGAAAGCTGAAGAATACGAAAATGCCAGCGACGGCAAGAAAAAGTCCGACCGCCAAAGCAAGGCCAATCTTGGGCCTCCGCTTGGTGGATGACGCGAACGGATTGCGGGGCTGGAGCGTCGCGTCGGCGACTGCTCTGGGAAAACCCGTGTCCCCTCGCTGGCGAATCATGAGTTGCAGGCGCTCATACATCTGTGGAACGGTTTGATAGTCGATTGGCATGGCTCGGTCCCCGGGAAGCCTACAACACCAGCGTGGCCGCCAGATTTCCCAGTCGATCGACTGGAAACAGGATCTGCAGGACAGTCGGTTGAGCCTTGGTGGCCAGCGGGTTTGTCGCTGGAAGCTGCAAAGTAATAAGGCCAATCTGGGCTTGGCCGGGCGAAACCTCGGTATTTCCTGGTTCGCACTGAGTGACCTTGACAGGAGTGGGAGCCCCTGTCGTCTTCAACCGCGCGGTGTACTCCGGGCCGAGTTGCGAGTTTTGGTAGCTCCAAAGCGACTGACCGAACTTAAGACCGTTGAGAGATACCACCGTCGGGCGACCGGCGCGAAACGCCTGGCTTGAGCGGTTCTCGAGGGAATACCGCACGAAAAGTAGGTCCTGCTTACGATACACGTCTCGGATCAGCAGGCCCAAATTGGCTTTGGTCGCTGTCGATCCACCAACCATGCGAATTGGTGAACCGTTCAGGAGCATTTCGGGCGGAACGCTGGGCGGCGTGGATGCTGCGTCCGCAGCTTTCGGCGGAACGGTCTGGGCTTGTGCTGATTGGCGGTAATCGATCGCAAAGTCCATTTGACCGGCGTCACTCACCGCCGGCACTAGTTCGTAGTTAAGCCGAGTCGAAGCCGTCCATATAAATAGGTTGGTGGCAACATTCTCCTGCAGCGGTTCTATGAGAACTTTGTTCTCTCGCCGCTCCACCCGAAATGCCTGAGGAGAACCGACAGCGACCGTAGTCACGGGTTCTGCGACTTCGATCACCGTTAGGTGGTTCATTGCGGTTTGCACCCGGACGACATGCTCGCGCGATGCGGTTTCCGTGTCAATTTTCTGGGCCGGCGTCGTGGTTGCCACCACTGTCAGCGCCAGAGCTCCACTCAGAAGTTGTCTCATCTCCAATCTCCTTTCCTGCCTAGTTCAAACCCCTAAGGGCCCCTCTTTCGAGCGGCCCCGAGGTGATTCGGTTACTGCTGTACTGACGCTCGCTCAAAGGCCCGTGCTTCCCAAGGACGTACAGGCGCTTGATCGAGGAACGCTTGCTTCTTTACATCGGTGTTGAGTTGCCGTACGCTTCCCGGATCACCGTCGACAAACACGGCGAAACTTGCACCGAACTTCTGCTCGCAAACCGACAGGAACTTGCACCGGTCTTCCCGGTTGCGAAGCACGGGCGGCCTGCAATTGCGAACTGTGGGACGTTGCGGAAGATTCTCGAACGTCACAATGCCATCCCGGATCTCTCCTGATCCCGCTTGCATGGCGAAGGGTTGGACGGAATCTACGCGAACGCCGTCGAGAATGATATTCCCTTGCTCCGAAATCTGGAACAGGAAGATGCGCCGCTCCTGGATTAACCCTCCATCGAGACGGACTCGTTCGACGCGGTACACGTTCCCCGTGTCGTCGAAAACAATCTCGGAGTCAGGCATTTCCGGGAGATGGAGTTGAACCGGGTGCCCGCCAGTCTCTTCGATCAGCATGTCGAGGACTTCCTGGGGGAAAGCATGAAAAACAATAGCGCCAGTGGCCTTGTCGTGTCGCGACGCGGTCGCGATCATGTGCAGCGCCTGACACCAGCCTCTCCGGTTTTCCCGTTTGCCGTTCCCCCATTCGCTGAGGAATCGGTGGAAATCCTTCATCTCGGCCCGGCAGCATTCCTCGTTTTCGCGAAGCGCGGCCTTGACTCGGGAAAGCTTCTTCGAAGCATTCTTGCGGACCTCCGGGTTCTTGTGATCCTTCACTGCATCGAACTTCGTGTGTGCGTCGGCAACCGCAGCCTGGCACCTTTCAGTTCGTTTTGCGAGATCACTGACAAGAACGCCGAAAGTCTTGTTGATCTGCCGGCACTCCTGGTACATGTCACGGTCAAAGGTCTCTCCTCGGATCATTCCGCCAAAATCACGCAGCGGAAGGGTTTCCTCGAAGAGAAGGCCGATTTCTTTGCGAACGTGGTTGTAAAGTTGCCCTACGATATCTGCGCTACCAATCGATACTTCCATTGGCATTTCTGAGATGCGCCGGGCGTCTTTCGTTTGAAGCCACGCTGCCTTGGGAATCTCCTTACGGATCCTCCCAATCACCTCCTGATCCACTTGGACGTTATGCTTCAGTGAGTCCAGAGCGTTTTGCAACTGATCCACCAGCTCGTAAGCGTAATCGCTCCGCCCGGCCGCGATACAATCGCTGATCAGATTTGTGATTCTGCCGATCTGATTGCCACGTGCTTTCATGGCAACGTCCGCCAGGTTCCACCACGGCGACTTGATCTTTTTCTTCTTGTCCTTCTTCTTCTGATACCCATCGCTCATGTCAAAACGGCTTTTGACAAAGCGCGGGAACTCGGAGTCCTGAAGAACCGCAACCAGGTCGAAATCGAAATCCCCGCCATTCCGCTCGGCCGTCCTCGAGTGAAGGAGGAACGTACCATCGAGACGAAGCTGGCGCTCGACCAGGTCGGGAATCTGCGTTGTGGCGAGCTTGCAGCCGGTCTGGAGAAGAATCTGTTCCAAGCGTTCGACTGTTGCTTGGAACGAGAGCATCTCGACCGGCAAAAGGTCCTCTTTCATCCGTATGGGATAGCGGATTACCAGCCCCCGGGCCGTTGAGAGGGAGCTGATTGCTGTGTCTTCCGGAATCCAGTCGGAACCCGCGAACACCTGCCCGTTATGAACGAACAGATATCCGTCGTCCGCCAGTGCGAAGGCCGGCACCCGGAAACCACCGCCGGTTGCAACTTTGAAAGCCCACTTCGCCAGCAACTGTTGCAGCTTGTTGTTGACGAAGGGGTGTCTAACCAATGTGCCGCTTCCGTCCGCTTTGAGAACGGCTTCGACGATGCTGTGTTCGTAGGAAGTGAATTCCTCGTCTTCGGAATCCTCCACCCTGGGCTGTACGGTCGATGTCCCAAGCACTTCAAGAAGCTTCTGGTAGTCGCCGGAGAGAGCGGAGGATACGACGCCGCGGACCTCTTCAAGAGCGCGAGGGATAATCTCGGTCCTGAGTGAATCCAGAGGCGCATGTTCGGTCAAGGTGTAGCTCGATTTGAATTGAAGCTCGCGAGAGTAATCCCGGATCCCCAAAACGATCGAAGACCGGAACCGGACTCCCTGGATTCCGCGCCCGAGGCCCGCGAACCACTTGTGGCACTCGTCGAGGAAGCCCAGGTCGAGCTTCGGCTTAATTGAGCTTTGCGGAAGAATAATGTCGGCACCTAAAAGGTCGGCTGTGTCATCACTCATGACCTTGAAGGAACCCTTTGCCTGGGTCCGTTCGAAAGCAAGGCGGAATTGGTAGAAGCGGTGATCCGGCAAGTTGAGCTTACGGAAGAGCTTCTCCGAGATCCATCCACGGCAATCGTTAGTTCCCAGCGCGTGATCCTCAACCACCAACACGTTCACGTCGGGCTCCTGGATCACGACCTTGCAGTCGGAGACCAAAATACCGAAATACGTGATGGCGGCCTGGGGCCACTTCTGAAACCGCTCGGCGATCAGCTTCTCATGCTCAGCATCGACGGCATAGAACTTTCCGTCTTTGGCTGATCCGCTGGCGCCGATCAGACAATACTCCCGGCCTTCGTAGCGAACTCGCATCAGGACCTGGCTGATCCTGGCCTGTTCGTACGCATCCAAAAGGCCGCTCGGAACTTGCATCGAGAGGACGCAGATCTCCGGATAAGTCGCAAACAGCAAAGTATTCTTCAGCTGTCCTTCCGCGTCAATCCGGGGAAATCGCTTCTTCACGTTTCCTTCCTCATCGATGGCGATCTGTTTCACGCGCAGCACTGCTGCCGCGTGGTTCATTGTGTTAAGCATCGGAGTTCTCCTTGTTTCTGTTCTGTTTGGTTATGGCAGAGCAGAAAAAGGAGCCGCGCTCCTCTTCGACCCTGCCGAAAACTGGAAGTTCTCGGCCTGGCCCCGAAGAGCCCGACCACTTGATGCGGTCCTAATATTGTTTGGTGAGTATGAACCGTTCGCGACGGCCCAGGCTCGCCAAATTCAAAACAAACCTACGCAGCCCTGCGATTCTTGGGCAGGTCTCCGCGGTACTCTCGAACGGTAGGTCCTCCTCCGAAGATGCGAGAAGAGCTTCCGGACGTACTCGATAATCACTGGCTGGTTCTGCAACGACCACAGCAGAGCCACTCCGGAAACTATCTTCAAGGCCGTAGCTCGGTCGACGAACGCTCCCAGAAAGAGCGCCACGATCAAGACCACGACGATCTGGTTCTTGTCTGACATCGACTTCTCCTTTTTGACTGCAAGTGAAGTTGCGCTGCCCCTAGTGGCGCAGCAGAGTCCCAGAAAGTCTGGGTGCTTCAAGGAAACCGAAGTTTCCTTTGTTTAAGAAGCCGGACTATTCTTCTTCAACACCTCCTTCCGTAAAACTGGTTCTCCGGACGGACCGACATCCGCGCGGGTTTGAAACTCCGAAATTCTGTAGAAGTTCAGGCTTTCGCGGAACGCGGCAATGATGGCCTCCGCTTCCGAGGCGCACTCGCGACCGAGTGCCGGCACATCTCCATTGCGGTTTACTCCGGCAAGGAAAAATCGCTCTTCGCCAGTCGCCTTGGGCGACTCGTCGTGACCGCGCCTCCTCCGTGTTGTTGCCCCTCTCGCCCCTGGGGGCTTGCTGTCGGCGGCACCCCGCCCGCTTTTGGAATCGGTGGCAGACGGCGGCGAAATCTTAGGTTCTGTAGTGGAGCCTTCAGTTCCGTTCGCTGGCATGGTTCACCGCTACCTTTCCGGTATCCTTGCGAGTGTTGATCAGCGTTACGAATTGGCGCATCCGGGGCTTAAAGAGGATTCCCAGCCCTAACAACAGAAGTGGCAGGATATGTATCGTCCCCGGTGATAGTCCCGTCCTTCTCAGAAGCACTGGAAGGATGATGTATGTGAGGGTTGCCATCGCGATCAGCAGCAGATCATACCGATCAAACCGGCCTGATTCTTGGTCGATTACCGGTTGTCTCCCCGAGAGCTTTTTTCGAATCCCTGCGTCCGGCGAAGGCGGAACCGTGTTGCGACAGCGCATCCAATGAAGAAAAGCCCCGCCAGCATCTCCAGCAGAATAGTCCCGATTCGAGGAACAACTAGGATGGCGGACGCGCTGACAAGAGTACTGCAGCCGGCGCTCATCAGGACATCGACACGGTCATAGGTCAAGGGGAAAACTGAACGCATACCTTCCTCTCCTATTGCTCGCGAGCACTGCGGATTCTCCGCACTTCGATCAACTCGGTAATCTTCCGGCGAGCCCAATAGCCCGCTGCCATTAATAGGAACGGCGAAACCCATTCCAGAATCCAGTCCGAGAGGCCCAATAGGTGAAATCGCGTGGCTATCGTCCCGAGCAGGACGGCCACCAGGATCATCAAACAGTCAAGGCGATCAAGCCCGCTGAATCTTGCGAGCGAGATGAGCGTGTTTCCGCCTGCCGCGGCAAGTTTTCTAGAATCAGGCATTCGTCGATACTCCTTGTGCTCTCTAGCGATTTTTGTCTGTCGCCTCGCGAGACAGTTCGTCCGGCTGGGAAAGACCCGTATTCTTGTCCCCCACCATCTGCTGCTCCCAATAGTCGGCGACGAGCAGGCCGCTCGGGTTATACTCGGTGCGGCGATCAACCGCCAGTCGCACGTTGTAACGGCCAACGATCTGGTCGGTCGTCTCCTGCTTGTTCTTCAACCGGTGAATCTCTTTCACCCCGAAGGCCGTGAACGTAAGAGGCGAATCCTGCACCGCGGTAATGGTGCGGATTGTGAAGTTTGTCACGATGTGATCATCCTGAATCTTGTTGAGTGTGTCGTCTTCCCGAAGCCGGGCGAGCGCGAGAGCCTTGAAATTCCCCGTCATCATATTCAGGGCATCGGCCATCTGCCGGTCGACGGTCGCTGGAGTGTAATTCAAGTAGTGATCGAGAAATCTTCGAACCACTGCCTTCGCCTCGACTTCCGTCGGGCCGGACTCCGCTGCCGAAGCGAGGAAAGTCAAACCCCGACTATGGCCAGGAAGCGGAGTGCCTCCCACGACCGAGGCCTCGCCTTGGCTATCCACACGGATCACCGTCGGCGGTTGCAAGCGCACATAGACAGCGAATGCGAAAGAGCTCAACGCAATGACACCAAACACCATGGCGAGCACCATCGCGCGATTGGCATAGGCGCGCAATATCCCGTCATGCTCGTAATATCGCGTGTAACGAAGTTTCTCCGGTGCGCTTCGGACATCATTGTTGGTCGCCATCGTCGGCTCCGACTGTCACTTATTAAGCAGGGAGCCAACACCTCTGACCGCGAACATTGTGGTGCTGAACACGGTGCCCATCGTTTTCCCGACATCTCCCTCGACGATCCGTCTTGCCAAGAAAGGGATAAAAGCGATGCAAAGCGAGAGAAGAATGCTAGCCAGGCCGAGCAACAGGGAGCCGGTTACGCCATTAAAAGCGCCCACAAAACTGTCACTCGCCAGGACTGCGTTGACCGAATTCATGTTGATCGCCACCATGACTGCGCCGAATATGGAGTACAACAGCCCCCAGGCGTTGAAGATCATCAGGTTTACAAGGTAAGTTCTCGCAAGTTGCCCAAACCCAAATGCCGGATAGAGCGCGAGCACAAACGGGCCGACCACGTAGAGGATCGAGCCGTAAAGTGTATAGAAAAGTGAGAACAGGGCATACGTAACGGGGAACACGAGATATCCGACAAGCAAGAGAAGCGATTCGAGCAGGCCCGAAAACGCACCCGTAATCATGCCCCATAATGCCTGCATGCCGTTGTTGTTGTTCCAGTAGGTCGAAAGATCGCCCATCCAATTCGCAAAGACATCTCCACCGCCGGCGGTACTGTTATCGATGAAGTTCGCAACACTGTTAAACATGCCGTTGACGCCACGAAAAGCCGTGCCGTAGTTCAACATCACAAGGCCGATCACGAAATAGCGCATCGCCACAGACCCGAGAGCACGAGTGTCTCCGCCCCGCGCCCACGCTTCATAGATTCCGAAGAGGAGGCTAGCCAGGAGTACGTACTGAGCGATCTGGACAGCTCCTGCCGTTGCGCCACCTGAGTCGATTCCACCTAACGCCGTGTTGAAAAGCTGTTGAAAATAGAACATGGCTATTTGTGCTGCAACGTCGAATTAATGTTCTGCTGAGTCACCGCCGCCCATCCGCTTCCAAGCTTCAGGTGGGCACCGTTATCAGCGAGGTCAATGGCTCTCACCCGCATAAGATCCGACAAGGCGGACTGGGTGTAGGCGTTCGCTCGCACCAGCCATGCATCGGCCTCTGCCTCGATCATGGGCGCCGTGCCGGGTGCTGCGGTCCCAACGTTGGCGTTAATTTGATCCGCGGCGGATAGTTCCTGGGTCGCAATAGCATCGATGGCAATGGCGCGCTCCATGGCGTCTTGCGCGACCGCGTCGGTCATGTCGATCAGGTCGCGAACCGCGGGAGATGCATTCTGAGGAGTAGGCACTACGTTGTACACCGCGGCATAACTCCCCGTAGTGTTCGAGATCTGGCCCGTGCTTCCGGACATTCCGGACATAAGCGTGGCCTCAAGCTGCTTTGGATTTGGCAGCGTCGCCGTAGCGATCGGGATCTGTAGGATTCTAGCGATCTGCGCGTAGAATCCCCCAACTTGCCCCGCCATCCCGAGCGCCTGCGCAATCGCTTTCAGTGGCCAGACGTTAGTCTGCAAAAAGTTATTGGTATTGTTGAGGATTACGTTGATCGCTTGCAACCCCGCGCCAATCACGCTGCCAAGGGTGATGTTAATCGTTCCCAGACCTTCCGCCAGCATGGCGCAGCAGGGACTTGGCAACTGTCCTTGAACCTTCCGAGGCACGATGATAGTGCTCAACAGCAGCACCAGCCCTAGCAGGACCGCGTGACGGCCGCTCCATCGG
Source organism: Bryobacterales bacterium (assembly GCA_963713415.1). GTDB lineage: Bacteria > Acidobacteriota > Terriglobia > Bryobacterales > Bryobacteraceae > Palsa-89. The sequence continues at coordinate 293,198 of CAVQLV010000021.1, read as the reverse complement.
CATATTTTGGCGGCTCCTGACCTCGCGCTATTCACCGATTTCCTAATTCGATGTCGCATTGCTTTGCCTTTCATCTGTGCTGGAGAACGTTCGTCATATCTGTCTGGAGCTGACCCGCATAGGCCGCGTTGCGCTTGCGGATTGCGTTGTCATGTGCGAGGCGTGCCGCCTCTTGCCGCAACATGGCGGCCAGCATCTTCTGAGTCACCGCCTGGCTCTGGATCTGGCCGGCGACGGCTGCTGCCGTGATGATGGGCGCGGCACCTGGCGCCGAGACGTTGATATCGGGATTTCCGACCAGGCTCTCGATCTGATTGGCCAATTGCAATTGCAGATCTTGGGATTGATCGGACTCCTTCAGCATCATCAGGTTGTCCTGCGCCATCGCGTCGTCCATGTCGATCAGGTCCCGGTCCTGGGGGGCGGCATTCGCCGGTTGCGGAACAGGCCGGAAGGTCTGGACATAGGCTGGCGGCACCGAAGAAAGATCGGCCGTACTGCGGTTGCGAATAATGCTCTCTAACGAGACAGGGTTCGGCAGCGTGGCGGTATGTGGGTTGATGGACATTATCGATTGGATGACGCCGAGAAACCTCGTGATGATCGATTGGATCTGCGACTTCGCCAGGTTGGTCTTTGCGAGCGGCCAAACGGTCTGCGTGAAGAGCGAGAAGAGCTTTCCCAGCACGCCGTTGATTTGGGTTAACCAGCCTCCGATCGTCACGGTGATGGTAGTGAGTACGGCTTGAATCACGCAGGGAAGGCAGAAGGGAAGGATCTGCGCCTGTGCCGGCGGCGGCGACATCCCAAGAATCGCAATACAGCCAATCAGCAGGACCGCGATAACGCGGCGCCGGCTATCGGTACTCAGCCACATCAAACCGCTGAACAATGTCGTGAGAAGCAACATGAGGATCTCCTAATCATGCGTGGACGCAGTTGCATGGACTGCACCCGAAAGTTCTTCCGGAAGTTGTGGCAAACCTGCGAGTCCTTGCGGGAACCTCCGCGCGAGCTTCTCGTAACATGCAAGCAACGACTCACCAGGATCCTGCCGCAATTGCCACGCCCGATAGGCGCGCTCGCGAGGATAGGTAGTGCAAATCCAATAATCAACCGAGGTGGGAACCAGGCGAACAACTTGGCTCGTCTCTGATCGCTCGCCGATGACGAGCAGCATTTCCGCGTAGCGTCCCTTTTGGGGCGAGGTCAAACGCTTGATCGCCGAGAGAGCGACATCATTGAGATGAAGCTGATTCTCTAGCGCGCTCATGTCGCCGGGCTGCTGACCGATCAGCTTGGTATTTGAGTTTTTCACGATTCCCGGACCATGAGGTCGGGGCTGCGTCGCCGTTCCTACGAAATCTTCAAGGGTCTGTGAGATTCCCCACACGCTCGAGTTCCTTTTGCGTGCCGTTCGAAACAGCTGGACAACCTCTGGCGCCAATACGGGTGAATCCAGTAAAGACCAGCATTCATCGAGCACGGTAACGCTCGGCTGGCCTGTCCGGCCAGAAGCACGCTCTGCCATAGCGTTTGCGATCAGCATGCTCATCGCTGTTTCGAGATGTGCGTCCGAACTTAATCTCTCCACATTGAAGAACAGCCAGTTGTTGTCCGTCCGGATATTGGTGTGCCGATCGAAGAGCCGGCTATAAATGCCCTTGTCAGTCCAGGTGCGCAACTTGACCGCCGCAAGCTTCGCCTCGTCAATGGCGCGCTGCATCTTTTCCTCGTCCTGCCATTGAGCGAGTTCATCGCGGAGGTCACTGAAGGTAGGAATGGGGTTCGTGAAGCGCAGACCAACTCGTTTATAGGTTCTAGCGATTGCCTCCGTGATCACGTTGTCGACCAGCGTGGAGTCCGACCCTGGAGCGTCGCCGATCATGTGGCGAGTAAGATTCTTGAGAAATGCGACTTTTTCCTTCGACGGCATCTTGTCCCCTTCGGGCAGATCCCAAGGATTCAGAGTTTCTTGCCCGTCGAGGTTCACGTCGATGACACGGCCGCCCATCAGGTCGACAAGCGGCCCGTAGGAGTCTCCGCGCTCCAGAATGGAAATCTGAGCATCAATCCTTGCCAACATCAGCAACAGCAATTGAGCCATGAACGTTTTGCCTCCGCCGCTCTTCGCCATGATCAACATGTTGGCGTCGCCGAGTGTTGGGTCAAACGGCGAGAACGGCACCATTTGGCGTGAAGGCGTTTCAAGGAGAATGACGGGATAATTCAGGCCTTGCCATGGGACTTCAACAGGCAGCAGGTCCGCCGCGTGCAGCGTGAGGCACTCCTGCTCGCGCTTAGTCTCCTCCCCCATGCCCGGAAGCGTCCCGATAAAGATCCTCTTTTGCGCAAGTGTCTCAGGGATACCTCGCGCGCCGTTCATGCGCGTCACGGCATGAAGAGCCCGCTGGCGGCGATCCGCCAGTATCCGTTCCGCTTCCTCTCGATCTTTCGAATTGCGGATCGGACGTGACGTTCGCAGCCCTACGATCACACTGAGGTGGCACACTTTCAACGAGCTTGACACCACGTCTTGCAGCGTCTGGATGAGTTGCTCTTGGGCGATTTGCGCTTCAACATTGATCTTGAAACCACCATGGATGTCTCTCTGCGCTGCCTGCATCCGGAGCAGGCGACGTTTGTAGGACCTCATGATCTTGCTTTGGTCCGGAATCGCAATTTCGGCGCTGATCACCAACGGAAACTCCTGGGCGACCAACTCCCGTGCGATACCGGGGAATGTCGCGTCCGGCAGCTCCTTCAAGCTGACCCAGGCGTGCAGCAGACCACCTATTTTGAGATGGTCATCCTGCTCGTCCTCTATGTTGACGTTCGCAATCTGAGCCCTGGCGCTTTGAAACGCCAGGCCGTGCTTATAGGGCCGGCTGTCGATTGTCGTCGGGTTCAGCGCCCGCTTGATTTCCAGGAACATCTCTTGATCTGTCATGCGCCTGGAATGCATTCCCGTGGCCTCGAGTGTCGCTTGCGCACCGGCCATGAGGCTTTCAAATTCTGAAAGAAGGTCCCCGTGTTCGCGATGCGTTCGCTGGATGCATTTGTTGGCCGAGAGGCTCCATCTGCTTGCCGCGCGATGCGTCTTACGCCATTCAAAGTCCGGGCTGTCGTGGTGTACATCTGGATTCCATATGAAATACAGATGCAATCGGCGCCGCAAGTAGTGTCCTTCTTCCTCACGGCTATTCCATAGCCGAAGCCGCTCCCGATCCAGCGCCTGAAGAATTGGATTCTCAATGCGTTGTTCCCTGACGTAGCGCTCGGTCAGATCGCCCTGTCCCTCCGTCACTTCGTATCGAACTTGCAGCCGCATGGATCGCTCGGGCAAGGCCCTCACCAGCGCCTCCAGGGTTTCTTTGGTTCGATTGCGAGTTTCGTCGGAATGAAAGAATGTGTTGAGGCCGATCGCTTCGTAACCGGCAACAAAGGAGCCGTTGGTCCGAATGATGCAGTCGTCGAGGTAATCCCGGACGGGTAGCAACTCGCACAGCGCCGGCTGGCGCAATGAATCTTCCCACTGTCGAAGCGTGAGCGGCATGTTTATGACTCCTCGGCCTTGACGTATCCCAGATTTTGTTGCGAGTCGGGCTCGAGCGCGCAGTACACGTGCGGCCGCATGTGAAATAGCAACCAATCCTGCAGATAGCCGCGCGGTTTACCGTACTTGAACAAGATTAGGGCTGGGATGCCAAGCACCGGTACGACATACTGCAGGAATACGTTGAGCGGCACTCCGAAAATCTCCCTTTGCAGAAAGCGTCCGAAAATGTTCATCACAACAGCAAGACTCAAAATGATGAACAGGTCCTCGAATTCCAGGTACAGGAAGGTGACCTTCGTCGCGAGATTCCGGGGAACAGTCGTTACAGTAAGGGCCATGGTGCTACCTCACACCCGGAGTTCCTCGGGCCACGAAGAATTCACCCAACCGAAGGAGTCCTGACGCGAGCAAACATAGGATCGCGCCCATGAAGTGCCTCGATTCAGTAAACTGATGATGCACCTGACGTTCAAAGAGCCCGGCAAATTTGATGGCTCCGACGGCAACGTGCATTCCTGCATATACCGGCAGAATCACGTTCGCAAACCAGTCGACAAGATTGAGGAGCGAGTTCCAATAGAGGTCCGGGTTGTTCCAGCCCGCCTGACCCGTAAACTTCTCGAACAGCCGCAATAGGCCGGAGACCACGAGGCACATGAGTCCTCCATAAGCCCACGTCGAGTAGAGGTGGTGGTAACCGCGCGCGAACTGTATCACGGCAAACGCGATAAACAAGCCTCCTAGCGTCGGCATGATGACGTTGCCAGTCCAATTGGTCAGGTTTAGAATTCCGTTGTAGAACATGATGTTCCCTTCGTTTCGCTACATCATCGCGGTAACCAGCTTCCAAAGCGCCGAGACGGTCAAGAGACCCAGGGTCGCTGCAACCAGCGGCATCAAGGGCCGGCGAGCGACGAAATTCCAAATGGCTCCAATGATGGCTAATCCTGCCGCAATGGGACAAATGGTCCCCGCAATGTAATTCCATAAACTGTCCAGCACGTCAGCCGTGGCGTACGATGTGCCGCTGTTGTAGCTCTGAATCAACGTGACGGTCGTTTGAATCGCCAGCAGGAACATGGCGGCGAGAATTGAGGGAAGAGGATGGCCGCCTTGGATCGTGTCTAGAATCGCTCGCAGCACGAAAAAAGCCGCAAATGTCAGGGCCAGTCTTTTCATCACGAAGTTCTGCACGAAATTAGTGACGTCGCTCTGGAGGTTCGCCATCCATCCGGTGCCCACGCCGCCATTTGGTAGAGAGGCGGGGACTCCGAACGAGGGGAACCAACTGATGAGCTGCGGCAGCGTAAGGAATACAATGGCCCAAAACATCCACTTCGCGAAATTCCCTCCGATCAGGGCGTCGGGAATGGATCCCTGCCGCAAGCTGAGGCCCGCCAATACCAGGCAGATGATCGCAGCCGAAGGCGCAAGGAGCAACATCACGCTCATAAAATCCGAGATCAGTTGTGGAGGTGCCATATTCCTCGATTCCCAAAGAAAACGGGCAGGAGCAGAGCCCTCGCTACCGCGCCTGCCCAGAGTGCATTTAAGTAACTCCAGCGGTGCCCTGCGCGATCCAGTACTCCAGCAGCCTGGTGAGGCCCGAGACCATCAGGAGTCCGATTGCCGTGAACACCCACTTGGCGAATCCACGGCCCATGGCAAACGTTCCGATCGCCATGAGTGCCGCGCCGCCGGCGCCTACCGGAGCGATGACGTTGCCGATCCAGTTAATCAGGTTTAGGAACGTTCCTTCGGGCTGTGTGGCCTGTTCGCCTTGAACCGCCACATTTACCGCCGGGGCCGCTCCGAGGTCCTGGCCCCTCGTAGCCGCCTGAGTTACCAAAAGGAACAACGCGAGCACGGCGGCAACCATAAACGTCTGCCGCCGGGAATTTTGCTTCATCGGGATTAGATTCTCCTTTCCGCCCCAATAGGGGACTGAGAGAACATAGCCCGATTCGAAAGTTCACGCAAATGGAGGGGAGTTTTGACCAGAGTAAATCCAGTGGCTCTAGAGCGTGGTTGTACTCGCAGTCGCGTCGCTAGTCCGAGTGGCTCACGGAGGACACGACTTGAATTTACTTGCGGGTGAAGAAATAGTGGAAGATAGCGATATTCTCCACGGTGAACCAAGATGCCTTTTTGGGTCGGGAATGGCGGGCAGCGGAAACTCGAGAACGCCGGAAAAGGACTCGAATCGAGGCAACGAACCAGACCAATGTCGATACAAGAATTAGGAAGCCTTCTGCCGCGTCTCGATTCTTAAGACCCACCGACTGGGTGCTGTTCCAGAGGGGGTTCCACTTCAACAAGTACAAGAAGGCGGCGTAGATGAGAAAAAGCATGACAAGCCGGGCAGCCTTCTGGACGAAGGATGGCGTGGCGGCCAACGGCCCTCGCAAGAGGAGCCAAGTCGCTAGCGCCATCGCAAAAAGCCCGGGCCAGCTTCCGAAAGCCCAATCCAGCGGGCCTGGATGCGCGCCCCTTGTTGCAGATTGCGGAAGGTAGAGGACGTAGCTGAGAATGAGGATGCTGAAGACGCCGAACCAGAGAAGTCCTCGCGAGAAGAAACCGGCAAAGCGTTGGGAGGGCCAAGAAGACATACTGCTCTCCTTGGGATCTATTTAAGCGTATTTGAGAAAACTTTGCAAAATCTCTCGACGCTTCGGGATGAACCGGACTCGGCCTCTCGATTATGGTTGCTCTGCCGTGGCCTGTACCAGTTGGGCATTCTGCCTTTGGTACATCTGGGTCAACTCCTGCTTTAGCTCCATGAGTTCCCGGAGCTCTTGGATGCTTGGCGTGGGGGCGGTAGAGTAATTGGGAACGGTCCCTGGATTCCCTGAGGGAGACGCTCCGCTCGGTATTGTTGGGGCGCCAATCGCACCGGCGGGCTTGGCCAACACGATATAGAGGCGAGTGTTGCCCGGCACCGTAACCACAATATTTTGGTGATAGGCGAGATCGTTCAATTGTTGTTCCCCGGCCAGCGCCACATTGTTTGCGACTCGCTCCCGGAGAAGTACATTGTTGGAAAGGGTGTCGGCGAGCCCGGTACCACTTTGAACACCAACCGTGGCGGCGAGAATCGTACCCACTCCTGTCAAGCTGCGGACCAGAAACTTCTTAGCGGTGTTTCGTCCCGTCACCTGACCGCGCAGGGGTTGAAACTGCAGCCCAACAGCATGGCCCTCTATCTTCTGAACGGTCTCATCCGGCATCTGGATCGAGTGGAATTGGATCCCGACGTAACCCTGTTCATTCGCCTGGCTGAGTTCTCCAAAGGCTTTGGAACCAGCTGGGATCACAATTTCACCGTCTCGCTCGTAGTTGTACTCGATGGCAGCGACAACCGGGGCCTTTACCGCCGAACTCACCGGCGTTTCCAGTCGTGCGACGAGACGGGTACCAGCCGGCAGTGCCGCAAACTCTGGAACTTGCTCGACCACGGCTGGTTCCACCTTCGAAACGGGCATTGCCATGCTTCGGTTCGAGCCAGAACTCACGAACACCAGAGACGCCTTAGTCAGCTTTTCGACTTTCGACGTCGACGCTACCTGTACCGCCGGCACGGCCGGTGGCACCTCCGGCTGTTCCGAGGGGAATTGAATTCTGTTCAAAGCATAGTCCCTCGCCTCGGGACGAGGTGCGGGCGGTGGCGGCTCCGGCGGTGTACCAAAAGAAGGACTTGCCTGCGCAAGCATCCGTTGTTTCGCGGTATTGTGGACGTCCTCTTCACTTACTCTCCCCGGATCGTCATCTTGCCTCCGTGTATCCGCGTTAAGCAGCGGCGTCACGGAATGGGATTGGTCTTGATTATCAGTGCGCGCCCCGCGGCCCAAGTTCGGACGTCTGTTTTGGGTCGCCTCTCTGTGCCCGGCGCTGTTGGATGAGGAGAACATCGCAAAGAACGCGAGGGCCAACACCACCGTCAGGCCGGCGAGCAGCAAGAAACTCTTCGTGCGATCAATCTTGAGCTGGTCACGTTTGACGTTGCTTCTGGCTTCACCCTGGGGAGAACGCTGCATCAGTTGACGCAATTGCGCCGTAAATCCTGTGGCTTGAGGCTCCTGAGGTTCCGACGCCTCGGCTTCGGTTTCGGCCTCCGCTCGCGGTTTCTCATCATCGTCGTTGCGAACAACCCGCTTCGCGCTTTTGTTGTCGTTCTCATTTGCTTTCATGGGCTGAACCTCCTCGAAAACTGCTGATCCCGAAACCAATAGGGGCGAGCGCCGGCAGGTCCACGGCCCCGGAATCGGCGATCTGCAAGAACAAAGTCTCATTCGACTGTTTGAAGCCAGGCCTCTCAAAAACCACGACTCCATCGGCCCGTTGTCCAGCGCCGATCCGCCGCGAAGTCAATCGGAAATCGATTACGTGCAATTGCTCCGCTGTGGTCCACTTCTTCTTGACTTTGCCTCCGAGCTGCACCTGAGGCGGAAGAATCTCAATCGCATGGTTGGCGGGATTCACGACGCTGAAGAGAACGACTACTTCGCGGCCCTCATCCAGCACTTCGCTAACCCCAGCCTTCACGCGCGGTCCCGTTTCCACCTCGCCGGGGTGCTGCCCAAACAAGACTGGCAACGCTGCCTGTCTCTGACGGTCGAGCAACTTGTCGAGAACCTCACCGGATTTCTCTTCAGGGCCCTTGGAGCTGTCAAAGCTTGCTGGATTTATCAGGCGCGCCGACAAGGAAGGTTCTGGAGCGGGTGGCTTCGCCTCCTGGTCCTTGAGATGCCCGTCCAGGGATTGTGTTTCCGCCACGAAGGAGGACGAAGTTGCGTTATCCTCGACTAAGAAACTTCCTCCTCCCGGCGATTTTCCATATTTCAGCAAGAGGTCTACTGCCTGCGCTCCAACGTTTTGTTCGCCGCTGCTGGTCAGTAAGAGATTTACTTGGTGACCAAACGTGGTGGTGATCATTAAATTCGTCTGCGCTGGCATAGTGGCCACGGGCTTGACCGTCACTAACTCTGGCTCGTGCTGCGAGTGTTCGGCTTGAAAGGCTTCGGGGTCTCCGAGCACAACGGAATTTACGGGCTCGGGCAACCGGATGGATGTCGCTATTCGTGGCGCCAGGCGCAAGGTGATGACCTTTTCATCCAAGCTAGCCCGCGAAAGTACGATGGGCTCAAGTTTGGTTCGATTGCTCGCGGGACTTGTCCACTCCGGAAGCGTTGGACCGAAAACGGCTTGCGGGGCGGTTTGCGCCGAAGCTAGTTCCAACAAGCACACCAGACAAGTACAGGTCTTCCAGCATCCCATAATCACCTTCCGCCTTTCCGCCTCAACTCAGCTCGATATTGTTGAGCAACCCGCTGAACGTGTGTGTAAACCTCTTCCGACGAGTAGTCCAACCCACCAGCCAGAATTGGCTTTTCGCCAGCCGCGTAGGCTGCTATGACGAGTCGCAGGTCTCCGTGAAAGAGTTTTTGCAATTCCGCCAGATAGGCGACGCCGCCACGAATATTTTCATGAATATAAAAGGGATGGCTGACTCCAAAGCGCTCCGCTGTCCCCGGCATCAACTGCATCAACCCCTTCGCCCTTTTGGGAGAAACGGCTCCTGGCTCCCAGCCGGACTCCACCTGAATGACGGCCCGCACGAGGGCCGGCGAGACTGCGTACTGTCGCGCGTAGTAGCTTGCGCAGCGCTCCTCGTACTCGCGCACACTCGGCAACTCTCCGGCGAAGGCGCCAGACGCTCCGTAAATGAAAATCAATAGCGAGGCCGTTCCCTGCACACAAGCTCCTCTTGTCCGTCATGACCCACCCCTCTGCTGTGTTGCTGTGTATCGTAGACCAAGCTCTCAAAACCATCTCGCAGCAACAGACGCTTCCGGTCGTTTTGTGTCTTCGCGATGAGAGGCAGTAGAACGTCCCTGAGTTCGGGCGTTATCTTATTGACACCCAAGATTTTTAACGCTTCAGCGAGATCGAGCATTTCGGCGATCGATGGCGCCTTCTCCAGGGTGTATCCGCGAAGCGCGTAGGCAAATCCGGCAAGTTGACCATGCAATTCCGGATCTGCCCCGGCTGTTCGCTTGTCTAGGATCTGTGTCTCCCGTTCGATCGTCGGATGCTCGAACCGCAGATACAGGCTCCGGCGCCTAAGCGGGTCCCCAATTCGGCGAACCTCGTTAGAAGTCAACACCACGAAGGGTTTGCTCTTGGCCTTGATCGTGCCGATTTTCGGAATGGACAGCTGCCAATCGCTCAAAACCTCGAGGAGTTCAGCCTCGAATTCTTCACTGACCTTGTCTATCTCATCGATCAGTAAGACGCATGGCTTCTCATACAAGATCGCCCTCAGGAGTGGCCCCTCCTGAAAGAAGTCCAGGGTATGTAGATCCCGGCGCAAAGAGGACCAGTCCGCTGGAGCGCCGCCGTTCTGCGTGCTCAGGTAAAGGTGCTGCAGCGACTCGTCGAACTTGCCGATTGCCTTCTCTTCGTTGATACCCTCATAGCACTGCAGCCTCTCTACTCGCGTGTTTGCCGCGAAGGCAACTACGTTTGCCAGCTCAGTCTTGCCGGATCCCGGCGGTCCTTCCGCCAGAACTGGTTTCTGCATTTGAGCGGCAAGATAGATCACCTTGAGGGTGACTGAATCCGTCACGTATTTGACGGTTTCAAGCTTGTCAGACAATTCTTGGATCGAGGAAAACACTCGCCCGCGCTCCTTGAAGCCCCATACTACTGCTTGACGCTCCCGAGACATGTCTCATGATTGATGTTTCCAATGAAAAATGTCGCCGTCGGCGCAATTCTAAGTGCTTCTAAATTCAGCCAACGATGAACGAATCATCGCGATTCCTTGTCGCGGACCCACTTTTCCTCAATCACTTCGTTCGCCAGCAATCTGGCGTGATCTGACCCGCCCCGCCGGTAATTCTTTTCTGCGGGACCCACTTTTCCTCAATCACTTCGTTCGTCAACGGTCTGGGGTGATCCGACCCGCCCCACCGGTGATTATTTTCTGCGGGACCCACTTTTCCTCAATCACTTCGTTCGCCAGCGGTCTGGGGTGATCTGACCCGCCGGTGATTATTTTCTGGGACCCACTTTCCCTCAATCACTTCGCTATGGGCCGCAAACGGCTGAGTGCCGCTCGCAAGGAGATACTGAAACTCTGGCAGCACGGAAAATGGACGGAGCGGGGTTGTGGCTTCCTCCCCTAGCGTCGTGATCCGATTCTCATGCAGGTTGCCAAGAAACCGACTGCCTTCTGAGATGTGCCGAACTTGCAGCGGATCAAAGCCCATGAGACGTGCGCAGGTTGCGTCTGCCGCGACGGGATCGTCGGCGAGCACGATCTTCCCAAGCTGGCGGGCATCTCCTTGCAGTGGTCCATTTCCTTCCATAGCGATTATTCCATCAGCTATTACGAAGTGAATCGGAACTGTGGCGCAGATGTCGAGAATGCTCTCGTGAATGCCGCTCCAGTGGAGGAGGTTCTTTGGCCATCCGTACTTCGTGCCCGGCACGATGCCAAACATATTTTTCAAACTCAGCGTTACGCCTGCCCAGTGATGAGTCTTTATTTTTGGCATCGAAACAATGAAGCTGGACGCGAGGACTGCGCGCGGGAGCCAAAGTTCGTGAAGACCGCTGTAGCTGGCCTTTAGCGGCACTCTCTCAAGTTCATCGCGGTTGAGATCAACGAACTTGATCCTACGGTCTACAAGATGAGGTTCCAGACCGGCGGTTTGCACTATAAGCTCGGTGTCTCGCTGGTGTCCCGGACCTTCGCCGATTGTGACGCGTGCTGCGCCAAGGTGAAGGAAGCAGCGGGCAGCCGCCCCGATGAGCGTGGAGTTCGTGTTGACGGGTTCTGGCAGATCCTCCACGAGGTTCGGCTTGAGGAGGACTGACTTGCCGGCGACATCCAGCCTGAACAACCGCAATCCATCTAGAAGGAGACTCTCCAATTTCTCCGAGTACACGTTTGCATTCAGAACCGCCACCGATGAAAGGGGCTTCTGAAACGAGACGGAGTATTTTGGCCACGTCCATTTCGCCGCAACGCCCGCAGTCGCTGCGGCGCCTACTGCGGAGCCAAAGAAACGTCGTCGATCGAGCTTCATCGGAATATCACGAAGGGATGGATCATCTCGCCGCAGTTGAGCGCCAGGATTGCTGTGGCGAGAGCTGCATTGTCCTGGATCTTCTTGCCATCGCCTATCAGTATCGCCAGCCTGTTCTTGAGTCCATCAACAGGCTCTTGGTAGACAAACAGACTGAGAATGGACCAAGCGAGACTTGTAATAGCGTCGACGCTAACTGCGCGGCGTTTCAGCCAGTCCAAACTCTTATCGATCATTACGCTCCGGTGCTCGTCCTGCAGAGCCAACAGAGCGATGGCGGTAGCCTCAACATGCGGGCGCAGTGGGGCACCGTAGACGAGGCTGTTTCCAGAATTCCAACCTCCTGCGACACACACGCGATCCAGGAGCATTTCGACACCAAGCCTAATTCGCTTTTCCGATGCTTCGAGGCGATTGCAGACTGTGTATTGCTTGAGGGCGATTACGCTGAAAGCTGTGGGAATAACCCAACTGGCAGATCCGGGTGTCCACGGCCATCCATATTTCTCCGGATCAAAACGAACCTTGCGATCCGCCGTTTTGAACTTCCATCGCCAGAACCAGTGGCCCTCTCTTCCGCGCTCTGCGACAAGCCAACGAAAGGCCCTTTCACGGGCGCTCGCAAAGTCGCCGGTCCCATTAAGAGCGCACAGCACTAGGGCCGTCGTCCAGCTGGCTCCCGGGTCCCCGCGGAAGGCTGGCCAGGCGCCGTCTTGCCGCTGTAGATCGGAAAGATGGTTGAGTCCGGACCGAGCCGCCTCCGGCGATTCGCTGGTCGCTGCCATGATGGCCAAGGTAGTGGCTTCTACGCCGGACTGTTCAGAGCCGAAGTAGCTCCAGCCGCCTGATCGAAGCTGTCGCGTCAGGAGCCGTCGGGCGAAGGAATTCGGGTGCATTCCAAGGATCCCCCGTGTTTAGTATTAGGACGTCGTTTACGACCTACGAGCGCGTGATCCGGCTAGCTCGCGGCACTGATCGATAAATTTCTCGACATCGTTGGGATCGAATCTCAGCGGACTGCGGCCCGGTCCCATCTTCACCGCAGGAAGGTAGGGCTGGCGCTTCCCGGACGCGTGCTGGATCACCCAGGAAACACTAACACCAAGCTTCAATGCGACATCTTTGGCCTTTATCAACTGGCGGACTGGGGGAATCTCGGCCGGAAAGTGTCGCAAGACACTGTCGGCTTCGGGTCCGTTCAAACGTTGCATATTGCCTCACTTCAGCGCTCACGTGATTCTTACTTACAGCAGGATAGAGATTGGGTCAAATGATTTGCAGGGGCGCAAGCATCGGCCGGGTGTACTCGAGTCCGTTGCGAGCCGGCTCCCAAGGTCAGATGCGCGGATTAGGGCGCTTTCGCCAGCCCTCAATCGACACGACGCGTTGCAAGGCTGGTGTCTGGACTTCAGCTTCAGTCGGCGCCTCCCGGAGGTTCGCCAGAGATCGGCTTCGCTGTTTGGACTCGTTCGCAGCTGCGCGGAGATGCTCGTCAAGAGTCGCAACGGCCTCAAACAGGCTATCTGGGATCACTTGGGTATAGTGGGTCAGCGTGGTTTGGGGATCAGTATGGCGGAGGTGAGCCTGCAGATCCTTTACGCTTGCGTACTTTTGAAGGTGTGTGGATGAGGTACGGCGTAACGCCTGATGGGTGAGATCCTCAATTCCAACCTTGTGGGCCAGAGGCTTCAGAAACCGCTTCAGATAGTTACCTACGCTGTAGGGGGTCTTTTTCCGGCTCGGAAAGAGAAACGCGCGGGGATTCATACGATCCGAGTGTCGCGCTATCCACTGCGCGATCTCGCGTGCGAGATTCGGTGGCACTGGAACAGAGGAATTGCTAGCTTCGGACTTTGTTTCGCCGATCCGGGCGTTGCCCTTCTCGCGATCCTTCAAGGCTTCGTCAATTCGGAGCTGGTTCCCCAGGAAGTCCTCAATGCGGAGAACCAGGATCTCGGCCGGCCGAAGACCGCAGGCCGCTAGAATGTGGAGCACAAGATGCTCTCTTGTCTCTGCCTGTGACAGAAGTGCGCCGATCTCCTCCATGCTGAGGTAGCGGCGGCACACTGTTTTCCGAATCTTGGGCATGGCGAGCTTGCGCGCCGGATTCTTCGCGACCAGGTCTTCGTCAGCGGCATAGTCAAAAGAGGCTTTCACGTACATGCGAACCTTCCGGACCGCGGATTTGCTATAGCCGTCTTCTGCCATCTGGTTCACTATAAACCGAAGGGTCGTCAGGCTGATCTCATCCAGCCGTTGTTTGCCAATCACGGGCAGAACATGGGTCGCAAAACGGATCGAATCGTTTCCCGGAAGGGTTGGGACCACTGACCCGATTTCAGGCCCGAGAAAGTCCGCCATAGATCAGCGTACGTCCGGATCACGGTGGTCTCGGCCGGCTTCTCGCGCATGAACGTCTCGATGTAAGCGGCGAGTTTCTTCAGCGCCTCGTGCTTGGGGATGGCGGCTGGCCCAAGCACCTTCTCTTTCTTCCTCCGCCGGCGCTCGCCGTCTTTGCTCGTTACCCACAGATGGAAGAATCCGACCCAGACCTTCCCGTCACCTCGCTCGATCTTTTTCACCCAGCCGTCTGGAGTTTGGGTTCTTGGCCACCCGTCCAGGTGTCTCCGAGTCGGCGTGGTCCCCGCGCACGCCACCCGGTGGTTTTCGACCGACCTGCGGGCCCGGCGGGGTCCCAGATCCCGGACGTTGAGATCGCGATCGGGCGGATTGCCCTTCGCCTCGTCCAATCGTTGTGTCTGCGGTCTGGTGCCGAATTCCGGCATGACCGCACCATACACGTTTTTCTTGATCGGCAAACGCCAAAGTGGGTGGGCAACTCAGCTTTCTATGTTTTCGCGGCACCACCCGTAAAGTACTGATTGGCTTGGCATGCACGCGAAAATTTCAACTTCCGATCGTTTGCCCGGGAGGCATGAGATCAATCGACTGAGCAAACGATCAATTACCAAGACCTGTAGTAAGCGAGCCCTAAACAATTGACTGCAGCCACACGCAGATGGCTGTAGTGGTAACTGCTATTTCTGGAGGACCGTTGAAGGGTAGACCGGCCGCACATAGTCTACACACCATTAGAACGCGTCGATCAGGTCCGCTTGCGCCACACGTCGATGGACACGACACGCTTTGAGTCTGTTCTCTGCCCTTTACTGTCGGCCGATTCACCCCGGGAGAGACCCGTCGACTTGCGTTGTTTGGACGCGTTCGCCGCAGTGGAGATCTTCTGGCCCAAAGCCGCGACGGCAGTGCGCAAGCTCTCGGGGATCACTTTAGTGTAGTGTTTCAGCGTAGTTTGGGGGTTGGTGTGGCGGAGGTGGCCTTGTAGGTCCTTGACGCTTTCAACAACATCCTGAATGTGCGTGGAAGAGGTGCGCCGAAATGCCTGATGAGTCAGATCGGGGATTCCCACCTTCTCGGCTAGCGGTTTCAGATGCCTCTTCAGGTAGTTCCCGACGCTGTAGGGCGTTTTTCTGCGGTTTGGAAAGAGAAACGCTCGAGGATTGGCACGTTCGGGATGTGCCGCAATCCAGCCTGTGATCTCGCGCGAGAGATCCGGCGGCGTCGGGACGGAGCTATTGCTCGCCTTGGTCTTGGTGCGGCCGATCCTGGCCTCGTTCTTTTCGCGATCCTTAAGGGCTTCGTCGATGCGGAGCTTCGTTCCGTCAAAATCTTCAATCCGAAGGACGAGAACCTCTGCCGGCCGGAGACCGCAGGCAACGAGGATGTGCAATACCAGATGCTCCCGGGGCTCGGCCTCAGAGAGCAGGGCGCCGATCTCCTCCAGGCTCAAAAACCGTTCGCAGACATCCTTCTGAATCGTGGGTATTTCGAGCTTGCGCGCCGGGTTTTTGATGACTAGATCCTCGTCGAGCGCGTATTCGAAGCTTGCCTTAATGTACGTCCTCGTTCTTGTCACTGTGGTCTCACCATAGCCATCTGCGGCCAGTTTATTGACGAGCAGTTGAAGGCTTGTGTACGTAACTTTGCCGAGCGGCTGATGGCCGAGGACAGGCAGCACGTGTTTGCCGAAGAGGTAATTCAGATCCTCTTTGGTTTTCTTGGACCAAAAGCCAGACTTGACAGTGCAGAACGCGGTCCAAAGATCCCCGAACGTCGCGATCGCAGAAAGCGAGGGGTCCCGTTTAGTAAGCAGGCCCGTGTACTGTTCAATATAGTTGGCGAGCTTCTTCTGTGCCTCGTGCTTCGGCATTAACGCCGGTCCCAAAGTCTTCTCCTTTAATTTGCGCACGCGCTGGCCGTCGGCCGCGGTGGTCCAGAGATGGAAAAATCCGACCCAGACTTTACCCCTGCGGGGGCGGTCGATCTTCTTGACCCATCCCTCCGCCGCCGTCCGGGGTAACGAGCTTCCAACATGCCGGACAAAACTTACGGGAGGTTGGGCTGGATCACGAGGCGATCGTGCTGCGTCCGTCGCGATGGGACCGTCGTCCGCCATGGCCGCAGTATACGCAGCTTCGATCGAGTGAGCAAATGCAGAGGTGGTAGGGCTGTGGTAGGGCTGTTTTGATGATTTGTGGAGGTAAATTATTGATTCAATGGTGGGCGCGACAGGACTCGAACCTGTGACCTCCTGCGTGTGAAGCAGGCGCTCTAACCAACTGAGCTACGCGCCCCGGATTGAAGCTTCTCTCATTCTAAATCACTTCCAAACTCGTCGCACCCCGATGAGATAAAACTGTAGCGACCTACGCGGCCGTGGCAGAACCGTGACTCAGTTGGATCTCTCTTTGTGCCAAAATCCAAATGACGTTCGCGCCACCCCGTTCAACTTCTGCTGCGCCTCCCGCTTCATCTGCAGTCTCGTCCGGTTTCCATTGCGATCGCGATCGGTGATCCAGAGAATCTTTGCATCGTTGCGTCCATGTCCAGAACCCTCATGCTTAGGCAGGTCTTGGCATTCCCAATTGAGCGCGGAAGGGCTCCAACTCCGACTTCTGGAACCGCATGTCGGTTTGTGGGCTGACGCCAAGACTGATCGCCGCCTCCCCCAATACCGATCGGAAATTGAGTGTCCCGGTTAAATCCCCAGGTGCTCCTTGAGAGCCCGGACACGGTCGCGCGATACAGTAAGTTCGGTGTGTTTGGAATCTTTCAATCGCACCATCATCTTTCCACCGAACCAGGAGTGCAGCTCCTGCACATGCGCCACATTGACCAGCGTGGCGCGATGTACCCGCACGAATTTGCCCGGATCGAGCTTCTCTTCCAGCTCCTGGATGGTATAGTCCACCGCGTAATTCTTAGCCGCCGTGGCTGCGAAGGTGAGCTTGTCGGCGGCGAAGAAATGGGTCACTTGTTCCAGGTCGACAAATTCGATGCGCTCGCCCACTTTGGACGCCACGCGCTCCGGATAAGCGGGGGAACGCACAGCGCCGGCAGCCGCGGCCAGGCGCTCGATCAGCTCAGCCATTCCCGGAGGAGTGGCGGCAGTTCCACGCAGCCGCTCGATCTTATCGAGAGCGCGATCCAGGTGCGCGGCTTCGATCGGCTTCAGCAAATAGTCCACCGAGTTGACGCCGAAGGCTTCCAGCGCGTACCGGTCATAGGCAGTGGTGAACACCACCCAGGGCTGCGGCTGAAGATGAGCGAGCATCTCAAAGCCCGTCATGCCCGGCATTTCGATATCGAGGAACAGGACGTCGGGTTTCGCTTCAAGAATGGCGGGCACAGCCTCCACTGGATCCGTGCTCGTGCCGACCACTCGCACGCGCTTGGTCGCGGCAAGCATCCGCTGCAGACGCTTCAGCGCGAGCGATTCGTCATCAACCAGGAATGCCCGCATGGCCGTTGACAGGTTGAGGCACTAACAAGATCAAGTTGTTGCGCCCGCCTGCACGTTGCAATAAAAGCGCAGCCCGGTCTCCAAACAGCGCCGATAGCCGGCCCCTGAGATTTGTCCAGGCCATGGCCGGCGGACGCCGATTCCAGCTGAAACGCGGGGCCCGGGTCCGAAACTTCGACTCGGAAAGCGCCATTCGATCGCGCGCCAGTGATGCGAATCTCGCCGCCGGCACGATCCGGCGCGATGGCGTATTTGACGCTGTTCTCCACCAGCGTCTGAAGCGAAAGCGGCGGAATCTGGGCTTCATTCAAATCGGCGGGAACGTCGATCTGATAACGCAGGCGGTCGCCGAAGCGGGCGCGTTCAATTTCGAGATAATCACCGACGATCTTCAACTCGCTTGCCAGCGGCACCAGGCCGGACTGGTTGGCATCGAGCGAGAAACGCAGCAGCGCGGCCATCTGCTCCACCAGGCGTTCGGCGCGCGCGGGATCTTCGGGAATCAATGAAGAAATAGAATTGAGCGTGTTGAACAGGAAATGCGGATGGATTCGCGATTCAAGCGAAGCAAGTTGCGCTTCGGTGGCCAGCTTGAGCGCACGCTCGCGCTCCAGTTCCTTAGTACGTAATTGCAGTGTAGTTTCGTCCAAGCGTTCGCGCAGTGTGCTGTAGATGCCGATGGAAAGCCCCGCGCCGACCGTCAGAAGAGCGGCAAGCTTCAGTGACCCCAGAAATTCCGGCCAATAGTCGCTCATGGGCTGCCAGCGCAAGGCAACGAAAATCAGGCAGGCAATCAGGCTGCCCGCGACACATGCGGCAAACATTCTCGCCACGCGCGCGCTCCACCGAATCCATTGCGGCTGCCGGCAAGTTCTCATCCACACTTTAGGGAGCAGCAGGAACGCAAATCCTCCGATGCAGTTCGCGTAGATCAAAGAGAACCGGAAGTCAACAACCAGGCGATTCCAGGTGGTGTTCGAATCCATGGCAAAGAGCAGGATGGGCGGTATGAACGCGATGGCCGAATCCAAAATTAAGGCCTTCAGAACGCTCTTCCCCGTTCTTTCCCACGTTGACCCGATCATGACTTCCTATCCTCTCATCTTACTTGCTCTGCTCATTTGCACCCGTGTGGCAACTCAGGCAGCCGGCTTGGCGGGGCGCGAGGGTCTTGGTTTCTAACCACGCGGCCGCCGAGTTAGCGTAAGGCGTGCCGGGCAGATCCTTCTGAATGCGCTCGAACCACTGCTGCGCTTTGTCCTGCTCGCCCAGCCGGGCGTAAGCATCCGCCATGCCAATCATCAGCTCACCGCTCTTATGCGTGCCGAGGCGGCTCAGATCCGGGCCTTGGACCGAGTACGCTTTCTCATAATCACTCAGGCCCTTCGCGATTAAAGGGTGGGCGGCCTCCGCGGGCAAATATTGCGACGCCACCAGAAGCACCGCGCCGCGAACGATGCGGACGCCCAGGTCATTTGGAGCGATGGCTTCGGCTTGATCCATTTC
Source organism: Bryobacterales bacterium (assembly GCA_963713415.1). Taxonomy (GTDB): domain Bacteria; phylum Acidobacteriota; class Terriglobia; order Bryobacterales; family Bryobacteraceae; genus Palsa-89. Next base: position 274,216 of record CAVQLV010000021.1, on the reverse strand, counting down.
GTCCAGGCCGCGCTGCCAGAGCACCGCGCCGTTTTGCTGGTCGCCTTTTTGGAACGCCTCCTGCGACTGCTGGACCAGGCCCATGCCATGCCAGACCAGCGCCTCGGGCTGCTTGGGATCGCGCGCGAGAATATCTTCGCAGATCTTCATTCCCTTTTGAAGCGAAGTGGCGTCGCCCGCGAGACCGGCGAAAAAGTAATTACGGACCTTCATGTCGAAACGGTCCTGGCTGAAGAGAGCGCCGGCGGTGAGGATGATCACGGCGGCGATGGTTGTTTTTTGCATTTTGTTGGGCTCCTTTCGAATACAGAATAGGCGGGGAGCCGCGGATTTCGAGCTGAGTTCGGATGAGGGGTCGAAAAACCGGATGAAGCGCCGGGATGGGAAGACGGATGGATCAGGACTGCCAATTGAGGCGAAACAGCAGCAGATCCAGACTGAACGTCACTCGCATCGCTTCGGCCGGCCGCGCTCGCATGGGCCGATAGATGGAAAGCAAAACATCGTGCACGGCGGCGGCGTCCAAGTCCGCCGTCGTGGTTACGCGTCGGCGATCGGCGAGCCTGAAATCGTGCGCGAACGTCTGGATGGTTCGCTCCGTGCGATCCTGCCCCGATCCGCGCAGTTCGATTAGATCGTCCGGCGCCGGCAGCGCGATGAGCAGGCGTCCGTCGCCGCGCAGGACTCGCCGGAATTCGCCGCTGTTCATTCGCGCCGTGATCGACATGACGATCGAGAAAGAGCCGTCTGCATAAGGCACGAAACGATCGGCATTGGCCACGATCCACTCACACTCGGGATAGCGGCGCGCCGCGGCTTCAATAGCTGGAACCGAAATGTCGACGCCATGCCCGCTGAATCCGGCCTGGCCGGCCAAGCTGCCCAGGTAAAAACCGTCGCCGCAGCCGGCATCCAGAACTACGTCGCTCCGCGATGGGCATAGGATCTCGGCGATCGCAGCCAGCAACCGGCCGGTCACACCGGCATCATGCAATCGGCGCCGCGCTGCCACTGCCGCAGCGGTATCGCCCGGCTGGCGCGATCGTCGGTCCTGCGGCTGAAGCAGATTGATGTACCCGCTGCGCGCCACGTCGAAAGAATGCCCGCGCTCGCAACTTAGGTGCTCGTTGCGGCGAGCAAGAGGCATTCGACAATGGCGGACGGGGCAGATGAGCATGCGATCGGTAGTTTCACCGTACTATACGAAGCGCGGGCGAGCGAAGCGCCCGGACGTTTTCCCAACTCGGCTCGGCTACCCTAGGAGAGTGCTGAAACATATTCTGCTCCTTTGTGTTAGTACCACCGCCTTATTCGCGGAGGTGCACCCGCTTACGCTGCGGCAGGCCGTGGAATTGGCCATGAAAGAAAACCCCGACCTGGTGCTATCGCGGCTGGACCAACAGAAGGCACAGTCCGCCATTCGCATTGCTAAGGATCCGTTCGCCCCCAAGCTCTATGCCGGCAGCGGACTGGCGAAGGTTTGGGGTTACCCCACCAGCATCGAAGGCGCGGCGCCCTCCATCATCCAAACTCGCACGGATATGGCGCTATTCAACCGGCCCAAAACCTATGAACTGGCGCGGGTGCGCGAGGTGGCGCGCGGCGCCGAGATCGACACGCAGTCCAAGAGCGATCAGGTGGCCTATCAAACCGCGACGCTATTTCTCGATGCACAGCAGTTGGACCGCAGCAAGCAATCTCTCCAACTCGAGGTGGAAAGCCTGCAGCGAGTGAGCCGCGCGGTGGGCGTGCAAGTGGAAGAGGGCCGCCAGCTCCCCATCGAAAACAAGCGCGTGGCGGTTGACCTGGCGCGCGCCAACCAGCGCTCGTCGGCGCTCAACGACGATCTCGATTATTCGGAGGCATCGCTCGCGGTGGTCCTCGGTTATCCCGCTGTGGATCGCGTCCAACCGGTGGAAGAAGAGCGCGCCGCGTTTGAAGTCCCGGCCACCGAACAGGCCGCCATGGAACTGGCGCTCGCGAACAACAAGGATATTCGCAAGCTGGACTCCCAGCTGCAAGCCAAGGGTTTCGAAGTCAAAGAGGCCCAGTCGGCGCGCCTCCCGGTGGTGGACCTGGTAGCGCAATACGCGCTGTTCGCCAAGAGCAATTACCAGAACTTCTTCACCCGCTTCCAGCGCAATAATGGCGAATTAGGCGTTTCCATCCAAATCCCGTTGCTCACCGGATCGGCCTCCAAGGGCTTGGCTACACAAGCGCAAACCGACATTCTGGAGCTGCGCACGCAAATGAACCAGGTGCGCAACCGGATTCAGCTCGACACGCAAAAAAGCTATCAGGAGTTCCAGAAGGCGACGTCGGCGCAGGAGGTGGCACGGCTGGATCTGGATTATACGCGCGATCAGGTTTCGCTGCTGCTGGCGCAGCTCGGCGAAGGGCGCGCCACCCAGCAGCAAGTGGACAATGCGCGGCTCACCGAACAAGAGAAGTGGATCGCGTTTTATGACGCGCAGCACGCAGTGGAGAGCGCCCGCCTGGATTTACTGCGGCAAACCGGAACGCTGCTCGCGTTGTTGCGTTGAATTGCTCCGGGGCAGATCGCGCGCAGCCCTTCCAGAATCCCGCGCGTCGAGATGAGGCCGGTAAGATATGAAATCATTGTGGCGCACGCACTCTTGCGTGCAGCGTCGGCACTCGTGCCGACGTCCAACTTGAATACTTGTAAAACTGGAGCTGCTCCGGGTTAAACATAAGTCCTTTGAAATGTCTTGCCGCCGCAAAACTGAGTGGCATTGCGCATGAGTCCGTGCGCCACAAAGCCTACTTGCCTTGACTTGGCTTGGCTTGCGGAAATACCTTGTAGCCGGAAGTGTGCGAACGCAGCTTTACTGAGCTTGGCCCATCTTCTCTGACTCGTCTTCCGCTTGTGAGCGCATCATCCGCTTGCGCTGGCGCTCGATCCGCAACAACTGCTGTCGCCGGCGGTGCTTGATGGAAACGTCCACCATGCGCCAGAACTTGCGGAAATATTGAATAGCGGAAGCGATTCCGAAAAACACCACCCCCCACATCCAGAGCATCGCGAAGCCGCTCAGCGCCTGCCAGCGAATGCTCAGCAGCACCATGGAAATGGCCGCCACCTGCGTGATCATCTTGGTCTTGCCCAGGTCGCTGGCCTGGATCGTGTAGCCTTCGGCGGCGGCGATGCTGCGCAGCCCGGAGACGGCAAACTCGCGCCCGATGATCAGCACCACCATCCAGGCCGGCACTCGCCGGATCTGCACAAGAGAAACCAGCGCGGCCGAGATCAGCAGCTTGTCGGCGATAGGATCCAGCAGCGTTCCCACCGTGGTGATCTGCTTCCAGCGCCGGGCCAGGTAGCCGTCCAGAAGATCCGTGGCCGCGGCAATCAAGAAGATGGAAAGCGCCAGAAACGCATTGGACACCAGGACCGCGCCGCGCCAGTCGATGCGCAGATCCTGCTCCACCAGCACGGCGACCAGAAATGGCACGAAAAAGATGCGGAGAATAGTCAGCGCATTGGGCAGATTCATGTCAGGGCCGCGTCTTTTTCTACCTGGATTCCTGATGACAAGAATATCATTCGGCAAGGTAGCCGGAAAGCCGCCGTTTCACCGATTCCGGGACCTCCGCCTCCACTTCCAGGATCTCGCCGCGATACTCGCTGGACAGCACTTTGCCGCGCTCATGAAGCAGGTGGATCACCGAGCCTTCGCCCGCCGGAATGCGAAAGCTATTACGAGACACTGGATCCAGGGGAAGCTCGTTGTCGATAGCCTGCAGCAATTCGCCGAAACCGGCGCCGGTGCGGGCCGAAACCGGAATCGCTTCGGTGCGCGCGCCGGCCTTCACTTCGCCCAGGATGCGCTGGGCCAGGCTCTCTACATCGCTGCTGGCTGTATCATTCCCGGCGCTCTCGATTTGATCCATCTTATTGAGCACCAGAATCTGCCGTGTCTGGTTGGCGCCGATGTCAGCCAGCACCTCGAAGACATGCGCAGTGTGTTCAGGCGCACTCGGTGAAGACACATCCACCACGTGCAGCAGCAATGCAGCTTCGGTCACCTCTTCCAGAGTGGCGCGGAACGCCTTCACCAGCGTAGTAGGAAGATGGCGGATAAATCCGACCGTATCGCTCGCCAGAACTTTGCGGCGCGATGGCAAAGTCAACTGACGCACGGTGGGATCGAGCGTCGCGAAAAGCCGCGCGTCGGCCATCACATCGGCGCCCGTCAGCCGGTTAAATAGCGTCGATTTTCCCGCATTTGTGTATCCCACCAGCGCGATGGTGGCGAGTGGAACTGATTGCCGCTGGCGGCGCTGCGTGCCCCGTCCGCCACGCACGCTTTCCAGTTGATCGTTGAGTTTTTTGATGCGGCGATAGATGCCGCGCCGGTCGGTTTCCAATTGCGTTTCACCGGGGCCTCGCGTACCGATGCCGCCGCCCAAACGCGACATCTCCGTTCCCCGCCCTGCCAGGCGCGGCAGCAAATAATTCAACTGCGCCAGCTCTACCTGTAATTGTCCTTCGCGCGTTCGAGCGCGGCGCGCGAAAATATCCAGGATCAACTGCGTCCGGTCCAAAATTTTGCAATCCAGCGCGCGTTCCAGATTCCGAAGCTGGGTGGGCGTGAGCTCGGCATCGAACAAAACCATGTCGGCTTCGTGGAAATTCACCAGACGGCGCAGTTCATCCAGCTTGCCGGAGCCGATGAGCGTGGCGGAATCGGGAGCTTGCCGGGACTGTACGATGGTCTCCTCCACGCGCGCGCCGGCGGTGTCGGCCAGCGCTTTCATCTCTTCGAGCGATTCTTCGGCGGCATGCGGGCCGGGATCGCCAGTGCGGTGCGAGCGGGATTTCAAATCCAGCCCCACCAGAATTGCGCGCTCTTCGCTTGTTACTGCCAAGCGGCTGTTAATCCCTCTTTCCTAACTTAATCTTCGATGGGTTCCGCGGGCGCGGGGTGCGCGGCTGTTGCCGTTCCGGCAGTCCCTGTCGCTCCGGAAGAATGTCCGCCCGCCGACGCATGGAACGGCTTCGAGACCACCACCGTGGAGATCGCGTGCTTAAAGATGAGCTGCTCCTGATTGTTGGTCTCGAGTACGACCGAATACTTGTCGAAACTCTTGATGCGGCCGGAAAGCTTCACGCCGCTCATCAAATAGATGGTCAGGAAGGTCTTATCCTTGCGCGCATTATTTAGAAAAGCTTCCTGGATGTTTTGCGCGAGCTTTTCCATGGGCGTCCTTTGGCCGGGTTTAGGCTCGTTATCGTAAATGGTGAATCCCTCCCACCGCGAATTGGGTGGCAACTAAGTTCATGATAGCGCAATGACTATGGAGCGGCGGTACCAATCGGGATGTGCGCCGGTGACCGTCAGCCTGGCGCCCAGCCTCAAAACACGGATCGCTTTGGTTCGCGCGATTTAGCTTCGAGCGAAAATCGACGCTCGACGCTTGCTTTGCCTTCAATCAGCGCGCAAACGTGCTCGCCTACCACCGGACCGTGCTTGAATCCGTGGCCGGAACCGCCGCCCACCAGCCAGACATTTTCGAAACCAGGATGCCGGTCAATCAGGAAATCGCCAGTCGAAGTGTTTTCGTATTGGCACACCCGCGATTCCACCAACGGGGCGGCGGCCAGCGCGGGAAACCGCTCAGCCAGGAACGCGCTCGCCGCCTCAATGTCGCGTACTGCGCGATCGCCGGAATCGGGATCAAATGGGGGACCATGCCGGTCGAAAGCCAGCTTGAACCCCCGGTTCTCGACATCGGGAATCGTATAGGCGCCGTGCTCATCGGTAATGTCCACCCACACCGGCATCCGCGGCGAAGCAAAGCTCGGATCGCCGGATGGTGTTCCGAAAAAAAATATTTCCTGGCGTGTCACTCGAATGCGGCCGCCCAACAGTTCAGGGAATATTTTGGGCAACCAAGGCCCGCACGCATAGACCACCGTTTCGGCGTAAGGTTTGGCTGAGGCCGTCTCCTGTCGATACTCCACACCTTCGCGAACCGCCTGGTCTACCACTGCCTGGACTGCGCGCCGCGCCAGCAACACACCGGATTCGGGCTCAAACAAACCCACCCGGTCCTCGCGAAAACGCAGTTGCGGAAACGATTGGGTAACATCCCGCGGAGTTAGAACCCAATAAGGAACGCCGCAGTTCTCATATGCAGTTTTGGAAGCGGCTGCTCGCGCATCACCGGGGCGCGGCGTCGCCAGCACGCCCGTCTTTCGAAACAGTTCGGGCCGCCCTATCTGGTCGAACACTTGGAGCCACATTTCGCGCGATCGCATGGCCCAGCGAGTATAGATCTCATCCGCCCCGTAGCCGCAGCGCAGAATACGCGATTCGCCTCCGGAGCTGGAACGGTTGTTCCCTGCTCCATATGTATCCAGCAGCGCCACCGTTCGTCCCGAGCGGCGCAAATGCAGCGCGATCCAGGATCCAAAGACGCCCGCGCCCACCACCACCACGTCAAACGTCTTCATCGGCACCGTGGCGCGCCAGCAGAACATTTAATTGCAATTGTGTTTTTGGCTGGCCGGGCGCTGCGATGGGTCGCGACGCGGCAAACACGAGCAGGAGTCCGCCCTTGCTGTCAATAGTTTGAACGGCAGTTTCGATAAGGTGATTACTGGAAAGTGTTCGTGCCACGCGTGGCGCACGCACTCCTGCGTGCCGCATCGACACTCGTGTCGATGCCCTGCGCCCCTCACCCGGAAACAGCACGCAAGCCATCCAGCACGGATTTGGGAATGTTCAAATTTCCATTGTGGCCGGTGCCAAGCGAGATCTGCGGCTTCACGTCGCCATGAAAATCCGAGCCGCCGGAAACGGCGAGATTATACTTGCGCGCAATCCCGGCATAGCGTTCCATATCGGCGGGACGATGATCGGAATGATATACCTCGATGCCGCCCAAGCCCGCCGCGCGCAAACCGCCGATAAATTTCTCTTCGGCCTCTGGATCGCGGAAACCCAAACGAATGGGATGCGCCAGAACCGGCAACCCTCCGCCGTCGATTACGCGCTGGATGGCCGCCTCGACGTACGGCGCGAATCGCTCCACATAGCTCGGCGCCGATTCGCCCAGGTAACGCCGGAACGCTTCATCGAAGCTGGACACGTAGCCTTTGTCAATCAGGACGCGCGCGAAATGGGGACGCCCGGTCAAAGTTCGCCCCAGCCGTTCCACTTCGCCCAAATTGATATCGATTCCTTGTTCGTGCAAGCTTTCGATCAAACGCTGGTTGCGATCCCTGCGTCCGGCGATCAGTTCGTCCAGCCATTCGCGAAAGTCGGCGGACGGCGGCTGGTGCAGGAAATATCCCAGCAGATGAACCGTCCGCACCTTGCTGCCGGGCACGCGCGTACTCAATTCGATGCCGCAGACCAGATCCAGGCCGCGCGACCGGGCGATCGGCAACGCCTGGTCGAATCCGGCAAAGGTGTCGTGATCGGAAATGGCCAGCGCTTCCAGACCACGCTCCATCGCCAGATCCACCAACTCGCTGGGAGTGAAAGTGCCGTCGGATTCGTTGGTATGGCTATGCAGATCGATCACAGCGCGAGCTTTCTCAGCCGCAGCGCGTTGGCGATCACCGAGACCGAGCTGAACGTCATCGCGGCGCTGGCGATGATGGGACTAAGCAGCAGTCCGAAAAACGGATAGAGAACGCCGGCCGCCACTGGGACGCCGATCACATTATAGACGAAGGCAAAAAACAGATTCTGCCGGATATTGTGCATGGTAGCTTTACTGAGCGCGCGGGCCCGAACAATCCCCCGCAGATCGCCTTTCACTAGTGTAATGGCGGCGCTCTCCATCGCGACGTCGGTCCCCGAACCCATCGCGATTCCCACGTCGGCGCGTGCCAGAGCGGGCGCGTCGTTCACGCCATCACCAGCCATCGCCACGATTCGGCCTTGCGCCTGCAACTTCGCCACCGCGTCCGCCTTCCCGTCGGGCAGCACATCCGCCTGCACTTCGTCGATGCCCAGCGAGCGAGCCACCACCTCCGCGGCCGAGCGATTGTCGCCGGTCAGCATCACGATGCGCAGGCCGTCGCGATGCAATTGTTCGATCGCTTCCCGCGCCGACGGCTTGATGGGATCGGCTAAGCCAAGCGTTCCCGCGGGCTGGCCGTCGATCGATACATGCACAATGGTCTGGCCGGAATCGTTCGCTGCTTCCTGAGGAGTGGATGGCTTGCCGACCGACACCCGGTGTCCGTCCACCATGGCTGTGACGCCTTTGCCGGGCGCCGATTCAAATTGCTCGGCCTTCGATAATACAAGCTTGCGCTCCAGCGCACCCGCGACAATGGCCGCGGCCAGCGGATGCTCGCTCAGCTTCTCCACGCTGGCTGCCAGACGCAACGCTTCGTCATCCGGGGCCGAGACGAGTTTCGGCTTGCCTTCCGTCAGCGTGCCCGTTTTGTCCACCACCAGCGTGTCCACTTTCTCCAGGCCTTCCAGTGCCTCAGCATTGCGGATGAGTACACCGGCTGTCGCGCCGCGGCCGGTGCCCACCATGATCGACATCGGCGTAGCCAGCCCCAGCGCGCAGGGACACGCAATGATCAACACCGCCACCGCGTTCACCAGCGCGTACGCCAGCCTGGGCTGCGGACCGATGACCGCCCATACGATAAACGTCACGATGGCCGCCCCAATCACCGCCGGCACAAAGACCGCCGACACGCCATCTGCCAGCCGCTGGATGGGCGCGCGCGAGCGCTGCGCTTCGCTCACCATCTGTACGATCCGCGCCAGCAGCGTTTCCGCGCCGACATGCTCGGCTTTCATAACGAATGCGCCCGTGCCGTTCACGGTCCCGCCGGTGGCGCAGCTTCCCGGCGCTTTTTCCACCGGAATCGGCTCGCCGGTGATCATCGACTCATCAACCGAACTCGACCCGTCCACCACCACGCCGTCCACCGGAACGCGTTCTCCCGGACGCACGCGCAGCAGATCGCCGGGATGAACGCTATCGAGCGCCACGTCTTCTTCGGCTCCGTCCGGGCGAATCCGCCGCGCCACATCGGGAGCCAGCTTGAGCAGAGCCTTGATCGCACTCGAAGTCTGGCTGCGCGCGCGCAACTCCAACACCTGTCCCAGCAACACCAGGGAAACGATCACGGCCGCCGGTTCATAGTACAGCGCGAGTTGGCCGCCATGCCGCAGCGACGCTGGGAAGATTCGCGGCGCCAGCGTCGCGATCACGCTATAGGCATACGCCACGCCCGCGCCCGCGCCGATCAACGTAAACATGTTCAAGCTGCGATTCACGATCGATGCCCAGGCGTGCTCGAAGATCGGCCACCCCGCCCACAGCACCACGGGGCTCGCCACCACCACTTCCAGCCACGGCCAGTGCACGCCCGCGAACATCAGCGCCAGCAAAATCGCCGACGCCGGCACGCTCAGCCAGAACCGGCGCAGCATGTCCGTGTACTCGGGATTTGCGTCTTCCACCGATTCCCGCGTGAAGCTGACCGGTTCCAGCGCCATGCCGCATTTGGGACACGAGCCCGGCCCGATCTGCCGGACCTCCGGATGCATCGGACACGTGTACTCCGCGCCCGCCGGCTGGGGTTGCATGGGTTCAGGTGCAGCCGCCGGATGCAGGTACTTTACCGGGTCCGCCTGAAACTTAGCCGCACAGCCCTTGGAACAGAAATAGTAAGTCGCGCCCTGATGCGCAACGGACCCCGCCGCCTTCTGCGGATCCACAAGCATGCCGCACACCGGATCGTGCACGGTGGCGGATTTGTTTTGAAGGATAGGAAACATCGCCGCTGTTACCAGAGTAACTGGCTTCGCGCCTTGCAGATTTGGCGGATGCTGTGAAAGACTAATTGTCGCTCGCCGTGTTCCCCGTATGATCGATCACTAACACTCCCGCCGGCGCATTGCTGCGCTCCAGCCTGAGCCCCAGTTTTTCCAGGGCATTGCTACAACCGATTTTCTCGAACCGTGACGCGCTCATAGCGCCGGTGCAGACTCTGGAACTGGCGTTGCCGCAATCCCGCTCGATGCAGCAAATACCGCGTCAGCAGCCGCAGAATGGACAACCCGTACACCGAGCTTTGCACAAACGACGCCGATGACGCCTCTGGAAAATAGCGTGCCGGCACCGGCACTTCGCGGATGCGCATTCCGGAATCCACAAACTGCGCGACGATTTCCTGATCGAACAGAAAATTGTCGGAATTTGTTTCGAGATTTACCGCCTCGAGCGCGGCGCGCCGGTACGCCCGATAACCGGTGTGATATTCACTCAACTGGAGCCCAAACACCCGATTTTCCAAAAACGTCAGGAACCGATTGGATACGTATTTCCACCACGGCATGCCCTGGCGCATCGGGTTCCCCGCCATCAGCCGCGACCCTAGCACCACGTCCGCCTCATCGCGCTCGATCGGCTCAACCACCTGCGGCAGCAGCTTGGGATCGTATTGATAATCCGGATGTACCATCACGATAATTTCCGCGCCCGCTTTCAACGCTTCGCGATAGCAGGTTTTTTGGTTCGCACCATAACCGTAATTGCGATTATGAACGAAAAGTTCCAAGCCCAATTCACGGGCGATCTTGACCGTATCGTCGGAACTCCCGTCGTCCACCAGGATCACTTGATCCACCAGGGCCGGCGGAAGGTCGGCATACGTGATGCGCAACGTCTTGGCTGCGTTGTAAGCAGGCATCACGACCACGATTTTTTGGTCATGCGGCATCGGAAACTCTTCGGGAATGCTTTCACCAGTGTAGGCCAATTCCCTTCGGGCAGGTAAACTGGAGAGTGGCCAGCCAGCTGAAAAAATATCGCGCTTTCTTGTTTGACGCTTATGGGACGTTGTTCGACGTCCACTCGGTGGTGCTGCGCGCCGGCGCCTCCATCGGCGGCGATCTCCAGGCTCTCTCCCAACTCTGGCGGCAAAAGCAGCTCGAATTCACCTGGCTGCGCGCGCTCATGGACCGCTATGAGGATTTCTGGCACGTCACCGAAGCCGCCCTCCGCACCGCGTTGGCGCAACTTCAAATAGAAGCGAGCGAGCCTCAGATTCAGCAGCTTCTCAATGCATACCTCACGCCCGCCGTGTTCCCGGATGCAAAAGCCGCTCTCGAAGCTCTCCACGATTTCCCGCGCGCCATTCTTTCCAATGGCACGCCCGCGATGCTGGAAGCCGCGGTTCAACATAATGGGCTGGTGTCCCATTTCACCCGCATTATTTCGGTCGATCCATTGAAAACCTACAAACCGTCTCCCAGGGTTTACCAGCTCGGACCAGACGCGCTTCATTTGCCTGCGGAGGAGATCCTCTTCGTTTCATCCAATGCATGGGACGCCTCGGGCGCCAAGGCCTTCGGGTACCGCGTTTGCTGGTGCAATCGATCCGGGCGACCCGTGGATCAACTGGGATTCGCGCCCGACCTTGTGGTCTCAAGCCTGGATCAAGTCCGGCTACAATAGAATCGCCTTACTTCTCTCTCCATGATCCAGACTTTATTCGGCGCCGTAGAACAAGAACCCAACCTGCTGGAACGCCTGAAGGCCGGCATCCAGAAGACGCGTTCGGGCCTGCTGGATCGCCTGGAAGACGCCGTCGCCGGCCGCAAGGAAATCGACGCCGATCTTCTTGACGAGCTGGAATACGCGCTCATCACCGCCGACATCGGTGTGAACACAGTCAGTGAGGTTCTCGAAAGCATCCGCCAGCGAGCGGACCGCAAGCAACTCGCCGACGCGGGCGAAATCAAGCAGCTCATCGCGCAGCATCTGCTGGAAGTTTTGGAATCCGCCGAGCGCCCGGTGCCGCATGTGGCCGAACCGCCGGCCGTCGTGTTCGTCGTGGGTGTGAATGGCGCGGGCAAAACCACAACCATCGGAAAACTGGCCAGCCGCTACAAGTCCGAAGGCCGCAGCGTGCTGCTCTGTGCCGCCGACACCTTCCGCGCCGCCGCCGTCGAGCAATTGCAGGTTTGGGGCACGCGCACTTTCACCGACGTGATCAGGCAATCGCCCGGCGCCGACCCCAGCGCCGTGGTCTTCGATGCGCTACAAGCCGCCAAGGCGCGCAAAATGGACTACGTCATCGTAGACACGGCCGGCCGTCTGCACACCAAGACCAACCTGATGGCCGAGCTCGAAAAAATGCGCCGCACCGCGGCCAAGGTGATTCCCGCGGCCCCGCATGAAGTGCTGCTGGTCCTTGATGCCACCACCGGCCAGAACGGCTTGGAACAGGCGCGCAAATTCACCGAATCGAGCGGCGTCACCGGCCTGGTTTTAACGAAATTGGACGGAACCGCGAAAGGCGGCGTGGTGGTGGCCATCGCCCGCGAACTGAACCTGCCCATCCGCTACGTGGGCGTCGGCGAGCAAGCGTCCGACCTGTTGCCGTTCGAACCCGACAAATTCATCGCTTCCCTCTTCGCTTAATCACAAGCCAATGATGAAATGATGAGAAGCCCCCTCATGGACGAAGCGCTGGAACTGGCCCGCCAGGGCCTGGGACGCACCAGCCCGAACCCTGCCGTCGGCGCCGTATTGGTGAAGGATGGCCAGATCGTCGGCCGCGGATTCCACACCTACGCGCAGGCCAAGCACGCCGAAGTGATCGCGCTTGAAGAAGCCGGCGCGGAATCGCGCGGAGCCACGCTCTATATCACGCTGGAGCCGTGCTCTCATCATGGACGCACGCCTCCCTGTGCCGATGCGTTGGTCGGCGCGGGGGTGGCGCGGGTGATTGCCGCCATGCAAGATCCCAATCCTCAGGTGGCCGGCCAGGGATTTCGGCGCCTGCACGAAGCCGGCATTGAGGTGGAAATTGCGTCCGAATATACGGACGAAGCGGCGCGCTTGAATGAAGCCTTCATCCATTCGATGCGCACCGGCCTTCCCCTCGTCACATTGAAAGCGGCGCTGACATTGGATGGCAAGATCGCTGCGCCCGAAGACAACACCGGCTGGATCACGAGCGACCGCGCCCGCGCTCACGTACAGGAAATCCGCCACAACGCCGACGCAATCCTCACCGGCATCGGCACCGTGCTTTCCGACGATTGCCGCCTCACCGACCGTACGGGCCGCGAGCGCAGCCGCCCCTTGCTCCGCATCGTGGCCGATTCCACGCTCCGCGTTCCACTCGATTCGCGCATCATCGCGGGCGCCAATGGCGACGTCGCGGTAATCACTACATCTGCCGCCTCCGACGAGCGCCGCCGCGCGCTCGAATACCGGGGCATTCGCGTGCTGGTGTTCGATGGACCCGATGGCCGTACGGACCTCACCCAGCTCCCCGCCTGGCTCGCGAGCCAGCAATACCGGTCTCTCATGATCGAATCGGGAAGCAAGCTCAATTGGGCGGCGCTCGAATCCGGCATGGTCGACAAAATCTTCTTCTACTACGCTCCGAAGATCCTGGGTGGCCTGCAGTCGCTCCCGGTGGCCGGCGGAACCGGCCGGTTGCGCCGCACCGACGCCATTCAATTCGATCGCGTTCGCCTGCATTCCATCCCACCCGACGAATTCGCCGTGGAAGCTTACGTCGTGAAATAAGCGGGGTGACGTAAATGTTCACCGGCATCATTGAGGAAGTGGGAACCGTCGCCGTCGCGGGCCATCGTATGCGCATCCAATGCCGTCTCGTGCTCGCGGATACAAAAGAAGGCGCCAGCATCGCCGTCAACGGCGTCTGCCTCACCGCCGTCGATATCCAGCCCGACGGCTTCTGGTGCGACCTTTCGCCCGAAACACTGGCCGTCTCGAATCTTGGCGCATTGCGCGAGGGCTCGCTCGTGAATCTGGAGCGGCCCGCGGCGGTGGGCGACCGGCTGAGCGGCCACATCGTGCAAGGCCACGTCGATGGCACGGCCGAGTTCCTCGCGCTCAACCCCTTGCCCGACGGCAATTGGTGGCTCATGGTCCGGATCCCGCACGATCTCGACCGCTATCTGATCCACAAGGGTTCGGTCACCTTAGATGGCGTCAGTTTGACCATAGCGTCGATCGGGAACGATGTCATCGGCGTCGCCATCATCCCCCACACTTACCAAAACACCGTTATGCACAGCTACGGCCCGGGAACGGCGATCAATGTCGAAGTCGACCTGATCGGGAAATATGTGGAAAAGCTAATCATTCCGCGATAGAATTCGGTATCCGAACGTAAGCGTCCCGCGTCTTACAATCGGAGAAGGTTGGGCTCAGGAGTTCCGTATGCGCTCATTGCAAATCGCACTCATCTCGCTCATGTTTGCTACCACGATGTGTTTCGCCCAACGGGGCGGCGGCGGTCATGGAGGCGGCGGTGGAGGCTTCCATGGGGGTGGCGGCGGGGGCCGCGCTGTAGGCGGAGGTGGGTTTCGGGGCGGTGCCGTAGGCGGCGGTGGATATCGCGGCGGCGCGGTGGGAGGCGGATATCGCGGTGGCGCGGTAGGTGGCTATCGTGGCGGCTACGGCGGCTATCGTGGTGGCTACGGTTACGGACGCGGCTATGGCTATGGCGGATGGGGCTTCGGCTTTGGATTCGGCTATCCCTACTATGGCGGCTATTACGGATACCCATACGCTTACGGATATCCATACTACGGCGGTTACTACACAGACCCTTATTACGCCGATCCCTACGCATACGCCCCGGATCCTTATGGCGATCCGCCTCCGCAACAGCAATATCCCCCTCAGCAACAGCAATATCAATATGGACCGCCGCAGCAGCAACAGCCATATGGTCCGCCGCCTGCCAACCAGCGGCAAGGCTACCCGCCACAGCAGCAGAACGGCTATCCACCACCTCCTCCGCCGCAGAACGGGGCGCAACAGAACTCGGCTCCTGCACCGTCGCCGAACAATGCGCCTCCGCCGCAGGCCAGCTACCAGCCCGATGGCCAGTGGCATCACTTTAGCCAAACCACTTCTCAGCTAGGCCAGGCGAGCACGCAATAGTTTAGAGCTACTGAAGAAACTGCGCGCAAAACGGAGTGTGGCGCGAAGCAGTTCCTCGCCTCTTTTGTGGTGCGCACTGCACCCTTTGCACTTGTAAGGAAATAGCGCTCCCATTGCGCGGCCGCCAACGTGGCGCACGCGCCTACGCGTGCCGCGTTCACAATCGTGTGAGCGCGAGTTATTCCATATATTTAAAAGGCGTCGAGACGGGTCTCAGGCTCTTAGCCGTTTCCGCCTGGCGCGTTTCCCCTGAGAGAATCCGATTTCTTGCCGCACCAATAGTGCGTGCAATCCCAAGCAATCACCGTCGCTCGCAGTGTTCTCTGCTGCGCCCTGGCGTTCGCTGTTTCCGCTGAAGCCTCCGTCATCGTGCAGTTGCGCGTGGTGGAAGGCGAAGGCGTCACTTATCGCACCGGCTCGCGCGCCACGCGCGGCCTCACCGTCCTGGTTACCGACGAAGCTGGCCTCCCCGTGAATATGGCTTCTGTCAGCTTTCGCCTCCCCGACCAGGGAGCCACCGGGACGTTCAACTCCGGCCTGCGAACCGAGGTGGTGGTCACCGGGCCCGACGGCCGCGCTTCGGTCTGGGGCATGCAATGGAACAAGACGCCCGGACCGGTCCAGATCCACATCACCGCTCTCAAGGGTCAGGCGCGCGCGGGCATCGTCAGCACGCAATACCTGAGCGATAGCACCGCTCCCAAGGCCGGCGGAGAAGGCGTATTCACGGTGTCCCACAAAGGACATAAGTGGCTGTGGCTCGCAGCAATCGCGGGCGGTGCAGCCGCGGGCGGCGCGTATGCGTTCCTGCGCTCGCAAGGGCCGGCCAGTTCGTCCACTCCCGCTCTCACCGGCCTCAGCGTGGGAACGCCCAGCATTACGGTAGGACACCCGTGATGGCGCGGAAACGGCTCCTGTCCATTTTTTTCCTGGCCGCGGGCGCCTGGGCGCAACCGGCCATCGCGCCGCCGCAACTCGGATTTATAGAAGACAGCGCCCGCGCTCTGCGGCCGGCCTACGGTCTGGCGGGCAATTTCATTCTCGGACCGGCTGTCGCCGGCCACATCGTCACCGCGGCATTCTCCGGATCCATCGGCCTGTTGAAGACCGAATCGTCTCTGGCCGCGTTTGACTCAACAGGGAAGGTCCTTGCATCCATGGATGCGGCACCGGGGCCGGCGCTCTTTGCATTTTCTCCCGGCGGCACCACGGCACTTGCGTATATCGCATCCAGCAACGTGCTGATCGAGTGGCTCGGGAGCGCATTTGCGCCGGTTTCGCTGAATGATCCAGAAATAGCTGCGCAAGATGTCCTTGCCGTCGCATTTCCCACTCCCTTCGAAGCAGCGCTTCTCGTTCAGCAAAACGACAACATCTGGGAACTGCACCTTTCGCTCGGCACGTTGGGGGGCGTTTCACAAAACGCGCTGGTCGGCGTACATGGCCCTTTGCTGGCGCTCCCCACTGGCGATCTGCTCTATCGCGATACGGGCGGAATCGTCGTTCGAAGAACCGGCGGCTCGGAAGTCCGGATCGCCGCATCCCTGCCCGCCAGATTCTCAATGCAGCAAATGAATCAGGACTGGGTGCAGCTCACCGATCTCGCGGGCGGCGCGCGTTTCGCCATCCGGACCACGCCCGGCCGCGAAGGATTGTATCAGCTTCCCGAGCGCGCCAAATGATCCTGCGCGCGCTCCTTTTCGCTGGCCTGCTGCCGCTTGTGGCTCTGGCCCAGCTTCAAGTTTTCCAGTTCGACGGAACGAACGACACTCCGGTGGGCGCGCTCGTGAACGTCGGCGCAGCCTCGCCCGGCGACACGCTCGAAACGCGATTTCACGTGCGCAATATCGGCGCCGGTGCCGCTACGTTCTCCACCTTGGCGCTGTCAGGCGACGGGTTCACCATTGTATCGGCGCCATCGCTGCCCTACATTCTCGCTCCCTACGTCGGCTTGACGTCGGAAGCCGAATTCGACGTCAGTTTCACTCCAACAACTACCGGTTCCTTTAGCGCCTTCCTCGCCGTAAATACGATCAGCATCGTGCTTCAGGGAAGTTCCGCCGCCGCAGCCGCCCTCACGCTCTCGGGCAGCCAGACTCCCCTCATCGCGGGCGCCACCATCGGCTTTGGATCTGTAGATGTGGGGGCCAGTTCGACACAGGGTTTCGTGCTGACCAATTCAGCCGCCAGCAGCGTCACGGTCGCGAGCGTGGTAGTTTCCGGCAGCGGTTTCAGCGGGCCCATCGGCCTGAACACGCCCGTTTCCATTGGCTCCGGACAATCCGTGCCCTTCCAGATCAAGTTCACCCCGCAATCAGGCACGTTATATCAAGGCACACTCACGGTGGGCGGCCGCACCTTCGCTCTCACCGGACAGGGTCTGAATCCACTGCTCCCCAGCGCTTCCATCGTCTTCGCCTCCACCGTAGGCGCCAGCGCGCAACAGAACAGCATCACCATCCCGCTCGCGTCAGCCTCCAAAGTCAGCGGCACCGGACTACTCACCATGGCATTTCTGCCGAGCATTACAGGCGTCACCGATGATGCGGCCGTGCAGTTTTTGTCCGGACCTCTGCGCACCGCGTCAGTAACCGTCGCTATCGGCGCCACGGCAGCCACCATCGGCGGCCAATCCAGCATGGCATTCCAGACCGGAACCACGGCCGGAACCCTCACGTTCACGCTCACCCTCTCCAACGTCACCGAGCAAGCCACGCTGATCATTCCTCCCGCCCCCATCAACCTCGATAGCGCTACCGCAGTCCGCCTCTTCGGCTCCATCAACGTCGCATTCTCCGGCTTCGACAACACCTATACCGCATCGCAACTCGCGTTCACCTTTTACGACATCACGGGCAAGGCGTTGCCGCAGGGCGCCATCGACGTCGACGCCACCTCTGCCTTCCAACAATATTTCAGCACCACCCCAGCCGGCGGCTCGTTCCAAGTGCTGGCGGAGTTTCCCGTAAGCGGAAATGAGGCTGAGATCGGATGGGTGACTGTCCAGATCAATAATTTGCTGGACACCACCACCGCGCAACAGATCCCCATCGGAAACTAGCCCCTTTCCAGCCATGCATCAGCTATCCTGCGAGCATGTTGCTCTCGAGCGTGGTTGACACCTCGCGCCGCGTCGCCGACACCACCAAGCGACTCGAAAAGATCGACCTTCTCGCCCGCCTCCTCCGCCAGCTCAGCCCGCAGGAGATTGAAATCGTCGTCCCGTTTCTCTCCGGCCAAACTCGCCAGGGACGCATCGGCATCGGCTACGCCGCCCTGCGCGACGCTCGCATTTCTCCCTCGGCCAATCCCTCGCTCGAAATCCTGGATGTAGATCGCATCCTCCAGGGCTTCACCGAAATTAGCGGCAGCGGTTCCCAGCGCCGCCGCCTGGAACTGCTGCAATCGATGTTCTCCCGCGCCACCGAAGCCGAACAGCAGTTCCTCACCGGTTTGCTCGCGGGCGAGCTCCGCCAGGGCGCGCTCGAAGGAATCATGCTGGAGGCCATCGCCAAAGCGTCCAGTCTCGCCCCCCAACGCGTTCGCCGGGCCGCGATGATGGCCGGCGACATCGCGCGCGTGGCGCGAGCGGCGCTCGAACAGGGCGAATCCGGGCTGGCACAATACGAGGTCCAATTGTTTCGGCCCATCCAGCCCATGCTCGCGCAATCGGCCGACGATGTTCCCGAAGCACTGGCCTGCGTGGGCGAAGCCGCACTCGAATACAAAATGGACGGCGCGCGCGTGCAGGTTCACAAATCAGGCGGCGACGTCATTGTTTACTCCCGCAGCTTGAAAGACGTTACGCCCGCAGTCCCTGAACTAGTCGAACTCACACGCGCGCTCCCGGCCAAAGATCTCATCCTGGATGGCGAAGTGATCAGTCTCCAACCCGACGGCCGCCCGCAGCCCTTCCAGATCACCATGCGGCGCTTCGGGCGCAAACTGGATGTCGAGCGCACGCGGCAGGAGCTGCCCATGACGCCATTCTGGTTCGACCTGCTGTATCTCAACGGCGCCCCGCTTTTGGACGAACCACAATCCCGCCGCTTCGCCGCGCTCTCCGAACTTTCGCGCGCGCATCTGATCCCGCACATCGTCACCGGGGACGCGCAGGCCGCGGACGAGTTTCTCGAACAGGCCCTGGCGCGCGGCCATGAAGGCATCATGGCCAAAGCGATCGATGCCAAATACGCCGCCGGAGCGCGCGGGCAAAGCTGGGTCAAAGTAAAGCGCGCCCGCACTCTGGATCTCGTCATTCTGGCCGCCGAGTGGGGCAACGGAAGGCGCCAAGGCTGGCTCAGCAATCTGCATCTGGGCGCGCGCGACACCCAAAAAGGCGGATTCGCCATGCTCGGGAAAACCTTCAAAGGTCTCACCGATGAAATGCTCAAGTGGCAGACTCAGGAATTCTTGCGCCTGGAAATCGGCCGCGACAAATACACCGTGTACGTTAAGCCCGAGCTGGTGGTCGAAATCGCTTTCAATGAAATCCAGGTCAGCCCGCGCTACGTGAGTGGTCTTGCCTTGCGTTTCGCCCGAGTAAAGCGCTATCGCACCGACAAGACCGCAAACGAAGCCGATACCTTTGAAACCGTACAGCGTCTCGCCGGCATCTTGGTTTAAGACCAACGGGCTGACCCCCCCGGGGCTAACTCACTTGCCTCGCATCCACTTGGAATGCACCTCTATCTGGAATGCACCGCCAACGTCGCCGAATCTGTCGTGCTTCCAGGCATCGAGACCAAAATCGGAACCGCATCGCCCTCCGGAACTCCGGTGGCCATTTAAAAATCAACTTGCTACTCTCCAACGGTGCCTGGCGCCGATGTCCCCCCGCCGGTGGTTACCGTAAGGGTAGTGGAACCAACCGGCAACTCGCCCCCTACGGTCACAACTACCGTGGAGGCCGCGCCCGACCCGAAGCCTGTGCCATAGATCGCCACCAGTCCGCCCGGACACATCGTCCTGTCCTTGATCCCCACGGCCGCCTGGAGCGGCATCGTAAACTGCCGCGACGGTGGGCCTGCGCCAGCAAACCTACAGTACTGGCACAAAGCAAAAGGACCAACTTCTTCATCAAACCCGCCTCCCTGGCTGCGGAATTGTCTGGGCAGTACGTTATAATGAAGCTCTTTAAGCAAAACAGCCAGGGTTTTACGGTAGTATACGCGCAACGTTGGCTGTGTTATCAGCGGGTTAGGGATGCTCGACTCGAACGAAATAAACACTGCCCTCAACCGCATTCTTGCCACTCCCGCCTTCCTGCGGTCTCCGCGCCTGGCTCAGTTTCTTCGATTCGCGGTAGACCAGCGTCTCGCCGGACGCACCGACGCTCCCAAGGAAATTGAGGTTGGCGTCCAGGTGTTCGGCCGTGGCCCGGATTTTGATCCGCGTGTCGATCCGGTGGTCCGCGTCCAGGCTCGCTTGCTGCGCTTCAAGCTGCACGAATATTACGAGACAGCCGGCAAAACCGATCCCATTCGAATCGATTTGCCCAAAGGCTCCTACTTGCCGGTCTTCTCGGGCAAGGTTCAAGCTGCGCCTTCCGCTTCGTCCCCTAGGACGATGAATATCCGCTGGGTTGTCGCTGCCGTGCTGCTGGCCGGCGCCCTGTCTCTCGTTGCCCTTTCATGGAGTGCATGGCGCGATGCCATCGGCAAAGTATGGGCTAAAACGCTGCCCGTTCGGCCCAAGTCCGCTCAATCCCCAGCCGCGAAACTGTACCTGGAAGGCCGCTATTACTGGAACAAACGCACCCCGGAAGATCTCCAAAAGGCGGTGGATTACTTCACCCAGTCCGTCGTTGCCGATCCCGGTTACGCCAAAGCTTACGTTGGTCTGGCGGATTGTTACGGCTTGCTGCGCGAGTTCGCCGCCATGCCCGACAGCGAGGCTTGGCCCCGGGCGCTGGCTGCCGCCCGGAAGGCCGTGGAACTGGACGACTCGCTGGCCGAGGCCCACAGCTCGCTCGGTTTCGATCTGTTCTACGGATCGCTCGATTTGAAGGGCGGAGAGCGCGAATTCAAACGCGCCGTGGAGCTGAATCCGAATTATGCCGAAGCCCACCACTGGTACGCGACGGCGTTGATGTCGGTAGGCCGCCTGGCCGAAGCCTCCGATGAAATGGGGCGTGCACGCGAGCTTCAACCCGACTCGCGATCCATCCTGGCCGACCAAGGCTTGCTGCTTTTCTATCAGGGCAAGCGCGCACAGGCCCTGGAACAACTGCGGCAAATTGAAGCCGCGGAACCGTCTTTTCGCTCGGCTCATCTGTATCTTTCCTACATCTATTTCGCTTCGAAGGATTGTCGAAACTATTTGCTGGAATCGCACCAGGCGGCCGAATCGTCGCACGATGCCGTCGAGCTTGCCCTCGCCGCCGAAGCTGAGCAGGGTTTTACCGCGGGCGGCTGGCAAGGCATGCTCGATAGTTTGCTGCGGGCGCAGAAGAAGTTCAGCATTCAAGGACGCTATCCCGCCTTTCGCGTGGCCGAAACCTCGGCGATGCTCGGCAGAAAGCGTGACGCTCTGGATTTTCTGAACGCCTCCTACCAGAAGCGCGAACTCTACCTGGTGACTCTTCCTGTGGATTCGGCGCTTTCCAGTCTGCACTCTGAACCCGTCTACCGGAGCCTGCTCGGGCAGTTGGGGTTGGATGTCCCTAACTAAGAAACCGGCCGCGCTCACCATCGCCGGTTCCGATGCCAGCGGCGGCGCGGGGGTGCAAGCCGACCTCAAAACATTTCATCAGTTCGGCGTTTATGGCGAAGCCGTCATCACGCTGATCACCGTACAGAACACGCGCGGAGTCTCGCGCGTCGAATGCCTGGATTCGGAGCTGGTGGCCGATCAGATTCGCGCCGTGATCCGCGACATTCCGCCCGCCGCCGCGAAAACCGGAGCGCTGGGCAATCGCGCGATCATCGCAGCGGTGGCGGCCCTGGCCCGGGATTTTCCGTTCCCCTTGGTAGTGGATCCCGTCATCGCAAGCAAAAACGGAGCCCCGTTACTGGCGCCGGACGCCATCGAAGCGCTCAAAACATTTTTGTTGCCAAATGCTTTTTTGCTGACGCCCAACCTGGACGAAGCGTCCCTTTTGACCGGCGCTGAAGTTCGCGATCCCGCAAGCATGCGCCAGGCCGCCGAAAAGCTGGCCGCACTGGGACCACAGGCGGTCTTGGTGAAAGGCGGCCATCTGCAAGGCGATCCCACCGACATACTCTTCCACCGGGGCGAATGGACCGAGTTCCCAGCCGAGCGAATCGAAACTCGCCACACCCACGGGACCGGCTGCACTTTTTCCGCGGCCATCACCGCGTCGCTGGCCTCCGGTCACGAGCTTGACGAAGCAATTCGGCGGGCCAAACGTTACATCACCGCAGCGATTCGAAACAATCCTCAATTGGGATCCGGTTCCGGACCGCTCGATCACCACGCGCTAATTTGAGTCTGCGCCCGAGTATGAGGAGGAATCCGTTTTTGGATCCGGCAACATCGGCTTGGGCTGCTCCGGTAATATGAACGACGTTTCGCCAGGCCGCAAAAGCTTGAGCTTCTTTCGAATCTCCAGCTCCTGTTCGGACGTGCTGCTTTCCAGCTTCTTGATGCGCTCCCGCCGGTAATCGTTCTCGCGCTGGAGATTGGCGTTCTCTTCTTCCAGCTGGCGGATCTCGTTCCACTTCTCCTTGAGAGCCGGAAGGCCTTGCGGCCCGCGCAGCTCCGCCAGCCCATAAGCGCCAATCAATGCGAAGGCAACAATGACAACTGCACGAACTACGGAACTAGTCATGAACAATACAACTCTTAAGATCCGGTATGAGTCCTTACATTTGTTTATAATCCTCTTTTGCCAAAAGATCCAGAGGAACATCGAAAAAAATGATATGACCGACAAGATTGTTGTACTCAGCACCTGCGCTTCAGCCGAAGAGGCGCAGCGAGTAGCGCGCGCGCTGGTGGAGAAAAGGCTCGCGGCCTGCGTCAGCGTGATGCCCGGAGTTCGCAGCGTGTATCACTGGAGAGACGCGGACGGCAAAGAAGCTATCGAAGACGAAGAGGAAGTGCTGCTTGCGATCAAGACCAGCCGCGCGCTGCTCAATGAATTACGCGAGGAGATCGAGCGGCTGCACTCCTATGAAGTGCCGGAAGTGATCGCGCTCGCCATCGTGGACGGCTCGGAACGCTATCTCGCCTGGATGAATCGGGAGCTGGCCCACAAACCCAGCCTGTAACATTTTGAAACAGTAATGTTTTATACGGCGCGGCGCACGCGGCGGCCGCTCTTACCGCGCGGCGCGAACGATCGGACTTGCCTCTTTCCGTGAGGCGCGGCCGAAGGAATTACGATCACCGGCGCGGAATGCTTGTCACCGTGCTTCTCCACCGGAAGGTCCGCTGGAACCTGGCAGCGCACCAGTTTGGCATCCAGCGTCCGTTCGATCTGGGATATTTGCGAGCGCTCGGACCGCGTGGCGAAAGTCGATGCGGTTCCGGTAGCGCCGGCGCGTCCCGTTCGGCCCACGCGATGAATGAAGTCTTCGGGAACTTGCGGAAGATCGTAGTTCACCACATGTGCGATGCCTTCCACGTGAATCCCGCGTGATGCGACATCGGTAGCCACCAGCACCCGATAGTCTCCGTCCTGGAAGCCGCGCAAAGCCTGAGTGCGCTGGCTCTGGCTGCGGTTGCCGTGGATCGCCGTAGTCTTCAGGCCTTCCCGTGCCAGCTTCTTCGCCAGCTTGTCGGCGCCGTGCTTGGTGCGCGCGAACACCAGGAACGAGCCTTGCTCCCGGTCGAGCATCGATTGCAGCAGACCCAGCTTGCGGTCCTGCTCCACTTCATAAAGATGCAGTTCGATCTTTTCGATCGGCTTGGAGGTGTCGCCCACTTCGATGCGCACAGCGTCGCGAACGTGCGTCTGCACCAGGTGTTTTACAGAGCTTTGGATAGTCGCCGAGAAGAGCAAGGTCTGGCGATCGGACGGCGTGGCCGCGATGATCTTCTTGACGGTGGGCAGGAAGCCCATGTCGAGCATGCGGTCGGCCTCATCCAGAACCAGGATGCGGACATGGCGGAGGTCCACCAGGTTTCGGCCCATAAATCCGACAGCCGTCCAGGCGTCGCGATCAGCACCTGCGCGCCGTTGCGAATCGATCTCAATTGCGCATTCTCGCTCAGACCGCCGACGGCGATGGAAGCGCGAATGCCGGTACCGGCCGCCATTTTGGCGAACGTGTCGTTGATCTGCATGGCGAGCTCGCGCGTGGGGCTCAAGACAATGGCCCGGGGGCCGGTGGAAGGCTGCTTGGGAAGTTCACCAAGGATCTGAAGGATCGGAAGGACAAACGCGAGGGTTTTACCAGTGCCGGTTTGCGCGGTAGCCACCAGGTCGCGTCCGGCGAGTGCAGGCTCAATGGCCAACGCCTGGACGGGCGTGGGGTCGACAAAGCCGTGCTTTGCCAGATTGCTCCGAAGAGGAGCGGAAAGGGGGAGTTCAGAGAAACTTTTCATTTTTTGATTTTGCGGATGAGAATCGACGAGCCGACTACCGGTAAGGGGAGAGGGGGTTGCGGATCAACTTCCTGTGTAGCTCTCATTGTAGCGCATGTATCCCGCTGACGTGCGGCTCTGGGAGGCAGCGTAAAATTGAATCCATCCGATGGTCTATTCACAGTGGCCGCGCTGGCTTCAGGCTGCGGTCATAGTTCCACACGTCTTCTTGGCAATGGTCGCCACTTTGCTTTGGTGGCCAAAAACCAAACGAGACTGGCATCGGTTCTCTATCGTGGCTCTCTATCTCCTATTGTTTTATTTCGTCATGCGCTATGTGTTCAAAGCGTAGGCAGCTTCCCGCTCTGGCCACGACCACCGTCAATCCATCATCCAGGATTTAGCGGACCCGCCCGCCTCTGGCCCGCTTGGATGTAATCTTATATGTACCGCGCGAACAACGAGGAGAAACGATGACGATAAAAACGGGTATTGGCATATGCGCCGTAATCCTGGCGGCTGCAACCACCATCTATGCCGGCGAAACACCGAAACCGCTGGTTCTGGCGTCCCAAGGAAGTTTCTTCGTCGGGGGTGAGACCAAGACTTCCAAGGATCTGAGCGGCAGCAGCAACGGCCCCGGCGCCGGAGTGGAAGGCGACGTAACCATTAATCAGATGTACGTCCAGTATCAGATCCCGCTCAAGGGCGATCAGCATACGCCGGTGGTGATGGTCCACGGCTGCTGCCTCAGCAGCAAGACCTGGGAAACAACCCCCGATGGACGGATGGGATGGAACGAATATTTCGTGCGCAAGAATCGCTCGGTCTATCTGGCGGACCAATCCTCGCGCGCCCGCTCCGGCTTCGACGCCACTAAGATCAACGCCGTCAAGCTGGGTAGACGTCCGCCCAGCGAGCTTCCCAACATATTCATGGCCAGCCATCAGACGTCCTGGGTTCTGTTTCGCTTTGGTCCTACCTTCAACAACGCCTTTCCGGACGAACAATTCCCAGTACAGTCGGCCGACGAGCTTTACAAACAAATGATCCCGGATCTGAACGGGTTTCTCCCGACGCCCAATCCAACCTTTAGCAACATGGCCGCGTTAGCGGTTCAACTGCATGGCGCGGTCTTGATCGGCCATTCCGAGTCCGGCTTCTTTCCCGAAGAAGCAGCCATGACCAACCCAGCGGGGGTCAAAGGCATCGTGTCCATTGAGATGGGCTGCACCACCACGCTCAAGCCCGAGCAGATTGCGACGCTTTCAAAAATCCCCATCCTGGTGATGTTCGGCGATCACCTGTCCGATATCCCAGGCCCCTTTGGCTCCATCTGGCCGGCGAATCTCGATAGTTGCAATAAGTTCATCGACCAGGTGAAAGCCGCGGGCGGCGACGCGCGCATGATGTACCTGCCGAAAATGGGCATTCACGGAAACAGCCACATGATGATGCAGGACAAGAACAATTTACAGCTCGCCGACTTGATTCTGGGATGGATTGACGATCGCGTAGAAGGGAAGAAAAGCGGTCACCACAAATAACCCCGGACGCGTCCCGTTCTGGCCGGAGCGGATGTAGTCTAAGATGTACCGCGAGTGAACGAGGAGAACGATCATGGCGAAATCCCGGAACGGCTCCAAAAACAAAGGTCCCGTAGGCCGGCGCGGATTTCTCAAAAGCGCCGCCGCGGGCGCCGCGACGCTGGTCGCCAAACCGCCGGAGGCCAGCGCACAGCAGCGTCCACAACGAGCGGGCGGGAACGGCACCGCGCCGGTTCCCACGCAAGCGGCTTTGAACGCCGATGTCGGGAATGGCCGGCCCATCCCCGGTATCAACGGGATCGAGCTCAGCCCGGGTTCGGACTACATGGTCGACGTGCTGAAGGGGCTCGATTTTGAGTATGTCGTGGCAAATCCGGGCACCAGTTTTGCAGGTCTGCACGAATCCCTGATTAATTACGGCAACAACACCAAGCCCGAATTCCTGACCGCCTGTCACGAAGAGTCGGCCGTCTCCATGGCGCACGGCTACGCCAAGATCGAAGGCAAGCCGATGCTGGTGCTGCTCCACGCCGACGTCGGAATCCAGCATGCATCCATGGCCATTTTCAACGCCTATGCCGATCGCGTTCCGATTTATATGATCGCCGGAAACTGGGGGCATGCGGTGCCGGCCCACAACGCGCAAGATATGGCGGCCATGGTCCGCGACATGATCAAGTGGGACGACGAGCCAAAGTCGCTCGACAATTTTGCCAACGCCGCGCAGAAGGCCTACACCATTGCGACCATGCCGCCCATGGGTCCCACGCTGCTGATCGTGGATGAAGACCTTCAGGAAATGACCAACCGGGAGCCCCATCTTCGCGTCCCCAAATTCAAACCAATCCAGCCTCCTTCGGGCGATCTGGGATCGGTTCGGGAAGCGGCGAAGCTGCTGGTGAACGCCGAGAATCCGGTGATTGTTACCGGCCGTTCCGCGCGAACTGCGCAGGGCCTGACGCTGCTGGTGGAGCTGGCTGAACTTCTGCAAGCTCCAGTAAGCGGAGGGGACCGCATGAACTTCCCGCTCACCCATCCTTTGTACAGCCCTGGGATTCCCGGCACGCAGGCCGACGTAACACTCGCGCTGGAGGTAAACAGTCCGCCGGTTGCGCGCCCGGGCGAAAAGACGATCAACATTTCGTCGACCATCTTGAACCTGAAGAATAATTACCAGGACACCGGCGATCGTTACATTGCATCCGACATCGATATGGCCGCCGACGCGGAAGCTACGCTGCCGGCCCTGATTGAAGAATGCCGCAAGCTGGTTACCGCGGATCGCAAGCGCATGTTCGAAGAGCGCGGCAAGAAGCTGGCGGAAGTGCATCGCCGGATCAGGATCAAGGACATCGAACTGGCCGCCATCGGCTGGGACGCGAGTCCGGTAAGCTTGAACCGCCTCTATGCCGAGCTGTGGCCGTTCATCAAGAATGAAGACTGGTCCATGGTCTCCTGGGATGGCTTCATGGGTGGCTGGCCGCGGCGGCTGTGGGCGTTCGAAAAACATTACCACTACATCGGCGCGCAGGGCGGCGCCGGTATGGGTTATGGCGCAGGCGCGGCGGTAGGTGCGGCGTTGGCGAACAAAAAGCACGGGCGCATTTCCATCAACGTGCAAACCGATGGCGATCTGAACTATGCCCCCGCAGTGCTGTGGACCGCGGCGCATCACAAAGCGCCACTGCTCACCATCATGCATAACAATCGCGGTTATCACCAGGAAGTGATGCGCCTGCAGCGCCAGGCCACTGTCATGAATCGGGGCGCCGACCGGGTGTACATCGGCACCAAACTATGGAATCCGGAAATCGATTACGCCAGCATCGCCAAAGGATACGGGATGTATGCCGAAGGACCCATCAGCGATCCCAAGGATCTTGCCGCCGCCTACAAACGCGGCTTGGAACGGGTGAAGAACGGCGAGCCGGCGCTGATTGACGTGATCACGCAACCGCGCGGATAAGAGTGGATACAAGGATATGTCACGGATTCTAACGATCGCGGCTGCCGTAATTCTTGGAGTTGTTATCGCCGCCGCTCAGCCACCGCCAGGAGACGCTTCCCAAGGCAAGCAGCTATACAACAAAAAGTTTATGTGCAGCGCCTGTCACGGCTTTTCCGGACAGAATGGCGTGGGCGCACGGCTGGTTCCGATGAAGCTGACTCAAGAAGCGTTCATGAAATACGTTCGGCACCCCCACGATAAGCCGGGCGGCATGCCGCCCTACACAGCCAAGGTGATGCCCGACGCCCAACTGGCCGACATTTATGCCTATATCAAGTCGCTTCCCGATTCTGACAAAAGGCCGCAAGACATACCGATACTCAACGATCTTTTGAACCGCGAGAAGTAATCGTTCCCTACCACACGAAAAAAGTAGCGCCCTCCGGCTCGCGGACCCTGCCGGCTAGAACCGCACTCGTGCGTGTCGGATTCGTGCCCTCGCGAACCACCGCCGGCAATCGTGGCTGCGCACCGCTGGTCTCCTCGATCCCCACCGCACCGTGCCGGTTAATCACATCCGCGGCGGCATCCACCCGTTCGTCCGAACCCGTCGCCATTACCAATGCCCCGCCCCGGCGCATTCCATCGACATAAGCTTGCGACTCCGCTGGAGTTGCGCCAATCCTGGTAAGCTCCCGCATCAATTCCACTTCGAAATCCAAACGGGCGAAACTCATCACGCCGGTGACTGGAAACGTCGCCGGCTCCGCCAGCGCGTGAACGTCCTTCCGCGGAAAACCGAGTCCTTCGATCTCACGGATCACCTCGTCCACCTGGCCAGGCTTTTTGAAAAGTCCAACTACTGTCTTCGGCATAATACGACCTCCATCGTGAACTATTTGCCACTTCCGGCTCACTCCGCGGTTTGATGCGTCCTTCTGGACTCCACCCGCACTGTTGACTCCGGTTCCGCGGCTGGAACGCCACAGTCACGCCCACGATCGCCCACGCCGAATCGCTTAATTCTGGAGAGTAACGGCCATTTCGTAGTACAGATGACGGCGGTGTCCGCGTCGTCCAGCCGAATGAAGACTTGTTTTTCGAACAGAGTTCGGAGTGTCATTGTGGTCACCTCCCTGTGACATTGGACCCTCGTATCGTCGTTGCAATTTCGTCTCCAATTTCACATCGCCGATGCCTGGGGAGTTCGTGGGCATTGGTCCAGCCTCGTGCCCGGCGGCCGACACGCCGAGTCGGAGAAACTATGGAACACATTCGTGAGCGTGCCGATGGGCCCTCGCGGAAACAATAACGCGCCGAAACACCCGAGGCGAACCCCAGCCCAATTGCGCGGCGCTCGCGTGATTCTCCCTACGGTGTTCCAGCGGGATGGCCCGGACGCAGCCAGCTCGATCTCGAAGCTATGCTCAGTCTCCGCTCCGAACCGGCGTTTCCGGCGCACGCTCACCTTCACATGATCGCCGGGTTTTTTGTCCCACAACGCCAAGTGCAGATCGGCGATCGTGCGTGATCTTTTGACTGTCGATCTCACTCAGAACATCTCCCCGCTTCAGCCCAGCTTTCTCGCCAGCGCTGCCTGGGGAGAAGGAATTGATTCTGCATTGCCCGCTTTTTTCTTCCAGGCTGACACCCAGAACCCCGGCCGGCGGAAGCTCCCGTTTCTTGCCCAGCAAAATGTAGTCCGCGATCTGGGGCTCGGCCTCTACGCCGCTATTCAGCACGATGGCGTAGGTGGCGTGCGTCCGGCGTTCCAGCCGTTTCGGAATCCCGCTCCCGAAGAGCAGATGTCCGGCGCCGGCCAGAACCACCATCCGGCGGCCCGGGTTGGCTGTCAGATACGCAGCGGCGCTTTCGGCCATACCCTCATCCCACACCAATTGCGCCTCGACGAAATGGTCAAAAGCGTTCGGCTTCTTCGACGGATGCCCTTCATATGCTTCACGCAGCCGGTTCCGGTAGTCCGGGGCCGGCTGGGCGGATTTCCTTGGGCAGGTAAGCGCGCTGTTGTTCGGAAAGCCCGGCCACTCCAACCTTCGCGACTTCGGAAGGCAAAGCCGACGGCACGTTGAGCGCGCGTACCGGAATCCGCTGCTCGCGGGCGAATCGAAAAATCGGCGCGTACAGGCGATAATCGTAGCCCCAGTTCTGAAAATAGCCGGTGGCGCGCAGGAAGTCCTGCTCCGTGGTTCGGCCGGCGATGTAGTCATCCACCTGGGATTGAAAAGGCTGCTCGAAAATACTCCACCCCGATCGCCAGGTTGGGTTCCATCTGGTGAAGCCGCCGGATGATCTCCAGTTGATTCAGATGGTCCTCGTATTGGTCATGCGTCTCACCGACAAATACCACGCGCTTGGTGGCAAGCTGCGCGGCCAGCTTGTCCAGCGATAGAGGCGTGTCCAAATCGATGGCGCCCAAGGGTGCTTGATCCTGAGCAATGAGCCCCAACTGCCCAAGCACCGCATCACAAGAGCAAGAACCAGCAGGTATCGACGGTGGAATCGTATCATTTTTATATGACAATCCAGCATATCGGACTATGTCTTGTGGCCGTGGTAGCGTTGGGCCAGACTCCGCCTGCGCGGCAGGAATTTGAGGTCGCGTCCATTAAACCGTCGGCCTCGGCCGGAGTGGATCGGGTCCGTGTGGGCGTGCACATCGATGGCTCGCAGGTCAGCGTCGCGGCTCTTTCCTTGAAAGAGTACATCGCGATCGCGTACCGCGTGAAGAACTATCAGGTTTTCGGCCCGGATTGGATCTCGTCGGAGCGCTTCGACATTACGGCCAAACTTCCAGCCGGAGGCGTCGCCAAAGATGTCCCCGCCATGTTGCAGGCGCTGCTGGAGGACCGCTTCCAGATGAAAATGCACCGCGAGAGCAAGGATTTCCCCGTTTACGCCATGGTCATCGGAAAAGACGGCGTGAAGATGCAGGAGTCCGCGCCCGATTCCAGCAACGATTCCCAAAGCGCTGGCCCGGGAAGTGGCGGCGTTAACGTGGCTGCCGCGGGCGAACGCAGAGGCGTAAGCATTAACTACGGCCACGGCTCCTACTTCACGTTTGCCGACGATAAGCTGGAAGGCAAGAAGTTGACAGCCCCCGCGATAGCCGACGTGCTCGCCCGCTTCATGGACCGCCCGGTGGTCAACAGAACCAACCTCAAGGGCGAATACGATTTCCTGCTAGAACTTTCGCATGAGGATTACCGCGCCATGCTAATCCGGTCGGCCATCGGAGCCGGTGTCGCCCTTCCGCCGCGAGATCTTCAGTTAGCCGCGGCCGCGTCTAACGATTCTCTCTTCAACGCCATGGAGAAACTGGGGCTCAGGCTGGAATCGAGCAAAGCGCCGCTCGACGTGCTGGTGATCGATCACATCGAGAAGATGCCCACCGAAAACTAGTCTGGACGGACGGCTTCCGTTAGTTCACCCGTCCGAGATACTTATCGAGCCAGGCCAGCACTTCCTTCGACAAACCGGCCTTGTTCTGGCTGATGTCGTGAGGAGTGTCGAAAACTACGTGGCGCTTGTCGGCTTCCGGCGTGCCGAGCATGCGGAACAGCGGCAGTTGGGCCCGTTCCAGCGAAAAAGTGAAATCGTACCGGCCATTCACCATCAGCACAGGCTTCTTGATGCGCGGGGCGAAATTGACCTGGTCCCTAGGTGGCAATGTGTCGTTCAGAAAAAAGCCTCCGTCCAGGAAGATGACGGTCTGAAACCGCGGTTCCAAAGCAGCGAAAATCACACCGTACGCCGACCCTTGGCTGACCCCCAGGTAAGCGATTTTAGACTTGTCGATGTCCGCCCGGGTCTCCAGGTAATCCACCGAGCGCCTCACTTCCTTGGATTCCTGGATGGTCAGATCAAGATCCCCGTGGGCCCCCGGCGCTACGCGATGTCCCACACGCTCGTAGGTGCCTTCGTAGATCGGGTACAGCAGCGCCCGGCCGCTCTGAATAATGTAGTCGACAAATTGCAGATCGCCGAGATTCTGGCTGGAGGGCATCAAGTTCACGCGGGCGCTCGGGAAGAACAATACGGTTTGAAACGGCGGGTGAACATTCTTCGGCAAGAACAGGAATAGAGGAAGGCGTTCGCCTCCGTAGCCCGCATCGATGCTGAGTTTCTCCCTGGTCCAATCTGCGGTATTCTCCACGATCCCTTCGCTCTGGGCGTTCAGTGGATTCCGATCGTAAGCGTACATGCTCTGGTAGGCCCGAAAAACGTCGTCGGCCACGGGCTTTGTCTTGGAAAAATCCCGTGCGTACCCCACCAATGGCGCTGTGGCGTTTGACGGAAGCGGCTCGCTGTTCCGCACGCAGCGAAAGCCGTTCTGCTCGGAACGGTCAAACGGAGGCAGCGCCTCAGGATCGGATGCCTGGTAAGTTTGAGTTCGCCAGGCTCCGCCCAGAATAAAGCGCCTGTCGCTCTCAACGGTATTGAAGCTCCATTCCCGAACGTTGCCGCTCATGTCGTAGGTTCCGAAAGGGCCGATCTTGCCAGAGCTCCCCACGCGCCAAGGCCCGCGCGCGGAGAAATTACTCTGATCGATCGTGTAGGCCGCGAAGTCGGTGGGAGCCGCCTGATACCACTGTGTGACGGTGGGCAAGCTTTTACCCGCGAATTCGGCATAAGCAGCCGCCTCATACCAGCTCACGCCCGAAACGGGATACTCGGCCTGGCCCTGCGGAAAATGCCCGCCTTCCCAGGTGGATGGTCCCGGCCGGCCGGTAGGATCGCGAAACAGATCCATCGCCTGATCCCAGGAGATCTTCTTACCGTCTTTGACGAATTCCTCTTTCCAGTACTCCCGTTTCTGGTACCCGCCCTGATCCACGAATTCCTGATATTGACGATTGCTCACTTCAAACTGGTCGATATCGTAGGCTGGCAGGTTGAAGTACACGAATCCGACGAAATCGATCAATTCGGCGCCGGTTCCTTTGGGCACGTGAACCATCCCAGCCGGGGTTCCCGCGGGCGCAAATGCAAACTGCATCTTGTCCTCAGTCGACGGCGCAAAGAACTGGTGCGTTTCCCGGTTTGGAAACCCTCCATCGAAAATAACCGTCGGGAATTCCAACGCCCGAGAGCGGAGTAGCGCCAAGGCTATCCAAGCGCCGTTGGGCGTCCGATAATCCTGGATCTCCACTTTCGCGCCGGCGGTGACGATTGGATCGCCGACACGTCGCGTGAGCGACTTTCGATCGCGCCAGTTGCGGATCGCCAGGCAGAATCTTCTCCGCTTTTTGCAACACGAGAAACGCCGCCAGAGGCGTGTTCGGACCCAGCCGGTTGATTTCAGGAATGGCCTGTTCGCGCACCCAGTGCCGCTGGTTGGAACGCTGATACAACCACGCTCCTCCCGCCACGAGCAGCCAAGCAGGACCGCCGCGGGGATCGCAATGGCCGGACGCAACCGGGTCGCGTGACGGCGGCCGAGCAACCTGTCCGCAATCGCCGTCAGCTCGCGCGCTACCTCCGATGCCGACCGCGGGCGCTTCTGCGGGTCCTTTTCCAGCAGCTTCGCTACCAGCGCATCCAGCCCCGGCGGCAGGTCCGCGCGCTGCTGCGAAGGCGCCGGCACCGCCCTCCGAGCCGCTCGAAAGCATCTGGCCCAGCGATGCCCCCGGAAATGGCAGCTTCCCACCGCCATCTCATACAGCACCAGGCCCAGCGCGAACAGGTCGGTCTCGCGGATGGCTCTCGGCCTTCCACTTGTTCCGGCGCCATGTAAGCGGGCGTGCCCATCACGGCGCTGGTCTCGGTGACGTCCGGCTTCCGAAACCATTTTCGCGAGCCCGAAATCCAGCACTTTCATGCCGTGGCGGGTCAGCATGATGTTGCACGGCTTCAGGTCGCGATGCACGATGCCATGCGCGTGCGCCTCCGCCAGCGCCTAAGCGATTTGCGCGCCATAGCGCGCCACCTGTTCCGGCGCGAGCGGGCCTTTCTTGATTTCGGCCGCCAGCGTGGAGCCCTCGATGAACTCCATCACCAGGTAGTTCGGGCCCACGTCGTAGAGCGTGCAAATGTGCGGATGATTCAACGTCGAGATCGCTTGGGCTTCCAGCTGAAAGCGCTCGCTATAGCGCTCGGAGGCGATCTTGATGGCCACGCCGCGTCCTAATCGCGTGTCCACGGCGCGATACACCGTGCCCATGCCGCCAGCACCGATCTGAGCTTCAATCTTATAAGGACCGAGCTGGGTTCCCGGCAGCACGACGGTTTTCGTCGCGGATTCCAGAAGCCCGGCCGCGGACTGATCGAGAATCTGGCCGCCGGACTCCACCTCGAGCATGCGCTCGACGCGGGATCGGATCTCCGGATCGGTACACTCCAGCAGGGCCGCACGCTCGCTCGGTTGACACTTCTGGACGGCGTGATATAGATCTTCAATCTGGCGCCAGCGGTCCGGTGTCATATCCGCGTCCTAAGGTTTCCTACATCTTACGCCACTTGTTTCCATATCTGTTCGTAGCACCTCAAGTTGTCCGCTTTAATTAGCAAGTGATCCGTCCGCTCTGCTTCACAAAGTAATCCGGCGGGTCGAGCCCGCAAAACAGAAAGCCAACTTCCTTACCGGCCCAGAACGCTGGTTAGCTTTCGCCTTGGGCAGGCGCTTTCCGCGAGTTCATGCGCAGCGCGCCCCGGGAGTTGAGCGCGTTCTTCACGTTCCTGATTATCGATCACGATACCTTCGTATATGGATGTCGTAAATCATCACGATATTGGCGTGGTTCAGCGCCGACGCAGCGCGGGCTTCCTGAATCACATCGGCGACGTCGGCGCACTGCACGATCACCGCCGGCTTGCGGCCAATATCGCTCTGTAGCGATCGGGCGGCGCACTTTTTCTTGACGCCGAAGGCGGGTGCGAGATTGACGCCGAAGGCGGGTGAGAGAGTGGATAAGACACGAATGACGCAAGTAGGGCGGGCGTTGCAGGAGCTGGGGATCAAGATGATTCCGGCCCCCACTCCGCTTCTCCAGCGGAGATCAGCCAGTTCGCCCCAGGTGCAGCCGCCTTCCACCTGCGCGGTCCGAGCCTCCGGATTGATTCGGATTCCCTTCATCCGGCACAAACTCGCCACTTTGCGGGCCAGACCCGTATCCCACGCACGATAGACCTCGCCCATGCCTCCCGCGCCCACCGCTGTCTCAATCCGATAATGGCCGAAGTTCCGCCCGGGAGTTTTCGTCCGGACATTGGTTCGGGGTCTCCGTCTCGCCTTCCCAAGCCGGCCGGTCCAGGATATGGCCGCCAGTCTCCTGCGCCAGCATCCGGTTCACGATATCGCGCACGTCCGGACTCGCCTTCGCCAGCAGCGCAATCCGTTCCTCCGGACCCTGCCCCAAGGCGGAACTGTATAACTCCTCGATCTGTTTCCAGCGTTCTGGAGTGATGCTCATCCGGACAACGGGCTCTCTTCCGCATTACTATGGCGCCAGCGTTGTGGCAGCCGGCCTTTCGCCGGCGCGTATCCCTGCGTTCTCTTAGGCGCAATTGGAAGCGACAAACTGGAATCAGCTCAAGAAAAATATCGTCTCCGGGCGATATAATTCCACAAAGACATCGGATGGCTGACCTACTCTCTTCGGAAACGACGCAGCTGCTCCGCGCGTGGGCGGGGGCGACGAGCGCGCGCTGACGGAACTGGTCCCGCGAGTTCATCTCGAGTTGCGCCGGCTGGCGGGACACTTTCTGCAGAACGAACGCCGGGATATACGCTGCAAACCACGGACCTGGTTCAGGAAGTCTATCTGCGCCTGGTCGACATCCATCAGCTGGATTGGCAGCATCGCGCGCATTTCTTCGCCGTATCCGCCACGCTGATGCGGCGAATCCTGCTGGATCGCGCCCGCAGCGCGCGCGGCCGCTAAGCGCGGTGGCAGAGGGCCAGTTGTGGATCTCGACAAGCCGTGGATCTTTCCTCCAAGCGGTCCCGCGAGTTGATTGCTCTCGACGACGCGCTGAACACCTTGGCCGAAGTAGACCCGCGCAAAGCCCGCATCGTGGAGTTGCGATTTTTCGGCGGCCTGAGCGTCAAAGAGACGGCCGAAGTGGTGAAAGTCTCCCCCGAGACGGTGATGCGCGATTGGAAGCTGGCCCGGGCTTGGCTGTTGACCGAGCTGAGCCAGGCTTAACCGCGTACCACCTGCCCGGTATAAACCGCGCGCCGCGCAGCTCATTCGCTGAACTTAGAACTTGTCGCGAAATAACCGTGACATTTGGATGTGGCGCACGCACTCCGGCGTGCCGTGTCGAGACTCGTCTCGACACCTTTGACCATATCGAACTACTCGCGTGTACAACAGTGTGAACGCGGCACGCGTGGGCGCGTGCGCCACGCCGTCGGCTGCGCCATTGGAAGGGTCATTTCCTGACAAGCTTACCGCAACGGGATGCGAAAAAGATTGGCATGCACGGACGGTTTGATGTAGGCGTACGTGGACGGAGTCGGGCTGGGCGCGATATTCGTCTGCTCGATGATCTTGACTCCAGGAACTTTCGCCCATTCGGTGGGGTCATGGACCGCTTCAGGAGGCAAGCGGGGCAAAGTCTCGCCCGGCGGGATCGGAATCGCCGCCGTTCTTACGTTTAAATTTTGGCCGGACTTGTCAGGGATTTGCAGATACAAGTACCGCCCGTCCGGCGACCAAGTGGGCGAACAGAGATTGTTGCAGATCGGTATCGCCGGGCCCGCCATCCAGCGGAAGAATGAGAGTCGGGGGCGGGGTGCACGTGGGGCACCACGGCGGTGACAGAGACAAATCGCCGATCGGGCGAGACGTTATCGAAATTGAGGATTCGGCCGGGAAGCGCTTTGCGCCGTCCCGTTCCGTCGGCTGCCATAGCGCCGACATAGTTTGCCTGGCCGTCCGTCAAACGGAAGACAATTTCATGATGCGGGCCGAAATGCGGAAGACTTTCGCCGTTCGCCGCAATCCTGCGCGGGGGAGCGCCGCGGTCCAAAGGGGCGATCCAGACCTGGGAAGGCTGGCCGGGCGGCTGGGTCGAAAAAACGACTTCTTTTTCATCGTTCGAAATATCGTAGTCGACGATCGAAACCCCTGGCAGGACGATTTCGCTCTTGCCGGAGGCAAGATCGGCGCGCCAAAGCTCGGCTGGCGATTCGAGCGAGTCGCGACGCAACAAATAATAGAGACGTTGTCCGTCCCGCGAGAAGACGGGCGGCGTCCCTTCCGCGTACCCTTCGGTGGAAAGCGCGCGGTCGCCTTGGGAATCGTGAATCCAGACGGCATTCTGCCGCGTGAATATCGAAGTGATCAAAGATCGGCCGTCGGGCGCCATGGCGATGCCGGCTTCTTCGGTGGAACCGAATGTGATTTGCTCCGGTTTTCCATCGGGGAAACGCTGGCGCCACAGATGGTTTCGGCCGGCCACCTGGACTGTCATGTACATCCATTTCCCGTCGGGGGACCACGCCGCGGAGAGTGCATGCGCCGTCGGGTCCCACCTGCCTGCCGGGCGAGCCGCCGGAAAACGGCACCACGCGGCAGGGAACGGAATTCGTCAATCATCTCCACTAACAAGACCCACTTCTTGTCCGGCGAAAGATAGGAGTAATGCACCATGCCGCGCTCGTGCGCCGGGAAATAAATCTCGCGAAAGTCGGAACGGTCGGGTTTCGAGGTCACGACCCCCATATGGATTCCCGTCTTGATTTGGGAGAACAGCAAATGGCCATCGTCCAGCCAGCTCAATCCGGCTGAATTCGGCAGGAACAGTTGGGAATCGCCGCCGAGCGTAGGG
This sequence comes from Bryobacterales bacterium, assembly GCA_963713415.1. Taxonomy (GTDB): domain Bacteria; phylum Acidobacteriota; class Terriglobia; order Bryobacterales; family Bryobacteraceae; genus Palsa-89. Next base: position 236,491 of record CAVQLV010000021.1, on the reverse strand, counting down.
ACGATGTAGGTCTGAAAAAGGCGGGAGACATTCGGGAAGAACCGGTGTACGACGATACGAGCGCCGTCGGGAGAGAACGCAATGTCGTATTTCAGGTGCGGATCGTGAGTGATTTGCACGGGCTCGCCGTTCGGAAGCAGCTTGAGCCAGATGTCGCTCGTGGTTCCGAAGGTAGAGCTGGTTCGATAGAAGGCCAGCATGCGGCCGTCGGGGGAAAGGGCCGGGTGGCTAGCCGAGTCGGTAAAGCTGGTGAGCTGAGTGAAGGAAGAAGGATTGGGGATTGGGGGTTGGCGGTCCGGCACTTTGGAGCGGAGATAGAACCATACCGCGAGCCCCAAGAGGACCAGCGATCGCTGGGACGGCGTAGGCGTGGACGCAAGCGGGAGCGCGGAGGCGGAGCGGCCAGCCGATCGGCCAGCGCGGACAACTCGCGAGCCACTTCGGATGCCGATTGTGGGCGCTTGGCCGGATCCTTTTCGAGGAGCCGTGCCACCAGCGGATCCAGCGCCGCTGGCACTCCCACGCGCTCGCGCGACGGCTGCGGCACGCGCGGTCTGCGCGCCGCTCGAAAGCATCTGTCCCAGCGAGGCGCCCGGAAAGGGCAGTTTCCCAACGGCCATCTCATACAGCACCAACCCGAGCGAGAACAGGTCCGCCGCGCTGCCCGGCTCCCGGCCGTCCACCTGCTCAGGCGCCATATAGGCAGGCGTGCCCATGACGGCATTGGTTTCCGTGATGCCGGTGGCCGAGAGCATCTTGGCCAGCCCGAAATCCAGCACCTTCACGCCGTGGCGGGTGAGCATGATGTTGGACGGCTTCAAGTCGCGATGCACGATTCCGAGCGAGTGCGCCTCGGCCAGCGCGCTGGCGATTTGCGCGCCGTAGCGGGCCGCGGTTTCCGGCGCCAGGGGGCCTTTCTTGATCTCCGCCGCCAGCGTGGAGCCTTCGATGAACTCCATCACCAGGTAGTTCGGGCCGACATCGTAGAGCGTGCAGACGTGCGGATGGTTCAGCGTGGAAATGGCCCGGGCTTCCAGTTGAAATCGTTCGCTATAGCGCTCGGCCGCGATTTTGATGGCCACCACGCGTCCCAGCCGTGTATCGATGGCGCGATACACGGTCCCCATGCCACCCGCGCCGATCTGAGCTTCGATTCTATAAGGGCCGAGCTGGGTGCCGGTGGCGATCACGGTCTTGGTGGGGTCGGCCAGCAAGCCCTCGGCCGGCTGGTCCAGAATCTGGCTGCCCGATTCCACCGCGAGCATGCGCTCCACGCGCGCTCGGATTTCCGGATCGGTAGCCTCCAGCAACGCCGCGCGCTCGGCGGGAACACAGTCGCGCGCCGCATGGTATAGAGATTCGATCTGGCGCCAGCGCTCCGGTGTCATGGCCGCTCAATTTTCAAGTAATTCTATACATTCTATACTTTCGAAGCCAGACCGCATCGCAGTCCCAGGCGGCTCTCACGGGTAGGGGAAGGTTGAGCCGCTTACTGCGCCGGTGCCTCCGCTGCGAACCGTGCGGGCGCGCGCCGAAAATTATTTTTGCGGGGTTCCAGTTTTTTCTCTGCGATTGCGCCTTTGGGGGTGTACGCGGGATTTACCCGCGCCAGAAAGAGGAAAACTGATGAAAACATTCTCACGAGCAATTACCATCACTGTCGGAACTGGGATCTTTGCGGCGATGTTTGCCTCGCAAGCCATGGCGGGCTGCGGTGATCTGTCAGCCTTCCAAGGCCCTTTTGAGTTTCCGCAGCAAAGTGCGGAGCTCCGCCCGCTGGCACCCGCCGCGGAATCCGAAAGCGCGGCGTCGCGCGGCGGCTCGTCGGCTTCGCATGGTTGGGATGTGGAAGCTTCAATTTATATCCAAAGGCAACGCCGGCCACAATCCCTCCATCCCCGACGGCGCGCTCATCGACTTCGGATTTACCCAATGGCACAGCGATGGAACAGAAATACAGAACTCCGCCGGCGTCCCGGGCGGCGGCTTCTGTCTGGGCGTATGGGCGCAGACTGGGTTTCTCACCTTCGAGCTCAACCATTTTCCGATCGCGTTCAACACAACTACCGGAGCAGTTGCCAACTATATCAACATCCGTGAACAGGTCACGCTGTCTCCCAGCAGCGACAGTTTCACCGGCACTTTTACCGAGGACATCTACGATCCGCAAAGGAAACCAGGTCGACCATCTCGCGGGAACCGTCAGCGCCACGCGCATCACCGTGGATTCGGCATTTCCAGGCGCCCTCCCCACTGCCAGCAATTGAAACAGTCCAGTCGCGGGCGGGCCGGGCCATCGGGCTCCACGCGCCCGTCCCAGATTCCTGCCCCGGACACCTCAATTCCTGCCCGATCCAGCCGAAAAGACCAACGGGGGTATTGTATTCCAGTGAAAGCCCAACTCGATGTCACCAGCGGCCTCACCCGGCAAGAGAAGCTGGAAGTCTGCGTCAAACGAGTCTCCCAGGGCGAGGGAGTGCCTCCCTTCTGCGATCACGCCAACGAGGTTTTGGTTCGAACGCTCGACCTGGACGGCGGCAGTTGCAAGAAGCTGGTGCAAGTGATCCTGCAGGACGTCGGCCTGGCGTCTCAAGTGCTTCGTCTGGCGAACTCGGCCATGTACAACCATTCCAGCCGTCCCATCATGAACATCGCCCACGCCCTGGCCGTTCTAGGATGGCTGGAAGTCCGCAGCATGGCCAGCGCCGTGCGCTATATCGAACATTTTGCCAACCGTTCCCCGGGTTTGCGCGAACTGGTGCTCGCCTCCGTACTCACCGCCGTACAGAGCCGCGAAGTTGCCGCCGTCCTGGGCTATCCACATCCGGAAGAAGCCTACATCTGCGGCCTGTTTCGAAATCTTGGCGAAGTGCTGATCGCCTGCCATTACCCCGACGAGCATTCCCGGATCGTCCTGATCCTGGACCAGGAAAACATCCCGGAGCGCGCCGCCTGCTTGCGGGTGCTCGATTTCTCCTGGGACGATGTCGGAGTCCGCGTGGCCGCCCGCTGGCAGATGCCTCCCGCCGTGCGCCTCGCCATGGATCCGTCCGCGGCTGTCGCCGCATCGCCGCTCGATCGCAGCCTCGCCTCCATTGCCAATTACGGCCACAAGCTGACCCGCGCGCTCTACCGCAATGGCGCCACCATCGACAAAATCCATCTGGAAACCGCGCTCAACCCCGCTGGCCAGCCGGTCCTGGTTTCGGTTCGGGATTTGTGCGCCCTGGTTGACCTCGCTCTCGACCGAGACCAGCGAGATGTTCTCTACGCTTCAGATCCCCATCGATACCCTGCGCATATCCAAGCAGGCCGAGCGCGCCCGCAAAGCCTTTCGAGTCCAATCCCCCCGTCTAGCTGCGCACCGCGCATCTTCTCCAATCCATCCGGGTTCTAAACTGGAGGTGAGGTGAATGCCCATGCGTACCCGGTGCGTGCGTTGGATCTGTCTATCTGGCCTCTTGGTGGTTTCTGCATTTGCGCAGCGGCCCATCACGCTGGATGTGGTGGTGACCAATAAATCCGGAAAGCCCGTCCCCGGCTTACAACAGCAGGACTTCACCCTGCTCGACAACAAGCAGCCCCAAAAGATCCTGTCTTTCCAGGCAGTAAGCGGCCCAGCCAACGCTGACCCACCCGTGGAAGTGATCTTCATCGTCGATGAAGTGAATACAACCTTCACCAATGTATCCTTCGAGCGCGCGCAAATCGAAAAGTATCTGCGAACCGGCGGCGGTGAACTTCCCCACCCTGCCGCGCTCGCAATCCTTACCGATTCAGGATTGACGATGGGCAACATCACTACTCAAGATGGAAACGCTCTGGCCACGCAGTTAGATCAGACCCAAGCCGGTCTGCGCTCCATCACCAGGTCACAAGGAATTTATGGCGCTGACGACCGGATTGGGTTGTCCCTCAACGCGCTGGATCAACTAGCCACTTTGGAAACCCCCAAACCGGGACGAAAGCTGGTGATCTGGCTCAGCCCCGGTTGGCCAATGCTGACAGATCCGCGCAATCAGTTGAGCTCCAAAGCTCAGCAGAGCGTTTTCCATCAAATCGTTGCTCTTTCCGACAGCCTGCAGAGGGCCCGCATTACGCTTTACAGTATCGATCCGCTGGGCACCGCGGACGCCGGGGGATTTCGGACTTCCTATTACGAGGAGTTCGTGAAAGGAGTAAAAAAAGCCAGGCAGGCGCAGATTGGAAACCTCGCGCTGCAGGTTCTGGCCACTCAATCGGGAGGCCGCGTTCTCATTTCCAATAACGACGTAGCGGGCGAAATCGCGTCGGTAGTCGCGGACGCGAATGCCTTTTACGTCATCACCTTTGACTCGCTGGTTGGCGATGGCCCCGACGAGTATCATGCGCTCGATATCAAGATCGACAAGCCCGGGCTCAAGGCGCTCACCCGCACCGGATATTACGCCCAGCCTGAGCATTGAAACCGCTTCCGGCCGCGGCGTGTCAGTTTGAAATTGCTGCTCGCCTTTCGTATGCTCAGGCAAGGTACGGCGATGCCTTGTACTCGATTCACGATTATCTCCGTGTGGGTCGCTTTGCTCTGGTGTCAGCCATTCACGGCCCTGGCTCAAAGCCAGGATCTTTCAGGCGTCCGGACTGCGCTGGAGAACACGGACCCCGTCGACGTAGGAACCGTCATTTCCCGGGGGCCCGATTCCGTTACCGTTAAAAACGAGCTATTCACCAGAGTTTTCCGAATGAATGCCCAAACAGAAATCCGGCGCGTAGATTCCTCCCGGCTTCAGGTCGGAGATCTCGTAGCCATCCGTTGCCACTTCGACGACAAAGGCATTGCGATCGCAGACTCCATCGAAGCCAATGTCGACCGCTGGGAAGGGGTAATCACAAAGGTACTCAAAGATACGGTCTACATTAAATTCGAAGCACCTGATAAGGGGAGCGCCAAGGTGATTTTCGATCGTCGGACCGAATTCCGTTACTGTGCCGGCGATGACCTGAAACGTGCCTGTACTGTGGATGATCTTAAGGTCGGACGCCATCTGGACGCAGTCGGCTTTGTTCTGGGAAAGAGCGAGCTACGGGCCACCAGAGTGCTGAACATCCAAAGCCATTGATCCAGCCATCGCATTCAAACTTACTCACCGGTCCGGCGTGACGCTAGAATACCTTTCGGAGGTCGCGCACTTGAAGCTCTCATCCACCGCTGTCCGATTTCTTTTCGCAGGGCTGCTGGCCGCGCCGCTGCTGGCGCAAACCCAAATCGGAGGCGGAACCTGCAATTCATCCACTCTGGATGGGACTTATGCCCTGTCCCTCAGCGGACGCCAGGTCACCGATTCAGGAGCGTTCCTGAGCGTGTTGCAGGCCAATGGATCGGCGACCTTCGACGGACTCAGTACGGTCACCATTGCGATTACCGAGGATACCAACACAGCCTCGGCGGTACCGCTCAGTTGGTCGGGTACCTACAGCGTCCAAGCCAATTGCGCGGCAGTTGTGAACATCACTTCCGGCGGAAGTGCCACCTTCGATGTGATGCTGTACAACCAGGGCAAAGATTTCCTGTTGACTGGATCGGACGCCACTTACTCCTACACAGGCAGCGGAATCGTACAGCCCGCGCAGCCCCCCACATGCTCGGCCGCCACGCTCAACGGTGTGTACACTTTCAATGCAACTGGATTCGCTGAGTCTGCCAATGCGGTAAGCGGCGTAGCGAACGGCACCGGGTTGTTGCAGTTCGACGGTCAAGGCAGTGTGATGGTAAATGTTTCTACGACGATCAGCGGCGCTGCGCCCAGCGCGGCCACTCTCACAGGCTCTTACTCGATCACATCAAACTGCACCGGATCTGCCACCGTAACAGACTCCAGTTCCCACTCTTACGCGATGAACGTGAGCATCTACAGCGTGGCCGCTACAAATACCAATTTCTTCGTCTCCCTAGCGCGAACCGGAGATTTTCTGATGACGGGCGGCGCGCACACCGCATCCACGCAGCCGGCAGGCGGAACCTGCAGCGCATCCACGTTGAACGGAAGCTATGCGCTGGTTCTGAGCGGGCGCGGAATTTCGGGCGCCGGAGACTTCACTGGTTCCTATCAGGGGATTGGCACCGCCACCTTCGACGGCCAGGGCAACGTGATCTTGACGGGAACGAACAACACGAATCTTTCGCGAGCGAACGCGTTCTCTTATAAAGGAACCTACAGCCTGTCGGGCAACTGCACGGGAACACTGATGACAACCACCACCAGCCCCGCCACGTTCACGATCGTGGTCTGGAACACCGGAAGCGCGTTTGATTTGGCAGGCTCGGACGGAACATACGTTTATTCGGCCAGCGGCAGCGACACGAAACCGCCCGCCTGCGGCACGGCCAGCCTCTCCGGTGAATACACGTTCACAGCCAGCGGCTTCACTTTGTCCGGAACCACGCAAAATGGCTCCCAGGACGAGGCCGGAGTCTTGCAGTTCGATGGTCAGGGAAACGTAACGGCCAAATACACCGACGCACAAGGCGGCGCGACACCGGCCGCTGAAACCGCATCAGGCACCTACACGGTTACATCCGCCTGCACAGCTTCGGCCGCGCTGCTCGATTCCAGCGGGAAATCGAACACCGCGAATTTGGTGATCGCGGGCGCGCACGGCGAAAGCCTGGATCTGCTCGCGGCCAACTCTCAATTCGTGAGATCGGGCAGCGCGCATTCCGCATTTACAAATCCCAGCCAGGCCATCGGAAATGTAGCCAGCTACGCCTACAGCGCGACGCCGCCCGGCAGCGTGTTTGCGCTGTTCGGACAAAGCTTGGCCACCAAAGCCGCGGGCGCCGTTACCAAAATCCTGCCCACCCAACTGCTGAACACCACCGTGAAAATCAACGGCAAACTGGCGCCGCTATTCTACGTGGATCCACTGCAAATCGACGCGCAGATGCCCTGGGACATTCCGGGAAACTCCGTGGCTTCGGTGATTGTGACCAATGGAACGTCGGTCAGCAACGCCGCTGCGGTCTACGTTCCAGCTACAGGCACGCCCGGAATCAGCGTATATTCCAACAATCGCGCGGTGGTGGTGAACGCGGACGGCAAGGTGAACTCAGGCGCCGCCGCAGCCGGCGTGGGCGATGAAGTGGTAGCGTATTTCACCGGCGGCGGACCGGTGATGTCCCAGATCAACCTCATCACCGGCAATCCCGCGGGACAGGGATTGTCGCCGTTGAGTGAAAATTATTCGATCACGGTCGGCGGCGTAGCGGCCAACGTCGACTACATCGGCTTGACGCCCGGATCCATCGGGCTGTATCAGGCGAATTTCAACGTGCCGCAGATCGCCAAGGGAACCTACCCGCTAGTGATCACCATTGCGCGGCAAGCCTCCAACAGTCCGGTGATGACGGTGTCGAACTAAAGTGTCAAACTAAAGTAGCGATGTCTACGCGAATCGGCATCATCGGCGATTACAATCCGCGCAACCCCACGCACATCGCCACCACCAACGGGATTCAGCACGCAGCCGAGGCGCTGGGCGAAGCAATCGAACCGGTATGGCTGCCCACCGATCAGCCGCACCAGTTCGGAGACTTTCAAGGCTTGTTCGGCAGCCCAGGCAGTCCGTATCGCAGTTTCCCGCGCGCGTTGGCCGGCATTCGATACGCACGGGAAAACAATATTCCGTTCCTCGGCACCTGCGGCGGGTTCCAGCATCTGGTAATCGAATACGCCAGAAACGTAATGGGATTCGCCGACGCCGAGCACGCCGAGTCCAGCCCCGACGCCAGTTGCCTCTTCATCACGCCGCTGAGTTGTTCGCTGGTTGGAAAAACGATGGAAGTCGCAATCCAGCCGGGCAGCAAAACGGCTGCAGCGTGCCAGTCCACGCGATCCATGGAGCGGTTCTATTGCAACTTCGGACTCAATCCGAAATACCAGGATTTATTGGAAAACTCCGGCCTCGAGATCACCGGCCGCGATCAGAACGGCGAAGTGCGAATCGTCGAACTCGGATCGCATCCCTTTTTCGTCGGCACCCTGTTCGTACCGCAGGCGCGCTCACTGCCCGGCGATCCTCATCCACTAGTCGTAGAGTTTTGCCGCGCCGCCGTTCACCTTGCCACTAAGGCTTCCAGCTCCGCCCAGCGCGCATAAAGCTCATCGACGCGCCGCTGCGCCGCTTGCATGTTTTCATACGCTTCGGCCACGCGATTGGGGTCCGACGCAAAGACCTCCAGTTCCCGCTGGGACGCCGCCAGCTCCTGTTCGGCCTCCAGAATTTTCCCTTCCATCGAGTCCCACTCGCGTTGGTGCAGGTAAGAAAGCTTCTTCTTCGGTTCATCCGGCAATGCCGCCGCGCGCGATTCCTTCGCAGCCACCTTCTCGCCATCCGGCTCGTCGCGAAATGCCTCCCACTGCGAATAATCGGCAAACACACCGCCCGCACCGCCATCCAAACCAATCACCATCGTTGAAACGCGATCCAACATATACCGATCGTGACTGACCAGCACCAGCGCCCCGGGAAAATCGAGCAGGCTGTCTTCCAGCACTTCGAGCGTCGGAATATCCAAGTCGTTGGTCGGCTCGTCCAGCAACAACACATCGGCGGTGGTCAGCATCAGCCGTGCGATCATCACGCGCGCGCGCTCGCCTCCAGAAAGCCGCGACACCGGCATATCGAGCTGATCGTCGCGAAACAGAAAGCGTTTGGCCCATCCCGCCACATGAATGGCCCGGTCGCGATAGATGACCATATCGCCTTCCGGGCATAAGGTGCGCCGCAAGCTGGCGTCGGGATCCAGATGCGCGCCGCGATCCTGTGCAAAGCTGACCACGCGCAGATAATCCGCGCGCCGGATCGCGCCCTCGTCCGGCTGCATCACGCCTTCCAGAAGTTTGAGCAGCGTAGTCTTGCCGCTCCCGTTCGCGCCAACCAGTCCAATGCGCACTCCGGGCGACAAAACAAGATTCAGATTTTCGAAAAGCTTGTGGCCACCAAGCGTCTTGCCAATCCCCTCCGCTTCAATTAAACGTTTGGTCTTGCGGTCCGACGCTACGAAATCGATTTTTGCCGTGCCGGTGCGGCTGCGCGCTGTTGCCGCGGAGAACTCCTCGATCAAACGCCCGGCCGAATCGATCCGAGCGCGCGATTTCCCCGTGCGCGCTTTCGGACCGCGGCGCAGCCATTCAATCTCGCGGCGCACTTTGGTAGCAAGCGCATCTTTCGCCTTGGCCTGCGCCTCCAGAAAATCCTCGCGCTTCTCCAGAAACTCGCTGTAGTTGCCGCTCACCTGAAATGCGCCTTGCGGATACACGCGGTTCACTTCCACCATTTGCGTCGCCACACGCTCCAGAAAATAGCGATCGTGCGTGACAATCAGCGACGCCCGCGCGCCTTCAATGGCGGTCTCCAGCCACAGGATGCCCTCCAGATCTAAATGATTGGTGGGTTCGTCGAGCAACAGCACATCGGGCGATGTAATCAGCGCGGCCGCGATCGCCAGCCGCTTTTTCCATCCGCCGGAAAGCGACGCCGCCAGCGTAGCGGTGTCCTTAAATTCAGCGCGGCCCAGCATCAGCTGGATGCAAGCCAGCTTTTCCTCTTCTTCCAAAGGCACATCCGCCAGCGCGCCTTCCAGCACCGAACCAATGGTATCGGCGGCCCCGAAAAGCGAATCCTGCGGGACGTAAGCCAGGCGCGTCTGTTTTCGCAAGGCGCGCGTCCCACTTTCGGGATCCTCATTGCCCGCCAGGATTTCCAGCAGCGTGGTCTTGCCGCTGCCATTGGGACCGATCAAACCCGTGCGGTCGCCCTCGGAAATGCTGAGCGAAAGATTTTCAAACAGAACGCGCGCGCCGAATCGCTTGCCGAGCGCCGAAACACTGAGAAGAACACCCATCAGCTTTCAGGATGGCATGAGAGCGCCGCTCGCTGAAGTCGAAGTCTACAGTTTATCCACCACAACCACGCCGCCCTTAACCACCAACTTGGTCTTCAGCCAGTTCCAATAACCTTCCAGCGGATTGCCATCCAGAAGAATAATATCGGCCAGCTTGCCCGGCTCCAAGGTTCCCAGCTGATCGCTCATCTGAATATAGGACGCCGTATTCGGCCCCATCATCTTGATCAGATCCTGCATTGAAAACATCACGTTCAGCATCTTCAACTCATGATCCAGCCCGGCTGTCGGATCGTAATTGGTATCGGTGCAGTAGCCCAGCGTGACGCCCGCATCCCAGATAGTACGCGCATTCACCGGCATATATCCCGCTTCCTCGCCCAGACGCACGCCGTCCACGATTCCCTGCGGCCACGGCTTCCCATCCCGGAACCGCGGCTTGTTGTCGTTCGCAAACACTCCGAACACCGGCGAGCCGAAGCTCACCGTCCCCAGCATCTTCACACCCGCGGCCGCAACTTTTCTCGCATCCTCCTGGCTCACCCAATCTTTATTCGGAAGGTGAACCAGCAGCGGCACACCGGCATTCACCGCGGCCATCATGGCCGAAGAACTCACGGCGTGGACCTGCACCATGATGCCAACCTTCTTCGCCTCATCCACCACCGCCCGCAGAACTTCCAATTCTTTTTCGCTCGGCCCCGGAATGGGAGTCAGCGCGATCTCGCCCGTAAACTTGATGCCCATCGCGGCCATCTTCCGTATTTCCGCGCGAGCCGATTCCGGCGTGTGATTGTTCAGCCGCAAGCTGCCCGATGGAATGATGCGCGGTCCATTGATGAGCCCTTGGTCGATGTGATCGCGCAGCGCAATATTCCCCTCCGCCGGGCCGCCTCCCGACAACACCGTGGTGTAACCGGCTTCCAGCAGCGCCTGCATCTGCGCCTTCTCGTTGGGTCCGGTGTTGATGTGCCGGTGCCCGTCAATGAAGCCAGGCATCGCGGTCATGCCTTTGGCATCGATGCTGCGGCCGCTCACCTCGGACGGCGCGCCCGCCGCCACGGAAACGATCTTTCCGCCACGCACCACAATCGATCCACGCTCGATCACCGTGGCGTTGGGCCCGATGATGCGGGCATTGGTGATCGTGAGGTCCTGCGCGCTAACCGCGGTGACGGCCGCAACCGCCCCCAGCATCAAGGCGAGCTTCATAGAAATGTATCGTTTCATGCAGAGTCTATGATATATCCTCAACGCTCGCCGATCATTCGCCCGGCGTGATTTTCTGCCATGCACCACGGACTCCCAACGCGATAAGCAGTTTCCAGCGCCACCAGGTAACCAACATGGGGCTCCTTAATAGATTCAACCGCGCTATGGCCAGGACGCTGCATGGAGTAATTGGTGAGTTTTCGGTAACCATGCGTGACTGAAGGCATCGAAAGTTAATAGCGTCAGCGGGAGGCGTGGCGGCCGGAAACAATGGCGCGAGAAACGTACAGCAGTGGATAGGACGATTTGAAGAGTTTCGCGGCGAGCATCGATCGCGGACGCGACTGCCATAACATTGCCGAACGAGGATTAAAAAAGCGATTCTTCATCGAAAGAACTCTATGTTTTACAGGACTCGGAATGAAGCGCGGATGGGTGATTTGTACATGAGTTCGATCCACACCTGCAAGTTGATGGGTGCGAACGCGTTTGACTACCTGGCGGAATTGCAGAGGCAGGTAGCGGAGTTGAAGAAGAGTCCGGCGGATTGGACGCCCTGGAATTTGCCGTAAGACACTTTTGCAGACTGATGTGCAGACTGATGCCAGCGTGAACTCCAGTTAGAGTTATGATGATGTTCCTGCATGGCAGGAAAGGATCGACTTCGGCCAGCCCGGAACGTCGCTGGAAAATGGCCGAAAGTCGGACCTGCCGCAGGCAAAATCCGACTACGGTTTTTGGCCAGGCGCAACCGATACATTTTCCATGGCGCTCCTAAAGCAAATATGATCTGATGCCAGCTAATTTCCGGGCGCTCCAACTGCCAAAAAGGCACCAGGGGGCGACGCGACGCCCCCGACCTGAATCTGGATCGGCAGATTTCCAGCCTGAACGTCAGACGGAATACGAATATTCAATTGCGAAATGATCTCACCCGGCGCCGCTCCGGCATATAGGACATCACTCGCATCGAGAGTTACAGAGCCGAGTGTGACTGCGACTGTACTCGTCACCTGGGCCGCGCCGTTCGCAATCGTTCCAGGAGCTAAGTCCGGCTTGACGGGACCGAAACCGGACGCATAGATCGTCACTACATCTCCCGGGTGCGCCGGCGCGAAATCTGGGCCTAATGCGGTCGGTCCCACATAAGCGCCAGTGACGGCATTTACCGCCGCCACCGGATTCTGCCCGTTCGCGTTGTTTTGGAAGTAAAAAAATTCCGGCGCGGCAGGCGCGACGATCACCGACTGTGGAAACGACTGCACCGCGCTCGCCGTCCCGCACCCGGTTGTCACGATTACCTCGACTGCGGAAGGCTGCTCACCCGGCGGCGGCGCCACATTCGGCGCTACCGCGTTAATCTGGCCGGGAAACACGTCCAGCAGCGGCGCGCTGACTCCTTCCACTGACACGCACACGCCCAGAAACGTCGTGGGCAGCATGCCGTTGATGATCTCGCTGGAATTGACGCCACGGCCAGTGCCGGCGGGCACGAAATTTTGTCCGTAAATGCTAAACAGAGCTCCCGGCGAAATCGTCGTTACCGCGGGGACGCTGCCCGCAATGCCGGCAATACCACCCGACGAGATCGCCGGCCCGGGAATCGTCATCGAAAAACTGGCGGCCACGTTCAGCGCCTTGGCTGTTACCGTCACCGGCCCACTCATCGCGCCCATGGCTACGCTCGCGCTAGCCATGCCAGTGGAATCGGTGAGAACCTGGGCTGGCGCCGTCACATTGGCCGAGCCCTGCGCCACCGCGAAACTCACCAGCGCACCCGCCAGCGGCTTTCCGGTATTATCCGTAACCAGAACCTTCAGCGGCGAAGAGGCGGGCTGATTCGGCGCGACAGTTTGAGCGTTCCCGCTCACCACGGCCACGTTGGCGCCGTTGACGGGCTGGAACTCGTACGACTTGCGGAAAGCGCAGGTGGTATTGAGACCACTACGGTCCACCATCAGGGGAAACGGAGGCGCGTTCACATTCGTGCCCAGGATTGCGCGCAAACGCGCTGCGGTTGTGGAAAGCGGAAAGCGCGCGATATAAGGTTCCATCCAGGCCAAAGCGGGGCCAGGGGAACTGAAGACGGTGAAATCCGGTGGGTCGCCGGGATTCCCTTCGAAACAGCTCACCCCGCCCGGTATAAAGGGTGGCGCGCCTGCCGAATACTGAGCCAGGAGGGCAGGGTTCTGGTAGGCGTTCAGCAGAAACTCAATCGCCGTTTCGAGCCCCTTTCCATCGACGCTCATACTCCAGAGATCGTAGCCTTGCGTCGCAGCCATTTCCGCGATCGAAGTGAGGTGGATGAGATCGGCATTCGAGTATGTGGCCGAGCAGGCGCTGAGCGCCGCCGCGAGTGGGAAACTGCCGTCCGCGCGTATCTGGTTGAGCGCACCATAGAACCGCTGGACGCCGAATACGAAAGTTGCGTTGTCCGACCGGCGGATTGCATCCGCCATCTCGGCGGCGTCGCTCCAGTAGCCGAGGTCATTGGGCCAAAAATCCGGGACCGGAACAGGCGGAACGAGCCAATTGACGATCCAATTTTCGATAGTCTCGCGGTCGGAGGCTGCCAGCGCCGGGTCCCCTCGCAGGGTCGGCCACAGCATGAGGATGGGGAGCGCCCATTGCCCCTTGGACTGCGCGAACCCAGTGGCATTGCTCGCCTCCCAGGCGGGGTCGACGCTGGGAGCGTTGGCCGACGCCCACGCGCGCAGGTTGGTCGATAGCACGTTGAAAGATTGCTGGGTCCGCAGCCCCAGGTATTCTCCTCCCCAGGCGAGGATCATATTCGTGAATGCGGTCATCTCGCTCTGGCCGGTGCATACCCCGTATCCGTTCGCGGCCGCCGCCGTGCAGGTATAAGGAGGGCCAATAGGAACGGTCGTGCTCGTCGACGCCGCCGCGATCCATGGTTCCGCTTGCCCGGCCAGGGAAACGATCTCGGCTCCCGGCCACAGGGTGTAGCCGGAGGGCGCTGGATTAGCGACGGTGAACTGGGCGGCGCTCAAAATCGATTGCGCATTCAGGAGCACGCCCAATATGGCTTCGCGCAGCAGGTCCGACGATGGGACAGTACCCACGACGGAAGCCGTCTGGCCGACCGGATCGATCATGAAGCCCACCCCGGCGCCGCCGGCCAGGCCGGCAATGTTTTGCAAACCCGCATTTCCCTCTTGCATCTGGATCTGATACCACCCCGCCTCGGTTCCGTCCGGGAGTATCTGACGGAAGATCCGGAAGCCAAAATGAGGGCTGGTATACCCATTGGATGCCGTGAAATTAGAGAACTGCACGTCCATAAATTCAAACGGAGAGTTGTCGACAGGGCCTACCGGGACCCAATAAATTTGGCCCACCACGGTTGTTTTATCGAAGGTGATCGTGGGAGCTGGAGTTGTGAAGGATGGCGGGTCCTGGCATAGGGTATCCGCCGTGGATGTACCCAGCGCCGCGAGTTCCTGCACTCGCTGCGTTGGGTCGAACTGCACGGCCGCCGGGTTCGTGACTTTGTAGTCTTCATATCTCAGCCCTCCCATGACTGAGCTGTCGGCCAGGTGGCAGTCGGAACCATTGAAAGTGTCGCAGACCCATACCGTGTGCTGGCTCTGACCACATACCAGGAAACAAGCCATCAAGCCGCTAACAGCCGCTCCAAGTGCAATTTTCATGAGCCCCCTAGATAGCTGGGATTTCCGCCGTCTGAAGTTTTCCTCAAATTATACAACCGCCCGCGTTCTTAGGGAGCGCAACGCGTCGAGCTCGGGTTGCCTGGCTCGAGCCAAGCAGCTTCACCGAAAGGACACCGTTTCATGCAGAGTCTGTGATATATCGTCGACACCCGCGCATCATTCGCCCGGCGTGATTTTCCCCCACTTGGGCCAGTTCGCCACCAGCTCATGCACCACCGGACTCCCCACGCGATAGGCAGTTTCCAGCGCCACCAGGTAACCAACATAAGGTTCCGTAATAGATTCAGCCGCGCTATGGCCAGGGCGCTGCATGGAGTAATTGGAAGCGGTGCGAAGAATCATCAGGCGCCGGAAATCGGCGCGGTGCATCGCATCCAGCCGCTTCAAACCTTCCGCGATTCCGGCGTCCTCCATGTTGGTCATCACAAAGTTCCCGGCACTTTTGGTGAACAGCTTCACCCAATCGTTCGCATACTGCGTGAGTATCTTGCCATGCCAATAATAGTCGGATGCAAAGCTATCGCCTTCCAATACGAATGGCGGACGCTGCGCGTTGGGATAGCCTTTCCATTCGGCGCGCACCGCCGCCATCTGCGGCGTGTCGGTGAGCTTCACGTCCTTGGTGAGTTGGTAAGCCCAGCCGGCCAGCTTGGCGTTGAGCGGGTACGCCACTCGTTCGCCCACCACCGCGCGCGAGGGATCCGCCAGCTGATTCGGCCGCGTGGCGCCCAGAGCGAAGATACCGTAAGGCCAGTCCGCCGGAGCCTCGCGCGGATCGATCTCGCGTGAGATATCGGAGACCACGAATCTGGCCCAGGCCGCCGAGCCAAGCGATGCGTCTGCTGGATCAACCCCAGCGATCCCGCTCACCAGCCAGTAGGCGTTCGTCAAATCGAAGCGCGGGTCCATACCCAGCGCCATGATCGAGCTGGCCGACGGTCCGATGGTCGCGCCCGTCACGATGCCGACGATGGAGTGATCGGCATTGCTGCGAAGATCGCGAACGCCGCCAGGAAAGGGCAGCTTTTCATCCAGGTGCTCGCGTTCCACCCAGAACTGAAATTCCCCAGGCGTATCGCCAGTGTCATTGCCCACTTCGAACGTTGTGACGATGACCATCTTTACCGGCCAGGGCTTCGGCTGGGCAAAGGCCGGCAGGGCCGCCAATGCGAACGCAGATAACAGCAGATGGGCGCGTGGACACTGCGAGAAGCGCATAATCTCTCCAGAGTAACGTGGGCGCGCGAACGCGAAGCCCGTGTAAGGCATCGATAGGATAATGCGTAACTGCGAACTCACCGGGGCCAAGAACGTCCATGCCAACCAGGACGTCGATACCCTGGTGTCCCACTCAATACCCCCGGCACTCCCTCCAGCGGGTTCGTTCCAGCAACTCGTCCGTCAGCGGGATTCCCGCTTCCCGCGTAGCTCGCAGACAGGCCGACCGTTTGGCTTCCTCCACAGACTTGAAGACTTCGTTCAGAGGCGTCAGAAACCTCCCGGTGCCGCGCAACGAAACCGACCATGCGTCGTTGAGCGTTTGAGCCAGGACTAACTCGTAACCCGCAACTTCGGCGCAAAGGGTCATGAACGGATTTGCCCGGGCAGCGTCCCAGTCACTGCTTCCTCTGCCCCGTCCGAGGCTCGGACGCCGGAGGGACGAGGTTCTTCATCCGCAAGTACACCACCATGCTTCCGTAAATCTCATTGTTGTGGGCGTAGTTCAGGGTGAGGAGGCCCATCCGCAGGTTCTTGGTCTGTCTGCCACTCTCCTGCGTGATTTCGATCACCTGGGCACCGGATGCGTCGGTCAGGCCCGAGTACACCGGGTCACAGTACGCGAACGCGTCATTCAGCGCCTTCACAAACTCCGCCTTGGTCCCGAGCTTTTCGAGATTTGTGGTGTTGGGATTCTTCTCCCCCTTCGCCTGAGAGCACCACAGGAAGTTGAAATTGGCGACGTGTCCCACCTGCTGGCCAAAGGACCGAACCTCCGGCTGTGCGCCTGGACGCATGTCGTAAAACTCCTCGGGCATCTTCTCCGCCGTCCGGGTGATGTTGGTTCGGTTCCGCATGTATGCATCGCGCAGCCAGGTGGACATCGGATTGTCCGTCGGCGCGGGGCCCTGAGCCAAGGCGGCGGTGGCCAACGCCGAAAGTACCACAAGCTGATAGAAGGATTTCATTGTTCGTCTCCACGAATCGCATCGGAACTGCGGGCAACCTGATTATCTTAACTCCGACACGGGCGGGCGTGTTTGCGGACCCATCCCGGCCGGGTGGATCCGCCTTTGCGCACTGACACAATCCGGCAGCAATTTTCACGAATAAACCCAGCCACTTACATCCCCCACCCAGCCCGACCTCCCTCCCGCTAATAGATAATGTCTTCGGACCCACCCGTTGCCTCATTTTCGGCGCCAAGCAAAAAATGCGTCACCAAACACAAAAACACCCCTGATGCGTCCAAACCCAACCGCCCAGTTCGTTTTTTCAAAAAAAAATCGCCACCCCGCACAAACCATCCCCACCCCCTTCCCCGCCAAAAATCTCTGCAACCCTCCCCAAGTCTTGCTATACTAATGGCTTAACGCTCCGTAACGGCGAGGTGTTAGTGTGTTTATCAGCGTCCAGGAGCTGGAACTCAAGAAGGTCCACTTTGATGTGGCCTTCCCGCCGGGTGAAATCGAGTTTCAAGATGACGGCGACCGGTTAAGTCAGGCTACCCCGCTCCAGGCGGAAGGTTCCGCGGAGCTTCTTCCGCATACGCTCGGGGAAATTCGGGTTCGCGGACATCTGGCGGTCACAATGCGGTGCGATTGTAATCGCTGCCTGGAGCCAGCCGAGTTTCCGATCGATTCCAGCTTCGATCTGTTTTATCGCCCGGCCGAAGTTTCGGGCGAAAGCGAAGAAGTCGAAATCGACGAAGGAGAAGCCGAAATCGCCTTCTATGAAGGCGGCGGCATCGATTTGAAAGATGTTTTGCGCGAGCAGGTTCTGCTCAGCATGCCGATGCAGCGCGTCTGCCGCGAGGATTGCCACGGGATGTGCCCCGTCTGCGGACAAAATCGTAACCTGGTAAACTGCGGATGCGAAGCCAAACTCGTGGACGACCGCTGGTCCGCTCTCAAGAAAGTTCAAGTGAAGGGAAGCTTAGAAGCTAGTCTAAGTAAGAGGAAGACAAGATGCCGAATCCGAAAAGACGACACTCCAAGGAGCGCACCTCCACGCGCCGGGCCCACGACCATTTGCGCGCCCTCGGCCACGCCGAATGCCCCAATTGCCACGAACCGAAGCTCCCCCACCGCGCCTGTCCGCATTGCGGCCGCTACAAAGGCCGCGAAGTGATCGAGGTTGCGGAAGAATAACGAGCTGGAAATCGTCATTCCATGGTGACCATCGCGGTTGACGCAATGGGCGGCGATGACGCCCCGAAGGCTGAGGTCGAGGGAGCCATTCGCGCTGTCCGGTCGCTGGACGTCAAAGTCATTCTGGTCGGCAAGCAGGATATCGTGCACGCCGAACTCCGCAAGCACGAAAAGGTCGCGCATTTGCCGATCGAAGTCCAGCACGCCAGCGAACGGGTCACCATGGACGATAGCGTCAACGCGGTGCGCCAGAAGCGCGACAGCTCCATCCGTGTCGCCGCCCGGCTGGTGCGCGACGGCGTCGCCGACGGCGTCGTTTCGGCCGGCAACACCGGCGCCGTGATGGCCACCGCCAAGTTGGTGCAAGGCATGCTCCCCGGCGTGGATCGCCCGGCCATGGCGGCGGCTTTCCCGACGCTCAAAGGCACGCCCGTGATCGTGGTCGATGTCGGCGCGAACGTGGATTGTTCGCCGCGCATGCTGGCGCAGTTCGCCGTCATGGGCGATATTTACTCGCGCGTGATCTTTCACACCGAGCGGCCGCGCGTCGGGCTGCTCTCCATCGGCGAAGAAGAGCACAAGGGCAATGAGCTGACCCGCGCCGCCACGCCGCTGCTCAAAGCGCTCCCCATCCATTTCATCGGCAACGTGGAAGGCCGCGATATTTATGCCGGCGAGACCGACGTGATCGTCTGCGATGGCTTCATCGGCAACGTCGCGCTGAAGGTCAGCGAAGGCCTGGTGGAAATGGTGTACAAGATGTTGCGCGAGTCGCTGGAAGCCACCATCACGCGCAAGATCGGTTACGTGCTCTCGCGCACCGCGTTCAAGGAATTCAAGAAGCGCGTGGATTATTCCGAGTACGGCGGCGCGCCGCTGCTCGGCGTCAAGGGTGTTTGCATCATCACCCACGGCCGCTCCAACGCCAACGCGATCAAGAACGCCATTCGCGTGGCCGCCGAGTTCGCCGAAGGAAAGATCAACGAACAGATCGAGGCGGAGCTGGCCAACGGCCAACTGGCCGGCGTCTACCGTCGCCGCCAAGGCGGACTAAATATGTTTCGGCTCACTCCTGGTTTGCTTCTTCGCGCTGGCGTCCATTGCGCGGGCGCCGCGGAAGATCCGGTGCAGTGGACGCTCACGTTCGATGCGAAGTCCGCCGCGCCCGGCTCGCACGTGCTGGCCAAGCTCACCGGAACCATTCAGCCGCACTGGCACGTTTATTCGATGACCACGCCGCCCGGCGGCCCGAATCCCGACCACGGCGCAGTATCGCGGACAATCCCGCCGTCGCCGGATTCAAGATCTATCAGGCCAAGCCGGTGCGCAAGCTCGACCCCAGCTTCGGAATCGACACCGAAACATTTTCCGAGCAGTATGTGCTGCTGTTCGACATCGAGCTGAAGAAAGACGCGGCCGCCGGGCCGGCCGATATCACCGCCAACGTGCGCTACCAGTCCTGCAACGATACCATTTGCCTGCCGCCCAAGCGGAAAACGGCCATGGCGTCCATCACCATCGACCCGTCGGCGAAGGCCGCGGCCATCGCGATTCCCGCCGGCTACACCTTGGTGCCAACCGCGCGCCGCACCCGCTGCAACTTCATCGGCCAGCTCCCACAGCCGCCGCCCGCGCAGCCAGCCTCCGGCTTCAGCCTGTTTTCCTGCTGACGGCCTTTGGCGCGGGACTCGCCGCCATCTTCACCCCCTGCGTTTTCCCGATGATCCCGTTCACGGTCTCCTACTTCCTGAATCGCCAGACGGGCGGCAAGAAGGACGGCGTCCTCCAGGCCCTCGCCTTTTGCCTCGGCATTATCGTTCTTCTTCACCGGGATCGGTGCGCTGGTGAAAGGCATTGCCGGACCCTTCGGGAGTGGTGCAGCTCGGCAACAGCCCCTGGGTGAACGGATTCATCGCAGCCGTATTCGTCGTGTTCGGATTGAGCCTGCTCGGCGCGTATGAGCTGACGCTTCCCTCCGGCCTGCTCACGAAACTGAATCAGGCTTCCGAAGGCGGCGGCTATTTCGGCACGCTGCTGATGGGCCTGACGTTCACGCTGACCTCGTTCGCCTGCATCGGACCGTTCATGGGGTCGCTGCTGGTCGCGCTCGGTGCAAAGCGGCGGATTGCAGCCGGTAGTTGGCATGGCGGCGTTCGCCACCGGCCTGGCCGCGCCGTTCTTCGTGCTCGCGCTATTTCCGTCGTTCCTGCAAAAGCTGCCCAAGAGCGGCGGCTGGCTGATGCGCGTGAAAGTGGTGCTGGGATTCGTGGTGCTCGCCATCGCGATGAAGTACCTGAGCTCGGCCGATCAAATCCTGCAAACCGACTGGATCTCGCGCGAAATGTTCCTGGCTTCCTGGGTGGTGCTCTTCGCGCTGCCCGGTCTTTATCTGCTCGGCTTCCTGCGCCTG
This sequence comes from Bryobacterales bacterium, assembly GCA_963713415.1. GTDB lineage: Bacteria > Acidobacteriota > Terriglobia > Bryobacterales > Bryobacteraceae > Palsa-89. The sequence goes on along the minus strand of CAVQLV010000021.1, from coordinate 215,926 downwards.
GAAGGAATCAAACCGGAAGATCATCTGGGCGTCGGCCGCGTGCTGGTGGCCGCGCTGTTCCTGATGTTCTCCATCAGCCTGTTGCCCGGACTGTTCGGCGCATCGCTCGGCAATGTGGAAGCGTTCATTCCCGTGCAAGCCAAAGGCGTCGCGCTGCTCGGTGGCGGCGGCGAATCCGCGGCGCCGGTCTGGATGAAGAACCAGTACAAGGAAGCGCTCGCCAAAGCGCGCGCCGAAAACAAGCTGGTGTTCATCAACTTCACCGGCTACGCCTGCACCAACTGCCATTGGATGAAGGCCAATATGTTCCCGCGCCCGGAAATCACGCGGCCTGTTGAAAGATTTCGTGCTGGTGGATCTTTATACCGACGGCACCGACGCCGAGTCCGAACAAAATCAGCAGCTCGAAGAAAAGCGCTTCGGCACCGTGGCCATTCCCTTCTACGCCATTCTCGATCCGGACGAGCACACCATCGCCACGTTCCCCGGCCTGACGCGCAACGCGTCGGAATTCGTCACGTTTCTGAAACACGCGCGCGACCGGCGTCGCGTCCAGCGTCGCCAGGTACAGCTCCGCCGCGAAATTTTCTTGTTCCCGGTCGCTCGCGGCCTGCCATTCCTCCAGAGCTTTTTCGCTTCAATCGCTCCAGCAGCTCGGCGTTTCTCCGCGCCTCGATAACGCCGCTGGCGCTGCTCCTCAACTTGCGCCTCCGCTTGCCGCTGCCTGATTTTCGATATTCGCGGATTTTGTTCCGCGCGTGCAGGCGGTAGGCATCCAGGCTTTCAAGTTCGCTGGCCTCGATGGAGGCCTGCCCCAGCACTTCTCGCTCGCTCGCGGCCACGCTCGGTTTCGATGTTCCGCTTTTCTTCCCGCAGGCCTGCAAATTTCCCCTCAGTTGCTCCAGCTTCAGCTCTTCCAGCGCGGCTTGCCCGGCGCGCCAGCGGCGCACGCGCTCCAGCGGAAATTGAAACCGTTTCATTCGTCGCCGTTCGCCAACTCCGAGTTCCCGCGCGCTTGCACCCGGTCCGTGACGCAGTTCGCCAATCCAGCGGCCGCATCCGCGCGCCAACAAGCGGCTCCGAGGAATCCCACTTCGTCCGCCCGCCAGTCTTCAAACCACCAGCGGCGGCACCGGCTCGCCAGTGCACGTGTCCCCGAGGACTGAACCCGCTTCATTCCGCCGCCGCGCCAGTTCACTCAATCCCGCCATGGTTTTTTCAAACGGGCTCTGTTCCTGACTGTCCTGTTTCAGGAAATCGAGCAGCAGCGGCCGCACGCCGGATGGCCGCGTCCAGCTTCGGATTCGCGCCGCTGGCGTAGGCGCCCAGGTTGATCAGGTCTTCCGAGCGCTGCGTGCGTGGCCATCGCCTCGCGGATCTTGGCGCGCCTCCTTTTGCTCGGGCGTACACAGGCGCGGCGCCAGCCGGCTCACCGACTGCAAGATGTCGATGGCCGGATAATGCCCCGCCGCGCCCAGCTCGCGCGACAAGACGATGTGGCCGTCCAGAATGGCCCGCACCGCGTCGCAGATGGGTTCGTTGAAATCGTCGCCTTCCACCAGCACCGTGAAAAACCCGGTGATCGACCCCTTGCGAAACTTGCCCGGCCCGCTCGAAGATCTTGGGCAGCAGATGGAAGACCGACGGCGTGTAGCCCTTCTGGCTGGGCGGCTCGCCCGCCGCCAGGCCAATTTCGCGCTGCGCCATGGCCAGCCGCGTTACCGAATCCATCACCAGCAGCACGTCTTTGCCTTGATCGCGAAAGTATTCGGCCACCGCCAGCGCGACGAACGCGGCGCGAATCCGCAAGGGCGCCGGCCGGTCCGAAGTGGCCACCACCAGCACCGATTTCTTCAGCCCTTCCGGGCCCAGCTCCTGCTCGATGAAATCCCGCACCTCGCGATTGCGCTCGCCAATCAGCGCGATCACGCTGACGTCGGCCGAGCTGGAGCGCGCCATCGCTCCCAGCAGCGTGCTCTTGCCCACGCCCGAGCCGCCGAAAATTCCGATTCGCTGCCCCTTGCCGCAGGTCAGCAGGCTGTCGATGGCGCGAATGCCGGTGGCCAGCGCCTCGCCGATCGGTTCGCGGTCGAGCGGCCCCGGCGGCGCGGCGTAAAGCTCGTACGGCTGCCGCCGCCGATAATCGGCCCCAGATCATCCAGAGGTTTTCCGAACCCGTCGATCACGCGGCCCAGCAGTTGCGGCCCGGCTTCCATCCGCGCGTCTTCCTTGCGCGCCACGATCGGATCGCCCAGGTGCAGCCCGTCGGTCTCTTCCAGCGGCATCGAGAGCACGTGGCCATCGCGGAAGCCGATCACCTGGGTGCGAATCACGCGCCCGGCGCGCGTCGCGATTTCGCAAAAATCGCCCACCGCCGCTTCCGGCCCTTTCGATTCCACCAGCAAGCCCACCAGTTCGGTGACGCTGCCCGTCCAGCGGCAGGTCTCGATGCGCGCCAGTTTCTCGTAATAAGGTTTCAGGTTCATGCGGCATCTCACTGCGAGTGGACCAGATCCGCGAAGCCGCGCTCGATCTCAGCCAGTTGCGTGTCCACCGACGCATCCAGCGAACCGCGGCCGGACTCGATCGTCACGCCGCCCGGCGCCAGGCTCGCATCGGCGATCACTTCCACGCGCTGCGGCAGGCCCATTTGCTCGAAGAACTGCCGCACCATGGCGGCGTCCTGGCGCGAAACCCGCACCTGATGCACTTCGCGCGCTTCCATTTTTTCGAGCGCCGCCTTCACCAGACCGAGCAGCGCCTCGGGCGACACCGTCAGCTCGCGATGCAGTATGCGGCGCGCCACCGCCAAAGCCAGCGCCACCACATCCTGCTCCGCTTCGCGCCGGCAACGCAGCGCGCGATCCCGGTGAGCTCCTCGATGCTGCGCGCCAGCTTCATCTGCATCGCTTCCACCTGCGCCGGCCAGGCTTTGGCGGTCCGGCCGCTTGGCCTTCCTCGAAGCCTTGCTGATGGGCCGCGGCAATACGCTGTTCGATGTCGCCCGCTCTCGCGGCGCCGGGCGGGCTCGGTTCGGAGATATAGCCCGCGCCGGCTGTCCGTCGCTGGTAATGGCGCCGTGATGGCCTCCGCAGACGAGACCCGGCGCCAGGCCACCGGCATCGGTCGCAGCGACATGGCCTCGCCGCCGCGATGCAGTCTTAGACGACATACTGCTCACCCACCGTACCCTTGAGGCTGATGGTTCCTTCGGCTTCCAACTGCCGGATCACGGCGATGATCTGCTGCTGCGCCGCCTCCACTTCCTTGATCTTGATCGGCCCGAGCGACTCCAGGTCCTCCTTCAGCATCTCGGCGCCGCGCTGGGACATGAGCTGCAGGATGTGGTTCTTCAGTTGTTCGCTGGTGCCCTTCAGCGCCACTGGTCAGGATCTTGCGGTCCACCTTGCCCAGCATTTCCTTGATGGCCTCCTGGCTCAGCAGCAGCAGGTCTTCAAAGACGAACATCAAATGCCGGATGGTCTCCACCAGCTTGGGATCGTTCTGCTCGATGGCTTCCAGAATCTCCTTGCTGCTGCCCGAATCCAGGCGATTGAACATCTCCGACACCGCCCGCACGCCGCCGTAGGACTCGCGGCTCAGTTCGCCCAGCGATTTCAGCCGCTGCCCGATGATGGCGGCGATCTTGGAGACAATGAGCGGCGAGATCTGGTCCAGGTGCGCCATCCGCAGCGCCACGTCGGCCCGCAGCTCCTGCGGCAGCGAGATCAGCAAGCCGGCCGCTTGCGAGGCGTTCAGATGCGAGAGGATCAGCGCGATGGTCTGCGGATGCTCGTTATGGATGAACTTGGCCAGCTGCTGCGGATCGGCCTTCTGCAGCGTGTCGAAATTGGCCAGCTCGGAGCCCAGCGTCTTCACCAGCCGGTCCACCAGCTTGCGCGCGTGCTCGGGGCCGAACGCGCTCATCAGCATTTTTTTCGCGTAGTCGATGCCGCCCTTGAGAACGTAGTCGTGGGCCATCGACATCTGGTAGAACTCTTCGAGAACTCCCTCGGCCTGGTCGTTGCTGATGGAGGTGATGCGCGCCACCTCGTGACCGATGGCCTGCACTTCTTCCTCGTCCATCTGCCGCAGGATGTCGGCGGTGACCTGGTCCCCGAGAATGATCATGAGAATGGCGGCCTTGCGGATGCCCGGAACACTGGGTGCGGCGGTGGTCTCGAGGTTTTGAATCATTTTTGGACAGGACGCCGAACCGGGCGATTCGCGGGGCCGCTGCTTTTGATTGGGGTGTTCGGCGTCATGGTTTGAGTTACCGCTGACGCGGCATGGTTCGAATCGCCGCTTCGCGTCATCGCTTCACTTCGTCGCCGGACTCGGCCATCCAGGCCCGCAGGACGTGCGCCATCGCCGGCGGAATCTTTCTTGGCCTGTTCGCTGATGTGCTTGGTCAGCACCGCGGTTTTTTTGGTAACGGGCGGCAGCTTCAAGGAATTCAAGCGCCTCCGTCTCCTGCTTTTGCCGCTGCGCCGCCTGTTCGGCCAAACGGCCTTCGATCTGCGCCTGGAGCTGATCGGGCGTCGGGGATCCGGCGGGGAGCTCGCCGGGCAGTTCGCACTGAGCCGCGGTGGCCCTTTTGTCCGCGTCACTCGCAGGATGATCAGGAGCAGAGCCAGCAACAACGCCGCTCCCACTCCCACGCCGATCACGAAAACCCTGTTCTTGAGAAATTGCTCCTGCCAGGTGGGTGGCGGGCGGCGCCGGATTGGCGGGCGGGAGCTGTTCGGGATTGAGCGTCGATTCAAACGGCAGCGTCTCCACCACCAGCTGGTCGCCCCGCTCGGTGGATAAACCGATGACGCCCGCCACCAGGTCGTGAATCGCTTTCAGTTTATCCGCCGAGGGCGCTTCCACAATCCGTTTGGCTTTGGCTCCGCTGCCTTCGTAACGGACCATGGAATCCACCAGAAGCGCCACCGACATGCGCTTGATGCTGCCTTCCGGCTCCCGCACGTGGCGCACCGTGTGGCTGGATCTGGTAGTTGATGTTCTCGGTCCGCCGTGTCACGGTATTGCCGCCGCCCGCCGGGCGCGCGGCCGGCCGGGGCAGAGTGGACGGCGTGCCCGGAATGCCTGCGGCCACCGCGCCGACGCTCATGTCTTCGGTCTTTTGCGAACTCACCATCACCGACTTGGTCGGGATCGTAAGTCTCCTCGCTCTGCTCGGCGCTGGAAAAGTCGCACTCGATGGAGGCGGTGGCGCGAAAATTGTCGGCGCCCAGCAGCGGTTCGAGCGTGCTGATCGATTTTGGCGAGCACATCGCGCTCCAGCTTCTGCCGGTATTCGAGCGCCTCCTCGGAGGGCTCCGGATCGTCGGGCGAAGCAGCTTTCAGCGCGCGGTTCAGCAAATTGCCGCGCGTATCCACCACCGACACCGCCTCGGGAAGCAGGCCTTCCACCGCGCTCGCCACCAGCTGGCAGATCGCCGCCACGTTCTGGCGCGACAGTTGCGTGCCGGGGCGCAGTTTTACCAGTACGCTGGCCTTGGCGGGCTTTTGCGAGTCCAGGAAGAGCGAGTCTTTGGGAAAGGTAATATGGACGCGCGCCTGCTCCACCTCGGCGAGCGACATCACCGAGCGCTCCAGCTCGCCTTCGAGCGCCCGGTGATAGTTCACCTGTTCGGTGAAGTCGCTCATCCCGAAGGTGGTCTTGTCGAACAGCTCGAAGCCGATGCGCCCGCTTTTGGGAAGCCCGGCCGCAGCCATCTGCAGGCGCAGTTCCGCTACTCGCCCGGACGGCACCAGCACCACCGAACCGTTGTCCGACAGGCGAAATTCCGATCCGTTTTCACGCACCTTGGCCAGCACCGCCGCGGCGTCTTCGGGCGCAAGCGAGCTGTACAGCGGGCGAAAGTCGCGCTCGCGGTTCCAGCGCGAGAAAGCTGCCAGGCCTCCGATCACGGCCGCGGCCGCCAGAACGAGGGAGACGATCTGCTTCCAGGTCAGGCTCTCCAGCAGTCGTTTGATCTGATCCATGTTTGATTCTGGTTACACTGTTTCGAATGCCGGGTTCACCTCAGATCTCTACATCTGCATGCGCATGACTTCCTGGTAGGCCGAGACCACTTTGTTTCTCACCTGAAGGAAGAGGTCGAACGACATGGCGGCCTGTTCGGTCGCCAGTGCCACCTTATGTACCTCTTCGTCCTCGCCGGAAAGAAATTTACCGATGCTGGATTGCGAATTCTGCTGGAACTGGTCCACGCGCCCGATGGCATCGGCCAGCACGGAGCCGAATCCGGCGCCGGAGGGCTGGGATGGGCTGACCGGAGTGAGCGGAATGACCGCTGGGGACCCGATGGAGGTAAGGGGTAGAGACAAAGGATTACCTGAGAAGATCTTTACCTAAGCAGATCATTACCTCAGCAGATCATCACCTGAGCAGATCGATGGAATGCTGGATCATGTCTTTGATCGCCGCGATGGCCGCGACGTTTCCCTCATAGCCGCGCTGCGCGCTCAGCAAATCCACCATGTCCTCGGCCGGGTTCACATTGGGATAGGCGACGTAACCCTCTTTATCCGCGTCGGGATGTCCAGGCTGGTAGCGCTTCTCTCCTTCGGTGGGGTCTTCGATCACATCGGCCACTTCCACCCCCGCCACCCCGTTCGTCATTTCGCCCTGAAACACCGCGGAAAACGGCGATGTCTCCGGCGTACTTTGAAACACCACGTCGCGACGCCGGTAGGGGCCGCCCTCCGCGGTACGCGTGGTTTCCGAATTGGCCAGATTTTGCACCAGAAGCTCGGCGCGGGTGCGCTGGGCGGCCATCCCGGAAGCGCTGACCGAAAGCACCGAAAACAGACTCATCAGGATTGCCCCTCTTTGATGGCGGATTCCACAATCTTGAGCTGGGCCTTCAGCAAGTTGGAGGCTACGTTGAACCGTAAGGCAGTCTCCGACAGCAAGCGTGTTTCGCGGTCCAGGCTGACATCGTTGCCATCGCTCTTGATGACCAACCCGGGAGGGTCAACCACATTCGGCTGCTGCCCCTGAGCCAAACTGATGTACTCGAACTGGAAATCGATATCTTTGGTCTTGTAGCCCGGCGTATCGATATTGGCGAGATTGGAAACCACCAGTTTCTGCCGGGCGCTCAACAAATCCATGTAGCGCTCGAGTTGGCTGGTGACACTAGGGAGCACGCGGAGGGCATGTGCAAAAGGGGGACCATAAGGGATCGGGTCGCGTTTATCAGCCACTTGCGCTGAAAGTGCGACCCTGGCTGGCAGGGGAACGGCGCTAATATCTTGACGATGTCAAGGAAATGGCGAGGGACGGGGCACACGAATTTCCCATTTCCGGTTGACAGAAATAGTACTACACTAAGTACTAGTTGCAAAGTGCAGAAACTGCTTCTAGAGCTTCTTGAACCGAGTATCTAGGTGGTTTCATCGGGTTAGTTTAAGCGTTACCTGAGATTGATTACGTACCAGTACCTCTGTAGAATCTAAATGCGGATGGTCGATACACTATATATGAACGACACCTTCACGACAGTCGAAGAAAACGGGGTACAACACACTCCTGCGGAGCCGAGGAAGGGCATGATTCGCATACTCATCGCCGACGATCACCCGATTGTCCGCGACGGCCTGAAGAAACTCCTGGCGCTCGAAGAAGATTTCCAGATCGTAGGCGAAGCTTCGGACGGGTGCGAGGTGCTGGACCGGGTGCAGGAACTGGACCCCGACGTATTGTTGCTGGATCTGCGGATGCCCAACCTGGACGGCCTGTCGGCTCTGCAAGCCCTGCAGCAGACCAACAAGCGCACGCGCGTGATTGTCCTGACGGCTTCGGAAGACAAAAACGAATTCGTGCAGGCCATGAAACTGGGCTGCTCCGGCATTGTGCTGAAGCAAACGGCACCCGAATTAATCGTCAAGAGCATCCGTAAGGTGCACGGCGGCGAGATCTGGCTGGACTCGCACACCACGGCGGCGGTGATGCGCCAGTTCGCGGCGCCAGGTGAAGCAGGTAGCGGCGGCGGGTCCGGAAAGACCCGCGAGCGCTCCCCCTTGAGCCAGCGTGAACGAGAAATCGTTCAACTGGTGGCGCAAGGTTACAAGAACAAGGAAATGGCCGAGAAGATGTTCATCAGCGAGCAGACCGTGAAGAACCACCTGCACAACATCTTCGACAAGCTGGGCGTCTCCGATCGCCTGGAACTGGCCCTCTACGCGATCCACAAAGGTCTCCACCTGGCAGCCGAACGCTAGTTGTTTTTGCTCCACTCCTGCGGCGGGTTGGCGCCTGTCAGCCCGTCGTCTCCCATCCTCCTCTTTAACAAGCCAGTCTCCAACGCATCACTCCTAGCCTTCCCTACCGTGTTTGCCTCAGCTTTTTCCCCAGGCCCTTTTGGTACTTTCCACCCATTGCGGGCTATACCGCATGGGAATAAAGTCCTTGGTACGGAGCTACCAGACAATGCGAATTACGCTTGCGTTTTCCTTGCTTTGCCTCGCTGGAGCGGCTTCGCTCCCGGCTCAGGTACCAGTGATGCATACCGTGCAGCCCGACAGCGGCAAAATCGGGTCGATCCTCAAGGTCCAGGGCGTCTTTCTCGGGAAGACCAACGTGGATGAGGTGTATCTGACCGATCATACCTTCGATATGAAGGTTAAGGTACTGGCGCAGACCAATGACTGGATCGAGTTCCGGGTCCCGCCGTTTGTCAAACCAGGACGCCTGGAGCTGCTGCTCAAGACCGCCGGCAAAGATCCGGTGCTGATGGAACAGCCCGTGTATATCACGATCGAAGAGCCGAAGGCGAAGGAGATCCTGGAGGCTACCACCAAGGCTCCGGCGGCAACGGCACCGGCGGCTTCCGCGGCTTCTGCAACCCCAGCGCCCTCCGCGGTTCCGGCCAGCGGAACGAAATAAAACGTCTCGAGAAGTTATTGCTGTTGCTGCTGTTGTTGATGGTGAGCTGCGAGATCGGGGTCCAGGCCATCTTCGCGCAGCGCCTGGGACCAATCCTCGATGCCCAGCTCGGGCTCGAGCGGCGGCGCATCGGACGGGGCCACATGGACGGCCACCAGCAACTGGCTCTCGGCCGATCCCTTGAATACGCCTTTGGTGGGAGGAACGTCGGCATAGTCGCGCCCCACCGAGGTTCGCACGTGGCGCTCGCCGGCCAGCACGTTATTGGTTGGATCGAACCCTACCCAGCCTAAACCGGGAAGCAGGGTTTCCACCCAGGCGTGGGTGGCGCCTTCGGCCGAGCGCGTCTTGTCGCCCGCCTTGTGGAACAGGTAGCCACTGACGTAACGGCAAGGAATCCCGATGCGGCGGGTGAGGCCGATCATGACGTGGGCGAAGTCCTGGCAAACGCCCTGCCGGCTTTCGAGCGCGTGATCGATGGGCGAATCGACGCGGGTGCTCTTGGGAACGTAGGCGATTTTCGAATAAAGCAGCGCATTGAGATTCAGCACGAACTGGAGCGGATCGCACTGGCGCGCTTTCTCTCGTGACTCGACTTCCAGCTCCTGCGCGAATTCCTCCAGCAACTCGGTGGACTGGCCGAACTGGCTGGGCATCAGCATCTCGATGTAGTCGCCGGCGGCGATCATGTCGTCGAGCTCCTCCCAAGCGTTCTCCCCGAGCGATTTGGGCAATGCCAGCACTGGCTGCACATCCACCAGGGCGTCGGCGACGATGGAGAGCTGCTTATGCCTGCCTGGAACATCGAAATGATGGACGGTGTTGCCCAGATAATCCCGGTAGGACTGCACGCGCGCCTTGGGCTGCACATTCAGCTGGAACGAAAGGCAGCGCTGGGCGGCGTCCGAGCGCGGCTGCATGCGCGCCTCCATGAGGCTTTCACTGACGTGCGCACTGTAGCGGAATTTGGTGACGTGCCGGATGGAATAATACATGGCGAGTCTTAAGCCTCGATGTTAATGTCAGGCCTCGATGGCCGCCTCCACGGGATAAGTGATGTAGACCTCGTAGATGGCGGTGTGAATGCGGGCGCATTGCCGCTGGATGTCGGCGAAGAATTCGGCCAGGCTGGCGACCACTTCTTCGAGCGGCGTGAACATCAGCCCGGCGCTCAAGCGGCCGGCGATTTTGGCCACGCGCGGGGAGCGTTTGCTGGCCGCGGCCTGATTGATGGCTTCGAGCGAGCGCTGCAAATGATCGGCCGCGAAACGTACCGAGTGCGGGAATTCGTTATTGAGCAGCAGAAACTCGGCCACGCGCTCGGGGCGCAGGTCGGCGGTATACACCTTGCAATAGGCTTCAAAAGCGGTGCAACTGCGGAGCAGGCCGATCCATTCCATGTGTTCACCCGAGTCCATGGGCTGCCCGGCGGGAAATTCGTGGAAATAGATGTCGAGCAGGCGCGCGATGGCGGCGGCGCGTTCGATGAAGCGGCCCACCTGAATGAATTGCCAGCCTTCGCCGTGATTCATGGTGGAATCGGTAACGCCCTGCACCAGATGCGAGCTCTCGAGAATGACGGCCAGAAAATCGAGCGGCTGGGAGGCCCACAATCCGGTGGATTCCATGCGCCTGAGTTCATGAAACAGGCGGTTGAGCTGCTCCCACATTTCCGAGCTGATCTGTTCGCGAACCTGCCGGGCGTTCTCGCGAGCCGACGCGATGCCGCCGGTGATCACACGCAGGGCGTAGGTCTGGGCGCGGGTGAACGGATCGCTGTTCTCGGTGACGGAACCGGGATGGCCCAGGCTGGCCAGCACGCGCAGCCAGCGGCGATCGGACGACTTGGGGTCCTGCTCGAGCATCAGGTTTAGCTGGACGCCCAGTACGCGCGCGGTATGCTCGGCGCGCTCCATGTAGCGGCTCATCCAATACAGACTGTCGGCGACTCTCGATAACATGTGCTTACTGAGAAATCCAGGTGTCCATATTACTGCAGGACCCAGGTGTCCTTGCTGCCTCCGCCTTGAGATGAATTTACTACCAGCGATCCCGAGCGCAGCGCCACGCGCGTCAATCCGCCGGGCACGATGGTCACTTTGTCACCGCACAGGATATAGGGGCGCAGGTCGACATGCCGGGGCTCTACGCGGCCGTCGAAGAAGCATGGTGCGCGCGACAGCATGATAGTCGGTTGGGCGATGTAGTTGCGCGGATCGGCTTCAATGCGCTCGCGGAACTCTTCGCGCTGTTCGGCTGTGGAGTGCGGGCCGATCAGCATTCCATAGCCGCCCGATTCGCCGACCGCTTTGACCACGTACTTGTCGAGATGAGCGAGCACGTGCTGGCGCTCGGCAGGCTCGGTCATCAAATAAGTCTCGACGTTGTCGAGAATCGGATCTTCGCCCAGAAAATACTTGATCAGCTTGGGAACGTAGGCGTACAACGCCTTGTCGTCGGCCACGCCGGTGCCGAGCGCATTGGCGAGCGTCACGTTGCCGGCGCGATAGGCGTTGAATAAACCGGCGACGCCCAGGATGGAATCGGAGCGAAAAGCCAGAGGATCGATAAAGTCGTCGTCGACGCGGCGGTAGATTACGTCCACGCGGCGCAGGCCGCCGGTGGTGCGCATGTAGACCACGTTGTCGTGGACCACCAGGTCCCGGCCTTCCACCAGCTCGATGCCCATCTGGCGCGCGAGATAGGTGTGCTCGAAATACGCGGAATTGAAGACGCCGGGGGTGAGCAGGACGATGTTGGGCTCGCCGCGGCCTTCGGGCGCGAGCGCGCGCAGGGTAGTGAGCAGAACTTCCGGATAATGATCGATAGGGCGAATGTCGGTGTACTGGAACAATTCCGGGAAGATGCGTTTCATCACCTGGCGCGAAGTGAGCATGTACGAAACGCCGCTCGGCACGCGGAGATTATCTTCCAGGACGACGAATCGGCCGTCGGGAAGCCGGATGAGATCGGTGCCCATCACCGCGACATAAATGTTCTTGGGCGCGGTGACGCCGCGCATCTGCCGGCGGAAATGTTTGCAGCTATAAACCATTTCGCGCGGCACGACGCCGTCGGCCAGGCAGCGGCCTTCGTTATAGATGTCGCGCAGAAACATATTCAGCGCGGTAATGCGCTGGGTGAGCCCTTTTTCGATGGTCTGCCATTCGGCGCTGGTGATGATGCGCGGCAGCAGATCGTGCGGGAAGATGCGCTCGGTGCCTTCGTCGCGTCCGTAAACGGTGAAGGTGATGCCCTGGTGGAGAAACGATACATCGGCGGCCTGTTTCTTGCGGCGCATTTCTTCGGCCGGCAGACCCAGCAGCAGCTCATACAGCGCGCGATAGTGTTTGCGCGGGTGGCGCCCGGCGTCGAACATTTCATCGAATGCGCTGTCGAGGTGGTAGCTTGCAAACGGACCGGAGGCGATGCGCGGTTCGTCGAATCCAGGTGTAGCCATGGGAAAATTAAACTTGGGTTGTCTAGCTTCGACAGGGAAGGGTGTAATTCAGATTATCACAATTGCGTAAACTGAAGGATTGTTTTCCCTTCTTCTGCACCCTACTCTCGACGGCGAAGATATTCTGATAGCGGAGCTTCAGGAGTGCGGAACGGCGGGCGCAACCGAGGAGGATGGCGGGCTGCGGGCGTTCTTCGCCGGCGATCAGGATGCCGGGTCCTTGCTCGAACGTTTTGCCGGATTTTCTCCCGAGCTTCGCGAGGAAGAGCCTACCGATTGGGAGCGGGTTACGCGCGAGGCGTGGCCTCCGATTTGCGTCGGCGATCGATTCTATCTGGTGGCGCCGTGGGATGAAGCCGCCATCACTCCGGCGGGGCTGCTGCGGCTGAAAATTTATCCCGGCATGGCTTGCGGGACGGGGCGGCATCCGGCGACGCAGCTTTGCTTGCAGGCCATCGAGCGGTTTGTGTGGCCGGGCGCGCGGGTGCTGGACGTGGGATCGGGATCGGGCATTCTGTCGGACGCCGCGAGGTTGGTGGGCGCGGCTTGCGTCATCGGCTGCGATATCGATCCGGATGCGGTTCGCATTGCTCGCGAGCGGGTGGACGCGCCGCTGTTTGTTGGCTCGGCGGATGCCGTTCGATCTCAATGGGCGGATGTGGTTGTCGCCAATATCGACGCGGCGACTTTGGAGCGGATTGCGGGTGAACTCGAACGCGTGTGTAAGCCGGGATCGACACTGATCGTTTCCGGGTTTCCAGAGTGGGATGTTCCAGAGGGATTTTCTGCGACGGAGATTCTCCGTTTGGAAGAATGGTGTTGCATGATCTCCCACAAGTGAACACAGATAATTGCGGATGTTTGACGCGGTTCTCGGCCCGGGTTGGGCAGCTACGAGCTCACCTGGCACGCCCGACTTCAGCCGCCGGGCGTGCCAAAATTACAACGGCTGGTTACTTCGCCGAGTTAAAACGCTTCTCAATCTCAGGCCAGTTCACCACGCTCCACCACGCGGCGATGTACTCGGGGCGGCGGTTTTGGTACTTCAGATAATACGCGTGCTCCCAGACGTCCAGGCCCATGACCGGGAAGTGGCCCTCCATCACCGGGCTGTCCTGATTGGCGGTGGAAATAATCTCGACACCCTTGCTGTTCTTGACTAGCCACGCCCAGCCGGAGCCGAAACGCCCGGTGGCCGCGGCGCCGAACTTTTCCTTGAACGTGTCGAAGCTGCCGAACGCGGAGTTAATGGCGCTCGCGACGTTGCCGGACGGGCTGCCGCCGGCGCTGGGAGCGAGGATGGTCCAGAACATCGAGTGATTGATGTGCCCGCCGGCATTGTTGCGAACGGCGGTCTTGATATTGTCGGGAACGATGGCGCAATTGTTCGCCAGCAGGTCCTCCACGGTTTTGCTCTGTAAATTGGGCGCCGATTCGAGCGCCTTGTTCAGGTTGGTGACGTAGGCGCCATGGTGTTTGTCGTGATGGATCTCCATGGTCTTGGCGTCGATATAAGGCTCCAGCGCGTCAAACGCGTAAGGCAGCGGGGGAACGGTAAATGCCACAGTAATTCTCCTCTCGATTATTTAATTTCAGCCGGCAAAGCCGCCGGCCTTTTCAAAAGCGTCCGCCAGGCGGAACATGCCTGTTTCATCAAAGTGCCTGGTGAGAATCTGCATGCCGACGGGCAGGCCTTCGGAAGTGGTGCCGCACGGCACGCTCATGCAGGGGATGCCGGCCAGGTCGCCGGTAATCGTGTAAATGTCGGATAAATACATTTCCAGCGGATCGCCGATCTTCTCGCCGATTTTGAAAGCGGGCGACGGCGCAACCGGAGTGACAATCGCGTCCACTTCGGCGAAAGCTTTTCGAAAATCCTGGGCGATCAGCGCGCGTACTTTTTGCGCCTTTAAATAATATGCGTCGTAATAGCCGTGGCTGAGCACGTAGGTGCCAAGCATGATGCGGCGCTTGCACTCGGCGCCGAAACCCTGGCCGCGCGTGGCCCGATACATTCCGCCGAGCGTGTCTGCATTCGCGCGCGTGGTGTAGCGCACGCCGTCGTAGCGCGCCAGGTTCGAACTGGCCTCCGCGGTGGCGATGATGTAGTAGCAGGGCACGGCGTATTTGGTCGCGGGCAGGCTGATGTCGCGCACTTCACAACCGAGCTTTTCGAGCAGCGCGACGGCGCGCCGGATGCGGTCGCCCGATTCGCTCGATAGTCCTTCAAAATATTCGCGCGGCAGCCCGATCCTGGTGCCCGCCACCTCGCCGTCGAGCTGCGCGGTGTAGCGCGGCACGGGCGCGAAAGCGGATGTCGCATCGCATTCGTCGCGGCCGGCCATGGTTTCCAGCAACAGCGCCGCGTCGCGCACCGTTCTCCCAAACGGCCCGATGTGATCGAGCGAACTGGCGAAGGCCACCAGACCGTAGCGCGAGACACGGCCATAGGTAGGCGTGACGCCGACCACGCCACAGAAGGAGGCAGGCTGTCGAACCGATCCGCCGGTGTCGGAGCCGAGCGCCGCGACGGCCGTTCCCTGCGCCACTGCAGCGGCCGACCCGCCGCTCGATCCACCGGGCACGCGATCGAGCGCCACCGGATTGCGCACCGGTCCGAACGCGGAGTTTTCGTTCGACGACCCCATGGCGAACTCGTCGCAATTTGTTTTTCCAAGAATGACCGCGCCGGCCTGTTCCAATCGCCGCACAGCAGTGGCATCGTAGGGCGGGATGTAGCGTTCCAGCAGCCGCGAGCCGCACGTGGTCCGAACGCCTTTGGTGACAATCACGTCCTTCACTGCGATCGGGACGCCCGCGAGCGGCCCGGCATTTTCGCCCGCAGCCAGCTTCTGATCCACCCGTTCGGCCGCGGCCAGCGCGCGTTCCGGACAAAAATGCAGATATGCGTTGGTCTTCGGATTTTCAGCCTGCGCAAAATCGAGAGCGGACTGGGCTAGCTCACGGGCGCTGAACTGCCGCGCCGCAAGGCCAGCCTGCACTTGCTCGATCGTCAACGTGGCAACGCCGCTCATCGTGCTTCCATCATCTCTCGATGACCTTCGGAACCTTGTAATATCCGGCGCCGGCCACTGGCGCATTGGCGAGAGCGGCTTCGTTCCCGATAGGCGGAATCACTTGGTCGGCGCGCAGCGTGGCGGTCTCTTCACTTTGATAGAGCACCTGGGTCATGGGTTCCACGGTTGAAGTATCCAGCTCATTGAGCGCGTCCATGTGGGTCAGGATCTCGTCCATATCTTTGGCCAGGCGCGCAATCTCGGACTCGGTCAGGTCCAGATTCGCCAGATCGGCGACCTTGCGGACCTCGGACTCAGTAATTTTCACGCGCTGGCCTTCTTGGCTGCCCGGCGGCGGGCTTGCTTATATACGATGCGCATTCCTGGGTCTTCGATACTATCAGCGTCGTCGGGCATGGCGGTCTCACTGTGACTTTGCGCCGATTGCGGCGGACGCCGCGGCGTGGCCCTAGCGATGCGGAATTCCAAATCGGAGATCACTTCACTGCCCAGGACCTCGGTCAGCTTGGCCAGGATGTCGAAACGCAGGTGAAAAAGCTGCTTCTGCCAGATGGCGTCCTCGGCTTCAATCACCAGAGTGCCGCGCACCAAAGCCTTCGGACAGGCATGCACGGCGATGCGCTTGCCCACCGCGGCCGGCCAGGCGGCAAACGCCAACTGGTCGGGTGAGATAGCATCGGAAAGTCTAAGTTTGGCGAGGGCCTTGCCGGCTCGTTCCATTCGGACCGAACTCAATTTTAGCATTCATGAGCTGGGAGTGATCGGGCGAACTTTTCGCGCGTTAGTGTGTTACCAATCGAACATGGCCGCTGATCGTATTGTCGTGGTGGGCGCTGGCATCATCGGCGCATCCATTGCCTATCACCTGGTGAAACGCGGCGCGAGCGTCGTGATCGTGGAAGCTGTTCGTCCAGGCGGCGGGGCGACGGAGAAATCTTTCGGATGGATCAACGCTACGTTTTCGAAACGCCCGCGCGCGTACTTCGATTTGAATCAACTGGGCGTGGCCGGATGGCGCCGGTTGCAGACCGAGCTGGGCGGCGAGTTGAAAGTGCAGTGGGGCGGAAGCGTGGCGTGGGCGCCGGCAGACGCGACGGCTCGAAGAACTGCGCGAAAACGTGCGAAAGCACCAGGAGTGGGGTTACGCGACGCACCTGATCGATGAAGAGGAGTTCCGGCGGCTGTTGCCCAACGTGACGCCAGGGGATTTCGGCGCGGCGTGCCATTGCGAGTTCGAGGGCGCCCTGGATCCGGTGGATGCGCTGAAAGCGCTGCTGCGCCAGGTCCGCGAGCTGGGTGGAGAAGTGCGGTATCCGTTTCAAGTGGACGGCCTGAAGCTGGAAAGCGGCCGCGTGACGGCCATTCGCGCGGGCGAGAGTTCGCTGGATGCGGCCACCGTGGTGCTGGCATCGGGCGTGGCTACCCAGCGGCTGGCGGAGATGGCGAACGTGAATATTCCGCTCAAGGAATCGCTGGGCGTGCTGGTGCACACGCGTCCGCAGCCGAAGCTGATCGATCGGGTGGTGCTGGCGCCGGGCGTGCATTGCAAGCAGAAGCTGGATGGGCGCGTGGTGGTGGGCGGGCAGATTGTGGCGGGCGTTGGAACCGCGGAGGGTGAGGCGCTGGAGCCCGGGGATAACGGCCAACGCATCCTGCGGGAAGCAGCCAAGGTGTTGCCGGGGATTCGCGGCGTGGCGGTGGAACGCGTGACGCTGGGACAGCGGGTGATACCTGCCGACGAGTATCCCGTTGTCGGCTTTTCGGACCAATGCCCGAACCTTTATGTCGCGGCGATGCACAGCGGCGTGACGCTGGCGCCATTGGTCGGACAACTGGCGGCGCTTGAGATTTTGGATGGAGCGCGAGTCAGTTCACTCGAGGCCTATCGGCCTTCGCGCTTCGCCGACTAGTTCGAAACGGGCAGCAAGGTCGGGTTGGCGGCGACGCCATTTTGCGTGACGTCCACTTCCAATTCGCCCGAGGTCGCGCCCGTGGGCACCTGGAAATTGATCTGGTAAAGGCCCACGAAACCGGGCGTAAGTCCGGCGAAGGCGACAGTGGCTGTGGTGCCCCCCACAGTTACCGTCGGCGTCACCGTAACGCTTGCCAGCGGTGAAGTTGGCGCCGGCGCGCCGGAGGCAACGCTCGGATTGGTGGCGCCCAGTCCCACCAGGTACATCACCAGATATTCTCCGGGTTTGGCCGGGCTGGAACTCGATACCAGCGAAAAGTCGGCGTGCTGCGCGATGATGTGCGCTCCGTTCTGGACGTTGGGCGCTGGACCGTCGTCGGCCGACAACACGCCGGGCGAGGCTGGAACGATGTTCAGCATCAGAGGGAGCGTGAGCGCGTTATTCACGCTGAGAACGATCGGGGTCTGTTGCGTAGCGGTGGCTTCGTACGGGATCTGGATATTGATCTGGCCGTTGCTCAAGAAATAGAGCGGCGCTTGCGCGGGACCAACCAGCGCGAACGTGTTGTTGAACGTGGTGGGCAGCGGAAGCACTCCGGTGGACACAGCCCCGGACGCGAGACCGGCGCCATAAACCTGTGCGATGGTTCCCGGCGCCAGCGGTGCGCCGACTACCGGATTCAGATTGTTGAGCGCTCCGCCGGGGACGATGGAGGGAGGCGGAGTTGGGTTTTGCGCAATCCCACCGTATAGCTTGGCGGTAGCGGGCAGCAGCGCGCCTGCGGTGGCGTTGAGCGTGACCACCATGTTGGCGTTGACGCCCCCCGGCTGCCAGGTGGTGGAGTAATTGCCGAGAGAGTCGCCCACTAAGTTGAGCGGGGCATCGCCGTTCGAAAAACTCGCGACCACGTTTCCGGTGGTGATGGGGTCCGCGCAATCGTTGTTGAGCTGGACGATCAAAGTAGCCGGCCATCCCGCCGGGACTGCGAAATTATTGGCCAGGCCAGTTTCGGTAATCGCCAGTTTGCTCGCGGCGCAACCAGCGGCGTGGGGCCGGAGGCTCGATATAGCGCTCAACGAACTGGCCGGGCTGCACCACGAACGTCACGTTGACCGCCTGCAGCAAAGACCCGATGGAGACGTTGACGTCGCCCGAGTAAATGCCTGCGGCGAGGCCGGTTGGGTCGACAGACACTGCGATCGAGGCGGAGGCTTGTCCGCTCACCGGGCCGGCCACCGGAGTTATCAGCCAGTTTCCAGTACCGAAGGTGGAGGCTGCGGCAGTGAAGGAGACTGTTGAAGTGCTGCTGGTGTTGATCTGGACCTCCTGCGCGGGCGGGGCCGCTCCGCCGACAGAGGTGGTGAAGAACAGTCCGCCGGGAGCGAGATAGGGCGCCGGAGACGCGTTAACTGGCTGCAGATTCAAGACCGCTGTCACATATTGCGGGGAATTTCGCGAATTGGAATCGGTAATTTTAACAATGGCGTAGTAAGGGCCGGGAGTTAATTGTGTGGCGTTCGCAGCGAGCGCCAGCGTGAGCACGCCAGGTGCGGCATTGGTGGCGCTTCCGCTGGTGGACACCAGGCTAAGCCAGTTGGAACCGCTGACTACGGCAGCGCTCCAACTTACCGTGGAGCTGGGATCGCCCAGATTCAGAACTTCGACATTCTGCATAGCCGTGGATCCGCCGCCTTCGATGGCCTGGAACAGCACGCCGGTAGTGTCCAGAGCCAGGATGGGACCGCTGGCTGCGACGAACAGTGACACCGGGATCGAAATATTGCCGGCGGACGAGGAGACGAGAATGGTGTCGTTATACGCGCCCACGGCCAAGCCACTGGTGTTTACTTGAACCTGAACGGACACCGGCGCGTTCGGCGTAGTGGTTCCGCTGGCGGGCGTAAGGCTGGCGATCCAGGAGCTCTTGCCCAGCACGGAGGCGGTGAAGTTGAGCGATCCTGGCCCGTTATTCGATACCAGCAAGTTTTCGACGAGGTTACCGGGCGTCGCCGAGCGCGCGGCGAAATTCAACATGGATGAAGCCACGGTCAATTGCTGCGGGATGTTGGCGACAGTGAGCGTGACCGCCACGTCGGTAGCCAGCCCGTAGGTATCTAACACCTGAATGCGCGCCGTGTAACTGCCCGCGGCCATGGCGCCTTGATTGACGCTCACCACCAGGCCGGCCGGGACGCTGCCGCTGGCTGGTGTGACGGTGATCCATGCAGGCGCCGCGGTGCCGCTCTGTCCGCTGTCGACGATCACGCTGTAGGTGATCGGCTGCGTAGCTCCGGTGGCAGGCACGATGGCGATGGCCTGCGTGGGTGGCGGATCGCCATTCAGATCCGCATTGAAGGTAAGGCCCAGGGGCGACACCTGGATTTGCGTAGTGGCCGTCACAAACGTCACTTGGAAAGGTGAAACGGTCTGGGCGCCCAGGCTATCGGTGACGCCGATGTTGAAGTTATAAGTTCCGGCCTTGGTGGGAGTGCCATTCAGCACGCCGCTCTGAGTAATGATGATCCCAGGCGGATTGTTGTTCATGGAGAAGGTATAGGGCGGAACTCCACTGGTGGCCGCGATCTGCTGGGAGTAGGGGACGCCGACGAGTCCGTTTGGCAATGGCGATTGGGTGGTAATGCCCGGCTGCTGGTAGATCGTAATGCTGTATTGAAGCTGCGTTTGGTTTTGGTTGGAATCGGTGACGCCGAGTACGAAGTTGAACGCACCAGCGGTCGTGGGAATCCCCGTCAGCACGCCGTCCGCGCTCAGGAAGAGACCGGGGGGTAAGGTGCTGGGACTAAATGGGCTGACGGCTTGCGCGCTGAACGTAAAAGGGCCTGCGCAGCCGGAGGCGGCGAAATTGATCTGGGTATAATTAACCTTCACTTCGCCGGGAGGCAGTGGAGAGGCAGGGGTAACAGTAGGGAAGCAGGCTGACACGGCGATGTTGAGCGGCTGTCCCGCAAAGTTGCCATCCTGATCCTGCGCATCCACAGTGAATAGAAACAAGCCAGATGTGGTCGGAGTGCCGCTAATTACGCCCGTGGTTTGGTTCAACGTAAGGCCTGCCGGCAAGTCCGCGGCATGCAGAGGCACCAACGCGCTTCTAGGGCCGCTGCGCGAGGTGCAATTCGACGAACATTGGATGGACCACGTTATGGGCGCCACTCCGCCGTTGACTTGCAGCTGGACAGAATAGGGCACGCCGGTAGTGGCCTCCGGCAGCGACGTAGTGCTGATGGTCATCGGCGCGATGGTGACGTGGATGTCCGCCGTTCCGAAGCCATCGTCGTTATCGTTCACTTGCACCGGAAAGGAGAAACTTCCCGAAGAGGTTGGAATTCCAGAGATGACACCATTGGCATTCAACACCAGACCGGGCGGCACGCCAGTATCAGGAGAGGAAAATGAAGTAGCAACAAAACTGTAGGGAGCGACGCCACCTGAGGCGTTCAGTTGCGTCAGATAGCCTTGGCCGACCAGACCGCTGGGTAATGTAGCAGGAGTAATGGTTAGTTGGGCTTGAAGGAGAGCGCTTCCAGAGGCCAGAAACAGAAGTGCAAAAATACAAAACGAACCCAGCGCGCGAATTCCGCGGAAACTTGATCCCTGAAACCAGGAGCCATTTTTGTACGTCTTCTTACACAGAGAAGCGTGAGTCATCTACCTTCTCCTCCTCTGATTCTGGCGCGGCGCAGTAGCGAACGGCCGCGCCACTTTGTTCCCGTAAAAGCTTATTCTACTGCGGCTTCAGATAGTTTTTCAAAGAATTTCTTGATGATCATCTTGGACGTGGTGTCCAGCAGCCGCTGACCGACGCTCGCAATCGTACCACCCACCTGCACATCGCCTTCGTACTTTACTTCGGTTGATTCCGCTTGCGGGGTTAGGTTCAGCAATCCCTCACCTTTGAGGAATCCGATTTTCCCGGTGCCTTCGACCATCAGCCGGAAGCTTTCGGGTGGATTCTGATCCGCGAGGCGTACTTTGCCGGTGAAGAGCCCGCCGATGCTGGCGATGGCCATCTTCATCTTCATTTCGTACTCGTCGTCGGCGATCTTATCCAGATGATCGGTCCCCGGCATGCATTTGGCGAGGACCGCCGGGTCTTGCAGCAACTGGTAGGTTCGTTCGCGATTGGCAGGAACGGAATAGGAACCGCTAATTTTCAAGCCGTCCTCGAAAATGCAATGGCTAGCGCGCGCATGGTATAAACGCTCGCCAAGTGCTTGCGGTAGCTCTCCGATGCGTGGAGATCGGAATTGGCTTCCACGCCATCGGCAACCAGCGCGGCGGCCTTCTGGATATCGCTGGGCGAGCCGGCAGTGCCTTCGAGCGCTTGCTCGACGTTAATGGCCCGGTAGGGTTTGCCGGCCAGCCCGGTTACGCCGATCCGCGCGAAAGTAACTCTTCCCCCCGCCTGCCGGACACGCGCGGCGATTCCCACGATGGCGAAGCCGGACGCGGGCTGCGGAACTTTCTGATAGCTGGTTCCGGTGGATGCATCGTCGAAGGGCACGATCACTTCGCGGATCAACTCGCCCGGTTGGAGCGCGGTGGTGAAGGTATCGACGAAGAAATCGGCAATCGGCATTTCGCGTTCGGATTTCGCGCTGGCCAGAATCACGCGAGCTTCGAGGGCCAGGAGCGCCGCCGGATAATCGGCCGCCGGATCGGCGTGGGCGATGCTGCCGCCGATGGTGCCACGATTCCGAACCTGGATATCGCCGATGTTGGTGGCGGTCTCATGCAGCAGCGGGCAACTGGCGCGCAGGAGCGCGGAACTCTCCACGTCATAGTGCGTCGTGGTGGCGCCGATGCGGATGACGTCCTTGCCATTGCTATCGAAATCCCGGCGAATGTAGTTCAAATCCGGGATGCGGCTGATGTCCACCAGTTGCTCGGGCGTGGCCAGGCGCAGCTTCATCAGCGGGATCAGGCTCATGCCGCCCGCCAGCGCCTTGGCTTCGCCGCCGCTCAACAGCTGGAGAGCTTCGCTCAGCTTGGAAGGCGCGGAGTATTCGAAATTCTGCGCGATCATGCGCGGCCTCCTGCCTGGATCAGATTCCAGATTTTCTCGGGTGTCATCGGCATGTCGATGTGGCGCACGCCAAGAGGACTGAGGGCGTCCACCACCGAATTCACCATGGCCGGCGAACATCCGATGGTACCGGCCTCGCCCACACCTTTGACGCCCAGCGGATTGACGGGCGACGGCGTGATGGTATGGCTGGTCTCGATCCAAGGCATGAAGCTGGCCTTGGGCAGCGCGTAGTCCATGAACTCGCCGGTAACCAGTTGGCCGCTGTCATCATAAACGGCCTGTTCCCACAAGGCCTGGCCGAGCCCCTGGGCCACGCCGCCGTGCACCTGGCCTTCGACAATCAGCGGGTTCAAGATATTGCCGCAATCGTCGCAAGCCACGTAGCGTTTGATCTGGATAGCGCCGGTATCGCGATCTACTTCGGTAATTACAATGTGCGCGCCGAAGGGGAAAGTGAAGTTTGGCGGCTCCCAGAAATAGGTCGCCACCAGGCCGGGTTCCGTGTTGGGCGGCAGTTTCATGGCGCGATAGGACGCCGCGGCGATTTGTGCGAGCGCCACGGACTTGCCGGTCTTGTTATCGGTGCAGACTCCGTTGGCGAACGTTACGTCGTCGCTATCGAGCAGCAGCGCGCCGTATTTCTTGATCTTTTCCTTCAGTTCCTGGATGGCGAAATACATCGCCGTGCCGCCGATGGCCGTGCCCCGGCTGCCGAAGGTTCCGATGCCGTATTGGACGATGGCGGTGTCGCCATGGACCACCAGCACGTCGTCGATGCCGACGCCCAGTTCGTCGCCGGCAATTTGCGCGAAGGTGGTTTCTTCGCCCTGGCCGTGCGGCGAGCAGCCGGTCATTACGGTGACCTTGCCCGAAGGCTCGATCTTCACGGTTGCGCTTTCCCATCCGCCCGCGGGAGTGGCGGGCGATGGGCCGATGGCGCAGATTTCGCCATAAGTGGAAAGGCCGATGCCCATCAGGCGTCCCTGGGCGCGCGCCTCCTTCTGTTCCTCGCGCAGTTTCTGATAGCCCACGGTTTCGAGCGCTTTGTCGAGTGGCGCGGCGTAGTTGCCGCTGTCGTAAATCAGGCCGGTGGCGGTGTGGAATGGGAACGCATCGTTGGCGACGAAGTTCTTTTTGCGGACGTCGACCGGGTCCATGTTCAGTTCGGCCGCCAGCACGTCCATCATGCGTTCGATGCCGTGCGTGGCTTCCGGTCTTCCGGCTCCCCGGTAGGCATCGGTGGGCACAGCATTGGTGAAGACTCCGACAATGTGGGCGCGAATGTTCTGGCACTTGTAGAGGCCGGGCATCATCAGGACCGAAAGCGTCGGGATGGCGGGCGTAAGCAATTGATGAAACGCACCGAGGTCCTGAATCAGTTTCAGCTTGATGCCGAGCAGCGTGCCGTCCTTCTTGGCGGCGATCTCGTAATAATCCACATGGCCGCGGCCGTGAATGGTGCAGGTGAAGTTTTCGCGGCGGCTCTCAATCCACTTCACAGGCTTGCCGATCTTCATGGCGACGAAGCCCATCAGGGCCTCTTCGGCGTAAACATTCATCTTGCTTCCGAAGCCGCCACCCATCTCAGGCGTGATGATGCGCAACCGGTTCTCTTCCATACCGAGCATTTGCGCGATCAAGGTGCGCAGAAGGTGAGGAACCTGCGTGGAGGAATGCAGGGTCAGCGCGCGGTCGCCGGCGTAGCCACTCGGCCACCACGCCGCGTGTTTCCATGGCGGAGGGGATCAGCCGCTGGCTGGTGATGCGCTGCTTGACGACCACTTCGGCTTCGGCGAATGCTTTGTCGACGTCTCCGCCGTCCTGGTGGAAGTTGAAGGCCGTATTGTCGGGCCATTCCGGATGCACGGCGGGCGCGCCGGGGGCGAGGGCTTTTTCGGGATCGGAGACCGCAGGCAGCGGATCATAGTCCACTTCGATGGCTTCGGCGGCATCGCGGGCGATGTAACGATCCGTGGCCACAACGACTGCAACCGGATGTCCGACGAAATAGACGCGATCCATCGCCAGGATGTGATGATGCGGAACGCGCAAGCCGGGCAGCGAGGAGCCGCACGGGACCGGCCCTACTTTTTCGGTGTCTTTTCCGGTAAAGACCGCGGCGACGCCCGGAAATTCGAGCGCGGGCTTGACATTGATGGATTTGATCCTGGCCGCGCCGTGCGGGCTGCGCACGATGCAGGCGTGGTGCATGCCGGGCATCTGGATGTCGTCGACATAGGTGGCGGTACCGGTGATGAGGCGCGGATCCTCGCGGCGGCGGATGCGCTTGCCAACCAGAAGTTCGGTTTTCGTGGTGGTGGTTGCCATGATGTGTCCTTATGCTTTCGCCGCGACGGCCCTCACCGCGTTGACGATGTGCTGGTAGCCGGTGCAACGGCACAGATTTCCTTCCAGGCCATCCCGGATCTCTTCGTCACTGGGGTTGGGATTGCGCTCGATAATCTGCTTGGCCGTCATGATCATTCCGGGCGTACAAAAACCGCACTGGAGGCCGTGCTGATTCCAGAAGGCTTCCTGCATCGGATCCAACTGGCCGCCGGCGGCGAGCCCTTCGATGGTGAGGACGCTGGCGCCGTCGGCCTGCACCGCGAACATGGTGCAACTTTTGATGGCTTTGCCGTCGACGTGCACGGTGCAAGCGCCGCACAGCGACGTCTCGCAACCGATGTGCGGGCCGGTTAATCCGGCCACTTCACGCAGGTAATGAATGAGCAGCAGGCGCGGCTCGACGGTGTCGGTGCGCGTGGTCCCATTGAGGGTCAGGGTGATGGATCGAGTCATGTTGGAAGTCCCAGCGGATATGACGATAACACAGGTGGATGGGAGGCGGAAAGCTGGGAGGACGCGTCGTATCGAAGTGTTTCAAGAGTCTTCACAAGAATATCTGTAGCAAGTCAATTGGGGCGCGGAATGGTTCCTTGCCCAAAGAACGAAAATCTGATGCGAGCCAGCTTGAGGCTCACCTCTCACCCGCATCTTTCCTCCCTCGCCCGCCAATCACTTACGCCGCCGATTCCACCCGACCGATCTCCGCCGCGATATTCTGAACCTGAGTGCTTCACCAACCCATCTTGAGCGCGACCCGAACGCCATGCGCCCAAATACGCCCCGTTTTGCGGAAGAAAACGTCGCCGCGCCCAAAAGATAGCCTGATGCGTCTGCTGCTTCCAAATCTTCCACTTACGTCTCAGGAATCGCACTCCCGTGCCTAAATCCGTCCTCTGGGATCTCGACGGCACCCTGGTGGATTCGGAAGAATACCACTGGCTCGCCTGGCGCGACACCATGGCGGCCGAAGGTGTCTCGCTCACACACCCCGAATTCCTGAAAACCTTCGGACTGCGTAACGACGCCATCATCCCGCAGTGGATTCCCGACGCCACGCCCGAACAGATCAACCAAATCGGCGACGCCAAGGAGCAGCTCTACCGGCGCCTGGTCGAGCGCAGGCGGACTGGAACCCCTGCCCGGCGCGCACCACTGGACCGAACGGCTGGCCCTCGACGGTTGGCTGCAAGCCATCGCATCGTCGGCTCCGCGCGAAAACGTCGATGTGGTGCTCGCCGTCATCGGCCTCGCGCCCTGTTTCCAGGCCATCGTTTCAGCCGAGGATGTCACGCGAGGCAAGCCCGATCCGCAAGTTTTTCTGACCGCCGCCGCGCGCCTCGGCTCTACCCCCGCCCAGTCCGTGGTCGTCGAAGATGCGCCCGCCGGCATCCAGGCCGCACGCCGCGCCGGAATGCCCAGCATCGGAGTCCGCCGCAATCCCCCGCCCCTCCCCGCCGATCTGGCCGTTACGTCGCTGGCCGACCTCCCGCCCGACGCTTTCGCCCGTCTGCTGAAAACGAAGCCATGACCCCAATTCCGAATTCCATTTCCCCGCCTCCCGTATACAATTGATGGTAAGGAGCCGATAAGTCCCTAGTGCACCGAATAACCTTGCACGTTTGGGTTGTTCTAACGTCAGCCTGTTATAGGCATGGCGTCGGCACTCGGCACACTCCGGGCATCTGTATCAACACTCCGGGCATCTGTACTTGATGAGGCATTCATGAACGACCGCGGAGCCCCGCCTGCCATCGACGCTTCCCAACTGGCCGCGCAGGAACTGCAAAACCGCTTTATTTCCGACAACATACGCAGGGTTTTCCTGCTCATCTACCGGATTGTCCGCAACGTCGACGACGCCCAGGATCTCACCCAGGAAGCTTTCATCAAGGCCCTCCAGCGCCAGGATCAACTAAAGGAACTGGACAAAGCGGCGCACTGGCTCTCGCGGATCGCAAGCAACACCGCGATCGATTTTCTAAGGCGCAACGGGAAAGTCAACTTTTGCGAGATCGACAGCCTGATCGAACCCCTGAGTGAGCCCTCGGCCACACCCGAACAAGCCGTGCTTCGGTCCGAGCATCGGGCTTATCTGGAAGAGGGCTTGACCGCGCTCACCGGCCGCGAACGAACGGCACTGCTGCTGCGCGACGTCGAGGGACTGCCCGCCGAGGTGGTCGCCGAGCAAATGTGCTGCTCCAAAGCCACCGTGCGGTCGCACATCGCCAATGCGCGCATTAAGATGAAGCGCTACATGGAACGCAGCCGCCGCGCCCAGCAGAGGAAGCCGTCATGAAGCATCCCTCGCCGGCACAAATCGCGCTGTTTTCGGGTGGCGATCTCGGGAAATGGGAGCGCTGGCGCATCGCTCGGCACGTGTCTGGTTGCGCCGATTGCCGGCGCGAAGTGCAAGCCCTGCGGGACGGGAACATCGAACTGCACGAGTTTGCCGGCCAGATGCCGGAATTGCCCAACGCTTTGAACTGGAACCGCCTGTCTGAAGAAATGACCGGAAACATCCGCGTCGGTCTGGCGGCGGGCGAAGCGATTGCCTTGTTTGACAAGCCGCAGCGCGTCAGGCGCCGGATTGGTTTTTCCCTCCTTAGGTGGCCGCTCCTCAGTTGGAATGCAGCGCTCGTGGTGCTAGGCGCCATGGTGATTTTCGGCATCGCGTTCTGGACCAGTCTTCCGCCACAGCAGGCCGAGCACCTATTGACTTCGTTGCAGCGTATCCGCGCTGAGCGCATCGGAACTCTGGTGCACGCCGCCCCCGCACCGGGAACGACGGCCAATCCGGAAGACGTGGTTCTGGAAGCGTCGTCCTCCAGCATCCAGGTCAGAGAAAACGGCCGCGCCCTGTCGCTGATGCCGCACTCGGATGGAGCTACGGTTTCCGTCGACATGCCCGGTTCAGCCAGCGTCCATTTTGTGGACGCCGATACCGGCCAGGTGACGACCAACAAGGTGTATTATGCGGAGCAGTAGCGCCTTCCTTGCATCCGCGGTTTTTCTGATCCCACTGAATGGTGTCCTGTTTGCCGCGGCGCTTCCCCGGATCGACTTCCCCTCCGATTCGCCGGTGGTTTTGCTCTCAGCCGACTACGGCGAATCCAACGAAATGCCACGCGGCGGCGCCATGCTGCTGGACGTTCACGCGGCGCTTTCGTTGCGCAACACCAGCCAGCGCAAGATCCGCGGCATCACGTTGCTGGTCACCGCGCAGGCCGTAACGCCCGGCGGCAAAGGTTCGGTCACCATCACCAGCCTGGACGTCGGCCCTCAAGAAACATTTCCGGTTCGAATTGATTTGCGGTTGCTGCGGCCGCTGCAGGCCTCTTCGGGCGTGCCGGTCCAGATTTCGCTCGATGGCGTGTTGTTTGACGACCTGAGCTTTTACGGCCCCGATAAGCTGAGTTCGCGGCGCACCTTGACGCTGTCGGAATGGGAAGCGCGGCGCGACCGGCGCTATTTCAAATCGGTGCTGGCATCCGGCGGCCCCGACAAGTTGCGCCAGGAAATGCTGGAAAGCTTGACTCACCAGGCCGATCGTCCCAGCCTGGACGTGGAAGTGGTTCGTGGCGCACGCGCCACCAACTTCGAGCCCGAGAAGCAAGTGCAGTTCGCTTTTCTCAGCCTGCCGGATTCGCCGGTCGAACCGATGGGCGGCATGGCCCGCATCGCGGGTGACGAAGCGCGGGCGCCGCGCCTGGAAGTGAAGAACCGGTCTGAGCGCGCCATTCGTTATCTCGAGGTCGGCTGGATCTTGCACGATCATTCCGGACGAGAGTTTCTGGCCGGCTCCGTGCCCGCTGAACTGAATCTCGCGCCGGGCCAGAAGAGCCAGATCCTGGGGGATGCTACTCTGAAGTTTCCGCAGCTGGGCGGTCAGCCGCTGGGCATCGAAGGTATGACTGGATTTGTGAGCAGCGTCGAGTTTGCCGATGGCACGATGTGGATCCCCACTCGCGCCGATTTGGACGCTCCGCAACTGCAGCGCGTGGTTGCGCCGTCCGATGAAGAGCAGCGCCTGGCGCAGATCTACCGCAAGAAGGGCATGCAAGCCCTGATCGCCGAGCTCAACAAGTTCTGAGCCATGCGTCCCCTCAAGATTTTACTGGCTTCGTTTTTCTTGCTGGCTGCTTTGGTCTCCGCGCAGGATGGCCCGCAACAGAAGCCCAACGTTATTTTGCAGAACGACCGGTACAAGCCTGGGAAGGACTCCAATACCCGGACCATCGACGGAACGGTGAAGGACGCCGCCGACAATCCGCTGGAAGATGCCATCGTGCAGTTGAAGAACACCAAGACGTCGGATGTCGTGGATTTCGCCACCAAGGAAGATGGCAAATATATTTTCCGCGATCTGCCCATGGACATCAACTTCGAGCTGCTGGCCAAGCACGGCAGCGTGACTACGCCGGTGAAGAAGGTCAGCCTCTACGACACTCGCAATCACGTGATTGTGAACTTCCAGCTCGCGGCCTCCAAACCGTAAATGCTACACTAGGTTTGCAGTTGTTCACTCTTCGGGGCGTGGCTCAGCCTGGCTAGAGCGCCTGGTTCGGGACCAGGAGGTCGGTGGTTCGAATCCACTCGCCCCGACCAATCATCCCTTCCCTTTTCATTGAAGTACTGGCGCTGATGGATTTGCGCCTTCGATGGGCGCTACGGAATTGTGCCCGCCTTGTCCCGCTCGGGCCCGTTCGATCGCAGCTGGTATGGTTTGCAGTTGCGGCGCGTCCTTTTTCAGACTGGATTTCTCGATGTGTCCACTTTTGGTGTCGCGGGAAACACCCATTCCGCTGCGCGCGTCGCCGCGCGTTCTCCGTCTTGCCGAAGGGCACATGCACGGCGCCGTCACGAATGTGCTCCCACCGCAAGCGAGAGCATTCCTCGGGCCTGAGACCGCGATCAAGGAGCATCGGACTCTGATAGCACGACGTCTCGGTGTGCTTCGCGAGGTATCATCCGAACTCGGGGCACTGCTTTCTCGATTTGCGCTGGCGACTCTCAAGCCAGAACCCAGCCGATGGCGTCGAGAGGCTCCTTGGCGAGGCGGCGGCGTTCCGTTTTCGTAATACGAAAGCGTGTTCTTTTCAGCCGAAAGAGTCGCTCGGCAACGCGGAGGAAAATCACAGTTCGCAAATCCCGCAACGTCGGTACCGGCTTAGGGTCCCGGAGTCCAACCTCGCCTTTAAAGAGGGAAGTCTTGTAGGCAGCTTCGATTTACCAGACGCGGCCTCCTTCGAACTTCAGCAAAACTCTAGGTCCCTTGTAGAACTCCACCACACAAAGCAACGCTGCCGTTGCTACCCTCTTCAGGTGGCCGGCCGCGTTTCAATCGTCAGTTTCGATCACCACGGCGGCGAATGGTATTGCGTCACCGATGGCCGCTCAGTCTTTGAAGCGGTCCGAAACGCCGTCAAGTTTTTCGCCGATCCATATTGGCGTGGCCCGAAGCCCAATTCCCAAGCTGTCTTCAAAGTTGCCCTGGTGGGCGATGAGCGAACTTGGAAAGTGCGGGGAGATCGCGTGAAGCTTTCTCCCGCATCTCCTTCGCCTGACTGATCGCCGGCAAACGCAAACGGAACAGGCGCCGATCATGCTAGTTATCAGGCGCGTCGCGGTAGAAGGCCCATCTCCCGGTTTGGCGGGCTAACCGCTCAGCATGCGAGAGCCGTTTCAACTGTAAGCGATTGCCGATCGGAGTTACCGGCGCGGAAGACCGGGCAACGTCCATACATCCAGCACACCAGAGGTCGCATGGTCATTCGCGTTGCCTTCCGGCAAGACGATTCTGCCGTCCACCACGATCGGGCTGTTCCAATGCCCGCTGCCGCTGTCCAGCTTGCCCAACTGTGTCCCTTGCACAGGAGCGTAAACGTACAGGCCACCTTGCGGATTGTAGATGTAGAGAAGGCCGCCGGCCACGATCGGACTGGTTCCGCCGGTCGAGTTACTCCACATCCTGGTAAGAGTTCCGTTGCTGAAGGTCCAGGCTGCGGTTCCCCCGTTATCGGCAGCGAACATCCAGGTTTGGCCATTGTCCTTCCAAACTGCCGGCGCGGTAAACAACAGATTGCCCGAAGGCGTTGAGACGATTTGCAACTCGCCTCCAGAATGCGGAGCCGTGCCGCCGATGGACTCGGCGTTGAGCGTTCGGATCAAGCCGTCCTTGCCCCCTTGCGCCACAATTCCCGGGCTCAGCAACACAGGGGATGTAGAACCTAGGTCGGCATCGCCGTCCTCCAACTGGGTATTATCCGCCGGTGTGTAGTTGCCGAATATTTGAGTCGCGCCGGCGCTCAGCTCGATGATCGAGTCACCCCAATTCGTCGACCCGTCGTAAGGCCCGTTACCGGTGGCAACGAAGATGTTGCCGGTGGTGGAGTCAATCACCGCTCCCGCGCGGCCCCAGATCGCCGATCGGGTATCCGCGCACGATGAAGGCTCGATCAGCCCGGCGCGATTGCTGCAAAGAGAGTTCCAAACGTGAAGAAGATTGCCGCTTTGTGCGTCGATGATGGCGACGTGCCCCTGGTAGGGGGGTGCATCGCCGTCATAGCCACCGGTGACCGCAATGACGTTCCCGTCGAACACCTTGAGCGGCGAGGCGATTTTCTCAAACCGTGGCAGCAGAGTAATAGTTGTGGTCCAAACCGCCTGCCCGTTGGAGATCGCAAGCTTCCGGACATTACCATCCGGGGCCGCGGCATAGATATGTTGCCGGTCCGGATCAGCCACCGGCGTGCTCGTAGTGAGCTGAGCCGTACCGGCCCAATCCGCATACTGAGCGGGCGTGTACTCCCACAAAAGTGCGTCGTTATTGGCGTCGAGCGCGATCGTTTTTCCATAGGTCGTCGTCAGGAAGAATACGTCGTGCAGCGATCCGTTTACCGTCACACCACGCAGGTAAATGGCGGAGGCATCCACGGTGCCGTCGATCTGGACCTGGCGCCGTTCGAGCGAAGCAACATCGCGCGAATTGATGCCGGCCAGCGCATTGGACGCTCCGCTGCTCGCGACGTCCCAGCCGAATTGAGGCCAATCCGCGCCGTGCACCGCTCGGGAGACTGGGATTCTAGAGGCACTCCCGAACGGGATGAACAAAAGAAGGCAAGCGACCGACTGCGGCGAGATGTTGACACTCAAGAGCATCAGCCTCCCTCAATCAACATTCTACTGATTCGATTTTCTGCGTGTTGGGGCGCGAAGGCGAGAGTGCTCCTAGCAGGAGCTAGCGGCCTTGCGCCGAAGCGAGCCTGATACCGGCATTTCTGCTTCCTCTGGGCTAGATCCTTTCCCAATAGTCCGAAACGAAGCTGTCTTCGGTCCGGCCACGCGTTGGGCGATCTCGAAATGTTCTTTTGGTTAAGATGAATATTGAGTCTGTTGTCTCAGCTTCCACCATCAGGCGATCTTGCGTAACCGTACTAAATGAACACCGAGCTCTTTATCCGCCGCCCAGTGATGACGAGCGTTCTGATGCTGGCCATTCTGGTGGCAGGCATCCTCGGCTATAACCTCCTGGCCGTCAGCGATCTGCCCAACGTCGATTTCCCCACCATTCAGGTCTCAGCCGGCCTGCCCGGCGCCAGCCCCGAAACCATGGCGTCCACCGTCGCTACGCCGCTCGAAAAGCAATTCACCACCATCGCCGGCCTGGATGAATTGACCTCCACCAGTTCGCTCGGCTCGACCAATATCACGCTCCAGTTCTCGCTGAGCCGCGACATTAATTCCGCGGCTCTCGACGTGCAATCGGCCATGACCGCCGCCGTTTCCCAATTGCCCGCCAACCTGCCCACACCGCCCACGCTCCGGAAAGTGAATCCCAGCGAATCGCCGATTCTCTTTCTGGGACTCACTTCCCGCACCCTGCCCCTCTATACGGTCGACCAGTACGCCGAGGTGCAGCTGGGCGAGCAGATTTCCAGGGTCGCGGGTGTGGCGGAGGTCGACGTCAACGGTTCGGTCCCTTATGCGGTGCGCGTCCGGGTGAATCCCGAGGAGTTGGCCAGCCGCCAGCTTGGCATTGACCAGGTCGCCAGCGCCATTCAGAATGCCAATGTCACTATGGCCATGGGAACGCTCTATGGTCCCAATACGGCGTATAATCTCCAATCCAACGGGCAATTGAACGATGCGGAGGCGTATCGACCGCTGATTGTCGCCTATAGCAATGGGGCGCCGGTTCGGCTCGATCAGGTCGCCAAGGTTTTCGATGGCGTTCTGGATGAGGATGTCGCCGGATGGGTCAACGGAGTTCCGGGCGTGGTTCTCTCGATTCAACGCCAACCCGGCGCCAACACAATCCAGGTGGTCAAGGCAATCCGCGCGCTCTTCCCGAGGTTCCGCGCCATTATGCCTCCATCGCTGATCATGACGGTGGAGCATGACCGGTCGATTTCTATTCTCCAGTCGGTGAACGACGTCAAGTTCACGCTCCTCCTGGCCGTTTTTCTGGTCATCCTTGTCATCTTCCTGTTTTTGCGGAATCTCTCCGCCACGATGATTCCCAGCTTCGCAGTGCCTTTGGCCATCCTGGGGACCTTCGCCGTGATGTACGAGCTCGACTACACCATCGACAACCTCTCGCTGCTGGCGCTGACTCTGTCGGTCGGCTTCGTCGTCGACGACGCCATCGTGATGCTGGAAAACATCGTGCGCCACATGGAAATGGGCAAAGGCGCGCTCGAAGCCGCACTCGAGGGCTCAAAAGAGATCGGCTTCACTATCCTTTCGATGACAGTCTCGCTAAGCGCCGTATTCATTCCGGTGTTTTTCATGAGCGGCATGTTGGGCCGCCTTCTGCACGAGTTCTCCGTCGTCATCATTTCCGCCGTTCTGGTTTCCGGTATCGTTTCGCTCACCCTCACGCCGATGCTCTGCAGCCGCTACCTGCGTCCCGAGCATGAAAAGGAGCACGGCTGGCTGTACAACAAACTCGAGGGCATGCTCAACTCCAGCCTGAATACCTATGGCGTGAGCCTGCGCTGGGCGATGTGCCACCGCGCACTGGTGATGTTGTTCGGGGTTTTGGTCCTGGCCGGCACCGCCTGGGAGTTCTGGATCATCCCCAAGGGCTTTCTTCCCGTAGAAGACCAGTCCCAACTCAATGTCAAAACGGAGGCCAAGCAGGGGATCTCGTTCGACGCGATGAAGGCGGATCAGGAGGCTTTGAACCAGATCATGGTCCAGGATCCGAACACGCTGCAATTCCATTCGTCCATCAGCGATTCGGGTGGCACCGGCCTGAACAACGGCAACGTCGCCTTACACCTGAAGGACCTTGATGAGCGCGAATGGACCAACAGCCCGGCGTATGACACTCTGGAAGCGAAATACGGGTCCGGCGGTTTCTGGGGAACGATGGTTCACGCGGCGCGCCCGCTCTTCGAACATCACATGAGCATCGAGGATCTCGTGCGCCACTACCAGCCCAAGCTGAACAACATTGCTGGGATGCGCGCGTACATCCAGATCCCGCCATCCATCCAGATCGGCGGCCGGTCCACCAAGAGCCAGTATCAATACACGCTGGAAAGCCCGGATACCACAACGCTGTATCGATACGCGGCGATCATGGAGTCCCAGATGGCAAAACTGCCCGGCCTGACCGACGTAACCACCGATTTGCAGAATCGGAGTCCGCAGGCGAATGTGGTCGTCGATCGCGACAAGGCATCCGCGCTGGGGATCACCCCCGAGCAGGTGGAAACCGCCCTCTATGCCGCCTACGGCCAGAACCAGGTGTCGAACATCTACACGCCCACTAACCTCTACAAGGTTGTTCTCGATGTAGCGCCCAAGTACCAAAGCGATCCCGCCATGCTCTCCGAGCTCTACATCCACTCTTCCACGGGGAAATTGATCCCGCTCAGCGCCGTCTCCAAGTTCGTCACCAACTTCGGCCCGCTGACCGTCAACCACACTGGCCAGCTCTCGTCAGTCACGTTGTCCTTCGACCTCAGTCCCGGCGTCGCCATCGGACAGGCGGTCAATGAAGTACAGACCCTGGCGTCGGCGTTGCTGCCGGAATCGATCACCGGCGATTTCCAGGGCACGGCCAAGGCCTTCCAGCAGTCGCTGACGGGCTTGGGCATTTTGCTGGTGATGGCCGTGCTGGTGATCTACATGCTTCTCGCTGTTCTCTACGAAAGCTTTATCCATCCCATCACCATTCTCACGGGTCTGCCGTCGGCCGCGTTCGGAGGTCTGCTCACGCTGTCGCTGTTTCACGTGCAGCTCGATCTGTTCGGCTTCGTCGGCTTGATCATGCTGATCGGCATCGTCAAGAAGAACGCCATCATGATGGTCGATTTCGCCGTCGAGTTGCAGAGGTCCGGCGTCAGCGCCAGCGAAGCGTCCTATGAAGGCTGCATGATCCGCTTCCGGCCCATCATGATGACCACCGCGGCAGCCATCATGGGCACGCTGCCCATCGCATTGGGAGTAGGAGCGGGAGCTGACGAACGCCGTCCGCTCGGGCTGTGCGTGGTCGGCGGATTGATTTTCGCTCAGTTCGTCACGCTGTACCTGACGCCGGTTTTCTACACGTACATGGATGGCTTGCAACGACGGCTGAGTCGCCGCAAGGTGAAAAGAGTGAAGGCCGAGGCGCAACCGGTTGCCACACATCCGGACCCGCTGCTCGCGCCGCAGAGTAAGAGCCTCGCTTCCGACTAACCCGTGAGGAGATTCCCGCGCTATTGGGCAGCAGCAGAAGTTTGGCAGCGCCTATCCTCGAGTCAAAATGTTCGGGCGGCGTATGCTGGCCGCCGCTACATCACCGAAAACCCGCAGTCCCGCACGCCTGCCGATACTCACAAGCCGGCAATGTGAATCGGTGATTTGACGGGAGCGCATCAAGGACGAGAAAAGACGGCCGTGGTGAGATCAGTGCGGTCCAGATCTGCGCGGCGGCCTCGGCGGGAAGGCACTGACCGGGCCCGGTCTTGAATAGCCTGCGCTCGCCGGAGTGATAGCAAGGTTATGCAAACAAGATTGGCGAGCACGGTCAGTAATTGTGCTCCGGAACCTAACGCTCGACGCCGAAGAGGCCGGCGCTCCCCGCGATGAGGCCGTCGATGCTGTATCGGCCCGGCCCGGAGAAGATCAGCCAGATGAGGATCAACGTGTAGAGCACCTCGGGGAGGTACAGGAACTCGTCGAGCCAGGCGAGGACACCGCTCGCATGGATGCTATGGATGCGATTGGTGGCGATGGCGACCATCATGTCACCCGCCAGTGTTGCGGCGCATAGCGGCGTGAGCAACCCCAGCGCCAGGCCGGCGCCGCATGTGAATTCGACCGTTGCGACAAAGAGTGCACTTGCGTGCGGGAACGGGATGCGTGATTGGATCAAGGTCTGCTCAAGCACAACGAACTGGGCTGGCACGAACAGCTTGGTCCCGCCGGAAATACAGAAAAAAATGCCGATCAGGACGCGGGCCGCGGTAACCGGCATCCATTCCCCGGCGCGGAGCATCGTCAATGCGCTCTGGATCAGGTGCGTCATGTTCTGCGCCGATACCATTCTCTCGGCGCTTGCGCCACGATGCCCATGGGACGAGAATACCGCAAGCGCTGCTGTATTCGCGATCGATTCGTAATGACCTTGATCATCCAACAACCTCGCCAAATAGCTTCACTAACCCACAGCCGCTCCGCTGGCTTGGGATCATTCCTGCGACCGATGAAGGGAAGCAGAGACATTATGCTCGCCGTGCGGGATCTCCTCGACAGCTCGCGGAGGCACGGCACTGTTCATACGCCAGCTGCCGAACGGTGCGCCAGCCGCGGGGATCGGCGTGTTTCAATTCCAAGCTTTCGCATCTTATAGATCAGCGTGGTGCGAGGCAGTCCAAGCCGATTGGCCGCTCCGTCCTGCCCTCCGATCAGCCAGTCCGTCTGCTCCAATGTCTCCAGGATATGCTCCCGATCGGCGTCAGCAAGCGTGCGTGAAGCGCTGTCGGAAGGCTGCTTCACCGTGTGCTTCAAGTCCAGCGGCAGACGCAGCACCGATCCGGGCGAAAAGAGCACCGCGCGCTCGATGAAATTCTGCAGTTCGCGAATATTGCCTGGCCAGTCGTGCGCTTTGAGAACCGCGATCACTTCATCGGGAATCACATCGATGGGCTTGTTGAGGCGGGCAGAAAATCTTGTTACGAAGAACTCGGTCAGCGGGAGAATGTCCTGAACGCGTTCACGCAACGGAGGCAGGCAGATTGGAATTACGTTCAACCGGTAGAACAAGTCTGCCCGAAACAGCTTCTTGCTCACCAGTTGCCCGAGATCCTGGTTGGTCGCCGCCACCACCCGCACGTTGACCCGAACGGTCTGGGCGCTGCCCAAACGCTCGAACTCCCGCTCTTGCAGGGCGCGTAAGAGCTTGGGCTGAAGTTCCAGCGGCATGTCGCCAATCTCGTCCAGAAAGAGAGTGCCCCCATCCGCGATCTGAAATCGCCCCTTGGTTTGCGTACACGCGCCCGTGAACGCGCCTCTTTCATGGCCGAACAGTTCGCTCTCGAGCAGCGCGCTCGGAATCGCTGCGCAGTTCAGGGCCACAAAGCGGTGATTACGGCGAGGGCTAGCCTCATGAATGGCTCTCGCAATTACTTCTTTTCCGGTGCCCGTTTCGCCCTGGATCAGGACAGCGGAGTCCACTGGTGCAATTCTGTCCACATCCATGAGCACAGCCCGGAATTTCGGACTGGACCCGATCAAATCTAAAGCAGCCACGGTGTTACTCCTTTAATGCATGTGAGATTTCTTCCGCGTTTTCCTCTGATCAAGCCAGCACGCGCTGTGTCATTCATTGTTTGCCATCACCAAGTGCATCCTAAATGCACCTCGATGATAGGGCGAAGTGGAGAGCTTTACAATTATAGATTCATTTATGCCGGATCAAATCGAATTGGCGAGTTGCTCCCCGAAGACATAAGGGCGTAAAACTGAAAGGCTCGTTGCGCTGTCAACCGAAGGTACCTAAGTACTCACATTCGGAATTACGGTGACGTATTCCGATCAAGCTGCGGGAGCCAGCCGTTTGCCAGCGATCTTGGCAAGAAGTGTCTGAAGATCGCGACGGGTGAAGGTCCACTTGAAGGGCGATGCCGTTCGCTCGTAGTGGCACTGGAAGGCAAGGAGCCGCTGTTCGAGTTCGGCCAGAGAAGAAAAATCGTTGGGTGTGAGGACCTTCCTCTGTACGATGGAGAAATATATTTCAACTTGATTGAGCCAACTGGCGTGGACCGGAGTGTGGATGAGGATGGCATTGGGCCATGTCTCGCGCAGACGGTCGGCGGCTTTCTGGCCGCGATGAGCGGAGCAGTTGTCCATAATCCAAAAGACGCGGTGAGCGGATCTGTAGGGCTCTTGGTTCATGACTTCGCTGACGAGGCGATCCACCGGAGCGATCCCAGTCTTAACTTCACAGCGACCGAAAACCTTGGCCCGATGTACATCCCAAGCTGCCAGGTAGGTCCAAGCGCCTTGGCGAAAGTACTCGTGCTCGACGCGAGTGGGACGGTTGGGAGCGGGCGGCAAGGTTGGTTGTTTCCGGCGGCGGGCTTGAATGCTGGTCTTTTCGTCAGCGGAGATGACGTAGTCGTCAGCGCCCAGCTGAGCGCCTTTCCAGACGCGTTCGTACAGATCAAGGAAGGGGCCGGCTTTGTCGGCAAAGTTGGGATCGCGAGGGAAGATCCAGCTTCGATGTTGCCAAGGACGGAGGGCATCGCTGCTGAGCCAGCGCCACAAAGTGGCACCGCTGATCTCGGCAACCAAGCCCTGCGAAATTACGTGCTGCCGGATCTCCTCGATCGAGAGGCGGGACAACGGAAGTCCGAGGCGGTGAGGAAGCTCGCAGGCCAGTGCCTTAACTTGCACGACGAGGCTGGGGGGAAAAGCGGGCCTTACGCCCGCCTCGAGGCTGAGCCTCCAGGCCGGGCATGCGAGCAAGAGCAAATCGCTTGCGCCACTTGCTGACGATCTGACGAGGCGTGTCCAGTCGGGCTGCGATGACATCATTGGACAGGCCTTCCTCTGCGAGGAGGATGATCTTGGCGCGAATCACATCGCAATACGGTGACGTATATTTTCGAGCCATCGATTCCAGCGACATCCGCTCCTCGCTAGAAAGGTTCATATCGAATGGGCTTTTTCTGGGCATCAGAGATCGACATCCTCTGATGCAAGCCTAGCAGATTATGTCGCCGAATCGGCTTTCATAATACGTCACCGTATTAACGAACATAAGTACTAAGTAGCCTGAGTCAGAGCCGACTGAACTATTTTGAGGAGGTCCGTGGCATCGAAGGGTTTGTATAGAACATCCACGGCGCCTTCGTCGATAGCTGTCTGTCGAATTTGAGCATCATAGTGCGCGGATATTAAGATCACTGGCAACGCCGGACGCTCAAGCCTGATGCGGCGCTGCAACTCAATACCATCCATTCCGGGCATCCGAACGTCGGTAATCACACACGACGCCGCTGCCAGCGTCCCTGAACCCAGGAACTCCTCGGCGGACGAGAACACCGCAGCTCTGTACCCTGCTGATTCGAGCAAGCTTGCAATGGACTCTCGAATTCGAAAATCGTCATCCACCGCCGCTACGATTGCTATTACTTCGTTTGCCATTCTGCGGGGTATCCCCAATACGACCACAATACCGGTAACCTCGCAGGATGCCTATTATAGGTTTATTCAGACAGCACCAGCGGCTCGGGCGATTCCGAGTTTGTCGGCCATTCTTACCAACTCCGCCAGCGATTTCGCGGCCATCTTCCGCATGATCTGTCCCCGGTGAACCCCTATCGTGATCTCGCTCGTACCCAACTCGGCGGCAGTCTGCTTGTTCGCGAAGCCCGCCACGACGAAGGGAAGAACTTCCCGTTCGCGCGGCGTGAGAAGGTTGTAGTGCCTTTGCAACCCGGCGAGTTCCGATCTTTTCTGCCGCGCGATTCGATCTTGATGGATGGCGTCGTGAATCGCTCGCAGCAGTTCCTGATCGTCGAAGGGCTTGGAAAGGAACTCGATGGCCCCGGCTTTGATGGCGCGCACGGAAGAAGGGATATCGCCGTGCCCCGAGATGAAGACGATCGGCGGGGTATCTCCGGCTAGCAACTGCTGCTGGAGTTCCAATCCGCTGGTGCCCGGAAGTTGCAAGTCCAGGATCAAGCATGCGGGGGCATCCGGCTTTTCGAATTCCAGAAATTCCGAAGCCGAGCCGAAGACGGCCACTCCGAAGTCCTGCCGAGGAAATGAGGCTGGACAGCGCTTCCCGTACACGCTGGTCGTCATCCACCACGAAGACAATGGGGTTGCCGGAGTTCATCACGCTACGCCCGGACTGGGAAGAGTAAAAGAGAACGTGGTGCCTGCGTCTGCACCGGATGCCGCCCAAAGCCGGCCGCGATGGGCATCGATGATGGAGCGGCAAATCGCCAACCCCATGCCCATCCCGTTTTCTTTCGTAGTGAAGAATGCCTCGAAGATTCTGTCGGGATCCTTTATACCGGGGCCGCAATCCCGCACCTCCACCAGAACGGTCTCCGGGCCGGGCTGTTTCGAACCAATGAAAATTTTCTTGGGACGGTCCATGATCGGGTCCATGGCCTCGATCGCGTTGAGAAGCAGATTGAAAACCACTTGCTGCAATTGCACGCGATCACCCACCACGGGCGCCAAATCCCGGCGCAGATCCGTCTCCACGGCTACGCGTTTTCTCGTGGTCTCGCCGTTCAGGAGGTGCGAGCACCTCGCCGATCACCTCATTCAGATCGAGCTCGATCCTCTCGATGGCTGCCTGCTTGAAAAGCGCCCGGATGCGCCGCACCACTTCTCCGGCTTCCTTACCGTCGCGAACAATCCTCTCGGCGGCTTCCTGCGCTTTGGCCATACCGGGAGGCTGGGCCGCAAGCCAGCGCAGACAGGCCTGACCGTTCGTTACCACCGCAGCCAGAGGCTGGTTGATTTCGTGCGCGATCGCGGCGGCAAATTCGCCAACCGTCGCCGTCTGGATCGCTCGCGACAACCGCGCCTGACTACTGCGCAGGGCTTCCTCCATATTCTTCCGGTCATCGATATCGATCAGCAAGCCGTACCAGCGAGCCACTCCGCCTTCACTGTCGCGCGCGGCCTGGCCGAGCGCCTGAAACCATCGGTAGACGCCATCGGAGCGGCGAAAACGGCATTGAACTTCCAGCGGCTGGCCGGTTGCAACTGCCCGCGACCACGCGTGCGCAGTCGGCTCTGCATCGTCCGGATGGAGAAGGTTCTTCCAGCCGAGCTGCGCCCAATCGCCAGCGCTGGTGCCGGTGTAGTCCAGATAGCCGCTGGTTCAAGTAGTTCAGTTCGCCGTCCGGAGCCGCGCACCAAACCAAGCCGGGGATCGTCTCGATGATCAAGCTGAGATCGCGCTCGCTCGCCCGCAGGGCTTCCTCAGCCTGCTTCCGCCCACTGATGTCGCGGATGAAGCCCGTAAACACCCGATGACCGTTGCTGGTGATTTCCCCGAACGAAACCTCAACGGGAAACTCTTCTCCATTTTTGCGAAGGCCAATCAACTCGGCGCCTTGCCAGTTGATGTGCCGATGACCGGTTTCCTGGTAGCGCTTGAGGCCAGCCCTGTGCAAGTCCCGCAGGTATTCCGGCATCAGTATCGTCAGCGGTTGCCCAATCAACTCCGAGGGTTCGTAACCGAAGGTTCTTGTGGTTGCGTGATTGGCAAGCAGGATATCGCCTCTGTGGTCGATACTCACCACGGCGTCGCTCGCAGTTTCGACAACCACACGATGGAATTCTTCCCCGGTTCGAACTTGCGCCTCCAGCCCATCCAGTATCACCCCGACCTCAACCCGGGTTAGCTCACGCAATCTTGCTTCCGCCTTTTCGCGCGCGTTGATTTGCGATTTGAGGTCGTCGATGGTGCCGCAGAGTTTGATACGCCAGGGAAGCGAACTGCCCTAGAACGGTCATCAGCCGCTCATCTTCCGAATCGAACCTGCGACGATCACTGTGCATCATCGCCCATATCGTACCGACAGCTTTGCCTCGGACGTAAAACGGAACCAATAAGCACTCCTCCGCCGCGGGCGAGACAGGCAGCAAATAGGTGTAACGCCGCTCGAAGTGCCGGAACAACAAGGGTACAATTACGATCCAGTACGTCTCCGCAGGGACCGAAATTGCGCGGCGTCCCGCCCCCGACGTGCTCCTTCCACATGCCCTTGATGGCCGGCCAATAGAATCGTTGCCCTTCAGCGTCCGGGGTTGCGCCATCCGACGTCAGTAAACTGAGACCCGACGAGTCAGAGTCGGTGACACGCAGGATCGTCTCCGCCAATACTTCAAGTATGGTGTGCCGCGACTCGGCTAACGCGCTGGCAAGCGCTACCAGCGCGGCATTCTCTTTCGCGTGATCGGGCGGGCGCGAAGGGCGCTGTTGCAGCTCCTCCGTGCAGAGGATCGATTCCATGGAAGCCGCAGCCTCTGGGATGGGACTCGCCAGAGGAGGGGCATCTCGGGATCGGACCGGTTGGGCCACGTTTTCGCCTCCATGAAGTGCCGGCCGCGCGCGCCGCGGAACTTTCGGGGCCACGCCCGGCGGCAGGGCCGGCATAGTGGCAGTGGAAACGCCGCGAGCCCTGTACCTCAACTCGTAGCGCTCGGCTTTTGCTGTATTTCCAACTCCACCCTCTCCCGCATCCGACCGGCTCACATCGTGGGTAACCGAGGTTCAATCGGGCGAAGGAGTACCAACAAGACCGAGCGAAAATACGTAACCATTATACGCGTTGCGCTCACCGATGATGGATTTCAAACAAGAAGCCGGACGCTGCTAACCCCACAAAGCGATTCGCCAGTTTGCGACGGCGAGAACTCAGGCTCCGGCGGCCGCGATTTCGTCCGCCACGCTCCAGCCCAGTTCCCGGCGAAGCAGTGTTGCGCGGGCGAGGGATCGGACTCCGCCATCTTGACGGTGGACAACGCTGGCCTTGCGTACTAAAACGCCAGTTGCTGCGTTTCAGCGGATGCTCCCGCTGCGTTGTCCGCTGGTGGGCGGACGAACCCTGCGACGCCGCTCACCACCTGAGCGCTGGCAACGGCGGGATGAAAACTCGAACGCGGCACGGCATCATACGAGGATCATGATCGATCACTTGGAGAAAAGGCCCCGTCCAAACTAAACAACTCCCGACCACCTGGATTATGAGCTCGTACCTTAGCCTGGAAGTCCTCAATGTCCACTTTGTGCGTAAATGGGACGCTCGCTGTCAACGCAAAGTAGAAATGGGATCTTCCGCACTCTCGGTGCAGATCAGCAAGCTTAAAATGGTCCAAAACAATTCGTTCTCGTATTGTTCTAAGCTCAACTTGCAATGGCACCTCCCCCGAGCCATTCGCAAGCGGTCTTACCAGCTCAAAATCTCGTGCTTGATAAGATCGAACGTGTTGACGGACGCTTTCTGGTCGATGTTCACGTTCGACAAGCCGCTCATTGTCCAGCGTGCGGCAAACGGTCTCGGAGCCGTCACAGCGCGTACCTTCGCCATCTGAAAGACCTGCCTTGGCAAGGGTGTGCGGTGGAACTGCGGTTGAAAATCCGGCGCTTTCGATGCCGTAACAGGGCTTGTGTGCGAAAGATCTTCGCCGAACCGATACCGGAGGTCACGCGATCCCATGCACGCTGGACTACACGAGTTGGCGAGATCATACGGCTGATCGGCTACACAGCAGGCGGATTGCCGGGCAGTCGTATTCTGGACCGGTTGGCGATCCCGATCAGCGACGACACTGTGACTCGGTTTGTGAAACGCTCCGGCGACGGTTCGGGCAGTGGTCCAATCCGACACATTGGAGTAGACGACTGGGCTTGGCG
This sequence comes from Bryobacterales bacterium, assembly GCA_963713415.1. Lineage (GTDB taxonomy): Bacteria > Acidobacteriota > Terriglobia > Bryobacterales > Bryobacteraceae > Palsa-89. The sequence continues at coordinate 172,328 of CAVQLV010000021.1, read as the reverse complement.
CAAGGGTCAGAGCTACGGAACTATTCTGGTGGACTTGGACAAGCATCAGGTCATCGACCTGCTGCCCGACCGTTCGGTCGAGAGCTTGCAAGCCTGGCTGGAGAAGCATCCGGGTGTGGAAGTGATCACTCGGGATCGTTGCGGCATCTATGCCGAGGCCGCCGAACAAGGTGCCGCCCATGCAGTCCAGGTGGCCGATCGGTTTCATTTGTTTTTGAATCTTTCAACAGCCATCGAGAGATCGCTGGAGGAACGAAGCCGGGAACTTTGCCTTCCCGATCCGGCGCCGGAACAGCCAGCCGTCGAAGTCGCGCCGCCAAGCAAACGAAGAACAACGCTGGAGGAGCAACGAAAACAACAGCGCCGCCAGCGCAGACAGGAGCGCTACGAGCGAGTCGTTGAACTCCATCGTCAGGGGCACACACAACTGGCCATCAGCCTGGAGCTCGGCATCCAGCGCAAAACGATTCGCCGCTGGTTAAGCGCTGGTCAGTTTCCCGAGCGGAAGCCGGTGACCGGCCGACGCAGCCATGTCCGCGAGTTCCATGAGTATCTACAGCAACGCTGGAATCAGGGCTGCCATAACGCGACTCGCTTGTTTCAGGAGATCCGGGCGCGCGGATACCGCGGCAGTCGTCAGATGGTTTCTCATCATGTTTCGTCCTGGCGGGCTAATCCTGAATCACGTTCCTCATCGAAGACGCGAAGACTCGACCGCATCGCGCCTAAGCATGCGGCCATCCTGACGTGCAGACCAACGGAGCGTCTGTCGGAACAGCAACGGATTTTGTTCGAGCAGGTCGCAGTGAACTGCCCAATTATTCGATCGATGCGGTTCCTGGCCCTGGATTTTCGCGAAGCCATTGCTACTCAAGACACGAATGGCATGCTGCATTGGATTCGCACCGCAATGCAGTCCGGCATCGGGCCTCTGGTTCGATTCGCGTACGGCCTGAAGAAGGACTGGAACGCGGTCATGGCAGCGGTGGGAACCTCCTGGAGCAACGGCCAGACCGAAGGACAGATCAACCGCCTGAAGGCTATTAAGCGACAAATGTATGGGCGCGCTGGCTTCCATCTGCTGCGGGCACGCGTCCTGCCCTACCGCGCAATGGCACCTTGATCTGCACCGAGAGTGCGGAAGATCCCATTATCATTTGGCACCGACATAAATGGGACGCTCGATTGACGACCACCCGCGGAGTCTGCTCTAATCGCCAAATGCCTGAAGACGAAGTGTGCGCGGTGGCCGAAAACCTGTTGGAAGCCCTGCGATTCTTCGGACAGGCGCGTGCCGATGCTGAGATTCGAGACCTGCCGGGGGTGTCCCTGATATTCTGCGGGCTGAACTACGCGGCGTTCAATGCGGCCTTGCAGGCACGGCCGATTGAGGACGATGCCCAAGAGCTCGGCCACTTGATCGACGTATCGGCTGAACAATTCGATGCCCGCAGCCTGCGCTGGACCTATTGGCTCTGCGCCGACTTCTTGAAACAGCCCCTGCGCCGGGAAGCGTCGCGCATTTTCAAACGCCATGGGCTGCACCATCTGACCGAAGCCCCGGGAATGTACGCCGAGCATCTGGCGCCTGCGACCCGAGGTCTGCCCGCCATCGAGGTGCGACCAGTGGCCGACGAACCCACCCGCAGCGCGTTCGCCCAAGTAATGTCCACCGCGTTTGAGATTCCGCACTCGGTGAGTGTGTCGGTATACGGCGCCGAACGGGCATGGAAAGGAACGTTCCAGGGCCACGTGGGTTATTCGAACGGCCGCGCGGTAACCACCGCCGCCTCGGTGATCACGGGCGATGTCATCGGGCTGTACTCGGTAGCTACGTTGCCGCAACACCGGCGGCTGGGATTCGCCGAAGCCATCATGCGCCAAGTAATTCGGGAGGCGCAGCAAACGCGTGGCGTGTCGCGGACCGTGCTGCAAGCAACGTCGTCGGGATTCTCGCTGTATGAAGCGATGGGGTACCGCACGGTGACCAGCTTCAACGTGTTTATTAGCGATTAAGAGCGCCCGACGCGATCCAGGCGCTGGTATTTTCGATGTCGGCGCCGAGCGCGCGATCGGCGGTCCAGGGAGCGCTGATTTTGGCGAGCGCCGCGCGCACCTGCTCGATCACCGGGCTGGAGGCGAGCGGGCGCAGGCAATCCAGCGCGCGCGCGGCGGCCAGAAGCTCGATCGCCAGAACGTGGCGCGTGTTGCGGACGATCTGTTTCAGCTTCATCGCCGAAGTCATGCCCATGCTGACGAAATCCTCCTTGTTGCCGCTGGTGGTGATGGAGCCGGTAGAGGCCGGATGGGCCAGCACGCGGTTTTCGGCCACCAGAGCGGCGGCGGTCACTTGCAGCATCATGAATCCCGATTCCAGGCCGGCGTGATTGGCGAGAAACGGCGGGAGCTCTTCGTTGAGCGAGGGATTCACAAGCCGGTCAATCCTGCGTTCCGAAATACCGGCCAGCACGGTGAGAGCGATGGCCATGGCATCCAACTGGAGCGCCAATGGCTCGCCATGGAAATTGCCGCCCGAGAAAATCTCATCGCCGATTACCAGCGGATTGTCGGTAACCGAATTCAGCTCGATTTCCAAAGCGCGCCGCGCGGTGGAGAGCGCGTCGCGAACCGCTCCGTGCACCTGTGGGGCGCAGCGCAGCGAGTAAGCATCCTGAACGCGGCGGCAGGTGATGTGCGATTGGCGGATCTCGCTGCCTTCCAGATAGCGGCTGAGGTTCGCGGCGCTCTGGATCTGGCCGGCAAACGGGCGGGTTTCATGAATGCGCGAATCGAAGGCGCGCGGGGTGCCGCGCAGGCCGTCGATGGTCATGGCGCAGATCAGGTCGGCCGCTTCGGCCAGCGCGTCGGCGTCGAGGAGCTGCAGGCCGCCGACCGAGAGCATGGCCTGGGTACCGTTGACGAGTGAAATGCCTTCCTTGGAGGCGAGCGCAATCGGCTGGATGCCGGCACGGTGCAGGGCTTCGGCGCCTGAGACGCGCGCGCCATCGATATGAGCTTCACCTTCCCCAATCAGGACCAGCGCGATGTGGGCGAGAGGCGCGAGATCTCCACTAGCGCCCACGCTGCCTTGCGAAGGAACCACTGGGGTGACGCCGCGATTCAGTAAATCGCACAAACGCTCCGCAACCACCGGCCGGATACCGGAAAACCCTTTGGCGAGCACGTTGGCGCGGATGAGCATCATGCCGCGGACTTCATCGGGAGCGAGCGGCGGGCCGACTCCGCAGGCATGCGAGCGGATCACATTGCGCTGGAGCTGCTCCAGTTCGCCGGGCTCTACGCGCACGTCGGCCAGCAATCCGACGCCGGTGTTGACGGCGTATACCGGGGTGTCGCCCAGCGCGAGCTTCTCCACCACGGCGCGCGAGCGGAGCATACCGGGCAGAGCGGCAGGATCGATTTGTACGGGTTCATTCCCGCGACAGACGCGCTGGAATTCACCGAAGGTGAGACGGGAGCCGTCGAGTGAAACCATGCCTACCTTTTTAGCAGGGGCCCGAGGTTGCTGCTGTAGAGCCGTAGAATCAGTCGGTTAGAACAAGAGGCGAGAAAGGGATGTAATCGTTCGCCCTGGCGCGGCATCCAATGTGAGGAGGAGACGGTTGTGTTGAAACTGGCCAAAACGATAATACCTTTATTTACAATCGCTTTCATCAGTATTGTAGGCATGGCGAGCGCTAAGGATAATCCGGATAGCTTTTCCGGAAAATGGGTCTTGGACAAACACAGTCAGCTGCCGGCCGATGCGCCCGGCAGCCTGCAAACCAAGATCAAGCAGGACGATTCCGGACTGACCATCGAATCGAGCTTCGATGAGCCAAAAAGCGGCGTGGTTCCGCTGCTCTATCTGGGCGTGATGACCAACAAACTGCATCTGAACACCGACGGGCAGGAACAGCAGACGCAGATCGGCCCGTTCATGGCGGCGTTCAAGACCACCATGGATGGCAACAAACTGATGACGGACTGGAAGGCACAGATCAACGGCGATCCGGTGGAAGGCCATTGGGTGCAGACGCTGTCCGAGGATGGCAAACATATGACGCTCGAGATCCACGAAAGCTCGACGCACGGCCAGCACGCCGACGCCACGCTCGATTTCGTGCGAAAATAGCTGCCACGCACGGGGCCGGGAGCGTGCACGCTAGCATAGAGCCCGCACACGCTAGCATAAAGGGATGAAGCGATTCACGCTCGCTCTCCTTACGATTTTTGTTGCGTCTCTCGCGAAGCCGGCCCCGAAGTTCGAACTCACCATCGACAACATCATGCGCGGGCCCGAGTTGTACGGCTACGAGCCCACCGAGGCGCGCTGGTCGGGCGACGGTGAGCGGATCTATTTTCAATGGAAGCAGGCGAGCGATCCGCTGCTGAAGCCAGCGGATACCTATGTTGTGGGGCGCGACGGCTCTGGACTGCGGAAGTTGTCTGACGACGAAGCGAAACTGACGCCGCCAGCCGCCGGAGATTCCACGCGAGATAAGAAGCGGACGGTCTACTCGCGCGAAGGCGACATCTGGCTCTACGACGCTGCCTCCGGGGCCACGCGGCAAATCACCAAAACAGACGACATCGAAAGCAATCCGCATTTCACGCTCGATGAAAAGCGAGTCGCGTTTACGCGCGGGAATAACCTGTATGTAATCGCGCTCGAAGGCGGGGCAACCGAAGAGATGACGGATATTCGTCCAGCGGGAAGCCCGCCACCGCCCGGCGACGAGAAAGGGACGGCCAGTCAGGAAGCGCTCAAGAAGGACCAGAAGGATCTGTTCGACGTGATCCGGGAGCGCGCGGCGGAGCAGGAAGAGCAAGAGGCCAAGCGCAAGCGCGAGCATCCCAGGAAGCCGTTTATCTTGCAGGCCGGGCAAACCGTGGCAGCATTGCAGCTCACGCCGGACGAAAAATACGTGATCGCAACGATTCGCGAGCCGGCGAAAGGTGCGAAGCGAACCACGGTGCCCAGGTTTGTGACCGAGTCGGGCTACACGGAGGACACTCCGTCCTATGAGAAGGTGGGCGACAGGCAGAGTTTGGTCCGGCTGGCGATTCTCAGCGTCCAGACCGGGGACATGAAGTGGGCGGATCACGGGCAGCGCGCCATCTTGCAGAGCGCGGACGCAAAGACCCCCGTGGATCGAGAGGTAAGGTTATCGGAGCCGCGCTGGTCGGCCGACGGAACCAAGGCGGTGCTGGACGCGCGCGCGATGGACAACAAAGACCGCTGGATCCTGGCGCTCGATGAAGACACCGGGAAGACGCGCGTGCTGGCGCACGATCACGACGACGCATGGATCGATGGGCCGGGGATCGGCGATCCGGACGAGCCCAGTGAGGTGACACTGGGCTGGATGAAGGGCGATCGCGACGTCTATTTTCAATCGGAGCGTACGGGCTACTCGCATCTTTACAGCGTGCCTCTAGCGGGCGGCGAGGCAAAGGCGCTGACATCGGGTGCGTGGGAAGTGGACAGCGTGATTTTGTCGAACGATAAGAGCAATTTCTTTCTGGTGACCAACGAGGCCGATCCCGGCGAGCAGGAAGTGTACGAAATGGGCGCGGACGGCGGCACGCGGACCCGGCTGACAGCGTTGCCCGGCGGCCATTCCTGCATGCCATCGCCGGACGAACGCTGGTTTGCGGATGTTTATTCGTACACCAATAAGCCGCCGGAGCTGTACGCGCAGGAAACGCGAGCGGATGCCGCGGCGAAAAAGCTGACGTCGTCGCCTGCGCCCGAATTCTGGGAGTACCCATGGCTGGACACGCCGATCGTCACGTTTCGAGCGCGCGATGGCGTGATGGTTCGGGCGCATGTTTACAAGCCGGCGAATTATCGCCGAGGGGGGCCGGCGGTGCTGTTCGTGCATGGCGCGGGTTATCTGCAGAATGTGGACCGCATGTGGTCCTATTACGCGCGCGAGTACATGTTCCATCAATTGTTGATGCAGCGCGGCTACCTGGTGGCGGATGTGGATTATCGCGGGTCGGCCGGCTATGGGCGCGATTGGCGCACGGCGATCTACCAGCATATGGGTGGCAAGGATCTGGACGACAACATCGACGCGGCGCGCTGGATGGCGTCCGAGTACGGCGCCGATCCCAAGCGCCTGGGTATTTATGGCGGCAGTTACGGCGGCTTCATCACGCTGATGGCGATGTTCACCCAGCCGGATGTGTTCGCGGCGGGCGCGGCGCTGCGGCCGGTATCGAACTGGGCGAATTACAACAACGGATATACGTCGGATATTTTGAATCTGCCGCAGACGGATACGGAAGCCTACAAGCGGTCGTCACCCATTTATTTCGCGCAGGGGCTGAAGGGCGCGCTGCTGATCTGTCACGGCATGGCGGACACCAACGTGCATTTTCAGGACACCGTGGAGCTGGTGCAGAAGCTGATTGAGCTGCGCAAACAGAATTGGCAACTGGCGGTTTATCCGGTGGAGAATCACGGGTTCGTGGAACCGAGCAGTTGGGCGGATGAATACAAGCGCATCTTCAATCTGTTCGAGAATAACCTAAAGCCCCGCTAAGTTTGGTATAGTGGCCGGAAATGAAACGCCGCACACTCCTCCTGCGAACTTCCGCCGGGGCGCTGTTCCTGGCGCTGGGCTGGATCGCTTACACGCAGCTCGGCTTTACGCAGAATCCGGCACCCGCGAAACTCACGGTCAATAAAGTGAAGGACGATCTGTACGAGATCGTGGGCGACGGGGGCAATGTCGCCGTGTACATCACCGATGAAGGCGTGATTCTGATCGACGACAAATTCGATCAGGATCATCAAGGCATCGTGGACGCCGTGAAGGGCGTCACCAGCCAGCCGATCAAATACATCATCAACACGCACTATCACGCGGATCACAGCGGCGGGAACACCAAGTTTCTGCCGACGGCGGAGATCATTTCCACCGCCATGGCGCGGACCAACATCCTGGAGCACAAGCAGTCCAATGCGCCCCCGGGAGTGAGCCCCGCGCGGATCACATTCACCACGGAGGCGGCGGTGAATTTGGGCGGCAAGGAAGTGCGGGCATATTTCTATGGGCGCGGCCACACCAATGGCGACGCGGTGATTTATTTTCCGGCGCTGCGCGTGCTGCATACGGGCGATCTGATGGCGGGCACCAGTCCGCTGATCGACTATAACGGCGGCGGCAGCATCGTGGAGTGGACCAAGACGCTAGACAAGGCGCTCCTGCTCGATTTCGACACGGTGATTCCGGGCCATGGCGACATCACGAACAAGGCGGGGCTGCTGGCGTATCGCAATAACGTGGAGAAGCTGCGGAATCGCGTGAGCGCGCTGGTGCACGAGGGCAAGAGCCAGGACGAAATCGCGAAGTTCATGACCACCGAGTACAACTGGGCGCCCGGCAGTTTGCAGCAGCAGTGGAGCGTGCCGGGCATGATCGCGGAGTTGCGGTAGCTAGAGTAAGAAGAACTTTACGAACATCGCGGCGGCCATCGAGAGTCCAACCAGGATCACGATGCGACGCACGGTAGCGCCTCCGATACGCCGCGCGATGCGGGCGCCGCCATAGCCGCCGATAATCGCGCCCAGCACCATCACCACGAACTCAGGCCAGTAAACCATGTGCGCCGAAATGAAGTAGAGAGCGGCAACGCCGTTGACGCTGGCGCCGAGCAGCGCTTTCAGTCCGTTCATCTGATGAATGTCGGTGAGGCCCAGCACACTCAGAGCGGCCAGCATCAGGATGCCGATACCCGCGCCGAAGTAGCCGCCGTAGAGCGCGACGAAAAGCTGAAAGGTCATGGCGCCAATGAGCCAGCGCGTGGATTTATGGGACTCGGGATGCGAGATCTTCAGCCGCTTCTGGATGGGCTCCTGAACCATGAACAGCAGCGTCGCGAACAGGATCAGAAAGGGGACCAGTGCATTGAAGATCGCGGGCGGCGTGCGATTGAGCAGCAGGGCTCCTAGGATTCCTCCGATAACGCTGGGCAGAACCAGAGCGAACATGCGCGGCTTCGCGGAGCTGAGATCCTGGCGGTAGCCCCAGATGGTCCCAACCGTGCCCGGCCAGATGGCGACGGTGCTGGTGGCGTTGGCGTTGATGGACGGCAGGCCGAGCCAGATGAGCGTGGGAAAGGTCAGCAGCGTGCCTCCGCCGGCGACGGAATTGATGGTTCCGGCAACGAACGCGGCGCCGAATGCAACCAAGGCATGCCAGGGATCGATGGAGGTGCGGAGTTGGAGAAATGATATAAGGAATGACATGCGCCAGAAATTCAGCCTAACATCGGAGGAAGCTCACGCGATTGTGACCGCCGCCAAATTGGAAGCGGTGAAGAACGATTGGAGGGTCAGTATCGCGGTGGTGGATGAAGGCGGGTACGTACTGCTGCTGGAACGGATGGATGGCGCGACGCTGCCGAGCCCGGAGATTGCGGCGCTAAAAGCGCGGACGGCGGCGCTGTCGCAGGTTCCAACGAAATTTCTGGAGGATGTCACCAAAGAACGCGCCGCTACGCTTATGTTTCCGGGCCGGCTGCCGGTGCAAGGCGGCGTCCCGATCCTCTACGAAGGCGAGTGTGTGGGTGCGGTGGGCGTTTCGGGCGTGAAATCGCCGGAAGACGAGCAAATCGCGAGCGCCGGCCTGGCGGCGCTGGGCGGCAGGTAGCCCGGTTCCGTTCTCAGATTCGGCGGGCGCGCGCCGATGAGAATAGCTGTGGGAATCTCGCGGCTCGGGCTGTCGACGAAAATGCTGCTGATGGGGGCGGCGCTGAGTATCTGGCTTCCCATCCCGCTTCTCACCCTGCTACTGCCCAAGCTGAGGTCCGACCGGTATGCGATGCAAGCAGAGGCGACCAAGCATGTGGCGGAGGCCGCTTGGGGAGTGTTGAACTATTACGGCAAACAGGCGGCCAGTGGCGCGATGACTGTACCCCAAGCGCAATTGGCCGCGCGAGAGACCGTGCGCCAGGCCCGTTATGACGGCACCAATTACGTCTGGATCAACGATCTTCATCCGACCATGCTCATGCATCCGGCGAACCCGGCGCTGGAAGGGCAGGATTTGTCGAGTTATCGCGACCCCAATGGCCTGGCGCTCTTCGTGAAAGCCGTTGAGATCGTACAGCAGCGGGGCGAAGGCGAGCTGCGGTATATGTGGCCCAAACCCGGTTTTAAGGAGCCCGCGCCAAAGATTTCCTACGTCAAACTGTACGCTCCTTGGGGATGGGTGGTTGGCACCGGAATGTACGTGGATACGACGGAAGCGATGGTCAACCGCACCCGCAATTTCATCTTTCTTCTGACGGCAGTTGGGCTGGCCGGAGCGATGCTGGTGTGCTATTTCGTGACGCGCTCCATTGTAATTCCGATCGGACGCGCGACCGCCGATCTGGATCAGGTGGCCGAGGAAAACGACAGCGCCGCCAATCAGGTGGCCACTGCCAGCCAGGAAATTGCCGCGCGCATTTCCGAGCAGGCGGCCTCGGTGGAGCAGACCAGTTCATCATTAGAGGAACTAAACGCGCACTCCCGGAACAGCGCCGCCAGCGCCAAGCGGATTGACGAATTGGTGGCGGAAGTGGACCAGGCGGTGGGCGAAGGAAGTCACCATATGGAGCAGATGAACGGCACGATGGAGCAAATCAGCCAGGCGGCGCGCGACGTACGCAAGATCGTCAAATCGATTGAAGAAATTGCATTCCAAACCAACATTCTGGCTTTGAACGCAGCGGTGGAAGCGGCTCGCGCGGGAGAAGCGGGAGCGGGGTTTAGCGTGGTGGCCGATGAAGTGCGAAACCTGGCACAACGCGCTTCCCAAGCGGCGCAAGAGTCCGCGCGCGTGATTGGCGATTCCATCAGCAAGAGCGAACAAGGAACCACGAATAGCGGAAAGCTATCGGGAGCGCTCTCCACAATTTCGAGCAAGATTTCCGGCGTTCGCACCGCCGTGGGGGAGATTACCGCTTCGTTCGCGAGCCAGACGGACGGGGTCTCCCAGATTAATTCCACGATGGCGCAGATCAGCACCGTAACACAGTCGCAAGCGGCAACTTCGGAGGAAACCGCGAGCGCCGCCGCGCAATTGCAAGCTCAGGCCGATTCCTTGCGCAGCCTCACCGAAGGGCTGAAACAGATCGTGCAGGGCGCCAGGCCTTCGGACTAATGCTGCAATGCCTGCAAGAGCGGGATATCTTTGGCCGGCTTGGCCTTGGGCATGGTCTCCAGATACGCGTGGATGTCGGTCAGCTCTTTGTCAGAGATGACTTTGTCGGTGTAAGCGGGCATTTGGCCGGCGGGAGCGCGGACATAGTGAATGATGCCCTGCGCGCTTAATCCGATTGCCGCGATGCGCGCACCCGCCGCGCCGCCTTGTCCGGCGTAGCCGTGGCACTCATAACAACCATCTCTCAAAAACAGGCGCTTGCCGTTGGCCGCATCGCCCGCGTGCGTTTGGGCGATACACGGGATCACAGCCGCCGCCGCGAACAGAGTCAGCAAAATGAGTCGTTGCATGGTCTGAATCCTTAACGGGGCTGCGTCACCAGATCGATCATGGCCGGCTCGCCCTTCTTCACTACCGCGATCGCGCGTTTAAGGGCGGGTCCGAAATCGTTGGGATTGTCGATGGGCCCTTCGCTGTACATGCCGTAGGCTTTCGCCATATAGGCATAGTCGATATTGGGATCGGTAATGGTGGTCCCGATGTGCGCCTGCTCAACGCCTCGCCGCGCGCGGGCGGCCATGTCCTCCACGTACATCAGCTCCTGATGATACGCGCGATTGTTGTGCATCACGGTCAGCAGGGGAATGCGATGATGCGCGGCGGTCCACAAAACGCCGGGGGCGTAGTTCAGATCGCCATCGCACTGGATGTTCACGCTCAGGCGTCCATGCTTCTTGTTGGCCAGCGCAGCGCCGACGGCCGCGGGCGCACCGTAACCAACGCCGTATGCGCCGTGTCCGCCGATGAAGTGATAGGGCTTGCTGAACTCCCACAGACGGCCGGGCCAGTTAGAGACGAAGGTGAGATCCGACACCAGCGACCAATCTTCATCTTTCACCTGGTTCCATAGCTCGGCGGCCATGCGCGCGGTGGAAACCGGGCTGGCGTCCCAGGCCCAGGCAGCCTCCTGAATGTCTCGCTCGCGATTGCGCTTGCTCACTTCGGCGTGCTTGGCGCCGCGCTGTTCGAAAGCGGCCTTCCGATCGGAAGTGATCAGCTTGCGGCATTCCTCAATTAAGACCGGCAGAGTGGCTTGCGCGTCGGCGGCGATGGCCAATTCCACTTCGTCGTAGCGTCCGAAATCCTGATAGTTGCTTTTGCCGTAGAGATCGCCGGCGAAAATCGTGATCACCTTGGCGCCCGGTTTGGTGATGCGCTTGGACACCATGCCCATGCGATTGATGGGCGTCTGGGTGTGTGTGCTGTACCAGATGTCGGGCACTTCCAGTCCCAGGATCACGTCTGCGGAACCGACGCTGCCCGCGCCATAGAGCGGATGCGCGGTCGGGAAATTCATGCGGAAGTGGAGATCCACCACCGGAGCCTGGAGCAGTTCCGCCAGTTGGACCATCAGATCGATGCCTTCCGGGGTCCGCGCCACGCGCCCAGCCAGCAGGACGGGATTCTCGGCATCCACCAGCATCTTGGCGGCTTCTTTCACGGCGCCGTAATCACCGGCGGGAGGCGCGGCCAGGGTGAGCTTGGGAATTTGCAGCTTGCCGCGCTCGTCTTCAGGCACGGGCTCTTCCTGCAGGACGGCGTCGGCCACGATGACGACCGGTTCCATGGGCGGCGTCATGGCGATCTTGTAGGCGCGCACGGCTGATTCGGCGAACTGGCCAAGCGATACCGGCGTATCGTCCCACTTGGTGTAATCGCGCACCATGGATGCGGCGTCTTGCACGCTATGCGCCCACTCCACGTCGCTGCGGCGCCAGCGTCCGTCCAAAATGTTGCCGAGGATGATGTAGACCGGCACGCGATCGGCGTAGGCGTTGTAAATCGCCATCGATGCATGCTGCAGGCCGACGGTGCCGTGCGCCATGATCAGCATCGGCTTGCCTTCGATTTTGGCGTAGCCGTGCGCCATGCCGACCGAGGATTCCTCATGGCAGCAGGTGATCAACTCCGGCATCTTGTTGCCGCCGTAGTTGAGCAGGGATTCGTGGATACCGCGGAAGCTGGAGCCGGGATTGGCGGCCACGTATTCGAAGCCGAGCGTCTTGATGACGTCGACCATATAGTCGGAACCTGGGCGATCGGTGGTGTAGACGTCGACGCGCGGAGGCGGCGGGGTGGTTTCGGCGGCGGTCTGTTTAGCGCCAGGCAGCGGATTGGGAGTGGCGGGACGATGAACTTCCGCCGCTTCCTGTGCTTTGGCGGCTTCCGGTTTCACCACCAGCGCGGCAGCGCCGGCGGCTGCTCCCGCGGCGGCGCCCTTCAAGAAGCCGCGGCGGTCAACTGAAATCTTCTTGGATCTCGCCATAGTGAATCCTCCCTAGGTTTGAAACATTCCATACTTTATCATGCCGGGAAGGACGTTTCAGTTAGCCGAGGCCCATAATCCTATCCACCGAATTAGAATGGAGCGCAAAGACCTGATGGCACGGATTTACGGTCGGGGAAGAGTGATTGAAGATCTGGATCGCACTTGCATTGGAGATCGGACTCAGGTAGATCAAGCGCTGCCCGAAAGGAGCCATTGCTTGAAATGCGGCCCGCCTCTCTGGGACCGCGCTGAAAACGAGCTTGCAGCAAAAGCCACGGCAACGAATTACCGTAATGCATTCGCTCTCTCGGTTTCGCGAGGAAGCCACTCGGGAAGCATACGGGCCAGATCGTTCCTGGCCCACATAGGCTGGGCTACTGAAGAACTCGCGCAAAACGGAGCGCGGCGCGAAGCAGTTCCTGGCCTCTCTGTGGTGCGCGCCGCACCCTTTGCGCTTCCAAGGAACTCGCGCAAAACGGAGCGCGGCGCGAAGCAGTTCCTGGCCTCTCTGTGGTGCGCGCCGCACCCTTTGCGCTTCCAAGGAAAGGCGCGTGTTCGCTGCAATATGGGATAAATCTCAAAAGATGTTGGAAGCGGACCTGGTCATGTTTAACGTGAGTACAGGTTCGATGGCCGGCAGGAGTCCAGGAGCCTTTCGGCTCCCGCTACTCCTGCTTAGCGACGCGAGCGTGGTGAAAAAGCAAACACACCAGTGTTTAAAACCGGCGCGCTGTGGTAGCGCTCGCGGGTGCGAAACCCGCCGCCCGCGGCTTCGGTGAGCATTTCATTCCAATGCTGAGAACTAATTGGGAATTTGGCCCGGAGTGGGGAGGGCGCAGTTCGGAAGGCAAGGCGGGAAGGGGAGATCGGCCTGGATGGTCGCGGGAATGGTCTTCTTCGCCGCAGAATTCGTGGAGTGGGTCAGTGGGCCGGCGGCTAGTACTCCGGCAGCCAAGACAGCGATCGCAATAGACAGCTTTTTCATGTGGTTTTTCTTCTTTCTGCCGATAAGTCCGGCGGCCACATACTAACCAGAGGGGCCGTCCGGATCGGACCGGTATTCGAAGATTTTCTGGTTTCAGAACAAGGTTGGGCGGGTCTTTCGTGGTGCGGTGGTTTGCTGCCTCGGGTACCAGGTTCGGACGTGTTCGTCCGGCCCCTAAGGACAGCGTGAAAGCGCAACTCGGGGTGGCTGTCTGGGGTATGACCCGGGGATGGAAAAGGTGCCTCGCGGCGACGGCCAATAACCTTAGTTCTTGAAAACACGATTGATTTACAGAATTAAAGTGCTATAGTCACACCCAGAGACCACGTGGCGCGCGAGGCTGGCCGCTCTGGAGGCTATCTGGTGAGGAATTTCGCAGCGGTTCTGGCTTGCGCGATTGGTTTCCTGGCGGTAGTCCCTGTCGTCGCCGACATCGTCCCTATAAGTCTTTCGCAACAGGTGGCTGGCTCGGGAAACATCGGGTTCTGCCCAGCGTATTTTGGTTGCGACCCTGCAGTTCCTGGCTCCTTCAACTACTCGTACTCTTACGATCAACCCGGGTCCTTACAACATCTCGCAGACCGGCCAAGCAACTGGGACAGCTGGTTATGATGGAGGCAGAACCGCCACGACTGAGACCGACACGGAGCAGACCTCGGACGAGACTGCCAACTCAATATTGCTGAACATTGAGCGCCAACAGCCAAATCACTGGGGAGGTCATAACTTTAGCGGACGGTAACGCCGCTGGCGTAAATGCTTACTCGTTTGAATTCGATCTCACCACCGAGTCCACGGTCCATCTCGCGGGAATATTAGACTACTCTGCAACGCCCCCATTTTCGGTTCGGCCTCATCCGACGCCGAGTTCCTGTTGACCGGCCCGGGATTCCAGCTGGACTCCAGCAGCCTTGGACTCTCTGACGCGTTCGATCTCACATATACACTCGATCCCGGCATCTACACATTGATGGCGTCTGCCGATACCAACGAGGAGCTCGGCTATGCCCTTGGTGACGGCAACGACACTTACGCCGGAGCGAACCTAAGTCTGACCGCCGATTTCACACCAATTCCCGAACCAATTTGGGCGTCGCTCGCACCCTCGCTGCTTTTGATGCTGGGCGCGTGCGTCTTTCGCAAGCTCGGCGTCACGAATCGCTAAAACGAGAACTCTTCGATCGCGGGAGGCCTTTGGTCATAATCGCTATAGCGGATCCATTGGGGACGGACGACAAAATAGGCGATCCCGGGCCAGTTCAGGTGGTCCCGACACTCAGGCCAAGCGGCGAAATAGATTTGCTGATATCGCGCCAGCTCCGCGTCCGTGGGCTGGAAGGCTTGTCCTTCCAATTGAACCGTCACTTCGCCCTCCCAGCCGATCACAAACGACGCGGCGGGGTTGGCGAGAAGATCGCCATATTTCCGCGAGCTGCTCACCGTATCGAAGACGATTTCGAGCTCCGGCGTGACGCCGATGCCCACCAGGGCCGAGCACGGCGTGCCCTGTGGAGAAAGATAGCCCAGCACACCCAGCTTGTGCGCCGCCATAAAATCGAATAGCTCCGCTTTGGTCATTTTGTTGGTTCACTCCAAGCTGCATTGACGATCGCCAAGGCCGCGACGGCAGCGGTCTCAGCGCGCAGGATCTGGGCCCCGAGTGAAACCGGGCGCCATCCCGCGCGGGCGATCTGCTCGCGCTCTCGATCCATCCAGCCGCCCTCCGGTCCAACCAGCAGCGCTACCACGTCCCCGGGCCTGCGATCCGCGGGCAGAGCCTGCAGTATGGGCGGCGCTTGAGCTTCTTCCAACACGTAACGATAAGCGGCTTCCATCTGAAGCGCGTCGGACAATGGAACAGGGGCGCCGATTTCAGGCAACCGTGCCCGCCGGGATTGTTCGCTCGCCTCCCGAACAATCCGGTTCCATCGCGGCATGCGCTTTCCCGCCGCTTGTTCCAGGCCTTTTTCGCTGCGTCCGGCCTGGACCGGCACAACTCGCTCGACGCCCAGTTCGGTGGCCTTTTCGAGCATCCACTCCAACGGCTCAAAGCGGATCAACGAAGCCAGAATTATAGTGCGCACCAGGGGCTCGGCCGACGCCACTTTTTCCCGCACCGCAAAAGACACCAAATCCTTGCGCGCGCTCTCCACTTCCGCCAGATAGACCGCATGATTGTCGGAAATCTCAAACTGCTGCCCGGGCTCCACACGCAGCACGCGCGTCAGGTGATGGGCGTCCGGCCCGGTGATCCGCGCGCGGCCGGCTTGTACGGCATCAACAAAGAAGCGGCGGCGGGCCATGAGATTACTGTACGCCGGTCCCGACCGCAATTTCTGCTACGCTGCTGGTTAGGACCTGACCGTTTACCCGGAGCTTCCGTAAGAGCTCCTCGGAGCGAAGTTTGCGAAAAGTTCGAAGACCCGACAGGTGGTATCTTGCCGGCGCTTTATTGATCCTGCTGGGAGTTAGTTTTCTCTCCTATCAGGATTGGGCGACCTTTCAGGGCAGCGCGCCTGAGGTGGAGCACAACCGGGAACTTCTGCAACAGGTGGAACAGACATTGTCCTCGGTCCGGGACGCCGAAAGCGGGCAGCGTGGGTTCCTGCTGACCGGGAATCCTCAGTATCTGGACGCATACAACGCAGCAGTCTCCGCGCTCCCCGGCGAATTGAACATGCTGCGCGCTTCAGTAGCCGGCGAACCCCTTCTGCGCACGAGGGTGGAGACGCTGAGCGGCCTGATTTCAGAGAAGCTCGCCGAGTTGAAGGAAACCGTCGCACTGCGCCAGAACGAAGGTTTTCAGGCGGCCCTCAGCGTGGTGGAAACCAATCGCGGCAAGCACACCATGGATGATATTCGCAAGATCGGAGTGGCGCTGGAGGACGAAGTGTACTCTCTCTTGACGCGAGGGATTCGCGAACGGCAACAGGAGGGAAGCAGGACACGCCTTACTACGGCGCTCGGCGCGGGACTACTGTTCGCGTTTCTGCTGCTGGCGACCATCGATATCGGACGGGCCACCGAGGAGCGCGACCGGCTGATTGTCGATCTGGAAGCTGCGAATGGCCGCACCACCGCCAGCCGGGATCTGTTGCACACCACGCTCAGCAGCATTGGCGACGCGGTAATCGCGACGGACGCAGCCGGCCACGTAACCTTCATGAACGGGGTAGCCGAGAATCTGACCGGATGGACGCAGGCCCAGGCTGCGGGAGAGCCTCTCGGGAAGGTATTGGCCATCGTCAACGAGGAGACCCGCCAGCCGGTGGAGAGCCCGGTTGACAAGGCGTTAAGGGAAGGGGCGGTGGTCGGTATGGCGAATCATACCTTGCTGATTTCTCGCGATGGCGCCGAGCGGCCCATCGACGACAGCGCAGCTCCCATCCGCGATCCACAAGACATAATCGTCGGCGTTGTTTTAGTGTTTCGCGACGTTACAGTGCGAAGAGAGTCGGAAGAACAGCTGCGCCGCCTGAACCAGGACTTGAGGCGAACCAATCAAGATCTGCAGCAGTTCTCCTACGCCGCGTCTCACGATCTAAAGGAACCCTTGCGGACCGTCACCAACTATCTGCAACTCATCCGCGCCCGTTACTCGGGGAAATTACTGGATGAGGAGGCCGGGCAACTTTTCGATGTCGCTGTCTCAGGGGCGCAACGCATGCATGCGCTGGTGGAGGCGCTGCTGGAATATTCGCGCACCGGCGAGGTGGGCGACGCCACGCTGGAATCCGTAGCGGCCGGCAAAGTGGTCAGCGATGTGATCACTAGTCTTCAGAGCGCCATTTCTGAAACCCATGCCGAGGTGGTGGTGGGGCCGCTTCCCGTAGTAACCGCCAATCCCTTGTATCTGACGCAGGTTTTTGAAAACCTCATCGGCAATGCTCTGAAGTATCGCTCCGAACAGCCGCCTCGTATCACTGTCAGCGCGGAGGATGGGGAGCGCGAGTGGGTGTTTTCAGTGGAAGACAACGGCATCGGCATTCCACCGGAATATCAGGCGCAGATTTTCGGCATCTTCAAACGCCTGCATGGCGACGAATATCCGGGCACCGGCATCGGCTTGGCGACATGCAAGAAAATCGTCGACCGGCATGGCGGGACCATCTGGGTGAAGTCCGAAGCCGGCCAAGGGGCGCGCTTCTCGTTCACGCTGCCGAAAACGGTGGCCCGCGCTTCCCAGGTGAAGTCGGCCAGCGATGCCGCATAATAACCGTGAGAGATGATCGCCTTCCTGCGCGGTAAGCTGCTTGAGAAACATCCGAATCAAGTGATCGTCGATACGGCCGGCGTCGGCTACGATGTGGTGATTCCGGTTTCTACTTTTTCCGCGCTTCCCGATGCGGGCGCCGACGTCGCCCTGCGCATTTATACGCACGTCCGGGAAGATGCGCTGGCGCTGTTCGGCTTCCTCACGCAGCAAGAGAAGTCGCTCTTCGAAAAGCTGATCTCGGTGAGCGGCATCGGACCTTCGCTCGCCATCAAGGTGTTGTCGGGTCTGGCGACGCCCGCCATCATCGACGCCATTCGCGGCGGCCAGGTGGAGCAATTGGTTCGCATTCCCGGTGTCGGGAAAAAAACCGCCGAACGAATGGTGCTGGAGTTGAAAGATAAGCTGGAGGGATTGGGAGGCGGCAGCGCTCCGGCGGGCGTTGCCGTGAAGAACCGAGCCCGCGCTCAGTGCGATCGAACAGGATGTGCTGTCGGCGTTGCTGAATTTGGGATGCAACCGGGCGTCCGCGGAGGCTGCCGTGCGAAAAGCCCAAGCCGCGGAACCAGCGGCCGCTTTCGAACCGATGTTCCGCAAGGCGCTGGAGCTGGTGCGATAGCATGCGTGAAACCGGAATCGCGTCGCTTGCGCCGCTCGAAGGCGAACGTCAATTCGAAGCCGCTCTTCGCCCCACCCGATTAGCGGATTTCACAGGCCAGCCGAAGCTCAAAGAGAACCTCTCCATCGCCATCGAGGCTGCTAAGATGCGCGGCGAGGCGATGGATCATGTCTTGCTCTACGGGCCGCCTGGCTTGGGCAAAACGACGCTGGCCACCATCATCGCCGGCGAATTGGGCGTCGACTTTGAACAGACTTCCGGCCCGATTCTCCAGAAGAAGCTGGATTTGACGGGCGTGCTGACCAACATTCGCCCGCGCCAGGTTTTCTTCATCGACGAAATTCATCGGTTGCTTCCGGATGTGGAAGAGATCCTCTACGCCGCGCTGGAAGATTTCCGCATGGACATTTTGATCGGCACCGGACCGGGCGCGCGCACGCATTCCATCGCCATCCCGCACTTTACGGCTATCGGCGCCACCACGCGGCAAGGCTTGGTGAGCGCACCGTTGCGCGGCCGCTTCGGCTTGGTGCTGCGCCTGAATCATTACGCCGTGGCTGAGCTGACCGCGATCGTGGAACGCTCCGCCAAGCTGCTGGGTGTGACGCTCGATCTGGACGGCGCCCAGGAGATCGCCCGCCGGAGCCGCGGCACGCCGCGCATCGCCAACCGCCTGCTGCGCCGCGTCCGCGATTATGCGCAGGTGCGCGCCGAAGGACACATCGACTTGCGCGCCGCCACCAGCGCGCTCGACCTGCTGGAGGTGGATCGCTTCGGCCTGGATGAAATCGACCAGAAAATCATGCTGACGCTGCTCGAGAAATATTCGGGAGGTCCGGTGGGCGTGAACACCATTGCAGCTTCGATTGACGAAGAGGCCGACACCATCGAAGAGGTGTATGAGCCGTATCTTATGCAGCTCGGCTTTATCGACCGAACTCCGCGCGGCCGCGTGGGCACGGCTCGCGCTTTCGAATACTTCAAGATTCCGCCGCCGCGGTCGCGCGGGATGCAGAGTGATCTTTTTTAGAGTGCTCTTTTGAAAACTGCTTATCTGGCGCTTGGCTCTAATGTCGGCGATCGCGAAGCCAATCTGCGAACGGCCGTGAGTCGTCCTCGAGTCGGACGAAATCCGCATCCTCCGCCGGTCCTCGCTCTACGAGACCGCGCCGCAAGAGCTGCTCGATCAGCCGTGGTTCTTGAATGCCGCGGTAGAGATCGAGACCAGCTTGTTTCCGCTGCAATTGCTGGCGCGCGTGCGCGGGAAATCGAGCGCGAGATGGGCCGACGGCGTGTCACTCCGAAGGGCCCGCGCAATATCGATATCGATATTTTGTTCTACGGACGCACCGTGATTGCTACGGCGGAGTTGGAAGTGCCGCATCCGCGCATCGCGCAGCGCCGTTTTGTGCTGGAGCCGCTGGCCGAGATCGCGCCGGATTTTCGGCATCCACTCACCGGAAAAACCGCGAGCGAAATGCTGGACGCGCTGGAGCCGCAAGGGATGTCCGCCGATGGCCGGACGCCTTTAGTCCTTTGCAGCAACCAGCGCTTCCGATCCCGCTTCCGGTCATCTTCTCGGCGGCCAGGCGCAGCACCAGCCTGGGAGCGCGCGCTCTCCAGCCATCCAGAAAATCCAGAACCTCGCGCGGCTTCTTCGGATATGTTTCCTTCAGCAGCCAGCCGACCCCCTTTTGCACCATATCGTCGGCATCGCTCGAGCAATAAACCGCAAATGTGGAAAATTGTCTCGGTGTTGCGGCCTTGCTTCGCTTCCTGGATCAGCGAAACCGCCGCCGATCGCCGCTTCCATCGATTTTTCGATTTCGTCCAGCCGGCCAGCCGGTCCGCCAAGCCCGGCCGATTCGCAATCGAAGCCGCGATCAACCACGTGGACACGCCGTCGCAGTTGCGACCAGTTCCGTGACGTAGCGGTCCACCCACTGCTCGAACATCCGAAATTCGCGCTCGTCGCAGGATTTCGCGAATCGCCGGTAAAGGTGGCTCTACCAGCGCGCCTTCTTCCAGCATGCCGCTCTTCCACAGCTCGGTAACGAACCGGTCGCGGTCGGCCGACGGGCCACTGCTTCACCTCGCGTACGCCAGCCGCGCAAGCTCCCGAAGCTAGCGGCGTCCGCACTCCGTAGGGCTTGACCGGCTCTTTGAAAAACCAGCGCAACCCCGCTTCAAATTCGGGATCCGCCGCGGCTTTCAGCCGCGCACGCATCGTCTTCAACAGAGCAGCGACATCGTCCATGTCACTCCCGGCAAATGCCCCGCTCGCTCGCCTCGATGAACTTCACCAGGTGCCGCGTATGCTCCGTGTTCAGCTCCGATGCGATCCGCGCCAGCGCGTCGTTCAACTTCAGTCCGGACCGATACAGGATTTTGTACGCCGCCTTGAGCGCCGCAATCTCTTCCTGCGAAAGCCCGGCCCGCTTGAGCCCCACCAGGTTCAGGCCATTCGGCCGCACGTTGAAATCGGTGTAGAGAAAGAACGGCGGCACATCCAGATTCACGCGCGAGTTGCCGCCGATCATCGCCAGGCGCCCGATCTTCGAAAATTGATGAATCACCACGCCGCCCGAGATGAACGCCTGATCCTCCACCTCCACGTGCCCAGCCACCAGCGCGCAGCTTGCGATCACGGTGTTGTTGCCGATCCTGCAATTGTGCGCGATGTGCCCGGACGTCATGATGTAATTGCCGTCGCCGATCTCGGTGGCGCTCTCCGGCTGCGTGCCGCGCGAGATGGTGTAGTGTTCGCGAATGATGTTGTCGTTGCCGATGCGCAGGTAGCTGCGCTCGCCGGTGAAGTGCTTGTCCAGCGGATCGGTCCCCAGCACCGTGCCGGCCGAAATCTCGTTGCGCTCGCCCAGCGTGGTCCAGCGTTTCACATAGACGTATGGCTCGATGCGGCAGTGCGCTCCAATCTCGACATCTTCTTCGACAATCGCAAACTCACCGATCTTCACCTGCGGCCCGATGCGCGCTTCGGGATGAACGCGCGCGGTTGGGGCCACGGATGCGGAGGGATCAACTGGCATAAGTTTGTATGATACAGGCTGATGGTGGCGGGGTATGCGAGTAGAGGAAATCGCGCGGCAGTTGAATACGGCATGGGAGGGCGACGGCGATCATCGATATCACAGGAGCCGCGACGCTGGAATCGGCCGGTCCCAGCGAAATCGCCTTCGTGGCCAATCGCAAAGCCGCGGCGCAGGCGGCTCAATCCTGCGCCGGCTGTCTGCTTGTCACCAGCGAATTCCCCGCCGGCCGCACGCTCATCCGCGTCGCCGATCCCCGCGCGCAGCTTCGCAACGGTGATCGGCCTGCTCTATCCGCCGCCGGCCGTAATCTCCCGGCATTCATCCCACCGCGGTGATCGCTCCGGATGCAACGATCGCTTCAACGGCGGCCATCGGCCCGCATGCGACGGTCGGTTCCACACGCCCGCATTGGCGATCGAACGTCCATCGGCGCGGGATGCGCCATCGGAGCCGGAACGTGCGATCGGCGCGGATTGCCTGCTGCACGCTCACGTCACCATCTATGACAACGTCAGCATCGGCGATCGCGCCGTCCTGCACTCGGGCTGCGTGCTCGGCGCCGACGGCTTCGGATTCGTGCGCGGACGCGAACGGCTACCAAAAATTTCCGCAGATCGGACGCGTTGAGATCGGCGACGATGTCGAGATCGGCGCAAACTCCTGCGTCGATCGCGCGGCGCTCGGCGTCACTCGCATCGGCGACGGCGTGAAGCTCGATAACATGGTCCACATCGGGCACAACTGCAGCATCGGGAAGCATGTCGTAATCGCCGCGCAAACCGGCTCTGCGGGCGGCGTGGTGGTGGAGGACTATGCGGTGATCGGCGGCCAGGTTGGCATCGGAGATAAGGCGCGCATTGAAACCGGCGCCGTGCTGGGCTCCGGCTGCGGATTCTCACTTCAAAGATCGTCCGGCAAAGCAAGTGGTATGGGGAACTCCGGCGCGTCCGCTCAAAGAACACCTGGAGCAGCTTGCGAATCTGGCGCGATTGCCGAAGCTGCGCAAGCAGGTGGCCGAGATGGAAAAGCGCTTCGAGGAAAACGCCCGAACCGGAAAACGGTTGACTACTCCGGCGCTGGCCGCTCTCGCGCACCCCTTGCGCGCGATGCCCACCGAACGCTCCAGAATCGTATTGGTGTCCGCCACCAGGCGCTGCAGCTGCGACATGTACTGCCGCGCTTCCAATTGCCCGGCAGGCAACGTCATCTCCAGATAGTAAGCGATCGCCTCGATGGAACTCAACGGCTGGCGTAATTCGTGAACCAATTCGTGTAAACGCTCCTCCGGAGAAGCAATCGCGACGGAAGCTTCTCGATGTAGCCGGTAGGAGCCTCGGTAAAGCGAGGAGTTTCAGCAAGAACAACGGCGGCAGCAGACATCGTGTTCGACAATTCCCTTTCGAACGCTCACAGACCACCCCATGACTCAGTGAGCGAACCATTCAACAAATGGGGGAAACCGTTTTATACCGCTAAAGCGCGGCACGCGTCAAGGGAATCTTGAGAAAAATCTCGCAAGAATTTTTGATGGTGAGTTGGCCAACTATCGACACGTTAGGAACGAGCATTTTTCTCTCTGGCGATTGCCACCACGATGGCGTGAGTGATGCGCAGGTAGTCCGCTGGAGCGATCAGAATCTGCGTGCCTCGAATTCCGGCCGAGATGGAGACCACATCGAACAGCTCAATCGTCTCGTCGGCATAAACGGGATAGTCTCGCTTGCCGCCCAGCGCGGTCACGCCGCCGCGAATATAACCGGTGAGTTTTTGCACTTCGCTCAGCGGGACCAGGTCCACTCGCCGGTCGCCCGTCACGCGCGCCAGCGCCTTGCCATCCAGTTCCATGTTGCCGGGAATGATGGCCAGATAAACTCCGCCGCGATCGCCGCGCGCCACCAGCGTCTTGAACACCTGTTCGGCGGGCAGCCCGATCTTCGGGCCACCGTCTCCGCGCTCAAATCGTCCGGGTCCACTTCGTACTCGCGCAGCGTGTAGGCGACGCCCAGGTCGTCCAAAATGCGAGTGGCGTTGGTCTTCATGTCGATCGGGGCCCACAGGCCTTCGCATGATATTCTAATGTGTTAGGCTCCCCAGGTACTGCACAGCAGCGCGCGAGCTAGAGGTTTTCACCATGTCAGGACATTCCAAATGGGCGACCATCAAACACAAAAAGGCCGCCACCGACGCCAAGCGCGGGAAAGCGTTTACCCGCATTATCAAAGAAATTATGATTGCCGCCCGCGCCGGCGGCGGCGACGCGGACACCAACCCGCGTCTGCGCAAGGCAGTCACCGACGCCAAGGCGGCCAGCATGCCCGCCGACAACATCAAGCGCGCCATCATGCGCGGCACCGGTGAACTGGAAGGCGGCCAGATCGACGAAATCACGTTTGAAGGCTACGGACCCGGCGGCGCCGCGGTGCTGGTGCTGGTGGCCACCGACAATCGCAATCGAACCGTCAGCGAAATCCGGCACGCGTTCTCCAAGAACGGCGGGAACCTGGGAGAACTGGGCAGCGTCGCCTGGATGTTCGAGCGCAAGGGCCAGATCATCATCGAAAAGGATAAGGCCGGTGAGGACCAGCTCATGAATCTGGTGCTGGAAGCGGGCGCCGAAGATATGCGCGACGATGGCGAGGAATGGGAAGTGATCTCGGCGCCCGAAGCGCACGAAGCGGTGCTCGAAGCCATCAAAAAGGCGGGAATCGCAACTGCTTCCGACGAGATCGCCATGGTCCCCAAGAACCTGACCAAGCTGGAAGGCAAGAACGCCGCGGCCATGCTGCGGCTGAGCGAAGCGTTGGAAGAACACGACGACGTGCAAAATGTTTATTCGAATTTCGACGTCGACGAAAAAGAGCTGGAAGCACTTGGCGTAGGAGCCAATGCGCATTCTGGGCATTGACTGCGGCACCGAACGCACCGGCTACGGCCTGATAGAAAGCGATGGCCGCTCGCATCGCATGATCGCCGCCGGATCCATTCATACCAGCCCCAGGCAGCCGTTGGAGCTTCGCCTGCTGGCTATCGCGCAAGGCCTGCGCGAAGTGATTCAAGCGCACACGCCCGAGTCGGCGGCGGTGGAAGAAGTTTTCTACGCCCAAAACGTCAAGACCGCGCTGAAACTGTCGCACGCCCGCGGCGTCGTGCTGCTCACCATGGCGGAAGCCGGACTTGCGGTGGGCGAATACTCGCCGCTCGAGATCAAGACCAGCGTGGTGGGCTATGGCCGCGCAGAAAAGCAGCAGGTGAAGCTGATGGTGCATTCGCTGCTGGCGCTCGAAACCCAGATCGATTCCGAGGATGCTTGCGATGCTATTGCCGTCGCCATCTGCCACGCCACGCGCACTTCCACCGACCTGCGCATGAGAGCGGCGCGATGAGAACGCGTCGCCGCTCGCGCTGCTGCTCGCGTGCACGCTGTGCGCCGCGCCCCAGCTGTTCTATTCCAAATATTTCAAAGGCAGCGCGCCCGAATATGTCGCCATCACCGTGGAGCAAGACGGCCAAGTGACTTATCAGGAAGCCAAGGAAGACGACAACCCCATCAAGATCCAGTTGGACGCGCGCCTCACGTTCAGCAGATGTTCGATCTCGCCGAAAAGCTTGGCCGCTTCCAGCGTCCCCTTGAATCCGGGCTGAAGATCGCCAACCTGGGTCGTGAAAACATTTCGCTTCGAAGATGGCGCCGAGCACCACGAAGTCCAGTTCAATTATTCCGAAGACGTCAACGCGCAGGCGCTGCTGGACCGCTTCGAGCGCATCACCGAAACCGAACAGCACTTCGTCGAATCTGGATCGCACGGCGCATTTCGAAAAGCTGGGCGTGAACGAAGTGCTGCTGCAGATGCAAGTCACCTGGGATCGCAACCGGCTGGTGGACCCCGCAGCAGTTTCTGCCGCTGCTGGACCGCATCGCCAAGAACGAAAGCTATCTGCACATCTCGCAGGAGCGCGCCGCGGCCATGGCCGAAGCCATCCGCAAGCCGCCGCAGCGGCTCGCAGGAGAAGGCGGCAGTGATGCGATTCGGCTGATCGGCTGTTCCCTAGTTTGCGCCACGTTCATGTGCGCGCAGACCCTGTCTCAAGACGAGCAACTGAGCCTGCAGAAAGCCCTCAGCGAAGCCGGGAACAGTCCCCGCGAGTTTGTCGCTGGCGATCGAAAATCATCTGAAGCAGTATCCCAATTCGCCCCGTCGCGCCGAACTGGAACGCGCGCTGGTAAAGGACAGCCATCGACCTGAATGATGACCAGCGGCTGATCGTATATCGGCGAACGAGTGCTGTCGCGCGAGCCCGACAATGTGCAGATTCTGGAACACGTCGCCACCGCGTTGCTTCATCAGGGCGACAAGCCCAACGCGCAGCGTGCCCTCGATCACGCGCGCCATTTGAAGGATCTGATTCAACACCGCTTACCAGAACGACAAGTTCCAACCCGGAGGCGGCCCGGAGGAAGTGAAGCGCAAGGAAGATTTCGACCGTGGCCGCGCGCGGGCTCTCCTGCTCCAGGCGCGCGCCAATGGCCTGCTCGGACAGAACGCCGATGCCATCCAGGCTGGCCGAGTCCAGCTACAAGATTTTCCCCAGCGTGGAAGCCGCGCGAGAAGCGTCGCGCTGGCTTTCGGCGGCCGGCAAGGATCAGGACGCGCTCCAGTATCTCGCCGATGCCTTCACCATCGGCGGTTTGCATTCCGCCGACGCGGAAGGCGCGAGCGATCGCGCGCGCATGGGCGAGCTGTATCGCAAGCTGCATGGCTCGGACACCGGCCTCGGCGACCTGATCCTGCAAGGCCTACGACACAACTTCCTCCGCAGCTGGCGGCGCGCCGCGCGGAATTGCGCGAATTCGATCCGAACTCGCAGCTCAAGGATCCGATCCAATTTACGCTCTCGGGATCTGGAGGGCGACAAACTTCCGCTTTCCTCGCTGCTCGGCAAAGTGGTGGTGATGGACTTCTGGGCCACCTGGTGCGGCCCCTGCCGCATGCAGCACCCTCTTTATGAACAGGTGAAAGCGAAATTCAAAGACAGCGGCGACGTGGTGTTTCTGGCCGTGGATACCGATGAAGATCACAGCCTGGTGAAGCCGTTTCTCACGCAGATCAAGTGGAGCCAGAAAGTCTATTTTGAGGATGGCTTGCAGAGCTTGCTGCAGGTCTCTTCCATTCCCACCACCATCATCCTGGACAAGAAGGGTGAAATTTTCACTCGCATGGTCGGGATTTCTTCCGGACCGGTTCGTCGACATGCTGACCGAGCGAGTGAATAACGCACTCGGCAAGTCACCGTGGGCTACGCCGCAACAGTCCAACTCATCAATGACCGCCGTCCCTTCCCTCGCGTCACCTGGATCGTGCTGGATAGCGTCGGAGCGGGCGAAATGCCGGACGCCGCCGCTTATGGAGACGCGGGCAGCGATACGCTGGGCCACATCGCGCGGCGCGCGCGAATTGCATTTGCCGAATCATGGCGCAGCTTGGCTTGGGCAATCTGAAGCCGCTGGCGCACGTCGGTCCCGTGGACCGGCCCAGCGCGGCATTCGGAAAATGCGCGCTCGCGTCGCCGGGTAAGGACACCACCACCGGCCACTGGGAGATGGTCGGCATTCATCTCGCGAAACCTTTCCCGCTCTTTCCGCATGGATTTCCGCCTGAGGTGATGCGGGAATTCGAGCGGCGCATCGGACGCGGAACGCTCGGCAATTGCGCGGCCTCCGGCACCGAGATCATCCAAGCAGCTCGGCGAGGAACACATGCGCACCGGCAAGCCGATTGTGTACACGTCGGCCGACAGCGTCTTTCAAGTGGCCGCGCACGAGGAAGTGATCCCGCTGTGGGAGCTCTACAAAATCTGCGAAACCGCGCGAGAGATGCTGCGCGGCCCGCTCGAAGTGGGACGCGTGATCGCACGGCCATTCACCGGCCAGCCCGGCTCGTTCACCCGCACGCCGAACCGCAAGGACTACGCGGTCCCGCCGCCGCGCGGCATGCTGCTCGATCAACTGCAGGACCACAAAGTGGACGTCTTCAGCATCGGCAAGATCTTCGACGTGTTCCTCGGCCGCGGCATCGGCGAATACGAAAAGACCAAGAACAATACCGACGGCATGGCGAAGACGCTGGCCGCGCTCGACGAATTCAACGCCGGGCTGCTCTTTGTGAACCTGGTGGATTTCGATCAGCTCTACGGCCATCGCAACGACGTGGAAGGATACGCCAAGGCGCTCGACGAGTTCGATGCCTGGCTCCCATCGCTTTACCAGAAGTTGTCCGAGCGGGATTTGTTGATCATCACGGCCGACCATGGCTGCGACCCGACGACGCCGTCCACCGATCACAGCCGCGAGTACGTTCCGCTGCTGGCCTACCGGCCGCGCAAGCCGGAAGGCGTCGACCTGGGACTGCGCTCCACGCTTTCCGATATCGGCCAAACCGTGGCCGAAAACTTCGGCGCAAAATCGTCGAAGGCGACCAGCTTCCTGGCACTCGCTATCCTGAATCAACACCTATGCGACGCCCCATCATGGCAGGCAACTGGAAGATGTACAAGACGCCGTCGGAGACTATCGCGTTCTTCGAGAAATTCCGCCCGCTGGTGGCCGATGTCCACGCACGCGGAGATCGTGATCTGCCCGCCCTTCGTGACATTCCGGCCGCGGCCGAAGCGTGCCCAGGGCACGCGCATCCAGATCGGCGCGCAAAATCTGTATTGGGCCAAGGAAGGAGCCTTCACCGGCGAAGTCTCCGCCGGCATGCTGTCGCGCACAGCGGATGCCAGTGGGTGATCGTCGCGCACAGCGAGCGCCGCGAATATTTCCACGAAACCGAGGAGACCGCGCTCAAGAAAATCGGCGCGGCGCTGGAAGCCGGATTGACGCCCATCTATTGCGTCGGCGAGCGGCTGCACGAGCGCGAAAGCGACGAGACGCACGAGGTGCTCGGCCGCCAGTTGCGCGGCTGCGTGGGCCAACTGACGCCGGAGCAATTCCAAGCGTGGTCATCGCATACGAGCCTTGTTGGGCCATTGGCACCGGCAAAGTGGCTACGCCCGAGATCGCCGCCGACGCGCACTTCTTCATCCGCCGGACAAATTCGCGAACAATTCGGAACCTGAAGCCGCGGATGCCTGCCGCATTCTCTACGGCGGAAGCGTGAAGCCAGACAACGTGCGCGGCCTGATGGCGCAAGATGAGATTGACGGAGCGCTGGTGGGCGGCGCAAGTTTGGACCCGGCGTCGTTCGCGGCCATCGTGAATTTCTCATCGTGATTTTCTAAATGATGCGTCTCGCCGTTCTGCTTCTGGTTCCCGATTCTCGTTCTGCGCGGAGCCGCGCGAAACTTCCCGAACCTTTTCGCTCCATCGCCGATCTCGCCAGCGCCGCGCCGCCCGAATTTGCCGCCGATGCCCTGCTGCGCATCGTCGAATCGGGCAAGCTGGCCGACAAGAACGCTCGCAAGCAACTGGTCGAGCAGGCGTTCCAACTGGCCGCATCCGCCAAATTCCCGGTGCGAATGGAGGGCCTGCCGCGGCACCACCACGGACACCGCGTCCGGCTCGTTGAGCCAGGCCTATGCGCTGAAGCTGGATGCGCTATCGCTCCAGAGCCGCGCTGTGCGGGACATGCTGCCGCTCGATCCGTCCAAGGCCCGCGATCTGTTTGGACAAATCGTGAAACCAACGCTCGCGCCGCTCACTTGCGATGACGCGCTGGTCTACGAACCTTCCGGCTACTATCAGGCCTTGAGCGCCGTGGTCAATGGCGCCTTCACGCCGAAAGAAAAAGCCAAAGAGGAGCACGTCAATTTGCTGCTGGACGCGCTGGCCCAAGTCGACGTCGCCATCGCAGCTCGCGCCGCTCGCCGGCGCCATCCAAGGCGCCAGCGTCACCGCCGACGCAACGTCAGATCCTGTGGGCCCGATTCAGCGGCCTGCTCGAAAACATGCAGCCGGACGACCGCTCCTTCGCCGCCTCGCTGCCCGCGCTTTCTGTTCTGAGCGCGCCGCGGCATCCAGGCGCACTTCGAAAAATACCGGCAGAAGAGCCACGGCTGTCGGACCGACGCCGCCGGCCTCTTCACCGAATTCTTGCACGCCCGCCGCAAGAAACCGAGCACGCCGAAGCTCGATCGTTATTGGCAATCCAGCACCGCGCAAGCAACTGCTCCAGGCCGGAACAAAGCTGCGCTTCGCATCGAGCACCCAACTGCTATCTGACGCCGACCGCGCCACGCCCGATGGCAGCAGCAGCTTGCCGACTATCTGAATCTGATCGCGGATTGGACGCAAGATCAGCAGGAATCGGACGCCGTCTACTATCACGAGAAGTGCATCGTCTATACGGCGCTGCTCGATCTGGTGCCTCCCGGTTCGCAGAGCGACAAGATACTGGCCGATTACGTCGATTTCATCGGCAATTCCGGCCTCTATCAGCAAAGCCCGGCCGAATGGTTCGTGGAACCGCACACCCTGCTCGATCGCTCCCAACCCAATGCCGCGCGTGCACGCTGAGGTCCTGGAGGCTTACCAGGACTCGGGTAATCCTGTTCTGCTCGCTGGAAGTAGCTCTGGAGAAAACCTTCGGCGGCGACGCGCCGAGCTGGGCGCGTAAGCGCCAGGTAACGCCTGGTCGGGCGTTTCCCCTATCTCGCGCACGCGTGAAAACGCCGATGGAGCAGTTGTACCCCAAGAATTTCCATGGATTCTCAGCGCCGCAAGACCAGCACGGCCTTTGAGTATTTCCTCTATGCGGCCATCATCGCCGAAACCGGCCTAGCGGCGCTCATCTACAAAGTAATCTTCCGCAGCCACGAATTGATCGCACCTGCGGATCTACTTCGCGATCTTTTACTTCGCGTTCCTGGGCTGGGCTATCGCGCAGCTGAATATGCTGCATCGCGATCGCAATCCACCGCTGGCCGGCGCAGCACGGCTCCCGCCGCCCGCAGAACTGGAACCCGCGGAGCCTGAGATTGTGACGGAAAACAGACGGCCACTCCTCGGGCTTACTGGCGCGCAATTAGTAATTGTAGTGGTGGTCTTCGCTACGGCTGTAATGACGTTTAGCTGGGCGCTGCGCCTGCTGCTTTAGACAGTTTAGACGGCGGCCGGTTCGGGAGCGGGCGCGGGGTTCTTCTTCAACAACCGGGTCACGGTGTCGGATGGCTGCGCTCCGTTCTTCATCCAATACGCGATCCGTTCGTGGTCCAGCTTCACCACCTGCGGCTGGCTGACAGGATTGTACAGGCCCACCACTTCCACCGAGCGGCTGTTGCGGGCGCGCTCCTTGTCGATTACCACAACGCGGTACGACGGCTTTTTCTTGGCGCCGAAACGCGCCATTCGAATCATAAGCATGCTTTTTACTACTGTAGCATCGGCAGCTTGAGTTTGCCCAGCCGCTTGCCCAGAAACCCTCCTCCAGTGATACTTTTCATCATCTTACGCGCCTGCGCATACTGCTTCAGCAGGGCATTCACTTCCTGGACGCTGGTGCCGCTGCCCTTGGCGATCCTCCGCCGGCGCGCCCCGTTGATGATCATGTGATTGGCGCGCTCCTTGGCCGTCATCGAGTCGATGATCGCCACCACGCGCGTAATCTCGTTCTCATCCACCTTCATGTTCTTCAAATCTTTCATCGGCCCCATTTGGGGCATCATGCCCAGCAGCGATTCCAGCGGCCCCAGCTTGCGGATCTGCCGCAACTGATCGCGAAAGTCGGCCAGCGTAAACTCGTTGTCAATGAGCTTGCGCTGCATCTCCTCGGCGTCTTTCTGATCGATGTTCTCCTGTACTTTGTCGATCAGCGACAGCACGTCGCCCATGCCCAGGATGCGCTGCGCCACGCGATCCGGATGGAACGGCTCCAGCGCGTCGAATTTTTCCCCCACGCCTACAAACTTCAGCGGCTGATTGGTGATCGCCCGTATAGAAAGCGCCGCGCCGCCGCGCGCATCGCCGTCCATTTTGGTGAGCATCACGCCCGTAATGCCCAGGCGCTTGTGAAACTCGTCGGCCGATTTTACGGCGTCCTGGCCGGTCATGGCGTCGGCGACGAACAGGATTTCCGTCGGCCCCAGCTCGTCCTTCAACTGCTGCAGCTCTTGCATCAGCTGATCGTCGATGTGCAGCCGTCCCGCCGTGTCCACCAGCACCACGTCGCGGCCGCTTTGCCGGGCTTCACGCAGTGCCGACCGCACCAGTTCCAGCGGCTTGGTCTCTTCCGGCGTGCCATCGTAAATCGGCAGCTTGATATCGCGCGCGATCACGCTCAATTGGTGCCGCGCCGCGGGACGATAAATGTCGACGGAAACCATGATCGGATTGTGCCCGTTCTTCGATAACCAGCGCGCCAGTTTACCGGTGATGGTGGTCTTGCCCGCTCCCTGCAGCCCGACGATCATGATTACGGTCGGCGGCTCATTCGCCATCCGCAGCTTGGATTGATGGCTGCCCAGCGTCTTGATCAGCTCATCGCGGACGATCTTAATCACCTGCTGGGAAGGCGAAAGCGCGGAGAGCACCTCTTCGCCCTGCGCCTTTTCCTTGATGGCTTCGATGAACTGCTTCACCACGCGGAAATGGACGTCGGCTTCAAGCAGCGCCACGCGGATCTCGCGCAGCGCGGCGTCCATATTCTCGGCCGTCAATTTTCCTTCGCCGCGCAGGTTTTTGAAAACGCGCTGCAGCTTGTCGGATAAGTTATCAAACATGATTTACTTCGGAGGCGGAAGGCCCAAAATGGGCGGTCGATTCATTATACGGCAACCCGCGGAACCTCATACTTGACGCTTCCCCAGAGGCGGTTCAAGATTAAAGAGCAATAAGTAACCGCACCCGTTGGCGCCCCCGTCCTTGGCGCCTCCCTGCTTTCAAGAGATCCCGGCATCTCGGCGGTGAGCGCTCACGAACTTACCGAAGGAGATGTACCAATGGCTGGTCTGGTTACAACCGCGCTAGCAGCGATAATCTGCGTCGCACCTGCCTTTGCCCAATGGACCAATGTCACCAACCCGGCGCTGCCTCGCAAGGCTGATGGAACGCCCAATCTTTCCGCTCCGGCGCCCCGAGACACGGACGGCAAACCCGATCTGTCCGGAATCTGGTGGGTGCCGGACCGAAGCGTGGAAGGCGTCGACGCACCGCCCAAATACTCCTTGAATCTTGCGGCGGACCTGAGTCCGGACGACTTGGGAATGCGGCCTTGGGCGCAGACGCTGATGAAGGAGCGGCAGGCCGACATGCGAAAAGACATGCCCACGTCGCGCTGCCTTCCCTGGCCCGTCCCGGCGATAGCGGCGGTGCCCGTTCCGTTTCGGATTATTCAAACGTCCGGCTCCATCGTGATCCTGTACGAGGAGCTCAACATGTTCCGCCAGATTTTTCTGGATGGCCGGGTTCTTTCCGCAGACCCGAATCCCACCTGGCTCGGCTATTCCAAGGGTCGCTGGGAAGGCGATACCTTGGTGGTCGACACGCGCGGCTTCAACGATCGTTCCTGGCTGGACGGCCTGGGGCACCCTCACACGGATGCTCTTCACGTCATTGAACGCTTCCGCCGCTTGGATTTCGGGCACATGGAAATTGAATTCACCATCGATGATCCGAAAACTTACGCGAAGGCCTGGACCAACCGGATGCCCGTTGAGCTGCCCCCGCCCGACACGCAGCTTTATGAGGACGTTTGCCACGAGAACGAAAAGGATGTCCCGCATCTCGTGGGAAAGTAGAGCAACGATTGCCCTGCTTACTTTTTAAACACCGTCCGAACGCGGTATAACAGCATCATGTCCTCGACGACGCAACTGCTGCTCCTGTCCGCTCTCTCCATCGGCCCGCTTCTCGCGCAGCCCAGGAATTTCCCTCAGCCTCCGCCGGCCAAAGAGGTCACCATCACCGCGATCCCGGGCATCATTGATGCCGGCGCCACCTGGAAACTGGTCTGGC
Organism: Bryobacterales bacterium; assembly: GCA_963713415.1. Lineage (GTDB taxonomy): Bacteria > Acidobacteriota > Terriglobia > Bryobacterales > Bryobacteraceae > Palsa-89. The sequence goes on along the minus strand of CAVQLV010000021.1, from coordinate 139,022 downwards.
AGGGCGATTCCAACGCCGATGGCATTGTGGGCTTCAAGGAAGGCCTGCTGTTCGCGCAGGAACAAACCAACCACGTCAACTTCCTCGACAAGCACGACAAGTTTTCCGTCTACCTGTCGAACGGCCACGGTCCCGGCGCAGTAACCATCGGCCCCAAAGGCACCATCATCGTCAACGAGCGAACCTGTACCGATCCCGGCGGCCACATGGGCGGCAAGCCGGCTGATTGCAAAGACCCCACCGGCGTTGCGGCCCTCACGCCTGAGCGCAAGGTTCTCGCGAACAGCTACATGGGCATGGGACTCGGCCGCGTGAACGATCTGATCGCCGACAAAAAGGGCGGAGTCTATTTCACCACCAACACCGGTAGCGGCGTGTTCTACATCCAACCCAGCGGCGAAGTGATCGGCATCGGCGAAAAGATTCGCAGCAACGGAATCAACCTCAGCCCGGATGAGAAGACCCTTTACGTCACTAATGGTCCGGTGCTCATGGCCTATGATGTGCAGCCCGACGGCTCCGTCCAGAACCAACGGGAATTCGCCAAGCTGGAAGGCGGCGGGAACGGCGACGGCATGGCCATCGACGCCATGGGCCGCATCTTCGATACCGCCAACGGCATCCAGGTGTTCAGCCCCGATGGGAAATATCTGGGGCAGATTCCCACGCCCCGCACAGTGATCAGCGTGGCGTTTTCCGGCCCCGGCAAGAAGACGCTGTACGCCGCCTGTATCGGCGCCCTGGACGCGAATGGCCACGAGATCCGAACGCCCGAAGGCGTGCGCAACACCGCCATGAGCGTCTACAAAATCCAAACGCTCACCCAGGGCGTCAAGGGCCGCGCGAAGTAGCGCAGTCGCAGTGGTTCAATCAGAGATAAACTGTCACACAGGAGAAAGCCAATGGCAAACGATCCCAAAGATCCCAAACAGAACGACGAATTGTCGAGCGGGCTTCCCCGCCGCGGCTTCATTACTTCGGTAGCGGCCGGTTTCGCCGTCGCAAGTTCGGCCGCGGGCGCCGCGTCGGTCAAAGAAACCGATGTCGAAATCAAAACCCCCGACGGCATGTGCGACGCCGCTTTCATTCATCCGGCCAGGGGTTCCCACGCCGGCGTTTTGCTGTGGTGCGATGCCTTCGGGTTGCGCCCCTCCATGCGCGAAATGGGCAAGCGTCTGGCGGCTCAGGGATATTCCGTCCTGGTACCCAATCCGTTTTATCGCATGGGCAAAGCTCCGTTTTTCACCGATGCTTCCACCGTCGATTTCGCCAAGGACCGGGGCAAGATCACGCCGCTCATGGACTCGGTGAATGCGCCCGGCCATGCCGAAAGCGACGCCGTCGCGTATCTGGCGTTCCTGGATGCCCAAACGCAGGTGGACAAATCAAAGAAGATCGGCACGCAAGGTTATTGCATGGGCGGTCCGCTAGTGATGAAAACCTGCGCCGCAATGCCCGATCGCGTGGGCGCCGGCGGATCGTTCCACGGCGGCGGCTTAGTGACCCCTAAGCCCGACAGCCCGCACCTGCTGGCGCCGAAGATCAAAGCGAAGATGTATTTTGGCATCGCACACAGCGACGACGCCCGCCAGCCCGACGCGAAAGACAAGCTGAAGGAGGCGTTCATCGCCGCGAACAATCCAGCCGAGATCGAAGTTTACGAAACCTGTTTCCACGGTTGGTGCGTGCCTGATATGCCCAAGCAGGGCGACGGCACGCCTACCTACAACAAACCCGAGGCCGAGCGCGCCTGGGCTAAGCTGCTGGTGTTGTATAAGGGCGCGCTGGCGTAATCTCGCGGCGCGAATTATTGCCCTTCCACCGACGGGAGCGAGAAATAGAAAGTCGCTCCCGCGCCTGGGCTCCCCTCCGCCCAAATCCGGCCGCCGTACCGTTCCACGATGCGCTTGCAAATAGCCAATCCCAGGCCCGTGCCTGGGTATTCCTCTTTGTGCAGCCGCTTGAACAGCCCGAAAATTCGCTCGGCATATTGTGGTTCAAACCCGATGCCGTTGTCCCGCACCGAGATGATCCAATAGCCGCCGTCTTGCCTGGAGGTAATGCGGACTTGAAGCGGCGTGTCCTTCCCGCGGTACTTCAGCGCGTTGGAAAGCAGATTCTGAAACACGTGCGCCATTTGCGATCCGTCTCCGCGCACCGTGGGCAGCCTCTCGGCCGTGATCAGCGAATTGCTTTCCTCGATGCGATTCTTCAGAACGGATAGTGCTTCCCCGAGCGCGGCCGTCAGGTCCGCGGTCCCAACCGAAATTTCTTCGGCGTGCACGGCGCGCGAGTACGTCAGCAGATCCTGAATGAGCACTTCCATGCGCGTCACTCCTTGCTGCACGAAGGCCGCATACTCGACCATCTCCGGTTTTTCCGCGCCGAGCTCCTTGAGGATGATCTGCGTGTAAATATTGACGATGCGCAATGGTTCCTGCAGATCGTGACTCGCCACGTAGGCGAACTCCTCCAGTTCCCGATTCACGCGAATGAGTTGCTCGTTGGAGCGCTTTAGTTCTTCTTCCGCCCGTTTTCGTTCCGTGATATTGCGTCCTTCCGGCACAATCAGCACCACTTGCCCCTGCTCGTCGCGGATCGGGTGGAAGGAAATATCAAACGTGGGCCGCTCGCCCGAAGGCCGTTGCACGGTGGCTTCGAAACGAATAAACTCGCCCTTCGCCGCGCGTATGATACTTTCCCGAATCACCTCCGGCGCTCCGGGCGTACCCGTAAACCAGGGTGTGTCCCAGAAAGGCCGTCCCACTACATCGGCGCGCGTGTTATCGGCGAACTCCAGCGAGGCGCGATTGGCCTCGAGGAACGTTCCGTCCGGCGCCAGCAACCCGATATATTCATACGTGCCGTCGTAAATGGCGCGGAGCCGGCCCTGGCTTTCCCGCAGCGCTTCCTCGGCTCGCTTCTGCGCGGTGACGTCGCGAATGTAGATCGAGAGGCCGCCTTCCCGCGTAGGATAGCCTTTGATCGCGAACCAGCGATCCCGCAGTACACTGAACCATTCCAGTTCCACCGACACCTGTTCGAGGACCGCGCGCCGGAACTCGCGCTCCACAATCGTTCCGAGAGTGCCGGGGTACGCCTCCCAATAGTTCCTGCCCAGCAATTCTTCGCGGGACTTACCCGTCAACCGCTCGGTTTCCTCGTTGACGTAAACGAAGCGCCATTCCGAGTCGAAGGCAGCGAAACCATCCGTGATGGTTTCGAGCACCCCGGCCATCTCATCCCGGGCTGCCTCCGCTTCCGCCCGCAGCGCCGCCTCGCGCCCTTCCGCTTCCTTCCGGATGCGCGCCATCTCCAGGTGCGCGCCCACGCGCGCCAGAAGTTCGCGCGCGGTGAACGGCTTCACCAGATAGTCGCTGGCGCCGGCATCCAATCCCTCCACGCGCGCCTCTTCGCCCGCTCGTGCCGACAGCAGGATCACAGGCAGAGCGCGCGTCTGCGGATTCTCGCGCAGCGCCTGTAGCAGCCCGAATCCGTCCAGCACCGGCATCATGACGTCGCTCAGCACCAGATCGGGCGGATGGTCCAGCACGCAAGCCAGAGCCTGCTGGCCATTGGCGACGGCTTCCACTTCGTAGCGGCCGGACAGCAGCCTGGCGACGTATTCGCGCATATCGGCGTTGTCGTCGGCCACCAGCACTCGAGCGCTGGGGCTCTTGGCGGACACCGGCGCCTGGATCTCGCGCTGCGCCCGGCGCGCGGCCTCCTGCACATAGGAATCCGTGTGGATCGCCGTGGAACCTCTGTCTCGTCCCGCGCTCAGTCCCTGTCCCTGAAGGTGTCCAGTTCCAAAAGGAAGAGTTACCGTAAATGTGCTTCCCTGCCCCACCGCGCTGCTCGCCTCCACCGTTCCACCGTGCAGCTTCACCAGTTCGGCCACCAACGCAAGGCCGATGCCCGTGCCCTCCTGCGTTCGTCCGCGCGCGCCTTCCACGCGATGAAAGCGCTCGAACAGATGTGGCACATCGTGTTCCGGAATGCCCGTACCGGTGTCTTCAATGGAAAGTCTGGCGCTCCCGCCGTGTGCCGACAGCCGCACGGCAATTTTGCCTTGGAACGTGTATTTGAAGGCGTTGGAAAGGAGATTGAATACCACCTTCTCCCACATCTCCCGGTCCACATACACCGGCTCCCGAAGCGGCGGGCATTCCACGCTGAGTTGTAGCCCAGCCTTCTCTACAGCCGCTCGAAACGTCGACGCAAGTTCCGCGGTAAAGGCCGCCAAATCCGTGGGCTCATAGGAAGCCTGTACACGTCCCGCCTCAATCCGCGAGAAATCGAGCAGTGTATTGACCAGTTTCTGGAGCCGCAGGCCGTTGCGGTGGGTTACCGACAGCAACTCACTGACCTCCGGAGTAAGAGTGCCATCCCCGGCGAGGAGCTCTTCCAGCGGGCCTAACATGAGTGTGAGTGGCGTCCTAAATTCATGACTCACATTGGAGAAGAATGCCGTCTTGGCCCGATCCAACTCCGCCAGAGCATGGGCGCGCTTGCGCTCGTCTTCTAATGCCCGGGCTTCGGCGATCGCGGTGGTAACGTGTCCCCCTACCAGCGAAAGAAAGCCGCGATATTCCTCATCCAGTTGTTTGCGCGGGCTGATCGCCAGCAAAGCAAAACCAACGCGCTGGCCGGCCGGGGAGATCGGGATGGCAAGCACCGCGCGCGGCGGCACCGGCCACGCTCCGCAAGGCACTCCCTCCAGATCCGAAGGAAGCGGGATGACTTCAGCTTCCGCGCCTTGGAGAACGCTGGCCAAAGGCCACGGGCCTGTGGATTGATCTAGCTGGACCAAATCCGGCAGCAGCGGGGTGTCCGATGTGACGCCGCAAGCCCCCGCCAGCCGCGCCTCTCGGCCGCTTTCGGAAAAGAGATAAAAAGCGGCAAAGGGAATGTCATAAAGATTCTTCGATAACGTTTGGCATGCCAGCCGGCACACTTCGTCACTGCTCTGCGCGTTCGCGGCTCGGGCTCCTTCCGCCAGGTCGCGCAGGGTGCGCAACCGGCGCTCCCCAATTACCTGACTGGTGGTCTCCTGCACCGGCGTGAACACACCGCCCACCCCGCCCGATTCATCGCGGATCGGACTGTAGGAGAACGTGAAGTAGCACTCCTCCGGATAGCCGTTGCGTTCCAGTTCCAGCAGCAGATTCTCGGACCACGTAGCCTCGCCCCGCTCGATGACCCCCTCCAGCATCGGTCCGATAATGTGCCAGATCTCCGGCCATAGCTCTTTCGCGCGCAAACCCAGAGCCTGCGGATGCTTGTTCCCGATAATCTTCCGGTACCCGTCGTTGTAGAAGGTGACGAGTTCCTTGCCCCACCAAACGACAATGGCAAACCGTGAATCAAGACACGTGGAGACCGTGGTCTTGAGCGACTGCGGCCACTTTTCGACCGGACCCAGCGCAGTGCGCGACCAATCAAAGGAGCGCATGTGCTCAGCCATCTTGCTGCCACCGACAAAGATGCCGTCCGCAGTGCCGTCGGCAGTGAATGACTCCGCCATTCTGTTGTGACTTGGCTGCATGATGCTGACCGGTTCCCGTTAGGACCCTATCACGTGAGACTCACCTGCCGAGAAACAGTTTCCGTTGAGGTTACAATTTGTGACGACCCATCGGCTACGGTGTGGGTGCGCTGTTGGGAAAAGCCTTCTGATAGAAATCGGCCATGGCTCCGTGCAGCGCGTCCAGGCAGTTCTTCTGCGTGTACAGCATATGGCCGGCATCGCAATACGTCAAGCTGATGTGATTGCTCAGGCTCGGCTCCAGGCCGATATGGTTCACCGTGTATTCGGTGGCGAAAAACGGCGTAGCCAGATCATAATAGCCGTTTGCGATCATCACGCGCAGGCTGGGGTTCTGCGTCATGGCCTGGCGCAGCATTTCGGCGACGTTCACGTAGCGGTTTTGAAAGCGGTCATAGCTCCAGGGCCGCACTTTATCGGTCAGTACCTGATAGGGTTCGTCGCTGTCGTACTTCAATTCAGAACGCACGTAATTGTTGAACATCGCCGTGAAGACCCCTTGCACGGACGCATAGCTGGGATCATATTCAGGCGATTCACCGGCCGCGTCGATGTCCTCGCCTTCCAGCCGGCTATCGTACCGGCCGATGGTTTTTCGCTGATCCCGCAGCAGTTCCTTGGTGAATCGGTCTTCCGACACACGCAGGTTGGACTCGCTGACGTATTGTTCCGACAACCCGGTCAGCCGCGCCAGCTCGCGTACGACATTGGCGCGCTCGGCGGTTGTCAGTTTGTCGCCTTTCATCAGCGCCACGCTATATTCGTTGCCGGCAAACCGGCGCGACTCGCCGAGTGCTTTTTCCAAATCCCCCTGCAGATCTTTCGGAAGTTTCTTGTGATACCAGGCGGCCGCAGTGTAGCTCGGCAGGAACAACGCGTACGGCAGATCGTTGCCGCGAGCGAACGAAATGGTTTCAAAGTTGAGCACCGTGGAAATCAAGGTGATGCCGTTCAGGTAGATTCCGTCATTCTCCAGCAGACGGTCCGAAAGCGCCGCCGCCCGCGTGGTGCCGTAACTTTCACCAGCCAGAAACTTCGGAGATGACCAGCGCTCGAAGCGGGTCAGATAAAGCCGGATGAATGCGGCCACCGAGTCCAGGTCGCCTTCGAAACCGTGAAATTGCGATTCTTTTTCACCCGGCGCGGCGCGGCTGAAACCGGTGGTGACCGGGTCGATGAACACCAGGTCGGTGAATTCGAGCGGCGTATCCTCGTTGTCCACCAGATGATACGGTGGCGCGGGCTGCCCGCCGTTCGGACCCATCGCCACGCGTTTCGGTCCCAACGCGCCCATATGCAGCCACACGGACGACGATCCCGGACCGCCGTTAAACGCGAAAGTAATCGGCCGCTTCGATCCCTCCGGAACGCCATCCAGCGTATAGGCAACGTAAAACATGCTGGCCCAGGGTTTGTCGTCCTTCTTCAAAACTAATGTTCCAGCCGTCGCAGTGTAGTTGAGCGTCTTGCCGTTGATCTGAATGGAATGCTGCGTCTTGGATGTTTTCTCAACCGGAGGAGCGGTGGGAGCAGGCGCCAGCGGAGTACCAACCTCGTGCGCCGCGGCTGCTGGGGGCCGGGGGCGTTCTTGCGCATATAGTGCTGAGATCGTGAATGCGATTGCAATTGCGGCCAGCCTCATGAAATCCGTCCTTCTGCTCATGGTAACGTGAAACCAAAGCCCTCCATGCTTTTGCCTTATCTTCACAAGATTGCCGCCGGCGACGATCTGTCGGCCGCCCAAGCTCACGAAGCCATGCTCGTCATTTTGAGTGGCGCGGCGAGTACGCCGCAAATAGCAGCGTTCCTGATGGGCTTGCGAATGAAGGGTGAGACTCCCGCCGAACTGCTGGGCTTCGCGCGTGCCATGCGCGAGAAGACCATTCGAATCGACGCGTGCGTGGATCCGGAGCCGCTGCTCGATACCTGTGGAACGGGCGGCGGCACGGGCTCCACGTTCAACATCTCGACCATAGCCGCCTTCGTTGTGGCGGGCGCGGGCGCGCGCGTGGCCAAGCACGGCAACCGGTCATTTTCCACGCAATGCGGCAGCGCCGACATTCTGGAACAATTGGGCGTCGAAGTGTCTCAGACACCTCGAGCGCGTGGCGCAAGCGATTCGCGAAATCGGAATCGGATTTCTCTTCGCTCCCTCGCTTCATCCCGCCATGAAACACGCCCAGCCCGCGCGCGTGGAGCTGAAGATGCGCACGGTGTTCAACCTGCTTGGCCCGCTCACCAATCCCGCCGGCGCCGCACGCCAGCTGATCGGCGCGCCTTCCGCCCACACCGCCGAACTGATGGCCAATGCACTCGTCGGCCTGGAACCCCAGCGCGCGTTCGTGGTCCATGGCGATGGCCTGGACGAAGTCACCACTACCGGAACAACACTCGTGTTCGAGATTGCCGGCAGCGATGTGCGGTCCTTCCAATGGACGCCCGCCGATTTCGGCGTCCCGCGAGCTGACATCGAAGACCTGCGTGGCGGCGATCGCGCGCGCAATGCCGAAATTGCCATAGCGATTTTGAAAGGCCACCCCGGCCCTCGGCGCGACATCGTGCTGGTGAACAGCGCGGCGGCACTGCTGGCCGCGGGAATCGCCGATAACCCGCTGGCCGCAATGGCGCGCGCCGCCGCATCCATCGATTCGGGCGCCGCCTGGGCCAAGCTTCAACAACTCGCCGGCTTCACTCGCGCTTGAGCACGAAATCGGCCAGTTCCAGCATGTTGTCCACCAACAGATCCGGCGGTTCCGCCGCAAAAGTTTCCGGCTGAAACCCATACGACACGCCGCAAGCCGACACTCCCGCATTGCGCGCCGTTCGAATGTCCACCTGGCTGTCGCCCACCATCATGGTGCGCTCGCGCGCCGCGCCGCTCTCGCCCAGCAGCGTTTCAATCCCGATGGGATCGGGCTTCTTCTGCTCGAAGCTGTTGCCGCCGTAAACTTGAAAAAAATGTTGCGCCAGGCCAAGCGCTTCCACCATCGCGCGGCTGAACTTCACCGGCTTGTTGGTGAGCACCGCCATCTTCGCTCCACCGGCGAGCAACTGGTCCAGCGCCTCCCGCACGCCCGGATACAGCCGCGTGTTATCGAGCATGTGCGCGCGGTAATATTTCAGAAAGTATTCGAGCGCGCGAGCGACGTCCGCTTCGCTCGCCTCCGGCCCCAGCGCGCGCCGCATCAGTACCGGCGCGCCGTTGCCCACATAAGACGAGACCAGTTCCTCGGAGAGCGGCCCCAAATTCATCAGCGCGCGGGCGGCGTTAACGGAGTGTACCAGGTCTAGCTTGGAGTCAACCAGCGTTCCATCCAGATCGAAAATCAGCAGGTTCATTCGTGCCGGAGCCCCTCCGGCTTATGCGTGTTGTGCGCGGACCAAACCGCCTTCACTTTGTCTTTAGTGGCGTAAAATTGATCCTTCACTTCGCGCGGCGTAGCAGCCGCCAGTACATCGGAAACATCGATCATATAAGGCAGAACCCTGGAATCCACCACCGAAGGCGGCGGGGGCGACGGCGAGAATGCCAGCAGGATGGTCACCATCGCGGCGGCGATCACAAAGCCCCGCACCACTCCGAAGGCTCCGCCCAGCAGCCGGTCCAGCCACGACAGCCCCACCCATTTGAAAAATTTCGCCAGGATGCGGCCCACAATGGCGCCCACCACCAGAACGCCCACCAGGATCACGAAAAATCCGATCAGATTGGCAATCGCGCGCGAGCTGACGTAATCGATGAAGTAGTCCGCCACGATGCCATAAAACCAGAAGCCGCAAAACATCCCGACAATCAGCGCCGCAAAACCAACGCCCACGCGCGCAAATCCAGCCGCAAAGCCGGCCAGCACCGAGCATGCGATTACCAGGATCAAAACCAGGTCGATCCAGCTCAAAACAACCTCCGCGCCTTCACAGCGATTTCCCCGTCAGGACGCGATACGCTTCGCGATATTTTTCGCTGGTCCGCTCCATCACTTCGGGCGGCAACGCGGGTGCCGGCGGACGCTTGTCCCAATGCATGGATTCCAGGTAGTCCCGCACGTATTGCTTATCGAACGACGGTTGCGGCCCGCCCGGCTGATAGCTGGCGCGCGGCCAGAAGCGCGACGAATCGGGCGTCAGCACTTCGTCGGCGAGAACCAGTTGATCGCCTACAAAGCCGAATTCGAACTTCGTATCCGCGATGATGATCCCGCGCGTCTCGGCATACTGGGCGGCGCGTCTATAGATCGCGAGCGTCAGATCGCGCAGCTTCGCCGCCAGCGGTTCGCCGATCTGCCCCGCGACGGTTTCAAACGAAATATTCTCATCGTGGCCCGATTGCGCTTTCGATGCAGGCGTGAAGATCGGCTCCGGAAGTTGATCGCTCTCGCGCAATCCGGCGGGCAACTCGATGCCGCAGATGCGTCCTTCGCGCCGGTAATCCTTCCAGCCCGATCCGGAAACATATCCCCGCGCCACACATTCCACTTCGATCATCCTGGCGCGGCGAACCAGCATCGAACGCCCTTCCAGTTGATCCCGATAGGCCTGGAACTCGGGCGGATAATCGGAGATCTCCGCCGAGACGAAGTGGTTGGGAACGATATCGCGCAACTGTTCCAGCCAGAACAGCGTCAGCGCGGTCAGCACCCGGCCCTTGTCGGCGATCGGTGTCGGGAGCACGTAGTCGAACGCCGACAGCCGATCGGTGGCGACAATCACCAGGTATTCGCCAGCCGCATAAACATCGCGCACTTTGCCGCGCGCGTAGCGCTCGAGGCCGGGCAGGTCCGTTTCCAAAATTGGAGCCAGTCGTTTAGGTGTCAAACTCTACTGGTATCACGACCCCGGCAATTTTTCTATGAGGGGACCTAACAGTGACAAACCGGCTCCGTAACTTTTTCCGCGTTACGTGTCGGTGAGGGCTCGCAGAATCAGCTTCTTACATCGCGCAGAAGTGGCTGCGAGCATGCTCAACCATTCGTGAAGGAGAACAGATCCCTATGAATTGGGACAGAGTTGAAGGCAACTGGAAACAAATGAAGGGCAAAGCCCGCGAACAATGGGGCAAGCTCACGGACAGCGACTGGGAACAGGTGGCCGGAAAGAAAGACCAGTTGGTCGGCCGCATCCAGGAGCGCTACGGCATCTCCAAAGATGAAGCGCAGAAGCAAGCCGATGCGTGGGCAAACGCACAAGCCGATGTGGCGCAGTCCAACGCAACGCACGAGCAGCAACGGCAGCATGAGCAGCACCGGGAAACCGTAAAGCGCTAGTAGCGTGAAGGCCTGATTCCAGGTCCGTGAAAAGCCGCCTTTCCGCGCGCGTCGACGTGCGGTGGCGGCTTTTTCACGATGGGGCACGTTTATACTAAGGTAGTTGCGCCTCTCCATCCTCATTCCTGTCTACAACGAACGAACTATGGTGGAGCGCAGCCTTGCTCAGGTTTTAAACGCTCCCCTCCCCGAAAACCTCGAGCGCGAGCTGATCATCGTCGACGATTGTTCCACCGATGGCACGTCTGAGATCCTGGACCGGCTGGCCGCCCAGGAACCCCGCATCCGGCTGTTCCGCAAGAAAGTGAACGAAGGCAAGGGAGCTGCCGTCCGAACCGCAATTCGAGAGGCGCAGGGCGATTTCTGCCTGGTGCAGGACGCCGATCTGGAATACGACCCGTCCGAATATCCTACGCTTCTCCGCCCCTTGTTAACCGGCCATGCCGACGCCGTGTTCGGTTCGCGCTACCTGGTCCGCGAGCAGACCCGCATCCTGCCGTTCTGGCATTCGATGATCAACAAGACTTTGACGCTGCTGTCCAACATGTTCTGCAATCTGAACCTGACCGACATGGAGACCTGCTACAAAGTTTTCCGCACGGACCTGCTCAAGAGCATCCCCATCCGCTCGGATCGCTTTGGCTTCGAGCCTGAAATTACCATGAAGTGCGCCAAGCGCAAGCTGCGTATTTACGAAGTCCCCATCAGCTATCACGGCCGCACTTACGAAGAGGGCAAGAAGATCGGCTGGAAAGATGGCGTGAAGGCGCTGGGCGTGATTCTGCGCTTCTGGCTGATTGACGATCTGTACGTCGAGCCCTACGGGCGCGCCTTCTTGAACAATCTCACCGGGACGCCCCAATACTTGAACTGGCTGTCCCGCGTGCTGCGGCCCAGCCTGGGCGATACGGTGCTCGAACTGGGAGCCGGCATCGGAAATATCGCCAGCCATCTGATGGGCCGCCGGCTGCTTTACGTGGCCGCCGAAAAAGATCCGCTGTATTTGCACGCGCTCCGCAATCGATTCCTGCGCACGCCCAACGTTACAGTGCTCCACTTGAATCCGGAGTGCCCCAATGATTACCAGCGCGCCGGCGGTCCGTTCGATACGGTCCTCTGCGTGAACGTTCTGGAATATGTCGAAGATCCCGCCGTTGTCATCGAAGCCGCAGCTGGCCTCTTGCGGCCTGGAGGCTCGCTCATCATTCTCACACCCCAGAGCCCGTCCCTCTTCGGCAGTCTCGACCGGGCGCTGGGACATCGCCGGCGCTTTTCGCGGACGCAGCTCCGCGGGCTTTTCGAAAAGCATGGCTTGGCCGTTCAGGACCTGCGTCAACTCAACAAAATCGGGACACTGGGATGGTGGTTCTACGGCAAAATCCTCCATAGAAAACACATCAACAAAGTGACCCTCAAGATCTTCGACAAAACGGTATGGTTCTGGCGCCATTTCGATGGCGTCCTGCCCTGGCCCGGCTTGACGCTGGTGGCCGTAGCCACCAAGCCGGCGAATTGAGTGGGGAATAAATTATGACGCGCTACGTGGTCACCGGCGGCGCCGGCTTCATCGGCTCGGCGCTGGTCCGCGCTTTGCTCGCCCGCGGAGATGGACAGGTGCGCGTTATCGACAACCTGCTGACGGGTCACGAATCCAATCTCGCCGAAGTATGTTCACAGATTGAGTGGAACCGCTCCGACATTCGCGACGCGTCCGCCATGCTGTCCGCCATTCGCGGCGCGGACATCGTGTTCCATTTGGCCGCCATTCCATCCGTGCCGCGCTCCATCCAGGACCCGGTGCCTTCGCATGCAGTGAATATCGATGGCACCTTCAACGTCCTGCGCGCCTGTGTGGACGCCAAGGTCCGGCGCGTCATTTACGCCGCTTCCTCCTCGGCCTACGGCGACACCGAGGTGCTGCCCAAAGTAGAGACCATGCTGCCGCGCCCCAAGTCCCCGTACGCGGTGCAAAAACTCCTGGGCGAGCAATACGCCAGCGTGTTCCACTCCTGCTTCGGCCTGGAAACCGTCGCGCTGCGATTCTTCAACGTCTATGGCGAGCGGCAGGATCCGGCTAGTCCATACTCCGGCGTCCTCTCGCTGTTTATGAAAGCCCTGATTGAACGGTGTTCGCCCACCATCCTGGGCGATGGTGAACAGACGCGCGATTTCACATATGTCGAAGATGTCGCCGGTCTGTGCTGTAAGGCAGCCACCGCCCCCAACGTCGCCGGGCAAGTGTACAACGCCGGCAATGGCAACCGTTATTCACTCAACTACGTCTGGGATCTATTGCAAAAGATCGAGGGAATTCGCCTGGCGCCAAATTATGGTCCTCCGCGCCAGGGCGACGTCCGCGATTCGCAGGCCGACACCACCGCTGCCCGCCGCGATCTGGGCCACGATCCCCAGTATTCGCTCGAAGAGGGCCTGCGCCGCACCCTGGCCTGGTATCGCGCAACAACGCAGCGTGCTTGAAATCATCCGCGACACCATTCGCAGAATTCCGAAAGGCTACGTGTCCACCTATGGCGACGTAGCGCGCGCGGCAGGTTTTCCCGGCTGTGCCCGTCAAGTGGTTTGGGCCCTCCGCGGCGCGTCGCGCGGGCTGCCCTGGCATCGCGTGGTCGGCGCGGGAGGCAAAATCTCCCTCCCTGGCGAAAACGGCCTGGAACAACGCTTCCGGCTGGAGGCCGAAGGCGTCGTCTTCCACGGAGCTCGTGTGTGGATGGAAAAGCATCAACACGAATGGCCGGCGCCTCCGAAGCGGCCCAAAGCCCTCCCGCAAGAAGAGCAAGACTGTATCCTGAAAACATGCCGTTGCCCGTCATGCTTCCCGTGCGCCAGCACTTCCCCGATCGCTCTCTCCCCGACGTTCGCGGCGAAGTTCTGCGCCAGCTCAGCGAGCGCCAATTCGCCTCCCGCGTGCCGCCCGGCGCCCGCATGGCCGTTAGGCGTCGGCAGCCGCGGCATCGCCAACATCGCCACCATCACGCGCGCGGCCGTGGACTACTGGAAATCGCAAGGCGCGCCCTCCATTCATCTTCCCGGCCATGGGAAGCCACGGCGGCGCAACTGCCGAAGGCCAGGCCGATGTGCTCGCACACTTACGGCATTCATGAGGCCACCATGGGCTGTCCGGTCGTCAGCTCGCTTGGACGTGGTCCCCACCGGCCGCACGCCCGACGGCATCGAAACATTCATGGACCGCAGCGCCTTTGAGAGCGACGGCGTCATGCTGATCGGCCGCGTCAAATGGCACACCGATTTCTCGGGCAAGCTCGAAAGCGGCTTGTTCAAGATGACCGCCATCGGCCTGGGCAAGTTCGCCGGCGCGCAGCGCTATCACAGCTATGCCTACAAGCTGGGCCTGGAGCACGTCATCCGCACGGTTGGCCGGCAGGTGCTCACTTCCGGCAAGATCATCGGCGGACTCGCCATTCTCGAAGACGCCAATCACAACACCGGACGCATCGCCGCGGTCCCTGCCGCAGACATGGAGCGCACCGATGAGGAGCTGCTGGCCGAGGTCCGTGGCTGGATGGGCCGCCTTCCCTTCCCGCTCGACGTTCTGATTGTCGACGAAATCGGCAAGAACATCAGCGGCTCCGGCATGGACACCAAGGTGGTGAACCGCAGCGTCCATGGCGAGTCCAACCCCTGGCCCGATGAGCCGCGCATCGAGCGCATCTTCATCCGCGATCTGAGCCCGCACACCTATGGCAACGGCGATGGGCATGGGAATGGCGGACGTGGTGCATGACCGCATGCTCGCCAAGATCGATTGGGATGCCACGCTGGTCAACTCGCTCACCGCGAACACTCCCACGGAGATCCGCACGCCGATTCATTTCCCAAGCGACCGGGAGTGCCTGGAGCGCATTTCCACGGTGGTGGGCCGGTTGGATCCGTCGGAAGTGACCTATGGCTGGATCAAAAATACGATGGAACTGGGATTTTTAAGGTTAAGCGAGAATCTCAGGGACAAAATCGTCGAAAATTCGACACTGGAAATCGTGGGACCGGCGGAGGAAATAGAAGCCGATGACGCCGGTAATTTCACCGGATTCGCCAGCGAGGAGAATCCGGCTGGCGCGCTGGCGCATTAAGCTTGCAGGCGCAGTTCAGCGGGTTAGAGCAGGTTTAGCTTCAGGAGGATAGGCGAGGCAGAAGGGTTGTCCCCTCGCCTACCCGCCAAAAGTCTGGTTGTGGCGTCGCCTTAGCTGGCGGCGTTCGCCATAACACTGGTAACTTTGCTGAAGATGGTGCTGATGCTGGAAGAAACGCCTGGCATGATGGCTCCCGCGGCAACCGCAACGAAACCAGCCATCAATGCATACTCGATCAGGTCCTGGCCTCGAGTATCCTTCCACACCTTCAGTTTCAAAACCAAATTAGTAATCCGTGTCATTGTCTCTCCTCTCCCTTGCGATGGATTCGTCCTTCGCTATTGGTAAGTTATCACCCAAAGCCGGTACGTTAAATCAGGGTAAGCCCCTAGAACGGACCTGAAATCGCCCCGTCGCCTGTGGGTATCGGCTGGCCTGTCATAGTACTTTCTTCCTGCCTGGGTTTAAAATAACTCACACTAGTTGTTCCAGCATCTCCAGCACATAGAATGCCGAAACCGGCCAGCGCCACCGTCAGCAACTGAACGTGCAAAAACTCGGCGAATGATTGAGTTACCCACGGAAGCAGATACAGCGCCAGCAGCCATCCGGCCGCCGCTTGCCCAGCTCGCGACGCCACCAGCGCCACCGCAATCACTAGCAGAATGGCATCGTAAATCGGCACATACGGGCTTGCCACCAACATGAAGCACAGCGTCGCCGCCCACAGCGGCCGGTTCCTCGCGCCATCCGACCTCCACCATGCCAGCCCCAGCCAGCTCACTGCGATAAGCGCCACCGAAAATGGCGCCACGCTCCCCAGATCGCCTGGTTGCCCAGCAACAAATGAAAGAAAGCCAGCAAATCCACATACTTGGCTTCGTGCCAGGCCTCACCGGCTTTGGCCACCATATTCCCGTTCATCGCCAGCGCCTGGAACCACGCCCGGCAGCCATCCAGACCCACCGTGGCAACCGAAAGCAGCGCCATCGCGATCCCACCCCCGGCGAACCCGCCCACCACGCGCCAACGCCGCCCCACCACCAGCATCAGCACCGGAAGCGCCACCAGCGTCGGCTTGAACAGGCACAGCGCCAGAACAAAGCCAGCCAGAAATCGCCGATCGTGTTCCAGACACCAGAAGAACAGCACCCAAATGAAGAACGACCACCACCGACATTTGCCCGCCAATCCAGGTCTCGAACAGAAACGGGGTCGACGACAGCGCCAGCAGAAAGCCGGTCTTGCGGTCTTCCGCGTTCAGGCCGCAAGGTGCGGAACAAAAGCGCCAATCGCGGCGATGTACAGTGCCGCCGAGAACGCCAGCCACGCCACATACGCCCAGGCGTAAGGCAGCAGAGCGAACGGCCGGAACAGCGATGCGATGAAAGGCGCCTGCCCGAACACCAGCATCTGCGTATCGGGCATGCTCGGAAGCGTCGCATGCTGCAGCCCGGTGGCTAGCTGAAGATCGTAGATCCGGGCCGGCGCGTCCAGTTATTGAGGATCTTGCCGATGGTGTAAAACTCGACGAAATCCCCGCCCAGCGGCCTTCCCAGGAACGTGCGGCCCGCAAAGCCGAGAGCCACCGAAACGCGCGCACAGAAGCACGCCCATCGCGAGCGCCATCCACGCCAGGGCATGCGCCTCGCGCCGTCCAGGCATCGGCCCGAACCAGCGCCGCCACCGGCTGGCGTGCTCCAAGCCCACGCCGTTCATTCGAACCTCCCCGGTTGCAGGCAGCGCAGAGCTAACACCCGCCATTCTCCTCCACCATCCAAACCTCGCGATGCGGATAATGCCGGATCAATTCCGCGTCCTTCTCGGCGCCGAGCGACCGCGCCCAGACGATCTTCGATCCGTCGATGTCGGCATGGTTATAAACCAGTTCCTCATATATTTCGTGGCGCGGACCATAACGCACCAAAACCAATTGCTGGCCCGGCCGCTTGTCGAGCTGCTGCTCGATGGTGGCGTGCTTGGCGTTCCGAAGATATTCTTCAGACCCGGGCAGGTAGCGATTCGCAGGCGTGAGCAGCCCCAGTAAGGTAGGCAGCGCAAACACCAGCAACGCGCCCCACATCAGATAGGCGCCATCCACGCCCGGCCATGCATTTCTCAGTGCCCGCAGCGCGCACGCGGCCAGGATGTAGGCCAGCACCGTTTCGGCGGCGGCATAGTGCGGCCACACGCGCGTGTCGAGCGCAGGGCCCAAGTAGGCCAATATCCCCAGCAGCGCCGCGTGCCGGGCGATCGGGTCCCGCCACAACGGACGCGCCACCAGCAGCATGCAAGCAGCCAGCGGCCAGCCCACGAGGAATCGCGCAACCATCAGGAAATCCCAAACGTGCGCCTTCCAGGATTTCGCCGTGCGCCTTCTGCTTTTCACGCAGATCCGCCTGCCAGAAGTCCCGCAGGAACGTGTTGCTGTAAGCTGGCGCGGGACGCACATGCGTCTGCCCACAACACCGGCTCCAGCAGCGCGTATTGACGATCGTGCGCCACGTAAGGCAGTTCCAGCGCGTGCCCCGTCACGCGATAGTTGTAATACCCCATCCAGGCCGCCACCGGGATCAGCAGCAGCGCCATCGGCAAGAACCGCGCTTCTCAAAATCACGCCGATCGCAGCCCGGTCGCGCGCCCATTCAAAAACCAGGTATCCGGAACAAACCGCCGCGAACACAAGCCCTTCGAAAGGCCGCGTATTCGCCAGCACCGCCAAGCCCTGCCGCGAACGCCAGCGCGGACGAAATGCGCGCGGCCGCTCGATCAAACGCGGCAACGGCCCCAATCAACAGCGCGCCTCCGATCGCCGTGCATGTTCCGCCCCAGTAGCTCTCGGTCCAATAGCTCACGATCCCGATATGCAGCACCGCGATCAAAGTCCCGGTAAGCGCCCACACGGCCGGAAGCCAGCCCTGGAGCGCCCAGCACAGCACCGCGCACAGCACGCCCATGCTCAGCCACACGCCCACCCACGGTTCGCCCGTCAGCTTCTGGCCGGCGGCCATCACCAGACCCGAGAGCGGCGGATATTTCGATGCATACGCCGGCCGGATCAGCTCCTGCAACGTCTCGAAATGCTCCGGCGAGCGCGGGCGTGGGATTGGCCAGGCGGCCGGAGGCGAACGTATCGCTCGCCAGCAGATAGCTGAATTCGTCCTGAATCGCGGGCTTCGGCACAGGCAGGATGGGAAGCAGAAGCGCGCGCGCCACCAATGGCAAGCAATCCCGCCACCGCGATGGCCAGCGTCTTCTTTTCGGCCAGCCGAACGAATGCGGATTCCAGCGCCGCCAGCGCGCTTGTAAACTGGTCAGGCTTTCGGGCCACCGCGAGCATTACGCCAGCCGGAGATCTTTAAAATCGTCGATCAGCGCGAAGTTGGTCCGAACCGACGCGATGGTCTCGCCGCGCTGCTCGATGCGCTCCGGATGCACGTGGCCCAGATCGGCCGCCATGCGCAGGTAGCTCACCTTCTCCGGATCGATGCCCATCACGCGGCAGCAGGTGGAATCGACAGCCACCAGATCGCTCCCCATCACCAGCACGCCCAGCCGGCTTTGGGTGTGCCTTGGATGGGCCCGTTTCCTTCCATCCCGACCACGCCGTCCACAATGGCAAAAGCTTTCTTGCCGAACTGGCGATTCAGCGCCACGATCGATTCCGGAATCCCGTAATAGTGCAGCTTGTTCTTCGGCCACCCATACACCGAGCCCGGCACCACGCCGAAGAAATTCTTCATGGAGAGCGTCGCGCCCGCCCAATGATGCGTCTTCATCTTGGCGAGCGAAACAATCAGGTCCGCGCCCAGTACGGTATTCGGGAAATAAAACTCCTGTTCGCCGCCGAAGCCTTTCACCGGCGAAACATCGTCGCGATTCAAATCGGTGAAAATGCTCTCGAACCTCGGAATGGCCGCGCGATACTTAGCGTCGTCCGCCATGTCCAGCGTGTCGCGCCGGTGCCCCGGCCCTTCGCCGATCTTCACCTCCGCCGCGCCTAACTGATGAAACACCTCCACCGCCGCGGCAATCACCGCCGGCATTGGTATTGATCACCGTGGCCGGGTCAAACTCCACCAGGTTGGGTTTCAGCAGGATTCGTTTGCCGCGCACGTCCAGGCCGCATTGCCGAATGCCTTCCAGCATGCGGCAGGCCAGGTCGTCGGAATACGACCTGTGCCCGGATAATCGCGACCGCCGATTTTCCCGCCGGCCCATCGCGCCAGCTTGGGCGGCTTCTGGGAGCCTTCTGCAGCTTGATACCGCCGTAAGCTCCCACCGCGGCCGCGCCAGAGAGCAAAGCAAACTTGCGCCGCGTCATGCCCGCTCCTCCCGCACAGAACAATTTGTAGTTCCCTTCCGGATGTCCCAGCGCTTCGAGTGACGCCAGCATCACGTCGCGCGCATGCCGAACGCGTCTTCCGCCGGCGCCGCTACGCCCCTGCCATGACAGCGCAGCGCGATCTGCAGCCAGGCTCTGCCCAGCGAGGATTTGGTCTCGGCATGAAATCTTCGGCCACATCCAGGGCTCCCGAATATTCCCGTTCACTGCGCCCCACCAGCCCTAACAACGCCAGCGCGGTTGTCTCCGGATAGGAAGGCAGATCGACATACAGCATGTTCGGAGTCCCATAATTCCAGCCGCCATCGGTGCAGCGGCGGCTCACGACCAGAGCTCTCGCCATCCCGAACGCGCCGCTCCACTTCCGCCGTCCGATACGTGCTGGCGATCTTTTTCAGCGCCACCAAAGTATGCGCCGTCGGCTCAATCCAGGTGGCATTCCCTTCGCGCCACGGCCAGCCCTCGTGCGAAACATCCAGCCTGGCCTTGATCAAATGCAGGAACGCCCCCACGCGCGTATAAATGTTGTGCTCGGCGCCCACCACCTGAAGCAGCCAATCCACCGACGCGCGGACGCTTGAGTCATCCACGCCGCGAACGCTCGCCAGCGTCACGGCGTGCGCCGTTACCCAGGTTCCGTCTTTTACTTCGCCGCTCGGGCGAAAGCTTCCGTCCG
The DNA here is from genome assembly GCA_963713415.1 of Bryobacterales bacterium. Taxonomy (GTDB): domain Bacteria; phylum Acidobacteriota; class Terriglobia; order Bryobacterales; family Bryobacteraceae; genus Palsa-89. The sequence goes on along the minus strand of CAVQLV010000021.1, from coordinate 119,083 downwards.
CGCGCTGCCACGAACGCACCAGTTTCCACGCTCGATCTAACGCCGGGTCCGATCCCGTCCCATGCAGCGCCAGCATCGCGTAGGTGGTCGGCTCCAGCCACGACCCCTTGCCGGGAAAGTAGCTCCAACCTCCATCCGGGTTCTGGCTCGCGCGCAGAAACTCCAGACGAGATTCAAGATACAGTCCGGCCACAGCAGGTAAATCGGCAGATCAGGCTAAAGCTTTAGAGCGCGTCCCCGGCCCGGCGGCCGCGATCCTGAACCAGTTCTCGTTTCAGATAGATGGCGCCGGGAGTGGGAGCGCTGGAATAAGCCTCCACCCGCTCAAATCCCGCGCGTTGGTACAAGACTCAAGGCTTCCGTCATGCTCGGCAGCGTATCCGCATAAAGGCTCTCGTACCCCATCGCGGCCGCTCGCTCCATCACAGCTTCCAAGAGCCGCCGCCCCAATCCATGCCCGCGATACTTCGGCCGCAAGTACAGCCGCTTGACCTCTCCGGCAGCTTCGTCCAGACGCCGCAGGGCGATGGTCCCCGCCGGTTCCTCCTCTGGAAACGCCAGCAGCAGCACCCCGCCCTCCGCGCCGTACACACCCGGCAAACCCTGCAGCTCCTCGCCAAAGCCTTGAAAATCCAAGGCAAGCCAAACGATTCCCAGTATTCCCGCCACAGCCCCCGAACCGCGCGAATGTCAGACCCGCTCTCCGCCTCGGGAAATCATAATGTCTGCGGCCCCATTCCCGTCATCCTAGTACCTCAGATCAAAACCACTTATAGTCACGTATCGCTCGTCTCTAGTCCTACCGACTCAACAAAATCGGTACATTCGGGCCTTTGAACAAGCCAGGCCCGGCTGCCAGAATTATGACGTGCCGAGGAGGAGAATCTGATGACAAAATATCATCGACGCAAGCTTGAAACTGAAAATCTGGAAGGATACCCATGGGCAGGATCTGGTGGAATACGCGCTCATGGCCGGATTCCTGGGCGCCGCCTCGGGCTTCACGTTCTGCCCGCTGTGGCAGCCGACATCGCCAACGTATTTTCCAAAGTTGTTTTCGTCCTCTCCGGGACCAGCCCCGATACCGCTCCCAGCGCCTAGCCGGCCGATTCCACGCGCGCTCGCCCGCGAACCTCTCCCTTTCCGGGCGAGCCGCTAGAATCAAAACGTGCGGCTGAAGATCGTTCAAGTGGGGGAGCCCGTTCTGCGGCAGCGTGCCCGCCCCTTATTGCAGGAAGAGATCGCGCTACCGGAAACCCAGCAACTCATCGTGTGGATGCACGAAACCATGCGCGACGCTCCGGGCGTCGGCCTGGCCGCGCCTCAAGTGGGTTTGCCGCTGCAGCTCGCGGTGATCGAAGACCGCCCCGAATATTCCAAAGACATCGCGGCCGACCGCCTGGCCGAACGCGAGCGCCAGGCGGTTCCATTTCAGGTCCTCATCAACCCTCGCATCGTCGAGCAATCCGAAGAGCAGGTGGAGTTCTTTGAAGGCTGCCTCAGCCTGGCCGGCTTCAGCGCGCTGGTGAAACGTTCGCGGCAAGTGGCCGTCGAATATTGGGATGAGCGCGGCCAGCCGCGCCGCATGGAAGCCCAGGGCTGGTATGCGCGCATCCTGCAGCATGAGATCGATCATCTGTACGGCCGCCTGTATATCGATCGGATGGAGTCGCGATCCTTCATGAGCATCGACAATCTGAGCCGCCACTGGAAGGATATGCCGCTCCAAGCGCTGCGTCAGGCCCTGGCGCTTGATGGACTGAATAAAGTCGATGCACTGAATAAGGTTGACGCGGCCGAATAGATGCGCCGCTTCGTCCTATTTTTGGCAGCGGCGCTGCGTGTTACGCCCAGGTCTCGGCCCAGGTGGCTCTCAGCAACGGCATTCAATTGACCATCGCAACCCGTTCCGATAATGGCCCGCCCGTAAGCTGAAGACCAGTCTGGAACCCGCGTCGGGCGACAGCTTTTATCGCATTTTTCGCGATGAAAATAATCTGGCCGTCTTCGCCTATGAACTGGCAGGTGACGCGCACGGCCGATGGAGAAAACTTTCGCGTAACCGCCAAACCCGCCACGGAAGCTTTCGCGGCGCGCTTCCCCAATGCGGACGGCGGCAAGCCGACCCCACGCTTTCCGCGCCGCTGGAATCGCCTTTGCTTAGCTCAGGCGCAGGCTTCGACCATCCCGATACCCAGCGCTCCCGGGTTGGGGCAGACCCTGACCGATACGGTCCAGATCCTGCTGGCCCAGCGCGGACTGGTGAACCAGAGCACCGCAGGCTCGCCGCAGATTCGATTTTCCGGGCTGAAGGTTTCCATCCATGGACAGCCCGCGACGCCTTCGGGCGCCGGCGCCGACGTGGCCGGACGATACGCCATGTTCTTCCTGCCTGGGCACGGCGGCTATTTCTTCTCCACCGAACCCGTGGATCAGCCGCCGTTCCTCGGCGTGGGCGTGGTGGACGGCAAGCATCTTACATTTACCATCGACAACGAAATGTACGATTGCACCGCGCGCGCCCCGATTCTGGTTCATGCCGATCGCGGGCAGTTATGGGTGTATCACGATCCGAACTACAAGCCGGCCGGCAACTGGACCAAGGCCGACCTCACCACCCCGCGCGAGGAATTTTTCACCGCCGCATCCGATTCGCTGCGGTGGTGGGTGCAGTAGCTATACAAAAACCGCGCGGCTCTGTTCGCGGCAAATCTCCAGAATCTCGCCCGCCAGCTTGATCCATTCTTCCACCAGCGTCGGCTTGGCCCGGTATAAACGCACGCCCAGATCACGGACCTCTTGTTCGTCCTTGGGGCTCGCCAGAGTGGTGAGCGCCACCACGTGCACGGATGCCAGCGCCGGCTCCTGCCGGATTACCTTCAATACCGCGGTTCCATCGTGCTTGGGAAGATGCAGGTCCAGGACGATCACGCAAGGTTCCGCGTGGGAGCCGCCCGAACGCAGCCGATTCACGAACTCGATGGCCTCCTCACCGTCGCGCAGCACCTCGAGAACATATTCCTCCACGTGCTGGTCCAAAGCGTGACGCAGCAAAAACACATCTGCGGAATTGTCTTCCACAACTACGATCTTCGCGGGACTTGGATGTTTCTCGCTCAACTCATTTCCTCCCTGCGAAAGAACACTCCTGAGCGCCTCACTTCTGACGTTAGATGCAAAACCGCACCGATTGTTACAGGGTTGTGAGGGAGCCGGAAAGGTTCTCAATCCAAAAAGAAAGGCGTTTCCGATTCGCCCCTGGTAACAATGTCGTAGCGATACACGAGAAGTTCCTCGTTCCCGCCGTCTCGCGCCGTGCAAACATGCGCGCACGCGCGGCCGGATCGGCCACAGCAATCCAGCACCGGATCGCGAACGGAATCGGGCGCTTCTCCGAAGAACACAGTTGTTACCAGGCGTCGAGTGAGGCCGATCGCCAGGATCATCAGGTTCAGATGCGGGCAGCGCGACTCTGCGTAACCGTTACTCACGCCCGGCATCACGGTCCGGAATGAATAGCGCCCCTCGGCGTCGGTTCTCGCGCGGCCCCAGCCGAAAAAGCCCGGATCGGCATCCTGAGCGCGCGGATCCAGCGGATGGCGAAACACGCCGTTCGCATCCGGCTGCCAGATCTCGACGATCGCGTTCAAGATCGGACGATTCCCTTCCTCCACAATGCGCCCCGTCAGCAGAATATGCTGCCCTCGCGCCCGCTTTCCTTGAAAGCTGGTCAGGTCCTCGCAGCCGGTGACAAAAGCTCCCGGAAAGAACGGACCAATGGTGCAGTAAGGTGCCGTTGGCAAGCTTGTATGGCTCATCGTTAATCCAGCTCTAATTCAATCCAGTGCCGGGCGTGCGATGCTTCCCGCGCAGCACGAAGTCGCGGCGGAACATCAGAAAATTCACCGCCCAACCACGGTGGGCGAGGTCTCAAAGATCAGCCGGTCGCGCGCCTCGGGATCCTGCACCGCGTTGAGCAGAAGATCAGTCTCGTTCAACGGCTCGCCCGGGAAGAAAATCTGCGTGATAAACCGGTTCATCCAGCTCGGACCAAAAATGGAAAAGTGAATGTGCGGCGGACGCCACCACCAAGTCGGATTCCGTCACCGGATAAGCGCCCGGCTTGAGGGAGCGAAATTTGTAGCGTCCCTCGGCGTCGGTTACGAAGCGGCCTTCGCCGATGAAATTGGGATCCACTGGCGCCTCATGCCGGTCCATCTCGTGAACATATTTGCCCGCCGAATTGGCCTGCCAGATCTCAATCATCGATCCGGCCAGCGGCGCGCCATCTTCATCCACCACGCGGCCAGTCACTTCGATGTATTGCCCGATAGCTCGCGGGCGGTCTGCGTGAAGATGAGCGATATCTTCGGGGCTGATGCCCAGCCGCTGATCGAGCTCTACCGGCCCGGTCAGCTCCGACAACGTCAGCGGCCGCTCAATCAAAGGCTGCGACGGATTGCGTGTGAAGCTGCGCGGGTATTGCTTGATGTAGCGCGCCAGCTGCGTTTTTTCCTGATAAGGAGCGTACTCCAATTCGGAAGTTTCCAGCGTATCCGGCTTTGTAGCGTCCATGCGGAAGAAACCCGATTCTATCACGCCCATCAGGGATGCTACGCCTCTCACGCCGCTAGGCCAATAGCCCCCGCTACCGGATGACTGCTACCGGGTCCCCGCCCTCGTTTACTCCCCGATCTCGAACAGTATGCCGGATGGGGAAGTCTTACCGGACGTCGAGACCTGGATAGAATACTCGCCGACGGTTAATTGCGGAACGGTGAAATTCACCTGGAATTGCCCCGGGGCGACCAGCGCCGCATACATTACCGGGGCGTCGATGGATCCAATCGTCACGCTAACTCCTGTAATCGGTACAGGCGAGGTGATCGCCGATCCAGATTGAGCAGGCGCCAATCCAGCGGCGTACAACTGGATGACGTCGCCAACCTTGGCCTTGTGGGTTCCCGGAGTCACGGCAGGATCGCCCATGATCGTGTAATCGATGAACAGCGCCGCTGCGTAGTCCTTCCCTCCGACCTGGTAAAAATACACGCTCGGTTGGATGACTGCCACGGGCGACGTAAGAATGTTGCTGGCGAGGCCGAGACGGACTACCTGGACCGTCATCGTGCCACTGATGTTCGAAGGCGCCTGCGCATTCACTTGGCCGGGACTAATGAAATATACCGGCACGGGAGCGCCATTGACCCACACCTCCACCCCGTTCAGGTCGGTGGGTAGGGTATTCGGGTCGGCAAAATCGCTGCCGCCCCAGATCCGCGAGGTTTCCGCCAGATCCCTGCCTACCACATAGAACCAGCCGCCCGGCGTCACCGCGCCGCCGCCGATGAGGTTGTCGCTGACGCCGGTAATCACTGGGCCCTTCGACGGCTGGGCATCGCCCAACAACAACACCAAGGCATCCTGGGGAGCACTGCCGCCACCGCTCGTATCCTGAAATGCGCCCTTCACCGGAAAATCCGTGGACGTGCCTTCCCCGGCGATGTGTATGTTCCCCAAGCGGTCCACGGCGATCCCGCGGCCCGACTCGCTGCCGGAGCCGCCGATGAACGTCGAAAATAGCCGCGCCGACCCTGCCACGTTGATTTCGGTGACGAACATGTCGAAGGCGGTCCGCGTGGTCTGAATCGGATTCGTCAACGGAAAGTCGCTTGAGTTGGTACGGCCGGTGATGTAGACGTTGCCGCCCTGGTCGAGCGCCAGGGCATACGGGTCGTCTGCCGAGCCGCCTCCCAGATACGTGGAATACACCAAAGCGGAACCGGAAGGATTGAATTTCGTGACGAATACGTCGTCCACGGCATGGCTCCCGAGCTTGTTGTCAATCGCGTTTGCCAGCGGGAAATCGTCGGACGTCACGATGCCCGTGACATAGGCGCTGCCCGACGAATCCACGGCAATCGCCGTCCCGTAATCGGTAGCGCTGCCGCCCAAATAGGTGGAGTACACCAGTGCGGAGCCGGCAGGATTGATCTTCGTAACGAACGCGTCCACGCTGGCGGCGTTGGAACCGCGGAAAGGAGACTGCAGTGGAAAGTCCGTAGATGCCGTATAGCCGGTTACATATACATTTCCAGTCGCGTCTACTGCGATCGCATTGCCTTCGTCGACGTTGTTACCGCCCAAGTAGGTCGAATACACCCAGTCCGTGCCAGTTGGATTGATCTTCGTGACGAACGCATCCTCCTGTGCGCCCCTAGCTCCTTGAAACGCGGCCTTCGTCGGAAAATCGGTCGAAAACGTGGACCCCACCACGTATGCGTTTCCGCCCGCGTCTATGGCGATCGCCGATGCGGTATCGCCGGCAGTGCCGCCGAGATAAGTGGAGTACAAGAGCGACGAACCGGCCGGGTTCAGTTTCGCCACGAACGCGTCCCCCGATCCGGCCATCTTGGTCTGGATCGCGCCCTTCGTGGGAAAGTCGAGTGATCCGGTGTTTCCGGTGATAAAAGCATTCCCCTGGACATCCACAGCGATGCCCCTGGCTTCGTCCACGCCACCCCCGCCAAAGAAACTGGAATAGAGCTTGGAGCCGCTCGGGGCCAACTTGAGAACGAACGCGTCTTCCGTTCCTTTAATATTGAAACCCGCGGAGCCCGTGCCGCCGGCGACATACGTGTTGCCGATCGAATCCACGGCCACAGCATAGGCGTAGTCGGACCCCGTCCCGCCGAAGTAACTGGAATAGATGAGCGCTGGATCGATTACCAGCTCCTTTCGATGGTCATACCCACCGATGCGGAAGCTGGCTTCCTTACCGTGCAAAGCCCAATGGCCCGCAATGGGAACGCGTTTCCCGGATACCTCCTGATAGATGACCGGTTTCTTGTGCCGGTATTCACTCGCGCCCGCTTGGCCGCCAACCCGGATGACGAGGTCGCCCTGTTTGTCGATTCGCAATTGATCGGCGCTCTCGAAGATCATTCGGATTTTTTGCGGATCCGCTCTGGGCGAGACGATCCAGTCGTATTCCAGACTGCCGTCTTTCCCGTAATAGATCAGATCAATTCCGGAGTAGACGCCCGCATAACGGACTTTCGCGAAGTTGGGAACAGCAGTGTGCCACGCAGCCGGATCATTCCCGATGAAATAGTTACTCCTGGAGCCTTGCGGGACCTCGCCCGCAATGGCAGCCGAAGGGTTGGCGCCCGACAACCTGGTCCACAAAGGCGACTGGTTCCTCCCAGCGAGCACTGTCTCGCCCGAGGCCAGATACAAGGTGTAGGAGCTGCTCCTTGCTAGATAACGCACTTGAGCCGACGCCTGGCCGGCATTCGGTTCGAAACTCAGTGGGACATTGCTCCACTGAACTGCCGGCGCTGCCATCGCTGTGCCGGAAAATAGCAGAAACCATAAACGCATGCGTCCTCCTCGCGAGCGTAAATGACCGCTTGACTGGCGCCGGCCCATTTTCCCCGTGCAGGGCCGTGCCGAGCCCTACACTATCACAGATCATCCCAAATGTTACAGGTCCTGAAGCACGTTGTCCGGAAGCACGTTCCTCTCATGATCGCTTGGCACATAGCCTTGGCTGTATCGCAACCATCGAGTGCTTCATTCTTGTCCTGGCGCACTGATCGCAATACATAACGGCTTATGCCGCTGCGGGTGAGTGACAGGAACGCGATCAGCGTTTGAGCGAGACTAAGCTCCCAAAACCAGACTTCGGGCCCGCGTCACCTCAATCTGAGCTTTGTACGACTGGCGCGTAATCCACTGAGAGCAGCAGATTCGCCGGTGCCAGCTCGACGAGATAGGCCAATATTTGACGAAACCGAGGCGTGAGGCTTTCAGGTGGGGCGGGGTTGCCTTGCAACGACGATCCTTGCCCAATCCCGCCCCCCGGCCGTGCCCTATTTCGGCAAACGACTCTTCAGGCGCGCTAAGAGATCATTGAGCTCGGGAAAGGACGTTAGGGCCGATCCCTGTTACGCGGCCTTGATAGCGCCGCCCAAATCGCCCGTGGATTCTAGCGCTAAGGCGAGCCCTTTGTAAGCCTCGGGACTTGACGGGTCAAACTTCAGTTCTTTTCGATAAATTTCGATTGCTTCCTTTGGCTGTCCCGCTTCTACCAGGGCGGACCCCCATTGCTCATAGCTGGAAGATGGATCCATCCCCATGGCGATCTGCATGGCGACCAACGTTCGAAAGACCTCGATCGCCCGAGAAAGCTCTCGGTGCTGGCGCAGCGCCTTTCCCAGTTGATAGTAAAGAAAAGTGTATTTGTGGTTTGCATCGAGACCTTCCCCATACGCCTGGATGGCATCGACAAGCTTTCCCTGTTGTTGCAACATGTCCCCCAACGCTAAGAAGGCACGTGCGTCTTTGGGATTCACCTGGGTGACCTTGCGGTAGGCCGATATACCTTCGTTGACTCTCCCATTCTTCAGAAAAACCTCTGCCAGCAAGGTCCAGGTCAAATCATCCTTCGGATATTCTCGTAGGTACTCTTGAAAGACGCTTATGCCTTCATCGAAGGTGGATGGCGAGTTCAGGAACAGATAGCCCCGGATTAGCTGCTGGCGGGGCATACGCCCCATGATGGGTGTGAGCGGCTCGGAACCAAAAAACATTCGATCTTCGTCAAAATAGGCGTAGGTGGCTACCGCGAACGGATCCGTCTCGGCCAAAATATCGTAGGCAATCTGGTTTGCGACCTTTTTCATCGCCTCACCTTTCGAGGCGACCACGATGCGCGTTCCAATTTGCGGATGATTTCGGATTTTGAGGTCAATAAGATATCTAGGTTCTTTCGAGTCAGGCTCGACCGGAAGCTGGACGTCGGCCGTGATGCTGGAGTTCACACCAAGGCCCCGCTGAATCCATTGAACGGCTTTCTGCCAGGAGAATGTGGTGTAGGGAATCTCAAAATCCAGTTCCGGCTTTTTTGGGATCGGTTGGCGCTGCTTTTTGTTGACGCTGGAGATGTTCTCGTAAATAGAATCTACCTGCGCTTTGACGGCGTCCGTCAAGGCGTCTGACGTGTACGGCTGCTGCAGGCCTGGCGGAATGATCCGGATCGGCTCCATGTAGACGGTACGATTGAGTTCGACGTAGAACACGGCGCCCAGCAAGATCAAGGCGATCAGCCATGTTTTCCAAGTCTGGTATGATTTGAGTTTCTTGGCGGTGGACTGTAGCAGGCGTCTACCGCTGGCACGTGCGCCAATCAGCCAATGCCGAAGGGCCGTATAGGCGGGGATTTGTGCACCGTATCGCCGCAATGTAGTGCCAAAATTACCACAAATCGAGGATCGCAGGCAGGACTCACGCTCGCTCCCAGCGGATCGTCCGCCACTCGGACCAAGCTCAGATTGATCGCCACAGCTTCTACCGAGCTCGCGATTGGCCACAAACGGCGTTCTGGGAGATTGATCTGTGAATTCGCCGTCACATCAACCTGCCTGACAACGTGCAAGATCCGCTCACGCCTGGCGTTGATCCAACCAATCCCACCCAGCCTTCCTCCCAACCGCCAAATCATATATAATCGCCCCCTGCAAGGAGGCTCTACCCATGCCCAAGTTTCTCATTGAAGCTTCTTACACCGCCGAAGGCCTGCGCGGACTAATGAAAGACAAAGCCACCGGACGCCAGGCGGTCGTCAAGGAGGCGCTCGCCGCTCTTGGCGGAAAACTCGAAAGCGCTTACTTCGCGCTCGGCGATCACGATGTCTACGTTCTGTGCGAGTGCCCGGACCATGTCAGTGCCGCGGCGTTAGCGTTAGCTGTCTCGGCCAGCGGCTTGGTCCATACCAAAACCATTCCGCTGTTGACGGTGGAAGAAACCGATCGCGCCCTGAGTATGAAGACCGGTTATCGAGCTCCCGGCGCCGGCAAAGCAGCCAAGGCAGCCAAGGCGTAGGAAGCTTTTCCACTCGTTGACCAGTCTGTCTCAAGCCCATCTCTAACGGGTCCAACAACCTGGAGTCCGCCCGGGCCGGTGTCGCTCTGTTCATCTGTTAAGGTCAAGCTGAATTCGATGCAGACGCATACCGGCTCCGCTCTCGTTCCTCACCGAACATTTTCTTCGCCAGTTTCGCCCCACTTTCCCCTGCTCTTCCGGGAAAATGCGTCGCCAAACACAAAAATACCCCTGATGCGTCCAAACGGGACGCCCCGGAACATGTCAGTTCGCTTTCGCCGGCAGGCGCGCCGCGGTGAAATCGTGCAGCAACTGCAGTTCTTCCGTCAGGTTCCGCGAGCCCAGCAGCAGCGAATAGAACCGCAGAATCTCATCCAGTGAATAATTCATGCTCGTGCCCGCCTCGCGCGCCTGCGACGCCCGTTGATCGAGCGCGGCGATCATCCCAGGCAGATCCGGCCATTCAGGGTAGTGCTTTCCCGCGGCAATGCTTTTCGAAAGCGCATCCAAAGCCGCCGAGACGCCCTCTTCCAATTGCTTCAACTCGCTTTCGAAGTTTCGAAAGTAGGTATCCGATGAGCTATCTCGAACGGCGAACTCCATAGTCTCGACGACGCGAAATAGGCGCTCCACTTGGTGGGCCAGCAAAGCCAGGGATTCCCGTTCCTTCATCGGTCCGAAGGATTCTTGAAGGGCGTACTGCAGCAGATCGCTATTCTTTCGAATGGCGCTCGATACCTCCTCTTTGCGCGCGTCAATCGGCGCGCCGGGTTGCCGCCGGTAGCCGCGCATCACCGCCTGATAAAGTGTCCCGAGTTTCAGCAGCAGGTCCGCCAGCCCTTGCCGGACGCTGCGGCGCGCATGATTCGGCCACAAGGTTAGCGACACCAGCAGCGCAATCAAAATTCCGAGCGCTACTTCGGTGAAGCGGTGCAGCGCGACGATCCACGCCGCGTTTGTCCGCCCAATCAGCATAATGATCGCGACGGTGACAGTAGCCAGCCGCTGGCTCTCAGCCAGGCGCAGCAGGTCGCACACCATAAACGCGATCGTTACCGCTAGCGCGAAGCCCAGAATGTTCGTGCCGAACATCGCGAAAAACAGGCCGCCGATCACCGCGCCGACGGCCGTTCCCGCCAAGCGGGTGCGCGAAGCACTCAACGTCGCGCCCAGGTTGGATTGCATCACGATGAGCGCGCTGATCGCGGCCCAGTAGCCTTCGGGCAAATCGAAAAGCTTGGTGACGAAGAGCGAGATTACCCCCGCGATCGCGGTCTTCACGGCCTGTTTGGCGCTTTCCAAGAAAGCCGCGCGGGAGAGCATGCCTCATTCTCGCGTGTTACTAGGGTATGAATAGCAGTCATGTACGTGTATGTATTGGCTGCGCTGACATTCAGCGCTTGTCCAATCTCCACAAATGATCATCCGCCTCCATTTGTTCAGGTGAATGGCGGAACGATTACGCTTGGTGCCGTAACATAATCTATGCAAGATGAAGACAATACACTGCCCGCGTGTTAGAGGAGCGTGATAAACTGAGGATGTATGGCAATCCCCAACGTAAAGCGATTCCGCCCTTTCTGCCCCTCCTGCAACGAGAGCTTCACCGTGATGGCGGTCCTGCCCAAGGACGCCAACGTCGACGCCTATCTGAATGATGTCGTGGCGCGCCACGATCACAAAGCGTTCCAGGAAGCCAAGCTGCAGCACTTCAAGATCCGCGTCGGCCAGCAGAAACAGAAGAAGGCGAAGTAATTCTCGCCCGATCCGTTTTCGGCTTAGAATGGGCGAATGGCCACGCCCAACCTCACTGTCTGGATTGGCACCCGCAAGGGTGCCTTTGCTTTTTCCACCAAAAATCGCAAAAACTGGAGCGTTGACGGCCCGCACTTTCGCGGGCTGGAAGTGAACCACGTTTCCCAGGATCCCCGCCAGCCCAAGCGCCTGTACGCCGCGGTGAACAGCGCCTGGTTTGGACCGCATATTCATGCCAGCACCAACGGCGGCAAAACCTGGAAGCTGTCGGAAAAAGGTTTGGAATTGAAGTGCGTTCCCGATCAATCCTTGAAGCGCATCTGGCACCTTCGGGCCGGGCACGCCGACGAGCCGGGAGTGGTTTACGCGGGCGCCGATCCGGGCGCACTGTTCCGCAGCGGAGATTGGGGCGAGACCTGGGAAGAGGTTCCGTCGCTCACCAATCATCCCACGCGCGAAAGGTGGAATCCAGGTTACGGCGGCATGTGCCTGCATTCCATCCAGTGCCTCGGAAAAGGCCGGATGGCGATCGCGATTTCGGCGGCGGGCGTCTTTCGCACTTCCGATGGCGGTGCTACCTGGTCGCCCCACAACGGCGGGGTGCGCGCGGATTTTCTCCCGAACAAACTGCCGGAGGTCGGCCAATGCGTGCACAAGTTACTGGCGCATCCGAATGATCCGGAGGCACTCTATCAACAGAATCATTGTGGTATTTATCGTGGCAAGTTGAACGGCGATCGCTGGATCGATATCTCGCGCGGTCTGCCTTCGCGCTTTGGTTTTGGATTAGCGGTTCCCGCCGCGGAACCAAAGACTATGTTTACAGTGCCCATCGATTCAGCCGAGTATCGCTGTAATCCGGAGGGCAAGTTTCGCGTGGCGCGCAGCCGCGACGCCGGAAAAACCTGGAAGCTGCTGTCGCGCGGGCTGCCGCAACGGAATGCCCATCTTTTGGTTTTGCGCGAAGCCATGACGTCGGATGACATGGACCCGGCGGGCGTGTATGTCGGCACCAGTTCCGGCCATGTTTTCTATACCCGCGACGCCGGTGACACCTGGGAGACCATGGCCGACAGCCTGCCGCCGGTGTATTCGATTTCGGTGGCTGCCGCATAAGCTCCTGGTAAAATCAAGAAGTAACCATAATTATGCCAACCGCCTATATTTGTGAAGGCGTCCGTACCCCCATTGGACGCTATGCCGGATCGCTGTCCCCAGTGCGCGCGGACGATCTGGCCGCCCACACGCTTGCCACACTGCGCGCCAAGTTTCCGAAAAGTGACTGGGCCGCGATCGACGAAGTGGTGCTGGGTTGCGCCAACCAATCCGGCGAAGACAATCGCAACGTGGCGCGCATGGCGCTGCTTCTTTCCGGAATTCCGCACACGGTGCCCGGAGTAACGGTGAATCGTTTATGCGCTTCCGGAATGGAGGCGGTGGCGGTAGCATCGCGAGGAATTGCCACCGGAGAAATGTCGCTCGCCATCGCGGGCGGCGTCGAAAGCATGAGCCGCGCGCCCTTCGTGATGGGCAAGGCCACCGCACCTTTCGCGCGCAACGCCGAGCTTTTCGACACCACGCTGGGATGGCGCTTCATTAACCCCGTGATGCAGAAGATTTACGGCACCGATTCTATGGCCGAAACGGGCGAGAACGTTGCCGAGGATTACAAAATCGATCGCGAGTCGCAGGACAAGTTTGCATTGCGATCGCAGCAAAAGGCCTCGGCCGCGCAGAAGTCGGGATTCTTCGCCGAAGAGATTGCGCCCGTGATTATTCCGGGACCGAAAGGCACTTCCAAGACGGTTTGCGAGGACGAGCATATCCGGCCGGACAGCACGCTCGAAGGCTTGGCGAAGCTGCCCACGCCGTTCCGCAAGGGCGGCACCGTAACCGCCGGCAACGCGTCGGGTATCAATGACGGCGCCTGCGCGATGTTTGTCGCAAGCGAAGAAGCGGCAGCGAAATTCGGACTTACTCCGCTAGCGCGCGTAGTCGGTGCGGCAGCGGCCGGCGTGGAGCCGCGCGTGATGGGCGTCGGACCCATTCCAGCGATTCAAAAGCTGCTGGCGCGCCTGAAGATGTCGATCGACGAGATCGATATCGTGGAACTCAACGAAGCTTTCGCCGCGCAATCGTTGGCCGTGACGCGCGCGTTCGGATTGCCCGACGATTCGGAAAAAGTGAATCCCAACGGCGGCGCCATCGCATTGGGCCATCCGCTGGGGATGAGCGGCGCGCGCCTGATCCTGACGGCGACGCATCAGTTGCAGAAGACCGGCAGCCGCTATGCGCTGGCGTCCATGTGCATCGGCGTCGGCCAGGGCATGGCCACGCTGCTGGAACGAGTGTAGGTCCTACTTCTTCAAACCGAAGATCGAAAGATCGATCGCGTCGGCCATCGCTTGATAGCCCGAATCATTCGGGTGCAGGTGATCGCCCTTGTTGAAGCCTGGGCGAAATTGTTTGGGATGTTCGGGATCGCGCACCACAGCGTCGAAATCTACCACGGCATCAAATGCGCCCGAGGCCCGGATCCATTGATTCACGGCCATGCGGATCTGTTCTCCGCCCTCGCTGTAATACGCCGCGCCTTCATACGGCGTCAGCGTGCAGCCGATTACCTTGAGGCCGCGCTCATGCGCCCGTTCGATGAGCTGTGTTAACCCCGCAATCAAATCCTCGGAGCTTACCGCGTCACTCACCGGCGTATCGGGCCGCGAACCAAGGCCGATGTCGTTGATCCCTTCGAGAATCATGAGCCACTTCACGCCGGGTTGCGAAAGCACATCGCGATCGAAACGAGCCAGCGCGTTGATGCCCGCACCATCGCGCAGCAGCCGGTTGCCGGAGATGCCCTGATTCAGCACCGCGATGTTTGCGCCGCCGTTGGCCGCCAGGCGCTGGGCTAGAAGGCTGGGCCAGCTGTGATCCGTGTTGGGCGTTGAAACCGCGCCATCGGTGATGGAGTCTCCAAAAGTCACAATGGCCCCCGCATCGGCGGGCGCGGTCACATCAATGTTCGTCAGCCAGTAATAAGACTGCGTAGTGGTGGCGTCCGCCATCACCGGTTGCGCGGTCTCATTGCCTTCTTTCGAAATGTAAGTGGTGTGCAACCCGACGGCGTGCATGGTATCCACGGCGCCGGTTTCGGGAATGTAGATGCTTACCGCGAGATCGCTCTCGGCCGGAACATCCAGAGTCACCGGGTCACTGACCTCAGTGGCGCCCGGCGGAATCCATAATGTTGGACGGCCCGCAAACTTCAACGCGCGATCGGTGGCCGGAACAATGGCCGAGTCCTTGTCGCGCAGCGCGATATGCGCGCCGCCAATCACCAGCGGAGTGCTGCCGAAGACATTGGAAAGCTCGATCCGTACGCGCTGGCCAGCGATGCTGGTGTGCGCGATCATGCGGAGTGTCTGGTTGTGGAAACTTGTGATGGGCGCAGGACGCGGCGGCCCCTGCGTAGCTGGCGCCGCTCCCGCTGGCGGACGGCGGATGGGAAACGCCCGGGGCTGTTGCGGCGATGTGGCCCAAGTACTCACCCAGCGTTCGGCCGGCGCGGATCCGGTTTGCGCGAAAGCACACTGCGCTAGGGATAGAACAGCAACGATCAGCAGCTTCATGTTCCACTACTTTATCAAGGCCGTCAGAAAGCTGCGCGCCTCGGCGATTTCATCCTCGCTGACGATGTGCGGCCGGCCCGGGTAGATGCGTAATTGCACATCGGCGCCCAGTTCGCGGAACAATCGCGCGGCTTCCAGTGTGGATGCTTCCGGAATCCAATCGTCGACATCGCTGCCGGTGAGCAGCATTCGCAGACCAGCCAGAGAATGCGGCGCGATGGACTTCCAGTCGGACCCAGGCACTCCCATCAATCCTCCGGTCAGCACGATCATGGAGCCTACCGAGCCAGGATGGCGCAGAGCGTATTCGAGCGCTAGAGAAGCGCCTTGTGAAAAGCCGACGATGACTAAACGGTCCGGCGTCAAGCGTCCATTCTCGCCGGCTTCGAGCACGGCTGCGTGACACCGCTCCACGGCTTCGGTTAGATAGGGTTCGTTCGATTCGCGCGGATCCCAAAAACGGCCGGGGTACCAACTGCCGGGAGTTTCGGCCTCGGGAACAACCCAGCGGAACCCTTCCAGGTTTCCAAATCGGGCGGCTAGATCGATTTTCTCTTCCGGCGTTTTGCCGCGTCCGTGCAACAACACACCCGCTGCTTGCGCCGAGCCCCGCGCCGAACCAACTGTCCGAACGCGGGGCCGCGTTAAATCAATATTCACACTTCCAATTTACTGCGTTGTTTACTTCTTGGTGGCGTCCCCGCTGATGAATACGGCCTGGCGGCGGGATGGCCCGATACCCACGGCATCGGCGGCCGATGGCGTTCCACCAGGGGTAGCAGTGCTGACGGCGATCGCTTCCAAGTGCGTGGGGAAGTTATTCTCCGGAATCGTGATTGGTTCCAGCATGGCCATGATCTCGTCGCGGCGCTCCTCGAACCACGGGGGCAGCAGCATTTGATGTCCCAGAGCGTCATAGGGCTCGTCGCGGGCGAATCCACCTTCGGCCGTGGCGGCGCATTCCACCAAAATTCCGCCCGGGCAGCGGCAATAAATGGAGTGGAAGTAATTGCGATCCTTGATTTCGGAGCAATCGGTGTAGCCCAGCTCTTCGTAAATGCCCTTCTGTTCGGCGAGCCCTTCATCGGTTCCGGCATCGAGCGCGACGTGATGGCCGCAGCCGGCGCCGAATCCCCAGCTTCCCGAAGGACGGTCCGGTTCATGCAGCAAAACGATGGTCCTGTTGGCCCCGCCGCCGTTCAGTTCCAGGCGATGATAGTTGCCTTCCACGCCGGTCTTCTTGAATCCCAGCGCTTCAATGAAAAACCGCTCGGTCTCGGGAATTTCGCGAACCGAGAGGACTGGTCCATGGAACCCATGCGTCGCAACGTCGGCGCTGACCTCGCCCACCGTCCACGGCTTTCGGCTGTCTGTTTCATCCTCGATCACTTCCAGTTGCAAACCGGAGGGGTGGTTGAAGCGGATAAATTTCTGTCCGAACCGTTCCTGAATGCCGGTATGCTTCACTTTGTGGTGCGTCAGGTGTTCATCCCAGAACTTGGTGGCGCCCTTCTTCACCGTATAAGCGGTGGACTGGATCTGGCCCGATCCGGGACGGCCCGGAACCCGCTTGTAGGGGAAGGTGGTGTAAACCGAGCCCGGCTCCGCGCCGGCGTTCGAGTAATACAAGTGGTAATGGGCATACCGTCCGTCAAAAAGAACGGTCTGCTTAATCAGCCGCTGCCCAAAGACCTGAGTCAAGAAATCTACGTCTTCTTGGGCTCCAGATGCACAAACGGTGACGTGGTGGAAGCCCGATACCAGGGACATGTTGCTATTACCTCCGGCGCGATTATATCAAGTGTGATGAGCCATCACGGAAACCCGCGCGCGGTCTCAATATATCAATCCGGCTGCTTGCATGCAATAGCCGGAATTAGCTTTCGGCTGGTTCGGTGCAGGCGGGTTTGGAGAGCGCGGCGGGCGGCGTTGCGGGCCAGAGCGCGCGGGACCAGCGAGCGTGAAAACTCAACTCGCAGAAGTAGTTCGCAAGGGTTACCAGCGGCACGGCGAGCATCAGGGGAGTGAGCACGAAGGTCCAGGGGCGCTCCTGCACCAGGCTGGATCCAATGGCGAGCACGGCTTGAGTGAGCTTGGCATAGTTTCCGGACGCGCCGGCTACTTGTCCGCGTCCGTGGCGGATGGCTTCAAGAAACGAAGAAATGCCGTTCGTGCCGGGGACCTCGGTGTAGGTCAGGGCCAGCGTGCCAAGAGTGTGGGCGTCGCTTCCGCCCAGCGGGGCTTTTTGCCAGTCCTGCGCCAGCCGCGTAGCCGCGCGGTTGTTGCCGGCCGGAATGTGGCCATTCAATGTCTCCATGGCGGGAAACAGGTCTTCGAACAGCTCGAAATCGAGCTGCGTGCGGCGTCCGGTAAGGCTGGAGAAAACGTGGTTGATGCTGAATAGAATCTTCTGTTCCTGCAAATATGCCGCTAGAGCAGGCACGTCGCTACGGCGGCGCTGCAGTTCGATGTGATGGCGTTCTTCGATGCCATACACGCCGACGTGGATCTCGGTTCCCGACGGCGTGGTACAGGTAACCTCTTCGCTCAGGAAGAAGTCGGGATAGCGGCGGAGATGCTCGGCCGAATCGATGGAGTCATGGTCGGTGACGGTCACCAGGTCCATGCCGCGCCGCTTCAAGGTTCGATATACCGCCTCAGGATCGTTGTAGCTCTCGCGGCAGAAACGATGAAATCCGGGAATGTTACACATGCCCGAATGCCGCGTATGGACGTGCAGATCGCACCGCATGCCTCTTTGTATACTGCTATACGTTACAATCAGTTGAATTGTGGAAAAAACATTCGTGACAAAGAATGTTATTTTCACTTGGAAACAACCTGGGCCCGGTTCGGATCACAATAGGGAGTGCGCTGGTTCGCTTTTTTCTCGGTGATTCTGGTTTCGTTGCCGACTCCGGCCCGGGCGTATTCGGTTCTGACCCACGAAGCCATCATCGATTCGAGCTGGCCTAAGGACCTGCAGCCGCTGCTATTGAAGCGCTTTCCCAATGCAACCGACGACCAATTGCGGGAGGCCCATGCCTACGCCTATGGCGGCGCCATTATCCAGGACATGGGCTACTATCCGTTCGGCAGCAAGTTTTTCAGCGACCTGGTGCATTATACGCGCAGCGGCGACTTTGTCCTGGCGCTGCTGAAGGATGCGCAGGAATCGCAGAATCTGGACGACTATGCGTTTGCGCTGGGCGCGCTGGCCCACTACGCTGCCGATAACCTGGGCCATCCGATCGCGGTGAATCGCACGGTTCCCATGGTGTATCCCAAGCTGCGCGCCAAGTTCGGCCCCTCCATCACGTATGAAGACAATCCCGCGGCGCATCTGAAAACCGAGTTCGGTTTCGATGTCATCGAAGTAGCGCGCGGCCAGTATGCCAACGAAGCCTATCACGACTTTATCGGCTTCAAAGTGGACAAGCCGCTATTGGAGCGCGCGTTTGAAGAGACGTATTGTGTTCCGCTCAAGGACCTATTCGCCAGTCTGGATCTCGCGCTCGGGACGTACCGCTTCTCGGTCAGCCAGGCGATTCCGGAAATGACCAAGGCGGCGTGGGCCGCGAAAAAGAAGGACATTCGAAAGCTGCGGGCGGGGATGACTCGGCGCCGATATGTCTATCGCATTTCGGTGGCCGCGTATCAGAAGGATTGGGACAACCAATACAAGCGGCCCGGATTCGGTGCGCGGTTCCTGGCGTTTCTGTTTCGCCTGGTTCCCAAAATCGGCCCGTTCCAGGCTTTCGCCTTCAAAGTTCCGCCGCCTGCCGCCGAAAAGATGTTCCTGGCCAGCCTGGACGATACCGTCCGGCGCTATCAGGAGCTTCTTGTGAGCGTGAGCGAAGATCGCCTTCAGCTTCCCAATGAGAACTTCGATATCGGACGCCCTACCCGCATCGGCGACTATCATCTTGCGGACGACACGTATGCCAAGCTGCTGGAGCGTTTCGACGGCCATCTCAACGAGGTCTCCGATGCCATGCGGGCGAACATCCTGATGTTCTATGGCGCCTCGGGCAGTCCCGCGTCGGACAAGGCGCGTGCGGTTATGATCTCGCTGCGGGCCAACTCGGCGTCGGCGCGCTAGCTGGCGGCTTTCTCACTGACTGCTTCTTCGCGATCGGGCGCCGCATTTTCGCGATTCAAAGGCAGCACCACCGAGATACGCGTCCCTTTGCCCGGTTCGGATTGAATGGACAACTGGCCGTGCAACTCGCGCACGCGCTCGGTGATGCCGAGCAAGCCCAGACCGTAGGCCACGCCGCCATGCTGATCGAAGCCGACGCCGTCGTCCTCCACCAGCGCCGCGAGCTTGCCGCCGGAATCCTCCAACTTCACATGAATGTTCTTGGCTTGGGCATAGCGCGCGCAGTTCGTGAGACCTTCCTGCACGATGCGATAGAGGTAGGTGCGATGCGGATCCGGCACGTCACGCAGATCGCCGTCCACTTCCAGCCGAATGGGCGTGTTGTAGCGCCTGGAGTATTCCCGCGCCTGCCATTCCAGCGCCGGCCCCAGGCCCAGCACGTCCAGCATGGCCGGCCGCAATCCCATGGCGATATCGCGCGTGCTCCGCAGCGTGCTTTCGGCCAGTTTCTTGGCCTGATCCAGGTGTGGATCGGCCTCGGCACCTTGGGTCCCGCGGCCCCGCTCCAGATTTCCCAACTCCATGCGCAAGGCCGTCAGCAACTGCCCGATTTCGTCATGCAACTCTCGCGATAGCGCCTTTCGCTCCTGCTCCTGGGATGAAACCAACTGTTGCGACAGATGCCGCAAACGCTCTTCAGCCACCTCGCTCACCTTTTGATGGGCAGCCGATTCCTTTTCTAGCGATGAAATGCGGAACACGCTGGCTCCCGCGATAATGGCTCCCAGCACCAAGGCCGTCAGCAGCGTCTCCCAAATGTCGTTCTGCAGATTCACTACCGACTGGCTTAAGGCCCGGCGGCGCGATTCGAAGTTCTCTTCGTTCAGCTTCCCCAGCTCTTCGGCGATGGCAAAAATCGGCATGGTCTCCGAGCCAAAGCCATCGTCCATAAACTGCGCTCTGGTTTGCTCCGGAGTTTGCTGAAACTCGCCGCCTACAGTCTTCAGATAAGCTTCCAGCGCGACCTCCAGGCGCTCCACGGCGGTGCTGCTGTGCTGGGGGCGCAGCGACTTTAGTTCCGCCAGGTTCAGCTCGGTTTTCGAATGCAAAGCGTCCAACTGAACCGCGTAGGCACTGGCCGAAGCGCCGCGTTCCAGCAGACGGTCACGCCGCAGCACGGCTACCCGCGACGTATCTGAGCGGATGCTTTCCACCACATTTTCGATATGGCGATAGGTGTCTTCCACCGCCAAAATCTGCTGATGAATCCGGCGAGTTTCCTGGATGCTGGCCACGCCTGACAAGCCCATGATGATCAACAGGAATCCCAGTCCGAATACGGATACCGGCCAAATGCTTTGCGGAACGTTTTTCACTTAGCTCTCGATTCCACTTAGTACTGATAATTAGGGCTCCGTACTACGCCCCCCTAAACTATCGGCGGGATTCCCAAAATTCCTTAAATGGCGCAAAATCATAATCAGATTAAGGACCGCGGCGAGGACCGCAAACAACTTCGAGGAGGAAGTCTAACGATGATCGCTACTCAAGCTTTGAATTTTCTGATGCGCGTCTGGCGGGATCGCCGGGGCCAGGATTTGATCGAATACGCCCTCATGGCGGGGTTCGTCGCAGTGGCGGCGGGCGCTATTATGCCGGGCGTTTCCAGCAGCATCAGCACCATTTTTAGCCAAGTTTCGTCCGTCATGGCCAACGCGGCGAGCTAAACAGCCCATTTCCATCGAACTTTGAGCAAGGTTGCTCGTACCATAACAGTATGAGCAGCCTTGTTTCGGACCTGCGCCACTCCCTTCGTGTTCTAGCCTCCAATCCCGGTTTCACAACCGTCGCGGTGGCCGCCCTCGCGCTTGGCATGGGTGCGAATACGGCGATTTTCTCGGTTGTCAACGCGGTGCTGCTGGCGCCGCTGCCCTACCCGCAACCCGATCGCATCATGCGCATCCAGCGGAGCTTTCAGGGGCAGACCGGCGGCGGGGGCTCTGTCTCCATTCCCAAATTCATGGCTTGGAAGAAAGCCAACCAGACCTTCCAAGCCATGGCCCTTTACGATTTCTCGGGGCCGGGACTAAACCTGGGCACTGGTGACCATCCGCAGCAGCTGAAGGGCATTCATGTTTCCGCCGAGTATTTTCAAGTTTTCGGCGTCTCACCTGCCAGGGGACGCGCCTTCCTGCCACAGGAAGATCAACCGAACGGCGCGAAAGCCGCGGTGCTGAGCGATGACCTTTGGCGAACGCGCTTTGGCGGCGATCCGTCGCTCATCGGCAAGCCGATTCTGCTGGGAGGCGATCCCTACGTGGTAGTGGGAATTCTTCCCGCTACCTTCCATTCCGATCCACCGGCCGACGTTTTCATCCCCATGCAGGCCGATCCGAACAGCACCGATCAAGGCCACTACCTGCTGGCCGCGGGTCGCCTAAAGCCAGGCGCGACGCTGGAGTCCGCCAGGGCCAATATGATCGTCGGGGGCGAGGCATTCCGCCGCGCCTATCCGAAGTGGATGGACAAGCGCGAAGGCGTCGCGGTGATTCCTCTCAGAGACGCGCTGGTGGGCGATGTTCGCCTGGCCCTGCTGATCCTGGTGGGAGCGGTGGGATTCGTTCTTCTGATCGCGTGCGCCAACGTCGCCAATCTGCTGCTGGCGCGCGCCGCTGGACGGCAGCGCGAAATCGCGATCCGCACGGCCATCGGTGCCAGCCGAGGCCACCTGATCCGGCAGTTGCTCACCGAGAGCGTTCTGCTCTCCGTCATTGGCGGGGTCCTGGGATTGGTGATCGGCGCCTGGAGCGTGCCGCTGCTGCTGGCAGTGAGCCCGGGCAACCTGCCGCGCATCAACGACCAGACGCATGTGGCGTCGGCGATCTCCACGCTCGACTGGCACGTTCTGCTGTTCACTTTCGCCATCGCGCTTTTCACCGGCGTACTTTTCGGCTTGCTGCCGGCGCTGCGAATTTCCAAGCTGGACGTGAACTCGGTTCTGAAGGAAGCCAGCGGTCGCTCCGGAACGGGCTTGCGTCATAACCGCGTGCGCAGCGTGCTGGTGGCGGCCGAGATGGCTTTGGCCGTGATCTTAGTGGCCGGCGCGGCGCTCATGATCCGGACCTTCATTGGATTGCGGTCCGTGCAGCCGGGGTTCGATCCGCACAACGTCATCACCATGCAGACCTCGCTGAGCGGGGGACGGTATGACAATACCGCCAAGGCTGAAAACATGACTCGCCAAGTGCTGGATCACATCGAAACGCTGCC
This sequence comes from Bryobacterales bacterium, assembly GCA_963713415.1. Lineage (GTDB taxonomy): Bacteria > Acidobacteriota > Terriglobia > Bryobacterales > Bryobacteraceae > Palsa-89. Next base: position 96,442 of record CAVQLV010000021.1, on the reverse strand, counting down.
GGGCGTGCGCGCCGCGGCGGCCGCCATCCAACTCCCACTGCAAGGCGGCATCGACCTGCCGTTTTCGATCGCAGGCATGCCGCCTCCCAAGGGCGACCTATACAACGGGGACGAACAGTGGCGATTCATCAGCCCGCACTATTTCAGCGCGTTCAGTGTCCCCTTGCTGCGCGGGCGCGCCTTTGACGTGCGTGACACGGGCAAATCCGAACCGGTGGCGATCATCAACCAGGCCTTTGCAAAGAAGTATTGGCCGAACGGCGATCCCATCGGACAGCGCATCACCATTGGCAAGGGGCTGGGGCCGGAGTTTGAAGAGCCGGCGCGGCAGATTGTCGGCATCGTCAGCGACGTGCGCGAAACGGGATTGCAAGGCGCCGACGAAGGCGTGATGTACGTTCCGGAAAGCCAGATTACCGACGGCCTGACCAAACTGGCCAATAGCGTGATTCCGATGAGCTGGATCGTTCACACCGCGGGCGACCCATCGACACTCAGCGCCGCGATCCAGCACGAAATTCAATCCGTGGACAGCCAACTGGCTGCTTCGAAGATCCGTACCATGGATCAGGTGATTTCCGATGCCACCGCGCGCCAGAACTTCAACATGCTGCTCCTGACCATTTTCGCGGGCCTGGCGCTGTTGCTGGCTGCCATCGGGATCTATGGATTGATGTCGTACACGGTGGAGCAGAGGACGCAGGAGATCGGCATCCGCATGGCGCTGGGGGCCGATAGGAGCGACATGCTGAAGCTGGTGGTGCGGCAGGGCATGCTGCTGACTGGCATTGGAATCGTGATTGGATTGGCCGCTTCTTTCGGGCTGAATCGGCTGCTAGCCAATTTGCTTTTCGGGGTGAAGACTACGGACCCGATCACATACGTCGCGGTGGCGGCGATTTTAATTTCGGTGGCGCTGCTCGCCTGCTATGTTCCGGCTCGGCGTGCGACCAAGATCGATCCGCTGGTGGCACTAAGATATGAATAGCCACAAATGAACACGGATGAACGCGGATGAAGTGCCTTTTTCCCATCTGCGTTTATCTGTGTTTGTCCGTGGCCCTTGCCCGCGCGGCTGAGCCGCCTACCTTTGCTCGTGATATTGCTCCGATCGTCTACGAAAAGTGCGCGACTTGGCATCACTCGAGCGACGCGGCGCCGTTTTCGCTGCTCACTTATGAATGAGATATGAATAGAGATTAGCCACAGATGAACACGGATGAACACGGATGAAGTGCTTTTTTCCCATCTGCGTTTATCTGTGTTTATCCGTGGCCCCGGTCTTCCCCGCTGAGCCGCCTACGTTTGCTCACGATATTGCTCCGATAGTGTACGAAAAATGCGCGACTTGCCATCACCCGGGCGACGCGGCGCCGTTTTCGCTGCTCACTTATCAAGATGTGAAGAAGCGCGCGGCCCAGATCGCGGCTGCGACGCGCTCGCGCTATATGCCGCCGTGGCTGCCTGAGCGCGGCTATGGTGATTTTGCGGGGGACCGCAGCCTTACTCCCGAGCAGATCGCGACCATCGCTGCCTGGGTGCGCGCGGGCGCTCCGGAAGGCAACGCCGACGAGATCCCGCCGCCTCCTTCTTTCCCCGATGGCTGGCAGCTTGGAAAACCCGACCTGGTGCTGGAAGCGCGAGGGTCGGTTGCTTTGCCGGCTTCGGGGCCCGATATTTACTGGAACGTCATTTTCACTCCGAACCTGACGGCTCGGCGCTGGGTGCGCGCCATCGAGATCCGCCCCGGCCAGCCCCGCGTGGTGCATCACGCCAACTTGCTGGTGGACCGCGCGGGATCGGCAAAGCTTCAGGAAATTTCGCCGGGCAAGGGTTTTCCGGGCATGGACCTGGTGATCGGCCGCAGCCCTTTCGATCCGGATGGCAATTTCCTGTTTTGGAAGCCCGGCGGCACGCCACACGTCGAGCCCGATGGTTTCGCGTGGCGGCTGGATCCAGGGAACGATCTGGTGCTCAATATGCACCTCCAGCCTTCGGGCAAGCCCGAGGAAGTTCGCCCGTCCATCGGGCTCTATTTCACCGACAAACCCCAGACCCGGTTCCCGCTGCTGGTGCAGCTTGAGAACGATGAGGCGCTGGATATTCCAGCCGGCACGCGCGATTTCGTCATTTCCGACTCTTTCCAGCTCCCTCTGGATGCCGATGTTCTTGCGGTTTATCCGCACGCACATTACCTGGGGAAGCTGCTGGAGGCCTGGGCCACGCTGCCCGATGGATCGAGGAAGTGGCTGATCCGGATTCCGGCGTGGGATACCAACTGGCAGGCGGTCTATTATTATCGCGAGCCGGTGTTCCTGCCTAAGGATTCCGTGATCCACATGCGCTATCACTACGACAATTCGGCGGATAACCCGCGCAATCCGAACAATCCTCCGAAGCGGGTGGTTTCAGGCAATCGGGCGACCGACGAAATGGGCCACTTATGGCTCCAGATACTGCCGCGCGGGCCAGGCGACCGACGCCGCGAATTGCAGGAAGCCATAATGCGCCACCGGCTGGACAAGAATCCCAACGACGCCGAGGCGCACATGAATCTGGGCGCGATTCTGCTGTCGCGGCTGGATCCGCAGGGGGCGGTGACAGAACTGCGGGCGGCGGCACGGCTGACGCCGAAGCAGCCGGAGGTTCACAACATGCTGGGCCTGGCGCTGGCCACGCTGAACCGGAACGCGGACGCCATCCCTCAGTTCGAAATGGCGCTGCGGGCCCGCCCGGATTACTGGAGCGCGCGATTCAACCTGGCGACCGCGCTGGCCAGATCGGGACGGATCGACGAAGCGATAGACGATTTACGAAAGATCCTGGCGGCCAATCCCGGCGATCCCTACGCGAAGCGGCGCCTGGCCGAACTGGAGGCCGCCAGGCATCCAGCCGTAAGGTAAGTGCCTTAATTGCCAATCCCCAACGCCCAATCCGACGCAGAAACGGGAACAAAGTCCTCGATTCTGCCGTATACTTTGGTACAAGCCTATGAGTTTCCTATCCAAGCAGTTCATCGATGTTATCCAGTGGACCGAACCGGGAGATGGAATCCTAGCCTATCGCTACCCGATGGAAGACATGGAGATCCAGAACGGCGGCAAGCTGACGGTTCGCGATTCCCAATTGGCCGTATTCGTCAACGAGGGCCGGGTGGCCGACGTTTTTGCGCCGGGCCTGTACACGCTGAACACGAATACCCTGCCGATTCTCACGTACCTGATGAATTGGGACAAAGCATTCAAGTCCCCGTTCAAATCGGACGTCTATTATTTGTCGACGCGCCTGCAGACGGACCAGCGCTGGGGCACAGCCACGCCGATCACGATTCGCGATAAGGAATTCGGCGCGATCCGCGTGCGGGGGTACGGGATCTATGCGTATAAAGTGGCCGATGCCAAGTTGTTTTATCAGAAGGTGAGCGGCACGCGCGATCTTTATCAGGTGCCCGATCTGGAAGGCCAGCTGCGCAACACCATCGTCGCGCGCATGACTGATAGCTTTGCGCAAAGCTCGGTGCCGTTTCTGGATATGGCGGCCAATCAGGCGGCGCTGGGGCTGAAGATCATGGAGGCGGTGAAGCCGTCCTTCGCCGAGCTTGGCCTGTCGCTTGAAAACTTCGTGGTGGAAAACATTTCGCTGCCCGACGAGCTGCAGAAGATGCTGGACCAGCGCATCAGTATGAACATGCTGGGTGACATGAACAAGTACACGCAGTTCCAGGTGGCGCAGTCCATGCCGATCGCGGCGGCGAACGAAGGCGGAGGCGCCGCGGGGATTGGCGTTGGATTGGGCGCCGGCCTGGTGATGGCGAACAGCATGATGGGGGCGATGCGGCCAGGACAAACGGGGGGTGAGCAAGCCCCACCGCCGGCAGGTGGTCCGGTGCCCGGTGCTGGTCCGGTGGCGCCGGCAGCTCCCGCTACGCCTGCTGCAGACACTAAGTTCTGCACCAACTGCGGCAACAAGATGCCGCGCGCATCCAAGTTCTGTCCGGAGTGCGGCACCGCCCAACAATAGGACGACATGAACGGTCTGGAGTGGATTGTGGAGGCGCACGGGTGCGACCCGGCTGCGCTATCCCAGCAAGGCCGTTTGGAAGAACTGTTCGAACTGATCGTCGGCGCGATGGGGCTTCATCCGCTTGGCAAAACAAGCTGGCATCAATTTCCAAATACCGGCGGCATCACGGGGGTGAGTCTGCTCACCGAGTCCCATCTGGCCTGCCATACGTTTCCCGAATACGGATCGCTGTGTCTGAACGTGTTCTGCTGCCGGCCGCGCCCATCGGCCGATTTTGAGGCACTGCTGAATGTCGGCTTTGCTCCCGCGCGAGTTTCGGTGCGCCAGATGGAGCGGCCTTATCAAATATGAGCTCACCGGCTGCGAACTGCCCTAGCTGCGGCGCGCCGGTGAAGTTTCTCTGGTCGAGCGCCGTTCAAACCACCTGCGAATTCTGTCATTCGATCCTGGTGCGCACCGATGTCGATTTGAAGAAGGTGGGTGAAGTAGCCGACCTGCCGCCGGACGCGTCGCCCCTTCAAATCGGATCCGAGGGCGCTCATCAGAATAAGAGCTTCGTGGTGGTGGGGCGCATCATTTACGAATATGAACAGGGCGGCTGGAACGAATGGCACATCGTTTATAACGATGGATCGAACGGCTGGCTGTCCGATGCGCAGCTGGAATATGATTTGTCGTGGGCTACTACACCTCCGACGCCGTTGCCCGGTGCCGACCAAATCCGGCAGGGCGAAGATTTTCAGTGGAACGGCAAAAGCTATCACGTCACTTCGCGCACTCACGCCCACTACAAAGGCGTACAGGGCGAGTTGCCATTCCAATATTTTGACAAGTCCGATCTGCTGTTTGCCGATCTCAGGACCACGAGCGGCGACTTCGCAACCATCGATTACAGCGAGAATCCGCCGATGCTGTTTCTCGGCCGGGCGGTGGAATTCGACGATCTGCATCTGAAGAATTTGCGTGAGTTTGAGGGCTGGAAGTAATGCCGGCGGTTCAGGCGAAATCGATTTCGTGTCCCAACTGCGGGGGACCGGTGCAGTTGCGCGGCTTCGCTCACACGCTCAGCGTCGTTTGTCCGCAATGTTTGACGGTGCTGGACGCGTCCACGCCTGAAGTCCAGATTCTCCAGACGTTCCAGTCGAAGGAACGAATCGAGCCAACCATTCCGCTTGGAACGCGCGGAAAAATCGGCGATACGCAGTATGAGGCGATCGGCTTTCAAGTACGCGGGGTTTCGAGCGGAGAAGATTCGTACTCGTGGAGCGAATACCTGCTGTTTAATCCATACAAGGGCTTCCGCTATTTGACGGAGTACAACGGTCATTGGAACTTCGTCCATGTGGAAAGCGCGCTGCCCGAGCCAAGCCGTTCGGGGGGCAAGCTCGCGATGCGCTATGAGGGGAAAACCTATTTGAGTTTCGACTCCATGACGGCCAGCACGGTTTATGTTTTGGGCGAATTTCCCTGGCGAGTGCAGGTGGGCGATTCGGTGGCTTGCCAGGATTTCGTCGCGCCGCCTTCGATGCTGTCGTCGGAGTCTACCGGCGGCGAGGTCACGTGGTCGCGAGCGGAGTACATGACGGGATCGCAAGTCTGGCAGGCATTCCAGCTCCCAGGGTCTCCGCCGCTGGCTTACGGAGTGTTTGCGAATCAGCCGGCGCCCCACGCAGGCGGCATCGGATCCTCCTGGCGAACATGGCTGTGGCTGAATGTCGCGCTGGCGGCGCTCGCTTTCCTGTTCATGATTATTTCTCCAGGACGTGTCGCGTTCAGCGATCACTATGCCTACTCACAGGGCGTGAAGAGCGATAGCGCATTCGTCACGCCCACATTCAAACTGGATGGCCGCGATTCCAACGTCGAGCTGTCGATTCACACCGACCTCGACAATAATTGGGCTTATTTCAATTTCGCTTTGATCAACGATCAAAGCGGCCAGACCTTCGACTTCGCCCGCGAAGTGAGTTACTATCGTGACTCCGATGGCAGCGAAGGGAGCCGCAATAACAGCGTGATTGTTCCGTCCGTTCCGTCGGGGCAGTATTACCTGCGCATCGAGCCGGAGATGGCCGCGGGCTCGCCCGACGTGCGATACGATCTCGAAGTACGGCGCAACGTCCCGAATTATGGCTTCTTTGCAATTACGGCGTTGCTGCTGCTCATTCCACCGGTTCTCACCACATTTCGAAAAGGCAGCTTTGAAGCAGCGAGATGGCGCGAAAGCGATTACGCGCCGTCCAGTTCCAGTAGCGGAGGTGGCGATTGAATAGTTCTCTTTTCGTGATCTATGGCGTCTTGCTGCTCGGCTTGACCAGCGTGGCCGAATACCGCGGCTGGAGCTGGAACCGCATTAATCAGCAGCGCGTGCTGCCCAAGTCGATCCGCGATAACCCGGGCGCGTATCGTTCGTCCTATGGCGGCTATTCCCGATACATCGGAGGTAAGTGAACGTGGACACTCATGCACTGGCGAACGCGGTAATTTATGCGGTGCTCGGAATTCTGATCTTTGTGCTCTTCTTCGTAATTATCGATAAGATGACGCCGTATCATCTCTGGAAGGAAATCGTCGAAGACAAGAACGTCGCACTCGCGGTTCTGGTGGGCGCCATGTCTATCGGCATGTGCATTATTATCGCGGCGGCGGTGCACTAGAAGTACAAAGTGTCCATTGCATTATTCCTCTCTGTTTTTCTGATCGCCGCTTGCGGGCTGATCTATGAGCTGATTGCCGGAACGCTGGCCAGTTACTTACTGGGCGACACCGTCTTTCAGTTTTCCACGATCATCGGCTGTTACTTATTCGCGATGGGGATCGGGAGTTACTTGTCCCGGTTCCTTTACCGCGGGTTAGTGGCTCGCTTCGTTTCCATTGAACTGATGGTCGGGGTGGTTGGCGGATTTTCGTCGTCCATGCTGTTTCTCGCGTTCGCCTACACTGAAGCGTTTCGGCTGGTGCTGTATGCGGTTGTGATCCTGGTGGGCACGCTGGTTGGCCTGGAAATTCCGCTTCTAATGCGCATTTTGAAAGAGCGCTTCCAGTTCCGCGAGCTGGTTTCGCACGTCCTGACTTTCGACTATCTGGGCGCGCTGGGCGCATCGCTGTTGTTTCCGATCTTGCTGGTTCCGAAACTTGGATTAGTGCGATCGGCATTGGTCTTCGGAATTTTCAACGTCGCTGTGGCGCTGTGGTCCACTTACTTATTTCGCGAGCAGATTAGCCGCACGCGGGCTTTGCGGGCCGGATCGGTGGTGGTGCTGGCGCTGCTGGGGACGGGGATGGTTTTCGCCGATCGGATCTCATCCGCCGCGGATAACAGCCTCTATGCCGACGAGGTGATCTTCAGCCGCAATACGCCGTATCAGCGCATCGTACTTACAAAGTGGAAAGACGATTTGCGGCTCTTCCTGAATTCGCACTTACAATTCAGCTCGCGCGATGAATATCGCTATCACGAAGCTCTCGTCCATCCAGGACTCGCCGCGCTCCCCGGCGCGCATCGCGTCTTAGTCTTGGGCGGCGGCGATGGATTGGCGGTGCGCGAGATCCTCAAATATCCGTCGGTACAAAGCATCACGCTGGTGGATCTCGATCCCGAGATGACGCATCTTTTCTCCACGCATCCGGTGATGTCGGCGTTGAACCAGCATTCGCTCACCAATCCGCGCGTACACGTGATCAACGCGGATGCATTTCGCTGGCTGGACACCAACACCGAACAATACGATTTCATCGTGGCCGATTTTCCGGACCCCACCAGTTACGCGCTCGGCAAGCTATTCACGACGGCGTTCTACCGGCTGGCGGCGAAGCATCTCGCATCGGGCGGATTGATCGTAGTGCAAAGCACGTCGCCGCTGTTTGCGCGGAAATCGTATTGGTGCATCGTCGAATCGCTGAAGCAGGCGGGTTTGCGCGTGTATCCATATCACGTGTACGTGCCGTCGTTCGGCGAATGGGGATATGTGATCGGAAGCTTCGCCCCTTATGAGCCGCCGCATGAATTACCCGCCGGACTGCGATTCCTGTCTACCACCAATGTCGCCGAGCTGTTCATTTTTCCCGTGGACATGCAGCCCGTGCCGGCCGAGCCCAACCGGCTAAACGACCAGGTTCTGGTTCGATACTACGAACAGGAATGGAAGGACGTCGCGCATTAATGCTTTCGAGGCGCGCGTTTTTCGGCGCACCGGCGTTGGTCGGATTGTGGCGGAAAACCGATCGCAAAATTACTGGCGGGATTCGTCAACGATTCGTTTCCGCTCGGGCATCGGCTGCGCGACCATGCCGCTTTTCGCGCTCCTGCGCAACAACTGCGCGTTCCAATCGTGATCGTTGGAGGCGGCATGGCCGGCCTCAATGCCGCGTGGCATTTGGACAAACGAGGCTTTCATGATTTCGTGCTGCTCGAAATGGAGCGGCAGGCCGGCGGCAATTCCCGCTGGGGTGAGAACGAAATCTCGAAGTTTCCCTGGGCGGCGCATTATGTGCCTGTGCCGGCCAAAGGTGAATCGCTGGCGCGCGAGCTGTTTGAAGAATTGGGTCTGCTGCGCGATGGCAAATGGAACGAACGCGTGCTGTGCTTCGACCCGCAGGAGCGGCTGTTCATCAACGGGCATTGGCAGGAAGGCATCGAACCCGAAGATGGCGCGACGGCGCGCGATCGCGAACAGTTTCGCCGGTTTCAGGACATGATCAATCAGTTTCGCGCCACCGGCCAGTTCACGGTTCCGATGGATACGGGCGCGAAACCATCGCCGCTGGATCGAATCTCCATGGCCGATTGGCTGGCGCAGCAGGGTTTCGATTCCGCGCCTTTGCGTTGGTACCTCAACTACGCTTGCCGCGACGATTACGGCGCGCTGGCCAAGAATACGTCGGCATGGGCGGGCGTGCAGTATTTTGCGTCGCGCGAACCGGAAGAAAAAGGCCCGCTCACCTGGCCCGAGGGCAATGGATGGATCGCGGCGCGGTTGATCGAGAAACTGAAGCGGTATTTGCGTACCGGCGACGTAGTGTATCGTGTCGCGCGCAACGGCAGCACAATCCGTGTCCTCACCGAACACACAGAGTACATCGCGGACGAGGTGATCTGGGCCGCGCCGACGTTCCTGGCGTCCTATATCATCGAAGGAGCTCCGCGCGCGGACGGATTTCAATATTCGCCATGGCTCACGGCAAATCTCACGCTCGATCGCATTCCCGCGCAGAACAATCCCGAGCCGGCCTGGGACAATGTGATCTACGATTCGCCGACGCTCGGCTACGTGAACGCAACGCACATGAGTCTCGCGACATTTATCGATCGTACCGTGTGGACGTTTTATTGGTCGCTGGCCGAGCATACTCCCGAAGACGGGCGCCGGCTGTTGCTCGCGAAGGATTGGAACTACTGGAAAGAGGCGATCCTGAATGACCTGGGACGCGCGCATCCCGACATCCGGCAGTGCGTGGCGCACATCGACATCATGCGTATCGGTCACGCGATGGCGCGTCCAGCGCCAGGATTCGTCTTCTCAGAAGCGCGAACGCGCTGGCTGAAGCCTTTCGGCAATATTTTCTTCGCCAACTCGGATCTCAGCGGATTTTCGATTTTTGAAGAAGCGCAATACCGTGGCGTGGAAGCAGCCAGGGGCGCGCTGCGGCTGGTTGAGCGGGCTTGAGCGCGGGAGCTTAGCCGCGCATGGATCATTGCTGGAGAGGAGGGGCGTGAATCAAGTAACCGGAGATAGGCAGCAGTTTTTCCGAGGCTTTCGGATGCCAGACGGTAACCTGGTCGGCCAGACCGCTCAAAAGCGGATCATGCACGTAGCCATGCCAAGCCTCACTTCCGGTCGTCAAGCCTCGCTAATTCGAGATTGCCCTCATGTCCGATTGCTTTGCCTGTAACATACGTGTACCTCAGCTGTTGTGGTTTCGCGGCACGACCAGTACCTTGCAACGTATATCGACGCGTCGGCCTGAGGTATACGACCCCTCCTCGTCGAAAATTGCGGACTCGTCGTATTCAGGTGAAGGAGTCGCAACAGTTCACCCAACCACCGCCGTCCAACCCACCCGCCCAAACGGCATCTGCCGGCACTCCCTCCGGTTTCTGAGGCGGATAAGGCCGATAGCAACCAGCCTGAAGCAGCGCCAGTGTGTAGCCTAACGCCCCTGCGAGCTGCTTGAAAGGCCCAGCCATCTCGCGACCAGTCACGGCACGCGCAAACAGTCTTGCGCCTTGCGGCTGTATATACCGACCTTGGAACTGAAGACTCCGCCACGGGCGGACGGCGCTTGTGCCAATCCGTGCGATCCTGAAACGCCTTCCCGATCGCTAGCAGCGTGTTTTCCGAAAACCGCGAACCCAACAATTGCAGACCCATCGGCATGCCGTCGGCAAACCCGCACGGAACAGTCAGCGCCGGCAGGCCGGCTAGATTGCCCGCGGGAATCAAAGCAGTGAGGCCGGGCGCGGCGGGCGTGGGACGGTCACTTACGGGGCGATCTAGTGGCTGGGTGATTTTCGGAGCCGGATCGAAACGGGTGGGAGCGATGAGCACGTCGATGGTGGAGAGCAGGTCGCGGAAGGCCTCCTGCATGAGGGCGCGAATACGCATGGCCTTCAAATACTCATTGGCCGGAATCTGGAGGCCGGCTTTGAGCCCGGCGATCTGGTGCTGGTCGGCGAGTTGATCCACCTGACCGCTCTTGATCAGAGGCTCGAAAACCGCGGAGCCTTCCGCGGAGATGATGGTGCTGATCATCGCGCCATAAGGAAACACGGGCATCTTGGCTTCGGTGACTTGAACACCAAGGGAGCGGATGGTTTCCAGAGCCTTGGCGTAGTCGGGGCGCGCGGCGGGGTCCACCCCTTCATTGAAATCGACAGGCGCGAAGCCTACGCGGATATCCTTGAAGTCGTTGGCGAACTGCGGCGTATAGTAAAAGCTTTTGTGCGCGGAGGATGGATCGTCGTCGTCGCCGCCTGCGATCCGCTCCAGCACCAGGCCACAATCTTCGGCCGAACGGCAGATGGGGCCGATCTTGTCGAGCGTCCATGATAGAGCCATCGCGCCGTTCCGCGAGACCAGTCCGTAGGTCGGGCGCAAACCGGTGACTCCGCAAAATGCGCTGGGTGTGAGGATGGAGCCCGACGTTTCCGATCCGAGCGCGTAAGCTAACCAGGCCCGCGGCCACCGCGATAGCCGAACCGCTGGATGAGCCGCCGGACCAGCGCGTGGGATCCCACGGATTCAAACCCGGGCCAGTGAGGGAGGCGCTGGCGTATCGATAGCTGGGGCCGCCGGCGAGCTCCACCATGGCGAGCTTGCCGGTCAGCAAACCGCCGTGTTTCAGAATATGCTTGAGCACGGTAGCGGTGTAATCGAAAACCTGATCCGCGTATGGTTTCGCGCCCCACGTAGTGGGATGTTTGGCATACGCCAGAAGATCCTTGGCACCGAACGGAATGCCTTGCAAGTGGACCGCGGAAACGCTCGCGCTTGATATCGCCTTCCACGTCTTTGGCATCGCGAATAGCATCCTTGCGCAGCGACAGAGCGAGTGCATTGTAGCGCGGGCCGACGGTCTCCAGACGGTCGCAGAAGGCGCGCGCCAGCTCCACGGCGGAGAATTCTTTCTTGGTCAGTTTCTGATTGATTTCAGAAATACTGGCGAAGAAGATGTCGTCGGGAATGGAGCTCATGGAGTGGCTCAGGGCCTGAAGATGGTGGCGGGCTCGGCGGCCATGGGCAGAGAAAACGAATCGAGCTGCGCGGCATTGTCGCGGATCTGGGCTAACGATGCTTGAACTCTTCGTCTGGATTCGCAGGCAGCGCTTGGGGCTGGCTGGAGGCTGGGCTTGCGACCGAGCGGCCAAAACCGCCGAAGCAGACAAGGCGGCGGCGAGTTCACGGCGCGTGAACCTGTTCATGAATCCAGTGTAGTTCAGCCACAGGCGGGCGCGAGCGCTTCGATGGCGGCCTTCTCCATGACGGAGCGGGGAGCTGAGGCGCCGGTCCATATTTCAAACTGGCGGCTGGCCTGTTCCAGAAACATCTGGAGGCCGGAGATGACGGTAGAACCTTGCGAGGTAGCGTGGCGCAGCAGCGTGGTTTCGAGCGGGTTATACACCATATCGAAAACGAGCTCGGCAGGAATGGCGCCGGGAAAGAAACAAGCTTCCGGATGAGGAGCCATGCCGAGCGGAGTGGCGTGGACCAGCGCGTCGAACTTGCGGCCGTTGAGCTGCTCGCGCAGCAGGGACTCGGCGCCGCAAGCGCGGGCGAGCGAGCGCACTCGATCGGGATTCCGTCCCACGATGGAAACTTTCGCACCGCTGCCAATCAGCGCATAGGCCGCGCTGCGTGCCGCTCCGCCATTGCCGACCACCAGCACCGACGATTTCGACAGACGCAGCTTGCGCGCCAGCGGAATAGTGACGGCATCGGCATCGGTGTTCCCTCCGCGCCACTTGCCCGCTTTTTTCCAGACCGTATTCACGGCCCCGATGCGGCGAGCCAAAGGATCGATCACGTCCAGGTAGCGGATGATCTTCTGCTTGTGCGGAATGGTGACGCTGAAGCCGGCGACCGGCAGCGACGCAGCCAGGATGAAAAAATCCTTCAACTGCGCGGGCTGGACGAGGAATGGAAGATACACCGCGTCGATGCGATGAGCCTGGAACGCGCGATTGTGTACGGCCGGCGAGATGGAGTGGCGCACCGGATCGGCAATCACTCCGTAGATTTTAGCGGCGCGAGTGAACTTCTCGGCGCGATACAGATGGCGCAGCACGCGAGCGCTCACTTGGCCCGAAGCGGTGCCTTCGGAAGCATTGGGCGCGGCGTAGGTGAACATTCCGCCCCAGGCTGTTGAGAGTACGCGCGTGGGAAAGCCGGTTTCACCCATCGCCAGCACGATCAGGGGTGTGCGCGGATGCGATTTGGTGAGCGAGAGAATGCGCGAGTTATCCGAAGGCTTGCGCGCGGTGGTGACGATCTTGTAGCCATCCGCCGGAATGCGCAGCATGCGCCGCAACACCGCTTCGGGCGACGGCGTACCGTCGTAGTTGTGGTAGGAAAGCATCAGCTGGCCTTTGCCGCGCAGCGCTTCCAGGCGCGTGCCGGCATTTTCGGCGCTTTCGATTTCGATGTCCACCGCACGGGCCCCTGCGTCCAGCGCGGCGTTCAGAATGCGGATCTGATCTTCGACGCTCCCATTGAATTTCCCGTGATTTTGGTGGCGGCGGCAGGTGGCCAGGATGGAGCAATCGGGATGCCCGGCGAGAAATTTGCGGATTACGGCGATGCCGTTTTCGGGAGAGGCCAGATAGTCCAGGCGGAATTCGAAAAAAGATTCTCCCGCGTTGACTTCACGGCGCGCATGTTCCAACAGTTTCTGCGCGTCGGGAAAACCCATGGCAATGCAAATCCGGGGTAGCGATGATGGATGCGACATGAGCGCGGGAGGAAACAGCATAACACAGGGACATAGAGGGCGGGATTGGGGAACGGCGTTCGAGGCAAGGAATTGCGGTTTGGGGGTTGGGATCGGGACTTGAATTGGTGACGGTTTGGCGCGATTGGATTCGAGTTCTCTAAGAGCAGTGGTGTCGCGACGCCGTGTGAACGCTTCGCGGTCGAGTAGCGTTTCACGCTCTCGCCCTCCAGAGCACTACTGGCAAAATTGCGGGCAGAGCCCAACCGCGCGCGTTTTTGCGCGGAGCAAATCAGGCGGCAAGGGCGAGCGATGACGGCGCGCCCGGATCAGTTTGCCGCTTTACGCCGGCGGGCCGTGGTCACCCGGAGGCCCATTTCCTGCAATTGCGCTTTGGCCCTGGCTGCGACCTCGGGACGGTCGTTGACATAGCGCGTGTAAACGTCGCGAAACTCGCGCGCCGCCGAATCGTTCTTGCCGAGCTTGGCCAGGCACATGGCTTTCATGTAGCGCGCATCGGGGGTCTTGGGGTTGTCGGAGAATTTCTCCAGCACCGCGTCGAAGGCGCTAAGGGCGTTGTTGTAATCCGCTTTCCGATAGTAAATGTCGGCGATGTAATACTGGGCGTTCGGCGCGAGATCGGTGTTGCTGAAATATTTCAGATACTCGCTAAATTCCTGAAAGGCGATATCGTACTTGCCGGCCAGTTGATCACTATAGGCATGGGTGTAGAGCGGTCCGGCCTGCACACCGTCGGGCGGCCCGCCGGCGGCCGCAGCACCTTGCGGGACGTTGGTCCCAAAAGGTCCGCCACCAGGCGCCAAGCCGGCATTGGAATCGCTTTGCGGCGTGGTTCCAGCGGGCGGCGGAGGAGCGGCGGGCGTGCGTGTGGTATTGATCAGATTTTCCAGGTCCGCGATCTTGGCGTCCAGCTTGCCCATGCGGGTGTTCATGTCGAGAACCGATTCGCGGACGGCGCGGAAATCCTCCGACATCTGATCCAGCTTCTGGCCGACGTTCGCCACCGGGCCGTTCAGGCTCTGCTGTTGCTGCTTCATGGCGTCGTTGAAGCCGTTTTGCATGATGGCGACGGTGGTGTTGGTGCGGTTCACGCTATCCAACGTCTGTTGCGTGAGAGCCTGGATGGCGGCCACTTTCTGATCCAGCGTGCTTTGCAGATTGCGCACCTGGTCCTGCAACAGAGCGACATCGCGCTGGAGTTCCATAATTTCTTTGCTCGCACCGAAGGCGAAAGGCGACAGCGCGAAGAATACGACGACGACACGAGACAAGGTCATAAACAGCTCCTGTGTGCCGCGGGGCGCATTTCGGGCGCCCCCACGGGTTCTTGATCCGCTTACTGGCCGGGCGATAAATGCGCGCGGCGGTTCTTCTGCCAGCATTCCTCGGTCGCCTCGGTACATTGCGGCCGCTCCTTACCATAGCTGATGGTCTTCAAGCGATCCGCAGGGACACCCAACTGCACCAGGAAATCCTTGGCGGCGGTGGCGCGGCGATCGCCCAGCGCCAGGTTGTATTCGGCCGAACCGCGTTCGTCGCAATGTCCTTCCACCACCACCGAGAAATTCGGGTCCTGCTGGAAGATCTGCTTCAACAAGGCGGCATCGTGCGTAAGAGCGTCGCGGCCGTCGCCGCGAATTTCGCTCATGTCGAAATCAAAGAAGGCATCCTGCGCCTGCTGCTGCAACAGGTCCGCGCTGGAGAGCCGGGGCGTGTTGGTGGGCGCCGGAGGCGGAGGCGGAGCGCTGGTCACTTCCACCGTCACCGAGCGCGAGTCCATGCCACCGGGCCCACGCGCGGTGAGCGTATAGCTGGTGCTGGCCCTGGGGAAAACCTGGCGCTGTCCGCTGCTCTGCACCGCGCCCACGCCCTGGTCGATGTTCATGTCGGTGGCGCCGGTGATGGACCAACGCAAAGTGGAAGATTGCCCGGCCTCTATAGTGGAAGGCTCGGCGGTGAAACTGTTGATCACGGGCGCCGCCTGCGGTGGCGGGGGAATGGCCGTGGTTGTGGGAGGCGGCGGAGGCGGAGGCGGCGGAACTTTCTTCTTGCAACCCACCGCGAACAACACTAGCGCCGCCAGCAGCAGTAGCATGCCGGCTTTGAGCCATGACGCGTGCAATCTCGAACTATCGCTCATCCTGACAATCTCCTCTTTTTGATTCTTTGATCTTTTTATTGTGTTGCTTTACTCCAAACAGGCTTTTCGTTGTTCCCTTGCGTTGTAAGCTGTTGCACGCCGGTGCCATCCGCCAGCATGGTGTAGATCTCCGTCTTCCCTCCGCGCGTGGAAGAGAACACCAGGTGGACTCCGTCGGGCGCCCAGCTTGGATTTTCGTTTCGTCCCGCGCCGTGGGTCAATTGTATATAGTTGCGGCTGGCAACATCCATGACAAAGATGTTGAAGTTCCCCGGTTCGTATCCGCGAGTCCAGGCAAAGGCGATGTGCTGGCCATCGGGACTCCAAGCGGGATTCACGGCGTCACCCTCCCCAGTAGTCAAGCGGCTCACATCCGTTCCATCAATATTCATTCTATATATTTGCGGTGTGCCGCCGCGCCCGGAGACAAAAACGAGATCCATGCCGGTGCGGGGATTTACCTTAGGTTCCACTTCCAAAGAGCCTGAGTGAGTAATGCGGTGCAGGTCGCCGCCATCCAGATCGGTCTCATAGATCTGCGAGAATCCGCCATTCGCGGTGGAATAAATGAGTAAGTGGCGGCTGTCGGGCAGAAAGTCGGAAGCCGCATTCATGGAAGCCTGTTGGTTATAGTAGACCAACTTGCGCCCGGTTTCCAGCGAATGGATGTAAATCTTGGGCTGCCCGAGATTCTCTTGCTGTACACCGAACTTCGACGCGTTGGCGTTGCGCGAAGAAGGAAGCACCGGGTAAGTGGTGAAGGCGATCTTGCTTCCGTCCGGGGAAACGGCGGGGAAAGTTGTAATGGAACGGTAATTGGTGAACTGCTTCTGGTCGGTACCGTCATAATTCATGGACCAGATCTCTTTGTGACCGGTGCGGCTGGATACAAAATAGATCTTGGTGCCGATCAGACTGGTGGCGCCGAACTGCTTCAGAATATCGGCCGCGAATTGCTGCGCCACCAGGCGCGCGCCGGCTTCATCGAGCGAGCCGACATACACCTTGCCGAGCAATTGCGCGGAGCCGGGATTGGCTTGGTGAACATCGTAGAGCCAACCGTAGAGAACGATCTGGTTGTTCTGCACGGCTGTGTAGCCAAATGCGAGGTAGTTGGCGTTGGGCGGCGGTCCGGACCAGTCCGTGAGCCACGGCCCTTGGCTCTGGCCGTTCACCGGCGGACGGAAATCGGCGGGCCGTTGCGGGACTTGGGTGGGATAGAGCGTCTTGGCGATCATCTTCAACTGGCCGGACGTGTCCAGGTCGTTAAAGAGAGTGCTGTTGAAGGTGCCCATGAAATTCTGGGCGTCGCCCGAGCCGCGAAAATCAGGCACGGCGATGGATGGCTTTTCGCCCGTCTTGTACACCGGCGCGTTAATCTGCTGGGCGCCGGTGAAAACGGCGATGCCGAGGAGGACTGAGCTAAGAGCAATAATTCGTTTCATCGCTGTAGTTGAAATCGGAGTTCCACGTCTGCTTCGCCCCCGCTGTAGTTGGACGGGAGGGGAGGAAAGGGGCCTGCATCCGTAACCGCGCGCAGGGCCGAAAAATCCAAGGTGCTATTGCCGCTGTGCTGGGCAACCTGGGGATTCTTCACAGAGCCGTCGCGCGAAATCTTGAAAGTAATCACGGCCATGGGGAGATGCTGGCCGGCCAAACCGCTGGTATCCCATTTTTGGGTGACGCGCTGCACCACCAGGTCGGCATAAGCGCCGAACTGGTTACCGAAAGCGCTGTTGACGCCCACTCCCGCGCCGCCAGAGCCGGGCTTTTCGAACATCGGAGAAACCGCGGCCTGTCCAATGTGGCTCAGAAGCTGGTCCTCCGGGATCAGCTTGCGGGCGATAAACCTTGGAAACTTCCGGCTTGGGCTGCCTCTTGGAAAACCTGCTGGGCAGCGGGATGGCTTTCTCGGGAACTTCCACCTGCTTCTTCAGCTCGGGCTTCGGCGACGACTCTTGCGGGACCAGGGACTCGGTGTCGTTCGCCACCGGATTGATTTTGCCGGGGCGCGCAGGGAGCGGAATCGTTTTCACTGCGTTGATCGCAACGGCTGTGCCGGCGCTGGTGTTGGCCGATCCCCACACCTGGTGCGAATGCTCAAACGTGATGCTGGATACGATCAACAACCCGGCGATAGCGGCGTGCAGCAGCACCGATTGAACGAACGGGCCCCCGAGCGATTCCTGCTGATCGAGGATGTCGGCGTGCTGGTGCATGGTTCGCTTATCGGCGGCGGTCGGATCGATCTTCCGGCTGTGTGACGGCGTTCACCGCCAGCTTGGCCTGACCGAGCGTGGCGATCACCTGCGCCACCTCGTCCCAGGGAGTGCGCCGGTCCGCCCGCACGTAGACGGAGGAAGCATTATGAAAGCGCTTGTGGATCTCGTCGGCCAGCAGGTTGATGTTCACCGGCTTGTCGTTCAAATACGACGTCCCTTCGCGGGTGATGGATACCACCGGCAGATCCTGGACGTTTTCCTTCACCGGCTTGACCTTGGGAACCTCCACTTGCAGGCCGAACTCCATAACGTGCGCGGTGAGCATGAAGATGATCAGCAGCACCAGCACCACGTCCACCAGCGGGACAATATTGATCTCGGCCAGCGCGGAAGTACCGCGAAAGCGCCCGCGTCCAAGTCCGCCGGAACTGTTCAGGGAAAATGCCATCGTATCGCTCCAGACTTACCTTTCCAAGCTGCGCTCGGTCAGGTTCAGGAACTCGAGTTGGAAGTCCTCCATGCGCGCGCCGAATTCCTTAATGGCGCTGCCGTAGATGTTGTAGAAAATGGCCGCCGGGATAGCGGCAAAGAGTCCCATGGCGGTGGTGATCAGGGCCTCGGAGATGCCGGGCGCCACCGCGCGCAGGCTGGCCGCGCCCGCGGTGTTCAATTGTTGAAACGCGTCGATGATGCCCCACACCGTTCCGAACAGGCCGATGAACGGCGTGACCGTCGCGGTGGTGGCCAGCACGCTCATGTTGCGCTCCAGGCGCGTCAGTTCTTCGCTGAGCCCGAGCTGCAAGGTGCGCTCGAGCGCCAGCGGATTGGTGACGCTGCCGCGCGATTTCATCTGGCGCGCCACTTCGCTGTACCCGAAATCAAAAACCACCACCAGCGGAGAGCGCCGGAATTGCTCGCTCGCGGCCGCGATGGTGTCGAGCGCCGGGGCCTTCCGGAAAGCTCGCAGGAACGAGCGGTTGGCCGACCGCGCCTGCCGGAACGCCGCCCACTTGGAAAGAATGACGGCCCAGGAAGCGAGCGAAAAGCAGAGCAGAATCACCATCACCCCTTTTGGCAACGGACCCGAGCTTTGTATCAGGTCCCAAACTTCCAATTGCAGGAACAAACCGCCCACACACGCAGGTATCAACCCGGCTCCTTCCGGCTCAACATCATGTCACTCCACTTCAGGTCACTGAACATCAGGTCAATCGAACCCGTCACCGTACCTAAGACCATGATATCGCGCCGCCACGATTTCTCCATGCTGGCAAAAAACAAAACAACAGCTTTCTGTTTTACAAATCGCCCTGTTTTACAGTATGCCTCAAAACCGTCGCGGGCGGACAGTTCTACTGCCAGTTAGACGGATCAAAACCTCGTATAATTTCATCGGGTGTTGCGGGAACTGGTGGTTGAGAATTATGCCGTGGTGGAGCGCGTCCGGGTGCGGTTTCACGCCGGATTGAATCTGCTGACGGGCGAGACTGGAAGCGGCAAATCCATTGTGGTGGATGCACTTGCGCTGGTACTGGGGGGGCGCGCTTCGGCCGATACGGTGCGGTCGTCGGCGGAGCGGGCCCGCGTTGCGGCGATTTTTGAGGTTCCTGAGAGCGCGGAATTGGCCGGTTTGTTGGAACAAGCCGGCGCGCCGGTGGAAGATGGCGAATTATTAATCGAGCGCGAGGTTCTAGCGGGCGGCAAGTCGCGCGCATTTCTCGGAAACCGGCCTGTAACAATGGCTCTGTTGCGCCAGGTGGCGCCTTTTCTGGGCGACATTCACGGGCAGCACGAGCAGCAGCAGCTATTTTCCAGCGAAGCGCAATTGCTGTCGCTCGATGAATTCGCGGGATTGGACTCGCGGCGCGAAGAAGCGGGCGGATTATTCCAGCGCTGGAGGAGCCTGGAGAGCGAACTGGAAGAGTTGAATCGCTCCGAGCAGGAAAAGCTTCGAATGGCGGATTTGTGGAGCTTCCAGCGCAAGGAAATCGAGGAGGCCGCGCTGAAGCCGGCCGAAGACGTCGCAATTGGAGCAGGAACGCGTGGTGCAGCGCAACGTCGCGAAGCTTCAGGAGAATGCCAATGCCGCTTATGCGGCGTTATATGAAGAGCAGGAAAGCGTTTCCACGCAGCTCCGCACGGCGCTGAAGAAGGTGGAAGAACTCGCGCGGATCGATGGCAGCCTGGAGCGCGTGGTGGAGGCGCTCAAAAGCGCGGCTATCGGCGTGGACGACGCGTCGGATGCGATTCGCGATTATATGGACAAGCTGGAAGCGGATCCGAAGCGGCTGGATGAAATCGAGTCGCGTTTGGCTTTGATGGAGCGTCTCAAACGTAAGTACGGTTCCAGCCTGGACGATGTGCTGGCGTTTTTGGAGGACGTTCGAGCGAAGATGGAGGCCATCGAAATGGCCGGCGAGCATCGGGCGAAGCTGGAGCAGGATCTGGCGCAATCGAGCGCGGCGTATCGCGAACGTGCGGCGGCGCTGACCAACGCGCGGAAAGCCGCGGCAGAGAAGCTGGCGAAGAAAGTGGAGACGGAGCTTGATTCGCTGGCGCTTGAAAGCGCCGTATTTCGTATCGAAGTGCGGGAAGCGAACTGGTCGGAAAATGGCGCGGATCGCGTGGAGTTTTTGATCTCGGCGAACGCGGGCGAAGAGCCGCGAGCGCTGGACAAAGTGGCGTCGGGCGGCGAGCTTTCGCGTATCGCGCTGGCGCTGAAAACGTCGCTTGGGCAGGCGGGCGGGAGCGAACGGCGTGCAGCGTACGCTGGTATTCGATGAAATCGATACCGGCATCGGCGGCAGTGTGGCCGAAGCGGTGGGACGGAGGTTGAAGAAGCTTTCCGCGTCGAATCAGGTGCTCTGCGTCACGCATCTGGCGCAAGTGGCCGGGTTCGCCGATCATCACTATTCGGTGGAAAAGCGCGAAGTGAAGGGCCGAACCGTGGCGGAGGTGGAGGAACTGACGGACGAGGCGCGAACGCGGGAGATCGGGCGGATGCTCTCGGGCCAGCAGGTGACGCCCGAAGCTTTGAAGCATGCCGAGCAGTTGATCCGTTTGGGCGCGGCCAGCCGATGAGCCAGCCTCCCACCGGCGCGCACGGGTTGCGGTTGCGGTCGGCCGAGTGGCTGCTGGTGATCTATTTCGGCTACGTCGCAGTGATTGCCCCGCGATTTCCGCTGGAGCAGCAAGCCGTCTGGCGGCCGTTCCTGGCGGAATTGCTGGTGTGCGTCTTGTTTCTCGCGCTGGCGTACGGCGAATCGCGCGCACACGCTGAGCTGTTCAGCATGATGCGGGATTGGGTTCCCGTGGCGCTCCTTCTGCTGGCGTATCGCGAGATGGATTGGTTTTCGTCCCTGCCGCGCAATTTCGATTTGGAACTGCGCTGGGTGGAGTGGGACCGGACGATTCTCTATCCATGGCATTTGCAGCGCGCAGTGGAGTCGCTGGGCGCGGTGGTGCCGATGTTTCTGGAGCTTTGCTACGCGCTGGTATATGCGGTGGCAGCCTTCCTGGTGGCGGTTCTGTATTTCCAGCACCGGCGCGAGCGCGTGAATGGCGCGGTGTTTTTGTATTTGCTGGGGACGCTGCTGGCCTACGCGCTGTTTCCCTACTTTCCCACGGATCCGCCGCGGGTGGCGTTTGGAGGCAGCGACATGCCGAATATTACAACCGCGCTGCGGCAACTGAATCTATGGCTCGTGAACGGTTACGGGATTCACTCCAGCGTGTTTCCGAGCGCGCACGTATCGTCGGCTTTTTCGGCCGCCTGGGCGCTGTTCGCTTTTCTGCCGGAACGCAGGCGCTATGGCTGGGGAATGCTGGTGTATGCCGTCAGCGTCGCGGTAGCCACTGTTTATGGCCGCTACCACTACGCCGCGGACGCTGGGGCGGGAATCGGGATCAGCCTGATCCCCGCCGCTATGATTCTTCTGGCTCTTCGCCGCCCTCGTGCTCGCGGCCTTCTTGAACTGCCTTGAGGCGCTCTTCGCGGCGCTTGGCGCGTTCGGCGGCGCGCTTGACCAGTTCGGTGCCCACCAGCTCCAGCTTGGCCAGTTCGGCGCCGTCGCCCTTGCGCCAGCCCAGGCGCACGATGCGGGTGTAGCCGCCGTTGCGCTGGCCGAACCTGGTTCCCAGCTTATCGAACAGCTTCTTGACCGACGCGGGCGTCCGCAGAAAAGCAGCGGCCTGGCGGCGGGAGTGCAGCGTGTCTTCCTTGGCCAGCGTGATCATCTTATCCACCAACGGCCGCACGGCCTTGGCCTTGGGAACGGTGGTGATGACGCAATCGCTTTCGATGACGCTGGTGACCAGGCCGCGCAGCAGCGAATTGCGCGAGGCGACGTTGCGTTTGAGTTTGTATCCGGCATACTCCGTGGCGCATGGCTTACTCCGCGACCTCGTCCAATTCCGGCAGCTCGTCCTCGCACTGCCGTAGTGCGGCAGCGACGGCGGCGGGGCCACCAGCCGGCCCTGCGCATCGAACTTCATGCCGAAGCGTCAGGCCCAGGTTGGAGAGGATTTCCTTGATTTCGTTGAGCGATTTGCGGCCGAAGTTCTTGGTGCGCAGCATTTCGGCTTCGGTCTTCTGCACCAGGTCGCCGATGGTTTGGATGTTGGCGTTCTTCAGGCAATTGTAGGAACGAACGCTCAGCTCCAGCTCCTCGACGGAGCGGTTGAGCACTTCGTTCATCTGGCTAGCGCCGCGCTCGGCCGGCTCTTCGGCGGTCTCCGGCAGCTCTTCGAAGTTGATGAAGATGGCCATGTGGTCCTTGAGCAGCTTGGCGGCCTGGCCGATGGCGTCCTGCGGCGAGATTGCGCCGTTGGTCCAGACTTCGAGGGTGAGCTTGTCGTAGTCGGTCATCTGGCCCAGGCGGGCGGCTTCGACCGCGAAGTTCACTTTGCGGACGGGCGAATGAACCGAGTCGATCGGGATGTAGCCGAGCGCCAGGTCTTCGTCGTAATTGCGGTCGGCGCGACGTAGCCGCGGCCGGTCTTGAGGCGCATTTCGATGTTGAGCTTGCCGCCTTCGCCGACGGTGGCGATGTGCAGGTTGCGGTCCAGCACTTCGACGTCGGCGTCGGTCTCGATCTGGCCGCTCAGCACCTGGCCGGGACGGTCCACGCGCAGCCGCACGATGCGGATGCCTTCGCCGCATCATCTTGAACGGGCACCTGCTTCAGGTTGAGGATGATATCGGTGGCGTCTTCCACCACGCCCGGGATGGGGCTGAATTCGTGCGCCACGCCTTCGATGCGGACGGCGGTGATGGCCGCGCCTTCAATGGAGCTGAGCAGCACGCGGCGCAGGCCGGTGCCGATGGTGGCGCCGAAGCCGCGCTCGAACGGCTGCGCGGTGAACATGCCGTAGCGCTCGGTGAGAGTTTCGGTATTGGCGACTAATCGTTTCGGCTTTTGAAATCCTTTAAACATAATTCAGTTTCCTCAATCCGGTCTTCGGTACTGATCAGTTCTCTTACTTCGAGTACAACTCGACGATCAGCTGCTCGTTCAACTGGATCTGGACCAGTTCTTCTCGTTTGGGCTGCGCGATCACGCGGCCCTTCAGATTTTCGCGGTCCACCTCGATCCAGTTGGGCGAGGGCGCGTGCGCGGTGGCATCGCGGGCAGCCAGAATGGTGGGGTTATTCTTGCTCTTTTCGCGAACTTCGATGACGTCGTTCGACTTGCACTTCAAACGACGGGATGTTGACCTTGCGGCCGTTGACCATCGAGTGGCCGTGGCGAACCATCTGGCGCGCCTGGCTGCGGCTGGTTCCGAGGCCCATGCGATAGATGACGTTGTCGAGGCGGCGCTCCAGCGAGTTGAGCATGTTGTCGCCGGTGATGCCCTTGGTGCGGAAGGCGCGTTCGAACAGATTGCGGAACTGGCCTTCCAGCAGGCCATAGTAGCGGCGGGCCTTCTGCTTTTCGCGCAACTGCAGACCGTAGCCGACGATCTTCGGCTTGCGATCCTTGCCGTGCTGGCCGGGAGCGAAGTTGCGCTTTTCGATGGCGCACTTTTCGGTGTGGCAGCGCTCGCCTTTCAGAAATAGCTTCATGCCCTCGCGCCGGCACAGCCGGCAAACGGGGCCATTGTATCTTGCCATTTCTAATTACCTTCCTCAGCTACGCGGGATACTTTCAAAGGTGCAGTTTACGGCCAGACAGCGCCTTCTTCCTGCTTACTGCTTGCGTTCACACGATGTGAACGCGGCACGCAGCGAGTGCGTGCGCCACAAAATCCAAATCAGACGCGGCGGCGTTTCGGCGGCCGGCAGCCATTATGCGGGATCGGCGTGCGATCCTTGATCGATCTCACTTCAATTCCTACCGTCGCCAGCGCGCGCACGGCCGATTCGCGGCCGGCGCCGGGCCCGCTGACTCGCACTTCCACCGAGCGCAGCCCATATTCCTTGGCTTTGTTGGCGGCCGTCAGCGACGCCTGCTGCGCGGCGAACGGCGTGCCTTTGCGCGAGCCGCGAAACCCGAGCGAACCGGAACTCGACCATGCCAGCACGTTGCCCACCAGATCGGTAAAAGTCACGATGGTGTTGTTGAACGAAGCCTGGACGTGCACCAGGCCGTTGGACACGACCTTCTTTTCCTTCTTCTTGAAGGTCTTCTTCTTGGTAGTTTTTGCAGGAGCTTTTGCCATGATAGGTGCCGGTCCTTAGGTCTTGCCAGTCGCTTTCTTCTTGTTGGCCACCGTTCCGCGGCGCGGACCCTTGCGCGTGCGGGCGTTGGTGTGGGTGCGCTGGCCGCGCACCGGCAGGCCGCGGCGATGCCGCAATCCGCGATAAGAACCCATTTCGATGAGGCGCTTGATGTTCATCGAGAGCTCCTTGCGCAGATCGCCTTCCACCGACCCTTCGTTCTCGATCAGGGTTCGGACGCGGTTGATTTCGTCTTCGGTGAGGTCGGCCACCTTCTTGTCGGCATCCACGCCGGCGCGGTGGAGGAGCGAGAGCGCACGGGTCCGCCCGATGCCGTAGATATAGGTCAGACCGATCTCGGCCCGTTTCTTGGCTGGTAAATCGACGCCTGCAATACGCGCCATATGATTCCTCTTATCCCTGCCGCTGCTTATGCTTCGGATTGGTGCAGATGACCCGCACCACGCCTTCGCGGTGGATCACCTTGCACTTGTCGCACATCTTCTTGACGGACGCCCGGACTTTCATGTTTAACTCCTCCCAGGCAAGAGTGCCTGGGCTACGCTTTCATTAATCTGACAATTCTTCCACGGCCGGGATCGTGCGGCGATAACTCCACCTGCACCCGATCGCCTGGCCGAACCCTCACAAAATTCGTCTTCGCCGCGCCGGCCGCATGCGCCAGAACCACGGCTTCGTTCTCCAGCTTCACTTTCACGATCGCGCTGGGCAGCAACTCCACCACGATCGCCTCCACGGCTTTCATCATTCAATCAGGGCCGCGTCAAAACCCACGGACCGTCGGACGTCACCGCCACGCAATGCTCAAAATGCGCCGACAGCGAATGATCCTTCGTCACCGCCGTCCACTTGTCGGATAAAACGCGCATATCCGCGGCGCCGGCGTTCACCATCGGCTCGATCGCCAGCACCATGCCTTCTTTCAGCCGCGGATTCTCATTGCGGCGATCCACGTAATTGGGGACCTGCGGCTCCTCATGCAGCTTGGTGCCGATGCCGTGCCCCACCATCTCGCGAACCACCGAGAATCCGTTCGCCACCACGTGCTGCTCCACCGTTCCGCAAATGTCGAACAGCCGGTTGCCCGGCCGCGCCTTGTCGATGGCCAGCTCCAGCGATTCCTTGGTCACTTCCAGCAGCTTCTTCGCCGATTCGTTGATCTCGCCCACCGGAACGGTGATGGCCGAATCGCCGAAATAACCGTTCAACTGGACGCCCGTGTCGATGGAAACGATGTCGCCCTTCTTCAGCTTCGTCTTCGCCGACGGCATGCCATGCACAATCTGGTCGTTCACCGACGTGCACAGCACGTACGGATATTTGGTGCCCGCCGACGGCGTGTAATAACCCTTGAAGGCCGGCTTCGCGCCCGCGTCCTTCATCATTTTCTCCGCCGCAACTTCCAGATCGTGAGTGGTGACGCCCTCTTCCACCATTTTCGAGAGGTCCTGCAGGATCTGCCAGACCAGCATGCCGCTCTTGCGCATCTGGTCCAACTCATTGCGGTTCTTACGGATGATCATCTCCAGCGACTAGAATTTCCGTGGGCAGGCACACACTGGGCCCCTGCACGGAAAGGACTGATAAATCCATTATAGTTCAAAATCATGCGTTTAGGACACACTGCTGCGCCGGCCCCGTATCCGGCCCGAGCGCGGCGTAAAGCCCTCGTAGTGCCGCATGATCAACTGAGCTTCCACCTGGTTGACGGTATCCATGGCGACGCCCACCACAATCAGCAGCGAGGTGCCGCCGAAGAAAAAATTCACGTTTAAGCCATCCAGCAGCCAGCGCGGAAAATACGTATCGATAAAATTGCCGACCAGCGGCAGGCGCTGCAGCTTGATGCCGGCGATCATGATCTGCGGGATCAGCGACAGCACCGAAAGGTACAGGCCGCCCACCACGGTGATCTTGGTCAGAATCTTGTTCATGTAGTCGGCGGTGTTCTTGCCGGGACGAATGCCGGGGATGAATCCGCCGTACTTGCGCATGTTGTCCGCCGCTTCGTTGGGATTGAAGATGATGGACACATAGAAGAAGCAGAAGAAAATAATCAGGACGCAGAACAGCAAGTAGTAGAGCGGCTGGTTGCCGCCGATGGAATCCAGCATGCCGCTCAGAATGGGGCTGTTCTTCACCACTTGCCAGTTAGTGAGCGTCTGCGGGAAGGCCAGCAATGAGGACGCAAAGATCACCGGGATCACGCCGCCCGCGTTCACTTTCAAGGGGAGGTGGGTGGATTGCCCGCCCATCATCTTGCGGCCCTGGATGCGCTTGGCGTACTGCACCGGAATGCGGCGCTCGCCGCGTTCCACCAGAACGATGAAGGCGACCACCGCGAGCATGACGGCCAGAATGATGATCAGGTGGATGGGCGTCCAATCGCGCACTTTGAACACGTGATCGTAGATGTTGTCGATGGCGCGCGGCAGGCCGACCACGATTCCGGCAAAGATCAGCAGCGACATCCCGTTGCCGATGCCGCGCTCGGTGATCTGCTCGCCCAGCCACA
Source organism: Bryobacterales bacterium (assembly GCA_963713415.1). Lineage (GTDB taxonomy): Bacteria > Acidobacteriota > Terriglobia > Bryobacterales > Bryobacteraceae > Palsa-89. The sequence continues at coordinate 69,416 of CAVQLV010000021.1, read as the reverse complement.
TGATGAAAGTGGTTCCGGCGGTCAGGGTCAGAACGGTCATCGAAAGGAATGCGATTCCGGGATGCAAAACGAACCCGCCGCCCGATTTCTCGAGCGTCAAAGCGATACCGAAGGATTGCACCACGGCCAGGATGATGGTGAGATAGCGGGTCCACTGGGTGATCTTGCGGCGTCCCAGTTCGCCTTCCTTCTGGAGTTTTTCGAGCGTCGGGACCACCACCTGCAACAACTGCAAAATAATGGACGCGGTGATGTAGGGCATGATGCCCAGGGCGAAGACGGTGAGCCGCCGGAACATGCCGCCGCTGAACAGATCGATGAAGCCGAACAGCGAACCGGAATTTTGCTGGAAGAACTCCGCCAGGCGGTTGGCATCGATCCCCGGCGTCGGGATGTGCCCGCCAAACCGGTACACGGCCAATAAACCCAGCGTGAAGAGGATGCGCTTCCGCAGGTCCGGAATCCGGAACATATTGGCGATGGTGTCGAAGAACTTCATCTTTTTCCTACCTCGGGATTACCTCGATGATCTCGCTGCAAGTTACGCTGGACTACTCGCTCCCGATCACGTTTCCGCTGCCGCCGGCCTTCTGGATTTTCTCCAGAGCCGATTTCGAAAATACGTGCGCCCGCACCTCGATCTTGCGGGTGATGTCGCCCGAGCCCAGCACCTTGAGCCCGGCGCCCAGTTTCTTGATGACGCCGAGTTCCAGCAGCCGTCCCGGATCGAAGGCGCTGCCTTCCAACTGCTCCAGACGCCCTACATTCACGATGGCATACTCTTTCTTGAAAATGTTGGTGAACCCGCGCTTGGGCAGGCGGCGATGGAGCGGCATTTGGCCGCCCTCGAAACCGCGCATGATGCTGTAGCCGGAAATGGAGCGCGCGCCCTTCGCGCCGCGGCCGGAATACTTGCCGCGCCCGGTGCCCATGCCCTGTCCGATGCGCTGTTTCTTTTGCTTTTGCCCTTTCGGCGGGCGAAGATCGCTGAGATTCATGATTAGTCCTTACCGGCTTCCGTGGCGCACGCACTGTTGCGTGCAGCGCTGGCACTCGTGCTGCGCCTGTTGATGAACTCGCAAAACGGTGTCGAGATGAGTCTCAACACGGCACGCAAGAGTGCGTGCGCCACAGTTGTTATGCGAATCCATTCCCTAGTCCTTGACGCCTATTCCTTAACAATGGCCAGCAGGTGCGGGATCTTGGCCACCATGCCACGAAATACTGCATCGTCCGGCCGCACCACGACGCGGTTCATCTTCTTCAATCCCAGCGACCGCACGATCACCTTGTGCTTTTCGGGGCAGCAGATCGGGCTGCCGATCAGCTTAATCTTAATGGTGCCTGCCATGGCTTAGCCTACCTTCTCCTGCGCCAGTCCGCGCATTTCCGATGTTTGCGCCCGGTCGCGCAACTGTTCGAGCGCGTTGATGGTGGCTTTCACCACGTTGTGCGGATTGCGCGAGCCGATGGATTTGGTGAGCACGTTGGTGATGCCGACCGCCTGAATCACCGCGCGCACCGGACCACCGGCGATGACGCCCGTTCCTTCCGGCGCCGGCTTCAACAGCACCAGTCCGCTGCCGAACCGCCCGAGCACCATGTGCAGAATGGTGGTATCGAGCACGTTGATTTTGCGCAGATTCTTCTTCGCCGCTTCGATGCCCTTCTTGATCGCGGCCGGAACTTCCTTGGCCTTGCCGGTGCCGAAGCCGACGATCTTCGCGCCGGGATCGCCAATAACCACCAGAGCCGAAAAGCTCAGGTTCTTGCCGCCCTTCACCACTTTGGTGACGCGATTGATCGAGACCACGTTTTCCTTGAGGTTCAGGTGTTGGCGTCGATCCGTTTCGCCGTGGGTGTTGCCGCCATGATTAAAACTCCAATCCTGCTGCTCGCGCCGCATCGGCCAGGGCTTTCACGCGCCCATGATAGAGATAGCCTCCGCGATCGAATACAACTTTGCTGATGCCCTTGGTTTTGGCGCGCTCGGCGATCAGTTTGCCAACTTCCTTGGCGCCGGCCAGATTGCCGCCGCTCGCCACGCTCGAGTTCTTTTCGCCCGACGAAGCCGCGGCGAGTGTTTTGCCCTGCCGGTCGTCAATCACTTGCGCGTAAATATGTTTCAAGCTGCGGAACACCGCCAGGCGCGGGCGCTCCTGGCTGCCCTTGAGCTTCAGGCGGTGCGGCGTATGAATCGAACGCGAACGTCGTTCTTGGAAGATTTCGCCATTTACTTCGCTCCTGCTCCCGCCGTCTTGCCGGCCTTCTTGCGAAGCACTTCGCCGGTGTAGCGGACGCCCTTGTTCTTGTAGGGATCGGGCGGACGCAGCGCCCGAATATTGGCCGCCACCTGTCCCACCATTTGCTTGTCGTAGCCGCTCAGAACCAAATGGGTCTGCTTGTCGATCTTGAGATCCACGCCATCGGGCAGCAGCAATTCGATGGGGTGCGAGTAGCCGAGGGTGAACGTGGCGATCTTGCCCTTGACGTCGGCGCGATAGCCGGTGCCGGTGATGTCGAGCTCGCGCGTGAATCCGGTGGACACGCCTTGGACGGCGGCGGCGGCCAGCGCGCGGGTGAGCCCATGCAGCGCGGCGCGCTGATCGGAATCGCGCAGAAATTCGAGAGTCCCATCCGCCTGGCGCGCTTCAATGCCTTCCGGCATCGGCACATTGAGCTTGCCTTTGGGACCTTCCACCAGCAGCTCTTTGCCGAGCGTGATCTTGACGCCCTTGGGCAGAGGAATGATTTTTTTGCCTACTCGCGACATAGTTTAATCTCCTAGCGTCGCCATGAGTGGCGACGCGGCACGCAGGAGTGCGTGCGCCACACTTACCATAGCTGGCACAGGACCTCGCCGCCGACGCGTTCTTTGCGCGCCGTGCTGCCGGTCATCACGCCGCGCGCCGTGGTCAAAATATTGATGCCGAGTCCGCCCAGCACCTTGGGGACTTCCTGGCTGCCGACATACACGCGGCATCCGGGCCGGGAGACGCGCTCGATCCGCGAGATCACCGGCACGTTGCCGGGCGTGTATTTCAGATAAATGCGGATGCTGCGTTTGGCGCCTTCGTCGGCCAGCTTGAAGTTGACGATGAAGCCTTCTTCCTTCAAGATGCGCGCGATCTCCATTTTGAGCTTGGAGGCGGGCACGTCCACTTTGGGATGGCGCGCCGACTGCGCGTTGCGAATGCGCGTCAGCATGTCGGCGATGGGATCGGTGATGGCCATGTTTCTATTCCGGGGCTCCTTTCCTTACCAGCTCGCTTTGATCACGCCGGGAATCTCGCCGGCGAGAGCGAGCTGGCGGAAACAGATGCGGCACAAGTTGAATTTGCGGATGTAGCCGCGCGGCCGGCCGCACCGGAAACACCGGTTGCGGAGCCGGATTTTGACCCGGCGGCGCGATGTTCTTGTCGGCTGCAATCCTGGCTCTGGTGTGATCTTCTTTCGCGATCTTCGCTGTGGTTGCCATGCGTATACCTTATATTCCCTGTCTTCTTCTTTATTGCCGGAACGGCATCCCCATGTGCCGCAGCAGCGCCAGCCCTTCGGCGTCGGTCTTGGCCGTGGTGGTGATCGAAATATTCATGCCCTTGACCTTCTCCACTTTGTTGTAATCGATCTCGGGGAAAATCAGCTGGTCGCGCACGCCCAGCGTGTAATTGCCGCGGCCGTCGAAGCTTTTCGACGACACGCCGCGAAAATCGCGCACACGCGGCAGAGCCACGTTCATCAGCCGGTCCAGGAATTCGTACATCCGGTCGCCCCGCAGCGTCACCATCGCGCCGATCGACATGCCTTCGCGCAGCTTGAAAGCCGCGATGGACTTCTTGGCTTTGGTCACCACCGGCTTTTGTCCGGCGATCTGGCCCAGTTCGTTCACCGCGCCGTCCATCAGCTTGGCGTTCTGCGTGGCTTCGCCCAAACCGATATTCACCGATACCTTCTGGATCTTGGGGACGGCCATCACGTTCTTATAGCCGAACTCTTTGGTCAGCGCCGGGATCACGCTCTTCAGATAATGTTGCCTGAGTCTTGCTTCTGCCATCTCGAGAATCCTCTAGCCCTTGGTATCCAGCAACTCGCCGCTTTTCTTGGCGATGCGCACGCGCCGCGTGGATGCGCCGGCGGGCTCCACTTTATAGCCCACGCGCGTGGGAATGCCGCCCGAGGTGAGCAGCATCACGTTCGAAATCGCGATGTCGCTTTCCTTCTCCGCGATGCCGCCCTTGATCTGCTGCTGCGGGTTGGGGCGGGTGTGGCGCTTGATCATCGATACGCCTTCCACAATCAGCTTGCCGCGCCAGCGATCCACCGAAATCACTTTGCCGGTTTTGCCTTTGTCGCGCCCGGCGATCACCTTCACCTGGTCGTTCTTCTTGATTCGGGTTTTATGAAACACTTTCGGTTCGGGACGTTTCGGCATCAGATCACCTCCGGCGCCAGCGAAACGATCTTCATGAAGCGCTTGTCGCGCAGCTCGCGCGCCACCGGGCCGAACACGCGCGTCCCCACCGGCTCGCCCACTTCGTTGATCAGCACGGCGGCGTTGGAATCGAACCGGATGTAGGTCCCATCCTTGCGGCGCGACTCTTTGCGCATCCGCACGATCACGCAGCGCACCACCTTGCCCTTCTTAATCGGCGATTCGGGCGTGGCTTCCCGGACGCTGGCGGTAACAATGTCGCCCAGGCCCGCGCGCAATCCCAAATCCCCGCCGCGCGGCAAAATGCACTGCAGCTTGCGGGCGCCGCTGTTGTCGGCCACCTCCAGGATGGTGCGCATCCCAATCATGATTTCCTCCCCGGAGCCTTTTTAGAAGACGATCTCGCCTTGGGCGATTTCGAACCGGCGGTGGGCTGCGTGGTGTCCAGATCGACCGCGCTCGGCTCCACGGCCACTTGCACCGCTTTGCGCAGCACTTCGCCCAGCCGCCAGCGCTTCAGTTTGCTCATCGGACGGCACTCGATAATCCGGACCGTGTCGCCGATCTGCGCCCGCTGTTCTTCATCGTGGGCGTAAAACTTGCTGCGCTTATTGATGATGCGCTTGTACATGGGATGGGGAACGCGCCGCGTCACTTCCACCACGATGGTTTTGGTCATCTTGGCGGAAACCACCTCGCCGACCTTTTCGTTCTTGTTGCCGATTTTTCGCTTTGGTACCGCGCTGTCGGCCATGGCTTACTTCCCCTTCTTCTTTTTCTTGGGCGCAGGCTCGGGCGCGGTCTCCGGATGCAGTTCGCGATCGCGCAGGATGGTGAGAATCCGCGCGCGGTCCTTGCGCATGCACCCGCACTTTCTTCAGCCCGTCGGTCTGGCCCATGCTCAACTGGAAACGGAGACGGAAGTTCTGTTCGCCGATTTCCGCCACTTGCCTGCGCAGCTCGTCGCTATCGAGTTCCCGTAATTTGTCTGCTCTCATTGTTGTTCTCTCGCGCCGATCGTCCGGTTACTCTCCGGTGTTGTCCTCGCGGCACACCACTTTGGTCGGCAGCGGCAACTTGCCCGCGGCCAGCCGAAAAGCTTCTTGCGCGGTCGCTTTCGGAACGCCTTCCATTTCAAACAGGATTTTGCCGGGCCGGATCACCGCCACCCACTGCTCGGGCGCGCCCTTGCCCTTCCCCATACGAGTTTCAGCCGGTTTCTTGGTGATCGGCTTGTCGGGAAACAGGCGGATCCAAACCTTGCCGCCGCGCTTGATGAAGCGCGTCATGGCGACACGGGCGGCTTCAATCTGCCGGTCCGTGATCCAGCCGCAGCGCATGGCTTTCAGCCCGAACTCGCCAAACGCGAGACTGGAGCCGCGCCAGGCTTTGCCGGTCATGCGGCCGCGCTGCTGTTTCCTGTACTTGACCTTCTTTGGCATCAACATGGCGATGTGTCTCCGCTATCCCTGTTTAGGCGGCTCGTTACCCGGCGCGCCATTCGATTCCGCCGGCGTTTCCTTCGATTCCTGTTTCCAGCTGGGCTGCGGCGGCGCGAGCGGCGGCAGAATGGGTGCGACGCGCGGCGTGGATCCGGGGTCGGGAGGCGCCTGCACTACTGGCCCGCTCGGCTCCGGCGTAGGAGGCGCAAAAGCGCTGCCCGGACGCCGTTCGCGGCGATCGCGCAATGGCTGGCGCCGCGGCTCGGGATCGTTCCGCATCGAATCCCGCGCGGCCGCTGTCCAGAATCTCGCCCTTATAGGTCCAGCACTTGATCCCGATGACGCCGTAAGTGGTGTAAGCCTGCGCGAATCCGTAATCCAGATCGGCGCGCAAGGTGTGGAGCGGAAGCTGGCCTTGCAGATACCATTCGCTGCGCGCGATTTCTGCGCCGTTCAAACGGCCCGACACGCGCACCTTGATTCCCTTGCAGCCGAAGCGCAGCGCCGAATCCACCGCTTTTCGCATGGCCCTTCGAAACGCCACGCGCTTTTCAAGCTGCAGCGCGATGGATTCGGCCACCAGCTGCGCGTCCAGCTCCGGCTTGTGTACTTCCTGAATGTCGATGAAAACTTCGCGCTTGGTTTTCTTGGCGAGATCGCCCTTGAGCTTCTCGATTTCGGCGCCCTTGCGTCCGATGATGATGCCGGGCCGCGAGGTGCGGATGGTGACGCGCAGCTTGTTGCCGGGCCGGTCCACTTCAATGGAGCTGACGCCCGCCGATTTCAGACGTTCGCGCAGCGCGCCCTTCAGCTCCAGATCCTCGCGCAAAAGCTTGGCGTAGTCCGCTTTGGCGAACCAGCGCGATCGCCAGGTCTTGGTGACGCCCAGACGAAAGCCGTACGGATGTACTTTCTGTCCCACTATGCGTTCTCCTTGCCTGGCCTGGGCTGGCTCTTCTTTCTTGTCGCTGACCACCACCGCAATGTGCGACGTGCGCCGCTGATAGCGATACGCGCGGCCCATGGGCGCGGGCCGGATGCGCTTCTGCCGCGGCCCCTCGTTGACGTAAGCCTCGCTCACCACCAGCTCATCCACATCCACGTCGTTGTTGCGGTTCTCGGCGTTGGCGATGGCCGAATCCAGCACCTTCAGCACGGTGGGCGCCATGCGCTTGTTGGTCTGCCGCAAAATCATGCGCGCTTCGTTGGCCGAACGGCCGCGGATCAAATCCACCACCAGCCGCGTCTTTTGCGGCGACGATCGAATATATCGGGCTTCTGCTCTGGCTTGCATCGTATTCGTTCCTCAGGCCGGCTTGGCGCGTCTTCTCCGTGGATGAGGCGGCCTTCACCGAGTGCCCTTTAAACACGCGCGTGGGAGAAAACTCGCCCAGCTTGTGGCCCACCATGTTTTCGGTGATGTAGACCGGAATGAACTTCTTCCCGTTGTGGACGCCCAGGGTGTGCCCGATGAAATCGGGAACGATGGTGGAGCGCCGCGACCAGGTCCGCAGCACCTTCTTCTCGTTCTTGGCGTTCATGTCGGCCACCTTCTTCGCCAGGTGGTCGTCCGTAAAAGGGCCCTTTTTTAGCGATCTGCTCATAGCTTCAATCCCAAATCCCTAACCCCGCTTCTTGGCCTTCCTGCTTACAATCCATTTATCTGTTCGCTTGTTGTTGCGCGTCTTGAAGCCGCGCGTGGGCTGGCCCCAGGGCGTCACCGGATGCCGCCCGCCCGACGTCTTGCCTTCGCCGCCGCCATGCGGATGATCCACCGGGTTCATCGACACGCCGCGATTGTGCGGCCGTTTGCCCAGCCAGCGCGTCTTGCCCGCCTTGCCGTGCGATTCGTTCTCATGCTCCACGTTGCCTACCTGCCCGATGGTCGCCATGCATTCCACCAGCACCCGGCGAATTTCGCCCGAAGGCAGCTTGAGCAGCGCGATTCCGCCTTCGCGCGAAACCAACTGAGCCTGCGCGCCAGCCGATCGCGCCATTTGAGCACCCTTGCCCGGACGCAGTTCGATATTGTGCACTACAGTACCGGCCGGAATATTCTTGAGCGGCAGCGAATTCCCGACCAGGATGTCCGCCTCGGGGCCAGAACTCACCGTGCGGCCCACTTCCAGGCCCACCGGACAAATGATGTAGCGCTTCTCGCCGTCGGCGTAATTCAGCAGCGCAATGCGCGCAGTCCGGTTCGGATCGTATTCGATGGCCGCAACTTTGGCCGGAATGCCGAATTTGTCGCGCTTGAAATCGATGGCGCGATAGGCCTTCTTGGCCCCACCGCCGCGGAAACGCGACGACACCAGGCCTTCGCTGTTGCGCCCGCCGGTGCGCTTCTTGCCCACCACCAGCGACTTTTCGGGAGTCTGCTTGGTGATCTCATCGCGAGACACCACGCTCATGAAGCGCCGGGACGGCGTGGTCGGGTTGTAGCTCTTCATCGGCATAACGTTAACTCTCCAATGCCCTTAGATCTCGGCGTACTCGGGAACCTTCTGCCCCGGCTTCAACCGCACGTAGGCTTTCTTCCAATCCGACCGGTAGCCGGAAAACTTGCCGCGGCGCCGCAACTTACCGGTATTATTCACGGTCCGGACATCCGCCACTTTCACTTTGAACAACTGCTCCACCGCGGCCTTCACCAAAGTCTTGTTGGCATCCACCGCAACTTCAAAGCACAGCGTGCGCTCGTTGTCCTTTTTCGCGACGCCCTTTTCGGTCACCACCGGCCGCTTAATTACTTCGTAGATGGTCATTTTGCGAGCGCCTCCGAAAGCTTCTGCGCCGCGGCCTGCGAGAGCAGCACGCCAGCGTGGCCGAGCAGCGAGTAGACGTCCACCTCTTTGGTCGAAACCAGGGTGACGCCTTCCAGATTGCGGGCGCCCAGCGCCAGATTGCGATTGTCTTCGTTATCGACCACCAGGACCGTCTTGGGCGCGCCGAGCACATCCAGCACCGCGCGCATCGCCTTGGTCTTGTGGTCGGCCAGAGTAAAATCCTGGACCACTCTGAGTTCGCCATCGCGCAGCTTGGCCGACAATGCCGACCGCAGCGCGCCCAGCATCATCTTGCGCGGCAGCTTATAGCTGTAATCGCGCGGTTGCGGACCGTGCGTGGTGCCGCCATGCCGCCACAGAGGCGACCGGATGGAGCCCATGCGCGCCCGGCCCGTGCCTTTTTGCCGCCACAGCTTTTTGCCCGATCCCGACACTTCATGGCGCGTCTTCGTTTTGGCGTTCCCGCCGCGGCGCACGGCTTGCGAATGCCGCACCGCCTCGTAGAGCAGGTCCCGATTGAGCGGAGCGTCGAAAACTTCGTCCGACAATTCGAGCGTGCCCACTACCGCGTTATTTAAATCGACTACGTCTACACTCGGCATGCTTGCGCCTCCGCTTACCTTTTGGCCCTTCTCACCAGCACATAGCCACCGTTGGGACCCGGCACCGCGCCCTTGATCACCAGCACGTTGTCCTCGGCCACCACGTCCACCACTTCCAGATTGCGAATAGTCACCTGCTGGTCGCCCGATGTGTCCGGCCATGCGGGTGCCCGGAAAGACGCGCGACGGAAAGCTCGATGCGCCAATGGAACCAGGCGCGCGATTGAACATCGAACCGTGGCTGCCCGGACCGCCGCGAAAATGATGGCGTTTGATGATACTGGTGAAGCCGCGGCCTTTGCTGACGCCGATCACGTCCACCTTGTCGGTGGGCTTGAACTGATCCACCAGCACCCGGTCGCCCTGCTTCAGGTCGTCATCGCCCGGCCGCATGCGCACTTCGCGCAGAAACCTTCACGCCGTCGGCGCTGGCTTTTTTCAGATGCCCGGCCATGGGCTTGGTGGCGTGCGATGCCTTCGCGAACTCCACCAATCCGAGCTGCACGGCGTCGTAACCGTCGGTGGTCGGAGTTTTGCGCTGCACCACCACGCACGGACCGGCCTTCAACAGCGTGACGGGAACAACCTGCCCGTCGGCGTTGAACACCTGGCTCATCCCGATCTTCTTGCCTAAAATCCCTGGGCTCATAATTACCTTTGGGAATTCTGAATTCCGAATTCCGAATTCATCGAATTACTTTCCCCGTCCAAACGCCTTGATCTCCACATCCACACCCGCCGGAAGATCCAGCTTCATCAAGGCGTCCACCGTGTCCTGCGTCGGCTCCAGAATATCCAGCAGCCGCTTATGCGTCCGGATTTCGAACTGCTCGCGCGACTTCTTATCCACGTGCGGCGAGCGCAGCACGGTGTAGCGATTCTTGATGGTCGGCAGCGGAATGGGACCGGCTACGTGAGCTCCGGTCCGCTTGGCGGTGTCGGCAATTTCGGATGTCGATTGATCCAGGATCCGGTGATCGTACGCCTTGAGGCGAATGCGAATGCGTTCTTGTAAGGCCATCGTTATTCCAAGATCTCGGTCACGGTTCCCGCGCCCACCGTCCGGCCGCCCTCGCGGATCGCAAATCGCAATCCCTTATCCATGGCCACCGGCGTAATCAGCTCCACCACCAGCCCCACGTTGTCGCCCGGCATCACCATTTCGGTGCCTTCCGGCAACTGCGTCACACCCGTCACGTCCGTGGTCCGGAAATAAAACTGCGGCCGGTATCCCTTGAAGAACGGCGTGTGCCGCCCGCCTTCTTCCTTGCTCAACACATAAATCTCGCCCTTGAACTTCTTGTGCGGCGTAATCGATCCCGGTTTCGCGATCACCTGCCCGCGCTCCACGTCATCCTTTTCAATACCGCGCAGCAGCAACCCGACGTTGTCCCCCGCGCGCCCTTCATCCAGCAGCTTCTTGAACATTTCCACGCCAGTCACCACCGTCTTGCGCGTGTCCTTGAAGCCCACGATCTCCATTTCCTCGCCGACCTTGCAGATCCCCTTCTCGATGCGCCCCGTCACCACCGTGCCGCGCCCCTGGATCGAGAAGATGTCTTCAATCGGCATCAGGAACGGCTTGTCGATGTCGCGCGCCGGCGTCGGAACGTAGGAGTCCACCTTCGCCATCAGCTCGTCGACCGTCTTCTCCCACTTCTCTTCGCCGTTCAATGCTCCCAGCGCACTCACCCGCACCACCGGCAGGTCGTCGCCCGGAAATTGATACTTGCTCAACAGCTCGCGGACTTCCAGTTCCACTAACTCCAGCAGCTCCGGATCGTCCACCATGTCCACTTTGTTCAGCGCCACCACGATGTACGGCACGCCCACCTGCCGAGCCAGCAGCACGTGCTCGCGCGTTTGCGGCATGGGGCCGTCGGTAGCCGCCACAACCAGGATCGCGCCATCCATCTGCGCGGCGCCGGTGATCATGTTCTTGATGTAGTCGGCATGGCCCGGGCAATCCACGTGCGCGTAGTGCCGGTTGGCCGTCTCATACTCGATGTGCGCCACCGCGATCGTGATCCCGCGCGCTTTCTCTTCCGGCGCATTGTCGATCGAGTCAAACGAGCGGAACTTCACCTTGGGATTGTGCTTGGCCAATACCTTGGTGATGGCCGCCGTCAACGTGGTCTTGCCGTGATCGATGTGCCCGATCGTCCCGATATTCACGTGCGGCTTGCTGCGGTCAAATTTTTCCTTCGCCATGGATGTTAAGCTCTCCTACTCTCGGATTCTGAATTCCGAATTCTCTACTTAATTACCTTTCCTTGAACTTTCGCCACGATCTCTTCCGACAGGTTCTTGGGAACTTCCTCGTACTGCCCGAAATGCATGGTGAAACTGCCGCGGCCCTGCGTGCGTGAGCGCAGCTCGGTGGCATAGCCGAACATTTCCGACAGCGGAACCATTGCCTTGATCAGCTGCGTGGTGCCCCGAACTTCGGTGCCTTCCAAACGGCCGCGCCTGGAACTGAGATCGCCATTGACGGTGCCCATGTACTCTTCGGGCACCACCACTTCGACGCGCATTACCGGTTCCAGCAACACCGGCTTGGCTCTCTTGCAGGCTTCCTTGAAACAGATGGAGCTGCAGATCTTGAACGCCATTTCCGAAGAATCGACATCGTGATAGGCGCCGTCGACGAGCTCGACTTTAATGTCCACCATCGGATACCCGGCCAGAATGCCGCCCTCCAGCGACTCTCGCACGCCCTTCTCAACCGCCGGAATAAATTCCTTCGGAACCGAACCGCCCTTGATGACGTTGTCAAACTCGAAAGCCTTGCCTGGATTCGGCTCGACCGTGAGTCTGGTTCTCGCGTACTGGCCGCTGCCACCGGTCTGTTTCTTGTGCGTGTAGTCGTACTCGGCCTTGGCGCGAATCGTTTCCCGATAAGCCACTTGCGGCTTGCCGACATTGGCGCCGACGTTGAACTCGCGCTGCATGCGGTCCACGATGATCTCGAGGTGCAGTTCGCCCATTCCGGCCAAAATCGTTTGCCCGGTGTCGGGATCCGTATTCACGCGCAGCGTCGGATCTTCCTGCACCAGCTTCTGTATCGCCATGCCCAGCTTTTCCTGATCGGCCTTGGTCTTGGGCTCGATCGCCAGCTGAATCACGGGCTCCGGGAAGTCGATATTTTCGAGCAGGATCGGCTTCTTTTCGTCGCAGATGGTATCGCCGGTCGAGACGTTCTTCAAGACCGCCGCGCAGATATCGCCAGCCAGAATTTCCTGAATGTCCTCGCGCTTGTTGGCGTGCATCTTCACCAGACGCCCCACGCGCTCCCTGCGATTTTTCGCGACATTGAACACCGATTCGCCCGCGGCCAGGCGTCCCGAATAAACCCGGATGAACGCCAGCTGGCCAACGAACGGGTCCGTCATGATCTTAAACACCAGCGCCGAAAATGGCGCATCATCGGACGGGGGAAGCTCTTCGGTAATAGCGGGATTATCGGGAAGAACGCCTTGCACCGGCGGAATGTCCAACGGCGAAGGCAGGTAATCCACCACCGCATCCAGCAGGTTCTGCACGCCCTTGTTCTTGAACGCCGAACCACAGATCACCGGGAAAATCTTCTGCGTGATAGTCGCCTTGCGGATGCCCTCCATAATCTCCTTCTCAGAGATCGGGGTGCCTTCCACAAACTTGGCGAACAAATGGTCGTCCGATTCCGCGATGGCTTCGATCATCTGCTCGCGGTACGACTTGGCTTTTTCCAGCAGATCGGCCGGGATCTCTACTTCATCGAACTCGGCGCCCAGCGTCTCATCGCGCCAGATGCGAGCTTTCATAGTGACCAGGTCCACCGTGCCTTTGAACTGATCTTCGGCGCCCACCGGGAGTTGGATTGCCACCGGCAGGCATTTGAGCCGGTCAACGATGGTGTCGATGGCGTGATAATAATCCGCGCCCACGCGATCCATCTTGTTGATGAAGCAAATGCGCGGAACACCGTACTTGTCGGCCTGGCGCCACACGGTTTCCGATTGCGGCTGTACGCCCGCGACGGCGTCGAATACCGCCACCGCGCCATCCAGCACTCGCAAGCTGCGTTCCACTTCGGCCGTGAAATCCACGTGGCCGGGAGTGTCGATAATGTTGATCGTGATGTCGCGCCACTGGCACGTGGTGGCGGCCGACGTAATCGTGATCCCCCGCTCCTGCTCTTGCTCCATCCAGTCCATAATGGCGGTGCCCTCATGAACCTCGCCGATCTTGTGGGTGCGACCGGTGTAATAAAGCACACGCTCGGTAGTGGTGGTTTTACCGGCATCAATGTGGGCCATGATGCCGATGTTCCTCATCTTTTGGATCGGTACAGTACGTGCCATAAAAATAAACCTACAACCCGGCTACCAACGGTAATGAGCGAAAGCCTTGTTTGCTTCCGCCATGCGGTGAACGTCGTCCTTCTTCTTGATTGCTCCGCCGCGCATGTTCGCGGCATCCGTCAACTCATTGGCCAGCTTGTCCGGCATGCCTTTGTCGGGCCGGCTGCGGGCGTTCTGCAAAATCCAGCGAATCGCCAAACTAACCCGGCGGTTCTGCGAAACCTCCACCGGAACTTGATAGTTCGCGCCGCCCACGCGCCGCGTCTTCACTTCGAGCAAGGGCTTGGCATTCTCCACAGCCTTCTTGAAAAGCTTCAACGGATCGTCGGCGGTCCGCTCCTTGATCTTGTCCATTGCTCCGTAGAAGATCCGCTGGGAGGTGTTCTTCTTGCCGTCCCACATCATGGAGTTGATGAATTTCTCCGCCAGCGTGGAGTTATAAATCGGATCCGGCAGGATCTCGCGAGGCTCAGGTCTGCGTCTGCGTGGCATATCCTATTTCTCTCGTCCCTTGGGGGTCATCACTTGGACGGCCCTTTAGGCCTCTTGGCCCCGTATTTCGATCGTCCCTGTTTGCGGTCGGCGACTCCGGCCGCATCCAATGTCCCGCGCACCACGTGATAGCGCACGCCCGGCAGATCCTTCACGCGGCCGCCGCGAATCAACACGATGGAGTGTTCCTGCAAATTGTGGCCGACGCCAGGAATATACGTGGTCACTTCGATTCCGTTGGTGAGGCGCACGCGCGCCACTTTCCGCAGCGCTGAGTTCGGCTTCTTGGGGGTGGTGGTGTACACGCGAGTACACACGCCGCGCTTCTGCGGACAGGCTTGTAGCGCCGGACTAGCAGTCTTGTAACGTGGCGGTCTCCGCCCTTTTCGCACGAGTTGATTAAACGTCGGCACGCATCTCCCCTTGAGACGTTAAATTGTTCGATGACAACTGATTAACTAAAATGACAAGCGACGGCAGGCTAAAAGCCCAACCGCGGAAACTACAAGCTGCGAGGGTACTTGCTCTGGACAAGCCCATATCCCGGTGGCTGAAAAACCGCTAGGACATCGGGGCCGGCCCCCGGCCGGGCTCTTTCACTAAAGAGCGGTAGCACGGGAGCAGAAGACACAACTCGCCAAACCCTTATAAGAATACTCAAGGAACTGACGGTTGTCAAATCGACCACTCAGAGCGGACGGATCAATCCGTTTGACATATTGTCACCAACTATGATATGTCTAGACATATGAGAACGACCGTGAGAATTAGTGAGGGCCTAATGAACCAAGTCAAGCGAGAAGCAGAAAAGAGAGGACAAACGGTGACTGCCCTTATAGAACAAGGTCTGAGGCTGGTGCTGGTGCAATCCCCCGTGCAGCAGCCCCGCGAACGAGTAAAACTCCCGGTGAGCAGCGCCGACGGAGGGGTACTTCCGGGCGTTGATCTCAATGACAGCGCCGCCCTGGAAGACATTATGGAAGGCCGTGGGTGATTCTGCCGGATGTGAACGTCCTGCTCTATGCATTCCGTTCCGACGCTGAGAATCATGCCGCGCATCGAACCTGGCTGGAGGGCGTGGTGAACGGAGACATGGCTTATGGGATGTCGCCGCAAGTTCTGGCTAGCGTGATCCGTCTGGCAACCCATCGACGCATTTTCGTGCGTCCCAGCCGCTTGGCGGAAGCGTTGGCCTTCGCATCAACGCTCCTGGATCAGCCCCATTGCCAGATCATTCAGCCCGGGCCGCGTCACTGGGGTATCTTTACGAGACTGTGCCAGAGCGCGAACGCTTACGGAAATCTGATCCAGGACGCCTGGCTGGCAGCCTTGGCCATAGAATCTGGCTGCGAATGGATCACCAACGATCGCGATTATGCGCGATTCGATGGATTGCAGTGGCGTCCGGCAATCTAACTGAGACCGGGGATGAAGCGCAGCGCATTGTTCCGCTCGATGGCCGCGAGTTCCTTGTCTGAGAACGCATGCGCGTTCAACCCGGCGATTACCTCCGCTCCATCGCGGTAGGGAAAATCCGTGCCGAACAACAATTGCTCCGCCGTCACCAGCTTGAGCAGCGCGGCCAATGCCCCGGGATGGTTAGCCTGCGCCGTATCGTAGTAAAACTTCTGCAGCTCATGCATCAGGCCGTTGGGAAGGCGCGCGGCTCGGTCTTTCATGGTCTTTTCCTGATACTGGAAGCGGCTCAGCAGAAACGGCATGGTTCCACCGCCGTGCGAAAAGATCCAGCGGATATCGGGGTAACGCGCGGCCACGCCAGTGAACACCAGGCTCGCGATGGTGCGCGTAGTGTCGGTGGCCCATTCGATCGCAACCGCGGGAACGTCATCGTTCAGATTCCCGCAACACGCCGGCGTAATGGGATGCGTATAAACCACGGCCTTGCGCCGGTCGAGTTCCCTCCAAACTGGCTGAAACATGGCGTCGCCCAACCACCTATTTCCGTAGCTGGTCATCAGTCCGATTCCGGATGCGTGCAGCGTTTCCAACGCGTATTCCATCTCGCGCAGGCTGCCTTCGGTATCTGGCAAAGGCAGCGCCGCAAACAGTCGAAAGCGGCCGGGATGATCGGCGGCCATTCTGGCCCCATATTCATTGGCGTTGCGAGCGATGGTCCGGCTCTTGGCAACGTCTCCAGTCCAAACGCTGGGAGGGCTGAGCGAGAGGATGGAAGTGCCAATGCCGCTTCGGTCCATCTCTTCGAGCGATGTCATCGCACTCCATGCGGGCGAAGCGGCTGCCCCCAGGGCCGTGATCGCCGCTACATAGTCCGGAGGAAAGAAATGATGATGGACATCGATGCGGCCGGACTTCGCCTTCGCATCCGCTAGCAGCCGGCCGGCGCCCAGCGCGGCCAGTCCAGTCAAGAAGTCGCGTCGTAACACTAGCGCGTCGAAGTGTGGTTTTCCGCGAGCAGGCTGTCTACCTGCGCGTAGAATTCCTTGACGGCCTTATGATAGAGAGCGCCACTGGCCGGTCCCGGGAACCCGGAGTGCACATAGCGCACCCGTCCATCGCGGCCGAGGAAAAACGTAGTCGGCCAGGAGTTGAGATTTACCGGCTGGGTCAGCTTGGCGTCGCGATCATCGGGCGTGCCGCCTAGCAGCACGGTATAGCCGATTCCGTATTCCTTGATGAACGCGCGCAGCCGGGTGGGATTCTTGAGCTGATCCTCTTCCTCAAACGAGAGCGCCACAACTTCCAGCCCCTGGTTGTGATACTTGCGGTACAGTTCGGCCAGGAACGGCGCTTCGTCGTGGCAGTTGGGGCACCAGCTTCCGGTGACATTGACCAGCACTACTTTCCCCTGGAAGCGAGCGTCGGTGTTCGAAACAATTTTGCCGTTCATATCTGGGAAGCTAAACCGGAACGGTTGGGACGGGTCCTTGACGGAAGTATTCTTGTCGGGATCGGTGGGCGGCGGCAGTCCTTTGGCGCGAGCGACGTCGGGCCTTCTGGCGGTGAGTTCGCTCTTGCCATGCAGATCGGTCATGTCGATCGCGAGCGTTCCATCCGCCGCGGGCGTCAGGATCACCAGCGACGGCCGTCCGCCCGAGAAATGACTCAGCACGAACTTGCCATCCTTATATTCACCGGTCAGCGCGCCGGTGTCTCCATCCACGCGCAGAATCGCTGCCGAAACATTTGACGCGCTTTTCTCCTGCACGATCATCCGCCACGCCTTCTCGCCCTTGGAGCTTTTCACCGCCACTTCCCATAGACCATCAATCGATGGGGCACTGGCGCTTGTGCCGGACTCAGCCACGTGGCGATGCGCGGTCACCGGATAGACCTTCTTCAGCATCGGCCCGTACTGGCCCACCAGCGCGCCATCTTGGAGTTTGGCTTCCAGCTTCGCGGCGTAAGAATCGAAATTCAGCACCAGATTTTCGTCATGAAAGCTGCCGCCGCTCGAGACTTCCTTTTCATTGCCGTTGAAGAACCAACCCTGAATGTTCGATCCGTCTCCGGCGATCTGCAACCGGAACGGAATATCCTGGCCATTGAAGGTGATGGTGGCGTCCCACAGGCCCGCCAGAGATTGAGCCATGGCGGCGGGCGCGATGGCGAACAGGAGAGCAGCTAAGAACCTGGTTTTCACGTTCGCTCCTTTCAGGTAGCTAATAGTGTACATCGCCGCCGCGCACGGCAGAAGGGCGGTCAAGCGGTCCAGGGATTCACCAGCCGAATGCCGCAATGTTCGAAATTCGCCGTATCGCGGGTCGCGAGCGTAGCCCGATTCGCGCGCGTGATCGCGGCGATCATGGCGTCGAACTGAGAAATCGGGCGTCCAGACGTTTTGCGTGAAACGGCAATCTTGGCAAATTCCCGCGCCGCTTCGTGGCCGAAAGGAAGAACACGTCCCTCAAAGCCCTCATCCCCGAAAAGCTTTCCCGTCAGTTCCAACAAGCGCAGCTTGCGTTTCCCGGAGGGCAGCACTTCGATTCCGTAGAGCATTTCAGCTTGCGTAATCACAGTGACGAAAACATTGGATCGTTCCTGCCAGGCCAGCCAGCGCAGAACTACTTCCTCGGGCACTGGTTTCAGCGTTTCAGACACTGCATTGGTGTCCAGGATAATCACTTGAAATCGGGCGGACGGCGAATCGGCTCACGCGGCGGGAGCTCCAGTTCCACTCCACCCAGCGGGGCGACGAGACGGCGGATCGAGTCAGCAAGATTCTCCGATCGCTTCGGCTGCTCGTTCTTGAGCGCGGTACTGAGCAGCTGCCGCGCCTCCTCTTCCATCGAACGGCCGTGGCGCGCCGCCCGGATGCGGAGCCGCGCCTTGACGGCATCGTCCAATCGCCGGATCGTGAGGCTTGCCATGCAATTCAATGCTAGCACTGCAATCATTGATAGCATCGCTGTCAACACCACAATTTGACTCACCCGCCCATTTTCGATCGTCTACCGGCGTGAATTTTGCGAATCGTATCGGTTGGAGTCCTGTTGCTGGGCGGAATGGCGATCGCGCCACCTGCTGCCAGGACCGCGGAGGCTTGCGACCGCGCGTGCCTCGAAGGTTCGTCAATCAATATCTGGCAGCGCTGGTGGCGCACGATCCCTCCCGGTTGCCGCTGGCCAAGAACGCGCGCGACACCGAAAACGGACGAGAGCTCAAACTCGGCGACGGCATGTGGGGCCCGACGGTCACGCTTGGCAATTAAAAGTTTTATTTCGCCGATCCACAAGCCAGGCGAGTAGGCTTCTTCGGCACCATTGAAGAACACGGCCATCCCGTTATTTTCGGGCTGCGGCTGAAGTGTGTTTTCCGAGCCGCAAAACCTGGTGGACAAACCGATCTTCCATCAAGCCCTGGCGCCTTCCGAACGCCGCCCGCGCGCCGAGCTGATCCGCGTCGCAAATTCGCACTTCGAAGGAATGGAAGCAGGCACCGACAAGAACACGCCCTTCGACAAAGATTGCCAGCGCATCGAGAATGGCGTGATCACCTCCAACGATCCCACCAGCAAGAGTCCGGTCACGCGCATGAGCTACGGCGCGCAGTTTGCCACCGGATTTACCAAAGTGATCACACGCGTGGAGGAACGGCGCTTTCCGGTGGTGGATGAAGAACGGCGCATGGTGCTGGCGATCGTCCGTTTCGATCATGCCGGCAAGAACAAAACCATCACCTGGAACGACGACATCGAGCACAAAGTGAATCCGCCACTCGACCAGCCGTATTCGTTTTTCATCGAGGAGCTCTTCAAAAATTGTGAGCTCTTCAAAATTGTGGATGGCAAGATCAATCGCATTGAAGCGCTGGTGACGCCTGTGCCGTATGGCGTGTGGACTGGCTGGCCCGCCAAGAAGTAAGCCGCCCGGCGATTAGTCCTTGCGCCATTCCACGGGGAAAAGCTGTCCCGCCTTCAGGGGATCCAATTCCACGCCGGCCAGCTTCGCGGCTCTCGCCAGCACCGGATCGCGGCCGGCTACAAGATCGGCTGCCGACGGCAAAATCACTTCGTCCGGAACCACGCCGCTGTGCTCCAGGCTCTTGCCATCGCCCATGATGAGATCGGCATCGGTGATCGACGCCCCGTAGAAAATCTGCACATCGGTGCCTTGATGGAACTGGTAATGGCGCGCCTCCATGACCGACCCCGAGCTGTGATCCCCGAGGACGGTGCCGCGATGCTCGATCTGGACGACGCGCGCGAACAGTTCCGCCGCCGATGCCGACCGGCTGTCCACTAGCACGATTAACTTGCCCGAAAATGCGCTCTCGCCGCGGGATTTTGCAATCTCCGGCTTGAGATCGGACTTACGGCCCACGCGCTTGGCGATCGTCACGTCGTGATCGATCACTCCACCCACCACGCGCTCCAGCGTTTTTACGTAGCCGCCCGGATTCCCGCGTAAATCCATGATCAGTGTCGTGTACTTGCGCGCATCTTTGATGAGATGATCCACTTCCTCGTCCGTCATAGCGAATTCCGGCATCTTCCAAATCAGCAACGTATTGCCGAAATTTGCCAGCCTTTGCCGGTTATCGCGTTCGCCGTCCTCCTGGTCCCGCACCAGCTTCCAGAAGTCGTTATCGTTGTTCAGATCCAATACTTGCTTCTCGCGGGTCACTTTCGGTGTCACTTGCACGGATCGAGTGGCTCCATCCGGGCCGCGCACCCCAAGATTCATGGCGGGCAGCGACAACAGCGTATTGAAAATGTAAGTCATTGTCCAGAGAGTTTCGCGCTGCGGCTTGAATCCCTGCCAGGTAAGCACTTCGTCGCCGGCGGCCAGTTTTTCCGAGGCATCGCGATCCGGCCGGACCGCCGTTATGAAGCAGCGGTCGCCGATCATCGCCTGGATATAGCCATATTCCCGGTGAGTATTGCGGGAGGGCGGCAGGAAAAAGGTATGCGAATCCTTGAGCGCATCCAGTGTCTCGCCGATAGTTGTCAGCGCGGCGCCCAGATTGTTCACGGACTGCAATCCGATATCCGCCGCTTTAAAACGCGCGTCCATGTCAACGCCGTGATAAGTGGGGTCATAATAGTGATGCTCAATCGCGTCACGAACATCGCGCAGCATCTGCCGGGCTCGTTCGCGCTGAATATTGTCGAATTGAATCTGAGCGGGCGCCGGCGCGCACAACAAACCGACGGCCATAATGCCGCTAAAGGCAAGCTGTTTCCACATGGGTTTCGACAATTATATATCAAACCAGGGAAACCGAAGCCTGCTTAAAGTACCAGGGGTTCTGCGCGAAACGCCGGTGCCGGTATTTACTGTCCGGCCTTGATATAGGCCCAGCCCGCTTCCTGCTTGCGAATCAGCTCAGCCGCGCCGGAATCCACGGTGATGTCGAAGGAGAAGAGATCGCTTTTCGAAACGTGCTGGTGCCGCATGCTGTTCTCGCAAGCGGCGAACACCACTCCCGTGGCAGCAATTCGTTGCATGCGTTCAACCAGGCCGGGGTCGCTCGCCTTCACCACCATGCCTAATCCCTTCTCATGAGCCACGGCTTCGATTTCGACGTTCTCCGCGCCGAACGCTTTCTGCACATTTTCGATGCCGTTGAGCACGGGCCCCCAGGCGTCCGGACCGGCCATGGTGACATCGATAACCACGCGGTGCTTCTTGGCCTTCTGCGCAGACACTGCCGCACCGAGTCCAAATACAACGGCGGCGGCAACCAAATACACGCCCAGTTTTTTCATAACTTCAATCTTTGACGCTCAAGGAGGGCGCAGCTTGCTCCGCCAATAGCCGGTCCACGTCTGCCCGAAACACCGTCTCCCGTACCGCGCCCACGTAAGACTTCGCCGCGCGGCCGTTTCGATCCACCAACACAGAAGTAGGCAGCGCGTCAATGGCTGGGGCCGACGGTAATGCAAGATCGGGCATGAGCACCGGGTAGGGCAAATGGAATTCGCGCAGGAACGATTCGACGGCGGTTTTGCCGCCCTCATCCATGGAGACGCCCACGATCGACAGCCCTTTGTATCGATAATCGCGCGCCAGGTCGATCAATCCGGGCGTCTCCTGCCGGCAAGGAGCGCACCAACTGGCCCAATAGTTGATCAGCACCACTTCACCGCGATGATCGGACAGGCGCCAGGAGCCGCCGTTAAGCTCGGGAAATGTGAGGTCGGCCACCCGTGTGCGATCCTTCACCGGCCTGACGCCGGCCTTCTGATCGCTCCAGCTTTGCCAGGCGAACGCGATCCATAGGACAGCGACCCCGAAGAGCAGATACTGGATCAGCTTCCGGCGATTGGATTTGCTTTCTAGCACCTGTCTTTATTATATCGACCGAAAGCGAAGGCGGCGAAAGACGTCAGAAGAACTGGTTGTTCATACGAGATTGAAACTCTTTGGTAACTTCGCCCGTGTAGTTCGAATCTTCCTTGATTTGATATCCCGCAGTCGGCCCGCGCTGGGCCCGGGTCATCGAGTCGTTGATCTTGAACACCACGGTGTCGGACTCTTTGAGCGTCAGGTTTGCCAGCAGAGCCTCGCGGCTATCGCCCGATGGAATGCTGACAAACTTTGTATCCAGGCTCGCTCCGCCGCTATCGCTTGCAATCGAAGGCTGCCCGTTCCTCCAGGACATGTCGATGTCGCGCCGGTATGTCCACGCGAATCCCTCCACCGGAATGTGTTTGCCGTCCGGGCGCTCCACCACTACGAAAGTAACGAAATCAATGGCCGCGCCGGAGGTCAGAAGGAAGTTCCAGCGGTCTCGCAATGTGTTCCGGCGTTGCAAACGCCGCGCGCCGCCGCCCGGCTGATCTTGCATACTGATGGTAACTTGAGAACCCGAGCGCACCAGGATCTTGGCGTCATAAAATGGCAGCCCGGTAGCGGCAAGGCGCGAACCCACCTGGTTGAACTCGCAATCCATAAACCACGTACCGTTCAGATCGGTGGTGCCCTGCGTAATGGAACCGTCCTGGTCTTTGAACCCCGCGTAGAGATCAGTCAATCCTTTGAGCATTGCCAGCTGCTTAAAACCAATCCAATAGCCGCTCCTGGACGACCGTAGGGTGAGTTCCGCCGTCGCGCTCATGATGGTGGACGAAGTGGATCCCAAAGGCCGGTCCGGATACGGCCGCAGCGTGCCCTTGATCTCGGGAAAAACAGGGTCGGGGATTCGCAACGCAGCCTTCCCGTTAGCCGGCTGAAGCGAAGGCGTGATCTCCAGGTCGATGGTTGAGCCATCACCAAGGTTGTAATTCCGCATAAGCTACCAGGTTGCGGTGTGCCGCTGATAAACCGAGACGGCCGAGTCATATGTCGAAACGGCGGTCTCAGTATGAGGCAGGGGAGACTCCAAAGCTGGGAATCGGGCAATGATCGCCTCCAGCGCAGCCAAGGTTTTCGGTCCGACCAGACCGTCCGGTTTCAAACGGTATTTTTGCTGAAAGGCTTTTACCGCTGCTTCGGTCTCCGGACCGAAAATGCCATCGGCGCCCTTGCGCTTCATCGATCGTGGCAAGTTATATCCAAGATCGGCGAGCAGGTCCTGGATCTGTGCCACGCCCGACCCCGCAGCACCGGGCGCCAGTGGCGCATTGGGTGAGGACTCGCTGGCCTTTTGCAACTGGGCATCTTTGCCGAGCCGCCGCGATTTCAACATGGTGGGGTTCCTCCGATCTAGAAATGAATACTAGAATGAATCCCGACCTTCGATTTATCGTGGAATGATTGTACCCTGCCGAACCGGGACCGGCAAACTGGCTTGGTACCGGATTGGTACCACCCCCGCGGTCGGGGCTCTGTAAGTTTCAAAGGCGAGGAGCAACCACAAGGAACGGTGCCTAGCCAGGCGTTCCATCGAGACGCGGTGTATAGTGAAATGGCTCCGGAGAAACCCCTATGCCTGATCTCACCCTCGTAATTCCAGTTCTGATCGTGGTGATTTATTTACTCTCGTCCATCAAGATTCTGGCGGAGTATGAGCGCGGCGTGATTTTCCGCTTGGGCCGCGTGCTCCCGCATCCCAAAGGCCCGGGCGTCATCCTGGTTTTCGCTCCCATCGATCGCATCGTGCGCATCTCGCTGCGAATTGAAGCCATGGAAGTGCCTCCGCAGGACGTGATCACGCGCGACAACGTGACGGTGAAGGTAAATGCGGTGGTCTATTTCCGCGTTTTGGATCCCACCAAGGCGGTTCTGGAGGTTTCCAATTTTCTCTACGCCACCTCGCAAGTGTCGCAAACCACGCTGCGCAGCGCTCTCGGTGAAGTGGAGCTGGATGAGCTGCTCAGCCAGCGCGAGAAACTAAATCTTCGCCTTCAATCGGTGCTCGATGCGCATACCGGACCCTGGGGCGTCAAGGTGACCGTGGTTGAAGTGAAACAAGTGGATCTTCCCGAGCAAATGATCCGGGCCATCGGCCGGCAAGCCGAGGCCGAACGCGACCGGCGCGCCAAGATCATCCACGCCGAGGGCGAGTACATGGCAGCCGAGAAACTAGCCATGGCCGCCGAGTTGATCCAGCGCCAGCCCGCCGCTCTTACACTCCGCTACCTGCAGACGCTGGTGGAAATCGGCGCCGACAAGAACACCACGGTTGTTTTCCCACTGCCCATCGATATACTCTCATCTGTAGGAAGGGCGCTGGACAAGTTCGCGGGGAAGAAAGAGGAAGGCTAAAACATCTTGCCGAAGAACGACGAGGGAGAGTTTGAGTTAGTACTCGGAAACCGCCAGTTGATCAGCGTGTTTCTGATTGTCGTGATCCTGCTTGGAGTGTTCTTCTCCATGGGCTACATCGTCGGGCGCAACTCGTCGCCGGGCGCGTCGGAGACAGCCCGCAACGAAAAGCCCAACCGGACCAGACCGCCGATTCCTCCAGCGCCACGCCAGATCCTGCCACGGCGTCGAACAAGCCACGGCGCCCTCGGCCGCTGATTCCGCACTACGCCGCCAGCCGATTCCACGCCTCCGGAGTCCACCAAGCCGGCGCAAGCCCGCGCCACCGGCTGCCCGCCAAGCCTGCGCCAAAGCAATCAAAAGCCAAGCCCTCGCCATCGCCGCCCCCGCGAGCGCCCCGGTCGAACGTGCCGCCGCGGCCGGAGAGCCGGCCAGCGGCGAGTATTGGCAGGTAGTGGCGACCGCGCGGCCGGATGCCGAGATCATCGCCGAAGCGCTCGGCAAGAAAGGATTCCACGTGGTGCTCGCGCCCGCGCCCAAGGACGGCATCTTCCGCGTTTTGGTTGGGCCGCTGCCGGATGCGCCCACGCAGGCCCAAACCCGCACCAGTCTGGAATCGGCGGGCTTCAAGAATCCGATCATGCGGAAATATTGAGGAATTTAATCCGCAACTTCACGCCTGGCATTGCTCTCGGCGCTGCTTCTCGTTCTGCTCTATCCCAATTTGATTTTTCCGGGCTTCGGTTTGCCGTGGCTTGCGCCCATCGCGCTGACGCCGCTGCTGATCGCGCTCTGCGCGGGAACCTCGGCCGCTATGGCGTTTTCTGCTCGGCGAGTTCGCCGGGCATCGTCTATTGGTTCGCGATCTGTTATTGGATCCAGTTCGTTCTCGAAGTCCACGGCGGCATGGGGCACTGGGGAAGCTGGGGAACGTTCGCGCTCTTTTGTGTTTTGAAGGCGCTGCACCTGGCGCTGTTTAGTTTGCTGGCCGCGGTGCTGCTCGAAACCCGCTATGCGATTCCCGCCATCGCCGCGCTGTGGACCGGTATCGAGCGCACGCACGGAACGTTCGGCTTCGCCTGGCTCGACGCTGGGCAACGCGGGAATCGACATGCCATTGCCTCTGCGCATGGCGCCGTTCGTCGGCGTCTACGGCATTTCGTTCCTCTTCGCGCTGACGTCCGCGGTGGTGGCGCTTCTGATTCTGCGGCGCGGACGCAAAAATCTCTATTGGCTGGCCATCGTCCCCGCGCTCCTGCTGCTGCCCGATTTGCCGCCGCGCGAAACGCCAACCGAGACCGCGCGTGGTGGTTCAGCCCAACCTGCCGGCCGAGGAGGAATGGACCTATGCGTCCTTCGGCGCCGAGCGCGAACACCTGATCATGGAGTCGCTGGAAGCGTCGCTGCAGGGCTCCGAGCAACTCATCATTTGGCCGGAAAGCCCCGGCCCGTTCTACTTCTATCGCGATCCTCGGTTTCATCAGGAAGCGATGCAACTGGCGCAACGCGCGCATGCCTATTTTCTGTTCGGCACCGTGGCCGAAACGCCGGAAGGCGCGCCGCTCAATTCAGCCGTATTGCTGCGGCCCGACGGCACGCTGGTCGACCGCTACGACAAAATCAACCTGGTTCCGTTCGGCGAATTCGTCCCGAAGATTTTCGGCTTCGTGAATCGCGTCACGCAGGAGGCGGGCGATTTCGCGCCCGGCAACCGCATCGTTGTTTTCCCGATGGGCGCCGAGCACCGGCTGGGCGTGTTCATCTGCTACGAATCCGTCTTCCCCGATGAAGTGCGCCAGTTCGTGAAAGGCGGCGCGAATCTGCTGGTGAATATTTCAAACGACGGCTATTTCGGCCACAGCGCCGCGCGCGAGCAGCACCTGGAGATCGCGCGGATGCGCGCGGTGGAAAATAGCCGCTGGCTGATTCGCTCCACCAACGACGGCATCACCGCGGCGATCGATCCTGCGGGCCACATTGACGAGCAGCTTCCGCCCTATCAGGAACTCGTCGAACATATGCATTTCGCTTATCGCAGCGGCACCACGTTCTACACCAATCACGGCGATTGGTTTGCGTGGGGCTGTCTCATTGCGGCGGCCATCGCGCTGGTGTGCTCGCAACGGCCGCACTACGAACCGAAACGCTAACCGTGCCGGATCACCAGCACGTCCCCATCCTTGACGATGTACTCTTTGCCTTCCAGGCGCAGCAGGCCTTTCTCGCGCACGCCCGGGATAGCCGCCGTGATCGATGAGCGCCTGCCAGTTCACCACTTCGGCGCGGATGAATTTCTTCTCGAAATCGCTGTGAATGGCGCCGGCGGCTTTCTGCGCCGGGCTGTGCATCGGAATGGTCCAGGCGCGGACTTCGGTCTCGCCGGCAGTGAGAAACGACATCAGCCCGAGCAGCGAATAGGTGGCGGAAATCAGCCGGTCGAGCGCCGAATCTTTCAGGCCGTAACTGGCCAGATATTCGCGCGCTTCTTCGGGCGATAGCTCGGCCAGCTCCGCTTCGATCTTGCCGCAGATCGCGGTGACCGCCGTGTTGGTGCGGCCGGCCAGCGGCCCCTTGCGATATTCTTCTTCGATTTCGTGCAGCCGCCCGGCATCTTCCTCGCCGATATTCAAAACGAACAGCATCGGCTTTTGCGAAAGAAACTGAAATCCGCGAATCAGCTTTTCTTCCTCCGGCGTCAGCTCCAAAGTGCGCAGCGCGACGTTTTGTTCCAGCGTCGCTTTGCATCGCTCCAGCAGCGCGAACTCGCGATCCAGATCCGCGCTCTTGATCTTCTTGCGGTCTTTCTCCAGCGCGCTCCATGCGCTTTTCCACCACCACCAGGTCGCTCAGGATCAGCTCGATCTCTACGTCTTCCAGGTCGCGCACCGGATCCACCGAGCCTTTTTCGTGCGGCACGGTGTCGCTCTGAAACAGCCGCAGAACATGCGCCAGAGCGTCGGCGACGCGCATGCTGGCCAGATAGCTCGGGTCCCGCAGCGCTTCCTTGGAAATGGCCGGGAAAGTCGAGATACTCAACCGTGGCGTGCGTGATCTTGGGCGGCTCGAAAATTTTCGCCAGCGCGTCCAGCCGGGGATCCGGCACCTTGGTGATGCCCACGCGCGCTTCCATCAGTCCGACGCGGGTGGCTTCATGCACGCCGGTAAGAATGGTGAACAGCGATGTCTTGCCTACCATGGGCAGGCCGATAATTGCAGTTTTCATTTGGATAGGTTCAGTTGGAGGCGCGCTACAACGGGACCTCGACCAGCGTCATGATCTCTTGCAGCGTGCGCTCGCTCAGTTCCGTGCTGCGCTGCGCGAGCGACGTGCGGGCATTGATCGCGATGCGATGCGCGAACACCGGGACCACCAGGCGCTTGATGTCGTCCGGGATCACGTATTCGCGGCCTTCCACCAGCGCCAGCGCCTGCGCCGCGCGATACAGCGCTTGCGATCCGCGCGGGCTAACGCCCAAGCGACAACGATTCATGGGAGCGCGTCTTCTCCACGATCGCGAGCATGTAATCCACCAGGCTGTCGTCGACAGTCACCTGGGCCGCCTGCTCCTGCAAGCGCAACAACTCGGCGGAGGACAGCACCGGCCCCAGGTTCTCGGAACGAGCTCCCTCCGGTCCGCGCACGATCTCCCGTTCCGCGTCGCGCTCCGGATAGCCGATGCGGATGCGCATCAGAAAGCGATCGAGCTGGCTTTCCGGCAGCGGATAGGTACCGTGGTGCTCCACCGGATTCTGCGTGGCCACCACCATGAACGGCTGCTCCAGCGTATGCGAACGGCCCTCGATGGTGACTTGCACCTCGTTCATCGCTTCCAGCAGCGCCGATTGCGTTTTCGGCGTGGCGCGGTTGATCTCATCGGCCAGCAGGAAATTCGTAAAAACCGGGCCGGGTTTGAACTGAAACTCCTGGGTCTGCGCGTTATAAATGGTGACGCCCAGAACGTCGCTGGGCAGCATGTCGCTGGTAAACTGCAGCCGGTGAAAGCCGCAATGCACGGACCGCGCCAGCGCCTGCGCCAGCGTGGTTTTTCCTACTCCAGGAACGTCCTCAATCAGCAGATGCCCGCGAGCCAGCAGACACACCATGGAAAGCCGGACCACTTCAGGTTTTCCGCGAATGGTGGAATTGAGCGACACCTCCAATTCATTGAGTTTGGAAAGCGTCACCGGGGCCGCAACCATCATTGCCATTGTACCGTGCCGTCCGCCGAGACCACGCTGCCGGGAGCGCGGCGGAACAAAGAGTGCGTCAGCTCCGGTGATGTTCAGCGAAGGGCGAGGCCGAGAGCAGCCGATCTTCACGCAGCCGCTCGGCCGCCTCTTCCTGCTCGGCCCAATCGACGCCTTTGGCGGTGACCGCAAAGCGGCCGTTATCCATGCGCGTCACCAGGCCGTTTTCCTTCAAATACCACAGGCTAAACTCCAGATGCTCGCGCGGACAGCCCAGCAGATCTTCCAGCTCGTGCAGGTTCATGGTGGGCTTCTCGGGCTCATTGCAGCGCTTGGTGTAAAGCAGGTCGACAATCCCTTTGCGCTTGGACCGTTCCGCCAGCTTGCCGATGGACGCCTGTCGCTGATCGAAAATCCGCCAGCGAACCTGGCGATAAGCGTGCAGGTTGACGTCGTACGCGGCGCGTTTTTCGGGCTCGCTCAGCACTTTGTATGCGTCGGTGATGGCGCGGAATGCGATTTCGTCGCCAGTGACTGTATTGTCCGGATGGTAGCGCTGGGCCAGCAATCGATAGACGCGATGGATCATATCCGGATCCGCATTGGGACTGATTTGCAGCAGCTCGTAATAGTCTGGCACCGCTTCGCCGGACGCGGCCGCCGCCCCGTTTCCATTCTCAAATGCAAGTCCGGACCGAAATCCGCCGTGGAACGGTTTGCACTCCACCACCCGGACGCGGCCGATGCGCGCCAGAGTGCCCGTCTACGGTGAGAACGGCGTTTGGCTCCAGCCGGCAGTCTGTTTCAATCGCGAGGCCCAATTCGTTGGTGTCCACCACTTTAGCCCGCACTTCCGCGGCCGGCCCAGGCACGCCGGATAGGATTACCCAGTGAGGCTCGTCTGTCCGGCCGGCCTTGTGGCGTGGTTTCCTGCGGCGTTCAGACACTTCTGACATAAGGCATTCGCCGGTTAAGGTATCGGCAAATCAGGCGCACAAGGTTAGGGTTCGGTGAACAGAGTGCAGCCTCGGTGAATAGAGTGCGGACTGGTGTCCAGGCTTAGATCACCGCTTCGAGAGCGTTCGAAGCGATGGATGCCGCTTCGGCTCCCCAGTCGGTTTCCCAGTGACGGCCGAGCCTCTGAAATACATCCGCCCGGTGCTTGAAATCGAGCGGCCAGACATATTCATCTCCGCTCGCCTCCGCTGCCAGCTCGCGCACTTTAATGCCTCCAATGTTCTACCTGAACGTGAACCAAGAAGTGGATTTCGGTGCAAACAGGATGCATTGTCGATGGGCAGCTTTGAGATAGTGAGCGGTTGTGGGGTGTCAGGTGACCATACGACGCGCCGACAACTGGTCATCGTTGCGGCGTTCCCTCACAAAAAGTGAGCCAGTTATGCCTGAAAAGCTTCAAGTTTGCTGAATGTTTCATCGAGGCACCCAACTCGAATGTTGCGTGCATTTAGCCAGCACGAAAGGACAACTTATGCGAAACGCACAATACCGCCTGTTCTTGACGATCGCCGCGGTTTTCACTGCGGCAGGCGCGGATGACACCACCGCACGACTGGGAAAAGCCGCTGCTGTCCTCCATAAGATGACGCAATCCGGGCACGAAATTCCGGCGGCAAAACTCGCCAGTGCCGATTGCGTCGTGCTTATTCCCGGATGCAAGAAAGGAGCCGTTGTGGTTGGAGTAGCCCACGGACGAGGATTCATTTCGTGCCGGAATGGTGGCAACTGGTCGGCACCAGAGCGCGATTGCCCTGGATGGCGGCAGCCTGGGCGCGCAGCTCGGTGGCGAAGAAATGAACATCGTAATTCTGTCGATGGACAAAGACCTGCGTTCCAAGCTGCTCTCTGATCGCTTCGCGACCGGGTCGGACGCTTCAGCGGCTTGGAGAAATGGCGCGTCGGCACATGGCGACCCCAAATGCAAAGCTTTCTTTTTTACGGCCGCACCAAGGGAGCCTTCGCGGGCTTCGATCTGGATAGTGTAACCCTGAAACCCGATGACTCCGGCAACAAGGCCTGTATGGCAAGACACTTAGCAACAGCGAAATTGTCGAAGGAGCAACAGCGCCTTCCAGTGCGCAGACCTTCGTCGCAACCAACCCGCAAGTGTCCACTCGTTAATTCGACAACTCTGCGCGGGCACGGATCGGGACGCCGGGGAATATATGCGTCGATATCGGGAATTCATCGGGAACATCGGCTTGTTGGCGGCGCGCGGCTGCGGGTGCTGATTCCTCCCTTTGAATTCCAGGTAATCCTGCGGCAGGTCGAAGTGGCTGCATGGAAATCGTTGCCGCTGGTGTCGGCTTCG
This sequence comes from Bryobacterales bacterium, assembly GCA_963713415.1. Lineage (GTDB taxonomy): Bacteria > Acidobacteriota > Terriglobia > Bryobacterales > Bryobacteraceae > Palsa-89. The sequence goes on along the minus strand of CAVQLV010000021.1, from coordinate 38,672 downwards.
GCCTTCGCTTCAGCAGCCCGTATCTAAACCGGCCGTTTTCCAGCCGATTGCTGGTGGTTTTGGGAATGGTGGTGCCGCCGCTGGTTCTCCCGGCGTTCGTAGTCCAAAGCGAGCGTCGAGGCCAAAATCGGCCAATCGTCTTCGTCTCGTCGGCCGATTCGCTCGCGGGCAACGGACTCAAACCGTGAGTGGGCTTCAATTTCTAGGGTCTGTACAAGCGTCGTCACGAGTTCGAGCACTGCGAACGCAGGAGCCAATGGCACATTTCGCCGCTCCAAGATCTGAGGCAGATGCTCCCGGGCTTCCTGAAATGCGGTATCGGGTGCTAGAAACTCAATTTGATCAGCGTACTTGCGAAGTAGCGAGAGTACACGGGACCCAAGCACGGCGCGAATCAGGATATTCGCGTCGAGCACCAACATGGTCAACTCTTTTTCATCCGCCGTTCGCGACGCAGCTTGCGGAAATCCTCCACGAGCTCATCCTTGGTAGTTCCCGCCGCAGCGATCAACTCTTGCATCTTCTCACCTGCGACCCGAAGTGCCTCCAGATCGGCTTGGCTCGGCTTGGGTTTGGTTGGGACGTAGATGCCGATGGTCGCGCCGTGCCGCGTGATGGCCACGGGCGTCTTTGATTCCAGGAAGCTGGATAAGTTCTCACGAAACTCCCGGATTCCAACTTTCGTTGTCTGCATGCACAATCCCGCTTGCGTACACAATTGATAATACACACTGCTCATTCCGAACGAGACCGGTTGTTCCTTGCTGGTTTGGTTCCAGCCAAGCACTCCTGTCCCTCCGGTGCCCCAAACTTCGGCAAAAAGCCGGACCTATCTCGATTGAGCCAAAGCCATCGCGTCAGCCCCCGCAGCGAACCGGAGTTGTCCCGTCCTATCGTTTGCCGCCCGCCATACCACCTCTGCGACGTCGGATTCCATGGTCACCGCTGTTGGCTGCGCGAATGCGGCGAAGATCGGTTCGGCGAATGGTGCATACGCCTCAGGAATCAATCCCTGCATGCGGGATTCGCCATTGGCAGTGAATCGAGTGGCCGGACCGTAGCCCGGTTCAACGAGCTTCACGCGCACGTCGAAAAAGTCCAGCTCGAACGCCAACGAACCGGTGAATCCCTCGACGGCTGCTTTGCTCGCGGTGTAGGCAGCGGCGAGCGGCATCCGGGCCAGCGTCACACTCGATGTCACATTCACGATCACACCTGACCTCTGTTTGCAGAACAGAGGAATAACGGCCTGCGTCACCGCCATCACACCGAAGGTATTGGTCTCGAACACCTCACGGATCGTCGTCATCGACGTGGCTTCGAAGGCTCCCACGACACCAATTCCGGCATTGTTCACGATCGCGTCAATCGCCCCAAAGGTGGCAATGCTTTCGTTGATGGCATTGCGGATACTTTCGGGATCGGTCACGTCTAACGGAAGTATTTTCAAGAGATGGTTTTGTGCGCTGAACAAGCCCGGTTTCGGCGTCCGCATGGTGGCCACTACGTTCCAACCCCGATCGAGAAATAACTGTGCTGTCGCTTTGCCGTAGCCGGAGGAAGTGCCAGTGATGATGACTGTCTGATTCATAGAATCGCCCCTGATGTTTTGTCTGCTGCAACCTGCGGACCCGTCCGCGGTGAATAGTGCCCGTTGGGGAACGGCGCGAAGGAATCAGGGGCGCGCGGCCTATGCCGGGGTGCAGCAATGCCGCCTGCCATAGATCGAGATGAACTGTACGTTGCCGGTCTCATGCATTTGACATCGGCACACTTGAGACCAGATGAGCTACCAAGAGTGTGACCGCCGCAGATTAGGATTTTCAGGCCGTTAGCGAATCATGGGGGCGCCGGATCGGCCGACGGCCAAGAGCGAAGCCGAAATTTTACGCCACATTGGCCTTTAGCCGACACCATGTTGGTCCGGCCATCATGCGAAGCGGTTACAGTCTTCCCCAAAAAACTGGAAATACAAGCAAAGAGATCTCTAAATTCTTTGGAATGTTATGGTGCGGTCGAGAGGACTTGAACCTCCACGAGATTGCTCCCGCTAGCACCTCAAGCCAGAAACCGCTGTATCGCGGTGTATCCTGACGGCCTACCTAGCTGATTCTTCAGAGGAGCGTGTATCCGCCGGTATCGTGATTTTTCCCAGCGTGGTTACATTTTTGGTTACGTTTTCAGCCCCGTCTGACGTGGTTTTCCTGCGGTTTTCCAGAAGCGTGCGGGCCATGCTCAGATCGTCTGCATCGACGATATTGTAGCGGCGCTCCATGTTGTCTGTTTTATGGCCGCTGATCTTCATGCGGATCACTTGCGGGATACCGGCGCGGCGCATGTTGCGCACGGCCGTCCGACGCAGGTCATGAAAGTTCAGGTCCGGCACCCCTGCCCGCTTGCAGGCCTCGTCCCATGCCCACCGGAAATCGACGATGCGTTCGCCACGGCGGCTGAAGCCCCGGGGCGAATGCGGCCACTGCTGGATGAGGTTTCGAAATCCCTCACACTTGTGTTGTACGCGAAGGTTACACCCGAATAAGGGCATCGCCAACAGCAATACGCTGCCGCCGCAACAACACGTGACCGAACGACGGTTGATGCTCCAAACGAAGGGCTTGGCCGAAGACGCCCGGTCCGAAGCCTTGACGGTTGCGCGAATTAATTGTTGCTCGCTTCCGGCACGGCCGCCCGCGCCTCGTTGACTGAGCGGCGCTGCTTCCGGCCTACTCCCCTTGAGCACAGAATACCCTAGCGAACCTTAGCCGTGAGATTCAAGTCGCCTGAGATGATCGGTTTACCAGTCAGGACAAGGGGAGACCGTCCAGATTCGACGGCAGGGATTACGTCTCGAACAATGGACTCGTTACGCGCTCTATCGACAACAATGCAGCATAGACGGCTTCGCCAATACCAAGTGCTCATAGGCGGTTGAATCGGCCTTCGCGCGAGGGTATCCCCGCCGGCACGATTCTACGCGACGAAGAGATCATGTCTGGTCGATTCGAGCGTGGACTTCAGCTTCTTCATCGGTTCGGTTTTTTCCTTTCGCGGCGAATCGTAGTGCGCTCCCAAGTCTGTTTCCGGGGCGGAAGTACATCTCCTTCCCCTGGTAATCAGTGCATATAAATTCGGCAAAAGAAAGATGCTGAGCCAGAGCCTGAGACTAGGCGACGACGAATCACGATCGCGAAAGGTCCTGAGAGTCTGAGCGATGGCGTACGACATCGCCGCCGGTAGTATCACTCTAATGATCAATAGACTGAGAAGCCGCGACTCATAGGCGGAACAATTTGCGCGCGGTCTCGCCGAGGATGTTGCGTTTAGCCTGCTCACTGAGGAATGGCAAGCCGGCGATCTTCCCGGGAACGTCAAAGTCCCAGTGCGGCCAATCGGACGAGTACAAAAGCTGCGTTTCGGCGTTGATGGCTTCCAGGGTTGCCTGCAGCAGCCGCATATTCGTGGCTTCCATGGGTTGCGAGGTGTAGTACATGTCCCGCATATAATCGCTGGGTAGTTTCTGGAGCAGGGGCGCATCAGACTGGCGCATGAGGAATTCGTGATCCAGCCGCTGCATTATAAAGGGCAGCCACGCTAGTCCGCTCTCGATCCAGATCACGTTCAGCTTCGGAAATCGTTCAGGAAGCGCGTTCATCACCCAATTGGTGAGGTGCACCATGTTGCAGGCGACGAAGGAAAGCGCGTGCACGGAGATGAAGCGATTGACTTGTCTTCCAATGGGGTCGAAGCCGGCGTGGAAACCGAGCGGTAATCCGCGCTCCTCCAACTCGCGGTACACGGGGAAATACTCGGGACGGTATACGCCGATTTGCCGCTGGCTGGTGATCAGGAAGCCGACTACGCCGGGCTTGCCGGCAAATTCGCGAATAGTGCGCAGGCAGGCCTCGGGCGAGACGAACGGAAGCGGCAGCATGGACTTTATGCGCGGGTCATGGGCCAGAATGCGCTCAGTGAACCAGCGGTTGTAGGCCGTGACGAGCTGGATTTCGATCTCGGCGTTGGGGTGCGTGCCGATTTCGAGCATGGGCTGCGGAAACAGGATTTGGATGTCGATGCCAATGGACTCCAAGGCACGCCCCACCAGAGTCAGGTCGCGATGCCGCCCGTCGCTTACGTCGACGTGCTCGCGCAATTGCACCTGATGGGGGATGCGGCCGGACACATCCTGAAAGGTGAGGCCCGGGGTATGGTTGCTGTACGCGATGTTTCGTGCATTGGGCCAAGTCCCCGCCATCACCTGGCCGTTGCGGCGCAGCACCGGATCCTCTATTTGATCGAGGACCTCGTTCCAGGAGTCGAACTCGACGTGATGCGCATCGACGTCGACGATGAAATAGTCGTCCAGGTGGTAGCGTTCAATATCGCGCTTAGCGTTGGCGAGAATTTCCCGCGAATCCGTGTCGGTGGTGATTTGCTGGGTCTCGTGGCGTTTGGCGACGAGAGTTTCTTTTGCAGGGGTCATGCTTGTCCTCCAGCCTGCTCTCCAGATGTGGGCGCGCAGCGCGAAAACCACAGCGCCAGATCGAATGGCGTGAGGCCCTGAACCCGTAGCAGTGCGCAGGCCAGCGTCACCGCTTCGGTTGCTGAAATTGTCGCGTCTACCGGGGAAACTCCTGTCCGGAAGCTTCCACTGCCGACGCATACCACCGCGTGCCCGCGCTCAGGACCGCGCGGATGTCGTGGGGAGTGAGAGACGCCGCATTTAGAGCTTCCAGGGCGGCTGACGTCTCAGAACTTGACATAGATCGTCCCGCCGGACTCCTCCACGTTCACGGGAATGAGCCTGAATCGCGGCGCCGCGGGGTGGCAGCCGGTCTTGATGCTGAATTCGAAACCATGCCACGGGCAGACGATCCTCAGGTCACCCTCGTCGAAGGCAAAACCGGTAGTGGCGCATTGCTGATCCAGAATCTCGTTCACAGCCGGGATGACAAGGCCCTGACACACCGGCCCGGACTGATGCGGGCAAGTGTTTTCGTAGGCATAAAGCCGGCCTTCGACGCGAAAGACCCCGATCGTTTTCGTACCGGCATCAACCACCAGCCGCCCGCCTTCGAGAACATCGGCGCTGGCCCCCACTACAAATTCTTTGATTGTACCCGCGCTGCTCCTATGGCCACTGGACGACAGGCCATCGAGCTGCTCTTCCTTATTGGTCATAGTTCCTGTCACTTTGCTTCGAGGAGTTGCAACCCGAAGCCGCTCGGCTCCCGCAGGATGATCGCTTGAGGACCCTTGAATGGTAGCTGGACCGGCACCCCTCCGGTGGTTACTATCGTAAATCCGGCGGCGGTCAGTTCGGCGGTCATCCCCGCAATATCGTGTGCGGTCAGCCGCACACTTCCCCGCCCTGGGCGAGGGGAAAGGAATCGCCGCGCCGGCGCTGCTGGCCGCTTGCGTCAACCGGATGCGTGTGGAAGCGCCCGGGACCATGAACCAATCGCCCTCGGGCTTGAATCCGAGCACCTTGCTAAACGTACCGGCGGTTTTGGCGATATCGCTCACGCTGATGCTGAGATCCGTTCCCGGAGTCCCGGCTTGCACCACCTGGATCGGGTATCCGTCCGGATCGTGCAGCGTTGTGCCGGCATTGGCGGCGTCCGTGCGGCGCAGGATGAGAGTGATCGCGCCGGGCTCGGCCACCGGAGTGTGCGCTGGTTTTTGCGCCGGCCCCCATTGCACCAATTCGATATTCAAGGATGGGACTATTCCCGGAACCTTCAGTACGGCGGCGCGATATTTCTGGCCGGGCACGCCGTACATAGTGGCCACCGGAGGGTTATCGAACAACTTGGGCTCGACCGCGTGGCCGGTGGGCTCCAAGCCGAGCCCGCGATAAAACTCGATCGATTGATCGACGTCCGAAACGATATGCAGAAACGTTGCGACGCTAACGACAGCAGGCCGCGGTTGTGCCGACAACGTTCCGATACCGATCGCGATCGAGAGCGCCTGGAATACCTTTCGCATGTTCACCATTCCTCTGTACACCAATCTTATGGTTCGCTTTTAGTGTTTACTTGACTCGGCGGCAGCCTTCCTGTCTTCGGCTCGCGCAGCGCTGAGCATATTGCGCATGGCCATGTTTCCCTCATGGCACGCGTACTCGAAGAGCCGATACCCCGGCTCGTGCGTGATCGGGAAAGCGATTCTCCAGGTGGCCGTGTAGGTTTTCGGGTCGTCCACCGTCAACTCGTAATCGATGGTGTTGTCGCTCACGCGCGTGAAACGCTCGGTGAATTTCATGTCCTCGCTGTACGGCGCGCCCCCGGGACCACCACCCCCGACGCCCAACCGGCCGCCCAGCAGATTCGTGGTCTCCACCACCAGCGTCTTGCCTTCCCAATGACCGACTGGATCGCCCATGTAGGAGCGGATTTTGGAGCTCAGGTGCGGGCGGCCATCGGTCGGAATAATGCGAACATCGTGGACCATCTCGTAGCGAATCGCGACGTATCCCGGCGTCTGCACAATCTCCAGGCCGTTGCCGTAGACCGCAGGCAAAATGGACCCGGCAACGCCGCGCGTGATGCAGCGATCATAATAGCTCCAGTTCAACCAGGATGCGGGCACAGGGTCCCGCATGAGTTTGTTCCTTGCCTCCAGCCTGGCCTGTCCCTCAGGTGTTAGCGGGGGCACGCGGCCATCCGGCGGGTCGACGACCTCGGAAGCCTGGTGCGACACACGGCGCGCGAACTCGCCCCAGAATAAAGGCACGGGCTGCGAATCCACGCCACGGCCGGCCCTGCTCTGTGCCGGAGGCGGCGGCGGAGCGCCCTTAGCGGCGGCATCCACCTGTGCTTTGGCGGGCGAGTGTCCCTCTCCGCCGGTGGCGATGGACTCCTGGTTCCCCTCTACGGTCTTCTCGCGCTCCTTCAACTCGTCTTCGGTGAGCGTCGCCCGGGTTCCGAATTTCTTCGGACGCTCGAAGGGAACGAATAGGGTGTCATCGCTGGTCCAGGTGCCCTGGAGATCCGGGTCGCCCCACGGGGTCTTTGAATCCTTAGCGGCCTGCTTGGATTTGGCGGAAGATGACGCCGACTGACCGGCCAGCAAACCCATCGACATCACAGCTGTCAGCCCGGCAATTATTGGGAAAATTCGCTGACTCACGGAAATCTCCTATCGCATTACTTTAGTTCCCGTCTGTGGCATTCGAGCCTTGCCGTCCAGCACAAAGGTAAACAGGCGATTGCCTGGATACACCCCGGCATGGTGTTATCGCCGACATGCCTATCGTTCAGCCTCTGGTTCTGCGCCAACGCGAGACAAAGCCCGATTTGCAGCGCCAAAGGAATGCAAAAGGATTTGGCTCTATACACGTGGGCGACCGGTTGGATTGGAAAGGTCGGTAATCGTCCTGGGGTTGGATTGTGCAAACTTGGATACGCCCCTCAAAAGCGCAATTAGCGCTGCAACTCCTGACCACACAGTCATGCTCGTCATGGTCAGGCTAATCCTGAAACTCTTTACAAGATACAAGTAGGCCGATCATACCCGCACGAACGTTGGACGTCAATACGCAAGGCCGATATGTGTATCATTTGACTTTATCCGGGCTACCAGAGGGGCCGCCACGTGGCTAAACCAGAATGCTCGACAATCGAAATTCAACAAACGAGTTAGTAAGTCAGAAGCGAGGGCAAGAGCACAACAGCTGCACGCTCGGTAGCCATTATTGGTCATCTCTGTATAGCCATTATTGGTCACCACTGCTCATCTCCAGGTGAAGGGCTTTATCAAGGAACAGATCTTGCGGTTCCAATATGGATATGAAAAACTTGTCATGCGGCTAGTTATTTACGAGGGACGTGCGGATTTTTTCGACATGAACCCCGGCCATGGAGCGATACGATTGTACAGTTGCTGCGTAGCGGCGTTGACGCTCGGTCTGCTATCTGGAATTGCTGCCGCGCAAACCCAGCCGGCCCCGGCGCCTTTTTGAGGCAGTACTGCTTTACCTGCCACAGTGACAAATTGCGAACAGCCGGACTGTCACTTCAGAAGATGGATGTCGCTCATCCCGCCGATGGCGCGGAGGTCTGGGAGAAGGTCATCCAGAAACTCGGGTCTGGCACCATGCCTCCTCAGGGCGCTGTGCAGCCCAGTGCTGCCGCTCGCCGAGGCTTAGTTCGATGGCTCGAAACCGAACTGGATCGCGCCGCCGCCGAAAAGCCCAATCCCGGCCAGCCGCTGCTGCACCGCCTCAACCGCACCGAATATGCGAACGCTATCGAGGACCTGCTAGGCCTGGAAGTGGACGTGACCGATCTGCTGCCTCCCGACGATTCCGCCTTCGGATTCGACAACAATGCCAGCGCCCTAGGCATCTCTTCGGTGCTGCTGGAGCGCTATCTGGACGCAGCGGACCGGGTGAGCGCCCTGGCCTTCGCCGATCCCAGTATCCAACCGGGTTCCAATACCTACCGTGCCCGCCAGGACCTTTCGCAGGATCAACACATTGAAGGTCTGCCCTTCGGGACGGTCGGGGGAATGGCCGTGGAACACACCTTTCCGCTCGATGCGGAATATGAGTTCCGTCTGAGCTTCTTCCGCAATAATCTCGAAATTATGCGCGGCATCGAACGGCCCCACCAGGTGGAGTTGTCGATCGACGATCAGCGGGTCTTCTTGCGGACCCTTGGCGGTCCGGACGATCTGGCGAAGATGCGCAATCCAACAGATGGCTCGGACGCGATCGACGCCCGCTTCCGGATTCGCATCCCTGTGAAGGCCTGCCGGCACAAGATCACCGCCACGTTCATCCAAAAGCGCGGACTTGGCACCGCGCGCTTGGAGGGCTTCATTCGCAGCTCCGTCGATACGTTTGAAGTTACCGGCCGGCCTCATCTGGAGGCGATTGCGATCTACGGTCCCTACAACGCTGCGAAGAACGGGGGCAGAGCAAGTAATCTGGATCTGTCCTGCCCGGAAGGCCCGCCCTCTTACGGATCTGTGTCTTATGGACCTTCGTCGGAGGGATCTTCGTCTGAGGATTCCGGCTCCTGTGTGCGCCAAGTCCTGCGACGCATTGCGCGGCGCGCTTATCGCCGGCCGGTGACGGACGACGACCTGCGCCCGCTGGTCGAGTTTTACGATCGGGGCCGCGCTAAGGGGGGCCCGGAGCGGGGATATCAGATGGCGCTGCGCCGCATCCTGGCGAGTCCTTCGTTCCTCTTTCGTGTGGAAACCAGTCCTGAGAATCTACCGGCGGGTACGGTGCATCCCATCGATCCCGTGGACCTGGCTTCCCGGCTCTCCTTCTTCCTATGGTCCAGCATCCCCGACGACCGGTTGCTGGATTTGGCCAGCAGCGGAAAACTCGCACGTCCGGAGGTGCAGGAAGCCGAGGTCAAGCGCATGTTAGCCGATCCGCGTGGCGAGCGGTTTGTCAGTAACTTTGCCGGACAGTGGCTGCAACTTCGCAACTTGCGCAGTGCGCGTCCCAATTCTTCCGAGTTTCCGGATTTCGACGACAACCTTCGCCAGGACTTCCGGAAAGAGACCGAGATGCTGTTTGCGAGCGTTCTGCGCGAGAACCGCAGCGTACTGGATCTGCTGCGCGCGAACTACACATTCCTGGACGAGCGGCTGGCGGAGCACTACGGCATCCCTGGAGTTTACGGAAGCAACATGCGGCGCGTGGCACTGACGCAAGACGAGCGCAGAGGACTTCTGGGCCAAGGCAGTATTCTCACGGTGACCTCGCATGCGGACCGGACATCCCCGGTGGTGCGCGGAAAATGGATCCTCGAGAATCTTCTCAACGCTCCTCCGCCGCCGCCTCCGCCTCTGGTACCGCCATTGGCCGATAATGCCGAGGGAGCGCCACCGAAATCCTTGCGCGCGCGGATGGAGCTTCATCGCGCCAATCCGATCTGTGCCAGTTGCCATAAGCTGATGGATCCCATCGGCTTTTCGCTCGACAACTATGATGCCGTGGGTGCCTGGCGGACCGAGGAGTCCGGCCAGCCCGTCGATGCGAGCGGCCAGTTGGCCGACGGAACTAAGGTGAATGGAGTGGTGAGCCTGCGCAATGCCCTGCTCGCCCGGCCCGAGGTTTTCGCCGGCGCGGTCACAGAAAAGCTCATGATTTATGCGCTCGGCCGGGGTTTGGAGCCCTACGATATGCCCGCGGTCCGCCGCATCTTGCATCAGACCGCGCCTGAGGATTACCGCCTCTCGTCGATCGTTATGGGCGTGGTTCGCAGTTTGCCGTTTCAAATGAGGAAGAAGCCCGAGGACTAATAGGAGTACCATGTTTATCTTTCAGAAAGCGCTCCCCCGCCGAACGTTCCTGCGGGGACTTTCCGCCATCATAGCGTTGCCTTTTCTCGACGCGATGTGTCCGGCTCTCAAGGCTGCTCCGATCGCGCCGAAGCGCCTCGGTTTCGTCTATTTCCCCAACGGGGCGATCATGAAGAACTGGATTCCGAAAACCGATGGAGCCGGCTTTGAGTTCACGCCCACCCTGGCGCCCCTGGCGCCTTTTCAGGACCAGTTGGTAGTCATCGGCAATCTCGCGCGGGCAGGTACTACGATCGGCGATCATGCGGTGGCCGCGGCCGGCTGGCTCACGGGCGTCTACGCCAAGAAGACGGAAGCCGAAGACGTCCTCGCAGGACCAACGATTGACCAGCTCATCGCGAAGCACACCGGACAGGAGACGGTCTTTTCGTCGCTCGAACTTGCCACCGAAGATTTCACCGGGTACATCGGCGGTTGCACGCCGGGGTTCAGTTGCGCTTACATGAACACCCTGTGTTGGAGCTCGCCCACCACGCCGGTACCCATGGAGATCAACCCGCGCGTCGCTTTTGAGCGCTTGTTCGGCCGGGCCGGTTCGAGCGCACAGCGGCAGGCGCACCAGGCCGAGGATGAGAGCATTCTCGACAGCGTCACCGACGAGGCCACGCATCTGCGCTCCGAATTAGGGCCGCGCGACCGCGCGCGCCTCGGCGATTACCTGGACCATATTCGGGAAATCGAGCAGCGCATCGCCCGGCGCCAGAAGCGCAAGGATACCGAAGAGGTAACCATGGATGCGCCGGAAGGCATCCCGGAGTCGTTCGAAGAACACGCCGCGCTCATGTTTGAGCTGCAGACCGTGGCCTATCAGGCCGACATGACGCGTGTGGTGACGTTCATGATGTGTCGCGAAGCCAGCCAGCGCACCTACCCGCAGATCGACGTGGATCAGCCGCACCACACCATTTCGCATCATGGCAACGATCCGGACAAGATCGCCAAGAACGCCAGGATCAATCTCTATCATGTCCAGCAGTTTGCCAAGTTCGTCGAAAAGCTTCGCGCCACTCCCGATGGGGACGGAAGCCTGCTCGATCATTCCTTGATTTTTTACGGCGCCGGCATGGGGGACGGCAACGCACACGCCACCGACCCACTGCCTTTGGTTGCGGTCGGCGGTCTGGCCGGACGCGGACATCGCCACCTGCTGCAAAAGCCCAAGACGCCGGTGGCAAACTTATGGCTCGGGGTAGCGGATCAGTTCGGTATCAACATCGAACACCTGGGCAATAGCGATGGCGTTATTTCGCTATAGCGCCCTGCTGCTGCTGGCCTCGGTGCTGTACGCGAACGATCCCGACGGCACCACTCCTTTGGATTATGCCGTCCGGGACCAGAATGTGGCGGAGGTGCGGGCGCTATTGGCCAAGGGGGCCCCAGCGGATGCGGAGAATCGATACGGCGTCACGCCGCTGGTATTGGCGGTCGAGGGCGGCAATCTACAAATCGTAAATGCATTGACCGCCGCGGGAGCGAACGTAAATCATGCGCTTCCGGAGGGCGAAACCGTGCTCATGACCGCCGCCCGCACCGGAAACGTTGCGGTATTGCATGCTCTGCTGAGCCACGATGCCCGCACGGAAACGCGCGATGGATTCTATGGAGAAACCGCGCTGATCTGGGCCGCAGGGGCCGATCATCCCGACGCCGTCAGCACCTTGCTCGACTCCGGAGCGGATGTGAACGAGCGGTCCGCTCACGCCGAGTTCGCGCGCCGCAATGCCGGCCTGACGCGGCTTTCGCACGGCTCCTGGACACCCCTAATGTATACCGCGCGCGAGGGAGCGCTCCAGGCCGGGCGCGTGCTCCTGGAGCGCGGGGCGGATGTCAACGCCACCGATCCTGACAACGCCACCGCGCTGGTGCTGGCCATCATTAACTACCATTACGATTTTGCGCAGATGCTCCTTGACTTCAAAGCGGATCCCAATATCGCGGATACCACCGGGATGGCCGCTCTTTACGCTGCCGTCGACGTGAGTTCTCTGCCGTGGATGTTCGGCCGGCCGGAGATCCCCGCGGCCTCGAAGGTCACCGCGCTGGAGCTGATCGACAGCCTGCTGCAACATGGAGCCGATCCGAACGCGGCATTGACGGCGGTACAATTCCAGCGAGCGCACACCGACGGTGACCCTTCCTTGGGTCCGGGCGCCACGCCGTTTCTCCGCGCCGCCAAGGCAGCGGACTTGCCGGTGATGAAATTGCTACTGGCGCACAACGCGGATCCCAATGCGCGCATGAAGAACGGAAATACCGCGCTGATGCTCGCCGCGGGACTCGGATATCGCGACGGCAACATGGCTGTCCCCACACGCGATCGCGGCACCCCCCAAGAAGCTATCGCCGCGATTCAACTCTGCCTGGACAACGGTGGGGACATTCATCTCGCGGGCGTGAGCGGCGACACGGCTCTGCACTATGCCGTGACCGGACGCGGCGACCTGGACATAATCCGTTACCTCGTCGCGCACGGGGCATCGCTGCAGGCTAAGAATGCGAAAGGCCAGATGCCGTTGGACGCCGCACACGCCAGCCGCCGCGATCGCAGCGCCGCCGCCGCCCTGCTCGAACAACTGGCCGCGCGATAAAACGTCAATTGCCGCAGTTCGCTCCCGTGCTTTCGAGTGCGGTGAGGTTTAGTAGATCCCTTCCGGAATCGCGATACAGGAGGCCGCGCGCCTCCACCTTTTGGCCCGCGAGGGAAGCGGGCTTGAAAGGGACGGTATTTAAGAGCTGAAAGGCGGCGGCGCCCAGCGCTGTCTGCGCGGCATCTTGCAACTCGGCCGTTGTGGGTTTATCTTCTCTGGTTAAGGCGGGTTCGGTGCTTTGCGTCAGAGCCCAATTCCTTCCGGAGCCCGGCGTCAGGCAGCCCACCACGCGCACCAAAGCAAAGTTGGGAGTGGCCTGAGCGCCTTTTTGAACAATCTGAATATTATCGATCTCTTTTACGCTTAACTCAGTCTTGCCGGCCGGAAATCCGTTGGCCTGGAGCAGGTAAGCCAGAATATCGACCTTTTCTTGTTCCGACACGGCCTCCGGAGAATTCTCCGGCATCGAATCCCGCATCTTGACGAAGAGGGCATGGGTGCTTCCGTTGTCCCAGTGTTTGAGAAAACCGTCGCCGCGCAAGGCGGGGGCACGAGCGCTGCCGTTCAAATCGACGTTGTGGCATGAGCTGCAGGTCTGCTGAAACGTGTCCTTACCGCGCGCCGCCTGAGCGGTCGTATAAACGCCATTCCAGATGCTGCTCTGGCCGGAGTTCTCCCGGCCGCGCTGGTAGGCGAAAGCCATGGATGTAGCGAGCCCGAACAGCCCAGCTATTGCACAGGCTTTGGGTACCGATCTTTTCATGTCAGTTATTCGTTGGCCGCCGCGGCACCTATCAGGGAACGGATCAGCGCCACGGTGCTTTCATGAACCGGGCCAGGGCGCCGGCCGCCGCGGCCCATGGCCATATCGAGCGGAGTGAACCCAGCTTTGTTCTTCATGTCCAGGCTAGCGCCATGCTCGGCGAGGTATTTCACGACTTTGTCGGCGCCCCGTGCGGCGGCGCGATGCATCGCTGTCAGGCCATTGCTGTTGAACGCGTTGATCTCCACCCCGCGATCCAGGCACAACTGAATCGCCTGAATGGCCCCTTCTTCGGTGACCTTGAGCGAGGGCGCGAATGCCCCGACTCCGGCGCCTCCACCGGCGATGAGCATGAGAACCGTCGTGTGATCTTTCTGTGTGAGGAATGGGTCGGCCCCGCTATCGAGCAGAGCTTTCATCACGGGGATATCGTTCGCTTTAGCGGCCCGCATGAGCGGCGTCGAGCCATTGCCAAGGCCTCCATCGCCATCCAGGTGGAGTCTTCCCAGTATGGGTTTGCTCAGCCGCGCGTTGGGATTGGCGCCGTGCGCCAACAGTGACTTGATCAGGTCCAGCCCGCTCAAATTATCGACTAGAATCAGCGGCGGGCGGCCCTGTGTCGGGGGCAGGCTGTGCATGTCGACGGCGGCATAAAGCGCGGCGGTACCTGTTTCGTCGGCAATGTTCGGATCGGCGCCCTTCTCCAGCAGCATATTGGCAAGATCGTAATGCGTGTTGATGATCGCAATCACGAGGGCGGTAGCTCCGTCAGGGTCGGTGAGATTCAAGCCCGCATGGTGATCCACCAAAACGCGGGCCGATTCGATGGCACCTTGCCGTGCCGCGTAGATGAGGGGTGTCCAGCCGCCGCGGGGCAACATGGTGGAGATCATGCCGCTGGTGACCCATTTGAAGGGAGCGAGTCCCAATACGGTCGAGCGCGCGTCGATATCCGCGCGAGCCGACAACAATTCGCGCACGGCGTCGGGGTGGTTTTCCGCCGCAGCCCACATCAGTGCAGTCTCACCCATGGTCTTTTCTTTCGCGTTCACGTTGGCGCCATGATCCAACAAGACCTTCACCGCGTCCGCGTTCCCCGTGCGTGATGCCGTCATCAGCGCCGTCTCGCCGCCCGGCAGGGTGGTGTTGGGATCCGCACCGGCGCGAATCAGAAGTTCCAACATGCGTGCGCTGCCCCGTATTGCGGCCTGCGTAAGCGGTGTTATGCTGTAGCGATCGGTCGCCTTCGCGTTGGCGCCGGCGTCGATCAGCGCCTTAGCCATTTGTAAATCATCGTTCCGGGCGGCCCAGTGCAGGGCCGTAGTGCCATCGGGCTCCGGGGTGTTGACATCCGCGTGCTGGTCGATCAGCTCGCGCACTTGGGCCCAATCTCCGTCCTTAGCAGCGTCCGCAATGCTTGGCGCGTGCAGCGCGGCGCCGTTGGCGGCAAGCGCCACCAGGCAGGAGACAAGGGTGTAACGCCGGAGCATGTTCTTACTCATAAAGCCGCACGGGGAAGCGTGCTATAGATCGACTTCCCCGGTGCTAATCCCGAATTTGTCCATTTCCATTCCGTATTTCTGCCCGATGCTCACCATCAGGTTCGCGAGCGGCGTATCTTTTGGCATCTTGATGTGACGATTGCCCTTCATGGCCGTCGTGCCGCCGCACAGCAATGTCGGAACGTCCAGGCGGGAGTGCGAATTGCTCTCGCTCATACCGCTTCCGTAAAGGATCATGGAGTGGTCGAGGAGCGAGCCGTCCCCATCCGGCGTCGCGCTCAGCTTCTTCAGGAACTTGCCAAACAACTCCACGTGGTAAGTGTTGAGCTTAATCAGGTTGGCGATCTTCGCCTGATCCCCGCCGTGATGCGACATCGAATGATGCGGCTCGGTGATCCCGATCTGCGGATACACGCGCTGGCTGACATCGCGGGTCATCATGAAGGTGAATACGCGCGTGAGGTCGGCCTCATAAGCCAGAGCCAGCAGATCGAACTGCAGCGCCACGTGTTCTTCAAACGACTCGGGAACGCCGATCGGGGCGCTCGGCACGGTCACCGAAGAGGCCGACTGTTTCTCGGCGCGCTGGATGCGTTGTTCGATCTCGCGAACGTTCTCTAGATAATCCTTGAGCCGGCTCCTATCTTTCGGCCCCAATCCCGACTCCAGATCAGACACCTCATCCTGGAGCGAATCGAGTACGCTCGCGTCCGTGCGCATTTGCGCGGCGCGCTGGGCGGCCGTGCCGGGCCTGCCGAATAAGCGCTCAAACACGACGCGCGGATTGATTTCCATGGGCAGCGGTTCGGTGGGCGTCTTCCAGGCCAGCGTGTTCATGTAGGCACAGGCGTACGCCGGATCGCAGCCACCGATGTAACCGGTGAAATCTTCCGTGGCGAGTTCCAAGGAAGGGAACACCGTATCCAGCCCGATTCGCTTGGCAATCACCTGATCGATGGTGGTGCCGGCATGTACGTCTTCGGCCACCGTGCGCTTGGGTATGCTGCCGCTGAGCCACGCCGCCACGGTTACCGCATGACCATCCACCGGATCGCAGAGCTCCGACACGACAGTCAATGATTTCCGATAAGGTTCAAGAGGTTTCAGGATCGTCGAAAATTCGAAGTTTTCGCCCTCCGTTTTTGGCGTCCAATATCCGGGGCGCTCACCCAGAGCAATAAAGACCGCTCCAAAACGCCTCAATGGCGGCGTGGTTGTTTTCGCGAAAGCGGGCAGCATCGAATCGAGCATCGGCAGCGCGAGGGCGATACCGGCGCCGCGCAGAACCGTTCGGCGAGACAACGATTTTTTTGTGACAAACATCAAAACTGACGTCCTTTCTAAAAGTTGCTAGCGACTCGACAACGCGCTCCCTCCCGGCGGCGCCGTCCCTTCGTCGTTAGTCTTGATCCTCTCCTCAAATGGCGTACTGTGAATAATGCCGAAAATCAGCGAAGTAAAGCGGTAATCGTTGCGCGCGGCGGCGCGCACGATGGAGCGCACCGCCGGCATATCGGGAGCGTCGAGCCCCCGGCCGAGCGCATAGATCAGAAGCTTCTCCGTCAGAGTGCTGACAAAAATGTCGGGGTTTTTCAGCAGCGCCCGGCGCAAATCCACCGGACCGTTGATTTTGCTCCCGTCCATCAGTTGCCCGGAAGCATCGATTGTCGTACCGTTGGTCCCGCCTTCTTTCGTTCGCCAGGAACCAACCGCATCGAAGTTCTCCATGGCGAAGCCGATGGGATCCATGATCTTGTGGCAGGTGGCGCAGTACGGGTTGGCCCGGTGCGCTTCCATGCGTTCGCGCATCGTCAGCACTCTGCCATCCTTCTGGTTACTTTCGTTCAGGGGTGGAACATTGGCCGGCATGGGGGGAGGGGGGGCGCCGAGCAGATTATCCAGAACCCATTTGCCTCGGACTACGGGCGAGGTGCGGTCCGTATGCGACGTCACCATTAGAATGGCGCCCTTGCCGAGCAGGCCCTTGCGTGCTTCATCGGTGACGGTGATGCGGCGGAATTCGCTGCCATAAATATTCGGGATACCGTAATGCCGCGCCAGCCGTTCATTGACAAACGTGTAGTCGCCATTCATCAAGTCAAGCACGCTGCGATCCTCGTGCATGACGCTCGCAAAGAATAACTCGGTCTCGCGCTGGAACGCCTGCCTCAGATTGTCGTCGAAGTCCGGAAACTCCACCGAGTTGGGAATCATGGTCCGAAGGTTGCGCAGGTAAAGCCATTGCCCGGCGAAGTTATCGATTAGCGCATTCGACTTTGGATCCGCGAGCATGCGCCGGACTTCCCGATCCAGTACGCTCGGCTCATGCAGCTTGCCCGCACTCGCCACCTGCAAGAGTTCGTCGTCGGGGATCGTGCTCCAGAGAAAGAAGGACAAGCGCGATGCCAGGTCCAGATCGGCTACCGGGACAACCGTCCCCGGTGCGGCGTTGGAGGGATCGCGCTCGATGCGGAACACGAACTTTGGACTTACCAACATGCGCTCCAGGGCTGCTTCGATCCCAGTTTCGAACGTGCCACCGGACCGGCCATCGTCGTAAAGGGCCATGAGCCTGTCCAGATCCTTTGGGTCGTTTTTCCCCCGATAAGCCAGCCGGACCAGTCGCGACAAAATCGACCGCGCGCACGCCGGCTCATCGGCGGCGTTCTGCGGATGACAAGTGAAGATCTGCCGCCGGCTCGGTGTGGCGCCGGGTCCGGTAGGGTTAAACGGTCCGCTGATTTCCACACGATCGAAGTGAGGGTGCCCGAGCGCGTCGAAGGTGTCCTCTGAACTCCGAATGAAGGGCTGGAGCCGCATCGTATTCTCGGTAGCGCTTTCCCGCAGGAAAGCGACTGTGATTTGCCGCGGACCAGCCTTCATTTTCAGACGTACACCGCAGCGTGCTTCGACGTCCTGAGCGGCAGTAGTGATGTTGGCGAGAGAAGCCTTGAAATCTGCGTCTCCCCCAAACGTCGCAACGTGCACGCGCTCGCCGTCGACCGTGGTCTCGCACGTGTGCGGGAATTCCAGGCCGCGCATCGCACCGAGATTGTTGGTCGAAAACTTAACATCGATCGTGTATTCGCCGTCTAAAGGCAGGGTGGTTTTGATCAGAATGCCGCCGATGGTTCCCAAAGGCAGGCCCTCGATATGAACGTCCTGTGAGGCATCCTGGCGTATGCGGTACGTCTCGCTGCCGGGAGCGGTATGGGGGTCACCTACGGCCAACGCGCTGATCGTGCCCGCCGCGCTCACATAGCGCTCCAGCAAGACGGGCGAAACGCCCAGGGCATCGGCATTGTTATCGAATCCAAAGGCCGAGTCGTCCGGCGGCAGCAGCGAGGTCGAATCGATATCCAGGGCGAGCACGTCGCGGATCGTGCTTGCGTATTCGGTGCGGTTGAGGCGATGCACCAGGGAACGTCCAGGATTGGGTTTTTCGGCGGCGGCGCGATCCAGTTCGGTTTCGAGCCATCGAACCAGGCCTTGACGAGCGGCGTCGCTCGGCTGCGGCGCGCCCTGTGGAGGCATCATGCCGACCCGAACTTTCCGGACGACCTTCTCCCAAACCTCCGCTCCATCGGCGGGGCGAGCGAGATCCATCTTCTGGAGTGACAGACCGGCCGTTTTTAGTTTGTCATTATGGCAGGTAAAGCAATACTGTTTCAGAAAGGCGCCTGGGTCTGGCGCCGGCTGGCTCTGCGCGGCAGCAATTCCAGATAGCAGACCGAGCGCCAACACCGCTACGCAGCAACTGTACAATCGCATCGCTCCATTGGGTGGGTCTTTGCCGGGAAAATGCGCACGTCCACCGGGGCATCAACTAGCCGCACAAAAAGCTTTTCATATCCATATCCCAAGCACAAGCCCTGTTCCTTGATAAAGCCGTTCAGCAGGGCATGAATAGTGATGACCAATAGTGGCTATAAAGAGATGACCAATAGTGGCTATCGCGAGAGCAGCCGGCTGTTGCTCTACCCTCATTCTGACTTGCTAACCCATTTGTTACCTTTCGGTTGCTGAGCGTTCTCGTGTGGTTGCTCAGCGGCTCTTCCGGTAACCCGAATGGACCACCACTTCAAACTTTCATATTGACCTCTAAATTTCATGCTTGTATGATCGCCCTACTCCTAATTCTTGCGAAAGAGATTTCAGGATCAGCTCACCACGAGGAGAATGACTATGAGGTCATTATTTGCAGCGTTGCTTGTGTTATCGGCGGGTGTATGCGCGTATGCGCAGTCCAATCAGGGGACGATCACAGGAACCATCACCGACCCGGCTGGCGGAGTTGTTGCCGGCGCGCAGGTAGAAGCCAGGAATGCGGATACGGGCGTTCTTTTTCAAGGCGGCAGCTCCGGCACGGGAAACTATGTCCTGCGCGTTCCCGCGGGAACCTATCAGGTCACAGTCGCCGTCGCGGGCTTCAAAACATTCGTAGAACAAAACGTGCAGGTGATCGTTGCGACGGATACTCGTAAAGACATTGAGCTCAGCGTCGGTTCAACAACTGAGACATTGACCGTGGAGGCGACAGCGCCCTTGCTCCAAACCGAGAGTGGCGAACAGAGCAACCTGGTCACCGTGGAGAACCTGGACACGCTCCCCATACTGGTGCTCTCGGGAGGCAGCGTGAACGGGGCAACCAAGCTGGGAAGTATCCGAAATCCGCTGTCCTCCACCCTGCTGCTGCCCGGTGCGACGTTCCTGAACGATCAGGCGCTAGTGGTGAACGGCCTGCCCAGCAACAGCGAAGCGATTCGCGTGGAAGGTCAGGACGCCAAGGGCACTATCTGGACCATCGCGCAGCAGAGCGGCCAGCAGGGCGTCGACGCCATTCAGGAAGTCGCGGTGCAAACCAGCAACTTCGCGGCGGAATATGGACAGGTTGGCGGCGGCTACTTCAACTACACGATGAAGTCGGGCACCAATCAGCTGCACGGCAGCGTTTACGACTATTTCGTGAACGAGGCTTTAAACGCCGGACTGCCTTTCACCAACGCCGGCACTACCAATTCCGAGAAGGATAACCAACATATTCGCAACCCCCAGCGGCGTAACGATTACGGCTTTACGGTGGGTGGTCCGGTCCGCATCCCGAAGGTCTACGACGGAAGGAACAAGACCTTCTTCTTTTTCAACTACGAGCAATATCGCGAGACGCAGAACATCCAAAGCGGCATCAACACGGTACCTACGCAAGCCTACCGGGATGGTGATTTTTCAACTGCCGGATGCTTCCAGTTCAGCGGAAACACGTGCTTAAAGACTCCCGGCAATCTGACGATCGGTGGCGCCGTGGCGGCAGATCCCGCCGGCCAAGCTCTGCAGTACGGAGAGGTCTTCGATCCCAACACGACGCGCATTGTAAACGGAGCGCAGGTCCGCTCGCCCTTTCCGAACAATATGATTCCGGCGTCCCGATTTGATTCGGTGGCTGTGGCCATCCAGAACCTGCTTCCTCTGCCGAACGCGCCAGGGATCGTCAACAACTACATCGTTCCGAACTACAGCACCTATCAGCACGTCACCAATTACTCCTGGAAACTGGATCATTCGATCAGCTCTACCATCAAGCTTTCCTGGTATCTGTCCGAAATCCAGACGCGAAACCCAGGTTCCAATGGTTTCGCCACCAGCATTGGGGGCGCCACGCCCATGGACAACCGGAACTTTACGACTCGTGTGAACTACGACCAAACCATTACTCCGACCGTGCTGTTCCACCTCGGCGTGGGTTACTACCAGGTGTGGGAGCCATCTTTCCCCGCGCAGTTCGATCAAAACTCCATCGGTCTGCATGGATACTTCGATCCGAACCTGTTTCCCACCATGAGCGGCCTGTATAACACCAATAGCGGCGGATGGGCCGGTCCCGGGCAGTTGCTGGGAGCCCTCGGAGGCCTAGGCGGTTTTTATCAGGCCCAGCTCTGGGAAGAAAAGCCCACCGCGAACACCAATTTGACTTGGGTCAAAGGGAACCACATCTTCAAGTTCGGCGGCGAGTACACTGGCGAGGGGCTTCCCGAGGAAGCGAATTATCGCGCGAACGGCAACTTTACGTTCTCGAACGCTGAAACAGCCGATCCCTGGCAGAACGGCCAGGCTCTTAACTACCCCAACGGAACTGGTTTCGCGTACGCCAGCTTCATGCTCGGTTTGCCGGACAAACTGGCGCTTAGCCAACCTACGGGAACCAAATTGGGCAACCACCTGTTCGGTCTCTACGCGCAGGATAGTTGGAAAGTAACTCACACGTTGACGCTCGACTACGGTCTCCGCTACGATTTCCAAACCTACTTGCAGGAGACATACGGCCGCATGCCGGATGCGTCCTTCACCACACCGAATCCGACTGTGGGAGGGCTCCCGGGCGCCACCATTTTTGAGGGCAACGGTGCGGGTCATTGCGATTGTCAGTTCTCCCACAACTACCCGTTCGCTTTCGGCCCCCGTCTCGGCGTCGCGTATCAGGTGACTCCCAAGACGGTGTTGCGCGGCGGAGCCGGCTTGGTCTACGGCGTCATGCAAACCGACGCCGCTTCCAGCTACGGCGTCGCCACCTACAACACTTACAACGCTTTGGGCTACGGTTTAACGCCGATGCCCCTTGGCTTACAGGGCGGAAATCCTTATCCGAATGTCGTTTGGCCCAATTTCAACCCCGGCCAATACCCGGTGGAGACCGCCGGCGCGCTTCCGCCCGGCAACCCGCCCATTTTTTATTCCAACGCGGCCCGGCCGCCTCGCATTCTGCAATGGAGCATCGGTGTCCAGCGCGAATTGTCCAAAGACATTGTTGTGGAGGCAGCATATGTCGGCAACCGTGGAGTCTGGTTCCCTGCGCCGCTGGAAGACCAGGTTGCCGCCAACACTTTGACTCCGGCCATTCTGGCTGCCCACGGCCTAAGTCTTTCCAATCCCGCCGACCGCGCTTTGCTCACCGACCTGATCGGTTCTCCGGCTGCGATTGCGGCGGGTTTCGGTCCGTCCTACCCGGGAATGCCTTTGACCCAGACCGTCGCTCAAACGCTGCGGCCCGTTCCGCAGTGGAACACCCCGACGGTCGATCTCGGGCCTCCGCTCGGAAAGACCTGGTACGATTCGTTGCAGGTGAAGGGAACCAAGCGCTTTTCGCACGGACTGCAGGCGCAAGCTTCGTTCACCTATGCCAAGGGCCTGGTAAACGGCACCGGCACCGACACCGCCGCCACCTATGGCGCTCCGCTGGTGAACGACATTTTCAATGACGGAATCAACAAAGAGCTGAACCAGTTGGTGCGGCCGCTCGTCACGGTGATCTCAGGCACCTACATCACGCCCAAGACCGGTGGCGATGGGTTGGGAGCGAGAATGCTTTCCCAAGTGGTGCGCGATTGGCAAGTCGGATTCCTGCTACGCTATCAGAGCGGCGCCTTGATCCAAAGCCCGCCATCCAACAACCAGCTTTTCTCCGAGTTGGACCGCGCGGGGCAAACCTTCTGGAACTATGTTCCCGGTGTGAATCCGCTGGCGGTAGATCCGAACTGCGGTTGCTTCAATCCGCAAACCACCCAGGTCCTCAATCCAAAAGCCTGGACCGATGCGCCGGCTGGAACCTTCGGCGTTTCGGCGCCGTTCTACAACGCCTTTCGCTGGCAACGGCAGCCCGCGGAATCCATGAGCTTCGGCCGCGACTTCCGTCTCGGCAGCGAGGGCAGATATACTCTGACCATTCGCGCCGAATTCCAGAACATCTTCAACCGGCTCTTCCTTTCGGCGCCGGCGATTGGCGGCACATCCGCCGTGAATCCGGCCACCGCGCTTTCTTCCACCGGCGGGGTGCTCACGGGCGGATACGGCTATCTCGCTACTGTTGGTGGAGTTGGTGACACTCCGCGGTCAGGCCAGATCGTAGGGAAATTCACTTTCTAAGATCGAGCAAGGCCCAGGCGCGAGCGCTTCCGAGGGCTCGCGCCGCCCGTGACTAGATGTGAATGATCCCCCGCTGTATCGCTTCGGTTGCCGCTTGCGTGCGATCGTCGGCTTCCAGTTTCTTCAGAATGCTCTTCACGTGATTCTTCGCGGTATCCTCGGCAATACTGAGTTGATAGGCGATGCTCTTATTGCTGTAACCCTGCGCCACCAGGCGCAAGACCTCGAGTTCCCGGCTGCTGAGCCGGGGGACGTCGGCGGCCAGCGTCGCCAGAACCGATTCGGGAAGGTACCGCTCGCCGGAATGGATCACGCGGATGGCCCCGATCAATTCATCCGGCAGCACGTCCTTGGTGAGATAAGCTTTGGCGCCCGCCCGCATGGCGCGACGGATATCTTCATCGCCGCCAAACGTGCTTAAGGCAGCAACCCGCGCATTCGGAAATTCCCTGCGCAGAGCGGCCAGCGCCGCAAAACCGTCCATCACTGGCATGCGCATGTCCATCAGTACGACATCCGGGCGATGCGTCCGTGTGAGAGCCACGGCCTGTTCGCCATTGCTGGCTTCAGCCACCACTACCATATCGGGCTGGGCGGCGATAATCGCCCGCAGGCCAGGCGCGAGCGATCAAGTGATCCTCGGCGATGAGGATGCGAATCGGTTCAGTCGACACTTGAATGTCCGTTTGCAAGAGGAACCCTTACCTCCACCTGTGTACCGCGTCCAACATCACTCGATAGATCGAACCGGCCGCCCATGCGTTCGGCGCGTTCCTGCATTCCTAAAATCCCGTAATGTCCGTTCAAGCCGGAGAACGCCGCCGATGGATCGAATCCAAGGCCATCGTCTTTCACCAGGAGCCGCAAAAAGCCGTTGGCCCGTTGCAGTTCGACCAGAATGTTGTGCGGCTTGGCGTGTTTCAGGGCGTTCGCCACGGCCTCTTGCGCGATACGCAGCAAGTTCTGCTCCACCTCGGAAGGCAGTCTGTCTTTGACTTCTTCGATTTTCACCTGAACCTCCGCGGCGCTTCCCGCAGTCCAGCGGCGAGCGGCGGACTTTAGCGCCGTCGGCAGATCCTGGTCCTCCAGATCGGGTGTCCGCAGATCCGTCACTGAACGCCGCGCTTCCGTCAGACTATGCCGAGCCATCTTTCGCGCCAGATCCAGTTGCTGCCGCACGACAGACAGGTCTCCGTTCAGCTTCAACGCCACGGCATCCAGTTGCGTGCAAATCCCCACGAAACCCTGCGCCAGCGTGTCGTGCACTTCCCGCGCCAGGCGCCCCCGCTCTTCCAGGACCAGGGCGAAGCGGACGCTCATCTGGCGCAGGCGCAAACGATGGGCGCCATATACGGCGGCAACGATAACAAATCCGCAAAAGCAATAGAACCATGCCCGTTCGTAGAAGTGCGGCAGTATCTCAAATCCAATTTCGCTTTCCGTAAACGCGCCTTCCGGCACGACAGCGCGAACAAGAAACCGGTAATGGCCCCGCGGCAGGAAAGTGTAATTCGCAGCCCGGCGGTTCCCCATCGAAATCCAGTCGCGATCGAAAGGCTCCAGTTTCGTCAAGTAGTGCACGCGCTCCGGCGCGGATAAATAGATACCTGTATAGCGAAGATCGATACGGCTGACCCCGGACTTTAGTTTCACCGGGGGTTGCATCGGCGCAGGGTGACCATCTACTTCAAACTCGACGATGCGAGCCATGGGGGCCAAAGTTTTCTTCCGAGCGCCCACCGTGGTTCGCGGATCGAGCACGGCCAGGCCGCGCGCGGTGGGAAACCAAATCTCACCGTTGCGTGTGCGCGTTCCGCCGCCGGCCGACGGATAGCCCGGAGCACACTGCGAACTGCGGAGACCCTCTTCGATACCGTAATTTTGAGGGGTCAGGGACCGAATTTTGCCGGCCCTGAAATCGGCAAGCTGCTTCTTGGACACGCGGCAAATACCACGCGCCGTGCTAAGCCATAGGTTGCCGGCCAAATCGTCGTCTATATGAGAGATGTTGTCGCTCAGGAGGCCATCGGCGGCCGTATAGCGAGAAAACACTCCATTCTGGTACTCCGCCAGGCCACCGCCAAGTGTGCCGATCCACAGTGTGCCAGCCGCATCCGTATATAGCGCGCGAATATTTCCGATCGGCGTGCCGTCGATGGCGCCGTACAGGCGTGGAGGAACATCGTAAGGGTGCGCGCCATCGATTCTCCACAAGCCGTCGTTCAAGGCGCCGGCCCAGATGCTTCCATCCGCGGTCTCGGCCAGCGAAATAATGATTGAGTTGGCCGTCGGCACATTCTTCAGCACGTCGCGCCAATGGCCATCCTGCTTCTGGTGGACGCCGCTCGCGGTCGCGGCCCATAAACGTCCTTTTGAATCCTCTAAGACGTCATAGACGCCCGCGCGGCCTAGTGGATCCGGCACCAGTTCGTTGACAAACCGCCCCTGGTGTAAGCGGCTCATTCCTCCACGTGTCGCCACGATCAGATCGCCATCGTGGCCATCGCGAATGGCAAAGACCTCGTCGCTCGCCAGTCCGTTCACTTTGCCAAAATGCTGGTACTTCGCGCCATTTACCGCCACCAGGCCCTGATCGTGAAACCCGATCCAAACCTGGCCCGCCCGGTCCTGATGCACCGCGATGGGCTGATCGCTCGGCAATCCTTCGCTGAGCCCGTAGGTACTAAATTGATCGTCCCGGAATCGGTTCAGAGCGCCGTTCATTCCCACCCAAAGATCGCCCTCGCGATCTTCAAACAGCGAACGAACCCAGTCGGCGCTCCCATTCCGATCCAGAGTCGGTGTCACAAAGTGGTTGTTCTCCAGGCGGCTTAATCCCCCATTGGTTCCCACCCACAAATTGCCTGAGCTGTCGGAAAGCAGAGCGCGAACCAGATTACTGGGCAATCCATCCGCGGCATTGAAGTACCTAAGAGGGGCTCCCTTCCGCATCAGGACGAGACCCCGATTCCCCCCCAGCCAAAGTCCGCGCGCGTCCGACGCCATGGTGGTAATAATGTAGCCGCCCAGTTCTTTCGAACCCAGTATCGGGGTAAAGCCGTCGTGGTCCCGCCTAACTACGCCGCCGATGCCGCCGATCCACAACTGGTGGTCGCGGTCTTCGTAGATCGACTCGACTTCTCCAATGGACGCCAACTGCGCTTTCGAATAAACGGTGAAGTGGCCCTTCTCAAACCGGGTCAACATTCCGCCTGTGCCGAGCCATACGATCCCGCTGTGATCTTCCAGGATGGCGCCGACGAAGTTCGTCCCCAGGCCGTCTTTCTTGGTGAAGGTGTGGAAGTGGCCGCCTAGGTAGTGCGTAAGTCCCGACGGCGTTCCGATCCACAGGCCTCCATCCTGGCTGGCGCAGAGAGCGGTGATGAAATTGCTCGGCAATTGTCCGCTCTCTTTGGTAATGGTTACAAACTCGTATCCGTCAAAGCGCGACAAACCTTCTTCCGTGCCCAACCACAGGTATCCATCTTGGGTTTGGGCGATGTGCCTCACCGTATCCTGAGGCAGGCCTTGCGCCTGGGTCCAGACCGTTCGCGTGTACTGCGTCAGACTTTCGGTTGGACTCAGCGCCGCGAGTGCGGAAGCACCTAGCAGCAAGCCGAGGAGCACAGCGCCGGACCTTCGGTGACGAAACTCCGAATTCACTGCCCCTAATCTATCAGCCCAGAGAGCGGATAGGCGACCCCTGCTGACACGCGGCTGTTGAACTGCAGGCGACCTCTATCACCGAGCTTGATGCTTCATTAGCGAGTCTCGCGAGGCACGTGGGTGCTCGACTTGACGCGCCACTCGCCGGGGCCGACCTTCTCATAGACCTCGTCGTCATAACCGCCGTCCTTGAGATACGCTCTCCCGGTAATCTGACGGCCCGATGCGGTGATTTTCACTCCCGAGGTCATCAAGCGCGACACTCCGTTCTGATCGGCCTGGTAGTGGTCGCCAAGCCGGTCGCCGCCTAATTGCTGAATCGCCAGCAAGTCGCGCGCCTCCAGACCGGCCGCCTTCTCGGCTGCGGTAATCACGGTGCGTGATGCGAACCGCCAACCCTGAGGCGTCTTCGCGTATTCATCCTGATACTCGGCGGGGCCAACGCTCGCGACGCCACGGACGCCGCTGGCCGTCACATCCAGTACGACCGTCGGCCCGGTAGCTCCGCCCGGGCGCGTGGACTGGGCCGTACCGGGAGGCGCAGTGCATTGCCGCTCACTCTCCACCAACCCGATCAATCTTGCGCGCCCCACCATGCGGCCGCGAAAGCCGCTCGCGAAGTAGCCGGTTTCAGGCACGAAAAGATCGGCGAACTCCTCTGCGTGACATCCGGAGAGCGCCTGCGCATATTGGGCCATCAATGCATGGATTGCGTTCCGATCATCGGCGCTCACGCTGGTCGCCGACTGAGCGAGAGCTGAGGTACCGACGAAAAGTGCCGCGAGGAGAATCCCATTGGTGCTTGATTTCAGAGTTTTCATAACTCTATTGACACCGCCACCCAAACGGGCACAATTCTAAAACGATAGAAGCGATCCAACATGTTCTAGCCATTGTACGCCTATCGACCCGGGCCGAAGGCTGGGTTTGCACCAAGGTCGACCATCGTTACTGTCACAGCATGAAAACCGCGCCTGCAATTTTCGGCCCCGTCGGCTCGCAAATTGTTTCCACTAATTTGTCAACGGGCAGTTTCTTGGTGGGGTACCTGCTGCGGAGCGCGGAGGTTTGTGAGCCCCCGAGAATGGACGAAGCTTGGATGCAAGACCCTCCAAACGCTTGGAGCACATACGAGACGAATTCGAATCAATGCAGATGCCCCAACTCCTCCCAACGCTCGAGTTATACTGTGTGAAGCGTTCAAGAGATTAGGCAACACAAGGTTTCATGAGCCATCGGGATGGTGCGGTCGAGAGGACTTGAACCTCCACACCCTTTCGGGTACATGCACCTCAAGCATGCGCGTCTGCCAATTCCGCCACGACCGCAAAACAAACTCGTTGCTCACACTAGTCTAAAAAACTAGTCGCTTAGTACCTCAAGCCAGAAACCTCTTTATCTCGGGGTATCCTGACGGCCTACACAGCTGATTCTTCAGAGGAGCGTGTATCCGTCGGTATCGTGGTTTGTCCCGGCGTGGTTACATTTTTGGTTACGTTTTTCAGTCCTGTCTGGCGCGGTTTTCCTGCGGTTTGCGGAAGCTTGCGGGCTATGTTCAAATCGTCCGCATGGACGATATTGTAGCGGCGTCGCGGTTGGGACTGAATACCATGGGTATGAATTGTGGGTGGGCGGTTAGGGCGGCCACCGCGCGGCGCGGCTCGCAAACCGCGCGGCCAATCGGCCCCGGAATTCATTCCGTGCTTCCTTAATCGCCTGGTCGACACTCAGGCGATCGGGCTGCTTCGGGTGCGGCACGATAATCACTCCCGAAGCGCTGGCGTTCGCATGGTCTCTATCAGCCGGTTTTTCAGCCTGCATCCTCACTATCAGGTACAGTCACGTCGTAACCGTTCAGGATTATGCCCACTAAGTGAAAGCAGCCCACGAGGTAAATGATCTCGGCCATACCCTGTTTACCGAACGCGTCAACGCCGGCCTGATATATCGTCTCAGCCAAGGGGCCGCCCCGGTTTAAGGCCGCAGCGACGTCATAGGCGACCGCTTCCTCCCGCGACAAGTCAGTCGGGCGTTCTCCCGCTACGATGGTCGCGATTTTAGCAGTTGGCACACCGGCGCCTTCCGCCAGATGTTCGTGGCCATAGATTTGATATCTTGCGCAGAGCCGCGTTCCGGTGACCAGCACGGCTATCTGAAGTACCGATTTCGGAAGCGTTGTATGTTGATACATCGTCTTGTTCATGGCCCAGGCTGCGCGACCGAAAGCTGGAAAGGTTGAACGGTCCGATGAGAGCACCGTCGTTCCGGGCCGTCATGAAGCTTCCGAAGTTTTCGTTCACGACGCCCATGATGTCGTCGTAAAGATCCTTCTGCTCGCTCGACAGGCTGGATGGTGGAAGCAGAGGTAATCGCATCTTCGTCTCCTTTAACGACAATGATTTCCGAGCCGTTAAGCGTGCGGCGGTCCGACATACGGGAATTCGTCCAGCAGATCTCTGTGCGGCCCAACCTTATCTCCTGTCACCTTCCCGTTCGTGAGCATAGAGAAGAAAACGTCCACTACATCGTCGGTGAGTGTCCGGCCGTTGTGGGGAAAGGACGCCGGGCAGCGAGGGTCGTAATAAAGAATGTCTGGCAATAATCTTTTCGCCACGGCCCTTGCATCCTGCGGCGTATAGGCGCCTGTGTGTTCCAATTGGTGCGCGAAAACGCCAATGAACTGATCATCATCCGCCGGCTCCCCGGTGAGGTACGCCGCCCTCTGCTCTCCAGGGAGGAAGACAGCTTGCAATGGCTGCCCACCGCGGTCTGCCTGGATCCAACTTTCAGCAGTTTTGTCCATCGTGCGAGCCCAAAGTCCCACCTTGGTCGTTCCAAGAGCCGAATTGGGCAGTTCAAGCACGATGCTGCAGACATTTTTGTCTGTGAAGAAATCGTCGCCCGTGAACTGCATTTTGGCGAAAAAGCCGTTTGCATCGAAAAAGAAAGGATCGCTGCGCCAACCAAAGAAAAACCGGCACTCGCCGGCCCGCGTCACCAACGCTTTTTGACCAACTGAGACCGGCGCTCCCTCGACGATAGCTGCGCCCACGTCGCACGCTCCGGCGGCTCGTACGCCCTGAACACGGCGCAGCGTCGCGGTTTGCTTTCCGTCGTCGCAGGACTGGAACCGCACGCTGTAGGAAATATCCGCAATGGCATCGCCGTCCGTGTCGATCTTGATTTCGTACAGCGCTCCTGGCGCGAAGGGCTCAGTGGTTATGTGTCCCGGCGGGTTCACGGAGAAGGACGGGTGTACATTGAAGACAAGTATTGACTTGGCATGGTCCCCTGGCTTGGGGAACGCATAGAGGTCGGTCATGTCCAAGCGAGCATCCCCGCGGGGAAACCCAAAATCAGGGCCGGAGGCATGGTGTGACATATATATCCCCTTTTCTTAGCGCCCGAGTTGCCCGACGTAGTAGCCTAAGCGGTTTTCTTGCATCGCCGGGCTTGTGAAACCCTCGCTCCATCAAGACCTTGATCCTCTCTTGTGCGGCCGGCCGCGCGATGGAAGCGAGGCAGACATCCCACTCCGGTGCGATTTCGTAGTCAGGTGGCAGGCTGGCCACGTCGGCGAAGCGCTTGGTCTCGGCGATCGCCTGCTTATCGAACGATGCGATCCGGGTTGCGAGCGCGTCTACAAAGGCGTCGAGGTCGCGATCCGGTAATGACCGATTGACGTAGCCGTATAGTTGGGCGAGATCGCCGGGAATGTCGTCGGCACCCAGCAGCACTTCCAGCGCACGTCCTCTTCCTATCAGACGCGGCAGCCGCGCCATCGGGCCACCGAGCATTTTCCAATTGAAGGATGAGCATGAAATCCGTTCCGTTCGACCGGAGGGAGAACGGGATAGGGAATGAGGAGGCCGCGCAGCGGCCGACTTCCTTTCTTTGGTTTTTTGGTTTCAGAGCGAGAACAGGAATCGTCGTCGCGAGCGGTTGTGGGAAAGTGGGAAACCTGCTTTTGGTTTTCCACTTTTCCATGGCCGCGAAGCCGGGCGGTGGGAATGTGGGAATCTCGCGCTTTCTGCGAGATTTCCAAGGGACGGTGGAAAGAGTGGAAAACCCGTTTTTTGTTTTCCACTCTTTCCACGGGCCCGGCATTTCCACGGCCTTCATTAGTGGAACTTCGGCAATGACGGTGTCTGGCATTGCCGAAGCAACTTGGCCTTGGCCACACTCATCCGGCGAGCGCATTCGGTGTCGCTGATGGCCAGCGCCCGCTTCTCCAGTTCCGGCAAACTCAACCCCGGTCTGAAAAACCGCTCCGCTTCGGGCAGCGCTTGCAGTTTCTCGAACGGCGTCCGGTAGTCTTCGGCCTTGTATTTGCGTTGCCGTTTCCCGCGCTCGTCCAAGCTCACTGTTGCGAAGCCGCAGGGCCGGTGAAAATTCAGGTACGGATTTAGGTGCTCGAGATAGAAGTTCTGAAGTGCCGCGGCGTGCAGGCCGGCGATGTGTCCGTACCCGATCAGCTTGCCGATCACCGCGCCGTTTTTGCCTTCCACCAGTGCATTGTCCTGGCTCCGGCACGCCCGGCTCTTGGTGAATTCGGCGTGTAGCTTTCGCAGCATTTCCGCCACCCGATGATTGATATACTCCGAGCCCTTGTCGGCATGAAAACCGCGGATCGGAAAGGGAAATTGCGCCAACACCGCTGCCAGCACCGGCATCAGATAGGCCTCGCTGATCTTCTCGGCGCAGCCCACCACCTGCCACTGCGTCACCGCATCCACGGCATTGATGTGGTACACGCCTTTGGTCCCCGCGCTGTCGCCTTGATGCACCGTGTCCACGCGCAGATATCCCGGCCGCCCTTGCGGGTCCGGCTTGCGGCGTTGTCCGATCGCGGCAGCGGTTGACTGCGTGGGCTCGAACACCGCAGCCTGGTTGCGATAGCGCGCGCTCGCCCGCAGATTGTACAAGTGCGCCACGCTGATCTTCGCCAGCCGCTCGTACTGCTTCTCTGCGAACTGTTCGTAGGCGCGCTGCAAAATCCGCCGGGTGGCGGGTCCGCTCAACCGCCCATGCGCCCGATCCACTTCCGCCAACAACGCAATGTCTTCCACCGTGTACCTGGCTGCGAACGTGTGCCGTTGGTACGGCTGCGCTTGTATCAGCCCGTGATCCAGAAACGCCCGGATCAAGCGCGTGGTCTGCGCCTCCCTCAACCCCGTCACTTTCCGCACATAGGCCCGTACCAGCCCGCGCTCGCCCTTGCATAACTCCTTGTAGTTCTGCGCCGCCAGCACCGCTTCCACCCATCGGTAGCGTTCGTCCCGCTCCCCGGCCGCGAACTCGAGCGCTTCGCTGCCTCGTAGAAAATCTTGGATTTGTTCCCGGCTCAGGCGCTCGGCATTCTGCATCTGTATCTGCACCCGGCCGCGCCATGCCTACCCCATTCTTCCCCGTTTCATGCTCATCTTGCATTGGAAACCGTCCTGCCGGTTCCTGAACTTTCATGCTCATCTTGTATTGGATAATTCTACCGCCCGGTACCAAACCTGCCCCCACTTCGAACTGTGACAAAATGGCTTTCTCGCGGCTAGCGAAACGCATGTCGCAGGCCAGGGCGAGCTCACTGCCGACACCCGTCGCCCGCCCGCGAATTGACGCGATCGAGACAACCGAGGCACGGCTCAGCCGTACCAACATATCGGGCAGGGGCTGCAACCCAGTTGGTCCCGGCGCGAGACGCGCTAAGTCCTCAGGCCTCGCGAGGAAATCGTAATGAGTCAGGAAGAACCCTTCCACGGCGCTATCAAAGACGACCACTTTGACGTCAATGTCAGTTTCGAGCGCTGTGATGATCTCGTTTAATTGCGGAATGGTTTCTGGCCCGAATATGTTGAGCGGCGGATGATCAAACGTTACTCGCCAGTAATGAGGTGAGCGCCTTGTACGATGAACCCGTTTCGCGCTTATTGTCGTTTCGGTTTCGTTGTTCATGTGTCTTCTCTCGTTCGACCTGCCAGCAGCAATGCTGGGGCCATGGCTAATCAACTGAGATGCCGTCGCAGACGAAGATTGCTCTTGGCAACTGCCTATGGGTAGGGTCGATGGGCCGCCGCAGCAGCGACTGCGGATCGGAGCTACAAAGGATCACTTCGAATTCAAGGAGAACTTGGATCTGGCAGGATACTTGCTTCTCCAGTCGGCGTCGGAGGAAGCGATGGCATTTGAGGTTTACAGCCCGGCCAATGTGATCTTCGCCGCTTGTGGGGCGCGTGTTCGTCACGTGCCAATCCGGCCCGAATCCGTGCTGGAATCGCTCGGGCACCGGGCTTTACTTGGGCAGCATCGATAACGACCCCCTCGAAAGAAAACACACTAAGAGAGTGTTGACTATCGCGCGAAATCGATTTGGCGGAGTCTACCGAGTACACCCCTCAAGCTCGATTTCCTTATTGGAGATAGCACTATGAATCTGCCAGACGCTCCGGTTGCACATGAAGGCTTCTTCGTCACGCATTTTTTTACGGTAAGGGATCAGGACAAATCGAAGGACTTCTACGTGCGAATTCTTGGCGGGAAGGTGATCAAGCCGGGAAACCCCTGCTACATCAAGCTGGTCAATTCCTGGATCGTTCTCAATTCTGGTGGCGGCCCGACGCCCGACAAGCCCGCGGTTGTTCTTGAGCCCCCTTCGGATCTCAACAGAGTGAACAGTTTCCTCAACCTGCGCGTTGCCGACATTTGGGCCTGTTACAGGCAATGGCGCACGAAAGGAGCGGTTTTTCTCACTGAGCCGCCAGACAATCATGGCTGGGAGTGGCGTTGCTACATGCGCGACCCCGACGGCTACCTCATCGAGGTCGGCCAATATACGCAGGTAGCGCTTGATTACTTCAAAAACTACGGCACCTCAGTTACTAGCAGTTAAACCACCTATAGGCATCTCAATTTCGAACGTGGGTAAACGCTTGAAAATCGACCCTATCTCTCTACACGTTCAAGTATGAGCGAATCACGTTGGGGTCAGGATCGATTCCCAGGCCAGGACTTTGTGGAACCAGAATCCGGCCATTCTAGGTTGAGAGCACGCCGCCATAGAGTTCGGCTTCGAGATCGAAGCGGCGGCACTCAATCATTGCGTCCGCAGTCCCCAGCGCGGCCGTCACCTGGCGTAGAAAACGTGAGGCATGAGGGTGACAATGTGTACGGCAGCGATCGGAAACACTTTACACAATTCGGTGACGCCTCCCGTTTTTGGGACGCTCGGTTGGACGAAATCCACCGCTCCTGCGCCTAGCAGGCGATCGAACTCCATTAGAGTCGAAGCGTTCTCGCCCCGCGGCGATCGGAATGCCGCAGGTTTTCCTTAACTGGGCGAGTCCGTCATAATTCCTGGCGGCCAGAACGACTCTTCCAGCCACCTCAAGTGGAATTCCTTGAGTTCTTCCTTCGGCACTCGCGAGAAATGGGATCTTCCGCACTCTCGGTGCAGATCAAGGTGCCATTGCGCGGTAGGGCAGGACGCGTGCCCGCAGCAGATGGAAGCCAGCGCGCCCATACATTTGTCGCTTAATAGCCTTCAGGCGGTTGATCTGTCCTTCGGTCTGGCCGTTGCTCCAGGAGGTTCCCACCGCTGCCATGACCGCGTTCCAGTCCTTCTTCAGGCCGTACGCGAATCGAACCAGAGGCCCGATGCCGGACTGCATTGCGGTGCGAATCCAATGCAGCATGCCATTCGTGTCTTGAGTAGCAATGGCTTCGCGAAAATCCAGGGCCAGGAACCGCATCGATCGAATAATTGGGCAGTTCACTGCGACCTGCTCGAACAAAATCCGTTGCTGTTCCGACAGACGCTCCGTTGGTCTGCACGTCAGGATGGCCGCATGCTTAGGCGCGATGCGGTCGAGTCTTCGCGTCTTCGATGAGGAACGTGATTCAGGATTAGCCCGCCAGGACGAAACATGATGAGAAACCATCTGACGACTGCCGCGGTATCCGCGCGCCCGGATCTCCTGAAACAAGCGAGTCGCGTTATGGCAGCCCTGATTCCAGCGTTGCTGTAGATACTCATGGAACTCGCGGACATGGCTGCGTCGGCCGGTCACCGGCTTCCGCTCGGGAAACTGACCAGCGCTTAACCAGCGGCGAATCGTTTTGCGCTGGATGCCGAGCTCCAGGCTGATGGCCAGTTGTGTGTGCCCCTGACGATGGAGTTCAACGACTCGCTCGTAGCGCTCCTGTCTGCGCTGGCGGCGCTGTTGTTTTCGTTGCTCCTCCAGCGTTGTTCTTCGTTTGCTTGGCGGCGCGACTTCGACGGCTGGCTGTTCCGGCGCCGGATCGGGAAGGCAAAGTTCCCGGCTTCGTTCCTCCAGCGATCTCTCGATGGCTGTTGAAAGATTCAAAAACAAATGAAACCGATCGGCCACCTGGACTGCATGGGCGGCACCTTGTTCGGCGGCCTCGGCATAGATGCCGCAACGATCCCGAGTGATCACTTCCACACCCGGATGCTTCTCCAGCCAGGCTTGCAAGCTCTCGACCGAACGGTCGGGCAGCAGGTCGATGACCTGATGCTTGTCCAAGTCCACCAGAATAGTTCCGTAGCTCTGACCCTTGCGCCAAGCCCAGTCGTCTACTCCAATGTGTCGGATTGGACCACTGCCCGAACCGTCGCCGGAGCGTTTCACAAACCGAGTCACAGTGTCGTCGCTGATCGGGATCGCCAACCGGTCCAGAATACGACTGCCCGGCAATCCGCCTGCTGTGTAGCCGATCAGCCGTATGATCTCGCCAACTCGTGTAGTCCAGCGTGCATGGGATCGCGTGACCTCCGGTATCGGTTCGGCGAAGATCTTTCGCACACAAGCCCTGTTACGGCATCGAAAGCGCCGGATTTTCAACCGCAGTTCCACCGCACACCCTTGCCAAGGCAGGTCTTTCAGATGGCGAAGGTACGCGCTGTGACGGCTCCGAGACCGTTTGCCGCACGCTGGACAATGAGCGGCTTGTCGAACGTGAACATCGACCAGAAAGCGTCCGTCAACACGTTCGATCTTATCAAGCACGAGATTTTGAGCTGGTAAGACCGCTTGCGAATGGCTCGGGGGAGGTGCCATTGCAAGTTGAGCTTAGAACAATACGAGAACGAATTGTTTTGGACCATTTTAAGCTTGCTGATCTGCACCGAGAGTGCGGAAGATCCGAGAAATGACCCTACTTTGCGCGCCAAGAGTGACCCACGCCACCGGTACGTCCTAGTACCAGGTTTTGCCGATTATTGGTCGGCAGTGGCCGTTTGCCGCGCGCGAATCTCCTGGTGTGCTGGTCGCTTCGGCCGGACGCTTGGCGGATGAACGTATCCATCACATGAACCCCACTTGGTGGGCCGCGATAGGTCGCCGATACTGGCGGCATGGCAACGACTCAGGAACAGCGGCGCGAGTTATGGCGTAGGCTGATCGCGGAACAAGAGCAGAGCGGAGTTTCGGTGCGGGCTTTCTCGCAGCAGCGCCGGATCAGCGAACACAGCTTCTATCAATGGCGCAAGCGCCTCGGAGAGCAGCTTCCGATGAAGTTCGCGTTGGTGCAGACGAGCCGCAACACGCCGGGGGCGGTGGCGGCGGTGGAGGTGATGCTCACCTCCGGCGAACGGTTACGGATCGCGCCGGGTATCGACGCCGCCACGCTGCGGCTGGTGTTGAGCGTATTGCGCGAGCCGCGATGATCCATCTGCCGGCCAGCGTGCGCGTGTACCTGGCAACCTCGCCGTGCGATATGCGGCGGAGCTTCGACGGGCTGCACGCCCTGGTGAACGCGGGGATGCAACTCGACGCCTTCGCCGGGCATCTTTTTGTATTCGCCAACCGCCGTCGTGACCGGGTGAAGATCTTATATTGGGATCGCGACGGCTTCGCGGTGTGGGCCAAGCGTTTGGAGGAAGGAACGTACGCGATGCCGTTCGGCGAGGAACAGGAGCGCCGCCGCGAGATCACGGCGCAGGAGTTGGGAGCGTTGTTGAGCGGCATCGATCTGAGTCAGGCGAAGCGCCGCAAGCGATATCAGCGCAAGAGCGCGGAAGCCCCATAAACATTGGCCTCCGATGCATTTTATGCTTGGTCCTGGAGAGAGTTCGTTTTATAATTTCCATAGTGCCCGTCGATCCCGACAGCCTGCCGCACGATCCCGCGATCCTGAAGCAGATGCTGGTTGAGCTGACCGCGCAACTGGACAAGACGCAGCGGCTGTTAGCGCAGTTGCTCGCCGTCAAGAGCGGCACGCGCAGCGAACAGTTGAGCGCCGATCAGTTGAGACTGTTCGCACAGGAACTCGGCGTTGATGACGCAACGGAAGCGGAGACCGATTCCAAACAGGACGACGATCTTCCGCCTGGTTCTGGCTCGGCCAGCGGCAATGAGAATCAAGCCCGCCCGCGCGGTCGGCGTTCGCTGCCGCGCATCTAAAGCGCGAGCGTGTCGAGCACGATTTGAGGGACGAGGAGAAACACTGCGTCTCCTGCAACCAGAGTCTGCGTCCCATCGGCGAAGAATCGAGCGAGCGCTACGAATACATCCCCGCGCAGATGCTGGTGATCGAGGATATCTGCAAGAAGTACGCTTGCGCCTGCACGGTGAAGACGGCAACAAAGCCTCCACAACCGATCGAGAAGAGCACGGCGAGCGCGTCTTTATTGGCGCAGGTGATCGTCAGCAAAGTAGCCGATCATGTACCCGTCCATCGGCAGGCGAAGATCCTGCGCCGGTTCGGCCTCGAGATTGCGGACCAGACCATGTGCGGCTGGATGCGGCAGTCGGCGGAACTGCTCGACCTGCTGTATGCGCGGTTGAAACAGTTCGTGCTGAGTTCGAAAGTGGTGGGCACCGACGACACGCCGGTGAAAGTGTTGGACCGAAGCCTGACGCGAGCGACGCGCAAGGGCCGGTTCTGGCCCTATCTCGGAGACCGGAACCATCGGGCGGCGGTGTTCGATTACACGCCGACCAGGGAACGCGCCGGCCCCGAGCGATTCCTGAAAAGCTATCGCGGATACTTGCAAGCCGATGCGTATGTGGCTTACGACAGCTTCTTCACCAATCCGGCGCGAGGATTGGTGGAGGTCGCCTGTTGGGCGCACACGAGAAGGCATTTTCACCAGGCGCTCGACACCGATTCGGCGCGCATGGGCGCGGTGCTGGCCTATATTGCGCAGCTCTATGCGGTGGAGAAACGGGCACGGCGGTCGGGTGTCGAGGGCGAGCAATTGCGTCTATTGCGCGAGCAGGCTTCTCAGCCGGTGCTCACCGCATTACACGAGTATCTATTAAAGATTCGCGATCAGGTGTTGCCGAAGAGCGAAGCTGGGCAAGCGGTGTCGTACGCGCTGAAGAACTGGGCCGCGCTGACGCGTTACTGCGAGGATGGCGATCTATCGATTGATAACAACCACACCGAGCGGTCGTTGCGGGGAATCGCCATCGGACGAAACAACTGGACGTTCGTAGGCAGCGACCGCGGCGGCAAGACCATGGCGGTGCTGCGAAGCTTCGTGGCATCCTGCGAACTGGCGAATGTCGACCCGTTCGCCTGGTTTCAGGATGTGCTCTCCCGGATCGGAACGCACTCGATCCAGCAACTCGACGAATTGCTCCCGCACCGCTGGGGCGCCGCTCGCACCTAAGCCGACCTCTTCATCTTCGCTCGCCCCGCTTGGCTGTCACCGGTGTTCATGTGATGGATACGGATGAACTCCCGGCGGCTGACAGCCTTATGCCGTCCGCTGTGCGCTTATGGTGCAACCGCAAACCGCACGCCTTCGGCGTGGATGATATCGCTTTTCTCTTTGCCCATGGGCAAATCGTGTTCTTGGTGTGGGTCACTTTATCCGAGCGCAAATGGGTCAGTCTTGCCTAAGCGCCGAAGAGTTCTTCTGCTCGCGTTCGAGCTTCTCTCAATCTCCAG
>CAVQLV010000020.1:0-360476 GCA_963713415.1 Bryobacterales bacterium | reverse complement strand
TGTTATGTTGGTGCCTTGACTCATCGTATCGCCGCCAACTGCAATACGGTTCGGATCGATATCGAACTCTCCGGCATGTTCGGCTACATACCGGAGAGCGGCGTCGGCATCCTCCACCGCGGCGGGAAATTTGTGCTCGGGCGCAAGACGATAGTCCACTGAGATCACCACACATCCAGACGCGTTCGCGAGCGCGCGGCAGGTACGGTCGCTGCTATCCAGTGTGCCGATTACCCAACCGCCGCCATGATAATAAACCAGCGCCGGAAGATTCTTGCCGGTCCCGGGCCAGTAGACGCGAATTGGAATCGGTTGCGACGGGCCGGGAATGGTTCGATTTTCGACGCGCGCAACCTCCTGCAGTGGGCCGGCCAAGGCAGCCATAGCGCCGGCCTTTGCGGCGCGGTCCGCCCGGATCTCCTGTGGCGTCATTTGCTCCATGGGGGGGCCGCCGGCAGCGGCCATTTGGTCCAGGACTAATCGGCATTGTGGATGGAGGGCCATGCTGACATCATAGTCCTGGCAGAAAGCCATGCGGAAACGGAGCCCGAGTATTTCTGCCCGGGCTCCGTGCACTCGGCCGCGACCAGCCAGTTACTTCACTGCCACGGTAATTGCCTGGTTGGAATTGGTGCTTGTGCCGATAGTCAGAACCACGGGTTGCGCACCCGCACTTAGACTGGACGGAAGCGTCGCGTTGATTTGGAACAGGCCGCAGACTGAGTCCGGCGCTTCACCGGCATAATTGATCGATGAAGCGGGTTGGCCGCCGATGGTGACGGACACAGGGGCCACTGGTTTGGGAAGCGGCAACGTCCCGCCGGTGATACAGCCCGTGGTTCCCGCCGGCACGATCAGGCCTTCGCCCGTGGCGTAAATCGAAATGATACTGCCGGGCGCGGCCGGGTTACCGGTGCCGTTGATGCTCGCGTCGGAATTCAGGATGGCGCCTTGGCCGCTGCCATTGTCGGCCAACGAGAAGATGGCCGGAGTAACCGCGATGACGGGCACCGTAAAGGCTGGCCGACTTAGTGCCGTTGTTATTCACTACTACCGGCACGCTGGTTTGTCCCGCCACTTCATAAGGCACAATTGCATTGATCTGGCTTTGCGCGACAAAAATCAATGGCGCAGGCACATTGTTGAACGTGACACTGACGTTGGCCAGCGTGGTCGGAACCGTTCCGCTCGCGGTGGGTTCAAAAGATGTTCCGGTGGCTGGCGTAGCCGGCCCGATGCCATTGCCGAAAATGGTCACGATTTCGCCGGGCGAAACCGCTCCGGGCTGAAGCTTGCGCCGCTGGTGATGGCCAGAACCACGGGCGTGCCAGCGGCGCTCACCACCAGCGTGACCTTCACGGTCTGAGCCGCACCCGAACCGGACGCAACCTGCACCGTCCCCGGTATATGTTCCAGCCGCCAGCATGCTGGACACCGCCGCGTTCACAGACAAGGTGAGCGTTGCAGGAGTGTTTCCGCTAGAGGGCGTCACCGTCACGAAATCGCCTCCCGTGCTGGGCACAAAAGACGCCGTGAAGGGAGCGCTGGTTCCCGTTGTGGTGCTGGTTACCTGGATAGTTTGCGCAACCGGAACGGACATGGAGCCGGCGTGCACATTAAATGAAGCCGCGTTACTGGAAAGTGTAATGGCAGACGTCGCGACCGTGACATTGAACGTTACTGGGATATAGAGCGGACTGGCGGCCGCGCCTGGAACAATTACAGTTACAACACCCGAGTAAGTCCCCTGCGTCAAGTTGCGACCCATTCGCAGTGACGGTTACGGTATCTCCCGAAGCGGTGGCGGTTAGCCAACCCGTGCCGCTCAGCACAGTCGGGATAGCGCCGATTGTTGTACCGCTGGGCACGCCCGCAATCTGAACGGATTGGCTGTCGGGCGCCGTCCCTCCGGCGGCCTGGGTAAACGTGAGAGTGGTTGGAGTAGCTACAGCGGTAGAACCAACCACGGTGAGCGTAACGGGAATGGTCTGTGCCGGCACGCCTGACGCGCTGCTGGACACCAGGATAGACCCGCTATATACGCCGATTCCCAGGTTCGCGGGATTGATCATGATTTGCAGATTATTGGGGGTGTTTCCG
Source organism: Bryobacterales bacterium (assembly GCA_963713415.1). Classification (GTDB taxonomy): domain Bacteria; phylum Acidobacteriota; class Terriglobia; order Bryobacterales; family Bryobacteraceae; genus Palsa-89. The sequence goes on along the minus strand of CAVQLV010000020.1, from coordinate 358,376 downwards.
CTATTCGGGGCCACCGACAGCCAACTCAACCCCGCCGGGTTCGTCGACGCGGTGGCGGAGAACGGAAGCGCGGTACTGCTGCTGGTCACTGAAATGGTCTGAGCGGTGGCAGCGACGCGCCGGCGAGAGCCGTAATTTGATCGCGGGAACGCTCACGCTGAGCAGAGCGTTATTGCTTACGTTGAAAGTCACCGGAATCACCAGCGGCGCGGCGGTTGATCCGGGAACCGTCAGCGTAACGTTGCCGCTGCAAACCTGCGGCGAGATGCTTCCAGGAATCACGGACACGATAACCTGATTCTGGTTGCCGAATGTGCTGCCGTTGGCCGGCGTGGCTTTCAAGAATCCGGTGCAACTGGTGGTGTTCACGGCCACCTGATAATTGAGCGGCGCGCCGCTGCTGGTGACAGTAACAGTCTGGCTCGGCGGCGCAGTCTGACCTGCCTGATAGTTGAAATTCAGCGATTGCACGCTGCCGATGAGAGACGGATTGCTGCTGACAGTGAGCGTGACATCAAAAGTCTGTGGTGAGTTACCCGCACCGGACCCGGTGAGAGTTACTCTCTCGGTATATGTCCCGGGCCAAGACTCTCTAGAACTGTGGGGCTGACACTCAACATGAGTGCTTGAGGAGTGGTGCCGCTGGCAGGAGTTACCTGCAGGAAGCTGGGGCCTCCCTTGTTCGGCGAGGCGCTGGCCGCGATACTCAAACCGGATGTGGAGCTGGTGATTGGTACATTTTGAGCCGCGGGCGGAATGCCGCCGATCTGATAGGTAAACGCCGGGCCTGTGCTAGGCGCCTGGATGAGCGGCAGCGTGCTGACCAGCAGACTGACCGGTACTGAGACAGTAGCGTTCGAGGCACTTGGCGCCGAAATGTTGATTTGGCCGGTACACGTTCCGGCCGTCAGACCGGAAGTGTTTACTTGGACGCTCAGCGTGCTGGGTGTTGCTCCGCTGTTTTGATTCAAGACGATCCAGTTTCCGCAGTTCGTGTCTTCAGCAGAAGCGGTAAAGCTCACGTTGGCGCCCGTGCTGCTGCTCAACGTAAGCGTCTGGGCCGCGGGCACAGCGGTTCCGAGTTGATAGCCGAACGACAATTGCGCGGGGCTCACTTCGAGCGACGGCACTCCCTGGATGGTTACCAGAACAGGAATGCCAATCCCGTTCGTCCCCGGAGCGTTGATGGCGACCGCCGCATCGAAGGTTCCCGGACTATTTATCAAAGACACCGGATTCACGGTTACCTGCAGACTGCCAGGCAAACCGCCCGCAGCCGGGTTCACGCTGAGCCATGGAGTACCGGTATTGGTGATTGCCTGGGCCGTAAAGTTCGTGATACTGGAGCTGGAACTAGAGAGCGAAATCGTCTGCGAAGTCGGCGTCGTGCTGCCCGGCGCGAAGACGAAGCTCAGTGAGTTCGGATTGCCCGAAAGTGGGCTCGGTGCACCCGTGGAATTCGCGTTCAAAGTAACCGGGATGGGCAGATTCGTCGTTCCCGAAATGATATTGATAAAGCCTATATCGACGCCGCTGCTCGGCGCGCCCGAGCCGATGGAAACAGTTAGAACTGCGGGGGTGCTGGTGCTCGAGGAAGTGACGGTCAACCATCCGGAGTCGGAATAAGGACTGACGGAGAAGGTCGCGGTCCCGCTGGCCGAGGATAGCAAGACGGTTTGGGCCTGCGTAGTGACGCCTGTTTGGGTGTTAAAAGTAAGCTGTTGCGGCGTGGCGATTACAGCGTTCGTCTGAGCTCCTGCCGTGTCGAAACAACACAGCGCCGACACAATAAGCCCCAACGGGAACAGCGAGGGTCCGGTAATTTTCACGACTTACTCCAAATAAGAAGGATTTACTTCACTAAATAGCGCACAGTCTGGCGGGACGCGATCGCGCGGCTGCACGGATGTGGGATACCTGCAAGCGCTCTTCCGTTTCAAAAAAACGTGCAATCTGTAACGGTGACTTGGCACCCAGCCCTGGTAGCCTGTTAACATTCTACTGGGAACTCGCGCAAAACGGAGCGTGGCGCGAAGCACTTCCTGGCCTGCCTTGTGGTGCGCGCCGCGCCCTTTGCGCTCCTAAGGAACTGTTCTCAATGCCGAAAATTTCAATTCGAGACTTGGATCTGAAAGGTAAGACCGCATTCATCCGTGTGGACTTCAACGTGCCGCTGGCGCCGGGAGGGCAGGAAATTACCAGCGATAAGAGAGTGCGGGCGTCGCTCCCGACCATTCAGTACGCCTTGGACCAAGGCGCTGGCGTGATTCTGGCAAGCCATTTGGGACGCCCGAAGGGCAAGCCGAATGCTGAGATGAGTCTCAAACCGGTGGCCATTCGGCTCGCGCAGTTACTGGCGCATCCCGTAAAAATGGCGCCAGATTGCGTCGGGCCGGAAGTAGAAAAGATGCGCCCGGCTCCCGGCGAAGTTCTGCTGCTCGAGAACTTACGTTTTCATGGCGAGGAGGAAAAGAACGATCCGGGTTTTTCGAAGCAACTCGCCGCGCTGTGCGATGTGTACATCAACGACGCGTTCGGGTCCGCGCACCGGGCGCATGCGTCCACGGTGGGGATGATTCAGTTTGTGCGCGAAGCGGCTTCGGGCCTTTTGATGGACAAGGAGCTGGAATACCTGACCAAGGCCACTAAGCATCCGGACCGGCCCTGCGTCGCGATCTTGGGCGGGGCAAAAGTTTCCGACAAAATCGAAGTTATAGAGAATCTGATGAAGGTTGTGGATCTATTGCTCATTGGCGGCGCGATGGCTTACACGTTCATGAAAGCGCAGGGTAAGCCAGTGGGTAAGTCCCTTGTGGAGGATGACAAAGTGGAGCTGGCCAAGGATCTGCTGGCACGTTCCCGGGGAAAAATCCTTCTTCCGTCGGATCACGTTGTGGTGGACGAGCTGAAGGAAGGCGCACCGTTCGAAGTGCGTCCGGAAGTTCCCGAAGGAAAAATGGGCGTGGATATTGGTCCCGCGACGGTGGAAGCTTACTCCGCCGTGATTGCGAAAGCGAAGACCATCATTTGGAACGGACCGATGGGAGTTTTTGAGAAGCCGCCCTTCGATCGCGGTACGGTCGCGCTGGCGAAGGCTGTGGCCGCTTCGGGCGCGGTGTCGGTGGTGGGCGGCGGCGATTCGGAGAAGGCCATCAAGTCGGCCGGCGTGTCCGATAAGATTTCGCATATCTCCACGGGCGGCGGCGCGTCGCTCGAGTTTTTAGCGGGGATCGAGTTACCGGGCGTCGCGGCGCTGCCGGAGAAGTAGATACTGAATGATCACGTGCGCCAAATCGCGTTGCTCACGCGGGAGCCGCACCCGCAGCATCAGTAGATCTGGGGTTTGGCCTTGCAGGATCGCTACGCCATCGATCGGATCATCGTTCGCCTTGAGGCGGCTTATCGTCCCCAGGCCCTCTGACCCAGGCCCTCTGAGCTCGGCTTCGTTTTGAATTGCACGAGCCGGTCAGTCTGGAGAATCAACTTGTCATTCGGGTAAGGACCATATGTGTAAGCACTTGCCGGTTGGTCAAACAAATCAATTACGTTTTGTACAAATGGCCTCTGCGCTGGAAAGACTCGTGCGATCACCTGAGCAACATCGAACCTCCCTGATGTGCCTCCGCTGACCTCCTCAACTTCTACGGTCTGCCCCTCGATGCCACGCCAGCCTGGGCCGAACAGAGCTGGAATCGGCTCGGGTGAGACACACCAATGAGGATTCCCCCGATCCGATGATGCCTAAACAGCGCCATCCTCCGCCTGATGTGCACGACTTGGTCTGCTGCCGTGGGTGCCTTTTCGGGATCCGTTTGCGCATCGGTGGGACATCCAAACGAACGGCACGCGAACCGTTTGGGCAAACAGCGGAAACCACACAACTGCTGCGATCAGAACAGCAGAGCAATTCCGCAAATCACACCCCCCACAACCGCCCACGTCGACAACAGCGCATGATCGATCAAGAACCCAGCGAACGCCGGCGCCACGATCGACGAAATCGAATTGAGCGATTGCGTTAGCCCCAAAATCACGCCCTGTTCCGTCCGCCCCGCCTTCTGCGTAATCATGCTCGTCACCGTCGGCCGAATGACGCCGGTTCCGCAGGATGCCACGGCTACGGCGAGGAGCAGCAGGGGGATCGAATAAGTAAAGCCCAGCCAAACCAACCCGGCCAGCCCGAGGAAGAATCCGGTTCGCGCCAGCTTGGTCTCTCCCAATGCCTTCACCAGGCGCCCAATCAGGCCGCCTTGCAGGATGACGCCGAGCAATCCCAGGAACGCGTAAACATAGCCCACCTGCTGCGGTCCGAAAGCTTGGCCATGCCAGGTGTAACGTCTCTCGGCGAACAGCGGAAAGCCCGTCATGAACATCGAGAAGGCCATGGTGAACGCAAAGAATTGCCACAGCAGCCGTGCGAGGCCGGGCTCGCGAAAATAGCGGGCGTAATTTCCCCAATCCAAGATCGTGAACTTGCGCGGTGTCGCGTCATCGGCCGCGGCAGGTGTGATCTCCGGCAGCAGAAAGTAAGTGCACACGATGCTCGTGGCGGAAAGCCCCGCCGCCACCAGGATGGGATACACATAACCGAACTTCGAAAGAAAGCCGGAAAGCCCCGGCCCGATGAGAAATCCCATGCCGAAAGCGATGCCGATCAGCGCGAACGATTTCGCGCGATCCTCGGGCTTGGTGACATCGGAGATATAGGCCTGCGCCAGCGACAAATTGCCGGCCGTGAGTCCATCGATGGCGCGCGACAAAAAAATCAGCCAGAGCGCGTGCGCGTACGCCAGGATCAAAAACCCGATGAATGTGCCCACCTGGCTCACTAGCAGCAACGGACGGCGGCCCATGTGGTCCGACAAGCGCCCGAGCATCGGCCCGGCGACCAGCTGGCACAGCGCATAGAGAGAGACCAGCAATCCCACCACAGCCGGCGAAGCACCATAATGCTCCGCGTAGAACGGCAACAGCGGCAGGATGATGGTGAGCCCGAGTACGTCAACGGAGACGATCAGGAATATCGGAAGAAGCGGAGATTTACGCAAGAGAAGACAGTACGATGGTAACAGATAGCGCGCGGAGGGCTATGGCCGACCAACTTTTTCTTTCTTATTGGCTGCGGAACTACAGCGATGCGACGATGCTGCGCAACTACGAAAAGCTGCTCCGGCTGTTTCCGTTTTCGCGCCTCTCTCAGCAGGCCAGCACTTTCAAGATTATGGCCGTGGACGTGAGCGAGCCGGTGGTGGCCGAGATTCCCTACCCTCCGCCGGTTCCAGTTGACGACGTGCTGGCGGTGGCCAAAGACTTCCAGAATGCCGACTCTTCCTATCGCCTGGAGACGTGGTGGGACCTGTGGCAATTTGACGATGAGTGGAAGCTGGCGCCGGCGCGCGTGGCGCTGTGCTGTTTTGGTCCCGAGTTCAACCAGAGCCCCAGCGGCGCGGCAGTCAGCGAACCCCGCCGAGCCCCTCTGATCGCGTTTCCGGATCCAAGTGACGACGCCGCCATTGGCTGCGCGCTCGAAATCGAATTTGGGATCGATGCCAATTTTCTTCCGCAGCCCGACCTCCCCGATAGCCCGCGCATGATCGAATCCAACATCAAGAGCCTGCTGAAGCTGGTGCATGATCTGGACGACGCGCTGCCTGTGGAAACGCGGAGACTATGGTCGGAATCGGGGGAGAACTTCGCGGAGAAGCTGCATCAGGCGCTATCGGCGGTCAGCGAATAGATCTCAATGAATGCTTGCCGAGGGATTGCCGGGACGCTCCTTCAACAACGTCTGGACTGCCTCGGCGAGCATTTTGGGTACAAACGGCTTCTGCAGAAACGCCACTTGCTGTTGCAGCGAATTGGGCAGATTCTCGATGAAAAACGGCGATCCGCTGCAAACCAGGATGCGCAGGTCCTGGCGTATTTCGAGCATGCGGGTGAGCAGGGTGTCGCCCGGAATATCGGGCATGCCGAGGTCGGCGATCACCATCGAATACCGGTCCGGCGCCGCTTCAAAATTTCGCAGCGCATCCACGGATTTCAGATACGTTTCCACCTCGAAACCAAGCCGCTGGAGATATTTTTCGATGAGCTGGAGCAGCGGAGGCTCATCCTCCACCAGCAAAATCTTGATCGGAGAGCCGCTCACCACGTCACCGCCGACGTTTCCCCCAGGCTGAATGCCACGCCCAGGCTCACGCGGTTGGAATCGTTTTCCAAGAGTGCATCTCCTGTCAGATAGTTTGTAGTGTAGTGGCGGTAATCATAGCGCACATCCAGGTAAGTGTCGCCCGTCAACTTATACAACACCTGAATCCCACCCTCCAGATTCGAATATCTGCCTAAAGCCTGTCCAAGAGCCGAGAGTTGATTGTAACTTGCGTTCCAGCGTGCTTGCAGGGCACGGGTCGCAATGTAGGAGTAAGCCACGGCGCCGGAAGTCTGGCGGGACGTCAAATAGAGGCCGTTGCCTGGCGTGATGGTGCTCGCGTAGTCGAAGGTCAGCGATCCGCCTTTGAGCCTATGAATCAAACGAACCTCGGCCTCTGGAAGGTGGCTCGTATTGGCGAAGGTGACCACCGCGAAGGTCTGGCCGGTGAGCGCGGTAATGGCCGGACCGAGAGGCACTTGGGTCAAACCGAGCGTATTGACCCGAACCCCTCCGGCAAGCATGCTGAAATCCCATTCGCGCGTCAGTCCGATCGAATAGCCCAGCGCGGCAGTTTCCAGCCGCGAGTTACCGAAGGTGTTTTGAAAGTCGAAGTAGGTGTTGTTGTATACCGCCGAAATGGTTTGCCGCGGGGTGAGCCGGTAGGCCACGCTCGCGCGCGCGTTGTATCCGTTCAGCCCAGCCAGCAGCGGGGATGCTCTTCGCACCACAAAACCGTCGCCGCCGAAATCGAGCGACAATCGCTCAGTCAGACGCCAAATCAGGTCCACTCGCGATTGCAGGTAATTTGTGCGGCTATTAAACAATTCGTCAGTCGGGATGCCAATGCGATCCAGGCTGGCGAGAGGAAAGAAGGAAAAAGCTCCATTGGCGAGCGTCGTGCTGCCGAGCGTGTTCTTCACATCCAGCCTAAGATGCCGGAGCAGCGCTTCGCTGTAGTTGACCTGAAGAAACTGGTCCAAGCCGTCAAACTGGGGTGCGTTGGTGTACTGCCAATAAGAGCCGCGATACTCGACGGTCAGCTTGCCCCGGCGCCAGCGATGCGAAGCATTCGCGCTGAAGTTGGCTTCTTCTCCAAAGCTGCCGGCGGCCGCGCCTTGTTTTCCTTGCGCATTTGGTGCCGCGACCAGTCCCGAGTCATACACACCGACAATTTGCGCGTAGAGACCAAACGCGTTCTTGGCTCCTTTGGACTCCTGCCATGGGCTGTCGTCGCGGCTGAGCACCGACGGTCCATCATAAGTGGATTCTGCCGGATCGCGCGCGGCGGGCACACTGGGCATCTCTGAATACACCGAGGCGCCGGCAAAATCATACGCGCCCGATGCCCGAGCATACATTCCAAACGCGTTCTGACCGCTCAGTACGGAAGGAGCTTCGTAAGATGGTTCCTGCTGTTCCCGAGCGCCAGGATCAGGCTGGTCCTGCGCCGGAACGAAGCCGGCCGCCAGCAAAGCCAGGAAGACGATTTTGAGTCCCAGCCTGCTTCTTTCCCGATTACAGATCCAAGTCTGATGCCCTGGCTATAAGGTGTCAAGCGCCGCGCCAGTTTCTCGCGCCAGTTTAAACCAGCCTCGCTATCATCGGCGTATGCGCTTTCACACCGAATATCTGAAGTTCCAGACCAAACAGCACCGCCAGTACATCAACATTACAAGCGAAGTGGACGCCGCGCTCAAGAAAAGCGGAATCCGGGAAGGCATGATCCTGGTTTCGGCCATGCACATCACCGCCGGCGTCTGGGTAAACGACGCCGAAGACGGACTGCTGGCCGACATCGACGAATGGCTGGAGAAACTGGCGCCCTTCCGCGAGAACTACCGCCATCATCGCACCGGAGAAACCAATGGCGACTCGCACTTGAAGAGCTTGCTGGTGCATCACCAGGTGATCGTTCCGGTGACCGACGGAAAACTCGATTTTGGCCCCTGGCAGCAGGTTTATTACGCGGAATTCGACGGACAGCGTCCGAAACGCGTCATTATTAAGGTAATGGGCGAGTGACGCGCCGGAGCCGCTCTGAAAGGATCGCCGCCCAGTGGGCATTCCTCGGATAGGAGCTTTATGCGACGACACCTTCCGCTGCTGGCTGCATTTCTTTCGACGGCTTTCCTGTTCAGTGCCTGGGCCGCCGACATCCCCATCCGCGAAGTAATTCTTTACAAGAGCGGAGTCGGCTATTTCGAGCGCGGCGGCACTTTGTTGCCGGGGGAATCCGGACGCCTGGATTTCAAGGCTTCCGACATGAACGATGTATTGAAGTCGCTAACCATCTCCGGCCAGAACGGCGACAAGATCACCGGCTTACGCTACGATTCGAGTGAACCTCTGGATCAGAAGCTGGCCGATTTTCCATTCAAGATTAACGGCCAGGCGTCGCTCGCGGTTTTTCTCGATCAGATGAGAGGCGCCAAGGTCGAGTTGAAGTATGGTCCGGAAACCATCAGTGGAACGGTGGTCAGCGGGCGCGTGGTAAAAGGGGACGACAAGCAGCCGGAGCGCGAGCAGTTGATAGCGCTGCTGGATTCTGGCGAACTGCGAACGCTCGACCTGGCGGCCGCCACCTCCATTCGCTTCGCCGATCCCAAGCTCCAGACCCAGCTTCGTGACTACTTGACGGTCGTGAACCAGGCACGCTCCACCGACAAACGCAGCATCTACATCGATTCATCCGATGCCAAAGAGCGCCGAATCGCTGCCAGCTACATGATCCCGACGCCGGTCTGGAAATCCAGCTATCGGCTGCTGTTCGGTGATAAGGGCGAGCCTACGCTGGAAGGTTGGGCGATCATCGATAATACAACGGGCGAAGACTGGACCAACGTGCGCCTGGCCGTAGTTTCGGGACGTCCGGTGTCATTCATCAGCAATCTGTACGAGCCGAAGTACGTGACCCGGCAAACCGTCGAACTGCCGGAAGACCAGGCGGCGAACCCGGTAGTCTACAGTGGAGCCGTGACGGAAGGTCAGGTCGGAACCGGGAACGCGCCGGCTCTGGCCATGCGCAAGGGCTTCTTAAGTGGCGCGGGCGGCGCGATTGGAGGATTCTTGGCGAGCCCGCAGGATGCGTTCGAGCCCGCGCCTCAACGAGTGGGTGTCCCGAGCAACGTGGCGGTCAATGTCGCCTCCGGCGATCTCGGCGAACTCTTTGAATACAGCTTCGCGTCGCCGGTGACGGTGAAGAAGGACGAGTCCGCCATGCTTCCCTTCCTGCAACAACTGATCGGGGCGCGCAAGCTACTGATTTACTCAGAGAACTACGGCGAGCATCCCATGAACGCCGCCGAGCTGAACAATTCCACCGCCAAGACGCTGGATGGCGGGCCGATCACGGTCTTCGATGCCGCCAGTTATGCCGGCGAAGCACTCATGACCACGCTCAAGGCCGGCGACAAGCGTTTGATCAGTTATTCGGTGGATCTGGGCACGCGCGTCACCACTCAATTCGATTCCAGCCGCGAGCTGGTGCGCGAAATTCACGTCAATCGGGGTATCCTGACTGCGCGTCTGGCCATGGACGAGACCAAGACCTATACCATTCGCAACGTGGATCAAAAACCGAAGACGCTGATCATCGAGCATCCGGAACGCCCGGGCTACAAGCTCATCACGCTGAAACCCGCGGAGACCACGGAGAACGCCTATCGCTTTGAAGTGAAGCTGGCCGGCGGCGTCACGGAAAAGTTCCCGGTCGCCGAAGAGCGCCTCTATGAAGCCACAACGTCGGTATCCAGCCTGACGCCGGATGTGTTGCTCAGCTATGTGCAGAACAAGGCGCTATCGGACGCCGCGCGGAGCCAGTTACAGCAGATCCTGGATGCCAAGCGGCAAATTGCGGATTTGGACAACCAGATGCGGCAACTGGATAACGACAACAGCAACATCATCAGCGATCAGGCCCGTATCCGCCAAAACATACAAAGCTTGAATCAGGTGAGCGGACAGCAGGATCAGGTTCAAAAATATGCCCGGCAATTGGCGACGCAGGAAGCAGCGTTGGCAGCTTCGCGAGACCGCTGGAGCGCTCTGAGCAAGCAGAAGGCCGCGGAAGAAAGCACGCTGAACACGCTGATCGAAAAACTGAACTTTTGAGAGCTCACCAAAGGTGATAATAGCCGTCGCGGCGCGCCAGCTCCACAGGCAAGCCAAACAGCTCAGTGAGAAGCTCCGTGGTCAGCAACTCGCTTTTGGCTCCGTCGGCGAAGATCCGGCCTTGGCGCAGCAGGATCACGCGATCGATTTCCGGAAGGATGTCGGGGAGATGATGCGTCACCATCAAAATGCCCGTGCCGGCTTGCGCCAGTTTGCGCAGAATATCCCGGAGTTCCAGAGCGGCGCGAAAGTCCAGACTGTTGCTGGGCTCGTCCAACAAAAGCGCCAGTGGATCGTGCACCAGGGCGCGGCCGATTAGCAATCGATGCGCTTCACCGGACGACATCTCGGTCATCTCGCGATAGGCCAGATGCGGTACCTCCAGAAGCTCAATCACTTGTTCGGTCTTTTCGATCATCGCCGAAGTGACTTCGTGATAAGGCTGCAGCCCCACGCTGCTGAAGAAGCCCGAAAGCACCATCTCGCGGCCCGTAATCTCTCGCGTGCAGCGGCGCATCAGTTCGTTCGAGACGATCCCCAGCAGCGGGCGCAGCTCGAAGACATTCCAGGTATCGCGCCCCAGAATGGTCAGCGAAGAATCGGACAGCGCCAGCGGATAGCACTCGCGCGTGATGGTCTTGATCAGAGTAGATTTGCCGCAGCCGTTCGGCCCCAGGATCGCAACGTGCTCGCCGGCTCCAATGCGAAGCGAAATGTCGTGCAGCACTCGCTTGTCGCCTAGCATCACCGAAATGTGATGGAAGGCCAGCAGCGCGGGTAATTCGCTGTTCATTCTTGGAGAGTATACTGCAAGGATGCCAAAGAGCAGTTTGGTTTTTCTCCTGCTATCATCTTGTTCCTTCGCGTTTGGACAATTGGGCGCCAATTCGATCACCGTTAGCGCTTCCAATAGCGCTAGCTTGCAGCCTGATGAGGCCACTTTCTCAGTGAGCGTGCAGTCGAGCCTCACTACCGGTTTCGACGATGTTTTAATGGCGTTGCAAGGGTCTGGGATCACTGCAGCAAACTTGTCGAGCGTGAATACAGCGCAGCAGTACGCGAACGGAAGCCCCTCCACGCTCGCACTTCAATGGACGTTCAGCCTCCCCGTGCCTCTGACGAATACGAAACCCACCGTCGCGAGCCTCACCATGCTCGAGCAGACCATCGGCGCGCAGAATAGTGGGCTGACGCTCTCGTTCACCATCAGTGGAACCCAGGTCTCCCCGCAGTTGGCGCAATCGCAGACTTGCTCACTGTCGAACTTGATCGCGAGCGCCACAACGCAGGCGCAGAGCATCGCCGCCGCGGCTGGCGTGATGCTGGGCCCGATCAACGCCATGTCGAGCTTAACTTCCAATGTCGTCGCCAACCCCTACGCAGCCGCTCCGCCTTGTACGATCACGGTGACGTTCGGCGTCACCAGGCATTAGACCATGTGGAAGCCTTCGCTCTCGATCTTGTTCCTCGTAGCGGCGCCGGTTTTCGGCCAACTCGACCCGCACACCATCACTATCTCGGCCACGCGATCCACCTATCTGCAACCCGATGATGCTGTCTTCAACTTGTCGGTCAGCGCAGGAGCCGCCACCAGTTTGGATCAGGTGGTCGCCGCGTTGTCGAGTCTCGGCATTAGCTCGTCGGACCTCACCGGCGTGAACAACACCAATGCCCCGCCGAACCTGCAATGGAATTTCAATCTGGCCGTTTCTCTCTCCAGCTTGACCGCAACCATTGGATCGCTCACGAAGCTCCAGCAAACCATCACCCAAAACAACAGCGGCTTGACATTGAGTTTCAGCGTGAACGGAACGCAAATATCGCAACAGTTGCAGCAATCGCAAGCCTGCTCAAACTCCGAACTGATCTCCGACGCCACGGCTCAGGCGCAGAAGCTGGCGGCCGCGGCGGGCTTGACGTTGGGACCCATCGCCAAGTTGTCCAACGGCCCCTCGCCCCAAACTTACGGCGTGCTATACAATCCGCTGGTGGGCTACGTCGTCCCTAATCTTTTGGGGCCCGCTTCGTCGCCCGTGACTTGTTCTCTGGTGGTCGAGTTTCGATTGCTGCCTTAATCGCGGGCATCCGGGTTAATTCCCGATTCACAATTCCGGGTTATACTGGCGAACATGCGAAAAAGCATTGCGACTCTGCCGTTCCTATTTTGCTCGCTCGCATTCGGTCAAATAGGCTCGGATTCGATCACCGTCAGCGCTTCCGATAACACCAGCCTGCAACCCGATCAGGCGGTTTACGGAATCACGGTTCAATCCGGAGTCAACACCGGTCTGGATGACGTGCTCGCGGCCTTGCAGGGATCGGGAATCACCATAGCGAATTTCTCGGGTGTAACCACTCTCGGGCAGGTCATCCTCTCCGCGCTTGGATCAGTCCCACCAACCTCCCCGCTCACTCTCGCTTGGACGTTCAGCCTGCCCGTGCCGCTGTCCAACACCAAGACCACGGTGGCCAGCCTGACCACGCTCGAGCAAAACATCGCGAAACAGAACAATGGCATGGCTCTCTCGTTCAGTATTGTTGGAACGCAGGTTTCGCAGCAACTGGCGCAAGCGCAGACATGTTCGCTTGCGGGCCTGATTGCAACCGCCACCACCGAAGCGCAAAGCCTGGCGTCGGCGGCTAATGTTACTGTCGGGCGCATCCTGGCGCTTTCCAGTTCCACTTCGACTGGAGTTTCGAATACCGGAATAATCAATGGCGTGTTCGGGGGCGTAAGCTTTTCGACCGTCTCAGCCGCGCCACCTCCTTGCGCCATCACCGTCAAGTTTGCGCTGACCGGATATTAGGCACATGCAGAAAGCATGCTTCCTATCGTTGTTGGCGATTGTTCCAGCCTTTGGGCAGATTGGATCGAATACACTGACCATCTCGGCCACGCGCTCAACCTATCTGCAACCCGATCAGGTGGTGTTCAGCTTGTCGGTCACTTCCCCCGTTTCCACAAGTTTGGATCAAGTGGTCGCGGCGCTGTCGGGTCTTGGCATTACGTCCGCGAATCTTTCGGGCGTCGGTAGCGACGCTACCCCGCCAACCCAGCAATGGAATTTCACGCTGGCCGTGCCTATCTCCAGCCTGACCGCTACCATCGGTTCGATCACGAAACTGGAGCAGACCTTCGCTCAAAACAACAACGGCCTGACGTTAACGTCTGGCGTGAACGGAACGCAAGTATCGCAGCAATTGCGGGAATCGCAGTCCTGCTCAAACTCCGATCTGATCGCGGACGCAACGGCTCAGGCGCAGAAGCTGGCCGCGGCAGCAGGATTGACGCTGGGGCCGATCCTCGACTTGTCCAACGACCCTCCACTCCAACTTTTGGCGTCCCAAACTCCTTCGTTCCGGTGGCCTCTGCTGAGTTCCTAGTGGGTTCCGTTTCGTCACCGGCGACCTGCTCGCTAGTTGTCGTGTTCCAATCGCGTCCTTGAATCTTCACGCTGCCGAGCGTTCCAACTTCCCATTATAGATACAATGTCTGAGCATGCCTACTGACGACTTAACGGAAGCGCTGGCGATTCGAACCGTAGTGGACAACTGGGTGCTCTGGCGCGATGCCGGCGATTGGGAACGGTTCCGCACCGTATGGCACGACGACGGCTACATGATGGCCACCTGGTTTCAGGGCACATCCGACGAATTCATTGCCGTGAGCAAGGAAGGGTTCAATCGCGGCGTCAACATTCTTCATTTCCAAGGCGCATTCACGGCCGATATTGAAGGCACGCGCGCCATCTCGCAGACCAAGATGACCATCAATCAGCGGGCGCTGGTGCACGACGTGGTCTGCGACGTGGTCTGCACCGGACGCTTCTACGATTTTTTCGAGAAGCGCAACAACCGCTGGGGCATCGTGCTGCGGCAGCCGATTTACGAAAAAGATCGCATGGACCCGGTGGATCCGGGAAAACTCCTGCCGCTCGATCAGGAAATGTTGCAGCGTTTTCCCGAAGGTTATCGCCACCTGGCGTATTTGCAGAGCAACATCGGTTACAAGGTAAAGACCGACATGCCGGGACTCAAGGGCTCCGAAGTGCAAGCCTTGTATGCGCGCGGCAAGCGCTGGCTGGCCGGCGGAGCCATCGAGCGTTAGGCTGCGCTACGGCAGAGCGAACGAAATCAACGCCTGGTTATTTCCCTTCCCGGGCCCCGCCGAAATAACTGCCACGTACTGTTTGCCATTTTTGCCTTGATATGTAATTGGATTCGCGGTAGCAGTGTATTCCAGCTTGATGGTCCAAAGCTCCTGGCCGGTCTTCGAATCGAAGGCGCGGAAACGAGCGTCGCCGGTTGCACCGATAAACACCAAGCCTCCCGCCGTCGCGATAGGACCGGCGAACGCGCCCGATCGCCCGGTGTGGCGCTTCTCAGGCGGCAGGAAATCGGTCACTCCCAGTGGCACCTGCCACGCGATTTCACCTGTGTTCGCATTCACCGCAAACAATCGCTCCCATGGTGGTTTGATGCAGGGCAAGTTTCCGAGCGACTTACCTTCCGCGTCCTTGTAGGGTGCGCTGAAACTGAAGAAACCCGGGCGCATCACATACGGAAGCGCGCCCTCTTCTTTGGCCTTGGGATTGTCCATCAGCCAGCCGGTGCCGGGGCTGTCTTGCGAGTTCACGAAAACATAACCGGTCTCCGGATCCCCCGCCGCGCCGCCCCAATTCGTTCCGCCGGTGGGCCCCGGCATACTGATGGTCTCGTGTTTGGGTGTCCCTTGGCCCTGATACGCCCAGGGCGCGAATGGCCCGGAACCTTCGAACCCGTGCTTATCCCAAATTTCCTGGCAAGCGTTGGCGTGCTCGGCTGAAGTATCCTGCGCCGTCACCAGATCTGCGCGCGAGATCCCGATCCGGGCCAGCGGCGGCGGCTTCACGGGAAATGGCTGTGTGGGCGAGTACCATTCGCCGGGCACATTGCCCTGTGCGACGGGACGTTCCTCAACGCCGAACACCGGCTTGCCCGTGAGGCGATCCAGAATAAACATGTAGCCGGATTTTCCGGTCTGCACCAGCGCGGGAATCTTCTTGCCGTCTTTCACGATGTCGATCAGCACTGGATCGGGCGGAAGATCGTAATCCCAAAGCTCGTGATGTACAGTCTGGAAATACCATTTCAACTTGCCGGTCTGATAGTCCACGGCGACCACAGAGTTCGCGAACAAATTGTTGCCCTTGCGATCGCCCCCGTAGTAATTCGCCGCCGGCCCGCCCATGGGCATGTAGACCACGCCGCGCTTCTCATCCACGGTCATCGCGTAGGACCACATATTATTGCCGGAGCGCTTCCAGTTGCCCTCCTTCCAATCGTCGTGGCCCACTTCGCCGGGCAGCGGAACGGCGTGAAAATCCCACAACTTTTTGCCGGTGCGCACATCGTAGGCGCGCGAATCGCCGGGCATGCCGCCGGGGAGTTCATCCTGCTGATGAAGATGCTCCTCGCCGGGACCGAACATATTCATGCCCACCAGAATCACGTTCTTGTAAATCGTCGGCACGCCCGCGAACGGAACGTCCATAGTCAATTCGCCTTCATTGCCGAACCCAGGATCGATTTTGCCGGTCTTCGCGTTGAGCGCCACCATTTTGTGGCCGGTGAGGAAGAGAATGCGCGGTGGATTTTGCTTGTCGCCCGGCCAATAAGAAACGCCGCGCTGCGAAGCCGCTCCAGTTTTCAAATCGTAGCGCCAAATTTCGGCGCCGGTCTCCGGATCCAGTGCCACCACCCGGTTGCCGGCCGGCAAATACATCACGCCGTTGACTACGATGGGCGTCACTTCGTTCATCGTTCCCGACGGCGGACTGTTCGCGTCAGGCCGCAGCCGGTAAGTCCACGCCTGCGCCAGCTTCGATACATTGCCGGTGTTGATCTGCTTCAGCGCCGAAAATCGCGTCGAGGCCAGGTCGCGATTGTAACTCGGCCAATCCGACGCCGCCTGCGCGCTAGCGCTCTGAACAAATAGAGCCGGTGCGATGAGTGCCCCGGCTGCGATTGCGATCCAATGGCAGTTCATTTCCGTCCGCTGAGTATATCAACGTTTTCGGCGCTCTTTCGAACCCTGCTCATGCCGCAACGCGGCGCCGCGCCGCCGCGCCTAATCCTGATATTCTGGAACGCGGAAGCGGGAGGCTTTATGAAATCGATAGGAATTTTTTTGGTTGCGTTGGGAGGGCTGGGTGCGATGGCCGCTTTGGGCCAGATCCCATCGCCCGCCGGAGTGAAGTCAGGTCCGGGAGTGCAGGCCCCGAACGACTCCAGAGAGCCAGACGTGCTGAAGACGTGCAAGGTTGCGCCTACGGCTAGAGGCGGCCGCGGACCCGCGCGAGGTCCTCGCCCTCCTGCCGCGCCGCCCGGTCCCAAGGAGTACACGGTGACCGAAATTCCCGGCGTCGTAGCCGCGGGAGAAAAATGGAAAGAGATCTGGGAAGTGGACGGCAACAATGCCGACGGAATTATCGCGACAAAAGACGGCGGGATTCTGATCGCGCAGAACGACAACAGCGCCGTGGTGAAGCTGGACAAGAGCGGCAAAACTTCCATCGCTTACGAGGGCACCAATACCGGCGGCGCGCTGGCGATGAACTCCAAGGGCGCGCTGTTCGTCAATAATCGCGGGTTGAATGCATCGGTGGAGGAATTGGCCCCAAAGCGCAAAACTATCGCCAACAAATATAACGGCGATTCGTTCGATTGCATCGGCGGCGTTCTGAACGATCTGACAGCCAACAGCAAAGGCGGCGTGTACTTCACCATGGGCGGCGTGTTTTATTCGGACCCGCAGGGCAAGGTGACCAAGTACGGCGAGAAACTTTTCACCAACGGCATCGTCCTGAGCGAAGACGAAAAGCATCTTTTCGTCACCAACGGACCGACAGTCGCCGAATTTGACGTGCAGAAAGATGGCTCGCTCACCAACCAGCGCGAATTCGCGAAACTCGAGGGCGGCGGGGGCGACGGCAGCACATTTGATTCCCAGGGCCGCCTCTATGTCACCAGCAACGGCGGCATCAACGTGATCGGAACCGACGGCAAAAATCTGGGCCTGATTCCGACACCGCGCGACGTCATCAGCGTGGCCTTCAGCGGTCCGGATCGAAAAACACTGTATGCCGTGTCCAGGGACAATGCGCAGAATAAGGACTGGATCATCGCCATCCAGATGATCGCGCAGGGACCAAAAGGGCGCGGGAAGTAGGACGGAATTTATCGGGCCGTTGAAATGGACTCCACCCGTATGGTTCTCCCTTGCAGTTCTCCCGTGACCGCGACTGCGAGAAGGGATATCTTGCCGGTCTTCGAGACCAATTCAGCGGCCTTCGCATTTCCCGCGGAGTCGAAGCGGAGACGCACTCCATCCGCTTGCACCACTGCGAACGATTTCGTCTTGGCGTTCGGCGAGCAATCGCGGAGCTCCATATTCCGGTCACGATCGACGTTGGTCAACGTGTCACTCGGGTTCACGTTGCGCTCTTCGGCGCCATAGCACTTGGAATTAACTAACATGCCGGACCAGCTTCCGGCAAAGCTCAGTGCGGGCAACAGGCAAAGCAAAAACGCAAGCCGCGCCCCGAGCGCTATCCGAGCCTGGTTCATATTGAATCGACTCCCACTTATTTAGACTCTCACCTGTTTAGACTCTCACCTGTTTAGACTCTCACCTGGACGGACGGGTTTCCCTGGCAAGCGGTCAGCTATTTTTCACTTGCCAATGCTTCTGCCAAAGCGGCGGCTGCCGGGCGATATTCGCTGAATGTCGATTCAGTTTCCTTGACAGATTTTCGCCAAAAAATCGCGAGCCGCAGATCCACGGCGAAGCAGCTCACCTGCCAGATGGAATCAGTCACCGGAGTCATCTCCATTTCCATCCTTGTGCCCGGCAACACTTTGGCAAACACTCCGAAAATGGAAACCGGCTTCAGTACCTCAGCCTCGACTTTCACCCAATGGAAGGTTTCTTTGTCGATCCAAAGGCGGCCCTGCATTCCCGTGAGAATTTTCGCCGTCCGGTTAGGCGGGCGGTAATCGGGCTTCGGCTTCGCATCCAGTACATAGCATTCGTGGCCGTCCACCATCTCTTCTCCCACCAATACAAAATCGAACGCCTTGGTAAACTGCTCGATAAGAATTCCGCTCTGCTCACGCGTTTTGCGATACTGCTGCGCGCGCCGCTGTGCTTCCTCCGGACTTCCCTTCCTCCTCCGCTCCACTTCGTTCTTGAGCTTCTGCAACTCCAGTTTCTGCTGGTCGGCGGGCAGAGGCTGCTCGTCGATGGCGGTCGGCATGTAGTAATCGGACCCTTCGATCATGAACACCTGCTGCGTCTTGCTGGTCGTCACTCCTTTCGCGGTTGTCACATCGCGTTGAACGAACGCGAAACCGGGTGCGGCGGCCCAGTCAGCTTGCATTGCGCTGGCGGTGTGGCGCACGATGTCCTCGACACAAACGGCGTGGCCGCCGAGAGCGGGAACAATCATTACAACCAGTGGGATCAAAATCATGGCTTTCGCTCGTCACTCTGCCGGCATCACCAGATCCACCTCGGGATGCTTAGAAGAATTGAACTTACTCAGCGTCTTTCGTTCGGACGTATAGCGCCGGTATTTCGCCTTGAGCGTATAGTCGATATCGCCACTCAAATTGTTGGCTCTCCGCAGGAATCTGACGGGAGCCTGACAGGTGTGCGTTTCGTGGCGGGCAGGGTTTCGGTAGACTGGCGGGTTGAGACAAGACGATTGGACCAAGATTCTCGGCTGGCCAGGCTACACTGTGTACCGCCACGAGATTAACGAAAAAGCGAAGACATTAAAGCTGTGGGTGCGGAGAAAACGCGGCAACCGGCGGTTGATCTGTTCCGGTTGCGGGCGAAGGATCGCGGAACCGGCCGACATCACGGAGCGCGAGGTACGGGATCTGGCCTGCTTCGAATATCGAACCACGGTGCTGATCGAACTATATCGGGTACGTTGCCCGGACTGCGGGCTGAAGATCGAGAAGGTGGATCAGTTGCCGAGCAAGGCGCCTTTCTCCAAACGCTTCGAAGAGGCCGTGGGCGAGGCGTGCGAGAGTGCTTCGGCGCGGCGGGTGGCCAAACAGTTCGGGCTGGCGGAGAGCACGGTGCGCGCCATCGATCTGCGTTACCTGGAACGCTGGAACGCGCAACGCAAGAAACCGGCCTTGCGGCATATGGGCGTCGATGAGATCTTTCTGGGAAAAACGACGAAATTCGTGACTGTGGTCAGTAATTTGGAGAGCGGGGAACCACTCTGGTTCGGCCGGGAGCGGAAGAAAGAGACGTTGGATGAGTTTTTCCAAACGCAGTTGAGCGCGCGACAACGGCGGCGGATCGAGGCCGCTTGCGTGGATATGTGGGAGCCGTATAAGACGAGCATCGAGCAATGGTCGCCACACTGCGCCATCGTCTATGACAAGTTCCACATCCTGCAGCACGCCAATAAAGCCGTCGATGAAGTGCGCCGGGCCGAGTTCTTCCGCAAAGGGGCGCGGATGCGTGGCGTGGTGAAAGGAAAGCGCTGGCTGTTGCTCACCCGATGGATCCATTTGACCGCCGACAAGAGGCAGCAACTGAACCACCTGTTCGCACTCAATCGCAAGGTCATGAAGGCGTATTTGCTCAAAGAGAGCCTGGAGCGCCTGTGGACCTACACCTACGAGGGCGCCATGTTGCGCTATCTGAAGAGCTGGACATTGCAACTCCGCTGGCAGCGGCTGCCGGCTTTCGAGAAGTTGGCTCACATGCTAATCGACCATGTCGAAGGCATCCTGAACTACTGCCGCATCAAGGTGCGCTTCGGGGTGGTGGAAGCCATCAATGGCAATATCAAGACCCTGCTCAGGCGCGGACGCGGGTATAAAAACCTGCGCTACCTGCTCTTGAAAGCTCAGCGCATGGCCGTCTCCAAGACCGAATTCGTCATTTTTAGGAAAGCTGCTTGAAATGGCCTGTTTGTCGAATTCCTGCTCAGAGCCAAATTGTTGAAGTGGTAGCGCCCGTCCTTAGAAGCGCAAAGGGTGCGGCGCGCACCACAAAACAGGTTAGGAACAGCTTCGCGCCGCACCCCGTTTTGCGCGAGTTCCTTAGTAGTGATGTAAGACATGATCGAAAAGGTGACGGTGTTCTCCAGTTGCAAAGCGGCGCCTGGAAGTGTGTTGCCGCGCTTGTCGGTGACAACCCCCGTTACAGAGCGCATCTCGATCTGCGCCGGGCACGGAACCCATAAAAGAAGGAACATCGCCCAGAAACGAATGTAGCTTTTCAACATTTCGAACCCCGGCTCTCTATTTGCAACGGCATTTTCGTTGCCAAAACGCGGGCGCAGTCGCCTGGACGGGCCGCCGGACGCCCAGTCCAGCGGAGCACTACGCTCCCGCAAGCAAGGACGATCGGACCGCTCGCGTCCACAATATCGCGGCGCCCCTGGATCGTTCCTGATGCGAACGAATACCTCGCCTTGGGTGGGAAGCCCGCATGAAGGTGAAATCAAGGATTACGCCACGCCGGGCGGCTGCATTCTGTTCCAGAAGCCGGATTCCATGCGCATGGTCAGACTAGCTAACGATTCAGCGTTCGGAGGCAGACCTGCGCCGGGCCGCTCTCGAAGCAGCCTGCTGCGCCCAGCGATGCCAAGGAAACGTTCCCTCTGGTCATCCGCACCAGCTTGCCGCCCGATCCTGCTACGATGAAGTTTTGACGAAAGAATCGCGGTCGAAGCCCGCGGGGCGCGGCGATTTTCACCCGCAGCGCACCTATTTCTTTTGAACAGTGTTACGTGTAACACAGGCTTAACGTCTGAAAACGCGAGTGAACTCACCCGTCAAACAAGGAGCAGGTGGACCGAACCAAATGAAGATCTGTGTTTTAGGCGGTGATGGTTACTGTGGCTGGGCTACGGCGCTTTATTTGTCCGGCAAGGGACATGCGGTGGCGGTTGTCGATAATTTCCTGCGGCGGCAGTGGGATTTCGAAGTTGGCGCGCAAAGCCTGACGCCGATCCAGCCCCTGACGGACCGGCTGCGCGTCTGGCAGGAGCTCACCGGGAAGTCCATCGAGATGTTTATCGGCGACGTCAACGACTACGACTTCCTCTCGGGCGTGATCGAGAGCTTCCAGCCGGATGCGGTGGTTCACTTCGCCGAGCAGCGCTCGGCCCCCTATTCGATGATCGACCGCAAACATGCGGTGTTCACGCAGGTGAACAACGTGGTTGGAACGCTGAACCTGCTGTTTGCGCTGCAGGAACTCCGGCCCGATTGCCACCTGGTGAAGCTCGGCACCATGGGCGAGTACGGCACGCCGAATATCGATATCGAAGAAGGCTACATCCGGATCGAGCACAACGGCCGGTCGGACGTGCTGCCTTATCCCAAACAGCCGGGTTCGTTCTATCACCTCTCCAAGGTGCACGACAGCCACAACATGATGTTCGCCTGCAAGATCTGGGGGCTTCGCGCCACCGATCTGAATCAGGGCGTGGTGTACGGAACCGTAACCGACGAAGTGGTGCTGGACGAAGCGCTGATCAACCGTTTCGATTACGACGACGTCTTTGGAACGGTGCTGAACCGCTTCTGCATCCAGGCCGCGGCGGGACATCCGCTGACCGTATACGGAAAGGGCGGCCAGACGCGCGGGTTCCTGGATATTCGCGATACCGTTCGCTGCATCGAGATCGCCTGCCTGAATCCGGCCAACGCGGGAGAGTGCCGGGTCTTCAATCAGTTCACCGAGCAGTTCTCCGTGCTGGAGCTGGCGGAAATGGTGCAGGCAGCGGCCTGGAAGCTGGGGATGCGCGTCAACATCGAGCACCTTCCGGGGCCGCGCGTCGAATCCGAAGAGCACTACTACAACGCCAAACATTCCAAGCTGATCGACCTGGGCTTGCAGCCGCATTATCTCTCCGACTCGCTGCTCGATTCGCTGATGAACATCGCGATCCGGTATCAGGATCGCATCGACACTTCGCTGTTCCTGCCGCAGGTCCAGTGGCGGAACGCGCCGCAACCAGCGCACCCGGCAATGCGAGCGTGCCGATCGGCGTCCGTCTCCGCATCGGAAGTGACCTACTGATGGGAGGAGCCTGCTGAATTGTGCGGCATAGCCGGCTTTACGCATGGACGCCGTCGCCGCGGCGCCCGGCCGAATCCAGGACGCGGTTGCGAGCATCATCCATCGCGGCCCCAATCAGCAAGGCGTCTTTGAATCCGAAGCCGTGTCGCTGGGCGCGGCGCGGCTGAAGATTATCGACATCGAGGGCGGCGATCAGCCCATCCTGTCCGAGGATGGCGACACCGTCATCGTCTTTAACGGCGAGATCTACAATCATCTGGAATTGCGCCGCGAACTGGAACAGCGCGGCCATCGCTTCCGCTCCCACAGCGACACCGAAACGGTTCTGAATGCGTTCCTCGAGTGGGACACGGACTGCTTCGCGCGGCTGCGCGGGATGTTCGCGGTGGCGCTGTGGCGCGAGAGCGAACGCCGCCTGGTGCTGGCTCGCGATCGCATGGGGATCAAGCCGCTGTACATCGCGCGCCGCGGCGACGATCTGTACTTCGGCTCGGAGCTGAAGGCCATCCTGGTTCATCCCGAGATCGAGCGCTGGTTGAGCCTCGATGGCCTGGATTGCTATTTGTCGCTGAACTATGTGCCCGCGCCGTGGACGCTGGTGGAGGGCATCGAGAAACTGCTTCCCGGGCCAATGGATGGAGTGGCGGCGCGGCGCGATCCGTACCGAGAGCTACTGGCGCTTGCCGCACGGGCAAGGAAGAGACGCTGGACGCCCGAGGCGGCCGAAGCGGAGCTGGATCGGCTGTTGAAGCAGTCCGTGCGGGAACATCTGCTGTCCGATGTGCCGTTGGGCGTCTGGCTGAGCGGCGGCCTGGATTCGTCCAGCCTGGTGCATTACGCGGCGGAAGCATCCAGCTCGCGTCTCAAGACATTTTCCATCACCTTTCGCGGCCGCAGCTTTGACGAAGCGAACTACGTGCGCCAGGTGGCGGATGCGTACGGAACCGATCACACCGAGCTCGATCTCAACCCGGAACAGGATCTGCCGGGCGCGATTCAGCGAGCTCGCCTACTACTGCGATGAGCCGAATGCGGATTCCGGCGCGCTGCCGGTGTGGTTTCTTTCGCGCTGACCAAGCGAAGCGCCACCGTGGCGCTGAGCGGAGAAGGCGCCGACGAATTGTTCGGCGGATACCTGATGCAGCGCGCCAGCCTGCTTGCGCGCACGGCCCGGCGATTGCCGCCGTCCGGTGCTGCGGCGCGCTGCTGGCGCTCGCGCGACGCTGGCCGGTGTCCAACGATAAGATCGGATTCGAATACAAGCTGAAGCGGTTTCTGGAAGGCTGCCGGATGCCCGCGGCGCGCGCCCATGTCTATTGGAGCGGAACGTTCGACGATCGGGAGAAGCGCTGCGCTGGTTCAGCACGGCGCTGCCGCCGGCGCTCGATTCCGTCCTGAACGAGCTGGCGCGGCGGGCGACGATTTGCAGGCTTATCTCTGGTTCGATCAGAAGTATTTTCTTCCGGACAATATCCTGACCAAAGTGGACCACACCAGCATGGCGCACGCGGTGGAAGTGCGGCCGCCGTTCCTGGATCATCGGATCGTGGAATTCGCCAACTCGCTTCCGGCCAGCATGAAAATCCAGGGCTCGCGCCAAAAGGTGATTTTGAGGAATCTGATGCGCGGCAAACTCGCGCCGGCCATCCTCAATAGAAAGAAAATCGGTTTTGACATTCCCACGCACGACTGGTTCCGCGGACCGCTGCGGCCGTTGCTCGAAGAAGCCGCTGGCCTTCGCGTCCGCCGAACATCGGCGATTCTTTCAGCTCCCAAAAATCGAAGCTGATGTGCAGGCCCATCTCGACCGGCGCGCCAACCTCGGTTATCATCTGTGGGGATTGATGACACTGTTCTTTTGGATGAAAAAATGGGGAATCCAGACCAGAGCGCCGGCGGGGCCGGCACGCCGGGCGATGGAAAACGTCTTCACTGCTACCTTATAGTTCTGCTGGTCGCCGCCGCGGTTTACGCGGGCTGCATGATTTCGCCGCCATCGCTGATGGACGACGTGGACGCGGTGCAGGCGCAGATCGCGCGCAACATGCTCACGTCCGGCGATTGGGTGACCGCGCGGCTGGACGGCATTCCCTATCTTGAAAAAGCGCCGCTGATTTATTGGCTGATCGCGGGATCGTTCAAAATCTTCGGCGCGACGGACTGGGCCGCGCGCATTCCCATGGTGCTGGCGGCGCTGGCGCTGGCCTGGCTGACCACCGCATTTGGGATGTGGGCGTTCGGCCGCCGCGCCGGCTTCTACGCGGGCCTGTGCATCTCCACCTGCTTCGGCCTTTTTCTTTTCACGCGCATTCTGATTCCCGACGTGATGCTGACCGCCAGCATCGCGCTTTCCATGTGGGCGTTCCTGCGCGCCATCGATGAAGACTGAGCCGCGCCAGCGCTGGTGGGCCTTCGTGCTGGCGGCGAGTCTGGGAACCAGCCTGTTGTTCAAGAGCCTGGTGGGCGTGGTGTTTCCCGTGTGCGCGGCGCTGATTTATCTCGGCATCACGCGGCAGTTGTTTCACGCCAAAGTCTGGAAGGCGCTGCATCCGTTGAGCGGCCTGCTGGTGATCCTGCTGATCGCCGCGCCCTGGCACATCCTGGCCGACGCTGCGCAATCCTCCGTATTTCGATTTCACCATGCGCAGCGCTCCCGGCGAATATCACGGCTTCCTGTGGTTTTATTTCATCAACGAGCAACTGCTGCGGTTCCTGAACATGCGCTATCCGCGCGATTACGACACCGTCCCGCGCCTTTACTTCTGGGTGTTCCATCTGCTGTGGCTGTTTCCCTGGAGCGTGTATCTTCCCGGCAGTGTGCGAAGCTCAGTTTCAAGCCGCTGGACCGCGCGGGAAAAGCGCGCTTGCTGGCGCTGTGCTGGACCGGCTTTATCCTGGTGTTCTTCACCTTTTCCACCACGCAGGAATATTATTCGATGCCGTGCTATCCGGCGCTCGCGCTGCTGCTGGGATCGGCGATGGCCGCGGGCGGCAACTGGATCCGCTACGGCACGCGCGTTTTGTGCGGAATATTCATCGCCGCGGCGGCGGCGGTGCTCACGTTGTATTTTCTCGCGTGGAATCTTCCCACGCCCGGCGACATTTCCGCGGCGCTCAGCTCCAATCCGGGCGCCTACAAGCTTTCGCTCGGCCACATGGAAGATCTGACCATCGCTTCGTTCGCCTATCTGCGGCTGCCGCTGCTGGTGGCCGCGGTTGCGTTTTCTGGTGGGAGCGGCCGGCACCTTGCGGCCACGGGACAGCGCGCGTTCCTCGCCATCGCCCTGATGGCGATCCTGTTTTTTCAGGCCGCGCGGATCGCCATGGCGGCCTTCGATCCGTATCTGTCCTCGCGGCCGCTGGCGGAAGCTCTGCTCCGTTCGCCCGCCGGGAAAGCTGATCGTGGATCATCACTACTACACGTTTTCGTCGATCTTCTTTTACACCAATCGCGACGCGCTGCTGCTCAATGGCCGATTCAATAACCTGGTCTACGGCTCCTACGCGCCCGGCGCGCCGGATGTGTTCATCGACGATGCGCAATGGAAAACGCTGTGGCTGCAGCCGGACCGCTACTATCTGGTGATCACCGACAGGAGCGGCCGAGCGCCTGAAGAAACTGGTGGAGCCCAACCTGCTCACCGTCGTCGCGCAAAGCGGAGGCAAGCTGCTGCTCACCAATCACGCGTGACAAACCATCCGGTGGTCGAGTAGCCTGAGAATATGCCGCATCTCAGCCGATGTGTTCCTTGCGATCGCGGCCATCCCATTCATTTACTACCTCATCGCGATCTATAGTTCCTGGCGATATTTTCGACAGCCGGCCAGTCGCGCCGGATGCTGTCGTTCACGCCGCCGGTCAGCATCCTGAAACCCATTCGCGGCCTCGATCCGGACGCCGACGAAGAACCTGGCCAGTTTCTGCCGGCTGGATTATCCCGAGTACGAAATCGTTTTCTGCGTCGATCCGGACGACGAAGCGGTGCTCGCGGTCCTGGCGAAACTCACCGCCGATTTTCCCCACTGCCGCATCCGCGTGCTGTACGGTTCGGGACGCGTCGCCACCAACGACAAAGTCGCCAAACTGGCGCGCCTGGTGAACGAAGCCGCGCATGAAGTGGTGGTCATCAGCGATAGCGACGTGCGCGTGCGTCCCGATTATCTGCGCCGGCTGGTGGCTCCGCTGCGCGATCCGAAAGTGGGCGCCGTCACCTGTTTCTACGTTCCAACCGAACTCACCACCTTGACCGACCACTTGCAGAGCGTCGGAATGATGTCCGATTTCTACGCCGGCATTCTGGTGGCCTGGCAATTGGACGGAGTGAAGTTCGCGCTGGGACCGACCATCGCCACCACGCGCGCGCGCCTGAACGGATTCGGCGGTTATGCCGGAGCTTGAAAATCGCCCCGCCGACGACTTGCTGGTGGGCCGCCTGATCGCCGAGCAGGGCTACGAGGTGGTGCTGCTGCGCTACTCCATCGAGACCGTTTGCGATTACGGTCCATCGGCGATCTGCTGCATAAGCGCCTGCGCTGGATCGTGGTGATGCGCCACATGCGGCCGTGGGGACATCTGGGTTTGCTGCTCACCCAAGGATTGCCGTGGTCGCTCGCGGCGGTGGCGATTCATCCGTCGGCCGCGGTCGCCGTCGGCTATTTGGGCGGCTATATTGCGATTGCGGATGGCGATGACCTGGATCATCGGGATCCACGGCCTGCGCCAGCCCGGTTTGTGGAAACAAATGCCGCTCATTCCGGTTTGGGACGCGGTGGCGTTCGCCATCTGGCTGACCAGTTTCGGCCGCAACAGCATCCGCTGGCGCGGCGCCGATTATCACATTCGGGATGGCCGCCTGGTTCCGGTGGCCTCGGTCCGCTCCGGCGACTGAGCCGGTTTAGCAATCAAGATTACTAAACTCCTGGCATTTAAATAAGCGGTCCACCGCGAACAAGGCTTTTCGCCCTTGGTTCCCTGAGCAAGCCGGGCTCTTTGGGCCTGCTGGCTTAGGAAACGTAGGAATGTTGGTACCGCGGGTCTATTAAACCTGAGCAATTGTCGAGTCTGATCCCACCTCATTGTGTTAGTATTATGCAACCACCTTCGAGTAAGTGGAGGGATCATGTTTAGGAAGTTGTTGCAGGCTTCCTCGCCGGAGACTCGTTTCTCGGCTCCCGCGGAAGAACGGAATGACACGCCTGTCAGGCCGTCAGCGCCCGGCATCAGTGAACGGAATCGGAACGATTCGTTTGAGAACGCGAAGCTGTCATCCTTCGAAGACATTTACCACAAATCATCTTTTAAAGCAGCTACTTCCACCGCCGCGTGGGACATCTTAAAGGTAGCCGACATGATCGGCAGCGAGCACCTGCATGGTCTTTCGCCGGCCGGCAAACACAGCGCCCTGATGATGGCTCTGGAAGCGGCGGGCGTCGCGGTTGAAGATATGTTGCAGGACGCGGTCCAGCGGCAGCGCGTGCTGAACGAGTACGAAGATAGCCAGCGCAGGCGTCTGGAAGATTTCGAAAAAACCAAGCTCGCCGACAACGAGCGTTTGGGCGAGGAGATGGAAGCCATCTGCTCCCAATACCGGATGCGAATCGCCGGTACAGTGCAGGAAATTGAACGCGAGAGAGCAACATTTCGTGAATGGCAGGAGCGCAAGGAGAGGGAACAGAGGAGGATCTCTGAAGCGGCCTCGGCTTGCGTATCTGGCGAATCGTCTGGATCCAGCGATGTCAGCATCTCGCGCCTGCTGGAGAAGAACTCCGGGCGGCTGAGGGAGTTAGCATAGTTAGGTTATCGTAGTTTAGAAGGTTGTCCGAAAGCTGTCCTCGCGTCGATGGCACGATGCGGACCATGTTCCATCTGAGCTTGCTCCAAGTGCGCTCATCACTCCATGAAACGAGGCGAACGAATATCTTCACGTTGACTTTTTGGCACCACGGTTTCTTGTTATCGAAACGTAGTTCTCGCGCCATCAGGTCCTAACGGCTATGGGCGAAGAATGGTAAACTGCCATGCAATCTGAATCTAACGCTGCCTTGGAACGAAGGTCCAAGGCCCGATTTCCGTTGCGCTTGGGTGTTCGATATCGCACTCTTTCTGGCGGCCCGTCGCTGATTGGCGAAGGGAAGACCGTGAACGTGAGCAGTCGCGGCTTGCTGATCGCCTCAGACGAAGCCCAGGTAAACAAGGGCGCGCGCTTGCAATTGATCGTGGAGTGGCCGTCCCTGTTGCACGGAATCACCCCGTTGCAACTGATCGTTTCCTGCCGGGTAACTCGCTGCCATGCCGGAGGAGTTCGCCGTGGAACTGGACCAATACCAGTTCCGGACCAGGAAGCGCTAAATCCTCGCCGCGCGTCCGTGCCGAAATTTGCGTAAGCTAGATTCGATGGTTCAAACAAAAACTCCACCCTTTCGGGCCGATCATGTTGGCAGCCTGCTCCGTCCCCCAGAGTTGCTCCAGGCCCGTGAAGACGAAAAGAATGGCCGCATCGGTCCAGCTGACTTGCGCCGCATTGAAGACCAGGCGATTCGGGACGTGGTTCGCCGGCAAGAGGACCTGGGCCTGGAAGGAGTCACCGACGGTGAATTCCGCCGCGCTTCCTGGCACATGGATTTTCTGTACCAGGTGGGCGGCACCGCCAAGGTGCAGGACAACGTCAAGGTTCAGTTTCGCAACGAGCAGGGGGTAATCGAATTTACTCCCGCCGCCCTGCGGATCAAGAGCAAGCTCAACCTCGACAAATGCATCTTCGGCGACGACTTTGCGTTCCTGAAGTCGGTGGCCCATGCCACTCCCAAGCTCACCATCCCATCGCCCAGCATGATGCACTACCGCAGCGGGCGCGCGGCCATCGATCCCGCGATTTATCCCGATATCAATGAGTTCTGGCACGATCTGGCCCAAGTCTACGCGCGCGAGATGGCCGAGCTCGCCAAGTTGGGCTGCACCTATCTGCAGCTCGACGACATCAGCCTGGCGTACCTGAACGATCCGGCGCAGCGCGAGGCGGTTTCCAAGATGGGCGAGGACGGCGAGCACGCGCACATCCGGCACATCCGTACCCTGAATGAGGCGCTGGCCGCCAAGCCCGCCGGCATGTCAGTCTGCACGCATTTGTGCCGCGGTAATTTCCGTTCGTCGTGGGCCGCTTCGGGCGGTTACGATCACGTGGCCGAAGCTTTGTTCGGCGAGCTGAAAGTGGACGGCTATTTTCTGGAGTTCGACGACGCGCGCTCCGGCACCTTCGCGCCGCTCCGTTTTGTCCCCAAGGGCAAGAAAGTGGTGCTCGGGTTGCTGACCACCAAGCGCGGCGACTTGGAAAAGAAAGACGATCTGAAGCGCCGCATCGATGAAGCCGCGAAGTACGTTCCGCTCGATCAGCTCTGCCTGAGCCCGCAGTGCGGCTTCTCTTCCACCAGCGAAGGCAACGCGCTCAGCATGGACCAGCAGTTCCAGAAATTGCGTTTAGTAGTGGAGACCGCCCGCGAGATTTGGAAGGACTAAATAGGGTGAACCCTTCCCCTCGCGCAGGTGGTCAAGCAAAATCTCATTAGCCGGGAAAGCGCCAGGCGAGTCTTGCTGGAGGCAACTCGCCGAGGAATACCTGGCCGGAAACTCATCGAGACGATGACCGTGGGGATCAGGAGTCTGGTTCCCCACTGGATTCTGAAACCGGCATCGGACGGGCTGCCAGCGCCAGCTTCGGAGTCGGGCGACTCGCACTGTTCCTCGAACTTGACCGGCATTCGGGGTTGGCTGATCGACTCCACTTCGGCTTCTAGTGCTCGCTTCCGGCGTATTTCTTTTCACCTGCCGTGATCGCGAGCGCCAGTCGATTTTGCGCCGGAGGCAGCGGACACGTCGCGTACGCGGTGAAAGCGCACGGCGGGTTTTCCGCCTGGTTGAAATCGAGCCACACCATTCCGTTGTGAGGCTGCTCCGCGTATAGGAAGCGAGAGGCGCCGTAGGTGGTCTTGCCGCTGGTCTGATCGCGAAGAACGAAGAAGAGTTTACCCTCGTCGATCATTGCTTCCAGCCAAAATTCGCGGCCATCCTTCTGAAACGTGACATAGCCGGGACTGGGCTCGCTCTCCTGCTGGCCGATGCTGTTGTGGAAGACTAGATTATGTGCGGTGGGCCAGGCCGTAAATTTCGCTTGGATGCGCCAGGCGGGATCGATCGGATACCAGGCGAGCCCCTGAAAATGTTTACGCGCCGCGCTGTCGTTGTCTTTGAGGCGGATTCCGGCCCGATCGCCGCGCCGGATCACATAAAACTTGAGATGCCGGATGGCCAGAATATCGTCGTCTTCGCGCAGCGTAGCCACGGTAGCGCGCTTGCCGTTGAGAGTAAGCGGGACGCCAGGAGCGGGATGAAGCACGGCTTTACCGGCATCGAGAGTGATGACAGCAACTCGCCGCGGCGCTGACCCTGGCGGAAGCGGCACCTCGCTCGATGGATCCGCACCGACGCGGTTGTCGCCTTCTTTCAACCAGTCCAGACCAACCACCGTCAGCCAGCCGTCCCCCGCGGTCAACTTGCTTTGATGCTCCGCGCGCCATTGCTCCACCTGCTGGCGATAGTTATCGGCGCCCGCTAGCGCGAGTGCAATCGATGCCGCCGCTATGAGCTTGCCGGTCATATGTGATACATGAGCGGCTGCCGGCTGTGCTCCTGCCGGGCCGCGTCGACTTGCCGGATCAGGTCTGCCAGTGTGGTTTTGTCCAGTACGTCGGCGATAGCATCTCGTACCTGGCGCATGATGATTCGCGTCCCGCAATGTTCCACATCCTGGCACTCTTCGCAAGCCTTGAACGCGGTTTCGCTGGCGCACGGCAGCGGGGCGAGCGGACCTTCGAGCAATCGAATAATAGACCCGATCGTAATAGTAGACGGTGGACGGTTGAGCTGGTACCCGCCGCCTTTGCCCTTCTTGCTATCGAGCACCCCGCGGCCTTTGAGATCGAGCAGAATGCCTTCCAGAAATTTCAGGGGGATGGTTTCTTCGGTGGACAGCGTCGCAATCAGAACCGGACCCTCTCCATAGCGCCGGCCGAGCGAAATCACCGCCTTGAGCCCGTACTGCGTCCGTTTGGAGATGGTTCTCATTCGTTCCCAGGGTATCAAACGCTCTCAGGCAATGAGCGCAACACAACCCGTAACGATCAGCGCCGCCGCCCATAGCAGATCCAGATTGAACCAGCCTTTGCGCAGCAGCGATAGTCCGAACTTCCGATAGACCAACAAGGCAACCAGCGCCGTGACGGTCAGGTATCCCAGCGTGTGGAGCAGCGTCGCGGCCAGGCCTGTCCATGGACCGGCGCCGGCCGCCATCGCGCATGTGCTGTCCGGGTCCCCGCGGCATCGCGTTAGCGGCATTTGCTGCTGCAACATGCAACACGATGGGCAGCACCATCAAACCCGCGCCGTGCGCGCTCGCCATCAGGAACGACCAAAACGTGAGGTCGCGAAAGCCCACCTGCATCCCGCCCCACGCGAAGTGCTTGCGCCGCAGGATTCGAAAAACTCCCAGTGAGATCAGCGCGAATGCCACGACAATTTGCACCTAGCCGAGCGGCAGCACGATCTGGATCAAGCCCGCGAGGGCGACCACCAATCCGATGGACAGCGCGTGTCCCAGAGTGATGGGCACCAGCGCGCGAGCCACGGCTTGTGTGGCGTGCTCCTGCATCCCGCGCGCGACGGCGAACAGCCAGCCCATCCCCGGATTGATGCCGTGATAGGCGCCCAAAAGAAAAAGCGCGGGCCAGCCCCAGGATGTGATGGAGGTCATGAATAGCAGTACGAGTCAGACGATGCGTCGCCGCCTTCCAGGCGCACCTGGTGACCGCGCAGCTCTCCGAAATCGAGAAAGAACTTGGGATCGAGCTCCATTCCGCCTTCGGGCTTGGCATCCAGTTTGACCATCCAGCTTCGGACGCCTTCCGGATAGAATTGCGCGTCCCAAGGCGAATACAGCGAGTTGGTGAAGTAGATGCGTTTGCCATCGCGGCTCAACTCCACCATTTGCGGACCGCCGTTCAGCTCGGATTTGGGCGCACTCGGATGCGCGGCGTGCCGCACGATCCCGCCCAAGTGAATCGACCCGGTCTTCCTGGGATGAAACGGATCGGAAACGTCGTATTGCAGAAACTCGCCGGTGCCCCAGCACGAGACATAGAGGAAGCGGTCATCGAGCGACAGGTTGATATCGGTAATCAGCGGCGGCACGGCCTTGAAGCCTTGCAGCAATGGCGGAAGTTTTTCGGGATCGGCCGGCTCGGCGGGAATTTCGATGATTTTCTTCACGCCCCATTTGCCGTCCTCGCGATGCCAAACCCAGATGGATGCGGAAAGATCCTTCAACGAAACCACAACGCCCAGGAATCCATAAGCGCGCGTGGGATCGTGCGCGGGGCGAAGCTCGAGCGCCATTTGATATTCCGCGCCCAGATCCAGCTCCTGCAAATGCCGGCGCTGCCGCAGATCCCAGACGTGCAGTTTGTGCCCGTAGCCGCCTTTCAGAAGAATCTCGGGATTGATTCCATGCTGCACCATGTTGGGCGTGCCCCATTCACTGGTAACGACGGTGTCCAGGCCCAAATGCCACCAAAAATCGTAGGCCAGATATTGCGGGCCGCGATCGAGCTCCCACTTGCCGAGGATGTCGAAGCTGTCGTGATCCATCATGAAGATGCCGCCGGGGCCATCGCCGTTAGTCGCTCCGAGCGCGCTAGTGTAAATTCCTTCCGGACCGCAGTGGATCGTATGCGGCGACGCATAACCGGTGCGCGCGGCCAGCGTTTCCGGTTCGATTACTTTGACGATCTGCGGTTTCTTCGGATCGGGCTTGGTGTCTATGATATGAATCCGCGACGAATTGATGCCCGGGACGATCAGGTAACGGCGTTCGATGTGCGGGTGCGGCGCGTACGGGCAGAGGCTCGCGCTGCAAGCGTTCCATCCGAAATGGTGCAGTTCATCGCCTACGTTGGGCATGTCCAACTGGCCCACCAGACGCCCGTAGGCGTTCGACTGAGGATCGACATCCACCACTCCCAACGCATCGGGGCGCTGCTTCCCGTTGGCATTCAGCATGGCGACGTAAGCCAGCTTCTCGGGGGGCGCTTGCATGGCCAGTTTCGGGGAAGGATAAAAGGTGGGGTCAGGACGCCAAAGACTCATCGTGGTCTCCGTTCGGGGGGATTCTATCATACGGCGACTTCTAGTCCGCGCGGTGCTCATGAACGCTGCGCTGCTAATCAGCCATTATCTGGATTGTCATTAGCTGGATTGTCGCTTGCGTTTCGGTCTACCGCCGTGACAAAATACCCTGACCATTGACGCACAACAATCGGGAGGAGAGAGACTATGCTCCGCAGTGACCACAGAATCATGATCAGTCAGGATGTCCATGGAGAGGATCATTGGACAACAATCCGGCTCGCAGACAAGATTGAGACCAAGGACGGCACGTCGATTACTGGGACCTGGAAGCCCAGCGCGGACAGTTACAACAACGCGGAAATAAAGTTCACAAGTGACAATCCGCAATACCTCTAGTGGACCGGAGGCCCGCATGGAGGGGACCTGTCCATCGGCTCAAAAATGGGCCGGGCGTCATATAAGGAGGGAGAGGACACCTACTTCCAAGTACTGATCACGCTTCGCTTCATCAAGCGACAGGCGAATGGCACCTGGAAAGTTGGCAGTGTTCTTCCGGATGGGGCAGGAGAATTAACGTACCGGGTTGATCCCGACTTCGAAAAGGGCGCTATCACATGGGAGGTAGTGCGTTACGAGCGGTAAGCTGCCAGGCGTCCCGCCTATCAATTTGCGAGGAAGGGACCGTGAGTCAACATGGGGATTTCCGGGCGATGTCGTAGCCTAATAATAGCCAATCGTTACGACCGGTAGCCAATTCGGTCTTGGCTTGCTTGCAGCGGCCGAGCCCTAGAGCGAACCATACATAGTAATCTAATAGCAGTGTTGCATTCACCTAACCGTCGCACGTTCCTGCGGGGCTTAGCCGGCGGGGCGACCGGGATTGCGCTCGCTCACCGCGCGTTCGGTCAGGCGACGCCACTCCAAGTCACCAAGCTCACCGACACATTCCTTCTGATTACCGGAGCGGGCGGCAACGTTTTAGCTGTACTTGGCCCGGACAGCGTTCTGCTGGTGAATGGCGGTTCGGCCGAGCGATCCCCAGAATTGCTGAAGCTGGTTTCCGAGCAGTCGGGCGGCAAGCCGGTGAAGGTGCTGTTCAACACCTGCTGGCATCCCATCCATACCGGTTCGAACGAAGTGCTCGGAAAAGCCGGAGCGAAGATTATCGCGCACGTAAACACCAAGCTCTGGCTGGGCACGGAAATCGATTGTGGCTGGGAGCACCGCACTTATGAGCCGAATCCCAAGGAATCGCTGCCGAACGAGACGTTCTATAGCGGCGTCCAAAAGATGACGTTCGGCAAAGAGCCGGTCGAGTACGGCTATATGATGCAGGCCCACACCGACGGCGACATCTATGTATATTTCCCCGGTCCGAACATCCTGGCGGCTGGCGACGTGGTTTCCGTCGGATCGTACCCGATTCTCGATTACACCACCGGGGGCTGGCTGGGCGGCATGATCACGGGGCAAAAGACCTTGCTCGAAGTAACCAACGCAGACACGCGGATCGTCCCTGGAAGTGGGCCTTTAATCACACATGCCGATCTGGAAGCCGAGAACCAGATGCTGGCGACAATAAAGGACCGGTTGGTGAAGCTGATGAAGCACGGCCTGGGTCCAAAAGAGATGATCGCGGAGGCGCCCACCAAGGATTTCGACGAAAAGTGGGGCAATCCTGTCCTGTTCATCGAGCTGGTCTATCGGGGCCTGTGGGGACACGTTCGAGAGCTGGGCGGGATCGTTTAGAGGAGAGGAAAAAACAGGATAATGCGTCACTGGGTTGTGGCGGTTTCTTTCGCGCTGGTACTACCGGTATCAACGCATCTGCGTGCCGCCTCGCCCTCCCGGCAAGCCGTGGCGCCATCGGCCGCTCTGGCGGCCAATCGAGCGCTGCTCGATCATTATTGCGTCACCTGCCACAACCAAAAAGCCAAGACCGCGAACATCATGTTCGACACACTGGATCTGGCGCACGTAGGCAAAGACGCCGATGTGTGGGAGAAGGCCGTTCGCAAGCTGCGCGGGGGAATGATGCCACCGCTCGGAATGCCCCGCCCCGATCCGGCCAGCATCCATTCGTTCGTGAATTTTCTCGAAACGTCGCTCGATCAGGCCGCGCTGGCCAATCCCAACCCTGGGATCGTATCGCTGCATCGGCTGAACCGCGCCGAATACGCGAATGCGATTCAAGATGTTTTGGGCATTGCCGTGGATGCCGCGGCGCTGCTTCCGCGCGACGACGTCAGCAATGGCTTCGATAACATCGCGAACGTTCTGAAGGTTTCCCCCTCGTTCCTGGATCAGTACATCGGCGCGGCGCGTGAAGTGAGCCGCCTGGCGATTTCGCAC
The DNA here is from genome assembly GCA_963713415.1 of Bryobacterales bacterium. Classification (GTDB taxonomy): domain Bacteria; phylum Acidobacteriota; class Terriglobia; order Bryobacterales; family Bryobacteraceae; genus Palsa-89. The sequence continues at coordinate 322,487 of CAVQLV010000020.1, read as the reverse complement.
CCGGCGCCTACTGAGCCGGTGGTCGCGGTGCTGCATGGGGAGCCGGCCGATCCGGAAAGCCTTCCCATCGGCACACAGGGCGGGATTGTGGCGGAATATTTGTTCCCCTACGACGGCGATTACCAATTCACCACCACGGGCCGCGATCCGCTTCTTACTATCGATGGTCTTCCCCTGACCCTGAATGGCGGATTCGCCAAGGTAAAAGCCGGAGTGCACCAGCTTGGCCTGACCGCGGCAGCCCATAGTTTTGCCGAGCCGGAGGGCGATCTGCAATCGTTCATTCCCGGTCGGGCTTTTCCCGGATATGGTTTCCCTCCCGGAGGCGCTGGACCGGGTGGCCGCAGGGCTCCGTCCGGGCCCAGTATCGAAGTGATTGGTCCATTCCATCCCACGGGCAAGCCGGTGCAAACGGAAAGCCGCGCGCGCATTTTTGTTTGCCATCCGCCGGACGAGAGCGAAGAAGCTTCCTGCGCTGCCAGGATTTTCTCGAACATCGAGCAGCGAGCTTTCCGGCGTCCCGCAACGGCGAAAGATCTGGTGGCGCCGATGGACTTTTTCAAAGTGGGGCGAGAGAATTCCGGCACCTTCGAAGGCGGTATCGAGAATGGCATTATCGCGATCATCGCCAGCCCCAAGTTTCTCTATCGAGCCGAGCCGCCGCCGGCGGGTCTGGCGCCTGGAACCAACTATCGCATCAGCGATCTGGAACTGGCGTCGCGCCTCTCGTTCTTTTTGTGGAGCACGGTTCCCGATGATGAGCTGCTCGCGATCGCCGAGCAGGGCAAGCTGAAGGACCCGAAGATTTTCGAGCAGCAGGTACGGCGAATGCTGGCAAGCCCGCGCTCCCGGTCTCTCGTCACGAATTTTGCCTCCGAATGGCTGCGGTTGCGGGATCTGGACACCATCGATCCCGATCCGTTTATTTATCCGAACTTCGACCCCAGCCTGCGCGCGGCATTCCGGACGGAATTGGAATTATTCGTCGATAGCATCCAGCGCGAGGATCGCAGCGTTTTGGATCTGCTGAGTGCGAATTACACCTTTGTCAATGAACGGCTGGCGCTGCACTACGGCATCCCGAACGTGCGCGGGGAAGCATTCCGGCGAGTGATCCTGCCCGATTCGCGCCGCTATGGTTTGCTCGGCAAAGGCGCGGTTTTGATGGTGACGTCTTACGCCAACCGCACCTCCGTGGTACTGCGCGGCAATTATATTCTGGAGAACCTAATCGGCACGCCGCCTTCCCCGCCGCCGCCCAATGTCCCGGCGTTCAAGGAAAACAAGGAAGGCGAAAAACCGCATACGGTGCGCGAGACGATGGAGCTGCATCGCGCCAATCCAACCTGTAACGCCTGTCATGGAATTATCGATCCGCTGGGATTCGGGCTCGAAAATTTCGACACCGTGGGGGCGTGGCGCGACAAGGATCGCTATACGCGAACCGCCATCGACGCCTCGGGCAAGCTGGTGGACGGCACCGCGGTGAACGGGCCGGACGACCTGCGCAAGGCGCTGCTGTCGCGCCCCGATCAGTTCGTCGGGACCATGACGGAAAAATTCTTGAGCTATGCTCTGGGCCGCAGTCTGACTGCCTACGATATGCCGACGGTTCGCAAGATCGTGCGCGACGCCGCGCGCAATAATTACAGATTTTCGACGCTGGTGATGGGAATCGCCCAGAGTTTGCCGTTCCAGATGGAAAGAGTGCCGCAGGCGGCGCCCAGCCAGGTGCAGGTTGCCTCAGCGAAGCAGTAGGGAATTCTAGAAGGAGATCGAATGTTCATTACTAAAAAACATCTCGAGCGCCGCACGTTTTTGCGTGGCATGGGCGTCACGATGGCTCTGCCGTTGCTGGATGCCATGATTCCCGCGCGCACTGCTCTCGCCGCGACGGCGGCCACTCCCACGCCGCACATGGGATTTATCTACTTCCCGCACGGCGCCATCATGGAACACTGGACGCCGGCGACGGAAGGCACCACCTTCGATCTCCCCACCATTCTGAAACCGCTCGCGCCTTTCCAGAAGCAGCTTACCGTGGTCAGCGGCCTGGAGAACAAGCCCGCGATCAGCCCGGCGGTGCATGCCATCACGCCCGGAACATGGCTGAACTGCGTACATCCGCGCGCCAGCCAGGATCCTTATTGCGGGCCGACTATCGACCAGATTGCCGCGGCGCATATCGGCCAGGACACGCCGCTGCCATCCCTCGAAATAGCGATCGAAGCGCGCGGAGGCGGCGGTTCCTGCGATCGTGACTTCGGCTGCAGCTACTCGGGCACCATTTCGTTCCGCACTCCCACCACGCCGCTGCCCGATGGAGACCGAGCCGCGCAAAGTTTTCCAGAGCCTGTTCGGCCAGGGCGATACCACGCAGGAGCGCAAGATCCTGGGGAAACAATATGCCAGCATTCTGGATTTGGTCTCCACCGAAGCCACCGACCTGGAGCGCACCTTGGGCCCGCAGGATCGCGCGATGCTCAGCGATTATCTGGACACCGTGCGCGAAATCGAGCGGCGCATCCAGAAGATGGAAGCGCATGACCTTTCGCACGTCGACATTCCGAACGCGCCCGCCGGGACGCCGCCGCAGTTTGAAAAGCACGTCGGGCTGATGTTCGATCTGCTGGCGCTGGCGTACCAGGCCAACATGACGCGCGTGTTCAGCATGATGATCGCGGCCGAGGTGAGCAATCTCACTTACAACCAGATTGGCGTTCCCGACGCCTTCCATCCGCTGTCGCACCACAACAACGAGCAGGCCAAGAAGGACCGGCTGGTCAAGATCCAGACCTATCACACTTTGCTGTTCTCGAAGTTCCTGGCCAAGCTGCAATCGATGCCCGACGGCGACGGCACCATGCTGGACCATTCCATGATTCTGTACGGCAGCAACATGAGCAACAGCAATATGCACAATCACTACCCGCTGCCGACGGCGCTGGTGGGTGGATGGAAGACCGTCAAGGGCGGCCAGCACCTGAAGTATCCCGACCAGACGCCGCTGGCGAACATGCTGCTCACGGTGCTGGATCGTGCTGGCGTGCCGCTGGATCACCTGGGCGATAGCTCGGGCAAGTTCCCGGAGGTTTAACATGCGCGGAAAAACTTCGCTTGGCGCCGCGCTGGGATTGGCGGCATTCGGCGCTATCCAATTATTCGCCGGCGTGTCCGGCGATACGTCGCTGGTGGAACTGGTGAAGGCGGACAACCAGCAAGCCGCGATCGCGCTGATCGATAAGCATGCCGACGTGAATACTCCACTATCCGACGGCTCAACAGCGCTCCTGTGGGCGGCGCACAACGGCGACGTGGAGTTAGTCGATCGGCTGCTCCAGGCGGGCGCGGATGCCAAGGCGAAGAACCAGTTCGGCGCGACACCGATGTCGGAGGCGGCTTTCCTCGGCAACGCCGCCATCATCGAAAAGCTGCTGAAGGCTGGCGCGGATCCCGATTCCCCGAGCGCCGACGGCCAGACTGCGCTGATGGTGGTGGCGCGCACCGATAACGTGGCCGCCGCGAAACTGCTGCTCGATCATGGCGCGCGCGTGGACGCGCGTGAGCATCAGAAACAACAGACGGCGCTGATGTGGGCGACGGCCGAAAGCCAGCCGGCCATGGTGCGGGAACTGATCGCGCATGGAGCGGATGTAAACGCGCGCTCGGAAGTATATGAGTGGCTGGCGCAGGTGAGCGGGGAACCGCGCGCGCAGCATCAGTCGTATGGCGGATTCACGCCGCTGCTTTACGGCACGCGCGAAGGCTGTTTGTCGTGCGTCCAGAGCTTGGTGGATGGCGGGGCGAAATTGAACCTGACGGATCCCGAGGGCGTCACCCCGCTGATCATGGCGATCAGCAACGCGCATTTCGATACCGCGAAATATTTGATCGAGAAGGGCGCGATGGTGGACAAGTGGGACTGGTGGGGCCGCAGCCCGTTATATTGCGCCGTCGACATGAACACGATTCCGCACGGCGGGCGCGCCGACGGTCCGTCGCTCGATGAGACCACGCCGCTCGACATCATCGCCCTGCTTTTGGATAAGGGCGCGAACCCGAATTTGCAGTTGAAGCTGCTGCCGCCGTTTCGTTCGGTGGGCGCCGATCGCGGCGTGGATCAGATGCTGACTATCGGCGTCACACCGCTGCTGCGTGCCGCGAAAGCTTTGGACGCCCCGGCGATCAAGCTGTTGCTCGAGCACGGCGCTCTGGTGAATTTGCCGAACATTCGCGGCACCACGCCCACCATGGCCGCGGCGGGCCTGGGCTCGGTGGATGCCGATACACGCGGCGTTTTCACCACGCCCGATGTTCAGGAGCGTTCCCTCGCATCGCTCAAGCTGCTTCTGGCGGCTGGCGGCGAGATCAACGCTAAGGATTTCCGCGGCCAGACGCCGCTGCACGGCGCGGCCTTCTGGGGCTGGAACAACGTGGTGCAGTTCCTGGTGGAGCATCACGCGAATTTGAGCGCCGTAGATCTGAAGGGCAAAACGCCCATCGATTCCGCCATGGGACGCGCGGGCGGCAACAGCCGCGGCGGCCAGCGCATCGACGTGCATCAGGACACCGCGGACCTGCTGAAAAAACTGGGCGAGACGGCCAGTTTAGATACTCACCCCCAAAAGTAGCGTCACTTCGTTTTTGCCGAGTCCCTGATTGGAGTAGCCCCAGTACGTGTAGCGAGCTTGTGGCAACAGCGTGACTGGCCCCAATCGAAAGCGAATGCCCGCCGCAACCTCGGCGCCGGGTTGCACGTTTAATCGGGAATCTCCATGAAATCGCGTGAACGGGGTGGCGGAAAAGTCGGTCGTGTCGGAGTGGAGCGAACCGGTCCGGAACGCGAATCCGGTTCCCAGGAACGGCCGCCAGGCTGCGCCGCTTGCGCGGAAATAATATTTTCCTAACAGCGGAAATTCCCACAGATTCGCGCGCTCCCGGAAGGTCTCTCCGGCGGAGAATGCACCGTTGAAGTCAATTAAACCGTAGGAGTATCCGACTCGCTGATACAGGGCGTCGGCTTCCACTGCAAAGCCGGCGGGCAATCGAAATTCAATTGATCCGCCTACATCATAAATGCGCGATTGGTCGTTATAATCGAAAACATCGGTCAACCGAACACCACCCAGCGCTCCCACCGATACCAGTTGTGCGGACGCGGAACTTCCGGCCGCCAAAATCAAAGCGAAGAACAGGCATAATTTCCTCATGCAGCCCGAAAGGCATGTGAACTGCCAATCGCGATGCATTCTGTTCTCTTGCGTTTGCGCGAAATGCGCATGTGAGTAGTGTGCGCCAGTGTTACGGCCATGACGCGCCGGGCTAGTGGGCTACTTTGAACTTTTTGCTTTTCGGAACTCTCGCCACATGAACCAAACGACACCGGGGTCCGGCGAGAAGTCCAGGTGCCATCAACGCCCACTTGAGGGAGCTTGGTCCGACCCCGCCACCGAAAAATAGATCGTCGATCGACATTGCAAACATGCCGAGTCCGGCGACAATGCCTATGATGATTTGCTTCCGGCTCATACCTCTCTTGCCAACCCCCGCTCAGACGCCTCAAGCAATGCTGCCAGATCCGATACTTCCGAAAGCCCGCGTCGCGCCCAATGCCATAATGGGCTATGGTTTCGACTGAATCCGGCCATCCCAAGTCACAGGGGAAGGCCCGGAATTCCGCGCGTCGCCGCACGCTCGACGTTTTCTTTCATCCCAAAAATGTTGCGGTGATCGGCGCCACCGAAGCGCCGCACAGCGTGGGGCGATCCATCGTATCGAACTTGAAGGACGCTCCTTTTCCGGGCGCCATTTATCCGGTGAACCCGCGGCATGACACCTTGCTCGGGCTGCCGTGTTATCGCAACATTGCGAGCGTCCCCGCGCCGGTGGATCTGGCCGTGATCGCGACACCCGCCGCCACGGTCCCCGGCGTCATTCGCGAATGTGCCGGCGCCGACGTGCCGGCCGCGATCATTATTTCAGCCGGGTTTCGCGAAATTGGCGAGCGTGGAGCGACGCTTGAGAACGAGATTTTGGCCGAGGCACGCCGCAGCGGTATGCGCATCGTCGGGCCGAATTGTCTCGGGTTGATGAGCCCGCATAGCAAGCTCAATGCGACGTTCGCGAGCACCATGGCCCGTCCCGGACACCTGGGTTTCATCAGCCAGAGCGGCGCTTTGTGCACCGCGATTCTCGACTGGAGCCGGCGCGAGATGGTGGGCTTCAGCGCTTTCGTATCGGTGGGCTCCATGCTCGACGTCGGCTGGGGCGATTTGATCCAGTATCTGGGTGACGATCCGAAAACGCGCAGCATCGTGCTGTACATGGAATCGGTGGGGGATGCGCGAGCGTTCTTATCGGCGGCACGCGAGGTGGCGCTCTCCAAGCCCATCATCGTAATCAAGCCCGGTCGCACTCAAGCTGCCGCCAAGGCCGCCGCGTCGCACACCGGCGCGCTGACCGGCCAGGATGACGTTCTCGATGCTGCTTTTCGACGGTGCGGCGTACTGCGCGTGGACACCATCGCGGAGCTTTTTTATCTTGCGGAGGCGCTCGACAAGCAGCCGCGCCCGCGGGGTCCGCGGCTGACCATCGTCACCAACGCCGGCGGGCCGGCCGTGCTCGCCACCGATGCGCTGCTCACCTCGGGAGGCGAACTGGCGGAATTGCCGGCACCGGCCATGGAACAACTGGATGCGTTCCTGCCCCCGCACTGGAGCCACCAGAACCCGATCGATATTTTGGGAGACGCCAGCGCCGGGAGCTACGCCAAGGCCGTCGACATCGCGATCAAAAATCCCGCTAGCGACGGCACGCTGGTGGTGCTAGCGCCGCAAGCCATGACCGATCCATCGGCCGTGGCCAAGCAACTGGCGGCGCTGCCGAAGAGCAGCACCAAGCCCCTGATCGCCAGCTGGATGGGCGGCGTGGATGTTGCGGCGGGAGAAGCGATCCTCAATGCCGCTGCGATCCCCGCGTACCCCTATCCTGATTCGGCTGCCAAGGTCTTTCAGTTGATGTGGCGCTTTAGTGCGAATCTGCAAGCGCTCTATGAAACGCCCGCGGCGTGGGAAATGGATGTATCCGGCGTCGCGCGCGGGCAGGCCGCTTTCCTGATCGCCAAAGCGCGCGCCCGCGGCCGGACGCTGCTCACTGAGGCCGAATCGAAAAGCCTCCTCTCGGCGTATGGCATCCCGACCGTTCCAACCGAGATAGCAACCAGCGCGGATCAGGCGGTGGAAGCCGCGGCGCGCGCCGGCTATCCGGTGGTGCTGAAGCTGCATTCGGAAACCATCACGCATAAGACGGATGTGGGCGGCGTGCGGCTGAATCTGCCCGATGAGGCGGCGGTGCGCGCGGCCTATCAAGGCATCGCCGAATCCGTCGGCAAGATCGCAAACGAGTCCGATTTTCTGGGCGTCACGGTTCAGCCCATGGTGCGAGCCGAGGGCTACGAGCTGATTCTCGGATCGAGCATCGACTCGCAATTCGGTCCCGTCATTCTCTTTGGCGGCGGAGGGCAGTTGGTGGAAGTGTACAAGGATCGCGCCATCGGGCTGCCGCCGCTCAACACTACGCTGGCGCGACGAATGATGGAACGCACCAAAATCGTGACGGCGCTCAAAGGCGTCCGCGGACGAAAGCCGGTGGATGTGGAGGCGCTGGAACGGCTGGTGGTGCGCTTCAGTTATCTAGTCACCGAGCAGAGCTGGATCAAGGAGGTCGACATCAATCCGCTACTTGCGTCGCCGGATGGGCTACTGGCTCTGGACGCTCGCGTGGTGCTGCACCCGGCGGACTTGAGCTCGCCCCCGCGCCTGGCGATCCGGCCCTACCCGACGCAATATGTGCAGCCCTGGACCCTGCCCGACGGCGCCGAGCTTCTAATCCGTCCCATTCGGCCCGAAGACGAGCCGATGATCGCGCGCTTTCACGAGCGGCTCTCGGAGCGCAGCGTCTACCTGCGCTATTTTCACTTGATCGATTTGGACCGGCGCGTTTCGCACGACCGCCTGATCCGCATTTGCTTTAACGATTACGATCGAGATATCGCATTGGTGGCCGAGTATGGCGATGCGATTCTTGCGGTGGCCCGCCTGAGAAAAATTGACGCGACCGGCGCGGAACTGGCCGTGCTGATCACCGACGAATACCAGGGCCGCGGTTTGGGGACAGAACTGGCGCGCCGGCTGAGTTGAAATTGCGCGAGCTGAAAAGATCGAGCGCGTCATCGCGGAGATCCTTCCGGAGAATATTCACATGCAGCGGGTCTGCCGCGAGCTGGGCTTTCGCATGGATGAGCTGCCTGATAACGGAGGAATTCACGCGGTCTACGAGTTCGTACGCTGACGCCGGTTTCCAGCGTCTCCCCAACCCAGCAAAACAACCGAATCGGCCCGCTACCGGTGCGCGTGTCCGAGGCGTTAGATCATTTCGTCACGCGCGCCGGTTACCGGATAACTCCAGGTGACGCCGCAAGCCGCGGGCGTTGGTGGGAAGCGGCGCTACGGCGGGGCGCGTGAAACGCGAAGATGCTCGGCGCGGCTTAGGTCAAAGCATGCGCGGAGCGCATCAGCGCAGATTGTATTTCGCCATTTTGTAGCGCAGCCGGTCCCGGCTGATCCGCAGCATCCTCGCGGCTTCCGATTGATTGCCGCTGGCGCGCTCCAGGGCATCGGCCAGCAAGCCCTTTTCATGCTCATCAAAAGAGACGGCCGAGTCTCCCGTAGTCTCGGTTTCGTGCGAATTCCCCACTGCCGCGCCCACCATACGTTCGTGATGGCGCAGCGAAGCCGGCAGATCCTCGACGTCAATCGTGTCGCCGATGGCCATCATGCAGGCGTGGCCCAGAACGTTTTCAAGTTCCCGAATATTGCCGGGCCAGGAATGCCGCGCCAGAACGATCTGGGCGCGCCGCGTCAGCGCGTGGATGTCCTTGTTAAATTGATTGGCGAAGCGGTCCAGCAAAAACTTTTCGAGCAAAGGGAGATCCTCGCGCCGGTCCGATAGAGCCGGGGTGCGCAGTTCCACCATCGCCAGGCGATAATACAAATCTTCGCGGAACTGTTTTTGACTGATCAGATCCTGCACGTCGCGGTTGGTGGCCGCGATCACGCGCACATCCACCTTGCGAGGCGTCACCGATCCAACGCGCGTCACTTCCTGATTCTGCAAGGCCCTGAGCAGCTTAGCTTGGGTGCTGAGCGGCATGTCGCCGATCTCGTCCAGAAACAGCGTGCCGCCGTGCGCGAACTCCATCAGGCCCATCTTGTCGCCGGCCGCGCCGGTGAACGCGCCTTTGACATACCCGAACAGTTCGCTTTCAAATAGCGTTTCCACCACCGCAGAACAGTTGCAGGTAACGAAGCGGCCGGAATTGGCCGGGCTCAGATTGTGCAGCGCCTTGGCCACCAGGTCCTTCCCGGTTCCCGTGGGACCGGTGATCAGAGCGGAGCGATAGTGCGGCGCCACGCGGCGGATTCGCGCAAACAGATCCCACATCAGCGGACTGCGCCCAATCATTCCTTCAAAGCGCGACGTTTCCAGCAGCTCGCTGTCCAGTTGGAGCGCGCGCTGCCGCTGGCGAACATCGGCCAGCAGCTTCTCCACACGGCTGCGCAGCGCGGGGATCGAAATAGGCTTATTCAGATAATCGCTGGCGCCCTTTTGGATGGCTTCCACGGCGGTTTCGGTAGTATAGTGCGCCGTCATCAGGATTACATCGATGGCCGGATCGAATTCGACCACTCGTTCCAGCACTTGCAGGCCGCTTAACTTCGGCATCACCAAATCCAGCAGCACGATCTGCGGATGTTCCTGAAAAATCAGGTCTAAACCCTCTTCCGGATCCGTGGCCGTGAAGATGGTGAGACCCTCCTGCTGCAATGACTCGCTCACCAGCTCCAGGCTAGTGGGCGTGTCATCGATCGCGACCAACTTAATCGACGGAAGCATAACGAGGCTTATATTACCCTATGTTAGCCGAACCTGACTCACTGAGTATACACATCGGTCGTGGAAAGGAAAGTGCTTAGGTTTTAAGGCATCCAGTTACGATAAAGTAGGTTCGGTTTGTGCTAGAAGCAATCATCAAGGCGTCACCACTGGCGATCATCGCGGTCGATGCGGAAGAGCGCGTCATTCTCTGGAACCATAGTGCCGAACAAATGTTCGGTTGGAAGGAAGAGGAAATCCTGGGGCAAGAGATTCCGATTCTTCCTCGGGAACTGGATCGGGCCACGCTTGGTCTCGATCTCAGCCGCGGCCCGGTTCGCGGAGTCGAGTCTGTCCGGATTCGCCGGGATGGCACGCGCATTCCCGTAAGCGTATGGAGCGCGCCAATTACCAGCGTAGGCGGACGGCTGACCATGCTCGGGGATCTCACCGAGGCGCGCGAAGCGGAGCGCATTCAAGCGGATCTGATCGAGAGTGAACGCGCGGCGCGGGAATTGGCCGTAATAGGCCAGCGATTCTCGTTGCTGCTCGAGGCCGCGCCCGATGCGATTCTGGAGGTGGATCCTCAAGGCCGCATCGTCCTGGCGAACACCGAAGCCGAGCGCCTGTTTCAGCGCTCGCGCGGGGAATTAGAGGGCTTACCGGTGGAATTGCTGCTGCCGGAACGCTTTCGGGGCGGGCACCAAGCGCATCGCGATCATTATGCCGCTCACCCGGTGCGCAGGCCCATGGGCGCCGGCCTGGATCTGTACGCGGTGCGCAAGGATGGCACCGAGTTCGCGGTCGACATCAATCTGAGTCCGCTCAGAGATGGAACAGAGCAGGGGCACGTGATGTGCGTGCTCCGCGACGTCAGCCAGCGGCGCAATAACGAAGAGAAGATCCGGGTGCTGAATCAGCGGCTGGAGCGCCGGTCTTCCGAACTCGCCGAGGCCAATCAGGAGCTCTCCGAAAGGAACCAGGAGGTGGAGCGGGCCAACCGTCTGAAAAGCGAATTCCTGGCTAGCATGAGTCACGAGCTGCGCACGCCGCTGAACACGATTCTCGGATTCTCGGAGCTGCTTTCCGAAGAAGCCGCAGGTGCGCTGAACGAAAAGCAAAAGCGCTTTCTGTCGCATATCCAGCGCGATGCCGGCCACCTGTTGGAGTTGATCAACGACGTCCTGGATCTGTCCAAGATTGAAGCCGGCCGACTGGAGCTGCGTTTGGAGAAGTTCCCCATGGCCGTCGCGGCGGCCGAGGTACTCACTAGCATACGGCCTCTGGCCGCCATCAAAAGCATCAACCTGGATAGCGATCTGGACACCACGCTGGTGTTGCAGGCCGACCGGCTGCGTTTCAAGGAAATCCTCTATAACCTGCTCAGCAATGCGATCAAGTTTACGCCTTCCGGAGGCCGGGTTTGGATTGAATCGTCTTTGGTCGATGGATCGGTGTGCATTCTGGTTGGCGATACGGGCATTGGAATCGCGGCGGAAGATCACCAGCCGATTTTTGAGAGCTTCCGGCAGGCCAGCGCGACCACCAAAGGCGTGCGCGAAGGCACCGGTCTGGGACTCGCCATCACCAAACGGCTGGTGGAGCATCATGGCGGAAAAATTTGGGTGGAGAGCGAGCCCGGCAAAGGCAGCCGATTCTTCTTCACTTTGCGGCTCAGCGAGCCGGAGGAAGAGCCAGAGATTACGGCCGCCGACCATCTATCGCCACTGCTGCTGGTGGCCAGTCACCTGACCTCATGGCGTGACGAAATTCTGCAACAACTACACCGGCAAGGCTTCCGCGTCGAGACGGCCAGCTCGGGCTCCGATGCTGTTCACAAAGCCAAGGATCTCCGTCCGGATCTGGTATTGCTCGACATGGAACTGCTGGGCCGAAGCGGCTGGGAAACGCTGCACGAACTGAAAACTTCGCCGGACACGCGCACAATTCCAGTGATTATCGCCTCCGCATCGGACGAGAGCAAAATGGGCGCTGCTCTCGGCGCCGCCGAGTCGCTGACCAAGCCGCTCACCGGTGGCGCTCTTCTCCAAGCCGTGCGTCGCATATTACAACTGGAAGGCGTGTTGCGAGTCCTGATTGTCGACGACGATCTGGAAACGCGCGAGTTGCTGGCCGACACGCTGATGAACGAGGGTCATACACCGCTCACCGCCCGTTACGCTGCGGAGGCGCTGCGCATCTTGGCCACGTCCCAGGTGGATGCGGTGGTTCTGGACCTGCTGCTTCCCGGCCGCAGTGGCTTCGAAGTGCTGAGCGATCTGCGCGCGGACCCGAAACTGAGCCGCCTGCCCGTGCTGGTGGTCACCATCAAAGATCTGTCGGAGCGCGAGCACGAGACGCTGGCCGCACAGGGAGCGCGGGTATTTGCCAAAGGCCCGGGTTGGCGGCAGGAGCTTCTGCAGCATCTTCGCCGGCTGCGCCATCCGGATCGGGGCAAGCGCGTGCTGGTGGCCGACGATAATCCAGCAGGCCGCGAACTGGTCCGTGAGAGCTTAGCGGAACATGTGGACTCGATCATTGAAGCGTCCGATGGCCGCGAGGCGCTGGAAAAGATCCGCGAGACCCGGCCCGATCTGGTGCTGCTCGACATCCAGATGCCGGAGATGGACGGCTATGCGGTTCTGCGGGAGATTCGAAGCGACCCGGCGTTGCGGGACCTGCGCGTAGTTGCTTTGACCGCCTTCGCCATGCAAGGCGACCGGGATCGCGCGCTCGAAGCCGGTTTCGACGAATATCTCACCAAGCCTGTGACGGTGGCGAAACTCAAGGCGCAATTGGAGCCGTCATCTTCGGAATCAGGTTCGGAATCAGGTTCGGAATCAGGTTCGGAATGAGCGCCCCAGAAGTAGTTCCCCAGTGGAAAATATTGGGTCAAATTGCGCAGCCGCCTGAGCTAGACAGCGCTATCCCCGGAGAACTAAGGCATTTAGCCAGGCTGCGCGCGGCATCCTGATTGCTAACTGTCTGGCGAGGATAGAACGTGCGAACGACGAAAGAGATTCCCACCTCGGAAACCATTCCCGAACCTGAGCGCGGTGGAGTGAGAGAGAAGTGGCTCTCCCTGATTGCGCTCGTGCTGGTGACCGCCTCCGCAGTGATACTGTTCTATCCGAAGTGAGGCGCTTCGCTGTGCCCAGGCCGGATGGTTCAGGCCATTGTATTGGGAGGTTGCTATGCGCGGAAAAATGATCGGCAGTTTGGTGATGGGCGGCGTGTTGCTCGCCACGGCAGCGGTGTCCACTCAGCAAGGAAAGGGAGCGCGGACGGGAACGGCGGAGGAGCCTCTGATCCATTCGATTCGAGGAGACAATCTTTATCGAGCCTATTGCGCTTCTTGCCACGGCAAAGATGCCAAAGGCAACGGCCCGATGGCGGTGTGGCTCAAGGTGCCTCCTTCGGACCTGACACGGATCGCTGCACGGAATGGCGGCACATTTCCCTTGGGGCGTATCGACCGGATCATTTCTGGCGAAGAACCACTGTCCAGCGGCCACGGAACCCGCGCCATGCCTATCTGGGGCCCAGTGTTTTCAGAAGTGACACGAGATCAGGATCTGGGGAGGGTGCGAATCGACAACCTGGCGCGTTACCTGCGCGATATACAAAGCCAATAGCCCTGCGAGTGCAATATCGCTGTGGACTTTAGCCCCCGATTGCTTAAATAGAGATAGAGTCGGTGAAAAGCCGATGACAATCTAACTAAGTGCTGGGAGCGAGTCCGCGGCGGGGGCACTCGATAACACGGTGTCCCACGTTGGCAGCGGAACGCCTCCCAGCACTCACTCTTGCCGCATTCCGGTGACCCAAGCGAAGTGTAAGATAATACACCGGCATATCCAGCCACTGAGTTAAGCCACCCCCGATTCGCTGCGCCATGCCACCCAGTGTGTTCTGTACGGCATAACTACCGTCAATTTCACTAACGCGTGAGAGTCAAACGATGGTGCCTGTGCCGGGCTGGCCGATCAGAGGACTTGATTTTCGGGGAAAGTTACTGTGCAGAGTGCCGGGCGGAACTAACCCAGACCGATGATGAGTTTAAGATCGATGTTCCAGGCTTCCATGCTCGCGGGTCGGTTTATTGGCGCGGTGACCGCGAATGTGGAAAGCATGTGAACGGTCACCGCTGCCAAAAAGAAAAGAGAAGAACAAAGGCGGGACAAAGGGGATGATGTATTTCTGAAATTTAGTGCTGGAACGATACCGTGACGCCTTCTTTGTTGGAGGGAACCGACGCCGGGCAGCTGATGTCGGGGAGAACCGGGCGGCCGCGAATGGCCTTGTAACTATCTTCGACGTCTTCGTACGAAATATCCTTGCGGAGCAGATGCTCCCGCGCCTGCAGCACGATGTCGTCGATCGAGAGAACGCCCACCAGCATGCCGTCGCGATCGATCACGGGCAGGCGGCGGATTCGCGCGCCACGCAGTGTTTTCAGAGCGCAATGAACGTCGTCGCCTTCCATGCAGGTAAACAGCTTGCGCGGCATGACGTCCCAGACGCGCACATCGGACGGTTTCCGATTGCGGGTACCCAGCGCAATGCACATGTCGCGGTCGGTAACGACACCAATCACGTTGCCGCCGTCTCCAATGACGGGAAGAAACCCGCAGTTGTTTCTCCGCATCAGGAAGGAAGCCTCTTCCAGACTGGATTCCGGTCCGCAGAACGCCGCATGCTTGGTCATCACTTCGCGAACTTTCATGAGACGCCTCCTTTCCTGGCCCTACCTCGGCGTCCGAGAGTAGTGTGCATGGCGCAGCGCAATGCGGAAGCCACTGTCGCGAACGCAGCGGAGCCGCTTACCCCGCACTCGCTGCGCGATGCATCCCTACAGTCGAACTACAATGAAGCTTGCAATTGAATCGCCGGATAAGGCGCTAGATTCTTTAGTGAAATTACGGCATTCTGACGACTTTTGCGCAGCCCCCAATGAGTGTAACCCCTCAGTTCCAACGTGAGGCCGTAGAGCGTTACCTACGAACCGTGCTTGGCAAAGACGTTCGGGTAATCGCACTGCGCCACTTGGGTGAGCCCGAGGAGGGTAAGGGCTTTGGATACGGCGTACCGGTCCGCGTGGAATACGAATCGGCCGGCGGGTATCCAGAGAGCGCCGTACTTCATACCATGGGGCCAGGGTCGTTTGGCCACGAACACATGGCGGACCGCGCTCGCATCCTGTTGTGGTCCCACCAGGCATTCCATCGCCTGCCGCGTCATGTGCGGTCGTTCGACGTGGGCGGCTTTCAGTCCGGCGGCGGCGTGATCCCGCTCGGCGGCGTCGAAGAGTTTTGCTTACTGACTGAATATGCCGAAGGCCAGCCCTATGCCATGGACCTGGAAAAGCTGCGCGAAACCGGCCTGCTCACCGACCTGGATGTTGCACGCGCGGACGCGCTGTGCGATTACCTGGTGGAGATCCACGCTAAAAGTTGCAGCGATTCGCGCTTGTATGTCCGCCGCAATCGCGAACTGGTGGGCGATGGCGAGTGCATCATGGGATTGGCGGACTCTTATCCCGATCACCCGCTGTTCACACCGCAAGTTCTCGAACAGATCGAGCATGGCGCCGTGGCTTGGCGCTGGCGCCTCAAGAATCGAACGCATCGTCTGCGGCAAATCCATGGCGATTTTCATCCCTGGAATATTCTCTTTGCGTCCACAGTGGATTCAGTGGCCGATTTCCGCGTGCTGGATCGTTCGCGCGGCGAGTATGGCGATCCGGCTGACGACGTAACGTGCATCACTTTGAACTACGTTTTCTTCTCGTTACAGCGGACCGGCAGGCTGGAGGGCGCGTTTGAGAGCCTGTTTCTGCGGTTTTGGGATCGCTATCTGGAAAAGACCGGCGACGCGGAAATTCTGGAGGTTGCCGCGCCTTTCCTCGTATTCCGGGCCTTAGTGCTGGCGAGTCCCGTGTGGTATCCGGCATTGGATGACTCCCTTCGCCAGAAGCTGCTGACGTTCATCCAGACGGTGCTGGAACAAGACGCCCTCAACCCGCGCCAGGTCAACGCATATTGTGGGATCTAGAGAGCCAGCATTTGCGATTTGGATCACCGGACTTCCGGCTTCGGGAAAATCAACCATCACCACAGCCTTAAAGGCGCAGCTTGCCGATCGAGGCGTGGACGTGGCGGTGCTGGAGTCCGATGTGCTGCGCAAGATATTCAATCAGCCCTACTCCGCGGAAGGGCGAGAGGCATTCTACCGGCAAATAGTCTTCGTCGGCACGCTGCTGATTGAGCATGGTGTTCCGGTGATCTTCGATGCCACTGCCAACCGCCGTTCGTATCGCGACCGTGCGCGCCAGCAAATCGGGCGATTCGTGGAAGTTTACGTGGACGTGCCGCTCGCGGTCTGTATGGCGCGCGATCCCAAGGGCATCTATCGCCGCGCCGCTACCGGCGAGGCCAAGAACGTACCAGGACTGCAGGACCCCTACGAGCCACCGGAATCGCCAGACGTCATTGTTCACGGCGAAAATCCCGAGGCCGACGCGCGGCGAATTCTCGAAAAACTCCTGGAAAAAGGCTACGTGAAATAGCCTAGTGTTTGGTCACGCGCGTGCATGAGTCTGTATGGAGCGCACAATTTCGCTAAAGGGTGCGTTGCGCGCTCAGGAGGCCTGTATGTTCCAAGACAAATCGGTTCAGGAAGATGTAATCCACGAACTGGATTGGGAGCCGGTGGTCCGTTCTACGGAGATCGGCGTAGGCGTCAAGGACGGGATTGTAACGTTAAGCGGCGTGGTGGATAGTCATGCGGCCAAGCGTGCCGTGGAACGGGCCGCCGGGCGAGTACGAGGCGTCCGGGCGGTGAGCAGTCAACTGGAAGTAAAGCCGCTAGGGCCGGCAGAGCGTACCGACGGTGACATCGCTTGGGCGGCAGCCAACGCCCTGGCTTGGAATGCTCTGGTTCCGCAAGAACGCGTTACGGTGAGCGTTACACATGGCTGGATCGTTCTGGAAGGCGCTGTAGAGCGCAGATTCCAGAAGGTGGCCGCTGAAGACGCCGTCGCCGATTTGGCGGGAGTTGTAGGCGTGACGAATCTGATTGCACTGCGGCCGGCGGTTCCCTCGCGGGAGTTGAAAGAAGAGATCGAAACCGCACTGGGGCGCTGCGCTGACGTTGATTCCCGCTACATTGTGGTGGAAGTAGAAGGCGATTGTGCCCGGCTGTGGGGCTGCGTTGGTTCGCTGGCCCAGCGCGAAGCGGCGGAACGGGCGGCGTGGTCGGCGCCCGGGCTAAGGGAGCTTTCCAACCACCTCACCATCGAGTCGGCGGTTGCGAGTCATGTGTGAACCTGCCACTCATCTTCGCCCTGCTGTTCACCGCGGCGTGGGCGGCCCCGGCGAATCGCGAGCTGCACGACCTGGCGGATTCGGGAACGCTATCCGGCTTGCACTGGCCCAACTTCACGCGCATTCAGCCGGATGTTGCGCGGTTTTATGAGCTGAATGATTATCGGCTCGCCTGGGTTCGGTCCGGAACGATAACACCGCAAGCGCAGGCGCTGATGGGCGTGCTCCAAAATGCCGCGCTCAAAGGCCTGGATCCTAATGACTATGACGGGGTCCGATGGAGTGTATCCGAGGGCGACGAGCGCATTCGATCTTGCCCTGACTGTTTCCGCGATGCGCTACATCTCGGATGTCTCTTCAGGCAAGGTGGACCCGGCGGTGTTCTCCTTTGGTCTCCACTTCGATCAGAAGAAATGCGATCTTGCCGGTACCCTTCGCACGTTGGTGAGCGCGCGCGATGTCGCGGCGGAACTGGACCGGATGGAGCCCCGTTTGAAGGATATTGGCGCTCCCAGAAGGCGCTGGCCAGGTATCTGAAACTGGCGCGCCAGGATGCCGCCTCACCGGATCAGCCCAGAAGTCCCGCGGGAGTGGAGCGCCTGGCTGCGCCTGCTGGGCGATTTCGGACCAAATGATAGTTTCGTGGATGGCGTCAAACGCTTCCAAACACGGCATGGCCTGGACCCGGATGGCCGCCTCGGCAAAGCCACTCTCCAGCAACTGAACACGCCGCTCTCCCAGCGAGTTCGTCAACTGCAATTAGTGCTGGAGCGCTGGCGCTGGGTGCCGCATTCGTTCCCTCGTCCGCCCATCGTGGTGAACATCCCGGAATTCCGGCTGCGCGCTTATGACGATCAATACCGGCCAGAGCTGGAGATGAAGGTAGTGGTGGGAAGGGCTTATCATCACAAGACCCCGGTGTTTTCCAGTCAAATGACGCACGTGATCTTACGGCCCTACTGGGATGTGCCGATCAGCATCCAGCGAGCCGAGTTGGTTCCGAAGATCGCCCAAGATCCGTCGTATCTGGAGAAGAACGAGTATGAGATCGTCGACGCGCAGCGGAAGGTTGTTTCCACAAGCGCGGTAACCGGGGCGATGCTGGCGCAGCTCCGCGCCGGAGAGCTTTTTATTCGCCAGATCCCCGGCGACAAGAATGCGCTCGGGCATGTGAAGTTTCTCTTTCCCAATGGGTACGACGTGTATCTGCATGGCACGCCGGCGAAATCGTTATTCTTGCGGTCGCGCCGCGATTTCAGTCACGGATGCATCCGCGTGGAGAAGCCCGAAGAGCTAGCGGAATGGGTGCTGCGCGGTTTGCCGGGCTGGGATATGGAACATATCCAAGAAGCGGAGAACGGCGAAGCGGAGAACGGCAGCCATTCAGTGCGCGTGAACCTGGACAAACCGATTCCTGTTCTGATTGTGTATGGAACGGCGGTGGTGCGAGAGAACGGTGAAGTATTCTTCTTCGATGACATTTACGGATATGACGCCGAGCTCGCAGCAACTACTGGATCATGGCTATCCGTATTCCGGCTGGCAGCCTACCAGCGCCGCACGCGGCCCACGTCCACGTGAATGAAATTGGATTTCGCGTAGTAACCGACGCCGCCGCGGTGCAACGCCAGCGCCGCATCACGCAGCGCGGACGTCTTCAGGCCAGGCAGGCGGATATCGATGGCTTCCGCTTCCATGTGCAGGCTATGCAGGGCCACGCCAGCAGTGTGCGTGCGAAGAAACTCGTTGCTTCCCGGGCGTGCGATAGCCGCAGACCACCTGGATCTCGGCGCCCGCGCGGCCCACGGACGCCGTCAAATCGTTGAGCACGTCAAATAAACGTGGGTCGCAATGATGAACGTCGCCAGTGCGGTGATCGCGCAGGAAATGATCCAACTGATTGAGAGCTTCTGGGATGTATTGGCCGCCTGCCCGATAAACCACTACATTGTTCGCTCGCTCTCTTGTACGTCGGCTGCCCCTTTTGCATGCATCCAGATGTTCCCCGGTATGGGTGTGGAAGAATCGCAAGTGATAGGGCTGCGCCGCAGACTGGCCCTCTAGCGTTGCTCCCGGCGCGAGCAGGGCTGAACCGAGAAAAAGGGCGGGCACAGCTGCAGAGAGACAAAACAAACCACGCATTCAATCATGCTAGCGTGCCTGGGTAGCGTGCTTAGTTCTCCCGCTAGCCGGTGCGGCGGATGATTTCCACCGAGCAATTGGCGTGTAAGGCGACGGCTTCGGAAACGCTTCCCAGCAGAAACCGGTTGATGCCGCGCCGGCCATGCGAACCGACTACGATCAAATCGGCGGCCCATTCCGCGGCTTCGCTCAGGATCAACTCTTTGGGAGTGGCGGCGGGAACCGCCACGGTGCTGCTGGCTACGATGCCGGCCCCATCGAGGATGCTCTCCGCGGATGACACAGCCTCCTGCGCCCGCTGCATGTCTTTGCCGCGCAACTCCTCCATCATTTCGTGACTGAAATAAGGCGGCCGAAACAAGGGCGCCGAAGGCTCCACGACGCTCAGAATGCGAAAAGCGGTTCCCTCGGCCCAAGGACGCTCGGCGACAGATCGCGCGGCCGCTTTGGAGCATTCCGAGCCGTCGGTGGCCAGCAGAATCTTCAGCGGTTCAGGACCGGGACTGCGCCGCACGATCTCCACCGAGCACGGGGCCAAACGCGCCACCGCCCGCGCCACGCCGCCCAGCAGGAATTGCATGACGCCGTGGGTGCTGTGCGCGCCCAGCACGATGAAGTCCGCGTGCGACTCCGCCGCTTCATTCACGATCACGGCCTTCGGATCGCCAGTCAGAACCGCGGTAGTGGTCTCCAGGCCGGCCTGCTTGAAATACTCGGCCGTGCATTGAACCGTCTCGTTGGCCGATTGCTGGAGCGCCTCTTCCAGGCCGGGGCCGGTCCAGCCGTATAATTGGCTCCACGACGCTGATCACGTGCACGGTGGTGCCGGCCGGCCAGAGCCGCGCCGCCGCCTCGCGAGCCGCAATCACGCTCGCTTGCGAAGAATCCACAGCAGCCAGAATTTTCATGAATGATCCTCTCAATAGCGAAAACGCGGCCGCGGCCACAGCGCCGGCGGGCATGCAATGCGTCGGCAGTGAGTAAACCGCGCCGCCTCGCAGCAGGGTCCCCAGCGCGGCGACGTTCAGGAGGTCCTCGTCGTGCCAGTTGGTGTGGCCACCGAAGACTTTTGCCGCGAACGTTCCCATCCGCCGGCCGCTCTCGTCGAGATAAAGATCGCTCACGCGGCCTTCCACTGCTGCCCGCAAAATACCGTCAAGATCGGTGGAGAAGCGTCCTGGCGCCAGGCGTTCCTTCGCTTCGGCCATTTCGTTCGCTACTCGCTTCTGGAAACTGAACAAAGCGATGTCGTGCGCGTGCTGCAATATTTGAGCGGGGCTGACGAAGGCGCCCGGGCTGCCGTGAATGCCCTGCTCCAGCAGGTTCGGATACGCGCTGATGGAGCGGTAGATAGCCACATCCTCATCCACTCCGGCCAGGACCAGCGGAGCTTGGATGGAATGCAGCAGTTCGCACACTCCCCGGTCGACGGCTCGATAGAAGTCGCGCAGGTGGGCGTGCTGTGTCTCGCGGCCCGAGCCTGTTCCAAACTGCACCCCTGCGCATCGCGCCAGTGGAAGGGCCGGCGGACGAGCGGTTGATGAGGTCGTGATCCGGCGCGTCAAAGCCCAGAGCTTCATCCAAAGTCTGAGGCGTGCCCTTTGGCAGCTGCGCGGGTGTAACTGCGGTGAAACCGCAGGCTAACAGCCTTACCGCTTTCTTCGTCACTTCCAGGACGTAAACGGCGGGCGCGAGAGTGGCCGAGGAAAGAATCGGACGGATCGAAAAGCAGTCCCCAACGATGCACGCCCGCGGCGGCGATGGAGGCAATGGCCAGTTCGAATTGGCGGAACACCTCGTGCGACCGAAAGATCACGCGCGCCGATGCCGCCCCAGCCAGCGATTCCTCGGCTTGTGACAACCGCTCCAACGGTTCGAGTAACTCGCGAATCAGCGGCTCCGCGATTTTGCGGGCGGCCAGCTTTTTGGCAGCCTCCTGAAGATCCGCCTTCAGGATGGCCGCGGGCCGATTCGCCGGATTCGCCCGGCCGATAGGGCGGCAGTAACAAAGTGATGCACGGTCCACTCGCACGAATCAGCTCCGAAACCACTTCTTTGGTTAGTGGCTCCGCCGCCAGTTTCGGTTCTATCTTGGTTGCGATCATGATGTCCTCCCTGGAAAGTAAGGCACGAACCTGACCAATTCCGCAGTCAGAGACTTGGCCCGTAGTTTGCAGGGACTAAGAGTGAACACTCGTGGTAACGCAGAGGGAAAGACCGCAGGCAAGGTCTAAGTTGCCGCGTCAGTTCACGCAGAAACGAGGAACACCTATGACAGACTTAGATCTCAAGATAGACGTCCAGGAAGCACTGGCATGGGAGCCGGCGCTGGACGCTCGATCAATCAATATTTCCATTCGAGACGGAATCGTGACTTTAACCGGTTCGGTACCCAGTTATCCGGAAAAACACGTCGCCGAGAAGGCCGCCGGACTGGTCCGGGGCGTAAAGGCGGTGGCCTGTGAGCTGGCCGTTGCCTTGCCCGGCTTCAACTCCCGAAGCGACCAGGAAATCGCGCGGGCGGCATCGGATGCCATCGCATGGAATACCTTGCTCGCGAATACCAAGATTCAGGTGTTCGTCGATAAAGGGCGTATCACGCTGGAGGGCGCCGTCAACTGGAACTATCAACGCCAATCGGCCGATCGCTCGGTGCGATACCTGGCGGGCGTAAGGGACGTGAATAACCATATCGTGGTGAGGCCGGTTGCCGAGCAGGTTGCCGTCCAGGGCGAAATTGAGGCGGCGCTGATCCGCAACGCGCGATTAGACGCCGAGAGCGTTCGCGTGGAAGTCCGCGGAAACCGTGTGATTCTGAGCGGCAACGTACAATCCTGGATCGAGCGTGAGGAAGCGGAACGCGCGGCCTGGGCGTCACCGGGAGTCTGCGACGTCGAGAACGAGCTGACGGTAAGCCTGGTGCCGGCGCTCCAGGTGCATTAGGGGCAGATGAGCCAGGAGCTTGCCATGATCGCGTTCCATCGCATATTATTTCCAGTCGACTTTTCCGAGCGCTGCGTCTCGGCGGTACCGTCGGTACAAGCCATGGCGCAACGATTCGGCTCCGAGCTATCGATCCTGCATGTTGTGGATCTGCCGCCCGCGTCAGGCATCGCCCCTCCGGAGGCGGCGGCCTGGGCCACTTTGATCGGGGCCGACGAGCTGCGCCGGAACGGCGAGGTTGCGCTCGCAAGCTTCATCCAGCGCGAATTTCCGGGCATGCACGTGACAGCGGAAACGTCGCAAGGCGATCCCGCGGCCGGCATCGTCGATTACGCCCGCGATCATCATGTGGATCTGATCATGATGCCTACCAGCGGGCTGGGCTCGTTTCGGCGGCTGCTGCTCGGTTCAGTTACCGCGAAGGTGCTGCACGACTCAGCGGTGCCGGTCTGGACGGGAGTGCACTCGGACGAGCTCGCGGCTCATCCGCCCGGCCGCTGGCGGCGCGTGCTGTGCGCGCTCGACGACGGCCAGCGGGACTTGCCGGTACTCCAATGGGCCGCCGAATTTGCATCGGAGCAAAAGCTGCAGTTGCAGCTGGTGCACGCGGTGCGCGGTCCCGAGGATTGCGAAGACAATCCGAGCTTTCGGGATTTTATCTTCCGTGTCGCCGAGAAGCGCATCGCCAAACTGCAGGCCCAAGCGGGAACCGACTTTCAAGTATGCTTCCAACTAGGCGACGCCGGACCGGTGGTTCATCGTGCGGCGTTTGGCCACTCGGCCGATCTGGTGGTGATCGGACGCGGTGTAATTCAAAAGCCATTCGGCCGGTTGCGCAGTGTCGCTTATGAGATTATTCGCGAAGCTCCCTGCCCGGTGATCAGCGTTTGATATCACCTGGGGGCGATCAGGAACGCAGCAACCGGACCATCTCTACGTCCGAAATTACCAGCAGTCCGTCTTCGAGCATTCCCTCAATGACCTCGGCTGCGGCCTGAATCTTCTCGGGAGTGTCCACCACCGACAGCATGATCGGCAGGTCCCGCGAGACGTGCAGAAAGCTCTTCTTATGCTCGTGGCCCTTGGCTCCGTAGCCTAAAATCCCGCGATACACGGTGACGCCGGCAACGTCCATCATGCGAAGCTTCTTCACGATGGCGTCGTACAGCGGCTCGTCGTGGAATTTGTCGGCTTCGCCCAGGAAGATGCGCAGCATTTTCGCGGGGCCGGCTTTCCGCTGGTGCGGCAACTTGGGTTCGGGTTCCGCGGATGGACGCGCCAGCTTGATTACCGTGGTGTCCTGCACCTCAATGAGCCCGTCGTTGACCATCTCGTAAAGTGTAGGCAGCAATTCGTCCACGCGCTCGGCGGTTTCGACGAACTCAATGCGAATGGGGAGATGCTCCGCGCTGGCTTCCATGCGGGGAGTATGCAATACATGATGAGAACCGAAGCCGGAGAAGGCGCGTGTCGCGGTCGCCCCCGTGACGCCTTTATGCAGCAGGAACGTCATGAGAGCATCGTGCAGCGAGGTCATGCGGTGCGGCGTGTCTTCGTTAATGAAGATCGTGACTTTCTTGGCGGGACCCTTAGTCAGCATTTGAAATTCCCTTTCCTATTGGCGCGCGGCCAATACCGCACCCAGCCATACGCCGCAATAACCGAGAACCACGCTGCCCGTCACGTACAGCAGGCCGATCCATCGGGCGCCCTCACGCACGGCCTGAAAAGTCTCGTATTCGAAGCTGGAGAATGTTGTGTATCCGCCCAGCACTCCGACCACCAGGAACAGCCGCCAGTTGGGGTGAGGCTGCCAGCGCTCAGTCAGAAGGGTCATCAAAACGCCGATCAAAAAAGCGCCAGTTACATTGATGATGAAGGTACCGAGCGGAAAGCGCCCGGCGTATTTTGACATGATCCACGTGCCCGCCAGATAGCGAGCCAATCCGCCGAGTCCGGCACCTGTTAAGACGACCAGATACTTGTCCAAGACTGCTGCTCTCCTTCGATGAGCGGCTAGTCGAAGGGGGATTTGCCAACAGCCCCACAGCGACGCCACTGTAGGAGTCATTGGCCGCCGGGGGACGGCATTGAGCGGACTCCACCGCTTAACGCGCTTTCGCCTACATTTTCACTGTACATTTTCACTATACGACGCCGGTCCGCAGGGATGTTGGTATCATCGGGCTGAGGTGCCGTGATGCTTCGTGAATGCGCCAAACGCGTGGCACGTTGGTTGGGCGGGCGAAAAAATCCTCCGGGTGAGCCCGATTCTTTTGTCCGGCAACCGGTGCGACGGGGTCCGCCGTCCTTGGCCGCCGGCGTTGCATTGGAGGAGCCGATGCCGCCCAGCAACGTTAATTTGTTTGGCTGGATGCTCAGGAAATCGCCAGGGCTGGATTAGATCGCGCATCGAGCTGCCGGAGCGCCCAACGCGCTTGCTCCGCAACCAGTGGATTCTGCAAGGCCGCCAGTTGTTCCAATGGCTCACGGAATTTCTCAAGTCCGCTATTACCCATCGCGATGGCGACGTTGCGCAGAAAACCAGCGTATTTGGCGCGCTGGACGGGGCTGCCACGAAACTTCGACCGGAAGTCGTTCTCCGACATCGTGGCCAGTTCGTCCAGCGGCGGCGCGAAATAGCGAGGCTGGAACGCGGGTTCTTCGGCCGCGGGCGCTCGCGAATTCCAGGGGCACACGTCCTGGCAGATATCGCACCCGAAGATGTGCTGGCCGATCTGCGCCCGCAATTCCTCCGGCGCCGCGCCGTGCAGTTCGATGGTGAAGTACGGAATGCAGCGCCGGGCGTCGATTTCATAGCCTAGGGGGGCGATGGCTTGGGTGGGACACGCTTCGATGCAGCGGGTGCAGGTGCCGCAGCGATCGGGCGGCGGGCCATCCTGAGCAATGTCCGATGCGATCTCGAGAGACGTCAGGATCTCGCCCAGGAAAATCCACGAGCCGATCTCCTGATTGATCAGGCACGTGTTCTTGCCAATCCACCCGAGGCCGGCTTGCCGCGCGTAAGAGCGCTCAAGCAGCGGCGCCGTGTCCACGCAGATTTTGTACTCGTGCTCGGCGCCGAGCTTCGCGGCTAACTGCTCCAAGTCCCGGCGCAGGACGTCGTGATAATCGCCGCCCCAAGCGTAGCGCGAGATCCAGCCCCGCTCAGCTTCGTCAACTTCGGTTGTCCGGGCTGGGGCGCGTTGTAAAGCTTGCCGACACAAATAATGGAACGCGCGCTCGCCAGCAGAAGCCGGGGATCGGTTCGAACTTGCGCCCGGCGATCCGTGAGATAGCCCATCGCGCCCGCCATGCCGCGATCTACCCAATCCAGATAGCGGCGGCTGTCGTCCGGCAAGGGCTCGGCGCGAGCGATTCCAGCAAGTTCGAAGCCGCACTCCCGGGCGAGGCGCTTGATTTGGGCCGCGGTCACGATTCCATCATATACACTGGTTCTTTATCCATGAAGCTAAACAGTTACACCATCACACAGGGCAAGGACCGCGCCCCGGCACGCGCGTTCCTGAAAGCCATTGGCCTCACCGACGAGGACATGAAGAAGCCGATCATTGGAATCGCGAACACCTGGATCGGCACCATGCCGTGCAACTTCAAGCTGCGCGAGCTGGCGCAAGACGTCGCGGAAGGCATCCGGCAAGCCGGCGGCACGCCCATGGAGTACAACACCATTGCGATCAGCGACGGCATCACGATGGGGACCGAAGGGATGAAGGCGTCGCTCGTTAGCCGCGATCTGATTGCGGACTCGATGGAGCTAGTGGCGCGCGGGCACATGTTCGATGGCATAGTGGCGCTGGTGGCGTGCGATAAAACGATCCCCGGCGCGGCCATGGCGCTGCTGCGATTGAATACCCCAGGGTTGATTTTGTACGGCGGGTCGATTCTTCCGGGGCGTCATAACGGCCGCGATCTCACCATCCAGGATGTTTATGAAGCCGTCGGCGCGAATTCAGCCGGCCGGATGTCGGACGAAGAGTTCCTGGAAATCGAAAATTCCGCGTGTCCGGGCGCGGGAGCGTGCGGCGGGCAATTCACCGCCAACACCATGGCCACGGTGATGGAGTTAATCGGACTTTCGCCCTTGGGAACAGCCGCCGTCCCGCAAGTGGATGCGCGCAAACACGGCGTCGCGGCGCGCTGCGGGCGCCTGGTGCTGGATCTGGTGAAGAACAACCTGCGGCCGCGCGATATCGTTACGCGCAAGGCGATCGATAATGCGATTGCATCGGTGGCCACCACGGGCGGCTCGACCAACGCCGTGCTGCATTTGCTGGCCATCGCGCGCGAGGCTGGGATACCGCTGGGCATTGATGATTTCCAGACCATCAGCGAGCGCACACCGCTGTTGGTGGATCTGAAACCGGCGGGCAAGTTTGTGGCGGTGGACGTGGATAAAGCCGGAGGCATTCCGGTGATCGCGCAGCGCCTGGTGGAAGGCGGGTATGCGGACGGATCGGCGATGACGGTGACGGGACGGACACTGGCCCAAGAAGCCGCCGAAGCCAAGGAAACGCCGGGCCAAGAGGTGATTCATCCGCTTTCAAAGCCAATCAAGAAGTCGGGCGGCCTGGTGATCCTGCGCGGATCGCTCGCGCCGGATGGGTGCGTGATCAAGGTGACCGGCATCGAGCGCAGCGAGCAGCGCGGACCGGCTCGCGTGTTTGAAAACGAAGAAGCAGCCATGGCCGCGGCCACCGGTGGAAAGATCCGCCCGGGCGATATCGTGGTGATCCGCTATGAAGGACCGCGCGGCGGGCCGGGGATGCGGGAGATGCTGGGCGTAACCAGCGCGATCGTGGGCGCGGGGCTTTCCGATAGCGTCGCGCTGCTCACCGACGGTCGGTTCAGCGGCGCCACGCGCGGATTCTGCGTGGGACACGTTGCGCCGGAAGCGGCGGTAGGCGGGCCAATCGCGGCGGTCCAGGAAGGCGACACCATCCACATCGACATCGCGAACCGCACCATCAATCTGGAAGTGCCCGAGGATGTGGTGAAGGCGCGGCTAGCTAAATGGAAAACGCCCGAGCCGCGTTACCGCTCGGGCGTTTTCGCCAAATACGTTGCTTTAGTGGGATCGGCGTCGGAAGGGGCGCTCACCACGCCAGCTTAGAACCGCTGGCGGGCGCTTACGCGCTCTGCGCGGCGGCGACGTGGGCATCCAGCATCTTTTGGACATCGGTCTTGCCGACTGCTCCAACCTTCTGCTCCACCACCTTGCCGCCCTTGAACAGCAGCAGCGTGGGAATCCCGCGCACGTTGTAGCGCATGCCGGTGGCGCCGTTCTCGTCCACGTTCAGCTTGCCGACTTTCACGCGGCCGGCATAGGCCTCCGCAATGGCGTCGATAGTCGGCGACATCATGCGGCACGGCCCGCACCACTCCGCCCAAAAGTCCACAAGAACCGGGGCGTCGGAGTTCAGCACATCCTTATCCCAGCCCGCGTCCGTAAATGTCAGTGTATTCGCACCAGCCATATTGTTCTGTTCTAGCTCCCCTCAGTAGATGTATATGCTCTTAAAAACGATTCAACTCGCCACCAGCCGCCGGTACAGTTCCACGTACTCGCCGGCCGAGGCGCTCCATGAGAAATCTTTGTCCATGCCTCGCCGCATCCGCTGAACCCATTGATTCAGATCCTGATATGCCCTCAGAGCCAAACGCACGGTCTCCAATAAAGCATCGCCAGAATAGTCGCGAAACTTAAATCCGGTACTATCTTCAATGGTATCATCCAGGCCGCCCGTGGCGCGGACCACCGGGACCGTACCGTATTTGAGGCTGTAGATCTGGTTCAGGCCGCAGGGCTCGTAACGGCTGGGCATGAGGAACATATCGGCGCCGGCCTCGATTCTGTGCGATAAACCCGTGTCGTTGCCCACCCGCAGGCCCACTTTGTGAGGATAAGCCTGGGCCAGCGCGCGGAACATGGATTCATAGGGCAGATCGCCCGATCCCAGCACCACCAGGTGCAGGTCTTCCTGCATCAGGCGGGAGGCCGCGTCGGCTAGAATATCGAAGCCCTTTTGGGCGGCGAAGCGCGAAATGATGGCGATCAGCGGGCGGTCCAGATTGTCCTGGGGCAGCCCGTATTCAGCCAGCAGCGCCTGCTTGCAGTCCCGCTTGCCGGAAAGGTCGCTGGCCGAATAAGTGTGGGCTAGTGCCGAGTCATGTTCCGGATTCCACTCGTTGTAATCAACGCCGTTGAGGATTCCAGTAACGGGGCCGTGACGGCGCAGGAATCCGTCCAAACCAAATCCGTACTCCGGCGTTTGGATCTCGCGCGCGTAGCCCTTGCTGACGGTGCTGACGGCGTCGCTCCAGGCAATGCCCGCTTTCAGCAAATTGACGCGTCCGAAAAACTCCAGTTGATCGGGATTCAGCAGCTTCGGATCGAGCGCGATTTGCGAAAGCGCTTCCGGGGGAAAGAGCCCCTGATAGCCAAGATTGTGAATGGTCAGCAGAGTCTTCACGCCGATGAACGTCGGGTCGGTGCGAAAATGTTCGCTCAGGTAGACGGGCGCGAGCGCTGCCTGCCAGTCATGCACGTGCAGCACGTCGGGCCGAAACAGATGCCGCGCTACGCCGATGGCGGCCATGGAAAGGACGGCGAAGCGCACGTGGTTGTCCGGGAAATCGCCGGCCGCGGTGCCGTAAATGCCGTCGCGATCATAAAGCGCGGGGCACTGCACGAAATAGTATGAAACTCCGCGGTTGGCAGTCCTTTGGATGTCCACCATGTAGCCCGGGCCGATGGGAATCCACAGATTGCGATAAGCCTCGCGCCGGGGATACGGATAGCGATTCTCGCGATACGAGGGAAGCACCACGGCCACTTGTTCGCCGCGTTCGGCCAGGGCCGCAGGAAGCGCACCCAAGACATCGGCCAGTCCACCTGTTTTTGCGAAGGGCGTGGCTTCCGATGCCACCATCAGGATGTTCATGCTTGCTGGATGTTTCCCGCCGGATTTCTATTTCAGGTTCTGATTTCCTTGTGAATCGCGTCCAGTACACCGTTGATGAACGCCACCGATTCTTCGCCCGAAAACTGGCGCGCCAGCTCCAGCGCTTCATCGATCACCACGGCGGCCGGCATATCCTGGCGGCTCATCTCGTAGATGCCGAGGCGCAGGATGTTGCGATCGACAACCGGCATGCGCTCGATCTTCCAGTGCGCGGATTTTTCGGTGATGCGATGGTCGATAGCGGGCGCCATTTCCGAAGCGCCGCGGGCCAGTTCTTCCATGAATTCATCGCGCCCCGGGGCCGGGGGATCGTCGTCGTCCTTCTCCTCCATTGGCTCGTCGGCGATTTTGTCCGCATCCAGGGTGTCATAAAACGCGCGAATCGCCTCGTCTACCGGCCGCTTGGTCATGTCCCATTGATAGAGGACTTGCAGTGCGCGCTGCCGTGATCGGTGACGGGCCGCCATCTGCTACTATTTTCGCAGCCGGCGCATCAGGTCGGCCATCTCGATAGCCGTCATCGCGGCATCGTATCCCTTGTTGCCGCTCTTGCCGCCCGCGCGATCGATGGCCTGCTCCATGGTATGCGTGGTCAGCACTCCGAACGCCACCGGGATGCCGGTCTCCAATTGCACCGCGGCCAGGCCGCTGGAAGCTTGTCCGGCCACATGATCGAAATGAGGGGTGTCGCCGCGAATCACAGCGCCGAGGGCCACGATGGCATCGTGTTTCTTCGCTCCTGCAATCGTCTTGGCCGCCAGCGGCAGTTCCCACGCTCCCGGAACTTTCACGATCTCGACGTCTTCATCGGCCGCACCCGAGCGCTTCAAAGCATCCAGCGCGCCGGCCAGCAGCCGCTCCGTGATAAAGCTGTTGAATCGCGCGCACACGACGGCAAATTTCAAGCCACTGGCATCGAGATTTCCTTCGATGGCTGAAGACATTATGGGATACTTGAGTTTCAGCCTCATTCTACCGCATGGATCCCGCATTTATCCGGAATTTCTCGATCATCGCGCACATCGACCACGGCAAGTCGACGCTGGCCGACCGTCTGCTGGAAGCTACCGGCGCATTGCAGCAGCGCGAAATGATGGAGCAGGTGCTCGACACCATGGATCTGGAGCGCGAGCGCGGCATCACCATCAAAGCGCACGCGGTGCGATTGAATTACAAAGCGGATGATGGGCAAACTTATCAGCTCAACCTGATCGACACGCCGGGCCACGTCGATTTCACTTACGAAGTCTCGCGCAGTTTGCAGGCGTGCGAGGGCGCGCTGCTGGTGGTGGATGCCTCCCAGGGCGTGGAGGCGCAGACGCTCGCCAACACGTACCTGGCGCTGAACCACAATCTCGAAATTATTCCGGTGATCAACAAAATCGATCTGCCGTCGGCCGAGCCCGAGAAAATACGCGAGCAGATCGAGCAATTGATCGGTTTGCCGGCGCAGGATGCGATCCTGGTCAGCGCGAAACAAGGAATCGGGATTAAAGACGTGCTGGAAGCGGTGGTGCGGCTGGTCCCGGCTCCCAAGGGTTCACCCGATGCTCCGCTGCGAGCCTTGATTTTCGATTCCTGGTTCGATCCGTATCGCGGCGTCATCATCCTGGTGCGCGTGGTGGACGGCACGCTGAAGGTGGGGCAGAAGATCAAGCTATGGGCTACAGGCGCCATCTGCGAAGTGGATGGCCTCGGCTATCAATCGCCCAAGCCCATCCCCTGCGAGGAGCTTTCGGCCGGTGAGGCTGGCTTCCTTTTTGCGAACATCAAGACGGTCTCCGACGCACAGATCGGCGATACCGTGACCAGCGTTGAAAACCCCGCGTCCGAGCCGCTCCCAGGCTTCCAGGAAATCAAACCGATGGTTTTCGCCGGGCTGTATCCGGTGGAGTCGCACGAGCACGGCCGGCTGCGGGAGGCACTCGAAAAGCTGCGGCTGAACGACAGCGCCTTCAACTTTGAGCCCGAAAATTCGGTGGCGCTGGGATTCGGTTTTCGCTGCGGCTTTCTCGGCCTGCTGCATCTGGAAATCATCCAGGAGCGCCTGGAACGCGAATTTCAGATCGATCTGATCACCACCGCACCGGGAGTGCGCTACAAGATTACCGCGCTCACGGGCGACATCATCGAAGTTGAAAACCCATCCAAGTTCCCCGATCCCTCCATCATTAAGCAGATCGAAGAGCCGATCATCGATGCCACGGTGATCACGCGCGAGGAGTATGTCGGCGAGATTCTGAAACTGCTGGAAGAAAAGCGCGGGTCGCAGAAGAAGTTTGAATACATCGGCACCGGGCGCGTGCTGCTGCTCTACGAATTGCCCCTGAATGAGATCGTGCTGGATTTCTACGATCGCCTGAAATCCGCGTCGCGCGGCTATGCGTCGCTCGATTATCATTTCTCGGGCTACCGGGCCTCGCCGATGGTGAAGCTGGACGTGCTGGTGGCGGGCGAGCCGGTGGATGCGCTGTCCATGATTGTCCACAAGGAATTTGCTTACGAGCGCGGCAAAATTTTGATCGAGCGCTTGCGCAAGCTGATCCCGAGGCAGATGTTCGAGGTGGCGTTGCAGGCCGCCATCGGCAATAAGGTAATCTCGCGCGAGACCATCCCGGCCATGCGCAAGAATGTCCTGGCAAAGTGCTACGGCGGCGATATCTCGCGCAAGCGCAAGCTGCTGGAAAAGCAAAAAGAAGGCAAGAAGCGGATGAAACGGGTGGGCCGGGTGGAGATCCCCCAGGAAGCGTTCCTGGCCGTGCTGAAGGTGGGAGGCGGGGAATCCGAGTAGACTAGGCTACTGGCCATCCAACCTCCAGTATGGTAGTATGGCTGTATGCCAAGCCGAAAGATGACCTTCACGCTCCCGGACGATCTGGCAATCAGCTTTACGAGGCGCGTCCCCGCCCGCGACCGTTCCCGCTACGTTGCCGATGCCATCGCCGACAAGCTCGCCGAACGGGAAAGACGACTCATCCAGGCCTGCGAAATCGCAAATCAAGATACTGACGTGAGAGAAATCGAGCGCGATTTCGACCGTCTTAGCGATGCAATGCCGGAACCCTGGGAAGATGCACAGGCGCGGTGAGATCTGGTGGGTGAATCTGGATCCCACGGTTGGTTCGGAAATCAACAAGACACGCCCGTGCGTAGTGGTCAGCAATAGCGTAGTGAACCAGCATCGCAGGACTGTAGTCGTCATCCCGCTCAGCAGTTCGCCGCGAGCCGCTCCTCCCGTCATGGTGAGTGTGACCTGCTCCGGGCAGCCGGCTGTGGCGGTGATTGACCAGGTCCGCGCGGTGGCGAAGGAGCGGCTGGTGCGGCACGTCGAAAATCTTTCGGCGCAGCATCTCCAATCGGTGGAAGACGCGCTGCGCGAGATTCTAGAACTGGACTAGAGTGCTCCTGGCGAAACAAGAGGCGCTCGCCGCAGACGACCTTCCCTTCCAACACTATTCGCTCCGGCACCGCACGATTGCGTGGATCAGCCGCCGTTTATTTGATCGCATTACCTACAGAGTCCGGCACGGGCTGGTTCGCGGGATGCAGCGCCGCGGCGGATTGGGCTGGACACCGGCGTGGCTCTCGCGGGAGACGCAGGAGGAAACGTTTTGGCACAATCTCCCGCTCGATGGGCTCGTTGTTTATGACGTGGGCGCATTCCACGGCATCCTCACGCTGTTCTTTGCCTCGCGCTGCGCGCAGGTGATTGCGTACGAACCGAACGACGCGAACCACGCCCGGTTGATGGTCAACATCCAGCTCAACAACTTTGCGAACGTTCGAGTCCGCAACCTCGGAGTTGGCGCGCAGCCTGGCTCCGGCACGCTGCATTATGCTCCCGAGATGGCCGGTGGCGGCTCTCTCCACCCGAGTGCATCCGCGCCGGTCTCCCAGCGCATCCAGATCACGACGCTCGATCTCGACATTGCTATCGCTTCCCTGCCGCCGCCCGATCTGATCAAGATCGATGTCGAGGGCTGGGAACTCGAAGCGCTCGAAGGCGCGCGCGCCACCCTCGATGCGTACCATCCCGCGCTATTTCTGGAAATGCACGGCGACACCATGCGCGAAAAGCGGCGCAAGGTAACCGAGATCGTCGGATTCCTTCGCGATGCCGGATACGAAGATATTTTGCATATCGAAACCGGCGCGGCAATCACCCAAGACAATGCTGCGCTCGCCGCCGAGGGCCATCTGTATTGCTCGCGCCCGCGGGAGGAGCGACCGTAACCCCGCGATTGTTCGGCTGTTAGTTACGTTGCTATTCTTACACCGTATGCGCGGCACACGGCCGATTCTCCTGCTAATCGCCATGGCCGAATTAGCCTTGGCGCAGCCCAAGAACGGTCTTGGCTCCCTAATAGCCGAAGTCGCGGCTTTTGCCCGAACGGGATTGAGTTGGAAGGCGGCGGGCTACGCAGTGGATACGGCAGAGGACGGGAAGCAATCGGCAGATCAGTTCCAAATCGCTTATCAGTTGGCGCCTTCTATTCGGGCTCGATTGGAAGTCACTGGCGGCTTGAATCCTTTTGTCCGCATTTGTGATGGCGCGTCAGAATGGACCTTCTACCAGCGCAGCCATAGCTACGTGAGAGTGATTCTCCCTCAAATCTCACCATGCGCTTATCCTATTAACGCGTGGCCTCTCCTCAACGAAACGCTGCGATCCCCGACCGTGACTGGAACCGACCACGTGACCTTTTTGGGCCGCCCGCGAGCCTGCCAGATTGTTCGCGGCAAGTTTCTCGCTTCAGCAAATGATTCTCGCCGGCAGGATCTCGAAATGTGCATCGATCCAGCTACCAGGCTAATTGTTCGCTATCAAATCGAGGAGGCGAATCACCGGGTTCACAGCATAAATTTCTCTTGGATTCAGCGCAATGTAACGTTGGACGCAGACCAATTTCAGTTTCATCCTCCCCCAGGAAGCAAGGAAGTCGCAATGATCAATTGGCTAGATCCGATCGCTCAGCCCAGCAACTCTGTCTTCCGGGTCTCAAACGAAGTGACCGCGCCACTTTTGGTCAGCTTCGTTCCGCCGGAAACCACTGCGGTGGGTGCCCGATCTAACCGTGCCGTCGCGCTGTATTGCGAGATTAACGGAGATGGAATTCCTCAAAATATTAAGGTAATTGGTGCAATGGGCACGAGCCTCGACGATAAGGTCGTCCAAGCTGTCAGAAAGTGGCGCTTCGAGCCCGGTGTGAGAGACGGAAACCCTGTGACCGTTGCGACGGCGATTGCCGTGAACTTCTAAACCCTGCTGCCCGCCGAGGGCCATCTGTATTGCCGGTAGACTCAAAGTAGGAGCAGTACATGCCCTATCAACACCTCATCCGTTCCACCGAAGGCCAACTCGGAATCATAACTCTCAACCGGCCCGAACGCCGCAACGCTCTCTCGCTCGAACTGATGTTTGAACTGATCTGCTGCATGGACGAACTGACGGCGGAGCCGAACGTCCGCGCCATCATCCTGGGCGCGTCCGGCAAGGTTTTCAGCTCGGGTCACGACTTGAGCGAAATGGTCGGGCGGACCGTCAATGACTACCGGCGCATTTTCGATGTCTGCGCCGAACTCATGGCGAAGATCCAGTCCATCCCTCAGCCCGTGATCGCGCAGGTGCAAGGCATCGCCACCGCCGCGGGTTGCCAGTTGGTCGCTACATGCGATCTCGCCATTGCAAGCGATCAGGCTGCCTTCGCCACGCCGGGCGTGAAAATCGGCCTTTTCTGCACCACGCCGATGGTCGCGCTCTCGCGCGCGGTCGGACGCAAACGCGCCATGGAAATGCTGCTGACCGGCAAAGTCGTGGATGCCGCCACAGCCGCGGAGTGGGGGCTCATCAATCGCGTGGTGCCGGCTACGCAGCTTGAATCAGCGACGCGAGAACTGGCGTGCACCATCGCGGAGGCGAGCAGTTTCACGGTCGCGCTGGGCAAGCAGGCATATTACACGCAAATCGATCTGGACCAGCCCAAAGCGTACGCCTATGCCAAGGAAGTGATGACGCTGAATTCTCTCGCCCATGACGCGCAGGAGGGCATGTCCGCGTTTCTCGAAAAGCGGGAAGCGTGCTGGATCGGCAAGTGAGCTATTTGAGCCGGTAGATTATTGAAAACCGGGTGCGCCCCACTTCGCGATAATTGGCGAGCCAATCGTGCAGATCCGGAAAGTTGGTGATGGCGAGCGCCGGATTGAGCGGCCCCAGGCCGTCGACGATCCAGGTGGGGTCGTTTGCGATCAGCTCGCGCCGGTTGCGCGCGGCCCATTCCGGCGCAACGGGCTGGGAACTGGTGAGATGCCGGTCGGC
Organism: Bryobacterales bacterium; assembly: GCA_963713415.1. GTDB lineage: Bacteria > Acidobacteriota > Terriglobia > Bryobacterales > Bryobacteraceae > Palsa-89. The sequence continues at coordinate 286,842 of CAVQLV010000020.1, read as the reverse complement.
CAGCACGCCTGTGAGCGGCTGCGAATCGAGAAAGCGGCTGCCCGCGGACATGCGGGTATAGGCGAAAACGTCGGGCCGATAGCCCCAGACCAATAGCGTTCCGGTGTGAGGGATGCGATCGGAAACAGCTTGGCTGTCTTGGTTCAGCGCGAGATCGCTCCAGTTACTTTGGCGGTTGTGCGCCAGGTCATTGGCAAGCATGATATAGCGCGGGCCAAAGCGTACCACCGGGATCAACAACAGCAATAGCAGGTAGACGCGGCATCGGCCCAGGAGCGTATAGCCGCGAGCAGCGAGCAACACCATCACGGGCAGCAGTTGAAAATAATACCGCGGAAAGAATCGCCAGCCAGCCGCCACCGCCGCCAGTGACAGCAGCAGCCAGGCGATCATCTTCCAGCGCCAGCGACCTTCGCGCCACAAGGCGACCGCCGCACCCACCACCAGTGCAGCTTGAAAGCCCGCCCAGTTGGCCGTTCGGACGAATCCGGTAGCGAGCGCGAAGGTCTGCTCGGAATACAGCGCACCCCATCGCCAGACTTGGTCGACATAAGGGCGGCCAAACCAGATCAAGGCCACAATGTTCGGAATGAAAAAGCCGCCGAGCAGCCATCCCGCGCCTCGCCAGGCGAAAAACAGGCATGCGGCCAGGACGAAGAAGGCCTTGGCGTTCACCAGGAGCGCGATGCCCGCCACCAGCCCGCTCAAGAACGGCCGGCCGCGCCAGGCCAGGTAAACCGCGGCAATGTGCGGCAGGACCATCAACAGATCCGGCGCCAGTGCCATCACCGCCGAGGGGATTCCGAACGTCAGGAAAAATCCCAGCAACAGAGCCGCCGCCAAACCTTCGCGCGGGCCCCATAGATCGCGCGCGAACCGCCACAACATCCAGCAGCAGGCGAAAACGAAGGCCGCGCCCGCGATCCTCAGAATCACGCCGATGCGCGCGTCCCATAACAAATAAATCAGCGCCGATAAGGGCGGCTTGTCGAACCAGACTTCGCGATAAAGCGCCTTTCCATCCAGGATCTGGATTGCCGCGGCGGTGGGATAGCCTTCTTCCACCCACACGATCGCGCTATGGCACAAGCGCGCGCACAGCAATCCCAAGAACAGCAGCCCAAGGATGAACCTATCGCGTTGGATTGCGCTCCGAAGCACCTATTGAATATAACTGGTGACTGGTGAGTGATGACCAATCGATCATTGCGTCGGCTTCCGATGCCGGCAAACGCCTGGATCAATTCCTGCGCGAGCGTCTTCCGCAATTCAGCCGGTCGCGATTGCAAGATTGGATCGAACAAGGGCGCGTGCTGGTGGATGGCTCGCCCGCCAAGCGTTCGTACCTGGTGAAAGGCGCCGAGCGCATCCACGTTCAGCCCGGCGAATTGCCGCCGCTACGGGCCACTCCCGAAGACCTGCCGCTGGAGGTCCTGTACGAAGACGCCGACGTGATCGCCATCAATAAGCCGGCGGGGATGGTGGTTCACACCGGCGCCGGGCAGCATTCCGGGACCCTGGTCAATGCCCTACTGCACCGTTTTGGCAAGCTTTCGGGCGTCGGCGGCGAGTTGCGACCGGGCATCGTGCATCGGCTGGACCGCTTCACCAGCGGCGTGATTCTAATCGCGCGCAACGACGCGGCGCATCGCAATCTGGCCGAGCAATTTGCATCGCGCCAGGTGGAAAAGATTTATGTGGCGCTGGTGCATGGGCGCCTGAAGAAGGATCAAGGCCGCATTACCACGCCCATTGCTCGCGATCCGGTACGGCGTGTCCGGATGACCGCTCGCCTCGATCACGGGCGCCAAGCGATCACGTCGTATCAGGTGCTAAGACGCTTGGAACGGCTTACGTTGCTGGAAGTGAAGATCGGCACCGGGCGCACGCATCAGATCCGCGTGCATCTGGCGAGCATTGGGCATCCGGTGGTGGGAGATAAACTGTACGGGGCTCCGGCCAGCGAACTGGGGCGCTTTTTCTTGCACGCGCGTCAGATCACGTTCACCAGCCCCAGCAGCGGGGAACGAATTACAGTGAATGCGCCATTACCGGCGGATCTCGAGAGCTACCTGGGCACGCTCAGCCTCGCCGATTAGCAGACTTATTTCTCGCTGCAGGCGGGGCCGATCCATTTGGCGGAGAAGTTGTAATTCATATTCATGGTATGTTCGCCGTTGGTGACGGCCATGGCCATGGAACCCTTGATGTTCTCCGAATTTAACGCCTCCACCTTCACCGTTCCCGTGCTCTTCATCCCTTCACGATTGCAATCGATGCGGATTTCCTGCCTGCTCCCGGAGGATGTGACCAGGGTGCGCGTACAAGTCTTGGTATTTTGATCTCCCAGATCAAATGGCTTGTCGAGCTTGTCCTTCGTCAGGCAGCTCTTGTTGACGCTCTTGTTGACGCTCGTTTTGGCGCCTCTGGCTTGCATGGCCGCCTGCATCCGGGCGCGCTGCTCCGGCGTCATCCGGCTGAGGACCTCGTCGGGAATGGGCGGCATGCCGCTGGTCTGGCCCGTCATAGTGCTTTCCCACTGGCCGGTCTTTACATCCAGAGGTCGATAATCCGCGGCCCAAATCGCCGAGCACGCGGTGGAGCAAAACAGTACGGCAAATCCGATTGCAACTCTGTTGGTCATGTGATCCTCCTCCGATCCTCATCGTCTATTCTCGCCCAAAACTGAAGTGCCGGGTCAATTCCAGCTACACTGAAATTTGCAGGATTTTACCGATTTTTCGGCTTCCCCCGTCGGAATCGCCGGCGCTGGCCGCATGGCGCAAGCGCTCGGCAGGCTGCTCCATTTGCGGGGCGAACCGGTTGCCTTGATTGCAAGCCGCAACATCGAGCAAGCGCGCAAGACGGCTGCTTTTATCGGCCCGAATGTTGAAGCGGTCACCTACTCCGGACTTGCAAAGAGGGCGCAGAGAATTTTGATCGCGGTCCCCGATGCCGCGATCGAATCCGTGGCTGCGACCCTTGCTCTGGATACCGGAATTGTTCTCCACACCTGCGGAAGCCGAGGTCCCGAAGCGCTACACGTGCTCGCTGCACGAGGCATTTTCTGCGGCGCGATCCACCCGCTGCAAACCATTTCCGATCCTGAATCCGGCGCGTCCGCACTCGATGGCGCGGCCTTCGCAATCTCCGGGGATGCGCCGGCGGCGGCATGGGCCGAACGGATCGCTTGCCTCGCGAACGGTCGCATCCTGCGAATTTCCGCCGAACATCGCCCCCTATATCATGCCGCCGCCGTGATGGCGAGCAACTACATTACGGCACTACTTTCGGCCGCGCAGACTTTGTTAATCGCGGCCGAAGTAGATCCTCAAGAAGCGCTGCTGGCGCTTGGACCGCTGGCTAAGACCAGCCTGGGCAATGCACTGCGGCAGGGCCCGGTGGCCGCGCTGACCGGCCCCATCGAACGCGGCGACGTGTCTACGATCGCTGCGCACCTTTCGGTTCTTGAAAGCGTTCCCGGGCCCATTCCGCTGCTGTATCGCGCCGCCGGGCTGGAAACCTTGGAACTCGCCCGAACAAAAGGCTTGTGCCCCGAGCGCGCCGCTGCGACCGAGCGCCTGCTCCAAGCATCACTTATATGCCAAGCTTCGGTGATCTAGAAATGCCGCAATCTACTCGCATCCGCATCCCCGATCTTCAGCGCAAGAAGAAGCTCGGCCAAAAGATCACGATGCTGACCGCTTACGACGCCACCATGGCACGCCTGATGGATCGCGCCGGCGTGGATGCGCTGCTGGTCGGCGATTCGCTTGGCATGGTAATTCTGGGCCAGGAAACCACAATTCCGGTCACGCTGGATGCCATGGTTCATCATGCCCGCGCCGTCTCGCGAGGCGCTGAACGCGCGTTTGTGCTGGCGGACATGCCCTTCCTGAGTTGGCAGGCGAGCCATGCCGATGCCATCCGCAACGCCGGCCGCTTGATGCAGGAGGGCGCCGTTTCGGCCGTAAAGATCGAAGGCGGCTTGCACGCTGCCGATACCGTGCGGCGATTGGTGGAGATCGGCATTCCGGTGATGGCACATATCGGGCTGGTTCCCCAGGCGATCCATCAATTGGGTGGCTATCGCGTCGCCGGGCGCACGCAGGATGAAGCCGACCGGCTGGTGGAGGATGCGCTTGCGCTCGAACAGGCGGGCGCGTTTGCCATCGTGCTGGAATGCATCCCGGCGGAAGTGGCTGCCGCCGTAACGGCGAAATTGTCGATTCCCACCATCGGCATTGGCGCGGGCCCGCACTGCGACGGACAGGTGCTGGTGAGCTACGATGCTTTCGGATTGTATGACGAGATTGCGCCAAAATTCGTCAAGCAGTACGCACATTTAGGGGACGAAATGATTGCCGCCGCCAAACAATACATCGCCGAAGTGGAGCACGGCGAGTTTCCCGATCCCGAGCATAGCTTTCGTTTCCCCGCTTCCGCCGCCAGCCGGGAATGAACACGCAGCTTGTCCGCACCATTCCTGAGATCCGCGACCGCCTGGTGGTGTCGCGCATGCGCGGCCGGATCATCGGGTTGGTGCCGACTATGGGCGCGCTCCACGCCGGTCATGCGGCGCTCATCGAGCGGGCGCGCCGCGATTGCCAGCCGGTGGTGGTCAGCATTTTCGTGAATCCCATTCAGTTCGATCGGCCCAACGATTACGAAGCCTACGCGATCGACATGGCGAAGGACGTGGACGCCTGCGACACACTCGGCGTGGATTTCGTCTTTGCGCCTTCAGCGCAGGAGATGTATCCCGAACCGCCCAGCACGTTCGTGGAAGTGGCCGGCGTCTCGGAACATCTTTGCGGCAAGTTTCGCCCTGGCCATTTTCGCGGGGTTTCGACCGTGGTGGCCAAGCTATTCCATATTGTTCGACCGGAACGCGCGTATTTCGGCGAGAAGGACGCCCAGCAGCTCGCCATCATTCAGCGCATGGTGGCGGATCTGAACATACCGGTCGAAATTGTTCCGGTGCCAACCGTGCGCGAGGAAGATGGACTGGCCCTGAGTTCCAGGAACAGGCGATTGACACGGGAGGAACGTAAGCTAGCTCCGGCGCTGTATCAAGCGCTCGAGTTCGGCGCCGATTGCATCCGTAAAGGCTGGACATCGGCGGAACAGGTTCGCACCGCTGCACTTTCGCATTTGCAGGAGCATCCCGAGTTCGGGGTCGAATACCTCGAAGTTGTCGACCCTTCCAACATGACGCCCGTGGAAACTATCCGCGGGCCGGTGCGCATTGCAACCGCGGCCTGGCTGGGATCAGTTCGGCTGATAGATAACGTGCTGGTTGATCAACGGTAGCCTGGCCGCCCTGGTGATTTCTTTAGCGCGAAGACTGCCGACACGAGTGTCGGCACGGCACGCAGGAGTGCGTACGCCACGCGTGGCGCGTACACTCGTTCTTGCCGCGTCGCGACTCATCGCGACACCTGCCCAGCCGGAAACACAACTGCAGTTCAATGTTCTGCTTGCGCGGGCGGACGCGAAAGCCCTGGTCTGCATTGGCGGCCCGTTGTGGCATGCGGACAGCCTCCGAGTGCATCACGGTTCTTCGGTCTCAGTCTTTTCCACCAGCCGATCCACGGCGATGGAATAGATCGCCATCTTGCCGTCGCGGTCGCTCTGAAAAACCACGCGCTGGCTGTTGGGCGAAAAGAACAGCGTGACTTGGCGCGGATCACTGGCGCGATGCTGGCACAACGCCAGCTCCCGTTTCACCGATCGCACCAGCAGTAGCACGTACGGCGAAGCTTTGCTGCCGCTCGCGCCGACGAATACGCTGGTATCACTGTTGTGATTAAAAGTGACGTACTCGGTGGTCGAGGAAACCAGCAGATCCCCGTTGGTATCGGGAGTAAACTCGCGGATGTTGTTCAGCTTTTCCCGGTCGGCAGGGATGTTCAGGTAGTCGATGGTTCTGCCGTCCTCCGACCAAAGCGCCGTTGGTCGGGCACCCGGCGCGATGTGAAGTTTGCGATTCTGCGTGGCATCATAATCCACCACCCATAATTCCCCGCCCTTCTTGTACATCACGCCCGCACGCTTAGGGCGCGGCTGGGGATCGGAAATCGGATCGCTCGATTCCACCAGAGTCGCGGCGCTGCCGGTCCGCATGGTGATCAGGCGCAAGCGGCTCATTCCCGGCTTTTCCTCCACCAGAACCGAGACTAGGCCGTCGTCGGAAAGGCTGAACCCGGTTCCGAAGTTGAAGCCTTCCTCCAGGCGATACACTTCGCGCGTGTGCCCGCCGTTCAGGCGGCTGGCGTACAACGATCGCCCAGCCAAATAAGCAAACTCCCGTTCGTCGGGCGCCAGCGTCAATGATCCGGTGACCAACTCGGGAGCGGAAGTCAGCGCGCGCGACTGTCCGTTTTTCAAATCCATCCGGTATGCCTCGACGAAGCCCGACCGATCGTTCGAGTAGATCAGGAAATCACTCTTGCGCGAAATGGCGCGGCAATAGCAGGCCGGCAACCAGCTGTGATGCGCGGGGTCCGTCAAACGGACGACGTAGTTTTCGGTGGCTTCGTCGGCGTAGCGCTTAGCCTCCGACGGATAGGCCTGACCTTTATCAGCTGCCAGGCAGGCGCTCGCGCTGGCGAGAGAGGCAACGAAAAGTCGGCGGGTAAGAGTCAAGCTAAAGGTGGCTGCTCTGGTAGTGTTCCTTCAGCAGGTCCTCGCCGAAGTCGCCGTTGAAGTCGCGCCAAACGGAGTGAATATGATTGGCGTGGTCCTGCGTATTGTCGAATTCCACCAGGAAACTGGGCGACTGGATGCGATAGTAGTGGCCTTGGCCGGGCTCCTCGCCGCCGGCCCACGCAAAGTAGATATTGTCGCCGGCCTTCCTGATCTGATCTTGACGCGTCTGGTCGATCTGATCCGTCATGTTGCGGCAGTATTCGTCGAGCAGGCTTTGGAAAATCGCGCGCTCGGAGGCGGTCATCTTCGAAGCCATCAACCCGCTCGGCTGTCCGTTCAGCGCGGCTTTGCGCGATGCTTCAGTAAGGATTTCTTTCGGCGCGTCTTTACTGATAATGGCCATCTTCTTTTGGTCGGCCGTGAGTGACTTTACGAGTTGCCTGCCTAGGTCCTCTTCGCGCGCCAGAACGCGCAAACCTTTGCGCGGGCCTTCGCGGATCTCGGCCGGATTGGTCCCAAAGAAGCTGGGCGCTCCCTGCACTTGACCGTTGGCTATGGTGAAATTCTGGCTCAGGTGATGCCCTTCCACGCGATAACCCCACGTCCCCGTGGCGGAAGGCTGGCCGAAGACGGTGAAGAAGTAACCCTCGGGATCGCGCCCGGGACCTTTACCGCCTTCCAGAACTTTGAGCACTTCATCCAGGCTCATGATGCTGACGGCTTTGATGTAGCCTTGCTGGCTGAGCCCGGCGGCCAGGAGCGCGTGCGCGAGCTGCTTCTGCTCGGGCGTCATATCGTGCATCGAGAGGCCCTTCCGCGGCTTGGGAATATAGTGCCAGTCGAAGCGCTCCTGATCTTGAAATTGATACGTGGCCTGCGCACGCTGAGCGGGCGTAAGCGAGTTGAGGAATGCCTGGGCGGCGTCCGTCATCACGGACGCGGAGTGCATGCGGGTGTAGGCGGAGGTGAGCAGCACCACTCCCACACCGATCGCGAAAATACGCAACGCTGCTGTCTTCACGATGTGCCTCCTTCTTGATGTGCAAGAAGCGCCGCTTGGGCGGCGTGCTTCTAGCTTATCCGAGGAAAGCCGGGACTGGGGATTGGGGTGTGGGCTACTTTGAGAATAGCCTCAGTAACAAAGACGCTACCCCATTGCGTTTTTCGTCAGCCAACAGCGGCAATCCCTGGACATCAACCATACCCATCTCGTCAATTTCCAGACTACGCAAGTGCTCCGAAATAAGACGCTCAGATGCATTACGTTGGATCAATCCGTAGATTCCGCCTATATAACGGTCGTATTCGTCGGCGGCTTCGGGAACGTTGTTGACGCCAATCGGGTCCCATTCGTCCATATGCACCCGTCGTATCTTGGTCTGGATCTCCTCGATTCGGAAACGGTCTCTATCGGCCATGCTAGTGATACTGCCATGACATCGCCTTGCGCCGCTCTCTCTAACCCTCGCTCCGAGGCGTCCAGGAACGCAACCACGTCCGACCCCTTTCCAGAGCCGATCAGCGATTTGGGTCCAGGGACTGGAAATACCTCCTACAGCAGCAGCGCCTCAATGCGATGCGCGTGCACCATATGCTCGCAGGTGGACCATTCGAATACGGTGAAGCGCCCATCCTGCGACGCCACCAGCGCGGCGCAGCCCTTTTGCTCGTCGCGCTGATCGTGGACGAATTGCGCGGCGGAAAGATGCCTTGTGCCGCCCAGCTTGTCGGGGTGCACCAGAATCGCCTCGCCGCCTTCGATCGGTTCGGTCACCATCACTTGCTCCACCTGGGCGTGGCCTTTGCGGCGTGTGATCTTCGCGCCGAAACCCAGCACCTCGTATTGATCGGTAAGCACCACGGCGCCATCCACGGCAGTGAGTCCGGCAACTGCCTCCACCACTCGATTCAGCCGGCTGCTTTCATCGGAAGAGATACGGGCCAGTTCCGCGAGAGCGGTGAACGGGGGAGACACCGCGTAGGGGATCGGCGAGACGATGGATTCGCGCCAGGCGTCGCCGGAAGCAGGAACCACCAGGAGCGATCCACCGCGCCCGTGCGCGCGCATGGAGACCGCTAGCTGCACCAGCACATTTACCGAGTGAACCCAGGCGGCGGGCGACTCGGAGCCGAGCAGAGCGGTGAGCAACGCCGGGCAATCGGGAACAGAGGCGGCGCGCTCGTCAACGATTTTCACCTGATCCCCTTCCAGAACCGCGACGTTGACGAACTTGCCCGCCGTCTGGCTGTGATGCTTGATCACGATCAAACCCGGCGCGGCCACTTCCACGACGAAGCACAGGCTCGGAATGCTGCGTGTGGTGCCCCAGACCGCCAGCCCATTCGGGCCGAGCGAGACGCCCAAATGAATTCCCGGCCGCTCTACCGCGGGCGCAATCTTGGTGAGAAGGCCGGGGTCCAGTGGAAGAGGACGCTCAAACAGTAGCGCGTTCCTGGTTTCCTCGGGCGCGACAAATGCCAGCGAGATCCTGGGGATGAACCCCTCTTCCCTGCGCAGGCTGGCCCAAAAGGCCGCGTCGACAATCGCCTGGATGGTCGCGGTATCGGGCAGGGTTGCAATGCACGCACTGCTGGCACCATTTTCTGCTCGCTGCCGAATAAAGTAAGCGTGGACTCTGGGCGAAACAATGCGCGCGGCCGGATAGGCGGCCTCTGGTTCCATGCTTGAGATTATCGCGTACCGCCGCGGTACTATGATCGCCCGGAGGCGCCGACGAGATAGCTTTTGACCAGTTCGGTGATGTTCGAAGAATCGAGCAACGCGGGTTCGACGAAGATGCCGGTGCGGAATACTCCGTCTTCCGGGTTGGAGTAGGCGATGTCCCCGTATAGGGTGAGACCGAGGATCTCCAGCTTCACCAGGGCGCCGGGCGGCAAGGGCTGGTTGAAAAGCCCACAAATGCCGGAATCAGAAATATCCTGCACCTGCCCCGACAATTCCACGCCGTCGTCCAACTGCGTGAGCCGAACGGGCAAGTCCGAGGAAATGCGCTGATTAAACCGGCGGTCCATGCGTTCGATTTAGGTATCGCCGGAATGCCGGAACTACTTTAGGGCTTGGAGGCACTTCAGCCGTGAGGAGATAGCCTCCAACACGGCTCGTTTGCGTTCGGAGTCGGGCCAGGATGCAACCACTTCGAGCCGATATTTCAAGAACTGGATCTCAGTTGGCATTGCCGTCAAACTCCCAGTCATGGCGTGTTTCCCGATGCTTGCTTTTTGCACTGCGCCCGCGCTACCCACTGATTTGAATGATGGGACATTTTGGTATCGTTGGCCCCACCTATTCCGTACTATGCAGTACCGGACTGGGAGGTTGGGCAAGACCAGCTCGGGTCGATAATTCCCAACGCGGCTAAGAACTCGACGTCCGAGTCACTCAATACCAGTTCTTCCGTACGCGCTGAGCCTTCCACCGGCTCGGCGGCAGTTTGGGGCACTTCCTCGAGCGCAACATCGATGCCGAACACCGGGCACCTCCCCGTGCGCTGCAGAGCCGCCATAGCTGCGGCTACGTCATTCGATTCCAGGATGGCTTCGTTGATCGATTGCCGAAGGACATTCAGCAATTCTTTTACATTCTTGGTCACTTTGATTACCTCCGAGTGAGCTTTCTTGCGATCTTCACGGAGTGCCTTTAGGCATTTCATACGCCATTCCGGAAGTCTAAGCGCCTCATGATCTTCGGCGATCAGACCACAGATGCGGTGAAGCCTTTTGAGTAGTATGCCGCACGACAGTCCACCCGATTCCAGCTTCTTTGGGTGTTAGGCCCAAGTTAGTGCCACGTAATTTGCTGGAAGAGAGCTCGCAGGCGCAGGCCCTTGGCCGGATTGATGGACTCTACCCATCCGATCCGCCCGTTCAGATGTGCGCGCAAGCTGGGGTGGCGAAACCGGTTTTGACTTTCGGGACCCAGGCGAGCGCAGTTGTTGAGCGTGGCTTTGAGCCGATCGAAATCGGCACGCATGATGTTCATGCGATGGTTTGCGACCAATCCAACCAAGCGTTGGCGGACGCCTTGGCACATGATGCGCGTCTTGCGGTGGTTGACGTGGAATCCTTCTTCCATCAGGATGGCCGCGGCGTGGGTGGAAAATCGTTCTACGCCGCGTTCAAATTCTTCATCGCCTGAGAACGCCAGGTCGTCGGCGTAGCGGGAATATTCCGCCCCGGCCGACCGCGCCAGCCCGGTTAATCGGCAATCTACTCGATAGGCACAGACGTTCGCCAGCGCGGGCGATGTAGGCGCGCCCTGCGGCAAATGCGGGCGGGTATGGACTAACCGCGCTTCCTGCATCCGGTCGTCATCGGCGTCGGCGGCGGCTGCATTCCAGACCTGGCGCGGCACGGCGTTGGTACAGATGCCTCCCAGCAGATCGGCCACCGATTCGGGATAGCCCAGCATTCGAAATATGGTCTGGACGCGCGGGCTGGTGATGGACGGGAAGAAATCCTGCAAGTCCATTTTGAGGACGACGTGGCGGCCGAGATGGGCACTGATAAAGGTTTGGACGGATCGGCCCTGGACGAACCCATGCGCCGCGGGATGCGGGGGAATTCTGTCGAGAATCTGCGTCAGTATTTGCCGCTGCAGCGCCTTGAGGCGAGGCTTGGGCGCTTCAATCAATCGGATGGCGCCGGATTTTTTCGCCAGAACACGATAGTGATAATGAGTGAGCTGAGGGTTTTTGGATTTGTACGCGAGTCCCTTGAGATCGGCGAACCAGAGCAGTTCGTCAGGAGTAATACTCAACCAATCGGCCAGCGCGCCGATCGACTCGATGGTTGGAACGTCCCACGCGGCGGCCGCATCGACGGGTTGCATCCGTTGCGGACCAACTAACCATTTCGCTACCGATAATTCATCGAAATGCTTCGACCACGCACGCCGAAAGCCAGGGTCATGAAGAAAGAAGTGAATTACATCACGCTGGCGGGGACGCAGTCTCGCCGGCCATGGATTCCAGATAGCGCCTGGCGAGCGGGCGAAGCCAGCGCCAATTCCGGCCTAGCGTTTTGCCGGCGCGATCGACAATACCGTCGACGGTCGCTTCGCCTGCCAGAAACGATTGCGCTAATGCGTTAACAAGCGACGGAGCGGGCATGGCATGTTGGATATGACTCAGGGACGGCGGAGGCTCCAACGAGTCTGACCCTGCGCGAGCGGTTCTGCGTGAAGCGCAGTGTAGCTCACGCGACGAATCTTCAGTTCTTCACGATTCCCTGGGGTAACCCCAGAGAGGCCCAACCGAACCCGAGGGCCCGGCACAGCCGGCTTAGAGCGATCCGCCGCCCGAAATGCATGATAGCAAGGCAAGCGAGGCCGAGCAGGCGATACAATACCGCCATGTACCGTTTCGTTCTCTTGGGAATTTTCGCACTGGGAAGCGCCTATGGCGCCGGCTGCGACCGTGCTTGCCTGAAGGGCATGCTGGATCAATATCTGAATGCCGTGCTGCAACATAATCCGGCGTCCGCGCCGCTTTCGGTGGGGTATCGGCAGACCGAAAACGCAATGGTCCAGCGGCCGGGCGGCGGGCTGTGGCAGAGCGCGAAGGCATTGGGAAAAGTGCAGCGCAAATATTTCGATCTCGAAAGCGGACAGGCCGGATATTTTGGAACGCTCGAAGAAGAGAGCGGTACCGATATCGTGACGCTGCGATTACGGGTGGTGGATCACAAAATCAGCGAGGCTGAGTGGTATGTGTCGCGTAAGGGTGATGCCGGTATCGGGGTGTCGGCCGGAGCTCAGGCCAACGCTGCGTTCCACGATCCCGACAACCTGGCCGCGCATCCGCCCGTGGAGCGGGTGGTTCCCAAGGCAGAGCGGCTGCCGCGCGCCGACATGGTGGCGATCACCAACAGCTACTTCGATGGGCTGACCGCTCACGATGGCACGCTAATTATTGCGCACCCCGGCTGCATCCGCCTGGAGAATGGCTTTTTGACGACGCAGCGCAAGCTTCCGAATGGAGGCATGAGCGACTGCACGTCCAACGGCGCGATGGCCAATATCTTCGCGGTGACGGCGCGGCGCTATCCGATTGTGGACGAAGAGGAGGGCGTGGTGCTGGGGCTCGGACTTTTTGAGCGCAAGCCTGGCGTGGCCATGCGGCGGAATTTATTCAGCGAGTGGTTTGTCATTGAGCAGGGCAAGATTCGAGCGATCTACAGCGCGATGATGTATCCCGAACAGGAGGCGATGGCGCCCAACTGGCCGCCGTTTAACGGGAACTGGCCGGTGGCTCCGCCGCCGAAGTAACTGAAATTGGCCACGGATAAACACGGATAAAAGCAAAACTCTGTCTTATTCGTGTTTATCTGTGTTTATCCGTGGCCAAAGTGCATTACCCCGCGCCGGCGCCGCCCTTGCGCTTGATTTCGATGCTCAGGCGCTTGATCTTTTGGTTCAGCGTCGACAGCGGGATGTGCAGTTTTTCAGCCGCTTCGGTCTGGCTCCAATTCACCGCTTCCAGCGCGTCGATGATTTTGCGGCGCTCGAAATCGGCCAGAATCTCGGGCAGTGACGCGTCGGCGGAGAGCGCGCCGCTTTCATCGCGCCGGATTTTTACGCCGCCTTCCTGGAGGATGGAATCCGGCAGCACGTCGACCGGGACGGTGGATTGCGAAGCCAGCACCACCGCTCGCTCGACGGCGTTCTCGAGCTCCCTCACGTTGCCAGGCCAATTGTAATCCATCAAAAGCTGCATGGCGTCGGGCTCAAATCGCAGCAGGCTTTTTCCCTCAGGATCCAGGAACTTTTCATTCTCACGGCTGAATTTCGTCAAGAAATGATCTACTAGCGGCGGAATATCCTCCTTGCGATCCCGCAGCGGGGGCAGCGCCAGATTGATCACGTTCAGGCGGTAATACAGGTCTTCGCGAAACTTGCCTTCGTCCACCAGCTTCTTCAATTCTGCGTTGGTGGCGGCGATGATCCGGACATCCACCTTGATGGTTTCGGCCGACCCCACCGGCATGAACTCGCGCTCCTGGATCACCCGCAGCAGCTTGGCCTGCGTCTCCCAACTGATGGTCCCGATCTCGTCGAAAAATATAGTGCCCTTGTTGGCGGTTTCAAAATAGCCTTTGCGCGACGTGATGGCGCCGGTGAACGCGCCCTTGACGTGCCCGAACAGCGCCGATTCGAGCAGGTCCGCCGGAACCGATCCGCTATTCACCGCCACGAACGGCTGATCCGCCCGGGCCGAATTCGCGTGAATGCCTTTCGCGATCAGCTCCTTGCCCGTGCCTGTTTCGCCGGTGATCAGGATGGTGGCGCGGCTGGTGGCCACTTGCGTCACCAGGTCGAGAATGCGCAGCATGCGGTCGTTTTTCCCGATGATGTTGGGGAAGCTGTACTGCTGCTTCAGCGCCTTTTTGAGCTGCGCGTTCTCGCGAGCCAGGCGGCTGTGCGCGATCATGCGATCGATCTCAATCAGCAGCTTTTCGTTGTCCCAGGGCTTGGAGAAATAATCGTTGGCGCCGTTTTTGAGCGCGGTGACCGCCACTTCCACCGACCCATAAGCTGTGATCATGAACACCGGCGTTTCTGCGTCACGCTCGCGGATCTCGCGCAGCACTTCCATCCCCGAGCGATCCGGCATCATCAGATCCAGCAGGATCATGTCGTAATTGGCGGCTTCGGCGCGGCGCACGCCCTCGCCGCCGTTCTGAGCCAGCTCCACCGTGTAGCCTTCCAGGCACAGCAGCGTCTCCAGGCTTTCGCGGATGTCCGCTTCGTCGTCGATTACTAAGATACGGGCTTTGGGAAGGGAGACTGGTTCATCGAGCGGTAATCGATCAGGCATGCACCGGCTTTCGTGCCAAAGGAAGCTCCACGCGGAATCGCGATCCGGCTCCCACACGGCTCTCAGCTTCAATAGTACCGCCGTGCTCGCGCACGATTCCGTAGGTGACCGAAAGGCCCAGGCCGGTTCCCTTGCGCGCCGCCTTGGTGGTGAAGAACGGATCATAGATGCGTTCCAGATACTCGGGCTCGATTCCCTGTCCGGTATCCGCCACGTCGACGCGCGCAAATCCGTTTTCGCTCCAGGCGTGGATGGTCAGCGTGCCGCCCGCTTCCATGGCGTCGCGCGCGTTCAAAAACAGATTCAGGAACACTTGCTGCAGCTTGCCCGCGTTGCCCTTGACGGCCGGCAGCATGGGCGGCGAATCCAGCTTTACTTCCACGCCGGACTTTTTCAATTGGTGCTCCACCAGGTTCAGGGTTTCCTGGATCACCTTGCTCACGTCCACTTCCACGAACTCGGTGGGTGAGGTGCGCGAGAAACTGAGCAGCGAATTGACGATCTCGCTGGCGCGGAAGGTTTGCTTGGCGATCTTGTCCAGCAATTTCGATTTCTGCTCGTCTTCGGAGATCTGCTTGGCGAGCATCTGCGCATAGGTGGAAATCACGGCCAGCGGCGTATTCACCTCATGCGCCACGCCCGCGGCCAGCAGCCCGATGGAGCTGAGCTTGTCGGCCTGCACCAGCCGGCGCTCCAACTCATCGCGATCGGTAATGTCGTCGAAGATGATCAGCCGTCCGATTTGCCGCATGTCTTTGGACACCAGCGGCGCGATAGCCAGATTCAGGATATGAACGGCCGGACCGGCGGGCTTCCCATTTCCGTTGCCGTTGCTCTTGCCGTGACCGTTGCCATTCGCCGCGGCAGCGGGCGCCGGAAGGACGAACTTGTAGATATTGTGAACGCCCGTCCCCCTGCGCACCTGGTCGAACACCTCGCACAACTCGGCGGGGAAAAGCTCGGAAAGCGGGCGGCCCAGCGCGGCGTCGCGTGGAATACCCGTCAGCCGCTCGATCTGCGTGTTCCAGCTCTCCACGCAATCGTTCAGATCGGCAGCCAGGATGCCGACGTTGATGGACTCGACGATGTTCTCGCTGAACTCCTTGAGCCGCTCGTATTCCTCCACTTTGCGCTGGAGCGAGCTGTACAGCCGGGCGTTTTCCACCGCGATACTAACGTAGCCGGCGAGCGTGGTCAGCAACTCCACGTCGTCGCTCGAGAGGAAATCGCCCTTGTCGGTCCGGCTGAGCGCGAGATAAGCGATAGTCCTGCCGCGCACCGCGCACGGGAAATAGTAGGTTAAATCCAACTCGGCAATGGTCCGCCGCACCGAGTTCGGCCATTGATGCGACACGGCGTCCAATAAATGCCGGGTGCGCTCAAAAAACAGATAAGGCTTGCCCGGATCGGAGCTCAAAAAACTGAGATCGAGCTCCTGCGGCTGCTTTTGACTCCGGTCTTTGCGATTGCCGAGCGTCAGGTGCAGTCGAAAGTCGCCGCTCTCATTCTTCGATTCATCGCTTTTCGACCCGTCGCTCTTCGATCCGTCGCTCGCCAAAAAGAACGCCACGTGCTGGATGGAAAGGGTATGGAGCAGACGGTCCCCAACCGAACGCAGCATTTCGTCCAGATTCGTCTCCGATCCCAATTCGCGCGCGAATTCGATCAGCGTCCGCCGATAGTCGTAGCGATCTTTATAGAAGAAGTAGCGGTCCAGTTGTTCCTGCAGCCAGTCGCGGATCGGCTGGAAGATGAAGGTGGCGAACAGGATCAGCCCCACGATGGCAGCCGGGCTCAAGTTTTCCGGGCGGGCGAACGAGAAGATAAGACCGTAGAAAACCCCCAGCACCACCAGAGTGGCCAGCGTGTAAACGTAACCTTGCTGGAAGATGATGTCGACATCCATCAACCGGTAGCGCAGAATCGCGTAAGCCCACGTCAGGGGCACCAGGATCAGCGACAGCACCGCCATCTTTTGGTAATGCCCGGGAAGCGCCCCGAACAGATATGGCACGGCGTAAATCAAGGTGAACGGCATGATGCCGAGCAGCGCGCCGTTGCGCATATACTTCAATTGCCGACGCACCAGCGGATCTTCGGCGTGCGGAGTTTTCATCGCCAGAACGACTGTTCCTGCCACGTAAAACACGCACAGCAACAGCATCTCCGCCCGGTCCAGGAGCCAATTGAGGTCCACGGGCGACATCGCCACCCGCAGCATCCCCTTCGCCACCAGGACATAAATCGCCAAAAGTGCCGCGGCAGGAACGTAGAACAGAATGCTGATTCCGTCGTTTCAACCAGGCGGGACGCTCCGGAAAAACCAGACAGAAGTGCAGGAAGATAGTTGGCGCCAGGACCTCAGCGGCGACATTGCCCCAGTACATGGCCTGATCGAATGCATTCAGTTTTCCCGTGTAGTGGAAGCAGGATAAGACGAAAGAGGCCAGACACAACACGTAAAAGTGCACTGACCGTGGCGCACCGACGCGGCGATAGTAGACAAACAATCCGATCAGCAGGTATGCGATGCCAACTGCGTACTGATAGTACAAAGATCGGTCCAGCACTCGCTCTCCGACAATAACTTGCGCCGGTACTGGAACATTGTCACGCCGAACGATGTATTCGGTCTTTCTCCACACGCCAACCCGTTGCAATACTTGCGGTACGTCGGCGCTGTTCGCGATTGGCGTGCCTCCTACCTGGAGCAGCACGTCACCCGCGCGGATGCCCGCGTTGTAGCCCTGGCTGCCCGGCGTGACGTTGAGCGCAAGAACTTCATTTTGGCCGTCGGAGCCCGCCCGATCCACCCAGGTAACTCCAACATCGGGAAGATGATACAGGCTTTGCTGGCGGAAATTGATGACGGCGCAGCACACCGCCGCCACTGTCAGCACAAACAGCAGCGCGCTGGCGAATTGAGTCTTAAGATCCCTCAAGCGGCCGTCTCCGCTGAAACTCCTCTAAGGACGGTGTATCCGCCCTTAGGCACACGTCACGCTGTAACTTTAGCGCACTATGTTAGCACTTCGTTTGCCACCAAATTAGAATAAGGCTTATTCATGAGAATACAGGATTTGCTCCTGGCGTACCAGTGAGAATCCCATTTTGGACTCTTGTTTTCGGAATTGACACTACCGGAAAGTGTATCATCCACAGTACCGAAACTCCCTGTGCAACAGGGGATTGTAAAGACTATTGACAAGTAACCCCGTTAGGTCTTAACATCTACTTTCCGGTTGGTCAGTAGTTTGGCTAACACCAACTACTGGCAAATCAGGCCAAGGCGCAAGGTGGTCAATGTATGACCTTATTTCAGATCGGCGAGAAGATCGTTTATCCCAATCATGGAATTGGAACGGTCGAGAACATTAGCACTCGTTCTTTCGGCGCGCAGTTTGAGCGCTACTATCTGCTGCGCCTCACCTATAACAGTATGACGGTGATGGTCCCCTTTTCGCATGTCCAAGAGATTGGACTGCGCAAGGTGACCCGCAATGGGGAAATCGCGCGGGTGCTCAGCTTCCTGGCCGAGGGCAACGCCCAGCGCAAGGCCGATTGGAAAGATCGCTACAAGGAGAACTCGGACAAGATGCGCCATGGCAGCTTGCTTGAGATCGCCGAGGTGCTGAAGACGCTGCTGATATTGCAGGCCGAGAAGCCGCTGTCTTTCCGTGAGAAGAAAATGCTGGAGCGCGCCCGGCATATGCTGGTGACCGAACTCTCCATTTCGCGCGGCTTGAACGAATTCGATGCCATCGGCGTGCTGCAAGGCGCGCTGGCGAAATCGTCGTTGAGTTTGCCCGCACCGGCATAGTCACACCCCAGCTTTAGACCACTCAGAAACCCTCCTCCCAAGGATTGAGCAGAAGAACGCCAGAGGAAGAAAAGTCGGCTGTGTTTCTGGTCATAACACGAAGGCCATGCCGGAGCGCCGTAGCGGCAATGAGTCCGTCGCTGGCGGGGATGACTTGGCCCGCCTTTTGGGCAACCGCCGTAATTTCACCCCAAATGTGACTCGTTTCGAGATCAACAGGAAGAAGGGGTCCTGGTAGGCGTTCTGCAGCGTTTGCAGCCAAGCTTGCAGGGAACGTTTTCGTTCGCCTTCCTTGAGCAGACCGATGCCTTTGGCAATCTCCCCAACCGAAAGAACGCTCACAAAAGATCCCGGTCATCGGCGGCTTCCACCGCGCGCCGGACATTCGCGTGACCCTTGGGCCGCCTCAACTCCGAGAGGACGCAGGTGTCCAGCAGAATCCTCACAGTTTTACGTCCCGCATCGGCGCGCGATCGCGGTCCATAGGAACCCCGTTCAGAGACGGACCCTCGCCCAGCAAGCATGCCTTAAAGCTGGCGCGGCTTCCCGCTAACCTCTGGTAGTCGTGTTCCGACACAACCATCACGGCGTCGCCGCGCCGCAGGACACGCTGTGGCCCGTCCGTCAGCGCCCGGTTTACCAATTCACTGAACCGGTTCTTTGCATCTGCCAGTCTCCATTCCATTCCGGTTCTCCTTTTGGCTAGACAATCTAGCTCGATTGTCGTACGCCCGACCGTGGCCCGAGGGAGCTGGAGATCCTACCAAATCCCCTCGAAGGTTCATCAACAACCGGCCCGCATCCTATAATGGATTCACCGCTCATGAAGAAGCTGTACCTGGTCGTAATTCTCTCCGCGTTTGCTCTGCTCCTCTCCGGCCAATCGAAAAAGCAGGCCAAAAACAACGGCAAGGCCCCGGCGCCCGAATCGGAAGACAAAACGCGCATCACTCTTGACGTCTCGCGCGTCAACATGCTCTATACGGTCTCCGACAAAAAGGGCCGCTTCGTCACCGATCTCACCAAAGACGATTTCGAGGTTTTCGAAAACAAGAAGCCGCAAACCATCATCGAGTTCGCGGCGGAGACCGATCTGCCGCTGCGCCTGGCGATCCTGATCGACACCAGCAACAGTATTCGCGACCGGTTCCACTTCCAGCAGGAGGCCGCCACGGCGTTCATCGACGGTACCGTGCGGCCGGAGCACGACAAGGCCATGATCGTGAGCTTTGATACTTCGGCCGAACTGGTGGCGGATTTAACCGACAACATCGGCGATCTGGAGAAGGCCGTCGCGAACCTGCGCCCGGGCGGCGGAACATCGCTCTATGACGCCATTTTTTTCGCCTGCCGCGACAAGCTGATGGAAGACCAGCCGCTCTACAAGTTCCGCCGCGCCATGGTCATCCTGAGCGACGGCGAAGACAACCAGAGCCGCTACACTCGCGATCAGGCGCTCGAGATGGCGCAAAAGGCCGACGTCACCGTTTACACCATCTCCACCAACATCACGCGCATCGAAACCGATGGCGACAAGGTGCTGCGCTACTTCGCCGAAGAAACAGGTGGCCAGGCCTTCTTCCCGTTCAAGGTTTCCGATCTGGATCAGTCGTTCGAAAATATTGCCAATGAGCTGCGGCATCAGTACAATGTCTTCTATCGGCCCGACCCGCTCAAAGTGGACGGCCTCTATCACGCCGTGCAGATCCGCGTGAAGGGGCGCAAAGACCTGATCGTGCGCGCTCGCAAAGGATATTACGCCCCGAAATTGTGACCGCCCTGCTGTTACAATGAAGTTTCTCCCCCGGCGAAAGACATTCCTCTAAGGATCATCACGCATGGACGAAAAAGAACGCGCACGCACCCTCGGACTCACGCTCGGCCAGATCGAGAAACAATTTGGCAAAGGCTCCATCGTGCGGCTGGGATCGAAAGAAGCGATCGTGCAGGTGGCTGCGATTTCATCGGGCTCCATCTCGCTCGACAACGCGCTGGGCGTGGGAGGATTTCCGCGCGGCCGCATCGTCGAAATCTTCGGCCCGGAATCTTCGGGCAAGACCACGGTTGCGTTGCAAGTGATCGCCGAGGCGCAAAAAGTCGGCGGAATGGCCGCCTTCATTGACGTCGAGCACGCGCTTGATCCGCTTTATGCACGCAAGCTGGGCGTGGATGTCGACAATCTGCTGGTTTCGCAACCGGACTACGCGGAGCAAGCGCTCGAAATCACCAGCGCGCTGATCATCTCCGGATCCATCGATGTCCTGGTGGTGGATTCGGTGGCCGCGTTGGTTCCCAAAGCTGAGCTGGACGGCGAGATGGGCGATAGCCACATGGGCGTGCAGGCGCGCCTGATGTCGCAGGCCATGCGCAAGCTCACCGGCAACGTTTCCAAATCGAATACCTGCCTGATCTTCATCAACCAGATTCGCGAAAAGATCGGGGTGATGTTCGGCAATCCGGAAACCACCTCGGGTGGCCGCGCGCTCAAGTTTTATTCCTCGGTGCGCGCCGATATCCGCCGCATCGCCGCCATCAAGGAAGGCGACATTGTAACGGGCAACCGGACCAAGGTGAAGATCGTCAAGAACAAGGTGGCCGCGCCGTTCCGTGAAGCCGAGTTCGACATTATTTATGGCGAGGGCATCTCGCGCGAAGGCGATTTGATCGACCTGGGTGTGGCGCAGAACATCGTGGAAAAAAGCGGGTCGTGGTACAGCTATAAAGGCGAACGCATCGGACAGGGCCGCGAGAACGCGCGCCAGTTTTTGAAGGACAATCCCGATATTCGCCAGCAGATCGATACGGAGTTGCGCAAAGCTTTGGGCCTGGTGCGCAAGGAACCGGATGCGGTGGCACCTCCGGTACCGGCTCCCGTGGAGGCGTCCAAGCCCGCTACCGCCGGTGCGGCGCGTTCACGCTAACACTCGCGTTCGGCGCCGAAGCAGTACCACAATCCAGAAGAGAACCAGAGCGGCCACAAACGAAGCGAGCCGATGATGCCCCCATGGAATTCGTTTCATGCGGTAACTGAGATGGCCAGTCCAAAGCCGCAGGCTCTCGATCAAGATCGCCCAACCCTCACCCAGGAGCACCGCGATCGCGCTCGACACTACCGAGAGATATATCGTCATCGCGTTCGAATCGAAGCGGCGCAAGATCAGATAAACTGCGCCTGCATAAAATGCTCCGAACGAGAGCATCACAAGAAAATCTACTCCGGCTGGCCGATAGGCCAGCGACTGCCGCACCTGCTCTTCGCTCACTCCGTGTCGAGCGGCAACTGTTTTAAACATTTGGTCAAGTTGTTGATCTCTAACCCGCCAGTACCCGGCCATACTTTCAAAATGCCCGGAATGAGGCCCACTGTGCGCATCGGCGTAACGAATGGCACGATCCTCCGCGCCTTCCGCATCCTGCCGCAGCGAACGATGTTGCGAACAGCCTGCCAGCGCGAGGAGCGCTACGCAAGCGCTGCTTTGCAGTAGTCGAAACACTTTTTCACTTCTGCGACAGTGTCCATGCCCGGCTTGCCGTATTCGTATTCGATCATGGCGGGGATCGGATACTTTTTGGTCTTCAAGACTTCCAGTACGCCTTTGACATTGGTATCCCCTTCGCCCAGCGGCATGTTCGGTCCGTGATTCTTTTTGCGATCTTTGATATGCAGCGTGATGATCTTCGCGTGGTGTTCTTCTAGGAAGCTGACCGGATCGAAGCCGGCCGCAGTGAAGTGGCCGATGTCGAGGTTGATGCCGGTGTACTTGGAACGGCCGGCCAGGGCGCGCTTCCAGTCATCCGGAGTCGAAAACTCGTTCGGCTTCATGCTGTCGTGGTCGTGATAGCCGACATAAATCTTATATTGCTGAGCGTACTTGTCGACGCGCGGCGAAATGTCAACGTTCGCAGAAGCCGTGATGCGCGATACGCCCATGGCCTTCGCCATGAGAAAACCCTGCTCAATCTGCTCGTCGGTGAACTCGTCGCGAAAGCTGTAGTTGAAGGCATAGAGATCGATACCCGCGTCGTCGAACTTTTTGCGAATGCCGCGAATCTCGTCCATGGGCGGATTGGAGCGCCAGGCGGAGATCTGCGAACGATCCTTTGGCAGGATCTGGTTGTCCCAGAGTTCGGCGTAACCGAGGCCGATTTCCTTCATGGCGGCAATGCAAGCGTCGAGCGAAGGGAGGGTACGGAAGCTGTAGGTTTGAGCGCCGATCATGACTCCGTCGAACTTGGAATCAATGTTGGCAAAAGCGGGAACGGCCACCGCGCCCGCGGCAAGCTTCACGAAATTCCGGCGAGTGATCATGACGCCGATCATATCAATCACACCGCCGCAAGGGAATCCGCTATGGCGGCAGCGATCTGCTTGCCGTGAAATCGGCCATTTTCGATAAAAATCTCGTTGGTATGCATCCCGGCGACAATCACGCCCGCGAGGAAAATTCCCGGGCGGTCGCTTTCGAAGGTTTGCGGATTGATGCGCGGCTTCTGGGACGCGGGATCCAGGCGAATTCCCAGAGACGCGAGAAATTCCAGGTCGGGCCGGTAGCCGGTCATGGCAAAGACAAAATCGTTGGCGAGTTTCCTGGGACCTTCGGGAGTCTCGATTTCAACGTATTTGGGATGAATCGCAATCAGGTGCGAGTGGAAGTATGCTTTGACTTCCCCGCTCTTGATGCGATTCTCGATGTTCGGCTTGATCCAATATTTGACGCGATCGGAGATGCCCGCGCCGCGATGAATCAGCGTGACGCGCGCGCCGGTCCAGAACAGTTCCAGCGCCGCGATGGCCGCCGAGTTCTTCGCCCCGACCACCAGCACGTCGTGATTGTAGTAAGGATGCGGCTCCTTGTAATAATGGATCACCTTGTCCAGCTCTTCGCCAGGCACGTTCAGCATGTTGGGGACGTCATAGTAGCCGGTGGCGAGAACAATCTTGCGGGCGTGATATTCGGCCTTGCTGGTTACGATGTGAAAGTCCCCGTCATCGCCGTCGATAGAAAGGACGCGCTCGTATTGACGGATGTTCAAGCAGTAATATTCAGCAACGCGGCGATAATATTTAAGCGCTTCGGTGCGGCCGGGCTTTTCGTTGAGCGACGTCATGGGCAGGCCGCCGACTTCGAGCAGCTCCGGCGTCGTGAAAAACACCATGTGCGTCGGATAGTTGTAGAGCGAATTGACGACGCAGCCCTTTTCGATCAGGACCGTGTTCAGGCCGCGCTGCTTCAGTTCAATGCCACAAGCGAGGCCAGTGGGGCCGGCGCCAACCACGACGACGTCAAACTCCTCCACCGCTAAAGCATCCCTTCGACAGTTTTATAAGCGGAGTCAAGCGCACCGGCCAGCGCCGCGGGATCTTTGCCGCCGGCTTCGGCCATGTCGGGACGGCCGCCGCCTTTTCCGCCCACGGCCTGCGCGATGGAGCCCGCGAGCTTGCCCGCGTGTACCTTCGACGTGAGATCTTTCGTCACGCCCACTACGATGGCGACGTTGGAATCGCGAGCCGAACCGAGAATGACTACCGCGCTTTTCCACTTGCCGCGGAGCGAATCGACCATGGTCCGCAGCTGTTCGCGCTCCATGCCGGCCACCTGCGTAGACAGAACCTTCGCGCCCTTGATTTCGCGAACGCCGCTTTCGATGGTAGCCACTTCCGAACGGGCCAGTTTCTCCTTCATCTGTTCGATCTGGCGCTCCAGTGTCCGCTTTTCCTCAGCCAGTTTTTCCTGCGCCTGGCGCGAGGTTTGGACTTCTTCTTGAAACTTGCTCAAAACGGCTTCGCCGGTGATGGCTTCGATGCGCCGAACACCGGCTGAAATACTCGCTTCGTAGGTTACGACGCAGAGCCCAATGTCGCCGGTGCGATGGACGTGCGTGCCTCCGCAGAGCTCTTTGCTGAAGCCTGGAATGGAGACTACGCGCACGCGGTCGCCGTATTTCTCACCGAACAACGCCATGGCGCCCGTGTTAAGGGCCTGGTCGAGATCCATGACGTCGGTGTGAACTTCGATATTTTTCAAGATCTCTTCGTTCACCAGCTTTTGAATTTCGGACAGCTCTTCCGGATCGGTATGGGCGTAATGCGTAAAATCAAAGCGCAGGCGATTGGGATCCACGATGCTGCCGGCCTGCTTCACATGCGGCCCCAGCACCTTGCGGAGCGCGGCATGGAGCAGGTGCGTAGCCGTGTGATTGCGCATCGTTGCAGCGCGGCGGCTGCCGTCGACTTTGCCGATGAGCTGGTCGCCTTCGTGAATGGGCGCCAGCAGTTCCACCGCATGAACGGTTGCACCCGCCACCTTCCGCGTGTCCTGAACCATGGCCACAGTGTCGCCGCTCGAAGGCGAGACCAGACTACCCGTGTCGCCGACTTGACCACCCGCTTCGGCGTAGAACGGGGTGCTGTTGAACACCAGCTCTGTGCGGCCATCGTGATTGATAAGGCGCACCACTTTCACCGGCGATTCGAGGGTCTCGCGGCCAATAAAATCGGTGGGTGGAAGGTCCTTGTAGACGGCCGGAAGCTGCGCCTTATCGGCGCCTCGCCAACTGGCACGGGCGCGCGTGCGCTGCTTCTCCATTTCGGCCTGGAAGCCTGCGTGGTCGATTGTTAAGCCACGCTCGCGAGCCATCTCTTCCTGTTCGTCGAGAGCCAATCCGAAAGTGTCGTACAGTTTGAACGCGGCCGGGCCGGGTAGCACACCGCCGGCAGCGGACTTTGCCTCATCCAGAAAAACTTTCTCGGCCACCTGGAACGTGGTGGCGTAGCGATGCTCTTCGTCCTTCACCACGCGAGCCACGCGCTGGATGCTTTCGAGCATCTCGGGATAACCGGGCTTCATCAGATCGGCGACGAAACCGGTGAGTTCGTATAAATAGGGATCTTCCCGGCCGATCATGCGAGCGTTGCGAATCGCACGGCGCATGATTTTGCGCAGCACGTAGCCGCGGCCTTCGTTCGAGGGCGTTATGCCGTCGTGAACCAGAAACGCAGCGGCGCGAACATGATCGGCATTGATGCGCAGCGCGACATCGGTGCGAGGATCGTCACCATAAGTCACCCCGAACATTTCCGCCGCCCGATGGATGATGGGCCGCAGCAGATCCGTTTCGTAATTCGAGAGTTTGCCCTGCAAGACGCAGGAGACGCGCTCCAGGCCCATCCCGGTATCGATGGACGGACGCGGCAGCGGCGTCAGGACGCCGTCGGCCGCGCGATCGAACTGCATGAACACGAGATTCCACACCTCGACGAAGCGTTCACCCGGATCGTCGGGAAACTCGCCGGGACCAGCTTCGGGGCCGAAGTCATAAAAAATCTCCGAGCATGGGCCGCATGGGCCGGTCTCGCCCATTTGCCAGAAATTATCCTTTTCACCCAGGCGGAAAATCCGGGACTTCGGCACGCCCACCACTTCCTGCCACAGGCGCTCGGCGTCGTCATCTTCGCGAAAGACGGTGACGTAGAGCTTGTCTTTGGGAATGGAAAACTCGCGCGTGAGCAGCTCCCAAGCGTAGGCGATGGCGTCCTTTTTGAAGTAATCTCCGAACGAAAAATTGCCCAGCATCTCGAAAAAGGTGTGGTGGCGGCGGGTGTAGCCGACGTTGTCGAGATCGTTGTGCTTGCCGCCCGCGCGGACGCACTTCTGCGAGGAGGTGGCGCGCAGGTAATCGCGCTTTTCCAGGCCGGTGAAAACGTCCTTGAACTGATTCATGCCCGCGTTGGTAAAGAGCAACGTAGGGTCGTTGGCCGGCACCAGCGACGAGCTGCGAACAATCCGATGGCTATTGGCCGCGAAGAAGTTCAGGAACGTCTCGCGGATCTCATTCCCTGTCATGTATCTCTATTGTGACAGGTGCGGCGCGGGTTTCGCCGGAGTGTTGCGTGCCTCTTAAGTCGGAGGCGGGAGCGGGCGAATCAGTGCCTCAAATTGGTCCTCGAAGGCTTTCAGTGCGTCGATGACCCTTGGATCGTTGCTGCATGGCGAGAGATCGAGCCGCGCTTCGGATTTGGGGTGCGGGTTTGTAGATAGCGGAATGCTCTACCTCCCAGAAAAGACCGGTCAACATAGAAACAATTTGATATTCACCACGGATATGTTTACTCGCGTCGCAATGACCGTAGTATTTCAATGCGAGCACCTGTCCCTCGATCGCGACGGGATCGGCGGTCCACGAGCCGAATATCTCCCGCAAAGCACGATCGACTTTCAGGATTCGTCTTCGAGGGAACACAAGAACCCGAAGTCCAGCCAGATCGTTCAGGTTCGCAAGGGAATATCGAAAGGGCTGGTCGTCATCAAAGCTCTTTCCCTCTCCACTTCGGCGCCGCAGAGCATTCACCGCGCTCTCACATTCTTTGACCCTGGATTTAACGACCAGTTGCTCGTGAGGTTCTAGAGCGTTCGCAATGGGTAGCAGGCAGTAGTTGATTTGGGCTTGAAGTTGTCCAGCGACGCGCCGGATTTCAGGTAGCAGCTGGAAATACTCTTCTCGCAGCCGATCCTCAATGGTGCGCCCGGCCTCAGCCAAGCGCTCCCACAACTTGGCGTCTCACGGATTCGGGTGGAGGTGAATTAAAATAGAACCGCCATTCACGAGAGTCGTTTTTCTCGTTGATGCATTTGTCGATTTCGGTCCCCTCGTGGTCCTCTAGAAACTCAACGCTAAAGATTTTTTTAGCTGAGCGATTGAAATAGACTTCGCGGTCGATATTGTAGAGATACCCGGCAGTGTCCAAGATCTGTTGTTTCGTTGCCAGGGTTGTCATACAAGGGATCTCCTCTGCGGACCAGTGTAGCGCGCAGGCAGATCGCGACCCGTGCGCTAATCTCCGGTCGGGATAATCCCAGCGTTCTCCACCATGAGCATGACCGTGCGTTCAGTGGCTCGCGTGCGGTGTGTCACACCCTTCGGCACCACAAAGCCCTGCTCGGGGCGCAGCGCAACCGTTTTGTCCTCCAGATCAATCAACAGCTCGCCTTCGACAACATAGAAAAATTCATCGTCATTATCGTGTTTATGCCAGTGATATTCGCCTTCCACCACGCCGAGCCGAACCACCGAGTCGTTCACCTGGCAAAGCGTCTGGTTGTACCACTTGTACGCGCAATCGTCGGCGAGGGCTTGGGTGTCAACCACTTCCAGAGGCTTGTAAATGATATCCAGCCGCGTTTCGTACGGAAAGCTTGGGGTGCTCATGAAGATGCTGCTACGCCTTGGACAGCACCATGCCGTAGCCCTTGGCCTGGCCGCTCAAGCCCAGCAATCGGACGCTGGCCCAGAGCGCGTGCGGCGTGCTGGATACCACTGGCCGTTTGCAGCGCGTCTCCAGCGGCACGATCAGATCCAGCGTCTTCAGCCCCCCGCAAGAGATCACCAGCGCTTCGGCCTTGGGCGCGCCTTCATACACGTTCGCACTGAAGTGAAATAGTTCGTCGGGCGTTACCGGGCCGCGGTCCTTGAAGCTCACAATGCCGAGCCCCTTCACCGACACCACTTGGAATCCCGACTCCTCCAGAAACACCTTCAGCCGATGGCTCACATCTTCGTCATACGCGGTCGCCACCGCCACCTTGCGCGCGTTTAACGCCTTCAGTCCTTCGACAATGCCCGTGCTCATGGTGGTGGACGGCAGCCCGGTGGCCTTGGTCACGTTCACCTTCAACTGATGCTCATACTCGGCGCCTTTGTAGAAGGTGAGCGACGTCCCCATCACCGAGATCGCGTTGGAGCCCCCCTTGGCGAGCTTTTCGGCAGCGGGCAAGATGCGGCCGAATACGCGATCGTATTCTTCGGCTGTCATCTTCTGCAGGCCGACGCCTTCGGCCAGAAATCGAACGCCCGTGGGATAAAGCAGCTTGGCTTCCGGAGGAACCGGATAGTTGGCCGGCGGAAAGATCATGCCGAGCGTGGGAACAGCCTTGGCCTGGAGCGCTGTGCCAAGCGCCGCGCTGGCCGCGCCAGCGGAAGCAATCTGCAGAAACTGCCGTCGGGAATTGGTCATCACTTCACCTCTCCCAGCAAGTATAGTCCCGCGACTTGTCGCGTGGAAAGGTGTGACTGTGAGCAGCTTAGCCGCGTACGTCGATGCGGCTGCTGCGGAAGGAAATGCGAATGGTGCCGGCTACCCCGCGGCCGAACGTCGTGGCCGGCCAGAATTCGGTGAACAGGAGATTGTTCTCGATGCTGCGGCGCAGCGCGTCGCTTTGCTGGCCGGGCGCGTTGACGATGGTGAAGTTGATGATCTGGCCCTGGTCGTCGAGCTGCAAATCCACCACCGCGTCTCCGTTATTAGCGAACGCGACCGGAGCCATGTACTTCAGCATCGGCTGCGTGCTTAGCATGGTAGGTATGTCGCCGGACCGGCTCATCGCAAAAGTGGACTCGAACATCGGCACCACTAGCGTGCTAAACAGAAGCACGGCCGAGCACAATCCACCCACCGCGGGCAGCGCTAGCGGCCGCATCAGATTCCGCAGCGACAATTCCACGCGATCCCGCCAGCGGCTCCAGGGGCTGCTGAAGGACTCCATCCGAACCTTGGAAGCGACCACCCGCAGCCGCGTGGTCAAATCCGCCGGTGGGATGGGCATGGGGAGGGCCCGCAGCTTCGCGCGCAAAGCGGAATATTGCTCCGATTCGAGCGCGCACTCGCGGCAGCCGTTCAAGTGGCGCTTCAGCAAGCGCCGCTCCTCGGCCGACATAGCGTCGTCCAAATAAGCCGATACTCTTTGCTTTACGCTTCCGCACTCCATACTATTCCGTTAACGCCTGGGAAGACCAACGCATGCTCGTCTCCAGTTCCAGCCGCCCCTCCAGAATCTTTCGTAATGCCTCGCGCCCGCGCATGATGCGCGACTTCACGGTCCCGAGCGATACGTCCAGAACCGTCGCGATGTCTTCGTAACTCAGGTCCTCGATATCGCGCAGCACTACGGCCGCGCGAAACTTCGGATTCAGCTTCTCCAGCGCCTGTTCCACCAGCGCGCGCGTCTCATGATCCGCCGCCTGCTCAAAAGGCGAGCGGCCCGGGTCCCTCATCCCGCCGGCGTGGCTCGGCGTCCCTTCCTCGGAGCCGAGCGCCACCTCCTGCCGCTGATGCCGGCAGAACCAGCGCCGATGATTGTAAGCTTCGTTCACCGCGATCCGGTAAATCCAGGTCTTCAAGCTGCTGTTGCCGCGAAACGCGCCCACGTTGCGGAATACTTTAAGAAAAACCTCCTGCACGATGTCGGGCGCGTCGCCGGGATCGCTCATCAACCGGCAGACCAGGCTGTAGACCGGCTGCTGGTAGCGCTGAATCAAAATCTCGAAGGCATCTTCGGAGCCCTGGCTCAGCGCAGTGACCAGTGCGTCTTCCTCCGCGTGGGAGAACAGGCACCCCTCAATATGTAGACCAACAGCAGTATCCGCCACAGTCGTCTACTCAAAGTCTAGCCTAAACGTCAGGCCTTGTTGTAGGAGTAGACTCCGGGGGCGGGAGGAAAGTTCCCAGAGGCTGGGGCCGGGCGCTATCTTATTGAAACACCTGACCCATTGATCTCGACGCCCGTCCCGCAAACTCAGGGAGCGGCGCTGCCGAAGAGGGCCTTCTCTGCCGTCGCGAGGGGAAGAAACAAAGTTCGAGGCAGCGCGAGCAGCGGCCGGAAAAGATAACGCTGATAGAAAGCCACAGCGTGATCGTTCTTGGCCTCCACTAAAAGCGCGTAGACTGCCGGCGGCGACTGTATACTTCGGCGCGCGGCATCCACCAACAGCGCCCCGCCTAGGCCGCCTCCCTGGAACTTTTGATCGACGGCCAGCCGCCCAATCCTCACAGCGGGCAACCTAGGATAGCGCGGCAGGCGCTTGGCTTCTTCCGGCGGTAATTCAACCAGCGGAATGCTCGCCGTGGCGATCGTGTAATACGCAGCTACCAACCCGCTCGCGGCTTCGACGGCAACAAAACAATTCGCGATACGGCGGCGGATATCTTGAGTAGCTTGGGTCTGGAAATATCGATCCAGCACTTCTTCCCCGCAGTGAAACGATCCACGGTCGTGTTCGGCGCCGAGCGGCGCAAGGCGGAAGGGAGAATTCTTCATCCCTCGCCAAACAGGTCGCGATGCCGTTTCACAGCCTTCTTCCAGGCCTTGTTCGGCGGCGGAGGATGAAGGATCGTTTCGGCTAACTGGCGTTGGCCTTCAATGGATAGGCGGATGATTTCGGTTTGCTCGATGGCTCGGCAAGCAGCTTCGTCCGCCGCGGCCACAACGAAGTCCGTCAGAGTGCGCCCTTGAATTTCGGCGGCGCGCTTGAGCCTTGTCATAACCTCATTCGGCAGACGAGCTTCTAAACGTGCGGTGGTTGGGGCTTCTGCTTTCACGCCTCCAGGATACGGCAGTTTGCCGTACCGAGTCAATTCCCGTCAGCTATCGAATTTCGAAATCCACAATACGCTTAACCTGCTTTCCGTTGGAATCTTCGGCGGTCACTTCCAGCTGGTAAGAGCCTGCCGCAAGCTCGCTGATCGGGAGCATGGAAGCGGCCGGAATCGCGTGACTGTCGCCGTCGCCCGGACTGCTCTTGGGAAGATCGAGATTCAAGAATCCGGAGTCCGACTTTGGCTCACCCGTCTTGCGGTCGATGACGCGCACTCGCACCCTTGCGGAGGCGGGATCGGCGGCGTAAACCTCACAATAAAAGAATCCGGGCTCGGATTTCACGAATCGATTGGAGCCGGAAGGAACGACCTCCACATTTGCGGCAATGAGTGGCGTGCTGTCTTCAACCAGCGAACCGGCCAGCCCTAATTCGGCCGCGGGGTGAGTCTCGCGGCTCAACACCAGGCTGCTTAACGCCAGTTCTCCCGGCATCCGCGCGTCCACCGCCCAGGGCATTTCCAGCCTTCCGAAACGCTCGCTCCCCGATCCGAACGCAATCGCGAAGTTGTAGCGGCCGGGAGCGATCTTGAACTGTTTCTCGTAATGCAAAGGCTTCGCGCGGAGGCTCTCCACCTGGGCTTCGGAATCGAAATCGAACTTCAACGCGTCGCTGAAACGCGCCCCCACATTGCCATCCGAAGCCGTCGCTATCCCCAGAAAATTAAGCTCCGCATGCAGCTTGCCCTTCCGCTTCTCGAATTTTAAAGCATCGGGCGGGATGTCCATCGCCAGGTACGCGCGCGCCACCATTGGCGAAATGTAGAAGTACGAGAGCTGGATCGATGCGGCGATACTGCCCGATTGTGCACCAACCGCGCGTCGCTCCAAATCCTGCCCCGTCGAGGTACCGGCCAGCAGATCCTGGGGCTTAGTTGAACAGTAATTGGTGCGAGCCCGGATCGCAGTCCCGCTCCGATCCACCTTCACGCGCAGCTTGTGGCAATCATCGGCTTTCGCTCCGGAGGGCGAGTCGGGAGGCGCATAACTGATCGTGTAGTATTCCGCCTGCTCTTCGCCGATTCTTTGCAATCCTCGCTGCAATTCGGTGAAATTGGGAATTACGAACCCTCCCGTGCCATTGGCCAATGCAAACAGGATTTGCTGGCTGCCGGTTGCCGGTTCCGGAGCGTTCACCTCGGCGTCGCGCGCGTCGCCCTGCAGCTGGTCCAGCCCGCGTACCCGGATGCCCGGCGCCGGGGTGGCGCCTTCCGAAGCAGAGCGAACGTCGTTCTTGTTTCCCATTTGCGAGGATAGCGGCCGCACATCCACCGGATAAACGGCGACATCGGATTTGTTGCAAGCTTCCATCGCGGCCAGCAATTCCGACTTTTGGAAGGACGATTGTTGCAGCCCGCCGCTCAACAAAACGATAATCTTGCGGCCCGGAAGGACGCGAAGATTGGTGGCCAGGGTCTCCAGCGCCCGCAGCGTGTCGAGTGAGACCGAGTTCGCCGTGCCCGCCGCCAGGCCGGAGGATATCGCGCGGCTCACGCCCTCCTTCAGGCGGCCCGCATCGTCGGTAAAGTTCTGATCAATCCGCAGCTCACCGCCATAACTCACCACCGCCATCTTGCGATTCTCTTGAGCATTGGCATCGACGAAATCCGAAATCGTCTGCCGGGATTGGAGTTGATCGGTAGCGCTCATGCCGGCGAAGAACAACACCAGATAGCGCGGCCGCGTGTTGGCCGATCCTTGCTCCAACGAAACGCTCTGGATGGTCTGCTCTTTGTTGTCTTCCCAGATGCGAAAATCCTTGGCGCTCAAGTCGCGGACATATTCACCCTGTTTGTTGGTTACGATCGCGTCCACCAGCACCACGCGCGTCTCGGTCCGGATCACGGCCGTTGGCTGCGCGCACGCCGAAACACCGGCCAGGAATAGGAGCGCCGCGATCACGATGGCGCGTGGCTTGTCCACTTTCATGGGATATTTACGCCTTGATTGCGAGCCGCCATGGTGTGCCCTTCCGTATCCCGCACCACCATCCGCACCACGTAACGGCCGGGCGCCACGTGAAAAGTTTCCTTGACCGTGATCCCGGAGCTTTCTAAAGCCGCCAGCGTCTGATCGCGAAGATGCATCTGGATCACCCGCTGGATGCCGGACACGTAGTTCCCGTCCGGATCGAACAGGCCGGCCACAATCGTCAGCGTGTCATTATTTCGCGGCTCGTTTTGCTCTTGCGTCTTTTGAAACCGCAAAGCTCCCACCGACAGGCGCCCCACCACGGTTAGCTCCGCCTTTTCCTCGCTGGGTTTGAAGAGCTCGGTTTGAACATCCAGCGGAATATCCTGGATCTCATCTCTCGAAAACACAGCCTCGCGGATGTCATCTCTGCCCTGCTGGGCCGCATCCACGGCATGATTCGGCGCCCAGTAGCCGCGGCGCACCTGGAGCGTCAGGTCGCGCGCATTCTTCACCTTGACTTTCAATCCATGGTAGCTGCCGTCGAACTTCAGGTTCGACGGCGAGAAGCCCAGCACATAAACGTATTCCGGCCGCGCCGCCAGCGTGTTAAGTCCTCCCTTCAGATCGTTGTCGTTATGGAAGAACGTTCCTCCAGTGCCATCGGCGATCTCCTCCAGCACATCGTCGGCCTGGGAGGCCGCGGAGATTTCAGCCTGCGTCAGAAAACCACCGGCAGTGGAAAGGTGCCCCCGCTCGCTCGCATCGCTTCCCGGCGGAGCGTACAGACCCCGCATGTCGATGGTGTTGACCGTGACGTTGGCGCGAATCGCGCGTTCCAGCACGTCGTATTCGGCGGAGCGATAATCGCTGGTCAGTAAGAAACCCGGCGAAACAAGCACCAGCGTCCGGTTGCCCGGCGTAGACGTGAGTCTGCGAATCACATCCTCTAACGCTCCCAGGGCGCTGGATGTCTCATGATCCCCATAACTCAGGGTCTGACGGACCGTTGTCCGCACTAAAGTGATGAGTGGTTCTGGCGTTAGATTGGCCGAAGCAGGTGTACCTGGCGCGGGGGGAGGCGGGGGAGTCAACGGCAGGTGCGAACACGCCGCCGCTTCCATCACGATGGCCGACAGCGCCTGGTCCGCGCTACCGCTCAAAACAAGCTGAGCAATCTGGGCGTCGCTGAAGAGCACCCCGCTGAGGTAGAGGAGCTTATTCACGAGCAGATCGGCCATGTAATAGCTGACCGGCGGACAATCCTGTTGCGGGTCGGGCCCGCTGGTCCACGGCTGAATGCTGTTCACTGCTCGGCGGAGCTTTTCGCGGTCGCCGGTGAAATCAGCTTTGACCAGGCCGCTGGTGGTGAAAATCGCCGCGCGGCTTCCGGGTTCGAGCGACTCGTCCAGATGGCGATTCATCGCTTGGCGCGTCTGCAATAGGTCGCCGCGCTGCAGATGGATATCGTCGACCAAGTAAGCGATGAAGCGCTCCGGCAGGACGGAATCGGCAGCCGCCGGCTGTGACGATGTCTTTGCCTGTGATCCGGGGCCGGCATCGGCCTGAACCAGCGCGGCTTCGGACTTCTCGATGGAAAATTTGGTGATCACCTGGAGCCTGCCCTTGTCAAAGAGCTCGAAGTCATCCTGCGTGAGGTTACCGATCGCATGGCCCGCCCGATCGCGTACGACCACCGGAACGGACACCAAGTTCACCCGGCTGCTGAAGACCACCGGCGAATCGTTGGTTGTGATTTCGGGTGCGTTTGAATTTCGCGGCATTGGCTGCTGGCCTGAAGAGGGGACGATCGGGGCCAGGCAGAGTGCCAGTGCTGTGCCGAGAAAGGTTGCCCGGGGTCTCATTTTTGTATTGGCTCCCCGCGCGAACCAGTATACCGGACAGCAAGCTCGCCTACCTCAGCTCCATCATCTTCGGGCGGATTCTTCCACATCGGCATCGTGCGAAATGCTGGCCAAGAATGCTGGCAAAGAATGAAACGCCTCGCCGACTTGTCATATATAATAAGCGAACCCGCATCTGGGAACGAGACCCGAGATTTTAAGACTACGAAGGGCCGACGCAGTCAGTGCGGTTCGAAAACGAGGAGGAACTATGTCGAATTTGAAGCGCGGAGAACGAAGTGCTCCGCACGCAGCCGCAGTTTGCGGCCTGCTCATCCTGGGCCTGAGCCATGCCGCGGTGGCGAAAACGTTGTGCGTGAATCCGACCGCTGCGTCGGGCTGCTATGCCACGATCGGCGATGCTGTGGCCGCGGCCGGGGCCAACGACAGTATCAATATCGGCCCTGGCGAGTATGCCGAGGATGTGGTGGTAACCAAACCGCTGTCGCTCATAGGCGCCGGGGCGGGTGCAACGATTATCAACGCGCGTGGCCTTGCGAACGGCGTCTACATTGACGGACTGGATCACCCAGGCCTCACGAACGTGCTGGTGACGGGCCTGACGATCATGAACGCGAACTACGAGGGAATTTTGGTGACCAACACCAACTACACCCTGATTTCGAATAACCACGTCGCCAATAACGACCAAAGTCTGAACTACTCCGCTGGAACCTGCGCAGGGCAACCTGCTTTTGAGACATCGGAAGGCGACGATTGCGGCGAGGGGATTCATTTGGTGGGCGTGGACCACACGACGCTAGCGAACAACGTGGTGGAACTGAATTCGGGTGGAATTCTCCTCACGGACGAAACCGGGATGACGTTTGAGGTGAATATCACCGGCAACTCCGTGCACGACAACGCTCTGGACTGCGGCGTGACTTTGGCTTCCCACCCGCCGTCGCCACAGGCGTCTTCCCCAATGCCGTATGGGGTCTTCAACAACACCATTGCCGGCAACAATGTCTCTAACAACGGGCTTATCGGAGCGGGCGCGGGCATCGGGATTTTCGCGCCGGGGCCAGGGAATCTGAATTTCGGAAACAGAGTGTGGGCGTGGCTAATCTAGGCAAGGGTTCGCTGAACGCAACCATGAACTACTTCGGCTGCGCCGGCGGTCCAGGGACCGCGGGATGTTCCACGGTGAGTGGCTCGGGAGTGGTTTCCTCGCCATCGTCAAGCGCAGCGGTGCCGTCAGCGACGTTGCCGAAGGGACGTCCGTAAAGCCGCGGATCGGAAGGCCTACTTCAGCTCCATCATCATCGCGCTTCCCGTTCCATGCGCCAGCAGTTCGGTGTGCACGCGGTCGCGTTTGTTGAAGCGAATATCGAAAGCCTTGTATTGATTCAGCTTCTTGGCGCCATCGGGTGTGGTGGAGGTGAGGGCCGTATCTTCGAGATAAACCACCACCACATCCTTGTCGTGAAAATGCATGGGCGTCGGCTCGCCCGGATTCCAGCGGTAGGACCACACGATCACGCGATTGTTCTCCAGCAACTTCTTCACGTGCGGGCGCGGGAAGGCTAGCGGGTAGCCGGTTTTGTTTTCGATCGGCGCGACGGGTTGGTCTTTCAGCTGAATGACCAACCATCGGTCGCCGATATGGCCTGTTTGATTGCGCTCGCTGCCTTTCGCGCTAAAGATGGCGGTCCCGGCGTTGTGTCCCGTCAACCGCATGAAGACGGCGTCGCGATCGGGAGCGGCGGGATTGGTCTGGCCTTTGGTCCACGTGACATCCCAAACAGTGACCCGCTCATTATCGATGGCCGGCTTCTGGTCCTGGCAGAACGCCGCCGCGACGCAAATCGCCCCAAGCACGATGGATTTCAGCACCTGTACATTATCCTCCAGCGGCGGCTGCCTCAGCCGATGACTTCCTTATAATACGCTTCGTATTTCGGAATAATCATCGAGCTCGCAAACCGCTCTACGGCCGTGCGCCGCGCGGCTTCGGCCATTTTCCGGTGCAGGTCTTCATTGGTCAGCAGCTCGATCACCCGCCGGGATTGCGCAGCGATATCGCCCACCGGCTCCAGGAACCCATCCACCCCATCCGTCACCAATTCGGGCAATCCGCCTACTCGCGTAGCCACCGGCGGAACACCGCACGCCATGGCCTCCAGTGCGCCCAGCCCGAACGACTCCATCTCGCTCGGCATCAGCAGCGCGTGCATGCGCGGAAACAGCCGCTCCACGTGATCCTGCTTGCCGAGAAACGTGACGTTGCGTTCCATACCCAAGTCGCGTGCCAGCCGATGCGCCTCCGGCCGGTCCGGCCCGTCACCCACCATGTACAAATGCGCCGGCGTCTCCTTGAGCACCTCTACCAGGACTCGGACGCAATCTGTGACGCGCTTCACCGGCCGGAAGTTGGAAATATGCATCAGGCGTTTTTCGCCATTCGGCCGGTTTTCAATCGGGCGGTAAATCTCGGTGTTGACGAAATTGTAGATCACGCGAATTTCGTTCTTCACGCCGAACACTTCATAAGTGTCGCGGCGCACGTCCTGGCTGACGCTGGTGATTCCATCCGATTTCTCGATCGAGAACTTGGTGATGGGGAAATAGGAGCGGT
This sequence comes from Bryobacterales bacterium, assembly GCA_963713415.1. Lineage (GTDB taxonomy): Bacteria > Acidobacteriota > Terriglobia > Bryobacterales > Bryobacteraceae > Palsa-89. The sequence goes on along the minus strand of CAVQLV010000020.1, from coordinate 249,715 downwards.
CCAGGCCGACGATGGTGATGTCGGTGCCATGCAGCGTGGTGATGAAGGGCAGGCGCCGGCGCGTGGCTACCATCTGCTGGGCCAGCATCGCGGCGGTGGAATGCGGAATCGCATAGTGGACGTGGAGCAAGTCGAGGTTATAGTCCTCGGCCACCTCCGCCATGCGGGAGGCGAGCGCCAGGCAATACGGCGGATATTGAAACAGCGGATAGGTGGAAACTTCCACTTCGTGATAGTAAATGCGGGGTGTGCCAGGGTCCAGCCGGATGGGATTGGAGTAAGTAATGAAATGCACGTCGTGGCCGCGGTTGGCCAGCTCCAAGCCGAGTTCTGTCGCGACGATGCCGCTGCCGCCGTAGGTGGGATAGCAGGTGATTCCGATTCGCATGTCAGTTTGTGGCGATTAATTGCCCCAAACCAATTTGACCATGGATGTTCTGATCGGGATTCGCCACGTCGCCGCCGCCGAACCAAACTGTGACGCGATCGCCATTTGCGATCACAGTAGGATCGCAGATCACTTTCGAATCCCAGGGCTGTTCCCCCGCGATCGTCATCGGAAGCTTCTCCCATCGAACGCCGTCGCGCGAGCGCGCCAGGCCCATCCGGCGCATTTCGTTGCGGTCGCGCCCGGTGTACAGCATCCAATAATATCCGCGCGCGGCCCACACCGCCGGCTCGCCCAATCCATTCGAGTCGAACGAGCCGTATTCGCCGAGTTCCAAAATCGGATTGCCGCGCAGCTTGGTCCAACTCACGCCATCGCGTGACATCGCGACGCCCAGCCGCTGCCGCCGCGCGCGATCCTGGCCCAGATAAAACATGTAGAAGTTCTCGCCCGCGCGAATCACGTAGGGATCGGCCACGCCGCGCTCATCCCAGCTATCGTACGGTCCAACGGGAAGTACGGGCGGTCCGTTGCGCTGCCATTGATGGCCATTGCGGGAACGCGCGAGACCAATCTCCACCGGGTTGCCAGCCTGGTAATAATACAGGATGCCGCTGTCGTCAGCGATCGCCGAACCATTCGCTGCGATCGCATTGCCTTCCCAAGTGCCCGGCTCGGGCGACAGGATCTTGCCCTCTTTGCTCCACGTCGCTCCGTCGGCCGACACCGCGAGCCCAGTGTGCCAGGTTTTACCGTCGTAGCCGGAAAAGAAATCGTAGTAAGCGTCGCCCTGCCGGATGACGGAGGGATTTAGAACGTCAACCGAGTCCCACTCGCCTGGAGTGCCGTGAGAGATCACCGGATCGGACCGCGCCTGCCATCGCCAGGTAACGGATGGTCCTCCCACCTGCTGAGGCAACGTAAAATCTCGATACTTGTCGCACCCACCCAGCAGACCAATCCCCAACAAGCCAACGAGAGGAGCGCAGCGCCTCACGTCGCCAGCCGGATCTTCAGTCCCGCTCCCTGCCCGGGCTTGGAGTCCAGCACCATGTCGCCGCCCAGGGTCCGGACGCGGCGCTTAATGCTCATCGGTCCCAGCCGCAGCAGCTCCAATTCGTCCAAGGTGTATCGGCCGCTGAACGGAAACCCATTGCCGTTGTCTTCCACCAGGATCTCGAGCACGGTATCCGACTTCGCAATGCTCACCGCCACGCGCGACGCCGAGGAATGTTTCTGAACGTTGTAGAGGGCCTCGCGAACGATCTGCAACAACTCGAGCGAAATTTCGGGCTCAGCCGGCTCCAGAAACTCCGCGCTCACAAATGTCGCCGGAATACCGCTGTCCTTTTGGAATTGCTCCACCACGCGGCGCAGCGTCGCGTTTAGGCTGCCCTCCACGTCCACCGGACGCATGCTGCGCACAAAGGCCCGCAGCTCGTTGACCTGCGACTTGCACAAGTCTTGAAGCTGCACCAGCTCTTCCATGGCCGCCGTCAGATCGCGGCTCATCAGTTTGCGGATGATCTCCAGGCGCATCTGGAAGCTGATGAAGCTTTGCAGGGGACCATCGTGAAAATCGGCGGCGATGCGCTGCCGCTCGGATTCGCGCGCTTTTTCGGCGTCGTAGCGGTAGAGCACGGTCTGGCGCGAGCTGCTGGAAAGCCGCTCTTCCAAATATTCGCGCTGGATGGCGAGCACGCTGCCCAGTATCCCGGCCGCAATGAACGCCGGACGCAGCATTTCAGCCGAATGCAGCGTGGGCACCACGTACAGCAAGGCGATGGCCGCTACCGCCACCACCACGGTCTTCCACCAGGAATGCAGCATCACCGCCACCAACAATACATAGGCGTAGAACACCGAGCTGATCCAGTACCCGTACGTCGCGCCGCTGGTGGCCGCGACAAAAAAGAAGGCGAAGTCGACAATCAGCGCGATGGTCGGATAGCCGGATTCCTCCAGGCTCCGCCAGAAGAGCGCAACGCAGGCGTAAATGATATAAACCGCGAACAGGATGGCGGTGTCGGTCCAGACGAAGCTGGAAGAGATGAGCTGGGTTGCCAGACAGCTCATCGCCAGCAGGATGCGAATGAGACTGAGCAGCCGCCGCCAGGAAGTCGGAAGCATCGGGCTAGAGAACTCCGCTCAAACTGAATCGCGCGTTACTGCGCCACATACAACCGTACACGATTGCTCTGCTGCCCTTCCGCTTCCAGATACAACTCAGTGGAGCCCGTATTTGTAATCCTTGGGATCTGTACCTCGATCAGATAAAACCCGATGTAACCTGGCGCCAGCGAGGCTTGCGTCACTTGCACGGGCGAACCGTCCAGATAAGCATGCACCGCCGCAGCCACGCGGGGCGGGTCCTTCAATGGCGCCGCCAGGCCTGCCGGCCAATCCGGTTTTACTTGCCCGAAACCAGTGGCCAGCACCTGAATCCGCGCACCGGCGCGCGCCGGTTTGCTCGCGTCCAGCAATACGCCGCTGGCCGCATCCATGATGAGCGGCGTCCCTTCGGGGTCCACAAAAATCGCCGGCGAAACGCTTTGCAGCGGAACTTGGAACGTCAGCGCCCCAGCGGCTGCATCCAGCGACAACGACAACGTACTTCCTTTCGCCGAAAACGGCACTTGAATCTGCGAGGCAGTGGGGGACGCATCCAGCACCGGAGCTATAACATCATCATCGCTTCTGGCCGATTCCACGCGCGCTCCCAGAACGCTCAGCAACGCGCCGGGCGCGGCCGGCTTGGAGCTGTAGTCCGCCGCGCTGACCACCCGGGCATCGCGCAGCCGGTGCGGAGCGATTGCGGTATAAACGCCATATCCATCCAGCGCGGCATAGATCTGGTTGCCGCCCGCATCCAGCTTTACGTCCGTGGCCGCGGCCGCCGGCAGATTGCCGCTCAGCAGGGTCCAATTCGTGGGCCGTCCCGCCGATCCAAGATCGGTTGCGGTGAAAAATATTCCCGCGTCGGTTGCGACATAGATGGCGCCGCTGGCCCGATCCGCGGCCACGCCGTGCGCCGCGGCCGTGTCGGGAAGGTTGGCGGTCATATCGTCCCAGAATCCGCCGCCATTCATGGTCCGAAGCACGTACGAAGCTTTGACCGAATTGGGCGCCGTAGTGTTACGCCCGCTCAACGCCGCGACGGCCACGCGAGGATCGCTCGGGTCCAACCAGATGGCCTCCACTTTGCCCAACTCGCCTGGCCTGGATGCCGCTCCCCAGCTCACCCCTGCGTCCGCCGACACCAGCAGCCGCCCTTCCGAATCACCAGCGTAGATATAATCTTCCGCGGTTGCGATGGCGGTTACCGAACGCTTCAACACTCGCGATAGCGCGTCCTTCAGGCTTTGGTCGCGCTGCACTTCCGTGGCATCCACCGGCTTCCACGCCGTCTTCTCACCCGGCGCCCACTCGATCTCGGCGGCGCCATTGGCCACTGACAATCGCACGCCGCGCGTACCGCTCGGCAGCCCAACCAGATGCGCAGCCGGCAAATTCGGCAGGAAATCGTTCAGCCCGATCCAGGAGAGCCCTCCGTCCAGCGATCGCCAGACTCCGGTAGCCGACGCCACCGTCACTTCGTCCGGATCATTCGGCGATGCCGCCACTGAAGAAAGACCCAATCCCAAGATGCACGCGCCCTTGTAACTTGTTAAATTGATCCAGGAATCCCCGCCGTCGTCGGAGCGGTAGGCATTCAGGCCAATGCCATACAGCCGTGCCGTTCCGCCGCTCGCCAGTTTAAAGTTAGGCTCGGGAACAGTGGGGGCCGACGGTTCAACCTGCGCGGGCGGGCTTATTTTGGGATCGGTCACCAATCGCCATTGCTCGAAATCGGCGGTTCCAAAGATCCGTCCGGAAGCGGTCGTGGCGTATAAACTGGAGCCGTCCGCAGAATACCAAACCCGGTCCACGGCGCCGGTGGCCAGCGATGGCAGAGCCAAGTCCATGGCCGAATTCCCGACGTGCCGCCAGACTACGCCGCTTTGCGCCAACGCCTGCCACGGCAAAGCCAGCAGCAGACCTGTGGCTAATACTGCCCGTACTGTGGTCCTCGGACACATGGATCGAGTCTTATTGTATCCCTTCAGCCGGTTCCCTTCCCTGGAACAACATGAATCTATACAGGTTCGTAACAAAAAACCCGATAGGATACCGTCTTGCTAAGCACTTTTGATGGTAGACTGTGTTCTTATGCAGTGAGCCACATAGTACTTAAGTGTGGAATCGGCCAGGGCTATCGTTAACTTTATGAGGCTGAGTGGCATCCACGGGTTGGTTTGCGGGCTGCTTGTCATCGCCGCCGCGCAGATCTGCTCTGCCCAATTGTTCCCCGTCTCGCCTGAGGCTGCAGCCAAGGTGCTCACGATGTCGGGCCAAGTTTCGGTCCTTCGGGATTCCGATTCCGAGCCGTGGGCGCTGAATGTCGGCGACTCGGTGCAAGCTCAGCAAGTGATTGTCACCGGCCCGGACGGCTACGCCAAGTTTCAAACGTCGGACGGGAGCACTTTTGAGGTTTATCCCAGCTCCAACGTCACTTTCCGCAAGAATCCCGGCAGCCTGCGCGATCTTTTGGATCTCTTTGTCGGCCGCATTAAAGTCCATATTCAGCGTTTAGGCGGCGAACCAAATCCGAACCGCATCATGACTCCCACCGCCATCATCTCCGTGCGCGGCACCATTTTCGATGTCAGCGTAAATGATGACGACGAGACCACCATCGTTTCAGTGGAAGAAGGCTCGGTGGAAGTCCGGCACGCGCTGAAACCCGGCGGCGCCAAAATCGTGAATGAAGGTGAGACGCTGCACGTATACCGAGATGAGCCGCTGGCGAAGAGCGTCGTCGACAAGAACGAATTGTTCCACCGCATCATGCGCGGCTTGGGCGATGCTGCTTACCGGCTCGCCATCAGTCCTCCGGGACACGTGGGCATCCCCATTCCAGGTGGCCCAGGGACAACCATCAGCACTCAGCCCAAGCCCCCGGCGCCGCCGACCACGCCGCCTCCTCCAGGCTAAAACGGCAAATCAGCCGCGGATGAACACGGATAAAACAAATCCAACTTCTTGTTCTCTATTCGCGTTAATCCGTGTTCATCCGTGGCCATTCCTGGCGGGTCATTCAGATCCACTTCCTGCGCAGGAGCCACACTTTGATCGCCTGCGTGAGGATGACATAGCCAAACAGTGTTAGCAGCAGAATTGGCCAGTACAATCTTGGCAAATGCGCCAATCCCAGCGAAGTGGCCAGAGGAGAATACGGCAACCACGCTCCAAACGCCATGATGGATAACGTTGTCAGCGTCAGCGGCCAACTGGCGCGGCTCTGGATAAACGGAATCTTATTGGTCCGAATCACGTGGATGATCAGCGTCTGCGTCATCAGCGACTCGACGAACCAGCCGGTCTGAAATAACGACGCGCGCGATGGGTCCCAACAGTGGAAAACCCAAAGCATGACGAAGAAGGTGCTGTAGTCGAAGATCGAGCTGATGGGGCCGATGTAAAGAATGAAGCGCGTGATCTCGGCGATGTTCCAGGGCCTGGGCCTGCCCACCAGTTCTTCGTCGACAGCGTCGGTTGGGATAGGTACCTGCGAGAAATCGTAAAGCAGGTTGTTGGTGAGCACCTGGATCGGGGCCATGGGAATGTAAGGGAGAAAAGCGCTCGCTCCCAGCACGCTGAACATGTTTCCGAAGTTGGAGCTGGCTCCCATCCGGATATATTTGATGATGTTCGCGAAAACCTTGCGGCCTTCGATCACGCCGCCTTCCAGCACCGTAAGGTCCCGCTCGAGCAAGATCAAATCCGCCGATTCTTTGGCGATGTCGGTGGCCGTGTCCACCGAGATTCCGATATCCGCCGCCCGCAAAGCCGGCGCATCGTTGATTCCGTCGCCCAGGAATCCCACCACGTGTCCCTTGCCTCGGAGTACGCGGATGACGCGCTGCTTGTGTGCGGGCGAGAGACGCGCAAAAAGCGCGGCCTTCTCCGCCGCGTCCGACAACTCGGCATCGGACATTTTCTCTACGTCGCCGCCCAGGAGCATCGGATCGGCTGAAAGCCCAACATCTTTGCAAACCTTGCGGCTGATCAGTTGATTATCCCCGGTGAGGATTTTTACTGCGACGCCGTGATTGTGAAGCGCCTGGATGGCACGTCCCGCGCTCGCCTTGGGCGGATCGAGGAACGCAACGTATCCTTTGAGCACCAGTTCGCGCTCGTCATCCTTGGAGCAGGCCTGCTTTCCCGGCAGTTCCTTGGTTGCCACCGCGAGAACCCGAAAGCCGTCGTTGCTGAGGCTTTCATACTCGTCTTTCAGCTCAACGATCAGATCGGGATCCATTGGCGACACTTGCCCATCCAGCTCGAAGTACGAGCACTGGTGGAAAACTTCTTCGGGTGCTCCTTTTGTGAGAAGAATCGATTTGCCGTCGGGATCTTCTACCAGCACGGACATCATGCGCCGCGTGAAGTCGAATGGAATCTCGTCAAGTTTTTTGTACTTCTCCACCAGCGATTGCTCATGGAAATCAGGGCTGGCCAGAATCGCCCGGTCGAGCAGATTCTTGAGGCCGGTCTGGAAGTTGCTAATCAGATAGCCATCCAAAAGCACCTCTTCGCTTTCTACTCCGGCGACGTTGCAATGCCGCTGGAGCACGACGCGATCTTCGGTGAGCGTGCCCGTCTTGTCAGTACACAAGACATCCATGCCGCCAAAATTCTGAATAGCATTCAGCCGCTTGACGATGACCTTCTTGTGGCTCATGGCCAGCGCACCTTTGGACAGGCAGACCGAGACAATCATTGGCAGCATCTCCGGAGTGAGACCCACGGCCACGGCCAGTGCGAAAAAGAACGCGCTTCGCCAATCCTGCTTGGTGAACCCATTGATGAAGAACACCAGGGGAACCATGATGGCCATCAGCCGGATCATGAGCCAGGTAAAACGGCTGAGGCCCTGATCGAAACTAGTGGGCGGCGGTGCTTCCGCGATGGAGCCCGCCATGCTGCCGAGATAGGTGTTGACGCCCGTGGTGACCACCACCGCGCTAGCGGTGCCGCTTTCGACACTGGTCCCCATGAAGCAGATGTTTTTGAGCTCGGCGGGTGAACTTAACTCCTTCGTGTCCGGATCGTGGAACTTTTCCACGGGGAACGACTCGCCGGTCAGGCTTCCCTGCACCACGAAAAGATCTTTGGAGGAAAGCACCCGCGCGTCACCAGGAATCATGTCGCCCGCGGACAGCTTGATGATGTCTCCCGGCACCAGGTCCCCCAGCGGCATCTCTTTCTCGGCGCCATCCCGAAGGACGGTAGCGGTGACATGGATCATGGCCTTCAGCTTGGCCGCCGCCGCATCCGCGCGCGCCTCCTGCAGAAAGCGCAGCGTGACGCTGAGCAGCACCATGGCGGCCATCACGGTGCCGGCGCGTGCATCGCCGGTAACGAAGGAAATCGCCGAGAGGGTTCCGAGCAGAATCACCAGCGGGTTGCGCAGGATGATCAACAGGCGAACCAGCCAACTTTGCCGATGTTCTTGCGCTACTTCATTCGGACCGGAGATGCGCGCGCGTTCTTCAGCCTCAGCCTGCGTCAGCCCCTTGGCGGTGGTCCGCAATGATTCGAGCAACTCATCGCCGTCTTTCCGCGCGGCATCCAGGACGGCGGGGGAGACACGAATATTCTCGTGCTTGGCCTTGGGGTGAATGGGCGGCTCGGCCGTCAATGCGCCCCACCGTCCCGTTGCGCCGACGGCCACTTCCAATTGCGGATTTCGGGTTTGTCCTGACCCTCCGTATCGGCGTAGTTGATGCTCTCGATGATCTGCCCCTTCAGCCACTCCTTGAGATGCGCGCCGGCCGCCTGCACTCTCGGGACACGATCGATCACGTCGATCGCCAGGTTGTAGCGGTCCACCTGGTTATAGATCGCGAGTTCCAAAGGAGTGTTGATGTTGCCTTTTTCCTTGTACCCGCGCACATGAATGTCGGCGTGATTCGTTCTGCGGTAGGTGAACTTATGAATCAGCCAGGGATAGCCGTGAAAATTGAAGATCACGGGCTTGTCCTTGGTGAACAGAGAATCGAAGTCGCGATCCGACAGGCCGTGCGGATGTTCAGAATCCGGCTGCAGGCGATAGAGGTCCACCACGTTGACAAAGCGGATCTTCAAATCCGGAACGTTTTGCCGAAGAATGGCGACGGCGGCCAGCGCCTCCTGTGTCATGATGTCGCCGGCGCTTACCACCACTACATCCGGCTCCACGCCGGCATCGTTGCTGGCCCACTCCCAAATGCCGATGCCCTTGGTGCAATGGATGATCGCGGCATCCATATCTAGATAAACCAGGTGCGGCTGTTTGTCGGCGACGATAACGTTGACGTAGTCCTCACTGCGCAGGCAGTGATCCGCCACGCTGAGGAGACAGTTGGCATCGGGCGGAAGATAGATGCGTGTGATAGCCGCGCTCTTGTTGCTGACGACATCCAGGAAACCTGGATCCTGGTGCGTGAAGCCGTTATGATCCTGGCGCCAGACCAGTGAAGAAATCAGAAGATTCAGCGATGAGATTGGAATTCGCCAATTGAGTTCCAGCTTGGACTTTTCCAGCCACTTGGCATGCTGGTTGTACATCGAATCGATGATGTGAACGAAAGACTCGTACGTGTTGAAGAGCCCATGGCGGCCCGTCAGAACATAGCCTTCCAGCCAGCCCTCCAGCGTGTGTTCGCTCAGCATCTCCATCACGCGGCCGTCCGGAGCGATGTCGGTGCCGTCGGCATCCTCCGGTTTGATTTCCGCCATCCAGGTTTTCCAGCTCGCTTCGTAAATATCTTGCAGGCGATTGGATGCATTCTCGTCCGGGCTGAAGACCCGAAAGTTCGTCATGTTGCGGCGCATGACGTCGCGCAGGAACTTCCCGAGCGTTTCGGTGGGCGAGATCTCTTTCGTGCCGGGCTGGTCGAGCGGGATCGCGTAATCGCGAAAGTCCGGAAGCAGCAGCGGTTTCCGCAGCTTGCCCCCGTTGGCGTGCGGGTTGGCGCTCATGCGCCGTTCTCCGGATGGCGGTAGCTCTTTGAGCTCCGGAATCAACGCCCCTTGTTTATCGAAGAGTTCCTGGGGCCGATAGCTGCGCATCCATTCTTCGACGATCCGCAGGTGCTGGGGATTTGTCTGCACGTCCCCCACTGGAACCTGGTGGGCGCGCCAGAAGCCTTCCACTCTGTGGCCATCCACCACTTTCGGCCCGGTCCAACCTTTGGGAGTGCGCAGGATAATCATTGGCCAGCGTGGGCGATCCGGCTTGCCCGTGCGCCGGGCCTCTTGTTGGATGGATCGAATGCGCTGGATGCAATCTTCCAGCGTCGCGGCCATTTTTTGATGCATCAGCTCGGGATCGTCACCCTCCACTACGTGCGGCGTCCAGCCATATCCTTTGAAAAGATCCTCAAGTTCTTCGTGCGTAATGCGAGCCAGCAGCGTGGGATTGGCGATCTTGTAGCCATTCAGATGCAGGATGGGCAGGACAGCGCCGTCGCGGATCGGGTTCAGGAATTTATTAGAATGCCACGAAGTAGCCAGCGGTCCGGTCTCTGCCTCGCCATCGCCCACCACCACACTCACAATCAATTCGGGATTATCAAACGCAGCGCCAAACGCATGCGACACGCTGTAGCCCAACTCCCCACCCTCATGAATGGAACCTGGAACTTCGGGTGTGCAATGGCTGCCAAGCTGTCCTGGAAACGAAAAAGCGCGAAAGAGCTTGAGCAATCCCGCCTCGTCCTGGCTCTTCTCCGGATAGACTTCCGAATACGTCCCTTCCAGATAGCAGTTGGAGAGGACGGCAGGTGCGCCGTGCCCGGGACCTGAAAGGTAGATCATGTCGAGATCGTATTTGCGGATGAGGCGGTTGAGATGAACCCAGGTGAAAGTCTGTCCCGGATCGGAGCCCCAATGTCCGAGCAGCCGATTCTTGAAATGTTCGGGGCGCAGCGGTTCCTTGAGCAAGGGATTGTCACGAAGATAAATCATTCCCGCGCACAGATAATTGCAGGCTCGCCAATAGGCGTCCATCTTGCGAAGTTCTTCCGCGGACAACGCGGAACCCTCAATTCCCGATTGCAATTCATTCAGGCGAGTGGATGCCATGAAAAGTAACTTCCTCCTCTCTGGTTGGACGGTTCAGGATGGCACATGGATGTGTCCGGACTATGACAAAAGCCGCGGAGCCCCTTTCAATCTACCCCGGGCCGACAGACGAAGTGGACGTTTCAGCTTGCCATTCGCAATTTTGGCGAGTTCCCGCTCAGGCCGTTCGCTCACCACCTCCAGCTTGCCGGCGTAGATTCCGCCGTCATTCCCATCGATCGATAGAAAATCTCCTTCCGTCAAAGTCTTAGAACCCGTCCGGCAGGAACGCCGGCCGCGATCGATATCCAGCTCCGGGCAACCCACCAGGCACACTTTCCCAAGCTGCCGCGCAACTACGGCGGCGTGCGACGTGCGGCCTCCGGTTGCGGTCAGAATCCCTGTGGCGCTCAGCATGCCGCCGGCCATGCGCATTTCATCAGGGCCGCCACGCAGCGGTTCGCATCTGCTCTTGCCAGTTCGAATCGAAGGCCCTGACGGTCCTGGAGGAAGGGTCTTCTCAGAGGGCCCACTTTACCCCTGCAGTCGTGTTCCACTTCAAACGAAGCGATCAGCACGCTTGAAGCGGCGAGCATGCCGCCCGTTACCACTATCCGCCATCCTATCGAACATCCGGTACAACCGTTGAAGCGGGCGACAGCGGTGTCGTCGGGTGAATAGGAGCTTTATGTCTCGAATTCAGATGAGGCAAACATGTCTTGGCCTGTGGATCTTGCCTTGGCTTGTTCGGAGTGCACTCGGTTCAACTGGCGCTGCTGCGCTTGATATGACCGTAATCCCCGATAGGCATGAAGGAGGCCTCGCGGAAGATTGTGTCGGATGCGCCGCCGTCAGTTTCTTTGGTCGTTGGGCGGCGCTGCGACTCAAACCCAGCTAGCCGCCTCGCAGGCCAGTTGATCACTCGGCGGCCGCCAGCACTTCTTCGGGAAGCGGCTTTCCGCGCTTGGCGTAGCGAATCTTTCCGGACCTGCCGATCAGGTACACCGTGCGCTTGACGATCAGCCCCTTGGCCCGATAGTCCGCGCCCACGCGCTGCCCGGGATCGGCCAGCAGCGCGAAGGGAAACTCATGGTTGGCGCGGAACCGGGCATGCTTGGCTTCACCGGCCGGATTGATTCCGAACACGACGGCATCTTTCGATTGCGCGAGCGCCCAGTTGTCGCGAAATTCGCAAAGCTGCCGGGTGCATAGCGCGGTCTCGTCCGCCGGGTAGAACACCAGCACGACGTTCCTGCCGGAGAACGCATGCAATGAAACCGGGTTTCCATCCTGATCGCGCAGGGTAAACTCGGGCGCATCTTGGCCCACCGGCAGTGGATCGGAAAACAGCCACGAAAACATTTTTTCAGTTTATCGTGGACATTCAATGAGCCGCCGATGGCCGCGGACGAGCTCGCGGGATTATGATTGGATCAGATGCACCGCCGTCAGTTTCTTTGGTCGTTGGGCGGCGCTGCGATTCAAACCCGGCTAGCCGCGGCGCAACGCCAATCCGTGCTGGCCGCCTCGTCATCTCAGGAGCCCAAGGCCGACTTCACGCTGCGGATCGCGCCGGCCGACATCGAAATTGCGCCCAAGCGAGTGATCCGGACATTAGCGTACAACGGCATGGCTCCCGGACCGCTGCTGCGCATGAAGGAAGGGCGGCCCGTCACAATTGAGGTGATCAATGATACGGGCGAGCCGGACATCGCGCACTGGCATGGGTTGTGGATCCCTTCGGCGGTGGATGGAGCATCGGAGGAAGGAACTCCCCTGATCCCTGCGCACCGTTCCGCGCGCTACACCTTTACGCCGCGTCCCAGCGGCACGCGCTGGTATCACTCGCACGTCATGGCGGAACGGAATCTAAAGCGCGCCACGTATACCGGTCAGTTCGGATTCATCTATATCGAACCGCGCAGCGAACCAGGCAATTACGATCAGGAAGTGTTCCTGGCGCTGAAGGAATGGAATCCGTATTTTTCGAGCGCGGGCCCGGATGACGATTCCATCGACGTGGCCTATGAACACTTCTCCATCAACGGGCATGCGCTAGGTTATGGCGAGCCGATTCGCGTAAAACAGGGACAGCATGTTTTGTTGCGCATCCTGAACGCCAGCGCCACTATTCATCGCCGCATCGCGATCGCCGGGCACCAGTTTCGCGTGATCGCGATGGACGGAAATCCGGTTGCCGTTCCCAAAAGCGTGCGGGCGCTCGAGCTCGGGCCGGCCGAGCGCATCGACGCGATCGTCGAAATGAATCAACCGGGCGTCTGGATCCTGGGCGCCACGGACGACCACGATCGCGAACACGGGATGGGCATCGTAATCGAGTACGCCGGGCAATCCTGGGAGCCGCGCTGGCTGCCTCCGAGCGACGAGCTTTGGGATTATACAGCCTTCGGAAACACAGGCAAGCCCGACGCGCCATCCGCGCCCTTCGAACGCGTGCCTCTGGTGTTCGAGAAGAAGTTCGCCGGCCACCATTGGGTGGATAAATGGACCATCAACGGCAAATCGTTTCCCAAGACCGATCCGATTCGCGTGAAAGCGAATGGCCGCTACCGGCTGGTGTTCGACAACCGCAGCGACGAAGCGCATCCCGTCCACCTGCACCGCCACACGTTCGAGCTTTCGAAGATCGCCGGCGTTCCGACATCCGGCGTCTTCAAAGATGTGGTAGTGGTCGCTGCAAAGAGCCAGACCGAAGTGGATCTGATGGCGAACAACCCCGGCCTGACGCTGTTCCATTGCCATCAGCAAATGCATATGGACTACGGGTTCATGACGCTGATGGAGTACGTTTGACGGAAACGTTCCTGGAAACCAGCTAAAATTCATTCTTGGACTCATGACAACGGAGCCTTGAACTGACACCAACCGCATTCGTTCTTCCCAGGAACCCTCAAAGAAAGTTGGCTCTGTGGCTGGTTCTCTTTCTTTCCGCAACCATGTTCGCCCGGGCGCAGGGAAATTACGAAATCCAGGTGTATCCTTCCGAAACGCAGGAACCCGGCACCACCATGGTCGAACTGCACAGCAACTACACCATCGAGGGCAGCAAGGGCATCGTCGACGGTGTCTACGGAACCGAACATCAGTTGCACGAAACGGTCGAAATCACCGAGGGCATCACCAACTGGTTCGAAACCGGATTCTATATCTTTACCAGCGCGAATCCCAATCAGGGCGGCTGGCAATGGGTGGGCGACCACATCCGGCCGCGGGCGCGCATCCCCGAGTCCTGGCATTGGCCGGTGGGCGTGAGCGTGTCGCTCGAATTCGGCTACCAGCGTTACGTCTTTTCTCCCGACACGTGGACGTTAGAGATCCGGCCGATTATCGACAAGCAACTGGGACGCTGGTATCTGGCCTTCAACCCCGTTGTCGACCGCAGCTTTCACGGGCCGAGCGTGAGTCAGGGCGCGGTGTTCGCTCCGGACTTCAAAGCCGGTTACGATTTCACGCCGAAGATCAACGCGGGTTTGGAATACTATAGCAGCCTCGGGCCGTTGGGTAATTTCGATCCGCTCTACCAAGAGGAGCAGCAGATCGTGCCCGCCATCGATCTGAATCTGTCGCCCAAATGGGAGTTCAACTTCGGCGTTGGCGTCGGAGTCACACGCGGAACCGATCACCTGCTGGTGAAAATGATTCTCGGGCGGCGTTTTGGCGGGAAAAAGTAGCGCGATGATAGCAGCAGAAGTGTGACATGATGGAAATGATTTGCACTGGCCACAATCAGGACCGCTCCCGGTCCATCACTCCGCGATCCAAATGATCCGGCCAGCGCATTTGGAGGGGCGCGCCGGACGCGAGGATTCGAAGCTCGAATTTCCCCGATTTCATTCCTGAAGGATTCCGCCACAGTCATGATCGTCGATTCACACCAGCACTTTGTCCGCCTTGCCAAACATCCCGACGTGGAAGGCTTCCGGGAGGCGCAGCTCGCCGGAAAAAATCCGGACGCCCTGCCGCAACTTAGCGACGCCGACGTCGCTAAGAACCTGCAGGCCGTTCTGGGCTTGATGACGCAGCGCAACATCGATATGGCGTTTGCCTCGCCTCGAGCCAAAGCCATGGCCACGCACGACGGGACGGTGGAGCAGAACGGACTTTGGGCGGACCTCAATAACAGCCTGGTGCTCCGCGCCTGCCAGTTAAACCCCGGCAAATTCGCCCCGGTCGGCATGCTGGGCCAGCACCAGACTTGCCCTTCCGAGCGCATCGCGAAGCAGATGGAAAAGTGGACCGGCGAGGGATTCGTCGCGTTCAATTTCGACCCCGACGGCACGGGCGGACGCTGGAGCAATCCTCCGTTCACCGGCAAGCACAACTATCCGGTTTTTGCCGCCGCCGAGGCCCTGGACGTCCCGCTGGTGCTGCACGGTTCAGAATCCATCAACCCGAATTTCCCGCACACCGCCGTGCAGTATCTGGTGGCCGATATCGAGGGCTTCGTGCAGCTCATGATGGCCAAGGACCTGTTCAAGGATTTCCCGCGCCTGCGTTTTCTGATTCCGCATGCGGGCGGCGCGCTGCCCTGCCAGATTGGACGCTGGCGAGCCATCGCGAAATTCTACAACTGGTCCAGCCCCGATGAGATCCTCGGCTCGGGGAACGTCTTCGTCGATACGTGCGTGTACAACCACCTCAACATGCGGATGCTCTTCGAGGCGGTACCGCTGGACAACATTCTGTTCGGTTCCGAATGCGACGGGGCATTTCCTGGCATCGTGAATCCGGAAACCAACGACCATGTCGACAACACGCGCCGCTACGTGGATGATTCCAGCCTGAGCAGCGCCGACAAAGACCGGGTTTTCTCCGGCAACTCGGCGCGCGTGTATCCGCGGGCCAGCCGCTGGACGAAGGCCTAGACTAAGGGCAAAAGACTCAGGCCTCATCCACCCATTCGACGCCCATCGCTACCAGCTTGGCGCGCAATCCCGATCGGTCCAGGCTGAGCGCGCCGGATTTCAACTCCTGGCGGCTCACCTCTTCCTTGGCAACGCGGGCGTCGCCCAGGGCAGCCACTTCAGCGGCCAGCTCTCGCGGCACCACCACCACGCCGTCAACATCCGCCACGATCACGTCGCCCGGATGGACCGTCGCGCCCGCGCAAACCACATCCGTATTCACCCAGCCCGGCGTCGCCTTCACCGTGCCCTGCGCCGAGATGGCCTTCGACCATACCGGGAACTGCATCGTGGTGAGGTCGGCCACGTCGCGCACGCCGGCGTCTATGATCAGGCCTGTCACGCCGTGCGCCCGCAGTGACGTCGCCAGCAGCTCGCCAAAAAAACCATCCGTCGATTCGGCAAACGTCGTCACCACCAGTACGTCGCCGGGCTTGCAAACCTCCACCGCCGCGTGAATCATGATGTTGTCGCCAGGCGCGCAGGAAACGGTGACCGCGGGAGCAGCCAGCCGCGCGGTGGGATAGATGGGCCGCATGTAAGGGCGCATCAGCCCGGTGCGATTCTGCGCTTCGTGGACGGTGGCCACGCCCTGTGCTCCCAGGCGGCGAACCACATCCGGATCGGGACGTGGGATATTGCGAACGATTCTCGGTTTCATAAACTGTCAGTGTATATCGACGCGTGTGGCGCACGCACTCCTGCGTGCAGCGTTCACAATCGTGTGAACGCTCTTGGGTCTACGACGGAATGCAAACCGATCGTCCCACGAGTGGGGACGCGGCACGCAGGAGTGCGCCACAACTCCCGTGCGCCTCGGCATGATCCCGCAGGTCCGCTTTGCAGATATACTGATTCGGACGGCCCCCGCGGCGTCCGTGTCGGGAGGTGAAGTGGATCAGAGAATAGTCAGTTTCCGGGCCGCGCTTGATGCCCGCCCCGTCACCGGCTTTCACATCCGGATGGTCACCATCGCGGTGCTGCTCCTGCTCACCGAGGGTTTCGATTCCCAGGCCATCGGATACGTGGCGCCGGCGCTGCGCGAGCTCCTCCACCTGACACCGTTGCAAATGGGCAGCGCCCTCAGCGTGGGGCTTTTCGGGCTCACCATCGGCGCGCTGGTGTTCGCTCCTTTGGCCGACCGCTTCAAGACCCGCGGCCTGCTGGTCATCTGCATTTTGATCTGCGGCATTTCCACCATCGCCACCATCTGGGTATCGTCCCTGCAAATGCTGATCGCCTGCCGCTTCCTCACCGGCTTCGGAGTGGGCGGCGTGATGCCCCAGGCCATCGGCGTGGTTTCCGAATATGCACCCACACGCTGGCGCACCACAATCGTGACCATCGCCGGCGCCGGCTTCTCGTTAGGCGGCGTAGTGGGCGGCACGGTCAGCGCCACGCTGATCCCCAGGTACGGATGGCAAGCGGTACTGATCTTCGGCGGCGTGGCCGCGCTGCTGATGCTGCCATTCGCCCTTTGGAGCTTCCCCAATTCCCTTCCCCAGCTTCTGAATTCCGCCGAGCCGCGCGCGGAACTGGCGAAGGTAGTGGCACTCCTCGCGCCGGGCTGGAAGGAGCCGAAGATCCCGGCGGGTTCCGAAAAAGAGCACTTCCCCGTGCGCCTGCTCTTTGAAGGCGGCTACACCACCCGCACGCTGCTGATCTGGACCGCCTACTTCATGAATATCTTGGCGCTCTACTTCATCCTGAACTGGCTGCCTTCCGTCCTGAAGACGGGCGGGCTTTCCATCGCACGCTCCAGCCTGATCACCAGCCTTTACAGCGCGGGCGGCATCGTGGGCGCTCTGCTATTCGCCTACATGAGCGACAAAACCAAGCCGCAATGGATCCTCGGGATCGCCTTTGTTGGAAGCGCGCTGTGCCTCCTCAGCCTCGGCTCGGCGGGCACCAATGCTTTGCTGCTGACCACCAGCGCCATCGGCGCGGGCTTCTGCACCATCGGCGGACAGAATTCGATGAACGCCTTCACCAGCGCCTATTATCCGGCTGCGGCGCGCGCCACAGGCTTGGGGTGGGCGCTCGGCATCGGACGCTGCGGCTCCATCCTCGGGCCCTATCTGGGAGGCGTGCTGCTCGAAATCGGTGTCTCAGGCCCGAATCTTCTGAAGCTGGTTGCGGTGCCGGCGCTGATTACGGCGATTGCGATTGTGCTGGTATCGAAGTCGCCCGAAGCCGCCGCGCTGGAAGCGGCTTCTGGCGGGCGGCTGGAAACCGTAGCGGGCCATTAGGCGGTTCGCAGAATGATCTTCCCGGCCGTGGCGCGGCTTTCCAGATCGTGATGGGCCTGCGCAGCTTCAGACAACGGATATTCGTGCTCCACGCGCAGTTTGAGCTTGCCTTCCCCGATCCAGCGGAAAATATCTTCCGCCCGCCACGCAATCTCCGCGGGGCTGGAAACATGCGTGAGCAGCGTGGGCCGGGTGAGATAAAGCGAGCCGCGCTCGGTAAGCGCCCGCGTATTGAGTGGCTCAATCTGCCCGCTCGAAACGCCGAAGTGGATCATCATGCCGCGCGGCTTCAGACAATCCAGGCCTCTGAGAAAGGTGGTCTTGCCCACCGAATCGTAAACCACGTCGACGCCTTCGCCGCCGGTGATCCGTTTCACTTCCGCCACCCAATCCTGCTGTTCGTAGAGGAGCGCCTCCGCGGCGCCCGCTTCGCGCGCAATGGCGGCCTTCGCCTCGCTCCCGACGGTAGCGATCACACGCGCGCCCGCCTGTGACGCCAATTGCACCAGCAGCCGGCCGGTGCCTCCCGCGCCAGCGTGAACCAGAGCCGTCATTCCCGGCTTCAGTGGATAAGTGGTTTGCGTGAGGTAATGCGCGGTGAAACCTTGCAGCATGGCCGCCGCCGCGGTTTCCAAGCTGGTGCCTTCCGGGATGCGCGCCAGCATCTTCGCGGGGACTACCGCGTATTCGGCGTATGAGCCGCGCACCATCACGTAACCCACGCGGTCTCCCAACGCGAAGCCGGTGACGCCGTCGCCGATCTTTTCGATGGTGCCCGCGGCTTCCATGCCGGGAATCGCAGGCAGTGGAACTTTGTTGACTCCGCTGCGCACGTTGATATCTGCGAAGTTGACGCCCGCGGCCGCAATCTTCACCAGCACTTCACCCGCGGCAGGCGCTGGCATGGGGCGCTCGCCGAATAGGAGCACTTCCGGCGGGCCGGTCTGTTCGATGAAAGCGGCTTTCATTACTCCCACACCGCGAATCCCAGTCCGCTGCCGGTCCCAGCTTCGGATCGGTAACACGGCACATAGTCCACCAGCTTCATTTTCATTCCTGCTTCCGCCATCGCACCCGCCACCGCAATCCAGTTCTTGATTTCCGATGTCCCGGACTGCCACACGGTCTCGGGCACCTTCCCCAGCGCGTCTGCGTCGCCCCTTCCCATCGCGCCTAGCAGCTCACGGTCGAGCTCTTCATCCACAACGAAATGCGTCATGCCGCCCGACGCCAGCATCACCACTGTCTTGTCTTCGGGCCAGGACGCCACAGCCCGCGCCAGCGCACGCCCAAATTCGAAGCAGCGCGCAGCCGGCGGCTGATTGGGCGGATAGAACGTATTTATAAAAACCGGCACGTGCGGCGTCACTTGATCGCGCATGATCCGCCGGTAAACAAACCCGAAGGCGTGCGGCGCGGCGTTGGAGCCGATTTCGCCGGTCTGCAGCCGCGTCATCTGCGTGATGTCGAAACCGTCCGCGGTAAGTGCTGCGGTGACGTGCC
Organism: Bryobacterales bacterium; assembly: GCA_963713415.1. Lineage (GTDB taxonomy): Bacteria > Acidobacteriota > Terriglobia > Bryobacterales > Bryobacteraceae > Palsa-89. The sequence continues at coordinate 230,501 of CAVQLV010000020.1, read as the reverse complement.
ACCCTACGTCCGGCAGGCAGGGATACTGCGTGTAGACCTGCGGCGTGCGGTCCAGCTCGGCGCGCGCAATGGCCGGGTTGAGCTTCGCCAGAAACTCGGGCGTGCGCGGAATACCTTCCACATACGGCCCCCGGAAGACGCTAAACGCCGGAATCGCTTCGCGCGTGAACACTTCCAACTGATCGTTGCCCACGATTACCGCCATGTCCGCTCCCGTTGCCGCGAAGGTATCGGCCAGCGCGGCGATGGCCCGCTGGCACCGCGCATGACGATCACATAACACTTCCGGGCGAATTTGATCGGGAAGATTTTCGCCGCCCCGCAGCGCCGCCAATTCATCAAATGTGTACGTGCTGCCGCGAAACGGATGCTGTTTCTCGGCACAATCGGCCGTCACGCGATCCTTCCAATACTCGGAGGGAATAGAGAGCATAGGTCCGTGCGACGTGCCGATTCCGAGAACGATGCGAGCCATATGATTCGTGTCTTCCTTGGTCCGGCGTGATGAGGTAGCGGCGCCGGGCGCTGTCGAAGTTTCCTATTATACGTCCCGGTCAACAGGCGGCGAATCAGGGCTTACATCAAGGATGACGAGCTTTGTTGTTGCGGGCCAGGTAAGCGGCCAAGGCGTCTAAATCAGCATCGCTAATTTCGGTTTTCCTAAAAAACGGCATAATCGAGACGCCTTTTCGTACAAATGTCTTGGTGACAGGCGGAATTAAATCCGTACGTTCACTCAGCAGCGCTGGCTTGGCGCCTTGGTACTTGGTCTGCAATGCGACCGTGCCCGGCAATCCCGGACCGTGACAAGTGGCACACCAATAGTCGAATACTTTCTCGCCCTTCTGAAGGGTCGCCTCGTCTGCGCCGAAGGCCGAACTGCTGAATGCGAGCGAAACCAACAAAAATAGCCCTATTGCGGCGCTCTTCATGCCTTCGTCCCCCGCAGATGCTTGGGCCAAATCCCGTAACGCCCTGCCGAGATAATCCCGTTGGGATCCACGGCATCCTTCACCGTTTCGTGAAAACGCCGCAGCGCATGATTATTGAAGGAATACGTCGCCATCACTTCATCCTGATACGCCGGAGCAGTCCGGTATTCGCCCCAGCCATGTTCAGCGGCCACACGAACCACTTGCTTGAAGATCTCGCGATTTTTCTTGTTGGTGGCGATGTCGTGCGTGATCGGAAAGCCGAATAGAAAGATGAAGGATCGCGTCCAATAGGTCGACGGAAGGCTGAAAGAGAGCAAGGGCAGCCCATAATCTTTTGCAGCTTGAGAGAAAACCTTGTTTGCTTCGAGGATCGCTTCGCCGGTTCTGGGAATAATCGGCGAAAACCAGATGTGTCCGTTAGTGGGCGTGGGATTCGAAGGCGAGCGGGCGCCGATGGAAAACATCTCCAGGCTTGGGATTCCAAACTCCGGCTTATGGACCTTGTTGAACTGCTCAGGGGTCAGCGGAAGTTTGTAGAATTCGCCATCTTGAAACTTAGCGCCTGGGATCGCTGAAAACTTCTCCTGCGCGTACTCCCACTGCGCGCGGATCGCTTTCTCCGGCCCATAGAACTTGACAGTGCAGTTCCAAAACGGGATGCCCTTGCCCTGCGCATATTTGTGCAGCTCGGCCCCCTCCACGCCGTCTCTCTCCAGCATCGCAGTCACTTCGGGCGCTCGTGGAGGCATCATGAAGCCGCCCAAAATCGGACTGCCCAGGCCCGGCATGCCGTTCGATATGCCGGAGTTCTCAAGGAACGTGAGAACATCCACCATCGGGACAAGGTCTTCGTACTTCGGCACCGTCACGGTCCCGGTGAGATAAGCGTCCGGCTCCGGCATAAGCCAGAGCCCCATCTTGGTGACCACGCCGAAGTTCGACTGCGAAAACATGCCGTCGATCCAGGGGCCGAATCCAAACTTGTATTGCTGCCAGGTTTGCGCGGCGGGCATCGCGCCCATGCCCGTGCGCAGCAGGTCGCCGTTGGCCAGCACAACTTCCATTCCGCAGTGCGAATCGAAATGCACGCGAAATTCCGAGCGCAGATACCCGCCTCCATGATCGAGCGCGTTGCCGATCGGGCTGCCCCAGCCGGGATCGGGAACGTCCACCCAGACCTTCAGCTTGCGTTCCTGGATATAGCGGTAAAGATCGAAATAACTGACGCCCGGCTCCACAAGCGCGGAGTGGTTGCGCTCGCTCACGTCCAGGATGCGGTTCATCCTCTTGAGATCAAGCACTACGCTGCCCGAAAGATTCGGCGCCGAGCCGCCATAGCCGAGATTCTTTCCGGTAGAGATCGGATACACCGGGATCTTGTATTCGTTCGCGGTCTTCATCACCGCCTGCACCTGCTCTACCGTGTAGGGCGCCACGGCGGCCGATGCGACGCGTTCTTCGGGCTCGCCCCAGAACGGCGAATAGGCATCGCGATAGAGCGCCACGTCTTCGTCGCTGATGAAAACCCATTCCTTGCCGACGGCTTCTTCGAATTGCTTGCAGCGCGTCCGAAAAATCCTTTTGATTTACGCCAGGCGGTAGCATGCTATACGCGCTCCTTCGGACTAGACTTCTTAGGAGCAATCACCCAAGAGGTCAGCGGTTCGCCATCCGGGTCGCAGCTCGGTTGCTCAACGCGGGACACAACGCGCATGCCGCGATCCCACGCCAGTCGTTCCAGGCAGAATAAAGGGCCATGGGCGGTCAACCCGGCAATCGCCACCGGCCGCTTCTTCCACTGGAGATCGAGATCGTGGAACCACAAATCGGTGATATCGCCGCGGATCGCGTGAACGGCTGCGCCTCGCGCCTTCCACTCCTCGCCAAAAGCGACGCTAGCCGGGAATCGCTCGTCGAAAATCACCTTATAGAAGTTGACTTGATCGGGCGCTCGCCTGAACGGCGCGCTCGGCGCTAGGTTCTGCCTGCGACTGCGATCGGCAGCACGGACGCCGCAATACCTGCTTGAATGAATTCTCTTCGACTCGCCATGGTGGATTCAGCTCCCTCGGGTCCTCGTTTTCGCGACCGAAGCCTAGAATATACCATCGTTGCATGCAAGTCGAGCGGCGTTGCCGCGACGACGCGCGTTTTCTATTGTCGATTGAGATAGATGGCGGAGAGGGGGAGATTCGAACTCCCGGAACCCGTAAAGGTTCAACGGTTTTCGAGACCGCCGCATTCGACCACTCTGCCACCTCTCCGTGACGAGCACTATTGTAACGTACCCGCGGAAAACCAGAACATCGAAATAGTGCCGATTTCAGGCGCTCGCGCGTGTCCCGGTCGCCCACGATGCCGCTAATCTGACCAAGGCGATCCTCCGCCCTTGAAGAAGAGCTAAACCGCGTTAGACTGATATAAATCGATCGCGACGTCCTCCCGGTAGAAGGCCGATTTCTCATCCATTTGGAGGAGATGTGAAACTACACCTGTCAGGCCCTCCGGGCCTTCTTCAACGTCAGGGCGTGGCCGGAGGAAGCTTCTTCCGGGCAGCCGCCGGCACGCTCTTAATAGCAGCGTTCCTGCTCGCCGCCGACAGCTCCTACCGGCAGCCGCCGCAGATTGTCCGCGATGCACTGCGGGCGCTTCCCACTCCGGTGGTTTCCGTCAGTCCGCAACGCGATTACGCGATTTTTCTGCAGCCAGTCCGCTACCCGCCCGATCGCCGAGGTTGCCCAACCCATGCTGCGCCTGGCCGGAATCCGCATTGACGTTCGCACCAACGGTATGCACCTGGCGCCCTACTATACCTCGCTCGTGATCCGCCGTCTGTCCGACGGGCAAGAAATCAAAGTGGCTCTGCCGCGCGATCCGAAGCTGAGCGCGCCCGTTTGGAGCCCGGACGGAACACGGTTCGCCTTCACCAACATGCTCGCGGACGGCATCGAGTTATGGCTGGGAACCACCGCCACGGGAGCGACGCGTCGCGTTCTTGATAGAAGCGCCGGTGGCAGAATCAATGGCGTTCTGCCGGCGCAACAGCGCGAGGGAATGGGGCCGGTGGCATGGATGGGTGACAATCGCCAGCTGCTGGTCCGGTTGATCCCGGCCGGACGGGGGGCGCCGCCCGAAGAAAGTGCAATCCCGCAAGGTCCGCACGTACAGGAAAGCCTCGGACATGCCGGCCCGGCGCCCACCTACGAAGATCTGCTGGGCAGTCCTCATGACGAAGATCTTTTCGACTATTACGCGACCTCGCAACTGGCGTATCTCGACTCCGCGACAGGCCAAGTGAGCCTGCTTGGAAAACCTGGGCATGTATACCATGGTGCGCCCCTCGCCCGATCAGCGGCATTGGCTCGTGGGCTACCTGCACAAGCCGTATTCATATCAACTGCCCTGCGGCCTTTTCCCGGAGGAAATCGAAGTCTGGGGTCGCGGCGGGAAATTCGAATACAAGGTGGCGAGTCTTCCGCTGGCGGAGCGGGTGCCGCTCGCCGGCGTTCGCACTGGCCCTCGTTCCATCGCGTGGCTGCCGGAAAAGCCGGCCACTCTTACTTGGGCGGAAGCCCTCGATCATGGCAATCCAAAAGAGACCGTTCCCTTCCGCGACAAGATCCTGGTCCTCCCTGCGCCTTTCCAGGCCCAGCCGCTGGAAGTTTTCAAAACCCCGGAACGCTTTCGTGGGATGTGGCCGTTAGCAAACGGCCAAGCGCTGGTGGAGGACTATGAGCGCAAGGAGCGCATTGTCCGGACTTTCGAAATCGATCTCGAAAAGCCGGGTTCAGAAGGCCGCGTCATATTCAAACGCAATGAGCGCGACGAGTATCACGACCCTGGCGATCCGGTGTTCAAGACTACGCCGGACGGGCGCCGGATCGTGATCCAAACCGGCGATGAGATTTACCTGGCGGGCGTGGGGGCGTCGCCTTCAGGCGATCACCCATTTCTCGATCGATTCAACCTGGCTACCTTAAAATCCGACCGATTGTTCCAAGCCAGCGATGCGTACGAAGCCGTGATTGCCATGCTGGACGACACCGGAACGCGCCTGCTCACGCGCCGCGAAAATCCCACCCAGCCGCCGAACTATTTTCTTCGAACAGAGAATAGCCTGAAGGCCCTCACCCGTTATCCCAATCCGATGCCGCAAGCAGCGGGCATCACCAAACAGCTGGTCACATACAAACGGGCCGATGGAGTGCCTCTGTCCTTCACCCTTTACCTGCCCGCGAATTACACGCCGGGCAAGCGCCTGCCTACGGTGGTCTGGGCGTATCCTTACGAATTCAGCGATGCTGCGACCGCCGGTCAGGTGACCGGGCATGAGGCCCAAGCCTTTCCGGAGCTCAACTATCATCAACTGGTCGCGCTTGCCGGATACGCGCTGCTGGACAACGCCGCCATGCCGATCGTCGGCGATGCCGATACGGTGAATAACACCTGCGTCGAGCAGTTGCAAATGGACGCGCAGGCGGCTATCGATAAGGCCGTCGAGATGGGCGTGGCGGACCGCGAACGCATCGGCGTTTTCGGGCATAGCTACGGCGCGTTCATGACCGCCAACCTGATCGCCCATACCAAGCTGTTTCGGGCGGCCGTGGCCGAAAGCGGCGCGTATAATCGCTCGCTTACGCCCTTCGGTTTTCAATCGGAGCGGCGCACCTTCTGGGAAGCGCCTGAGATCTACACCAAGATGTCGCCCTTCTGGTTTGCGGACAAAATCAAGACGCCCGTTTTGCTGATCCACGGCGAGGCGGACGACAACACCGGGACCTATCCGATCCAGTCCGAACGCTTCTACGCGGCCATCCGTGGAAATGGCGGCACCGTGCGCCTGGTCATGTTGCCCGCCGAGGCGCACGGCTATCGGGGAGAAGAAAGCATGGAGCACGTGCTTTATGAAGAACTCACGTGGTTTGACAAGTACCTGAGGTGAAGTAAGTCCGGACGTTCTCGATGACGCGTTCGACATCCGCGGAGACCCCACCGCTATTCGGCGTTCGCCCAAGATGAAACAGCCCAAGCGGATGAGAGCCGTTGTTGCCAGCCATCCTCTTCCGCTTGGGCAGGATCAGTTGCTTAGAAAATCAGCTTCAGACTGAACTGCGTTTGGCGCGCGTTCCCGACGATCGAGGTGATCTGGTTCGCATTGGTAACCGCTGTGGGAACCACTCCGGCAGTAAAGACTCCACCACCCGGCGTGGCAAAGTTCGCGTGGTTAAAGATATTGAACAACTCCGCGCGGAACTGCAGGTTAAACTTCTCGTTGATCCGCGTACTTTTCAACACGCCAAAATCGGTATCTACATAGCCTGGACCGATAATATTGTTCCTGCCCAGGTTTCCGACTGTACCGTAGGGTGAGGCGACAAAGCATGCACTGTTAAACCAGTTGGTTACACTCTGGTTGGCGTAGACGTTGCAGCCGCTAACGTAACTCGGACGCGCAGACCCGAAGTTGTTCTGGAGGTCCGCTTGGTCGCCTTCGGACAGTGAGAATGGCACACCAGTGTGCCAGGCTTGAATTCCAGTGATCTGCCAGCCGTCTTTCCAGCGGTTGCCGTGCAAGGGCAGAAGGTAAACCACGTTGCCCGAGATTACGTGGCGAAGATCGAAGCTGCAGTTCCCCTTGTCGGCGTCCCAATCATAGGGATTGGTGATGGCGGAACTACCGTTATTGAATCCCAATCCGCCGTAGGTATAGGCGCTATCGATGCAGTGCGAATACGTATACGAGAACTGCGCCACGAAATTCGCCGAAAGCTTATGCTCTAGGCTCACCAGCATCGCGTTGTAGCTGGAATAGCTGCTGGTGTCGGTCATGTCCAGAGCGCCGAAGGCCGAATAGGGACGCGGATTCTGGACTCCGACGCCATTAGCTACGGTTGCGAAATGATCGACGCCGTCAATAACCGTCGGGACAGGCGCGTTGAAGTCATGGAAAGCCAACAGGTGGACACCGCGCGTTCCGGTATAACCCACCGAGAGCAGCGTGTTCGCAAATAGCTCCCGCTGGATATTGACGTTGTACTCGATCGTATACGGGGTGGTATGAATCCCATAATACGTTCCATTCGTCTGGCTCAGAACCGGGTTGCCGCCACCAACGAAGGGCGTCGGCCAATTGGGGTCAGGGCTAAACCCGAAGAACTGATTCACCGTTTGGAATGGCGGGTTGGAGGTGTAGGCCGAGGAGAATGTGTAGGTTTGGAACACATCATGGAAAATCCCGAAGCCAGCGCGAACCGAAGTTTTGTGATCTCCAAACACGTCCCACGCCAGCCCCACTCGTGGGTCAAAGTTCTTATTCGAAGGGTTGCTCACATACGCATTGGGTACATTTTGAAAGCTGGTTCCAAAAGGAGGCCCGACAACGTTGTAATAGTTATTCCGTGTCTCGATTGGGTTGGATTCCCACTCGTAACGTAACCCGAGATTGATGGTCAGCCGGCTGTTGACTTTCCAGTCGTCCTGAATGTAAGGATCCAGCGAAATCGTACGTTCGTACCGGTTGGCGTTGGTGCCGCCATTCGGCGCCCCGGTGAACTCGAACGGATTGCCCTCCATAAAGCTCGGCAGCGTCAGGAACAGATAGAAGCCGTTCCAATAGGTGTACGCGTATGGGTTTAGCTGTTCACGCTTGAACCCCAAGCCAAACTTGATATCGTGGCTGCCATGGATCCAATCCATGTTCTCGGTCTCCGTAAATTTGTTTTGAAGATACTGGAATGGGGCGATGAACGAAGATCCGAGAGCGCCCAGGCCTTCCGGCAACGCCACGAATACGTCTGAGCGGGCTGGGGTAAACAACTGCAGCGCGGAGTGCGGAGTCGGCTGTGTCTCTCCCGTCACCGGACGCGAGAAGGAGGACGTGAACTGGCTGATCAGGTTGGGCGAAAAGATATGACGCTCCCCCACGGTGAAGAACTGATTGTGAGTGACGTCGTAGGTTGGCCAAAGACCGAAGCCGGCATAAGTGGTTCGGGTCCCGAAATCACCCTCAAAACGTACGAACATCGAATCTTTGTCGGAAATGTTCCAATCCACGCGGCCGAGGCCAAAGTTCTCGGGCGAGGTCTGAGCGCCCACATAATTGTAGATGCCGACATCCGGATTGCTGGTGGGAACTTGCGGAAGCGGGTAGAGTGCCAGCATGGCAGCCGACGCCGGGTTAATAGCGTAGGTGGTCGGAGTGCTGGCTCCTCCATACACGATGCCTTGGTGCACAGCCGCGCTCGGAACGAAGTTTACGTACGTCGTGTCGAGAACCTGCCGGATAGCCTCGTAGTTGACGAAGAAGAAAATTTTGTTCTTCTTAATAGGTCCGCCAAGGCTGGCGCCAAACTGGTTTTTGCGGAACGGGGGCACCGAGGCGCCATCGAAGAAGCCGCGAGCATCCAGGTCGCTGTTGCGAAAGAACTCGTATGCCGACCCGTGGAATTCGTTGGTGCCCGATTTCGACACGGCGTTCACCGCACCGCCGTTGCCTCCGTATTGAGCGCCGTAGGTGCTTGTCAACGTCTGAAACTCGGCGATGCCCTCGATACCGAGCGATGTGCCCGTAACGTTGGCACCGGCATTACGCTGCCACCAGTTCAAAACATCTTCGCCGTCCAGCGTGTTGGCATATCCTTCCGGCCGGGTGCCCGAAATCGAGTAGGCGTTCGCTACTGAAGTGAGCGCGCTGCTTCCGCCTTCCGGGTAAGTCGCCACACCGGGTGCGAGCAGAATCAGTTGTTCGAAATCGCGCCCGTTGAGCGGCAACTCTCGCATTTGGGTTTGATTCACCAGCGAAGATACCGCCGAAGTGGTGGTTTGCACTTGGGCGGCTTCGGCGGAGACATTCACCGTCTCGGTCGCCTGTCCGACCTTCAACTGGAAGTCGATTACTGGAGCGCTTCCAACGGTTAATGTAATGCCGCTGTGGAGCGCATTCTGGAAGCCAGTTTTGGAAGTAGTGATTTGGTAAGGACCGATGGGAAGATCCGGTACCAGGTATCGACCTTGCTCATCGGTGTTGACAGTTTGGCTCACGGATGTGTCCGTGTCCTTAATTGTGACGGTCGCCGCTGGGACCGCAGCGCCCGAGGCATCTGTTACGCGTCCCGATATGGACGCGGTGCCGGCCACCTGACCAAATGCATGCGTAGGCATGAAGGCAAGGCAAGAGCAAATCAAAACGCCGGCGACAAGAACTGCACGGTTCTTCAGAATTCGCAAGTTGAGACTCCCTTGAATAGACCCTGAAACTGCAAGCTTTACAAACTGTAGAAAACATATCACCAGTCCATGTCTGATGGCTAGATTGACACGGTGATATCACAGATCACTCAACATGATGTAACGGTATGCATGCAAATGGGTGGGCGCAGACTCCGGGCCTTGCCGAGCAAAGGGGAGAACGAACTGCCAGGCTACGGCTTCGGATTAGAAGAGGGGAGTCAGCACTATCGCGGGCCTGAACCGCTCGCAGCAGCCTTCTGGGCGTCTTCGCGTTCCAAGGCACGGGCGGCGCTCAGGCGATTGTGCATGGCGTGATTGCCTTCATGGCACGCGTACTCGAAAATCCGATACCCGGGCTCATGACGGATCGGGAATTCCACCGTCCAGGGTGCGGTAAAAGTTTTAGGATCGTCAATGGTCACCTTCACTGCTGTCCGGTTACGGCTCAAGGGATTCCCGCTAACCGACAGTGATGATGGGGGATGACTGGCATCCCGAACGTTTTCGACTTGACACTTTTTCGGCGTGGACGGCTCCAAGAGGTAGGGACGGGGGCAGACAATGGGGGATGTACCACGGCAAATTGGTCTTCGCGCAGATCATGGAACACTGGCCCGTCCACGAGTTTCAGAAATGCGTCAGGCGTTACGACGGTAATTACAAAACACGCGGCTTTTCTTGTCACGATCAGTTTTTGTGCATGAGTTTTGCACAGTTGACCTTCCGCGAAAGCCTCCGCGACATTGAACTCGGCCTTCGGTCGGTGCCGGGCAAACTCTATCACTTGGGATTTCGCGGCCGCATCGCCCGCTCGACTCTGGCCGACGCGAACGAGACGCGCGACTGGCGCATCTATGCCGATTTTGCTCAAGTGCTGATCGCCATCGCGCGCCCGATGTATGCGACCGAACCACTGGGCATCGATCTGAACGCTACCGTGTATGCGCTCGATTCCACCACCATCGATCTCTGTCTTGCGGTCTTTCCATGGGCTTACTTCCGTGAGGAGAAAGCGGCGGTGAAGCTGCACACGCTGTTGGATCTGCGCGGCCCCATCCCCACAGGATCGTCAATGGTCACCTTATAGTCGATGACATTGGGACCCACTCGCGTGAAGCGCTCGGTCAGTTTCAAATCCTCGCTATAAGGCACGCCGCCGACGTCCACCTTATCGCCGATGAAGTTGGTGGTTTCCACAACCAGCGTGTTGCCCTCCCAATGGCCGCGTGGATCGCCCATGTAAGATCGCAGCCCGGAACTGTCATGCGGGCGGCCGTCCAGCGGGATGAGGCGCGTTTCGTGAATCATCTCGTAGCGGATGGCGACCACTCCGGGCGCCTGCAAGATCTGCGATCCGTTCCCGTAAATGGAAGGGAAGAACGACCCAGTAACGCCCCGCGTGATGCAGCGGTCATACATGCTCAAGTCCAGGTACGACGCCGGTCGCATGTTGTAATACTGCGGTTGCGATGCGCGGCGTTTTTGGCCTTCCGGTGTAAGCGCGGGAAGGCGGCCATCGGGCGGATCGACGATGAGGGACGTCAATCGCGACGCATCCTTGGCATACTCGATCCACTGCGCCGGAGCCGCGGCCGCATCCACGCCCCCGTTCTTAACGAGAGCCCAGAATCCAGTGGTGGGCCGAACACCCGTATTGATGGTGCTTCGCTCCGTCTTCACTTCTTCGGAGCGCGCGGCGTATTCTTGCTCGGTCAGAAAGCGGCGGGTACCGTATTCTTTCGGGCGCTCCATGGGGACCCCGTTCAGGTCGTCGGTGGTGTAGACACCCTGCAAATCCGGATCGCCCCAGGCAGTCTTGGGAGGCGTGTAGTTGCTGGAGCTGGTCTGGGCGAAAGCCAGGCCGCCCATCGCGAAACTGAAGGCCAGGAACAGGGATCGGGATTTCACAAGGAACCTCCTACTTCGTTTTCTTCACCACGTCGCCGTACAGCAGTTGTTCGGCGAATTCCACGCCCTTGAATTCGGTCAATTGCGCATCCTTCCGGATATTCCGGTACAACACCAGATTGATTTTCCAGGGACGCGTGAACACTTGGGGATCTTCGATGGTGGCTTCGTAGTTCATATGATCGGCATCGATCAGATTGAAGCGCTCCATCACATGCAACTGATCGCTGTGGAAATCGCCGGCACGATCGAACCAGCTCTGATCGTTGAAGCCGATATTATCCACCACCAGGGTGTCGCCTTCCCAATGGCCATTAGCTGTGCCCATCCAGGTATCCACCGATGCTTCCAGTGGCGTCTTGGTCATGTTGATCACCCGGTTCGCACTGGCGTATTCGTAGGCCATCAGGATGGTGCTGGGCGTCTGCACGATCTGAAACGGATACGGCATATAATTGGCGCGCGGGATGCCGGCCATGTAACATTTGATTTCCGGATCGTCTTTCCAGCGGTTCTTGAAATTCGCCTCTTTTTGCTTGAGCGCCTCGGGCTTGTACGGAATCTCGCCTCCCTCTACCACGCCCTGGCCGGATGGAACTGCGCCCACCGCGCCCAACTGGAAGAACGGACCGGGCGCCGCCGGATGGTCTTGAAGATCCCAATTGGCCGTGCTCAAGGTTTGCCAGATTCCGTTGAGGTTGGGATGGCCATCGTAGGTGCGCGGATTAGCGGATGCGCCCGCAAGATTTTCCGCCAAGACCAATACGGCCAAAGCGGCGGAGTACAACGTGGTTCTCATGATCGGATATTTGATCGCAAACTCAAGCCGCCGAGCTGACTCTGCCCCACAATTTTTGGGACGCCAGTTGAGCGCCGTCAGCCAGCGCGCGCAGCTTCAGCCAGCAGAAATCGGGATACACGGGGCCGAAACCGGCGAAAGTTCCAAATCCGCAATCGGTCCCGGCGATGACGCGCTCGCGTCCCACCAGGCCGGCATAGCGGATGATCCGCTGCGACACCAATTCCGGATGCTCTATGTAATTGGAACTCGATGCGACAATGCCCGGAACCAAAATCTTGTTGTCGGGAAGCTTCTGATGAGACCAAATCTCCCATTCATGCTCGTGTCGGGGATTCGCCCCTTCCAGCAGCAGCGCCTGAGGCTTGGCTTTTAAGACAATTGGCAAAATCTCTGCCAGCGGCAGATCATGCGTATGGGGACCTTGATAGTTGCCCCAGCAGACGTGCATACGCACACGGTCCGCCGGGACATTTGCCAGCGCGTGATTCAGCGCTTCCACCTGAATCGCCGCCGCCCGCAGGAACTCATCATCGGTCATGTCGCGGAATCGGCTATGCCGGCCCATAGCCAGATCCGGACAATCCACCTGCAACAGCAAGCCCGAATTCACAATGGTTTCGTACTCCGATCGCATCGCATCGGCCAGCGCCTGCATGTAGGCGGCGTGCGTGGGATAGTATTCGTTCGGTTGGAAGACGGCGATGGTCCCTGGCGACACGGCGTTCATAAAGCCCTCGCCGGCGTTCACCTGCGCTAAGCCGTCTTTCATGCGGGCAATATCGTTCTTCAGCGGTTCCAGATCTTTCACCGCGATCGGGCCCTTGCAAACCGGCCGCTGATATTTGGCCGATGCTCCGGCGGAAACCAGGCGGTCGCGGTAACCCGGAAAGTCTTCTAAATCCTGGGGCGTCGGGCGGGCCGAATCGCCCTCGAAGCCGGTGAGCCGGTGACGGATGTAGGTGGCATAGCTGATTTTGCCCATCTCTCCGTCGCTCACGACATCGACTCCGGCTTCTACCTGCTTCCGCAAGGCATCGAGCACGCCTTGCCGGACTACCTGGTCGAATTTCACCGGATCGTAATTCTCGCCGCGATCTTGCGCGAAAAGACAATCGACAACCTCCTGCGGGCGTGGCAGGCTACCGACGTGGGTGGTCAAAATGCGATCGTTACTGAGCTTCATGTGTGCGTTCTCTCCTACAGCATACCGAGTTTGTCGCATTTCCCCGCGTGCGGGCTTTGAAATCGGATGGGCAGGATCACTTGCCGTGATAATGCCCCGGATGTGCGTGAACCGCGTGACAATATTAACCAGAAGGGTAAAACCCTTCGGAGAAATCGCAGTGAAGATTATATCTTTCGCCGGCTTGTCCGTTGCGTTAGGGCTTTTGGTCCCCGCCGTTCCTGTTTTTGCCCATCATTCGTTCGCCGCCGAGTTTGACGGAAAGAAACAGGTGACGCTCACCGGCGTCGTAACCAAAGTGGATTGGGTGAATCCCCACGCCTACATTTATGTGGATGTGAAGGGTGACGATGGCACCACGGTGAATTGGGCGATCGAAACCGGGGCTCCTAACGCGCTTTACCGGCAGGGCTGGCGCAAGGCGGATCTCAAAACCGGGGACGTGGTCACGCTCGACGCCTTCCTCGCGAAAGACGGTTCGCATACCGCCGCAGCGCGCAACGTAAAGTTGCCGGACGGGCGAAGGGTCTTCGCCGGTACTCCCAACAGCACGCCGGACCAAAAGTAAAACCCGTGGGATTGGCGCGTATTCTGGGGCTAACCGCAAGGTTCGGAACTCCTGTTGTCTCCAGCAGTCCCCGTTCCATTCGCAAGCTGGTTTCCCTATGCCGCGCCCTGCTTTCGGAACGCGGCGTTGCCGACGCTGACTTGTCGGCCCAGGCTTTGCTTGTATATCAATCGCTGGACGCGGGGGATCGGCAAGTTTTCTTCGAAATTCTGAATCGCGAGTTCTCGCCTGACCCGGAACAAGTGGGCAACGCCGCCGATGCCTACCGCAGGCAGCCGTCGTCCGACAACCTGCTTCTGTTGCAGCGCGTCGTGGAACCACCCCGCCAGGAATTATTCCGCCGCTTGAATCTGGCCCCCGGAGGCACCAGCGCGTTGGTCCAGATGCGGAGCCAGGTGCTGCGCGAGATCGATGCTGGCGCCCGCCTGGAAACCCTCGCCGCCGACCTCGCCCATCTGCTCGCTTCCTGGTTCAACCGCGGATTTTTGACGCTGCAACGAATCGACTGGCGGTCGCCCGCCTCGGTTTTGCAAAAACTGATCGAATACGAGGCCGTGCATCAGATCCAAGGCTGGCCGGATCTTCGCCGGCGCCTGGAAGCCGACCGGCGCTGTTATGCGTTCTTTCATTCCGCGCTGCCAGAGGAACCCCTGATCTTTATTGAAGTGGCCCTGACGCGCGGCATGAGCGACCGGGTGCAGCCTTTGCTCGATCCCGATTCCGCCGTGGACGACCCGCAATCGGCCGACAGCGCCATCTTTTATTCCATCACCAACTGCCAGGAAGGGCTGCGCGGAGTGCCCTTCGGCAGCTTGTTGATCAAGCAGGTGGTCGAAGATCTCCAAAAGAGCCTGCCGCGAATTCGAACCTTCGCCACCCTGTCGCCCATTCCGGGCTTCCACAGGTGGCTGGCCGCCGCGCATGGCAGCCTGGAGCCGGGAAAGTTGGACCGGCAAATGAAGCGGCGTTTGATCCCGCTGTGTGCTCAGTATCTGGTGAATGAAAAACGCGGCGCCGAACCGCTGGATTCGGTGGCGCGTTTCCATTTGAAGAATGGCGCGCGGCTCGATAGAATCAATTGGCTTGCCGACACGTCGGCAACCGGAATCAAACAATCCGCCGGGTTGATGGCAAATTATGTCTACGACCTGGCGGATCTGGAGCGAAATCACGAATTGTATGCGCGCGGCGGACGGGTGGTCTGCTCGCGGCGCGTGCTGGCCTTAGCGAAAGAGGCGTCTGCACCGAATCAGTCAAGTTGATGAAAACTATCAATCTGGCGCTATCGACTTTCCGGGAAGCACCAGTCATGCTTCTGGATGTAATTTGGACTACTGGAGAACAAGAATGAAGTACAACGTATCAGGCATTCACCACATCACCGCGTGCGCCGGTAGAGCGCAAGAAGATATCGACTTTTTCACGCAGATCGTCGGTCTGCGCATGGTCAAGCAGACCGTGCTGATGGACGGCACCATTCCGGTCTACCATCTGTACTACGCGAACGCGAAGGCCGAACCAGGTTCGGTGATGACCACGTTCCCCTATGGACAGAAAACCGGACGCCAGGGGTCCGGACAGATCCGCGCGACGGCCTATTCCGCGCCCAAGGGCTCTCTGCCGTTCTGGAAAGAGCATTTCGATAAACACGAGATCGAGAATGGCGGCATTCAGGAACGCTTCGGCCAGAAGTACATCCGGTTCCAACACCCGGCTGGACTGGCGTTCGAGATTCTGGAAGACGCAAGCGACAACCGCGAGGGCTGGACAACCGAGGACATCGGAGCCGGCGAGTCCGTTCGCGGCTTCTATGGAACCGTGCTCTCGATGCGCGAAGTGGCCGAAAGCGAGCGCTTCTTCACCGAAGCTCTGGGCTTCCGCAAGACCGGCCAGGAGGGCAAGTATCACCGCTTCGAAGTGGGTTCCGGAGGTCCGGGCAGGACTTTGATCCTGGAACACGATCCCGATCGCCTGGCTGGAAGCTGGGGTTTCGGAGCCGGCACGGTGCATCACGTCGCGCTGGCCGTGAATAGCCATGAAGAGCTCGAAGAGCAAAAGGCGATTTACGAGGAACTCGGATACACCGACGCCTCCGATATTAAGGATCGCTATTACTTCTATTCGATGTACACGCGGTCGCCCGGTGGAATCCTGGTAGAGTGCGCTTGCAGCCAGGCCGGTGGTTTCTTCCGCGATGAGGATGAGGCGCATCTGGGCTCCAAGCTCCATTTGCCGCCGTGGTGGGAACACCGGACCCAGGAAATGCTGGCCCAATTGGAACCGATCCACGCCCCTGAGATCACTCGATCGGTTCAGGCGTAGAGGTTCTGTTGCGAACGTTCACCATCGGAAGAGTATTGTGCCTGGCCGCGGGGCTATGTTCGATAGCCCCCTGGGCAGCGGCGCAATTCGGGCGGCCGCACGATCCCAAAGACGATCTGCCGGCTGCTTTCAAACGCGACTCGGACGGCAAGCCTGACCTCAATGGCCTGTGGCTGGCGGACACGCTCGCGCCGTTCGACGTCGAGGATCATGAGGCGGTCTATGGCATCCCCGCCGGAAAAGGCGTTGTTGTAGATCCGCCCAACCACAAAATACCCTATCAGCCCTGGGCGCTGGCGAAGAAAGCCGAGCTGTTCAAGGACGCTTCCAACGACCCTCAGGCACATTGTCATTTGCCCGGCGTACCGCGCGCGGTCTACACTCCGTTTCCCTGGGAAGTGGTCCAGAAGCCCGGTCTCGTGGTCTTTCTGTACGAGTACCCGCACGCGATTCGCATCATTCACACGGACGGATCCCACAAACATCCCGAAGGCCGCGATATTCTTAACACCTGGATGGGCGATTCGGTCGGCCATTGGGAAGGCGACACCTTAGTGGTTGACGTTAACGGCTTCAACGATGAGACCTGGCTCGACATGGCCGCCAATTTCCATAGCGACCAGCTGCATGTCGTCGAGCGCTACACCCTGATCAACCCCAAGACCATCCAGTACGAAGCCACTCTCGATGATCCCAAAGTTTACACTCGGCCCTGGACCATGAAATTCTTCATTCGCAGGCAAAAGCAGGGCGACGACATTATGGAATTCGAGTGTAACGAAGGCGAGCGGGACCTCCAGCACTACGTCAAGTAAAGACCGTTCCCAATTCTGGGGCGTCCAATATACAGGGAGGTAGGGTATGAGACGCTCCTTCATTCTAAGTGCGCTTCTTATAACGTTACTGCTGATGTCGGTCCCGGCCGGAGCGCAAACGCAATTTAATCGTCGCAGTTACCCGAACGTGACCGACCCCTATCAGACAGGTCTGCGGACGTTCTACAAAACCTGGTCGGATCTGAATCAAACACAAGACCGGGTAGCGATGAATCCGGGCGACGGGTATCGCGTCGCCACGGCTCAAGGCCAGATGGACCTGCTCGAACGCACCTGGCAAGACGGATCGTTCAATCGCTCGCAAATGGACAGTGCGATCAGCGATGTGCAATTCGTGCTCAAGTTCAACGACATGTCGAGCCCGGATCGCGAAGCTCTCATGCAAGATCTGGAGCAACTACGCGATCTACGAGTGAAGTACGGTGGCTAAGAAAATGGTCTAGAGCAGGTTGCTGAAAAAGCCCAGCAGACTGAAGTCCGCCCTACGCGGGGACATCTAGGTTGTTGATAGCCCGTGTAGCGTAGGTGCCCACGCCTTCGGTTCGCGAATGTGAAAGGGCTTTTTCACAACGTGCTACCGATCGCCGTACACTTGGTTCAACCTCAAGTATCTCAAAGTTGCCCTTCTGTTTGCCCGGAAACACAAATCGGCGATAGAGGTTCTGGATGAATATCTATTGCGTTGGGAGAAAGTTTCCCAACTGTTCTATTTGGCTCATCTCAAGCTGTTACGCATCGAAAAATATCCGCGAATCGTGCCTGCGCCTACAATCTTCACCATCGCGGGCCTTATTGTTCTACCTGGAAAACGACGTGGCACGAACCGCCGGACCGAAAACCGTTCGATGAAACAAAACTAATCCGTGTTGCCTTTATGAGATTACCGAGCCGCTAGATTGAGCATTACGCCGCCAGCCCATTCCGACCAAGGCCAGCAGTCCGATGCCGAGCAAGGGCAAACTGGACGGCTCTGGCGTGCTAGTGACCGTCCACATTTCCTGCGGCTCGCCTGATCCGACGCCAGTCAACGGATCCGGAGTCAGAATCAAGAGATCGGTCAACGTGGCTAGGTACGTCGTGGCTTGCGAGGGGTTGCCGTTAAACGTCAAATCTACGGCCGCAACTAAGGCCTGCGCCTTTGAGTCGAGGCCCGAAATGCCGCCTGGGGTAGTGATATCCCAGATCGCCGAAGAAAGTTCAGATTGAGTAATCCCGGTTAACCCGTCATAGCTGTTAGGGGTGTTGCCGAACATCATGCTCACCAGCGTTGCAATCTCCGCATATCCGGTCAAGCCGATGGTGCCGCCAAACAAGGTGCTGCCTATGTTGCCCGAAGCCAGGCTCGAAGCCTGATATACCTGGGCATTCCAGGTTTCATCCGTAGTAATTTCGTCACTGAAGTCGTCGCATACGATACCAGGTGACGTCGCTCCATTGATCGTCGCAGTGTAGATACCAGCGCCAAAGTCTCCGCTGGAGTTGGCAAATGTTGTGGAATAGCCCCCGGTAAACTCAACCGACACCTCGTCAGCGAATGCAGGCAAGCCGAAAAAGAGAAGCACCGAACCCGCGATTGCTGTCAACCCTACTGCTTTAATTCTCAATTGTTTTTCCCTTTCATTTTCGCCTTATACGGAATTAACTTTTTGGCCTTCCAGCAGCTGAACCTATACATCCAATCGAGAAGTCCTCAAGACTAGTTGTCGCCATTGCTGGAACCGGATTTTTCAGACACCAATCCCTTCGGGGTCTTTCCTGAGTTCGATTCCGGGTCGCCACAACCAGTGACCGGTAGCTCTACCCTGCGCGGATCGTGAGAGCCGCCGTCCGCTGCACCATCGCTCCGAACAGTCTAGTCAGATGGCTCTCCGCCAGCAACGGCCATCAATAGCGGGCATGCTTAATCAGGTCCCCCGGTTTTGACCAAATGATGTTGCAAGCCCATTCAAAGACCAGTTCGCGATCCTCTGCGGCAATGCCAGCCGTCGCCAAAGGTTCCCGAGATTCTAGGCAATGATGGTCAGCCAGAGCTGCATCTCGTTGGAACGAGACTTCGGCAACTGAGCCGCGTCATCTTCATCAGGATTCCGTTTTTGCTTCCAGGAACTGACAGTATACAGCAATCGCCTTGAGCGCGACCAACTGTTTTGCCGGCGGATCGCAGGAAAGTCCTAGTAATACCATTAAAAGCGGGCGGTGCCCCTTCGCGGAAATCCAACTAAAACGGCAGCTTGCGATGCTCAACAGAAGAAGCGGATTTTAGAAGAGACGGACCGCGCCCTGGTCAATGGCGGCGGTGTCGGCGCCATTCTGAGGCGAGAAGGAATTTACTCCTCGACTCTTCACGGCTGGCGCAAAGAGCCGATCGCGCAGTACATAAACTTTACTCAAAAGAGGCGTCCACAGCCGCGGCGGAATCCGCTGGCCGCCGACAACGACAAGTTGCGCCGGCACAATTAACGTCTCCAGGAAGAACTGGAGAAAGCCCACATCATTATTGACGTTCAAAAAAAGTGGCCAGGCTATTGCGTCGCCCGATCGCGGAAACTGAGAAACCGTGATGGCCGCGGTCGATCAACTCAGCCTGCTGGTAGGTGTGAAACCAGCCTGCTGGGCATTGGCGGTGCCGCGAGCCAGTTGGCACCAGCGGCGCAGCAGCCGTCTTTTTCCCCAGCCAGCGGCCGCGCCGAGGTTTTCACCTCGGGCCTTAGCCGAAGCCGAACAGCAAGCAGTATTGAGCAGTCTGCATGAGGAGCGGTTTCAGGACTGCTCGCCCGCGCAAGTATACGCAGCTCTGCTCGATGAGGTCCGCTTTCATTGCTCGATCCGCACCATGTATCGACTGCTGGAAGAGCGTGGGGAAAGCCGCGAGCGCCGCGATCGCTGACTCATCCGCCGTATCAAAAGCCGGAGTTGCTGGCCACCCAAGCCAACCAGTTGTGGAGTTGGGACATCACTAAACTGCGCGGCCCGGCGAAATGGACCTGCTATCACCTGTATGTCATCTTGGATGTCTTTAGCCGTTTCCTCGTAGGCTGAATGATTGCCTATCGCAAAAGCGCCGAACTGGCTCTAGAGCAGGCTTTCCGCCAGCTCTTCAAAATTCTGCGGCGTCACCAAATGAAAACGCAGCGACAGCCGCGTGAATCCGCGCAGAACGCGAGTAAGATCGTCGGTGGGAATTTCGGGGCTGGCCAGGAACATGTTGCCGGACGAGATCCGGAACGGCAGCACGCGCCAGTCGCGCACCACGCGGCGAGGTAGCGCGCGCGCCACATGGCTGCTGATCACCCACGGTTCCAGGCGCCCGGACGGCAGGCTCTGCTGCAAACTGAGCGCTTCGTATAATTCGTCGTCGCTGATCACGCCGAGTTTCACCAGGTGTTCGCCCAAGCGCTCTCCCGCCGGCAGCGTCTCCAGCGCGCGGCGTATATCGGATTCCTCGGCAAAGCCCGAGCCCACCAGGATCTCGCCCAGTTTGCGTTTATGCTGTACCAGGGCGCTGCGCGAAGGATAGGCATGCTCGGTTTTCACCCACACCAGCGGCTCATGGCGGATGCGGGACCGCACGTAGGAGCGCACCGCTTTCCATGTCGCGATGGTGTTGATCCAGTTGCCGCATACCGCTCGCAGTGGGACCGCCAGTGCAAACACCAGGCCATAGAATCGCGCGCAGCAACTCATACGGACCACGCTCTGGATCACCTGAATCGCGAGCGTCGCGATCAACAGCGCCGGATGCAGTGAATATTTCGCCAGCCCCCAAGGAACGGCGGCGATGTGCGCGCCCATCCAAGTGAGCAAACCATACAGAAAAACAAAATTGCTCAGCAGGCTGAGCGGATTTCCCGCCAGGCCCTTGCGATCGCGCCAGAACCAATACCGTTCCGACAAGCTGCCGTGCCACCCGTTGCGCTCCCAGCATTGCAGCCCGATGCCCAAAATCCAGCGGGAGCGCTGCCGGATGGCCGATCGCGCGCTGCGGGGAAAGAACTCACGCGTGGCGACGATGCTCCCGCCCGTCTGCTTGTTTCCCAGCCGGGTGATAGGCACGAACATTTGTTTGCAGCCCAGCTTGTGCAGGCGCAGGCCGTTTTCATAATCTTCGGTAAGGCAGGCCGGTTCGAAAATGAGATTATGCTCCGCGCTAGCCAGTTTTTCGAGCGCGCGGCGTGTGAACCCGGTTCCCACGCCGTTGGTGGGAACAAAGCTGCCCATGGCCTGACGCACCCGCATATCCTTGATCTGCCATTCGGCGAATTCGTCGCAGTAAATGCCGTGGACGATATTGCGCGAGCGGCGTAGGAAGCGGCAGCACGGGAATCTGAACCATGTCATATTCATCGGCGTAAGCGTTGATGAAAGCGAACGCTTCGGGGTGGATCAAGTCCTCCGCGTCGTGCGTCACCACGATGTCAAACTGAGTACCGTGGTGCTCTTCAAAAAGCAGCATGCGCTGGTAGATCCAGTTGAGGCAGTCGGCCTTGGAAGTGGGTCCGTTATGGGGGCAAACCGCCAGATGGACATGCGGGAAGCGCGATTCCAGGTCCCGGACAGCATCGAGCGTAGGGTCGTCGTTCGGGTAGGCTCCAATAAAGAAATGATAGTTACCGTAATTGATGGCAGAAGCGTTGTGCTCCACCATGCCGGCGATAACGGCGTGCTCGTGCCACAGTGGGACGAAGATGGCGATGTTTTTTTCAATGCTTCTCTCCTCCGATACGGATATGACGCGGGATCGCCGGCAGCCGCCGCCAGAGCCAGGACCATAGATAGATGGCGTCCAAAGCCAGGTCGTCCAGGCCGCTGATAAGGATAATCACCGCCAGCGGGAACAGGCACCGGGCCACCAGGGCGTCACATTGGCCCAGCCAGATACCCAGGAACGGCCACCAGGACGCCGAAGCCAGGGAAGTCAAAGCCCAGGACGCCAGAACAAGGATCACCTAGGAAGAAGTGGCCCCAACGGCAAAACGTCGCACAGATTGTTGCAAAGACTGGAGACCGTCTTATCCAACTTCAACCGGGATAGTTTCATTTGGGCCTTAGGGCTAGGCCCTTGACTATATAGCCTCCGCCATCCTGTCGATGGAACGGGCAACATGAAGCCACCTGCAATGATTGTCACCCTAGTTCTAGTACTGTTCTTGGCTGAGTTTGACGCCATGGCCCAAGCCGTTCCGGCCCAGGAGAAAACGCTCTTGGCCGCAGTCACGCAGGCCGCGCAGTGGCAGCCGCTGGACCCTCGCGTGGCCAAGGCGCATGAAGACCTGGCGGATTTCTATTCGGCCGAGGGACGCTACGCCGACGCTGAAAAGGTCTATCAAAAGACCCTGGAGCTAAAAGAGGACATGCTGGGCCGCGCGAACCCGGCCATTATTCCGGCGGTGGACGACGTGGCGCGAGTGAGCTTCGCGCAGATGAAATACGATCAGGCGGCGGAACTGATCGCGCGCGAGTTGCGGATCATGGAGCGTGAGTATGGGGACGATGATCCGAAGCTCGTCCCGTCTCTGGAGCGAGTGGCCAGGGTGCTGGAGACGGCATCGGAATACGCGGACGCCGAAAAGTATCTCTCGCGGGCGGTTGCCATTCGCGAGAAATCCTCGGGCCCCGAGAGCGCGGAGCTGGCTCCGGATTTGAGCCAACTGGCCCGCGTAACGGTTGCCAAGCATAATCTGCCGGCGGCGGAAGGGCTGTACCAGCGCGTGCTGAAGATCCAGGAGACCAAGTTCTCCCCCAACAGTCCGGAACTGCTGCCCACCCTCGACGCGCTGTCCGCTTTGGCCCTGGAACAGAAGAAAAACGCGGAGCCGCTGCTCAAGCGGACGCTGTCCATTCGGGAAGGCAGCCTGGGGCCTGCCGACGTGGAAGTGGCCCGGAATCTCGATAAACTGGCGGCTATCTATACCGAACAGAAGCGCTTTGCGGAGGCCCAAAAAGCCAGCGAACAGGCGCTATTCATCTGGATGAAAGCGCTGAAACCGGGCAGCGCGGAGCTGGCGGAGAAGTACGAGAAGCTGGCCGAGCTCTATGAAGCGCTGGACCGGCCGGTGGATGCCGAGCCGCTGGTGCAGCAGGTATTGACCGCACGCGAGAGCGAGACCGTGGCCAGCTTGAACACCCTGGCCGCGATTTATGTCAGCAAGCAGAATTTAACGGAGGCCGAGCCGCTCTACCGGCTGTCACTCACCATCCTCGACAAAAAAGGTGTCTTGAGCAGCAGGCGGCCTGTGTTCCTGACCAGCGACGACGAAAACCTGGAACTGCTGGCGCAGACCGCGCTCGATTATGCCGAGCTGCTGAAGAAGATGCGGCGCAAATCCGATGCGCACAAAATTGAGGCGCGCATTCGCGCGGTGACGGGGAAAAGCCCGGTGCCGGCCGGTAAAAAGAAAGTGAGTTAAGCTTGCCAGGAAATAACCGTGACATTTTGATGTGGCGCACGCACTCTTGCGTGCCGTGTCGAGACTCGTCTCGACACCTTCATACGGAACAACTCGCGTTCCCACGAGTGTGAATGCGGCACGCGTGGGCGCGTGCGCCACGCCGGCGGCTGCGCAATTGGAAGGGCTATTTCCTGACAAGCTGTTAGCTCAGGGTCGCAGCTCGGCCGCGGTCGGATTGGGATTCGGCCCGTGAAACAGCTTGTGCTTGATGTCGGGCCAAAATTCCTTCAGCACTTGCGAAACGGCATCGATGCCGATCTGCTCTCCCAGCTTCTCCACGTTGTCGGCGGCATCGCGGGTGTCGGGATAGTAAGCGTTGGAAATAGCAGCGCCAGTCGCGTTGCCCAGGACTTCAGAAAAGTTGAACCGCGTTCCCCCGGAATCCGTCTTCGTCACGAAAACGCGCGTGGCGGCGTAAAACGTCCGCGACCACACGCTGCCATATCCGCGCCGAAAATAACGCGGATCTTCATGCAGTATGCTGGGGAAGATGCCCTCCGTCATCATGTTGCCGATGGCTTGGTCGGCGTACGTGGTGCCCACCCGCCGGCCGTAGCCGGGCCATCCCTGGCCGAACTCCGGATGGGCATTGGTCAGTTGTCCTTCGGCCGCGATGAAAGCCGCCAGGCCCAACAGTGGGTAATCGAACGAATCCTTGGCTGCGATGGTGAACTTCTGCTTGACGGTAATCGGCATGTAGACCGCGGTTTCATTGGCGGTCCGATAGTTGGGAAGAACACCGAAGATGCGCTTGTCGGGAGCGGGAGGCGCCTGCTCCGTCTGGCCAGGCTGCAATGGCGGATCGGGTGCGGCCTCAGGAGTCGCTTGTTGGGCCATAGCCGCGCAGCTGCACGCGAGCAACAAAATGGGCAAGGATCGATGGTATGACGTCATGCAATGGAATTGAAAAGCGTAACTCCCGCAAACCGGCTTATTCTTAGTCTACTAAGCCGACGCGCAGGGGAAGCGCTCGTTACAAACTTTACGGAACGTTAAGGTCCGGCTTGCGGTTGCCTCGCCGGGTAGCGCGGCCCAGTGGCAGGACCAGAAAAGCACCGCGAATCGGCGGAGTCCTAAGCGAGCATGCTTCGCAACCCGAGGCTTACTTTGACGACGTAGTCGCGCCCGCTTCCCTCATCACCGGCTTGCCGTAAACTTCCATCCACGCCACGTCGGACCATCCACCCGGGCCATGCCCGCTGCCCGGCAGCAGGTCCGCGAATCCCACCTCTTCCACTTTGCTCAAGTCCGGATGTTCCACCCAGTTGCCCTTGGTGACAACCTTGTTGACGTCCAGCTTCAGCCAGTGCACTTCCGAGAGCGGAAATTCACTTTCCAGCCAATCGATGGTGGATCCATCGCCGTGATCGCCCACCAGCCACGTGCCATCGGCCAGCTTCAGGATCGGATGCACCTGATGCAATCCGGAAACCTTGGTCACCCAGCGAATCTTGGCCGAGCCGGACAGATCCACGTCCTCAGTTTTGTTGCGCAGCGCCACCGCGCAAGGCGTGGTGCAGAGGCCGGTCCAGATGTGCGGCGGATTGTTGGGATCACCCAGGCTTCCGAGCGCCTGAATGTCTTTGGACGATTCGCCATAGAGTTTCAACTCCAGCCGCGTATTCCAAACCGAGTCTTGCCCAGCCGCATGTTCTCCCGCGCCAGGAGCGATCTTCCATTCTTCACGGAAAAACAGCGGCGCGCGCGGCAGCGGGGCGCGTTCTCCCAAACGCACCTGGGCCGGCGTCAGTTGTTGAGCGGGAGCGGGTAGCTGCGTGAAAGCAGCGCCAACGATTGCAAACGGAATTAAACGGTAGAGCATTTCCTGGTCTCCAGTTCTTGTTGAACTGGATGCCAGTATATCGTAGGATCAAGGCGGCTGGTTTGTTCAGCGTGGGGACCACCCGGTTGATGCCTGGCTTTGGCGCTATCCAGCAGCATCTTGCGCACGGCATCTTCAATGCGCTCCACTGCTGCGCGCCGGTAATCCCAGCGGCGATCGCGCTCGGGCGGAAGCACGGTCATGGTAGCGTTAGCCTCGAACAGCAAAACGTCGCCTTGGGCATTTAAGCCAAAATCGATGCCCGCATAATCGAGCCCCAGCATGTTCTGGGTTTCCGCCAGCGCCGCCATGGAGCGCGGGCCCAGCACGCCCGGCATGTCTTCCAGAAACCTGGCTTCCTCTTCGCGATATCCGGCGTTCTCCTTCATGTCCGCGGTGACATAGTGAATCTTCCAATTCGCCGAAATCGCCAGGTGCAGCGGATACAGCCAGCCGCCGATCAGCATCACCCGATATTTCCGATGGCGCCCATCCGCCCCGCGCGCGTCCAGATACTGGATAGCCGTCAATTCGTTGCCCGGAAGCTCCCCCAACGCGGCTGGAAGCCCCGTGGCGTCTTCCACCAATAGAAAATGCCGGCCGTTGTGAAACCCTGGCGCTCGCAGCAACAGTGGAAAGCGCAATCTTCGATGCTCGAGAGCTCGCAACGCGTCAGGCGAGGCCAAAACTTCGCGCGAGAACGTCGCGATGGTGGGTGCCACCACGCCGGGTATTTCCGCTAGCCTGCGAGCATTCGCGGCGCGGCCCGTACCGAGCACCGCCGCCGGCGAGTTAATCACCGGGGCAAATGTGCGCTCCATCAGCGTCACGGCCCGGTCCAGCGACTGCTGGCAAAGATCGGCGTCGCCAATGGCGTTGAACACCACTTGATGCTCGGGCAGCGGAACATCGGGATCATAGACGTTCGGCATCACCACGAAAGTCCGAAAAATCTTGTCGTCCAGTAAATGCCGGATCGGAACGTCGCCCCGGCGGCCGGAAGTCAGCAGCAGCAGCGACACCGGTTCCACCTCTCCGCGATAGGGCAGCTCGGTTGGCACGCGATCCCAGTGGCCCAGGCGTTGATGTTTCGCCGCCGCTTCCTCCTGCCCCAGTTCCGCAAGCAAATTCCCCAGCCCCTGATGCGCCTGGATGAATTGGGCATCGATGGACAGCGCCGCTTCATAGTGCTCGCGCGCCGCCGCCAGTTCGCCCGCCTCCAGAAACAGATTGCCCAGGTTCACGTGCGCCATGGGCTGATCGGGATGCTGGCGAATGGCTTCGGTATACGCGCTGCGCGCCGCCGTCCGGTAACCGGCGAAATAAAGCAATGTGCCCAGATTGTTCAGCGCGCCCACGTGCGCCGGGCGAGCGCGTCAGCACGTCCAGATAGGCCTGCTTGGCTTCCTCGATCTGTCCCATTTCATTGAACAAGCAGGCGCGCTCAAAACGCAGTGCGATGGATTCGGGATCCAGCTTGAGCCGCGCCTCCAGCTCGCACAGGGCTTCCTTGCGCTGCAATGCGGGCCGCCAATCAGTCACGATACGCTGCCTCCAGTTCCGGATCTTCCACGCCCGCTGTCAGCGCGCGCCCGATCGCGAGCGTTGCGTCCACCAGCGCGTCGATGTCGGCGCGGCCCGTTCGATGATTGGTGATCGCGGCGCGAATCGCCAGCTCGCCGTTGATCCTGGTGGTGGATGGCGCGGCTAATTCCCGATTCCTGCAGGTCTACGATGATGCGCGCGTTCACGCGGTCCGCGTCCCGGCACTTATAGCGGAAGCAAACAATGTTCAGCGGCACCGGCGCCAGAAGCTCCAGCTCTTTCGACTCGCGTGACCCTCTGTTCCAGATAATGCGCCAGCTCGCAGGTGCGCGCGATCATCTGGCCCAGCGCCTCCAGGCCATAGACCTTCAGCGTGAACCAGGTCTTCAGCGCCCGGAATCCGCGCGAAAGATCCGGCCCAAAATCGCACGGCCAGGGCGACCCCGCCGCCAGGCCGCGCGCCTCACGCTCCAGATATGCGGCGGGCGATGCGAATGCTTTGCGGTGCAGCTCGCCATCGCGCACCAGCACGAACCCGGCGTCATAGGGCACTTGCCCCCACTTATGAAAATCGAAGGCCAGCGAATCCGCGGCTTCGATGCCGGCCAGCCGCGGCGCAATCTCCGGCGTCAGAATGCCGAGCGCCCCCCATGCACCATCCACATGCAGCCACATCCGCTGCTCGCTCGCGATCACCGTCAGACCATCCAGATCGTCGATGGCGCCGGTATCCACCGTGCCCGCCGTGCCCGCGATCAGAAATGGCGTGAACCCGGCGCCTGCGGTCCGCCTCGATCATATGTTCTAGCGACGCCAGATTGATCCGCTGCTGCGAATCCACCGGAACCAGCCGCAGCGCGTCGCTTCCCAGGCCGCAAAAATCGAACGCGCGGCGCAACGATCCATGGGCAGCCATCGATGTATAAGCCTGTCAGCCGCTTCGAACTCGCGCCCACGCCCGAGCGCCGGACATCCAGCCCCAGCGCCGCATCGCGCGCCACCAACACCGCGATCAGGTTCGCCATCGAAGTGCCGGTGACGAACAGGCCGGAAGCCGTCGCCGGAAATCCGAACAACTCGCGCATCCATTGCACGATCTGGCGCTCCACTTCGATGGGCGCGTGATCCCGCCCGCCCAGGTTCGCGTTCAGCCCCGCCGCCAGCATCTCCGCCAGCATGCCCGCCGCGTTTCCGCCGCCATGCACCCAGCCCATGAAGCCCGGATGCACGTTGCCGTTCGAATACGGCAGAACGTTCTCGAGGAACTCCTGGTGGACCGCGCCCAGCTTCGGCCGGCGCCATCGGAAGCCGGTCCGCGAAAACTGCGCGCGCACCGCATCGGGCATGGGCTGCCATACGGGCCGCTCCCGGATGGTCTCCAGATAGTCGAACATATCGTCCAACATCCGATGTCCCTGAGCGCGAAACGACGGCCAATCCCCAGGATCGAGTGTCTCTTGCAGACTCGCCAAAGGATCGGGCATGGGCAGATCGCTCACATCCCACAATCGGCAGAACCAAATGATTCCGTTAGCTTTGTAAATCCTATCCTGGCCGCCCCGCGAGCTAATTCTCGGTCGGCGCCCTCTCGGCGTGATCCACGACCAGCATCTCAACCGGCGCTCTGCGCGTTTCCAGCTTGAGCCCTAGTTGCTCCTCAAGCGCCACCGGCAGCGTCAACCCGGACGGACTGTCACCCAATTGCGCACGTTCTGGAACCCAATCCAAAGTCAGGTCATAAAACCCCGCAAGACCCGTCATATCAAGCACCGGAAGGTCCACCGGCAAATCCCGATGGCGCCCCGCCAGAAATTCCGAAAAAGCGTCCATCGAAACGCACGTACCGGCGTAATGGGTGTCGCTGCTGTTGGCGCCACGCGAATCGCAATTCGCCGCCTCCTTGAACTTCCTGGCGGTTTTGCTTACGGTCAACCCATAAACCGGACGAATCTTTTGTTCGCGATGGACCACCAGTTTGAACCGGTCCGCCAGCATGTTCTGCATCATTTGATGAAATGCCGCGTCCCGTTTTTGACTGTCTTTGGGCATCGAATCGGGAAATGTCGCCGAGACATCGAATCGCTCGGAACTCAGCCAATCCGGCGCTTCCACCTGGAAATCCTTCACGCCGTACGCCCGCACGATCAAACCCCGCAGGCTGACATTCGTCGCCGTGAGCCTGCCCGGATCGGTCCGGAAGCCCGAACTGCGCCCGCTCGATGGATTCGGCTTCACCGACACCGCTTCGAATTCCTGGCCGGGCGCCGAACACGCAATCAAGGCGCACACGCAGATCCATCGCATATGGAAGCGCATACGTAAACGATTGACGGATCTGAGTCCTACAGTGTGTATACTGGCAGCCAGATGGTGTAAGCCTTGATTGCGCGCCACTGGCGAGGTTGGACCGCGGTCCCGGATGCAGACGCGTACGAGAATCTGCTGAAGGAGAAGGTGCTCCCCGAGCTCAGCCGCATCCCCGGCTACCAGGGCGGGTACATTCTTCGCAACAATGGACCACACGAGGTGGAATTCGTGGTGATCAACTTGTTCGATTCGCTCGAAGCCGTAGAGAAGTTCGCAGGTCCGGACTACCAGACTCCGGTTTTCGAACCGGAAGCCAGAAGGCTTTTGCTCCGAATCGAGCCGGTCGCGACGCACTACGAAGTCCGCGCCAGTACCGTCTGAAAATCAGGAATCACCGCAAACGTCCGGAGTCTTCCCGCGCCGTCGGCGACGCGGACCCCGTGGTGCTCAGTTTGAAATGAGAAATCAGGGTGTTCCAGCCATTTGGCGCTGAACACGTTCTCATTTCCGACTTTTGCTTGAATGCAAAGCGCACGATAAAATCAACAACAACCAGACAATGGTGCTTATCCCCGGTTGGCTCCAAACAACTGCGTTCGATGTCCGATTTGCGCTCCGTTCGTGGCGCAAGAGCCCCGGCCTCATCTCGATCGTCGTCTTAATGCTCGCCGTGGCGATCGGCTCCACCACTGCAATCTTCAGCGTTGTGAAGGCAATTTTGATGAATCAGTTGCCGTACCGCAATCCCGATCGCGTCGTTACGCTCGCGATCGGCAGCAGTGCCGGCCCGCAATCGGCGCCCGCCAGTTTTGAGACAGTTTACGATTGGAAAACCCAAAGCCACCTGATCCAAAGCATCTCGGTCTATGGCGACTCGCAAAACGTAATCTTTGAAAACGGGCAAGCACGAGTCCTGCGCGGTATGCGCGTAAGTTGGGACTTTCTCGATACGCTGGGCGCGCAACTGCAATTCGGCCGCACATTTGTTCCCGACGAAGAGCTTCTCGGGCACAACTATGAGATCATTCTCACTCACGCTTTGTGGTTAGACCTGTTTGACGGAGATCCGAACGCCGTCGGGCGCAGTCTCGACTTCCACTCGCTGGGCGTGCGGGTCAGAGTCATTGGAATCCTGCCCCCAAATTTTCATCCTCCGCACATGTCGAATCCAATCGAGTGGCCCCAGTATTTCATGCCCCTGGGAAGAAATTCGGTGATCGATCCGTGCAGGAGCTGCCGCGGTTGGCCGACCATCGCGCGGATGAAGCCACATGTGACGGTGGAGCAGGCACGAGCTGATCTGGACGGCGTTATGCGCCGGTTGATTAACGAATATCCTGGCGAGTATCCGCACGATGCCACCGTGACGATCACTCCGCTGCGCGATGCCACCGTCGGAGAGGTGCGGCTGGCGCTTTGGATCGTCCTCGCGTCCGTGGTGCTCGTGCTACTGATCGCTGCGGCGAACGTGGCGAATCTCTTGCTAGCCAGGGCAACGGCGCGCGGGAAAGAATTTGCGATCCGATCCGCACTGGGCAGCGGCCGAGGCAGAATCGTTCAACAGTTGCTCACGGAGGCGCTTCTGCTCGCAGTTCTCTCCGGCTTGGCGGGAGTGCTACTGGCATATTGCGGAATCTCTGTACTTCGCCCGATGGTGCCTCGGGAAATCCCGCGAGTGGACGAGGTTCGCATGGATCCCTCCATTCTCCTCTTTGGCCTTGGCATCAGCGTAGTCACTGGCGTACTTTTTGGCTTGGCCCCTGCATTGCGCGCTTCACGAGCCGATCTTATCGAAGCCATCAAACAATCTGTCCAGCCGGGGTTCCGGTCCGTCAGTTCGAGACTCCGCAGCCTGCTTGTGATCACTCAAATCGCGCTCGCGTTCGTATTGGTGATCGGAACCGCCTTACTGTCGAGAAGTCTGTTCATTCTCATGAACGTCGACCCTGGCTTCGATTTCCACAATGTTCTTTCGCTCTCAATGGTCGTCTATGGCAATCGTTATCCCGACTGGGACACCACCATGAACCACTATCGGCAAGTAAGAGAGAAGGTGCGTGCGATTCCGGGCGTTGAAGGTGTGGCCATGGCCCCAAATTTTCCTCTCAGCAGGCCAAGCCCAACCCCTTTCCACATTGAGGAGCGGCCTTTACTGAACGACGTCGACGCACCTTTAGTGAACAGCAATCTGGTGTCACCCGAATACTTCCAGGTGCTCAAAATCCCGTTAGAGCGTGGCCGCGCTTTCACCGGGCAGGATACTCTTCATACGGCAGCGGTGGCGATCATCAGCGATTCCTGCGCGCGCTCTCTGTTCCCGCGCGAAGATCCGATTGGGAAACACATCCGCTTGGGATCGGAATCCGAAAGCTCAGGATGGGCGACGATCATTGGCATCGTCGGCGATGTCCGGAACGAATCACTCGATCACCAGGGCGACATGGGCGTTTACCGGCCGCAGGCCCAGGTGGAGTCCTACTACCGCATGCTGGTGCGCACGCGGGGCGATCCGCTGGCCTTCGTGCCGGCAATTCGCAGAGCGTTTCACGAGGTCGATGACACGCAGCCAATCTGGCACATTCTGCCCATGGAGGCGTACGTAAAATCCTCGTATGCCGAACGCAGCTTCACGCTGGCGCTCATTGGACTGTTCGGGACGCTTTCTCTCCTTCTCGCGGCTGTCGGTATTTACGGGGTTGTTTCTTATACGGTCAGCCTGCGCACGCGCGAATTCGGCATTCGCATGGCGCTGGGTGCCGAGCGGCGCGGAATCACGAGGATGATCTTGCGGGAGGTGTCCATCCTTCTCGCCTGTGGAGTTGGCGCAGGTGCTATTGGCGCGCTCGTTCTGACGCGATTTCTCGCGCATCTGCTCTATGAAGTACGGCCCACGGATTGGCATTCATCGGCCTTAGTCGTACTGATTCTCACGTCCACCGCTTTCATTGCCGGTTATTTTCCTTCGCGCCGCGCGGCGTCCAGCGACCCCGCCAGAGCTCTGAGACATGAGTGAGCGTTTGACGCCCTGCTCCGACCACACGCACTACAGGAGCGCTGAGCGTCTTATGTTCGTCCTAAGCGGCCGCTGACTGGGAAGGGGACAGCGTAGCCTCTGCAACGGCAGATCCGCGACTAAGTAAAAATAACGGGTCAATCCGTTTCAACTACAGCTTTCCGCGTAAGCGCTTACAAATCAAACGGATTGGCCCGTTATTTCGGGCTTATGTGGTCCAATCTGTGCACGCGCCTCTTACCACATGATTACAGGCAGACTTAACCGCGCGCGGGCATCATGATTGGCCATATAAGGCCGTTATACGGCCGGGTGGAGATGAAACGCTGTCTCACAAAGGGTCCTTTGTGCGACGAGATATCGCTTATAATGTTTATCAATTCGTCCGGCCTAGCTGCAACCAGCGGCGTGGTTCCTCGCTGGCTCTCTCAAAAGCAGGACGATGTAATTTGAGGTGGTGACGTTTCCGGTCACATCGGGAGCGGACAGCGAGACCGGCATCACATGGCGAAAGCGATCGAAGAAGCTCTGGTAAAGGGATTTGGGGGTTATTTTGGCGTTTCCGGATTCTTCGCGGCGTTCTTGCTTGCCATTCTGATAACGCTGTTACTTCAACCCTTTCTGAGAAGACTCCTGTTCTCAGAACAAGAAAAGATATCGATACGGGATCGTGTAGTCGGAAGTGGCTGCCTCGCGATAATCTTTATTTTTCCGGGCATCGTGATCCTTGGCGCATTATGGGTCCTCATACGCGGCCTGGTCAAAATGTTTTCGGGGTAATGCAAGCAATTCCGCCGAACGCCCTTACGGTTTTCTCTGCGCGTGTGGGCGGAGCGTCGTCCCAGAACCGGTAAGTTTTGCGTCGCTCGGCGGGGCCAATGATATCAACCCCCTCAGAGTCTCATGATTCAGTCTCATAATTCAGCCTCAAAACCGAATGCACGTTGACGGGTTGGGCCACGGGGTTCCTCGGCGACGCTGAGCAGGCTGCACGAGCCGATCCCGCTGAAAATCGCAAATCTCTGTCTCAATACTGTAACGCCGCAGCCTTCACAAATCCAAATTGACGGTTTGTCGCCATCGCGCGGATTGAGAATCGGTCGTTCCAAGCGAGAACATAGGCTACGCAACCAAGTGGTCTGAATGGTTAGCATCGGCGTTCCCGAATGCGCACCGTTGGCGCGCCACGCATCCGCGGTAACGTAAGCATTCCGGAGTTGTTCCAGGTGCGCGAAAATACAAGTCAGGGCTGACAGCATGAAACGAGATGAGGTCATTAGCAAGTTGCGTGCGCATGAGGCCGAGTTGAAGGCCGCCGGAATAGTGCGCCTTTCCATCTTCGGATCGGTGGCAAGAGGGGACAATTCGCCAGAGTCCGATGTCGATTTGTTAGCTGACTTCGACAAGACGAAACACTATACGCTGCTAACGATGGGAAGGCTCGAGAACCGGCTCGCCGACCTGCTGGGAACCAGAGTCGATCTGTCCTCGCCCGAATGGCTCAAAGAATCGGTAAAGAATCAGGTCCTGCGGGAGGCCGTTCTTGCCTTTTAGTGACCCTGAAAGACATCTTCGCGACATTTTGGAGAGCATTGACCTAATTACGAAATTCATCGGGGACATGGATTTTTCTTCATACGAGCGAGACGAGAAGACCAAAGCTGCTGTCGAACGCAAGATACAAATTCTCACCGAGGCGGTCATAAGGCTGGAAATGGAAGGCCCAGACGCCTTTCCTGAGATCGACTGGAAGGCGTATCGAGGCATGGGTAACTTTCTGAGGCACTCCTATCACCGAGTCTCAGACGAAATCGTCTGGAACACGGTCCAAGACGATTTGCCGCTGCTCAAACAAGTCGTCGAAAGAGCGCTCAGCGGTCCAGCTTCATCGGCGGAGAACGAACAGCCAGATTCTGAATAGCGGCGATTAGCCGCCAGGTTGGGCGAACAATTCGTCCGGACGTATTGTCAGCTTCGCCCGGATTGAGAATCGGTCGTTCCAGGGAGAACATACGCCGTCAGGCGTCAAAGTGGTCCTTGGGAACGGAGCGCTCACAACTTCGAACCGGGCCTCAAAATTTTAGACGCCCAGCTCTCGCCGCCCGGTGGAACTCGCCTTACCGTCCCGCAGCTTCTCAATCAGCGCGAAGCGCTTGCATCGTGTCCACTCGCGCAGCACGCGCGGCTGGTACTAACGATGCCAATACTGCCGACACAACCACGATCGCCGCCGCTCCTATCAACGGAATTGGGCCTGGAAGCTGAAGTTCCGAAATGTAATTGCCAGCCAGGCGTGACATTCCCCAGCCCAGGAGTCCGCCCCCGGCAACGCCAATCGCAGCCGTGGTTGCTCCGTCCAGCAGCACGTTTGAGAGAATCCACAGCGGCTGGGCGCCCACTGCCAGCCGGATTGCGAACTCGCGCGTGCGCCAGCTCACCGAAAATGCCAGCACGCCCGCAATTCCGACCACTGAAATCGCTAACGCGAGAGTTGCGAACCCTCCAAAGACGATGGCATTCACGCGGTTGTTCGCCAGGACTTCGGTGCGGACATCCTCCAGGGTGCTGGCGTGCTCTACGGGCTGAGTGGCGGCCACGGCGCGGATGGTTTTCCTGATGGATGGCACCAGGGCGATTGGATCTTTGCTCGCACGCACCAGCAGGCACGCTCCGAACACTGGCCCCTGCGGAAATGGCTGATAGATGGTCAAATTGTGCTGGGGAAGGATGTTGGCGTCGTCCACGTCGGCCAGGACGCCGACGATCCGCCGGGCATTCGGGCTGATGCCGGCGACCTTTATGAGAGGATCCGTCCACATAATATGCCGATTGATTGCGTCTTGTCCGGGGAACAACTGCTGCGCGACGCTCTTACTGACAACGGCCACCAGTTCGGATTCCTTCCGGTCGGCCTCTGTGAAATCACGCCCCTCGAGGAGTGGAATCCCCAGGGTGGCGAAGTAGCCCGGCGAAACAAATCGGAACCGGGCACGCAGGTCGTCCGTGCCGCTTTCACCTTTTCGGCCCTCCACTGCGAATTGCAAAGTAAAGGCCAGAAAACGCCTTTCGAGCCACGGTGCCCACATAGCGGTTGAGGCGCTATCCACTCCCGGTAGCGCACTTACTTTGCGCTGGGCTTCCTGGTAGAACTGGGCCACCTGTTGCGGCGTTCGGCCATCGGAAATCAAAGGCAGACTGGCAATCAGAACGTGACCGGTTTCAAAGCCCGGCTGTGCGGTTTGCATGGAGTGCAAAGTAGTGAGCAACACACCTGCACCGGCCAACAACAAGAACGACGCGGCCACCTGGACAACAGTGAAGACGCGAATACGGCGGCGGCTGCTGCTGGTGACCCGGCCCGCACCATTGCTGAGCGCCAGTCCGTGCGAACTATCTCCGGAAGGCAGGCGGGGAGCGAAGGCCAGAAACACTGCTGCCGCCAGCGCCAGGGTAGTCCG
The DNA here is from genome assembly GCA_963713415.1 of Bryobacterales bacterium. GTDB lineage: Bacteria > Acidobacteriota > Terriglobia > Bryobacterales > Bryobacteraceae > Palsa-89. The sequence continues at coordinate 195,124 of CAVQLV010000020.1, read as the reverse complement.
CTAAATATTTAGCGGACTACCAGCGCCAGAGCCAAACCCATCCAAAGCAAGCTAAAATCGATAGTCAGATCCGCGGCTCTTACGGAGAATCGAAACGCGTAACGCGAGAGTACGGTCACCATCGGGATAGCTACCAGAACGCCCGCCAGGCCCCCGCTGCCACATAGAACCAGGCCTTCGGCCAACAGCGACCTGCGAATGGTGGCAACGCTCGCTCCCAGGGCAGCTCGAACCGCCAGCTCCGATTCCCGGCGGACGGTGCGGGCCAGGATCAGGTTTGCGACGTTCGAGCAGGCAATGACGAACAGCAGTCCCGAGGCGCCAAATAACAGCCAGAGAACGGTGGTGGCTTCCGAGTTGATCTGGTCCCGCAGCAGCCGGGCATCGATCTGGTAGTGATGCTGAGGCCTGTAAACCCCAGGATGGGCCGCCATCATGGTTGCGTACACGCTGCGAAGTTCGGCACGCGCGGAACTCAGGCTGGTCCCAGGCGCCAAGCGGCCGAATATGTCGGTCATGCGATGCTCGCGACCCTGCACCATGGTTGCCGAGAGATGGTGCGGGCTGGTGACGATGTTGGCGATGAGCTGCGTTTCCGCCGGATAGGGAACGGACGGCTCCAGACACTCCGACGACAGTTGCCGAACGGACCTCCATCATGCTGCCCAGCCGTATAGACTTTCCAATCACGTTCGGATCAGAATGCAGCACGCTGGCCCAGAATTTGTACGTCAGCACTACTGCGCCGGCAGCGCTGGGCCCATCGTCCCTTTCGTCCAGCAGGCGGCCCAAGACGGGCTTCAGCCCCATTACGGCAAAATACCCGCCGTCCACTACTCCGGCGTGGATTTCACGCGCCGCGCCCATTCCATCCGCGGAAAAGTCGATGGTGGAAAACGTGCCGAGCTTGCTGATGGTTTTCAGGTGCGCGCCGATGTCAGTGACCTCAGGAATGGAAAATGTGGCGTTGCTCACTTGCAGGCCGGGCGCGCTTTGCTGGATGTAAATCAGCCGGTCTTCATCGCGATTCGTCAGCGGACGCAACAGCACGCCGCGCACCACGCTGAAAATGGCGGTGTTCATGCCAATACCGAGCGCGAGCGTGAGGGCGATGGTGGCCCAAAACGAAGGAACCCGCCGCAGTGAGCGGATAGCCACTTTTAGATCGCCGAACAATCCGCCTGCGTAGCTGAACGCGCCAGCCATGCTTGCCGCTTGCTCTGATCGGTGAATCATGGAGCTCCTCACTTTGCCCGCTGTCGCCGGACGGGTTCGCAGCAGCTGAATTTGACCACGATATCTGCCCGCAAACTGCTAGCCACTACCAGCACACTGGCAAACCGCTGGCGATTGAGGAAGATGGCGGATGTCTGATCCATCTTGCTCCGTCGCTGCCTGTCCGGTTGCGACATCAACCTTCCCGAAAGCGAACATGGGAGCTCCCGGCAGCCTGTGTAGTCGCCATTGTGCGGATTGAGAAACGCTCGTTCCGCGAGGCCGTGACACATGCGTTCTCTCTTCAGAACTGACCGGAATAGTGGTAATCCGTTTCGACGAGGCACGGAACCACCGGGGCCCGGACCGCGAACTCGCAATCGAGCCGGATATTTTGCGCGGCCTGGCGTAAGGCTTCGGGAACCTGCGCGGCCGCGATCCGGCCCATCCGCGGTACATTCCGGTGGGCCTCGCCACCGGCAGCCACTTCAACCTTGTGATGACGGCGGAAGCGATGATCGAGAGCGCCGGGGCGATTGTCATCGCGCGATCCCGCCGCAGGAAGAACGGCTGAAGGATTTGTATCCGCGGCGGATTGCGAAGCTCGGATTGCGCTGTACCGCGCGCGTTCCTGCCCATCAAATAATAGAGTATATAATCTTGGAATGCGAATCGATATCAAGGATCTCCGTGACGGAGACGTCCTCCTTTTTCACGGAACCTCGCTATTATCGAAAATGATCATGACACTGGATGGCGGGAATTATAGCCATACAGGAATCATGCGGGGCGGCGAAGTAACGGAGGCGCTTGGCGACGGCATCAATCACCACGCTGTTACCGCGAGCGTGGCCGGGGCCAAGTTCGTCGATGTGTATCGCTTCACCAAAAACGGCGGCCATCTCGGAGATCCGCAATATCCGGTCGAGCCGCTGGATGACGCCGTGCAAGCATTCGAAATCGCGAAAAACAAATATGCATATGACGAGCTATTTTTGCTCGCGGTGCTGTGTTCGACGCGGCAGCTATCCGCGGCTATGAAATCGCCCGGCATGGCGTGCGGGATTTTCTGGATTCGGCAATGGAAAAACTCTCCAGCCTGATGGCCTCCGGCACCAAGCCGGTGATTTGTTCGGAGATGTTGTTCCGGCGTTTCGAGAATGCGGCGCCGGCCGGAACGTACACATTGGTCATTCGGGGGGCCGACATACCCTCCGCGCAAGCAGTCCAGGGCGCCATTGCGGACAATCCGGATGCCGCTGCCATACAAACAAAAGCGGCGGCGTTCCTGCAGAACTATAGCCAGGCCGTGCTCGGTCCGGCCGCGCCCGCAACTCCCGCTCCCATCGTGGCGTACGCCGCGCCGATTTCCGCTTATTCCGCGGCCATTTCTGCGTTCGCGGTTGCGAATTTCGTTACGCCTCACGACCTCGAGGACAGCCCGAATTTGCAGGTCGCGGGCACTCTCAGCTATTGAACCGTTTGTTTCACCGGCTGTTGGTACGGAAGGACACCGCCGATGGTAATGAAGTTCACAGGAACGCCGTGAAATTCGCTCGGCAGGTTACCCTTTACTTCCGGATTGCGGATGTAAATGTTCAGGCAAGCTTCGCCAAGACCGAAGCCTTGTACACCGTCGATTTTCTGGAACTCCTGCCTGGCCGCGTTCTTGGCTTCTTGTAGTTGCGCCTGGGTGATCATACCGCTAACTCCGCCTTGAGTATAACATCGCACCTCTCAGCCTCTTCTTATAGGATCTGTGCAGCGAACCTCTTCAAAACAAGGTCAATCGGGCTTGCGAAAGTTGTGTTACCGCCGCCGCAGAACAGCAGGCCAACGGGCCTCCGGCTGACGCCATGCACCACTAGAGCGCCGGAATCGCCCGGCTGGCTGAAAAAGCCGCCAGCGCCGGCAATAGCGATCTGGTCCTCGTATTGCGCAGTTTGAGTGCCATAGCACATGGTGAAGTCCGCCGGCCACGTCTATCACGACACCCAAGGTATGGCCGGTGGTGCGTCCGTGTTTCCGTACCGATTGATAGAGCACCGCCGGCATTGGATTCGGCCCCACTCGCCCGATAATTTTGATGTCCGGCGTTACATCGGCCTGGTTCGTCACTTCGGCAATCGCGGCGTCAAAGTGATTGGCAGGCGCCCAGCACCAGCGCCAGTTTCCCTAAGCGAGAGCTCAGACGATGGCGCACCGTGCCAGTGTAACATTGTTACCTGAAGCCAAATCCCATCGGGCGGCGCTGTGTCGAGCCGCCTGAATCACTTCGGGCACCCCGACGATCATCGCGCCGTATCCTTGGTTCTTGCCGCCCAGCGAGCGTCCAAACTCGCTGTAGTATGAAACAAGCTGAAAAGTATGAAAAAGTCCCTGCCATCGGTTCTTCTCATCGCAATGTTCGGGATCGCTCTGAGCGCGCAGAATGCCACGCGCGGCGGGACGCTCTACAAGCAACAGTGCGCCTCCTGTCATGGCGATGGTCTCGAAGGACGCAGCGCCCCCGCGCTCGCAGGCGCCGATTTCCGCTCAAAATGGCCCACTCCCGCGCTGATCGACAAAATCAAAAACACCATGCCGGAAGACAACCCGGGCAAGCTCACCACGGGCCAGACGGCGGATCTCGCCGCCTATATTCAACAGGCCGGCAGGCCGTTCCGAAACGCCGGGCCAGCCACGGCTTCCACCAGCGGACCACAGTCCGCTTTTCCCCCGACCGGCAATCTCAACCAACTGATGCGCGGCATCATGTTCCCGAATTCCAACATCATCTTTACCGTTCAGACGCACGATCCGGCCGAAAAGCGAAAGCCCGGCGAGGCCAATGCCAGCGGCGGGTTCAACTGGACCATGTGGGGCAGCGATCTCTACTCCGGATGGGAAATCGTCGACTACGCGGCCATCGCCTTAGCCGAATCGGCGCCGCTGTTGCTCACGCCCGGACGCCGCTGTGAAAACGGCAAGCTGGTTCCCGTGAACGATCCCGACTGGATCCGATTCACCAAAGAAATGGCGGAAGTGGGAAGAGCCGCTTACCGCGCATCCCAGACCAGAAACCAGGAGAAAGTGAGCGACATCAGCGGCGATGTCTCCGATGCCTGCCTCCACTGCCATCAGGTCTTTCGCGACAAATTCCGCCGCGGGAGACCAGGTTCCGATCCTGCCAACAAGGAACTGCGCTGCACCAAGGATTAGCGTCACAGCGCGCGCGGACCGGCTTCCTCCAAAAATTCAGCAATTTCCCGCCCGCCCGCCAGCGTGAATCGTAAACCCACTGCTATTCTCGACCAGTCCCCGCCACCCCAACCGAAAGATGAAGGAGAATTTATCATCACCAAACACAAAATTACCCCTCTTGCGTCCTGAACGCGCCCCGTTTTGGTTTGGCTTCGTTTCAAATTTTTAAATTCGACGCCACCGCGCACACACCACCCACCCTCCGCCGCCATTGCGTCCAGCGTTGGCCTGCTCGGGCTTCTGCTCGCCCTAATGGGCATCTATGGCACGGTCAGCGATCTGGTGCTTCTGCGCACGCGCCAGATCGGAATCCGCATGGCGATCGGCGCTCAAAAGCGCGACATCCTGAGACTGATTCTGGGCGAAAGCGCGCGGCCCGTAATTACGGGACTGCTGGCCGGAATGGCCCTCGCCGTTGGAGTCTCCGACTGCTGCGCGGCGTCTCTACGGGCTCCACGCCGTCGATTCCATATCGCCATCGCTCTACTGGCGGCCTGTCCGCCAGCCCGGCGAGCCATACGCGTCGATCCTGCTATCGCGCTCCGCTACGAATGAAGAACAAGCCCTCAGTTATTCTCGCTCGGCGTCGCGTAGTAGCCTTTGCGGGCTTGCACTTTCCAATCCTTATTATTGGTCTTGATCTCGAGCTTGCGGAACGTGCCGTCTTTGGTCGGATTGGTGGGAGTGTAGCCGATCGCGTACTGGCTGCGCATCTCTTCCTGCAGTTCGTTGAAAGCCTCCGGCAACGTCAGCCTGCGATCGATATGGAACACGTGTCCGCCGGTGTCTTCCGACATCTGGCGCAGCGCCGAGTCGCTGCCTCCGGCGAAAATCATGCCGTGCCCCATATAGAACCCGCGATCCACGTAGTAAAACCCGTAAATGAGCGCGTCGGCTTTCTGCGCGGCTTCGATGGCCTGCGAGATCTTGTAGCGGCTGCCCTCGTCCTCGCCGTCGGTGATCAGCACCAGAACTTTGCGCCCCACTTGCCCCTTGAGTTGATCCGCCGCGGCCAGGTAAACGGCGTCATAAAGGATGGTCCCGCGCGGCTGCGACGCGGTGGGAACCGGTCCCGGCCCGATGCCGCCCACTCCCGAATTCACCTGCAGCCCGTTCAAGCCCGCGCGCAGCAGACTGGGCGAGTTGGTGTAATCCTGCAGCAGCTCGGCGTCCTCGCCAAAGCTGATCAGAAACGCCAGATCCTGTTTGCGCAGCACGGTTCCGAAAAACTGGTAGGCCGCGTTCTTCTCGATGTCGATCAGGTTCATCTGGCTGGCGCTCACGTCGATCAGCAAGCCAATGGTGAGCGGAAGGTCCGTCTCGCGATTGAAATATTTGATCTGCTGTTCCTTGCCGTCTTCAAAAACTTTGAAGTCATCCTTATTAAGATTGCCAACCAATCCGCCCTTCTTGTCGCGCACGTTAAACAGAATATTGACCAGGTTCACTTCCACTTTGAGCGTGGTGGTGTCCGTGCCAGTGTCCTTAGAAGCGGCGTCCTGTGCGAACAGCAACGCGGCCAGGCCGCAAAAAGCCAGAACGGCCAGCAAAATCAGGGCAGTGGGACGGCGCATACGAATTATAGTGGTAGATGCACAGTTTTTAATTCCCGTTCCAATGCGTAAGGCCATTCTTCACCTCAAAAAATCCGACCCGGTGATGCGCGCGATCATCGAGCGCGTGGGCGCCTACAAGATCCAGCATCGCGAACCGAGCTTTGAAACACTCGTCAGATCCATTGTGTACCAACAGCTCAGCGGGAAGGTAGCAAGCGTGATCCTGGGCCGGCTGACCGCGCTGCTGCCTGACGGGAGAATTACGCCGGCCGCCATTTTGAAGCTGACCCCGGCGCGCATGCGCAAAGCCGGGCTGTCGAGACAGAAGACCGCCTATATTCGCGACCTGGCGCGCAAGACCAATCGGGGACATATCAAATTTGAAACCCTTCCAGACCTGACGGATCTGGAAGTCATCGAGCATTTGACGCAGGTGAAAGGCATCGGCGTGTGGACCGCGCATATGTTCCTGATCTTTGCCCTGCGCCGTCCCGATATCCTGGCCACCGGAGATCTGGGCGTCCGCATTGCGATTCGGAAGGCGTATCAATTAGAGGAGCTGCCGCATCCCAAGCAAGTAGAAGAGCTGGCGGCGGCCTGGCGGCCGTATTCGTCGGTAGCGGTCTGGTATTTGTGGCGTAGTCTGGAAAGCACCGCGCAGATTTAAGGTTCCGGATTCAGCACCGCGACGTACTTCAAGTTGCGATAGAGCTGGCGGTAATCGAGTCCGAAGCCTACTACGAACCGGTCCGGAATCTCAAAGCAGCGATAGTCCAGAGGAATTTGCACGATGCGGCGCGGGGTGCGGTCGAGCAACGTGCAGACCGCGAGCGATTTGGGGGCGCGCCCCGACAAGTGCTGGAGCAGATAACGGGTGGTGAATCCGGTGTCGATGATGTCTTCCACCAGCAGAACGTTCTCGCCTTCGATGCTTTCGTCCAAATCCTTGGAGATGCGCACCAGGCCCGGCGCGGCCTGCGAATAGGCGAAGCTGGAGATTCCCAGAAAATCCACGGTCAGAGGCACGGTCAACTCGCGCGCCAGCGCGGTGAGGAAGAACACCGAACCTTTCAGAACACCCACCAGCTTGAGCTCGCGGCCCGTGTAGTCCGCCGAGATTTCCGCGGCCACTTCCAGGATTCTTCGATGGATCTCCTCTTCGGTGAAGAGCACGCGTTCGATGGCCGGCATTACAGTGCTTTACTCACCGGCTCATGCGCTCCGGCAACCGATATTTCATGACCAGATCCTGCACATCCTTCTGATAGAAAACCTGGATGTTGATATGAGGATAAATGGCGCGCAGCAGCCGGATCTTGCGATTCTTCCTGGTTACGTTGGCCTGTTTCATGGTGGTGAGTTCCACGTACAGATCGAATTCCGGCAGATAGAAGTCGGGTGTAAAGGCTTCGGAAACCTTCCCGTCCTTGTCCCACTGCAAGGGAAAGCTGCGCGGCTCGTAGTGCCAGGCAATGCGGTAGAAATCGAGCAAATTGGCGAACACCTCTTCGCTCGGGTGGCCAAACGGCTTGCGCTCCAGACGAACCCCGTCGGGCGGCGGCACGCCATAGCGGGCCAGTTCCAGGCGCACGCGATACTGCAACTCGGCCGCGGCCTGGCCGGAAAACCAGCCGGATTCCAGTAAACCCTGCGATTTTACGGCCGACGCCAGCAGGTCCAGCATTTCAGCAGGCGCCATCGCCTGGGCATTGAGGATCATGTCAAAGCCGGTGAGCGGGCTTGTCTTCTGTCCAAAGCGGCGCTTCCGAGTCTCGAACTGGGCTGCGGTCAGCTTTCGCAGGCGTGTTTTGGCCTCCGCGTGGGGTAGACTGCAATCGGCGGCTAGGTTCCGCACCCGGATAGATTCCGGCGCCATAACGTGGAAGCGGAACGCACCAGGCAGTTCGCGCGCGAGAATCTCGGCGCCGGTGCAGCATACTAATACATGCCGGTCCAAACCCAGGCTCGCCAGGATGGAGAGCGCCAGCGGGGGCCAGGCTTTTTGTGGCAAAGCTTTATCGGGAAGGATTTGGTTCGATTCTCCGAATTGGGCGGCGATCATCCTTTCCAGGTCGGTTTCGGTGATCAGCTCGCATTGCAGGCGCTGGGCGGCCATGCGAGCCAGCTCCCCATGGCGGCATCCCGGCTCGCCCGATAGCGCGATGAAAGCCATTTAATAGAATCGTAGCGCGATTCGCGGAACAAACAGGCCGGAAACCTTAAGATCCGATCCCAGCCGAACCTTAGCGGAAGTGGCAAGAACAGGGTGTCAAGCACTGGATGAGACTTTCGCGCTACAGTATTGGCGGTAGCCGCCGATCAGGAAAGTAGCGCTGGTTGTTTCAATTTGTGTTATGTAGATTACTATACTAAGAGGAAGAATAAGCTTGACGCTGGCGCCGGTCTATTGTAGATTCAGAGTTCTGACTTTTAATAGAGCGTTACAAGAATACGGATCTTGATGAGCCTAAGTCACCGCTCCCCGGCTCTCGTGGCCGGACTAAGCATCTTGACCGCGCTGCTGACAAGCAGTTGCGCCACCAGGCAACCTGCCTTTAAACTCTCTTTCCTGCCCTCCACACCCGCGCCGGTGGAACCGACCTTCGAAGCACCGCCTCAGTTCAAAACCAATTTCTATTCGAGCGAATCTCCCGATCTGGTCCAGCGGGCCTTAGCCTCGGCCACCCGGCCGCAGGAAGTGGACAGCCGCATAGCGCAGGCGCGAGCGCATCTGGAAGCGGGCAAGCGTTTCTATCAACTGGGAGACGTAGCCAACGCCCGGCGCGAATTCGACGCCGCACTCGACGTGCTGCTTTCGGCGCCGGACAGTGTTCCGGACCGGTCACGGCTGGAGAGCGAACTCGACGAGATCTCCGATACGGTCTATCGTTACGATTTGGAAGGATTGGGGGGAGCGGCCAGCCAGGACGCAGTGGTCTACGACAAATCCCCGATCGATAGCATTCTCGACATGACCTTCCCCACCGATCCGAACCTGCGGCCTAAGGTGAAGGAAGAAATTGAAGCGACGGTCTCCCAGCTCCCGCTCGTCGAAAATGATGCGGTTTTGAGCTACGTCCATTACTTTTCCACCGACCGGGGCCGCAAAAGTTCTGATCGCCGGCCTGCGCCGCTCGGGACGCTATCGCCCGCTGGTGCAGCGCATACTCGACGATGAAGGCGTGCCACAGGAATTGATCTACCTGGCGCAGGTGGAATCGGGCTTCCTGCCCCGCGCTCGCTCCAACAAGCAGGCAGTGGGGATGTGGCAGTTTGTTCAGTTCCGAGGCCGGCAATACGGGCTGATGCAAACTCCCGGCACCGATGACCGGCTGGATCCCGAGAAGGCGACCCGCGCGGCCGCCAAACATCTGCACGATCTGTACGCCATGTTCGGAGACTGGTATCTGGCCATGGCCGCCTACAATTGCGGGCCGGGCTGCGTACAACGCGCCGTGGAGCGGACCGGCTATGCGGATTTCTGGGACTTGACGCGTTTGAACGCGCTTCCAAAGGAGACCGAAAACTACGTCCCGGTGATTCTGGCAGTAACGATCATGGCCAAAAATCCCAAGGATTATGATCTCGAGAACCTGGATACGGACCGTCCGGTGGAGTATGAAACCATCGATCTGGACAGCGCCAACCAGCTTGGCCTTGATCGCTGATGCGGCCGACCGGCCGGTATCGGAAATTCAGGATCTGAACCCGGCCCTGCTCAAATCCACTGCACCGGCGGGATATCAGCTCAGAGTTCCCAAGGGAACGCTGGCGCCGGTGATGGCGGCCCTGGATCTGGTGCCTGCCAATCATCGGGCAGACTGGCGCATCCACCGCGTGGTCCCGGGTGAGACGCTGGCCGACATCGCGCACCGCTACGCCACCGCGGTGTCCGCGCTCACATCCGCCAACCAGCGCGCGGCGCTGGAGGGCGCGGGCGTGGAGGCGCCGGTGACTGCGGTAGCTGGCGACCTGCTGGTGGTCCCCGTTGCTTCGCATGTTGCGCGCGTCACCGAGCACCGCGACAAGCTCTCGCGGCAAGCTTCCGCAGAAGAGCGCTGACCGCGCGCCGGACGCCCGTCAATAAGCCCGCGCGGCGTGTTCGCGCCAGCGCCTACCGCACCGCGAGCCTCGCTTCCAAGCATCGCGTCGCAGTGAACTAGCCGCGTCACTCGTCAAACTGACCTGCATCCGCGAAAGATCGCTAATTCCTCTCGCCAAAAAGTGCGCAGTTTGGTCTTGCCTTCCGAAGAAAACGAGTTATTCTAGGGTGTGGTTAGCCCAATAGGAGGCACGAATAATGGTTGATAGCTTGCGCTTCACCGCGGATGACGACGACGATTTCGGATACGAAGAGGAACAGATCGATGTGACCACCGAGGTCGGCGAGTACGGTCCGGAGGATGAAGACGACGACGAATTGACAAGGCCGGTTCCCGAGCCGGTTCACACGACTCCCCCTCCCGCCCCTGCTCCCCCGCCCCCATCCGGCGAGGCTCCGCCGCAAAAGAAACCGGTAAAGAAAGCGCAGCGAAGCCTGCTCCAGCCCCTGCGAAGGCGGTTTCGGTCCCCGCGAAGGCGGCTTCAGCAAAGAAGGCTCCCGCCCCGGCGAAGAAAGCAGCTCCCGCGAAAAAGCGGCTCCCGCAAAAAAAGCGGCTCCTGCGAAAAAAGCCGCGGTCAAGAAAGCCGTGGTGAAGAAGACGGCGGCCAAGGCTGCCAAGAAAGCTCCCGCTAAGAAGAAAGCTCCCGCCAAAAAGGCCGCAAAGAAGGCTGTGGCCAAGAAGCCGGCGAAAAAAGCCATCAAGAAGGCTGCCAAGAAGAAGAAGTAAGCGCCGCTAGATTTTTGAGCGTACCGGGCCGCCGCATTTCGGGACCATCGCAGAGCGGCCCGGCACGCCGCAGCCCTGCCTAAGCCTTTCTCTTTATTGACCACCGTCCGGCAACGTTCGAACAGTTGCAGAAGAGCTTCGGCGTACTCTTCGGGCGACTTCGATCCCTTGCCGGCGAAACCGGCGGCGCTGCCTCCCTTGCCATAGCCGGTAGTAACAGCTACGAATTTCATCATCTCCAGGGCCACCTCATCGGTATTGCGTGCGGGAGGCGCGGCGTTGGAACTATCTTCAGGCATCAGTCATTCATCCTTGAATTGGTATGGTGGCCGCCGGGGCGGCAAATCTCTAGTGTAGTCGGTCTCCGCGCCGCGTGCGCTGGCACAGCGCCGACCCAGGCATGTAATCGCCTGCCACGTCATCGGCCTTAGAATGATCCTTTGCTCTCCTGATGCTGGTCGAAGCCACACGCCTGATCCGGAAGATGCGCGGGGGCGCGCAGGCGCATTTGCTGGAATGCGACGACGGCCACTTCTACGTGGTCAAGTTTCTCAATAATCCGCAGCATCGCCGCATTCTGATCAATGAATGGATCGCTTCGGCTTTTCTGAATTACCTGCAGATCTCGACGCCGGCCGCGGCGCATTGTGAATCTCTCAGCCCCGTTTCTGGCAGGTAATCCGGAGATCTACATTCAATTGGGCTCCCGCCACCAGGCGGTGGAACCCGGCTGGCATTTCGGATCGCGCTATCCGGGCGATCCCGGCAAAGTGATGGTCTATGACTTTCTGCCGGATGCATTGCTCGACAAGGTGGTCAATGCCGGCGAGTTTCTGGGCGTATTGGCTTTCGATAAATGGATGGGCAACGCAGACGCGCGCCAGTCCATTTTCTTTCGCGCCCGATTGCGGCAATGGCCGCAGGAGCGCGGCCGGGCGGCGCGGATCAGCGCCGCGAGCGGGGTTCGTATCGCAAGCGCCGCGAGCGGGGTTTGTTTCACAAATGATGGATCACGGCTATGTCTTCGATGGCCCGCATTGGAAGTTTCCCGATTCGCCGCTCCAGGGACTCTACTTCCGGCCGAACGTCTATCAAAAGGTTCGCGGATGGGACGACTTTCAGCCCTGGCTGGATCGCGTAGTGTACTTTCCCGAGGAAGTGGTGGATGCCGCCGAAAAGCAGATCCCTCCGGAATGGCTGGCCGAGGATGGCGGTGCGCTCCAGGCGATGCTCGAAAAGCTGATGTCGCGCCGCCGCCGCGTGCCCGATCTGATCCGCGATTCGCGCCGCGGGCGCGTGAATCCGTTTCCGGAATGGAAGTAGCAACCGGAATGGAACAGCAAGATGCTATGATCGGCTTGCGCGGTTCCTCGCGCCGCAACTGGTCTATGGCAAGTCCAGGCAAGCCAGCCCGGATTTTCATCGTCGAAGATAACGACCCCGACGTGTTTCTGGTGGAGGAAGCTCTGCGCTCCCACGGCGTCCTGGCCCGGATTCAGCGCTGTCACGACGGCGAGGAAGCCATCCAGGCGCTCTCCCAAATCGTGGAACCGCTCTTGCCGGACTCATCATTATCGACCTGAATCTTCCCAAGGTCCCCGGCATCGAAATCCTGAAGCACGTGCGCAGCTTAAAGCAATTGGAGGGGGTACCGGTGCTGGTTCTTACCTCCTCCCAATCGCAGGTCCGACCGGGCGCTGTCGCTAGCAGTTGGGCGCCGACGCGTATATCGCCAAACCGCCCACGCTGCCCGAGTTTCTTTCAGCAGTCGGCTCCGGCATTCGCAGCTTGCTGGAGCGGTCCGGAGAAAAGCCTGGCTCGCGCCTGCGACCGGGAAGTTGTAGCCGAGCCCGGCGCCGAATTCGACTGCTCACATTCCGGCCGGCCAGACAAACGCGCGCCGCTCGCATGAGAAGATCGTTATAACATCGCTCGCGCCGGCTGCTGCTGAAGTAAATCCCCGCACGCCTTGTGATACCGTGTAGGGTTTGATAGCGTACCCTTGCATCGATGAAACTGAACCTGAATATTCTGAAGCCCGAGATTGAGCTCTACCTGGAAGAGACGGGACTGGGCGTGTTTTACGGCTACTCCCGGCCGCTGGAATCCGCTCCGGCGGTGTATTGGGATTGCGAGCAGTATCCAGACTATCGGCTGTTCGTTCAATCGGCGCGCGCGGCCGGCGCGCGGCTGATCGTTTTTCACCAACGTGAATTTTTCTCCGAACAGATCGACGAGGCGATTGAAAAGTTACATGCTTGCGAATTGCCTCCCCAGGAAGCGCGGCAGTTTGAAGAGCGGCTGAACGATCTGCGGGCTTACGAAGGCTCGGTTTGCGCCATTGAGCTGTCGTTCGACCATGAAGGGCGGGTATTTCTGTTCGACCTGCGCACCGAATGGTTTGACGAATTCTCCGAGATGTCGGATGAGATCCAGCTCCTGGTTCCCGATCCCGACGACGATGATGACGACTCGCCGATCAGCGGCTATTTTTCGAGGAATTGAGGCGGCCTGCCCTTTCCCATGAGAAGTTCCCGCTGGCTGATCCCAGAGATTGATCCCGAATCCGCGCGAGAGCTGGCGGCCGAACTGGGAGTGCAGCCGGTCACTGCCAGTGTGCTATTGAGCCGCGGGTTGAGCGATCCAGTAGCTGCGCGGCGATTTCTCACGCCCGACCTGGGGCATTTGCACGATCCGCTGCTGCTGACCGGAATGCGGGATGCGGTGGCGCGGATCCAGGCCGCCATCGCAGGTCCAAAGAGAAGATCCTGATTTACGGCGATTACGATGTCGACGGAACAGTGTCGGTGGTCGTTCTGAAAAAGGCCATCGAAATGGCGGGAGGCCAAGCCAGCTTTCACGTTCCGCATCGCTTGAAAGAAGGTTACGGCATGCGGGCCGACGTGATTGAACGCGCCGCTGCGATGGGGATTCGGTTGATCATCAGCGTGGACACCGGCATTCGCGCGTCCGAAGTGGTTCGGGAGGCGCGCGAGCGCGGTATCGAGGTGATTGTGACGGATCATCATCTGCCGGATGCGGAGCTTCCGCCGGCGCTCGCGGTGCTGAATCCGAATCGGCGGGATTGCCTGTATCCGGACAAAAACCTGTGCGGCGCGGGCGTTGCGTTCAAGCTGGTTCACGCGCTGCTGGCCACTCTGGGATGGCCGGCGGAGAAGCTGGCGCGCGTGATGAAGTCTTTTCTGAAGTTGGTGGCCATCGCGACCGTGGCCGACGTGGTGCCGCTGGTGGGCGAGAATCGGGTGATTGTCAAGCACGGGCTGGAGGGGCTGAATCAATCGAAAAACCCCGGTTTGCAGGCGATTTTGGAGCTTTCCGGACTGATGAATGGCCGGCCGCCCAGCGCGCGCCAGGTGGCGTTCCAGATCGCGCCGCGGATCAACGCGGCCGGGCGCATGGACGACGCACAGAATGTGATTCGCATGTTCCTGACCGAGGATGCCGGGCAGGCTCGCGAGCTCGCCTCGCAGCTTCATTCGCTGAATCAGGAGCGGCGCGATACCGAGGCCGAAATCGTGCGGCTGGTGCTGGAGGAATGCGTCAGTGCTCCGGTTACGGACGATCAGACGGTGCTGGTGTTTTCCGGGGCGAACTGGCATCGGGGCGTGGTGGGGATTGTCGCCAGCCGCCTGGTGGAACGATTTTATCGCCCGGTGTTCGTACTGAGCGAAGAAGACGGCCAAGCGCAAGGCTCGGGCCGCAGCATTGCGCCGTTTCATCTACTCGATGCTCTGGAATCGATGCCGGATCTGTTAACTCGTTTCGGCGGACATCGGCAGGCGGCCGGCGTGAGTCTCGCGCGCGGAATCCGTTCCGGAGTTTCGGCGACGGTTGAACCTATATGCTGGGTCGCGGCTCACGCCCGCCGATTTTCAGCCGCAATTGTCGATCGATGCGACCGTGACTTTGCGGGACCTGACCAGCGGCCCGGCGATCGCGGAGCTGCTGGCGATGGCGCCGTTCGGATTCGGAAATCCCGGCGCCGATGCTGGCGATCCTGGGCGCCGAAGTGGCGGGAACGCCGGTGGTGATGAAAGAGAAGCATCTGCGAGTGCACTTGCGGCAAGGCGGGCGCAGCCTTTTTCCGAAGGCCTGGAATTTCGCAGAGCGCGCGGGGGAGTTTGCGGTGAGCGGGCCGATCGATGCCGTGTTTTCGGTGGAGGAAGATTTGTACGGCCAGGACCGCGGATTTGCGAACTGGGCGGCGGTGCTGAAGGATGTGCGAAGCGCACTGGCGGGATCGGAAGCGCGCTCGGCCGGAGGCGAGCTATAGGTGCGGCGTACCACCGTGGCACTTCACGGTTGGCCAGCGGCGTTTCTCCATGGGGTCTTTGGCGTCCATGCGGCCTCCCGCGTCCAAATCTGCGGCGAATGTCTTCTTCGATTCCGAATGCGGCTGCACGATGCAGCGGCGCTTCGCCTTTGGTGCGGGCGTCTCGCATGAAACTGCCGGTTTCGATCCCTGGCAGTGTTGCGTGGTTCGGATTGGCTCCTGCGGCCAACAGGATGCGCACAATCGGCGTATATTTTGATCGATCAGTCTTGCATAGCGCGGCGTGCAGCGGGGTCTCGCCCGTTTCCGGAAGCGCGCGATTCACATCAGCGCCCTGCTCGATCAGGTACTGGCAAAGACGCCAGTGGCCGTGAAAACAGGCGCCGTTCAGATCGAAGTTTTCTCCGAGGGCCGCCCGCGTTTCGCTATTGGCGAGGAGGAACTTGATGGCGCTCACGTCGCCATAGTACGCACACCAGCGGATCAGCGAAACACCATTCACGGTTGCGGTGGCGGGATTGCCGGACGCGAGATAGTCGAAAACCAGATCCGTTCTGCCATCTGCGATTCGCTCCAGCATCTCCACAGATTAATCGACGCCCAGCGCGGCGGCGAAGGCTCCAAACAGCTTTCGGTCGGCGGCGCTGACGAAGATGCGATCCTCGGGGTGCCATTGGACCGCAACCGCGAAGGATGCGTCGGGTTTTTCCAGCGCCTCGATGACGCCGTCTTCCGAGATAGCTGTCACGACCAGGCCGGTGCCCATGCTCTCGACAGCTTGATGGTGCCGCGAATTTACATCGTGTCCGCCGGCGCCGATGATCCGGGCCAATCGAGTCTCTGGCGCAACCCAAACCCGGTGGGCTGCGGGATGCTTCCCCGGCTCCGCGTTTTTCGGCTTTTGGCGATGCACATTGGTGGAGGCCAGATGCTGGACCAGCGTGCCTCCCGCGACCACGTTGAACATTTGCAATCCGCGGCAAATGGCGAACACAGGAAGATCGGCCGCCAAGCGCTTCGCGAAGCAAACAATCCTCGCGTTCGTCGCGCGCATCGTCCACTTCGTCGCTCCCGTTGCTGCTTTCTCCATAGCGTTCCGGGTTGATGTCGCTACCGCCGGTGAGCAGCAGGCCATCGAGCGAATGGAGGGAGTCCGGGTTGCGAACAGGTTCCATGCCGATCTCTTCCAGCGCGGCTATAGTACGGACCAAGCCGGGCTGCTTTTCCCGAATGTGACTGCGACGCGCATGCTCACGCCGCCTGCAAGGCCTCGCCAAAATTGCCGAGGAACATTTCGACACAGCTCCTGGTTTGCCATTGGCCCCATCAATCCGATGCGGAAAATTTTGCCCGCCAGCGGACCGAATCCGCCGGCGATCTCGATGCCGTTCTTCTCGAGCAGATGCTTCCGCACCTTGGCGTCGTCCACGCCCTCCGGCACGCGCGGCGTGTTCAGGTGCGGGATGCGGTAGCCCTCCGGCACGTGCATCTTCACTCCCAGCTTCTCGAAGCCGCGCACCAGCGCCTGATGCGCGCGCGGTGGCGCGCGAAGCGGTTGCTCCAGCCCTTCTTCGTGAATCAAACGCAAGGATTCGTGCAGCGCATAGAACAGCGTGGCCGACGCGGTGTGATGATATTTGTGGCCGTCGAAATATTCGCCCAGCAATCGCAGGTCGAGATACCACTCTGGCACCGGTGTCTTGCGCGCATTCAATCGCTCGACGGCGCGCGGCGACGCCGTGAATGGCGCCAGTCCCGGAGGACAGCTTAAGCCCTTCTGCGAGCAACTGTACGCGATGTCGATGCCCGCTTCGTCCACCGCAATCGGCACGCCGCCGAGCGACGTGACGCAATCCGCGATGGTCAGCGCGTCCACTTCGCGCGCGGCTTTCGTGATCGGCCGAGGATCCTGTAATGCGCCGGTCGATGTCTCGGCATGCACGAACGCGACCACCGCGGGCTTCTCGCGCTGTATAAATTCCGCCACTTCTTCGTAACCGAACACCTCGCCCCAGGGCTTTTCGAGCGTCACCACGCGCGCGCGCTGCCGCCGGCCCATCTCCGCCATCCGGCTCCCGAAGAATCCGCAACCGAGCACGGCGAACTTGGAATCGGGCTCCACGAAATTGGCGATGGCCGTCTCCATGCCGGACGAACCGGTGCCCGAAATGGCCCAGGTGAGCGAGTTGCGGGTGCCAAAGGCGGACCGCAGCATTTCCCGAACCTGGTCCAAAACATCAATAAAATAAGGGTCCAGATGGCCCACCAGAGGTTTCGCCAGCGCTTCATACACGCCCGGTTCCACCATTGTCGGCCCCGGACCGAACAAAAACCGCCGGGGAGGCTGCAGTTCCGAAAATTGCATAACAGAATTAGATTAACAATTGGCGTTCTGGCACGTCTGAAGAGGTGTGGGTAAAATAGGTTCACATATGCGCATCGCCGCAACTGCCGTGCTTTGGCCGGCTTCCCTTTCAGTGCAAGCCCAGGCCGCGCCGAAACCGCTGCGGATTCCGATTGAACAGTACAAGCTGGATAACGGGCTCCGCATCGTATTGTCCGAGGATCATTCCGCGCCCACTTACGGGATCTCCATCACCTATAACGTCGGCTCGCACAACGAGCACCCGGGCCATACCGGCTTCGCGCACCTGTTCGAGCACATGATGTTCGAAGGCTCGGAGAACGTCGGCAAGGGCGAGCACATGATCCTGGTGGAAAACAATGGCGGCGACATGAACGGGACCACCACGGAGGATCGTACCAATTATTTCGAATCCTTCGCATCCAATCAGCTCGATCTCGGCCTGTTTCTGGAAGCCGACCGCATGCGTTCGCTCGCGGTGAACCAGGCGAATCTGGACAACCAGCGCAACGCGGTGCAGGAAGAGCGCCGGCTGAGCGTGACAATCAGCCGTACGGCGAAACTTCGGAAGTTGTGCAAGACCTGGTCTTCGATAACTTCGCCAACAAGCATTCGGTGATCGGCTCCATGAAGGACCTGAACGCGGCCACCATCCAGGACGTCCAGCAGTTCTTCCGCATCTACTATGCGCCCAACAACGCGGTGCTGACGCTGGTGGGCGATTTCCAACCGGCGGAAGCGCTGGCGAAGATCAAGAAGTATTTCGGCGACATTCCCGCGCAGCCCGCGCCGCCGGTTCCCGATCTGGCGGAGCCCAAGCAAACCGCCGAGCGCCGCAAGACAATCGAAGATCCGTTCGCACGGTTCCGCGGCTGGACATCGTCTTCAAGATTCCTCCCGGCAACACGCCCGACGACTACGCGCTGGACGTTCTTTCCACCGCTCTGGGCGAAGGGCAGTCATCGCCGCTCTATCAAAGCCTGGTGAAGGACAAGGAGCTGGCCGTTGAACGTGTCCTGCTATATCGAGGAGCACAAGGGCCCGTCGACTTTAACGTCATGGTGCTGGCGCGGCCGGGCAAGGATTTGAAGGAAGTGGAGAAGGCGGTGTACGCGGAGCTGGACAAGGCAAAAGCGGAACCGATCCCGACTGGGAACTCGAAAAGGTCCGCATGATGGAGCGGCGTCAAACCGCGCAGGAGCTGCAGAGCACTCTTGTATCGCGCGTACGTCATCGGCGAGATGGCGGTGATTTACGGCGATGCGAACCTGATCAACACGCGCTTCGACAAGATCCAGAAAGTGGATAAGGAAGACATGGAGCGCGTGGCGAAGACGTACTTGACCGAAGAAAATCGCACGGTGGTGACGACCCTGCCCAAGCCGAAGGGCGAGACGGCGCAAAAGGGCGCTAATTAGGACATCGCATGAAACTCAACTCCGGAAATTCCGTCCGCTTGTCCCTGGCGCTGGCTACGACGCTCGCCATCTCGTTCTCGCAAGTCCCGAACGACCCAGGATCCAAGGCTATTCCGCTCAGCAAGGTAGAGCGCAAGAATAAAGCGCCGGTGTCGGACGAGATTTTGCGCGTCAAAATTCCCAAGCCCACGGAGATCCATCTTCCGAACGGGCTGACGGTGCTGGTGCTGGAAAATCACCGGCTGCCGCTGGTGACCGCGCGTCTGACCATTTTGGGAGCGGGTGCATTGAACGATCCGGCTGATGTACCAGGCTTGGCCGACGTTACCGCCGCGATGTTAAGGGAAGGCACCGCGACGCGATCGAGCAAGCAGATCGCGGAACAGAGCGAAGGGCTGGGGGCGACGATTGGCGCTCAGGCGCCGTGGGGATCGGAGACCGCGACCTTCACCGCGTCGGGCTTGAGTGACAACGCGGCTCAGTGGATTGCGCTCGCCTCCGATGTTTTGCTGAATCCTTCGTTTCCCGAGAGCGAGCTGGACAAGCTGAAACAGCGCATGAAGATCCAGTTGCAGCAGCAGCGTTCCACCGCCGGGTTCCTGATGCGGGAGCGCTTCGACCGGGCGGTTTACGGCCATCATCCCGCTGCCATCACCTCGCCTACGCCGGAGGCTCTCGACAAGATCACGCCCGCCATGCTGGCCGAGTGGCACGCAACACGCTATTTGCCTGAGAACGCCATTCTCGGAGTGGCGGGCGACATCACGCCCGCTGAAGTGACGCACATGTTCTCGCCGCTGCAAGGATGGAAGGCGGGCCCGGGCAAAGTCGGTTTGCCGGCGGCCACCAAGCCCGCGAGCGGCCGAAGGATTTTCCTGGTGGACCGGCCCGGCTCGGTGCAGACCGATGTCGAGATCGGCAACATCGCGATTAGCCGATTGGATGCGGACTACGTTCCGATGGTGGTGATGGATCGGATCGTGGGCGGCGGTGCATCGGCGCGCTTGTTCATGAACCTGCGCGAAGTGCACGGCTACACGTATGGCGCGTACAGCCAGTTGGTGGCGCGGCGCTATGCGGGTCCTTGGGTTGCCGAGGGCAGTATGCGGACGGATGCCACGGGCGGCGCGATGACCGAGTTCATGAACGAGATCAACCGCATTCGCGATCAGGCCGTGCCGGAGAAGGAGCTGGAGGAGACCAAGCGTTCGATTGTCGCGAGTTTTGCGCTTACGCTGGAGCGGCCGAGCGAGTTGCTGGATTACGCGATTGCGCTGAAAGTTTACAATCTGCCGGCCGATTATTGGGACACTTATCCTGCCAAGATCATGGCGATCACCGCGGAGCAAGTGCAGCGGGTGGCACGCAAATACATTGTGCCCGACGATCTGCAAATTGTTGCGGTGGGCGATGCGGTGAAGCTGAAACCGGTGCTGGACAAATACGGGACAGTGCAGGTGTTCGACGCCAACGGCCAGCCGAAAGCGACGCCCTAGTGAGCCGCAGCAGCGATTGCTTTGGCACGAGGAGGCGCCGACCGGAGTGCGGGCACGCGTGCACAAGGCCATTTCACGGTCTCGACACGAGTGCTGAGACGGCACCGAGGGGGGCGTACGCCACGCGTGGCGCGAACACTCGTGTCTGCCTCGTCGCGACTCATTGCGACGCGCGGCCGGCGAGCGCTCACGCCGCGTCTAGTTGTGTCGCGGGCTTCCAAATGATTAGGACGGCCAGCTAGGGCGGCATGGAATACCGTGTCGAGCACGACACGATGGGCGAGATGCGCGTCCCCGCCGATGCGCTGTATGGCGCCCAGACGCAGCGGGCGGTTGAAAATTTCCCGATCAGCGGTCTGCGTTTTCCGCGATGCCTTCATTCGTGCGCTGGGGCTGATTAAGAGCGCGGCGGCGCGGGTGAATGGGCGGCTCGGCCAATTGCCGCGCGGACCTCGCCACATCCATCGAGAAGGCTTCCGATGCCGTGGCAGCGGGCGATTACGACGCACAGTTTGTTGCCGACATATTCCAAACCGGCAGCGGAACATCGACCAACATGAACGCGAACGAGGTGATCGGGCACCTGGCGGGCGCGCATCCGAACGATCACGTCAATCGCGGGCAATCGAGCAACGATGTGATTCCGTCGGCGATTCATGTGTCGGCGGCGATGCTGGTGACCGAAGATCTGCTGCCCGCCATGGCGGAGCTGGCCGGATCGCTGCGCAAGAAGGCCAACGAGTTCCAGGACGTCGTCAAGATTGGCCGCACGCATTTGCAGGACGCCGTTCCGATGACGCTGGGCCAGGAGTTTTCCGGCTACAACGCTCAAGTGGAGAAATGTTCGGAGCGCGTGAATGCGCCGCGCTGGATGGGCTCTACGAGCTGCCGCTGGGAGGGACCGCGGTGGGCACGGGATTGAACGCCGTTCCCGGTTTCGCGCCGGCCGTGATCGCCGACCTTGCGGCGCGCACCAGGATTACCGTTTCGCGAGGCGTCCAATCATTTTGAAGCACAAGCGGCCAAAGACGCGGTCAGCTTTCTGAGTGGCGCGCTGAAGACGTATGCCATTGCGCTGACCAAAATCGCCAACGATATCCGCTGGCTGGCGTCCGGGCCGCGCAGCGGACTGGGCGAGCTGAAACTGCCGGAGACCCAGCCCGGATCGAGCATCATGCCGGGCAAAGTGAATCCCGTGATCGCGGAGAGCCTGTTGATGGCGTGCGCGCAGGTGATCGGTTATGACGCGGCGATCACATGGTGCTGCGCCGCGGGCAATTTCGAGCTGAACGTCATGATGCCGGTGATGGCTTACGATCTGCTGGAATCCATCGCGTTGCTGGCCGCCGGATCGCGCAATTTCAGCCGGCGGGCGATGGAGGGCGTGCAAGCGGAGATCGAACGGGCGTCCGGATTTGTGGAGCAGTCGCTTGCGATGTGTACGGTGCTTGCGCCGGTGATCGGTTATGAGAATGCCGCGGCAATTGCGAAGGAGGCTTATCGGACCGGGCGGACGGTCCGCGACGTTGCTCGGGAGAAGAGCGGTATTGCGGAAGAGCGTCTTAATGAGTTGCTTGATCCGCGCGGGCAGACAGGCGGTTAATGTCCGCACTTGCGTGTTACCAACACGGCGTTCACACGAGTGTGAACGCGGCACGCAGGAGTGCGTGCGCCACGCCTTTAGCAGCCAGGGGGGGGGGGGGGTTATCACATGAAGGGTTAGCAGCACTTGCCTTGTGCAAACTTGCGAGCCAGCCGTTCGTCGGAAAAGCGGCGCCATTCCTCGGCTGAGTGCACGCGGTTATGAGCCTGCAAATGCCTCTGGTAGGCGTTTTCGTCCGCGATCTCGCGCAGGAGCGTCATCAGGCCGCGCAGGAAGGTTTTCATAATTCCTCCGTCTGAAGCTCGGATAGAACGAACGGCGTCTCGTCGACCTTCACTTCGCTCGAACCACTTAAGATACGCCACCACACGCGCACCGAGTCGACCAAGATGAGGGCGACCATGATCAGAAACATCCCGCACACCACGGCGTCCAAGCGATCGTTAAAAATCTGACCTTGCGCTTCGCCGATTTTCCCGGCGGCGATGCTGCCGGTGTCTAGCGCGCTTTGGAGATGGCTGGCATCCGACAGAAAGCCTAAGCGCGGCTGACTGGAGAAGATCTTTTGATAGCCGGCGGTAAATGTCACCACCACCAGCCACGACAGAGGCACGGCGGTAATCCACATGTAGCGGGCGCGATGCATTTTGATGAAGATGGTGGTGCCCACGCACAGCGCGATCGCGGCCAGCAATTGATTGGCGATTCCGAAGAGCGGCCACAGCGAATTGATGCCGCCCAGCGGATCGCGCACGCCTTGATACAGAAAATAGCCCCACGCCAGCACCACTAAGGCGCTGGTGGCAAACACGCCCGGCATCCAGTTGGAGCGCTTCAGCGACGGAAAGGCAGGCCCAGCAGATCCTGCAGCATGAAGCGTCCCACGCGCGTTCCAGCCGCGATGATGGTCAGGATGAACAGCGCTTCGAACATGATCGCGAAGTGATACCAGAAGCCGAGGAAGGCGCTGCCACCGCCGGTGCTGGAAAAGATATGGGCCATTCCGAGCGCGAGCGAGGGCGCGCCACCGGTGCGATAGAACAGCGTCTTCTCACCAGCGTTGGCGGCGAGCGTGCTCATGTCGGCGACTGAGACTGGATAGCCCCAGCTTGAAATGGTGGAGACGGCGGCCGCCGGAGTTGTTCCCACCACGCCCGGCGGCGAATTCACGGCGAAGAAAACGCCGGGCTGCAAGGAACACGCGGCGATTAAAGCCATGATGGCGACGAAGCCTTCGAGCAGCATGGACCCATAGCCGACCGGCCAGGCATTCCATTCGCGCGCAATCATTTTCGGAGTGGTGCCCGAGGAGATCAACGCGTGAAATCCCGATACGGCGCCGCAGGCGATGGTGATGAAGACGAAGGGAAACACTTTGCCGGCGAAGATGGGACCGGTACCGTCGACGAAGCGCGTGAAGGCCGGGAGTTGCAGCGTGGGATGCACCAGCAGAATGCCGACGGCCAGCATTGCCACGACGCCCAATTTTATGAACGTGCTCAAATAATCGCGCGGGGCAAGGAACAGCCACACCGGCAGCACGCTGGAAAAGAATCCGTAGACGATCACCGCGATGGCGAGCGAGGTTGCCGACAGGGTGAACCAGGGCGCGAGGACGGGCGAGTTGGCCACGGCCTGTCCAGCGAAAATGCTGGCGATCACCAGCACGATTCCGACGGTTGAGCACTCCAGCACTTTTCCGGGCCGCCAGTAGCGCAGATAAAGGCCCATGAACAGCGCGATCGGCATAGTGGCCGCGATGGTGAATGTCCCCCACGGGCTGCCCTTCAGCGCATTCACCACCACCAGCGCCACCACGGCCAGCAGGATGATCATGATGAAGAGCACCGTCAATAGTGCCGTGAAGCCGCCGGTTTTCCCGATTTCGTCGCGGGCCATCTGGCCGAGCGTTTTGCCGTCGCGGCGCATGGAACAAAACAAAATCACGAAGTCCTGTACCGCGCCGCCCAGCACCGCGCCGATGATGATCCAGTAGACGCTCGGCAGGTAGCCGAACTGGGCCGCGAGCGTTGGACCCACCAGCGGACCGGGCCCGGCGATGGCGGCAAAGTGATGGCCGAAGAGAATCCACTTGTTGGTGGGCTCATAATCATGGCCATCGCGCAGCCGCTCGGCGGGAGTAGCGCGCAGATCGTCCAGGGCCATCACTTTGGCGGCGATGAAGCGCGCGTAGAAGCGGAAGCCTACCAGGTAGGTGCACGCGGCGGCGAGAACGATCCAGAAGCTGTTCACCGGCTCGCCGCGATCGACGGCAATGGCCGCCAGGAAGAAAGCTGCCGCCAGCGATATCAGGGCCCAAACGATGCGCCCTGCAATCTTCTTCATTGTGAGGATTGTATCAGCAGGGCTCAGTGAATCGTGCGATTCAGAATCGCGGGAGGCGCCGCAGGATGGCGTAGCTGGAGCCGCGACCCGCAAGGTCGACCGCGTGCGCGGGATGCCAGTTCCAGTCCATGGCTCCGATGTAGCGCGCGGCGCTCCGATCGGGGCCCATCAAAATTACATACAACCGGCGCTTGGGATAAGCGAGGAGTTCGTATCGATCGCCAGCGCCTCCCGGCGCTTCAACACGCCAGCGCTCGGATGCCGGCTCGCCCAGCGTGTGTACAACAGCTGCATAGTCATCCTCAGGCGACAACGGCAAATCCACCTGAACCATAGGACCGTAGAAGGCACGCGTGGCGATTATGCCGCCGCGGAACAGGCTGATGGCCAGCACGCAGCCGGCGACACCCAGAGCCACCCCGCCCACGATCACTTTTCCAACGCGCGAACTTCGGTCGTTCTCCAATCGAATGCCGACCACCGGGGCCCGCGCGGACGGGGACTGCGACATACGGGGCCGGGGAGCATCATTGACTGCGCGCGGCATTTCGATCACACGGCGTTCGGCCGGCCAGACCGCGCCCGCGCGATATTCGAGCTCGGCCAGAAGACCCACGATCATGACCGGCGCATCGACGAACGAAATCTCGCCCAGATAGCGCCGCGGCACGGAAACTTCTTCGTTGGTTTTGGTGTTTCGCACCAGGACGTCGGACCAGGTGGCGTCGCGATAAACCCACTCGTTGTGACCGGCGTTGAGGATGGCGGGATAAAACGAAAACGGCTGGCGGCCGAGCTGCGCAAGTGGCGGCGGGATCGGCGGGACAGCCATGCCCTATTTTAGCCTCCGGGCGGCGCGGACGGCGGACTGGGCGGCCGAGGCTTGTGGCGAAGGAATTTCTGACGAAAATCCGGCCAGAATTCGGGCAGAAGATTGCCCAGCGCGTTAGAGAGCAGGCTGGTTCCAAAACGTGAGGCCACCTCTTCTCCATTGACGCTGCTGCCGGGATAATAGGCATTGGAGAGCGCGATCCCCAGACCCATGCCGAACATGCCCGAATAATTGAAGGTGTTCGTTCCTTGGTCGGTTCGCGTGATTACGACCCGGCTCAGCGCGTAGCCCACACGATTCCACGTAGCGTATTCGGAACCTCGGCGAAAGTATCGCGGATCCTCGTGCAGCAGGGACGCCAGCACAGCATCCTGAAAGAAGTTCTGCGTGGTTACGTCGGCCATGGCCGCGCCGAAGCGCTCGGCATACGGACCTGCGCCATGGCCGTACTTCGGATCGTCGTTATCAATTTGTGATAACGCCGCTCCGGCGGCCGAAGCGGCGAAGGTGAATGGATCCACGGTTTCCTTCGCAAACAGGGCGAACTTCTCTCTCACACTTAGCGGGGCGACGTTCTTTAACGGATCCTCGACCGTCAGGTAATTCGGAATGACGCCAAAAATGCGGTCGTCGACGGGCTCATCGAATCCTGGAATGGCAACCGAAGGTTCAGCCGGTTCAGCGGGAGCTGGTTGAGAGGAAGCTGGCGCGGGAGGAGCTTGTGCTGCAACGAACTTAATAGTGAAAGAAGAAATGGTGAGGAGTACCGCGACATTCGCGCGCTGGGCGTGTTTAAGGCAAAACTTCAATCACCCTCCAGTTAGAATCCCCGCGACACATGGTATGTAGGACGACAGCGCCGCCCTATGGTTACACCGAACGTAATAAAATGAGCAGTCATGATTTCGACTCTTCCATCGGCGTCCAGCGAACAGCAGTTTAGGAACCGGCGCGCTTTTCTCAAGTTTCTGGCGGCCAGCCCGCTGTTGGCTTCCCTGCCCGCCCGCGCCTGGCAAACGCATACGCTGGACGAAATACTCGCGAGTCCAAAAGACGCGCTGGACGTGATGGACTTCGAAGCGGCGGCCCGCAAGGCGCTGCCGCCCGCGCACTGGGGGTACATGGCATCGGGCGTGGACGACAATCTGACGCGCGATATCAATCATGAAGCTTATCGCCACATTGAGCTGCGGCCGCGCAAGCTGGTGGACGTGAGCAAGATTTCCACGAGCGTGGAACTGTTCGGAACCACTTGGGACAGCCCCATCTTTCTTTGTCCGGTGGGCGCGCAGGGCATGTTTCATGCCGATGGCGAGATCGGCGTGGCGCGCGCCGCGCAGACCAAGAAGACCTTGCAGGTTCTTTCGACGGTCACTTCGCACAGCGTGGAAGATGTGATCAAGGCGCGCGGCGGACCGGTTTGGTATCAGCTCTACGCCGTATCGAATTGGGGGTACACCGAAAGGATCGCCAAGCGCGCCGAGGATGCCGGATGCCCGGTGCTGGCGTGGACCATCGATCTGCTGGCCGGCCGAAACACCGAGACCGCATCGCGCTATCGCCGCATCGACGACCGGCAGTGCGCCGATTGCCATGGCGAGCCCTTCGGTTCCATCACACAGAGCCGGCCGATGTTCGACGGCCTGGACATGAAAGGCGTCACCATCAACTCGCCGAAGTTCACTTGGGATAATGTCGATCGCTTGAAGAAGGCGACGAAGATGAAGCTGATCCTGAAAGGCATCGAGACTCGCGAGGATGCGCGTTTGTGCGTGGAGCATGGCGTGGATGGCATTCTGGTTTCCAATCACGGCGGGCGCGCCACGGAAACTTATCGCGCCACCATCGAGTGTTTGCCGGAGGTATTGGACGGCGTGGCGGGCCGCATTCCGGTGCTGGTGGACGGCGGCATTCGCCGCGGCACCGACGTTTACAAGGCGCTGGCGTTTGGCGCCAAGGCGGTGGGTATCGGGCGTCCGTATATCTGGGGCCTCTCCGCGTTCGGCCAGGCGGGAGTGGAAAAGGTGATCGACATTTTGAACCGCGAGTTCGATCTCACCATGCGGCAGTGCGGCGCGCGATCGATTGCGGAGATCAGCCGGTCGACGGTGCTGATTCACGGATAACCGAGACAAATGGAAACTAGCCGTGAACGCCTGCGGCGACGGTATCAGCCCGCCAAGGTCCGCCTGCTGTTCATCGGAGAGGCACCGCCCGCTTCCGGCCGCTTCTTCTACCAGCGGGATTCCGGATTGTATCGCGCGATCCGGGACGCCTTCTGCTTGCTCGATCCTGCGGTGACAGACGAAGGATTCCTCGATACTTTTCAGAAAGCAGGCTGCTACCTGATTGACGCGTGCGGCAAACCGGTGGACCATCTCGATGTGCGATCGCGGCGCGCGGCCTGTCTAGCAAGCGAGGCATTCCTGAGCCGGAGAATCGGCATGCTCCAACCCAGCACGATCGTGATCTTATTGCGATCCATCCGCAGCAACGTGCGGCGAGCGGTCGAATGTGCCGGATGGGAGGGTCCGATGATCGAGCTTCCCTACCCCGGAAGATGGGTCCGTCATCGTGAGGCCTTTCTGCGCGCCCTGGTGCCGCAATTGAAAGATCGCCTGAACCGCGGCGGTGGCAAACTGTTTGATACTGAGTGATAGGAGCATAAAAATGAACGCATCAACCGAACGCGCGATCCTGGCCGGCGGCTGCTTTTGGGGCATGCAGGACCTGCTGCGGCGCTATCCCGGCGTGATTTCTACGCGCGTGGGCTACACGGGCGGCGATGTGCCCAACGCGACCTATCGGAATCATGGCGGCCACGCCGAAGCGATCGAGATTGTCTTCGATCCTGAGAAGATCAGTTATCGAAAACTCCTGGAATTCTTCTTCCAGATTCACGATCCGACCACGGTGAATCGTCAAGGGAACGATCGGGGAGCCAGCTACCGGTCGGCCATCTTTTACACCACCGACGAACAGCGAGAGATCGCGCTCGACACAATTGCCGACGTGAACGCGTCAGGGCTGTGGCCGGGCAAGGTGGTGACGGAAGTAGCTCCGGCTGGTCCGTTCTGGGAGGCTGAGCCGGAACATCAGGATTATCTGGAACGTTATCCGGATGGCTACACGTGTCACTTCGTTCGGCCGAACTGGAAGCTTCCCGTCCGGGCGGAGGCTCGGCGAAGCGCTTGAAGCGAGTGAATGGTGCATAGCGGCTAGTGGGCCGTATTGGTGATTTGTTTAGCACGAGAGGCGAAACCGACGAAGGCGTCGAGATGAGTCTCGACGCGGCAAACACGAGTGTTCGCGCCACATGCGGCGCACGCTTCAGCGCGGCGCGGGGGCTAGTTGCTGGCCCGATCAAGGTGCCGCGCCCTTTGCCGGGTCGCTAGAATGAGGAAATGCCCGAAGACAAGCCAGCGGCCAGTTTCGAGACTGGACTCCAGCAACTCGAACTGATCGTCAAGGAGATGGAGAGCGGCGAGCTGCCGCTGGAGCGAGCGCTGGAGTTATTTGAAAAAGGAATGCAGTTGAGCGAGAGTTGCCGCAAGCAATTGGAAGAGGCCGAGACACGCATTGAATTGCTGATCCGCAAAGGCGACAAAGTCCAGGCTGAACCTTTTCGTCCGGACAAAGCATGACGCTGGCCGAATATGTTGCGCGGCAACAAGCGCGCGTGGATGAAGCATTGCAGCGCTGGGTCCCACCGGTATCCACGCCGCCCGAATCCATTCACAAAGCGATGCGTTACAGCCTGTTCGCAGGCGGCAAACGCGTTCGCCCGATCCTGTGCATGGCGGCCGCGGAAGCGGTATCGGACTCGCCGGTGGGCGTTGAATCGTGCGCCTGCACGCTGGAGTTAATTCACACCTATTCCCTGATTCACGACGATCTGCCCGCGCTCGATAACGATGACCTGCGGCGCGGAGTACCCACCTGCCACAAAGTATTCGGCGACGCGATGGCGATTCTGGCGGGCGATGCATTGCTCACCCTCGCGTTTCAAGTGCTGGCGCAGATGGAATGCCCGGCCGATCGCAAGGCCGCGCTGATCGCGGAGCTATCCACGGCCGCGGGCACGGTGGGCGGCATGATTGGCGGCCAGGTGTGCGATCTGGAAGGCGAAGGGCGGCGTCCGGACGCCGCGCTACTGGAAGCTATTCATCGCGCGAAAACCGGCGCGCTGCTGCGGGCCAGCCTGCGCATGGGCGGCATCTATGCGGGAGCTAGCGGCGACGATGACGAGCAATTGCACGCGTTGTCATGTTATGGCGAACATGTCGGCCTGGCGTTTCAAATTGTCGACGATGTGCTGGACGTGGAACAGTCGTCAGAAGCGCTGGGGAAAACGGCGGGCAAGGACGCGCAGCAGCACAAGATCACATTTCCGGCGGTGTACGGCCTGCAGCGGTCGCGCGAGATGGCGGAGGAAGAACGGCTGGCCGCGCATCTGGCCCTGCGTCCGTTCGACGAGCGCGCCAAGCGCCTGCGCGAACTGGCCGATTTCATCGTGCACCGGCGTGCCTAACCGCAGCCGGCTGGACGTTCTGGTGGTAGAGCGCGGGCTGGCAGATTCGCGCGAGAAAGCACGCGCGCTGATTCTGGCCGGGCAGGTGCTTGTGAACGGGCAGAAAGCCGATAAAGCCGGCGCGAACGTGGATGCCGCCGCCAAAATCGAACTGCTCGCGCAACCCCGCTACGTTGGCCGCGGCGGATTGAAGCTGGAAGCTGCGCTCGATCATTTCGCCATCAATGTTGCGGGCAAAATCTGCCTGGACGTGGGCTCCTCTACCGGCGGGTTCACCGACTGCCTGCTGCAGCGCGGCGCGGCGCGCGTTTACGCCATCGATGTCGGCACGGGGCAACTCGACTGGAAACTGCGCAACGACTCGCGGGTGATCGTGCAGGAACAAGTGAACGCGCGCTACCTGACTCGCGAGCAAATTCCGGAGCCGATCGCCCTAGCCGTTTGCGATGTCAGTTTCATCTCCATCACAATGATCTTACCGGCGCTGGCCGGCTTGCTGGCCGAAGACGCCGAAATGGTTATTCTGGTAAAGCCGCAATTCGAGTTAGATCGGGACCAGGTGGGTAAAGGAGGAATTATTCGCGACGCTCAATTGCACCGACAGGCGTGTGAACGAGTAGAGAAAGCCGTACGGGAACTGGGCTTTCAGACTCAATTGATTCCCTCCCCGATCTTGGGCGCGGAAGGAAACCGGGAGTTCCTCCTCCATGCCAGACATTAAGGCGGTCGGCGTAATCTCGAAACCCGGCATTCCGCATGCGTCGAGCATCTTGTCGGATTTAGTCGCGTGGTGGAAAGAGCGCGGAGTGGAAACGCGGCTGGACTATGAGTCCGCGCGGTATCTCGGAAGCAGCGACTGGCTTGCCAGGGAAGAGATCCCCGAAGACGCGCAGTTAGTAATCGTGCTAGGCGGCGACGGCACGCTGCTGGCCGCGGCGCGAGCGGTGGCGGGGCGTGAGATCCCGATCCTTCCGGTAAACCTGGGCGGGCTGGGTTTCCTTACCGCTATTACTCTGGACCAGCTTTATCCCGAGTTGGAAAACACGCTGAGCGGCACGCCGCGCGTGGTTCCCAGGCGCATGCTGCATGGCGAAGTGCAGCGCGAGGGCAAGACCGTCGCATCTTACGAGGCGCTGAACGACATCGTCGTCGGCAAGACGCAAATCGCGCGCATGATCGACCTGGAGACTTACGTGGATGGCCAGTACGTGAGCACGTTCAAGGCCGACGGCCTCATCATCGCGACGCCCACGGGCTCCACTGCGTATTCGTTGTCGGCGGGCGGGCCCATCCTGTTTCCAGCGGTGTCAGCCATCTGCATCACACCGGTATGCCCGCATATGCTGACCAACCGGCCCGTGCTGGTTCCCGACACCAGTGTGATCGAGGTCGTGAGCAAGGCCCCGCGCCAGGAGGCGTTTCTTACCATTGACGGGCAGGTGGGCGAGCCTCTGATCGAAAACGACCGCGTGGTGTGCCAGAGCTCCAATCACCAGGTGTATCTGATCCGGCCGCCGAACATGTTTTTCTTCGATGTGCTGCGGCAAAAATTGAAGTGGGGAGAGCGGTGAAACGGCTCTCCCTGACGGCTTGGATCTTCATCGCCATGCTGTTGGGTGTCGTGCTGGGCGCGGCCTTTCCGAACGTGGGAAAAGCGGCGTGGATGGCGGCGCTGGCCAATGTATTCCTGCGATTGATCAAATCCATCATTGCGCCGTTGATCTTCGGCACTTTGGTTTACGGCATCGCGGGCACAGGCAGCGTCAAGACCATGGGGCGCATCGGAATCAAAGCGATTTTGTACTTTGAGGTTCTCACCACCATTGCGCTGGCGCTGGGATTGTGCGCCGTCAACCTGGTGCGGCCGGGCGAAGGAATGACGCTGGAGCGGACGGCTGGAGAACTGGGGGTGTCCACGGCGGGACCGACTTTCTCGGGGACGCTGGAGCACACCTTTCCGGCCAGTGTGATCGACGCCATGGCCAAAGGCGACGTACTACAAATTGTCGTGTTTTCGTTTTTATTTGGCGCGGCCTGCGCGGCCATCGGCGCTAAAGCCGCTCCAGTGGTGATGTTTTGCAAATCGTTGTCCGAGGTGATGTTCCGCTACACGAAATATGTGATGTATCTCGCGCCTATCGGCGTGGGCGCGGCCATGGCGAGCACCATCGGCAGTAAGGGCCTGGGCGTGTTGCTCGGCCTGGGCAAGCTGATTCTGACGTTGTACGGAACGCTCGCGATCTTTATCTTTGTGGTGCTGGGCGCAGTGGCGATGATCGCACGAATTCCGCTGGGGCCTTTTATTCGCGCGGTTCGCGAGCCGTTCATCTTAGCCTTTTCCACCGCGTCGAGCGAAGCCGCCCTGCCGGTGGCGCTCGAAAATATGGAGCTGATGGGCGTACCGGGGCATATTGTCGCGTTCGTGCTGCCCACTGGCTACAGCTTCAACCTGGACGGCAGCGCGCTGTATCTCTCGATGGCGTCGCTTTTCGTGGCGCAGGCTGCAGGCGTCCACATGACGCTCGGCCAGCAACTGCTGATGATGCTGACGCTGATGCTCACGAGCAAAGGAGTGGCGGCGGTGCCGCGTGCGGCGCTGGTGATCCTGGCGGGAACGGTGGCGTCGTTTGGGCTGCCGCTGGCGGGCGTGGCTCTGCTGTTGGGCGCCGATGCGCTGATGGACATGGCGCGGACATCGGTGAACCTGCTCGGCAATTGCATGGCGGCCGCGGTGGTGGCGCGCTGGGAAGGCGTGGAACTCCCGGAAGCGCAACCGGCGCTGGTGGCGGAAGCCAGGCTAGCCGGATCGCCTGCAGTATTTTCCTCACTATTTTCCCTTGACAGGATTCGGGCTCGGTGCTATTTTTACAGCACATGCTGCTTTTGCAGCACCCATGAAGACCGCCAAACCAGACCGCAATCTCTCGCGCCGCGAGCGCCAGATTATGGACCTGCTCTATCGCGTGGGGCGCGCCACCGCGGCCGAGATTCATCGCGGGCTTCCGGACCCGCCCAGCTATTCCGCCGTTCGAGCCAAGCTGCGCGTGCTGGAAGAGAAGGGCCACGTCCGGCACCAGGCGCAAGCAACGCGCTATGTTTATTCGCCCGTGGTCCCGCGCGAGCGCGCCAAGGACTCCGCGCTGCGGCACCTGCTGGCCACTTTCTTCGACAATTCGGCGGAGCAGGCCGTTTCCGCGCTGCTCACGCTGGAGGCGCGGCGCCTCTCGGCCGAGAAGCTGGACCAGCTTTCAGCGTTAATCGAACAGGCCAGACAAGAGCAGAAAGGAAAACTTTCATGAACATGCCGGATCTCTTGTTGCAAGTCACCATTAAAGCGACGGTTCTGTTCGCCGCCGCCGGTATGGCTGCATTCGCGCTGCGCCGCGCCTCGGCTTCGGTGAGATATCTGGTGTGGACGAGCGTGTTCATTGCCGCGCTTCTCCTGCCGATGGCGTGTCTGCTCGCGCCTAAGTGGGAGATTGCGCGCACGCTTCGTGTCACACCCACGGCTTCGAACGGTATTGCGTTGGTAGTGACAGCGCGGAGCCCAGCCACGCCTCGCCATCTGCTTTCTACCTGGCCGCTGGCATTATGGATGGCCGGTGCGGTGATTATGCTTGGGCGACTGATAGGCGGTCATTGGCGCCTGCGAAGGCTGCTCCGTGGCCTTGATGATGTTTCGAGGTCTGAACAGCGGACACTGCTGGCCGAGACCGCGCATCGCCTCGGCGTGAGGCGCAGGGTCGCGCTGGTCAGCAGCGCGGCGGTGGACGTCCCACTGAGCTACGGGCTTCTGCGTGCGGCGATTGTTTTGCCCGCGACTGCTGAGACCTGGAGCGCCGAGCGCCTTCAAAATGTTTTGGTTCACGAGTTGATTCACGTCCACCGCCGAGACGCGCTGTGGAGCCTGCTGGCGCAACTCGCGCTGGCAATGCATTGGTTCAATCCTCTGGCTTGGCTCGCACTGGCACATATGCGGCGCGAGCAGGAACGCTCCTGCGATGACGGCGTCGTCACTGCCGGCATTGAGAACACGCTGTACGCCGGTCACCTGGTAGACGTCGCCAAGAAGGCGCTGCTGCCCTCGTCCGGGGCGCTCGGCATGGCCGAATCATTTGACCTGGAGCGGCGGGTGAAAGCGCTGCTCGATCCAACACGGCGCCGCAACGCGATGAGCCGCGCGTCTTGTGCCGCCCTGCTGGTCACGGTGATCGCAGCATTACTGCCTCTGGCCGCGATTCGAGCGCAGGCGCCGGCTTCCGAAGGGTCGCTCACCGGATTCGTTCTCGATCCGAGCGGTGCGCGAATTCCGAACGCGACCGTGTATCTCCGCGATTTGAAAGGCCCCATGATCGCGATCGATCGAACTGACGCTATCGGCGAATACAACTTCCGCGGAATTTCAGAAGGCCAATATGAAATAGAAGCGCGCGCGCCAGGCTTTGCAACCTTGCGCAAGCCCGGCGTAGAGGTCGATGCAGCGACGCATGCGCCGTTAGATCTCGTGCTAAACCTGGTCGATTCAATCGAGTTCCGCTCGATCGTGGTCGGCACTGGACCGCGTGCGGCCACTTCCGCCATACCCACCGTGCCGCAGCGTATCCGCGTGGGCGGCAACGTGCAGTGGGCCAAACTCATTTCGAAGGTCGAGCCAGTTTATCCGCCCGATGCCGAAGCCGCCGGGGTGGAAGGCAACGTGACCATACGGGCGGTAGTATCGAAAACCGGCAATCTCCTGAGCATCACTTCCGTCAACAGCGGGGTTGATCCACGGCTGGTGCGCGCGGCCGAAGACGCGGTTCGGACCTGGCAATACGAGCCGACGTTACTGAACGGCCAACCGGTGGAGGTGACGACCACGATTTCGATCGAGTTCCGGCTGAAGCCAGCGCAGTAGGTGTCTTTCGGGATTTTTCGCGATAGACTGATCCCATGCGTTTTTCACTTGTGGCTGCGCCTGCGCTCCTTTTAGTCGCCAGTTGGGTTCCTCTGGCAGCTCAGACGGCCTCCAGCCGATGCGATGGGAACACGGCATTTTCAGTTCAGAACGGCGCCGGGTGGAACGGCTGGGGCGCGGACATTTCCAATGCGCGCTCCCAGACGGCGCAAGCAGCGCAGCTGACGGCCGCGCAGGTTCCTCATCTGAAACTGAAATGGGCTTTCGGACTCGCCGGAGCCAAGCAGGTTTTCGGCGAGCCGTCGGTCGTCGGCGGACGCGTTTTCTTCAGCGCCGACACCGGCTCAGTTTATTCCGTGGACGCCAATACGGGTTGCCTGTATTGGGCCTTTCAAGCCGACGACGGTGTTCGCACGGCGGTCTCGATCCGGCCTTCCAAACCAGCTCCGATTGCATACTTCGGCGATCTGAAGGCCAACGTCTACGCCCTGAACGCCCAGAACGGAACGCTGCTGTGGAAGGCTCACGTGGATGAGCATCCCACCGCGCACATTACCGGTGCGCCGCAGGTTTTTGAAAATCGCGTCTACGTGCCGGTCGCGTCGTCGGAAGAGGGAGCCAGTTCCAGCCCCACCTACCCGTGCTGCAGTTTTCGCGGCAGCGTGGTAGCGCTCGATGCAGCCACCGGCAAGCAAATCTGGAAGACCTGGATTATTTCCGAGGTTCCGAAGATCGTCTCCAAGAACGCGAATGGCGTCAGCCGCTGGGCGCCGGCGGGCGGCGGTGTCTGGAGCGCGCCCACTATCGATCCGAAACGCCACGCCGTCTACGTAGGCACCGGCGACGCGTACACCACGCCCGCGCCGAAGAACACGGACGCGGTGATGGCGCTCGATATGGACTCGGGCAAGATTCTGTGGTCGGTGCAAGGCACGGAAAACGATGCGTGGGTGGTGGGCTGCATGCGCCCCACGCCGCTCGAAAACTGTCCCAAGGATTTCGGCCCCGATCAGGACTTCGGCTCGCCGCCGATGCTGCGTCAACTCCCCGGCGGGCGCACGCTGTTGATCGCCGGTCAGAAAAGCGGGAACGTTTGGGCGTACGATCCTGACAAGCATGGAGCGGTGGTGTGGCGCACGGCGCTGGTGAACAACACCAAGGAATTCGGCGGGAAGATCGTGTGGGGCGGCGCGGCGGACAATCGGGACGCTTACTTCGGCCTGGACACGGGCGGGATCGCGGCAGTGGATATTCGCAACGGCGAACGAAGATGGTTTACGCCAATCGCTCCGGCGGAAGGGCGCTCGAAGCATCCCGGGCAGACGGGCCCGCTGACCGCGATCCCCGGCATCATTTTCTCGGGCGGCTTTGACGGCGTGCTGCGGGCGTTGTCCGCATCCGACGGAAAAGTGGTGTGGCAATTCGATACGGTGCGCGAGTTTCCAACCGTGAACGGCGTGGCGGCGAAAGGCGGATCCATCGGTGCGGCCGGACCGGTGGTGGCCGGTGGGACGCTGTTCGTGCCTTCCGGATATGTTGGCGTTTCGAGCTCCATGCCTGGAAACGTGCTGCTTGCGTTCACGCCGGCGGAGTAACGAGGTGCGCTGCGGCGGCCGCTCACGCTACCGCGTCACTCTTCCCGCATAAGTTTCGCTGGATCGACAGCCAACGCTCGCATTGCTGGAATGGCGGCCGCTGCAATACCTAGCAGCGCCATCGTCAGCACTGCGCCGCCCACCACCACCGGATCTCGCGGATTGGCTTGATACACAATCTGGCCCAGCAGGCGGCTCGCAAGAATTCCAGACAGCAGACCGACGAGCGATCCCACGCCGAGCAGGAGCATGGGACGGCCCACCGCCGCGGTCATCAGTTGCATCTTGCGCGCGCCCAGCGCCACGCGGATGCCCAGCTCTTTCATGCGCCGGCTCACGCTGTAGGCAGCCATGCCGAAGATGCCAGTCACCGCCAGCATCGCCGCCAGCAGGCCCATGACGCCCAGCGCCGCGGTGGCCGCGCGCGCCGGGAACAGCTCATCCCCGAGCACGTCTGGCCAGTTCTGCACCGTGATCGGCACATTTGGCTCAATGCCGCTCAGTATGCGTTGGAGCGCCGCGGCCATCTGGTTCGGCGCCGCGGGCGACCGCACCACAAATACTGTTGCACCCTGCTCGCTCTGCGGCAATGGCAGATACACCACGGGCTGCGGCGATTCTTCCAGGTCGTGGTATTTACCATCCTCGGCCACGCCCACCACTTCGGTCAGCCTGTCCCACAGAATGAACCGCTGTCCGATCGCGGGCGTTGCACCCCACATTTTGCGCGCGAAGGTTTCGTTCACGATCGCCACATACGGCGTCCGCGGGTTGTCACGCCACGAGAAATCACGCCCGCTCAGCAGGCGCGTGCCGGCCGCTTCCAGGTAGCCCGGCGACATTGTGAACACGTACGGCGCCAGGACGGAATTCTTCAGGTTGAATTCTGTCGTCCCCGGCCGGTAGATTGGCCGGCCATGCAGGCCGCCAGTGAAGGGCGTTCGATTGACGGCACCCGCGGCCGTCACACCGGGGATGCTGCGCACCGCCTCAATCATCGCTTTCTGTTTCTGCACTGCCACGTCGCCGGCCTGTCCCGCCTGACTCAGATCCATTTCGGCCAGCATGGCACCCCGCGGCTGAAAGCCCAGAGGAGCATTGAGAGCCCGCACCAAGCCGCGCGCAGCCACCAGCGAAGCCGTTACCAGCAACGTGCAGATTGCAATCTGCGCGCCCAACAACACGTCACGCGCGGCAAACCGGCCGAGACACATCGCATCTGCGGGTGCACTCTTCAACATCTGCAAAGGACTGCTCCGAGATGTACGCCACGCCGGGACGATCCCAAACAAGAGTGCGCTTCCCAGTGTCAATGCCAGGCCTGCCAGGTACACACGCGCATCCACGTTTACGGTGAGCTGGCCAAGGAATGGCTGCGACCGGTTCAACACACCCAACAACAGGTCCGCACTCACCAGCGCCGCTGCTCCGCCCATCACCGAGACCATCACGGCCTCAGTCAGGAGTTGTCTCACCAGGCGCCACAGGCTGGATCCAAGGGCGACACGCAGCGCCAGTTCCCGGCTGCGATCCGACGCGCGCGCCGCAAACAGAGTTGCCAGGTTCGCGCAAGCCGCCGCCAGCACTAGCAGCACCAGCACTGTCACACTCCAAAGAAATCCGCGAATAACTTCGCCGTCGTCCCCATAAAGACCCGGATGGATCAGCCGCAGTGGCTGTCCGTCGTCGGTTTCCGGATACTCCTTCGCGAGTTGAGCTGCTATTGCATTCAAATTTTCAGCCGCCTGGCGCGGCGTCACGCCCGGTTTCAGCCGGCCGATCACCGTAACAGCTATGGATGTCCGGCTATGCAGGTAATCCGACCCTTCCACCTGCTCCTCGTTCGCCATGGGCATCCAGTAGTCCGGCCAGACAAACTGTTCCGTGCCGTGGAAGCTTGCCGGCGCCACGCCAACCACCGTGAAGGGATGTTTGTTGAGCTCCACGGTTGTTCCGACTACGTTGGGATCCGCTTGAAATGCGCTTCGCCACTGAGCATCGCTCAATACCACAAACGGCGCTGAATCCGGGCCATGCACGTCCGCCGCGCGGAAGAACCGTCCTACTTCCGGCTGCACGCCCAGCAGATCGAAATAATTGCCGGTGACTTCATCGCCCGAGACATTCCTCACCGCGTTACCCCAGCTGAGTGCCGCGTGAGAATATCCATAAATTCCGGCCAGTTCGCTGAAGGTAACGTTGCGCCGCTCGAAATCCTTAAACGCGGGATACGATGTGGTCAGCAGCCGGCCGGTCATCCACTGCTTATGCCGAATCTGATATAGGCTCTGCGGGTCGCTCACATCCAAGGGATGCAGCAGGACCGCATTCAGCACGCCGAAGACAACGACGTTGGCCCCAATCCCCAGCATCAGGGTGACTAAGGCTACGGCGGTGAACGCGGGGGCCTTCCGGAGCACGCGAAAGGCATAACGAACATCCAGCAGCACGTTTCCCAGGAATAGCAGGCCCTTTTCGCCGTGGTAGCCGCGGGGATTGCGCCGGGCTACCGTCAAGTTGAGAAAGCGCGTGATGATCGTCACAGGGTACACCCAGTCGCGCTTTTCGGCTGCCAGCAATCTATGGCGCGCGCGGGCCGGCCGATAAAAGCGCGGGCCCACTCCGATGGTGTGGCGCCGCCGTGCGCAAGCGTTCCTTCCCGTTCATCGAGCCAGAACTGTCCGAATTCGAAAGTCCGTGCCATAACAACAGGAGCGGGGCGAGAATTTCTTCAGAATAATCTCAGCCGCAATGCGCTTTTGTGATTTGTCTCAGTATACTCGCTGCCACCGGGGACACATTCCCGGACGAGATTGCTTTCGGTTTGGTTTATGGCGGCCGGAGTCGGCACGGCATGGGATGCAGGGACGCGCCGCGAATCACCGAGACCGCCCGCCGGTGGGGGGGCTGCATCCGGGCCGTGGGTGTGGTATCTAAGAAGGGAAAGGAGTGTTCCACGTATGAACACGAAAAACAAGCAAAACCAGAAGAACCAGAGACAGACCCGGCAGCGGCAGGAGCCGAAAAAGCAGGGTCAGAACCCGAACATGCTTCAGGGCGGCCAGAAGCATCACGAACAGGAGTACCCGGAAACGCGGATGACCAGATAAATCTCATCTGCACGACTCATTTGTCAGTGAAAGCTCCCTCCGGCGGCAGACGTCGAAGGGAGTTTTTCATTTCTGCCCTCGCGAAGGCTGGGCGGCCGGGCGACCCTTGCCGGCGCAGCCCGCCCGGTTTGCGCCCTGCCCCCAAGTCTGTCAAACTCTAGCTTGATGCCAGGACGTCTTCCCCCACGTCTGGTCGGTGTGCTGTTGGCCCTGTCGCTGATGGCCGCCGATTCCCACCCGCAATCGGTGTTGCTGGCGGACGGCATTTCGTCCAAAGCCCTGGATGGCGCCCTTGCGCCATTCCCCTCCGCCGAAAACTTATCCTACGACATCGAATGGCGTTTGATTTACGCGGGGAGCGCGCGGTTGAGTCTCAAGCCTCAACCGGGCGACCCGCACAAATGGGATTCGGAACTGCACGTGGAATCCGGCGGCTTGGTTTCCAAGCTGTACATGCTTCAGGACACCTACGATATCGGCATGGACAATGGTTTCTGCACCACGGCCACACATCTGGATGCCGTTGAGGGGAAGCGCCATCGCGATACCAAGGTGCTTTACGATCATACGCGCGGCAAGGCCAGCTCCGTGGAGCGGGATCTGATCAAGAACTCCGTGATTAAGAGTTCGGAAGTGGAAATTCCGGCTTGCGCCAATGATGTAATCGCCGGGCTGTACAAGCTCCGCATGGACAATCTGGAACCGGGCCAAAGCATCCAGGTGCCCATGAGCGACGGAAAGAAGACAGCCTATGTGCGCGTGGAAGCGCAAGGGCGCGAGCAGGTAAAGATCAAGACGGGAACCTTTAATACCATCCGTTACCAGGTGTTCATCTTCAACGGAGCGCTTTACTCCCGCAAAGCGGACCTCTTCGTGTGGCTGACCGACGACGCTCACCGCCTGCCGGTCCAGATACGGGCGCGCATGAGTTTTCCGGTGGGATCCATCACGTTTGAATTGACCAGGGACGAGCATCCCTAGGGCAGCCAAGCATCGACACGAGTGTCGATGCGGCACGCAAAAGTGCGTGCGCCACGCTCGGAGCCTAACAGGTCGCTGAAAAAGCCCGTCATATTCGCGAACCGCAGGCGAGGCTGCTTAGCAACCTGCTAAAGCAAACAAAGACAGCTAGGGAGACAACGTGACATTGCGCTAAAGCGCGCCGGTTTGAACGCAAGATTCGGATAGTTCCGCAAACCCCGCCCGCGTAGTATCGTCTTATGCAACCGTTCACAATGGTAGATACCGAGAGCGTCATGCCCAATCGCGAGGAAGGGGAATTCTGGCGCGCCAGTTACTGGGACGCCGTCGCCGCGCGCGACCGCGTCATGGATGGCGTGTTCTTTTACGCGGTGATGTCGACCGGCGTATATTGCCGGCCCTCCTGCCCATCCAAGCGGCCCCGGCCGGAGAACGTGGTCTTCTTTCGCGCGCGCGAAGCGGCGGAACAGGCGGGATTCCGTCCGTGCAAGCGCTGCAAGCCGGACCAGGTCAACCAACGCGATCCCAACGCGCTGCTGGTGGAAAATGTTTGCGGCTACATCGATACGCATCCCGATGAGGCGGTGACGCTGGAAGCGCTCGGCCGGGCGCTTGGGATCAGTCCCTTTTATTTGCAGCGCACGTTCAAAGCAGCTACGGGAATCACACCGCGCGCTTACGCCGATTCGCGCCGTCTGCACTCGCTCAAGGCCGGGCTACGCGAGGGACATTCGGTGACGCGCTCGCTTTATGACGCGGGCTATGGATCCAGCAGCAGGCTATATGAACGGGCGTCGTCCCAATTAGGCATGACGCCGGCGCGCTATCGCAAGCAAGGCGCGGGAGTAACGATGCACTACGCCATTGCGGCCACGCCGATTGCACAAATGCTGCTGGCGGCCACCGAGCGAGGCGTCTGCTCGATCCGGTTCGGCGATTCGGCCGCACACCTGGAACGCGAGCAGCGGAGTGAATATCCGAAAGCAGAAATTATTCGCTCGGATGCCAAGCTCGCCGGGCAAGTGCAAGCGCTGCGCGCGATCATCGGCGGCCAATCTTTCGTGCCGCTGCCTCTCGACATTCAAGCCACGGCGTTCCAGCGGCGCGTCTGGCAGGAGCTGCAATCCATTCCACCCGGTGCGACGAAATCGTACAGCAAGATCGCCGCTGGCATCGGACAACCGAATGCAGCACGTGCGGTGGCACGCGCTTGCGCCACCAATCCGGTAGCTGTTGCGATTCCGTGTCATCGAGTGGTGCGCGAAGACGGCAGTCTGGGCGGTTATCGCTGGGGCGTGGAGCGAAAGAAAAAACTGCTATCGCTCGAAGCGGCGCCACATTCGGGCGAGCGAAGTTAACGGTCGATTTTCGCCATTTTCACGCTCCGGAGGCTCTCCAGAGAGATCTCCGAGCGGGAGCGAAAATCTCCCGCAATCCCAAGACAATAAAGGACTAAATCTCCTATAAATCGTGCGCTTGCTTCACTTTTTCCACTGTGCCGTGCGATACTGGGGCAAGAGAGCTGCGAGAGCAAATGAACCAGTTAAGCGAGGCCGTTACTCGCTACCACAAAATCCTGGAAAGCGACCAGTACAAAAATTTGTCCTGGGCACACGATCTCCACGAACGCATGAAGGCGCACAATTTGGTCGCCGGTGGAAAGCCCGTATCTCCGGTGCTGCGTCCGCATTTTATCACGCACAGACAGTACTCGGGATTGGTGAAGGCGGTGGAGTCGTTTTCGATGTCGCTGCAACGCGTGCAAGCGAAAGCGCTCGGCAGTCCCGCGTTGCTGGCTCGCATGGAATTGCTGCCCGCCGAGAAGATGCTGGCGGCAGTGGATCCGGGCTATTCGTTCCCGGCCGTGACTTCGCTGCTGGATACCAACATCAATAATGGAACGCTGCGGTTCTCGCGCTACATCCCCGACACTCCTACCGGTGTCGCGTATGGCGAGACGCTGGCGGATTTGTTTTACGACGCGCCGCCGGTGAAGGAATTCCGCAAGCGCTATCGTCTGGAAAAATTGCCCGGCGCGAAGTTCTTGCTGCAGGCCATTCTGAAGGCTTACAAGGAGTGGGGCGGCAAGAGCAAAAAACCGAACATCGCAATTCTGGAATTCCGCCAGCCTTTCCAGACCGGGGAATCGGGCGAGAGCGCCATCATCGCGGAATTGTTCCGGCGCGAAGGCTTGGCCGTGGAAGTGGTCACGCCCGAGCAACTCGAATATCGCGATAATGTTTTGCGCCGCGGGGATTTCGCCATCGACTTGATTTTCCGCCGCGTAAAAGTTCAGGAATTTCTGGTGCGGTTCGATCTGTCGCACCCGCTGCTGCGGGCCTATCGCGACCGGGCAGTGTGCATGGTGAACAGCTTCCGCTCCGAGCTGGCGCAGAAGAAGGCCATCTTCGATCTGCTCACCGACGAAGACATCACCGCCGATTTTCCCGCCGCCGAGCGCAAGGCCATCAAGGAATTCGTTCCCTGGACGCGCGTGGTGCAGGAAACCAAGACGAAATACCACAATCGCACCGTCGATCTGCCCGAATTTATTTTGCACAATCGCAACAAGCTGGTCCTGAGGCCCAATGACGACGGCGCCGATCAGCAGTCCTTCCGCGGGTCTGAAGTTGACGAAGCCATGTGGGAAAAGGCGGTGCGCTCCGCGCTGCGCAATCCGTACGTGGTTCAAGAGGCGCTGGAGCCGGTGGTGGACGTTTTTCCGGTGCTGCAATACGGGCATCTGGAGATGCAGAAGATGCGCGTGGATGTGCATCCGCATTCTTATCTCGGCAAGGTGCAGGGCTGTTCCAGCTGGCTGACCGCGGTTGGTCCGTCGGGATTCTCGACGCTTTCGGGGATCGCGCCGACGTTCATTCTCGAACAAAAGTAGCCTGGTCTGCCGCCAGTTCAGAACTTCTCGATCTTGAGTTTGGCCCTTAGATTAGCGACGCCCGCGGTGTAGCGCGAATCGGCGACGGCGAACGCCACTGCGTCGTCCACCCAATCGTGCGCCGTGCCATCGGCGTCGTGCGAAGCCGCGGTCACGGTATATTCGCCGGGGCACAAATCGCAACGGAAAGCGAATTCAATTCGCATTTTTGTCCCGGCGGGACAGCTTCCTGTGCTCACCTTCTCCAGCTCCGTATTGGTGCCGTATACTTCCAGGCCGATGCGCGTGCGCAGCATGATCCCGATCACCGGCTCTTCTACCGCGTCGTGATAGCGCACGGTTACGCGTATCGTCGCGTTCTCGCCGCTCTGCCAGACCGCGGTTGGATGGCCGCTGGCCCCCAGCGTT
The DNA here is from genome assembly GCA_963713415.1 of Bryobacterales bacterium. Classification (GTDB taxonomy): domain Bacteria; phylum Acidobacteriota; class Terriglobia; order Bryobacterales; family Bryobacteraceae; genus Palsa-89. The sequence goes on along the minus strand of CAVQLV010000020.1, from coordinate 151,512 downwards.
TCGAGCGATAGAATCTCAGCCCGGCCGTCGCCCCGGCGCATCGCCGGCCGCATGGGACTCTTGAGCGTTGCGCCCCACTCGCGCACTTTTTCGGCGATGCTTTGGCGATAGGCGTCCAGCACTTCGCGCGGATCGCCCTGGCGTTCGAGCGCGCCCTTATCCAGCCACCAGACTTCGTCGCAGACCGACTGCAACAAATCCAGCTCGTGCGAAACCATCAGCACCGTGCTGCCGCCGCTTCTGCAGCCGGCCGATTCCCGCCAGCGCCCGGGCCCGCACCAGGGCGTCATGCTGCGCGAGCGAATGTTCCAGCAACAAGATATCGACCGGCGAAAATTGCAGAGCATCATTGAAGGCAAGATAGCGCCGTTCGCCTGGCGCGATCACTTCGCCAGATTCCGGCTTCACCGTTCCCGCCGCCAGACGCAGCAGCGCTCCTTTGCCCGCGCCCTTCTCCCCGATAATGCCGATCACAGCGCCACTGGGGGCCGAGACCGTCAGATCGCGCAACGGCGGAAAGCACACGCCGCGAAACTCAATCGCCATGCTAGATAGAATAACGCTTGATCCTTGCACTGTTGATTGCGCTGCCCCTCACGGGCACGGTTCGTCTGCCGGCGGGGGTGACGGAGATTTCCTCCGAACTGAAGCTGCCGGACGGCGCTCACGACATCACCATCGCGGGCGGCGGCCGCAGTACGCTGCGGGCTTCGGCTAATTTTCATGGGCGCGCCATCTTCAGTTGCCACGGCTGCCGCAACATCCACTTCACCAATTTCTCGATCGACGGCAATCGCGCGGCGCTGGAAAAGCCGCTGCCCTTCGCGCCTTCCGATAAAACGTTTGCGAGCGTGTTTGGCGACAACGGTATTTTGATGGAGGACACCGACGGCATCTCTATCGATCATGTGGATTTCACCAACATCGCGAATTTCGCCGCGATTGTCAGCCATTCCAAGAATGTCGCGATCGATCACGTGTCGGTGAAAGACAGCGGGTCGCGCAACGCCAAAGGGCGCAACAATACTTCCGGCGGCATTCTGCTGGAAGAAGGAACCGGGCAGTTTTCGGTGGCCGATTCGACGTTCCGGAACATTCGCGGCAACGGCGTCTGGACGCATTCGCGCTACCTTGCGCCGCGCAATCGCGATGGGAAGATCCTGCGCAACGAGTTTTCGGAAATCGGCCGCGACGCGATTCAAGTGGGCCACGCCGTGGCTGTGGAGGTGGCGAATAATCACGGCGTGCGCATCGGATTTCCGGCTGAACTGGTGGATGTCGAAAATGGCGGCACGCCGGTTGGCATTGACACCGCGGGTAACGTGGAGCAGTCCACTTACGAGCGCAATCGATTCGAAGAAATCGACGGGAAATGCATCGACCTGGACGGCTTTCATGACGGCGCCGTGCGCGCGAACACCTGCATCAACCGGCGCGGGCCCGAGGATTATCCTTACGGGAATTTCGGCATCTCTATCAACAACGCCAGCATCGAAATGCAGTCGAAGAATATCGTAATTGAAGGCAATCAGCTTTCCGGGATGAAATTCGGCGGCATCTTCGCGCTGGGCGAGGGCCATGTCATTCGCAACAATCGCATGACGAATTTGAACACAGCGCACTGCAACGAAACGTACGCCAGGTTCGGATGCTTCGCGATTCCGGGTGAGCCCGGGTTCCTCGAGAGCGGGATCTATTTGGCCAAAGGCGGGGCGCGGACCGCGCCGGCGCGAAATATCCGCATCGAGAACAACATCATCAGCGGGTATAAAATGGCGGCACACTGCATTGAAGCCGCGCCCGGCGTGAAGCTTTCCGACAATATTCTGCGGAACAATACCTGCACGAATGAATAAGCGCTTCTGCCGAGCCGATCTATTCCTGCTCACTGCGTCGCTCGCGCTGCTGGTGCTGGTGATGGTCCGCGGAACACTGGCGCTGCCGTACATCTCGGACGATTTCGAGCACGGCCAATTGATCGCGCAAATCCGCGCGGGACTCGTGCCTGGCCGCCATCTGCTGATGAGTCCGTTTCACGGCCAGACGCTAGTACTGCTGCGGCTGCTGTTCTGGTTTGGGACTTTAGCTGGGGGCATGAGCCTGACGTGGGTGCGGCTGGGCATCTGCGCGATACACGTCGCGGGCGCCGTAGGATGCGCCATCCTGTGCCTGCGATGGACGGGATCAAAGCTCGCGGGGTTTCTTGCCGGCGCGCTCTACGCAGGCGCGCTCGGCTTCATCGGCGAACAGATCTGGTGGCCGTCGGCGGGGATTTTCTGTTTGGGCGTGACATTCTTCGTCTTGGCGCTGGCCGCGCTTGGTCCAGATAAGATTTGGCTGTCGGTGCTGCTGCTGGCGATTGCGGCGCTCGGGCTAAACGGCATCCTGGTGGCGGCGCTGGGCGTGCCGATTTACTACTGGCTGGTGTGTCGCCGCCGGCCTCCCATGGCCTTGATTGCGGCAATCGTGGCGCTGCTCGGCCTCGCGTTTTTGACGCAACGGCTGCAGCAGGATCAGGAGCAGTTGAGGCTATCAGTGCGCGGTTTGGGACTGGGCGCCTGGCTCGTCTTCACCGCGCCGCTGCGCTTCTTTTGCGGTTTTACCACCTTCGCGCTGCCCGGCTTTCGAACCATATGGAAACTTGCACCGCTGGCCTGGCTGCCGCTGCTGGCGTCGGCGTGGTTTCTGAAAGCGAATTATCGCCGCGTGCTGCTGGCGGTATGGACGCCCGCTATCCTGCTCGCGCTGCTGGTGGGCATGGCGCGCGCCGATTATCCGTTTCGCTTCGGCCCAGGCTCGCTCTACACGGCCGATCGTTATTACTATGTATTCCTCTTGCCGCTGGTGACGCAATGCGTTTTGTCACTGAGCAGTTTCAAGCTACCGCGATTTGCGGTTGTTTTGACTGTTCTTGTGACCGCGGCCGCGCTCACCGCGAGTGACGCACGATATCTTGCCGACATCCCGCGCGGCAATTTCGAAGCCAGCAGCCATGCTCTCCAACAGGGACAGTTGCTGGTGAACGCGATTCGCTCGTCCGCCATCCGCCCGCTTCTACTCACCGACGCTAGTATCCCTCTCGACGGCGCGCGCAACAATTCGCTGAGGCTCTCCTTCTTGATTTATTCCGAATACCCGCACGGGATTCCAGGAGTGCGTTTTGTGCGCGGCCCTCTCGATGCGCAACAGGCGGCGGTTGAAAACTCCTTGCTGAAGCCGTGGGCTAGGGCCGCGTCGTCCAGCATCAATTTCAAGGATGCTTCCTACGAAGAGGACCTGACATCCGGATTCTCGTGGTGGGAAGCGCCGTTCCGATGGATGGGCGCGAGCGGTTCACTGCATTTGATCGCCGCGCCAGGCGATCTGGTGGTCTCCGCTTATGCGCCGGTGGATCAATTGCGCCACGGGATTCGTGTAACCGTCACGGTGAACCATCAGCCCGCGGGATCCTTTGCGATCAGCATGCCCGGCGTCCACGATTATCACCTTCAACCGCCGTCGCTCCCGCCTGGCAGCCGCGCCAACATCACGCTGACCAGCGATTTCGTCTGGCATGCCCGCGACATTTTCCCGCAGAGCCTCGACGAGCGCGACCTGAGCATCGCCGTTTCCGCCATCGGCTTCGCCGTGAGACCTTAATATAGATGGCCGATTCTGAAAACTCCGTCAGCGAGCGCATGCGCGCCGATTGGAACGAGCGCGCGCGCGAAGACGCGCATTACTATGTCGCCTTCGGCGGACGCGATCAGGACGAGGAAGGCTTTGACGCCACCGCCACCGACGTTCTGTCCTGTCTGGAATTCGAGCTCAAGCGGTTTCCCAGGAACGCCAATCGCCGCACGTGGCGCGCGCTGGAGATCGGCTGCGGTCCCGGCCGCCTGATGAAGCCGCTGAGCCGGCACTTTGGCGAGATCCATGGCGTGGATGTTTCGGACGAAATGATCCGCCTGGCGCGGCAGCGGTTGAGCGACGTTCCCCACGCGCACGTTCACGCCACCAACGGAGCCAGCCTCCAGCAGTTCGCGGATGAATCCTTCGACTTCGTCTATTCCTACGCGGTGTTCCAGCACATCCCCAGCCGCGACGTGGTGCTGGAATATATGCGCGAGACCCGGCGCGTGCTCAAGCCCGGCGGCATCTTTCGCGGCCAGTTTAACGGTTTGCCGCACGCGGGCGATACCAATACCTGGAGCGGCGTGGTCTTTTCCGCCGACGACATCCGCGCCTTCACGCGCGACAACGGACTTCAGCTGCTGAACCTGGATGGTCTGTACACCCAGTACATGTGGACCACGTGGCGCAAGCCGCCCGCGCGTCCATCCGCTGCCGGCAACCTGCCGCCCGCGATCCGCCGCATTACGAATTCCAGCTCCTCAGAACCGGCGATCCCCAATCGCGGACGTTTCGCGGCCATTTCCATCTGGGTAGAGAATCTGCCCGCCGGCTGTGATTTAAATTCCGTCGAGGTCTTGATTGATGGCGTGAGCGGCAGCCCCTACTTTATCGGACCGGCCAGCGAGGACGGGCTCCAGCAGATCAACGTCTGGCTTCCGGAGGAGACGCGCACCGGATTACTGCAAGTGGAGCTCCGCTCGAATGGCCAGCGGGTGGGCGAGCCCGGGATCGTGCGCGTGATTCCCGGCGGTCCCCCGGTCCCGCGCATCGTCTCCATCACCGATGGCGTAAATCTGGTGGAGAAGGACCGCTGCACTAGCGGGCATCTGAAGGTGCAACTTGAGGAAGTAATTTCGCCCGACTCGGTCACCGCCAGCATCGACGATCGGCCGGTTTCTTATCTCAGCATCCTCCGCACCGATCCGCGCCCGCCGCGCCATGAGCTGAATCTGGAACTGCCTCAGGATTTGTCACCTGGTCCTCACGTGCTGCAGATCCACATCGGCTCGCGCCGCCTGCTGCCGGCAAATATCGTAGTCGGTTCGTAACGTACTGCACGGCATATAGATATAATCCTTGACGCACCACTACCTATTGGGGCATCATTGCAGACGCGACCATAAGCGCTTATGGTCGCATCTGAGCAACGTTTCTGGAGGAAAATAGAAATGGGACTACTCGCAGTCGATCTCACCAACAGGATTTCTGAATTGCAACCCGTTAGCAAGAAAGCTCTTCCGGCCAACCAGCGCAAGGGCGTCAGCTTTCCTAAATACTTCACGCAGAAACTGGAAGCCTGGCAAGACCCCGTACGACGAGATCGCCTGGGAGCTCCGCACCGCCGCCATCGGTAACGACAAAGGCGCCATCATATTCGAGCAGAACGATGTGGAGGTGCCGGCCGATTGGTCCCAGACGGCCACCAACATCGTCGTCAGCAAATATTTCTACGGCAAGTTGGGGTCGCCCGAGCGCGAGAGCAGCGTCCGCCAGCTGGTGCATCGCGTGGTGGACACCATCGCCGATTGGGGCGCGCACGGGCGCTACTTCAAGACCCGCGACGACGCGGAGAATTTCCGCAACGAGCTGGCGCACCTGATGCTGACGCAGAAGGCCTGCTTCAATTCGCCGGTCTGGTTCAATGTGGGCGTCACCGAGCCGCGCGGCTACGGCTACTATTACGACGAGGCGACGGACAACATCGTCAAGCTGAAGAAAGGCGAGTCGCGTCCGCAGTGCTCGGCCTGCTTCATCAACTCGGTGAAGGATTCGCTGGAATCGATTCTCGATCTCGCCAAGACGGAAGGCATGTTGTTCAAGTGGGGCTCGGGCACCGGCACCAATCTTTCGCCGTTGCGCGAAGAAGGCGGCCATCTCGCCGGCGGCGGCACGGCATCGGGACCGCTCAGCTTCATGAAGGGCTTCGATGCGTTCGCGGGCGTGATCAAATCCGGCGGCAAAACGCGGCGGGCGGCGAAGATGGTGATCCTGAACGTGGATCACCCGGACATCAAATCGTTCATCTGGTGCAAGGCCAAGGAAGAGAAGAAGGCGCACACGCTGATCGACGCGGGGTACGATGCCGCGATTGATGGCGACGCGTACGGCTCCATTTTCTTCCAGAACGCCAACAATTCGGTGCGCGTGACCGACGAGTTCATGGAAGCGGCGGCGGCCGATGGCGATTGGTGGACGCGTTCGGTGGCCAACGGCCAGCCCAAGCAGCGCTATAGCGCCAAGGAATTGCTGCGCGAGATTGCGCAGGCCACGCATCAGTGCGGCGATCCGGGCATGCAGTTCGACACCACCATCAATCGCTGGCACACTTCGAAGACGACTGCGCGCATCAACGCGTCGAATCCATGCTCGGAGTACATGTTCCTGGACGATTCAGCCTGCAACCTGGCGTCGTTGAACCTGATGAAGTTCGTGGGGCCGGGCGGCGAGTTCGATGTGGAAGCGTTCCGGCATGCCTGCGATACCGTGACGCTGGCGCAGGAGATCATCGTCGACAGCGCCAGCTATCCGACCGAAAGAATCGCGAAGAATTCGCACGATTTCCGCCCGCTCGGCTTGGGCTACGCCAACCTGGGCGCGCTGCTGATGTCGATGGGCATCCCTTATGACAGCCCGGAGGGTCGCGATTGGGCCGCCGCCATCACAGCCGTGATGTGCGGCCAGGCGTACCTGACCAGCGCGCGGATCGCCGAAGCCGTCGGCCCGTGCCCTGGCTACGCGGTCAACGAAGATTCGTTCCTGGATGTGATCCTGATGCACGGCAAGGCGGTGAGCGGCATCGACAGCAAGCGCGTTCCGGACAATCTGTTTGCGGCGGCCGTGAATTGCTGGAACGATGCGTACGCTCTGGGCGAGCGCGTGGGCTTCCGCAACGCGCAGACCACCGTGATCGCGCCCACCGGCACTATCGGCTTCATGATGGATTGCGACACCACCGGCATTGAGCCGGACCTGGCGCTGGTGAAATACAAGAAGCTGGTGGGCGGCGGGATTATCAAGATCGTCAACAACACCGTGCCGCAGGCGCTGATCAAGCTGGGCTACACGCCCGAGCAAGTGGAGATGATCGTCACGCATATCGATTCCACCGGCACCATTGAAGGCGCGCCGGCGCTGAAGGACGAGCATCTGCCGGTGTTCGATTGCAGCTTCCGGCCGCAGAACGGCAAGCGGTCGATTCATTACATGGGCCACGTACGGATGATGGCGGCGACGCAGCCGTTTATTTCCGGCGCGATTTCGAAGACCATCAACATGCCCGAAGAGTCGACGGTGGAGGAAGTGGTTGACGCTTACATGGAAAGCTGGCGGCTGGGTTTGAAGGCGGTCGCGATTTATCGCGATAATTCCAAGCGCGCGCAGCCGTTGAGCTCCAGCACCGGCAAGGGCGAGAAGAAAGCCACGGCGGACCGCGGTGGTCCCGGCCGTGACGGAGAAGATCGTTTACCGGCCCATCCGGCGCAAGCTGCCGGACGAGCGGAAATCGATCACGCACAAGTTTTCCATCGGCGGCCACGAAGGCTACATCACGGTGGGGATGTACGAGGACGGAACGCCCGGCGAAGTGTTCATCTCGATGGCCAAGGAAGGCTCCACCATCAGCGGCCTGATGGACAGCTTCGCCACCAGCATCAGCTACGCGCTGCAATATGGCGTGCCGCTGAAGTTTTTCGTCGATAAGTTCAGCCACGTCCGATTTGAGCCGAGCGGCTGGACCGGCAACCCGACGGTGCCCTACGCGAAGTCGATCATGGATTATATTTTCCGCTGGATGGGCGCGAAGTTCCTGGGTCCCGAGTACGCGGTGAATGAAGCCGGCGACGCGCCTGTGCTGCGTGCCACCGAGCCCGAGCCGCAGCAGGCGCTGCCGTTCGCCTCAGCGGTGAGCGACGCGCCGATGTGCTCGGAATGCGGCGGCTTCATGACGCGCAACGGGAGCTGCTACAAGTGCGAGAACTGCGGCGGGACGAGCGGGTGTAGCTAGGCCCGCCCGACGATTGGGGTGGTCTAGTTCTTCCTGGCGAGGAAGATGTTGTGAAGAGTAAACGAAAGAGGACAAAAAGGCGATCGACAGCCAACGCCAATGCCCGGCTGCAGCCGAAGCTTGCCACCCAAGTGGTAGCAACCGCGACGGCAAGAAATTCAGTCGGGCGCCAAGTAATCCGTTGGGATCTCCTGTCGTGGGGCCTTGCGGCGGCGTTAACAGTCGTGGTTCTGTTCAAACATGACACGACGGCCCCACTTGGCGAAGGGCGCTCTTACGTACAGCTGCGGTCTTGGTCGTCTCCATTGGCGCTGTCGCATTCGGTCGGTATGTTTGGCCAAGGGGGTTGGGGACGCTAACTGAACAGGAGAAGCAACGGTTCATTGCGGATTTAAAGGCAGAGCCGCACCCGGTTCCTGTTCACCTGATGTGCCCGCCGAGTGAAGAGCAGGACTGTTCGGCTGCGTCCCAATTCATTCAAATATTTGGCATGGCAGGCTGGACGCTAAGCCCGCCGTACGTTGACCGAGTGGCTGCAGGGAACCCTAGACGAGGGTTGTACTTTGTGCTGCATTCAACGGCTGATCCAGATTACTCGAAGCCCGAGTGGAGGCGGCCGGACGTCGGCGTATGGACGGAGCTTGTGCGGGGCTATCAGCCGATCAGACGGGCGTTTCATGAGATCGGGATCGATGCGCCGGAAGAAGTAGGATACTCCTTTCCAGAGCGCACAATCGGCGTCTACTTCGGCGTCGGAACTGCTCGGCGTTAAGCGGGCCGAACCGCCCTTCCCGCCTAGTCCGTGCGACGGCGCGGAGCGCTTTCGAGCGACAGACCGGAGGTGGCGCGATTTTCAGATCTGGTAGGGAGGTGCCATTCCTCTCTTCCTTGGGGCGGCTCGTTTGAGCCGCCTTTTTCGTCACGCCAGCTCCGTCAACATCAGCTCTACCGATTTCTTGAGTTCCGGGACATCGCGCTGAGTCACCTCCCAGATCCGCTCCATATCCAAACCAAGATAATCGTGGACCAGGACGCTTCGAAAAGCCGCGATGCGCGCCCATTCCACTTGCGGCCAGCGCGATTTCAACCCGTCCGAAAGCCGTTGGGTGCTCTCAGCGAGGACCCGCAGGTTCCGGACGACTGCGTCTTGAGCCGTTCTGGATTGCGTGAAAGATCTCTGGGCTAGAAGCGGTATCTTCTTCGATTCGTCGAATGCATTCCAATATGTAGCGAAGATAAAACTGGTCGTCTTTCAAATCGGCCTGGCCTCGCGCAAGATCTCGTCGCGAATCAAGTGATTCAAGCCGCGCTCGGTGACCACCTCCACTCGCCGCCCCAGTAAGCCCTCCAGATCCTGAACAAGGCCGGCGGGAAACCAGGAACTCGTCGCTGGCTCGACGTCAATGAGGAAATCGACATCGCTATCAGGCCGGGCATCGCCGCGCGCCACCGAACCGAAGACACGAATGTTCCGTGCTCCGTGCTTGGCGGCGAGCCTCTGGATCTCCTCGCGCTTCGCCCGGACCAATTCGAATGTGTAGGCCGCTTGGCTCATTCGTCTTTATCTTATCGGACGGCTAATGCATACCGATAGGTACGTCAGGTAGACTAAGGTCAATGAACCAGTCCCTGCCGCTCTGGACGATGCTATCGCTCCAGTCGCAACCCTGCTGGGCACGATATTAGTCGTGATGCTGGGAGTATATCTTCAGAATCGCTCACTCGATCGGGCCGTGGACCTTCTGCGCGCGGAGCTTAAACAGCAGCTTGCTGAGCTTGAAATGCGCCTCACAAGGCTAATACTCGATCTCACGCATCGCGTCGAACGCCTGGAAGAGGCCCGCGGATTGATTCGCACGCCGTAATTTAGGTGCCCTTCACTGACCTTCGAACAATTTGAACAATACGTGGACGACGGCAAGAAGCACGAACTCCTTGGTGGCAGGCACGTCGTGATGCTACCGGCGACGATCCGCAATTCCCGCGTGCGGCAAAACCTGCATGACTTGCTCTGGCCTTATGTACGAGAGGATCAACTCGGCGAGGTCTACATCTCTGCGGGGTTCAAGCTGCCGGGCGATACCTTCCTAACGCCTGATACCTCATTCATTCCGAAAATCCCACATAGATCGAACCGATCCCAACGGCTACTTTGAGGGAGCGCCCGCTCTGGCGATCGAAGTCGCGTCCGACTCCAATACGGCCGCGCTACTCGATCTCAAGATGGAGCTTTACTTCGCCCACGGGGCCGAGGAGGTCTGGGTCGTTTACCCGCAGACGCGCCGGATTCGGGCCCATTTCCCCGACGGTCATAGTGAAACCCTCTCCGGCGGCCTTCAATCCGGCCTCTTTCCCGGCTGGTCCGCCCCGTTGCCGGCGGTTTTTGGGAATTGAGCCCCAAGAATCCCTCAACTTCCCTCTTTTGGTGGCGATACGTATGGGTGTGGAGATTGATTAAGCAATGTCGATTTCAGCTTTATCTTCCAACTTGATTAACGACCTGTCGCAGCAGCAGCGGCAGAATCCGTTCCAGCAAATCAAGCAGGACTTCCAGCAGCTCGCCAGTGCGCTTCAGTCTGGCGATTTGCAGGGCGCGCAGTCGGCCTATTCGAACATCCAGCAGGTACTGGGAAATAACGCGACTTCGACTTCAAGTTCCGGCGGGTCAAACACGCTGCAGAACGATTTTGCCACGCTCGGCCAGGCGCTCCAGTCCGGCGATCTGACTCAGGCGCAGAGTGCGTTCTCCCAATTGCAGAGCGACTTCCAGGCCGGACGCCAATCCGGAAGCGCAGGCGCCGGCGCAGGCGGCCCAGGCGCAGGATCAATATATATCCAGCGCCTCTCAAGCGCAGAATGCCGAGCAAACGGCTCAGCAAGATTACAACCAGATCGGCCAGGATCTTCAAGCCGGCGATCTGACCGATGCGCAGTCCGCCTATTCCAACCTTCTAGCAATTGGTGCAGGCTTATCAAGGCCCTTCCAGTTCCAACACCACCATCGTCCAGAGCGATTTCGCCACGCTCGGCCAGGATCTGCAAGCCGGCAACCTGACCCAGTCGCAAAGTGCGTTTTCGCAATTGCAGAGCGACATCCAGGCGCCGCCGGACGACGCAGAATCCGGCCCAGCAGGTTCAGCAAGACTACACGCAACTCGCCAGCGCGCTTCAATCCGGCAACCTGACGGGCGCGCAGTCGGCATTTGCGGCACTGGAGCAAGCGCTCCAGACGCAAAGCGGAACGATACCGCAGCCACCGCGAGCTTCCACCAACAGCAACGACCCCATTGCGAACGATCTGAATGCGCTCGGCCAGGCGCTTTCGTCCGGCAATCTGACTCAGGCACAGAGCGCGTTTACACAATTGAATAACGATATTCAGAGCGCGCAGCAGTCCGGGACATCGCAGGCGCAAAACGCCACGAAGCCTCAGAAGGCGCAGGTGGAAGGACACCACCATCATCATCACGGCGGGGGCGGCGGCGTTCCAGCACATCCAGCAGCCAAAGCTCCAGCTCGACCACGTTCAGCCGCCAACAGCTACACATCCAGCACCAGCAGCTCAAGTGTGAACGTTTACGCTTAAGGCCGGAGCCAGGGTCTTCCCGACCCTGCTCCGCATCGAAATCCAATAAGTGACCGACGCCACCAGGAATCCGACAAACCACGCGTAGTCGTAAAGCCAGCGCAGCGGCGGCACCAGCAACCCGATCAACGCGACCATAATTCCGGCCGCCAGCGCGACGATGGCCCGATAATTCACGCCGCTTCCGTAGCGATAAATGCCGCGCGGATCGTACAGCTCGCCGACATCCAGATAAGTCCGCCGCAACAGAAAATAGTCCGTGATCATGATTCCCGCCACCGGTCCCAGCAGACCCGAGTATCCAACCAGCCAGCCGAAAATGTAGCTTTGGAAATCCGTCAGCAGTTTCCAGGGCATCATCAGAACGCCCACCACGCCCGTGATCAGGCCGCCGGTGCGAAAAGAAATCAGGCGCGGATTCAGGTTCGAAAAATCGTTCGAGGGCGAAACCACGTTGGCCGCGACGTTGGTGTTCAAGGTGGCCACCAGCAGCGCCACCAGCGCGATGGAAGCGATCACCGGCTCGTGGAAGCGCGCCAGCAACGCCACCGGATCCCAGATGGCCTGGCCGAAGAGGATCACCGACGCCGACGTCACCGCGACGCCGATGAACGAATAGATGGTCATGGCGGGCGGAAGTCCCAGCGCCTGGCCGATCATCTGCGCCTTCTGCGATCGCGCGTAACGCGTGAAATCGGGAATGTTCAGCGCCACCGTGGCCCAGAAGCCCACCATGCCGGTCAGCGACGGAATGAAGAAATGCATGAACTCGGCCGTTGTGTGGAATTTGCTCGGGCGTATGCAGCACGGGCCCCAGGCCGCCGGCTTTGCGCGAGATCCACCACAGCAGCAGCAGTCCCACCGCCAGCATGAACGGCGCGCCGATGCCTTCCAGATACTTGATGGTCTCGATGCCGCGCCAGATCACCGCCATGGTGAGCAGCCAAAACAAGTAGAAACAGATCCAGGGCGTCCACGCGCTGGACAGCCGCCCGAGGCCACAGCACCTGGAGCATCGAATAGATGGCCTGGCCGCCGATCCAGGATTGAATGCCGAACCATCCGCAAGCGACTAACGCGCGCAAGACGGCGGGCACGTTCGCGCCGCGCACTCCGAACGAAGCCCGCACCAGCACCGGAAACGGGATGCCGTACTTGGCGCCGGCGTGCGCGTTCAAAATCATCGGAATCAGCACGATGACATTGCCGAGCAAAATTGTTCCAATGGCCTGCTTCCAGCTCATGCCGCCGGCGATCAGTCCGGACGCCAGCATGTAGGTGGGAATGCAGACGCTCATGGCCACCCACAGCGACGCGTAGTTGTAGATGCCCCAGGTCGCGCTTCTCCATGGGCACGGGAGCCAGGTCTTTGTTGTACAGGCTTGATTCGCGAGACGCCCGATTCGCTTGGCGCTACGCCCATGCTCCTCCTCTGCGCCGCGCGGCGCAAGTATTGGCCGCGGCCCACGCGTCCGACGTATTGCCCCTTTCGACGATCAGCTCGCCGCGCGAGAACACCTGCCGGGCGTTGCCTTGCACTTGGAAGCCTTCGAACATCGAGTAATCGACGCGCATGTGGTGCGTCTTGGCGCTGATGAGATGCTCGGCTTTGGGATCCCACACCACGATGTCGGCGTCGCTTCCCGGGCGCGATGGCGCCTTTCTTGGGATACATGCCGAAGATGCGCGCGGGCGCGGTGGAGACGATCTCGACAAAACGGTTCAGCGTGATCTTGCCCGCATTCACTCCGTGATGATGCAAAAGCTGGAGCCGATTCTCGATGCCCGGGCCGCCATTGGGGATCTTGGTGAAATCGTCTTTGCCCAGCGCCTTCTGATCTTCGAAACAGAACGGGCAATGATCGGTGGAAACCACTTGCAGGTTGTCGGTTTTCAGCCCATCCCACAGCTTCGGAAGATTCTGCTTCTCGCGCAGCGGCGGCGTGAACACGTACTTCGCGCCTTCAAAGCCCGGGCAGCTTCATGTCGTCGATGGAGAGCAGCAGATATTGCGGGCAGGTTTCGGCAAACGCGGGCAGGCCGCGATCGCGCGCCTCGCGCACTTGATTGAGAGCGTCTTCCGACGACAGATGCACGATGTAAATGGGAACGCCCGCCATTTCAGCCAGGGCGATGGCGCGATGCACGGCTTCGGCTTCGGCCAGCGTGGGGCGCGTGAGCGCGTGATGGATGGGCGCGGTCTTGCCTTCGGCCAGCGCCTGCCGAACGATCACATCGATCACGCTGCCGTTCTCGGCGTGCATGCAAATCAGCGCGCCGTTTTTCGCGGTCTGCTGCAGCGCGCGAAAAATGGTGGCGTCGTCCACCATCAGCACGTTCGGATACGCCATGAACAGCTTGAAGCTGGCCACGCCTTCGCGCACCATGTCGTCCATGTCCTCCAGACCCGCTTCGGGAAGATCGGTCACGATCATGTGCAGGCCATAATCGATGCAGGCCTTCGATTCCGCCTTTTTCCACCAGGTGTCCAGCGCGTCGCGCATTTTGGTGCCACGCGCCTGGATGGCGAAATCGACGATGGTGGTGGTGCCGCCGATGGCCGCCGCGCGGGTGCCAGTTTCGAAATCGTCGCTGGATGTGGTGCCGCCGAACGGCATGTCCAGATGCGTGTGCGCGTCGATGCCGCCGGGCAACAGCAGCATGCCCGCGGCGTCCAGCACTTCGTGGCCCGGTTCGGCCGGAATGCCCGCGCGGACTTCTTTGATAATGCCGTCTTCCATCAATACGTCCGCGGCGAAAGTCTTGTCGGCCGATACTACCGTACCGTTCTGAATGAGAATTCCCATCAGCAGCTCTTCCCTAGATCCTGCCAGGTCTGGCGAGGCAGATGATTCTCCACGCGCTCCATGGTGATGCATCCATCCACGGGACACACTAGCGCGCAGAGATTGCAACCTACGCACTCGTGTTCATCCACGCGGGGAACGCGCGCTACAGCGCTTTCTGATGTGACGCCACGGTCCAGTTTTGGAATCGGCGTTACCGCGATGCGGGCGCGGCTGGCGGCCTCCACGGCAGGCGGGTTGGCGTAAGAATCCAAATGAATGCACTGGTGGGCGCCATCCCAACAGGCGATATAGCATAGTTCGCAGCCGATGCACTTCTCCGCATGAATGCGCGCTACGATTTTGAAATTCAGGTTCAGATGATTCCAGTCGGTAACCTTGGGCGCGCTCAAGCCGCGAAAATCATCGATGCAGGCGAAGCCTTTTTCACTCATCCAATTTTGCAGGCCGTCGATCATGTCTTCGACAATGCGATAGCCGTAGTGCATCACGGCTGTACAAACCTGCACGGTTCCGCTGCCCAGCAGAATGAACTCGGCCGCGTCGCGCCAGGTGCCGATGCCGCCGATGCCTGAAATCGGAAGCTGCGAAGCCTGGTCGTTCTGAATCTGATGCACCATGTTCAGCGCGATCGGCTTCACCGCCGGCCCGCAATAACCGCCGTGCGAAGAGAGCCCGTCCACATTGGGGTTCGGCTGCAGACGTATCCAGATCGATGCCGGTGATGGAGTTGAGCGTGTTGATGGCCGAGAGCCCGTCGGCGCCCGCCCGCTTGGCCGCGCGCGCGATCTCGCGGATGTCGGTGATGTTGGGCGTCAGCTTCACCAGCACCGGCGTGCGCGCCTTCTCCTTCACCCAGCAGGTGATCATCTCGGTATACTCGGGCACCTGCCCCACCGCGCTTCCCATGCCGCGCTCGCTCATGCCATGCGGGCAACCGAAGTTTAGCTCCAGGCCATCGGCGCCGGCGTCTTCAGAGCGCTGCACAATGTCGTGCCAGGCTTCGCGCGTCGACTCCACCATCAACGACGCGATCACGGCGTGCTTGGGATAGCGCTTCTTCACTTCTGCGATCTCGCGCAAATTCGTTTCAATGGGCCGGTCTGAAATCAGCTCGATATTGTTCAGCCCCATCATGCGCTGGCCGTTCCAATCGATGGAGGAATAGCGGGACGAGACACTTGGTAATGGGCTCGCCGATGGTCTTCCACACCGCTCCGCCCCATCCGGCATCGAACGCTCGCATGATCTGTTCGCCGCAATTGGTCGGCGGCGCCGATGCCAGCCAAAACGGATTGGGCGATCGAATACCGGCGAACGTGACGGAAAGATCAGGCATGCGCTTCCTCGAACGACTTGGCGATCGCCACGCCGGCGCGCTTTCCATCGGCCACCGCATCCACCACCTCGCGGCCGCCGTTGACGCAATCGCCGCCCGCATAATACTTGGGGCCGCGGGCGCGCTCCAATAATGATCCCAGTGGCCCTTGTCCGATGGCCGGAATTACCATGTCGCACAATAGATGAAAATTAGAGCCATGAATCAGCGCCGGCACGGGACCAGCGTCGTCGTCCATGCGAACGCATTCCATCGTGGCAATCGGGCCCGGCGGGATAGGTGTGAATGGCCACCGGTTGCGCCAGCCATTCGAAGGCGACGCCCTCCAGTTTGGCGTGCTCGTACTCGAAGCCGAAGGCCGGCAGATCGCGCTCCTTCCGGCGATAAACGATGGTGACGTGAGCCGCGCCCAGCCGGCGCGCCGCGTTGGCCGCGTCGATGGCCGTGTTGCCCGCGCCCACCACAATCACACGATTGCCAACTTTGAGATCGCCCGCTGTCTTGTATTTCGCGATGAACTCCAGCGCCTCAACCACGTCGGGATGATTGGCGCCCGGAATGCGCAACTCGTTCATGACGCCCAAGCCGATTCCCAGGAAGATCGCGTCGTATTCGGTTTCCAGAGCTGCCAGGTCGTCATCGCTTTCGATCGAAACGCCGAAGCGGAACTCGACGCCTAGATCGGCGATCATTGCCACTTCGCGCAGACTGTCGGGCGCCCGCAACTTGTACTCCGCCACGCCGTACGTATTCAACCCGCCGGGCAGCGCGCGCCGCTCGAGAACCGTGACGGAAAACCCCCGCTGCGCCAGCTCCGCCGCGCAAGCCAGCGACGCAGGTCCCGCGCCGATGCACACGATTTTCTGATCGCGCTTCTGGCTCGATTTCTTTGGGAGGCGTCCCGCCGCGCTCCAGGAAATGATCCATCGCGTGCCGCTGCAGCCGGCCGATGGCGATGGGCTGTTTGTTGTAGCGCAGCATCACGCAGGCGCCCTCGCACAGCACGTCCACCGGACAGACGCGCGAACAACTTGCGCCCAGAATGTTTGCGTCCAGGATGGTCAGCGCCGAGCCCATCAGGTTTTGCGTGGTGATTTTCTTGATGAAGCGCGGCACATCGATGTGCGTGGGACAGGCCGCCGCGCAGGGCGCATCGAAGCAGTTGAGGCAGCGGTTGGCTTCGATCAGCGCTTCCTGCGGAGTGAAGGCGGGATGCAGATCCGGAAACCGGCGGGCGATCTCCGCGTTGTCCTCGAAAGCAAACGGAACCGGGGCGCCCATCCTCTAGGTCTACCAAACCGGTGGCCGCCTCGTCCAATTGCCGGAAATGTCCCAACCGGTCACGAAGAAACACATTCAGGAGGCTGGCCACGGATAAACACAGATGAACGCGGATTGAAAACAAAACAACTCGGATTTGTCCTTATCCGCTTCCAGCGGCGCTTCAGAACTGTTCGGCGACGCGTCCATTAGAATGTGCTTATGCCTGTGGTCTACAAAATCACGTATCGGAATAGGAAAATCTACGTTGGTTGCGACATGACGGACAGGTCGGTATTCTTCGTTCCAACGATCCTTGCTATAGCCTATAATCGGTCGCCGAAATTCAAGACGCAGCGATGCACTAAAGATTTGCCAGCTACAATGCTTTGTTGAACCCAGCCTCATGAGCCTCAACCCCAAGCGAACGATCGCGGAACTGAAGGAACTGCGCGAACTGACTGCAGACGACAACGGCGCGCAGCGCGTAGCGTGGACGGACACGTGGCTCAAAGCGCGCGAATGGTTTCAGTCCAAGATCCAGAGCCTTCCCGTGGAGCATCACTACGATGCCGCGGGCAATAGCTGGACCACGCTCGCGGGCGCGTCGGAGAAAGACGCTGATCCTCGGCGGCCATCTGGATTCGGTTCCGAACGGTGGCTGGCTGGATGGGAGCCTGGGCGTCACCGCCAGTCTCGAGGTGCTGCGTCGATTTCGCGGACGAATTCGGAGGCAAGCCGCCGGTGACCGTGCGCGTGGTGGATTGGGCCGACGAAGAAGGCGCGCGCTTCGGCCGCAGTCTGCTGGGATCGTCGGCATTCGCGGGCACTTCGAGCATCGAAGCCGACCGCGTCCGCACCGACAAAGACGGCGTCCGCCTGGAAGAAGCGGTGGCGCGCTGCGGCTTTCCAATCGACCGATTTCCGGATGCGACGCGCGAGCAGAAGAACGCCGCTGCGTATCTGGAGCTGCACATTGAGCAAGGGCCCGTGCTCGAACGCATGGAGTTGCCGCTGGGCGTGGTGTTGGGAACGAAAGGCGTGGAGCGCCACGCCATCACCTTTTTCGGACAGGAGGCGCACTCGGGATCGACACCCATGGACGCGCGCCACGATGCGCTGGCGGCGGCAGCGAAGCTGGCGCTCGAAATTCGAACCATTGCGCGAAAACATAAAGACGCGGTCTGCACCATGGGCAGCGTGAAAACATTTCCGGGAATCGTGACCGCTGTGGTGGGGCGTTGTGAAGCCACGCTCGATCAGCGCGATCTGGATGCGCAAGATCCTGGCCGGCATGTACCGCGAGGCGCAGGAAGCGAGCCGGCGATTTGCGGAGGAGGAAAAGTGCACGGTGGAATGGTCGCGGATCTGGAGCATCGAGCCGATCGCGTTCCATCCCGCGCTGCTGCGGATTTTGCGAAGAGGCCGTGCGCGAGGTTGCAGGCACGGCGCATCGGCTGCCCTCCGGGCCGTTGCACGACGCCGCGGAAGTAGTCGCGCGCCGGCATTCCTACAGTGATGATGTTTGTGCAATCCCTGCGCGGCATCAGCCACAACAAGATTGAAGACAGCAAGGAAGAGCATCTGGAGATGGCGGTGCAGGCTCTCGATCGTTTAGCGACCAAAACCGCGCGCTGGATTCTCGCCTAGCTTGACTTGGGCTGCCGGCGTAGGCCCAGTCGAGCCACGGAAGCAGCGCCTGGATGTCGGAGGTCTCAACCGTCGCGCCACCCCAGACGCGCAGACCCACCGGCGCATCGCGATACGCGCCGATATCGTAAGCGGCGCGCTCCTTCTCCAGGCTGGACACGATGGACTTGACGCGCGCGCTTTGATCGTCGGCGGAGAGCGCGGTGAAGGCCGGATCCTTGATCTTGAAGCAAATGGAAGTGCTGGAGCGGCTGCACTTGTCTTCGGCCAGGAATGCGGCCCAGGACGATTGCGCAACCCAGTCTTCGATGCGCTTTAGATTCGCCTGCGATCGCGCGATCAGCGCCGGCAAACCGCCGATGGATTCCGCCCATTGCAAGCCGTCCAGCGCATCCTCCACGCACAGCATCGAAGGCGTATTGATGGTCTCGCCCTGGAAAATTCCGGCGATTAATTTGCCGCCCTTGGTCATCTGAAAAATCTTCGGCAATGGGCGAGGCGGAGTGAAAGTTTCCAGCCGCGCCACCGCTCGCGGACTCAGCGCGATCATGCCATGCGCGCCTTCGCCGCCCAGCACCTTTTGCCAGGACCAGGTGACCACGTCCAGCTTGTCCCACGGAATATCCATCGCGAAGACCGCCGATGTGGCGTCGCAGATGGCTAGCCCAGCGCGATCCGGCGGCGATCCAGTCGCCGTTCGGAACTCGCACGCCGGAGGTGGTTCCATTCCACGCGAACACCACATCGCGCGCCCAGTCCACCTGCTTGAGATCGGGAAGCTGGCCGTAGTCGGCTTTGAAGACGCGAAGGTCTTTCAGCTGAAGCTGGTTTTGCAGTCGGCTGGCCCAGCCGCCGCTGAAGCTTTCCCACGCCAGAACGTCGACGCCGCGTTCGCCGAGCATCGACCACAGCGCCATTTCCACCGCGCCGGTATCGGAAGCGGGAACGATGCCGAGCACATACGTGGCGGGAATGCCCAGCACTTTCTTGCTGCGATCGATCACTTCGGCGAGCTTGTTCTTGCCGATTTTGGCGCGATGAGAGCGCCCGAGCGCGGCATCCTTGAGCGCTTCGAAACTCCAGCCGGGCCGCTTAGCGCAAGGCCCGGAGGAAAAACAGGGATTATTCGGTGTTTGAGTCGGCTTCATAGATCTATTTGTGCAGCTCCGTCGGCGGCGGAGGCGGCGGCGCCAAACGGAGGAGGCGGCGCGGCGGCTTTCGGCATCGGCGCCTTTCCATCCAGCTCGAAAACGAACAGCAACGGAGGCCGATCGTTCTTCAGGTTCGGTCTTCCAAGTCCGCCCATCAAAGCGACGTACTGCTTGCCATCCACCATATACGTAATGGGCGGCCCCATGCCGGTGCGGCCGGTCTGAAGCTCAAACAGCTTCTCGCCCTTGTCGGCGCTGTAGGCGAGCAGCCGGCCATCGTTCACTCACCTGAAAAGCCAGATTGCCTGCCGTGGTGACCACGCCGCCGCCGATGCCTCCGCCTCCCGGCGTGCGCCAAACCAGCTTCTGCGTAACGGGATCCCAAGCTTGCAGCACGCCGCGCTCTTTGCCCAAAGGCTTGGGTCCGATGACCGGCATGGAGTTCGGGCGTTCGGTAAGAAAAGCTTCCGCCAGCCCGGTGTCGCCATAAGGATGGGGGACTACTTTGTCGCCCGCTGCATAAGTCCAGCTTCCGTAAGTAGTGGGGACGTAAACCAGGCCGGTGAGCGGACTGAACGACATCGGCGACCAGTTGTGCGCGCCGCCGGCGGTGGGAAAAATGGTGATGGGCTCCTTGTCGTAAAAGGCGTCCTTATTGACCATGGGCCGGCCCGATTCGTCGAAGCCATGCATCCAGTTCACCTGGGAGTAAGCTTGTCCGGAAATGAATTTGCCGGTGATACGATCCAGCACATAGAAGATGCCGTTCTTGGACGCCTGCATGATCACCTTGCGCGGGCGGCCATTGATGGTGAGATCGGCCAAAATCATTTGCTGAACGTTGTCGTAGTCCCAGTTGTCGTTGGGCACCGCCTGGTAGTGCCATTTCAGCTCACCAGTGGATACTTTGACGGCGAGGATGGACGCGGTGTAAAGATTGTCCATGTTCTGGGCGCCGCGAAATTTCTGTACCCACGGTTCGGCATTACCGGTGCCGACGTAAATGAGATCGGCGTCGGGATCATAAGCCATGCCGTCCCACACCGATCCGCCGCCGCCCATTTTGTAGAAATCGCCGCGCCAGGTTTTCGAAGCCTTGCGCATGGCTTCGTTTTCATAAGGAAGCGCGGGGTTTCCGGGAACGGTGTAGAAGCGCCAGGCGCGATGGCCCGTGGCGGCGTCGTAGGCATCGAAGAAGCCGCGAATGGGATGATCGCCACCGGCTACCCCGATCACCACCTTGCCGTTGGCCACGCGCGGAGCCATCGTGATGGCGTAATAATCCTGCGGATACGCCACGCGCGATTCCCAGATCACCTTGCCGGTGAGCGCGTTCAACGCTTCCAGGCGGCCATCGATGATGGGAGCGATGATCATGCCGTTATAAATCGCCAGGCCGCGGTTCACGATGCCGCAACAAATCTTGGGCCGCACGGCCGGCTGATTCACCTCCGGGTCCCAGCGCCACAGCTCCTTGCCGGTGCGGGCGTCCAGGGCGAACACGATGCTCCAATTGGTGATGCCGTAGATGGTGTTGTTCCAGACCAGCGGCGTGGCTTCCTGATTGCCGCCGCCGGTGCCGAGCACATAGGTCCAAGCCAGGCCGAGCCGATTGACGTTGGAGGTGTCGATCTGGTTCAGCGGACTATAGCGTGTTTCGCTCTAGGGACCGCCCGTAGCTGAGCCAGTCGCCCGGGAGAGCTTCGTGGGACGTGCCGGCACTGTTCAAAACCTTGGCGTCCACGGTCTGGCCGGATTGCTGCGCCCGTGCCTGCTGCACGCCAACCATTGCAAGGACGGCGAACAAGGCTATCGCGCCCACAATCATCCCGTGCTGTTTCACCCTATACATGAGTCCATCTCCCTTGTACCGTTACCTGCTTCAAACGAACAGGCAACTGACAAGTTGATCCTGCGGAAGCGGAAGCCGAATATATTTAGGCTATCAGATGCGGCGGCGGCGAAGGCGGGTAGCGTTGCGCTTAAATTCTGCGCCTAGCCCAAAGCCTCGAAGCCGATCCGCCAGAAATAATATCCACGATCTTCATGATTGGATATTGCACCTCATACCGTTCTTCGATCCAACTCTGTGCTTTGCGGAGTTCGGAGAGATGTGTTTGGCAGAACCGGAATATTCTGCTACAAATGAGGCGTTTGGAGACGAATATTTTAAAGCCGCAGCGCTTGAACCCGGCCTTGAAATACGTACTCGCAAGCCGGCAGACATCCAAGGGTCCCAAAGAGGACCTTCGTCACAAGTATGTCTGAGGCTCCGGCCCTGGAGGCAAAGGGCGCGTATGCCTTCCCAACAGCGTTGACTGCCTCAAGGATGAGCGATCCAAGAGTCGAATCGCGGTCGTCGATTCCAAACTCTTGCTTCCACAGAGCCGAGAAGCGCGGCTCAACGAGCTGAGCAATGACTCCCATATGAACTGTATAGGTGTCCCAACGAAGAAAACTCTTTCGGAACATCCCCCAACTAGCTAAGCTCAAGATGAGAAAACCCAGGTGGAGCGCCGCGTGATCAAGATCTTCCGCGAGCGCTTGGGGTGTTGATCTGTGAAAATTCCGGTAGCAATACATCCAGGAAGTATCTCGTCGGACTATCGGTCGGTCATGTCGCTCGCGGCGCAGTACGCCTGAATCTTTTCGTGAATGGTCGAACAACTCATTGTCGAGGCCCTCCTGCCGTTCCGTCGCGTTACCTGGACCCAATAATTTTCTTACACTCCAGACACGATCGGTGAAGCCGACGGCTATCGCGGCCGCGACCGCGCTTTCGTGGATGCGGCAGAAGTTGTAAAACGCAAACCAGCAAGCAGGGCTGCCCAGTCATTCGTCAAATTCATCCGGCCCGGCGGTGGATGTTTTAGTAGGGCGTCCACTAATGTATAATGACTGCTCCTCAGGCGCCTAGACTTAGCGGACCACCCCTGTTCCGCGCGCAATCCGCCGGCAGCCTTGCTATCCTGATAATTCGTGGGTCGCATTCTTGCTCACCCTCGCCTTTTGGGCCCTCCCGCTGGCCGCCGCCTCCGCTCCTTCGCTGCTGGATATCCTCAGCGATGAACTGCAGCGCAATTTCACCATCCTGAAGCAAAAGGCCGATCCGCCTCCTTATTACATGGACTACACGGTCACCGACGAGGAGAGCCAGTCGTTTTCCGCGACGCTCGGCACCATCGATTCCCGCAACAAGGAGCATCTGCGCTATCTGGATATCACGCTGCGCGTCGGCACGCCTCAGCTGGACAACTACCATTCGGTCAACGGGCAGAAGGGACGGTTCACGCGCGGCGAAATGCTGCCGCTGGACGATGTTCCCGACGCCATCCGGCGCAAAGTGTGGCTGGACACCGACCGGACGTACAAGCTGGCGGCGCGCCGTCTGATCGAAATCAAGTCCAACCAGGAAGTGAAGGTCAAGGACGCCGACTCGCTCGGCCGATTTTTCGAGCGAGCCGCCCGCGGTCTATCAGGAGCCGCCGCCTCCCATCGGAAACATCGATGAGCGAATGGGCGCGAGCGCGCGCGCAAATGGTCCGCCGCATGTGGCCGACTTTCCCGACGTGCTGTACTCCAACGTCAGTTTGTCGGTCCAGCGAGTCTCCAAGTACATGGTGAGCACGGAAGGCACGCGGCTGCTGCACGGCCGCAACTTCGTGAGCTTGTCCATCGTCGCGCGGGGCAAGGCCACCGACGGCATGGATCTGATCGCGCTGCAGGATTTCCAGGCGGCCGATCTGGCGCACTTGCCCAAGCCGGCGGAGATGGAGGCCGCGGCCAAACGCGTGGGACAAAATCTGGCGGACCTGGTGCAGGCGCCCGCAGTTGAGCCGTTCGTCGGTCCGGCCATTCTTTCCGGACGCGCCGCCGCGGTTTTCTTCCACGAGATTTTCGGGCACCGCATTGAGGGCCATCGCCAGAAAGACGAAGCCGAAGGCCAGACCTTCACCAAAGCGGTGGGCACGCCGGTGTTGCCCGAGTTTTCTTTCCGTGGTGTTCGATCCCACGCGCAGAACGCTGGATGGCGTGGATCTCAACGGCTACTACACCTACGATGACGAAGGCGTGAAGGCGCGGCCCGTGACGGTGGTCGATAACGGGATTCTGAAAACGTTCCTGATGTCGCGCTCTCCCATTGACGGCGTGGATCATTCCAACGGGCATGGGCGGCGCGCAGCCCGGGTTGGAGCCGTGAATCGCGCCAATCGAACCTGATCGTGGAATCGAAGAAGCAGGTTTCCGAGAAGGCGTTGCGGGAGATGCTGATTGCCGAGGTGAAACGCCAGAACAAGCCGTATGGTTTCTACTTCGACGAGATCACCGGCGGCTACACCACCACGCAGCGCCGCGGCCTGCAGGCTTTCACTGTGATTCCGCTGATGGTGTACCGCGTTTTTCCCGACGGCCGGCCCGATGAACTGGTGCGCGGCGTGGATATCGTGGGAACCCCGCTGTCCAGTTTCGCGAAGATCCTGGCCACCTCGGACAAGCCGGAGGTGTTCAACGGCTACTGCGGCGCCGAATCGGGGCAAGTGCCGGTGTCGGCCAGTTCGCCCGCGATTCTGGTTTCCGAGATTGAAATTCAGAAGAAGCAGCATTCGCAGGATCGCCCGCCGTTCCTCGGCCGGCCCATCGATACCGGAGCCACTAAGTGAAGCTCGCCGCTCGCGGCGTCGCTGCTCGGCGCTCGCTGCGCTTCTAGCGCAAGGCCGCCCAAGCGCCAACCAGCCCAATGCCAGGACGACGACGCTATTGCGCGCGATGAAGGATGAGATCAAGCGCGTGAGCTGAGCTGATCCGTCTCCATATTAGCTCTCGATCCGCCTTACTATCACCGAATACCGCGTAGAGGACACGGTCAGCCATTCGATTTCGGCTGAGTTGGGCGCGCTGGTGGACGAAAGCGACTCGGCTTTTCGGATTCCTTCGGTTGAAATGCGCGTGGAACCGCCAACTTCGATAACACCGATCACGTTTACTCGGAAGCCTACATCGGCAATCGCTACGATCCGCGCGCCTGCCGCTGGACAACAACTATCTGGCTTTCCGGCGAGGTATTTTGGCTGGCTACCGATCGGGCTTATAAGACCGCCGAAGATGCCATCGCACGCAAGCGGTCGTCGCTGAAGAATATGAGCCAGCCGGATGCGCTGCCCGATTTTTCCTCAGCTCCCGCCGGCACATTTGGTTCTGCCGATTGAGCGCAAGCCAGACGCCATCGCACGCAAGCGCTCGTCCCTGAAGAACATGAGCCAGCCGGACGCGCTGCCGGATTTTTCCCCGGCGCCGCCGGCGCATTTGATTTTGCCGATCGAGCGTAAACCGTTTGCGTCCGCGCCCTGGAAGAGCGAAGTGATTCGGCTTTCGGCTCTCTTCGACGGATACCCGAAAATATTGTCGTCGGGCGTGGAGATGCTCAGTTCGCAATCCATGAACTACATCGTGACTTCGGAAGGCACCGAACTGCGGACTCCCGAGGATCTCGCTTACATTCGCGTAGCGGGCCGCGGCCTGACGACGGATGGAACCCGGTGCGAGACGCGCAGTTTTTCCAGGCTTTCAACGCGGATGGTCTGCCGTCCGAAGACGTGCTGACGCGCGAAATCAAAGCGCTGGGCGAACACGTCACCGAGCTGAGCCAGGCTCCGGCCGGCGAAGCATACGACGGCCCGGTTCTGTTTGAGGCGCCGGCGGCCGCCCAGTTGTTCGGCCAACTGCTGGGCGACAACCTGAAGATAACGCGCAAGCCTGTGAGCGATCCCGGGCGGCCTTCCCGTTACTCGCCGAGCGAGCTGGAGAACAAGTGGGGTCCCGCATTCTGCCGGATTGGATGGATGTAGTGGACGATCCCACGCAGACGCAGTATCAAGGGCACACGCTGCTGGGACATTACCTCTATGACATGGAAGGTGTCGCTCCCCAGCCGCTGACGCTGGTGGAGAAAGGCGTGCTGAAGAATTTTCTTTTGACTCGCACGCCGGTGTTCAAGGAATATCCCGGTTCCAATGGACACGCACGGATGACCGGCCCATACGGCACGCGCTCGGCCGGATTCGGCAATCTGTTTATTCGCGTTTCCCAGACCACGCCCGCGGCCGATATGAAGCAAGAAGCTGATCGATCTGTGCAAGCAGAAGCAACAAGCCCTACGGCATCCTGATCCGCAAGCTCGACTATCCCTCCACGGCGTCCATCGATGAATTGGAAAAAGTGGCCCAGGCCGCCGGTGGATCGCATCCCGTGGTCCCTCCGCTGCTGGCTTACAAAATTTATCCGGATGGCCGCGAGGAACTGGTGCGCGGCCTGCTGTTCCAGGGTATTTCCGTCGCGACCCTTCAAGGATATTGTGGCCGCCTCCGACGAAAACTACGTGTTCGATCTGATCGATTCCAACGCGCCTTTCGCGCTGGTGGGAGCGGGCTCCTTCACCACCACTTCTTCCGTGATTGCGCCGGCGGTGCTGTTTGAAGAACTGGAGCTGGAGCCGATCAAGGAAGAAACTCCGAAGCCGCCCATCGTCCCGCCGCCCTCGCTGACGGGCCAGTCTGCGCTACCGCGCGCGTCGACGTCTTCCGCGGCCGCGGGCCGCACTAGAGCCAGGCAGCGGCAGTTAAGCATGGGCCTGCTGTTTCGCGCCATTTTTCGCGAGGTGGCCAAGAGCGCGATCTTTGGCGCGGTGCTCTTTACGTTCGTTCTGTTTTTGCAGGGCGTGGGAAAGCTCTTCGAAATTCTGGTGCGCAGCTCGGCGCCGCCGGCCACCGTCGCCCACCTGTTCGCGCTGGCGATTCCGTTCACGCTGTCATTTACTATGCCGCTCGGCGTGCTGGTGGGCGTGCTGATCGCCCTGAGCCGGATGTCGAGCGACGGCGAAATCATCGCCTTGCGCGCGGCCGGAGTTCCCAGCCGCAAAGTGATCCCGCCGGTGTTGCTGTTCGCCACGCTGGCCATGCTGGTCACCGCCACCGCCTCGCTGTGGCTGACGCCCTACTCCACCTGGAGAACGTACAAGGTTCTGAATCAACTGGTGGCGGCCGAGCTGACTTCGGAAGTGCAGCCGCAGGTCTTCAACGAAGACTTTCCCAATCGGGTTCGTCTATATCAGCGACGTGGTTCCGGGCGCGATGAATCGCTGGCGCAACGTTTTTATCGCCGACACCACGCCGGTGGAGGAACAGAAGAAGACCGATCACGATCGCGGCGAAGGCCCCACCGTCACGGTAGCCGCCCGCGCCATCGCCGTCCCGGATGTGCCGCACAATCAGATCCAGCTTTCTCTGCAGAATGGCGCTACCTACGACGTCGGAAAAGATCCCACCGATTACTACACTTACCTCAGGCGCCCACGGGCGCACAGATTCTGGAAGCCACCAAGCCCAATGAAGTGCACGCCAAAGGCTACACCGAAATCGACACGCTTCCGCTGTATCGCCTGGCGTATCACGACAAAAAGCTGGATCACGACAACGTTATCCAGGCGCGCATCGAACTGCACCAGCGGCTGGCGCTGCCTCCGGCCTGTTTCCTGCTGGCTCTGATCGGAATTCCGCTCGGGCATCTCCTCACGCAAGGGCGGCAAATCGGGAGCATTCGTCATCACGGTGGCGCTGGCGTTCATCTACTGGATGGGGTTGATCGCGGGCCAACGGCTGGGCCAAACAGCAGAAGCTTCCGGTGGGCATCGCGATGTGGATTCCCAACGCCGTTTTCGCCGTGGTCGGCCTGTTCCTGTGACGCGCATGGAGCGGCCCGGCGATCGCGACTGGATTGCCACCTTACCGGCTGGGCCACCGCCGCCTGGACCGCCCTGCGTGGAAAGCTGCCCGCCGCCGCGGCGCACGTACGCTCGCGCAGCCGTGGCTGGCGCATGTTCCTGGTTCCTCAGGTGGTGGACCGCTACGTACTGCAAAGCTTCCTGTTCTGGTTCGCGCTGCTGCTCATCGGCTTCGTGCTCATGACGCACGTCTACGAGTTCTTCGATCTGCTGAGCGACATCGTGAAGAACCATATTGCGATGTCGCGCGTGTTTACCTACCTGTTCTTCCTGACGCCGCAGATTATTTTCGACTCGGCGCCGATGAGCGTTCTGGTCGCGGTTCTGATCACTTTCGGGATTCTCACCAAGCACAACGAGATCACTGCCATGAAAGCCAGCGGCATCAGCCTGTATCGTCTGGCGCGTCCCGGTGCTCGCGGCGGCGCTATTAATGAGCGGCGGCTTATTCGCTTTCGCGCATTATTACGTGCCGGACGCCAATCGCAAGCAGGACGCCATTCGGAAAGAGATCAAAGGCAAGCCGGTGCAGACGTACTTGCATCCGGACCGGAATTGGGTCTTCGATCCCGGATCGAACAACGATCCGAAGGTTTTCTATTTCAAGTATATTGACGGGGCGCAAAAGGTCATGCTGGGGCCGCAGGTCTTCGAGCTGGACCCGGGCAACTTCCACATTCACAAACATATCTCCGCCGAGAAGGCACGTTGGGAGCCGACACTCCAGACCTGGGTTTTCGAGAACGGCTGGAGCCGCCAGGACCCCGGGGGGCGGCACGAGAAATTCGACAACTTTACCGGACAAGCCGCCACTTTCAAGGAACTGGATGAGCGGCCGGATTATTTCCTGCAAGAGGTGCTGCAGGATCAGCAGATGAATTTCCAGCAATTGGCCGCGTATATTCGCGAATTGCAGCGCAGCGGCATCGACACCATCACGCTGCAGGTAAGCTTTTACCGCAAGTTCGCGCTGCCGCTCTTCGCGCTGGTGATGGCGCTGATCTCGGTGCCGTTCGCGTTTCTCGCGGGTAACAAGGGCGCCATGGCGGGCGTCGGCGTCAGCTTTACCATCGCCATCGCTTACTGGACCATCGGCAAGCTCTTCGAGCAACTGGGCGATGTGAATCTGCTGCCGGCCACGCTGGCGGCATGGTCGCCCGATGTGATATTCGCCATGGCGGGCGCGTATTTCTTCACGCGCATGCGCACCTAGCGCGGGCTTAGCGGGCGGGTGGCTCAGCCGGAGCGGGCCGTGCAGTTTGGCCGCACACGGGAGCGGGCCCCTGGGTGCGTGGCATCCGCCGGTCGATCGCCGCGGGAGGGACCGTGCGCACCGTGAATCGCTCCGGATGATCGACCTGCAATTCCAGCAGCGGGACCGAACAAGTCTCCACAGGTGGCGCGTTTTGGAAAACGACGCTGTTTTTCCCAACGCCATCGCCTTTGGCCAGACGGTGGATCGCGCTCTGCATCGCAGGCGGAAGCGGCGCGGGATCCGGCGGCGTTGCGTTCTGAGCGCAAACGGGGCTAAGAATGGTCGCCGCGAATAAAGCGGTTTTGAGCGCGCGGTGCATACACAATTCTATATTAAACCAAGTATGCTCGCCGGTTCACGCCCATATCTGGACGTTCATGCCTTCTGGATCCTTGATATGAAACCCGGCGTCCAGGTTCTCTTCGGGCGTGATGCCCATGGCCTTGAGCTGCTGCGTCACCCGGTCCCGATTGAAGTTCTCGACGCCGATGGCGAAGTGATCCACGATCGCGGTGGGATTCTTGTGGTGCAGCGAGACGATGATTTTGCCCGCACCCAGGCGCGAGATTTCGTTGGGCTTGTCTTCGCTCATCACCGATAGTCCGAACACCTTTTCGTAAAACGCGAGGGCGCGCGGCAAATCGCTGACCTGAATGCTGATGTGATCGATCCTGGTTCCCTTGAGCCCGGCTGCGTCCTGGCCTGTCGCGACGGATGCCCCGGCGCCCGCGGCGCTCAGCATCGCAAGGCCCTGAATTAAGCCCCGGCGCGAGAGCGCACCCTTTTCAAAGCGGCTCAACAGATCTGAAATGATGGCTTCCATAAAGTCTCCTGAATGTGATTTTAGAATTTAATTCTTTCCCGTGTGGGCGCGATCCTTTTCGTTCTCGTTGCAAATGTTTTCGAAGATGTCGGAGTCGGGCAAGCAGATTGTCAGTGTACTTGATGGTAAAGGGCTTGGTGTACATCTGGGGATCGTCGAAGGTCATTTCGACATCGATGTGCCCAAAGTCGCGGCGATGGTAGCGTTCCGTCGAGCGCAGCGCTTCGCTGTGCGGATGGCCGCTTACGTCGAGCCAGGTTTTATCGTTGAAACCGGCGGAGTCCACTACCAGCGTGTCGCGCTCCCATTTGCCGGCGGAGTAGCCGAGCCACGCGGGTTGATCGATTTCTTTGGGAAGCGCGCGGCCGTCGGTGTAGATCTGGCGATGCGTGCCGTCGGATTCATACATGATGACGGTCAGCTTGGGAGACTGAACGATCTTGGTTGCCTCGGAGACAATGCCGGCGCGAGGAATGCCGATGGGCATGCAAACGTTCCCGGTTCTCGACCCCGGTCACGCGCCGGCGAAAAATTTCCGCGGCCGCGGGACGCATCGGCGCGTCGTCCGGCTTGAAGTCCACCAGAATATTGACGGCGTACTTGGAGATGGTGTCCAACTTCCATGCCGGGCACGTTGCGACGAGGCGCCGTCCACCATTGCGCCGAAGAGGCGCCTCATTTCCGCGAGTGAGGTAAAGTTCGAACGTGCCAGACGCCGGAGAGGTCGGGCTTGCCGTCCAGCGCGCGAGGCGCGGGCGCGGTGAGATTGGCTTTGCCGTCGCGGGTGCGCGGGGTTCCAGGGTCGGGATAGTTCAACCATTGCGCGTGAGCGGCGCTGGAAATGAGCGTGAATAGCAGGAGCGCGAATAGCAGGCAGAGCCGCTGAGCTGGAATCATCTACAAGCCTCCGGGTTTCACAATGCTAACGAAGACGCTGAGGGGAAGCAAGGCGATTCGGAAAACCAGTGAAGTCGCCTTGGCTTGCCCCAAACGCTAAAATAATAGTGTGGACTGGAGCCGCTGCAGCGCTGTCGATAGGAGCCCGCAAAAGCTGGGTGGGGCCTGGTGCTTTCAAGGCACCCGCCTGGCAGTGGCGTCGCTCTTCGAGCATCTTGACCAAGGCTCGACGATCGATGATTTCCTGGAGTCGTTCCCGTCGGTCAGCCGGGAACAGGTCCATCAGGTTCTGGGCTTTGCCAAACGGTCACTTGAACAGCCAGCGGCTGTTGCGTGAAGATCCTATTCGACGCCAACACTCCGGCTCCCCTCGCCTGGCCGCTGCGGGGGCATCAGGTAACCCGGGCGGATCAGATGGGGTGGCAGGGGTTAGAGAATGGCTAGATGCTTGACGCCGCGGAGCAAGCGGGTTTCGATATTCTCCTAACGTGCGACCAGAATGTCCGTTATCAACAGAATTTCTCAGGGCGGCGCCTGTCCGTCGTTATCCTGTCGACGAACCACTAGCCAAGCCTGCGTCCAGTAGTGGATCGAATTGTCACGGCCATCGACTTTGTTCAGCCAGGTCGAGTAATCAGGCTTGACATGAGCCAGTTTTCTTGAGGTATTAATTGTCAAACGCTCCGAGGGGAAGCAGAGGATTTTGATATGCTTCCAAGGAGATTTGGAGGTGTTGAGGATTGAGGTGCGACACGATGGCGTGTTGCGCGCTGCTGCGCGGTGATCGGCAGCGCTTTCGCTGGCCCCCCTGGCGCAGGCCCACCACAGCAACTCGGCGTTCTATGTCACCAAGGTGATCACCATCAAGGGCGTGGTGAAAGAGTTCAAGTGGAGCAACCCGCATGTTTGGGTGATCCTGACCGTGGATGACGGCAAGGGCAACAAAGTGGATTGGAAGGTGGAGGGCCGGCCGCCGGGCATCCTGGCGCGGGCTGGCTGGACGCCGAAATCGCTGCAGCCGGGCGAGATGGTCACTATCGACTTGAGCCCCGCCAAGGACGACTCCGCATCCGGGCTGATTGCGCGCGTGACGAAGGCCGACGGCACCATTCTCGCCAATGCGCCGCCGCCGACCGAATAAGGGAGCCGGTATGAAGCTTCACACAATCCTGTTCCGCACGCATTGTCGGCGTCGCGGCGCTCTATGCGCAGTCCACGCCTCCCGATTTTTCGGGCGTCTACTATCCGATTAATCCATTCGGCAACTTTCGCGGCGGCCCGCGCGGCGGCCCTCCACCAGCTCAACGGCAAGGACCTCCTCCGCGTCCCACAGCATCGGCGCCGCTCTCGGATGGCTCGCGCGGACGCACGCCCAATGAGCCGTCGCTCACTCCCGAATATATGGCGAAGTGGGAAATGATCAGCAAAACCCGCATCGCAGGCTCTTCGGAATACGATCTGACCGCCAAATGTCTGCCGCCCGGAATGCCGGCCATGATGTCGATGCCATACGGCATGGAGATCATGCAGAACAAGGACAAGATTACGTTCTTCAGCGAGCTCAACGACGCATTGCGGCGCGTGTATCTGGATGGCCGCCAGCCTTCGCAAAAGGTTCTGGACGACCCCACCTACGCCGGTTACTCCACCGGCCACTGGGAGGGCGACACACTGGTTGTAGATACCGTGGCGCTGCGCGACAACACGTTCATCGAAGGGTTTACGCCACACAGCGATGAACTGACGGTCCACGAGCGCATCCAGTTCAAGGAGCCGGGATTGTTGGAAGATACGATCACGGTGAACGATCCAAAAGCGCTCACCAAGCCGTGGGAAACAGTGAAGACCTATCGCAGGGCGAAGGCTCGCGGCGGGACCGACGAGCTGCGTGAGTTTGCCTGCGCCGAAGGCCTGGGGGACGCCAAGTGAACTGGACGGCGTGGTTTTGGGCGTAGCGATTCCAGTCGCACTATGCGCGCAAACTACGCCGCCGGATTTCTCAGGCGTCTATTATCCGGTAAACCCGTTTGGCAACTTTCGAGGCGGTCCCAGCGCGGGAGCTGCGCGAGCACCTCAAGCGCCCGCCGGCGCGGCCCAAAATATCGGCGCCGCTGGCAGATGGTTCCCAAGGGCGGCGTCCGGATGAGCCGTCGCTCCAACCTGAATATCTGGCGAAATGGCAGATGATGAGCAAATCGCTCATTTCCGGTTCCTCGGAATACGATCCCATCGCCCGCTGCCTGCCTCCGGGCATGCCCGCGATGATGAGCATGTTTTACGGCATGGAGGTGATGCAGAACAAAGACAAGATCACCTTCTTCAGCGAACTGAACGACGCGCTGCGCCGCGTCTACCTGGACGGCCGCAAGCCGTCGCAAAAAGTTCTGGACGATCCCACGTATGCCGGTTATTCCACCGGCCACTGGGAAGGCGACACGCTGGTTGTCGATACCGTGGCGCTACGCGGCGATACGTTCATCGAAGGGTTCACGCCGCACAGCGATGAAATGACGGTGCATGAGCGCATCCGTTTCAAAGAGCCGGGATTGCTGGAAGATTCGATTACGGTAAACGATCCCAAGGCGCTCACCAAGCCCTGGGAGACGGTGAAGACTTATCGCAAGGCGAAGCCGCGCAGTGGAGAGGACGAACTGCGGGAGTTCGCCTGCGCCGAAGGACTTTCGGACGCGAAGTGAATCCTTACTTCGAATCCATATAAGAAGAAGGCCCCGCGGATGGTTTCCGCGAGGCCCCAAGTCGACACGTAGGAGATACTTGCTTTTACCAGCGGCGTCCGTAACCCCAACGCCCGCCAAACCCGAAGTACAGCGATGGGCCGTAGACATACGGGTACCCGTAAGGATACGCATAGGGATAAGGAGCTGCATAATAGCCGCCGTAGTAGGGCGCTGGTGCCGGATAGCCGGCCTATAGGCTGAGCCATATCCAGGCTGCGGCGCGCGGCCGATAGGCGGCGTTGTAATCCTGCTGCGAGGCGTACTGGAAAGCCTGCTGCGAATTGTCGAGAGCGAGCGGAGCGTCAGTAGCGAATGTCAACGGAGTTTCCGGATACACCACGGTGGCCCGGCCGCGCGTCAGCATTACGCCGATCGTAGAAGCCACCAAGCCAGCGGCGGCGCCCACTCCCGCGCCCACTCCACCGTTCACGCCAGCACCGATCGCGGCGCCCACTCCGGTGGTTGCACCGATCGCGGCGGCGTCACGCCCATAAGAGGTATTGCCGCGCCGATCCAGCAACTTGGTTTTCACTTGAACCTGACGGCCATCGGCCAGCTGAATCCCGGTGATCTCGATTCCCAAA
Source organism: Bryobacterales bacterium (assembly GCA_963713415.1). Lineage (GTDB taxonomy): Bacteria > Acidobacteriota > Terriglobia > Bryobacterales > Bryobacteraceae > Palsa-89. The sequence goes on along the minus strand of CAVQLV010000020.1, from coordinate 117,748 downwards.
TGCGAAACGCCCGAGACCCGTCCGGCCTTCTTGGCTTCCGAAACTATGCCGGTGACAGTGGCGCCCCGGCGCGCGATCAGCAAACCATTGGCGACGATCGGTTGCAGCAGCGTGCCGGTGAACGCATCGCCGGTTTGGTTATGATCGCTCGATAGCGGTTCATTCACCCGCACCGTGATCCAGGTGCCCGCCGGCAGCGTGATGGTGCTGGGAGCGTAGCGGGGCTGAGGCGGCGGAGGTTGAGGCGGAGGCTGCACCGGTTGATTTTGCGGATCGCCCACGGGCGGCGCGGGCGGCGGATCGCCCGGCTGATTGGCAGCCTGCTGGTCCTGCGGCTGGAACTTGCGCCATCCGCCGTTAGAGGAGGCGGCCGACGGGGGCGCGGATTGATCCGCGTCCTGGGCCACGCCCGGTAAGGTGACGACCAGAGAAAGAATAGAAACAGAAGCAGCGGTCCAAGAAATCGATTTTGTTTTCATCATCATTGTGCCTCTCAAGTGAACCTCAGTTGCATCTTGATTGCCAGATCGTAAGTTACTGCAAATAAGAGGCTTGGCGTAAGATGCTTTGGCCGAGGAAAACCAGGCTGGTGCTTTTCAGCCACCGTTTTACCGGGTCAGCATAATAGCCATCGCGCGTCTCCACCATCAGCCCGGTCCTTTTTGCGGCAAGGTGGATCTTGCGATATCCCGGCTCACCGCCGGTTCTATCCGGTGTGTAACCGATGCTGTATAGATCGCGCAACTCCTCTTCGAGCTGCATATAAATGGCCGAGATCGACTTGCGATCGGAAACCTCATAGAGCCGGCCGCCGGTTTCGCGCGACATGCGTTCGAGAGCGCTTCTTGCCGGCCATGCTGGCGAAGACCCCGTCGTAGGCTCCGCGATCGGCAAACAGGATGGAATAGACCAGCGTGTCGGAGCGCTGAGCGGATTCAATGGCGCGCGACAATCCGACCTTGCTGCCGTTGTCCACGCCATCGGTCAGCAAAATGAGCGCCTTTCGGCCGGACTGTTTTCGCATCAGGTCTTCGGATGCGAGCAGCACGGAGTCATAAAGGTCGGTGCCCGCTAAAGTCCAGCGCCCGATCTTGGGCTCGCCATGTTTGCGCGGCGGAAGCTTGGGAGTTTGCAGCCGTGCGAGGGCCGTGTCCAGTTGCTCGCGTGACGCGGTCAGATCCTGTAATAGCTCCACTTCGCGATCGAAGTGAATCACAAACGCGCGGTCCTGATCGGAGTGGAGGATCTGGTTGAAGAAGCGAAGACTGGCGGTGTGCTCCTCGGCGAGAAGGCGCTCCTGACTGACGCTGGTGTCTACCAGGAGGCCGATGATCAGCGGCAGTCCCGATTCCTGGGAGAAGTAGCGAATGGTCTGCAGGCGGCCGTCCTCTTCGAGTGTGAAATCATCTTTGGTCAAATCACGGACCACGCGGCCCTGATCATCGTGAACGCTCGCGTAAAGGTTCACCACTCGGACATCGGTGGAGAAGATGGTATTGCTATCCTGAGCGAAGGCGATGAGTGCTAATAAGCCGCAGACACATAATAGCTTACATTGATACATCTCAAGTATTTTCGTACACATTTGGCTCGCCCGGAGGACGGCGTTTTCCAGCGGCGATGGATCCAAAGCCATTGGCCGGGATGCTCACGGATAACTTGTTCGAGAACAGCATGAAGGCGGCGGGTATCTTCAGCAGCGTCGCCCGAAATCTCAAGTGGAGGATGAAATTTGAGGATGTACTTCCCTTCCTCTTCAGACCATATGGCAAAGCCTGGAATAACGGCCGCGCCTGTCTTAGCCGCGATTTTCGCGAAGGCGACGTTGGCGCAAGCCGGGGTGCCAAAGAAATCGACAAAGACGCCTTCCTCGAGCGAAGTGTTCTGATCGATTAGAACCCCCACCGCTTCATTTTGATGCAGAGCGCGCAGGACCGCTCGCGCACCGTCCCATTTGACGATCAGGTGGTTGCCGGAGAGCTTGCGCCGATCTTCCACCAGGCGGTCCATGCCGGGATTGTCCAGCGGGCGGATCATGATGTGCATCGGCTCCGTCATCAGCGCGTGAGCGAAAGCGCTGAGCTCCCAGTTGCCGAAATGCGCGGTGGCAAAAAGCACGCCCCGGCCGGCCTTCTTCGCTTCCAGATAATGTTCAAGCCCTTCGTAACGTATCCACTCACTAATGTTCTGGCGATTCAATTTAGGAAAACGCGCGAAAACCCAAATCAGGCGGGCGATGGAGAGAAAAACTTCGTTCGCAATCGCGCGGCGCTCAGCCGGCGATTTCTCCGGGTACGCCAGCTCGCAAGTTGCGCATCGCGGTGCGGCGCAGGCGCGGGATGGCAAGATCGAGAAGCGCCACATAAAAGCGGGCCAGACCGAGCGGTGCGTGAGCCAGCCACCAGAGAAGGACAGCCGCTATTCGATCCATCATCCAACCACCCCAAAACAAGATCGCCGTCGTAAAGCACGGCGGCTTGGCCGGGAGTGACGGCGCGCTGCGGCTCGTCGAAGCGGACTTCGATGCGCGCTGGTCGTTTCCGATGGGAGAAATCGTCGCATCGGCGGCGGCGTGCTTGTTGCGGATCTTCACCTGGGCGCGGATCGGGCCGCAAATGGGCGCGATGGAAATCCAGTTCATGTCCTTGGCGGTGAGCGTGGCGCGCAGCAAATCTTCGTTGCGGCCTACGATCACGCGCTGCGATGCAGGCTCGGTGGCGATGACGTAGAGCGGCTCGCCCGCTGCGACGCGCAGACCGCGCCGCTGCCCGACGGTGAAGTGATGCACGCCCGCGTGCTCGCCCAGCACGCGGCCCTCGGTATCGCGAATCTCGCCGTGCGTCTTTTCGGGCGCAATGCCGCGCTCGCGGAAATAGGCGTCGATGAACGCGGCGTAATCGCCATTGGGGACGAAGCAGATCTCCTGGCTGTCGGGCTTCGCGGCAACGGGCAGTCCCAATTCGCGCGCCAGTTCGCGCACCTGCGGCTTGGTGTATCCGCCGAGCGGAAAATCGGTGCGCGCCAGCTGCTCCTGCTTCAGGCCGAAGAGAAAATAGGTTTGATCCTTGGAGTGATCGGCGCCGCGGCTCATCTGATAGCGCCCGGTGGCATCGTCAAAGCCGATGCGCGCGTAGTGGCCGGTGGCGATGCGCGATGCGCCTACGCCCGCCGCCAGATCCAGGAACTGATCGAACTTGATGAAGTTGTTGCAGAGCGTGCAAGGGATGGGCGTCCGGCCGGCTGAGGTAATCGTCGATGAACGGCTTCACCACCTGCTCTTCGAAGCCCGGCCTCGAAGTTGACCACGTAATAGGGGATGCCCAGGTGCTGCGCGACGTGGCGGGCGTCGTAGACATCGTCGAGCGAGCAGCAGCGGCCGGTGACGCCGCCTTCGGGCGCCAGTTCCGGCAAGCGGCGCTGGTTCCAGAGCTGCATGGTCAAGCCGACGATCGGCTGGCCGCGGCGCTGCAGCAATCCCGCGACGACGGAGCTATCCACTCCGCCCGACATCGCGACGGCGATGGGAGCTTTCCGAGATTGCGTGATCAGGCACTCGTATATGTCGGTGAAAGCTTGCGCAACTGCGCGACGGAGCTGACGACAGCTTCGATCAGCGCGTCCACCTGCTCTTCATTATTCGAATGGCCGAGCGAAAACCGCAAGCTGGCGCGCGCGCGTTCCGGCTTCAGGCCCATGGCCGAGCAGCACGTGCGACGGCTCCACGGCGCCGCTGGAGCAGGCCGAGCCGCTGGATACGGCGAAGCCCTTCAGGTCGAGCGAAATCACCAAAGCCTCGCCTTCCAGGCCGTCGAAATAGATATTCGTGGTGTTGGGGGTGCGCGCCGTACCGCCTCCATTCACGCCGGCGTCCGGAACACGCGCCAGGATTCCTGTTTCCAGCCGGTCGCGCAGTTCACTTAAACGGGATTCTTCCAAGGGGAGCGCGCCGCGGGCCATCGCCGCCGCTTTTCCCATGGCGACGGCGCTTGGAACGTTCTCCGTCCCGGGCCGGCGCTCGCGCTCATGCTTGCCGCCGAATTGGATGGATTGCAGCCGGGTGCCGTTCCTCACGTACAGCGCGCCGATGCCTTTGGTCGAGTAAAACTTGTGGCCGCTGATGGAATAAAGATCCACGCCCAAGGCCTCTACGTCGACCGGGATTTTGCCCGCCGCCTGGACTCCGTCGGAATGCATCAGCGCGCGGCCTTGATGCACGATCTCGGCGATTTCCGCGATCGGCTGGAGCACGCCGGTCTCGTTGTTGGCGTGCATCACGGAGACCAGAACCGTTTCCGGGCGCATGGCGCGGCGGATGTCCCGAGGATCGACGACGCCGTCCGGACGCGGAGCGACGAAGGTGGTCTTCACACCCGATGGATACAGCTCCCGACAGGGATTCAGCACCGCCGGGTGCTCGATGGCGGTGGTAACGATGTGCTTCTCGAAGGGCGTGACGATGGCATTGACGGCGCCCATAATCGCCAGGTTGTCCGCCTCCGTGCCGCCGCTGGTAAACACCAGCTCCTTGGGCTCGCAACCAAGCAAAGCAGCCACTTCCCGGCGCGCAGTTTCCAGGCGTTGTTTCGCCAACTGGCCGTCCTGGTGGATGCTGGAGGCGTTGCCGGGCACTTCAAGTAGCGCTGCAACCAGTACCTCTAGAACTGATTGAGATACCGGGGTGGTCGCGTTGTGATCAAAGTAGAAGCGCCGCACTTCATTTATCAGTTTAACAGTGATAAACCTGAGCCGGGCTTAGAGGCCGCAGATGAGCCCAGAAATCCCTGTGGCGCGTTCATTCCGCGAAGCTCGTTGAGCCGGGTTGAGATTCGAATCGCGTTCACACGATTGTGAACCGCGGCACGCAATGAGTGCGTACGCCACGAGGCGCGCTCCCCAAAATGCACCCAAGTTGAAACCAGCGCATATAATGGCACGTAGGAAACACCATGAGTACAAATCCAGCGCTTCGCGTCGGCATCCTGACACTGGCGGCGCTGGCGGCGGCTACCGCTTCGGCCCAGACCTTTCACGCCACCATCGTGACCGAAGACGGCTCGCCCCTCCAGACTTCGCCGCAGATCATCCCCGCGCTTTCCGACCGGCTGGCGCAGGAATGCGCGATCGTGAATATTTTCGGCAACGGCAGCGTGCAGTACCTGATCAATTACCGGTCTAGGCCATACGATCCGGCCACCGCCGACATGTGCGACGTCAGTATCCGGCTGAAGGGCTATCGGCCGGTTCAAGTCACCCTGCGCAACGACGCCACCATCGTGCTGAAGCGGATCGGGCTGCATGAAGGGTCCACGGTTTCGGCCACCGCGCTCAACGCTCCAGCGCCGGCCAAGAAGGCCTACGGGAAGGGCGTGAACGAGATGACGGACGAGAAATGGGCGGCGGCGCAAAAGAATTTCGAGAAAGCCGTGGAAATCGATCCGAATTATGCCCAGGCCTGGAGCGATCTGGGCGAGGTTTTGAAACAGCAAGCCAAGCCCACCGAAGCCCGCGCCGCCTGGGAGAAAGCGGTGCAATCCGATCCGAAGTACATCAAGCCTTACATCCAGCTGACCATGCTGGATCTGGAGGAAAAGCGGCCGCAGGATGCCATCACGATTGGGGGCCGCGCGGTGGCCATGAATCCGCTGGAATTTCCCGAGCTTTATTACTATTACGCGGCGGCCAACTTCAATCTCAAGCATTTTGACGTGGCGGAGACCAATGCGCGCCGCGCCACGGAACTGGATGCCGCGCACGAGGTTCCCCGCTCGGAAGTTTTGCTGGGCGCCGTGCTGATCGCCAAAGGCGACCGCGCCGGAGCTTTGCAGCATTTTCGAAAATACCTGGAGATTGTGCCAAAGGCGAGGGACGCCGAGCAAATCAAGCGAGCCATCGACGAACTGGAATCCCCGGCCCCGTCGAAAGAAAACGCGACGCCAGGCAACGACGCCAAATAATCCCGCGCCGAACAAACTTATCTGAAGTGCAACGTCCAGGTGGCCAGCCCGGAAACCTCTTTGTTATCGTCGGTGACCTTTAAGCCGAAATCGCCCGCGCTGGTAGAATAACTGCCATCCACGGTACCGCCGGTGGCCTTGCCGTCGGTGATCACGGCTCCCACGCCTAACTTGAACGGCGAGAGAGCGCCCTGATTGACATCGACGGTGAGGTGCAGTTCCACTTTCTTGGTGGCGATGGTATCGGTTGCGCTTCCCGTCACGCTGACGTTTCCCGATTTTACGATTACCTGGCCGCTCACCTGTTGCACCTGCGCGCCCGTGGCCACCACGCCAAAGCCGACGCTCACCTGCAACTGCTGCCACTTCTCGGTGGCGATCATTCCCGCGCCCAGTTGCCGCTTGTCCGGCTGGAACTGCAACAACTGGCCCTGGAGCGTGAACTTGCCGACCTTAAAGACCTGGATCGGCTTATTCTTGATCTGCCCCACCACTGCGTTCAGCACCGAACCGCCGGTCTTAGTGGCATAAAGCGCGGCAGCGCCGCCCACCACTAGCGCGATGCCGGTGACGTAGAGAACCGCCTGGTTCTTGTCCAGCCAAACACCCATGGGCGTGGTTTTGGCGGCCTGCTGAAAATCCTGGATGGCCTTCTCCAGGCTCTTGTAGGACGGCGAATTCTTGATTTGACTCAGCGCCGCGTCGCCCGCTTTGGACCCGGCGCCGCTGGCAATAGCCGCGAGCAGGTCCTGAGCGTCTTTGGGCGTCAGGGTGTTGGTCATGATGGCCGTATTGTTTTTGAGCATGAACGCTTCGAGAGTCGATTCGATAGCGTCCTGAACCTTTTTGTCCGACAAGGTCTTTTCGACGAGCGTGGGCAGATTAGCCGCTTGCTGGCCAACCAGGTCGAAAGCCAATACAATCACTTGCGTAGCGGCAGCATCCGTATTGCTGGTGGGCGCCGGTGTGGGATCAGCCATGGTTCCTCCGTTCCAGATAGCGTATCGCTATGCAATCCGGACGCCAACCCTATTTACCCTCCACCTCATTCATTACGCCCGACGCTTGGATGGTGGTGTGATAGCTCTCCGTCATTACCCAGACCCCCTCCTTGTCGGGCGCAAATATGCGGCTGGACCAATACGCTTTGCCATCGTAAGTGGGCTGACACATAATGGCGACCACGGCGGTCCCCAAATCCCACATGCGCGCGAACAGCACCGGCGCGGCTCCAATTTTCGGCGCGTTGGGATTGCGGTGGCTGATTCCGTTCCAGCGGTCCATTTTGGTGGATACGCCGTAGGAACCGATCACCACCTGGTCATCGCCCACGTGTCGCCGCCAGTGCTCGGGCGTACCGTCCTCCTGCTCTTGCCAGGATTTGATGGCCGCCTTCTCGTTTGCCGTGGCCGGCACGTACGGAAGCTCCTGGCAAGGATTTTTACAGGGGATCGCGTAGGACGACCGCTTATCGGGATTTTCCGATCCCGGACGCGTGGCGATCTCGGTATTGTGCAGCAGTTTCCAGCCCGAAGGCCGCTCCACCCAGAAGTGCGCGGCATATTTGTTGCCTTGATTTTCCTGGATCCAGACTACCTTGCCATATTTATGCTCCGTGATCTTGACGTCGCCCGCGCTCGGAACCAGCGGCTTTAAGCCCAGCGCCAGCGCATCGTCTTTAAAGTAGAAGACCCCGTTGGTGTCGATCCAGGTGAAGTCCGTGTCGAGATACTTTTTCACTGCGGCCATGTTGCCCTTCTCATATGCCTGAACGAAAGCCTGGTCGGTGGTTACCACCGCGTCATCGGCTGCGGCCAGCGCAGTCAGCGCGGATGCCGCACCGAGAGCGGCGACGAGGAAAATACGTTTGACGTTTTTCATAACCCTCTCCTTGGTACGCATTTGATTTTCCTACTCTTCCGGCCGAAACGCCAGCCACGAGTCAGCGAAACTTGCTAAACACGAGAACGGATCTGGAGGTTTTTGTCATTGGGCCAGCGGTCTGATCCAGGACCTCGGTCTGTGTTTTCGTTTCCGTCAATACCCGGCCGTCGGACGAGAACAGAAAACGGCTCATCTCCGTCGGTTGCGGTTGTGGATGCGCACCTTGCTGATGATGTCGAAAGTGGAGTCATCGATCCGCCGGAAGGAAAAGGAAATGGGGCCGGCAAAGGTTTCCTTGCCATCGAGGCTCAAGCGGTTATCATCGTGCGCGGAGTGAGACCCGGTGCCGTCGGAGAGAACAGTATCACCAGAAAGCCTGATTTCCCGGGCGATCTGTTCGATCCGCAAAGTTTGACTGACGATGGTGAGGCCGGAAGGTGCCCCGGGCGCGAGGCTTACCTCGAAAGTAGATTTCTGGATATCCAGCTTCCATGTTCCGATCCACCTGGCGGGCAACGTGGCCGTCTGGCCGAACGAAGCGGCGGTGCCAAGTACGATCAGGATGCAGAATCCGGCAACGCGCTTCACCGCGCTTCTGACTATACCGCGAGCGCCTCAGCGGGGAAACTTGCGGCTAGTTGGCTGCGCGCGCCGTTTCGGTAACCTTGTGTTCCACCTGCGGCGGAGCCTGCTCCTGGGCCGGCGGCAGCGTGAAGTAAAAGCTCGAACCTTTCCCGTTCGACTCCACCCAGATCCGGCCGCCGTAGGTCTCCACGATGCGCTGGCAAATCGCCAGGCCGATGCCCGTGCCCGGATAATCCTGCCCGTGCAGGCGCTTAAAAATCTTGAAGATTTGCTGCGCGTATTCGGGCGCGATTCCGATGCCGTTATCTTGCACCGACAATACCCAATCCGGTTCCCGCCATTGGGCCGCGATGTGAATGCGCGGGGAATCGTCACTCCGGTATTTGATCGCGTTCCCTACCAGGTTTTGCAGCAACTGCACCAGCCGGATCTCGTGCGCGTGAACCGCCGGAATGGCGTCCCAGGTAATCATCGCGCCGCTCTGTTCCACCGACGCCTGCAGATTCAAAAGCACCTTGCGGATCACGTCGATGAAGTCGACGGTTCCCGCCGGACCCTCCGCCGACGATCCGGTTTGCGAATACGTCAGCAGATCCTTCAGCAGCATCTCCATGCGCCGCGCGCCGCCGACAATGTAGGAGATGTACTGATCGGCGCTGCCATCCAGTTTCCCCATATATTTTCGCTGCAGCATCTGGCTGTACAAGCGCCACCATGCGCAAGGGTTCCTGCAAATCGTGACTGGCGGCGTACGCGAACTGGTTCAAATCGTCATTGGATTGCCGCAGGGCTTCGTTGGATCGCAGCAGCTCCTGCGTGCGTTCGGTCACGCGCTGCTCGAGCGTAGCGTTCAACTCGCGGATGGCCTCATCGGCGCGCCGCCGCTGGGTGATGTCGCGAATGGCGGACGTGAGCAGCAGGCCTTCTTCGGTCTGCAGCGGGCTGAGGCTGATCTCGACCGGAAACTGATGGCCGCTTTTGCGCCGCGCCCACAATTCGGTGGGCGAAACCTGCCCGGCCAAACCATTCAACGCGCCGGGCGCGAGTGGCTGCTCCAATCCGGAACCAGCATCCGGATATTTTGTCCGACCAGCTCTTCGCGCGGGAACGCAAACATGATTTCGGCCTGCGAATTGGCCAGACTGATGCACCCTTCCGCGTCACTGATGATCATGGCATCGGGCGCCGCTTCGAGCAGCGAGCGGAACTTCAGCTCGGCTTTGCCCAAGACCTCCGTCTGACGGCGCAGCAGCGCGGTATTGCGGCTCAACTCGACGAACACGCCGACTTTCGAACGCAAAATCTCGGCCACGATCGGCTTGAACAGAAAATCCACCGCGCCCAGATCGTAGCCGCGGAACAGATGCTCATCGCTGCGGTAGCCGGTAAGAAACAGAATCGGCGTGTGGCGGGAACGCTTGCGCGAACGGATCAGCTCGGCGGTTTGAAATCCGTCCATGTCCGGCATCTTCACGTCCAGCAGGATGGCGGCAAAATCGTCGTCCAGCAGATGGCGCAGGGCTTCCGTACCGGAGCGCGCCAGCACCAGTTCCTGGCCCAGCCCCTCCAGCGCCGCTTCGAGCGACACCAGATTGTCCGGCGTATCGTCCACCAGCAGAATTTTCACTCGATCCTGCGGCGGGATCTCCGGTAGCAACGGCATGCCGATCGCGTCGTCCTCAATTGCTCCCGTCAGTCTGACGTGCTGCGGGCGTCGCTGACTTCATGACCGCGGCTGATCCAGACGCGCAGCACCGAAAAGAGCTGCTCCAGATCCACCGGTTTGGTAATGTAATCGGACGCGCCGGCCTCCATGCACTTGGCCCGGTCGCCCTTCATCGCCTTGGCAGTCAGGCGACGATCGGCAGCGAGCGAAATTCGGGCACCTCGCGAATCGCCTTCATCGTCTCGTAGCCGTCCATTTCCGGCATCATGATGTCCATCAGCACCAGATCGACGTCCGGCGTCTTCTTCAACAGTTCGATGCCGGCGCGGCCGTTTTCGGCGTGCGCCACTTTCAGATTGTGATCTTCCAGCAGACTGGTGAGCGCGAAAATGTTGCGAACGTCGTCGTCCACCACCAGCACCTTCTTGCCGAACAGCGTCACGTCCGTTTCGCGCAATTGTTCCAGAATCCGGCGCTGCTCCGGCAGCAGATCGGCTTCGGCGCGATGCAGCAACAGCACGGATTCATCCAGCAGCCGCTCGCGCGTGTGAACCGTCCTAACGATACCGGCACGGCTTAACCGCGCCAGCTCCAGCTCCTCATCCAGCGTCAGCGGCCGGTCGCACATCAGCAGGATGGGCGGCGCGTAGGGGCCGGCGTGGCTTTGGATCTCCTCCACCAGCGCCATGGGCGCGATGCGGTCGATTCGCAGATGGACCACGATGCCATCCAGATATTGCTGCTTCAGAACCGCCAGCGCCTCGCCCGCGGTAGCCACGCCGATGGGGTCCAGGTCCGGCGCGCCCACGGTCGCGATCATGCCGGCGCGCTCCATTTCATCGGCGCACACCAACAGCAGTTTCTTGATGCGCCTCTGCACCGAATGCTCGATGGCCGCGAACGCCTCCGCCAGCAAATCGTTGGTGACCGATTTCTCCAGATAGGTCATGGCCCCGAGTGCCAGCCCCCGGCGCCGGTTTTCGTCGCCGGAAATAATATGCACCGGGATGTGCCGGTGGCCGGATCGTGCTTCAAGCGGTCCAGGATGGTCCAGCCCGCCATGTCGGGAAGATTGATGTCGAGTGTGATGGCGCCGGGCTTGAACTCCCGCGCCAGCGTCATGGCGCTCGATCCACGCAGCGCCACTAGAGCCTTCAGACCGCGATCGTGCGCCAGGTCCAGCAGAATGCGAGCGAACGTAATGTCGTCTTCGACAATCAGCAGCGCCGCGTCGCCCGGCTGGATCAGATTGCGATCGTCGTCAATGACCAGGTCCTCCACCAGCTCTTCGGTAGCCATCGCGGTCACAGGAAGAATCATGTCGACGCCGGCATCGGCGGTTTCCTTTACCGCCTGCTCCAACAAAACTGGCGGCGTAATGCGCAAGGCTTCGCTGCGGGGCTGTGCAGCGGGGGTCACGTAGGTTTGCGGCAGATACAGCGTGAAGGTGCTGCCCACGCCGGGCGCGCTCTGCAATCGAATTTCGCCACCCAGAAGACGCGCCAGCTCGCGGCTGATGGAAAGCCCAAGTCCAGTGCCGCCGTACTTGCGGCTGGTGGTTCCGTCAGCCTGCTGGAACGCCTCGAAGATGATGCGCTGCTTTTCTGACGCGATCCCGATACCGGTATCCAGCACCGAAAATGCGATCACCGCTTTCGCGCGGCTGAGCACGCCATTGGCCGGGTTCCATCCGCTAGCCGCTTTGTCGATCGAGAGCCGCACGGATCCCTGTTCGGTGAACTTCAGCGCGTTCGAAAGCAGGTTCTTGAGCACCTGCTGCAGCCGCTTGGCATCGGTATGGATAATCTCGGGCGCCAGGTTGGGACCCAGCTCCACGGTGAAGTCCAGACCTTTGCCGTCGGCCACGTGACGGAACGTGCGCAGGCAGTAGTCTTCCAGTTCGCTGAAGCGAATGCCGCCCACTTCCACGTCCATCTTGCCCGATTCGATTTTGCTCAGGTCCAGAATGTCGCTGATTAGCGATAGCAGGTCGGTTCCCGAAGTGTGAATGGTCTCGGCGAACTTCACCTGTTTGGCGCTCAGGTTCTTGTCTGAATTTTCCGAAAGCATGCGCGCCAGAATCAGCAGGTTGTTGAGCGGCGTGCGCAGCTCGTGGCTCATGTTGGCCAGGAACTCGCTCTTGTACTTGGAAGTCAGCGCCAGCTGCTCGGCCTTTTCTTCCAGCGCCTTCTTGGCCTGTTCCACTTCCTGATTCTTGGTTTCCACTTCGGTCTTCTGCTCGGCCAGCAACTGCGCTTTCTCCTGCAGCTCGGCATTGGTCTTTTGCAACTGGAGCTGCTGGCTCTGCAGCTCCTCGGCCAGCGCCTGGCTTTGCGTCAGGAGCTGCTCGGTCCGCATGGTGGCGCGAATGGTGTTCAAAACGATTCCGATGGATTGCGTGAGCTGATCGAGAAACGCCAGGTGAATATCGCTGAACTGGCCGAACGACGCGAGTTCAATCACCGCCTTCACGTCGCCTTCAAACAGCACCGGCAGCACCACGATGCTCACCGGTGCCGTGCTGCCCAGGCTGGAATTGATGCGGATATATTGGCCCGGCAGATTGGTTACTAAGATGCGCTCCTTCTCTTTCGCGCATTGCCCCACCAGCCCCTGGCCGATTTCAAATTGCATCGGCACGCCATCGCGGTCATGAATCGCGTAGCCCGCCAGCAGCTTCAATACGGTCTTGTCTTCCTGCCACTCCGCGATATAGAACGTGCCGTGCTGCGCGCTCACCAGCGGCGTCAGCTCGCTCAGCAGCAACTGCGAGACCGTCAACAAATCTCGCTGGCCCTGCATCATGCCGGTGAACTTCGCGATGTTGGTCTTCAGCCAGTCCTGCTCATTGTTCTTGCGCGTGGTAGCCGCAAGATTCACGATCATCTCGTTGATGTTGTCCTTGAGCGCCGCCACTTCGCCCAGCGCTTCCACAGCAATGGATCGCGTGAGGTCGCCCTTGGTCACCGCCGTAGCCACTTCTGCGATGGCGCGAACCTGCGTCGTCAAATTCGCCGCCAGCTGATTGACGTTGTCCGTCAAATCGCGCCAGATTCCCGCGGCGCCCGGCACGCGCGCCTGCCCGCCCAGCTTGCCTTCGATGCCCACCTCGCGCGCCACCGTGGTCACCTGGTCGGCAAATGTCGCCAGCGTGTCGATCATGCCGTTGATGGTGTCGGCCAGCTCGGCAATCTCGCCCTTAGTTTCGAGCACCAGCTTGCGCTTCAAATCGCCATTGGCGACGGCCGTCACCACCTTCGCGATGCCGCGCACCTGCGTGGTCAGGTTCGCCGCCATGAAGTTGACGTTGTCCGTCAAATCCTTCCACGTGCCCGCCACGCCTTTGACGTCCGCCTGGCCGCCCAGCTTGCCGTCAGTGCCCACTTCGCGCGCCACGCGCGTCACTTCACTCGCGAACGAATTGAGCTGATCCACCATGCGGTTGATGGTGTTCTTCAGCTCCAGAATCTCTCCTTGCACATCGACCGTGATCTTGCGCGATAAATCGCCGTTGGCAACCGCCGTCGTCACCTGCGCGATGTTGCGGACTTGCGCCGTCAGGTTGCCGGCCATCGAATTAACGCTGTCGGTTAAATCCTTCCACGTGCCGCCGACGCCGCGTACATTGGCTTGTCCGCCCAGCTTGCCTTCGGTACCTACCTCGCGCGCCACGCGCGTTACTTCGCTTGCAAACGCGTTCAACTGATCCACCATGGTGTTGATGGTGTTCTTCAATTCCAGAATTTCGCCGCGCACATCCACCGTGATCTTGCGCGACAAATCGCCCTTGGCGACGGCCGTGGTTACCTGCGCGATGTTGCGGACCTGATTGGTCAGGTTGCCCGCCATCGAGTTGACGCTTTCCGTCAAATCCTTCCACGTACCGGCCACGCCCTTCACTTCCGCCTGCCCGCCGAGATTGCCCTCGGTGCCCACTTCGCGCGCCACGCGCGTTACTTCGGATGCGAACGAGCTCAACTGATCCACCATGGTGTTGATGGTGTTCTTCAGTTCCAGAATTTCGCCGCGCGCGTCCACCGTGATCTTGGTGGTTAAATCGCCGCGCGCCACGGCCGTGGTCACACCCGCGATGTTGCGCACCTGATTAGTCAGGTTGCTGGCCATGTAATTGACGCTGTCGGTCAAATCCTTCCACGTGCCCGCCACGCCACGCACATCGGCCTGTCCGCCCAGCCGGCCTTCGGTGCCCACCTCGCGCGCCACGCGCGTCACTTCGCTCGCGAACGCGTTCAACTGATCCACCATGGTGTTGATGGTGTTCTTCAGCTCCAGGATTTCGCCGCGCGCATCCACGGTGATCTTGGTCGACAGATCGCCCTTCGCTACGCCGGTGGTCACCTGCGCGATATTGCGGACCTGCGACGTAAGATTGCCAGCCATGAAATTCACGCTGTCGGTCAAATCTTTCCACACGCCGCCCACGCCCATCACTTCGGCCTGTCCGCCCAGCTTGCCCTCGGTACCCACCTCGCGTGCCACGCGCGTCACTTCGCTGGCGAACGCATTGAGCTGGTCCACCATGGTATTGACCGTGTTCTTCAGCTCCAGAATTTCGCCGCGCACATCTACGGTCACCTTGCGCGACAGGTCGCCCTTGGCCACCGCGGTGGTGACTTCGGCGATATTTCGAACCTGCGACGTCAGGTTGCTCGCCATGGAATTGACCGAATCCGTCAGATCCTTCCAGGTGCCCGCCACGCCATGCACGTCGGCCTGGCCGCCCAGCTTGCCTTCGGTACCCACTTCGCGCGCCACGCGCGTTACCTCCGCGGCGAACGAGCTCAACTGATCCACCATGGTGTTGATGGTGTTCTTCAGCTCCAGAATTTCACCACGCACTTCCACCGTGATCTTGCGCGACAAGTCGCCGGTCGCGACAGCCGTGGTCACTTCCGCGATGTTGCGCACCTGGTTCGTGAGGTTGCTCGCCATTGAATTGACCGAATCCGTCAAATCCTTCCACGTACCGGCCACGCCCTTCACCACCGCCTGGCCGCCCAGCTTGCCTTCGGTACCCACTTCGCGCGCCACGCGCGTCACTTCGCTGGCGAATCCATTGAGCTGATCCACCATGATGTTGATGGTGTTCTTCAGCTCCAGAATTTCGCCGCGCACGTCCACCGTGATCTTGCGCGACAAATCACCATTCGCCACCGCAGTGGTGACCTCCGCAATGTTGCGCACCTGCGCCGTCAGGTTCCCGGCCATGGAGTTGACGGAGTCAGTCAAATCCTTCCACACGCCGCCCACGCCCTTCACCTGCGCCTGTCCGCCCAGTTTGCCGTCGGTTCCCACTTCGCGCGCCACGCGCGTCACTTCACTCGCAAACGAATTGAGCTGATCCACCATGGTGTTGATGGTGTTCTTCAGCTCCAGAATTTCGCCGCGCGCATCCACTGTGATCTTGGTTGACAGATCGCCGCGCGCCACAGCCGTGGTCACACCCGCGATGTTGCGGACCTGATTGGTCAGGTTGCCCGCCATCGAATTCACGCTTTCCGTCAGATCCTTCCAGACGCCGCCCACGCCTTTCACCTGCGCCTGGCCACCCAGCTTGCCCTCGGTACCCACTTCGCGCGCCACGCGCGTCACTTCGCTGGCAAACGAATTGAGCTGATCCACCATGGTGTTGATGGTGTTCTTCAACTCCAGAATTTCGCCGCGCGCGTCCACCGTAATTTTGGTCGACAGATCGCCCTTGGCAACGGCCGTCGTGACGCCGGCAATATTACGGACCTGGTTGGTCAAATTACCGGCCATCGAATTGACGCTTTCCGTCAAATCGCGCCACGTTCCCGCCACGCCTTCCACTTCCGCCTGGCCCCCCAGCCGGCCTTCGGTGCCCACTTCGCGCGCCACACGCGTCACTTCGGATGCAAACGAGCTCAACTGATCCACCATGGTGTTGATGGTGTTCTTCAACTCCAAAATCTCGCCGCGCACCTGCACTGTGATCTTGCGCGACAGATCGCCCTTGGCAACGGCCGTAGTAACTTCCGCAATATTGCGAACCTGAGCGGTCAAATTCCCGGCCATGGAATTGACCGAATCGGTAAGATCCTTCCACGTTCCACCGACCCCTGGCACGTCGGCCTGGCCGCCCAGCTTGCCCTCGGTTCCCACTTCGCGCGCCACGCGCGTCACTTCCGCGGCGAACGAGCTCAACTGATCCACCATGGTGTTGATGGTGTTCTTCAACTGCAAAATTTCGCCGCGCGCGTCCACCGTGATGCGTGTCGACAAGTCGCCCTTCGCTACGGCAGTAGTCACTTCGGCGATGTTGCGCACCTGATTGGTCAGGTTGCTGGCCATGGAATTGACCGAATCGGTTAAATCCTTCCACGTTCCCGCCACGCCGCGGACATCGGCCTGCCCGCCCAGCCGTCCTTCGGTTCCCACTTCGCGCGCCACGCGCGTTACTTCGGCCGCGAACGAGCTCAACTGGTCCACCATCGTATTAATGGTGTTCTTCAATTGCAGAATTTCGCCGCGCGCATCCACCGTGATGCGCGTAGTTAAATCACCCTTAGCCACCGCCGTGGTTACGCCGGCGATGTTGCGCACCTGGTTGGTCAAATTGCTGGCCATCGAATTGACGCTTTCCGTCAGATCGCGCCACGTTCCCGCCACCGCCGGCACCACCGCCTGGCCGCCCAGCTTGCCTTCGGTTCCAACCTCGCGCGCCACGCGAGTCACTTCACTCGCAAACGAATTCAACTGCTGCACCATCGTGTTGACGACGCGCGCCGTATGCAAAAACTCGCCGCGTAACGGACGCCCGTCTACTTCGAGCGACATGTTCTGCGACAGATCGCCTTTGGCCACGGCGCCGATCACGCGCGCCACTTCCGTCGACGGCTGCACCAGATCGCCAATCAGGCTGTTTACCGATTCGACACAATCCGCCCAGGCTCCAGTAACAGATCCAATAGACGCGCGCTGGGTAATCTTGCCATCCTTACCCACCGCCCGGCTAATGCGCTCGAATTCACTGACCATTTTCTGGTTGATTTCCAGAACATCGTTCAGCGCGTCGGCGATCTTGCCTTCCAGGTCCGTTTGATCCACCGGCATCCGAACCGAGAAATTCCCCCGCTTGAAGGCGATCAGCGTGCTCAGCAGCACGTTGGCATCGCGACGGGCCTTGGCTCCGTTGGCCACGGTTAGCGGCTTGATCCCAGGCGTCTTAACGCCGTTGGATTTCACCCCATTGGCTCTGGCGTCCGACTTGGAACCGCGCGCCCGGGCGCCGTTCTCGGAGGTGACACTTTTCATATTCCTAGCTCCTCGAAGAGTAAGCTCAATTACACATAGATGGACTTCTGGTGAATCTTTTAATGGGACTCACCGGTTCCGATCACGTTACAACAATTTTTACTGCCACTCGCTGGATGGTAATGTTATCTATGCTGTATAAGTTATACCGTGTTTGAAATCCTGCTGGCCGAAGACAATCCCGGGGATGTTTTGCTGTTTCGCGAAGCGCTCGCGAGCCGCGAGCTGCCGTGCAACCTAGTGGTAGCCGCCGATGGTCAAAAGGCGATGACCCTGTTGGGAGGAACGCCGGGAGGCGAGCCGGGCGACGCGCTGATCGAAGCGCAAACCTGGCAACCACACTTGATCGTACTGGATGTGAACCTTCCCAAGGTGAACGGCGATGCCGTATTGCGTTATATCCGCCGCGAGCCGCGGCTGGAAAGGGTGCCGGTGATCATGCTGACATCCTCGGCTTCACCGGCCGACCGCGCCGCGGCGCTGGACCTGGGAGCCAACTTGTACTTGCAAAAATCTTCCGACTTAGACGAGCTCTTCGAAGTTGGAAAGATTGTCGAGGCGATTCTCGGGCGCGGCCAAACAGAGAGAACTCGTCCGCCCGCGTGCCCATGGCCGACAAACTTTTACAGCGAACCTAGACACCCCAATGCACTATTTCGTGTTGTAATCGATGAGGAGCCTGTCACGCTGATGCATAGGTTTATTTAGCGAGCAGGCGCGTTAACCAGATTGCCGTCTCGCGCGTCAATCTTCCAGAGGCGTTGAGTCTGGCGCCATACGGGATTCATGAAAACAAAAACTACTCTTCTCGTTGTAATGCTTCTTGGCGCGTGCGCCTGGCAAGCTTCGGCTCAGCCCGCTTTTGACTCCAGCGGCAATGGGCAATTGAACGGCGCTTACTATATGCGCCAGGTTTTCTATTTCGTCAACACTTCCGGTGCTCTAGGCGAGGCTATGAATCTCCAGGGCGAGATCACGTTCAACGGCGCGGGAGGTTACACCTTCACTGGAACGCTCCTCGATAGCGCGTCGGGTTCAGCCACGCCGGTAGCCGTGAACGGCGCCACCGGCACTTACGTGGTCTCGGCCAGCGGCGAGGGTTATATCAGCGCGGTGAATCCGGATTTTCCTAACGATCAGATTGTTGGGCTGGTGTCGCACAGCGTTTTCATCGGCAGCAGCACTGAGAACATCACCGGCTATAACGATCTGTTCATCGCCGCTCCCATCGGCTCGGTAGCTACCAACGCGACGCTCAACGGCTCCTACCAGGCCGCGTACTTTGATCCTACCTTCCCCGGCGATGCGCTCTTCACCATGAACGCCAATGGCGCGGGGAACATTGGGACCGTCAGTGTCAACGGTTATGTGAACAGCAACAGCACCGCGAGCACCGAAAACCTTACCGGGGTGACTTACTCCTTTCAGAACGGCGGCGCGCAGATCAATTTCGGAGGCTCCTCCAGCAGCCTCATCTTCGGAACCGAAGTGCTTTATATCACCCCCGACGGTAATTTCATCTTCGGCGGATCCGCCAATGGCTTCGATATTTTCGCAGGAGTTCGCGCCGCGTCCGCCAATCCGTCTAATTACAACGGACTCTACTACCAGGTGGGATTTGACCTGAACTCCGCGGACGGGCTCGACAGTTATTACGGGGCAGCCGACATATTTCCTTCGGATAGCAGCGTTGTGGACGTCCCGCAGGGCTACGGGCTCACCGGAATTTTCCACCAAAGGTTGAACTTCGACGGCTCGGGATCAGAGGACTACACCTCCTCTGACTTTTATGTGCTGAACGGTGACGGCACTTCAGACGACTTCGACTTCGGGCAGGACTACGTGAGTAGCACCGACGGGACGATTCGAGTAGGATATGGCCTTGGCCCATACCTCTCCATGAATGTGGCGTTCCAGGGGGGCGCCGTCGTGAGTGCGTCCGCCGGCGTCTATCTGGATCCCGTCGGCGTGGTGAACGCGGCGAGTTACGCCCCCTTCACGGCGTTCGCCTCGCCGGGTGAATTTCTCACGTTGTATGGCTCGGGGCTGGCCTCTACAACAAGCAGCTCCAGCGCTCCCTTCCCGAATAATCTCAGCGGGGTGCAGGTGTTGATTAACCAAGTTCCGGCGCCCATCTACTATGTGAGCCCCACCCAGCTTGAAGTCGTCGTTCCTTACATCACGGCACCCGGATCTGTGGCGCGGATTCAGGTGATCAACAACGGCGCGAATTCCAATGTGGTGACCCTATTCACAGGGTTCACTTCGGCCGGGGCCTTCACAAATCCGAACAACGGACTCGGCTACGCCGCCGCGCTCCATTCCGACTATTCCGCGGTAACAGAATCCAGCCCCGCGCAAATTGGCGAGACGGTAGCGCTTTACTTGGCCGGTATGGGAGCGGTGAGTAACCAGCCCCTCGACGGAACGGCCGCACCGAGCAGCCCGCTGAGCTACACAACGGAAACACCTCAAGTTGCATTGATGGACTCGTCGGGCGCGGAAACGCAGGCTAACGTGACCTTCTCCGGTCTCGCTCCAGGCTTCGCCGGCTTATACCAAATCAACTTCACCATCCCCAGCGGTGTTGCGGCCGGCGATGCCGAGGTAGACATCTACAGCGGCCTGGATTCGGAAACGTTCGAAGCGTTGCTTCCCCTGTCGACTGCAACCAGTGCCGCGCGGCCAGCGGCTCTCGCGAAATCGCCCAATCGGCGGTCTCATTTGACCCGCCATCGGCTGCCGGCGGGTCAGTTCCGGTTCAGCAGCAGAGCGACGTCATCCGTGGATTGGCGGACCAATAAACGCTAGCGCGGCCGGATTCCCAGCGCGCTCAACATCAGCTTTCCGAAAAAGCCCCTCCGGCGTTTGTCCAGAAACATCCAGGACAATACCCGCACAGGCACCGGCGGCCGGAAGCTCGGGTCGGCCGCTCGGCGCCGGTCCATAATCCCGGCCAAAGTCTCGCGCGGCTTCTCGCGGAAATCGTCCAGCATCGCGGTTTGATGCACGCACGATATGGTGCAAAATGGCGCGCAGCCCTTGGGACGCGCGGCCTCCCGCTTCAGATCCTCAATCGTGTAATCTTCCAGCGGGATCCCAGGCTTGCCACGCTGCTGCGAACAATAATGCACCAGCCCGTCTTCACAGATGTACAGAAAGCGGCCGCCGGCGCGGCAATGCCACGCATTCGGCAGCCCCCGGCTGATGTTTTCCTGAAAGCTGTCAAAATGCGCGAACGAGAACAGCGACCCTTTGTGATCGAGAAACTGCTTGTAAACCTCTTGATGAGCGTCGCCCAGCGGTTTCAATTGCCCGGAATGATCGTGCAGAATGCCCAGGGTACTGGTGAAGCCGAGCGACCGCGCGCGCCCGGAAACCGCCAGCGCGTCCTGGGGATTCCGGATCCCCGCGCCTAGTACGGAATTGATCGTGACCCCGAATTCAGCGTGCTTGGCGAGCCATTCGAGCTTCCTATCCAGCACCTGCAGGCTTTTCTTCGAAATCTCGTCCGGCCGCGCATTATCGATGCTGATCTGCAGGTAGTCCAGGCCCGCGCGGTTCAGCTTTCCGATTCGCTCCGGGGTGAGTAACAGTCCGTTGGTGATGAGCGTCGCAATGGCCCCGCGCTCGCGAATCCGCGCGATGATCGCGTCCAGGTCGGGGTGCAGCGTGGGCTCGCCGCCGCTCAGGGTGATTATGGTGGTGCCAAGGTCGGCCAAACGGTCGATCCGCCCGAGCATGGTTTCAAGCGGCACCGGACCCGAAGTCTTGTCGTATTCGTTGCAGTAGCCGCAATCCAGATTGCAGCGGCGGATGGGAACAATCTGGGCCAGGATGGGGTGCGCGTCCGATTGCATGGCCCGCGCGAACATCCGCGACTCCCGGACCTTGCGTCCCACTTGCCTGGAAAATTTACGGTGTCGCATGGGCAGCCGCTAAATTGTGGACGAATAACGGCGAATTTCAGTAACAACGATTTCCACCGCGTCGTCTAAAGTTACAGCAAACTCGCGTCGATCTCAAGGTTGGGTGAGCGAAATGATGTTTCAAGGACGATCCGTGATTTCCGCTGTTTGGGGAGTTGTCCCAGGTGCCGGAGTTGTTCCAGGCGCCGTTCCGGGCGGCGTCCCTTCCCAAGCGCCTCCCCAGCCGGCAAGCCAACCGGTGTGGTCGGTATTGCGCCTCTTCCGCCGTCAAGAGCAGCAGCGCCCGGAAGCCCCGCCCCGGCTGCCGGTGGCCAGTCCTGATCCGAAAACTGGCCCAAACCAACACTAGCGGCTGCGGGCGCGCCTGAACCGAAGCCAGGCGATCAGCGCCAAACCTGCGCTCACGATCAGAATCTCATCTGGCTCCGGAACGCTCGATATGTCTGCGGGACCAGCCGGCGGATCCGTTAATACGAACGCGCTCAACTGTCCGTCGAAGAGTCCTTCTCCGGTAATCTGCCCGGAATCATTGATACCATAGGCCGCCAGCAAATCCCAGCCTGAATCGTTTGCAAGCAGCGAGTTCAAATCCAGCATCGTCCCGTCGTCATAGAGGAAGGCGCTTTGGCCACCGTCGGCTAGCCAACTATAGCCGACGATCTCCCCGCTGTCGTTCACGCCATAGGCGTAGCTGCTTCCCCCCCCCAGCGTCCCCAGGTCGATCATGCTGCCTCCGATCTCCGAAAAAGCGTGCTGGTAGCCGTCTGCCAGGCTCGCAAACCCCACCACTTCGCCGCTGTTGCTGACGCCCATCGCCTGGCTGCTGCTTCCTCCCAAGGTTCCCAGCAAGGTCGAGGTGCCATCCGGATTCCAGATAATCCCTCGAAATGTGCCGTTCGCCAGTTGGCCATCGCCCACGATCGTTCCGGTGTTGTTAATCCCGTAGGCCGCGCTCCAAATTATGTCCTCCGGGGACGCAAGCCCCTGAACCTGGCCATTCACCACTGCGAATGCCTGGCCGTTTCCACCCACCACTTCGCCCGCGCCATTGATCGCCGTCGCGTAGGAACCCGCGCCCAGATCGGTAGTGCCCGAGGCGCTCCAAATGGTTCCGTGCGCTTGCCCGCTCGCGTCGTAGGTAATCCCCACCACCGTCCCCGCGTCGTTGATCCCGTAGGCATAGGACTCGGAAGGACCTGGAGATAATAACCCTTGCGATCCGTTGGGCGTCGAAACGAAGGCCTGTTGGTTGCCCGAGGAATTTTGGCTCCAGCCGGCCACGGTACCCGAACTATTGATGGCATAGCCGATTGCCGGGCCGCTCAAACCGCCCACCGCGACCACCGTATAAATAGGATTCGCAGCGGCGGCGGCGGCAATCAGCAAAAAAACGACATTTTTCACGGAAAACACCTCACTTCATTTCGAAGACGAAGCGATTATCCCATTGGGCCAACTATTCTCACATCACCAGAATGTCTCGTTTTGAAGATACACGCTCCGGTACAAATTCGCTACCCCCTAGGTTGTACATGGTGATACAGCCAGCGATTCAATGAGAGTGTTTTCGAGCGGCTGCCACTAATCTGCGTGGCGTAGCCCCACACGTGCCGCATCGACACTCGTGTGGATGGCAGGCGGAGGCGAGTTCGCTGTTTCCAATGATGTCACGAGGTGCGTTAGTGCGTGCGCTTGAGTGGCGTGCCCGGCGGTTCTCCGATCCGGCGGATCGGCTGCAGTTTCTGCGGCGAAATCTGAGCGTGCGTCCGGCGGCCTCCGTGCCTGGGACACGTGCCGCTAGGCGAGTGTTCCTAGCGCTGGTCGCTTTGGGAGCCGTGCTACTGCCGGCAGCCTGGTTCTGGACTTCCTCACGGCATGTCGCGCTGGCGGCGGCAAACATTACCGCCCAATCGCTGCCGGCGCGCCCAGCGCGCGGGCCCGCTGGAGCAATCTGGCTGGTCCAGACAACGCCCCAATTCGATCTCTACAGCAATGGCCTCCGGATCGAGGAACAATACGCCACATCCACAGCTCCGCGCCGCTATATCGCATTCGCCAGGAACCGCTCGGGTCCAATTGATGCGGCGGCTGAGTGGCGCACCGAACCAGCCGGGATCGTCTATCACACCACCGAAAGCCACCTGGCGCCCTTTGAGGAAGACCAGAATCAATCGTTACGGCGCTCGGGCGAGGGACTGCTCCAATATGTGAGCCGCCGCCGCTCCTACCATTTCGTGATCGACCGGTTTGGCCGCGTTTTCCGCGTGGTGCGCGAGAGCGATTACGCCAATCACGCGGGAAACTCCGTGTGGGCGGACCCGCTCTGGATCTACATCAATCTCAACCAGAGCTTCTTTGGCGTCGCGTTTGAGGCGCACAGCAGAGTCCATCGGCAACGCGACCCCCAGTAAACGCCGCACAGGTCTACGCGGGACGGGTCTTAACCGAGATGCTGCGCGCTCGTTACAGCATCCCGGCCTCCAACTGCGTGGCGCATGCCCAAGTGTCCGTCAACCCGGCCAACCATGGCGCCGGCTACCACCTGGACTGGGCGGCGAACCTGCCCTTCGCCGAACTCGGCTTGGCCGACAACTACAAGCTGGCGTTGCCGAGCGTGCAGTTGTTTGGTTTTGAGCCGCCGCAGGCCGCTGCTGGGCGCGGGCAGCCTCGTCTCCATGGGGACATGGCGGAAGGCTGGGAAGCCGCCGAAACCGATCTGCGCGCCGCTGGATGCCGCCCAAAATCTGCCGCCTGAACGCTATCGGGAAAAACTGCAGAAACGATACCGGGACGCAATCCAGGCGCTGCGCGGAAAAGGCGCCTACCAGGAGTACAACTGATGACTGCCACCAACACGCAACCTCTCACGGCTCTGGGGCTCGACGTCGGCACCAGCCGCATTGTCGCCGCCCAGCGCCAGGACAAGGATATTCAGTTCGATACGCAACTGAACGCCTTCGTCACCATTCCCTTTTCCAAACTAACCCAGGGCGTGCTCAGGAAGGAGCGCATCCCGCATCTGGTGCAGGATTCCGAGATCACCGTGTATGGCGACGAATCCGAGCGCTTCGCCAATCTGTTCCACAAAGAAACCCGGCGGCCCATGCTGCGGGGAATCCTGAATCCGGACGAAACCGGCAGTTTGATGCTGGTCCGGCAGATCGTCGCGCTGGTGATGGGCGAAGGCGAGGGACAAGGCCGAAGGGTTTGCTTCAGCGTCCCGGCCGCTCCCTTGGGCTCGGCGGACGAAGTGAACGAGCATGAGGCCGGCCTGAAGAGCATGCTTTCCAAGCTGGGTTACGATCGCGCATCCCATTTCCGAAGGGCTGGCGGTGGTCTACGGCGAGATGGAAAGCTCCAATTACACCGGCATCGGCATCAGTTGCGGCGGCGGGCTGTGCAACGTTTGCCTGGCATACCTGTCGGTGCCCGTCTTCAGCTTCAGCATTCCGAAGGCGGGCGATTTTATCGATACCAGCGCGGCGCAGTTGCGCGGCGAGCCGGCCACGCGCATCCGGACCATCAAGGAAGAATCGTTCCACTTCAACGGCCATTTCGTGAACAAGATCCATCAGGCCCTCAGCACATCGTACGAGGACATGATCCAGGCCCTGGTGGCCGCGCTCAAAGATCAATTCGCCAGCGTGCAGAACATGCCGAAGCTCAACCGGCCCATTCCGCTGGTGCTGAGCGGCGGCAGCGTGATGCCGCCTGGTTTCCGGGACCGGTTCGAGAAATGTCTGCGCGAAATCGAACTGCCGGTGGCCATCGCGGAGGTTCGCATGGCGTCGAATCCTATGGTCTCTACCGCGCGGGGGGCGCTGGTGGCGCGAGCGTGTAGGAGCGAGTTGTAAGGAGTCCTAGCGTACTTCGGCGCCAGCGATCCAGTAACAATACGCTAACTTCACGGGATCTAATGAGCGGATGCGCGCCGCCCATTCGATTCTCCTGTGCGCTCTGTGGTGGAACTGCCACGTGAGCGTCCTGACCTATCACAACGACCTTGCACGAACCGGACAAAATCTCAACGAAACGCTGCTCACCCCGGCCAGCGTCAGCTCGGGGCAATTTGGGCCGCTCTTCACGTTATCCGGTGGACGGCCAAATTTACGCGCAGCCTTTGTATCTGCCCGGCGTCATCATCCCGGGCAAGGGGATCCACAACGTCGTCTTTGTCGCTCACCGAACACGACAGCGTTTACGCATTCGACGCCGACAATTCCCTCGCGCCGCTTGTGGCACGCCAGCTTCCTCAATCCCGCGCAAGGCGTGACGACAGCGTCGGCGACCGACCTGGGATGCGGCTCCATCATGCCCGAGGTCGGCATCACCGCGACGCCGGTGATCGACCCCGCCACCGGCACTTTGTATGTGGTCGCGATGACCGAAGAGGGATCGACCGGCAGCTACGTGCATCGGCTGCACGCTCTGGACGTCACAACCGGCGCCGAAAAGCCCGGCAGCCCGGTGGAAATCCAAGCTTCGGTTCCCGGAACCGGCGACGGCAACACCACCGTCCAGTTCGAAGCCTTGGCTGCACAAGGAACGCGCCGGGCTTGCTGCGGCTGAATGGCGTGGTGTATACGGCCTGGTCGTCGCAATGCGACTCGGGAAATTATCACGGCTGGATCATTGCCTATGACGCCGCGACGCTGCAGCAAACCGCCGTTTTCGCCGACACTCCTAACTGGGACGCGGGCGCCTTCTGGCAAGCCGGAGCGGCCCCGGCAGCGGACGCCAATGGCAACATCTACGCCGTGTCGGCCAACGGCACGTTTGACGCAAACATGGGCGGCTCGGATTTGGGCGAAAGCGTTCTCAAGCTATCCACCGGCAAGAAGTCTCACCGCCGACCGACTACTTCACGCCCTACAACGCCAGCGCGCTGAGCGAAAAGGATGTGGATCTTGGATCCAGCGGCGCGCTGTTGCTGCCGGACGGCGACAGGAAGCGCGGCCCACCCGCATTTGTTAATCACGGGAAGTAAGGCGGGCACGATTTATCTGCTGGATCGCGATAGCCTGGGCCACTTCCAGCCGGATGGCGACACTCAGATTGTTCAATCGCTGCCGGACGCGGTGGGCCCGCTCTTCGGCATCCCGGCCTATTTCAATAACACCGTATATTTTTCCGCAGCGCACGACCAGGTGAAGGCTTTTTCGTTGCAGAACGGCCTTCTGTCCACGTCTCCAGTTTCAGCCAGCAGCTCGACTTTTGCCGAGCTGGGGACCGTGCCCAGCATCTCGGCCAACGGCGCGTCCAACGGTATTCTCTGGACTATCGATCCCGCCGGCCAGCTCCATGCCTACGATGCCGCCGACCTCAGCAATCAGCTTTACCAGGGAAGCGTGGGAACATACGTCAAGTTCTCAACGCCCACCATCGCAAACGGAAAGGTCTACGTTGGCACGGCCGACAGCCTGGCGGTGTTCGGATTGCAAAACCTGCCCACCGGCAGCGTAGCGGCGGTCGTGAATGCCAATGGATTCCAGCCGGGACCGGTGGCGCCCGGTTCCATTGTTACTCTCTTCGGATCGAACCTGGCGCCACGCGCCGCGCAAGCTTCCAGTTCGCCCTGGCCCATGGTTCTCGATAGCACCTCCGTCTTTGTCAACGGGACAGCCGCGCCGCTGGCCTACGTGAGTCCCACCCAGATCAACGCGCAGATCCCGAACGATACGAAACCCGGGCAAGCTACGGTTACGGTGGTGTCCGGCGGCCGGGTTTTTCCGCCCGTCCAGATATCGATCAAAAGCGCGCTGCCAGGCGGCGCCGGTGTAAATTGAGGTGTAAATTGAGACGGTGACCCGTTCCATCATTACGCTCACCACCGACTTCGGCCTCTCCGATCATTTTGTTGGCACCATGAAAGGCGTCATCCTCGGGATACATCCCGCCGCGCAGCTGATCGACATCAGCCACGGCGTTCAGCCCTACGATATTGCCGACGGCGCGTTCACCATCGCGCAGGCATACCGCTATTTTCCGAAGAAGACCATTCACGTTGTGGTGGTAGATCCGGGCGTCGGATCCACGCGGCGGCCGCTGCTGGCCGAGATGGCCGGGCAGTACTTCATCGCTCCCGATAACGGCGTGCTTTCGATGATCTTTGCCCGGGAGAAACCCAAGGTCCGCCATATCACCGCCGAGAAGCATTTCCTGCACCCGGTGAGCCGAACATTTCATGGCCGCGACGTTTTTTCGCCCGTGGCCGCGCACCTGGCCGCCGGAGTGACACCCGCTCAATTCGGTAAACGCATTGATGTTTACCTGCGCGCGTCGTTCGACAAACCCGCGCAAACCGGCCAGCACACTTGGACGGGGACCATCCTGAAGGCCGACCATTTCGGAAATCTCGCCACCAATTTCCACGTCGATCAATTCCCCGCCATTCGCACCCATGCGTTTTCACTGCAAGCCGGCCGGCGGGCGATCACGCGGCTGGCGCTGACGTTTTCCGAATGCGCGCCAGGCGAGCTGTTCGTCATCGTGGGAAGCTCCGGGTATCTGGAAGTGGCCGCCAGCGAGGGTTCCGCCGCCAAACTTCTGGGCTGCGGCGCCGGATCGCCGGTGGAGCTGACTTTGTATTAAAAGCCCAGCTGGAACCGTTGGCAGGAAAGGATCGGTACAATAGACATAGCAGAGGATCGGTCAAATGCTCAACGAATTCCAGCGAAACAAGGTGTGGGAAAACATGCTGGCGGCAGAGACGCGTTCCCTCTACTTTGGCGATCTAGCGTCTCGTTACACGCGGCGAAAGCAAATCATCACAGGGCTCTCGTTTTTTCTCGCCTCCGGCGCGGCTGCAACGATGGTCGGAAAGTTTCCGCTATGGGTTCCCGTGGCTTTGTCAGTCGTGGTTGCGTTAGCTACGGCGTATGCCATGGCGATAAATTTGGATGGAAAAATCTGGACCATGGCAAAACTTCATTCCGCATGGACGATCATCGCACAAGAATACGCGAGACTTTGGAGTCATACGGAGGATCAAGATGCCGAAGAGCGGCTAGACAAGGTCATTGAAGCGGAGCGAGAACCGTCTGAACTTGCTACTACTGAGGCTCCCAATGACCAGAAGCTGCTGAATAAGTGGCAAGATCGCGTGTTCGCTTTATATCATTTGACAGGACAGCATGGCTAGGGAGGACAATCCCCTCCAAAAGAGCTGGCCCCCGATGCCTAAGGCTCCCCCACCACCGCCGCCTCCACCTCCCCAACCGCCACGGCCCGGTCGCTAGGCAGCCTACCACTCATCGGCTTCCCACAGTTTGGTCTTGTACTGAACCGCGTTGAATTGAACGATCCGCCGGAAGCTCGTGCGCAGCGATCCAGCAAGGGAATGATAAGACCAGGCAGTTTATCGCAAGGCCCACCGGTTTCTACTTGCGATCAGACCGCGCTACACTAAGAAAACTGCTTCACTCGAGGTCATGACATCCGTGAAAAACCCAATCGCATTCTGACGCCGCTTCCGTTTGGGCTGCTCTCGTGCCGCCCCGGTGAGTCCACAGGGTTTTTCAGTCGTCTTGAGGAATTTGTATGAGTGAAAGCAGTAGCGCAATCCAGGTTCGCAATCCCGGGCTCTGGGCCTCGCTGCGCGAAGCCGTGATGGGGTCCAGCCAGGACTTCACCGAGGGCAGCATCGGCCGCGCCATCGTCCTGCTCGCCGTGCCGATGGTGCTCGAGATGTGCATGGAATCGCTGTTTGGCGTGGTGGACGTCTTTTGGGTGTCCCGTCTCGGCGCCGACGCCATGGCTACAGTGGGGCTCACCGAAACCGCGCTCACCCTGGTGTACGTCATCGCGCTCGGCCTCAGCATGGGCGCTACCGCGCTGGTAGCGCGCCGGATGGGAGAGAAAGACGAACAGGGCGCCGGTCTGGTTGCGGTGCAAGCCATCGTGATTGGCCTCATCGTCGCCGGCGGCGCCGCCGTCTTCGGCTATTTCTTCGCGCCCAACCTGCTCCATATCATGGGCGGTTCAGATAGCGTGGTCAAGATCGGCTCCGGATACACGCGCATGATCTTGAGCGGCAGCGCCACCATCTTCCTGCTGTTCCTGATCAACGCCGTCTTTCGCGGCGCGGGCGACGCAGCCATCGCGATGCGCGTGCTGTGGATCGCCAACATCATAAACATTTGTCTGAATCCGTGTTTGATCTTTGGCCTGGGTCCGTTTCCGCGTTTGGGAGTCACGGGCTCGGCCGTCGGCACTACCATCGGACGCGGCATCGGCGTCCTGCTGCAATTGTGGGTATTAACTTCGGGACGGGGACGGCTCGCGGTCCGCGCCGCGCAACTGCGTGTGGACCTGCTCGTCATGTGGCGTCTCATCCGGCTTTCGCTGAATGCGATGTTCCAATACATGGTCCAGATGGCCAGTTGGATCGGCATGGTGCGCATCATCGCGAGCTTCGGAAGCGACGCCACCGCCGCATACACGGTTGCCTTCAAGGTAATTATCTTCGCGATTCTGCCTTCCTGGGGCATGAGCAACGCAGCCGCCACCCTGGTGGGCCAGAACCTGGGCGCGGGCAAGCCCTCGCGCGCGGAAACTTCGGTGTGGCGCACCGGGCTCTACAACATGCTATTCCTGGGCGCCATCGGACTGGTGTTCATTGTGTTCGCGCGGCAGATCATCGGCCTGTTCACCACCGATCCAGCAGTGGCGCCGTTAGCCGTAAACGCGCTGCGGCTGTTCAGCTACGGCAATGTCTCCTATTCTTACGGCATGGTGATCACGGCGGCCTTCAACGGCGCCGGCGACACTGCCACGCCCACGGCGCTGAACCTGGTATGTTTCTGGCTCTGCCAGATTCCGCTGGCCTGGGCGCTCGCGCTTCACGCCGGGCTCGGCCCCAACGGCGTGTACGTGGCGGTATTGGTTTCCGATTCCCTGCTCGCGGCACTTGGAATTCTGCTGTTCCGCCGTGGAAAATGGAAACAGGTGAAAGTCTGAATGGACTCCCCTCGATCCGATCCAAGCACCTACCTCGCCGAACAACGCACCTTCCTGGCCTGGATTCGCACCGGCATCGCGCTGATGGGTTTCGGATTCGTAGTCGCGCTTCGGCTTATTCCTGCGGGAGCTGGCGTCTCTGCGCACGCTGGCGCCATTTCAGACCTCGGCGCTCTCGGTGCCGCTCGGCACCGTGCTGCTGCTGGCTGGAGTGCTGGTGAATATTTTATCGGCAGTGCGCCACGTCCGCACCGTGCACGCGCTCAACAGCGGCGCGCCGATGGTCACGAAACCTTCCACTATGGCGATTCTTGTGGCGCTGGTGCTGGCCGCGGCGGGTTTGGCCATGGCGGTTTACTTAGTCAGGGAGCTGGCAACCAAATGAATACCGGCGAAGGCATCATCAGCAAACCAAGCAAGTATTCGGTGCCCGAAACACTGCACCGCTTGGAAACGATTTTAACCACGAAGGGCATCAAAGTTTTCGCGCTGGTGGATCATAGCGGCGAAGCCGAAAAGGCCGGATTGAATATGCCGCCCACTCAGTTGCTGATCTTCGGCAATCCCAAAGGCGGCACGCCGGTGATGCTCGCCGCTCCCACCTCGGCTATCGATCTGCCGTGGAAAGCGCTGGCCTGGCAGGATGTCGGCGGCCAGGTCTGGCTCAGCTACAACGACGCGGCGTACATCCAGCGCCGCTACGGCTTGAGCGACGATGTCATGAAGCCGCTGGCCGGGTTGGGCGCGGTGATCGAGCAAGCGCTGGCTTAAGGCAGCGGCCCACTTGAACGATCGTGCTAAAACGGGGAAGGTGCTGGCGCAAACCAGGTACGATCCTGAATCGATTCGGACACTCTTTGACGACATGGCGTCAACGTACGGCCATGTCAACCTAGTCTCCTCTTTTGGTTTCACTGCGCGGTGGCGCCACCAATGCGTCGCGGGCCTGCCGTTGGCTTCGGCAGGTTGCGTCGTCGATTTAATGTCGGGCATGGGAGAACTCTGGGCGTCGCTTGCAACGGCGTTGCCAACGTCGGCCCGAGTGGTCGCAGTCGATATCTCCGCTGAAATGGCTCGCCGGACACGCCGGGAGTGGCACTTTCCGGTGGAGGTCAACGTAGCGGACGTGCTGGCTTGGTATCCGGAGCCTGCGTTCGCTGATGTCGTCGTCTCATCATTCGGGCTGAAGACCTTCGGGCGCGAGCAACAGCGGCGCTTCGCCCAGATAGTTGCGCGACTGCTGAAGGCCGGCGGGGCATATTCGTTCGTCGAGATCTCGGTGCCTCCCTTTCGGCCTCTTCGCGCCGTGTATATGTTCTACCTGAAGTGGCTAATCCCCCTCATCGGGCGGGCACTGCTGGGCAATCCGGATTGCTATCGAATGCTGGGCGCGTACACGCAGGCTTTCGAAAATGTAACACCGTTCGTTGGTTTTCTAAGGGAGGCTGGCCTCGACGCCGAGCCCGTCTCATACTTCTTCGGTTGCGCAACCGGGGTGAGAGGCATCAAGCCGCTCGCCGGGTTGGGCGCGGTGATCGAGCAAGCGCTGGCTTAAATCCCGAGCGACCTACGGAAGATAAATCGCCCGCGCCTCGTTCAGAAATTCCTCGCTTCGGCTGGCCTTAGAGGCCAGCAGCCACAGATCGAAAGCTGGTAGACGCCGGCCGCCGATGGTGCTCGCGAATCCAGCTTCCAGCAACGCGCGAACCAATGTGGAATAGGTAAAGCCGCACTTATGCGCCATGTGCGGATTGCCTCCCGCCACCGATGCCCGGTGACCGTAAAGTATGTCGATGGGCGCAATCGGCCCGGACGGGGAAACGTACAGCGATTCGAGCAGCCGGTCCTTCGCCACCGCTTCGCAGACGGTCTGGAGATCCGGGCAGGTGATGATAACGAATCCTTCCGGGCGCAGAACCCGATGAAACTCTTTGAGCGCCACAGGCACTTCATGCGCAAAAACATGTTCGATGTTGTGGGAAGAATACAACGCGTCCATGCTGGCGGTGGCCACGTGGCTCATGTCGGTCATCGCTCCCACGATGTCGGGGTTGACGTTGGGATCGATATCGAAGCGGATCTCCTGCCATTCCGCGGTGTTCAATCCCTTCGGGATATTCGCTTTGGTCTGCGGGCCGCAGCCGACATGCAGGAACTTCTTCATTCGGGACTCGTGCCGGCCACCAGATGTAGTGTTCGCCCCGTCCCCGAATTCTCAGCGAGGCCCAAGCCCGCGATTTACTTGCCAATATCCCGGTGCGTCTCTTTCACCTTGAACCCGGCGCGCGCCAGCCGCTTGCGGATCTCGCCTGCGATCATTACCGAACGATGATGCCCGCCGGTGCAGCCGAATCCGATGGTCAGGTAACTTTTCCCTTCGCGAATGTAGTGCGGGATCAAATAAATCAGCAGCTCGGAAATGCGGTCGATAAACTCTATGGTCTGCGGGAACGACCGGATGTAGCGCGCCACGCTGGGATGCCGGCCGGTGAGTTTCTTGAACTCGGGAATATAGT
Organism: Bryobacterales bacterium; assembly: GCA_963713415.1. Lineage (GTDB taxonomy): Bacteria > Acidobacteriota > Terriglobia > Bryobacterales > Bryobacteraceae > Palsa-89. The sequence goes on along the minus strand of CAVQLV010000020.1, from coordinate 84,960 downwards.
TGGGATTGGGCAGAAAGCGAACATCGAATACCAGGTCGCTATCCGGCGGGACGCCGTAGCGGTACCCGAAGCTGTTGATGTCGATGCGGATGCTGGATTCGTTGCGTCCGCCGCTGAACTTCTCCCCGATCACTTCCCGCAGCTCGTGCACGTTGAACTTGGAAGTGTCGATGATGTGATCGGCCACGCTGCGGATGGGCGCCAGCAGCTCGCGCTCGGTACGCAGGCTTTTCTGCATCGTCGCCTCGGTGCCCAGCGGATGCGGGCGGCGCGTCTCGCTGAACCGCCGCGCCAGCGTGTGGTCGTCGGCCTCCAGAAAAACTAAGGTGGCCGGGGTACGCTTGCGCAGCTTCTTGAACAGCGCGGGAAATTGCGCCAGTTGCTCGCCCTCGCGAATGTCGATTACCAGCGCCGCGCGCCGCACCTGCGCCGAATCCTTGGCCAATTCGGCGAATTTCGGAAGCAGCGCGATGGGCATGTTGTCCACCGCGTAGTAGCCCAGGTCCTCGAAAGCCTTGAGTACCGTGGCTTTCCCCGACCCGCTCAGTCCGGTAATGACAACCAACTCCGCGCCTTGCGGATCCAACTGCCTGGGGACGCGTTTGGCCACTAGCTGACTCTTCCGGACACTAGCTTTCGATCAGGTCGAAGTGGCCATCCGGCCGCCGCATGAGAACCGTAAGACGGTCGGTCTGCGCGTCGCGGTAAACCAGATAGTCTTGCGATGCCTCCATTTCGAGCATCGCTTCTTCCAGGGTCATGGGCTTGCTGCCATCCCCGGGATGGACGCGAAACACCTGCTTGCGTGCGGCCTTTTTCGCACCTATCGCTGTCTTGGCGTTGGTCTCGGCTTTGGCCTGCTTGCGCTGGTGCGAATTGGCCGGGCGGGCAACCGGCTGCAAAGTGACGCTGGCCTTCTCGCCGTCAGCTTCCTTGTCCCGCACGCGTTTGGTGTCGCGCCAGCGGGCCCGCAGCTTCAAAAGCTGCGTCTCCAACCGGTCGAACGCCTCCAGCGCCGCCACCCCCAGGTCGCCATCTGTGGCGATGCCGACCATCGCATGGTCCCATGCATTAATGGTGATTTCCACCTTGTGCAGAAATCGCTCCTGGGTAAGCACCACGTGTGCTTCCTTCTCGCCGCGCTTCTCCAGGACCTTGGAAAGCTTTTGCAGCTTGGCTTCCAACTTGGCGCGCTGCCGCGGGGGAATTGCTTCGGACTTGCCTGTATAGCTGATTTTCATCGGGATCTCGCTGGACGGGGCGGAGTTAGGCGCGGACCCGGCGCTGGTGAGTGGAAGGAATTTTCATGTCTTCCCGGTACTTGGCTACGGTTCGTCGCGTCACGTCGATGCCCTCGCTCTTCAACCGGGCCGTGATCTGCTCGTCGGTCAAAGGATGCTGCGTGTCTTCCTCTTCAATCATTTTCTTCACCCGCCGTTTCAGGATCAGCAGCGGGGTGGCGCTTCCGGCCGAGCCTTGCACGGCTTCGGAGAAGAAATAGCGGAGCTCGAAAACTCCCTGCGGCGTATGGGCGTATTTGCTGGCTACCGCGCGGCTCACCGTGGAAGGATGCACGCCGATCTCCTCGGCGATTTCCTTGATCATCATCGGCTTCAGCGTGTCGATGCCGTGTTCCAGAAACTCCAGCTGCCGCCGCACGATGGACTGGCAAACCTTCAGAATGGTCTGCTTGCGCTGCTCGATGTTCTTGATCAGTTGGATGGCCGCCGCATAGCGGTCCTTGACGTAATTGCGGATGTCCTTGCTCGGCTCCTGATCGCGATCCAGCATCTTGCGGTACTGCGCGTTCAGGCGCAGCTGCGGGAGATCGTCGTCGTTCAACTGGATGATGTATTCGTCGCCTTCTTTGAAGATGTAGACGTCCGGCTCCACCTGCCGCGCGCCCTGGTCCGAATATCGCAACCCAGGATAAGGGTCCAGATGCCGGATCACGTCCAGGGCCATCTGAACGTGCTCCAGCGGCCGGCCCAGTTGCTTGGCAATTTCCTTGATCTGCCGCGTTTCCAGCAGCTTCAAATGATTTGCGACAATCTGCCAGGCCACGCCACCCTTGCCGTTGCGGCTCTCAAGCTGCAACAGCAGGCATTCGCGGACATCCGCGGCGCCCACGCCCGCCGGATCCAGCGACTGCACGACCCGCAGGCCTTCCTGGACTTCGGCCATGGTATGCTGCCCGGAATCGGCGATCTCTTCGAGCGTCGCCGTCAGGTATCCGTTTTCGTTCAGGTTGCCGATGATGTTCTCGGCGGCGTCGCGCACGTCTTCCGACATCACCAGCACGGCCAGTTGCGAGTGCAGATGATCGCCGAGGGTGACCGGAGACGAGAGAAACGTCTCGAAGGACGGTTTCTCCACCGTCTCGGAAGCGGGGCTCTTGTATCCGGGATCCAGATAATCGTCGAAAAACGTCCCGAAATCGATCTCATCGAAGGGATCCTTCTCGGTCTTCTGGTTCGACGATCTCACCTTCCGGCGCCGGAGCCGACGGCCCGTCCAGTGACGCGCCATCCACGGCTGCGGAAGCCGCGGCGTCCGACTCGAACTCCACCGGCGAGGCTTCCGGAATCCCGGCCGCGATCTCAGGCTCTGTGCCCGTGCCATTCACCGTCTCGAGAATCAACTGATCGGAGGGGTCCGAAACCCGCTCCCGCTCGAGAATCGACTGCATCTCTTCCGCCGAGAGCTCCTCGATCCCGTCCACCGATTCTTCCAGTACCGGGTTCTCGGCGATCTCCTGGGTGATCATGTCCTTCAGCTCCAGCCGGTTCAACTGGAGGACCGTGACCATCTGGACCAGCCCGGGCGTGAGGATCTGCTTCTGCGAGACCTTCAGTTGCAGTCTGGGAGAAAGCATCGACATTCTGTAGCCATGATAACACCGGCCCGCTTGCAAGTAATCGGCCAATTCAGAAAAGGTCAACTCGGGGCTCGATTCGATAAAGAGGTAAGGACGGAGCTAAGGGCGAAAACTGTGGTATTTTCGATGGCAATCTACTCAATGAGAACGACACGATTCATTCACTCCGCAACACTCGCAGCGGTCCTTCTATGGCTTCCTACAGCGCTCATTGGCGGAGGAGGACCGCATCTAGGGAAGATGGATACAGCCCCTGGTCAAGCTGCCGGTTCCGTCAATCCGCGGGCCACGCCAGCCTCAGACGTTGGCAGGTGGATCCGTCCATGCAGCTGAACTACGTACGCTTGATGCTCAAGCCCTCTGCGGCGCAGCAAGCCGACCTGAATCAGTTTCTGCACGATCAGCAAGGCCCGGGTTCGCCGAACTTCCGGAAATGGCTCACGCCCGAACAGTTTGCCGATCGGTTCGGCGTCAGCCAGGCGGACATCGCGCAAGATTACCGGCTGGATGCGGTCGCAGGGATTCGATGTGATCGCCGTCGCCCGCGGCCGGCGCTTCATCGCCTTCAACGCCACGGCGCGGCAGATCCAAAGCGCGCTCGCCACCGAGATTCATCATTTCCGCGTCAATGGCGAATTGCACTTTGCGAACGCCACCGAACCTTCCGTCCCGCAGGCCATCCAGCCGCTGGTACTGGGCTTTCTGGGCCTGGATGACTTTGAGCCGAAGCCGGCCAGCGCGCGCTAAAGCCGTAAAGCCAAATTACACCAGTACCTCAGGCTACGCCGTCACGCCGGGGGACCTCGCCATCATCTACGACGTGGTTCCCATTTACCAAGGCGGCTATACCGGTGCAGGGCCAAACCATCGCGGTGATCGGGCAAAGCGATATTCGATCCCTCCGATATCGCAAGTTTTCAGGCACTCTTTCGTCTGCCTGCGAATGCTCCTCAGCTAGCTCCTGGTTCCCGGCACTCCTGGACCCTGGATACGTCACCGGCGATGAAGGTGAATCGGATCTCGATCTCGAGTATGCGGGCGGGATCGCTTACGGACGCGCAAATTCTGTTCGTTTATTCCAAGAGCGTGATTATCATCCGTCACTTACGCCATCGATCAGAATCTGGCGCCCGTCATCAGCTACAGCTACGCCGGATGCGAGCCCAATTTGTCATAGCGCCTCCGCTCAGAGCCCTGCAAAGCATGGCGCAGCAGGCCAACGCGGAAGGCATCACCTGGCTATAGCTTCAGCCGGCGACTCGGGCGCCGCTATGTGCGACACCTCGGCTCGCCACCCATGGCGAAGCCGTCAACCTGATTGCGGCCCTTCCGGAAGTCACCGGAGTGGGCGGCACGATGTTTATCGGGAACACCAGCTATTACTGGAGCTATGGAAAACAACAGCAACGATTCCTCCGCGCTGTCCTATATTCCGGAGGCGGTGTGGAACGAGTCAACCAACTCCCGAGCTATCGGCGGGTGGCGGCGGCTATAGTATCTTTTATCACCGCCCGGAATGGCAGACGGGTCCCGGGCATTCCGGCCGGAACGGCACGCGGGGTACCCGATGTGTCTCTAACGGCCGCGCATCAATGATGATCCCTACGTAACCATCGAGTCGGGCAAGGTGGATCTCATCGGAGGCACTTCGGCCTCTGCTCCAGTCTTTGCCGGAATGGTTGCTTTGCTCAATGGATATCTGGGGACCTACGGCCTGGGAAACATAAATCCAAGCCTGTACTGGATGGCGCAGACCACCAGCCATCGTCTTTCACGACATCATCACCGGCGGGAATATCGTTCCCTGCGTCGGCCGGAAGTCCGGATTGCGGTCCCAACAACACATTTTGGCTACACCGCCGGGCCGGGTTGGGATGCCGCCAGCGGATTGGGCTCCGTGGATGCCACCCAGATGTTCATACGGCTGGAGTATCGGCGCGGGCACGCCTCAAATCGGATCCGTGGTGAATGGCGCCAGCCTTACCAATACGGGACTTTCACCCGGCCTGATCTTCACCATCTTCGGCGCGGCTCTCGGGCCGGTGAACGGCCTGACGTCTGGAACTGGATGAAAACGGGGACGTGTCCAGCTACCTGGCCGGAATCACGGTCATCCGTCAACGGCACCGACGCGCCTTTGCTCTATGTGGGTTCTCGGCCAAATCAACGCCGTTGCACCGTATGAGATCGCAAGCCGCACCGGACAGAACGTAACGGTGCAGGTATTCGACGGCAGTCAATACGTAGCGACCCGATGACCGTCGGCGTGGTCTCAGCCGCTCCCGCCTCTTCTGGCTCGACAACGGCCAAGGCGCCATCCTGAATCAGGATGGGAGGGATGAAGGACCCGAATCCGGCCGCCCGCGGTCCTATATCGAAATCTACGGCACCGGCGAAGGCCAAACCAATCCCGCCTGGCGTGGACGGACAGATCGCCAATGAAAGCTCTGGCAAACCTGCCCAGGCCGGTGACCGAGTTCTCGCTTACCATCGGTGGCCAACCCGCTACTTACAGCTACGCCGGAACAGCCCCCCAATCGTTCGCCGGTGCTCTCCAGGTGAATGCTCAGATCGCGGCCAGCCTGGCGCCGGCAATCAAGCGGTAATTTTCAAGGTAGGGAACGCCACCAGCGCGCCGCTGAACGTAGCCGTGAAATAGTCGGAGGCGCATCGGTCACTGAAGCCGAAATCGTTGGTATGAGTCGAATCTACTAACTCGCGCAAAACGGAGCGCGGCGCGAGGCACTTCTTGGCCTGTTTTGTCGTGCACGCCGCACCCTTTGCGCTGCTCGAGGAACTCCCGGCAAAAGCAAGCGCGCGACCTTAGTCGCTTGCTTAACCAGGCTACGCCGCGCCGAGGCCAGTCGGCACGGCGTGGCTCCCGCGGCAGCTTATGCGCGCTTCGGCAATTGCAGCAGGTATTGGCAGATGGCGTCCAGATCCTTCGGCATAAGCTTGTACGGCGGCATGATGGAGCCCGGGGTGACGCCGGCGGGATCGGCAAAATGTTTTTCCAGCCAGGCGCGATCGTGACGCTGGCCGACGCCATCGAGAGCGGGCCCCAGCGTAGCGCCGACCCCGTTAATTTGATGGCATGAGTCGCAATGGTTCATTTGATAGACCACGGCCCCTTGCGTCACGAAGGCGGGAGTGTCCAGCAGCATGGCTTCGTTTTGCGGAGTGAGCGTGAGCACGAACAGCGAAAGATCGTTGAGATCGGCGGCGGGCAAATTGATCGGAGGCATCGCGCTGCCCGGCACCACCCGCGACGGATTCTTGAAGTGCGGGACCATCCAGGCTACTGTGCGGTGCTCCTTGGGCATTTTGGTGAGATCGGGTCCGATGCCTTTTTCACCCGGGCCCATATGGCAAGCGGTGCAACCTTCGGACTTGAAGTAACTGAGGCCAACCAGTTCTTCGGGAGTCAACTTCTGCCAGACAGCGGCTTGCGCAGCGCCGGTGGCGGGCGTCGCCTCCGGAGTTTCGGTGGCAGGCGTGGCGGTGTCGTCGGCCGATTCCTGATTCTTAGGCGTGGTGACGACAGCAGCGGTAGTCAGGCCAGTCCAGGCGATGGCGCTGATAACCACCAGTGCGATGGCGAATGTTCGCTTGCCCAGGCGCAGCATCGGGCCGCGGTCAATGAAGGGAACCAGAAACAGCGTGAGCACTGCGATTCCCGGCAAGACCACGCTGCCGAAGACTTCCAAAGGCCCCTTAAAGAACTTGAGCATCTGGAAGAGAAACAGAAAATACCATTCCGGCCGGGGGATGTAGGCGGTGTCCGTGGGGTCAGCCAGACGTTCCAACGGAACCTTGGCCACGATAGCCATGGCGAACAGAATGATGAATGCGATCGCCACGCCGACGGTATCTTTGAACACCTGTTCGGGGAAGAACTTGCGTTTGGGGGCTGTGTCGTCCGCGGCGGCGGCGACGCCATGCTTGCGCACCAGATAGATATGAATCCCGATGATGATGATCGTCAGCGGCGGCAGCAGGACGGTATGGAGCGCATAGAAGCGCGAGAAAGTGACATTGCCGACGCTGTCGCCCTGGCCGCCGAGTAATCGCAACAGGTATGGCCCGAGGATGGGAGCTTGCGATGCGATGTGGGTGGTGACCACGGTGCCAAAATATGCCCGATTGTCCCAGGGCAGCAGGTAACCGGTGAGCCCGAACGCCATGGTGATCAAGAGCAATGTGACGCCCACCATCCAGGTGGCTTCGCGCGGCTTCTTGTAGGCGCCGTAGATGAAGACCTGGATCATGTGCAGCACCACGATGATGAGCATCATGCTGGCGCCCCAATGGTGCAAACCGCGGATCAACGGACCGCCCGTCAAATCCGTCATGATGTACTTCACGCTGTTGTACGCTTCACCGGGCGTGGGCGCATAGTTGAATGCGAGCAGCGCGCCGGTGAAAACCTGGATCACGAAGAAAAAAACGGCCATGCTGCCGATAATCTGGTGCCATCCGGCGGAAGCGGGAATGTCTTCGTAGAGAAAGTTCTTAACCGCGCTTTCCAGGCCAGTGCGGTGTTCAAGCCAGTCGATGACAGTGCGCATGGCTTACGCCTGGGGCTCCACGGGGCCGATCTCCAGTTTGCCGTCATCGATCTTGGTCATGTAGCGATCCAGCGGCCTCGGCGCGGGACCGCTCAACACCTTGCCATCGATGGAAAAGACTGAGGTGTGGCAGGGGCAGATGAAGGTGTGGCTGGGGTCGTCCCAATGATAGGCGCAGCCGAGATGGGTGCAGATCGGGGAGAACGCGACCACTTCATTGTCCGGCTTCTTCACCACCCAGGCCGTGGCTTTTTCAGTGGTGACCTTCCATCCATCCACGCGCTTGCGCTCGTACGCAATCTCAGTGGGAGCGCCCACCGGAATGCTGGATAGATCCTCGGTCTCCACCCACTGAGCCTCTTTGCGGACCTTGGGCGGGAACAAGAAGTAGATCGCGGCAGGCGCGGCCAGGGCCAGGCCGATCAAGCCCATTGCGCCATTGATGAATCCGATATAAAAAGCGCGGCGGGTGGGGGGAACATCGACGGCCGCGGGTTGGGTTTCGTGTGAAAGGTCCATTATTATCGTTTTACCGCACGCCGGGCAGCGCAGGCGAGTGAAAGCCCAGGTTGCCACAAAAGCGTATTAAACATTTTACAAGACTCGAGTCTGACGGCATTCTACAAGACGTTGGTCTTGTTACAGATGTTACGGAACGCGCGATGGTTTAGAGGGCGCCGTCGCCATGCTCGTCGTTGCGGATGCGGATGGCCTCGGCAACGTCGTAAACGAAGACCTTGCCATCGCCGATTTTGCCGGTGCGGGCGCTGCGCACTAGGGTCTGGATCACTTCCGGAGAACCGCTCGTCGGTAACCACCATTTCGATTTTAACCTTCGGGAGCAAGTCCACCTGGTATTCCATGCCCCGGTAAACCTCCTTGTGGCCTTTCTGACGGCCATGGCCGCGTACCTCCGAGATGGTCATGCCGTCGATGCCGATGCCCTTCAGCGCTTCTTTGACGTCCTCGAGCTTGTGCGGCTGGATAATCGCTTCGATCTTTTTCATGGGTGGATGGAGTCCTGACGCGTGGTTCTCACGCTTCGAGATTATAACCTTCTTCGCCATGCATGCTAACGTCCAGGCCTTCCAGTTCCTGGTCGGGCGAGACACGCACGCCGAGGAGCACGTCGCAGATCTTGAGAATCACGAGCGTGCCGACGATCGCCAGGGCGTAGGAGATGGCCACGCCGATCACCTGGTTGAGCACCTGGCCCGGCTGGCCGTCGACCAGGCCCAGCGGCAGCGATTTGCCGGCGCTGTCCTTCAAGCCGCCGTTGACGGCCACAGTAGCGAAAACGCCGGTGAGAATCGCGCCCACCGTGCCGCCCATGCCATGCACGCCAAACGCGTCCAGGGTGTCATCGTAGCCGAACTTGCTCTTTACCACGGTCACCATGAAGAAGCAGATCATGCCCGCGATGAAGCCGATCAGCATGGCCGGGAACGGCTTGACGAATCCCGACGCGGGCGTGATGGCTACTAAGCCCGCGACGGCGCCGGAGATGCCGCCCAGGACGCTGGGCTTACCGTTGTGGACCCATTCAACGAACAGCCATCCCAGCGCCGCAGCGGCAGTGGCGAAGTGCGTGGCCACGAACGCGCTGGTGGCGAGCGGCGACGCGGCCAGGGCGCTGCCGGCGTTGAATCCGAACCAGCCCACCCACAGTAAACAGGCGCCAATCACGCTAAACACCAGGTTATGCGGCTTCATCTGCTCCGACTGGTAGCCTCTTCTCTTCCCCAAGTACAGCGCGCAGACCAGCGCCGACACGCCCGAGCTGATGTGCACCACGGTGCCGCCGGCAAAATCGAGACAGGGGATGCGGCCGCCTGAGAAAGCATTGAGCAGCCCGCCCTTGCCCCAAACCATGTGGGCCAGCGGCAGGTACACAATGAACAGCCACAGCACCGAGAACAGCATCATCGCGCTGAATTTCATACGCTCGGCAAACGCGCCGGAAATGAGCGCCGGCGTGATGATGGCGAACATGAGCTGATAGATCATGTAGGTTTGCTGCGGGATGGTGGCGGCGTAATCGGGATTGGGCGCGGCCCCAACGCCGTTTAAGAACAGGTAGCGCAGGTCGCCGATGAAGGGCCAGCCTTCGCCGAACGCCAGGCTGTAGCCCACGATGGCCCAGATGACGGTGACAATCGCCATCAGGATAAAGCTGTGCATCATGGTGCCGAGCACGTTCTTGCGCCGCACCAGGCCGCCGTAAAACAAAGCCAGGCCGGGGGCCGTCATCATGAGGACCAGGGCCGCGCTTACCAGCATCCAGGCGTTGTCGCCGGCGCTTTGGGCGGATTTTACGGCCGCCTCCAGATTTTGGAGGCGAATCTCAGTTGCGGAGGGGACGGACTGGGCGAGCGCCAACGCAGGCGCCAGCAATGCCGCCCATACGACACGGTAGGGCATAAGGTTTATTGTTAGCGCAGGTGACGGGGAAACCGCAATTGGATTTGCGCGGCAGGCGTGCCGATCAGTCGCGTAAAACCCATTGCGCCAGTTCGGAGAACTGCGGCGTTTTGCCTTGCGAAAGGATGCCGATGCGGAAAACGCGCGCGGCAGCCCAGACGGTGGCGGCGGCCCAAGCGAACACGCCTATTAATCCAATCCATGGCTGCCACCAGGGAACGCCTCCCGGAAGAGCCTGCCGCAGGAGCATGACAACGGGAGTGAACGGCGGGATGAACGACATCACCAGCGCGAGTCCGCCGTTGGGTTGCTGCATGATGCCGGCCAGGACGAACATGGGGATCATGATCGGCAGAATCAAGAGGAATGCCAGATGCTGGGCATCCTGCGGTGTGGAGCAGGCCGATCCGAGCGCGACTGCCAGGGCCGAGAGCATCATGACGTCCGCAATCAGATACACAAAGAACCACGGGATGAGGTGCAGCGGCGCCAGCCCGAACATCGCCATGCCTGCCAGAACCAGCAATCCCCCGATGATGTAAAAAGTGGAAGTGGTCAGCGACGCTCCCAAGCCGGCCAGAACCTTGCCCATCATAAGTTCGAATGACGACGCGGAGCTCAACAGCATTTCGTGCACGCGCTGCATCTTATCTTCGGCCACGCCGCCGAGGTTGGGCGCCGAGCCCACCAGCGTGACCATGATCATCAAAAAGACCAGGAAAAACGGAACAGCGGCGGACTGAATCGGATTTTTCTTTTCGCCTTGCACGATCTTCCCGGTGGCCGGATCTGTGGAGACCGAGATTCATGGACACTACCGGGACATCGCTCAGGACGCCTGGCACGCGCGCCGGGTCCACGCCCAGTTGCGTTAACCGCACGCGGCGCAGACCTTCGTTGACGGCGGCGGGCAGCCAAAGGCCCATTTGATCCACCAGTCCGCCGGAATTGGTGTAGTAACGAACCTGCTTCCTGCTTGCCGTCGCCGGATGGACGAAGGGCGTCGGGCGGGATATCCAGGACGGACAAACAGCTCGCCTTTGCGAATTTGATCGGACAAAGACAAGAGCTGGGCGGAGTGGTCTGGTTCCGGCTTCACTTCTTCGAACTTGTAACGCGGCATGCGCTGGGCTCCGAAGGGTCCACCCGCAGTGGCTCTCTGGTTGGCCTCTTCGGCGGCCTGAATCACGGCCGCGGCCGACGCGCCGGTATGATCGAGCACGGCAATGCGCAGATTCCGGGCCTGGCCCCGGTTGGCAAGCGGCAGAAAGAGGAATCCGCCGCCGAACAGCAGCGGAAACAAGATCAAGCCGACCAGATAGCCCCGGCTAGCCACGACTTGAAGGTAGTCGCGCTTGGCAATCAGGAGGATTCTACGCAACGGCCGCCTCCTCCTGCTGAGGCCCGGCGATGCGGACAAAGATGTCGTGCAGCGAAGGCTGGATCACGGCAAATTCGGTGACTCTGGTGCGCGCAACCAGCGTGCGCAGCACTTCCTGCGGATCGCACCCCGGCGCCATGCGAAGCTCCTGCACCTGTCCCAGGTCTTTGATTCGTTCGATGCCGGGCAACCCGCCTAGCATGGAACAGCCGCCCGCTACCTCGACACGGATGGTGTCGCTTCCATAGCTCGATTGAATGGAGGCCAGCGAACCGTCCAGAACTTTCTTGCCGCGAAAGATCATAAAAATCGAGTCGCACAGGCTTTCGGCGACGCCCATGTCGTGCGTGCTCAGGATAATGGTGCAGCCGCGCTTGCGCATTTCGAGGATTGCGGCGCGGATCGAGTCGGCACTGACGGGATCCAGGCCGGTGAACGGCTCATCCAGAATCAGCAGCTTCGGCTCCGGAATAACGGTAGCGATAAACTGGACCTTCTGGCTCATGCCTTTGCTGAGGGTTTCTACTTTGTCCTCCGCACGATTGGCCAGCCCCAGGCGATCGAGCCAGGCATTCACCTCGGCAGTGACGTTGCGTCCGCCGCGCAATTCGCCGTGAAATTCCAACAGCGCGCGCACCTTCATTTTCCGGTATACACCGCGTTCTTCCGGAAGATATCCGATTTCCCCGGAACGAGTGCCGGTACGCTGCTGCCCAAACACGCGAATGGTGCCCGAATCCGGGTAAAGAATATTGGCAATCATCCGCATGGTGGTGGATTTGCCAGAACCGTTCGGGCCGATAAATCCGTAAATGGATCCTTCGGGGACGGAAAGGGACAGCCGGTCAACCGCGGTGACGAACTGGAAAACCTTGGTGATTTCGCTGATTTCTACCGCGAACACTTCCAGGAATGCTATCACACCGGGAGGACCCTCACTCGGCGGTCTTCGGGCTTCCACTTCATGCCGCCGCTGAACTCCAGGCCCACCACATATTTCTGCCCTTTACGGGCGCAGGTGCGAACCGAGGCGCTGCCGTGCAGAGCCAGCGCCGCGCACTGCAAGGTCACGTAGGTTTGCTTATCGATCGGCGCGGAGACTTCGACACGCAGGCCGGAAGCGGAAATGTCCAGACTCCGGCCGGTGACGAACTTATCCACTCCTTCACGGTCCTTCCACACAATTTGGACGGGCGACGACTTCTCGGCTCGTGCGTGTCTACGTAGTTCACCTTGTCGCTCCATCAGTTGCGTTGTATCACTCCTGGCACAGGGGATGCAACCTGTAATAGACCTCTTCAGCTTTTGGTACTTAGTACCCTAATCTCCCGGGAGCTAAGCGACGATGCTTATCTAAGGCACATCCAGGCATGCCGAAAGTGCGGATGGCCCGTAACATCTTGCAAATAGGTTGACGAATGGGAAATCCGAAGGCCAGTTCGGTTGTTTCGCTAACCGCCGTCGACAGCCCCGGCTCGAACGAACTCGCTTCTGAGCAAGCCATCGACCCAGGCAGCGCCGAGCAAAGCAGAGATTTCCACTTCGCGGTGACCTGGGTCACGCTGTTTGCTCATTTGGATCCAATTGAAGCCACCGGCCCCCGGCCCCGGGTGGAAACTCCCCAACCGATGCTCGCCCTGGTCCCGGTTGTGGCGGCGCCGCTAATAGAACAACGCGCGGAGCGGAATTCGGAAGCAGTTCGGGAGAATGCCGCCTGGGAAATGGTGGTCCCGAAAATGATTCGGACCGGGAGCGGGAGTTTCGCTCCGGACGAGACCGGCAAGCGCCAGTTGCTATGAGGAACGGAGCGGATTCAGTGCAGCCTTCGAATATTATCGAGATCTCGCTCAAGCCCGGCGTTCAGCCCCAGATTGATTCTGCGCTGGCGCTGCGCTCTTCCGGCCGGCTGGAGGAGGCGCTGCGCGCGCTGGCCAGTTCGAGCGAATTCAACGCGTACCTCTACACGGTTCGCGGCGAAATCGAGTTTGCCCTGGGGCATTTTCACGACGCGGCCTTGAGTTACTTCGCGGTGGTCCAGTCGGAACCGGACAACCCGGATGCGCACTACAATCTGGCGCTGTGCCTGCAGCGGTCGGACCGTTGGGATGCATCTTGCCAGGCGTTTGAGCGGGCGCTGTCGCTCGATCCCGGCCGCGATATCGCACGTCTCGGCCTGGGCGCCAGCCTGCTTTATTTGAATCGCTTGGACGAAGCGCTCGCCACCTTCCATCAATGCTCGGGCGCTCTGGAAACGCGGCTTTGTTCGGAAAGGCGGTGGCGTTGCAACTGCTGCATCGGGGCTGGGAAGCCGAAAACGCTTATGAAATGCTGCTCGCGTCCGATCCGAATTCCGAAGAGGCTTTGTCCAACTTGATCGCTCTCGGCATTGAAACACAGGATCTGGATAGCGTACGCGACTATTCGCAGCGCCTGCTGAAGATTTCCCCGCAGTCGCCGGCGGCATTGCAAGGGCTGGCGACGGTGGCGCTGGAACGCGAGGATCATCATGCCGCCGCGCGCTATTGCGATCGCATCGTGCAACTGGTGCCGGACTGTCTGGAGGCATGGCACAATCTGCGCGTTGCGCTGAACCGAATTCTAGGGGCGTTTAGCGCTCCCAAACCGATGGCAGTTGGCCCGGAGGTGAAATAAATGGCGCGCCTGCGTGTCCGTATTGAATTGAACCGGCGGATGTCCGGAGTGCCGCTCGACAAGATGGCGAGCGTCGTGGAGGAGACCCGCAAATTCTTTTTCCTGCTCGCCGAGGACGTGCATATCGACGCCGAGCGCGGCGAGTGGCTGGCCTCGGACTTCGACGCAGAATCGCTGAACTTCACCGCCGAATATGGCGGGCCGGTTTCCACCGAGCAGGTGCAAGCGTTCGGCGCCGCTTTTTCGGGAGCCACGTCGTTGCGCCGCGCTACCATCGCGCAGTTCACGCGCATCGCCGAGTTTTTGGGCGAAGACGAGTTGGTTGGTTTCGGACTATACCAGTCCGATCAGGAGCCTGAGCCCACCGAATGGCGTTGTCTTTCCAAGCGCGACGCCATGCGCTTCGGCGAGGAGATCAAGCTGCTCGCCGAAGCCGCCGGGGAGCAGTCGTCGGAAACGCAATTGCCTGCCGTGATGAACGGGAGCATCGCCGGACGCCGTCTGTTTAAAGACCGGCGCGAGCGCGAGGCCTTGGCAGCCGATCCGTCCAAAGTAGTCCGCGAATTGGAATCCAACCTGTCCCGGCGCATCGGACTGCTGGAAGGTGAAGTGGCCGAACAGACGCGGCGGTTGCAACAGGTCGGCAGCCGTCCAGACCTGGCGGAAGAGCGATTTCGAGAAGCTTTTGGCCGCGATGGAAACTTTTTGGGCGCGCGCTCCCCGCCAGTTTCCGCAATTGCCAGCTCCCCAAGCGCCTGCTCTGGTGATGCCGCCCGCTCCGGAAATGGCGCCGGCTCTCGAAGCGGCGCCCTCAGCCCAAATTGCGCTGGCCTTCGAAGCGTCGCCCGCCCCGGAACCGCCGCTTGCCGCGATGGCAGCGGTCGTAGTGGAAGCGCCGCTCGCGGCTCCATCGCCAGTTGCAGAAGCTCGGCCTGTGGCAGAAGTGCAGCCTGCCCTGGAAATACCGCCCATGGCAGAAACGCGGCCCGTTCCCGAAGCAGCGCCTGCTTCCAAAGCGCCAGCTGCTCCAATCCCAATGTTCGCGCCGACCGTAGCCCGCAAAGAACACCGCGGTTGGTCAGTGCTCGGCGTGACCATAGCCTCCGCCGCGGCGATCCTGCTCGGTCTCGCCTTTCCCGAGATGCAGCAGCAGTGGACGCGCTTTGCGTCCGTCGAAGTGCTGCCGACTGGTGAAGCCGAAAACTCCCGCCGCACCCGTCCTGCCGGTTCCGAGGCCGGTGCAGCGGCCTCAGGCCGAAGCCCCGCCTGTCGTATCCGACGTTCGCACCGTCGCGGACCGATCGCCCGAGCCTTTCGTCGGCCCCTTGATCCCGCTGGATATTCCGGCCAAGGTGAAAGCGAAGATCCAGTCGGAAGTGCGCGTGGATGTGGTGGTGGCGATTGATGAGGAAGGCAACGTCACCGGCGCGCACGTCGCCTCAACCAAAGGCGAGAGGGCGCGTCTGCTCGAAACGGAAGCGCTGCGTGCCGCGCGCCAGTCGCGCTTTCGTCCCGCCCGGGAAGGCGAGAAGACAGTTCCCAGCCAGATGGTCCTCACTTTCTCGTTCAAACCGGAATCCAACGAATTCTAGCCGGCGAGACCTATTTTCTTAAGCCCGGGGATGGGGCGTAATTGGAGAGATGGGTTCGGCCGGCAGCGGAGCGCCGACGCTTTTTAGAAAATGAAGCTCAGCCGCCGCGCAGCGCGCGTGGCGATTGCACCAGCGTCACGTGCTGGCCGCCCTCGGTGACCGGCAGATAGCCCTGCGCCAAGCCGTTCTGCAGCTCGGCGGTGGCTTCCAGGCGCCCCGGCATTCCCGGCACCGACGGGATGGGCTGACGCACGCGGACGTTCAGCCCCGGTTCGGTATAAGGACCCTGCGTGAGGTAGAAATGGTCCGGCATGATGGTGTTGTTGTAATCCATCCATTGATAACTGCCGGTGATAATGGTGCCGGTGAGCGGCAGCCTTGCGGATGCCCTGGCGGAGGCCCAGAAACGCTGCACGGTCTGGAGGCTGGCCCGCAAGCCCGCCGCCGAGCTCGCCGACAGATCCTGACCGTCGGGGGCCAAAGCGCCGCCGCTTCCGAACGAAGAACCGATCTCGATCTGATCGCCCAGCGCTTGCGATACCGAAGCCGCAAACCCAGACCGGTGGTAGGTGCCGGCATCGAAAATGCTGTTCTGAGACGAGATGTCCGGCAGCAGGTCACCCGGCGCAAATGCCCCGTCGGGAGCCACCACGGTGATTGCGTTGTTGGCGACCCTCTCGTGATACAGGCTCAGAGTTGAACCGGGTGTCTCGAATCTGCTTCTCGTAGCCAATTTCGGCATCCTGGGACCGCTGGATGGCCGAATGCCCGTCGAGCAACGACAGGCGAGGCAGCACGGCCAGCGCCGCCAGATCCTGCGCCAGAGCTTCCGCATCGCCTTCGGCATCGCGGGGCGTCATGGCCAATTCCACCGGAGGCGCGCCGGAGCTAAAGGCAACTTTCACTTTGCCGCCCGCTCCCAGATCGTAGGTCAGACGCCCAAATTCGTTCAGCGAGTTCACGTGGTCCAGATAGCTGACGGAATCGAGCGAGCTGCCGTAGTCCATCCGCAGATTATCGGTAATGGCGATGCTGTCGTGAATCGAGACGGACATCGACCGCAAGGCCGGTGCACCGTCAGGCTGGCCCGTGGAGCTGGCTAAGCTGCCGCGCACAGGCAAGTATATCTGCTGCACCGTCAGGGCGACTTCCGGGCCGATCCCGTCGCGGCTGAAACTGGTATGAAAGCCGGCCGTGGGCAGTCCATTGCGCGCGCTGGATCCGACGTTGCCGCTCAGTTGCAGTTCGTTTCGGCCATACAGGGACGTGGCCACTGCGAAGGCCGTTCCTAAGTCGGTTTGCGCGCCCGCCGAGCCAAGCGATCCCGGATCGCCTCCCGAGACATTGAACATACCCCTGGTGTCGGAGAAAACATTGGCTTGGCCAGGCTGGGCGCTGGTCTGGCGGACCGGAAATGCTGCCGACGGGCAGTATTCGCAAAACCGGGCGTGTCGCGGCCGATTCCTTCAGCACCCACTTCCAGTCGTCGCTCATCAAAGCGCCGTCGCCGGGTTTGGCGTATACCAGCTCAATGGAGCTGAAGACGCTGGCCAGATCGACATACAACAAGCTTTGCATGCCCGGCTGCACCGCGATCTTTTGCTTTACCGCCGGCACGAAGTTGGCCAGCGACACACGCACCGAATAAAGATCGGGACTGAGCAGGCCGAAGCCGAACAGACCGTGCTCGTTCGTCAGCACCCGTCCCAGCAGCTTTTCGGATCGATTGAACAGGAAAACCGTCGCGCCCATTTGCGGCACGCCGCTGGAGTTCCGAACCACGCCCGGCGATGGTTCCCGGATGGGGCACATCGGTTGCCGGGAATGCCATCGGCGCTGACAAGATCAACGCAGCAATCACGCTCGGCAGCGAGTTTAGGCTGACCCGTCATCATTCCGTACAGGCTTCAGGGAGCGGATACATCACACTGCCCACCTTAGATTTACTTTACCGTAAAATTGGCGCTGGGGGTTAACACCTGATTACTGTTGTTGTCGGTGACCTTCATCTTTAAGGTGTATTGCCCTGGCGTCAAGGATTGCAGGGGTAAAAGCTTCTCCACCGTCACCTGTTGCGAGGAAGCCCCCGGAATGGAGGTCACTTCCTCGGTGTAGTGCAAAACCGGATCCTTCGACGCCGCTCTTGGTGATGTCGTATTCGATGGATCCATTGGGTTTGTTGGTCTTTTCGTCGGGCGAGAAGTTATAAAACTGGGTGTAGATTCCGAGCTTCTCGTCGCGCTCGAACGTATCGGTCAGGCGCGGCCGTACCTTGGTGTCGCCGATGACGAACTGGCCGGTCCCGATGCTCCGGGTAGGAACCTTTTCGATCAAGTCCGCCAGGATCAGGCTGCTCGATGCCAGTTTCTCATCGTCGAAATGGGGAACGTTCAGCGCCATCGGATAGGTTGTCATGTTGCCGCCGGTGATGTCCTTGCAGACCAGGTTCAGCCGGTACATCCCCGGCGCCAGCGGAATCTCTTTCTGATAAATGGACGCCCCGTCCAGCGCCTTCTGCAGCAGGTCGGCAGGCACCTCGATGGTAACGGGATCTTCAAAGGTATTCACCACCCGCCCGGTAATCGAGGTGATGCGCCCGAAAATGTTGACCGTGGCCTTGGAAACGCTGTCCTTCTGCTGGAACTGCAGATCGCGGCGCTGGAACTCGATGGTCACAGTGGTCAGAACTGGTGGAATCGGTGATCCGGATGTAATCCGCGCGCACCTTGAACGGCAGATTGTTGTAGCGGATGCTGGAGCTGACCACCGCCTGCAGATCCTTGAATTTCACTTGCGGAGCCTTTTGCAGATTCGCGAACTGCGCAACCGCTGAACTCGTTCATGCTCGCCGGCAGCGGCTGAGTGCCGGTGCCGAGCGTCGTCCCGTCGGTACGGGTGAAGCGCTGCGACTTGTCCGCCAGGCCCATCTGCTCATACAGCGTCAGACCCGCGCCGGGAACATACGTCAACGCGTCCTTTTCCGACGGGTCCATGGTCATGCGGAACTCGCCCTACATGGTGGGATCCACGAACTCGATCTTGATGTTGCTGCCAACGCCTTCGATGTAGCGATAGGTCCAATCCACGAACGGGAACGTCGATGTGGTTCCGCCGCCTTCTTCAATAGGACGGTCGTAAGTGCCGCCGGAAGAATGATCGTCGATTTCGTCGGGCGGGCCATACACGATATAGATGCGGCCGCGATCCGTCTTCCACCCGGGAATACCGGAAGCAAAGCGCTCGTTGGCGTAGGCGATGCGCCGGTAATGCTCTTCCTTAAACTCGTTCTCTTCGGTGTCGGGCGTGGGATCGCGCCGCAGCCAGAACTGCTCGATGAAGTTCTCGCGCTCGTCGTCGGTGCTCAACCTCTTGAATGCCTTGCGTTCCTCGTCGGTGATGATGTACGCAACGTCTTCATTCAGCCACTTCCTGTAAGGCGTTTCCAGCTCTTTGCGCAGCTTCTCTTCCTGCTTTTTCTTCTGCTTCGCGCGTCATCGGCTTGGCCACCGTGTCGCGTGATCGAGGCGGCAGTCTTCTGGTCATCTTTGTGATGTCCGACTGCGGCGCGGCCAGAGCAGATAGGCGCCGGCCAAGCCCATCGCCAACACGCCGGACAAAGCCGAGAAGTGCTTTAATTTCATACAATTCACCGCCAGACGAGAATCAAATCTTCTTATCATTCTAGGCCCTTAGCGAGAATCGGTCAAGGGAGGAGAATTATCCAATACAAGATGAGCATGAAAGTTCAGGAACCGGCAGGACGGTTTCCAATGCAAGATGAGCATGAAACGGGGAAGAATGGGGTAGGCATGGCGCGGCCGGGTGCAGATACAGATGCAGAATGCCGAGCGCCTGAGCCGGGAACAAATCCAAGATTTTCTACGAGGCAGCGAAGCGCTCGAGTTCGCGGCCGGGGAGCGGGACGAACGCTACCGATGGGTGGAAGCGGTGCTGGCGGCGCAGAACTACAAGGAGTTATGCAAGGGCGAGCGCGGGCTGGTACGGGCCTATGTGCGGAAAGTGACGGGGTTGAGGGAGGCGCAGACCACGCGCTTGATCCGGGCGTTTCTGGATCACGGGCTGATACAAGCGCAGCCGTACCAACGGCACACGTTCGCAGCCAGGTACACGGTGGAAGACATTGCGTTGTTGGCGGAAGTGGATCGGGCGCATGGGCGGTTGAGCGGACCCGCCACCCGGCGGATTTTGCAGCGCGCCTACGAACAGTTCGCAGAGAAGCAGTACGAGCGGCTGGCGAAGATCAGCGTGGCGCACTTGTACAATCTGCGGGCGAGCGCGCGCTATCGCAACCAGGCTGCGGTGTTCGAGCCCACGCAGTCAACCGCTGCCGCGATCGGACAACGCCGCAAGCCGGACCCGCAAGGGCGGCCGGGATATCTGCGCGTGGACACGGTGCATCAAGGCGACAGCGCGGGGACCAAAGGCGTGTACCACATCAATGCCGTGGATGCGGTGACGCAGTGGCAGGTGGTGGGCTGCGCCGAGAAGATCAGCGAGGCCTATCTGATGCCGGTGCTGGCAGCGGTGTTGGCGCAATTTCCCTTTCCGATCCGCGGTTTTCATGCCGACAACGGCTCGGAGTATATCAATCATCGGGTGGCGGAAATGCTGCGAAAGCTACACGCCGAATTCACCAAGAGCCGGGCGTGCCGGAGCCAGGACAATGCACTGGTGGAAGGCAAAAACGGCGCGGTGATCGGCAAGCTGATCGGGTACGGACACATCGCCGGCCTGCACGCCGCGGCACTTCAGAACTTCTATCTCGAGCACCTAAATCCGTACCTGAATTTTCACCGGCCCTGCGGCTTCGCAACAGTGAGCTTGGACGAGCGCGGGAAACGGCAACGCAAATACAAGGCCGAAGACTACCGGACGCCGTTCGAGAAACTGCAAGCGCTGCCCGAAGCGGAGCGGTTTTTCAGACCGGGGTTGAGTTTGCCGGAACTGGAGAAGCGGGCGCTGGCCATCAGCGACACCGAATGCGCTCGCCGGATGAGTGTGGCCAAGGCCAAGTTGCTTCGGCAATGCCAGACACCGTCATTGCCGAAGTTCCACTAATGAAGGCCGTGGAAATGCCGGGCCCGTGGAAAGAGTGGAAAACCAAAAACGGGTTTTCCACTCTTTCCACCGTCCCTTGGAAATCTCGCAGAAAGCGCGAGATTCCCACATTCCCACCGCCCGGCTTCGCGGCCATGGAAAAGTGGAAAACCAAAAGCAGGTTTCCCACTTTCCCACAACCGCTCGCGACGACGATTCCTGTTCTCGCTCTGAAACCAAAAAACCAAAGAAAGGAAGTCGGCCGCTACGCGGCCTCCTCATTCCCTATCCCGTTCTCCCTCCGGTCGAACGGAACGGATTTCATGCTCATCCTTCAATTGGAAAATGCTGAGGGACGCACTAGGGCCTCAATACGTTCCGGGAAATCGCGTCGGTTTTGAGCGCCGGATTTCCCGAAACTGGTCCCGGTCGGGAAGGCGCTGGAGACTCCCACGGGCTCCAAGACCGCCGGGAGGCCGGCCAGTGTACGCATCGTGCGGCGGCCGGCTACTTCCCGCTCGCCTTGTAAACCTTCTCGAACTTGTTGCGCTGGTTCCACACCGTGAACGATCCGTTCCCTTCCGCCGTCAGTTTGATGTATTGCCCGGTGCCTTGTTCGTCCACATTCGCGATAAACGAATCCGCCACGTTATGTTCCTTGCCGCCTGCCACGGCGTAGTGCAGTTGCCACAGGTCTTCCAAGCCCGGGGAATCCTTCACGATCTGCCACGCATCCGGACTGGCTCCCTTGCGCGCGCCGTTGTTCATGATGGCCACGCGCGGATGCACCGCATCCACCAGCGCCGGGGAATTGGATTGATTCAACCCGTGATGCGACACCAGCAGCACGTCCACCGTTCCAATGGGATTGTTGGGGCACATCAGCTCCAGCTCTTTGTTCCACGTCAGATCGCCCATGTCGAGGAATCGAAAGTTTTCGAACGTCACCAGCACGCCCACCGATTGCGCATTCTCGGTGGGATCGGGCTGCGCGTTTGGGCGTGGTGGCACAGAACGAATTCGGCTGTCCCGCGCCTGCGAGTGGCGCCTGGATGTGTTCGCCGGCCGCCGTCAGCACTTTCACCGAGAGGCCTTTGATCGGCACGCGTGTCGCCCGGTTTCACCACCGTGTGCTCGCCGCGCTGGATCACCTTGACGTAATCGCTGTAATCTTCCTTGGTGACCTTCGAGTCTTCCGTGTTGGGCCCGTGATCCAGGAAATTCACGATCTTCATCTGATCGGCCAGTTGCGGCACGCCGCCCACATGGTCGCGATGGTAGTGGGTGATGAGCAGATAATCGATCTGCTTGACCTTGGCCGCCTTGGCCGCCTGCTGCGATCCGGTCCGCGTCGCGCCCTTCAAATCCGCGCCAGCCGGTATCGATCAGCAGCGATTGCCCGGACGGACTGACGATCAGCGTGGACTGCCCGCCCTCCACGTCGATGAAGAAGATCTCGAGCGGCCGGGCCGCGGCCCACGGAGTGGCGAACACCGCGGCGAGCAAGCGCTGGCAACAGCGCAAAACACAGCGCGGCGGAATTTGTGGATACGCATTTGTCCGCATCGTATCACAGGCATGCGCAGCATATTGCCGGAACATGCCGCGAAATCGTAACGTAATAATGATTAGGAAGCGCAATGCCTTACTGCTGCCAATGCGGAAAATCCGTCGGGAACCACGACGCCTACTGTGGCGTGTGCGGCGCCCGCCAGCCGGCTCGCCTCCGCGCCTTCCATCGACTACATGCACGGCATCAGCCCGCGCACCGCTTCCCTGCTCTGCTACATCCCGATTCTCGGCTGGATCGTCTCCATCGTGGTGCTGGCTTCGGCGCGCTTTCGGTCCGATGGCCGCGTCCGCTTCCATGCCTTCCAGGGCCTCTACTTGTTCGTCGCGTGGCTGCTGGTGGATTGGGTTCTCAGCCCCATGTTCGGATTCGCGTTCTGGGGTCCGCCGTTCCACCAAGTTCTTCCCCGGGCTCATGAAGGCCGTTATTTTCGGCGCCTGGATCTTCATGATCATCAAAACCTCGCACGACGAGATGTACAAGCTGCCCATCCTGGGCGAGCTGGCGGAGAAATCCGTCTCCGAGCAGCGCTGATCCAGTCCTCAGCGTCTTCAACTTACGCGGCCAAGCTCCGCGAGCGGCGGGTGCATTCCCTGGCAATAGTAAACATCGAAATGCTGGTAGGGCATCGAGTAGGGATGATCACACGTGCGCGACTTTTTGCACGCTGGTGAACAGCCGCTCCAGAGTCCTCCTGGCTGTCGTCCATCACGATCATGCTCTCGCCCGTGTAGCCCCGCGGTCCCCAAAGAAAATAGCTCTGATGCCCGCTGATGGCCGGCGGCAACCCGTACTTGGGACCGAACAGATCGATGGCTCCCGCCTGTCCATAAGTCTGCGCGAAGATCGCGGTGCGCGCGCGAACCTCCGGCGGCAAGCTGTTGTAGACACGCGCCACCGTCGCCGCCATCTCTTCCCATCCGAACTGATCCGCGAAAATCTGCGGCAGCGGTCCCAGCTGGTGCGTTCTCGATCGCGGGCTGCTGGAGTCCGATGGCTTTCGTATATCGAATGTATGTTTCGGGCGGCAACAGTGGAATCGCCAGCGGCGCAAGCACCGCGCCGCCGAGGAGCATCAGCGGCTGGATAAGCGAACTTCAGCCACGCCAGCCTCGGCCGCGCCAGCAACTGTTCCCACAGCACGCCGCCGGCCGCGAACAGCACCGGAAACGCAGGAAAGAGGTAGTAGACTCGCGGGCTCAGCGTGACGATCGACCGCGGCCGTAAAAATCCAAGCCCATCCGATCGCGCGAAAAGGCTTGCCCGCTTTCGGTGAAGAAGTAAAACCAAAGTCCGCCCAGCCAGATGGGCAAGCGTCAGCGGATGCATCAAGCAGAATTTCTTGCCTGAAGAACGCAACCGGCCCGAGCGGAACATCCCGGCCACTGGCGCGAATATTGGCCTGCAGCTCCAGAAACGGAAAATGATGCTGGATGTTCCAGATCAGGTTCGGCAGGAAGATCAGAAACGCGATCGCTCCGCCCACCCACAGCCATCGGTTCTGGAGCAAGCGCCGCTCGCCACTCAGCAAGAGTCCCAGCACCAGGCCAGCGCCGAAGATCAGCATGGAGTACTTGTTTTCCAGCCCGAATCCCGCCAGAACACCAAACCAGATCCACAGCTTTGTGTTTTCGGTTTTGATCAAGCGGATCAGCAGGTACGCGCAGCCCATCCAGAACAACGGCTCGAACGCGTTCATCGTCAGCAGGCCGTCGGCGCCCAATATTCCTGGCGCAACCAGCGCGGCCATCGCCGCCAACGCTTGCGCGAATCGTTTGCCTCCGAGTTCGCGCGCGATCAGCGCCGTGAGCAGTACTTCGGCCACTCCCGCGAGCGCCGGCAGCAAACGAATCGCCGCGAGCGACTGCCCCAACACCAATCGCACTACCCAAGTCGACCAGCGCGATCAGCGGCGGCTGGTCTACGTATCCCCAATCCAGATGCCTGCTGCACGCCAGATAGTAGAGCTCGTCGACGAAGTAGCCGTAGTGCCGGCCCGCGTATAGATGCACCGCCAGCTTGCAGGCGGCGATGGCAAGCAAGATCGCGCCCGCGCTCAGTGGCAAGCGCGGCTTCACATTCAATAGCAAGCTTCGAGCAGTGCGAGAACTTCCTGCTCGGTCATCGGCCGATCCACCACGCCCATGTGCGCCAGCTCGTGCGTGATGGGCCCGACGATTTCGCCGATCTCCGCGCGTGGCACGCCTGCATCATGCAGTGTGCGCGGCACATCGAATTGCGCGATAAACTCGGCGGTGCGGTCGGCGCATGCCGAGCGCGGCCGGCTTGGGATTGGAAGGATCGAACGGAATCCCGTAGCCTTCCGCCACTGGTCCAAAACGATCCGCCGCGATCTCCGCCATAAAGCGCATCGCATTCGGCAGCGTAATGCAGGACGTGATGCCGTGCGGCACGTTCCAGCGCGGTCCAATCTGATGCCCCAGCAGATGCGAAAGGCCAAAGCGGGTATTCATCGCGCCATAAATCGAATACCACGATGCGAACTGGCAGTTCCCGCGATGCGCCAGCTGCTCATCGCCCCGGGTGGTGATGGAAGCTTTCAAATGCTCCACAAACAGCGCGATCGATTTGGCCGCCAGTGCATCGCTGATGGGCTGATGCCGGATGGCGTAGGCGCATTCGATGGCATGATCCAGCGCGCGAATCCCGGTGGATACCCACAGCCAGTCCGGAGTGGCCAGCGTCAGCACCGGATCGTTGATTACCGTGCGCGGCAGAACACGCATATCGTAGACGCCGCTCTTCACGCGCGTGGTTTCATCCGTTACGCCGCCCGCGTGCGTGTATTCCGCCGCTGACAGCGTGGTGGGCACGGCGATGTGTACCATCTCGCGCTTGTCGAGCAGGCCATACATGGCAACTTTGGTGGAATCGATCGGGCTGCCGCCGCCCAGGCTGACCAGGCTGTCGGCGTCCACGCGCTCGATCTCTTTTTCGAGCTCGTTCACCGTGCCGCGCGGCACGTGCTGGACAATGCCGGCGAACACCGAAGCGCAATGCGGGCCCAGGGCTCCGGTCACGTCATTTAATATCGGCAGCTTCGCCACCACGTCGGTGGTCACCACCACGGCGCGTTTCAGCCCGCGCCGCTCCATTTCGTCTTTCAGTGCCGCGATCTTGCCTGGCCCGTAAATCACGCGCTCCAGCCGGCTTAAATTGAATTCGCCTGTGGGCGCTTGGAGCCGCAGGCGGCGAACCTCGGGGGATGCCATGCGGCCATCCTATCAAATCACCGGCTCTTGACAAGAGCGATAAGATGAGCAGCATGCACAGTCACCAGATTGCCGTTCGCGCCCTGCTCCCGATTGCCGCGCTCACGATATGCGCGGGCGTCTTTTCCGTCAACGCTGCCCAGCCCGATCCCAAGGTGCTGGCCTATCAATTACCCGACCAGATCCACTGGACCGGAAATCCCGGCGGCGCCCAACAAGCGGTACTGGTGGGCGATCCGTCCAAGCCCGGCCTCTACGTTGTACTGACCAAGTGGACTCCGCACCACATGAGCCATCCGCATTTCCATCCGAATAACCGCTACATCACGGTGATTTCAGGAACGTGGTGGGTCGGCACCGGCACCAAGTACGATCCCGACAGCACCACGCCGATCCCGGCCGGAAGTTTCGTCACCCACTATGGCAAGCAGATCCACTACGACGGCGCGAAGGATGAAGAAGTCACGCTCGAAATCGTCGGGATGGGTCCGGCGACGTCCACGCCGGCTGAAGTGAAATAGGCGTGCTGTGTCGTTGGCTGCGCGCTGGATACGTCCCAGTGTGAGCTGGAACAAAGCGAACTACCGAGCCCGTGTTATACCTGGACTCTGATCGAAAGGAGTTGAGGTATGCCGAAAATCCCCAATTCTAAACCGATGGACAGTCCTCGCTGCGATTCGCGCTTGCCCGACGCGGCACTCCAATACAGAAAAACTGCGAACCCTCCGTTAACAACGCGGGAAGCCTTGGGCGCCATCAACGTCACGGCATGGCTTTACCGGGACAAAAGCGGGGTGGAAGGCGTCCAGGTGAATCCGAACGTCACGATCGCAGAACTGGCTCGGGTTTTTGGCCCCGCGCCAACTCGCGATGCGGAGCTCGGGTTCCACTCCGAGGGCCGGGCCGCCGAATGGTTCCGCCTGCGTCCCGATTTGCAGGTGCTCCAGATCTTCAGCGAGCGCATCCCTTGCCGCCAGATGTGCGCTCCCATGCTGCAACATTACTATCCGGGAGTGCCTTGGTATTACTATTACGACGCTACCTCGTGGGTCGGAAATCGCGGCGAACTGTTGAAGCGAGCCGGGGACATTCTGAAGACTGCCTATGGACTGTAACGTCAAGGCCCGTGGATTTGTCCGTATTCGCCGCGCCGGCTGATACAAAAGGAATGCTTCCCGTTACCTTCCTGATTTGCTTCCGCATTTGTACTGATCCGCCCTCGATCGGCCAGATTTTGAATTCCCGCTTCCATTTTCGTCCCCCACCGCGGGCGAATTGAAGTAAGTTCAGAGCTTCGGAACAGTCACGATTAGTGATCCGAATTATCAAAAGTGCCACCCTTGACCTCGTTGTTCGGCCGCTGTATGATTCCTGCCGCTGCCTAGCAAATGGGCTTTCACCAGGGGGGTTGCATGCGCCTAGTAGCGATCGCGTTGTTCTTCGTTTTCTTTTCGACCGTGCTGTTCGGACAGGCCGGCACTGGTACGATTACGGGAGTTGTTTCCGATCCGGCGGGGGCGGTTGTCGCCGGGGCTAACGTGGAGGCGCGGAACACGGATACCAATGCGCCGTATCCAACCGTGACTACCGAGACGGGGGCCTACACCGTCACCCGTCTGCCACCCGGGCCCTATAGCGTGAGCGTCACCGCACCGGGATTCAAGACATTTACTCGCACCGGTCTCACGGTGGATGCCGGTCAAACGGTGCCGCTCAATCTGGCTCTGGAAGTCGGCGCCACAACCGAGTCGATCACGGTGCAGGCGAATGCCTCGTTGCTCAAGACCGAGAGCGGCGACGTCGCGCACGACATCACACTGGAGCAACTGGATGATCTGCCGGTGCTCGGCATCGGAACATCGAACGCCGGAAGCCTGGGCATCCGCAATCCATATAATTCCGTCGTTTTTCTGCCGGGCGTGAGTTACTTCGCGAATTTCAACATGATCGTGGACGGTGCGCCGACCAATACCGCCGCCTACCGTATCGAGGGACTGGATGCCACCAACCACGTGACACCGCCCAACAATTTCGCCATCCAGCAGGGGCAACCGAGTCCGGATGCGGTTCAGGAAATGGCGATCCAGACCAGCAACTACGATGCTGAGTTCGGGCAGGCCGGCGGCGGCCTGTTCAATATCATCATGAAATCGGGCACCAACCAATTTCACGGCACGGCGTACGAATACTTCGTGAATGAATTCCTGAACGCGGGCGACCCGTTTTCGTTCAACAGCGGCACGCCGGGGAATCCTTCCGGCGGCGAATACCGGCCCTCCAACCGCCGTAACGATTGGGGCGGGACGTTCGGCGGCCCGGTATGGATTCCGAAAGTTTATAACGGCAAGGACAAAACCTTCTTCTTCTTCTCCTACGAACGTTACAAGGAAGACCAAGCTTTGACGTTCACCGATATCCTGCCCAACGCGCAGTATCAGGCAGGCAATTTCGCGGCGATCTCGCCCAACGGGGGCGCCGGATTCAATCCGAACCTGGGAGTTCCTTCCGCTCCCATTGCCACCGACGCTTTAGGCCGTCCGGTCTATGCCAACGAAATATACGATCCGGGTACTCGAAGAATCTTGGGCAACGGACAGCAGGTGGCGGATCCTTTCCCAGGCAATATTATTCCCAAATCGGCTTTCAGTCCGGTGGCGGTGGCCATTCAGAATTTGCTACCGCCGTTATCGAATGGCAACTTATATAACAACTACAACGGTTACAACCTTGGCCAGCGCATTACCGATGTGCCATCCATCAAAGTGGATCACATCATCAATTCACAGCAAAAACTATCGTTCTATTTCCAGCGCACTCTCACCAACGCGCAGTTCACCTATCCCAACGGCAACGCCGACGGACTGCCCGACCTGCTCACCGGCGCACGCGGCTCGATTCCGATCGGCGGCCCCACGTCACGCTTGAACTACGACTACACGGTGACACCCACGCTCCTGGTGCACGCGGGAGTGGGGTACTCGCTGATCTATTTTTATGACGACGGCCCTTACACCGAGAGCGGCAAGACCGTGAATTGCGCCAGCATGCTTCAACTGCAGGGCTGCGAGGGAAGTTTCAATTTCCCTACCATCATCGCGGGCAACGTAACCAGCCCGCAGGATCTCGGTGGCATGCAGCAACTGGGCAACGCCCTGGCGCATACGCACACGCATGTAGAGCGGCCAGCGTCGAATGCCAATGTTACCTGGATCCGCGGGAATCACACGTATAAAGCCGGAGCCGAAGTTTGGTGGCAAGCGTATATTCAAGCGCCGCCGACCGGCGTCGGTTTGAATTTCGCGGGGCTCACCAATCTGGGCGTTCCGAACTCAGCCTTGGGAACGGTCACAAACCCAGGCGCCACGGGCATGCCGGAGGCTCTGGTCACCGGCGCTTATCAATCCGGATTCCCTTATGCGAATTTCCTCTTAGGTGACGTGACTTCGGCCACGCAATACGCGCCCGTGGATTCACGCATGTTCAAGTCGCAGTGGGGGCTCTTTATCGAGGATGCGTGGAAGGTCACCCGGCGCCTCACCGTCAATTACGGTTTGCGGTGGGATTAGGCCACTGTCACCACCGAGGAACACGGACGTTCCGCCGATCTCGGCATCAATACGCCGAACCCGGCAGCGGGCGGGCACCTGGGTGCGGCCATCTTTCAGGCCACCTGCAATTGCAGCTTCGCTTCACCTTATCCGTATGCGATTGGACCGCGGCTCGGCCTGGCATTTCAGCTCGATTCCAAGACCGTTCTGCGCGGTGGATGGGGCGTCGTTTACGCGCCGCCGACCGATCTTACGCTCGAAAATACGGCCGACGTAAACAACACTCCCACCGGTATCGATTCTTATCTGACGCTGAATGCGCCTGGAACCATTCCGCAGCCGGTATGGCCCAATTTCAGTTCGGCGCAGACCCCGCTGCCCGGCTCCACCACTAGCGGCTTCCTGCAGTATGTCGACCCGCAAGCCGCGCGGCCAGGGCGGCAGAATCAGTGGAGCGTCGGAGTGCAGCGCGAGCTTACTCCCAATACTTTGGTTGAAGCGTCCTATGTCGCCAACCGCGGAGTTTGGTGGAACGGAGGCACAACAACCGCGCCGGTGGGTCCCTACGGTTTTATAAATCAAGTCTCGCCGCAAGCCTTTGCGGCCTATGGTCTCTCGCCTTATACGAATCCGGCGGACAATCTCCTGCTCGGACAAACGCTGTCAAACGCGGCGGTGATCGCGCGAGTGGGCAACATCCTTCCGTATCCCGGCTACTCCACCGGCAACACGTTGCTCAACGCGCTGCGCCCCTTCCCGCAGTTCAGCACCATCGGCGTGGTCAACTCGCCAACCGGTCAAACCTGGTACGACTCGTTGCAGGTCAAGGGAACCAAGCGGCTGTCGCATGGTTTGCAAGTCAACAGCACCTTTACTTGGTCGAAATCCTTGGTGGGAATCCGGCCCAACCTGTTCGTAGAGTCGGTGAAGTCTCTCCAACCGACAGATCAACCGTTTCTGTTCAATACGAACATCGTGTATACGACGCAGCATTGGTTCAGCAACAAGTTCGTGTCCGCCATGACCGAGGATTGGGCCTTCGGCGCTTTCCTGCAATACGGGAGCGGCTTCCCGCTTGCGCCCCCCACCGCCACCAACACCAACTATATCGGCGGCAGCGAGATGTTTCGCGTGCCGGGACAGCCGCTCTACATCAAGAACCTGAATTGTGGCTGCATCAATCCCTACACGGATCTCGTGCTCAATCCCAAAGCCTGGGTCAACCCGCCGAACGGGACGTTTGGTCCGGCGCTGGGGACTTACTATGGCGATTTCCGTTCGGCCCGCCGGCCGGAAGAGAACTTCAACTTCAGCCGGACCTTCCGCTTCAAAGAGCGGCTGTCGCTCCAACTCCGCGCGGAGTTCGTGAACATCTTCAATCGCACGCAAATCGGAAACCCAAGCACGTCGAATCCCGGCGCCGCGCCGAGCAAGAATTCCTACGGCCAGTACGCGGCAGGCTTTGGCGTCATTAACGAAACCGTTTCCGGCGCGCAAGTGGCGCCGTCCGTCACCGCAAACGCAGTGGTCGGGCAACTGTATCAGCTTCCGCGCACCGGAACCTTGATCGCGCGCTTCACCTTCTGAACGATTGTTGTCCGCGGCGGCCACTACAGGAGATCCAGCGCGGGATGCAGTTGCGATCTACCGGTGGTGATGGGTAAGCCGATTCCCATTCTGTATGTACAAATGGACGGCACCGGAAGGCCGGTGGTAAAGAAAGAGACCGCAGGGCGGCAAGGCAAGACGGACGGGCAACCAGCCCATCCCCCGGCAGGTCAAGTTGGGATGCGTCTTTACCCAGACTAAGTCGGATGAGGAAGGCTACCCGATCCGCGATCCGGATTCCGCCACCTACACGGGCGCCATCGAGATCGCCGAAGAGTTTGGCAAGCGCATCTCTGGAAGCCTGGAAGCGCGGCTGGAGCCGCGCGGAAAAGAAAGTCGTCATGGGCGACGGGGCCGGGCGGATCTGGAATCTTGCCGAGCCGTACTTTCCAGGAGCGGTGCAGATTGTCGATCTGTATCACGCTCGTCAGCACCTCTGGGAGTTGGCTCGCAAGCTGTATCCCAATGACGAAATGAATCAGAAAGCCTGGATCAAGGTCGACCAGTGCCGACTGCTCGACAAGGGAAAGATCGAAAAGTTGGTGCTCTCACTTCGTTCCATCCGTTCCAACAACCCCGAGGTCATCGAGAAAGTCCGCATCGAAGCCGACTACTTTGAGCGGAATTCCGAGCGTATGCGCTATCCCAAATTCCGCCGGCAGCATCTGTTTGTGGGCTCGGGCGCAATCGAGGCCGGGTGCAAAACCGTTATCGGTTCCCGCCTCAAACAGTCCGGGATGTTTTGGACAGTTCGGGGAGCCAACGCCATCATCGCCCTGCGTTGCTGCCATCTCAACGGCCGGTTTGAGGCCTACTGGGAGATGCGTCGGGCCGCTTGAGGCCCACTTCTATGTCGCACACCCCCTGGCGACTGCCCTGGCCGAGGCTCTCACCTGTTCCATCTTCCATTACTTGAACCAAACTGCCAAAGGCCAGAACCAAGCTGCTATGGACGCGTATATACTGGTCGGACCAGGAGCAGAGCCTATGCGTTGGACTGTCGTCTTCTTTCTCGTCTCGCTGTTGCCCGAGTTCGCCTTAGCGCATCACGGCGGCGCGGAGTACGACATGCACAAAACCGTGGTGTTCCATGCCAAGCTCACGCGCGTAGACATGATCAACCCGCATTCCTGGATTTATTTCGACGTTCCCGAAAAGGACGGTACGGTCAGTCATCATCGCTGTGAAATGCGGTCGGTGCACGTGCTGCGGCGCTCGGGCTGGACCAAGGAGAACTTTCCGGTGGGCCAGCAGGTGACCATCGAGGGTTCGCCGAATCGAACCGATCCCGACTCGTGTTATCTCCAAACCATCGTGGCGGCCGATGGAACCCGCATGGATCGATACGGGCAATACGTCAAGGCGCCGCAGGGTGGCATCCAGGAAGTGCGCGGCCCCATCGTGGCGCCGAAGAGCGACCGTCCGGCACGGCGTCCCTCGGGCGAGCCGAACATCGCGGGCGACTGGGCGCCGGTACAACTTGTCATGGTGAATGCCAAGGGCGTCGGCGGCGGTCTGGTACCGCTCGATAAATTAGCCGAATACAAGCCAGGCGACCGGCCGGCCGTCGACTTCAGCCGGGTAGGCCGCAGCGGAACAGGGCCCAGGCTTTATGGCGGCACCGAACTTACCGCGGCCGGAGAAAAAGCCGCAGCCGAATTCAAGCGCCAGGACGATCCGCGTTTCCATTGCGAGACCACCAGCATCCTTTTTGACTGGACGTTCGATGGACCGGTGAACCGGATCACGCAGAACAAAGACACGGTCGTGCTGGAATACGGGCAGTTCGGGCTGAAACGCACCGTCTACATGAACATGAAAGAGCATCCCCACAAGCTGAAGCTAACCCGCACCGGACACTCCATTGGTCACTGGGAAGGCGACACGCTGGTGGTGGATACGGTCGGGTTCGCGCCCGGGTTCTTGAATACGCCGGTGCGCAATAGCGACAAGCTGCACGTAGTGGAGCGGTTCGTACTGGACCCGAAGAAAATGGCGCTGACGCGCAGCTATATCGCCGAAGACCCGGTCTACCTGAAAGGAAAATATACCGGGTCCGAGACCATCCTGGTGGCCGACGCGCCCTTCAATCCGGGAAAGTGCAAAGAGTTGAATTTTACCGACTATTCGAAGAAACAGTAGCGTTCTGGTGTCTCCAGTTCGCGCCGCAAAGAGCATCCTGGGCGCACACGCGCCGCGCGAGTAGGAGCGCGCCGATCACGTCTTCTGTGAATGAACGCGCGACATTCGTCCGCGCCTCAACAAAGTGTCGATGCGCAAACGCCGCGCCAGGCACGGAGTGTTCGAAAACCGAACCCTCCATAGTCATTTCTCCTTGCCCTCAAACGCCTGGCATGAAGGCGTTCTGCAGGCTGGCTTTGAATCGTATTGTGCTACAGGGATCGCGCGTTCTCTGAGCTAGCCGTTTTCGACGCGCGCCTTGATATCCGAGTACGCCATATCGATAAGCCTGCCGAGGGCTCGGGCGTTCGTGGCCGTTCCGGGTCTCAGCTTGACATGACGCATGAACTTGCCGCTACCTTGCAACAAGCGCGCCGGATCTGGCAGCGCTGCGCCGTGAAAGAACCCCACGTTTACGTGCGAAGTGAATACATTCACGTAGCCGAAGGGCGCATCGCCCAGACACGCAACCGGACAGCCGTCATGCAAGAGCTCGCGAACCTCGTCCCCGCATTTTCGCATCTCAAACCACTCCTGCGCGATGTCTCCCAATGCACCCGCACACTCTTTCATCCACGCATCGATGGCTGGATCGCGTACCACCGCCCCATTGAATCGGAGCAAGTCACTCCTCATCGCCGGTCCACTTCTTTCACTTCTTACAACGCGGGTCGGCGGACTGCATCGCAGCTATCTGCTGATCGGTGACCGGGATGGGCGCGCAGCCATGCGTCTTTTCACATACCAGATCGAATTTCGCCGCGGGCGCGTGGCAATCCAGACAAGGCTTTTTCAACGACGTATTGAGCACTTTGTCTCCGCGGTCCAGAATCGTCGTGCCGTCCGCGGAGACCTTCAAAGCAAAAAACTCCCAGCCGTGCGTTTTCGGAAAGGCCGCGCGATCATGTTTTACCATCGCTTCAGTCGGGATCAACTGCAGAACCGTGCCCGTTGGATATTCTTTATTGGGCACGCTGTCCCTAAATATTCGGATGGCTTCCCGGAGCTTTTCCGGATCGGGATTCTGAATCCGCGTGTTTCTCACTTTCGGCAGATCGAGTACGCAGCCAAAGCTCTTTTCGGTTATCGCAACATCGTCAGCCAAAAGGGTTACGGCTACGTAGAGACATAATGCGAGTATGGTGGCGCAGCGCATGGTTTCAGTCTATCTTGCCCGGAAACGGCATTCGAGCCGCGAAGAAATCCAGGCAGATAGCGAAGCCAAGATAGCGAAGCCGGATTGCGGTTGACTCCCGGCTCATCTACAATTAGCGCAAGCCTTTCCAAGCACGCGGCCACTGGAGCGCCATGAGTCTCTCGAGTGAGGCGGACCGCTCTTTCGAAGATATTGTTTTCGAATATGCGGAGGCTGTGTCCGGCAGGACTGGCGAGGCCTTCTTCCGTTCCCTGGTGGAATATCTGGCGCACGCGTTGCCCGCGGACTTCGCGTTTGTGGGAGTGCTGCGGCCGGACGGAAAACGCGTCGCGACGCTGGCCGTCCATGGAGGCGGTGACGAAGTTGCAGCTTTGGAATACGAGCTGGCTGGAACGCCCTGCGCCGAAGTCATGACACAGCAAGTCTGTTCCTATCCGAGCGGCGTGCAAGAGCTCTTCCCTGAAGACAAAAAGCTAAGAGATGTAAGCGCCGAGGGATACGTTGGATCGGCCATGGTGGATTCGAATGGGCGCCCCCTGGGCCTGATTTTCGCCATCACCAAACAGCCCCTGGAAAACCCCAAGCTGGCCGAAGCGTTATTGGCGATTTTCGCGACGCGCGCAGGGACCGAACTAGAGCGCAAGAACTATGAAGATGCGCTGGCGCGCAGCGAGGAGCGCTTTCGGGCGTTTGTGGTTCACGGAAACGAAGGCGTCCTGTGGATCAATTTGGAGCAGCCTGTTTCGCTGGACGTGCCGGAGGATGCGCAGATCGAACACTATTACCGCTATGCCTATGTCGCCGACAGCAACGATCAGGCAGCCAGGCTTTTCGGCGCAGCAAGCGCCGAGGCGCTCATCGGCGCGCGTCTGGAGGCAATCAGTCCGCGCTCTGAACCCGGACAAATGGACCGCATGCGCGCGGGGATTCGCACCGGCTGGAATTCGTCGCAAGTGGAAAGAACACTCGCGGGCCGCGATGTTCTGATCACGCGCAATGGAGTGATCGAAGACGGCAAGCTCCAGTCCGTTTGGGTAACGGCGCGCGACATCACCGCGCTGAAACAGGCCGAAGCGGAAGTGCTGCGCTTGAACGACGAACTGAAGAGTCACCTGATGCAGCTCACGGCGCTCAAGGCGCAACTGGAGCAGGATAACGCCTACCTGCAGGATGAAATCCGCTCCGAGCACAATTTTGGCGACCTGGTGGGCGCGAGTCCCAAGTTTCGGGAGCTCACTGAGCGCGTTCAGTTGGTGGCGTCCACCACGGCCACGGTTCTGATCACCGGCGAAACGGGAACTGGCAAGGAGGTGGTGGCGCGGGCGATCCATACTCTCAGCCCGAGAAGCAACCGCCCGCTGGTGAAGGTGAACTGCGCGGCCATCTCCGCGGGATTGGTGGAGAGCGAGCTGTTCGGACACGTGAAGGGAGCCTTCACGGGCGCCACCGAACGGCGCATGGGCCGCTTCGAATACGCCGATGGCGGAACGTTGTTCCTGGATGAGGTGACCGAGCTGCCGCTGGAAACACAAGCCAAGCTGCTGCGAGTGCTGCAGGAGCAGGAATTCGAACCGGTGGGATCGAACCGGACGCTCAAGGTAGATGTGCGGCTGCTGGCGGCCACCAATCGGAACCTGGCGGACCTCGTGCGAGAGGGCCGTTTTCGGATGGATCTGTACTATCGACTGCTGGTGGTGCCGGTGGACGTGCCGCCACTGCGCGAGCGCCGCGAGGATATCCCGCTGCTGGCCGCGCATTTCGTACGCCGTCTATCGCGGCAATTCGGCCGGCGCGTGGACAGAATTTCCGAAAACATGATGCGCGATCTGGTGGCGTACGATTGGCCGGGCAATATCCGGGAGCTCGAAAATTTTCTGGCGCGCGCCATCGTGCTCTGTCCGGGCGATACGCTGGACATGCGGCTGGGGGCGGCGGATACGAACGCCGCGGCGGGGGAACAATCGCACAGCATGGAAGCGGCCGAGCGGAAACATATTGAGAGCGTGCTGGCGTCGACGGGCTGGGTAATTGAGGGTGCCAAGGGCGCGGCGGCGGTTCTCAAGATGAATCCGAGCACGCTGCGCAGCCGCATGCGACGGCTGGGCATTCATCGCATCAAACATTCCCTATCATTCCCTATTGATCCCTAATATGGTCCATGCTATAGTCCGTTTAGGGCATGAATGAGGATCTCTATTCTGTCGAACAGGTGGCCGAGTTGCTGGGCCTCCATGTAAAAACCGTGCGCCACTACGTGCGCGATGGCCGGCTGAAGGCCATCCGGATCGGCAAGCAATACCGGATCTCGGGCGAAGACCTAGCCGCATTGACGGGGCGTCCTGTGGCCTCTTTTCGTCCTGAACCGGTCCGCCGCATGCGGCACGTGGAAGTTTCGAGCATCGTCGAGATCGATGCCATCAGCCCAGAGACAGCGAACCGTCTCATGAACCCGCTCATGGCTGCGGCCCGCGACATTCGCGTGGAAGTGATCTACCATCGCGAGCGCGGGCACATGAAGATCATTCTGGTGGGCAGCATGGAGCAAAATGCTGCGTACTTCAAACTGATCACCCTCATTCTGGAGTCCGAAAAATGAAAAGCGTCTACAACTCGGCTGACGGCGAGCGCGCCGTGCGCGAGCGATACCTCGAGATCCTAAAATATTGGCCCGTGCCAAATCAGCAGCTACGCGTTCCAACCCGCGAAGGCGAGACATTCCTCATCGCGTGCGGCGACGAAAACGCTCCTCCGTTGCTGCTGCTCCACGGCGCCATGTCCAACTCGGCGATATGGATGGGCGACGTCGCGTCTTGGGCGGCGCATTTTCGGATTTATGCCGTCGACGTCATTGGTGAGGCCGGATCGAGCGCGCCATCGCGGCCGCCGCTGGCATCGGAGGCGCATGCGCTGTGGTTGGACGATGTGATGCTGGCGTTATCGCTGGCGCGCGCGTCGATGGTGGGCGTGTCGCTGGGCGGCTGGCTGGCGCTGGATTACGCGACGCGGCGGCCGGAGCGCGTGGAAAGCCTGGCCGTCCTTTGTCCGGGCGGGGTGGGGCGGCAGAAGATCGGCATTGTGTTCAAAACAATTCCCTTGCGTTTGTTTGGCGAATGGGGAAAGCGCAAAGCGGCCGAATTGGTCCTGGGGCGCGGGCCAGCGAATCCGTCGCCGGCCCTGCAAGCGTTTATGGATTTCATCGCGCTGATTCATAGGAATCTCCGCCCGCGCTTGGTGAAACTGCCGGTCTTCGGCGACGACGCTCTGCGGCGGCTGACCATGCCGGTGCTGGCGATTCTGGGCGGAAAAGACGTTCTGCTGGATTCGGCCGAGACCAAAGCCCGGCTGGAGCAAAACGTCCCGCAAGCCAAGATTCGCTACTTGCCGGAAGCCGGTCATTACATTCCCGCTCAGAGGGAGGCGATCCAGGAATTTCTCTTGACGGCCTTGCTACTACGTGAGACGATATTACGCGGTACGTAATAGCAATGTCCGATCCGAATCTGCTGGTTCTCGCCAGCCTGGCCGAAGGCGATAAACACGGCTACGCCATGATGGAAGACATCGAGCGTTTCGGCGGCGTGCGGCTGGGGCCAGGGACTCTGTACGGCGCGATTACGCGGCTGGAGCAGCGCGGCTGGATTCGGCCGCTGAAAGCTTCCGAAGACCGGCGGCAGCCTTACACGCTCACGGCGGAGGGCCGGCGGCATCTGGAAGAACAGCTTTCGGGGTTGAACCAGATCGTCCGCACGGGCTTGAAGAGGTTGAGGCACGCATGAAGCGCCTGGCGCTGTGGCTTGCTCGTTTCTATCCGCGCTGGTGGCGGTCGCGCTACGGGCCGGAGTTTGACGCGCTGCTCCAAGACTCTAATCTCACGCTGCTCGACGTCTTCGGCGTGGTGCGGTCGGCTTTGGAGATGCGCATGGAATCAACGACGAATAGTCCGCGGCTCTTGGACATGGCATGCCGTGATATTCCGAACGGCTATGAACTGGAAAGCTCGGTGGAGTTTACAAGCGACGACGGCAGCACGACGCTGGCGCGGTACTTTTGCCGGCAAATCGATCTGGGAGATTCCTACCTGACATTGACCCACTCTTCGCGCGGAGCTGAACCGGCTCAAACCATCCTCATTTGCGGCAAGAAGGGCGAAGTGGATGGCGATTTTCGCACGGATGAAACGGAGATGCTGGTGCTGCGCGCGGATGGGACCATCCAGCGCACCGAGCAGACGGTGAAGACCTGGCTAAAGTATGATGCGATCGTTGATCGCGTACGGGAGAAGTATCGCAACGGGATCTCGGCGGCTGAGATCTTCCAGCGCATTCGCGCGGAGAGCGATAATCCGTCATGGTCCTGACAAAAGAAGAACTGATCAGCTCTCTTCAGAATGAAGTCCGCATCCTGGTGCATCTGGCCGGCAAAGTGGACCCATCGAAACTCGATTACCGGCCGACGGGCACGCAGCGCAGCACGCTGGAACTGCTACGGTACATGGCGATCATGGGCCCAACTCAAGTCGCCATCATTAAAACGGGAACTTTCGACCGGGCTGCCCTGGGCGCTGTTTGGCGGCCGGCGGAAGAGGCCGCGAAAAAGATGAGCTATGATCAGGCTGTCGCCGCAATCGAAAAACAGTCCGACGAATACGCCCGCGTCTTAGCCGATTGGACCGAGGCGGATTTCCGCGGCGACGTCAATATGTTCGGGCGCGTATCTTCGCGCGGGGCGCTGCTGGTGAATCTGGTCCTCGCCGGTCATGCTGCTTACCGGACTCAGCTTTTCTGCTATCTCAAGGCTTGCGGGCGTGACGAGTTGAACACCATGAACCTGTGGGGCGGCGCGGATGGCGCGGTTTAGGCGCCGTTCGGCTAAGGCAGCGCGAAGGCGTAAATTCCGTTGATGCCGCGCGGCGGATGCAGCTCAGGAGTTTCGCCCAGCAATACGCCATCCAAGAGCCCGTTGCCGGTCATGACAGCGACGTACTGTTTGCCATTGACGGCGTACGTGATGGTGCTCACTGAAATGGATCCGCCGAGGATGGATTCCCAAAGCTTCTTGCCGGTGGCGGCATCGTAGGCGCGGAAGCGGCGGTTCAGATCGCCCTGAAACAACAGTCCACCCGCGGTGACTAACGCTGCTCCGTCCGAAGGCGAACGTCCCACGTTTATCCGCTGCACCTCGCCGGTCTCGAGATTAATCTTGCCGATGGCGGTGAGCGCGTTGGGATCGGATCCCGGGCGCGGCACCGGTTTGCGGCGCTCGGGCGCCTTCGGCTCCGTGGTGGCCGACACCATGTCCAGGCAATTGTCGATGTAGGGCACATACAGCGAATTGGTGTCCGGGTCATAGGCAGTAGGCCAGAAGCTGCGCGTGTTGTAGGAGCAAATAATATGCTCTTCGCCGGGCTTCTTGTTTACCAGGTTGAAATTGATGGTGACCTTGCCGGTTTTGCCGTCGATATTGGAAATGAGAAACAGCGGATCATCGTACGGAAAAGGCGTGGCCCAGAGGAACTGGCCGGTGCCGCGGTCGATCTCGAAAACTCCGCCGCCCTCGCCCACCATCACAGCCACGTCGTGCTCTTCGCCGCGCGGAATATCGGGATTAAACCACTTCACGTACTTCGGGTCGGGATTGAATTTTTCGCGGACCAGCGTACGCTCGTGCGTGTAGTCCATGTCCCAATCGTCGGCGGGCAGATGTTGGTAATACCATTTGAGCTTGCCCGTTTCCGGATCGAGCGCGACAGTGGAGTTGCTGTAAAGATCGGCGGGCGTGGTGCGCGAGGTGCCGTCGGGATCGCCATCGTGGCGCTGGAGGCGCGTGTTAGGCATGGGATTCGCGACGCCCCAGTAGAGCGTTTTGCGGACGGGATCGTAGGTGCCGGGCAGTCCCCAGGTGGAGGCGAGATTGGTGTCCTTAAAATCCTTGCCCCAGGTCTCGCTGCCTGGCTCGCCCGGCGCTGGAACGTTGTAGAACTTCCAGACGTCCTTGCCGGTGAGGGCGTCCTGCGCGGCGATAAAGCAGGTGTCGCGCGTCTTGCCGCAGCCGCGTCCTGAGATCACCTTGCCTTCGACAACGATGGGGCCCGAGGTGTTCTGTCCAGTGCCAGTACTGGTTTCCCAGCGCTGCTCGCCGGTCCGGGCATCCAGGCCGACCACGTAACCGTCGGGCGCGGTGTAGAGAATCACGTCCTGATAAATGGCGAGCGATTTGGTGCGCGCGGTGCTGGCGGCGGCACTCGGAACCTTGCGCTTGTACTGCCAGATAAGATCGCCGTTGGTGGCGTCCAGCGCTTCGATAATGGCGCCGGGCTCGACCAGATACATGACGCCATCATGGACGATGGGAATGGTCTCGCTGGTGCCGGGGCCCAGGCCGCGCGTCCACGCCATGCGGAGCTCGCCGACGTTCTCGCGATTCACCTGCTTGAGAGGGCTGAAGCGCTGCGCATCGTAGGTGCGGCTGTACATCAGCCAATCGTCGGGGCTGGGATGCAGAAGCATGTCTTGCGTCACCGGCACGAAATTCTTCACCACCTGCCCGGATAAGGTCGCGGCGATGGCCGCCATCAATAAGGAGAGCCGAATCATACTGGTGGCCATTGTATAGCGATTACAGGCCTGGGCGCTTCAGGCCTGCTTGCGCGGGCCTTTGCCGCGAGGAGGCAAATAAACGAACCGGACTACATAGACATTCTGGCCTTTGCCGTGTTTCGCGACCTTCAGCAGGGCATCGACATCCGCAAACCCCGATTCGCGCGCGAGTTGGTGAGTGATATCGAAGTAATCGATTTGCCGGATGGAGACGACTTCGATCTCGCCCTCTTCCATGGGATAGCGCCCTCCAGCCTTCACGTGCGGATGCATCCAAATACGGACGCTGCACGTTATGTCGCCACGCCTCACCGCCTCGCGCAGGCTCTTCGTGAAGACCATGAGGAGAGTTTATAACGCACAGTGTCGGAGCCAAATAGAAAGTTCCGGTTTCCAGCCAAGTAGAAAGTTCCGGTTTTGAGGGTCGGCTTGAGACCCTCATGGTATGTTCGCACAGCCGCACCGGGGTCGCGCCTGGGGCGGTTGCCCAAAGCCGAGGCGACGGGGTTGGCTCCGAAGCAATCGGCGGATGCCCTCCTGTGACGCAAAACCCGTGAGTGTTTCCGGAGCGCCAGGAGGGTTTTGACGAGCCGGGATCCATTGCTTTGGTGAAACCTCTGAGCTGAGGCTTTGGGCTTTAAAGAAGCGCGCCTTCCATATTGGGTTTTCACCTCAGTCTCCAATCAACTTCCACAGCGGTGGGCTGGGGCGATCGAAGAAGCCCTGCATCCAATTACTCCGACCTCCCGCATTGTGGTCTTTGCGAACTGGCTTGCTGGTCTTCGGCGCAACCGCGATGGCCCGCACGCCGCACTCGCTGATCTCCACGTAGCCACCCTGATAGCGCGCCTTCAACTCGCCGTCGAGGCGGAGTTCCACGCCCAGCCGCTGGCGTCGCATGCCAGCCTGCGCCGCAGCGCGCGCGATCTGGTAGCGATGGCCGGCGAAGGAGAACGTGTAGTCGTTGCCGATCACCCGCTCTTCCACGTGACTCAGAATGGCGGCCAGGTCCAGTGGCGGTGTCAGCGCCCGATGCTGGTTGGGGAAGTCTGCAACCGGCCGGGCGAAATGCGCATTCCATTCCGGCCAATACTCTTTCTCCAGAAACGCATTGGCGCCTTCCAGAGTCGACACTTTCGCCAAACGCAGATGCTTCACCAATCGATCTTGCGCCGTTAAAAAACTGCGTTCAATGCGTCCTTTGGCCTGGGGAGAATAGGCCAAAATCGAACCGATTCCCAACTCACGCAAGGCTCGCCCCAGTTGTGTCAGGCGGTCTGCCTGGCGCTGTTGGTCGGGGCTCTCTCCGGGTCGTGGCGGAACCGTGAACATGGAATCTCGATCGGTGTAGACATCCACCATGCGCCCATTTTTCTCCAGGTACTCCCACAGCACTCCCATGTTGTGCCGGGTCGCATCGCGTTCTACGAAACGCCCCCAACTCCAACTGGTGGCGTCATCGATCATCCGCACCAGGTAACGCACTGGCCCCCTGCCTTCCAGCCAGTCGTGCTCCGAGGTGTCCCATTGCACCAGCTCCCCAAAGGCATTCCGCCGCGGCCGCCAACCGTGCACCTCTTGCAGCCGGCGCGATTTGCTCTTCCACAATCCGGCTTCCATCATCCATCCCCGCAGGGTCTCTTTGCCCACCTGGATCTGGTGCCGCTTGGCCAACTGTTCGGCGGCGAACGTCGGTCCAAAATCGTGCCAATCCGGCTGCTTCAGGATCGCCAGAGCTTGTCTGTGCATCTCAGCCGGAAGCTTGCGATTGGACGGCCGCCCCCGCAGCCCATGCACCACCACCGCATCCCCTTGCTTGGCCATGCGCTTCACAAGCTGGCGCACCCAACGGTCGCTCACTCCCATTTTCTGGGCAGCTTCCCGTTGGCTCATACTTCCTTCCTGGGCTCGTTTCAGCCAATCTAACCAGTCCCGTTCCTCTTGGCTCATCGCGATTCGTTCCATCCTTCTGCCTTTCGGCTGTCAAGAGGAACTTTCGGGGATTATGCAGTTGACACAATAGCGTGGCCCACGCTATTGTGTGGGCGTTACAGGCCGGAAAAATTATCAGGCAGTTTTCTTTACTTTTGATCCGAACTTATGGAGTTCGAACTCCGAAACAATGAGGATGTGCATCCGACGGATCAGCATCAAAAGTGTCAGCACGAGGCAGGCGCTGCCCGCAATTAAAGCGAAGGTAAGCACCGGTCCACTTGCTTCGTCATCTCTGTGCAGCATCATCAACGCCGTTGTTGCAATGCTGGCTAACATGAGCGAAAGCAGGAATGCGAAACTTACGTGCGCAGCGATCTCGCGCATGAAACGCTTGCGGTCTTGCAAGTGGGTGTCTGAGGGGTCGCCCTTGGCCTTGTCGAGGAAAGTAAGGACCAAAACTAGCAGGTTCGGTAGCAACCCTATGAAGAGGGCGGAGGCTGTCAGGATCGCAGTTACAGCAGCAACGCGAATTCGGATCCCAGCGAGTTCGACGGCTAGGGCGGCAACGATCAAAGGCACGCCAAAAAAAAGGACAATGTCAAGAAACGAACGTTTGCTTGCACCGTAGTCGTACAGAGTTGCTAGGTGGTCCGAGATAATGGGACCGGGATCGATTTTATCCAGTAGCATCGCGGCGGGGGTAAAGGACGCTGTTGATGTCGGACATGATCTCTTTTGCAATCTGTGAGATTGCAGCAAAACGTGGATGGCCATTCGCACCCATAGGAGCGAGTTGTTCGGTCACATCAAAACTGGGCCGCAATTTCGTCGGGTCAGCTACGTCCATGGTTCGGCGCTTCCCGTTAATGT
Organism: Bryobacterales bacterium; assembly: GCA_963713415.1. Classification (GTDB taxonomy): domain Bacteria; phylum Acidobacteriota; class Terriglobia; order Bryobacterales; family Bryobacteraceae; genus Palsa-89. Next base: position 41,713 of record CAVQLV010000020.1, on the reverse strand, counting down.
TCACTTGAATCTTAACATGGTCGTAGGGAAATTCCAGCCCTTCTAGTTCGAGCACCGATTCTCCGCCCTGGTGCTTGTTGAGGAAGTTTCGAATCGTTTGCGGGGTCACGCTGTCTTCCCGAAACTTGATAATTAGTTCCATCGTGCCCTCGACGGGAGTTTTCCTGCCGAGAACCTCGCTCGCGAGATCAGAAGGTGCTTTATACTTTGCAAAACGTACTTGGGCCACGGGTGATTTGTTTACTTGGTCTACGAGTTCTTTGGGTACGTACGGCTTGAGGCGAAGCCGTTGCTCGGGATAATCGCGGTCGAATTCAGATCGCAGCATTTCGAATAGCAGGGACTGCACGCCTTCGCCCCCGGTTTGTTGCAGGATGAGAAATCCACGATCTCGACCCTCCGGCAGGTCAAAGAGAAAGTAGAATGGCCTCATATCAACGTCTCGTGTCCCCTTCCTATAAGCCACCGTCTTAAAAGTATCTAGATTGCGGATGTCACTCGAACTCCCGTAGGGTCCGGCATCTACAAAGCCTTCGAGTTGTCGCCCCTCCGCGTGCAATCGCTTCACCTCAAGCACCTCTTTGGAATCTTTCGCGCGATATTCCTGGCCCTTGTATTTTCTGAGATAGCCATTGAGAACTTCGTGCAGGTCGTCCTCTTTATCTGAAAATGCATCCAGCGTATCGAACTCATTTTTGCGTGTGTATATCCGTTTGACGCGTACTATTTGCACGGTAAGAGAAATAGCCATGTGCCTTCCTATTCAAGGTACGGAGCGAAAGGAATAGGCTCTCGCTCCGCAACAAATTAAACCGGGAGCTACCCGGCGGGTTGTGAGACGAGAATATCACGAATATATACCGGAATTGTCGAGCGGAGGACGGCGGAGTCGAACCGCGTCCCCTGGAAGGATCAGCCGATTATAAGTCGGCCCCACCAAACTTGAGAGCATGAGATAATGGCGGAGGGTGGGGGGATCGGACCCCAACGCCCGAAGACGTTCGCGGTTTATAAGACCGCTCCTAGCGCCAGCCAGGGTACCCTCCGCAAGCACGGAATGCCCACCTCGGCCCGAGTCATCAGCCCCTAGAAAGTTTGAGGGACTCGGGCCATCGCAAACTACTTCCTCACAGCGCCGGTAGGCTCGCGTTGCGCGGTTGCCTGTATTGGTTTCATGCTTCGAGGATAGAGCACCAGGAATACACAATCAGTACCGGCCATCGTCCCAATCAGTCTGGACAAGTCCCGATCAGTCCCGATTCAGTACTGTTTCATGATGTATGTCGTTGATACCACGAGGATACAAAGTTCTCAACTTTCCTCCGGGCTTTGCGTCCACCACGCCCAGCTTTAACCTCGAAATATGTCGTGCGCCCGATCTTTATTCTGCTTGCTAGTTCCTCATGGGAGACATCCTCACGTAGGATGATCTCATCGAGTTTCTGACTCATAGTTGAAACGGTATCTCTGAGCAAAAGAGCACGATCCGGCGATTGTCGTTCGCCGGATTCGTTCGGAGGATCTTTCGATGTGGAGACTCGGCTTCCAGCATCGACTTGTTTCCAGCCCTCATTGATCCAGTGAAATTTACGATCTTCAATTCTTCTCACCTGACTCGGAAAGAGATTGGAGAGTTCAAATTCTGTACCATTCGTGCCGATGTAGAAATCCCACGCGCCATATTCGCACCCGCCCAGAATTGCTATGTACAACTTTTGAGAATCCGAGTCATTAACAAATTCGAGATAGGCATCTGCTTGTATGTCAAACAACTCCAGGGCCAGCTCCAGTTGTTCCGGCGTCCCTGGTCGTCTACTGTTTTCTGGGCGTGCCTTCTCAAATTCCACGAGCCTTTCCCGTATCTTGATCTGACTTTGTGGGAAGTCTCGCTTGGTAGATAACTCGGCTAATGCTTTCTGCGCTGCCCTAGATATAATCTGCCGTCGCGTCAATCGCGCCTCTTGCGCGCGGCGCGGAAGTAGGGCTACGATTGGGGTGTCTAGATCCAATCGAGAAGCCCCGGTCTTCGGGCCGGGCTTTTCCAAATTTAAAGACCAATTGTAGCGGGAATCAACGTGAAGGTTGAAAAGCGACAGTTCGATGCGGTGCTTACGAAGCTTCTCAGCACGCCACCAATGAGCAAATCGGAGATAGTAACTGACCCTAGAAGGGGCCGTCCTCGGAAGGATCGGAAGCCGCCCCAGGTTCGGAAGTCTTCGCGGTGAGTTTCGCGTAGGGCATCGCGGCTGCTATCACAAGATTCAGAATTGTTAGCGCGAACAATTCCTCATTGCGGCGGTGATTGAACCGGAAGCAAAACTCCGCAAGATAACGGTCCAAGTGCTTGGTTGAGACCTTGTGGAAGGAACCTATCACACCGCGTTTGAACAAGCTCCAAAAGTTCTCGATGCTCTGAGTGTGAACATCGCCGCGAACGTATTCCAGCGCCTTGTGGCGCACTATGTCATGCCGATAATCGGCCTTCAGGGACTTGTAGGCTGGATACTCATCGGTGTAGAGTATCTCGGCATCGGTCGAAACATTCTTGCGAACAAACCCAGTCAGAACGGTCTTGCTGGGCGTGCTGATTTGTTGCACGCGCACCTGTGATGCTTGCGCTGGCGTGCTGCGTTGCAGCGCTCCGACTACGCCCTGTTTCTCCCACGCTTCGCGGTTGCGCCGTTTATCGTAGCGGCCACCGACATAGGTTTCATCGACTTCGACTGTCCCGCTAAACATACCTTCTATGCCTTCGTCCATGGCTTTGCGGATGCGGTGATTGAGATACCATGCCGTGCGATAGTTGACGCCAAGGTCACGCTCCATCTGTTTTGCGGATACGCTCTTTTTCGCGTTGCACATGATACCGATCGCAAGAAACCACTTGCTCAAAGGCAGATGGCTGTCGTTAAAAAGCGTGCCGGTCGTGACGGCGAACTGATGGCCGCACTCGGTATTGAGGCAGCGGTACAGCGTACGGGCCGGAATGACATGGTCTTTCTCTTGGCCGGTGACTTTTGAGACGTACTTCTTTTTGCGCTTCGATTCCTCGGTTGTGAACTTTACGACCTTGTCGCCATCACACTTCAGGCAGCGCACACCTTCAGGCCAGCGTGCGGACTCCAGATAGGCTCGGCACTGCTCATCGGTGCCAAAAGACTGTGTAATCTCTATGAGGCTCTTACCGATCCGGTGTGACTTGCCTGCCATGAATTAAGTATGGCGCAAATCTACTTTTGTGTCAAGTGCATAATCACCGAACTTTCTACTTGGCTCAATTAGGAACTTCTCACTTGGCCGCGACAAGTTTATAACGCACAGTGCGTTAGATCGAGGACAGGGTGATAGAATCACTTCGATCGGGAGGCGAGCGCATGCGAAGCATGGGATTGTGTCTGATTGCGGGTGCGGGTCTGCTGGGCGTGGCCGCTATGGCGCAGGCGCCGGCGCAACCGTCCGCGGCGTTCCAGCCGGTGGGCACGATGAGCCAACTGATGATCGACATTATTTATCCGACGTCGGATGCGATTTTCTATGTGGATCGTGAGCCGCCCAAAAATCAGCATGATTGGGACGTTCTGCGGGGCCAGGCGCTGATGCTGGCCGAATCGGGAAACCTGCTCATGATGGATGGGCGCGCGCGCGACCAGAAGAATTGGATCACCGAGTCAAAGATGCTGATTGACCTGGGCGGAAAGGCGTTCCAGGCCGCGCAAGACAAGAATCTCGATGCGATTCGCGCGCTCAACGATCCGCTCAATGCGGCGTGCGTGACGTGCCACTATCAGTACCGGCCCGGGTATCATCGCAGGCCGCCGGCGCGGGCCAAGTAGCGGTCTTTGGCGCTTCTTCGGGATTTCCACTGCACCGGCATGTTTTGGCGATAGGGCCGAACCTCGACTGCGCATCGCAGGGCTGCAACCCGGTGCGCTGCCAGATAGCGGAGGGGCTGTTGCGGCGTGACGCCGGGACCGCTTCGAAGTGTCCGGCGCGGGAACGCGGCCGAGCCAGGTGCCCGCGAAGGCGGTCAGGGTGACACGGGAGATCGGCATGGACATTTCGGGCCAGCTGTCGAAATCGGTGGACGAATTCGCGGCGCGGAATTTCGATTACGTTCTTACGGTTTGCGACAACCCCAGGGAAAGCTGCCAGATTTATCCGAGCCGCGGGAACAGTATGCTTTTGAAGACCCGGCGGCGGTGTAAGGGCCTGAGGAAGCAAAGCTCCAGGCGTTCCGCCAAGTGCGCGATGACATCCGTCAATATCCGAGAGCGTTTCCTTTATAAACTACAGTGGCATCTATAAGATACAAGCCCCGCGACGGAGCCGGCGCCATCCTCCAGGGGCTGGCAAAACAGGTATGATACGAGGTGCAAGATAGCAGATAGGAGACTGCCGTCATGGCTTTCCAACTTACGGTGAACGGACGGTCCACCACCGTCGATGTAGCCACGGATACGCCCCTTTTGTGGGTGATCCGCGATGTTCTGAAACTGAAAGGGACAAAGTACGGCTGCGGAATCGGCCAGTGCGGCGCCTGCACTGTGCACCTGAACGGCAAGGCCGTGCGAAGCTGCCAGATCCCCGTATCCGCGGCCAAAGCGCCCATCACGACGCTCGAAGGGCTATCGGCGGACGGGAATCATCCGGTGCAGCTGGCTTGGATGGAAATCGATGTGCCGCAGTGCGGATACTGCCAAGCCGGACAGATGATGTCGGCCTCGGCATTGCTCGCCAAGACACCGAAACCCACCGATCAGGAAATCAACTCGGCCATGAATGGGAACCTGTGCCGTTGCGGAACCTATGTTCGCATCCGCCAGGCCATCCATAAGGCGGCCGAAATCGCGACGACCAGCAAGCTGAAAAAGCCGTCGGAAGTAGCGGCGGGACAAAGCGGAGCTCAGGAATAAGGAGGCAACGAAAACATCATGCTTGTCAATCGACGTTCATTCTTACGCGTGACTTCGCTGGCCGGCGGCGGCGTGCTGCTCGGCTTGTACATGAAACCGGAAAAGGCCTCGGCGCAATTCGGACCTTCGGCACCTCCGGTACCGAGTAACTACATCAAGATCGCTCCGGATGGCGAGGTCACCATCATGGCCAAGGACCCGGAAGTGGGCCAGGGCGTGAAAACCATGCTGCCCATGCTGATCGCTGAAGAGCTGGATGCCGACTGGAAGCGGGTGAAGATCGAGCAGACCGATTTCGACGACACCAAATACGCCGGACAGTTCGCGGGCGGCAGCCTGGCAACGCCGTTTAACTGGGACCCGATGCGGCGCGTGGGCGCAGCCGGGCGCGAGATGCTGATTAGCGCGGCAGCCGAGACCTGGAAGGTCCCCGCGACCGAGTGCTCGGCGTCGATGGGCCGCGTGCATCACAAAGGCTCCGGCAAATCGATCGGCTACGGCGAGCTGGCAAGCAAATTGGGCTCTATGCCGGTCCCGGATCTCCAGAAGGTGGCGTTCAAGGATCCGAAGGATTACACCATCGTCGGCCACAGCCAGCGCGGCGTTGACACTCCCAAGATCGTCACCGGAAAGCCGCTCTTCGCCATCGATTTCACGCTGCCGAACATGCTGTTCGCGGCGTATCAGAAATGCCCGGTGTTCGCGGGTAAAGTGATAAGCGCGAATCTGGATGAGATCAAGGCCATGCCGGGCATACGCGACGCGTTCGTGGTGGAAGGCACGGTGAAGATAGGACCGGTTTGGGCCGGAGACGCGCTGGAGCCGGGCATCGCGATTGTCGCCGATACGTGGTGGCAGGCGCAGACGGCGCGTAAGAAGCTGCAGGTGAAATGGGACGAAGGACAGGGCGCGTCGCAATCGAGCGAAGGCTTCGCGCAGAAGGCGTCGGAGCTTTCCAAGCAACCGCCCGGAAAGACGCTTCGCAAGGACGGAGACCCAGAGGAGGCCTTGAAGGGCGCCGCCAAAGTCGTGGAAGGAGCTTACTCTTATCCGTTCATTTCACATGCGCCACTGGAGCCGCAGAATTGCACCGCGCATTGGCAAGGCGACAAGATCGAGATCTGGTCCAACAGCCAGGTGCCGGGCGGCGGCCGGTCGCTGGTGGCGAAGACGCTGGGGATTCCAGAGAAGGACGTCACCATTCATATGCAGCGTGGCGGCGGCGGCTTCGGCCGTCGTTTGACTAACGACTACATGGTGGAGTCGGCCTGGATTTCGAGGAAGGTGAACGCGCCCGTGAAACTGCTTTGGAGCCGCGAGGACGACTTCGAGCATGATTATTATCGCCCGGGCGGCTTCCAGTTCCTGAAGGCCGGCCTGGATGGATCGGGCAAAATTGTCGCATGGCAGAATCTTTTCGTTAGCTGGGGCGAGGATGACAAACCCGCGCCTTCTACCACCATGTCGCCTACCGAGTTCCCCGCCCGCTTCATTCCCAATTACGCGCTGCACAACAGTAATCAGCTGCTGTGGTTGAAGACGGGTGCGTTGCGAGCGCCGGGCAGCAATGTTTACGCGTTTGTGATTCAGTCGTTTATCGACGAGCTGGCGCATGCCGCGGGCAAGGACCCGTTGGAGTTCCGCCTGGCTTTGCTCGAAAACAAACCGCTGCCGGCTCCTGCGCCGCCGCCAGGAAGGGGCGGATTCGGTGGTCCCGAGTTCAGTGCCGAGCGCACCAGCGGCGTGCTGAAGCTGGTTCGCGAAAAGTCGGGCTGGGGCAAGCGTCCGGCCGAATCCGGCCGCGCGATGGGCGTCGCGTTCCACTTCAGCCATATGGGCTACTTCGCCGAGGTGGCCGATGTGAGCGTGAGCTCCGGCAACAAGCTGAGGGTACACAAGGTATGGGTGGCCGCTGATATCGGCAGCCAGATCATCAATCCGCATTTCGCCGAGAACCTGGCGCAAGGCGCGGTGATCGACGGTCTGAGCGAACTGATGGGCCAGGAAATCACGCTCGAAAACGGCCGGGTGATGCAGCACAACTACGACAAGCATCCGATGGTGCGCATCTCGCAGGCGCCGGAGATCGAAGTGCACTTCCTGAAGACCGACAATCCGCCGACCGGGTTGGGTGAACCGGCGTTGCCGCCGATTCTGCCTGCCGTCTGTAATGCGATCTTCACTGCTTCCGGGACGCGCATCCGTGAAACACCTTTGGTGAAGAGCGGATTTAGCTGGGCGTAGCAGTTCAGCGCAACGTTCGCTTTACGGCCGCTCCTATTTCGGGGCGGCCTTTCCATTTTCGATGAAGCTCTTCAGGCGCTGGAACTGCTGCGTCAGCACCACATCCACGGGCGGCGCCCAAGTGTTCATGCCGGCGGGGAAGTAGCCGGTCACGGCATAGACTGCCGTCAGTTTCGTTCCGGCGCCTGCCGGGGCCAACTGAATGGTCAGGCTGCCGGTTGCTGCCATGGATTCGAGCGGCCCCAACCCACCGGAGAACACTAACCTCTTGCCGGGTTCGGCGTACACCACCTCCAGGTGCCGGACGCCTCCGCCGCCGGGAAGTTTTTCGCAGAAGCACCCCATGGGCTTGTCATCGATGCTCAGATTATGCGCATCGCCGGAGAAGGTGTGCATCGGGTCCCACCAATCGCCGACGTTGTGAACCAGGCGGCCGTAGACCTCTTGTGGAGGAGCTTCAATGGCGATGGCGAGTTTGACGGTGAATCCGTTCGCCGCAGAGTCGGCCACGTCGGCGCGAACGAGTGAAGGGATGAGCAACACGAGGAAGATGCTCAGGATGGCGATGCATCGGAAGATGGGCATTTGCCTATAATACGATGGCATGAGTCTCCTGAATTTCGGCCAGCCTGACGATGGCATCATTCAAACGGCTTACGTGGTGGAAGACATCCACCGCGCGATCGACAAGTGGGTGGGCCAGCTCAAGGTTGGCCCGTGGTTCCTGTTGGAGCATTTCACGGGCGTGGACGCGTTGTATCGGGGCCACGCATCTGAAGCCGACGTCGCGATTGCGATGAGCTTTGCCGGGCACATGATGATCGAGCTGATTCAGCCGAATAATCACGCGCCGTCGGTGTATCGCGAAACGATTGACCGGCGCGGATACGGCTTCCATCATTGGGGCGTCGGGAGCAAGAATTTCGATCGCGACGTGGAGACTTTTCGGAAGCGGGGCGCCGAACTGGCGTTCTTTCTGCGCGTACCGAGCGGCGGCCGGGTTGCTTACATGGACACCACCTCGGAACTGCCCGGCATGGTGGAGTTGATCGAGCTGGGCGCTGATTTTGAGCCCATATTTACCGGATTCTACCGGGCTTCGCTGGGCTGGGATGGCAAGGATCCGGTGCGGGCGTTCGCTTAGAGGCGAACAGGAGACCGCTACGCAGTACGGCGGCGGAACAGGTGTAGCAGTAGAGCAACCGCCGCGATGATCAGGAGCAAGTGAATCGCGCCGCCAACCAAATGGAAACCGATCCACATCACCAGCCAAACGCCAATCAGCATGAAGAACAGAATCAGAAACAGGAAATCGCCAATCACCCTCATGTGAAACTCCTGCCAGTTTGACATCGCAGGTGACAATTTGTTTCAACCGGCGTGTCACACTAAAGGATGACCCCGAAGGTCCTTTCAGTCCGCGATCTGCGCAAGGAATATGGCACGACTGTAGCCGTTGATGGTGTCTCATTTGAGGTGAATCGCAATGAGATCGTGGGGCTTCTTGGTCCGAATGGCGCAGGCAAGACCACTACAATCAACATGATTCTGGGCGTGCTGGAGCCCACTTCCGGCACTATTCTCGTGGAGGATCTCGACATCGCCACCAAGCGGTCGCAAGTGCTGCAGCGCACTAATTTCGCGGCCGTTTACGCGCCGTTGCCCGGCAATTTGACGGTGCTTCAGAACCTGCGATTCTTCGGGATGATTTACTGCGTCCAGGATTTGAACGCCCGCATTGAGACCCTGCTGGAGCAATATGATCTGCTCCCGTTTCGTCACGTAAAGTGCGGCGTGCTCTCTTCCGGCGAACAGACCCGCGTCAGCCTGGCCAAAGCGATGCTGAATCAGCCTGCGTTGCTGCTGCTGGATGAGCCGACGGCGTCGCTCGATCCGGCGATCGCGCGCGAGATTCGTATCCAGATTCGCGAATACGCGGCGGCCGGGAAGGTCGGCGTGCTATGGACGTCTCACAACATGTACGAAGTGGAAGACGTTTGCGATCGCGTGCTGTTTCTTTCGCACGGAAGGATTTTGCTGCAGGGCGACCCGCGAACGCTGCCGGCCCTACACGGCAAAGAGACACTGGAAGAGCTGTTCATCACCGTGGCCAATCGCCCTGCTACCGATCGCCCGCATGCGAATCCAGTGGAGCGCGCGTAACGCATGTTTTCATTCCGGCGAACCTCGGCGATTGTGCTGCGCCAGTTCTATCTGATGCAGGGGAGCCGCGCGCGTGTACTGCCGCTGTTCGCGTGGGTGGCCATCGACATGGTGACCTGGGGGTTCATCACCAAGTACCTGAATGCCGTCAGTGGGTCTGGATTCAACTTTGTGCCGTCGCTGCTGGGCGCGGTCCTGCTGTGGGACTTTTTCATCCGCGTCATGCAAGGCGTCACCACCACGTTCTTTGAGGACGTGTGGTCGCGCAATTTCCTGAACGTTTTTGCGACGCCGCTTTCCATTTGGGAATACGTCAGCGGCCTGGTGCTTTCGAGCATCGCCACCAGCTCCATTGGCCTGGTCGTGATGCTGGTTCTCGCCGTCGCGGTCTTCGGCCTGTCGTTCTTTCTGTACGGAGTACTGCTGGTGCCCTATCTGCTGGTGCTGTTCCTGTTCGGCATCGCGCTGGGCATCATCGGCTGCGGGATCGTACTGCGGCTGGGTCCGGCTTCGGAGTGGTTTATCTGGCCGATTCCCGCGCTGATTTCGCCATTTGCCGGCGTTTTCTATCCGCTCTCCACGCTGCCGAGCTGGATGCGAGCTCTCTCACGCCTGTTGCCGCCGGCCTACGTGTTCGAGAATCTGCGGAGCATCGTGCTGAAACGGCCGGGTTCGCCGTCGGCGCTGTTTTGGGGAGCGGCGCTCGATCTGATCTTTCTCCTGCTGGCGAGCTGGTTCTTTCGCAGCATTTACCGGCATGCCGTGCGCACGGGCTTAATCGCACGATATAGCGCCGAAAGCCTGAGCTAAGCGGCACTGCGTTTTTTCGCTTTCGTTCGCGGCCTGGCCTTACCGTTGGATTTGTTTTCGGCCAGGCTCTTTCGCAGGGCATCCAGGATGTTGACCACGGGCGCGGGCTTTTCCCGCTTGGACACGGTCACGCGTTCTCCCTTTTGCTTCTGCTCGATCAGTTGTTGAAGATTGTCTTGATATTCGTCATGGAATTTGGCGGGATCGAACTTGCCGGCCAATGTATCGATCAGTTGACCGGCTAACTTCAATTCTTTGGCGGAAAACTTCTCCACGCCGGTCTTTACTTCAACTGATTGAATCTCGTTCGCGAAGAACATGGTGTGCAGCATCAGTTCCTTGCCGTCCGGGCGGATCACGACAATGTGTTCCCGGTTGTGCATGGCCACTTTCGCGATCGCGTACTGGCCGCGCCGCTTCATGGCCTCGCGAAAAAGCGCGTACGGCTTGGAGACGCCGCCATCCGGTATCACATGGTATGACTTGTCGAGAAACACCGGATCGAAATCATCGGCCTTGACGAATTCAAGGATGTCCATCACCTTGGCCGTTTTCGGCGCGATCTTGTCCAACTCGGATTGATCGACCACGACGTATTCGTCCTTGCTCACTTCAAAGCCCTTCACCAGATCTTCGCGCTCCAGCGGTTTATCTTCCGTTTGGCAGAAATACACCTCCTTGACGCGCGACAGATCCTTCTTGTGGAGCAGATGAAACCGGATGGACTTGTCGCGCGCCGCCACCAGCAATCGAACGGGGAACGAAACCAGCCCGAAACTGACGAAGCCCTTCCACACTGTTGCAGCCAACGTACACCTCCCTGATTTGGACCATGTTAGCGGGAATTAAGTTTCGGAAGCGGACAGCGAGTAGCGAAATCGGACACTCCTGAGCGGGAGAATCCGCACAACAATCACCCCGCTCGCGGCGAGAGATGGACCCGAGATTGCAGCAGCAACACCCGAACCACAACATGTTTTGGGACGGCTGAGCTAGGATTTCTATTGACCATGCGCACACTCTGGAACATTATTATCATCATTGGCGTAGCGGCCAGCACCGCTGTCTCGCAGGAAATCACGATTCAAACACCGGCCCCGCTACCGGTAGTAGGGCCGCTGCTCCGGCCTTTTCATCTGGAGCGGCGCGTGGTTTCGCCCGCGAAGCTGACCAATACGTCGCGCCTGGATTCGCTGATTCGCGCGGGCAATCTTTATCTGACAGCACAAGACGTGATCGCCCTGGCGCTCGAGAATAACGTCGATATCGCGGTGCAACGGTACGGTCCCTATCTGGCGCGCGAAGTGCTGCGGCGCGCGCAAGGTGGCGGATCGTTGCGCGACATCGGACAGCCCATCGCCCCAGGGCCCACCAGCGTTAGCCTGGAAGGCGTCAACGTAAACACGGTGGGCTTGTCGGAAAGCGGCTCCGGAGTTGGATCGGGCGGAGGCATCGTGGTCCAATACGGCGCCCAGCCTCCGAGCCTGGACCCGGTTCTATATCTCTACACGAACTTCGCGCACAACACCACCCCGTTGAGCAATATCTACGTCAATTTGGTCCCCTCGCTGCTCCAGGACCAACGAGTTTACGTAGCGCAGTACATCCAATCGTTCCTGACGGGAACATTCACGCAACTTACCTACGTCAGCTCGCGAAACAGCTTTAATAGCCCGGCGTTCGACATCAACCCTTACAACAGCGGCTATCTGGATCTGCAAATCAATCAAAACCTGCTTCAGGGCTTCGGCATTGGCGTAAACAATCGAAACATCCGGGTGGCCAAGAATAATATGAAGGTATCCGACCTCCAGCTCAAGCTGCAGGTGATCACAACGGTTTCCTCCGTATTAAACCTGTACTGGGACTTAGTAAGTTTCAATGAAGACTTACGAATCAAACAGGAGGCACTTAGTACCGCGCAGCAGCTCTACGAAGGGAACCAACGTCAGGTGGAGCTCGGTACCCTGCCGGCGATTGAAGCCACGCGCGCGGCTGCCGAGGTCTCTGCCGCCAAGGAGAACCTGCTGATCGCGCAGACCAACGTCGCGCAACAGGAAACGGTGCTCAAGAACGCTTTGAGTAGAAACGGGGTGGTGAGCCAGACGCTGGATGAAGTCCACGTCGTGCCTTTGGACCATATCACAGTGCCCGAGAAGGAAGACCTGAAGCCCACCGCGCAATTGATCAATATCGCGCTGGCGCAGCGTACGGAGATCGCGAAGGCCAAGATCAATATCGAGAGCAACACAATTAACTTGCGCGGCTCCAGGAATTACCTGCTCCCGACGTTGCAGGCAAACTTCGAATTGACAAACAACGCGCTGAGCGGCCCATTGAATCCAGCGAGCGCTCTGCTCTCGCCTCCCTTAGTGCCGCCCGCAGCTTATGTCGGCGGCTATGGCAACTTTTTGGGGCAGATCTTCGGCCGCAATTATCCCAATTACTCGGCGGGCTTTTCCCTGAACATTCCCTTTCGAAATCGTGTGGCCCAAGCGGATTACGTGGCCGATCAGATCACTTTGCGTCAGAACCAGCTTCTGTATCAAAAAGCCGTGTCCCAGGTCCGGGTGGACGTAAAGAACGCGGTGATCGGATTACAGCAGGCGCGCGCCCGATATGAAACCGCCGTGGCCACCCGGTCCCTGGCGCAGCAAACGCTGGAAGCGGAGCAGAACCGCTTTCGTTTCGGCGAGTCAACCATTGCAACCGTGGTTCAGGCCCAGCGCGATTTAGCCGGCGACCAGAGCGCCGAGGTGCAGTCCATGGCCAACTACACGCATGCCAAGATCGCTTTTGACGAAGCCGTGGGACAGACTTTGGATGTCAATAACATTTCCATGGAAGAGGCAGAGGCCGGGCGGGTGGCAAGAGAATCAGCGATACCAGGGTCGGTGATCGAGAAAAAGGACTAACGGCGATGCGTACCATTTTGCATAAAACAGTTTCAGCCTTGGCCGCTCTCAGCCTTCTCATCACGGAATGTTCGGCCCAAACCACCCCTCAGGTGGTGGAGAAGCCGCATGGCCCCTTGTTCATTCGATCTTACCTGCCGACGACAACCCCTCCGGTAAACCTCCGCAGCTCCGACCACTTGCACAGCCTGATTCGCGCCGGCCATCTGTACCTGACTGTGCAAGACGCGATTGCACTGGCGATCGAGAATAACCTGGATCTGGAGGTAGATCGCTACGGACCTTTGAACGCCGAATGGGATCTGGAGCGGGCTCAGGGAGGCGGTCCACTGCGCGGCGTCAACAACGGAAGCTCGTTGGTCAACCAAGCCACCAGCGGACAAGGCGTGGTGGGCAGCGAGATTGCGGCGGGACTGGCGTCGAATAGTTCCGGCGGTGGCGGCAGCAACGGCGGCGCAACTGTTAAGCAGATTGGACCAGTGACACAGAACCTGGATCCGGTTTTTCAAAACGCGACCAGTTTCTCCCACGTCACCTCGCCCCAGCCGAGCACAGTGGTTGCTCAGACTGACGCGCTGGTGGACACGCGTCACGTGATCGACTCATTCGTCCAGGAAGGACTCTTATCGGGCGGCTACGTGCAGGTGAGCGCGAATGAATCCTATTTGAAGGAAAATTCCCCTTCCGATTTTCTCAATCCCTCGGTCTTCCCCGTGGTGCAAATCTACCTCGGCCAGAATCTGCTGCAAGGCTTTGGCACCGCGGTCAATGGACGCTTCATTCGCGTGGCACAAAAGAATGTCCAGGCGGCGCAGGAAACGTTTCGATCCCAATTGCTCAACGTTGTTGCAAACGTTTTGAACCTGTACTGGGATTTGGTGACGGATGACGACGACTTGGCCGTCCGGCAGCGCGCCGTGGACCAAGCGCAGAAATTCTATGACGACACCCGCAAGCAGATTGAGCTAGGCGTGGTCCCCAGGTTCGAAGCGTCACGGGCGCAGTCGAACGTGACCAACAGCCGCCAACTTCTCGCCATCGCCCAAGCCACGGCGCGACAGCAGGAGAATTCATTGAAGGACGCCATCAGCCGCAATGGCTTGGAGGATCCTCTGCTGGATACCGCGGAAGTAATCACGCTCGATCGGATCGAGGTTCCCAATCAGGACAATCTGCCTCCTCTTCGGGAGCTGGTGGCCAAGGCGCTCGCAAACCGCCCGGACGTTGCGCTCGCCAAGATCAATGACGAAGCCGCGCAGATCTCGGCACTGGGGACGGCCAACGGCGTTCTACCAAGTCTGCAAGTGTTCGCGGCTGTCAGCGGGAATGGACTGGCAGGCACGGCGACACCTCCCGTCGCGATAGGGGGTCAGAGCGTTACGGCTGAGCCTTATTATGAGGGAGGCTTGGGTAACGCTTTGGGTCAGGTGTTTCGCGACAACTTCCCCAGCCGCCGCGCGGGCTTTCAGTTTGCGGGCACCATCCACAACCGCGTCGCGCAGGGCGATTATGGCATCGAACAGTTGCAACTGCGGCAAAGCGACCTGGTGGAGCGGCGAAATCAAAACCAGATCGTCGTCGATATCTCAAACCAGGTGGTTGCGTTGCGGCAGGCCCGCGCCCGATACTCCCAGGCTGTGGACTCCCGGAAGCTGCAGCAAGAGCTGCTGGAAAAGTCGCAACAGGCCTTTTCGTTCGGCGCCGCAACGATTAGCGACATGGAGGCCGCACAAACATCCTTAGTCGATGCGCAAGAGACCGAGGTCACGGCGCTGTCCGCTTACAGCCACGCGCGCACCTCGCTGGATCAAGTTTTGGGACAAACGCTGGAGGTCAATCATGTTTCGGTGGATCAGGCGCTCAAGGGGCAGGCGGGACAGACGGCGACGCCGCAGCGTTGACCAACTTTTCGATGGATGGCATGATCGCAATCCGGAGCTCGGCCTGGGGCTTCTCGATGGTTTCCAGAAACGCTCTTTGCTGAGCCAGCCAGGTATCGGCGGGCCTTTCTTTGCGATCCAGGTAACCCAGAGCCTGAAGACCGATCGACGCCGCGCGGCTCAGCGCCTGGGACACGGGCGCATCTTCCTTCAGCAATGCCGATTTCTCCAACGTGGGCTGGAGCAGGGCGTCATTATCGCGCCAACGGGTGAGCCAGATTCGGATTTGCGCACGATCCATGCGATCCATCAGCGTGGCGAAGTCTCGCGCCGTTTCGCTATCCGGCCGAACCGCGTCCACAAGCCGATTGAGCGGCGTTAGCTGTGTGTACTTGTGCGTGCGAATACGCTGGCCGAAGGTCGGCGGGCTCGACAACATCGGCCAGTATCTTGAGTGGTTCCACCGGGTCGCCCGCAGCCAACCGTTCCAGCATTGAAATATAACTGGAGCGATGCATTGGACCCAGGCGATCCAGCTCGCCGCTGACCGCGTCCAAACGCCGGTACATTGATGGCACATCCGTTACTTCTTGCGGCGACCAGAACCGCTCGGCAACCGCGGCCGCGCGCGGCCAAATGCGAGAGTCCAGGTTTTCCGCGCTCACGAACTCGCTCCACGCCGCGACTTCGCCACCCAGGATGCGCGCCCTTTCTTCATCCGTCAGCGAGGCAGCGTCGCCATTCCAGGGGTCCACTGCATAAAGCCTGGACACCGGTCTCATTTGATCGAGATAATAACCGGCCGAAAGAATACTCGAAAAGCCGTGCCGGGCAGCCTCGGTCAGCGACTTCTGGCCGCGCCAGGATTGAATCACGATGTTCTTCGGCAGATCGGGATCGAGAATCTCATCCCAGCCTTCCATTCGCTTGCCATGCTTGGCCACGATCTTCTGCAACCGGCGATTGAAGTAGGCTTGCAGCTCCTCCGTACTTTTCAAGTGCTTTTTGCGCATGAAGGCGCGAATACGCGCGCTGCCTTTCCATTGCTTGCCAGTCACCTCGTCACCGCCAATATGGAAGAACGGATCGGGGAAGAGCGCGGCCATCTCGCCGATGAATGCATCCAGAAAGTGATAGGTGGATTCGCGAGTCGGATCCATGGTTGCATCGAGAACACCCCAGTTGCGCTCGATTTGATACGGTCCCGGCGCACTCGCGAGCTCCGGATACCCGACCAGCCAACTGGTGGTGTGGCCCGGAACGTCGAACTCAGGCACCACGCGAATGCCGCGGTCGCGCGCGTACGCGATTATTTCGCGGATCTGATCCTGCGTGTAGTAATGACCATCGGAGCCCAACTCCTGGAGCTTCGGAAAACGCTTGCTCTCCACACGGAAGCCCTGATCGTCGGACAAATGCCAATGGAAGACATTGAGCTTCACCGCGGCCATGCCGTCGAGAGTGCGCTCCACCACTTCGATCGGCATCCAATGCCTGGAAACGTCTAGAAGCAGTCCGCGCCACGGGAAGCGCGGATGATCTTGAATGTCTACCACGGGCGCCTCGAAACCCTGCGGGGTGGAGACAATCAGCTGTCGAAATGTTTCCAGTCCATGCAGCACGCCCAGCGGATTCGCAGCGGACAGGAGCGCTTGCTGCGGTGTGATCTCCAGTTGATAACTCTCGTCTTCGCCAAGCTGCTGGATCGGCTGGGACGCCTGTTCGCATTGGACGACCAGGCTTGCGGCTGTTCCAGGCGGGGCGATTTCGCCGATCCTCCGGACTGCGCTCTGCAAGCGCGGCTCGGTGTAGCCGGTGATTGCAATGCGTATCGCTGGACCAATCCTGAGGCTTCCCTGCCCCAGTTCCATCTTGGCCGGCCAGGGCATCAGGCCGGGTTGCGAAATAGGGTGCTGCGCGCTCAACATAGTCGCCGCAGCAACCAGCAGTCCGCCTCGCCACGTCATGCGTTATTGCCCAAGCTTCGCAGGATCGAAGAAATCGAGCGGCTTCAAAGAAACGATCTTCCAGTGTTTCTTTTCCTTGCGGAACTCGCAGTGCACCACCTCACGCCGCCGCACCAGGGGGCCGTCTGGCTGCAGACTCCTCACCTGGAGCAACCAATCCAGGTCAAGCTTATACATTCCATCGCCGCCTTCCTCGTTCAAGGGTTGGATTGTGGAAGAAACTTCACCCTCATTCACCAGCGCCGTGACTTCGTCTTTCAGTGTGTCGTATTCCGGCATTTCCTTGCTGAAAGCCGACATGAACTTCGACACGTTCCCACGGGCAATTCCCCCGCCGTCGGCGCCAGCGGATTCGGTCAGAGCGCCCGCCATGGATGTGATGACGTCCAGCACGTCGTCGTGCGCGTCCGCGACGGCAAACACAGCCGCCAGACACAGCAACGCTATACCACGCGCCGTATTACGTGCGATAACTCGCATTAATCTCAATGTACTTCTCGGTTAGATCGCACGTCCAGAAACGCGCGCTGCCACGGCCCTTGCCTTGAATCGCAAATCGAATCAGGCATTCGGCTTCGTCCAGTTTCTTTTTCAGATCTTCCTCAGAAAAATCCGCGGCGAGTCCGGCGCGGCAGACCGGCACGCCTTGCAGATCGATATCCACCTTGGACGGATCCAACGGCACGCCCGCGTTGCCCGCCGCTGAAAGGATGCGGCCCCAGTTCGGATCGGAACCCGCGATGGCGGTTTTCACCAGCGGCGAATTGGCGATGCTGCGCGCGATGCGTGTAGCGGCCTCTTCGTTCGTCGCGCCTGTCACGTCGATGGTCACCAGCTTGCGCGCGCCTTCGCCATCGCGCACGATCTGGCGCGCCAGATCCTCCATCGCCTGCGCCAGCGCCTCTTCCACCTTCTTGCTTTCCTTTTGATTGGGCTGAATCCCCGACGCGCCGTTCGCCAGCACCAGCATCGTATCGTTGGTCGACGTATCGCCATCCACGCTGATGCGGTTGTAACTGCGTTTCACGGCTGAGGCGAGCATCGTGGCCAGCGCGGAAGGCGGCAGCGCCGCGTCCATCATCACGAACCCAAGCGTGGTGGCCATGTTGGGTTGAATCATACCGGAACCCTTGGTCATCCCTGCAATGTGGATGGAGCCTTTCTTGAAGCGCACCTGGCTATGCGTAGTCTTCATCACCAGATCGGTAGTCAGGATGGCGCGCGCGGCATCTTCGAATCGATCGGGCGCCAATGCGGCGGCCAGACTGGGCAGCGCATTCACGATCAGGTGAGCATCCAATTCCACGCCGATCACGCCGGTGGAAGCCGGAAAAACCTGCACCGGCGGTACATGCAGAGTATTGGCAACGGCATCGCAGCAGGCCAGCGCAACACGGTCGCCGGTCCGCGTGGCGCAATTTGCGTTGCCCGCATTGATCAACACAGCGCTCACCAACCCTCGCGACTTCGTCAGGTTCCAGCGTGCGATGCGTACCGGCGCGGCCTGCACGCGATTCTGCGTGAACACCGCCGCGCCCGAGGCCGGAACGTCGGAAACGATCAGCGCCAGGTCGTCCTTTTTCACCTTCCGGATTCCGGCGTACACGGCCGAATATCGATAGCCCAGCGGTAACTTCACGCCACTTTCTCCCCCAGCTTTTCGTTGTCTCTTAAGTGCTGCCCGTTTAAAAATGCTTCGGCGGACATCCTCTTTCGGCCTTCCACTTGGACTTCGAGCGGTTCGAGTATAGTCCCTTCGCCGCACGCGATCAGCAGGCGCTTCTTCTCGCAAAATCATTTGACCGGGATCGCCGATCGTATCGCCGATCGCAACGCGCGCCTTCCAAATGTGAAATATTTGGCCGCGAAAAAAGCTGAATGCGCCCGGCCACGGCAGAAACCCGCGCGATCGATTGAAGATTTTCGCTGCCGGACCAATACCAATCGATCTCGCCGTCCTCCTTTTTGAGGATCGGCGCATAAGTGGCTTCGGCAGGGTCTTGCTTTACCGGCGCTGGATTGTCGCGCAGCGTCTCCACCAGAAGTTCCGCACCTGCCTTGGCGAGACGAGCCCCGAGCCCCAGCGCGTCCTCCTCCGGTCCGATCTCGGTCTCCCACTTGAGCAACATGTCGCCGGTATCCAGCCCCGCGTCGATCTGCATCGTCGTCACGCCGGTGCGCGTCTCACCATTCGCGATGGCCCACTGGATGGGCGCCGCCCCACGATATTTCGGCAGCAACGAAGCGTGCACGTTGATAATGCCGCGCGGAGGAATATCGATGATCGCTTGCGGAATGATTTGTCCGTAACCAACCACCACCATCGCGTCCGGATGCATCTGCTTCAACTGCTCCGCCACTTCGGGACGCCGGATGCGCTCCGGCTGATGCACCGGCAATCCAAGGCGCACGGCGGCCTCTTTCACTGGCGACGGTGTCACTTTACCGCCGCGCCCACTAGGCCGGTCGGGCTGCGTGAACACCGCCAGGACGCGATGGCCAGCGCCGACGATCCGTTCGAGAGTGGGAACCGCAAACGTTGGGGTGCCCAGAAAAATCAGCTCCATTCTCCAGCTTTCGTGAGCTTACGCACCTTGCGCCGGATCAAATCGCGCTTGAGGGCGCTGACATGGCTGATGTACAAACGGCCATTCAGATGGTCAATCTCATGACAAAACGCGCGCGCCAGCAGCTCCTCGCCGTTCATCTCGAACCACTCGCCCTTGATGTTTTGCGCGCGCACGGTCACGCTCTTGGGGCGAGTTACCTGTTCGCGAAATCCGGGCAAGCTCAGGCAGCCCTCTTCGCCGGTTTGAAACTCTTCCTTGCGAATAATCTCTGGATTGATCAGGACGATCTTCTGCTGCGGATCTTCGGCCACCGACAGATCAATTACCGCGATGCGCTGCGCAATACCGATCTGCGGCGCGGCCAAGCCCACTCCCTTAGCGGCGTACATGGATTCAAACATGTCCTCCACCAGCTTGTTCAACTCTGGCGTATCAAATTCGGTCACCGCCGCGGCTTGCTTTTCGAGCACCTGCTCGCCGTACAAAACGATCGAATACGTCATCAGAAGTTTCTAACCTGCTCCCTGTAGCCTTCGAAGTTTCGGCGGGTCTCGTCCAGCGAATCGCCTCCAAACTTTTCCAAAAACGCCTGCGCCAGAACGATGGACACCATCGCCTCGCCAATCACTCCGGCTGCCGGAACCACACAAACGTCGCTGCGCTCGTAAGCCGCCAGCGCGGGCTCACGGGTGGTCAGGTCCACCGATTCGAGCGGCCGCCGCAGCGTCGAGATCGGCTTCAGCATCCCGCGAACCAGCACATCCTGGCCGTTGGTCATTCCGCCTTCCAGCCCTCCGGCGCGATTGGCTCCGCGAGTAAAGTGGCGCTCCTCACGATCATATTGAATCGTGTCCTGCACGCGCGATCCGAACGAAGCGGCTCCCTCGGCGGCGAACCCGATCTCCACGCCCTTCACCGCCTGCATCGACACAATAGCTTGTGCCAGCCGTCCGTCCAGGCGCGAATCCCAAGTGACGTGCGAGCCAAGCCCAGGCGGCAAGCCGTGCGCCACAACTTCGAAGACGCCGCCCACGGTGTCGCCTGTGCGATACGCGTGGTCGACCACCTCTTTCATGCGCGCTTCAGCCTCGGGGTCCACGCACCCCAGCAAAACCTCTTCCTTCTTGCTGAGCGCGACCAATTCGTCCCACTCGGCCGGACGTCCCAACCTTGCTTCACCCACACCGATCACATGGCTCAGCACCGTAATGCCAAATTGCCCAAGAAGTGCTTTGGCCAACGCGCCTACGGCAACCCTCGCTGTGGTCTCTCGCGCGCTGGCGCGTTCCAGAATGTACCGGGCGTCCGGAAAATTGTACTTCAGGCTGCCGGCCAGATCGGCGTGTCCGGGACGCGGCCGGGATACGGGCTTGTGCTTTTGCGGCTCGTCGTCCGATCCCTCCACGGGCAGCACTTGCGTCCAATTTTTCCAGTCCTTGTTTTGAATGATGATCGCGATCGGCGCGCCGATGGTTTTCGAGTACCGGACGCCGGCGACAATTTCGGCGCGGTCGGTTTCAATCTTCATGCGCCCGCCGCGGCCGTAGCCCTGCTGGCGCCGCCATAGCTCGCGATTCACCGCGTCCAAAGAAATAGGAATTCCCAGCGGGAAGCCCGGTAAGCGTTGCTACCAGGCACTCTCCATGCGATTCACCGGCTGTTTCGAAACGGAACATGTGTGAAGGGGAAAACTTCATGTTACCGGAAACCCGGCTCCCGGTGGCTGAAGCTGGTCGCTTTTCGCATCAAGAACGTTCGCCACGGATGCACTCAGATGAACACGGATGCAGAACAAAGAAGTTGAGTCCGCTTTATCGGCGTTGATCGGTGGCCGGTTCGTCGCTCGGATAGAATGAGATTCAAATTCCATGCCACGCGAACCCTCAAGCTGATCGTGACTGCTGCTCTCGGGCTGGTGGCGTGCCGCTGCGCTCCCGCGGAGGTACTCGATAAAGTGAAGAATGTGGGCGGCGTTGCCGTGCATTACAAACTGATCCTGCCGAATGGATACGATCCGTCCAAAGCCTATCCGGCGGTGCTGGCATTTCCCGGCGGTCCACAAACCATGCAGGTGGTGCAAGGCACGGTAGACCACAACTGGCGCGGTCAAGCGGAGCAACGCGGCTATATCGTCGTGGTACCGGCCGCGCCCGATGGCGAGCTGTTCTTTGAAGAAGGCGCGCGCGTGTTCCCCGAGTTCATTACCGATCTTCTTTCCGATTTCAAAGTGGACGGCGGAAAGTTCCACATTGCGGGCATGTCGAACGGCGGTCTCAGCGCCTTTTACATCGCGTCCCTGTATCCGCAGTATTTTTTGTCGGTGACCGGCTTTCCCGGCCTGCTGAACGATGCTACCGCTGCAAAATTGAAAGCGCTGGCTGGGATGTGCATCAACATGCACGTCGGCGAGTTGGACCCGGAGTGGCTAAGCGCGATGAAGCAGCAATCGGAAGAGCTCCGTTCTCTGGGCTTCAAGGTACGGTTCACCATTGAACCGAATCAGCCGCATCGTCTGGCCACTCTGGCGGACGAAGGGGCGGCGCGCCTGTTCAACCAGTTCGACGAAGCGCGGCACGGTTGCCCGCTGGCCAAATGAATCCATTCCGCGGGAACAAATGGCGCGTTACGAGACGCAACTATCGGTTAAGTTGACCGAAACCCGTTGGATTCGTGTGTGATATCCTCAACAAATCCCGGGAGGACCACTTGTTTTGCCGTGATTTCCAGCCTGCTACTGATTTAATTCCGGTCACAGTTGCGTCGCGTTCACAATTCTTAGCTCCCTTCAAATCAATGGGTGCCTTCCGAGCATGTGGGCTTGGGCTGGCATTGTTCCTTGCCACAGCTTGCTTGGCCGACAAAGGCTCGTCGCATGCGTTGGTTTTCGTCCACGCCACGGACCCTCACCTTTTTGTTCCAGCGGCCCAGGATTCGGATAAAGATACCAAAGCTAGGGGCGACCGTCAGGAGAACCTGAACCAAAAAGCCCTCACCGACATGCTCCAGCGAATTCCAGGGCTTTCCAGTAGCGGACAAACGCCCGCCTTTTTGGTTTTGACAGGGGATTTTGGCGTCGACCCTTGCGAGATTCCCAAACCCCAACCGGCGCCCCCTACCCCCACCACTGGCCAAGACAAAGGAGCGGTGAAACCCACCCCACCCACCTCCCAACAATGTGTCGATTCCGCCGACCCCGCCAAACGCGATGACCAGATCACACGGCTATCCAAAGCTCTGGGCGCAAGCACACTGAAGGAAATCTATCTGGTGGCGGGGAATAACGACGTCGCCCATGAGGATCCCGACAGCGTCTCCCTGGGCTATTTCAACCAATTCATCGACGATCTGCAAAAGAAGCTGAACGACGACAAGACGGGCGTCCAGCTGCATAACCTGACGGCCTGCTACGCCGGCACGGGTGGCTCTTCGTCCTGCTTTGCAGACGTTGCCGACGGATACCGGTTGATTGGATTTCCGTCCTATTCTTTCAAGAACGAGGGAGGGAAGTCCACCAACAACGATGAGCAGGCTAAGCAGTTCGAAATGTTCCGCTCACTGCTCGACCAAGCGAAGCAGGCCGGGAAACAGGTGCTGGTCCTCTCCCATATTCCCGAGATCGACGATCCCTATGTCCTCGCGCAGGATCGTTATGACGGCAAATCGCCCGCGCCAGCCGACGATAAGGATCCGAAAAACCCGCGCTCCATATGGTCGGCTTGGAATGTCAGCGTGAAACTTCTGGATGGCTGGAAGGAGATGCTAAACTCCGATACCGTGGCCGCGGTGCTGGCCGGCCACCTGCACGACTCCCACAAAGAAATCTACCGCCGGCCCTATACCTGGTCCACGGTTGACGATCATCGCCTGGGTTTTCGCAAGTTGTTCCTGGCTCCTCCGCTGGCCGTGAAGAACCAGGACACGTCGCCGATCCAAGCGCGTGGATTTTCAGTCGTGACTTTGCAGCCCAATCACATTGAAGCGCTGCTCTATTGGTATAACCAGGAGACCGGCGAATTCAAGAGCGATGCCGCCGGTTTCGAACATCTGGGAAACGGGCATCTCGACTGGTGGCGCCTCCCGCGTTTCGTTGCCTCCACTTTTCGGTGGATATGGCGACTCGATACGGATGACAGCCCGCTGATTCGCCTCGGGGTTCTTCTCATCGCGCTGCTCACAGCGTTCCTCACCGTAGTCGCGGTCTGGAATATTCCAGCGACGGACAACCCTCTGGCGCCCGCGGCTGATAAAAGCACCAGCAAATCCTCCGATGCCCAGCCGCCCGCTAGCCCAACGGCGGTTCCTTCGCCGTTTGCCAGCAATTTCGGGAAGACCGTGATCGGTGGGTTCACCGGCCTCGCTGTTACAGAAGTCGCGAAGGCTATTGGTGGCCAGTCCTTAACGGGCGACGCAACAACGGCCTCAAGCCGCTGGCTCTATATCGTGTGCTTTATTTTCTTCTTCTTCCTCCTCCTCGTTTCATTGGGCCTATTACGCGGTTTCGTGGAGGGCTTCCGCGCCATGGTGGCTGTGCCGCGCTATTCCTTGGCCCGGCCCCCAGCGCTTCCCGCTGAACCTGACGATCCGAGCGGGGGCAAGAAAAAGAAAAAGCGCCGCGACTATTACTTGTTTTGGCGTTTCTGCCACTGGCTCCAATCTCTGCGCGTGCCGCTCCTCACCTGGTTCGACACGTTCATCAATCTGATTCAAGGCAAGAACCAAACCATGACGAGGGTCTTCGCCGACACCATCATCGAGCAGCAACGCAACTTGGTTCAGGTTGCTCATTCGATTCGCGCCGATCTGACCAGGCTGATCGAACAGAAGTTGATGGATCAACAACGATCCGCCGCGACGCGCTTCACCGCCTCCACCGTACGAGTGGCCATCAGTGTACTCTCAGCGGATCAATCCAACGTGTTCTACATCTCGCAAAGCCACGGCAGCGCCAACCTGGGATTCATTAAACGATCTGTTGCCTGGGTCTCGGTCTTCACCGGAAATATCCGCTGGTACGAAGACAAGTTTAAGACAGAGTTCGGCGATAAATATAACCAAATCGTTTTGCTCGACAACAGCACCGGCACCATAGCGGACGACGAGAAGCAGATTTTGCTCGCTTCCCATTATCAGCCGAGGAACGAAGACTACGAGGCATTCGTCGTCTTCCCGGTGCCGTGGCCGCAACGTGGCGAGAAGAGCGACTACGTCAAAGGAGCAATTCACATTTCTTTCCGCAAGCAGATCGATTTCGAGAACATTTGGGGCTATCATCCCCCAAAAGCCACAACCCCCGATGGATCGCCGGAATATCCGCCCGGAGACGGGATGCTCGAAACGGCGATACCCGCGCCGGTTGTGGCGCCCACTCCTTCCGCGATGCCAACGGCTGCTCCCACTGCGCCCGTAATACCAACCACACCACCACCGGCTCCGTCCGCTATAGCAGCAGCGTCGGCACCAGGGGCCCCGCCCGCGCCAATGGTGGCTCCCGCGGCAAAACCGGACGAGCCGGACGGGTGGTGCAAATACGCCGAAATATGCGTCGCGCTGAACAATTCAATGGCGATCCTCGGCGAGCTTTTGCGCGGCTTCAATGAAGTGATCTACAAAAGCTACATTGAACCAAACCCGCGCGATTGAGCTAGAGCTCGGTTGACCGGCGCCGCGTTCCGGCGCTACACTGGTTTCGCTTAATCTTCGCCCCGGCATGCCCAAGGAATTGGCCAATCTCGATCGCCCCACCCGGCTCAGCGAACACGCCATCGCGGTGCTGGAAAAGCGATTCCTGCTGCGTGACCCACAAGGCCAGATTGCCGAGGACCCGGCCGGGCTTTTCCGGCGGGTGGCGCACGCTATAGCTGCTCCCGACGAGAAGTACGCCGACTTCGACGTTGAGGAATCGGAGGAAGTTTTCTTTCGGCTTCTGGCTTCGCTTCGATTCCTCCCCAACTCCCCGACGCTTATGAACGCCGGGACTCCATGCGGCCAATTGTCCGGCTGTTTTGTCCTCCCGGTGGGCGATTCGATGGAGTCCATCTACGGCACGCTGCGGGATGCCGCGCTGATCCAGAAGAGCGGCGGCGGAACGGGCTTCTCGTTCTCTCATCTGCGCCCGCGCGGGGACTATATCCGCTCCAGCCGCGGCAGTTCCAGCGGACCGCTTTCGTTCATTCGCCTATACGATTACTCGACGCAGATCAATCGCCTGGGAGGAACCCGGGCGGGCGCCAACATGGCGGTTCTTCGTCACGATCATCCCGACATCCATGAGTTCGTGAATTCGAAGCGAGATCCCGACAGCCTCCCGTCGTTCAACATCTCCGTCATGGTGACGGACGAGTTCATGCGAGCCGCGGAGCGGGGCAGCGATGTTCCGCTGCGGTTTCCGTCGCAACGCGCCGATGCCGGTATTCGCGGCACCGTCAACGCTCGATCGTTGCTGGAGGAAATCGTCGCCAATGCTTGGGAAACCGGTGACCCCGGGCTGCTTTTCTACGACCGGATCAATGCGGCGAATCCGACGCCGCGGTTAGGGACCATCGAAGCTACCAACCCGTGCGGCGAACAGCCGCTGCTACCGTACGAATCTTGCAACCTGGGGTCGATCCAGGTGGCGCGATTTGTCACGGGCGGCACCATCGATTATGACGACCTGGCCCAAGTGGTTTCAGAGGCAGTACACTTCCTCGACAATGTACTGGACGCCAACTGTTATCCCGTGGAGGCAGTCCGCGAAGTAACGCTCGGCAACCGCAAGATCGGGCTCGGCATTATGGGCTTTGCCGACCTCCTGGTCGAACTCGGAATCCCTTATGCTTCCGACGCCGCGGTGGCGCTCGCAGCGGAGTTAATGGGTTTCATTCAAAGCGCGGCGAACGGCGCGTCTGAGAAGCTGGCTCGTACGCGCGGCCCTTTTCCCTGTTTTGAGGAAAGCCGCATCGCCGCGAACGGCCATCCCCCGCGCCGCAACGCGTGCGTGACGTCTATTGCGCCCACGGGGACCATCAGCTTGCTGGCCGATTGTTCCAGCGGCATTGAGCCTTTCTTCGCTCTCAGCTACCGGCGCGAGTTGATTGGTTCTACAAGAGCCATTGACGTCCACCCCAGCCTGGTTCGCATGTTGACAGCCGAGGTTCGCGACCCGGAACCACTGCTGCGCTACGTTCGCGCCACCGGACGGCTGGATCTGCCGTCCGCCCCGCCGCAATTGCGGGAGCTATTCGCCACAGCGCACGAGATTGCTCCGGAATGGCATGTTAAAATCCAGGCAGCGTTCCAGCAGCACACCGAAACCGCGGTCAGCAAAACCATCAATCTGTTGAATAGCGCCAGCCCGGAAGATGTCGCCGCCGCGTACCGCTTCGCATTTGATTCCGGTTGTAAGGGTGTCACCGTGTTTCGCGACGGTTGCAAAACGCGCCAGGTGCTCGGGCCGGCCTGGATACCGAGCATTGCCCGGAATGCGGCGAGCCGTTGCTCATGCAAAGTGGCTGCCGCAGTTGCGTTTCTTGCGGCTATAGCGTGTGTACAATATAACAAACGATTTATGAGCTTCTATAGCCCCAGCGATTCCAAATTCACGCGGCACTATCGCGAAGAAGTGAATATGGTTTTTTCCGGCTTGGACTGCGCCCTGCACCGTGGCCACGTGATCTATGCCAGCAGTGAACTAACGACCGGACTGAGGCTCTATGAAGAGTTACGAAAATACAACTCGAAGACGGCCGACGACCTTAAAGCGCAGCTTGGTAAACCGTGGTACCAGGCTCACATCTGGGACCCAAATGTGCAGTCGGCAATCAAATTTGCCGAAGCGATTCGCGCCACGCTGCGAGACGACACGATCGTGATCACACCGGCGCCGTTTTTCGCTCCAGAATGGAGTCAACCTGAATACCTGGCGTTCTGGGAATTGCTATTGCGGACCCGGGTGAAGTCGGTCCGATTCAATGTCAACTGGCAGTTCAGCAACGGTTGTGCTTTCGAATTCGCCGTCGCCGAGGACGCAGGCCTGCCCACCTTCGACCATAAAGGCTCACCACTCCCTCGCCAGGCTGGAATTGAACTGATTGAAAACGCGATCGAAAGGATCGAGTCCCACGGGTTCGACGCCTCCAAACTCCGTGAAAACCTCCAACGGCTGCTTGCCATGCCGGCGCATTTGGGTGAGGCGTCGTTGGCGTAACGCACCGGATGGAGCATTGTGCAACTAAATGGATCTGTTACACCATGTTGCAAGAGCCATGCTATACTAAATTTCAGTTTGATCGTCCCGCCCACGCTTGGCCGCAACGCATTTTGCTCCTCGCAAAGCCCGCAATCAAATGTATCCGCTAGTGAAGGATGAGTTCATGAAAAAAGTGTTTGTAGGAAATTTGGATTTCGGCGCTACCGAGGAAAGTATTCGCAGCGCGTTTGAGGCCTATGGCGCCGTGGAGCGCGTCAGTTTGATGACGGACCGTGACACGGGCCGCTCCCGCGGCTTCGCCTTTGTCGAGATGAGCGATTCGGCGGAAGCCGATGCCGCCATCAACGGCCTGAATGGCACCAACCTGGGTGGCCGCGCGATCAACGTCAACGAAGCCCGTCCCAAAACCGACAGCCCCCGGCGCGGCGGAGGCGGCGGGGACCGGCGCGAGCGGCGCTGGTAGGGTACCCTTTTCGTTCCCACGACGATTATGGTCCAATAACCAAGGTCCAAGAGGACCGCAATGCTTTTAGGAGGATCTCATGGCTGGCCGGTCAGGCGACACATTCAAAAAACGTCAAAAGGAAGTCGCCCGTGCTGAAAAGCACAGGGAAAAGTTGGCCAAGCGCCTTGAGCGCAAAACGCTCCCCAAAGAGTCTCCCGATAGTGAGGAAGGCACACTAGCCGAGCAGCTATCTTCGGAGGATGCGGCGCAATCAGAGGAAAGCGGCGCGTCACAGTCTATTTGAGCGCCGTTGGCGTTTCAAATTAATATCAACAAAACAGCAACAAGGAGAGAATGTGAAAGAGACAGGTACAGTAAAGTGGTTTAACGCCGGAAAAGGTTTTGGATTTATCCAGCGCGACAACGGCGAAGATGTGTTCGTGCATTTCTCGGCCATCGAAGCCAGCGGGTATCGCACCCTCGATGAAGGCGCGCGCGTGTCCTTCATCGTAAAGCGCGGTCCCAAGGGCCTGCAGGCCGAACAAGTCACCCTGGCGTAAACCGAGCAGCAAACAGTTTCGGATCTGGCCGTTTTCGAGCGGCCAGGTGCCATCTGAAATTTTTTTATCGGACGTTCCCGGCGTCTGGCTCGTCCGCCCCTGCCGCTGGAAGGTGCGGCATCCAATGCAGCTCCTCTACAAAGGCTTTAACCAGCGAGCGAATATCCGCAGTTACCGCTTTGATGGCGTTGTTCCCAGCGAGCGGCCCAGCAGAATCGCTAAGAATCTGGAGTTCCTGATGAAGCTGGACATGACGGTGCTGGCCGAGCATCGCATCCGGATTCAGGAAGCTCCCGCGCTGTGCCTGGGCATCTTGCAGACTGCGCTCGCCACCCCTGGCGCGGATACCATTCCGTTCATGAGCTACACCATCACTCGCGCGGAAATTTTGGCTTTTGCCTCGGCCCGCGACGCGCTGGTGGAAGCCAAGGGCACGCGGCGCAAACATCGGCCGCCTTTCAAGCCTACGACTCCCGCCCAGTGGAAATGGCCCGGGCAATAGGCGATTAGGCGCCAGCCCTGCACCTACCTCTTCTACCAGATCGCGTTGGGATACCGTTCGTGGATTCTGCGATCGGATGTCACCAACGGCACCTCATTATTAGCGATCGCGTTCGCTACAATAATGCGGTCTCCCGGTTCTCGAGTCCATTTCACTTGCAAGGCCGCGCTCATGACTGCCGCCATGGGAAGCTGGCAGACCGACAATCCGATCTGCTGGTTGAGAATCGTGCCTTTCTCATACAGCATTTCCAGTTCGAGCATCACCATCGCGGATACCAGAAGATCGGCGCTTTCAATCTGTTCTGTCGCTCGCTCGGTTAATCGACTGACGTTGCCGGAATGCAAAAAATGGCGGCGTCGGTGTCAAGGTACGAGATCACGGTTTGGAATTCCATTTCTTTTCCCATGAAGTACGCATCTCGGCATCCAGTTGCCCTTGACCGCGCTGCAGATCCTCTGGAGTCCCGTTGATCGTCGCTCGCCGAACGAGGCGAGACAGCTTGCTCGCCTTCTCTCCGGGCACGAAGCGAACCACACGCTCTTTGTGGAGCACCTCGACGAATTCCCCTTGTATAGCTCGCTCTACAATCTGGAACAGGTTTTCTCGAAACTCGGTGCTTGTGACCTTCATCGAGCGCAGCGTAACACGTCCATGTGTACGTTATGTACTCTGCTAGAGTACATATCTGGAAATGCAGTACAAGCCAGTTCTGAAAAAGCAACCCCAACCTAACGACAACTACCATGCGCCGGCACGTGTAGCCCGATGATGATGGCATCATATGGGCCACCGCCGTACCCCAATTGAATTTGCGATCGACTCTGCTGAAGATTATCGGATGATGAAAGACCGGAGGCGTAGACTTTTCCGCTACCAGCGGCGAGCCCTTCCAAAATATCGTGGCGTCTTCCACCGATGAAGGAGCCATAGCAGAGCTTGGCGCCGTCCGAGGAGAATGCTGCAAGGAATCCGTCAAAATCACCACCACCGTACGATGCCTGGGAGGGGTTTTGTGCCGGCAGATCCGGCGAATTGGTCATGCCGCTGAGCCAGGCGCGGCCGCCTTCGTCGACCGCCACGCTTCCACCAAGAAATTGATCAGAGTTCGCTTTAGATTCTTTTGTCACGAAGCTCAGCGCAGACGGGACGCGGATTCGAAACCTCAAGATCGCCCGCGGCATCCCAATCGCTGCCGCCGGTGCGCGTGACCCATGCCACCCGCCCGGTGCGTGCCTCGATCTTAACCACCACCGCATCCATGGCGGCGCTCGATTGGGCCGCGACTCTGAAAGGCAAGTGTGGAAAGTTCGGCGAATCCGAATGGCACCCGAGGTAGATGTCGCCTGCGTGATCCAACGCGATGCCGTCGCAGTCATCGGTGCCCGAGCCACCAAGATAGGCCAGCATGGTGATCTCTGGCTCAGTAACCGCAGCCGCGCCGAGAAACGCCAGGCAAGAAGCTACAACAGCGAAGCGCAACGGTTGCCTACGGCAGCGCGAAAACGTGCAGCGTCATCCCCGCGACAATCGCCACATACTGCTTGCCGTCCTTGCCTTCATAGGTCATCGGGTTCGCATTCGCCGTCGCGTCCAATTTCGCCGCCCATAGTTCCTTGCCTGTCTTGGAATCGATCGCACGGAAGCGATTGTCATTCACGATTCCGGCAAACACTAGCCCTCCCGCTGTCGCGGTTGGTCCGGCGAACCCTCCCGATCGTCCGGTATTCTGCCTTTCGGGCCCCAGGTCTTCCGTGATTCCAAACGGCACTTGCCAGGCGAACTCGCCCGTATTGGCGTTCACCGCGGTCAGGCGGCCCCATGGTGGTTTCTGGCAGGGCCAATTGGCCCTTTGGCCGTCCGCTTGTTTCACCGGCACGGTAAACGTGTGAAACGGCCCAGGCCCGTCGACACCCGCGCGCGTGTATTCGAGCGGCGAGCCGTGTTCATCGAACGAGTACTCCACGCCTGGCTTCTTCTTTTCAGTCCAGCCCACCTGTCCCTGGTCCTGCGTGTAGGCGAAGATATATCCTTGCGATGGATCCACCGCCATGCCGCCCCAGTTGGTGCCGCCGGTGGCGCCCGGAAAAATGATGCTCGATTTCGGAGGCGTTCCGTCGGCGTGATACAGAAACGGCGTGAACGGACCAGTATTGTAAAACCCGCCGCTTTTCTCCACCAGTTCCTTACAGGCTTTGGCATGCTCTGGCGTCGTGTCCTCCGCAGTCACTAAATCCTCAGGCTTGTAAGTCATCCGCGCCAGCGGCGGCGGCTTCAACGGGAACGGCTGCGTCGGCGAATACCACTCGCCCGGCACATCGCCCGCCGCTACCTTGCGTTCCTCCACGCCAAACACCGGCTTGCCCGTCTCGCGATTCAGGATGAACATCCAGCCCGTCTTGCCGATCTGCGCGATGGCTGGAATCTTTTTCCCATTCACCTTGATATCCAACAGCACCGGCGCCGGGGGAGTATCGTAGTCCCATAAATCGTGATGCACGGTCTGGAAATACCACTTGAGCTTTCCAGTATCCGCGTCCACCGCCACGATGGAATTGCCGAAAAGATCCGCGCCCGGCCGGTCGCCGCCGTAATAATTCGAAGCTGGCCCGCCGATCGGCATGAAAAGAAGGCCGCGCTTCTCATCCACGGTCATCTGCCAGGCCCAGACGTTGGTGCCCGAGCGGCCTTTCCAGCCATCGTTCAACCACGTCTCATGGCCGACCTCGCCGGGCTGCGGCACGGTGTGAAAATCCCACAGCTTCGCACCGGTCCGCGCATCGTAAGCGCGCGTATCGCCCGGCTGCCCCACCGGCAATTCCAAAACGCTCGCGCCCACCATCACTAAATTTCGAAAAATGGTGGGAATACCCGAGTAACCCACCACCATATCGACCACGCCCTCGTTGCCAAATCCCGGATCGATTTTGCCGGTAGTAGCGTTCAGCGCGATCAGGTCGCGACCCGCAGTAAAGATAATGCGCGGCGGATTCTGTTTGTCGCCCGGCCAGTACGCCACGCCGCGCGTCGATGGACGGCCTTTGGCCGGTGTGTAGCTCCACACTTCTTTGCCCGTCACCGGATCGAGCGCCACCACGCGAGCCGACGCGGTGACGTACAGGACGCCATTCACCACGATCGGCGTGGCTTCCGACCCTCCTCCGCCGAATCGCGGCGCTGGAGCGTTGCCTCTTAGGGAGAACGTCCAGGCCGGCTTCAACGTCGCGACGTTCTTGGTGTTGATTTGCGTAAGCGGCGAGTAGCGCGTGGCGGCCGGATCATGGTCGTAGGAAGGCCAGTCACCCGGCGCCGGCTTCACCTGCTCGGCGCTGCCAATTAATGCGAACGAAGCAAGCAGCACGCATCCGCCCAGAATCGTCTTTTGTGAAATTGTTGGCATCCGTTGCACATCCTATCATGTGCCCGGCTCCGCGGGAGTACACCTCCCGTTCCAGGGCGCCAGCGGTCCTATTTCGTCATGCGATTTTCACAGACTCTCAGCGGACAAAAGGCTATTCTGAAGGCTTACGCTAATGCCAGTGCTGGCCCGTATTGTTCCGCTCTTGCTATACGCGCTCTCCTTCACCGCGCCGCTTTTCGCCCAACTGCCTTTCTACACCGACGACCCCGCGGTCACCGAACCTTTCCAGTGGCATGTCGAATTTTTTGACGAATTTGACGCGTTGCAGCCGCCGCAGTTCCCCGCCCTTCAGCAAAACACTGCTAACTATAAACTCAACTACGGTCTGCCCCATAACCTGGAGTTGGATATCGACTCGCCTTACCTCGCCATCTATCGCGCCCTGCAATACCCCGGTTCCACCGGCGTCGGCGATACCAACACGGGCATCAAGTGGGAATTTCACAAGGAAACTCCCGGCCAAAGGCTTCCGGCCCTGGGCGCCAGCTTCTACATTGAGTTTCCGACTGGAAACGCCCCCCAGCAACTCGGCTCCGGACTGATTGACTATTGGCTCAATTTCATCAGCCAGAAGTCGCTTTCCGATAAGACCAGAATCAATGTAAATGCAGGTTATTTGTTCGCCGGCAACACCAGCACCGGCGTGCTTGGAATTACCAAAGTGCGCGGGCACGTTTTCGCGGGTGGCGCGTCCCTGCTCCACGATTTCACGCCGAAGGTGACCTTGGGTGGCGAAGTCTTCGGCGGTTTCGGCAGTAACGACAATCTGGCGCGCAGCCAGTTCCAAGGGATGTTGGGTGGTATTTATACGATTCGTAACGGACTGGCATTCAGCTTTGGCGTGCTGGGTGGTAAGTTTATTGCCAGCCCAATCGTAGGTGGCCAGATTGGATTCGCTGTCGACTTCCCCGACGTCATCCGGCCAGCCGCAAATCAAAGCTCTTTGTTCATTAGACGTTAAAGAAGTTTCTGATACGATCTACTTCTGTTTAAAAGGAGGAGTCCATGGCATGCGACGCGAAACTGCTGAAGAATGTCCCGCTTTTTGCTCTATTGGACGATGAAGAGACGGCGGTGTTAGCCGCCCAGGTGGAACTCAAGAATTTCTCCGCGCGCGAACGAGTCTACAAAATCGGGGATCCCAGCGGCCCAGCTTATGTGATGCTCTCCGGTAAAGTCCGGGTGACCACTGTCGACGAAGACCAACAGGACGTGCTGATCGACGAACCGGCGCGCGGTGAGTTCTTCGGCTTTGCCTCCATGCTGGAACAGACGCCGCATCAAACTACCGCTATTGCGACGGAAGACACAACGTGTCTGGAGGTATCGCGGGAGGACATCGCCATTTTGGTGCAGCGGCAGCCGCTGGCGGGAATGGATCTGCTGACCACACTCGGCCGGCAATTCCACGCCTCGCAAGAATTGGTGCGCATTCGCGCCAGCCGCAATCCGAACGAAATTATCGAAGCCGAGTCCACCCTGGGTGAGCGCATCGCCGACTCGGTGGCCTCTTTTGGAGGTTCGTGGACCTTTATCATGCTGTGTGGCGTAGTGCTGACCGTGTATACGGTGATCAATATCATCCTGGAAAAGAAAGCATGGGATCCCTATCCGTTCATCCTGCTCAACCTGTTCCTTTCGATGCTGGCCGCCATTCAGGCGCCAGTGATCATGATGAGCCAGAATCGTCAGGACAAGAAGGATAGACTGCGCGGGGAACTGGATTTTGACGTCAATCGCCGCGCGGAGTCTGAGATCGTAGCCTTGACGCGCAAGCTCAGTCTATTGGACGAAAAGGTAGACGACCTCAGCGTGGCGCTCCTCAAGACAACGAAAGATCACGCGGAGCCGATGGCGGGACTGCCTCAGGGCACAACGGACTGATGCTGCGCGGAACTGGCGAGAAACGCCACCCTGCACGCCATCACGGGCCGATTCAGCCGGTCCGCCATTGTGATAGTTTGTAGACTGAAATGCGTTCCACCTCCGTGTTGTGTACCGGTCTCTTCATCGCCGGGGTTCTGTTCTCCACCGTCTGCCTGCGCGCGCAGGAGCAAAACGGCCAAGAGACAAGCACCAATGATACTCAAGCGCGCGAACCTCAAATCAAGGGCATGCCGCCGCGCGTGGCTCCCACTGAATATCAGGCGCAGGCCAAAGCCGGCGCCGTAACCATCGGGGCCGAGTTCATGGGGCACTCCGTCCCCACAGCCGAACATATCTTCTCCACCGAAGACTTCATCGTGGTGGAGGCTGGGCTTTTTGGGCCGGCCGGCGCGCACATTACGCTATCGCGCGACGATTTTACTCTGCGCATCAACGGCAGGAAAACGGCCTCGCCCTACGAGCCTTTCGAGCTGGTTTCTCGCACCCTCAAAGATCCCGAGTGGCAGCCCCCCAAAACCGATGACGACAAGCAATCGAAAGGCGGCCTCACCACGGGCGATGGCACCAGCGGTGGCGATAAGCTCCCGCCCATCCCGCCCAAAATGCCCTTCCCGCTGCGCCGCGCCATGGAACAGCAAGTGCATAGATCCTACATGGAAGAGGGCGATCGCGCCCTGCCCCAGGCTGGACTGCTCTTTTTCTCGTACCATGGCAAAGCTGAGAACATTCGGTCGCTCGAATTGATCTACAACGGCGCCGGCGGCAAGGCAACACTTACGCTGCAGCCCTAGCCGGGGTTAGAACGGCGCTGCGAAAAGATTCCCTCGATTGAGCAGCCAATGCGGGTCCAGTTTCCGCTTTACATCTTTCATGGCTTCGATCTGCTCCGGCGTGTACTGCAGCGCGAGCAAATGCGCTTTGCGCTTCCCGATTCCGTGCTCAGCCGAGACTGTACCGCCGAGCGCCACCGCGTGACGCGCGAAGTGCAGCATCAAACGCTGGCCGTCTTCGAATTCGGCTGGGGACCTCGGCAGGATGTTGACGTGCACGTGCGCATCGCCAATGTGGCCGAAGATGACGTACTCGAGATCGTGATGCCGCAAGAGCGCGTGATACTCAGCCAGCATTTCCTGATTGCGCGCCAGCGGCACGGCATAATCTGAGCCGAGTTTCATAAATCCGCGGCGGCGCATGGTGTCGTTCACCAGTTCCGGCAGCGCGTGGCGGAAGCGGCGAAAGCGCTCGCGATCCTGGTCGCTCGCCGCGAACCAGCTGTCTTCCGGCGCGTGATCGGCCCAGAAATCGATGTCGCCGTCTTCCTGCTCGATCAGCAGCGCCGCCGCCGCGCGGCCCGGAATCTCCGGGTAATCAGGCCGCAGAAGATCGAGCGAATTCCCATCGAAATATTCGATCATGCGGAGGCCTGGAATGCGCCGCCACGCATCCACTACATCCAGCGCCGCACCATCGCTGATCAAGAACACGATGCCGGCCAATACCTCAGCCGGCGCAGGAAGCAGTTGCAGCTCGGCCTGCGTAACGATTCCGAGCGTGCCTTCGCTGCCCGTGAACAGGTCGATCCAGTCCATGCCGGGCGCCAGCGGATATCCGGCGGTGTTCTTGGTGGTGTCGGGCAGCGGCAGCTCAGGCACATCGAAATCGACTTTGTCGCCGCGATGCACCTGGAGCACGCGGCCGTCCATCAGCGCCACTCGCAGGCCGAGAACGTGACGGCGTGTGCTGCCGTAGCGAAAGCTGCGTGATCCACTGGCGTTGGTGGCAATAGTGCCACCGATGCTGGCGGTGCGCTCGGTAGGGTCGGGCGCATAGAACTGGCCGGAGCGCGCGGCCTCAGCTTGCAGCGCATCGAGCGATACTCCCGGGCCGGCGATGGCTCGTCCCGGACAGATTTCCAGCCGCCGGAATTTTTCGAGCGAGACTGCCCATCCGCCTGCCTGCGGCACACAGCCGCCAGTCAATCCCGTGTGGGCGCCCACGATCGTGATGGGCGTGTTGTCACCGCTCGCCGCCGCGATGATGTCCAGCAGCTCGGCTTCCGACCCGGGAACCGCCACTCGCTCCGCTTCCCCCCGAAACCCCGACGCGTCCTCGATGGTCATGCTTGAATTTTGACTTCTGATCTCTAGACTTCCAGAATCACCGGCATGATCAGTGGCCGCCGCTGGGTCTCCTTATTCAGGAAGCGCTTCAAATCCGCGCGGATCTTTTCCTGCATCACGCCCCAATCGGTCCGCTCCTCCTCGCTCGACGATTCCAGCGTCCGCGCCACCACTTGCCGCGCTTTCTGCAGCAGTTCCGAACCGTCTTCGAACGACATGAATCCGCGGCTCACAATTTCAGGAAGCGTTTCATTCCTGCCCGAGTTTTTGCTGATGGCGATGATGGGCAACACGAAGCCATCCTCGGAAAGATGCCTGCGGTCCCGAATCACCATGTCCTCCACCACTTCATCGATGGTGCCGGAATCGATGCACACGCGGCCTACCGGAACCTTGTCGCCCCGGCGCGCACCGGCGCGATCGATCTCCAGCGTCTCGCCGGTCTCGAGCGCGAACGTTTCCTCCAGGCCCGCACCCCGCAGGTGAGACGCCAGAGCCGCGTGCTTGGCCATCTGCCGGTACTCGCCGTGGATCGGCAGAAAATAGCGCGGCCGAAGCAGGTTCAAAATCAGCCTCAGCTCTTCCACGCTCCCATGCCCCGACACATGCACCGGCGGATTCATGCTGCCGTAGATCACGTCCGCACCGCGCTTGGCAAAGTGATTGATCATCCGGTAAATTCCTTTTTCATTCCCGGGAATAATGCGCGCGCTCAGCACCACCGTGTCGCCGCGTTGCACCGATAGGTTCTTGTGATTGTCCACCGCGATCCGCGATAGTGCCGACATCGGCTCGCCTTGCGTGCCCGAAGCCACCACCACTACCTTGCTCGGCTCGGCCTGCATGATGTCTTGGGGGCGCAGCAAAATCCCATCGGGCAGGCTCAGCAAACCCAGCGAATGCGCGATTTCGGTGACGTTATTCATGCTGCGCCCGAGGAACGCCACCTTGCGTCCGTACTCGGCGGCCACGTCCAGGATCTGCTGCAAGCGGTGAATGGAGGAGCTGAAGCAGGAGATCACCAGCCGGCGTTCGGCGCGATAGAAAATTTCGTCCAGCCGCGGGCGCACCGCGCGTTCGCTTTCGGTGTAGCCCGGCCGATCCACGTTGGTGGAATCGGACATCAGAAGCAGCACGCCGCGCTTGCCGTAATCGGCAAAGGTGTGCAGATCGAAGGGTTCATTGTCGGTGGGCGTGGGGTCCACTTTGAAGTCGCCGGTGTGAATAATCACGCCCAGCGGCGTCGTAATGGCCAGGGCCATCGAACTGACAATGGAGTGCGTGACGTGAATGAACTCGACGGTAAAGGGCCCGAGTTCAATCCGCGATCCGGGTTTGACTTTATGCAGCTTGGCTTCATCCAGCATGCCGTGTTCTTCCAGCCGCCGCTCCACCATCGCGAGGGTGAAAGCCGCGCTGTAAACCGGAACGTTGATCTCGCTCAGCAGGAACGGCACTGCTCCGATATGATCCTCGTGGCCGTGCGTCAGGATCAAGGCGCGGACCATCTCGCGATGCTGTTCCAGATACGCGAAATCCGGAGTGACGATGTCGACGCCCAGCAGTTCCGCATCGGGGAACATCATGCCGGCGTTGACGACGATAATGTCGTCCCCGTAGCGGATGGCCATGGAATTCATTCCGAACTCGCCCAAGCCGCCGAGCGGGATCAACTGAAGCTTATGATCAGACATGTAAGATTCAGGTTATCAGTTGAGTTGTAGCCGGTGGATGGTTCCAGGCTTGCACGTGATAATCTGGCTGTACCCCCGCGTCCGTCTCTTTCACGGAATGAATATGTTCACTCGTATTGTTTGCGTCATGCTTGTGTTTAATTCCGCGGGGTGGTCGGCGTCCGAACTGACCTACTCCACGTACCTTCGCGACGGATTTACACCTTCCACCGTCGTTACGGATGCATCCGGCAATGTTTACCTCGCCGGCTCCACAACGATTGACGGCACCAGTTCGCAAACTGCTGCCATAGTGCTGAAGCTCAGCCCAACGGGCGCGCAGTATTTGTACGTCCGCACCATCGGCGGCTCTGGGTCGGACGCGGCGATGGGAATCGCGGTGGACAGCGCCGGCAACACGTACCTGGCCGGAACCACATCATCGCTGGATTTCCCCGTCACGCCTGGGACACAGACAGGGACGCTTCCCGCCGCCAACCAGACGCGGGCGTTTCTGGTCAAACTGGATCCCCAGGGCGAAGTCATGTTCTCCGATGTCCTCGGTAGCGTGAGCACCACGGGCCTGGCGGTGGCCATCGCAGCGGACAGCGGGATTCTAGTTAGCGGCGTGAGCGGCGCGGGCCTCGCAGCGTCGTCTGGTGCTTACAACGTTCCCAACACGAACGGACGGCCCTTCCTGATGAAGCTCGATCCCACCGGTTCGAAACTTGTTTTCACAGCCACCGGCATCGGAGGCAATGCGCTGGCGCTGGATTCATCGGGCGACATCTACATGGCCGGCAGCACCGTGTACACTGACTATCCCACTACGCTCGGCGCTTACCAAAGCGTCCTGAATTCCGCGTACATCTGCTACGGACTATGCCAGATCGATTTGCCCGGCACCAATCAATATGTCACCAAGGTGGATGCGGCCGCATCGAAACTAATTTACTCCACTGGCGTGGGATCGCAACACCAGACTGTCAACAACGGGCTCGCCGTGGATGCCACTGGGAACGCCTATGTGACCGGCTTGGCCCACGGCAGCTACAACTGGACCGTGGCGCAGCCCAACTACGCCCAAGTGTCGCCGTTCCTCACCAAGCTGGATGCCGCGGGCGCACACGCGCTTTACTCGATTCAAATCGGCGGCGCCGGAGTGACGCTCGGAACCGAGGGCGATGTCTACGTGGGCGGCGCCTACGACGCCATGTATCTCGGATTCATGCCTGGCATTCCGTTGCCCGGACCGCCGTTAGGAATCACAAACCTTCCCGCGCAATGCCAAACGAACAACGTCACAACATTCAGCGAGGGTTATGTTTCGCACCTGGATGCCGCCACCGGAAATGTATTGAGCACCGTACTGGTGGATGGCTCAAACGCCAGCGCGGCGGGCATAGCTTTGGCGGGCGGCTTGAACGTATGGCTGGCCGGCCCCACAACGCAAGCGGACACGCCGATTACGCCGGGCGCCCTAACCCCCACGATGCTCCAGCGCGGGCCATTGCCTGGCGCCTATCTCTCTGAATCGACTTC
Organism: Bryobacterales bacterium; assembly: GCA_963713415.1. Lineage (GTDB taxonomy): Bacteria > Acidobacteriota > Terriglobia > Bryobacterales > Bryobacteraceae > Palsa-89. The sequence continues at coordinate 1,913 of CAVQLV010000020.1, read as the reverse complement.
GGCGCCAGCGAAGCCCCCACCATTCAGCTTGCCTGTATAGTCGATGCCGCGAACCTGGCCCGCAGCGGCGTGGTGGCGCCCAATCAGCTTCTCACCCTGTACGGAACGGGTCTTGGTCCGGCAACAGGAATTGCCGCCACGGATTATTCCACCACATCGCTCGGCGGCGTTACCGTAACTTTCGCCGGCACTCCCGCGCCGCTCCTTTATGTATCGTCTTCGCAGATCAACGTAGCCGTACCGCCTGGGGTTCTGGAACAAAGCGGGGTGGGCTCGGTAAACTTCGCTACCATGCAGCTCTCGGTGAACGGCGTGCCTGGGCCGTCGCGCGTGATGCCCGTGGCCTCCAGCGCACCCAGCGTTTTCGCCGATCTTTTGGCCCCGATTTCCTCTTGCACGGCCAACAGCATCACCTACTTCAGCGGGTTGAATGACGTCGCGACGAATGCGGCCGGCGCCATCAATCCCTGTTCGAACCCGCCCAAAGCAGGCGCGGTAATTTCGTTCTTCCTCAATGGAATTGGCCTCCAAACCTTCACCGGCGCGCCCAGTCCCTGGCTGCCATCGCAAATTCCGATTGCCGTCAGCATCGGTTCCTGGTCCGCTGAAGTGGTCAAGGTCTCAGCGCTCAATCCATTCGTGTGGCAAGTGGACGTGCTGGTTCCTCCTGCCGCGGCGCAGAGCGAAGAGGCTGCCGTCAACGTGACCATGGATCTGAATCTTCCGGCTGGCGTCGTACCGGTAGGACCGCTCGCAATTGAGCCCACTTCGCCCTACTACACCACGCCTGGCGCTCCGTTCCCATTGACAGTGTGGGTCAGCCCGTAGCGTCTGCCTGCGCGAACCAAGCCGCGAACAAATGCGAACACCATTAACAGCAGCCAGCTACGGCAGCGCATACGTCATCCCAAACGTTACCTGCACCGAATTTTTGCGAAAGGCGGGAGATGGATTGTTCAGATAAGAATCGATAAAACCGGCGGACGCGTTGACGCGCTTGTAAACCGGCATGGTGAGCAGTGCGTTGAAAATGCCGGAATAAGCATTGGTATTGCTCCACGTGGGAGTAAGAGTCAAATACTGGTCCAGAACCAGCCCATGTTTGAACTTGCGGTTGAAGGCCTCGGCGAAAATTGAGCCGATCAGATCCAGGTTGGCTGCGCCTGGAATTGCTGCTTCACATAGCTCACGCTGGCCTTCACATCCAGTGTTTCGTTGGCGCGGTCGATCAGCGTCCGCCCAATTCCGCCGCTATAGGTCTGCTGCAGATCCAAACCTTGCGAAAAGTTGTGATCGAAGGCTCCCTGTCCGAATACATAGAGGCGCGGGCTGAAGTATTCGTCGCGCTCCGCGTCGCCGTGGAAGATCGCGGTCTTGATGCTCGGCGTTTCAGGCTGGGTCACCTCGCCGTACGCCGCGTTCAGATTCAGAATGGTCCGGTCGGCGGCTTTAGCCAGACTCGGTAGGAATGGCGCGCACCAGGTTGATTGCTCCGGTGAACGTTTCGCTATCTTGCGTATTATTCACCACGGCGGCGCCCACCGTGACGGTCCCCTTCCAGGCGTGGAAGAATCCGGCTGGTGCGTAAGCGCATTCTGGAAACCCGCCTGATCGATAATTGATCCGTATCCGCCACGGGAATTGTTTTCGGTGTTTCCGAGGCCAGGTGCACCTCCTGATCCTGTACCGACAACGTACCCTGCGGAATGCTCGACGCGTCCGCACGCTTGCGTAGCCGCACACCCTTGGGAATGATGGCGACTTTCGCGGTGGTTTGCAACTTCTTCACTTTGCTCCAATCCACCGTGACGTCGCCGAGGGCATCGCTCTTGAATGTCAGTGAAGATCCGGACGATTTGACGAAGTGACCGGTCAATCCCTCGCCGGATGTAAACAAAAGGACATCGGCCTCC
>CAVQLV010000019.1:0-168205 GCA_963713415.1 Bryobacterales bacterium | reverse complement strand
CGGCCGTCGATGCAGGAATTCGCGCAGGGCTATCTGTTGACGCGACCGGCGATGGAGTATTTTCTGGATCACTACCTGGCTCGTCCCGAGGACGGCCGCCATCCGCATGCCTCGCCCATGAAGGCAGAATCGCTCGCGGGACTGCCGCCGGCCATGGCGATCACCGCCGAGTGCGATCCTATTCGCGATCAAGGCGAGGCTTACGCGCAACGTTTACGAGAATCCGGCGTGCCGGTTTCAGCCAAACGTTACGAAGGCGCGATTCATGTGTTCTTCAATCTGGCCGGCGTTGTGGATTCGGGTAAACAGGCTATCGCCGACGCTGGCGCCGCGCTGAAAACGGCTCTCGCATCGGGCGCCGGCGCTGTTGCTTCCTCATCTGCTCGTTAAATGTCGTAGTACAGCGCAAACTCGTAGGGATGCGGCCGCAAACGAATCGCATCCGCTTCGTTCTTACGCTTGTACTCGATGAACGTTTCGATCAGATCTTCGCTGAAGACGTCGCCCTTGAGCAGAAAGTCGTGATCCTCCGCCAGGCAATCCAGAGCCTCTTCGAGCGAGGACGGCATGGAAGGCACGCTCTCCATTTCCTCCGGCGACAGGTCGTAAATGTCTTTATCGAGCGGTTCGCCCGGATCCAGCTTGTTCAGCACGCCGTCCAGCCCCGCCATCAGCATGGCGGCGAATGCAAGGTATGGGTTCGCCGATGGATCGGGCGGCCGAAACTCCACGCGTTTGGCCTTCGGGCTGGCTGAATACATCGGAATGCGGCAGGCCGCCGAACGATTGCGCCGCGAATACGCCAGATTCACAGGCGCTTCATAGCCTGGCACCAGCCGCTTATAGCTATTCGTGGTGGGCGCGATGATGGCCGAGAGCGCCCGGGCGTGCTTTAGCAAGCCGCCGATGTAGTTCAGCCCAAGCGGACTCATGCCCGCGTAGCCGTCACCTGCGAAAAGCGGCTTACCGGCGTTCCAAATGCTCTGGTGGGTGTGCATTCCGCTGCCGTTGTCGGCGAACAATGGCTTGGGCATGAACGTCACCGTCTTACCGTGCAAGTACGCGGTGTTTCGGATCACGTACTTGTAAACGAGCATGTTGTCGGCGGACTTGACCAGCGTGTCGAAGCGCTGATCGATTTCGCATTGCCCGCCGGTGGCCACTTCGTGGTGATGGCATTCGATGTTCAACCCGGACTTGATCATCGTTTCCACCATCTGGGCACGCAGGTCCTGATAATGGTCGGTGGGCGGCACCGGAAAGTAGCCTTCCTTGTAGCGTGGCCGGTAACCCAAATTGTCGCTCTCGCGGCCCGAATTCCAGCGGCCCTCCTCGGCGTCGATGAAATAAAATCCCGCATGCTGATTCTGATCGAACCGGACGTTGTCGAAAATGAAGAACTCAGCCTCGGCCCCGAAATACGCGGTGTCGCCGACGCCGGTGTTCTTGAGATACATCTCGGCTTTGCGGGCGATCCAGCGCGGATCGCGAATGTAGCTTTGCCGCGTGATCGGGTCAATCACGTCGCAGGTCATCACCAGTGTGGGAATTTCATAAAAGGGATCGGTGAAGGCCGTGGTGGAATCCGGAATCAGCAGCATATCGCTCTCGTTGATGGCAGCCCAGCCGCGGATGCTGGAACCGTCCATCCCAAAGCCTTCCTGAAAGGAATCTTCCGAGAGTTCGGTAATCGGATAGGAGACGTGATGTTGCAAGCCGGGAATATCGCAGAATCGCAGATCGAGTTGCTTCAGTCCATTTTTTTTCGCGTACTCGAGGACTTCTGGAGGGGTCATGGAAGCTCCTGAATAAGAGATTTGGGGAACCCTTCAACATAGCGCAGTTGGACCGGAGCGCTTATATAAATTTTGAATCGTGCTTATAAGCGTTCGTTTTGACGCTATTGGAGCTGTTGGACGGTGAACTTCGCGACTACCGGCTTTTCCTTGCTCCAGTCATGATAGGTGTGACATTCGAAGCAACGAGCTTCCGCCGCGTCCTTACCGGCGTGATGGCATTGCTGGCAGGTTTGGACGCCCGGGATCAGAACGTCCGACGTCTCGCGGCTGTCGGGCGCCTTGGCATGGCACGATGCGCATTGCACCATTTGATGCGCCTTGTGATCGAATTCGGCGTGCGGCAGCCAGCGGGTGGTAATCGCCGACTTCGCCACCGCGGGCACAGAATCGGGGCCGTTCGGATAACTCAGTTGATGGCATTCCTTGCAGGATTTACGCCACAGCAACAACTGCGCGTCCGCCATGCGCTGCTGCACCCATTCAGCGGCGTTGCGGGCAGGCGGCTGCGGCGGACGGCTCTGCAGGCGCTTGTCGGGTTCGTCCACTAGCGGAATCTCGGCCGGATGCGCGGCGATGTACGCAGTCAGCTTTGCGAATACGAAATCGTAAACCACTTTCGGATCTTTATGTGGCGCCGATTCGCTGAGGCGCCGGTCAAACTGCAGCGCGTGGCAGGACGCGCAATGCTTCTCGTAATTGACTGGCGCCATGTAGGCGCGGTCGGACGAATCGGACGGCTGGTGGCAATCGCTGCACTTCAACTGCACCGGACCGTTGGCTCCGCGCAAATCCTCCTTCAGGTGCACCTGATGATTGAACTTGATGGTTCCGGGGTCTGAAAAGCCGCCGCGCAGCACCGCGAATTCCGGATGGCTGCTATCGAAGCCGCGAATGTTCGATACAAATTTTGATGGCCCATGCGTTGTCGTTAGATCCGCGTGGCACTGCGTGCAGGCGCGGTCGCTGGTGCTGGCCAATCGGAAAGCGCCTTGATGTTCCACGTGGCAATTCGAACACGATGGCGTGAAAGTCTGGTCGGCGTGATGGATCGGGCCATCGTGGCATCCCAGGCACGGTTGATCGGTCGCGCTCTTCTGAAAGCTCGCCTGCGAGACATGGCACGCGCTGCATTTTTGTCCCAATAACGCGTGCGCATGTCCCAGCGGACCCGCGTTATACGGCTTGGGACTTCCCGCTACTGCATACCAGCCCAGCCACCCGATGCCCGCAATTACAAACACGCCTGAAAGAATCCGCCGCCAGCGTGGAATGCCGTGCAGCGTCTTGAAGTAATCCAGATTGATGCGCTGCGCGAGCTTCTTGGTGGTGCGTATGCGTCCAGCCATCTAATATCTCAGCGCCATCACGGCGTGTACCGCGCCCAATACCAGCAGGCCAATGGAAAGTGGAACGTGCACCAGCAGCCAGGCGTGCAACCAGCGATAGATGCGGATCTGTCGGCTCAATTGTTGCTCTTCCACGCAGATATTTTCCAGATCGTCGAGCACTCCGTGTACTGGCGGCGCCAGCAACCGGCGCAGAGCTTCGAAGGTTTCTCCCGAACGCAATGGGTCGGCCAGCTCGGCGCCGGATGTTTCCGGTTCCGCCAGATAGGGCCGGACTTTATGCAAATAAACTTCGCGGAAACGCTCGCGATCGTCGTGCTCGATCTCGACCAGCACGGTCTGGGAATGTTCCGGTGTCTCTTCCGTGACTGTGCCATCCAGCGGCCCGCAAATAGCGGACGCCAGCTGATCGGCCTCCTCGCGAAGTTGCGCTCGCACGTGCGGGATCTCTTCGTAGATGGTCTCGAGCGGCACGCGCGATGTCATAAAGCTCGGCACATAGTGCTGGATCGCCGCGCCCAGAATACCGCTGCCGATCACAATGAAGAACAGCAGCATCAGCACGAAAGTCAATGGTCCGCGGAAAGCAAATCCGCTATGAAACAGGATCAACAACAAGCTCAGCAGCCCCAGCCAAAGATGGCCGCGCATCCAGGTCTGCGCCCGCCCGATGCGCCAGGTGGGGACACGTTTGCGAGCGCCCAGCAGCCCGGCGTACAACATCAGCGCGTAGCCGGCAATGCCGAACGTGAGCCCCATGATGCTGCCGCCGCGCGGGCCGCCGGGCGTTTCGACGGCGTAGAGAATGTACGCGGCCGTGCTGATGATCGCAAGCGCGACGGTGGCAATCACCCAGGGGCGGTGTGTCTGGTCGATCCGCATGGTCCTTCGTTAGATCCTGCGACCTGCTTCGTCGGCTCTTCTGGGGGCGAGCGGCGTCCCCACCCAGCGGAAGAATTCGTTCGGTTCCACGCGATGCGCCGCATCGTGCGGGCAGGCATACACGCAACTCGGCTCGGCGAGGTCCGTACACAAATCGCAGGACGTGGCCTTCTGCTTCACCACGGCCATCTCGCGGCCGGCGTTCATCGGATCGTGTTCCATCACCGTAAACGGATGCATGTTGATATTGCCGTACGGGCAATTTTTCGCACACAGACCGCACCCGATGCACCAGTTCTCGATGATCACTTCGAGCGAATTGCGCCGCCGGATGGAACCCACCGGACACCCCACCATGCATAAGGGGTCGCGGCAGTGGCGGCACGAGGTGGCCACCAGATATTTGTCGAAGCGCTGACCTTCGCGGATCAAGCGCGTCACGCCATCGTGCGCGTCGGCACAAGCGCGCACACATGCGTCGCAACGCGTGCAGCGCTGCAAATCCATCACCAGCAGGCTCTGCGCTTCGATCAGGCCTTGCGTGAGGAACGAATCGAGAGGCGTACTGGTGGCCGTCGCCAGCCGTTGCCGATTCTGCTCCTGGCGCTCGCGAACCAGACCCTCCAGGCTTTCGCGAATCGCTGGGAACTGCTGCACCATCTGGTGGAACTCTTCGGCATGGATACGCACCAGTTCCACATGATCGAGCGCCGTGCAGGTGGCGGTGCGAACTCCGCCGCCCAGCAGGCCGATCTCGCCGAAATATCCGCCGCGTCCCAGATATGCCAGCACCAGATCGCCGCCCGGGTGCGGTTCGGATACCTTCACGAAGCCGAGGCGGATGAGATAGAAGCTGTCTGCAACATCGCCTTGGCTGCAAATCACGTCGCCCTTGGTGTAGCGCACCAACTCCACTTTGTTGCGCAATACATCAATGAACTCCTGGCTGAGCGTCGCGAACATCGGTACGCTGCGCAGATGATCGTCCAGCGCGCGCTTGCGATAGTTGGCGTCCAGCTGCGCCTTGAGCGTCTTGTTGCGCTGGATGATATCGAGCACGTTGCGTAGCATCTCGAACATTACGCAATCGGTGGCCGCGCGCACGGTCGCCGATCGCGGATATAGGCTGATGCACGTCATTTCGCCGAACAGGTCGCCCGGGCCGAGCGTAGCCACGGGATTGTCGTAGGGCAGATCCACCGGCGCATCGATAGGAATCGTGTCGCGATGTCCTTCCTCAGCGCGATGGTCCTGCTGGCGTCCCAACAGACGGCTGGTCAACCGGCCAAGGAATCCGCCGCTGCGGCTATCGCTGTTTACATGGGCCATGGGCGACGAAAGAAAAACCTCGGCCTGGCCTTCGGTGATATAGAACGCCGTTGATCCATACTCGCCTTCGCGGCAAACGATCTCGCCTTTGCGATAATGCCGGCGCACCACGGCATTCTTGTTCAACTCCAGAAACGTTCCCGAGACTTTTTGGAAATAGGAAAGTTGCTGAAGTTCGTCGACGTCCACCGGTTCGCCCGGCAGGACCGTTTTGATCACGCCCTTGTTGGTGAGCGCGCCCGTGGGACAAGAAACCATGCACTCGCCGCAGGACACGCACGACGAATTGCCCATCGGCAGGTTGGTGTCGAACGCGATCCCGGCCATGAACCCTTTGCCGCGCCGCCCGAGCACGTCGTTGTGACGAATCTCGTCGCAGCCGCGAACGCAGCGGTCGCACAGAATACACGCTTCGTGATCCACCGCAATGACCAGCGACGAATTGTCCTGCCCGCGCGGCGAGATCCGGCGTGGGAAACGCGTCTCCCGGATGCCTTCCAAACGCGCCAGCGTCTCCAGTTCGCAATCGTTCGATTGCCTTTGCCGGGCGCACGGGCTGGGATGGTCGGCCATCAGCATTTCCACCAGCGTGCGGCGCGCGCGCGTCACCTTTTCGGAGTTGGTGGAAACCACCATTTTGTTTTCAGCGGGGCGCACGCAGGAAGCCGCCAGAACGCGGCCGCCGACATCCACCACGCATACGCGGCATACGCCGACCGGCGTTTCGTTTTGCTGGTGGCACAACGTGGGGATAGGGATTCCGTTGGAGCGCGCGGCGTCAAACACCGTGGTGCCTTCCGGCACCGAAACCTGCAGGCCGTCGATGGTGAGTTCCACGTTCCTCGCGCTCGGAGTCATGCGAACACCTCGCGCATCGGGCAGACTCCTTCAGGACACCGGTGGCCTTGAACGTGGGCTTCGATCTCTTCGCGAAAATGCAACAGCACCGAGCTGAGCGGCGAGTGCGCGAATTGTCCCAGCCCGCAGATGGAGGTGAGCTTGAGCGCCTCGGTCAAGTCGTCGATCAGGATCATGTCCGCGGCCGATCCTTTGCCTAACGTCCAGCCGGTCAAAATATCCACCATCTTCTGCGAGCCCATCCGGCAAGGCACGCACTTTCCGCACGATTCATTGCGGAAAAATTTCACCGCGTTCAAGGCCATGTCGAGCATACATCGGCCTTCGGCGCAGACCACGATAGCGCCCGATCCAAGCATGGATCCAATCGCGGCCAGCGACTTGAAGTCCAGCCGCACATCCACCTTCGACGCAGGCAAATATCCCGACGACGGTCCCGACGGAGCAAACGCCTTCAACTTTCTCCCGCCGGTGATCCCGCCCGCCAGGTTGAAGATCACTTCCGACATCGGAAGGCCCATGGGAATCTCGAACACCCCGGGATTTCGCACATCGCCGCTGATGCCGACGAACTTGAGGCCGGCCGCGCCGCCCTGTCCCTGCGCTTTGTACCAATCGACGCCTTTCGTCAAAATCTGCGGCACGTTGGCGAACGTCTCGACATTGTTCAGCGCGGTCGGCTTATTGAAAACTCCTTGTGCCACCGGGAACGGCGGTTTGTTGCGCGGTTCAGCCCGCTTGCCTTCGATGGCTTCGATCAGCGCGCTCTCTTCGCCGCAAATGTAGCCGCCTGGGCTGATGAACAATTCCAACTCGAAGGTGAGGCCAGAGCCAAGCACGTTAGTCCCCAGGATGCCTTCTTCGTAGCAGCGCTCAATCTCTTCGTGCAGAATTTTCTCTTGCGCTTGATACTCGTGGCGAAGGTATAGGATGCCCTTTTGCGCGCTGGTAACAATGCCCGCGATGATCATGCCCTCGATCACCAGGTTCGGCAGATTCCCCATGATGAAGCGGTCCTTGATGGTACCGGGCTCGCTCTCATCCGCATTGCAAACGACGTACTTTTCCGGACCGCGTTCCTTGCGCACTGCTTCCCATTTCACGCCAGTGGGAAATCCGGCGCCGCCCAGTCCGCTGAGGCCGCTGGCCTTCAACTGTGCGATGACGCCATCCCGATCGCGCGAGGCGATCAATTGCCGCAGCGCTCCATACTGCTCGCCGCCGGCATAAGGATCGGAGCCGAGGTTTACGATCTTTTCTTCGGCCGGCATCTCGGGAAGTTCTCCGCCGCCAAGTGCAGTGAACACCAACGCCTCGGCCTGCGCAGTGGTGATATTCCGATAAATGTGGTCGTTGATCGACACCGCGGGCGCGCCGTCGCATTGGCCGAGGCATGAAACGTCGCGCACCGCGATATCCTTCTCGCTCATCCCGTGGAAGCGCTGCTGCAGGGATGTCTTCAGATCGTTCGCGCCGCGCAGATGGCACGACATGTCCGCGCAGACGCTCATGCTGACTTTGGGCGGCCTGATGAGGTGGAAGTGCGGATAGAAATCGGCGACGCCGTGGATACGATATAGCGGAGTCTTGGTGCGCTGGGAGAGCTGCTGTAATTGCTCGGGCGGGAGGTAGCCGTACTGGGACTGGATCTCTCTGAGGTCGTCAAAAATCAACGCTGGTCCTCCACATTGCCTCTACCCACGTGCGGATTCCCGCTACACGCGAGCGAACGGTCCGATGCATCACGAGGTTACATTATAGCCGTAATGGTAAGCACAGCATCTGGTACCCTAGGTTGAAGCACGCAAGAACATGAAGAACGGTCTGTGTTTTGGTATTTTAGGCATGCTGTTTGCCTGCCTGTGTCTTCCCGCGGCGGAAAACACGGAGCCATCGAAATACACCGGTCCTGGTTCTTGCAGTTCGCCCAGTTGCCATGGAGGCGTACAGGCGCGCGACCAGACCACTGTGCTCCAGAACGAATACAGCACGTGGGTGGTGCGCGATAAGCACTCGCACGCATTTGTAAACCTGACCAATCCGATTGGAATGCGCATCGCGAAGATCATGGGATTGCCCAGCCCCGACACAGCGCCGCGCTGCCTGGCTTGTCACGCGCTGGACGTTCCGGCCGAGCAGCGCGCCCGCACTTTCGATCTCAGCGACGGCGTCGGCTGCGAAAATTGCCACGGCCCAGCGTCGGCGTGGCTGGGGCCGCACACCACGCGCGGATGGAAGTACGAAAAATCGCTCGAACTTGGGCTTTACGATACGCGCGATCTGGTTAAGCGCAGCGAGAAGTGTTTGAGCTGCCATCTCGGCACGCCCGAAAAAACCGTCGATCATGAACTGATCGCCGCCGGCCATCCCGATCTGTATTTCGAGCTCGACTCGTTTATGTCCGTGATGCCCCCACACTGGAAAGAAAAGGATACGGACCCGTGGTTCGCTGTGCGCGCCATGGGAGTGGGGCAGGCCGTGCAACTGCGGGAACAACTAAAGCGTGTGGCGCGTGAATCGCAAGGCGGCATCTGGCCCGAGTATGCGGAGCTGGACTGTTTTGCGTGTCATCACAACTTGACTGCGGCGAAGGACAGTTGGCGTCAAGAGCGAGGGTACGCGGGCCGCCGCCCCGGCAATGCACCGTTCAATCTTTCGCGTTATGTGGTGTTGAACCATGTCATCCAGGATGCCGATCCCGACGCTACGCGCGATTTCAAGGCTGGTATCGACCGCGTCTATGCGGGAGTCACGGCGCTGAATTCGAACCGCGCCCAAGTGGCTTCGGAAGCAACCAGCACGGCCGAACTCGCGAGCCGGCTTGCCACGCGTTTGAACGCGATGAAGTTCGACGAGCCGCAGACGCTTCGTCTGCTCAAGAGCATCTCCGGCGACGGCGACGGAATCGCAGAGCAAGGCGAGCGCTCCGCCGAGCAGGCCACCATGGCACTGGATTCGTTATTTATCGCATACACCAAAAATGGCCAGCTTGCGCATGATGCGCAGATTCGCGCGGCCATCAACGGGTTGTTCCGCCAATTGGAAGATCCCTCCGCATACAACGGGTTCCAATTTGCCGCAGCGATGAAAAGCCTGAATTCGTTGATTGAGTAAGCAACCAGGATGCCGTTCAAGCGAACCATCTTCGTGCTTGCCTTGGCTGCTTCCATTTGTTTTTCGCAAGAGGCTCGGCCGCCCCTCCATCGCCAGCCGCACCCGCGGCCCGATCCGGTAATGCTCAATTCGGACGATGTCTCGGCGGTGGTGGAAGCCGCGGCGGCGTCTGTGAATTCAGACGCGCTGGTGATCGCCGTAACCGATCGCCAAGGCGACATTCTCGCGATCTATAAGAAGCCCTTTGCTCCTCCGACGTCGGCGGCTAATTTCGGAACCCAGGCTGATACGAAAGAAGTCGCGGTGGCCCTGGCCCGCACCGCGAGCTTTTTCAGCAACGATCAAGCGCCGCTATCTTCGCGAACCGTGCGCTATATCAGCGGCATCCATTTTCCGCCGGGCATCGATTACACAAGTAACGCGCCGCTGTACGGCATCGAGAACACGAACCGGGGCTGCCCGTTCAATGCCGAATACATCAAAGGCCAAGATTTTCCACCAGCTCGATCGATCGATGGCGTGGAGCCGGGCTCGGCATCCTCACCGGTAAAGCGGACGTGAACGACAGCGATCCTACGGCGGTCAATCCAGGCGGAGTTCCGTTGTACAAGCAGGGCGTGATGGTAGGCGGCGTTGGAGTGGCGGGCGTGACGCCGGATGTAGCCGAATTCGCCGCTTTCACGGGTGGCGCGGGCTTCGGACTCAATCCAGCGCCGCCGGGCGTCGTGATCATCAATGGCATCGCGCTGCCGTTCGTCAATCAAACCACCAGGCCTGCTGGTTACGCGGCAGGATCGGCCGATGGCGCCTACGCGCTGGGTCCGCTGGGCAGCCCCAAGCCACCGCCCGAAGGCGATCTGGTGGCGCCGCGCGCCGGCCCCGTGGGCGGGCTCACGGAAGGTGAGGTGCAGGGAATCATCAACGCCGCCGTAGCCGAGGCGAATCTAACGCGCGCCGTGATTCGCTTGCCCATCGGCTCGCGCGCGCGCATGGTGATGGCCGTTTCTGATCTGGATGGGACCATCATCGCGCTGCATCGCATGGCGGACGCCACGGTGTTTAGCATCGACGTTGCGGTCGCAAAATCGCGCAACGTGATCTTCTTCAGCGGACCGAATCGCGCGGCAAGCGATCTCCCGGGAGTGCCGATGGGCACGGCGGTGACCAACCGATCCATCGGCTTCGGCGCGCAGCCGATTTATCCGCCGGGAATCGACCGCACCGCACCCGGACCATTCTTCCAGCTTTATCAATTCGACACGCTGAACCCGTGCACGCAGGGCTCGCAAGCGGCGAACCCGAATCAAAACGGCGTCGTGTTTTTCCCAGGCGCACTCCCGTTATATAAAAATGGCGTGCTGGTGGGAGGATTGGGCGTGAGCGGCGATGGCGTGGATCAAGACGATTTCGTCACCTCCGCGGGCGCCGCCGGGTTTGAAGCGCCAGCCAGCATCCATGCCGACCAGATTATCGATCAGGGCGTTCGGCTGCCGTATCTGAAATTTCCGCAGAATCCGACGTATTAACGCGTTGAGCGGGCGATTCCGGGGCTGATTCGCGGCGTTTCCTGGCCAATTCCCGGAAAATCTCGCCGAACGCGGGGACGCTGTGGCGCAGCTTATCGAAATCGCCTTTCGGAATGATCAGCACGTTCATCGCGGTGCGCGCTTGAATGGTCGCGTTGCGGCTCTGATCGGAGAGCAGCGCCATTTCGCCGAAATAATCGCCGGCTTTGAGCGTCGCTAGCAAATTTTGCGAGCCGTGCTTCCCTTGCAATACGTCACACTCGCCTTCCTCGATCACATAGACGCTGTCGCCCAAATCGCCTTGCTGGAATACCACGTCGCCGGCCTCGAAGTGCTGGTTCTGAATTCCCGATTCCGGCTCCAGCTTGGTCTGCGCCAGATCGGGCGGGAACAGCAGGTGCAGCGTCCAATCGGATGCGATGCGGACTTTACGATTCAGTCCGGGCATCTTCATCAGATAAATGCAGCGCCATAGAACCCAGGCGATTAAACCGGACAACTTCACGCCCAGGATCTGGGCCACCGCCGCGCCATGGCCGAGCGAGCCGAGCGTCCCCAAGCCTTCGAAGGCGAACTGCGCACGCTGGCCGCCGCGAACGGAAGCGGCGATGTTGGTGGCGGCCGTGCTGGCTTCGCGAATCGCATGTTGCGCGGTGGGCGGTGCTTCTTTGCCCGAAACGGTCTTCACCGACGTGCAGTCGCCCAAGGCCCAGACCTGTCCTTCGTAGCCCTGCAATTCCAGGCTCGTATTGGTTAGCAGCTTGCCTTTGTCTTTCGCGCAATTCAGTTTCTGGATCACCGGCGGCAGCGTCGACGGGACAGTACACACGATGGTCTTCGAAGGGATCTCCAGTCCGGATTTCAGGATCGCCTTTTCCGACGTCGCTGCCACCAACCGGTCCTCCAGAATAATTTCCACGTTCCGTTTGCGAAGCGTCTTTTGCGCGAAAAGCGCCAGCGGTTCGGCCATTTCTTGCAGGATCCGATTGCGGGAATGAACGAGCACCGAGCGATGCGGTTCGTTGCGCAGGCGCAAGTAATTCCCCTTCACCGCCCGTACGAAGTCGTTCAATTCCGCAATCACCTCCACGCCCGAAAATCCGCCGCCGCCCACCACGAATGTCAGCAGTTTGCGCCGCAGCTCAGGATCTTCCTCCACGTCGGCTTCTTCCAGCGTGCGAATCACGTGATTGCGCAGCACCATGGCGTCGGCCAGCGTCTTGAATGGCATCGCGTTCTCCAGCATGCCCGGCATGCCATAAAAGTTCGTCACGTTGCCAAGGGCGATCACCAGATAGTCGTAGTGCAGATGGAGCTGGCGCGGGCGAAAGCCCGGACTCACTGTCACCACCTTGTTCACAAGATCGATGTCTTCAATCTCTCGCGTCACCAGATTGGTGCGCGGGCACAGTCTTCGGATCGGCGAAACCACGTTGGCTAAGCCGATGGAGCCTGAGATCACTTCCGAGAGCATCGGCTGATACACCCAATAGTTCTCGCGATTCACCAGCGTGATGGCCGCCTCTTCCGGACGGAGGAGCTTTTCGAGACAACGGGCGGTGTAAACACCAGCGAATCCGCCGCCCAGGATGACAATTTGTTTCGACGCCGCGCTCATGTTCGTTCGTAACCAAGTGTAGTATGCAGGCTTCACCTTCCATTCGGCCTCGTTCAGGCTCTCGCTTCGGTGTAGGATGAACTAAAATGAGGAGCCTATGTTGACACTGAAGAAGCGCCTCCTAAACTGCACCGCTGCGTTGTTCATCAGTCAAATCGCGTTCGCGCAGGCTCCCGCCGCTGCGCCGGCATTTGAAGTAGCCACCATCAAACCCGCGCCGGCCCTCGATCCTTCCAAGATCGCCTCTGGCCAACTGCACCTCGGTATGAGCACCGACGCCGGCCGCGTCGATATCGGATTTTTTTCATTGGCCGACTTGATTCGTACCGCCTATCGCGTCAAGCCCTATCAGTTATCGGGCCCCGGCTGGATGTCCGAACAGCGCTGGGATATCGAGGCTAAAATCCCCGAAGGCGCATCGGCGGATCAGGTCCCCGAGATGTTGCAGGCACTCCTGGCGGACCGGTTCAAGCTGACCATCCACCGCTCCACCACCGAGCATTCCATCTATGCGCTTATCGTGGGCAAGAACGGGTCGAAGCTAAAAGAAGCCGCGCCGGACCCCGCCCCCGCCCCGGCGGCGGCACCCGGGGCGGAGCCTGGGGACGGACAGCCCGCGGCGCCTGCGAAAGGAGAGTTGGTCATCGGAGCGGGCGAGAATCAGGTGCGCGTCACGCGAGATCCCGCCGGCCGAGGCGCAAACGTCAGCAGTCCCAAGTTTGGGCAGATGAAGGTATCGATGGGCGACGCCGGAGCGATGCGCATGGAATTCTCCAAGATGAAGATGGCCGGCCTGGTGGATATATTGACTCCTTTCGTAGACCGTCCAGTGCTCGACATGACCGAGTTGAAGGGGAGTTATCAGGTTGGGCTGGACCTCACCCTGGAGGACATGATGAAGGTGGCACGTTCAGCGGGGATGGGCGCCGGGGTACCGGTAGCGCAGTTCCCGGTTCCCGGTGCGACGGTATCCGGTTCGCCTCTCAATGCGGCATCCACGCCGAGCGGTTCCGTCTTTAGCGCGATTGAGAAGCTGGGGCTGAAGCTCGATCCGCGCAAAGCCGCAGTGGAAATGATCGTGGTGGATCATCTGGAAAAGACGCCGACCGAGAATTAGCCGCCGGTCAGCAGCTCTAATAATACTTGCGCAGATCCATGCCGGTGTAGAGGCTGGCCACTTCGCCGTATCCGTTGAACAGGACTGTGGGGCGCTTTTGCTCAAGCAGGCCTTCGCCCAAGCGGAACTCGTACTTTTGGCTGTGCCCGGGATGATCGCGGTTCGGATTCACGTTCGAATAGAAACCGTAGGCTTCAGACCACGTGGATTGCCACGTCGTTTTGGGCTGCTTTTCAACGAAGCGTATTTTGACAATCGATTTGATGCTCTTGAAACCGTATTTCCACGGCAGCACCAGGCGCAGCGGCGCGCCGTCTTGATTGGGCAGCGTCATACCGTAAAGGCCCACCGCCAGCAAAGCGAGCGGATGCATGGCCTCGTCCAGCCGCAAGCCTTCCAGGTAGGGAAACGCGATGCCGGCCTCGCGCGAAGAGATCATCTGCTTGCGGTCATAGAAGCTTTCAAACGCGACGAACTTGGCTTTGCCAGTAGGCTCCACTTGTTTGAGCAGCGCGCTCAGGGAGAAACCAATCCAGGGCACCACGATGGACCAGCCTTCCACGCAGCGATGGCGATAAATGCGCTGTTCGAGCGGCGCGAGCTTCATGATCGCGTCCAGATCCAGCGTCTTGGGTGCGGCCACCTCGCCTTCCAGGGTGACCGTCCAGGGAACCGTTTTGAAATTCTTGGCGTTCTTGGCCGGCTCGTCTTTCCCTGTTCCGAATTCATAGAAGTTGTTATACGCGGTGATGAAATTGTAGGGAGTGACCTTGTCCTTGCCGGGGGTGTAGGAGGAGACGATAACGTTATCCAGCTTCGTGCTGGCGAACGAAATTTTCGAAAACGAAGCCAGCGCGGCTGCGCCCGTCAAGAACCGGCGGCGGTTCAAGTAAACGTGTTCCGGCGTGACCTGCGAATAGGCTATGGGTTTGCCCATGTTTGCCTCCCGCTGATGACTTTACCACCGCTGTTCTCCGGGTGCCAGCGCGCAAGTTGTAGAATGTGCGACACTTCCAGTCGTAGATATCTATCTGGTTGAAACCAAGATACTTGACAAGTGTCTGTATCTAACTGATAATGATGTAGGACTGTTCCGGTCGGAGATCTAGTTCCTGAAATGCTCAAGCTAACCAAGAAAGCGGATTACGGGCTGATCGCCTTGAAGCACTTGGCGATGAATACACCGGCCAGCTCGATCGCCAAAGAGATCGCCGAAACTTATGGCATTCCGGCCGCGCTGCTTTCCAAGATTTTGCAGAAGCTGGTGAAGAATGGATTCCTGCAATCCGAGCACGGGACGAATGGCGGCTACAAACTGGCTCGGGATCCGCGCGACATCACAGCCTATGAAGTGATCCGCACCATAGATGGGCCAGTCTTTCTGACTGCGTGTTTCACGGAGCACGGCTACTGCTGCCACACCGATAAGTGCATTGTGCGCGATCCGCTGCAGAAGGTTCACGAAGGAATCCTGCGGCTTTTGGCTAGTATCAGCATCTCAGATATGTCCGCGGACGCTTCGAAGGCGGAAGCGGAAGACGAGTTGGGCAAATCGGCCGAGCGTCTGTACGGTCTTTCCATCCCGCCGACGCAGACACCGATGTGAGGGATAAGAAATGAAACTGCCAATCTACATGGACTATCACGCGACCACGCCGATGGATCCGCGCGTGTTCGAAGCGATGAAGCCGTATTTCCTGCAGGCGTTCGGCAATGCCGCCAGCCGCAATCACAGCTTTGGGTGGGAAGCCGAGGAAGCTGTGGAGAAGTCGCGCAAGCAGATTGCGAGCTTGATCGGCGCAACCGCCAAAGAGATTGTGTTCACCAGCGGCGCAACGGAATCGAACAATCTGGCGCTCAAGGGTGTAGCCGAGATGTACGCCGAGAAGGGCAACCACATCATCACGGCGGCCACGGAGCACAAAGCGATTCTCGATACCTGCAAGCGGCTGGAAAAGCATGGCGTGCGCGTGACGTATCTGCCGGTGCAACAGAACGGGCTGGTGGATTTGGAGCAGTTGCAGGCGGCAATCACGGATAAGACCATCCTCATTAGCATCATGTACGCGAACAATGAAATCGGCGTCATCCAGCCGATTGCGGAACTGGGCAAGATCGCGAAATCGAAAGGCGTGCTGCTGCACACTGACGCGACGCAGGCGGTGGGCAAAGTTCCGGTGAACGTGATCAAGGACAACGTGGACCTGATGTCGCTCAGCGGGCATAAAATGTACGGTCCCAAGGGCGTGGGCGCGTTGTATGTTCGGCGCAAGGCGCCGCGCGTGCAGATTACGGCGCAGATGGATGGCGGCGGCCATGAGCGCGGCATGCGTTCGGGCACGCTGAATGTTCCTGGCATCGTGGGACTGGGCGAAGCCTGCGCGCTGTGCCAGGCTGAGATGGCGGAAGAATCCAAGCGCATGGCGCATCTCCGTGACAAGCTGCGCGACAAGCTGCAATCGGAGCTGGATGAGACCTATATCAACGGCACCATGGAGCATCGGCTGCCGAACAATTTGAACATCAGTTTCGCTTACGTGGAAGGCGAATCGCTCCTGATGGGCATCAACGATATCGCGGTATCGAGTGGATCGGCCTGCACTTCGGCCACGCTTGAGCCCAGCTACGTCTTGAAAGCCCTGGGCGCCGGCGACGACCTGGCGCACTCGTCCATCCGCTTCGGATTGGGGCGATTCAACACGGAAGAAGAAGTGGACTACGTCGCGGCCAAAGTGATCGACGTAGTGAAGAAGCTTCGCGAACTATCGCCGCTCTATGAGATGGCGAAAGAGGGAATCGATTTATCGAAGGTCCAGTGGGCCGCGCATTAAGCATTCGCAGAGAGAGGACACCAACATGGCTTATTCCGACAAAGTAATCGACCACTACAATAACCCCCGCAACGTCGGCTCGATGGATAAGAGCGATCCGAACGTGGGCACCGGCATGGTAGGCGCGCCGGAATGCGGCGACGTGATGAAGCTGCAGGTGAAGGTGAATCCGGACACCGGCATCATCGAAGACGCCAAGTTTAAGACGTTCGGATGCGGCAGTGCGATTGCCAGCTCGTCGCTGGCCACGGAATGGCTGCGCGGCAAGACGGTGGACGAAGCGCTGGCGATCAAGAACACCGACATCGTCAATGAATTGAGCCTGCCGCCTGTGAAGATCCACTGCTCGGTGCTGGCCGAAGACGCGATTAAAGCTGCCATCGGCGACTACAAGAAGAAGGCGGCGCTCCAGACCGAAGCTGTCTCCGCATCCAAGTAAGCGGCGGCGCATCTAAATAGGTGATGGTTACCGTAACACCCAAGGCTGTTTCGAGGATCCGCGAGCAGTTCGCCAAGCATGGCGTCCAGGGTGGGCTGCGCCTGGGCGTGCTAGGCGGCGGATGTTCCGGCTTGAGCTACCTTTTCAAATTCGATGTGAAGCCGCGGCCCACTGACACGGTCTACGAATTTGAAGAAGTGAAGGTTTTCGTGGACCCCAAGAGCATGGTCTATCTGAACGGCATGACGCTGGATTGGAAGGACTCGCTCATTCACTCCGGCTTCGAGTTCGACAATCCGAACGCGAAGAAAAGCTGCGGCTGCGGAACGTCTTTCTCGGCGTGACCGACTACTACGAGCTAGTCCGGATTCCGCGCAGTCTCAATCTTTCGCTCGAAGCGCTCCAGCAACGTTATTACGAGCTGAGCCGGCAGCTGCACCCCGATCGATTCATGCAAAAGCCTGAAGCGGAGCGCCAGCGGGCGCTGGATATGTCGTCGGCGTTGAACGACGCCTACCGGACGCTAAAGGATCCCATCAAGCGCGCGCAATATCTGCTGAGTCTGGAAGGCTTCGAGATCGGCGAGCAGCGCTCCAAAGATGTGCCGCCGGAGTTGCTGGAAGAGGTTTTTGAATTGAACATGGCCATTGAGGAGATGCGCGGCGGCGACGATTCCGCGCGTTCGCAACTCGAGGCAGGCTGAGAAGAACTTTACTGGAATGCTCGCCGCGGCCGATGAACAGATCCAGTCTTTGTTTGAGAACTACGACGCCAGCCAATCGCGCGATGTGCTTATCCAAATCAGGAATGTCTTGAACCGCCGCAAATACGTCCAGAACCTTGTGTCCGAAGTGCAGCGCACCCTAAGCCCCAATCCCCAACCCCCAATTCCCGTTCACTAACTCATGGACATCGACTTCAGCAGCTCTGGCCATATCGTCGGCATCGACCTCGGAACCACCAACAGTCTGGTGGCCTTCATGGACCTCACCGGGCCGCGCATTATTCCGGGCGCCGACGGCGACCAACTGGTGCCGAGCGTGGTTTCTATCGCGCCGGGCGGCGAAGTAGTGGTCGGCAATGCGGCGCGCGAGTTGCTGTTGACGCAGCCCGAACGCACGGTCTATTCCGTGAAACGGCTGATGGGCCGCGGGCTGGCGGATGTCCAGGAGGAGTTGAAGCTTTTTCCGTTTCGTGTGGCTTCCGGCAGCGACTCGGTGATACATCTCCAGCTGGGCGATCGTGTCTACACACCGCCCGAAATTTCTGCGCTGGTTTTGCGGCAATTGAAAAAGAACGCCGAAGAATACTTCGGCGTGGCCGTGGACAAGGCCGTGATCACGGTGCCGGCGTACTTTAACGATGCCCAGCGCCAGGCGACCAAGGACGCAGGACGCATCGCGGGTCTGGAAGTATTGCGCCTGGTGAATGAGCCGACTGCCGCCGCGCTGGCCTACGGGCTGGACAAGCGCGAAAACGGCATCGTTGCGGTGTACGACCTGGGCGGCGGCACATTCGACATTTCTATTCTGAAACTGCACGATGGGATTTTCGAAGTGCTGGCGACCAATGGCGACACGCACCTGGGCGGCGACGACATCGACCATCTGTTGTTGCGTATCGCGCTGGAAGACGTCGCGAGCGAATGGGGCGAGGATTTGTCGCAGGATAACGAAGGGGTGCAGCGGATGCGGCGCGCTGTGATCCAAGCCAAGGAGCAGCTTTCCTTCGTCCCGGCGGCAACCATCGAGCTCGAATACCGGGGCAAGAAATACCAGCGCGAGATCCAGCGCGAGCTGTTCGACAAATTGATCACGCCGATTGTCGACCGCACGCTCGGGCCCTGCCGAAACTGCATCAAAGACGCGGGCGTGTCCGTGGATCAGATCGATGAAGTGGTCATGGTAGGCGGATCAACCCGCATTCCCTTCGTGCGGTCTGCCGTTGAGGCGCTATTCCGCGCCAAGCCGCACACGGAGCTCAATCCGGACGAAGTGGTCGCGCTCGGCGCCGCCGTGCAGGCGGCGATTCTATCCGGTGCGGTGGATAACAAGCTGCTGCTGGACGTGACGCCGCTTTCGCTCGGCATCGAAACCATGGGCGGCGTGGTGTCCAAGCTGATCCATCGCAATTCCACCATCCCAGCCAGCGCTACCGAAACCTTCACCACGGGCGTCGATGGACAGACGAATGTCTTGATTCACGTGGTGCAAGGCGAGCGCGAACTCGTGAAAGACAATCGCAGCCTGGCGCGATTCGATCTGAAAGGCATCGACCCCGTGCACGCCGGCATGGCGCGCATCGAAGTGCGCTTCCTGATCGACGCCAACGGCATCCTGAGTGTGACGGCGCGCGATCAGCGCACGGGCAAGGAACACAGCGTCGAGGTGAAGCCGTCGTATGGGTTGACGGACGAGCAAGTGGAAAAGATGATTCAGGAGTCGTTCGAACAGGCTGAGCAGGATATGACAGCTCGGCAAATACGGGAACAACGAGTGGAAGCCGACGCGATCTTGCTGGCCGTCGAGAAAGCCCGCAAGCACGACGCTTACTTCGAGCTGACGGACCAAGAACGCACGGCCATCGACAAATCCATCAACGAATTGCTGCTGGTGTATAACGCCGACGATCATCATCTGATCGCAGCCAAGATCGAGGAAGTGAATCAGGCCACGCTCAAGCTGGCCGAGAATATGCTGAAAGGCACCCAAATCTGATGCCGGGGCTCACCTGGGACCATACCGAAAACATCGCGCTGGCTCTGCACGAAAAATTCCCCGACCTGGACCCCACGCACATCCGTTACACCGACCTGCACCAGTGGATCACCGAACTTCCCGATTTCAAGGACGATCCGAACGCGTCGACGGAGGGCAAGCTGGAAGCGATCCAAATGGCCTGGCTGGAAGAATACCAGGACAGCCAGGATTAGGCGCGCTAAAATTAGCGTTTGAGCCAGCCTACTCTTTTCGCGGATCAGTTTCGAACTGCCCGTCCGGCCCGGCTAGTTTATTGCCATCAGGAATTCCTCGATAAACTCGCGGCGCGGCGTAACGAGCCCGTGGGCAAGCGCGCGGCTCTTGTAATGCAGCGCATGTCGGTGGACATCAGCAGGCTGCACTACAAGGGAACCAGCGGCGTGAATCGCGGATGGCGGCGCTCGCGGCTGGGCGGCGGTTCCGGGTCGCACTTCTACGCCTGGTGGGCGCCGGCGGGCGCTGCCGCGCTGAAGCAAGACGATGGATTTGAGGCTCAACCCGAAGCCATCTTCCTGCGCGATATTCGCCACCACGACGATCACGCGCCGCTGGCGCCGGGCCATTTTGCAAACGATTATCTGCCGTTGAGCGTGACGGACCTGCGCGGCGGCGAGTACGCACCGGAACCATGGACTGCTTCACAAGCGCGCTTCGCCCGCAGCCGCGGCGTGGCAAGAATTCTCAAGGGCCATCCCGGGGTCCGGCAAAACCACGGCTCTGCTGCACGCCGCCGACGCCTCACAAGCCTCGCGTGTTTTGTACCTGACGTTTTCAAATGACCTAGCCGCTCTGGCGCGCGATTATTTCGACCGCTTTTGTTCTTCCGCCCGAACCTTCACGGTGCTCACATTCCCCGCGTTCCTGCGGCAGATGCTCGGCGGGCAGGGAAGCGAGAGCGATCCCGCCGAGGCTCGCGCACGATTCCGTCGGGATCTTCTCAATTACCACCGATCGCTCGGCTCCTGGTCGAACAATATCGATGCGCTCTACGACGAGATGCACGCTCATCTGGTGGGCGCCGCGGTGCCGGAAACTTCGGGACGCTTTCATAAAGCGGAGCACGTACGGCTACCCGACAACGCCTACCGCGCGCAACGAAATCGCTACATAGGCACCGCCGCCGACAGCGTGCTCGAGGCCGCCCGGCGGTTGGACCGGGCTGGCGAAGGGCCGTTGGTGGACCGCTATTTCCCCGAACTGGCGCTGGCTTGGCGAGCCGCGCAAGGGCTGGCGATCGGATCGCATAAGATCAGCTCCGATTTCCTGGACTACGGCTGTGTCGCGGTGGATGAAGTACAGGATCTGACGCCGCTGGAGGTGTTCGTCGTTTTGGCCCTCGGGCGCAATTTGAACGCGAACGGCCGGTATGCGCCGATCTTGCTGGCGGGAGATGAGGCACAAACCGTCCGGCCGACCGACTTCGAGTGGGCGTGGCTGAACGATATGCTGCACACCACGCTGAGCCAGCCGCTGGAATTCAAACTGTCGGTGAATCTGCGCAGTCCGCGCCGCATTGCCGACGTGGTGAATCGCGCTTGGGATTTTTACGATTACCTGCACAAACACGACCGGCCTTCCGGGTCTGGCTATGCCGAAATTGACGACGACTCGCCGGACCAGATCCTGTACACGGCCGTTCCCGCTGTTGAGCTGCCGCCACTGCTCCTGGATTTGGGCCGCCGCGAAGGGCTGGCGCTGATCGCGTTCGACAAAACGAACCTGCCTGCTGAGAGTCTGCCTTTCGTGCTTTCGCCCGCCGAGGCCAAGGGTTTGGATTTCCATTCCGTCTGTTTGGTGAATGGCGGTGCGCTGCTGCGGCGTATCGTGGATGATCGGAAGCATTCCTCCAGTAATTCTGCGGCTGATACACTTGCCAAACGGTTGGCCATCGATCAACTGCGCGTGGCACTTTCCCGGCCCACGGAGAGATTGCTGTGGCTGGATACGGCGCCCGATGGCGCGATGGTGAAGGAAGTCAGCCGGCTGCTTCGCTCACCGTCAGAGGTCGCGCTCCTCCCGATGACGGCGGAAGCGTTGCGCACCTGCCTGGACGAAGAGGAACTGGAAATCGAAGAGCGCCTGCAGCGTTGCCAGCGCGATGCCCGCCAGCTGGTGGCGGTGAAACCGGACTTGGCTTGGTCGCGCGCGCAACAAGCCGTGGCGCTGCTGGGGACTCCGGGAGACCTCACTTGTGTGACCGATCCGGAAGCTCGCCAAGCCGCCCATCTCACCTTGTCGGAGATCTGTTTCCAACTGGCCATCCGCAAGAAGACTTTGTCTCCGGAGCTTGGGCGGCTGGATTTGTACGAACAGGCCGCTGAAGCGGCTCGCGGCGCCGGGAAGTTTCTCCTTGCGAACGCGATGATCGGGATCGGCACCGCGGAACGCACCCATGGAATCGAGCGCGTCAATTGGATCGCGCAGGCCGTCCAGCAAGTGGCCGAGGGTCGTGAACAACTGCCGGGGTGGTTCATCGTCGAGATCACTCCCAGGGCCGGTTCCTGGCTGGATGACCTGGGCCGCCATCTCGATGCGGGCGACAATCCGCTTTTGGCGCAGCGGATTTTACCGCCGTTCTTCGACGCACTCGGTTTCCCCGACGCGCAGGCACGAAAGGATCGATTAGCGCAGCGGGCGGTACAGATTCTGATGAAGAATCGCCGGCATGCCCAGGCGCTGACTATTTTGGAGAATCTGCCGGAGGCCAAGCCGAAGCTCGCCGCCGAATGCTACGAGGAAACGGGCCAATTCGACAAAGCCGCGGCGGTCTACTTGGAGCTGGGAGAGCAGGACAAGGCGCTGCGATGCTATCGCTCCGTTCCGGATTTCGCGGCGGCGCTTGGCCTGGTGCGGAAAATGGAAGGCCACACGGCGCGGCCTCGCTCGAATGGCTGGCGGAGTTGGACGCGGTGATCGCGCGGCGGCCGGAGAACTTCAACCGCAGCATGACGCCGCCCGAGAAGAAACTGCTGGAGGGGATGCTGGAACGCGGCCTGGGCGTGCAACGCAAGAAGCCGGCGGTGAAGAAGACAGCTCCCAAAGGGTCACAGAGTAAGGCTGCTCCGAAACGTACGCCTAGCCGGCACAAACCGGAACCGGGCCGGCAGCACTAACTACAGTCCCTACTGGATTGTTATCGCGCCACTTCGCCCCGAACATGGAGACAGGAGGTAATTCATGGTTCCGAAGCACATCCTGATCGCCGGCTGCTGTTCCGTCTTACTTACTGTTCCCGCGTTGGCTCAATCCACTAAGTTGAGTCCCAGGGACAAGGAGTTTCTCAAAATGGCCGCGGTGTCAAACATGACGGAGGCGCACTTAGGCGAAATGGCTGAGGGCAAGGCCGCGAAAACGGGCATCAAGGACTATGGCCAAATGCTGGCGAAGGACCATACCAAGGCCTACGAAGAGCTGACGGTCCTGGATAGCAAGCTGGGACAATCGATCCCGGAAGGGCATCAATGTGCGCCGCGACAAGGCGGTGGAAAAGCTGGCGGATCTCAAGGGCAAGCGCTTCGATGGCCAGTTCCTGCGGGAAGAGGTCCAGGATCACGAACGAACGCTGGCGGTGTTCAAGCGCGAAGCGCAACACGGTCAGGATCCGGACGTGAAAGCATATGCCAACCAAGTCCTGCCCACCATGGAGGAACACCTCCGCGAGGCCGAGAAGTTGTTGAAGCATCCCGCCTGAGCGGGGTGCCGATTATCAGTGGTTAACCTGGATGGTTCGAGCGATATCGCCCCTGCTTTCCGGAACAAAGTGAACCGATACGGATTCCTTCGGCGTCAACTGCGAAAGTTCTTCCCGCTGAGCGCCTGCATCGATGCGCGTGGAGCGCGCCACCTTGATATCGAAGGGCACGCCCGAAGAGTCGCGGACCACCACCAGGTTCATTTTCGGATCCACCATGCTGACCGTGCCGTTCAAGCTTTGGGCGGCCCAGTGCTGCACCTCTGCTTGATGCTCGGCGCTCGTATTGGCGGGAGCGGATGTGGTCTTTTTCGCGGCCCACAGCGCTGGAGCGCACAAAGCTACCGAAAGTCCAATAACAACCGACATGCGACGCATAACTTGTACTTCCTCCTAATTTCAGCGTAAATCTGAATTGCAGCCGGAGCTATCCAGTCGAAACGGTAGTCGCGCAGGAGTAACTTAGTGACGCGCACTCAACAAGAAGCTCAAAACTATGCCGGGCAAGTGGAGTGTTGAAAATGAGAAAGTGCGCTCCTTTATTGGACGATGCCATTCGATGATTCTTGCGCCAGCTCACGGATGCGCTGGCCAGCACGGATGGCCGGAGCAGCTGGTTTCCGCCACTGCGTCGGAGCGCCCGTTTCGGCCTTGCCTTTCTGTGGCTCGTAGCGCGATTGTCGCTCAGCCTTAAGGTGACTTTCGTTGGAGCATCGTTCGTATGCCTGGGCCGATGATGCTCGGGGCATCGATCCGATTTCGGGACAGGAACTTCATGCTTACCTTCGACATTGGTCTGCGCCCGGCTCGGCGGCGCGTTCCCAATAACCAGGAAACGTCCAGACTTGTGCTAGACTTGAGAAAGTCGCAGTCTAACCCAGGAAAATTTCAATGCCGAAGCTGAAGACACATAAGGGTGCGTCCAAACGGTTCAAGAAGACCGGTACGGGCAAGGTGGTTCGCCATCATTCGTTTGCCCGCCACATCTTGACCTCGAAGACTCGCTCGCGCAAGCGCAAGCTAAAGCATAGCGTGGTGGCCGATGAGACCGACCAGGCTAAGCTGAAGAGAATGATTCCCTATTGAGGCTGGAGTCTGCGCTCGGCGCAGAACCGGCCCGCCGCGCGGATAGGTGCTCGCACGTACCTTTCCCGCCGGATAAATCCAAAGCAGGAGAAAAAACGTGCCTAGAGTAAAAAGAGGACCGAAACGCAGAGCTTACCGCCACAAAACGCTGGCTCGGGCGTCGGGCTACTTCCTCACCAAAAGCAAGCTGAATCGCGCGGCGCAAGAAGCCGTCGAGAAAGCTTTACGTTATGGATTCGTCGGAAGGCGCCGTAAGAAGCGCGACTTCCGATCTCTATGGATCGTTCGTATCGGGGCCGCGTGCCGCACGGCGGACATCTCCTACAGCAAGTTCATCAATGGTCTGAAGAAGGCTGGGATCGAACTGAATCGTAAAATTCTCGCCGATATGGCCGCCACCGATGGTCCAGCTTTCGCCGCACTGGTGGAGAAAGCCAAAGCCGCTCAAGCTGGGTCATAATTAAGCTTATGAACGCCGCGCAACAGGAACTGGATTCGCTTGGGGTTCTGGAAGAGCGCATCACGCGGGCGGTGGAGCTGGTTACCAGCTTGCGGGCGGAGAAGTCGGCGCTGGAATCGCAGTTGGCGTCGGCCATCGCCGAACGCGACGCAGTGCGTCAGGAGCTGGACGACCTGCGGAGCGAACGCAAGCAGGTGCGGACCCGGATTGAGAAGCTGCTGGGGCAGATGGATTTGCTGAGCAGCGTTTAGGTCACGTCCCCTCGGCCGCGGCTGCGCGATTCAAGATCGAGCGCAGACGCGCTTCAGTTCAAACGACAGTCGCCCGTCTTATGCGATCCAGGTTCGGAGCGCAATTGGTGTCCGGTCGACAAAGCCGCCGGTCTTGCGCGAATCAGCTTCGGAGCGCAAAGGGCGTTTGGTGCCCGTCTTGCGCGAATCATAGAAAGATGACAAGCTAAAGCAATGCCCAACACGGAACCGGTCCGTGTCACCATCTTCAACCAGACCTATTCCTTGGTGGCTTCCGAGGAGCCTGGCCGGATTGAACATCTCGCGCAAAAGGTGGATGACTTGATGTCCTCTATCGCGGTGCGCGCCGGCAACATCGACGCCACCCGCGCCGCGGTCCTGGCGTGCTTGCACCTGGCCGACGAATTGGAGTCCCTGGAGCGCCGTCTGGCGAGTCTCAAGGATAACGTCGATCACAAGGCCAGAAAATTCACGGTATTGCTCGACGAAGCTATGAGCGGCGAGCCGGTCACCGAGCATCAGTAGATCCGCTCCTGCTTGCGCATATTCCCGAACGATCCGATATTGGCAATGGAAAATGAGAGTCGATATTGCGTGTCGTCGCGCACCCCGAAATTGTAGCGGCGATATTCAACACTGATGCCGCAACAGTCGGTGTTATAGGTGATCTCGGTAGT
Source organism: Bryobacterales bacterium (assembly GCA_963713415.1). Taxonomy (GTDB): domain Bacteria; phylum Acidobacteriota; class Terriglobia; order Bryobacterales; family Bryobacteraceae; genus Palsa-89. The sequence continues at coordinate 142,422 of CAVQLV010000019.1, read as the reverse complement.
GGCGAAATCCAGGATGTGCCGATCCAGGTCGTAGAACGCATTGACGGCGGCATTCCAGCCCTTGCGGTTTTGATTGCCCACCGCCACCAGAACGTTAATCTGATTGTTGGGCGGGGTTACCACGGGGTTTTGCCTAACTTCGGTATGGCCCAAGGAAAAGAAGTATTTCGAGAGACGAATATTCCCGTTGAAGCTGCTATTGCTGATGCGGCCGAGCAGCGGATCGTAGTCCATTCGCCACTCGAACCCCACCACGTGTTGAAAGCGGAGCACGGAGACGATCGGAGAATAGTTTCGCGGTCCGTCCAGAAAATCGAACCCATCCAGGTCTTCGGTGGATTCGATTACGTTGCGCTGGCCCGGAATCACGGCTCCGCCAAAGGTGGGATCAAGGTAGCGGCTCTGCGCCAGCTCCCAGCTCATCACTTCGTTTACATTGCCGTTCTTGTCCTTCACCAGCAGGCGATTGGTCACCGATAGCGTTACCTGGTCGGTGTCGGTCATCAGGTCGTTCTCGTCGTAGCGGATGATATTGTTGAAATCGTTGATGCCATCGACGAGCTTGTAGTCGATGCGTGGTTCAATCACATGCTTTACTTTCTCCCCGCCCAGCCACTTGGGCGACTGAAAGATGCGTTCGAAGGCCGGGGGGATGAGATGGACGTCCAATTCCCGTGCGCTGCGCAAGATACCGCGGTCGCTAATTATGCTGTTGACGATGCTGTCGCTGTACTCTGTTTCGCGGATGGCCCCGGTTGCCATGAGATTGAAACCTGCGAAGTGAAATGCGGTGGTTACTTCCGGATAGACATCCATCCGCCCTGTGAAGGTGGGCGTTTGAAATTCTGGCTGCGTGCGGTCCAGCAAGCCGGCGCTGCTCGTGAACGAAAACCATAGAGGCACGACGCCGCCCAAAATTAGACGGTCGCGGCTCAAGAAATCTGCTTCGGGAAGCTTTTTGATAACGATCGTATCGTCGGGATTGGGGTTCTCAAATTCCTCGCCCCGGTCCGCCACTACCTCGAAACCATAGCTCGACCAGTGCTTGCCAACGAACCCCACCGAGTGCGTTTCTGAAAAGATCGTGTCGTGGAACGACTGGCTGAAGGCTTCCCGGAAGAGGAATGAACTGAGATAGTCGATGTGCGTCCGCGCCTCCCAGCCATCACCCAGCTCGGAGTGTCCATCAAACGAGAATTCCTCGCCGCCCTGATTTTGGATGACTCCACCGCCGATATTGACGCCGCGATCTTCCACCGCATACAACTGGAAACTGAAATCGGTTCCGGGTCTCACTTTTCCGCGAAATTCCAGATTGCTGGCAGGTCCGCGAAGCGTGAAGTATTCAATGCGATAAAGCGCATCATAGCTGCGGCTGATGGCCCAATAGTAGGCCAGACCGAATATTTCACCGTAGAGAGTGCTGTGCCCGATGTTGGGCGTGAGGAATCCGCTTTGGCGCGGGAGCACCTTCAGCGATTTGTAGTATACCGGGAAGTAAAAGATCGGTACTTTCTTAACGCGAAATACCGCACGGTAAGTGATGGCTCGGTCGTTGGGAAGAATGTCGAATTTGGCCGCCGTAAGCCGCCACCACGGTTTTGGAACCTTGCAATCGGTGACGTATCCATCGTGGATGATGTATTTTCCTTCTTTGCGCTCGCCCCATTTTCCTTCGAAATAGAAGGGATTGCTGGTGGTGAGCAGGCCGGGACGCGCCACAATCTTGGTCTCCGACGTTCCGCGCACATCGTAAAAGATTCCGGTCTCAGTGTTTACGTTGTATTTGGCGTGATCGCAGTTGAGCTTGGTCCCGTCCAGAAAGTTTTCATAGCGGACGTTGCCCCACGCCTCCACATCGCCGGTGTCGTCGTTGTAATCTACCGCGTCGGCATCCATTTTCTTGTCGATGCTTTCAATGTGAACGTTGCCTCGCAAATGTCGAATATCGCCATCCGATTCCTGCGTCTGGGACTCGAACCGATATTCGCCGGGGCCCGGAGAGCCGGCCCGCAGGGCCTTCAAACGCTGGTCCGGATTAGCCGCGTTTGGAATCTCGGGCGGCGCGGGCGGAGGGACGGGAACGCTGGGAGCGGGAGGAGGCGGCTGCTGTGCCAGCAATGCCGGAGCCGTAAGCAAGGGTGACGCGAGTAAGAAAACGGTGAGAACAACACCCGGCGCCCAACAAAGTTCGTGACATTTTTGCCCAAATATGTTACGAAGGAAGGTGACTTCTTTGGTGACGTTTCTGTGGAAACAGTTGCCTGCGGAGGCTGCAGAACGAGGCTTCAAGCCAGAACCGTAGCATGGATGTTCCGATGTCCGCAAGCTGAGATTTTAGGAACACTCTGTTGCTGTTCCGGAACAGGTGCTTTTGGGGAATGAGGTGTTTTGATGGAATGCCGATACTGTCAAGCCGCCAACGCTGACGACGAGCATCGCTGCCGGCGCTGCGGCCGGCGCCTGCGCATGAGCCCGGTTTATGCGCCGGTTTTGCAATCTGCGGCTGCGCCGGTTTTGCAATCTGCGGCTGCGCCGGTTTTGCAGTCGAATGCTGCGCCGGTTTTGCAGTCGAATGCTGCGCCGGTTTTGCAATACAGTGCCGCGCCAGTTTTGCAGGATAACGCCGCGCCGGTATTGCGAAACGACACCGCTCCCGTAATGCGACCTGATGCAGCGACCGGCCCGCAGCGGGTGGCAGCGAACCGGACCGAAGCGCATCGCCCGCCTGAACCGAGCGCTCCCCGCCGCCCCGTCACCTATCAACCTTCGCTCTTCCCGTCCCGCGAACTGCCGCTGGTAGTGCAATTCGAAACGATCGCTCCGGATTCAGTGCAACCTCCCCCGCGCAAGCTGCAACCGCCTGCGCTGCGGCCGAGGCGTCGCAAGCCGATTCCCGGCCAGCTTGAATTCACCAGCCACTTCAGCCAGCCCGCCCGGTCGTCCAAACCGGCCGATGGCGTCATCTATTGTGACGCTCCCGTTGCCATTCCGGCACATCGGGCGATGGCGGCCGCGCTGGACGCCAGTATCATCGTAATGGCGTTGGCTCTTTTCGGCATCGTTTTCCACCTGGCGGGCGGGGTGTTCGTGCTGAACTCCAAAACTGCTCCCATGTTCGTGGGCGTGGCTGCCGGTGTCGTGATCTTCTACAGATTGCTGTGGTGCATCGCCAATGGCGATACGGTCGGCCAAAAGTGCACTCGCTTGCGGCTGGTGAATTTCGACGGCCACGCGCCCACGCGTGCCCAACGGTTCTACCGGACTGCGTCGGGCTTTTTGAGCTTGATGGCCGGGGGCATCGGACTGCTTTGGGGGTTGGTGGACGAAGAGACGCTCACCTGGCACGACCACATCTCGAAGACCTTTCCGACGCCAGTCAACTAGCCGCCGCGCTCAAGTCCGGCGCTCAGGACTGACAGGGCTCCACGATTGCCGACATCGAACCCTTGCTGTTGGGCATCCGCGGGTCCGCTCCGAAAGCATGAATCTGATCGCGCCCGAATTCGGCGGCCGGTAATTCGCAAGTCATCACGATGGTGCGGCCGGTGCTATCCACCTCCACCGCATGGTTCCAGGCAGCCTCGGCCGAGAGCGCGAACAGCTTTTCGAGCATTTCCACCACGTAATCGTAGGTATGCTCGGCGTCGTCCAGGAGCACGACGTTATAAACCGGCGCTTGCCGATCAAAGGTTTTCTGGCTCGTTCCCGGCGAGGCAATCGTGGCCATAACTATCTCTCATCATAATGGCAATTCCCGCTACCAGCCGGGTGTTATGATAGAGGCAAGGGGGGCGCAACGGATTCGACGGGATTGAATCGTTGTGGGAAGGCGTGCCGGGTTCCGAGCTCCCGTAAAACGATCGGAAAACCAGAACTGCCAATCAACAGTTCGCATACGCTGCTTAATTAATTAAGTAGCCGCCCCGGGTGTTGGGCCTTGACGGCATCCAGCGGGCGTCATCTTCAAGGATTGGGCCGAGAGCTTCTGTTCGGAGCAGCAGGCTGACGACAATCGGGCTAAGCCGCCGTTTTCTTGCCGGTTCTAATGCGGCGGCCGACAATTACCGAATCGGAAACGCACGTAGTCTTTTCACGGCGGGCTTTCTCGGACGCGGGTTCGACTCCCGCCGCCTCCACCAACGTTATGTCGATATTTTTCAATGATTTGAAGATTGGGCCGAGCCCCACGTAAATTATACGTAAACTGACCGTGGTAGGATTTGAGCAGTACGATGCTCAATCTGTTTCGCCGTCACGTCTCAGAGTGCCCGAACTACGGCAAGCGTATGGGGCAGAAATGTCCCCGCAAACCGCCGTGCCCGATCCATTACGAGGGCATGGGCAGCAACGGCAAGCGCATTCGTTCCCAGGCGCTGATCGACCCTCAAACCGGCAACGGCGTGAGAGATTGGGCCAGGGCTTGTGAACTGGTCCGCGACATGGAGGCTCCTACCCCAGCGATCGCACCTATCACCCGTACAACCATCGCGGACGCCATTGAGCATTTCTTGAAGCTCAAGACCGGCAAGGCCCCCCGACACCTATCACAAGAGCGAAAGGCTCCTCGGCAAGCTTCGCACGTTCATGGAAGCCTCGCCACGCGCCTATCAATACATCACTGACATCCGGTTCGTGGACGTGACTGACTTCTGTTCCTCTTGGGCTGGTGCAAACAGGACCAAGCTCCGCGATTTGGGTATCTTGACCTCGTTCTTCAAATTCTGCCATCGGGCTGACTTCACTCCAAAACACATCGGTGACGGTTTGTTCAAAACAATGAACTGGCCGGATGATGAGGGTCAACGCGAACCGTTCACGTCCCAAGAACTTGAATCCCTCTGGAAAGTACTTCCGAATCTCCCCGATGAATACGGCCGGCTGGGGCAACCCATCGCTAAGTACTTATGTTCGTTAATACGGTGACGTATTATGGAAGCCGATTCGGCGACATAATCTGCTAGGCTTGCATCAGAGGATGTCGATCTCTGATGCCCAGAAAAAGCCCATTCGATATGAACCTTTCTAGCGAGGAGCGGATGTCGCTGGAATCGATGGCTCGAAAATATACGTCACCGTATTGCGATGTGATTCGCGCCAAGATCATCCTCCTCGCAGAGGAAGGCCTGTCCAATGATGTCATCGCAGCCCGACTGGACACGCCTCGTCAGATCGTCAGCAAGTGGCGCAAGCGATTTGCTCTTGCTCGCATGCCCGGCCTGGAGGCTCAGCCTCGAGGCGGGCGTAAGGCCCGCTTTTCCCCCCAGCCTCGTCGTGCAAGTTAAGGCACTGGCCTGCGAGCTTCCTCACCGCCTCGGACTTCCGTTGTCCCGCCTCTCGATCGAGGAGATCCGGCAGCACGTAATTTCGCAGGGCTTGGTTGCCGAGATCAGCGGTGCCACTTTGTGGCGCTGGCTCAGCAGCGATGCCCTTCCGTCCTTGGCAACATCGAAGCTGGATCTTCCCTCGCGATCCCAACTTTGCCGACAAAGCCGGCCCCATCCTTGATCTGTACGAACGCGTCTGGAAAGGCGCTCAGCTGGGCGCTGACGACTACGTCATCTCCGCTGACGAAAAGACCAGCATTCAAGCCCGCCGCCGGAAACAACCAACCTTGCCGCCCGCTCCCAACCGTCCCACTCGCGTCGAGCACGAGTACTTTCGCCAAGGCGCTTGGACCTACCTGGCAGCTTGGGATGTACATCGGGCCAAGGTTTTCGGTCGCTGTGAAGTTAAGACTGGGATCGCTCCGGTGGATCGCCTCGTCAGCGAAGTCATGAACCAAGAGCCCTACAGATCCGCTCACCGCGTCTTTTGGATTATGGACAACTGCTCCGCTCATCGCGGCCAGAAAGCCGCCGACCGTCTGCGCGAGACATGGCCCAATGCCATCCTCATCCACACTCCGGTCCACGCCAGTTGGCTCAATCAAGTTGAAATATATTTCTCCATCGTACAGAGGAAGGTCCTCACACCCAACGATTTTTCTTCTCTGGCCGAACTCGAACAGCGGCTCCTTGCCTTCCAGTGCCACTACGAGCGAACGGCATCGCCCTTCAAGTGGACCTTCACCCGTCGCGATCTTCAGACACTTCTTGCCAAGATCGCTGGCAAACGGCTGGCTCCCGCAGCTTGATCGGAATACGTCACCGTAATTCCGAATGTGAGTACTAAGCAAACGGAAGCATTCGTTCTCCTGATGCGATATACCGGCCTCGATGTCTCAACCATGATGAGCCTGCCGAATTCCCATGTCCGAGGCAACAAGATTCTGACCTATCGGCTGAAGAACGGCAGCGAGGTGTGGACAGTCGTTCCCGAATGGGTTGTCGAGAAGCTCCAGGCCGCTCCGCACGATAGCAGTTTCGACCTGGCTCGCAGCGTGGAAGTGCATCTCTTCGGAAACGTCCATTGGGGCGAATCCGCCGTCGCGACCGCCGGCCTGGTAGGTCTGGGGCGGCGCGTCAACTGGCGAGCGAAACACTTTGGCCTCTGGCATGAGCTCCTCAGTGAAATCACGTCCATGTACCGTCCTTTGTATTTTCAGGACCGCATGCTTCGCGGACCGTTCCGTTTTCATGGAACACGACCACTTCTTTCGAATTCTTTCGCCCGAGTCGACCGAGATGCCCGCTTTAACCGAAATGAAAGACGCCTTTCGTTTCGCCGCGCCGCTACCCGTCCTCGGCCGTATGGCCGAGACCGCTGTGCTTAGCCAGTACATGCTGCGCTTGAGTCCGGTGAATGGCGCAGGTTTTTGGCGTCATGAAGATCGTCATACCGGGCGGCAGTGGACAAGTCGGCCAAATCCTGGCCCGTCACTTTCATGCCCATGGGCACTCAGTCACTGTGTTGAGCCGTGATCCACGCCCTGCTCTATGGCGCGTTGTTCCTTGGGATCGCGTCACGCCTGGCGAATGGATTGCCGACCTCGCGCAGAGTGATGTTTGCATCAACCTTACTGGACGGAGCGTCAATTGCCGTTATACCGGCGCAAACCGGCGCATCATTTACGAGTCGCGAATCCACAGCACTCGCTTATTGAACCAAGTGATCGCTTCGCTCAATCCCGCGCCTCGACTTTGGATAAACGCCAGTACCGCCACCATCTATCGACACGCTCTGGACCGTGCCATGAACGAAGCGGACGGCGAGCTTGGCGGCAGCGAGCCAGGTGCCCCCGATACCTGGAACTTCTCGATTGATGTGGCGACAGGTTGGGAAGAAGCCTTCTTCTCCACACCCACACCGCTCACGCGTAGAGTTGCCATCCGAAGTGCACTGACTCTCAGTCCGGATCGAGGAGGAGTATTCGATGTGCTGTGAGCTTTCGGCTGGCGTGCGTAAGTCAGAAGCAGTAGCCTTGTGCCACCCAATAATGCCAGTCGGCGATGGCTTCGGCTGTCGCGTCGTCCGGATCAACAGCCGCCAATTGTGACAAAGGAACGGCCATGGTGCGGTCTTCCCAGTGGACCACCACGAGCATGTCAGCTGAGCAGGCATCTTCCGGCGCCATACGAAGGGCCTCGACGCTTTCCCCTTTCCTGAGAGGCGAAACGATCTTGACAGCGATGCACTTGGCCTGAAAAGGGAATCGGATGTTGTCGTCAAGGTAGCAATGCCATCCCATGACTTGCTCTTCCGGCCCATTGGCATCGGCGATGACTTCGTTATGGATGCGGTCCTCTCGGCCAGGGTCTCTGTTGGGTCTCTTCATGACTTTAATCCTAGGATTCGCCGCACCGAAGTGCGGCCGATCTGAAGACGGCGCGCGATCTCGGATTTGCTAACGCCCGCGCGGTGTAGTTTCTGGATTTCAGCAGTATGTAAGGCTGCGGTGGCAGGCCGGCCCAACCTTTGGCCGTTCTGCCGGGCGTGGGCCAGGCCAGCCCGCGTTCGTTCCCGCAGAATCTCCCTTTCGAACTCAGCGAATATAGCCAGCAGGCCGGCCATGGCGCGGCCGGCGGGTGTGGTCAGATCCAGCGCCTCGGTCAGCGACACGAAGCCCACTCCGAGATGCTCCAGTTCCTGAAGCGTTGCCAGTAGATCCGTGACCGACCGGCCCCAGCGATCCAGCCGCCACACCAGCACGACGTCGATCTCTCGGCGGCGGGCGGCCTCCAGCAATTTCTCACGAGCCTCTCGCCTCGCCGCACCGGAACCGACCTCGCGGACTTGCAGGGCGATCGTCCAGCCGCGCCGGGCAGCATACTCCCGCATAGCGCGACTCTGCATGGACAGTGTTTGCTGATCGTTCGTGGAAACGCGGGCGTACAGGCCGGCGCGGAACATTTTCGCCGGTTTCCGTGCCTGGCCAAAAACGTTATCGGATTTTGCCTTTGGAAAGGCTCGTCTGGCGGCCATTTCGGAGTGTCACCCAAGCATGGCCGCAGTCGATCCTTTCCGGCCATGAAGGGTTTATGATAATCCAACCCGCGCCAGTGTCTCAGCGTAATTCCACGGCATCCAAGCCGATGGGTTGGATGTCAGTTCCGCGGGATGCTTCTGCAACTCAGCAAGGTAGTCGAACGGATTGGCGCCGCCAAGTTCACAGGTATGGATCAGACTCATGAACAGATCGCCGGCTTCGGCGCCGTGCAGCGTGCGATAGAACAGGGCGTTCTTGCGATGCAGTACTGCCCGTTTCAACGCACGTTCACAAACATTGTTATCCAGGGGTGCGCCGGCTTCCCGCAGAAACGCCGTCAGCCCTTTCCAGTGACGCAGTAAATAAGTGATGGCTTTGCCCAGACCCGAGTTTGGTTCCACTTGCTTCAATGCGAACTGCGCTTCCAGCCACTGGTGCAGTTGCTGCATCACAGGGCCGCTGTGCTGTTGATGAAACTCAAGACGCTCCGCTGGCGCAAGTTTTCCCGCGCGCGCCTCCGCATCGTATTTATATACGTCGCCCAGCGTTTCCAGAACATAGCGGCATTGTTCTGGAAAGTTTGCGGCCACCTCGACGAACTGGCGGCGACCGTGCGCAAGACAGTTGGCCAGCAGGATCTCGGCGCCGTCACTCAGTTTGGGCGTATTGCGCGACAAAGCATCGCACATCTGGATGGGCGCGCCGAGCTCCTTCTACGCGGTGTTGCAATACGTCGCGCAGATTCTCCCCAGCGTGCTGGCGCCCGGTGAAGTACAGCGCGATCTTTTGGCCTTGTTTCGTCGACACGACGCCGGAAATAAACACACCGGTACGACCATCGGACGGCTCACGTGCCAGACGCGGCACGCGCATGCTGGTATCGTCGTTGTGCACCACTTCGCCCTGAGCTGCTTGCCGGATGAGTTGGTCACGCGCGGCTTTGATCAGCTCCGCGGCTTCTTCCACGATCTCCCACTGCGTGGAAGCCGGCAACGGAATCCCGAGTAAATGTTCCAGTTTTTCCAAACGATAAAACGGCATTCCGCTGCCATACTTCAGCAATGCGATCATGGCCGCTGTGGTCTCGTCGTACTTTTCAGGCCCCACGCCTTCCGGTTCTCGCGCGGTGAACACTTCGCCGCACAGATTGCAACGCAGCCGGTCGAGTTCATACACGGTTGCGGCCAGCGGCGCTTGTCCCACGATCCGGACCAGAGTCCGAGGTTCTTTCTGTGCGTAAACTTTGCCCTTTTCACAACCCGGGCAGGCGTCGCCCGAGTGCAGTGTCGAATGCGGAACAGCGACTTTCTGCGCACCGGTGTAGGATGAAGCTCCGTTGCGCCCGTGGCCCGGCGTTTTATCAGACGGGGACTCCGAATCATTTTCGGGTGCTGGCGTTTCCGGCTGCTCCAAAACGTTCTTGGTCTTTTCCGTGCTGCGTGGCTTCGCCAGCATCCCGGCCAACGCGTGCAGCGCGCTCTTGAGCTTTTCACTTTCCGACTCGCTCAACGGCGCCAGCGTCCCGCGCTCAATGATCTGGTCGAACTCTTCCAGATTCACATCCACCCGTGGACGTTTCATTGTTGAAGAATCTCCCGAAACTTGCGGTGCAGTGGCAAGCCCAGCATCTGTTTCGCCGGCCGTGTCCGCTCGCTGGTCGGCGCGCGATGTCCGCGCCCTGCCGTCGTGCCGATCACCTGCCAGTTGGCCGCGCGATAACACGTCCCACGAAAACGCGAGGGGTCCACGAAGGTTTCCAACCAATAAATCGGATGTGCGTAGAGCCGCCGCCAGTCCTGCGGAACAAGCTTCGCCATGCGTCCCAGAATGTGCGAAGCCAGATCGTCCACGCGTACCCACGGCAGAATTAGAAAGCGCGTGTTGTAAGCCAGCAAGTGCACGTTGCGTTCGCGTGCTTTGTTGCTCCATTCGATATACCTGTCGCGGACGTTCAGGTGGCGCAGGCGCGTTTTGTCAGGCCAGGCATGCGATCACTTGCCCGTCGGCCTTCACCAGATACTTTAGGTGCTCCCCCACCGGCTGCTCGTAGCCGAGATAGTGATACTGCTCCATCAGGCTGTTGAACAATCGCTCTTCCGCCGTGCGGCGCACTTGCACAAACTCAAGTGGGGCGAGGTTGCCTAGTCGTCCGCACACCGGACGCTCATCCGGGATTACGGGTTCGGGCCGCTCGCGCTCCGCCAAACGATTCCGCACTCTGCGGCGTACCGGCGGCAACTGGATCTCACCGGCGCGATCGAGCATCAACAATAGTCCGCGGCACACCATGTCGCGCAATGCGCCGTTGGCTTGCTTCCACTGCCAAGCTTCACAGAGTTGCCGCGACAACTTCCAGCGGCTCAGCTCGGGATGATCTGCGAGGAACTGCCGGATGAAAACAATCTCGTCGCCGCCGAAGCACTGGCCGCGGTAGATCGTCATGGCAGCAGAGTGACAGAAAGAGCTTCAGAACGTAAGCAAAAAATGATCGCGTTGTTACTCAGCTTCCTTCACTGGATCTGCCGCCACTCGGGAGCGGCATCTACGTCGGGGTTGCCCACGCCCACGACTGGTATTGCCGCGAGTTGCATCGTTGAAGTAGGCCGCGGATCGCCTTTTGTGTAAGAATTTAGGCCTTCCATGGTGAGTTCACGCCCGTGAAAATATCACCATCATTGAATGATGGGCGCCGGCGCCTAGCGCGTGACGGCGAACCGATAATTCGCGATTGGATTACCCGATGCTGCGAGTTTGACAGTGTAATCGCCCGGCGCGAGGACGCCTGCCGGAATCCAGGCTACCGCGATCTGTTCCGCATTTTGCGCCGCGGGCCGCAGCGGGCCTTCACTCCAAACGATATTACTGTCCCTGAATACGGTGACCGAATACGTGGAGGCCGGGTTGCCGGGCTGCAGTTCTAATTCCAGCCGAAGCAGGCTAACGCCGGCAGGTAACCGGACTGGAGTCAGCTCCGATGCGCCGCGCAATGTGCCGGCCGGAAGGCCGATGGTATACACGGCGCCACGTTCCAGAGGAGCACCAGCTTCCAAGCGAGCCACTTCTCTGTGCAGGCTCCGATTCTCCAGGCCCAGCCAAACCGAAAGTCCGCTGGAGGCAACTACGACGGCGGCGGCTACATAAAACCAAGGCACGCGAGCGCGCGCGGGCCGGGCAAACGCGACCCGCAAGGCTTCGGCGAACTCCAATTTGCGCCGCTGAACATCAGACCCCAGCAGGAATTGCTCCACTTGGCGGCGCTGTTTGCGCGAAAGCTTTCCGCGGACATAGTCGTCCAACAAGCCTGCCTCGGCCATTCGAAGACGCTCATACAATTCCGGCTCGGTAAACCACCGCTCCGCGAATGCGGCGCGCTCCGCTTCCGGCATCTCGTTCAACAGATATGCGATCACGTCGTCTCTATTCACCATGACGGAAAATCACGAATCGTCACGCATGCGCAGGACACAATTGTATAATTCTTCTCTGATTCGCAGGGCTCGATTTCGCAAGGCGTTCATGGAGATGCCCAATTCCAGAGCCAGGGCGCTGCGGTCCGCGCCGTAATATCGCTCGATCAGCTCCCGGCGATCCGGCGGCAACGCCCGAAGGCAAAGCTCGATGGCCGCCATGCCGCGCGAGTCCGAACGGCTAACCTGCCCGTTTGCTTGAAACTCGCGCAAAAAGGTTTGACGGCTGCGCCGCTTCCGTTCCTCTTCATGAATCACCAGACGGGCAATCCCGAATGCAAAGCGATCCAGATGGGGAATCTCTACCCCCCCCATCGCCTTGCGGGCCAGCCGGTTCAGTACTTCATCCGCCAGGTCGTCCGGGGCCTCGCAATGTTCCCACGCAAAGAGGTTGATCAGCCTGTGGCGAAGTTCTTCGTACTTGCATCCCGCTGCCTCGCGGTCCGGCGCCATCGTATCGAGCAGCGCGTTGAGGGCCGCACGGTCTAGCTGCCAAGGTTTTCGACCCGGGGGGACTCTTGGTCGAAATCATTCATCAAGATTACATAACGCATTATATAATACGGGTTTGTGGCGATCCCGCAGGTGTTGCGTGTGGATGGCTGTCCTGGCGCTCGCGGCCGGACGCGGACTCTCGCAACCGCAATCTACCGATGTTCTGCTGGCGGACACCGCACACCCGGTCTTCATCCGGCTAGCGGGCGGCGAGAGTCAGTCGATCCGCATTCCCGCCAACGCCGGCGACTACCTGCAAATCATTGCCGTTTCGGATCCGCAACTGGTGGTAAAAACGTCGCTCTACGATCCGGCCGGCGCGCTGGTTGCGGTAACGCCGAGCCTGGGGGGCACCGGCGGCGATGCGCAAATCGCGGCCGATGCGAAAACTACCGGCGATTTTCGCTTAAAGATCACTTCTCAGATGCTGAGCGCCGAAGTGCGAACCTGCACGATTCGGCTCATCCTGCGGCGTACCGCCACCCCCAACGACCACACAGACGCTGCGGCCCATCGGGCCTTTGCAGCGGCTGCGGCTGAAGCCGCCAGTGGTCCGAAAGGCCTGCGCGCCGCCGTTACCCTGCTCGATGAGCCCATTGATCTTGCGCGGCGGGCGGGCGATAACGGTCTCGAACTTCGGGCGATCTTTGGCAAAGGCCAGTTCCTCGCGATGCTCGGGGACCTGGAGCCCTCCTTGCCGTTCTTCGGCCAAGCCCTGGAGTTGAGCCGTAAAGCCGGAAACCAACGAGCCGAGGCGCATGCGCTCGACGACATCGGTCTGGTCTACGCGGATCTGGAGCGATACAACGACGCTATCGAACGCTATAATCGGGCGCTCGAATTGCAGCGCCAGACCGTGCAGCAGTGGGAGACAGCGCTGACTCTTTCGAATCTGGCGGACGCCGAATCCGCCGTGGGACGCATGGATATTGCGCTCGAGTGCCTGCAGCGTCAGGAGCGTATACGAAAAGAGCTCAACGACGAGTTTGGTCTCAGCGAAACCTGGCTCGGGATGGCGGACTACTACCTGATGACGGGTGAGCCGGAGTTGGCACTCGAGAAGCTCATCGAAACACTGCCGCATTGGCGGCGCTTTCGCGCCAAGGAAGACGGCAGGGAGTCGGAAATCGCAGCATACCGCAATCTTGGACGTGCTTATACAGCGATCGGGAATTACGATTCGGCCGAAGCGGCGTTGGCCACCGCGCTGAAACTCGCCCGGGCTTTGGGCAATCGGCGGATCACTGCCGACACTCTAGTGGTGGAAGCGCAACTGGCGCCGTTGCGCGGCAATGCAGCGCAGTCGCTGAGAGCTGCCACCCAGGCGCTCACGGCTTCCCGGGCCGCCAAATACCAGCGCGGCGAGGAACTGTCCCTCATCGAAGTGGCGAAACTGAGGATGGGGGCGGGACAGGTTCGCTCCGCGGCGTCTCTGCTCCAACAGGCTTTGGATATTGCAACCCAGCTTGGCCAGCCCTACGATGAAGCCAACGCGCGGCGCGTATTGGGCATGGCGCAAGTTGCGAGCGGCCGGCCAACCGCCGCCAGGCAAGAATTCACCGCCGCGCTCGCTATTCAGCGGCGGATTGGCGACCGCTTCGGCGAAGTGCAAACCCTGGTGGAGGCGGGCCGGCTTCAGGAACGGGGCGGCCAACTGGAGGGGGCCCTCGCGACGTTGGAACAGGCTTTGGCCGTTATCGACCGTACCCGTTCTTCGCTGGCTGCACCGGAGCTTCGTGCCAGTTATCTGGCGTCCCAACGTGCAGCCTATGAGCTGACGGTCGGAGTGCTGATTCGTTTACATCAGAAACATCCCGGCGGCGGTTACGATGTGCGCGCTTTCAATGTCAGTGAGCGTGCGCATGCCCGCACGCTGTTGGACGCCCTCGGCAATGCGCACGGCGCGCTCGATCGCGCAGCGGATCGAGCCGTTACAGTCCGGCTGAATGCACTCGACGCGAGCCTGCATCTGTTGGCGTCCAGCGAGCAGTCAAGTCATCGGGATGAGCGAATCGCTGAACTGCTGACCACCCGCAACCAGTTGGAGCTGGAAGCCCAGGTCCAGCGCACCGCCAGCTCAAGCCCCGCCGGCGAATCCGCCGCGCCGCTCCCGCTACGGGCCATCCGGGAACAGTTATTAAGTGGGAACACTGTCTTGCTGGAATACCTTACCGGCCCGCAGCAAACGAATCTGTGGGTGGCCGGCCGCGACGGATTGCATTACTATGCGCTGCCGGGAGAAGCCGTGCTTCGCGCCGCGGTTGGGCGCCTGTACCAATCACTGACGGCCGCGAATCGCCTGCCCATTAACATGAGCATCGCTGAAAGGCACGCCGCGCTCGCCGCAGCCGACGACACCGCCTCGCAGCAAGCTGCGGACCTGGCGCGAACCTTGCTGCCGATGCCGCCGGCCCTGTTGGGAAAAGGTTCGATCTTGATCGTCGGGGATGGGCCGATACAGCTCGTTCCGTTCGCGTTCCTTCCCGCACCCGGCAACCCAGCCCGCAAACTCGCCGATGGGCACAATCTTGCGGTGGAACCCTCGGCATCGGTGTTGGCGCAGATGCGCCGGTCGCGTGCGCCCGCTACCGTTGAGCGGGTTCTGATTGTTGCCGACCCGGTCTACAGCCGCTCCGATCCGCGCTTTCCCCTCCCACCCGGGCCTGCCTCCGCGGTCCTCGCAGCTGCCGGCTACCAGCCCTTCGTCACCAATCCTCTGGATCAGCGGATCGAGTCTCTTCCCGCTTTGCCGATGTCGCGTATGGAGGCCGAGCGGCTGGTCAAGTTGGCGCATGGCCGCGCCACCACGCTGCTCGATTTCGACGCCACGCCGGCCGCATTCAAGCATTTGGCCGAGGATCCGTTTTCGATTATTCACATAGCCACTCATACCTTGCTGGACGACCGCTATCCCGATCTTTCCGGCTTGGTGTTGTCGTTGGTGGATCGGAAAGGCCGCCGGATAGACGGATTCGTGTCTCTATTGGACATTTACCAGATGCGCCTTCACGCTCCCCTCGTGGTATTAAGCGCGTGTGAGACTTACATTGGCAACGATCTTCGCGGCGAGGGCCTGCTCGGACTGGCGAGAGGTTTTCTTTATGCCGGCGCCCGCCAGGTAGTTGCCAGCCTGTGGAAAGTGGATGACCGGGCGACTGCGGTTTTCATGCAGCGTTTCTACACGGCGCTGCTGCGCGACAAACTGGGCGCCCCGGCCGCCTTGAAGCAAGCGCAGATCGAGATGTCGCGAGATCCAGCATGGCGTTCTCCGCGCTATTGGGCCGGGTTCGTGCTCGCCGGGGACCTTCAGTAGCAGATCGCCGCGGCAGCATTCTTCGAATGCGAAGCTAATTCCTCTGAGAGTACTGGAACATTCGGAACAGTACCAAATCCTCGTGATGTCCTGACGAACTCCGACATTGAGAGTAGAGCCAAAACTTAGGTGCGCTTTCAGTGTGCTTCCAGTGGAGGGAACTTGTGGAGGGTTTCTCTGTTTAAGGACTTCGTTGCGAAACTGCTTGTTATCTTGATCGGTTTGCAGGCGCCGGTCATGCTGCCGGGCCAGGAAACATTCGCGCCTCCACTCGCGCCTGTTCGATACGCTCCGGCGCCGCGACGCCGCCATCCTCCGTGGCGTCCTTCCACGATCCAATTACCAGGCGTGGCCGCCGCGCCTGCTGATTCCAACCAACCGGACACCCGAACGCCAATGTCAAATCCGCCGGCAACATGGCGAAAACTCCAGTATTCAAAGCCAACTACGTGCCAACGCGGCCCCGAAGATCCAGCGGACCCCTACATCGCCGCCGAAGCCGCGGCGCTTGGCTAACGATCCCAACCAGATCTTCGCCTTTGTGCGCGATCAAGTCGCGATTACTGCCTACTAGGGCTCCGTGCGCGGCGCGCGTGGCACTCTGTGGGCCATGTCCGGAAACATGCTCGACCGGGCCAGCCTGCTGGTAGCGCTGCTCGGCGCGTCCGGCTACACGCCGACCTACGAACACGTCAACATCGCCAACGTCGACCCCACGGTTTATCACAGCATCATCAACAGGTCTGGTTCCGCAGCCCAACCAACTGCTGGGATGCATCCCTCCGAACACGAACATCTACGATCCGAACGTGATTGGTCCCGCGCAAGGTGGCACGCAGGATTACTACTGGGTAGAGTACGGGCCGAGCAATATCCCGCTCGACCCCAATGTGCCGAGCGCTCAACCGGGCCAAAGTTTCCAGACTCCCGATTCCAATTCCGGTTTCACCACTGTCCCTCAGAATCTGCGCCAGGAAGTAACGATTAAGATCAACGCGGAAATCTATAACCAGGCGAGCGGGCTTTATGGCTTCGGTCCCGGCACCACCACGGTGCTCACCCAGACGTACGATGCTTCGGCGCTGGTGGGTAATGTCATCACCGCGGGCAACCTGATCACGTCCTCGGGCGGCGGCGCGCTGGATTTTACCGCCACCACGTTTACATACACTCCCTACATCCTGGTCGGCTCGGGTGGCCCGGATGTCAGCCAGGACCCCATCATTACCGGAACCCCTTACCAGGAGTTCTTCACCAATTTCCCGCTCTCCAGCCAGATACTGACCGGGCTGTTCCTGGAAATCGATGCCGACAATACCAACTATCAACAAACCGCGTACACGCACACCATGTTCGACCGCATTGGACCTGCAGCGCGGCAGGGAAATGCGTCCGTTAGCTTAAATCTTCCTCCGACCCCGCGGCGGCGCTTCACCGATTTCGATCTCACCACGGTGAACATCAACACCTCGCGGCAACCCACCAGCACCATTCAAACCCAACAAACGCGGCTGACGAACGCCTATAACGCCTACGAGGCCATCAAAGCGGAACTGGCTTCGGTTCCCACCAGCGGCACCCTCACCGACAGCCAGCAGGAAATCGTGGCACCAGGGCGTGGCGCTCGGAAAATACCTGACCATCGCCGAGAACGAACTCGTCACCATGGGCTTACAACGCGTCCGCCGACGTTCT
Organism: Bryobacterales bacterium; assembly: GCA_963713415.1. Lineage (GTDB taxonomy): Bacteria > Acidobacteriota > Terriglobia > Bryobacterales > Bryobacteraceae > Palsa-89. Next base: position 125,084 of record CAVQLV010000019.1, on the reverse strand, counting down.
CGCTTCACAGCTCCAGACCGGCTACTTCTCGATTGTCTTTCCGAACTCGCCTCGCCTGACCGTCGCGCAGAGTTCGTTTCAACAACGGCAACTCTACCGAGATGCTGGATGTGCTGAAGAACGACATGTCCGTGATCATCTCGCCGTATCGGCCAGACATAAACGCGCCTTATGAAGAAGAGGTGGAGCGGGGCTATATCGAGTCCCTGATGGAAAGCAAGATCTTGAATCAGATCACCGGCCAGACCTCCACTGGAATTGGCGAGGTGCTTGGCAGCGCTGGCCGATCCGAACCTGCTCACAGTGGTTGGCCCCACTACCGGATCGGTTCCGTCCAATCCGGAAGCGCTCTCCGGCACCACGCTTGACAGCCGACGCACAGACCTTGATCCTGGATGACGTACAAAACGGGCAAACGGTCATCACGCCCAACCAGATGGTGACGGTAAATGGGATCACCACCGTAGGATGGTGGGAAACTGATCCGAATACCGGCCATACCATCAGCCATTTTGTGAACGGCGGACACCAGGCCATCGCGGAGTACGCAGCTGTCCAGGTGGCGGATTTTGTTGGCCTAAACCCGAGCACCATCAAATTCATCGGGCAGATGGAGGGATTCGCGCTGGTGGGGATTGACTACGCCGCCTCCGTCCTCGAATTAGCAGCCAGCCCGGTGAAGACCGCTAAGTCGGATTCGGCCGGGGAAGGCGAGGACCCGGCACGCCGAGTTCCTGAAGATCTTCCAAACATCGCTCGACATTACCAATCTCATCACCGACACGGAGATCCCTGAGGGGCTCGGCATCCTCGGCGAGTTCGTCGATGGGCTCAAAGACGGAATCGAGAATGGCGAAAAGTGGGTGAAGGCCAATCTTCCGCTCGATCCCGAGGTGGTGGACTTCGTCACAACACCTCTTGGCGCGGTACCTGCTTCTACTCCGGGGACAACGGCCGGCGTTCAAGTAGGAAGCGTCACAGTAGACCCGACTTACACCATGCCGTTCAACGGGAACGAGCTTCCGCTGGTATTCGATCTGCCCATTACCAATACCGGCCCCAGCACGGACACGTTCAACATTGGCATCAATAACGCCTCGGCAGGATTCCGGGTATACCCCAGTATCGGTTCCCTCACGCTGCAAGGTGGACAGAGCGGAATGGTCAATGTTTGCGTCGTGCCAAACGACTTAACCGGGGACTCGATCCCCGCAGCCGGCACCGGCATAAATTATTCGGTGAACGTAACCAGCGCCACCAACTCCAGCGTGAGCGCCACTTCACAGCCCAGCTTCACTTCCCCTGCGCTGGCATCGATCGACATGACGATCGATCCGGTGACGCTTTCGATGGCGCCAGGCGGAAGTGTTTCCGCAAACTTGAATATCGGTTCGGTGGGAAATATCGCCCCGGGGCCGGTGACGTTGACCGCCGCGCCTCCCACTGGGATCACGGTCGGCGGTCTGACGTCGCCGGAAACCGTGCCCCTCAACGGGACTCGCTACCGAAGTGCTGTCCTTTACCGCCTCCACAGGTTTGGCGAACGGCACTTACAACGTTCCTTTCACGGCCTCCTTCACTCCTTCCGGCGGAACGGCGCAGCAGGTTTCCCTGAGTGTGCCGGTCATCGTTTCGGCCGTAGGCACGTGTGCCGTGACCGCCGCATCGGCGGCCACCCAGGTGAGCAAGTCCAGCCTGGCATCCGACCTGGCGCAGCTCTCCGTCGACATGAATAATGCAGCAGCCGCACCTGCCAACGCGGCTTTGATCAACCGCGTCGCCGGGGATATGACTTTTATCATCAGCGTGGAGCTGACGGCATCGTACTTCCAAAATCTGGTGCCGAGCCTCACGTCCGCGACCAATGCAGTGGCTTCGGCAACCCCCGCTACGCTCTTGACCGCCCTCAGCAATCTGAACACTTTGCTGTGCTCCCTCGGAAACCTGTTAAACCAGGTCAACACCACCAGCACCAGTATCTATTTGCGCCAAAGCGGCGCACTCCAAAACACCGGCGGCTCCACGGGCCCGAATCAACCGGCCCAATGGACGATTTTGCTCACCAACAATTCGCCGAGTTTGCAGATTTACACGTTGAGCGTCGCGGGCGTGCCAAGCGGCGTGACATCCCAGTTCAGCCAGCCGACCATCACGCTCGGACCCGCTGGCAGCGCAAATGGAAATAACACTTCGTTTTATGCAGTCACCCTGACGCTGACACCGGGCGCGACATTCAACCAGCCGTTTTCGTTTAATGTGGTAGCCACGCCGCAAGGCGCTCCGGAGTTCGCGGTGTCAGCGCCAGGCACGCTGCTGGTTCGGCCGGAAAGCATCTACATCGACCAAGTAACGACGAGCCCCCAGTCGGTCAACCCCGGCACGCCGGTCACGATTTCGGCGCGCCTGTTCTCGGTGGTCAACGAGCAAATCGATACCTACGCCGAGATGACGATCACCGATCCGAACGGGCACACGCTGTGCTGCGGATACCAGTCGAATCAGATCATCCTCAGCCCGTCGTCAACGATTCAGACCGTTACGTTCGGTCCCATCGACACCACCAGCTTCATCAATGGAGTCTATACGCTGTCGCTGAGTACCCAGAGCGGGGGGACGGTGCAAAGTAACACCGCGACCGGGGCGCTGCTGATCGGGGCGCCTCTCTCCGGTGTGCTTACCGCTACTCCTTCCACTGTGCCGCCCGGGTCGAGCACCGTGCAAGCCTCGCTCACCATCAACCGCGACAGCGTTCCCAATCCGGTCTCGACGCTGGTAGGAACCGTGCTCGTGAATGGAGTGCCGCGCAGCATGGTGCTCTACACCAATCCAGCAGTGACGGAAAACGGCGGCCCGCAACAACTCGCGTACGTTTGTTCGGATTCCCAGGTGAACATTGTGGATGTCAGCACGCCCGCCAGCCCCAGCGTGCTCAGCACCTTCGCCAAAAGCCTTCTGACCGAGAACGGAAGCGCCACCGGATTCACCGGGGTCAGTTGCGGAATCTACAACAACGATCTGATCATGAGTTTTAGCCGTGAAGACGGAAATAATTCGGGCGACCCAACCGCGGTTCCGACTTATTTCGCCGTATTTAGCCTGGCGAATCCCCTGGCGCCGGTGCAAGTGGGAAGTGTTACGACTATCGACCGGCCGGATAGCGCCGGCGCTATTTATTTGCTGGGCAGTTCCGCGCTGCTCTTTCAAAATGACGTTCTTTACAATCCCTACTCGAATTTCATCTTCCAGCAGAACGGCGACGTCTGGGGTCTCGATCTGACAAATGCGCCCACCACAGGGGCAGTCGCCTTCCAGAGCGATCTCTATCCTTGCGGTGGGATCAATTCGACCACCAACGCCTGTAATAACGGAGTCACCGTGGACGGAACCTTTGTCCCCAACAGCCAATATACCGGCGGCCCGTACGCGGTTCACCCCGGCACGGAGGTCAACAGTACCACGGCCTATTTCGCTTCCAGCAGTTCCAGCGGCGGAAATATCGAGGAACCCGGCAATCCTCCGTTCGATGGACAACTGGTGGTGGTGGACGATTCGAATCCCGCGGCGCTGAACATCCTGGCCAAGGTGGATGTGCCGCAATCGGCGTATTTGAACGGCGTAGCCGTGCAAGGGAACATCGCTCTGGCCGTGGGGGACACCACCGGCAGCTATGACATTAACTCGGGATATGTGGGGACGCTGGTGATCGCTTCGTTCGACATCACGAATCCGCGCAGTCCCGTGCTTCTGAATACCGTGGTGACGGCGCTTACCGATAAGGGAGGGGCGTCGGTGGTGCCGCTCGGAAACAATACGTTCGCTGTCGGCGGAACGTCCAACAATGGCAAGGGATCGCTGGTGTTAGTGGATGCGTCCAATCCCAATGCGCTGCGCTACGTGCCTTATGACGCACTCTTTGTCGCCAGCCCGACCATCGCGAAAACGCCTTACTTTTATGCGTTGAGTGGGGTACCCAGCGCAACCACCAACCAGCTCTCCATCTTCCAGCTCAGCACCATCAATGGCCCTCAGCTCTCGGTTTCTCTGCAAATTCCGACCACCGGCAACGCATCTCTGGCAGCGGGATCTTTCAATCAAACGCCCTCCAGTTCTACGCCCGGCACAGGCTATACGACGTACGTCTGGAATCAGCCCAGCCTCAATACGATTACGTTCAACATGAACCTGACCGGCGTCAACCCGGGCGACGTCACCACGCTGGTCAATGGTGGCGCAATGAACTACACAGCGCCATCCATAGGCTCGGGAACGATTCAGCTCGCCCCGCTCAGCGTACTCACGCAGCACATCCTGAGCATTTCGCCGGTAACGCAAAGCGTAAACGCTCCGGGAATTACAGCGAATTTCACGGCCACCATTGCGAATCCCACCACGGTGTCACAGACGTTCAACCTGTCCGTGCTCGCGCCGCCTGGCTGGACGAGCGTGGTTCAGCCGAATATCGCCGTTGGCGCGGGAGGCACCGGGAATTTCAACGTTGCTCTCACTCCTCCTCTGAACACACAGAACAGCACCACCTTCAACGTCGCGGCGAACAGCGTCGAGCGGTCTGTCCGATTCCGTGCCCGCGCAACTCATCGTGAACAACGTTGGCAACTACAACGTGACTCTGGGCGGAAATAGCGGGGTGAACAATCTCAGCTTCACGGCCAGCGTCTCGCCCAGCCAAGTTACCGCCGGACAAGGCAGCATCTCCCAGCCGTTCACTTTCTCGATCACCAACACCGGGAACAACGTTGCCACCATCCAGTTAGGCTATCCGACGAACTTGCCGAATGGCTGGTACGTCGGTAATTACGCGCCCGCCTACTATGCCACCGTGCAACCCAACACAACTTCGTTGATCTCGGAAACCCTCGGCATCCCGGTGGGTGCTACTCCGGGGCCCTATCAGATCACGATTCCCATCACTGATATCAGGTCACGCTGAATGTGACCGTCACCGTGAATGTCTCGGCAGCCGGCATCGCCGGGTACATCGCGCCCAACGCCGGCCCGCCCACGGCCAACGAATTCACGCTGACCCTGACCAATCAAGGCACCGTGACGGACACCTACAATCTCTCCGTGGTAGGTCCGCTGGCGCAGGTGGCAACGATTGAAGTCTTCCACTGGCCCCCTAGCCGCCAAAACAAGCCTGGGCAACATCCCCATCACTCTGAACCCGGTGAATTATGTGATCCCGGCCAACACGCAGATCGAGATCAAGGCGGTGTCCACCTACAATCCCAATGTTCAACTGCTGGCAACCGCGACCGTTCAAGTGCCGCAGTCCAAGAGCGTTACTTCCGCCATCGTGCCGTCGCCCACCAGCGTCAGCACGAATCCGGGAACGGCCAATCTGCTTTTCGACGCCACCAACACCGGGAACGTCCTGGATTCTTATTCGGCACAAATCACCGGCACCACTGGGCCGGTAACAGCTTCGCTCTCCGGTCCGGCTTCGCAGTTCTACGTTACTCCACTGGGTACCGCGCAGATCCCGTTAAACGCGACCGTCACCGGCTCCGGAAAGAGTACGGTGACGGTCGCAGTCACGTCGCTCAGCACGCCCACCGTGACCTCCAGCTCGACAGTGACGATCAACGGCCCCGCGGCTCAGACCCCGCCTTCAGCGAATGCGGGGACCGGCGGAAACATCCCGTTGCATCGCATCGCGGTTCTCAATGGATCCGCCAGCAGCGATACGAACACGCCCCCGCTCGCCCTCAGCTACGCCTGGACCTTAGTCTCGGCGCCCGCGGGCAGCGCTGTCACCACGGCGTCCATCCGTTTCCCGACTTCCCCCGAAGCGGTCTTTGTTCCGGATGTCTTGGGCAATTACACATTGAAGCTCACCGTCACCACCACCGCCGGAACCGGCAGCGCGAACGTGAGCTATAACGCCCAGATCTTCCCGCCCGTGGCTGTGCCCGGCAAGCCACAAAACGCGGAAACCGGAACGTTCGTGTTCCTCAACGGGAAGAACTCCTATGATCCCAACAGCCTGCCGCTCGCCTTCGCCTGGACGTTCGCTTCGCTGCCGGGCGCTAGCAAACTAACCGCGGCCAATCTGCTCAACGCGAATACGCCCAAGCCGTTCTTCACGCCGGATGTGAACGGCACATACACGCTCCAGCTTATCGTCAATAACGGGACGCTTCCCAGCACGCCCGTCACGGTTCAAGTTACCGCTGCCACTGGAAGCCTGCCGCCCAACGTCCGCGCCGGCTACAATCAGAACGCGCTGGTCAGCCAGGCTGTCACCGTCAACGGATCGAGCAGCTTCGATCCGAATTCGCCCCCGCTCTCGCTCAGCTATGCCTGGACCTTCCAGAGTGTCCCGTCCGGTAGCGCGCTGACCAATTCACAAATCCAAGGTCCCAGTACGTCCCAGGCCCAATTTAATCCTGACGTGGCCGGGGATTTCGTGTTGAATCTACATGTGACCAATAGCACTGGTTCGAGCGACGATACGGTCACGGTGCATGTCTTTGCGGGCTACTCGCAAGGCTATCTGAATGACGTCCCGCCGAATGCATCCAGCGGGCCGGATCAGTACGCTGTACCTGGCAACCAAGTGAATCTGGACGGCTCGGCGTCGGCGGATCCGGACGGCGGCCCGCAGACTCTCAGCTATAACTGGTGGCTCAACGCGCTAGCGCCATCGAGCGCGGCTTCGATCACAGGCGCAGCCACGTCTACGCCGCACTTCACGCCGGATGTCAGTGGATACTACATCCCGCGCTTAGAGGCTTCCGATGGATTCGCGTCCGGTTTCTCGAACACCCTGATCATTGCCGCACAGAAATGCGATGCGGACGCCAATGGAGCGATCGACCAGCTCGACATCAGCCTGATCACGGCGGCGGTGGGGCAAACAGCTTTGCCGAACGACCCGCGCGATCCGCTGGGCACGGGCACAGTCACTAGCGCGGATCTGGCATATTGCGAGAACCTGATCGCGCCGCCGCCCACGCCAAACGCGGGCTCTGCACCGTCCTCGCTAACCTTCACCGCTGCCGTGGGAACGACGCCCGCTGCGAAGACGCTCAGCATCACTTCGAGCGGCACAAATTTCGATTTCACCGTGACTACCGACCAGAGCTGGCTCACAGCCGCTCCGGGAACGGACAATACCGCGAGCAATACCATCACGGTCTCTGTGATCACGACTTCTCTCACCGCGAACACATACATCGGGAACGTGATCATTACTTCGGCCGGAGCCACCAACAGTCCGTTAATGATTCCTGTGACGCTCATCTTAGAGGGAACTTCCATCGTAGCCACCGCCGGGACGCCGCAAATCGCTGATGTCTCCACCCCATTCGCAACGCCGCTGCAAGCCACCCTGAGCGACATAAACGGTCCGGTGCAGGGCGCCACGGTGACGTTTACCGCGCCGTCGACGGGGGTGAGCGGAACGTTCCCCGGCACCATGACGACGGCGACGGCGCTTACCAATATGTCCGGTGTTGCCACCGCGCCGGCCTTCACGGCGAATAGTACCGCGGGCAACTACGCTGTTACGGCGACCGTCACGGGCGCGGGTTCTCCCGCCAACTTCGCCCTCACGAACGCCGTCCCCGGCCCGACGTCGCTCGGAGGATTAATCGGCACGAAATCCGGTCCTCAGAATGCTCGGGTGTGGGTTTTCGAAGTAGGGAACAATGGTCCGGGTTCCGCTTTAGGCGCACAGATCAATAGCATCACCCTGGTCCAGACGCTCGGAGCGGCCTGCACGCCGGTCATCACCGGTCCGGCGTCGTTCCCGCTCCCCGTCGGGAACATCGCTCCGAAGGCGGTGGCGAACGTGAGTGTCACGATCGATTTCAGCTCGTGCGCGGTAAACGCGATGTTCAAAGTCACGGCGCCGGAATCCGCGAATAATGGCGCCGCAACAGGAACCATCATCGAGCTGAATCAACTTCATTGAGGAATCATAAGTGGAGGAATAATGACTCGAATATTTTACGTGGTGGTGCTCGGCCTGTCTTTGACGGGCCTCACCGCTTCGGCTGACCCAATTAGTCTGAACTTAGCACCGTCTTCCGGCACGGTTTCCGGAATGCCTGGCGATACCGTCGGATGGGGCTATACGATTGACAACGGCTCCGATGATTATCTGATCGTCGCCAATTCCTATTTCTGCGAGCCGGGCCAGGATCCGCTCTTCACCACCTGTACACCAACGCTCGGAACATACAACGATTTTATTGCGACGAATGGAACCCTGATCCTGCCGGACGACATGGGAAACCAGTCCTTTGGTGCGGGCTTGGGCAGCGGCGTGGGCGAATACGTCATTGATCCTTCCGCTACGCCTGGAGAATCAGACACAGGGTCAATCGTTGTGCTCTACGATCTGTACGACGCCAACTTCAATCAGCTCGGCGGCACCATGGAGCTGACAGCCGCTGCCGAGGTTGATGTCATCGGCGGCACGTCTACCGTGCCTGAGCCCCGCCTTCCGATTCTTTTGGGATTCGCTCTCGCCGCCCTGATCCTCTATCGAGCTTTTGGAAATACGCGCCCGGTTCGTTTGAGTGACTGACGCGATCCAAAGCAAGGTCGCGGCCACTGGGATTATGGAATCGTTGTTCGGCGAAGCTTCCCGCAGTTTATTGCGATACCAACAGCGGTTCCTGTCGTTCGCCGTGTCTACGCGTCCCGTCGCCATGCGTGGCTTTTCGGTCAGAGGCTCGCGGCAGGAAATAGTTATGACCGGGCACCGCGAGCTGGGGGAGACTTCAGAGAGGGTTCCTGAAGATTTCTGGCAAAACCTACCCGTTAGGCTCATAAACCACAGACTACATTAAGATACGGTTGCGGGTTAAGAGACTCGGTATTCAGCCGTCGAGGCGCGTCGAGACCTAAGAATAGACCGTAATCTACTCATTCTGAAGTGAGGGGGAACCATATCGAGAGATCCCTAGCTATGACTGCATCTCCTGAGCTTATGGCTTATTTAACATGCTGATTAGAACCAAGATATTCTCCAAGAAAGTCAGTTTGCGTGCCCAGAAATCGGTTTGTGGACGGAACCGGTTTGCCTATATTACGGAATTGGCGCTGGCGCGAAGTGTGGCTCCTGCTAGTCCAAACGTAACTTGTTCCCGTTTGTGGCAACGTGTGTGAAGCAGCTGCCCGGAAGCGGCTTTAGGCGGTGGGCACCAGCAGCTGACAAGGGGGGATGCGTTTCAAGGCGACCACTGTAGGCCTAAGGCCCGACGAAGTTTCCCGAGTGCAGTGCTTTGTTGCGCAAAGTAAATTATACGTAAACTCATTCGGCGAATCTGGCCACATCAAGCTCTTCTAGGGCATTCAGCGATTCTTCAAATTCGATAACTTAGGCGTTTGCAATGCCGCCTGACTGATCGACTCCCGCCGCCTCCACCAAAATCATTTCACGCCAATCCGGCACTCACCTCCCTGGTGCGTTCCTGTCGACACATGGCGATCAGCTTTCGGGGCACAGCAGACCCTGAACGCCCCACGATTGTGCCGTAACTCCGTCGAGAATAGGCTCAATTCGGGCTTGGTCTCCGGCGTGCCAATCATCTTGCTGCAGTCGTCGGAATCCATACCCGGCCACAAACATCTCGATACGAAGAATCCTTACCTAAGGATAGTGCATCTCATAGAACAGACCGGCAGAATGACATCCGAAAGCGTGGCCGGGCACTGATCCTCGAAAGGAGACTGCAAGATGTTTCGCAAACTGTTTGCCACCGATGACGACACCACCACTGCCATTCTCAGGCTAGTGCTGGGCATTGTTTTCTTCGCGCATGGCGCGCAGAAAATGCTGGGATGGTTCGGAGGCTTCGGCTTCTCTGGAACCATGGGCTACTTTACAGGCACCATGCATATCCCGGCCGCCTTCGCCTTGCTCGCGATTTGCGCCGAGTTCTTCGGAGGCCTGGGATTGATTCTGGGCTTCCTCACTCGAATCGCCGCTTTTGGCATCGCGGTCAATATGCTGGTCGCCGTCGCCACGGTGCATCGGGCCTTCGGATTCTTCATGAATTGGAACGGGACCCAGAAAGGGGAGGGCTTCGAGTTTCATTTGCTGGTGCTCGCGATCACGGCATTCCTGATGATCCGGGGGGCAGGAGCGTTTTCCTTGGATCACGCCATTGCGGCGGCAACGTCTCCGCGCACAGTGCAACCAGGTCTCGCTCGTTCATGAGCAACCAGGCCCCGGTGGAGGCGCCTCGCCTGTGGCTGGTTCTTTCGAGATGCTACCGCGTCCTGAGCCAGGTGGCGGAGAGCAGTATACGGGACACGGGACTGGGGCTCTCCGATTTCGCGGCCCTCGAAGCACTTTTGCATAAGGGTCCGCTGACGATCACTGAGATCCAGGCAAAGGTGCTGCTGGCCAGCGGATCAATGACCGCCGCGGTGGATCGGCTGGAGAAGAAGGGCTTCATCCGGCGTGGCCCAGCCCCCACGGATCGGCGCGCGAAGGTTTTGCATCTGACCGCGGAAGGAAGGCGCGTTGTGGAGTTGGCCTTCAGCCGGCATGCCGCGGAACTCGAATTGGCCATGGCTGCGCTGAGTTCGAGAGAAAAGCGCGAGCTCCACGCGCTGCTTAAAAAGTTGGGGCTGTTTGCGGCCGGAGCCCGCGTGGAAAGCGGCCAACAGAAGGAGATTACCAAATGATAAAAGTTCGTAGAAGTGAAGAGAGAGGCCACGCCAATCATGGCTGGCTCGACACATACCACACATTTTCGTTCGCCGATTATTATGACCCCAAGTTCATGGGCTTCCGCAGCCTGCGTGTGATTAACGAAGATCGCGTCGCTCCAGGCGCGGGATTTGGAGCGCACGGCCATCGCGACATGGAGATCCTCACCTATGTCCTGGAGGGTTCGATAGCGCACAAGGACAGCATGGGACACCAACAGGCGCTGGGGCCAAACGAGATTCAAAGCATGTCCGCCGGGACGGGGGTAATGCACAGCGAGTTCAATCCGTCCCCAAGCGAAGGGCTGCATTTCTTCCAGATCTGGATCGAGCCAGCGGCCAACGGAACCAAACCGACTTATGAGCAGATCCGCTTCGATCCGAAGGAAAAGAAGAATCAACTGAAGCGCCTGGCAGGGCCAACGAATGGCGACGGAGCGGCCCGCATCAATCAGGACGCTCAGGTGTTCGTGGCGGAGCTGGCAAAGGGCGCCGAGATTCCGTATAAACTCGGGGCGAACCGTGCCGCCTGGGTGCACGTGGTGCGGGGAGAGGTTCGCGTCAACGGTGTCGCGTTGCTTACTGGCGACGCTGCCGCCGTGAGCGGCCAAGAGCGTTTGACCGTCACCGGCGGAGATGCGGAACCGAGCGAGATCCTGCTGTTTGACCTGGCGTGAAGTGCGACGATCGACAATTAAGATTCTCGCTCACGCCCACTACCCCCCAGCCGCCTGCGTGATATAGCTCAATTTGCGTAGCGAATCACGTCGCTGAAACGATGCTATTGATCTGAAAGTAAAGGATATTTCAGCTAAATACCAAACCGACTGCTCAGTTGCTTCGGAATGCCGCAAATGCACAACGTTCAGATTGCCATTCAGGATGCAGCCTACGCGGAAGAGTTACGCCGGTTGCTCGTATCCGACGGGAATCACCGGGTCCAAGTGGTTGATCGGCCGAGTCCGGCGCTCACTGGGGTGGTAGTGGTCGATGAGACGTTACTTCGCCATTCGAAGTGGCGCGAGGAGCCGAACATAACGCGATACCTGGTTCTGGCCAACGAACCTTGCGATGCGGACGAGCTGTGGGAAATCGGAATACGGCGGGTAGTGCCGCCCATTACCATCCCTCAATTCTTCGAATCGTGGTCCTGGCGGCTGAGGTGCGACTTAAGACGGATATGTCGGACGGGAGCGCTCTTCCTGAAGAGGCGACGGCTTCTGACTTACCAGGCGCTCCCGCCGAGGCTGAGGGTGGTTTGATCAAGGCAGAAAAGGCAACGGATAGGTTCAATCGATCCGGCCCACGAGTTCAAGTCAACATCGGAGTTGCATTTCCAAGTGCTGGGGCGCCTTCCCGTGATTTCGCCTCGCGCGCAAAAATCGAACCAGATTCAGCCGGAACGCCGGAGTTTGACCCAGTGGATCGGTTGTTTCTTCAGTTGTTGAGAATTAGTGTTTCGTGACTGTAATCCCCGCTGCCGCCTCCAATTCCTCAATCACTGCCTTGAGCGTAAGGCGTTCAAGCTGGCCTAAGGCCGGGTGCAACAAGCATCAACCAGCATCGATGCTGGCTTCCATTCGGTGGCCACTTGGCCCGCGCCCTGAGCGACTCCCGCCGCATCCACCTATCTCTAATTCGCGCCCCAACCCGTCAGCACTCTGGGGATGGTCCGCAAAAGAATCTTGACATCCAGCTCCAGCGACCAGCTGTCGATGTACTCCATGTCCATCTTCATCCAGGTGTCGAAGTCCAGCCGGTCGCGCCCGGCCAGCGCCCACAGGCAAGTCAGGCCTGGCCGCATGCGCAGGCGCCGGCGCTGCCAGGTTTGATACATCTCCACTTCCTCCGGCACCGCCGGGCGCGGACCCACCAGAGACATTTCGCCCTTGAGCACGTTCCACAACTGCGGCCATTCATCGATCGAAAACTTGCGCAGAATCCGGCCGACGGATGTGAGGCGGGGATCGTTGGGAATCTTGAAGGCCGTCGATTTCTTGTTCAAATGCATCAAGGAAGCCTTTAGCTCCTCGGCGTTGTCGCACATCGAGCGGAATTTGTAAAAGGTGAACCGGCGGCCGTTCAACCCGCACCGCACCTGCCGGAAAATCGCCGGGCCCGGCGAAGTTATGCGAATCAGCAGCGCGATCAGAATCATGAACGGCGCGAGCAGGACCAGTGCGGCCGCGGCGATCACCAGATCGGTGACGCGCTTGAGCAGCAGCCGGATTTCATCGTGAGGCGCGGCGGAGAACGTCAGCAGAGGTTTGGTTCCCAGCCGGTCCAGATAGACCTGACTGTTCACATGCGGGAAAAAGTCCACCACCACGCGCGTCCGCACACCCTCTTCATCGCAGCGCAGAAACACTTCCTCCATCCCGGCGAGTTTTCCGCTATCCACGGCGAAAATGATCTCATCGATCACGTGGCCCCGCAGGAGTTCGGGCAGCTGCGATAGCGCATACCGCTGATAGCTATCTTTTAATTGAACACTTCCCGGCTCGTCGTCCAAAAATCCCAGCAAACGGACGCCGTAATCTTTCGACTCTTCGAGTGCCTCTCCCAGGTGAAGCGCGCTTTCCCCCGAGCCAACCACCATCACGAAGTGGGCCGTTCCGAACTGTTTCCGAACCGCGCCGATCACTCGTGCCGCGTTGATTCGGAATAGGCACAGCACGATCCAGGCGTAAGTCGAGAATATCGCGACGAAAAAGCGGCTGAGGTCCAGTCGCAGCAGATACTCGGCCAGCACCAGGCAAGCTGCTCCCAGCACACACTGGCGGAACGTGTCCCGCAACACCACGCTCGGATGTGCCGAATCGAGTTTTTCGTAAATGTTGAACCAGTAGCCAATGGCGAGCCAACTCACCACCGAAACACCCAGCAGCAGCGTGGCGATGGGGAAATCGATATGGAATCGGAAGTAGAAGAGCCGCTCGTAATTCAGCAAAAGTCGCGACTGGTACGCCGCGATAAAGGCGAGGCAAATGAGGACGGAGTCGATGAGGCCAAAGATGGCCTTTACTCTTCTGTAATGCCGGCTGAACACGCCAGAGTTAGCATAGCACGGGTTTAAGCGTTGTGTTTACTATTACATGCCGGATGTGAGTTGGTTCGCGATCTCCTGCCCGATGGCCAGGGACGCGGTGGCGCCCGGGCTGGGAGCGTTTAAAACATGCAGTGCGTGATCGCTTTCGACAAAGCGAAAATCCTGCAGCGTCTCGCCGCTGGGAGCGATGGCTTGCGCCCGAACGCCCGCGCCTCCCGCCGCCAAATCCTCGGGACGAACCTCGGGCACCAGGGCGTTGAGCGACTTGCAGAACAGCTCTTTGCTGAACGAGCGGCGCAGTTCGTCGAAGCATACGCGCGGGTACTTCTGAAAAAAGCGCCAAAATCCTGGATAAGCCAGCGTCCCGATGAAATCGCGCGCGGAAAAATCGGTCTTCCTGTATCCTTCTCGCGCAAATGCCAGCACTGCGTTCGGACCGGCTTCGATCCCGCCGTGAATCAGCCGCGTGAAATGCACGCCTAAGAATGGAAAGCGAGGGTCGGGCACCGGGTAAATCAGATTGCGGACCAGGTGCTGGCGCTCGGGTTTCAGCTTGTAATATTCGCCGCGAAATGGAATGATCTTCAGTTTCGGCCGGTCGCCCGCGAGCGAACAAACCCGATCGCATTGCAGGCCCCCGCAGTTCACTATGTAATCCGATTCGAAGTCGCCGGCGGCGGTTTCCGCGATCCATTGCGAGCCCATCTTTCGCGATCCAACCCTTCGCAATCGAGTGACCGCCGCTTGCATGACCACCTTTCCGCCCGCGGCCGCCAGGCATCGAACCAACGTTTTGCAGACCGCGGGATAATCGGCGATGCCTTCTTCCGGCACACGGATCGCCGCCACGCCGCCCACGTGTGGCTCGATTTCGCGCATCTCGGAGACTCCCAGCTTACGGCAAGCCGCTCAAGCCGTTCTGCTGCCCCCGTTCAAAGAGGTCGTTCAGGCGCGGAACTTCTTCGGCCTTTGCGGCCACCACCAGCTTTCCGCAGACTTCGTGCGGGATGCCGTGCTCCTGGCAGAACGCAATCATCTGGCGAATACCGGTGACCGCCAGTTTGGCCTTCATCGAACCTGGCTTGTAGTACAGGCCGCAGTGCAGCACGCCGCTGTTGTGGCCGCTTTGGTGCTGTCCCACGGCAGGTTCTTTCTCGAGCACCGTGATGGAAGCGTCCGGAAGCTTTTGGTTTAGGCGTAAGGCGGTTGCCAATCCGATGATTCCAGCGCCGATCACGGTGATGCGCATTCCTTATCAAGATACAGCAACCGACCTGTTACACTTGTCTGGTCCCACGTGATCGCTCAAAAAGACAGCCTTAGCTCGCGCCTCCGGTATCTGGAACTCTTGATCCTGTTGGGCGCGCTCCAGGCTTTCGCGCCGCTGTCGATCGACATGTACCTTCCCGCCATGCCGGTGATTGAGAAGGTATTTCATACCTCCGCCGCGTCGGTGCAGATGACGATGGTCACATTCCTGCTCGGCTACGCGCTCGGCCAGCCGCTGTATGGACCCATCACGGATCGTTTCGGACGCAAGCCGCCGCTCTACGTGAGCCTGCTGGTGTTCATCGCCGCGTCAGCCGCGTGTGCGCTATCGCCGTCGATTCCCGTGATGTCGATTGCCAGGTTGATCCAGGCCGTTGGCGCTTGCGGCGGCGCGGTGATGTCGCGCGCCATGGTCACCGACCTTTTTCCAGCACGTGAATTGCGCCGCATCTTTTCGATGCTGGTGCTGGTGCTCGGCGTTTCGCCCGTGATCGCGCCACTCCTCGGCAGTTACCTGCTGGTCTGGTTTGGGTGGAACTCGGCGTTCGTGGTGCAGGCGCTGCTCGGCACGGCGTGTTTGGTTGGCATGCATTTTCGCTTGCCGGAGTCACTGCCGCATGATGCGCGGCGGCCGCTGCATTTCGACGTCATCCGGTCCACTTATATGCGGCTATTCAAGGATCGAACATTTCTCGGCGCATCGGTAGTTTGCGGCTTCAGCTCGGCTGGAACATTCGCGTACATCACCAGTGCGCCTTTTGTGTTCATTGTGCTGTACAAGGTGCCCACGGAACGGTTCGGCTGGCTGTTTGGATCGGTGGCCGCCGGCATGGTGGTGGCATCTCAGATCAACGGGCGCATGTCGCACCGCATTCCGTTGTGGCGCGTGCTGCGGACCGCGAATACCGTGCAGCTCTTTGCGGGGCTTTTTCTGCTTGCCAGCGTGCTGACCGGGTTCGGCGGACTCATCAGTATTTTCGCCGGTGTGTTCGTTTATGTGTCGGCGCAGGGCTTCGTGTTCCCGAACGGATCGGCCATCGCGATGATGCGCCATGGCGAGATTGCCGGCACCGCGTCGGCGCTGCTCGGCACAAATCAGTTCCTGATCGCCGCCCTTGCCACCATATTTCTCGGCTTCATCGATAACCCCGCTCTTCCCATGGCGCTGGTGATCGCCGGTTCGGCCGTCGCGTCCACGCTGCTCAACTTCCTGACGTTGGGCGAGAAGCTGGAAGCGGCGCCGCAAGCGGCTTGACCCGTCCCGCTTAAAACTGACATACTGGCGACCATGCGACGCCTATTTCCCCTCGTTTTCGGAACATTTCTAGCGGGAGCCTGTATCCTCTCCGCCGCCATTTCTGATCCCGTCCGTACCGAGAGCGGCTTGGTTTCGGGCGTTCCCGGTTCCACCGATGAAGTGCGCGTCTACAAGGGCATCCCCTATGCGGCGCCGCCCGTGGGCGATCTCCGCTGGCGTGAGCCGCGTCCGCCGTCGCATTGGGAAGGCGTGCGAAAAGCCGACGAATTTAGCCCCGTGTGCATGCAGCAGCAGCGCGGCCCGGCGGGCGCGTCGGGACCGGCGCCTAGCGAAGATTGCCTCTACGTCAACGTATGGACGGCTGCCAAATCCGCCAGCGAACGCCGCCCGGTGATCGTGTGGACCTACGGCGGCGGTTTCACGGGAGGCGCCGGATCGCTCGCCATGTATGACGGCGATGCTCTGGCGCGCAAGGGCGCCGTGGTGGTGACTTATAACTATCGGCTGGGAATATTTGGATTCCTCGCCACACCGGAATTAACCAAGGAATCCGGGCACAATTCGTCGGGCAATTACGCAATGGGGGACATGGCGGCTGTGCTGCACTGGGTGCAAAAGAACATTGCGAATTTCGGCGGCGATCCGAGGCGCGTCACTATCGACGGCGAGTCGGCCGGTTCCATGCTGGTGTCAGCCATGGTGGCATCGCCCCAAGGCAAAGGCCTCTTCCAACGGGCCATCGGGCAGAGCGGCGCGTGGATGGGAATCAGCATCGGCAAAATGACTACGCGCGCCCAGGCTGAGGAGAACGGAGAGAAGATGATGCACACGTTGGGCGCCTCTTCTATCGCCGAACTACGAGCCAAGCCTGCTAACGAGCTGCTCAAGAACGGTCGCGGCGGCTTCGCCATCATCGTGGACGGCTGGTATGTTCCCGAGGATCTTTCGCTCACCTACGCAAACCACAAGCAAAACGATGTAGATGTTCTGGTTGGATCGAACCACGACGAAGGGACGTTCTTCTCGCGGCCAGGATCCGTCAACGCGGAGAGGTTCTCCGGAACGGCCAACCGCCGCTTCGGCGATCTGGCCGGCGAATATCTGAAGCTTTATCCGGCCAGCTCGGACTCTGAAGCAGGCACCTCGCAGCTTGCGGCCTTCCGCGATGAAATGGGCTGGCACATGCGCGAGTGGGCGCAATTGCAGAGCCAGCGCGGAAAAGCGAAAGCCTATCTTTATTACTTCACGCGCATCCCTCCCACCGCTCCTGGGCAGCCGTCGCGCGGCGCCACGCATACGGCCGATCTCGCGTACATGTTTGACAATCAACCGCCGAGGGTGGAATGGACCGATGTCGACAAAAAGCTCGCCGACACGATGTCGTCTTATTGGGTGAACTTCGCCACCACCGGAAATCCCAACGGGAAGGGCTTGCCGCAATGGCCCGCCTACAGCGAGAAGAAGGGCGAGAAGAACATCGTGCTCGGCGACACGGTGATGGTGGGGCAGGGAATCGATCCGGCCATGCTGGCGTTTTACGATTCCTACTATACGAAGCTCCGCTCCGAGTTGAGCCCGGGCGCTAGCGCCGGGAGTCGATAGTCTCTGGCTCGTGGGCATGAAACAGCTTCTTGATGCCCTGCCAGTGCTCGTAGTAATTGCGCTCTAGAATTTCCGATTCGAGTGCGAACTTAGTGGGCCGCACCACCAGCTGTGTCTCGAACAGAAACGCCAGCGTGTTGTCCAAATATTGCGGCTTGGCTTCGGCGTTGCGCCCGCGCTCGTAAGCCTCGTTGTCCGGCCCATGCCCGGACATGCAATTGTGCAAGCTGGCGCTGCCGGGGATAAAACCTTCGCGCTTGCCGATGTACTCGCCATGAATCAGTCCCATGAATTCGCTCGCGACATTGCGATGAAATGGCGGTGGACGGAAAGTGTCCGTGGCCACCGTCCAGCGCGGCGGAAAGCAGGCCAGCTCGATATTTGATGTTCCGGGAATCGCGGTCGGCGCCGCCAGCACGCAATAAATAGATGGATCGGGGTGATCGTAGGTCACCGTATTGATGCAGTTGAATTTCGTCAGATCGTACTTATACGGCGCATAATTGCCGTGCCACGCCACCACGTCGAGCGGCGAATGATCGATCTCGGCTTCCCACAAATTCCCCAGGAACTTCGAGACTAATCTGAAATCGCCCTCGCGATCTTCGAACGCGGCCGCGGGCGTCAGGAAATCGCGCGAGTTCGCCAGGCCCTGCGTGCCGATTGGCCCGAGCTCCGGCAGGCGAAGATGCGGGCCGTAATTCTCGCAAATATAGCCGCGCGCGGCGTCGTCCAAAAGTTCCACTCGAAACCGGATGCCGCGCGGAATCACGCAGATTTCGCCCGGCGCAACTTCTAGGATTCCGCATTCGGTGTGGAACCGCAGACTGCCGAGCTGCGGCACGATCAGCAGCTCGCCATCGGCATTATAGAAGAAGCGATCGCGCATGGACGCATTGGCGGCATAGAAATGAATGGCCGCGCCGGTCTGCAGCGATGCATTGCCATTGCCGCCCAGTGTCGCAATACCGGCGACGAAATCGGTCGGCGTTTCTGGAATCGGCAACGGCTGCCAGCGCAGTTGATTCGGCGAAGCCGGAACTTCATCGAAGGGTCCACCGCGAATCAGCCCGGCCGGGATTTGGTGAAACGGCTTGTGCATGGCCGACGGCCGGATGCGATACACCCAAGTCCAGCGATTGGTCCCGCGCGGCGCCGTAAAGGGCGTACCGGTGAATTGCTCGCCATAGAGGCCAAACGGCGGCTTCTGCGGTGAATGCTGATGCCGCGGCAGAGCGCCCTCCAAAGCTTCAGTAGCGAATTCGTTTCCAAACCCCGATTGGTATTGCCGTTCCGTGAATGACATGCCACCTCGAACTGTATCGCTTGGGGCTGGGCGCGTCAACATCAGGCACCGAACTCGGGCGAACGCTTACTCGGCGCGCAACGCTTCGAGTGGCGAAATCGAACTGGCCCGAAACGCCGGAATCAAGGATGCCGCCAGTGCCGATAATCCGAGCGTCAACGCGGCGCCGAAGGTCACGAA
Organism: Bryobacterales bacterium; assembly: GCA_963713415.1. GTDB lineage: Bacteria > Acidobacteriota > Terriglobia > Bryobacterales > Bryobacteraceae > Palsa-89. The sequence goes on along the minus strand of CAVQLV010000019.1, from coordinate 105,731 downwards.
GGGATTGTAGGGATTCAATCCGTAAAGCTGACTCCCGAGCATGCGTCCGACTGCCAACGTCAACGGCAATCCGACGACGAGTCCGAAGAGCATCAGCCCGAGTGCGCCTCGTAGCACCAGAGCAATCACGTTGCGGCGGTCGGCGCCCAGAACCATTCGCACGCCGATCTCGCTGGTGCGCCGCCCGGCGTTATAGGCAGTAACCCCGTACAGCCCAATCGAAGCCAGGACAACCGAAAGAAGTCCGAACAACGACGTGAGCCGCGCGATCAGCCGCTGCTGGATGAACTGACTGGCCACTTGTTCTCTCAAAGTACGGACCCTAACGATCGGGAGATTGGGATCGACTGATGCCATGGCCTGTCGCAGGCGCGCAATGGAAACGCTCGCTCCAGGACGAGTAAGAACGACGGTGTCATTCATGAACAACGATCCCAGATTGCTTTGTGTGTAATCGGCTTGTGCCTCTGGTAAGAAGAAAAAGGGTTCAGGAGGTTGACCGGGATGGAACGTCAAATAACGTGCGTCTTTCACGATGCCCACCACCTCAACGAATTTGGCGCTGGCGCCCGCTGTGCTGCCGAAACGCTGGCCGATTGGATCTTCGTTCTTGAAAAACTTGCGCGCAAAAGCCTCATTGACGACTGCTATTTTTCGCGAACCCGCCCGATCCTGCGCGGTGATGCCGCGCCCTTTGACGATGGGGGTTCCGATGACGTCAAAGTACCCCGCCGTCACTCGATCCCAGGAAGCGAAAAAATCATCCGCCTGCCCGGGAGGAGGATGGCCTTCCACCCAAACGGCAGCGCCCCAAGCACCACCCATTTGGGGCGTGTACAGGCAAAGGGCCGAGGATGATACGCCCGGAACGTTCGCCACGGAATCCTGGATCCGGCGGTAAAGTAGCGAGAGCTGGTTGGTTCGATAACCGGCCAGCCGTGGATTCACGGTTACCACGATGCGCCGGTCCTGTTCGAATCCAAAGTCCTGGTTCTCGAATTTCTGCAAAGCCGAGGTGAGCAGTCCCGCAGCCGATATCAAGACAAGCGAGAGGGCGGCCTGCACTACGACGAAAGTCCTTCTCGGGAGCGAACCTGTACGGGCGGTGGAGCGGCCAGCGCCGCGAAGCGCTTCGATCGGATCCACTCGCGTAGCCATCCATGCGGGAGCAACACCGAACGCTAGGCCGGTCACCACGGAAGCAATCAGGGCGAAGAGCAGCACCGGCATGGAAGGCGAGACGTCGATGGGTACCCAGGCGAATCCAGGCAACGAGGGGAATGCGAAATCCAGAATCAGGCGCGTGCCTGCAAATGCGATCGCGAGACCAGCCGCGCCACCAAGCAATGCGAGCAAAATGCTTTCCGTCAGGGCTTGTCTTACCACCCGCGAGGCTCGCGCCCCCAGCGCCATGCTCACCGATGTCTGCCGCCGCCGTTCCAGGCCGCGAACCAACACGAGATTGGCAACGTTGGCGCACACGATCAGCAACACCAGTCCCGAAGCCATCATCAGGATCTGAAGCCAGTGCTCGTATTGCTCGCGAATACTGGTGATGCCCGCGCCGCCGGGGGTCAGATACAGAGTTTGATTCGGAAACTTCGCTCGATCGTAGGGACTCATCTCGCCCCAGTGCGAGCGCAGCCATTGCTTCAGCTCCACGCGCATTTGAGTTTCTATGGATTCGGGGTTCGCTTCTGGCCGGATGCGGCCGATCAATTCCAACCAGTGGGTATCGTACTTGTTGAGATCGGCATCTGTTTCCATGACTGGTTCGGCGTTTAGCGGCACAAAGAAATCGGGTGGGGAAGGGCGTAGCGTGTCGCCGTAAAACCCCGGCGGAGTGATTCCCACGATGGTAACCGGCTTGTCATTGAGATTAAAGACGCCGCCGATCACCGATGGATCGGATCCATATTTTTCGTGCCATAAGCGATAACTCATCACTGCCACCGGCGAAGCGTTGGGCCGGTCGTCTTCGGCCGTCAGCCCGCGCCCCGCATACGCGCGAATACCGAACGTGTTGAAGTAATTGCCGGAGACGAACTCGCCGGGATAGCTTTGGGCCGGTTCCGAACTGCCCGTGCGCCGGACGCCAATGAGCGGCTCGCCCGCCGGAAAGGCTGCTAATTCGGAAAAGCCACTGGTATGGTCCCTAAAATATTTGTACAAATCATATGAGACCAGCGAAAACTCTTGGTCCTGACTGTAGCCGCCCTGGTAGCAGCAGCGGGATTCTTTCCCCAGCCGGTACAATTCGGCGGGTTTTGTCACCGGGAGCGACTTCATCATCACGGCGTAGACGATCGTAAAGATAGACGTGGTCGCGCCGATGCCCAGTGCGAGCGTCAGAACGGTAGCGACAGTAAACGCAGGCGCCTTTCGCAATCCCCGCAACGCGTGGCGCGTATCTTGCGACAGTGTTTCCAGAAACGGCAGTCCTCTTTGGTCGCGATAGCTCTCCTTCGCTGCCTCCACCCCTCCGAACTTCAGTAGAGCCTGGCGGCGTGCCTCGGCCTGCGCTAGCCCCGCGCGAACATTTTCATCTGTCTGGAGATCGATGTCCTCTTCGATCTCCGCCCGCAACCGCTCTTCGCCCTCCTGCGTCTGCGCCCAGGAGCCCAGCCGTTTGAAAAACCGCCGCAGTGTTCTCATTTCAAATCTTCGGTCTTTACGGCAAAGAACCGCGCCATGATGGCCGCCGTCTGCTCCCAGCCTCGGGTCTCAGCCTGCAATTGTTTCCGCCCGGCGCGCGTCAGCCGATAAAAGCGCGCCTTGCGGTTATTATCCGAAGCGCCCCATTCAGAGGCGATGGAACCCTCCTGCTCCAGCTTCAGCAGAACCGGATAGAGGGTGCCTTGATTCACCGTGAGCAGATCCCCGCTGATCTGCTCGATCCGGCGCGCGACGCCATAGCCGTGCAGCGATCCGAGCACGTCCAGAGTTTTCAGCACCATCAGCGCCAGCGTACCTTGCCGGACATCGGTCTTGTCTTTCATCTATCTTGTGTTGGTCTCCAACAGGAAGTATGCCACGCCTTCGTTGGGAAAACAACAGGAATCTGCGCCCGCGTCAATCGTTAGTTGAAGATCGCGAACGCCTGTATGTCTCCGGTCTTGCTCCCACCGCCGGCCGGACTCCTATCCGATGGGTGCGTTGGATCACCGAATAAGAATCTAAGGCGTTTCCTCGCCGGCTTTCTTTATGATGTCAAGCCCACCGATCATCACATTTGCGGCAGCCTTGCTCCTTCTCAGCGCGACGGCCCTCGTGGCCTCCTACCTCCCGGGGCGAGCGGTCCGTGTGGATACCCTCTTGGCGTTCCGAAACGAATGGCTGGACGCGCGAGCGGCCGCTGTTCCCCCCAGTTCTGAATCTGGGAATACAATAGTTACCTGGTTTCCGGAAAAATGAAAAAACATATGCTTCGCCCGACGTTCGGCCTCGCTGCCGCAACCATGATCTTGTCCCTGATTCCGATGCCCGCCGCCGCGCAGTGGTTGCATCACAAGACCCCTGGGATACCGCGAACGAAGGACGGTAAGGCGGACCTGTCCGCGCCGGCGCCACGGTTGCCCGATGGCAAGCCGGACCTCGGCGGAATCTGGCTGGTACCCGGACTCAAGTACCTGATCAATATTGCTGCCGATCTAAAAGATGTTCCGTTCCAGCCCTGGGCCGCGGCCGAATATAAGCGGCGCATGGAAACGCGCGGGAAGGACGACCCCAATAATTTCTGCCTTCCGTCCGGAATTCCGGAGAAGGACGCCGTCACTTCTCCCTGGAAGATCGTTCAAACACCGGACCTGATCGTCATCCTGTATGAGTCGCGCACCATTTACCGGCAGATCTTTATGGACGGCCGGCCGCTTCCCGACGATCCGAATCCCACCTGGCAGGGATATTCGGTAGGCCACTGGGACGGCGACACGCTAGTGGCTGAGACCGCCGGTAGCAACGGCAAAGCCTGGCTAGACACCAACGGCCATCCTGTCACCGACGCGCTGAAGGTAACCGAACGCTACCATCGCAAAGATTTCGGGCATATGGATCTGCAAATCACCATCGACGATCCGAAAGCTTACACCAAGCCGTGGACTGTCACTGAGAATCCTGTTCTGCAGCCGGACGACGAACTTCTCGAATATATTTGCGAAGAGAACAACCGGGACGTCGGCCACTTCGTCGGAAAATAATCGCTACTTTTCGACGACGAAGTTGCCCACGTACAGCGCGTCCACGCCGGAAGAATAGAAGCTGCGCACGGCATCGCGCGGCGTGCACACCAGCGGATCGCCGAAAAGATTGAAGCTGGTGTTGTACAGCACGGGCAGGCCGGTGGCTTTGCCCGCCGCATGCAGCAGCTTGTGAAATAGCGGATTGTCCTCGCGCCGCACCAGGTGTACGCGCACGGCGTCTTCATCCAGCACGGCTGCTTCGAACGTTTTTCGATACGGCGCGCGCACGCGTCCCACGGTCGCCAGGTAGCGCGCATTCGGTCCTGCTTCGAAATACTCCGACGCCATCTCCTCCGGGAACCGACGCCGCGAATTTGCGGAACGATTCGCGATGCTTGATGTAGATGTTCAGGTTCTCGGTGGAATAAGGATTCAGCGGCGAAGCCAGGATGCTGCGGTTGCCGAGCGCGCGCGGCCCAAACTCCATGCGGCCCTTGCATCCATGCGATGATCTTCTCGCCGTTCAAATCGCGAACAGCGCGATCCAGCAACTCCTCCGTCGTCATCAGATAATGGAACCGCAATTTGCAGTTTTCCAGCACCTTCTTCACTTCTTCGGCGGCATAGCTCGGCCCCAGGCAAAGATCGTTCAACGGAGGCGCGCTTCTTCTGCCCGAAAACGTTGTTCCAGGCGTAAAACACGGCGCCGAGCGCGGTTCCGGCATTGCCGGCCGCGGGTTGCACGTAAACTTGCTTCGACTCTTCGAGCGCGCTGATCAGCAGCGCGTTCATTCCCAGCCCGCCCGCCACGCACAGGTTTTCCGCCGGGCCGGCCATGCGCAGCACCACGTTTTCGATGGCGTGTTGCAATCCCGCGGCTAGAGGCGCACGGAGCTCTTCGGGGATCTCGGCGCCGTCCTCCAGGCCGAGGCGCGAGTAAAATTTCTCGCTGAAACCGCCCTGGCTCAAACGATCCGAATCGAAGAAGCTGCGATTGATGCAGGGCCAGTCGCTCGATCCCAGCAATTCTTCGAACAGCGGCAAAAACTGCTCGCCCGAATCGGCGGTGGACAGCCACTGGACCTTGTGCTCATCCGATCCCGCGCTAAATCCAAGCAACTCCGTCACGCGGCTGTATAAATCGCCGAGCGAATCCGGATAATACAGATCCTTTTCCAGATGCAGTTGATTGCCGGAAGCGTGCCAGCGCGCGGCCGAACGAAAATCGCCATCGCGATCCAGCGTCAGTACCGTGGCCTCATCGAAAGGCGACGGATAATACGCCGAGGCCGCATGCGCCGCGTGATGCTCCACCATGAGCACTCTGTGCGTTGGGAAACTGCGCGCGCAAGGTGAGATGAATCTGCTGCGCGAAGGGCCGCACCAGGGCGACGCAGTTCACATCGGCGGGCGTGAGCCGTGCCACTTCAAGGGCGCTCGTGATGGCGGCTTGCGGCAAAGCGCCCGCCGCGGCCTGGCGGGCCACCTTGCGTTCTTCCACCGCCGCTACCAGCTCGCCATCCTTCAGCACCGCGCAGGCGGCATCTTTATTCATGCCGCCCAGTCCGAGGATGATCATTTGGATTTCTTTTCGGTCTTCTTTTCGATTTTGGCCCAGGTATCGCGCAGCGCGACCGTGCGATTGAAAACCAGCTTCTCTAGCGTTGTGTCGGGGTCCACGGAGAAATAGCCGAGGCGTTCGAATTGATAACCGGCGCCCGGCTTCGCCCCGCGCAAACTTGGCTCCAGCTTCGCTCCGCTCACCACTTCGAGCGAGTGCGGATTCAGATTCGCGGTGAAGTCCTGGCCTTCTTCCACCTGGTTCGGATCTTCGCGCGTGAACAACGTGTCGTATAGCCGAACCTCGGCGTCCATGGCATGTTCGGCCGAAACCCAATGAATGGTCGATTTCACCTTTCGGCCATCGGGGGCATTGCCTCCGCGCGTCGCGGGATCGTAGGTGCAGTGAATCTCGGTCACCTGGCCGGCCGCGTCTTTCACCACGCTGGTACACGTCACGAAGTAGCCGTAGCGCAGCCGCACTTCGCGCCCCGGCGCAAGACGGAAATACTGCTTCGGGGGATCCTCCCGGAAATCGTCCTGCTCGATATAGAGGACGCGCGAAAACGGCACGGTGCGGCTGCCCATGCTCCGCGTCTTCCGGATTGTTGACCGCCTCCATCTGCTCCACTTGCCCTTCCGGATAGTTGTCGATTACCAGGCGCAGCGGGCGCAACACCGCCATCACTCGCGGCGCGCGCTTGTTCAAATCTTCACGCAGGTAATATTCGAGCAGCCCCAGTTCGGTGGTGCCGTTGGTCTTCGACACCCCTACGCGCTTGCAGAAATTCCGGATCGCCTCCGGCGTATAACCGCGGCGGCGCAGCCCGGAAATGGTGGGCATGCGCGGATCGTCCCAACCGCGCACCAGCTTGTTCTGCACCAGCGCCAGCAGCTTGCGCTTGCTTAGCAGCGTGTAGGTGATATTCAGCCGGTCGAATTCGATCTGTTGCGGATGATAGATGCCGAGCTGCTCGACATACCAGTCGTAGAGCGGGCGGTGATCTTCAAACTCCAGCGTGCAGATGGAATGCGTGATCCGCTCGATGGAATCCGACTCCCCGTGCGCGAAATCGTACATCGGATAAATGCACCATTGGTTGCCGGTGCGATGATGCTCGGCGTGCAGGATGCGATACATGATGGGATCGCGCAGGTTCAGATTGGGCGACGCCATGTCGATCTTCGCGCGCAGCGTGCGCGCGCCATCGGGAAATTCGCCCGCCTTCATGCGAGCGAACAGATCCAGGTTTTCCTCCACCGTTCGCCCGCGATAGGGGCTCTCCTGGCCCGGTTCGGTCAGCGTGCCGCGCTGCTTGCGAACCTCGTCCGGCGACAAATCGCAGACGTACGCTTTGCCGGCCTTGATCAGTTGCACCGCCCACTCGTAGAGCTGGCCGAAATAATCGGACGCGTAGAACAGCCGGTTTTCCCAATCGCCGCCCAGCCAGCGCACGTCTTCGATGATGGAATCCACGTACTCGGTCTCTTCTTTCGAGGGATTGGTGTCGTCAAAACGCAGATTGCATTTGCCGCCGAATTCCTGCGCCAGTCCGAAGTTGATGGTGATCGATTTCGCGTGACCGATATGCAGATAGCCGTTCGGCTCCGGCGGAAAGCGCGTGTGCACGCGGCCCCCGTATTTATTGGTCTTCAAGTCGTCCAGGATGATCTCCCGGATGAAATTCGAAGGGGCCGCTCGGCCGGGGTTTCCGCGCCGGTGGGGGCCTCGTTCGTTTGTGGATTCATGGTCTCTTTCATTGTCTGGATAATTCGCGCCTATGCAGCATCGCGATGGCGCGGTCGATTCGATTGCAGCGTCAGGTCTCGCGCCCCAGCACTTCCAGTGTTTCAAATAACGGCGGAGCATTCTTGCGCCCGCACACCGCGACGCGAATCGGCTGGAACATCTGCCCGGCTTTGATTTTGAGCGCTCGGCTCCGCCGCGCAAGGCCGCTTCCAGACCCGCGTGGCTGAAGCTGGCTTGCGCCAAGATTTCGCGCGCTTGCGAGCAATACCGTGAGCGCCAAAGCTCCGGTCGCCCTTTTGCGGGATCAGTTCGCGCGGGATCGTAAGGCGGCAGTTCGTCGACGAAGAAAAAATCCGCCATCGTCACCACGTCGCGCAAGGTTTTCACGCGCTCCTGCAGCAGCGGCGCGATGCGCAGCATCTTCGCCGGATCGGCCCGCAATCCGGCGGCGCAGGCAAAGGGCAGCATCTTGGCCGCCAGCTCTTCCACCGGCAGCGTGCGGATCAGCTCGGCGTTCAGCCACATCGCCTTCGGATCGATGGGATCTTCGTCGGTGAAATTCACCACCGCGTTGTGGCGATGAATGCCCTCGAACGAAAACGCGTCCATCAATTCCTGGCGCGTCAATTGCTCGCGATTGTCTTTGGGCGACCATCCGAGCAGGCACAAAAAATTGATATAGGCGTGCGGAAGAAAGCCCGCGTCGCGATAGGTGAGCACGCTCACCACCGGCCCGTGCTTGCGCTTGGACAGCTTCGAACCGTCGGGCGCGATCAGCAGCGGCAGATGCGCGAACTGCGGCGGCTTGGCGCCCAGCGCCTCGAAAATCAGCACGTGCTTGAAGGTGTTGGTCAGATGATCCTGGCCGCGAATGATGTGGCTGATGCGCAGGTCCACGTCGTCGGCGCAGGACGCCATGTGATAGGTCGGAATGCCGTTGCTGCGCAGCAGCGCGAAATCTTCGATGTCGGCGGCGAGCTTGGATTGCTCGCCATAGACGGCGTCCTGAAACTCCACCGTCGTGCGAACCCTCGCGAGGCACGCGAAAACGCAGCACGAACGGCTCACCCGCATCGGCGCGGCGCTGGCTTTCCTCGGGCGATAGCTCGCGCATCCCGGGATTGAAGAGCCACGCCGACGCCGGCGTGCTCCTTCTCTTCCGGCGACGCGGGAACAAAATCGCGATATGCCAGGCCCTTCTCAAAAATCGCCCAGGCCATTCTGCGATGCAGATCACCGCGCTCGGACTGAGCGTATTGCTCGTCCCAATCCAGATCCAGCCACTTCAGGCCGTCGAAAATGGAATCGAGCGACGCCTGCGTGTTGCGATCGACATCGGTGTCGTCGATGCGCAGAATCATCGTGCCGTTGTTGCGGCGCGCGTACAGCCAGTTGAAAATGAACGTCCTGGCGCTTCCAATGTGCAGATAACCCGTCGGCGACGGGGCGAAACGGACACGCAGCATGAAATTTCAGGATACAGGAGCGGCGCCGCTGAACTCACCACTCGTTCGATACAATCTGCACGAACTGCGGGATGGAAAGCTGCTCGGCGCGCTCGGCCGTTTCCGGAATCGCTGGCCAGCAGCGCGCGATCGTAGCTCCCCAACAAATTGTTGCGAATTGTTTTGCGCTTGTGGCGGAAGCAGAGGCCCACAAAATCGAGAAACGCCTTCGCGATCCAGGGCGGGGAAATCGGGCGCGGGCTTTGGGGTCAATCGCACCACCGCGGAATCCACTTTGGGCGGCGGACGAAATGCGCCGGCGGGTACGGTGAAGAGCAACTTCGGGCGCGCTCAGCAGCTGGGTCTGGACGCTCAGGTAGCCGTAATCCCGCGATCCCGGGCGCGCCGTCAACCGCTCGGCCACTTCCTTTTGCACCAGAAACACGGCGCGATTCAGTTGTGCGCCCAGCGCCAGAGTCTTCTGCAGAATGGGTGACGTGATGTAATACGGCAAATTCCCCGCCACCGGTCACCGCTCCCCACTGCGCCAGGTCGGCCTTCAGAACGTCCGTCTCCACCAGCGTGAGCCGGGGCTCATCGCGAAATTCGGCGCGCAGATACTGCACCAGCACCGGATCGATTTCGATGGCGATCACGCGATCGGCCCGCGCCAGCAGATGCGAGGTCAGTGCTCCGCGCCCGGGTCCGATCTCGACGACAGTGCCGCGCCTTTCTCTGGACAAGCGGCGTCGGCGATTCGTTCCAGAATCGACTGCCGTACCAGAAAATGCTGCCCCAGCCGCGTCCCAACCGACTATCTTGGCATGGATGTTGTAACCGTTACTCGACGCTTACGTCATACCCGATGGAAGTGGAATGAAAACGATCATCGGATTTCTTGTCTGATAACGACTGTTGTTCGTTGCCTGTGTCTGGCGCAGGAAAAGGGCGGCGACGCGGAGGTGGCAGCGCGGAGGAGTGTAAGGGCGTTGGCGGCGGACACATTCCCGTCGCACGGTCCCGCGCCGGCTCGCGCTCCTAAAGGAAACGCCCCGCAATGCATGCGCCAGCCCCGGCCGAACATCAAACATTTGCCGATCAGACCAGGGTCATCCCGAAGCGCCGCACGTACACGCGAAAGGCGACAAATGGATCGGCCACGATAGCGGGCCGAACGATCCGCGCTACCACCTGGATCATCCCTTCGAGCACGGGCACTTCACCGGTGGCTTCGGCAAAGGGCACGTCTGGCGGCTGGCTGGTGGCGGTCCCAGCCGCTTCTGGTTTGGCGGATTCTACTTCAGCGTGGCACCTGTCGACATCGGCTACTGCGGCGACTGGCTGTGGGACAGCGATCAGATCGTGATCTATGAAGATCCCGATCACGTGGGCTGGTACCTGGCCTACAACGTGCGGCTCGGCACTTACGTTCACGTGGAGTATCTGGGCATCAGCTAGCGGCCGCTTCCCAGGTCGCGGTTCAGTAACGGAGCAGTTCGGTAGCGCGCCGCACGATCGCGTTCAGGTGTAGCCGCGCGGCAGTTGATGTGCGGAAATCGGTGTTGCTTTCATCGAACACCAGCGCCAGTTCTGTTCCGGCCAGAATCACCGCCTCGACGCCATCGCGCTCGATCAACTTGTGCGCCAGCCGGGTCAATCCCTCGCGTTGTGCAGCCAGTCCGGCTCCCGCGTCCACCATTTGCAAATATGTGGCATGGATGTATTCGATCTCGTCAGGTCGCGGCATGACCACTTCCAGGTGCCGCAAATGTCCGAAAAGCTGCGATTCGATGGCAAAGCGGGTGCCGAACAATGCGACGCGGCGGAGCTGGCGCGCCTCGAGCTCTCGCTTGATTTCTTCGATCAGGTTCACCATCGGCAAGGGCGAAAGCTCGGATCAATTCGTCGATCGCGATGTGCGGCGCTACCGCGGGGAGCACCGCGAACTCCGCGCCCGCGGCTTTTAGGCGCGCGATCAAAGGCTCCAAATAGGATGCCAGCCCGGCTTGTCGCCGGCCTGCACCGCGCCCAGCACGCGATCCACATGCGCGTGAGCCATCACCAGATTCAGGAGCGTCCGCGCGCGGTGTGGGCTTTCGCGAGCTCCTGATCGCCGAGTCCGCGGATCAATCCGACACAGCGCCCTTCGTCGGCGTCGTCCATCGCGCGCTATCGTAGCATGGTGGCCGGCGTCCTCAGTGATAAACTTTCGGGGAGGCGACATGAATATTTCACGACTTTTCGGATGCGGATTACTGGCGGGGATGATGCTCACGCCAGTGCTAACGCGAGCGGCGGAGCATTCTGGCGACAAGTCGCTTGCGGCGCGCGTGCAGCGTCTTGAGGACCAGGAAGAGATTCGAACGCTGCTGGTGGATTACGGGCGGTCGCTCGATGCCCGCGATTTCGTGAAGTATGCCAGCCTGTTCGCCAAAGATGGCGAATGGTCGGGCGGTTTTGGTACGGCTAAAGGTCCGGCGGCGATCAAAGCGATGATGGATAAGGAAATTGGAGCGACACCGGCGCCTCGGCCCAACTCCACGTATCATCTGCTGACCAATTTCGCAATTGATGTGCATGGCGACACCGGCACGGTATGGTCCAGATGGGCGTTCATCGTGACCACCAAGCAGAACACACCATCGATTTTGTACGGCGGTCACTACGACGATATCGTGGTGCGGGAAGACGGCCACTGGAAGTTCAAGAAGCGCGTGGCGTCGAACGATATTCCACATTTGGAGAATCCCGCGCCGGCGAAATGACCGCCGTTCGTTTGTGAGATCCTCATACGGAGGAGCCGCGTCGCTGCCAGCCGCGAAGGAGGATCGCAAATGGCAACCATTACCGTTAATTTCACGTTCCACAGTGGCTTAAAGCGTCACTTATTCAGCAACGTTCGGCTGTCCGGAAGCTGGAATAGCGCCGGGCAATTTGCTAATCAATGGACGCAATCGCCGCTGACGGCGTCCGTGGATGAAACCGGCTGCGACGCTTTCAGCGCAACTGTGTCGTTCGGCGCCAGCCAGGCGGGAACCGTCTTTCAATGGGGCGTGTTCGCCGATATCGCTGGAGCGCCCGACACTTGGGTAGTAGTCACTGAGGTGCCGGACGAAAACTCCGGACCAACGTGTTCGAAGTTTTACTCTGGCGCCGGGTGAAACGCAGCAGGATTACTGGTTCGTGACGGGCCGCCGATTTGGCGCACAGAAATATTTTCCAGCGGGTTCGGCCAGTCCGGGCATTCGCTTCGCGGTGTGGGCGCCGCATGCGCAGAAAGCCGAAGTGGTTTTCGCGCCGTTTAGTCTCGCGAGCGGCACGCCCCACGGGTTACATCTCTGACGATGGCCCGGGCCTGGATCCAACTGTCGCGGTTGTGCCGCTGGCTTCCGAAGGCGGTGGTATTTTCGAGAGCGATCTTGCGGTGACGCCCGCGCTGGCTGATTTCAGCGCCTATTTCAATTGCCTCTACATGTACCGGATCACCAACGAGCAGGCTGAGACAACTTACAAGGTCGATATTTTCTCGCGAAACCAGGTGGGCCGTGGAGGAATCAATCCCGGCGGCGCGCACTATTCCGGTTCCTATTTGGATCTGGACGGGATCGTGAGTTGTTCCGTGGTTTCCGATCCCGATCAAGTCACCGAAGACTTCAACGACACGGCGATCGAGAAGCAGACCCTGATTCCCGAGGATCAGTTCTGGGCCAACGAATACACTAGCGGGCGAAAGCCACCGCAAAACCTCCAGGATCTGGTCATCTACGAGCTGCACGTGGGCTCGCTCGGATTTCCTTCCACAGCGTCGGGAACGTTCGCCGATGCCATGGCGTTTGTAGACAAATTGACGGACCTGGGAGTGAATGCCGTGGAATTGCTGCCGGTTTTGGAATTCGACGGCGACCTGCAGTGGGGCTACGGCACGTCTCTATTCTTTTGTCTGCAAACCAGCGCGGGCGGCGGCAACCAAGTGAAGCATTTCGTGCGCGCCTGCCATCAGCGCGGCATCGCCGTCATTTTGGACGTGGTGTACAACCACTTTGCGACGTCCGACAACGAGCGTTCGGAATGGGGATACGATGCCGACCCGAACGTCGCGCCGCAGGACAACACCTGGTACTGGTATGAAGGGCAGCCAAGTGACTATCCTGGGAATCTCGCCGGCGGTTACCTGAACAACTTATCGTCCGGATACACTCCGCAGTTTCAAAGAGGAGAATGTGCGCCAGATGTTCACCAGCAGCGCCGCGGCTATGCTGGATGACTTTCACTTCGATGGATTGCGGGTGGATCTGACCGACGCTATTCACCAGGACAACACGCTGAACGCGAATGGATGGACCATCAGCAGCGCAAATCTATACGGGATCAAATTTCTGCGGGAGCTGGCGCGCACGGTGAAGATGGTGAACCCATTGGCGTTTCTGATCGCCGAGGACCACACCGGCTGGAGCGCCATGACGCAGCCGCTCGACGCGGGTGGCATTGGGTTCGATGCTGTTTGGTACGCCGACTTTTATCATCACCTGATCGGCGACGGCAATTACGGCGACAACTACGCGAAGCTGCTGAAGACGGCGGGCTATGGCGCGCCGGGCCTGCTCAACATGGATTATTTCGCCGGCGCGCTGCTCGGATCGCAATACGACAAGATCGTCTACCACGAAAATCACGACGAGGCCGGCAACGACCCGGGCAGCGAACGCACTATCGTGACGGCGGTGAATTACGCGGTTTTGATTGGCGCAACGCGGAAATATGCCGAGGCTCGCAGCCGCGTGGTTTTTGGCCTGTCGGCACTGTCGGCCGGGACGCCAATGTTCCTGATGGGCGAGGAAATCGGCGCTGCAAAATATTTCCTGTACGACACGTTTGCATCCAACAAGGAGGATCTCGTCGGCCAGCGCACGGGCGACGGTCAATTCCTGTTCCGCTTTTATCAGGACTTGATCGGGCTGGTCACCTCCCAGCCCGCAGCGCGCTCCAGCACGCTCGATGTGATCTACCGGCACAACGACAACCGTGTGATCGCCTTTACGCGCAGCTCCCCCGGCCCAGCAGTTATTGGTCTTGGCCAGCCTGAATGACTCGGCGTTCGCCCAAGGGTATGTCATCACGACGGACTCCTGGCGGCTGCCGGCGGGCGGATGGCAGGAAATCTTCAATAGCGATGCCGCAATCTATCGGGGCGACAACGTCGGCAACGGCGGTGCAACGTTGCCGGTGAACGACGGGCAGATCAACGCAGTGATTCCGGCGCATGGCTTCGTGGTGTTCGAGAAGGTCAGCTAGGCTCGGCGGAACGGGTGGTGAAACGCAGCGCGCCCATTATGTTCGACGCAGCCCCGCATCGGGGGCCAGGGTCAAACAACGGTGTTCCTACCGCGGGTCAAGCAGGCCGACGCTTCCGAGGCCCGGACCATTTCTATGCCGGAGCAGTGTCCTTCAAAAAGCCCAAGTGATATAGTAATCGAGCGGCATCGCCGCTTTCATATCTGAATCGCTATGGACCTAGCACACATCCATCTCTTGCTAAATCATTTTCCGACCGTCGGCTTTCTCATCGGCGGCGGTTTGTTTTTGCTCTCTCTCTTTATGAAGGGCAAGGACCTGAAACTTGCCAGCCTGGTTGTCCTGCTCGGGATCGCGCTCATCTCGATCCCCACCTACATGAGCGGCAACGGCGCCGAGGACGTCATCAAGTCCATGCCCGGCGTATCAAAAGCTCTGATAGAGGCCCACGAGGGCGCGGCCTTGGAGGGCATGATATTCATGCTGTTGACGGGAGCGTTCTCCTGGCTGGCACTGTGGCAATTCCGCCGCCTGGCGCACGTGCCGAAATGGAACGTGGCGTTGCTGCTGGCCCTGATCGTTGTGACTTTCGCATTGATGACCCGGGCGTCGAACATGGGCGGCGAGATTCGCCACGAAGAGGTTCGGGCCACCCAGGCAGTGGCGCCCGCGCCCGCACCTGCCGCAGCGGCAAGTGACGACGAGCCGCAAGGCCTGGCGCGCAAAGTCGGCTCGTTCGTCACCGACACGCCATGGATGTGGCCCACCTGCGAAACTTTGCATTTCGTTGGCTTGAGCCTTTTGCTGGGCGTGGTGCTGCTGGTGGATCTGCGGGTTCTGGGCTTGATGCGCGGGGTGTCGTTCCAGTCCCTGCATCGTCTTTTGCCCTGGGCCGCCATCGGATTCGGTGTGAACATCGGGACCGGCATGCTGTTCTTCGTGGGAATTCCCGGCCAGTACACCAAGAATCCGGCCTTCTATTGGAAGATTAGCCTGGCGATGCTGGCCGGGCTGAACGCGGTGTACTTCACAATTCTCGACGAACCGTGGTCTCTGGGGCCCAAGGAAGACGCGCCGCTAACGGCCAAGATCGCCGCCGGATCGGCTATGCTGCTGTGGCTCGGCGTGCTGTATTTTGGGAGCATGTTGCCGTTCATCGGCAACTCATTCTAGCCGGCCAGGAATCAGGAGAATAACAATGAGCTTGGTTGTCGGTACCGCGTTGTGGGTGGTCATCATCACGGTCTTGATCGGGATTGTCGGCTATTTGCTCGATCGGAGGACGGCGCGCCAGGAGCGCCGGGAACAATAATCCTAAGGAATCTTATATGCACTTTTTGGAATTCCTCGAAAACATGGCTTTTAGCCAATGGGTGAAAAACGCCCCCACCGTTTGGGCCTTCCCCACCATCCTCGTGCTCCACACTATCGGCATGGGAATCGTGGCCGGGGGCAGCTCCATGCTCAGCTTTATGATCCTGGGCTTTTGGCCCGCCGTGCCGATGAAGCCCTTCGTCCGCGTGTTCCCCTACATGTGGGCTGCGTTCTGGCTGAACGCCGTCACCGGGACCATGATGCTGGTGGCCGATGCCACCACCAAGCTCACCACGCCGGATTTTTACATCAAGATGGCGTGCGTATTTGTGGGGATCTACCTGCTCGTACGCATGCGCAAGCAAGTCTTCGACGACCCGCAGCTCGACCATGCCCCGCTGCCGGGCAAAGCTAAAGTGCTGGCCTGGGGATCGCTCGGCTGCTGGTGGGGCGCGATTCTCGCCGGCCGGCTGCTGGCGTATGTGAAGTAGAGCTGGCCTGCGTCAAGCAGGCGGCATTCCCGGTGGTGGGTCAGTCAGCGCGCGCAGGACCCCAGCCCTAAGCGGGGGAAGATCATCGACCACTGTATTCCACAGCGTTTCGATATCCACCCTGTCATACTGGTGCCGGAGCCAATTACCGATGCCGCGGATATTGCGCCGCGGCAGGCCCGGACACAAACGCTCTGCATCATCTCCGAGCCGTACTGCGGCCTCGCTGATGAGCAGAAGCTTGCGCTCCACTGCGGCCATCGTCTTGGGGTCTTCCCGGAACGCCTCCAAATCCATGCCGCGCACAAACAAGGCTATCCAGTCGATGCCTTCCAGGATGTCTCGCAGGGAAAGTGCAGGTTCCCTAAAAGGCAAGAACCGCCTCGCGCGAGGCTTTGGCGGCAACGGGTTCCTTGAGTCCTTTTCTCGCGGAAAGATCTACACGAACACCTAGCACCTCAGCCAGGCGGTTTTCGAGGGCAACCATGTCCAGGAGAGACAAACGGCGTCCAGGCGAGAACTCGGCTATGACATCCACGTCCGATGCGTCGCGCACAGCCGTCCCGCGTGCGTAGGAGCCATGCAGAAACAGATGCTCGATACCGGCAGCTTTGAGTTCGCTTTCGTGTTCCCGCAATTTAGCTATGATTGTCGACTTATCCATACCACGGCCCTACAGATATTCTCCCGCATCTTCCAGCAGCCAAGGAATCCCGAGATCACTCAAGCGCATCTGGCGGATTGCCCACGTGGGGCGACGAGAGCACTTCCGCAACACGCCGCCTATGTGGGTCGGCGGAGCATAGCGCGCATCAAAGGACCGCCCTTGCTCTAGGCACGCGAGCGCATGGGCGTCAAGCCCTGCCTATCCGACAGACGATTCTTCCAAGAAGAGCCGCACCAATCGAACTAAGGATTCCGCAGTACCCACAACTTGACCGGAGAATTGCACCTGTTCGCGACCCTCTCTTACAGCGGACGCCGGAACCTTCACAACCATACAATCAGAGGACGACGCCTCCCTTAACAGGGCAGGCCTGACTTTGCCCACGACGCATAAATCCCAAGATCCGGCCTTGAAGAACACGGTCAACGTAGACAGAGACTGAGGGTCGGACCAATAGCTGAACCCAAGATCACAAACCGACTGCTGAGCCAGGCGGTCAGTCGTTTTCAGGTAGTACCACGTGAACTCCGAAAGTTCCTTGCACACTGCAAGTGGAGGTGGTGGCTCTGTTCGCAAGTGCATTAGCCGGTTGCGCATGAGGTCCAGCTTTATCTTGAGCTGAGTTTTGATGATTCCTAGATTCTCCATGATCTCGTGCTTGTTGTTGCTGGTTAGCCTAATCGGAATCTTTCTGAAAGCGTATACCTCGTCGAGAATTTTATCCCTGAAATCTACAGCGCGATTTAGCTGAAAGAGGACGCACGCAAGATCGTGCTCAGATGGTGAAGCACTTGAAAGAATGCGATCCGCGTGAGTCCAGATCTCATACTGCCGTCGCCAATCGCCGCTATGATCGATCCGGGCCTCAGCATAAAACTCGCCAGAGAGGATCGCGGCATCGATTTTGAGCTCAATGAGGTTGTCGCTAGCGCTGGACTGCCGGTTATCCGTCACATTCCTAATATATTCGACCGAAGTCCGAGAAATGCGACGTCAGCGACCGGCCCACCGGGAACACATTCGTGAAGCCGCAGCAAATCTCTGAGATTCGGGCCTGAGACATGCTGGGGTGGATCGGCTCCCGCGATGTTAGCTTGCCGCCGCCTATCTGGCACCTTGACGTGAACCTCAAACCGGTGATGTCGCGCCCGTTAGTTTCGGTTCGACCCACTGGCGCACCCGGTCACACCAGGCAACCAGGCCTAGTAACCGACCCAGTAACCTAGCTCGTGTCGGAGCCAAATAGAAAGTTCCGGTTTCCAGCCAAGTAGAAAGTTCCGGTTTTGAGGGTCGGCTTGAGACCCTCATGGTATGTTCGCACAGCCGCACCGGGGTCGCGCCTGGGGTGGTTGCCCAAAGCCGAGGCGACGGGGTTGGCTCCGAAGCAATCGGCGGATGCCCTCCTGTGACGCAAAACCCGTGAGTGTTTCCGGAGCGCCAGGAGGGTTTTGACGAGCCGGGATCCATTGCTTTGGTGAAACCTCTGAGCTGAGGCTTTGGGCTTTAAAGAAGCGCGCCTTCCATATTGGGTTTTCACCTCAGTCTCCAATCAACTTCCACAGCGGTGGGCTGGGGCGATCGAAGAAGCCCTGCATCCAATTACTCCGACCTCCCGCATTGTGGTCTTTGCGAACTGGCTTGCTGGTCTTCGGCGCAACCGCGATGGCCCGCACGCCGCACTCGCTGATCTCCACGTAGCCACCCTGATAGCGCGCCTTCAACTCGCCGTCGAGGCGGAGTTCCACGCCCAGCCGCTGGCGTCGCATGCCAGCCTGCGCCGCAGCGCGCGCGATCTGGTAGCGATGGCCGGCGAAGGAGAACGTGTAGTCGTTGCCGATCACCCGCTCTTCCACGTGACTCAGAATGGCGGCCAGGTCCAGTGGCGGTGTCAGCGCCCGATGCTGGTTGGGGAAGTCTGCAACCGGCCGGGCGAAATGCGCATTCCATTCCGGCCAATACTCTTTCTCCAGAAACGCATTGGCGCCTTCCAGAGTCGACACTTTCGCCAAACGCAGATGCTTCACCAATCGATCTTGCGCCGTTAAAAAACTGCGTTCAATGCGTCCTTTGGCCTGGGGAGAATAGGCCAAAATCGAACCGATTCCCAACTCACGCAAGGCTCGCCCCAGTTGTGTCAGGCGGTCTGCCTGGCGCTGTTGGTCGGGGCTCTCTCCGGGTCGTGGCGGAACCGTGAACATGGAATCTCGATCGGTGTAGACATCCACCATGCGCCCATTTTTCTCCAGGTACTCCCACAGCACTCCCATGTTGTGCCGGGTCGCATCGCGTTCTACGAAACGCCCCCAACTCCAACTGGTGGCGTCATCGATCATCCGCACCAGGTAACGCACTGGCCCCCTGCCTTCCAGCCAGTCGTGCTCCGAGGTGTCCCATTGCACCAGCTCCCCAAAGGCATTCCGCCGCGGCCGCCAACCGTGCACCTCTTGCAGCCGGCGCGATTTGCTCTTCCACAATCCGGCTTCCATCATCCATCCCCGCAGGGTCTCTTTGCCCACCTGGATCTGGTGCCGCTTGGCCAACTGTTCGGCGGCGAACGTCGGTCCAAAATCGTGCCAATCCGGCTGCTTCAGGATCGCCAGAGCTTGTCTGTGCATCTCAGCCGGAAGCTTGCGATTGGACGGCCGCCCCCGCAGCCCATGCACCACCACCGCATCCCCTTGCTTGGCCATGCGCTTCACAAGCTGGCGCACCCAACGGTCGCTCACTCCCATTTTCTGGGCAGCTTCCCGTTGGCTCATACTTCCTTCCTGGGCTCGTTTCAGCCAATCTAACCAGTCCCGTTCCTCTTGGCTCATCGCGATTCGTTCCATCCTTCTGCCTTTCGGCTGTCAAGAGGAACTTTCTACTTGGCTCAATTAGGAACTTCTCAGGATCTTCCGCACTCTCGGTGCAGATCAGCAAGCTTAAAATGGTCCAAAACAATTCGTTCTCGTATTGTTCTAAGCTCAACTTGCAATGGCACCTCCCCCGAGCCATTCGCAAGCGGTCTTACCAGCTCAAAATCTCGTGCTTGATAAGATCGAACGTGTTGACGGACGCTTTCTGGTCGATGTTCACGTTCGACAAGCCGCTCATTGTCCAGCGTGCGGCAAACGGTCTCGGAGCCGTCACAGCGCGTACCTTCGCCATCTGAAAGACCTGCCTTGGCAAGGGTGTGCGGTGGAACTGCGGTTGAAAATCCGGCGCTTTCGATGCCGTAACAGGGCTTGTGTGCGAAAGATCTTCGCCGAACCGATACCGGAGGTCACGCGATCCCATGCACGCTGGACTACACGAGTTGGCGAGATCATACGGCTGATCGGCTACACAGCAGGCGGATTGCCGGGCAGTCGTATTCTGGACCGGTTGGCGATCCCGATCAGCGACGACACTGTGACTCGGTTTGTGAAACGCTCCGGCGACGGTTCGGGCAGTGGTCCAATCCGACACATTGGAGTAGACGACTGGGCTTGGCGCAAGGGTCAGAGCTACGGAACTATTCTGGTGGACTTGGACAAGCATCAGGTCATCGACCTGCTGCCCGACCGTTCGGTCGAGAGCTTGCAAGCCTGGCTGGAGAAGCATCCGGGTGTGGAAGTGATCACTCGGGATCGTTGCGGCATCTATGCCGAGGCCGCCGAACAAGGTGCCGCCCATGCAGTCCAGGTGGCCGATCGGTTTCATTTGTTTTTGAATCTTTCAACAGCCATCGAGAGATCGCTGGAGGAACGAAGCCGGGAACTTTGCCTTCCCGATCCGGCGCCGGAACAGCCAGCCGTCGAAGTCGCGCCGCCAAGCAAACGAAGAACAACGCTGGAGGAGCAACGAAAACAACAGCGCCGCCAGCGCAGACAGGAGCGCTACGAGCGAGTTCGTTGAACTCCATCGTCAGGGGCACACACAACTGGCCATCAGCCTGGAGCTCGGCATCCAGCGCAAAACGATTCGCCGCTGGTTAAGCGCTGGTCAGTTTCCCGAGCGGAAGCCGGTGACCGGCCGACGCAGCCATGTCCGCGAGTTCCATGAGTATCTACAGCAACGCTGGAATCAGGGCTGCCATAACGCGACTCGCTTGTTTCAGGAGATCCGGGCGCGCGGATACCGCGGCAGTCGTCAGATGGTTTCTCATCATGTTTCGTCCTGGCGGGCTAATCCTGAATCACGTTCCTCATCGAAGACGCGAAGACTCGACCGCATCGCGCCTAAGCATGCGGCCATCCTGACGTGCAGACCAACGGAGCGTCTGTCGGAACAGCAACGGATTTTGTTCGAGCAGGTCGCAGTGAACTGCCCAATTATTCGATCGATGCGGTTCCTGGCCCTGGATTTTCGCGAAGCCATTGCTACTCAAGACACGAATGGCATGCTGCATTGGATTCGCACCGCAATGCAGTCCGGCATCGGGCCTCTGGTTCGATTCGCGTACGGCCTGAAGAAGGACTGGAACGCGGTCATGGCAGCGGTGGGAACCTCCTGGAGCAACGGCCAGACCGAAGGACAGATCAACCGCCTGAAGGCTATTAAGCGACAAATGTATGGGCGCGCTGGCTTCCATCTGCTGCGGGCACGCGTCCTGCCCTACCGCGCAATGGCACCTTGATCT
The DNA here is from genome assembly GCA_963713415.1 of Bryobacterales bacterium. Classification (GTDB taxonomy): domain Bacteria; phylum Acidobacteriota; class Terriglobia; order Bryobacterales; family Bryobacteraceae; genus Palsa-89. The sequence goes on along the minus strand of CAVQLV010000019.1, from coordinate 84,431 downwards.
GCACCGAGAGTGCGGAAGATCCCATTATCACTTGGCCGCGACACCAGTAACCTAGCTCGCCCGCCGATCGTCTTCGCGGTGATATACTCACGGGCGGTCTCTGTGTTCACGGCATATGACGCCGATCACAATTTTTGAGGAGGACCATAAATGATTCAGCGAACTCTAGGAACTCTCGCCTTGTTTGGGTGCTTGATCGCCGCCAGCGGCACGTTGCAAGCTCACCATTCCCTCGCAGGCGTTTACGACATGAAACACGACAAGGAGCTGTCGGGGACGGTCACAGCGATAAAATTCTCTAACCCCCACGGGTCGCTCACCGTCGGGGTCAAAAATCCTGATGGTACGACGTCCGAATGGGTGTTGACGCTCGGCTCCGCCACGGCCCTGGCCCAGCGCGGCATCGGCAAAACCGGACCCAACGCTCTCCATGCCGGCGACAACATCAAAGTGAAGTTTCTGCCCGCCAAGGACGGCAGCCCGCTGGGCTTTCTCAAGACGGTGTGGATGCCGGACGGGCGCGAGGTCCAGATCGCTGCTGGCCAGGGCAACGAGTAGATCGATTAGACAACAGAGGGTCCGAGCATGACTTCCCGGCTGAGGAACGTTTGGACGAAGGCCGTGATCGGACTGGGCCTCACCGTCAGCGTGCTAGGGATCGCGAGTGCGCAACCGCCATTTGAGTTTCGCGATCCCCCGCCGCCTTACCGGCCCGCGAAAGACGCCAAGGATCTGCGGTCGGTGCTGTTCAACTGGACCTGGTACATGGGCATGCTGCGCGGCGTGGATGAGCATGAGCTGGTCACCTCGCTCGAATATCAGGGCAAGGGCACCGTGCAGGTGGACGGCCAGCCTTGCACGCTCACGAAGTATCGCGTCAGCACCAATTATCAGTACCCTGGACAGCGTGTGCAGTACACCTGCACCCGGTCCAACGGCCAGACGGTTTCGAACATTGAGGTGGTCAACGGGCACGACGCCTGGGACGAGGACATCCCGGGCGCTGAGCTTGTCGCGGGCAAAGGCAAGGCCACTCCGATGCCGGACGCCGTCGACCAGCGCTTGATCCGCTTGTGGGCCAGTCCGCAGGGAGCGCCCAAGGCGGCGATCAGAGGCGCAGCGCCGGAATCGCAGATTGGCGCCAACCCCGGTACGCTGCTCAAGGACGGCGTCGACAAGGCTGGCCAAACGTCTTTGAAGTGGGAGGACGGCAAGGCCGTTGTGACGTACCCGATCCCCGGTGTTCCCGGCGCCATCGCGACTGCTACTTTGAATGACAAGTACATGGCAGAGCGCGTGGTGGTGAAGCACAAAGGGAAAACCACCGAGTTCACGTATGGCGATTATAAGGACCGGAACAGTCCGCTGAACAAGATCGACGCGTTCTACGCGGGCAAGATCGACGAGAGTCGCAATGGATCCCCGGTTCTGGATCTCAACGCGGTCCAGACGGAAACGGGCAGCGTTTACGTGGTGATGCCCGTGCCGGGCAGCGTGCGCGAGGCCATTCATACAGCTCCGGACCCCCTGCCGGCCGCAGTGACCCCAACGGCACTGACGGCTTCCGGCGATACGCCGCGGATGCCGGACGGGCATCCCGATCTGTCGGGGAATTGGAACTCCGCCGGCATGAACTGGCGCTACGGGAATCGCCGCTGCGATCCGACGCAGCAGGAGGGCTGCTCCCGGGCGCTGAATCAGACCATGGATTTCGAGTTCGAAGCTCCTTCGCGGTTCGGGCCGAATCGTCCCATGTACAAACCCGAGTTCTGGGACAAGATTCAGGGACTCGACGAATGGACGAACAAGGATGATCCCGTGATGACGTGCCAGCCGCTGGGGAATCCGCGGCAGGGCCCGCCCCGGCGCATCGTCCAATCGGCGAAGGACATCATCTTTTTCTATACCCAGTACGCCGACGGTGGCGGCGGAAACAACGAATTCCGCATCATCTCGACCGACGGCCGCCAGCACGACCCGAAGCAGGCGATTCTGGCCACGTACTATGGATACACGGTGGGGAAATGGGAGGGCGACACGCTGGTGCTGGACTCCATTTCGTTCGTCGATACCACGTGGCTGGCGCGCGGTGGTTTCTTCCATTCCGATGACATGCACATCATCGAGAAACTCACTCGCAAGGGCGACCAGATTCTGTACGAAGTCACCGTGGATGACCCGGATGTGCTGATCGAGCCGTGGGTGATGACGCCGCGCGTCCTGACGCTCGCCACCTATCCCGACGCGGGCCTGATTTCCGAGCGAGCCGACTGCGAAGTCTACGAGACGAAGGATATCAGCTCGCAGATTCGCCACTAGACGGGAGCATCTCAATGACCAGAGCACTGATGGCGCTACTCTTCTGTAGCGCGATGTCCACTTCTGTCCTGGAGCGCGCCCAGGCTCAAACGGCGCCGTCCGCGCCGAAGGTGCCGGCCAACCTCCTGCAATTGATGCGCGGGACGCTATATCCCGAGTCGAACGTGGTTTTCGCCGCGCAAGACACGAATCCGGCGGACGTGCCGCATGCCAAGGACCCCTCCATGTCCACCGACCTGCTGACCAGCCAGTACGGAAAATGGGACGCGGTGGAGAACAGCGCTCTGGCGATGGCCGAGGTTTCGAACCTCCTCATGCTCCCCGGGCGCAAGTGCTCCAACGGTCTGGATGTGCCGCTCGAGAACCCGGACTGGGCTAAGTTCGTGCAAGAGCTTCGCGACGCGGGAATGGCGGCCTACACGGCGGCCCAGACCAAGAATCAGGATAAGATGACCGACGTCTCCGGCGTACTGACCGACGCGTGCAAGCACTGTCACGACCGCTATCGCGATCGGCGGCGTCCCGCGGAGCGTTGTAAGTAACGCTGTATGTCGTTGGCCGCCGGGACCGCAACAATGGCCAACACCCTCTCCCAATCATTTGGCGGGGCCGCGCGGGTCTGCGAGTTCGGCCTCGTCTGTGTGCCGCCTCAGTCTGCGAATGACCGTATCGTTGTAAACTTAACCCGTTGGAGGTCCTCGATAATGCGTAAATCAGCGCCAGGTTTCGCGCTCCCGATATTACTCTGCGTGTGCGCAACGCTGGCATCGGCTGCCGACCGGTCTTTCGCTACCTGGAGCCAATACCTGGGCGGTGCCGATTCGTCGCAGTACTCCTCCCTCAAGCAGATCAACAAATCGAACGTCAAACGACTCGAGGTCGCCTGGATGTACCCGACCGGACCGGGAACCTACACCTTCGATCCGATGGTCGTCGACGGGGTCATGTATATATTGGCGCAGAAGAACTCCATCGTGGCGCTGGATGCCGCCACTGGAAAAGAACTGTGGGTACATCCGAACGTGGGCGCGGTCGGTGCCCGAGGGATGAACTATTGGGAAAGCAAGGACAAGTCGGACCGGCGCCTCTTCTTCATCAACGCCGGATTCCTGACCGCCATCGACGCCCGCACCGGCCAGACCATTAACAGTTTCGGCGACAACGGCCGCACGGACCTGCGAATCGGACTCGACCGCGATCCGGACCGCCCGCTTCAAACCAGCAATCCCGGCCGTATCTTCGAAAACCTGATCATCACGCCGCTGCCTGCCGGCAACGCCAGCTACGATTCAACTCCCGCTGACATTCACGCTTACGATGTTGTCACCGGGAAGCTGGTGTGGATGTTCCACGTGGTCCCGCATCCCGGTGAATTCGGATACGACACCTGGCCTCCGGACGCCTGGAAAACGGTGGGCGGCGTTCACAACTGGAATGAGATGACCGTGGATGAGAAGCGCGGCATCGCTTACATCCCGCTGGGCACCGCTCGCTACGATTTTTATGGCGCGAATCGCAAGGGTAACGACCTGTTTGGGAATTCGCTCCTCGCGCTGGACGCGCGCACCGGAAAGCGGCTGTGGCACTATCAGTTGGTCCACCACGATCTGTGGGATTATGATCTGCCGGTTGCACCGAAACTGCTCACTGTCAAGCACGATGGAAAAAATGTGGACGTGGTGGCCCAGGCCACCAAGTTTGGTTTCCTGTACGTCTTCAATCGCGTGACCGGTGAGCCATTGTGGCCTATTGAGGAGCGTCCCGTGCCGCAATCCGACGTTCCCGGGGAATGGAGCTCCCCCACCCAACCTTTCCCCACCAAACCTCCGCCATTCGCACGCCAGTCCTTCACCGCAAAAGACATCGATCCTTTCGCAACCGAAGCGGAGCAGGCGGCGATTCGCGAGCTGTTGCAGAATTCGCGCAACGAAGGTTTATTCACGCCGCCGAGCTTCCGCGGCTCCATTTCAGCGCCGGGTCACAATGGTGGCGCCAACTGGGGCATGGTCGCCGTAGATCCCACCAAGGGATTTTTGTATGTAATCTCAAAGGAACATCCGACGCTCGACAAGTTGGTTCTGCCAGGGCAGGGACGCCGAGGTGGAAGGGGAGGACCCGGCGCACCCCCCGTCGCAGCTACCGCACCCGAACCGGTGGCGCCTGCCGCGACTCAGCCTGCCGTAGCTCCGCCTGCCGCGCCGACAGCGGACGGGTTCATTAAATACACCTCGCCGGTCAATTTCATAGCCCAGAGCGGCGGTCTTTCCGCGATGGGACCGCCGTGGTCCAACCTCACCGCCTACGATCTCAACACTGGAACCATCCGCTGGCAGGTTCCCAATGGTGGAGTGCTGGCGCTGGAAAAAGAGGGCCATAACGACACGGGCGCCCGGGATCCTCGCGGCGGACCCGTGGTCACGGCGGGTAGTCTGATCTTCGCCGCTACAGCGTCAGACCACAAGGTGCGGGCTTACGATGAGGACACCGGCAAGGTTCTCTGGGAGTACGAACTGCCGATCGGTTCCGATGGCGTTCCCGCGGTCTACGAAGTTGGCGGGCGCGAGTATATAGCGTTTTGTGTGGCCGCTGGCGATGGTCTGAACCTGGGAGGCAGGCGATACACCCCAACCGAGCCGTCGCCGAATGCATACGTGGTCTTCACGCTGCCGAAAAAATAGGACGGAAGCCGCGGGCGCATCGGAGACTGAAGCAGGCCGCGTAGGGGATGAAGAAGAGGCGCGGCAAAAGCCCGGAGCTGATGCGACGTGAGGAAGGGGAGTCGCCGCCACCGCATCCCTCCGAGCCCGCGGCTTAAACGCCCCAGCAGTAATCTTCCACAACCTTGTCGACGTTTTCGTCTTGCTCGGTCAGGCGCATCAGCTCCAGGCGGATGGCGTCGACGAGCGCGCCCCAGCTGGCTTCGATCACGTTGTCGGATACGCCCACCGTGGCCCAGCTCCGGCGATGATCGGACCATTCCACCAGCACGCGAACCTTGGCCGCCGTGCCTTTTTTGGGCTCCAGCACGCGGACTTTGTAGTCGGTCAGGCGGACGTTTTTCACCTGCGGATACACATTGGAAAGGCACTGGCGCAGGCACAGATCGAGCGCGTTCATCGGACCTTGGCCCGTGGCGCTGGCGGTGTGAACGCTGTCCTGAATGCGCAGCGTGACCGTGGCCGTTGTCCCGCCGACTAAGCGAGTGGTGACATCGTAGTTCACCACTTCGAAAACACTCCAGCCCGGATGCAGCGCCTCGCGAACCAGTAGTTCGAAGGTGCCTTCGGCGGCTTCCAATTCGTAGCCTTGATGCTCCAGATCCTTGATGCGCTCCAGCAGTTGCCGGCGCGCTTCGGAATCCAGCCGCTCGGCCAGGCCATGTTGCTTTAGCTTATACAGCACATTGCCGCGGCCCGAAAGATCGCTCAGCAACACCCGCTGCCGGTTGCCGACCAGCTCCGGCTTCACGTGCTCATAAGTCGACGAATCCTTCAGCACCGCGCTCACATGCACGCCGCCCTTGTGCGCGAACGCGCTCTGGCCGACGAAGGCTTGATCGTTGCGCATGGGCAGGTTCGCCAGCTCGGCGATGTAGCGCGCCACGGTGGTCAGCGTCTGAAGCTTCTCAGGGCCAATCGTGGTGTGACCCAGCTTCAACTCCAGGTTCCCAATGATCGACACGATGTTGGCGTTGCCGCACCGCTCGCCATAGCCGTTGATACAGCCTTGCACGTGCGTACAGCCGGCTTCGACAGCGGCGATCGTGTTGGCCACCGCCACTTCGCAATCGTTATGCGTGTGGATGCCGATCACGCCGTCGAACCGCTTGCGAACCTCCGAAACCACCTCGACAATCCGATGCGTCAAATTACCGCCGTTCGTGTCGCACAGGCACAACACGTCCGCGCCGGCCTTCTTGGCGGCTTCGAGCGTACGCATGGCGAACTCGGGCTTGGCATTATAGCCGTCGAAGAAATGCTCAGCGTCGTACACCACTTCGCGGCCGTGGTCTTTTAGATACTTTACGGTCTCGCCGATCAATTGCAGGTTCTGCTCTTCATCGATGCCGAGCGCCCGGTGCACGTGCAGATCCCAGCTTTTGCCGAAGATGCAAACCGTCGGGGTCTCCGCCTCCAGCAGCGCGCGCACGTTGGGATCCTGCTCCACCGCGTTCTTGGAGAAGCGCGTGGACCCGAACGCCGTCAGCCGCGCGTGCTTCAGCTTCACATCCTTGGCGCGCTTGAAGAATTCCTTGTCCTTAGGATTGGAATTCGGCCATCCGCCCTCAATATAATCGATACCCAGCTCATCCAGCTTCTGCGCGATGATCAGTTTGTCGTCGACGGAGAATGAGACGGCCTCGCCCTGCGTGCCGTCTCGAAGCGTTGTATCGAATGTGTGAATGCGCATAATCTTCTTTCTTCGCACGCAGGAGTGCGTGCGCTACTTGACCGCGGCAGCTTCTTGCTCTTGCGGTACGCCTTCCTCCTTTTTCTTCTTGCTCAGGAACGTCATCATCTGCCGGAGCTCTTTGCCTACCCGCTCAATCGGCTGCTCATGGGCCGCCTCACGAAGGGCGAGGAACTTGCGACGGCCTGACTTGTTTTCGCCGATCCATTCTTTGGCGAACTGGCCGGATTGAATCTCCGACAGGATCTTCTTCATCTCTTTGCGGGTCTCGGCGGTAACGATGCGCGGACCGCGCGTGTAGTCGCCATATTCCGCGGTGTCGGAAACCGAGTAACGCATATACCCGAGCCCGCCCTCATAGATGAGATCGACAATCAGCTTCACTTCGTGCAGGCACTCGAAATAGGCGATTTCAGGCGCGTAACCGGCTTCCACCAGCGTTTCAAAGCCCGCGCGAATCAGTTCGCTGACGCCGCCGCACAACACGGACTGCTCGCCGAACAGATCGCTTTCCGTCTCTTCCTTGAACGTGGTCTCGATCACGCCCGCCTTCAGGCATCCCAGCGCCAAAGCGTAGGCCAGCGCGTTTTGGAGCGCGTGGCCGGAAGCATCCTGATGGACCGCCACCAGCGCCGGCACGCCCACGCCTTCCGTATAAAGCTCGCGCACGCGATGGCCGGGCGCCTTAGGCGCGATCATCGAAACGTCAACGTTGGCCGGCGGCTTGATTTCGCCGAAGTGGATCGCGAAGCCATGCGCGAACATCAGCGTCTTGCCCGCGCTCAGATTCGGAGCAATTTCGTTCCGATACAAATCGCCTTGAATATGATCCGGCACCAGGATCATCGCGATGTCGGCGCCTTTAATGGCGTCCGCCACGCTCAGCACTTTGAGTCCCGCGGCAGTGGCCTTGGCCGCGCTCTTGCTCCCAGGATGCAGGCCGACAGTTACGTTCACGCCGCTGTCGCGCAGGTTCAGCGCATGCGCGTGGCCCTGGCTGCCGTAACCAATGATAGTTACCGTCTTCCCATGTAACCGGCTCAAATCGCCATCTTTTTCGTAATATCGTTTTGCCATATGTTCCTAGAGTCTCGTTTCCAGTTTTTCGTCAGCTTCGTCCATCGCCACATTTCGCGGGATGGGAGGTGCCAGCCGCAGCTTCTTGGCTTCGAGCGACACCGCGATCGCGCCGGAACGCGTCACTTCGATATCGCCATAGCTGCGCATTACGTCGATAAATTCGTCCAGCTTTTCGGAATCGCCTGTGGCCTCCAGTGCAAAACCTTCGGTGGAGGAATCCACCACGCGCGCCCCGAAGATCTCCGCTTCCTTCAAGATCGCCGTGCGGCTCGGGAGCGGGGCGCGCACCCGCAGGAGCGCCATCTCGCGCTTCACTGCCGGAGAATCGGTCAGATCCGATGCCTGCAGCACGTTCACCAGCTTGTTCATCTGCTTGATCACCTGCGAACGCAATTGCGGCTCAATGTCGACCACGATGGTCATTCGCGATAGCGTCGGATCCAGCGTCCGCGCGACTGTCAGGCTCTCGATGTTATAGCCGCGCGCGCTCAAAACGCCGGTGATGCGCATCAGCGCGCCCGGCTTGTTTTCCACCAGCAATGAAATCAGTTGCAGCATTTTCTTGCCTCAGGCTTCCACCGGCTGCGGAGCGCCCAGGACCATTTCGTTGATCGCGCCCCCCGCCGGAACCATCGGATAAACGTTTTCAAACGGCGTTACGCGCACATTCAACAGGTACGGGCCCGGCTCGCGCACCGCTTCTTCGAGCGCCGGAACAAGCTGATGCACGGCGTCGATAGTCCGGCCTTTGAACCCATAAGCGCCCGCCAGTTTCTCGACATCGGGGAACGAGTTCAACTCCACCTGGCTCAGCCGGTTGTTATAGAACAGCTCCTGCCATTGCCGGACCATGCCGAGATGTCCGTTGTTCACCACGATGATCTTGATCGGCAGCGCGTGATTAGCGATAGTGGCGAGCTCGGGAATCGACATCTGGAAGCCGCCATCGCCGACGATGGAAAACACCAGCTTGTCGGGCCGCGCGAACTGCGCGCCAATGGCGGCGGGCAGGCCGAAGCCCATGGAACCCAGGCCGCCCGAGTTGATCCACAGCCGCGGCGAATTGAACCGGATGAACTGCGCCGCCCACATCTGATGCTGCCCCACGTCGGAGGTGACGATGGCGCGCCCGCCGGACAGCCGGTCGATTTCGCGCATCACGTGTTGCGGCTTGATTTCGCTGGTGGACACTTCCGGTGTCAGCGGATGCTCGGCCTTCCACTCGCGAATCTGCCCCCACCAGGCAGCCCTTGCGGCGGAGTTTTGCCCGCGGCTCTCAGGCGAGCTTTCTTCAAGAACTTTGGTCAGCTTTTCCAGCACGCGCTTGACGTCGCCGACAATCGGCAGGTCGGCCGCACGGTTCTTGCCAATCTCGGCCGGATCGATGTCCACGTGAATCACTTTGGCATGCGGGGCGAACGCCGCCAGGCGCCCGGTAACGCGGTCATCGAAGCGCACGCCCAGTGCGATCAACAGGTCGGCATGCGTCATGCCCATGTTCGCGGCGTAGCTGCCATGCATCCCCGGCATGCTGATGTAGTTGGGATGCTCGGCCGGCAATCCGCCCAAGCCCATCAGCGTGGTCACCGCGGGCGCATCCGTCAGCTCCACAAACTCGCGCAATTCATCGAATGCGTTGGCCGCGATAATGCCGCCGCCCGCATAAACGAACGGCCGCTGCGATTCCCAGATCATCTGGGCCGCGCGCCGGATCTGGCCGGTGTGGCCTTCGGTGAAAACCCGGTAGCCAGGCAAGTGAATGGACGAAACCGGCGTGTAATGCGCCTGCGCCTGGAAGACGTCTTTAGGAATGTCGACGAGGACGGGGCCCGGCCTTCCAGATGACGCGATGTAGAACGCCTCATGCACCACTTGCGGCAACTCGGCGATGGTCTTCACCAGAAAATTGTGCTTGGTGCAGGAACGCGTTATGCCGAACGTGTCGGCTTCCTGAAACGCGTCGCTGCCGATCAGCTTGGTGGAAACCTGGCCGGTGATTGCGACTACGGGGATGGAATCCATCATCGAATCCACCAGGCCAGTCACCAGATTGGTAGCGCCCGGACCAGACGTGGCACAACAAACGCCCACCCGTCCAGTGGATCGCGCATAGCCCTCCGCCGCGAATGCAGCGTTTTGCTCGTGCCGCACCAGCACGTGGCGGATGGGATGGTCGTAAAGAGCGTCGTACAGCGGCAGCGTAACGCCGCCGGGATATCCGAAAATGCAATCTACGTTTTCACGAACCAGGCATTCCAGCAGAATCTGGGAGCCTGACATCAGCTTCGATTCCGTCACGCCGCTTGTCCGATGCGCAGGGATGGTCGACATCTTTCCTCCATATCAGAGCGCCTTCACGGAAGGCGCCTACAAAATCAAAAGGCCACCGGGTGGTTTTCTTTCCCCCACCCGATGGCCTTTCGGAAACTAGTGTCCGAAGCCCTCAAGCGGGGCTGGGTACTACGACCTCAATAATAATAATGGGCCGAAGCTTCGGAACTTGACCGCTTGAAAAGACAGAGGTAACCACGCTTGGTAAAGCGCGAGTCACACTGGCTTGTCCTTTCGAAGCGATCATTGGCTCTAGGTTATCCCACCAGCGCGGTAAATGCAAGAGGGTGTTTGTATAAATTATGTTAATCTACGCATTTCTATTCGGATGCGGAGAACCTTCAGCATCCGTTACTGGAGTGCTGTCATCGGCAAAACGTCGCTCACCGATGAAAACATCAGCATGCGCTAAATGCGAGGGGCCCGCGCGATCTTGTAACGGGCTACTTTGACTTCTCTGGCACTTCTTGCCGCGACTCGGCGTCTTTGGAAACGTCTTTGAGAATGGCTCCGCACACTTCGACGCATTCGTTGCAGATGCAGGCGGTTCTTATCGGATTAGTTATAAGCCTTGCGACCTCAGCTTGGCTCCTGTTACAGAATGAGCATTTAAGATTGTCCGTGTTGATACTGGAGACGCTGGGAGAATCTGATGGCATAGCATGACCCTGCCGTTGATTTTATTCGATTAATTGCCTAGGCCGCTCTTTCTAATTCCCGCTCCGAGGCTTCCACAACCCCACCAAGTCGGACACTTCCCAGAGCCGAGCCATAGCGGGCGTGCAGCTCAGAGTCCGATGGATTTTGATGAAGTTATATGCGAAGTATCCGAGCGCCACGGGTGCGGTTGTCGATCTTCTTGCTGAAGGCGTCAACCGCGTGTAGCGCCGATTCGTGATGCGCACCGACAGATTCTGGCGCTCAACGTAGGACGTGGAGACATGCGCAGGATCAGGTTCGCCGGTCATCGGAACCGGTTTGCAGCCGGTGCACTCCGCCGGCCAACTTGGTTTGAACCAATTCGACTATGCAGCCGAAGAGGCCGCCATCTACTCGGCCAAAACCTTGTGGACGAACTGAACGGCCATCGATCCTTCGCCCACCGCCGCCGCCACGCGCTTCAAGCTCCCGGCCCGAACGTCCCCCACCGCGAACACGCCGGGCCGGCTGGTCTCGAGCATAAAGGGAGGCCGGCGTTCCAGCGGCCACTGTTCTCTCACGTCCCCGCCAGTCTGAATGAACTGCTTGGCATCCATCGCCACGCACCCATCTAGCCACCCGGTATTAGGCTCGGCGCCTGTCATCAGAAAAAGATGCTGCGTTTCACAGGTATGCTGCTCTCCGGTTTGCGTGTTCCGCCAGTGCGTCCGCTCCAGGTGTTCGTGGCCTTCCAAGGCCTCGATCTCGGTGAACGTCTTGACCGTGATCTCATGGCACGCTTCGATCCGGGAGATCAGGTAGCGCGACATCGTTTCCGCCAGGCCCGCCCGGCGAACCAAAAGATACACACGCTTGGCCACCGTCGACAGAAAGATCGCGGCTTGGCCGGCCGAGTTTCCTCCGCCCACGATGGCCACTTCTTGGCCGCCGCACACCTGCGCTTCCACCTGCGTCGCGCCGTAATAAACACCGCAGCCTTCAAATTGCGCCAGGTTCGGAAGATCCAGCCTTCGATATTGTGCGCCGGTGGCAACGATGACGCTGCGGCTCTGAACGGACCCGCCGTCGTTCAACCGGATCGCATAGGGCGGGCGAGTGCACTCAAGCGCGGCGGCCGAGCGCGCCACGGCGATGTGCGCCCCAAACTTCTCGGCCTGAACGAAGGCGCGGCTGGCGAGATCCTGCCCGGAAATTCCCATCGGGAATCCGAGATAATTCTCGATGCGAGAGCTGGATCCGGCTTGGCCGCCGGGCGCATTACTCTCCACCACCAGCACGTTCAGTCCTTCGGACGCTCCATAAACGGCCGCAGCCAGCCCGCTGGGTCCGGCGCCAACGACGATCAAATCGTAGACTTTCGCTTCGTCAATACCGGCATTTAATCCGAAGCACGCCGCAGTCTCGGCATTGGAGGGATTGCGAAGCACCAGCTCGCCCCGGCAGATCAGGACCGGGATGTCCGTCACGCGAACCGCGAAGTGATCCAGCAGCGTCTGAACGTCGGAATCTTTCTCCACGTCGACATAGGTGAACGGATGGCCGTTGCGCGAAAGAAATTCTCGCAGGCGGAGCGTGTCGGCGGAATTGCTGGATCCGATCAGGACCGCATCGCCCACGGAGTGGGTGATCAAATAAACTCGCCGGAGGATGAAAGCGCGCAGGAACACCTCGCCGAGCACCGCGTCGTTCTGCATGACGCGCTGCAGATTGGCGCGGCTGATCTCGAGCAGCCTGCTCGGCTCATGCGCCCGGCATCGTACCAGGCTGCGGCGGCCCGAGAGCTGATTCACTTCGCCGGTGAACATGCCGGCGCCGTGAACCATAAGAACCGACTCTTCGCCGTTCACTACGCTGGCAAGCTCGATGCTGCCGTCGAGTACTACGAACACACCGTGCTCGGAATCGCCCAGGTCGAAGACGATTTCGCCGGCGGCCATTCGCCGTTCCTGGCCAAGCGGCATCAGGCGCGCAATTTGCGCGGCGTCCAACTTGGGGAACATCGCATCCGTCGGTTCCACCGTTTCCGGCATCGCTAATCCACTTCTAACATGAAAGCGGACCAAAACGGTGCGGATCGCGATGCTATGGAACCGGGTTGAGCGAAATTACCCAGCCGGCCGCGCCGAACTCGCGCGTGATGAGCCCCATCACGCAGGCGGTTCGGCCTTACTTAAGTAGCAGACTGGCCTGCCACGCCTGAAACAGGATCACACCCACAATTAACAGCCCGAATACGAACGTGAAAACCGTGAGACCTTTGCCCCAACGGTCGATAACGTCGAGTTTATGGGCGCGGGCAACCTGTTGAGGAATCAGCCGTTGTTCTCCGGCAGCCAGGTGTACGAATTCGTCGTCTCCGTGAAACGTCAGGACCTTTCGATAAAGCGCCAGCACCAGGACCGCCGCGCCGCAAACGGACCAGATGGCAATATAGGGAATCATGTTCATGGCGATTACATCCTCCTCGCGGAATGAGTGGCAATCCGTGGTCCACGCGGAGCCATGCCAACGGGATCCCGATTACTTGTATAAGACAACATCCGAGTGCTTGGTTCCCAATCCGTGTTTATCTGTGTTGATCCGTGGCCAGTGTTGCTAAAAATTCCCGAGCAACATCACGTACGGATACGTGTACCCGTATCCCACTTTCGATTCCTTCAGATATTCACCGGCGAACAAGTGTCCGAACCCTGCTCCGAACTTCCAGACCTTCGAATACTGGTAGAGCCCCACCGTGTTGGTTTCCGACCCAATGTGTGAGCTCGTCGCCTTGCGATTCACGACCACCGCGGTACCGCTGGAGTTGTACAGGCCGTCCTGAATGGTAGCCAGATAGAATTCGTTGAAATCTGTCCGGACCTTCAACTTCTTAAGCGGAAGGAAGTCGAAGCCGGCGCGCGCGTTCTTCATATTTTTCCACCCGAACTGATCGATCATGCCGTAGTAGCTATGGTTGCTGGGATAAAACTGATCGAAGGTGCTCCGCTCGCCGTCCTTCGCTGTCGCGTCCCCGGAGGCGTAGTTGTACTCGACGCTGAGCCTCGGTTTGACGGCGACATCGAAGAGAGTCCAGCCAGCCACGGCGCTATCGCCCAGCGCTCTGATTTTGTCGCTCGAATAGGAGCCTCGCTGCGCCACCACTTCCACTGTGTAATCGATGCGTCCCGGCGCCGTTCCGAAAACACGCGCTCCCGGGCTGATCACCAGCGCATCTCCGAGCACGGCTGTCTCGCTTTTCACGTTTAATGTCTGTTTGAACAAAAGATATGGTTCGATGTTCACGCCCGGCAGAACGCGCCGCAGGGATCCGTAGGCACCGTAAAGGTGCTCGCCCGGTTTGTGAGGGTCGAAGCGCGTTGGATCGATCAACACCGCCGATCCGGCGATCAAGTCCACCTTCGCCCGGCCAGCGGAAAGCGTCAGGTCCAGCGCGTCAAAGGTTCGCGAAATGCCCCAGTCCGCCGGACCGATCAGTCTTTCGGCTCCAAACGCCATCTCCTGCCGCCCGGCGCGGAACCGGACGCTGGTCTTACCCTCGAAATTCAATTCTACGTAGCCCTGGCGAAGATCCAGCGGGTCGTAAAGCGTGCTGGGAGCCGGTGACTTGTTGTAAGCGCCCACGCGCGTGTCCTGCCCTTGAGCGAAGAACCGAAGCCAGGACGTGGGTTTGAATCCCAGCTCGATACGCAGGCGGCTGGCGTAATAACTGTCCGGGCTGTTGTTAACCATTGAGGTGCCCGAAACGCCTTCAAATCGCCCGCGAATCTGCCCTCCGATCTGGATCCACGGTGCCAGGTTCTCAAACGGTGAGCTGTCTAAAATAGCCGTGCCCGTGTCTACGGCAGCGGGCGTCCCACTGTCGTCCGCCGCCCCCAGTTGCCCAGCGACGGTCAAAGCGGCGAGTGCGATTGCAGCTAAAGTACGCATGCCGGGCTTATCGGCTCGGAGGCGGCTAATTAGAGCTCGAAACGCGTTGCGCTGGTCGATAAGTGTTTGAGGCAGGAAATTCAATGACCATCGGCAAGAAACTCCGGATGGCAATCGTCACCATGCTCCTGGTGGCTGCGGGCATGGCGGCTTCCGCCGTTTATTCGATCAACACCATGAGCCGGGAACTGGAAACTTCCACCGGGTTAACGACGGAGAAACTTGCCTTGGCGGGCAACTTGAAGGCCGCGGCCAATATTATGCGAACCGGCCAGCGCGGAATGCTGTTAAATGGCTTCCAGCGCGACTCTAAGGGCGCCGAAGCCACCCGGGCCGATTACGCCAAGAAAAAGGCCAGCGCGCTGGCGCTGGTCGCGAGCATCGAACCACTCCTGTTGACCGAGGAAGGCCGCCGGTCGATCGATCAGTTGAAATCGGATATCGAACGCCACGCCGAATCATTCCGCCAGATTTCGGACCTCTGCGATACCGGAAAGCTGAAGGAAGCAGAGATGTTCTATAAGGAGCAAGGCGCGCCGGCAGGCGCCGCCATGGAGCGGACCGCTTCGGAAATGATGGACCAGCAAATCAAGATCATGAGCGCCAGTGCGGAAGGCCGGCCACCGGCAGCTTCGTTTCGCAATCATCAGCTTGACCGCCATCGGCGTTCTCGGAATCATCACACTCCTGGTGACTTTGTTCATGGTCGCCGGGATCACCAAAGGCCTGTCCCGGTTGTCGGCTGAACTGAGCGAGGGAGCGGCGCAAGTCCAAAGCGCGTCAGCCCAGGTTGCTACCTCCAGCCAGAGGCTGGCTCAGGAGGCTTCTAATGGCGCGGCTTCGATCGAGGAGACTTCGGCGGCCGCCAAGGAGGTGGCTTCCCTGGCGCGCAACAGCGCGGGTCAAGCCAAGACGGCGGCCAATCTCATGGATACCGTCGACGCTCGCGTGGGCGAGGGGAATCAAACCCTTGCGCAGATGGTCGAGTCCATGTCCGCCATCACCGAATCGAGCGGAAGAATCTCCAAAATTATCAAGGTCATCGATGAGATAGCTTTCCAAACCAATATCCTGGCCCTGAATGCCGCCGTGGAAGCCGCCCGCGCCGGAGAGTCCGGCATGGGGTTTGCCGTGGTGGCCGATGAAGTACGCAACCTCGCCCAGCGCTCGGCTCAAGCAGCGCGCGACACCGCGGCGCTGATCGAGGATTCCATAACCAAATCCAACGACGGCGGTGTCAAACTGGAACGCGTCGCGGAGGTAATTCAGAGCATCACCGAAAACACTAGAAAAGTGAAGACATTTATCGATGAAGTCAGCCTGGCGAGTCTCGATGAGGCCAGCGGAGTGGAAGCAATTTCCAAGGGCGTGAACCAGATGGAGCAATCCACGCAGGACACCGCGAGTTTCTCCGAACAAAGCGCCGCGGCCAGTGAACAACTCTCTGCGCAAGCCGAGACGCTCAATCACATCGCCGAACAGGTGGGTGCCATGGTCGGAACTGCCGCCTAAGACTAGCAGCCCGGTCCTGGACTACTTGGGAACCGTTGTCCCTGGGGCGGCCCGATAAGGAATCACGCGCACGTTGACGCGCGTCCATCTCACCGGTCGCCTCGTTAAAGAAACCACGCCGTCGCCACCACCCGCGGGGACGCACGCGATCGTCCTGGCTTCCACATTTCCTCTGAGTTGGAGGATAGATCGGCTTGCGTTGCTCAAAAGGTCGCGCTGTGTGCTGGAAGCGGTGAACTCAACGCGGCTTCCAAGGCTCTCGGGAAAAGCCCTCGCCAGGTGATGGCGCGCTGGCTGTGTTGTGTTTTCTTGACACATTGCCACAGGTCCAACGGCGCAAATCTGACACGCCATCGCGATACTGAGCCCAAGGAGTTTCATGACAAGCGCTCTCTCCCTGAGCGAATTATACGTTGACCGCTATTCCGGCGTCCCCCACACAACCCTCATCCGTTGCGCCACTATCGGCAGCCCTTTCCCGCTACGATGATACGTATGCTGGACGGGCCCTCCTACCTGGAAACGCTGCGCGACAACCGTGCCGTTTACATTTATGGAGAACGCGTTGCCGACGTTACCTCCCATCCCGCATTCCGCAACGCCGGCCGGTCGATAGCTCGCCTTTATGACGCGCTCCACGATCCGAAGCAGCAGGACGCACTCACCACGGCGGACGCATTCGGCGAGCGCACTCATAAATTCTTCAAGCCCAGCTGCAGCGCGCGGGAGCTTCTGGAAGCCCGCGAAGCCATCGCCGTCTGGGCCCGGCTGAGTTACGGATTTATGGGCCGAACGCCGGATTACAAGGCCGCCTTCATGGCCAGCATGGCCGCTAACCCCGAGTTTTATGCGCCGTTCGATGGCAGTGCTCGGGCGTGGTACCGGAAATATTCCTCGCAGTGCCTGTTCCTGAATCACGTGCTGATCAATCCGCCCGTCGATCGCAATCGGCCGGTGCACGAAGTGGAAGACGTCTTCGTTCACGTCGTGAAGGAACGCGCTGACGGCATCGTGGTGTCCGGCGCGAAAATGCTGGCTACCGGCTCGGCGCTCACCCATGCCACCTTCGTGGCGCAAAACAGCGCGGTGACGCTAGACAAAGACAAGGCCAAGGATTTCGCCATCGTATTTATCGCGCCGATGGACTCGCCCGGCGCCAAGCTGATTTGCAGGCCGTCCTACGAGAGGAACGCGCACAGCCCGTTTGACCATCCGCTGTCCAGCCGTTTCGATGAAAACGACGCGGTGATGATTTTCGACAACGTCTTTGTACCTTGGGAAAATCTGCTGGTGTATCGCGATCCGGATAAAGTGAATGCGTTCTATCCCGAATCGAGATTCGTGAATCGGTTCACGCTGCAGGCCGCCACCCGACTGACGATCAAGCTGGAAATGATGGCGGGCCTGTTCGCCAAAGCGATCGCCACCAATGGCACCGATGCCTTCCGCGGCGTTCAGGCGGCGTTCGGCGAAATCCTGGCCTGGCGGCATCTCATGCACGCCATTACGACGGCGATGTGTCTCGATCCGGAGCCTGCTCCCGGTGGTACCGTTGTTCCCAAAGCCGAATACGCCGCCACCAGCCGGTTGTTCGCCTCCGAATGCTGGCCCACCGTTCGGCGGATCTTCGAGAAGCAGCTCGCCGGCAGCCTCCTGGTGGCTCCGTCCAGTTTCAAGGATTTGAAAAACGAGGAACTGCGCCCGCTAATCGACAAGTATTATCGCGGTTCCTCAGGCTCGGCCGAAGAACGCGTGAAGTTGTTCAAGTTGATTTGGGACGCCATCGGCACCGAGTTCGGCGCGCGCCACGAACTTTATGAGATCAACTATTCCGGAAACCACGAGCAGGTCCGGATGGATGTTGTGAAGTTTTCAAGGCGCAACCATCTGGTCGAGCAATTCGAGGAAATGGCTGAGACCTGCATGGCCGAATACGATTTGGATGGCTGGAACGATTCGACCTGGTTGTTCGAGCAATAGCAACTCAACAATGAGCCGTCCGTTGACCATCTTGTTTTCTCGGGCCGCCAATCGGAGCAAGCTTGCGTCTAACCTGCGCGGCATGCCAAATTAGGTGCATAGATCACAAGATGGAACACCGGAAAACCTTGAAAAAGGCTCTTATCACGGGTGTCACCGGCCAGGACGGCTCCTTCCTGGCGGAATTTCTGCTAGCCAAGGGGTACCAGGTCCACGGCATCGTCCGGCGATCCTCCACCTTCAACACCGACCGTTTGGATTCCATTTACGCCGATCCCCACGAGCCGAACGTCCGCCTGTACCTCCACTATGGCGACGTCACGGATGGATCCGGACTGCGGCATGTCATCGAAGCCGTGCAACCTGACGAGATTTACAATCTAGCGGCACAGTCTCACGTGCGCGTCAGTTTTGACCAGCCGGAATATACCGCCGATGTGGTCGGCACTGGCACGCTCCGTCTGCTGGAAGCGGTCCGCGATCATACCTCCAACACCGGCCGGCAAGTGCGTCTGTATCAGGCCGGATCATCGGAGATGTTCGGTGCTGCGCGGCCGCCGCAGAGTGAATCCACTCCGTTCTATCCGCGCAGTCCCTATGCGGTCAGCAAAGTGGCCGGGCATTGGTACGCGGTCAATTACCGCGAAGCCTATGGGATGTTCATTTGCAACGGCATCCTGTTCAATCACGAATCGGAACGGCGCGGCGAGACCTTCGTGACGCGCAAAATCACTCGCGCGCTCGGCCGCATCAAGCTGGGCCTCCAGGAGAAACTGTTTCTGGGCAACCTCGACGCCCGCCGCGATTGGGGTTATGCCGGCGACTACGTAGAGGCCATGTGGATGATGCTGCAAGCGCCCCAACCGGACGATTATGTGGTGGCTACCGGGCAGGCGTATTCCGTAGCTGATTTCCTGGACCAGGCGGCGGCGCATTGCGGGCTCGATTGGAAGAAGTTCGTGGAGATTGATCCACGCTATTTGCGTCCCACCGAGGTGAACCACCTGTTGGGAGATCCTTCCAAGATTCAGCGGAAACTTGACTGGAAACCCAAGGTCGGTTTTGAGGCGCTGGTGCGTCTGATGGTGGATCACGATATCGAGTTGGCTCGTCAGGAGCAAACACTCGCGCAGGCCGGACATAAGGTCCTGTTGCGAGGCACTTCGCATGGATAAATCTAGCCGCATTTATGTGGCAGGACACCGGGGTCTGGTGGGATCGGCGATTAGCCGGCATTTGACGCGCGAAGGCTACTCCAATGTGCTCGTCCGGGATCGCTGCCAGTTGGACCTCGTGAACCAGCCGGCCGTGGAAGCCTTCTTTGCATCTGAAAAACCTGAATATGTATTTCTCGCGGCTGCCAAGGTCGGCGGAATCCTGGCGAACAGCACCTATCCGGTGGAGTTCCTCCGGGACAATCTGAACATCGAGCTGAACGTGGTGGACGCTGCTTATCGGCACGGCGTCAAGAAGCTGGAATGCCTCGGATCCTCCTGCATTTATCCCAAGCTGGCGCCACAGCCCATCAAGGAAGAGTACTTGCTCACCGGCCCGCTTGAGCCGACCAACGAATGGTACGCCATTGCCAAGATCGCCGGAGTCAAGCTAGTGCAGGCCTACCGCAAGCAATATGGTTTCCGCTCGATCAGCCTGATGCCCACCAACCTCTACGGACCGGGCGACAATTTTGATTTAAAGACTTCCCATGTCTTGCCCGCTTTGATTCGCAAAGCGCACCAGGCGCGCGTTGATGACGCTCCGGAGATGGTGGTGTGGGGCACGGGCTCCCCCCGCCGCGAATTCATGCACGTCGATGACTTGGCCGATGCGGCCGTATTCTTGATGCAGAGCTATGACGAAGCCGGCATCATCAACGTCGGGGTAGGCACGGACCTCTCGATTCGCGAACTCGCTGAGCTAGTGTGCTGCGTGGTTGGTTACAATGGCCGGCTGGTGTTTGACCCCTCGAAGCCGGATGGCACGCCCCAAAAATTGCTGGATGTCTCACGGCTGCGGGCGTTGGGCTGGCAAGATCGCATTGGGCTGGAGGAGGGAATCCGGGAGACCTACCAGTGGTTTCTCGCCCGGGAGTCGGGTGCCTGATCCGGCGGCCCCGGTGCCCACAGGTTGACCCTTTCGCTCCGCGCTGCCAGTCCAGTACAAACGGGTGAGGGAGTGAGATGCCACTCGACTAACGAAGCGGTGGCGCGCTTTCCGGGATTTCGTCCGTCCACACTTGAAAGCGTTCAAGAGTGTTCGGCCCGAACGTGGTCGCAATCGCGACATCCGCCGCGTCGCGGCCTCGTGCGATGAGCACGCGTCCAATCCTGGGTACGTTGTTGCGCGGATCGAAGGTGTGCCAGGCGCCGTCGAGATATACTTCCATCCACGCCGCGAAATCCATCGGGCCGTAGGGTGGCGGAATCCCGATGTCGCCCAGGTATCCGGTGCAGTAGCGCGCCGGAACGTTCATTGCGCGGCACAGTGCGATGGCCAAATGTGCATAGTCCCGGCACACGCCCGTACGCTCGTTGTAGGTCTCCCAGGCAGTCCGAGTGGGGCGTGCATTCAAATAGTTGAAGGCGATATGGTGGTGCACAAAATCGCAGATGGCCTGGACGCGCGGCCATCCCGGCGCCGTTTGGCCAAATCGCGACCAGGCCGCTTCCGACAGCAGATCGGTCTCGCAATACCGGCTGCCCAACAGAAATACCAGCGTATGTTCCGGAAGTTCCTGCAGCGCATGTTGCCGCGCGAAGTGTGCCGTTGCATCGGGCTGAGCCGAGTCTCTGACCACCCCCATGCCTTTCAGACGGATCCTCCCGACGGGCGCCACAATGCGGCTGCACCAGTTTCCAAAGCCGTCGCGATAGGCCGTGATACGCGTGGCGGGATCGGTGGTCAGAAGGTCGGGCGTCACAACGTCGGAGGCACGCGAGTAATGGATGTTGACCATCAGAATCATCGGCGTCTCCTGGGTGCAGTGGAAGACTAATTCGTAGCCCACCCGAATCAACATGCGGCTTGCCTCCGAGCGAAAAGTGTTCGCCACGCCCGTGGTGGCCGCCAGCATTGCAACAACGCTGTTGCCCGTCTTCATACTGTAGCGCGCACTCATGTGTGTGAATGCAAAAAGGCCGGTCCCGACGCGGAGGAAAGTCGGAACCGGCCAGCCTGTGGTTATTTAGACAGCCAGGTACAGTGTGCTGCCGTTTCGATTCACCAACAGGAGAGTGGACCCTTTCGAGCTGCCGATGGCTTGCTCGAAATCTGAGGTATTCGTTACGGATTTGCGGTTGACCTGTTGAATTACGTCGCCGCGCTGCAGGCCCGCATCCGCGGCCGCGCTGGACGGATCAACGTTAGTTACCACCACGCCCGGCGTGTTGGCCGGAAGGCCCAGATCATGGGCCGATTGCGCATCCAGATTATCCACCGAAACTCCGGAAAGCGCGCTGCTCTTGTGTTCCCCTTGTGGGTTCAGCGACGCGGTAGTGGTGGGCAGTTCGCCCAATTGCACGTTCACATTGCGCTCGCCGCCGTTGCGGAAGACGCGCAGGTTCACGCTGGCGTCCGGCTGCATCATGGAAATGGTCATGCGCAGGTCGTTGCTATCGGCCACTGGTTTGCCGTTCACATCCAAAATGATGTCGCCTTTTTCCAGGCCGCTTCTCGCAGCCGGGCTGTTGGGACTCACATCGCCGACCAGTGCGCCGTTCACCTCGTTCTCGCCAAAAGCTTTCGCCATGGCAGGCGTTACGTCCTGCGGAACGATGCCCAAGTACGCGCGAGTAACTTTTCCATGCTGGATCAGCTGGTCCATGACGTTGCGGACCATGTTTACGGGAATGGCAAAGCCGATGCCCTGGTTCCCGCTGGAACCGTGGGCGATGATCGCGGTGTTGATGCCGATCAGCTCACCGCGGTCGTTCACCAGCGCGCCGCCGGAATTGCCGGGGTTGATCGGTGCGTCGGTCTGAATGAAATCCTCATAGTCCTCGATGCCGAGATGGGATCTGCCTGTGGCGCTCACGATGCCCATGGTGACGGTCTTTCCGACGCCGAATGGGTCGCCGACGGCCAGAGCATAGTCGCCAACCTGAATCTTCGAGGAGTCGCCGACAGTGATGCAGGGAAGATTCGACGCGTCGATCTTCACCACCGCGATATCGCTTTTGGGATCCGTTGCGATGACCTTGGCCGCGAACTCACGTTTGTCCGAAAGAGTGACGCGGACGCTGGTGGCGCCGTCCACCACATGGTTGTTCGTGACAATGTAACCGTTCGGGGTCATGATCACGCCGGAGCCCAGCCCCTCTTCACGCTGTTGCGGAGCTTCACGGGGCACGCTGAACTGTGGGTTCGAGTTGCCAAAAAACTGGCGGAACAGCGGATCATCGGGCACGCCGTTGCCTTCAAATTGTGTCGGGATCTTGGATATCTTGGTGGACGAGATGTTGACCACCGCAGGCAGCACCTTCTTCACCACAGGCGCGAAGCCAGTCCGGCTGGGACCTTCGTCCGGATTCGCCAGCTTCAATATCGCCGGAGGATTGGCGCCTCCTATATGGCCGGCAGCGAAGCCGACGACACCCAATCCGGACGCCAGCGCTACGGCCAGGACGACTGCCTGGGAGCGCCTCCAAAATTTCTGTTTAATCATGTCGCCTCCAATGGGACTGAAAATCGGCCACAGGACCGGGTAGCCCCGAGGGCAGTGGCTCTAACAGGTTGCTGAAAAAGCCCTTTCACATGTGCGAACCGCAGGCGTGGGCGCCTACGCTACACTGGCCATCAACAACCTGGCCATCCCGGCGTAGGGCGGACTTCAGTCTGCTGGGCTTTTTCAGCAACCTGCTAAGTCATTGGACGGAAGCCGGCTAATTCGGATCTTAGTAGGAAGTCGGTATCAGGGGTACCGGCGACTTGGTACTGGCACGAATCCAAACCGATTCGGCATACGTCTCTGGCGCAGGGAGACTGGAAAACGCTAGAGTAGGAGAAACGGAAATGTACCAAGGAGACCGCTTGCAAAACGGACGCTCTTTGCCCGGCGGTCTCGTCGATGGACCCCCTGGCGCGTTCTTGGCTAACGCCACGGACGGCTTCGCACCCGCCGCGGACGTGCGGCCGGATGCCAGCGGCGATTGGGATTCCCAAACTGAAGATTTCCACTCGAAGCCGCGCCGCGACGTGTGGGATTGGCTTCTGTGTGCCGCGATTTTGGCCGGGCTGCCGGTGCTGTTTTATCTCGCCGTTCACAACAGCCTGCTCCAGCCGCTGTTGCTCGAGGCCGAAGACCGTCAGTGGATGCGGCTGATCCTTCGTCCTACTATTCTCTGGATGCTGATGGGCACCGTTCTGCTCAGCTTTCGCACCATTTTCTGGCTTCGCTACCGGCCGTTCGCCTCGGCGACTTTCGCGGAAGCGCCGTACCTCAGCGTGATTATTCCCGCTTACAACGAAGGTGCGATGGTGCTCAAAACCGTCGAATCGGTGGCCACCGCGCGCTATCCCCAGGACCGGCTGGAGATTTTCCTGGTGGACGACGGCAGCACCGACGATACTTGGGAATACATTCACCGGGCCGCAACAAAATTTCCTCAAATCGTGAAGCCGATCCGTTTTCAGAAGAATCAGGGCAAGCGCGCCGCTCTTTCCGCCGGCTTCGGACGCGCGCGCGGCTCGGTGGTGGTGACCATCGATTCGGATAGCGTCATCGAGCCGAACTCGCTGCTGGCCATTGCCGGCCCCTTCCGCGATCCGACCGTCGGGGCCGTGGCGGGGCGCGTTCTGGTCTACAACCGGCGGGAAGGCCTGATCCCCCGCATGCTGCACGTGCGCTTCATTCTGGCGTTCGATTTGCTGCGCGCAGTAGAATCGTCCTATGGCAACGTGTTTTGCTGCCCTGGCGCGCTCACGGCGTTCCGAACGTCGGCTGTCATGCGGGTGGTGGACCGTTGGAGGCAGCAGACTTTCTTGGGATCGGCGTGCACCATTGGCGAAGATCGCGCCATGACCAATCTGATTCTCGAATCCGGATTCGATACCGTCTACCAGCGCACCGCGGTGGTCCACACCCTGGCGCCCGTGGGTTTTCGCAAGCTGTGCCGCATGTTGATTCGCTGGGATCGCAGCTATGTGCGGGAAGAATTCTGCTTTATGCGCGTGGTCTGGAAGCGTCCGCTCAAGACCCGCGTGATCGCGCTTTGCGACCGCGCTATCACTAATCTGCGATATCCCGTTCATTACGCCAGCCTGTTCCTCATTTTGTTTCTGGCTTTCCATCATCCGGGGATTCTGGTCGCGTTTCCTGCTCGCCGTCGGGTTGATGTCTTTGTACAACATGTTTTATTACCTGCGCAGCGAGCGTTCGCTCGATTTTTGCTATGGCATCTTCTACTCCTACTTCGAGCTGGCAACGTTGTTTTGGATCTTTCCCTATTCGGTTTTGACGGTGCGGGCGCGCGGCTGGCTGACGCGCTAAGGCGCCCGATCGAGCTAGGAAATCACGCCCTTGCGGACCGCATAGAGGATCAGCTCCGGAATGCCATGCAGATTCAGCTTTTGCATCACGCGAGCGCGATGAGTCTCAACCGTATAGACGCTGAGATCGAGAAGGTTCGCAATATCCTTGCTCGATTTCCCCTCCGCCACCAGTTGCAGGATTTCGCGCTCGCGGGGCGAAAGCAAGTCGTAGGAATCCTCCGCGCCAGTGCGCTCGAGCTTTCGCATGTAATCCTCCAGCAACACCTTGCCGACTGCGGGACTGAAGAAAGATTTTCCAACGGCGGCGGCGCGGATGGCGCGAGCTAAATCCGCTTCCGCGGAATCCTTCAGCAGATACGCCTTCGCGCCCGCTTTCAGCGCCCGCAGCACGTAGCCTTCATCGGAGTGCATGCTCAGCATCAGCACCTGCGTTTCCGCCACTGTTTCGCGAATCTTGCGACAAGCTTCGATCCCGTTCAGGCTTGGCATCCCGATATCCAGGACGGCCACATCCGGTTTCAGCTTCTCCGCCAGAGCCACCGCTGCCCGCCCATCGTCCGCTTCTCCCACCACGTTGAGATCCGGCTGAGCGTCCACCACCATTCGCAAACCGGCACGAATCAAATTATGATCGTCGGCCAGGAGCACGCGAATCTTGGTTGAGCGATTGGGCGTCATGAGATCACGCCGCTGTCCGGAGCGAAAGGCAGGCCGGCGGTCAAGGTGACTCCGTGGCCTGGCTTGGACTCTACGGTAAACGTTCCGCCCAGCCGCTTCACGCGCTCTTCCATTCCCAGCAATCCCAATCCGCGCGTGCGCTCGGAGTTGAATCCTTTTCCGTCGTCGCTCACCTGCACGATGATGTTGGTTGCAGATTGCCGGACAAACACCTTCGCGTTTCTGGCGCCGGAGTGGCGCACGGCGTTGCTGAGCGCCTCTTGCACCAGCCGATAAATGCAGACTCTGTATTCGTCGGGCAAGCCGTCCGAAACATTTTCAGATTGCACTTCGACTTCGATCTCGCTGCGGCGCGATACTTCACGCCCCTGCCACTCCAGTGCGGCCACCAGGCCGAGATCGTCCAGCATGGATGGCCGGAGCAGCAGCGCGATGTTCCGTACCGCCTGAAAGGTCCGCTCCGCGACGGACTTCATGTTCTCAAGCTGCGCCTGTACCTCCGGGCGATCGTTCGATAAAGCCGCCGACAGGCGACCCAAGTCCACCAGCAGGGCTCCCAACGCCTGCCCGACTTCGTCGTGAAGTTCGCGCGAGATGGACCGCCGCTCGGTCTCCTGAGCATCCACCAGGCGGGAAGAAAGTTGCTGTAACTCGAGCCGGCTTTGCGCAAGTTGAGCGTACCTGCCCTGGGTCTGGCGCTCCAGCCGCACGATGTAAGCCGTGCCCGCCAAAACCAGCAAAAAGCCGCTGCCGAAACCGATGGCCAGTGCGCGCGTGAGGCTTGCATTTGCGCCCGCGAATTCCGTTACCAGAGTCTGATCGACATGGGTGAGCCGCTCGTCATTCCAGGTGCGGAGCTTCGCCGACCAATCCAGAATCCCCTGCTGGAGTGGAACGATATGTTGGGCCATTAAGCTCTGAGACTGACTCCGGCGCTGCTCCGGCTCACTTCCAAGAACGGATATATAAAAGGTTCGCTGTTGCGAAAAGACTTCGCGCAGTCCGTCCAGCAGCGAGGATTCGGTGGAATCGCGTTCCGCGGGATAACTTTTCAAGTCCGATTCGATCTCCAAAGTAAGCTGGTCGAGTTGCTGATGGGAGGGCCGCTCCCCTTCCTCCTGAGCCGCGGTGACGAACTTCTGAACATCCTGGTTGTAGCGTTGGATGGAAAGCGAAAGGCCGGAGAGCATCTGCGCGCGTTCCTCCAAGGCTTGCGTGATGGCCAACTCCCGAGCGTACATTTGGCGTAAGTAGTGGAACGCCAGGAGGCCGGAGACCGACAAGATCGCGAGCAGCGCTCCGCAGATGGTGAGGAACACCAAGCGCACTCTGCTCGAAGGCGGAGCGGACGCCGGCTCGGATGTCACGCTTTCGCTGAACCTCGTCATGCGGACTTCGTTGTCCATTCCGATGGTAGCCGACTCAAGGCACGATGAACGGCTACTCGAGCCCGAACGCCAGCAGCACGCCACACGTTGGACAATCCTCCTGCAAGGCGAAAGAATAAGGATTGCGGCATCCGCCGAGTGAGCGGATCGCCAAAATCGGAGAATCGCATGAACCGAAAGACGGTTGTGATCATAGTGGGATCGCTGGTTGTGGCGGCGTTCCTGCTGGGGTTCATCCCTCAGTACTTGAAGTCGAGAGGTTTGGAGAGCCAACTCAACTCGGGCCGCCAGGAGCTCGCCATGCAGCAAGCCAAATTGCAAGGAGACGAGTTGGATCTGCTTATCGGATATGTTTACCTGCAGACCAGCCAGAAGAACTACGGGCTGGCGAGCGATTATTCCACAAGATTCTTCAACCGCGTGCGCACGATGGCGAGCCAGGCTACCGATCCGAATCGGCAAAAGTTCTTTCAAACCGTTCTAGCCAAGCGAGATTCCGTTACGGGCGGGCTGGCGAAAGGGGATCCGGGCACATTGGGAGACGTGCAGGCGCTGTTCCAGGGTGCGCTCGAAACCACTCAGACGGACTGGAAGTGAGGTCCAAGGCAACTGGACTGGCAGGGGGTGGAGATGAGCAGTTGCGGTGCGGCGACATTGTTTTTGAAAAATCGAACCCAACATCGTGCGATTTTGGATTGGGCAGGACGCATCTGGGGTGTTTTTGTGTTTGGCGACGCATTATTGCATTTGGGGAGCGGAATCAGGAGACAGTTTCGGCGGACGCTGGAATCGGAGTTCCGTAGGCATTATATGTGGAGGCGCGAAGGCTTTCGATGTGGGGAGAGAGTTAAGCTGTTGGGTTTGTTGGCGAAGTAGCTCGGTATGTGGTGTCATGGGCGGGGAATCCAACCTCTCGTCTCTCAGGGCATGATGCCTATCAGAAAGAGAGTATCCGGATGAAGTTGTCATGGTTTGCAATTTCTAATGGCGACGACGGCCTTGAGCGCGTCCCCAGCCGGCCAGATCGCCGGAAAGTGGACGGTGGATTTTCAAGGCCCAGGGGAACAACCGAAGACGGTGGGTTCCATTCTTCTCGACCTCAAAGTCGACGGTGGCGCGATTAGTGGACTGCCCACCATCGGGGCGTGGCCTGGAGACGCGCCGATCGCAGATGGCAAGCTCGATGGCAAACGCATCACTATCGATGCAACCGGTCACCGAGGCTCGACCACAGGTATTCCAACGTGCAGCTTTTAAGGAACTGGCGCAAAACGGAGCGCGGCGCGAAGCAGCTCCCGGCCTGTTTTGCGGTGCGCGCCGCACCCTTTGCGCTTCCACGGAACGATCGATGGAGACTGGATGGATCTGAAAATGAGGGTTACTCGCAATCCCGGCGGCCCGCTTGGTGCAGGCATAGTTTACGAATTCAAAGGCAAGAAGGAGCCGAAATAGGGCCGTTTTGTGAGACGGCTCGTCAGGGGTGCGGCCTTTGAACCGTCTCTCCCGAACAAGAACCGTGAAATAGCAAGGAACACATCGACGGCGGGCTCGCAGCATTTAGGGAAAGGCCTGGAGGCGGCTGGAAGCCGATGAGTAAGAGGTAAAGTCCAAGGACGCTCGGGGTGTGCAAGCTGTGGGGCGACGCAGGCTACACCACAGAATCAGACTCGAATGGAACACTGTCACGGGTGGGCCGTTGGCCGTTATCTGGAGTTCGGTGGACATTATGTATGTGGAGGCGGAGGGCCTTGCATGTGACGCAGGTGCGGCCACACCGGATTGAAGTTGCTATACTCCGAGCCAATGAAGGTCGCCGGTTCTGTGTTGTGCGCTGCGTTGTTTGTTGTTGGAAACCTCTGCGCGCAAGCCCCAGACGACGAGCCGGCCGCCGTGGTCGAGTTGGGCGGAGCGGGCGGTTGGAATCTCAAAGACGGCGGATCGAGCTTCGGCCCCGACTTCGCTATGGAAGTTACGCCGATCGAGAACTGGCTGGAGCTTGAGGTGGGTACCACAGGGCTCTTCAGCCGGGGTTCCTCGGAATGGGATACCGACCTTCTGTTCAAAAAGCCCTGGACCCTGTCCGAAAAAGCGGAACTGATGGCCGGATTGGGTCCGGAGTGGATTCATGCGAGGGAATCCGGCATGACAACGAACTCGCTGGGCGGCGAAGTGGTGCTGGATTTCATGTTCTGGCCGTCCGGGAAACATCGGTTCGGATGGTTCCTGGAACCGGGCTACGATTACAGCTTCGGGCGAGGGCATGAGCATTCGATTGGGATCAGCGGCGGCCTGCTCATCGCAATTCCAAGAATGCGAACTGCCTCTTCGAAACGATAATGGGATGGTCTTGAGGGAACTTGTCGCGGACAAACGCTCCCTACCTGTCGGACGACGACCTGATTTGCCGTTATTGCTGCTCTGGGCGATCGCCAATCAGGCTGCCCAGCGGGAGGAGGGGGCCAACGGGAATGTACTCGTGGTCCATCAGGCTCTCTTTCGACAATGGCAGCGTGTCCATTATGGCGTGAGCTTCGTCAACGGTCTTCACATCAAGAAAAAGAACGACCCCTCGGCCGTCGCCCTTCGAATACCACTGGCGAATCTTGCCGTCGAGATAGAGCTTCACCGTGGCGCGGATCTCGGCCGGCATGAGGTTCATGATTTGCTCGCGGCTTACTCCTTGCTTGGCAGTGACTATAACCATCACGTCCGTTGTTTTGGGCGATGGCGCGCCCGAAGGTGTTGATGTCATAACTGAGTCTCCTTTTTCAATCGCGTTGATCTCTTGTAGGTCTTGATCGTTACGTCTCTTCGTGATCTTCAATGAACCCTGGCCTGTTCCGTACTCCCGGACGGCCGAGCCGCCTTGGGATGAGGACGCATCAGCCAATAGAATGCGACGACGTGCGTGATCATCAACAAGGGGACGTAGATGATCGGGATCGCATAGGTGGCGCCCAGTTGTCCCGGCATCGCAGGGAGGCCAACCTGAATGGCGTGGCAGTAGTCGACGATGATGTCGGTTGCCCCCACGAGATTGAAGGCGGCGACAAAAAACCAAAACAGCGGACGTATCCTTGCGGTGAGAAGCGCCAGAATGGCCAGCACTCCGGTAGCGAAGTCACCGTAGGCGGCGAAGGTGGCGAAGCCGGCGGGCAGATTAGGGCTTACGACGCCCGGAAGGATGAAGACGAGCCCGAAGAATCGAAAGCTGTGCAGTGTGGCGATTGCACGATGGGCATCGAACCGGTTCGCCGCCTTGAGCCAAGGCCAAAGGTAGACGCTGAAACAAAGCAGCCATGCGACATAACCCAAAACCAGATGAATTAGAAAGAGAGTTTCTGGTGACATTTCATGCCTCCTGACTACTGCTAGCGAAGAATCCGGCGTTCTCCTGAAAGAACTCCTCCAGCCTCTCTGGATTCCTGCCGGTGACCATGCGAATCGCATCGGTAGTCTGGTAGTCTTCTTCACCCTTACGGAAGGTTTGCCAGAGATGTGAGAGATGATCGAGCGCGTGATGACCGAGCCGCTCCGTCACCGCATTGGCCCATTGCTCGTCCGTGATAGTCACGTATAGTATGGGCCGTCCGATCGCTCTCCCCAGAGCCTCGGTCATTTCTCTCACCGTTGGAGTTTCGCCGAGCAGAACGTACGCGCTCTGAGACGGCCCGCCAGGATTGGCCAACAGGGTTGCCGCGACTCGGGATACATCTTTGGCGCCGACGAGCGGAATCACGGTGGTATCCTCGCCCCAGGGCAGGCAGACGGTATTTTGCCCGGCGACGCTCCGGCTGACAAGAGCGCGCACGTTTTCGTAGTAGGGCGGCGCCTGGAGATGGACGGCATT
Organism: Bryobacterales bacterium; assembly: GCA_963713415.1. Taxonomy (GTDB): domain Bacteria; phylum Acidobacteriota; class Terriglobia; order Bryobacterales; family Bryobacteraceae; genus Palsa-89. Next base: position 53,807 of record CAVQLV010000019.1, on the reverse strand, counting down.
TACCTGCGCCCAATCGAAGATCCGATCCGCCAGCCGATGCTGAAAATTGCGGAAGCTGGCGGCACGTTTTAGATCGCGAAACGCGGGATCACCAGGCCTGCCCTGATACTGCGAATTGTTGACCATAAGTTCCAGGGCGGCATCGCGAGCGGCTGCGGCAAAGATCGTAGCGGCTTCAAGCAGCCCATCGGCTACAGGGTAGGTAAAGTAAGCCCGGTTTACATCGCGCATCGCGGCCTGGACTGAAGCTGCGTTGAGGAGGTCGCCCTGGACCACTTCCGCACCTTGCCGACGGAGTTCATCGGACCTCGAATCCAGCTTATGGACTAATGCCCGAACCGGGATGCCTTGTTGCAGTAGAAGACTTGCGATCAAGCGTCCGGTTGAACCCTGCGTTCCACCGGCCGCGCCAGTGACCAAAATCGGATGATACATGAGGAGTTCTCCTTCCTGGTCCATAGGATTACGCCGATCATCTGATGGATTCGACTTTTTCTTCATCCGATCAAAGTGGCCGGGGGGGGCGATTGCACCTTCGGATGATTCGCAGCATCCTATAGGCATGCGTTACCGGCCCGAACATAAACTCGAGACTCATCGGAAGATTGTGAAGGACGCCTCGCGCCGGGTCCGGGCCGAGGGCTTAAACGGCGCCGCGGTTTCAGCCGTTATGAAAGATGCCGGCCTGACCCATGGAGGTTTTTACAAGCATTTCGGGAGCAAGGACGACCTGCTCCTGGAGTCGCTTCGCGAGGGCTTCCGGGAAATCGAGGATATCCTGGCTCATGCCGCAGAACAGTTGCCGCCTGAGGAGGCCTGGAAGGCCATTGTAAAAACCTACTTGAGCCTCGAACTCTGTGAGCATCCCGAGCGCGGGTGCCCCCTGGCGGCACTTTCGCCGGAACTGGCGCGGGCAGATAAGAGGATGAAGCCGAAGATTGTGGCGGAATTAGTGAACTACAAGAGCCGAATGTTGCCGTTCATGCCTGGCAGGCAAATCGCGGACAAAGAACGCGCTTTCTTTGCGATTTTTTCGACGATGATCGGGGCAATTGACATCGCTCGACTGCTTCCAGATCGAGCGATGCGGGAGAAAGTGCTAGTGATGACAAGAGATTTTCTCTTGCGCAGCTTCTGACCTTCGTAGCCCAGGCGGCGGCTTTCAATGGGAGAGGTGGACGATGAGCCCTCGATTATTCTCCTCGACGAGCGCAATGGCGAGTGGGAAATCAGCGGACGGGCGGGTTGAACACGTCTCCGACTACCAGCACTGCCCGTGGATTCTCACCGCAGGGTCCATCGTGGTGGGGCGATCGACTGACTGATGCACCCGCCCTACCTGGGTTGAGCAGATGGTGGAACGCAGGATTGGTACAGCTTGAGATGTTGGGGCGGGAACTGCCTGACGGCTAGCGGGTATCAGCGTCTGAAGACTGAGGTGGTCCAAGTCCGTCCCAGACGTCTTCCGCCAAGACGATCCGGAACATTTTCTTCCCCGCGGTCCTGGTGCTGGGCCTCGGCATGGCGATCAGCGTTGCTCCGCTCACGGCGACCGTGATGAACGCGGTGGAGCAAAGCCATGCAGGAGCGGCATCCGGAATCAACAACGCTGCCTCCCGGGTCGCGGGTTTGCTCGCCGTCGCAGGTTTTGAAGTGTTACTCAGCGGAGTTTTCCAGAGCGCTCTGGAAGGACGATTGGACCGTCTCGACCTGGCACCGGCGGTGCGTGCACAAATCGAGGCCCAACGGTCCAGGCTAGCGGCCGCCGAAACGAGAGGCGCCCGCGGACGGCAAGCTATCGAGGAAGCATTCGTTGCGGGCTATCGCAGGTGTTGTGGATAGCGGCTGGGCTGACGCTTGCCAGTTCCTGAGCGCCTCAGTGTTGATCAGAGAGCAGCGACCATAGCATCGATGAATGCCACATCCGGTTTGAGACAGCGTTTTCAGGTCGTCTCTGCTTTCGCCGGCGGAGTCAGCGCGACGGCCGCCTCTGAAGTGAGCAGCAGGAAGGTGAAGCTCTCCTGCAGATAGAGCCGGATAGCACCATCGTTATGGCTCAGGTAGCCGATGGAGAGGTCCTGGCCGATGTGCAGTTCGAAATCGCCGCCACGCGTGGTCAGTACAAAAGCTCCGTCTATAGCGGGCGCCCAAATGATTTTATCGTCGACCAGGCGCTTGACATGCTCCAGGACCGGATAACCGTGATCGCTGGTTTCAGCGAGTGAGGTATAGGCTTCGGCTCCAAGCAAAACAGTATAAGGGCCGTTGACGCCGACAAGCCTCAATTGGCTCAGGGCTTGAGCAACGGCATCCGGGTACTGGCGAACGTCGGCCGGAAGAGGCATTTTCGGATTGCTTGTCCCCTGACGAATTCCCACGATGCCGGCTGCCGTATAGCCGTCAAAAATAGCGCTGTCCTCTGCAAAGGCGATCTGGCGTGCCGCGTCCTTCGCCGGTTGCCAATCCGAGTCGTTGGCGCCGCGTTCGACGTCGTCGATCGCCTGCCGATCGAGTTCAAAAGGAAAGCGCAATTCCACCAGCGCCTTCACCTCGCGCTGCCGGGCGAGAATGCCTTCCCTCTGGCCGGCGATCGGGCGCAGGTGGCCTGTGCCGACCGCGGAGAGTCCCGTGCCTGCCGGCCCCTGCACGTCCACCACACGCCGTCCGGCGAGGTAGCGTTTGAAGGTGCGAGCTATTTCCTCTTCGATCTGACCCCACGCCGCATCTGAAATGGGAGCCAGCTGGCGATGCAGATTATTCATCCGAAATTTCTCCTTTGAGGGAACCAATGCCCAACGAGCCGTCGCTCTTTCGCGGAGTGGCTAGAAAGCCATCGAGCATCGCCGAGTCTACAGCAGGCGGTGCGGCAACCATGGCGGGCTGGTCCTCGCCGACGCCTTCCAGAAATGTTACGGACGGAGCAAAGAACAGGTTCCCAGTGATGGCGCGGCTGAAATCCAGAATCCGGTCGTAGTTTCCGGGCGGCCGGCCGATGAACATGTTGTCGAGCATCTGTTCGATGGTACGGGGCGAACGGCTGTAGCCAATGAAATAGGTGCCAAATTCGCCCCCGGCTGCCCGGCCGAAGGGCATGTTGTCACGGAGGATCTTGATTTCTTTCCCGTTCTCGACGATGGTTGTGAGCGCGTTGTGCGCCGAGGTCGGTTTGATGGAATCGTCCAATTCGACGTCCGAGAGCTTGGTGCGGCCGATGATTCGCTCCTGCGCCTCCGTGGGCAGTGCATTCCATCCGTCCAGATCGTGGAGATATTTCTGCACGATGACGTAGCTGCCACCGGCGAACCCGGCGTCCTCGTCGCCGACGAGCACGGCATCCACCACTGCCTCACCCCGCGGATTCTCCGTCCCGTCGACGAAACCCATGAGATCGCGGTCGTCAAAGTAACGGAAGCCATGCACTTCGTCCACCGGCGAAACAGAGTCTCCAAGACGCGCCATGATCTGCATCGCAACTTCGAAGCACAGATCCATACGCTTCGCGCGGATGTGAAACAACAAGTCGCCCGGCGTGGAAACTGCATGACGCTCGCCTGCGCGAATCTCCCGGAACGGGTGCAGTTCCGCGGGCCGCGGCGGCCCAAAGAGCCGGTCCCACGCGTCGGACCCAAAGCCCACGACGCAGGAGAGGCCCGCTTCCAGGTCGCGAAAATCCACTGCTCGCAACAACGCGGAGAGGTCTGCGCAGAACGACCGCAGGGTCGCTCGATGGTCTGAGCCCGGCTGTACTGTCGCGACCAAGAAGATCGCAGCGCGTGTGAGCGGCGCGTCCACCGGTTGCGAAACGGCCCGCGGGCCGCGTCCCACTTCCGGCACACTCTTCGGTTCGGGCTTCATCTGGGTATCATCCTCGCAAGGCGCGCGGAATTTCGCTCTTTGGAGGCCCGCGCCGCGCGTGCGAAGGGTATTGACCAGCTTATCATCCACTCACGGCTGATATCCATCCTCCCTCCACTTGTCGTGCAGACCGAGCTGCTACGCGGCCCAGAATGGCATAGTTTGCCCTGCCAAGCTATCGCGGACCTCCCGTATTCGCGTAATTGTTCGTCGCGTCAGACCTGTACCGGTAATCGTCCAGATGCACGCCGTGAACCGTCATTTGATCGATATCGAATTCCCGAAACCCGGGCTTGCCGTCCCCTGAAGATGATACCGGCATGCCATTCCTAAGCCGAGATTGTGAGCCTCTGATAGCAGCACCGAATGTCGAAAGCACTTTGGAGAAGACCGTAATCCGACAGTTCGCATCGAGGGTGGACGCTCAAGGTGTCAGCCCTGCGGGCAAAGAACTGCAACTGACTCTGGGTCACTCTCGTCGGGAAGCGCTGGGTAAATCGAGACGATTAGCATGCCCCTCGCGGCGTTTGGAAGCAGCGCATACAGGCCGGCGTGTGGCAAGCGCGAACGAGAATGCTAATCGCCGGTGGAAACTTTGCAACCGACGTTCCATTTCGGTTTTCTGAAGAAGGCACGCGAGGCTCATGAATGTTCGACACCGCGGCTCGAGGAACCGGCAAAGTTTCGGACCAGACCGGCGATCTCGCCGGCAGCAGTGTCCGGTGCGAAATGACCGCCGTGGAAAATGTGAACTTGAGCGTTCGGCACGTCCCGGCGATAGGCTTCCGGCGAGGGGTCGAACGAGGACTCAGCGCACGCCATTCGGCCGTTGGCGGATGAACAGTGCTATGCCGCCGCGAGCTGTTGAGGGGACGGGGCATCTCGGAGAAACGGAGCAGGCCAGATTATGCAAGAAGAACAAATACGTCAAGCTCTGAATAAACAATGGCAGGCATCGGCAACGCCATCCACCCGACACCGACAGCCGACTGTTGACAGAGATGAACCGCAGCCGAATGCGCTCACGGCCGTAATCCCGACCGTGAAGCGGCGAGCGCAGTCGCGGGAACTGCGCGTGCATCAGTTCATTCGATTGACCCTAGGTATTTACCACCCTTTTGGGCGCTGCTCTTCAACGACAATATAACGATGGCGCGTGGCGTGCTCATGCAACAACGCAAGGAAACCGACTTGCGCGCAGTGAATGCTGCGGACCTTCCTAGAGGGAGTGCGCGTCGGATTACTGGAGGGTACTTATGACGATAACCGAACCGGAGAGGCTTTCCCTGGAGAAGCTACGTGGCCTTGCGTCGGCTGCTCCACCATGTATCTCGATCGTTCTTCCTGAACGCGAGGCTCGCGATGCTCGAATTGCCTTCAAAGAGGCGCTTGCTCAGGTTCGCGCCAAGCTGGCAGCCAGCGAATCCAAGCATGACATCGCCTCCCTTCTCGATCCCCTAGAGCTTGCGGCTACGAATGTGATCGGTTCCTCGAAGGAGCCGGCGACGTTCATTTTTCTGCGCTCGCCGGATTTCTGCGAGTCATTCCGCACGAGATATCTCGTCGGCCAACCCGTCGCCGACGTTGGTGAGTGCTTCCAGCTTCGCCCGCTCCTGGAGCTCGCCAGCAAACACCTCGAATTCTACATTCTGGCCTTAAAGCTAAACGATACACGCATCTTCAGATGTACGGATGAATCCTGTGAGGCCGCCAGATTTCCGAAAAACGCGGGGACCGAGGCCGCCGGCTTCGTGCCCGGCGCATCCCAATCCTCGCTTCGCGCGGAGCCAGTACATGATCGCGATCACCCGGAAGACCATCTTGGCCGCTTTTATCGTGAGATTGATCGCGACGTAAACGCTCTCCTGAAGGATGGACATCCACCCTTGGTTGTTGTGGGCGTCGAACATGAAGTCGCGCTCTTCCATCGTCTGACCACCTATCCTGCGTGCGTAGAACCGGGGATACGCGGATTACCCGGACATCTTGGCCAGAGCGAAATGTATCAACAATCCTTGGAGCTGATGCGGTCGGTAACCACCGGGCCGGCGCGTCGCGCTCTGGAGAGGTTCGACAAACAGATCGGAACAGGCCATGCTTCGGCGGATGTACAGGAGATTGTACGCGCTGCCTCCACAGGGAGGGTCGAACATTTATTCCTGCTTGAGAACGGGACCGTTCCGGGAGCGGTCCACGGCGGCGCCGATCTACTGGACAGGGCCGCGGTGCAAACGCTTCGCCACGGTGGCGACGTTCACACCCTACCTGTGACCAGCATGCCTACCGGTACACCTGTTTGCGCGATCTTCCGCTACGCATCAGGGAGTGCCTAATAATGACAGGCATAGGAAAGGCAATTCCCGTTGGTCGTCTTCGGCGTCTCCGCCGCTCAGAACTCCCGGTTGACACTGTGGAGCTGGCGCATTACCTGGTTGGCAAAGTAGCAGTCCACGACACCGGCGATGGCAGGCTCAGCGGGCGCATCGTCGAGACGGAGGCTTACCCGGTCGGTGATTCGGCGGGGCGCGCATTTCGGGGAGAGACGCGGAGCAATGCGTCATTATTTCTTGGGCCGGGACACGCCCATGTGTATTTCACCTACGGGTCATCGTTCATGTTCAATGTGACGAGTGAGGCGGTGGGAGTTGGAGCGGGAGTCCTCTTGCGAGCCCTCGAACCTCTCGAGGGAATCGATCGGATGCAACGCTTCCGCGGCGGGGCAGGCCTGCTCGATTTAGCCCGCGGGCCAGGTCGGCTAGCCCAGGCGATGCAGATTGATTTCAGGCAAGATGGCCTGGATCTTTGCGCCGCCGGTCCGCTCTGGCTCGCGACGAGCCGGCGACAGACGGGCGCCCTCGGCACAAGTGTGCGCATCGGTTTGACGCGTAACGTGGATCGCAAACTACGCTTCTACGAGCGAGGCAATCCGTACGTGAGTGGTCCAAAGAGGTTACGTGTGTAGTTTCGTTTACGGAAATGAAGGAGTTCCATCGATGCCTCGACCTTCAGATCCACAGCACGAACAAATTGAGAAGCGCGCATACCAGCTGTGGGAGGAGCGAGGCCGGCCTTTGGGATCGCCCAGCGACGACTGGTTCCGCGCTGAGCAGGAATTCATACAGAGCTCGGATTCGCCTTCGCGACTGCCATTCTCGTCGCTAACGATGGATCCCGTCGAGTTGAGACCGCAGAATTAAGTCGTCAATCGCGTGAGCATCAGTCACGCAGGGCAACGTAAACACCGTCGAACTGCCGACTCACATTGCGGACATGTGAGTGTCGACCGGCGCACCGGACCGCGGGTTTTCAGTGACTTAGCGACGGCCACTCCATTGCATTTGTTTTTGTGCAGCCAGCTCACGAACTAGCAAAGTATTTAAAGAAGGACAGCAAAAACATGCCGGAAGCGACTTGGAAACCTCACGAGAAGCACGGACGACTCACGATGCAGAGCGACCTGCCAGACGATGTGTCCGCGTTTCCGAAGCAGCGGAAAGAACCACTGACCGACGCACAGCATGTGCGGAACGCGGTGGCGCGGTTCGATCAAGTCATCGACGTCTCCGATGCCGACCGTGCTTTGGCGTTCGCGAATATCGAGAAAGCTGCGAAGTACCACGACCTCAACCTCGCGGAAACGTGGTGGCAGGACGTGGGCGCAAATCCAAGAAAGAGCGGAAGAGAGTCGGTCGACAAATGGAGTAATAGCAAAAGTTAAGCGAAGTGCAAATCTCAACCAACCAAAACCAAACTGGAAAAGGAGACAAAAATATGACGGACTCAAACGCAGTGATCGCAACGTATGACAGCCACTCGGCAGCGGAAGACGCGGTGAAGGAACTTCAGAAGTCAGGCTTCGACATGGAGAAGTTGTCAGTTGTGGGGAAGGACTATCACACGGACGAGCAGGTCGTTGGCTACTACAACGCGGGAAACCGCATGAAGTATTGGGGGAAGTGGGGCGCTTTCTGGGGCGGCTTCTGGGGATTGCTGTTTGGCGCAGCATTCTTTTGGGTACCCGCGATAGGCCCTGTGCTGGTTGGCGGTCCATTGGCGGCCTGGATCGTCGGCGCCCTGGAAAACGCGGTGGTAGTCGGCGGTCTGAGTGCCATCGGCGCTGGCCTGTACAGCATCGGTATACCAAAAGACAGCATAATGAGCTACGAGACCGCCATAAAGGCGGGCGAGTATCTGGTAGTCGCGCATGGAACTGCCGCTGAGACGGCCAAGGCCAGAAACATCTTGAGCACTTTGAAACCAACCGATGTGACCGATCATGTTCTTGAACCTGCCGCGCAAGCAGCGACCCGTTGAACGCATCGTGAGGTGGGAATCTGCTCGTTTGGTGGAACCCACCTCCCGTGCAAGCGATCCGCCGGATACGAGAGGACAAGACTTATGCGAAACGCACGATACCTCCCCGATCAGCCGTTAGGCAATCAGCCGTTCGGGATCGCTTCCGTAGCAGCAGAGAACGCTCGGTTCATGAGCCGCGTTTACGGCTGGATGACGGCAGGACTCTGTCTCACCGGCGCGGTGGCCTGGAACGTGGCGGGCAACCCGCGGCTAGTACAAGCAGTTTTCGGTAACCGCCTGCTCTTCTGGGGCCTGATTATCGCCCAGCTGGGAGCCGTCTTCCTGCTCTCCGGGCTCATCAACCGGATCAGCGGTCTGACCGCGACGCTCATCTATTTTCTCTACGCCGGATTAACCGGACTCACGCTATCGAGCATCTTCCTGGTCTTCACGGGATCCAGCATCTCGCAGGTGTTTGGCGTCACAGCTTTCGGTTTCGCCGGCCTCAGCGGGTTCGGATACCTGACGAAGCGAGACCTCGGCCCGGTCGGCTCTTTCTGCACGATGGGCTTATTCGGATTGGTTGGCTTCGGTTTGCTCTCGATGTTCTTTCCGTCGCTAATGGGCGAGGGTGCCAGCTTCGTGTACTCCATTGTCGGCATCATCGTGTTTGCGGGACTGACCGCCTACGATACACAGAACATCAAGGCAATGAATCCCCCTGGTAGCGAGGGAACTGACGCCGCACGCGGGATGGCGATCTTCGGCGCTCTGCGGCTGTATCTCGACTTTATCAATCTGTTCCTCAGCCTGCTGCGGATCACGGGGCGCAGACAATAGGCTTCCCGCCCGTTTGTGGCCCCCAGCCTCACGCCACTTCGAATCGCAGAATATTGTAACGATAATGCAAGGAGGTGAAACATGAAAGCAATTGTTGTCCACCAATGTGGCGGTCCGGGAGTACTGAAGTGTGAAGACTATCCTGAGCGTGCAACAGCTCGGCCCGCGAGCGATCTCGGATCTGATGGACTTACTCGCCAATATCGGAAACAGACTTAATTTCAAAAAGGAGAACAAAATGACAACTAAAGGAAAAGTCTTGGTGTTAGTCTCGAGCGGTCATGGCTTGCCCTTGAAAGATGGCAAGGTTTATACCGGCGCTGGCTACTACCTCAACGAACTTACGGTTCCGGTTCGCGCCCTGATGAAAGAGGGCTACGAAATCACTTTCGCTAACCCAAAAGGCAACACGCCGCAGATGGATGTCAATTCAGCCATAGCCCAGTTCTTCGGTGGGGACGAAACTAAGCTTCAGGACTATCTAAGGTTCCGCGACACCCTGACTGGGCTCAAAAATCCAACTCGTATCTCGGACGTCATCGCATCGGGCCTTGATCAATATGACGCTGTTTTCGTCCCCGGCGGCCATGGCCCGATGATGGATCTTCTCGATGATCCCGACGCTGGCACCGTGATGAGACACTTTCATAAAACATCCAAGCCTACGGCAGTGCTGTGCCATGGCCCGATTTCACTTCTCTCGGCTCTTCCGAATTCGACGGAGGTGGTGGCCGCGCTTTCGGCGGGCGATGCCGCTGGAGCGCGGGCAAAGGCTCAAGGCTGGATATACTCTGGGTATAAGATGACTATCTTTTCGACAGCGGAAGAGCAGCAGCGGGAGCCGCTTGAGATTGGTGGCAAGGTGCTGTTCTATCCGGACTTCGCTTTGCGTACGGCGGGCGGTGACGTAAGTGTGGTCGAGCCTTGGGGGAGCTACGTCCTTCAAGATCGCGAGGTGATCTCAGGTCAGAATCCATTCTCTGATCAAGCGCTTCTGAACCTTCTTCTACCGGCGCTCAATCGGAAGAAGGAGTCGGTTTCAGCGGCATAAGGGGGCTGGCCCACGTTTGGTGCGTTGGGCGGTTTTTCGCTGATGCCGCGCGAAAATCAGCCAAGTGTGGGCCACCCGCCCAGATCAGTACTGTTCATCGGATTTGGAGTCGTCAATGAGCAGGTACGAATCGAACAGAAGAGCTATGAGATGCCCCCGCGCGGAGAGTTCACCGTCACACACTTCATCACCGTCGCCGGCATCGACCGATCGGCTGATTTGATGAAAAGGTCGGTTTCCATTTGCGAGATCAGATCGCGGGTTAACCGTTTCAGATCCACTGCGGTCGCCAAACTCGGGAGACACAATCAACTTCCAAAGAGGCGCATTGCGATATCGATCGATTCTTCAGTCGCATTGAACCCAACTGCTTTCGGATCACACCAATGCGTAGCGCTTTCGCGGGCGATGTAACGTCCGTGGGCTCGCCACTGGCCATCGCTAGTATTCTTGGAATACAGTACGCGCACCGCGCAGCCCCCATACCGAACCCGATGACGCGGGCTCATCCGGGCGTGATGCATGATGATGCGATACGCGGACGCGTAGACTCGGCGTTCACCGCGCGCTAGCGGCTTCGCTGGCCGAATCCGGAACTCTCGTTCCCCATCCTTATTTTTCCCCACGGTTCATTAAAGTCCTCCATCCCTGCCATCGAGTCACTAATCCCGCTCGATCCGGTATTCGCGCGGCTCTTGCTCACATGGCATGGAGATCGCACAAGCGGGCTTGTGTTTCAGTCCCACGTCACCGGGCGGTCTTATCATGCCGGGATTTTGCAGCAAAATATTCTCCTCCTAAAGGCGCTGAAATCGGCATTCCAAAGCTAGGCTGGCACACGTTTCCGCCACACCTGCCGCTTACTGCTTGATGAAGCTGGCGCTCCGATAGGCGTTCAGCAGAAGCTCTTACGCCACAGCAATGTGGCCACCACCATGAATGTTTACGGCAACTCCACGCTGCGGGCGAAGCAGGACGCCAATAGCAAGGTTGTCAAAATCCTCATCCACCCCGAAAGGGACAAAGATGTAGCGTAATGCGGGGTTCTGTGGGGTTGAGATTTCAAAGCTTGCCCGCAAGTCTCTGAAAAGTTTGGCTCAATTCGCCCCTGACATCGCCGGCGCCTACTGGTTAGCAGCTTCATCGCCTAAGTTATTGAAAGAACGGCGCATGGCTTTCGTCTTGTCACGTCGATCTGTTAATCTCGACGGAGATGAAGCTGCCTGGCGGCAACAACGCGATCGTGGATATAGCGAAACTCCGCGACTATTGCCTTGATCCGCAACATCCTCGCGGCCGGCATAAAGCCAGAGTTTTTGCGGCGACTCTGGGGCTAACGCAAACCGACGCCGAGTTTCTTCGGGAGGCACTGCTTCGGGCGGCGCGCGAGGCCGATGCGCTGGTGGGCGCGTCTGACGAATATGGCGGCCGGTTCACCGTGGACTTTGAGCTGAATCGTGGGAATCGGCGGGCCGTCGTCCGCAGCGCCTGGATCGTACTTCGGGACGAGACGGCGCCGAGGCTGACGAGTTGTTTTGTACTATAAAGGATTGAGGTACGCGATGCGCGAACTTGAACTACTCTCGGTGGTGGCTTTGCTGGAAGACAGCAAGGACCGTCAGCTTCTGCGTGGCCAAGTTGGTACGATCGTCGAACGACTTGCCCCCGATGTGTACGAAGTCGAGTTCAGCGATGACGAGGGCCGGACTTACGCCTCCCTGGCGCTGCGTGCTGACCAGTTGCTTCAGCTTCATCACGAGCCGAGCCATCAGGCGGCTTGATCATCTCAATCCGCACTTTTCCCGTGTCCGCATCATAGACGATCGCCCGGACCCGTTCCTTGACGGAGGCGGCCTGCTCTTTCGATAACAGGCTGGGGCCAGCACTGATCTCGGTCAACACGGCAGTTTCGATCTCGTGCGCGGCGACCATAACGCTTTTGCACGGTTCCCGCCCGCCCGCAGTTGACCGGCACCGATAGTAGCGGCGAATCACCGGGCCCGTCCGAACCGTGTGCGTGCTCATCGGCCGGCCACAGCCTCCGCAGATCAAGAGGCCTCGGACAATCCACGTGATTCCGGTATGGCCACCATGCCTCCCAGGAACGCCAGTGCGCCGGCCAATGATCAGATTCTGGACGCGGTGATAGAGTTCCCGGTCGACAAGCGCTTGGTGGCAGCCGTCGCGGAATGCGAAGCCGTGCACGACCAACCCAGCGTAGGTAGGATTTGTAAGAATTGAGAGTACCTGCCGTGCAGTCCACGGATTTCCCGCGCCCGTGATCCAGCGCAGGGCATTCGCGAATGACGCGATCACCGCCGGTGTTACGCCGGCATCAGCCCACTGGAACATCCGCGCTACCGCCCCGGCTTCTTCGTCGCAAACGACCAACTGTTTCGAGTGACGATCGGCAAAGTATCCAAACGGAGTCGCTCCGGCGATACGCCTGCCATGAGCTTTCAGATGGGCGCGTGATTCCGCGATGCGTGTGGCGGCAAGATCTCGTTCGAACTCGGAAAATGACGCGAGCACGTTCAACATGAACCGGTCCAGCGCGACGGCCCCTGTTTCGGGTGCGTCTAGCAAATCGAGTTCGACAGCGTGATCCTTCAACTCCTCAAAGAGCGTGGTGAAGTGCCGCAGATTCCGTGACAATCGGTCCAGGCGGTAGATGACGAGTCGTTCGACTCCACCGGATCGGATTACGCCCAACAATCGATGAAGCGCAGGCCGGTCGAGAGTCGCGCCAGAGTATCCCTCGTCGGCGAATCGCTCTTCGATAAGCTCGTAGCCCAGCGATCGCCGCGACTGGATGAACGCACTGCAAAGGTCGAATTGAACTTGGCAGGAAGAAAGGTCGGCATTGGACTCGATGGACTGGCGAGTATAGATGGCGCAGCGAATCGGCGTTCGCACCGGCGCCACAGGTGGAGCATTGCGCAGAACACTTCCAGGATAGGCGATCGGTGAACGCCAAGGAGTACGGCGGCGCCAACCAACGTCCCGATTCCGAAAACCGCGCCCCGAGAGCGCGCGCCTGTTAACCGCGTTTTGGCATTCTCCTGCCGTTAGAGAAAACCGCCAAGGGAGAAAGGAAACGCACTCCACCCGGGCCGCACCGGCGACTCTCCGGTTGCGGTTACTGGAGAATGGGCACACCGCAAGATGTTGGCGTTATTGGGGATACGACGGGAGAAAGGACTGGACGCTAAACGGGGATCGCCGTCAACCACCGGGGACTAAATTTTCGGAGAAAATGGATTTGGCTCCTCAGGTAGGACTCGAACCTACAACCCTTCGGTTAACAGCCCCGGAAATCTGAATTTCGGGCATCTAGTGCGGCGTTGCTACTCGTTGCGACCGGAGACGATATGTTGCTCTTGTTCCAGCATTTAGCTGGCTCCTAGCCCACGTTCCTCGCTGACAGCGGAAGAGCAATATTGCTATAGATTACGACCCATTTTTAGGCGGTGTGGGCAAAGAAATGGGCAAAGAAAAATGCCTTGCCCAGAGCCTTGAAACATAGTACCGGGTACTATACAATGGAGGCGTGTGGACGCCCCATTCGGCAAGCCGAGAGTCTTCAAGACGAGATGGTTTCAGCGGTTTGCCCGAAAGGAAAAAATCGTCGACGCGGTTCTGTTGGAGGCAGTAGCTCGCGCGGAAAAAGGGCAGGTAGACGCCGACGTTGGCGGTGGGGTCATTAAGCAGCGGATCGCACGGCCGGGGCAAGGCAAGTCGGGCGGATACCGCACGATCATTCTTTTCCGGCAGGGTCGAGCGCGCGGTCTTTGTTTACGGTTTCGCGAAGAGCGAGCGAGCGAATATCGACGCTCATGAAGAGAAGCACTTCAAAGAAGCCGCGCGGCATGTGCTGAGATTGACCGAAAAGCAGACTTGCGGAGTTGCTCAAGGAAGGCGATTTCGTGGAGATAAAAGGACATGACCAAGAAATATCGGAGTGAACCGATGGCTCCGTCCACGAAACGATGGAGGCCCTGCACAAGGTGGGTGCCATCGATAAGCAGACCATGCGCCGTTTTGACGACGCCTGCCTTACGCCGGTGCATCCACTAACGCCGAAACAGATCAAGGCTCTCCGGGAGCGGGAGCAGGTCAGCCAGACGGTCTTCGCGAATTACCTCAACGTGACGCCGAACCTAGTGAGCAAGTGGGAGCGAGGAGAGAAGAAGCCCTCCGGCCCGGCGCTCAAGCTCCTGTCTCTGGTCGAGAAGCACGGCATCACGGCGGTTGCCTGAAGCTTTGGCGCTCTTCTTGTAATTCAGGGTTGTTTGTGATGGCGGCAACTGGCCGACGCGGAGCCTGGCATCCAGCATTGCAGTTCGCCGACTGCTTAGAAGGCACCCAGCGTACTTCTGTTGGCTCCAGGCATCCCTCCTGCTCCTTGGCTTTTCAACTATATGGGGAGTCTGCTCTAGGACGCGGGTTTGGTGGTGGCGTCCGCCTTCAGCCTAAAACTACAACAACGTATGTTGTAATGAGTTTTGAACAGTCCAATGCAATCGCGGGGAGCCTTTCATGAGGCGGGCCACGCCGTTATGGCTTTCCTATGCGGCTTGGGGTTTTCTCGCGTCGCCATAACCCCAGGGCAGCAGCTTGTGGGATTATTGTCTTTGGATTGCAAAGCCCCCCTCTCGTCTCAAACGCTCGAAGAAAAGGAGCAGCTACAGAAACACATTTTGATTCTGCTTGCCGGAAGAGCGGCTGAGGAGAGATACCTGCCGGGAATAACATGTCCGACTTTGTGGCCAATGCACATCTTTGATTACGAGGGCCCGGATAAGGCAAGGGTTCTGGTTTCTCGCTTGACACCGGGCGAAAACCCCGGCATGGAACTCGAATCATGGGAGCGGCAGACCGAGAAAGTGTTCGCCGATGATTGCATTTGGGGGGCTATACTCCAAATCGCCTCAATGCTCGACGCCGCAGAGGCGGTAAACGGAGAAAAGTACCTCGACGGACGCAAGGTCAACGAGATTCTTACTCAGATAATTCCGAGCGAACATAGGGCAGCGCTCTACGAAAAGGCATTTCGATAGGTAACGGGGCACCAAGTTACAAAATCGGCCGTTTGCTTCAGACATTTCGCTGCCCTTCTGTTGTAACGTGTGATAAAGACAGTATAAGGCACTGCTTAGCGCTTGGATTTCTTCTCCCAACAAGCTGGCAGGCTGAACTCATTCATAATTTCAGGCGCATCCGGGTTCCCGGTACCTATGAACACCATTGCCGGTCCCCAGTCTCTAAGAATCTGTTTAACAATGCGGCGTGCCTGAGCACGTATGCTCGGCCTTGCCCGAACTGCAAGCCGCTCGTCAATTCCATCGCTCTGGTAATGCAGGAATCTGCCCTGACACAGGTGGAGACTGCCGGAAAACAGGTGTTCACCGCGTAAAGCGAATGCGACAGCAAGGGATGGCTGCTCCGGATTGATGTAAATGGAACATGCGGATTGCCTATCCCAATCCGGGTCAGTGTGACGGATGACAACAGGAGGCTTGAGAGTACGGCTGTATCCGGCTCCGCAACAAGGGCAATGCTCGACTGGCAGCGGTTCACTAATCAGCGCGAGTCTTACGCCAGGGCCGAAATCCTTGATTTCTTCCATGACGGCATCCGTCATCTGGTCGAGGTTGCCGTCCAAGAGGTGGTACGAGCGTTTATATTCAATGCGCTCGTCAGACCACTGCATCACGAGTTGCACAGAGTGAATAACCTCATAGGTTCCGTAAGCGGCAAGGGTGGCTATTACGTTCGGGGACGGCTTTCGGGTTTCTATCAGAAACGTTTCCCAGGAAGTTTTGTATTTTTTGATTTCCTCCGGGCTTAACTCCAGATGGTTCACAGCGGGCTCTTGATATGCGCCTGGCCGGTGATGGCTATCGTGGTCTTCTACGCATAAGACTGCGAGATTTTCATCAACGGTGTTCGACGAATTTTTGTCGATGTGGTGAAGATGAAGACCTACGCCACGCCGCTTACACACGCAGCACCGATTTGCATTGGCGTTAAGAACGCGGTCGCGTCGTGGAGGTGTTGGATTGACACGAGCCATACGACATTGAAACACCTAAAAGCAGCTTGGCCTCATCGAACGCTTTGCCCATATCTGAACGCTCATCACAAACCGTTTCTAACCGTTCCAGCCACGTTTGGGAGTGTGTGTACAGTCTATCGCGTGCTTGAAACCACGAGAGGCTCCGGGCACCCCTCGGGTCGCAGCAGCATTTTTGATTACTACAACATAAACCTACGATGGAAACGCTTGTGTAAGCTTGTGGTGATCAGCAAACCACTACAGGAGGTGCAAGTGTTTTTTGTAGGAGTAGACCCATAACGATACGCCGCGCTGTGGCATGAATATTCTCTTGCTATTGGGCAAGGCGATGGCGACGAGGTACGCCGCGCCCATCCGGACGACCTACAAGCAGCCCTAGGAACTGGGCGAATGCGGGATTCAGGACAGCAACGTGTCGGCCCTTCGCCTCAGGCATTCGGCTATGATAAATGTTCTGCAGCCCAGGCACCGTCTGTAGCGGTCCTGCCAATAGGCTTGTATTTGCCTTAGGCATGCTTCACGACACGAGTGGAAGAAGGTTAGAGGTCCGGGAAAAATGGTCCGGCCTGGAGAGTTTATTCCGTGATGGCGAGCCAATCTCCGAAAACCATAGCGACGATAAACTTCAAGGGCGGCGTCGGAAAGACGACCGTCACTTGGTGCCTGGGCGACGTGGTGTCTTCGCTCACGGACTCGAAGGTACTCATCTTTGATCTCGATGCGCAAATGTCCCTGACGCAGGCGATTGCGTTGAACGAAGATACGGGTACTCTCAACCCAAAGTTCCAGAAGTGGTATGAGCAGGCAATCGATCGCAAGAAGACGATCTTCAACGCGCTGGATCAATTCACGAAACCGGCCGGCAAGTTCGATTTCGGTGTGGGATGGGACTTCATCTACAAGGTTACTGAAGATCTCCATTTCGTCCCGTCGGTGCAGGACCTATACTGGCTGGAGCTAGAAGTCTTCGATCGAGACGGAGTCAAGGAATTTGTTCGGCGTCTGCTCGGCAAGATCGGTGCTTCCAAGCAATTGCCGGACTATGATTACGTACTTTTTGACTGCCCGCCGTCCTTCACTCTGCTCTCCTATAGCGTATTGGCATGTTGTGACCTGATCCTGATTCCGGTCAATCCCGACTTCTTTGCGTCGCGTGGCACGAGCCTGATCTTGGACAGCCTGAAAATGCGCATCGAGCCGTTCCCATTACCCCGAATAGGCGTTTTCATGAACAAGGCCAAGCCGTACGGCGGCCTACCGACAAAGGAATCTCAGTTCTATATGCGCGAAGTAAAGAACGTCTGCAACAAGGCCGCAAAGGCTCAGCAGATACGCGCGAAGTTCTTCGATGCCTGGATACCCGACCGTGCCGCCATCAAGCGAGCGATCACGGGGGGCGGCGTTCCTGCTGATTTGGTAGACCCTTTTAAGAATCTCTGGATCGAGACCGTAGAGTACCTCAAATGAATACCGATAATGTTTTTCGCACCCGAGAGGAGGAACTGGCTCGGCTCAACAGCGAGTTAGCCGAGATTCGAGGCCTGCTGCGCGATGCTACCACGCGCCTTGGTCAAATCGAGCGCCACGTCAAGCGAGCGTTCGGGATTAAGGAAAGCCCAAAACAGCCACCTACCAGGCCAAAGGAGGCGGCAGGGGAACAGCCTTCTATTTCTCCCGAGGACGCGCTCGAGCAGTTCCGCGGGTTGACTGATCTCTCGCGGGAGAAGGGGAGCGGTGCGGTGGAAGAGCGATTGGGCCAAATAAGCATCCCGGACCTTAGACTTATGGCCCACGAGCTTGGAGTTTCGTTTTCGAGCAAACCGAGCCGTAAGAACCTTCATTCGGGAATCCGGGGCCGGATCAGCGAGAGCGTCATGCTTTCTCCGAGCACAGCACGCACCGCACCTGTTGGCCGGGAAACGGATACGGGAGGGAAAACGGAGGATTCCACTACTAAAGACGAACCGGACAAATAACGTCGTTAAAGGCGCCCGCCGTTTTTCTGGCCGGAGGGCAAATGGCAGCCCTTTGCTCCGTAGCGTAAAGATCGTGTTCCTGTGCCTGCCGCGCGCACGAACCGCGGTCGCAGCGATGACCCAATGATGACCCAATATAGAAAACGCCTTCAATCAAAACGGTTCTGCTCAGTAGAACTCGCATGACTCTCATCCCTAGAAATGGCGTGTCCGATTATTTGCAGGTGATTTTCAGCGAGGAGACGCCGCCATTGCTGCCGGAACCCGATTTCGGGTTGTGAAAGGAGTCCGAGCTCCTCCTCTTGCAGGGTTAACTCAGAAAATGCCCCATGGCCGGGGTACAGCGGGTCAACTAACGTTTCCTTGCGATGAAGAATCGGCGGATTTTCGGACGACGAATAATCCCGTATCGCGTAGGATGTGTTGGCAAGGTAGACGCGCACACTGTAGAGTAGCGGTGGATGCGCTTCGTCATCAAAGTCCTTGTAATTCAGGAATGAAATCTTGCGACCGTCCATCGCGACCTTTACGATGTTGTAGTCAACCTCGCCAACGATCTGGCGAGCTGCGAACAGCAGTACCCTTAAGAGCGCTGGGAGGGACTCCTCCGCCGATCGATGAAAGTAGTAGTCCGATGGGAGCCGTTTACCAATCGTCGCGGAAAGGCATGCCTCGCGGATTAGTTCCGGCTTACCAAGCTGAAAAAGGAATTGCTCGCCTTCATCCATCGCACTTTTGTAGGACGGCCAGAGCAGCTTGATGTCGGCTTGGGTCTCGGCCGGCAACAATCGAATGCGAGGAGGGCGCAGTCCGCGCAATCGGAGCATGGCGATATAGGTCATAATCTCATTCCGCTTTGCTTCCTTTGCCTCTGACAGCGTCTGGGGATTGAGGAAACCCAATACTAGCCGGTCGATTCTAGAACGTGACCCATAGCGCAAAAGCAAGGCGGGATATCGATCGAATTCAGAGGGGAGGGGAGGCCGCCCAATGTTCCGTGTAATCTCGGCCAGCTTCTGGGCGTCCAGGTCTGCGGCAAACTGCGAGAAGAGATCGGCGCGCTCGCGCTTCGCCGGTGTTATCGAGAGGCGAGCCAGGTGGGCGGATTCTACTGCTTCATCCTTGAAGACATACGCAATGCCAAGGCTTGCCATGTACGGCTTTCGGCCCAGGACCGTTTGAAGATACTGCCGAAATTCGCCTTGTGTGTAGATTTTCTGGAAGGAACCCGAATTCGTTACCAAGCCGTCGGAAAAATCAGTACCGCTATTCAACGATTGATCGACCCGGACAGAGACAACAAGCACTTTTCGGGCGAGCTCGAATGCCGCTCGCAACGTCTGCTCCCGCTCCGCCTGGTCTTCGATGACATTGAGCACGTACCCAAGGTTAATGCATTCGGCTGGTTGCGGGGGCGCGTCGGGCAAATAGTAGGGGTCCCAACCCTCCGCATTTATTCCAGTCGCCTTAAGGAACCTCACGTCCTCGCCAAGGCCGCAGCCGTAGTCAAAGAAAGACGTTTCTGGGCCGATCAAGCCGTGCGCCTGGGCGAGTGAAACCGGCCGGGAATGAGTGCCGCGGCGGATAGCAGTCCGGTGCCGCAGGATCGGAGGTTCTGGGCTTCCGGCAGTTTCTCTGCGCATAGGTCCATGATGGCGGATTTGGGAATCGCTAATCCATTCCCCGCGCGTGATCATCAGCTCGACAATGCGGCGACGACTTGCGTCAGGAATTCACTGCTCACGAACGGGACCTGCCCGAAGACTATCTCCGGGGCCCCTTCGAGCTTGGCTGCTAGATGACCCTTGCCGAGCAGACGCTCTGCACCCTTCTCTCCTAGTGCGATCTCCGACGTGCCTTCTCCGTCCACTCGCAGGACCAGCCGGTTGCCCAGATTTGCCCGCAGCTGCATAGGCATCACATTGGCGTCCGGCCGCTGCGCGGCAAATACCAGGGAGATGCCTGCCGCGCGTGCCTTCACGCCCAGCCGGCCCACGATATCCGACACCGCGTCGGCATAATCAGGAGTCATCATCCACTCCGCAAATTCATCGTGAATGATCCACAGGAAGGGCATGCGCTCGGTCGGGGTGGCTTTTTTGTTCAGATCAAAGATATTGGAGACACGGTTTTCCTTCAGAACTGTGTAGCGCCGATTCATCTCGTTCACTAGCTCGCCGAGCCGCTCAATGGCTTGGTTCTGGTCGTCGATAATTCCTCCCTGCAGGTGCGGCAGGCCTTCAAACGCGAAGTAGTCTACGCCAAGCTTCGGATCGATCAGGGTAATCTTCGCCTGCGCTGGCGTATTGGTGCAGGCAATAGCGAGAATAATGTTCTGCATAAGGACGGATTTACCGCTGCCCGTCGATCCGGCGATGAGGGTATGCGGGGCATTTGTCCTGGGCGAGAGAAAGAGAAAGCTGCTGTCCTCTTCCTTGAGCGCGATTAGCAGGTTGTCGTTTCCGGCCGAACAGTCGGGATGCCAGTTGGTCCATACGTCCGGCAGGTGAAGAACACGGCGATTTTGGCGGGCGATCGCCATGGCAACGATGCCGGGCTCGGCTCGGACCGAAATCAAGTTCAGCTTGTGTGTCGTAAGGAATTCTGACCGACGGCGCACGACTTGCTCGACGGTAAGATTGGCGCTGCCTTGAAATTTCAGCAGCGCGGCATTGGGCGTAAGCGTGCTTGTCAGCAACTTTGACTGCAGCTGGAATTGTTGGAGAGCGCCCTTGCAAAGATTCTCCACATGCTTGAGCCATTCGGCATCTGCGGCGCTATCGGTAGTGCCGCCCGTGTATCCGCTGAATAACAAGGCGAGGCCGGGATGCGCCCATGATGAATCCGCACCAATCGTCGCGCTGCCCTCGGGTGCCGTGTTGGCGGGAGTCTTCGGCGGCGCAGAAGGGGGCGTGGCTGGAGGAGAGGAGGGCTCGGGCGGAGAGCCGGAACCTGCGCCTCCCGAGCCCCCATTGTCGGAGGAGTCTTCGCTGCGCTTGCGCCGGCGAATAATCTCGATGCGTTCGGAGGGCTTGCGGTAGGCCTGCTCCGCCCAGATGTCCTGATCTGCCGAGGCACGCCGCACCGGCGTCGGATCGGCATCCTTCCAATAGCTCATAACTAGTTCGCGCAAACGGCCACGCGAGAACACTTCCTGATACGAATTGTCCGCCTCCGCTACGGCGACCAGCTCCGAGCATTCATCGGAGTCCGAAGGGCCGGACACGAAGATATGCGAATAGCCGCGCAGGTAGATGCCGCATCGGCCTTCGCGCACGGCACGGCGCCAGGCGGCAAGGTCGATGGGTGAGGTCGCTGCAAACTGAATGCCGCTCAGCATGAGGTCGGAAAACCGCGAAAGCCACAGCTCCCGGTCCAGACGCTTGGGATTACCAAAGAGCGCGTCGTTGATCCGACGCACCGTATCGCGGAGCTGTTTCTGGGACTCTTTCCGCTTAGGGGAGAGATTGGTGATGTCGATGTATTTCGATTCGGCAATGATCACGGCGAGCTGGAGCTGCCCGTCAGCAGCCTGCTCAGGGGCGATCGCCAGAATATCGGCGATCTGCTCCTCGCGTTGCCCCAGCCATTCCGCATAGTCGTCGAGAAAATACCAGCCGAAGCGCCGGGCTGTGCCGATTTCGTGGCGAATCATGTAGCGGCTTAGGACCACGCCCATCAACTCGCTCGCGTTGCGGCCACGCTTGGCCGCCCGCAGGACGATATCGCCGGAAATGTCATTGGCGTCGTTGATGAAACGCTCGGTGAGCTTCCGCGTATCCGCGTCGCTCAGCTCAAGGTTTAGATCCTTCAACCGCCCGAACACCATCGACCGCAGTAGGCTCAGGGGAGCCGTGGAGGAAATGAGGATGTTGCGGCCCTGCGTGGCACACTGCTTGTAGCGGATGACTTTAACATTCTGATTCAGCAGCTGCCGGCGGTCGAGCAATTCGTCGTAATTGACGACCCAGTTGCCCAGATTATGAATCTCCTTGAAGATGCTGGCAGTCAACGGATCATTGAAATCGAGCTTGCGCGCTGGCAGCAGGCGCCGCTTGTCAAGCTCCTCGACATCGCCTTTCAGGAACGTGGTGAGCGCTGTGATGAAGGCCCATCCTTCTTTTGTTTGCACCGGACAACACAGATAGGCGACCGATTTCATGTCATCGGTCGGGGAGGGACGGCGTCGGGACCAACGCGCCGGAATGAAGCCCTCAATCTCTACCGGATCGCACGCTTCCGGATACCAGTCCAGACTTGCGTGGCGGGCGATGACATCCTGGAGAAATACGATGTCGGTGGGCGGGCCGTCCTTCGGATCGCTAATCGGGGCCTGGTCGGCCATGATGCCGATCCGCAGGCGCGCCATGAAATCCTTGGTGGCCTCACTGGTGACGAACGAATCGACATCGGCATCAGAGGATTCGATGATTCTCTCGTAAAGCTCGCGCAGCTTGGCCCCATCGCGGTGACGCAGGACAATCTGGCAACGCATGTCCTCTTCGTCCTCGTGCAGCTCCGCCATCTTATCGACCAGGGCATAGGGAAGCCGCGCTGAATCGCAGTTGTACAAGACCACTGACAGATTGGCGCGCTCGTGGGGGTACAGATCCAGGAAGCGCTTCGTCAGATCAACAATCAGCGAGGATGTTTCCGACGGGCTCTCATTCGTGTCGTCATACCCGTCATTGCTGATGACGGGCGCCTCGTGCAGGCTGTAGTCGAGGTGATAGTCCGTAAGCGAGAGCAGCTCCGGCCTCGTCGTCTGCCATCCCAGAACGATTTCCGGGTAATAAGGGTGAGCGAGTTCCTCCTGCAGCTGCTTGAAGAAGAGCGGCGGATCGCCGAAAAGCACCTCGTCGGCTGTCAACAGATGGCGCAGCAGAGACGATACCTGA
Organism: Bryobacterales bacterium; assembly: GCA_963713415.1. Classification (GTDB taxonomy): domain Bacteria; phylum Acidobacteriota; class Terriglobia; order Bryobacterales; family Bryobacteraceae; genus Palsa-89. The sequence goes on along the minus strand of CAVQLV010000019.1, from coordinate 30,812 downwards.
AGCGCCTTCGCGCCCATCGCAGCAAGTCGCAGAGGCTGCCACGGCGTCACGATAGCCGTGACCCTGCCGCCGTCCACGCCGACGGTCCCGATTTCCAGGAGCGGTTTGAGCAGACGGGCGCGGTTGCGATCACCCTTGGCCTGCGTGCAGACCGCGTGCAGCAGGGTGCCATAGTCTTCTGCCTGCTTGAAGAGCGCCTCAAATGCAACGCCGCTTACCGCAAAACCAGTGATCGCGTCGGCGTAGCTTTGACGGAAGCCCTCGAACAGGTTTCTCAGGCTTGCGGCAACCTCCTTTGACACGAGGCCGTCTGCCTCCGCTCCGGACAGCGCCGCCGGCCAGCTTACGCCGAGGTCATTGTCTTTCTTGTAGGTTGCCACGAACGACCCGCGATCCTGCCCGTAAGCCGGGTACAGCGTTTTGATGTTTCTGAGGTCCAGGGACTGGAATCGTCCCTTGCCGCTTACGGGTTCTCGGCTTACGCGGGATCGGACAAGTGGGTGTTCGCCCAGGCGCGACCAGTCACCGGAGAATTCAGCGGCAATCGAATTGGGGTCGTAGCTCCAAACCAGCTGCTTTACCCTGGCGTCAATAGTTCCGGTCGAGGTTTCGACTTCCAGTTCCAGATAGAACTTCAGCTGCAGGGCTGCCTTCGCAGTAGAGCGATTCACATATGCCTTCGTTGATTTTCGCCACAAGTCGCTCAGCGTAGCGAAATTCATCAGCTCTCCCAGATCCCAGGACGCGCGCTTTCCGAACAGCTCACGCAACCCGCGATATCGCTGCACGAAAAAAAGGCCTGCGTCGTTGTTGAGATCCCGGAGATCCTTCTTGGTTTTGCGATCCGACCGTATCGTGAGGCGCCGTTTGGTGGACGTGAAATCCTCGTCGAAGAGCCACCGCAAGCACGTCGCGATTCCCTGAACGAAATCTTCTGTCTCCACTGCCGTCCCGAACACGAAGCGGTCCCACTTCGACTTGAGGGAAGGCTGCTCTTTCAATTCACTGCGATGATGCCGGTAGAAATCCTCATCCTCGTCTTGAGCTTCGGTGCGGGAATTGTCGCGCAGACGCTTGAGGTATTCCTGTTCGTCGGACGTGAGTAATTCCGCCTCGCGCTCCTCGTAAAAGTCGAGTGTGGCCTTGCCCAAGTTGAACTTCTCGCGCTTGAGGCCGTCGAAGAGAGGCTTGACCAGCTCCCATTCGCATTCCGCCAGCGCCGCAGCCTCATCGTTCCAGCCGCTGTTGGCCGCTATATAGGCGTGAATGACGGGATGGAGCTCCGTCGGAATTGCATCCCGGACATGGTCGAACGCCTTCTGCAAATCATCTTCAAGCAACAGCGTCTGCGAAGGGGTCTGCTTCAGCAGATAGCAATAGCGCTTCTTGACGCATTGGGTGTAGAGCGCTTTCCACTTGGAGAGGTGCCCCGCCGTTTTGTCGGTCAGGCTGCGGAAAAACCCGGTATCCCTCGGCAAATGCAGTGCCGGTAGCGCGACGCCGAGGGCGGACAGTATGGGATGTCCATCCTCGATGGCCTGGCGCGTGTGCAGGACGTATTCGGCGAACCTGTCCAGTCCGAACTGCTTGACCTCCAGCAGCGCCTGAATGGCCTTCAGCCACCACTGTTTGTGCTGATCCACTATCGGCAGACCGTCACGGGCGATCGAGATCCATAGCTCCGGATGAGTCAGTAGCTCCGAGGCCCCTATCGACACGAGATCCTTCAGCGACTGCTCTTCATCGTCTCCCGTATTGGCGACGAGCAGAGCGGACTTTTCGCAGGCGGCGTTGCGGAAGTACGTGGTGCGCGCGGTCGTCAACACCTCGGCGGGCAATCCGTGATTTCCGACGAAATGAACGGGAAGCTTAATTTCGATGAGCTTAGAAAGGCTTGCGTCGGCAAGAATGCTGTTTGCAATCGCTGCGGTCTGATCCGCTGTCAAGCAGTCGAGCAGATACCGCGCCACCCCCGAGCCGTCCTCGGTAGAAATGTGGTCCCGAAGGTACGACGCTACCACGCTGCCAATCAGTTCATCAGTGGTCACGTGGTCTCCTCATGGTAGGGGTTGATCACGTAGGCACAGGCATCCGACAGGCGTTTTAGTACGCCGAGGCTGCCGAGGCGCTGTTCCAGACGCCGCGAGTTTGCACGGAACGCCTTTTTATCAAAGTCGCCCTTGGCGAGGACGTGTTCGGCTTCCCGATCGCCGAACACGATGCCATAGCGCTTCTCCAGCTTGGCCAGAAAATCATTAAGCTCGATGCGCTTATTGACATTGGCAAACAGCAACGTCTTCAGCAGAGAATCGTTGGGGGCATAGCGCAGTTTGACGGTCCCGCGCTTCGACACAAGTCCGATATCGCGTCCGTAATTGCGGTGAATGTTCGCGACGTGTTGCCTATGGCGCTTCATCGCAGCCTCGCGGAGCGTGCGCAGGAGCTGTTCGGGATCGTTAGGTCCGCTATAGTCCTTGTCGTCATCACCCCAACGGACTGTCTTGATCAAGATCGCCCGGCATTTCTCGAATGCCCCGCTTTCCGTCAATGCCTGCTGCCATTCGGGAGACGACTCCACGTGGGCGATGTAGCCCTCAACCGCGCGCGCCGGCAACAGATTGTTGTCCTGATACAGCTCGCAGGAAATCTCTCGGACGAGCGTCTTGCGGGGCGCCACGACTTCGCAGACAAAGGATGGAGGATCGGAATAGCCCAATAACTGCCTAGCAATCGTGAGCTGATACTTGATGAGGTGCAGTCCCGCCAAATTCACCAGATGCGGGAATACGTCAAAGCCGGTGATGTTCAGCCGGAGAATGGCGAGCCAATCCTCGACGATATCGTCAAAGCACGCATTCGTGGCATAGGGCAGGAACGCATTGGCCCGGTCTCGGCTTAGCGCCTCGTCCTCCGCGGGCTGGAGGGATTTAACCACAGTGTCCCAGGTTGGGTCCGTCCGCTCGAAGCACTTCTGAAGCGCTGCCATCAACTCCTTCTTGTGCTGCGAGCGGCAGCACATCAGGTACAGCACTTCCCCCGTGCGCCCGAAGAAGCGTCGGTCATTGGTCGAGGCGTTGTTGTCGAGATCCTCGTACAGGCTGTGCTTGCCGTAGGGGAACACGAATTTCGATGTCCATCGCTTGTTGCTGTTCACCTCAATGCTCGACGAGCGGATCAGCGCGACGATCTCGGCGAAGTCATCAAACGTGTGGAAGCGGTCCCGCACATAGCTGAACTGGGGATGCGCGATTCCGATGGCCGCTTTCATGCGTTTGAGCCATTCATCCCAGCGGTTCGTGTCGTGGGCGAATTCCGCGCGCACTTCCGCCAGATACGGGTCGTTGAATAGGATGTTCCGCAAATGCAATCGCTGCGCCGCCTGATATTTTAGGGTGTTCAGCCCATTAGGCTCTTCAAACGCCCGCCCCTTGGTCAGCTCGTAATGAAACACGTTCAGGAACTCAAGCAAGACCATCCAGGGCGATTGCTCGTCGTAAAGCCGGTGCCCCCATATTGCCTCGTCCACCCACATTGAAGACGACTGATCGAAGGTGTCCGGCGGCGGAAGCGAAACCATGGCGGCGGTCATGGAATCACCTCCACGTAGCGGGGATCAGGCATTCCCTGATCCGTCAAAGCAAGAAGGCCGAGCCTGACTGCCGATCCCCGCATAACGCCGTCCCGTTCCTGGCGTTTCGTGTGCGTAGCGATCAGCTGACTTTTGAGAGCGAGAAGATCCTCATAGCATTCCTTCGAGAAACTCGCAGGCAGCGCGCCTTCCATGGCGATGCGCGACAGGAATTCATAACGGATCAACGTTAAGTCGAAAGGCACGTCGAGATCCGGCAGGAAGAACACGCGCAAAACGACGTTTCCGTTCGATGCGTCGTATTGCAGCGTTACCTTTTCGCCTTTGTTGGGATCAACGGATACCCGCTCGACGAGTATCCGGCTCACCTTGGCCTGGGAATTGTTCCCGCTTGTGGCAAGGAACAGCTCGCGGTCACTGTTCATGAGCATGCCGGTGAAAACTCGATTCAGGCCTTTAATAAGCCGCGACAATATCGGACGTTTGACCACATCTCCGCGCTTGAGTACGTTCGCGACACTCTCAAGATACTCGCCGGCGAATTTGAATACCGTCAGTTCCCAAAGGTTCAGCTCATCTTCCTGCGACTTGCCAATCTTGAAGAACATTCCTCGCCGCTGGCCGATCAGCATCTGCAGGAATTCCTGCGATTGCTCGCCACTCTCATCGGTGCCTTCAATGTATTGCTGTTTTGCGGCGTAATAGCGCGGGTCCGCGCCGTAGAAAGGATCTTGCGCTACCAGCTGTTCGAAATAACCACCGAGATTTTCGTCGCCCTCTCCAAAAATCAGAATGTTATCAACGCGGCTGGAGGTTTCATAGCCGATCTGAAACCGCTCCAGATAGTCAAACACGGTCACGTCGAGACGGCGGATCTCCGGCAGATTGCCGCCGAAGATATTGTTATAGACGCTGGCTTTCGAGACCGTTCCCGCCGCGATGACTTTTGGCACATCAGCCGGCGTCATCAAGCAATCCTTCACGTCCGGATGACCGAGAACCGCATTGGTAAGGAGGAGGAGAATCTGCCTTACCGGGATATGCAGGCCGTTGTGATCGCAGAGTTCGAGGAGTGCCCGCAGCCGACCGCGGACTAGCTCGCTGGCGAGCAGATCCAGGTTGCGACGGATGGGGCACTTCGCCCCAAACAGCTCATTTTCGGTGCCCGCCTGCAGCCTTAATGCCTCCCAACCGGGATGTGCAAGGAAGGCCTTAAGCGCACGGTCGAAAAGCTCCGCGGAATCCGCCCGGCTGAGATTGAAGAATTTCAGTCGAACACCTGCTTGCTCTTGCCGCTCCTTAACGAGCAGCTCCTCAAACAGCGCGCGCGCCCGCACGACCTCCTCGATCTGGGGCAGCTTCCGCCAGGATTCGAGCAGAGTGCCGTCGTTCGCGGCAATCAGGAAGATCTCATCGCCGTCCGGCGTCACAATAGATCGGCAAAGCCGGAGGAGAAGCGCTTCCCTGTCGGGCTCCCAATCGGCTCCTTCCTGTGGGACCCACCCGCTCAAGTCGCGGATAAAATGCACTGTGACGGAACGATACAGCCTCGTATCTGTTGAATCTGGCCATGCGGTGCGGTCCTTCGGATACGGATATTCAAGGCTGAGGTGGGGATCATCCGATGCCCATGCCTTTTCATCACCGTTCAGTATTTTCCAGACCTGCCGGCACAGATGCGTCTTACCGTCCCCGGCCGTGCCCGTAAGAATCACCGACACCGGATCAACCGCCCGCCGGTCGAAGCATTTCATCACAAGGTCCTGCATTGGGTGCTCGAAATCGATGGGTGCAATTTTCTGCCGACGCGCCGACCGCTGAATCGTCTCGTCGTACATGTTGTCGTTACGAGGAATCGGGCCGTAGTTGCGGAGAAAACGGAGCCAGGCGCTCATCAGATTATCGCCATTTCCTTCAATACCGGTTGAAGTGCAGTTTCGACATCTCCGCCAGTTGCCCGTCGTTGCTTCCCGTACTGAAGCATCGGCTGAATCACACGTTCTAAGACCGGCGCGCCAGCGCCAAATCGCAGGTCGCCCACGATTAGGTGACCAGTGGGGACTTCATCTTGAAGGACCAGCCAAAACACCTGCCCTAGCTGAAAAATATCGGATTTATCGTCTATGGCACAGTCGAATGAGAACGACGCCTTGCTCCGTAGCCCCAGCCCCTTGTTCGTCGCTTCAGGGGACAAGTAACCGATAGGTCCCACCTTCTCGGCGAACTCGTCGAGGTCGTGATCCTCCGCTCGAAAGGCGATGAGGCCGAGGTCGCCAAAGACCGGAAGCCCCTGCCTCATCAAGATATTTTCCGGTTTAATATCGCGGTGATAGATGCCGAGGGCATGGAGGCCCTTAAGAATTTTCAACAACTCACTACAAAGTAGAATCTTCTGCGGCAGCTCCAGCTCGTTCTCTTCCAGATACGTCGCAAGATCGGAACTCGCCTCTTCCATTACGTAGTATTTGAGGGGGGCGGGACCGCCGAATTCCGCATTCAGCGAAATCTGACCATGTTCTATCATCGGGATGACACATTTGGACTCCCCGGCACCACGCGCTATTTCGAGGGCCTCGATCTCTCTCTCAAATCGCCGTATTCTGCGCCGATCTCTGTCCGATCGTGTATCCAGCGGATACCGGCAGAATTTTACTACATAGGAGTCTTCACCATCAGGGTGGACTGCGCGAAACACGCTGGAATTCGATCCGCCTCGCTGAGCATCGGCGGCGTCGATCAACTCAAGGAAATGCTCTTCTCCGTCTATGACAAAGACGTTATTCTCGGCATCCTGCTCAAGTTCAACCCTTTGGGTTCTGCGTCTATATCTCATTGTCGTCGCCGAACTCCAATTCGAAGTTGTGAGGATCGCGAATGGCGGCGGCGTTCAGCGTGAAATACTTGTCCACTTTTACGAGATCTGACGCTTGCATACGGAAATAGCTGAGGACCGCATCCTGCACGGCAGTTGGCTTCTTGCTTTGGTTGAGGAGTAAATCCGCTAATATGTCGTGTCGCGCCTGTCTTGCAGCTTTGGAGTTAGATTGCGTCACGCAATGGTGTGCGTACTCCCTGAGCGGCTCGCATTCCGCCTGCGACGGACGAATGTGAGGGCCAACCTTCACCAAAACGCGATAGAGTGCGTCAAAGGTCGCCGGTTCGGCGTCATGGATTGTGTAGAAAAGATAGTAAAGGCTATAGAAGTCATTCTTTTGCTTGTACCGGGTGCGCAAGATAGGCGTGATGTGGTTGCAGCGTCCGAAGGTCGCAATCTGCTTTTTGAATTCGCCTTTTATTGCGCGCAATTCACTAACCTTGATGTCGTCCTCATAGAGCTGATCGACTTTCTCTTTCTTGTCGCTGATCCCGAATTTCATCAGCGCGATCAGCTCTGACACAAAATCCACATCGTTCATCCGGGCGGAGCTGCTTTCCGTGAACAGGCGCAGCGAACGCAAGGTCTCGTCTTGCGCACAGTCCAAAACAAGCTTCAGGAAATTGGTCGTGAAATACTCTGCCTTCTTCAACTCGGGACGGTTGAGCCGAAGGCCCGACGAATTCAGGAGCGCATAATACTCCTCAATTGATTCATCATCATGAATCTCCGTAACGATAGTGATGCTAAGGCGGTAGTCAAGGAAGTCGCCCGAGGCGCGGCGTCGCACTTGTGCCTTCTCCATCCGCTGCTCGAAGGTGAGATTCTCGTGATCGACGAGTAGATTCTTCCAGTAGCCTATTAGAGTCCGCGCCCGTTGCTGTCCGTCAATCATCTCGAACGTATTCTTTGGCCTCTTGAGGAGAAAGAAACTGGGGATCGGTTTTCCAGTGAGGATACTTTCGAGTAGCTTCGGCTGGGCTTTGGCCGTCCAGACCTCGTTCCTCTGGTAGGGAGGGCTGAGGCTTAAACGATCCTCTTCATAGACCTTAAGAAGATCACCGATTTTCCATGTGGCGAGTTCGAAATTCATAATTGACAGATGAGACACGGTTTAGGCCCGTCATCCTCATCCTCCATGTCAGCTAGAATCTCGACGAGTTTTTTGTTAGGGCGATTCTTGCGGTTGCGCGCTTCATATTCCGCATAGCGCTGCTTGATAGCGGCCACGTTTTCGGGTTTCTTCAGTTCGCGCAGCGGCATTTCCTGATTCCAGGTGAATGTCTTGCCCGCTTCGTCGCTAAACTTTTCGTAGCCCATCGCCTCCTCGAATTGGTCAGGATGCGTCTCAAGCAGTCGAACCCACTCGATGGAACGTTGGAAAAAGCAGAAATAGCAGCCAGAATGGGTTCGGCCCCATTTCAGGTACGGGGGAAGGCCGATGCCGCTCTCCTCCAGTATCTTCATCACGCCGGCGTAGTCAATCCCATCCTCTTTAAAGGGGAAGGTTGCCTTAATGTTCGACTTGGTGCTGATGTAGCCAACCCGGTCTTCATCCGCACGCAGACCCACATAGCTAACAACGGGCTGATCTCCCACATACTGCTCAAATGGCTTCAACTTGAGCAGCTTCGTGCACCAGCGCATGTTAGGGGACGGCAGGTAGCCGCCAAAGACTTCAAGCCAGTGATCGAATCCGGCCTTGTCGTTCAGCCGGATGATTTTCTTCCCCAGGAATGCCTCGACGCGACTGAGGTATTCATAGGTTTCCGTGAGTTCCTTGTCCGTGTCGCAGAAGACATATTCCATCTGCGGGACACGGTCGCGCATGTATAAGGCGAGGGCAGTACTGTCTTTGCCGCCGGACATACAGAGGATATGCCGAGTGGAATCAGTCATCGATTCTTTTCCTCGGCCGCCTCAAAGCGCGCCCAAATGGCTCGCGACGCCGCTGCGAGTCCCAGACGTTCATCCTCGGCCAGGATGTCGGCGAATCTGTGCTGCAGAGTGTTCATGCGTTGCTCCTCCGCTGCGCTGAAGTGAATGACCTGCTGATGCTCCACGCCAGTGGCCAGGGTCACCGCAAGCCGGATAGCTTTTTCACTGCGCCTTGAGTCCTTACCGCTGAAGACAAGGCTTTCAACCCGCTTGAACAGCGCTGCGATATGGGCCAATTCCGCATTAAAAGCATCTTCTTCAGCGTCGTGCCACCGAGACGGTGGCTTCAGGCCAAGATGGCTGCCTATCGACTCAAGCCAGTCGGATTCGCTCAGTCCTTCGTCCATGAGGCGCAGGCAGAACGCTTTGAACTTCGGCTCGGTCGCCGTAAGGCAAACGCGCTGCGCACGCTCGGTCAGGGCGGTACGATTTTCCACGATGGAGCCTGAGAGCCCGAAATGCTCCCGAAGGCCCGCTCGCAAACGATCCTGCAACACGGGGAGAGCGCTGCGCAGCTCGTCCAGCATCGATTTCAGAGTCTTAACGAAATTCTTCACCGGCGCGCCGGATGCTGACTTCGCCTCGATCGGATCGAAACCGCACGCGATCGGCAGATCCGTGAATAGCAGCTTGCTTGGCTCCCGCGCTTCAAGAATCGCCTGCCGAACAGCGAGGGCTTGCGGCGAGAGACGCTTTGTGTTGCGTACGTAGACCGGCAATTGAGCGACAAATACGCACAGACTCTTGACAAGATCGAGGAGTTCAGTCCCGCGATCTTCGGGCTGTTGAATTTTCAATGCCGCGAGCAGCCGCTCAAACAGCTCCGCGCGGACGCCTTCGATTTTGCAATATTGAATATCAAAGCGTTCCGGCGCTTTTGTCAGCAGCAACATCTGCTCGCCATTCAGCTCCCGCAGGAACGAGCCGTCCTTGTAGAAAGCCACATCCCGCTCGTGCGAAATCGCGAACACGGAGAGGAGTAGCGGAATGAGGCCATCGCGCACGCCATAGGGCGGATTGCGCAACTGGTTAAAAAGCGTCCTAATGTTCACCCGCGCGTCCGGGTTTTCGCGTACAAGCTCCGCCATGTGCTTTAACGCAGGCAACACATTGCACACATCGCTACGGTGATGAGGTTCAGCGATTCGCCACGATTCCCCGTTCTGCCGGTGAAGCCCGGTGCGCTTCAAGACCGACAAATACATCGACATCTCCGGCGGCTTCTTGACCGGGTCCATCCCGAGCAGCGCGGCTTCAGGACTCGTGAACATTCGCTCAATAAGGCGCATGCGCGCGGCCGCGGCGGCTGAACTCAGATTGCGCCGGTTGACAAGCTCGTTCTGAATGCGAGGCGCGAGGTCGTAAGTCTCATCGAAGATGTCGGACAAGGTTGCGAGAAGATGGCGGCTATTGCGAATCTTCACCGGTTTTCCTGCCCTGAACCAATCGAGCAATGTCCGTCCCGCGCCCTGCTGCCACCCGACAAAGGTCTGGATGCGCTTCTCCGACTGGGACTGGGCCGCCACTTTCTGTCTCGACACCTCTTCGCGGGCGTATTTGTCGGCATTCAGTTCCAGCGTGTTGGCGGAAACCCACTCCCAACGCTGGACCTCCTGCACGAGCGCCGCAAGATTGTTCAGCGGCTGAGGGACCGCAATCAGCCAGTTCGGCAGCGAATCCAATTCCGCCTGTTTGGCGAACGCCAGCGCTGCCTCGCGCTCGGCAAGGGTCTCACAGAGCGGAACGATGATCAGGCCGTCCGCACTCGTAGCGTCTTCCTTCAGGACCGCCGGAAGGTCCTTGACGGGACAATAACGCACGTCGGCGTGCCGGAGATTGCCCGTCTCGATGTAATGCCTGCGCGCCACGACCGGGCGCGTTTCGAGCGAATCCTTGATCAGGCTGGCGACGTTCTGCGGAACATCGACGGCCCGACAGGCGTCTTCATATACCTTCTCCAGATCGACCGAGGAGTGTGGCCACAGGCAAAGCCCGCGCGCTCGACCGCGGTCGTAGATTATTCGCTTGTATTTATGCAGGGTCGAAAGCGCCGAGCGGATGGTCTTCTCCGTCTCCCCCGAAAGCGCGCACACCACGGACTCTTCGGTAGCCAACAGGTCGCTGTCGTTCAAGAGGTTCAGAATTCCGATGGTCTTCAGGATCTTGAGCTGCGCTTCGTTCTCCTCAACGAAGCTCTCAATGACGGAATCGATTAGATTCCAATGACTCCGGTAGCTCTGCACCGAAAGCCGGTGCCCAAAATTCGTCCGCACGTAATCATAAAGATCGTGCAACCGGTACAGCTGGTTCCCGGCCGCACTCCGCTGGGAAAAAGCCTGCAGTCCGAAGGGCTCGTTAGAGAGGAGGAAGCTGAAAAGGGACCTCTCGTTCTGCCCGAAGCGGCGGAACGTGCGGATCAGAACGGGCAATACCGTCGGATGAAGGGGATAGAGTCGCGGCCCGGCGTCAATCAAGTTCTTTGCCGGTGCTGCTCCAAGCCATCCCAGTGCCAGTGTGCGCTCCATCGATTCCCGCAGGTGCTCGGCCTGGGCCTTCGGAATCTCATTTACGCGGACGTTGATGGCTGATGAGATAATGCTGGCTGCTTGCTCAAACGGCGGATTAAAAACGATTTCCTCGAAGCGGCCCGCAACCTTTTCCCATTCGCGCTGCGCCGACTGGTTCAACCGGTCTGTGTAGGCGTTGAACCCCTGATGTTGCAGCGACACTATAAAGAACGGCTCTTCGGCGCTCCTAGAAGCGGCCTCCGCCAGCCTTTGCAGAAGAAACACGTCCTGGCGCTCGGGATGAAGGGCGGCAAACTCCAGAAACTTTCCCAGCTCGTCGAGAATCAGCAGTAATCCTTTGGCTTTCGACTCGGCCACAAGCCGCGAATTAACCGATAGGATCAGATCAAAGACTTCGTCGTCGCTGGGTTCACGCTTCGATTCATTGAGCCGCTGCACTTCTGTCGCAGTTTTCGACCGCGAACCGACGCCTTCCAATTGGGTAAGCGCCGAGTACAGCGATCTCACAATCGACACGCCTAACGCCTGACGCGAGCAAGTAACCAACACTGGAAGGAAGCGTGGGCGCGAGACCCCGAATTGCTGCGGGTCCACGGCTCGGCGCAGGGGAGGGGAGAACTTCGCATCGTGCCCCGCAAACCAATGAGCCAGAAGCAAAGCGAAACTGGACTTGCCGGAGCCGTAATCGCCCGTCATGCGCCACGCACGGTTCCCCGACTTGGGCTTCAGCCCGCTGGCCATCCGCCCGATGCAGGACCGTGCAAAATCGGTCACCACATAGCCGGAGAGCGCTGCCGGGTCCCGGAAGTCTCTCTCCAAATGCGCGGACCGCAGAAAGCGGCTGCGCATGTCCAACAGATCGGCTACCCGTTTCTCACGCATTTTCGTCCTCTTCCGCGGAATAGATGGCCTTGAGCAGGGTCAATGGTTTTGCCTGACCCGTCCTGCGAATCTGCTGAAGATTCGCGGATTCAGCGTAAGAGAACAGTCCTTCGGAGCGTTGATTCAGATCCTCGACTCTGGCCCTGATATCGTCTTCAGGGAGCTTGAAAGTCTGACCAGGGCTTCCATAGCCATGCGCGACATCACGCAGCGGCAGCGTCGCTTCGCTCGCGTGCCGTTTCTGCCAGAAGTCGTTCAAGCAGTATATGAAGAGTTCCGTCGTTATGTCCGGTTTTTCTTCCCGTCGGAAGACGTAAATTGGTTCGCGTTTCCCGGAAGAGCGATCTATTTCCCGATCTCCCGCCTTGATAATCAGCTGAAGTTCCACCAAAGGGCAATCGAGATTGTCTTCCTGGACATCCCCCTTGCGCCCCCGTGTCGGGACGTAGGTATGCAGGAACGTATCGAAATGCTGCTCCAGAGTTGCCCGTGAAGCGCGATCATCCTCGCCGGAGGCGACCTTTTCCAACGCTCTCATCGCCATGCTCGGCGTAAGTTCGGGCTCCTGCCAGCGGTTCAGGAAGTAGTCCCAGGCAAGCAGAGGCGTCTGTGTGTTCGTAGAGAGATTCCAATGAAGGAGCCACAATGTCCGTCGATCCTCTAGGAACGGATCTAGACCACGCTTTCCCAACAGGCTGACCGCGAGATCGGTCAGCACCGGAGCCGCCCCCTTGGACGCCACCACCGCCATTCCGGTCGCAAGCGACCAAAACCGGATTGATCGGACCATGTTCTTTCCGACACCGAGATCGACCATCGCCTGCTCTTCATCGGCGAACAGTCGCGGGTCGGCATCGAGCCCCCGGACCGCCTTGGGCAGCCACGTATAACGGCAAGGAAACGATTCGTGCCCCGAGATACGGTAGTCTATATCCACAATACTTCCCTCACAACATTCTAGGACCATTATGTTTTGTCGTCCCGATGTTGTCTAGCCTTTCAATTTTGCGGTTCCCAGTCATTCTAACGGATTGCGTCAGTGGGGATCGCAAGGCCCCACTGATTGGAAGTCTGAGTGTCGCCCGTGAGTCCGGTTCCAAAAACTGATGGTTTTGGAATGTCAAGCGGCGACGCGCGATGTGTTGTTGATTTTCCTTCAAGAAAGTCGATTTGAACCGGGGCTTTTTGGAACGGGCAGTTTCAACGGGAACGTACCGCGCCCGCGTTAAAGTTGTAGTTTTCGGATATTTGCAATGAAGCGCACTTCATCTTCAGGTGTGCGCCCCCTACTTAACTGCCTTTTCAAGCTCGGCTCTCTGCCCGATCAAACGGGGCCGTCCGGAGATCGAGCACCGCATTTGCCTCAAGCCCCGCTACCCTATTGGACAGCGCAACGAACACCGGCCGATCGATCGGGGTATGGCCGGGCCAGGGTTGTTGGCGCATGTTCTGGTGGCCAAGTATGCCGATCATCTGCCGCTCTACCGCCAGTCGGAGATCTACCGGCGGGAGGGCATCGAACTGGACCGCTCGACGCTGGCCGATTGGGTGGGTGGCGCGAGCCGGACATTGCAGCCGCTGGTGGATGCGCTGAGAAAGTATGTGCTGGGCGCCGGGAAACTGCACGGCGACGATGTGCCGGTACCGGTGCTGGAACCTGGCAACGGCAAGACCAAGACGGGCCCCTTGTGGACCTATGTTCGCGATGATCGACCGGCCAGCAGCGAGGACCCCGCGGCGGTGTGGTTCGCCTACTCGCCGGACCGGAAAGGGGAACATCCGGCCCGACATCTGGAAAAGTATGCGGGCGTCTTGCAGGCCGATGGCTATGCCGGGTTCAACAAGCTCTATGAGAATGGCCGCATTGTGGAAGCAGCGTGTTGGGCCAACGTCAGGCGCAAGTTTCACGATCTCTATCAAGCGCATCGATCTCCGATTGCCAAAGAGGCGCTGGAGCGCATCGGGCAACTCTACGGCATCGAGCAGGAGATTCGAGGCCGATCGCCGGACGAACGCAAGGAAGTCCGCGAGTCCAGAGCGCGGCCGCTGTTGGAATCGATGCAGGCCTGGTGGAAAGCGACGCTGTCGAAGCTATCGCAGAAGTCCGACGTGGCGATGGCGATCCGCTACGCGCTCGATCGCTGGAGTGCGTTGCTACGTTTTTGCGAGGATGGCCGCGTCGAGATGGATAACAATGCCGCCGAGCGCGCGTTGCGAACTGTGGCTCTGGGCCGCAAGAACTATCTGTTTGCCGGATCGGACTCAGGAGGCGAGCGCGCGGCTGCGATCTACAGCCTGCTGGGGTCGGCCAAGCTGAACGGCATCGATCCGGAGATGTACCTCAGCTCGGTACTGCGGCGCATTGCCGATCATCCCATCAACCGGATTGCCGAACTGTTGCCGTGGAATCTGTTTCTGGCCACGCCACCGGCGGCGGAGGCGGCATGACACTTCCACCGTCTCAAAGAAATTGTGCCCACAATCTTCGAATCGTGGGCACCATCTCGAATGACACCGAAAGTCTGGACTGGGAGCCAATCGAATCCAAGCTGCTGGCTGGCGCGGCATACCTTGCGCCTCGCCGGATTCTTTACCTACGCTTCCACAGCGGCGAAGTTTATCGCTACTTCACCTTCTCGGCCGATCAATACCGAGAGTTCCTCGAAGCCGAATCCAAAGGCCGCTACTTCCTCAGCCACATCCGAAGTCGCTTCCCTTATCAAAAACTCCCTCGCTCATAAACAACGTCCTTGGTCAGGTCAAGACGGGGTCAACCGGACGCTTACTGATGTTCTGTCTCCTCCGAGGTTCCGAGCCTTCGGGTTTTGGCTCGCCAGGCTCTATGGCAAAAGAGCCGCCGGAGCTGGAGCGAAGCCAGGCTAAGTGTAGCGGAGGCGTAGGCGGCGATTGTCATGCCCTGGCTTTCGCCGCAAGTACAAGTTGGGGAAGTCTTCAAACAGCCATCGGTACTTGAGCGTTCGACAGATGATTCCCAGAAAGTTACGAGCCAGCGCGATGATCGTTTTTCCAGTCCCGCGGCTTTTCTTCTTTTCGTAAACAGGCCTTCAAGTAGGGGCTGTATCGTTGAGCAATTAGGGCGGACTGCACGAGGGTGGTTCGGCCCAGCTTGGTCCCGCGCTTAGTAATACGACCGGAGTGCTCCGTCTCATTCGAGTTGCTGATTCTCGGCACGATTCCAAAGTAAGCGGGCGGCTTGCCCTCATCATTAAAGTCATCGATATCGCCGATGATCGAGAGCAGAATCCCGGCGCTCAGTCCGCCGATCCCCTTGACGCTGGTCAGATTCTTGTGCCCTTCCAGCTTCTGGCCTTCGTTGCCGATCGCCTCCTCCAACTCGGCAATGCTCTGGTTGAGACTGCGCCTCGGGCGTCGGGAAAGACGGTCAATGAGGGTCAGGTGTGAAAACCGGCCAATGGAACACACCCAGGACAGATCCTTTTTGACCCAGCAGCTGGTGTTTCGGCAAGAACTATTTTTCCAGCCCACAGAGGCGCGAATGCGTGTGCCGCGCGAAAGATGCCACTCCAAACAATCACCATATCACTTAGCAGCGGCGCCCACGTTCTCCAAAACCTTGTCGAGACGCTGAAGCTGGTCCCGCAATTCAGCCAACGAGGCTTGATCGTTCCGAAGCTGATTTGATGCTTCGGCCTCCCCTGACTGGCACGTCGCGACCTCCGCTGTTTGGGGATCTATCAAGGTTTTCATTTCCGCTAGCCTCGCCGTGTTTACCTTGGTTTCGGTCTCCGACAAGGTCCCGGAAGCAAGGCTGCCTTCCAGCTTTTGGATTTCCGCCAGCGTATGCTGCCGATTTTGCTCTTCTCCCGAGCACTTGTTCCGCTGGTTGTCCAGCCGCTGCGCAGAGCGAGCTACCGCAGAATCCTGAATTTGCAACGAGTACAACGCCATCTGTACTCGCTGGGACGTTGCCATCATAGCCTCAATATCTTGTCGCAGCTGGTGCACTTCCAACAACAACAACTGAAGGGTGTCTGGTTCCTTCGCTGGCGTCTGGCACAGTCCCTCAGACGCCACAAGCAACATGACCACAAATATATTCTTCCTCATGGCCTCTCCTGCACGGTAGTGTATCGCGTGAGCGACCGTGTTCAGCGATCAAGGTCGGTTTTGGGTCTGAAACCTTAGTCTCGAAACCGATATGCATGTGAAGATCGCTTCATGTGCGGGGATGGACAAGGCGGCGCAGCCCTCTTGTGGGGAGACCCGCCGCACGAGGCGTGACAACGATTTGGGTTGGCGCGCGGCGTGTCCCGGCGTGGGGGGAACCCGCCCGCCCCTCACCTCAACCCCCGCTACCCCTTTTTGGACGACGCAACGAACGGGCGCTTCCCTCTTGGCCCCCAGGCGGCTTCGGCCCGCGATCATAACAGACGAACTCACAACATGAAAGAAAATTAACTGTCCGGTACCCCCCTCCGCCATTTCCTTTATAAGCTGACAGACCTTGTTTTGACGACTCAGCGTTGGAAAAAGGAGGCACGATGCAGAATCTACATGATATTGAGCGTGGTTCGCGGACAACATCACTTGACGCCATAGGCGGCGAGCCGCTTGCCGGATCAGGCTTTGAGGAGGAGGAGCCTGAATTAAGCTTCTCCAGTACGGAAGAGGTTGAGGAGTGAGCGAGTATGGCGACCACGACATCCCAACCCCGGAACCCGCAAGCAGATAGACCGGCAACGCGAGACTTTCGTCAAGAGGTTACTGAGAGCATCATTCAAATGCTGGAGCGTGGCGTCGCTCCCTGGCAGAAGCCCTGGCAGCCTGGAGCAAGTTCGCTTGGCATTCCATTCAATCCGACGAGCGAACGAGAATATCGGGGTGGGAACGCTATCCACTTGATGGCCAGCGGCCTTCAACGGGGATACCAGGACCCTCGATGGATGACCTACAAACAGGCGGAGGACAACGGATGGCAGGTTCGCCGGGGCGAAAAAGGCACCCAGATTGAATTTT
Organism: Bryobacterales bacterium; assembly: GCA_963713415.1. Classification (GTDB taxonomy): domain Bacteria; phylum Acidobacteriota; class Terriglobia; order Bryobacterales; family Bryobacteraceae; genus Palsa-89. The sequence goes on along the minus strand of CAVQLV010000019.1, from coordinate 14,002 downwards.
GGGAAGCGAAAGAAGATCCCGGTAAGAGCCGCGCATCGGCGTCCAATGGAGATGGCGATTCAACCGCGGCCAATGCCAACGACGGGCACGCGGAGAAATCGCGTTTTATCCATCGCGTTTATACGGTCTTCAACGCGCAGCAGATCGACGGCATTCCGCCCCACAACCCGAAACCGCACACAACCTTTGAGGTCGTCCAGGCGGGCGAGCAGATCCTGAAGAACTCTGGGGCGAACATTGCTCATGACCAGGCAGATCGGGCATTCTACAGCCGCGCGGGGGACAGGATACACCTGCCGCCGAAGGACGCCTTCAAGGATACCGCCGGCTACTACGGTACTGCCTTGCACGAATTGGCGCACTGGACCGGCCATCCGTCGCGGCTCGACCGACCTACGCTTACCGAATCGTATCGTTTTGGCGACGTGAATTATGCCAGGGAGGAGCTTCGCGCGGAATTGTCGAGTGTGTTCCTCGCCGCCCAGCGGGGAATTCCACACGATCCGGAGCAGCATGCCTCTTACGTTAACTCGTGGATCGGAGCCCTTAGGCGCGATAAGAATGAGATCTTCCGCGCGGCTCACGACGCCTCCAAGGCGACGGATTTCATTTTGGCGCTCGAGCGGGATAAGTCTATTGGAGAGGAGGATCTGACCAGCGGACCGGTTCTGACCTCTAGGGCGTCCGTCAGTTCGGCCACTGCTATTTTGGAGCAGGAAGCGGAGGAACTTCACCACAACCGCGAACGCGTGGAAGAAAAGGAATCTGATGAGGCTCTAACCGTTTCTGATCCAGCGATCCTGGAGTCTTCCGACAAAGCGAACGAGCACACGGCGGCGCCGCGGGAGTCGGCTCAATACTCCGCCCGCTCTGAACCAGGGAGCGGCACGGTTAACGTTCACGCCAAGCAAACAGCGACCGACAGCCGGAACACGGTCGATGTACCGACCGTTGACTCGCTCGCTGAGGCCAAATCGATCACAGCCAAGGTCCTTGGTGATTCCGCGAAAACACTTGCCGCGCAGACGGATAGCGGCGCCTATCGCGGTCCCATCATTGGCGTGACAGAACATCAAATAATCCAGCGCCAGTCAGCGCGAACCGCAATCGCTCATCCGAAAGATCTTCTTGATCGCCAGCCGCAGATCGGGGAGACCGTACGCGTCAACTACTCCGATTCCAAAGGCACGGTTCGCGAATTCCAGGAGCGGGCCAGAGGGCAAGATCGCGGCCGATGAGCAGGCGGAGACTATGGCAAAAAAACAACCGCAACTTTACCGGATTCCTCGTAAGCCGGGATACCTCGGAAGCTATAACTGGCGCGCGACCACGTTCGGATGTCTTCTGCTGGTTCTTGTGAATTTCATCGCGACACAATACATTGCCGCTCGGTTCCTGTATCAATCTGCTCTCGGCGCGCCAATCGTGCGCGTTAGGTCCATCAGTGTCTACGAACCGTTTTCCTGGACTGTTTGGGGATGGCGCTATTGCACTTCCCAGGACGAAAGGATTCGGAGGCCGTTCTTTGAGGGCGAAATGATCGTCTTCGCCGGAAGCTTTTTGGTCGTGGGTATCTTCTTCGTGCTCGCTGGCCGCCGCACGCGAAAGCTCACGGAAAACGCGGAAGATCTCCACGGATCTGCGCGATGGGCGGATGACGATGATGTCCGAGATACGGGGCTGCTCACGGCCATGCAGGGCGTGTATGTCGGCGGGTGGGTGCCGCAGGGCGGCCACCGGCTAAATTACCTACGGCACGATGGACCTGAGCATGTCCTTGCCTTCGCGCCAACGCGGAGCGGCAAGGGCGTTGGCCTGGTGATTCCGTCGTTGTTGGCGTGGGCGGAGAGTGCGGTGATCTACGACATCAAAGGGGAGAATTGGGCGAAGACGGCGGGCTACCGCAGCTCACAGGGACACCTCTGCTTTAAGTTCTCACCGGTGGAGGAACAAGCTAGTTCCCGATTCAATCCGCTGAGCGAGGTGCGTCTGTTTACTCCGCGCGATGTCAGCGACGCGCAGAACATCGCGAACATGATCGTCCGAACGGGTGAGAACAGCCCGCAAGAACGCTATTGGCAGGACGCCGCTGCCTCCATAACTACCGGAATGATCCTCCACGTTTGTTACGAGGCTGAACTTGAACGCCGCGTTGCATGTCTTGCGGACCTTTCACACGTGTTCACGCGGCCCGGTTCCGGCTTCCGGGACACTCTAAAGGAACTCATCAACTTTGAGCACGATCCGGGGCACAAGCACGACTGGAGGATGCCAACCGGTAGTACGACGGTCACGCATCCGGTTGTGCGCGAGAAAGTACAGGAGATGTTGGACAAGGAGGAGCGAGACTTTGGTGGCGTGCTTTCCACGGCGAAAACAGCCCTCACGCTCTATAGTGACCCTCTGGTAGCGGGCAATACCTCTGCGAGTGATTTCACGATCGATGATTTGGTGAATCACGAGCGACCGGTGTCGCTGTACCTTGTGGTTCCGCCCTCGGATAAAATCCGCCTGCGTCCTCTTATCCGCCTCATCTTCACCATGACAGTGAACCGACTGACCGAGAAGATGGTGTTCCAGGGTGCGGAACAGAAGCGCAACAAGCATCGCCTGTTGTTGCTCATTGATGAGTTTCCATCCTTGAATCGCATGGAGGTGTTCGCAGATGCACTCTCGTACATGGCCGGGTATGGTTTGAAAGCGTATCTGATCACCCAGGATATCCGGCAGATCGTTGACGCGTACGGCAGCAACGAAAGCATCGTCTCGAATTGCCACGTGCGCATCGCTTTCGCGCCCAATCAGTTCGAGACCGCCGATCTCCTTAGCAAAATGACCGGCACCACCACGGTGGAGAAAGCGAGTTACAACTTCAGCGGTTCGCGGCTTTCTCCGGTGATGGCGCACGTCAACGCGAGCGTCGATCACATCGAGCGGCCTCTTATGACCCCGGACGAGGTGTTGCGGCTAAAGCCCCCGCAGAAGCGCGGGAGTGGCCCTGAGGAGAGGATCACATCACCGGGCCAAATGCTGATCTTCGTTAGCGGCCATCGCCCAATTCTCGGTACACAGATGCTGTATTTCCTCGATGCGGTGCTGAATCAACGGGCTCGACTGCCTCCCCCAAACGCGTTGTTCACGTTGGAAGACGACGGCAAGGCGATTGCACAGCCAGCTCTCAATCGTACCCGACACGTCGTCAGCAAGGCTGAGGTAGTACCGGTCACCGAAGAAGCTCCGCATAAGGATGTCGAACACTATCTCATAGAGGAAAGTCTGATCGAACGAGGAGAACCATAAGCAATGCAGAGAAATCGTTTTGAAGTTATGGGCTATTTGGCCGCGAAGCCGGCCCTTAGGCATCTCCCCTCGGGAACTGCAGTAGCCAACGTCCGTCTCGGTGAAAGCTACCGATATCAGGACGGCGACGGGAAGCCGCAACAACACACCAATTGGCACAGCTTGTCATTCTACGGGGATCTTTCCCTGGTGGCTACGACCTTCAACAAAGGGGACAACATCTTTGTCGAGGGGACGATTGAGCAGCGCCAATTCAAGCCGAAGGGTGACGGAGTAGAGAGGACGGTCCAGGAGGTCGTCGTTCGCAGTTGCCATTTGATCGCCACGCCTCGGCGGACGGCGGAGAAGGGGGCCAACGGCTCCGCTCACGAGAAGGGCGCGGTCCCAGATCTTCAGAAGGGAGGAATAGACCATGATGACTGGCCTGTTGGATAGAGTGAGGCACACGCGCTTTACGGTAGTCCGACGCATTGGCCTGGCGGGTGCGGCGGTCGCGGTTGGGACGTTTCAACTCTGTGGTTCGCTCGGCGTCCGAATAAACACGTCACCGTCGCTACCACTAGGGCTGTATTTGGTGACTCAGGAGGGAAACGCGAACCTGGTTGAGTTCTGCCCGGCTGAACCTTTCGCGGCGTTTTCTCTCGTTCGCGGGTACCGTAGTCCCGGCACTTGCGAAGACGGTGGGGCTCCATTGCTAAAGCCGATCATCGCAAAAGCCGGGGATGTGGTTGAACTGTCGCAGCGCGGGATTTTCGTGAACGGAGAACTTCTGGTGAACACGATCCCGCTCAGGAAGGACACCAAAGGCAGGCTGCTCAAGTCATGGCGGTTCGGAAGTTTTGACGTGGCGCCGGGAACAGTCTGGGTAGCCTCATCGTATGATTCGCGCAGCTTTGACAGCCGCTATTTCGGGCCGGTGTCGACTTCTGCTATTCGTCATCGGCTGAAGGTCTTCTTAACGCTATGAACGCGCAACGTATAGGCGACACTGATCTTCGAGAGCCGCTGTCATTGTACTCGGCGTTGATAATCGGCTTGGCAGTATCCACCGGCCATCCCCTTGGCATGGTCGCGGCCGCAGCAATGCCGATGGCCTGTCTGTGTCCGTTGACGCGGACGGCCGCATTCAAAAGCGCACTGGCCTACTACAGTACCGCCTTATGGCCAATAATTCCGGGCTTGGGAGCGTACTGGAAATCCGCGACGCCTCTGATACCTCCTGTGCTTTGGATCGTTGCTGCGATCCTGCTGTCGCTGCCGTGGGCGATGGCGTGGACATCGCGTCGGGTGCATTGCTTATGGCGAGCGCCTCTCGCGTTACTGGCAACAATCCTTCCGCCTCTCGGAGTTGTCGGGCTTGCTTCGCCAGTCACCGGAGCCGGCTACCTATTTCCGGGGGCGGGCTGGGCCGGGTTGATGACCGTCGCACTCCTCCCAGGAATCGTTCTATATACCGAGGCGCTGGACCTGCGCCTCCGCGCGCTTGTTATCTTTCTCATTGGCTGTTTCGTTGCAGGACTCGCCAGCGCTGGCTGGTTCCTACATTTCGGCGATGTCGAACCCCCTCGCGGTTGGGTTGCGGTCAGTACCCATTTTGGTGATGTCTCGGAGCCATTCCGCGACTTCGCGGCGGCTCAATTTATCCAGCGGAAGGCAGCCGGCAGTTCGGCGCGGGTAGTCATCTTTCCTGAGTCCGTTGTGCCGCGCTGGTCTGAAGCAACCGAAGCATTTTGGAGAAAATCGCTCGATCAATGCCGAAGACGCGGCCAAATACTCGCCATCGGCGCCGGGCTACCAAGCCACGTGGGAGGCGGCAAGGACGAATCGGAGAAGTTTAAAGCACTGAGATCCTTCGATTTCGGCTCTGCAATCGCCGCGCTACAGGACATGAATGCGCAATCGCAGCGCCGTACTGATAACAGTTGGAGTGTGGGTAGCCAGTCAAGACCGCGAGCGGAGCGCATCGAGAACACAATGCTAATCGTCGGTGCGGAATCAGCCACATTTTACCAACGTGTACCTGTTCCGCTGGGAATGTGGCGGCCTTTCGACCGAAGCAGCGTGCCAGTTCGTGTGGGAGGTCCTGGTCTTTTGACAATCGATCACCAACGTACCGTAGTACTGATCTGCTATGAGCAACTCCTCACGTTTCCGATCCTAGCATCCGTACTGGAGCATCCGGCGGTCATCGTCGGCATTAGTAATACCTTCTGGGTTGATCACACAACCATTCCGGTCTATGAAGCTAACGCCATACGTTCCTGGGCGAAACTTTTTCGCCTTCCATACTTGTTGGCAATCAACTCCTGAGATGGGGCCGTGATGCCGGTGGCCCGACTGCGAACCGAAGGTCCACATTGCCCGCTAAGAAAGGAACCAAATGAGAAACGGCCAGCCCCAGAAGAGCACGCTTTCAATTCGGGTCTCAGAAGCGTTGCGCCAACATCTGGAACACGCAAAATGTTTGTTGGCCAGTTCCTGCGATGAAGGCGTGTCGGTTTCGGACGTCGCCAAATTACTTCTAGAATCTGCTCTAAACGACCGTCTTGATCATCGTTTTGAAGCGGCGAGACTCCGTACCGAACCCACGCTGTCGCTCCGGAGAATTCGTCAGAAGTGGGAATTAGATTATCCCCTCAGTCACGCGGAGTGGCTGTTACTCGCTGAGTTCGTTCGATGCGGATGCGAAGAAGCGTGCGCGAATCCGGATCTTCCAGGTCCGAACTCCATAGCTCAGGTCCTGATGGCCTTCGTTGCAGTCCGCTCGTTGCGAATGGAACGAGGCGTGGAACTGGATCGCTACTATCTGGGGAACCTCAGATGGCAGAGTGTAAATGACCGGAAGCTTGATCCCGATCTGGTTACCGATGTCGTTGAACAACTACTTTTGCAACTTCAGCAATCCACGGTGCGTTGGAATCGGCAGGTCTTCGCTGCACGAAATCTGTATATCGCCCTCAGGGACGAGAAATTGTTGAGTATAGGTGGATTGAATGATGTTCTGAAGCCGTACCTGCCGGCACTCATCCGGTTGGCTGCGCGCGGCCATTGGCTTCGTATCCGAAAACCGATTCGAAGGACATACGGTGGCTGCTGCTCTTCTTCCTTCTCCCTACCGCCGCTCGAAGCGGATTCTATTCGCCTTGATCTCTTCGTGAGCGATGGAGAACTGCAGGTGTTTGTCACCTTCGTCTATAAGGACATAACGTTCGCTTTGGAGAGTTATCCGCTCATTCGAGATTTTGGCACGATGCTGAAATGCTTAAGTTTTGTGGACAAGTGGGATGGCAGTGAGTTCTTCGGTTACACGAAGCACGCAGGAGCCGCGCTTGATCGAGTGACCTTTGGTCACAGGGCTAGCGGGATTTTGCTCGGATGCGTACCGGAAGAATGGGACAGCCTGCGCAGTCTGTTTGATGAAGCGCTCTCGCGCAGCGAGATCGAGCCGGTACTGTCCGAGTTGTCCATGGAATACGGGGAAATATGACCCGGCTGCTTATATGGGACAGCTCAATCTATTCTTTGATCCCAACGAAGGCGAAATCAGAGATAATTTAGCAGAGGGCCGGGTTGATGACCGAGACGACGACACTCACACCGTTGGGATATCTCATCTTGGAACACTGGAGACGGTACCGACCGATGATGGTCGACAAGCTCAACCAGGGCAATCAGCTTCAGCAAGCGGTGTTCGCAGCCCAGGAGCTGACGGGGGACCTGCTGTACGAGCTGACGGCGGTTCAGAAAATGGACTACCAATTCGCCTGGGAGATCGCGACGAAGGAGTGGGCGTTTCTCCCGGACGAGGAAGATCAGCCTCAGTTGTCGTTCGATCCAGCGACCCTCGATCCGCACCAACCCTTACCCGCGATCTCCGCATAACCACTGCTCACGCTATCGGTGAGGGCAGCCTAAAGCAGAAAGCCCTAGCGAATCTCGCCGCCGTCCGTACCCTGAAAATAATAGAAGCTGAGAGCCGCCCGGCAACGCTAGAGGAAAAAGCGGTGCTCGTGAAGTACGCCGGATGGGGTGCGATGCCGAACGCATTTGCTGCTCCAGCGCCGCGAGAGTGGCAAACTGTCGCCGAAGAGCTAAGAGATTTGTTGAGCGCGGACGAGTATACGTCGGCTCGCGCCTCTACGCCGAACGCGCATTACACATCACCCGAAGTAGTCCAGGCGATCTGGCAAGCAATGGAGCGGTTCGGACTCCAGCCAGGAGCGAAGATTCTTGAACCGTCCATCGGCGTCGGTCACTTCTTTGGTCTAATGCCTGAAGGTTTGCATGCCGGCGCGCGGCGCACTGGCGTAGAGCTTGATTCCGTTACGGCTCGCATCGCTGCCCAACTCTATCCCGATTCAACCATTCACCCCAAGGCGTTTGAAGATACGCCGCTTCCCAATGATTTCTTTGACGCAGCTATCGGGAACATTCCCTTCGGCAACTATCCGGTCCACGATCCAGCATATCGCCGAAGTCCGCAATTGACCCGCTCTATACACGATTATTTCCTGACGAAGACGCTCGATGTGGTTCGTCCTGGGGGCCTCATCGGGCTGATTACCAGCCGCTACACGATGGATAGGGAGGATTCGACGGTGCGACGCCATCTTGCCGATGGGTCGATCTTGCTGGGCGCAGTGCGGCTGCCCAACACTACGTTCAAAGCGAATGCGGGAACGGAAGTGACTACTGATATTTTGTTCCTCCAAAAGCACTCGCGAGAAATGCCAGCGCCCAGCGAAAGTTGGAGTGATCTGACATCCATTGATACGGCAGATGGTCCGATTCGGATTAACGAGTACTTTGCCCGGCGCCCGGAGATGATGTTGGGCCGCATGGGAATAGAATCGGGGCAGTATGGGATAGCTCCGGCCCTGATCGGAAGCCTGGCGCCAGGTGATTTGGAAAAGGCCATTGCACTTCTTCCAACCTCAGTGTACAAGCTCAGGGAGAGTTCTGGCCCGCCACTCCCTGTTCCCACGGATCAAGTTCCCGGGCTTGGCGAAGTTAAGGAAGGTGGCTTGGCCGATCGCGATGGCCAGATCGTCGTACGCCGCGGCGCTGCGTTCGAGGCTCTGACGCTACCCGGTTCGGTACGCGCGCGGATTCGCGGAATGCTTCAGGTTCGCGACGCGGTGCGCGAGGTGTTCCGCACGCAGCTTGCCGAGGACTCGGACGAAAGCATTGTCAAAGCTCGTCGCCACCTAAACCAAACGTACGATTTCTTCGTTTCCCGGTTTGGGCCTCTCAACGCGAGGGAAAACGTGAAAGCCTTCGGTCGCGATCCGGACCATCCACTTCTCCTCTCACTAGAGGAGTTCAACCCAGAGACAAAACGGGCGGCCAAAACTGCGATCTTCGAACGACGCACATTGGAGCGCTACAGCCCTGTGGAGCAGGTGGAAACCGCGTCGGAAGCGCTGCTCGTGTCCCTGAACGAGACGGGCCAGATCAGTTGGCCGCGCATGGAAACTCTGACCGGGCGGAGCGGACCCGAATTGCAGGACGAGCTGGGATCGCTGGTCTACCGAAATCCTGAGGGTGGAGCCTGGGAGACTGCCGACCGGTATCTGAGTGGCAACGTGCGCGCGAAACTTGCCGTCGCCCAGGCTGCGGAGCAAATCGACGCAGCGTTTCGCCGAAATGTCGAAGCTCTGCGCGCAATACAGCCCAAAGATCTGGAACCTAGCGAGATCGAAGCGCGCCTCGGCTCATCGTGGATTCCTCCGTCAGACATCCGCGACTTCGTGGCCGAGTTGTTGGATGTGCCGAGCCCCGGTGTGAAAATCGGACACGCCGACAGCATCGCGACCTGGACAATCGAACTCGACTACGGCGCAAAGTTTGTCGTCAACAACACGACGACCCACGGGACGTCTCGTTTTCGAGGTTCCGAACTAATCGAACAATCCCTGAACGGGCGTACCCCCACCGCCTACGACGAGCATGAGGATGGCAGCCGCACCGTAAATCAGTTGGAAACAATTGCCGCCCGAGAGAAGCAACAGCAATTGAAAGATCGGTTTCGGGATTGGGTCTGGGAAGATCGCGAGCGCGCCGGTCGGTTGGCCGAAGAATACAACCGCCGTTTCAACAGTATTCGGCTCCGCGATTTCGATGGTTCGCATCTGACCTTGCCCGGCATCGTGCGCACCTCACTTCGCGACGGGGATCTTGCACCACATCAAAAAAATGCTGTCTGGCGCATCCTCCAGGGCGGTAGCCCGCTTTTGGCTCATGTCGTAGGAGCCGGCAAGACGTGGACCATGACTGCTGCTGCGATGGAGCTCCGGCGCCTGGATTTGGCGAAGAAGCCTATGTTCGTAGTGCCGAATCATCTGGTAGACCAATGGGGCGCGGAGTTCCTTAAACTGTATCCACAAGCCCGACTATTCGTCGCTGGCAAGGAGAATTTCGATACCGGCAATCGTCAACAGGCGATGGCTCGGATCGCCACTGGAAACTATGACGCCGTCATCGTATCCCACCGGTCATTCGAGTTCCTACCAGTGTCAGATGTCTACTTCAACGACTTCATCAAGAGGCAATTGGCGGAACTTGACGCCGAAATAGGCATTGCCAATGATTCCCAGGACGACAACCGCCGCATCGTGAAAGAGCTGGAAAAAGGCAAGAAACGTCTGACTGTCCGGCTCAAGAAACGAGCGGACCGCGACTCGAAAGACCGCACGTTGACGTTCGAAGAACTTGGCGTCGATCAGCTTTTCGTGGACGAGGCGGACTTGTACAAGAATCTGGGCTATGTAACAAAGATGAACCGGATTGCTGGGTTACCGAACTCCGATAGCAACCGCGCATTCGATATGTTTTTGAAGATCCGCTACCTCCAGGAACGCAGCGACGGCCGCGGGGTCGTCTTCGCCACGGGCACACCCATCTCTAATACCTTGGCCGAGATGTACACGATGCTCCGCTATCTTGCTCCCGAGATGCTCGCCGAGCGCAAAGTGGAACACTTCGATTCGTGGGCCGCAAACTTTGCCGAATCGGTGACATCGCTCGAACTCGCGCCGGACGGATCGGGATACCGGATGCACACCCGGTTTGCCAAATTCATCAACCTGCCGGAACTGCTTTCCGTATTCCGGACCGTAGCCGACGTTCAAACAGCGGATATGCTGAACCTGCCGCGGCCAGATCTGGAGAACGGCAAACCTGCGGTTGCGTCAGCACCCGCCAGCCCGGAGTTGAAGGCATTCGTCCGAACTCTCACGGAACGAGCCGAGCGGCTGAAAAAGGAGCGCGTGGACCCCTCCGTGGACAACATGCTGAAAATCACCGGCGAGGGGCGAAAGGCAGCGCTCGATATGCGACTCGTCGATCCTAGCGCCAAGCCCGAGCAGGAGACCAAGATTGATCTCGCGGTTTCCCGCATCATCAGGATTTGGAACTTGACTCAGAACGAGCGGTCCACTCAACTGGTCTTTAGCGATCTTTCGACACCCGATCCGGAACGATTTAATGTTTACGATGATGTCCGTTCGAAGCTAATTAAAGCGGGCATCCCCGCCCACGAGATCGCGTTTATCCACGACGCCGAGACTGATCCCGCCAAGAAGCTGCTCTTCGATGCTGTGAACGCCGGGCGCGTCCGCGTGCTGCTCGGATCGACTGAGAAGATGGGCGCAGGCACAAATGTTCAGAAGAGGCTCGTAGCGCTTCATCACCTCGATGCGCCTTGGCGACCGCGCGACATTGAGCAGCGGGAAGGCCGGATCTTGCGACAGGGCAACACGAACAAAGAGGTTCAGATCTTCCGCTACGTCACCGAGGGGTCCTTCGATGCCTACATGTGGCAGACGCTCGAAACCAAGGCCCGCTTCATCCAGCAGGTGATGAGGGGAGAAACCTCGGTGCGCTCGGCGGAGGACCTGGAAAGGGGCGCGCTCACCTACGCGGAAATCAAGGCAATCGCGTCCGGTAATCCCGCCGTCGTTGAAAAGATCAAGATCGATACCGAAATCCGAAAGCTTGATCAGTTGCGCGCCGTTCACGCCAACCAGCAGCGTCACATCCGCTGGGAGATCCGCGACCTGCCTCGCCAAATCGAGGAAGAGAAACGACACCTTACTCAAATCGAAGCTGACGTAGTAACCCGAGATGCAACTGCATCCGCCGAGTTCAGCATGACCGTCGGGAATCGCTTTTTCTCCGGCAAAGGCGCGCGGGAGGCTGCGGCGAACGCTCTCACGTCAGCGATACTTTCTTGGCGAGACGATCAAACGATGCAGGCCCGCGGTGCTCTCCGGGGATTCGAGCTCTTGAGCAGAGGCAAGAGCGGAGGATTCGGAATGCTCCAGGAAGACGACCGTATCCCGGACCTCTTCGTGCGGGGGCGCGGCACTTATTCGGCTAAAGTGAACGCGGCCAATCCTGTTGGGACAATTCAGAGCATCGAACACACCCTCAGGAATCTCGACAAACTCGCGGCAGAGCAGCAAAGTCGTGTGGGGCGCATCGAGAAGGAACTTGTGGACTACCAATCACAAGCGGATCGCCCGTTCGAACACGAGGAGCGGCTGAAACAGTTACTCGGCCGCCAGTCCGAACTTAATTCGCTCTTGGATCTCGACAAAGGCGATCAACAGGGAGCCGAATCAGTCCCCGAACTTCAGGACGAACCTGAAGCAGAGCGGGCGGCTCCTACTCCTCCACGAAGCCGTAGCGATGTCGCAAAGATGGCGGAAGCTTACATGCGCGCCTCCGGAACCGCTATTCGAGAAATACCGATCACCCAGCGCGAACCTCCGGAGAGGGGGTCGCTTACCGGTCGGGCGGTTGGCAAGGATGAAGCTCACATCGCCGTTGCCACTGCTGCGAACAGCTTTGTGGTCGTCGAAGCGAGTTCGCTGGGCCGCGTTGTACAGATCGGCGAACGACTGTCGCTCCGATTTCATCAAGGCCGGGCGTCGATTGATACCGGACGTGATCGAGGGAGATGAGGCACAAGCTAACACACACGACGTTGAGCGAAACTCTCGGAAGCGCGGCGACGGACCTTAGTGTTTCACACGCGGTGGGGAGCGTCGAGTGCAATTATCATTCGTAACGGAGCGCGACCACGGGGTCCACGCTCGCTGCTCGTCGCGCGGGCGCAAGATTGGCCGCAAGCGCTACAACGCACAGGACCACTGGTGCTATTGAAAACGTGACCCAATCGGTTGGCGGGACGCCGAAAAGAAAGCCTTTCATCAGCCGAGTCATGGCGAACGATGCGGCCATGCCTAGCAACACGCCTGCGATAACCAATTTCATCCCCTGGGCAATCATCAGTGTCAAAACGCCACCCCGACTTGCACCCAGCGCCATGCGCACGCCGATCTCCTGAGTTCGTTGGGTTACTGCGAAGGATACGACGCCGTAAATTCCGAGCGCCGCCAGTAACAGGGCCAAACCAGCGAAGGACGCGACGAGCCCAGTCTCGAACCACTGTGGCGCTAGCGATGCCTCCACCTGCGCCTTAACGGTTTCGAGATCGCTTACTGGAAGTTGTGGATCGAGCCGCGCCACAGAGGCTCGTACTGCCGAAGCCAGTGAGGCCGGCTCGGCTGCCGCCTTCACCGCCAAAACCATGGATTTGCCATAGCCAAGCGCAATCACTGAATCTTCCAATTGGGAATACGCTTGATAGATTTGTGGTCTGACGCTGTTCGCCAATTCGTTATTCTTTACGTCGGCTACCACGCCGACGATTGTGTACCAAGGGTCGCGTGATTGTGGGTCGCCTAACTTCACTTGCTGCCCAACGGCGTCATTGCCAGGAAAGAACTGGCGAGCCATTGTTTCATTAATCACAAGCACCGGTTCAGATCCGAGGTGATCTCGAGAATCGAACAGCCGACCGCCGCGGAGATGAATGCCGAGGGCCTTGAAATAATCGCCTAGCACCGCGATGTTGACGGCGAGCGCGGACGGAACTGAGGGATCCTTTACCGTGATAAGCCATTGATTTCGCAAACTGAGCAAAGGCACCGTCGCTGCACCAGCAGCCGTTGCACCGTGAGTTTCCGGCAGGGATGCGTGAATAAGGTTTGAGGTAACTGATAGGGTGTTGCCAAGGGGAGGCCCTGCGGCATGGCACAGGAAACGGCGCTTTATCGGGACGATGTGGAGCAGGTGCGGCGGCAATGGAGGGAATGGCGAAGCACGCATGCGGTGCGATCGCGGTTGCCGAAAGAGCTGTGGTCTGCAGCGGTAGAGTTGGCCCGGCGCGATGGGATCGATGCCACCGCGCGGGCGCTGGATGTGGATAAGCCGAGCTTGCGGAAGTGGGCCGTGCGTCTCAATCCAGCTCCGCGGCAACCAACTCGGCGAAAGTCTCTATCGAAGCAGAGAGCGAATGATCTGCCGACATTCGTGGAGTTGCTCGCGTCAGGTTCCGGCACGGGGACGACCTGTTTAGTAGAAGTAGAGTCGTCACGAGGTGCGAAGCTGCGGCTGGAGTTGAAGGGCATTCAGACCAGCCAACTGGCGGAGCTGATTCGCGCGTTTGCGGCCACGTAGGTATGCTGCAGATCACGCCGCAGATGCGGATTTTAGTGGCGGTGGAAGCCGTCGACTTCCGCAAGGGCATCGATTCGCTGGCCGAGTTGTGCCGGGCAAAACTGAATGCCGATCCGTTCTCGGGTTGCCTGTTTGTATTTCGCAGCCGTCGGGCGACCTCGATCAAAGTGTTGGT
>CAVQLV010000018.1:0-156157 GCA_963713415.1 Bryobacterales bacterium | reverse complement strand
CGCAACGGAGCTTCGTCCTACACCGGTGCGCAGAAAGTCGCCGTTCCGCATTCGACACTGCACTCGGGCGACGCCTGTCCGGGTTGTGAAAAAGGCAAAGTTTACGCACAGAAAGAACCTCGGACGCTGGTCCGGATCGTGGGACAAGCGCCGCTGGCCGCAACCATGTATGAACTCGACCGGCTGCGCTGCAACCTGTGCGGCGAGGTGTTCACCGCACAAGAGCCGGAAGGCGTGGGTCCTGAAAAGTACGACGAAACTACGGCGGCCATGATCGCACTGCTGAAGTACGGCAGCGGAATGCCGTTTTATCGGCTGGAAAAACTGGAACATTTACTGGGGATCCCGTTGCCGGCTTCCACGCAGTGGGAGATCGTGGAAGAAGCGGCGGAACTGATCAAAGCCGCGCGTGACGAACTCATCCGGGAGGCGGCGCAAGGCGAAGTGCTGCACAACGACGACACCAGCATGCGCGTGCTGCGTCTGGCGCGTGAGCCGTCCGATGATCGTACCGGGGTGTTTACCTCCGGCATCGTGTCAACCCAGCAAGGGCAAAAGATTGCGCTGTACTTCACCGGGCGTCAGCACGCTGGGGAAAATCTGCGCGATGTGTTGCGGCATCGCGCGAACGAGCTTGGCGCGCCCATTCAGATGTGTGATGCGTTGTCGCGCAACACACCGAAACTGAGTGATGGCGCCGAGATCCTGCTGGCCAACTGTCTTGCGCACGGAAGGCGACAGTTTGTCGAGATAGCCGCAAACTTCCCAGAACAATGCCGCTATGTTCTGGAGATGCTGGGCGACGTATATAAATACGATGCGGAGGCGCGTGCTGGAAAACTTACGCCAGTGGAGCGTCTTGAGTTTCATCAACGGCACAGCGGCCCCGTGATGCAGCAACTGCACCAGTGGTTGATAGCGCGGTTTGCACTGAAGCAAGTGGAACCAAACTCAGGTCTGGGCAAAGCCATCACCTATTTGCTACGCCACTGGAAGGGGCTGACGGCGTTTCTGCGGGAAGCCGGCGCACCGTTGGATAATAATCTCTGTGAACGTGCTCTAAAACGAGCGGTGCTGCATCGCAAGAATGCGTTGTTTTATCGCACACTGCACGGTGCCGAAGCCGGCGATCTGTTCATGAGTCTGATCCATACCTGCGAACTCGCCGGCGCCAATCCGTTCGATTACCTCGCTGAGCTACAACGCCATTCCGCGGATCTGGCATCCAACCCCTCGGCATGGATGCCGTGGAATTACGCTGAAACGCTGGCGCAAGTTGGAATATGATAATCCTGCATGGCCGGAAAGGATAGTATACGGCCATGCGGAAGAGACACTCGGAAATGCCCGCCAAACAAACCCCTGAAAAGACAAAAACGAAGAGGGTTTTTGGCCATGCACGGAAGCCGGTAAAAATGTTTCGCGTAGGCCTCTACGCCCGCGTTTCCACATTCGACCAACACACCATCCCCTTGCAGGTCCGCGCCCTGCGCGAGTATGCCACCCGGCGGGGCTGGACAATCGCCATGCAAGTGAAGGAGGTCGGTTCCGGAGCTGTGCAGCGCGAACTGCGGGAAAAGTTGCTGGACGCGGCGCGCCGCCGCGAGATCGATGTCGTACTGGTGTGGCGATTGGATCGTTGGGGACGGTCGGTGGCGGATCTGCTCGCGACACTCCAGGAACTGGACCATCTCGGGGTAGGCTTCGTATCGCTGACGGAGGCACTGGATCTGACCACGCCCGCCGGGCGGGCCATGGCCGCATTACTGGCGGTCTTCGCCGAGTTCGAACGTGAGATTCTGCGCGAGCGTGTCCGTGCGGGACTGGCCGAAGCGCGGCTGAACGGAACGCGCCTGGGCCGACCAGCAACCGCTGCCTACAAAGCCTCAGAGGTTCGGAAACTGCATCGCGCCGGCATCAGCAAATCCGAGATCGCGCGCCGCCTGGATATCGGCCGCACCTCGGTGCGCCGCATTTTGACCTGACCTATAGCCAGGAAAATACCTCTGTCCTGAGCGGTGCACACTGGTTTGAGGGGCTTCTGCATTGCCAACACCCAATCCGAAGCTCGATCAACTGCTGCGAACCGCCATCGAGCAAACCAGACTGCTTCGGCTCCGTTACCGCAACAGAGACCGAATCGTGGAACCGCACGACTACGGAGAACACAACGGCGTCATCAAGCTGTTGACCTGGCAGATCGCCGGTTCCAGCAGCAGCCCGCTCCCCAACTGGCGATGGATGGAGACAGACCGCATCTCCGACGCTCAGCTACTCGATCAGACCTTCCCTGGAGGACGCCCGTCGCCATCCGGCAAGCATCACAAATGGGACAAGCTGTTTCTCCGAGTCAACCCGGCCAGTAAGAACCCGAAATAACCCGCCTTCGCCCAGCTTCCGCCTCCACTACGCAGCGTTGCCGAAAACTCACGTTGCACCAGGCAGCGCTCCGAACCCGTCGACAGCACGCTGGAAGAGACTTCGGACCGAAGATGCGTCTGGGTACGCGGCATCTGGAAGCGTGACTTGGGCAGTGAGGACGTGCTGCATATCGAAGCCAGGGTTGAGGGCGCGAAGCGCTATCAAGCTGCGAACCAACAGTCCTGCGCCAACTAGAAGCATCAAGGACAGCGCGACTTCGCTCACAATCAGCAGACCACGAAAGCGGATTCGGCCCCGCCCAGCAGTAGTACTTCGAGAAACATCCTTCAAACGAGCCGATTCACCATTGCGCGCCGCCATCAAGGCCGGTACTGCGCCGAACAAAAGCCCAGCGAGCACCGAAACGGTAGCCGTGAATGCGATGACGTGCCAGTCGATGTCAATGGTCGCGGCACGTGGCACGGAACTGGGGATCACCCGCGCCAACATTGTCACGAGCCACATTGCAAGAAGCAACCCCATTACGCCGCCGCTGATCGACAGCAACAGATTCTCAGTTAACAATTGACGAAGCAAACGGGTCGAACTCGCCCCCAATGACGAGCGGATCGCTAGTTCTCGGTCCCTTCCGACGGCCCTCCCCAGCAGCAGGTTGGCGACATTCACACAGGCGATTAACAACACGAATCCGACCGCACCTGCCAGAAGCCAGAGCAGCTTGCGCGAATCATGTGCAACGCGTTCCGTCACCGGGGACACCCGCGCGTCAAGCACGAATCCTGCTCGTATCAGTCCGGGCGCACCTTCATAGATACGCCGCGCAATCCCTTCCACATCAGCTTGCGCCTGAGCCATGTTCACGGCGGGTTTCAACCGGGCGATCACCGCGTAATTGAAGCTACCAATGCGTGAACGTTCCTCCTGCGTCAGCCCTAACGGTACCCACACATCGTGGGCGCCTCCAAACGTCAGACCTGGAAGCGGGAACTCGAAGTCCTTCGGAAGCACGCCCACGATAACAGTCGGCTTTCGGTCGAAATCAACAACACGGCCAATGACACGAAGGTCGCCTCCGAACCGGCTTTGCCACAGGCGATAACTGATCTCCCCAACACCGCTTCCTGGACGATCTTCAGCCGGAGTAAATCCTCTCCCGAGGACCGGCGAGACGCCGAGCACTTGAAACATTTCAGGGGATACTCGAAGAGCCTGAAGGCGCTCCGGCGAGCCGTTCCCCGTAAGATCCATCGACGTGGAAGTGTACCCGGCCACGGCTTCAAATGCTTTGGAGCCGCGTTGATACTCGATCAAGTCCGACGGGGTGACCGCCATCCCGTCCTGCGACAGCTTTTTGATGACCTCCTCGATCAACACCAGTCGCCCTGGGTCCCGAAACGGCAACGACCGCAGCAGGACGGCGTTAACGACGGCAAAGATCGCCGAGTTTGCTCCAATTCCCAAGGCAAGCGTGGTCAGAGCCAGGAAAGTGAAAACTCGTTGCCGGAAGAGCAAACGGACGGCGTACCGCATGTCGGAAAAGGTAGTGCCCATGAGGACTGGATCGGCAATCTTGTGACCACCTAAGCAGTGTTTGTTTTCAATGCGCTGATCTTGCTTAGTGTCCGCTTTCGGGATTCTTTGTTCGCAGCAGACTCCCCGAGTGATTCCGGCCTCGTACCTTGCCCATTCGTCAAAACAATGACCGCAAGCCTAACCTTGGGGCATACGAAAAACGCGGCCTTTACCCGACCACCGTGGTACGTGAGATCACTCTTGCACGGACGCCGGGTGCCATTATTAAACGTCACACGAGAGTCACTCCCGTCAAATTACTACGGTTGCAAGGGAACGGGATTACAGCGAAACTGATTCCAGAGCAAAGCGTATGAAGTGAGGTCGATCTGATGATCCAACCGGAAACTGTATTTCGGGACTTGCGTTACGCGTCCCGCATGCTGCGCCGCAATCTCGGGTTCACTAGCGTCGCAGTCCTCGCCTTGGGACTGGGAATTGGAATCAACACCGCGGTCCTGACTGCCTACAAAACCATGGTCGCCCGGCCGCTCCAAGCTCGCGATCCTGGCGAGATGGTTAACCTGACACTGCTGCGCGACTCGGGCGCCGCTGATTACACGTTCAGCTATCCGGACTACGAAGCGTATCGGGATTCGCTCGATTCCTTCAGCGGCCTGATCGCTACCAACCATGAGCAGATGAGGTTCTTCACCGCCGGTGGGATCGTGAGCCAGCGAATCTCTGCGGCTGAATCGGGATTGGGAAGACTGGGACTTCTACCTTCGGGGGCAAGCAACGCTGAGTTCTCGAGCGTTCTGGTCGTTTCCGAAAACTATTTCGAGGTTCTCGGAGTCGCGGCCCTACGCGGTCGTACCCTCGGCTCTATGGGGGTTGGAGAGCTTCTAGCCTCGCCCTCCGTTCTGATCAGCGAGAACTTTTGGCGGAAGCGGTTTGCAAGCGATCCGGCGGTACTGGGGAAAATGATCCAGCTCAATGGCGCCGGTGTTCGAATAGTCGGGATCACGCCGCACGATTTTGCCGGGACCTTTGTCGGCGTGCCTGATTTCTGGCTTCCACTCAGCCTCGAGCCGCTGGTTCACGCCGATCCCAATTGGCATCGCAACCGTGAACACCAATCCTACCGCTTGTTTGGCCGCATGGTCCCCGGCGTCGGCATTGCGCGGGCGCAGGCGGAGGTGGCACTGGTGGCTAATCGCCTCCGCACGCTGCACGATCCCAACTCCGAGTGGGCAAAACCCGCTACCTCACTCGTGTCGCCGGGTTCCCCCTTCCCGGTGCCCTTAAGGATGAATCACCCGCTGACATTAACCATTCTGTTTATTGTGGCAGCCACCGGAATGGTACTGCTCGTCGCCTGCGCCGACGTTGGCAGCCTGCAGCTGGTTCGCGCCAGATCCCGGCAGCATGAACTCGAAACGCGCCTGGCGCTGGGTGCCAGCCGGTCGCGCATCATCGGACAGTTGCTGACGGAGAGCGCTCTGCTTGGCCTGCTGGCGGGAATCCTGGCGTTTCCGTTCACCTGGGCGATGCTGAAGCTCGGCGTGACCTATGGCGCCGAAGCCTTCCCCGCAGAGTTTGGCACTCTCATTTTCGATGTGACCCCCAACCTCGAAATCTTTGCCTACGTCCTTGCCATGTCTCTCGCTGCCGGCATCCTTTTCGGGCTCGCCCCGGCGATTGAAAGCTCTCGCTCCGCTCTCTCCCCCGCCGCCAGGGGCAGCACTTCACCGGCTCGGATCCGTCGCGTCCAGGATTTGCTAGTCGCCGCGCAGGTTGCTCTTTCCCTGGTGCTCATGATCGCCGGAAGCATGTTAATTCGAAGCTCCATCAACTCGCTGAAGATGGAAACGGGCTACGACAGCAAACATGTCGTCGATCTCGATTTTCAATTTCCCGAGAGCCAAAAATACACCGTGGCCCGCAAACTTGCGCTCGTGCGGCAGCTTCGAACGCGCCTGGCTGCTCTGCCTGCGGTGGTTGCAACAACCAGCGCCCGGCCGCCGGGCGATTATGGTTTTGTAACAGGCGCCGCTGCACAGACGATGCACTACGCTTACGTCCAAGCAAACTATTTCCAGACGCTTGGCATTCCCGTGTTGCTAGGGCGCAGTTTCCAATCGCAAACCGGTCAGGCGGAGCGCTCCATCGTCCTCAGCGAATCAGCCGCCAAACAATTGTGGCCGGGCGAGAACCCCATCGGGCGCAGCATCCGGCTGGGCACTGCCGACGAACAACTCCACAATCCGAGCGAACTTCGTGCCAACGGGCCAGCCTACCAAGTCATCGGCATCGCCCGCGACACGCGTGGCGTTGAGCTGAACGGCAGCGACTCCAGACTGCTCTACCTGCCGTTGAACGAAGATCGGCTTCAGAACTATTCCATCCTCATGCGAACGAGGCCCGATGCTAAGTTGGTCCTACGTGCGATCGATTCGGTGATCTCGTCCGTCGATCCCGATTTGGTGGCAACCTCTTCCACTCTTGACGAAATGCTTCGCCGGTCGCCGTCGTTCATCATCTCCACCCTCGCGGCCGTCGTTGCATCCACTGTTGGCCTGCTCGGGCTTCTGCTCGCCTTGATGGGCATCTACGGCACGGTCAGCTACATCGTGCTTCTGCGCACGCGCGAAGTTGGCATCCGCATGGCCGTCGGCGCCAAAAAACGCGACATTCTCGGACTGATCCTCGGTGGAAGTGCGCGGCCCGTGATTCGAGGATTGCTTGCCGGGATGATTCTCGCAGTGGGAGTGTCCTACCTGCTGCGGAGCATGCTCTATGGAATCGGCAGGTTCGATGGCATCTCCTTTGCCGGCGTCTCTGTCTTGTTCTTGGCGATCGCACTGCTTGCGTCCTACCCACCGGCCAGGCGAGCTATGCGCGTCGATCCGAGTGTCGCGCTCAGATATGAATGAGGCGCAGCTCTTCGCAAGCGCAGCACCGAAGGACAGTCAAGAGAGCTTCGTTTGATGGAGTCGGCGAAGAGTATTCACGCCAAAGAAAAACGGGCGCTCCTGAGATGATGCCGTCAGATGTGTCGCCTAACAGCCTACTGTTGATCAACCCATTCAACTGGGGCTCGGAGCGCTTGCCGCGCTCCGGTTACTGTTCGCTGAGGTGGGGACAAGGGCTGCCGCCCCTTTGCCCACGCCCCTTTCCTCGCTAGCCGCGCTGTTCCTTCGCTGCGCTCCGGATAAGTTGTCCTTGACGAAGCCGAACACTTCTTGCACAATCGAGTACGCCAGCGTCGCTGCGCTCCGACGGTGTTCGGGTTCATCCCGGAATGCCGTTCGGTTTCCCTTCGGAATCAGCGTTCGGCTTCGCCGGAATCCTCAGTCAGTCGGACTAGCGTCCGAGATCCCGACGTTTGTCACGTTCATGTCGCTTCGTTACGCTTGGGATTTCGAGAGTGGTCACCGCGTCACGAAGCGCCTTCTGATAGCGGCCGAGCCATCCGGCCCAGCCATCATCTTGAGGGATGAATCCGCGGCGGATAAGACGTTGGCCAATCTCATGAAGCTTGCTCTTGTTCCGCAACAGCGCCTCTGCATCGCCCATGTCTTCTATTTCCAGGACGGGGCGGCCGTCCACAGTCAACTTTTGAAGCTGAACAAACGCATTCGTTCGCAAGCCCCCGCGAGTGCGGGCGGCCTCGATTTCCGGCGTGTAGTACACATAGTGCACCCGCGCGTCGGTTCCTTCCAGCATGAGGTAATTGCGTCCAGAGCTTTCTTCCTCCCCGTGGACCAGGATTCTGCCCTCCAGCGTCGTAAGGTTTCGAAGGTCGAGCGTGCTCATCGGGAGCCGCTGATCGGAGATTAGGGCACCATGCGCCGCCAGAGTCCTTTGACGATCAGCGCTACGTTGCATAGCTCGGAGTACGTTCTCGAAGTCTTCCCGCACGCGCCAATGGTTCGGACCGGCATGCTCGGCCAAACCCATCGTTTGGAGGACCAGCAGTCGCTCGCTCATATGTTGCTGCGCCAGCCGCGCAATGCTGTTGACGAAACCCCTATTCGGGTCCGTCAGTACCGTGAGCGATTTCGAGGGCCCATCGTTGGTCGGCATTCCATCAGCCTTGATCGCTCGGTCAAGTGAAGTGTATCGTTGTTCATGAACCTCCCGACGCTGGGCGGCGGCGGCGTCCCACTGCGAGCGATACCCAAGTTGGCGGGTGCAGAGATCTGCAGCGATGGCGCGGATGCCTTCCCGAACGTAATCTCGGCTAAGGCGAAGTGGGCGCCCTTCGGCGCGCCACGCCTCGCAGTGCCACGTGAACGTGTGGATGTTCCGTGTTGTAGTGCGCTATGGCCACCCATTCGAGCGCAGTTCCGAGATCCTTCTCCATCTCGGACAATAGATCGCGAGTCAACTTCCTGAGATCGGCTCTGTCGCCAAATTCTGGCGATACGATGATCTTCCAAAGGCGTTCATCGCCGGCCCGCTGCCAACTTTCGAGTCGTTGAGGGACCTGAGTTGAGTCGCCCTGCAAGTCGAATCCCAGCCCCTTTGCAGCACCTTCGAACGCGACACTCTCGCGCACAAGATAGCGCCCATGCGCTCGCCACTGGCCGGCGGATGCATTCTTTGTGTAGGTGACGCGGACAGCGCATCGCTGGAAGTATGGGCGTGCGCGCTTCGAGCTTTTGCCGGACAAAGAGCCGCGCTTTCGCGCGCTGCTCATGCGAGCGTAATGCATTATCGTCTTGTAGGCTGTAGACAGTACCCGCCGCTCGCGCCGTACGACCGCCTTGCGCGGCCGGAGCCGAAACTTTGGCTCATCGTTCGCCATGTTTCACCAGCTCTTGCATTGCCAACCTCGAATCGCCGCCCATCGTCTGGCCGGCGCTCTTCAGCAGTCGGGTGTGACGCCCTTGCGCCCTGGCGACGGCGGATTCCAACGCTTCTCGGTCTGGTTCGGGAATGCAGGTGAGCAGAATCTTGGCGAGATTGTCGACCAACGCGAACAAGGCCTGCTGCGCCCTCCCAAGCGCTAACACTTCGCTCCTTACCTGGTCGATACTGACGACGAGTCGCTCCTCAGCACTTGCCAGTTCTTCTTTGCGTCCGGTCAACTCTTGTTCCACGGCATGGCGAACGAACGCGCTTGGTGATGCGAAACCGCGCTTCCCGGTCGCCTCCCGAATCGCTTTGTTCGTTGTCTCTGAGAATCGAATCGCTCGTTGCGGCATATAGCTTCTCCTGCAATCTATAAAGGCAATGGCGGAGGGTACCTCGGGACGGTGAAAATTGAAAACAGTTTTGGCGCATCCCCACTGGGATGCATTTTCGCGGGACGCATCCCGTCACAAGTAACAGGCGAACCAAGAGAAACCATTCAAAAGTACGCAGGGAGCATCCCAATCCTTTATGTTCCACTACCCATGTTTGTTGTCTTCGCTGCCGTTGAAAAACGTCGAAGAGTGTCGAACATTGTCGAAATCTGTTGAATTATGTCGAAAGGCAGCGCAAACTATTGATGCGATGGGGAGAAGCGAGGAATACACAAAAGCCGAGCTACCATGGATCGCTGAGACCACAGACCGCCTCGCACAACGGCGCGGGAAAAAGCCCGCCACGAAGGCCGCCCAGTTGCGCGCCCTTTGGCCCGAGATACGAGCTGCCAAAGCCGAAGGGCAAAGCCTGGCGACGATCTGCCAGTGGCTCGAAGAGGACGCTGGCATCGTGGTCACTGTCCATAGCCTAGGCTCCTACATCACCCGCCTGCGGCGGAAAGAGCAAACGACTCCGGTCGCACCCACTCGGCCAGCGGCGCCGGCCGGTTCGAAAACCTCTGCTTCAAGCACGCGAACCCAGATTCCGGTTAATGCCAAGAAAACACGTGGGTTCGAGTACCCCCCAGGGCCGCCAGACGAAAGCACGCTCATCTGAGTCCGGTCTGATCGACAAATATTTTTGCATTGTACCGTCCCCAACCCCCCTCTGCCATTTCCTTTATAAGACGACAGTGCGGTTTTTGTGGTGAGACCGCCCGGAGCACCCGGAGCTGATGCGTTTTGCAGGTTCGAAGACAACGTTTCAGTTTTGCGTCCCAAAACGGCCTCGCCATTCCTTTAGGGGTGGATGAAGCGGAATTCAAGGAGGGAGCTAATGTCCAGGAGCATTGAACATCTTGACGAAGGAATCGCAGGCGTCTTGAAAGCAGCATCAGCAAGACCAACGATTCATATCACATTGCAAGGCAAGGGCGGCGTCGGCAAGAGCTTGGTCGCCAGCATTCTTGCCCAATACTTCCGCCATCACGGCAGGGAAATCCACTGCATCGACAGCGATCCGGTGAATCAGACCTTCGCGCAATATGCCGAGCTGGGCGCCGAGCACCTGGCGCTCATGCGCGACGGCAGGATTGATTCGAGTGGCTTCGACATTCTGTTGCACCGACTGATCACCGAAGAGAGAACCTTCATCGTCGACAATGGTGCTTCTACCTTCGTCCCACTTTGGAGCTTCATGCTGGAAAGCAATGCGCTGGACATGCTCGCCGAGGCTGGACGGAAGCTATACGTTCACACGGTCATAACGGGCGGGCAGGCGCTTGGGGACACGCTGAAAGGGTTCAAGAGTCTGGCGGATAGCAGTGGCGAGCGAAACATCGTGGTGTGGCTAAACGAGTACTTCGGCGTTATCGAGCGTGATGGCAAGACGTTCACCGACATGCAGGCATACAAAGAGAGCGAGTCGAAAGTCTTCGGCATGGTTCATATTGCGAAGAGGAACCCGGACACCTTTGGGCGTGACGTCGAGGAGGTCATCGCACGCAAGAGGACCTTCGAGGATGCAATCCGCAACGGGACGGCGACGGTAATGAGCAAACAGCGGCTCAAGATGGTCCAACGGGACCTGTTCGAACAGTTGGATCAGCTGTCTTTTTTCTAAGGAGACGACACACATGCCAGACACAAAACGAATGATCAGCGAAGTCGCGGCCGAAAACGGCATCCGCATTGAGCCCGGCGATCCACTATTTGCACTGGTGACGATGAACCGCATGGTGTTTGAGGAAGCGGCGCAAGTATATTTCGCGCACAATCAACAGTTGATCGCGGAATTTAAGGAGTCGATGACGAGAGCCGAAGCGCGAGCCGGAAGCATGCTGGCCGAGAAGGTAAAGGCTGCTGCGGAGAAGATTCGGGAAGGTTTGCAGTGCGATATTCAGTTAGCCGGAATGCGGGCGAGTGAATATGTGCACCGGGTGAACGAGGCACACCGTCGTCCGGCGATAATTCGCTGGTCTGTGGTGGGATTGCTGGCTGCTATACTGATGTTTGCTGTCGGTATCGGACTAGGGTTTTCCGTACTGCGTTGGAGGTTCTAGTATGTGGGTTCTACTGTTGCTAGTGGAATTCTTAGGACCGAAGAAATTCCTGCGTTTCCTCGTTGGCTCGACATTGGTTACGCTCTTCTTGCTGTACTGTTTCGTGCATGAAGCATTTGACCAACCGGCACCGATGCCAAGCCGTACGGTTGTCCACATCCAACGCTGGCCCCTTCCTGCGCCGGAATCCGGTCATTAGCGCCCTCGGTCAACTCTCGAGAGCGCCTTTTTTATGGTTCGTTCCACGTAGTCGTTTTGCCGGTTTTCGTTGCCTTTATGGGAAAGGTCCCGTGACCTGAGGGCTGCGGCAACTTCGGTTTCTGGAACTCCGTGTCCAAGCGCGTAGACGGCGTACGCTAAGTCGATTCGCGTTCCGTCCGCCCCATAACGGCTGTCCGTGCGGAATGTATCGATGGTTTTCAACTGCTCAGGCAGAACTGGGGCAACCTTTGCAATTTGTGTTCTGATCCGGTCGGTGTCTGCCTTCTGGCGCGCAAGGTCGGTCTTTACAGCGGCCAGAAATCGGCCGGCCTCAGGATAGGTCTGGCCTTCTGCCTCTATCAACCGCACGAATGGATATAACGCCGTACGGACGTCCAGATATTTCGCTTTCCGGTTGGTGAATCCTGCTAGGCGTCCAAAGTGCCGCCAGTCGGCTGCTCCCCGGTCCCCGCCGAACTTCTCGGCTAACGCCCGCGCAGCAGCCGTACTGACTTCTTTGCTAAGCGGCTCCGGGTGCTTGAGCCAAGCCTGGAAATTAGTCGGAGACGTTTCGACGACCACAGCCGGGTTGAAGCCCGCAGCCTTCATCATTACAAGTGAGTCCTTCGACAGATCATCAACTAAGCTCAGGTGGTGTTCACCTTTGGGGCGGACGTAGATGTTTCGTCCATCACAATTTTGGAGGCGCAACCACGGGATCGACTTGAGAATCGTCTCGGCGGCCCAAACGCGCGGAATCATGACTGATTGTTTCGGTGCCGGAGCAGGATTGAAAAGGCCAATTTCGAAGACCTCGACAGCCATTGCCATGAGCTGACCTTGAATTGCAAGCGTCGTTCGATCGCTTGGCGAGAGGTGACTCTTATGTGTCAGTGCATTCATGAACTCTGTTCCTGTTCATGAATAAAGGAAATGGCGGAGGGCAGTGCGGGACGGCGAATCGAGTTAAAAGTGATTCATGTCCCGCATCGACTTCAGCGAAGAAGATAAGAAGGTGAAGCCCACGGCTGACATGCCGAGACCAGGAAAGCACGCCACAGGGCTAAAGAAGAAACGGGCGAAGAAGGCACCAAAGACCGCGCGCGAAGAGTATAATCGAGCCATGAAACTGGCCATCTTCGGCAGGCGCATCTGTACACTAGTTTTCACGCTATTATCAGTCGCGGCGTTCGCGCCGTCGCAAGAACAACCTAAGCCGTCCATATCGGAAGTGACGGTGTCCGTGGTTGGCGAAGCCAGGGGATTGGAGTCGTATGTTGACGGCCTAAAGAAC
Source organism: Bryobacterales bacterium (assembly GCA_963713415.1). Lineage (GTDB taxonomy): Bacteria > Acidobacteriota > Terriglobia > Bryobacterales > Bryobacteraceae > Palsa-89. The sequence goes on along the minus strand of CAVQLV010000018.1, from coordinate 143,411 downwards.
GAGATAACGCGGGGATGGATCAGACATTGGCCAACAGATACTCCCGAACCCGGCAGGCTGACACTGACGCTCAAGGTCAACCACGCTGGGTATTTAAACTTGATGGACGCCGGTGACTTTATTCCGACGACCTCGGCGACACATTCCCAAGTTCTCGAACGAATAGCAACGGGGAATCCAACCCGCTCACGTTTGAGGGAGGAGATGTGGGGTGCGGTCACGAAAGCGACAGAAGAGGTTTTCACCGGACTTCCTCCAGAACCGCCTGCTTTGAACTATGTCCAACCTCAGATTGAGCTTAAGGTGGCCTTTGTATACGGACCTGAGAAGCCTCGCCTGAGGTGATGCCGGCTGTCACGCCGCCACCACGTTAGCTATCTCACTACTGCTTTTTCAAGTCTATAATTCGCATTAATTCGCATATATTAGGCGGCGTAGTACGTTAGCCGCATTTGTGGTAATCGGAGTGAGCCGCGCGACACGCGCTGTCGGTTGACCGACCGAAGAACTTTCGGTGGGGCAACTGACCGGAATGTGATGGGCTGATCGTTAGGGACCTAGTCGCACTAACGCTCGTGAGCGAGGGGACCATTCTGGCGGAGCCGACAGGCAGCGCGCAGGTCGAGATACTCTTGGTAGCAGGGCGCACAGTGAATCACATGCTTCCAGTCTTGATCGTCGTCGATTTCCTCGTGTCGGGCTGATCGAGCCGCAAGATCTTGCAAAATGTGGGTTCCAGGACAGCCATGCCGCTGGGGATTCGGGTACGAGGCTTGCACGGCTTTCTGATACTGGCCCTGTAGGCGTTCCCATTGCTGTTGCGGTGTTTCACCCTTCATCTTTGCCAGTCATTATGGCATATCGCGAGTCCAGATATTACTCGGGGACTAGCGGAAACGCGCTACTAATCCAGCGCCAGAAACGCCTTCTTAGCGCTTCTGGGCTGGGGGCCTGTAGCCGCTTAGCAATTTCATCCCAGTAGTAACCTTCGCGAAGCATTCTTAAAGCCTGCCGGAACTCCTCCCGATTCTCCTTTTCAAGGCGCTGCTCGACGAGATTGAGCAACTCATCCCGGCGAAAGGTCTCCTCAAAGGTCTGACCGTCGGCCATGCCCTTGTGATAAAGGTATCGATCAAGCGATCCCAGCGCGAGAGGAAGAAAGTGAAGGCTCCGCCACTGAGACCCGCCGACTGCCATGTGCCGGGCCTCCCACGTGGCGCGTATCAGGACGCGGTGCCACGGAAGGAAGCCTATGTTGTCGCCATGGTGCTCCCAGAGTTTGTGTATTGTGGCCTCTGCCAGCTCCGAGACACGGTAAACATCTCCGAGCCTATAGCGTGCGATGGCACGGAGCTGGTCCTGTACCGGAGCGACACCCCGCTCGAACCAAGCTTGGGAGATGACATTTCCGTGACGATCCGTCGTTGCGATGCAAATTGGGATGATCGCCATTTGGTCTCTTTCGGGCAACTGGAAGTAATTGAAGGGGATAATGACGAAGTTCGGATCGGAACTTTCTTGAGTTTTACGTCCTAAGGGCATGCCGATTCCTTGGAGTAGCTGAATGCGAACCATATCGAAGTCGCCGACTGGCTAAGGACGGCGGGTCGGATGGTCTATGACATTAAGAGGCTTCGGCAAGTCAAAACCGCAACCAATACTCGTTAAACAGGGCCAGTATTCTTCCCAAGAATAAATATTTAACCTTAGTACCAGTTTTTGGTTGCGGTTTAGTAGTTCTAAATACTCTTATAGTGTGTGGAGAAAGACGTTCAAAATGGCGGCGAGTCCTCCATGAATGAGCGGAACGAGTCGCATGCAAGACTCTGGATCAGGGAGCGGGACACGGACGGAAATACGGTCGACCACAGGCTGGTCGCGGCGGCGTATAGGGTGTGGGAGCGCGCTCGTCTGATCGTCATACGGTATCTTGCTGAGGACACAGAGGCACCGGAAATTCTGGAAACGTCTGTTGACCGTGCGTCTCGGGCCATGATGGGCAACCACCAGGCTATTGAATCGTTCGATACGTACCTTCTGAGGTCTGTTGCTCGGGAGACCGTTCGGCGCCTCAGAAAGAAGCGCCGCATCCGCTATGTCAATGGAGCTGACCTCGAACGACTTGCAGGCGCCGTATCCGCAAACCTGGAGGGACGACTCGACGACACCAGACGAATCGAGCTGTTTCGAGCCTGTATGGACGAGCAGGGTCGGACAATGTTCGATCTCCGCGTTCTGAACTATAAATGGCGAACGATTGCGAGGCTGACGGGATATGCGGATGCTCACAGTGCAAGGGTCGTGTTTCGCAGAAAGATGGATAGGGCCTTGGAACGATTCCGGGGCTTGTTATGACTGTTTCACGTGTGAAAGGGCAGTTCGCCGCTAAATCGAATGAGTTTGCGATGACAGAATCTGATCACTTCACGTCTTCCGCGTTGAGAGACGTTATTGCTCTTGGTAGGAAGTATGCCAAGACTAGCTGTCCGAATCCGAACCGCGACGGTTGTCCCAGCCGCTCCAGCCTACAAGCGATGGCGTATCGAGATCGAGGGCTTACCCTGCAAGATCTTCCAGCGTCGCATGTTGTAAGGTGCTCCCCATGCTTCCAGGAGTATAGTTACTTCCGTCGCATGCGGCTGTTTGCCCGCGGACTCCAAGTAACAGGGGCGACTTTGGGACTGGCGGCGATCGTATTCATCGGTCTGCTTGTCTGGCACCATGATCTCAGGCGTGCCGAGCAGACGATCTCCGCTAAACTGCTGCCCAAGCGGCACGGTCCTGCCAACACCACGGACGTTGCTCCCCCTGTAGCTCCGCTCCCCCTAACCGTAGACTTGGCCGTATTCTCGCCGTCGCGCGGCGACGGAAATGAGCCCGCAAAGAAAGTGCATCTTCCGCAAAAGCTATTGAAAGTTACCCTCCTGCTGCCCCTGGGGCTGGACGCCGGAGAGTACGAAATCCGTTTGGAGAATTCGGTGGGGACGGCAACTCTTAGCAAACACGCGGTTGGGCGAGTAAACAGCGACGATGGCGTAACCGCGCTGGAGTTGGAAATGGATCTCGCGAAGGCGACGAAAGGAAACTTTAGCTTGATGATTCGACCGCCTGGCTCCGCCTGGCGGACCTACCCCGTTGTAGTTGAGTGACGTCCGCAAATCTGATTCGGAGAGAGGTTTTAAAGGAGCACTCTATGCGATCTGGGTTCTGGTACCGGGCGGCACTTGTGGGCTTTTGCTGCTCATTTGCGACGGCACAACAACAGCCTCAAGCACACGACTTCCTAAACCGCGCCCTGCACTTCGCTGATCTCTACAATTGGGGTGATGCTGGGCCAGCATTCGAGAAGGCAGAACGTCTTTTTAATCAGGCAGGCGACCAAAGGAATGCCCTATACGCGAAACTGGGCCGGATTAGGGCAAACGTAGAGAGTGACCAACATGGGCTAGCAACCGTTGCCGCGCAGCTCGCCGAAGAACTGGATGACGAGCCTCTGCTCCAGAATGACAAAGAGCTACGTATGTTCTGCCTTAGGGTTAAGGGCGATCTGGACCTGGAGGTGAACGCCGGTGCTATGAAGCAAGATTGGCTGCAGGTTCAAAAGCTCGCGCAAGAGCTCGGTAACGCGAAGTGGCAGTATCGTGCAATGGCGCAACTCGGCATAGCAGCCTTCTACGACACCGACCTCCAAACGGCACGCGAAGATGCCGGCACAGCGTTAGCTGAAGCCACCAAAGCGGGCGACGCCGGCGCGCAAGTCAGGATTTTGACGATCCTCGCCAGCGGTCTATTTGAGTCCAAGATGTACGAGCAGGCGTTAGCGTTTGTGGAGCAGGCGATCAAGATCGCGAGCGAAACTCCAGACACCGGTGATCAGTTTGCGACACAAGAGCTTCGGATCGATGTTTTGATTGGCTTGAAACAATTAAACGCCGCTGAGCGGATCGACCAGGAATTCTTGGCGCGTGCGCGAGAGACTAACAGACCGTTACACGAAGCGACGTTGTACGGGCTGGCTGCAGAGATTGCAGAAGCCCGAAACGACGGGCAAGCTGCGCTGGCGGCGTTTCGCGAAGCCGTAAGCCTTAGCGACTCTGCTGGGATGAGCCGGCTGCTTGCTGGACTCTATGGTGAAGCCACCGAAAGTTATCGAGCGAGTGGTGACCTCGAAGATGCAGAACGTTTCGCTGCGTTGTCATCGGCCTCAGCGCAAGCAAGTGGAGATCTCTGGCATCTTCCCGCGCATCTGCAAATACTCGCAGAACTCCAAATAGCCCGTCGCAGGTATCAAGAGGCCGATGAAGTGTATAACCGGGCGGAGGCTTTCATTGATTCGATGATCGGGCACGCCTCTACAGTGCTTGAGCAGACTGCAATAATTACAGCATCGAGCCAGATCTATGCCCAACATTTTGCACTAATCGCCGATCGCTTCAATGATCCAAAGAAGGCGTACTCCATTATTGAGCAAGTCCGCGGGCGGGTAGCAACGGATCTCTTGGAGGTCGGCCTCAGTACTCCCCCAGCCGCGAAGGCAATCGAGCGGACGATCTCCGGGCTACGACTCAAGCTGATGGCAGCCCGATCAATGCATGAAGTGACCGACCTCCGTGACGAGATCTTCTTGGAAGAACAAGCACGTTGGGTAACGCCTGGGGCAAGCATACTCAAGACGAATGCGCGCGACACCGTGGCAATCGAGGAGGTTCAGAAGAGCTTGCCGACATCGGCAGCGCTTCTGGAATACGTAATGGCTGATCGTGACGCTTATTGCCTCACGATCTCACATGAACGCATACAAATTGTACGCCTGGGCACCAGAAAAGAGATTGAGGCTATGGTCGCGTCGTATGTTGGCGCTGTGAAAGTAAAGCTGACTGCGGAGCGTGAATCCCGAAAACTATATGATGCGCTCTTGAAGCCTATCGGTGAGGCGGCGCAAAAAGATACCCTGATTGTCGTTCCTGACGGCCAGCTACTTCTCGTGCCGTTTGATGCCCTCACAGAGTCGGCCGGGCGGTACGTCGTGCAAACTCGAACCGTGATCTATTCACCTTCTGCGAGCAGTTTCTATCTTCTGAGGGAACAGAAGCGCCTCCAAGCTGTCAGCAAGGCCCTGCTGGTCGTAGGAGGAGTGCCTTATGCGGGAAGTTCGATGAATAGATCCGTTCTCACGAAAGGGTTCAATCGTACTGGTTTTGTTGATCTTCCTGGTTCGGAGGACGAGGTGCGGATAGCACAGACTGCGTTCCGAGGACAGAAGGTGGATCTACTGTTGGGAGCCTCCGCAACGGAAGCCGCATTCAAAGCCGCTACCTCGCAGGCGCACCGCGTTATTCATCTCGCTGTGCATGCTTTTGCTGACTCCACTTTTCCAAATAGGGCCGCCTTGGTGCTTCTGAGCGATCGCTCAGCTGGGGAAGATGGATTTCTGCAAGCGTCGGAGATTGCCCAAATGCACTTGCAGGCTGACCTAGTAGTTCTCTCAGCGTGTGAAACGGCGGTCGGGTCGCTGCAGGGGCAGGACGGTATCGCAAACCTTTCGCGAGCGTTCTTAATGGCAGGGGCGAGGTCAGTGATATCGACCCTGTGGGCGGTAGACGATAGTTCGTCCCTGTTCTTGATGAAGCGGTTCTATGCACATCTAGCGACAAATCAATCGGCGGCATCGGCACTGACGGCCGCAAAGCGGGACATGTTAAGAACGTTGGGATCGAAGGCCCTTCCATACCAGTGGGCCGGGTTCATCATTGAAGGTACGGACGGGCGGCGTACATCGTCGAATGGGAGCGTGAACTAACATGGAATTGGACTCCAAACAGCGCACGCGGATATTACATGCGATCAAGAAGCGGGTTCTTGCCCATCACATCAATCTCGCCGCGATCGACTATGCTGCTTGGGCTGCGCGTGTTGATGGTCGGACATCGGAACTTCTTGCGGCAAATGTCGGGGGGTTCGAGGCGGGAGTTCGGGACTTTCTGAGTGAGCTCAAGACCAGCCATACTGGCTTCTACAGTTCGGTTCCGAGAGATTTTCTGCCACAACACACAATCGGCGCAACACTGCGACAGCTATCGCGAAACGGCGGGAACAAATGGATGTTTCTGGATGTTTTCGAGAGCGGGCCTGCGCATCGCGCTGGAATCGGGCCGGGAGACATTCTAGAGGCAGTGGACGGAACCGCCTGCCTATCACAGGCAACGCCACAGTTCGGTTTCGCTCAGACGTATACGTTTCTTGTCGCGAAAGTCGGTATGGAGCGCGCGACCGACATTGCCGTAACAGTTCCTAAAAGGAAGGCGACGGCGATGCGTCCACCATTCGTGGAACCAAAAAGCCCAATTCACGCGAAGATTGGGCCAAACATTGGATTGCTCAAAGTCAATTATTTCCCTGGTGCCTTCGGAATGAGATTCTCCGCCGTCCTACGTCGAATGATTGAGGATCTTGTCAAGCGAGACTGCGACCGCCTGATTGTCGATCTGCGCGGTTCGATCGGGGGGAGCCTCGGATTTGCTCATCTTGCAAGCTACATGTGTCCGGGCCGGATCGCTATCGGCCATAGTCTGACTCCCAAGCGTCAGCGGACTGGCTATGATCCGAAGGAGCTACCGCATGAACCTATGCCGAAGAACCCGCCGGAACTCCTATTCACACTAGCCCGCTATACGGGCCGGGACAGATCATTAATGCTCCTGACTGAGGGACTCGGCGCACAGCCGTTTCACAAACGGATTGTCGTTCTTGCGAACGAGTGGACCAATAGCGCGGCGGAGATGGTGACGAATTTTGCAGCCGAGAATCGCCTAGCGACGGTAGTCGGGGAAAAAACGCATGGCAGCGCTCTTGGGGCAGTGCAGTTCAAAGTTGGGTGTGGCTATTGGCTCCGCATTCCCATCTTTGGCTGGTTCACCTCAAAGGGCGCAAGTCTTGAAGGAGATGGAGTGAATCCGGACGTTGAGATCTCTTCAGACGGTCTAGCAGTTGGGCGAGATGACCAAATGATGAAGGCCGTTGAGATCGTAAACGCGCTGTGACGCCCCGCGCCCGCGCATTCTGCTCGTCGGGCCTACGGAACTTTCTGAACCGCGTCAGTACTCAGCAGCTCTTAAAAGGGCTGGCGACAGTCCCTGGCCACCACACCGAATCGTGTCCCCTGGAGCGAGTCGCCACGACCCGAGACGTCGAAAACCTGCTCGCTTTCACGGCGTTAGTACGATTCGCCGCCAGGTGTTGAGGATTCCGGCGAAGCCGAACGACATTCCGGAATAAACCCGAACACCCTCGGAGCATCGCGACGGTGGCATCTCGATTTTGTACGAAGTGTTCGGCTTCGTCAAGGGAATCTATCCGAAGGCGCAGCGATGAGCGCCGCTAGCGGAGAAAGGGGAAAGCGGCGGCAGCCCTTGTCCCCTCCAGCACACAGTGGCCCCCGGAGCGCCAGCACCGCCCCGGAATCTGTGGTCGCTTCCGATAGCGACCAGGGACACTACGCCGTTTGCGCGAGTTATCCCGCAAGGGCCACGCTCCTTGAGCGGGTCAAGGGGTCCGACTAAGCAGCGCGAGGACCGTGAGAACTGCCGTCCAGATGACCATCATTAACATGAGTTGTGGATGCCGCTTTCTGCGCAACTCGTGACGCACCTCCCACCGTACCGTCTCTTCCTCGCGAAATCGATCGCGTTCCGCTTCCGTCTTGATCAAACCGCTCCTTTCTTACTCGAACGTCGCCGCCTGCCACCAAGACGAAAGCCGCCGGGACGCGCAGACCAACTTGCGCTTGGGCCAGCCTCGCCAGCGCCTGCGTTGGCCTCCTGTTTAAGAACCGCGATGAATCGGAGTACTCGCACCGACTCAAGCGCGTCTCTTGAAAAAAGCACCATCGAACAGATCGCTACTGCTAACAACGAACCGCCCCCTGCAAGAGACGATGCCCCACCGTGAGCGCTGCGCGAAAGATGATCGATCCATCGAGCCGCAATCGCTACGGACGCCGCAACCCCAAGAATACTGATGAACACTCCTGCTCGGCTCCAACCTGCAATCGCCTTGGCGTACACTGCCGTCACTTCACCCGCAGTTGCCGCTACCCTCCAAGCCAAGCAGCGCAATGTTACCCATGCCACTGGAGCAACCAGCCAAACGACTGCCCACCCCGGGGAATGTCCGAGAAAGATTTCCCATGCCACCCCGGCCAGCAATAGGACGATCATGACAACGGACAGCAGCTTGCGCGGCCGCTGAGGAATGACCGTACAATCCTCCAGGCTACCCGCCGAGACTGGCATTCCATGCCATCGTCTGCTCCAGTCTTCCCACTCAGCGTCGCCGTTCATGGATTCTTTCCTCCAAATTCTCCCGCGCGATCTGCCTCGCGCGATTCAAGCGGACCCCCACATTCGATTCGGAAATACCAGTGATCGCCGAGATTTCACCGTAGCTCATGCCTTCCAACGCAAGCGTCAACACTTCCCGGTAGATCAGCGGCAATTGCCGAATCGCCTCGGCCAGCTGATTTTCCCGTTCATGCTCCAGTAACTCCTGCTCAGGATCGGGCCGCGGATCTCTCCGGTCCGGCAATTCTTCGTTCGTCGACTCGATCTTCCCTCTTCGCGCCTCCCAACTGAAGGCACGATTCTGCGCGACCCGAAACAGAAATGTGCGTTCCGAGCACTCCCCGCGAAACCGTGCCAATGCTTGCCACAAAGAAATCCCAATGTCCTGAAGCAAATCGTCGCGATCCGCTTTGGTCCGCGTATACGCCGTAGCGAGGCGGGCGAGTGCGCCTCGATTGGCCTCAATGAGGCGCCCAAAGCGCACATCGAGATCGTCCGCTGGCAGAGATTCATGAGAATTAGCTGCCGAAGACGATTTCATCGCGTCCTAGAAGTTCCGCCGCCGCTACAAGTGTGGCAAATGAAAGCCCAATGGTAATGGTACAGAGCAACAGAGCAGGCATGAGCGCGACGGTCTCTCCCCGCCTCGTCAGGTCGATCATGAACTGCTGGCCGGCGACGGGCGTCAGGAACCACCACCTTCCGGCCAGCTGAGGAAGAAACTCCACCAGCATGCCCGCGCCCATGGTCAAGAACACCAGGATCGATGTGTATGGTTGGGCCTCTTTCACGCTTCGGCAAGCTGTCGAAACGAGCAATTCCAGTGCCGCAGCCAACGGAACCAGGCAAACTAGACCCGCCAGCGGTAGGGTGACCCGGTCAAGGCCGGCGGACGGCGCGAACGATTCGTTCGCGGCAATCCACAACGCCGCGCAGCCGCATAGATTGACTGCAAGGCCAACCGCCCCGAATGCCGAAACAGCCAGCCACTTTCCCGCCAATAGATCGATCGGCCGCACAGGGTTCATCATTAACGGAACGAGCGACCGCCGCTCGCGTTCTCCCGCGACCGCATCCAAGGCTACGCCCATCCCTCCGACGAAGACCGATACGAGTGCGAAGACCGACATCATAGCCACCAGTTCCGAAGGACCGCCGCGCCCCGCCCCGTGGCCGGAGGCCAGTACGAAGGTTCCTACCAATGGCCCCATCACGGCAAACAGCATCGCGGAGACCAGTGACCGCCGGTCACGTAAATGGTCGAGTATCTCCTTATGGGCAACGATCAGCGTTGGTGACATTCCCCCCTCCAGTCCCTTCCGTCAGTCTGATGAAGGCGTCTTCGAGACTGGTCGCAGCGGCTTGGCGGCATAGTCCATCAGTCGTGCCTTCCGCCACAACTCTTCCGCCTGAAATGATTGCGACACGATCACACAACACTCGGACTTCCTCAAGAACGTGGCTCGAAAACACGATGCAAACGCCCTCATCGCGCAGTTCGCTCAGAAGCTGGCGCAATGCTCGCACCGCAGGCACATCAAGCCCGTTCGTGGGCTCATCGAGCAGCAACGTCTTGGGCGAATGAATCAGGGCTCGTCCCAGTGCGACCTTCATTCTTTCCCCATGCGAAAATCCGGCTGTACGTCGGTCGGCGATGTTCTCCATACCGAGTAGTGAAATCACATGACTGGCGTTCTCCCGGAGCGCCGCCCCTGACATCCCCCGCAATGCACCGAAGTAGGCTAGATTCTCGCGTGCCGTAAGCCGCGGATAGATGCCAGACTGATCCAGCAAGGCACCGATCCGGGTCCGCCTGAGGATCGGGTCTGCGTCCGTTGCTATTCCATCCACGCGAACAGAACCCGAATCCGTCTTCAGCACTCCGCAAACGATTCGGAGCGTCGTGGACTTTCCAGCTCCATTGGCACCCAGGAGTCCGGTGATAGCCCCATCGGGAGCGACAAACGAAACGTCCCTAAGTGCCTCCACCGGGCCGAAGCCTTTCCTCAACCTGTCGATCTCGATCATTCAGTACGCTCCCAGTTATGTAGTACCGTGCGGGCCGACTTCCTTACAATGATTTCCCCGTTATTTTCCAAGCCGACGCGTTGTGTCCGTGGGAGACGAGAGTGCGAAAATTGTGCTCTACGCGATACAGAAACACGAGTTGCAGAACGCGGAACCAGGCACATCTGACGTCTCCCAGCCCCGTGTTCATTTGGATAGCCCGGCCTTGTCGGTAAGTGCAGATCTATACTTGGCCGTCACACGTTACGCTACCAACACAACATCCGGGAAGCGCTCCACTGCGCGAGTTGGCACGGACAGATCGACACCTGTGCGACTTCCCAGAATTGGCTCGTGAAGTATGAGCACGAAGGTCGGTATTCGGCTGGCGCCCGCGACTAAAGCTACCGCCTATGCAGCCGCATGCGCGAAGGCCTCTACGCCGCGGGACGCGAGTTCGGCCTGAATGTCGCCAGCGAGGAATCGGCGCGCTTGGTCATTTTGCTTCAGCACGGCGTCAAAGTGCGCGACCGTGAGTCCTCGGACGAACAAGTGAGATTGTTCGCCCGTGCAGAGTTCGGCAATCGGACGCATTTCCTTCTGGAGGTAATCTAACTCCGGAATCCAAGGCGGCGAAGTCCGGATCGTTTCGTGCATCTGCTCGACGTTATCCATGAAATGCATATGGTCGGCGCCGCGAAGAACGATCAGGTGTTTCGCGGCAGGTATTCTTTCGAAAATCTCGTACATACCGTCGATCGGAAGGCAGACGTTGTTGTCCGCTGCGAGAACGAGCGTCGGAACGTCGCGGCCCCACTTAAACGCCAGATCGCAGAATCCCCGGCCTCGGATTCGAACTTCCGGCGGGCGCAAGCGCCACAACCGCCCGGATTTCATGCACCACGTCGGGAGAGGCGAGCGCTGTCCAGCCGCCGAAGCTATGGCCGACGATTCCTACAGGGGCGAGTTTGAGCTGCGCTTCGGTCAAAAGATAGTCGAGAAGAAATCGAATGTCCGGAACGCGGCTCGCGATGGTGGCTTCGGCACGCGCGGTCCGCTGTTCAGGAGTTTCGCCGTCTCGATGTCCAAGCTCGAGCGCGACTAGTTCGGAGTGATTCAGTCCCGCAACGATGTAGCCATGGCTGGCCAGGTGATTCGTCAGGAATGTGTAGCCTCGCCTGCCGCTGCCGCCGCTCGAATGAGAGAGAAGGATGATCGGGCAAGTTCGAACCGGCTTTTGGACGCCAGACGTCGCAAGGAAAGGTACGGTTGCGAGCGGCGTCGAACGCCTGCATGCTCCTCTCGACAACGGCGAATCGGCCCAGGGAAAAAGGATCGTACATTAATTGGTAAATGATACTACGTCCCTCAAACGATCTTGTCGTCTGTGCGACGCAGAAAAAGGTGAGCCGACCGAATGCTACTGAGTAGTCGGCAAGGATATCCTTCGCCGTTACTGGTGGACATCAACGGTCGGTGTCGAGATTTTCAAGCGCCTTTGGGTAGATGCTCCCAAAGCTTTTATTCTTCACGAAGAGCGGCCATCGGGTCGAGACGGGAAGCTCGGCGAGCGGGCAAATATCCAGCAGTCGTCGCTACCATCGCTAGCAGCGCCGCCGCCATGCCGAGCGTCCATGGATCATTTGGCCGGAGGCCATAAAGAAAGCTTGCTACCAGTCGCGTCGTCATCAGCGTGGCGCCGAAGCCGACCATCAGGCCGACAGCGATCAAAATCGCGACCTCGCCGAGCACCATACGCAGTACACAGGACCGGCTTGCGCCCATCGCCAGGCGAATGCCAATTTCATTGCGCCTTCGTGCCACGTTGTATGACATTACGCCGTAGAGTCCAACGGTGGCCAGAAGGAGGGCGAGGCCGCCGAAGAAGCCGGATAGCATCGCGAGCAACGTTTCACGCTGGATCGAGTCGTCCACTTTGGCGGCCAGAGTCTTGAACGTGATGGACACGTCTGGGTTGACGCGGGCGATGGCGGATTTCACCCCAGAAATTAGCGTGGTCGGAGCCGCGGCGGTTCGCAATTCGAAACCGGTGAGCGACCCGGGCGGTCCACCCTGGCTCCACGGGATAAAGGCAAAGGGCGATGGTTCATCACGCAACGAACCATATTTCGCGTCCTTCACGATGCCGACGATTTCGAGGGGATCGCCCGGGCTGTTTCCATCCTGGACACGGAAATGTCGCCCTAGGGGATTCGCCACGCCGAAGTATTTCCGGGCCATGGATTCACTGACGATGGCGACCTTCGTCGAAGCGGACGTGTCGTGACTGTTGAAATCGCGCCCCCTGACGATAGCCGTGCCGATGGTTTCAAAGTACCCATCGCTGATGCTGTTGAAGGAGGCCATGGCGTCTTCGCGCGATTTGGGGGTGTAGCCATCGACCACTACTTCACCGGCCCAGCGGCAATGGCATACGGGCGTAATGGAGGAAACGCTGGCGGAGCGGAGACCCGGAATGGTGCGCAACTGGTCCAAGATCTGCTGATACACCGTGGACTGCCGTACGGCCGGATAATTGCCGCCACGAAGATCGACATTAACCAGCAGAACGTGGTCGCGGTCAAATCCCGCGTCGAGTGAGATAAGTTTCCAGAATGTGGAGAGCATCAATCCCGCACCCACCACAGCTAGGAATGACAGCGCCACCTGCGCCATGACCAGCATTTTGCCGAGGCCGAGCTTCGAACCTTCAATCACACCGCGAGAATTGGACTTCATCGCGGACTGGGGATCGACGCGAGTGCCTCGCCACGCCGGAGCAATGCCAAACAGGAGGCCCGTGACAACGGCAATGCCGGCTGTAAACGCGAGCACGCGAACATTCACCGTTAGATCTAGAGGCGCATCGAGAAACCGGACCAGCAGACGGGCTCCCCATCGAGCGAACAGAACGCCCAACGCGGCCCCGATACCGGACAGGAGCAGGCTTTCGGTGAGCAACTGGCGAATCAGACGGCTCCGACGCGCGCCTACGGCCATGCGAATCGCGATCTCGCGCTGCCGGGACGCTCCACGCGCGAGCAAGAGATTCGCTACGTTGGCGCATGCGATTAGCAGCACCACGCCGACGATCGTCATCAGAACCGCAAGCGCTCGCGTGTACTCTCTGCGCAGATAGGAGATTCCGTTGGCCGCCGGGTACATATCGAGGGTTCGATGCAGGTATTCCTCCCTCGATTCCGGCCGCACCTGACGACCGTCTTCTCTGGTTATCCCGCTTTGATCGAGTGTCGATTGATAAATCTGAGGCGCGAGTATTTTCAATCGGGCCGTCGCCTGGCTGGCCGAAAGGCCGTGCTTCAAACGGCCCATGACTTGCAGCCAGCCAACTGGATAGAAGTTCACCTCGAGCATTCTGGGGTAGCTCCCGATGACGGCTGCCGCGCAAAGGGGCAGCATAACGTCGGCCGAGCCGCCGACCTCGGTGCCGTTAAATCCCGGTTCAGCGACGCCAACAATTTCGATAGGGTGCTGGTCGATAGAGATCGGCTTGCCCATGATGTCGGCGCGGGGGCCATATTCGCTTTGCCAGAAGCCATAACTCAAAACAGCGGCACCGGCGCAGCCGCGTGTGTCGTCGGCGGGTGTCAGCATGCGGCCCAATATTGCGTGTACGCCTAAAGTATCGAAATATTGCCCCGACACATAGTTGCCCTGGACTAAACGAGCTGGGCCGCCTGCGGCGAGATTAAATCCCCAGCGACCAAAGGCGAAGATTCCCGAAAAGACATCCTGACGATCCCGAAGATGCTCCCAGGTAGGATTGGAGAAACCAATGTAGCTATCCTTGCCCATCATCACCTGGACTAACTCTTCGGGATGAGGGACCGGCAGAGATTGGAGAATCAGTGCATCGATCAAGCTGAAGATGGCGGTATTGGCCCCGATGCCGAGAGCAAGCGAGAGAATCGCGACGGCGGCGAAAGTCGGACTCTTGCTCAGCGTGCGGAGCGCGTAGCGCAGGTCCTGAAACACCACATCAAACATGACAAGGCCAGTATGACTCAATCTGCGCGGCAAGGCCTGCCTTGAGTCGGCTCGGGCCTGCATGGCTGTTTGTCGCCGTTGCTGGCTTGTGCCAGTGTCACCCACGGCGTCCTGGAAAATAGATCCTGCCTTGTCGGCAAGGATAGAACTATCCTTCGCCGTTAGGCGGGAGTGTCCTACCGCTGACCTCGTAGAGCACTCAATCGGTTAACCAGGTCTGCAGCGCCTTTGTCGTTAGGATCCTGGGCTTCGGCTGTCTCGGCAGCCTGGATGGCAGCCGCCAGAGAATCGGGGTATTCCCGCATGTTTGCTACGAAGGTCACAAAAGCTCCCTGGTATAGCTTTTTCGAAATGAGATAGGTTCCCAACCGTTGAAGCGCTTCTTTCGTCGATTCGCCGGCCCAGGCCGGGTCACTCTTCCTCTGGGCATACAGGCGCTGTAACGAGCCGAGCCCGCCACCAGATTTCAACACGTTCTCCAGAATGTCAGCGAGGCTGGATTGTTGCGGGAACCGGTTAGCCGCTTCCAGCGCCGGATCGCGGCCTGCAAAGTAGTCCGCCGACGAAAGTGGAGTGGGAATATCTGGTGTGACAGCCTTGCGGGACGCGTCGGGAGTTGAGTCTCGCCAATAAACCGACGAGAGCCTCGCGACCAGGCCGCTATTCGGCAGCGTGAGCCGCTTTGGATCTCCCCAGGAACTGGGGGCTCCAGCGGTGGGCTCACCAATGAAGATCGAATTTGTGAGGTTCTCAAGGTCCGCAGCCGCGCCGACAGCTGCGGAAAACGTACCACGGTCGATGAGTACAAAAAGCTTCCCCGGTTGGTTGATCGTGGTCTCGCGAATTAAGCCGAGGAGTAAACCCCGAAACAGTTGATTATTCCCTCCTGGAGATCCGCGGAAATCGAGCACCAGCCGATCCACGGCATGTGAGCCAATGAATGCAAAGAGATCACGGGAAAACAAAGCGGTGCTCAGTTCGGGTGAATCCAGAATGGCGCTGATCCGCGCGTAGACCGTTCGCTGCCCCTCCAAGTATTCAACCCAGTAGTGCTTCTCGGGCTGGCGGAGGTAAAGCGGCCGGGCCACTTGCCGAGCTTCAAATACGTCGATCCACGATGCTGACGCATTTAAGAGGAGCGGCCTGAAGTCCTGCGTGACCTCTTCCCCACTCGCCGTACGGAGTTTGAACGGAACCCCGGATGGGGTTTGAGTGATCTTCATCGCGCTTAGAATCTCAGGAATCGTGGCAAAGTCGGGTGCAACCAATCGGAAGGCCGTGTCGTTATCGCGGCTTATGACGGGCTGGATCGCCTCCAAAGCAGCGGCGGCAGGGCGATCGCCTATCTGGAGAACCTGAGCACCCAGAAGGCTCCGGAATTCTTGTGTGGCCGCTACAACAAACAATCCATCGCTGAACCAGGCCATCCGCAGCGGCAAACGGTGAAATGCAAGACGGGGATCTTTGGCTGGAGTAATTGCTTTGGATTCCCGTCCGGCTGGGTCCATTGCTTCGGGCTGGTTGGGCAGGCTGATGCGTGTATGCCCCTCGCCCAGCATGGCCACCAGGCGAGCCAACTCCACGACGATCTCGTAATCGGACAGCGTAGGAATTCGCCGGTCGATTTCGGCGACCGCGGAGTCAAAATCCGCTCGAGAGACTGCGTGGAACATATCCCGGTGAGCATCAGGAATCTGCCGCGCCAGAAGATGAAGATCCTCCCTCCACTGTTCCGAGGTAAGGAAGTTCTGAGCGCCAGATGGAAGGGCCGCCGCCAAGAATGTGACGAGCGCTTTGATCCGAAAGGTTCTCATATCAATGGGTTACGAAAGAGTGTCGGCGGAAGTTCCAGGAACCGAATCCTAGGTCCGTCCTTGTCGGCGAGGATAGAACTATCCTTCGCCGTAAGGGGAGATCTATTTGTTGCCACCTCACGTGGAGACAGCAGGTTGTGATAGATTCCGCCCAGACCGAGCCTGGAGACCAGGCACGGCATTGTCCTGCTGTCGATCGCTGCCTTGACACAACGTTCTTAACATGCCACTCTATGCCTTGAGCATCTAGGCTTAGAAGACTTATGAGCGACGAACGACGTGATCTCTTCCCCGGCGCCCTAGAAATGATGGTGCTCCACGTTCTCCGCCGCGGCAGCCTGCATGGTTACGCTATCGCGCAGCAAATCCGCGACACCTCCGATGATCTGCTCCAGATTGAGGAAGGTACGCTCTATCCCGCTCTGCAGCGGCTTCTCCGCGAGGGTTGGGTGGATGCCAAATGGGGCGTCTCTGCGCACAACCGGAAAGTGCGGATTTACCGGATTACTCCGGCGGGCCGAAAACAACTCCAGCGGGAGGTCTCCAGCTTTGAACGGATGCTTGCCGGAATTAGGCGGGTCATGAGGCCGGCGGAATTATGAGGCGCATCGGTCGGCTGTTCGTTCGCGACAGGGTGGACCGGGAGATTGCGAGCGAGATCGCCGCCCATATCGAAGAACAGACCGACGACTTGATGGCATCGGGCATGAGTCGTGAGGACGCCCTCCGGGCGGCCCGCTCGCATTTCGGTAACGCCACAGTCCTTCAGGAGGAGAGCCGCGACGTCTGGACCTTTATGGCACTCGAATCCCTTCTGCGCGATCTGCGTATCGGTGCACGGTCGCTTCGCCGCACGCCGGTGTTCTTCGTGGTTGCTGCCGCCACGCTAGCGCTGGGTATCGGCGCCAACACGGCGATTTTCAGCGCCGTGGATGCGGCACTGCTTCGGCCGCTCCCATTTCCCTCTCCGGACCGCCTGGTGCGGCTCCAATCCATCAAAGGCGGACGATCGCTTGGCGCTCCCTCGCCTATGGACACCCGCGACATGGCCAGCGCGGCTGGCGGATTTGAAGGCATGGTCGTATACGAACGCTGGCGGAAGAATGTCAGCGGCGTCCGGGGCTCGAGCCGCCCCGAGGAAATGATTGTCGGCCTAGTGCCCGGTGAATACTTCTCTCTCTTAGGGATTCAGCCGGTGGTGGGACGGCTGTTCAGCGAACAGGAAGTCCAGCCCGGAAAGCAGTTCGTAGCCGCGATCAGCCAAAGTCTCTGGCGCAGCCGGTTTGACTCCGATCCGCGGATTCTGGGCCAGACGATACGCATTAACAGTGAGACCTACGAGATTGTCGCAGTGATGCCGGATGTCATTCCACCCTGGATGGAACAAACCGGCGGCCCGATCCGGATCTGGACTCCGTATTCGTTTCCCCAGTACTGGACCGAAGCCGCCCGTGGAGTGCGTGACGGGGAAGCGTTGGCGCGCCTGAAGCGGGGCGTCTCCTACGATCAGGCGCGCGCTGAGCTGGCTGCTATTTCTGCGCGTTTGGCGCGCGAGCACGCCATTGATGAAGGCATCACCACCACCATCGTGCCGCTCGCCGATGCGCGATCGGGCCCGGTTCGGCCGATCCTGCTGATGCTGGCCGCAGCCGTTGCCTTGGTTCTTCTGATCGCGTGCGCGAACCTGGCAGGTTTGCTTCTGGCGCGCAACTCGGCGCGCTATCGCGAAATGGCGCTCCGCTCGGCGCTGGGCGCGAGCCGATGGAGGCTTCTGCGCCAATTGCTCCTGGAAACTTGCTTGCTCTCATTGGCAGGTGGTTTGTTGGGCCTGGCGCTGTCTTGGCTGGTATCGGCCGCGCTTTCGCCACGTTCTGTGATGACAGAGTCACCGTACACCAGTTCGTTCGGTTCGTTATCAGAATTTTGGTCCGTTTCCCTCGATCCTCGCGTGTTCCTGTTCGCCTTTGCGATTTCCATTCTCACCGGTGCGCTATTCGGCTTATGGCCCGCGTTGGCTGGAACGCGCGTTTCCATCGCCGACACATTGAAGGAAGGTGCCCGTGGCGGAGCTGCTGGCGTGGCGAAAGCAACGTTCCGGCGTGCACTGGTGATCGCAGAGATTGGGCTGTCGCTGGTTCTGGTTTTCGCGGCTGCGCTCCTGACCCAGAGTGTTCTCCGCCTGCAACACCAGAATCTTGGTTTCAGCCCGGATCATGTACTGAAAGCAAAGTTCTATTTGCCGCCTGTACGATATCCGGATGCCCGCTCGATTACGCAATTTTGTGAACGATTCGGTGAGCGGCTGCGCTCGCTGCCCGGAGTTGTGGACGCGAGCGTGACGACGGCCTTTCCCCCTTCTATCCCCTGGACCCAGATGTTCACCATTGAGGGCCGCGCGCCATCCCGCCTGGCGGACGTTCCCACTACGCGGTGGGCAGTGATGGATCATCGCTATTTGCCCGTCATGGGGATGTCGATCGTCGCGGGCCGTGATTTCTCCGAATCGGACACGGCAACTAGCATGCCCGTCGCGTTGGTCAACCAGGAGTTCGTGAAGCGCTACTTTCCGAACCACAACCCACTCCAGCGGCGAATCCAGATGGGTCCGCCGCGAGGGCTCCTTGGCGCTTCAACCGCAGGTGCAGTGTCGACGAGCCTGGTGACCGTAATTGGCGTCTTCACCGACTTCCCAAACGACGGTGTGGGCGCACCGCCCGCTCCGCAAATACTGGGACTGTTCCGCCAGCAGCCCGCAGTCAATTACGGCTTCAAGGACATTGTGGTTCAGACCAAAGCGGATCCCGCAAGCATGTCGTCCGCCATTTCAGACGCTATCAAAGAGCTGGACCCAGAGGTCCCCTTGTCGGAGGTGCAAACCTTGAGCGAGTACCTCAGCGGGTCCATCTCCAATACGCGGCTGACTACAGTTCTACTTAGCCTGTTCGCCGGTTTGGGGATACTCCTTGCCGCGATCGGCGCTTACGGCGTAATTTCTTACCTAGTTGCGCAAAGAACGCAGGAACTGGGAGTGCGAGTTGCGCTCGGAGCCGACCCCTCCACTCTTCTGTGGCTGATCCTTCGTCAGGGGATCTGGATGGGACTTACGGGTGTTTCGCTTGGGATCGCCGCCGCCATTTTGTTACGGCAATTTCTGTCCCGGTTCCTATATGGCATCTCTGAAACAGATCCGGCGACGTTGGTGGGCGCTGCATTCATCTTGCTGTTGGTGGTGGCCACGGCCAGCGCTGTCCCGGCCTGGCGGGCGATGCGCATCGACCCGATTCAAGCTCTGCGCGGTGAGTAGATGCTGCAGCTCAGAATAGAAACTTCGCGCTTGCTTGAACCAGTCTAGGAGCGCCGGCGCGTTGGCCAGAGCGGTGCGAACGATTCCTCGCGACTTGTCGACTAGTATTTACGAATAGTGGAAGGGCGAAGTCACTTTGGACGAAAACACGGCCCAGGGTCGCTTGTGCAAACCGCCTTGTCGTTCGCCGATTCACATCAAAGCAACGCCGACCTAGACGATCACCGACCTAGACGATCACGTGATTTATTCCGGATTGCCGATAACACTTGCTTCGAAGAGCCACTCCGCAGGTTCGCTGGTTGAAAGCGGGTCGCAATGCCATCGAGGCAACAACGACAACCTACTTTGTCGACAAGTTCTTGACTAACGCGTTGCTACTCATATCTCAACGCGACCATTGGATCGACCCGTGCTGCACGCCGGGACGGAATCCACGCTGCGCTGAGCGAGACCGCCGCCAGCATGATGGCCAGCGCGCCATAAGTCAAAGGATCGGTGGCTTTCAACTCATAGAGGAACGATTCGAGAGCACGCGACGCCCACAGCGCCGCCGGTATACCTAGTGCAATTCCCATAACCGTCAACACCGCGCTTTCGCCGATCACTTGACGCAACACTCGGGCCGAATCTGCGCCGAGAGCCATGCGAATGCCGATCTCCCGCGTTCGGGCGGTGACAGTGAATGCTATCATCCCGTACAACCCGATGGCCGCGAGCACAACGCCCAAGAGTCCGAACAGTGTAGTCAGCGTACCCATCAGTCGATCCAACGCAATCGACCGATCGAGTTGCCGCTCCATTGTCGTTACATTGTATGCCGGCAGATTTGGATCGAGCGCATGTATCTCCCTCAACAGCGCCGAGGTTACGAGCGTTGTTTCACCCGACACGCGCACGTGCAGAGTAACGTGTCCACGCGCATTTTGCCGGAACGGCAGGTACAATGCGGGCTCCACCTCCCCGCGCAGCGATTTGCTTTTCACATTCTTTACCACGCCCACGATCTCGCAATCCCCGTCACTGGTAATCGCATGCTTGCCAATTGGGTTTTCGTGCGCCCAGTAATGAGCTGCGGCCATTTCATTGACGATCGCCACCTTTTTCGAGTCGCCGTCCTGTTCGCTAAACGCCCTGCCAGCCACTAAGGATGTGCCGAGCGTCTTGAAATACGCCGGTCCAATCCAATTCGTCGCGATGATCCCCCGCTCGTTCGGTCGTAGTTGATACCCGGGCACGCTGATTTTCGCAAGGGCGAACTCGCCGGAAAGTGGGCTGATCATCGCCGGGCTGGCCGCGACCACGCCGGGAAGACTCCGAACGCGTTGAAGCAGACGATCGGTGAGACTGCGGATTGCCGTCTGAGAATATCCGTTGAGTCCAGGTTCGAGCGTCAGGACAATCAGGCGGCGCGGATCGAACCCTATATCCACGGATCTCAAATTGCGCAAGCTTCGCAAGAACAGTCCGGCGCCGATTAACAACACCAGCGACAGCGCAACCTGGGTCACAAGCAATGCATTCCTGAACGAGATTCGACTAAGCACCCGCTGGCCCGCTGCGCCTTTGAGCACCGAACTCATCACTGGCGAGGTCGCTTGGATCGCCGCCGCAATGCCAGACAGGACGCTGAGAAGAATCGCAATGAGCAGCGTGAACACGAGTACACGCCAATCCGGGCTAGCGTTGAGTAAGATCGATCCTCCCGTCATCGGTGGGGCCACTGTTAGCAGTACCCGATCCAACCAATAGGAGAGCATCAGCCCGAGCGCCGCTCCAGTCGTCGTCAGCAACAGGCTTTCAGATAAAATCTGCCGGATGAGGTGCCTTCGGCCCGCTCCCAGCGCGAGCCGCACCGCGATCTCTTTCTCTCGTCCCGATACGCGCGCCATGAGCAGGTTCGCGACGTTGGCGCAAGCTATCAACAGCAGCAAACCGACCACCACCATCAGCATCCGTAGCGGTTTCTCATAAGTGGTCCGCAAGAGGCTGAAGCCTTGGCTTCCCGGCTGAAGCACTACTCGGATATCGGCTAATTTGAGGGTCGAACTGCGCGGAATCGTTTCGAACCGGTGATAGACCAGATCGATAGCTGCTTGTGCTTGCTCCCTGCTAACGCCGCGTTTGAGCCTTCCGAAGGTGGCCAGGAAGTGGTCTTGCGATATTCCCGCGGCGAGCTGTGGCACGCTGATATCCATTTCGCTGCCTTGGTTGAAACCGACGAAGTTCTTTGGTGTGACGCCGATGATCGTGAACGGGTGACCATTGATCTGGACTTTGCTTCCGATGGCCGCTGGGTCGCCGCCGAATCGCCGCTGCCACAGTCCGTAACTGACAACGCACACCGGCAGGGACCCGGGCACGCGGTCATCGTCCGGGACAATTAATCGCCCGATAGCGGCGCGGACTCCGAGGGTCTCGAAGAAGTTTCCGGAAACGAGTTGGCCGAGAACATGCTCGGCGCCGCCGCTTCCGGCGATCGCCATCGGCAGGTTCGTCATTGCTGCAAATCCATCCAAAACGGCTGCGTTGTCCCGAATCTGCTGGTAGAGCGTTCGGTTGATCATGCTCCCGATGAAGCGGTCCGCCGTACTCAGCGTGAAAATTACCAATCGATCTGGCTCCGGCACTGGAAGTGTTCGCAAGAGAACCGCGTTTACCAGGGTGAAAATGGCCGTGTTTGCTCCAATGCCCAGCGCGATGGATAGAACGGCCACGGCCGTGAGTGCCGGGGACCGTCGAAATCCACAGAGGGCATGGCGCAGGTCGGTCAGCATGAAATGCTTGACGTAACGGTCGCGGCGCGCGTGCAGACGTCACTTCTGACCGAGAGGCAGAACATCAAACTAAGGCTATGCTTAAATCGAGCCTCAGGGAGAACCAAAGTTATTGCTTCGCCCGGCGCCTCCGGCGCGCAGTATTCGCAAGCCGCTCGCCTTTGTACGCTGTCGTTGAAGAGACGCGAATTGATGTTGGTCTGCGTCAGAGCCCTGGCGGTTCATCGCCTTCGAAATGTGGATCGTATCCGGCGAACATCAGACATTCTAATCGACCTGCTTCTTCGAGGACCTCATTTGGAATCCGATCGCGTCCCACTTTAAGAGAGTCAGTTAGGCCGTTGACGACTTGCACAACCTTTCGATGGACGAGCGGATCATTCCTACTCTCTTCAATGTAGGTTCGGACGGCTTCAGCGAACTTGTTGAATTCCTGAGCTGGGTATTTTCGCTTGCTGTCTGATAGGGCCATCTGGAAATCAACCCATCGTTGTTCAACCATGTTGGCGACGGCGTCCTTCTCTGAGTCGGTCATCTTCTTTCGCTAAGAGTGTACTCGAAACGGGTACCGCAGCCGTTCGTCTTCCGGTGGATTCCTCACAATTCAGACCATCGCTTTCATCACTCCTGAAAATAGTAAACACTGCTCCGTTACAGGCGATCTATGCAAACGGAACCTCAGACAAAAGCTTGCGAGTTCTTCCGCGAGGGCGAGGGATCGCCGGACACGAGCCGACTTCCGGGGAGTAATCTGCTAAGACGCCGTCTATCGATGTCAAGGCTCACGTTAGCGCATGATGCCCTCCGCGCCACGCTGGCACCCACAACGCGGCGCACTCACGAAGTTGCAGTCAAACGTAATCGGTCCTCAGCCACCGCAGATCTTACGAGCCGGACCATCAAGCGCGAAACTCCGAGATTATTTCTTCTTTGATCAATCCCCGATGTCCTAGGCGCTTCGGTGGTACGTGCCGACGAAGTATCTGATCGCCAAAACGGTCGACAAACGAATATCCGAGCTCGCCAGCCAGTTTCTCAAGGATGGCCCAAGTCGGGATTCGCACTCCACCGACAAGATTGTCGCCGCACACTAAAACCAAACGTCCCTTGGGGCGAAGCGCCGCCTTCACGGACCGCAATGCAAGCCGCATGTCGGCAAAGTATCTATGTACGACGGCAGCGTGACGTCGGTGGGCGCTCTCAAGCTGCCGCAAACAATCGATATGACTCAGATTCCACACACGATCCGATTCCGTAACCCGCAAAGCCAAGTCGCCTCGCTCCGTTCCAATGAACCGCTCTCTGAGCGAACTCATTGAAAACGGCAGGAGTCCCTCAAGTAGACAGAGCTCCAGCTTAGAATTCCTGTAATAGTCCTGGGCGTTGAGGTACGGTGGCGACGTGATCGCAATTGTGTACGCGCCAGGCGAGGGGATTCTCTTCGACACAATATCCAACATCTCTACACGCGACGATCGATTTCGGGGCGCTCCGTAGTACCTCGTCAAACCATCGAGCACAAACTCGATTTCCGAGAACGGATCGAAATGCCTGCGCGAACGTTGACTATGAGCTGTCCTCGAAATGAATGGCTTGGGGCTTCTTTGATCGGCCCGACTACATCGCCTTGCAGTCAAAGCTAAGGCCAAGAGCACGGTTCGGCCCTCACGCGTGCCGCTCAGCCGACACTCCTTGCTCCAGTATCTTACGCGCTCATACTTCTCTAGAGTCCCGGGAGTGAACCAATATTCCCGGTTGTCCATCGTCGATGGAAACGTCCGCTTGTCATTTCGAGCACATTGAACGATCCGAGACATCAAGGTACGAGCCACGTCAGGATCGAATCCCAAAAGCTTCGTCTCCGCCAGAAGAACCGCGTAGGGATTCAGGTCTAAACCGGTTGTACGCGCCGCTAGCCCTGCTGCAGCACTCAGAACAGCTCCAGAGCCACAAAAAGGATCTAGAAGGTGGTCGCGATCTGACAAATAGCGCAGACTTAGACGTGAAGCCAGATGACCGACCATTTTCGCAGGATAGCGGTCAAGATATGTGGGGACCGTCACGCCCCCAACTCTGATGGTCCCGCCCCTATCATGAAGGCTGCTCCCATTGATCCGTAGCGTCCACAAGCCACACTCGTTTTTCCTTGAAATCAGCCTGCTCTTGTCGGTATCGCCCTGGTTCAGCATAGACGATCGTAGCTAGGTATGGGTTATGCCTCCAGAATCGGAAGAGGCCGACAACCTGCGCCTTCGTACCGACGGGTGAAATGAAATAGTTATACTTCTCTGGTGAATAGCGATCAATGAGCGTCAGGCTGTTGAGTATTCGATAAGTATCTAGGGGACTTGTCGCTGGCGAATAAAAGATATTCTCCCTGGACAGGCATGACAGCAAGTATCGATTTTGTTCCTCTGCTCGCCCTTTCCAATCCGGCCGCAGCGTGGGCTCAGGTACGACAGCCACAGTAATATTCGGCTCCAACCGTTCCCAGACCGCCTGCGCACGTTTGCCCTCAAATCCCAAGAAAAGAACTAACAGTGAATCTCTCGACGGTCTATTGGAGCCTCCGAACGTGCGCACTGCTTCTATTCGCCCAATTCCTTTTGCCAGCGGTTCATTATCCTGCGTGTGATAATCTTCTTGCTCCGAGTAAAACAAACGGCAGTCTCCAAGGAACCCTGCAATGTCGAGGCCATGCAAAAGCTGAAGTAGATGGCGCCTCGTATATGTACTAATATCCATGCTCAAACGAAGCCCGGCCTCACCAGAGAAAGAAGACCTCAAACGCAGAATGGTGTCGCGGACGTTCTGAAGAGGGTCGGTGTGGAGGGCCGGTATCTCATCGAGAACATCGCAAGAGGCCCCAATACAATCTCGTAGCTCCCTAAGATGCTTCGTTCGCTGTGGGCTCTCACCATCATAGACGGTCAGTAGACCCAGCCTAGCCCGATAGCCCTGGAGCCGATGCGCTAGACCTAAGCACCTCTCCTCCCAACTAGCGGCTGCAAGGAAAACGTGATCATCTCGATTCGGGTCTAGGTCGGATAACGACTCGACTTCAATCTGGCTGAACTGCATCGAGAGTATTTCCCTCCGACTTAAACATTCCCAATTGTCGATCGTCACTCACCCCGACCGCGCCAAGAGACCGCACAAGGCGCGCGTACGCAGCCGCTCTGCCGGTCGGTGAAACCAATTGCTGGAGATCTCGAACGCTCATCTCGGCACGCCACCTCGCGCGCGGTGAAATGCCCAACGCCGGACAGTATATTCTGTTGACGATCATATCTACACGTGGTGGTCGCCCGGAATTCCGAGGTCGGTAAGCGTCTCTAGGCTGTTCGATATGTACGACAGACCATACGGCCGCAGCATCAATAACCTGTTTTACTCCCGCGTACTGTGGAAGGTCGAGCTGGTCGTAATCTATGATAGAGATCCTGTTTGCCTCGGGCTCCGAAGGATGATGTAACAATCTCTGCCGAAGGATTGCGCCAAGGTCGCTGATCAGCTGTACCAGTGTCGAGCCAACGATTTCAACGTTGCCCTCAATGGCGTCGAACAGTCGTTCCGAAACGAGATACACAGCATCCGTCTGCAGATATGTCGGAATGGCTGGATTATCCCGTACTGGAAGCGTGTCGTTCAGAGCAAAATAGAATGTGTACTTGCACAGCTCTATAAAAGTACTAACAACCCCCGAAGACAAAAGAACATAAGAATCGAACCCCGCAAATGACTTCCTCGTATTTTTGGCTGCGTGCACTCGGTAAACGCACGCCATCGTGTATTTCGTTCGAAACTCGGTCGAATCGGCCCCGCCCGCCTGCCGGTTGCCGCTTCTCCACAATTCAGCCACGGCATTCTCCAAGTCGTCCTGCGGGACCTCAGCGGAAAGCGGCTGGGAAACAAGGTAGTTGTGGATGGACGTACTATCGTAGCCCGCATGAATTAGACGTCGCTGCGCTATCCCCTCAAGCAAAGCTCGGTACGCCTTAGAATTGATATCGTAGTCCAGTGGCACTAATGTATAGTCCCTGGGCTTTTGAATTGGGTCTCCCTTCGTGAATGTAGAAGTGGTTTTCCTGCCATCGCGCCGCACCGCAACCTTCACTGCAACGTCAGGAAGACGCATCTTCATAACGGTATTGAAGGCAACTTGCTGATCACTCAGAAGTGACTCGAATTCGTCGACGAGAAGGAACAGGCGTATCTCCTTACGATTGGAAATATGCCTCCGAAAGATACCAGCCAGTTCCCTGATGAAGCCCACGGTGTCGCGTGCCGAACCCTCATAACTGTGCGGCACAGCGAACGGGATTGTCCTGTAATAGGACAACAGCTGGTTTTGCTCGTACTTGATGATCTGGCGGAGGTCCTCCAGTGAGGATACCGGCGGTGCCTTGGGAAACAGCGAACGCAATTCAGCTACCAACGTTGCGATGTTACTCGCAACCGCTGGCAGAGCCCTTTCGTCCAAAAGCCACGATAGGGTACTGGTGAACGCATCAAAAACCTCAATATTAAGTTCGTGCTGAGCAAGAAGCGACGAAACCGCCGGTGGTACAGCATCCGTCGGTTGCAATTGCTCGTAATACCCGCGGGTGAACTTCACATACACACCGAAATAATCTTCCGGAACCTCATCAAATCCAATCCGTGAATTGTCTATTCGATGAGACGCCAAAGTTGCCTGCGCGGTCAGGCGGCGCAACAGCATAGATTTCCCAGTTCCGCGACCACCTTCGATAAACACATTTTCTGTGCGTCGTTGTATGGCGTCCCACTCCGGCGAGCCCTGGAACAGCCGGGCTAGCTTTTCGTAGTTGTGATTGAAATCCTCCGCCCTAGCTAGCAAGAAGGGGTTCAGGTACGTCCGCTGGTCGAATGTGTGAGTCGACGGCGGCGCGGAGTCAATCAGTTGATGATATGTCCTCCGCCAAACGCGTCTCGCGAACTCTGTCAGTTCCTTCACCGCCTCCGCCGTAGCGGCCGATTCGGTCGAGACCTTATCAACCGCTCGCGCCAAATCGGTTTGCTGAGTGAGGATGGCCTGATTTTGCCCTAGTAGTATTTCATTCGCGATGTGACCCAGACGACTGATCTCCTTCCACATTCCCCGTAATGCGGAGTGGAGGATCGCTTCATAGATCGGCGTGAAATCAGATTCTTGGTGAATTGCACCGGGCGCATTCACACACTCAACGAGTAAAGGGGTGAGAGCAGCGACTAGATCCTGTGGCCGGTTAACACTCAGCTCCCTTGTTTCCAAAAGTGTTTTGAACCTGTTCTCGTCAAATGACGGACGTTCTTCTCCCAGACAAAGATGGTCGAGACGGGGTAGATGTTCCCTGAAGGCCCCGGCGACCAATTTGGTCAAAACTGAGGGGAGTTTAACCCTACTTCGAAGCACGTCCGCCAGCTCCTTCGCTCCCGACGCCGCAGTGATTCCGGTCCCGGGGAGAGAGGTGACGGTCGATATCAGGGCGATAGTCTCGGCGATCGGCATCGCGAATTGTGATCCTAGTGTACTCGATCTACCCTAAAACATGGACAGTCAATGCTCTCCTGCACTACGAATATTCCGGGAACTCCGTCGCTTTATCGGAAGTGCCGAGGCACGAGAGCACCGGGGCTAAAGGAGTTCGGGGGCACTGTCGATAATGGAGCGCCAGACCCGTTCGCGGAGATAACTCCCGAGAAACGCGCTTCTCGCCCGGAATCGAACCGAGTCGAAAATACGCGCTCGCTGAATCGCAAGAAATAGATCTATGCTAGTCGGCAAGGATAGAACTATCCTTCGGCGTCAGGGATGATCTATCCCTCATTTGGCCGCGAATTTCACCCGTAGAGTGTTGCTGCTTCGGTCAACACCAGTACTCCACAAATTCCCACACTTGGTTTAGAACCCTTGACATGGTCATTAATCGCGCGCACTATACTCCTATCACGCGTCTATGGGACACCAGAAACAGAGCCACGGAGAACTTGTCCAGGGCACGCTCGACATGCTCATTCTGAAAACGCTGACCCGAGGCCCGCAGCACGGCTATGGAATCGCCCAGATCATCAAACAGACATCCGACGAAGTCCTCCGCGTCGAAGAGGGCTCGTTGTATCCAGCGCTCCACCACCTGGAGCTCGACGGCTGGGTTGATTCCGAATGGGGCCAATCGTCCAACAACCGGCGCGCCAAGTACTACAGGCTGACTGCGCTCGGTCGGAAGCAGCTCACCAAAGAAGCCGATAACTGGCAGCGTCTGGCGCACGCCATCGCACAAGTGATGGAGGCCGTATGAATCGTTTTCTGAAACGTGTTCGCGGGCTTTTGCGCCGCAAACAACTCCATCGTGATCTCGAAGACGAGCTGCGCTTTCACCAGGAGATGTTAACGGAAGATGTGCAGGGCAGCGCGCGAAAACAGTTCGGTAATCCCACGTCATTGGAGGAGGCCTGCCGCGACCTGTGGGCCTTTGTCTGGATCGAAACACTTTGGCAAGATGTTCGCTACGCCGCCCGAACCCTAGCGAAAAGGCCCGGTTTCACGATCACCGTCGTGCTCGCATTGGCACTTGGCATCGGCGCCAATACGACCATCTATACGGTGGTCCGCAGCGCGCTCGCCTTCAACATCGGAGTGGAACACATGGAGCGTCTGGTCGTCATCACGGCAGTGGATGCAGCGCGCCGCGATCCATTCAGCCATTCCTGGACCGAATACACCGATTTGCGCCGCGAAGTGAAGTCGATCCAAGCTCTGGCCGCTTACCGCATGGTTTTTGTGAACGTGAGCGATTCCACTGGGCTGCCCGAGCGCTACCGCGGCGTGCAAATGTCGGCGAACGGTTTCGCGGTCGCCGGGGCCAAGCCCGTGATGGGCCGCGATTTCATCTCTGATGACGAGCGCCCCGGTGCAACTCCGGTCGTGATGCTGAGCTACCACATCTGGCAGAACCGCTACGGCAAGGACCCGTCCATTCTCGGCAAGACGATCCGTGTGGACGAAGTGCCTCGCAATGTAATAGGCGTGATGCCTTCCAAGATGCAATTCCCCGCGGACACCGATCTGTGGACGCCGCTCGAGCCCGATGTTCGGAGCGACGCGGCCTCGAACTTGATTCTGTGCGGGCGTCTCGCGAGCGGCATGAAACTGCAATCGGTCCGCGCCGAAATGGACACCATCGCGCGCCGTCTGGAAGCCAAAGCACCGGAATCCTACAAAGGCCTGATTGTCGACGTGCAGCCGTTCCTCCATGTCATCGGGTTTTATTCAGTGCGCGGAATCCTGATTTCGGTGGTATTTGCAGTCGGGTTCGTTTTACTGATTGCCTGTGCCGACGTGGCGAATCTGTTGCTGGCCCGGGCGGCCGCCCGAGCCCGAGAAATTTCCATCCGCATCGCGATAGGCGCCGGCCGTGCGCGGATCGTTCGGCAGCTCCTTGTGGAAAGTGCTCTGCTATCCGGCGCCGCCGGATTGCTCGGCTGGCTCATCGCGCTGACAGGCCTGCGTTGGTTCGACGCCGCGACATTCAATCCAACGCGGCCCTCCTGGATCGATTTTTCGATGAATGCCCGAGCCTTCGCTTATCTCGGCGCAATATCGATCGGCGCGGGTATTCTGTTCGGGGTTGCGCCCGCGTTCCGGCTGGCCAAAGTCGACGTGAACAGCGCGGTCAAAGATGGCGGTCACGGAGCAGCGGGTGGACGGCGCGGCCAGCGATTGGCAAGCGCGCTCGTGGTATTCGAAATGGTTCTCTGCATTGTGCTGCTGACTGGGGCTGGACTCACGATCCGTAGCGCCATCAATACCTATAGCGCGCCCACCGGCGTTAACGCCTCCCATGTATTCACGATGCAAATGAATCTGCCGGAGGCCAAGTATCCGCGTGCGCAGGACCAAATCTTGTTTTATCGCCGCCTAAAAGCCAAGGTAGAGTCGCTGCCCGGAGTCGACGTTGTGTCGCTGGTATCGTCGCTGCCCAGCGGCTACGTGCCATATTTTCCTTACCAGCTCGAGGGCCAGCCGCCTGCCGATCCAAACCATCAGTCATTCACCGCAGGGCTTGTGGTCGGCCCTGATTATTTCCGCGTCATGCAGGTGAGGGCCCGGCAAGGCCGCATGTTCAGCGAGTCCGATGGGATTGCGGGGTCCCCGGCCGTGATTGTCAACGAAAGTTTCGCCGCGAAGGCTTGGCCTGGTGAAAAACCGATCGGCAAGCGTCTTCGCCTGGTGTCCGGACCAACGCCACAGCCTTTGCTGCCTGTCGTAGGTTTGGTTCCTGACATCCAGCAGAACTTCCAGCGGCCACTGGAGCGGGCTCCAATGATCTACCTGCCTTATGCCGCCGAGCCGCAACGCGAAATGGTGCTGGTTGCACGCACAACTGTGCCGCCATCCACGCTGGGCGAGCCGTTTCGAGGGGAAGTCCAGAGGTTGGATGAAAACCTACCGGTTTACGAAGTGAAGACGCTCGAAGAAGTAATCGCACTGAGCCGGGGTGACGCGGGCGTCTTTGTGGCCCTCTTCTCTATCTTCGCCGGCGTTGCGCTACTGCTTGCTTCGGTGGGACTTTACGCCGTGGTGGCACACTCGGTTAGCCAGCGTACGCGTGAGATCGGGGTAAGGATGGCGATGGGTGGAACTGCGAGCGGTATTATCCGGCTGGTTTTCTGGCAAGGGATGCGGCGCATCGTGATAGGACTCGCGATTGGCTTGCCGCTAGCCGGCGCCGTTACCTTTGTGCTACGCGCTGTGCTGGTTGGCGTCGCACCCGGCGATCCGTTGAGCCTGGCCGGAGCCGCGCTGGTTCTGATTCTCGCTGGGCTGTTCGGTTGCGCCATTCCCGCCCGCCGCGCTGTTCGCGTTGATCCTGTCGTAGCGCTCCGCTGCGACTAATATTGTCAATGCCTTGTTAATCGGCCTGTTTAGGCCCCCTTGTCTGCTTGCGGCCGCGCTGCAGAAGCCCACCGGCGATCCATCATACAACCATGACCATCCAAGTTCCGTGCGCTGGCGCGCAGCGTCTATAGATTTCGCTTCGGAAGAGCAACAGGGGCTCAGATCATCAAATACCGGATCGATGGTTGGGTAGCTCTTGTGTAGTTAGCAAGGATAGAACTATCCTTCGACGTCAGGATATATCGGGCGCCAGACTTCGATTACACACGTTAGGTAGTGGTAAGGCTTCGCTCTTGCGTCAACTTGCGCTTTGTCATACTGGGCGCAAGGCCGAGAGCAAAAAAGGTCGCGCTCCAGCGGTGCTCGTCGCACTTGCGGCCGTCGCATGCCGTGAAACGCTCAGTCACATCTTAAAGCGCTGGCGGGGTTGATGGACGCCGCGCGGCGCGAAGGGAAATAACCCGCGATGAAAGCGGTGGACGTGAGAATCAATACGACTAAGGCCGATGAATGCCAATCTGTCGGGCGCACTTCATAAAGCAGATGCGCGAGAAATCGCGTCAGAATCAGCGCGGCAATAGCACCAGTGCCAATTCCGCAAGCGAGCAGGATGGACACCTCTCGCAGGACCATCCCCGTAATTCCGCGTGGCTGCGCACCAAGCGCCATGCGAATGCCGAATTCGCGCGTGCGCAGGCTGACCGTATAAGAAACTACCCCGTAAATACCGACGGCCGCGAGAAGTAGAGACAGCGTGCCGAATAGTCCAATTAGCGTCAGCGTGAACGTGCGTTCGGCGTACGAGGATTTTACGTATGCCTCCATGGGCAGAATGTGCCAGATCGGCTGCGTGTCATCGACCTCATGAAACGCTCTTCGGATTGCGGGCACGAAGGCCATCGGATCGCCTCGGGTGCGCACCAGCATGCGGTAGTAGGACTCGACCTGAGCCTGCGGTCGGTAAACGCCCATATCGCCCTCGTGATCGAGTGATTCGTTCCGGACATCGCCGACGATGCCAATGATCGTCGCCCATCCTGAGCTGTCGGATTCTGATCCTAGGCGGATATGTTTCCCAATCGGATCTTCGTGCGGGAACAGAACGCGCGCGCAGGAATCGCTAATGATCGCCACCGCTGACGTATGAAGAGTATCCTGCTCGGTGAAAGCGCGGCCACGCTTTAACGGGATTTTGAGCACGTGGAAGTATTCGGGTGATACCAGATCGCTGTTAACTAAAGGTGCGTCGACGTCGTTCAGTAAAGGGCGCTCCTGAATATGGAAAGGGGTCGGGCTTGGCGTGCTGAGAGGAAAATCTGGGGCCATGGCCACACCTTCAACGCCCGGAATCGCACGTACCTTCTCTCGTACTTGCCGATAGTAGTTCATGGTCGTGTCCCAGTCGGGATAACGGTTGCCATAGACGACCATCGTAAGCGAAAGGACATTATGGAAATCGAAGCCAGGGTCGACGTTAATGAGAATGAACAGACCTCTCGACAGTAGGGCGGTTCCGATGACCAATACGAACGCCAGGGCGATTTGGGTGATCACAAGCAGGCTGCGGAGTTTCGAACGGACGGACCGGAACCCTGGCTGGCCAGATTGTTTGATCGCTTCACTGAGATCGGCTCGTGAAGCGCGCAGTGCGGGGGCCAGGCCAAAAAGTACGCCAGTGACTACGCTGATGCCAAGGCCAAAGAGGAGAATCGAGGGATCAATCCGAACCTCGTCCAGTCGCGGGATTTCACGAGGCACCATCGAGCGAAGTACAGAGATTCCACAGTATGAGAGGAGCAGTCCCGCCAAGCCGGATAGAAGTGCGAGCAGAAGCGCCTCTGTGAGCAGCTGTTGGACGATCCTGCCTCTACCGCTGCCCAGTGCGGATCGGATCGCAATTTCTCTCCCCCTCGCCGCCGCTTTCGCCAGCAGAAGATTCGCAACATTTGCCGCAGCGATAAGTAACAGGAGCACCACGGACGCGAGGACGATCCAAAGCGCCGTTCGCACGTGGCTAATGGTCGCATCGCGCAGCGGAGTTATCGTCACCGTGGCATCGTGCGAATACTCATCAGGATATTCGCTAATCAACCGATGCGTAACGCCGTCCAGATCAGCTCGTGCCTGCTCCACCGTAACGCCTGGCTTCATCCGCGCGATCGTCGGCCAACCACGGCAGCTCCTGCATGGATCGATCACCGAATTTCTTCCCAGGGGCATGAAATACTGGGGCCACTCGATTGGATTCGACATGTGCGGAGGATGAAAGTTGGCCGGCAGGACCCCAATAACCCTGACCTGCACGCCCAGCGAGGGGAAATCGAGACTGCGCCCAACGGCATTCGGATCGCCGTTAAACAGGTCTAACCACAATGCGTGAGTGAGAATGATCTCATGGTTGTGCCCGAGAAGCTCTTCGCCGGGAACAAACGTGCGGCCGATTTGTACTCGCACGCCGAGTGTATCCAGAAAGTCCCAGCTTACGCGCATGCCGCGTAGGACTCGCGCTTGTCCGTTTTTGAAGATTACGTTTTGCGAGTCGCCATGGACAGAAACGCTTTGGATTAGGTGGCTTTGGGTCTTCCAGTCGTAAACCGTCGCAAAACTGGCGGGCGCTGATTGCGGGCCGGCACTGCTGCTGATCCCAAGTGTAACAACGCGATCTGGATCGCGGTAGGGTAACTGATCCATCAAAATTGCCTTCACAACGCCGAAGATCGTGGTGGTCGAGCCGATGGCCACGGCGAGCATAAGGACCACGACTGCGATGAGGCCGGGGCTCTTGCGCCAGGAACGGACGGCAAATCGCACATCCAGTGCAGTAGCCTGAAGCCAGCTGGAAATCGCCATTGTCTGGTTGTCGTCGATTTTATCGTGCGCTTGCGTTCCAAGCAAAAGTCGAGGATGGCGACGCTTTCGAGCGACTATTGGGCAAGGATAGAACTATCCTTCGCCGTCAGGGAGGATCTATGCCTCAGAAGGGTCGATGCTCTTGAAAAATGCTGTCACAGCGTGTAGGGCTGTGCTTGAGAACGTGGACTCTATGTCGATTGAAGCCAAGCTGTAACCGGGCTGGGTTACCTCCTCCACAAGCGATCTCCGTCGTTTCTGCGCACTGTTACCCAGCGGGTCGTCAATTCGAGTCCTGATCGGGATCT
The DNA here is from genome assembly GCA_963713415.1 of Bryobacterales bacterium. Classification (GTDB taxonomy): domain Bacteria; phylum Acidobacteriota; class Terriglobia; order Bryobacterales; family Bryobacteraceae; genus Palsa-89. The sequence continues at coordinate 109,102 of CAVQLV010000018.1, read as the reverse complement.
TTGCTGGGCACCTGATCGTGAACCAATGCGGGACTCTCGACTCAATTGGTCCGTAACATGACTGCCGGGTCAATCCTGGACGCTCGGCGAGCTGGCAGACCACTAGCCAGCAAGGCCACCACGAGCAGAACCACTGGCACCAACAGAAAGACGCGTAAGTCCAGCGAGCTCACTTCATACAACTGGCTCGCGATCGCCTGCCGTAATGCCATTGCTCCCAGTACGCCCAACACGATGCCCGCGCCTGCAAGTTCCAAGGCGCGCCGCATGATCATCGCGAGCAATTCGCGAGGCGAAGCTCCCATCGCGGCCCGCACCGCGATCTCCGCGCTACGTTGCGCCACCGAGTACGACATTACACCGTAGATTCCGACTGCTGCCAGAATCAGCGCCAGTAATCCGAACGTAGCGAGAAGAATCGTTGTCAATCGCTGCCGCGAAAGAGTGCCGGCTATAACTTCGGAGTAGATATCGAACTTTGGTGGAATGCTCGGATCCATCGCCGCTAGTTCGCTCCGGATAGCGGGAATCAGATTGGCCGGCTTATCGATGTTCGTTCGTATGATCACTACCATGCGCCTGACAGTCCACTGTTCGTGGGGAAAGTAAATCGCCGGCCCCGCGGGTTCGGTTAAGGCGGCGTCCTTGATATTAGAGACAACACCCACAATTTCAGCCTGGTCCATGGACAGGTCACCCAGAATGTACGCAGGCCCGGTGGGCTTCCATACTGCGACGTCCGGAAGAATGAGCGAATGCCCGAGCGGGTTTTGGCCAGGAAAGTAAGCTTGAGCGAACGCCTGATTGATTACCGCTACGCCACGCGTGTACCGCGTGTCTGTAGGCTCCAAAAAACGCCCGGCGACCAGGTGGGTGCCCAGGGTCTTGAAGAACTCCGGCGTTACCCGGTGACCGGCCGAGCGATGTCCACCAGTATTTGCGTCCGTAGAGGGCTCTCCAACGATCCCAAACGCACTGCCATCCCACGAAAGTTGCTCGGGGACAAGTGGAGCGCTGGACGTGGCCGTCACCGCTTCGACGCCGGGAAGCGCCTCGATTCGATGGATCAACTGCTGGTAGAAGCGTGCCATAGGCAAATAGCCCGTTCCCACCAATTGGAAATTGCCGTGACCGTCCCGAATGGGTTTGCCGTCCTTGCCGAAAACGGGACGCAGATCGATCCGGCCCTGAGGCGTCATTGTCAGGGTCAACATGCGATCCGACTTGAATCCAGGATCGATAGAGATGAGCCGGGTGTAGCTTCGCACCAGAAGCCCAGCTCCGATCACCAGCACAATCGCCAGCCCGATTTCCGCAATCACCAGCGAGCCGAACATCCGGTTCTGCCCGCGCCCAGCCGAACTGGACCGGCCGCCTTCCTGAATCAGAGCGGTCAAATCGCCGCGAGCGATCCGCAGTGCGGGCGCCAGGCCCACGAGCAATGTCGTGAACAAGACGCAGCCCGCCGCAAAAAGAAAAACAGTTTGATCCACCGAGACCGTGTCCAGGCGCGGCAAGTCGGCCCGCGCGACGGATGGCAAGGCGCGGATGACCGCATAGGCTATGCCGAGTCCCAGACAGCCACCGAGAAAACACAAGACCAGACTTTCGGTCATGAGCTGCCTAATCACGCGACGCCGGCTGGCCCCCAGTGCCCGGCGCATCGCAATTTCACGAAGACGGCTCGCGCCACGCGCAAATAGGAGGTTCGCCACGTTGAGGCAGGCGATCAACAGCAGAATCGCCATGGACCCGGACAGGATCAGTACCGTCGGCCTGAGATCGCGCACCACGTCGTCCAGAAGAGGTCGGACGACGAATTGGACTTTGTGTCTATCCGGCTCAGGTTCTATGTGGGGCGCGAGGGTGGCCAATTCCGCCTTGAGCTGATCCTCGGAGTAGCCGGGACGCAGGCGCACGTATCCTTCCATATTGGTCAGGATGTTCGACCCGGGAGGCAAGTACATTTTGGTCCAAACTTGCGTGTGGTTCGGGAAGTCGAATCCCGGCGCCGCCACGCCCACCACTATCAAAGGCACTCCGCTGACTCGGATGACAGAACCTAAGATGTTCCGGTCGGAGTGGAAGGCATCTCTCCAGAGCCGATAGCTCAGCACAATCCGATCGAAGCTCTCCTCGGGTTTAAAGTTGCGGCCCATGGCCATGGGAGTGTTGAAGACATCGAAGAACTGCTGCGACACACGGTGTTCGTTGAGTGCGACAGCCGTGCCGTCACTCGTCACCAGGGATGATTCAAACGCGAAACCTAATGCGGCGGATTCAATGGACGGGTGATCCTGGGCGAGAGGCAGAATGTGGCGCGGACCAACCAGGCCCGTTGGCAAACCTTGCGCGCTCATGGTGCGAAGCCTGTACAGCTGACTGGGGCTTTTGAATGGGAGGGGGCGCAGCAAGACAGCATTGACCACGCTGAAAATCGCCGTGCTCGCCCCGATGCCGAGCGCTAGGGTAACAATCGTTGCGGCCGAGAACCCCGGACTCCGCGCGAGCATTCGGGCCGCATAACGGATGTCCTCAAGCATCACTTCGAACCAGCGAAACGTCCACATGTCCCTCAATACCTCCTTGGAAGAAGTTGGATTGCCAAACTTCAGACGCGAAAGCCGTTCGGCTTCTCCTGGTTCCACGCCCGCCTCGCGGTGCCGGCGTGCCAGGGTGGCGAGATGGAACTGCAATTCGTCCTCCAGATCGCGATTCAGTCGCCGTCGATGCAAGAGCGAGCGGATGCGAAGCCGAAATGCGGATAGCGATTCGCGATTCATGATGCGTCACGTCGACCCCAGGACCCGAGAAACGGCACTCGAAAGGCGCTCCCAGCTGGAAGTCTCAACTGCAAGGTATTTGCGCCCGGCGGCCGTAAGGCGGTAGTACTTGGCGCGGCGATTGTTGTCGGAGATGCCCCATTCCGCGCCAAGAAGCCCACGCAACTCCAACCGGTGCAGAGCGGGGTAAAGCGCACCCTCGTCCACGCGCAATACCTCGTCGGAAGTGTTTTGGATCGTCTCGGCTATGGCATAGCCATGCATCCGGCCTCTACTGAGCGACTTCAGAATCAGCACATCGAGTGTGCCCTTCACCAGATCGCCCCGTAATCCATGTCGGTCTCCCATAATCAACTTAGGGAAGTATAAGTCAACGCGCGACGCGTTGCAAGGGACAGAGCGACCGCCAAGCCGAAACCGTCTTTAACGAGCCCGGTACTCTATGATCACCGGCGATTGGTCGGCAAGGATAGAGCCATCCTTCGACCAATGAGGTTTTTTGCCCGCAGCCTGAGTGTGCCGCCTTCCTGCGCGGCCCCTATTGAGAGCCCGAATTCCGACACACAGAGGTTTGGTCCGGCTCCGAGCAGTCAGATTTGCATGAGCTGCTGCACCACCGAAAATACGTGCCAGCCTATTCGTGCCGCAACGCCTCGATGGGATTAAGCCGGCTGGCACGACGTGCCGGCAGCCAGACGGCCAGGAATGCCACCATGGCTAATGTAATTGGGCTAATCATGAATACGACGGAATCGATCGCACGGACGCCAAATAGTAAACCGGAGAGCAAGCGCGTAAGACCCAGCGCGGCGCACCAGCCGAGGGCGATGCCGATGAGAGCCAATCGCATGCCTTGAGCCACTACCATTTTCAGAACGTCGCCCGAGCCGGCTCCTAACGCCACCCGGATTCCTATTTCCCGGGTTCGCCGCTGGACCGAATAGGAGATTAACCCGTAGATTCCGATTGCGGCGAGTAGAAGCGCAACCCCGCCGAAGCCGCTCAGCAGAGTCATATTGAAGCGTTGCCGCGAGGTGGATTGCGCGACGATTTCGCTCATCGAGCGCAAGCCTCCGGCCGGCAAACCGCCGCTCGCTTCCCTCAGTTCGCGCTCAACAGGTGGGATCAGCGAGTGCGGCTCGACACGAGTACGAACGATCCAAACAATACTCTGCCGGATGCGGGGCATACGAACATCGGCGACCTGTGCGATCGGAACGTACATGGTAGGCAGGGGACGCTGGTCAAGTGCATCTTCGAGTATGTCGCCCACAATCCCCACAATCTGACGAGGGGGCTCGTCAAACTCCGGGCCTACATTGGGAGCGATATCGATTTGCTCACTGAGGGGATCTTTTCCCGGCCAATATTGGCGCGCCATCGCCTGATTGATTACGACGGCCTTGGCAGCCTTGCCATCATCGCGATCGGTAAAGAAACGCCCGCGCACAAGAGGAATCTTCAAAGCATCGAAGTACTCGGGCGAGATGTCGCGCCAGTGCCCAAATCCATGCGATGGCCCATTCAGCGGACGCCCCACCACTACAAAAGGGAGCGTGGCTCCGGTCTCGAAAGGCAGCCAGGAGGCCGCTCCGGCGGAAACGATTCCGGGCAAACTGTCGAGTCGCTGAATGCCGTCGCGTACGAACTGGTTAACCTCGTATGCCGATTCGAATCGCGAGCTGGCAAGCGACATTCGCAGCGTCAATACGTTTCGAGCGTCAAAGCCTGGGTTGACTGCCTGGAGATCGATGAAACTGCGAATGAGCAAGCCTGCGCCAATTAACAGCAGCAGCGCCAGAGACATTTCACTGATCACCAGAACCGAGCGAGCCGCGTTGCGATGAAAGCCGGCGCCGGAGTGTGCATCCCTCAGGCCGGTATTCAGGTCGCTCCGTGCGGATTCTAGCGCGGGCATCAGGCCGAACACGATGCCCGTAAGCAGCGCTACCAGCGCGGTGAAAGCGAGGACGCGCCAATCGACGGCGACGTGATACCCGTATTCTCCGATACGAGGAATCGCGGGGTTCAGGTTCAAAAGGCTGCGAATCCCTTCACCTCCTACTAAGAAGCCCGCGGCTCCGCCTGCCGCAGCGAGCGTCACGCTTTCGGTAAGCAGCTGACGGAAAATGCGGGTTCGCCCGGCGCCAAGCGCTAGTCGAATCGCGATCTCGCGCCTCCTCGCGGTGCCGCGAAAAAGCAAGAGGTTGGCGATGTTAGCGCAGGCAATCAGCAGGACCAAAGCGACAGCTCCGAGGAGGATCAGGAGCGATGGGCGAATGTTTTTGACCATTGCTTCTTCCACCAGGTCGGCGCCGAAACTGTAGCCGGCCTGCATGGTGATGGTGTTGGGAAACTTGCGTCGATATTCTTCAGCCGCGATTTGAAGTTGCGCTCGCGCCATGCTGAGAGTTATTCCGGGCTTGAGGCGAGCCAGCGCCAGGAAATATTCGACCTGGCTGTTGCTATTGGGATCGATTTCGAGGGGAATCCAGAGATCGGGAGGCGCTTGGGCCTCCGTTTCGGCGGCCGGCGCTGCGATCCCGACCACTTCATACGGATTCGCGTCGAGCATGACGTTCATGCCGATAATTCCTGGATCGGCGCCAAAGTGCCGCTTCCAGAAACCGTCGCTCAAAACCACTACGCGACGGCCGCGCGGGCGATCCTCCTCCGCGGTGAAGCCGCGGCCCTTTGTTAAGGGCAATCCTACGAGACGAAAATAAGCGGATGTGACCCGCGCCGCCTGCACCTGCTCGGGAGAATCGACGCCGGTCAGGTTGAGCTTGGCGTAGGCTTGCCCAGTGACGTCTTCGAGCACGCTCGTTTGCTGGCGCCACAGGTTGAACTTCGGATCGGAACCGCCATAATCCGGACCGGTGGGCATAGTAGTGGCCAGCCACACGGTTCGTTCCGGATCTGCGAATCGCGCCGGCTTTAACAATACACTGTTGACCACCGAGAAGACCGCCGTGTTGGCACCGATGCCGAGCGCCAAAGTTGTGACGGCTGCGATGGTGAAGCCGGGACTACACCACAATATGCGAAGCGATTGTCTGAGATCGTTCAGTAAGGATTCCATTCAGCAGAAAACGCCCTATGCCGAGTATAGGAAAACAAGATAGAGGATGATAGATCCTGCGATGTCGGCAAGGATAGAACTATCCTTCGGCGTTAGCGAGGACCTATCCGGCGAACGGCCCAACCGCCGGTCTGCGCAAGTTGTCCAGGATCTATTCGGTAATGGTTGCTCCTGTGCGCATACGGATCATCCCAAACCCGGACACTCCGTTTGCGCGAACGAACAGTCCCGCCCTACGTGGCTGAGTTTGCCGCCGATCCTGCAATGGGATTCGCTGGAACTTGAGGTGCATAATTACAACGGATGAGTGCACTGTCGAGTATTCGCTACGCGCTTCGCAGTTTGCGGACGAACTGTGGGTTCGCTACCCTTTCTGTCCTTACCCTCACTCTGGGTCTCGCCGGCATCAACACGATCTTCAGCGTGCTAAACACTGTCATCCTGCGTCAGGTGCCGTTCGAGCATGCGGATCGCCTCGTGACCATCACCGAAACTGTACCGTTCATGGGAAGTGGTCCTCAGATCTGCACGCTTGACGAGTTCCAGCGCTGGCAGAAATCCGGTCTCCTCGACGACATCACCGCGATCAACACGATGGATTTAACTCTGACCGGGACGGATCGCACTGAGCTACTGTTTGGCGCTCGAGTGACTCCGGATTTCTTTCGTGTTTTCGGAATCTCGCCGTCCCTAGGCCGGGGGTTCCTCCCGGAAGACGCGACCCTTGGGCGCGAACACGTCATCATTCTCAGTCATGAATTGTGGGTGCGTCGGTTTGGAAGTGATCCTGCGATTGTCGGCAAAAGCATCCAGTTCAGCGGTGCAAGCATGACGGTAATCGGCGTAGCGCCGCCCGCCTTCGATTTCCCTCGCTTGGCCGATGTCGGTGCCGTCATGCATTTCGCTCCCGAACAAACCCAATTCTGGACGCCATTGGTCATCACTCAAAAGAGTGTTGACCAGAACAACTACAGCTATTATTTGGTCGGGCGCTTGCACGCGGGCATTCTCCCGGCCCGTGCAGCGTCAGAGTTCAAGGTTTCGGCGATTCAGAGCCTCCAATACATTGTGGAGAGAAATCCGCAATATCGCGAACCGCTCGAACATCTTGCCAAGATAATCGCTATCCAGGTGACGCCCTTAAATGAAAGCATGGCGTGGGGAGTTCGGAATGCGCTCTGGATGCTATTTGCGGCTGTCGCGCTGCTGCTGCTTTTGGTGCTGTTTAATCTCGGCAACCTACTAGTCACGCGTCATGCCAACCGTCTGCGCGAGTATGCAATCCGGCAAGCGCTTGGCGGGAGCCGCTGGCAATTGTTCCGCCAGGCAGTGACAGAGCAAGGCATGCTCATAGCCCTCGCCGCCATCCTCAGTTTGAGTCTCAGCAGCTGGGTCATTGAGCTGGTCCGCAGGATCGGCGCCGCCCACGTGCCGCGGCTGTCCGAACTCTCGTTCGACACGCACGGCTTACTCCTGTTGCTCGGGCTGGCTTTCGCCACCGCGCTGACTTTCGGAGCCTTGCCGCTTCTCGTTATGCCCGATTCAGTTGCTTGGTTTCGAAGTGAGAGCCGCTCCTCGACCGGCGATCGCCGCTCACAGCGCATTCGCGCCGTGCTCGTTGCGGCGGAAATTGCGGTTTCCATGGTGCTGTTGGTAAGCGCTGGGCTGCTTGCCGCCAGCTTCATAAACGTGATGAATGTCAACCCTGGATTCGATCCGAGAAGCCTGCTGACGTTCAGCGTGTCGTTTAGCCCGAAACTTTACGCCGACCCACCGAAAATGCTGACAGCGCAGCGCGAGCTACTCGACCATATTCGCGCGTTTCCCGGCGTCGAATCGGCCAGTGTCGTGAACGTTCTTCCACTCACTGGTGATTATGGAATTCACGGAATCGGACCAGTGGGTAAACCCCTTAACACGGATTCGGGGGCCGAAGCCCGCCTTATCGATCCTCGATACTTCGAAACGATGCACATCCCGCTCATCGCCGGACGTGCGCTCCGGGAGGACGATTCCGGAAAAGTTGCTGTCATCAATCAAAAAATGGCCCATCTGTTGTGGCCAGGAGAAAACCCGATTGGCCAAGAGTTCACGGATAACGGCAACCCGCCGATCCGAGTCATCGGAGTTGTGGGTGATGTGCATAGCGGGCCGCTCGAAACGGAACCGATGATGCAGTATTATTCATCATTGGTGGCATTTCCTGGTTACGCAAACAGCTTCGCCGTCCGCACAAAGACCGACCCGCTGAGCCTTCTTCCCACCATCGAAAGAACGATCTTGCGCCTCGATCCGGACCAGGCAGTGAGCGGCGCCAAAACGATGGAGCAGATAATCCAATCGGCAACCCTGGAGCGCCGCTTCGAAACCGATCTGCTGCTCGGCTTCTCGGCGTCGGCTCTCTTCCTTTCTGCGCTCGGTCTCTTCGGAGTGGCATCGCTTTCGGTCACGCGGCGTTCGCGCGAGTTCGGCATACGCAGGGCACTCGGCGCGACGGGCGCCGATGTGCTCCGGCTCGAAATGGTTCGCAATATCGCGATCGTCGCCGCAGGTTTGGCGGTCGGTCTGTTTTTGTCGTTCGCAACACAACGTGCGCTTGCCGCGTTGCTGTTTGGTGTCTCCGCGCTAAACCTGAATGTTTACGCGGCCGCTGCTGCTGTTTTGACCGTTTCGGCCATGACCGCTGTGCTCGTTCCCGCTTTGCGCGGGGCGCGAATGGACCCCGCCATCGTGTTGCGAGACGAGTAAAGCCGAACATTGCGTTATCATCGGCGCCGTTGGCTCTGCCTGATGTGAGAAGAGTCGTCAGGAAGTTGACCGAAACCACGGGAACACCCCGCGCCTACGGTGTGCTCCTCGGGAGGCGCGCCGACGGAACTTGCGTGAACAGCCTCCGTATTCCAGGCGCCCCGGATTTGGTCGCTGCAGCGCTCATTGAGGTCAGTGCCGCTATTGCGCAGGGTTGAGTACGTCAAGCTCGACGATCGAAAGAAGAAGTTACGCTCGAACCCAACGAAGTCTTGCGCCCCCTGCGAGCATCTATCAGCGCGATGAACGGGGTCCCTGGAAGGCCCTCCCTCGCACGTCACGGTCAGATTCAGTACTATCTTGAACGTCTAAAAGTTCTACAATATGCGCCATGAAGTCAATTCAGTCGCCCACCTCAGCGCTGATTGCTTTCCTTCTTGGATGTATCATCACACCATCTGGGGAATCACAGACGCGAGCGCTAGGTCCGCGCCCGGAGTTTGAAGTCGCGTCCGTCAAAATCAGCAAGAGCAGCACTGCGGGGCCGGGTGTTCGAATAACACCTGGCAGGCTCAATGTTGAGAACCTGACTCTACACCGACTAATTTTCGTTGCGTACAGAATCAGAGATTTTCAGATTTCGAGTGGCCCAGGTTGGATCAACTCAGAACGGTACGATATCGACGCAAAAACTGAGGCCAGCAACGGAGCGGATGCGATGCTGCGAATGTTGCAAGCGCTGCTCGAAGACAGATTTCACTTGCGCTTTCACCACGAAACGAAAGAGGGAGCCGTTTATTTTGTAACAATTGCAAAGAACGGCAGCAAGATGCACGCTGCGAGTTGTGTTCCCTTCGATCCAAACAATTTGCCTAAGCAGGCTGCCATGTCGGACCATGAACGGGGCAGCCAGTGTGGTGGGATAAGCCGGAGTGCCAACGCGTTGGACGGAGATGGAATGAGCCTGGAAGACGCTACCGGTCCCGCGTTTCAAAGCCTGGCCGGGCAGCTTTCCTTAGTGTTGGATCGCCCTGTCATCAACCGAACCGGTTTGAGTGGTCGTTTTGACGTCCATTTGCGGTGGAACGCCGATCAAGGTCCGAGTGACCCTCAGAACGAGCCCAGCAGCCCTTCACCGTCTGCTGATCAAAACGGGCCGTCCATCTTTACGGCGATTCAGGAGCAACTTGGCTTGAAACTGGAGGCTGGTAAGGGTCCGGTCGACAACTTCGTTATCGATCACGTCGAAAAGCTGAGCGAGAACTGATCCCGAACGCCTGAGATCTTGGTTGGAAAAGCCTTGAAGAAGGTTCCCGCGCCAACGCGTCTTTTATCGCGAAGGCGCCTCCGGCTTTGAGGCACGGAAGGCTACCACACGGACGGTTACATCATGGTCCGACGAATTTTGGCCAAAGCGTCTCTCAAGGTTCTTCTCAAAAACTCGAAGTTTTACCCCACCAGCATGCGTGCGGCCAATGGCGGGCAGGGTTACAAAGCCATCTGCCTGAATCTGAAAGATGTGGCCGTCTATTTCGGCGTTCTTTGGAGCGTGAATCAGAATATTTTCGCCGGGCTTCAAAACGTAATCTAACTGAGCCAAACACGAATAGGCGCCCAGAAGACAAACTACCAGAAGACGTTTCATTTAAACAACGTGCCTCCCCGAGCAGCATATCATGGCGTATAGGTGCAAACTAACTTTGATGCTAGCGTTCCGCTGGCGCGAGGTTCGGATGCTTAGCGCGAAAACGTTGCTTGGCAAGTACCCTTGCGCTCTACGCCGTTGCCTTCACAGCATGCTCACAGGCCAACGCTCGAACCGGCCCTGCTGCGTCGGTCTCCGAGCCGCTGAGCTAGCGTCTACACCGCTGCTAGCAAGGCGAAGGACCCAAGAAAATGGTAAATCGTATGAGAAGCGTGAGAGCGGATAGACCGAGCATGGCGCTATAGTCCCGCAGCCCTTCGCATGCGCCACGGTTCGCCATCCTCGCCCCCTGAATAGTAGGTTGCTAGAGTCCTGTGGGAATCTAGACGCCCACCGAACTTTTTCAGTACCGAAAGCCCCAGATTGTCACAGGGGCGCGCTTATAGAGGCCAGTGCGCTCTTGCCTGCCAAACCCCACGTTGAGTATGTAATTCTCAAGAAGCTAACCAAGAAGTTACCCTCGAAGTCCAACGAAGTCTTGTGATGCCGGGGGGGGCGGACTTAGGCACAAAGAAGGCCGCTCGTTTTCCGCCTGCCAGCAATGAGTACACGCGAAAACTGTTCGGAATCCCTTCGCCTGCTGACAACCGTGAAAAAACTTTAATCACTTTAGACGTCCCGCACCACCTCCGCCCATTTCCTTTATATATTGCACGACGCGGCAACTGAGAACGAACGGATATGTCAACTTCAGCGCTAATCCCGGACGAACAACATCAGCGTCTCGAAGTGAAACTTCGGCGGGAGCTGGGTGAGCAGGTTTTGCGGTTGCTTGATGACAACCTGACCGAGGACATTCTCCTCAATCCTGACGGCTCGTTATGGGTCAAGCGGATGGGCTATGGCTTCTCGCGGATTGGAGAGATGCCTGCGGCACAAGCGGCCAGCGCGCTTGGAACCATCGCGGCGTGGCGGGGAACCGTATTAAATCACGAACATCCGATCCTTGAAACGGAACTTCCCATCGACGGCAGCCGTTTCGAAGGCATCGTATCGCCAGTTGCCCGGCGCCCGATATTTGCAATCCGCCTTCGCCCTCGGAGGATCTTCAGTCTTAATGACTACGAATCGGACGGAATTCTGACGGATGGAACCGATGCGCTCAATCAACTCCGCCGTCGCGATGACTTTCTCGATGGTGTGCGCGGTTTGAAGCACGGCGATGTCATCCGCGCCGCTGTGCGCGCGAGAAAGAACATCCTTGTTGTCGGCTCCACAGGTAGCGGCAAGACGACGCTTGTCAACGCGATTCTCGACTCGCTGGCACACCTGACTCCGCACGATCGCGTGATTTCGATTGAGGACACAACTGAATTGCAGTGCTCCGTGAAGAACTACCTCGATCTCAGGGCGGTTGGTGGAGTGACGATGCTCGATTGTTTGCGCGCGTGTATGCGGTTGAAGCCGACGCGCATTGTCGTAGGCGAGGTGCGAGGCGCGGAGGCGCATACGCTGCTCAAAGCTTGGAACACCGGGCATCCTGGCGGCGCTGCGACGGTCCATGCCAACGATGCCTTGAGCGGATTGATTCGCTTGGAAAGCCTGGTCGCCGAAGCAACGAGTGCGCCTCAACAGAGCTTGATCGCGGAGGCTGTGGACCTTGTGGTTTTTGTTGACGAGGAGTCCAGCGTAAAAGCCGGGCGCAAGGTCAGGGAAGTTTTGCTCGTAACCGGGTATTCCAACGGGAGCTACCAGGTCGAGCGCGTATAGAGGGTGCATTCGTTTAGAGAAGGAGCTTGAAAAAACATGAATATCGTCCGTAGATCGATTCTCGGCCCAAGGTTGGGGGCCTTGTTTGTCCTAGCGGTGGCGTTCAGCTTGCAGCTGCAAGCTGCCGCAGCCGGGGGCCTACCGTGGGAAAAACCGATGACCGCCATCGCAACTTCATTGACCGGTCCGGTGGCCTACGCCATCGGGCTGATTGGGATCGCAATTGCCGGCGGCGCCATGCTGTGGGGCGGCGAATTGACAGAATTCGGGCGGCGCGCCTGCATGATCGGGTTGGTGGTGTCAGTGTTGGTGTTCGCGGCTCCGTTGCTTGCGAGCGCCTTCGGTGTCAACGCGGCGGTGGTGTAGACCATGCAGACCACCGACAGGCCGCGAGAGATCGTGATCCACCAATCGGCGAACCGACCGAACCAAATCCTCGGCGGGGATCGTGAACTGGTTTTGATCGCGATGCTTACCGCAATCAGCCTCGCGTTCAGTTTGGGGAGCTGGTGGGGAGTCGGCCTGAGCGTTGCATTCTGGGTCGGAGCGGTGGCCGTGCTGCAACGAATGGGAAAGGCCGATCCGCTGCTCCGGCAAATTTACATGCGGCACATCCGGTGCAAGGCGTTTTATCCCGCCAAGAGCGGTCTGCTGTCGCGGTGTGTGCCGACACCGCGCAACTGGAGGTGATCTATGCAACGGAATGAACATCGCTCGCGGCCTCGCGGACTAGCGGATCTCCTGATGCCTTACGCGCTTATCGATGACGGAATTCTGCTTCAGCAGGATGGCTCGTTACTGACCGGCTGGAGCTATCGCGGTCCCGACATGATGTCAGCGGCGCCGGCGGAGATGGATGCCCTCAGCGCACGGCTCAACTCGGTGCTGCGCCTCGGGACTGGTTGGATGGTTCAGTGCGACGCAATCCGATCACGTGCGCCCGGCTATCCGGATGAGGGGGCATTTCCCGATTGTGTGACGCGCGTCATCGACGACGAGCGGCGGCAACAGTTCATGCAAGAGGGCGCTCACTATGAGTCCGATTACTTTCTAACCCTAACGTACCTTCCTCCACTCGAAGTCGAAGAACGAATGAAGGGCTGGATGTTTGAAGGCACCGCAGCGCGTAGCGTCAACCGAACAATGGAGCAAATCCTGGACCGCTTCGTGAATCGGGTGGACGTATTCGAAAACGTGTTCGGCCAGTTGTTCCAGACGGAGCGGCTGACGCGGCTGGTAGTCACCGACGACTATGGCTTTTCGCAAGTGCATGATCGGCTCTTGCGATACATGCGGCGCTGCGTGAACGGCGAAGATCATCCGTTCGCACTGCCGGAGATTCCCTGCTATTTGAATGACCTTCTGGCTTGCGAGGACTTTTACGGAGGGATCGAACCGCGCATCGGGCGGAAGCATATGTGCGTCATCGCGATTGACGGCTTTCCAAAGATGAGTTCGCCGGGCATTCTTCGCGAGTTGGACAACCTTCCCATCGAATACCGATGGAACACACGCGCGATCCTGATCGATCCCGAAGAGGCACGGGGCATGCTCGACATGCACCGGAAGAAATGGCGCTCGAAGATTCGCGGATGGAAGGATCAAATCTTCAAGACACAGTCAGGCGCGATCGATATCCATGCCCAGCAAATGGCCACCGATGCAGAAGAGGCTATGGGTGTCGCCGCGTCGGGCGATGTCCAGTTCGCACAGTACTCCGCCAACGTAATTTGCCTCGATGAAGATCCTAGCCGCCTATATGAAAACACGCGTGCGGTTATGAAGACGATCCAGAACCTCGGCTTCTCCTGCCGAATCGAGACGATCAACGCAGTCGAGGCCTGGCGCGGGTCGCTCCCTGGCGATGGCTACTCGAACGTCCGCAGGATCATGCTGCATACGCTGAACCTGGCCGATATGCTGCCGATCACGTCGGTTTGGGCTGGCCTACGCGAAAATCCATCGGCCATGATGCCAAAGCATAGTCCTCCGCTGCTGTTTGCCGCGACCAGCGGAGCGACGCCGTTTCGAGTGAACTTGCATGTCTCCGACCTCGGCCACACTCTGATTGTCGGGCCATCCGGTGCGGGCAAGTCCACTGCGTTGGGTTTGATTGCTGCCCAGTGGTTCCGCTATCCACGCGCTCAGGTCTTCGCGTTTGATCGAGGTTATTCGATCTGGATGCTCACGGAAGCCGCGGGCGGTGCGTTCTACGATCTGGCAGGCCCAAAGACCGATCTTGCCTTCTGCCCGCTCAAAGATATCGACGGCGAGTCGGACGTGCAGTGGGCCGCCGGGTGGGTCGAAGTCCTGTGTGAACTGAACGGCTTGAAGTTTGGCCCCAAGCATCGCAACGCGGTCGCGGAGGCACTGACCCGGCTACAGCTTTCTCCAACCAGAACGCTGACGGAGCTTTCGGCCAACGTGCAGGATACCGACATTCGCGATGCGCTGCAGCATTTCACCGTCATGGGTCCGATGGGATCGCTCCTCGATGCCGATCGCGACATGCTCGGCGATGGCCGTTTTCTGAGTTTCGAGACTGAGAATCTGATGCAGCTCGATGACAAGGCCGTGATCCCTGTACTGCTGTATTTGTTCCGCCGCATTGAGCAACGGCTCGACGGCTCGCCCACGTTGGTGCTGCTCGATGAAGCTTGGTCCTACTTGCAGCACTCGCTTTTCCGTAATCGATTACGGGACTGGCTGAAGACGATGCGCCGAAAAAACGCTGTGGTCGTCATGGCAACGCAGCAGATTAGTGACATTGCTAACTCAGACATCGCGGATGTTGTTCTCGAAAACTGCCCGACCAAAATTCTGCTGCCGAACGCCGAAGCGAAAAATCCTGGCTCGCGTAGCTTCTATGAACGCATCGGGTTGAATGAGCGCGAACTGGACATCCTGCAAGTCAGCGTGCCGAAGCAACATTACTACGTCGTCAGCAAGCTGGGGCGGCGTCTAGTCGATCTCGGCGTGGGAAAAGTTGCACTCGCATGGGTTGGCATCAACGGCCGCGAAGAGCGGCAGATCGCCGAGGCTGTGATGGAACAGTTTGGTGACCGATGGCGCGCCGAATGGCTCCGTCTGCGGAGCCTGGAGAAGTGGGCGGAGTATCTTCGCTCGATTGAAAAACGCGGAAGAAAGGAGCACACACATGCGTAAGTTGGTGATCTCCGCTCTGATCTTGCTCGGGGTGTCCGGCGGTTCGCCGCAAAAAGCTGAGGCCGGCGCGTTCGCGACAGAAGTTACCCAGTTGTTGAATCACGCCCAACTCGTTCTGATGTACATCCGGGAGGGACTCCAGTTGGAGAACGAACTCGCGATGTATGCCAACATGCTTCGGAATACCAAGAATCTGTCGCCTCAGACGTTTGGGCAAATCGCCGGTGACATTAGCGCCCTCGCACAAATCGTGCAGGGAGGACAAGCGTTGGCTTATTCCCTTGGCAATCTCGATCAGGTGTTCCGTTCGACGTATCCCGGTTATGCCACGAATCCAGCGGCTTACTACCAGAACTATCAGAGATGGTCCCAAACCTCGCTCGATACTACGCTTGGAGCACTCCGTGCCGCCGGTCTGCAAAACCAACAAATGCAGAGCGAGGAAGCGATTATCGGCTCGCTTGAATTCATGTCCCAGACGGCGGATGGACAGATGCAGGCGCTGAATGTGCTCGGAGAGATCAGCGATCAACAGGTGCAACAACTCATGAAGCTTCGGGAGTTGATGATGGCGGATATGTCGAGCAAGCAGGCTTACCAGGCCGCGATCATCCAGGAACAGGCCGCCGATCAGGCCGCGGCTCAGTGGTTCTTTACCGGCGGACCAGTTACTAGCGACGGGAAGACCTACTTGCCGGGGCTCCAGTGAGGGGTATCGTGCAGACTCGAATTCACGACGTGTTCAAGCGCTGGTTGCCACTTATTGGCATCGCCACTCTGCTGGTGCCGGCGCTTCTTGCGCAGGCGG
Source organism: Bryobacterales bacterium (assembly GCA_963713415.1). Classification (GTDB taxonomy): domain Bacteria; phylum Acidobacteriota; class Terriglobia; order Bryobacterales; family Bryobacteraceae; genus Palsa-89. The sequence goes on along the minus strand of CAVQLV010000018.1, from coordinate 93,101 downwards.
GGCCTGGTTTCAACACAACGGTTCCAAGCCAGATCATGGACCAATTCCGCAGCGAGCGCGTTCAATGGACGACCAACGTCTTCATCTACGCGAACACGCTGTTCGGGCTTCTCGCGGTGATCGAATTCGCGTGGAGCGCCGCCGTGATGCTGCTGGAGAAGAGCGACCTTCAGTCCTGGACCTCCGCGCTGATTCGAAAGCTGATGTGGATTGGAGCGTTCTACGCGTTGCTACTAAATGGCCGGTCGTGGATTCCTGCGATCATCGATAGCTTTACGCAGCTTGGACAGAACGCATCCGGACTTGGAGCGCTGTCGCCAAGCGGCATTTTCATGCAGGGTCTCAGTCTTGCCGGTGCGCTGATGGATGGCGCGAGTACATCGGCCTTCTTCACGAATCCCGGTACGTCACTAGCGCTTGCGTTTGCAGCTCTTCTGATCGTTATTTCTTATACCTTCATCGCCATCAATTTCATCGTCACGTTCGTCGAGAGTTACCTAGTCGTATCTGTGGGCTTCATCTTTCTCGGGTTCGGTGGCAGCAGATGGACGGCTCCGTATACGGAACGCTTCATCGGCTTGGCGGTTTCGATCGGGGTCAAGGTCCTCCTGCTGTACTGTCTGATCGCGGCCGGATTCGACCTTAGCCTGGGCTGGCTCAATGAGGCACAGGGGATCGCAACTTCAGCTCGCCCAGTGATGACGGCTTTCGACGTGATGGGTGGCGCGTTGATCTTCATGATGTGCTGTTGGCAGATTCCGAAACTGTTTGCAGCCGTAATCGGCGGGTCTCCCGCCTTGACGGGGGGCGATCTCATCGCCACGGCAGCCGTTCTTGGCAGTGCCGCCTTTGCAGCGGGAGGTGCGGCGGTGAGCGCACTAGCCGGCGCCGGCGCCGCGGCAGCAGGTGCCGGTTCCGCAGCGAGTGCTGGTGGAGCGGGTTCCATCACTAGAACTGCGGTTGCCAGCGTGGGATCGTTCGGAGGTGCCTCGGCCGGAGGAAGCTCGCTGTCTCCGCCTTCGTCCCCGGCGCCAGCTTCCAGGCGCTGCGCGCACGCAGCCAGACCCTCCATTCCGTAGTTCGGCTCCATCGATGTCATCCGGCCTCGCGTCGATTGGGGGTGAACCGTTGGAAGGTTCCGGGTTTGAAGGCCAACGGATTCAGCAGGGCTTCGCACCTATGTCGGTGGCGGCGACGGATGAAGGTCCTACGTCGGGATCTGATTCGTCCCGTCCTTCGGCCGTTCATGGCGGAATGAGCGGCAGCGCAATTGAAGAGACTGCCCCACCTATTTTAGGGGCCCAGCCAACTCGGGGGGCGCGACAGATATCGCATCCGTTGGAAATGCGGACTTGGCAAATCCGCAACCGGCCTCATTGCCAGGACGGAAAGAGCATGCTGGGTCGCGCTGTTGATCAAGTGATGAGAGGCATGCGCTTCAGACTGTTAAGACTTCCATCGGACGCTGCACCACACACCACGCCGCCAAGAATTCCAATCGATCACGAGGAATAAAGTCCCATGAACTCTCCCCATAACCCCTATCTGGCCGCTCGCCGCGAATGGGACGAGCGCTACGGTGATCTCATCACTCGCGCCAAGAACTGGCGCACGATGGCGGCATTCTCTTCGCTGGTCGCCTTGGTCGCAACCGTCGGGATCGTGTGGCTGTCGGCACGGGCGCATGTTGTTCCCTTCGTCGTTCTCGTGGACAATCTTGGACGGCCAGTGGCCTCCGGCGTCGCAGATCAAACGTCGTTAGACGATGATCGGCTCCGACGTTCGAACATCTTTAACTGGGTCGAAAACCTACGGACCGTCACGACAGACGGCGTGTCACAGCGAAAGGCGATTGATCGCGTATACGCGCAGATCGCCAGCGGCAGCGCGGCTCAGACATTTGTAAGCGACTACTATCGCGGAGACCCACCCTTTAAGCGAGCCGAAACCGAGACGGTCTCCGTCGAAGTGAAATCAATTCTTCCGACCAGCGACCGCACCTATGAAGTCGAATGGGTGGAAACAACGCGGGATCTGTACGGAAGCGTGAAAGCGACGGATCGCTGGAAAGGATACTTCGCAATTGCGCTCAACCCGCCCAAGGACGAGCGCCAGGCTCGCATCAACCCGCTCGGCGTTTACATTACGAGCGCGACTTGGGCAAAGGTTCTTTGAAAGGAGTAATTTAAATGCAATCAGCACGATTCTTCCTCGGGCTGGCTCTGACTGGACTGCTGCCGATACTCGCGGGGCAGCCCCCAGCCGAATCAGTGCGCGTCCCGCAACCACCAGTGAGCGTTCCGCCGCTTTTGCAGCAGTACGATTTCGGTGCGCCAATTGCGGACCCTGGAAAATCCCGGCAGCGTACCTCTGGATGTGAAAGCGCAACCCACTACGCCCGGTGGTCCGATTCCGGTTCCGAAGGACTATCATCCGAAGTCGGATATAGCGCTGCCCGCAACAGCGCTCGAAGCCGTACGCGTGAGCGAGAGCTGGCAAGGGGAGAAAAACGCGCCCTCGCCGGGTCCCGATGGCCGCGTGATGTATTCGTATGGTGCTGGTCTGCCAACGGTGGTGTGCGCGCCGCTCCGCGTGTGCATGGTCGAGCTGCAGGGTGGTGAAAGGATCGTTGGCGAACCGCACATCGGCGATTCGGTCCGGTGGAACATTTCGCCCGCGATGTACGGTAGCGGGGATCAGGCCACTCCGGTGATCATCCTCAAACCGCAAATGCCAGGACTGGACACCAATCTGCTCATCACCACGGATCGGCGAGCGTACTACCTCCGGCTCATCTCAAAACCAGAGGACTACGTTGCTCGCGTCGCATTTGCGTACCCCGAGGATGACACGCGGAAGTGGCAACAGAAGTTAGCGGAGGAGCAGGCTGTCGCCAAACAGCAGAAGCATGCGGCGGAAGTTCCGCCGGCCATCGTCACCGTCGAACAGATGAATTTCGACTACATAGTCCGCGGCGGAGACGAGCACATCCGACCCGTCCGTGTATTCGACGACGGCATGAAGACCTACATTCAGATGCCGCTGGAGCTTCAGCATCGGGAAGCCCCGGTGTTGCTGGTCGTGGGCAAAGACGGCAAAGGCGAGATGACGAACTACCGGGTTAAGGATCAGACCTATATCGTCGACCGTCTGTTTGATCGCGCGAACCTCGTGCTCGGATCTGGCAAGAAGGCTCAACAAGTGGAGATCAGCCGTGGACACAAACGATAAACCCAACCACCAGCCGCTCGAAGCAACAACCGGAGAGGGAGTAAAAGAAACGGCCCCAAGCGGAATCGATCTCCATCCCGAGCCCCAGAAAGCCGTACGCATCAGCCGGCGAGCAGGCATCATGATCGTCTTCCTGGTCCTGCTGCTGATGCTGGCATTCGCTTACGGCGGATACCGCAGAGCGCTCGATAATCAAACGGCTTCTCGCGATGCCGGTCTACCGAAGAGCGTCACTCCCGCCACGCAGGCGGCGTCGGAGTTCATGCAGGCGACTCCCGCGGGCACGGTGCCGATGACCCTGCGAGTTCCTGACGTGCCGCCTTCCCAGCCCACAACAACTCCTACGTGCGGGGCTGATCCGAAAACTGGACAGCCGTACCGGTTCAATCCACAAACCGGCCAGCCGTGCGACGGCTTCTCGACGGAACGCGTTGTTGTGCGACAGCCGAACACCACGCGGACCCCGCAGGTTGTTGCGCCACCGCAACTGCCACAAGAGACGCCCGAACAACGCCGAATTGCAGCAGCGTACCAGCGAGAGCAGGAAGCAATCCTAGCTCCAACTAGCATTCGCAACTTCGACACCCCATCGGTCCAGACAGGCATCGGTCAACCGGGGCCGAGCGATCTTTCTCAGGTCGCATCATCCCTGAGTCACGCACTCGGCGCGGCTCAGCAAGGTGGTGATCCGCCGCCGACAAATGGACAGGCTCTCCAAAATGACTATGACAGCCAGAATATGCAATCGCGCAAAGAAGCATTCCTTGCGTCTAGCCGGGACCGCCAAGCAGAGGACTATCTCCGGTCGACGCGCGAAGCTCCCGTGTCGCGCTACGAAATCAAAGCGGGCTGGGAAATCCCGGCGGTTCTTGAGCAGTCGCTCAATTCAGATCTGCCAGGCGAGCTGAAGGCGCTGGTGACGTCGAACGTATACGACACGGCTACTGGCCTTTTCCTCTTGATCCCGCAGGGATCACGTCTGATCGGAAAGTATGACTCACGCATTGCTTACGGCCAAGACGGAGTTCAAGTCGCTTGGAACCGAATCATTTTTCCTGACGCGACATCGCTGGATCTCGATGGCATGCTGGGCTTGGATTCCCATGGCAACGCTGGCCTGCGAGACAAGGTGGATCACCACTACCTCCGAATCGTTGGATTCTCTGTCCTCACGAGCATGTTCACTGCTGCGTTTGAAATTTCCCAGAGGACTAGCCAAAGCGCACTTACGTACCCGACGCCAGCTCAGACGGCTGGAAGCGCGGTCGGCCAGGAACTCAGCCAAACGGGCGCTCAGATCACACGACGCAACCTGAACGTTCAGCCAACGATCAAGGTGTCCGCAGGGTACAAGTTCGTGGTTCGCGTGAACCGGGATATTGTTTTCGAAGAGCCGTACAAGCCGGTCCAAGTCGATGTGCCGGTCTCGGTGCGCGGACAGGAAAAGTAGAGAAGTGTTATGTCGCACAAGCAAAAGCATCAGTGGATTCTTGCCGTGCTAAGCATGGCCGCAGTTGCGGCCGGAACAATAACTTTGCTACGTCAAAAGCTCGGGACCTCGTTGAAAATATCGATTCCTGGCGAAGTACAATTGCCACTCTTCCTCGTTGCAGGCATCCTGCCAATCATCTACGTCTACCGGGAGACTAGTAGGGCCATCGAAAGGGAAATAAGATTGCCGGCGGCCCGTCAAACTTTGTGGTTCATCAAGAATGGAGTAATGGCTCGGCCTTCGGAGGACGAATCTGAGCTCGCATCTGAGCTTCGGGTTACGAATCGAATGCGTTCGATTAGGTATGAAGGCCATAGAGCAATCGGCCGTGCCACTCGATCAAGTGGAGCGAACTAGGCTTATTCTTCAGGAAACGCTGCATAGCTTGGAAACCACATGCAACGGGGTTCTCCATTTGGGTGACCGAAGGGCAATTGAAGACTTGCATAGGAGAGGGCAGAACGAAGCCGTGATTCACTCTGAAGTCCCCCGAAGATCTGGAGTCACGCAAACGTCGGATAGTTGCTCGACGCGCTCTAAGAACGAGGCTCTGAAATCCGCCGCGCACCACAACGGTTCGGAAGCGGGGGCTCTTCTGGAGGGGAAGGGCAAGAAGGAAGGAGATCTTTTCATGAAACGGCGAGCGCCCTCGGGACCCGTAGCGCTGGAAGGTCCTAGACGGAACGAACCTGCGGCAATGAGGTCGACAGCCATCTCGACGCAACTGGGAGATGGCGGAGCCAATCGCTTGAACGGAGCTCTATTGACGGAACTTGAGGTTGCCGAGCGACTCCGTGTCAGCCTGGCGTGTTTGCGACGGTGGCGACTTGAGAGGCGTGGTCCACGCTTCCTGAAGGTCGGATCACTCGTGCGATATCCGGCCGAAGAACTAGACCGATGGATCAACTCTTTGCCTCTGGGTGGAACGCCAGCGGCAACAGTCGCCGGCCAGCAGCGGGCACGGTAACGAACCGATCTGAAGTTGGAAACGGCGCGTACTGGGATCGAGTTGGGCGCAACCGCCAATCCGTTGCCGGGACGCAGCACATCGCCGCTTGATTGAACAACCAAAGCTGTTTAGGATATTAGTGTGAATCGTTCGCAGCTCCAGGAATTCACTTCATGGCTCGGCAAGCGATCGTATAAAGCTCGCCTTGAGCGGCTCGGATTAGAGCGGCTTCAGGAGATCGCGAGAGAGAACGGTAAAAAGGGTGGCAGACCGAAGAGCAAAGGCCAAAAAGCAACCTCAGGCAGCTGCGCAGAAGGATGGCAAACATGGCGGTGTTTCGACCAAAGTTTAAGGACCCAAAGACCGGTGAGCGGAAGCCCGCTTCTGTCTGGTGGTACAAGTTTTACTTCGCTGGTCAGTTCATCCGCGAATCCGCGAAAACGACGTCGAAGACGCTCGCCAAGCAAGCCGAGCAAAAGCGCCACCGCGACCTCGAAGAAGGATTCAACGGCCTCGTTGATCGTCGCGATGATCGCATCCGAACGTTAAGTGAACTCGCCGGTGCGTACTTGGCGGGGTACAAACTTCGGGCTAGGTCGGGCCAATTTGCCGAGTATGCACTGGGCCACGTGACACGGCACTTGGGCAAAACTATGGCAATCGAGGTTACAGAGAAAACGGTGACCGAGTTCCAAACCGCCCGCCTGAAAGAGAAGGCGGCGCCCAAGACGATTAACGAGGAAGTCGGGTTTCTGCTCCGATTGCTTGGAGAGCAGGGTGACGGAATTCGAGCGAAGTTGCGGCGCCAAAAGTCCCTGAAGCTGGCGGTCCGAGGCGAGGTCGGGAAAGCGTATGCGTCCGATGAGAAGGGGCTGCTTTACGACGAAGCCAAGAAGCGGCGCTCGAAGGCCATCTATCCCGCTCTGGTGCTCACGCTCAATTGCGGGCTCCGCGATAAAGAACTACGGGAACTCCAATGGGGTCGTATCCATCTCCAGGAGGCTTACCTTGTGGTCGGAGAGTCAAAGACCGATGCAGGAAGCGGCCGAACTATCCCGTTGAACGTGCTGGCGCACAAAGTCTTGAAGACGTATTCCGAGTGGTACGTTGAGAAATTCAAGGGCCTCAAGGCTGAGTGGTTCGTTTTTCCAGCCGGCAAGCCACAGCCTACCGACCCAACCAAACCGTGCAGCAGTTTCAAAACGGTCTGGCGGAAGGTCCGACAGGAGGCCGGGGTCAAAGGCCGTTGGCACGATAACCGTCATACGTTCATTACCGGGCTGGCCGAATCTGGCGCGGCAAGCGACCAGACGATCATGGACATTGCCGGCCACGTCTCCAAGCGTATGCTTAAGCATTATTCGCATATCCGCATGGAGGCGAAACGGCGGGCCGTCGCGTCGCTGCTTCCTGACGACAAGTCGACCCTCAAGGACAGAGAGAACGAGAGCGAGAAAGACGGCCAGCATTCCAGTTCCAAGGGGCTGAGCAAAGTAGCTGTTTAGGCTGTCAGCAACTCGTGCCGCGACAGTCGCGCGACTATCCTTCGGACCGTCGATCCCCTAACCTCAAGCCGTCGTGTTTCCACTGGGGATAAATCCTTTACTCCGAGCATTTACGTCCTGCGAACAAAGAACGTTTTATCGACCTCTATACCTTCTGGTTAAAGCTCCGCGCACCTCGCGGCGCGGTCTCGACCGGAGCTTCTTCTCTGTAACATTTGGCCGTTCTCGACTCCTAAGTCTATGAGAGGCGATAACGCTCTCGACTTCTGACCTCGAACAGCCGGGGTCACAAAACAAGGAGAACGAGATGTTAGAGCAGAATACCCAAAGCATCCCCGAGGTTGAACCTCAACCGTCCGCTGATTTTCAGGCGCCGACATGGGGCGAAAACGCTCCGCGCGGCGGCAGAGCTGTTCTGAACCGCATCATCAAGGAAAAAGCGACGGTCCCGCTCTTTTTCGGACAGACCCTCATCAGTTCCCTGCGTGACGTGGGCTACAACAGCACCACCTCGGCTTTGTGCGAGCACGTGGACAACGCCATCCAGTGGGGAGCGACCGAGGTCCGCGTTTATTTTCGCCAGACTGGCAAACCAGGCGCTTATAAGACCGACGCCCTCGTGCTCGATAACGGGAGCGGCATGGCCCCGAACGTCTTACGGTTTGCGACGTCATTCGGCGGGTCGATGGTCTATGACAACCGGTCAGGCATCGGCCGCTACGGGATGGGCATGAAGACTGCGGCACTTAGCATGTGCCCGGTGATGGACCTGTATTCCTGGCAGGAAGCCGGCGCCTATTACAACATGACGCTGGATGTCGAAGCGATCGGCAAAGAGCGGGCAAACCTGATTGAGCTGCCAGATCCGACGCTGATGGACCAACTACCCGGCGAGGTTTCGGACATGCTCACGAAGCCGATGTCCTTCCCGAATCGCGATGAGCAGTCGCTTTTCGCGGACAGATCCGATGATCTCAAGGAGCGGCTCGGCAAGTCGGGAACCATCGTGTATTTGCCTGGCTGCGACCGGCTCACATCGGCAAAGTCTAGGACGCTCTGTGACCACGCGGTTAAGGAAATGGCCCGCGTATATCGGCGGTCGCTCGCGAAAGGCATCAAGCTGTACATCAACAACCGGCTCGTGGAGCCATTCGATCCGACCTATTCGATGGCATCGGCCCGGCACAGCAATATTCCGGAGATCAAGGTCAAGGAAAGCCGACTCGTTTTCTCCCGCGTCATAGAAATAAAGCGGGCCGAGAACCATAAGCAGGACCCGGATAATGTTGAGAAGGCACCTGCCACGGTGCGGCTCTACGCGCTGCCGATCGAGGACTGGGGCGCTCTGCCGCTCAAGGTCCGCAAGAACGATCTCCATCTGTATGACGACAACACGATCTCTGTCCTGCGGAACGATCGCGAAGTTTTCATCGGAACGATACCGCAGATTATGAAGCGCCATAGCGACGCGAACTGGCTGCGCATCCAGATCGATTTTGCCGGAGAACTGGATGAGGCCTTCGGCGTGGCCGCGAACAAGCAGGGCATCCGGCCCAAGGACTACGTCCTTAAGGACCTGTCGGGAGTGTTGGACGCTGAAATCACCGCGCTACGCGAGCAGATCAAGAGGTTCCAGAGCGAGCAGACGGTGAAGGGCCACGGCAGCAAGCCGAGCGCTGGCGAGATGAAAGCCGACGAGGCCGAACGGCGACAGGCTAAGCCTCTGCCGGAGCCGGCCCCGACCACGCCCGAAGAGCAGCGTCAACTCGATGAGAATCTGCGCACGCTCGCGATGATGTTAAAGCGCGAGAAGGAAACGGATGAGGAGGCCTTTGAGCGAATCAAAACCTCGAAGCACATCATCAACTTCAAAAACGATAAATATTGGCCGTTCTATCACGTTGACCAGCGATTTGGGAAGATCATCCTGACCATCAACATGGCACATCCTTTTTACGAACGGCTGTATGAGCCGCTGAGCCGGGCGGTCCTCGTGCTGGACACGCGCACGGCCGAGGGAGCCCCGGTAGTTGCTGAAGATACCGACGGCGAACCGCAGACTTTTAAGGGTGCGCGGGAAGCTCTGATCGCGCTGCAGCTCATGCTTCTTTCCCTGGCCCGGGCGCAAAGCTCGATGGCCCTCCAAGATCCGGAACGCACGCACACCTTCGATCTTCTGCGGAAGGAATGGTCGGACACCTACGAGACCCAGTTGGGGACGGCGACCGTTTAAGTTTTGTGTGGCGGGGCGCGGCTGTCCAGCGGGTCCGCGCCGCGCGTAACATTAGGCGTCTTTCGACTACAATATATTGAAGGTAGAAATTGGCCCTCCATAGCGGCCGGCAAGACTTTGAACCGGGCATAGCGTTCCGGTTCTGAGTTCGGCGGTGGTGGAGGAGTTGATCTGGACCTTGATTCATCGTGGATCAACAGCGATCCCAACAGAAGGAGATGAGTATGGCTGATTTGCCATTTCCCTGGTGCGTTTACGCAGAGCACCAATCGAAGGCTGCGGCGTGCGGCCGGATAACTGACCGGTCCTGGGGTATCGAGAACGGTCTGACCAACTTCCTGACAGCTGTCGAATCCGGCAGCGTTCCCGACCAAGAAGAATTTCAGCGTGGCGTGAACAGGGCGGTGTCCACCGGCTCCTGGGTCGAGCGGAACCATGCCCGGCTACGGCGTATGTATCTCCGGCCGACAAACCACCATGCCGAACAGCGGGTGCTGGCCCGCATTCGCCTGGCGGAGATCCGCGACAGCCTGAGCCCGGCTGAGTGGGGCCTGCTGATGGCGGTAGCGGCCGGCGTAGCTTACCACGAAATGATCGGAACCACGGCGGGAAGCACGGGAAGCGCGCGGACGAAGGTTGCACGGCTCCGGGCGCGGCTGAGTTCGGCGGGGAGGTCGATATGAACTGCGAAGTCGAATTTCTCCCTGTCGGCGACGGCTGCAAAGCTGGTGATGCCATTGTCGTCAGATACGGCGATGCCAACGGCTATGAGTTGATGGTGATCGACGGCGGCAATCTGGATTCCGGGAAGGCGGTCGTCAGTCATATTCAAAGCAACTTCGGCTACAACGCGGTGGTGACGCACGCGGTGGTGACGCATCCCGATGCTGACCACGCGTCAGGCATGCGAGAAGTGCTCGCCGGCCTGACGGTAAAAAAGCTGTGGCTGCATAAGCCGTGGGAATTCGCCGCGGCGGCGCGGCCGTATTTCTCGAATAAGAGCTGGACCGATCAGGGCCTCTCGCAGGAACTCCGCAAGGAATACGACATCATCAGCGATCTGGTGGATACGGCTGAGAAAAATAAGATCACCGTCCAGCAGCCGTTCGCCGGCACGTGCATCGGTCCGTTCCGGGTGGTTTCTCCATATCGGAACGTCTATCCGTTCTTCATGCCGCAGTTCGACCGCACGCCTGACCCCGACCAGGAGGCGATTAAGGCGGCCGGGTTTTGGATCGGGAAACCGCCGGGCGCCTTCGCCATCTTCCTCGAAAAGGCCGCCGCCAAGATCCAGAAGTGGATCGACGAGAGCTGGGAGAACGAGCGCCTGAAGGACGGCGGCTGCACGAGCGCCAGCAACGAAACCAGCGTCGTTCTGTACGGCGATTTCGGTCCCGGCCGTCGGGTGCTCCTGACCGGAGACGCAGGCATTTGGGGGCTATCGATGGTGGAGCACTACGCCCAGAACAACGGCCTGGCGTTGCAGGATTTCATGCTGGTGCAGGTGCCCCACCATGGAAGCCGGCGGAACGTCGGGCCGACAATACTGAACAGCATCCTTGGCCCGATCAAGCCGAACGGGACCCTGCCGCATTCGCAGGCCTATGTCTCCGCGCCGAAGGATGACGACACGCATCCCCGCAAGATGGTGCTCAACGCATTCATGCGCCGGGGCTATAAGGTCGCCGCCACCCAGGGCATCAAGATCGTGTACTGGGGTGGTTTCCCGCCACGGTGGGGCTACGGTCCGCTTCCCCTGCTGCCGTTCTCGCCGCAGGTCGAGGATTATGATTAACGCGGGCGGCGCGGAGGCAGTGCCGCATGGCGGAGCCGGGAAATCGCTGAAGGAGCAATACCGCTGGCAGCTCTGGATCATCGTCGCGGTGAATACGCTCTTTCTGTACGGCGTGGTCCAGGCGAACGCGATCAAGATCGACGGCCTGCGCGCCATCTTCACCGACGCGCAGAACCTGCTCCCGGTCGGCGTGGCGCTCATCGTCGCGACCGTGCTGACCGGGCTGCTCAGTTCGGATGCGAAGGCCCGGCTTGTATTCCTTCGCTGGCGTCACGCCCTGCCGGGCCATCGCGCCTTCAGCGTGCATGCCGGCCGAGACCCGCGCATCGATGTCGCGGCGCTGGAGAAAATTCACGGCGCCGCATTCCCGGTCGATCCGGTGGAGCAGAACCGGGCGTGGTACCGGATTTATAAAACGATGGAGAATGACCCGGCGGTCCGCCAGGTGCATCGGGACTTCCTACTGTTGCGGGATTACACCGGGCTGTGCGTGGTGTTCATCGTGCTCTACGGCGCGGTCGGTCTGTTCTTCGTTCCGTCGACCAGGATCGCCCTGATTTATCTGGTGGTACTGGCGGTGCAATACGCCTTGGTGCGGCAGGCGGCATCCAATTACGGCACCCGCATGGTCACGACCGTGCTCGCCCGCCGCGCTGCGAAAGAAGAAACCGGATCTCCCACGCCTCCCAAAAAACGATCACGCGGCAAGGCTGCTGAGCTAGAAGCGCAGAGGGAGAAATTGGCTCCGCCTCCTGCATAGTTTCACGAATCAGGTTTCTTCCTGTCTGAGTGAGATCGGGTGTCGCGCGACTTCATGAGGCCCGTACCATTGGTCGAGGCATCCCCACAGTTGGATTGAAAGACATGGGCAAAGAAATGGGCAAAGTAGCCGTTCTGACGGTTGGTCTTATGCGTTAGGCGGGCTACATCTGTTTGATTTGATTGGCTCCTCAGGTAGGACTCGAACCTACAACCCTTCGGTTAACAGCCGAATGCTCTACCATTGAGCTACTGAGGAGCAAGGCAGGCAGGTTACTTCCCATTCATTACAACATCCCGCTTTGACGCTGTCAAATTTCGCCCGCTTGCTAAACTGGTAGTCTCCCCATGGAATTGGAAAAAGCATACGAGCCGCAGCGCTTCGAGCCGCATTGGGCCGAATGGTGGGTGGAGTCCGGCATCTTTCACGCCGATCCGCACGCGCCCGGCCCGCGATTTTCGCTCGCCGTTCCGCCGCCCAACGTCACCGGATCGCTGCACATCGGCCACATGCTCGATCACACCGTGATCGATACCGCCACGCGCTGGCATCGCATGCGCGGCGACAACACGTTGTTCCTTCCGGGCACCGATCACGCCGGCATCGCCACGCAAATGCTGGTGGAGCGCAGCCTGGCCGCCGAAGGGCTCACGCGCCAGCAACTCGGCCGCGAAGAATTTGTGCGCCGCGTCTGGGAGTGGAAAGAAAAATACGGCAACCGCATCACCTCGCAGATGAAGCGCATCGGCGATAGTTGCGATTGGAGCCGCGAGCGATTCACCCTGAATCCCGACCTTTCGCGCGCCGTGCTCGAAGCCTTCGTGCGCCTCTACGAGCGCGGCCTCATCTATCGCGGCACCTACATGGTCAACTGGTGCCCGCGCTGCGCCACCGCGCTTTCCGATCTGGAAGTGAAGCACGACGACACGCAGGGCAATCTGTGGCACATCCGCTATCCGGTGAACAGTAGCTCGCGCTATCTGATCGTGGCCACCACGCGGCCCGAAACCATGCTGGGCGATACGGCGGTGGCCGTGAATCCATCCGATCCGCGCTATCAGGATCTCGCCGGACAAACGGTCACGCTGCCGCTGATGAATCGCCCGATCCCGATCATCTTCGATGAAATTGCCGACCCGCAGTTCGGCACCGGCGTGGTGAAGATCACGCCCGCGCACGATCCCAACGATCTCGAGGCAGGGAAGCGTCATGATCTGCCGCAGATCAAGGTGATCGGCGAAGACGCGCGCATGACCGCCGACGCCGGCCCTTACGCCGGGCTCGATCGCTTTGAAGCGCGCAAGCGCATCGTCGCCGATCTCGAAAAACAGGGCCTGCTCGAAAAAGTAGAGCCTTACGCGCTCGCGCTCAGCAAGTGCGATCGCTGCGGCACCATCGTGGAGCCGCTGGTCTCCACGCAGTGGTTTGTCAAAACGAAGCCGCTGGCCGAAAAGGCCATGGCCGCGGTGAATGAAGGCCGCATCCAGTTCGTGCCCGGACAACTGGAACAAGACGTTCTTCAATTGGATGGAGAACATCCGCGACTGGTGCATCTCGCGCCAGCTCTGGTGGGGCCATCGCATTCCGGCCTGGCATTGCGCGCAATTGCAAGAAGATCACCGTGGCGCGCGAAGCGCCGGCGACGTGTCCGAACTGCCAGTCGGCCGAGCTGACGCAGGATCCCGACGTGCTCGATACCTGGTTCAGCTCCAGCCTGTGGCCGTTTTCCACGCTCGGCTGGCCCGCCGACACCGACGATCTGCGCGCCTATTATCCAACCAGCCTGATGATCACCGGCTTCGACATCCTGTTTTTCTGGGTGGCGCGCATGATGATGATGGGCATCGAGCTCACCGGCGACGTGCCGTTCCGCCAGGTGCACATGCACGGCCTGGTGCGCGATCCGTATCGCAAGAAGATGTCGAAGACCAAGGGCAACGTGGTGGACCCGCTCGACATCAACGATAAGTACGGCACCGACGCCTGCCGCCTGTGGCTGCTGATGGCCGCGGCGCCCGGCACCGACATCACGTACAACGAAGACAAGCTCGCATCGGCGCGGCAGTTCTGCAACAAACTGTGGAACGCCGCGCGGCTGCTGCTGATGAACATGGAAAGCGCGGGCATTGAGCCGTCGCTGCCGGAGCCGGGCCAGCTCGAAACGCTGGAAGACCGCTGGATCTTCAGCCGGCTGAGCCGCACCGCCGAATCGGTGAATCGCGCGCTCGAACAGCATCGTTATCACGAAGTGGCCGAGGAATTGTGGCAATTCTTCTGGCACGATTTCTGCGATTGGTATCTCGAAATCAAGAAGCTGCGCTTGTCGCCGGGCTCCGGCCTGACCAACGACTGGCGGAATCTGCTGGCCGTTTTCAGCGCGTATCTGCGGTTGCAGCATCCCATTCTGCCGTTCATCACCGAGGAATTGTGGCATCGTTTTGGGCAGAATACGTCCATCGCGCTGGCGCCGATATCCTCAGGCGGGCGCAGTCGATGAAGTCGGCCGAACGCGAGATGGGCTTGCTGCAAGACATGGTAACCGCAGCGCGAAAGCTGAAGGCCGACAATGGGCTCGACGACAAGATGGAGCTCGCCGGCGTGCTTTATTGCCGCAATGGGCTCCAGAAACATCGAATTGCCGGTGGTGGAGTTGCTCGCCAAAGTAAAGCTGGAAGTGCGCACGGACGCGCCGCCCGCGCTGACCGGGCGCGGTTCGCTCCACCGCCCAGTTCGATCTTTCGCTGCAGCTTCCCGAAGGTGGATCACGAGGCGCTGCGGCAGCGGCTGACGAAAGAGAACGACAAGCTGCAAAAGCTGGTCGTGAATATCGATCGCCAGCTGGAAAGCGAAAAGTTCCTGAACGGTGCGCCGCCGCACGTTGTGGAATCTTTGCGGGCCAAACGCGCCGAATACGTCGCTCAGATCAAGAAAAACCGCGACATGCTCGATCAGCTCTGATGACACCGGCCGAAATCGTCGAACGCGCGCTCGCCGAAGACGTCGGGACGGGCGACATCACCACGGAGCTGTGCGTACCGGCCGATCGGCAGGCCAGCGGCGCTTTCCGCGTGCGGGAACGCGTAGTGGTCGCGGGCGTCGAGCTGCTCCCGCTGCTCTATGAGCACATCGATTTCCAGGTGAGCGACGGCACAGCTGCTGGAACCGGGCCAGGAAATCGCGCGAGTCCACGGCAGCGCTCGCACATTGCTCACGCGCGAGCGAGTGGCGCTCAATTTCCTGCAGCACTTCGAGCGGCATCGCCACCCTGGCGCGTAAATACATGGACGCGGTGGAAGGCACCGGATGCCGCATTCTCGACACCCGCAAGACCACGCCCGGCCTGCGCCACTTCGAGAAAATGGCGGCGCGCGCGGGCGGCGTCACGAATCACCGCATGGGCCTCTTCGATGCGATTCTGATCAAGAACAATCACATCACGGCCGCGGGAGGCGTGCGCGCGGCTTTGGATGCTGTGAAACATGCCAACGTTCCGGTTGAGATCGAAGTTCGCACGCGGGCCGAGCTCGACGAAGCGCTCGCCTGCGGCGCCACGCATCTTCTGCTCGATAATCTCACTCCAGCCGAAGCCCGTGAATGGATCCGCCACATCGATCGCCGCGCCACAGTCGAACTTTCCGGAGGAATTACACTCGAAACCGTCCGCGCGTACGCGGAAAGCGGCGCCGATTTCATCTCGGTGGGCGCCATCACGCATTCGGCTCCCGTAGTGGACATCCACTTTCGCCTGGAGCTGGAATAAGAGCCATGCCTTTCGATCTGGCCTGGCTGCAATCGCAACTGCCGGACCGCCACATCGAGTGGCACGATGTCGTCCGATCCACGATGACCGGAGCCACCCGATTGGCTGCCGAAGGCGCGCCCTCAGGCACAGTAGTGGGCGCGGAAGAACAGACCGCTGGTCAAGGGCGGCATGGGAGGTCGTGGCATTCCGAGCCCGATTCCGGTCTCTACGTCTCCGTGATTCTGCGGCGGCACTTCGCTCCCGACACCTTGCCCGTGGTGACGCTGGCGCTCGGATTGGCGGCGCAAGAAGCCATTCTGAAGTCCACCAATCTCGCCTGCGACCTGCGCTGGCCCAACGACCTGCTGATTCAATCCAAGAAATGCGCGGGCATTCTCACCGTGCTCGAAGGGTCCGCTATCATTGCAGGCATCGGCATCAACGTGAATCATTCCTCGTTCCCTGTAGAACTGGGCGCCATCGCAACCTCGCTACGCGCCGCCAGCGGCCGCGTTCAATCGCGCGAGCGCCTGCTTGTCGAGCTGCTCGGGAGTGTCGATACCTATTGCGATCTGCTGGAAACCGAAGGCCGCGGCCCTGTCATCGAAATGTTCGCGCGCGCATCCAGTTACGTCTCCGGGCGGCGCGTTTGCGTGGATCAGGATGGTTCCGAGCTCCGTGGCACCACCGCCGGCCTGAATGATTCCGGCTTCCTGATGCTGCAGCGGGACGACGGAACCAGCAGCGTGATCGTCGCGGGAGGAGTGCGCCCATGCTCTTAGCTCTGGACGCGGGCAACAGCAACATCACCATCGGCGCATTCGAGGAGGCTAAGCTGATTGGCCGCTGGCGCCTCCGCACCATTCACGAACAGACCGCCGACGAATGGGGCGTGCTGATGCGCAATCTCTTCGAGCTGGCGTCGCTCGATCTGGCGCGCGTGGACGGCATCATCATCGCGAGCGTGGTGCCCACGCTGGATGCACCGCTGCACGCCATGGCGCAGCGCTATTTTCACACCACGCCGCTCTTTGTTACACCCGATACCGACGTCGGATTGAAGGTTCTCTACGACAACCCGCGCGAGGTGGGGGCGGATCGCGTAGTGAACGGCGTGGCTGCTTTTCATAAATATGGCGGCCCATCAATCGTCGTGGATCTTGGAACCACAATTAACTTCGATATTGTTTCCGCCAGCGCCGAGTACCTGGGCGGCATGATCTGCCCGGGCATCGGCATGTCCATCACCGGGCTTTTCGCCAAGACCGCGCGGCTGCCCATGGTGGATCTGCGCGAGCCCGAGCGCCTCATCGGCAAGAACACGGTGAACAGTATTCAATCGGGCCTGTATTACGGATTTGCCGGCTTGATCGACGGCCTTGTCGGGCGCGTGGCGGCCGAGCTCGGCAGCCAGACCAAGGTGATCGCCACCGGCGGCCAGGCGCAGCTCATTGCACGCGCGGCGCGCTCCATTCAAGAGATCAACGAAGACCTCACGCTGGAAGGCCTGGAAATCATATGGCGCCGGAATCGAAAGAATGATACGGAAGAAGCGGGCTGGCCGTCCAACTACTTTAACTATTTCACCGAAGTAGAAGAGCGTTTCCAAAAGGCGCGCGGCACGGGACTTTTTCTGATGTCGCCGCTCGATTGGGCGCTGGTGGAAACCTGGAAAAACGCAGGCGTGCCTTTGGAAGCGGCGCTGCGCGGTATCGACGCGGCGTTCGAAAAATGGCGCACGAAAAAGAAGCGCGGACAAAATGTGAACTCGGTGGCTTATTGCGCGCAGGCCGTTCTGGCTGAGGCGCAAGCCATGGCTGGTGTAGCGCCCGCGCGAGGCCGCAAAGAATCCGCCGCGCCTTTCAGTCTCGAACACCTGGAAACATACCTGCGCGATAACGCTGCGCAAATCCGCAAGCAGCCGGGCTTCGACGACATCGCTTCGGCCGTCGATCGCCTGGCGTCCGATGCCGCGGCGCTCTATCACGACCTGGAAGATCTGGAACAGCGCCTCACCGCTCTCGAAGACAAAATGATCGCGCTGGCACGCTCGCGCCAAACCGAAGACCAGCTGCTCCGCGCCCGCCGCGAACTCGATCTCCAGCTTCGCGCTTATCGTGGAAAAATGACCGCGCCGCAGCTTGCGATGCTCGAAAAGCAATATCTGGAGCGGCAACTGCTCGAGTCGGCCGGCTTGCCCCGGCTCAGCTTGTTCTATCTGAGATAAGCTGCGGCGGGTATCATGGTTCTTGGGTAGCATGTCCCAGCCGACGCAGGAATCGAAGCGCACCTCCCACATATTCACGGCGGTGACCCTGGTGCTCTCGGTAGCATGCCTGGCGTGGGCGCTGCACGGCGTGAGCTGGACCGAGCTGTGGGCGGAGATCCGCGAACTCAACTGGCGCTGGGTGGCCATCGGCGTGATCGCCGACATTTTGGTCTATTTCATCCAGGCTTGGCGCTGGAGCCTTCTGTTGCTTCCGGTTGCGCCGGTATCTCCCTGGTCCTCGGTGGGCGCCATCTATGTCGGCCTGTTCGCCAACGAAGTGTTGCCGCTGCGGGCGGGCGAGCTGATTCGCTGCTTCCTGATGGCCCGCTGGAGCAAGATCCCAATCTCCGTCACGCTCGCTTCGGCGTTGATCGAGCGAATTTTCGATGGCGTATTACTCATCGCCGGCCTGTTTTTTTCGCTGCGATATATGCGGCACTTTCCTCTGAGCCGTGGCCAGTCCCGCGTCATCGATATCATTACCACCGGCAGCATCTTCCTGGCGATTCTGATCGTCATCTGCGCGGCGCTGCTCGCGGTTGCCATGTACTGGCGCGAGCAAAAGCTGGATGCTCTGCTCGACGCGCGCTTGTTTTCCTGGGCGCACGTTTTTATTGAAGATCTTCACCGCATCGGCCACTCGCGCTTCCTGTATTTTTCCGCGGCCGTCAGCATTCCTTATCTGCTGATCCAGATTGTTCCCATTTACGCCGTCATGCAGGCCTATGGCTTCGACGGAGTCACCTGGGCGCAAGCCGGAGCGCTCATGATCTTGCTGCGCCTGGGGTCGGTGGTGCCGCAAGCGCCCGGCAACGTCGGGCTCTTTCAGGTTTTGTCCACGCTGGGACTCACGCTCTTTGGCGTCCCGCGCGCGATGGCGCGCCGCTTCACGCTCATCTTGTGGGCCGTGGTGACGCTGCCCTTGATGATTGTCGGCTTCGTGGCGTTGATCGCCTCCGGCACCAAGATGGGCGATGTTCATCGCGAAGCGCAGGCCGAAATCCGCGCCCGGCAGGACGAACTGGCCAAGAGCTAGCGCGCCGCCGCGATCAATGCGTCATGGCGTAAACCACATAGTTTACGCCGATGCGAATCGCCAAGCCTGAAAACTTCTCCGGATACTCCGGATCGTCCGCGAACTCCCAGGCGTCGCCGACGTCGGAATTATACGAGATGGCCACCATGATGCGGCCCTTGTCGTCGTAAATTCCCCGCCAGTGCGCGCCCAGTCCGCCTTCCCGGCAGTTCTTGCAACCTTCGTACAGGTGCGCCGCGCCGGGAATTTGAAAGCGATCGTCCAGATCGAACACGGTATGGAAAATCGCGTCGCTATTGGGAATATCCACAATGGGGCGGTCGGGAAACACAAAACGAATCCGCTTCAGGAACATTTCCCACTCGTAATCGCCGTGGAAATCGTCGGCCATGAAGAAGCCGCCGCGCAGCAGATACTCGCGCATCACCTTGGCTTCCTGCTCTGTAAAGCCCCATTCGCCCACTTGCACGGCGTAGATCCACGGCCAGTTGAACGCGTCGTCTCCGTCTTCCATCATGACGGGCTGCTCCACCGAGCGCGTCTGGATGCGCGTCAAACGGCGTACCGCTTGCGAAAAGTGGCGATCGGCGCGGGGATAATCCTGGGTCCACAGCGATAGCCCTTGGCGGAAATCGCCGTCGAACCGGCCGGCGTAACCGTCGTTCGGCCCGGGGGAAACATCAGACGCGCGAAAGTCCATTCGCCTGGCGTTTGCCAATCGGGCGTGAGCTCAAAGTTGAAGTATTCGACGCCGGGAAACTGGCGAAAAGGCCTCTGGAACGCATAGAGCGCTCCGAAGAAAACGAAGCCGGATCCCAGCAAACACGCTGCTCTTCGCCCGCTCATCGGTGGCACCCATCCCGAGAATACCATTCACGCAGCCGGCCGAACGCGCCGCGCCTGGTGTCGCATGTGTGTCGCATCGTCTCAATGAGTGAGCGCGATTGCTATACTGCGTCCGTGCGCAACTTTCGCTCCGGCAACCCTGGCGGACGGCGTCCGTGAAACCAGCGGCTTCCGATCTCGGCACGGCTTCCTCGGCTACTAGCTCGGCTTCGTCGGACCACGGCGCCGCCTTAACCGCGGGATTTCTCGGCTGGACTCTGGACGCTTTCGATTTTTTTCTGGTCACGCTGTGCCTCACCGCGATCGGCAAAGAGTTTCACAAATCGGATTCGGCCATCGCGCTGTCCATCACCGCGACGCTCGCATTTCGCCCGGTGGGCGCGTTCCTCTTTGGATTACTGGCCGACCGCTATGGCCGCCGCCTTCCTTTGATGCTCGACCTGGTCTTCTATTCGGTGGTGGAGGTGCTCACTGGCCTGGCGCCCAATTACACGACCTTCCTGGTTTTGCGCGCGCTGTTCGGCATCGGTATGGGCGGCGAATGGGGCGTGGGCGCTTCGCTGGCCATGGAAAAAGTCCCGCCCCGGCTGCGCGGCATGCTCTCCGGATTGCTGCAAGAGGGCTACGCCGCCGGCAACCTGCTGGCTGCCATCTCCTATTTTTTTCTGTTCCAGCGCTGGGGCTGGCGGCCGCTGTTTTTCCTGGGCGGATTACCCGCGCTGCTGGCTTTGTTCGTGCGTTTTCGCGTGAAGGAATCGGAAGTTTGGAAGAAAAGCCGCGAACAGAGCTGGAGCGGATTAGGGCGCGCCATCGTATCGCATTGGAAGCTGTTCCTCTACCTGATGCTTTTGATGACCATGATGAACTTCGTCTCGCACGGCACGCAGGACATGTATCCGACGTTTCTGGAGCGCCAGTGGCATTTCGGACCATCGCAGCGCTCCGTGATTACAGGCATTTCGATGATCGGCGCCATTCTGGGCGGTATCGTTATGGGCCTGCTGTCGGACCGTTACGGCCGCCGCCGCGTGATGGTGGGCGCGCTGCTGGGGGAATCCTCATGGTTCCTCTGTGGGTTTATGCGCCTTCCACGGCGCTGCTGGTATTGGGAGCGTTTCTGATCCAGTTCATGGTGCAGGGTGCCTGGGGTATTATTCCGGCGCATTTGTCCGAGCTTTCGCCCGATTCGGTGCGTGGATTTCTGCCCGGATTTGCGTATCAATGCGGAGTGCTGGTAGCGAGCTCGGTGGTGTACATCGAAGCTGTGTTCGCCAGAACGATGAGCTACGCTACGGCGATGGCGCTTACCGCAGTGACGGTTTTCGCACTGGCGGCCATCGCGGCGGCGGTCGGCAAGGAGCGCAAGGGCCACGTGTTCGGCTCCGGCGTTTGACTTGGGTTACTGGCGGGGAGCCGCTCGTTCCGCTCCGGAATTCTTGCGATAGGGGCCGGGCGATCCATTGGGCAGGATGGTGTATTGATCCGTCCGCGCCTGCGCTAATTGTTGCGAGGTTAATTCACGCGCGCCCCGAAGATCGGCGCCACGCAGGTCGGCCGCCAGCAGCAGCGCTCCATGGAGCCGGGCGCCCGTCAAATCGGCGCGGCCCAGGATCACACTCCCCAACTGCGCCTCGCGCAGATCGGCTTCTCGTAAGCGCGCCCGGTCCAGCTGAGACCCCGTCAGGTCGGCGCGCTGGAATCGCGCGCGCGCCAGATCGGCTCGGGCGAAATCGCAGCCTTTGAGGCGAGCGTTGCTGAAATTCGCGTCCGGCCCATTGGCTCCGAGAAAGCGGCAGCCTTCCATCTGCGCGCGCACGAATTGCGCGTCGCTGCAGTCGGCCTCCGAGAAATCGCACAGTTTGATGCGGGAATGATTGAAACACGCGGCGCTCACGGTGGCTGCCTGGAACTTACAGCTCTCAATCAGCGCTCCCTGGAATCGTGCGCTCCGGAGATTGCACCTGTGGAAATTGGTGTTGCGGATTTCGGTGTCCGACAGCGCCGCCTCTGACATCCAGGCGAACCCAAAGTCGCTCTCCGCAATGCGCGCCTCACTGAAATCCGCTCGGCCCAGCAAGGCGCGCTGAAAGTCCGCGGATTCAATGACGGCCCGGCTTAGCTTCGCATCAGAAAGCTCGGCATCCAGCAGAGCAGTGCCCTGAATGATGGCGCTCTCAAGATCCGCGCCGGTCAGGTTCATTCCGTTTAAGGTGGCGCCGTCCAGGACGCAGCGTCCCTCTCCGGATTTGCCTTCCAACCGGTCCTGCAACCATTGCGCGTGAGCTCGCAGGATTTCGGGAATAGAGCTGGCGTTCGCGATGTTGGTCGTCTCCATTGCACCAAAGGGGCTTATCGGTGAAACGGGCGGGAATCTTAGCTGGTCGGCGATCTTCCGGCTTCGATCGACTGCCGCAAGATTTCGCGAACGCTCTCGATCAGCCGCGGCACTTCATCGCCCTTGGCCACGGGTCCATGGCCAGGGACAACCGCGCGGGGGGCAAGCTCAGCGATTCGATCGAGCGAATTGAGCCAGATTTGCCAATCGGCCACCGAGCCGGCATCCAGATTCGGCAGATAGCCGTGCACCAGGCAATCGCCGCAGTACAACACTCCGTCGGCGGGAACGTACACCGAAATGTTGCTGGCGGTGTGGCCGGGGGTGAGCAGGATATTGATTTCGCAGCCGCCGAGATTCATGCCGGAGTCTTCCAAGATCGGACAATTGGGATTGGCCAGGCGAGTTTGATGATAAAAGACCTCCGATTCGTGGCGCGACCGGCGCGTGGGGTTTGAAATCTCGGCGTTGAACTCCGCGATTTCCGCGCGAAACTCTTCATTGGCGCGGTCGATGCTAGCGTGTCCATAAACGTCGATGCCGCGCTCGCGAAAATAGCCGTTGCCGCCGATATGGTCGAAGTGGCGCTCGGTGTCGAGCACCAGCAGCCGATTCGCCGGGCGCGCCAGCGAGGCATAGCCATGGATGGTGGCCGCGGCCGCCGCGTTGGCGCCGGTATCAACGATGAGAGTGGCTTCGTCGCCAGTGATGAAGCCCGCGTTCACAGTCCAGGGCGGAAGATAGCCCAAGCCAGTGACAGCAAAGCAGCGATCGGACAGGCGCAACTACCTGCCGTCCACCGAGAACGCGAGCAGCACATTGCCCGGCACGCCGCCGCCGGCTGAATATCCCGAGTCGACGAACAACATGCCGCCCGCGATGACGGGTCCCGGGCCATCCAGCGAACCGCCGCGCCCTTGGACTCCATTGACGGTCTGGTACGACTGGACGGTGTCGACATCCCAGAGAATCGTGCCGTCCTTGGTGGAATAGCCGCGCAAATGCCCGTCCACCGATCCTGAGAACGCAACGCCGGGAATCGCAGTGACAGCGGCCGATTGCGCCGGACTGCAGCGCTTGCGGCCCGCGGCGCACGGCACGGGTGGAGTGTACCAAACCCGCTTGCCGTCATCCAGGCGCAGCGCGAACATGCCACCGCCGCGCTTGGGATCGACATCGGTGCTCAAGCTGTAGGGAACCACGACGCGTCCCAGGTCCGCCAGAGCGACGTAGATATTCGTACCGTCGGTGGCCGAGCCCCATTGCACGCCGCCATTGGTGCCGCCTTGGCCCACGCGCGTGCTCCACAGCAGTTCGCCTTGATTGTCGGGATCCACCGCGTGCACCAGTCCTGATTTCTGTCCGGCCACCAGCGCGCGTTTGCCACTCGCCAGAGTCACCAGAATGGGACCGGAGCTGAAGTCGAAATCGGGGCCGTTCGATTCCGGGCAATTGGTACGGTCCGGAATGCGGCAAGCCGAGGTGTAAGCATCCGACGCCGTCATCTGGCGCGACCACAGGATCTTGCCGGAGTCGAGATCGAAGGCGACGAAGGCGTCGCTCATGCGGCTGGTGGGGTCGCTATAGTTGTCGCCCGTGGTGGCGTAGAGGGTGTTGCGCTGGACATCGATGGAAGGGCTGCTCCAAATGGGCGCGCCTGAGGGTCCCCACAGTTGAGTGCCGATCTTGTTCTTCTTGGTTTTATGAGCCGGCTCTGCGATGGTGTACGTCTTCCAGATCTGCTTGCCGGTGGCGGCGTCGAGCGCCACCATGCTTCCCCGAAAACGGCAGCATTCGTAATCCGGCGATGCGCCGGCGCCCTCTTCGCCCGAGGCGACGGGCACGTAAAGATGGTTATTGTAAAAAACGGGCGACCCGGTGATGTGTCCGGCCGGGAACGTCTCCACCTTGGTTTTCCAAACCAGTTTGCCGGTATTGGCATCCAGCGCGTAAGCGAACGCAGCGCCGTCGCCGAAGAACGCCATATAGCGCGGGCCGGAAGCGGTTTGGACGTGGCCGATGCTGACGGCCGAGCGCACGCCGCGGTCGGCGTTGAAATACCAGCGGATGCAGCCCGAGGCGGCATCCAGTGAATAGACCGTTCCAGCGGGGCTGCCAATAAAGACCCGCCCGTCCGCGACGGCCGGGTGCGCGTTGGCGTCCAGCGTGGCTGGAAATCCGAAGGCCCACTTCACTTTCAGGTGGCCCAGGTCGGCGGCGGTCAACCCGGCCTCAGCGGTATTTTGAAACCGGGTGTTGAGCAAGTTTTGCCCCCAGCCGTTCCACTGCGGAGCTGAAGACGGATCACCGAGAGCGGGCGCGCGCGAGGTGCACATGGCAGCCTGAGAGGGCGCGGTGTCCATGGGATGCGCCAGCGATTTGCCGGTAATAAACTCAGCAATGGCGCGCCGGTCGGCCTCCGAACGGCGGTTGGCCATCGAGATCATCGGGCCGGATTCCATGGCCTCCAATACGCGCTCCGCCGGCATGGCATGCAGAGCTTCGTGACTGGGCGCGCGATCCGCACCGCGTTCGTGGCAGGGAGCGCAGCTTCGCTGGTACAGCGTTGCGCCGTCCTGCGCGGAGAGCAGGTGAGCCGTGAAGAGCAGAAGCGCCGTGGAGCAGCTCGCGCGAGAGAAGGCGCCAAGGAAGGGAAATTCCATCTCGGGATGGATTTTATCACGTTGATGCCTGAGAGCTGCTTCGGGCCCAGGGAAAGGGGCCGGAGCCCTACTTAAGTCTCCGCGGCTGCAACCTAAAGGCTTCCGGTACTAGTGCCGATGTAATTAACGGTGTCGTCTATGAATCGGCTATCTATACTATTGCTGCTTTCTCTCGGCGGGCTGTGCTTACAGGGGCAAACCTCAAGCTCGATCAGGATCTCCACGACCCTGCCCGGCGCGAAGTTTCAGGTAGACGGAACAACTTACGGTCAAGCGGTAACGTTTAGCTGGCCAGCGGGAAGCGAACACATTCTGGTGTTTATCGAGGATCCTCCGTTGGCGGGTCAAACTAGCAATCCCCTGCAGACAGACGGCTCCACGCAGTATGCGTTCTCGGGATGGGTCGACAACAACGGACTTGTGCAGCCCTCTGAGGCCCCCATCCAGGTGGTAACCGCCAATCCGGCCATCACTAGCTTCACCGCCACCGTTACAGTCTCGTACCTGGTCAATCTCAATTACTTTAGCTCCAACGACCCTCTGAACTCTCCGCCCACTTGCGCCGCGCCGGGAGCCATCCCCGCGGGGCAGTCTCGGCCAGGCGTCGTTTACATTGGCAAGAATTGCTATTGGTCTTCTACTTCGATGTTTGTCCCCGCGAATACCCTGGAGACCTTAAATGCATATCCGTATCCCGGGTTTGCGTTCGTCGGCTGGACAGTCAATGGTTCCCCGCTCACCGCATTCCTTACTACCGTAACGGTGAATACGCCGCTCAACATTTCACCAATGTTTGAACCTGCCAAGCGCGTGTCGTTCTTGACATCGCCCCTCGGTTTGCAAGTGCTGGTGGATCACACCCCAGTGCCGACTAGGACTGAAGCCGACGTGCCGAATTGTCCGAATAACGAAACAATTCCGATAGCGGTTCAGCTTGGTTTCCCGCCGCTGTGTTTTGGCGATTTCGATTTTGCGCCGAGTTCCACTCACTTTATCAGTGGCGTGACGCCGCAGCAGGACGGCACGGGGAATTGGTGGGTTTTCAGTGCGTGGGCTAATGGCCTTTCCCAAAACTCGCTGTACACTGTGGACAACAACCCTCTGAGTCCTGCAACCTTGACTGCCAACTATGTACCGGGCGCGCACGTGGCATTCCTCACCTCGCCGAACGGGCTGAAACTCAGCGTGGATGGCGTGTCCACCTACACTTCTTACGATTTCATTTGGGGGGTTGGGACAACTCATCAGGTGGTGGCAGCGGCCACCCAGACGGCGGCGAATGGCCGCGTTTTCAACTTCCAGAACTGGTCCAACCAGGCGGCTGCTTCCGAAAGCATCACCGTGGATCAAGGGATGGCTAGCAGCGGCTATCGCTTGACTGCCAACTATAGCGAATT
This sequence comes from Bryobacterales bacterium, assembly GCA_963713415.1. GTDB lineage: Bacteria > Acidobacteriota > Terriglobia > Bryobacterales > Bryobacteraceae > Palsa-89. The sequence goes on along the minus strand of CAVQLV010000018.1, from coordinate 66,848 downwards.
GAGCCGAGTAGTGATTCAAAGCTCTCCTCCCGGTTTAGCACTGCAAGTGGACGGCGCAAAATGTGTCACGCCGTGTAATGTGGACCGCCAGATGGGTGCGACGTTCCAGGTGACGGCCCCTACCCAGATCGCGATGGGACAAGGGTCGCGGCTCGAGTTCGGGTCGTGGTCTGACGGCGGAGCGTCCAACCACGTCATTACTGTCAGCCAGGACTACGCCGTCGCCACCGCCAGCTACAAAACCTCTTACCAGTTGAGTGCAAGTTCCAATCCTGGGAACGGGTCCTCTTTTACGTTTTCACCTTCTTCCAGTGACATGTTCTTTCCGCAGGGCACGCAGGTGAGCGTGACCGCGGTGCCGAATCCTGGATTCAAGTTCGGCCACTGGACCGGAGGCCTGACAGGCAGCTACCCCAACGGTATCGTCACCCTGTTGGCGCCTGACAGCGTGGTAGCTCAGATGGGCACGGTTCCCTATATCGCTCCAGCCGGGATCCTGAACGGCGTGGGACAGACCCCCAGCGCAGCGGTAGCGCCGGGATCCATTATTTCTATCTTCGGTCAGAGCCTGGCATCGGTGGTGCAGGTTGGTCCCACCAATCCTTTGGCGCAAACCATCGCAGGCACAACGGTAACCATCAACGACTCCATACTTCCCCTGCTCTTTATATCTCCGCAACAGATCAACGCGCAGCTGCCATCGAATCTTACCGATGGCAACTATACGTTAGAGGTTCAGAACATCGGACAGCCGGAGATCTCCGGAACAGTCACAGTCGCACGCAACGCCCCCGGCCTGTTTTTCTCCACCATCGGATCAACGGCCTACGCCATGGCGTTCCACGCTGACGGCTCTATGGTCACCACGAGCAGTCCAGCAGCTGCCGGCGAAACTATCTCGCTGCTGGGCACCGGATTTGGCCCCTATCAGACGCCGGTGCTGGATGGGTTCTTCCCGTCCAATCCGCCGCCGGCAGTATCTGACTCGGTGGTCTTGTCCGTCGGCGGAACGAACCCAACGGCGACATCTGCGGCCGCTCCTGGCTTTACTGGTGTCGTTTCCACTCAATTCCAAGTACCGAGCGGACTTGCAAGCGGAACATCCGTGCCGGTATTGGTTACAATCAACGGCACCGACAGCAATACTGTGATGTTGCCGATTCAGTAAGGGTAGGTCAGCCCGCGGTTAAGAGCGGGCGCTACTCAGGATCAGGGCTATTAGGTTCCAGGCGACGAGAAGCGCGAAAAGCAGATTGATGCGCGAAAGCAGTTGGCGCTTGCCCACGCGCCAGCAGTAGAACCCCAGCAGGATTGCCAGCAGTTTCACCACCAGCAAGCTCGCCACGGGGTTAGTTCCGACGCTCAGAGCCAGCCGAACCAACGGGTTGCCCTCCCGCACGCCATTCACCAGAAAGGCAATGGTGGTCAGGAAATCAAGCACTTGCAAGTAAAAGTATTGCCAAAGGAGCTGATTTAGGGGACTGCGACTCCGGACTGCGGCATCCGTCTCAATCATTCGCCTTAAATTATAAGAGAAAAGCCTTAGGGATGAACAGTACTCTCGAACCAGTACTGGTGTCTACAGATCAAAACTCTGTCCGCGTTCCGGAGCGATCGCCTCTAAGCCATAGCGCTCGCGGATCGCGCTAACGAACGCCGCCTGTTGTTCCGGCTCGCCATGCACCAGGAACACTTTTTTCAGGTTAGCGGCAATCGGTTTCATCCAAGCCAGCATCTCCTCCCGGTCGGCATGCCCGCTCAAGGCATCCAGCTTTTGGACTTCGGCGCGCAAACGCATCAGCTCCCCGAAAATCGGCACTTCCCTTCGCTGCTCTTCGATCTTCCGCCCCAGCGTGTATTCGGCCTGGTACCCGGTGAGAAGAATCGTGTTGCGCGAATCGCCGATATTGTTCTTCAAGTGATGCAGCACGCGGCCGCCTTCGCACATTCCCGAGGCCGAGACGATCATGAACGGACCGCGCAGATCGTTCAGCGCTTTGGATTGGTTCACGTCGCGCACATAGGTGAGCAGGTTGAATCCGAAAGGATCGCCGTGATTGGCGAGGAATTTGCGCGCCTCTTCATCGTATAGTTCCGGGTGCTTGCGGAACACATCGGTGACGTTCACCGCCAGCGGACTATCGACGAAAATCGGGAACTTGGGGATCGCGTTGGCCTGGATCAGTTCGTGCAGCAGCAGCACCAGTTGCTGGGTCCGCCCTACGGCAAAGGCGGGCACGATCATTTTCCCGCCCCGTTGATAAGTGCGGTTGACGATCTCGGCCAGTTTGGCGGCCACCGACTGGATCGGTTCGTGCACGCGGTTGCCATAAGTGCTTTCCATGATGAGGTAGTCGACCGGGGGCATCGGCTCGGGATCGCGAATGATGGGCAATCCGGGACGCCCCAAGTCGCCCGTGAAGCCAAGCCGAACCTTTTGCCCGCCGGACTCCAGTTCCAGGAGCATGGTTGTCGACCCGAAGATATGCCCGGCTTCGAACGATTGATAAATCACGCCCGGGCCAACTTCGGTGGGCGTGTGCAGCGCGACCGGATGGAAGAGCGGAAAGGTGGCTTCGGCGTCCTCGGTTGTATAAAGCGGCTCGACGGGTTCGTCGAGCGCGATCCCAGGGACATTCAGGGACTTGCGCCGTAGATTCCGCTTGTTCAGAAATTCGGCGTCGTGTTCTTGGAGCGAAGCCGAATCCTCCAGCATGGGCCGGCACAGGTCCGCCGTGGCGGCGCTGGTGTAGATGGGCCCATGAAATCCGTTTTTCACCAGCAGCGGGAGATTGCCGCTGTGATCGATGTGCGCGTGCGACAGCATCACCGCGGAAACATCCTGGCAAGGGAACGGGAAGTTTCGGTTGCGCTCAGCGGCTTCCTTTCTGCGCCCCTGATACTCGCCGCAATCCAGCAGATAACATTTGTCGCCGACCACCAGTTGATGCATGGAGCCGGTGACGACCCGGGCCGCGCCCCAAAATGTCAGTTTCATCCTTTCAAGAATACCCCGACGCTTCCGGGTCGCTTCGGGACTTGGGCTTAAGGCGCGCGGGAAAAGCGTTGGACGGCGGGCGCGCTCGACGATTCGCGTGGCGCCGGAGGAGCAACAAGATGTAAATTGCTTGATTCGGTTGTTCCGATCGCCCGCCACGAAGTCACGGCCTGCGATGTTTGTCGAAGGCGGTCATGTGCATCACCGAGTCTGGTTAACCGGCGACGAACTGCTGCCCGCCGTCGACGTCGTAGGTGGCGCCCGTAAGGGCTGTATTGATCATGATGTGTACGGCGAGTGCGGCGACGTCGGCCGGTCCAACGACGCGCCGGATGGGAAGCGTCTCACGAAGCTGCTTGCGGCGGTTTTCAAGTTCATCGCCGAGCAGCGATGCCGATAGCGGTGTGTCAACAAAGCCGGGGGCGATGAGGTTGACTCGGATGGGCGCAAGCTCGAGCGCCAGGTTGGCTGTGAGAGTGGGGAGTGCGGCGGTGACGGCCGATGCAATCCCGTAGCCGATGGCCGGGCGGCGCGAGCCGGTGCCGCCCATAAACAGTAGCGTACCTCCCGGCCTCACCTTGGAGGCGGCGTGGCGGGCCACCTGGATCATCAACAACATGTGCTCACCCAGGGCGCGCCGCGCCTGCTCGAAGTCCATGTCGATGAGGCGCCCGTAGTGCGGCTGGCCAGCCGTTACCATCACATGGTCGATCACGGCTGGCAGGCCGTGGAAGAACCGCTCGAGCGCAGCCGGATCAGCGGCATCGAAGGCTGCGGTGCTCAATGCATCGAGTTCGCCCGCGGCGCGCTGGAGGCGCTCGGGATCCCGGCCGGTGAGGATCACCTTGGCCCCCTCAGCGCTTGCACCGCGGGCCGTCTCTAAGCCGATTCCGGCGCTGCCACCGATCACAACGACGGTTTGCCCGAGGAGTTCCGGGTCGCGCTTGCTAGGCGGTGGGTGTGCTCATGATTTCTCCGATCCAATGCCTAAAGTTACGGCTGTCGGCTTCAGGCGTGCCAGCGGCCGCTAGCCATCATTCCGGCAGCTTTTGGCCGGACTGCTCCGCCACCATGTACGCTGCGTACCAAGCGGGCCAGTTCGGGTCGCGCTGCCCGGTGCGTTTTTCGTGCTCGCCATGGGCAGCCTCCGCACGTTTGAGCGCGCTCGCCAGGTCGCTTGCGGAGCTGAATGAAGTGACGGCAGAGTCGATGCGCCCGGGGAGCCGGGTGGTGATCTCCTGCAGCAGCCAGCCGTTGCCGTCCGGATCGCTGAACGAGGCGAACGTGCGATAGCTGCGATGCTCAGGATCTGGACCGCTGACGCGGAGCCGGCCAAACAAGTAGGGCTGGTCCGGGCCGGCGTACACACCGTCGCCATCGTGGAACGCCTCGCCGATCGCGACCCCGCGGCCAAGCAAGTCTTCGCGGGCGGCCTGGATGTCGGAGACGATCAGGTACAGGCCCTGGGCGGAGCCGGGCGCCGCCGCGGTGACGTTCCTGCCCAAGATGACCGAGCATCCCGAGCCCGGGGGCGTGAACTGGATGACGCGAAAGTCGGCACCGTTGTCGTAGTCCGCATCGAGCCGCCACCCGAGCCTCGCATAGAACTCCTTCGCCCGGTCGATATCCGAGACGGGGATGACGACTATTTCAAGCTTGGTATCCACTCTCGCGACGATCGAGTCCCTGGTCGCGTCCTTGCTAACGACTTCGGTGGTGCTCATGCCTGCCTCCTGGGTTGTGTAGCAGCGGAGAAAAGCACGACCCTGATCGACATATCAGAGGTCCTCCTCCAGCCTCAACTTCGCCCTAACGACAATCTGCGCCATTGAGGAAGCGAATACATCACACAATGCGGTAACTTGTTGCTAACTCCTGTGGGGGCAGCTGCGGGTACCACACTAGTGGTATTAATTCAGCCCGACGCGGCGGACCAGGCCGGCAAAGCGCGGGTCGGAGCGGATTGGATCGAAGTAGGGATGTACTTTGAGGAATTGCAGAATATTCGACTGTTCCTGATAGGCCTGCTCTAGCCAGGCGAACGCTTCGTCGTTTTCGCCGAGCCCCAAATAGGCATTCACAAAAGCAGCGGCGGGAACGTAACCGGCGCTTTTGCGTTTTTTCAGTTCCGCGAGAAGCCGCAGAGCGTCCTTGCGGCGGCCGGCGTGGGAATACGCCCGAATCGGGACGCCGGTTGCGGCAGGGCTGCCGCTCGAAACCAAGATCGCTTTCTCCAGAACGGGGATTGCATCTCCTGGCTGATTGTTAGCCACCAGCGCGAACCCAAGGGTGGAAAGGGCACTTGCGTCGTCCGGTTGCACCGCTAGTGCGCTGCGCAACTCGTGGATGGCCTCGTCGTAGCGATGGGACTGGAACAGAATCCAAGCGATGCTGGAGCCGGAGACAGCCAGTGGATCGAGTTCCCGGCCACGCTCGGCCCATGCGACCGCCTCGTCCGTGCGGCCCTGGCATACCAGCCACAAAGCCAGTCCGGCATGCGCGGCGGCATCATTGGGGTTTAGTGCGAGGGCGCGTCTATATTCAGCCTCTGCCTCAGCCCAGTGCCACTGTTCCTGCTGCACGCTGGCTAGCAGGACATGCGCTTCCGCCAGGTCCGGATCAAGTTCCAGCGCTTTTCGGGCAGCGCTGATCACCTTCGGGCGCGTCTGGTTCGCGGGAGCTCCGATAAAAACCGTGCCGAGTTCGCTCGAAGCACTTGCCAGGCCAACGTAAGCCGGCGCAAACGTCGGGTCAAGCTGGATGCTGCGATTGAAATAACCGATGCTTTCTTCAATGGCAGCCCGGCTGTTGCTCTTATTGAATGCAAAGCGGCCTTTCACGTAGCTCTCATAAACTTCAGGCGCAACGGAACGCGCCGCCGTAAGCCTCTGGTGTTCCTCTCCGGTGACTGTGACCTGGACCTTTTCGGCAATCGATTGCGCCAGTTCGCTCTGGACATTCAACACGTCGCGCAGCTCGCGATCGTAGGTTTCCGACCAGAAGTGCTCGTCGGTGGCGCCGCGAATCAACTGGGCCGTGACGCGGATCCGATTGGCCTCCCGCATCACGGATCCTTCCACGATGGCATCCACCCCCAGCGTTCTCGCGATCTCCGGCACCGAGAGCTGCGGATTTTTGAAGCGCATCACCGACGTGCGGGAAATAACCCGCAGCCCGTGCATGCTGGAGAGGCGTCCAATGAGCCCTTCGGTCATCCCGTCGGCAAGATATTCCTGGGTTGGATCGCCGGACAGGTTCCTTAGGGGCAAGACCGCCAAAGACCCGATTTTGGGATGCGCTCGATTTCCTGCGCGGCTTCGGGAGAGGACGTAAGCGGCGGCCAGAAGGCCAAGGACGGCAACCGCCGCCAGTGCGATTCAGAGGCGCGGGCGCGGCGCCGTTTTACGGTCGGGCCCAACCTTCGCCACCACGGGCGCAACCATGGGCACGTCTACGGGCGCCTCCACAGGTTCCTCCGGCTCTTGGTCCGGCTGTTGCGCCTGTTCCTTCGCGTCCGGTTCCTCGCCCAAATACTTCCGGCGGCTTCGCAACCATGCATCCAGCTCAGAACCCGAGGCGTACACCGAACCACGCTTGTCGTGGACGTGGCGGTGAACCGGCATCCCCTCCCGCTTCTCCCAGCGCTGGACGGTGGTGACATCGCGGTCGAGATATGCCGCGATTTCCTTCCAGGAATCCAGGCCGTTTTCGGGCGGTTTCTCGGATGGCGGCTTGTCTGGAGAGGTTTCGCCCATCTCGTTCTCCTGAATAATCCCGGCCGGGCTGCAGCTGAATCGGTCCCCCGATTGTAACGCCGTCCCTGGGTGGCCACAAAAGACGGCTGCAAAAGGCGGCTGCAAAAGACGGCATTTGACGGCAAGTGAGGGTTCCGCGCATTGCCGTTTGACGCTGGCGGCCAAACAGATCGATTCTATACCTGCGTTTTCAACGTCAGATCGACGAACCTCCAGCTCTTGCCCGTACGCACGCAGGATTGATTCTAGTTGGCTGGCCGGCTTCGACGACGCCAGACGCGACTCTCAAATTTGGAGGTCACTTGATGAAGAGCAATACTTTCTGGAAGGCGGTCCGCGTCACGGCGGTCCTGATGCCGGCTTTGGCTGCGGCCGTACTGGCCCAAACTGCCATGCCCTCGCAATTTAGCGGCGTGATCCATGACTACACTCCCTCGTCGACCACCCCAATGGGTCCTTGGGAAATTCGCGGCCCGTGGACTTTGATGGTGAATGCCGACGGCAGCGCCGCCTTTTCAGCGACCCTGACGATGGAGCTGTCCGACTATACGCGCAACTCTACGAACGTAGATAGCACGTCAGGCTCCAGCGGCCGAATGCAGCATACGCACCATATCGCGATCGCCGATGGCACGCTCGCGCAAATTACCGGAGGGTTTGAAGTGAGTGGCCCGGTGACTATTACGAAAGACGGCAGCCCTCGCACCGCTTGCCTCCTCTACGCTCGCGGTTACCATCACCGGAGGAACCAGCGTGGAGTATTCGAACATCACGTTGCAATTCGAGGGCGGCGCGCCGGTTCATTTCGGGTCGCAGGCGATCCATGGAGTTGTTGCTAGCCCGATTGAGCCCGGACCGGGCACCGGCCCGACGCCGGGTACCACCAGCGCCGTGGTAACGCCGCTGAACTTGACGACAAGTCAGGCTTCGGTGGTGCTGGACGCCAGCGGGTCGACCAGCGCTTCCGGAAAATTGCAGTATCTGTTCGTGGTGGTACCGGGCGGAAAACAACCGGCGCTGCTGCAATCGCCCAGCAACCCCAAAGCAACGGTCGATTTTGTCAACGGCGCCGGATTATATCTGGTGCAGTTGGTGATCACAGACGCGAGCGGCAACACTTCGAAAAGCGCCGTGATCATGTTGAACTATCAGCCCACGAGTTAGCAGCGCGAATTTCGGACCCCTCGGAGACCAATCCAATCGGCGCGGTCCGCCCGCGCCGCATCCTGAAAAGGCAGCTTGGCCACGGATGGACACGGATAAACCCGGATAAGAAAACCCATCCCGCGAATCGGTTGGATGTAGAATAAAAAGCCGGAATGACATTCAATCGGCTAGTTGCGTTTGCGGTAGTGGGAATCAGTGTGTTGGGACTCTCGCTCGCCGCGCAAATCAGTCAGACATTCAAGACACGTCTCTCCGCGTTGCCGGCCGACGCCAGGACGCGCGCTACTCTGGCGGGTTCAGGCTCGGCGTCCGCGGTGCTCACCGGCAGCAAGCTGGTGGTCACCGGTTCCTTCGAAGGATTGCTCGCGCAGGCGAAGACTGCCGACCTGCACAGCGCCGTGGCGGCCGGTGTCAGAGGGCCCGCCATTGGCGACCTCACCATCTCCAAATCCACCAGCGGAAGCATTTCCGGATCGTTCGAACTCACTCCCCAACAATTGACCAGCCTGCACAAGGGCGGGCTATATGTCCAGATTTATAGCGAGAAAGCCCCCGACGGCGTGCTGTGGGGATGGCTTTTGAGATAGGAGACAGCATTCATGCTCAGCAAGAAATTTGTGGTGGCGATGACGGCCCTTGCCGCCTGCGGCGCGGTTGCGTTGACCGGCCAGCCGTCAGGAGGGGCAGGCCCATACACCGCCGCTCAAGCCGCCACCGGGCGCGCCACCTATCAGGCTAACTGCGCCGGATGCCATGCAGCCGATCTCAGCGGCCTCAACAGCGCGTCGCCGTTAGCAGGCGGAGTCTTCCTGAGCAGTTGGGGCGATCGCACGCCGAGCGACCTGATTTCGTTTCTCGAAGGCGCCATGCCTCCCGGAAATCCAGGCGGCCTGGGCGAGCAGGCGTATGTCAATGTCACGGCTTTCATCCTGGATTTCAACGGCGCGCGTCCCGGAAACGAACCGTTGACGGCAGCGAGCAAAGTTGCGATTCGTTCGGTGGCCAATGGGCGACCGCGAGCGCAGTCGGCCGGCACCGGCGTTCCACGGACCCCGCCGGGCGAGCCTCTGGGCGGCCGCGCGGAGGCGCCAGTTCCGGCGACGCCGCGAGGTCTGGTAGTGCCCGGAGAAGTGAAAAATTTCAAGCCGGTCACCGACGCCATGTTGCGCAATCCCGATCCCAGCGACTGGCTGATGATCCGGCACGATTATCACGCCACCAATTACAGCACGCTGAATCAGATCACCGCGCAGAACGTCAAGGATCTGCAACTCCAGTGGGTATGGGCCATGAATGAAGGCACCAACCAGGCCGCGCCCGTGGTGCACGATGGCGTGATGTACATCATGAATCCCGGCAACATCGTGCAGGCGCTGGACGCGCGCAAGGGCGAGCTGATCTGGGAGAACCGCATCGGTCCGACGGCTACCGGCAGTTCCCAGCGCGGCCTGGCGATCTACGACGACAAGGTGTATGTCACCACCAGCGACGCGCACATTTATGCACTGGACGCGCGCACCGGCAAGAATGTTTGGGACACGGTGATCGGCGACCGCAGCCAGAACAAATACAGCACCAGCAGCGGCCCCATCATCATCAAGGGCAAGGTGGTGCAAGGCCTGGGTGGGTGCGCGAAATACCAGGAGGAAAAGTGCTTCATCAGTGCTTACGACGCCGAGACTGGCCAGCTGGTCTGGAAGTTTCACACCATCGCGAAGACCGGCGAAGTTGGCGGCGACAGTTGGGGCAAGCTTCCGGATCTGTTCCGCGCGGGCGGCGAAACATGGATCACCGGCAGCTATGATCCCGATCTCAATTTGACTTACTGGGGCGTGGCGCAGGCCAAGCCGTGGATGCGCGCCAGCCGGCAATCGGGCAGCGGAGCGACCCTCTTTGCCAACTCCACCGTGGCTCTCAATGCCGATACCGGCAAACTGGCCTGGTATTATTCGCATGCTCCTGGCGAGTCGTTGGATCTGGACGAAGTGTTCGAGCGCGTTCTGGTGGACGACGGCGGACAGAAGCTAGTCTTCAGCGCCGGCAAGGCGGGCATCTTGTGGAAGCTCGATCGCAAGACCGGCAAATATCTCGGGCACAAAGAGACCGTTTTTCAGAACATCTACGATTCGTTCGATCCCAAGACCGGCGAGCCGCACTATCGCAACGATATCGTGGAGAATCAGATCGGCGACTGGGTGCAAAGCTGCCCCACTTCGGAAGGCGGACACAACTGGCATGCCATGACCTACGACCCGCAAATCAACCAGGTGATCATTCCCGTGGCGCAGAGCTGCCAGGAGATGAAGGCACAGAAGATCGATCTGGTGGCGGGCGGCGGCAGCGCGGGCGGCGCGAACCGGCGCTTTTTCGAATCGCCGGGATCGAACGGCAACGTCGGCAAACTGGCCGCTTATGACGTCAGGACGCTGAAGGAAATGTGGAAGGTGGAGCAGCATTCTCCGTTCATGACCGCCGTATTATCGACGGCCGGTGGAATCGCTTTCGTGGGCGACATGGACCGCGTGTTTCGGGCTATCGATGCGAAGACCGGCAAGGTCCTGTGGGAGACGCGCCTGGGGACGTCGGTGCAGGGATTCCCGCTGACCTTCAGCATTGCGGGCAGGCAGTACATTGCGGTTACGAGCGGATTGGGTGGCGGCAGCCCGCGCATGGTTCCCACGGTGCTTGATCCGGATGTTCATTACCCGTCGTATGGGAATGCGCTGTATGTGTTTGCGCTGCCTGAGAAGAAGTAGCGCGTGGGCTGGAAGTTTCTAGCCATAGGCGTCTTTACGCTTGCCGCGAGCGGGCAGCCTCCAGCGCAGCTCCGGCCTCGAAAGATTACTGAGACAAGCGCGCGCGAGCTCGTACAACAAGCGCTACTCGCCCTGGGCGAGAAAAAGGGCTCGGTAGAGATCGCGCCATTGCCATATCCTTGGGCACCTGAGTTCTACACACTGCAGGCGTGGCGGGGTCCTAACCAGGCCGGCCCCGATGGCGTCGGCGTCCTTCAAACCCACTCTTTCGCGGTGAACCCATGGACTGGCGATGTTTGGGATCTTATCGCGTGCACACGGATTTCCTCACCACAGCTCCAAAAGGAGCAGAAAGCCATGCGGAAGCGATCTCGATTTTCTTCTGGGAGCTGGAAAACCCTCCGCAACAAATCTCCTGGGAATTGTTCTGCGGAGGCGCCTTGAACGGACGAAACAAAACGGTTAGCGCGCTGGGTCAATCTACTGCGTGGGCACCTTTTCATCGGGATTGGTGCCGATGAAAAGCTTCTTGCCGTCGGGAAACGTGAGATCGCGGCCGTTGGCGCGGTTGGCGCCGTCCTTGGCCTGGTAGCCCTCCACCACGATCTCGGTTCCCGGCTCCAGCGAGTGTTTGGTGAAGCCGCGCCGCAACAGCGAATTGGGGCTGCCGCCTTCAATCATCCAACTGGTCACCGTGCCGTCCGGATTCTTGACATCCATGTGAATCCAGGAGTGCGGATTGATCCACTCCATCTTGGTGACTTTGCCTTCCAACTTCACCGGTTTGGTGGCGTCGAATTCAGCCGCAAACGAGTGGTGTGCCCAAACCGGGATAGCGGCCGCCGCCAGTAGCAGACAAGCGCCGAGGTATTTCGTCATTTCGCCCCTTGCTCCTTCAGTTCTTCAGCCTTTTTCTTCTCTTCGGCCCGCGCGCCGCTCAGATTATTCGCCATACCGTAGTTGCCTTCGTGGCAGGCATATTCAAAGATCGGGCCTTTAATTTTGGTCATGGGAATCTCGGCGCTCCAGGAGTGAGTCCAGGTGGAAGGATCGTCGACGGTAAATTGATAGAGGACGGTGTCTGCGTCCACGCGGCGGAAGCGCTCGACGACGTGCAGATTCTCGCTGGAGCCGCGAAACGCCGTCCTGTCGGTGAAATTCGTGGTATCCACCACCAGGGTGTCCCCCTCCCAATGCCCGCGCGAGTCCCCCATCCACTGCAGGATGGTAGACGGAAGGTGCGGGCTGCCGTCGGTGGGAACAATGCGCACATCGTGAATCATTTCCTGCAAGATGGCGACGTAGCCGTTGCCTTGCACGATCTGAAGGTTGCTGTTATAACCCACGGGCATCATCGGCGGCCCTTCGTTCGGCCACAAAATGCAGCGCTCGCCCAGGCTGCGATTCTCCGGGCCGTCGAATTCATGGCCCTTGTTCTTGGCAGCGCGTTCGGCATTCCGCTCGCGAGCCTCGGGTGTCATGGGAGGAATCCGGCCGTCGGGCGGGTCGAAAACAAGCGAGGTGCGAACGTCGGTCGCAACTTTGTTTTGGCTCTTCTCCAAGCCGAACTGGGACAGGTTGTAGTGCACGTCGGCGTAGGTTCCCTTGCCGGTTGGCTCCGGTATGGCCAACTGCTTTTTGGCGTAAGCCGCAGCCTCTTCGGGTGTGAAGAAGGCCTTATTGCCCAGATCCTTCGGCCGTTCTAAGGGAGTAACCGTGGCGGTGGTGAAGTAGCCTTGGAGATCGGGATGGCCATCGGCTGTCCGTAGCCCAGAACCCGCAGTGGCCGTGCCAGCCGCGGTCTTTGCAGCGAGTGCCACGCCTTGGGCCGAAGCCCCAGACGCTCCCGCGTATAAGAAGCTGAGTACACTCAGGGTGATTTGCAGGCGATGGGCCATGGTAGTCCCTCCTCTTTGCCGCCGCTTCTGATCGTATATTTTGCTAATGCCGGTGTCAATCATGCTCCCGGGGCCTGCTCCCGGGACATCCTGCCCCAGGGCCTGCTTCGCGATCAAGCTTCGCAGGTGCCTGGCTGGGGCGAGGCGGACCAACTGGTCCACTGCGAAAGGATGTAGCGCATTCTCTCGAACAGAAAAGGCTTGGGTACCACGGCGTTCATGCCGCCCTTGAGACACTCCACATGGCCTTTGCCTGAGGTGGTTCCTACGATCGGGGTAGCCGCTCCGCCGGGCATGGTTCGGATGCGGGCTGTGGCTTCGATGCCATCCATCAGAGGCATCTGCCAGTCCATCAGAATCAAATCGTAATCGCGGTCACGAAAGTGTTCCACCGCTTGTGTTCCATCAATTGCTATGTCCACCGAGCAGCCGAGCCGCTCGAGTATCGTGCGCGCCGCTTTTGCGTTTACTTCATCATCTTCGGCGACGAGCACACGAATCTTCTGAATCGACATGGATCTCCTTGCCTTGTCAAGAAGGCAAATGAAGTTCCATTCGTAAGTAACTGAAATGTAATATTCGGAAATTCTAGAACCGCGTTATCTCGCGGTTAGTTTCACGGCTTCCGTGGCATCACACGGCGAGCGCGCTCAAGGCGCGGCCTGCCCTGAATTCGAATTCACCATCAGCGGCGAAACATCCACGGCTTCGAAATCCGCACCCGTCACCTCGCCCAGATTGTGCAGATCGTCGTCGTTCCAGCGCGAATCTGGAGCGCCCGAAATATACCACGGGCTGCCGTTATCGGCGATCATGATTCCGTATTTCTTCAGCGCCGTCAAAATGATTTGGTTGGTGGCCGAAAAGCTCGAAATATCGAAGCCCGCACGCAAGCGAAAACGCGCGCCCATGGGCGGATACTTGGGATCGGTGAGGTTGGAAGCATAGTGCCGCGCCGGCCATACGTAGGCTTGCTGCGTCTGCGGCACGGTGAGCCGGATGGCGTGATGGATGGCGCCAGTCAGCACTTCGTCATACTTTACTAATCCAGGAAAAATCGGCAGCCCCGCCGCATCGGCCGATGTCCATCCAGCCGGACGCAGTGCGTTGGACCGCAGATCGAAGATTGCTCCGGAACCAGCCTGCCAGCTCGCCGCCTGCGGATAGGACGACCACATCTCATACAACATGCAGTCCATGGTTTGAACCGCGATGGCGTGCCGGTCTCCCGTGCTTTGGCTGCCGCCCTCGATGGGTGCGTTCAACGGAATCGCGTAGGGGCCCGGGTCGCTCTCATCGGCGTACATGAATGTGGCGGGATACCTGGTCTCGGTCCGGGGCACGATAACGTATGGAATGCCATTCGGCGCTCCGTTGTAGACGGTGCCAAAATCCGGGTGCAGCGACGCACTTGGGCCAATCGTATTCACATACGTTGACGAGAGGCTCGAAACCGGCAACTGATTCACCGGCGTGTTCCAGATGTTGTTCGCCGGAAACACCGGGCAGTTCCGCTGAGCGGTGTTTCGCGCCGGCGCGAAGCCTGGTACGCCGCCGGCGAACAGTATCCCGGCCACGGCCAAGCGCGCTAAACCAATGTGCCGCCTATTTGTGATTGCGATTGGAAACCTCGGCCGCGAGTTTCAGCTCGCGATTCGCCTGGTCCAATAGGTCCTTGGCCTTTTGAGCATGACCCGCGAGGTCCCATTCGTTGGCCTGCTGCGCGGCCACGATTTTTTCGAATGCTTGCCGGCTCAGCCGCTGCGCGGCCGCCAGATTGGGATGCCTTCTCCCGGAGATGTCCCTCTCGGGTCCCTGCGCGATCGCTATTCCCCCGATTACAAGCAGCGAGCCCAGGACGGCAATGAGAATTCGGATTTTCACCATGGTTCAAAATTATAGAGCCTAACGCGGTCCGACGCAATGCTACTTCTCGATAACGGGCAGCACCCTCCCTACCGATCCGCTCGGCGTATTTACCCCCAGCAGCGCCGCCAGCGTCGGCGCGATATCGGCCGTGCGGGCTTTTTCGTCGTAACGCCCCGGACGAATGCCGCGGCCCAGAAAAATCATGGGCACGTGCGTGTCGTAGCTGAAGGGCGTCCCATGCGACGTCCCTTCCTTCGACGCCAGCCAATACGGCTTTTGAACAATGAACAAATCCGCCGCGCGTCCGCGATAATAGCCGCGCTGCAGCAAGATCCCGATCGGATCGTCCGCCAGATTTTCATGCTCCAGTTGCGCGCCGGTGTAGACGCGGAAAATATACGGCAGCTTTCTCACCGCGTCGGCTGCGATCTCTTGAGCCTCCGCGAGCGCGGCGTGTCTCTCACGGAGCAGATCGTGATTCAGATAAGGCGCCAGTTCGGCGCTTCCCAGCATCCATTTGCCCGGTCCGTATTTTTCGGTGAGCGCGTCCTCGATCGCTTGATGCACTCGGTCCGCCGAGAAATCGCCCGGCTGGAATTCCGCGCTTGGTCAATTCCTCGGGTTTCGGCGCAACGCCATGATCGGAGCTGAACACCACCACGTAATTTCCCGCGCCCGCTTCCGCTTCCACCGCACGCAATAATCGCCCCAGCACGCGATCCGTCTGGATGCACATGTCGCGCACCTCCGGCGCGTCCGGCCCCACTTGATGGCCCAGCAGATCGTTGCTCGAAAAACTCACCGTCAGCACATCTGTTCCCGAATGCCGGCCCAGATGCTCTTCTTTCAGCGCATCCTCGGCGAAAGCCTCCAAGCATGTCGTTCCCATAAGGGCGTGGCGATCATTGCTTCGTAGTACGGCTTTCCCAAGATTGCGGGCAGCACGCGAAGGCTGGCCGTTCTCGACCGGCGTCCCACTTCGCCGACGCATACTTTTTCGCCGCATCGCTTTTGTTGAACGCTTGCACCCACGCCGGCAGAACTTTCCTGTAATAATGCTGGTGACGAATTGCCCGGACTCATGTTCGAACCAGTAAGCCGCGTTGGCCGCATGCCCGGCCGGCAAAATCGCCGCGCGATCCTTCAACGAAATGCCGATCACTTCGGTGTCCGCCGGGCCGGTGGCCTTGATCTCGTCGCCCAGCGTGGTTACAATCAAGCGCCTGGGCGACGATCCCGTGCCTCCGTTGCCGCCCACCAATTTTGTCGCATCGTCCGATACGCTGGTCACGATTTTGCCCGTCTCGCGGTCGTACCAATCGTTGCCGACGATGCCGTCAATCGCGGGAATGGAACCGGTGAGGAACGCGGCATGCCCCACCGCCGTTACCGTCGGAAAATGCGCCTCGTGCGCGTCGGTGAAGAATGCGCCCGAATCGTGCAGCTTGCCGCAGCCCGTCGTGATAATCGCCGTCGAAGCGCGTCATGTAGTCGTATCGGAACTGATCGACGATGATCGCGACCACCAGCTTGGTTTTTGGCGCCGCCTGGACGGCGACGGCCAGCAGGAGCAGCGCGAGCGTTAGACAGGCATTTCTGCGAACGCTAGTTTTCACTTGGGCCTTGCACTCCGCGCAGGCGCAAATCTTGCGCAGATGATCGAACGAATAAATCCCCGTATTGTGCCCGTCGCTCCAATCGATCTTGATCGCGTAGTGCCCCACCGCTTCCACGTTCAGCATCTTGAGCGCCGGCTTGAACATCTGAAACGGACTGGAAGGCGGCTCGGAATAATTGGTCTTCTGCGGCTCGGTGCCATGCGCGCCCGTGCAACTGGCGCACGGACACTCGTCGCGCAAATAGCGCAGCGAATACTGGCTGTGATGGCCATCCTTCCAATCGATCTGAATGCCTTTCGACTTCGAAATGGCGATGTGTTCCGGTTCCGCTTGAATCTCAATCATTGAATCCGATCCCCGGTCACTGCGTTCGCTCCACGTCGCGGACCCCGGAGATGCGCCGGATGGCCGCCGCCACGCGCTCCAGTTGCTTCTTGTCGCGAATCTCCACCGTCATGTCGATGATGGCTCCGTCGCCGCGCTTGTCGTCCGAGCTCGCCTCCAGCGTGCGAATATTGCTCTGCTCGGCCACCAGCACGGAGGTGAGCTGATTCAGCATCCCCGGCCGGTCGTCGGTATGAACGACAACGCGCACCGGAAATGTTTCGGTCACCGCGCGCGCCCATTCCACGTCGATCTTGCGCTCCACCTCGTACATCAGGTTCTGCACGTTGGTGCAATTCCTGGAATGCACCGCGATGCCTTTGCCGCGCGTGACGTAGCCGACGATGGCTTCGCCGCGAATCGGGTTGCAGCACTTGGCGCGATACACCAGCAGATCGTCGACGCCCTTCACCTTGATGACCAGGTCGCCCTGATCGCCCGGAGCTCCACCCGGACGCCGCGCAGGCGCGGGCGCTGGCTTGGGCGCTTCCACCGCGGGCTCTGGGACCGCATCGGGCGCCAGCTTCTGCAGCGCCTGCCGCGCGGAAAACTTGCCGTAACCGAGCGCCGCGTGCAGATCCTCCACCTTGGCGCAACCGTATTCGCTGGCCACGCGCTCCAAATCCGCCTTGGTGATCCGCGAGATCTGCACTCCCAACCGGCGTGCTTCGCGCTCCAGATACTTCTGCCCGATCTCGATCGCCTTGGCGTGTTCGGTGGCGTTGATGACGTGCTTGATCTTGTTGCGCGCCCGCGGCGTCTTCACCATCCCGAGCCAGTCTTTGCTCGGCAGGTGACCGGTCTGCGTCAGAATCTCCACCACGTCGCCGTTCTTCAGGTTGTACTTCAACTGCACGATGCGGCCGTTCACCTTGGCGCCCACGCAGGTGTTGCCGACGTCGCTGTGGATGGCGTACGCGAAATCGATCGGCGTCGCCTCGCGCGGCAGCGCAATCACCTTGCCCATCGGCGTGAAGGTGTAAACTTCCTCCGGGTACAGATCCACTTTGAGCGTGGAAATAAACTCGCCCGGATCGCGCATCTCCTGCTGCCACTCCACCAACTGCCGCAGCCACTTGATGCGCTGATCGTCCGCGCCGGGCCCTTTGCGGCCCTCCTTGTATTTCCAATGCGCCGCGATGCCTTCTTCAGCCAGGCGATGCATCTCATCGGTGCGGATCTGCACTTCAAACGACCGCCCGCCTGGCCCGATCACCGACGTGTGCAGCGATTGATACAGGTTGGGGCGGGGAATCGCGATGAAGTCCTTGATGCGTCCCGGAATGGGATGCCACTCGTTGTGGATCACGCCCAGTGCGGCGTAACAGTTCTTCACCGAATCCGTGATGATGCGCAGCGCCAGCAGATCGTACACCTGATCGAGCGCGATCTTCTGCCGCTTCATCTTCTGGAACACCGAGTACGGCCGCTTGATGCGCGCCTCCACGCGCGCCGGAATATTCTCGCGGCGCAGATTCACTTCCACGTCGTGCCGCATCTTGGTGAGATACTCTTCGTTCTGCAACCGTTGCGACTCGATCTCGCGCATCAGCTCGGCCCACGCCTCGGGCTCCAGATAGCGGAACGACAGATCCTCCAGTTCGCCGCGCACTTTGCCCATCCCCAGGCGGTGCGCGATGGGCGCGTAGATCTCGGCCGTCTCCTGCGAGATGCGCAACTGGCGCTCGCGCGGCAGCGCGTCCAGCGTTCGCATGTTGTGCAGCCGGTCCGCCAGCTTGACGATGATGACGCGAATGTCGTTCACCATCGCGAGCAGCATTTTGCGCACGCTCTCGGCCTGCCGCTCCTCGCGCGAATACAGTTTCAGCTTGCTCAGTTTGGTGACGCCGTCCACGCAGGCCGCCACTTCGGGGCCGAACTCCTTCTTGATCTGTTCCAGGCTCAGGCTGGTGTCTTCCACGGTGTCGTGCAGCAGGCCTGTCATCAGGCAGACCATGTCCATCTGCATGTCGGCCAGGATCATGGTGACGTGCAGCGGATGGATCATGTAGGGCTCGCCCGACTCGCGCATCTGGCCCTTGTGCGCGTCGGCGGCGCGGTGGAAAGCTTTTTCCAGGAGGGTGAGGTCCTCTTTGGGGCGCAGGGCGTGGATCTTCTGTTCCAGCTCGGCGTAAAGCTGATCGACTAAACCTGGGGCCGGGACGACGTCTGTGGACACTCTATTCTTAGGTTACTTGGTTTGCGTGGAGAGCGCACCGTGGCGCACGCACTTTGCGTGCCGTCTTCGCACTCGTGCGAAGATTATGCTTTTGCGGATGATCGAATAGCGGCCACCTGCGTCATCACGTGATCACCATACGGTGTCAAGGTCCAAAGCGCCGAATCTCCCATTTTAGTGAGCTTGTCTTTCAGTTCTCGGATTAAGCCTAGCGCACGTAGTTGCAGCTTAACTTGCTGAAACTCCTCGTCCCGCATGTACGTGCGATATGCAGACTCGCCGCATTTGTCGCGGAAGCGGTTGTTGAACGCCTCGACCAACTTAGCCCGGAGGTTGCTTTCGGAAGCTTGCACAATAAGAATTGGGCCGAGGATCGAAAGGATATCGTTCCAACTGAACAACTCCGTACGGTTGTGGAAATCGCTGTTGAGCTCATACCTAAAATGGAGGGCGATCGTCTCCTCGCCCTGGGCGAGTCCCTCGGTTCCCGTCGGGGCGGCTAGTTCGGTCTCCGCGAGATGAGCGCTCAGCTCATCGATCTTATTTCGTAACCTGAGGATCTCTTGGGCCGCGCTTTCGTCGACGACCTGGTCCGCCCGCACCCATCCGGTGCGTGGCTTCAGCTTCATCAATTGCAACATGCTAATGGCAACGGATCCGGGAAGTCCTTCAGCCACCTTCCAGTAGTTGGCGTGTTTCGCAGCCTCAATCTTCTCTCTAAAGGCCTTGAGCGCTGCTTTCCCCTCGTCTGTGGACTCGGTCTTGTTCGCAACGATATTTCCGGGTTCTTTATGAAGAAAGGCTAAAACTGGCAAACCGGCCCCAACGGCGTAGTCGTACTCCATTTCCGTGTAGCTTCTTCCATCCGGGCCTTTCGATCCGTAGCGACCGCCCACAATAACAATGTAATAGTCACATCCGGCGATGAATTGCTTGATCAGTTCCCATGACTGTTCATCCGCCGCTGGGAACAATTCCATTCCGGTGGGTATGCAGTTGAGCGACAAAAGCGCGTGCATCACTTCGCGCCGCTCATCCTGTAAATCCTCATAGGTGGAACTTACGAAGACCTGGTATCGCTTTTCCACTCATGCCTCCCGAACTTGTCAAAACCGAAATGGGAAACACAGCAACTGGCCATGAATATTCCCGAAGAGCCTTCTTACTGTCAGCGACTGGACCTCGGTTTCTTCGATCGCTCTTCGGTCAGCGCTCTCCCAAGCAGCGTTTTGATTACGGCTTGGCGGCTGATGTTCAGCCGGGCGGCTCGTGCGTCGAGTTCGCGCAACATTCCCTGGGTCAGATCAATATTGACCCGCCGGACCGGTCTGACAATCGTAAACTTGTTTGTGAAATAGGCCGAAACATCTTCGCCACGCGACGCCATCTCTGCGATCTCATCGGCTGTGGGTCCTGGCTTGACCTTAGATGTTGTTGGCGTAGGTTTGTTCTTCATGCTGAGTCGCTCTCCAGGCTGTGATCAAGTGGTAATACTCACCCTCGGAGTCGTATCGGATTTCGAAGATAACGGAACATAGTTGACCACCGCACCAGCCGATTGCGCGGAATTGTTCTGGATCGTCGGTTTTTTGGTCAACCAGATAAGCTTGGTCAAAGATCTCTTGCGCCTGTTCTAAACTGACGCCGTGTTTCCGCTTAACATCGCGGCTTTTCTCCAGGTCGAAATAGAAGCGCGTATATAACGGTTATACCACGGCCCCCACTAGCCGCACGCATTCGCGGGCGATTTCCCAGTCCTCGTCGGCGCGGATCACGAGCACTTGTATCGAAGAGCCGGCTGCCGCGATGTTTTGATCCAACTGCGGCTTTGCGTTTTTCGCCTCGTCCAGTTTCAGGCCGATGAACGCTAGCTGCGCGCATACGTCCTGGCGCAGCGGAGCGCAATTCTCGCCGATGCCGCCGGTGAAGACGATTGCGTCGGCGCCGCCCAGCACGGCAAGCATTGCGCCGATCTCGCGCGTCAGCCGATGCGCGTAGATGTCGTAGGCCAGCCGCGCGCGATCATTTCCTTTGTCGATGGCTTCCAGGATCTCGCGCATGTCGCCGGACAAGCCGGAAACGCCCAGCAGACCCGATTTCCGGTTCAGGATTTCATCCAGTTGATCGGCCGTGCAGCCGTGGCGCCGGATCAAATACACCAGGATGCTGGGATCAACGGAACCGGAGCGCGTGCCCATCATGATGCCTTCGAGCGGCGTGAAGCCCATGCTGGTGTCGACGCTCTTGCCGTTTGCCACCGCGGTGACCGACGCGCCGTTTCCAAGATGGCAGACAATCAGCCGCGATGAGTTGGCGGGAACGTGCAACAGCTCGGCCGCGCGCCGCGTGGAATATTGAACGCTGATGCCGTGAAATCCGTAGCGGCGGATACCTTCGTCGAGCCACGCGTAGGGTCCCGGATAAACGTAAGCGGCGGGCGCGAGCGTGGCGTGGAATCCGGTGTCGAACACCGCGACCTGCGGCACCCCGGTTCCGATGACGCGATCCACGGTTTCAATCGCCGAGAGTTGCAGCTTGTTATGCGCGGGCGCGAATTGGGCCTGCTCGGCGATACCGGTGCGAACTTCGGGAGTCACCAAAACGCTGGCGCGATACTTCGGCCCGCCATGCACAATGCGATGGCCCACGACGTCAATGCGGGACGGAGCATCGATCACCTTCGCTTCACCCGTCCAGAGCGCTTCGAGCAGAGGCTGAAGGAATCCGGAGGGAGCGCTGGCGGTGATGGTTCGCTTTATGGAAACGCCATCGGATCGAGTGATCTTGACGTCGGCGGTGCTTGAATCGCGGCTCCAATCGGCGCGGGCATTCCAGCGCGGCTCACTATCCTCGAACCAGCACTTGAAACTGCTGGAGCCGCCGTTCAGCACCAGGATCTTCATGGCCCGGGCCACCTCCAGTTGCGGATCTCCGGCATGTCGTCGCCGCAACGCGAAACGTAAAGTTTGTGTTCGATGAGACGATCGCGCAGCACTTGTTTAGGATAACCGGCCATGGCGCCCAGGCGGGGAACACGGTCGATGGCGTCGCCCGCCAGGTGGAAGCGGTCCAGATCGTTCATCACGGCCGTGTCGAAAGGCGTGGTGGTGGTGCCTTCCTCTTTATAGCCGCGCACGTGAAAATTGGCGTGATTGGTGCGGCGATACGTCAGCCGATGGATCAGCCAAGGGTAACCGTGGAAGGCGAACACCACGGGTTTGCCGGTGGTGAAGATCGCGTCGAAATCGCGATCGGACAGGCCGTGGGGATGTTCGCTCTCCGGCTGCAGCGTCATTAAGTCCACCACGTTGACGACGCGGATTTTCAGATCGGGCACCAGCTTGTGCAGCAGATCCACGGCCGCCAATGTTTCGAGCGTCGGCACATCGCCGCAGCACGCCATCACCACGTCTGGCTCGGCGCCCCGGTCGTTACTGGCCCAATCCCAGATGCCGACGCCGGCGGTGCAGTGTTTGATGGCCGCATCCATATTGAGCCACTGCAGCGCGGGCTGCTTGCCCGCCACGATCACGTTGACGTAATTGCGGCTGCGCAGGCAATGGTCGGCCACCGACAGCAGGCAATTGGCGTCGGGAGGAAGATAGACGCGCACTACGCCGGCTTTTTTGTTGATCACGTGATCCAGGAAGCCGGGATCCTGATGGCTGAATCCGTTGTGATCCTGACGCCAGACGTGCGAAGTGAGCAAGTAGTTGAGCGACGCGATGGGCCGCCGCCACGGGATGGTGCCGCAGACTTTCAGCCACTTGGCATGCTGGTTGAACATGGAATCCACGATGTGGATGAAAGCCTCATAGCAAGAGAAGAAACCGTGGCGGCCGGTGAGCAGGTAGCCCTCCAGCCATCCCTGGCACATGTGCTCGCTCAGCACTTCCATCACGCGGCCATCCGGGGAAACGTGATCGTCGCCGGGCAGGATCTCGGCGGCGGACATCCGGCCGGTCACCTTCAGGACCGCGCCCAGGCGATTGGAAGCGGTTTCATCGGGGCCGAACACGCGGAAGTTATGCGATGTCTCATTCAGCGTCAGTACATCGCGCAACAGGTCTCCCAGGACCCGGGTGGATTCGAAGATTTCGGTGCCCGGCTTGGAAACGTTCAGCGCGTAGGAGCGGAAATCGGGAAGATGCAGGTCGCGCAGCAGCAGTCCGCCGTTGGCGTGTCGGATTGGCGCCCATGCGGCGCGCGCCCTTGGGCGCCATTTCGGCTAACTCGGGAACCAACGCCCCGTCGCGATCGAACAGCTCCTGCGGGCGGTAACTCTTCATCCATTCTTCGAGCATGCGCAGGTGATCCGGTTTAGCCGCGAGCTCGGCCAGCGGGACCTGATGGGCGCGAAACGTCCCTTCCACTTGCAGGCCGTCGACCACTTTGGGGCCGGTCCAACCCTTGGGCGAGTCCAGCACGATCATCGGCCAGAGGGGCCGCTTCGTAGAGCCGTACTCGCGCGCATTTTTCTGAATTGCCTTGATCTCGCCGACGATGCAGACCAGCCGGGCGGCCATGGTCTGGTGCATCGGCCCAGGCTCGTGGCCCTCGACGAAGTAGGGATGATAGCCGTAGCCTTGCAACAGCTCCGTCAGCTCGCTGCGCGGAATGCGCGCCAGCACGGTGGGACCGGCGATCTTGTAGCCGTTCAGATGCAGAATCGGCAGCACCGCGCCGTCGCGCGCCGGATTGAGAAACTTGTTGGAGTGCCAACTGGCCGCCAGCGCGCCGGTCTCCGCTTCGCCATCGCCGATCACGCAGCAAGCAATCAGATCGGGATTGTCGAACACCGCGCCATAGGCGTGCACCAGCGAATAGCCGAGCTCGCCGCCTTCATTGATGGACCCGGGCGTTTCCGGCGCGGCGTGGCTTGGGATGCCGCCGGGAAACGAAAATTGCCGGAACAGGCGCTTCATGCCCTCGGCGTTCTGCGTGATGTTGGGGAATAGTTCGGAATACGTGCCTTCCAGGTATGTGTTCGCCACCATGCCCGGACCGCCGTGCCCGGGACCGCAGATGTAAATCATGTTCAGGTCGTACCTTTTGATGATCCGGTTGCAGTGCGCGTAGACGAAATTCAGCCCGGGCGTGGTGCCCCAGTGTCCCAGCAGCCGGGGCTTGACGTGCTCCAGGCGCAGGGGTTCGGTGAGGAGCGGGTTGTCATAAAGATAAATCTGCCCCACCGACAGGTAGTTGGCAGCGCGCCAGTACGCATCGATTTTGTGGAGTTCGCCGGCGGAGAGCGGGCCGGTGGGAACCGCGGCGGGATCGTTGAGAGCGTTTGCCAGCGACTGTTCCGAAGAAAGGATCATGCTTCCCTCATCGTCCAGGCCGGCTGGTTTGGGAGCCGAAGCCGGTCATCGGCTCCCAGGACAACGGAACCGATCCTCGTGATCATTCGAAATGATTGAGGAGATTGGAATTGCGCCAACAACGGTTGTCACTGATCGCCGACTGGTTGCGTAGCGGTAGCCTCAAATCCCGCAGCCACCAGGTCCGAGGTATGAAAAACGCGGTCGGAGCCCGAAAAGCGGCCGCCGATCTGGAGCTCTGCGCCGTTTTCCAGGCTTTTTCTAATGGCAAGGATTTGTGGCTTAGGGATATGCAAAGTCTTCAGGCTTTTGATGAATCCCGACGCCTTGAGGAGCCTGGTGGAAAGCGTATCGCCCGCATGCTGGAATGGCCGAGCGAGCAATCGGTACGCGCCTTTGCCTTTAGATTGAGCCCAGACGATATACATCTCGTTCTCGTATTCTCCTAGCCGGTCGATAACGACCGCGCCTCCATCTGGAAATACCGCCTGGATATGGAGAATGCCGCCCATCGCGTGAATGTAGTTTCGCAATGTGCTGAGGTACATATCGGCTCGGCGCTCGATTCGCGAAATCGAGCTCTGCGGCACGTCGAGCATCTCAGCCATGTCAGCCTGGGTCAGCTGCTTCGCGTTGCGCAGTTCATCGAGAGCCATGCGTTGCAGTTCTTCTCGCACGCGCTGCCGGACACGGGCGCGAACCGTCGGATTCATCTTCTGTTGAAGCTCTCTGAAATCGTGCGGCATCAATCCTCTCCTTGTTCCAACTCGCGCAGGTGCTGGTCGTAAATGGCATCCGCGCGGGGAACAAACTCTTCGTACCACCGGTTATTCCCGGTCTTGTCGCCGCCGATGAGGAGGAATGCTACGCGCCGCGGATCAAAAGCGTACAGAACGCGATAAGGTCTCCCTTGGTGTTGAATCCTCGGTTCACGCATATGCGCATGGCGGGACATATCCACGCCGGATGAATGGGGCATCCTTAGGATCGGGCCCAGTTCCTGCAGCAAACTTACGCTGAGATCCACGCTCTCCTGCTCAGCGACGGAGAGTTGATTCCACCAATCGCCGAACTCGCCGGAGAATTCAACCTCCCATGCCAAGTTCAATTATGTCATGCGAGGCATTATGCCGTCAACGGTATATCAGGTCTGAAGATTTATCGCGCTAGGCAGGCGCGAAAATCCAAGAAGCCTCGCGCTGGACAGCGCCTTCATGGCACATAGCTACTCAGAGGAAATGCGGCACAAAGCCAAAAGATTTAACCCTTACCTTGCTTGGAATCAGGTTTGGGGGGCGCGTAGCCCTGCAGCGAGTAATGATGATCGCGATAATACTTGCCCGCGTTGGTGAGGTTCCACGAATCGGGCGGATGGCAGAAGTTGCATTCCTTCTGTGTCCGGCGGGCGTACTCGGGCCTGGCTACGCCGGTGGCGGCGCTGAAGAAGAACGCGCTGGAGAACACTCCGGCGATCACGATAATTTCGAATAACCTGCGCATGAGAATCAACAACTACGGCGATTTTACCGCAGGTCAGGTTACGGAGCTGAAATGATTGGACGCGATGGATCGTCCTACCAGCGGGGACTTATGCCACAACGTCAATGCACTCTCATCAGCTTCGCCAGGACGGTCGGAACGGTTGCAGGTTATGTGGAACGCGCCAAGCGCGGCGACATCATCGCGGAGGCCAAAAGGCTGATCCATCGATCGCCCCAGGGATCCATGATGGCTGCCGCGGCGTTTGGCCTCCTGATTGGAGCTATGGCTCGCAGCATCCGTTAAAACACTCAGTGCGATTTCGGCGCGAAGAGCGTTGACAAAAGCAATCCGGCGCAAGGCCAAGGGCGATCCAGGGCTTACGGGCGAAGTATCCGCGCCAGCTGGTGGATTCCTTCACCTTGCGCTCCAGTTCGGCGACGCTGTCGCCCAGCCGCTGCCGTTCTTCCAGGATTTCGCCTACGACCTGGTCTGTTCTTTCATCCATTGAAAATCCTCTTTCACGGTTTGTATGGTCTTTTGCGGCCCATGGATTGTTTTTAAGCGCCGGCGGCCGCTGGCGATCCCTGCCGCGGCGCCAGCGCACAAGAGCACGCCCAGAATCAATGCAGAGAGCCAAGATGGCAAGACGATTTCCAGTGCAAACATAGCCGCCAGAAGTATGAATCCGATGGCATAAATACCCAAAAGCCCGCCGCTGGCCAGCATGATGGCCGACGATCGCGCCTTGCGCGCGCTATCGGTGAGCTCAATCTTAGCGAGCTTCAACTCCCCGCGCACAATTTCCTGAATGCTGGTGACAATGTTCCTCAAAACACCGGAAATGGATCGTCCGCTCGATTCTTCATCCAGCGCTGCGGATGTACGTCCATGAATATCCACGTTACCTCCTGCCGGGCAGAAGGCTCATAATACGAACCTGCCTACCCACTTTGTTAGATGGGTGCCTGCGGCAGTGGTTTCGTTCCGAGCGAGTGCAAAACGGCGCGTGAATCGCATCCACAGGTTGCGAGTTCAAAATCGAGGCGCATGGGCATAGTCAAAAGGCTTTGCCGAAGCCTTTGGGCTATCAAATCTCCAATGGCGCTGGAAAGGACCGTGACAGCCAGCCATACCCACTTCATGGCTCCTTCTGGGGAGGCGAGGCGTGAGTCCACGGCGTAGTTTCGGTGATCAAGACCACGCCGAATGAGATCAGAACAATTCTGGCCCAGCGCTCCGCTGAGATCTGCACGCCAGGAAGACGTAGCTGAGGTCGGCCCAAGTAAACATGGATAGTTGCGCAATCATCCAAATGATGAGGAGCAGCACTCCGCCGATGAACCAGCCGTTGGAAAGAATGGAGCGGGTATAGTTGAGGAACTAATGGAGCCGGAACTCCGGCATCGCGTTCATCCCCAGGGCGACGAATAAATTCCCGAAGGTATTGCTGATGACGAGCAGCGCGATGAAGATGGCGTTGCGGAATTTCAAAACCGCCGCGCTCATAACACGCTCAACCGCTTGCTTACGCGCAGGCTCAGCATGGTCAGGGGTGGGATCACGGCGGAGCGGCGAAACTTCGTAGATGGCCGGCAGGATTTTGCTCAGGTCTTTCGGCTTTTAGATGTCCTCATGGAATCCGTTGTTTCGGTACGGCGCGACGATCACGGTGACAGGGGGAGGAATGGACAAGTTGTCACCAGGCCGGACAAAGTGCGTTCCGCGCCTTCTTTGTCCAGAACAGGTCTGTTTTAAGGGTTCTGGTAGGACTTCCGATCCAGGAGAATCGCCGTCGCTTGTCGATTCCACCTTACCAAGCGAGTTTGAGTACTAAACAAACGAACACCAATGACGGACTTTTGGGACTTTTCGGGCGCTAGTTCCAGGGACAGCTTGTCTCCCCGGCCGAAGCAATTAAGTTATTTATTTGCAATTGCTTGCGAGTGGAAACCTAACTGCTTGGAGGAGCGTCATGACGACCAGAAAACAGATAGGGGCTTTGGCGGCCCTGTTCGGAGCTGCCAGCCTATGCTTCGGACAGCACCGCAAGCTCTCCGCGGATTTCGAGGGCCGTGATCCGGAAGCGCCGGTGAATGTAATCATTCAGTACAAGCACCCGCCGCAGCAGAGCCACATCGAGGCCGTACTGAGCAGAGGCGGACGGCACGTAAGAACGCTCGGACTGGTGAACGGAGAGGTTTACTCGGTGGCACCCAAGGCGCTCGCCGACTTGGCGAACGATCCGGATGTCGCTTACATCTCTCCGGATCGCACCGTAAGCGGATTGTCGAGTCAGATGAGTCCACTGACTCCCGACTTCAAGCTGCAAGCGGTGGGCGCGGACATAGCGCAAATGAACGGATTCAACGGCGCCGGTATAGGGGTTGCCGTCATCGACAGTGGCATCACCAACAAGCCCGATTTGCGCGGCAGCGGATACGGCTTCATGAGTACCGCAGCGAGCTCAGCCTTTGGATCTTCCGGCGGATTCCGCGTGGTGCATGCTGAGAACCTCATTAATTCCGGCGGCTCTACCGACGATGCCTACGGTCACGGAACGCACGTGGCCGGAATCGTAGGCGGAAATGGCAGCCAGTCTTTTGGTATTTATGCCGGAGTTGCTCCGAATGTCAACCTGATTAACCTGGTGGTGCTCGACAGCACCGGCTCCAGCACGGACAGCACGGTAATTGCGGGCATTCAGCGGGCGATTCAATTGCAATCGCAATATAACATTCGCGTAATCAATTTGTCGCTGGGCCGGCCAATATTTGAAAGCTATACGGTTGATCCGCTGTGCCAGGCCGTAGAAGCCGCCTGGAAGCACGGGATCGTGGTGGTGGTGGCGGCCGGAAACGATGGGCGCGATAATTCGGCCGGCACGGACGGCTACTCCACCATTACTGCTCCGGGGAACGACCCTTACGTGATCACGGTGGGTGCCATGAACACAGAGAACACCTTAACGACATCCGATGATCAGATTGCCAGTTACAGTTCCAAAGGGCCGACGCTGCTCGACCACGTCGTGAAACCCGACCTGGTGGCGCCAGGCAATATGATTGTTTCGGTGCTCGGCGATGGGACTCTGCCCCAGGAATATCCGCTTAACATTACGGATACGAATTACTTCATATTGAGTGGAACCAGTATGGCGGCACCCATGGTGAGCGGCGCGGCGGCGTTGTTGCTGCAGCAGACCCCGAGTCTTACGCCGGACCAAGTGAAAGCCCGGCTGATGCTAACGGCATCCAAGAACTTTCCGGTCTCCAGCGTCGCCACCGACCCCACAACGGGCATTTCCTATACCAGCTACTACGACATCTTCACAGTAGGAGCAGGCTATCTGAACGCATGGGCAGCGCTGAAAAATTCTGCCGAACCGAACGGAACAGCTCTTTCGCCGGTGGTTTCTCGGAACCCGGCCACCGGAATTATTTCCTTGCTAAACATCGTTGGGCAGAACGTAATTTGGGGAACAAATCTGATTTGGGGCACGAACGTAATCTGGGGTACTTCCCTGGTTTCGGGCAACAGTGTGATTTGGGGTACCAGTGTGATTTGGGGCACGAACGCGCCCAGCAGTCTAAATCTGATCTGGGGCACCAACCTGATTTGGGGCACCAGTATTCCTACTGGACAAACCAGCACGGCAGTCATTTATGGCGAGCAATAGAAAGGCAAACCTCATGAAAAACCAACACTCATCCGATAGAAACTCGATGATGGCTTCCAGCACGAATGTTGCAGAGGCTCGCCTGGCTGCGCCGGTGTGTACTGCATTAATTTGGGGACTGAACGTTTTTGTGGGCGCAAGTTCCGCGATTTGGGGGACTGCGGCAATCGTGGGCGCCGAAAGAAAGCAGGATTGCAGCGCCATCTGGGGTACCCGCGGGGTATGGGCGCCGATGCAGCATATGACGAAGTCGTCAGCGATCGAGATAACGAACTAAGGCCGTGGAGAACTCCGGGTGAAGTCTTCGCAGAGTCTGGCAAGAGCGTTCCTGGGTCTGGTAATCGTAGCCGGGCTATTGGCCGTGCTGCGGCCTCTGGCGACGCTGGACGGAGGATTCTCGGTACGTTTCTTCTGTTATCTGTTGCTGGCTCTGCTTTCGTCCGGTCTGAAGGTGCAGCTTCCGGGCGTAACCGGAACGTTGTCGGTTAGCTTCCTGTTCATCCTGGCCGGCATGGCGGAGCTGGGCTTGGTACAGACCATGGTGCTGGGCATTGGCTCAGCCCTGGTTCAAATCTACTGGCACGCCAAGAAGCGGCCGCCACTGGCGCAGGTGCTGTTCAATCTGGCTGCGATCGCCATCGCCATACGGTTCGCCGAGGCGGCCATGCACACCGCCCAGGCTTGGGGGGTGAGCCTGCCTTTCCAGCTTTTGTTCGCAACCCTGGGATACTTTGTAGCGAACACGTTCCCGATTGCGGGCGCGATTTCGATCACCGAAAAGCGAAGCCTGTTCCGGGTCTGGCGCGAATGCTATTTTTGGGCGCTCCCTTACTACCTCTTCGGCGCAACCCTGGTCTGCGTCCTGCACTGGGTGAATCAGAACCTGGGTTGGGAGTTCTCCTTGCTGGCCATGCCGGTGGCCTGGGTGATCTATCGTTCTTATCGCCTCTACATCGGACGGTTGGAAACCGAGAAAGATCGAGTGGAGCAGGAGAAGGCGCACGTGGAAGAGATGAACGCCCTTCACCTCCGCACCATCGAGACGCTGGCCTTAGCGATTGAAGCGAAGGATCACACCACGCGCGATCATCTTTCCCGGGTGCAGCACTACGCGGTTGAGATCGGCAAGGAAATGGGTCTCACCGAAGACGAACTGAATGCGTTGCGAGCCGCCTCCTTGTTGCATGACATCGGGAAACTGGCCGTGCCGGAGCACATCATCACGAAGCCGGGCAAACTGACGCCGCAGGAATTCGAGAAGATGAAGATCCATCCGGTGGTGGGCGCCGAGATCTTGGAGCAGGTGAATTTCCCGTATTCGGTGGCGCCGATCGTAAAAGCCCACCACGAACGATGGGATGGGAACGGCTATCCACTCGGTTTAGCGGGCGAGCAGATACCGCTGGGCGCCCGCATCCTGTCCGCGGTGGACTGCCTGGACGCTTTAGCGTCCGATCGCCAATACCGGCGCGCGTTGCCTCTGGAACAGGCCATGGCGGTGGTGCTGGACGAATCCGGCAAGAGCTACGATCCGCGGGTGGTGGAGGTTCTGGGCAAGCGCTATCGCCAATTGGAAGAGCAAGCGATTCGACTGAAAAAGCCCGTGTCGAAGCTCTCGGTGGACGCAAGAATCGAGCGTGGCACAGCGCCCGCGGCCGGATTTGCCTCGGCCGCCAGCGAGGACTCGCAGCGCGATTTCCGCTCGCAGATCGCCGCCGCGGGCCGGGAAGCGCAGTACACGCTGGAGCTGGTGTCGGAGTTAGGAAATTCGCTGAGCATGGCGGAAATGCTGGCGGTATTAAGTTCGCGGCTGACGCAACTCATCCCCTGCGATTCTATTGCCGTGTATGAACGCAAAGAAGATCTGCTGGGGCCGGTGTACGTGGACGGGCGCGACCGCATGCTGTTTTCATCGCTCGAGATTCCTTTGGGAGAGGGACTGTCGGGATGGGTTGCCAAACACAATAAGCCGATTCTCAATGGCAATCCATCGGTAGAGCCAGGCTACCTGAACGACCCCCGAAAGTTCAGCTTGCTGCGGTCGGCGCTGTCGGTTCCCCTAGCCGGACAGGAAAGCACCGTGGGAGTGCTCACCCTATATCGCGCCGACGCCGATGCATTTGCTCCCGATCACCTCCGAATTCTGGCCGGGCTCAGTTCGAAGATCGGTCTTTCCTTCGAGAACGCGCTGAAGTATCGGGCGCTGGAGGCGTCGGCTACAACGGATTATCTAACCGGTTTGAGCAATACACGGGGCTTGTTTGAGCGGCTGAATCACGAGCTTTCCCGCTGCAGGGCGGAACGGTCGGCACTGACGGTAATGGTCTGCGACCTGGATCGCTTCAAGGAAGTGAACGACCGCTTCGGCCACAATGCCGGAAACAAAGTGCTGCAGGAGTTCGCGAAGGGGCTGGCGGAGATCAACCGGGACTATGACGTGACGGCGCGATTCGGAGGGGATGAATTCGTCCTGGTGTTACCCGGCATGAAACAAGATGCGGTGGGCGACAAGATTCGAGCGTTGGCGGCGGTGGCTGGTGAAGTTGGCCGGACGGTTTGCGGCGAAAACATCGTGTCGGCCAGCGTGGGCGTGGCGTCCTGGCCCGAGGATGGCGTCACCGCCGATGAATTGCTGGCGGAGGCGGACCGGCGCATGTACGCCAACAAGAACAGCCTGGCGCTCCGGCGGAACAGCGCTCGCGCCGCGGAAGAACAGAGGGCTCTGGCCGGTTTGATATTGTAGTACCGTTGACTGAGCCGAAAATCGTCGACGTTTCCCAGGTCATCGAACAGCAGAAGTTGGGCCGGTTTCTCATCGGCCTGGTGCTGGTCTCGTGGATCATCACCTTCTTTGATGGGCTGGACAGCAATCTCATCAGCTTCGCGGCACCTTATTTCGGCGCGCAATATCATCTGAGCAAGCTCCAGCTCGGCAACATCTTCAGCATGGGGCTGTTCGGGACCATGGTAGGCGGCTTCGCGCTGGGCTATCTGGGCGATCGCGTTGGCCGGCGTCCCATGGTGGTTCTGGCGACGGCGCTGTTTGGAATCCTGACGATCTGCTTCACGCTTGCCAACAGTTACTGGTCGCTCGTTTCGCTGCGCTTCATCGACGGATTGCCGCTGGGCGGCATGCTGCCGCTGGCCTGGGCGCTGAATATCGAATACGCGCCGAAGCGTTATCGCGCAACCATTGTGACCGTGATCATGATGGGCTATTCGCTCGGCACCGCGCTGGGCGGCCCGATTGCGATCTGGCTGATTCCCAAGTTCGGTTGGAAATCGGTATTTGTGTTCGGCGGCGCGCTCTCACTGGTTTGCGCGGGTGTTCTGTTCGCGATTCTGCCCGAGTCGATCCGGTTTCTGGTGAGCAAGGGCCTGGACAGCGATCGGATTGGTGCCATTGTGCGGCGCATCGCGCCTGGCCAGCTGGTTCCCGCGGGCGCGAAGTTCATTGTCACCGACGAGAGCCAGCAGAACAAGGAATTCCGGCCCGCGCTGTTGTTCCGGGGAGAACTGCGCTGGATCACGCCGCTGGTTTGGATCGGATACATCTTCAGTTCGCTGGCTGTTTTCTTTATCGTCAACTGGACGCCGGTGGTTTTTGAGGCGCTCAAATACAGCCGCAGGGAAGCGGCCACGGCGGCGTCGCTCTACTCGGCGATGGGCGCGGTGGGCGGACTGTTGCTGATGCGGTTCACCGACAAGCGCGGCGCGATTGCCATTACGATCATGCCGGTGATGACGGTGATCCTGCTGTTGACGGCGACCTTCGTGGGCATGGGCCACGTCGAATTCCTGGTATTGAGCGCGACCACAGGCGGGTTCCTGATTGGCGGCCATTTTGGAATGCACAGCATTTGCGGGATTTTTTATCCAAGCGCTTATCGGGCCAACGGGGCAGGCTGGGCCACTTCGATCGCCAAGATCGGGTCGGTGGCCGGACCGATTCTGGGGGGCATCATCTTATCCACGAGCCTGCCTGTGCGCGATATTTTCGCTGTGCTGGCGGTGTGTCCCGCGGTGCTAGCCGTTTGCATCTACATTGTCGGGCGGATGCAGCGCCGGATGCTGGGCCGGGAGGCGCTGGCTGCCGAAGGAAGTCCGGGCGATCTTCTAGTCGCGCAGCAGCACGGCTAAGAAGTGGTACAGCGTGTGCAATATTCCAGACATGGTTCATTCCTGCCAGTATCTATGCTCTGAACTTGTAACGGTGACCTACGAAGAGCAGCCGGGTGAGATTCGACAAACAACCGCGAATTTGGAAGAAATCTCAGCCGAGTGCGCCGTGGTGTTGCTCGAGGAGAAACCGAGCTTAGGCTCTACTATCTCGTTGTCTGTCAAGGGCCGCGATCTCTTCGGGGTCATCAAAGCCAACCTGTACGATGCCACTTTAGGCTGGTTCGTTGTGGTGGCATTGGACGCGGCATCGCGCTGGGATCGCGACTGGTTCTCACCCAAACACCTGTTTGAGATCTGCGGATGCTCCCTGGAAGGTGCTACTCGGACTAAGGCCCAGGCCTTAGAAAACACGAGGAATACTGAGGAAAATGTGCCGGTAAGTTTTGTAGTCTCCGAAGCCTGACTGTACTACTTACGTATCCAGCGCCGGGGTTCACCAGACCCAAGGGACTAAGCGATACTGCTTTTCGACAGAAATTGTTCCTCGGCGAGAAGCCTCCCGACGAGCACCAGCGTGACAGGAACGATGGTGAACAGCCCCCACCAGGAGCCCAGCGCCAGAAGTACCCCGAGCAGCATGACGCAAGGCGCCCGCGTACATCGGATGGCGGACCAGCGCGTAGGGTCCGGAGGACACTACCGTTCGTTCGCGCTGGACGCCTTTTAAGGAACTTGCGCAAAACGGAGCGAGGCACGAAACGGTTCCTGGCCTGTTTTGTGGTGCGCGCCGCGCCCTTTGCGCTACTGAGGAATTGGTCGGAAAGCGAATTCGTGACAAACGTCCCCGCGCAAGGACGGCTTTCTTATGTACCCTTCCGCCAGAAGTTGAGCAGAAGCGCCGAGTACGGGAATGCGAGAGATGGGAAGCTCATCCGCCAGTGCCCGCATGGAAGGAATCTGCTGACCCGGTTGCGAGCGGCGTTCGAGGATCATCGCACGGAACGCTTCGTAGATCTGGAGGTGCAGGGGCTTTTCCCCCTTCCGATCCACGGCGATCAACGGCACTGCTGCGCCGCGCGGCTTCTTCTTCATCGCTTCTCCCAATCGACGCCTATAGCCAATCGTAGTGGTCGCATAAACTCGGCTTCAAGTGGCTGTTGATCGCGACCACAGTCCAACCGGCGGAATGTTAAGCTTCCGTGAGTGCTGCTAGCCTATGAACGTTGACGCGGTGATTCTGGATATGGATGGGCTGATGCTGGATACCGAGCCCCTTTATAAGGATGCCTGGCAGAAGGCGGCTTCCCACTTAGGATTCCCATTGGATGACAGTTTCTACTTCACTCTGGTCGGGCGGACCAATGCGGCCGGCGAGAGTGCGCTGACCGAACGTTTCGGATCGGACTTCTCGATGACGAGTTTTCGGGAACGCTGGGAGAGGTTGTGGCGCGAGCAAGTGGAAGCATCTGGGATTCCGCTGAAGCCGGGACTTGTGGAATTGCTTGAATATCTGGCGGCGCGGAATGTTCCGCTGGCAGTGGCTACCTCCAGCGACCTGGAATACGCGGCGCTCAGCTTAAAAGCGGCGAGATTGGACGCTCGGAGGTTCGCCGACATCGTGACCGGAGAACAGGTTCAACATGGCAAGCCGGCGCCGGACATCTACCTGGAAGCAGCGCGCCGTTTGGGGGTTAGCCCCGCGCGTTCTCTGGCCATTGAGGATTCCGATGCGGGCATCTTGTCGGCGAGCGGCGCTGGCATGATTTCGGTGATGGTGCCGGACTTGAAACCGCCGTCGCCGGAGGCACGCCGGGCGGCGTTTCGGGTCTTGGCATCGCTCAACGACGTGGTCGCGTTGCTATCCGCCGACCAGCACCACGCCCGCCAGCACGGCCAATGCGCCCGCCGTTCGTCGCGCGCCCAGCCGTTCGTGCAAAACGAATTTGGCGAGCACGTGTCTCCAGCACGAAACTCGCCGATGACGCCGGGCACGGCGAAACTCAAGCGGCTCGGTTTGCACCAGCGCCATAAACGAGAAGAACGACACCGCGTTGCAGGCGATGCCCAGGATCAGCAGGCGGCGCTGCGCGATGACGTGCAGCAATCGAGCGAAGCCGCGCGCGCTCACCGATTGCTCGCCGGCGCGCTTCATTTCGTGGCTCTGCAGCAGGTCGCCCAGCACGGTGGCGACACACCATGGCGGCCACCAGTCGCCCACCTCATTTGCGGGCCTCCACGGATGAGTGGTGTTGCGCGACGTAGATCCCAACCAGCGCGGCGCCGGCAAAGATCAGCAGCGTCCCCAGCCAGCGCTGGTGCGTGACGGTTTCATGCAGAAACACCTTCCCCAGGAACACGGCGATCACGTAGCCGACGGCGGTGACGGGAAGTACGAAGCTCAAGTCCGCCAAGCTGAATAGCGCCATGCGCGTCAGCAGCGCCAGGATCAGCGCCACTACTCCCATCGCGACGAACGGGTTCAGCATGGCGCGCAGATAGAGCGCGGGATTCATCGACATTCGCTCCGGCACCTGCTTCATGCCCCAGGCCATGGCGGAATTTCCAACGGCTTTGAGCGCCAGGAAAAACACCAGGACGGAATAGGTTTTCACGAGGGCGCCGGAGCGCTGGGAGAGATTGGTCATCCGCCCGCGCGCC
The DNA here is from genome assembly GCA_963713415.1 of Bryobacterales bacterium. GTDB lineage: Bacteria > Acidobacteriota > Terriglobia > Bryobacterales > Bryobacteraceae > Palsa-89. Next base: position 30,964 of record CAVQLV010000018.1, on the reverse strand, counting down.
GCAGAAGTTTCTCGGCTTCCTTCCGGGGAGGGTCGTCCGGAGTGAGGCTGGCGTGCAGATATCCTTCGAGGAGCCCGCGGGCCTGCTCCAGATTGCGATGATTTTCGATATCCATGCGGGCTTCCGCAAAGGCCACGGTGGGCTTGTTGGGGCGCCAGCTTTCTGGCCTGCTCGAACAGCGCGGTCGCTTTCCTGCCAGACGCCCGCGTTTGGCGACGTATCGCGCCAGATCCACGATTCGGCCGGCTTCGTTGGGCGCCAGTTCCATGGCGCGGCGCAGATGCGCTTCGGCTGCGGCGTAATCTTTCCTGCGGTCGGCGATCTGGGCCAGTTCAAACTCGCTCTCCGGTGGCCGCTCGGTGGCGATGCTTTTGGCGATGGCTTCGGCTTTCTCCATTCCGCCGCCGAGAAAACCGGGCGCGTTGAGATAGAAATCGAACAGATCGTTCTTGGCTTCGTGATTGTGCGGGTCCAACGCGACGGCTTTCTCGAAACATTGGCGAGCCTTGGAAGCATGAACGCCGGCCATCAGCCAGCCGCTGGTTTCCGCGCGCCGTCCCCAGGCGCGGCCCAGCCAAAGCTGGTAATCGGAATTGCTGGGGGCCAGGCGCCAGCAGCCTTTTCAAAGAACTCGGTGGCTCGCTTGTAGTCGTCCCAGCATGAAGTAGTTCTTGCCGCTCAAAAGGATAGGCGGCCGCGTCGGGCGCGGGATCTTCCGCCAGAACACGCAGTGACTTCTGGTACTCCGTGCGCTCGTAGAGAGCGCTGGCGCGGCGCACTACATCCGGCGAAGCCGCGCGCGGCGACAACAAAAAGCACAACACGCTTCCACAAGCGCATACGCAGGACGATCAACAGGTGGCGAAACCTCATTGTCTCTGCCCGAATGCAAGCGCCCTTACACCTATTCCTTCTTGTAGGTCACCTCCCTTGGTTCGCCGCGCCCGCCGGACACGGTGAGTTTCAGCTCGCCTCCCGCACAGCGTGCCCTTGATATTCCTGGGTAATCTTGTTCTCGCCGAATTCACGGACAACGGTAAAGGAAACGTTGTTGCCGTCGATTGTTCCGTTGGAAATGTCCACCGGTCCGCCGCGGCCTCCCTGAACGCTGCCCGTCAGCGTGTTGCCGTCGGCCTTCAGCATGAGGGTTTGGGTCTGCGGACCGTTTCGCCCTTGCACCTGGCCGGTCCATTTGCCGTCAATGTCCGCCGCGGAGACTCACCCATAGGGTAAGCGCCGCCAATGCGATCGTGCATCGGAGCTGGCACGTATGGTCTTCATTAGTCTTCTCCTGATCTCGTGATGTGGTTTCGCAAGTCGTTTCGTTAAGGGCCGCCTCGTCAAGCGCCCTATTCAAAAGACCACAGGTGGTGGACCGGTTCCTGTAAGTGTTTGTCAAAACTTTTGCGCTGGTTGGCATACAAGTGGTTGGCTTACAATACGAGCATCCTCGTTCATGCCAAGTACGCCGTCTCCCTATTCCGATCACCATCGGTACGCCCTGCTTCGGCGGCCAGGTAAGCTGGCTCTATGCCGTCTCGCTCCTGAAGCTGCAAAAAGCCTTTACGCAACGCGGCTGGCATCTGAATTACCTGCTGCAGGCCGGTGACGCGCTGGTGACGCGGGCGCGGCAGACCATCGTTTGCCATTTCCTGGATAATCCCAACGCCACCCATCTGCTGTTTATCGATGCCGACATCGGCTTTGAGCCGGAACAGGTGCTTCGGCTTGCTCGAATTCGGCGCAGACGTCACGGCGGCGGTCTATCCGGTAAAACAGATCAACTGGGAGCAAGATGGCTGGCGGCGGTGCAGGCCGGACGCAGTCCGCTGGAATCCGCCACGCTGTCTTATGTGGTGGAGCGCGAGCACGGCGTCAGGACATGGTGGTTCGCAGCGGCTTCGTGAAATCGCGCTATGCGGGCACGGGTTTTCTCCTGATCCGGCGATCGGTGCTGGAGGCCATGATCGAGCATTATCCGGAGCTGCGCTACACGCATGAGCACCGGGGTAACGATCCGCTGGCCGGCAGTCCGCTGGCGTTCCGCGCTGTTCAATTGCATGGTCGACAAGCCACCGGGTTTCTACCTCAGCGAGGATTTTAGTTTCTGCCGGCGATGGACTCGATATGGGCGGCGAAATCTGGGTGGATTATATCAGCCGCCTCAACCATGTCGGTCTGATGGTTTACCGGGGCAATATGGCCGCGGGCGTCGATCTGCCGCCGGAATAACGCGGCTATTTCAACGCATCGATCAACGGGCCCAGGCTGGATTCATAGCGGCGCCAGCGTTGGAGCGAACCGCGGAACAGCGGCTGGCGGACCTGCACGGCGCTGGCGGTTCTTACCGGCCGGGTGATTTATGGAAGCTCAGGCAGCGATCGTCCCAAGGCAGGCCGCAATAATCGATCAACCGGCGGGCTTGGCCTTCCAGATCGCTCGACTACGTCTTCGTAGCTGACGTCGAGCATGGCGCCGGGCGGCAGAACCGATCGCCAGTGAGCCATCAGTTCGGTGTAACCGCGGTAGTAGCGGCCCAACTCCGCCAGATCGTAGGTGAAGTAAAGACCGCTTGCTGAACAGTTTGGAATAACAGGACACGCAAGTGTCGATGCGGGTTGCGCGCATGGTATGGATGATCCTGGCGTTGGGCAGCATGAGGCGGATCAGGCCGACGCGAAGGAAGTTGCCGAGCAATTTATCGACGATCCGCACTTTGCCGTTCGCAAGCCTTCGGGCAGGCGGGCAAGATACCGGCTTGGCCAAGCTGCTCGAAGGCGGAGCCATCCAGGCTTCGGAATGCCTTCGGGATAACCGGCTTCCATCTTTTCCAGAGTGGTCAGTTCGCCGGCGCCGTGAATTTGCGGATGGCTGGCCAGGATCTGCTCGATCAGCGTGCTGCCGGAACGCGGCATTCCGACTACGAAAACCGGAACGGGCGAGGGATCGCCCGCTCCCTGCGAAACGATCGCAAGCAGTTTGCGCTCGAATACCGCGGAAATACGCTGGAACAGACTCAAGAACGCTCTTTTCCTGATAATCGATTTGCGCGCGTTTCAGCGCGTTGCCTTGACGCAGATGTTCGAAGGCCCTGCGCGTAATCTCCGACGTCTTCCAGACGCTTTCGCCAGAGCGAAATGGACATACAGCGCTTTTTCGGCTGATAAGTATCGCTCTGCCGGCCAGCGCTTGGAGCGCCGCCAGATCGCCGTCACCAGCGCTGGAAGCGCTTCAATCTCCGCGCGATTCAAGTGCGCCTCCGCATAGTCCGGCTGGATCGCGATCGCGCGCTCATAGTGCGCCATGGCATCGTCGAACCGGCCCATGTTCCTTGAAGACGTTTCCGAGATTATTGTGGGCGTTGGCGTAGTCTGGATTAAGCGCGAGAGCGCGTTCGTAATGGGCTTGGGCTTCCTCCATCCTGTCCTGCCTCATAAGCGCATTGCCCAGATTGTTGTGAGCGGTGGCGTAATCCGGCTTCAGGACGAGAGCGCGCTCGTAATGCGCGATGGCCTCATCGATCCTGTCTTGCGTCGAGCAATGCATTGCCCAGATTGTTGTGGGCATCGGCGTAATCCGGCTTGAGGGCCAGCGCGCGCTCATAACACGCCACCGCCTCAGGCAGCTTGCCTTGGGCCTGGCGGATGATTCCCAGGTTGGAGTGGGCTTCGGCGAAGTCGGGCTTCAGAGTCAAGCGCGCGTTCGTTGACATCGCAGCGGCCTCCTCCAGCTCTGCCTTGTTTTTGGAGAACGTTGCCCAGGTTGCTAAGCACCTCGGCCCAGCCCGGCTTCAGAGCCAGAGCGCGCTGAAAACAGGCGGCGGCTTCGTCCAGCTTGCCTTGCGCCTGCAGGATGGTGCCGAGGTTCGAATGATACGCGGCCTGCCTGTGGGCTCACCGCAATGGCCTGGCCGATCAGTTCGACGGCGATTTCATGATGGCCGCGCTGATGCTCGATCATCCCCAGCAAATGCAGGCTGTCCGCGTGACGGGGTCCGTCGCCAGAATCTGGCGATAAATCGCTTCCGCCTCGGCCAGCCGTCCAGCACGGTGGATGCTCGAGGGCATTCTCCAGCATGTTCTGGGATTAACCCAGAATGGATCTCACAGTTCCATTCGGCCTGCACCTTATAATGGAAGTTCTCCAGCATGCACTCCCCGGATACATCACTGAAACCCGCAGTCTGCCTGTTGAGCGGCGGCCTGGATTCGGCGTCGGGCTGGCCATCGCGCGGCGCGAAGGCTACCGCTGCTACGCGCTGAGTTTCGACTATGGCCAGCGGCATCGCGCCGAATTGCAAGCGGCAGCGCGCGTGGCGGCGAGCCTGGGAGCGGCGGAGCATCGCGTAGTTTCCATCGATCTGCGCGCGTTCGGCGGATCCGCTCTGACGGCCGACATCGCGGTGCCGAAAGCGGGCGCGAGCGAGGGCATTCCGGTGACCTATGTTCCCGCGCGCAACACGGTGTTTCTGTCGTTCGCGCTGGCTTGGGCGGAAGTGCTGTCCAGCTCCGATGTTTTCATCGGCGTGAATGCGATTGATTACTCCGGATATCCCGATTGCCGGCCGGAGTTCATCGCGGCGTTCGAGAAGATGGCGAACCTGGCGACCAAGGCCGGCGTGGAAGGCCGCACGCATCTTAAGATTCACGCGCCGCTGATTCAACTTTCGAAATGCGAGATCATCCAGCTTGGCGCGAAGCTTGGCGTCGACTTCGCGTTTGACGCACAGTTGCTACGATCCGGATTGCCAGGGCCGCTCCGTGCGGGCGGTGCGATTCATGCCGGCTTGCGCCTCAAAGGTTTTTCGGATGCGGGTCTCAAGGACCCTGTCGAATACGCTCCGCTCGAGTACACGCGTGAAAATCTCTGAAATCTTCTATTCCATACAAGGCGAGGGCACGCTGGTGGGCGTGCCGTCCGTGTTCGTGCGCACCAGCGGCTGCAATTTGCGCTGCACGTGGTGCGATACGCCCTATACTTCGTGGCAGCCGGAGGGCGAAGAGCGCAGCGTAAGCTCGATCGTCGATGAGGTGAACGGCTACGGCGCATCGCACGTGGTGATCACGGGCGGCGAGCCGATGATCGCGCCGCAAATCGAAGAGCTGACCGAGGAATTGGCCGCGCGGCTGAAGCCGCACATCACCATCGAGACCGCGGGCACCGTGGACGCGCATGTCCGCTGCGATCTGATGAGCATCAGCCCGAAGCTGGCCAATTCCACGCCGCATACGCGCGACAACGGCCGCTGGGCCGATCAGCACGAGCGCCTGCGCTATCAGCCCGAGATCTTGCGGCGGCTTATCCAGCTTTATCCGTATCAGCTCAAATTTGTGATCACCGAGCCGGGCGATCTGCAGCAGGTGAACGCGATCTGTGAGCGACATCGGAGCGTCGCGCAGCCGGGTGGTGCTGATGCCCGAAGGCGTGGATGCCGGCGATTCTGGCCGAGCGTGGCCGCTGGCTGGCCGACATCGCCAAACGGGAAGGCTTCCGGATGACGCCGCGCCTGCACATCGATTTGTGGGGCAACCGGCGCGGGATTTAGTGATGATGGACCGGGCGGAATCCGGATTGCGGGGCCGGGTGCGAACCTGCGCCCTGGAACTGGAATACGTGTATCCAGATCACCACCGGGTGATGCACACCGCAGATACGTTTTCGCTGGAAGGTCATTTGCTGGAGCGGCGGCATCGGAATCCGGATGGCTCCGAGTGGTGGATTCGCTGCCGCTATGACGAGCACGGCAGAATTCAGGAGCAGGAACAGGCCAACCAACTGGTTTCGTACAAGTACAATCCGCTCGGCCGGCTGGAGCGCGTGATGCTGCATTCCGGGCTAGAGGACGAACGTCTTTTCGAGTCGCTGCAATATGGCGCCGATGCGACGAAAACAAGCACGTCTTACCCGCCGCCTTTGAGCGACACGGAGCAGAAGACAAGGGGTGTGCTCGCCGACTCTATGTTGCATGTGTCACTCGACGCGGTTGTCATCACGACGGTTTTTGATGCGAACGACCGTCCCGTTCGAAAGGTGCTGTACAACGCCGACCATCGCGTGATCCGGCGAGTCGCGTTTCGCTACAACGACCGGGGATTGCTGCTCGAAGAGGGCGAATTAATCGGCGGCTCCATTCGGGAGGACTTCCGAAATGTATATCGATACGACGCCTTGGGGCGGCAGATCGAAGCGGATCAGCGCTGGGGCGATGGGCTGGGTGGATCGAGGCATACCTTCGAGTACAACGAGCGTGGTGACGTAATACAGGAAATGATGGAACAGGATACGGGTTTGCTGAAGGAAGAGAGTGAGACAGGGGCTCAAAGCTGGACCCAGCGCTTTACCTGCCAACACGATGATTCCGGCAATTGGATCCAGCGAACCACCGAGACGATACCGCAGAGCGGAGAAGTTCGCCGCAGCATGATCGAGCAGCGTGAGCTCACGTATTACTGAACACTTCGCTCAGTTGATACCCCTCGGGCGCAATCGGAACGCGCATCGTTTCCGATGCGTGGCCGTGCAGCGCGAAGATCTGGCGCACCAGGTCGCACACCTGTTCGGAGCCGCGTTCGTAAAACACCAGAATGGACGGGCCGGCGCCGCTCAGCGCGCATCCGAGCAAACCGGGCGCGCGCAGCATGACTATTTCTTCCAGGCCAGGCACCAGCGCATAACGATAAGGCTGATGCATGCGGTCGGCGAGCGCCGTGGGGAACGCGGCCGTGGTTCCGGTGGCGAGCGCGGCAATCAATAGTGCGCTGCGCTGGACGTTGAAGACGGCGTCGCTTTTGGAATAATTCTCGGGCAGCACGTGGCGCGATTGAGAAGTCGGCAGCACGAAGTCCGGGACCACGACGGCTACGCCGTAGCTGGACGGAAGTTCCACGCGGACCGCGCGCACCGCCCCGCCGATATCGGTGGCGCTGGCCACGATGGAGCCCAGTACGCACGCCGCCACATTATCGGGATGGCCCTCCAGTTTGGCGGCTTCGTCGAGAATCCGATGCGGTTTCCAGTGCAGACCAAGCAAATGATCGGCGATCACAACGCCGGCGGTGAGCGCGGCGGCGCTCGATCCGAGCCCCTTGCCTAGTGGAATATCGTTGTCGATTTCGAGCGCGATGGGCGGCAAAATATCACCAACATCCGCGGCCACGGCCAGGGCTGTGCGCCAGATCAGATTATCCTCGCCGGTAGAAATCTGCGCCGCGTCGCGGCCGCTCACGCGGATGGAGAGGCGCGCGGCGCGCTGGAACCGGCACGTCAAATAAATGCCGAGCGCGAGACCGAGGCTATCGAATCCGGGACCGAGATTGGCGCTGGAAGCTGGAACGCGAACCTGCATTGGCGACTGGTGCTACAGCCTCACCACGGATCCCTTTCGGCAAGAATCGTAGATGGCTGTCACTACTTGCAATGCCCGATATCCGTCGGCGCCCGAAGATAAGGGCTTTCGCCCCGCGCGGATGGCTTCGCCGAAGTCGATGAACTGGCGCTCGAAGGGCGTAAGTGCGGTGGCCATGGGGTCGGTGGCGGCGGTGGCGTAATCGTAGGACACCGGTGCGGGCTCGCCGACATCGTTCTCTACTTGCCAGGCGGTCAGCTTGTCGCCCGTGATGATCGCGGTGCCCTTGGTGCCGTGGATTTCGATGCGCTCGGTATGGCCCGGCCAGAAGGCCGTGGAGGCTTGAATCACGCCCGTGGCGCCCGACGAGTATTTCAGAACCGCCGCAAGAACGTCTTCCGATTCGATGTTATGACGCGCTGCCAATTGCCAATAGCCGAACAACTCCTGAACGCCGCCCATCAGCCACAACAGCACGTCCACCTGGTGAATGGCTTGAATGATCAGCGCGCCTCCGCCTTCGGTTTTCCAGCTTCCTTTGATCGGGCGCGAATAATAGGCGGGCGAGCGGTACCATTTCACGTACGCGTCGGCTTCGAGGATTTTACCCAGCCGCCCGTCGCATAACGCCCGATGCAAGAACTGCGTGGAGTCGTCGAAACGATGCTGGCTCACCACGCCCAGTTGGATGCCGGCCTGGAAAGCGATTTCGATCATGCTACGCGCCGTGTCGAGATTGGTCGCCATCGGCTTTTGCACCTGGATGTGTTTCTTGGCTTCAGCGCAACACTGCACCGGTTCCAGGCGGAATTCGGGGAAGGTGCACACATCGACGTAGTCGACGCGCGGATGGCGGCACAACTCCTCGAAATTGGGGACGAATTCGCAACCGTAACGGTCGGCGAACGCGCGGGCGCTGTCGGCATGGAAGTCCGTGCAAGCCACCACTTCATAGCCGATGTTGGCGTAGGCGCGCGCGTGTTTGTGAGCGATGGCGCCGGTTCCGATGATGCCGACCCGCATGCTAGCTATTGTGACATGGCGAGGCGCGCGATTCGGCTGCGAAGATGTAAAGCTATGTTATCTTGAAAAAGTCGCGTTAGTAGTTGCCTTCCTTGCAGCGCTTCCGGGCCGGTAGCTCAGTTGGTAGAGCATCGCACTTTTAATGCGGTGGTCGCGGGTTCGAGCCCCGCCCGGCTCACCAAGTTTTCAATAGCTTGCGGATTTGGGTAACCTTCACTGTGCCCAATTTGTGCCCGACTTGCCCCGTTTCGCCACCAAGTCCTTCTCTTTTTGATCCTTGCGTTGGGCTTCGAAGAACTCATCCATCCTTGACGCAGCAAGTTGCATGTCTCTCTCTGAGACGATGTCGTATCGGCGGTAGACGGCCTCGGTCCTGTGGCCTGTAATTCCCATCGCGACGTTGCGCGGCATGCCGGCGCGTTCCATGTTGCGAACGGCGGAACGCCGCAGGTCATGGAACTTGAGACCGGGTAGTCCGGCGCGCTTACACGCCTCTCTCCACCGCTTTAGGTGCGCGCCGATCGGCCGATCATGCCAATGGAATACGTAGGGACAGTTGGGCCAGTTCTGATCTCGATCAGAAGATTGCATCTCCAACCAAGCGCGCATGTGCCCGTAGATAGGCGCGGTGTGCGCCCTTTTCTGTTTCACTTGTTTCTTTCGAAGTCGGATCTGACCACCCTTGAGATCGACCTGGTCCCATTCCAGCTTGCGGAGTGTCCCAAGTCTCACACCAATGTGATAACCGACGACAAACAGGGCGCGCAGGTGCTCCGGTAGTTCGTTCAGAATTGCCCGATATTGGTCCTCTTCGATGAACCCCTCGCGAGCGTTGTCTTCATCCAAACGGCGTATCCACGGTTTACGGTTTACCAGCGGAGGATCAGTCCGCATACCCAGCGAGAATGCCCGTCGCACGATCGCTAGCCCGCATTTCTCACAGACCCTATAGCAAAAAGCCGTCCTTCATGGCATAACTGAGTTTCCAGACAAAGTTAGAGCCAAAGAAAGGACGGCCTTCGCTATGACAGAGTGTAACCAATCAGGCTTCGGATTTGAAGCGTGCGGAAGACGGGAGGTGGTGGCGCGGTTCGATGGGGGCACGATCAGTTCCGACGGTGGCGCCTTCCTATTGCGTCAGACCGACCGGCGACTGAATCTGCTGCCGCGTCTGGCGCAGTGTTTGCTGGATGGCCGGGATCCGGATCTGGTGAAACACTCCATTCTGGAAATGCTCTCGCAGCGAGTATACGGCCTGGCGTTGGGCTATGAAGACCTGAACGATCACGAGCGACTACGGAACGATCCGGTGTTCGGAATTCTGGCGGGACGCGAGGATCTGGCGGCGCCGCTGGCTGGAAAGAGCACGTTGAACCGCATGGAACTGGGCGCGGGCGCCAGGGACCGGTACAAGAAGATCACGTTCTGGAAAGAGGCGCTGGATGAGTTGCTGGTGCAGGTGTTCTTGGAGTCGCACCAGACGGCTCCCGAGGAGATCGTTGTGGACGTGGATACCACCGACCTGCCGTTGCACGGCCACCAGGAGGGACGGTTCTTCCACGGTTACTACGACGAATATTGCTATCTGCCGCTCTACGTCTTTTGCGGAGAACACGTGCTGTGCGCGCGCCTGCGGGAATCCAATCATGACGCCGCCTTCGGCTGTCTGGCGGAGATACAAAGAATCGTGGCGCAGATTCACGCGGCCTGGCCGAAGGTGAAAATCATTCTGCGCGGGGATTCCGGATTCTGCCGCAACGAGCTGATGAGCTGGTGCGAGAACCATGGCGTGGACTTTGTCTTCGGACTGGCGCGGAATCAGCGGCTGCGGAAGATCATCGGGGCCGAGATGTATGAAGCGACCCAGCAGTGGAACCGGACCGGGAAACCAGCGCGGGTCTTTGCCGAGTTTGACTATCAGACCAGAAAGACCAAGCAGAGTGGCTGGGACCGGAAGCGGCGTGTGGTCGCCAAGGCCGAGCACATCGACGGGAAAGAGAACCCGCGTTTCGTGGTGACCTCGCTCAGCGGTGCGGAGTGGACGGCGCAAGTGCTGTATGAAAAACTCTACTGCGCTCGCGGCGACATGGAGAACCGCATCAAGGAACAGTTCAGCTTATTTGCCGATCGGGTCAGTACCGAGACCATGCGAGCCAATCAAATGCGCCTGTATCTGTCGACGATGGCCTATGTGCTGGTCAGCGGATTGCGGCGGCTGGGACTGCAAGCCACCGAGTTGGCGCAAGCGCAGGTGTCCACCATCCGTACCAAGCTGCTCAAGATCGGCGCGCAGATCCGGGTGACGGTGCGCAAGGTCTGGGTTTCGATGGCCTCCAGTTATCCCTGGCAAGGCCTGTATCAACAGGTCTGGGCGAACTTGCGCTCCTGACCTGCCCACACCGAGACCTCCTTCTTGAGAGTTTCATCTAACTGGCGCGGCCGGTTGGGAGCAGTGCGTTCACACGGCAATCAGAGGCACTCTCCGCTACCCACTGGACAGCCGAATTGTTCGCTACACTCGCTCAAACGACCACTGTCACTCGTCCCTCATCAGTTCGTGCATCGCAGGACCTCTTCTGTCCGCCCTTTTCGGTCTGCGCTGAACTACCTGTGAGAAAGGCGGGCTAGTTCCCGGTTGATCGTGGCGTCGGAGGCTCCGGCCGAACGGCGTGATCGGATGTGATTGTCAACGTGCGTCGAGCTGAACACCGACGCACGCACTGGACGTGCCCCCATTTTTGACACAACCAGTTAAGACTCAAAATCCATTCAAAGGAGAATTGGGCCATGGGGTTGTCGAGAAGGAGGTATGTGGCGAAGACGATATCCGAATTGTGGCCAATGTGCGGGGAGCACCTAATGGCGCAGAGTACCATTGGAGCGTAAATGGTCAACCGGCGGCGGGAGGCTCTACTCTGCGCCTGGGTGAACCCCAACCTGGACGGTATTTTGTAGTGCTCCGTGTTTCCGGTCCGCCGGGGTACGCGGCGGGCCAGGCTTCCACCAGCTTCACGGTGCTCCCGGAGAATCTTCCCTCGGGTACCATCTCGGCAGATCCCTCGGAGATGGAAGCCGGTCACACCAGCGCGCTCACAGTTAGGATCGCCCCAAGGCGCTGCGGCGGTCCGATTACCGTATCGCTGGCGGCGTCGGAAGGCAAAATCTCTGGAATGATGTTCGAGTCGGACGGGGTCCGCTTCGAGAGCGCGCAGGGCCGCGAACAGAGCAAATCCGTGATCGTCACGGCCACGTTTCAGGACGTGCATGGGAGAACCACGGTCGCCACCACGAGCATCTTGGTTCGCAAGCCGCCGGAGGCGTTTCATATGACCGACCTGTTGTTCGGAAAGAACGATGCGAAGGTCAACGCCTGCGGGAAACGCGTACTGCTGGAAAACCTGCCAGCCCTGCTGGCGCAGAATCCGGACGCACAGGTGCTTCTGGTCGGCCATTCCGCCGTAGACGAAGCTCACGACAAGGACCAGCAGCGGGTGACTGACGTAGCGGCGACACTGTCGGCCGGCAAGGGAAGTGTGGTCGGCCTAGCGGGCAGATCCAGATTCTGAGCGATGCGCTGGGTGTGATCCAGGTTTCGGAGCCGCTGAGCGAGTCGTGTGATGGCGGAAAGGAGAGGGCGGGCAACCGTGTTTCGAATAATCCGGAGGCGCAGTATCGGCGAGTCGAAATCTGGATTGTTCCGCAAGGCGCACCTCTTCCCGCGTTTGCTTCCGGCGCGCGGCGCGTTGAAGCTTACATTGACGGCCACGCTGCCGCTGGGGCGGACGGCTTTGCACGGCGCGGGGGTGAAAATCCAGGAAGCGACTCCGTGGCGCCGCTCCGCCGCCACCGCCCTCCCACTCCGAGTCCGAAAAGATCCTGGGATCGGGCAAGCCGTTGGGTTCCGGGGCGCCGCAACTAACCTTTACCCTGGGTTGGTGGCGAATTCTGGCGCTGATCGCCGCCCTGCTTCTGATGCTGCTGGGCGCCTGGACGACGGCGCGCCAGATTCGCTCAGCGGCGTGGTTCTCGCGAGTGCGCGACAAGCTGACTCGACCGAAGCAGGCCAAGTTTGTGGAAACGGGACGGCGGGTCATCGTTCGGGAGGGCGACGGTTATGTGATCCGCGTCGAAATCGTAACGATTCACCATTTCACCGACCAGGGCCGGATAGACGCCTTTTACGTGCAACTGCTGGCCGAAAAATACCATTTCGAGCAGATTCCGCCGGGGTTTCCAGAGGGCACTTCGAGCTGGCAAGAGCAGTTTCTCGAAACGCTGGACAGTGGCGATGCGGTTCTGGTGGTGCTGACGGAAGCGGCACCGGGGCAGCAATGGCTGAACTGGCGAATTGAGAAGGCGCTGCGGGCGCAACGCGAGAAACAAGTGCCGATCCATGTGGTCGCTCTCGATCAGCGCGTTTTCGACGTGGCTCATACGATCGGGATGTTGAGCGGGATGAAGTGGTACCGGTCTTCCGGCGAGGATCACGCGGAATTGAAGAACCTGCTGCTCGAAGCCCAGCCGGTGGTAACGCGCGACCTGCGCTGCTTCGTCAGCTACAGCCATCTGAAACCCGACTTCGCGGCCAGGATTCGTGACGATTTGCAACGCGCCTCAATTTATTGCTGGATTGATGTCCAGGGACTTCCCGGTGGAGTGGTCTGGAGAAAGAAAATCGCCGAGGCCATTGAAGCCTCCTCACACGTGCTTTTTCTGATGACTTCCGTGTCTCTGCAGTCCGATGAAGTGATGGCGGAGATCGATTGGGCGAAGTCGAAAAAGAAGGTTGTAATCCCGATTCTCGAAGAGAACGTTGAGTTGCCTTTCGGGATGCTAGGCACCCAGGCGATCAACTTTGCCGCCAGCTACGATGCGGGCATCAACGCGTTGTTCCGGGCTTTGCTCGAAACGGAGAGAGAAAACGCCGAAGCCCGAGCGGTGGGAGAGGTATAGAAACCCCGATCACAGTTGCGATTCGTCCTGTTTCCCGCGCCAACCATCGGGATCTGTGCCTTAGCAATTGGTAATCGACTATTAGTAATCGACTATACGAGGCAAAGCCTTCAACGCCATTGGAGCTCAGGATCCGTAAGTTTGGCCCGTGAAACGCGTTAACGGAAAATGGGCCATTTTGGGCGCCGGCTTATCGCGGATTGACTGTCATACGAGTGCCCTCTCAGGAAGCAGGCTGTTATCGCGCATTGAACAAAGCCTTCGGCAGGTAAAGCCCGGAAGTTGGGGACGTTTCAAGGGGTGATGGTTCCGCCGGGCACTGATTTGTGATGTGGTCACAACGAAAGGAGTTTTGTTGTGACCCTACTTCGACAGCGGATGCTGGAGGACCTCCAGATCCGACATTATTCTCCGACCACGATTCGGCTGTATCTGTACGCCGTCCGGGAGTTTGCCAAGCACTTCGGCAAACCACCCGATCAACTCGGCGCTGAGCACATTCGCAGCTATCAGTTGTTCCTGACCAAGGAAAAGAAGGTGTCGACGTCCACCTACGTGCTGATGGTTTGCGCGTTGCGCTTCTTCTATACCCATACCCTGCACCGTAAGGTCGCTATCGAACGCATTCCGTTCCCCCGGCGCGAACGGAAGCTGCCGTTGATTTTGAGCCGCGAGGAAGTCAAAGCTCTGCTGGAAGCGCCAAGCGATTTGCGCCATCGCGCGATGCTGGCGATTCTCTATGCATCGGGACTGAGAGTCAGTGAAGTCGCTCGTCTCAAAGTTGCCGACATCGACCGCGGCCGCAACGTGCTGTGGGTTCGCTCCGGCAAGGGGAAGAAGGACCGACAGGCGCTGTTGCCGCCGAAGCTGCGCGAACTGCTCCGCTGCTACTGGCGAAGTCGGCGACCGGCGGAATGGCTTTTTCCCGGTGCGCGTCGAGGCCAGCCGATCTCGGTGAAATCGATCTTCATGGCTTGCCGGAAAGCGGCGCGTGCGGCTGGCATCGACAAGTCCGTTCATCCGCACTTGCTCAGGAATGCTTCGGCATACTACACCACCTTTCAGAGTGTGTTCATTCTAAAGATAATTGGCGCTGGTCAGGCGCAGTTGGCGGCAGTCTACGGCCGGTGAGGACCGCTTGCACCTGGAGCTGCACCTCAGGGAGACTGAGATCCTTTTGATTGATAACCCAGGGAGCACAGTCAACGATCTGCGTCGCTGGCAGAACCTGCTCGCGGATGAGCCGTTTCACAACGGTATTGCTCACCTTGAGTTCACGCGCTGCTTGCTCCTGAGTTACCCAGCCATCTTGTCTCAGGAACGGCTCGATGTCGTGATACCCGCGCAGTCCGGCGACGCGAGAAGCATTCCACGTCTTCTCTTGGCCGGTCTTATAGCCCAGCCGATTCAGAATGGCGGCGATGACCCTGTCCGGACAAACCTTTGCGAGTTCACTTACTAACTCGATCACAGTGCGATCCGTACTGCGACGATGTTGACCTGATCGGTTACGCTCCACCTGCAGCTCCGTATGAACGCCACCGGCCCAATGTAGGAGTACTCGGTGTGTGGGTGACTCCGGTTTGCTCTCAACCACGACCTCGCTCAGCACTGTTCTGAGGATCCGCTTCTTCAGCTGCACTGGCGCTTCTGGATGATTCCACAATGCCATCACATCATCGCCCAGCGCCGTTAGCTCAAACTTTTGTTGCTCGCTCAGCGGCGCCGGTTGCTCTCCCATGGCGGTAAGTCGATTTTCCAGTGTCGCGACCTCTTCCAGCGCGTGGTTCCATCGACCCTCCAACTCGCCAGCCACCAAACGATTCTCGGGCTCGACGGCGTCGAACTGGCGGCGGGCTCGGTTGGCTTCATAGCGAGCACGCTCTAAGGCCAACTCCAAAGCTTTGCGCTTCTCGTCGCTTTCGGCCTGCGAGCATTCGCTGATCTTCACCGCAGCCTCGATCCCAGCGGGTTGAATCGCCGCCAAGACACTGTGGACCACTGCTCGATCCACCCGCAAGCTCCCCATCGTGAAGCATGCGCTCGAACCACGGTCTCCTCGATCTCCCCGGCAGACGTAGCGCGGTACTCGGCCTCCAGTTCCGCTGTAGGCCACCTGCAGCTTCCTGCCACATCGGCCGCATCTCAACAACCCTGATAGCAGCGCCGAGCCCACTTTGGGAGCGCCACTTCCTTCTCCATCCCAAGCCACGTTCGCCTCCAGCCGCTGTTGGTTCTCCAAATACTTCTCCCAACTGATGTAACCCGAATGATGATCGAGAAGCAATACCTTCCACTCTTTTTGTGGTTTTCGATAGCGGGAACGCTGGCGAGCTCTTCCCTCTTCAATCACGGTATGGGGAGCGGTCTTGCCGTAGGCAAATGCTCCACCGTAGCAGGGATTCTTCAGCATCTGACGGATTCTTCCGCTGCTCGGCAGGGTCCAGGTGACTTCCCGCCCTGCAGTACCTGGCTTGACATGCGGCACTGAGATCCGTTCTTCACGAAACCAGATAGTGGCTTGACGCGCACTTCCGAGTTGCTGAAACTTCTGGAACACGTTGCCAATGGCCTGCTGGACCTGGCGATCAGGTGTCTTCTCGATGCGGCCGTCTTCACTGCGGACAAACCCCACAGGGAGTTCCCACAATGCGAACCCGCGCTTCACTTTCTGCTCGAACGCTTCGCGGGCTCGCTGTCGTAACAGACCGAGTTCGAACTCCGCCATGGACCCTTTTAAGCCAAGCAACAAACGGTCATTGAGCACTCGAGGATCGTAAATGCCGTCACTATCGATGAGTAAAGTCTCCGCAAGCGCACACAGATCAACGAGGTGATGCCAGTCTCGATTGTTGCGTGCCAAGCGGGAAGCCTCCAGGGCGAACACAGCCCCTGCTATACCCTGACAGACCGCTGCCAGCAGACGACCGAATCCGGGCCGTTCGTGCGTTCCACCGCCCGATCGTCCCAAATCGTCATCAATGACAATAACTTTGGCGAAGCCCAGTTGTTTCGCTCGATCTGCCAAAGCGTATTGGCGCTCTTTGCCTTCCACATGGTGGCGAACTTGGTACGGCGTGGATTGCCGCACATAAACATAAGCTCCCCGTTCCAGATGATGTCCGTTAATCTTCTCGCTCATTCAACTTCCCTTTCTCTTTTTTCAGCACGCTCGCCAACAGTTCCTTCCATAGCGCTCGACAGCTGTCCCGCACCGGCTCCGGTAACATTGGCCAAAGCTCGTCGTCTTCGAATCGAAGGTTGCGCTGCCAGGTCGCCGGTTTCTCGTGGTTTTGCATCCTGACCTCCTCTTGCGGATTCTGCACGATCCGAAGTGGCGGCGGCTATAGGTGAGGTCTGCGTGTCGATCAGCAGCCGCAAGTCGAGAAGAGAGGCCAGTGAAATCCGCGGCTTGGCTTCTATCGTCAGGCGTTCACATGCCTCTGAATCCAGCATCCATTCCGGTATTGCCAGCTGGGGACCATCCGGCAGTCTCACGATGACGACGGCCGCACTGCCGCGTCTTAAATAGCGAACCAGCTCGACCTCTGCGCCGTAACGCGGGTGATAGCGATAGCAGATCTTAGCGACAACGAAATTGTGAGCACCACGATGACGCCTTGCGGCACGCCTTCGCTACCCACTTACTCGAAGCTGGTGTCAATCTCTGCACCATTCAAGCCCTGCTCGGCCATGCCCGCCTCGAAACGACGGCGCGCTATCTGCAAGTCGCCGACGTGAATGTGCGCGGGACCATTAGTCCGCTGGAAGCGCTCGAGTCACTCCGCCTCCTTCCACCGAAGTGATGCCAGAGCATCGGCTGGAACTGGCCGATGTCTTCCGCACTCATCAGCACGATTTCCTGGCTCGCTGGAACTCCGTGCTGTCGCGCCAACAGAGGAAGGCGCTGCGAGACATTCGTGACTGTCGGACCGCAGTCCTGGGCGGTCATCTTTACGAGTGCGACCGGTGCGGACATCGCGTCAAGGTATTCAACTCGTGTCGCAATCGCAGTTGCCCCAAGTGCCAGGCTACGGCCCGCGCCAAGTGGCTCGCTGACCGGGAGGCGGAACTCTTGCCCGTTCCCTACTTCCACGTCACGTTCACGCTCCCCCAGCAGATCGGCCGCCTGGCGCTTCAAAACCCAAGACAGATCTATACCATCCTGTTTCAGGCTGCTTCGGAAACTCTGCTCACCATTGCCGCCGATCCCAGACATCTCGGCGCTTCCATCGGCTTTCTTGCCGTGCTGCACACCTGGGGTCAGAACCTGCATCTTCATCCGCACCTGCATTGCGTCGTGCCCGGCGGCGGATTCTCCCCCGATGGCTCCCGCTGGATCGCTTGCCGCAAGGATTCTTTCTTCCTTCCTTATAAGGTGCTCAGCCGTCAGTTCCGCAAACTTTTCCTGCTGTCTCTGGGAAGGGCTTTTCGCAAAGGTAGCCTTCACCTCTCCGGCGAGCTGCGCGATCTGGCCAAGCCGGCTGCGTTCCAGTCCATGTGTGAAGCAGCCGCCAAGCTCGAATGGGTCGTACACGTCAAGCCGCCCTTCGGGGGACCTCGGCGCGTGCTCAAGTATCTGGCTCGCTATACTCACCGCGTCGCCATCTCCAACCACCCGCTTCGCGCTTTGGAGAACGGCCGCGTCAGCTTCGACTGGAAAGACTACGCGGACCATTCCCGCACTAAGATCATGACCCTCGATGCGGTCGAGTTCATCCGCCGCTTCCTGCTCCACGTGCTGCCTTCCGGATTCGTACGTATCCGCCAGTTCGGCTTCCTCGCCAATCGCGTTCGCAAACAAAAACTGCTCCAGTGCCGCGCTCTGCTCGCCGCCTCAGCCGCGCCCATTCCCATCGATTCTGAACCCAGCACCACCACCGTCGAAGACCCGCATTGCTGCCCCATCTGTAAGCTTGGGCGATTGGTCGTTATCGAACTCATCAGCGTCGAATCGAAGGCAGTTCAGGACACCTCATGATCGGCGCTACGTACCCCGTCCTCGCGTCAGCCGGTTCCGATCGGAGCCTCAGCAGAACACTGTCCCCGGTCGTTCCGGTAGTTGCCGAAAGCCCGTCCGCACCCCCCCCAGCGCCAGCATTTTCCACTCTGGAAGCCCCACACTCATCTTCCATCCCACCGTTTCACGTGCTCCACTCCACGCAATCAGCCGCAAAAAACCATTCAATACCCAGCGACGGGTTCCGACTCCGTTCAATGAATTCTATCCGAAGCGCTCCGGCCCGACCATTCCGTCGCTTCACACCATCCTTCCGCCGGAGCACTTCCGATAGAATCCTTCTCATTATCGGTAACTGTTATTTCCGATTTGCGCCTAATTCGAAGCCGGCACACAGAGCGAGGCCGTGCAGCCACCATTGCGGCGATGCCCACCGATTTCGTCGGGCATGGGTCCACGCTTCTCAATTCGATTGCTATCGTTTTGCTGGTGACCCCGGGGGCGTCAGGGTGAAGTGGCCGTTGACGATGGGATTGCGTTCCTCGCCCTCGCAATCCTCGTACACCATGCGGTGGATGGTCTGCACCCTTTCGTAGGTGCGGGTCAGGTCCCAGGGCTTCGTGAAATTGACCGGATCAATGACTATCATCTGGTCCTGCAGGTGATTCTTGTCAATCATCCGGAGCCTCTCAATGAAGTGCGCCTCCGGGCTCAAATAGGTGACCGTTTGCATTTCCTCGATCCCGCCAAAGGCCACGACAGACGTGCCGCCCTGATGTGGAAAATCACCCGCAGACGCGATTGCAACGGTATCGATGACAAGCGTTCGCCCTTCCCAGTGGCCAATCGAATCGCCCCAGGGCGTTGGCCACAGATCGCCCTTGACGGGGTGCGCGCGCCCGTCGGTGTAGACGTGGCGAATCTCCCGGCTTGAGAAGATCAGGACCGTTTCCTTCGGCGTAGGCAAAACCTCAAACATGAGCGGTGAATCGAGCATCACGGTTGGATATCCAAAGGTGCATCCACGCACGGCGCCGCCCGGATTTGCTCCATGGCGCACGGCTGCCATTTCTTTCCGCTCCTCCGCGACGATCTTGTCGATTCTTACCTGAACCGCCGGCTTGTTCGGCGGTGACCACTGCATCTCCTTGAGCACCTGATCGAGCGACTTGTAGAAGCCTCCGTCCGGGCTTGGCATCGCATCGGCCTGCTGCCATTGCCCGCTCCAGTCCGGCAATGATAGCTCTGACGACGCACTTGCAGCGGCAAGGCAGCCCGTAAGCAGCGCTGTCACGAGCGCGGCGGCTAGTCGGTACCTGCGCGGATTCACTTGCGACCTTCCGACGGCGGTCCGCCGAGCAGCGGTCCGTTCGGTCCCGTTCCCGAGAGGTACTGGCCGCCTTTGGCATTGTCGTGCAAGGGATGGATGTTCAAAGTGATTTTATCGCCCGGCTTCAGCGTTCCCGGCCGCCAGCCATCCCGCGCTAGATGCTCGGGGCTGGTCATCTCAATACTCCACTCTTCTTCGTTCCCTTGGTCATTTTTCACCAGCAGCTGGATGAACACGTGGGGATTGCTCCACCGGAAATCCTTTACCGTGCCACGTAGCGTCACAGTCTTTGACTGATCGAACATCGTGAACGAATGGTGGGCAAGCGCTGGTGTTTCGCTTATGGCAATCAAGCCTGCCAGCATGGCGGCGATAGCGATGAGTGTGGAATTGAAGGCTCTGGTCATTGGTTCCTTGGAGCGGTCCCGAGATCCCGTATTTTGGTCTCCAGAGCTTGCTTTTACCATATGCGGGTGTGCCACGCAAAGGCCAATAGGTCAGAGTGTTGTTAGTATGTGATCTTCCCGCTGGCTCGATCGGTTGTTGGCGGGCAGTGCGGTAGGCGGGGGGGAGCCGTCAGAGAATTAGCCACACGCTGCTCAAATACACGCCGGCAGCGACGGCGAGACCATCGGAGCCGCACTATTAGGGACTGGTCGTTTAGCAGGCGAGTGAATTACGCGGCTAGCGATTTCACCGGCAGGTTCGAGTGAACCCAGCGGAATTTTCGCGCCTGATGTGGGACATTATCGGCGCCTTTCAAGGGCATATCCGCGACTAGGCCGTTTTTCGGACATGTGCTTCGGACGACGCCTCTTGCTAGGCGATAACATACTTTATCGTCTAATAAACAAAGATTCACGTTCGCGATTTTGCGTGCATGCGCCCAGACCAAACGCGCTAGGGCTTGGGCGAATCGTGCTCGCGCTGCCTGCGTTCCTTTAGAACGGCAATGACTTCTTCGCGGTCGGTGAGATGGTATATGAAGGCCAGCTTGGGCTCTTCGGAAGTCCAGGACGAGTCCGGCCCTTTCATGAGCGCCCAGATCTCTGTCTGAGTAACGATTCCTTTCATTTCGGACCAATGCCGCCACACGCCTACATAGCCACAAACCCCTGAAAGTGCTTCCCAAAACGAGCACGGAACGACTACGTGATACGCGAACTCCTGGCCGGCGTGCCCACCCACGTAAAGGACTTCGGCCGCCACGATGCTTCCATTCACATGTAAACCATCGAATGAAAGAAAGTAGCTCGAAAGCTTTATTCGTCCGACGACCACCGCGTCTGCCTTCGAGATGAAGGCGAACTTCGCGACTGCCGAGACGGTTTCGCCCGATGTCAGGAGCAACGCGGCAACGGCGCAAATCCGCGAAAGGCATGGCACCCCTCGATTATGGCGCAGCTCAGCTGAGAATCCAGTCCCGTCCGCCGCGCAGCTCCATTAGCGGCACACAAATACCATGCCTCTCGGTACCGCGTCGAATTTGCACAAGCCGGTCTCGAAATGACGACGCCCAGCTTCCGATAATCCGGCGCTATGTTCAACTGGATGTTATTGGATGTATAGTCGGCATCGCGCGGATTGAGAATCGGTCGTTCCACGGGGAAGCCGTAGGGCGTTCTAACGTCCAAGTCCAGTCCACCCGCGCGAGAGCGTGCGAGAGCGTTTTGACTTCATTGTTACCGATCGATACAATCGGCAACCATGAACGCTCTAAAGGTTGCTCTTTTTCTGGCTCTGCCTGCCACCGCTCAATGGATCAACCTGCCGACACCAGGAATCCCCCGCACGCCTGATGGCAAACCGGATCTCCGCGCTCCCGCGCCCAGAACTTCCGGAGGCAAGCCGGATTTCTCGGGGATGTGGGTTCCGCGCGATGAGCGCCCGTGCGATCCCAAGATCGGCCTTTTTCAATGCTCGGAACTGCCCATTACTCCGCAGCTCGGCAATATTGCGATTAATTTGAAAGGCGGCATCCCCTATCGACCATGGGCGGCGGAGCTGGTCAAGAAGCGTGCCAAAGATGTGGGGTATATCGATCCCCACACTTTCTGCATGCCCATCAATTACCCGCGGGCGTGGGCCTACCCGGAAACTCAGAAGATTTTCCAAATGCCCACTCAACTCGTCATCTTGCACGAATTCAACGCCAGCTATCGGCAGATTTTTTTTGACGGGCGCAAGCTTCCGGAAGATATGACGCCCGCCTGGAACGGCTACTCCGTGGCCCACTGGGAAGGCGACACGCTCGTCGTGGAATCGGCGGGCTATCGCGACGACTCTTGGCTGGACACTGCAGGCAACTTTTTCTCTAGTCAGGCGCGCGTCACCGAACGCATCCGTCGCCCCAATTTCGGAAGTCTAGATATTGGCGTCACCATTGATGACCCCAAAGTGTTTACGAAAGCTTGGACGGTGGAACTGCACATGAAACCCATGGTCGACACAGAAATGATCGAGTACATGTGCCAGGATAACAACAAGGATATTCAACACTTTGTTCGATAGCGACAGATTTGTCCAACCGGAGCCTCATGACCGACCGACTCCCTCGCGGTCGCGGCTCAGTAAACACCTGCAAACACGTGTTTCGCCTGGACGATGGTCGCGTTGCCGATGTGCATCTGACTCTTAGCGGGGGCCCCGAACAACTTCCTTGTCCAAGCATCGGATCTACACCAGCCTTTAAGAACGGGTGCAACAGGTCACGATCCCAGCCCACGAGGACCGATAGGCCGCCGTCTTAACCGACACGCGAAGCGTCCGCCGCGCCAGCGGCTTCGATCTCGGCTAGGCGCGTATGTGAACGCTTGGCGGAACGATATTCGCGCGTTATCGGTCAGTGTCCCTGCCGATCGCGGATTTGATCGAGAGAGGCATCACTCGCAAACGAAGGAGCGTCCGGCGGCAGATGTGAAACACCGCTTTGCTTCGAGATGGCCTGAATAAGACGAAGCTCGCATCGGTACACGCATTAGAGACGACGGGGATATGATATTCAAGGATTCGATGACGCCCGGCGTTCCGGACGAGGTGTAGCAGATGAGGCAATGCAGCCGCCGAATATTTCTGAAATGCGGATTGAGTGCTTGCTCCGCAAGCGCCTTGGTCCGACCGCTCTCCGCTCGCTCCTTCATGCCGTACTATAAGGCGGTCTTCGACGAGCGCTTCGAAGAGGCTCGTGCGTTTGCCACCCAGGCAACTGCGCTCGCCACACGAACGGTGGCGATTCGTGGGGATGTCACGAACTTGTTCTTTAACGACCTTGCCCTGCGATGGAAACTGGGGCCCGTTTGGTTGATCGGGTTTACGACGCCGGCCTCACTGTTCTGCCTCCACCTGCTTGCACGCTACCGAGGCATGCGTTTGCGCTTTTGCCGCACGAAGCCCAACATGAATGCGGCTCTGGGCGTTCTCGACGGCGCCTTGCCACGCGACCGAATGAGGATGCACTTGCCATCGAGCGCCCCCTCCGATCTCGTCTTATGGATCATTGCGCCGAGTGCCCGCGCCTCAGCAAAGGAGATCGCCATTGCCTAGTCTTCCGCCAGGCGTAAACCGTAAAGACTTTCAGGACGCGATCGCCCAGTTTGAAGCGGCTATCGGCAAGGAATGGGTCTTTACCAGCGACGAGGATGTCGATCTCTATCGCGACTCGTATTCGCCATTCTGGAACGAGCCGGAAGATCCGGTGCCTTCGGCGGCGCTGGCGCCGGATGGCGTCGAACAGGTCCAGCAGATTGTCCGGATTGCGAACAAATACAAGATCCCGCTGTGGACGGTCTCAACCGGCAAGAATCTGGCGTATGGCGGCTCCGCGCCGCGCCTTTCGGGCTCAGTGGTGCTCGACTTGAAACGCATGAACCGCATTCTGGAGGTGAATGACCGCAACCACTACGCACTCGTCGAACCCGGCGTGAGTTACTTCGACTTGTACCGGCACACGCAGGAAAAAGGGCTCAATGTGTTCATCGATGCCCCCGATCCGGGCTGGGGGAGCCCCGTTGGAAATACGCTCGACCGCGGGGGCGGGCACACTCCGCTGCGCGATCACTTCTCCACGCTGTGCGGAATGGAGGTGGTGCTGGGCAATGGCGACGTGGTGCGGACCGGAATGGGCGCGCTTCCCAACTCGCGCACCTGGCAGCAGTACAAGTATGGCTTCGGGCCGTACGTGGATGGGATCTTCACGCAGTCCAACTACGGAATCGTCACGAAAATGGGCGTGTGGCTTTACCCCATGCCGGAAATGCGCTTCACCGGCATCGTCAGCGTGCCCAAACATGACGATCTGATTCCCATGGTGGATACGCTGTCGTACCTGATGAATTCGAACATCGTGCTGGGTACGACGAGCGTGGCCAGTTCGCTGAGAGCGCGGGCGCGCGACCCGGAACTGATCGCGCTGCGGTCGAAAGCGGGCGGAGCCAGCATACCGGAGCTGGAAGAATATCTGCGGGGCAAGAACCTTCCCTACTGGAGCATCGAGCTGCCGTTTTACGGTCCCACCGAAGTAGTGCCCGCGCAATGGGCGTTTGCGAAGCGGAAGTTTTCCGCGATTCCGGGCGTGCAATTTCGCGATGGCGCATCGAACAAGCTGCCGCCTGGTCCAGAAGACCTGGCGAAGGTGGCGAATCCGGTTCCGCTCGGGGTGCCTAGTCTGGCTATCTTTTCGGCTCTCGGGACGAACGGCCAGGGCCATATCGACCTGTCGCCGATCACGCCGATGACTGGCCAAGCCGTGTTCGAAGTGATGGACGTGTTCGACAAGGTTTTGAACGAAATGGGCGTCGAGAATGTACTCTCGGTTATTGCCGGCACATACTATCCGCGCTCGTTCTTCTTCCTGTTCACGTTCCCGATCGTGCACGACGTGGAAAAGAATCGCAGGACGCGCGCGGCGTTCAAGCGCCTGGTGGAGGTGGGCGCCGAGCACGGCTGGGGCGAATATCGCACCCACCTGGCGTTCATGGACGACGTGGCCAACGCCTATTCGTTCAACAATCACGCGCTGCTGCGGCTGCACGAATCACTGAAAGACGCGCTCGATCCGAACGGCATTCTGGCGCCGGGCAAGAGCGGCATATGGCCGAAACATATGAGAAAGCGGCGCGTATGACCAGAACGTGCCTGCTGATCGCTCTGCTGTTGCCGATATCCGGCCGTGCATTTGCGGCGGAGTCGCAGGCGGACCGGGGTCGTGAGGTTTATCAAAAGTGGTGCACTCCGTGCCATGGAACCGGGCTGGGAAAGCCGGGCACGAACGCCGCCGCCGCTCATGGGGTGAAGCCCGCGGTGCTGGAACAGCGCACGGATCTGACCCCCAAGATGATTGAAACGGCCGTCCGCAAAGGAGTGTATTTCATGCCGCGATTCCGCAAGACCGAAATCTCGAATGCGGATCTCGCCGCGATCATCGCCTATCTGGTGCACAAGTAATTCAACAAGGAGAAGAACCACCCCATGGAGATTCAATTTCCGGACATTCCGCTCTACCAAGGCTGGGGCCACCCTTACCGTGTTGAGGCCACCATTCGCGGCCTGGAACTGGTGGAGGGCCATCTGCCTCCGGAGATCGAAGGAACGCTGCTGCGCTGCGGGCCGGACCGCCAGTATCCGCCGCGCAATGGTTCTGACGTTTTCATCGATGGCGAAGGCATGGTGCACACCTTTCGTTTCTCGGGCGGACAGGTGGATTACATGAGCCGATGGGTGCGGACCGAGCGGTTCGTGCTCCAGGAGGAGGCCCGGCGCACGCTGTTTGGACGGTATCGGAATCGCTTCACCAATGACCCCGAAGCAGGCGGCGCTCGCATGGGCACTGCCAACACCAACCTGGTGTTTCATGCGGGAAAGCTACTCGCTCTCAAAGAGGACGACTTGCCGTACGAGCTGGATCCGCAGACGCTGGAAACGCGGGGACATTGCGATTTCGCCGGAGCGATCACCAGCGTGAGCTTGAGCGCCCACCCCAAACTCGACCTGGTTCACGACGAAATGCTCACCTTCTCGTATCAGGCCAAAGGCGATGGCACGAAAGACATCGTCTTCTACGCGCTCAATCGCGACGGCCGGGTGGTGGATGAAATCTGGTTCGAAATGCCTTGGCCGGCAATGGTCCACGATTTTGCCGTGACGCCAAATTACGCGGTGTTCCCGTTCTTCCCCTTCATCACCGATATGGAAGTGGTCAAGCGCGGCGGCCCATTCTATCAGTGGCATCCGGATGAGGAAACCCGGGTCGCCATTGTCCCCCGTCACGGCACGGCGCGAGACGTCCGCTGGTTCCGTGGTCCCACTATGAGCGCGGGCCACATGATGAATGCGTATGAGGATGGTTCGAAGCTTCATCTCGACGTCTGTCTCTATGACGGTCCGTGTTTCGACTTTTTCCCCACCCCTTCCGGCGAGTCTTTCCCGACGCCTCCGCCCATCCTCACGCAATTCACCTTCGACCTCTCGGATGGCGACGGATACAAGCTGCGGCCGCTGGCGCGCATTCCCGGAGAACTGCCGCGAACAGACGATCGCTACCAGGGACATGGCTACCAGCACGGCTACATGGTGGCGGGGCGCGGCGCCGACGGCAGTTCTTCCGTCGGCCACGTCGATCACAACACAGGAAAGATGGAGTGCTGGAGTCCCGGACCGGCGAGCGCCGTTCAGGAGTCGCAATTTGTTCCGCGCCGGCCGGATTCCAAAGAAGGCGACGGCTACCTGCTGACCGTCGTCAACCGCCTTGCGGAGAATCATAGCGACCTGGCCGTGCTGGATGCGCGCAACGTGAGCGCTGGCCCGGTGGCGCTCTTCCGCATGCCCGTCCGCGTCCGGATGGCCTTCCATGGAACTTGGGTTCCTGCCGAGACTTTCCGTACCCGCAGCTATGGGATGGAGATCGCGCAATGAGCGCCCCGGCCACGAATGATTTGTGGGAACAGCTTCGAAGCCTCGGTTCCGAGTTAACGCCTGCTCAAATCCAAGCCACCAGCGCGCTGATGGCGCCACTCGCACCGCGGCCCGGTCCCGACGTCGAAGTGCATCGCGATGTGGCCTACGGACCGGATCCACGGCATCGTCTGGACGTATTCGTCCCGGCCGCCGGAGCCGATCGCGCTCCCGTGCTCGTCTTTGTTCACGGCGGTGGATTCGTTATGGGCGACAAGGGCGCCCCCGACGCGCCGTTCTACAACAATGTCGGGCTGTGGGCAGCCCGCTCAGGCTGTATTGGCGTCACCATGACGTACCGCTTGGCCCCCGCCGCACCTTGGCCGGCCGGCAGTGAAGATGTAGGCGCCGCCGTTCAGTTTCTTCATGCCGCTGTTGAGCGGTGGGGCGGCGACCCGAAAAGCGTCTTTCTGATGGGCCAGTCCGCGGGCGCAGTCCACGTGGCAGGATATGTTGCGGAACCTCGGTTGCATGTGGTCCCCCAAGGTGGCATTGCGGGAGCCATCATGATTTCGGGCCTTTTCGATGTGGCTCGCGCCGACCGTAACCCGTTTCAGGCGGCGTACTACGGCGAGGATCCAACGCGCTGGCCCGAGCAGTCCACGTTGGAAAGACTGGCGGAGACTTCGCTTCGCTGCTTCTATAGCGTTTCCGAATTCGATCCGCCCGACTTTCAACGCCAGGCCGCATGGCTGGTGGAAGCGTATGCCGCCCGCCAGGGACGGTGGCCGCGACTGTTACAGTTAACCGGCCATAACCATCTTTCGAGCGTGCTCCAAATCGGAAGCGCCATGGACACGCTGGGGCCCGAATTGCTGCGCTTTATCCACAGAGCTTGAAACGGACCCGACGGCCGATGCCATCCGGAACTCGGGCGTTTCCTTTTGATCGTCCCGTCTCTTTGTCCATCTGGAAGAACTCCAACAACGCTCAGGTAGCTCGCCCGACGCTGGATCAGTGCTCGCTAGGGGCGTTCCCCGATCCCTCTCAGACCGCTCAGGCGGCAGTGATCTGAAGCCCGCGCGAAGCTCTTCTGGAAAGAGCTTCGGCTGTTCCCACGCCGCATAGTGTCCGCCTCTGTCTACTTGCTTGTAGTAGATGAGTTTGTGATAGGCCCGATTCGTCCAGCTTCGCGGGGCTTGGTAGTTTTCTCGCCGGGAAAGACGCTCACTGCGGCAGGGACGGACTTCGGCCGTGTCTCGGGCATATTATCAATGGATACCCCGAGCCGGTTGGCCACAACCATCGCCGTGATCAAACATCCAGGCGGCGAGGCCTGCCGGCGAATCCGACAATCCATACAATGCCCGCGGGCGCGTTGCCATAATCTGTGCGTAGGCGCGTCGCTTCGCAAACAACACCGTGAGCTGCTGGTAAGCGCGGCTTCCGTCGGCGGAGAGGCGGATGGCGGCGGGTCGCCGGCCTGAAGTGACCTCGCGATGTCGGATGGAATTGTTCCCGGAAAGTTGGTGTGAATGGCCAGCAACTCCGGAGGCTGCCAACCGAAGCCGTATCGTCGTGGTTCGATCTGGTGGATCAAGTATTACAAGAACGGGTAACCGATCCGAGAGAGTTCCCATTCGACAGATGAATCCAAGGCACGAAGTCTCCTCAAAGTCAGACTCGGACAAGTCGAGAGCGGGGAATACCGGGGTCCAACCCAGAGCCGCGTACTTGTCTCAGCGCTTCTCTCGACCTTGTGGTAGAGGACTACAAAATATCTAAGAAGCGAAGCCTCGACGACTTGGAGTATAGGATCGATAAGAACTTTAGGACAACTTTGGGGACGGTGCGGCGTCGACGTTCAGCTCGGCCTGCGTCGACAATCACATTCGATCACGACGTTCGGCCGGAGCCTCCGACGCCACGATTAACCGGGAACTGGCAATCGTACGGCGGGATTCTCGCTGGGTATGCGGACTGATCCTCCGCTGGTAAGCCGCAAACCGTGAATACGCCGTTTAGATGAAGACAATGCTCGCGAGGGTTTCATCGAAGAGGACCAATCTCGAGCAATTCTGAACGAACCGGAGCACCATTGGCACGATCGGCCGATCGGCGCGCACCTAAAGGGATGGAGGGAGGCATGTAAGCGCGCCGGGCTACCGGGTCTCAAGTTCCATGACCTGCGGCGTTCCGCCGTTCGCGACATGGAACGCGCCGGTATGCCCCGCAACGTTGCGATGGGAATTACAGGCCACAGGACCGAGGCAGTCTACCGCCGATACGACATCGTGTCCGAGAAAGAGATGAAACTCGCTGCGTCACGGATGGATGGGTTCTTCAAAGCCCAGCGCAAAGATCAAAAGGAGAAGGACATGGACGCGAAACGGGGGACTAGTGTAGTGCGTCACTCAGATCGAACCTTATCGAGAGCGCGACGTGCGCGAGTAACTTTCTGCAGGATATCGGATGCTTTGGCGGTCCAGATGAAAGGCTTGGGATCGCGGTTGTGCTGGGAGACGTAGCCGTTGATAGCCTCAACCAGTTCAGGAACGCTGTGGAAACACCGCGACGGATTCGATTCTGGGTAATGTCTCGAAGAACGTTCTACCATGTTCAACCAGGACGCGCTGGTAGGTGTGTAGTGGACATGGAAACGTTTGTGCCCCCCTAGCCAACGCCGCACGTTGGGATGTTTGTGGGCAGCGTAGTTGTCAGCGATGATGTGGAGCGGTTTGTTGTGGGGAGTCTGGCGGTCAATGAGGCGGAGAAACGCAATCCAGTCCTCGTTGGTATGGTGGTCACGGCACTGGCGAGCACGCTGCCGTCGAGTGTGTTCAGAGCGGCGAACAGCGTGGTTGTGCCGTGCCGCTTGTAGTCATGCGTCCGAGTTTCCCCGCGGCCTTGTTTCATCGGCAGACCGGGTTGCGTTCGGTCCAGCGCTTGAATCGACTCTTCTCGTCTACCGAAGTACGATCGCGTGCTGTGGTGGATTGAGATATAGGCCGACAATGTCTTCGAGCTTTCGGCGTATCGCGGATCATTGCTGAGCTTAAAAGGTTCGCTGCGGTGAGGCTTCAGCCCGTGTGCGTGCCACACCCGGCGAACACTGGACTCGCTGATGCCAACCGCACGAGCCAGGCTGCGCGTGCTCCACTGCGTGGCGTTCTCCGGCTTCTCTTGCGTGGTTTTGCGGATAATTTCTTCTATATCCAGTCGAGGCGTCCGTCCCGGCCGTTGTAATCTTCCTCTAGTCCTTGGATGCCCAATTCCAGGAACCGCTCGCGCCAACGCGCCACCGTATGGCGGCTGATCTTTAACTCCTCGGCGATCTCTAGATTCTCCTTGCCTCGGCCGCGAACAGGATCATACTGGCCCGTTCCACCAACCGCCGCGGCACCTTGCGCCCACGGGCGTAGCTCTGCAATTGTGAGCGTTCTTCCTCGGTGAGCGTAATGAGGCGGGCGACTCGCACCAGTTTGTCTCCTACTATGACAAACACGGATCGAGACTATATGTTTCTGTATTTCTGACGCACTACACTAGGTCACAAATTGGGCACAGTTTTTTGGGGTGAACCCCTCCGCTGAGACAATCTGCAGTTGGCACACCTGCTGTTCACTGATTTTTCCTTCTCAAACTACCTCATCTCCTCCAGAATCGTCGTCAGCCGGTGAAGCGGAGGCGGGCTCTGGTGGAGACCAACCCGCCGAGGAATAGCCGGCTGGAACTCATCGAGACGATGGGTGGGGCGGCAGCCGTAGTCGCCCCCAAGCTTCGCCAGAAAGAATCCCACATCGGACGATAGATTTCCTCATGCCTGAAAAAACTCATGGTCGCTCCCTGCGACATCGTCGCGGCGGTTGGCCCCCCGCTCGAACTCCTCTGGCGGCCGGTAGCCGAGCGCTGAATGGAGCCGCACGCGATTGTAGTAGCTGTCGATGAACAGCCGCAATGTTTTCGCGGAGATGATCCAGGTCGCGGTACTCGTTCGCGTAGATTTCCTCTCGCTTGAGAGTCTTGATGAAGCTCTCGCAACTGGCGTTGTCGTACGGATTCGCCGGCCGACTCATACTTGGAATCATGCCGTGTCTTCGCAGCACCCCGACATAGGCGCCGGATGCGTATTGGACTCCGCGATCGGAATGATGCACGACGCCCGGTGGCGGCTCTCGTTCTGCGAGCGCCTTCTCCAGTGCCGCGATCGGCAAGCGCGCCGCCAAGGTTCGCTCCAGTTCCCAGCCGACTACCTTACGAGAGAACGCATCCAGGATCACGGCCAGAAGCACCCACTCGCGATTCAGCCGAATGTATGTGATGTCAGCCACCCAAAGCTGGTTGAGGCCAGTCGAGTTCATCCGACTGGCCAGGTTGAGATAGACCTCAAAGTCGTGATCAGAATCGGTGGTGACCACAAAAGCCTTCGGCTGTACAGCGAGCAGATTGTCCTCGCGCATCAGCC
>CAVQLV010000017.1:0-114984 GCA_963713415.1 Bryobacterales bacterium | reverse complement strand
AAGCGGGTTTGAGCGCCGCCGTGTCAGACGTCCAGAGCCTTATCGGCTGGCCGCGAAGGGCCATCTTACGGCGTGCTCATAAACTGGGGCTCCCCACCCGGCCGTTGGGCGCTCGCCGACGCTGGACGATGGTAGAGTACCGTTTCGTTATCGAATCCTTGAATCACATGAGCGTGCGGGAGATCGCCGAACAGATCGAGAGATCAGAGAAGGCGGTTTGGGACATGGTTGGCCAGCGCGGAATCCCGGCTAGATTCCAAGACGGATACACCATGCGCGAATTAGCCGAAAGACTTCACATGAGGCGCTTGAGCGTTCAGAAATGGGTTGAGGCCGGCCTTCTCCACAGGAAAAGGAACGGTCGGATCGATGAAGGATCCTTGCAGTCTTTCTTTTACAGTCACCCTGAGACCTTGAAATGGCCGGTGTTTGATGAAGACACAGCCTTTTGGGTGTCGGAGCTAGTGGAAGCCGAGAGAGCGAGGCTCAACGGCGCTGAAGCGCAGACTCGCGCCATGCCTCAAAACTCGGAAAAGATGCTGGCGGCTGAAGCTTCCACGCCCGGCGACACTGTTTCCAGTGCGCCCGAATCTGATCCATCCGGGGATCGCGAGTCGCGTAGTAGCCAAGCGCGTGCCGCCAGCCCTCAGCTATAGAAACGTGAAATAGCCTTTCGTCGGTCCACTCGAGAAAGCGAAGCCAGAGGAACTCGGGCTCTCGTGGATGCTCCTTGGCGAAAGCGGATGCGTAATCCAGAAAGCCGGGGCAGCGCTCTCGAAGGATCGCGATCATGGGGTCAGAAACGAATCCCTGTGTCTCGACGGTCAGACGGAGCCAATAGGAAAATGCGCGCCACTCAACGAACTCCGTAATGGTCTGTGCCAGGCGGTCCGGCGCAACTAGTCCGCATTCATCCTCTGCGAGCTGCTTTGATTGTCGCCCCAGGTCGGCCTCATCCTTCCGGGGTTTGGCAAGATGGTTCATCGTGATGCTCAAAAGCTGGGACGGGCGCTGCTGACTCTGGCTCCGCCACAGCCACCGTTCGCTAGTGGGAGAAGCGGCTTGTCCACTCGGTTCTCAAGAATACAACATCCGACCGGGATCTGGCGACATTCCGCTCCAATTTCCGCTGCACTCGGGCACCAGCCGCGAACTGCAAATGAGGCGTATATGCCGTTGGCTGATACGCTTCAACGTAGCACCATCGGATCTGCGGATGCAACGGCGCCACAAGCAGATCCAACCGACCGATCTAAAGATAAGAGCCATCGGGGCCATCGTGCGCGAATTCCGCAAAATGGCAGGCCACTCGCAGGAGCGCCTCAGCGGCGAGTGCGGCTTCGACCGAACATACATCAGCCGGGTCGAGAGAGGGATCATCAATCCGACGGTGGGCCGGCTGTGGCAGATTGCCGACGCGCTGAAGACGCCGCTGAGCCAAGTTGCCAAGCGGATGGAACTCTGGATTGTTAACCAGGAGCGAAGGCCCAAGAAACCGAGTTGATGAATTCCCTCTCTCAAACAGCATCTTGGCCACGAAATTAACTTGACGCCGCGGCTCCGCCCACCAGTTTTATCCAGATCACCGAGCGCGATCCGAAATTAAGATCCAGCCGTGGCCGTCGCACGCAATACCGTTTCAGTCCCCTTCTCGATTGCAACTCTGCTGCACGACGTGCCGCTACTCGGGCCTAACTATTCCGTCATGGCCGCTGAGACTCATTATCAGTGTCACCCTCTCAAATCCCCATAAATCTTGGTCTCCGCCGCACTTGTGTGCGACCTGTGTGCGCGCTTCAAGGCAGAACATATTTTTACGGCCGGGAGGGCGATTCATTCGGGTGGTCGCCCAGGCGGCGGAGTTCGCGTTTCTGCTCGCCGCAATACAAGGCTAGGGAGGCTGCGCGGGAAGCACGGGCGTACAGCCCGGCACTGGCCCAGCAGTGTGTGGCTTTAGCGTCCTGCAACCCGTGAACGGTGCACTCAAACCTCTCTGCCCATCAGGACTCCGGAGTGGCAGCCTCGACGTCAACCTCTACAACGACCAGGCACCGCGCAGACGTACACGACGAACTTCTCCGTGCCCGGCTGCACCCTCAGCGAGCCCACCTTCACGATCGACCCCAAGACGAGCAAGACCATCACGGTTAGGCGAGACATCGTTGAGAGGCTTATTTGAAGAATTGGGCTGCGATGCTGAGCAGGTGGCCCTCGAAGGACTTGTGTGCTTGGCAGTCAGGGCGACGCCATTGGAAAATGACGGCCTTGGTCGCAAGATACGCGGCGAACTGAGTAAGTCGAAGCACGGACTCATCTATTCGTCTTTGTCCGATGAGTTGAAGGAGAAGGAAGTCTAAGAACTCCGCATGCTGTGGCGCGACCGGAACGGGCGATGCGTATATGGTTCGCAAGGATGGTAGGGATTGGAACAGCGTGCAGACGCCTGTCAACCGTCCGGCGTCACATGCCACGAGCAGGAGGTGCTCTGGTGCGAGTGGTTCCAGCCATGTTGCAAGTTGAGACCAGTCGCAAAAGTCTTCGTTCGTTAACTTGATTCCGGCGTGGTTGCTGTGGGCGATGACAATGACCGCGCGATAACGAGTACCGCCCTGGACGAGTTCACCGAGACGACTGGCCAAATCCGCCCGTGCGTCAGTAGCGGCGAGAGCAATTGTCTTTTCGGGACAGAGGCGAGAAAGCCGCGCGTGCCAACCACCACCAATCGCGAGAGACTGTTTTTTCAGCAGGGTCGTCTGACACTCTATGAAAAGCAAGTGCGCGGCTGGTTTGCGCCGGGGCTTGGGGGCAGGCCGCTTCTTTCGTCGAGGTGGCATAACTTCAATTCCAGTTGACGTGACGACCTACTTGAAGGGTTGCCGTCCGCTGCGCAGCATGGAGCTCAGTAGCGGGATTTCCGATAGAAACGCTCCGACGGCAAAAGCATTTCGTCTTCGTTTTCCGGAGCGTCTTCGTTCTCAGCCGGATCGGGTAGATCATCCGCCCACAAAACGGTCAAGGTGCGGCCATACTCACCGAGTCCAATAATTTCCTCGTTCACCTCGCCGTCTCCGCCGGTGAACCAATCACCGAGGTCAACGGTTGCCGTGGCACGCCGACAGCCGAGGACGTTGCTTTCATCACGATTGAATTTCGCCGTGGCGCAGCCCGCCGAGAGTCCCGTGCCTTTGCGTATCCACGTCAAGTCCGGTCTCTTGCGAAGGGAGTCGGACATGAAGGCGAAGTTGATTTTGTCGCCGGTGGAACAGACAACTGCAACAGGATCGTCCGACAGCTTGGCGTAACGGATGCCGGTAGCCGTAAGCGACGTTCCGCAATCGTTGGCTATCGATTCAATGGCGGTGAGTCCGCTACCCGCTTTGGCCAGCGCCGTCTTGAAGAGCGATTTGGGCATCAACAGCGCGGCGGCAAAGGCGTCTGCCTCGCGCTCATACTGATCCTTGGACGTGAAGCCGCTCTCGGATTTGTGAAGATACTGCCCGTTGCGGAAGAGGTGGTCGACATGGCCATCCAAAAAGTAGTGGCCTAGTTCGTGCGCGACCGTAAATCGTCTGAAACCTTCGCTCGCGAACTTGGAACTAAAGAGGATGCCGAACACATCGCCGACCTTCATCAGGCAACCTGAAATCCCGGACGACAGGGAGGAATCTTCTTGGATCTCGATGCCACGGTCCTTGGCGATGGCGAACGGGTCCACCGGCAGCGTGTCGATCTGAAGCTGTTTGAGAACTTCGGTGGCGCGAAGCTCTGCCTTCCATCCGTCGTCGAATCCCATGCCCTAGTCCCCCTTCTTCTTCGCCGCCTTCTTCGCAAGCATCTCGGCGAAGGACGTGAGGGTGTCAAGATCGCTCTTCGTCATCTTCTCGGCGTGACGGAAAAGCTGATTGGCCACCGGCCCCGTCAGATTGGGCTGGTCCACGCGGCCCAAGAGGTAGTCCGTGGTGACCTGGAGCGCGTCAGAGAGGACCTTCAGATTGTCGAACGACGGGGCACGCCGGCCCGTCTCAAAGTGCGAAACCGCTGAAGGTTGAAGCCCTGCTTTGTCGGCAAGCTCGGATTGGCTGAAGCCCCTCAGTTGACGGGCGGCACGAAGGCGATCGGGAAACAGTTCGGACATACTTGACAGGCTATAGACGAGATCGTATAGTCTATGTAGACGAAAGCGTAGGCGCCCAACCGGGCATCTTTTCTTGAGTCCAGCTATAGACGTTCTCGTCATAGTGTACTAGACGGAACCTGAAACTTCAAGGAGAATCCAACATTTATGTCGAACCAAAAGAAAGAGTGCAACGAAGCTCTGCATAACCGCTGCCGTGATTTGGACGGCGAGATTCGTCACAAGCGCGGAGACACGCTGGTGCGGACTCTGCGCGAAACATACGGTCCCTGCTTCGCGCCGGGAGTACGAAGCGACACCAGACTCGATACTTTACGCCAGCGTGCTGAGGGAGCGTCGCTCTCGAAGCTGCTGAAGGGCAAATAACCAATCCATCTATAGGAGAATCCACATGAGTACTGCATCCCATCCCCAACCTGAGCACCACCATCAGGTTCGTATTCACATCGATCAGAAACCGCATCACTCCCCGAACCCAACAACGGGCGAGGCACTCTACATCCTCGGCGGCGTCGCCGCCGGATTGGAACTCTACCGCGAAGTACGCGGAAACAGAGAAGACCGTCCCATCGAAAGCGACGCGGATCCCATCCGCATCCATGAGGATGAGCATTTCCACAGCGGGCCGACCGTGGTCCACGAACTCGCGATCATCATCAACGGCCAGCAGAAACACGTCAAGGCGAAGTCGTTGACGTTCGCCGAACTTGTTGCGCTGGCGTTCAATCCCATTCCGACGGGTCCGAACATCCTCTTCACCATCACCTATGAATGCGGTCCGCGCCAGAACCCGGAAGGCACGTTGATGCCGGGAGGCACGGTCAAGATCAAGGAGGGCATGATTTTCAATGTCACAGCGACCGATAAGTCTTAGCCCTGACCTGACACGACTGCGCAACGAGGGTTTCGATCTGGAGATCCGCGCCGGTTATCTCCTGATTAAGGACGTTCCGTATGTGAATGCCGCGCGGGAGGTTAAGCGCGGCATTCTGGTCTCAAAGCTGACGCTGGCTGGGGACGTGACCACTCGGCCCGATGACCACGTCGCCTTCTTTGTCGGTGAACACCCTTGCCTCGCGGACGGCACCGAAATCGCGAAGATAAAGCACGGCAGTTCACAGCAGACGCTGGCCGAGGGCGTTGTTGTTCAACACTCGTTCTCCGCCAAGCCGAAGCCCCTTGAGCATTACCCGGACTACTACGCCAAAGTGACCACGTACGTCGCGATCTTCTCCGGCCCCGCGCAGGAGATCGATTCTACCGTCACCGCGCGAACGTTCCCGGTTGTCGAGCCCGAAATCGACGATTCCGATTCCGTGTTTAACTACATCGACACGGCTTCGAGCAGAGCGCAAATCGGCGTTGCGACAAAAAAGATCGCATTGCGCCGAATTGCGATTGTCGGGTTGGGCGGGACGGGATCGTACGTGCTCGATCTTGTCGCGAAGACGCCGGTGATTGAGATTCATCTCTTTGACGGGGATCTATTTCTTCAACACAACGCGTTCCGGTCGCCGGGCGCTCCTTCGATTGAGCAGCTCCGTGAAAAGCTGCCGAAGGCGACCTATTTCAAGAATCTGTACTCACCGATGCGGCGCGGCATCATTGATCACCAGGTCTACATAGACGCATCGAATGTGGGCGACCTGCGTGATATGGACTTCGTGTTCCTGTGCCTGGACAGCGGGGCAGCCAAGAAGACCATCGTCGAAAGCCTCGAAGAGTTTGGTTGCCCGTTTGTTGATGTCGGCATGGGTATCAATCTGTCCGACGATTCGTTGGGCGGGATTCTGAGAGTCACCACCAGCACGCGGAAGTTGCGCGACCACATCCACACGCGGATTTCTTTCGTGGACGGTAATGCCGGCAACGAGTATGACCGTAACATTCAGATCGCCGACCTGAATGCCCTCAACGCAGCGCTGGCCGTTATGAAGTGGAAGAAGCTATTTGGGTTCTATCGCGACCTGAAGAGTGAGCACCACACCACGTTTACGATCGACGGCAATCTGCTTCTCAACGAGGAACGACAACCATGAAGGAGGGCATCGTCCTGAAACACGAGTTCGTCGAGTTCATCCCCGAAGAACTCAGAGAAGGGACGATCTACGTGTCGATCAGATTCGCGACGGCGTCGCACAGGTGTTGCTGCGGCTGCGGCCAGAAGGTCGTCACGCCAATCACGCCTACCGATTGGAAATTGGTTTTCGATGGCAAGACAATTTCCTTGGACCCTTCAATCGGGAACTGGGGCTTCACATGTCGGTCGCATTATTGGATCAGGAACAACCGTGTGCAGTGGGCGGCACAGTGGTCCACGGACCGTGTCGATGCCGGAAGGATGTCCGACAGGGTTGCGAAAGAACGCCATTTTCAGAGTCCGGAAGTGGAGGCACGAAAGGCCGCGCCGGTAGCGACCGTCCAGGAACCGGCGGGTATCTTGCAAGCGGTGAGGGAGTGGTGGCGGTCCCTGTAAATCGGAACGCTTGCAGCGCCTGCTAAGCGAACCGAGGAAGAGCCTTAAGTCTACAAAGCATCCTGACGACGAAGTCGAGGTAGGAAGTGATCGCCTCATACAGTTCGTCAAACTGAAAATCCGCCTTGGACGCGGCGAGAATCGCGTACGACACGCCCGTTTGTTTTCCTTGAGTATCGTAAACCGGTTGTCCCACACGATCCTGAAGCAATGGACTGAGTTCGGAATGATCGATCGACGGGCGGATTCGATGCACGACACAATTGCGGTACTGAATCACAAGCTTCTGCTTCGGGTATCGTGATGGTTCGTCCAAGGCGTCGAGAATGTCCGCATACTCTTGGGCGTCCAGAGCGCCAGCGTCATGCAGGCGCCTGAGGCCTTGGCGCGCATTCTTCATCGTGAGCGCCCGCTCCCAATCATCGTCCGAAAGATCGACCGCGATGAACTTGGCTCCTCCCAAACTTTCGAAGAGAAGTCGGACGACGAGATCCTGAATCTTCGCAAGATGTAGAACGCCTGCATTCAGTGCCGACACCTTTTTCGCGTGGGTCGGATACCATTGCTCAATCTCGACGCCCACTGGTTCCAGATCTTTGTACGCTTTGGCCTCTGCCAGCGCATTCTGGGTTGCGTATAGCGTGTTCTGAATCTCCAGCCAAAGCCCGTTGGCGTTAAGAACATCGTGGATATCCGTTGGGGCCGTGGGGTAGACAGACCTTTGTGACGGCTTGGCCAGATCGTCGGCACGGGGAAGCTTTGCCAAATGGGTGGGCATGTTGATTTCGGCGCGAAGATGATCGCCGAGTTCGTCCGCGAGCGACTTCTCGCCGCGCGGCGCAGGCTCAGTTTGGGTGCTGACGGAGTATTCATACCCTTGGACCGAACCGTCAGGCCGTTCAAAGTTGAGGTGGAGAGTGATCTTTGCCATGAATTGATCTGCTCACGATCTATACACCAAGACGGTGCCGCACCTCACGGGTTGCGGCAGGCAGATTGCCACGAACGAGGAGTTCGTTCACGACGATGAGTTCCAGATCACCCGCCTGCTCCACGAGTTTGGGGATTGCGGATTCTGCGGGGTGATCGTTGGTCAGCGGTCCCGAAAGGGCAACGATGAAACGTTGTTCGCCGTCGCCGGTAACGAGAATCGGAACCTTCACCTGTTCGCCGCCCGCCGCCGTCAGATTGACGCCTGCCTCGAATGTCGTACCGGTTAACCCCTGCCGAAGTAGATCGTTGTAGAGCAATGTCGTCGAGCTTTGAAGGCGCTGTGCATCAAACTCAGGCAGATTACCGGTCAACAGATATTCGACCAGTTCGGCACCAACGTGGCGATCAAGGAGTCTATGCTCGAACTTATTCTTGAAACTGCGGAGACATCGGTAGCAGGATGCGTCACAGTCCTCCGGACAGGTCTTCATCAGTTTCAACGCCCGTTGAAATAGCTCAGGACCGCAATCCACGAGTTGGCTTGCAAACCCGGCTCCGCCGGGCAGCGTATCGTACAAGAAGATCTCAGCTCGCAGTCCGTCGCGACCTTCGGGCGTGAGCGACGGTCTGTACTCAGCCATGAGTTCTCCCGCCTCGATCTCCAGAAATTGGCTTGCCGCCTTTGCCAGAGCTTCACTGACCGTGCGCAGCGCGACGTCAGTCGGATACTGGCCTGGGCGAAGCCGAAGTGGCGGCTCGACGCTCATTGAGAAGAGCGCGATGTCGGTAATAAAGTCGGTGCCAAGTACGAGGTGGCGGGTGGTCCCAGCCCCTTCGCAGGTGGGTTCCTTTTCGTCGGGGTACGGCTTTCGGTGCGGCCCGGCAAGCAACGGCGTAGTTTCACTGGTTGCTTCGATGCGCCCGCACTTCACACAGTAGGTATAGCCGTCTCTCTTCGGTCCCGTATTGGACACGAGGAGATGTTTGCGCTCTTTCAACACTCGGACGCGGGGATTAACCTCCGTCCACTTAGATTCCTCGGAGGGCGTTTGCATGGTCAGCTTGGCGCGTGTGGCGTAGCTGGTTTCGGGCATGTCATCGGGCGACGTGACTTCTTCCAAGTCGATCGGATGTGCGAAACCCGGTGGACGGAGCCAGTAACGCGCCTCACCGAACGTGTTCGGCGAGCCACAGGCGGGACAGTCTTGTCTCTCTCCACGACCGATTTGCCCAATCTCGAACGTGCGGGCAAAGCCGCAAGCACTGCACTCGCAGTAAAGGCGTTTTTCCGCCCAGGCGCGGAACCGCTCGTCAGGAATCACCGAATAGACAGCACCGGAGGAGTAGCACTTCCCGGATATCCAAATCTGCTTGCCGGGCGCATATTGGGACAGCGCAATAGGGAGCCCCTGCGATGGCGCAAAGCGCATGATCGGTCGGAAGCGATTGGATCGCGCCGCGTCAAAAACGTGGAACGTGGCAACATCCGTTGGGAAGGCATAGCGCGGAAGGATACCGCGGTAAAGTAGCCGGTCGAGCAATTGATTCCCGTTTGGCGACTGAGCCGGCGCTTCCTCGTCTCCTTCCGGAGCATCTTCACGTACGTCGTCCGTTTCCTTCACTTCCGGTTTGAGATCTCCCTTGGGCGGGAATTCGATTGCCGCTTTGACGGCGGTGATGCAATCGTTCTTCAGTTCCGAAAGCAGAGTCGATCGGTCGTCCTCTGAAAGTTCACTTGGCATCCACGACGCCACTCTCAATTGCAGAGCCTTCTCGTTGTCGGTTAACCAGACCTCCAGGTCATGGATGTTGAGTATCGACTTGTCCGAACAGAACGCACCAACCGTCCCGAGGACGGAGAACAAATCATGCGGTTGCGAGGCATCGATTTCGGGCAGCCGGTCTTGATGATAGTTCTGAAGTAGAAACGCCCGGATATGCCGACGCGTGATCTCCCGGTTGTCCAATGTAAGTTTGGGGTCGATCACGTCTCCGCGAATCATGCCATCGGGCTGAGTGAAATAGTGTTCGTCGTGACTGTCTGCACTCCCGAAGGCAACCACGGTAGCCACCGCGTTGCCCCGGCGGCCCGCGCGACCGGAACGCTGTTGGTAGTTCGCGCGTCCAGGAGGCATGTTCCGCAGTGCCACCCCAGACAAGGCACCGATGTCGATACCGACTTCCATCGTGGTCGTGCTGGATAACACATCAATAGCCGTGGCGCGCGTTGCCTCCTTGCCAAAGGCGGGGGCAACATCCTGGAACAGGAGTTCGTTCTGCTCCGCCTTCGAGAAGACGTCTTCGTTCTGGGGTGCATTAAGCTGGGCCGTGTGTTCGGCGGCGATGAGCGCCATAGGCTCTTGCGGCGGATCGCCTAAGGCCGCCATGACCGGTCTGCGATAGTAACCTTTCCTCGCCAGAAAGACGAGGTCCGTGCCGGGATCGAGGGTTTTCACGTCGTTGCTTTCGCAATCCAGGCAATGAAGCAAACCGGGCACGGGACGGTGAACTGATTTGCAGGTTGCACAACGAACCCATGGCCCCTCAAAGAGCAGAGACAATTGGTTCCCACGAAGTTGATACTCTCCGTTGGCATCCGTACAGAAAATCGAGAGGAGTTCGGGCGTCCAACTATCGTTGAAGATCTTCCGCGCCGCCTTGACCTGGATTACGGCATCCATCGCATCGAACTTGCCCTTACCCTTCTTACCCTTGACGCTGACCCCTTGCGTTCGGGGTCGGTTCCACCACGAGGTTGGCATTCCACTCAGCCAAAATCCGAGGTTTCGCCAACAGCGGAGCCATGTACGGGCCAACGCAACCTTGGCCTCGGCTGTTTCCGCAACGCCTGGTATCGATGGAAGCTTCTCAAGCTTGCGGGTCAATTCACTTCGTTCACACAGAGACGCAAGTGCGAGTGCCTCAAGACCGAGAAACGGGTCCGTGACCGTCGTGACAATATCTTCCAATAAAGCCTGGGGCGGATTCTCGGAACGCATCTTCATGACCAGCACAAACAGCGCGTTGTCAGTCAGCAAGCCTTCCTCAACGGCGAGTTCAACGGTGTCTTCACCCGAGAAGGTTTCGGCTGCCTTGAGTTCGGGTCGAAGCCGAACGCTGAGTTCCTTGGATGCCAGCAAGATGGCAAGATACAGATCATCGAGGCTGAGATATGGCTTTATAAGCGCGGCTGCGCCCAACCGCTTGTCGTAACCCCAGGCGATCAGGGAGCGGAGCGAGTCCCTGGTCGAATACATTTGAAGATTTGGTGCCAGGCGCGCTGCGACTTGCCGTGAATCGGAGAACACAAGAACCTTTCGGCCACGCAGCGGCGCGAAACGGGTTGGCTTGTTGGCGTTCGGCGGCTGGATTTGAATCTGTTTGGCTACCAGTGCCTGGAAGGGCTGATCTCCCTTGGTTTGGTGATCTTGTACGGTAGTCCTACCGAACCGCGCCGTCTTTCCGCAGCAACCGCACGGGATAAATTGACCGCGCGCTTCCAAGCTCTGATCAACATCGTCATCTTCAACGGGCGGCGTGGTTCGGTCGTTCCGCAAATACACCGTGCGCATCCGCGGTCCGAGTTGATTCGGGTTGAGTCGCCCGGTTTCAAGGTCGTAGTCAGCGGGTTCAGCACTTCTAGTTGGGCTCGGCTCTTCGAGCAGCATATCGAGAGGAAGGAGCGGA
This sequence comes from Bryobacterales bacterium, assembly GCA_963713415.1. Lineage (GTDB taxonomy): Bacteria > Acidobacteriota > Terriglobia > Bryobacterales > Bryobacteraceae > Palsa-89. The sequence goes on along the minus strand of CAVQLV010000017.1, from coordinate 103,753 downwards.
CTAGTTTCGCCCTCGTCCATACGCAGGCGACGTCCGGGCTCTGACCAGAGTGCGGATGGGTTGTCTACGTCATCGGTATAGGCTCGTCCATACGCCGTTCCACAGAACCGACAGGTGTAGAGCTCGTGAACGCGAGCACCGCAGTCGCAGTGCTCGCGCGGCTGGCTATACATCTTGCCGCAAATCCCGCTGCGTTCATCCTCGGCCACTTCGGTGCACGCTGCATCCATGCAGACCCATAAGCCTGCGAGGCCACGAAAGAAATTGTGGATGCGGCAGGGAAGAAGGCCCGGGCTCTTGGGATCGGGGCGGGCCATGCTCCCGAGAGCCATCAGTACCGTGGCAGCGGCATCGGCCTTGGGCGCATCAGGAAACAGTTCGCGACCCAGTTCTTCTATGGGGCGCGCTTGCTTCATGGTGCTGTTGATCAGAAGGCCAAGCGGAGGAAATTCCGAGAGGGCATGGTACAAACGGGAATCGAGTGTGCCGCCTTCGGCGACGTGGCGGTATTCGAGCAGGGGTTGGATCACCGCAACCCGTTGTTCATCGCTTTCAAGACTGTAAAACCTAGCCAGATCAATTGCGGCGAGAACCTCGGCGTCGTGTTTCGTTCCGGCAGCTGCGTGAGGTCTCCATGCAAAGTCGCCCTGAATCGGCACAAACGTGTGGGCCGGTACTCCCGTGAGTTGTGCGCCAAAGAGCGGCGCATACTCGGCGTCCTTAAAGCTTGCCGTGGCGCAGATGACCTGTAGTCTTTCGGGCGAAATGTTCAAGCGATCACGGAGACGCCGGAGGAGCAGTCCTACTTCAGCGCCCGCAGCGCCTCTATAAAGATGGGCTTCGTCCAGCACGATCAGAAACTTCTCACTTGGATTCTGATCCAACCAATCGCGGGTCTGATCGAAGATGGGCCGCTCGATGGGTCGCATCAACATGTATTCGAGCATCGAATAGTTCGTGACCAGCAAGTCGGGCGGCGCAACCTGCACTTCGTGCCGGGTGAGGAGTTCAACATCATCGGGCAAGGTGACGGCGCGACGGAATTGGTGGGTCTTGCGATCCTGCCATTCCGTTCCCTTGTCGCCGAACCACGCGAGAAGGTCAGGCTTGGCAGGCCATTTCCCGCGCCCTTTGAGGTCTTCGAGTAACGTCTTCGCCTGTTTCTGTTCGTCCGATACGGGGCCGTTCGCCCGCCGCTGAATCTCGACGTAAAAATCGTCGAAGGCCTTCAGTTTTTGGGAATCCTTCTCGCGCGTCCGAATGCCAGCGTAGGGCGTGCGACTCGTGTAGCGCGCAAAGCGAGCGGGTCGATTTGCCCACCCTTTGAAGAGCGCTACAATCCGTGGGTCGCCAAACAGAGAACGCAGCCGTCCCAGCTGGTCGTTGACCAGTGCGTTCATCGGATACAGTATCAAGGCCCGAACAGCGGCTTGGTCGCGAAAGGCGCTGGGTCTGTATTCTGCCTCACGCGCGAGTTTTCCAAGAATCGGCAGGAGGAAGGATTCCGTCTTACCGGAACCGGTTCCCGTCATCACGAGAAGGTTCTTGCCGTCCACAAGTGTGTGGCGAATGGCTTCAGATTGATGTTTGTAAGGCGGATCGTAAAGGAGTGCGGGCAGTTTTCCCGCCTGTGTGGATAGAGCCGAGTAAGCCTTTAGCGCGGCATTCGGCAATCCCTTGATTGCCGAGAATCGTTCGCCGCTTTGATATCGCGGCGTGGATTCAATATAGGGGATCTGATGAATGACACCGGGGCGGGCGAGAAGTTCTTTCCGTTGTTCGATCAGAGGCGGCGCGCTGATGTGGTACGTCGCTTCGATGTAGTCGCTCAACGAACCATGCAACTGTTTAATCGTCTCTTGTATCGTTTGAACCATGTCGTCTCTCGCTTTTATCTGTCAGTACGGGTCAGCCACAATCGCTCTTGAAGAAACGCCTCTTCGACCGCGACCTCGCGCTCGGGTATCCAATAGGTGAGCAGACAGCCGTCGCGAGTCGATGGGTGTCCGAGCACTGCCAAGCGTCTGTCCGCCCAGAGGGGTAAGGGTGAGAAGAAATCAAAACAGGTGCCGTCAGCGGACTTTCGAAGCCGGTAAGTCTGCCGTCTTCCCAAGCCATCGTCAATTGCCATCTGAAAATGCCAAGCCACGTCACATCCCCGCCAGCGAGTTCCTTTTAACGGAAAATCAAGAAACTGGGTTATTTCGCCATTCCTCAGATGGGCATATCCCCAAAGAGGAGCGCCATGCGCCTGGGGTCTCCGCGCCACATAACGTCCATTCTGATCTGTCGAATTGACCCAGCGACTGCCGTAGTACCGCGCGTCGCGCTGGGGATCAAGGATCATGGCGTCGGCGATGGTCCCGCTAGCCGGTTGCGCGTCAAGCCGCCGGAGCATAGCTTCGCGCATTGCGGCTGAGGACTCGGGCTTTGGCAGCCTTAACCAGGCGGACCTCGGAACTTCAAGCCAGCCGAGATTGCGAAGTACCGCAGACAAATTTTCGGTGGGTTCGGGTACGATGACGCGCACCAAGCCCTCATGAACGACTCGGACTGCGAGAGATTCAGGCAGCGGTATTACGTGGTCTGGCACAATGCCGAGCAAGAAAACACTCCCACTGGGTCTTGCTACAAAACTTGGTGGTGCGGCAAATACCCAGGTGCCCTTGACGGTCGGATCATCGGTAGTGACCTGATTCAGTTCCAGCAAATCGCCACACACGATCAGTCGATCTGTGAGTTCAGCGAGTTGCCGCTCGGTCGCCTCCTTTTCGTCAGCGAGAAAGATCAGCCCTTCTAACACCGAGGCAATGATCGTCGAGGGGGAACACGGGCACAGGATGCCTGCTGCGCGCCGGAGTAGCGCAGTGAGCAGTGGGGTGTCCATGAGATCATCCGAGGTGGCTGAGAGCCGGAAGCCTTCCCGAGTGATTCTCAGTACGTCCTCGCGTGAAACTTGCTGGATTACCATTTCCACCTCGGAAACACGTTTCCCATCGCGCTTGGGTTTCGGTGTGCGGCAAGTAGCGCCACGAACCGCGCCGCACGTAAGAGTACGTTCTGCCTTTTGAGGTCATTGAGCAATCCTTCCAGTACGGGCCTTGGAAGATGCAGCAGTTCGTGAGGGCGACTGGCAAACTGCAATGCGAACTCACAGAGCCCCCGGTCAGTGGAGATGTGATAACGCGAGGCGGCGTTTGCAAACCAATGGGTCCCCGAGCTTGTTCCGTTCTCCATCCGGTCGAATTCGTGACTAAGAACAACGCTGAACGAATGCGGGACTTCTAGCGCCCTTTCAAGCCGCTGTCTCCCGAATCCTGATCGTGAGTCTGCAAGATATCCTGCCTCGGCGTCGGCCCAGCGTTGACCGCCGATTTTTGAGTACAGTCGATTGGCGAGGCGTTCGATAATTCGGTTGCGCCTGATCCCGACGAGCGGGCCGACAAGACGGGCCTCACTCCAGAGCCTCAGGACTTCGAGAATAGTCGTGAGTGCGAAATGTTCATCGTCGAGTTCGCGCAAGTCGGGTTCGATAGCAAGGTCAGTGAATCCGTGTCCATTCGGGGGAATGCTGACGTTGATTGTGTCCCGGAACTTTCCGTGGCGAACTTCAAACAGTCCACCAGGGGCTTCCACTTCGAATCCCTCAATCACTCCCTCCAGATTGAGACTCGTGGAGCGGGCTGGGTTGCGATAGCTAAGGAATTGGCAATCAGGAGCATCCTCACCGCCGGTATCGTCAATCAATCGGAGCGTCGTGATGCGAACGGTGTTTCGACAAAGCCACCGAAGGGGGCTCACATCGCGCTCAAGGCGAAGCGAGTATTCTCCCAACTCGTCCCCTTTGACGATGAACCGCCCGGATGCGGCTTCGAGATAGGTCCACGTCCGACTCTCATCTCTCACGAAGGGTGAGAATTTCTTGGTCCATTCCGTTGGTGTTACCGGAAGATCGAAAGTGCCAATCTGCTCACAGGACAGTTCCTTGCCGCTTGCGGCGTGAAGCCTGATCTCACAGGTGACCTGGTGTCCAGCCGGACCCGAGACTCCGACGCCGATACTGCCTTCCCAAAACGCGTCCAGGGAGGGGTCGTTTGAGTCCAAAGCGATGGCAAGGCCTGCGTGCGAGGTTGTTCCGGGAATCCACGGTTCAGGCTCCCGAACGTCTAACGTGATCACTCCCTCCGCCATGGGTAGGGAAGCCGTTCCGAGAGCTCGCGCTTTCACCAGAAGCGTATGTCGTCCTGGCGAGAGCATTCCTATTTGGAAGAAAACAGGGACACCAATTCCGAACGCCTTCACTAGCGTCTCCGCGCCGTTATTGAGACGAAGACTGTACGTATCCACAGCGTGGTCATGAACAATTCCGAAACAGGGCGTCTCAGTGGTTAGCCATTCGCTATAGCCTTCACCGTCGAAGTTGCGACCGGATAACCCCGCGGGCCAGATGCGCACGGTCCTTGCCACCTGAAGGCCTAACTGCTGCAACGCCTTTGTGGTCTCGAAAGAGACCGACTCTGGCATGGTTAAGGTGACTGCGAAAATGCCCGAACAATTCACCTTGCAAGGTGAAAGAAAGGAATACCGTGAAGTGATTTCCGTCTCGCTCAGCAGAATGTAACGCCGACCGGGCCGAACCATGTGGCTGGCGATCTCGCGGGCAAGCCCGTCTCCGCCGATGCGGCAAAGCCAAGTCGGTCCGGAAGGAAGCCGAATTTCGCGGGCGACCAGCTGGTCGAATTCGACGTTCGGTTGTTCAAATGTCAAAAGTGGCGTGCCACCTGGCCAACTCTTAAGAACCTGCCGTCGGTACCCCATGAGGAGCCAGCCTCGGGGATACCAGGTGTCGCCGGTCGCCGGAACCTTGCACCTTGTGCTTCGCAAATAGAGTTGGCGGTCGGGATGCGATCTCGCCACATCTGCGAAGCTCGGAATCTCAATGATGATGGACCATGTTGAGGCCGTTGAGCGGCGAAGCATGAGCGTCGGGCGAAGGCGAAGGGTCGAATGATCGACGCTTTCGCCGTCCGCCGATTTGCGATAAATCGACGATGCCCTTGAGGTGGGAGCGGCCCCCTTCAACCGGTCCGCAACGAGACGACGCGTCTCTTTCAGCCACTCGCGGGTGCTCTGCACCTCTTCCAAATCAGAGACGAGCCTCTGGAGTGTTTGAGGGTAGATGGGGCTCTGCCCCGCTAGCGTCCGGTCACTAAGGAGCGCAAGGACAATCCTGCCTGCAAGTTCCTGCTGTTGTAGAAATTCTCTAAACCGCGATGAGGCGTCCCAAGCGTCGGTCGCGAGTAGCGCACCAACGGCGTTCGGGCTCAGGGTCTCAAGATTGGCGAGTTGGAAACGCAGGTCATAGAGAGTTTTGGCAAATTGCCATTGAAGATACCTGGGTAGAATCGCGTGGGTGATAGGCCACGCAATGATTGAGAACCACTCGGCCCATGGACCGGAGGGACTGACGCCGTGATATGTCGTTTGGAATTTCGAGAACCACGTCCGGAGTTGATTGCGGCGGGTAGAAGCGATTGGTTGTTTCCACTTTGGTGTGCGCTGTTCAAAGGTCAGCCAATACTCGTCGCCGTCGTAGTCGTAACCAATTTCCGTGGCATACACGACCCAGACAAGCCAGTACCGCGCAATTCGCCACCCATCTTCCAGCTCGGCATGCAGGAGTTCGGTGATCTCGTCGAGTTCATCGTCTGTCAGGCCATGCTCAAGGGCGAACAAGGGGAATTCGGTATACGACCTGGATGATGCCACTTCCGCAAAGTGGCGTTGTAACCGTTCCTGCCATTGATCGAGTGACGTCGCCACGGTTCAAACCATCTTGCGCACCCTGAGTGCAAGTTCAGGGGGCGACTCACGAAGGAGGGATTCGATATTCTCGCGTTTCCAAAGCCTGAACTCGGGCCGCCGCTCTGAGCGGGGGAGCATCCAGCGTTCAACAGCCAGTTGCGAAACGTCATCGGCTGAAAGGAGGGACGACAAATCCGGCTTGCCCTTGCCAGTCCGGAGAATCTTCGCGGCGTTCTTCGCCAAGTTACAGAGGAACACTTCGCGCTGGATTCCGTGGCGGAGAACATCGTCTTTGAAGCCGAGTGCCTCTAAAGCCGCCCTCGCCGCCCGTAACCGCCAATTCGGACCCTGACCAAATTGGTGCAGATCTGCATAGTCGTGGCCGATTTCGCGAAGGTACTCGCGAAGGTCTGAGAACAGACTGTCGGGGATATGAAAATGCCCCCATCCGCCGGTATAACCAATGGGACTAAAATATTCGATGCCCCCTAGCCGGAGGCGATTGTAGACCGACGATCTTCCCATTGAGGAAGATGTCGTGACGGTCAAGAGCCTAGCCTTCTTCTGTTCTCCTGAAATAATTCCGGTGGTTTTCCCGTACGCTTTCGAAAAGTGATTGTAGACATCCAGGCTGCGCACCAGACAGGCAACGAGCTTGCCTCCGAGGAGCGCATTGTAGGGCGGCAAAGCACCGAGAACATAGGCATCCATGATGTTGACAAGACGTTCGCCACGCGCCTTGACGTCCCAATCAATGAGATTGTCGCGGACCGACAAATTAAAGACAGGGTCGCCAATGGCGATAATGCCAATCAACTTCCCGTTATGTTCATCCCATACCAGAAATCGGAGTCTGCGACCGAAGCCATTGGAAACCGGCACAGACCACGTGAGGGAGGCAAGGCGGAAAAGGTCGCCTTCCCATGTGTCGCTCGAAATGAGCTGAAGTTTTGGTGAGATTCCGGCGGGGTCCACGTCCTCGCCGGACGCAAAGTATTTGGTGAGCTTTGGAAGACGGCTTGCAAGGAACGTCTGACTGACGGCGAGGCGATCGTTTCTTTGTGCGCCATGAATCGTCCGCACCACCTCCTTCCCCGTGCCCGGCGGAAGCAATGAGCCATCATCAGCCTTCAGAAAGCCTAGGGATCTCAGATGGCGGCGCAAACGCTTCTTGAGCGAAGCCTCCCTCGTGGAGACGCTGACGACGTTTGTGCCCTTCTTGGTCATGGTTCCGTCTGCCGTTTGCGCCTAGCTACCGCGCTGTTTCTTGAGGAGGATAAACGATTTCTGTAACAGGTCCACCATGCTCATGCCGTTTTGTACTGCATAGAGCTTAAACTCGCGATGGAACGCTGGGGGGACCCTAAAGTTCAACGAACTAAGCGCCGCCGATCCCTGTTTTTCGAAGCCAGGAAGGTCAATCACGGACGTTGGTTTTTCAGTCGTCTCGACCTTCTTCGGACGGGGTGTTTTGGCCATAGGTGTCGCAGCCTTTCGCATACTCTTGTTAGCATAGCGAAATAACGAAAGAACGCAATAACGCAATGGCGCGCCTCCGGCTGGTGCGGGTGGTCGGAGTCGAACCGACACTCCTTGCGGAACCAGATTTTGAGTCCGACGGAACGCGAAATCGAAGACCAGATTCGTGAGGCGCGCCTTTATAAGTTAGGACAGGCAGCCTTCCTGCTGGTGGAAACGATCGCGGCGGCGGTTTTGGCGGCGATCTACTTCAACGCGCCGCGTGTCCTGGCGGTAATGATCGGCGTGGTGATCGCGCTGCTGTTGGGCGCGGCGGCGGCGGCGATGGTCACCCGTTGGGTGCGCCACGAGGCCGCCGTTCAGCCTTCGAAGCAGTTGGCCCGAATCACGAAGGCCCTGCTTGTGCTGGGCAAGCTGAACGTCAGCGCGCTTTTCAAGTCCAGACACCGGCCACAAGGTTCGGCGCCTGCAACGGAGGTACTCCGAAAGCATCAGGACGGGGCTTCGCACACAGAATTGGAGTCGTCAAGCTGTAAATACAAGAAGCCGCTCGATCGCTGACGCCGCCATCACTGATCGAGCGAATCAGTGAATCGACGCCCTCGCCAGCAGCTGACGCAGGTTCACGCAAGATACCTGAGCCGCGGGAGAATCCTGCCCGGCATGCGCCGCAGGTATTCTGTCGTTGTGCTATTCTGTGCCTGGAACGAGCTTTGGAGAGCGAAATGGACAGCATGAACGGACAGCATGGGAAGCAGGCTTCTCGGGCTATCCGACGAGATTCTCAGGCCGGTATGCTGTCTGTTTTGCTGTCCATTTTGGCATCCAAACGGGTAGTATTGGATAGACAGCATGGACGGAATAGACTGGAGCCCAGTCTAGGAAGTCTAACGGATTCAGCTAAATAGCTGATTTGACAGAAAGCGGGAGTAATTCAGTGGTAGAATGCCAGCTTCCCAAGCTGGACGTCGCGGGTTCGAACCCCGTCTCCCGCTCCATATTTTCAATAACTTACGAGGATTTCCTACACCCTCCAAACCCTCCGTTTATCTGTAAGTGCTTCATTTTAGGTTACTTGTGATGGACTTCTGCCCACTTACCACGGATTAGGCTTAGACTAGACCCTCCGATGCAAACAAAATCCTCTGAATGGAGCTGTGCAAGCCATTGATTATAGGAGGTTCAAACTGCGACGCCCAGCTTGACCAGTTGGCCTTCAAGATCGTTGGGCGGGCGCATGCAAATTCTGGGGTGGGCACTTGGGAGGCAGCTGGAATGTTGGGTCGTCGGGGCGGTTGTTGGGATGCGCCGATCGATTCCATCTACGCCATCGCGCAACATGACCCGTGTCAAGAGTTCGCTGCCGACTCAAACAGTCGGGTTTAAGATCGCAGTTACCTGCTCGGCGCGTTGTCGATGCCCGCTTCGAAACGCTCCATGGTTTTGCAAAGCGAGCTTGGAAGAGTCGCACCAGTTCCGGGAGACCGTGTGCAGATTGTAATGCCGTGATAAGCCGTGGATGCGATAGCCGGAAGCGAAGCCCCCTCGTCCCCTGACAGGCGCCGCTGAATAGGCAGGGCTGGCTTGCTGCGGGCGCCTCGATTTGTTGAGAGATCCGAGAAATTCATTTGCGCTCAAATAGGCCGCACGTTGTGGTCATCACAACCGTCGGTGCGACTGATAGTCAGGCACTTCAAGCAGGAGTCCCTCGATCATCTGGTAATGCTTGCGATTGAGCGTCACCAGTGTAAGCGCCTTGTCGATCGCAGTGGCTGCGACAAGTGAATCGAACACGTGGAGCCCGTGAGATTTTGCGTATGTTTTGAGGAGCCGATAGGCTTCTGCTCCGATGCTTTCGCTGAGCGGGATCACTTGGTAGAGCGCCAGGAAACTGTCGATCGTCGCGAGTTCCCGCTTGTCTCGGGCGCCAACGATGAGTTCCATCGCGGTAACCTGAGAAATCGACCAAGGCTCTGGAAGAGCGTCGACGTATTTGATTGCCGGCGCGTCGCCGCGCGAGACGTCAATCAGGACGTTGCTATCGATCAAGAACGGCACGCAATTCGAGGTACGGCGCTAGAATCAGCCGTGGAGTTCGCGGCGAATCCGGTTGATGTATTCGACGCTGTCGGCCATGTCATCGCGGTCCTTCCACATGCCGGCGAATGGCGAATCGGCAATTGAGGGCGGCCTCTTCGCAGGTGCCTCCGTAGGCAGGAGCACTTCGACGACGGTGCCTTCTTTGATCGGCACGTCCTGAAGGGGCCTGAAAACACCTTTCTCGTATCTCGCGGGAATCGTCATGGCTGTCACCCTCAGTATACTCCGCATCCGTCTTCTTTCGAACTAGGTTCGCATTCGACCCGCCCCCAACCTAAAGCTCAAACTGGCCGCGCTGGTCTTCCGAAGGCTTCCGCAATAAGAGAGAACGTGGCGGCGAATCCCGCCTCATTTTGGCCTTATTCGCGGCCTGTCGATTCGGCAGATCCGAGCGTTGTGCCAAACTGGCTGGAAGGGATCAAGAGACGCAAACGCCGGATGAAGAGAAAGCCACGCAGCAAGGCAGATCCAATCGAGCGGCAGATCGAGTCCGCCTTTCGCCCCGGAACATTCATTCGCGACGGTGAGTGCTTTTCGTTCGTGAGCAGGCTTGAAGAGGTCGCCGCCACAATCGATACGCTGGTTGCAGCCGAGCCCGCTCGAGCCGTTGCGCTGTATGAGGCTTTTCTTGCGGGCTGTCATGCCAAGGCTGACGAGCTCGATGACTCCAGTGGCAGCTTCGGACAATTCGCCCAGGATCTCATCTGCTGTTGGATCAAGTCCCGTCAGGCCATGGGCGCCGACCCGCATACGACCGCTTCCATACTGGTCGCGTGGATGGACGACGATCCAGACGCCTTCTGTTACCAAATCGAGAAGAATGCTGCGGCCGCTTTCGACAAGCCAGGATTAGCGGCGCTGGAACGGCAGATCCGCGAGCGCTTTGATGCTGCATCAGGGGACACATCGAGTTGGACGTACCGACGGATGGCCGAGATCCTGCGCGCGATTCATGTCGCGCAACGGGACATCCAGGCGTATATAGCGCTGGCGGAACAAACGGAACTTAAACCGGAAGACTGTCTGGCCGTGGCGAAATTGTTTGTTCCGCGCGAGCCGAACGAGGCTCTGGCCTGGGTCGGGCGGGGCCGCGCTCTTGACCGCAAGAGCCAGTTTCGGTCCACGGCGGCTTATGATCTGGACAAGCTCCACCGCGAGCTGCTGAGCAAACTCGGTCGAGCTGATGAAGCACTGGAGGCCGCTTGGGCCGATTTTCGGAAGCACCCCTCGAAATTCACCTATGACGATCTCATGCAGCTTGTGCCCAAGACCGAGCGCACGGCGTGGCACGAAAAGGCTCTGAATGCAGCGAGTGGAGCGAACCTGCAGGCGCGGCTCGAACTATTCACCGAAACAAAGGAAACGGACCGATTGGCGGACCTAGTGCGCGGCTGCTCGGATGAAGCTCTCGAAGAAGTGAGCCACTATACGACCGAGCCCGCCGCGAAACGGTTGGAGAAGAATCATCCGGGACTTGCCGCGCGCCTTTGGCGCGCCCAGGGGATGCGCATTGTTGATGCAAAGAAGAGCAAGTACTACGACGCCGCGCTCTCAAATTTCGAGCGCGCCAGAGACTGCTATCAGCGGGCGGGACTGGCGACCGAATGGGAGCAAACTGTGCGCCGGGTTTGCGCATTACATTACCGGAAGACCGGCTTCATCGGCGGATTTCATGGCTTGGCCGCAGGCGCGAAACGCAGTGAACAACCTTCGTTCTTGGAGCGCGCGAAGACGCGATGGGGCGTGCGTCACGGGAGAGATGCGTGTTGAGAACCGCGAAACAGACCGGTCCGGTCTCCCCGGGCGAAATTGGCAAGGAACGAACCGGTGACACTGTGGTGGCGATCAACCTGGCTGATCCGGTTGAGTTGATCGTACTTTCGGTGAAGCAGAAGGCCGCGCGCTGCCGCCTCTGTGGAAGTGCATACACAATCACACTTCGTGCAAGTCGCCTTTGGGATGTTGTTCCCGGTGAGATCGCGGTTGTCCGGCCACGCAAACAATGGAGCTACGCGCGTAATCCCTATCTTTCCGGTGAAATTGAATCTGCGCGGCTCGACGCGCAAGCGCTGGGCCTTGCCCCGCTCAAACTGGGCGAGAGGGGCATGTGGGATCCATCCGAGCACTACTGGGGCGAAGAAGGAGAGCCGATCGAAGCCTGGGCCAAACCAATCATCGCGTGGGGATCGCGTCCAGAATTCGAGATGGAGCAGGTGTTGCCGGGAGCGGACACAGAGGATCCATTTTCCGACCCCATCATAGAATCCAACGACCGGAAGGACGGCGGCGATCTTGAAGGCGCAAACAAGATCCTGATGGATCTCTGTCAGGCCGATCTTCGCTGCCTCGATGCTCATGCACACCTTGGCAACCTTGTTTTCGATCATTGGCCTAAGACAGCGATTCGCCATTACGAGGTGGGGTTTCGAATCGGTGAATTGTCCCTCGGTAAAAGCTTCGATGGTTTGCTTCCGTGGGGGTGGATCGACAACCGGCCATTTCTCCGTTGCATGAATGGATTTGGGCTGTGCCTGTGGCGGCTGAGCAGATTCGAGGAGGCGGAGCGCATTTTCAACCGCATGCTCTGGCTGAATCCTTCCGACAACCAAGGCGTGCGATTTCTGATCAAGGACGTTCGCGCTGGAGCGGCATGGCAATCGAGCAGCACAGGCAGGTAGTAGCACACATGCCGTCCTAATCTTTTTAAGGTCTTGACGAAAGCTCACTTTCCGCAGTACAGTGATTACAAATGCGGCATTTTTTCAGTCGCGACCTCCTATCGTACCGACTCTTAGTCGGACACTCTTGGTGTCTCTCACCAAGTCTGTAATTTCCTCTAAATACAAGTTGTAATTTTGCCCGGAAGGCTCGGGTAATTGGTATCCCACTGGTCTGCTAAGCCAGGCCCCTCGGGACATAGGCGTTCGAGTCGCCTGCCTTCCGCCAGATCTTTGACAATTCGCGTTTGGGCAGTTGGCTGAGAGGCTGAAAGCGCCGGGCTGTAGACCCGGTATCCCATTAGGATCACCGAGGTTCAAATCCTCGACTGCCCACCAATGTTCGGGTGGCGCAACTGGTAGACGCGTGCGGTCGAGAACCGCATTGTTGCGAGTTCGAATCTCGCCCCGAACACCACAGGCTCGTAGCCCAACTCGGCAGAGGCAACACGCTCAGACCGTGTCCAGTGTCGGTTCGAATCCGACCGAGCCTACCAAATGCGCCCGTAGTCCAACCGGTAGAGGCAACCGCCTCAAAAGCGGTCGAGTGCTGGTTCGAATCCAGCCGGGCGCACCATACGCCCCGGTTGCCGATGGTGAGGCGAGCGGATTCCAAATCCGCGATTGGGTGTTCGAATCACCCCCGGGGTGCCACGCGCCGCAACAGCAAGTGGCGAGCGGCCGAGTTGCAAACTCGGTGTGCGCGGTTCGATTCCGCGGCGGCGCTCCAAGTTTTGTATGTAGAGGAGTGGACGAGTTGCTAAAGTCACCAGTCCCGAAAACTGGCGTGAGTCCGTAAGGGCCACCGAGGGTTGAATTCCCTCCTCCTCCGCCAGACTCGCAGAGATAGGTCGATGGTCGTGACGTGAAGAGCACATTAAAGCGCTTGAATATTTTCTGAAGGTAGATTAGGATTGGAGTGCGTGACACATATATTCCAATTCGGAACCGAACCGAAAGGTACGGCGAGGCCCGTCAATATTGACGTGCGTGAGGTGACCTGACCGTCTTGGAATAAATCATACCGGTTTCAAGAAGCGGGCGGCCACCAGAAATGGCCGCCCGCTTTTTTTTGCTTTATCGGTAATTTGAGCCGTTTTGTCCAACTCGTTTCCGCTTGGAGGCGAGGCAGTAGAAGTGTGTCTCAATGCGGGTCTTTGACAATTGAATAGCATCACAGAATTTGTGAAGGAGCGGGCGTGGTATATAGGCTGTGCCCTGGGCCTCCAACCCAGAGAAGAGATTTCGAGTATCTCCGCCCGCTCCAGAGTTTCTGCGGGCGTGGCCTATTGGTTGGGCATCGGATCGCCAGTCCGGTCAACGGAGTTCGATTCTCCGCACTCGCTCCAACGTCTTCTAATGCGCCGGAGTAGCTCAAGTGGAAGAGCGCCGCATTCGTAACGCGGAGGTCGGGGTTTCGAATACCTCCTCTGGCTCCAGCCGATGTAGCTCAGTGGGAGAGCAGTCGCACGGTAAGCGACCGATGAGCGTTCGATTCGCTCCATTGGCTCCAGAATTACGCGCCCTGTAAGCATAGGTGGCGATGCGCCGGATTTGTAATTCGGAAAAGCCAGTTCGAATCTGGCACGGGGCTCCACTCTGTGCGTGCGTAGCACCACCGGGAAAAGCTCAGCGTGGTTTGAGCACTCGACCGATAATCGAGAGGCCGCTGGTTCGACCCCAGCTTCCCGGACCAAGTTTTTCTGCGGGCAAGTGAACCGGTGTCATGCTGGCCTCATAAGCCATGCGAGTGGCGTTCAACTCGCCAGCCCGCAACCAGTTCTTGGGGGAGTCGTTCAATGGGAGGACCGCTGGCCTGCAACCAGCAAATGAGGGTTCGATTCCCTCCTCTTCCACCAAGTTCGCCAGGGAGGCCGTTGCGGTCAAGGCGCCGGTCTGAAAAGCCGGACAAGCACGTTCGACTCGTGCTCCTGGCACCAAGTGTGACCGTGGCCGAGTGGCTCAGGCGGCAGACTGTGGATCTGTCCACGAGGGTTCAATTCCCTCCGGTCACCCCAATAGTGCGGGCGTCGTCCAACGGAGAGGACACTTCGGTCCTAACGAAGAAATGCCGGTTCGACCCCGGCCGCCTATTCCAGTGTTTTTGTGAGCGTAGCTCAGTTGGATGAGAGCGCGGGTTTCCGAAGCCCGAGGCCGCTGGTTCGATTCCAGCCGCTCACTCCAGATCTTTGACATTCGGGGACTAGGGAAACGGATCAACCCGCTTGGCCTGGGACCAAGAGAATCTCGGTTCAAATCCGAGGTCCCCGACCAGATTCTTTGTGGGGTAGCCAAGCGGTAAGGCAGCTGGCTGTTAACCAGTTTATGCGCAGGTTCGAATCCTGCCCCCACAGCCAAAATGCCGGGGTCGCCTTCTGGTCGAGGGCCCCTCTCCTACAAAGAGGTGCAGTAGAGTTCGATCCTCTACCCCGGTACCAGATGACTGCGCGCCTGTGGCCGAGGGGATTCAGGCATCGCTCTTCTAAAGCGATACACGCTGGTTCGAGTCCAGCCAGGCGTTCCACGCCGAGGTCGTTCAATGGAAGGACGAAGGTCTTTGAAGCCTTCTGTGATCGATACGATCGGAGTGCGCGACGATACGTGGATCGATTGGAATGGAAGCGTGCTCACCGAGGCCGCCAAAGTGCGGGAGCAGATTCGACGCCCCGACTTCGGACACCTCCATATCCAGGTCACCGTCGATGATCCAAAGGCTTACACCAAGCCATGGACCGTTACACTCAAGCAGCGCATCGTAGTCGACACCGAGTTGATCGACGAAATCTGCACGGAAAATGAGCAGTCCCTCAAGCACCTGAAGTGATTTCGGTTCTCCCTTAGCGCCGTCAGCCAGGCACTATCCGCTTTGCAACCCGCGAGACCTGATTTTACCGGCGTTCCAGCGAGGAAGTAAAGCGCCGCTCAAGGGAGAATGACGCGCTTGGCGAAGGTGCCGGCACTTAGCTTGAGGTCATGGGAGATTTCCGCCAGGCTCGTAAACTTAAGCGAGGCACGACCCGCGATTACCTCAACCCCCTTGCACTGTATCCGGACGCCACCGGTCACCCAGACACCTTTCCGTGGCTGTCACTTGTAAGGAACTTGCCCAAAACGGAGCGCGGCGCGAAGCAGTTCCTGGCCTCTTTGAGGTGCTCGCCGCACCCTTTGCGCTGAGTCCTCAGGTTGTGCGAATCCACATGAGCGTAGGCGGTGGGGCATTTTAACTTCAATGCGACAGCTTGCCGGCTAGGCACACAAACTTTTACACCGAACCGGAAAGCCCACCGCCGCGTTTCGTGTTGTAATCTGTAAGAGGCTGATCCCACAGAATTAAGCTGGTGACACAACTCTCAGCAGTTCGGCACGTTTACTGCGTCCGCGTTGCTTTTTCAAAAAGGTCCAGATTAGCCCCATAGACGATTCATGAAAATCAAACCCACTCTTCTTGTGTTTCTACTGGGCGCCTGCGCCTGGCAGGCTTCGGCTCAACCCGCGTTTGATAACAGCGGGGACATCATGCTGTACGGCACCTATTATATGCGGCAGGTCTTTTATTATTATGTGCCCGGCCAGACCAACGACTTGGGCGACACCATCAACATCCAGGGCAACATCAGCTTTAGCGGATATGGAACCTACACCTTCACCGGATCGGTCCTCGATAGCGCCGTCAGTTCCACCAAAGCGGAGACCTTCACCCAGAACGGCACCTATGTGATCTCAGCCAGCGGCGAGGGCTACATCAGCGCCGTCGACCAGGAGTTTCCCAACGACAGGATCAGCGGATTAGTGGCCCACGACATTTTTATCGGCAGCAGCAGCGACAATCTGGCGAACTACAACGATCTGTTCATCTGCGTGCCGATCGGCACCGGGGCCACCAATAGCACCCTCAACGGTGCATACACTGTGGCCTACTTCGATCCGACGTTTCCCGGTGACGCGCTCTTCACCATGACGGCCGACGGGCAAGGCAACATCGGGACGGTAAATGCGACCGACTACCTGAATAGCAGCAGCACGTCCAGCACCCAAAGCCTCAGCGGAGTGACCTATTCTTTCAGCAATGGCGCCGCGCAGCTCAAGTTGGGAGGAAAGCGCGATAGTTCCACTTTGCTGGCCGGCACGGAACTACTCTATGTCTCGCCGGACGGCAATTTTGTTTTTGGCGGTTCCTACGACGGTTGGGATATGTTCGTCGGGGTTCGCGCCGCCACCAGCGCGCCGTCGAATTACGGCGGCCTGTATTACCAGGCCGGCCTGAATTTGGACGAATCGGCCACCAACAGCGGTTACTCTCCGTTGGATAGCTACTACGGAGCGTTCCAAGCCTCTGCGGGAAAAATTGTCGGACACCAGAGATTGAGTACCGCGTCACCAATCAACTACCAGGGCGTGAGTTCTCTTTTGACCTACGGCGGATCCGGCAGTTTCACCTATTCCGACTCGTACACGCTAAACAGTGACGGCAGCTCGGACGACAGCTGCATTTGCCCAGCACTATGTGAGCACCTCGGACGGAACCATTCGCATAGGATATGGCATTGGCCCCTACCTCTCGCTCAATGTGGCTGTGCAGGCCCCGGCGTTGAGCGGGTCTGGGGTATATCTGAACCCGGCGGGCGTGGTGAACGCCGCCAGTTCCGCGCCCTTCACTTCGCAGGTGTCTCCCGGAGAATTTCTTACCTTTTACGGATCGGGGCTGGCTCCCACCACCGACAGCGCGAGCGTGCCTTTTCCGGCCGCGTTCCACGGGGTGCAGGTGATGATTAACAGCGTTCCGGCACCCATCTACTACGTGAGCCCGACACAAATCTCGGTCATCGTTCCTTACGAGACGATCCCCGGTGCAGTGTCGCAGATTTATGTAGTCAACAATGGCGCGAATTCCAACACGGTTACCGAGTACACGGGTTTGACCTCGGCTGGGGTATTTACCAATAATCCGGTGGGCGGTCTCGGCTACGCAGCCGCGCTGCATCCGGACGATTCGGTGATATCGGAGTCGAGCCCCGCTCAGATTGGCGAAACGGTGGCGGTTTATCTCGCGGGGCTGGGCGCGGTGCGGCAGCCGGTGCCGGATGGAACGGCCGCACCGAGCAATCCGCTGAGCGTTACAACGTCGACGCCGTTGGTCTTTCTGCTTGATTCGGCGGGCCACTATGTGCAGTCTACGGTCGCCTTTTCCGGCCTCGCTCCAGGATTCGCCGGCTTGTATCAAATCAATTTCACGATTCCCTCAGGACTCGTTTCCGGAAACGCCTCGCTCGAAATCATCGGACAGGATTCGGATACGTTCCAGGCGCTGCTTCCGCTGACAGCTGCCACCAGCGCCGCCATTCCCGAGGCTGGCTGGAAATCGGCGAAGTAACTATCGCACCTCGCCGGTCACCATGGTGAGCTGGCCTTGCTCATTCGGCTCGAAGCGCAATTGGGTAAGCTTTCGATCGCGCAGGACGTAAACGCCGTCGGACGTGCCGCAATAGAGCGCGTCTCCCAGGCGGTCGATGGCGTTGATCACATCCCGAAATGCATACTTCGTGGTTGAACCAGTTTTGATGTTGTAGCCGAGCAGGCCACCGCCGAAATCCGCACCCTCCGGGTGGTGCACCAGGCCGATCCAAAGCTCGTCGCCATCCAGTCGGATCGCAGATCCCGACCAGCCGATGATTTCCGGCAGATAACGCATGTCGTATTTGCGCGCCGCGACGTCGAAGGTGCCGATGGCGCCCACGCCGGACACGCCTTCGCCATCGTAAAAGGTGCTCGCAAACCAGATTTTTCCGTCATCCAGAACGAACGGGCCGATGTCGCTCCAAATCTCCGCTGGAGGCTGCTTCGCTGGCAGCATCTTGCGATAAAAGTTCATCGACGGCAGGGGCGGGGGAAACTGCTGCTTCCTGCCGGACTTTTCGATCACATAGATACTGGACGGATGGTGCGGCTGTCCCGGAGGAGTCTGATTGGCAATGAGCACGGACTCCCCGGCGCCCACGCGCAGCGGAGTTGGCTCGGCGTAGACATTCTCCTCGGAGGCCGGAACATCCACGATCTTGAATTGCGGCGAGGAAGCTCCAGCGCCGGGCTGGATGGTGATCATTGCGTGGCGCGCGCTCCAGCCCTCCTGTACCTGGCTGGCCGTTCCGAACGAGGCGGTGTAGCGAAGCGTTCCATACACCTTCGTCGCAGAAGTCAAAGCCAGAATTCCGTAGCGAATCTTGGCCGGCGGCTGCTGCCCCGCGAGATCGTAGAAGTATTTGATGCTGCCCAGATAGATGCCGTAGTCTGAGTAGAAATGCAGATTAACGGAGCGCTCAGTTGGCTGGTCCAGCTTCGGGGTGGCGGAGATGTCCCGCAGAGGAAGCGAGTCGAGGATCAGCCGCACCTGATTCCGCGCTCCCGCTGCCACCAGGAGCGCGATCTGCGTCCGTGAAACGATAGGCGACGATTGGGAGGCTCCTGGCCGCGATTCGGTTGGCGCAGCCTCCACCAACATTACCGAGTCAGCGGAATCGATGGGTTTCTTCTCTAGAACCTGAAACCAATCGAGCGAGCTGTCGCGTGCTTTAAGGGCGCGCTCAATCGCCCGCACGTCTTCTTTCTGAAGATCGGCGTGACCCTCGGCGTAGCAGGCGCACGCGGTAAGCGCCACCAGCGCAAGGTGAAAGGGCAACCGGAGCCGCACGCCTCCAGTGTAGCGGAGGCGAGGGAGGGCAATGCCGCTTAGTTTTCGATAAGGGTCGGTAAAATATTGAAATCATTGTGGCGCACGCACCCTGCGCGCAGCGCCGGACAATGGGCCCTGGAGGGAGCCAGCGTTCAGCGCCTCAGATGCAACCAGCGCTTGATATCGGGCGTGAACTCATGGAAGACGTTGATGCCCGCATCCACCAGTATGGTGTCCGATCCGGCGATGAATATAGCCGATCCATTGTGATACTTCTCCGGCCACCACATGCGAGAAACCGCCGCGGCTCCGTAATCGCCCAGGAATTCGCTGTAGGCGGGCATCATGCCTCCAGAATCGTTGTGGCGCCAGATGGTGTGAAGAAAAGCGTCCGCAAGACGCCCCTTGTAGGATGTCCTGGTGGACGGGAAATAGCGCGTGTCTTCGTGATCGATGGCCTGGACAGGGAACATGATGCTGCGCTGCACCACGTACTGGCCGAGGTGTGAACCGTAGCGTGCGGCAAAAGGACCCCATCCCTCGCCCCATCCGTCCGGCCGGCCGCGCCACTGGTCAAAACCGGCGCCGACCCCAGCGAACACCACGTTCTCCACGTCAAACAGATGCCGCCAATCGTAATGCAGTTTCTCTTTTACGGTGAGCCCCTTCCATTGCGGCGACTTAGGCCCGGAGGTCGCCTTGGTGTCGCCTGGCGATGCGCCGCCGGCGGCGTTATCGGGATTCGGTGGTGGGCCAACCTGCTGAGCCAGCAGCAGGCCCGAAACGGTCAGCGACATGAGAATCGCTTGATGGATCATTTTCTATTGGACGCAGCCAATCGTGAATTACGTTTCGCCTCCCCGTGCGATCCAGTTTTCTCCGCGGGCATTCCGGTCCAAGCAATGGTCCGATTTGACCGATAAGGCAGTTGTGGAGCTCGCTTCCCCTCGTCAGCTATCACCGGGCACAGCCCGAATGGTTGCAGTGGTTCTGCTGGCTTTTGTATTGCCTTCACTGATTGCGTGGGGATTCAGCAGATCCATGGGAAGCGCGCGCCACGTTCAGGCAGCGCTGCACGAGTGTCTGGAATTGTCCGGCAGCTGGATCGCCCTGGCGGTGGCGATGTTATTGTGGCTGCGGGTGGAGCGCGAGGAATGGTCGCCACGCCTGATGTGTGTGGCGTCGATGCTGGTGGGCACCGCTCTAGTGAGCGCCGCACACGGCGTCGCGCCTTCCAATAGCGCTCGTTTCGCCTGGCTGCATGATGCCGCGGCGCTCTATGGTGGGTTGCTGGCAGCCTTGGTCTGGCTTCCCATTCCTTTCGGCTCGGTTCGGCGAAGGCGATTTTTCGTTGCAACGGTAATGGCGCTCGCCGTGGCCATGTCGGCAGCCATTTGGCGCTATGGAAGCTGGCTGCCCGCGCCCTTGGTACATGGCGATTTCAGTCTTGCGTCTAGAACCGCGAACATCCTGGGCGGGTTGGGGTTTCTGTCCGCCGCGGTGTTCTTCATCCGCCGTTACCAGCAGCAGCCGGCCGCTGAGGATCTGATATTTACCAGCTACACCTTGCTGTTTTCCGCCTCCAGCCTGTATTTCGACTTCACGCATGTTTGGGACGCCGAGTGGTGGGTTTGGCACGGCTTCCGGCTGCTGGCGTACGGCATTGTTCTGCTGGCCGCCTTCAGGATGGTTCTGAACCTGCACAAGCGGATCGCCCGGCATGCGCTGGAGCTGGAGCTGCGCGTCGAAGCCCGTACGGCCGAGCTGCGCCGCTGGGAAGCCATCGTTGAATCGTCCGAAGAAGCCATCATGAGCAAATCGCTGGATGGCGTGATTACGACCTGGAACGAGGGAGCGGTTCGCCTTTACGGGTATACAGTCGAGGAGGCGGCAGGGCAAAACGTGGCGCTGATTGTGCCGCCCGAACGCCAGGAAGAAGTGCAGGGCTTGCTGCAGAGAATTCCGGCAAGGGGAACCCGTCCAGCAGTATTCCACCGAGCGGGTGCGCCAGGATGGGCGCCGTATCGACGTTTCCCTCACCGTTTCCGCAGTAAGAGATCCGACTGGAGCCATCACCGGGGCGTCCGTAATTTCGCGCGATATCACGGAACAAAAGCGCGCCGAGCGGGAGCTGGAGCAGTTTTTCATGCTGTCTCCCGATCTGCTGTGCTTCGCTGGCTTCGACGGCTTTTTCAAGCGAGTGAATGCAGCCTTTGTGACCACTCTCGGATGGTCGCCGGAGCAGTTGATCGAGACGCCTTTCGGGAATTTTCTGCACCCCGACGACGTCGAAAAGACCCGGGATCTGCTGCCTTTGCTCAAGGCCGGGAGCATCGCTTCTTCTTTTGAAAATCGCTATCGCGACCGGAACGGCAGCTACCACTGGCTGCGCTGGAACGCCCGGGCCGATCCGGAGCGCAAGGTGATCATCGCCGCGGCGCGGGACGTCACACTGGAAAAGGCCGCAGCCGAGGAGCTGCTGCGCGGCCGCGATGAACTGGAGCAGCGCATCCGCGAACGCACTGCGGAATTGCAGAACACCAATCAGGTGCTCAGCAAGCGAGAAGAGCTCTCGCGCCGGCTGCTGGTGGAACGACGCAACCTGGAGGCGCAACTGAGGAGCCAGAACACGGCGCTCGAAGAGCAGAACCGCCGGTTGATCGACGCCAGCCGGTTGAAGAGCGAGTTCCTGGCCAACATGTCGCACGAGCTGCGCTCGCCGCTGAACGGAATCATCGGCTTCACCGAGCTGCTGTGCGATTCGAAGCTCGGCCCCATTGCAGAAAAGCCGCGCGAATACCTGGGCCGGGTCCATCGCAGCGCCACGCACTTGCTCCAGTTGATCAACGGCGTGTTGGATCTGAGCAAAGTGGAAGCCGGACGCATGCAATTTCGTGCCGGAACGGGTGTCGGTATCCGGCGTGATTCAGGAGGTGAGCGGAAACCTGGCGACGCTCGCCTCCCAAAAACAGATCGCGCTCGAAATGGAGATCGATTACCAGGTGGATTATGTCTTCATCGATGTGGCGAGTCTCAGGCAGATTCTCTACAACCTGCTCTCGAATGCCCTCAAATTCACCGGCACGGGCGGACAAGTCGTGATCGGGTTGAAAGCTGAAGGGGCGGCGGAATTCCGGATCGAGGTGTCCGATACCGGAGAGGGAATCGAGGAAAAGGATCTGTCCCGACTGTTCGTCGAATTCGAGCAGTTGGATGCTACCCGAGCGAAGCGCCACCAGGGGACCGGCTTAGGACTGGCGCTCACCAAGCGCATGGCCGAAGCGCAGGGTGGGCGCGTCGGTGTGGAGAGCCGGTTGGGCCGGGGCAGCACCTTCTGGGTGGCGCTGCCGCGGGTTGCTTGCCCGACGCCGGAAGCGCAGCGCAACGAGATACAAATCAGCGAGGTGGCAATATGAACGAACCGATTTTGGTTGTGGATGACAATATAGACAACCTAGATCTCACCCAGATCCTATTGGTGGGCGAGGGTTTCGAGGTTCAGGTGGCGGAGAATGCCGAGCAGGCGTTGAAAACGCTGGAAACGTATCGCCCGCATCTGATCCTGATGGACATCCAGCTTCCCGGCATGGATGGGCTGGAACTGACGCGCCGTTTGCGGCTGGATCCGGCATTCCGGGACGTGATCATCATCGCGCTGTCGGCCTATGCGATGAAGGGCGATGAAGATAACGCCCGCGCAGCCGGCTGCGACGGGTATGTCACCAAACCGATCAATACACGCACCTTCCCCGATGCGGTTCGCGGTTATCTGAAAGAATTACATCCCACCGCGTCCCGGGCGTGAGTTAGCCTGCAAGGATCTCGATCCGCTTCAAATAAACTTCCAAAGCCGCCAGCCGCGTCTGCAATTCGGCTGTATCTCCGCGCTTGGCCGCCTGTTCGATCGCAGAACCTATTTCCGTCAAACGGGGAATCCCGTAGCCGCCTCCGCTTCCTTTTAAGCGATGCCCATAGACGCGAAGATAATTGTGATCCAAATTATCCAGCGCTACCTCGGCATCAGGTAAAGCTGCTATACAACGCTGGACGTATGCCACCACCATGCTCGCCGGTATACCAGGCGGAGCTTGCACCGAAATCTTTTCTGTCTGCAGTTTGGATCTCCCTGAAAAGCAGCCGCGAAGGCTGCTCGCCAGTCATATCGGCCGCCCGCCGCCGGAGTTTGAGCCGCGCGTACCAGCGAATCGGTACCTTTCTGTTCATTCAGCTAGAGCGTTTTTTGAAGCGTCGCTAGGCCTCGATTCCGGTAAAAAGATCCCTTCTGAATCGATAAGGAAGATATAAGAACTCGATCCATTCGTTCCGACGCACGCCTGGAGTCTCAAATCCCTTGCTGGCGTCTGATCGGCAAGTTTCAAACAAGGAATCATAAATGCGGTATATAAACACGAGTCGCTGGGCAGCAGTACTACTTCTCTCGGTAGCCTCAGTTCAGGCCGCCGGGACACAAATTCTGAAGGGTCATGTACCGGAGGCGGTATCCTCCTCGAGGGCGGTGGGCCAGCTGCCTGCCGCCACGCAACTGAGGCTGGCGGTGGGGTTGCCGCTTCGAAATCAGGCCGACTTGGACGATCTTTTGCAGCAGATCGCCGACCCGGCGAGTCCGAACTTCCGCCAGTATCTGACCCCGGAGCAGTTTGCCGAACGCTTCGGCCCCACCGCAGAGGATTACCAGGCTCTGGCCGCTTTTTTCGAGAAAAACGGTTTTTCTGTGACCGGCACGCACCCCAACCGCGTCATCCTGGACGTAAGCGGCACGGTGGCGGACATCAACCGCACGCTGCATGTGAACATGACGTACTGGCGTCATGCGACTCGCGGTACGTTCTTCGCGCCGGATCGCGAGCCGACGGTGGATGCCGGGGTGACGATTCTCGACATCGCCGGCTTGGATAATTTTGTGGTGCCGCGTCCCATGGATCTGAAGTCGCGGCCGCTGGCGGAAGCGACGCCGTTCACCACCGGCTCCGGGCCTTCCGGCCTGTTCAGCGGCGGCGATTTCCGAGCCGCCTACGCCCCGTCGGTGACGCTCAACGGCGCCGGCCAGTCGGTAGGATTATTCGAGTTGGACGGCTTCTACGCGAACGATGTGAAGGCCAATTTCACTCAGGCAGGTTTAGCGCCGGTGCCTACGCAAACGGTACTGCTGGATGGCTTCAACGGCGCACCGGGCAGCGGAAACATCGAGGTGACGCTGGACATCATGATGGCGGCTTACATGGCGCCGGGAGCGTCCAGCATCATCGTTTATGAAGGCACCAATCCGAACGATGTGCTGAACCGCATGGCCACCGACAATCTGGCCAGCCAGTTGAGCTCATCCTGGGGCTGGAGCCCCACCAACGCCACCACCGAGCAGATCTTCAAGCAGATGGTGGCGCAGGGGCAGTCGCTGTTCCAGGCCTCGGGCGACAGCGGAGCTTACACTGGCGGGATCATGCCGCCGGCCGACGACCCGAACCTCACCGTGGTGGGCGGCACGAGTTTGACAACGGCGGGCGCGGGCGGACCCTGGCAATCGGAGACCACGTGGTCCGAGTCCGGCGGCGGCGTCAGCACGACGTGGCCCATTCCGATCTTATCAGACACCGGCCACCATGACGGCCGCGGGCGGTTCCGGCACCATGCGCAACATCCCGGACGTGGCGCTCACCGCCGATGTCCAGATATTTCTGATCTGCAATAACGGGCAGGGGGATGGAGGTGGGCGGCACCAGCGCGGCGGCTCCGTTGTGGGCCGGCTTCCTGGCGCTGGCGAACCAGCAGGCGGCGGCGAACAAAAAAGCGCGGGTGGGGTTTCATCAATCCGCTCATCTACGGAATCGGCGGCGGCACCGAGCTTTGCCAGCGATCTGCACGACATCCTCACCGGCAACAACGGCCGCTTCACCTCGCGGCCGGGCTACGATCTGGCTACCGGCTGGGGCACGCCCGCCGGACAGCCTTTGATTAACGGCTTGACCGGAGCATCGAAGTGCGCCGGCATTCAGCCTGTCGTCGTCCGTGTCCACGCTTTCTATCGCGGCGGGAGCGAGCGGCACCAGCAGCATCACTGTGAGCGCGCAGCAGGGCTTCAGCAGCGCAGTAAACCTGACCATTGCGGGCTTGCCGGCGGGCGTGACGGCATCGTTCAGCCCCGCCAGCGCCATGACCACCAGCACGCTGACGCTGATCGCGAGCAGTTCCGCGGCCGCGGCGACATCGACGCTTACCATCACCGGCACTTCGGGAAGCTTGACCAGCACCGCGCGAGTGTCGCTCACCGTCACCGCTGCTCCGGCATTCACGCTTTCGGCATCGCCGGCCAGCTTGAGCCTGGCGCCAGGGGGATCGGGCGCCAGCACCATCACCATCAATCCGCAGAACGGCTTTCAGGGAAGCGTCGGCTCTGGCCGCGATCGGGGCTGCCGGCCGGTGTAACCGCCTCCTTCAGCCCAGCCACGGCCACAACGTCCAGCACGCTGACCTTCACCGCAGGCGCGACGGCCGCTGCCGGGAACGTCCACCGTTACCATCACGGGCACGTCCGGAAGCTTGCGCAGCACCGCGACCATCAGTTTGACCGTGACGGCCGCCAACGGCTTTACGATCGCCCCATCACCCGCCAGCCTCAGTATTTTACAGGGCGGCAGCGGGACGAGCACCTTCAGTGTGACTCCGCAGGGCAGCTTCAGCGGCACGGTCACATTTTCCGCCACTGGCCTGCCCGCGGGCGTTACGGCAACGTTTAGCCCGGCGTCCACCGCAGCGCGCACCACTACGCTGACGCTGAAGGCCACAGCGACCGCGGCGCCGGGGACCTCGACGGTGACTGTCACCGGCACGTCCGGCACGATGAGCAGCAAGGCCACGATCTCGCTCACGATCGCTGCTCCGCCGAGCTTCACTCTCTCGGCGACTCCCGCGAGCGTGAGCCTGACTCCCGGCGCGAGCGGTGCAAGCACTATCGCACTCACCGCTCTGAACGGCTTCAGCGGCACGGTGGCGCTGGCCGCGTCCGGGCTGCCTGCAGGCGTTACCGCGACTTTCGGTGCTATCTCGGCTGGCCACGGCACGGTTACATTCACGGCATCGCAGCGCCGCAGCCGCGGCCACGGCGGCGGTGACGATCACGGGCACGTCCGGCGCCCTGAGCGCTAAAACCACCATCGCGATCACCGTCACATTGCCGCCGACGTTTACGTTGTCGGCCTCGCCCACCTCGCTCAGCATCGCGCAAGGAGCGGCGGGAAGCGGCACTCTCACCTTGACCGCACAGAACGGCTTCACCAGCACGGTGACGGTGACCATGTCCGGGCTGCCCGCCGGAGTGGCGGGATCGTTCAGCGCTGGCCCGAACGGCGCCACCGCGATCCTCACGCTGGCGGTCACGGCCTCGGCAGCCAACGGGACATCGACGGTGACCATCACCGGCAAATCCGGCAGCCTGAGCAAAACCGCCACCATCAGCCTCACGGTGACCGCGGCCAGCGCCACCAGCGGAGCGGTGAACATGTCGTCGTCGTACAACGTGATGGGTTTGGTCACCGACGGCGCCCTTTTCTTGAGCGGCAGCGGCCTGGACGGAGGCGGCCGGGCGTATTCGGCCAACCTCCTGGGTACCGTAGTGACCGCGGCCGGCACTCCGTTCAATTTCGGCGCGCCCAACGCGCCGGGGGCGGTGAGCAGCACCACCGTCGCACTGCCGGCGGGCAAGTTTTCCACGCTCAAGCTGCTGGCCACCGGAGTGAACGGCAGTCAGGTTTCACAGAAATTCATCGTGACGTATACCGATGGCACCACGACATCGTTCACGCAAAGCCTCAGCGATTGGTGCACGCCCCAAAGCTATACCGGCGAATCCAAAGCGATTCTGATGTCGTATCGGGACAACAGTAATGGCACCCGCGACACCCGGGCGATCACGCTCTACGGCTACACGTTCAGCTTGTCCAATGCCAAGACCGTCGAGTCCATCACGCTTCCGACGAATCGCAACGTGGTTGTTCTGGCCATGAACCTGAGCGCCGTTGCAAGCTCCGTTTCCCAGAACGTGAGCTATACCTTCCGGCTCAGTCCGCTGCGGAGTCCGCAGCACGGAGGGATACGATGACGCCTGCTACAATGCATGTCCATGCGATCTGTGCTGCTGTTTTGCGTGGCCCTAATGTTTTCGCCCAACCCAGCGAGGACCTTACCCAGGCCCTGACTTCCTCCCGGCAGCGCATCGATTCGATTGACGGCCAAATCATCCAGCTGCTCAACGAGCGGGCGCAGGTGGTTCGCGACGTGGGGGTGATCAAGAAGCGCTACCACGCGCCGGCGAGCGCGCCGGGCCGCGAAGAGCAGGTGCTGCGCCGCGCGGGCAGCCAGGCCCAAGCGCCGCTGACGCCGTCTGCGGTGGAAGCGATCTACCGGACGATCCTGCATGAAATGTCGTCGATGGAAGCGGCGGAGATGGAGAAGTCATCCAAGCCGTAGAGGTCTAGCACCGCCGGGCTGATAATCGTTGCCTGGTCCTTGAGCCAGGCCATGACGCCCGCATCTGCGCGAATGGTGAGCGCTTTCTCACCCGGCTGATAGAATCTTCCCTCAACGGCCTTGCTCCAAAAGGAGCACCCCGGTGAATTTCCGGTGGTTCGATCTCGGCGTCTTTCATACGCCTGAGAGAGTGAGGCTCGCTCGGCTGGCAAAGGGTGCCGCGGAATCCTCGTTTCAGGAACGCAGCAAGGGCGCCGCGCAGTTTTTCCGGCTGTCACTCAGCAGGCTGGGTGTCGTTTTTCTTCAAGTATTCGCCTTTCGCTTGGGGTCACCTTTCGGGCCAGATTTATGTGAATCACTTCCTCGCCGCCGTCCTCCCCAACTCACTTGCATACAAGGGCACAATAGGAATAGTATGGACTCGATAAGAGAGGGCTTTGAATGAAGATATTGCAGGCCTTCCGCGCCAAAGCGTACTGCGCCGCCCTGGTGGCCGCGGGAATTTTTGGCGCCGCCAGTCCGGCGCTGGCGCACCATTCCTTCACCATGTTCGACATGACCAAGCGATTGACGCTGGTGGGCACGGTGACCTCGTTTGAATGGACCAATCCGCATTCCTACATCGAGATCGACGTTCCGGACGAAAAAGGCGCGGTAAAACACTGGAGCATCGAAATGGGCAGCCCCAGCATCCTGATGCAGAGCGGGTGGAAATTCAACAGCATTAAGTCCGGCGAAAAAGTCACGCTCATCATCAACCCCATGAAAAGCGGGCAAGCGGGTGGATTTTTGTCCACCGCAACCTTGCCGGACGGACGGGTGCTGATAACGGACCGCGAATAGGTCCTCCGCCCGCGCCTCCGCAGAAATGACCTTTGCCCAGAATTAATGATGCCGGGAATGAAATTCGAAAATCTTTGCTGCGGCGCGCTGGTGCTTTTGGCGCCGGCGATCACGCACGCGCAATCCGCCACCAATCCGCCCGACTTCACTGGCGTCTGGGGCATCTATAGAGGTGGGCCTGGATCGGACCCTAAGTTCCGGCCGCCCGCACCCACGTCCTTTGGTATTGAAGCCCGAATACGACAAGCCGTATCAAGCCCGCCGCGCCGAGGAGGCCGCCGCAGCCAAACGCGGCGAGCAACTCGCCAACACCAGCGCCGAATGCATCCCCTATGGCGTGCCTACCATGATGTCGGTCGCAATTTATCCGGTGGAATTTATCCAAACCGCCAAGCAAGTGACCATCATTTCCGAAGCGTTCAGCGAAGTGCGGCGAGTTTATCTGGACCGGCCGCAGGCCAAGATCGACGACGTTGCTCCGGGCTATTACGGCCGCTCGGTTGGCCATTGGGACGGCGACACGCTGGTGGTGGACACCGTCGGCATCAAGCCCACGGTCTCGGGCTATCGCGGAATGCCGCACAGCCCGCAGATGCGCGTTACGGAGCGCATCAGGATGCTTTCGCCCGATATCCTGCACGACCAAATCACCATTGAGGATCCGGTGGTGCTCGAAAAGCCGGTCACTTACACCTTGGCTTATAAGCGCATGCCCAGCGACTACGAGATGGTGGAATTTGTGTGCGACAACAATCGGGAATATGTCGACGACAAAGGCATTGTGCGCCTCAAGTTGCATAACAAATGAGCGGCCGAGTTTCCGGAACATGATGAGAGAGGATCGACCAGTGCAACAACAATTTCGAATGGCCAAGGCGACTCTGACGGCGAGCGTGTTCGTCGTGTCCGCTTTGAGCGTGATGGCGCAGTCGAGCTCGGCGCCGCCGGTACCAACGGCTCCGCCGCCCCAACTGGGCGCGCTGGCCCCGTCCAATATCGACAAGCCGCGTCCCAAACCTGCCCTTCGACATCACGGGAACCTGGCTGCACGCCTTTAGCCGCGACAATCCGTTCACGTTCGCGCCGCCGGCCGGTTTCAAGCTGACGCCCGAAGCGCAAGTGCAACATGACGCAGCCAAGAAGGCCCGGGCGGAAGGCAAGGCCTACCATGACGACATCGGAGCATGCTGGCCGGCCGGCTTGCCTTTGATCATGACGCGCGTCTGGCCCATCGCCATGATCCAGAAACCCACCGCGATTTACATGATCAGCGGGTTCATGAACAGCGTGCGCATCATTTACCTGGACGGCCGCAAGCACACCGATCCGGATCTGGTCATCCCCAGCTTCAACGGCGAATCCATCGGGCATTGGGAAGGCGACACGCTGGTGGTGGATACTGTCGGCTTCGTGGACGACCATCATTGGCTCGACAATGGCATCCCGCTCAGCGACAAAACGCATATGGTGGAGCGCATGCGCATGCTCAACGACGGAGCCACGCTCGAGATCGAATACACCATATCGGACCCCAAGGATTGGGTCGGCGAGTGGACCTGGACGAAGCGCTGGAAACGCGTGGACGACACCGACATCACCGAAGCTTCCTGCCTGCCGGATCTCAACGCGCATATGCCGAGCGTGACCTCGAAGTCCGTGAATGTCCGGTGATATGGAGATGCTCTTTGCATTGATGAAGAAAGGGATTTTATGAGAAGGTTACTGCTGGGATGTACTTTGCGCTGGCGTTTTGGATGGCAGGTTCGGCCTACGCGCACCATTCGATGGAAGGTTTCGATCGCGACAAGAACGTGACGCTGGTGGGAACCGTCAAGCAATTCAAATGGGCCAATCCGCATTCCTGGATCGAACTGGAAGTCCCCAACGATAAGGGCGGCGTGGATGCCTGGAACATCGAGATGACGGCGCCGTTCGTCCTGATCCGCGCGGGATGGAGGGCGACCTCGCTGAAGCCGGGCGACAAAGTCACCGTGGTTGGCCATCCGCAAAAGAGCGGCGAGCCTGGAGCTCTGTTCGTTTCGGTTACGCTGGCGAACGGAGAGAAGCTGACGGACCGGCCGCTCGGTGCGCCTGCGCCCGCCAAATGAGACTGCGGCTCCATTGCGGTCTGCTGCTCGCCTGCGCGCTCGTTGACCAGCACGGCCAGCGCGAAAAACGCCCCCTGCGATCGCGAATGTTTGCGTGGCTTTGTCACGCAATACCTGAACGCGATGGTGGCTCACAGCCCGAGTTCGCTTCCGCTCGCCGATAACGTCCGATTCACCGAAGACACGGTGGAGATGAAGCTGGGCCAGAGTCCGCTATGGCGAAACGCGTCGCGGCTTCGCCCTTACCGGCTCGATATTTTGGATGTCCGGCAAGGCGTGGCGGCGTCGCAGGCCATCGTTGAAGAATCCGGCATGCCGGTGATGCTGATGCTGCGGCTCAAGATTCGCGGCGGGAAGATCGCTGAAGTGGAGACGCAAGTAACCAGAAGCAAGGCCGAAGGATCGATTTTCAAGCCCGATGCACTCCAGGCTCCGAGCGGGGCCATGCTGCTGTTTCCAGACCCCGCGCAACGCAACTCGCGCGAAGAAGCGATCAAAATCGCCGAGCTTTATCCGGCGGGCCTCAAGGCCGGCAGCTTCGTTACTGTCGGACGCGCCGTTTGCCGCCGATGCGTACCGCTTCGAGAACGGCCAACGGATGGCCGGCCCGGGCTGCACGTTTCGTCCGGGCTGCGAAGACATCAAATCGCAGAAGATTCCCACGCTCTCGGGAATCACTTACCGAGTGGCGGCCGTGGACGAAGACCTTGGCATCGTGCTTCTTCGCATGGATTTCGGCGCCGGCTCCACGCGCGTGGCAGGCGACTCGCTCATGGTTTGGGAAGCCTTCAAAGTTTATGGCGGCCAGATCCACGCGGTGGAAGCGTTCATGAAGAACATGCCGATGGGCACGCCGTCCGGCTGGGACACGGCTAGCAGCAACTGATCGCGCGACAATCGTTCGCGCATTTCACTTGTCCGGCACAATATGGTCCAGGTCCTGATTGTTCTCGTCGCACTCGGCCTCCATGATGCGTTCATCGCGCGGCGGATGGCGCAGAATTAGGCGGTATTGCCACGGCTTGGTGAAGACTTTAGGATCCTCCATCGTGGCCTCATAGAAAATCGTATTGTTCGGCTGCAGCGTGTAGCGCTCTACAACGTGCAAAGCCTCGCTATGAAAATGCCCCGCGCCGGGTAGCCAGGTCTTGTCGTTGAAAACAGTCACGTCCACGACAAAGGTGTCGCCATCCCAGCGCCCGATGGAATCGCCCATGTAGGTGGGATCGAGCAGGTCCGGCGAGGGATGGGGCCTCCCGTCCGTGGGAATGATGCGAAAGATGTGGTTGGACTCGTAGAGAATATAGGTCTTCTTCGCCGTCTGCGCGATCTCAAACGGCACCGGGATGCCGGTGATGCGCGGCGTGCCCGCCATCTTGCAATGCACGTTGGGATCGTTGCGATCGTCCAAAGCTAGCGTCTTCACCTTGCCGAGAGCCCAGTCCTGATAGGGAGCCGGCCCAGGCGGCGGTCCCCAGGTGCTGGCGCGGCCCTCGCCTGGACGCACTTCGCCGGTTTCGCCGAACAGGCTCACGCCGATGCCCTGCCAGATGCCGGACAGATCGGGGTGCCCGTAGGCATCGCGGCGAATCTTGTCATGACGATTTGTGCCTGTCCTTGTGCGCGCAACCGAGATTGCAGCGATCAGGAGTAAAGATGCGATCTTCATCGTCGGCTCCCTTATCGCGCCGGCGGCCCGAGAAACAACTTTTGGCCGTCCGGGAGAGTCACTTGCGCGTCCAGCGATCCGATTGCTGCCATCCTTCGACATCCAGCCGGTAACCGTGATGGCATCGTTCTCCTTGAGCGCGCCGCGCGTCCAGCCGGTGCGGCGTAAAGTATTCGGTGGATGACCTTCCAGCGCCCAATTCATCGATCTGGCCGTTATCGCCTTTCACGTCCAGGTAGATGTAGACGTGCGGATTGGACCAGTCGATTTTGGTGACCACGCCCGTCAGCGTGACCGGCTTCGCGCTGTCATATTCCGCGCCGAAGGAGTGATGGGCGAAAGCGTGCGGAGCGATGAGGAGAATACCCGCCAGAGACAAGGCACGCAGCATGTGTGGACCTCCCAGCACCCAGCCAGTATATGCGATTGTAACCTGCCTTTTCGAGAAATCTCGGTGCAAACTTCTTGCCGCGCGGGAGCGTCATACTGAGTTGGAGGACTTGTGAATCAAAAGCCGGACAAAGAACTTGAGAATCTGTGCATCAACACCATCCGCATCTTGTCGGCGGACGCGGTGCAAAACGCCAACTCCGGCCATCCCGGCCTGCCGATGGGCGCGGCCGCCATGGCCTACACGCTGTGGACGCAATTTCTGAAACACAATCCGCGGAACCCGCAATGGTTCGATCGCGATCGCTTTATCCTTTCGGCCGGACACGGCTCGATGCTTTTGTACAGCCTGTTGTTTCTGACCGGTTACGATCTTTCGCTCGACGAAATCAAGCGCTTCCGGCAATGGGGCAGCAAGACGCCGGGCCATCCGGAGCGGCTGGACACGCCCGGCGTGGAAGTGACCACCGGACCGCTGGGCCAGGGCTTCGCCAACGGCGTGGGTTTCGCGATCGCCGAGGCGTGGCTCGCGGCGCGCTACAACCGCCCCGGGCACAAGATCGTCGATCATTACACGTACGCCCTTTGCGGCGATGGCGATCTGATGGAAGGCGTCACCCAGGAAGCGGCGTCGCTGGCCGGCCACCTGCAGTTAGGCAAGCTGATTTATCTCTACGATCAGAATCACATTTCGCTCGCCGGCGCCACCGACATCGATTTCACCGAAGACGTGGCGCGGCGTTTTGAGGCCGATGGCTGGCACACGCGGACGGTTCCGGATGGAAACGACACCGAAGACGTCGCCAAGGCGATCGAGGAAGCGCAGGCCGAGGAACAGACGGCCGTCGTTGATTCTGGTCCGACACGCATATCGGCTATGGCAGCCCGCACAAGCAGGACAATTTCTCTTCGCATGGCAGCCCGCTGGGAGAAGAAGAGCTGAAAGCGACCAAGGCCGCGCTGGGCTGGCCGACCATGGACAAGTTCTATCTTCCGCAGGACGCCGTCGATTATTTTCGCCAGGCCGTTCCCGCGGGCGCGCGAGCGGAAGACGAGTGGAAGAAGAAGTTCGACGCGTATCGAAAAGATTTTCCCAAAGAAGCCGCCGAGTTCGAAATGCTGGTGAGCGGCGCGCTGCCCGGCAACTGGGCCGCGGATCTTCCGAAATGGAAGCCGGGCGATAAACCGATCGCCACGCGCGCCGCTGGAGGCGCCGCGCTCAACGCGCTGGCCAAGCACATCCCCAACATCATTGGCGGATCGGCGGACCTGAATCCTTCCACCGACACGCCTTGAAAAACTGGGGCGATTTTCAGAATCCCGAAGCGTATGGTCCGGGAACGCTGGGCGCAGTGGGCGGCGTGTGGAGCTACGCCGGGCGTAATATCGCGTTTGGCGTTCGAGAACACGCCATGGGCGCGGCGGTGAATGGAATGGCCGCGCATGGCGGCGTGACTGCCGTTTAGCGCTACGTTCTTTACCTTCTCCGATTACATGAAGCCCGCGATTCGTCTGGGCGCATTGAGCCGGCTGAAAGCGGTCTATGTTTTTACGCACGACAGCATCGGGCTGGGCGAGGACGGGCCCACGCATCAGCCGGTGGAGCATCTGGCTGCGCTGCGCGCGGTTCCGAATTGACCGTGATCCGGCCGGCCGATCCGAACGAGACGTCGGAAGCCTGGGCCGTTCGCATCCAGCGCGATGGTCCCACGGTGCTGGTGCTGACGCGGCAAGCGGTGCCTCATCTGGATCGCAGCAATGCGAAGGAGCCCGGCGTTGCGCGCGGCGCCTACATTCTCGCGGAAGCGGACGGCGGCTCGCCGGATGTGATTCTGATCGGGAACCGGATCGGAAGTGCAATTGTGCGTGGAGGCGCGGAAGAAACTGGAGAAGTATGGAGTGAAGGCCCGCGTGGTCAGCATGCCGAGTTGGGAGCTGTTCGCGGCGCAAGACGAATCCTATCGGGAAGCCGTATTGCCGAAACGAATCAAGGCGCGCGTCACGGTGGAGGCCGGATCGCCGCTCGGCTGGCATCGCTGGGCAGGCGATGAAGGCGCGGTCATCGGCTTGGAGCGCTTCGGCGCGTCCGCGCCGGGCGAACAAGTGCTTCAACACCTCGGCTTCACGGCTGAACACGTCACGTCCGCGGCGCTGCGCGTCCTGGGCCGAAATTCCGACGCGGAGCAGGAATACACCCCCGACGCGAATCTGGTCCACGCCTAAGCCACTTGAGTAACTCGCGCAAAACGGAGTGTGGCGCGAAGCAGTTCCTGGCCTCTTCCGTGGTGCGCGCCGCACCTTAGCCTGCTAGCCCACAGAGGCGCGGGGCACCCTAATGCAGAAAAGCTCGCCCGCGCCTAGGCGTCCGGGCGCTCTGTTACCGGTTGAGCGCTCGCTGCGGCAGAGCCGACTTACTGCCGCCATTCGCTTCGGCCTCCAGCATCG
This sequence comes from Bryobacterales bacterium, assembly GCA_963713415.1. GTDB lineage: Bacteria > Acidobacteriota > Terriglobia > Bryobacterales > Bryobacteraceae > Palsa-89. The sequence continues at coordinate 69,049 of CAVQLV010000017.1, read as the reverse complement.
CCTCCAGCGACTTGTACGCGTAAATCGTCGGCGCATGATTCTGCATCAAGCCGCCCGTATCGGCGGTGGGTCCATAGGTGCTGTGCATGTCGTGGCCCAGCATGCGCAGCATCGCCAGCAACTGTCCGCGATGCTGCGAGGTATGCGTCATGCGGCGCGTCATCACCCAGGCGCGGGACCGCGGGACATCGAAAAAGGATACGGTTTCTTCCCACCAAGGCTCGGCTTGGGCGCGCAACACGGCCAGGCGTTTTCCGCTGTCCTCGGCATAGCGCGCCATGAATTCCCAGCGCACTTCGCGCGCCGGCAGCGGCGGCGCACCCACATCGATGCCGAGAATCTTTTGGAACCAGAAATCCTCGCTCACGCATTGGTGCACCATCTGCTCATGCACGCTCCGGCCGCGTGGATCGGAAGAATTCGGACGCACCGGCAATTCCTCATCGCGGAACATGCTCCAGACGCTGACCACCTTGACCGCTCGGTTGCGTAGGTATCGGTGAGAAAGTCGTATCTCATCGCTGCCATAGGATCTGGCCCGCTTCCAGCGGCACGCTTGCGCCGGCCTTGAAAGGAACCACGCGCGGCGTGTAATCGCTGGCCGGGCGCGTTGCGGGCACGGACGCCGAATAGGCATAGCCGCCTTGGGAACCGAGCAGCTCATGGCCGCGCTGCATCGCTTGCCGAAACGGCGGCATCGTCTTGGCGCATCCGCATAGAGTTCCACGCGCACCGCATCGGCATCCACGTCGTCCAGATAGACCTGGACTTCGAAAACATGCTGGCCGTCGCGCGTTTCCACCTGCACTTGCCCAAATCGAATGTGCTGCCAATTCTCGCTCAACGCGCGCTGCCATTCGACCACCTCCGCGAGCCCCCTTGCCGCGTTCCGCGGCGCGGCTGCAATAGGCCGCGGCCGCCGGGCAGATAATGCTTCTCCGTGTATTCGCGAACCGTCCGATTGGCCGAGAACACCGGCGTAAGCCGCGCCATGCTCTCGCGCATCATCGCGATCCATTGCGGTGGGGATGCCCTGATCGTCGCGCTGGTAAAACTTCGGGATGATTTCGCGCTCCAGCAGTGCGTACAACGCCTCGGCTTCGGCGGCATCCACCGCTGGATCGTCCCCGTGCTCCTTGCCATCGCCGATCGCCCAGCCAACTTCCGGCGAATAAGCTTCCGCCCACCACCCATCCAGCTCCGACAAATTCATCCCGCCATTGGCGAGAACTTTCATCCCGCTGGTTCCGCTGGCCTCCCATGGGCGGCGCGGCGTATTGATCCACAGATCCACGCCCTGCACCAGTTGCTGGCTGAGCAGCATATCGTAGTCGGCCAGAAAAGCCACATGCGATTGAACGTCCGCCCGGTTGAGGAACTGGTGCCACTGCTGGATCATGGCTTGGCCCGCCAGGTCCGCCGGATGCGCCTTGCCCGCCAATACAAGCTGAACCGGATGCTCCCGATTCGTCAAGATGCGCGCCAGGCGTTCCGGATCGCGCAACAGAAGATTGGGCCGCTTGTAAGTGGCAAAGCGCCGCGCAAATCCCAAGGTAAGCGTGTCGAAGTTGAAGATCCGCTCGGCCGCGGCAATCTCTTCGGGCGACGCTCCCCGGGTGGCGCGTTCGCGCGCCAGGCGCCGGCGCGTGTAGTCGATCAATTCCTTCGACGCGCTGGTGCGCAATTGCCAAAGATCGGTATCCGGGACCGCGCGCAGCTCGCTGTGCGAGTTTCGCTGGCTCCCCGACCGAGCGATCCGGTCCGCAGGCGCTTTCCCAAAGCGCATCCGTTTCCGGAGATTCCCAGGTGCCGACGTGAATTCCGTTGGTGACGTGCGCCACCGGCACTTCCCTTTCCGGCCAGCGCGGAAAAAGACCGCTGAACAGCCGCCGGCTCACCTCGCCATGCAGACGGCTGACGCCATTCACGGCGCCGCTCCCGCGCACGGCCAGATACGCCATATTGAACGGCTCCGATGCGTCGCCCGGATTTTGGCGGCCCATGGCCCAAAGAGTTTCCACGCCGACGCCCAACTGCTCGGCAAGCACATTGAGATACTTCCGGCCAGATCCGGCGCGAATCGGTCGAAGCCCGCCTCCACCGCGGTGTGCGTGGTGAAGAGATTGCCGGCGCGCGTGGCCGCCAGCGCCACGTCGAACGGAACGCCATTGTCGGCCATGTAGCTGCGCGCCCGCTCCAGGATGGCGAAGGCGGCGTGTCCTTCATTCAAGTGGCAAATCTCCGGACGCAGTCCCAGCGCTCGCAGCAAGCGCCATCCGCCGATGCCGAGGATCAACTCCTGCTTGAGGCGAAGCTCCGCATCGCCGCCATACAGTTCGCTGGTGACGCCGCGAAATGCCGGAGGATTGGCGAGATCGTTGGAATCCAGCAGGTACAGGTTCGTCCGCCCAACCTCCACTTTCCAGCAGCGCAGCCAAAGTTTGAAGCCCGGCATGTTCAACGGAATCCGCAGCCATTCGCCGTCCGGCTGGCGGAGCGGAGTGATGGGCAACTGGCTGGGATCGTTGTAAGGATAAAGCGCGTGCTGGACGCCGTTGGAATCGATCTCCTGGCGGAAATAGCCTTGCTGATAGAGCAATCCAATCGCAGCCACCGGCACGCCCAAGTCGCTAGCCGCTTTGAGTTGATCGCCCGCGACGTTTCCCAGGCCGCCCGAGTAAATCGGCAAGGACTCGCTCAGCATGTACTCCATGCTGAAGTACGCGACCAGCCCCAACGGCGCACCGGATGCGCGGTCTGAAACCAGGTGGGGTTCTGGACCGCCTCCCGCTTTTCGCGCAACAGCTCATCGATCCTATGGGCGAATGCAGGTTCGGCGCACATCTCATCCAGCCGCTTCTGGGAGACGGCCTGAAGGACAGCCCAGGGATTCTGGGTCAGCTCCCAAAGTTCGGGGTTCAGCTTGCCCCACAGCTCGTCGCTCGAATGATGCCAGCTCCAACGCAGATTCAGAGCCAGTTCCATCAGCGCATCGTATTGAGGATTGTCAGGCATGTGCCTCCTAGCCGAATAACATGCATGGCGAGTGCCACGCCCTTCTGTCACCAGTATCGCGCCGCCGCATTGCGCCAGAGTTACAGATGTCGATATTTGGACAATTCGAGACGATGCGACACTAGAAGAACCGGACGCTCCTGCGGCCGCAATGCTCCATGCTGGGCTTTATCCAAGAACACGTCCAGTTTCTGCTGCTGGCCTTCAGCTCGCTCATTTTTATCGTCGACCCCATCGCCACCATCCCCAGCTTCCTGGTACTGACAGCCGACGCCGGGCAGGCGCAGCGCCGTCACATGGCGAAACGCGCGGCCTGGACCTGTTTCGTTGTCTTGGCGGGCTTCGCGATGGCCGGCACTCTGATCTTCAAGATGTTCGGAATCACGCTGCCGGCGTTTCGCATCGCCGGAGGATTGATCATGATCCTGATCGGACTCGACATGGTGCAGGCGCGCCGCTCCCAAACCAAGGAGACGCCATCGGAGACCCAGCAGGCCATGGAGAAAGACGACGTCGGAATCATCCCGCTGGGCGTTCCCATGCTGGCCGGGCCGGGATCCATTTCCACCGTCATCGCGCTGATGGCGCAATCCACCAACTGGCCGCACAGCATGTCTGATCCTGGTGGCCGTGGCGCTGACGGCGTTTATCTCCTATTGGACCCTGGCCGCCGCGGATCGCCTGGGCCGGCGCATGGGCGACACGGGCATCCACATCCTGACGCGATTCATGGGACTGCTGCTGATGGCCATCGCGGTGCAATTCATTCTCAGCGGGCTTACGGCCGCGGGTTTTGGGAGTCAATTCATGAAAGCCATTCGATTGCACGCGCGCGGAGGCCCCGAGCAACTGGTGTATGAGGATGCGCCGAAGCCCGTGCCAGGTCCCGGCGATGCATTGGTGCGAGTGTACGCCACCGGCATCACGCGGACCGAATTGACGTGGGACCAGACCTATCAAAACCCGGATGGCTCGCCGCGAATTCCCACCATTCCCGGCCATGAGGTTTCCGGAGTGATCGAAACCGTGCCCGTCGGCGTGCGGGATCTGGGGCCGGGCGACGCGGTATATGGGCTCGTCGATTTTCCTCGCGACGGCGCTGCCGCGGAGTATATCGCTGTGCAGGCGAGCGATCTGGCCTTGAAGCCGCGGACGCTCGATCACGTTCATAGCGCGGCCGTGACGTTGTCCGGCCTGACGGCCTGGCAGGCGCTGTTCACGCATGGCGATCTGCAGCCGGGGCAGAAGGTTCTGATCCACGGCGGAGCGGGCGGCGTGGGCACATTCGCGGTGCAGTTGGCGCACTGGAAAGGCGCGCACGTCATCACCACCAGCTCCGCAGGCGAACCTGGAATTTCTGCGCAGCTTGGGCGCCGACGAGACCATCGACTACACCAAAACGCGCTTCGAAGACGAACTGCGCGACGTCGATGTGGTGCTGGATGCCGTCGGCGGCGACACGGTGGAGCGTTCCTGGCAAGTGCTGCGCCCGGGCGGCGCAATGATCTCGGTTGCTGAAGACATCCCGGAGGACGAACCTGGCAAGCATAACGCTCGCGGCCTCTTCTTCATCGTCAAACCGGATCGCAGCCAATTAGAAGAGATGGCGAAACTTATCGATGGCGGTGTGCTGAAGCCGATTGTTGCGAACATTTTTCCGCTCGCAGAAGCGCGCCAAGCCTTCGAACTGGCAGCCCAGGGCCACACGCGGGGCAAGATCGTCCTCCGGGTTCGTGACGACTCGACGGAACAGTAGGTCGATCATTCGACACACTTCCACTTGAGCGGCTTGGATTATCACACCGTTACGGCTGGCACCCAACATGCAGCATGCCGCTTCGGAACAGGAGCGACATGCCGAATCAACAGGAATTCACCGAACTACTGCAACCCAACTTACTTCCGCTGAACCGCTTCGTCTTCGGGATGGTGGGCAATCAATTTGACGCCGAAGACATCGTGCAGGAGACGGTGGCAAAAGCGTTCATTCATTTTGCCGACTTCCGGGCCGAATCGAAATTCAAGACCTGGCTGATGAGCATCGCTGTCAACGAGGTGCGAACCAGGCGGAGGACGGAGTTCCGCTCGCGGGTTTCTTACTTCGATTTCGAACAGCTGGAGCGGCTGCCGAGCGCGGTCCCCGGCGATTCCCCGTTCCGCCAGTATCAAGAGAATGAGACCACCAGGTTTGTTCGTAACGCCATAGTCACGCTGCATCCCACCTACAAAGAAATGATCCGGCTGCGGGCGCTGGACGGCTTGAATATCGCCGACACGGCCAGGAAGCTTTCCATTTCGGTGCCGGCCGCGAAGGCGCGCTATTATCGGGCGGTTCATCGCCTGTCGCATACTTTGGTGCGGAAAACTCGAAGACCGCTGCGGGGTGCCGATAAGTCCTAAGGGACCGGCGATGAAGCAGTTATTTCTTTTACCTTTGATCGTGATCGCGGCGATTGGGCAGCAGAGCGCTCCTAAGATCGAGCGCTGCGGTCTCGGATCGAAGCACGAGTGTCACTGCCTGGAGCGCACCGACGCAATTCATAACAAAATCATTGCTTCCTGCGAGGCGGAATCGAAGACGCCCAAAGAACGCGACGCGTGCCTGCACCGGGAAATGATCCAGCACTGCGACATGGCCGAGAGATTCACGAAATGGGACACCGACACCTCGGCTACACCCCGCGAGGATGGCGAGTACGATATGCGCTCCGCCATGGGGCCGATGTGCACCATGGCGTGCCGCAAGCATCGCTGCGAGTGTGCCGACGGGCCGAAGTGCGATTTCGGAATGTCGAAGGAAGAAAGCGCCCAAGCGGATCGCGAGGAGCGCAAGGGACGATAAAATTCGCGCCTACTGCGCTGGGCTGTTCCGGGCGGTGGTTGCCAGCGCCGCGGGACCCATCAGCTTGCGCAGCAGATCCGCCGTCGTCTGGTGAACCTCCACGCCCACCGTGTCGGCCTTCATACCCAGCGCGACATCCATCGGCGTGCGGCCCTTGTTGTCCTTGAGCTCCAGCTTGGCGCCATGATCGGCCAGGAACTGCACGATGTCGTCGGTTCCCTGGCCGGCCGCGGCGTGCAGCGCGGTGTTCAGGGTCTTGTCGGTAGCCGCGTTGATGTCCACGCCTTTCTCCAGGCAAATCTTCATCGCTTCGATGGGCTGTTCCCCGCGCCGAATGGTGTTCGCATGGCCCATGCCGGCCGCCACCATCAGCGCCGTTACGCCCGCTTTGGTCACCACCTTGGGATCGGCGCCATTTTCGAGCAACAGTTGCATCAAGGGAACGTCGGCGGATTTGGCGGCGCGCAGGAACGGCGTTGCGCCCTCGCCCATCATTATGTCCGGAAAATCGAGCACAGCGCGCGCCGGGATCAGCTTGGTGAGCTTGGCGTTGGGTTCGGCGCCGCGATCGAGCAGCATTTTGATCAGGTCCATCGGCTCTCAGCTTTCCGTTGCGTCCTTGGGCGCCGGACGGTTGCTCGCATAAATGTCGCGCATATCGATGGCGGCGAACAGCGGCGCGCGCCCTATTGATCGGCGGCGTTCGGGTCGGCTTTGTCGATCCAGCAGAAATGCCGGCGGTGTCGTAGTGGCCGTTGATGATGGCGAGCACCAGAGCGCTGGTCCCATCCGGATCGGCAATCTTTATATCGGCGCCGTGATCCAGCAGGATCTTCGCGCATTCGGTGAATCCGCCGCGCGCCGCGAACAGCAGCGCGGTAAAGCCGCCGCGCGGGAAATGCATGGGCACGTCGCCCGGCTTGGTCTTCATGCCGCTGAAATCGAAGACGGACGAAACGGCATTCACGTCGGCGCCATGATCCACCAGCACCTGCACCACGTCCGGATGATTTTCGGCGGCGGCCCACATCAGAGCGGTCTGCCCGCGCCAGCTCTCCTTGGCGTTCACTTCAGCGCCATGATCCAGCAGCGCTTTCACGGCGTCCGCGTTGCCCGCGCGCGCCGCCGTCATCAATGCCGTCTGGCCTTCGGCCTGGAAGGAATTCGCGTCGGCACCCGCCTTCAGCAACATCTCCACCATCCGCGGCGTTGCCATTGGTGCAGGCCTGCGAAAGCGCCTGTGAATCCTTCGCGATTGGAAGCGTTGACGTTCGCGCCCGCGGCCAGCAGCGCTTTCACGGCCTTCTCATCGTTCCAATAGGCGGCCCACAGCAGCGCCGTGCCGCCATCGGGCAGGGATGCGTTGACCTCGCCGGGATGCTGCTTGACGAGCGAGCGAACGGCGTCCATGTCGCCCTTCATGGCGACGTCGGCGATCTGCGTGTTGCTCGCGCCAAATGCCGCGGAGGCGAGCAAGACTCCGGTTAACACTCCAGCCGCATGTGATCCGCATGCTAAACGTCCGCCAGGCCGCTGGTGCTGTCGCCGACCTTGTCGGTCAGGAACGCCGATCTTGTTCAACACGGACAGCAGCAGGTTGGACATCGGAGTGTTCTCCGGATACTTCAAATGGCGTCCGCCCTTCAGCGTGCCCGCGCCGCCGCCCGCCAGCAGCGTCGGCAGCGGATTGTGATTGTGGATATTGCTGTTGCTCAGGCAGCTTCCGTAGAGCAGCGTGGTGTGATCCAGCAGATTGCCGTCGCCATCCGGCGTAGCCTTCAGCTTGTCCAGGAATTTGGCGAACAGCGTCAGGTGATAATTCTGGATCTTCACCAGCTTGGCCAGTTTCTCCGGATTGTCCTGGTGATGCGAAGTGGCGTGATGCGGATCGGGCACGCCCACTTGCGGATAGCTGCGCTGGCTCAATTCGCGCGCCATCATGAAGGTAAACACGCGCGTGGCGTCGGATTGATAGGCCAGCGCCATCATGTCGTACATCAGACCGACGTGCTCTTCGTAGGAATCCGGCACACCCACCGGCGCGTTCGGCACTGCTCACCTCGGAACCGGCGCTCTTCTCGGCTATCTGCAGACGCCGCTCGATCTCGCGGATGTTCTCCAGATACTCGTTCATGCGGGTGCGGTCCTTCGCGCCCAGGCCCTTTTCGCAGACGCGGCACCGGACCCGGTGATCTGCATCCAGGATGCTCTTGTCCTCATCCATGCGCGCCAGGCGCTCGGACACCGTGCCGCCTTCGCCGAACAGCCGCTCGAACACCACGCGCGGATTGATTTCCATGGGCAGCGGCGTGGTGGGATTGCTCCAGGAAATGGTGTTCATGTAGGCGCAGCTATAGCCGACGTCGCAGGCGCCGATCAGCCCGGTCATGTCTTCGGTGGCAAGCTCCAGCGAAGGGAAGCGCGTGCTCTGGCCGATCTTGGCGGCCGCCATCTGATCGATGGTGGTGCCCGCGCGCACATCCTCGCCTTCGGTCTTCTTGGCATGCGTTCCGTTCAACCAAGTGGCCGTGGCGCGCGAATGGTCCGCGCCGCCGTCGCCTAGCGCCTCGGCCATGTGATGGGACAGATTGCTCACTACGATCAGGTTTTCGCGATGCCTGGTCGAGCGCGCTCAGGACGGGACCAAACTCGAAGTCCGCGCCGGTGCCGATGGGCGTCCACTTATCCATCACCGCGCCGTGCGGCACGTAGACGCAACCCAGGCGCGGCACCACGTTCGCCGCGGTCTTCGTTTGCGCCGTCAGCGCCGGAATCATGGAATCCAGCAGCGGGAGTGAAACAGCCACGCCCATGCCTTTGAGCATCGTGCGGCGGGATAAGTGCTTCTTTGTGACGATACATCATTGTTGACGTCTCCTCATTTAAAAAGACTTGCAGTCTTGACCGGCGGATTGGTTGCATCCGGCTCGGTTTTGATCTTCATGCGGAACGGCGGGCTCTGCACGATGCCCGCAACCAGATCCGAAAAACGGTAATGGTCGGCTGCGGCGCGCGCGACAATGGCGCGAACAGCGGGTTCGTCATTATAGTCGACACCACGGCCGAGAGCGTAGGTCATCAGCTTCTCGGTCAGGGTGGTAACGAAAACTTCCGGGCGGCTCATCAACGCCGCGCGCAGCGTCGCCGGCCCATTTACCTTGGACCCATCCAGGAGCACACCCGAGGCATCGATGGGCGCTCCATCTTCGCTCTCAGCGCGGAACTGGCCGATGGCGTCGAAATTCTCGAGCGAGAATCCCAGCGGGTCCATGATCTTGTGGCAGCTGGCGCAGGCCGGGCTCTTGCGATGCTCTTCCAGCCGCTCGCGCACGGAAAGCATCTTTCCGCCCTCGGTGTTTTCCTTGAGCGCGGGAACGTTGGGCGGCGGCGCGGGAGGCGGAGTGCCCAGTATATTCGTCAGAATCCATTTGCCGCGCAGCACCGGCGAGGTGCGCGTGGCGTACGAAGTCACCGTCAGGATGCTTCCCTGCCCCAGCAATCCCCGGCGCTCATCGCCAGGGATGGTCACGCGGCGGAAGCGCGGGCCGTAGACATTGGGGATGCCGTAGTGTTCCGCCAGGCGCTCGTTGACGAACGTGTAATCCGCATTCAGCAGATCCAGAACGTTGCGATCTTCGTTGACGACGCTTTCAAAAAACATCTCCGTCTCGGTCCGCATGGACTGGCGAAGGTTATCGTCGAAATTCGGGAAACTCGTTGGGGTCCGGCGAGAAGTTCTTCAGGTTCCGCAGGTACAGCCATTGCGCGGCGAAGTTGGTAGCCAGCGCTTCCGAGCGGGGATCGGCCAGCATCCGGCGCACCTGGCTCTTGAGCGTGGCTGGTTCGCTGAGTTTCCCGGCGATGGCAAGATTCAGCAGCTCGTCATCCGGGATGCTGCTCCACAGGAAGAACGAAAGGCGCGACGCCAGTTCCAGATCGTTGATCCGATAGGGGGAGCCGGCCGCGACGGAGGAAGGATCGCGTTCGAAGCGGAATATAAATTCAGGACTCGATAGAATCAGCCGCAGCGCGCGCTCGATGCCTTCGTCAAACGTGCCGCCGTGATTTCGTCCGGCCTGATAAAAGCTCAACAGCGTTTCGGTGTCGTTCGGGGTGATCGGACGCCGGCAGGCTTGTCGCGCGAGCGTGGTCAAAATCTTCTTGGCACAGCCCACCTCTTCGCTCGCCTTGGCCGGCGTGCAGGTGAAAATCTTGCGGCGGCTGGGCGTGTCGCCTGGGCCGGTGGCGTTGTAGGGACCGGAGACCACCACTTGATCGATGTGCGGAAGGCCGGCCTCGTTTACCGGATCGAGTGTGGTGCGCAGGAAAGGCTCCAGGATGTAATCGTCTTCGGCGGCATCCTTTTGCACAAAAGTGACGGCAACCGTGCGCGGACCGGCCTTCACCGGCACTCGCGCCTGCAAACGCGCTTCAATCATCATGCGAGCCTCGGCGGGATTCTTCACCAGCGCTTCGGTATCCGAAGTGCCGCCCACAGAGCCCAGAAAGACGCGCGCGCCATCCACCAGAATCTCAACCTGATGCGCTTCTTCCAGCCCGCGGATCACGTCCACGGTGTTGCGCGCCAGAACCACTTTGATGGCGTACTTGCCATCCAACGGGAAGTCGTAATGAATCAGCAGACCGCCGCGGGTTCCAAGCGGCAGGCCTTCCACGCGTTGGTCCTGCGAAAGATCGGGCCGCGCGCGAAATGTTTGCGCCACCGCGCCCTGCGTGGGATCGCCAACGGCCAGGCGGCTGACCTTGCGCGACGCCGACACGTAGCGTTCCAGCAGGACGGGCGAAACGCCAAGAACATCGGCATTGTTATCGAAGCCATAGCTTTCGTCGTCGGGCGGCAGCAGCGTGGATGCGTCCACATCCAGCGCCAGCAAATCGCGGACCGAATTGGCGTACTCGGTCCGATTCAGCCGATGCAACGTGGCGTGGCCGGGGTTGGGATTCGCGAAATAGGCCTTGTCGAGGGATGTTTCTAAAGATGTTAGAAGCCCACTGATTTCCGTCGGACTGGGTTTCGGCATTCCGGAAGGCGGCATCGCGCCCACGTGCAGCTTCCGAATCACCATTTCCCACGTTTCGGCGTTGGCTGGAATGTTCGCGACGTCGATCTTTTGGAGCGTTAACCCGCCGGTCTTGGCGCGATCGTTATGGCAGACCACGCAGTACTTGTCGAGAAGCGCGCGTTGCGAAGAAGCCGCTTGGTCAGGCACAGTCCCGGCAAATGCCATGGGCAACCCGACCACAGCGACGCAAGCTACAGTAAAGCCTAGGTTTCCTCCGATTTTTCGCACCCTGAGCTCGTATGAATTCTATCCCAAATAGCTCTTGCATGCAAGGGTGGGAGTGTCTGAAAATGTGCGTTGAAGGCTTCAGGCGAAATTTTTACTCGTTATGCAAGTCGAACCGCAGAATGAAGAGAAATCGTAGAATCAAAAGTGAATCACGCTAAAGTCTTTCCCATAGCGCATGGCAAATGATCACCAGAATTAGTGACAAACCTTCTGTCAGTCTGACCGTCTGGCCAACCGAGAACTCGGTCTATTGCATAGTGCGCGCGGAGGCGCCGCGTCTACGACTCAAGTCAGATCCGCTTATGGTCTCCATATCGGCAAGTTGGGACTTCGATGCACAGGAGAAGCTCGTTCGACTCCGGCAAGATGCAACGAGCTACGTTGTTGATGATGACTCGGAAATAATCGGCATATCTCCAATGCCCCCAGAGAACGATCAAATTCGAACATCAAACCCAAAACTTTACTGTAAGGAGTGGGATGACTACTATGAAGCGCGGAGTCGACACGCTGACCTCAAGCGAAATCTTCTCGATCAACGGCGTCAACACATGCGGCGCCTCCTCGCAGAGGCGGACCGACTCAGCCGATTGCTCTCAGAATCACCAGAGGTGACTGCTCTCCTACTACATCCGATTCCGATGAATGCCGAGACCCCAACGGAAGAGCGGTTCTTCGCTCTGTATCGTGGCACCGTCTGGTCAGCCGCTAGGAAATTCGAGCCCGAGCAGTGGCGCATACTCGCCGAAAGAAAGCTCGAAAGGGAAAATGCGCAGCTTGCTGTTGCATTGGCAATGGCTGAACCATCGTTGAAAAGGGAACCGATTCCTTCGCAGATCCGTCGCGCGGTCTGGACACGAGACCAAGGGAAGTGCGTTCGCTGCGGGAGTCGACAACGCCTGGAGTTCGACCACATTATTCCCGTTTCTCACGGCGGCGGCAACACTGAACGCAATATCGAACTTTTATGCGAGGTGTGCAATCGCGGAAAATCAAACTCAATCATCTAAACTCTCCATCCGTCATGGTCGTCACAAGCCCGCATCCGACCAAGCCCCGATTTTAAGGCTCCAGTGGACTTAGTCGATTCCGCAGCGCTTCGAGCGTGCTTCGGTGAGATGCCATGCTTCAATCGTGCGGCCTACGGGCGCTAGCTGTTTATGGCTAACCGCAGATTTCAGACACTACCAAGGGATGCGGGCTTGCACACCTTATGGTCTTTAATGCGTCGCCTGCTCCAGAGCGGCCGCGGCTGACTGGATTTTCTCGCCGCAATTCTCCAGCACTTTCCCCACGCGCACGGTCTGCTGCTCGGCCAAGGTCCACTGCTTCTCTTCGATGCTCTCGCGGACACCGGGCAGCGTCTTCACGCCGTATCCGGTGTAGAGCCCGGGCGCGTAGATCTGGTTGCGATACCACGGACGGCCCGGCAGACCGTCGGGCAGGATGAGCGTGCGCTCCACGCCGATCAATTGAGCATTGATCGCCGGCAACGAGGCGCGCGCCAGTCGGTCGCCTTCCATGGCGCGGCCCAGCATCTTTTCATATTCGTCGCTGGAGCGCTCCAAAACCTCCAGGCCATTGTGCAGCGGCGCGAGATTTAAATATGGAGGCACTGGATCCTTGACCGGCGCCACAAGCGGACGCCGGGGATCGTTGGTAGCCGTGAAAACGCCGTCATCGATTTCCCGATTGCGTTCCAGAATTTCGGACCGCTGCGTTTGCGCCAGATGTTCGATTTCGTCCACGTAACGCCGCATGGTATCGGTGAAATCGGCGAAATCGAACGGAATCACTTCCGCGTCGGCCAGACGCAGGACCGACAGCCCCACAGTTTGCGAGAGCGCCCGGCCATAGCTGAAATCGGTATCCGCGAAATGCGTGTACCAATAGAAATCGTCATAGACGGAATGATAGATTCCGCCCTCATCCTCGCCGCCGTAACCCAGGTTTAGCGATGCCACGCCCAGGTGATCGATGAAAGAGGAGTAATCCGATCCCGATCCGAGCGCCGCAATGCGCAGATCCGGCCGCTGCCGCGCTTCCTGGCGAGCCTGCTGCACGGACGTTGTTGCGGTGGCCGCGGGGCGCTCGATGCGACGCATCTGCAACCGCTTCCAGACCGAAAGACCGGTCTCCGGATCCTTCACATCGCGAGCCACGCCGTTAATGAATTTCTCGAGCGTGTGCGAGCCGGACATGTTCAGAAACCCGCGTCCGTTTCCGTCGCTATTGATGTAGACGGCGGCCTTACGCTGCAACTCATCGGCGTGATCTTCGGCCCACTCTGTGGAGCCAAGCAGTCCTTCCTCCTCGCCGTCCCAGACGCAATAGATGATGGTCCGCTTGGGCCGCCAGCCCTCACGCACGAGCGCTCCCAGGCCGCGAGCCTCCTCAAGCAGCGCCACCGTTCCGGCCAGCGGATCTTCAGCGCCGTTGACCCAGGCGTCATGATGGTTACCGCGGATAATCCATTCGTCCGGATATGTGGAGCCCGGAATTCGCGCCACCACGTCATAAAGCGTTTTGGTGTCCCAATTGAAGCTCACCTTCAGATGAACTTTGGCCGCGCCCGGACCCACGCGATAGGTGATGGGCAGCGCGCCGCGCCAGTTCTCCGGCGCCACAGGCCCGGTGAGCGCGGCCAGCAGAGGCTTCGCGTCGGCGTAGGAAATGGGCAGCGTCGGGACCTTGGTGAGCGTTGTCACTTCACTCAGCTTCAGGCGCTTGGCGTCCTTGGTTGCGCCGACGCCGGGTGTCAAAGGATCACCCGGGTAGACCGGCATATCCATCACGCTTCCCCGCTGCACGCCGTCCGGCGGACGAAACGGGCCAGCCGGATAGGTTTGCCCTTCGAAATAGCCGTCGTCGCGCGGGATCGGAATAAATGATGCAACCGACGGCTCCGTGTTCGGCGGCCAGCTTCGGCTTAATGCCGCGCCAAGTGGCTCCGTAGCGCGCAATAACAATCGCGCCTTTCACCGAAACGCCCAAGCGTTCCAATTCCTTGTAGTCATCCTGCGAGCCGTAATTTACGTAGACCAGCGGCGCGGTGACGTCGCCATCGATCGAGTACGCGTTATACGAAGGCAGCTGTTCGTCCTGCTGCGACGAGGTTGGATCGCCGCTCACCGGCGGTTCCTGCAGCTTGGCCGTAAAGTGACTCGGCTCGGTCAGCTCCAGTTCGCGCTCCTTCGGAGTCGGAAACAAGACGTAGTAATTCTCGATTTTTGCGTCCCATCCCCACTCCTTGAACTTCGCGAGCATCCATTCGGCATTGTCTTTGTCGTAGGGCGAGCCGACATGGTGGGGGCGCGCGGAAAGGCGCTCCATATACTGGCGCAGATTCGCGCGATCGGGCAGCGCGCTGAATTTAGTCTCCAGATCGCGCTCGGTATGCGTAGCTTCCACGGAAAAGCCCTGCAACGCGGGCCCATCGGCGGGCATCAGCGACGGTGCACAAAGAACAAGGCAAAGGGGGGCTGCCAGAATTTTCTAGCGAGCACAAGCGGGTGCATGGACGGTAGTCCTCCAACAATGATTTGGGATTGCGCGGGTTCGCGTCACCCAGATTCGCAGCGGGGCGAAAGCAATATTGTACCGCTCGCGAAAATGCTTCAGTATCCGAGCTTCAGCATGCCTTGCTGCAGGCCATTGACCGAACCTTTCGTGAGCCATTCCGCCGACGCCTGGAAAAGAAGCAAATGATTCTTCTCCCACATGGCGTTGTGCGACGAGCACGCCAGATCGATGAACACCTTGCGCTCGGCGCCCAGGTCGGCGTACAAATCGCGCACGCGGCTGGATGGAACCTGCCGGTCGTACTGGCCCGTCACCATCAGCGTCGGGGTTTGGGCTTTCGCCACCACTGCCCCATTCCATCCCCAGGTGGTCACCTGCGGAGCGCGCCGCACGCCCGTTCCCCACGTCGCGCCCACCGGATCGGACGCCAGCATTTGTGCCCACACCGAATCGCTCGCGGCCGGATCCACTTGATCGCGCGCAGCCGGTTTGGCGCGCCCAATTCGCGCTGAATTCGTCGTGGGACTGCGAGGTCATGGTGGTTCCATCGGCCGGCAACTGCGCGGGCGGATCGGCTGCGCCCGCGCGATTGTACGCGGGAGCCAGCAACACCAGACGGCTGATTTGTTCCGGATGCCGCGCGGTGTAGCCCGCGGCGCGCGGCCCGCCCAGCGACCACGCCACCATGCTCACCTTTTCGACGTGCCGAATCGAACGCAGATAATCGATCACCGCGCCCAGATCGTTCCAATCCGATGCGATGGTGGTCAAAGGATGCGGATAGCTGGGCGAACAGGGCGACGGAATGAGCGCGGGGATGAAGCCGGCCTGCTGCTCGCGCGAGAGGTTGCACGGGTCGTTCATCGGCGTGGGACGAGTGGACCGCCCATAGCCCGTCATGTCCATGGAAAACGCGTCGAAGCCGGCGTGCGCCAGGTACGCCATCCAACTGTAGTCCTGATACGGAACGTCGAAAGCGACTTCGGCGGGCGTGCCCGCGCCATGGACGAAGAGCGCCACGCGATCGGGAGCCGGGCCTCGCAGCGCGACACCGGCCTGCACCACTTCGCGCACGTAGATCTCCGATGGTTGGCCCGCGATGGCTGGCACGGTGGAATGCACACGGACATAATGATCGACGCGCAGAAGACGCGCGCTGTCGTCGGCAAAGGCCAGGTGCGCCAGCAAGAGCGCGCCGGCGACCGATATCACAACTCTAGTTCTGGGACGCATCCAACCTCCACGAATCAATGTTGCACATTCGGCGATCAGTATACTTCGTCCGGTTGTATCGTGTGAATTGCGTTTATCCCTACACCCCGCCACCATCGGTTGGCGCGTGCCCTGGCCGGGACTCGCGCAGTTGGCCGCTGAAACCGGCTACCAGGGCGCCGTCATGCCGAGAGATCTACCGCTTCCAATGGTTGCCGGCGATATTGAGGTGCCCGCAACAGCCATGCAGCTTCCGGTGGAGGTTCGCCAGGACGAGGCCGCGTTCGCTGCTACGTTTCCCAGGCTGCCTGGCGCTTGCAAACTTGCGGCGCAGGCAGGGTGTAAAGTTGCTCTTTTGGGAATTCCGCCAGCATCGGAGCAGCCGCGCGACGCGCAGGCCGAGATTTATCGCGAGCGGCTGAAACAATGCTGTACGGTTCTGGATGATTATTCCATTCGATTGGCGCTGGAACGCATTACGCCACTGCATTCGCGGCGCGCTCAGCCTTATGAATTCATCTGGCGGAACGCGGAGATGCTGGAGTTCGCCCTTTCGGTATCATCCAACGCGGGGCTGATTCTGGACACCTGGCACTGGCATCACGCCGGCAGCGACCCGGAGTGGATCCGCGGCGTCCCGGCAGATCGCGTCCTCGACGTGCATCTTTCCGATAGCCCGTCCGCTCCACCGGAGGCGATTCGCGACGCCCAGCGCACGCTGCCCGGCCAGGGCGTCATCGATCTGCGGCTTTTCTTTCAATTGCTCGAAGAAAAGCAGTATTCCGGCGCCGTGGCGGTGGAAATTTTCGGAGGTCTTGCGGACCAGACGCCCGTGGGCGCGGCACGTCTGGCGTTAGAGACATCCCGAAACGTGCTCGCCGGCAAGACCGCCTAATTCGAACTCCCTGCACCCGCCGCGGCGCTGGCGGCATAGAAGCGTTTCACGATCGGCGGCATCTTCACAACCTCAGCGGAATGGCTGACCGTCTCTTCGCGAAGACAACGGTCCATGCAAGCCCGCATCCCGTGTTCCACCGCGGTAGCGAAAGCGCTCAGCACGATGGAGCTGGTCTCGACCCCGACGTCGTGAAAAAAGTTCACGTTCTGGGTATCGGCCAGCGGGATTCGTAATTCCCACGTATGATTGGAATCCGCCGCGCTGGAAGTCTTCGAAAACCAAGCCTTCAAAATTCATCCGGACGCCTCGGAATCCAAACTCGCGGCTGCCGGAACGGATTCGCACCCAGCACTCTTCAATCCCGGTGGCGCGCGCCAGGGTGTTTTCGAACTCCACCAGGCGGGTCTCAAAATCGATGATGCGCCGGAATCCGCCTTGCAGGAACAGCCGGCCGGCCATCGCGAATTCGGTATAACCCAACTGTTGAATGCCCATCCAAGCGGCCGCGCAAAACACGATCACGATCAATCCGCTGAACTGGTTGCGCAGCGAACTCGCCACCAGCGATAGCAGCGCCACCACGCCGCAGAACGCATAAATCGTAAGGACCGCGCCCTTGGGCTCAAGCCCCGCTCCAGCAGTTTATGGTGAATGTGCCCGCGGTCGGCTTCGAAGATCGGCCGATTTCGCAGATAGCGCCGGACGATGGACAACACCACTTCCAACAGCGGAATTGACACCGCCAGCAGCGGCACCGTGAGCGCGATCAACGTGACCGACTTCTCGCTCCACAACGCGCCATAGCAACCCAGCAGAAAGCCGATCAGCAAGCTGCCGCAATCGCCCAGGAAAACCGAGGCGCCGTTGAAGTTGTAGCGCAGGAATCCGAGCAGGCAGCCGGCCAATGGCAGGGTCGCAAGGCCAGCGGCAAGTTGCCCTGTGTCAGCGCCGCGATCAACATGGTGACGGTGGCCACCAGGCCCACTCCCGCCGCCAGACCGTCCATGCCGTCGATCAGATTGAACGCGTTGGTGCATCCGATCAGCCAGATCACCGTCAGAGCAAATCCCAATCCGGGCCAGGCCGGCAGGCCGTGCAGGATGTGAATGTCCACTCGGATTCCAGCGCCGTAGGCCAGCACTGCCGCGCCCGCGATCCCGGCGAGCTTCTTCCAGGCGCTCAAACGCAGCCGGTCGTCCAGTATGCCAGTCGCGAACACGACAGAACCCGCCAGCATGAGATGCAGGATGTGCGGCAGCGTGCGATGCAAGACGTAGGTGTAGCTAAAGGGCAGAGCGAGGGCGATGGCGAAAGTTGAAACGTAAGCCAGGACGATCGCAATCCCGCCTACCCGCGGTACCGCCTTGGCGTGTTTCTTGCGAACGCCGTCCGGATGATCCAGAAAGCCGAGCTTGCCGATATGATCCCGAATGAGCGGCGTCAGAATCAATGCCAGAACAACGGAAAGGCCGCCTAGAGTGAGTATGAGAAACATGCGTTCGTCCTTTCAATCAGTCGTTAGGAATAAAAAACATGGCGAGCTGGATGGCGAACTTAGCTGATCGCATTCAGCAGCTCCCGGATTCGGACAGTCTCTTGAGGAGAAGGATGATTCGCCAGCGCGGCTTGAAGTTCCTTGCGCGCCACGGATCGCTCGCCCTTCTGGAATAAAGCCAGTCCCAAGTGGTAACGGAAACTGGCGGACGTGGGATAGCGATGCGCTAGAGTGCTGAACGATTGGATCGCGCTGTCCAGCATCCCTTTCTTGAGGTAAATGTAGCCGATGGTATCGGAGAAGCTGGGTTGCCCTGGACTTGCGGCCAGGGCATTTTTCGCCAGCCGCAGGGCTTGGTCCAAATCACCGCCGCTGTCCGCCAGAAAAAAAGCCACATTATTCAGGGCGGGCGCGTTTTCCGGATGAGCTTTCGCCACGGCCTGGTAGATCGCTCTGGCTTGGTCCAGGCGGCCGGCTCGCGCCAATGCGTCGGCCAGACTTTCAGCGGCTCGCGGCGTCGTTGGGAGCCAGATCGTGCGCCTGTTGATAATAGGCCAGCGCGCGGCTATGATCGCCCGCGATATCGAGCACTTCGGCCATGCGCCGCCTTAGGATGGACCGACTTCGGTTCCACCGAAAGCAGCTTCTGGTATTGCGACAGCGCCAGATCGTAATTTCCGGAAAGAGCTTCGGTGTCCCCGAGTTGCTCCATGAGAACAGAAGAACCCGGCCAGCGGCCCAGCCCCTCATGCAAGATCGCGCGGGCCTGGTCAAACTGCTTTTCGTTCAAATAGGCGTTGGCCAGCGCGGCAAACGTGCGGGCATCGCCCGACGCGCGATGCTTGCTCAAAATGTCGATGGCCTGGGGGAAATTCTTCTCGGATAGCGCTAGCAGCCCCATTTGCAGCTGCGGCTCGGCATCCTGCGGAAAATCCTGAATCAGCCTGGTGAGCACACCGCGCGCCGCTTCGGCGATCACCGGTTCCGATCAAGGCGCGGGCGTAAAGAAACCGGGCGCGGCGATCGTTGGGCTGCGTGCTCAGAATCTCGCTTGGCTTGCTGCACCGCTTCCTGGGGCCGGTGAAGAGTCAGGCTGAGATCGGCCAGTTCGTAACGAGCGGCCAAAACATCCTGGCCCCCATGGATCACATCCAAGAACTGGCTGCGCGCGCCTTCCAAGTCTCCCTTCAAGCGGTAAGCGCGGCCCAACTGCATGCGCAAAGGAGCGTCGTTCGAGTTCAGGTTCAATAATGTTTGGAATTCGCGTATGATGAGGTCTGCCTGCGCGGGCTGGCCGCGATCCAGCAGCAGATCGGCGTGTACCCGAAGGACGGCATGGTCGTTCGGATGCCCCTGGCGCAGATGCTCAGCCAGTTGAATAGCATCGTCCTTCTTCCCCTGCGCTCAAAAGAGCCAGAACTGATCTCGTCTGGTAAGCAACTTTTGCCTTGGCATCCCGGCTGGAGTTTGCGCCCTGCTGGTAATAAGCTGATGGCTTCGGGGTAGTCGCGCAGGCCCAGGTAGAAATCACCGATCGAGAGCCGGGCTTGCGGAAAATCCTTTGGATCGTCCAGGAGCCGAGCCAGGGCGCCTTTCATTCCCGCGGCGTTATGCTCGCCGTTATAGTGACGGGCGAGTTGCAGGATGTAGTCCGGCATTCTTGGGGTTGTTGTCTGCTTTCAACTTGCAGCGTGGCCTCCGCTTCCTGCGGCCGACCGGCTTTCAGGTAGAAGTTATACATCAGGTCGTACGCGGGGCCGTAAGAGGTCCGATTACGGACGATCAGATTCGTCGCCAGTTGCTCGCCCTCTTGAGTCTCGCCATCCTGAATCAGAAGGTGCGCCAGCTCGGTAACCACGCCGGCATCGGCGGAACCCGCACGTAGCGCCCTGCGAAAGTATTCGATGGCCTCTTTCTGCTTACGGTCCGTGGAGGCCAGATAGCCCTTCAGCATCAGCCCTTCATATGAGCTGGCATTTTGGGCGAGAAACTCATCAGCCAAGCTCCCGATTTGCGTGTAGAGAACCTGCGAATGGTTACGGTCCGCCAGGTACAAGCTGAGGCAGACGTTGGCGAACTGACTTTTGGCGTCCAAATTCGCGGGCGACAGCCGCACCGCGCGATTTAGAGCATTGTAAGCATCCGTTGCCTGTTGCAGCTTGATGGCCGTCAGCCCCAAACGATAGTACGCCTCTCCGTAGGCTGCGTCTTTTTGGATTGCCGCACGGTAATTCAGAGCCGCGTCCGGATATTTGCCCGCCGCAAAGAATTTGTTCCCCTTCGCGAGATAGGACTGTTTCGACGCGTTACATGCGGATAATGCGACGATGGAGACAACTAAAACGCTGAGACAAACTCTTGTCATGTAGGACCTCCGGCTAGTCTGCATAGAATCTGGTTCAGTACGCATGGGAGGCTTGGGAGCCGGGACACACGAATCCTCGCGGCCTGGCACACCTCCAGCCTTCCGAGCCCGCCAGGACACGCGTGGTCCAGCGCTCAGGTTCAGACCTCTCAGGTTTGGATCATGAAACGTGGTCCTCTATGCGAGGACTTTGAATGTTCTCAGCCGCCCATGGACGTCACTTCTCTGAACGCCGTCGCGGCCGATGGAACGCTGCCGGTGAAGCGGTAGTGGGCCGAATCTCTCGGGACACGGCCTTCGACCTGGAACCGGCCATCGTGATTCGCGCAAAATTGCCCACTACACGTTCTCTCATCACCGAATAGCCAGAATCAACGCAGGAATTTGCGCCGCGCGATCGGCACCAAGCCCAGCAGCCCAGTACAAAGAATCACCAGAGACGGTTCCGGGGTGGTCGTCGATTGTGCCCTCGGAGAACAAATTATAGACATCGGAGACGTGAGCGGATCCAGCGCTTCCGCCAACCAAAGCGATGTCCTTGGTCAGGCTTAACGAGTCCGCAGGAGGAAACGTAACCTCGTCGCTCGGGCTGTTGAAACCAGAGCTGAACGCAGTGTCCAGAAGCAGGGATGGGGCTGCGGGTGGGATTGCGCCCGTTTCGGCCACGCTGGCAGCGCCAGTGCCTAACGCCCCACCGACGATTACCTCAGCCAGGTCGGTAATGCCGCCCGGATTGGTGGTGGAAACGTCATAGCTGATCGAGGAATCCACGGTCTGCCCGGAAGACGCCAGCCAAGCAGCCGTGAATAGCAGCCCGGTGTCGGTGGTGAAGCCGGTGGGCCCGGTGGTGACCGGGGTCACAGTAACGCCGGCGTCGGGTGGCGCAATGGCTCCGCCGGACGACGCAGGAATGTACATAAAGTCGCTGAACGTGAGGTCGCCGAGACTACACGTGAAACCAGATACATCATAAACGGCTAGAGTCGACGACATGCATGTACTAGCCCATGCCGAGGAACCCAAGCCAAAGACGAATGTAATCAAGAGAAGTGTTTTCTTCATTAACCGGTCCTCCTTCAAGGTACCAGTATTACTATTACCCTGAGTTTGGATGCCCGTCAATACGGAATAGGTACGGCAGTACTACAGTGATATGCCTCTCGCCTAAACCATCTATATATTGATTATAAAGGAGTTATGTCAGCGTTATAGAACTGTAACCCGACGGGGTACCGGGACACGGGTTAATTGGGGGGAGAGAAAAATACCCTATCTCCACGTACCGTCCTGGGGTGACTGATCGAAAAGTACTACAGCTTCCTGCCCACTCTGATATCTCCTTACAGATCATATCGATAGACTTGTAAAGGCCGCTTAGATCCGACAATCATCGTGGAGTGGCGCTTCCCCAAATAAAGAGAATCGATTCTTAGTTCGGGACCATTGTGAGCGACTTTCTGCGAAACTGGATGGCGGATCTTTTTTAGAATCTCAGCGCAAGCCCGTCGTCCTTGATTCAGTTCGAAGGAGACTCGGTTCATACGCGAATCATGAAAAAATTGGCGGGAGTTCACGAGCAACTGCCAGATCGATGGTTCCAAAGCGATCGATACTTCCAAGGCGATCGAGGGCAAGGGCCCGTCTGGCGCAAACCGTCCGAGCAGTCACTCAGGAAGGCGCCGAGTTCGGAGATGACTGTCGAAACGCCGTCGGCAAGAAGTTTATGATGTCGTCGGAGAGCCGGCAGTAGCCGCGAGGATCATGACGAGTCAGCGCATTGGGATCGTACATCCGGGACAAATGGGAATTGTTGTGGGCGTTTCCGCCCGCAACAGTGGCAACCATGTATTCTGGGCTTCTGAAAACCGTAGCGCGTCCACGCAAAAGCGCGCATCTGAGGCTGGCCTGCAGGATGCCCTAACCCTCGCCGAGCTCTGCCGTCTTTGCCCGGTGATCGTGAGTGTCTGTCCTCCGGAATTCGCCGAGGAAATCGCGGAGCAAGTTGCGCGGCATTCCTACCAGGGCATGTATGTCGACGCGAACGCCATATCGCCTCAGCGCGCCCAACGCATCGCACTCCGGCTGGAAGAGGGCGGCGCCCGGTTCGTGGATGGAGGCATCATCGGTCCGCCATCCAATACGCGCAATCGGACCTGGCTCTATCTTTCTGGAGAACATGCTGCCAGTGTCGCGCCGTATTTTTCCGCGGGGCCGATCGAAATGGAGATCCTGGCCGGAGGCATCGGCCGCGCCTCCGCATTGAAAATGTGTTTCGCCGCGTATTCCAAAGGCTCCGTCGCCCTTGCCTGCGCGGTGCTCGCCGCGGCCGAACAACTGGAGGTCTTCGAGGATCTGGAGCGGCAGTGGGCTCGTAGCGGCCCTTCGCTTCCTGGCCTGGAACGCGAGATTGCGCGCGCCGCTCCCAAGGCCTGGCGCTATACCGGCGAAATGCGCGAGATCGCGGCAACGTTGCAAAGCGCGGGCCTGCCTCCCGAGTTTCATCAAGCCGCGGGCGAGATTTTTCGCCGCCTGGAAGATTTCAAAGGCCAGGAGGGCCCCGGCCTGAAGGATGTACTCGCTACACTACTAAAATGAGCAAACGCATCAGTATCGAAGTGCCCGGACTGGAACATGTAAATCCGATCCCGAATGCCAGCCGGTTGGGACCTTTTCTCGCCAGCGGCGGCATCTTCGGAAAGAATCCGGGAACCGGCAAGGTGGCAGAGGGGGTGGAGGCGCAGTGCGAGCAGATGTTCGCCAATGTGCGGACAGTCCTGGAAGCGGGCGGCGCAACGCCGGAGCACATCATCAAGTTGAATGTCTGGCTGAAAGATATGGCGAACCGGCCGGTCGTCAATAAATACTGGGTGCAGATGTTTCCCGATCCCCATTCGCGGCCGGCGCGGCATACCTTCGCCACGCCCGATCTGCGCGAGCCATTGTTGGTGGAGTGCGAGATCATGGCGGTAATCCCGGACTCAAAATGAGACTGGCCAGTTTTCGCGCCGGCGGCAAGGACCGCATCGGGATCTCGCCCGACGGCAGTACGCTGGTTGAGATCTCAGGCCCGCGGAGCATTCTGGAACTTATCGAAACAGGCCAGGAGATTGGCGAATCCGGCGAAACGTTTTCGCTCGATGGCATCATTTGGCATCCGCCCGTACGCCGTCCTTCCAAGATCTGCTGTCTGGCGCTGAACAACAGCGCCAACAGCGATCGCATCCTGCAAGGACCGAAGCATCCCGCCATGTTCATCAAACCCGCCAGTTCGCTCCTGGGCGACGGAGGCGCTATCGAATGCAAGCCGCACTATGGGCGCGTGCATCCGGAACCCGAGCTGGCCGTGGTCATCGGCAAAACAGCCAAGAACATCGCGGCGCGCGACGCCTACGATTACGTTTTCGGCTACACCATCCATAACGACATCACTTCTCCCACCATGCGCGCCGAAGACACTTTTCATTACCGCGCCATTCATCCCAAGGCTGGCGATGCGAAGGCGATCGAATACGTCGATACCTGGGTGAGCTATCCGGGACGCTACAAATGCTGCGACACGTTCGCCTGCATGGGTCCGTGGCTGGTTACCAAGGACGAAATCGCCGATCCGCACAATCTGACGGTTTCGTGCAGCCACAAAGGGCAGCTTGTCACTGAAGACAACACCGAAAATCTGTTCTACAAGATTCCGGAAGTGCTCGAATTCTTATCCAGCCACCTGACGCTGCTTCCCGGCGATATCGTGTCCATGGGCACGGCGCTCAAGAAATCCGCGCAAGGCGGCGCGGTGCAAAACATCGATCTGAACAAACTGGGCGGCCCGGTTTCTGTGACCATCGAAAAACTGGGCACGCTGACCAACGATGTAGTCCACGTTTGATGATTACTTCGCGGCAGCCTGCGCGCGCCGCCTTTCATCATGAGCACGGCCATGCCGCAAAACCAGCCGTGGCGCATCTTCCATCACCGCAATCAAGTAAGCGGGAAATCCATGCTGCAAGCGCGCGGCCCCCGCCCTGGCAGAACCTGGTCTCGCGCTCGATCCGCGGGAACTCCTCGCCATACTGTCAAACACGTATACGCGACGCGATTTGGCTCGCCCGGGTTTCACGGCTTGGGTTTGTTCGCTCCGCCTTCGCCTTCGGTATAGTGCTTGAGATCCCGTTCGCCTTCCACGCAAGCCAGCTCCATGATTTCGTAACCCGGGCGGGTAATTCGCGTGATCGGGAAGGCGATCTTCCAGGGCCGGCTAAACGTCTTGGGATCTTCTATGGTGGCTTGGTAGGCGATCGTGTTCGCATCCACCGGCGTGTAATGCTCGATCACGTGCAACGCATCGCTGTGAAAATTGCCCGCCATGTCGAACCACGTTTTGTCGTTCTGATTGGTGACATCCACCACCAGGGTGTCGCCTTCCCAATGGCCGCGCGAGTCCCCTTCGAACTGTTTGATATCGGCGGGCAGATGCGGGCGGCCGTCGGTGGGAATCACGCGGTACGCGTGAAAATTCTCGAATAGAAACAGGACGTAGTTAGCCGGGCTGCAAAATCTGGAATCCGAACGGCGCATAGACCTGGCGCGGGATGCCGGATAGAAAGCAATGCGCCTCCGGATCGTCGTACATGTGATGCGCCACCAGATCCTTCTTGCGTTGCGCAGCCGCGGGCAGATAAGGAATCTTGCCGTCCTTGGGATCGACGATCACGCCTTTGCCGGGCGGAATTCCGTAGACCGCTTGCAAATGATCCTCCACGTCGTAAGCGGCATTTCCTCCTGGACTGCGAACCTCCCAAACGCCCTGAAAATCGGGCTTCCCATCGGCGCCGCGCGGCATGGGACCGGCCTTGACAGCAGGCTTCTCGCGGGGCGTCTCCTGTGGCCCGGGCGTTTGAGCAAGCACAGTGAGAGACAAGAACAATCCGAGGAGTATCGTTTTCATTTGCTTGGTTCCTCGTAGGCGTAGCAATCGTATTCCAGGAGCTGCAGATTTTTCTCCGCCCGGCGGTAGAGGGGCAGGCTGATCTTCCAGGGCCTGGTGAACACCTTGGGATCTTCTATGGTGGCTTCGTAGCTGATGGTATTCGGGCCGGTGCGCGTGTAGCGCTCTACGACGTGCAAAGCCCCGCTGTGGAAGTTGCCGGAAGCGTCGAACCAGGTTTGGTCATTATTATCGGCAACGTCCACCACCAGGGTGTCGCCATCCCAATGGCCGCGCGAATCGCCCATCCAGAAATCCACGTCGTCGGGATGTTTGCTGCCATCCAGCGGAATCAGCCGGTAGGCGTGGACGTATTCATACAGAATCGCGGCGTCCTTCGCTGTTTGAAAAATCTGAAAAGGCAACGGCATGTAGTTGGCGCGTGGGACGCCCGGCAAGAAACACTTGTTGTTCGGATCGGCCGTGGCGCGGTTCTTAAAGTTTTGTTCCCTTTTCGCGGCCGCTTCCGGCGTGTACGGTATTTCGCCGCCCACTACGATCCCCGTTCCAGCGGGCATTCCCAAAAGCGCGGCATGCGGCTCAATGTCGTAGGAGGCAGTGGTCTCCGCTTGCCAGATACCTTGCAAATCGGGCTGGCCGTTGGCGGTTCGGGGTGGATGGTACGTTTGGGCGAAGGCGGGAATTACGGATATTACAACGACGATCAGACAATTTCTCATCAGAATCGGGCATCGTACCACCTTCCTATTGAAGATGGCAACCGATCCGTGGTCTCCTAGAAGAGGAGTTCTCACGTCATGTTACGCTCACTTTTGCTCGCCGCCGCGCTCGCTCTGCCGGCCCTCTCCCAAACCTTCTCCGCCACTCCGCTGGCGAATCCAGCTGGGCCTGGCAGCCTGCAACCGAACTGGTCCGTGGCACCGGACGGCGCCGCGGTGTTTAGTTGGATCGAGCCTTCGCAAGGCGCCTTCGCTTTGAGGTACGCGGTGCGGCACGGCGCAACCTGGTCGCCTGCGATGACCATCGCGGCGCATCGCCACTTCTTTCATCATCCGGCTGAGATGCCGGAGGTGATCGCACTGCCCGGCGGGCATTGGTTCGCGCATTGGGTGGAAGCGCCCGAAGGCGGTGACAGCGATGCGGAGTACGTCTACGTTTCTTCCTCCACCGATGGAACGCATTGGACGATGCCGCTTCAGGCGCATCACGATCACAGCGCGGTTCAGCATGGCTTGGCTTCGATGATCGCCAACCCCGATGGCGGAGGTTCGATCTTCTGGCTGGAAGCGCTCAAAGGCGAAGACGCCCCGGTTTCGTTGAAACGCACCATCGTGGACGCCACGGGTAAAGAAGTTCGGGAAGAGGTGCTGGACGGCGACGTGTGCGGCTGCTGCCCCACGGCGGTTACCCAGACGTCCAAAGGACTGCTGGTGGCTTTCCGTGCTCACACTAAAGAAGACATTCGCGACATCGCGGTTACCCGGCTTGAAAATGGGCATTGGTCCATGCCCAAAATCGTGAGCGCCGATAACTGGGAAATCAACGCCTGCCCAACCAACGCGGCGTCCGTCAAAGCGAATGGCGATCACGTGGCGGTGGCCTGGTTTACCGGCGCTAATGACAAGCCGCGCGACCTGATGGCATTTTCCAGCGATGCCGGTTCCACCTTCACCAAGCCGGTTCTGCTCAGCGCCGGCCACGCGTTCGGCTACACTTCGCTGGCGCTCGATGAAGATGGCGGCGCAATCGTTTCCTGGCTGGAGCAGGATCCAGCGGGCGCGAAAGTGATGGTTCGCCGCGTGAGCTCTTCAGGCGTCGCCGGTCCCAGCGTAGAAGTGGCGAAGGGCGGGAAGATGGCTCTGGGATATCCGAAGCTGTTTCACCACGGCAGCGAAACGTTCATCGCCTGGGGCAATCCGAAGCACATCGAGACGGCCAGCCTGGCCCCGGCTCACTAAACTAACTCACGTTCACACGAGTGTGAACGCGGCACGCGTGGGCGCGTGCGCTACGCCGGCTGCTGCGCAATTTGGAATGGTTATTTCCCTGACAAGCTCTAAGCCTTACTTCGTGGGGGCGACCGAAACTACGTGCCCTTTTTGGCTGGGCGGCTCATAGTAGCCAATCAGGCGTCCCGCGCAGACCATGCCGGTCCACAGCACCAGCGATAGCGCCGCGGCCGCCTTGGCGCGCGTTGGGATGACTGGCGACTCATCCAGCTTCTCTGGATGGTTATAAACGCGCGGCCGAAAGATCAGCGCGTGTATGCCGATCAGCACCAGGATCGTCATCTTGGTCCAGAAGTAAGGGTTCGGATCGTAATCGGCGGCCTTCGAGCCAAACAGCAGGAATCCCATGGTGAACATGATGACGAAGCCCAGGCGCTTCCACCAGCGCAATCCGTTCACTACGTCGGCGATGGGGCGGTTCTGCAGCGCTACCCCGAGCATCCGCAGGTCGGTCATCACGATCATCCCGCCGAAGACGGCGATGCACGTCAGGTGCGTGCTCATAATCACTGGATAAGTGAGCCCGGACTCCCGGATGAAAGTCATCATACTGAGGCTTTGCAGCCACTGGAATAAAGAAAGTACAAACACCTGAGCCTCCCGAGTCTACTTACGCAAATGCAATGAACAGGCCACCGAACACGACGCTGACCCACAGAGCCAGCGAAACAACCCCGACCACTACGCGGACCCCGGTGGACGACTTGTCCGACAATGCCACCTTGCGATGAATCGTGTAGTTGAAGATAATCGCGAGCACCAGCGCGCCGATCTTGAACCGGAACGCGGGGTTATAGAGGTACATCCGCGGATCGGACAGAAACAGAATGGGACCGGAAAGCAGAACGACAGCTAATCCCAGCAAGGTCCAGGGCGCCGTGGCCCGGGCGATTTCCGGACTGGTCTCCCGCCGCAGGCCGAGTCCGAGAAGACGAAAATCCACCAGGGCGATCATGCCGATGGACCACGCGAAGGCAGCGATGTGAAAGCATTCGGCGATGGGGAAAACCCACTCGGAACTATTCAGAGCGTCCGATATGGCGTTGGTTTGAAGAAGCAACATGTTAGTGGTCCGGTCCTTTTGCTGCGCCTGGAACTCGCAGAGCAGCCAGCGCGGCGTTGTTGGGTGAAATGATCTGAAATGAATCCGGGCGTGGATTTTGTTGAGCGGCGGCTCAATGTAGCCGATCCCGCGCCCGCAGCAGGCGATGGACAGCCCAAAGCACCAGGGACAGAGCAGCAGCCAGTTTGGCGCTGCCGGGAACGCTAGGCGCCCGATCCAGCGCGGCGGGGTCGGCATAGACGCTGCGGCGAAACACCAGTTCATGCACTGCCACTGCCGCCAGCAGAATCAGCTTGGCCCGAAAGAACGCATTGTAGTAATACTCTTCAGCTTTGGAACCCGCCAGCAGGACGCCGCAGGTAACGATCAGCAGCAGCCCCCAGCGCTTCGGGACGCGGAATTGGTCCACCACGTCGGCGATCGATCGCTTGCGCATGCCCCAGCCGAGCAGCCGCATGTCCGTCATCAACACCATTCCGCCGAACATCGCGATACCGACCATGTGCATGGACATGACGATCGGATAGACGTAAGCCGATCCACGCAGGGCCGTGAAGAACCCGGTCAACTGGATCCATTGGGCGAATGAGAGAAGCATGCGATGGCTGCCTAAATAGCTAACCTAAGCTGAGTCCCGGATAGACGAACCCGATGAAGATCCCGCCGAAAATGACGCCGCACCACAAGGCCAGCGATACGCAGGCCACCAGCTTTCCATTGCGCGGCGGGCTGTCCGAGGCGACGGTCTTGCGATGAACGGTGTAATGGAAAACAACCGCCGACACGAAAAAGACCATCTTGATCAGAAATGGCCAATTCAGATAGTACATGTCCGGGTCGGAGGAAAACAGCAGCAGGCCGGTAAAGAACATGAGCACCAGGCCGCTGAGCGTCCAAAGCCAGGTGTCCTTGGCGAGCTGCGCCGGAGTCTGCCGGCGCATGCCGATGCCCAGCAGGGAAAAATCTACGATGGCGATGGTTCCGATCGACAGGGCGAATCCGACGATGTGAAAGCACTCGAGAGTGGGAAAGACTAGCTCAGAAGAGTTTAAAGGGTTCGTGATCAGCACTTGGATCCGTATACACTGTTCGGCTCGGTCACAAGTGTATCAAAGCCTCGCCAAAAATCCAGCCCGGCGGGGTCACCTGGCGGTCACTGACCGGTGAGTGACCTCGCCGACCCGGATGTTATAGCGGATCAGCATGGCGAGCGCCAGGCCGGCCCGAAGGTGAGAGAGCCCGTGGTGACGTGCAGGACGCTGGTGATCACCACCGCGAGGCTGGTCTCCGGGAACAGGATCAGCATCATGAAGGTGGTGAACCCGAGCATCACTTGAGTTCCGGTGATAACCGCCAGGGCAACGGCGGCGGGCCGCAGCGTTGGATGCAGGGGGAACTGGCGGATCAGGAAAACAGCCACGATCAGAATTAGAAGCAGGACGATCATGGCGTTCAGGATATGCCAGAGGACGCCAATGGCGCGGTAGCGATACGAAGCGCCCAGCGTGGTCTGGAGCAGAATGATGGCTGGGACCGCGATTGCCAGCGACCGCAGGGAGGGCTTCCAGGTATCTTCGATCGGCTCGGGGCCATGGTTCCAACTCTCCGACGTCATCACGGCAATGGCTACCACTACGCCAAACGAGAGCTGTCCCAGTAGCGCGTGCAGAATGTCGGTTAGAGGTGGCAGCGACTGGAGCACGACCCTTGCTCCCAGAACGCCTTCGATCACCCCGGCCGCCAGCGCGATCCAGCCAAACTGAACGAGCTGTTTGCCAGGTTTCTCGAAGATGACCCAAACAGCTAACCCAACCATCAGGACGCCCGCGACGATGCCGAGGATCAGGTGCCAGGACTCAAAGGCGGGGTTGATGGTGATCGCCGAGTTGGTGGCGATGGGGCGCTCCAGGCTGGTGACGACGGCGCCGGCCGCGACCGCGGCGAGAGCGCAGAGTCCAACGAAAATGGCGTAATGATGTAACCAGGGATTCTCAGTTTTCATTTCGAACTTCTTTTGTCTTCAAATCTCGCAACCAGCGCGCCGCTCCGATGCCAATCACCACCAGACCAACGGCCGATACAATCCATGTCGATGCCGCGCCCCACAATGTCAACATGACTCCCGCGGCCAGAACGATCGGCGCGTAACTGGTGGGCCTGCTCATGCCGTGCGCTCCTCCGCGTACCACCGCATCACCGTCGAGAGGATTCCCGAGAGGTAGACGAAGCAGCCGGGGATCCACATCAGTAAGCCGCCCAATTGCTGGTCACTCTTGGGGTCGAGTCCCCAAAGGTGTGCTGGCGGATTCAGGTACGCGGGATAAAGGCCGGCCGGGCCGAACGTCAGGAAAGCGCCCAGCAGGCTGCAACAAATGCAGGCGCTGAACAAATAAGAGACCGACGCGAGCGCCGGCAGATGGCGATCTTCGAGCGGCCCCAAAATCGGCCACCAAAATATCGTACCGGTGACCAGGAAACTCAGGTGCTGGAAAATGTGCAGGCCGTCGTTCGCGAGAGCGGCGTTGAACAACGCGGGTATGTGCCAGGCGAGCATGTCCCGACGCCCAAGAGCCAGGAAACAGGCGGCTGCCCGAGAACGCGTTCCAATTGATTAAGCTGGCCGAGATCGAAGCGCGGAGTGCCCAGCAGCAGCAAGGGCGGGATCACCAGCGCCAGCAGGAAATGCTGGACGATGTGCGCGCTGAAGAGGTATTGGTCGCCGAGCGTGTCGATGGGTGAGACCAGATCGAGCAGCAGCAATAGGACGCCCGCCAGAAAATAAGGCGCGCGATGGAATCCGCGCTCGCGCACCAGGGCGATGTAGCCGATCGCGAGCGCGGCGCAGCCGATCACAACGGACGGCTCCCAATCCCACACGTTCATGCCGCGCCCCAGACGTAGGCTGCCAGGAAGATCACCACCCATACGCCCGCGAAGAAATACCAGTACAGCGCGAGGGTTCGCAGCGCGCGTGGACGGCACGACCGCGAGCGCCACCAGCCCGGCCAGAACATGCAATCCATGCGCACCGACTAACGTGAAGAATGTCGTTCCGAACAGCCCCTGGCCGATCGTGACGCCATCGCGAATCAGGCGCACATACTGGCTGCCTTGGCCGGCTAGGAAAGCAGCGCCCAGCACAATAGTCAGCGCCTGCCATACGCGGGAACCGCCGATCGCGCGCCACATGCTGAGGCTGCTGGCGAGCAACAACGCGGTGTCGAGAGATCCCGCCTCGCAGGCTCAGGTTTCCTTTCGCGCGGAAATAGATGAAGGCGAGGATAAGCAGGAAAAAGAACACAGCTTCGGCGATCAGGAATATCGCCATGCCTAATTGCGCGCGCTTCATCATGAGCCACCTCTCAAGGCTGGCTCATGCATCCAATCCGGCGCTTCGGGATGCTTGAGATCCCACAACGGCCGCCGGCTGCGGACTTGCGGAATCTCGGCGAAATTCTGAAGCGACGGCGGCGAAGCAGCGGCCCATTCGAGCGTCCAGGCGTTCCAGGGATCGTCGCCCGCCGCGCTCCCGAAAAAGAGGCTCATGGCGAGGTTCGCGCAGAACAGCAGGATGCCGAACACCAGAATGGCCGCGCCGATGGTGGAAATGAGGTTCAGCGCGCCGAACCACGGCAGATCGGGATAAGTGTAAACGCGTCGCCGCATGCCCAGCAGGCCGAGAAAATGCTGCACGAAAAACGCTGTGTTGAAGCCGAGGACGATCAGCCAGAAGCTCCATCGGCCCAGCTTTTCATCCAGCATTCGTCCGCTCATTTTAGGGAACCAGTAGTGAACGCCCGCCAGCAGCGCGAACACCGTGCCACCGAACAGCACGTAGTGAATGTGCGCGACGACGAAGTAGGTATCCGTCATCTGCCAGTCGACCGGTACTGTCGCAAAAGCCACGCCGCTCAAGCCGCCTACGGTGAATTCCAACAGGAACGCCAGCGCGAACAGCATGGCCGTTGTAAATCGAATCGCTCCGCCCCACATGGTGGCGATCCAACTGAAAATCTTCATGCCCGTGGGGACCGCGATCAGCATGCTGGCGGCGGCGAATACTGCGAGAAAATCCCTTCCGAGGGCGACGGCGAACATATGATGCACCCACACGCCGTAGCTTAAGAACGCGATGGCAACGGTGGAAGTTGCCATGAACGGATACCCGAAAATCGGCTTGCGCGAGAACACGGGAATGATTTCCGAGATCATCCCGAAGGCGGGAAGCACGACGATATAGACTTCCGGGTGCCCGAAAATCCAGAAATAATGCTGCCACAACAGCGGGGCGCCGCCTTGCGCCGCATCGAAGAAGCGGGCGTGCAGCAACCGGTCGCTCAATAGCATCGTTAAGGATGCCGCCAGCGCGGGCAGGGCGAAGACGATCATGATGGATGTCACCAGCGTCATCCACACGAACAGCGGGACCAGGCGCATCGTCATCCCGGGCGCGCGCTCGGTTGCGATAGTCACGATCAGGTTGATGGCCGACCCGATGGAGCCGCCCGCGATCATGAGCAGCGCCAGCGCCCAATACGTCAGGCCCGGGCCCGGCGAGAAAGCTTTCTCGCTCAGCGGCGCATAACTGAACCAACCTGCGGACGGCGCCGTTCCCGTGGCGAAGCTGAAATACAACAGCAGGCCGCCGAAGAATTGCATCCAGAAACTCAGCGCGCCCAGGCGATGGCAGCGCCATTTCATTCGCCCCGATCATCAGCGGGACCAGGTACACGCCGAAACCAGTAAGCACGGGCATCGCGACCAGAAAGATCATGGTGGTGCCGTGCATGGTGAACATCTGGTTGTAAGTTTCCGGTGCAATGAGTTTCAGGTTCGGCGCAGCCAGTTGCGCCCGCATCACCATGGCTTCCATTCCGCCGGCCAGGAAGAACAACAGCGCCGATAGCATGTAGAGAATCCCGACGCGCTTGTGGTCGATGGCGCAGAGCCAGGCGCTCATTTGAGCGACTCCAGATACGCCAGCAGCGCGTCGCGCTCAATAGCGGACAGCGGCGTATCCGGCATGCGATTGCCGGGCTTGGCCGCTTGCGGATTGGTTAGCCAAAGCATCAGGCTCTCGGGCGTGTTTCGCAAAATGCCCCCGCCCAGGGTTTCGCGGCTGGCGAGATGAGCCAGATTGGGGCCCTTTTCGACCGCGGCCGCGGCGATTGCGCTGACGCTGTGACAATCCTCGCACTTCTTGCTTTCAAACAGCCGCGCGCCCTCGGCGGCGATTCCCACAGGCTCGGGCGATGGCTGCGCCTGTCGCCGCAGCCACGCCTCAAAGTCCGGCTCCGCTTCGGCAATTACGCGAAAGCGCATCCAAGCATGCTCCGCTCCACAGAACTCCGAACAACTGCCGGCGTAGGTACCGGGCGTGCCGGCCTCCAGCCAGATGTAGCCTTTGCGCCCCGGCACGGCGTCCATCTTGCGCGCCAGATTGGGCGCCCAGAAGTCATGAATCACATCTCCGGATTCAATGCTCGCCAGCAGCCGGCGCGATGCGGGAATGTGGATATCCCAGGTTGCGATAACTCCGTTTGGATAGCGCGCTTCCCACCACCATTGATGACCGGTGATAGTGATATCCGGAGGACTGCTGACCTCGCCCGGAGCATCAATGAGCACCATGGCGTGCACGGTGATGATAAAAAGCCCGGTGACGACCGCGAGCGGGACCAGCGTCCATAGAATTTCCAGTTTCCGCGATCCGAAAATTTGCCTGGGCTCCGCCGTCAGACCGCGCGACCGGTATCGGATGACGCTGTATACAACACCCGCCACGACCACCAGAAAAATGACCGCCGCTATCACCAGCACCAACGAAAATACCGCCGCGATCGATTGCGCCTGTGGAGAATGAGGGCTGAAAGGAGGCCACACTTTTGAGAATTGCTCGGTAATGCTGGCCTCAGTCTACTATCGCGCCCTATGACGGTCAAGACAGGGCGAGGTAGATGCTGGATACTGTCCGTGTCACAGACCGGTCAGTGACAAAGCTATCGCAACTCTGTAAAATTTGGACAATGCCTAGTACTTTTCGAAGGGTCATGGTACTCTGTCGGTACGGACCTTGCGGTTAGGACCTTACAGCAGGTTAGGGCGATTTTGGCGGCTTACCCCACATAATCCTTCGCCTTTCGCTCGCCGATAAGGGAAGTATATGTTCGACAGGCGCATAGAGCCCCGGATGTTGTGTGCGGATATGGTAGATGTCCAATGGAAGGACAAGTCCGGGCGCATCCGTAAAGGGGTGGCCAATCTGGAGGACATTTCGCTTTCCGGGGCCTGTCTTCAATTTGAACAGCCCATCCCTTTGCAGACCGATGTTCGCATCACCTATCCCAAAGGCGAGCTCTCCGGCAAAGTTCGGTATTGTGTGTACCGCGAGATCGGGTACTTCCTGGGCGTCGAATTTGAAGCCGGCTGCAAGTGGTCCGCGCGCCATTTTAAGCCGCAGCACCTGCTGGACCCCCGGCGGCTGGTGGTCCGAAGCGTCAACCGCGCTTCCAAGCTCGCCAACTGAAGATCGTCCGGCTCGGGTGTGCTCGGCTGGAACGCCGCTCGTTCGCCACTTCATTTTG
Source organism: Bryobacterales bacterium (assembly GCA_963713415.1). GTDB lineage: Bacteria > Acidobacteriota > Terriglobia > Bryobacterales > Bryobacteraceae > Palsa-89. Next base: position 33,793 of record CAVQLV010000017.1, on the reverse strand, counting down.
CTACTCTTCTAGCAGGGCCATGGCTGTTTCCGGCATCAAAGATTCGCTGAAACAACAGGGCGTCCGCCTCACGCGACAACGCAAAATCCTGCTGGACTTGATCGATCAGTCCGGCCAGCATCTGGATGCCGAGCGTTTATTCACGCTGGCGCGCGAGAAAGATCCGAAGCTGAACCGCGTCACCGTTTACCGGACGCTCAAGCTCCTGAAGGCGGGCGGCCTGGTGGACGAGCTGGACCTGATGCATCATTCCGGGGACCAGCACTATTACGAGACGCGCCTGAAACAGGAACATGCCCACGTGATTTGCCTGCGCTGCGGCAAAATCGAGGAATTCTTTGGCGACCTGCTGAAGAAGATGCGCGAACAAATCGAGACGCACTTCGGGTTTGAGATTGTCCTGTCACGGACCGAAGTGGGCGGTTACTGCTCCCATTGCCAGGTCCTGCGCGCGAAGGAATTGACCGAGATGGCTGAGCCGGAGCCGGCCGTGTCATCGTCCACGTCTAGCGGCCGAGTGCAACACCCGCGGAGCCGCTGATGCCGCCGTTCGATGGGTCGCCCGCGGCGGCCAGCCGGCCGCGCCCCATTTCGGAGCGGGTTCCCGCTTTAGCAGTCATCAATCCGTCCGGGAATCGCAGCCGCGTAATCATCGATCCGGTGCCGTTTCTGATCGGCCGGCAAGGCGAAAACAATCTGGTATTGCGGGACAACCGCATCTCGCGCAGCCACGCGCGCATCTCGGTGGACAACGGGAATTATGTGGTCGAGGATTTGGAAAGCCGCCATGGCGTCTTCGTGAACGGCCAGCGCGTGCGGCGCCACCTGCTCAAGGACGGCGACCACATCGACTTTGGGTTTCCGGATTCCTACCGGCTGGCCTACACGCTCACCGAAGACGAGCTGAACCAGTTTCTGGGCAAGATTTCCGGGCCGGAGGGAACGGGCGCGAATAATCTCTCCAAGCTGCGATCCCTGGTGGAAGTGGCCCGCGCGCTGCAGAGCTCGTTATCGACCAACGATGTGCTGGTAGCGGTGGTGGATGCGGCTCTTTCGGTGACGGGTGCCGAACGCGGGTTTCTGCTGCTGGGAAAAGACGACCAACTGGAAGTGAGAGTGGCGCGCGACCGGCGCGGCGTACCTTTGGACACCTCGGACCTGGGCGTTCCAAGGTCGCTGATCAATCGAGCGCTGCGCACTCGGCGCGACCTGCTGTCGATGACCTTCGATCCGCTGGGCGCCGATGGAATTCGTCCCGAAATGTCCGTGGCGGACCTGGAGCTGCGCAGCGTGGTCTGCGTACCGCTGATTCAGGTGCGCACCGGATCTCTCCAGGAAACCGTGGCCACTTCGACCCATAACACGGTGGGCGTACTGTATATGGATTCGCGCCAGGCCGCGGCCGATCTCTCTTCTGGTAATCGCGAGATTCTACAGACGCTGGCGCTCGAAGCCTCCACGATTCTTGAAAACGCGCGTCTGCTCGAAGAAGAGCGCGCCCGGCGTCACCTGGAGGAAGAGCTGAACGTCGCCCGTACCATCCAAACCGGCCTGCTGCCGAGTGAACTGCCTACCGACGGCTGGTTTCGGGCCATCGGATCGAGTATCGCGTCGCGCCAGGTGGGCGGCGACTATTTTGACGTGCGCCGCGTTACTCCCGACATGTACGCCTGCCTCATCGTGGATGTATCCGGCAAAGGCGTCAGCGCCGCGCTTCTGGCCGCGCTGCTGCAAGGCGCGTTCGTTTTTGCGTCCGAAGGAGCGGTGCGAATCGGAGACGTCATGTCGCGCGTGAATCGCTTCTTGATCGAGCGGGCGCGCGGCGAGAAATACGCCACGGTGGTTTACTGCACCATCGATCGGAGCGGAGAGCTGCGCTGGTCCAATGCCGGGCATCCGAAACCGGTCCTGGTGCGGGCGAGCGGAGAATTAGAATTGCTGGACAGCACCGGTCTGCCGATCGGCATGCTGGATATCGCCGAATACGAAGTGAAAACACTGCAGCTTCAGCCGGGCGACAAATTAGTGTTGTTCAGCGATGGACTATCGGAGGCGGCCAATGCGGACGGCGAGTTCTTTGACAAAAGAGCGTTGAAGGAGTTTCTTTGCGCTCACGCCGGGATCGGCTGCGCCGAACTGCACGCGAAGCTGGTGGATGCGGTGGAGGACTTCAGCGAAGCTTCCGAGCAGGAGGACGACATTACGATGCTGGTGGTGGAATACCAGCCGTGATGTGGCGCACGCACTCCTGCGTGCCGTGTCGAGACTCGTCTCGACACTTTTCAAACCATGCGTTCACATGATTGTGAACGCGGCACGCAAGAGTGCGTGCGCCACGGGCGTCAAAAAACGTAGCCGGCGGTGGCCTGGTAAGTGCGCGGCTCGATAAAATGCGTGCCGCTGAAAGTCGACAGGAAATTATAGAGCGCCACTTTGTTGGTGGCGTTTTCCACGGTGAACCGTAGCGTCCAGCGCGGCCCGCTCTCCTTGTGAAATAAATTATCGGTGCCGATGCCGAGATCGAAGAGACTGTGCGGTTTCACCCGGTCCGGATTGTGATCGTCATTCTCGGTTCCGGTTTGCGGCAGCGTGAGCAAGGTCGAAGTTCCCATGGCGTTGCAGGTGCGTATAGGTGCTGCCAGCGTAGCCAGAGTTCCGCCGCACGCAAATCCGATATCCACCTGCTGTGATGGTGTCAGCGTCAGAGCAGATGCCACATCGGGAACGCCACTGACTACCAGCCCGCTATCGAAACGCCAGGTAAAATCGATCCACTCCTCGTTCTTGTGCCTCTGATAACGCAGGTTCACGTTCTGCTGATAGGCCTGGTCGTGATCGATCCTGAAGACGCCTTCCGGAATTCCGCCCAACGCGATCAATCCGCCGGTTTCCCCAGGAAAATAGCGCGCGCGTGTGTGTCCCAAGGTGAAATAGGCCTGAAACCCATGCAGGTTGATGGTGCTGACACGCCCGGAGACGCCATCGACCTTGGAATTGTTCCAAGCGATCGGGAAAGTGATCGGCGTGTTGAAGAGGACGTCGAAATCGTACGCGTTATGGGTGAATTTCCAAAAATAATCCGCGTCGATGATGAGCCACTTGCCTACGCCTTGCTGAAATCCCGTATCGAAATCGTTCCTGTTGCCGGGACGAATGGGATTGTACACCGTGCCAAAGACATTTTCTTCCAGACCGCCCGTGCCCGCGGCGCTCGACAGCAGCAGGTTTTCATTGAACGGCGTCTCAAACGTGCGCGCATAGGAGGCTCGCAGCACGGTGTTGGTGGGCAAAAGATAGGAGAGCCCTAGCCGGGGCTGCACCCCGTTCGCCGATATTAAGCCATTATATTGATCGTCTCGCAACCCGGCATCAATGGTGAGTTTGCCGAGCGTGATGGTGTCCTGGATGTAGAACGCGTACTCGTTGATATTGTGCGTGGCGTGAAAGTTGAAGGGGACACCGCCGCGCGTCAAGTCATAGGGAATAATTCCCGGCAGCAGGGTTGGATTCGGCACATAACTGGGATTGGTGACGGAACAATCTTCTGGATTCGTTACCCCGGGCAACAGCAGCGGATTCCCGGCACTGTCCAGGCAAACAGGATTGTAGTCCGGGTCTGTGATGGCAAACTCGAAGTTTTCAAGCAGCCGGGTTTGCTGGATCTGGGTTCCCACCTTGACATCGTGATGTCCGTGAGTAAAGGCCAGATCGGCCTTCACCCCATAGTTCATCAGAATGCGATTCTGCGAAGCGGTCACCGGCGTATCGTTGAACGGGTTGCGGCTGGGATAATAGTTGAGCTCATCGCGCCGCACGAACGGATTTACGGTGAGCAAAGTATGGGCGTTGAAGGTGTGCTGATATCCTGGCGCGATGCTCCAGCTCTGCACGCGCTGCTTCTGATCCTGCGTCAACTGGTCGTAGCTGTTGGGCACCTGGAACCAGTTGCGGGCGCTGAACAAGTCCAGGTGGAAGATGTCTTGCGGGCCGGGCTGCCAATCGATGCGGTCGAAAATGCTGCCGTTGTTGCCGATGTCATGGATGGGCAGGAATTCCGGAGTGTCCAGAAAGCGGCCCGAACGGCTGGCATTCAGCGCCAGGAAATTTCCGAAGGTGGGCGTGCCAAATCCCAGCGTGGCGCTGCCCGTATAGGTTCCGAACGATCCCCAACTGGCATCGAAGCTGCCGTACGGCTGCGTGGCGCCCAATCCGGACCGCGTGGTTGCGTTCACCACCAAGCTGGTCTTGTCGCCATACTGGGCTTCCGGCGATCCGGTGATCAGCTCCATGCCTTGCAGCGCATTGAGTGGAATCTGCGTGGAAAACAGCTTGCTCTGCTGGTCGCTCACCGGCTGGCCATCGATCACGAATGTGGTCTGCGCGTGATCGCCCAAAGGATGAAAGAATCCGTTGGCGTCCGCCGCCACCGCGCCGGTGCTGTAGGTGATGGCATCGCTCAAGCCCGCGCCGGGACTGGCCACCGGCAGTTTCGCGAAAACGCTGGAGTCCACGTCCTGATGAGCTGCCGTGTCGGTTTCCACCGCCGCCGCGGTAGCCTGCACTGTTACGGTGCTGGCCTCCGTTGCGATGTTCAGCGCGACGTTCGCCACCACCGGCACGGAGTTGCGAATCTCCACGTTCTGCTGAATCGTGTTGAACCCGGTGGAGCTGACTTCCAAATGGTAATTGTTCACCGGGACGTTATTGAAGCGATACTCGCCGTTAGTGCCGGTCACAGCCATCTGCTCGAACCCAGTGACCGGATTGGTGAGCACCACCTTGGCGCCGGCAATGAACGCACCGGAGGGATCGGTCACTTGACCCGTCAGAGTTCCGCTATTGATGGATTGTCCGAAAACGGACGCGGCCGACAGCACGGCTACCCAACTCATTGCCCGAAGCAACTTCACCATTTCATTATCGCGTTCGTCATCGCGGGCACGGACATCGTCGATTCCACCTCATGGACTTCTGACGCTGCTATAATCGATTGAGTTACCGTGTCTTTTGTTTGTTTCCATTGCACCTATCGTCCGGTTTCCAGCGCCTGACTATGGCATTGCCACACGCAGGATAATGCAGCGGTTTTTCACCTTACAGCAAGCCGAAAAAGTTCTTCCCGGCGTGGAAGCGGCCATTCGCGAGGCTATTTCTCTGAAGACGGAATATGAGCGGGCTGAAGCGGAGTGGCACGGCTTCTCGCAGCGGATAGCGGTTATGGGCGGTGTGCGAATGGATCGCGCACAGGCCATGGAACAAAAGAACCGGCGCGAGGCGGCTGCGGGCGCGCTCCAGCAAGCCGTCGAGAAGACTCAGGAGTTCGGCTGCCTGGTAAAGGATCTGGATATTGGGCTCATCGACTTTCCGACGCTGTTTCAGGGCGAAGAAGTTTACCTGTGCTGGAAACTGGGCGAAAGCGGCATCCGATTCTGGCACGGCGTTCACGAGGGATTCCGGGGCCGCAAACCGATTGACGCGGAATTTCTCGAACATCATCAGGGCGGACTTCAGGGCGAGTTGCCCAACTGAATGTGCGAGAATTGGGGAATTGTCACGGGGGCGGCGGAGTGCTCACCCCATAAAATCGCATGCTGCTGAGTAGAGAATTCATAAGCTATCTGTCGCGGCAATTGGTAAAACGGATGACGCCGCAGATTATCGAGACGAGTAGCACCGAGTCGGCCGCCGAGATGATCGGCCATCTGATCGAAGAGGAATTGCAGGTGGAGGACCGCCTCAACGACGAGGTGCGCGATCTGCTCAGCCAGTACAGCGATTACATGCGGCGCGAAAGCGTCAGCTACCAGGAGATGTTCCGCCGCATCAAGAACACCCTGATTTCGCAGCGCAAGGTGATCCGGGCGTCGGGCCGCGATACCGGCGACAACATGAAGCTGTCGCGCGACAAGATCAACGATATCTCGCACAAGATGGTGGCCGCGTTTCGCAAATCGCGCGAGTTTCGCCTCAAGAAGGATCCGAATGACGTGCGGCTGGACATTGTGCAGGCCATGACCGAGTTGCTGGGCGTGGAAGAGAAAGTGGACCGCGCCGCGCGCACCAAGATCCGCTCGCAGAAGAAAGAGATCCCCGAAGGCACCGAGGAGTGGGATCTGCTGCACCGCCGCTACTATGCCGAAGAATTGAAGAAATTCGGCATCGACCTGACGCGTTAACGCGCGCCGCTACGACAGCTTCATCCGGCGGATCCCCGGTATCCCGTCGAACCCGGAATCGAAGGTCGCAATCCATTCCACATCGTTGTTCAGCATCACCGCCGCATGGACCGCATCGCGCGCCGATAGTCCGGATCGTCCCGCAAACCAGGTCGCGCGCGCGATCCGTGTCTGCCAGCGTGACAGCCAAGACGACCGGACAGACTTCAACGAACAGGTCATAGACCTCGCGCGCGAGATCCAGCCGGCCTAACGAAGCATATCGATAAAGGATCTCCTGCAGCACTTCGGTGCTGGTGCACGCGTCCACCTTGCCCTCACGGACGCGGCGCATGAAACGGCGCGAGGGTTCGCGATTGGGATGCTCGCGTCCGGCGACGTACATAGGGATGTTCGAATCGATGAAAACCTTCATCGGCGGCCGGCATCAATCTCGGAGAGCATCTCCTCGATATCGGCGGTCGGCGCGCCTAAGGATTCCAATCGGACCAGAGGGTCGGACATCGCATGGCCCTTGGCCGGCTTGCGGACGGATTCCTGCAAGTACGCGGCGGACCCACTCCCCTTTGGATATGCGGATGCGCTGCGCTGCCTTGCGAAGCTGGGCATCCAGCTCCGGCGGTATCAGGACTTGCAGGCGATGACTCATATGCTCATGCTAACATGCTCAAGCCGTTAGCACTGGAGCATCTCAGCCTGCCGCGCGGCACATCGGCCGGCGTGAATCTGAGCGGAGCCGCAGCAGGCTGTCGGGCGAGCTTGCGTCGGGCGGAGGCGCGGTGGAATCGCGCAGGCTCTTGATCTGATCGTGGGCCTCCTGCACTTCCTCAAACTGTTTCTGCATGATCGACGCGATCTCAGGCGGCAGCGTTCTTCCCAGCGCCGCCCGGTAAGTCTTGAGAGTCCAGTCCTCGCCGCGCTCGGCTTCCACCAGAATTGCGTGCACGTCGTGCCCGGTGAGCAGGCCCTTCAGATTGATCCAGCCTGGCGTAGCAGCACGCCACCCAGTCCCTGAGGATTGATGGTCTCAAAGCCCAGCGCCTTCACCGCTCCCTGCAATTCGGTGGCGAATTGAGCGCGCTGGGCCGAGTACCGCTCGAACATCTCCTTGATGGTGGCGCGATTTCACCGCCTGGGCCGCCCCGCGAAAGCCTTGTTCCCCATCGCGGCAGACGGTAATCACGTCGTGAACCGCCAGAGCATAATCCTGTAATGTGCCGGGCATCGCTTATACTCCCGCTGGTTAGACGACCAGGGGACGCGATGGTTTCCGGATCGAAATTGTTAGGAGCCCGGCGTTTTTTCGAGCTGCTGCCTGGCCCAAACGCGATTCGGATTGATTTCGAGCGACTTCGCAAATGCCTTTTGGGCTTCGGCCGGCTGATTGGAGCGGCGCAGCGCGACGCCCAGCCATAGCCAGGCATCGGCGTTCTTCGGATTCAGTTCGATGGCCTTGCGGAAATCCTTGATGGCCAGATCCATCCCTCCGCCGAACGCCTGCGGCAGATAGTAATTTCCGACGCCGTGACTCAAATAAGCCATCGAGGATTTCGGGTCCAGTTGAATGGCCTTGTCCACCGAATCGAGCGCGCACTTGCCGTATTTCAGCCCAGCAAGCGAATTGCTGGAGACCATCTGGCCGCAAAGCGTGCCCAAGATCCGCTGATACTCGGCGGAATCGGGCTTCATGCTCACGGCCTTGTTGGCGGCATCCATGCCCGCCTGGGCCGAATTCTTGGCGCCCGCTTTGTCGTGCATGTTCGATGGCGACTTCCGCCGCATAGGATTCCGCCAGCGCAACCTTATATTGCGCGGCGGCATCGTTGGGCTGCTTATCGGCTGCCGCGCGTGCTTCGGCCGCCAACTTTTCCAGCGCCGCGCGATCCTGGTGATCCCGCGCTTTCAGTGAGATCGGAATCGTCCGGAGCAGCGGCTGCGGCAATCAGAACCAGGGACAATGCTAAGAGGGAAATCCTCATACGTTGACTTTTAGGACGTTTCTCGGGCTAGAGCGTTGCAACTTTTCGATGAACCAACAGGAAATAGAGCGCTAACAACGTGAGCAGAGCGCCGTTCCGGTGATCACCACGGGCGCCGTGAATTGCTTGACCAGCGCCCCCACCACCAGGCTTCCCACTGGCATCCCGCCGCGAAATGCAACGTTATAAACACTGATGACGCGCCCGCGCATGTTGTCGGGCGCGATCAACTGAACCAGCGAGCTAATGCTGGTGAAAACCGCCAGCAGCATCGCGCCATAGAAGAATATAAGAACGCAGCTCAGCACAAAGCTGTGGGAAAGCGCGAATCCGCCGATCAGCAAGCCCAGGCCCAGCAGCATCAGCAGCACCAACAGGCCCATGTGCTTATGTTTACCCAGCCATGCCACGGTACAGGGCCCCCAGGATAGACCCCAGGCCCGAACAAACCAGAAAAATAGTGTACAGGCTGGAGCCGCCGTGAAAAACATCTTGAGCGAAAACCGGCAGGAAGACGATCAGGGGAAAGGCCAGCAGCGTCATCATGAATGCCAGCACAATCAGCGCCTCCATGGTGCCCTGGCGGCGAATGAAATGAAATCCCTCCTTCATGCTGGTGCAAAACCGATTCCCGGCTTTTGCTGGGCACGAAATGGGGATGGATGATCAGCAGGGAAATGATCACCGCGATGAAGGAAACGCCGTTGAGCCCGAAGCACCAGGACGCTCCCAGAGCCACCAGCGCCACGCCGCCTATCGATGGCCCCAAAACTCGCGCCAGATTGAACTGAATGGAATTCAGCGCAATCGCGTTTGGCAGATCCTCTGTTTTCACCAGCGTCGGAATCAGCGCCGAGTAGGCCGGTCCGCCGAAGGATTGCGCGGTGCCTACCATGAACGAGAGCATCAGGATGTGCCAGATCTTGATCACGCCGGTTGCGAAGAGGCTGGCCAGCAAAAACGCGCAAGCCATCTGCACGAATTGCGATCCCAGCAGCAGCTTCTGGCGCTCGGTGCGGTCCGCGAACACGCCGCCCACCAGAGAAAACAAAACGATCGGAATGCTGCCGAGAAACGAATCCAGTCCGAGCAGGAAGGGCGATTTGGTAAGCTGCAGCACCAGCCAGGCTTGGGCGAACGTCTGCATCAAAGTGCCGACGCTGGAGGTGCACGCGCCGAACCACATGATGCGGAAGTCGCGGTAGGCGAAAGCCTTGAAAACCCGGCTGATCACTGATAAATCCGGCGAAGGAACATCCGGTTAGGGAAGCGGCTGCGGGCGATGGATCAGGTGCACAAAATTGCCATCGCCGTCACTGAAATAGATCAGCCGGTTGCCTTGGATATCGATGGGTTGAGTGAGAAACTCCACGCCGCGTTTCCGCAACTCTTCGATGGCGGCGTCGAAATCGTCCACGCTGATGGCCAGGTGACGAATCCCTGGATCTTTCATCTGCTGCGGAGCGCGATCCCCGATGGACGGAATGATCTCCAGCACGGTGCCGTTGCTGGCGCGCACGAAATAATTGCCTTCGTAAATATGATTGATACGAAAATCCAGCTTCTGCACGTACCACTCGGCCAGCCGCTTGGGATCGGGCGAGGCGATGGCGGTGTGCTCCAGTCCTTGAAACATAAACCTGGATTGTATCAGAGTGCGTTGGGGGTGCTACTGGAACAATTGCGGTGCGAACTGGTTCAGATACTCGCGCCAGTTGGTCCAGGTGTGAGCGCCGGCGCTCTCGTGAAACATCGGCTCGAACCCGTGTTTCTGGAACAGCTCGACGGTGGCTTTGCTGGTGCTAAGCAGGGGGTCGTCCTTCCCGGTGGCGAACCAGAAAAGCTTCAGGCCTTTTTTCGAGGCGGCATTGTCAAGCTCCGCCAGGTGTTGCTGCTCCCAGCTCAGCCCGGCCGCTGGCCCTGAACCCGCAGCAGCCAGGGGGACAATACCGAAAATGCCTGAGCTAAAAACCCCGACATAGGCAAACTCATCCAGGTGCGGAATGGCGATGTTGAGCGTGTGAGCGCCGCCCATGGAGAGTCCAGCGATGGCCCGGTCCTTCCGCTCGCGCAGGACGCGGTAGTGCGTCTCGGCGTACGGCATGATGTCGCTGACGAAATCCTTGACGAAATCGTCGTTGAAATCGGGAATACGAGGCACACCCGCCGCGGGAGGCCCAAAATTGAAGGGCCCGGTGTGCCCGGCCGGCATCACGATTACCATCGGTTTGGCCTTCTTGGCCGCGATCAGGTTGTCCATGATGAAGCCCGCGCGGCCTACCGAGCTCCAGGAATCGTCCGAATCGCCCGCGCCGTGCAGCAGATAAAAGATGGGATATTTCTGCGAACTGGTTTCGTAGCCGGGCGGCGTATAGACATGCATGCGCCGGAATCGGTTCAGGCTCTTCGAAAAATACGTGACGCTTGCCACGGCTCCGTGCGGCACGTCCTTGGTTTCCATGAAATCGGCGCCGGGCACGTACACCATGCTCCAGGCGTTGCCGTTGGATTCACTCACCGAGGCACTATGCGGGTCCATCACCGAGACGCCGTCCACGTTGAAGTTGTACCGGTAAGCACCCGGATCGATCGGGCCGATGGTGGTTTCCCAAACGCCGCTGTCCGCTTTGGTCAGCTCGCTTTGCCGCGTGGCGCCGAAAAGGTCGGTGCTGAAAAGCGCCACCTGCTGCGCCTTGGGCGCGAAAATCCGGAACGCGATGTGCCGGTCCGCCATCACTTCGGGCGACGTTGAAACTGGAGGCGGCGGTGCAGTTTGCGCCGGCAAGCGCGACGCAACCGACACGAAGGCAAATAGACTGAGAGTGAGCGCCTGGTATTGCATGCAGCATCGAGTATACAATGGCACCACGATGAGGGAAATCACATCTTTTTGCACGCTCCTTGGGGTGGCTGCTCCGCTCCTGTTCGCTCAGACGGCGGCCGCTCAATCGCATTGCTCCGACATGCTGAAGTTCCAGGCGCCCGGCGTGAAACTCGCGATCACCAAGGCCGACGCCACGCCCGCTTCGGCACCCGGTACGCTGCGCACTTCGCCGAATTTTCCCGGAACGGTGCCGGTGGCCGTACCGGGATTCTGCCACGTAGAAGGAGTCATCAACCAGCGCACCGGCGTGGACGGTAAACCATACGGCATCGGCTTTGCGCTCGCGCTGCCCGATGAGTGGAACGGACGATTTCTTTTTCAAGGCGGCGGTGGATTGAATGGCAGCGTGCCTCTGCCGCTCGGAAATCAGGCCGCCGGTAACACGCCAGGGCTGGCGCGCGGATTCGCGGTGGTGACCACCGACACGGGCCATAAGGGCAGCGGGTTCGATGGCAGCTTTTTCCGCGACCAGCAGGCCACTCTGGATTTTTACTACATGGCTATTGGGCGCGTCGCGCCGTTGGCGAAGCAAATGATCGCGTCATACTACGGGCGCCCGGCCCAGCGCTCTTATTTTGACGGGTGCTCCACCGGCGGCCGCGAAGCGATGATTATGTCGCAGCGCTACCCCGATTATTTCGACGGCATCATCTCAGGCGACCCCGCCATTCGCACCGGGTTTTCAAATCTCGCGCTCGGCTTCATGACCGCAATGTTTGACCGGACAGCGCCTAAGGACGACAGCGGCAAGCCAGATCCAAAGAAGACCTTTCCGCAGTCCGATCGTAAATTGATCGTCAACTCGATCCTCCAGATCTGCGACGCCAAAGATGGGCTGAAGGATGGGATGATCTTCAACCAGCGCGCGTGCAATTTTAATCCCGACTCGCTTTTGTGTTCTGGCTCGAAGAACGACACGTGCTTGAGCAAAGCACAGGTAGACACGCTGAAGATTGCCTTTGCTGGTCCGAAATGGTCGTACGGAGATCAAATTTATCCCGGATTTCCGTTCGACGCGGGCATTGCCGACCCTGGCTTCATCCCGGGCCTGTTGGGCGGCCCGGTGATTCCCGTGGCCACCGGCGCTGATTTCCTGCACTTTGACACCGATCGCGAAGCGGCGCGCGTGGAAGCGAACAAGACTGCGCAGCTCGGCGACAGCACGTGGACCAATCTGACAACATTTGCCGGCCACGGCGGAAAACTGATCTTCTATCACGGACTGAGCGATCCATGGTTCTCACCACTCGAGACACTGCGTTATTACGAGCAAATGGCGAAAGACACCGGCAACGGTTCGGTGGATTCGTGGAGCCGCATCTACTTCGTTCCCGGCATGGGCCATTGCCAGGGCGGGAGTGCGGCACTCGATCGCTTCGACATGCTGACTGCCGTAGTGGATTGGGTGGAAAAAGGCGTGGCGCCGGATCGCGTCATCGCCACCGGTCCTGCGTTCCCCGGCCGCAGCCGTCCGTTGTGTCCATATCCGCAGCATGCCGAGTACAGTGGCCAGGGCGATCCGAATGCCGCGAGCAACTTTGTGTGCCGTGAGTAGCACGCTACTCTAGAATCAATGACGTTTTTAAGAGATAGTTTGATCGAGCTGATCACCCAGACTTCCACCAACCTGCCGCCGGACGTGCGCGCCGCGATGGGTGAAGCGCTGGAAGCTGAAGTGGCCGGCACGCAGGCCTCGCAAGCGCTGGGGATCATCGCGACCAACATCGACATGGCGCAGCAGGATTCCGGACCCATCTGCCAGGACACCGGCATGCCGACGTTCGTGGTGCACACGCCGGTGGGCGTGAATCAGCTTCAAGTGAAGCGCGCGATTCGCGAAGCGGTGGCGGAGGCCACGCGGCGCGGCAAGCTGCGTCCAAACTCGGTGGACTCGCTGACCGGCAAGAACAGCGGGGACAATCTGGGCGAAGAGACGCCGGTGATTCACTTCGAACAGTGGGACCAAGATGAGATCGAGGTGAAGCTCATCTTAAAAGGCGGCGGTTGCGAGAACAAGAACATCCAGTATTCATTGCCTATGGAATTGGAACATTTGGGCCGCGCGGACCGCAATTTGGAAGGTGTCCGCAAATGCATCCTGCATGCGGTATGGCAGGCGCAAGGGCAAGGTTGCGCGCCGGGCGCGGTGGGCGTGTGCATCGGCAGCGATCGCGCGCATGGATATGACCTCGCGAAGGGTCAGCTTTTCCGCACGCTGGATGACGTGAATCCGATTCCGGAGCTGGCGAAACTGGAGGCCGAAATTATGGAGGAAGCCAATCGCATCGGTGTCGGCGCAATGGGTTTCGGCGGCAAGGTGTCGCTGATCGGCTGCAAGATTTGCGCGGCGAATCGTTTACCTGCCAGCTATTTCATCTCGGTGGCCTATGACTGTTGGGCATTCCGCCGGCTGGGCCTCCGGCTGGATGCGTCCAGCGGTGCGATTACGCGTTGGTTGTATCGCGACCCTGATCGGCCTGTGCAGCGCATGGCGCGTGCGGAAGGCTTCCCGCTCAGCGACCGCGAAGTGGTGCTCACCGCGCCGCTCTCCGAGGAACAGGTGCGAAGTTTGCAGGTGGGCGACGTGGTGTTGATCTCAGGCGAGGTGTTCACCGGCCGCGATGCCGTGCATGCTCATTTGATGAAGAATTCGCCGCCCGTGGATATGCGGGGATCCATCCTTTATCACTGCGGTCCAGTGATGCTCCAGCAGGGTGAGGGCTGGGTGGTGAAGGCTGCGGGACCGACAACGAGCAGCCGCGAGGAACCGTATCAAGCCACGATCATCGAGAAGTACGGAGTGCGCGCGGTGATCGGCAAGGGCGGCATGGGAAAGAAGACGCTGGCCCAGCTTGAGAAATCCGGCGCGGTTTATCTGAACGCCATCGGTGGAGCGGCGCAATTTTACGCGCGCGCGGTGGAGAAAGTGCTGGGCGTCCATCTTATCGAGTTCGGAATTCCCGAAGCCATGTGGCATCTGCGCGTGAATAACTTCGCGGCTATCGTCACCATGGATGCGCATGGCAACAGCCTGCACGCGAATGTCGAGCGCGAGACCGGCGCGAAGCTCGCCGAACTGCAGGAAGCGTGACCTCTCTGTTAGAATAAATTTTGTCTCGGGCCAGGTAGCTCAGCTGGTAGAGCGCAGCCCTGAAAAGGCTGGCGTCGGCGGTTCGATTCCGTCCCTGGCCACCACATTCTAAACCACTTAGCAGCAGCCAAAGAGTTAAGGTTTCAGTCACGCGAACTATACGCGAACATCGTCAACCGACGTTCGCCTTGTCGCAAGTCCCTTGTTCCAGCAGCTTCCAGATTTCCCGCGCCGTGCTCCCGGTCCTGGCGATGTGCTGCCGCGCCAGCTTGGCATAGCGTTCGGTCATCTTGATATTCGAATGGCCGAGGATTTTCGCGAGCTCGTAAAGATCGCCGCCGTTCATCATGAACCAGGACGCAAACGTGTGCCGATTATGCCGCTAGCGGCATAATCGCCATCGTGCCGACTCCCCGGTCATGCCGACTGTCTCCAAAGGGGACTCGCCTGCGTGCCGTCTGGCGCGGAGTTCCGTGTCAAGCTGACCGGTCGAAGTCGGCATAATCCGGGTGTCTTCTCCCTACTGGCATGAAGCTAGTAAAGGAGAAGATTAATGCCGAAAGATTCCTTTGAACGCCCCGAGACAGACCCACGCCTGCGAGACAGCCCATTGGTTTCGCACCTCGCACCGTTTGCAACTTCGCTGGTTGAAAACGGCTATGTGAAGTCGACCATGCAGTCGAAACTGAATTTGCTGTCGAGTTTTGGCCAGTGGTTGGAGCGACGACGATTATCAATCACAGATTTCGACGAGCAGTTGGCTGAAAGATTCATCGCTTACAAGCGCCGGAAGGGCCGAGTTCACAGGGGTAATCGAGAAACACTTTTGCAGTTTCTGGATCATCTTCGAAAGCGGGACGTGATTCCCGCTCCGACTCCGGCTTGCGATGACTCTCCGTTGGCCGCCATCCTGACGCGATACGAAAGGCATTTGCGGTCCGAACGTGGGCTTGCCGCAGCCACTGTCATCAATTACTTGCCGTGCATTCGCAAGTTCCTGATCGAACGTTTTCGAGAGAAACCGCCAGTCATACGGGAAGTCAGATCATCAGATGTTTCCGACTTTATTTTGCGGCAGGCACCGACCGTGAGCCCTCGAAGGGCACAACTGGTCACCGCCGCTTTCCGCTCTTTCTTCCGCTTCCTCTTTCAAGACGGGGAACTGCAGGTCAACCTGGCTCTTTCGGTGCCCTCCGTCGCCGATCGGCGCCTGTCCACCATACCCAAGTACCTGAGCCCCGATCAGGTTGAACGTGTGCTTGGTACCTGCAACCGTCAAACCGCCACTGGCCGCCGCGATTACGCCATCCTTCTCTTGCTGGCCCGCCTCGGCCTGCGTGCCGGAGAGGTCGTGTCCCTTCAACTCGATGACGTTGACTGGCGAACTGGGGAGTTGCTCGTTCGAGGTAAGGGGTTATTGCACGACCGGATGCCCTTGCCGGTCGATGTCGGGGAGGCCCTCACATCCTACCTGCGTATGGATCGTCCCCCATGCAAAACGCGGCGCGTGTTCGTTTGCATGAAGGCGCCGCGTTCTGGCTTTGCTGGACCTTCGACATTGAGCACGATCGTTCGCCGCGCACTCGATCGAGCGGATTTATATCCGGCGTTAAGGGGCGCCCACGTGCTGAGACACAGTCTCGCCACGACGATGCTTCGTTCTGGCGCAAGCATGAATGAAATCGGAGAAATTCTTCGACATCGAACCCCCAGCACCACGGAAATTTACGCCAAGCTCGACTTCGATGGTCTGCGCACACTGGCGCATCCTTGGCCCAGCGTGGGAGGCGGACGATGAACTCGCTCGATCTGGCATTGAACGAATACATCGCGATTCGCCGCGCTCTTGGGTTCGAACTCCGGGAGGTGGCTGGCTGTTTGCGAAACTTTGTCGCCTTCCTCAAGATCGAAGGTGCCTCCTACATCACGAAGGAACTGGCGCTCCGCTGGGCAACCCAACCCGCGGATGCTCAGCCTTACACGTGGGCCTGGCGTTTGGGTATGGTCAGACGCTTCGCCGCGTGGCACTGTGCGATGGAACCGCGAACAGAGGTCCCGGCGCCCGGGCTTCTTTCTCATCGGTATCAACGAAAAACGCCTCACATCTATAGCGACGAAGAGATAGCGAGCCTGCTGTGCAGCGCAACGCAGCTTCCATCCGAGAAAGGACTTCGTGCCCCGACCTACACCACTCTCTTCGGCCTTCTCACCGTGACTGGAATGCGGGTGAATGAGGCTTTACATCTGGACAAGCCCGATGTGGACCTCGATCAAGGGATCCTCACCATACGCCGCACAAAGTTTGGCAAGTCGCGTCACGTGCCGGTTCATTCATCGACGGTGGACAGACTGAAAGAGTACGCTGAAAAGAGAAATCGCGTCGTACGCGCGCCACCGAACCAAGCCTTCTTCCTCTCCGAGCGTGGCTCGCGGATCACAGAATGGATGGCGCGCTACACCTTCGCCAAGCTATCTCAACAACTCGGTTTCCGTAGCAAGGCAAAGGGCCACGGACGCGGTCCCCGGCTCCATGACATGCGTCACCGATTTGCCGCTCGCACGTTGGTCCAGTGGTATCGACAGGGACTCGATGTGGAACGAGAACTCCCGAAGCTGGCCACCTACCTCGGCCACGTCCATATCAATGAAACGTATTGGTACCTGGAGGCGGTGCCGGAACTCCTTCAGTTGGCCACGGATCGTCTCCTGGACAACGGGAAGGAGGCGCGACGATAGTGGCCGGCCTTCCCTCCCTACTTCAAGCCTTCTTTACGGATCGACTGCATAGACAACAGCGAGCAAGTCCCAATACAGTCGCGGGGTATCGCGATTCCTTCCGTCTGCTCTTCCATTTTGCAAAAGAACGGCTCAGTAAAGCGCCCTCGAATCTCACGATCGAGGACTTGAACGTGTCCTTCATTGGTGACTTCCTCGATCATCTCGAGAACCACCGAAAGAATAGCGCTCGAACCCGCAATATCCGCCTCGCGGCGATTCATTCCTTCTTTCAGTACGTGGCTTTCGAAGAACCGGCCCATGCGTTGCTTTGTCAGCGAATCCTCGCGATGCCTGCCAAACGCCACGAACGGCGGCCAATCGAATTTCTGAATCGGGAAGAGATCGACGCCCTTCTGGGGGCAACCGACCTTTCCACTTGGATAGGGCGCCGCGACCGGACCTTGCTGCTGCTCACCGTGCAGACTGGCCTTCGGGTTTCCGAGTTGATAGGCCTGACTTGCCAGGACGTTGTTTTGGGAACGGGTGCCCATGTCCACTGCCAGGGAAAGGGCAGAAAACATCGATGCACGCCGCTCCGTCCAGAAACGGCAAAAATGCTGGAAGCCTGGATACGGGAGCGCCATGGCCGTCCGGACGATCCGCTCTTTGCCAGCATCCGAGGCGGAAAGCTCAGCCGCGATGCCGTTGAACGCCTGGTGGAGAAATACATCTCCGTCGCCGCAAACAAATGCCAATCCCTTAAGCGTAAGAACGTAAGTCCACATGCGCTGAGGCATTCCGCAGCAATGGACCTTCTCCAGAATGGCGTCGACCGAACCGTGATTGCTCTCTGGCTCGGACACGAATCAGTCGAGACCACCCAGATCTATCTGCATGCCGACATGAAATTGAAGGAAAAAGCGCTCTCGCGCACCCCGCCTCTTGGTGTCAAACCAGGACGATACCGGCCCGACGATCAACTGCTGGCCTTCCTGGAGAGCCTTTGATTATGCCGAATCCCAACTCGCCGCGGACCCCTCCTACAAGGGCGCCGTGCGAGAAGTCGGCATGACCGGGGAGTCGGCACGATGACGGAGATCATGAAAGCGGAAGTCCTTGATACCCGCCCTCTCAAGCAGGTCCTCGAAACTTCCTTCCACGCGCTGCCGTCCGCTCGTTGCACCTGACTCCGGCGGAAAAATTCGATCCTCACCGAGGACGGCGGGAAACCGCCGCAGCTCGCCGGCGAGTTCAGGAAGCATCGGGACGTAACGCATTTTCCCGCCCTTCAGCTTTCCCCTCACCGCCAACAGCCCTTCGCTGTACATCACGTCCGGCCACCCCAGGCCGAAGACCTCCGCCTGCCGCATACCGGTCGTGACGGCGATCAAGGCAATCAGCCTCAGACGATAGAACGTCTTGTTGATCACTCTCGTGCCCTTGCGGTACATCCTTTCGTCGAGCGCCCGCTTGAGTTGCCGAAGCTCGTCTTCGGAAAGGTAACGGTCCCTTTGATCGTCCGGCCGTCTCACCTCGACCTGATCCGCAGGGTTCCGGTCGATGCCGGTGTCTTTAGACCAGATCGTCGAGGCCTTCTCCATCATGTGGTGCATGACGTTGAAGTGCCGCACGGCCGTTCCCGGCGACAGATCACGAACTGCCGTCAGGTTTTCGTACCAACGCCCTACGGCATCGCCGTCAATCTCCCGAACGAACAAGCGGCCCAACTCGGATCTGATGCCGTCCAAAACGCTTTTCTCCCGGCTGGCCGAACGTTTCTTCTTGCCGTAATGCGTCCAGTACCGGTCAATCAGCGCCGACATCCGAAAGTTGATCTCCCGCTTGACATCGAGATGCCGGTTTTCATCGCGCACCGACATCTTCTTCCGCTCGATCTTTCGCGCCAGTTCATAGGCGCCGTGGACCCTCAGGCCCTTGTTTCTTCCTCCTTCCCGCCAACGGACTTCAAACACTCCATCAGACTTCTTGTGAATAGACACTTCAAAGCTTCTCCTTTCAGTCAATGGTTTCGATTGTGTGCTGCTCGATGAAGCGCTCCAGCGCTTTCACATCGAACCGCAACGCTCGACCAACCTTGACGCAGGGAACCTCCCGCAACCTGGCTTTCTTGTAGACGGTGTCCACTTCGAGCCCCAGGAATTGGGCGGCCTCCCTGACATTCAGGAGCCGCCTACCGATTCCTCCATTAGACACCGTCGAGCTGATCATGTCATTTCTCCCCTTATCGCTCCGACGCTCAGAACCGCCCGTGACAGCGCGGAGAAAGCTCCCTGAGCAACCTGCTAGTGGAAACAGGGTGCGAACCACACGCCTGAGGCAAATATCGCTGCGGCCGCCAGTAAGCCCACCGAGACCCAACGTATGATCGCGGGACGGCGATGCGCCTCGTTCACTAAATGGACATACTCGCGCGCTTTCAGACCAGCGGAGCGAATGTCCGCTTGTAGGCCCTCGCGCATTTTCTCTGCCGACTCCTTCACCATTTGCCCCAGCATTTGCCCGGCACGTGTTTCGGCCTTCTTCATCGACTCGTGAAATTCCGCAATAAGTTTTTGGTTGTAGTCGTAGAACCGTTGCGCAGATTCTTCAAGCACCAAACGATTCATGGTCACCAGGGCGAACAGCGGGTCGCCGGGTTCCACGCGGATTCCGTTCTCGGCTGCAACTTCGCTGATCATTCGTTTTACGTCGGGCATCTCGCTTCCTTACAGCAGTGACAGCTCATCCAATTGTTCAAACAGATCGCGCTGGACCATCTTGAGCCGCTGCTTACTCATGACCGAAGCCGTACCGTTGCGAATCGCGTCCTCAAAAGTCTTCTTCCATGCGATCACTTTCTCGACGTCTCGCCCGAAAGTGTCCTGGTTGCGCTTCGCGATGCGAATCATGCCGCAGACCTTCGACTCACTCTCCTGGTAGGCCAGCATGTCAGTGAACGTCTTACCGTCGCGCTCAATGACACCGAAGTATTCGTTCAGCCAAACCACAATGTTTCGTTCAGCGGTGCTCTCGGCCAGGCTCTTGAAGCCCTTGAGGGTGTCTCCGAGCGCCTGTCCGCCTGTCACTACCGTGTGGACGTACAGCTTGCGCCCTCCCGCAGCAAGCATTTCGAGCACGTTGTTTTCCACCATGTAACTCCAGAGGGGAACGAAGGTGGACGCGCCGTTATCCACAATGAAAATTCCGTCCTCGCTCAGCACGCGATCAATCAAAACATCAAAGCCGCCGGAATCAATCCTGCCGTTACGCATGAGCGCCAGGTGTTCTGCGCCCAGTTCGGCATATTGCGAGAACGTCTGGTTCACCGGATCGCTGTCAATGCAATGGATCTCCTTGCCGTGATAGCGGAAGTACTGGCCGAGAATGCTCGCGACCAAGCTCTTCCCGACGCCACCTTTGCCTTGCAACGTCAGGTGAATGGTAGCTGGATGATTCGACATAGCTCTCGCCATGAATTTGCCCCTCAATTACTAAGGCAACGGCGGAGGCACTTCGGGACGGTAGATTTCCAATTTTTTCGTTAGGGGCTGTTCTGGTTAGATCAGCTTGTTCTCGTCTGGCGGGCCGGGCGGGTAATCGAACCTGTTCACTCTGTCGCGGTTTTCCGGCAACTCCTTACGCGGGTGAGGCGCGCGCCGCGTAGGTTTCGGGGCGGACAGTACTGCCGGTGCGACTGGATCTGCAGGTTCCTTCCGCCGAATACGCGTCAGATACGAGCCGAGGCTTTGAACCGAGATTTCGATCCCAGCTTCTTCTCTGAGCCATTGGCAGATGTTTGCCAGGCTCTGCCCCTCGGCAATGGCAGCACGGATTTCAGGCCAAAGGGCGCGAAGCTGACCAGCTTTTGTGGCAGGTTTTCCTCCGCGCCGTTGTGCGAGTCGTTTTCTCGTCTGGGTGATCCATTCCTGCGCTACTTCTGTGCGCCGCTCACTTTTCGCCATAGCACCAACAGTTTGCGCCGGTCCTCGAAGTAATTCAACGAATTTCGGTAGCCGTCGACATTCTTCGACGCCTTTCAACATCAACCAGCCAACAACCATCGGTAGTGGAACATAAAGGAAACGTTTGACGACTGATTTGTTTTTCCGCCGCAAGCGGGGCGCGGTCGTCGATTTAGGTCGTCGAACGAAATGGCGTCCGTGTTCGACAGATGTTTGACGGCAACATTTCTGGGTGAGATTTGGGTTTTTGAAAGCCTCTTAGTAATTGAGGGGGCAATTTTATGCGACAGAAGATGGGAACGACGCGCGGAGCCAGAATCGCCGTCAGGCTGAGCCGGGAAGATCGGGAACGGATCGAGGGGGCCGTCAAAGCGCGAGGCTTCGCGAGCCCCAGCGCGTTCATCCGGGCGGCAATCCAAAGCGAACTCAACGGGCGGCCTGAACTGACCGAGAGCGAAGATCGAATCGCTGGAGGATTTGAGCGCGTGTCCCGTGACAACCTCCGCATTGTGCGGGGCCAGCAGGCGCTCCATGCCTTACTGGATACGTTCGTCAAAACGGTGCTTACGTGCCTGCCGGAGCCATCGATCGACGCGCAGCCCCAGGCTGTCGCCCGAGCCAAGGACCGGTACCACCGGCTGATCAAGACCGCCGGTCAAGCCATGTCCGGCGACGCACTCGCCGCTTTGCAGGATCTGGTGACACATGGCACGAACTGATGACGAGCGGAAAGTCCGGCTGCGGCCACCGAAGCCTCGGCGCCCGACGGACGAACGCATTGCATGGTCCAGCGGCTATAAGCTGCTCATGCACTACGCGCGCAGTACGCGAAAAACCCGCAACCGCGGCACCTACGGCGGAAAAGGGCGAAGCATGCGTCCGTACTTGCAGCGTTGTGCAGTCCGGGTGACCTATCTGAACAGCAAGACTCGCGGTCAATGGAAGGCGCACGGGCGATACCTGGCACGCGAGAGCGCCACACACGACAACCCCGTAGAGGGCGTAGGCTTCGGCCGCGAGGGCCAGAAAATCGACATTGCCGCGCGCCTAGAAAACTGGCAGAGATCCGGCGACGAACGACTGTGGAAGCTGATCATCTCCCCTGAATTTGGTGATCGGGTGGATTTACGTTGTCTAACCGCCGATCTGATGGAACGCATGGAAAAAGACCTCGGTACCGACCTCGAATGGGTTGCCGTGGAGCATCACAATACCGAGCACCCACACGCTCATGTCGTCGTGCGAGGCGTAAGGAGCGATGGGATCGCCTTGCGCATGAGCCGGGATTACATCCAGCAAGGGATTCGGAGCGCCGCCGAGCACCTTTGTACCCGCCAGATCGGGTATCGGACGGAGCTCGACTCGATGGAGGCGGAGCGGCGCGAGATCTCGGATTCGAGATTTACATCAATTGACCGCAGGATCATGCGAGGGGCGTCCAATCCCAGCGCGGATTTCGGTCTACAGTACTTTGCGGTTGTTCGGAATCCCACTGAGGCTGGATTGAGTGAAGCGGAACGGCTGCGCACTCAACACGACGCTTCTCGCCTCGCCGTACTTAAACGCCTGGGTTTGGCCGAATCGACCGGCGGAGTAAGCTGGCTGGTGCGGCGCGATTCCGAGCAAGTACTGCGAGCGATGCAACGCAGCGCGGATCGGC
This sequence comes from Bryobacterales bacterium, assembly GCA_963713415.1. Taxonomy (GTDB): domain Bacteria; phylum Acidobacteriota; class Terriglobia; order Bryobacterales; family Bryobacteraceae; genus Palsa-89. Next base: position 11,323 of record CAVQLV010000017.1, on the reverse strand, counting down.
AGAAGACATTGGCGGCACATGGGGCATTGTTGTCGGATGACCGGCTTCCGATGACGACGCTCGATGTTCGGGATCTCACGTCCATCGAAGGCAGGATCTTGGTGCATGGGGAGGAGGAAGCTTCTGGGCGAAGCTACCTGATGCTGGAGGGTACGGATGGGCAGGTTTATCACATCTACCGCACGCCAGAGATGGAGGAACTGCGGAGTCAGCGCCGACTGCAAACCAATTCATTCATTCGGCTCCGCAAGTTCGCTCCCGTCGTGGAGATCAAGGACATGGGCGACTCGGAAGCCATCCTAAGCAACAAGGCGCACCTTCGCGAGACGGCACGCGAAATGATTCGACGAGGTGTTTACCCTCAGGATGGCGGCTGGAATGGATGGCTCGGCCGCTATCAGAAAGCCCTGGTTGACGCCGCATTCGCACTGGAACAGGAGAAGGCGAAAGAACGCGAACGACGCAGGAGTCGAGGCATGGGCCGCTAGGCTTTGAAGTACTTTAGCCGTAGAAACCGATTTCAGGGCCAACAAGGCCATTTGTTTCGGCCCGATCACGATGTTGTGAGTGGAGCGATTCCGTTTCGTGAATGCAGCCTTACCGAAGGATCTTTCACCCGCTCCTGAACCTCACTTCTTTTTCCACTCGCCGGCCGTCCCAGGTTTGCCCCACGCCTGATAGAGTTGTACCAGCCATTCGCGGGCGCGGTCCGGCTTTTCGAGCTCAATCCACGTTTTGTCGATTGAGAGGTCAACCCGAGAGAAAAGGATGACGGCCCGCACCACCACGTTTTGCAGTTCGCGAATATCGACCTGTTTGTCGTAAGCCAGCAGCCATTCCAGCGTTCGTGGATCGAGGTTTCTAATCTTTCTGCCGGCGTTTCTAGGGTAACGGCCGATGAAATACTTGACCAATGCGAGAATTTCTTCCCGGCGCTCACGCAGCAGTGGAACCTAGATCGGAAAGACGTTTAGCCACTAGAACAAATCCAGCCGGAGAATACCCGCGTCCACTGCTGCTCTCAAATCCCTTTTTGCCGCCACGATCACGAGCACGTCTACAGGGATAGGATGCGTCCCTCCTAGCTGTCGAAGTTCACGCTCTGGAAGGACACGCACCGGACCGCCGGGCAAACGGGACCCTTCCAGCCTGTCTGTCTGAGCAGCGCAGCATACGTCGAGGCCCTGGGAGGGGATTCCCCCGTGAGATTGAGCGGTCGTTGCCTTATTCTGAGACTAGCCGCGCTGCGTGGTTGGAATGGTTCGTGCAGGGCCATTCAGGGCAAACATCCGGACGGCTATTCGATTGCCGCCAGTGAAAGAACTAACTATGGATCTTACGCATTTCCAACGGAAGCTTCTTGAAGAAAAACGTGAGTGCGAGGCCAGTCTCGCCGCTTTTCAGAGTGAGGAAACCGCCGCTGGCTAAGCCGAGGTCAGAGATTCCACCGATGACGCAACCGCCGCGCAGAGCACATCGGAGACCTTCGAAGAAGGCACCCTCGTGTCGCAGACGCTCGAAGCCGTCGAGGACGCCTTGCAGCGCATCAAAGACGGTACTTATGGACGGTGCACTCTGTGTGGACGCGAGATTGAGGCCGCCCGGCTAGAAGCAATCCCCTGGGCCACTTACTGCCTGGAAGATCAGGAAAGGCGTGATAAAGCTCTGTCATCCGCGGAGCGCGCAACCCTCTAGCCGTTGGAATGCCGCCTGCGTCATGCTGTCCGGTCGAACGGCGCCGCGCGTGCTCTATGATTCGCCTGGAAGGAAATCATGAGGACATCTTCAACTACGACAATTACGGGAGCGGTCTTGACGACTCTCCTGTTCACCGTCTCTGCTTTCGGACATGAGCACACCGCCCTGAACGGCACCTGGACACTGGTACCCGCGCAGAGCGATTTCGCCGGCCAGCCCGTCATTCAAACCGGCACCGTGACGATCAACGAGCGGGATGGCGACATCACCGTCTCTCGCAATTTCAAGTATGAAGGCGCCAGCGACACGTTCTTCTACCGCGACCTTACCGACAGCGAGAACAACGCGACAATTCACACTGGCAAAGAACTCAAGACTAAAACCAGGTGGGATCACGACGTCCTGAAAGTGACGAATTCGAACAAGCAATCGGGCGCCGTCACTCTTGAAAGCTACTCTCTTGCCGCGGATGGCACCATGCTGGTCAGCGTTATCAGGCCGGACCACAAGCCCATCAGCCTTGTCTTCCAACGCAAATAGACTAACTGCGATAACGATATGTGGTCATGTGGCCGGATATGGTCATTGGCGCGAGACTAAACCAGATAGGATTTGCGACTATTTGGGGGATTTTGTTGTGGACCATCTCTTGCAGCCAACGCTACTCGGCCCGGAGGCCGCGAAGGATAACCATGAAGACAGAACCGAGCGAGATGGGCGTGTTCCAGGAGATGCTGGAACGAAAAGAGGCCGAACTGGTGGGCGTATTGCGAAGACGGGAAGGCATCACGATTGAGAAGAGCGCAGACCAAATGGATGAAATTCAGTTTGCGACGGAACGAGATCTGGCGATTCGAAACGTAGATCGCGAGACCAGTCTGCTGCGTGACGTGAAGGATGCGCTGCGCCGGATCCATGACGGTAGCTTTGGAACATGCATTGATTGCGAATCGGCGATTAACCCCAAGCGCTTGGCAGCTGTACCGTGGGCAGCATGCTGTATCCAGTGCCAGGACGCTGCCGAGCGGGAGCGGCGGGAGGGACCGGCAACTCTCACTGCAACTCTCCTCAATGCGGCTTGAGCATCTAGCGTAGACGAGAAAGTAAGATCCACGATGTCGATACTGCTTATCGTTTTGTTGGTGGTTTTAGGCGTCGGCAGCGGATACTATGGCCATCGCCGCTGGGGCTTTGGCAGGGGTGCAGGCATCGGATTCGGCACTATATTAGTGGTTCTCGTCCTCGCCTATATTGCGCGCGCGCTCCGCTGAGGCTGGGCGCATCCAGGGCGATTTCAAGATCTGGGCCGACAGCCGCGGCGGGCACAACAAAATCACTTACTTCATTAACAGTTTACGGATGGATTTCAATTCCGCCCGGAGTTTCGGGGTGGTCTTGGGATATGCCATCTTCAGGTCGTTGAACGTATCCACGACAATTTGGGAAACGATCAGCCGGGCGTTCTCCTTATCGTCGGCCGGAACGACGTACCAAGGCGAGTGATGAGTGCTGGTGGCGTTCAGGCACTCCTCATAAGCGCGCATGTAGTCCTTCCAGTATTTCCGCTCGTGAATATCCGCAAGACTTAACTTCCAGTTTTTGCCCCGTGCATCAATGCGCTCAAGGAAGCGCTTTCGTTGTTCGTCCTTCGAAAGGTACAGGAAGAGCTTAATGATCCGCGTTCCGTTGCGATAGAGGTGGCTCTCCATGTCCCGGATGGAGCGGTAGCGCTCCTCCCAGATGGTTTTCTCGTCGCGCAATTCTTCCGGTAGCCCCTGGCCGCGGAGAATCTCCGGATGCACCCGAACGACCAGCACTTCCTCATAATAGGAACGATTAAATATACCGATCCGCCCGCGTTCCGGAAGCACGCACGTGGTGCGCCACAGGAAATCGTGCTCCAGTTCGTTGGCGCTCGGCTGTTTGAAACTGAAAACCTCGCAGCCCTGTGGATTCACGCCCGACATGACGTGCCGGATGGCGCCGTCCTTGCCGCTGGCGTCCATGCCTTGAAAAATCAGCAGCAATGCATAGCGGTTGGACGCGTAGTGAAGGTGCTGCAGCGAGTTGAGCTTCTCAACATGCGAGGCCAGGAGTTCCTGATACTGCTCTTTCGACTTGTAAACGGGCTTCACCATGGTTGGCCATTTACTGAGTTCGACGTTTTTCCCGGCCACCCGAAAATCCTTTGAATTGATCTTCATCGTGAGCCGGCTTTGGCATGTGCTTGCGTGCCTTTTCGGATCTCGGTTTCAGCCTCCATCCAGTCTTGATCCGCCTGACCGTCGTGGCGCCCGCGCTCTTCGTAGATTTCGTAGGCGCGTGTGGCGATCTGCGGTTGAAGGTCACGTGTTGTCTTAGCCAGCGTTGTCTTAGTCAACAAGGGCGGCTTCGTGGAATCGAAAATCCGATAAGCGAGCAGTTTCACGCGATCATTCACCAGGAACCAAGCCAGAGCATAGCCCCAGACAAACGCTGCCCAGCCCCAGCCGAGGGGTGTCATAAACAGCCCGTAGACGGCGATCAGAGTCGCCAGCGTTTGGGTGCCGAGTACCGCTAGCCAGAGAATCTTCGCAGGGCGGATGGACCAGAAGGGGCCGCGCGTGCGGGTCAGGAAAATTGTCAAATGTCCGGCCACCGACAGCTTTAGATACATCAGCGTCTGGATGTGCGCGCGATCGAGGTGAAATACCCGCTCGCCGAGATAGAAGAGTCCAAATGCAGCTACCACCCCGATGACCCCCAGCACCGTGGAAATCCCGAGCACCAGGCGCATATTCCAGGCCTCGGGCTTGTCTTTGTAATGAACGTTGTCATAGGCAATGGACAGGATGGCCCCGTCATTCAGCAACGCCAGCATCACGATCATCACTGCTGTTAGCGGATAGAAGTTAAACACCAGGATCGCCAGCGTCATGAAGAACAGCACGCGGAGCGTTTCGGCGATGCGGTAGATGGCGTAGCTGTTCATGCGCTGGAAGATGCGCCGGCTCTCCTTAATGGCGTCGATGATCACCGAGAGCCCGGACGCCAACAGCACTATGGAAGCCGCCGCGCGCGCCGCGTCTGTCGCGCCGGAGACCGCGATTCCGCAGTCTGCCTTCTTCAGCGCCGGGGCGTCGTTCACGCCGTCGCCCGTCATCCCGACGATGTGGCCGCGCTGCTGCAAGACATCCACAATGTGGAACTTGTGTTCGGGGAATACCTGGGCGAATCCGTCCGCTTTTTCGATGGCCTCCGCCGACGCCGCCGTCTCGTGATGTTTCGTGTCGCCCAATCCGCTGGCATCCAGGATGTTGGTGCCCATTCCCAGTTGCCGGGCGGTCTCTCGAGCGATAGCGATCTGATCGCCCGTCACCATCTTGACGTTCACACCCATTTGACGCGCGCTGGCGATAGTTGCCTTGGCTTGCTCGCGCGGCGGATCGAATAGTGGCAGCACGCCCGCAAACTGCCACTTGCCTTCCTCATCCGCCCGGGCCACTCCCAGGGAACGGAAGCCGCGCCCCGCAAATTCGTCGACGGCTTTCTCGACGGCTGGCTTGATGTCCCCGGCATTCGCCGCCATCTGCAGAATGACTTGCGGCGCTCCCTTGGCCACAAAGAACTGTTTTCCATCGCCGCCTTTGACAGTGGCTTCGGTGCGCTTATGCACTGGGTCGAACGGCTGGAAGTGGACTACCTGATAGCCCTTCAACGCTTGATCGTCCTTCACGCCACCGATCACCGCGAGGTCGATGGTGTCCTTGTCTTCGGCGCGGGAAGCAAGTGCGGCCCAGAGAATGACTTGATCGGCAGGGATACCGTTCAGGGTGAATGGATCGCCCAGCGTCAGCTTGTTCTGGGTTAGAGTGCCGGTTTTATCGGAGCACAGTATGTCTACACCGGCCAGTTCCTCGATAGCGGCGAGCCGCGTCACAATCGCTTCCTTTTTGGCAAGAAGACGCGCGCCGACCGCCATGGTCACCGACAACACCGTGGGCATCGCCACGGGAATCGCGGCCACGGTCAACACTAGCGCAAATTGCAGCGTGGAGAGGATTGGGTCGCCGCGGAAGAGCGCTACCGTAATGATCACCGCCACTAGAAATACCGCGAGGATGATCAGGTAATCGCCAATCTTCAGCACGGCACGCTGGAAATGGCTGACGGTGTGGGCCTCCTCCACCAGTTGCGCGGTCTTGCCGAAGTAGGTCTTCGCACCGGTGGCATACACCAGCGCCTCGATTTCGCCTCGGCGAATAATCGACCCCGAAAACACCGCCTCACCAGGTTTGCGCTCGGCGGGCAAGGATTCGCCCGTCAACGCGGATTGATCCACCTCCACCGGGTCGCCCGCTAGCAAGCGCGCATCGGCCGGCACAATGTCGCCCAGACGAAGGCGGATCACGTCGCCCGGCACTACCTCACGCGCCGCCGGGTCGGTCCACTTCCCATCCCGTTTCACCTTGGCTTTGATCGCCAGCTTGGCCTTGAGGGCCGCGATGGCGTTGCCGGCCTGCCGCTCTTCCCAGAATCCTACGACGGCGTTCGAAACCAGCAGAAGAAGAATGATGAAGAAGTCCGGCCAATGCCCGACCACGCCAGACAGAATCACCGCAATTTCGATCATCCACGGAATGGGGCCCCAGAAATAAGTGAGGAATTTCAGGAACGGATTGGTTTTCTTCTCCGTGATCTCGTTCGGGCCATATTGCGCCAGCCGCTTTTTCGCCTCGTCCCCGCTCAGGCCGTCCGGCGACGAGCCCAGTTTTTTCTCCACTTCCGGCATGGGCAGGGTTTTCAGATCGTCGGCGCCCTCGGGCTTGGACACTGGCTTTCCATTGAGCTTCTCCGTGCTTGGTTTCATGATGCCTACCTCTATTTTTCTCGCGATCGGACGCTATACTTTTGCTTCCGGCGGGTCGGCGATTCCTTCCGGCCGTAAGAATTCCGGCACATCCAGGCGTGCCACGCCAATCCGGCTGTCGGCCATCCCGTAGTAGATGTCGAAGCGATCCGGCGAGCCGATATCGTCACGCCGGTCGATGCCGGTGGGAAACACCACGTTCGCGACGGTCCCATCGTGTTCCTGAGGCAGCGAAGGCGTCAGCACCGGATCCGCCGAACGATAGCGAATCAACTGTGGATGTTGCTTCGACAGCACCATCACGCCGGCGGAATAACGTAGCGGGTGTGTACCCTTAGTCGCCTCCGCCATCTCGCACACTCCGTGGTAAACGATCAGCCAGCCATGCCGGGTCAGGACCGGCGGAGTTCCGCCGCCGATTTTGAGCCGCTTCCAGCGCGACACCCGAGCCGCCAACCGGTGATGGGAGGCGAACTTGCCGATACAATGCGGCTCACAGCCATCGAGCATCATCGGACTGTAGGAAATCCAAATACTTTCGCGCTCCAGATCCACGTCGCGGGCCGCCAGGTGGCAGGCGTTTTCCTCCGGACGGGTGCCAGGGAAAAGCGGCCGGTGCAGCATGGCCATTTCCGGATGACCGGATGGATTCGGAATGGCCACGGGGAAGAGGCTGGCATCTTTGTCGTCCACATCGTTGAATTCAATACCCTGATACGGGCCGAAGCACACGAGCCCGATACGCCTCCAATGGAGCAGATCTTCCGATATTGCCAGGGCGATCCGCGGGCCTTGGGCCGAAAATGCCGCGTAAGTCATCAGGTAGCGTTTCAGGGGCTCCACGAACGTGATCCGGGGATCCTCGCAGCCACCACCGCCATTGGGCCGCAGCTCATAATCCGCTTCGGGCTCGAGCGCGATCCCAAGCCGCTCGACGCCCTCCGGATCGCCGGCTGTATTGAACCGCACTCGCGCAATGCCGATGCGCGAATAGTTCCCTTTTGCAACCAGCCGCGGGAACAGGTAGAGTTCCCCATCCGGGCCGCGAACGGCCGCCGGATTCAGGACGCCTTCGATCTCGTTTGGATTGCCCGGCTCGGGCTCCATGATCATTCCCAGGCGGCGCAACTTAAATCCATTCATCGAATGATCCTCACAAGCTCAACGCTTCCTGGCCGTGATCCGATAGACACGCGATCACCGTTTCGATCACCCGCTTGGTCTCATGAGGCCCTCGCACAGGTATAGAAATGACGCCCGCTTGTTCAGCCGGATAGTCATTCCCTCCCGCGAAGAGGGCATCGCCAACGAAAATCATTTCCTTTAACGAAATGCCCAGAACGTCTCTCAGTTTTCCGATGCCGTAAGCTTTGTCAATGCCGGGTTTGGTGACATCGATGGATGTCGCGCCGCCCATGCGGACAGAGAACCTGGGAATCAAGATGTCAAGAATCGATTTGATCTTCTTCCGCTTCGCAAAATCGGGATCCCATTTCGTTTTTTGTTCTAAGGGCGCCTGCTGGCCTAACGCGGAATAAGTGATCTGGCTTCCCCGATCTTCAATCGCTTCTCCCCAGACTTTTTCGACCTTGAATCCCGCCTCTGCGACCGCCTTCTTCAGAGAGCTGACTATCTTCTCTTTTTCGGCCGGCGTGAAGTCTTCTGAATAGAGCTTCTTCCAGTCCACTTTGTATTGGTAGAACTTTGTTCCACAGGTTGGAAGAATCGACAGGTTCACCAGGCTCTCGTCATGCGGAAGATGAGAGAGGACCTGTTTTTCAAACTGGGGCCAATCGCCTCCGGAGATCACGGACACTTTGAGGATGCCGAGAAGGTCATGCACAAGGCGCGACATTTCTGAATCCAGAGACGACTTGCTATCGGCAAGAGTGCCGTCCAGATCGAACACAATCAGTTTTTTCATTCCGGTATCTCGATTTCCAACACGTTCACTGGGCCTCGCGGCTGAAAGGTGCACTCGTCCGAGAACGGCGGGCAACAGAAGCACGTCGCCTTTTCCGATCTCATATGTCGCGCCGCCATGATTGAATTGCCCCTTGCCATCGATGCATACCAGCACGCGCGGCACACCCGTGGCGCCGACTGTAAACGGCGATTCGCCACGCACACGCGATAACCAGAAGTGGTCGCAGTGGAAAAGCCTCTCGCGGCGAACCGGAGATGTCGTTTCCACCACTGGCGATACCAAACCTCCCGCACACTGCCCAAAATTGATGCAGGCCAGCGCCTGATCCACCTGGAGTGCTCGCGGCTGGCCGGTCTTCGGATCAACGTGGTTCCAGTCGAACAGGCGAAACGTCACGTCGCTGTTCTGCTGAACCTCGAACACCACGACGCCGCTCGCCCAGAGAGTGAACCGTCCCAGCCGGGTAGGAAGACGGCGTCGCCGGGCTTTGGATGGAAGCAGTCCAGATGGTCCGCCACGGTCCCGTTCGTGAGCGCCCGCCGCAGATCGGCTTCGGTGGTGCCTGTTTTCAGGCCAGCATAGATGCGGCTTTTTGCTCCCGCCTCCAGCACCACCCAAGCTTCGGTCTTGGCGGTCTTGGGATCGCGAGGGATGCACCTGGACCGAAAGCATTTCACGTACGTCGAGGAACTTCAGCAGCAGTGGGAACCGGCGAAAACGCCCTGCGAGTTTTCCCATCACCTGTTCCGGGAACTGCTCCAGCACTTGAGCGATGGTCTGCCCTTGGAGCGATCCATCGGCAACACGGCTCGGATGTTCTTCGCGGTCGCTCAGTACCCACGCTTCACCGATTGGGCCATCGCCCGGCAGCGGTGCCGTGAGCAGGCTGGCCAAACGCCGTCCGCCCCACAACCGATACTGATAGATCGGTTCGAATCGCAGCGGGTATAGCGGTGTTTGACTCATGATCTGCCATCTCCTATGTGAGGTGCGGCAGCCACGCCAAGTCCTCGCTCAGCACGTAGATCGTTATCGCCGCAAGCATGAGCAGCAGGCCCACCCACATACGCCAGTCATGATGCATGCGTCTCCAGTAAGCCGGCGAAACCCCTTGTTGAGCAGCTTGCTCGTCTGCCTGCCGCGCATTCTCCGGAGCAATGTGGGTTTTCTTGTCGTGTTCCGGCCCTTCGTTTCCGTGCTGACCGTAGTTCGTTTCGCTCATTTCTGTGCCGCCTTCCATTTCCAGTTCCGAATCTCCGGCAAGTCCTCGCCATGCTTGTCGATGTAATGCTTGTGCTCGATGAGCTTGTCCTGCATCTTCTGCTTCAGGTACGCGCCCTTTGAGCCCAAGTTGGGCACGCGATCGATCACGTCTTCCACCAGGTGGAAGCGGTCCAGATCGTTCTGCACCCTCATGTCGAAGGCCGTCGTGATGGTGCCCTCTTCCTTGTAGCCGCGGACGTGCAGATTGCGATTGGTCCGGCGGTAAGTGAGGCGGTGGACCAGCCACGGGTATCCATGGAAACCGAAGATGATGTGCTTGTCTTTCGTGAATAGCGAATCGTAATCCGATTCGCTGAGCCCGTGCGGGTGCTCACTCGCAGACTGGAGCTTCATCAGATCGACAACATTAATCACCCGGATCTTCAGATCGGGCAGATGCTCGCGGAGAATGGAAACGGCGGCGAGAATCTCGAGCGTAGGCGTGTCTCCGCAGCAGGCCATCACAACGTCCGGTTCGGCGGCGTCCTGATCGTTGCTGGCCCATTGCCAGATGCCGATTCCTTCCGTGCAATGGATCACCGCGGCGTCCATGGTCAGCCATTGCGGCAGCGCGTGTTTGCCCGCCATGACCACGTTGACGTAATTCCGGCTGCGCAGGCAATGATCGAATACCGATAACAGACAATTGGCGTCGGGCGGAAGGTAAACGCGCACGATGTCGGCCTTCTTGTTGATGACGTGGTCGAGGAACCTGGATCCTGATGCGTGAAGCCGTTGTGATCCTGCTGCCAGACGTGCGATGCCAGCAGATAGTTCAGCGATGAAATCTTCCGCCGCCACGGCAGTTCCAGACATACCTTCAGCCATTTGGCGTGCTGGCTGAACATCGAGTCGACAATGCGAATGAAGGCTTCGTAGCTGTTGAACAGCCCGTGCCGCCCGGTGAGCAGATATCCTTCCAACCAGCCCTCGCACTGGTGCTCGCTGAGCATGGAGTCCAGCACGCGTCCGGCGGGCGCGAGAAATTCATCGTTCTTTTCTTCGCGCGCTTCCCATTGACGGTTGGTGACTTCAAAAACCGCACCCAGAAGATTCGAGAGGGTCTCATCTGGACCGAAGATGCGGAAATTGCGCTGATCCTGATTCAGCGTGGCCACGTCGCGCAGGAAGTTGCCCAGCACCAGAGTGTCTTGGGCGTCGACGGCACCGGGCGCTGGAACGTTTACCGCGTGGACGCAGAAGTCCGGCATGCGCAAATCGCGCAGCAGAATTCCGCCGTTGGCGTGCGGATTGGCGCCCATGCGCCGGTCACCTTTCGGCGCCAGTTCGGCAAATTCCGAAATGCAGCCGGGACTTCCTTATCGAACAGCTCCTCGGCCTTGTAGCTCTTCATCCAGCTTTCCAGCTGCGGCACGTGATCGGGATGCTCCGAATCCACCAGCAGCGGTACCTGATGCGCGGGAAGGTGCCCTCGATTTGCAGTCCGTCGACTACTTTCGGTCCCGTCCAACCCTTGGGCGATCTTGAACGATCATCGGCCAGCGCGCCCGCGTGGTGTTGTCGTTGTTCCGAGCATTCTCCTGGATTTGCCGAATGTCTTCGATGGCGGTTTCCATAGTGGCGGC
>CAVQLV010000016.1:0-44356 GCA_963713415.1 Bryobacterales bacterium | reverse complement strand
GGAACCGGGCGTGGCGAAGAACTCCGACGTCGAGACGTTCTGCGCCATGCGGCTCTTCATCGATTCGTGGCGCTGGGCGGGAGTGCCGTGGTACCTGCGCTGGGCAAATATCTACCCGATACCGCCACTGAGATTCTGGTGGAGTTGAAAACGCCGCCGCAGAGGCTGTTCGCCGACTCAGCGCCCCAGACCGGCCGGACGAACTACCTGCGCTTCCGGCTCTCCCCCAACTCGGCCATCGCGCTCGCCGCTCGCGTCAAGCTGGCCGGAAAAGAATTCGTCGGCGAGCAGAGAGAGCTCTACTTACTGGAACAGCAGCCGGGAGAGGAAGCACCCTACGAACGGCTTTTGGGCGACGCCATGGCCGGCGATGGCGCGCTCTTCACCCGTGAGGACGCAGTGGAGGCCGCCTGGGCAGTGGTGGATCCAGTCCTAAAGACGCATCATCGGGTTCACCCCTACCGGCGCGGCAGTTGGGGGCCGAAAGAAGCTGACACGATCATCGCTTCCGACGGCGGCTGGCACAACCCTCAGAATTAGCCGCGGACTTAGAGGCGTGCGACACCGGATCAACGGGCGCCAGCGCGGGATCGCAAATCTTCCGCCGCGTGGAACCAATCTTCTTGCGATGATCCGTCTGGACCGCCTCTCGCTTGCCAGTATTCATAAGCGAGGGCGGCGATCTCAGCATGTCCGAATGCGGCGATGCCATGTCCCACTGTAGTGGCTGCCTGAATATGCTGATTGCCATCTGGGGAGTGCTCCAGAGCTTGCCGCGAATGCTCGTGTCCCGTCAGAAAACCCTGTTTTCCCTGCTGCTCGGCAACACGGTGAGCATGGGCGGCGCCGTCATGTAATTCGGCGGCTTCCTGATGGTTCTCGTAATGCGATCCGTCGTTATAACGCGTGGACATAATTAAATACTCACGATCTGCGCTGACTTAGTGTGAGCTTCCTTGGCGAGTTTGTAAGCATGATCCGAGAATTCGAGTGCTCGTTCGGCATGCCATCTTTCTCCTTCGTTATCGCCTTTTTCATTGTGTTCGGCGGCCGTACGATGAGCTTTCGCCGCAAGTTCGTGCTGCTCGGCGGCTTGCCGGTGTGCTTCGTGCATAGTGTTTCCTCCCTTTGAAGATGTTTCCCTCTGGACTGTCCGCAGAAATGGGGCTGGCGAATCCTGTGCTGGATCCCGCGCCGCCTGCCCCGACAGAGTTTTAGTGCGCCGCGGCCGTGGCCTCTTTGGTGTCCGCGCTGGCTTCGGTAGACGATGCAATATCTTGAGCGCCGGTGTGCTTTAACAGATCCTTCGCGCTCGCCACTTTCTGGGATGTGTCGCAGTGAACGGAAAGCAGAACTCCGCCCGCTTTGATGTGTCCTTCGTATCGCTTCGCTTCGTACTCCGGGATTCCCATCCCAACCAGCGCGCCAATAATACCGCCGACCGCGCCGCCGACTCCGAGGCCCGCCAGAGCGGTAACGATCGGACCGGCCGCAATGAACGGACCGATTCCAGGAATTGCGAGGACTCCAATTCCGGCAAGCAATCCAAGAGTTCCACCGATGACTCCGCCGGTGGTGACTCCCGCAGCCGTGCCTTCCGGCGCTTTTGTGCCCTTGTCATGCGCAAAGTCCTTGGTACCCTCGTGATTGGGAAGCAAGACTGAGATATCGTCGTTCGAGAACCCCGCGGCCAACAGGTCGTCGACGGTCCGTTCGGCTTGCTTTGCGTTTTGGTAAATACCGAACACTGCGATCTTTTTTTCTGCCATGATCTGGTCTCCTTGTCGAGGCTGACTACACGCCAGATTCTGCAGGTGGAGGTCCAGTCTGAACCAGGCCAGAGTACGACGGGGTACGCGACGAGGTACGCCCTGACGACCCTGCCTGAGTTGACCAAACCCGGTCAAGTGACCGTATATCGTTACCCATGCTTGGCCTCTGCCTCGTATGGACCGATATCCGCACTGCAAATACCGGTCGAGAAACGTTCGGTCCCTCTCCTGCTCTGAATGGAGGTCAGATTCTAGGAGAAATATGAAAACACTCAAACCGTGCTTGTCCCTGCTTGCGATGGTTGTCGTCGGAAGCCTGGCAGGCTGCTCAATGAAATCCACGCGGTCCGCCGATGTTTCAGGTGGCATCCGCACATCGCTGGATCAGGCTGGCCTCAAAGCTGTCTCGGTAACCGAGGATCACGACAAGGGTGTCGTAACCCTGGGCGGACACGTAACGGCGGACACGGAAAAGTCACAAGCCCAGTCCATCGCAACATCCATGGCGGGGGCGCAAGTGGTATCGAATCAGATTGAAGTGATTCCGCCGGGAACCGGGCATGATGCCAAAAAGATCGACTCGGACCTGGACAAGGGTATCGCGGGAAATCTGGATGCGGCACTCATTCAGGGCGGCCTTCACAAGGAAGTAAATTACGCCGTCAAGAATCAGGTAGTCACAATGACTGGCGAAGTGGACTCTCAATCCAAGCGTACCCAGGCACAAGCCATCGTGGCCGCAGTTCCCAACGTGCTGCAGGTGGTGAACGAACTGCAGATTAAAGATCAAAAGGCCACCTCGTCGAACTAGGAGCGCCGGCCCATATTACACAACTCTGACAGTCGGGCCTGTCTGAGGGCCCGTCCAATAAAATGGGCAACCCAATGGAAACCAACGCTAGGCCATTCATCAGGCAAGATGGAATCAACTGGATATCGCTAACCGCTTTCACGCTCTTTCACGTGGGCGCGGTCGCGGCTCTTTTCTTCTTCACCTGGCCGGCTGTCTTCACCGCAGTGGCTCTCTACTGGATTTCTTTGAGCTTGGGCATAGGAATGGGGTACCACCGCTTGCTGACCCACCGTTCCTACAAGACACCGAAGTGGGTGGAGTATTTCTTAGCCACCTGCGGGACGTTGGCGTTGGAAGGCGGTCCGATGTTTTGGGTTGTCACGCATCGCATCCATCACCAGTTCTCCGACAAGGAAGGCGATCCGCACACCCCGCGCGACGGCAAGTGGTGGAGTCATATCGGCTGGATGCTGGTTGGCAACGCCACCCACTGTAATGTAGACGAGTGCTCCCGCTACGCCCCGGATATCTGCAGGGATCGGTTCTTAGTCTGGCTCTCGAAGTATCACTATGTGCCCTTGGCCATCGTTAGTATCCTGCTGCTGGCATTTGGGGGGCTGCCGTTTCTTCTGTGGGGTGTATTCTTCCGCGTGACGATGGGGCTGCATGCTACCTGGATGGTCAATTCTCTAACGCACTTTTGGGGAAGCCGCCGGTTTGCAACTCGGGATGGCTCACGAAACAACTGGTTGGTGGCATTGTTGAGTTTCGGCGAGGGCTGGCACAACAATCATCACGCCCATCCGACATCGGCCCGGCATGGACTGGCGTGGTATGAGATCGACCTGAGCTGGTGGGAGATACGGCTTTTGGAGATCACTGGCTTAGCCACATCCGTGCACTGCGCCAGCTTGCCGCTCCGGCAGCGGCGGGGCTGGCCGACCCGGAAAAGTCGGCCATACGTGCCTTCGGCCTAGAGCTTGCCTGAATAACCGTGACATTTTGATGTGGCGCACGCACTCGTGCGTGCCGTGTCGAGACTCGTCTCGACACCTGTGACTATACGGAACAACTCGCGTTCACACGAGTGTGAACGCGGCACGCGTGGGCGCGTGCGCCACGCCGTCGGCTTTATGTCCTGACAAGCTCTTAGTAATCCATGCCCGGACCACCGCGTCCCATCGGATTCATGAGCTGGCCTGAATTGCCTTCGGGGATCTCGCTGATCATCGCTTCGGTGGTCAGCATCAGCGACGCGATGGAAGCAGCATTCTGCAGAGCGGTGCGGGTAACCTTGGTAGGATCGATCACGCCGGCGGCGATCAGGTCCTCATAGGTGCCGGTTGCGGCGTTATAGCCGAAGTGCGGGTCTTTATTTTCGCGGACTTTCTCCACCACCACGGCCCCTTCCAGACCCGCATTGATCACGATCTGGCGTAGCGGTTCTTCACAAGCACGAGCGATGATGTTGAGGCCAATCTGCTCATCGCCCTCGAATTTCTGGTCCTTCAGCGCTTTGGCCGCGCACAGCAGCGCCACTCCGCCACCGGCGACGATACCTTCGTCGACAGCCGCGCGCGTAGCGTGCATCGCATCTTCGACGCGAGCCTTCTTCTCCTTCATTTCGGTCTCGGTGGCCGCGCCTACCTTGATGATCGCCACGCCGCCGGCGAGTTTCGCCAGCCGCTCCTGCAATTTCTCGCGGTCGTAGTCGGAAGTGGTCTCTTCGATTTGCGTGCGAAGTTGCTTAATCCTGCCTTGAATGGCTTTCGACTCGCCCGCGCCATCGATGATGGTGGTGATTTCCTTATCCACGGTGACGCGCTTGGCCCGGCCAAGATCTTCCAGCTTTACGCTTTCCAGTTTCACACCGGTCTCTTCCGCCAGGGACTTGCCCGCGGTGAGGATGGCGATATCTTCCAGCAAAGACTTGCGGCGATCGCCGAAGCCCGGGGCCTTTACCGCGCATACGGCCAGCGTGCCACGCAGCTTATTCACCACCAAAGTGGCCAGCGCCTCGCCTTCCACTTCTTCGGCGACGATCAACAGCGGATGGCCTGAGCGCGCAATCTGCTCAAGCAGCGGCAGGATGTCCTTCATGCTGCCGATCTTCTTCTCGTGGATCAGAATGTATGGATCCTCGAGCACCACTTCCATGCGTTCTGGGTCGGTGACGAAATAGGGCGAGAGATAGCCGCGATCGAACTGCATGCCTTCCACGGTGACCAGCTCGGTCACCATGGTCTTGGCCTCTTCCACCGTGATCACGCCGTCCTTGCCCACCTTCTTCATCGCCTCGGCAATGATGTTCCCGATGGTTTCATCGCTGTTGGCGGAGATGCTGCCCACCTGAGCGATCATGTCGCCCGGATACCGGCTTCGACAACTTCTGAACCGCTTCCACCGCGATCTTCACGGCTTTGTCGATGCCGCGCTTCATGGCCATGGGGTTGACACCGGAAGTCACAGCCTTGACGCCCTCGCGATAAATGATCTGCGCCAAAACCGTGGCGGTGGTGGTGCCGTCGCCGGCCACATCAGACGTTTTCGAAGCCACTTCGCGCACCATTTGCGCGCCCATGTTTTCGAGCGGATCGGCGAGCTCGACCTCTTTGGCCACGGTCACCCCGTCTTTGGTGATGGTGGGCCCGCCAAATTTTTTCTCCAGCACCACATTGCGGCCCTTGGGGCCCAGGGTGACCTTTACCGCGTCAGCCAGTTGATTCACACCGCGCAGGATGGCCTGCCGCGAATGATCCGCGTAGATAATTTGTTTTGCCATTTGGTTAGCTCGCTTTCTTGGCAGCCACCGGCTGCTTGTCCAAAACCGCGAGGATTTCATCCTCGCGCATGATCATGCATTCTGTGCCTTCGATGGTGATCTCGCTGCCGGAATATTTCCCGAACAAGATGCGGTCGCCCACCTGGACGTCCAGCGCTACCACCGTGCCATCTTCCAGGCGCTTGCCCTTCCCGACGGCCAGCACCTCGCCCTCCTGGGGCTTCTCTTTCGCGGAATCGGGAATATAGAGGCCGCCTCGCAAGGAGTCTCCCTTTTCTTCCACGCGCTTGATTACAACGCGGTCATACAATGGACGAATTTTCATAAGTTCAGGCCTCCCGGCCCTGATTGTGCTGCGGAGATAACGTGTGATCTTTCGGCGCGAACGATAAATCTGTCGGGCGCCGCGCCGATGAAGTAGAACGGATAACAAGTGACCAGAGTCAGGATTTCGCCTGGGGCGGCACCGTTCAATACAGCGACGTCATCTGAAGTTACCACGCTCGTGGACACGACGCGATAACGATACTGTCCTTCGAGTGTAGTGATCACAATGACGTCGTTCTCTCGGATATTTCGTAGCGGCCGGAAAAAGGTATCACGGTGCCCGCTGAAAGCCACGTTGCCCGTTTGCCCCGGCAGTGGCGTTCCGGGAATGTGGCCCACGGCACGGCGAAGAGTCTTCGGGTCGTCGCCTTCCATGAGCATGACGGAGAGCCCGAGGCGCGGAATTTCAAGCCGTCCAATCAGGCCTTTGGCCCCAATGTCTGGAACGCCGCCGCGCACATTGTGCTGTTCCAGCCGGTCATCCAGATGGCGGCTCTCCCGCTTTTGAAAGCTCCAGGTGTCCGAGGCGACAAACGCGCAATAGCCCAGGAGCACAACAGCGCTCACGAACAAAACGCGCTGGACCCATCGCACAGTCCCTCTCATTCAAACCGCCCGAATCTGACGATACTCCGGTTCCCACATCGCGTCTCCGACTTGTTCCACGATGTCGCGGAATTTCACGCCCGCCAGACCGTCCTGGACGGCGGCTTCGGCCACTGCCACCGCTACTGTCAGGGACACGATCCGCAGGTCGTCGACGTGCGGCAGCAGCGAGGCGCCGGGCAGGCGCACTGCGACCAGGCTAGAAACCGCGTTGGCAGCGGCCGCGAACATATTGTCGCTGATGCGCCGGGCGCGGGAAACGATAGCGCCCAGACAAAGGCCGGGATACAACATAGCGTTGTTCGTTTGCCCGATGACATGCGTCACTCCCCGGTAAGTCACGGGCTGGAACGGACTGCCTGTCGCGATCAGAGCCCGGCCCTCGGTCCAGGCGATCAAATCGGCGGGAGTAGCTTCCGCCATGGGCGCGGGACTCGAAAGCGGAAAGATAATAGGCCTCTCGCTATGTTTGGCCATGTCCCGGACGATCGCTTCCGTAAAGGCGCCCGCGGCCGTCGAAGCCCCAACCAGCATGGTGGGCCGTACCTGATGCACCACTTCGGCCAAATCGATGTTCCCGTCCGAACCGTCACGCTTCCAGCGTTTCACTTCGGCCGCCGGCCGGGCATAAGGCGCTTGATAGTCGCGCAGACGCTCGCCCATGTCGTCGGTAAGCAGTCCGCTGGTGTCCACCAGCCAGAAACGCGCGGATGCATCTTCCTGGGACAGACCCTCCCGCATCATCGCATCGCGGATTTGATCCGCAATTCCTAATCCCGCCGTTCCGGCACCAAAGATCACTACGCGTTGGTTCCGCATGGGCGCTCCGCAAACGCGCACTGCCGAAACTACCGCCGCCAGGGTGATCGCACCCGTGCCCTGCATATCGTCGTTAAAGGTGCTAATCCGATTGCGGTATTTCTCGAGGATGCGGCGTCCGTTGCTGGGGGTGAAATCTTCCCATTGCAGCAGTGCGTTCGGGAACAGCTTGGTCACCGTTTGGACGTAGGCATCGATGAAAGCGTCATAGCGCTCCCCGCGGACTCGCGCATGCCGGTTTCCGACGTACATCGGATCCTTCAGCAGGCTCTCGCGGTTGGTCCCGACATCCAGCATCACCGGAATCACACGCGTGGGATCGATGCCGCCGGCGGCGGTGTAGATTGCGAGCTTGCCGATCGAGATTTCGATGCCGCCCACGCCCCAATCGCCCAGTCCCAGAATTTGCTCGGCGTCGGTGGCCAGGATCAAATCGATGTCTTCGGGTCCGGCTCCCAGGTTCGCAAATGCCGCCTCGATGCCATACAAATGATCGATGGAGAGGTATACGCCACGCGGACGGCGGCACTCGTGGTGATACTGCTGCATCGCCATGCCCACCGTCAAATCGTTGACAATCGGGATCATCTCGCGCAGGTGCCCAGCGAGGAGGCGGTAAAACAGCACCTCGTTGCGGTCATGCAGCGCAGTGAGGTAGATATTCTTGTTCAGCGCATCCGGCAGACGCTGATATTGCGCATACGCCGCCTTCACCTGCGCCGCCAGGGTACTGATCACCGGCGGGAGCAGCCCGGTTAAGCCCAACTCTTCCCGCTCCTCGGCGGTGAAGGCCGTGCCCTTATTCAACAACGGCGTGGTGAGCACCGCCATGCCCCGCGCCTTGGTCTTTAAGCAGCCACTCCCATCTACGTGGGAACTGTGCATCCGCGCCTCCAATATCGGGGTGATTCTCTGTCGCATGTTGTGTCCGGACTCCCCTCATTGATCGCTATCTCCCAGCACGCCCCGGCCCGTTTGTAGTTGAAACGACCCGGGGAAGCAGGCCCGACGGACATTTACACTACTCGTGCGCGGACTAATTTGAGACTGAAGGCTGCGCCTAAGGCGAGCAATCCCAACAACCCGATGAGCGGCATCGGACTCGCCGTTTTCGGTAGCTCCGCTGCTGGGGCCGGGGTCTCAGCCACCTGCGCTTCCGCCGGCGCCGGCGCCACTACCTGGGCTACTTCGACATCTTCGCCTGTGGGCTGCACTGCCGCGACCGGTGCTTCCTTCAGTTGTACGACCACCGGCGCCTCGGGAGACGTGATCGGCTCAGTGACTTCAGCCGGGATCTCGGCAGGCGTGTACAGAACTGGCGAGTTAGTCACTTTGGCCAGCTCTAGCGCTCTTTGCTTCGGATATACGAACTCATCACCAAAGTTTTGGCCGGGATAGAACCATGCGCGGAGCACGTCCGGCTGGCCGGGCGGCGTCTCTCTAAAGGTGAGCACGGTTTTGCCAGTGGCCTGGAGACGATAGTTTGGGATGGCCAGCACTGTAGCGTAGAGCTGGGTTTCATCCTGGTTGAAAATTTGGACGATGTGGCGATCCGACGGCGAACCCAGAAGTTTGAAAACATAGGTGCCGGCCGGCAACACGGCCCACCCTTTGATATGGACGCCCGGAGTCTCCACGGCCTGGCTGAAAGTGACCACGGTCTTCTGGTTCCAGTCGTCAGCCTTGGCGACGGGTGAGAATGCTGTAGCGATGACCGCCGCACAAAGTACGGCGGGTGCTGCTTTTAGAAAGTTCATTTTCCTGTTCCTCTTCCGATTCAAAATTTGTGAGCGGTTCCCACGCACCAAAGGGAAGCACTTGCACAACCGTATGTGATTACTCACCCTTTACGCGGCAATCCCTGGCTTCCCGCGTGTGTGGAGGAACGCATTCTCGAGCCGGGGATTGACCGTATTGTGTCAGATGACCAAATGAGGTCGGAAATTCCTGGATGCTCCCGGCCCTAAGCGATCCCACCGCGTGCAGTTGCCGCAGTCCAGCCGGCGGAGCGTGACGTGCCGCTCTCTATGCGAGGTGAGACGAGATGAAGCGATTTCGAATACTATCCGGACTTCTGTTGGGCGCGGCTCTGATTGTTCCAATGGCGTTCGGGGCTGGCGGGGATGACCGGGATCACGATAAACGGTACTATGATCGGGACGGCCACGACTACCATCAGTGGAACGATCACGAAGACCGGGCTTACCGAATGTATCTGGGGGAGCGGCACCAGCCATACGTTGAATTCGGCCGTGTGCGAGCCGACCGCCGCAGGGCCTACTTCCGGTGGCGTCACGAACACCCGGATAACACGCTCTTCAAGATTGTGGTTCGTTAACCAATCGGCCGCTCACCTTAGGTACGGTGGGCGGCCGTTGCATTCAATAAACTCGCGTTTTCGTCGGGCGCGTTGGACCTTTTCACGGTACGGAATTCGTAACGCTCAAACGTGGCGGCGAAATGGGACGCTCCGAGAGTTGCATCCTGGCGCAGGACTCGGCCAACCGCGACCAGCTGCAGAGGAATCCTTCCGTCGATCAGGAAAGGCCACTCAATATTCATCTCCACCAGCGCTCCCACAATGATTTGCTGCGTGGAGGCCACCAGGACGCCGCCGCTGCTCAGATTGAGGGCCTTCCCAGCGCCAGAGAAAGAATGAGCCGCGGAACAAGAGCGGAAGCGAACTCTCAGCCCCAGTGGATAGCGAAAGTTTTGCCGGCGCTCCGCTGGAACGGGGCCGTTTACAACGAGCGAGGTGCGATATTCTCCCCGAAACGGGAGGATCCTGGCGAATGAATGTATCGAAGCTGCCATAGGACTAGGCTCACCTTCCCGCGGCTGCCAGGGATCGAATCGGCGTTATTCGGCTGAGCTTAATCGGTGCGGACCAGGGCCCCAATAAATCGACTTTGAAGATGTTGTAAAGCTGGTTCTCGTGGGCGACCTCGAAGCATTCGCGCAGGCAGGAGGGCCCGATCAGACGAAGCTCCGCGCCTTCCGGCAGGAAAACAATACGTCCTTTCCCCGCATGTTCGAAATGAACAACCGCGAAGCACTTTCTGGTCCGGTACACCGCTGAGGCTTGGGCCTCGCCTCTTTCGATTTGCGCGGCAGGAGGTGCAGTTATGAAAGAAGCAACAGCGTTTGTCATTTGTATCCAACTTTCCAAGGTGAACGCTCCCAAGGCGCTACGCCGTCGAGACCGCTTTTTGTGAGTGCGCGTAGGCAGAGAGCACGCGGCTCACCGTTTCGATTAGCTCACTGGGCCGGAAGGGCTTCGAGATGCATTCCAAGCCTCGGTAATCGCATCCGGCGTCTCCGGACATGAAGAGAACCGGCAGTTCTGAGTCCGCCCCCAGAACGCGATCAGCCAGCTCGAAACCATTGATCTTTGGCATCACCACGTCGGTGAGAAGCAAAACAATGGCCGAGCGATGCTCCTCGTAGAAACGGAGTCCCTCTTCTCCGTCCATGGCAGTGACCACCCTCCATCCGGCGGACTCCAGGAGCCGCTTTGTGAGCGAACAAATATCGCGGTTGTCGTCCACTACCAAAATCGTTCCGTTTTGGCTCTCGTATGTCATAGCCCCGTTTCCTCCGGCGGCATCTTAAAAACTACGTACAGGGAGCTAATACAGTATCGGAGATTCACCCTAGTTCCATCTGTTCAAAATTGCTCAAGTGCATGAAAATGCGGAAGGCGGGTTCCCCGTCAATGTGAGCGCTTTTGAACAGACCGCCGGGCGGCATACGTGGTAATTTCAGCGGCGATAGCAGTAAACCGGCTGGCCGGAGGCGGCGCGGTTCTTTGTCTGTCGGAGGGAAACAATCCTCTTGAGAGGAGATTTCATGGGTTCTCAAACAGCGTCTGGCTTTACTGTTCCTTTGGAATCAGTGATTTGTACCCGCGAATTAAATCGCAGGCAACCACGTGAGCCGGATTTTGAAGCGGTCACAGGCGCTTTGGTGACGTTGGCTCGGACCATGGCGGATTCGCCTGAGCGGACGCTCCAGCAACTGGTGGAGACAGCGCTCACCCTATGCCGCGCGCAATCGGCCGGCATTAGTTTGCTGGAGGAAGAAAACGGCAGCAAGATTTTCCGCTGGCATGGAGTTGCGGGCGAATACGCGCCTCATCTGTGGGGGACAACCCCTCGCGATTTCAGCCCTTGCGGCACCGTGTTGGATACCAACCAGGTGCAACTGATGTCGCATCTGGACCGTCACTTCCGATATTTCGCCGATGTTGCGCCCCCCATTGCGGAAGCGCTGCTGGTCCCTTTTCAGGTTGGCGGGGAGCCAGTGGGCACCATCTGGGTCATCGCCCATGACAATAGCCGGCAGTTCGACCGTGAAGATGCAAGAGTATTGACTACTCTGGGGGAGTTCGCGGCCGCCGCATATCAGACCCTGGCCAGATTGACTGCGTTGCAGGGGGTTATCGCTACCATTCGCGAGCCTTTGCTGGTACTCGATGACACGTTTCGAATCAAGATGGCAAGCCGATCGTTTTACGAGGCCTTTCGAGTAACACCGGCCGTCACCGAAGGGCGCCTTCTTTTCGAGCTTGGAAACGGGCAATGGGATAAGCCAGAGCTGCGAGCGCTACTGGAAGATGTGTTGTCTAAGGAAAGCGTGGTCGAGGATTTTGAGGTGAGGCACGATTTTCCCGCGCTTGGGGTGCGGGCGATGTCGTTGAGTGCCCGCAGATTGCGGCGCGAAGGAAACCCCGCCGCGCTCATCCTTTTGGCCATCGAGGACGTCACGGCCAGAAAGCAGATTGAGGAAGAATTCTTGCGTTCCAATGAAGATGCGCAGCGTTTCGCTTACGTAGCCGCGCACGATCTGGGCGCCCCGCTGAATTCGGCGATCATGCTTCTGCAATTGCTGCGTCAGAAAGCGGAAGCAAAGCTCGAAGATGACGAAAGTCAGGTGTTGTCGCTGGCGACAGCCAACCTTCAGCGGCTGCAGGCCTTGATGAGCGACATGCTGGCGTACGCTCAGGTGGGGGGAGCAGGCAAGAGGACCGCGGTACCTTTGCAAGAGCCTTTAGAAATGGCGCTGAGTAACCTCCAGAAGGACATCCAGGAGACAGGCGCGCAACTGAACTTCCAGCGCCTGCCTACCGTCCGGACGGATCGCTCCCAAATGACGCTGGTGTTTCAAAATCTGATTAGCAATGCCATCAAATTCCGTTCCAGCCAACCGCCCTGTCTACAGATCGGGGCCAAGAGGAAGGATCTGGAATGGGTTGTGTCCATCGCCGATAACGGCCAAGGCTTCGATCCCGCACATGCCGAACAGATTTTCTTGCCCTTCAAACGTTTGCATGGTTCCGACACGCCGGGCAGCGGCATCGGCTTGGCGACCTGCAAACGCATTGTCGAGCGGCTGGGCGGCCGCATCTGGGCGGAAGCGGCACAGGGAAAGGGCGCGACGTTCTATTTCACGTTACCCATCAAGTAAATCCTCTGGCGCAAACGGGCTTGGTGAACCTACGCGCGTGACAGTTTTCGCTGTATCGCCAAGCCGGCGAGACAGAGGCCTACCAACCAAAACGAACCGGGTTCTGGAACGGTGGAAGCAGGCTCCATCGTCCCCAACGCATCGGTACGGTCATGCGTATTCTCCCGGAAGAAGTCCGAATCGTCGCCATGGCCGTCGAAAGTGTTAGTCCCAGTAATGCCCATGGTCGATGTGGATGGATTACCGTCCGGCCCGAGCCTCTGGTCCCCCGAATTCGATCCGGGAGTGCTGCCCGCACCCAAACCCTCTAAGGCATCGATCGCAGCCGTGACTTCGTTCTGAGCCGGCTTCGCGTCCGTGTTGCCGGCTGGTACCGTTCCGGTCACCTGAACGCCGGCCGCGGCCTCCACTGGCCGCCCTCGACGGAAATGCCGGTGGGCATTCGTCAGCGCTGAGGGGCCCAGCACCGTTAAACCGCTCGAAGGAACTTCGAGGATTGGATTGGCACTGGCATTGACTGCTAACAGCAGCGGGAGCAGACACGAATAAGTTACGTAGCGTTGCATGATTTCCTTTTTCATTCTTAGTTTGTCTGCGCGGCTCTTCAAATAATGGTCAATTCTGACCACGGCCGCGTTGAACTTGTACCGGCACCATTGCCCAGCTGCGCCGTCAGTCATGCAGGATCACGTTGAGCAGAGAGCTGTTAACTTCCAGCCCGTCGGTGTGTTGAGCGTTGTATTGGATGAAACCCATTTTGCGGAACCGGTTCATAAAAAAGCTGACTCTGGAGCGAGTGGTGCCGACGATCTCCGCCAGCGTTTCCTGGCTGATCTTTGGAATCACCAACTCAGGCTTGCCTTCCTTCCCGAAGTTGGCCAGCAACAGCAGTACTCGCGCCAAGCGCTTTTCGCTGGAGTTGAAGAGCTGGTCCACCAGATCCTCCTCAATCCGAATGTTGCGGGAGAGCATGTGGTGGAGCAGCAATTCTGAAAACGCCGGCTGCGCGTGAAGCAGACGGATCACTCCCGCCTTTTCCATGCGCAAGATGGAGCAGTCTGACAAAGTAGTGGCGCTGGCCATGCGCACAGACTGGCCCGCCCACCTCTTCTCCGCCAGTGAGCGGATGCTCCCGGAAACATCCGCTCGGGATCCGGCGATCGGATTGCCGGTCAGGCATCCCTCGCCAAAAAAGTCGCCGGCGCCTAAAAGGGCAACCACGGCTTCCTTGCCTTGTTTGGAAACGACGGTGAGCTTGATTTTGCCCTTCCTGATATAGAAGAGGGCGTCGGCGTGGTCGCCCTGGCGGAAGATCGAGTGGTTCTTAGCGTAGTCGGCCAGCGTTCTGCCCTTGCCCGAGCTGGCGAGAAAGCTCTTCGGATCGAAAGGCTCTTTTGTCTGTTTTTGCGGCTTCATACGCGACTTCCGGATGCAACCGGTTAGTTCCTGAGCCGGAAGCTGGTAACGTCGACCCAGAGTCCCGCGGCTTTCAACACGAAAACCGCAACGGCGATTACAACGACGATATTCAGAATCGTCTTGATGCTGGAAGCCATCGGGATATAGCTATTGACCAGCCACAACGCTACGCCGACCACAATCAAAACAATCACCAAGTTGATTAAAGGCATTTCAAGTACTCCTCAAACCAGGGAGACGCAATCCAGTGCCCAACCGATCCGCTAGGTAAGTTTCCCTATTACCAGCAGCCTGTGGAGGCCACGTTGACCGCCGAGCGTCTAGTGACCAAATGCGATCGATCTTTGGTATAATTTCGCGGATCAGTGCTAGAATGAGGCTGACCGCCAATCTCGGCTCTCCGCTGTTTTCGAGACATTTCACTCGGCTCACCGCCGAGTCTCTTAAACCACAACGGTTTCCTGGATCGACGGGGCGAAGGAGACGCGATGCACTCCGCAGCCTCGGAGCAAGAAACCAGTAGCTGGCTGGTGAGCGATGGCGCGAAAGAGCTGGAGCTGTTGCTTCAGGCTGTTCTTTCATACCAATCCGAACCCATCCTGATCGCCAATGACGAGCGCTGCTGCCTGGATGCCAGCTCCGGCGCCACCAAGTTTCTCGGCCTTCCGATGCGCAGCATCATCGGCCAGCGGATCCTCGATCTTGTGGAGCCAAACAAGCTTTCCTACACGACGAAGAGTGGCGTGTTACCGGGGCGTAATGTTTTAGCGCTCAACGACAACTCCAGCGAAAAGAACGCGGCCGCCGATAGCAAGGATTACGCCTTCTTCTCTTTGGATACCGAAGGCCGGATTGCGGCCTGGCACTCCGGAGCCGAGCGAATCTACGGCTACAAAAGGGAAGAAATTATCGGTCAGTTTGAAAGCTGCCTCTATCTGGACGATGACGAACTTGGTGTCGACTTCCAAGGCCAATTGAAGAAGACGGCTGCCGAAGGTCATTCCGCGAAAGAGGGATGGCATAAGAAGAAAGATGGGTCCCGATTCTGGGCGAACGCGCTGACAACGGCTTGCAGAGACCAACGCGTGAAGTTGCAGGGCTTTGCCAGGGTGGTGCGCGACTTTAGCGCGCGTCACCGAATCGACGAAGCGCTACTGAACAAGCGATCCGGCCCGCGGATGCTGCCCGCCGAGTCGACGGTCGCCGGTATTGTATCCGGCGAATTCGATCGCATTATCGATGCGAACAACTCGTTTCTCAACATGCTCGGATACAGCCGGGAAGAATTAGTTGGCGTTCTGCGGTGGGCGGATATTGTTGCACCAGAATACTTGCCCCAGCATGAACACGCGCATGAAGAAGGCTTGCTCCATGGTGCTTGCACGCCATTCGAAACCGAATACATTCGCAAGGACGAGACTCGAGTGCGCGCTCTGCTAGCGGGTGCTGTCCTGCCCCCGTCCGCGTTCCGCTGGATTGCCTTTGTGCAGGATCTCACCGAGCGCGAGCGCGCCGAGAAGATTACGGACGAGCCGGGCGCCGCGCGGGAATTCGAGGAGATCGTCGGCACCAGCGCAGCGCTCCAGCGCGTAATGGGGCAGGTGGAAATTGTTGCTCCTACCGATGCCACAGTCCTGGTGCTGGGCGAAACAGGTACTGGCAAGGAGTTGGTGGCGCGCGCCATCCACAAGACCAGTGGCCGCCAGAACCGTCCCTTTGTCACGCTGAATTGCGCTGCGATTCCGACCGGGCTTTTGGAGAGCGAATTGTTCGGTTACGAGCTCGGAGCATTTACCGGCGCCTTATCGCAAAAGATTGGCCGCTTTGAGAGGGCTCATCAGGGAACCTTATTTTTGGATGAAGTGGGTGACATTCCCTTGGACCTTCAGCCCAAATTACTGCGCGCGTTACAAGAGAAGGAGTTCGAACGATTGGGCGGCACGCGCACCATCCCTATCGACGTCCGGCTGCTGGCCGCTACCAATCGCAATCTGACGCAGATGATGGGCGACAAGCTGTTTCGCAGCGATCTGTATTACCGGCTGAAGGTCTTTCCCATCACCATACCTCCGCTACGCGAGCATCGCGAGGACATTCCCGTGCTGGTCCGGCATTTCACGAAAACGTACGCGGCCAAGATGAACAAGCAGATCGACAAGATCCCGTCGGAAACGATGCAGGCACTGGTAAATTGGCCATGGCCGGGAAACGTGCGGGAGCTTGAGAATTTCATTGAAAGGTCGGTTATTCTCTCGCCTGGTTCCACTCTGCGAGCTCCATTGGCCGAGATACGAGCCGGTGCGCCGGAAGCGCCTGCGGGCGCGACGCTGGCCGAAGTGGAGCGGGATCACATCATCCGTGTTCTGCAGGAAGCGAATGGAGTGGTGAGCGCCGCCGCCACTCGCCTGGGGTTGCCTCGGACCACATTGAACGCCATGATGCGGAAGCTCGAGATCTCGCGCAAAGACCTTTAGCCCCACCAGCAGCTTCCTCCCAATTCCGAAGGGCCAGACACATGCTCTTAGCAACCGCTGAGGAGCTACGAGCATGAACTGGGATCAAATCGAAGGCAAGTGGAAACAGCTCGCCGGATCTGCGCGCGAACGCTGGGGCAAGATTACCGACGATGACTGGCAAACCATCGGCGGCAAGAAGGACCAGTTAATCGGGCGTATTCAGGAACGGTACGGTATCGCGAAGGCGGAAGCCGAGATACAGGCGGATGATTGGTTGCGGGGTCAGAAGCAATCGCAGCCAGACAATCACTTGGCCGGTCGTTTGTAGTAGTTCTTCCAAGGAGGTAACCTTATGAAATTTATTCGAATTATGGGCCCGGCTGTCCTGTTCTTGTTTGTGGGAACCGGCGTGCAGGTGTATGCGCAGCATGAGGAACAAGGAAAGCAAGGCAAGTCTGAAGGGCAACAGGAGCGGGCGCAGCCGCAACCACGCGCACAGCCTCAGCAACATGCTCAACCACAGCAACGGGCCCCGCAGGAACAGCGCGCTCAACAGCCGCAGCAACATGCGCAACCGCAGCAACATGCGCAACCCCAGCAACGGGCACAACAGGTGCAGAACGCTCAACAGCCGCAGCAGCATGCGCAACCCCAGCAACGCGCTCAGTCCCATCAACCCGCCCCGCAAGGCAACCGGGCCACACAGCAGAGAAGCTACTCTCCTCCTCAGCGCAGCCGGCAACAGGCACAAACCTGGCAGCAGCAGAGTAGTTGGCGGCAGGACGGCGCCTGGCAGGAGCACTCCACCTGGCAGGCGGATCGCTCCTCAAATTGGCAGAGCGATCACCGCACTTGGGCGCAGCGCGGCGGCTATGGAGGCTACTACATCCCCCAAGCTAGTTTCGGCCTCTACTTTGGAGTTGGGCACTTGTTTCGCATCGGAAGCCAACCCAGCATAGTCGGGGGCTACCCAGAGTTCCAGTACGGTGGCTATACGTTCATGATGGTGGACCCGTGGCCGGAAAACTGGGCGGCAAACTGGTATTCGGCCGATGACGTTTATGTCGGCTATAACAACGGGTATTACCGTTACAACCGCGATTATCCGGGTGAAGCGCTTGCGATCACCGTGGTGCTCTAGCAACGGGAGGGGCCTCGGATTCACGAGGCTCCCTGCTGTTCAGCGCCTGGTTTTGGCGCTCCTGCTCTCGGCGACGTTTTCGTATGGCTACACCGTTCTGACCCACGAAGCCATCGTGGATTCCTTGTGGGACACATCCATGCGGAAGCTGCTGCTGGAAAGATTTCCCGGCGCGACGGCGCAGGAATTGGAGCAAGCGCACGCCTATGCGTACGGAGGCTGCATCATCCAGGACATGGGATATTATCCCTTCAGCAGCCGCTTTTTCAGCGACCTCACCCATTACGTCCGCAGCGGGGATTTCATCACCGCGCTAATTCGCGACTCGCAGGACCTCAACGAATATGCATTCGCGCTCGGCGCCCTGGAGCATTATGCCGCCGATACGGAGGGGCACCGCATCGCCACCAATCGCGCCGTGCCGATGTTGTATCCCAAGCTGCGGAGGAAATTCGGAGCTGACGTTACCTATTGGGATAATCCGGTGGCGCATATCCGTACCGAGTTCGGATTCGACGTCCTGCAGGTGGCCTCAGGTCGATACGCCACGGATCAGTATCGCAGCTTCATCGGTTTCCAGGTGGCCCGGCCGCTGCTGGAGCGCGCTTTCCTGGATACCTACGGCATCGAAATGAAGGACATCTTCGGGAACCTGACGCTTGCGCTCGGCTCCTATCGGTATAGCATCGGTTCCATTGTTCCGGGCATGACCCGCGTGGCCTGGAACCTGAAGAGGACCGAACTTCAGAAAGAGATTCCCGGCATCACACGCAAGAAGTTTCTCTACAATCTCTCCCGATCGAGTTATGAAAAGAATTGGGGAACGGAGTACCGCAGGCCAGGCTTCGGTACCAGGTTGGTGACATTCCTGGTCGAAATTATTCCCAAGGTCGGTCCATTCAAGGCGCTGAAGGTCCGGATGCCCACTCCGGAAGTGGAAAAGATGTTCATGGCCAGTTTCAACGCCAGCCTCGCGAGTTGCCGGACGTTGCTGGCCAGCGTGGGCGCGGGCCAGTCGGACCTGCCGAACGAAAATATCGACATCGGCGAACCGCCTGAGGCCGGCAAGTACAAGGGAGCCGATGAAGCCTACGCGAAGCTGGTGGGGAAGCTGGCGGAAAAGCAATTTGGCGACATCTCGCCGGGCCTTCGCGAGAACATACTGGCGTTCTACAAGGGCGGGAACCCACCCCTTCCTGCCAAGGCCACAGAAAAGGAAAGAGCGGAATCGGCGAAGCTGATGGATCAGCTCGATCGGCTGAAAGCAATGCCCGAAGCACTGCCTGTAGCACAACTGCCCTGATCGGACCAGTCATAAACTCACGATTCACCAAAGGCTCGACGTTCACAGTTCACAAGAAAGGAAGTGACGATGCTGATACTCATCATCATTTTGTTATTGCTGTTTGGAGGCGGTGGAGGATATTACGGCCATAGCCGCTGGGGTCCCGGAGGCGGCGCTGGTATTGGATTGGGGACCGTAGTTGTGATTCTTCTCATAGCCTATCTGCTCGGCATATTCCGCTAACGTGGCACGGCCGTGTTAGCCAGAATCTGGCCCACGGCCAGCGCAATAATCTAGGCGACCCTGCGCCCCTGAATCAGGCGGACCACCATGACCGCCAACGCAACGAATAGCAAAATGTGAATAAGCCCACCGAACGTATACGCAGTTGCCAGCCCGAGTGCCCAGAGCACCAACAGGATAATGCAAATTGTCCAAAGCATGTTTTCTCACTCCTTCAACGGCTAGGTAAGCAAGAGGAGGCCCAACCGAACGCCGAAATGCTTTCGTGGTCTCAACTCGCAGGGCGGTTTGCCGGCGTCGCTTTGGAAGGTGCCACGCTACAGCAGGACTCGGACTCGAAAATCGGGGAATCGTGAACCAGCACGGCGGCGCGCCGTGGCCGGGGCCAGATTATCGGGCTTGGATGGAGCGGTGCTGATGCGCACCGCGGCTCCTATCTTTTACCTGACCATGCGCGGTCAATTGACCGTATATGGTTACTCCCACCACACTTCGCAGGGCACCCCCTCCGAAGTGGAAGCGAACAACTGCAATGGATGGGTGCCAGGGCCCCGTTCGGTGCCTCCCGTGCACGTCTCAGCGCGTCGCTAAAAGGATCGAGGTTCAGAAAGATGAAGTTTACAAGCTTATTCCTGACGGTGTGCGGATTCGCGCTAGGGCCGGCCGCTTTGGCCCAATCGCCAACGGCTCCCAATCCAACTCAACAATCCGTTGAGAACGGAGCTACACCGATCTATCGCATCACCGTAGTGGCAAGGACCACGAAAGCCATCAATTACAATCACCGCAGCGGATCCACCAGAATCGGCTTCCGCGGAACAGCGTTGATGCCCGAAGCTCGCGGCGAAGCCAAGGTCCAGAGCGAACAAGGCGTCATTAAGATCAATGCGGAGATGGAAAAGCTCGGACCGGCCACGCAGTTTGGCCAGGAGTATTTGACCTACGTGATGTGGGCCATCACGCCCGAAGGCCGTGCAACGAACGTCGGCGAGGTGCTCCTCAATAAGAGCGGCAAGACGAAACTGGACGCAACCACCGAGTTGCAGTCCTTCGGTTTGATCGTGACCGCCGAACCGTACTTCGCCGTCACACGACCGAGCGACGTGGTGGTAATGGAGAACTTCGTCAGAAAAGACACCACCGGGACCATCGAAGAAGTGGACGCGAAATACGAACTGCTGCAGCGAGGGCAATACGTGCTGAACGTGAAGCCAGCCGAAATTCAGGCAAGAGAGCTCAATCCGAAAGTGCCTTTGGAACTCTACGAGGCACGCAACGCGGTGCAGATCGCGCGCTGGACGGGCGCCGAGCAGTACGCCGGCGACACATACCAAAAAGCTGCGGTGGATCTTGAGAACGCCGAAGGCTACCTGATTGGTAAGGCCGGCAAGAAGCCGATCGGCACGGTGGCGCGCGAAGCCGTCCAGATGGCGGAGGACGCCCGGATCATCACCGTGAAGAAGATCGAAGAACAGCAATTAGCCGCCGAGCGCAGAGTGACAGCCGAGCGTCAAGCACGCGCCGAAAGTGAAACCGCGGCCGCGCTGTCCGAAGCGGACCGGGTCACGCATGAAGCACAAGAAGCACAACTGAATGCAGCGGAAACCGCCGCGCGTTTGCAGCGGGAAAACGACGCGCAAACCGCCGCGGCCCAGACCGAAGTTGATCGTTTGAAGCAACAGAACGAAGCTCAAACGCAGGCTGCGCAAACTGAAGCGGACCGTCTAAAACAGGTGAACGAAGCGCAGCTTACGGCGGCCAACGCCGAAACGGATCGCCTGAAACAGGAGAACGACGCTCAGAGAGTCGCCGCACAGGCCGACCTGGAACGTGCCGCTAAAGAAAAGGCCCAAGCCGAAGCCGAGAAGACTCAACTGCGCGCTCAACTCCTGCTGCAATTCAACACCATCCTCGAAACTCGGGATACCGCGCGCGGCCTGATCGTCAATATGTCGGACGTGCTGTTCGACACAGCCAAGCATACGCTTCGGCCGGCAGCTCGCGAGAAACTTGCGAAAGTAGCGGGAATCATCGCGGGGCATCCTGGGTTGAGGCTGGCCGTAGAAGGCTATACCGACAGCGTCGGCAGCGACGACTACAATCAGAAGCTCTCCGAAGATCGCGGCGCGGCAGTGCGCGATTACTTAACCAAAGAGGGCGTGGCCGGCACGTCGGTGACTTCGAAAGGCTTCGGAAAAGCCGAGCCGGTGGCGTCCAATGATACGGCCGCCGGGCGCCAGCAGAATCGCCGGGTGGAACTGGTTGTTTCCGGCGAAATTATCGGCGAGGAAATCGGCCAGCCTGTGGCGGTCCGATGATTGCGGCAAAACTTGCCGTCGCTCAGGCAGCGGAGATCAACCAGCCGGGCGAGTGGTTGCACGCTATTTGTAGCAGCAGATTGCAAATGGCTTCGTCCTCTACGCTAACTGCAGACGCTATCACTGGCAAGCGGACGGCCGGCTGTTCCGCGATCTCCATCGGCTTCTTGATGAGCTCGCAAATTCTGTTTTCGCGACCGCAATGGTGACGGAAGCCCGTGAGAATTTGGCGCCGCTGATCCCGGAAATGCGGGAGGGCGCCATGGTGCAGAACGCTGAACTCCTAAAGGATGGAATCCAATGGAATCGAGAATGACGGCTCTCTGTCAAGTGATGCCGGTCGACTGGCTTGAGGCTATTTCCCACGTGTGGTACAGGAAAGTGCGGTACAGGCAGGTGTGCCACAGGCAGGTGCGGTACAGGCAGGCCTGGTCGCTGTTGGGACTCTTGTTGACTCCCGTCGCGGCCATGGCCGGCGCGCTGGCCGCATGGAGGTTCGGCGTGGATAGCGGCTGGACTAGCGCCTTCTTTATCCCCGGCGGGTTTCTGTCGCATTGGCAGGTCTGGGGTGCGTTTGCCGTGAGCGCGGAAGTCTGCGCTTACAACCTCAGGCGCGGTGTGGCGGCCCGCGTGCAGGCGACATCGTGAAGACCGAGCAAAGGCGCTTGTCGTGGCGATTCATCTTTTCTGTCGCGCTCATTGCCGCAACCGTCGCAGTGGCAACGCTGGCCGCTCGTTGGACGGGGCCGATCAGCTGACGAAGGGAACCGCATGCTAATCCAGGTCGGCTACGAATTGATCTTTCAGTGCCCGCAAGAGACGCCGATGATCCTGATGGTCAACGTGCATTACTCGCGCGCGCTGGACACTGTCCGTCCCGATCTTCTCACTACCGATCCTCCCACGCGAGTCACGGCGTATCGCGACGGCTTCGGAAACTGGTGCAGCCGAATTGTGGCGCCCATCGGGAGGATTCGGCTGAAGGGCAGCGGGGTGGTGCGAGACTCGGCTCAGCCCGATGCAGTGGCGCCTTTCGCCCAGCAGCACGCTCTACAAGACTTGCCCGAAGACACGCTGGTCTTTCTGTTGGGCAGCCGCTATTGCGAAACCGATCTGCTGTCGGAGGCAGCCTGGTCGCGATTCGGCCAATCGCCGCCGGGATGGCCGCGCGTCCAGGCCATCTGCGATTTTGTCCATAACCATATCGCCTTCAACTATCAGAACGCGCGCCCTACGCGGACGGCTTGGGAGGTGTACAACGAACGGACGGGCGTCTGCCGGGATTATGCGCACTTGGCCATCGCATTCTGCCGCGCGATGAACATTCCGGCGCGTTACTGCACCGGATACCTGGGTGACATAGGGATGCCACCACCGTACGGTGTCATGGATTTTGCGGCGTGGTTTGAAGTTTACCTGGATGGCGCCTGGCACACCTTCGATGCGCGCAACAATGTTCCCAGGATTGGGCGAGTGCTCATTGCGCGGGGCCGCGACGCAGGGGATGTGGCCATCGCCACCACCTTCGGTCCAAGTACTCTGGAGAGCTTTCAAGTCTGGACGGACGAGATTGCGGAAAGCGTGCCACAGTTTCGCTGATAGGCGGAGCCGAACCTAGAGATGCGCCTCCTCACCGTACGACACACCACCGCTTATCGTTACTCCGAACCAGTAGCTTTGGGCGAGCATCGCATGATGTTCCGGCCCAGGGAAAGTCACGACCTCAGGCTTCTGAAGGCGTGGCTGGATATCACGCCCCAGTCCACTCATCTCCGCTTCCTCCACGACGTGTTCGATAACTCTGTCGCGATTGCCACATTCGAGGGCTCTACGGCCCAGCTGCGTTTTGAAAGCATCGTCACGCTGGAGCACTTTGAAACCGCGTTGCCCGATTATCCGCTGGAGAAGTTTGCGGAACGTTACCCGTTCCGCTATTCCGACGAAGAGCTTCCCAACCTGAGCTGCGCGTTAGTACACCACTATCCGAGCGAGGACATGAAGCATTGGGTGAAACAGTTCCTCGATCCATCGGGGGATACCGGAACCATGAACCTGCTGCGCCGCATGACTCTCGCCATCAAGCAGGATTTTGTTTACACCAGGCGCAGCGAAAAGGGTGTGCAGAATCCAACTGTAACGCTGGAGACCCGGCGCGGCAGTTGCCGGGACTTCGCCGTGCTTATGATGGAAGCAGCACGTTCCCTCGGTTTGGCCGCTCGCTTCGTCAGCGGTTACATCTTCATTCCCGGCGCGGATGATACGGCTGTGGTGGGGGGCGGCGCCACGCACGCCTGGATGCAGGTCTATCTGCCCGGCGCGGGCTGGATCGATTTCGATCCAACCAACAGCATTATCGGCAATCGCAATCTGATCCGCGTCGCCGTGGCTTGGGATCACACCCACGTTCTGCCGCTGTGGGGCACGTTCGTCGGACAGGCGTCGTCCTTCCTGGGTATGGATGTGACGGTAAGCGTGACCGAAGAGACCCCGGAGGATGAGCAGGGCCGCGAAAGGAATGGCAAAGGAATATCTGATGCAACACACATCTAAAGTTCGCAAGATCGCTTTCGTTGGCGATCACTTGCCGCGCAAGTGCGGTATCGCCACCTTTACAACCGATCTGCTCGCAGCCATTCAAACCGCGCATCCTCAAAGTGACTGTTTCGCGGTATCGGTGAACGACATTAAAGGTGGCTACGAATACCCGGAGGTGGTTCACTTTGAGATTGAGGAACAGGACCTGTCGTCCTATATCCGTGCGGCGGACTTCCTGAACATCAGCAACGTGGACCTGGTCTGCCTGCAGCATGAGTTCGGCATCTTCGGCGGGCCCGCCGGCGGCCATATTCTTGCATTCCTGCGTGAATTGAGAATGCCAGTGGTCACGACGCTGCATACCGTTTTGCGGGAGCCGAGAGCGGACCAGCGGCGCGTCATGCAGGAGTTAATCTCGCTATCCACGCGCCTGGTCGTCATGACGGAGCGCGGGAAGCAGATGCTGCAGGAGGTTTATCACGCGCCAACCGCTAAGATCGATCTGATCGCGCACGGCATTCCCGACGTTGGGTTCGTCGATCCCACTTACTTCAAGGACCAGTTCGGCGTCGAAGGCAAAGTGGTGCTGCTCACCTTCGGTCTGCTTTCACCGAACAAAGGCATCGAGTACGTGCTGAACGCCCTGCCCGAAATCGTTGCCGAGTTTCCCGAAGTTGTTTACATCGTCCTGGGCGCCACGCATCCCAACGAATTGCGCGAGCATGGCGAAGCCTATCGTGTGAGCCTGGAAATGCTTGCCAAGAAGAATAAGGTGGAGAAGAATGTCATCTTCTATAACGATTTCGTTGAGCTGGAGAACCTCAAAGAGTTTATCGGAGCCGCCGACCTGTACATTACGCCTTACCTGAACGAAGCGCAGATCACCTCCGGCACGCTCGCCTATACGTTTGGCGCGGGCAAGGCAGTGGTTTCGACGCCCTACTGGCACGCGGCGGAACTATTGGCCGACGACCGCGGCGTCCTGGTTCCCTTCGCCGACGCAGCAGCCATCGCGCGGGAAGTGATTGGCTTGCTGCGGGACGATACGCGCCGCCACGCCATGCGCAAAAACGCCTATCGGATGGGGCGTGAGATGATCTGGAGCAACGTTGCGCAACTCTACATGCGTTCCTTTGAGTTGTCGCGACTCCAGGGCGCTGCGCTTTCCCGTAAGTCGCTCGTCACCAAGACACTCGATCAAAGGCCGAGAGAGTTGCCGGAGTTGAAGCTGGATCATCTTTCGCGGATGACGGACTCCACGGGCGTGTTCCAACACGCCATTTTCGGAGTACCGAACTTCTCCGAGGGCTATTGCACCGACGATAATGCGCGCGCGTTCATTCTGGCGGTTTTGCTGGACGAATTAGGAGAAGAGCCCGACCGGCTGCGGGCGATGTCCACCACTTGCGCCGCGTTTCTTCATCACGCTTTCGACGCCCAAACCAAGCGCTTCCATAACCACATGAGTTTTGACCGGCGATGGCTCGACGCGCAGGGCTCGGAAGACTGCCAGGGCCGCGCGCTTTGGGCCCTGGGCGTAGGCGTGGGGCGGTCGCCATTCCGCAGCTTCCAGATGATGGCCGGACAGTTGTTCGCGCAGGCATTGCCGGCGTTAACCGAGTTCACTTCGCCCAGAGCCTGGGCCTTCGGCTTGATCGGTATCCATGAATACCTAGGGCGATTGAGCGGTGACAGCTTCGTCAATCAGACCCGCGATAAACTCACGTGCCGGCTCATGGAGCTGCTCGGAGAGAACGCCAGGCCGGAATGGTGCTGGTTTGAAGAAGAGTTGTCCTATGACAATGCGAAACTTTCGCAGGCTTTGATACTGAGCGGACGCGCCACCGGCAACACGCTGGTATTCGAGCGAGGCCTGCACACTTTGCGCTGGCTGAACGACCTGCAGATTTCCGAGAAAGGGCATTTCCGGCCCATCGGCAGTAATGGTTTTTATCGTCGCGGCGGAGTGCGTGCGAATTTTGACCAGCAGCCTATCGAAGCGCAAGCTATGGTTTCCGCCTGCCTGGAGGCCTATCGCGCGACGTCCGATGTGTGGTGGTACGAACAGGCCCAGCGCGCTTTCGACTGGTTCCTAGGCTGGAACGATCTCGGCCTGGAACTTTATTTTCCTGAGAGCGGCGGTTGCGGCGACGGCCTGCACGTGGATCGTGTCAACGGGAATCAGGGGGCGGAATCCACGCTGGCCTTCCTGCTGTCGCTGGCTGAGATGCGACTGGCGCAAAACATGCTGACGAGCTTCAAGGAACCGATTGCGGTGGAAGCGTGACAGGAGTCGACAGCATTCACGTTCACCGCACCAGCACCGTCATCGAGCCGGACCTGACGCGCGTGCTGCTGCGGCCCTTCACTCCGGGCGATTCACGGCGAGTGGCCAGGATCATCGAACGAATCATGTCGGTTCCCGAAGACCAGGTCGCGGTCCTTCTCGCGGAAGTCTCCGCCGAGTTCTCCGAGCGCCACCAGCACATCCGCAAGCTCTTTCTGGAACGCTTTGAACAGGTCTGCAAGATGCTGGCCCCGGGTCAGGAACTCTCCGAACCGAGGCGGCTGTTGATCGGCTCCTATTTCCTGGCTGAATACTCCTTGGAAGCCGCTGCGCTGTTCAATCCCTCCATCGTCCCGCACCCCGATCAAACGGGGCTGCCAGCGGGTGCCTTGCGATTCATTCTCAGCCTGCGTGCTACTGGCGAAGGGCATATTTCTTCCATCACTTTTCGAACCGGAATTATCCATCCCGATCATCGGATTGAGGTTTGCAAACCCAGCGGCTTCCTCACTGAGCCGCGCCAGATTCCAAACCCGGTGTACGAAAAGGGATTGTTCGGGCGGAAGCTTGTGGAACTGGGATTGACCGGCGAGATCACTCAGCGGGTGATCAACAAGCTGGGCGAGTCGTTCACGCTGGAGGAGCTTCGCGCCAGTCTTCAGACCGAGCAGTTCCGGTTGCCGGATGGAATGGGGCGGGAAGATCAAAACGCCGCCCAGGGAATCTGGATGCTGGCCCGCTCCAACTACGAGGTCCAGTTCCAGCCGGAGCAGGAACTGTCGGAACGCATCATCTTCCCAGCCACGCCCTCACAGCGCAATGGCATCGAGGATGCGCGGTTCGTCCATTTTCAGAACGAGGACGGCGTCTACCGGTATTACGCGACCTTCACTGCCTACGACGGCAGGCTCGTGATGCCGGAGCTCGTCGAGACTTCGAATTTCCTGCTCTTCCGATTCATCACGCTGAATGGCCCGGCGGCTCAAAACAAGGGGATGGCGCTGTTCCCGCGCAAGATCAACGGCCAGTATGCCATGCTCTCGCGTCAGGACAACGAAAATATCTATCTGATGTTTTCCGACAATGTGCACTTCTGGAACGAACGCCAGGTGCTGCTCAAGCCGGAATTTCCGTGGGAACTGGTGCAGCTTGGGAACTGCGGATCGCCGATTGAGACCGATGCTGGATGGCTGGTGCTGAGCCACGGTGTCGGCCCCATGCGCAAGTACTGTATTGGCGCATTTTTGTTGGATCGCGATGATCCCGGCAAAGTGATCGGGCGCCTGCGTGAGCCACTGCTAAAGCCCAACGAGAACGAGCGGGAAGGCTACGTTCCGAACGTCGTTTACACTTGCGGTGCGCTGGTTCACCATGGCGTGTTGATCATCCCCTACGGCCTGGCCGATCATGCCACGGGTTTCGCAACGGTTGCGCTGGATGAGGTACTGGCGGCCATGCAATCTCAATGACCGGTAAGCGTGTAGCTATTCTGTCGCCGGTAGCGTGGCGAACCCCTCCCCGGCAATACGGCGCCTGGGAGACCGTTGCAAGTAACATTACCGAAGGTCTCGCGGCCCGTGGCTGGGACGTCACTCTGTTCGCTAGCAGGGATTCCGTAACGCAGGGCCGCTTGCACGCTGTCATCGACCAGGGCTATGAAGAGGATCGCGCCGTCGATCCCAAGGTCGCGGAATATCTTCATATCTCAGAAGCTTTCGAGCACGCCGCCGAATTCGACCTGATCCATAGCCATTACGACTTCATGGCGCTGACCTACAGTCGCCTCGTGAAGACGCCGGTCCTTACGACCATCCATGGATTCTCGTCGCCCAAAATCATGCCGGTCTATCAAAAATATAGTGATGGGTATTTCGTTTCCATTAGCGACTCTGATCGCGCCCCCGGATTGAACTATCTGGCCACCGTGTACAACGGCATCGACCTCTCGTTGTATCCGCTTCAACAATCCACAGGAGAAGAGCTGATCTTCCTAGGGCGAATTCATCCCGACAAAGGCGTCCATCTGGCCATCGCGGTTGCCCGCCTGAGCGGCCTGCCATTGCTTATCGCCGGAATCATTCAGGATAAGGAGTATTTTGAGAAGCAGGTGGAACCCTATCTGGACAATCGCGAGATCCGCTATATCGGACCAGTGGACGTTGCGGGCAAGAACGAATTGTTCTCGCGCGCTCGAGCACTGCTCCACCTGAACACTATCCCGGAACGATTTGGCCTTGTTTTAGCGGAAGCCAATGCCGCGGGCGTGCCCGTCATCGCCATGGATCTGGGTTCCTGCCGCGAAGTGATCGAAGACGGAAAGACCGGATTCCTCGTCCACGGTATCAACGAAGCCGTAGAGGCATTGAAGCGCGTTCCGACAATCGATCGTGCAGGGTGCCGCCGGCGTGTCGAGCAGCGCTTTTCCATCGAAACAATGGTGGAGGCGTATGAGCGAGTCTACTGTACGATTTTCGAATTGGAAGCGAAAGGGCGGTCATGAGGGAAATTGTCAGGCGCTACGGCCAGAATCCGATCCTCACCAAAGCACAGATTCCATACCCGGTGGAAACCGTTCACAACGCGGCTGTGGTGAAGGTTCACGACAAATACATCATGCTGTTCCGATCCCATCTCCGGACCGGACGGTCCATCCTTGGATTAGCGCGCAGCCATGACGGGTTTCGCTTCACCGCCGATCCAGCGCCTTTTCTGTTGCCCGAGAAAGACGGTCCGTTTGCGGCATATGAGGAATTCGGCGTCGAAGACCCGCGTATAACGGAAATTGACGGGCAATACCTGATCACGTACAGCGCCTACTCTCGGAACGGAGTGCGGATCGCGCTAGCCAAAACGAAAGACTTCAGCCACCTGGAAAAAGTCTGCCTGATCACGGAAGCAGACTATCGGAACGTGGTGATCTTTCCAGAAAAGTTTGCTGGGCTCTATGCCCGGCTGGACCGGCCGCATTCGGAAATCGCGCCTTGGTCCATCTGGATTTCCTATTCTCCCGACTTACGTTTTTGGGGCGAATCCCAGCTCATCATGCGGCCCGAGCCGTATCACTGGGACGAAATGAAGATCGGCCCGGGCGCGCCGCCGATCAAGACCGAGCAGGGATGGCTCTCCATCTATCATGGAGTCTTCCAAACCATGGACGGATCCATTTATCGCCTGGGTGTTGCCCTTCATGATCTGCACGATCCGGCCAAGATCATCGGAGTGGGTGACTCGTGGATTCTGCAACCGGAAGATCCGTGGGAAGTCACCGGATACGTTCACAACGTCGTATTTACCTGCGGCGCGGTCGCGGAACCCGATGGAACGGTGAAGATTTATTGGGGCGGCGCGGATTCTGTCATGTGTGCGGGAGAAGCCAAAATCGCCGATCTGGTCGCGCTGTGCCTGGAGCATGGAAGACCGGCCAAGTAAGGACCGACCACCTACGGTCAACTAACCAAATAAGGTCACCGCCGCTTGCTGGGATAAGCGATCCCCAGCAACGCGGCGGTCAGACGGGGATGTCAGTCGCGACGTGCCGACTCCCGATTTAAGGCTCCCTCAAACTTTCCCGCAGCTGCCGGAGTTTTGAAATCACCCGTCAGAATTTCACGATTCGTTGTGTGGTGGCGGTAAAGTTCCCGGTTGGTGTCTTTGTCCGGCCGAAGCGTTGCGCCTGTCAGCGAAACGCCCGCAAACAATCCGTGCGTACGGGAATAGGACAGGATCTCCGCTTGCAGCTCCACCTCTGTCTGAGCAGTAGCCGCGCGGCCAATCGGGCCGGCTGCAACCGTTGCATCTCCACCCAGGGTGAACTTATCGGATAACAGGTGCTTCATCCCGCCGTCGTTCATCACAAGCATTACAACGTCTGTATCCGAAGCACCAATCTGAAACCCGAAACTACCGCCTTCCGAACGCATTGCGGCCGGTGCGCTCCAGCCTGCGCCGCTATGCCTTCGGCACACCGCAAACCCGCGGCCGTACGCGGCGCCAAGGATAAATCCAGCCTTCTTCATACCAGGGATCACAATGACGCAATGCGCCTTATCGATCAGATCTTGGGGGATACCATTGTCGGCGGCCCGCATCATATCAGTCAGCGTGCCAGCCGAAGCATCCAGCCTGTCGTCGACCTTGATTGCTCTGTCCGCTCCAAACGCGGCGGTGCTCATGAACCCGGCAATCGCCAGAGCCCAGATATAGTGCTTCACATTTGTTCTCATAATCGTTGATTCCTCATCTTTCGTGTTGCAGCCAGGATTCCGTTTGCCTGGCCACTATCACTTTGAACTTGGCGCCGAAACGGACTCGCAGCCGTTTTGGAGGAGGCCCGCCGGTGGCCGTTCGGGCAAAGCGTAAGTGGTGGTTTCACTCGAACCGCTAGCCCATAGGCCAATCACCTCATTTGAGAACCGCATGCGGTTGATAGACCGACGCTCTATGCGAATTTCAATCTGCGTGCATTTCGAATAGATACTGCGGTTGTCTAGTTGAGCGAAAACAGAATCACATTGTCGAATAGCGAGAAACTGGATAGAGTTGAACAAAGTATTGGAGGCGGTTCGTGGGGCTCCTCAACAAAATGCTAAGTTGTTCGTTCCAATCAAACGTGGCGCTGCGATTCCCGCGTT
Organism: Bryobacterales bacterium; assembly: GCA_963713415.1. Taxonomy (GTDB): domain Bacteria; phylum Acidobacteriota; class Terriglobia; order Bryobacterales; family Bryobacteraceae; genus Palsa-89. The sequence continues at coordinate 13,476 of CAVQLV010000016.1, read as the reverse complement.
GGCGTCGATCATTTTAGTGTGACAGTTCAGTCTTCGACTGACGCCACGGAGACTGTGTGCTCCGTTGGTGCTTCGTTTGAAGGCTGAACAGAGCAGAAGGTGAAACTGGGCAATCTCAATCGCCAGAACGGGGTGCCAGGAAACGCAATGTTCTTTGTTTCCAATTTACCGTTGTCTTCGCAATCTAACTAACGCCGCCCGAACAATAACCGAACATCGAGGGGCCAAAAACAGCCCATATCGTCCTACATGGTCCCAACGTGCGGGGGCGCTCACCTCTTTTACATCAGTGAGATGCGCTGATTTCAAACCGCTTCGCCAATTCGGTAGGAGGCCCTGAAAAGGCTGGCGTCGGCGGTTCGATTCCGTCCCTGGCCACCACAAAATAAAGCACTTAGCAGCAGCCAAAGAGCTAAGGTTTCAGTCAACCGAACAATAACCGAACATCCTCAGCAGGCGTTCGTTTTGTCGGCAATACTCACTTCCATCAGTTTCCAGATTTCCCGCGCCGTGCTCCCTGTCCTGGCAATGTGCTGTCGAGCCAGCTTCGCATAGCGTTCGGTCATCCTGATATTTGAGTGGCCAAGGATTTTCGCGAGCTCGTAGAGATCGCCGCCGTTCATCATGTACCATGACGCGAACGTGTGGCGATTATGCCGCTAGCGGCATAATCGGCATCGTGCCGACTCCCCGGTCATGCCGACTTCTCGCACGGCGCCCTTGTAGGAGGGGTCCGCGGCGAGTTGGGATTCGGCATAATCAAAGGCTCTCCAGGAAGGCCAGCAGTTGATCGTCGGGCCGGTATCGTCCTGGTTTGACACCAAGAGGCGGGGTGCGCGAGAGCGCTTTTTCCTTCAATTTCATGTCGGCATGCAGATAGATCTGGGTGGTCTCGACTGATTCGTGTCCGAGCCAGAGAGCAATCACGGTTCGGTCGACGCCATTCTGGAGAAGGTCCATTGCTGCGGAATGCCTCAGCGCATGTGGACTTACGTTCTTACGCTTAAGGGATTGGCATTTGTTTGCGGCGACGGAGATGTATTTCTCCACCAGGCGTTCAACGGCATCGCGGCTGAGCTTTCCGCCTCGGATGCTGGCAAAGAGCGGATCGTCCGGACGGCCATGGCGCTCCCGTATCCAGGCTTCCAGCATTTTTGCCGTTTCTGGACGGAGCGGCGTGCATCGATGTTTTCTGCCCTTTCCCTGGCAGTGGACATGGGCACCCGTTCCCAAAACAACGTCCTGGCAAGTCAGGCCTATCAACTCGGAAACCCGAAGGCCAGTCTGCACGGTGAGCAGCAGCAAGGTCCGGTCGCGGCGCCCTATCCAAGTGGAAAGGTCGGTTGCCCCCAGAAGGGCGTCGATCTCTTCCCGATTCAGAAATTCGATTGGCCGCCGTTCGTGGCGTTTGGCAGGCATCGCGAGGATTCGCTGACAAAGCAACGCATGGGCCGGTTCTTCGAAAGCCACGTACTGAAAGAAGGAATGAATCGCCGCGAGGCGGATATTGCGGGTTCGAGCGCTATTCTTTCGGTGGTTCTCGAGATGATCGAGGAAGTCACCAATGAAGGACACGTTCAAGTCCTCGATCGTGAGATTCGAGGGCGCTTTACTGAGCCGTTCTTTTGCAAAATGGAAGAGCAGACGGAAGGAATCGCGATACCCCGCGACTGTATTGGGACTTGCTCGCTGTTGTCTATGCAGTCGATCCGTAAAGAAGGCTTGAAGTAGGGAGGGAAGGCCGGCCACTATCGTCGCGCCTCCTTCCCGTTGTCCAGGAGACGATCCGTGGCCAACTGAAGGAGTTCCGGCACCGCCTCCAGGTACCAATACGTTTCATTGATATGGACGTGGCCGAGGTAGGTGGCCAGCTTCGGGAGTTCTCGTTCCACATCGAGTCCCTGTCGATACCACTGGACCAACGTGCGAGCGGCAAATCGGTGACGCATGTCATGGAGCCGGGGACCGCGTCCGTGGCCCTTTGCCTTGCTACGGAAACCGAGTTGTTGAGATAGCTTGGCGAAGGTGTAGCGCGCCATCCATTCTGTGATCCGCGAGCCACGCTCGGAGAGGAAGAAGGCTTGGTTCGGTGGCGCGCGTACGACGCGATTTCTCTTTTCAGCGTACTCTTTCAGTCTGTCCACCGTCGATGAATGAACCGGCACGTGACGCGACTTGCCAAACTTTGTGCGGCGTATGGTGAGGATCCCTTGATCGAGGTCCACATCGGGCTTGTCCAGATGTAAAGCCTCATTCACCCGCATTCCAGTCACGGTGAGAAGGCCGAAGAGAGTGGTGTAGGTCGGGGCACGAAGTCCTTTCTCGGATGGAAGCTGCGTTGCGCTGCACAGCAGGCTCGCTATCTCTTCGTCGCTATAGATGTGAGGCGTTTTTCGTTGATACCGATGAGAAAGAAGCCCGGGCGCCGGGACCTCTGTTCGCGGTTCCATCGCACAGTGCCACGCGGCGAAGCGTCTGACCATACCCAAACGCCAGGCCCACGTGTAAGGCTGAGCATCCGCGGGTTGGGTTGCCCAGCGGAGCGCCAGTTCCTTCGTGATGTAGGAGGCACCTTCGATCTTGAGGAAGGCGACAAAGTTTCGCAAACAGCCAGCCACCTCCCGGAGTTCGAACCCAAGAGCGCGGCGAATCGCGATGTATTCGTTCAATGCCAGATCGAGCGAGTTCATCGTCCGCCTCCCACGCTGGGCCAAGGATGCGCCAGTGTGCGCAGACCATCGAAGTCGAGCTTGGCGTAAATTTCCGTGGTGCTGGGGGTTCGATGTCGAAGAATTTCTCCGATTTCATTCATGCTTGCGCCAGAACGAAGCATCGTCGTGGCGAGACTGTGTCTCAGCACGTGGGCGCCCCTTAACGCCGGATATAAATCCGCTCGATCGAGTGCGCGGCGAACGATCGTGCTCAATGTCGAAGGTCCAGCAAAGCCAGAACGCGGCGCCTTCATGCAAACGAACACGCGCCGCGTTTTGCATGGGGGACGATCCATACGCAGGTAGGATGTGAGGGCCTCCCCGACATCGACCGGCAAGGGCATCCGGTCGTGCAATAACCCCTTACCTCGAACGAGCAACTCCCCAGTTCGCCAGTCAACGTCATCGAGTTGAAGGGACACGACCTCTCCGGCACGCAGGCCGAGGCGGGCCAGCAAGAGAAGGATGGCGTAATCGCGGCGGCCAGTGGCGGTTTGACGGTTGCAGGTACCAAGCACACGTTCAACCTGATCGGGGCTCAGGTACTTGGGTATGGTGGACAGGCGCCGATCGGCGACGGAGGGCACCGAAAGAGCCAGGTTGACCTGCAGTTCCCCGTCTTGAAAGAGGAAGCGGAAGAAAGAGCGGAAAGCGGCGGTGACCAGTTGTGCCCTTCGAGGGCTCACGGTCGGTGCCTGCCGCAAAATAAAGTCGGAAACATCTGATGATCTGACTTCCCGTATGACTGGCGGTTTCTCTCGAAAACGTTCGATCAGGAACTTGCGAATGCACGGCAAGTAATTGATGACAGTGGCTGCGGCAAGCCCACGTTCGGACCGCAAATGCCTTTCGTATCGCGTCAGGATGGCGGCCAACGGAGAGTCATCGCAAGCCGGAGTCGGAGCGGGAATCACGTCCCGCTTTCGAAGATGATCCAGAAACTGCAAAAGTGTTTCTCGATTACCCCTGTGAACTCGGCCCTTCCGGCGCTTGTAAGCGATGAATCTTTCAGCCAACTGCTCGTCGAAATCTGTGATTGATAATCGTCGTCGCTCCAACCACTGGCCAAAACTCGACAGCAAATTCAGTTTCGACTGCATGGTCGACTTCACATAGCCGTTTTCAACCAGCGAAGTTGCAAACGGTGCGAGGTGCGAAACCAATGGGCTGTCTCGCAGGCGTGGGTCTGTCTCGGGGCGTTCAAAGGAATCTTTCGGCATTAATCTTCTCCTTTACTAGCTTCATGCCAGTAGGGAGAAGACACCCGGATTATGCCGACTTCGACCGGTCAGCTTGACACGGAACTCCGCGCCAGACGGCACGCAGGCGAGTCCCCTTTGGAGACAGTCGGCATGACCGGGGAGTCGGCACGATGGCGCAGATCGTGAAAGCGAAAGTCTTGGATGGTGGCCCGCTCAAGCAGGTCCTCAAAACTCCCCTCCACGCGGGAACTTTCGCCGGGCACTTCCGTCCGACACTTCAACGTCATGCACCACATGATGAAGAAGGCCGCGACGCTCTGGTTGCAGAATCCGGGATCGACCGCAACCCGGCCAATCTGGTCGAGGTGAGGCGCCCGGACGATCAGCGTGATTGTTACCTTTCCGCAGAGGAACTTGGCAGGCTCGAGCAAGCGCTCGATGAGAGAACGTACCGCAAGGGCACGAAAGCAATCAACAAGACGTTCTATCGGCTCAGGCTGATTGTGCTTATCGCCGTTACGACGGGGATGCGTGCCTCAGAAATATTTTCTTTGAGTTGGAGTGACGTAATGTACAACGAAGGGCTGGCGGCGGTGAGGGCGAAGCTGAAGGGCGGCAAGATGCGTTATGTCCCGATGCTTCCCGAACTCGCCAGCGAGCGAAGCGCGGTCAATTTTCGTACCACTGAGAAACCGCTACTCCATCAACTTCCCGTACGAACCGCGTACCGAGTTCGTCGCGGATGCCTTCGAGAACGCTCTTCTCCCGGTTCGCCAAACGCTTCTTTTCGCCGTAATGCCTCCAATAGTGATCTATCAGCGCCATTGGGATACCATGCGTCCCTCCTAGCTGTTGAAGTTCACGCTCTGGAAGGACCCGCCCGCCGGGCAAACTGGACCTTCCAGCCTTATTTGTCTGAGCCACGCAGCATACGTCGAGGCCCTGGGAGGGGATTTCCCCGTGAGGTTAAGCGGTCGTTGCCTTATTCTGAGGCTAGCCACGCTGTTCGGTTGGAATGGTTCGTGCAGAGCCATTGAATGCAAACATCCGGACGGCGATTTGATTGCCGCCAGTGAAAGGACTAAGCATGGATCTTAAACATTTCCAACGGAAGCTTCTTGAAAAAAAGCGTGAGTGCGAGGCCAGTCTCGCCGCTTTTCAGAGTGAGGAAACCGCCGCTGGCGAAGCCGAGGTCAGAGATTCCACCGATGACGCAACCGCCGCGGAGAGCACATCGGAGACCTTCGAAGAAGGCACCCTCGTGTCGCAGACGCTCGAAGCCGTCGAGGACGCCTTGCAGCGCATCAAAGACGGTACTTATGGACGGTGCACTCTGTGTGGACGCGAGATTGAGGCCGTCCGGCTGGAAGCAATCCCCTGGGCCACTTACTGCCTGGAAGATCAGGAAAGGCGTGATAAAGCTCTGTCATCCGCGGAGCGCGCAACCCACTAGGCCGTTGGAACGCCGCCTGCGTTACGCTGTCCGATCGAACGGCGCCGCGCGTGCTCTATGATTCGCCTGGAAGGAAATCATGAGGACATCTTCAACTACGGCAATTACGGGAGCGGTCTTGACGACTCTCCTGTTCACCGTCTCTGCTTTCGGACATGAGCACACCGCCCTGAACGGCACCTGGACACTGGTACCGGCGCAGAGCGATTTCGCCGGCCAGCCCGTCATTCAAACCGGCACCGTGAGGATCAACGAGCGGGATGGCGACATCACCGTCTCTCGCAATTTCAAGTATGAAGGCGCCAGCGACACGTTCTTCTACCGCGACCTCACCGACAGCGAGAACAACGCGACAATTCACACTGGCAAAGAACTCAAGACTAAAACCAGGTGGGATCACGACGTCCTGAAAGTGACGAATTCGAACAAGCAATCCGGCACCGTCACTCTTGAAAGCTACTCTCTTGCCGCGGATGGCACCATGCTGGTCAGCGTCATCAGGCCGGACCACAAGCCCATCAGTCTTGTCTTCCAACGCAAATAGACCAACTGCGATAACGACATGTGGTCATGTGGCCGGATATGGTCATTGGCGCGAGACTAAACCAGATAGGATTTGCGACTATTTGGGGGATTTTGTTGTGGACCATCTCTTGCAGCCTACCTTACTCGGCCCGGAGGCCGCGAAGGATAACCATGAAGACAGAACCGAGCGAGATGGGCGTGTTCCAGGAGATGCTGGAACGAAAAGAGGCCGAACTGGTGGGCGTATTGCGAAGGCGGGAAGGCATCACGATTGAGAAGAGCGCGGACCAAATGGATGAAATTCAGTTTGCGACGGAACGAGATCTGGCGATTCGAAACGTAGATCGCGAGACCAGTCTGCTGCGTGACGTGAAGGATGCGCTGCGCCGGATCCATGAGGGCACCTTTGGAACATGCATTGATTGCGAATCGGCGGTTAGCCCCAAGCGCTTGGCAGCTGTACCGTGGGCAGCATGCTGTATCCAGTGCCAGGACGCTGCCGAGCGGGAGCGGCGGGAGGGACCGGCGACTCTCCCTGCAACTCTCCTCAACGCGGCTTGAGCATCTAGCGTAGAGGAGAAAGTAAGATCCACGATGTCGATACTGCTTATCGTTTTGTTGGCGGTTTTAGGCGTCGGCAGCGGATACTATGGCCATCGCCGCTGGGGCTTTGGCAGGGGTGCAGGCATCGGATTCGGCACTTTATTAGTGGTTCTCGTCCTCGCCTATATTGCGCGCGCGCTCCGCTGAGGCTGGGCGCATCCAGGGCGATTTCAAGATCTGGGCCGACAGCCGCGGCGGGCACAACAAAATTACTTACTTCATTAACAGTTTACGGATGGATTTCAATTCCGCCCGGCGTTTCGGGGTGGTCTTGGGATAAGCCATCTTAAGGTCCCTGAGAGTATCCAGGACAATTTGGGAAACGATCAGCCTGGCGTTCTCTTTATCGTCGGCCGGAACGACGTACCAGGGCGCGTGATGCGCGCTGGTGGCGTTCATGCACTCCTCATAAGCGTGCATGTAGTCCTTCCAGTATTTCCGCTCGTGAATATCCGCAAGACTTAACTTCCAGTTCTTGTCCGGAGCATCAATGCGCGCAAGGAAGCGCTTTCGTTGTTCGTCCTTCGAAAGGTGCAGGAAGAACTTAATGATCCGCGTTCCGTTGCGATAGAGGTGGCTCTCCATGTCCCGGATGGAGCGGTAGCGCTCCTCCCAGATGGTTTTCTCGTCGCGCAACTCTTCCGGTAGCCCCTGGCCACGGAGAATCTCCGGATGCACCCGAACGACCAGCACTTCCTCATAATAGGAACGATTAAATATACCGATCCGCCCGCGCTCCGGAAGCACGCATGTGGTGCGCCACAGGAAATCGTGTTCCAGTTCATTGGCGCTCGGCTGTTTGAAACTGAAAACCTCGCAGCCTTCTGGATTCACGCCGGACATGACGTGCCGAATGGCGCCCTCCTTGCCGCCGGCGTCCATCCCTTGAAAAATCAGCAGCAATGCATAGCGGTTGGACGCGTAGTGAAGGTCCTGCAGCGAACTGAGCTTCTCAACATGCGAGGCCAGGAGTTCCTGATACTGCTCTTTCGACTTGTAAACGGGCTTCACCATGGTTGGCCATTTACTGAGTTCGACCTTTTTCCCGGTCACTCGAAAATCCTTCGAATTGATCTTCATCGTGAGCCGGCTTTGGCATGTGCTTGCGTGCGTTTTCGGATCTCGGTTTCAGCCTCCATCCAGTCTTGATCCGCCTGACCGTCGTGGCGCCCGCGCTCTTCGTAGATTTCGTAGGCGCGTGTGGCGATCTGCGGTTGAAGGTCACGTGTTGTCTTGGCCAGCGTTGTCTTAGTCAACAAGGGCGGTTTCGTAGGATCGAAAATCCGATAAGCGAGCAGTTTCACGCGATCATTCACCAGGAACCAAGCCAGAGCATAGCCCCAGACAAACGCTGCCCAGCCCCAGCCGAGGGGCGTCATAAACAGTCCGTAGACGGCGATCAGAGTCGCTAGTGTTTGCGTGCCCAGTACCGCTAGCCAGAGAATCTTGGCCGGGCGGATGGACCAGAAGGGGCCGCGCGTACGTGTCAGGAAAATTGTCAAATGTCCTGCCACGGAAAGCTTCAGATACATCAGCGTCTGGATGTGCGCGCGATCGAGGTGAAATACCCGCTCGCCGAGATAAAAGAGTCCAAACGCGGCCACCACCCCGATGACCCCCAGCACCGTGGAAATCCCGAGCACCAGGCGCATGTTCCAGGCCTCCGGCTTGTCTTTGTAATGAACGTTGTCATAGGCAATGGACAGGATGGCCCCGTCGTTCAGCAACGCCAGCATCACGATCATCACAGCCGTCAGCGGATAGAAGTTAAACACCAGGATCGCCAGCGTCATGAAGAACAGCACACGCAGCGTTTCGGCAATGCGGTAGATGGCGTAGCTGTTCATGCGCTGGAAGATGCGCCGGCTCTCCTTGATTGCGTCGATGATTACCGACAGGCCGGACGCCAGTAGAACGATGGAAGCGGCCGCGCGCGCCGCGTCTGTCGCGCCAGAGACCGCGATACCGCAGTCTGCCTTCTTCAGCGCCGGGGCGTCGTTCACGCCGTCTCCGGTCATCCCGACGATGTGGCCGCGCTGCTGCAGCACATCCACAATATGGAACTTGTGTTCGGGGAATACCTGGGCGAATCCGTCCGCTTTTTCGATGGCCTCCGCCGACGCCGCCGTCTCGTGATGTTTCGTGTCGCCCAATCCGCTGGCATCCAGGATGTTCGTGCCCATTCCGAGTTGCCGGGCGGTCTCTCGAGCGATGGCGATCTGATCGCCCGTCACCATCTTGACGTTCACACCCATTTGCCGCGCGCTCGCGATAGTCGCCTTGGCTTGCTCGCGCGGCGGATCGAAGAGTGGCAGCACGCCGGCAAACTGCCACTTGCCTTCCTCATCCGCCCGGGCCACTCCCAGGGAACGGAAGCCGCGCCCCGCAAATTCATCGACGGCTTTCTCGACCTTTGCTTGATGTCCCCGGCATTGGCCGCCATCTGCAGAATGACTTGCGGCGCTCCCTTGGCCACAAAGAATTGTTTTCCGTCGCCGCCTTTGACAGTGGCTTCGGTGCGCTTATGCACCGGGTCGAACGGCTGGAAGTGGACCACCTGATAGCCCTTCAACGCTTGATCGTCCTTCACGCCACCGATCACCGCGAGGTCGATGGTGTCCTTGTCTTCGGCGCGGGAAGCAAGTGCGGCCCAGAGAATGACTTGATCGGCAGGGATACCGTTCAAGGTGAATGGATCGCCCAGCGTCAGCTTGTTCTGGGTTAGAGTGCCGGTTTTATCGGAGCACAGTATGTCTACACCGGCCAGCTCCTCGATAGCGGCGAGCCGCGTCACAATCGCTTCCTTTTTGGCAAGAAGACGCGCGCCGTCCGCCATGGTCACCGACAACACCGTGGGCATCGCCACGGGAATCGCGGCCACGGTCAACACTAACGCAAATTGCAGCGTGGAGAGGATTGGGTCGCCGCGGAAGAGAGCTACCGTAATGATCACCGCCACCAGAAACACCGCGAGGATGATCAGGTAATCGCCAATCTTCAGCACGGCACGCTGGAAATGGCTGACCGTGTGGGCCTCCTCCACCAGTTGCGCGGTCTTGCCGAAGTAAGTCTTCGCACCGGTGGCATACACCAGCGCCTCGATTTCGCCTCGGCGAATAATCGATCCCGAAAACACAGCCTCACCAGGTTTGCGCTCGGCGGGCAAGGATTCGCCCGTCAACGCGGATTGATCCACCTCCACCGGGTCGCCCGCCAGCAAGCGCGCATCGGCCGGCACAATGTCGCCCAGACGAAGGCGGATCACGTCGCCCGGCACTACCTCACGCGCCGCCGGGTCGGTCCACTTCCCATCCCGTTTCACCTTGGCTTTGATTGCCAGCTTGGCCTTGAGGGCCGCGATGGCGTTGCCGGCCTGCCGCTCTTCCCAAAATCCTACGACGGCGTTCGAAACCAGCAAAAGAAGAATGATGAAGAAGTCCGGCCAATGCCCGACCACGCCCGACAGAATCACCGCAATTTCGATCATCCACGGAATGGGGCCCCAGAAATAAGTGAGGAATTTCAGGAACGGATTGGTTTTCTTCTCCGTGATCTCGTTCGGGCCATATTGCGCCAGCCGCTTTTTCGCCTCGTCCCCGCTCAGGCCGTCCGGCGACGAGCCCAGCTTTTTCTCCACTTCCGGCATGGGCAGGGTTTTCAGATCGTCGACGGCCTCGGGCTTGGACGCTGGCTTTCCATTGAGCTTTTGAGTAGTTGGTTTCATGATGCCGATCCTCGTGTTCTGTATTCTGCCAATCGACCGTTACACTTTTGCTTCCGGCGGGTCGGCGATTCCTTCCGGCCGTAAGAATTCCGGCACATCCAGGCGTGCCACGCCAATCCGGCTGTCGGCCATCCCGTAGTAGATGTCGAAGCGATCCGGCGAGCCGATATCGTCACGCCGGTCGATGCCGGTGGGAAACACCACGTTCGCGACGGTCCCATCGCGTTCCTGAGGCAGCGAAGGCGTCAGCACCGGATCCGCCGAACGATAGCGGATCAACTGCGGATGCTGCTTCGACAGCACCATGACGCCGGCGGAATAACGTAGCGGGTGTGTACCCTTAGTCGCCTCCGCCATCTCGCACACTCCGTGGTAAACGATCAGCCAGCCATGCCGGGTCAGGACGGGCGGAGTTCCGCCGCCGATTTTGAGCCGCTCCCAGCGCGACACCGGAGCGGCCAACCGGTGATGGGAGGCGAACTTGCCGATACAATGCGGCTCACAGCCATCAAGCATCATCGGACCGTAGGAAATCCAAATACTTTCGCGCTCCAGATCCACCTCGCGGGCCGCCAGATGGCAGGCGTTTTCCTCCGGACGGGTGCCGGGGAAAAGCGGCCGGTGCAGCATGGCCATTTCCGGATGATCGGATGGATTCGGAATGGCCACGGGGAAGAGGCTGGCATCTTTGTCGTCTACATCGTCGAATTCAATACCCTGATACGGGCCGAAGCACACGAGCCCGGTACGCCTCCAATGGAACAGATCTTCCGATATTGCCAGGGCGATCCGCGGGCCTTGGGCCGAAAATGCCGCGTAAGTCATCAGGTAGCGTTTCAGGGGTTCCACGAACGTGATCCGGGGATCCTCGCAGCCACCACCGCCATTGGGCCGCAGCTCATAATCCGCTTCGGGCTCGAGCGCGATCCCAAGGCGCTCGACGCCCTCCGGATCGCCGGCTGTATTGAACCGCACTCGCGCAATGCCGATGCGCGAATAGTTCCCTTTTGCAACCAGCCGCGGGAACAGGTAGAGTTCCCCATCCGGGCCGCGAACGGCCGCCGGATTCAGGACGCCTTCGATCTCGTTTGGATTGCCCGGCTCGGGCTCCATGATCATTCCCAGGCGGCGCAGCTTAAAACCACTCATCGAATGATCCTCACAAGCTCAACGCTTCCTGGCCGTGATCCGATAGACACGCGATCACCGTTTCGATCACCCGCTTGGTCTCATGAGGCCCTCGCACAGGTATAGAAATGACGCCCGCTTGTTCAGCCGGATAGTCGTTGCCGCCCGGGAAGAGGGCATCGCCAACGAAAATCATTTCCTTTAACGAAATGCCCAGAACGTCTCTCAGTTTTCCGATGCCGTAAGCTTTGTCAATGCCGGGTTTCGTGACATCGATGGATGTCGCGCCGCCCATGCGGACAGAGAACCTGGGAATCAAGGTGTCAAGAATCGATTTGATCTTCTTCCGTTTTGCAAAATCGGGATCCCATTTCGTTTTTTGTTCTAATGGCGCCTGCTGGCCTAACGCGGAATAAGTGATCTGGCTTCCCCGATCTTCAATCGCTTCTCCCCAGACTTTTTCGACCGTGAATCCCGCCTCTGCTACCGCCTTCTTCAGAGAGCTGACTATCTTCTCTTTTTTCGGCCGGCGTGAAGTCTTCTGAATAGAGCTTCTTCCAGTCCACTTTGTATTGGTAGAACTTTGTTCCACAGGTTGGAAGAATCGACAGGTTCACCAGGCTCTCGTCATGCGGAAGATGAGAGAGGACCTGTTTTTCAAACTGGGGCCAATCGCCTCCGGAGATCACGGACACTTTGAGGATGCCGAGAAGGTCATGCACAAGGCGCGACATTTCTGAATCCAGAGACGACTTGCTATCGGCAAGAGTGCCGTCCAGATCGAACACAATCAGTTTTTTCATTCCGGTATCTCGATTTCCAACACGTTCACTGGTCCTTGCGGCTGAAAGGCGCACGGTCCGAGAACGGCAAGCAACAGAAGCACGTCGCCTTTTCCGATCTAATATGTCGCGCCGCCATGCTTGAGTTGCCCCTTGCCATCGATCGATACCAGCACGCGCGGCACACCCGTGGCGCCGACTGTAAACGGCGATTCGCCACGCACACGTGATACCCAGAACTGGTCGCAGTGGAAAAGCCTCTCACGGCGAACCGGAGATGTCGTTTCCACCACAGGCGATACCAAACCTCCCGCACACTGCCCAAAATTGATGCAGGCCAGCGCCTGATCCACCTGGAGTGCTCGCGGCTGGCCGGTCTTCGGATCAACGTGGTTCCAGTCGAACAGGCGAAACGTCACGTCGCTGTTCTGCTGAACCTCGAACACCACGACGCCGCTCCCCAGAGAGTGAACCATCCCAGCCGGGTTGAAGACGGCGTCACCGGGCTTCGGATGGAAGCAGTCCAGATAGTCCGCTACGGTTCCGTTCGTGAGCGCCCGCCGAAGATCGGATTCGGTTGTGCCTCTTTTCAGGCCAGCATAAATGCGGCTTTTTACGCCCGCCTCCAGCACCACCCAAGCTTCGGTCTTGGCGGTCTTGGGATCGGAGGGATGCACCTGTACGGAAAGCATTTCACGTACGTCGAGGAACTTTAGCAGCAGTGGAAACCGGCGAAAACGTCCCGCGAGTTTTCCCATCACCTGTTCCGGGAACTGGTCCAGCACTTGAGCGATGGTTTGACCTTGGAGCGATCCATCGGCAACACGGCTCGGATGTTCTTCGCGGTCGCTCAGTACCCACGCTTCACCGATTGGGCCATCGGCCGGCAGCGGTGCTGTGAGCAGGCTGGCCAAACGCCGTCCGCCCCACAACCGATACTGATAGATCGGTTCGAATCGCAGCGGGTAGAGCGGTGTTTGACTCATGATCTGCCATCTCCTATGTGAGGTGCGGCAGCCACGCCAAGTCCTCGCTCAGCACGTAGATCGTTATCGCCGCAAGCATGAGCAGCAGGCCCACCCACATACGCCAGTCATGATGCATGCGTCTCCAGTAAGCCTGCGAAACCCCTTGTTGAGCAGCTTGCTCGTCTGCCTGCCGCGCATTCTCCGGAGCAACGTGGGTTTTCTTGTCGTGTTCCGGCCCTTCGTTTCCGTGCTGACCGTAGTTCGTTTCGCTCATTTCTGTGCCGCCTTCCATTTCCAGTTCCGAATCTCCGGCAAGTCTTCGCCATGCTTGTCGATGTAACGCTTGTGCTCGATGAGCTTGTCCTGCATCTTCTGTTTCA
>CAVQLV010000015.1:0-173278 GCA_963713415.1 Bryobacterales bacterium | reverse complement strand
GGCAACACAGCGGCCCCGTGATGCAGCAACTACATCAGTGGCTGGCCGCACAGTTTGCACTGAAGCAAGTGGAACCAAACTCGGGTCTGGGCAAAGCCATCACTTATTTGCTGCGCCACTGGAAAGGGCTGACGGCGTTTCTGCGCGAAGCCGGCGCACCGTTGGACAATAATGTTTGCGAACGTGCGCTAAAACGTGCGGTGCTGCATCGCAAGAACGCGTTGTTTTATCGCACCCTGCACGGCGCCGAAGCGGGCGATCTGTTCATGAGTCTGATCCACACTTGTGAGCTCGCCGGCGCCAATCCGTTCGACTACCTCAGTGAGCTGCAGAAGCATCCCAGCGAGCTGGCATCCAACCCAGCGGCATGGATGCCGTGGAATTAGTGTGCTGCAGAAGTACACAGAAAAGGAGGTCATTATTACAATGACCTAGCCGAATCGTGGACGAGCTGTGCAATCGATGAGGGCAGGCCCCTCGGGATCGGCTTTCAGGAGCAGGTCTCAAACCCCCTCCAAGCCGCTGCGGTTAAGAGCCGTCGGTGGTGAGCGTTGGAGGAAAAGCGCGAGGAAACTTGTGCAGGTGCGCATCCGAGAGACGAACGAAAGTGAACCCATCGATGACGCGTCGTTACGCATTCAAGTGTCGTCGAAACCAGGCATGTAGTTCCTGTCTGGGACAAAATCCGCTGGGTACCTGATTACGGAGCGGGTGGCGGCAGGCGTAGAGAGGGCGTGAATCGGATGCAGGCGGTGGCACGGAACTGCAGGAACCAGTCGCCCTGATGATAAAGGGAGAAGCTCAAACGGCCAAAACCGTGAGGCGAGAGTACCGAAGCGGGGCACTGGGACGGACCGACCCGTAGTAGCGATGAAGGCTCTGTAATAGGGCTGGAGCGAAGGGGTCGGGTCAGGCGGTTGCATGACCGACACAACTGGAAACAGGATGATCTCGATGCGTGCGACAAACAAACCGTTCCATATCGATAAGCGCCTGGTGTACGAGGCGTATAAAGCAGTCAAATCCAATCATGGGGCGGCTGGAGTGGATGAGCAGACTATCGAGCAGTTCGATGCTGACTTGTCAGAAAACCTGTACAAGATCTGGAATCGGATGAGCTCGGGAAGTTACTTTCCACCGCCAGTCCGCGCCGTCTCCATTCCCAAAAAGAATGGAGGGGAAAGGATTTTGGGTGTGCCCACTGTGGCCGATCGCGTGGCGCAGATGGTGGTTAAACGGGTAATTGAGCCGATTCTAGACTCGATCTTTCTGGCAGATTCCTATGGATACAGGCCGAACAAATCGGCCTTGGACGCTGTAGGGGTCACGCGAGAGCGGTGCTGGAGGTATGACTGGGTGTTAGAGTTCGACATCAGAGGCCTGTTTGACAACATCGACCATGACCTTCTACTACGGGCCGTTCGGAAACATGTGACGTGTAAGTGGGCGCTGTTGTACATCGAAAGATGGCTCAAGGCGCCCATGGTGCAGGAAGATGGGACCACTGTTAGGCGAAGCCGCGGCACGCCTCAGGGCGGGGTGGTTAGCCCAATCTTGGCCAATCTCTTTATGCACTATACGTTCGATGTTTGGATGGTACGGACCCACCCTGGGCTCCCGTGGTGTCGGTATGCAGATGATGGACTGGTGCACTGTCGTAACGAGCAAGAGGCACAGGCGCTCAAGTCTGAGCTTCAAGCTCGTTTGGCGGAGTGCTGTCTGGAGATGCATCCGACGAAAACCAAAATCGTTTACTGTAAAGACGGAAAACGGAAAGGCAAGTATCCGAATGTCAAATTTGATTTTCTCGGGTTCTGCTTCCGGCCACGTCTGGTCCAAAATTTCCGAGACAAGACGCTGTTCGGGAGCTTCAATCCGGCAGTTAGTCCCTCGGCGATGAAGGCCATGCGGAAAACGATTCGGGACTTGAAACTCTGGCATCAATCGCAGTTGACCTTGCAGGATATCGCTCGGGAACTCAATCCACTCCTTCGGGGGTGGACTGGTTACTACGGGCGTTATGCCCGCTCGGGACTATACCCATTGTTCCGGCATATCAATTTAAAGCTCCGGACATGGGTGATGCGAAAGTTCAAGCGCTTCAAACACCACACAGTCCAAGCCAGTCAGTTTTTACAGACACTGGCCAAGGAACGTGTGGATCTCTTCGTACACTGGCGGATCGCGCTGGCCGGTACGTTTGCCTGATGGGAGCCGAGTGAGGCGAGAGCCTCACGCTCGGTTCTGCGAGAGGCTGGGGGCGAAATTCCCCCGGCCTACTCACCCGCTGAGACACCGGCGCGCATTGGAGTACGATAATTCGGATGGCCGGAAAGGATCGACTGCGGCCATGCTTGGGTGACACTCCGAAATGGCCGCCAGACGAGCCTTTCCAAAGGCAAAATCCGATAACGTTTTTGGCCAGGCACGGAAACCGGCGAAAATGTTCCGCGCCGGCCTGTACGCCCGCGTTTCCACGAACGATCAGCAAACACTGTCCATGCAGAGTCGCGCTATGCGGGAGTATGCTGCCCGGCGCGGCTGGACGATCGCCCTGCAAGCCCGCGAGGTCGGTTCCGGTGCGGCGAGGCGAGAGGCTCGTGAGAAGTTGCTGGAGGCCGCCCGCCGCCGAGAGATCGACGTCGTGCTGGTGTGGCGGCTGGATCGCTGGGGCCGGTCGGTCACGGATCTACTGGCAACGCTTCAGGAACTGGAGCATCTCGGAGTGGGCTTCGTGTCGCTGACCGAGGCGCTGGATCTGACCACACCCGCCGGCCGCGCCATGGCCGGCCTGCTGGCTATATTCGCTGAGTTCGAAAGGGAGATTCTGCGGGAACGAACGCGGGCTGGCCTGGCCCACGCCCGGCAGAACGGCCAAAGGTTGGGCCGGCCTGCCACCGCAGCCTTACATACTGCTGAAATCCAGAAACTACACCGCGCGGGCGTTAGCAAATCCGAGATCGCGCGCCGTCTTCAGATCGGCCGCACTTCGGTGCGGCGAATCCTAGGATTAAAGTCATGAAGAGACCCAACAGAGACCCTGGCCGAGAGGACCGCATCCATAACGAAGTCATCGCCGATGCCAATGGGCCGGAAGAGCAAGTCATGGGATGGCATTGCTACCTTGACGACAACATCCGATTCCCTTTTCAGGCCAAGTGCATCGCTGTCAAGATCGTTTCGCCTCTCAGGAAAGGGGAAAGCGTCGAGGCCCTTCGTATGGCGCCGGAAGATGCCTGCTCAGCTGACATGCTCGTGGTGGTCCACTGGGAAGACCGCACCATGGCCGTTCCTTTGTCACAATTGGCGGCTGTTGATCCGGACGACGCGACAGCCGAAGCCATCGCCGACTGGCATTATTGGGTGGCACAAGGCTACTGCTTCTGACTTACGCACGCCAGCCGAAAGCTCACGTTGTTTTTGGCGTTGAGACTTGCTTACATCGAGAACTATTGCGATACCACGACAGCCTGTCCGGTGATCCTGGATGACGTCCTAATGGCTTTTGACGACGCGCGTGCTGGCGCGGGCCTTCGTGCATTGCATGACCTTTCACGCAAGACGCAGGTGCTAGTGTTCACTCACCATGCTCATCACGTAGAGCTCGCAGAAAGGATCTTGGGAAAGGACAGATTCCAACTTCACGACCTAAACCAGGGAAATGCGGCGGCCTAACCTTTGAACGATGGCAACAAGAAACGACCTTGGAGTCTTCACAGGGTAAGCGTTTGGCGGAAGTAAGGGTCGGACGGTGTGCTGGGCTGGTGGTCAGCCCGCCGAACACTCCAGAATTCAACCCAACCTGGATACGAAGACCCTTCCAAGTGTGACGGCCGTGCGGCAAAGTCGCTCTGAGGTCACGCGCCGTCACGGAGATGTCCAGCCACCCACATCGCATCGCGCGGAGGATATGACCCTACCAGCGGTCAGGGTTACCGCTCTTTCCAAATTCCGTGCCAATGGCGGCTCCGGCTAGTGCGCCCAAGGGGCCAAAGAGCGCTGCGCCAACCGAACCTCCGATCACGGCACCCGCCGCCGCACGCTGCTGCTTCGCTTCCTGCGCCTTTTGTGAATTCATTGGCGCGCGGCGCACCCCATTCTGACTTCGAACACTCCGAGTCGATCGGGCACCCTTTGAACGATTACAGATGATACATGCCGGGTAGAGATTGCATAGGCGACCACTGCCGCCTAGGCTCTGCGGCCGGGAATGCTCGACCTCCCATGCACCCCGAGCCCCAGCCAAACCGTAATTTGAAAAGGCGAGCTTGCGATGACAGATGTGGCAGTAACCGGATGTACGGTCATAGATATCGTTCAACTGGTCATCGCTGAAGGCCATGCTTGATTGTATCCGAGAAGCTCGAAGGAGCGGTCAGCTCTGCTCTGCGCATCTCGGTATGCAGGTGGGCCTTCAGGTGTGCCCCGCACAGCGGACTTGGCCAAAGTTTTTCAAGGCTGCTTACGACGAGAGGACGCTCTTCTCGACTTTCCTGTTGACAGCCTTACGCGAACTGAAGTTGTGCACTTGTTCTGGACCGACGTCAGCTTTGAATTGCAACCGTGCGTGTGACCGCGAAGCCCGAGCTGAGCTTCTACCCCAAGCGCTGCTGGAGGAGCGCGGGGTGCCGATCCCCGTCCAGTTGATCGAGCCGCTCAAGGCGACACACCCGCGGCCATGGTTGCAATTTCGTGTTTTCCTCGCCGAAAGGGAATCAGCGTGCTCGACCGCTGCAAGACCGTGGCAAAACTGGGCGGGCTCGATCCTGCCAAATTCGATCTGAAGACATTCCGATCCACGTGCGCCTCGCGTACGCTCCGAACTGGGTTCGCCGTCCGCACCGTACAGCAGGCACAAGTCGCTCGGAACCACGATGCGATATCTGGTCCCATGGCAAGAAGTATACGCCCGTCTCGACCAGGTGACTGTCCCCTGTCTTGACGAGACCGAGGCCTTGCTGACCAACTATGCCGGTAACTGGCTGAACTGTAGAATTAGCAACATACGGCTGGACGTGAAAATTCGAGTCAGCCGATCAATTCCTTGTAAGTCCTTTCTATAGATGCTATTGTTGGACTTACATGTGCCTGCGTTTAATGGCACAATAGGCGAACAAATGGAGAAGGGACAGATTCTTCCACGCACTGGTTCCAACTGGCTCGTGCGGGTGTACAAAGGGCGCGAACCTCTCTCCGGACGGCGTTCCTATAAGAACACGCTCGTAGCGGGTACGCGGCAGGCAGCGGAAAAGGAGTTGGCCCGCCAACTGGCCCTCCTGCCGCAGCGTCCCAGGGCAGCTTCGTCAATTACCGATTACGTTCGCTGGTGGCTCACGGTCGCAGTCGGACCGCATCTTCGAGCCAAGACCGCGCATGACTACGACGGTCATCTCAGCCGTTACGCGCTGCCTTCGATCGGTGCGATCCGGCTTCGAGATCTTCAGCCGCTCGATCTCCAGTCGGCTTATGCAGAATTGCTCGGCCGGTGTCTTTCTCCCCGAACCATCCGCTACACTCATTCGATCTTGCATGCGGCCCTCGAACAAGCAAAGAGCTGGAAACTAATTGCGGAAAACCCTGCCGACGGACTTTCGTTGCCACGCATTAGCCGAAGCGAAATACGCATATTCACCCTCGCCGAAGCGCGACGTTTTTGCGAAGTAGTATCGAGCGATCCAAACGGCTTGGTTCTTCTCGTCGCGCTCATCACGGGCCTACGGCCCAGCGAGTATTTAGCATTGCGGACACGCGATTTTGACCGCGATCGGAACACACTCACGGTTCAAAGGACTCTGGAGCGCGTCAGTGCAGGGAAAACTGAGGGCCACGCGAATCTGAAAGGCCGATGGCAATTCGCCGAGACCAAGCGGCCGTCGAGCCGCCGAACGGTTTCGATTCCCACCGAGATCTCCGGCCGCATCGCCGAAATCGTGGATCGGCAAGCGAACTTATTCAAAGCAAGTCACGAAGCTGATCTAGGGGATCGGTTGATCTTTCGCACTCCGCGCGGCCGGCCGATCCATGAACGAAACCTTGTGCAGCGCGCATTCAAGCCACTCTTGAAACGCGCAGGGCTTCCCAATCTGCGTCTCTACGATCTCCGCCATCGTGCCGACTCCCCGGTCATGCCGACTTCTCGCACGGCGCCCTTGTAGGAGGGGTCCGCGGCGAGTTGGGATTCGGCATAATCAAAGGCTCTCCAGGAAGGCCAGCAGTTGATCGTCGGGCCGGTATCGTCCTGGTTTGACACCAAGAGGCGGGGTGCGCGAGAGCGCTTTTTCCTTCAATTTCATGTCGGCATGCAGATAGATCTGGGTGGTCTCGACTGATTCGTGTCCGAGCCAGAGAGCAATCACGGTTCGGTCGACGCCATTCTGGAGAAGGTCCATTGCTGCGGAATGCCTCAGCGCATGTGGACTTACGTTCTTACGCTTAAGGGATTGGCATTTGTTTGCGGCGACGGAGATGTATTTCTCCACCAGGCGTTCAACGGCATCGCGGCTGAGCTTTCCGCCTCGGATGCTGGCAAAGAGCGGATCGTCCGGACGGCCATGGCGCTCCCGTATCCAGGCTTCCAGCATTTTTGCCGTTTCTGGACGGAGCGGCGTGCATCGATGTTTTCTGCCCTTTCCCTGGCAGTGGACATGGGCACCCGTTCCCAAAACAACGTCCTGGCAAGTCAGGCCTATCAACTCGGAAACCCGAAGGCCAGTCTGCACGGTGAGCAGCAGCAAGGTCCGGTCGCGGCGCCCTATCCAAGTGGAAAGGTCGGTTGCCCCCAGAAGGGCGTCGATCTCTTCCCGATTCAGAAATTCGATTGGCCGCCGTTCGTGGCGTTTGGCAGGCATCGCGAGGATTCGCTGACAAAGCAACGCATGGGCCGGTTCTTCGAAAGCCACGTACTGAAAGAAGGAATGAATCGCCGCGAGGCGGATATTGCGGGTTCGAGCGCTATTCTTTCGGTGGTTCTCGAGATGATCGAGGAAGTCACCAATGAAGGACACGTTCAAGTCCTCGATCGTGAGATTCGAGGGCGCTTTACTGAGCCGTTCTTTTGCAAAATGGAAGAGCAGACGGAAGGAATCGCGATACCCCGCGACTGTATTGGGACTTGCTCGCTGTTGTCTATGCAGTCGATCCGTAAAGAAGGCTTGAAGTAGGGAGGGAAGGCCGGCCACTATCGTCGCGCCTCCTTCCCGTTGTCCAGGAGACGATCCGTGGCCAACTGAAGGAGTTCCGGCACCGCCTCCAGGTACCAATACGTTTCATTGATATGGACGTGGCCGAGGTAGGTGGCCAGCTTCGGGAGTTCTCGTTCCACATCGAGTCCCTGTCGATACCACTGGACCAACGTGCGAGCGGCAAATCGGTGACGCATGTCATGGAGCCGGGGACCGCGTCCGTGGCCCTTTGCCTTGCTACGGAAACCGAGTTGTTGAGATAGCTTGGCGAAGGTGTAGCGCGCCATCCATTCTGTGATCCGCGAGCCACGCTCGGAGAGGAAGAAGGCTTGGTTCGGTGGCGCGCGTACGACGCGATTTCTCTTTTCAGCGTACTCTTTCAGTCTGTCCACCGTCGATGAATGAACCGGCACGTGACGCGACTTGCCAAACTTTGTGCGGCGTATGGTGAGGATCCCTTGATCGAGGTCCACATCGGGCTTGTCCAGATGTAAAGCCTCATTCACCCGCATTCCAGTCACGGTGAGAAGGCCGAAGAGAGTGGTGTAGGTCGGGGCACGAAGTCCTTTCTCGGATGGAAGCTGCGTTGCGCTGCACAGCAGGCTCGCTATCTCTTCGTCGCTATAGATGTGAGGCGTTTTTCGTTGATACCGATGAGAAAGAAGCCCGGGCGCCGGGACCTCTGTTCGCGGTTCCATCGCACAGTGCCACGCGGCGAAGCGTCTGACCATACCCAAACGCCAGGCCCACGTGTAAGGCTGAGCATCCGCGGGTTGGGTTGCCCAGCGGAGCGCCAGTTCCTTCGTGATGTAGGAGGCACCTTCGATCTTGAGGAAGGCGACAAAGTTTCGCAAACAGCCAGCCACCTCCCGGAGTTCGAACCCAAGAGCGCGGCGAATCGCGATGTATTCGTTCAATGCCAGATCGAGCGAGTTCATCGTCCGCCTCCCACGCTGGGCCAAGGATGCGCCAGTGTGCGCAGACCATCGAAGTCGAGCTTGGCGTAAATTTCCGTGGTGCTGGGGGTTCGATGTCGAAGAATTTCTCCGATTTCATTCATGCTTGCGCCAGAACGAAGCATCGTCGTGGCGAGACTGTGTCTCAGCACGTGGGCGCCCCTTAACGCCGGATATAAATCCGCTCGATCGAGTGCGCGGCGAACGATCGTGCTCAATGTCGAAGGTCCAGCAAAGCCAGAACGCGGCGCCTTCATGCAAACGAACACGCGCCGCGTTTTGCATGGGGGACGATCCATACGCAGGTAGGATGTGAGGGCCTCCCCGACATCGACCGGCAAGGGCATCCGGTCGTGCAATAACCCCTTACCTCGAACGAGCAACTCCCCAGTTCGCCAGTCAACGTCATCGAGTTGAAGGGACACGACCTCTCCGGCACGCAGGCCGAGGCGGGCCAGCAAGAGAAGGATGGCGTAATCGCGGCGGCCAGTGGCGGTTTGACGGTTGCAGGTACCAAGCACACGTTCAACCTGATCGGGGCTCAGGTACTTGGGTATGGTGGACAGGCGCCGATCGGCGACGGAGGGCACCGAAAGAGCCAGGTTGACCTGCAGTTCCCCGTCTTGAAAGAGGAAGCGGAAGAAAGAGCGGAAAGCGGCGGTGACCAGTTGTGCCCTTCGAGGGCTCACGGTCGGTGCCTGCCGCAAAATAAAGTCGGAAACATCTGATGATCTGACTTCCCGTATGACTGGCGGTTTCTCTCGAAAACGTTCGATCAGGAACTTGCGAATGCACGGCAAGTAATTGATGACAGTGGCTGCGGCAAGCCCACGTTCGGACCGCAAATGCCTTTCGTATCGCGTCAGGATGGCGGCCAACGGAGAGTCATCGCAAGCCGGAGTCGGAGCGGGAATCACGTCCCGCTTTCGAAGATGATCCAGAAACTGCAAAAGTGTTTCTCGATTACCCCTGTGAACTCGGCCCTTCCGGCGCTTGTAAGCGATGAATCTTTCAGCCAACTGCTCGTCGAAATCTGTGATTGATAATCGTCGTCGCTCCAACCACTGGCCAAAACTCGACAGCAAATTCAGTTTCGACTGCATGGTCGACTTCACATAGCCGTTTTCAACCAGCGAAGTTGCAAACGGTGCGAGGTGCGAAACCAATGGGCTGTCTCGCAGGCGTGGGTCTGTCTCGGGGCGTTCAAAGGAATCTTTCGGCATTAATCTTCTCCTTTACTAGCTTCATGCCAGTAGGGAGAAGACACCCGGATTATGCCGACTTCGACCGGTCAGCTTGACACGGAACTCCGCGCCAGACGGCACGCAGGCGAGTCCCCTTTGGAGACAGTCGGCATGACCGGGGAGTCGGCACGATGGCGCTTATGCCGCTAGCGGCATAATCGGCACACCTTTGCGACTCTCGCCCTCCGAGCAGGCATCTCCGCGAGGCTCGTTTCCGAGCAACTCGGCCATCGGAGCATCGCATTTACGCTCGAGACGTATGGACATCTGCTCGAAGAGACGCAAGGGGAAGCGGCGGCCCAAAAGCTCTCGGATCTCATCTTTGGTACAGGAACGGCTTCGGGAAGCGAAAGGAAGCCCATCGCCGGAGAGATGGCCGAGCCGTTTGAGAAACGCGCATGAGCCAAGTCGGAGCAACCGAGTGATTATCGGAGTCGGGTTCGATCTGGTGGACCTGGCAGACTTCGGCCGTACCCTGGAACGATCGGGCGAGCCGTTCCTCAAGCGAGTCTACACCGCACAGGAAATCGAGTATTGCAAAACGCAGCCGCACTCCGGGCAGTCTTACGCTGTCCGCTTCGCCGCCAAGGAGGCGGCCATGAAAGCGCTCGGCGTTGCCGGTGAAGAAGGGCTT
This sequence comes from Bryobacterales bacterium, assembly GCA_963713415.1. Lineage (GTDB taxonomy): Bacteria > Acidobacteriota > Terriglobia > Bryobacterales > Bryobacteraceae > Palsa-89. The sequence continues at coordinate 163,263 of CAVQLV010000015.1, read as the reverse complement.
CAGTGGCGGGACTTTGAAGTTGTCCTGGCCGCATCCGGCGAGCCGCAAATGGTGCTGCGCGGCAAAGCCGCCACGAAAGCGAGAGTCCTCAAGATCCGTCACCTCCTCCTTTCGCTCTCCCACTCCATGTCCTCAGCCGGCGCCGTCGCGATCGCCGAAACCTCACCTCGTTCTGCTGGTCGGAAGCCGACCTCAAAGAAACGAGCGGCCCCAAGAACCAACAGGGCGCGGTTATGACGGCACGCGGGAAACTATACGTGTTCGAAGGCCCGGACGGAGTAGGAAAGTCGACGCTTGCCCAGTGGTTCGCATCTCATTTGCAAGAATCCGGGATTGCGTGCACACTATTGTCGTTTCCGGGGAAGGAGACTGGAACCTTGGGCCAGCACGTTTACGAGTTGCACCACGACCCCGCCCGCTTTGGGATCAAGAGTCTTTCCGCGGCGAGCCTCCAACTGCTCCACGTAGCGGCCCACACCGACACCATCGAGACCAGAATCAAACCGCTGCTAAACGAAGGGGAGACTGTAGTGCTTGACCGTTTCTGGTGGTCGACGTTTGTCTATGGCCTTGTTGGCGGCGTGCCTCGATTGGTGCTCGACAGCATGGTCGCCCTCGAACGCTCAGTCTGGCGTCCCGTGCAACCTGACTGCTTCTTCTTAGTCACGCGGGAAGCGCCACTGCGGCCCGAGCCATCAGAACTCTGGCCACGATGGCGGGACGCCTACGTCACCTTAGCCAGCGAGGAGCACGGCAATCATCCGGTCCTCGTGGTCGAAAATGACCGCGACATGTCTGAAGCGAAGAATCGGATTCTCGAAAACCTATGACTGCAAAACAGACCAAGCTTTCCGCGAACAATCAGCTGAGTTTTATCGTTGAGACCCCTCGCCCGACACTCTCGCCACGCCACCTGGTTCTCGCCAAGTCGCGCGTTGTCACAACCGAGGTTTTCGATACTTATTGGCGCTTTGCGGCCGAGCGCCAAAATGTGTTCTTTCGCCGCGCTGCGGGAAGCCAGCCTCCGTGGACCTCAGACCCAATTCTGCTGCGGTTCCGTTTTACCAATGCCTACCGTGCGACAGACCGCGTCAGCCAATTCCTGATCCGCTATGTTCAAGCACAGGGACCTCAGGATTCCCGTTCTCTCTTCTTCCGCACGATTCTGTTCAAGCTTTTCAACCGAATCGACACTTGGCAGTTGCTCGAATCTGCCATCGGCTCGATAGCCCCGGAGACTTATGACTATTGCTCTTACGATAGGATCCTTTCAGAAGCAATGGGACAGGACCGCAGGATCTATTCCGCAGCCTACATCATGCCATCCGGAGGAATTGAAGGCTCGCGCAAACATCAGGTGCATCTCCGGCTGCTCGAAACGATGATGAAGGAGGATCTTCCGTCGCGTCTCGCTGATTGCCGGTCGATGCAACAGGCATTCGAACTGCTGCGGACCTTTCCGATGATGGGTGATTTTCTGGCGTACCAGTACGTGACCGATCTGAATTACTCAGCGCTCATGGACTTTTCGGAGATGGACTTTGTGACGCCTGGGCCAGGTGCCCGATCGGGTATTCAGAAATGCTTTGCCGACCGCGGTTCTTACTCGGAAGCGGATTTAATTCGGTGGATGGCGGAACACCAGGATGAGGAATTCGCAAGACGCGATATCGAGTTCCGATCCCTTTGGGGCCGTCCTTTGCAGTTGATCGATTGCCAGAACCTTTTCTGCGAAGTCGACAAATACGCGCGGGTTTACCACCCGGATATTGCAGGCCTATCGAGCCGTGTGCGCATCAAACAGGAGTATCGCCGCAATCCGGAATCAGTTGACTACTGGTTACCCCAAAAATGGGCGCTAAACGAGAGGATTGCCGCTTGGCGCTCGTCACATCTGGCGAAGATGGAACCCTTACCTACGATTGCCTGCATTACTCAAGGGGCCTGAACTCGATCGATCGTTTTTCCAAATCTGCAATGACGATTCCGTTGCGTTGCGCGCGCAAACAGCGGAACACCCGGTAGCCGTCGAGAATCGCTTTTTCCCAGAGCCACAGCGGGCAGCGCTCGACCTCATAACCTTTGACTTGCGGCTCGATAGCCTTGAGGAGCGAGTAATCCAGGTTCCCGATCGATTTGAAATAGTCCAACTCGCGGGCGTGTGCGAAGATCCAGGTGGCGATTCCTTCTTCGACCAGCTGCGCTCGTGCGCCATCCTGATTTTCATCGACACTGGGCTTGCTCTTGCGCTTGACCTTAAACAGCGCACGAGTCACGGGTGACCAGCCCAGAATCGCGGCGCAGGCGAGATGAAACACATCGTGAAAGCGGTAGTCGTCCTGCTCGGTCTTGTTGTCCGTCAGCCGGTCTCCGATGTTGACCCCATTGCACTGCATACGCACGTACCGTTTACCATCCACGCCCCGCTCCATGATGTTCATTTCAATCCGACGGGGTAGGCGCTCTTCTGGATCGTCATCTTCATCAAACAGCGCTGACGGAACACGCTCCTCTGGTTGCGGCCACCGGCTGCGGGTCTTTGCGACGTTCTGGCGCGCGGCATCTTCGAGTGCGATTCCTGCCTCGTCCGTTGCCGAGACGAGCGCCCGGAAGATCTCGACGAGGTGAGCGGCGAGTGCGTCACGATTCCGTTCGATGCGGTCGAGCGCCACGTCATCGAGAAGACGGCCAACCTTTCCGGCGAGTTCAATGAGCCGCTGCTCGAACACTGAGTCGGTTGGGGGGTCCGCGCTCGCATGAAAGGATTGAAGGTCGGCGAAGGTGACGAATGGGTGGGACCCTGCTTGGTCCCAATCGTTCAAGTCGCGTGGCAGTTTTCGAGCCAGGTCGCTCAAGTTCAGACTGGCACGGGCGGAAATGTTAGAGAAGTACCAGAGCACGTCCCCGAACTCTTCGATCACGCTCTGGCGGTATCCGACGTAGGCTGCCTGGTCGCGCTGCTTCCTTTTCAGGGCGCTTAGCAGGCTTCCGACTTCTCCGAAGAGGCCCAGCAGCGGGAACCGTAGCCCCTCCATGCCGCCCTGAGTGTTTTGGTCGGTTCCGAGTGTCTGCCGCTGAAATTCGTCCAACCCGAGCGCCGGTTCGTTTGTCATCGCACGACCTCCTGGGCCTCCTGGCGCACCGAGATGCCGGTCAACTCGTTGCATTCGATCAGTAACCGTTTTACTGCGGAGATGCTCCAGCCCTTGTCGGTATCGAGACGCGCGAACGTCGAGTGGCACACCAGCGATTTCGCCGTCAACCCTGACTCGCGTGCGACAAAGAACAACAGCTGAGATAGCCCCAGCAGGTTTCCGAGCGCCCGCTGCACATAGTAGTGATTGCGGTACATCGCGGTCAGCATCAGGCCGTTATCCTCCCGGAGTTTGAATGAGAGATGAGCGAGGCATGGTTGGCCCTGATTTCGTCTGGAATCAGTTGCGGGATCGAATATCGGTAGATCCGTCAGAACGTCGATGAGACTCAGCTCGTAGATCCCCCGCAGCGGCCCCTTCCGCTGGGTTTGGGCGCGCAGCTTCTTGATTGTGAGTTCGAGTGGGTTGAATGTCGTACCGTCCTTTCCGCCGCGGCGCAAGAGCCGTCCCGCGTAGGTGCCCCAATTTTTGGTCAGCTTGGGATACGTTTTTTCGGGAAAATCTTCGAAAACTCCTTTGACACCATGGCGTCGGTAATCGGAGGCGGGGAAGATGGTTGCAGCGACGGTCGCCACTGGGTCCGCTTCATTCTTTTTGAGGAAACGATCTACGGCTTCGACGATGTGCTGATCCACCGCCGTCACCGTGATCGGTTGGTCTATGTCCAGGATCACGTTGTACGCGATCCTGTCCGTCGTACCGGCGAGCAGATTGGCGGCCTGTAGCCAGGCTTCGGCACAAGTCTTTGCTGCGATTGGATGGATCATCTTTCCCTCGTCATCACTTGAATGGAACCGCGAGTCCTAGGAGCCGCTTTGCCAGGTAGTCCTTTGTAACCCAGGCGTGGCCGCGATCAGCCCAGGCACCGCCCCAACTGTTCCGGACCAAAACGACGGGGTCGCCGCCGTTCGTGCCGTGTCCGACCGCGACTAAAGCGTGATTTGCGACATCGCGATCGTTGGGCATCGTCTTAATAAGGTAATCTGAGGCCGGCAGGTAGAACTGCTCGCTAATCCTTGCAGCGAGTAGAGCTGGTTGTCCCGCATCGAGCGCCGCGAATACGTTCAAAACGTCTGTTGTCCTGTTAACGAACGCGTGACGAAAAACCGTGCCGCAATCTTTCGGCGGCATCCACGCTGACACCGGGGACGGGAGGGCATCCAGATAAGGCCACCCCTCTTCCTTCGGTTGACCATCTTCACGAATCGCGTCGATCATCAGCGACATCGGAACTCCCCGGTGTGGATCCACGGGTGATCTACGTCGGCTTGCACCATAGTGAGCGTATTCGGCAGACAGGTAGTCGGTCGTTCCTTGCGCGAACGAGTGTGTGTCACTGCTGGCAAATGCCATGCAGGTCGGACGTGCTTTTTGATTCCGTGCGGATCCGAATTGCGCCCTCAGGTCAACCAGGATGTCGATGCTCAAGCGGTTGCCAGACGGCGTTCCGCACGGGGTCGGCCGCTTTCCTTTCCCCGCAGGTCGAAGGCAAATGAAAGACGGCTGATCGGTAGGCTGGGCTGCCAGGGCCTAGTCTGCTGTAACGTGACGCGGCCTACGCGGCTCTCGCCCGGACGTGCGCTGAGGACACGTTCCACTTCGCCGCCGATGTCCTCATCGGCGGTTGGAATAAGGCGGTCATCCCGGAAGAGAAGGAATCCGGCGTTTTTCAGATCGTCGATGTTCCAAAGGTACCCAGCGCCGCTATTCTCCTTCAGGCGGAGCACGAACGCGTCCCGGGCGTCTCCTTCGATGGTGGAGCCTTCGTCCGCCTCTGTCAGAATCCAGACGTCTGGATACCAATTCTCGAGCGGGTACCCTTCGAGCAAATCCTGCTTCAGCCGTTTCACCTCGATTTGCCGGAGCGTGTCGAACGCCTTTTGGCCAACGAGGTTGTGACGCAGAAGGGCCAGAGAGGTCGCCTGATAGCTGGTACCCGTCCTCAAAGAAAGCTGGTAGACTACGGAGGCCTCGGACAGATCACGCCGAGTCCACTTGTGGCGTTCGGCGTGCGAAATCAGGAGCCACTGTGGAAGCAGGAAATCCGTGGCGAAGGCGTTAGCGGCAGTCTCGAGTGGATCGTATTCCGAGTCCGGTGACTCGGCTCGGACCAGCATAGATTCGTCATCCAGACTCACCTGGTGGCCCATCTCCGCGTGCCCGAGTTCATGAGCGCCCGTGAAACGCTGTACGCTCAACTGGCGTTTCGTTGTAACGATAATTCCTGGAACCGGGCGGGGCAAATATGCCCCCAACAGGCCATCGAGCGGCTTGAACACGAGTGGAATCTTCTGCTTCACAATCGTGCCAAACACATCGATGCTGGTCGGCTGCGCTTCGACGATCCGGCGCGTGTCAAATTGGCGGTGAATCCGCGCCGCCGCCTTCGCGCCTTCAAGAATGGCATCCCGTCTGGATTTCACCGCTCTACTCCTTTTCGGACACGGAACGCGCCCGGAGGTACTCGGCGAATTGCGCGAGCTGTTGCCGGTCCTGATCCGAAAGTTTCGATGCGGCTCGCGCCAAATGAGCTACCTCCTCGGGTAGCCCGGATGCCGTGATCTCCTCGCCGGTAAAGTAACCTACCGGGCGTTGGTACAGTCTTGCCAGTTTTTGCAACTCAAGAGCGTCCACCTTACGCTGGCCAGACTCGATCAAGGAGATCGCGGTCCTCGGCACTCCAAGTTCCTTGGCGACTTCATCCTGAGACAGTTCAAGATATTCGCGTGCTTCCTTCAAGAGCCGCGCCAGATCGTTTCTCTCGAAGTCCTGTTTTGATGACATGGTCTCCTTCATATAGCTTTGCCTACTACGGCTTTGCGTGGAAAGCGGCCAACTTGCCCATCATGTGCCCCACAAACTCGTCGCCACTTTGATAGCCGCCCCGCTTGACCACGCTGTCTGGAATTTCGTACCCGACGATCTTCTCAATATCGAGAACTGCGTCTAGCGCGTGATGCGAAGACACAAGCGGCACTAGCGAGAACACCGTTCCACTGTCTTGTTGAAGCTCCGGAACTGGGTCGGCGATGCGGCGCATCTCCTCTTCTTGGCGAGCCCACCAGCCGCGTAGCGCGGCTTCCACCTGATCCTTTGGGAACGCCTGCGGGGCAAGTTTCTTGGCTGGGAGGCCCATAGCATCTCCTATGTGTTCGATTTTCGCACAACAACGTTCGATTGTCAAACACTATTAACCCAGAGAGGCGCCGCTCCATTTGGGATTTCGTGGGATGCTATTGAATTACAATGGCTTATCTTTCAGGGGAGAGTCTGGTTGGTCGCCTTTGAGCGTACAGCGTATCATTCAAACCGCCGACAGAAATCATCGCCGGGGGACAAGATTAGCCGCGTTGTGCCGGAAAGCAAATTGAAATTTCGCGTGACAAAGTGTGTAGCGCGAATATCTTCGTTGTTAACCAATTTGGTCGTGACTTCGGCGGCGGGCGTCGGATGGTGAGGACACAAGGGAATCGACCGGAGAAGAGATGTACGCTGCCTCGGTGAGGTAGAGAAGAGCCAGTCCTTCGAATCTAGGGTAGTGTTTAGATAGTCGCGCACGAACCTCGTCCTTGGTTGCTTCGCTTCCGAGTCCAAACAAGTTGGCCGCCAATTGTGTGTTCCAGACGTCGAGTCCAGCTGCCCCAGGGTCTCGCAGTACTGCGTGCGCTATCACGGCTGCAGAATATGGTCCGATGCCGCGAATCTCCAAGAGCCGTTCGACCAATTGAAGGGAAGACTCTGACTCCAGCGAATCGCCAGTTTGATGGAAATAGTCGCCCAAAGCCTGCAGCGTGGGCGCACGATAACCGACTCGGCAGAAGGTTCGGAGGGCCGCTTCGCCGATGGTCGCAAGTCCTGTTGGCGAAAAGAAGGCGCGTAACCGTATTCCATCGAATTCGACAATTGAACCGGCGGTCATCAGAAGGCTCTTAAGCATTTGCGTTGTGCGGGTAATCGTCGTGTTCTGCAGAAGTACGCTTAGGACGGCAATTTCAAAGACTGACTCGGGACAGCTAATTCTCGAGTAAAGGAGTGGCCGAAAGTTGTTGGTGTGACCGTTTTCTTTGAGGAGTCGCACAAAGGGGCGCAAGTCGTCACCGAATCCATATGACCGGCTGATTCGCAAGCACAGCCGTTCAACGCCCGTAGCGTCGGTGTCTCCTTGAACCCAGACGTCCATGCGAACGCTTTCGTGGCCAGCCATTCGCAGGCGTACCCCGAAAATGGCGTTAACTTCGCGAAACGTCCGCCAAGTTGTGTCGCGGGTGTGGATCTCCAATCCCGTGAAGAAATGACTTGGCTTCCACAGCGTGTAGGTAAAGTTGAATGGTCGTTTCACTCGCTCAGTCCAGCCCCCTACGTATCGCAACTTGCGAGGTACCGGCGCGGTGCTCGTGTCGCCTCCTCTCATTTCCGAATCCTCAATCTTCAGGTCGCTCTTCAATGGACGTGCGCGTTGTCGCGTTCTTGAGAAATACTGTCGTCATACGCGCTCAGAGCATCACGAAAGAAGCGGATGACGCTTTCGCGCAACTCCGTTGGTTCCAGCACTCGGACCGCTGGACCGAAACTCGCAATCAGCGGAACGAGCCACTGCCAGGAGTCGACAAATAGCGTAATCTGAATTGACCCGTCCTGGCGCTGCTCCACTTGAGAATCAGGCTTCAGCTGCAGCCTCAATAGTTCCTGTTTGGCCTTCTCTGAGGCCTGGAAGACGATCTTCTGATCGCCCCGGCCAAAATCGATAGATAGTTGTGCCCACGTTGCACCGATATTGAAATCTGACGGCATGGGGAAAGTTAGCGCTGTCGCGACGAGTGCATCAATTCGTCCCAACGAAAATCGCTGAATTGGACCACTCACTTCAGGGCCCACGAGGTACCATTCGCCTCCTTTCCATACCAGACCGTATGGCATCACCAGGAGATTGCGGCGTTCTGTCGAATCGCGCTCTCGGTAGTTAAATTGGACAGCGTTGCACGCCGCGACGGCGTCCTTGCTGGTTTGGAGCCATTCGGAGTGTTGACCGCGCAAGTACCAATCACTAGTGTCGAAGAACATGCGGTTTCGCAGTGCCTCGGGAATCTCGCGGAGGTGCGCCTCCGGTACTGAAACGCCCCGACCTCGCTCGATAGAGAGCGCGAACGAGTCGACCGATGAGAGCAATGCCGGATCAACCGGCACTCCGGGGCGCAGTCTGTATCCTCCCTCTGGTCCCCGAACACCCTCAATGGGGATTCCGCACGACAATAGATCCTCAACGTCTCGATAGATGGTACGAATGGAGACGTCGAGTCTTTCTGCAAGCGATTGGGCAGAGACCCAGCCTGTCGAGCGAAGCGCCACAAGGATACGGTACTGTCGTTCGGCCTTTGGATCTCCAGTCATCGAGGAGGCGCTCCGATCCTGTACACCTGCCCGCTACATCCTGCCCACTGGGGATCAAATGCCAGTGAGATGGTGGCTCGGGCGACTTCGCCGGGCGAGAGCGCCCTCGCGCCAGGTAGCGTTTTCTTGTGCGCGTCGAGATCGGTTACTCCGCTGCGCCGCAGGGAGAGATCGCCCATTGGTGAATCAATTAAGGAAGGGCAAACGACATTTGCTCGTACTCCATGACCTTGTTCCTCGATGGCGATCGTTCGAGCGAACGCCTCTAACGCGAGCTTGCTCGCTGTGTACGGTCCATTCAGCCGACGTGTTGACGTCGTAGCGTCGGAACTGATTGCGACGATAGAGGTAGCTGAACGTCTGATGGTGCTCTTTAGGCTTCCGAGCACTGCCATAAAGCCGCACGCGTTTATCGCGTATAACTTGGCCACTTCATCCAACGGCGTTTCGAGAAGATTCAGCTTGCTGGACGGCGCGCCAACACAGTAAAAGATCGCTTGTAGTGCGGAGTCCTCCAGTGCCGAGCCTGGCTGAAATGATTGACCTACCGTCCAACGAATCCACTGGGCGCCCCGGTGCGCTCCGTCTGATGTGCATGTAGCAAAAACCCGCAGATTCTTGGCTAGGAGTTGAGCGCAGATTTCTGATCCGACAGCGCCGGAACCACCGACTACGAGTGCCGTAGGCGTGCTGCTCACCAATCAACCTCTTGAATATCGTGCATCTCTGGGTGATCAAACTCGAACATCGCCTTAAAGGCGGTGTGGGCGGGTGAGACATTGTAGGAGATTGCTAAAGCTACCGCCCGCTCAAGGGACTCGCGATCGCCGCGAGTAATGCGGACAAATGCACCCGGCAGCACGACATACATCTCGTTGTCCATAACGACATGGGAATAATATTTTTCCGGCTTTAGCGCTTGACTCAGCGCGAACAACACTGTGGCGAGTTGGTCACCACCGAATTCAAGGCGAGCGATATTCGAAGGCGCGTTGCCTCTCAGATAGTGCGAGTATCGCCGTACTACCATTGATCCCAGGATTGAGGGAATGTCGCCATTAGTCATTGACTCCAAGAGGACGATTGCATGTGCTTTCGGCATCTCTAGTTCGTCCCTACTTGGTCTGGGTGATCACTGTCGAACATGCGCTCAAACTGCATTTGGCTGTCCGGAATCGCCAGAGTTCGGCCGTACGCGCGACATCGCCCAATCGTGTCGTGATCACTTCTTCGTAAGAGAAAAATTGTGTTCGGAAAGGCGACGATCATGGAATCGCCTCCGATGATGTGAGCGTAGTAGCCGGGCGCGCGGAGTCGTTCCGCCAACTCTATGGCAACTTGGCCTTCGGTTCTCGCCTTCACCGAGTATTCGAGCACCGTTACGTCGTCCAAACCATCGAGGCGATGTACACGCCGGCTGAGGAGGCGATTTCTCCAGGTTTGGGGAAGTTCGATTGCCAGACTGGATTCTATGACAATTGCTCGTCCAGCGGCGCGCGCGGGTTTGTCACTCACGGCTGGCCCCGGCGATTTCGAGCGCGCCATCATCCGCTAGATGCACTGGGATACCAAGCGGCAAAACGGCCTTCTTGGGGGTATGCCCAAAGGGTAGACCGAAGGCGATCGGAAACGTGAACCGCGCGCAAACGTCGAGGACCATTGTCGAAGCGTCGATGCCTCCCGACGGTTCGCAGTCCACGAGCTCACCCACGATCATGCCGGCCAAATGATCGAGGACACCGATTTCGGCCAATTGCGTTAGTTTGCAAGCCAAATGGGCAGTGTCATCGCCGATATCCTCCCAGATCAGGATCGCGGAACGAAAGTCGGGCATCCATTGCGTTCCTGCGAGATGTAACAGCGATGTGAGGTTCCCGCCAAGGAGTGGACCCGTCGCGGAACCAGCCCGCAGCATGGTTGGAACGCTGCCGAGGTGCGATTTGTGATCGCACAATACGGCGCGAAAGGCATTCTTGGTCGTACTGGGCTGATCAGGATCGCCAAAGTCCCAGATTACACTCGGGCCGTGAAATGTCACGACGGAAGAGACAGCGGTAATCGCGTTGAGCAAAACCGTAGGATTGCTGGCGCCGACGAGAATCTTTGGCTTCTCGCGAAATAGCGCGAAGTCAAGGTGCGGTAACAGGGCATTTGCGGTGATGCCACCCCCGGCGCATAGTATCGCGTCAACCTTCTTATCAGCCCACATTGTGTTGAATTCCGCAGCTATTTTTTCTGGTGCGGCAGATCGATATCCATTGGATTGCTGCACATGCGGCGCTTCGACGGTGGAAAAGCCCATTGATCGAAGCTTGGCTATGCCATCCTTGAATCGATCGGAGAAATCCACTGGTTCTGGCGCGCCGACGTTGACGATTCCGATTGTCCCGTTGCTTGGAAGTTTTGGGGGAATTGTTGCCATCTGTTTCACACAGGCTCCTGTTAGTTGTCGAAAAGCCGAACGTGGCGGATGTCGTCGAGGCCAAGCCCGAGGGCGAGCATCCGCTCGAAGCCGAGGCCCAAGCCGGCAAATTCCGGCAATGCCGAAATATCCATTAGGAGTTCTTGATTGAGGAAATTCGGTTCAATGCCTCGATCTCTTTTGAGTTGGATGTTGTATTCATAGCGAGCACGCCAATCATTCGCGTCTCGAAGTTGTTGTGCTGCACTTCCTAACTCGAGACCGTTGTAGTAGAGTTCATAGCGCGAGATGAAGTCAGACCTAACTGGTTCCCGTGCGGCAGGCCCACCGAGAAAAGCAGGGAATATCCCCACGAATACGGGTCCTCCGATGCGCCCCGCTATGGAACCGATGATGTCATCCATGAGTTGTACCATCGATTGGGTTGGCTCCTTGCCGCAATCAATGCGGGTGGCGATCTGCCGCAGCCCAGCATGGGAGGTAAGCAGGTGCGGCGACATGCCCAGTTCGGATTTGACCCAGTCAGGGACTTGGATGCGCGGGAAGGTCGCGTTCGGCAGCTTCCATCCCGTTTTGCCCGTTGCGCTCGTACCGGCGTCAGCTACGGCTCTGCAGGCTGCTTCCATGAGGTCCATCATTTCTGTGAGGGACGTTCCGCTAAAAAGGGCCTCGATCGATTCGAATTCGATCAGGTGGCTGGCATCGACGGTCTCGCAGCGAAAATTCGTTGCAATCTCATAAACGGCCGGGACGCCCAACCCAATCAATCTCGTGAGGTGTTCCTCGGGTGCAATCCGTAAGCAATAGGTTGCGCTAGAGTATGGGTGTTGGCAGACAAATTGGCGGACAGGAGCAAGATCTGGGCACGTCGAGAGCACTGGGGTTCGTGTCTCCACGGCTCCACGTTGTTCAAAATTACGTCGAATCGCGCTCGTGGCGGAAGCCCGGTAGTTGACGAGTTGCGTTATCGTGAACCCGTGGTTCGTGATCATGCCGCCACCTTTGGGTTTAGAACCATGTGGGTGTTCTCCCTCGCCCGCCGGACGGTCGCCTGTGACGTCCATGGCGTCTGGCTATCGTAATAGTCAAAGGCGGACCACTGCTCAAGTGAAGTCGGTGGGACAAAACCGAGTTCTCGTGCGCGTTGATAGAGTGGTGTGCCCGGATATGGTGCAAACAAATGAACCCGAGTCTCTGGCATCGGCTTAATTTGTCGGAGCTTGTCTAGGAAGCGGTAAGTTTCATCCACCTCAGTTTCACTCTCGCCAGGGAACCCGACAATGAATGTGTAGGAGCCCATGATTCCGTTGTCGGCTATTTCTCGGGCCACATCGAGTATCTCCGTGCTGGTGATCTCTTTGTGCACTATCTCTGCAAGGACGCGGTCAGAACCCGACTCTACGCCCATGAGCAATCGGCTGCATCCGCTCTTGGCAACTTTGTTCAGGAGGTTCCGTCGGTGCTTTCTCGCTTTGCGCACATCGTTTGGATTGATCGAGGCGGCCCAGCGGAGTTCCGGTCCTCCCGCGATGATCGCGTCACAGAACTCCTCGGCACGCCGAAGGTTGATAAACCAATCCGCATCATAGAATTTGATGCCACTTACACCGAACGCGCCAGCCAACTGACGAATGTCATCAACTAAGGAGTCGGCACGCTGCGCGCTCCATTTGCGCTCATATGTTAGTTCGTAGCAGAATTTGCATTGATAGACACAGCCTTGCGAGGAGACATAGTTGAGGGTTCGCGGCGCGACGGTGGGATCAGCCCGCACATAGCGCTCAACGTCCAGTAAGTCCCAGGGATAGCTGCCTAGGCTGGTCGTTTTGGGAGGGTTTGCTGGTCCGAGCTCGTGACCGAAGGGGGAACGACGAACGAGGCCTGGAACGTCCCTAAGTTTCATCTTGCCGAGCATCGCATGCGCAAAGGCGGGAGCAGAGGTTTGACCGGGGCCGGTCAAGACAACATCCACGAGCGCGTGATCCGCCGTCTGCTCCGGGAGCACGTTGACATGCGGTCCGCCCATCACGAGTGGCGCGTCCACGTTATCTTGCGCAATACGCGCCATTGCGAGGGCGTGGGCAATCTGCCCACCGCCGGTCATGATGCTCAAACCGACGAATAGCGTGCGGGGCGCCTCGGATTTTACAAGAACCTCCCATTCCTGCATGCTTTGCTGGTTGCCGTCGAAAAGAATAACGTCGACATCGCTTGTTTCCCGAAGGGCTCGGGCGACAGTTAGCAGGGAGAACGGCATCCAGAAATAGACATAGTCCTTCTCGTGATCGATCTTCGGGTACCCAAGGATCACGAGCGGCTTTATCGTCGGCATAAGTTTCACAAACTAACCAGATTTGCTTGCTCGCGCGAGGCGGGTGTGATCCCCACTAGAATGGGCGATTTGCGCTGCTGTGTTGTAAAGTCAGTGCGAGAATACACGCCGATCGCGGCTTGGACGAGAAGATCGAGTTGTCTTTCCGCGCCGGGCGCAATCAGCTCGCTGAGGTCCAGTACGTTTTCGCTCCGCAAAAGGCAATATTGCAACCTTAGATCGGCTGTGAGCCGCAAAGCCATCAACGCATCGTGACAGGGGTAGTGTACACATCCGCCGCAGATCTCGCCGTACCAGGCACCTGCTCTACTGTCTTTGACCAACACCTCAACGCCTGATGGAAGTTGATAAGCGGTCATGGGGTGACCGAGGTCTCCTTGCGTGCGAATGGTGCTACTTAGCGCTTCTTGTCGCAGAGACTGGGTAATCGTGTCAAATGGAGTGTAGAGGGATCGAAGGGAGGTGAAATTGCCACCAGGGATCCGCATGGTAAATGATGCGCCAGCCCGGTCGAGGTCATCGATCACGTCGAGAAGTTTTACGGTGGTCACACCCATGTTGGCACAACGATCGATCACATCGTGGATCTCATGGTCGTTAACGCCGGCCATCACAACCGTGTTCACTTTCACAGTAAGCCCGGCGGCCACACATGATTCGATGGCGGAGAGAAGGTTTGGAAGGTCATCTACGCCGCATATCTGGGCGTGCTTGGCCGCATCGACGGTATCAAGGCTGATGTTCACCTGGTCAATCCCCGCGGCCGCCAGATCGATGGCGAGTTTGCCAATACGAGGGTGGCGGGAAATCACCTCAACGTGTGCGAAACCAGCGTCGCGTTTCAGTGCTTGGGCCACACTGACCAGAGGCCGATAAAGCGCCGGATCTCCGCCCGTGAGCTTGATGGAGTCGATGCCCTGGCGTCGAACGCTTCCTGCCACTTTCAAAAGCGCATCCGGTGCGAGTTGAATGCCGGCCGCGGTATCTACGGCTTCACCTGATGGTCTGCAATAGAAGCATCTGTGTCCGCACCGCGAATTCACGGTCACTCGGAACTGCGGTAGTCGGCTCATGCCAATCATGGACGTAGATATCATGACATTACTGACACAACCTGTCAAGAGGTTGTTTGACAACTGCCATAACATAATTGACAGCAATATGCATCATATTGAGGCGTGGGCAGATACGTCGAGATTCTAGAACGAAAGGCGTGGCCAGACCGCAAGCAAATTCTTCGGGATTACATGATTGCAGCGTTCGTTAGAGCAGGCCCTACCCTACAGTGTTTTGGCCGCCGAAGTCCTGGTCCCGGTTAGTCGCTGCAAGTCCGTGCGGCACCTTCGAGGTTCGCCAGCGACATTTTGATGTAGGCGTAGGCCGCACCGCCCTGTAGCAGCCTGATGGTTTCCGCGATAACGAGCGTTGCTGCTTCGTCCCACGGAACGGTGCCGCTATCGACTTGCAGGCGAGATCGGTGTCGTCCGACTTCGTCACCGCGATGCGCATGTAAGAGGGATTTTCACGTGCGACGCGTTCTTGATGAGCTTCTCTTCTCGCAATTTTCGTCGGGAGACAGGTCGGGCCGTAATTCCGCCGCCCGACGCGGCTTCGGAAAAGTATGCAGGCTGATGGTGTCGAAGTTGTTTGCCATGCCTCCGAGACATACCGATTTGGGCGAAAAGCCGTACCTTGGTTTCGCGGTGACACGGATCGAGCGCAGTCGAATGGGGTGAACCCCATAGCACCGTGGCAAAACCGTGTCAAAACTCTTTGCGTTGGAGCTGCTGGGGTTAGCTTTGAGCGAAAAGCAGATTCCCCAAATTGTTGAAACCATTAGAAGTGTGGAGAATTAAAAGACGCTTTGGAAGCCGTCGGGCTGCGCCCAAGGCAGGTGCGCTACCAGGCTGCGCTACGCCCCGACATTCTACGTAACTGATTCTAAACCACTTTTGTGAGCGGCGCAAGGCCGTCTCCTCATTGTGTCGCTGCCAAATGATAATGGGATCTTCCGCACTCTCGGTGCAGATCAAGGTGCCATTGCGCGGTAGGGCAGGACGCGTGCCCGCAGCAGATGGAAGCCAGCGCGCCCATACATTTGTCGCTTAATAGCCTTCAGGCGGTTGATCTGTCCTTCGGTCTGGCCGTTGCTCCAGGAGGTTCCCACCGCTGCCATGACCGCGTTCCAGTCCTTCTTCAGGCCGTACGCGAATCGAACCAGAGGCCCGATGCCGGACTGCATTGCGGTGCGAATCCAATGCAGCATGCCATTCGTGTCTTGAGTAGCAATGGCTTCGCGAAAATCCAGGGCCAGGAACCGCATCGATCGAATAATTGGGCAGTTCACTGCGACCTGCTCGAACAAAATCCGTTGCTGTTCCGACAGACGCTCCGTTGGTCTGCACGTCAGGATGGCCGCATGCTTAGGCGCGATGCGGTCGAGTCTTCGCGTCTTCGATGAGGAACGTGATTCAGGATTAGCCCGCCAGGACGAAACATGATGAGAAACCATCTGACGACTGCCGCGGTATCCGCGCGCCCGGATCTCCTGAAACAAGCGAGTCGCGTTATGGCAGCCCTGATTCCAGCGTTGCTGTAGATACTCATGGAACTCGCGGACATGGCTGCGTCGGCCGGTCACCGGCTTCCGCTCGGGAAACTGACCAGCGCTTAACCAGCGGCGAATCGTTTTGCGCTGGATGCCGAGCTCCAGGCTGATGGCCAGTTGTGTGTGCCCCTGACGATGGAGTTCAACGACTCGCTCGTAGCGCTCCTGTCTGCGCTGGCGGCGCTGTTGTTTTCGTTGCTCCTCCAGCGTTGTTCTTCGTTTGCTTGGCGGCGCGACTTCGACGGCTGGCTGTTCCGGCGCCGGATCGGGAAGGCAAAGTTCCCGGCTTCGTTCCTCCAGCGATCTCTCGATGGCTGTTGAAAGATTCAAAAACAAATGAAACCGATCGGCCACCTGGACTGCATGGGCGGCACCTTGTTCGGCGGCCTCGGCATAGATGCCGCAACGATCCCGAGTGATCACTTCCACACCCGGATGCTTCTCCAGCCAGGCTTGCAAGCTCTCGACCGAACGGTCGGGCAGCAGGTCGATGACCTGATGCTTGTCCAAGTCCACCAGAATAGTTCCGTAGCTCTGACCCTTGCGCCAAGCCCAGTCGTCTACTCCAATGTGTCGGATTGGACCACTGCCCGAACCGTCGCCGGAGCGTTTCACAAACCGAGTCACAGTGTCGTCGCTGATCGGGATCGCCAACCGGTCCAGAATACGACTGCCCGGCAATCCGCCTGCTGTGTAGCCGATCAGCCGTATGATCTCGCCAACTCGTGTAGTCCAGCGTGCATGGGATCGCGTGACCTCCGGTATCGGTTCGGCGAAGATCTTTCGCACACAAGCCCTGTTACGGCATCGAAAGCGCCGGATTTTCAACCGCAGTTCCACCGCACACCCTTGCCAAGGCAGGTCTTTCAGATGGCGAAGGTACGCGCTGTGACGGCTCCGAGACCGTTTGCCGCACGCTGGACAATGAGCGGCTTGTCGAACGTGAACATCGACCAGAAAGCGTCCGTCAACACGTTCGATCTTATCAAGCACGAGATTTTGAGCTGGTAAGACCGCTTGCGAATGGCTCGGGGGAGGTGCCATTGCAAGTTGAGCTTAGAACAATACGAGAACGAATTGTTTTGGACCATTTTAAGGATCTTCCGCACTCTCGGTGCAGATCAAGGTGCCATTGCGCGGTAGGGCAGGACGCGTGCCCGCAGCAGATGGAAGCCAGCGCGCCCATACATTTGTCGCTTAATAGCCTTCAGGCGGTTGATCTGTCCTTCGGTCTGGCCGTTGCTCCAGGAGGTTCCCACCGCTGCCATGACCGCGTTCCAGTCCTTCTTCAGGCCGTACGCGAATCGAACCAGAGGCCCGATGCCGGACTGCATTGCGGTGCGAATCCAATGCAGCATGCCATTCGTGTCTTGAGTAGCAATGGCTTCGCGAAAATCCAGGGCCAGGAACCGCATCGATCGAATAATTGGGCAGTTCACTGCGACCTGCTCGAACAAAATCCGTTGCTGTTCCGACAGACGCTCCGTTGGTCTGCACGTCAGGATGGCCGCATGCTTAGGCGCGATGCGGTCGAGTCTTCGCGTCTTCGATGAGGAACGTGATTCAGGATTAGCCCGCCAGGACGAAACATGATGAGAAACCATCTGACGACTGCCGCGGTATCCGCGCGCCCGGATCTCCTGAAACAAGCGAGTCGCGTTATGGCAGCCCTGATTCCAGCGTTGCTGTAGATACTCATGGAACTCGCGGACATGGCTGCGTCGGCCGGTCACCGGCTTCCGCTCGGGAAACTGACCAGCGCTTAACCAGCGGCGAATCGTTTTGCGCTGGATGCCGAGCTCCAGGCTGATGGCCAGTTGTGTGTGCCCCTGACGATGGAGTTCGACGACTCGCTCGTAGCGCTCCTGTCTGCGCTGGCGGCGCTGTTGTTTTCGTTGCTCCTCCAGCGTTGTTCTTCGTTTGCTTGGCGGCGCGACTTCGACGGCTGGCTGTTCCGGCGCCGGATCGGGAAGGCAAAGTTCCCGGCTTCGTTCCTCCAGCGATCTCTCGATGGCTGTTGAAAGATTCAAAAACAAATGAAACCGATCGGCCACCTGGACTGCATGGGCGGCACCTTGTTCGGCGGCCTCGGCATAGATGCCGCAACGATCCCGAGTGATCACTTCCACACCCGGATGCTTCTCCAGCCAGGCTTGCAAGCTCTCGACCGAACGGTCGGGCAGCAGGTCGATGACCTGATGCTTGTCCAAGTCCACCAGAATAGTTCCGTAGCTCTGACCCTTGCGCCAAGCCCAGTCGTCTACTCCAATGTGTCGGATTGGACCACTGCCCGAACCGTCGCCGGAGCGTTTCACAAACCGAGTCACAGTGTCGTCGCTGATCGGGATCGCCAACCGGTCCAGAATACGACTGCCCGGCAATCCGCCTGCTGTGTAGCCGATCAGCCGTATGATCTCGCCAACTCGTGTAGTCCAGCGTGCATGGGATCGCGTGACCTCCGGTATCGGTTCGGCGAAGATCTTTCGCACACAAGCCCTGTTACGGCATCGAAAGCGCCGGATTTTCAACCGCAGTTCCACCGCACACCCTTGCCAAGGCAGGTCTTTCAGATGGCGAAGGTACGCGCTGTGACGGCTCCGAGACCGTTTGCCGCACGCTGGACAATGAGCGGCTTGTCGAACGTGAACATCGACCAGAAAGCGTCCGTCAACACGTTCGATCTTATCAAGCACGAGATTTTGAGCTGGTAAGACCGCTTGCGAATGGCTCGGGGGAGGTGCCATTGCAAGTTGAGCTTAGAACAATACGAGAACGAATTGTTTTGGACCATTTTAAGCTTGCTGATCTGCACCGAGAGTGCGGAAGATCCCATTTTAAGCTTGCTGATCTGCACCGAGAGTGCGGAAGATCCCATTTCTACTTTGCGTTGACAGGCCGTCTCCTCATTGCCGTGCCAGAACCCTGACAAAGCGCGATCGAGGGCAACGAACTGTGTCAACCGCCCAAGCCACAATATCGACAGCGGGGCCCGGTAGGGCAACAAAAAGCGAGGCATTCAGCTCGCCCAGGAAGCGACGAAAGCGCTAAGGCAAATCGCGCGCACGAAACCCCGAGACGACGGATCCGCCGCGTTTGAGCGCCGCCGCCCGATGAGCGTACGGGCTGCTCAAAGATCAGCTTGATTTTTGAAGTTACTTTGATCAACGAGCTATGTTTTGGGGGCGTCGCATTGGCGGACGCGCGCTGTTGATTGTTGAAAATTGTTTTCGATCACGGGATCGCGCCGTAGCCGCACGCCCACAAGGATCGCACTGGCAAGGACGCCATAGGACCGCGATGCTGCGGACCCTCTAGCGAGGCTATGCCGTCACTTCCACCGGCACCAGCGGCTTCTTGAATTTGCATTCCCCGTTCGGGCATTGCGCCACCGGCCCGGCCTTGAGCCACTTTTCGATTAAGTAGCTGGACCCGCACTCGGGGCACTTTTCCTGAATCGGCTTACCCCACGCGACGAAATCGCAATCGGGATAGCGGTTGCAGCCGAAAAACGTCTTCCCCTTCTTCGATCGCCGCTCCACCACTTCGCCTTCCGAGCAGTTGGGGCAGGGAACGCCGATGGTCTTCTGCTTCACGTACTTGCATTTCGGATACGTGCTGCAAGCGGTGAACTCGCCGAATCGCCCGTTCTTCAGCACCAGGTTGTTGCCGCACTGCGGGCACTTCTCTTCGAGCGGCACGTCGGATTTCTTCTGCTGCCCGCCGATCTGCTTGGTAGTCTTGCAATCGGGATATCCGGAGCAAGCGTAAAACTGTCCGAAGCGGCCTTTCTTGAGCACCATCTCGCGGCCGCAATTTTCACAATATTCCTGCGCGTCCTGCTCGCTCAGGCCTTCGGCGCTGGCGGGATCGGGCGGCAACTCGCGCGTGTTGGAGCACTCCGGATACCCGGTGCAGGCGATGAACTTTCCGAACTTGCCCCACTTGATCACCAACGGCTTGCCGCATTTCTCGCAAATTTCGCCGGTGGGTTCCTCCATGCGCTTGATGTCGGTCATGTGGCGTTCGGCGTGTTCCAGGTCTTTCTGGAACCGTTCGTAGAACTCCGACATGGCCTCGCGCCAGTCCATCTTGCCTTCTTCGATCTCGTCCAGCTCCACTTCCATGCGAGCCGTGTAGGTGATGTCGAAGAGATTCTTGAAATTTTCGAGCAGCAGGTCCGTCACCACCATGCCAAGCTCGGTGGGTACAAATTTGCCGCCATCTTTCTTTACGTATTCGCGTTCCTGGATGGTGGACAGAATAGAAGCATACGTGGACGGGCGCCCCACGCCATCCGATTCCAGCTCCTTCACCAGCGTCGCTTCGTTGAAACGCGGCGGCGGCTCGGTGAAATGCTGCTCGGGTTCAATCGACTTGAAGCGTAGCTCCTCGCCCTCGGCCACCAGCGGCAGCCGGTTCTTCAGCTCCTCGTCGTCCGAATCCTTTTGATCCTTGCCTTCTTCGTAAACTTCCAGGAAGCCCTTGAACTTCGGCACGCTCCCGGTGGCGCGGAACATATAGTTCGCGCCGTCCTTGCCCTTGGCCGCTACGTCGATGGTGGTCTGGTCGAAGACCGCCGGCGTCATCTGCGATGCGACGAAGCGCATCCAGATCAGCCGATAAAGCTTCAATTCGTCTTCCGGAAGATAGGGCGCCAGATCGTCGGGTGTGCGCCGCGCCGAAGATGGCCGGATGGCTTCGTGCGCGTCCTGCGCGTCCTTCTTGCTCTTATATATGTTGGGCGAAGCGGGAACAAACGGAGCGCCGTAGCGATCCTTGATCAAGCCGCGAACTTCCTCCAGCGCATCGGCGGACACACGCGTGGAATCGGTTCGCATATAAGTGATGAGACCAACTGAGCCTTCCGAACCCAGCTCCATGCCTTCATACAGCCGCTGCGCGAGCATCATGGTCCGCTTCACGCTGAAGCGCAGCTTGCGCGACGCTTCCTGTTGCAACGTGGATGTAATAAACGGCGGGACCGGGTTGCGCTTCTTCTCCTTGGTGGAGACCGAATGGACCAGGTACTTGGAGCCGTCCAACTGATCCAGCAGGCTCTTGGTGGTGGTTTCGTCGGGCAAGCTCGATCGCTTCGTCGTTCTTCTTGGTGAAGCGCGCGGTCAGCACCGGCGGCTTCTTGGCATTGAGCTGGACATCGATAGTCCAGTACTCGCGCTTGATGAAGGCGCGAATCTCGCGCTCGCGTTCCACAATCAGACGCAGCGCCACGGTTTGGACGCGGCCGGCGGAAAGCCCGCGGCGCACCTTGTCCCACAGCAGCGGCGATATCTTGTAGCCCACCAGCCGGTCCAGAACGCGGCGCGCCTGCTGGGCGTCCACCAGGTGCAGGTTCACCGATCCGGGCTTCTCGAACGCCTTCTTGATGGCGTTGGCCGTGATTTCGTTGAACATCACCCGAAAGAATTTCGGGCCCTTCTTGATGCCGTTGAGCTCCTCTTGCAGGTGATAGCAGATGGCCTCGCCTTCGCGATCCGGGTCAGCCGCCAGATAAATAGAGTCGACGCCCTTGGCTGCCTGCTTCAGTTCTGCGATGAGCTTCTTTTTGCCTTCGATCACCTCATAGTGCGGCTCGAAGTTTTTCTCCACGTCCACCGACAGATTCTTTTTGGGGAGGTCTTTGACGTGGCCAAGCGAAGCCTTCACGACAAATTGCTTACCGAGATATTTGCCGATCGTCTTCGCCTTCGTCGGCGATTCGACGATGACGAGAGATTTTGCCATGGTCTTCCTGAATCGTAAGAATGCTTACAGTTATGTTACTGCTTTAAGTGTCTACCACACTCTAACAAAGTTCTTGCCGGGGAGTTGGCGGGCCAGCCCTAGAAGTTCCAGTTCGAAGAGTGCGGCAATTACCTCTGATGAAGTCAATGTATCAGAAGATTCAAGCAACTGGTCAAGCTGGATGGGCAGATCGGCCTTTAATTTGGTGAGGAGCAACCGGCTGGCAGAGCCCAGTTCAGGCGGGAGCATAGGCTGTTCGTCGTTTAATTCCAATGACATAACGCCAAGACGCGCTTGCGCCTTGCCGATCAGGGCGCGGCGAGTATCAGTCGGCAATTCCACCAAAACATCGTTCCACTCCTGAACCAGCTTGGCGCCCTGCTTGATCAAAAGATTCGGTCCCCAGCTCATTTTGGACGTGATATTTCCCGGGACGGCGAAAACCTCGCGCTGCTGGTCCAGCGCCATTTTCGCGGTGATCGCCGAGCCTGAATACTGCGCGCCCTCCACTACCAGGACGCCCACACCCACGCCACTGATGATGCGATTCCGGATGGGAAAGTTCTGCGGATAGGCGGGCGAGCCCATGGGAAACTCGGAGAGAATCAAGCCTTTCTCCGCGATCTCCAACGCCAGCTTGCGATTCTCCGCCGGATAAATAAGATCCACGCCGCAGCCGAACACCGCCACCGTGTCGCCGCCCACGCCGAGCGCCGCGCGATGGGCCGCCGTGTCGATGCCGCGCGCCATGCCGCTCACAATCGCGAGGCCGGCCTGTGCGAGATCGGCACCCAACCGTTCCGCCGCCGCTATTCCATATGGCGTAGGACGCCTGGTACCCACCACGCCGAGCAGAATCGATTTCAGCAATTCCAAGCGGCCGCGCGCGAACAGCACAATCGGCGGATCGAAGATTTCGCGCAGCCGGGCCGGATAGGCGGAGTCGGAAATCGGCACCAACACGGTGTTCGTCTCCAGCATTTTCTGCTGCTGCTCGACGGCGTCATCGAATGTACATCCGCTCGCAATGGTTTGCGCGACGCTGCCCGATAGTCCGCGCGATTCGAGTTCCGACCGCGACGCCCGAAAAATCGCCTGGGGCGATTGGAATTGCGCCACCAGCTTGCCCGCCTTGACGGTGCCTAATCCAGGAATCAGGCACAGCGCCAGCCAGTGCAATTCATCTTCTTTAGAGATCGCCGGGGCGAGCATGGTGTTCTTCCTTGTGGTGGGAGCAAGGGGCTCAATTTCTCTGAGGAGGAC
Source organism: Bryobacterales bacterium (assembly GCA_963713415.1). Classification (GTDB taxonomy): domain Bacteria; phylum Acidobacteriota; class Terriglobia; order Bryobacterales; family Bryobacteraceae; genus Palsa-89. Next base: position 140,353 of record CAVQLV010000015.1, on the reverse strand, counting down.
CACAAGGTGAGATTTAGCGTCCGGTGCGTTCACTTCTGTCGAAGATCGATGAACCTATGACAGCGACCTGCCCCTGCAATTGCGAAAGTGACGATCGGCCTCGCTCCTTGCGCGACGCCGGCCTGTGCCAACAGCGACGGGAAATGCCGGATCTGCCTCATGTCGCACCGCTGACGGCCTACGCGGCGAAACTGCGGCAAGGTGGCACGGGCGAGGTCCCCGATTTTGACCCGCTCGATGGCGGCATTGACGCCCGCGTGCTCTTTCTTTTTGAAAAGCCCGGCCCTATGACCGTTGAATCTGGTCGGCGCCCGGGCTCCGGTTTCATCAGCCGCAATAACGACGACGCCACCGCGCAGGCAATCTTTCATTTCATGGAGAGGCCGGCCTGCCACGAAAGCTGACTGTGATTTGGAACCTGATTCCGTGGTGGAATGGAACGCGAAAAGTGACCGCGCGCGAACTTCATCAGGGCGTCGAATGCTTGGAGGACCTTCTAAAACTCCTGCCTGCGCTCTCAGCGGTAGTAATGGTGGGCCGGAGCGCAGGCCGGGCCAAGCCATACCTTGCGACAACTGATTTAGCTTTGTTCGATTCATACCATCCGTCCCCCATCGTGAAGGCCACCTCGCCTGAGAAGTGGAAAATGATCCCTTCGCAGTGGGCGAAAGTGGTGACCGTGATTGGAGCTTCGCCGGGCGGACTCGGTGGGCTGCCTAAACTGCGAACATGAGGAATTCGGCGCTGGCCGAATCGGATCGCAATTGCCCACACCGAAACCCCGATGGATGCGCCGCTGCCGCCGGCCCACGACGCCGATCCCGCGCCTACGCAGTGCATGGTTGCCACGCTGTTGGACGGTCTGACCGCAGCCTTACAAATGCTCTTCAGATGCGAACGAGGAGCGGAACGTCACTGATACTTGTTTGGGTAGCAGTTGTGACATTCTGGTAGCGAGAAACCATGAAGACTTTACGCTGGCCGATGGTTGCGTGCTTATCGTTCCTTCTGTGCGCGGGCGTGACAAAACTGCTCCTCGGGAACGCTACCGCGACGGAGGTTCTTAGGGGCCGATCGGCCTTCGTCACATCCGGGGGAGTGCAGCCCGGCACGTTCCGACAGATCACCCCTGCTGACTTGCCCAAGCCATTCATGACGGAGTCTGTCACTCTGCGGTCGCGAATCGTCCCGCGGCCGGCCGGAACGCTGCCACAGGCGCCGCCCGGCTTCCGTGTAGGACTCTTTGCCGGCGGCTTGAGCATGCCCCGAGTGATTCGAGTGGCCCCCAACGGCGACATCTTCCTCGCGGAAACCCAAGCTGGGCAGGTGCGTGTGTTTCGCGGCATGTCGGCTGAAGGCAAGCCGCGCGAGACTGCGGTGTTCGCGAGTGGTTTTCATGAACCATACGGGATCGCTTTCTATCCTCCAGGCAAGAATCCGCAATGGTTGTACGTGGCGAATACTGACTCGGTAGTAAGGTATGCCTATCACACCGGCGATCTGAAAGCTACCGGCAAACCCGAGAGCGTCATCGCTACTCTGCCTTCCAACCGTCCCCGCGATGAAGTTGCGTGGCGGGCTTATGATGCTGCGGTTGCCGAGGGAAAGCCGGTTCCCGATCACGGCCACTGGACGCGGGATCTCGAATTTTCGCTCGACGGCAAACGCCTGTTCGTGGGTGTCGGTTCAGCATCGAACCTGGATGATCCGGACGACCACCCGAATGAAACGCATCGGGCGAACATTCTCGAATACACACCGGAGGGCAAGTTTGTGAAGGTTTACGCCAGCGGCATTCGCAATCCTTCCGGCATCGCGGTGAATCCGTCCACCGGCCAGTTGTGGTGCTCGGTGAATGAGCGCGATGGATTGGGGGACAACCTGCCGCCCGACTACATCACGCATGTGGAAGAAGGAGGATTTTACGGATGGCCGTGGTACTACATCGGCGGCAACGCAGATCCGCGGCTTGACGGCAAACATCCTGAATTGAAGAACAAGGTGATCGCGCCCGATGTGCTTCTTCAGTCGCACTCGGCGTCGCTGCAGATGACGTTCTACGACGGCACGCAGTTCCCGGCCGAGTATCAGGGCGACATCTTCGCCAGCGAACATGGCTCCTGGAACCGGCTGGCGCGATCCGGTTACGAGGTGGTGCGAGTGCCGCTGAAGAAGGGAAAATCCAATGGCGTTTACGAGGATTTTCTGACTGGGTTCCTGACACCGAAAGGCGACGTTTGGGGGCGGCCGGTGGGTATTGCGGTTGCCCCGGATGGATCGCTGCTGGTTTCTGATGACGGATCGGGCAGCATCTGGCGCGTGAGTCACAGCGGCAAGTAGTCGCCGCATCGACCGATCCGCCCATTGAGCGCATCACTTCCTTCTGCTTCTCGCTTGTCTAACGCGAACTGACGTCCTTGGGTGTCACATGAATCAGGGCGCCGGGAGCAGCGTCTTCCAGCATCCACAGCGAGCCATCCGGAGCCTCTTCTACGTCGCGAATGCGATGGCCCACCTCCCAGCGCTCGGCGGATTTGGCGCCACCATGGCCGTCAAAGACGATGCGGCTGAGCGAACGGGTCCCCAGGCCGCTCACGAAGCCGTTGCCGTTCCATTGCGGGAAGGTTTGCGTGCCATGGTAGAACATCAGGTTGCCCGGCGCGATTACGGGTGTCCAATAAAGCACCGGCTTCGCCAGATCGGGACGCGTTTCGGGACTGGGAATCGGCACGCCGTTATAGTTGGGGGCGTAGGAGACGAGCGGCCAGCCGTAATTCTTGCCCTTCTCGATCAGGTTTAGCTCGTCGCCGCCGCGCGGGCCATGCTCCACTTCCCACAGTTCGCCGGCGGGCGAAAACGCCAGGCCGTAGGGCGTACGGACGCCACTGGCCCAGGTTTCGGCTGGCGTCATATTGGGGACGCCGGTGAACGTATAGGTGCTCACCACCGGCGCAGTCTTGGCGGTTTCGGTGTCGCGCGGAGGGTCGATCAGCGGAATGGTGGAAGCACCGGTTTTTCCGTAGTTGGGATTATCGGGCGCGGGTTTGCCGTCCAGCGTCAGGTGCAGGATCTTTCCTTCCGGTTGATTCGGATCCTGCGCGGGGGTGAAACGCTGGCGGTCCCCAACTGTGAGGAATAGCGACTGGCCGTCGGGCGCGAAGGCGATCTGCGCGCCTTCCTGGCCGCCCAGGCCCTTGGGCAATTGGCGCCAGAGCACTTCCAGTTTTTCCAGCCTGGCCACGGGCCCGGTGGTGCCAGGCCCGCCACGTCCGGCGGTGTTCAGTTTGGCGCGAGCCAGCACCAGGCCCCCGCCGTAGTCACCAGGTTCGGCATAGGTGAGATAGATCCGTTGGTCGGTGGCATAAGTCGGCGAAAGGAAAACGCCCATCATACCGCTCTGCCCTTGCCAATACACCGCGGGCGTATTGTTCACCATGCTTTTCGTTCCGTCCTGCGATACCAGCCAAATAGGCCCGACCTTTTCGGTGACCAGCATCCGGCCGTCCGGCAGAAAGGCTATCCGCCAGGGCAGCTCAAACGTGGCCACCGTGGTCATGCTGAAGGGCAGGCTGGCTTCGGGCTTCTGTTCGCCAATATTTACCTGGGCCCAGGCCGCTACCGACGCCAGGGTGAAAAGCAAAGTCGCTTTCGCCAATTTCATCTTCATTTCTCCTCGCTCTATTTCAACACCAAAGGTACGTTCCCGATCAAAAGGGATAGTGCGACTCGCCCTGCTGGATTGTGATCCATACCCGAATCCTTGACGCCGCGAAACGTTCCGTGCGGCTCAATCATGAACCGTGGAGACTGACTCCAATTCTAGCGCGCAGTGCCCGTTGCGAAGCTCACCTGGGACACGTTTCGACGATGGTCCGCCGCCCACGCAGCTGCGCTATTGCATGAACTCTCTCATTTTCTTGCCTCGCGGCAAGCAGCAAAGCTAACTTCGCGAGTTTTTCACGGCCGGTGGCGCAGTGGCCGAACGGCGAATGCAAGTTCAAGAAGCCGCTGGTGCCGCTGGAAGTGACGGCGTCAGGAACCCTCCTTTACCTTTCCGGCAACGCCCGGCGAAAGTTCTTCGTGTGTTTGCCGAAAGTGGGTCCAGCGGCGACGGCCCGGTTCCGTAGCATGGCGGCGCGGGGGCTGGAACCGGTCTGCGCGGCCCTTCCTGTGAAGCCCGACAAGCTGATGGTCGACATGACGTTCAGCGCTTCGTCGGTGTCAAAAGCAATATCGGCGTCTCCGTTGGTCAATCCGCTCGACGGCACGGTGAAATTGACCTGATATAACCCGGCCACACCGGGAGTCAGACCAGCGTACAAAACGTCGGCCTCTTCGCTGCCGAGAAAAACGAGGATGTCCGCCGCCTCCACGCTGTTGCTCAACGGGCTGCTGGGAGCAGCCGCGCCATCGTCCACGCCCGGGGTTACCGGCCCAAGACCAGTCAGGAACATTTGGACGGTTTCCCCGCGCATCGCGGGACTGGCGGCCGTTACCTCCGAATAATCAGAGTGCAGAATTGCTCCCGCTCCCGTTCCATTTTGCGCAAGCGTGTAAATCCCTGGCGCGGTGTTATCGACGTAGACCGTTACCATGTTCGATTTCACGCCGTTCACCTCCACCTGGAACGTCCCAAAATAATCGCCCGAAACGCCATAAGGAATCAAAGCGCTGATCTGATTCTGGCTCACCGCATACACCGGAGCCGGCAATCCATTGACGAACACCTGCACGCCGCTGAGCGTGGTGGGAATCGGGAGCACGCTGTCCACCTTCGTAGATACACCGAAAGTTCCATACAAGGTGCACCAGTTCGCCGGGAGCGTAAGCATTTGTGATGGGAGTGTAATTGGCTGCGTTGGTAATACCGAGCGGACTGATCCAGACCGCGGAGGATGGTGTATAGGACGGAGCTTGAACGCTGATGATCAGCGAGAACTGCTGGTTGGATCCAATTTGCATCAGCGCTTTTCCGTTGGCGCCGGCGAGAAAGGTGTAGGTGCTGCCGTCGTAATAGGAGCCGTCCGCGCCAATGGTTACGGGCGTGTTGAACGTGAAATCGTAGGTTTGGATATCCACCACATCGTCCAGCCGCTCATGCGAGAGGAGCGTTCCATTTCCACTGGTGTTGATGGAGCCATAAAAGGCATCCAGGAAATTGAGCGAGCCGGGCAGATAATTTTCCATTCCCGCCGAAAAGTAGGTCCCGCTCAGGAGCGAATTCGAACTGGTCCCCGACGGTGCGCGAAACCCGAACAGCATATCCGATCCGGTTGCCGAGCCTCCCACGAACCAGTTGCCGTCGGCAGATATGTACAAGACCTTTGCGCCGCTGACGATCTCGGTCGTATTCTCCGAGCTGCCGGGAAAGGTTAATGTTCCCCCCGCCGTACCAGAGAGTGCGTAGGTGGAGGCTGCAACGTTCTGGGTCACGGTCTGGCCGGACCGCACATTCGCTAACGAGCCCGTCACCGCGAAGGCCGCAATGTTCCCTTGGCCGTCGGCCTTCAAAGTGAAATAGCCCTGCCGCGCCAGTGAGACGGAAGAATTGAGGAAGTCCAGGGTGCCCACCGTGAAGCTACCCGAGAGGATGCCGTTCGACGACGAAACCGATGGCGCTTGAACCGCTACAAAAAGATCGAAGCCGTCATCTTCGGTGGAGCTTGCCGTGACCACGGGCTGGCTGAAGCTGCCGAAAAGGGTGCTGGGGTACAGAGGACTGTCCAGTTGGGCGATGCCGTTCGATTGGACTCCGTACGTTCCGCCGCCCAGTGAAGCGCAGGAGCCCATGGTAGCTCCGGCCGAATCAAAAAGCTGCGTATTAGAGACCGCGTATTTCCCCGCACCATCGAACGTCATGGTGCCGCTCAGGCTGCAGGACTCCGTCAGGTTGCCGTTCTGATCGTTGAAGAAAAGCACGTAGCGGAACAGGTATTGCCCGGACAGGCTCGCTGTCCCGCTGGTATCGAAACTTTGCGCCTTGACCGCTGCCGGCGCCAGCGCCAGTAAAAGGGCGCTAGAAACAAGGAAGAGCATTCGGTTCAGGGGCGTCGTCATCTTATTGGCCTTTGCTCCAGTTCAAGATCAGGTTGTAGGCATCCACGCTGCCGAGCCCGGTAGCGAAGTTCCAACCGCTGGCGGCGGCAAAGGCCGCGGCGTACGTTTGGCTGCTGGTGGAAAGCCCCCCGTTTCCATCGAACTGGGTGGTCGGAGTCGCGCGGCCCCTACCCTCGAAGCCACTGCCGTAACAGTTTATTTCGCCGGCGCAGTTCACCGCGATGTCGCCTGCCGTGATGCTGTGGAACACCGAGGAGGCCACCGAACTGGCCGCGAGTTTGTAGTAGACCGGATTGGGATTGCCCTGCGCACCGCCCATCTTCTGGTTCACGAGCGCTTGAATCCCAGCCAAGATCGGGGCGGAGAAAGAAGTTCCGCCGCCGCCGGCCCAGTTGAACGGCGAACCTACGCACGGCGTGCCACCATTGTTCGGATCCGAAAAGCAGAACACGTAGTAGTGGCCCCAGACTCCGTTAGCGGAGAACAGTGACACATCGGGAAGATCCCGGACGCCGTCGCTCGGAATGCCGGGCACGCCGGCTTGCCACGCAGGTTTCGCGTATCCTTTACAGCTTCCTCCCACCACCAGGTTTGCCGCTGGAACGCCGGTTGCGCACCCGCTTGGCCCTCCGCTGCCCGCCACCACCGTAATGTTTCCGTATTGTTGCGCCATGCTGCTGCCACAATAGCCGTCCGGACCGTACCCTACCGCATAGCCGAGATAGGTGGCCAGAACCGAGTCGGCGCACGAATCATTCCAGGGGATTTCCGGAATGTAGGAGAGCGCCGAGCCGAAGGTAGCGGTATTCTTGGCAGGGCTCCAGTAGGTGTTCGCCGTGCCCTGGGACGTATCGGCAAAATCGGTTCCCCCGACTGCGACGTTATAAGGCGTAGAGGAAAACCCGCTGACGCCGATGCCGTGCGTGGCTGTGCCGAATCCCGCATCGCAGCTTGCCGCGCCTTCGTCTCCAGCCGAAACAAACACGGAGATGCCTTCCGCCACCGCCTGCTGATAGGCGGAGTTGGAAGCCGCATTCATGGTCACGCCGTTCGCCGCTTCGCAGAAGCCATAGCTCAAGCTGATGATCTGAGGAGGATGGCTGGCATTGATTACATTCTGCGCGGCAAACAGGGTTCCCGGTGTGGTGGCCGTATCCGCGCAGGTAGCCACGATGATGGCTGCGTCCGGCGCGGCGGCGCTGGCCCATTCGGCGTCCAGGGTGGCTTCGCTGTCGGCTCCCTGAGGTCCGGGGTCCGAACAATTGGAGGTTCCCTTCGGAGGCGCGGGATTGATTGTGCTCAAGGATCCCGCGGTGTAAGCAGATAATCCAAATACCTTCCGGAAAGTGTCCCAATCCGCGGTGTTGTAAAGGTCGCTATCCTCCAGCACCGCAATGGTCTGTCCCTGCCCCGTGTATCCTGCCGCAAAAGCCGGGTTGAAATCATAAATGGTGGCCAGATCGGCCGGTACCAGGAGATTGTATTCAACCTTGTATCGGGGGGCGGGTTTCTTCATGGAGTTGGGCCGGAAATCGTGCAACGAAACGATCCCTGCGATCACCGGCGCCAGCGCCTCCGGGATCTGCGGATCGCTCATATTTGCGATGTGATTCTGCCCGTTTACCGAGAGCTTGTGAATTTCCGTACGGAATGCCGCCTGTACTTGGCCCGCAGTTCCGGAGAAATCGATCAGCATGCCGCTGGGATAGATAGTGTTCACCGTGAAGCCGCTCGATTCCAGCCAGTTGGAAACCATTTCGATGTCGAGCGGCGCCGGTCCGTATGTTTGGCCCAGTTGATCCGCTGTCAGCCATTGATGGAAATTGGGCGAGGAGGAATCGTGCTGCTGATCGATGAAGACCTGCAAGGCTTGCTCCCGCTCAGGACTGCGCTGCAATTGGAGCAACATGTGAGGCATTGCGAAGCTATCCGGTACCTTCCCGCGGTCGTTCTGCGCGTTCGCTTCCGGGCGTGTGTTTCCGGCGAGTGTGCGCAGCCGGCTGGAATCGATAGGCCGTGTAATGAGAGCACGGGCCGGCGAAGCATTCCCGGGTATCTGCGCCACCAGGGCGGACGTCACGCCGCTCGTGACCGCACAGCAATAAAATAAACGGACTAAGAAAGAATTAGCTCGAAAGTTTTTCGACATCGGGCATCCTCGCAAAATAGGCTGATTACAAGTAGGCTAGATTTCCGGCTCATACCACCCACATGGGCACAAGAATTTCACAGGGCCACCTTCTGGCGTGGCGCAGCAATATAATGATTCAAACAAGTCTATCGCATTGGGTGATAAGATCGCTCGGAGGACGCGGCTATTTTGCCGCTGCGGCTTTCTCCCGCGCGCGCACCCTTCGGTCGATGGCCTTGGCCTCAGCCTTTTGCAGCGGGTTGGGCGGACTTGCCTGGTCGTCGCCGTACTTGAGGATGAGCACCTTTACCCGCTGGCGGCCAAACTTCTTGGCTTCGGCCCGGCTGGGCATGTAGACATCGACGTGGTGGCCGTCCACCTTCGCTCCGGTGTCTTCAACCGTATAGTCGCCCGAGTAGCGGCCGGCGCCATAAATTCGGATGCGGGTGTTCAGCGGCAATATTCTTCGATCAGCAGCTACTGTGCCTGGCTGCGACCATTTTCCGGAAGCGCCCAGGCCCTCCACCGAATAAGCAGTGGCGATGAAATAACGGATGGTCGGGCGCCGATGGGGGCGATGAGAGCGCCGCGCTCCAGAAATGGGAGGCGCCAGGGTGAAGGCAATCAGGGCGGCAAGCAGCAGTCGCAGATCAAGAACCCCTGCTATTTAGACGCGATTTCTCGGCGGATATATCAAATACTGCGCGCCCCGCCCGCGATCCACATTTCAGACTCGAAGAGCGTTCGTCGGGTCGATTCTCGTTGCGCGATGCGCGGGGATATAGCTCGCGGCCAGAGCTGCCAGAACGAATACCAGCGCGACACCGGCGAACGTCACGGGGCTAATCGCGCTGGTGTGGAAAAGCAGACTGGACATGAGGCGCGTCAGTGCCAGCGCAGCTCCCATGCCGATCGCTACACCCGCCAGCGTCAAGACCACGCCTTGCCCCACCACCAGGCGCAGAATGTCCGCGTCTTGCGCGCCCAAGGCCCGGCGGATACCCACCTCTTGCGTGCGTTGTGCCACTGAATACGCGATGACGCCGTAGATTCCGATCACCGCCAGCAGCATCGCGGCGACCGCAAAGGTTCCCAACAGCATCAGAACCACCCGGCGCTGGCCGCCTTCGGCCTGGATCAGATCTTCCATGGTCTGGACGCCGGAGATGGGTTGATCGCGGTCTATTGCCAGCACCTGATCTCGCAGCGCGTGCACGAACTGACGCGGATCGCCGGCCGTCCGTACCAGGAAAGCCGCCGACGAGAGAGGGTACTGATCGAACGGACGGAACACCGCAGGCAATGGATCCTTTTCGAGGACCTGATGCATGTCCGCGACGATGCCCACCACTTCTATCGGATCGGTCTTAGCGCCGATCACAATGCGCTGTCCTACAGGGTCCAAGCCGCGCGGATAGGCCGGCCAGAGGAGGTGCGCCAGGCTCTCGTTGATGATGGCGGTAAGCGGCGCTCCGGCCTTGTCACGCTCGGAGAACTCGCGCCCACGCCTTAATGGATCCTGCAACGTTTGAAAGTAGTTTGTTGTTACAACCTGGATGGCCGCCAGCGGCCTTTGGTTCAGCGGCTTCAGCGCCTCGCTGGCAAGTTGTACGGGCGTCTCAGGAAAAATCATCATGGGAAGCGTGAATGTTGCGGCGGCGCCCTGAACGCCGGGCAACGACTGCACGCGTTGCGCGAGTTCGTCGAAGAACGCCGCTTGCTTCCGCGCTGTGTCATAGCGCGATAGCGGGAGCGAGACGTGCAACGTGAGAAGATGCGAAGGATTGAATCCTGGATTGACGCCGTACAGCCGCGCCATGCTCTCGAGCAAGAGCGCCGCGCCGATCAGCAACACCATCGACAGCGCCACTTGTCCTATCACCAGCGCGCCGCGCGCGCTCACGCCCAGAGCCATGCGCCTTTTGCCGGCCGATGCGGCTGCCTCACCGCTGGCCCGCAACACAGAGGCCAGGTCCGGCCGGGATGCGCCGAGCGACGGAATCAGCCCAAACAGCACACCCGTGCCGATGGAGAGCAACCCGGCGAAGGCGAGCACCCATCCGTCGAGTTGAATCTCCCCGGCGCGAGGGAGGTCCAGAGCCGGCATGTGCGCGATTGCGAGCAAGCTCCATTTCGCCAGCGCTACGCCGAATATTCCGCCGGCGGCCGCCAGCACAACGCTTTCGGCGAGCAATTGCCGGATCAGCCGGCCGCGAGAAGCGCCGACGGCCGCCCGCACGGCAAATTCGCGCGAACGGGAAGCCGCGCGCGCCAGCAGCAGGCTGGCGACATTGGCGCAGGCGATCAACAGGACCAAGCTAACCGTTCCAAAGAGCAGCCACAGGAGGAAGCGGACATCGTCTACCAGCCGATCCTTGAGCGGCACCAGAAGCTCAGCGGTGTTCGCCTTGCCATCCAGCATTCCCGGATGTGCCGCACGATAGCGCTGATTGAGCACGGCCAGTTCGGAAGTTGCCTGCTGGATGCTCACGCCTGGATTCAATCGGCCGAAGACGTCCAACAGCGGGCTGGTGGTATTCACGAACTCCGATGGCCGGGCGATCCATACGTCCACAGCGGGTTGGGGAAACTGGAAGCGGGGCGGCAGCACCCCGATGATGGTGTAGGGAATCGCATCCATCGTAACGGTCCTGGAAAGAATGCGCGGGTCTCTATCAAAACGCCTGCTCCAGAGTTCGGCGCTGATCATTGCGACCGGCGGTCCGGCCGCGGTATCTTCGTCGGGACGAAAACCGCGTCCGAGCACCGGTTCCATTTGCAGGATGTTCAGGAAATTCGCGGACACGCTCACGCCCTTCAGCACCTCCGGCTGGGCGCCGCCGGAGAGCGTGATATCGAAGACACTGCCCAGGTAGGCTCCCAGCCCGGCGTACGACCGGGCAGCGTCCTTCATTTCCTTGAAACGGACGGATGTGGCGCCGCGGGAAAGTTGAACCAGCCGGTCCGGATCGCGATAGGCGAGGGGCTTGAGCAGCACCGATCGAATCACCGTGAACATCGCGGTGGTGCCGCCGATTCCGAGGGCCAGCGTCAGCACCGCCGTCACGGCGAAGGCCGGCGTCTTGCTCATGCCTCGCAGCGCGTGGCAGGTGTCCTGCCAGACGGACTCCCATAGTCCAAATTCGTTCATAGAACAACCTTCGCTATAGGAACCAAGTTTACTCCGCCCTCTCGCCGCGCTGGAAGCCCGGAACATTTCACTGCCTAATGGTCCGGTCCGAAGCAGCCGAGTAAACAAAGGGAGCCGCTGGCTCCTGTGTTCCCATATAAATGAATGCAATCTGAACGAGATCGCCTGCTCCAAGCCCGCGGCAGGACATCGCACTGGAGGCGCTGGGGCCCGTATCTATCGGAACGATCCTGGGGCAATCCCCGCGAAGATTACAGCGCCGACGGCACGGCCTGGGATTACTTCACGCACGATCATGCCCGTTCGCGGACCTATCGCTGGACGGAAGACGGCATCGCCGGCATCTGCGACAATCACCAGCGTTTATGTTTTGCGTTCGCCTTCTGGAACGGCTTGGATCCGATCCTGAAAGAGCGGCTCTACGGCGTTTCTGGCCCTGAAGGCAATCATGGCGAGGATGTCAAGGAATACTACTATTACCTGGACTCCACGCCCACGCATTCCTACATGAAGGCGCTGTACAAGTATCCACAGTCGCCGTTCCCGTATTTGGACCTGGCGCGAACCAATCGCGCGAGGTCGCGCGCGGAGAGCGAATACGAACTGATCGACACTGGAATCTTTAACGAGAACCGCTATTTCGACATCTTCATTGAATACGCCAAAAACGACGTCGATGACATTCTGGTGCGCGCGACGGTGATCAACCGCGGACCGTCGCCGGCAACCTTGCATCTGCTGCCGACAGTCTGGTTTCGCAATACCTGGAGCTGGGGCTATGGCACGCCGCGCCCGGAGCTGTCGCGCTTGGATACGAATACCATCGGTATTCACGAGCAGTCGCTCGGCGAATTCACACTGTGGCTGGAGGATGCGCCGCCGCTGCTCTTCACCGAGAACGAAACCAATACGCTGCGCATGTGGGGTTTCGACAGCGGGCAGTGGTACAGCAAGGACGCTTTTCACCGCTATGTGGTGCAGGGCGGCCTGAACGCGGTGAATCCCGATGAGACGGGCACCAAGGCGTGCGGCCTGTATCGCATCGAGCTGGAGCCCAACGGATCGAAAGTGCTGCACTTCCGCTTGTCTTCAGGGAATACGCCCGCGCCCGATTTTCATCAGGTGTTTCTCGATCGTATCGAAGAGGCGGATGATTTCTATGGGTTCGCGCCTCTCAGCCTGTCCGACGATGCGCGCATGGTGCAGCGCCAGGCCTTTGCCGGGCTGTTGTGGAGCAAGCAGTTTTATCATTACGTGGTGGAAGAGTGGTTGAAGGGCGATCCGGCCATGCCTCCGCCGCCTCCCGAGCGCCTGTTGGGCCGCAATCGCAACTGGGTTCACGTCTACAACGACGACGTGCTCTCCATGCCGGACAAGTGGGAGTATCCGTGGTTTGCGGCCTGGGATCTGGCATTTCACACCATCCCGTTAGCCATGGTGGACCCCGAATTCGCGAAGCAGCAGCTCTCTCTGCTGCTGCGCGAATGGTATCAATCGCCCAACGGCCAGCTTCCCGCCTACGAGTGGGAGTTCAGCGACGTGAATCCGCCGGTGCATCCGTGGGCTTGCTGGCGGGTGTTCAAGATCGACTGGAAGCTGACCGGCAAGCCGGACGCCGAGTTCCTGGAATCGGCTTTTCACAAGCTGCTGATGAATTTCACCTGGTGGGTGAATCGCAAGGATTCGCAGGGCAATAATATTTTCGAAGGCGGCTTCCTCGGGTTGGACAACATCGGAGTCTTCGATCGCAGCAAGCCGCTGCCCACCGGTGGATTTATCGAGCAAGCCGATGGCACAGCCTGGATGGGCATGTACTGCCTGACCATGCTGCGCATCGCAATCGAGCTGACGCCGCACGATAAATCGTACGAAGACATTGCGAGCAAATTCTTCGAGCATTTCCTGTATATCGCAAGCGCTATGAACCGGCTGGGCGGGGGCGGACTTTGGGACGAGGAAGACGGCTTCTTCTACGACCGGCTGCGCATGCCCGATGGCCGGGGAATTCCGATGCGGCTGAGGTCGCTGGTGGGATTGATTCCACTGTTTGCAGTCACTACGCTCGATGCCGAGGCCATCGACCGGATGCCGGGCTTTAAGCGGCGCATGAACTGGTTCATCAAGCATCGCGCCGATCTATGCCTCAATATCGCATCCATCACGCGGCCGGGCCAGAAAGAGCGCAAGCTGCTTTCGCTCGTCCAACCATCGCGGCTGCAGCGTGTGCTGCAAATCATGCTGGATGAGAACGAGTTCCTCTCGCCGCACGGTATTCGGGGCATCTCGCGCTATCACAAGGACCACCCGTTCATTTTGCAGGCGGACGGCCAGGAATACAGCGTGAAATACGAGCCGGCGGAATCGACCACGAATCTGTTTGGTGGGAACTCCAACTGGCGCGGGCCGGTCTGGTTTCCGGTGAACTACCTCATGATTGAATCGCTGCAGCGTTTCCATCACTATTTCGGGGACGAGTTGCAGGTAGAATTTCCCACCGGGTCCGGCGTGAAAATGAACCTGGGCGAGGTGGCATGCCAGTTGTCGCGCCGCCTATCGCACCTGTTCCTGCGCGATGAGCATGGCCGCCGGCCGGTGTTCGGGGGAGCCGAAAAGTTTCAGAGCGATCCACACTTTCGCGATCACATCCTGTTCTACGAGTATTTTCACGGCGACAACGGCGCTGGGCTCGGTGCCAGCCATCAAACTGGCTGGAGCGCCCTGGTGGCGAAGTTGCTGCAACAGAGCGGCGAGTAGCCCGACGAAATCCAAATACAGTTTGACTGGTGTTGTCTGAAATCATTTCAGACAACACCGTTTGACTCAAGGGCGGCTTTTAGGATTCCATAGTGAGGATGGCCAAAAGCGGTTCTTCCCTTCAGTCCCTTGCGCTTTCGCTGCTGCGCATTGTCGCCGGCTTTACCTTCACGTTGCACGGCGTGCAGAAGTTCGGCGCACTGGGCGGATTAGGCGGACATGCCGCGACGGCGTTTACCATGCTGTGGTTCGGGGGCATTATTGAAACCATTGGCGGACCGCTGATTATTCTCGGGCTGTTCACCCGGCCGGTAGCGTTCATTCTGTGTGGCGAAATGGCGGTGGCGTACTTTACCGTGCACATTCACCGGGCGTCTTGGGCTTTTCCGCTGCTCAACGGCGGCGAGATTACTGTGCTCTACTGCTTCATCTTTTTGTATCTGGTAACTGCGGGCGCGGGGGCCATCAGCTTGGACGGCGTGCTTCGCGGTAAAGCTTAGCGCTGGTCGGGAAATAACCATTCCAATTGCGTGGCGCCGGCGTGGCGCACGCGCCCACGCGTGCCGCGTTCACACTCGTGCGAACGCTAGTTAGTCCATATGGATGTCACGGTTATTTCCTGACCCCTTCTTAGCCCCGCAGCATGCGCATCGCATCGGCGACCACGTTGCCGCCCCCGGCGCCAGCCATGCGGACCGCGCCGTCCGCCGGCACGCTTGAATCATCGCCTTCGCCAGGCGCGAGGAAGAGATTCGCTTCCATGCCGTGCTGCTTGGTGTACAGATCGTAGTACCGGCCTTGCGCGGCGTACAACTCGGCGTGCGTGCCGCGTTCGATGATGCGCCCGGCTTCCACCACCAGAATCTGGTCGGCGCGGCGGATGGTGGATAGCCGGTGCGCGATGACAAACGTGGTGCGGCCCTGCATCAAAGCCCGTAAGCCTTCCTGGATCATGCCTTCCGACTCGGAGTCCAAGTTCGAAGTGGCTTCGTCCAGAATCAAGATGCGCGGATTGGCCAGGAGCGCACGCGCGATGGAGACTCGCTGGCGCTGGCCGCCGGAAAGTTTCACGCCGCGTTCGCCCACGATGGTTTCGTACTTCTTTTCGAAGCCTTCGGCAAACTCGTCCACGCGCGCAATGCGGCAAGCTTCCAGAATCTGTTCCTTCGTTGAGTTAGGCCGGGCGAACGCCACGTTCTCCCAAATGGTTCCATCGAACAAGAACGTTTCCTGGAGGACGACGCCGAGCTGCGTCCGATAAGAATCCAGGCGAGCCGTGGAAAGATCCACGCCATCCACCAGGACGGTTCCCGCTTGCGGTCCGTGAAACGCGGCGATCAGACCAATAATGGTGGACTTGCCGGAGCCTGACGAACCAACCAGCGCAGTAACAGTGCCGGGCTCGGATTGGAACGAAATCTCGTGCAGCACTTCTTTTCCGGTGTCATAGGCGAAGTTCACGCCATCGAAAATCACCTGGCCGGTAATGGGTGGCAGTGAAACGGTTCGGCGCGGGTCTTGATCCTCGGGACGCTCACGCAATACCTCGCGCGTACGCTCCAATCCCGCCAGCGCTTCGGTGAGCTGCGTCCCGATGTTTGCAATCTGGATCACGGGCGCGATCATGAAGGCCAAATACGCTGTGAAGGCGAAGAAGTCGCCGGTGGTCATCACATGCGCGTTGATCTCGCGCGCACCGAGGTACATGACGATGGCGCCGACAATGCCCATAAGGACGGTGGCCGAAAGGCCCATAACGGAAGTGGCGGTCAGGCTTTTCAGAACATTATTCAGCAGCCGCTGAACACCAGCCTCGAAGACAGCCTCTTCGCGCGCCTCGGCATGATAGCCCTTCACCACGCGCACGCCGCCGAGCGATTCGGTGAGGCGCCCAGTGACCTCGGCATTGATCTTGCCGCGCTCGCGGAAGATGGGACGAATGGTCTTAAAGGCCTTGGCCATGGCGGTGGCGAAGGCGACGACGATCACCAGCGCAATGCCGGTGAGCAGCGGGCTGATGCGCAGCAGAAGACCGAGGACGAGCAGCGCCTGCAGGATTCCGCCGGCAAAATCAATCAAGCCGGTCCCCAGCAGATTACGAATGCCGTCCACGTCGGTCATGATGCGCGAAACCATGACTCCGGTCTTGTTGGCGTCGTAGTAAGCGACGGGCAAGCGGCCGATATGCGCCTGGACCTTGGCGCGCAGCTCGGCGATCAAGCGCTGGCCGGCTTTAGAAACCAACTGGGTATTTGCAAATCCGGTGATGCCTTGAATAATAGTGGCGCCGAGAACCGCGAGCACCAACGGCATCAGGAATTGCGTTTGGTGTTTGTTGATGACGTTGTCGATGAGGTATTTCGACGACGTGGGCAATACCAGTCCGCAGATGCGGCCGATGACCATCAGCACGAATCCGAAGACCAGCACCTTCAGGCGCGGGCGCGCCATGGCGCGGATGTCCGGCCACAATTCGCGCAGGCGCTCAGACGAGCTTTTTTTCGGAACCTTTTGCGGAATCACTGCTGTTTAAACTATTGTATGGGATGCGGCGGGTGCGCCACGGGATGCCACGATTCTGATGCCAAATCTTTATTCAGGAACTTCCGGTTTTGCTTATCCCAGTTGGAAGCCCGAGTTCTATCCGGAAAAGCTGCCAGCTAAGAAATTCCTGTCGTATTACGCGACGCGGCTCAATGCGGTTGAGGTGAATTACACGTTCCGGCGGCTGCCGTCGGCGTCCACCTTGGAAAACTGGGTGAACGATACGCGGGCCGGGTTTGTGTTCCCGCTGAAAGCGCACATGCGGATCACGCATATTCTAAGGCTGAAGCCATCGGAGTTCACCGAGGTTTTCTTTCGCGCCATCGATCCGCTGCGGACCGCGCGGCGGCTGGGTCCGGTGCTGTTTCAGCTTCCGCCCGCGCTCAAATGTGACGAAGCGCTGCTGGGGGATTTCCTGGCGACCTTGCCGCCCGATATCCGCTGCGCGTTCGAGTTTCGCCATGCCTCCTGGTTGACGGATGCGACATACGGATTGCTCGAAAAGCATGGCGTGGCGCTGTGTTTGGCTGAGTCTGAGAGAATTGTGATCCCGAAGGTGATCACGTCGGAGTTTGTGTATTTCCGGTTGCGGATGCCGGAGTACTCGGCGGAGGATCGCAAGGAGATCGCCGAGCGGGTTCAGCAGTTGCTCGAATCAGGCCGCGATGTTTACGTGTTTTTCAAACACGAAGACACGCCGGCAGGTGCGTTGTACGCCGAAGAGCTGTTGCGGGCGTTTCCGGCGCAGGCCGCGGCCGGAAGCTAAACATTCATTCCGTATTCGTCGCCGAATTTCTCGCGCAGCAAGCGCAGCTTTTCGCGAGCTTCGCGCTCCTGGTTGGCAAGGACGCGAGCTTTTTCAAACTGGTGATTCGCGATGGCGTGGACCATGGCGGCCACGTTGGCATCGACGCGCTGCTGAGCTTCGGCTAATTCTTGCGGCATCCAGCGCTGCGCCGGACTCTGGGAAGGAATCGGAGCCGTGGACGGCCGGGGGAGCCACGCGCCGGCGGCGCCGCCGATCAGGCCGGCGATTTCCGCAAATGCGAAACGCACGTGCCAGGCCCATCCCTGGGCGCGGCTTTCTTCCGATGCTTCCTCGAAAACACCGGTCATTTCTTCGGCGAACTGATCCCGATAGCCGCGCGGGTAGAGCAGCAGGATGAACTTATAGGCGCGTTTCATAGGGCCTCACTGGCGCGCAGACGCGCGAATCCGGCACGGGTTAACTGCTTCATACGGTCCAATTCGAGCTGCAATTGCCTCCGGCCTGGTGCGGTCAGCCGATACGCCTGCTTTTGGCGCGAGGCATCTTCCTGCTCGAAGCGCTCGATCCAGCCGTCTTCAAGCAAGCGCCGCAGCGCGCCAAACAGCGTGCCGGTGCTCATGCGGACGCGGCCGCCGCTCAACAACTCAATATCTTTGATCAAGGCGTAGCCGTGGCGGGGGTGAGCGGCCAGGCTGGTGAGGATCAACAGGACGGGTTCAGTCAGGGGCTTCCCTTCGGCCGAATTGGTTTGTGTCGCGACATGTCGCATAACGACATGTTAAGCGGAATGGCACGACTTGTCAATACCCCCGGTTTCCGATGCTATAAACTCTCCGATATGACCCGACTCCGTTACGCTCTGTCGCTCGCTCTGTTCGCCGCGCCTGTTTTCGCAGCGCTTCCGGTTGTTCCGGCCCCAGATCAAGCCGCGCTGCTCAAAAGCAAGGACCCCAAACTCGCCGCCAACAAAAAGCTGGCTTATGACTTTTTCCGCATCGTGCTCCGCGCTCGGCACCTGGATCAGGCCGATAAATACATGCGGGCCGATTATATCCAGCACAACCCGAATGCCGACACGGGCATCGCGGGATTCAAGGCATATTTCTCCAAGCTGCCTGGCGGTCCGCAGCCGGTGAAAGACACACTGCCGGGCCTGGTGGCGATCCAAGCCGAAGGCAACTTTGTGACGTTGTCGTTTGTGCGCGAGATGCCGGATCCGGTGAACAAGGGGCAAAAGTACACTACCACCTGGTTCGATATGTTCCGTTTCGAAGACGGCAAAATCGCCGAGCACTGGGACGTGGCAACGAAGTAAACTGGGCGCGAATCTCGATAGATTTTTTGGACAGAACTTTCACTTCATCTCTGTGTTTGCAGGAAGGGAGACGCGAGTAGCGCTCCCTGAAAGCTCGCGGATTGCGAGCTACCTCAACAAGGAGAAACCAATGTTCCAATTTGCACGCAGGATTTGTGTCTTCGCGTTGGCCGCAGCGGGGGTTTATGCGCAAACCGTTCCTACACCACCAGTTCAGGTAAAGCTTACCTCCGGAATAGTCGGTATCGCGGAGGGCCAGACCGCGCAATTGAACGCCCTAAATCCCGGCGTTGCGCCTCCCGCCGCGACGGGCATGACCTGCTCCGGGCTGCTGAGCATCCTAGGCGACGACGGAACAGTACTCAAGTCGAAGATCGTCAGCGTCGCGCCAGGTACCAGCCAAGCCCTGGTTATCGATTCGGTGAAGGATCTGGCGTTGGCCACCGCTGAACGCAAACAGATTCGCGCCACCATCACCATCCCGCCCATTCTCCCTCCAACCGCGACTTCTACTACACCTGTAACTCCTGCGTGTAAGTTGATTGGCACACTCGAAATCTTCAATACCCTGGATGGCCATACGCAAGTGACGCTCAGCACCGTTCACTTGGTCCCAAGTCCAGTGGCGACGCCGGGCACCTAGGCGTCAATAAACCCCACAAGGTGATATGGCAGACTTGCCTTCGGAAACGGAATGCGGGAAGATTTCAATAGTGACTTCCCGAATTCTTGCCTCCTTGACAACCGCGGCATTTCTGGCTGCATTATCGATAATTCCGGCGGTAGGGCAGGAGGGTCCGCCACCCGGCCCGCGTCCAGGCGGAGGGGCAGGCGCTGGCGCAGGGGCCGGTGGGGGCTTCGGACGTGGGTTCGGATCACCGTGCCAGGCGGCGGGGCGCCAGCCCGATTCCGCAGGCAGCCGCCTGGACCGCCTCCTGGTCCCGCGCCGCGCTTGCCCAACGATCCCTACTACGGTGTCAACGCGGGTAAGCCGGACTTTGGCGGCTTGGCCAAGGGCATGTGGCGCGTACCCTACATCATCGACATGCAGAAGCAGGGTTGCGACGCCGACGGCAAGCCAGTGGTGGTGCCGTTCAACGCGCTCGGCAAGAAGGTCTTCGATGAGCGTCAGGCGACCGATTCCAAGGACGATCCGGAAGCTTTCTGCCTTCCGCCCGGTGTTCCCCGCATGATGTACACGCCCTATCCCACCGAGATCTTCCAGATGAAGGATCGCATCCTGTTCATCTATGAGGGCGGCGCGCACGTGTGGAGAATCATCTGGATGGATGGACGGAAACAGCCGGTGGATCCGAATCCGGATTATCTGGGGTATTCGGTGGGCCATTGGGAAGGCGACACCTTGGTGGTGGATACTATCGGCATGAACGACAGAACGTGGCTGGATGCCGCGGGGCATCCTCATGGCGAACAGCTGCATGTCACCGAGAGGTACACGCGGCCGGATTCGAACACGCTGCGCCTGGAAGCCACCATCGACGATCCGGAATACTACACCAAGCCCTGGACCGTGGTGACGACAGCCACCTGGCAGCCCAACCAGGAGCTGATGGAATACATCTGCCAGGAAAACAACAAGGACCTGCAGCACCTGGTAGGCAAGTAGCCGGACCTCGTCGACACTGCTCTTGAGCACCCTCCTACGGAGGCGTCCCTCGCGGGACGATAATGTGCTTTATGTCGGAAGCGAGCCAGCCTACAGATATCACTACGCTGCTCCGGCGCTGGCAGGCAGGTGATTCCCAGGCCTACGATCTGGTGATCGGCTGGGCGTATCAGCGGATGCTCGCGATTGCAGCGGGTTTCGCCGCCCAGGAACGCGTGGCCACCGAGCCGGCCGCGCTGGTGAATGAGGCGTACCTCCGGCTGCGCAAGCTGCAACGTATCGAATGGCAGGACCGGAATCACTTCTTTTCGGTGGTGGCGGCCGAACTGCGGCGGATTCTGATCGATCAGGCTCGCCTGCGCTTGGCACAAAAGCGGGAGGGCAGCCAGCGCCGGGTGCCGATGTCCGACGATCTGAGCTGGATCGACGTGCGTGGCCAGGACATGCTGGATCTGGACCGTGCCTTGGACGAACTGGAGCAGTTGGATGGCGACAAGGTCCGGCTGGTGGAGCTGCGGTACCTGATGGGCTGCACGGTGCCCGAAATCTGCGAGCTGCGCGGGGTGTCGGACGCCACCATCGAAAGGCATTTGCGCTTCGCCCGCGCCTGGCTATACGATAGGCTTCATTCTTCCGAATCGCGATGAGCCGGCGCGCCATGAACGATGATTGGGGGCGGCTCCAAGCCCTGTTCGACGAGGTTTGCGCGCTCGACCGGGATAGCCGCCGCCGGGTGCTGGACCAGCGCTGCAACGGCGATGTCCGCTTGCGCAGCGAGGTGGAGCGCATGGTTCGCGCCTTCGACGACGAGCGTGCGGCCAATGTGGAAGCTCGCACCGCCTCCGCCGGCAGACGCTTTGGAGCGTGGCAAACCATCCGGCTGCTGGCGCGCGGCGGCATGGGCGAGGTTTGGCTGGCTCACCGCGCCGATGGCCAGCATGAGCAGCGGACTGCGCTGAAAATCCTGTCTCCTTATCTGGCCGCGCCGGATTCCGTCCATCGTTTTCGCCGCGAACGCGAACTGCTGGCGCGCCTGGAGCATCCCAACATCGCCCGCCTGCTTGGATGGCGGGATGAGTTCGCAGGGCGAACCGTATCTGGTGATGGAGTACGTGGAAGGCGTTCGCCTGGATCGCTATTGCGACCAGCTGCGCCTTTCACTCGCCGCACGATTGCGGTTGTTTCTGAAGGTATGCGCCGCGGTGAACGCCGCCCATCAATTCCTGGTGGTGCATCGCGATTTGAAGCCGAGCAATATCCTGGTGACCGCCGAAGGGGAGCCGAAGCTGCTGGATTTCGGTATTGCGAAACTGATCGACGCTGAAGCGGGCTTGGAGCAAACGGCGACTGCCAATGTTTTTCTGACGCCGATGTATGCGAGTCCGGAAATTCTGCGCGGCCAGCCCGCAACCGTGGCCAGCGATATCTATTCCCTCGGTGTCCTGCTGTATGAACTGCTGGCCGGACGCCGTCCGTTCGACGCTTCCAAACTCAGCCCGGCGGGCCTGATGGAGGCTGTCACCCAGCAAGATGCTCCGCGTCCGAGCGCGATCGCGGCTTCCGAATCATGCGACATCGCGGCCCTGCGGGGGATGACGCCCGATAAGCTGAAGACCGCTCTGGATGGCGATCTCGACAGCATCGCGCTCAAGGCGCTGGCCAAAGACCCGCGGGAGCGCTATGCCTCGGCGGCACAATTAGCCGATGACATCCGCCGTTATTTGGATGGCCAGCCGGTTACCGCGGTTCAGTCCAGTTGGCTTTACGTGGCAAGAAAATTCGTGCGGCGAAATCGGTTGACGGTTTCCGCGGCTGCAGTGTTGTTATTGTCGCTTGGAGCGGGCATCGCGGGCACGCTCTGGCAGGCGCATATCGCGCGACAGGAGCAAGTCTACGCGGACCAGCGTTTCAACGACGCCCGGCAATTGGCCAATTATTTATTGTTCGATCTCTACGATTCGGTGGGTAAGGTTCCGGGCACCATGCCGGTGCAGGCCGGCATGGCAGGCCGAACGCTGGAATACCTGGATCGGCTGGCTGCCATCAAGAGCAACGATCCGTCGCTGCGCCTGGAACTCGGCCAAGGCTATCTGCGGCTGGGCACGATTCTCGGGGGCAAGTTCGGAGTAGGAGACACGCTTGGCAATAACGCCAAGGCGATCGAGAGCGATCGAAAGGCGCTCGGGATCGTAGCGCCTCTGGCTGGCGAGCATCCGGACGATATCGCGGCGCGCCGGGTGCTCGCGTCCATCGAAGAACAGCTGGGTGGCGCACTGGCGAGGACCGGACAGTACGGCGAAGCGTTTCAGTGGCTTCAAAAATCGGCCGACAGTTTCGACCAGATTGCCGCGGCCAATCGGCACGATCTTCCCAGCCTGCGCGACGCGGGGCGCGGCTGGCAGACCTACGGGAAGCTGCTGAGCGAAAAGAGCGGCTACATCACGTTTAATGCCGCTGCACCGCTGGCCTACCTGAACAAGTCCGTGACTTATCTGGAGGCCGCGCTGCGCACAGATCCAGCCGATTCACAAACCATCCGGACGCTGGCTGAATCCTATGAATCCATCGGCAGGATTGAAGCGACGCCCGATCCTCAAAAGGGCGTCCAGGCTTACTCCACGGCGTTGGGGCTATTGGCGCGGCTGCTCGCTAGCGAGCGTCAGAGCGTGGAAGTGCAGCAACTCCGCGCGCGCATGTTGGTGCTGTTGGGATGGGGCCAGGGTCAGTTGGGCGATTTCAAACACGCGCTGGCGAACCTGGAGGAAGCGCGGCCGATTTTGGATGCGCAGGCGGCGGCCGATCCGCAGAATGTGGGCGCGGAATATCGGCGCGTGGATCTTTATCGTTCTATCGGTTTGGTGAGCGGCTACGCAGGAAACGCCGGCGAGGCCCTGAGGAATCTGCAAAAGGCAGCCGGCATTCTGGACGTGATCGTCAAACGCGACGCTGCGAACACAATTTATCCTTTGCTCCGCGCAGAATTGCAGGGGCGCGTGGCGAATCTGCTGCTCCAGGCCGGGCAGAAAAACCGAGGCCGCGCCATACGCTGAGGAGAGCGTGGCGTATTTCCGCAAAATCGGCGATAGCGCGGACGCCACTCCGCAGCAACTGATTGAAGCCGTGCGCAGTGTTGGCGAGACGGGCGTGCCGGCGTTGCGGGACTATCCGGCCGCGCTCCGATTTGCCTTGCGCGCGGACCAACTGGCGGCAGGCAAGAATCCCGCGGCGCTCGGCTACTTAGCCGAAGCCTACGGGTTGAATAGGAATTACCCGAAGGCCGTGGAGGCGGCCCAGCGAGCTCTGGCCGTAACGCCTGCGACGAAGCCCGGCGAACCGCCATCGCGGCTGCGCCAATGGTTACAGGATGAGTTGAAAGGAATACCAGGCCAAAGCGCACTAATGGAGACGCGGTAACGGGATCGCACTACCCGCGCGCGCCTCTCTTCTTGCCCGCGGATTTCTTCTCGGGCTCAGCGTTCAGCGTTTCGACGGACGCCGGCGGTTTCTTCGCCGCGGCCAGGCTTTGCTTCAGCGCTTCCATGATGTCGATCACCTTGGCCGGCTCGGCCGTGGGCGGCGTCACCACTTCCTGGCCCTTGATCTTGGCGTCGATCAGCGCCTGCAAATTGTCGAGATAGGTGTCGTGGTATTTCTGCGGCTCAAACGGCGCCGCCAGGGACTGTACCAGCATCTCGGCCAGCTTCAGCTCCTGCTCCTTCACGATCCCTGTGTCGGTGCGGAACTCTTCCACACGGCGCACTTCGTTGGCGTAATACATGGTGTGCATCAGCAGGCCGTGGGCGCCGGGCCGGAAGATGACGATGTGCTCGCGATTGTGCATGGCGATCTTGGCCACGCCCACGTAGCCGGTGCGCTTCAGCGTATCGTAGAGCAGAGCGTAAGGCTTCTGCCCGGCTTCGTCGGGAGCCATGTAGAAGGAGCTTTCGAAATAGATGGGGTCCACCTCGTCGGTTTTGACGAATTCGAGGATTTCCATCACCTTGGCCGTGGACGGAGCCATCTTCTTGATATCCTCGTCCTCGATCACGACGTAGCGGTCTTTCTCGTATTCGTAGCCCTTGACAATCTCGCTGCGCGGAATGGGCTTGTCTTCCGCCTGGCAATAGATCACCTGCTTGATGCGCGAGTGATCGGACTTGTGCAATTGGTTAAAGCTGATACCTTCGCTGCGCGCAGCGGTGAACAGCTTCACGGGAAACGAAACGAGGCCGAAAGTGAGATGCCCTTTCCAGACCGTTGTAGCCATGGCGACAACCTCCCACAATATGTAGACATAGCATGCTGGTCAAACATTTTCAAGTTACTACGTTTCTGGGATCGTCTCAGCCAAGTCGTAATATAGCGGCACTGCTTAGCCGATGATCACGTTCTTGTTCTGGAATACGAATGGCAAGCCACTCGCCGATGCTATCGCTGCTATGGCGAAAATGGAGTCGGTTGATGTTCTGATTCTTGCCGAATGCGCAATCGAAGCGAAGGACATCCTCAAGGCGCCCAACGAGGATGGTCCCGAATTCCACTTCGCTCCGGGGCAGAATCTTAGGATTTCGATGTTTACTCGTTTTCCAGGACGGTACTTTTCTCCGGTTTACGAAAGCGACCGCCTCTCAATTAGACGATTGAATCTACCGGCTATCGAGGATCTGCTAGTGGCGGCTGTCCATTTTCCGAGCAAGCTGTTTTGGAGGGACGAAAGTCAGATGTTCGAATGTACGAACCTTAGCAACACCATCGTTGAGGAGGAAACGAAGGCTGGCCACAGCCGAACAGTCCTGGTCGGCGACCTGAACATGAATCCATTCGAGAAGGGGATGGTTGCCGCAGGAGGACTTCACGCGGTGGCAACACGAAAAATCGCTAAACGTGGTGAGCGAACCGTGCAAGGCCGGGGCTATCCGTTCTTCTACAATCCAATGTGGGGACATTTTGGAGACGGATCAGGACGGCCAGCCGGAACTTACTACTTCGAGCGAGCCGAGCACGTGAACTACTTCTGGAACAACTTTGACCAAGTTTTGATCCGTCCCGAGTTGATGGATCATTTCCGAAGCGACAACTTAAGAATCTTGGACTACTCCGGGGATATGTCGCTATCGCGCGACGATGGAAGGCCAGATCCGGATAAAGCGTCTGACCACTTTCCACTTTTGTTCACGCTCGATCTGTAGGAGGATAGAGGCATGGTTGAGCAATCTCTCGACTTTTGGCCCGACTTAGATACTGCGCGACCGAAGGTCACACCTCTGTCGCTGATGAAACAGCAGGCCGCGTTGTTGGGTAAACATACAAGCAATCTTTTGGAGGGGGCCGTCTTTACGAGTCCCGGCGAAGGTGGGACGGTCCTCCACCGCTTTATTATAAGGGTTCCTACGCTGGAGTATAGGTACGAATTGTTTATGGTGAGCCAGAATATGGTGGATCTTTATCCTGTGAGGGTAGTGTCTGGTCCACATCAGGTCCCTTATCACGACGACCGGCCGGTCCTGCGCACTGAAGAAGATTTCTTGCAGTGGCTGAAGACCGTTCTCGGCTCGGATATCACCAAACGCGTATTAGGTAGCCTGTTGGCCCAGATCGAATCATAAAGACCGATGGCAAGATCGCAGATCGGCGTGGAAGAATACCTTGACCTGGCGTTCGACGACCGCCCCGAACCGGATTACGTGGACGGGGAGGTGGTGGAAAGAGCCTTGCCAACACCAATTCATAGCCAATTCAGGTCCTGCTTGGCATCCTGTTCGCGCCCCTGTTAACGCGGGTTCGCTTGATTCTTATGTCGGAACTTCGTGTGCGG
This sequence comes from Bryobacterales bacterium, assembly GCA_963713415.1. Classification (GTDB taxonomy): domain Bacteria; phylum Acidobacteriota; class Terriglobia; order Bryobacterales; family Bryobacteraceae; genus Palsa-89. Next base: position 114,190 of record CAVQLV010000015.1, on the reverse strand, counting down.
ATTGAGGCGCGGCGATTTCGCGTAATCGACTTCGCTATTTATTGTGATGCGCGTCCCCAGGGCCGTTATGCGACAACCCCAGCGTTCGTCGCCATCGAGATCATCTCGCTGGACGACCGCCACATCAGACTTACGGAGCGTCTGGAAGACTAACGGCGGTGGGGTGTGCCGCACGTTTGGCTGGTGGATCCGCAGCTCAAACGCTTGTACGAATACACGGAAGCCGGGTTGCTCCAGTAACCCGCGCTCGACTTGCCGGAGTTCGATTTTGAAATTTCCGCGCAAGAGCTTTTCAAAGACGTCTAAAACCGCGGTCTCCTCCTCCGCCGATTTATTTCCTCTTCTGTTCTCGTGAGATAAAGCTGAGCGTCATCGCGACCGGCCTGTTTGCGGCATACGCTTGCTTCGGGTGATGGCGGAAGCGCACGGGCTGCGGTTATTACAACCTTCGCGGTCCGTGCGCGTTCTAACGATCACTTCGCGCACAACGCAGCGCACCGCTATCCAGCCATGATTAAGATTCTTTGCATCGACGGCGGCGGCATCCGAGGGATCGTCCCCGCCGTCGTGCTTGCCGAGATCGAACGGCGAACCGCGTGCCCCATCGCGCACCTCTTCAACTTGATCGCCGGCACATCCACAGGCGGCATTCTAGCGATTGGCCTGACCATTCCGAAGCACGTGTCGGCGCCGCTTTACACCGCAGTCCAACTGATTGAAATGTACGAGCGCCAGGGCGCGCGCATTTTCTCCCGCTCGCTGGTCCACCGGCTGGCCGCGTGCGGCAACCTGCGCCGCGAGAAATACACCAGCGCCGGGATCGAGGGAGTGTTGCTGGATTATTTTGCAGACTCGCGTCTGCGCTCCGCCGCTACCGACCTTTTGGTCACCAGCTACGAGATCGAGCGGAGTTTTCCTTTCTTCTTCCGCAGCGCCAGGGCGCGACAGCGGATCGATTACGATTTTCCGGCGCGCGACGTTGCCCGCGCCACATCCGCCGCACCCACCTATTTCTCCCCGATGAAACTATCCGCCGGCACGAACGACGATTACTATACGCTGATTGACGGAGGCGTGTTCGCCAACAATCCAGCCGCCTGCGCGCTGGTGGAAGCGCGCGCCACTCACCCAGAGTCCAATGATTTTCTGGTGGTCTCGCTCGGAACAGGCGAGCTCAATCGGCCCCTGCCCTACGACGAAACTAAAGACTGGGGCGTCGTTCGTTGGGCCATGCCGGTACTCGATGTCGTCTTCGACGGCGTCAGCCGCACGGTCGACTATCAGCTTCGGCAGCTTTTGCCGGATGCCGAGGAGGGCCGGAAGCGTTACTACCGCTTCCAAACCACGCTAGACGGCCAGAATGACAGGTTGGACAACACCAGCCCCGAAAATATTCGCGCCTTGAAAACGGTGGCGGAGAACCTGGTGGAACGTGAATCGCCGAATATTGAAAAACTCTGCGAGGAGCTCACGAAGAACGCTAAAAGCTAACGACTGCCATGCTCCCATCGGTCTTCAAGGCATCGCCGGTTGCGTTAAACATGTCTTGCGGCAGCGCGCTTCGATCCACCAGCGAGAGCCCCCGCACCAAGCCGGTGAAGAGCAGATCATTGACCACTTTGGCGCGCTCCAGATCGACCTGCGGATCGATTTTGTGGATAAACGTGCGGTTCTCCTCGGAAAAGCTGATGCCTGTGTCATGCGTGGCCGAACACACCCAAATCTCTTTTCCGCCGAATGTTCCCGGCCTCTGCCAGATTCTCAAATGATGCCGCGCGGCGAAGGTGTCGTTGATCTTCTCGAACACCAGGTCCGGAGCACGGCCGTCCAACAGCAGCACCGACACGGGCGCCTCTTGATATCCGCGCATCTCCGCCATGGCGCGGAAGGTCTCGAGCTTGGATTGATCGTTCAACCGCGCCGCCGGGGTCCAGCCCGCCTTTTGAAACGTGTCTTCAATTTGCTGGCGGCTCCCTAGAAACATCAGGCTGGTGATGTCGGACGGCCTTTGATCTTTCTCCGTGGCGGTTCGAAACGGCTCGCTGTTCACCAGGCGAAAAAGCTGGTCCGAAGGTTCAATCGAAGCGATGTCCGGGATCTTTACGGCGCCCGTCCATTCCAGCGGCTTGGTCAGCGCGATGGTCATTTCCACACCAGGCTTGTAATCGATGTTGGCATCGGCGTCCTTCAGCACGGCCTGTTTCACGGTATTCAACAGATCCGCAAACGATGGATATTTCTCGGCAACCTTGTTGATCCCCTGATCCAGCCGGCCCGAGCCCGTCTTTGAGGCGATAATGCCCTGGATGCTGCCGTCGGAATTGAGCGACTCACGCGCATCGTCGATACTGGCGAGCTTGGCGGCGATGTCCGCCTTCTTCCCGTTCGAATCCCGTATCTGGTCGAAGGACAGCACCAGCACGGCCTGGTCGTCCGGATTGACGGCCGCGGTCACTTTCTGGACATGGCCATCCAGTGTCGCGCCCGCGGACATTACCATACGGCCATCCGCGAACACCGGAGCGATGACCAGGGCCCCAAACGCATCGCCCACTTTCGCAGTGGATGTGTTCACTTCCCTGGTGAGCCGGATCTGGATTTGAGTACCCGAAGGAATCCGCGTGGCTGTTGCAAACCCAGTCACGATGAGTAAGAAGGACGCCGCTCGGAGGCCCGATTTCACACTCACATGCTACCGCGAACGGCCTGTGGCACTCAGGTCCCGATAGCCGCCGGCAAAGGCAAGTTCCCTCCGTGATGGGATTGTGAAAAAATGCGGATGAGGCATTGCCGCGGAAGCCTATGCAAAAGATGACGGAGAGATTGAATGCAATCGAGCGCTCCCTCTAAACTGCTGCGCGTACATTTTTCGGAAACCGATCGTCTGGGCAACAAGCCGTTGTATGAAGCGATCGTGGAGAAATGCCGCGAGATGAAGATTGCCGGCGCCACGGTCTTCCGCGGCCTGGAAGGTTACGGCGAAACCGGAGAGATGCACCGGGCGCATCTGGTGCGGCATGATCAGCCGATTGTAGTTTGCATCGTGGATACAGCGGAGAAAATTGCGCGCCTGGCTCCGGTGATTGAGCAAATGATGAACACTGGCATCCTGGCCGAGTCTGATGTACAGGTGGTGCGAGTGCAGAAGCTGGCGGCACAACTGAAATCGTGATGGGTTGCGGCCTGAGCCGCAATCTAATCGGGTAACATGGGCGTGGAGCCTCGCATGACCCGACTCAGCATGTCCTTCGTTACCGGATTCGCGGCGCTTTCGATCGCCGCGCTTTCACTTCCCTCCAGCGCGTTAGCGCAGCGCTTGATCAGCCCCCCCGCCAGCGCTTCGGCGGTGATTGACGGAGACCACATCCGCATCGACTACTATGCGCCATCCATGCATGGCCGCAAGGTGATGGGTCGCCTGGTGCCCTATGGCGAGGTGTGGTGTACGGGAGCAAATTGGGCCACCAAGATCACAACCGAAGCGGACCTCGACATCAATGGCCTGAAAGTTCCCAAAGGAAGCTACAGCATCTGGACGCTGCCGAACGAAAAGGAATGGCTGCTCATCATCAACAAACAAACCGGCCAGTTCCACTTGGATTACGACGAGAGCCAGGACTTCGCGCGCGTGAAGATGAACCTGAAGACCTTGCCGTCGCCCGTGGAGACCTTCAAGATCGAGCTGCAATCTTTGGGAGGCGGCAAAGGCACGCTCTCGCTGCTCTGGGAAAATACGGACGCGTGGGTACCCGTCCGCGTGCTGCACTGAGCGCGCGGACCAGATCCGGCGCCATTGCTGGGATCGTGCTAACCGTTCGGAGCGTAGGCGTTTTGCGCCATATTCTCCGCCATCACCTGTTTGCCATAAACACGCAGCATGCGCCGCGCGATGGCCAAGTCCTTTTCGAACTGCTCCTTTTCGGCGGCGAGGAGTTGTTCGGCGGTCCGAAAATCGATGCCCGCCGACAGGTCGTGCGCGCTTAACAGATCGCTCACATAGGTAGCCAGCCAATGTTCCGAGCGCATCAGCGTTTGCAGCCGCGCTAGGGTTTTTTCTTCGTCCAATACTTGATTAGCCACAGAAAACCTCCGAAGGTGGTGGTGATTGCTAGAAGAGTCAGAATACTACGAAGTCGGTACTCCGGGCGCCGATGGCGCGGTTGCTTGGGATTCCCGCCGGATCGACGGCACGAGTCCCGGGTCTTTTTCTCCAGTCATGACGCCTCGAATGTGTCGGCCCCGACGGTCTGCGCCGAGAGATCAAAGCAACGCAGTTCCCGCACGAAGGTTTCAATGCTGCCCTGCATCTCTTCGGCGGCCTGCGCAAGCGGATGCTGTTCTCCGAGCCGGTTCCGCAAAACTCGCGGCACGTCGGCGGTTTCCGACATCAGTTCGGTGGCCTTGCGCGTTAATTCGTTCAGTTCTCTCGCGTCGATTATCATTTCAAAAACCTCGACCATCACTACGTTACTGTGAGATGGTCTGACCCTCCGGCGGACCCATCGCGTTTTGAAGCTCCGGAAACAGACGCGGATAGGTGCGATACATCCGGCGGGCGATCAAAAAGTCTCTGAGGAAATCATCCTTGCGCTGCTGCAACAAACGCTCGGCGACTTCAAAAGTAATTCCGCCTGAGGTTCGAACTTGTGAGCTAAGATCTTCCACGAACATGGTGAGCCAGTGTTCGGGTTCCAGTCCAGCTTGTGCGGCAAAAGAGGCCATAGCTTGCACCCCCGTGGGCATGCCTTCCGGCGGATTTACTGGCGTCGGGTTTACTGGCTGTGTCTCGGTCTGCAGGGCATCCTGCAGCTCCGCTAAACCGCCAACGGTTTCCGGCCGTTCCGTGGCAGAGCTTCGGACCTCGCGCAACATGTTCTCGATCCTCCAAGAGGCTGCGTTGGCCAGCTCTGCTAACCGGTGCTCTGTCCCCAGGCGCGAGCCAATAGAGGCCGCCAACTCGGTGGCACGCGACCGTGCCTCCGAAAGTGTGCGGATCAAATCCTCGAAGTCCGCCTCAGGGATGTACAAGTCTGAAGTCTAAACGGTTTGTCGGTGCAACATCAACTGGGGTTTGGCCTAGTACGCCCAGCCGCTATCCTTTTGGATAGCTTGGCTGTTACGATCAACTCGCCCACGTGGCGCTGGGTGTGTTCGGCTAAGTGGACCACCAGGCCGATTACCGTCGTCGGCAATTGTTTTCGGCCGACGCTGCGCGGCTCCGTAAACATCGCCGGATCAAGGGCCAGAATCACTTGCTCGGATTCGCGGAGAGCCTCATTCACTTCATTGAGCAGCATCGCCCGCCCAACGCCCGGATCCATTTCGTGCTGGATTGCGTCCATTTGGTCCGGCGTGAGCCGCTCGCCGCGCAAGTACGTGGTGAGACGTTCGACGCTGCCCGCGATATGCCGCAGTTGGAATCCGACCGGCGCGAGGTCATGGGGACGCAGCCAGATTTGTTCGTCGCTGAGGCCGTCCGTCCAATGGGCGAGATCCTCGCGAGCCTGCGCGTAAGCGTAGAGCGTAGGCGCTACGAGCGGATGGACGCCCGCCAGCGGCCCCCGCAGCCACGGTTCTCTTTGAAGCAAGGGCTCAGACGAATCAGCCGCCATGCTCGTGAATGTGCGGCACGCCCAGCCGATTGAGCGTATCGCCTTCGAAATCGAACTCGATCAGCACGGCCGGCTCGTCGCCCACCACCCAGCCTTCATGTCCCGGCTCCACTTGAACGAACATCGGCGCTTTGTATTCCACCACGCAGCCGTCGGCGAAACGGACGTTGATCTGGCCATGCGCCATGAATCCTACGTGCGCGTGCATGCAGTATTTGCTGCCCATCAGCTCGCTCAAATGTTTAGCCCAATGGAAGCCCGGCGGATAAATCAGCCGCTTGACGCGGCAGGCGCCTGTGCGCGCCACATCCACCTGTACTCCGCCGATTTCGCGGTGTTCGTCTGCTTCCACCGGCGCCAGCAGCGGATCGGTGACATTCATACTCATATCCTCCTGATTCAGGTTAACCGTTTGTGAATTTTTAGAGGGGGCATCTCATGAGGCGGCTGCATCGTCCAGAAAGGTTCGCATTTTGCGCAGTGCCTTGGCGCGATGGCTTACTTCCATTTTTTGCTCAATCGGCGCGTCTCCAAAGGAGCATCCGAAAGGCGGGTAGAAGAACAGCGGATCGTACCCGAACCCGTTGGCGCCACGCGGCGCTTCGAGCAACCGGCCTTCCACCTCGCCGCGAAAGGTGCGCGCCAATTGCCCCGCCTTTGCCAGCGCCACGACGCATACGAAGCGTGCGGTGCGATCGCTCACGCCCCGCATTTTCTCCAACAGCAGCTGATTGTTGGCCGCGTCCGTGGCGTGGGGGCCGGCAAATCGGGCGGAGTATACGCCCGGGGCGCCGCCGAGCGCATCCACTTCAAGGCCTGAGTCATCCACGAACAGATAGCTGTCACAATGTTTCGAATAGTACAGCGCCTTCAGCACTGCGTTTTCTTCGAACGTGCTGCCGGTCTCTTCGGGAGGCTGAATCGACGCGAGGCCCGGCAGCGGCTCCACTCGGAACGAGTCTCTGAGCGCCATTTGAAACTCGCGCAGCTTGCCGGGGTTGGTGGTGGCGCAGTACAGATTCAAGTGCCGAGCGCCGCCTTTTGGATTTCGAACAAATCCGCGATCCCGCCGCGCGCCAGCCTGACCATCTGCTCCAGTTGCCCATCATCGAACGGCGTCTTCTCGGCTGTGGCCTGCAATTCAACGAAGCGGCCGGAGCCAGTCATCACCAGGTTCATATCCACTTCCGCCGAGGAGTCCTCTTCGTAACACAAATCGAGGAGGGGCTCGCCCCGCAGGATGCCGACACTGGTTGCCGCTACCGGTTGAGTTATGGGAAGCGACTTCAACGTTCCGTACTTCACCAGCTTCTGGAGCGCTTGCGCCATTGCGACGTAAGCGCCGGTGATGGAAGCGGTGCGCGTGCCGCCGTCAGCCTGAAGCACGTCGCAATCCACAATGACGGTGCGGTCTCCGAGCGCCGCTGTGTCCACCACCGAGCGCAGGGAACGGCCGATCAGCCGTTGGATCTCGAGCGTGCGTCCGGACTGGCGGCCCTTGGCCACTTCGCGCGGCGTTCGGGTTGCGGTGGCGCGCGGCAACATGGAATATTCCGCCGTCACCCAACCGCGCCCGCTGCCCCGCAAGAACTGCGGCACAGTTTCTTCCACGCGAGGCCGCACACAGCACGCGTGTGTGTCCGACCTCGATCAACGCCGAGCCTTCCGCGGTCATCAGATAATTTGTGGTGATCCGCACGGGCCGCATCTGGTCCGCCCGGCGATGGTCTGTTCTCATTTGGGAGCCATATTGGATTGCAGGGAAAAATAGAATAACAGACACATGAGCGCAATCCCTAATGCCACCAGAACCAGGCAGGGGATGGCGGCCCGTGCCGACTTTACTTTTTCCGATGTTTTTTTGCTGCTGCCGGCGGACTTGAACTTGGCCATGAAACTTCAGTGTAAATCGCTTCCGTTCGAGTCAGGCGGCCGATCTTGACGGTCAAGTTCCGCGGCGTAGTGGACGAGCGGGTCGCCAAGGGGAGGTGGGAGGCCGGCTTTCAGGAAGAGAGTTTCGTGCAAATCAACCAGCTTGCGCGCGAGCGGCCACGGGGGATGCTCGATTTGTGCGCAGGACAGTGCTCCGCGCGCGGATGTATAAAGCCGATAGCGGGCGGTGAGGAAATGATCGCGAGCGGTGAGTTCGGAGGGCGCGAATGGCTGGCCGGGCTCGACCGCGATATCGGTGATCGCAGCTGTGGCGTGCGGCCAATGCCGGCGGCTTTGGTAGTGAATAACGCCGTTTTTCGATGTGACGCGCATGCGCGCCCAAAAGTAAGGCAGGCGATATCCGATGCGAGCCCCAAGCACCGCAGCAAGGCTAGCGGCTTCCAGAGAGAAAAACCACACGGCTGGGCCGCCGTCGGGTCCAGTTACATAGGTACGTAGATTTGTTTCGGGAAAGTGCGGGATCCCGGGCGTGCCGTAAATTTCGAACGGGACCAACCCGATCCAGGCTGCGTTATCGAACGTATCCGGATCCAGACCGGCTGGAATGAAGCAGCGAATCAGATCCGGATCGCAGGGCCAATGCAGGAACGTAAGCCGGCGCCAGATCTGCCGCATCGCGACATCGCGCAGCAGCAACTCAGGGCTTGCCATATCCGCCGCCGCCCGGCGATTCGATTCGCAGCACATCCCCAGATTCCACCTGAAATCGCGCCTTTCCAGGGACTGGAACGGTACGCTTGCCGCGCAACATCGAGTTTCTGCCGCGCACACCTGGCCTCCCGCCGAACAGCCCGTACGGGCCGCGCTGGCGGCGATCTGACAAAATGGTCACGTCGGCTCGCGTCAAAAATTCATACTCCCGAATGATTCCGTCGCCCCCGCGATGCATGCCGCGCCCGCCCGATCCGGAGCGAATGCGATAGCTTGCAATGCGAAGCGGATACAGATGCTCGAACGCTTCCACCGGCGTGTTCCAGCTATTCGTCATGTGGGTGTGCGTGGCGCTCGCGCCATCCGACTCCGCCGATGCGCCCATACCGCCGGCAATGGTTTCGTAATAGGCGAAGGCGCGGCCACGGGCGCGATCCCATCCGCCAAAAGTCAGGTTGTTCATGGTTCCAGAACTTGCGGCCGGAATCAACGCAGGCGCGGCTTTCGCCAGAGCGCGAAGAATCACGTCGGTGATCCGCTGGGACGTTTCCACATTGCCAGCGGCCATCGCGGCTGGAGGCTGAGCGCTCACCACCAGGCCGCGCGGCGCAATCACTTCCAGCGGCCGCATCACGCCCGCGGTGTACGGAATATCCTCGCGTACCAGGCAGCGGAACACATAAGTTGTGGCGGAAACCGCGACCGCATAATTGGCGTTTACCGAGCCTTCTACTTGGGGATCGGAGCCGGTGAAGTCGATCGTGGCGCGGTCATCATGAATGATAACCGTGGCTGCGATCTTCACCGGCCGATCCGTAATACCGTCGCCATCCAGGTAATCCTCGGCGCGATAAGTTCCCGAGGGAAGCCGCCGGATGGCGGAGCGGATCATCCGTTCGCTGTAGTCCTTGAGCGCGGTCATGTTGCGGCGCAGCGTGGGCAGGCCATATTTTGCCACCAATTCGAGCAGCCGCTGTTCGCCGCGTTTGATGGCCATGCACTGGGCGAGAAGATCGCCCTCGCGCTCGATGGGCGTTCGCACGTTGGCCAGAATGAGATCCAGCAGCGCGCGGTCCATGCGGCCGCCGCGCGCCAGCAGCACCGGAGGAATGCGAATGCCTTCCTGATAAATCTCGCGCGCCAAGGGCATCGAGCCCGGGCTCATGCCCCCGACGTCGGCGTGATGCGCGCGATTCGCCACGTAAAACGCGGGCTTACGGGAGCCCTTCAGAAACACGCCTGAGACCGCGGTGATATCGGGAAGATGCGTGCCGCCGCGAAAAGGATCGTTCAGAATTGCGACGTCGCCGGGCGCGAGATCGAATGCCTGGGTGGCGTGCTGCACCGAAAGCGGCATGGCGCCTAAATGGACAGGCATGTGATCGCCCATCGCGACGGTTTCGCCTGCGGCATCGTAAACCGCGCAGGAATAATCGCGGCGTTCTTTGATATTCGCCGAAAAAGACGTCTTGCGCAGGACCGCGCCCATCTCCTCGGCGATGGAGACCAGCAGGTGCCGGAACAGCTCCAATTCAATTGGGTCGGTCTTCATTATTCCCATTATTCTTTGCAGCTCGCGATATTCACCAGGAAGCTCGCCGCCTTGTTGCCAGCGATTATTTTCGGATTTCTCGATGATATAGCTGCGGGTGGCGGCGTCGGTTCGCACTCGCCAGGTGGGCGCGCCGGCGGCCTTGTCCTTGACGGCGCGCGCTGGATCGGCCGTCGTCTGTTGAATGTTCCAGCTTTCACCACCGTTGTGTGTTTCATACAATTCGTGCTTCCCGTTGTCGAGCGTCGCATCAATCAGCAGCTTCCCGATGTCGGGCGCATCAAACCAAAAGCGTTCTACGGCGGCGACGCGTGTCTCATCAAAGATCGGACGCGCGTGCCAGGTCTTGCCGCCGTCGGTGGTGATCAGGAAAAACGGATCGCGTGGCGCGGTTTGCAGGTTGGCGCCGGAGATCCAGCCGTTTTGAAAGCCGACAAATTGAATCTGATCGAGACCCGAGGAGCGCAAGCGCGGCTGGGGTTCGGACCACGTTTTGCCCTCATCCTCGGAAGCCAGCAAAATGGAGGAAAGAGTCACCATCGTCGTGTGAATGTTTCCGGTGATGAAAATCTTGTTGCCCACCGCATCGACGTTTGATAGCTCGAGATAGACGGGGCATGGATCTTCTTCTGAACATCCGATCCCGGCTGCCTGGGTATCGGCCGCAGTGCACTCGTACGGTACACGCATGGGCTTGCCGCTGTTTTCGAGCGGGGTCTGCGCGCTGAGAGACAGGGCAAATACGAGCAGCAACAATGGCGGGCGATCAAACATCGAATTCAATGCCTTGCGCGAGCGGCAGATCGGCGGACCAGTTGATGGTAACAGTCTGGCGGCGCATGTAGGCCTTCCATGCATCGCTGCCGGATTCGCGCCCGCCGCCAGTGTCCTTCTCGCCGCCGAATGCACCGCCGATCTCCGCGCCGCTGGTGCCGATGTTGATGTTCGCGATCCCGCAATCGCTGCCGCGCGCACTCAAGAATGTTTCGGCGGAAATCAGGTTGGTGGTGAACATCGCGGATGAGAGGCCTTGGGGAACGGCGTTGTGCCATCCGATAGCTTGGTCCAGCGTGTCGAACTCGATCAGGTACAGGATCGGTGCGAAGACCTCTTCCTGCAGGATGGGCATGCCGGCGCGCGCCCTCACCAGCGCGGGCTTCACGTAGCAGCCGCCCAGTTCCTCTCCGCCATAAATGATTTCGCCACCTTCGGCCCGGATTCGATCGAGCGCACTACGCATCGCCTCCACTGCCTGCCGATCGATCAGAGGGCCCATCAGCGTCTTCTCATCCATCGGATCTCCGATGCGAATGTGAGCATAAGAAGATTGCAGTTTGCGCGTCATTTCCTGGGCGATCCCGCGCTGCAGAAACAGCCGCCGGATGCTGGTGCAGCGCTGGCCCGCCGTACCCACCGCGCCGAACAGGACCGCGCGCAGCGCCAGATCGAGATTGGCATCGTTCATCACGATGACGCCGTTGTTGCCGCCCAGTTCCAGTAAAGTGCGGCCGAGCCGGCGAGCCACAGTTTCACCAACAATGCGGCCCATGCGCGTGGAACCGGTGGCGCTGATCAATGGAATGCGGCGATCTTCGATCAAGCGCTTTCCGATGACAGCATCTTCTCCGATGATGAGTTGAAAAACGCCGCGCCAGCCATGGCGATCCAGCACGCGATCGCAGATGTTTTGCACGGCAATCGCGGTTAACGGAGTCTTGAGCGATGGCTTCCAGATCACGCAATCGCCGCAGACCGCCGCGATCAAGGCATTCCAGGACCACACCGCGACTGGAAAATTGAATGCCGAAATTACGCCGACCACGCCCAGCGGCTGCCACTGTTCCAGCATGCGATGCTCGGGCCGTTCGCTCGCGATGGTAAGCCCGTAGAGCTGTCGCGAAAGGCCGACGGCGAAGTCGGCGATGTCGATCATCTCCTGCACTTCGCCCTTGCCTTCGGCCAGGATCTTGCCCGTTTCGAGCGTGACCAGTGTGCCGAGATCGTCTTTGAACCGGCGCAACTCGTCGCCGATTTCGCGCACGATTTGGCCGCGCTTGGGGGCGGGGAACATGCGCCAGCGTTCGAACACATCCATGCTTTGCGTTATGGTGCGCTCATAATCTTCGGCGGACGCAAGGCGAACGCGGGCGAGTTCGCTCCCAGTGGCGGGATTGAAGGATGCAATGGCTGAATCGCCGCCGTCATACGAAGCAATGCCGAGCCGTTCTAGTGCGCCAGCCATCCAAATCCCTCCGTTCCCGTAGCGAATTTGCGCCCAGCGCGGCGAACCACGCAGCCGATGCGTTCTGCCATGTCGCGTTGAAACTCAGGATCCAGCCAGGCCGCAAAGCCATGCTTCTGCGCTGATCGCAAACGCTGCGTCCCGCGTCGTGGCGCCGCGCGGCTTTACCGATCGAATGTGCAGCGGATCGCCGATGATGTTCTGATCCGTCGCCTCGATCGCCGCGTCCGCCAGCTCTTCTGGATCGCACGGCAGAATCGGCGCGAGCGTCGCGAATGTTGTAATTCCCGCGCGCCGCAATTCGCGGATCGCCGTCCATCGGCAATCGATGGTCGCGCAATGCGGCTCATACAGCTTGCGCACCGCCTCGCGATTGGTGGTGATCGAAAAGCTCACGCGCAGCGTCGTCCGGTGGGACAGCTCCACCAGCCGCGCCAGGTCGCGCACGATCAGCGGACCGCGTGTCTGAATCACGAAGACCTTCGGGCGGCCGCGTCAATAGCTTCATCCAAGATGCGCGGCATCAACTGTTCGCGTCTCTTCGGCGGGCTGATAAGGATCCACCAGCGGCGAGCAGTAAATCACCTGATCCTCACGCAACTGCCGCCGCAGCAACTCCGGCGCATTGCTCTTGAACGTGGTGAACTGCCCCCAATGCCGCCAGTCTTCCGGCTTCAGCCCGCCGTAAATTCGCATGGTGGGAACGTAGCAATAGCTGCATCCAAACGTGCAATTTCGCGCGGGCGTCAGCGAATGCGTGAATCCCGCCTCGCGCGATGAAACCCGTGGTCGCGCTCAGGATGCTGGCGGCTTGCGCTTCTAAAACTTCTGAAACGGCATGGCCGCCTCATGCGCTAGTGCTGAGAAGCTTGCGCCGCAGCATGTCGAGCGCGATGTTGGTGGAAAATGCGCGCACGCGCTCGCGATCGGCCGGCCACTGCAAGCGCCGCACTTCGGTGCCATCGGGCGATGCCAAGCCGATAAACACCAGGCCGACCTTCTCGCCATCCGGTCCCGCATAGCCGGTGATGGACAGCGCATAGTCCGATCCTGTTCCGGCCCGCGCGCCTTCCGCCATCGCCTTCGCCACCGGCTCGCTTACCGCGCTGTGCTCCGCGATCAGTTCCGCCGGCACATTCAGAAGCCGGATCTTCATTTGATCGGAGTAAGTGATGAATCCGCCGCGAAAGTAATCCGACGCCGATGGCACCGCCGTGATTCTCCCTCCCAGCAGCCCGCTGGTGGCGCTTTCGGCCACGCTCAGCGACGCATGCCGCGCGCGCAACAGATCGCCGATCACTTTTTCGAGCGAATCGCCGTTGCACGAATAGACGCGATCGCCCAGCAGCGGCTCGATCTCGGCGCTGGCTTGCGCCACCAATGTCTCGGCCTCTTGCGCAGTCGCGCAGCGCGCACGCAGATGGACGTGAATCTCGCCCGATACGGCCAGAATCGTGGTCGCCAGATTCGCGTAGCGCTTATAGACGGGCGAAATCAACTGATCCAGATCGGATTCGCCCATCCCAACCACGCGCAGCCAGCGTGTCCGAATCACTTGCGGCGGCAGAAACTTTTCGAGGCGCGGCAGGCATTGCTGCTTCGAACATCGGCTTCATTTCCATGGGCGGACCGGGCAGCAGCATGAAGACCACGCCGTCGTTTGCGATCCATTGGCCCGGCGCGGTGCCGCGATCGTTGGGCAACACCTCCGCGCCTTCGATGACGTAAGCCTGGCGCCGATTGATCTCCGCCATCTTGCGGCCGAAGTAGCGCAGGCGCGCCTCGATGCGATCGCAAATGTCCTGCTGAAAAACCAGCGTGCGGCCCAGCGCGCTGGCCACTGCGTCGCGCGTCAAATCATCTTCGGTCGGCCCCAAGCCGCCGGTCAGCACTACAATTTTCGATCGCGCCGCCGCGCCCAGGATGCTATCGGTGAGCCGCTCGCGCTCGTCGCCGACCACGGTTTTGCGCACCACCTCCACGCCCAGTGCGTTGAGCTGATCGGTGAGATACAGCGAGTTGGTGTCGAGCCTCTGCGGCGTCAACAATTCCGAGCCGACGGCGATGATCTCCGCGTCCGGCATTAGTAGGGAAGAGGTCTGCCTGCGATGCCGACATCCACGCGATACAGCGCGTTGTTGGTGCACACCGCCATGGCGCGCGACGGCGTGAACGCCAAGCCCACAATTCCGGGACCGGAGAGAAACAGCTCCGGATTCCGATCGTGATCGAAGCGAACCACTCCGCGGCGGCCGCCGAGCGACGCCGCCACATACAAGCGCCCTTCGGCATCGAACGCCAGGCCCTGCGGACGGCCCAGGCCGCGATAGTACGTCTCCACTTCACCGGCCGGCGAAATGCGATTCACCGAATCGAAGCTGGATGTGGTGGGACCCGCGACGTACAGGTAGCCGTCGTTCCCAAACGCGAAATGATACGCGGCGATGGAAGGCTCCAGCGTGGCGAAAACGTAAATTTGCCGCGAGCGGCTGATCTTGAACACCGTGCCGCTGCGATCGCCCACGTACAGGTTCTCGTCCGGATCAAACGCGATGCCGGTGGCAACGCCCATGCCTTCCACGTAGACCGACACGTTGCCGGCCGAAGTGGCCTGATAGATGATGCCGTCGTAGCGGCTGGAAATGTAGAGCGTGCCGGCTTTGTCGAAAGCCAGGCCGGTGGCGTTCATGATCTCGCTCGCGAACGGCTTGGAGTTGTAGTTCAGGTCGATCTTGTAGACCGACACAGGCGTCTTCTGCCCGCGCGAGCCGCTGAACGTGACGTAGATGTTGCCGAAGGAATCCACCGCGGGGTTGCCGACCGGATAAAGATTCTCGGCGATCTGGATTCCGATGTCGCAGGTCCAGGCCTGGCTGCTCAGCGCTCCATTTGCGACCACCAGTTCGCCCGCCGACGCGCCTTCCGGCACGCGCACGATCACGCAGGAATCGGACCCGATGACGATGGGCGCCTCCATATCTCCGATGGTGACGCGCGGCCGTTCGGATTTCGCCAGGCCTGCGCCGCGGATTTGAAACTCGCCACCCGGGATGGCCGCTTCCGGGGTCACGGTGGAAATCTGCGGACGGCCATTCGAGTCCTTCTTAGATGCCATAGGTAAACAGATGCAAACGATCTAATACGAATATAGCAAGCGCGCCGTAAAGCCCCGCCATCACGTCGTCGGCGACGATGCCCCAGCCGCCCGGCAAACTTTCGAGTTGGCGCGCCGGCGCGGGCTTCCAAATGTCGAGCAGGCGGAACAGCACGAACGCGGCCAGATATGTTTTCCAGTTGAACGTGGCGGCGCCTGCGAGCGTGATCCATTGGCCGATCACTTCGTCCACCACCACGATCTGAGGATCTGTTATGTTCGTTTCTCTTGCCACCACGCTGGCCGACCAGATCCCCGGCGCGAGCAGAATCGCGGTGAGGAGAAGCAGTGTTCCGCGTCCGTATCCCGCATAGTTGAGCGCGATTGCGATCACAAGGCCGGCCAGCGATCCCGCGGTCCCCGGCGCTTTGGGCGCGTAGCCGCAGCCAAACCAGGTGGCGATCAGAAAAGCGCCGGAACTGCGCCGAGGCATCGGTTATTCCTGGCCTTCGTTTTCGTTCTCCAAATCCTCAGGCTGCACCGGAGTGGAGATCACGTATTTCTCGCTGGCCCAATTGCCGAGATCGATGATCTTGCAGCGCTCGCTACAGAAAGGGAAAAACGGGTCCTCGGGAGAAACGTCCTTTTTGCAGATGGGGCACTTCATCTCGTCGCGGCAAGGATCGGAAAAGCGTTGGCTGCGGGAACCGGCGCGGGCTCTTCGGAAGCCACGTCCAACGCGCCGATCAGATCGTAATCGTGCGCTTCGGTAATGCGCATGCGGCGGATCTCGCCGCGCCGGGGCGGCGCACCGGCAAAATCGTTCACATAGCAGAAGCCGTCGATTTCGGGCGCCTGCGTGGACATGCGCGCCTGCCACAACAAATCGGTATCCGCGGACGGGCCCTCGATGAGAACGTCCACCTCGCGGCCGATCATCTTCCGGTTCCGCGCCTTCGAAATGCGCCGCTGCACGGCCATCAACTTCTGCTTGCGATTGTGAATGGTGCGGCCGTCCACCTTGGCGTCCAGATGAAAACTGGCGCTGGTGTCTTCGTCCGAATAGGAAAACACGCCCAACCGGTCGAGCTGCGCGGCCTTCACGAAATCGCACAGGATCTCGAAGTCCGCGTCGGTTTCGCCGGGAAATCCCACGATCATGCTGGTCCGAATTGCGACGCCCGGAATGGTCGCGCGAATGCGCTCCAGCAGCTTCAGGAAAAAATCGCCATGCGATCCGCGCTTCATGCGCTTCAGCACGTTGGAACTGGCATGCTGCAGCGGCATGTCGATGTATTTCACCAGGGCTGCGTGTTCGGCGATGGTGTCGAGCAGCTTTTGCGTGATCCGGTTCGGATAGCAATAGAGAAACCGGATCCATTTTTCGCGTTCCGTTTCGATCTGCGCCAGCCGCGCCATCAAATTCGCCAGCCCGTCTTTGATTCCCAGGTCTTCGCCATACGATGTGGTGTCCTGGCCGATCAGATTGATCTCGCGAACGCCGCTCGCGAACATCCGCGTAGCCTCGGCAATCACCGATTCAAACCGCCGGCTGCGAAACTTGCCGCGATACTGCGGGATCACGCAGAACGAACACGGATGATCGCAGCCCTCGGCGATCTTGATGTATGCGAAATGGCTGGCGGTGGACAGCACGCGCGGCGTGAGGTCGTGATAGAGGTAAGGCTCTAGCGCGTTGCTGTCCGGCTCAAAGCCCTCGCACACCGCGACGATTTTCGAAAGCTCGTTGGTTCCGACCAGCGCGTCCACTTCCGGAAGCTGGTCGCGAATCTGATCGCGATAGCGCTCCACCATGCATCCCGCCACGATGAGCTTCCGCGCGCGGCCGGATTTCTTGTATTCGGCCATCTCCAGAATGGTGTCGATGGATTCCTGCTTGGCCGGATCGATGAAGCTGCAGGTGTTCACCACCAGGACTTCGGCGTCGCCCGGTTCCGGCGTCAGCTCGTGCCCGCGCTCGGCCAAATGCCCCATCATCACCTCCGTATCCACGAGGTTCTTAGGGCATCCGAGACTTACAAAACCAATTTTCACGGTTGAAGGTGCGGAGGAAGTCCGTCGCCTCTAGGATAGCAAGGCCCCAGCCTATTACGAAGCAACACATCATTGTGATTTTGTTCCGGCGATCGGCACCGTCTAATTGGCTGTCGGGGTTTTCAAGGCGCTATCAATTACAAGAATGTCGAGCGGGGCTTTGCGCTGCTCCAGTTTCAGGCCCACCTGCTGCAGGGCATCGCTAATCGCAGAGGACGGAGTGGCGTCCAGCAGCTTCTGCGCTTCGGGCATGATGTTCGCGCCACGCAAGACCGCGGAACGGAGCAGCATGGCCATATAATCCTCCGGAGTGACGTCGACCGTGAAAGTGTAGGAGCCGGTTAGCCCGGTCATGTCGACGATCTGGCGGTCGGAGTATCGTTCCAGGTTCCTGCAAAACACCCACAGCGGCAGTTTCGTGACTTCAATCCGGTTGTTGCCCACCGAGAATGACGCTCCGCGCGCATACTGGACGCTTACCCCGTTGCCGACGGCGGCGATGGTGGCGACGTTGGCCATGCCCACAGGCTCGTCATTTTTCTTATCTTCGTTCGGATCGGGCGGTAACTCTTTCAGCTTCGGCGGGCCTTTGGCAAGCACGAGCGCGAAAATCGGAAACTCCTTCTTCTCGTTGTGCAGTTTCACCTGGAACCTGTCGGCGAGAAGAGCCTGAAGCATTTCCGGAACCTGAGCCTTCGTGCCGCCGTCCGGAAGCGTTGCGGAAATATCGTAACGCTCCGTCGCCGTCCAATCCGGTCCGGAGATCAACGTCGCCTTGGTCCTGAAGGCGGTGGCCAGATAGTCTCGGAGCGACAGACCGACTCCCCGAACCTGCGCACCATCAAAGTGAAGACCGGCGGCAACCTGTCCCCGCGCGGGGGCGAAAGGCCTGACGGACGCCACATCGAATTGCGGAGATTGGACCAGAAGCGGACCGGCCAGCAAGATCGCGAGAATTGCTTTTCGCATAAATTCCCCGCTTTATTTTAATTCACCTGCCAGAATCCAGTAATTTGGAAACTACCGCCTCGGCCAGCAACAGAGTTCCTCTATGGCAGCGCAAACACCCAGACGGCACCGCCTTCGGGCACCTCAGGATATTCGCCCGGGAATTCACGATCCAGAGTGGCTTCCATGCCGCGCGAATCGCCGCCCCAACCCGAAAGAATCGCGATGTACTGCTTGCCATCCATCGTAAACGTCGTGGGCGGCGCCAGAATGCCTGAGTTGGTGGGAAACTCCCAGAGCAGCTTCCCAGTGGCTGCGTTAAACGCGTGCATCTTGCGATCGTTGGTCCCGCCGCTGAACACCAAGCCCCCGGCGGTTACCAACATGGCGCCCCAGTTCGGACTCTTCGCGTAGGCGTGCTTCCACACCAGCTTGCCGGTGTCCACGTTCCAAGCCTGCACCTCGCCGAAGTGATCGGCTCCCGGTACGACACCGCCGGTCCCCATCCTCACTCCTGTAAATCCCTCGCCCGCCGAATACTCCACCTGGGTTCCCATCGATGAGCCGCAGAGATTGTTATTGGCGGGAATGTAGATCATGCGTGTCTTCGGACTGAACGCGATGGGAGGCCAGTTTTTTCCGCCGTGCAAGTCCGGGCAAAAGTCCGCCTGCTTTCCCGTACCCGGCTTGTGCGCAGGATCCACGTCGGGCCGCCCGGTTTCCGGGTCCAGGCTCCGAAAGACGTTCTGATAAACGTAGGGCTTGCCTTCAATAAATTTGATGCGTCCGCCGGTGGTCGCATCGCCGCGATCGAGAAACCACAAGTAGCCATCACGCGCGACATCGATCAGTCCTTTAAACGTGCGGCCGTTTCTCTGAAAGTCCACCAGGATCGGCGGCGAAACTTCGTCCCAATCCCAGGAGTCGTTGGGATTGTACTGGAAGTGTCCTTTGATCGCGCCGGTGGCTACGTCCAGAGCGATGGTGGAGGAAACATAGAGATTGTCGCCGGGCCGCCGATCGCCCATCCAAGGGCCGCCGTTGCCCACTCCCCAGTAGGCGAGATTGGTAGCGGGATCGTAGTTGCCCGTTACCCACACCGAGCCGCCGCCCGTCTTCCATTGATCGCCGCCTTTCGGCCAGGTCTCGCTGCCAGGTTCTCCGGGTGCCGGTATCGTGTAAGTCCGCCATTGCTCTTTGCCGGTGTCAGGATCATACGCGGCCACGAAGCCGCGGATGCCGAACTCGCCACCCGATGCGCCCACCATCACCTTGCCTCCGGCGATTAGCGGCGCGAGTGTGATGTAGTAGGCCGATTTGCTGTCCGCTACCTGAGTGGTCCAGACTTCCTTGCCGGTCCGGGCATCTAAAGCGACCAACACTGCATCGCCCGACGCGTAGTAGACCTTGTCGCCGTAAAGAGCCACCCCGCGGCTGGTATCGTGCGCGACCACGGCGCCGGCAGATCGCGGCTTTCGGTAGCGCCACAGAAGGTTGCCCGTGCGGACATCGATCGCGATCACCTGGTTGTTCGGAGTGGATACGAAGAGGGCTCCGTGGTTCACCAGCGGCGCGGCTTCGTGGACTTTGGGTTCGCCGGTGGAGAAAATCCAGACCGGGCGCAAGTTCTTAACGTTGTCCACCGTGATCTGATCGAGCGGGCTGTAGCCCCAGCCATCGTAGGTGCGGCGGATAGAGAGCCAGTTGCCGTCTTCAGGATGCAGCAGGCGTTCGGCGGTGACAGGCTGGTAATCGCGCAGCGTGACGGGCGTCGGCGCGGGCTCGGCTGAAGGCTGGGACTGCGATTGAGCCCAGTAGGCCGTCACGATTAGCAAGCCGGCCAGCGTGCCGGCCGCGGCGCAAAAACTTCTGACGCGGAGCATGAAGCGTGCCCTCCCCGAGGTTCAGGATTTGAACGAAGGCTGTCGGACAGTCATCATACATGATGCGGGTGGGTAACATCACGGGGACGAACGGGGGTGCTACTTCTCAATTGTTTGGCCTCTTGGAGATTTCGCTTTTCGCGGCCGCCGTACTTGTTCCAGCGGGCATTGCGCCATCCAGGCGCTCTCAGAAAATCGGCTGGGCGCGCGATCCCAATCCCTTCAAGTCCTTCGGGCGAGATAGTGGGTCTGGGCCTCAAATGCCCGCGGCCGAGATTATCAACCAGCTAAAGATTCGGGTAGGTGTGGCGACCGTTGTGCAGCTGAGGGTCGCGCCGCGGGTCATAGTGCCAGATGACGACCGAATTCTGGAATGCGCCCTCGCTGGAGGCGCCGACCTGATCGTTTTGGGTGGACCTGAACAGATTTCGAGAAACGTATCCCAGTCTGCATGCAACTCGGCATACAATAGTCGAACGGCCCAAAACATCGCTCTATGAAGCCTGGGCCGAGGAGACACTATGTTGCGTTTTCTCCCCGCGGCGGTGGCTGCGAAGTGACCGGCAAATTCATTCTAGGAATTTGCTGTGTCGTACCGGCGCTTCTCGCCCAAAGGGGCGATTGGCCGATGTTCGCGCACGATCCGGCTGCTACGCGCTATTCGCCGCTCGCGCAGATCAATCCTTCGAACGTAGCGAATCTCAAGCTCGCCTGGAAATATCGGTTCCGATCCGAAAATGAAATGACCGAGCCGCCGGTCGGCTTCGCTTTTTCGCAAGTGACGCCGATTGTGGTGAACGGCGTGATGTATCTTCCCAGCGGCAAGCGTGTGGTGGCGCTGGAGCCAGAAACCGGCAAGGAAATCTGGAGCTATGAGGTGACGGCGGGCAAAGTGTCGGCTCGCGGTGTCTCGTACTGGCCCGGTGATCGGCACCAATCCGCCGCGTGTGATCGTTACGGCCGGAAAAAAAATGCTCGCGCTTAACGCGAAGACCGGCAAGATGGATCCAGGTTTTGGCAATGAAGGTGAAGTGGATTTGGTGGTGCCGTATGACTCGCCGCCGACCGTTTTCAGGAACCTGATCTTCGTTGGAGCAAATGTTCCCGAGCAGCCGGCCACGGGCCAGCCGGGCGATACGCGTGCTTACGATGCGCGCACTGGCGCCGCAGGTGTGGGATTTTCACTCGGTGCCCCGGCCGGGCGAAGCCGGTCACGACACCTGGCCTGAGGACGGTTGGAAGGATCGCACCGGCGTCAACAATTGGGGATTTTACATGACCGTGGATGCCCAGCGCGGCTTGCTCTACACAACCTTTGGAAGTCCGGCCAGCGATTATTATGGCTTTGACCGCAAGGGTAACGATCTGTACGGCAATTCGGTGGTCGCGCTGGATGCAAACACCGGTAAGGTGAAATGGTTTTTCCAGGCGGTGCATCATGACCTCTGGGATTTCGATCTGCCGCCCGCGCCGGTGCTCATGGACCTGACGGTGAACGGCAAGAAAATTCCCGCGCTAGTGCAAACCGGCAAGGTGGGATATTTGTACATTCTGAATCGCGAGACAGGCAAGCCGGTCTTCGGCATCAAGGAAACGCCGGTGGCGCAGAGCACTGTGCCGGGCGAATCCACGTCGCCGACGCAGCCCATCCCGTTGAAGCCGCCGGCCATTGGACGTCACAGTTTCGATGCGTCCGACTTAGTAACTGCTGAAGACACGAACGAAGAGCATGCCCAAGCTTGCCGGGAACTGGTGGAGAAAAGTGGCGGCAAGCTCTACAATGCTGGGCCATTCACGCCTTGGGTGTATCGAGCGCCTGGCGCGCCGCCCGGTATCGAGCGTCATGTTCCCTGGCCCGATCGGCGGCACTGATTGGGGCGGACTATCCAGCGATCCCAAGCTGGGCTACGTGTTCTTGAACTCGTCCGATTACGGCGCCATCGGATGGATCGAGAAGATGCCTCCGGGCGGCAAGGTTCCGTACGATCAGCGCAGTGTGTATGGCAGCCCGATCAATTCGAAGTTCTGGGATCGCAAGGTGAACAAAGACGGGCACTTGATGGGCGAATCCAGCTGGCCCTGCCAGAAACCGCCGTGGGGATTGCTGACGGCCGTGAATGCGAATACCGGCGATATTGCCTGGCAAGTGCGGCTCGGCATCACCGACGACGTTGCCGAAGGATAAACAAAACACCGGCCGCATTAATCTGGGCGGCTCCATCGCAACGGCGGGCGGCCTGATCTTCATCGGCGCTTCCAACGATCGCCGCTTTCGCGCCTTCAATTCCAAGGACGGGAAGGAGCTGTGGGTGACGAAGCTCGACTACAGCGCGCTCTCGGTGCCCATCACTTACCAAGGCAAAGACGGCAAGCAGTATGTCGCGGTAAGTGCGTCGGGCGGCGGAGCGATCACCGATCCGAATCCCAGTAACACAGAGTCTCTGTACGTGTTCGCTTTACCCTAACTCATGTCTGAAACCAAAGAACTGGCTTCGTGGGTGGTGAAGAGCCACCTGGAAGATATTCCTGATGATGTACGCAGGGAAGCGTTGCGCGCCATCGTCAATTACACCGGCTGCGCGCTCGGCGGGAGTCCGGACCCGGCGGTGAACATCGCAATGTGCGCGTTCGCTCCATTTTTCGGGCCGCCCATTGCAAGCATACTCGGGCGCGCCGAGCGTGTCGACCCACTGCACGCTGCACTGATGAACGGGATCAGCTCGCACGTCTACGATTACGACGACACGACGCCCAAAAACTATATACATCCCAGTTCGCCGGTAGCCTCCGCTCTGTTTGCCTACGCGAGTGCTAATCCGGTAAGTGGGCGCGATTTTGTCCACGCATTTATCTTGGGATTTGAAGCCGAATCGCGGATCGGGAACTCGGTTTATCCCGCGCACTACGATATCGGCTGGCACATCACCGGTACAGCCGGTGTGTTCGGCGCGGCCGTGGCCATCGGAAAGTTGATCGGGCCTCAATGAACAGCAGATGATTTGGGCTATCGGGCTCGCGGCCACGCAGGCGGCGGGATTGCGCGAGATGTTCGGATCCATGGCGAAATCGTTGCATCCGGGCCGCGCCGCGCAGAATGGCTACGCTTCGGCATTGCTGGCGCAAGCTGGCTTTACGTCGGGCGTGCATGGCCTGGAGGGTCCGCGGGGCTTTGCGGCGGTGCAAGCCGCGAAGTACGATTTGTCCAAGATCACTGCAGACCTGGGCGTCGACTTCGATCTGCGCGCCAATACCTATAAACCATTTCCATGTGGAATTGTGAATCACCCCACCATCGACGGCGCGATCCAGATTCACAACAAAAATAAACCGGCGCCGGAATCGATCCGCGCGGTTCGTCTGCGTGTCGCGCCTCTGGTTCTCGATCTCTGCAACCAGCAAAATATTACGCGCGGCCTGCAGGGCAAGTTTTCTGTCTATCACGGCGCTGCCATCGGCTTGGTGCGCGGCAAAGCCGGCATACGGGAGTATACCGACGAAGCGGTCAACGATCGGGCGATCAAGCGCGTGCGTGAAAGCGCCACAGCAGTCGGTGATCCGTCGCTTACAGAGGACCAGGCGAACGTCGAAGTAGAATTGGTGACAGGCGAAAAGATCAGCCGGTTCGTGGAAAAATCCCTCGGCAATGTGAATCGGCCTTTGAGCAACCAGCAACTCAACGACAAATTTCGCGATCAAGCCGTCTTGGCGTTGCCGTCGGATCAAGTGGAACGGGTCATCGAGTTGTGCTGGCGCATCGACGAACTCGCGGACGTCAACGAATTGGTTCAACAGGCATGCGGAAGCTGACGTTCATCACTTGTCTTGCGGCCGTGCTTTCGGCGACCGCTCATGCCGAGGTTAGCGAAGTGCGATTCCCCATCGGCGCGGGCGGCGTCGGATTCCTCCCGTTGCTCGTCATGCAAAAGTATGACTTGATCGAGAAATACGCCCAGGAAGCAGGCATCCATAATCTGCATGTGCGCTGGATCAATATCGGCGGGCCATCCGTGATGAATGACGCTTTGCTGTCAGGCTCGGCGGATTTCATCGCTGCCGGACCGCCCGCGTTTCTCACCTTGTGGGATCGCACGATAACGTCGGCCAAGGTCAAAGGCGTCGCGGCCATGACCTCGCTGCCGATGTATCTCAACACGCGGTCACCCAGCATGAAGAACCTCGACGACATCACCGATCATGATCGCATCGCGGTAACGGCCATCAAAGTGTCCATACCGTCGCTGGTGATGCAAATGTACGCGAGGCGGAAATACGGCACGCGCGATATATATCATTTCGATAAGTTCACCGTGACAATGACGCATCCCGATGGCGTAATCGCGCTGCTCTCGGGGTCCGGCGCCGTGGATTCCCATTTCACCTCGCCGCCGTTTGCCCAGCGCGAGCGCAAGGACCCGCGCATTCACACCGTCTTGACCACGGACGACATCATGGGCGGATCCACGACGTTTACCATGGTCTCCACCACGGCAAGGTTCCGCGAGCAGAATCCAAAGGTCTACGGGGCCGTGCTCAAAGCTCTGCAAGAGGCGAATCGCAGGATCATCGCCGACAAGAAGACCGCGGCCCAGATTCTGCTGGCATCCACGGGCGGAGAGAAAGGCTTTTCGGTGAATGAAATCGTGGAAGTGCTCGACGATCCACACGTCAAATTCACCACCACGCCCGAGAACGTCATGAAATACGCAACCTTCATGCATGACGTTGGATCGATCAAGAATCGGCCTGCCTCCTGGAAAGACCTGTTCTTTCCCGAAATTCAGGGAGCGCCCGGAAGCTGATGCTCGAGGTCCGGGGCGTAACGCTTCAATACCGAAGCAAGGACCACTTAGTAACTGCTACTTATCGCGTAAGCTTTAAAATTATGGAATCTGACCGGTTTGTGGTTCTCGGACCCTCCGGTTGCGGTAAGTCGACGCTGCTCAAGGCCGTCGGCGGCTATATTCGCCCAGTGGAGGGCGAAATTCTTCTGGATGGCAAAATGGTGAAAGCGCCCGCGCCCGACCGGGTCTTCGTATTTCAGGAGTTCGATCAGCTTCTCCCCTGGAAGACAGTAAAGGAAAATATTGTTTTTGCCTTGACTGCCAGCGGCAAGTCTCCCCGGCGCCAAGCCGAAGAACGCGCGATGCACAATATTCAAAAAGTGAAGCTGACCGAGTTTGCCAACAGCTATCCGCATACACTGTCCGGGGGCATGAAGCAGCGGGCTGCCATTGCGCGGGCACTCGCAATGGAGCCTCGCATTCTCTTGATGGACGAGCCCTTTGCCGCCTTGGATGCACTCACGCGCGCCCAGATGCAAGAGGAACTGCTGCAACTCTGGCAGGAGACTAAGTTTACCGTGCTCTTTGTCACGCACTCCATTTCTGAGGCGATTCGGATTGGCACGCGCATCTTGGTTCTCAGTGCGCATCCCGGACAGGTGAAAGCGGAATTGACTAACGAGTGCAGCGAGGCCGAACTTCAGGAGTTACTCTTCGATGCCTGACCGGATCAGCTTGTGGACCCGCTTATGGGACATCAACGCCGTGCGAAAGACGTTCCTGCTGATTGTTCTCGCGCTGATCTGGGAAGGCTATGCGCGCTGGCTGAATAACCCCCTGCTTTTTCCCACATTCGTGGACACGATAAAAGCGTTCTTCGCCGCCATGGTCTCGGGCGAATTGCCGAAAGCCGCCTCGTACACAATTCAATTGCTGCTGAAGGGCTATGTGGCGGGACTCGCTATCGCCGCGCTGCTCACTGCCTTCGCCAGCATGACGCGCATCGGAGCAGATTTACTCGAAATGCTGACGTCCATGTTCAATCCACTGCCTTCCATCGCACTGCTGCCTCTGGCGCTGATCTGGTTCGGCCTGGGAAATGGAAGCATCATTTTCGTGCTGATCCAGGCCGTGCTCTGGACCGTGTCTCTCAACACTTTCTCTGGATTTCGCGCGGTGAGTCCGACACTTCGAATGGTCGGGCAGAACTATGGACTCTCGAAAATCGGGTATGTCGCCCGCATCTTGATTCCGGGCGCGTTCCCCAGCATCCTCACGGGCCTGAAAGTAGGCTGGGCGTTTGCGTGGCGCACGTTGATCGCAGCCGAACTGGTGTTCGGCGTCAGTTCCGGCTCCGGCGGCTTGGGCTGGTACATTTTCGAGCAGAAGAACCAGCTTTTGATTCCGAACGTATTTGCGGGACTACTCACCGTAATTCTGTTTGGATTGCTTGTCGAAAATCTCATCTTCCGAACCATCGAGAATCGTACCGTCCGCCGCTGGGGCATGCAGGTGTGAGATAAACTATTAGCCAATGAAAACCACCCTGTTTGCACTTTCCTTCGCGGTGCTCGCCACCACCGTTTACGCGCAGGCCCCGCAACCCGATTTCAGTAAAGTGGTCATCAAGACCACCAAGATCAGCGACAATTTCTACACGCTGGAGGGCCAGGGCGGCACCATCGGCGTGCTAGTTGGGCAGGATGGCGTCTTCATGGTGGATTCGGAGTTTGCGCCACTGTCAGAGAAGATCGCCGCCGCCATCCACCAAATCTCCGACAAGCCGATTCGCTTTATGGTGAACACTCATGTTCATGGCGATCACACCGGCGGCAACGCAAACTTCGCGAAAATGGGCGCTACCATCTTCGCGCGCGATGAGCTGCGCTGGCGGCTGGAACACCCGTCGCCGGGGGCCAACGGAGCACCGGGAGTGCCCGCGCCTGCTGAAGCGCTGCCAGTGGTGACTTACGAAGGGCCCGTGACCATCCACATGGATGGCGAAGAGGTGCAATTGATCCCGATCCACCGAGCGCACACCGATGGCGACACTTTAATACATTTCACTTCCAACGACGTGCTCATGACGGGAGATTACTTCCGCTCGCTTGGTTTCCCGAACATCGACCGCACCAACGGTGGATCGCTCAACGGAATGCTGGAGGGTCTCGGCACTACCATCGGCATGGCTGGTCCAAACACGAAAATTATTCCAGGCCACGGCGTGATGGTGGACCGCGCCGGATTGATCGCGCACCGCGATATGATTCTCGCCATTCGAGACAAAGTAGCGGCGATGGTACAGGAAGGCAAGACCGTGGACGAAGTTCTGGCGGCCAAGCCTACTTCCGATTACGACGCGCGAATTCCGAGCGCCTCCACCACGTCCGAGCGCTTTGTCCGCCAACTGTACGCGGAGCTGAAAACCAACTAAACTGAAGGAATCATGCTTCGAGTTGTGCTGGCCGGTGTGATAGTCTGCGCCGCGGCCTTTGCTGCCCAGCGGCCCCAGTTCGCATTGCGCGATACGGGTAACGCGATCCACTCTCCGGAAGAATGGAACGGAAAGAAGGCGGTTGTCGTATTCTTTACGACGACGGATTGCCCATTGAGCAACAACGAGGTTCCAGAAATGAACCGGACACGGCGAGACTATGAGGGCCGGGGAGTGGCCTTCTACGCGGTGCAAGCCGACACCACCATTGCCGACGACGACGTAGTTCAGCACACCAAGGACTACCAGTTTTCTTTTCCCGTGCTGTTCGATCCCCATCAGGTTCTGGTAAAAATGACGGGCGCCACCACCATTCCTTCGGCGGCCGTGCTCACGCCGGATGGGACGCTGCTTTACCTGGGACGCATCGACAATCTGGTGGAAGATTTCAACATACGGCGGCAGGTGCCGACCAAGTTCGATCTGCGGGAAGCGCTGGATGCCGTACTGTCTGGCAAGCCGGTTCCGCATGCCCGCACCGCTGCCTTTGGCTGCGCGATCGCACCGGTAAAGGTCAGCCAAACGAACTAAAGGCCAAGCAACATGAAACAATTCGCGGCCATTCTGTTGTTGGCGCTGCCGATTGCCGCCGGCGCCGCAACGGTGCCCACGTTTAATAAAGACATCGCGCCGATCCTGCACACGAACTGCGCCAACTGTCACCGGCCGGGCGAAGTGGCGCCGTTCCCCCTGCTCACATATCAGGACGCAGCGAAACGAGCCGCTTTAATCGCTGGCGCGGTGGGCGCACGTTTCATGCCTCCCTGGAAGGCGGAACCGGGATACGGCGATTTCGCGGGCGAGCGCCGCCTCACCACTGCGCAGATCGCGCTGATTCAAGAGTGGGTCAAAGCCGGCACCCCGGAAGGCGATCCGAACTTGAAGCCGGTGCCGCCCAAGTTCGCCGATGGATGGCAGGGCGGCCAGCCGGATCAGGTGCTGACCATGCCGGTGAAGTATTCTCTGCCGGCCGACGGACCCGATCAGTATCGCTGCTTCGTGCTGCCCACCGGTCTGGATCACGACGTGTACGTCGATGGAACCGAATTTCGTCCCGGTAATCGCCGCATCGTGCATCACGCGCTGGTCTTCCTGGACGCGAGCGGCAAAGCCAGGGAACTGGCTGCGGCGAGTCCCGATGGAAGCTATCCCTGCTTCGGAGGGCCTGGATTTCCCGCCGCCGGATTGATTGGAGGATGGGCGCCCGGATTCACCCCGCAGCTTCACGATCCGGCGCTTTCCCTCCCGCTTCGAAAAGGCATGGACGTGGTGATTCAGATCCACTATCATCTTTCCGGCAAGCCGGAACAGGATCAATCGTCGTTCGGGTTGAGCTTCTCGGGCGCGCCCACCAAGGGCCGCGCGTCCATTCTGTTGTTCGATCATCAACTGGACATCCCGGCGGGAGATTCGCATTACGTCGCGAAGGCTTCGCTCACCTTGCCGCGCGACGTGCAACTGGCAGGCGTAACTCCGCACGCGCATTATCTTTGCAGGGACATGAAAATAACCGCGACGCTGCCGGACGGATCCACCAAGCCCCTCATCTGGATCAAAGATTGGGATTTCAACTGGCAGAACGCTTATCGATACAAAACTCCGATCGATCTGCCCAAGGGAACGCGGATCGATCTGGAATACACCTACGACAATTCGGAAAACAATCCGCACAACCCGGCGCATCCGCCGGTCCGCGTTCATTGGGGCGAACAAACCACGGACGAAATGGCGTTGGTGTTCCTGACTGTCGTTCTGCCCACGCGCGGCGATATCCGCGAACTGCAGCGCGACGTCAGCAAGCAGTACGTGGATCAATTCCTGAGCCAGGTCCATACCTTACAAGATTTGCCCTATGAGATGCTCTCGCCCAACGCCGTGCAGAGGCTGACGCAACTGTTCAAGCTGTTCGACAAGAACGGCGACGGAAAACTGGATGACGACGAGCGGGCGTCGATGCTCGCGTTCGTTAAAAACTTGCAGGAACGCCGGGAACAGAAACAGTAAGGGCTGTTTTTGGCGAATGGGCAGCGCGAAGGCGACGGTATGCACCCGCTCTGGCGCCACCGGCGCTAATTCTCGGAGGGCTTCTCGGCGTGGTCGATCACGAGAATTTCGATCCGGGCTTTCTGCGGTTCTAACTTGAGACCGGGCTGCTCTTGAAGCGCGGTGAAGATGTCTATGCCACTAGAATTGGGTGGCGGTGCTTGGTCGTAGTCGGGAGTCCAATTCAGCGTGAAGTCATAAAAAGCTCGAAGTCCCGTGTTATCGAATACAGGCCGCCCCGCGCTATAGGACAAAATGCTTGCCAATTGTTCCATGGTTGCTTTTGCGAACGTCATGTGAGCGGTTCGATTACCGCTCGCGGTTTGTGAATACTCGTTGGCGGTACTCTCTTTCAGCTTCGGACCATTTTTGCCGACCACCAGCCCGTACACTGGGCGCTCTTTCGTTTCCAGATGAACCTTCAATCGAAAACGATCCGCGAGCAAGGCCTGAAGCATAAGCCTGAGATTCTCCTGGCTCGGGGCGCTGTCACCGGGGGCGTTAGCCAACAGGTCATAGCGCTCGGACGTCATCCAACCCTGCGCCCCGGAGAACTGATAGCTCTCGCGATGGTAGGCCAGGCCAATGAGATTGGTCAGGGTCTTCGCCACCAGCCTGATGTGGGGGCCCGAAAACTGACCGCCCACCATGACTACGTCTCCCTTGTGCGGCCGGATAGAGGCCACGTCGAACGTGATCGGCGGTTGCGCTCGCAGTTGAGAGGCCGCCTCTGCAGCCGTAGCAATGAGCAAAGACGAATGCAGGTTTCACATCGCCTCCCAACTTGCTATAATAACTTTTCATGCTCTTCGCCCATCACCATCATCATCGACACTTCTGGCGATCGGCGGCAATTTAACGAATTTTTGAAGTGAACAATCGCCCGCCGACAACCTGGCGGGCTTTTTTATTGGTATGGACTTTTCTGGTATCGAAAATGAATCTCGACTTCAGTAAACTCAACGGGCTGATTACCGCCGTCATTCAGGATCATGTCACGGGCCGCGTTTTGATGGTTGGCTTCATGAACGAAGAGGCCTTTCGCAAGACCGTAGAATCGGGGTACGCCACCTTTTTCAGCCGTTCGCGGAATAAGCTCTGGCTTAAAGGCGAGTCCTCCGGGCACAAGCTCGTGGTGAAGAATATTTCAACCGACTGCGATCTGGACGCCCTGCTCATCCAAGTGGAGGCGCTCGGACCGGGTGTTTGCCATGAAGGTTATCAAAGTTGTTTTTTCCGCAAGCTCCAAGACGGCGAATGGAAGGCATCGGAAGCGCGCGCTTACGACCCGGACGCGGTGTACGGGAGCAAATCGTGAAACTCAAGCTCGGCATTCCAAAAGGCAGCCTGGAAAATACGACCATCGATCTTTTCCGGCGCGCGGGCTTCAATATCACCACCAGCTCGCGTTCGTATTTTCCGGCCATTGATGACCCGGAAATCGAATGCATGATGATCCGCGCGCAAGAGATGGCGCGCTACGTCGAAGATGGCGTTTTGGACGCGGGACTTACCGGACGCGATTGGATTGAAGAGAGCGAAGCAAACGTTCATGCGGTGGCCGATTTGATTTATGCCAAGCAGAGCTTCGGCAAAGTGCGCTGGGTGCTGGCGGTGCCCGAAGCGTCGCCGTTCCAAAGCGTGAAAGATCTGGAGGGGAAGATCATTGCCACTGAATTGGTGGCCACCACGCGGCGCTACCTGGCGAAGAACGGTGTGACGGCCAAAGTGGAATTCAGCTGGGGCGCAACGGAAGTGAAGCCGCCCGTGCTGGCCGATGCCATCGTGGAGGTAACGGAAACAGGATCGTCGCTGCGGGCCAACAAGCTGCGCATCGTGGAGACGGTGCTGGAATCGAATACGCAGCTCATCGCCAATGTTGGCGCATGGAAAGACGCCGGGAAACGCCGCAAAGTGGAAGACATTCACCTATTGCTAGATGGCGCCATCAATGCTCTGGGCCGGGTTGGATTGATGCTCAATGTTCGCAAGGAATGTCTCCCCGCGGTGCTGGGCATTTTACCGGCGCTGAAGAATCCGACCATTTCGAACCTGAGCGATAACGATTGGGTTGCGGTGCATACCATTCTCGAAGAGATCACGGTGCGCAATATCATTCCACGATTGAAGGAAGCGGGCGGCCAGGGAATCGTTGAATATCCGTTGAACAAGATCGTGATGTAAGCCTGCACCGATAGAACCATGTTGCGAATCCTTCCACTAAGCGAGGCTCAAAGCTTCATCACCCGCAAGACCGTCCGGCTGGCGGAGGCCGAGCAGGTGGTGGCTCCGATTTTAGAAGCCGTGCGCAAACGCGGCGATGAAGCGGTGCTCGAATATGCGCGCAAGTTCGACAGCCTGGATGGCGCGGGCTTGATCATCCCGCAGTCGGACTGGCAAGCGGCGGAATCGCGCGTGACGCCTGATTTCTATGCCGCGATCGAAACCGCCGCAAACAACATCCGCGAGTATGCGGCGCTGCAGCTTCCGCGCGAAACGTGGAAGGACTTTCCCGATGGCCGGCGCTTAGGCTGCCTGGTGCGGCCGCTCGAATCGATGGGCGCCTACATTCCCGCGGGCCGTTATCCGCTGCCGTCGACATTGTTAATGACCGTGATTCCCGCGCAGGTGGCGGGCGTACGTACAATTTGTGTCACGTCGCCGCATCCGAGCGCGGAGATTCTGGCGGCGGCGAAGTTTTTGGGGGTGGAGAACATTTTCCGGATCGGTGGCGCGCAGGCCATCGCGGCGCTGGCGTTTGGAACCGAGACGGTTCCCAAGGTGGATCGTATCGTCGGTCCCGGCAATATCTATGTCGCGGCTGCGAAGAAATTGCTGGCGGGCGAGGTGGGGATCGATTTTGTCGCCGGGCCTACCGAGATCGTGATCATCGCTGATGATGCCGACGCCCGCTCAATTGCCGCGGACATGCTGGCGCAGGCTGAGCACGATGTAGAAGCATCGTCGATTCTGCTGACTACTTCGCGATCTTTGGCCGAGCTCGTGGTGCTGGAAGTATCGCGACAGCTGGAAACCTTGCCGACCGCGCCAGTTGCCTGCGAAGCGATTCGCCATAACAGCGCCGTGATTCTCTGTCCGTCGATGGACGCGGCGGTGGAGGCATCGAACCGACTTGCGCCCGAACATCTGGCGATTTATGACCCCAGTCTGCTGCCGAAGATCCAGCACGCGGGCAGCGTGTTCGTGGGACCGAGCAGCCCGGAGGCTGCGGGCGATTATGCCACCGGTCCCAATCATGTGCTTCCCACTTCGGGGGCGGCCCGGGTGCGCGGTGGATTATCGTCGGCGGATTTCGTGAAGGTGATCTCGGTACAGGAGCTCACGCCGCATGGTTTGCGGCAGCTTGCGCCGGCCATCACTACGCTAGCTCGCGCGGAGGGCTTGGAAGCGCACGCCCGATCTGTCGAGGTGCGTCTTGGCAAGTAAGCGAATCGATTTGCCGCCTGGGGTTTTGCAGCCGCGCGACGCGGTGCTGAACATGGCGCCGTATTCGCCGCCCACCGGCGGGCGTGCCGGCAAGCTGCGCCTGGATTTCAACGAGAATACGGTGGGCGCTTCGCCCAAGGTGATCGAATATCTTCGCGAGCACTTGAGCGAAGCGGGCCTCGCGATTTATCCCGAATACAGCGAGATCAAGCAGGAGCTGGCGGAATTTTTCGGAGTCGAGCCGGACGATTTCATCCTTACCAATGGAACGGACGAAGCCATTCAGGTACTGGTGAATACCTACATCGACGATGGCGGCGAGGTGTTGCTGCTTGCGGCCGTCGTACGCGATGTATCGCTTTTACTCGGAAGTGGCCGGCGCGAGCATTCGGGAGATCCCCTATCGCGCGCAGAAGCTAGCCTTCCCGCTGGAAGAGCTGCTGGATGCCATTCGGCCTGCCACGCGCGCCATTTTGATCGCGAATCCGAACAATCCTACTGGTACGGGAACGTCGCGCGCGGGAATCGAACGAATTCTGGAAAAGGCTACCAATGCAGCCGTTTTGATTGACGAAGCGTACTATGAATTCTCGGGCGTGACGGCGCTGCCGCTGCTCAATGACTATCCGAATCTGTTCGTCAGCCGGACGTTCTCGAAAGTTTACGGCATGGCGGCGATGCGGCTGGGCTGCCTGTTTTCACAATCAGGAAATGTTGACTTTCTGCATAAGGCGCAGTCGCCTTACAGTGTGAACACACTGGCGACGCTGGCCGCGCACGCGGCGATCCAGGACAAGACCTACATCGAAAAATACGTCACGGAAGTGCTGGCCGCGCGCGAGCTGCTGTATGTGGGCCTGGAAAAGCTCGGCATTCCATACTACGAGAGCAAAGCGAACTTTGTGTTGTTTGAGGCCGGCAAGCGCGCCATTCCGGTGCGCGATGAACTGCGCCGGCGGGGCGTGCTGGTTCGCGACCGGAGTTATGAGATTCCCGGATGCGTTCGCGTCACGGTCGGCACGCGCGATCAGATCCGGCGATTTCTGGCCGAATTGGAGCAAATCTGGTGAGTGACTTAGGGCAGATGTTGGTGTTCGATATGGATGGCGTGCTGGTGGACGTCACCGAATCGTATCGGGAAACGATCGTGAAGACCGTGGAACATTTTACGGGGCAAGACGATTTCGCGCGATTCCATCCAGGACTACAAGAACCAGGGCGGCTGGAATAATGACTGGCTGTTGTCGCAGAAAATCTGCCGGGATCTGGGCGTGGAGATTGCCCTACGCGACCATCATCGAGTATTTCAACTATCTGTTTCTCGATCAGGGCATGATCCATCGCGAGCGCTGGCTGCCGCGCGACGGGCTGCTCGATCGATTGGGCGAACGATTCGACTTCGCCATTTTCACGGGGCGTACGACTGAAGAGGCCGAGATCACGCTGAAGCGCGAGGGAGTGCGCGATCGTTTTCTGCTGGTATCCGCCAATGATGTCGAGAGCGAAAAGCCCGCGCCGGACGGGCTGCTGAAGATCGCCGCCATGCATCCAGCGAAGAAGCTGCTTTACATCGGCGATACGGTGGACGATGCGCGCTGCGCCAAGGCGGCGTACGTGCCGTTTATCGGTATCGCGGCGCGCCACAGCCCGCGGCGTGAAGAGCTGGTGGACTTGCTGCGGCTGGAAGGCGCGATTCAGGTGATCGAGGATATTAATGAGATCGGCTAGCGTTCGGCGGGACACCAAGGAGACGCAGATCTCAGGGATCGTTCAAGATCGAAGGCCGCGGCCGCTACGAAATTTCCACCGGCATTCGATTTTTCGATCACATGCTGGAGCTGTTCACCAAGCACGGCGGGTTCGATTTGAAGTTGCAGGCGGCGGGCGATCTGGATGTGGATCAGCATCACACGGTGGAGGATGTCGGTATCGTGCTCGGGCAGCTGTTCTCGAAGGCGCTCGGCGATCGCAAGGGCATCAATCGCGCGGGCTATTTCGTGATGACCATGGATGAGACGCTGGCCGTGGTGGCGCTCGATCTGGGCGGTCGGCCGGCGCTGGTTTACAAAGACAAAGTGAAGGTGCGGCTGGTGGGCGATTTGCAGACGGAACTTGTGGAGGATTTCTTCGGCGGTTTCGTCAACCATGCGGGCGCGAACCTGCACGCGAAGGTTCTTTACGGCCGATCGAACCATCACAAGATTGAAGCGATCTTCAAATGTTTCGCTCGCGCGCTGCGCTATGCGTGTTCCAAAGACGCGCGGCTGAAGGAGCAGCTTCCATCGACGAAGGGGCTGTTATGATCACGATCCTTGATTACGGGGCGGGAAATCTGCGGTCGGTTCAAAACACGCTGGGGGAAATCGGCGCGGAATACGAATTGGTGCGGGATGCCGCAGGACTCAGCCGCGCGACGAAAATCATTCTGCCGGGTGTAGGCCATTTTGGGCAAATGATGCGGGCGCTGGATCAGATGCAGGTCCGCGATGCGCTGATCGAACGCATTCGGGCGGGCGTGCCTTTTCTGGGCATTTGCCTGGGGTTGCAGGCGCTGTTCGAATCGAGCGAAGAAGCGCCCGAGGAGCGCGGGCTGGGACTGTTTCCTGGCGAGATCCGCCGCTTTCCAGCGACGGCGCGCGTGCCGCACATGGGTTGGAACGAGATTGAGCCGCGCAATGGCGCGAAGCTTCTTGCCGAATCTTGCGCCGCATCCTTATCTTTACTTCGCGCACAGTTACTACGCGCCTGTGAACGACGCGACCGCCGCTACTTGCCAATACAACGTTTCCTATACCGCCGTGCTGGAAACGAAAAACATCTTCGGCGTTCAATTCCATCCCGAGAAGTCCGGGCCGATTGGATTGAAGGTCGTGCGCAACTTCGTCGAGCTCTAGCGATGCTGGCCAAGCGAATTATTCCGTGTCTCGATGTCACCGGCGGCCGCGTGGTGAAAGGCGTGAATTTTGTCGGCCTGCGCGACGCGGGCGATCCGGTGGAACTGGCCGAGCGCTACAACGGCCAGGGCGCCGACGAACTGGTCTTCCTGGACATCACCGCATCCAGCGACGCGCGCGAGATCATGGCCGACGTGGTGGCACGCACCGCGCGCAAGGTTTTCATCCCGCTCACGGTGGGCGGCGGCATCCGATCCATCGCCGATGCGCGCAAAATCCTGCTGTCGGGCGCCGATAAGGTGAGCGTGAATACCGCGGCCGTGCGCCGTCCGCAAGCTGATCACCGAGTTGAGCGAGGAGTTCGGCGCGCAGGCGGTGGTGCTGGCGATCGATGCCCGCCGTAATACCACAAGCCTAACACGAAAGATAGCTGGAATGTTTTTACGCGCGGGGGCCGCGACGACGAAGGCATGGACGCCGTGGAATGGGCGCTGGAAGGCGAGATGCTGGGCGCCGGCGAGATTCTGCTCACTTCCATGGATACCGACGGCGTGCAGACCGGCTTCGATTGCAAGCTGACGCACGCGGTATCGCAAACCACGCACATTCCCGTGATCGCCTCGGGCGGGGCGGGGAAGCCGGAAGACTTTGAGCGCGTGCTTACCGACGGGCTGTGCCGATGCGGCGCTGGCGGCCTCCATCTTTCATTACGGGACCTATACGGTGAAGGACCTCAAAGATTATCTGCATCTGCACAATGTGCCGGTAAGGCCGGCTGCCGTGATTATTCCGTGCATCGATCTGATGGGCGGCAAAGTGGTGCAATTGGTGCAAGGGCGCGAGAAGGCGCTGGAAGGCGGCAGGTCCGCTCGAAATGCTGGACAAGTTTCGCGGCTTTCCCGCAGATTCAAGTGATCGATCTGGACGCGGCCATGAGCAAAGGCTCCAACGATGCGCTGGTGGAATTGATCGCCTCGCGAGCCATCGCGCGCGTCGGCGGCGGTGTTCGATCGCCGGAGCGTGCCCGCGCGCTGATTGAACAAGGCGCGTATCGCGTGATCGTCGGCACGGCGGCTTTCGATCGCGAGAAACTGACCGAGATCGCCGATGCCGTGGGGCCGGACCGGCTGGTGATCGCGCTCGATTCCAAGGGCGGCAAGGTGGTGACGCACGGCTGGCAGGAGGCGACCAACGTCACCGCCGAGGAAATGGTTCGGCACCTGGAGCCGTATCTGCTCCGGCTTCCTTTGCACCTATGTCGATAAAGAAGGCATGCTGCAAGGCACCGATCTGGATTGGTTCCGGCGGCTACGCGCGGCCACCAAGCACGAATTGACGGCGGCCGGCGGCATCACCACCATCGAGGAAATCCAGGAGCTGCACAAGCTGGGCATTCACGCCGCGCTCGGGATGGCGATTTACACCGGCCGCCTGAACCTGGACGAACTGGCGGCCTTAAACGCGTAGCTCGCTCGGGTGCTCCACCCAATAATCGGGCTCCCAACGCGCCATGTCTTCACGACGCCCGTAGCCCCACAGCACCGCGCAGGTCTTGACGCCCGCGCGGCGTCCGGCTTCCATGTCGGTGGGCGAATCGCCGATGAACAGGCAATCCTCGGGCTTCACGCCGAAAACCTCCAGCGACGCCAGGATCACGTTCGGCTCGGGCTTGGCCGGAAAACCATCGGTTCCCTGCACGTGATGGAAGTAGGGGAGCAGCCCAAACATTTCGAGCACCGCGCGTGTGGTGGGCGTGCCCTTGGTGGTGGCGGTGGATTTCCTGCCGGGCAGCGCGGCCAGCGCGTCCGCGATGCCGGGATAAGGCTTGGTGGACGCGTGACAGCGCGCCAGATAGAGCGTGCGATAGTCGGCGATCATCTCATCCATCTGCTCGCGCGTTCGATCCGGAAACAGATCCTGGAACAGATCGTAGAGATGGCGGCCGATGTAGATCCGCAGAAATTCGTCGCTGACATCGCATTGCGGCGTGGCCGCGAGCACGCCCGGATTGCGCCGCAAATGTCCGCGGCGGAGTCAAGCAAAGTCCCGTCCACGTCGAAGAGGTAGACGGGAAACTCGGGAATCACTCTAATATTAAGCGGGTTGCGGCCGTTCGCCGCCCAGCAGTCCGGTAACCGGAGGCTTGCCGCCCTCCGGCCGGATTACCTGCTGCTTTTCGCCGTCGCTGGGAGGCATGGTCCTGGGACGCACCGGCGTGGTCAGAACGCCGCCCTCGATCAGCAGCCGGACTTCGGCGCCATCCAGGACTTCGCGTTCGAGCAACGCTTCGGCGATCCGCGCCAAACCGTCCTGGCGTTCCTCGATGATCTTGCGGGCGCGATCGTAACCTTGATCCACCAGCTTGCGAACCTGCTCGTCGATCAAGATCGCCGTGGCTTCGCTATAGTCGCGATGCTGCGCGATCTCGCGGCCCAGGAAGATCTGCTCTTCCTTCTTGCCGAAGCTCATGGGACCCAGTTCGCTCATGCCCCATTCGCAAACCATCTTGCGAGCCATATCGGTGGCGCGTTCGATGTCGTTGCCCGCGCCGGTGGTGATGTGGTGCATGAAAATCTCTTCGGCGATGCGGCCGGCCATCAAGATGGCGAGCTGCGCTTCCAGATACCCCTTGTTGTAGGAGTGCTTGTCGTCGATCGGCAACTGCATGGTCAGACCCAGCGCCATCCCGCGCGGGATGATGGTGACTTTATGCAGCGGATCGGCCTCCGGAATCATGGCCGCCACCAGCGCATGACCGGCTTCATGATACGCCGTGTTGCGCTTTTCTTCGTCGCTGATGATCGAGCGACTTGCGTTCCACGCCCATCATGACCTTGTCCTTGGCCAGCTCGAAATCGAACTGCGTAACCACTTTGCGATTCTGGCGCGCCGCAACGAGCGCGGCTTCGTTCACCAGGTTGGCCAGATCCGCGCCCGCGAATCCAGGCGTACCGCGCGCGACCACGGTGAGATCCACGTCATCGCCCAGCGGCGTCTTTTTGGTATGGACGCGCAGAATCATCTCGCGGCCCTTGACGTCCGGACGACCCACCACCACGCGCCGGTCAAAACGGCCGGGCCGCAGCAGCGCGGGATCCAGCACGTCGGGGCGGTTGGTGGCCGCCACCAGGATCACGCCTTCGTTCGATTCGAATCCGTCCATCTCCACCAGCAACTGATTGAGCGTCTGTTCGCGTTCATCGTGACCGCCGCCCAATCCGGCGCCGCGATGGCGGCCCACGGCGTCGATTTCATCGATAAAGATGATGCACGGCGCATTCTTTTTGCCCTGCTCGAACAGATCGCGCACGCGGCTGGCGCCCACGCCGACGAACATCTCCACGAAGTCCGAACCGGAGATCGAGAAGAACGGAACGTTCGCTTCGCCCGCGATGGCGCGCGCCAGCAAAGTTTTGCCGGTTCCAGGAGGGCCGATCAGCAGCACGCCCTTGGGAATGCGTCCGCCCAGCTTCTGGAATTTCTGCGGCTCGCGCAGGAACTCGATAATCTCCTGCAGCTCTTCCTTGGCCTCTTCCACGCCGGCCACGTCCTTGAACGTCACCTTCTTCTGCTGCGACGAATGCAGCCGCGCGCGGCTCTTGCCGAAGCTCAGCGCCTTGTTCCCGCCGCTCTGCATCTGCCGCATCATGAAGATCCAGAACGCCAGCAACAGAACGAACGGAATGGCGTTGATCAGAATGGAAACCCAGCCGCCGCCCGCTTCCTTGTTGTAGTGGATGTCCACGCCCTTGGCGAGCATGGCGTCGTCCAGATTCTGGTGGACGTTGGGAATCACGGCGTGCAGCTCCTGGTTGTCGTCTTTATATGTGCCGTGCAGATCGTTCCCGCTGATGCTCACGGTCTTGATCTTGCCCGCGTTCACATCGTTCATCAACTGCGTGTACGAGAGTTGGGCGTCCGGGCGGGACTTGGTGGTATGGACCACGGTCCAAAACAGCACCACAACCACAATGATGACCACCCAGAATATGGCGGTCTTAAAATTTGAATTATTCATGCCTTCTCCCTACACGTGGGGCAACATTGCCCACGAAAACGACACCATGCCTAGTACTTGGACGCTACAGCCGGGCGGATCGATTCGAGAGTTCGTAGCCTGTTTCCCTAACCTGGAGGACGGAACTGGTCTCAGGCCCCGTCGCAAATTCGGCGGCGGCCCCGAAGCGCCTGGCCCAAACGATGGTTTCATTATATGTGATAATCGGCCAGTTCCCACGTTCCCACAAGGGTATCCGGGCTTCCTGGAAGAAAAACTTGATCTTTTCCGGTTTGGATTGCCCCACTCTTCGGTACTGGTCACCTGGTCTCCAGTTACGCAGCTCCAGGCTGGGCGCGCCTCTGCCCCCGTGGAAACGCTGCCAGTCCAGTTCATTCACCACTGTAGCACAGGGCTGGAGCGCGCCTTCTTTCTCTAGCACCTGCAACGTAATACGGGTACGGGAGCGGGGAGTTCCACCGATCCGGGGACCTGGATGGCAGATGGAGAAGTCGCAGGCTCATCGGGTGTGTTCGCCGGGCGCGAACCGGATCAAATCGAAGGATCGGCAGATGTCCAGGCCGGGCGCCTGAAAGCGATCGTGGCCGTCGGGTGACAGGGCCATTTCGAGCACGCGCTCGACGTGGGCGAAGTCGATGCCCCGGAGGTCGCCCTTGACGATTTCCATGGCCCGGCGGACCGGTCCGTCGAGCCAGGCGCGGGGCGCCGGACAGTTCGGAAACTGACAGGATGACGGATCGGGGTTTGGTGGTTGGGGCCTGGAGCGTGGCGAGTTCGGACCGCCAGTAGGCTTCCTCGTCGCGAGCGAGAGTGGCGAGATTCGACAGGGCGGCGTCCAGTTGAGGATTGAAACTTTCGCGTAACAGCGGCAGGATGTCGTGACGCAGGCGATTGCGGGCGTAGGTGCGATCCTGGTTGGTTTCGTCTTCGCGCCAGGCGATCTTCGTGCTGGCGCAGCCAGGCTTCGATTTCGCTGCGATCGATTTCGAGCAACGGACGGACGATGCCTTCGCTCGTCACCGGCAAAATGCCCGAAAGTCCGGTGAGACCGGAACCGCGCAGGATTCGATAGAGCACGGTTTCGGCTTGATCGGATCGGGTGTGGCCGGTGGCCACGCGGTCCACCTGCCGGATGCGATCAGTTCGGCATAGAAGGCTTGGCGGATGTTCCGCGCAGCTTCTTCCAGGTTGCCTTCGATGGCCGGAACATCGGCCTGCTGAAGATGGAACGGAAGGCCCAACGTGGCGGCCAGTTGCGCTACGAATTCGGCATCCGCGATGGATGCCGCGCCGCGAATGCCATGCTCGACGTGGATCACGCTGAGTTGCAAGTTCCAGCGAGGAGCAAGCTCGCGCAGCGCGTGCAACAGGAAAACCGAATCGGCGCCACCCGACACCGCGACGCCGACGCGCTGCCCGGGTTCAAACATCCGATGGCGGGCGATGAACTCGGCGATGCGGTCCAGCATTCTGCCCGAATCATACGATGGGGCGGGAGAGGGCGCAAGAGGCCGAAGAACAAGCTCCCGAAGTGAGAGAAAATCAAAGCATGGCAAAAGCGATTGTTCGGGACCCGGATATCATGCACGGGATCCCCGTGTTTCGTGGCACCCGAGTGCCCGTCCAAACGCTCTTTGACTACCTGGAGGGCGGAGACAGGCTGGAAGACTTCCTGCAGGCTTCCCGACCGTTGGGCGTGCTCAGGCGCTGCAAGCTTTGGAAGAAGCCAAACAATTACTGCTTGCACATTCCTGATGCGGGTTCTCATTGACGAATGTGTCGACGAACGCCTGCGAAATTTTCTGACAGCTCACAAATGCCAGACAGCCCCCATGCAAAACTGGCCGGACTCTGCCCTTGCTTCCACCGGCCTATCGGCTCTTGCATCGCTAGAGCCGACACGTGTCGCGGGTTCCTTAAGGTGCGGGGGCGGCGCGGCGGCGGCGTCCGCTGATCAGGTACAGCGCAGCACGCAATTCGAAAAGCGGATCATCGGACGGTTCGATTCCATCCACTCGCGGGATGGGATCGAAAATGATCTGCTGTTGTTCGCGCGCTTCGTCTGCAATTAGTGCCGTTAGTGCGACGGTCCCGAGATCCAGTTGGGTGCGGTCCTCCGGCCAATGCACGGTAGCGTTGTCCTCAATATCGCCATCGTTGGCCAATTGAGCCACAACGCGAAACTTCACCGGACCCTTGGCCAGCCGCTCCGTAATCTCGTCGAACAGATAGTTCGCGCTTTTGGCGGCGGCAGCGTCAGGAGTCAGATGGTCGTTGCCGGCTTCCGGAATAATTCGATAACGCCCGTAACGGCTCTTGCCATCCTTGCTGGTGAAGCGGACAGCCAGGATGCCGAAATACGACTCCCGGGCGAAGCTGGATGGCGCGGGCTTCGGTTTCTGCACGAACGCGAGCGCAGCGGGATGGGTTCCGAGGAATGCTTCGAGCGGCGATCCTGTTAAATGGGCCGGATCGCTCGCAGCCAGCGCGCGCAGGAACTCCAGGAATTCCTGACCGTTTTTGGCCGGAAATGCGTCAGTGGAATGAGCAATGATGTCGGTGTGAACTCGCTCTGCAAGGTTGAAACGGATTGCAATGCCGCGCGGATCGGCGTGGGGATCGTTGTCTGGAATCATCGGAATGCCAGGGCTATCCGAGAATCGAACTGTTACCGGCGTTTCGCGATGCATGTGGGGCGCGCGCGTGAGGGGGGCCGCAGCGGACGAAGGGGTGAATGTTCCGTTGATCAGGACGCCTTTGGCATGCGCGGGCCGAAAGCCGGGGTGCAAGCCGAAGATGGTGTCGAACTCGTGAAGAAGATCCTGAGCGAGCGCTAAGATTTTCTCGTCGGTAGTTAAGGGCATGAACTATTTTCTCACCGCGCGGAACAAGAGCTCTTTCGGTATTGTTTGCTAGGATATGCGAATGATCGTCCCGCTGCAGACGACCCGTCTGCTGCTTCGTCCGCTGGAGCTGGCCGACGCGGAGGCTGTGCAGAAATTGTTTCCGCATTGGGAGATCGTTAAGTACCTGGCGCCGCGCGTTCCATGGCCGTACCCGGACGATGGCGCTCTGACTTATTACCGGGATGACGCTCTTCCCGCGATGGCGCGTGGCGACGAGTGGCATTGGTCGCTGCGATTGAAAAGCGATCCTTCCCAACTCATCGGCGTCGTATCGCTTATGCAAGGGGAAAACGGCAATCGCGGATTTTGGCTTGGGCTGCCGTGGCAGCGGCAAGGCCTGATGAGCGAAGCCGTCGAAGCCGTCACGGATTACTGGTTCAATGAGCTGGGTTTTCCGCTACTGCGCGTGCCAAAGGTGGTTGCCAATACGGCGTCCCGGCGAATTTCCGAAAAAGGCGGCATGCGCCTGGTTGCCGCTGAGGAGAGAGATTGCGTTAGCGGGCGGTTCCTGACCGAGGTTTGGGAGATCACCGCGGACGAGTGGCGCGCTCATCGGGATCAACAGGCCACTCAACTGAAGCGTCCATAGTTGTGGATGCGCGGGATACGGCGAAGCTTGGCTCTTGTCTCAATCGCCGGCATGGGAGCGGCGTGCCTGTACTTCCATCAGAGATCGATTCTGCGGACCAAAGAGAACCGGCTCCGGGAGGATCTATTTTCGCTGCGAACGGTTCTTGACGAATACGCCTTCGACCGACGGAGAGCCGCGCG
Organism: Bryobacterales bacterium; assembly: GCA_963713415.1. Classification (GTDB taxonomy): domain Bacteria; phylum Acidobacteriota; class Terriglobia; order Bryobacterales; family Bryobacteraceae; genus Palsa-89. The sequence continues at coordinate 70,846 of CAVQLV010000015.1, read as the reverse complement.
AACTATCGAGAACCTTCTTCAAGAACATTACCTGCGCGAAATGCCAATCGATCCGATCACGGGATCGAGAGCAACCTGGCGAATTGTCATGGAGAATCGGGAAAACGCAGTCGACAAGTTGGCGCCGGGCATTCTTGAGTTTAAGAGCGGCTCGACAAAAATCGGCTCCAATGGAAAACGCTATTTGGAATGGTGAAGCGGCGTTATAAGTATCTTTCCTGAAGAATCTTCTGATGATGAACCAGATGCCCGGCCGTTATATAGGCCAGCGCCCGCACCGTGAACCGGTTGTCGCTGGCGATCCCGCCCCGCATCCAGGCATCTTCGGGAAGATTCCGGAAGAACGCGATGGTAGCTGCGCGGATCAAGCGAAACTCATCCACATGACGCGCCCAGGCGATGTCGTCTGATTTGGCGGCTCCGACGCTCACGTTTTGATCGAAGCCCGGAAGCGAGACGTCGAAACCTCGCGCAAACCAAAATGCGCGCCCAGTGAACAGGCGCTCCCCATCGTTCACATGCCCCCACACTTCGCGCATGCTCCACTTGTCCGGCTGGTAACGATGGAGCGATTTCGATTCGGAGATGCTCTCGAGAAACGGCAGCGTTTCGGTGGTCTGCGCCTCCAACAGATTCACCACGTCGTCGCCTGGAACCTGGTCGATATAGGTGAAGTAATAAGGTGCGGCTTCGTTGGGTTCCGGACGTCCACGCATGTCTTGATTGTCTCCCACGCCTAAATCACATGCCAAACTGCCGCAAATGATGATCCACGTGCCGGTAGCCCCACGTGAGCCAATCGCGTGTGCTCATCTTTCCGAAGGCCGGATGAACCCCGAACGTTCGACATTCAGCAAACGCATCGATCAATCTCACCAGCTCCGGCGCAATCGCCCCGCCAATCGCCGGGAGGCGTTCCTCCGCGCCCCTGCTCTATCTCAGGCCGTGTCGGCACATTCGGCGGCCATCGCACGGGCGTGCGCAGTGCCACCCACTTGATGAATGTTCGTTGCAGCAAGCTGGTGGCTGGGCTGGCGTATTTTTCGCCCAAGCCGACATGAAACGAATCGTTCAAATGACACACCATCTGGCGAGCTGTCATGCGTCCCCATTTCGCGCCGGCGTTGGAATCCAGGCGCCCAATGCGTTCCCGGCACGTGGCGCGGACCTTCGGATCGGCAAGCGTGCTCACTAACTGTTATTTTGACTCAAGCAGCGACATGCGATTCTGGATCACCAAGAACAGTGAATTACCAGTTCGCGAACAACTGGTGCGCCAGGTTTTGCTGGGCATTTTGAGCGAGGACCTGCCGTCCGGCCACAAGTTGCCGAGCGTTCGCGCGGTGGCGCGCCGGCATCAGATCCACTCCAACACCGTGAGCGCCGCTTATCACGATCTGCTGGAACAAGGCTGGCTGGAATTACGCCGCGGCAGCGGTCTGTATGTGCGGCCTCTGCAACCGGACGGGGATGGCCAGCTGGATCAGTTGCTGGCGGCGTTGCTGCAGTCCGCTCACCGCCAGAATTACGAGCCTGAGGAAGTGCTCCACCGGCTGGAACATATGATTCATCCGGTTGCTTATGAGCGGATACTCCTGGCGGAAGCGGATCCGGCTATGCGGGCGATTCTTCAGGCGGAGCTTTCCGAAGCCTTGAGCGTTCCGATTGCCGATTTGGATTCTTCAGTACTCGCCCGATCGCTGGTGGTGGCGCTTCCCACGCGCGCCGCGAAGGTTCGGCGACAGCTTCCGCGCGGAGTTCCGTGCATCGCCCTCCGGCTGCGTTCGGTGCGCGCGTCCATCGAAGGCCAGACCAAGCCGCCGCCCGATAGCGTATTCACGATTGTTTCACGCTCGGCAGAAATCCGGCTGTGGTCCAGGGCAATGCTGATTTCGGTCGGCCTCGATCCCGATTCCTTGTCGGAGATCGATGCCGCGAGCGAAGGCTGGAGAGATCGGTTGACTCGCAACGCAGTGGTTGTCGCGGACGTTATGGCCGCACGCGAGTTGCCGCCGGGTTGCCAGGCCCGCGTGTTTCGCGTCATCGCCGATTCCTCACTCGGAGAACTGAAGTGTTTCTGTGCTTTGTGACGCCCGCGAAAGTGCCACAAGAGCAGCCCTGAGCTGGTGAGATCAGCCTTACTCTGAGCTCACTATGAAAACCTTATTGAGCACGTTTGTTTTTTGCACCCTGGCGGCCTGGACGCCCATGCACGCCGCCGATCTTCAGGCCCACTGGAACGATTTGTGCCATGTTACGGCCAGCCGGCAGGTCGGCGTAACCACTTCAGACGGGAAGACCGTGACCGGCTCTTGTTTAGCCACCAGCTCTGACGAGTTATCGCTCGTGTCCACCGATGGTGTTGTCAAAATCGCCCGCTCAACACTGACGCGCATCCAGGTGTGGCAACCCGGCAATCGCCATCACCTCGAAGATCTGGGCAACGACATGGACAGCAGCTTCCAGTTGGGCTTCGCGTTCCTGCGCTCGCCGGCCGCGCCGATAGGATTGGCGATCATTCCCGCGACGGTCGCGTGGGGAGCGGTGGCAGCTCCTTTTTGCGCCCTGGCTGACATCGCCGGCCAGGACGGAGCAGTGATTCAGGACGTGAAGGTGACCGATTGAAAGCAGCCTCCGGTGCGGTTTCGAACCGTTGTGGTAGCATCTGGAGTTCGAACCCAAACCGGAGGTTTCCATGCGTACCATCGTAATCACCCTGGCGTCGATCATCGCGGCCGGCGCAATTTGGGCTCAGCAACCAGCCCCGCCCACCAAAACCTACTCCTCTGCCGCCGATGTGGCCGCGCTGCTCGCCAAAGCGAAGGCGTCGCACAAAGACGGCCAGCCGATCGTCATCGAACGCATCTTGGAGCTGGCCCCCTATGGCGCGAATCTGGAATACCGGACGTCGGTGGGCCCGGCCGCGGTTCATGAGAAGGAAGCCGAGACTGTTTTATGTGATCCAGGGCTCGGGAACCATGACCACGGGCGGCAAGCTAATGAACGAAAAGCGCACCAACGCCGAGAACCTCACCGGCACCGGCATTGAAGGCGGAAATTCGCAAGCCGTCGCCAAGGGCGATTTTTTCATCGTGCCGGAAAATACGCCGCACTGGTTTAGCGCGATCGATGGGACCATTGTCCTTATGTCGCTACACGTGCCGCGATCCGCAGACGCCTTGAGCACGATCGTTATTTGCTGTTTCGCTTTGGCATGCTCTCGCGCTTACGCCCCTACATTCTTTTGTTCCTGGGGCTAACCGTTGTCTATCACGTAAACCTTCGCCCGGTGGATTCCGGCGATTCATTGCCCGCATACTTAACCCCGCTGGCAGTGGTGCTCGACCACACCGTCCATCTGGATCGTTTCGTTCCCTGGTTGCGCGCAAATGTCTGGTACACGCCTTCTGTGATCCATCAGGCGAACGGGCATTACTTCAGCAGCTATCCGATCGGCGGTCCGCTTCTGGTGACTCCACTTTACTTGCCGCTCGCCTTCACCGACCTGAGCCACTGGGATCCGGCATCGCTGGTGATGTTTGCGAGAATCGCGGAGAAGTTTGCGGCCACCGCCGTTGCGGCTCTTTCAGCGGTCTTGCTCCTGCTTCTGTTGAAGCGAATCACCACCACGCCCTGGGCCTGGTGTCTGACGTTGGTCTATGCCTTGGCAACCGAAACCTGGTCGATCTCAAGCCAGGCGCTGTGGCAGCACGGCCCAGGTGAATTGGCAATCGTCGGCTGCTTCTATTGTCTGGAGCGCTGGACCGAGGACCGCGCGCACAACGGCTGGCTCTGGCTCTGTGGCGCCTGCGTGGCGGCTGCGTTCATCATTCGGCCCACGAATCTTGCCTCTGTTGCCGGCTGTTCTGGTTGGTCTCTGGTTCGTGAAGGCCCCGCTCTCGCAACATCTTCGCGCTTGGGCGCGCACCTTAGCCATTCCGCTGGCCGCGGGCCTGCTTCTGGCCAGCTACAACCTGTACGTGTTTCAGCACCTCTCGGGAGGCTACGCGGTGGCAGTTCTACAAGGATCCATTCTTCCGGGTCTTGCTGGACTCTTTGTAAGTCCTGGCCGTGGCCTGTTGATTTACACTCCGGTGGTGCTCTTTGCGCTGTGCGCGTTCTTGCCCGCGGCTCCGGCCGCACGCCGCCAGCACAGTCCGCTCATGGTCACGGCAGTGGCGTTCATCATCTTGGAATCGCTGGTGATCTCGCGATCGATCATTTGGTGGGGCGGATACTGCTGGGGGCCGCGCTTGCTCACTGAACTTATTCCGCCACTGATGGTGCTGATGGCGATTGGTGTCCAAGCCATCGACCGGCCGTGGCCTCGGCGCGCATTTGCGGTGCTGGCGTTGTATTCGATTCTGATCCAAGCCGTCGGTGTTTTCTTCTACCCGAATGGACATTGGGACGCAATCCCCCAACCCGTTGATGCGGCAAACGGGCGGCTGTGGAATTGGCGAGATAATCCCATTGCCCGAACCGTCCGCGGCGGCCTGTATTGGGAGCCTTATGCGATCCTCGGCGCCGCCATTACCGGCGGCATCCCGGCGGCGCGGCTACGCATGCGCGAGTTGAACGTCAATCCCTACGAGCAAGCCCAGCCCGCAAAGATTTCGCGCACAGGCCGTGGGTTACCATGAAGAACATGTCTTACCAGGAAGACCATGCCTGAGGTGAACGAAATCGCAGCCAACATCCGCATGCTTCTCATGGATGTGGACGGCGTCCTCACCGACGGAAAAGTGTTCGGCATTCCGGATCCGTCGGGCAACATCGTTGAAACCAAGGGCTTCGACACGCAGGACGGCATCGCGCTGCAGTGGCTCTCCTGGAAGGGCCTCGTGACCGGCCTCATCAGCGGCCGCGTTTCGCCCGCCACCGAAGCCCGCGCCAAGCAGTGCAACATGACGTACGTCTATCAGGGCCACATCGAAAAGATCCCCATCGTGGAAGAGATCCTGGCGCGCTCCGGCATCGCCGCGTCGCAGGTGGCCTACATCGGCGACGATCTGACGGACGTGGTGGTGATGAATCGCGTGGGGCTTAGCATCGCGCCTGCGAACGCGCGTCCCGAAGTGAAGCGCTGCGTCCAGCATGTCACCGAGAGCGCGGGCGGCCAGGGAGCGGTGCGCGAAGTGTGCGAACTGCTGCTCAAGGCGCAAGGCCACTGGGACGAGCTGCTGCGAAAATACGAGGTCAAATGAGCGGCGAGGCAACGGGAATCGTAGTGGTGGCCCGGTCCGGACCCGGTGTACTGCACGAACTGACGGGAGTGATCGCGCAACATAACGGAGACATCGTCTCGGTCTCCATCATTGAAGAGCAGCCGGAGTCGCGCATCTATTTCGAGATCCATCTTCCGGGTGCGCCGGAGATCCTGCAAGCCGATCTGGTCAAGCTGCCGATTGTGCGCCAGGTGGACGTGGTCAAGACGCTCCAGAAAGTTTACGGCAAGCGGATCATCATCGTGGGCGGCGGCGCGCAGGTGGGTCAAGTGGCCATCGGCGCGATCTCTGAAGCCGATCGTCACAATATCCGCGGCGAGCACATCTCGGTGGATACCATTCCGCTGGTCGGTGAACAAGTGCTGGCGGATGCGGTCCGCGCGGTGGGCCGATTATCGCGCGCACGCGCTTTGGTGCTGGCCGGGGCGCTCATGGGCGGCGACATTGAGAAAGCGGTGCGCGAAGTGCGCGCGCAGGGGTTGCTCGTCATCAGCTTGAACATGGCGGGCAGCGTTCCGGACGCATCCGACCTGGTGGTTACCGATCCCGTTCAGGCCGGGGTAATGGCGGTGATGGCAGTGGCCGATACGGCGAAGTTCACGGTGGCGCGTCTCAGCCGCCGGGTTTTCTAGCCGCCTCCTGAGCAATCAGCAGCAAGTTTCCGGCGAGCGTGCGTGACTGAGGTTCGCGGTAACGGATAGTTGCCCTCACCTTCGCCGGAACAACCAGGCGTCCTGGCGTGGGTTCCCCCGCGATCCTTCCGGGATGAAATCAACCACGGCGAAATCTTTCGTCAGATGCGTGCGAACGTAGGTCTCGGGATGGAAGACGCTACATAGGTTTGTGCCAGCGCTGGAATCGTATCTCGTCACCAGCTCGCCTGCGAGGAACTGGCGCCGCTCCTGTTCGTTGAGGCGCGAAATGTAGTGTGCGCCGTGCAAACTGAGCAAGAGAAAGCCTCCCGGGCGCAGAATCCTCTGGAACTCGCTCATCCACGGTATCTGGGCGGTCTCCGGCAGGTGTGTGAAGACCGAGAGGGCATAGATCAGGTCAAATCTTGCTCCGGGGTAATCGGTGGGAGGTGCTAATTTGTTGGTTCCGATCCGAACGAAAGACAAGTGGTGCGCGCACCAGGCAGCAAGTTCGGGATTGTAATCGGTCCCGTGCACCTCGGTAGCGGCCAAGTCCTTCCAAAAGCGCAGGACCCGTCCGCAGCCACACCCGAAGTCGAGAATGGCCCGGAGATCTCCAATTCTGATTTCGTTCCTTTGCAGGATTTCGAGTATGCTCCCCGCGGCTAGTTGTCCGCCATCCAGGAACACGGGAATCTCCGGAGAGCCGGCCACCGTCATCAGGAGGCGAGCTGGTGGAATGGGAATCCCATCCGGCGAGGCCCGGTGCGACCGGTTTCTTAGGTACACTCGGGGATTAAGAGCGGTCATGCGTTGATAAATCCGAAATCCGAATGAAAGCAGGGGGAGCTTTTTGAGGACAGGTCCTAGTTGATCGATCAGCACTGTTGCCGTCTGCCTCTTTGACCGCGGTACCACATCGGCCTCGCACAGGTCCGGCTCATGCTCCGCCAGACGGGGTTCTCGCTTTGACAGTGTCAATCTGATGGTCGCACATCTCAATCGTCGGCCCGGCTTGAAGTGTCGAAGCGCGACGGCGCCATCGAGAAGGCAAAGTCCGCGCGCAGGGACTGATGGTGATCAGTTTGAACAGGGCGGGTGGTATTCCGGACGCATCCGGCCCGTCTCGGCCGCCAGGTTTCTAGGCCAGAGTGGTGGCCGCTGCCGCCCGCTTCGACAACTTTCTCCTGGTCGGAGAGTCGGTGACGGGCTTGCTTTCACCCTGCTGAGGCGCCAGGAGAGCAGCGGCGGCTTTTGCCGCTTGAATGTAGGCGTCCGCGTCTGCCAGCAGGTCCTGGCAGTCGTGACAAATCAGCAGATGTTCTTCCAAAGACGTGGAATCCTCTTCGGATCGCATGCCCATGGCATATTCTTCCCAATCCTGGTATGCAAAATGACGATCAAAGCTGGCGTTCATGACAAGAACCTTTCTTGGGGGAACGGAACTGAGCCCCAACCGCTCGATCCATGGCCCAAATTTCGGGCATGTATTTGTTTTGCTGCTGTAGTGGCGTTAGCGCGCGGAAACTCTCGAAAAAAATGGGTTCAACATTTTTTGTTGCAGCTTTCGCTTGCCCAACTCGCCGAAGCGGGCCTTGGCACGGGATTTGAGCAACCGGAATTGTGTCTCCGTAAGCTCCATCTCCTGGCAAATCTGCTCCTGGGTCTCCTCGTGCAGGTAAAAACGGGTCAGGATCTCCCGATCCCGCTCCGAGAGCTGATTCAAAATCTCAAGCATGAAGTCCACCCTTTGCTGGAGCGCCATGTTCTGCTCCGGGTTGCGCCGCCCGTCCACCACCCGCACGCCGACGTCCAGGTGCAGTTCATCCCGCCGGCTATGCACCACCTGGTCGATGTGTGCGGCCACCTGCCGCCTGACAACCGTTCGCACAAAACCCATCAACCGATCCGGCTCCCTTAAATCTCCGCGGCGGATGGCCTGCACAACAATGAGAAAGGTATCATGAACCTTGTCATCCAGCTCCTGGATCCCCAATTGCCGGCACAAGTAAAAACGAATGCCGCGCGCGAACAGGCGGTACAGGTCCTCCATTCCGCTTTCGTCGCCGCGCTGGATGCGCGATACCAGCTCCGGCCAATCCACGGAACGGCTTCGTTCGTCGTCTTCGGCTGTATCTGCTTCGCCCGCGCTTGCAAGCTCGCCGCTCGGCTCTTTCGTGATGCTATCCGGGTCATTCTCTTTTTCATTCGGGGGCGCGTTTTGTGTTCGCAGAGAGGCAGCCATGGCGTGGTCATCCTTTTCGCAGGAAATTCCAAGCGCTCCGAACGGACGCGCTGCCGGAGCGAGTGCGGCGTTTTCACCCGCGCTCGGGGCATAGTCACTTGCTACTAACCTGGGAGGTACGGGCGAGCATTATGCACACGTAGGACCAAACGGTAATGGAGTAAGGTTAGGCCGCAACACTCGCCTCGTCCCAAATATCGAGCGCCGGCAACGCGCATCAGGAACTTAAAGTGGCGAATCGTATTGGCTGGTCAAACGGCGGAATTAAAGGCGACTCGTGATATGTCCAGAGAGTGTTTTTTGATTTCAGCGAAGAGGAAAAGTGCGACAGGGCGAGGAGGCATCTCGGGACGAAGCTGTGAAGTGTGTTTTTGATCGCAGGTTTCTCGCCCGTTTTTCGCACGTTTCTCCCCCATTTGCGGGTGAGAAACATACTGCTCTCAGACTACGCCGGAGTGGCGCTTCAAAATCTGCTGGAGGTTTTGCGAAAACGCCGAGCGGGCCATGACGATGTTCGCGCCGGCATCTTGCGCTTGCTGCTTGAGTTCACCTTGCACGTGAGATAAATACCCGATCACGCTGATCTGCTTCATCTCGCCGTCGCCTTTCACCTTCGAGATCAAATTGAGCGGCTGAACCGCGCTGAAGTTTAAATCCAGGATGATGAGCAGCGGTTTCTCTTGCGCTGCCTTCTCGAGGACATCTTGTTCGGACTTGACGAACTCCACTTCCAGGCCGGCCCGCTTGGCCGCATCGCTAATCTTGACAGTGAACAACAGATCTTCCACCACCGCCAGGATTTTCTTCTTACCGTGCTTTTGCATAAATTGCTACACGCCTGCTCTTGCTGCCTGCTCCTTCTGAATGTGCGTTACGTGCGAACCGGAAACTGCAAGTTGTGCGGAAGGTCAGAGTTATTCTAGCATGACGAAGTGCGCCTTCCCGCGTCCCGGAGGGTGTTCTGGAAATGAGGGCCGGCGGCATGACCGTGCAGTCGTTTATATATGAAAGCGCCCAGGCGGCTTCGGAAGCCTGCGCGCGCAAAATCATCGAACTGCTGGGACGCGCGCTCGCCAGTCAGCCTCGCGCGTCACTCGCCGTCTCAGGAGGCACCACTCCCAAGTTGATGTTCGCCGAATTGGCCAAAGCTGGCTTCCATTGGAACCAGGTTCACTTGTTTTGGGTGGACGAACGCGTGGTCCCGCCGTCGGATTCGCAAAGCAACTATAAGCTTGCCAAGGAAAACTTCATCGATCCGTCACATTTTCCGGCCGAAAATGTTCATCGAGTTCCGGGTGAGCTTCCGCCGAAAGAGGCCGCGAAACTTTATGACGACGACCTGCGGGCGTTCTTCAAACTTTCGCCCGGTGCTGTACCGCAATTCGATGTGATTCATCGCGGCATGGGGCCGGACGCGCACACGGCCAGCCTTTTTCCGGGCGAGCCATTAATCGACGATCACAGGAACCTGGTGAGCGCGGTCTACGTTGAAAAATTTCAGCAGTGGCGTGTCACTCTGTTGCCGGCTGTTCTGGAAGCCGCGCACAATACCCTGATGCTGGCCGCCGGTGACGATAAGGCCGAGCCGCTCTGCGAAGTTCTGCGCGAGCCATACGACCCCAAGAGATATCCGGCCCAAATCACTACCTATGATGGCGAAGGCGTGATCTGGTTTCTCGACAAGGCCGCGGCGAGGCTGATCGATTGAACCCGCGGTTCCCGCGAATGCGCCATCCATGACGGCCCTGGTGCTATCCGCGGGTGGGATGTATGGTGCGTATCAAGCCGGGGCATGGAAAGCGCTGGCCGATGTTTTTCATCCCGACCTGGTAGTGGGCGCTTCCATCGGCGCGATTACGGGCTGGGCCATTGCGGGCGGCTGCGATCCTGACGAACTGATCGATCGCTGGCTGCATCTGGAAGCCGCAGCGCGCTATCGCTGGAAATTTCCCCGCACTCCAATCCACGGAGTGTTCGATACCACACCGCTGCAGCGCGTGATCCGTGATGTTTATGAAGCTTTTCAACCGCGCACGCACTTCGCGATGGTGGTCACCGATTTGTTGAAGCTGCGCCCCCGCGTGCTGCGCGGCAATGAGGTGAGCTGGCAGCATCTGGTGGCCAGCACCGCCATCGTTGGCCTGTTCGACCAGGTGCGTCTGGGCGGCCGCATCTATTCCGATGGCGGACTGCTTTCCGCTGTTCCGTTGTGGGCGGCGGCTGAGATGGGCGCAACCAAGGCGCTGGTGATCGACGTTCTGCCCGCGCCGCCGGGCAGCATCGCGCGCGCGTTCGTCGGCGCAGCGCGCAAGCTCTCCCCGTTTCAGCCCGTGGTTCCGGCGGGCATGGAAGTGATTCGTCTGGCTCCGCCCAAGCTATTAGGAGCGCCGCTCGAAGCCATCTACTGGACCCGCGCCAATGCCGAAGCCTGGATCCGGGCCGGCGAGGAACAGGCCGCCGTGATAAAACATTCCATTACGAATTGTTTTGCGAGAGAATAGATGCTGACATGCCGGCATACCAGATCCATCGTTTGAAGGAAGCACCGCGCCAGCAGTTTCGCTGGGCGCCGCATACTCCGGGCGTCACCATCGTCAAGTTGAAGGACTACGAGCCTGGGGAAGTCATCGAGGCCGCCAGCCCGTACGCTCTGTGGCTGGCGCTGCGCGAAGCAGATCAGGCCATCGCGGTAGGCGATCTCATTGAGGTGCCCGGAGGCCGAGCTCCGCATTCTCAAATACATCGGCTTTGAAGAAGCGCGCTGGTACGTACCAGAACCAGCTCCGCACGCCATGGGGGACCCAGTGGCGGTAACATAAGATTAACTGAGTATGTATAACGATCCCGCCGCGTGGGATCGGATCAACTCCTTCGCGTTGGTCAGCTACATCCCCGAACCATTGGCGGGTTTTCTGGATCGGCTGCGGCAGGAGTTGGTTCCGAACTGTTTTTTGCGGGCCCACGTGACGATCTTGCCGCCCCGTCCGATTTCCTCCTCACCCGAGGCCGCTTGGGAAACCGTGCGGACCCTTGCCCCGAGCTTCGCCCCCTTTGACGTTGAAATGACTCAACTGGAAGTGTTTCCCGTGTCCGACGTGATCCACATCGGCATCGGCCGGGGACGCCAGGAGATGGAACGGATGCATGACGGGCTGAACGTGGACGGGCTGAAATTCGCGGAACCGTATCCTTACCACCCGCATGTCACGCTGGCGCAAGATCTGAAAAGCGACGAAGTGGACGAGCTGGCTCGTGTGGCGCGTATCCGTTGGGCCGAATGCACGCTCCCGAAAATCTTCCGCGTCGAGAAAGTCTTCTTCGTCCAGAACACGCGCCGCAAAGAATGGCTCGATCTGGGCGAAAGCGCGCTGGGCCATCCCGAGTCGCGGCTGGTGGGAGAGCTGGTGGATCTGCTCGCCGGTTGAATACTGTCGGACTTCTCGCAGTAGTGTCGCAGGATCCAGCGATAGAGCGCGCACTGGAATCTTTCGTGTGACGCCGGGCACCGCCCAGCACTCACATCAGCTGTCGCTCGAACGATGAGATCCAATTCCTGGTGCATTTGTGGCGCCTTGCGGAAACTAGCCGCCCATACCAACCGTGCACGGCCCCAAAATACCAAAACGATAGTATTTCTGGTTGGCGCTGGAAGATATACCATCTAAATAGCTTTTTAGTAACCGAAAGGAGTGGCACCCGATGATGTCTCTCTTCTCGCCAGCCCCTCGCCGACGCAGTTTGTCGCGCGCCATCCCGAGTGAGCGTGACTAAGCCATGCGCCCGGCTCAAAAGCTTGATCTGGATCGCCGTCTGGAGGCTTACTTCGCCACCCTCCGCTCATCGTCTCTGAAGGAGGCGCTGAAACGGAACGCCGGGAACTGGCAGCTATACGCGGCGGTTACCGGCTCGGCGATGGCGATGGTGATCAGCGCCTCGGCGGCCATCATCAGCAACAGCATCCGGGATATCACGGGGGAGCCCGTCGCAAGCGTCCTGGCTGCCAAACAAAGTCTCGCAAGCTCCCAGAAGATGGCAGGCTCTAAGAATACCTACATCATGCAGGCCGTCCGGTTGGCGATGGCTAAGCGGGATTCTGAAACCGGGGTCAACAGTGGGGTTGCGATCATTGCCAACGCAAGCCAGGCGTTGGCCCCGTCCATCTCGGCCGGTGGCATCGTTCCGCTGGACGGCACCAGCAGCGTCATCCAGCCAGGCGAATGGGTAACGATTTACGGGAACAACCTTGCTAACGAAACCCTGTCATCGAACGGCGCGTTTCCCACTTCGCTCGGCGGTACCAGCGTGGAGATCGACGGCCAGCCGGCGTTTCTCGTGTTTGTCAGTCCGGGGCAGATTAATCTGCAAGCGCCGGACGACTCCACGGTAGGCACCGTATCTGTAGTTGTCACCACAGCCGGCGGCAGCGCAACATCCACCGTCACTCTGGGCCCGTTTGCGCCCTCGTTCGTCCTGCTGGATGCCAACCACGTGTCTGGAATCATCCTGCGGCAGAACGGTTCGGGAGCTTATGGCGGGGGAACCTATGATATTCTCGGGCCCACCGGGACCGCGCTCGGTTACTCGACGGTGGCCGCACAGGCCGGCGACATGGTTGAGCTTTTTGGTGTGGGGTTCGGTCCCACTACTCCTGTCGTGCATGCCGGGCAGCCGTTCTCCGGCGCCGCACCGGTGAACGATGCCGTCAGCCTGTACATTAATAACGTGCTGGTGAAGCCGACCTTCGTTGGTCTCTCGAGCGCGGGCCTTTATCAGATCAACCTGCGTATTCCGGACGGCGTTGGCACCGGAGACGTTCCCATTCGGGCTGTTGCCGGCGGCATGCAAACACAAATGGGTGCGTTGTTTTCATTGCAGGGTGGGTCAGTGTATCCGGGCTATCCATTGAGCGGCGGTGGCACCAGTCCAGGAAACTTTTTCAGCTCAGGGGGCGGCGGGACATTTGGCGGCGGAGGCGGAACGTTTGGTGGGGGAGGAACAGGTGGCGGCGGAACCGGCGGTGGCGGGGGAAGCGGCGGTGGAAGCGGATCGGGTGGCGGTTCCGGCGGCGGATCTGCCCGACCCATCCATGGAACTACGGCATACCAGCCCAGGCTGCGATTTCCCGCAGGCTAGAAGAGGCGATCTATGGTCTTCAAGATATTGTTCTGGAGGGCGTTAATCTGTCTGATGGCGGCAGGTGGTTTATCGCTTGCCGCGTTCGGAAAAAACGCGCCGCCGCGAGAAGCGGTTGTACCGGCGGATCCTCTCGAAATGGCCGCCGGTCACATCGAGACTGTTAACGCGCCCGCGAAACGGGCAGCCGTTGTTCAGCTTCTGGCACACGCACGAGATAGTTACGCCTTGCGCAATTCGGGCAGAGGGTACGACCTGAAGGTCAGCTTTACGGTAAACTCGGGCGGCGAAACCCAATACGACGGACAATGGGAGATGGAGGATCTATTCGATCCTCAAAAAGGGCTCCGCTGGACGGCCGCTACCGCCGCCGGATACACAACCACCCAAATCTCAACTAACGGGATGTTTTACAGGGAAGGGACCTCGAGTACCATTCCATTGCGCTTGCAGGAAGCGCGTGCGGCCTTGTTCGACCCGATCCCGCCCATTCCGCTGTTGGAGCGCGACGTGATTCGAACATCGGCATCCACTTACAACGGCACGCCAGTCACCTGCGTTTTGCTTTCGAGATCCGGAAACGCCGCGAGTAGAGCGCCCGGACGAAGCTGGGAGGAAACCGAGGAGTGTGTCGATCCGCAATCCGGCTTGCTCCGGGTGCATTCGCAAGTGCCGGGGCGCTACTACGCTTACGATTACACCAACGCGCCAGAGTTCAGCGGTCACATGTTTCCGCGCAAGGTGGTGATCACCGAAGGCGGCCAAACCGTGACGGAAATCAACGTTAACAGCCTGGCGGATCTGCCCGCCGCCGATGCGAACCTGTTTGTTCCTACCGAGGAAATGAAGGCTGCGGGACCGGCCGTCGCGATGGCGGGAGCGCAGAAGATCTGGTTCTTTTCCGGACGAGGTCCGTTCCCCTCTGGCGCCACTGCCCATCCAATCTGCGTGTTCGGCCTGGTAACGGCATCGGGACAACTGGTGGAAGCGCACTCGTTGCAGCCCTCCGATCCGAACAGTGCAGCGGCCGTGGAAGCCGCGCAGAAGATGAATTTCTCTTATCCGGCGCCGCCCGGAGCACGGCCGGAGCAGCACTTCGTGTTTATCATCGATAAGTTTGTTTCGCAGTGATGAACGCACATGTTCCGGCGTAAACTTCTTCTGGTCGGTTGGGATGCGGCCGACTGGAAGGTCATCCATCCGCTGATGGATGCGGGCCAAATGCCCAACGTCCAGCGCCTGGTGAAGAATGGCGCGTCAGGACAGATTGCCACTCTGCATCCGCCGCTTTCGCCGATGCTATGGACTACCATCGCCACCGGAAAGCGACCGTTCAAGCACGGCATCCATGGCTTCTCCGAACCCACTCCGGACGGCCGCGGCGTGCAGCCAGTGACCAACCTTTCGCGAAAATCGAAAGCGCTGTGGAACATTCTCCATCAGAACAATCTGCGCAGCGTTGTGATTGGGTGGTGGCCCAGCCATCCGGCCGAGCCGGTCAACGGCGTGATGGTTTCCGACCATTTCCATCGCGCCGGCGGGCCGCTCGATCAAGGCTGGCCGCTGCTGGCGAATGCGATTCATCCGCCGGAACTCGCCGCCACGCTGGCCGGTCTGCGGATGCATCCCGATAGTCTGACACCCCAAATGGTGGGACCGTTTATTCCGCTGGCCCGAGAGATCGATCAGGACCATGACAAGCGCCTGGCCATGTTCCTGCGGATGCTCGCCGAGTGCATGAGCATTCAGTCCGCCGCCACCTGGCTGCTGGACAACCAGCCGTGGGATTTTTTCGCGGTGTACTTCGATGCAATCGATCACTTTTGCCACGGGTTCATGCGTTACCATCCGCCGCGGCAGTCCTGGATTGGCGAGCGCGACTTCGAGCTGTACCACAACGTGGTCTCGATGGCTTACCAGTTTCACGACGAGATGCTGGGAACGCTGCTCGAAAAAGCCGGCCAGGACACCACCGTGATTCTCATGTCGGATCACGGCTTTCACCCGGATCACCTGCGCCCCGCGTCTATTCCCGATATTCCAGCCGGGCCTGCCATCGAGCACCGCGATTTCGGCATCCTGGCCATCAGCGGGCCGGGCATAAAGAAAGAAGAAGCGCTGCACGGGCCGTCTGTGCTGGACATCGCGCCCACAATCCTGACACTGTACGGGCTGCCGGTGGGCGAAGATATGGACGGCAAGGTGCTTTCCCAGGCCTTCGTGGAAAAGCCGAAGGTGGCATTCATTCCAAGCTGGGAAGAAGTTCCGGGCCCCGACGGACGGCACCCGCCGCATACGCGCCTGGATCCGCTGGCGGCGCATGCAGCGCTGGAACAAATGATCGCGCTGGGGTATATCGAACGGCCGGATGAGGATCACGAAATCGCTGTGGCGAAGACCATCCGCGAACTGCGCTATAACCTCGGCGAAGCTTACCAGGATGCTGGCCGCCACATCGAAGCCCGCCAGATTTTCAGCGAGCTTTATGCAGCGGGCCCCCGAGAGCAGCGTTTCGCTGTGAGGCTGTTTGTATCCTGCCAGGCGCTGGGGATGTCCGAGGAAATGCGGCGCATTGTCGACGATCTGGACGGCCGTCTAAATGATCAACAGCCGATAGTGGATTTTCTGAAAGCGCAGGTTTTGATGGCGGAGAAGCGCGATGAGGAAGCGCTGTCGGCGTTGGAACGAGTGACGGAAGCGCACTTGCTGCGGCCCGGTTTGTTCCTGCAGACCGGCGATCTGTACATGCGCCTGCGCCGCTGGCATG
This sequence comes from Bryobacterales bacterium, assembly GCA_963713415.1. Lineage (GTDB taxonomy): Bacteria > Acidobacteriota > Terriglobia > Bryobacterales > Bryobacteraceae > Palsa-89. The sequence goes on along the minus strand of CAVQLV010000015.1, from coordinate 54,841 downwards.
ATGCGCAGCAGGTTTACGAAAAGGCGCTGGCCATCGATCCCGATAACGCGTCTGCGCACATCGGCATGTGCCGGGTAGCGTTGCGGCGAAGGAGATTCAGCGCCGCGGCGCATTCGGCTCTCGAAGCACTGCGGAGAGTGGATCATTCTCCGCTGGCTCATTTCCTGCTGGGGCGTGCGCTGGCGGGAATGAAAGACTTCAATCGGGCGGCCGATGCGTTGCGCGCGGCTATTTCCTTCAACCCGAATTTTCCGGAAGCGCATGTGCGGCTAGCCGCTTTACTTGAAAAGCATTTCGGCGATACCGAGTCCGCGCGCGAGCATCGGCGCCTGGCGCGGCGTATGCGGCGCCCAACATTGAGGCGGCCAGTGCGCCCAATGCCGGCCGAAAGCGCTTCTAGCCCAATCGACACATCGTTCACGAGCGGTACATCGGAGATGCCGCCCATCGAGGAATGCCTGGTCGTCGTCACCGGCCTGCCGCGCTCGGGGACTTCGATGCTGATGCAAATGCTGGCTGCCGGCGGCATGTCCGTCGTCTCGGACGGACTGCGCGCGGCGGATGAAGATAATCCACGCGGCTATCAGGAATTTGAGCCCGTCAAGCATCTGCATAAAAGTTCGAAGTGGTTGTTCGAAGAACGGGGAAGAGCCATCAAGATTGTGGCTCCGCTGCTGAACGCTTTGCCGGCGGCCTGGCCTGTCGTGTGATCCTCTGCGAGCGCGATCTGGATGAAGTGCTCGATTCGCAGGAGCGCATGCTGGCGCGCCGTAATCAGCCGCTGGACGCGACCACCGAACGGCGGCGAATGCTGAAGGACGAATACGTCCGCACGCTGGGCCGCGCGCGAGCGATGCTAGCGCGGCGCCTCGCCACGCAAGTGCTGGTGGTACAACACAGCCATGTGATTTCGGATCCGCTGGGCACTGCCGAAAGCTTGAACAAGTTTCTGGGCGGCGGGCTTGCGGTATCGAAAATAGCGGCTGCGGTGGACCCCGCTCTCCATCGGGTCCGCGTTGTCAGTTAGCTTTGCTGCCGAGCGCCTGGAGCGCGGTGATAGTGCTCCCACAGACTGAGTCGCGTTGCTGCGTTCCTAGGCGTCCAGACGCACGGTGTTCGATTCCGGCCGGTCCTCCTCGCGCTGGACTGCGCTTCACGCAGAACCGCAACCGCTTTGCAATTTTCGCAGGTGCGGCGGCCGCTCAGGCGTGTGACAATTTCAGGCAACGGCAGTTCGTAATTCGCCGCGGCGTGGAGCGAAGGGTCTCGTTTTGCATGTACTCGTTCAGTGCTTCGGCTTGAGCCAACGTGCGCGGAAAACCGTCCAGGATAAAGCGGCCGCGGCAACGGAGCCGCATGTGTTCGAGCGCGGCCTGCATCGCCGGTGTCTGCTGGCAAGCATCCCGGCTTCCCGAAGCGCCAAAGACGTCGCCGGTGGAGCGATGGCAAGCGCCTAAGCGCTGGCGCAGCAGATCGGCCTGCCTGCCCTTGCCCACGCCCGGCGCACCCCGAAGCACCAGCCGCCATGGTGACGGAGTTTCGCCCGGAAGCACCGAGCACTCCGCCGGCGAACCTTGCAGCCATCCGGCTGCGGTTGTTTTTACTTTGCTCGTTCACGAGATGAACCAGGCACTTGCTGAATCACATTCGAACTGAATGGCACTATCCGGACAATTGCGTTCGGAAACAGGCCTCCCAAAACCACAAATAGCACGCCGGCGGTCAAAATCCACCGTTCTCGCGGCAGGGCATCCGCAATGACCGTGAAACCAGTTCGATGTTTTCCGAGGAACAGGCGTGTGAAGAGGCGAAAAATACTCACGGCGTTCAGCGCGATGGTGATGGGCAGCAGCAGGCCGCCGAGCGGGTGCGACGCCAGCGTTCCATGGATCAGAAGATCTTGCGAACAGAAGCTCAGCGTACCAGGCAACCCAACCAGGGCGAGACCAAATATCGCGAAGAACACTGCCAGCCGCGGCGCGTGCTCGGCCAGACCCAGATGCGTGCGCGCTGTCAGGTTCTCTCCGAAGCGCACTTCCACCAGCCTCAGAATTCCAAAGAGGCCCATGGTGGACACCGTTACAACGAACCAGTGCACCAGCGCGCCGGTGACGCCTTCCGCGGTCCGGCTTTCCAGGCCGGCCAGAATGCAAGCCGACTGGCTCAACGCGATGAAGGCGAGCAGGCGGCGCGGAGAATTCTCGGCCAGCGCGCGAATAGCGACGTAGACCGCAGTGGCCAGGGCGAGATAGGAAAGCACGGGAAACATGTTGCGGGTGGCATCCGGGAAGAGCGGCACAATTAACTTTGCGACCAGGAAGGCCCCGAAATGACCGTTCAGCAAAAGGGCGGTGGGAATCGGTGGACCGCCCTCAGCGGCATCTGCCACCCAGGCGTGAGCGGGGCAAATTCCCTTCCGGAAGATCACGGCGAGTACCAGGAGCGCAAAAACAGCGACACCTCCCGGGCTCTGGCCTTTCAACCGATCGATCGACATGCCGCGGTCAGCCGCCGCAATGAACGCGATCGCCAGTGTGAGCGCGATGATCGAGAGCAGCAGGCCCATGCGCGGGCGCCACCCGCGCGTGCCGAACCAGCGCGCCACGAAAAAAGGGATGGTCGTTAAGACCCAAGCGGCGAGAAGAACCAGTAAGTTTCCCGTGGAGTAGCCCAGCAGCGTGGAACCAAGAATGAAAAGCATTCCGCCAATTGTTCCTGCGCTGCAGTCCCGCCGCGGAAGGACCAGCATAGCCACTACCGCGAGGCACGAGAATAACACCATCAACACCGCGCCGAGCGACTCCGGGCCTGGCGTGGGATGGGCCAGCGCGGCATCTAACAAGAGGGCGCTCGCCAGAACGGATATCAACGCCGCCGCGAAGCCAATCACGCGTGTTTGCCGGCGCGTCACCACGGCGACGATCGCGCCGAACCACGGGACAGAAATCGCAACCAGGCTGAGAATCAAAGCCCGATCCGCCATCAGTCGCCCCCCTGGCTGGCGGGACTCTGCATGGAAAGCGCCACGTTCTCGCGCCGGCTCACCGGCTGTTCCAGCCCCCAATCATCAAGCCTGGCGAAAAGATTTGACAACAGAATCAGGGGGTGAATCACCAGGCGATCGAGAATTGTATCCAGATGCCCGCGATCGAACGCCCACCGGTACAGCCACAATTGCAGGGGTTCCGGGAACAGATCCTCCAGGCGCTTTCCAGCGGGGGAGAAGCTCGCCTCCCATGGCGGAATGCATGGTGTGGTAGTCGTGAAGCATGGAAGGCGAACGCAAGAACTGCAACGTGCGTACGGTGGCATGTCCCAGGATGTGAGCCACAGCGATCCATTTCCAGCCCATTCCAATCTCGACGAACACCACGCCTACTTGCGTGAGCGACGCATAGGCGAGCGAGGTTTTCGCATCGGCGCTCGCCCGGCCGGCGATGGTTCCGTGGATCGCTGTAATCGCGCCCGTCGCGATCACTAAAGAGGAGGCCAGCGGGGACCGGTCCAGCAGCGGTTGAACACGGAGCAGCAGATACGCGCCGGCATGAATCGAGATGGCGCCGTAGAAGATTGCGCTCGATGGCGTGGGGCCCTCCATCGCGCGTGGCAGCCATCCCGAAAATGGAACCTGCGCCGCCTTCCCGGTAGCCGCCACCAGCAGGAGCAGGGAGACGATGAGCGTCTGCGCTTCGGTTAGCGTGGGAAGGCCCGCGTCAAACGAAGCGGTGCCGGCCCAATGATGCATGGCGAACACGCCGACCAGCAATCCTATATCGCAGCCACGATACACCGCGAAAACCCGCAGACCGTTTTCCACCGGCGCGGCGCGCTGCTGAAAGAAAGCGATCAGCAATACGGAAGTGATGCCCACCAGCTCCCACCCGGCCACTAGCAGGTCGAAAGAACCGGCAGCGAATGCGAGTAAAGAGCCGAATGCGAACAGATGAAGCAGCAGGAGGAATCGCACAAAGCCCCGCTCGCGATGAAGGTAGGTGGCCGAGAATTGCCCGATCAGCCCCGACAGGACAACCGTCATGCCAAGGAAGGGCAGGGAAAGACGGTCCGCCATCAGCACCAGTGGAAAATGGTAATCATGCACGGCAAACCAGTTCCCGAACGTGACGATCACGGATGGTGCGCCGGTTGAGTTGAGTGCCCAGACAATCGGGACGAGGGCGAAAATACAGGCGGCAAACGTCGCGCCGGTGATTCTCGATACCACCCGCTCGCCAGGAACCCAGCCCAGCAGCCAGAGCAGCGCCAGCAGCGCAAACACCACACCAGGCGCCAGAACTACAAAAACCAGCGCGGCTTGTGAAGCGAACATTCCTATCGGCCTCCTGCTTCGGTGTGAATCCAGGCCATGGGGAGATGTTCCACTTTGCCGCGATACCACTCGGCGGAGGACGGCGTAACCGGCAGCCGTTCCACGGGGCCATGGAACTCCTCAAAACCGCCATTTCTGTAAACCTGAACTCCGCCTGAGGCAGGATCGAGGGTGGCTACGCGAATCCATCGGTTCTCAACCAACTGTTTCAGCGAAGCGCTTGCGTTCACGACCTTCATGAGGCGTTCCGGCGGAGTCTCAATCACAAAAAGAATGCGCACGGGTTCATGGATCTCGACCATCTGCCAGGGCAATCCCGTTCGCAGATCGCTGGCGTGGCCGTCCATGACGCCCAGCAGGCTCGTAACATTGTGAGGCAGCTTCGTGCCGCAACCGTAGCGATCGTTATCCACAAAGGAGAAGTAGTATTCCAGACTGATGCCCGCGCATACAGGCACAACGCCGGCCAGCAGCGACGCCAAGCTTTGGTTGCTTGGGTCCTGATCGGCGTCATAGGAGACCAGGAAGGCCCGCCGATCCAGGAACAGTCCTCTTGTGAGACTGCGACGTCCCACGATGCACACGGCATTCGTGCAATGCCCGTACTCCGGCCTGGGCTGGGCCAGGTGTTCGCTTCGTTCTTCCACGTGCCTCAACGCATCGCTGGGGGAAGCGTCCCACGGGCAGGATTCGAATCGCCGGGCGCGCTCCAGGGCATTTTGCGTCCTGGCCTGGTCCAGGGATTCGCGGATGCGGTTCAGATCGTCCTGATGCGTCGCGGGAAGGGATTCGAGATCGTAAAGCTCCACGTCGTCACTGCACGTGTCGTGGTATCCGCCGACGAACCAGGTGTCCTCGGGAATTTCAATGCCTCGCTGGCGCACGCGCGCGCGCACCTCGGGCCGGTTGGCCATGGCGGCAAAGAGTCGCGCGTTCGGTCCGCCGCGGCGCCCGCCGCACGCGCCACAATCGTGGGCCGATTCGTGCGGGTTATTCAAGCTGGTAGATCCATGGCCCAGGACCACCACGATGCGTGCGAAACCTCGCACCAGACCCGCCGGGCGCCAAAACGCTGGCCACTCTTTCCGCTTTTTCAGCGGCGGCGAATCCCATCAGCAGGCCGGCCACGGTGCCTTGCGATTGCGCCGTGTTCCGCATCAAAGTCAGTTCCGTGCGCGGCTCGGGAAGGAACGCCTTGTTCATCCACTCGCGCAATTGCGCGTAGCGCCGCGGCGCCAGCAGGTGACCGATAAGAGGAACGGCCGAAAGTAATCCCAGCGCGCTGGTGGAGAGCCAACCGCGCAGCAGCGTCCTCGATGATAAAAACGACTGCCGCATCAGCGCTCCGAGAAGCCGCCTGCGCTAGCGGCGCCGCTCCAACAAGAGGCTGTCTTCCGGTTTGGACTGTTCCACCACGGCATGCTGAGGTTTCACCACCACCGGACAAAAGGCGGCGCCATGCGGGTCGTCGATTCCTTTGTAATCCACGGCGACGCCAAAATATCCCGCCGAACTGAAGGTCTCCACATCCGGGTCTGCTTCTTCGAGTGCGCGCCGGATCGATTCCTCGCGCTCGTCGATGCAAAAGAATACCTGCGCGGCCGGCCTGGTCTGGAGCTCCGGTAAGGCGCGGTACCTCCGATGGCTCGGCGAGCCCGCGCAGAATCTCTCGTTCGTGCCAGCGCTCGTAGGCCAGGTGAAAAATGCGGCGGCGCTCCAGTCCATTGCATGCCTTCACTTCGCTGACGAACGCCGTCCATTCTGTGCCGGAAAGCCGGGTTACCTCGCCGGCGGACAGCGACACCACGCGCGCAGCGTCATAAATGCGAGCCGCGCGGCTGAGGCGCCGTTTCTCCTGGGTCTTGAGCGGGCTCTCTTTCGGGTCGCTCTCAGCTGCGCTCATGCGCGAGGCCACCCGAGCCATGGTCAGCCGCACCGCGAGAAAATCCATCAATGCGACCGGCACGGATTCATGAGCCGCGAGGTTGGGATCTTCCTCCATCCTGCGCATCAGCCCGGCCCAACCGGGCAATGCCAGCAGTTCGGCCTGAAGCACGCCTTCCCAATCCGCTTCTGAAATACGCTGGGAAGCGAGGTAGTCCAACACCGCATCTGCTGGCGAGAACCGAGCGACCTGTTGCCGGCGGAACTCTTGGTCTAAGCCAGTCAGGTGCTGAGGAAACATGCCACCGGGGCGCGACAGCAGGCTTCGGACGCTAGGCGTAGAAGCCCCTCTCGCGCTGGGGCATGGGCCAATAGGCCGTGCCTTGATCCAGAAACACTGAGCACAACCGGATCAGCCACGGGTGGATGACTTCGTTCACCGGACTCGGCCGAATCGTACTCCTCCTCATGCGCGACAGCACGGAAAAAGCAAGCATCGAACAAAGCGCGCAGCGCGGCCTGGCGAAAATCCCTGGCCAAATCGCCCTGCTCGGCACGCCATAGGATGGTGGCGGCATCAAACTCCCGTACGCCCGGCGTTATCATGGCTCGGCGAAGCGATCGCCGGCTCAGCCGTGGAAAGACTAATGTGTCGGGCTCGCTATCGAGCACTGTTTCGATATCTTCCAGATGAATGCGGCCGCGCGCCAGTTCGGCCCGGTACGCCGCTTCGCTCATATACGGCTCGGCGCCGAACAACTGCCAAGCTTCGATCACGGCCCGCTCGAAGGGAAGATGCTCAAAGGCGTGCAGCGTGTTGTGATGAACGAAGACTCCGATGGGTCCCTGCCTCGGCAGGAGATGAGCAGCGTGGGCAACCGCACGGCGCAGCCGGTCCTGTCGCGCGTTGCTGAATTGAGCGGATTCCGCTCCCAGCCCGCCCATCACCGGCCTCGGCCCTCCGCTTGAATCTCGCCCAACATTTGAACGGATTCATGAAGGTGCGCTTGAAAATATTGCCGCATCAGATCCAGCACTTTGATCAGAACCTTGTTCTGGAGCGAATAGAAAACCTGGTTACCTTGCTTTCGGCTGTTCACGATCTGGCGGCTGCGCAGGATGGCCAAATGTTGAGAAATGTTGGCTTGCTCAACGCCCAGCCGTTCTTGAATGGCGCCGGCAGGCAGCTCACCCTCGCGCAGAACCTCCAGTATGGCGATACGGGTGGGGTGAGCGAGAGCCTGAAAAACGCTGGCCTTGTATTCCCGCAGCATCTTCTGCATTAACCCATTATATTCGATTGCTCGAATATGCGCATGGTGGCGCGTTATCAAAAATCCGGAAGGCGTTTCTGGGCGGCGGGCTTGCGGTATCGAAAATGGCGGCTGAGGCGGACCCCGCTCTCCACCGGGTCCGCGTTTTCAGTTAGCTTTGCTGCCAAGCGCCTGGAGCGCGGTGATAGTGCTCCCACAGATTTCATCGGGAGATCGGCCGGCCACCACCGGCACCAGCAGGCCAAGATCGCTGTAGAACTGGATCAGAGGCGCGGTGCTCCGTTCATAGGCTTCCAGACGCACGGCGATCGATTCCGGCCGGTCGTCCTCGCGCTGGAACAACCGGCCGCCACAGCGATCGCACGCACCCTCCGTTTTAGGAGGCTGAGCAGTCACGTGGAAAACCGCTTTGCAATTTTCGCAGGTGCGGCGGCCGCTCAGGCGCGTGACAATTTCAGGCAACGGCAGTTCATAATTCACCACGGCGTGGAGCGAAAGGTTTTCGCTTTGCATGTACTCGTTGAGTGCTTCGGCTTGAGCCAATGTACGTGGGAAACCGTCCAGGATGAAGCCGCCGCGGCAACGGATACAGGCGCCCCGTTCACGAACCATCTCCCACACTGTCGCATCCGGGACCAGTGCTCCGCGCCGCATGTGTTCCAGTGCGGCCTGCATCGCCGGTGTCTGCTCGCAAGCATCCCGGCTTCCCGAAGCGCGAAAGATGTCGCCTGTGGAGAGATGGCAAGCGCCTAAACGCTGGCGCAGCAGATCGGCCTGGGTGCCCTTGCCCACGCCCGGCGCACCCAGCAGCACCAGCCGCCATGGTGACTGAGTTTCGCCCGGAAGCAGCGAGCACTCCGCCGGCGGACCTTGCAGCCATCCGGCGCGATTGTTGTTGTTTGGTTCGTTCATGCGTTACCCAACACATTACAGCGCGTGGTCTCCAAAGGCAATCAACCGCATGGGCGTAGAAGGCCGGGCAGTTGCGCGGCACCGGCTGCCGTCGTCAGCCGCAGTTCCAAACGAGACTCGCCGCGCCGCCGGCTCGCGCCTTCGCCTCGCAAGGTCGATGACTGCGGCCGCCCGCACGGTCGGTGTTGTTATGGGCGTCCGAAATGGAAGATGCTCAGTGTTGCCGGGGAGATGACTGGCTAACGCGGCGCGCGGTTCGGGGCAGCCACGAAGGCGACGAACTGCGCGAATACGTCGAGCTCAAGCCCGGCGAGTAGCTCTGCCGAGTGTCGAATGGCCGCACCAGATTGCGCCCTTTATTGCGCAAACAGTGGCGATATCCCGCCTGCAGGAATTCTCGAAGCGGCCGGCCTCAAGGCGCTGAACGACTGAATGCCATCAAACGACTTCTCGCAACGTGCCGGGCCAGTTACGTCGTGCGCGGTGGTCTCCGCGGGAAGATCGTGATCGGGCCCCGGTTTTGACCAGCCTGCACTCGCCGGAGTGACGACGAGGCTATACACGCGCGCTCAACGAGTACATTCAGTGGTACTGTTCCGGGCGCTAGCGTTCGACGCCGACGAGGCCGACTCCCAACGCGATCATGCCATCGACGCTGTATCGACCCGGCCCGGAGAAGATCAGCCACACGAGGATTAACACGTACAGCACCTCTGGGAGGTACAGAAAGTCGTCGAGCCGGGCGAGGAAGCCGCTGGCCTGGATGGTATGGATCGAAGTAGTGGCGATCGCGACGATCATGTCTACCGTGAGCATTGCGGCGCACAGCGGCGTGAGCAGCCCTAGCGCCAGACCCGCCCCGCAGGCGAATTCAACCGTAGCGACGAAGAGAGCAGTCGCGTGCGGGAAGGGGACATGTATTTGGACCATGGTCTTCTCAAACATGCCGAACTGAGCTTTCACGAACAGCTTGGTCCCGCCGGAAATACAGAAGAAGATGCCGATCAGGACGCGGGCCGCAGTCACTGGTATCCACTCTCCGGCGCGGAGCATCGTCAATGCGCTCTGGATCAAGTGCGTCATTCAACAGCCTCCCCCCATAGTTTCGCTAACCTACAGCCACTCCGCCAGCCTTGGGATCGTTCTTGCGAATGATGAAGGAAAGCACAAACATGATGCTCGCCGCAATGGTCAGCACCAAGAAAATATCGATGTAAGCGAGTGTCTCTACTTGTCCTCCCATAGCTCGGTAAAGCAGACCATAGGCCCGCTTGGGCGCGTCGGCAACGCTCGAGCCGGAGTGCACCAGTCGCAAGCTCAAAGCTTTGACCTGGTTCTGGAGAGACACATCGAAGGGAGTGGTATGCTGCGACAGCACCTCCTGGTGAACTTGCTCCCGCCGCGCCAACACCGTCGTGACCATAGAGGTTCCCACGCTGCTGCCGATATTGCGCATGAAGTTGATGATGCCGGCCACGCTATTGGCTTTTTCGGCGGGCATCCCGATGTAGCCCGCCATTGTTACGGGAACAAACAGCAGGCCCAGGCCCACGGATTGAATCAAACGCAGCACGGTAGCCGATTGGAAACTGATCAACGTATCCAGCCGCACTGTGGAGACATACATTCCGATCGCCAGTGCCAGCCAGCCCGCGGCGATGATGTATTTGGCCGGATATTTTCCGGCCAGCACGCCCACGATGGGCATCATCGCCAGTACGACGGCGCCTCCGCCCGACAAAACCCGCCCGGCATTTTCCGCCGTGTATCCCAAGACGGTTTGGAGGAATTGCGGCATCGTCACCAGTGCGCCGAATAGCAGAACGCCGAAAATGAACATCATGAGGTTGGCAGTGGCGAAGTTGAAGTTCTTGAACAGATGCACGTCGATGATGGGCGTCTTATGACGCCACTCCCAAATAACGAGACCAACCAGACAGACCACCGAGACGATCACCAGGCGGGTGATAAACGTGGAGCCGAACCAATCATCTTCCTGTCCCTTGTCCAGCACCACTTGCAGCGCTCCCACGCCCAAAGCAAGCAGCGAGATGCCGATATAGTCGACGCGCACGCCCGCCCCCTTCTCGCGTCGCAGGAACGGCGGATCTTCGACTAGGCGCATGACTAAGAATGTGGCCAACATTCCGACGGGAAGGTTGATGAAGAAAATCCAGCGCCAGCTGTAGCTGTCAGTGATCCACCCGCCCAGAGTGGGACCAATCGTGGGCGCCATGATCGCTGTGATTCCGTAGAGCGCAAACGCGAGTCCCCGCTTCTCCGGCGGGAACGTATCGGCGAGGATGGCCTGCGCCATGGGCTGGAGTCCGCCGCCACCGGCGCCCTGGATAACGCGAAAGAGGAGCAGCATGTTCAGGCTACTGGCGCTGCCGCAGAGCACCGAAGCCACTGTAAATATGAAAATGCAGACGATGAAGAAGCGTTTTCGGCCGAAGAGGCCGGCCAGCCAGCCGCTGATCGGAAGGACGATGGCATTGGACACCAAATACGACGTGAGCACCCAAGTACTCTCGTCGTTGCTCGAACCGAGGCCCCCCGCCATGTATGGCAAAGCCACGTTGGCGATGCTGGTGTCCAGCACCTCCATGAACGCGGCCATCGCGACCACCACGCCGATGAGCCAGGGATTGAATTTCGGCCGCCAGGGAACCTCTGGTGAGGCAAGCACGCCGCCGTTATCGGACATAGACTTTGGGCTCCACGGACATTCCAGGCCGCAGCCGGTGGTCACGATTTTGGTTGGGATCAATATCGATCCGGACCGGGAGGCGCTGCACTACCTTCACGAAATTTCCGGTGGCATTTTCCGGCGGTAGCAAGCTGAGCACCGAACCGCTGGCACCACCGATACCGGTGACTTTGCCTGTGTATTCACGGTCGTAGGCATCCACACTGAAAGTGACTCGCTGGCCTGCTTTCATGTGGCGTAACTGGGCTTCCTTGAAATCGGCGGTGACCCAGATGTCATCCAATGGGACAACGGCCATCAACTCTTGGCCCGGTGAGACATTGCTTCCCACCTGGACGCTCTTCTTTTCAACGATGCCGCTTACCGGCGCCACAATGGTGCAGTAGCTGAGATTCAGCCGGGCTTGGTCGACGGCAGCGCGTTTTTCAAGCACTTCGGCTTGGGACGTTCGGGCGCGCGCCTGGCTGATGGCTACCTGTTGCGGAGCAGTTAGCGCGGCTTGGATGGAAGCATCCGCTTGCGCAATTCGTGCGTTGGCCTGATCGATGGCGGCCTGCGCGACGCGAACATTGTCCTCAGCCTCGGCGACCGCTGCGCGGCGTGCATCCACGGTCGCTTTCGTGGAATTGGCTATGTTAACCGTCGTGTCGTAAATCTGCTCGGAAATTTCATCCTTGTCCACCAGCTTCTTGTACCGAATCACATCGTCCGCATTCTTCTTGTAGGTTGCCTCGGCCTCGCGCACATTGGCTTGGGCAGTTATCAGACGCTCCTTGGCCGCGCTCAACTGTCGCTCAGCACCGGCCAATGCCGCCGCGGCATCCGCTTTGCCGGAACGCGCGGATGTCAACTGGCTGCTAGTGGTGGTCGTGATAACCGGTACGTCCGTACGAGAGCTTTGGAAGCTGGCTTCAGCGGCGGCCAGGTCCGCCTCGGCTTGAGCGAGCGCGACCTCGTAGTCCTTGGGATCGATACGGGCCAACACCTCGCCGGCTTTGACGTAACGCTCATTGTCGACGGGCACATTCACTACGTAGCCGTTGATGCGCGCGCTAATGGCGTTGATGTTCCCATCCACCTCAGCGTCGTCGGTAGATTCGTAGGCGCTGAAATACTTCCAGGCGTAAAACGAGCCAACGGCCACTGCTGCGAAGGCGATCAGGAGCACAATCGCGCGAACCAGCGTTTTACTCTTTCTGTGTGGCGCCTGGTGGCGGAAGGTATCGGCTGGCCGCGTGTTTGCGGCGTTGCTGTCGGCTGGACTTTCGGTCGTTGTGACATCTGCCACGGCTATTTCACCTCCATGAATTTCTGAATCCGTTGTTCGGTGGACCCCAGGGCCCGCGCGAGTTCCACCTTCGCCAGGTTGTGGGCATATAAGGCAGCAATCAAGTTGTCGTTGGCCACGGCAACCGATCCCTGCGCCTGCCCAACCTCAATGGTGTCGGTGACTCCGGACGCGAAGCGGTCCCGGGCTTGTGTCAGGGTCTGGTTCGCGAGGTCGAGATTGCTCCTGGCAACAGCCACCTGGTCGGCGGCCGACTGGATGTCCAGCAAAGCCGCCCGCACTTGATAATCGATCTGGCCGCGAAGATCGGCTAGCTCATCCTGGCGCTGCTTCAATGTCGCCCGGGCTTGAATGATGTCGCCGCTGATTCGGCCACCGTCGAAAATATTGAATTTCGCGAAAGCTTGAAACGAGAAGGTTCCATTGGATGTTGCCGGCGTCGTTCCGACATCGCCGTAATCCCCGGCGACGCCCACGTTCGGGTAGCGCTCGGCTCGAGCAGCACTGACGGAATCCTCGGCGGCCCGCACGTAGGCGTTGGCGCTCTCAAAATCGGCCCGTTGTTCGTAAGCTGTGCGCAGTGCCTCTTCCGGGGTCATGGCGTTCAGCGGCGAGTAGGGTTCGCTATCGGCAATCCCAAACTGCTGGCCCGGCGGCAGGCCGATGACGCGTCCCAAAGCCAGCTTGTCTTTGGCGACCTGATTGTCCTGCGCGATCAGTTGCTGTTGTTCCTGCTGCAGCTCCACGCGAGCGCGAAGTACATCAATCGCCGCCGCCGTCCCGGCACGATGCTGGTCGGCGGTGCGATCGTAGATGGCCTGGTCGGTTTCCACCTGCGCCCGTAAGGCTCGCCCGCGGGAAGAACCGGCAATCACCAGCAGGTAGGCGTTGGCCACGGACTGCACCACTACATCGCGAGCGTCTTTGACCGTTAGTTGAGCGGCACGCTCGCCCTCTTGGGCGGCACGATAGCTCTTGCGGAGGCTGTAATCGAAGGCGCTGAAGGAAGCGTAAGCGCGCGCATCGGTGTAGTGGAACGGGCCTACGACTGTGGGCGTAGAAAAGCCGGGGAGATGAAAGTCGATCCCGCGGCTCGGCAAGTCTACTTGCTCGACGTTTTCGCTTACCGCTCCGGTCACTTGCGGCAAGAGCGCGCTTAGGGACCGCAGCCGCTCGCCGCGCGCGGCCTCGCTCGCCTGTCCACTGAGAAGCAGACCGAGGTTAGTTCGCAGGCCGCGATCGATCGCATCACGGAGCGTCAGCGAGAGGGGAGTGGCAGAAGCTACCCCCGTCGGAACGCTGCCTTGAAACTGAGCTTGCTGTCCAAAGAGTGCCGAAGCGGCGAACAAAGCCGCACAGGCAGTGACGAACCAGCAGGTCAACCCTCTTTCTGTTCGAAGGTGAGCAACCGGATTAAGGCCGTCAATCACCACGGCGGTGTTCACTGGCCGGCCAATTGATTCGGCCTTCCGCTCGTCAGCGGCAATGATTCGCTTGGAGTCAGCGAAACGCATGATGGCTCCTGTATTTCGGTACGACGGTCGACTGCGAGCAGCGATCAGCCACTGCTCTCAATTGCACGGGCAAGTGGCGTACCACAGCGAAGATATAGAAACGAAAGACGGAGCAAGGACCCGTCGCACGCTATTGTTCACGGACCGACTCCGCCGGCCGACGCGCCCGGACTGTCCAATCAGCTCCTCAGGGGAGCTGCGACTTTGTCTTCAGTCAGCGCCCCGACACTAATTGCGGTCATCTCCCGCCTATGTCTAGCGTAACTTTGAGACATTACTGGCGGAACGCGCCATCACATCTGCCGAGCAAATTGACGTCGGCGCAACACTGTGCCGGAATCCATCGCCTGAGCGTCAAACGTGAGGTGAACGAAAGCGTTAGCTTGTATCTTCAAAATCGTTTGCAAGCCGGCGATGCGCCAGTTGTTTTGCTGAGCGCCGGCATCGGGGCAACGCCCGTACCCGCATGGATCGTCTTACAGATTATAGGAATTTCGTCAAATGAGCGAAAACCCACATAAGGTCGATCTGATCGTCATCGGTGGCGGGCCGGCGGGAGTGGTCGGCGCCACCACCGCCGCCTCCATGGGCAAGAAGGTAGCGCTGGTGGATTATCGCGCCGAGCTGGGCGGTGCAGGCGCGAATACGGGGACGGTTCCGAGCAAGACGCTGCGCGAAACTGCCCTCGCCTTGTCGGGTGTGCGGTCCCGGGGTCTGTACGGGGTGGATTTGTCGCTTCGGCGCGAAGCGACGGTCGCCGACTTTCTTCGCCACGAACAGCACGTAAAAGCCGGATTGAACCAATTGCTCTCGCAGCGCATGGATGCGTGGAATACTGCGGTTTACTGCGGCAGCGCGGCTTTCGCTGACTCGCACACAGTGCGCGTCGGCGGTGACAAACCCATTTCACTCCAAGGCGACTGCATTTTGATCGCGACAGGATCGGCCCCAGCTCGCCCGCCTGGCTTCCCGTTCGAATGCCGCGAGATCTACGACTCCGATACGATCCTCGAGCTGGACCGGCTCCCGGAAACGATGGCAGTGGTGGGTGCGGGTGTGATCGGCAGCGAGTACGCGTCCACCTTCGCCGCCCTGGGCGCCAGCATTCATTTGATCGACGGGCGCAATGCGCTCCTCCCGTTTCTGGATGCTGAGCTTTCCCGCGCTTTGACGGCAGCCATGGAGAAGAACGGAATTCGGTTTCATTGGGGTGTCCGGCCCCGCTCCTATCATCAGGAGGAGTCGGGGAAAGTAACGCTCACTCTGGAGTCGGGCGATCAGTTGAGCGTCGATGCGGTCCTCGTCGCCAGCGGCAGGAAAAGCAATACGGAAACCCTGAATCTGGCTGCCCCGGGGGTAACCGTCGGCGAGCGCGGAATCATTCCGGTCGACGCCAGTTACCGGACCAATGTTCCGCACATCTTTGCCGCCGGAGATGTCATCGGGTTTCCGGCGCTCGCTTCCACCAGCATGCAGCAGGCCCGGTATGCGATACGCGCGGCTTTCGATGGAGGGGGATTGACTCAGCCCTCGCGCTTCCTTCCCACGGGCGTTTACACCATCCCGGAAGTGAGTATGGCCGGTGAGACGGAAGAGGCTCTGCAACGGGCTGGCGTGGAATACGTGGCAGGCCGCGCACCTTATGCCCGCAGCGCACGGGGCCGAATTATCGGCGACACGGACGGTTTTTTGAAGCTGCTCTTTCGACGGTCCGATATGCGGCTGCTGGGCGTCCACGCGATGGGGGAGCAAGCCACGGAACTGGTGCATGTCGGAATGATTGCGTTGATGACCAACGCTTCGGCGGACCTTTTCGACGAAGCCTGTTTCAACATTCCCACTCTCGGCGCCCTATA
The DNA here is from genome assembly GCA_963713415.1 of Bryobacterales bacterium. Classification (GTDB taxonomy): domain Bacteria; phylum Acidobacteriota; class Terriglobia; order Bryobacterales; family Bryobacteraceae; genus Palsa-89. The sequence goes on along the minus strand of CAVQLV010000015.1, from coordinate 39,076 downwards.
TAAAGTCGCGGCTTTTGAGGCCTCGCTCGCGGCCCATGCTACCTAAAACACTCAGCCCACACCGATCGGACGAGTTCGTACAAAATCCAACCCGCGACGCAACTGAATACCAGCCCGGCGAACTGCACGCCGGTTTCATTCCATTCACGTAGCAACTCTCCCCCGGGACGCAGGTAGCCGTTCATGTGTCGTCTTGGATCTATGATTGCGTGGATGCCGACGCCGATAAAGATCACGAGGATGAGAACAGCGATAGGCACACCGAGGCGCTCACGTATTGGAAGGCTGGCACATCGTCCGAAAATTTCAGGCATCGGTATTCCCTTTTTTATATGTTCTCGATTCTTGAGCGCAACCTGCCGTACTACCTACGTCAGTCGGGCCAGCTGTGGCATCGCCGATGTGTTCCTACTGGCGTGAGTGTCGCAGCGGCCGCCTTCTTCATGCTATGGCTGTCGTAGTTTCTTTGCGTCCAAGCTAAACCGCTTTTGGCCCCTTGTTCCATCCATGGAAGGCCGACAAGTCGCCTGCGTTCCAAGCCTCGCGGAGTCCAGGCGTCTTCAAATCCCAATCGGGGCGAATCTCGCGCGTCACTTCGCGCAGGTCGTGCCAGAGGTCGGCGATAGAAGGCCGGCCCCAGAACCAATAGCCGTTATAGACGCTGTGGATGATGAGTCCCGGCTTGAGCACGAGTGTATGCGGGATCATCGGATTATGCTCTGGGTCGGTATACTCCGCGATGTCGAGGTCTTTTTGAACCGTTCTTTGGGGGTCGGAGAGGAAGGGCCATTGGGCGCCCACCGACGCGCGGAATTCCTGCAGAGTGTGGTGGTCATCGGTGGAGATCGTGACAAGCTGCGTGTATGCCACAGCGATCTTCGGATAAAACGCGGCCAGCTCCAGATGCTGCTGGTGTTCCTTTGGGCAGTAGTGGCCGCGCGCCAGCGTCAGGATCAGGGGATCATCGCCCTGGAGTTCGCTGAGCCTGCGCGGCGTGTCCGTGTGATCGGGTAGTTGATAGTCAGGAAAAACGTTTCCGGGCACCAGATCAGAACGCATTATTGAATTCCTTTCACAGATGCAAGTGTCGTCACGCCATTCGTTCGACCCATTGAGCGCGCGATGCGGGAGCCAAAAAGGGATCCGCAAAGTACTGTGTCTCCCGCGCGACCTTGTCGCCCCCGAACTCCATGATACTTACGGTGTAGGACGGCTTGCCGTCATATGTCAGGATGAATTCGGTGACCCAAAGATCACCGCCGCCAATGATTCGCCGGATCGAAAACCGCTTCTTGCTCGGCTGACTGGCACGTTGGTTCTGTATGTTGCGCCGTCCGCGGGTTCGCTCGCCTGATTGCGGGTATTCGAGCACCGCGTCCTCGTGATAGATAAGGTGCTCCGTTTCAAAATCGCTGGCATCGGACGCCGCCCAATGCTGATCCAGTGCCGCACGGATCTCTTGATCTAGCACTCCAGAACATTGCTCGTTCTTTTGTTGATCGTTCATCTTGAGCCTCTAACTATCAGTAACACTGCGGCAAGGAAAACAACTGAACCATTGATCCGCGCCGAGTCGATTTCCCTTGTCAATTAGTCCAATTGCATCGTGTGTACACGACCGAGGTCAAAACAGCTGAAGAAAGGATCGCTGAAGACCAGGCGACCTCTCCGTATACGTCGGGCAAGTTTAGTAGTACGCATACCACGTGGCACCCGGGGCGCATTTGCCGCCGCCTGCCAGTGGTTGATTGAGAGCTTGACCTATTGATTCGCCTTGTATGATCATCTCCCCCTGTGGAATGAAACCCAGGCTGCGGATTTCCCCCGCGCGCGAGTCTGGCGTTGTAAGCAAGGCCGTGCCAAGCCTTCGGACAATGGGGCAACCAGCTAAATTTTGCCCCAGCATGTGGTCCGTTCGGGAGTGATGCGGATGATGGGCGCATCGTCGGCGAGCATTCCGCGGGCATATTGCGGGTACTTGGCTCTTAACTTGCGAATCGCCGAGGCACGCTCTTGATGAGCCGAGTTTGGAATCAATTTCGCCTTCGCGCGGATTAAGACGTACCAAAGCTGCGCCCAGTCGTCGTCGTATTCGTCGATCAAAAGCGCGACGCGAGTAGCCGCTCGGATATTTTGCAAGCGTACCAGCCGGTCCGGAGAGACACGTTTGGGTTTCCGGTCAATGGCTGTATAGAAAGCCTTGCCGTCATAAACAAAACACACCGGAACCATGTGCGGTCCGCCTTTTGTATCCAACGTCGCAAGCCTGGCGACTCTGGCCTGTTTTAGCTTTTTCCGGATCGGAGCGGAGATTTTGTTCGCGCTGGACATGCGGGTCGCAACCTCATCATGTGCACTCTCAAACGATCAATCGCACGTACTGGTCCAGGACTCCCAGGATTTCGTCGCGAGTCAGATCGGGAATCACAAGAAAGGAACGTTGGATTCCCGCTTCCCGGTATTCGGCGAGAACCGCCTCTTCGGGCGGCGCCGCGAAAGTGTTGATCGACAGTGTGGAGAAGTCTCGCCCCGCCGCCGATGCCGCTCGCTGCAAACGCGCGACTGCTTCCCTGGCGTTGAAGCCTGTCCGGGCGATGGGCAACCAGCCATCGCAAAATTCCACGACGCGCTTGATGGTGTGATCGCTCGAACCACCCAGGAGTATGGGAGGGTGGGGGCGTTGCGCCGGCTTGGGATAAAACCAGACCGGATCGAAGTTCACCATCTCGCCATGGAAGGATGCCTCCTCCTCGGTCCACAGCGCCTTCATCGCCAGGATGCGTTCTCGCATCAGCTTGAACCGCGTTTCGTAGCGGGCTCCGTGGTTCTCCATTTCGTCGACATTCCACCCGCCGCCAATGCCGAACAGGAAGCGGCCATTCGACAAGCGATCCAGACTTGCGATGCTTTTTGCGGTCACGATGGGATCGCGTTGCGGAACCAGGCAAATGCCGGTGCCCAGCAGAATTTTCGAGGTGGCAGCGGCGGCAAACGACAGGGCAACGAACGGGTCATGCGTGTGGGAATAGCATTTGGGCAACTCGCCGCCGCCGGGATAGGGAGTGCGGCGGGATATTGGAATGTGCGTGTGCTCGGGGAGCAGCAACGAATCGAAGCCGCGTTCCTCGGCGGCGCGGGCCAGCTCGCGGATGTCGATGCCGTAGTCGGTTGGAAAATAGCAAACACCAATATGCATGATCAGTCTCCTTAAAAACCGTGCGATCGTCTGTAACACATCATAAGGGCAATATGGGGCAAGGTGAGAACGGGGTTGCAGGGGCCCGGCGCCTTCCCACTTTCCGGTCGCGGCATCAGCGGCTGACGATCAACTGCTTCGGTGAGGCGTCCCCATAGGGGCTCTCGTCATACCAGCCAAATTTGTTCTCGATGGAGAAGCCGTTATAGCGGAGCAACGCATCGATCTCTTGCGGGTAAAACATTCGGAGACTGAATGGAATCTCCCAGTTCTCCTGCGTATCTTTGTTCGTGTAACGCCAGATGGAATGGTTCACCTGTGTTGCCACGTCATAACGGTGAGTCTCCGTCACGAGAATTCTGCCTTTTCCATCCGGATCGTCGTAGTCGCCTACCGTATAGACCTCGTTTCCGTCACGCGCCAGCATTCGTGCCGAAGGTGTGAAGATGTCGATGACAAACCTTCCTTCCGATGCAAGGTGATCCCGAGTGCACCGAAGGCATGACTCGATTTCTTCATGCTCCAGCAGATGGGAGAAGGAATTCGTTGAGATAAAGATCAACTTAAATTCTCGCCCGAGATCAAAACCCCGCATGTCTCCTTCTTGAAATGAAACCTCAACCTGATCCTGGGCTGCTCTGTTGCGGGCCGCCTCCAACATCGAGGGCGATCGGTCGATTCCGGTAATATCGGCACCAGCCGCGGCAAGCGGGACGGTCAGCCGTCCGGTCCCACAAGCCAGCTCCAGAACGGGTCCGCCATAGGCCGCAATCTGTCGTTGATAAAACGGCAAGTCGTCCGGGCCGGGGAAGAGCGCGTCATAGTGCCTCGCGTCATCGTACAGATTCCGCATTCACATCAAGCATAGCCGGGACCCGAATCGGCCACCGAAGCGAAGCGTTCGCGTGGAGTAGCGCGATAATGGACGCGGATATGCGTCCCAACACCGAAGGGGTCCTGGAGTCCTCACTGTATGTCGCTGATGTGGCCCGTTCTGCTGGGTTTTACGAGAAGATTTTCGGGTTTCAGGTAATTAGCGATTTTGGAGAGCGCGGCTGCGCGATGCAGGCTGGGACCCGGCAGGTATTGTTGCTGTTCAAGAAAGGTGGCTCGCGCGACATGCTGTCGCCGCACGATGGCGAGGGCGAAATTCATATCGCTTTCGCGATCGGCACCGCCCACTTGGCGAGTTGGGAAGCCTGGCTGGAGGAAAACGGAATCGCGGTGGAAGAGAAACGCAAGTGGGAGCGCGGTGGTTGCAGCCTCTATTTCCGGGATCCGGACCGGCATCTCATCGAAGTGGCGACGCCGGGTGTCTGGTCGATTTATTGATGCGGGGCGCGCGCCACTCGCGTCAATCGCCGGCGCCCTATTCCGGCGCGCTCGATGGCGGCACAATGCCTTTCAATCGCAAATAGACGCACATGTATCCATACACCTCGTTCGAGTGCCGGACCATGTTGTTCAGGGTCGCGAGTTTGGTCCGCGTGGGTTCGGGCGGGAAAGGCCCGCCCAGATGTGAGTTGATCTTCTCCATGGCCGCCGCATCGGAGAGCGAATCGAAAGCCGAATCGCACGCGGCGGATGCCTGCTTGAGCAAAGCGATCAACTCCGGTTTGGATGTCGCCCGCGGACGAGAGAAAGTCGTTTGGCGTCCCATAACGCCCTGGCATACGAATAGATTTGCGCCCGCGATATGAGCCATGCGCTGCCCGAAGCTCTGGATCTCGGGCGCCGGCTGAAAGCCATAGTTCTCCGCAGGCATCTTCTCTGCCATCTTGAGAAGGTTGTCCCGGACAACGGTCCACGGGAACTTCGCCTCCGATACCAGCGCATTCGGACCTTGCGCGGGAAGAACACAGCAACCGAGGAGTGCGAGTAAAAAGGCCCGGCTCATCGTCATTCCACGCCGAACGCCAGCAGGACGTTGCCGGGTGTGCCGCGAAGCGTGCCCGGGTAACCAGACGTAGCAAAGAGCATGCCGCCTGCGATCACGGGACCGGCACATCCGAACGAGCCTCCCTTGGCGGCTACTTGGTTAATCGTGTCAAAATCTCGCACGGCATTGAAAGACCAGAACACTTTTCCCTCGGCGTCCACGGCGCGCAGGATGCCATCCCATCCGCCCGTGAAGACCACTCCAGGGATCGCGCTGGCCGGACCCGCCTGCCCGCGGCGATCCGCGTCGATGGCCGCATTCCAATCCACGCGGCCGGTTTGGATGTCCAAAGCCTTCAATCCGCCGCCGGGCTGCTGCAATGGATAGTACACGTGCGCACCATCAGAAGCGCCACCCCAGACTACTAACCCGGAGGCAGAAGGCGCCTGGGTTTCCCATAATTGGGTTCGCCACATGAGCTTGCCTTCTTTGTCCGGATCCAGCGCGATGGCTACGCCGCCTTTCCCCGCCGCCAACAGGATGTCCTTGCCTTTGACGGTTTCGAGAATGGCCGACGAACCGCCGAAGTCATAGTCCGGCCCCAGCTTCTCGGCGCAATTGGAGTCAGCGCCATTCATCGCCTGGCAACGGGCCATGAATGCATCACCGGCGAACTCCTGGTGATGCCACATCATTTTGCCGTCTTTCATCCGAAGGGCCAAGACGGAATCGCTGGTGCTTGCGGCAATCCTGCCGAAGCTGTTGCCCGTTCCGACGTAGATCAGGCCGCGCTTGGCATCCACCGTGGGCGTGTTCCACACCGAAGCGCCCGCGGGCCCCCAACGTTGCTTGCCGTTCGCGTTTTCGCCAAGCTGGCGTAGCGGCTCCGGGATACTTTGCGTAACCCAGAGCACCTTGCCGGTATTCGCATCTAACGAAGCCACCGCCCCACGGGACTTGCAGCACTCATAATTGAGATTCGCGCCGACCAGCGTCTCGGTGCCCGACATCGGCACATAAAGCCGCCCGTCATGATAGGCCGCCGTGGCGCTCAGGTTGTTCAAGCCGGTGCGGACCTGTGCTTTCCAGAGCAGTTTACCGTCATGCGCATCGAGCGCGTAAGCAGTAGTAGAGCGGGTGACGAAGAAGATCGCGTAGCGGGTGCCCGTATATCCGGAGATCGGCGCGGCGATAGGAGCGAACCGGCCAAACATGTCGGCCTGGTAGGCCCAGTAAAGGCAGCCCGTCCTGGCGTCCAGCGAATAAACCACTCCGTTGTCGCTTCCCACGAAGACTCTGCCGAACGCCACGGAGGGTTGCGAATACATGCTCTTGGCGCCGGGAAATCCGAAGGCCCACTTGAGCTTCAGCTTAGGCACATCGGCGGCCGTGAGACCGGCTGCAGCTTTCATTTGAAAGCGCGCGTTGCCCGCTCCGCCCCAGCCTGTCCAAACGGACGACGCGTCCAGATCGGCAAGATCGGGATTCGCCGGGCAGGCATTCGTCAGTTCCCTTAGAACGCCCTCGGTTACTCCGGGCGGCGGCTGTGCGAGCTGCGCGCGCAAAAAGCCGGGGAAGAAGGCCAGTGCGGTGGCGAATAAAATCAAGCGTGTCATTCTTTGTGTCCTTGGCAGGTTGTCCTTGGAGTATTGTAGTGCAGCGGGTTGGGAGCCCGGTTCCACTCCCTCATGGTCGCGATTCAGCAAACCCCTGCGACCTCGAAGCCGCCGGTGTTGGGTTAGGATCGGGGTGCTCGAAGTGAACGCAAAGCGCTGCCGATGAACGCCGCCACTGGCCCCACGAAGAAGTACGCGATTCGGTACCACGGGGGCGTGTTCTCCGTGGTCCACACGGTCATCAGAGTAACCGCAACGAGCATCATCGCTGCCAGCACGATGGCCGCTCTGCGGCGAAATCGCGCTGCGAAATATCCGATGAGCACTACCATCGGGAAGGTGATGACCAGGCCGAGCGGGCTGTAGGAGACTGCGGATGAGCTCGAGATCGCCCGATTGACGATGAGTTCCACCAAGCCGGCAACGATGTACGCGAGTAGCGCCACTCCTAACGTAGCAATCCATGCTGCTTGCATTAGGCTGACGAACAGCAGGGTCGGGGCGGACGCACAGATCTGTCGCATGTACCATTTCAAAGCCGCGGACACAGAAGCCGTGTTCGCACGCAGCGCATACTCCTCTGCGAGGTCACCCATCAATGGCTCGCGGTCGCGCTTGGACACGAACCGCGAAAGAATCCACGTCGCCGCGTGCTGGGCGCGATGGCACATCACGCCTCCTGCAGGCCTTTGAGGCCGGCGCTCATCTTCAGAATGACCTCATGCGTATTCCGCAAAGCCGCCTTACCGTCAGCCGTCATGCTGAAGTAGCGCTTCGCCCTGCCGCCTCGCTCGGCTGTGGGTTCTCCCGCATACGATCTGATGAAGCGCTTCGACTCTAATCGTCCGAGCGTTGCGTACACGGCGCCGATTGAAATATCGCGCCCGGTCGCGCTCTCGATTTCCCTGCGGACCGTCATGCCGTAGGCATTCGAGCCGAGACGCATCACGGCGAGCAGCACAATGTGCTCCAGTGAGCCCAGGGGGTCTTGACGTGCCTTCATTTGTTTTATATTATAAAACAAATACACGATGCGGTGCGGTCTCCGGGGGAAATAAGATGTTCGTTGTCCTCATTACGGTACTCGCAGTCCCCTCCGCTCCGAGACGCTATGGCCATCGAACCTGCAATCACGACGTACGGAGAGAAGCACCCGCAAGCGCCTGATCAACTCGGTTCGTTTTCGTTCCTGGTGGGCAAGTGGAACGGTACCGGCAAGACCAGGCTCGAAGACGGAAGTCACGCGCAGTTCGCCTTGACCTGGATCGGCCGCTATGTCTTGAATGGCATGGCGATAGCGGACGAGATCCACTCGCTCGCTCCAGACGGCAAACCGTATCTTGGAATCAGCATTCGTTACTTCGATACGAAGAACGACTCGTGGATCATCGAATATCTCAATGTCTCGAATTCCTTTCTTCGCAGGCAGGTGAATCCACATTCAGGAAGCGTGAGCGTGGACGCCAGCACGATCGTCGTCATCTCCCAGAACGGGCAGACGAAGATTCGGGAACGCTATCGCGTGGCAGGCCAGAATCACTTCACTTACAGCACGGATATGTCCAGCGATGGAGGCCGAAGCTGGGATGCGGAATTGGTTGAAATGACGATGACCAGAGTCGACTGATACTTCGTGATTACTTAACACATGCAGTTCCGATTGCTGTTCTCATTGGCGGCGATCGCAAGTCGAGTCGCTCATTAGTCCCGCGGTTAGCGACAAGCTGTGATCACGACCCTGTTATCACAACCCTGTTGTTAACAACCCTTGACACTTGCAAATCGGCATGATACGCTCCCCGCAAGTTGTGCTTTGCGTCTGTGGAGCTGGATTGCCGCCAATTGAGTTTCTGAGTCGAAGGTTCCCGGAGAAAACGCCGAAAAAGGAGTTTAAATGAAAATTAACACGATCGTTTTGGCCGCCGCTTTTACTCTTATGACTGGAGCGTTTCCGATATTCGCACACCACTCATTTGCGGCCGAATACGATTCCAAAAAACCGATCAAGCTGACCGGCACCGTCACCAAAGTGGAGTGGATGAATCCGCATGCGCGATTCTATGTGGATGTGAAGGACGCCGATGGGAAGATCGACAACTGGAACTTTGAGCTGGGCGCCATACCCGTTCTGCTGAAACAGGGCTGGAGAAAGAGCTCACTCAAGGTTGGCGATCAGGTGACCGTGGAAGGATTTGCGGCGAAGGACAGCTCGATGAACGGGAGCGCCCGGAGCGTCACATTGGCGGATGGCCGCAAGGTAGGAGCTGGCTCCGCATATGCCCCGCCATCACCGGATACGCCGCCAAATCAATAAATGGGAGCACTTGAGGAGAACGATTGTGCGTAATCCGGCAGCGTATTTGACTGCGGCGGTGTTTGCTCTGGCAACTGCTCTGGCCCAGACTCCCGCTTCGCCGCCGGATTCAGGGGCGCCTCCAGTGGCCGGCGCAAGGCGCGGCAGATTTCAGAGGCCCAAAGGCCCGCCTGGCCCGGTTCCGCGTCTGTCAGACGGCCATCCGGATCTCACCGGAATTTGGAACGGCTTCGGAGGCAGCGGCGGCGTAGGTCCGAACATCCTGCCCTGGGCACAGAAGGTGGTGGACGAGCGCAAAGCGAAAGAGGGCGCGGAAGATTATGAAGCACGCTGCCTTCCCGGCGGACCGCCCCGGGCCGCACCTTATCACACGGCGCTGTTTGCCACTCCGGGGCTGGTGCTAATGCTTTTTGAAGGCAACACGCATATGTACCGTCAGTTCTTCGTGGATGGCAGCAGTCACCCCAAGGATCTCAAGCCCACATTCTATGGAGACTCGCGCGCCCATTGGGATGGCGACACGCTGGTGGTGGATTCGGTCGGTTTTTTTGAGAAGTCATGGTTCGACTTTGCCGGGCACGCCGCACACCCCTGCCATGCACGTGATCGAAACATTCCACCGCGTCGATTACGGCAACATGGACATGGACGTAACGATTGAAGATCCCGGTGTGTTTACCAAGCCTTGGACTTTTCATCGAACTACCACGCTGGAGACCGGGATGGAGATGACCGAGTACGTTTGTAACGAAAATAATCAGGATCCCGGGCATATGGATGCTGCGTACAAGCTAAGCGACGGTGAGGGCACTGTACGCAGGGACGGCGTTCCGCCTCCGAAAGCTCGCAAAGCTCCCTCGCCTCCGGCTGGCCAGACGCCTCGCACTGAAGAACGGCGGGTGGATCTTTCGGGAGTCTGGGTACCTACCAGCACTTTGCTGCCTGGCGATCCGTCGTATCAGCCCTGGGCACAGAAAATTTACGATGAACGAAAGGCCCAGAAGGCGAAGAATGATCCGGAGCGCTACTGTTTACCCGACGGCGCAGTAAGGATCAACCCGCTGCCGTACAAAATTGTACAGAAGAAGGATGAGATCGTCCTGTTATGGCAAGGCAGTACGCACAGCTATCGGCGTTTCTTTCTGGATGGCCGCGAGCACAATCTCGATCTGGAACCCGAGAGTTGGACAGGCCAATCCATCGGCAAGTGGGACGGCGATACGCTGGTGGTGGATACCATCGGATTCAATGATAAAACCTGGTTGGATTCCAGCGGTAAGCCGCACAGCAGCGAAATGCACCTGATCGAGCGCTATCAGCGGCCAGACCTGGGCCACCTGAAGGTGGATCTCACGATTGAAGATCCCAAGGCATTCACCAAACCGTACTCATTCACGCGCACATTTACTTTGGCGCCCAACTGGCATTTGCAAGAGTATGTGTGCCAGGCGATTCTGGACGGACTGTTGAACTAATGGCGATCAGTTTCTGAAAAAGTTCCACATGATAAAAACGCGCTCCTTTGCGATTCCTGGGATCGTTGTCATGGCCCTGGCTCTTGGGTCGTTAGCACCCTTTGCTATGAGCGGGCAAGTCTCTAACGCAAGCATCCCGCGTACGCCGGACGGCCACCCGAACCTGCAAGGTGTGTGGCAACATCCCTACGTCCCGGACATGACGAAGGACGGGGAAAACCAAAAAGGCGCGGGCGCACTCCCGTTCACAGCTTGGGGCGCCGATAATTTCAAGAACTACGACGTATCCAAGTTCGACTATACGGGACACTGCTTGCCCTTCGGCCTGCTGCGATCCATGAACGTTGGCGGATATCCCATCCAGGTCATGCAGAACGATCAATATATCGCTCTGTTGTTCGAGCAGAACACCTGGTTTCACGTTGTCTACATGGACCGCAAGCATCCTCAGGACCTGGACCCAACCTGGTTCGGCAACTCGGTGGGGAACTGGGATGGCGACACGCTGGTGATCGATACCATCGGGTTCAACGGAAAGACGCGGCTGGATACGCTTGGCCATCCCCATTCCGATCAACTGCACGTCGTGGAGCGCTTCCGGATGACAGACCCGGATCACATCGCCTACGAGGTCAAAATTGACGATCCCAAAACCTATACCAGACCGTGGACGAACACGCGGACTTTCTGGCGTATGAAACCTGGCCAGGAACTGATCGAGTATTCTTGCGAGGAGAATAACCGGGACTTCACCGAAGGCCACATCAAATGATGGGCACCCGCTCTCGTGCCAACCGAAGCAACTCGCTAGCGCGCGAACTCGGCGAATGTCAACCAGCCGCGTAGTCTGCACTGGCCAACACTTCCGTCACGCTACGGGACGCGCAGAAGGTGATCCGACGCGCCCGCGATCCATTCTGTGAATCGAGTAAACTAGGCAAGGTCATCCCAATGCCTCTCTCCCAGCGGCGAAACACCGGCCATTGCGAAGTGATCGCGCTCAGAAAGCGCGGGCTCCAATGAGAATCACGCTGCTATTCATGGCCTTCACCATGATCCTTGTCGCCCAGACCCCCGATTTTTCGGGCATCTATCAAGGCGGCGGCCCGATCAATGACATCTCCGAAGGTTTGAAGCCGGGCGAGAGATTACCGCTCCGCCCTGAAGCGCGCAAGATTTTCGAATCGCGGCTTTCCAAAGACGATCCCGAGACCCGTTGTTTGCCCACCGGTGTGCCTCGCATCGCACCGTATCCTTGGCGCATCGTTCAGACGCCCACCCACATCTTCTTCCTGTTCGAGGGAAATATTCACACCTACCGCCAAATCTTCATGGATGGCCGCTCCCACCCCGCTGATCCGGACCCCACTTGGTACGGCCACTCCATCGGCCACTTCGAGGGGAAAACGCTGGTGGTGGATACGGTTGGCTACAACGATCGCTTCTGGTTCGACTTCAAGGGACATCCACACACCGAGCGTCTGCACACCGTCGAGCGCTACACATTCGATGGTCCGGACAAGCTAATCAACCATGTCACGATTGACGATCCGGGAGCCTATGCGAGGCCGTTCCAGGTGACCTTCACGGCCCATCGCGCCCCCGCCGGTTACGAGCTGATGGAGTACATCTGCCAGGAAAACAATCAGGATGTGCCCCATCTGCAAGGACCCCCGACAGTGGGAGGCGACCCGGCGCGTCCTCAAGGCACACTGGGAAGTCACTAACCTGGCGGTAGAGACCGGGCTTTACCTGTTCGGCGTTGGCTCCAGCATACTCAGCACCGGGCCGGACTTGCCGCGCGGCTGCAGGCTCACTCCAGAAGGCTTCATTATTTTGCTGATGTTGGTGTTCCGATCCACGATGAAGCCCAGGAACCCGCCCTGCATCTCGTCCCAATTCTGTAAACCCCAGTGCACTTCCTTCTGAGGATCCGGATTGTACTTATTGTTGGCGGAGTTATCAAAATGCGCGATGGTCACGATTCGAGTGCCCTTGGGCACAGGCAGGGGATCGGCCAGGTCGTAGCCTAGCTGCCAATCGAAATCCCATTTGCCTTTGAAGACCGTTTCAGTTTGGCCGTTCGGGAAGATCAGGCGAAGTTCGTAGTCTTTGCCGCGCAAATGCATGTGCGGTTGAATGTAGAGCAGTTCCGCGTCGACGCCCACGGTGCCTTCGGCCACTACCTCGGCGTTACTGTCGCCGGGAGGAATGACGAGGTTTACCGCCGACGGTGTTCCCGGCGTCAGATAATATCGCTTCCGCGGCGGTTCCTTGGCGAGCACCAGCCCCACCTTGGAGCGGTCCGTGGTGGCGGTGCCGGAGGCCGTGTAGTGTAACTCGAAGACAAAGTCTGATCCTTTAGGCACCAGTTTCGCCGAGCCGCCGACATCGAAGCTCTGCGGGCCCAATCCGGGGTTGAACTTGCCTAGCACATCATTGCCGTCCACCTGGTCGTTCTTGCCTGTCTCGCGACCTTCGACAGGTCTGCCCGGCATCGCGTCCGCCATCCATTTCGATCCGGGCGGCAGCACCCAGAGCTTTCCGTGATGCACCACCTTAGGATTGCCGGGACGCATTTCGGCGGCCGTCACCCAGATATCTTCCTTGATATTGCCCTTGACGCGGATGTACTGATAATTGATGGTCCCGGTGGCCGGCAGGTGGAACTCCTCCGGCATTTCGATGATCATGTCCGGCTTGATCTGCCAGCCGTTGGTGAACTCGAGCGGCGCGGGTTTGTCCTGGGCGTCGCCCTCCGGCGCGCCGTTGTCGGCCCACGCGGTGAGGATTTTGATCTCCTCGGGGCCCAGCCGGCGATCGTTGGCGAAGTGGCCATATTGAGGATCGGCGAACCATGGAGGCATTTTCTGCGTGAGCACTGCGACCTTGATCGCCTTGGCCCACGGACGCGCTTCCGAATACGTCAGCAGGGACATCGGAGCCACTTCTCCGGGGCGGTGGCAATTCTGGCAGTTCTTCTGTAGCACGGGAAGAACGTCCTTGTTGAAGGTAATGGGATTGGGCGCGGCGAGCGCTGTCATCCCGAGCAAACATCCGGCGAGCAAAGTCATCAGCTTCGTCATCCTCGAACCTCCCGCGTTACACTGGCCATAAAACAAGCCTTGATCGCTAGATTATACTCCGCGCGCCAAAACAGCGAAACGGGGTAACCGGGGCATGGCCTCCCAGTGTGGCGACAATGCTGACCGGGCGCCGTTGGGCAACCTTTCCTGGTTGGCTATCACGTCCTGAGCAAAAAACGATCCCGAGGATTTTCGCGGGCGAGCCGGATGTTCCGGAGTGGCCACGAGGAGAGGCGATTCAAACAAGGCTATCGGACTCTGCGAATTCGCCTGCTCCGCTTTGCCTTTCTTGGTGGCGTCAGAAGGGCGACCCCCAATGCTGGCCGCGACGTGCTAGGGTTGCCGTCGCCACGATTGATTCAGGAACTTGTTCGGGAGCGAAGGGCCTCGCCGAGGTGCACTTAAGGCGGGAGATGGAGCCATCGTTCCCAAATGAGCGGGCAGGTCCGGCGCATTTGTTACGGCCAGTCTTGGAAATCGCGAAGAGGTCTGGCGGGTCTGGCGGGCTACCCAATCATGTATTAAGAGTATATACTTGCTACCAAAATGGAGGCCGAGATGCTTCTGCGAAGTCTTACGTTGGCAGGTGGAGCAGTATTCGTTCTATCGCTGGTCCAAGCGCAAGCGACCGCTCAGTCGCTCAATGCCAAACCCGCTAAGACCGCCCCGACCCAGGCCTGGACCGCGCCCCGGACTGCGGACGGCCATCCCGTTCTTCAGGGAGTATGGGCTAACAACAGTGCCACGCCGCTGGAGCGGCCAAAAGCGCTGGCAGGGCGAGCGTTTCTGACCGATCAGGAAGTGGCGGCGCTCAAAAGGAAGGCCGCCGAACTCTTCGCGAACGGCAATTCAGACGCCGCTTTTGGCGACAGTGTTTTCGAGACCGTGCTGGCGAATGTCAAAGGAACCAAATCGGGTTTCAAGAGCGTCGATGGTGGGACCGGCGACTACAGCTCCGTTTGGACGGTTGCCAGGGATTGGGATAATCGCACCTCGCTAATTACGGACCCTTCGGACGGACGGCTGCCGCCTATGACGCCGCAGGCTGAACAGAAGCAGCGTGCCGCGTTGGCCGCAACGAGAGGTAGGCCGGCCGGTCCAGAGGACCGATCCTTGAGCGAACGCTGTATTACGTATGGATCGCCGCAGCTAGTCGCCGGATACCAGAGCTACTATCAGATTGTACAGTCGCCCGCGTCCGTGGCTATCGCGACAGAGATGATTCACGATGTCCGCGTAATTCCAATGGACGGTCGTCCGCATCTGCCGCCGGCTATCCGGACGTGGATGGGAGACGCGCGTGGACATTGGGAAGGCGATACTCTGGTGGTCGATTCCACTAACTTTAGGCCCGGCGCGTTCAGGAACGTTTCGACCGAAAAGCTGCATGTCATCGAGCGATTCACGCGCACAGGCCCGGACAGCCTGCGATGGGAACTCACGATCGATGATCCAGGTGCTTGGACCAAACCGTGGAGCGCGATGATCCCTCTGCGGGCCTCGAATAAGATCATCTATGAATACGCCTGCCATGAGGGGAACTACGGCTTGCGGGACATCCTGGCGGGTGCTCGGCGCGAAGACCAGGCTGACGCGGAAAAGGCGAGCGGACCGAAATAGCTCGATCGACCCTTTGGGGCGCTCGACGCTGCATCCGCGCTGCTATCCCTGCGCTGGAAGGGGATGCGGCGATTCACAAACTGATTGAATTGGGACCGCCCGGTTCTGTCACCGCCGCTTATTCTTAGCTGGAGTTCGCATTCGCAGCATACTCTCGTTCAGTTTCTTCAGCCGTTGGAATTCACCGACCCACTGTTCAAGGGTTAGGCTGCTTAGGATCGGAACCTTGACCGTTCGGTCCAGCCAGTCGGTTGCTTCACCGCCTGTGAAATAGAAGTAACCGTCGCCCTTATCCAAAAGCGCCTTGTGCCCCAGTTCGGTCAGCCAGTTATTGACAGTTTTGAGCGTGACGCGCATTGTTCAATCGTAGCCTTCAGAATTACTCCTTCGCCGCCCTCGCTGGTCTTCCCTGAGCGCAACGAAGCTTAGCTTTACCACGCGCTACGGCGTGCCCTAGATCGCCATTCTCCACACGCCGCTGCCCCTGCTCTGGGCCGATGAACCAATACGGTGCATCCCAACGGCCATAGCCGTAGCAGTGCTGCGCCATTTTGCCGACGGCCTCATCCGTGGGGTCATTGAGGACAATTCACCGCTGGCAGATGATATCACGCGGCCCCGCTCGGTTGTCACCACCCACACCCTGTGATAACGTCGGATGCTTACAAACATCTTTGAAAGCGAGAGTCCGAACGATGACCCGCAATGTTTATCTTTCTTGTTGCCTCGTGCTTGCTCTTAGCGGATTGATTGGCTGTTCGAGCGCACCCCCAAAGCAAGCCGCCGCGCCGCCAGACAGTATCCGGGGGAAGGCTCAGGTGGTTCTCACCGAAACCACGCAGTTAGATGCCTCTATCAACGGCGGTGGACCCACCGTCTATCTTATCGATGGCCTGAATCGCTACCGCCTCTTCTTCGATAAAGCCTCTCCGGTTGAACCGGGGAAGGAGTACATTGTCGAGGGAGTCTATGCGCAAAAGGCTATCGATGCGCTTGGCGACCCCAATCAGGGCAAGAACGGTTATCCGCTTGGATCCAGCTGTGACAGCGTCGTGAGGACGGCTTGGCCCGCGCTATCCTTTGATGTTGTGGACTCATACTCCACCAGCCTGTGCGACAAGGTGAAACGTTTCCCTGCCAGGCCGGTGTTCATGGTGACCCAGATCAAGCCAGCTGCCGATTCTGGGAAACTGACAGAGGATGCCGGTGTTGTGGAGAAGGAAGTCTCCGTTTCGGCGGACAAACAACGCGCTCTTCTGGTCGCGGGTCCGACCGTGCTGACGGCGCCCCTCTGGGAACCCGCTGGCGACTCGGTTCGCTGCAAAGTGGTCATCGACGAGCAAGGCAAGATTGCCGAACTCAACAGCGGCTCAGAACTTTGCGAGAGCGTGCCGTGGTCTCAGTTCCGTTATCAGCCCACCGTCAAAGGTGGTCACCCGGTCAGAGTGAATACGGAAGTGGAAGTGCGCTTCGACCCGCGCAAATAGAAGCGTCGACGCAAGCTCCGGTGCGCACAATCAAAGGATCATCGCTTCCCGGGAATAGGTTGCAAACCCGCCGGCCTGCCGCTTACGTGCTGTCGGCGATTGCCGCTTTGAACGGGTTCGCAGTTGAAAACTGGCGGCACTTTGGATCACGGCGAGTCTCACGTCGTCAGGCCAAGTATTGTACGGAGCCGGAGTCTGCGAGTTCCGCCTCAGACCTCGGCGGCCTTCCGCAGCGCTACGGCGTTCATGCAATATCGCAGACCGCTCGGCGCCGGGCCGTCCGGGAAGACGTGCCCGAGATGGGCGTCACAGGTGTTGCAAATGGTTTCGATGCGCTTCAAGAACGCGGGACCGTCAAACCGGTAGGCAATGACGTTCTCCTTGATGGGCTGGGTGAATGATGGCCATCCAGTACCAGACTCGAATTTCTCCGATGCATCGAACAGGACCGTATCGCAGGAAAGGCAGGAATAGATTCCCGGCTCAAAGAGGCTGCACATTTCCGAGCTGAAGGCGCGCTCAGTTCCCGCCTGCCGGGTGACGTGATATTCTTCGTCACTTAACTGTTGGCGCCATTCGGCGTCAGTCTTGACGATCTTTCGATCGGGCGCCGGGTTGCCGTTCTTCGCGAGGTTGAGTACATCGGGCCATTTGAGCATCACTCTTCTAGTTTAGGCGGGCAGGCGGGGATAGAATGCGTGATCGGCCCCGGCGGAGTCCGGCAACGGCATTGTTGGCCTGTTCGCGTCCTGTCGCAAAACTCCGCCAACATCTTGACAATATCCGCTTGCCGAGAAGACGACGCAATCGAGAACGCGGTGAGCAACCGATAGACCACAAAAAGCTGGCCGCCCGTCACAGGCGGCCAAGTCAAAAGAATAGGTGACTTTCCGACTTCCATGTTCGGTCCAGGCTTGGCTGCGGTCAATCAAAATCTCGTCTTAGTGGGAAGTAATTGTACCGTGAGTACTGAACGACCCCTGCGTGCAATCAGCCCGTTCTTTCCAACTCCGTCGAGCCGGTCAAAGTCTGTAGCGTCTCGCGATTTGGCCGCATCTTAACAATCTTCGGTTTCTTCTTCCTAGCCTCGCAAAGAAAGCAGCTAAAGCTTTGCTGAGCCGTGTGAGGATAGCGCGAAAGACTGTCCAGCGTTGATCGGACTGCGCCGATTACCGCTTGCTTGCGTGCACTGTCAGGCCACTGCTCGACATCGTGGAGGCGGGGTGTTCGGATGCAAGCCGCGCGGCGCTGAACCTCTGCATACGCGCTTGAATAAGGGCATCTCGGGGACCAAACGTTAGGACCCGCGGAATCAACTGTCAGTCCAGTTCGAATCGTGTCCCGACCTGTAAGAACTGACACTTTGTCGGACAATATGTCATCGAGCGAATGCTGTTGTGCAGTATCCTTGCTAACGCCCCGACGGTCGCAACGGGTTCACTTTTCCGTAGAGGAATCCGCCGTCCTTAGATCACAATGCCGGGCTCCTGACGCTTTCACCGTCCAAGCCTGACCCGATTGGGGAATGCCCGGTGCCATCTCGCAGAAACGTTTAGCAGCGCTCCAGTGGGGAGATAGCACGGGCTTCGATGGGACGCGATTCGTGCCGAGACACCAGCATTTCTTTCTTTCATTACTGCGGCCGGCCTTCAGCAGGAAACGGCCAAGGTCGCCGGCTGCATTCGGTAGTACAATTTGACAGCGTTCAGCTAAGGAGGGTAGCACCGTGACATCCACAAATCCTCGAAACAGATGGCGAGTGGCGCTCTCTGCAGCCTTGTGCGGAGTAATCGCAGCCGTGATCATCGTTGGATCGCCCGCCAAGCTGCATGCTCAGGTGCCTGCGGGTCAGGGGCGCTCGGCGGCTCCGCCCAGCGAGGCGCTATTCACATCGGCACAAGCAGTCGCTGGCAAAGCGGAATACCAGCGGAACTGCGCCAGCTGCCACGGCCCGAGCGTAGATGACGGCAGCTCCGCTCCTCCGCTCCGCGGCGCGGCTTTTCTGGGTAAATTCGCAGGCAAGCCTGCGGCCGATTTGTTCGCCTATGTGAGCACGAAGATGCCGCAAGGCAATCCGCGAAGCCTCGGCGGCGCCGAGTACGCGCAGATCATAGCTTATGTACTCCAGCAAAATGGTTTTGCGACCGGACGGAAAGAGTTCGCCCCAGACGCGGCAGCGCTCGCTTCGGTGACGATCCCTGCTCCGGAGGGAGGACGCGGCCGCGGCCTGGGCGGCGGCTTAGCGGCCGGCGTGACGCTCCCCCCGGCGCCGAAGAAGGCAAACCCTCTCGATAAAATCACTCCCGTCACCGACGCGCTGCTGCAGAACCCGCCGGCCGGCGAGTGGCTCACGTGGCGCCGCGGTTTCGACGATCAGGGATTCAGCCCGCTGAAGCAGATTACGAAATCGAATGTGAACAACCTGCGCGTCGCATGGACCTGGACGCTTTCCCCCGGCGCCAATGAAGCCACGCCCCTGGTTCATGACGGCGTGATGTTCCTGCACAGCCCCGGTGACAAGCTGGAAGCGCTGGATGCCGCCACCGGCGACCTGCTCTGGCAGTATGTGCGAATCTTGCCGCCGGGCGTGAGGGCCGGCAACAAACGCGCTATCGCCATTTACGGAAACAAGGTCTATATGGGGACTTCCGACGTCCACGTAGTGGCATTTGATGTAAAGACCGGCCGGGTGGTCTGGGATCAGCCGCTCGTCGAGGAAGGGGGCTTCGGCTTATCGGGCGGTCCGCTGGTCGCCAAAGGCAAGGTGATGACGGGAACCAGCGGCCACGTCCCAGGAAAGAACTACATCGTCGCGCTCGACGCCGAAACCGGCAACCTCGCCTGGCGATTCAACACCATCGCGCAGCCCGGCCAGCCGGGTGGCGATACCTGGAACGATCACACAGCCGAGGAGCGAAACGGCAGCTCGGTCTGGATTGCTGGCAGTTACGACTCCGCGCTGAACCTCGCCTTCTTCGGCGTCGCACAGACTTATGACACCGCTTTACTGGCTAAGCCCGCGAGGCCGGGAGTCAAAACCGACGGCCTATATACGGACTGTACGCTAGCCATTAACCCCGACACGGGTAAGCTCGTCTGGTATTACCAGCATCTGCCCAACGATCAGTGGGACCTGGACTGGGTTTTCGAACGTCAGGTGGTGCGCATGCCGGTGAACGGCGTGGTTCGCCCGGTGATCATGACGTCGGGGAAGCAGGCCACCTACGACATTCTCGACGCGGAAACGGGAAAGTGGATCTACTCGAAGGACCTGGGCCTGCAAAACATCGTTTCCTCCATTGATCCAGTCACCGGCAAGAAAACGATCAATCCACAAACGCTGCCCGGCGACGGACGAACGCACCTGGTCTGTCCCCATGCGGACGGCGCCAAGAGTTGGCTTCCCGAGCTCGTACAATCCTGGAACGAAGATTCTGTATATCCCGCTGGTGGAGGCGTGCATGGATCTGGTGCCGGTCACCGACGGAGGCCGGACCCTCTTGTCCACAGGCGTTCGCCCGGCCGTGCGGCCTCGTCCGGATTCGGACGGCAAGTACGGCCGGGTGGAAGCCGTCAACATGGTGACGCGCGAAGTGATGTGGACCGAGCGCCATCGCGCGCCCGTGTCGAGTGGCGCGCTGGATACGGCCGGCGGGGTGATCTTCAACGGGTCGATCGACCGGTTCTTTCGCGCTTACGATGACCAGACTGGCAAATTGCTATGGGAAACGCGGCTGAGCGATGTGCCGAGCGACGCGCCGATTTCGTACACGGTGAACGGCAAGGAGTACATAGCTATCGGCGTGGGCAACGGCGGCGCCCAGGCGACGGGGTTCGCGCCGCTGGTGCCGGAAATCCAGAACGTCGACCGTGCCGCCGCGGTGTGGGTGTTCCAACTGCCCTGACCGGAGCTATTTCGCCGCGCGAATTCCATGGGTTATTTGGATATCACCTCGGAGAGCCAGTGTTATCCGGGGGGGCGCGCGCGGTCTCCTAGACCCTGCGCCGGCGCGACTTCATGCGTAACTGAAATTCGGAACTGGCGAAGTCTGGCGAGGCGCTACGGCGTTGGGCTGATTACACTCGCACTACCCACTTCGTCGCACTTTCAAGACCGAATCCCAACGCCGCGCGTCCTAGTGATAACCTGCCCGCTAGGGCTACTGAGGAACCTCGCGCAAAAAGGAGCGCGGCGCGAAGGATTCCCCGGCTATTTTGTGGTGCGCACCGCACTCTTTGCGCTCTTGAGAAGGAGAGACGAATGCTTACCGACCTTCGCCAGTCCGTGCGAATGCTTCTCAAGCAACCCGGATTCATGCTTATCGCCGTCCTCACTTTGGCGCTCGGCATCGGTGCCACCTGCGCGGTGTTCAGTCTGGTCCAGGGCGTTCTGCTGACGCCTCCGCCCTATCGGCATCCCGAAAAGCTGGCCCTGGTTCATTCCCTAGACTCCGATGGGAAGCCATCCCGGCAAGGCTGGGCGCCGCTGCAATGGACAGAATGGCAAAAGGAGGCCAAATCGCTCGAAGCCGTAGCCGCCTATAACTGGACCTTCAACTTCCTGATTGGCAACGATGGCAGCGAGTCCATGGAGGGCATGGTCGTGACGCGGGAGTATTTCAAGGTCACGGGGCTCGCACCCATCCTGGGCCGGTCGTTTGATGAGGCAGAGGCGGAGGGCAAAACACCGCCGGCAATCCTAATCGGCTACGACTTTTGGCAGCGCAAATTCAACGGTGATCCTAGAATCATCGGGAAGACAATCCGCATCAGCCGTTTCAAAGCGCCTGCCACGATTATCGGCGTCATGCCGCCCGGCGTGCGCTTTCTCCCCTCACCGGGAGCTGCTCAGGAGCCGAACTACAACGTAAATGGGTTGGTGCAGTTTTGGATTCCAGTCACACCCTCCCAGGCTCAAAGCAAGCTCATGTACTGGGACCTGGTGGTGAGGCTTCGCGATGGAGCGACTCCGGCTCAAGCCGAGAGCGAACTCCGCATACTGGCTGCGCGCGAAGCTCAGACAGAGCGTAGCTTCGAAGGGTTTACTCCGAAGATTCAGCTTCTCTCCGACGAACTCAATGAGGCCAGCGGCCGAATCTTGATGCCGCTGCTGGGTGCCGCGGTGCTGGTGCTGCTCATCGCCTGCGGAAACGCGGCGGCCTTGCTGCTGGTGCGGGGGTTGCAGCGGCACCGGGAATATGCGGTGCGCAGTGCGTTGGGCGTGACCCGCATCGCCTTATTCCGCCAGATTGCAGTGGAAGGCCTGCTTCTATCGCTCACCGGCGGTCTCATCGCCGCCGGCCTGACGATTGCGTTAGTGCGGCTTTTGAAGACCATCGGCGGTCACGCCATTCCGCGGCTGGATGCTGTCGAGATCGGCTGGCCCGTGCTGCTGTTTGGACTGGGCACAGCCGTCTTATCCGCGGTATTGGCGGGATTGTATCCGGCGCTGCGCGCATCACGGATGGATGCATCCGAAGCCCTCAAGGGCGCGGGACCGAAATCGAGCGCGAGCCGCGGGGAGCGCCGTCTGCTGGCCGGTGTCACGGTGGCTCAGACGGCGCTGACGCTTGCGCTCCTGGTGGGCGCCGGACTGCTGATTCGGACCATGATCAATCTGTCGCAAGTGCAAGCAGGATACGATCCCACGCACATTCTCTCGATGACGGTTACCGCCGTTCAGGGAGACTGGATGGCATTCCACCGGCGCGCGCTCGAGCGCGTAGCCGCAGTTCCCGGCGTGCAGGACGCCGCGTTCGCCTGGGGCGTGCCGCTGACCGGAAATAACTGGCCGGTTCCCACGGAAATCGAGGGCCAGCCCGTGCCTGCTAAGGCAAGCGATCGTATTGTGCTGCCGTTCCGCGCGGTCACCCCCGGCTTTTTCCAGGTCATGGGGTTCCATCTGATGGAAGGCCGCGGTTTCCGCTCCTCCGACACCATGGGGCGTCCTCAGGTAGCCATTGTGAACCAGGCTTTTGCCGGCCGTTACTTCCCCCACGGCCAAGCGCTTGGCGGAAAATTCTGGATGGGAGGGCGTACGAATCCGGACGGGCGCCCGAATTCGGGAGGCGAGATCGTGGGAGTGGTCGCCAACGCCCGCACTGATGATCTAGCCCAGGCCGCCGAACCCGAAATCTATTTGTGCTTTTGGCAAGCCGCCGCCTTTTCAAAGGACCTGGTGGTGCGGACGGCGCGAGACCCGCGCGCCGTGATGGCAAATGTCGAGCGCGAGCTCCACGCCGTAGATCCGACGGCCGCCGTCGAGAACGTCAAGACTTTCGACCAGATTCGCGACGATTCGCTCGCTTCGCGCACCTTCGCGATGAACCTGCTGGTGGGCTTTTCCATTGTGGGCAGCGTTCTGACCCTGGTGGGCTTGTATGGGGTAATTTCGCTTTCGGTGACCTCACGCCGCCGCGAACTGGCAATCCGCGCGGCCGTCGGCGCAGAGCAGCGCCACATTCACCGGCTGATCCTCGGTGAGGGATTCCGGCTCATTGCAGGCGGTGTTATCGCCGGCCTGGCGATTGCGTTGATGTTATCGCGGCTGCTGAAGAGCTTCTTGTTCGGCGTGGCACCGGCCGATCCGCTGACCCTGCTGGGAGTGGGCGCCGTCTTTGCGGTGGTCGCCATGCTCGCCTGCTGGGTGCCGACCCGGCGTGCGGGTAAAGTGGATCCGCTGGAAGCGTTACGGTACGAGTGAGTGATGGCCTGAGCGTCGCAAGAGACCCTCGAGTCCGCCATGTAAGCTCGAAGGCTAGGATTACTGGCCAGTGCTGCTTCAGGAACTCCGGTAACTACTGAACGGTCATCCCATCCATCCCAGGGCTCCCTTTGTTGGCCTTGACTCGGCCTGCTTGCAGTTTTCCCGCTCGCAGACTTCTTCCATTGACCGTTCGCCAATGGCCAGGCTTTCTGTCCCGCGCTTCGCCGCGAGCGATTCGGTCCCTCCCGCGAGGCCATTTCGGGGCTTCACCCCTATACTCCTCGTCGAAGGCCAACACCATTTGCTGGTTGCTCACAACGCAATTCGCTGTGCGCTAGCTGGTTGTTCTGCCGCTTGTCGCTCATGAGTTGCGCCGCTTACTTGCCGTTCCCATCAACCCCTTGCGGGGACCGTTCGGGCCTTCATCGTTTTCACGACTACTACGCCCTCTGCTGACTTCCGCCGCCCGGTCAGCACCAATCACTCGGCCCTCAGTCCGGATTCCCGGACAAACGGCAGATCTCCCGGGTAAGTTCGGCCGCTTTCCGAACGCAACCGCCGGATTTACAACCAGTGCTCTTGATGGATATGGACTTCGTTGTCACTTGCCAACTCGTCCCGCACGGTATGCCTCACATCCGGTTCTTGTTCATCGGCTCGCACGTTTGCTCCACGCTTCTTTCAGACCTCGCCTCGCGACGACGCCCTTGCGCTTCGCTATGACTTCACCTCCATCAGGTTGTCAAAGGGACTTTCACCCTCGATCTGTCGAACATGCTTGGCACACCAACAAAAAGCCCCCGGCCTGCGCCGGGGGCTCTGCTCATACGACGGGATCCAGCTTACCGGCTGACCTGCAGGCTGTCCCGGCTGACCTGCAGGCTGGCTCCGCCACTGGGGCCGCTCTCAGGGCCGCTGCCAAGGACGTCGCCGCTGGAGACAAGCTTGACCCAAAGCGAACCGTTGCCTTTGTAGTACGAGGTGGCGCTGGCCTCGCGAAGTGCATCCAGGCTGCTCTCCTCCGTACCCGAGGCTGCGGTGGTGAATCCCGGCAGATCGAAGATCACCCACGAGCCCTTATCCAGTTCCTTCACGCTGAGGGCGAGGGACGGCCTTTCGGTGGTCACCTTGATCTCGGAACCCGCTCGTACGTTGGTTTCTCCGGTGACGCGCAAATCCTTGCCGTTGCGGCTGAGAATGACTGGCGGACCCGCAGGTGGACGGGCGCCCAGGACCCCGTTTCTGGGGCCAACGAGACCACCGAGGCCACCCCTGCCAGCGCCTGGACCGCCAGCTACCGCAGCGCCGCCTCTACGGCCGGCGCCGGCAACTGCGGGAGCGCCGCCTCTGCCACCGCCGGGACCGGCGCCTGCGCCACGACCACCACCGCCGGCGGGGGCGCCAACAGTCATACGCCCGACGTCGCCCTTGCACACGGCTGCGTTCCAGGTGGGCTTGATCTCGCAGGCGTCGTCGATTGCGATTCCGTTGTTTGCGTCGTTGATGAGAATGTAGGAATTGGGGACACCGCTGACCGAGCCGTCCTTGTCGTTGAATACCGCAGTCTGGTAGCTCCCATTGCCGTAATCATCGTTGCTCCACTTAAACTCCATCGGCGGGAAATACACCGGCTTGGCGTTGACGAATTTCGCGCGCTCTACGATGTTGTTGGAGCTCATTCCGAAGCTGGTATACAGCAGGTAAGAGATTGCTCCCGTCTTGCGAGTGGCGTTGTCCTCAAAATTCACGAAGGTGTCATTCACCACCTCATGACGGTAGTCGTAGAACTCATAGCCGCGGATCGGGAAACCCGGGAGTTTGGGCTCCGGCAAGCTGCGGCCGTAAGCCATTTCCGCCGGCGTGCTGGGGTTGCCGATGTTCTCGGTTTCGCCCACGAACAGCGAGTCGACCACCCGTGACGTAAAGGCGGAACGACCGAAGTTGCCGGACGCATGCGTGTAGCCAATTGCGTTGTCGGCCAGCTTCAGGTTTTTGAACAGGTCCATCTCACCGCGGGACCACATGCCGTTATTCCGGTTCTTGTAGCCGGTGAAATCCTCGATGACCGTCTCCACTTGAGGGCTGTTCGCGTCAGCGGGATTGGCAAGGGCAATATGCCCGCCGACGGCGAAATGGCCATCGGCCCTCGGGCCGCGGTCGAACATGAAACCGTCAAAGTTCGAATGGGCGGTGTTGCCCTTGAACTCCCGCACCGGAGTTCGACGCGGCCAGGTCTTCGCACTGATCTCCGTGCCTTCGAACTTACCCGTCGGATGCTCCGGCAAGGCGAACCAGAAACCTGTCGCATCGGACCCCGCGGCCACGTTGTCCCGGTAAATATTGTCCGGATTGGTGATCCAGAAAGTCGACGCCGTGTTGTCGGAAGGGATCAGGATATCCTTGGCGTTCTGGCCGTCCAGATCGAAGTTCTTGCCGCCCTCCGATCCGAACGGGCCGAGGTTTGTCGAGACGCACGGCGCGTCAGGATGACACTTGGTGAGGATCCCCAGGTTGTGCACGAACTGGTTGCCGTGCTCCACGGCATCCTCCAGGAAGAAGCAGTGACCAATGTTGTTGTAGGTCACGTTGTTTTCAATGTCCACGTAATTTGTGCCATGCACGGTCACGCAGCGGCTGTAGGTGTCGTGAATCGCCGAGTTCTTGATGTACTGCCCCTGCGCATCGCCGATCAGATGCCAGTGGATCGGATACCGGGCCAGATGCATGTTCTGACCCATGCGATTGAGCTCGACGCCATCGACAAACATCTTGCCCCCGTTCATCGCCATGATGTGGCCGCCAAAGAGCGTCTGGTCTGCGTCAGGCGAAGCCTGGATCAGGATATTGCGCGACAGCATGCCCACTTCGCCGCGTTCATCCACGTCGAAGGTAATCTTGCCGAAGTGCATGTAGTCCAGTTTCTTGTCGAGCGTGATCCTATTGCCACGGATGGCGGCAATGGTTCGCCGCTCTGCCTGATGGGGATCGAAATCCGTGGACGCGAGGACAATCACGTCACCTTTTTTCCAGTCACCGGCATTCAAGACTTCGATGGTGTTGCTGCCCGCGGCGGCTGTTTTTGTCAGCTTGGTCCAGGAGTTTTTCTCCGTACCGTGCAGGCTCAGGGTTCCACCCATCATCATGATCCCGCGGTCACTGCGGTCATTCGTTCCACCGATTCCAGTCATATCTTCGTCTTTGACGTTGTCGGTGAGGGTAATTGTGGCCTTGCGCGTATGGGGCTTGGCTTCGGTGCCGATTTCCAGTTCCCCGTGCACCATGACCCACTCGGTGGTCAGTTCCAGATCTTTTTTATCTGCGAAGCTCAATTTGCCGTTGATCGTTAAACCGTGCAGCGCCGGCGGACTGACATCGAGGACAACGTTCATGTCCTTATCAATGGTGACAACGGCATCTTTGGCCGGCACCTTCTTGTCAGGCCAGGTGGCCGCATCAGACCAGCGCTTCGCGCTGGCCGTCGAAGTATTTTGCTGCGCTTGGAGGACGGCATATCCGCCGAGGCCTAAAAAGGCTGGAACCAGCAACGAAAGGAACAAGAGAGAACGTTTTCGCATCGTTAAATCTCCGTGATCGATCATGTTACGCTACTTTCTCCCGCGAGGATCGAAGGACGTGTAGCACGGGACGATTCTACACCTATCGTCGGCCGGACGCCAGCGGATGGGTTTTGCGGAGCGCAGGGCTGAAGGGATCTGGGCACGGCGGTTCGGACGCCGAGAGCATCCAACGCGCCGGGTGCTTATTCCTTCCAGTCACGACTCTGGCGTGTCTTGTAGAGCCACTGGCCATTCACCTTGCCCCAACAGAACCTTCCGGAGACATGGATTACACTTTTTCGCTCCGCAGAACGCGGCGACTGAGAGCGGCAATGCGGGGATAGAGATTGTCCTGGGCGAGCGCTTCCCTAGCGTGACGGTCTTCGGCCTTTCTCTTGCGCGTGGCGGCCATCAAACGATGAAACGTTCGATCTCGATCTATCATTGACACTCCAAGCGAACCGGTCTAACAGCTGGTTAACGAAGCACGGAGGCACCAACGACTTGTGTCGAAGAGCTCTCTGCGGGTGAGTCGGCGATCCGGAGCATGCCCGGTGAAGCCGCGGTCCGCGATTCACTCTCCGAGCTGCGCGTCATCCGTCCAGAATCAGTTAACGCCACCTGCCGCTGTTCGCGTCGACGCCAAAATGGCCATGCGAGAGATCCGGCCCCGGAGATTGTCAGGCTTAAACCCCCGATGTGATATCTTTGGCCATCGTGGGACGAGGGAACGCATTCGATTATTCGCGGGGTTCGGTCGCGCGTTTCTGCGTATCGCTCGCCATTGTGTCGACTTGCTCCATATTGGCCGCGCAGCCGGAGGAGGATCCCCGGGCTCAGTACAATCGGGGGACCGAGTATTGGTATGGAAGCGGGGTTCCGCAGGATTACGTGGAGGCCGCCAAATGGTTTCGCAAAGCCGCGGAGCAGGGATTCGCCGAAGCTCAATATCGGCTCGCACAGATGATGGCCATCGGTCAGGGGATTCGGCAAGACAATACCGAGGCGGCGAACTGGTATCGCAAGGCGGCCGAACAGGGTGTCGTGGGCGCGCAGTTCAACCTGGGAACGATGTATGTCTTCGGCCAGGGCGTTGCAAAAGATTACGCGGAAGCGGCGAAATGGTTCCGCAAGGCGGCAGATCAGGGATACGTGGAAGCGCAATACAATCTGGGCGTATCCTATCGCGACGGGCAGGGTGTCGCTCAGGACTTCGACCAGGCGCTGACGTGGTTCGCGAAGGCGGCGGATCGGGGGATACTCCGCGGCGCAGTTCAGTATCGGATTGATGTATTCGGACGGCCAGGGCGTCCCTGCCGATCTCGCGAAGGCGCTGACCTGGTTCCGCAAATCCGCGGACCAGGATTACCCTCCTGCGGAATTCAACATGGGAGTGCTTTACGCGGCAGGAATGGGCGTGCCGCGCGATCCGGAGCAGGCGGTGGAATGGTATCGCAAAGCGGCCGAATCGGGGCTTCCTCAGGCTCAGGACGCGCTCAGGAACGTAGCCGACACCGGGTTGCCGTCGGCCCAACATGTCGCTCGGGATGACTTGGGAGTATGGCTGGGGGAGCATGAAAAACGAAACAGAGGCGGTGTATTGGTATCGCAAGGCCGCCGAGCAGGGCTATCCGGCTGCGGAATACGATCTGGGGCGGATGCTGGCCGACGGCCGGGGTGTGCCGAAGAATGAGGCCGAGGCAGAAGCGTGGTTTCGGCGGGCCGCCGAAAAGGGAATACGAGAGGCGCAACAGAGACTGGAGACGTCTGGCGCGCTCAAGGCGCCGCGTAAATAGCGGTTAACATGAATCCCGGAGGATCGGACTGGTGGAATTTTAAATGCGGCTCTCTCGCATCTCGTTAATCTTTCCGCTGGTCTGCGCCGGTGCGATCTTGCGTGCTCGCGGCCGACCGGGCCTTTATCTCCTACGCGAGCGCGAAACCGGTCCTGGATCAGCCTGGACAACGGCGATCTGCTGCCTGCCGAGCTCAGAAACCCAAATGAGGCCAAGTGGACGTGCCTGGAGCCAACGGCAGGACAAAGCCATTCGAGCGCGTCTTCAGCAGGGCGATCTGGACTCCATGGTGAACCTTCTGTTATACGGGACCTCCTTCACGAAGCAGCCGCGGATCAAGGTCGAAGGCCTCACCGAGGCTTCGAGGGCCGGGACCCTGCGGGCCCGGGTGGACGATCTGATTGCGGGTCTGCGGAGTCCGGGCGACAACGAGCGTCTCATTTTTCTGAATGGTCTTCTGCGAAGCCAGGGAATCGATCCGAGCGCTCCCCGGCGAGACAGGCGTTTTCATCTACAACAATCTCCAGCGAGTCATTCAGGAGATGGGGACCTTGGCGAAGCGCGCCGAGGAAGCCAAGCGCCTTACCCGAGCGCCGGATGTGGATCGGCCGGATGCAGTTCCCGATCCGGCGGCAATTTTCAACTGGCGGCCGGGGCTGTTCCGCGATCGTGGGGTTTCGCTCGACACCAGCATTTTCCCTGATTTCTCCATCGAACAGGCCTTGCGCGATCTGAAGAATCGCGGTGTGCTGCGCGAAGGCCAGGTGGCTCGCGTGGCCGTGATCGGGCCCGGCCTCGACGTTATCGACAAGAACGAGCGATCCAGCTACGATTATTATCCCCAGCAGACTCTGCAACCCTTTGCGTTGTACGATTCGCTTGTCCGGCTGGGGCTGGCGAGAGCCAGCGCGCGTATCCATGTCGATTTTCGACATCAGTTCCAGGGTGATCGACCACATCCAGCGCGCTCGCGAACGTGCCAGGATGAACACCGGCTATGTCATCCAGTTGCCGCGCGAGGTGGCGGATCCGTGGCCGGCCGACCTTATCGCTTATTGGCGTTCGCTGGGCGACCGGGTGGGAACCGAAGTTGCGCCGATCCGGCCCCCGGAGACCTTTCAAACAGCAGACGGCGGGCCAGGGATTGGAAACGCGAGCGGTCCGAATCCGTCCGGACGTGGTGCTTCGCTGTCAGCCGGAGAACCTCAATATCGTTCTCGAACGCATCCCTCTGGCCGAGGCGGACCGATTCGACCTGATGGTGGGCACCAACATCTTTATCTATTACGACGCGTTCGAGCGGTCGCTGGCGCTGGAGAACGCCGGCGCCATGCTGAAGCATGGAGGTCTCCTGCTGACCAATGACCGGCTGCCCGAGGTTCGCGGTGGTGTCGATGCGCCAGGCCGGATTGACCGACGTGCAATACAATCGCGACGCAGTGGGCTGGTACCAAAAACGGTAACCCGGGGCAACCACTGACAAGTCAAGTCTTGTCCCCGCGCCCTTTGCCGGCTCGCTAGAAAACGAAGCGAGCGACGAGCTGGCCTGTCCGCGTCCCGCCCGTGATGCCTGCCGTTTGCTCAAAGCCGAAGCCCGAAGCCAGGGTAGCACCGGCGCTGGCAGGCGCCCGTGGCGCCGCTCGTGCCCGACAGGAAGCAGGTTGCCGGCGTCAGCGGAGCCGTCGAACTTGGGGCGGGAAGTACGGTGCGGTTAAAGATGTTCACGAACTCCGCCCGAACGCTGAGGCTCATCGCCTCGTGGATCCTGAACTGGCGTCCCACGCTGAGGTTCTCCGTGGGATGCCGCTGGGCCCGGTAGTCGTTGTAATACGCCGCGGAAGTGCCAAACGTGCCAGGAGCCGGACTTGCCCACGCAGCCGGATTCAGCACCAGGGTTTTGGTCGGATCGAAGCAGTGGCAGTTGAGATTCTGAAGAAACAGCGGTTGTCCAGGGACGCGATTCTCGTAGGATGTCGATTGGAACGTGTCCGTGCTCAGCAGATTTGTCGAGGCGGGAACGAGGATGGGCGCCCCGCTGGCGTACGTCAGGAGGGCTGCCGTTTGCCAGCCACTCAGCACGTTTCGCAGGATCTTGTTGTGGGTGAACTCGGGCGCCGGTACGGTGTAACTGATGTTGATGTTGGTGACCAGCGGCCGGTCCAGGCTCGAGAGGTACTTGTTCTGACCCCGGTTGAAAACATCGTTTTCTGCTGTCTCGACACCGTTTTGGAGAGTCTTTGACCAGGTAAAGTTAGCAGCTGAAAGTCAGACCGTGCGATAACCGTTCGATCTCCTCTGATCTGCAGGGCGTCGTACCAGGTATCTCCCAACGGGGCCCACTCCGCCACGGGCGAGTTCGTGAACTGCGGGAACGGCCGCAGCGACTGAGCCACCGTCGCCGTGAGCGGGAAACCCGGATACGGCAGCTTGTCCTGGAACGGGCCGGCCGCCGCACTGCCGATCGGAGCTGCCAGGATGGCCCGGGCCGAAGCGGTGGTGATGTCCAGCCCGTCGGCTAACAGGGACTGCGGGGTGTTCGCGTTGAAGTTGGCCCCCGCGGTGCTCACCGGCCACCACACCCCGCGGTTCCCCACGTAGGCGGCTTCCACCGTCAGATTCCGGAACGATCTCGCGCTGCACGCCGACGCTCCATTGAGTCGACCGGCTGGGGCGCCCGCCGTTCGGGTCGATACAGTACCCCGGAGCCGCACCGGGCGTTCCTGGAACGGCCACAACGGGGTAGTGGCTCGCATTAAAGTTGGGGTACGCAACCTGAGCTTCCGTAAGCGGAACGCCACCGGCAAGAGTCATTGGCGCCTGGCCAAAGGCAGTTGAAAATACCTGATTCACGGATGTAACTGAGCGCGCGAGAATGCCGGTGTCCGGCGTACCGTTGTAAACCAGTGCCCCTCCTGCGCGGACCACGGTCTTCGAATTCAACTGATAGGCGAAGGAAAGTCGCGGCCCGAATCCAAGTTTATAGTTGTGGGCAAAATTACCGTCGCAACCGCAGGTCGCCCCATAGGTGACGCCTCCGGGACGTCCGCCGTCCTGCGTATTCGGCACGGTGGGGTCGAAGGTTCCAAAACGGCCATACTGCTCCTTCGAAGCGGTGGCAAAATCGTAGCGCAGCCCGTACTCGACCGTAAACTTGCGCGTGACCTTCCAGCTGTCCTGAGCGAAAAACGCCAATGAGTGTTTCCCGAGCTTGGAGATCGCCGGTTGTGCAACGTTGTAGCTGTCGACGAGACCCAGCAGGAAACTGGCATAGGGAAGTCCGATGGTGCCGTTGGTGCCCGCCGGGCCAGTCGCGTTCAAGTAGGGAAGACCTGTTTCCGCTGCGCTGAAGGCAAAGTTACCGTTGGTATTTATAAAATTGGAATTGGGGTAACCTTCAATGGCCGCTTCCCCGCCGAATTTGAAGTTGTGGTTGTTCTTGACCCAGGTAACGTTGGCATTGAAGTTGGTTTTTTCTTCCAGCGTGTCCTGCATATCCGCCAATGCCGGTGCTCGCCCCTAAGGCTACTCGACGCCGCCGGTGTTGTTAGCCCCCGCAGCGTGGATGCGCGCCAGGCGCGGCGGGGCACTGAATATCGGAAAGGCCAACGGCGTAAATGGCCCGGTTAATCCTATTCCCGATGTGGCGTTGTAACCGGTGACCGCGGAGGGCATGGAGAGCGAGCTGCCCACGTAGGACGCCCCCAAATGCAGGAGCAGAGTCGGTTTGAGCGTCTGGTCGTAGTTGAGGCGATTGCTGGTGGTCACCCAATGTGTCGGGACAAAAGCCGAAAGCAGTGTGGGAAAACCATCCTCACTGGTATTGGTGGGCGGTCCGGGTGTGGCTATGTGCACGACTCCAAAGGCGTAGCTCAGCCTCATCGTGGAATTCAGCAAGTGGTCGATCTTAAACGAAGGAATATAGTCGGACGCCTTGACCGTATATGGGTTCTCGTAGTTATTGATCAACTGGGTCGCGAACGGCCCCTGCGGTTGCGGGATCAGAGCCTGAATTCTCAAAGCGACCGGATCGAGCCGTGCTCGCCGGAATGATGTTGTCCGGGAACGGATCCCGAATGAGCAGGCCGTTGACGGTACGCTGCGTGTCCGGATCGTAGATCGCGTTCTGAATGATAGGCCGGCCCAACGGATCCGTTCCCAGAACTTTATTTCCGGTCGCCGCCAGAGCCGCGCTGAAATTCCCGGTCCTGATATTGCGCTGTGGGAACCGTGAGCAGGTTGTTGGAGGTCGTGGTGGTGGTGGGAAGGGATTCGAAGCTGAAGAAGAAAAAGGTCTTATCTTTGCCGTTGTAGATCTTGGGAATCCGGACGGGTCCTCCGATGGTGCCGCCGAAGTCGTTCTTTCGCGTTTTGGGGTCGGTGTGGGAGTATGCGCCCGCGGAGTTGAGATCCTCATTCACCCAGTAATCGTATGCAGATCCGTGGAATTGGTTGGTGCCCGATTTCATGGTGTAGCTTAAAACGGCGCCCGACGTCTGACCGTATTCGGCCGCGAAGTTACTGGTTTGTATCGCGACCTCCTGAACGGAATCCACGCTGGGCGCTCCAAACGAGTAGTAGGCATTCCCCAAAGTGTAGGTGGCGTCCAGACCGTCGATCCGGATCCGTTCGCTGGCGGCCGGCGTGCCATTGATGCTGATCGAAGTGAGGCGCGCCGTTTACGCCGGGAATGGTTAATACCGCCTGCGTGGTAACGCGGACGGCGCCGATCTGGCCCATCGGAAGATCGTCGACCTGGGCGGTAGTGACGTTGTGGCTTACGTCTCCCGACTCGGTTTTCAGGAGCGGCGCGTCAGCGTTTACCGTCACGGACTCGTTGGAGGCGCCTATTTCGAGTGCGACGTCGACGCGTGTGGTTTGCAGTTGCTGAACGGTAATCCCCGTCCGGACGTACCGTTTGAATCCGGGAACGGTCGTGCTTATTTCATACGTGCCGGCGGGAAGATCGCCGAGGACGTAATTGCCCGTGGCGCTGGTCGCGGCCGACACGACGACGCCGGTTTCGGAGTTCTTAGCTTCGATCGGAGCGTTCGAAATCACGGCACCCGCCGGATCCGAAATCACACCGGTGATCACGCCGCCGGTCTGTCCAAATGCGGCGTGAGCGAAGGTCAATAGGAAAAGAAGAGCTATCGCTAGCTTTGTGTGTCTCATGCTAAACCCCTTTTGTCAAATTCAAACCCGTTCGGTTTTATCCCACTGGCCACCGCAAGATTACGGAAAGTTTGCATCTCAGCCAGGATGCCCAGCGCCTCATCTTCTGATTGTCAATGTGTCACGGATGCTATCACGGTGGTCTGGCAAGGTCAAGAGCGGGTGACAGAGTGTCGGCGCAAAGTGATAATGCCGGCCTGGCACGTATGTTTTCAAACTTCTGGGTTCGCCGTCGGAGCGCCACATCGTCCAGATTTTCAACCAGGATGAAACCATGCTGTACGCCACGGTGCTGGCGATCCCAAACTATCGTCTCCAGGCGACTGGTAAAACAGTGCTCACGTTTAGGGAAACGCCGCCCGGCCAGCCGGACGTGCTCCGGGCATGGTTCTATCCCGGCAAAAACTTTGGCGATGAGTTCGTGTATCCGAAACAAAGAGCCCTCGAGCTGGCCAAAGTGACTAACTCGCCAGTTCTATACACGCCTGCCGAGATCCCGGCCGAAGTCACCGAGCCGATCACGTCTCCCGAGGCGCCAGTGGTCGTACAACTGAAGGAAGCACCGGTCGCGGCAGTGCGGCCCACAGGCGAAGATGTCGAAGTAGCCCAGGTAGTGACTCCGGCACCGGCGGAAGCGCAGGTGGCCGAGACCCCGGCTCCAGCAGCGGAACTCCCGACGACGGCCAGTCCGATGCCGCTGATCGGGCTGTTGGGATTGCTCGCCTTAGGCGCAGCCTTCAGTCTCAAATTAGTCCGCGCACGCGTAGTGTAAATGGCCATCGGGCCTGCGTCCCCCGGTCGTTTCAACTACAAACGGGCCGGGGCGTGCTGGGAGATAGCGATCAATGAGTGGAGTCCGGATTTAACATGCGACAGAGAATCACCCCGATATTGGAGGCGCGGATGCGTAGTTCCCACGTAGATGGGAGTGGCTGCTTAAAGACCAAGGCGCGGGGCATGGCGGTGCTCACCACGCCGTTGCTGAATAAGGGCACGGCATTCACCACCGAGGAGCGGGAAGAGTTGGGCTTAACCGGGCTGCTCCCGCCGGTGATCAGTACCCTGGCGGCGCAGGTGAAGGCGGCGTATGCGCAATATCAGCGTCTGCCGGATGCGCTGAACAAGAATATCTACCTCACTGCGCTGCATGACCGCAACGAGGTGCTGTTTTACCGCCTCCTCGCTGGGCACCTGCGCGAGATGATCCCGATTGTCAACGATTTGACGGTGGGCATGGCGATGCAGCAGTATCACCACGAGTGCCGCCGTCCGCGTGGCGTATACCTCTCCATCGATCATTTGGATGGCATCGAGGCGGCATTTGCGAACCTGGGAGCCGGACCCGAAGACATCGATTTGATCCTGGCCACCGACGCCGAGCAAATTCTGGGACTGGGCGATTGGGGCGTGGGCGGCATCGAAATCTCGATCGGCAAGCTCGCAATCTACACCGCCGCCGGCGGCATCGATCCCACGCGTGTGATTCCGGTGATGCTGGATGTCGGGACCAACCGCGAGAGCCTGCTGAAGGATCCGATGTACGTCGGAAACCGGCATGCGCGAGTCCGGGGGGAGCGCTATGACGCTTTCATCGATGCCTACGTCCAAACGGTGACCAAGCTGTTCCCGAACGCACTGCTGCAATGGGAAGATTTCACCCCCAGCAACGGACGCCGGATCCTCGAGAAATATCGCAATCGGATCAGCACGTTCAACGATGATATGCAGGGCACGGGTGCGATCACGCTGGCGGCGGTAGTTTCGGCGGTGCGCGTTTGCGGAGCGCCCATGCGGAACCAGCGCGTAGTGATCTTTGGTGCTGGAACGGCGGGATTAGGAATTGCGGATCAAATCCGCGACGCGATGATGCGGGAGGGCCTGTCCCAGCAAGATGCATCCGCGCGTTTTTGGCTGGTGGACACCGGCGGACTGCTTACCGACGACATGGGCGAGCGTCTGCGCGACTATCAAGCGCCTTATGCCCGGCCGGCGGCTGAAGTGAAACGCTGGAAGCGTGACGGTTCGGACGGGAACATCGATTTGGCCGAAGTGGTGCATCAGGTACGGCCCACCATGCTGATTGGGGCTTCGACGGCCGCGGGCGCCTTTACGGAAGCGATCGTCCGGGACATGGCCAAACATAGCGAGAGGCCTATTATCTTTCCGCTTTCGAGTCCCGCGCCCATGGCGGAAGCTACTCCCGCCGATTTGATCGCCTGGACCGAGGGCCGGGCTCTGATCGCGACAGGCAGTCCGTTCCAGCCCGTGACTTACCGGGGAGTGACGCATGTCATCGGGCAAACGAACAACGCTATGTTGTATCCCGGCCTTTGTCTGGGCGCTATCGTTTCCCGCGCCCGGCGCATCAGCGACAATATGTTCGCGGCCGCTGCCAACGCGGTTTCTAGCCTGGTCGCAGTGCGCCTGCCCGGCGCCTCGCTGCTGCCGCACGTCGACGACCTGCGGATCGTGTCCCTGACAGTAGCGGTGGCAGTGGCCGAAGCCGCCGTCCAGGACGGTCTGGCGGGCGTGAAATTCCGCGACATCGTGGAACAAGTCGGAGACGCGATGTGGGAACCGGAGTATCGTCAGATTCGGGCGGTTTGAATGAGAGGGACTGTGCGATGGGTCCAGCGCGTTTTGTTCGTGAGCGCTGTTGTGCTCCTGGGCTATTGCGCGTTTGTCGCCTCGGACACCTGGAGCTTTCAAAAGCGGGAGAGCCGCCATCTGGATGACCGGCTGGAACAGCACAATGTGCGCGGCGGCGTTCCAGACATTGGGGCCAAAGGCCTGATTGGACGGCTTGAAATTCCGCGCCTCGGGCTCTCCGTCATGCTCATGGAAGGCGACGACCCGAAGACTCTTCGCCGTGCCGTGGGCCACATTCCCGGAACGCCACTGCCGGGGCAAACGGGCAACGTGGCTTTCAGCGGGCACCGTGATACCTTTTTCCGGCCGCTACGAAATATCCGAGAGAACGACGTCATTGTGATCACTACACTCGAAGGACAGTATCGTTATCGCGTCGTGTCCACGAGCGTGGTAACTTCAGATGACGTCGCTGTATTGAACGGTGCCGCCCCAGGCGAAATCCTGACTCTGGTCACTTGTTATCCGTTCTACTTCATCGGCGCGGCGCCCGACAGATTTATCGTTCGCGCCGAAAGATCACACGTTATCTCCGCAGCACAATCAGGGCCGGGAGGCCTGAACTTATGAAAATTCGTCCGTTGTATGACCGCGTTGTAATCAAGCGAGTCGAAGAAAAAGGAGACTCCTTGCGAGGCGGCCTGTATATTCCCGATTCCGCGAAAGAGAAGCCCCAGGAGGGCGAGGTGCTGGCCGTCGGGAAGGGCAAGCGCCTGGAAGATGGCACGGTGGTAGCGCTGGACGTCCAGGTGGGCGACCGCATCTTGTTCGGGAAATATTCCGGCAGCGAGATCACCATCGAAGGCACAGAATGCATGATCATGCGCGAGGATGAAATCCTCGCGGTTTTGGACAAGCAGCCGGTGGCTGCCAAGAAAGCGAGCTAACCAAATGGCAAAACAAATTATCTACGCGGATCATTCGCGGCAGGCCATCCTGCGCGGTGTGAATCAACTGGCTGACGCGGTAAAGGTCACCCTGGGCCCCAAGGGCCGCAATGTGGTGCTGGAGAAAAAATTTGGCGGGCCCACCATCACCAAAGACGGGGTGACCGTGGCCAAAGAGGTCGAGCTTCGCCGATCCGCTCGAAAACATGGGCGCGCAAATGGTGCGCGAAGTGGCTTCGAAAACGTCTGATGTGGCCTGCGACGGCACCACCACCGCCACGGTTTTGGCGCAGATCATTTATCGCGAGGGCGTCAAGGCTGTGACTTCCGGTGTCAACCCCATGGCCATGAAGCGCGGCATCGACAAAGCCGTGAAGATCGCGGTGGAAGCGGTTCAGAAGTTATCCAAGCCGGTATCCGGCGACATGATCGCTCAGGTGGGCAGCATCTCCGCCAACAGCGATGAAACCATCGGGAACATCATTGCCGAGGCGATGAAGAAGGTGGGCAAGGACGGCGTGATCACGGTGGAAGAGGCCAAGACCATGGTGACCGAGCTGGTCACCGTGGAAGGCATGCAGTTCGATCGCGGCTATCTCTCGCCCTATTTCGTCACCGACCCAGAACGCATGGAAGTGGTGCTCGAGGATCCATACATTCTGATTCACGAGAAGAAAATCTCCAGCATGAAGGACATCCTTCCGCTGCTTGAGCAGATAGCGCGCTCAGGCCATCCGCTGTTGATCGTCGCCGAAGAAGTGGAAGGCGAGGCGCTGGCCACTTTGGTGGTGAATAAGCTGCGTGGCACGCTGGCCGTATGCGCGGTAAAGGCTC
Source organism: Bryobacterales bacterium (assembly GCA_963713415.1). Taxonomy (GTDB): domain Bacteria; phylum Acidobacteriota; class Terriglobia; order Bryobacterales; family Bryobacteraceae; genus Palsa-89. Next base: position 802 of record CAVQLV010000015.1, on the reverse strand, counting down.
CTGGCTTCGGCGATCGCCGCAAGTCTTTACTGGAGGATATCGCCATCCTCACCGCGGGCAAGTCCCTGGCGGAAGAGACCGGTGTGAAACTGGAAAGCGTAAAGCTGGAAGATCTTGGCCGGGCCAAGCGCGTCACCGTGGATAAGGAAATCACCACCATCATCGATGGCGCGGGCGAGTCGAAAGCCATTCAAGGCAGGATTAAGCAACTTCGCACGCAAATCGAAGAGACCACTTCCGACTACGACCGCGAGAAATTGCAGGAGCGGCTGGCGAAACTCGCCGGTGGCGTGGCGATCATCAAGGTAGGCGCGGCCACCGAGACCGAAATGAAGGAGAAGAAGGCTCGCGTCGAAGATGCGATGCACGCTACGCGCGCGGCTGTCGACGAAGGTATCGTCGCCGGTGGCGGAGTGGCGCTGCTGTGCGCGGCCAAAGCGCTGAAGGACCAGAAATTCGAGGGCGATGAGCAGATTGGCCTCAACATCATCGCTCGTGCTTGTGAAGAACCGCTACGCCAGATCGTGATCAATGCGGGTCTGGAAGGGGCCGTGGTGGTGGAGAAAGTCCGCGAAAATAAAGACCCGCACTTCGGCTATAACGCCGCAACCGGCACCTATGAGGACCTGATCGCCGCCGGGCGTGATCGATCCTACCAAGGTTACCCGCACCGCTCTGCAGAATGCTGCTTCCATCGCGTCGCTGATGCTGACCACCGAAGCGATGATCAGCGAGATCCCCGAAGGCAATTCAGGCCAGCTCATGAATCCGATGGGACGCGGTGGTCCGGGCATGGATTACT
>CAVQLV010000014.1:0-1014490 GCA_963713415.1 Bryobacterales bacterium | reverse complement strand
ACCAAGACTTTGATCGAGGTCGCCCGCCGGCTGCGGAACACAAACAGGCAGCCCGAAAATGGATCGGCATTCAGTTTTGCGCGGCACAACTCAGCCAATGAGTCCATGCCCTTGCGGAAGTCGACCGCTTCCACCGCCACCAGTATCCGCATCTGCGGCGTGATCTGTAGCATGCTCTACGTCGTCGCAAACGCGCGAATCAGCTCGGCCAGTTGGCTCGTCGCGATGGCCTTCAATTCCAACCGCAACTTGCCTCCCCGCGGCGATTCTACTTCCACCAGGCAACTGGTCGCACCAGAAGAACCGGATGCGAGCAGTTCCACGAATGCCGGCATGGCATTCACTCTCCGTTTCGGTGGCGACCTGCGAGCTGTTGGCCGCCGCTGTGGCTGGAGTCGCTCGGCCCACTTCCGCAAGCTCGGCTTATCCACATCCAGCGCTCGCGCCGTGGCATCCACCCCATCGTGCTGGACCAGTTCCACGGCCGCTGCCCACAACTCTTCCGGCAGCCTCGACCGCACCGCATGCGTGCTTCGCCACTCCGCAAATCGCCGTCGTGCCTGCTCCACCTCTTCCCGATAATGCGCCGTTTCCTGTGCCATCCGCCGGGGCCTCCCGCCCTTGCACACCGTATCAGCTACCGCTGACTGCAGTCACGCACGCTTACCGGAAACTCACGATCATCTCATGCTGTTATTCCTTTACAATACCGGCGCGCGCGCAGACGAGGCCGCGCAACTCCTCATCGCCGACCTGGACTTGGCTCAGGTGCCCAGCCGGGACTTCTCCTCGGTCAAAATCCGAGGTAAGGGAAATAAAGAGCGCCGCTGTCCCGTTTGGCCCCAGACGGTCAAGGAACTGATCCCGGCCATTGATGGCAGACCGTCAGGTGAGCATGTGTTCTTGAATCGTTACGGCCGTCCCATCACGCGCTTCGGCATTCACGGGCTGGTTGAACGACACACCAGGAGGATTAGTGCCAACATTCCGTCGGTCGTCGCCAAGCGCGTCAGCCCGCATTGCATTCGGAATGCTTCGGCATACTACACCACCTTTCAGAGTGTGTTCATTCTAAAGATAATTGGCGCTGGTCAGGCGCAGTTGGCGGCAGTCTACGGCCGGTGAGGACCGCTTGCACCTGGAGCTGCACCTCAGGGAGACTGAGATCCTTTTGATTGATAACCCAGGGAGCACAGTCAACGATCTGCGTCGCTGGCAGAACCTGCTCGCGGATGAGCCGTTTCACAACGGTATTGCTCACCTTGAGTTCACGCGCTGCTTGCTCCTGAGTTACCCAGCCATCTTGTCTCAGGAACGGCTCGATGTCGTGATACCCGCGCAGTCCGGCGACGCGAGAAGCATTCCACGTCTTCTCTTGGCCGGTCTTATAGCCCAGCCGATTCAGAATGGCGGCGATGACCCTGTCCGGACAAACCTTTGCGAGTTCACTTACTAACTCGATCACAGTGCGATCCGTACTGCGACGATGTTGACCTGATCGGTTACGCTCCACCTGCAGCTCCGTATGAACGCCACCGGCCCAATGTAGGAGTACTCGGTGTGTGGGTGACTCCGGTTTGCTCTCAACCACGACCTCGCTCAGCACTGTTCTGAGGATCCGCTTCTTCAGCTGCACTGGCGCTTCTGGATGATTCCACAATGCCATCACATCATCGCCCAGCGCCGTTAGCTCAAACTTTTGTTGCTCGCTCAGCGGCGCCGGTTGCTCTCCCATGGCGGTAAGTCGATTTTCCAGTGTCGCGACCTCTTCCAGCGCGTGGTTCCATCGACCCTCCAACTCGCCAGCCACCAAACGATTCTCGGGCTCGACGGCGTCGAACTGGCGGCGGGCTCGGTTGGCTTCATAGCGAGCACGCTCTAAGGCCAACTCCAAAGCTTTGCGCTTCTCGTCGCTTTCGGCCTGCGAGCATTCGCTGATCTTCACCGCAGCCTCGATCCCAGCGGGTTGAATCGCCGCCAAGACACTGTGGACCACTGCTCGATCCACCCGCAAGCTCCCCATCGTGAAGCATGCGCTCGAACCACGGTCTCCTCGATCTCCCCGGCAGACGTAGCGCGGTACTCGGCCTCCAGTTCCGCTGTAGGCCACCTGCAGCTTCCTGCCACATCGGCCGCATCTCAACAACCCTGATAGCAGCGCCGAGCCCACTTTGGGAGCGCCACTTCCTTCTCCATCCCAAGCCACGTTCGCCTCCAGCCGCTGTTGGTTCTCCAAATACTTCTCCCAACTGATGTAACCCGAATGATGATCGAGAAGCAATACCTTCCACTCTTTTTGTGGTTTTCGATAGCGGGAACGCTGGCGAGCTCTTCCCTCTTCAATCACGGTATGGGGAGCGGTCTTGCCGTAGGCAAATGCTCCACCGTAGCAGGGATTCTTCAGCATCTGACGGATTCTTCCGCTGCTCGGCAGGGTCCAGGTGACTTCCCGCCCTGCAGTACCTGGCTTGACATGCGGCACTGAGATCCGTTCTTCACGAAACCAGATAGTGGCTTGACGCGCACTTCCGAGTTGCTGAAACTTCTGGAACACGTTGCCAATGGCCTGCTGGACCTGGCGATCAGGTGTCTTCTCGATGCGGCCGTCTTCACTGCGGACAAACCCCACAGGGAGTTCCCACAATGCGAACCCGCGCTTCACTTTCTGCTCGAACGCTTCGCGGGCTCGCTGTCGTAACAGACCGAGTTCGAACTCCGCCATGGACCCTTTTAAGCCAAGCAACAAACGGTCATTGAGCACTCGAGGATCGTAAATGCCGTCACTATCGATGAGTAAAGTCTCCGCAAGCGCACACAGATCAACGAGGTGATGCCAGTCTCGATTGTTGCGTGCCAAGCGGGAAGCCTCCAGGGCGAACACAGCCCCTGCTATACCCTGACAGACCGCTGCCAGCAGACGACCGAATCCGGGCCGTTCGTGCGTTCCACCGCCCGATCGTCCCAAATCGTCATCAATGACAATAACTTTGGCGAAGCCCAGTTGTTTCGCTCGATCTGCCAAAGCGTATTGGCGCTCTTTGCCTTCCACATGGTGGCGAACTTGGTACGGCGTGGATTGCCGCACATAAACATAAGCTCCCCGTTCCAGATGATGTCCGTTAATCTTCTCGCTCATTCAACTTCCCTTTCTCTTTTTTCAGCACGCTCGCCAACAGTTCCTTCCATAGCGCTCGACAGCTGTCCCGCACCGGCTCCGGTAACATTGGCCAAAGCTCGTCGTCTTCGAATCGAAGGTTGCGCTGCCAGGTCGCCGGTTTCTCGTGGTTTTGCATCCTGACCTCCTCTTGCGGATTCTGCACGATCCGAAGTGGCGGCGGCTATAGGTGAGGTCTGCGTGTCGATCAGCAGCCGCAAGTCGAGAAGAGAGGCCAGTGAAATCCGCGGCTTGGCTTCTATCGTCAGGCGTTCACATGCCTCTGAATCCAGCATCCATTCCGGTATTGCCAGCTGGGGACCATCCGGCAGTCTCACGATGACGACGGCCGCACTGCCGCGTCTTAAATAGCGAACCAGCTCGACCTCTGCGCCGTAACGCGGGTGATAGCGATAGCAGATCTTAGCGACAACGAAATTGTGAGCACCACGATGACGCCTTGAGACACACGACTGCTACACACCTTCTCCGCGCTGGAGTAGATATCAACACTATAAGAGCCTGGATGGGCCACGTTTCGCTGGACACAACGAATATCTACGCTGAAGTCGATCTCGAGATGAAAGCCAAAGCCCTCGCACACTGCGAGGTCAAAGGGGTGAACCCGGGTCGAAGATGGAGCGAGGACAAGGGCATCATGGCGTTTTTGCGAAAGCTCTGACCTCGACGTCTTATGTGGCCTTCATCAGGGCCGAAGCCGCACACCACGGGTGAAATCTGACCGAGGGCCACATAACTGCAATGACCACATAACCGTTCCGTGCGCGAACAGTTTCTGGCCTCACTCGATCCCAAGGTCCTGTTGTCGATTGAGCAACTCAACGAGCGCTTGTGGCATTGGCTCGACACCGTCTACCATCGTCGCGAACATAGCTCCCTCCAGACCACACCGCTGCTGCGCTGGCAGCGCGATATCGAACAGGTCCGTCAGCTTCCGCCGGACACCGATTTACGGCGTCTGTTCTTTCATCGCGTGGACCGGTTGGTGCGCCGCGATTCCACCTTCCTGTTGAAGAATCGTTTCTTTGAAGCACCCGCGCATCTGGCCGGCAAACGCATCGAAGTGCGCTTCGATCCGCTCGATCTCACCCAACTGGAGATTTACTCGGAAGGCAAGCCCGCAGGGGTAGCGCGGCTGGTCGATGCGGTCGTCAACGGGCTGCTGCCGCCCTGGGAGACGGAGGAGAAGTAGCCATGTGGGAATCCTTCTTCGGCTTCAAGAAAACGCCTTTCTCCGACAGTCCGGACGCCAAACAACTGTTCGCTTCCCAGGCCTGGAACCAGGTTAAGACGCGGCTGGAGTTCCTCGCCCAACATCACGGCGTCGGACTGATCACCGGCGAAGTGGGCGCGGGTAAATCCACCGCCGCACGCGTGTTCACCACGACCCTCAACCCCAACCTATATAAGATCCTCTACGTGCACTTCTCCTCGGGCTCGGCACTGGACCTGCTCCGTCAGATCGCCTTGGAACTGGACCTGGAACCGGCGCACTTCCGCGGCGACCTCATGCGCCAGATTGCCGGCGCCATCGTGCGCCTGAACCAGAGTAAAAAGCAGCATCCCATTCTGATCTGCGATGAAGCCCACTTGCTGCCGCATCCCGCCCTGGAACAGCTCCCGCTGCTGTTGAACTTCGACATGGACTCCTCCCGCTATCTCACCCTGTTGCTGGTCGGCCAGCCGCTGCTGCGGCGCACGCTTTCCCTTCAGATGCACGAAGCCTTGCGACAACGCATCGGCGTGCAGTATCACCTGGAGGGACTCACGCGCGACGAACTCGACGCCTATCTGGCGCAACAACTCAAAGCCGCCGGTGTGTCGCAGATACTGTTTGACGAGACCGCCCGCCAGGGCATGTATCAGGCCACCAAGGGGATTCCGCGCAAAGTCAACAAGCTCGCCATGACAGCTTTGCGGCTGGCGGCGACGAGTAAGTCGCAGACGGTGAGTGAAGCCATCTTACTCGATGCCACCACGGAGGCGATGCTGTGAAAGAGGACGCCGCCAAGACTCCCTCGAAACCCGCGGTGGTATCGCTGGCGCAGTTACTCGCCGAGCAACCGGCCTCCCCTCCGCCGGGCTGGATCGAGCCGGGACTGTTGCCGCCGCAAGGCATCCTGTTTGTGGGCGGCGAACCCAAGGTGGGCAAGAGCTTGCTGGTGGCCAATCTGGCGCTGGCACTGGCCGCCGGCAAAGATCGCGCCGGCTTCACCATCCCCGCCGCGCGCCGGGTTCTGGTCTGTCAGTTCGAACTGCCCACGCCGCAGTTTGTGGGGCGCTTGGCATCGATGCGCCGATCCGTGGGAGCCGCCGCCGACCAAAACCTGCTGGTGGACACGCGGGCCGGCGGCAATCTGCTGAGCGCCCCGCAAGGACTCAATCACTTTCTCAACGCCGCCCGTCAGGCTGCCGCCGAAGTGATCGTGCTCGATCCTTTGTACTCGACTCACGATCAGGACGAAAACGATACCCGCTCCATGGCGGCGCTGTGCCAGAGCCTGTTGCGGCTGCGCGATGCTTCCAAAGCCGCGCTCATTGTGGTGCATCACGTGCGCAAATCGATCGGCCGCGAAGAGATCGGCAGCGCTTTCCGCGGTTCCTCGGCGCTGCATGCCGTCGGCGATTCCTACCTGCTGCTCACGCGCCCCTCAGCCCATCTTGCCGCCGCCGTGGAGTTGCGCTTCCAGTTTCGCTACGCCGCGGCCTCTGAGCCTCGCTTGCTGCAACTCGATCCGCAGACGCTGTGCTTTTCCGCCGCTGGGGCGGCGCCGGCCCGCGCAGCGGTGGCGCGCAAGAAAGTGGAGCAGGAGCATGTAACTCAGGCGCTGGCCGGTCTGGGACGGCAGGCTCGCTATAACCAACTCCGCCAGCAAGTCATGGAGCAAACCGAGTGCTCCAAACGCACCGCCCAACTGGCGATCGGCGAAGCCTGCCGCGAAGGATCGATTGTTCAAGTTGACGGCCAATACCGGCTACCACTGTAGCTGCGCTTGGCCGCATCGAGGTCCGCTCGGGGTCGCGCCCGGGTGGATGCCCAGGGCCGATGCGACGGAGTTGGCTCCGAAGAAATCGGCTCACCAAAGCCCTCCCGCAGTTCCCGAATCGGGGCGCGGGAGGGCTCTCTGCTTTCCGACCGACACAACAACAGCCTGCATTTCTTTGGTGAAACTCCCGAGCGGAGGCCCTGGGCTATAAAACGCGCGCCCGGCCGCTTTTGCCGGGCGTTCTAACTTGCTTTCCCACGCTCCGGGATACCACCGGTGCCTACACGGGTGAGTATCCTATCCCGGTCCTTCACGTCACTATGCACTCGGAAGCGGGCCAATTCGACAAATCTCGCTGGGAACTACCGTGAGCAGGTCGAGGGAAAACAGTGTGACCCGTTACACCGTGGGTCGTAGTGTTGTTCACGACGTGCTTCGCACTGTAGTCAAGCTCGACTGTCCAGGTCGCGATGGCCTGAGCGTGTCCGATTCTCACGTTAGCGCGGGGCACGTCTAACAATTCGGCAACGAAATCACCGACATCTGACGGCGGAATCCATGACGAGCCGAGGCGTGCTTCGATCTCGCTCGGTTCGAGGTCTTTCGGTTGAACTGCCTCCAAAGCTTCCACGTTCCGGAGATACGCAGGATCAAGTAGCGCCGTACCCTCCGCGACGTTAAGTTTCGCGCGCACATTGCCGCTGAGATATCGGTCGGCGGTCTCCCATACTGCGCTCTCTGGATTTCGATACGCCAGAGACCCTAGCTCATCCTGCAATTCAGAAGCGCTACTGCCCGTCAGCGATTCCATTCGCGGCCAATTGATTTGGCCAGTCTCGTTGAGCGACACGAGCAGTGCCTCGGATGCCGTCTCGACCCGCTCAACTGGGCGATAGCGCTCCAGCGTGCGCCGCTCGAAAACCGCAGTCTTGCTGGCACGCCTGGTCTCGGGATCGAATTCTTCAAGCGATAGTAGGAGAGGCTGATCGGGATCACCGGCGAACGCTTTGACGTTCTCCCTCGCGCTGAGCGGTCCGAAACGTGAGACGAAGGAATCGTAGGTGCGGTTCAGATGGCGGCGTGCTTCGGCGATGGTTCCATCCGCTGCGTCCGCGAGCTGTGTACGGAACACATCGCGCACCGCGTCACGCACCTGGAGCATTCCGCGAATTCTCGCGCCAACCGAAACGGATATGGTCAACAGCTGGAACGCGCCGCCGCGACGTACTACAATCTCGCCGTTGCGGTCTGCAAGACCGCCTTCTTTAACCGCGCCCGCGGCCGGAACCTGGTCGGAATCTGGCCGCATGAGCGGACCCTGGCTCTCGCGGCTTTTGTACTCATTGTCCGGCAGAAGGGACACGGCCCTTTCCAGATCACCTCGGCGCAAGGCTCCGATTAAAGCAGGAGCATCGCCGTACTGGCCGGATTCAAGTCCCATGCGGCCCAGCATCATCTCTGGGTGTCGGGCAAAGTACTCGTTCACGTGCATTGGACCATCTGCCGTCTCAATGGATCGCAACTCGGTCCAACTTTCGCCAAGCGCCACATCGGTGGAGCGCTTCTGAAGAAACAGAATATCCGTGGTCACGTCCGTTCCCGCGTTCGCCTTGAATGTGGTGTTTGGTAGCCGGACCGCGCCCAGCAGGATCGATCCCTCCGCCAGGTGCCGTCGAACGGTCGAATCGTGTTTGTCCATCGTGTAACGGCTTGTAATCAGCGCGATGACGCCTCCGGGCCGGACCACATCAAGACTCTTCGCGAGAAAGTAATCGTGTATCGCGTGGGTCACATGCGGGCTTGCGCGGTACGCAGGATCGTAGACAGGATAGTTCCCGAATAATGGTCTGCTGACAATTAATGGGCTAATCGCGAGGATTCATTAATGGCGAGGAAAGCATTGGAAACCAACTGAACCGCCTTTTCCGCGCGGTTTGCTCGCCATTATTTGGACGTGTGGCACCCTTGGGCGTCACCTGGAGGTGCACATGTCAGACCTGAGTGTTAATAACGATGCGTGGCTTTCGAAACTGAGAAGTCATCTGGACACGGAACAGTATGGAGCGGGGACCGTGAGCCAATATATGGGCGTAGCCCGGCGTTTTCTGACCGATCTCAATAAACAGCGTGTGGCGATCACTGCTGTCCGACCTGAAGACATCGACCGATACCTTGAACATGCGCCGTGGATGCATCCGCTTCGCCACGAGGATTCACCAGATTACAGGCACTGGCGGTTTACGTCCATTAACATGCTTTTGCGCGTGGCCCAGGGCCGATGGCCGCCAGTTTCGCCATCGATCACGTCCGGCGCGATATTGCAGGAGGAGATCCGCGAAGCGTACTCCGTTTGGATGATCGCTTTCCGCGGATTGGCGCACACAACGGTATTGTGCCGATGTAGCGAGGCCTGCAGTTTCCTGGGCTGGCTGGGAGAGCATGCAACCAGCGAGAAACTGTCCGGTCTGACTCTTCCCGATGTGGATGCCTATATGAAGTACCGGGCAAGCTCATTACGAAGGATTTCGCTCAAAGATGTTGCCGGAAAAATGCGGAGTTTTTTACGGTGGCTTCACATGACAGAGCGGACGACCCGCGATCTCTCATCCAGAGTAATTGCGCCCTCGATCTATGCGCACGAAGGCATTCCATGTGCCATTCGAGCCGAGGATGTGAAGAAGATCCTGGCGGTCGCACAAGGCGACCGCACGGCCAAAGGCCTGCGGGATTACGCGATCCTTACACTGCTTTCGACCTACGGGGTGCGGGCCAGCGAGATCGTGGGACTGCGTCTTGATGATGTGGACTGGCGCAAAGAGATCGTCCGGATACGCCACAGTAAGACTGGTGCCACATCCTATCTGCCGCTGCTGCCCGAAGTGGGGGAGGCGGTTTTGCAGTACCTGCAGAAATCGCGACCGAAGACACATTTTCGGGAGATGTTCCTCCGGAGCAAGGCACCTTATCGTCCGTTCACGGGAAGCACTGGATTGCACGGGTTAGTCAGTGTTCGGCTGAAGGCCGCAGGCGTGAACACCACGGGCAAACACGGTCCGCACATTTTCCGTCACGCACGAGCGGTAAGTCTGCTGCGCGTGGCAGTGCCAATGAAGCAGATCGGCGATCTCCTGGGCCATCGGTCAGCAGATTCAACCCTGGCTTATCTGAAGCTCGCGACGGAGGACTTGCGAGCCGTGGCCATGGAAATACCGACCGAGGTGAAAGCATGAAAATTGCGTCGGCGGGAACACCACAAGACTATGTTCGACAACTGCGTTTGCGCAATCCAATCTCTTCCAAGAGTTACCGTTGGATACTGAACGGGTTCCAACGATTCATCGCCGAACAAGCGGAGGAAAAATCGATATCACAGGCAACGGTACGGCAGTGGCTGAATGACAGAATCCTGGTGTGGCCGCGTCACCTGGTTGCGGGCCGCGCTCGTCTCGTCGACCGTTATCTGGACTGGATGGTCAAGCAGGATGCACTTGCCAGTAACCCGTTCGCTGAATTGAGAAGGGAATATGGACAGCGGGCGACAAAGCCGATCGTCCAGGCGCTGTTGATGACGGACTTTGAGCGGGCTCTCGAAGCCCTGCGGCCACTTCCGCGATTCGGCAGTTTTCTGGGCCAGATCATGCGTGACCATTTGGAACTGATGCAGGCCATGGGCTATCGATACCGGAATCAGGAGAACCGTCTTCTCCAACTGGACAGGTTTCTTCAACGCCGGGCGGATCTCTCCGACCAGCCGTTAACCGTGTTGATTCGCGAGCGGACGAGCACCGGTTCAACTCCACAGCATGTCCTGGATTGCCATCTGGCGGGGAGAACCATGTCGACGGCATTGTTTCGGATAGACCCCACTGTCAAAACCATTCCGTGGGACAAACGGATCGACCAACAAGCGCGTCAACTGTACCGCCGGCCATATATCTTCAGCGACGAGGAGTTCCTCTGCTTACTGGAGGTGGCCCTCCGTTTTCCGTGCCCGCGATCACCTCTCCGGCCCCAAACACTTCACATGATGTTGGTGCTGGCCTACTGTGCCGGCCTCCGCCTCGGCGAAATCGTGCGCTTGAACGTGGGCGATTTCGACACCCTCAATGGCGCCATCGAGATCCGTCTTTCCAAGTTTTTTAAATCGCGGCGTCTGCCTCTTTCGGAAAGCGTTGTTGCAGCGCTGCAGAAATACCTTGACGCTCGCAAGCAGGCAGGGGCGCCCACGAATCCCGACTCGGCACTGTTCTGGCATCAGCAGGCGGCAGGCCGTTACTCCCGCGTCCGTACCTGGAGCATGCTGACCGCTGTTCTGCGTCGCGCGGAACTCAAACCCAAACCCGGACGTGTCGGTCCCCGCATTCACGACCTAAGGCATCGTGCCGACTCCCCGGTCATGCCGACTTCTCGCACGGCGCCCTTGTAGGAGGGGTCCGCGGCGAGTTGGGATTCGGCATAATCAAAGGCTCTCCAGGAAGGCCAGCAGTTGATCGTCGGGCCGGTATCGTCCTGGTTTGACACCAAGAGGCGGGGTGCGCGAGAGCGCTTTTTCCTTCAATTTCATGTCGGCATGCAGATAGATCTGGGTGGTCTCGACTGATTCGTGTCCGAGCCAGAGAGCAATCACGGTTCGGTCGACGCCATTCTGGAGAAGGTCCATTGCTGCGGAATGCCTCAGCGCATGTGGACTTACGTTCTTACGCTTAAGGGATTGGCATTTGTTTGCGGCGACGGAGATGTATTTCTCCACCAGGCGTTCAACGGCATCGCGGCTGAGCTTTCCGCCTCGGATGCTGGCAAAGAGCGGATCGTCCGGACGGCCATGGCGCTCCCGTATCCAGGCTTCCAGCATTTTTGCCGTTTCTGGACGGAGCGGCGTGCATCGATGTTTTCTGCCCTTTCCCTGGCAGTGGACATGGGCACCCGTTCCCAAAACAACGTCCTGGCAAGTCAGGCCTATCAACTCGGAAACCCGAAGGCCAGTCTGCACGGTGAGCAGCAGCAAGGTCCGGTCGCGGCGCCCTATCCAAGTGGAAAGGTCGGTTGCCCCCAGAAGGGCGTCGATCTCTTCCCGATTCAGAAATTCGATTGGCCGCCGTTCGTGGCGTTTGGCAGGCATCGCGAGGATTCGCTGACAAAGCAACGCATGGGCCGGTTCTTCGAAAGCCACGTACTGAAAGAAGGAATGAATCGCCGCGAGGCGGATATTGCGGGTTCGAGCGCTATTCTTTCGGTGGTTCTCGAGATGATCGAGGAAGTCACCAATGAAGGACACGTTCAAGTCCTCGATCGTGAGATTCGAGGGCGCTTTACTGAGCCGTTCTTTTGCAAAATGGAAGAGCAGACGGAAGGAATCGCGATACCCCGCGACTGTATTGGGACTTGCTCGCTGTTGTCTATGCAGTCGATCCGTAAAGAAGGCTTGAAGTAGGGAGGGAAGGCCGGCCACTATCGTCGCGCCTCCTTCCCGTTGTCCAGGAGACGATCCGTGGCCAACTGAAGGAGTTCCGGCACCGCCTCCAGGTACCAATACGTTTCATTGATATGGACGTGGCCGAGGTAGGTGGCCAGCTTCGGGAGTTCTCGTTCCACATCGAGTCCCTGTCGATACCACTGGACCAACGTGCGAGCGGCAAATCGGTGACGCATGTCATGGAGCCGGGGACCGCGTCCGTGGCCCTTTGCCTTGCTACGGAAACCGAGTTGTTGAGATAGCTTGGCGAAGGTGTAGCGCGCCATCCATTCTGTGATCCGCGAGCCACGCTCGGAGAGGAAGAAGGCTTGGTTCGGTGGCGCGCGTACGACGCGATTTCTCTTTTCAGCGTACTCTTTCAGTCTGTCCACCGTCGATGAATGAACCGGCACGTGACGCGACTTGCCAAACTTTGTGCGGCGTATGGTGAGGATCCCTTGATCGAGGTCCACATCGGGCTTGTCCAGATGTAAAGCCTCATTCACCCGCATTCCAGTCACGGTGAGAAGGCCGAAGAGAGTGGTGTAGGTCGGGGCACGAAGTCCTTTCTCGGATGGAAGCTGCGTTGCGCTGCACAGCAGGCTCGCTATCTCTTCGTCGCTATAGATGTGAGGCGTTTTTCGTTGATACCGATGAGAAAGAAGCCCGGGCGCCGGGACCTCTGTTCGCGGTTCCATCGCACAGTGCCACGCGGCGAAGCGTCTGACCATACCCAAACGCCAGGCCCACGTGTAAGGCTGAGCATCCGCGGGTTGGGTTGCCCAGCGGAGCGCCAGTTCCTTCGTGATGTAGGAGGCACCTTCGATCTTGAGGAAGGCGACAAAGTTTCGCAAACAGCCAGCCACCTCCCGGAGTTCGAACCCAAGAGCGCGGCGAATCGCGATGTATTCGTTCAATGCCAGATCGAGCGAGTTCATCGTCCGCCTCCCACGCTGGGCCAAGGATGCGCCAGTGTGCGCAGACCATCGAAGTCGAGCTTGGCGTAAATTTCCGTGGTGCTGGGGGTTCGATGTCGAAGAATTTCTCCGATTTCATTCATGCTTGCGCCAGAACGAAGCATCGTCGTGGCGAGACTGTGTCTCAGCACGTGGGCGCCCCTTAACGCCGGATATAAATCCGCTCGATCGAGTGCGCGGCGAACGATCGTGCTCAATGTCGAAGGTCCAGCAAAGCCAGAACGCGGCGCCTTCATGCAAACGAACACGCGCCGCGTTTTGCATGGGGGACGATCCATACGCAGGTAGGATGTGAGGGCCTCCCCGACATCGACCGGCAAGGGCATCCGGTCGTGCAATAACCCCTTACCTCGAACGAGCAACTCCCCAGTTCGCCAGTCAACGTCATCGAGTTGAAGGGACACGACCTCTCCGGCACGCAGGCCGAGGCGGGCCAGCAAGAGAAGGATGGCGTAATCGCGGCGGCCAGTGGCGGTTTGACGGTTGCAGGTACCAAGCACACGTTCAACCTGATCGGGGCTCAGGTACTTGGGTATGGTGGACAGGCGCCGATCGGCGACGGAGGGCACCGAAAGAGCCAGGTTGACCTGCAGTTCCCCGTCTTGAAAGAGGAAGCGGAAGAAAGAGCGGAAAGCGGCGGTGACCAGTTGTGCCCTTCGAGGGCTCACGGTCGGTGCCTGCCGCAAAATAAAGTCGGAAACATCTGATGATCTGACTTCCCGTATGACTGGCGGTTTCTCTCGAAAACGTTCGATCAGGAACTTGCGAATGCACGGCAAGTAATTGATGACAGTGGCTGCGGCAAGCCCACGTTCGGACCGCAAATGCCTTTCGTATCGCGTCAGGATGGCGGCCAACGGAGAGTCATCGCAAGCCGGAGTCGGAGCGGGAATCACGTCCCGCTTTCGAAGATGATCCAGAAACTGCAAAAGTGTTTCTCGATTACCCCTGTGAACTCGGCCCTTCCGGCGCTTGTAAGCGATGAATCTTTCAGCCAACTGCTCGTCGAAATCTGTGATTGATAATCGTCGTCGCTCCAACCACTGGCCAAAACTCGACAGCAAATTCAGTTTCGACTGCATGGTCGACTTCACATAGCCGTTTTCAACCAGCGAAGTTGCAAACGGTGCGAGGTGCGAAACCAATGGGCTGTCTCGCAGGCGTGGGTCTGTCTCGGGGCGTTCAAAGGAATCTTTCGGCATTAATCTTCTCCTTTACTAGCTTCATGCCAGTAGGGAGAAGACACCCGGATTATGCCGACTTCGACCGGTCAGCTTGACACGGAACTCCGCGCCAGACGGCACGCAGGCGAGTCCCCTTTGGAGACAGTCGGCATGACCGGGGAGTCGGCACGATGGCGATTATGCCGCTAGCGGCATAATCGGCATGCTTTCGTTGTAAACCGTATGCTCCGCTGGTACAGAGAAGGCATTAACCCCCAGCCGCATCTTCCTTACCTGGCTACCTATCTGGGCCACAGGGATATCAATTCGACCCTGGTCTATCTCACGATTACTCAGGAGCTGCTCCAGCGGGCTAGTGAGCGATTCCGCACCCGCGGCGCCCAGATCCTGCGGGCATCGTCAGAAGGAGAAAACGCGTGACGCCAATCCAGTTTCCTCAACTACTGCACGCGTTTTTCCATGATTGGCTGGTCGAGCAGCGAAACGTCTCTCATCACACCGTACTGTCATATCGAGACAGTTGGCGGATGTTCCTCCGCTTCGCCGCTGTTCAAAAGGCCACGACCGTTGCCAGGCTTAGAATGGATGATCTGACCGAAGTCCGGGTCCTTGCTTTCCTCGAAAATATTGAACAGGTTCGCAAGTCTTCGATTGGAACCCGGAACTGTCGATTGGCTGCGCTGCATAGCTTCTTCAACTTCGTCGCCGACCGTGAACCTCTGGCGGCTGCGCAGTGCGCCGCGGTTCTGCGAATCCCTAACAAGAAGACCACGAAGGCAGAAGCCTCTGGCCTGGACGAGGAGGAGATCACTGCGATTCTCGCCCAACCAAATCGGTCGAAGATCGAAGGGCAGCGCGATCACGTCCTGCTCGCAGTCCTTTACAACACCGGTGCCCGCATTCAGGAGGCGTTGGATTTGTCTCCCCAATCAGTTCGTTGGGAATCTCCGTTTCAGGTTCGACTGCTCGGTAAAGGACGAAAGGAGCGGCACTGTCCACTCTGGCCGGAAACGGTCGAATTGCTGAAGGCTCTTCTGAAACGAAATCCTCGTGGGGAGGATCAACCCATCTTCGTGAATCGATACGGACATCCACTTAAAGCTTCCGGCGTTCGCTTCAAGCTGAAGCAATATGTGACTGCAGCAACCCGGAAGGTCCCCTCCCTCGCCGGCAAGAGGGTCTCGCCACACAAATTTCGACACGCCACCGCGGTGAGCCTTGTCGCGGCAGGCGTTGATGTGACGGTGATTCGTGACTGGCTCGGACATCAAAGCCTCGACACGACAAACATCTACGCGAGGGCTAGTTTGGAAACCAAACGCAAGGCTCTGGAGAAAGTAAATCCTTCCGCGCGACCCGGCAAGCCTCCGCGATGGAAACGCGAGGTTGAGCTCTTGAAGTGGCTCGACTCGCTCTGATCCGGTCGGAAATTATCGTGAGGTAAACTCGGCCGGATGCCCGTAAATAAAGATATCCGGCCTCTTTCCTCGCCATTATTGAATCCTCGCGATTAACCGAATGGTATGTTTCCAATTGCCGCATCAAAGTAGTCTCTGGGAAACGGCGTTTCCTCGAACGCCGTTTGATGAACGGTTGATTCCGGGTAGAGCTGCGCGGCGATGCGCGCCGTCACAGAATCCAACTCAACCCCGGTGCGCCTCGTACCGGGATACAACTTCTCCGGCATCAGACCAAAGAAGTGACCTACACCCATGGACGGCTCCAGAATGTGTGCGCCGGGTTGGAGCCCGAACCGCTCCATCGCCTGCCAGATTGCCTGAACGACTTCGGGGGAAGTATAGTGCGCATTTGGAGTTGAGGCCCGAGCCGACGCGTACTCCTCCGCGTTGAGCAAATCCTTCAACTCGCTGGCGATGCTCCGCCATTCTTCAGGTGGCTGTGGAGAGAACGCATTCGGCATCGCGCCCCACCCGACGTATTTCACGAGCAACGCCTTTTCCTCTGGCGTTGGTGTGCGGTTGTCAGCTCCGATAATTTTCAGCGCGCGGATGGCGGCGAGATTGGCTTGGGCTTTTTGCTTCAGGCCGCCTTCGCCGACGCCGTGCTCCGGGGTTATTCGGAGATCGCGGGCAGGGGTTGGTTGGGATCGAGGGTCGCCGGATCGAACGACAACTGGGGCTGGTCCTCCTCGTCCGGAAGAAATGCCCACTCCCTTGTCGCGATTTCCCACGCCCGGTGGTATTCCATCTTCTGCACCACCGTCAGCTCGTACAGGAGGTTGCCCGTTAGCTCCTGGGCTGCGAAGATCGCCCATTGAAGCTGGTTCCCACGTTCCAGATTTTCCACCATCTTGGGGCGATGGCGTCTCCAATGCTCCAGGATCTGATGTCCAAGCGGTGTGAGCGTAACCGTTTCGGGTTCGGTCATCGACGGACTCCTCTCCTAAATTATCAGCCACTTCCGGGTCGGTCTCTTCGAATAGGCTGAGTTGGTTCCCCGGCGTGAACTCATTTCGTGAACTTGCCATCGGTTTGGACTCAGGAGTTGACCGCCAATAAATAAGGAAGGCGAAAGAGCATCGCCCATCCGCGTACAGCGCTGGCTTGATATCTCGGGATAGTAGTGCGGTCAACCCAAAATGTATTGCTGATGCCGACGATGACGGTCGGATGCTGGAGCATCGACGCGAGTATTGGAAAGGTGAGCATCTGTTCGTAACAGATCAGCACTGCGGCGCGGTGGTGATCGATGTTGAGAACGCCGGGGGCGGTGAGACGAAGGGGAATGCTGTTCCGGCTGAAAGGTTTCCACATGCCAATCGGAACCGGAACGCGCTGGTAAAACTGCGCTGATTCCGCGCCTACAACAACCATCGCGTTGTCGGTAGGTTCCGGGCCGGGTGATCGCTCGATCGCGTGTACTGGAGCCGTGTCCATTCCCTTGAGCGCATCAATCGCGGCCCCGAAATCGTATAGCCTCAGTTCAGTCAGTTTTTGGATGTTGTTTTGGTTCGGGCGCGACACCCCCGCTCCAATGACGAGCATCTGACCGCGCGCGCGGCAGCGCACTAGCGACCGACTCCAGAACGCTTCGGTGGCTTCAGACCACCTAGGAATTACAGACTCGGGGAAGACGAGTACTCGTGCCGAACTCTCGGCCGCTTTCTGTTGGATGAATTGCGCCGCGTAGAAATCCCGGAAGGGCTGCGATCCGTCACGGAAGTTTGTATTGACCGCGACCCAACGGCGAGGAGGCTTAACATCGCCCGAGTCGAAGAGACGACCGCCGATAGTGAGTGCGATGCACAGTGCAATAACGAACCCCCGAACGGCACAACGTTGGCGGAGCTCCATCCCCTGGATGGCGACCAGAATACCCGGAATTAACGCGACCGCCGCGAGGCCGGCCCATGCCGTTCTTGGAAACAAGTACCCAGCCCCTGTGAGCGGCGAAGCGAGACCGATGATCCCGAGCGGAGGGAGAACCGTAATAAGGAGCGCGAGCGGTGCTCGCCAAAGGCAATGAACCCGATGCGATGTCCAGGCAATCGTCCACGGCATCGAAAGAAGAACTGCGGTAAAAGTCCAAAGCAGAAGAGGGATCAGAGGGATCTCGGATTTCCAATACGCTTCAAGTCCGGGGATTATGGGCCATAGTGCGCAAGCGTAGTAGCCCAACGCGCTCCTGAACGCACCCTTGCGCGTTTCCGCACACAGACACGCAAACGGCATTCCTGCCGCAAACATCAGGCCCAGAGGGTGACCGGTCGAGATCCCCAATCCGAGCATAATCGCTGAATAAAATGAAACCCGATCCTTACACAGATTAGTCATTGTGTTAACAACGGCTTCAAGCGATGGCGAATGGTCGCAGTCGAAATCGGTCCGAAGTACCGGCTGTCGAAACTGCGCGGCTGATAGGAGGAAGCCACCCAGACTGTGCCGGAAGTGACGCGATACCGTCCGAATGGCCAAGCCTTTAATGGGCGACCTTTCGTGTCTTTCAATAGGGGCACGGTGTTGCGGAGCAAGACCCCATTCACGCAAATTCCGCGCGGCGATAACTGGACCACATCACCAGGTCCGGCAATGAGTGGTTTTAATAGGGGCGCACCGCCATCATCACAGACACCGCGATCGCGATATCCGCGACGAAGCGACACGGTCGCAAATGGTCCCGCAAGACAAAACTCGACGAGGCTTGCACTGTCGTCAGTCGTGATGATATATAGACCCAACGGAAGTGAAGGCGACGTGTTGATCCGAAGTCCAAACGACGCGCACAGCCCAAATATGACCGCAAAAGCGGCGGCGGCCACGAGCACAATGTTGCGGGCCGCGGCGAGGCGCACATGTTGGAACCTAGCCAACTGGCCACTCTTCATGTTCGACTGCCCCTTTCTGGAGATCTGGTACAGCTTCCTCGGAAGTTGATACGGCAACTCCTTTCGCGTTACTCCCGCGTGGCGCGGCAATTAGGTGGCAGTACCTTACGACGACCTCATTAACGGTTCGCTGAACTCCGTCGCCTTTCGGTGTAAACTGGCGTTGCTCGACGGTTCCGTCGACGAAGATGTTGTCGCCCTTTTCGAAGGTCTCTGCGACGCGCGAAAGATCGCCGTAGAACGAAAGATTGTGCCAATTCGTCTGTTGCTTCGATTTGCCGTCCCCGTCTTGGTATCTGTAGCTTTCACCCAGGCGAACGTTGGCGACAGGCGTTCCGGAAGGAAGGTATCGGGCGACGGGTTTGGCCGCGAGATAGCCGATTACTTGAAAGTGATTCCTTGGCATTTGTTGTTCAATTTCCTTTCTTAAGGTGAAGAGTTTCTACGAACCCGTGCTCCACACCAGAGAGCTCACCGGTGGGTGCGGGTTCGGGCCTGCTGACGACGTTCTGCGTCCGGTTCAAGGGGAGTTGCGAAATGGGTTTACCGTTCTCCAAGGTGAGGAACTCGATTGGAGGCGCCAGGTCTGCGCGTGAATTCAGTACCGGGTCCAGAAAAAACAACATCTGGGTTCCGAGAATCGGATGATGACCGCTGACGAAGATCAGCATCTGGCCTGGTGCGATGATGTGTTCTTGCGTGCCCTTGCTCTGCTTCTGTGGCGGCTTCAGACGAAGCACTTCATCAGGCGTCATGAGAGGGCGTTCGATGTGATCGACGCTGGCGTTCACGTGGCCCATAACCGGCGAAAGCCGGGACCCGCTGAAGTTGTAACTGGCCTTTTGCACTGTCGTTGTCCCGGTCATTTTGCTGAGCAGTTCGGCGGTTTCAAACTGGTTGGGCGCGAATGCGATTCGCACGTGGCAGTTAGAAACGATGCTTTCGTTACTCCCGTATGCATCAACGATCTGCCGGATGTCCTGCGTGATTAGATAAGCTTTCAAACCATAGCCAGCCATGTAAGAGAGTGCGTCCGCAAATACTTCCATCCGGTTGAGTGACGGGAATTCGTCAATGAGCAGCAGGAGACGGTGCTTGTTGCGCTTCTGCTCAGCTCCCTGGAAGACCATCTTTTCGGTGAGGCGATTCACGGTCATCGTGAACATCAGCCGGATGAGAGGCCGCAGGCGAATCTTGTCGGAAGGTGGAACTACCAAGTAGAGCGATACCGGGCGTTCGTGGTTCACCAGATCGTCGATTGTGAAATCGCTTGCCGACGTATTCTTCGCAACTAGCGGATCACTGTAAAGCGTGAGTGCGGTTTTCGCCGTCGACAGGACGCCGCCGAAGTCGCGATCTTCCTTATCGAGCATTTCCTGGACTTTTTCGCGAACGACGGGATGAGTAAGCGTCTTCTCTCCGGTGGGCATGTGCCAGTCGTGGGTCTTTCCAGGATCGTGCTCGAAGTTGAGCAGTTCTTCGAGCGTGTCGCGGAAACCTGAACCGGGCCGCGTGAAGACGTGCGACAAATCCGCCAAACAAGCAACACGGTTTTCGAGTGCGGCTTCATAACAAACGTGCAGGATCATTCCCGTTGTGATGGACGCGGCTGCATCCTGCCAGTAGCGTTCCTGCGGGCTGTCCTCGCCGGTACGCACGATCATGTTCGCGATGTTCTGAGCGTCACTGACATCACGGGGCGTGAATAGGCGTACTTCGCTCAGCGGATTGAACCTGGAGCTGGCTTGCTCTTCGACCGGTGAAAATTTGAAACACAGCTGACCCTGTTTGCTGCGGAAGCCAGCCGTCTTCGCCCAATTCTCTCCCTTAATGTCGTAAATGATGGCGCTCTCTCCCCAAGCGAGCAGCGATGGGATCACTAAGCCGACGCCCTTACCACTCCGTGTCGGGGCAAACGCGAGAATGTGTTCGGGCCCGTTGTGACGGAGATAGCTCAGCCGATTGCTTCCCTCTGGCCGCCAGCCACCAACGTAAACGCCGTGCCTTTCCGTGAGCAGGCCCGTATACCTGACATCTTGCTCGTCCGCCCATCGCGCGGAGCCGTGGAGGTCTTCGGCGTTCTCGGTCAGCTTGCGCGCGCGTCGGCCTGCGAGCACGAAAAAGACCCCAACACAAAGAAAACTCCCCGCGAACACAATCATTTCTCCTTCGAAGAACGGCTGGCGAATGTACTCATCCTGCGATGTGCAATAGCGCCAGCCCCAGACGATCCACGAGAACGGCTGGTAGATGCCTCCCGATTTCGCGCGCAAGATCGGTTGGCCGAGGGTGGCCTGATACTGGAAGCGCGCGGCGATGTACTGGGTGGCGATGAAATTAACGACAACCAGCAGAACGAATCCGAGCGCCGTCGCGCGCCAGTTGTAGCCGCCGAGATATCCGGGCTTGGTAGGGGTTCGGTAAAGTCGCGGCTGTCTGTTCGCCATGGCAGCCATTCCTCAACGCGTCAGTTCGTGTGACTTCCCGCGCTCGCGGAATTCCCGAACTATACCTTTGGAATCGGAGTAGTTAATGCGGACGCTTTCGCCTACCTGTGGTTGGCGATCGAGAAGGTCCTTCGGATGAGCCACGCCAGTGCGCGCCGATTGGCGCTGGATCACATGATGTTCCGTCTCTCCGATGATCGGGCCGCGATAGTTGCCGCTCTCGGTCTCTGCGGCGAGCGTTTTGGCCGAACTGCCAAGTGCTTTTGTTGTGATCGACTTGGCTTCAATCAGCGAATCATCTGCCGGCGATTCAACCGTGGTTCTCCGGTCCACGGCAATTTGCTTGGCGTGTACATTCACGGTGCCGCTGCCAGGTTCGTAGCGAGCGGAGTATTGGCCGGACTCGCGGGCAGGGGCCACGTGTTCGTTGGCGCTCTCGGTGGGGTCTAGAATCGTAGATTCGTTCGTAAGAGCTGTGTCCGATCCCTTCTCTTCGACCAGCTCGCGATCCTGGTGAAGCTTTTCCGCTTCTTGTTCGAGGACCGCAGCCGGAGAACTGCCAGAGGCTCCGTCGGTGAAAACGGGTCCGCGGGCAAGGTAGTCCTCGCCGATGGATCTGTCACGCTCCAACGCCAGGATGAAATCCGTGGCCTTGGATGCATCACTGGCTGCGCGGAAGATTTCGTTTTTGTCGCGCTTCAGCGCTCCGATCCAAGAGTTGACGTAAGAGGCGTGCTGCTCGGGATCGTGTGGAATTCCGCGCTCCGCGGCGAGAAATACGCTGGCCAACTCGGCGCGAAGTTCCTCTTTCGCGTAATTCACATCACCAAAACGATATGATTCTGTCAGCGTGGGGCGGTTCAGCCGCGAGGGATGACCGCTCCAGTGGGCCAATTCATGGAGTGCCGTGCCGTAGTATCCGGCTGCGTCCTTGAATGCATCCTTCGGCGGCAAGTGAATACTGTCTTGAGACCGGCTGTAGAATGCGCTGTCAGCTTGGTCGTGAACGATCTTCGCACCGGAGTTAGTAAGAATCTGTTCGCCAGTCTGGATGGCCTCGAACACTGTGTGCTGTTTGGGTTCATGCGAGGGAATTCCATCAATTTGCTGGGCGTTAAAGACGGTATAGACGCGGTGGACATACCGCGATTTCTCAGCGGGCGCGTTGTTGTTGGTTGTATTCGGATCACCGGCTTCATTCGTCCGGGACGGCCTTTCGGACGCGTCCTTGGCTTCCCAGTACTCGATCTGTGTGCCCTTCTCGCCACGCCGGACTTGCCAGCCGTTTTCGGAGGCTTGCTTATAGGTCATCCACCTCGGATCTTCGTACCCGCGCTGAAGACCCGTAGCCATCAAATGGATCGCGTTTCCACCACGATAGGCCCGTTCGCTGGTTGGGTTGAACGGGATGCCGAGCGAAGTTGCGCCAGGCTCCCACGGCTTCTGCCAAGGGGCGACGCCGCGTTCCAACATTTGAACGATGTTGTCTGTGACCTCCTGCCGGAAATCCCGAAGCTGAGGTTTGTCCGTTGGATGATGTTCAGTGGGTTGGGTAATGGTGGCCGCCATGTTCGTTACTCCTGTGCGGCCTGTTCGGTGGCCAAGAAGTCCTGGTTGGGCTTCTCCGTTTCAAAGCCTGATCCGGCCAATGGCTCGCCGCCGATCAAGTCGAGCACCGCGGCTACCGGATCTTGTTGAGCGCCATGTGAATTTTGCATTTTGCCTCCTTCGTATTGGAAATGGAAAGAAAGATCCATCAATTACTAAGGAAACGGCAGAGGCAGTTCGGGACACACAATCGCAGAAGAATTTCCGTCTTTAGACCCGGTGTGGGGCACCAGTCCCTGAAGAAACGTCTAGTCGGACCGTAAGAGTACGGCAGGATCGATGCGAACGGCGCGAATCACGGGCGGGATGGCGGCGAGAAAGGCGGCGCACAGCAGCGTGACGAGCGGTGTGGCTAGCATCGCCGGGTTGTTGGCTTTCACGTGATACAAGAGTGCGGCGATGTAGGGCTCCAATGCGAGACCGAGACCAACGCCGAGCACGGAACCCATTGTAATTGTTGCTACCGCGGCGGTGGTGACTTGCTGGGCGATATTCGGCGAAGTCGCACCGAGAGCGATCCGGATGCCCAGCTCTCGCCGGCGTTCGACCACGGCATAGTTCAGCACGCCATAGATGCCGACGGCAGCAAGAATCAGCGCCACAGTTGCGAAGAAGAGTGCGAGTGCGGCAAGGAAGCGCTCGCGCACCATTTGTGACTGAACAAGCGCCTCCTGCGTGGTGGTGCTGGCGATATGGATTTGCGAAGCATCTGACCGAATCGCATGTCGCAAGGTTGCAGCGAGTGACGTTGGATCGGGTGTTTTCGGGCGGACCAGGAAAGTCGCTCGATTCAGCCCACCCCTGAACGCATCGAAGATGCTACGCGTGCCTCTAAATGGGACGTAGGCGGTCGCGCGAATGGGCATGCGCATATCCTCGTAACGGGCGTCGCCAGCCACTCCGATGATCTCAAACCGAGTCTTGCCGGCTGGTAACCTATCGCCCCCGGCCATGTCTTTTGAAGTGTCTGCTTCAAAGCTGCGCCCGACCGGGCTTTGGCCGCCGAAATAACGGTGGGCGAATGTCTCGTTCACGATAGCGACGTGCGGGAATGCGTCGTCCCAACGGAAGTCGCGCCCCTCGATCAATGGAAGTTTCATCGTTTCAAACCATCCGGGTGAGACCGCGAGGAACCACGTGCTGTTGGCCCAGGTTCCATCGGGCACGTAACTGTTAGCCCACACGTACCCAACCTGTGCGTTACGGCTCATCAACGCATACTCCGCGATAGCCGTCGATTCGACGCCCGGAACAGACTTCAGGCGCTGGGCAACGAGATACCAAAGGTCCGGGGACAACGGCGTGCTACTAGCCGATTCAAGTGCGAGCACGCCCGTTGGCGAAAAGCCGGTCGGCTGATTAGCCATTCGGTCGAACGTGGCAATGAAGAGGCCACCGATAAAAAGGACAAAGGCGCAAAAAGTTGCCTGTGCGGCAACTAAGCCACTTGCCAACCGGCGGCGCGTCGATGAATGATCCGTGCCCTTCAGCGCGAAGGCTGGCTGCATAGAGGATGCTCGAAGAGCAGGGCCGAGCCCGAACAGGATGGTCACGCCGAACGTGAGGGTTGCGGCGAAGAGAACGACGCGCCAGTTGTTGACCAGCACGAGCCGAACGGGTAAGTCAGGTATGCTGATCCGATTGATGATGAAGCCTGACGCCCAGTAAGAGAAAGGCAAACCGAGGATTGCGGCAGCAGCACCGATCAACGCACTCTCTATGAGAACTAGTTGAACCAGCCGCGCCCGCCCGGCTCCTATAGAGACACGTAATGCCATTTCGCGAGACCGGGCAGCCGCTTGCGCCGTCATGAGATTCGCGACGTTGGCGCACGCGATCAGGAGGACAAGGCCGACAAGCACCGCGAAAATGGCGAGCGAACGCCGGTAATTTCTCTGCGTGTGCGACCTGCCGCCCGATGCCAGTTCGAGAGAGATTTGAGATGCGAGGAACGAATCTCGGATCTTCTGGGGTCCTGCCGGGAACAAGGTTTTCACGAGCTCCTCGCGATGTGAGCGCAGGGCCGCTCTCAAAGATCCGCGGATGGCAACCATGCTCGCCGCCGGTTTGGGAACCACCCAGATGCGGTATGAAGTGGATGGCAGGTAAATCGTCGGGACGTTCATCATCGTGGGGACGAAGATGTCGGTGAATGTGCCCGGATCGGTTCCGGTGAATCCCTTCGCCGCGACGCCGATGATTTGGAGGTCGTCGAGGCCACTGCGGAAGTGGCGGCCAATGACGCTCGTATCCCTGGCGAATCGCCGCGTCCAATAGTCATAGGAAATCACCGCATAGGGATGAGCGCCGGGAGCGACATCATCGTTCGTGTCAAACAGGCGCCCCAGTGCGGGCTGTAGACCGAAGTCGGTGAACATAGCACCCGAGTCATATTGCAGCCAGGCGCGCTCCATTTCCACATCCGAAGAAAAGGTTAGGTCGATACGGCTCGTAAACCCGATGGCTAGAATGTCAGCTCGTCCCGCTACAGCGGAGCGCATCAGAGGAACGGTCCCGAAGTCGTATTGATCGTAGGTCTCGAGCTTGCCGTCAAAATAGCGGTCGTCGGTCAGTGCGTAGAGCCGTTCCGGATGCGCTATCGGTAGCG
Source organism: Bryobacterales bacterium (assembly GCA_963713415.1). Taxonomy (GTDB): domain Bacteria; phylum Acidobacteriota; class Terriglobia; order Bryobacterales; family Bryobacteraceae; genus Palsa-89. The sequence goes on along the minus strand of CAVQLV010000014.1, from coordinate 989,707 downwards.
AGCGAAGAAACAAGGCGTCGATCAGGCGGAACGCCGCCATGCAGGAACCGATTCCGAGGGCCAAGGAAATAACGGCCGCAGCCGAAGCAGTTTTATGCTTCAGGATTTGCCGGCACCCGAATACGGCATCAGAAATCAGAGATTCGAGCCAACTTGCGATCAATGCTTCCCGCGCGGCTTCGCGGGCACGCAACCGGGAACCGAACGCCTTCGATACTTCGCCACGGTCGCGGCCCGCCACCAGCGCTTCATCGATGTGCGACTGCAGCTCCTCCTCGATATCGCGATCTACGCGGTGCGCTCGGAACACATTCGCTATGCGCGACCATCTAGACATGGTTCAGGCCATCCCCAACACCCGATTCACGGCGGCGGTTCCCGCCCGCCAGCGCGACTGTTCGGAGGCAAGCTGCTTCCTGCCCGCCGCGGTCAGTTGATACACACGCGCGCGCCTCCCGGCATCCCGCGTGATCCATTCGGCCTTCAGCCAGCCTGACTCCTCCATCCGCCGCAGCGCAGGATACAGCGAGCCCTCCTCCACCCGCAGTACGCCTTCGGACATTTCCTCGATCGAGGTCATGATCGCGTAGCCGTGCAGCCCTGGTTTCCGCAAGAGAATCTTCAGGACCATCACATCGAGAGCACCTTGAAGCGAATCCTGTCTTGCCATCCTAAGATATCTTAGTACAAAGACATCTCAGCATAAACCCCCTGGAAGTTGTCCCGCAATTCAAACACTAGACTCTTACATGGCGCTTGCTTTCACAGTCCGCGACCCAGGCTTCTATCGCGCTCACGTTTCTTTGCACGGGGCTCGTGTTCGACCAATGTAGCGGCCTGAGCAATTGCCTTCTGATACCGCCCGAGCCATCCATTCCAACCGTCTTCTTGCGGGACAATTCCGCGGCGGCTGAGCCGTTGGTGCGTCTCTCGCAAATAACGCTTGTTGCGTAAGATAGCCGCGGAGTCGCCCAACTCATCGATGTCGAGCGCCGGATGGCCATCGGTGAAGACCTTTCGAAGCCGAAGGAATGAGTTCGTCCGCAATCCTCCGCGATTTCGCGCCTCCTCCATCTCCGGCGTGTAGTTGATGTAATGAATCCGCGCGTCGGTTCCCTCCAGCATGAGGTAACGGCGTCCAGACGTTTCCTCCTCACTGTGGACCAGGATTCTACCCTCTAACGTTTCGAGGCTACGAAGGTCAAACGTAACAAGCTGGAGCCGCTCATCGGAAATCAGCGCCCCATGTGCGGCCAGCGTTTTCTGCCGATCGGCGCTGCGCTGCATCGCGCGCAGGATCTTCTCGAAATCCCGCCGGACGCGCCAGACATTTGGGCTGATGGACTCCGCCAGCCCCATCGAACCAAGAACCATTAGCCGCTCTGCAGTGCGCCTTTCGGTTAACGAATCACGCGAAGCGCGCCCGTTCACGTGGGAGCCCTTCGTAACTGTGAAGAACGGCGGGTCCGACTTCTCAGCATTGTCAGCGTCGCGCTGTATGATGCGATCAAGCGAGGTGTAGCGGTGCTGAGATATCTCCCGCCGTTGCGCCTCCGCCGCATCGAGCTCGGTACGATGTCCAAGCTGGTGCGTGCATAGTTCCTCGGCGATCGCTCGGATGCCGTGCTTGATGTAATCGGGGCTAAGACGCAACGGTCGTCCGTCGGCGCCGACGCCTCGTAGAGCCACATGGATGTGTGGATGCTCGGTGTTGTAATGCGCCACCGCCACCCATTCGAGCGAAGTCCCAAGGTCCCTCTCCATCCGCGAAAGTGTTTCCTGACACAGCCGCTCTAGGTCGACTCGGTCACCGAACTCCGGAGACAAGATCAGCTTCCATAAGAGTTCGTCCCCAGCCTTCTGCCATTTTTCTAGCCGCTCCGCGATATCGACGGATTCTTCGCCATTATTGAACCCGACTCCCCTGGAATCGCCCTTTTGCGATGCGTTCTCTCTAGCAACATACCGTCCATGCGCTCGCCACTGGCCGGTGGTGGCGTTCTTCGTGTAGGTCACCCGTACGGCGCACCGCTGGAAATATCGCCGCGCGCGCTTTGTGCCCTGGCCGAGTCCGAACGAGCGCTTCACCCGCCTGCCGCTCATACGGGCGTGATGCATGATCATCTTAAACGCCGAGGTCAAGACCACGCGCTCGCTTCGTGCCGGCGGTTTCGGTGGCCGGAGCCGGAACTCGCGCTCTTTCGTGTTATTCTTCGCCACGGGACACCAAGTCCTGGATATCCGACTGCGAAACGCCCATGGACTGGCCCGCATTCTTCAACAATCGAGCGTGCCGGGCTTGTGCCTTGGCCACGGCCGCTTCCATCGACTCTCCGGCCGGTTCCGGCATACAAGTCAGCATCACCTTCGCCAGACTGTTCACGAGCGCGAACAGAGCCTGCTGCGCTCGCGCCAGCCGAATCACTTCGTGCTGGACTCGCTCAATGCTCGCGACCAGGCGATCCTCAGCGCTGATCATGTCTTCCTGACGGCCTACCAGTTCCTGGTCAACGGCATACCGAATGAATGCGCTCGGTGAAGAGAAACCGCGCTTCCGGGCCGCTCCATCGATCTCTTTGACTGCCTTCTCCGAAAATCTGATTGCACGTGGATGCATACGCCCCTCTAATTACTAAGGAACTTCCAAAGGCGGTTCGGGACGCGCGCAAAGCGAAAAAATGGACGCGTATCACAATCGGGATACGAGAGCGCGAAACTGTATTCCGGCCCAAACGACTCAACACACAAGAGCAGCAGCCAAATAACCGCGCAAGCGTATCGCGTTTCCTTTATGTTCCACTACCGGTTTTTGGCTGTTGTTGAGGGGTCTTCAGAGCCGCCGAAGTTGCATTCGGTTGCACTTTGTTCACAACTTGTTGCATATCTCCGAATGAAGCTGAAATGGTTGCACTCTGTTCACAGACTGTTTGCAAACTGTTGCATCTCGAAAAAAAGATGCGATTGGCCGTCCCAAACGGCTCCCGCCGTTTCCTTAGTAAGTGAGGGAGCAAATTAGGCGTCATGGACTCTACTCCACAGCCGCGCCGAAGAAAATCAAGGTCGGACCTGGTCCACTTGCGCTCCCTCCCTTCTATCCAGCCTACGAGCAAGACGGGACAAATCATCTGGGCGTGGGCTGAGATCGAAACCGGTTTGGCGGCGGGAATGACACTCAAAGAAGTTTGGGAAGCTGCGACAAAGGATGGGTTCGAAATGTCATACGCCCAATTCCGCGTGTACATCTCCCGGCTGCGGCGACGCCGTAAGCGTCCTTCCCCAAGCCCGCCACAACCGCAACACGCAGTGACGAGTGCCGACAGCGGTCCGCCGACCCCGTCGCCTTCCGATCCCTTCCGCAATCTGCGGGAAGAGCGGGAGAAAAAGGAAAGATCCGGATTTGACTTCGACCCGTTTTCGACAAACAAGAACCTGATCTGATCGATCAAGAGAGGCGCAACCTGTGACAGAAACAGCAATAAGTTTAAATGGGGCTTCGGCATCGGTTCATCTTGTGCTGCAGGGGAAGGGTGGCGTGGGGAAGAGCTTTGTCGCCGCCATCCTCGCCCAGTACTTTCGAACGAAATCAGCCCCGGTGCAATGCATGGACACCGATCCGGTAAATGCAACTTTCGCGCAATACCGGCTGTTGGAAGCCGAGCACTTAAAAATACTGAAGCGCGGCGCGATCAACGAGAAGCCGTTCGACCTCTTCGTCCAGCGCGCATGTAAGGGAAGCGGTGTATTCATCGTGGACACAGGGGCAACGACATTTGTACCGCTTTGGAACTACATTCTGGATAACGAGATCCTCGAGTTTTTCCGACGCTATGACCGTAATGTATTCGTGCATTCTGTCGTAACCGGCGGCCAGGCCATGACTGACACGCTAAACGGTCTCGAACGCCTGGCCCAAACGACCTCGCACAAGAACGTCGTGGTCTGGGTGAACGAGTACTTCGGCGAGGTAATCAAGGACGGTAGAACCTTTGAGCAGTTTCAGATAGCGGAGGAATACGCACCCAAGCTTCTTGGCACGGTGATGATCCGCGACAGAAATCCTCGTACCTACGGCGATGACATTCGCGAGATGTTGGAACGGCGACTAACCTTTGATGAAGCCATCAAAGATGAGGATTTCAATCTGGTCTCGAAGCAGAGATTGACGATCGTGCGGCGTGATCTGTTCGAGCAACTCGACAAGCTGGAGATCGGGTGACCCGTATGGCCGAAAACACCTCGATCGATATCCAACGGATCATTGCGGAAGTCGCCGCGCGGCACAAACTAGTCCTAAAACCAGACGATGCCGGGATGGCGTTGGTCACGATGAACCAGCTCATGATGGAAACAGCGATCGCGAGAATGCAGAAGGGAATCCAGGAAACGCTCGCAGGATTTGACGCGTCGTACCAGAAAGCAGAAAGGCGAGCTGGAAGCGTGCTCGCGCAAGAGGTGAAAGAGGCTGCAACTCAGATGCGCGAAGGTTTGCAGAACGACATTCGCTCCGCGGGTCTAAAGGCGCGCGAGTATGTCCATCTGGTGAACGAGGCTCACCGCCGCCCGGTGCGCATCCGCTGGGCTGCTGCGGGCGTCCTCGGAAGTTCAGTGCTATTTGGGTGCGGCGTTTGGCTGGGAATCTTGATACATTAGCGGTAGTCGGGGAAGGCATCGGCAATGTGGATTTTCGTATTCCTAATGAATTTGCTGGGACGGAAGAACTTTCTGCGGCTGCTCGCGGCCTGGATGCTGATCATGGCTTTCTTCCTCTACTGTTTCGTTCACGAAGCCTTCGATCAGCCGATGTCTCAAAATCTCGTCCTGACGCACAGGATCACGGCTTCTGCTCCCGCTCGCTAACGCCTGCGATCTAGCGCGGCGAGAGCCTTCTTGATGGTCCGCTCCACATACTCGTTCTGCCGCCGATCATTCCCCTTATGCGACAGATCGCGTGACCGGATCGCGGCCTCGACCTGCGCCGGTTGTACACCGTGGGCCAGACCATAGACGGCGTAGGCGAGATCGATCCGGGTTCCGTCTCCATCGTAGCGGCCGTCCAAGCGGAAATCATCAATGCTCTTTAGACTGCCTGGGTGTCCACGCGCCTCTTGGAGGAATTGGCCCATCCGCTTTTGCTGCTCGGCCTGCCGCCGTTCAAGATCGCTCTTCACGCCAGCCAGGAACCGCTCCGCCTCGGGATAAAAGGCTCCTGCGGCTTCGATCAAACGAACGAAGGGATACAGGCCAGTGCTTGCATCGAGGTATTTGGTCTTTCGGTTGGTGAAACCCGCAAGTCGCCCAAAGTGCCGCCAGTCGGCCGCGCCCCGATCCCCGCCGAATTTGTCTGCCAAGGCCCGCGCGACGGCCGTGCTCATCTCTTTAGCCAAGCGTTCTGGGTGTTTCAACCACGCTTGGTAATTTCCTTCAGAGGTTTCCACAACCACGGCGGGACTAAAGCCAGACTGCTTCATGGCCAAAATCCGACTTTCCGGAAGATCGTCGACCAGGCTCAGGTCATGCACGCCCTTGGGCCGGATGTAGATGTTGCGCCCCTGCCGATTCTGGTGGCGCAGCCATGGCACCGACTTCAAGATCATCTGAGCGTCCCAAACGCGCGGAATCATGGCCGGCTCCCTCGCGTCCACGTCTGGCTGGTAAAGGCCTACCTCGACAAGTTCAACACCCATTGCGCTGACTTGTTGTTCGACGGCGTTGAAGGTGGCGCTCCTTCGTGCGCTGGTCGGCTCTGCCGAAATTCCCATGCGCGCATTCATGCCGACGTAGTCCCTCTATTACTAAGGAAACGGCGGGAACCATCTGGGACGCTGAAGCCGGAATTTCGACCTAGAATTCTTGGCCGTTCTGGGAGGAGGTCTCGGGCGCAGTAATGACTTCAGGGCGTTCTAACGCCGGACCTAGTGCGTTGGCGTCTCCTGCTACAGTCAAATCCAACCCGAAAGGGTCGTTCCGACTAGCTTCGGAGCCCTACTTCCCGTTATGTCCCAGGATCGAAGGAATTGCTAAATCCTTGCCGATAACGCAGGTGCCGATAACGCAGGATCTATCGTCCTCTGGGTTTCTCTTATACTCTGCATAGAGAGTCTCCAGCTGAATGGAATCCTTACTGAACGATCTCAGACAGGGGCTTCGCGTATTGCGGCATAGCCCCGGTTTCACCATCGCAGCCGTAGCGACTTTGGCGCTCGGAATCGGAGCAAACACGGGGGTCTTTTCGGTGGTTAACGCGGTGTTGTTAAGGCCGGTGCGATTCGCAGATCCGGAACGAACCGTGTGGCTCGCAACCACCATGCCAACCGGCCGAGATTATGGCGGTTCAGATCCGAAGTTCAACATATTACGGCAGCAAACGAACGTGATCGAGGACGTCACGGGGCAGGCCTACGCGAAGCTCAACCTTACCGGCGGCGACTCGCCTGAACAGGTCCAAGCGGCTCAAGTCACGTCCGCGTACTTCCGGCTCCTCGGTTTGCCTATTGCGCAGGGTCGCGGCTTCACCGCGGACGAAGATCACCCCAACGGCCGCCGCGTGGTGGTGTTGAGCGATGGATTTTGGAAACGGCACTTCGGCAGCGACGCCGGAATTCTGGGTAAGAACATCACGCTCGGTGGAGCTCCCTATGAAGTGGTCGGCATCACGGCGCCCGGCGCCGAGACGGAAGCTCAAACGCCGCCCGAGATTTGGATTCCCCTTCAAATCGACCCCTATAGCAACAGCCAAGTCGAATATTTCCTGGCGATGGCTCGCCTAAAGCCCGGTGTGACCCTCAGCATGGCGCGAGCGCAACTTCAGATTGCGGCCGAGGAATATCGGCGCAAATTTCCCAACACGATCACGATGCAGGCCGGCTACAGTTTCGGGGCCGATCCCGTTGAAGAAGCGATGGTCAAGAACATACGGCCATCGCTTCTGATCCTCCTCGGAGCTGTCAGCTTGGTCTTGCTAATTGCCTGCGCCAATGTCGCCAATCTCATGCTTTTCCGCAGCGCCGCGAGATCACGCGAGATCGCCATTCGATTGGCACTGGGCGCCAGTCGAACCCGCATAGTTCGTCGGCTGCTCACGGAATGCGTGACGCTTTCCCTCGTTGGCGGCGTGTTGGGCCTGATGGTTGGGAGTTTTGGACTTCGCAGCTTGCTGAGTCTGAACCCGGCGATTCCTCGCATCGGCGAGTACGGGTATCACGTTGCCGTCGATTGGCGAGTCCTAGCTTTCACCGCTCTGATCTCGCTGTTCACCGGGATTCTCTTTGGCCTGATGCCCGCGCTGCAATCCTCTCGCACGGATCTAAGTACGGGCCTAAGGGAAGGAAAGTCTGGCGCCAGCTTACGCCACAAAAGAACGCGCTCAGCGCTTGTGGTCAGCGAAATCTCCCTTGCGCTGGTGCTTTTGATTGGAGCTGCATTGCTCATTCGCAGCTTCATCAATCTCCAGGCAGTCAACCCAGGCTTTGACGCGCAAAACGTATTGACGTTGCGAATGTCGCTCACGAGTTCGCGATTTGAGACGACATACCAAGTCAATCAGTTCGTGCACCGGGCCATTCAACGCCTCGGCAGCATCCCCGGAATCGTTTCCGCCGGCGCGGCCTCCTGGTTGCCTTTCGAAACCGGTGCCACGCTCCCTTTTATAGTGGTCGGGCGTCCGTTGAATGGTCCGGCGCATGGGTTTGGACACTGGCGGAACATCTCGCCGGCGTACTTTGACGCTCTGAAGATCTCTCTTTTTCGCGGACGCTTCTTTACCGATCGCGACGATGGAAGGGCTGCGAAGGTCGTCATCATCAATCAAGCGATGGCCCGTCAATATTGGCCTGGGAAAGATCCGCTAGGCGAACAAATCGACATTGCGCCGAACGTCGGCCCGGAGTTCGACGAGCCCCCTCGCCAGATTGTCGGAATTGTCGGTGACATACTCGAAGACGCTCTTGACCAACGGCCCTTACCAACGATGTATGTTCCGATCGCACAGGTCGCGGATGCTCGTATTCCCCGCATCCGGCAGAGTATCGTTTGGATTGTTCGTGCACGCGTCGAGCCACACTCGTTGATCCCGGCTGTTGCTACGGAGCTCAGGGAAGCCAGCGGGGGGTTGCCCGTCGGAGGCTTTCGGCCAATGAGCGAAATCGTAGCGCAATCGACGGCCCGGCAACACTTCAATATGGAACTCTTGAGTATCTTTGGAGGTGTTGCGCTATTACTTGCCGCAATCGGAATTTTTGGATTAATCTCCTACTCGGTTCAACAGCGAACGCACGAAATAGGAATCCGGGTGACCTTAGGAGCTGGCTCTGGCGACGTTCAGAGGATGGTGGTGATCCAAGGCATGCGATTGGCGTTCATTGGAGTCGCCATCGGCATGTGCGCTGCGCTTGGTCTTTCGCGCTCCCTCGCCGGTTTTCTATTTGGGGTACCTGCCCTAGATCCGGCCGTGTTCTTAGTTACGCCGATTTTCCTCTCCGGGGTGGCCTTTTTTGCCGTGTGGCTCCCGGCACGTCGCGCCAGTCGGCTTAGTCCGATCGAAGCCTTGCGGCACGAATAGGCTGACGTGGATTCCCGTGCTGCAGCAGCTCATGCAAATCTGACTGCCTCGGCGTATTGGAATTCCGGAATCCCTATAGGGGCCGCCCAGGAAGGCGACATAAAGGCTCCCTACGGGAAGCGTCCTTCGGTCCGTGATTAACGGCGAAAGGATAGATTCAACGCTTACGCCGCTCGATCACCGGACCACCTCTCTTATCTCGAGGTGAGATTGCTGAAAAGGAGAATCACTGGGGCATGATATTTGGAGCACCGATCACAGAGCTTAGACGCTCTGGATAGCGCAGTGTCATTTCGGGAACTCGCGGTTCATCCATCGCCAGAACCGCCTTTTGAGGGCCGCAGGCCTCGGGTCCGCGAGCCGTTGCGCGACTTCGTCCCAGGTGTAGCCCTGGCGGAGCATCTTGAGTACCTCCTGGTACTCCGGCCCTCGGGCTTCGTTGATGCGGCGTTCGATCAGATCCAATAGCACCTTCTGGTCATAGACTTCGTCGTACCCCTTGGACGCGTATAGCTCTACTTCGATCAAATCCAAGGTCAACGGGAGGAAATGATTGGCATACCAGGGGGACCCGCCCTGGATGATGTCACGTGCTTCCCACACGGCGCGCACCAGAACGCGTCGCCAAGGCCAACTCCCTCCATCCTCGCCGTGGCGCTCCCACAGCTTATGAACTGTGCGCTCTGCTAACTCTGAAACGCGCCAAACGTCGCCGAGTCTAACCTGAGCAACGTTACGTAAATGTTGCTGGACTGGAGCCACCCCCTTCTCGAACCAAATTTGAGCGATCGGGTTCCCGTATCGGTCCTTCGATGCTATGCAAATAGGCACAATAGCCCTCTGCTCTGCCTCGGGTAACTGTTGGTAATCAAAAGGGATAATGACAACGCCCTGGTCTGGCGAAGCGGAACCATCGAGATTTTGGCGGCCGTTAGTATCCATGTTTTTCGCTGGGCACAAATCCGTGAGGTGCTGTTCACGGAAGGCTCCTAATAAACGTAGAGGCTGCGAAAACCAAAGAACTCACCCGCAAAGTGCGTCTTTTTCTGCATAGGCACAAAATTATGCCCTAGTCCGCAGATTTTGGGTGAGGTTTGTTCGCTTTTCGTCCTCCATATTACTTGGGGTAGTACGCGGCACGTCGACTACCGGCGGCTTCCATGAACCAGCGCAGACAGACTCAGAAAAGGCTCTGGATTCGAGACCGGGACAGCCTGGGGAATGCAGTAGATCAAGAGCTGCGTGAAGCAGCAGATCGAGTTTGGGAGCGCGCGCGACTGATGGTAATTCGCTACCTGGCGGACGACACAGAAGCACCGGAGATCCTTGAGACCGCCGTCGATTCTGCGTCTCGGCTCATGAATAACGGTCAGCCAATTCAATTTTTTGATGCCTACCTCTTGACGTCAGTTGCTCGGGAATCAGTTCGCCGTCTGCGAAAGACCCCACGAATCGCGTACGTGGACACCGAGGATATAGAGCGCCTGGCGGGCGCAACCTTCACGGACGTGGAGAGGCAACTGGACAATGCCAAAAGAATCGAAGCGCTTCGTGCGTGTCTGGATGAGCGGGGGCGGACGATGTGTGACCTTCGCGTCTTGGATTTCAATTGGGGGCAGATCGCCAAGCTTACGGGCTATCGGGACGGTCACACCGCAGAGGTACAGTTCCGCAAGAAGGTTGATAAAGCCTTGAAGCGATTCCGCGCTTATCAGGAGTTGCGTCTGAAAGGGCAGTCGAGTGTATAAACGGCACGCCGCATGATGAACATGACCGAGCCTAATCACAATACGTCCTCTAAGCTAGCAAACGACATTGTTGCGCTTGGCAGGAAACATTCCAGGACTGCTTTCCCGAACCCGAAGCGGGAGGGCTGCCCGAATCGCTCTATTTTGCGAGCGGTCGCGCACCGAGATCGGCGCCTTACCTTGAAGGACCTGCCAGCGTCCCACATTGTTAGCTGCTCTCCTTGCTTCCAGGAGTACACGCGCCTGCGCAGAAGCTACGTCCTGTGGCACGGAATCCGAATCAGTGCTGCATCTCTGGCGCTGGCCTTCGTTGTATTTGCAGGAGCGCGATTTCTCTGGAACCGCATAGACCGAAGCGGTGTACCGGTAACCTCCGAAAAGCAGATAGCAGGGAAAGCTCCCAGGAAGGTTCAGCAGCAGCAACCGGCTAATGGTCTGATTCCGTTGAAAGTAGACCTTGCGTCGTTCTCCCCAACTCGTGGCGACAGTAGTGATGACCCCGCAAAGAAAGTGCACCTTCCGAGGAAGTCGCTGCGGGTCAACTTCATTCTGCCCTTCGGGATGGAACCCGGCGAGTACGAGATTCGATTGCAGGATTCCGCGGGGACCGTCGTTTTCGACAATCTCGCAAAAGGGCGATTGAATGACGGAATCGCGTCTGTGCAGGTGGATGTCGATCTGGGCACCACGCCGCCGGGCAGCTTTACCTTGATGATCCGGCCGACTGGATTGGACTGGCGGAGTTTTCCGGCTGTGGTGGAAGAGCGGAAATGACTTTTGAGTTTAGGAGTGACACGATGCCGTTTAGACTGATTGCGATTGCGGCCCTGTGTGTCTCACTTGCTGATGCTCAGGAGCCACACGCAGAGGAACTTCTTGCCCACGCTCTTCATTTTGCTGATCTTTACAACTGGGACGATGCAGGGCCTGTCTTTGCCGAGGCAGAGCACTTGTTTACTGAAGCAGGCGATCAGAGGAACGCGCTGTACGCGAAGCTCGGGCGCATTCGGTCAAATATTGACCGCGACCAGCAAACGCTACCGGCGGTCGCCACCCAACTCGGTGACGCCTTGGACGATGATCCTCTGCTCCAGAACGATAAGGAGTTGCGCATGTTCTGTTTCATCGTCAAGGGCGATATCGATACTGAGATAAATACCGGTGCGATGAAGCAGGATTGGATACATGTTCGGACACTGGCCCGCGAACAAGGCAACGCGAAGTGGCAGAATCGCGCTCTCGCGCAGCTAGCGATAGCGGCGTTCTACAGTGCCGATCTGGAGACTGCCCGCAAAGATGCGGGTACCGCATTAGAGACGGCATCCAAAGCCGGCGATGCTGGCGCCCAGATCAGGATCTTGACGATTCTGGCGGACGGTTTGTTTGAGTCCAAGATGTATGAGCAAGCGCTCGCATTCGTTGAAAAGGCTATCAAGATCGCAAAAGCCACTCCGGATACCGGTGACCAGTTTGGCCTTGAAGAACTTCACGTTGATGTTTTGATTGGCCTGAAGCAACTTGACGTTGCGAAACGCATAGACGATGAATTCCTAGCACGCGCGAAACAGGCTCACAGAGCGGCACATGAAGCAGACTTCTATGGGCTTGCCGCAAAACTTGACGAAGCGCGAACTGATTCCGACGCGGCACTGAAAGCGCTTCAAGAGGCGATGATACTTGGAGAATCGACGGACTACACGCGCCTGCTTGCCAAGCTCGACAGCCAGGCAGCCGAGATTTACCGATCGAGTGGCGATCTCGATAAAGCCGAACATTATGTGGAACAGTCCGCCAAGGCAACGCAGGAAAGTGGAGATTTGTGGGACGTTCCCCAACATTTGCGAGCACTCGCCGAACTGCAGATCGCGAGGGGCCAGTATTCGGATGCGGATGATGCTTACAAACGAGCCGAGGCTTTTCTCGATTCCTTGATTGGTAACGCCTCAACCCTGGCTGAGCGGACTGCGGTGATAACAGCGTCCAGCCAAATATACGAGCAACATTTCGCGCTGATCGCAAACCACTTTGATGACCCACGGAAGGCATACGACATCATTGAGCAGGTTCGCGGGCGCGCTGCCGCGGATCTTCTGGCTTCGGGAATGACGACTCCTTCCGCCGCGAAAACAACTGAACGGACTATCTCCCGGTTACGGCTGAAACTGATGGCTGCTCGATCGACGAATGACGTGCTCGACCTGCGCGATCAAATCTTCATGGAGGAACAGACGCGGTGGATAACGCCCGGCGCAAACGTTCTCAAGAGAACGCCGAGCGAGACCGTTTCAATCGAGCAGATCCAGCATGCTTTGGCACCATCCGCAGTGCTTCTTGAATACGTGATTTCCGATCCGAATGTCTACTGCCTCGCCATCTCGCGCCATGAGTCGCGCATAGTCCGGCTTGGCAGCAAAGCTCAAATCGAAGGGCTGGTCGCGTCTTACTTAAAGGCGGTCAAGGCGAAGCTGCCCGCGTCTCGCGAAGCTCGCAATCTCTACGATGTGATTTTGCGCCCCATAAACGAGGCTACACAGAATCAGATGCTCATTATTGTTCCTGATGGTCAATTGAATCTGGTTCCATTCGATGCACTCAGAGATGCATCTGGCCGGTATGTCTTGGAAACTCGAACGGTCGTCTACTCTCCCTCCGCAACTACCTTCTTCCTTTTGAACGAGGAAAGGCGGCAGCAAGAAAGCTCCAAGGCACTTCTCGCGGTTGGGGGAATCCCCTATTCACGAAGCTCAATGAATAGATCCGGCCTGACGCATGGATTCAACCGAAGCGGCTTCGTGGATCTTCCTTCGTCAGCAGATGAGGTCCGAATGGCGGAGGCCGCGTTCCCAGGGCAGAAGGTTGATTCGCTCATCGGAAGTTCTGCAACGGAGGCCGCCTTCAAGGCCGAAAGGTTGAACCAATATCGTGTGATCCATCTGGCTGTTCATGGATTCGCCGACTCCACCTTTCCGGAACGGGCGGCATTGATCCTGTTGAGCGATCCAGCGGCCGGAGAGGATGGATTCCTGCAAGCCTCGGAAATTGTCCAGCTCCGCTTCGATGCTGAGCTGGTTGTGCTTTCGGCATGCGAAACGGCGGTTGGTCCACTTCAAGGGCAGGAGGGAATCGCGAACCTCTCACGAGCATTCCTACTGGCAGGAGCCCGCAGTGTGATCTCGACTTTGTGGAAGGTTGACGACGATGCGTCTCTGTTTCTTATGAAGCACTTTTACGAGCATCTCTCGAGGAACCAGGCGCCGGCGTTGGCGCTCACCGCCGCCAAGCGCGACATGCTGCGAACCTTCGGGCGGAGGGCGGTTCCGTACGAATGGGCTGCGTTCACCATTGAAGGTGCGGGAGAGGGACCGTCAGTTGAAAGAGAGCGAGCAGCAAAATGAGCGTGGACTCGAAAACCCGTACTCAAATCCTCCGAGCCATAAAGAAGGTGGTTCTCGCCCACCACATCAACGTCGCCGGAGTCGATTACGGCGCTTGGACCGCCCGCGTCGATGAACGGACAGCGGACTTACTCGCCGCCGATGTGGCCGGGTTTGAAGCTGGCGTGCGTCAGCTTCTTACGGAACTCAAAACTAGCCACACTGTTTTCTATCATTCCCATCCTAGGGAATTCCTACCGCAGCACACGATCAATGCAAGCTTACGGGACGTACCGCGAAATGGCAGCCGCCAATGGATGTTCCTGGATGTCTTCGATGCTGGCCCCGCCGATCTCGCGGGGATCAAGCCAGGAGATTTCTTGGAGGCGGTCGACGGGACACCGTGTTCGCCCCCAACCGCGCCATGCTTTGCGATCGGGCACACTCACAAAATACTCGTTGCAAAGCCTGCTACCGGGAAGGCGACGGAGGTCTTGATCGAAGTTCCTAAGCGGAAGGGGACAAAACAGCGTCCTCCCCTCGTGGAACCGAAAAGCCCGATTCACGCCAAAATCGGAGAGGGGATAGGGCTCCTCAAGATCGCCCATTTTCCCGGTGCGATGGGGATGAGATTTGCAACTGCGCTTGATCGAGCGGTTAGTGACCTCAAGAAGCAAGGCTGCCAACGCCTCATCATCGACCTGCGCGGAAACATCGGTGGCAGTTTGGGATTCGCTCGCCTCGCCAGCTATCTGTGTCCCGGCCAGATCGCGATCGGCCACAGCCTGACGCCCAAGCGCCTGCGATCCGGTTATGACCCTGACAAGCTTGCACGGGTCCTGATGCCCCGCAGCCGGGCGGAGCTCCTGATGACACTTGCACGGTTCTCCGTGCAAGACAAATCGTTGATGCTCCTGACGCAGGGTTTAGGTGCACAACCATTTCATGGCAGGATCGTCGTGCTGGTTAACGAGTGGACCAACAGCGCGGCCGAGATGGTCGCCAACTTCGCCGCCGAGAACAGTCTAGCGACGATTGTCGGCGAGAAGACCCGAGGCAACGTTCTTGGCGCGATGAACTTCAAGGTCGGTGGCGGCTATTGGCTGCGGTTGCCGGTCTTCGGCTGGTTCACCTCAAAAGGACGCAGCCTTGAGAACAATGGCGTCGATCCCGATGTTCCGGTCGAAATCTCCGCGGACGCTCTAGCTGAGGGAAAAGATAACCAAGTGGCGAGGGCGATTGAGATCGCTAACGGATTTTGATCGCTCGGACCAACCTGCTTAGGCCCTTTGGCGGCAACGTGACGCCGAGCCCGGCCAACTTCCGGATGGAGCGTCATCCGACAGGAATGCCCACACGACATGCAAGCGCCGCGGTGCAGAGTGCAGGATCGGCGCAGAAGCATGCCGAGCAAGGCTTAAACCCTTGCGGTTCGCGTCGTGAGGCTCGTCCGCAAGCCGCGACGACGGCGCGGTACTATACTTAGTCGTTCACACCATGCAGATGATCATTCGTGGGCTCGCCCTCGCGGTAGTGGCTTTCTGCTGCCTGGAGAAACCTGCCATGGCCCAGCCGGTTATCACTTCTGGTCCGAACTACTGCTGTTGGTCGATCGGTGAGGTTCAACCGGCGCTGACGGCGTCCGGCGGCAATGGCACATACACTTGGTCCCTGGTAAGCGGCTCGCTACCGCCTGGGCTTTCGTTACTCACCGACGTGCCAAGCAATTTTCCGGCGGGGGCGAATGCGGGGCTGATCGGTGTGTCCACTACCTCCGGCACGTACAACTTCACCCTGCAGGTCACGAGCAACGGACAGTCGGCAACACAATCGGCCAGCATGCACATCTCGGCGCTCATCTTGAAAGACCTTTACCAGTTTCCGGACGCCTTCGTCAGTGTGCCGTTCCCAACCTACGCATTGACCCCTCTCAATAATGCTGGGCCGGTGACCTACAACGTGAGCAACGGGGCTTTGCCGGCGGGAATGAATATGAGCGAGAGCGGCGTGATCTCTGGCACGCCCACTACGCCAGGCAGTTTTAGCTGGACGGTTCAATTCACTGATGGCGTCGATACCGAATACCGGGGCTTTAGCGTCAATGTTTATGCCATCGAGATTACAACCCCAGGGCAATTGCCGAATGCGGTGCAAAATGCCGCGTACAACGTCACGCTTTCGGCTTCGGGAGATACGGGAGGATACACATTCACGTCGGACGGGTTGCCAAATGGCTTGACATTAACCTCCGTAGGAACGATTTCGGGAACCGTCACCGCCGGGCCCGGACGATGGTCATTTCCCGTGATGGCTACGGACTCAGAGGGAACCTCGTACAGCAAGCAGATGGCGATTGAAGTGCTTGGTGTCTCGGAATTTCCATCCATTGCCCTCTACGGCAACGGCAACTGGGACGATTGCACTATCGGGGTCGCCTGCTCGCGGAACGGCCAGGCGAGTGGCGGCGTCGCGCCATATACCTGGACTGCCAGCGGACTGCCGCCGGGGATGTCGATCCGATTCGGAAGCGGCGTTACGAGCACCTATGTAACACCCGGCGACTTCGAGTTGTGGGGCTCTCCGGCCGCTCTGGGAACGTTCAACGTGCAGCTGACCGTGACCGATTCAACAGGTTCGGCGACCACCGCCATTCTGCCGCTGAAAGTATCGAGCCTGATCATCGATGATTCGACTGAGTTGCCCAATGGCGCGCTCGGCAGCGCCTATTCGAACAAGTTCCGCGTGCTTGGCGGCTCCGACGCGTACCGCGCCACCCTTGTGGGCGGCGAACTGGCCGATGGTCTCTCGCTCAACTCAACCAGTCTGCTTGTCAACGGGACGCCGCTCGAAAATGGAAGTCTCTTTGCAGTCTTCCAATTTACTGATGCAGCATCGCACGCCTTGCAACTAACCAATTACTACGCGATCAGCGCCGGCGCATCTACAACTACGATCTATACGAACGCCAGTCTCGGAACGTGGACGATCGGATCAAGCCCCACGTTTTATCTTTACGCGTGTTGCGGGTCGAGCTATGTGTGGACGGTGGTGGGCGGAGTGCTCCCCGCGGGACTCAATCTTTCCACGTCGGGAATATTAAGCGGCACGCCGACTACGGCTGGGAATTATACGTTTCTGATTGAGGCTGCCGATTCGGGCAACGCGGCGAATGTAGGACTCAGACAGTTCACGATGAGGGTGACGCCGATCGCCCTCACCACGGCGAATCCATTGCCGTACGGAAATATCGGCGCTCCGTATTCTCAGACGTTGACGGTGACGGGAGGAGCGGGGACTCTCAGTTGGTCACTCGCAGCTTTCAATTATCTTCCGCCGGGGCTGAATCTCAGTTCGAACGGAATTATTTCGGGAACGCCAACGCAGGCCGGCCAGTTCCAATTCACAGTAAACGTCGTCGATACGGCGGGTAATCCTGGCTCGTGGACGTTCACCATCTCGGTTTTCCCAGCGCCGGCGACGCGCTATGTGTCTCCGGCCGGCAACGACAGCAACCCGGGCAGTCTTGCGCAACCTTATCTCACGATTCAAAAATGCGCGACGGCCTCTTATGGTGGCTCGACTTGCCTGATCCGGGCCGGAACTTACCGCGAATCGGTAACGCCGAATTCGGGCATGACGATCATGCCTTACAACGGCGAGTCGGTCACTGTCGATGGAACCGACCCCCTAACCAATTGGACCGTATATCAGGGTCCGATCTATCAGGCGAGCGTCACGCTGAAGAATGACGACACCAATCAGGTATTCGTCGGTCAGCAAATGA
The DNA here is from genome assembly GCA_963713415.1 of Bryobacterales bacterium. Taxonomy (GTDB): domain Bacteria; phylum Acidobacteriota; class Terriglobia; order Bryobacterales; family Bryobacteraceae; genus Palsa-89. The sequence goes on along the minus strand of CAVQLV010000014.1, from coordinate 972,244 downwards.
TGACCGAGGCCAGATGGCCCAACGGCGACGACCTTTTTCACGTTAACTGGGCCAACACGGGAGCGGGAACGAACGATACACAATTGGTCGATAGCAACTTGCCCAACATCGACTGGACGGGAGCGAAGGTTCACATGCTGAGCGGGACCGACCCGTGGTCGCCTCAAACTGCCACCGTCACCGCCTCTTCCGAAGGACGCCTGACGATAGTGCTTGACGACGAGGACTACCCCCCTTACATCCAGCCGCAGGCCGGCGGTTTGTATTACCTCTACCGATCCCTTGCGGCGCTGGATAAGCAAGGTGAGTGGTTCTATCACACGGGCAAGTACGTTCTTTATTTTTGGGCGCCTGGGAACTTGGACCCGAACACGCTGAATGTTCGGGCAAAGCGGCGGCAATATGCTTTCGACCTGAGCGGACGTAGTGGTGTAACCATCCAGAACATCAGTCTGTTTGGGTGCGGGATCGACATGAACACATCGAGCGCGAACAACATCTTGGATGGAATCAACGCTCAGTACGTCTCGCACTTTACCGATTTTCCTGGATTCGCGGATTCCGCAGTCCCGTTTGCGGATTGGTATTGGAACGACCACGCGACAGACTCCGGTATCGTCCTAAATGGCCCTGGTAACGTTCTTCGCAACAGTACGATCGCGTGGAGCGCCGGCAACGGCGTTTCGCTGATGGGAAGTGGCAACACTATCAACAACAATCTGGTTTTGGATACCGGCTACGGCGGAAACTAACGCGAGCGGTATCAGTCTGTTCGGAGTCAGTCATAGCATTGTGAAACAACACTGTTCACACGAGCGGACGGTATTCGATTGCTTTCACTCTAGAATTCCCCTGCCGCGGAAAATAACGATATCGGCTACAACAATTTATTCAATTCCATGCTGCTTAGCCTTGATGCAGGCGAGATCTACAGCGGTGGGGGCTCGGCGAGCGGTACACGAATCCACCACAATTGGCTGCACGACACCCAAACTCCCATTCCGTTTTCGGGCACTCTCCCGAACCTTTCGCGCTCAGGCGTCTACCTTGATGTAGATTCCAGTGGCTTTGAAGTAGATCAAAATGTGCTCTGGAATAACGAGTACAACAATATTTTCCTGCACGGCGCCGGACCTTCACCGCGCCGTTCAACAACTACGTTCACAACAACTCTATACCAGATGCGCGCACAGGCTGGATATACCTGGGTTTCGGATGTAGTGAATTGTGGGACTACCTCGATTCAGGATAATTTTGTTCTGGTGCCGATCACTCAAACCGGCACCACACCGAACTGCAGCGCCAACGACAACAACGCTGACGGCTCCCGGCGCTACGGATATGGCGGCGGGAGTCCAGGTAGGTTGCAACTTCGCGGGCTGCGCGTCAAGTGGGCCGCCGACAGTTTCGGGCACATCAGTGGGGCCGTCGATCGCGCTGCAACCACTTTCGGCGACCGTCGCGGCGGGCCAGACGGCGACCTTCTCGGTAATCGCCGGCGGGTCGCCGACGCTCACCTACCAGTGGCAACGGAACGGAACGAATATCCCTGGCGCGACACAACGCAAGTTACACGACGCCGTCCACCACATTCGCGCGATAACGGGGCGCTTTTCTCTGTCCAGGTCAGCAACTCGCTTGGGAAGCGTGATGAGCAGTCCCGCCACTCTGATTATCGGGAGCACGCCCGTGCTCGCGCCCAGCCATCTCAGCCGTCGTCAACGCCGAGGGCGGCAGCACGACCATAGCGCCGAATACTTGGGTCGCGATCTCCGGTTCGGCCCTCGCCCCGCTGGGCGATTCGCGCACCTGGCGGGGCTCGGATTTCCTGAACAATCAAATGCCGACACGATTGGATGGAGTCAGCGTCACGATGAACGGCGAAAACGCTTATGTGTATTACATCAGCCCGAATCAAGTGAATGTGCTGACGCCGCCCGATCTTGCGCCGGGTCCGTGCAAGTGACGGTACGACGGGCGGGATGGCGAGCGCGCGCGTTCACCGCCCAGGCGCAAGCAACATCCCCTTCGTTTTTCATTTTCGGCGGCGGACCGTATGTGGTTGGCACGCACGCCGACGGAAGCCTCATCGGACCAGCGACCCTTTACCCGGCCTGACCACGCCAGCGTCCCCCGGTGAAAGATAGTTCCTCTACGCGAATGGCTTTGGCCCGGTTTCGCCGACGGTCGCTGCCGGATCAGACGAGCCAAGTCGGGAACCTGCCGACATGCCGACGATCCAGATCGGGGGAATTTCGGCCTCGGTTCAATTCGCGGGCCTGGTCTCTCCGGGCCTGTTTCAGTTCAACATCATCGTCCCTGCCTCCACGGCGAGCGGCGACAACGCGCTTCAGGCGCATTACGGCGCACCACTACCAGCCGGGCGTGTTGTTGACAGTCCAGGCGAACAACCCGCATTAGGAGTGGGCCGCTCCTCGTGTGCGCCATGAAGGGCGTTCTGGGAATCACGTCTGGATCGTCGGGAATCCGGATTGATCCACCTGAACGAGAAGTAGCATCCCGGTTCTGTGCACAGGACAGTAACCGAGTCGCACATCGGCTATTAGACCCGGCGAGTTCGCGGTATCTCCTCGGCTCACCGCTTGACTTACCAGTCATTGGACGGCGCGATGCAGCTTCGCTTCAATGCCAGTTCGACACGATTCTCGGACACCGAGGAACTCCCGATAGCAAGGCGCACAATGGACCACGTGCGTCCACTGTACGTCCTCTTCCAGATCTTCAAATCGCGCCGACCGGGTTGCTAGTTCTCTAACAACATCGGTTCCGGGGCAGCCGATGTGTCCGGGATTCGGATACGAGGCTTCAACTGCCTCCTGGTAGTTCCTCTGCAATCGATCCCATTGCTGTTCCGGTGTTTCGCCCTTCATGTTCGTCCGCCATTATGGCAGAGCCTGACCCATCCAGTGCGCGGTCGCTTGGCGTTCGAAAGCCTGAAGGCCTTTTGGCTGATACTGCGCAAGTCCAAAATATTTCGATTTTCATGTCCCGAATGGCCCTCGCCGTTTCCTTAGTAATTGTGGGGGGCGCGATAACGCAAAACCCGCAAAGGAAACGGCCGCAACGTTCAACTCTGTTTCATATGTCTACTCTCGCCTTCATTCAGGACGAACAGCATCAACGGCTCGAAGTGAAGCTTCGGCGGGAGCTTGGCGAGCAGGTCCTCCAGTTGCTCGAAGACTCTCTCACCGAGGACATACTGCTCAATCCGGACGGTTCGCTGTGGGCAAAGCGGATGGGAAAGAGCTTCTCGCGGATTGGAGAAATGCCGGCCGCCCAGGCAGCTAGTGCACTTGGGACCATCGCGGCGTGGCGTGGAACAGTGTTGAATCACGAACGCCCGATCCTTGAGACGGAACTGCCTATAGATGGCAGCCGCTTCGAGGGGATCGTATCCCCTGTCGTCCGGCGTCCAGTTTTCGCAATTCGCTTGCGTCCGCGCAAGATCTTCAGTCTTGACGACTATCAATCGGACGGGATTCTGACGGATGTACTCGATCGTACCAACCAACTTCGCCGTCGCGATGACTTTCTCGATGGTGTGCGCGGCTTGAATCATGCGGACGTGATCCGCGCCGCAGTACGCGCGAGAAAGAACATTCTTGTGGTCGGCTCAACCGGGAGCGGTAAGACGACGCTGGTCAACGCGATTCTCGATTCGCTGGCGCGTCTGGCTCCGAATGACCGAGTCATTTCGATTGAGGACACGACCGAGTTGCAGTGTCCAGTCCAGAATTATCTCGATCTTCGGGCGGTCGGCGGAGTGACGATGCTCGATTGTCTGCGCGCGTGCATGCGCCTGAAACCCACACGCATTGTCGTGGGCGAAGTGCGTGGCGCGGAAGCGCACACACTGCTCAAAGCTTGGAACACGGGGCATCCCGGCGGTGCGGCGACGATCCACGCCAATGATGCCCTAAGCGGATTGATTCGTTTGGAAAGCCTTGTCGCTGAAGCCACGAGCGCTCCTCAACAAACCTTGATCGCCGAGGCTGTGGATCTGGTGGTTTTTGTGGACGAAGAAGCGAGCCTGAAAGCAGGCCGCAAAGTCAGGGAAGTTTTGCTCGTAACCGGATACTCCAATGGGAATTATCAGGTCGAGCGTGTCTAGAGCGTGAAGATTGGAGGTTATTCGAAATATGAATCTCATTCGTAGATGGAGAGTTGGCTCCAGAGTTGGAGCACTACTTGCGATGGCGGGGGCGTTCAGCTTGCGGGTGCAGGCTGCCGCCGCTGGTGGGCTGCCGTGGGAGAAGCCCATGACGGCCATCGCGACTTCTCTCACTGGACCCGTGGCCTATGCCATCGGCCTGATCGGGATTGCAATTGCCGGAGGCGCGATGCTGTGGGGCGGTGAACTAACCGAGTTCGGCCGCCGCGCCTGCATGATCGGCTTAGTGGTGTCAGTGCTGGTTTTTGCGGCCCCCTTGCTTGCCACGGCATTTGGTGTCAACGCAGCAGTCGTTTGAATCAGAGGTGAGAAGACTATGCAGACTAGCGACAGGCCGAGAGAGATCGTGATCCATCAGTCGGCAAACCGGCCAAACCAAATCCTTGGGGGAGATCGCGAACTGGTGCTTATCGCGATGCTGACCGCCGTCAGTCTCGCGTTCAGTTTGGGGACCTGGTGGGGAATCGGCCTGAGCGTTGCGTTTTGGGTCGGAGCGGTGGCGGTGCTTCAGCGCATGGGGAAGGCAGATCCACTGCTCCGGCAGACTTATCTTCGGCACATCCGGTACAAGACGTTCTATCCAGCGAAAAGTGGACTGCTGTCCCGCTGCGCGCCAATCCCAAGGAACTGGAGGTGATCTATGCGACGGAATGAACATCGCTCTCGACCACGTGGCCTCGCAGATCTTCTCCTGCCCTATGCGCTTATCGAAGATGGAATTCTGCTCCAGCAGGATGGGTTGTTGGTAACGGGCTGGACATATCGCGGTCCCGACATGATGTCGGCGGCGCCGGCCGAAATGGATGCTCTGAGCGCTCGTTTGAATTCGGTCCTGCGATTCGGCAGCGGCTGGATGATCCAGTGCGACGCGATTCGTTCGCGAGCGCCTGGCTATCCCGAGCAAGGCGCATTCCCTGACTGCGTAACGCGCGTCATCGACGACGAACGGCGGCAACAGTTCATGCAGGAGGGCTCTCACTACGAGTCCGAATACTTCCTGACTCTAACCTATCTTCCTCCGCTCGAGGTCGAGGAACGCATGAAGGGCTGGATGTTCGACGGAACGAGGAAGAAAGCCAATCATCCAGCGGAGCAGGTCCTCGACCGTTTCAGAAGTCGAGTGGACATATTCGAAAATGTGTTTGGCCAGTTGTTCCAAACCGAACGCCTGCAGCGATCGACAGTATTTGATGAGGATGATTTCCAGCACAGCCAGGACACGCTTCTGCGGTATCTCCGGCGCTGTGTGAGCGGCGAAGATCATCCCTTCGCACTGCCGGAGATCCCCTGCTACTTAAACGAAATTCTTGCATGCGAGGACTTTTATGGAGGTATTGAACCGCGAATTGGGCGTAAGCACATGCGTGTCGTCGCGATTGATGGCTTTCCAAAGCTGAGTTCGCCGGGCATTCTGCGCGAGCTGGATGACCTAGCCATCGATTACCGCTGGAACACGCGCGCAATTCTGATCGATCCCGAGGAGGCGCGCGGCATGCTCGACTTGCACAGGAAGAAATGGCGCTCTAAGATCCGCGGCTGGAAGGATCAAATCTTCAAAACACAATCCGGGGCCGTCGATATTCACGCGCAACAAATGGCCACGGATGCGGAAGAAGCCATGGGTGTTGCAACGTCTGGTGATGTGCAGTTCGCACTGTACTCGGCCAACGTGATTTGTCTCGACGAAGACCCAAGTCGACTCTACGAAAGCACACGCGCGGTCATGAAGACCATTCAGAACCTCGGTTTCTCCTGCCGGGTCGAAACAATCAATGCGGTGGAGGCCTGGCGCGGGTCGCTCCCAGGCGATGGTTATTCCAACGTCAGGCGGATCATGCTGCACACGCTGAATCTGGCTGACATGCTCCCAATCACATCAGTCTGGGCTGGGCTCCGCGAGAACCCCTCGGCTATGATGCCGAAGCATAGCCCGCCGCTTTTGTTCGCAGCAACCAGTGGCGCGACGCCATTCCGCGTGAACCTGCATGTCTCCGACCTGGGCCACACACTCATCGTCGGGCCTTCCGGCGCGGGCAAGTCTACTGCATTGGGCTTAATCGCGGCGCAGTGGTTCCGCTATCCACGCGCACAGGTCTTTGCGTTTGATCGAGGTTATTCGATCTGGTTGCTCACAGAAGCCGCTGGCGGCGCATTCTACGATCTTGCAGGTCCTAAGACGGATCTTGCCTTCTGCCCGCTCAAGGATATCGACGGCGAGTCAGACGTGCAATGGGCCACAGGTTGGATCGAAGTCTTGTGCGAATTGAATGGCCTGAAGTTCGGCCCTAAGCATCGGAATGCAGTGGCCGAAGCTGTCAAGCGATTGCAGCTTTCGCCAACCAGGACGTTGACGGAGCTGTCTGCCAACGTGCAGGACACAGAAATACGTGATGCCTTGCAACACTTCACGGTAATGGGGCCTCTTGGATCGCTCCTGGATGCTGACCGTGACATGCTCGGCAACGGCCGCTTCCTAAGCTTTGAGACCGAGAATCTGATGCAACTCGATGATAAGGCCGTCATCCCGGTCCTGCTCTATCTGTTTCGCCGGATTGAGCAGCGGCTCGACGGGTCACCCACCTTGGTCCTGCTCGATGAAGCCTGGTCCTACTTGCAGCACGCGCTTTTCCGCAATCGCTTGCGGGACTGGCTAAAGACGATGCGCCGGAAGAACGCCGTTGTTGTCATGGCAACGCAGCAGATTAGCGACATCGCAAACTCTGAGATTGCCGACGTGGTTCTCGAAAACTGCCCGACCAAAATTCTGCTGCCGAACGCCGAGTCGAAGAATCCGGGCTCGCGCGCCTTCTACGAGCGCATCGGGTTGAACGAGCGCGAACTCGACATCCTCCAGGTCAGCGTGCCCAAGCAGCACTATTACGTGGTGAGCAAACTAGGCCGGCGCCTGGTCGATCTCGGCGTCGGAAAGGTCGCGCTCGCCTGGGTTGGCGTGAACGGCCGCGAAGAGCGGCAGATCGCCGAAGCCGTTATGGAGCAGTTTGGTGACGGATGGCGCACCGAGTGGATTCGGCTCAGGGGCTTAGAGAAATGGGCAGAGTATCTTACCTCGCTCGAAGAACGCGGAAAGGCGTCGGTATGCGCAAATTTGTGATCTCGGTCTTGATTTTACTTGGAATCGCTGGCAACGCGCCGCAGAAGGCGGAGGCCGGCGCCTTCGCCACGGAGGTGACGCAGCTACTGAACCATGCAGAGCTCGTGTTGCTGTACATCCGGCAGGGCCTCCAGCTTGAGAACGAACTAGCGATGTATGCCAACATGCTGCGCAATACGAAGAATCTGTCACCTCAGACGTTCGGCCAGATTGCAGCGGACATCAGTGCCCTCGCACAAATCGTGCAAGGGGGACAAGCCCTCGCATATTCGCTAGGCAATCTCGATCAGTTGTTCCGTTCCACCTACCCCGGCTACGGCACGAATGCGGCCGTCTACTACCAGAACTATCAGAGGTGGTCGCAGACATCGCTAGACACAACTCTGGGAGCGCTGCGCGCCGCCGGATTGCAAAGCCAGCAAATGGTCACTGAGCAGTCGATTATCAGCACTCTTGAGGGCATGTCGGAAAGTGCCGACGGCCAAATGCAGGCGCTGAACGTGCTGGGCCAGATTAGCGATCAACAGGTCCAACAGCTAATGAAGCTTCGAGAGCTCATGATGGCCGACATGTCGAGTAAACAGGCATACCAAGCGGCTGTCATCCAGGAAAAGGCCGCCGATCAGGCCGCGACCCAGTGGTTCTTCACCGGTGGACCGGTGACCAGCGACAGAAAGACGTACTTGCCGGGTCTGCAATGAGGCGTGATATGCGAAGGCGAATCTACAAATCGTTGAGATCCTGGCTGCCGGTGCTCGCAGTTGCCGGCCTGTCGGTGCCCGCAATCTTCGCGCAGGCGGGGCCGGCATTCAACACCACAGTCCCAAGCCAAATCGTGGATCAATTCCGGAACGAGCGACTTCAATGGACCGCAAATGTATTTATCTACGCCAACGCGCTCTTCGGGATTCTCGCTGTGATCGAATTTGCTTGGAGCGCGGCCGTCATGTTGCTGGAGAAAAGCGATCTCCAGTCCTGGACCTCGGCCCTGATCCGAAAACTGATGTGGATCGGAGCGTTCTACGCGCTGCTTCTGAATGGCCGAGTTTGGATACCAGCGATCATTGATAGCTTCACGGAGCTCGGACAGAACGCGGCAGGACTAAACGCGCTATCACCGAGCGGCATTTTCATGCAGGGGCTCAGTCTCGCCGGAGCGCTGATGGATGGTGCGAGCACCTCAGCCTTCTTCACAAATCCCGGCACGTCCTTAGCGCTTGCGTTCGCTGCACTTTTGATCGTGATTTCGTACACGCTTATCACAATCAACTTTATCGTGACGCTTGTAGAGAGTTACCTCGTCGTCTCCGTGGGCTTCATCTTCCTCGGGTTCGGCGGCAGCCGATGGACCGCTCCCTATACGGAACGCTATATCGGCTTAGCGGTTTCGATCGGCATCAAAATCGTGCTGCTCTATTGCCTGATCTCCGCTGGGTTCGACCTGAGCATTGGGTGGCTCAATGAAGCGCAGGGGATCGCGACCTCAGCTCGCCCCGCAATGACAGCATTTGACGTAATGGGCGCAGCGCTGATCTACATGATGTGTTGTTGGCAAATTCCGAAGCTGTTTGCAGCCGTAATCGGTGGATCGCCTGCGTTGACGGGCGGAGATCTGATCGCCACGAGCGCAGTTGTCGGCGGGGCAGCATTGGCGGTTGGAGGCGCGGCGGTTGCTGGAGTGGGCGGTTTGATAGGTGGTAGTGGCGCAGGAGGCATCGGGAGTGCAACAAGCGTAGGCGGAGCAGGGTCCAGTACACGAAGTGCCGTCGCAAGCGTTGGATCTGCTGCGGCGAGTTCATTCTCTGGAAGAGATTCAGTACCTCCCCCTTCCTCATCATCGCCAGCGGTCGGGGCGAATGGGAGTGCCGCGCGCAAACAGCCCGAGCCTCCGCTCGGCAATTCAACTCCGTCGAGTTCGTCGGCACTCTCCAGAATCGGAGGCGAACCGTTGGAAGGCTCTGGGTTTGAAACGCAACCATTCCAACGTGGCTTCGCATCGATGTCGGTCAGGGCGAGCGATGAGGCTGTGTCCGATCAGTTACCCCGGTCCGCCGTTCCCACCGGAACAAGTGCCGATAGCCAAGCTCAATCTAATTTACCCATTGGGGCTATACCAGGTAGCGTGTCACCGAGAGGCGGAGATTCTGCCAATGTCCAACCGCCCACGCGAGCCGCAAGAACAAATCCGCTGAGTCGCGCAGTTGATCAAGTGAGGGCCTTGCGCCACAGAATCAGATCTTTGCCGTCTGATGCAGCGCCTCACGCCACGCCGCCGCGGATGCCGATCGACCATGAGGAATAGCTAATGAACTCGCCACACAATCCTTATCTTGCTGCTCGCCGCGAATGGGACGAGCGCTACGGAGATCTCATCACGCGTGCGAGGAACTGGCGCACGATGGCAGCCTCGTGTTCATTAGTAGCTCTGATCGCGACGGCAGGTATCGTTTGGCTATCCGTTCGCTCTCGTGTTGTTCCGTACGTCGTTCTAGTCGATAATCTGGGCCGCCCTGTTGCCTCGGGAGTAGCCGATCAAACCTCGCTGAACGATGACCGGCTCCGGCGTTCGAACATTTTCAACTGGATCGAGAACCTGCGGACCGTCACAACGGACGGCGTGTCGCAGAGAAGGGCGATCGATCGGGTTTACGCACAAATCGCCAGCGGCAGCGCAGCCCAGACTTTCATCAGCGATTACTATCGCGGCGATCCGCCGTTCAAGCGCGCCGAGACTGAGACAGTATCCGTGGACGTGAAGTCCGTCCTTCCAACCAGCGACCGAACCTACGAAGTTGAATGGGTAGAAACAACACGCGATCTCTACGGAGCCGTGAAAGCAACGGACCGGTGGAAGGGATATTTTTCGATTGCGCTCAATCCACCTAAGGATGAGCGCGAGGCTCGCATCAATCCGCTCGGCGTTTACATCACCAACGCGAGCTGGGCAAAGGTTCTGTGAAGGAATAACGAACATGCACATGCAAATTGCCGCCGTACTCGGCCTAATCGCACTGCCCATTTTCGCTGGGCAACCGCCTGTTCCCAAAAAGCAGGTGCCCCCGGCAACGGAGAATCTGCCGCCACTGTTGCAGCAATACGACTTCGGTGGCCAATTGCGGACTTTGGAAGATCCAAGCAATCTATCTAAAGATCTGGCGCCACAGGCAGCGCCGTCCGATGGCGTTAGCGGCGCGGCACCAAAGGATTATCGTCCCAAGTCGGATATACCTCTCACGCCGACTGCGCTCGAAGCCGTCCGTGTTAGCGAGAGCTGGCAAGGTGAGAAAAATGCGCCGTCGCCAGGTCCCGATGGTCGCGTGATGTATTCTTATGGCGCTGGTCTGCCCACGGTCGTGTGCGCGCCGCTCCGCGTCTGCATTATCGAGCTCCAGGCCGGCGAAAGAATCATAGGCGAGCCCCACATTGGAGATTCGGTCCGTTGGCTGATCTCGCCTGCCATGTACGGGGCTGGTGAAAACGCGACTCCGGTGATCGTCCTCAAGCCTCAAACGCCGGGCCTCGACACGAATCTTCTCATCACCACGGACCGCCGGGCCTATTATCTGCGCTTAATTTCCAAACCAGAGGACTATGTTGCTCGTGTTGCGTTCGCTTATCCCGACGACGACACACGCAAATGGCAGCAGCAAATCGCTGCACAACAATCCGCCGCCAAGCAGGAGAAACACGCCGCGGAAGTGCCGCCCGCGATGATCGCCGTCGAGCAAATGAACTTCAATTACACGGTCCGTAGCGGAGATCAGCACATCCGGCCAGTGCGCGTTTTCGATGACGGCGCCAAAACGTACATTCAGATGCCGCCAGACCTTCAGCACCGAGAAGCGCCAGTTTTGCTTGTCGTAGGTAATGACGGCAAGGGTGAGATGACGAATTACCGCGTGAAGGATCTGACCTACATCGTGGATCGCCTATTCGATCATGCGGACCTTGTACTTGGATCAGGCAAGAAGGCTCAGAAAGTGGAGATCATCCGTGGGAACAAGCAATAGTCCTGACCACCAGCCGAACGAACCACCAAGGGAGGAGGCTCCGAGCGGAATCGATCTCCATCCCGAGCCCGAGAAAGCGATGCGGATCAGCTGGCGGACGGGTGCCGTAATCGTCTCTATGATCGTCCTCTTGCTCCTTGGGTTCGCTTACGGTGGATACCATCGCGGGATCAAGAATCAAGCTGCTGCGCGCGAGGCAGGCCTGCCCAAGAACGTCGCTCCCGCGATCCAAGCGGCCTCGGAGTTTATGCAAGAGACCCCGGCAGGTACTGTGCCAATGACCCTGCGTCCTCCTAATGGGCCGCCATCAGGTCCCCAGCTAATGACTCCTTCTTGCGGGGCTGATCCCAAGACCGGCCAAGCTTATCGGTTCAATCCGCAAACCGGCCAGCCCTGCGATGGCCTCCTTCAGGAACGGATCGTCGTGCGGCAACCGAACATTATCCGAACACAGCCAGTCACGCAGACGCCGGTGCGCGAAGAGACCCCTGAAGAGCGACGGCTCGCTGCAGCGTATCAAGAAGAGCAGCAAGCGATCCTGGCACCTACCAGTGTCCGGACCTCAGTCACGCCGTCCTTTTCGCCGACGGTACCACAACCACAACCCACCTCGAACGCTGTTTCTCCAGTCGAAGCCCTGAGCCGTGCTCTGGGCGGGCGGAAGAGCAGTAATTCAGCGGGGCCAGGAAATGGGCGAGCTTTCGAAAACGACTACGACAGTCAGAACATGCAATCGCGTAAGGAAGCATTTCTAGCGGCAAGCGGCGATCGCCAAGACGATGACTATCTCCGATCGAGTCGGGACCCTCCACTCTCCCGTTACGAAATCAAAGCAGGCTGGGAGATCCCGGCAGTTCTAGAACAGTCGCTCAACTCGGATCTTCCTGGAGAGCTGAAGGCGTTGGTGACCTCGAATGTCTATGACACGGCCACGGGTCTTTACCTTCTGATCCCTCAAGGGTCTCGGCTCATCGGAAGATACGATTCGCGCATTTCCTACGGTCAAGACGGTGTTCAAGTCGCATGGAGCCGCGTCATCTACCCCGACGCTTCCTCGGTGGATCTCGACGGCATGGTGGGTCTCGATTCCCATGGCAACGCCGGCCTCCGAGACAAGGTAGACCACCACTACCGTCGCCTCCTGGGATTTTCCGTGCTCACCAGCATGTTCACCGCCGCCTTCGATATCTCTCAGCGGACCAACCAAAGTGCTCTCACCTATCCGACACCCGCCCAAACCGCAGGAAGCGCCGTTGGTCAGGAACTCAGTGAAACCGGCGCTGAAATCACGCGTCGCAACCTCAACGTGCAGCCTACGATTAAGGTCCCCGCAGGGTACAAGTTCGTGGTCCGCGTGAACCGAGACATCTTCTTTGAGGCCCCATATCAACCTCTGGAAGCAAATCCGCAGACCCCGCAACCGAATCAATCCAGCCGAAGGTCGACCATTCCTTAGAAGTCCAAGGTTGTGCGATGGCCGAGTTCGCTGTACTAAACGCGTATGTTGAAGAGCTGGCGGCTCGGCTGGAGCGGCATATGGATCAGCGACTTCTGGCGGTCATTTCCAGCAAACGCCTATTCACAATTTCTGAGGCTGCTGAATACTTGGGACGCTCGGAGAACGCTGTTAAATTGCTGATCCATCGGGGCAAACTCCCTGTCACTCGGATCGACAGAAAATCGCAAATCGACCGGAAGGCACTAGACAAACTGATTGACGAGTGCACGTATTTCGAGGTAGACCATCGGACTTGACAGTTACACTGTAACCGTCTATGCTACTTCCATGGCTCGCAAACCCAAACGAGGAAGCATATATCAAAGAAACAAAGTATGGTGGATCAAGTATTACTCAAAGCGGCAGCCAGTCTACGAATCGTCGCGCTCTGTGGTAGCAGACGACGCTGAGCGCCTTCTGCTGAAGCGCCTTGGAGAGATCGCGACGGGTAGATTCCATGGCATTGCGGTCGAACGTACCACTCTCAATGAGTTGTTCGACCTGGTTGTAGCGGACTACCGCGAGAACGGCAAGAGGAGCATCGACGACGTGCTCAGTCGGCTCAAATTGCACCTGCGGCCCAAGCTTGGCAAACTGAGAGCAGCTGATTTCGGCTCGGCTGAGGTGCGCCGATACAAAGCCGCGCGAAAGCACGAGAAAGCGGAAGCGGCTACAATCAACCGCGAACTCAGCATACTCAAGCGCGCTTTCAGTCTGGGTTCCCGCCACGAGCCTGCACTGGTAGGTCACAACCCTCACGTGGAAAAGATCCCAGAGGATAATGTTCGCACCGGCTTTCTGGAAATTGCAGACTATAAAAAGCTCCTGGCCGAACTGCCATCCTATCTGAAGCTGGCGCTTGTGATCGCGTATCACACCGGTTGCCGACTCGGTGAGATGATGTCGCTACGTTGGCAGGACGTGAATCTGGGAGGCGGAGAGATCACGATTCTAGCGCAAAACGCAAAGAACAAGAAGCACCGGACGCTGCCAATATACGGCGAGATGAAGGATGCCCTTCGCCAACAGCGGGCTCAGCGTGATGAGAGATACTCACACCTGGAGTGGGTCTTTCATGATGGAAGTGGCAATCGCCTCCAAACGTTTTACAAGGCCTGGAAGTCCGCCTGTGACAGAGCCAAACTCGACGGCCGGTTGTTCCACGATCTTCGTAGAAGCGCGGTCAGGAACATGGTCCGTGCCGGAATTCCGGAGAAGGTGGCGATGGCGATTAGCGGCCACCGCACGCGCCACGTATTTGACCGATACAACATAGTTACCGATAAGGACCTCGCGGCGGCGGCCGAGCAAATGACTCGCTATCTGGCCTCTCCAAATAGCGTGAAAGAGTCGAGACCCCGTTCACCCTCGATAACACGACGTGTTGAGCGCCGGCGTTCGCGGTAGTGAAGGCCGTCCGAATATGCACTTGCAGACCAGGAACTGAGAACAGGGTTCGACAGCAAATGCCCTGGTCCTAAACGCTGCTTTCGATGCTGTCGATCCTTTGAAGATGCGTTCCTACCAGTGTTTGTCCGATCTTCAGCCTGGCCGAAGAACTTCACCGGAATAATCTTTAAGCTGCCCCCCAGCAGTCCTTTAACCTAGATGCGGTAGCTTTCGTCAGAGTCCTCCGCCTACAAGCCCGTGATCTGGATCCGCTCCAGTGGTCCCGGGCGGGTTGCCGCGCCAGCGAATTCGCGAATGATAAACCGCTCATCAAGAACCGGCAGCGCACCGCCGATTGCGACAGCCAACTGGGGGTATTCTCTTTGGAAGTCCGCGTCAAACGCCTGTATCAATTCTGGTACTGCTTGAGCCGGTTTGAATACGAGATCGTGCCCGCCGAGTTCCCAGCGTTTGTTGACGAGGTCTTTTATCATTGGGAGGCTGGCCCCGCCTCCGGTCAGTACCAGCAGAGCCTGGTCTGCCTTCTGCCAGCTGGAATCGACGGCCCCGAGAAACTTCCTGATTGCCTCTTCAATTGTTTGGCCGAATCGCTTGACCCGGTCGTTGCCGAGAAATTCCGGCAATTCGATTGAGACGGTTTGATCTGCCACCGTCACGTCGAGGCGACCAGTCAGAAAGAGAGCTTCCTTCAACCGCCGAATCCCACTGTGACGGATCTCGGTCTCGAATCGCTTTCGCATCCAGTCCCCTGAACCGCCATCCGCACGACTGAGCAATTCCGTAATTAGGATTTCATCGAGGATGTCACCCGCCACGCGGATAGAGTCGCTGCACGGCTCTATTGGAAATGCCTTGCGCCCTTTCACGTTCTGAATCGACCAAAACAATGAGTAATCTGTCGTCCCAGCACCAACATCGACCACGAGCACCAGTTTCCTAGCGTTGCGATCAGCCATGATGCGGCCCGAACCGGCAGCGAGCGGTTCGAGTAGACCGCTGGGGAACGCGCCATTCTGTCCCTTATAACCGGCAAGAAGATACCAAAGGCCAGGCTCGTGCAGCTTTGCCGCAGCCATCACTTTCCTTACTTGGTCAGCCGGAATGCCTCCTGCCCATCGGTCCTGAAAAGTGTCGGCAAGTACTTGGGCTCGAACCAGCAGCTTGGCCAAAATAGGGGCGGCCCAGGCGCGCTGGCTTGCCCTCCACGCGGGTATCGTGAATCTACGTTGGATGTAGCGCGAGTGGCCCCGAATAGAGAGTTCAGTCACCGCCAAGTCGGTCAGATAAGCCAGGTAGAAGCAGATCGCATCCTCATAGCTTAGATCGACTTTGGTTGGATTAATGTCAGCTTCAAGCTTCAGGCTTGCCAGGTTCTGCTCAACGCTTATCAATGTCAATTGTTGCTTTACGGAATCCAGCCGCCGTCGTTCACTGTTGCCGACGGCTCCGGACTGCATGCTCTTCCGTAACGCCTGGGCTCCGGCGTACATTAGACCGTCATCACCGATCCAAACGGATGATGCGACCGTATAAACCGCTCCGTCAAGATCCTTGTCACGACGCCCGAGTGCCAATTCCACCAAATCCGCATCCTCCGGATCTCCTTCCACAGACGCAGCGAACGCTTTTGACTTCGCAGTGCCGAAGTCGAGGCAAAGAACATACCCGTCGCTTAGCGGGGTGGAGTGCGACCAAGCGGTCTCATCAATAACAAACTCGCGGTCAGTTACCATGCTAATGGGGCTATTTTGGTCTGACTTTTCGGCTGGAGGTCCAGTGTACTCTGAGGCCTCGGCGTCAGCTTTGGTGATGGTTGGCAAGGTGCGGTTCGCCTTAAGAGAAACTTCTCCGGCCACCAGTTGACTGTTGACCTCTTGCGTCGCATTGATCGCTGAGGAGACCGGACTCTCGCCCTCCCCGATACTCTCCTGACCGGCGAGTGTCAGCGTCGAGACACCTGCTGAACCAGGTCCGCCGAGTAAGTAACTAAGGGCATCGCGTTCGACAGCGGAAACTACACCAGTAAGCCTTGGGCGTTCAGCTTTTGCATCATCGCTCAGCCTCTCAAGTAAGCTGCACACGAGTATTCGCGCAAGTTCCGGAGTCATGTGTCGTCTATTCTCCTATTCGGCGGGTTCAACCAGCGCTTTCCGCAATACCCTCCGTCCTCCACCAACCCCGGGGGCTTCTACCGCCGGACGAACCATGCGGGCCATTCGAACTCCGGGCCTTGCACCACCGACCATTTCGTGTTCGAAAGGCGAGAACTCCACGATGTCACCGACGCTTCCTTTGATCGAGAGATCTCGGATCTTTGCAACCGCGTCTAGCGAGTTTACCGTACTGCGCACAACCCCCAACAAACCTTCCACCGGGAAGGCGGCGCGTGGAGACATCACACCAATTTCCGGCAGAGCATCATTACGAACGCGGTCAGCCAACTCGCGAAGGCGCTGAGCGTTGATGATCAAATCCCCGAGCCCTTCATCGAACCCCAGAAGCTGGCTCTCTGCTGCGAGAGCGCTTCTTCTTCGCGGCGGTAATCCAGAGAGCCACTGAGCCAGATCCTCGGGAAGCCCCGGAAGTCGGTTGAGGAGATCCTTCGCAACAGCTCGCGCACTGTTCTGTCCCCCGGCCGCCACTGTAAGCCTCGAAAAGAGCCCTTCATCGGAAACGCCAGCTCGTAACAGCATTTCGAGCGCAGCCGTCAGATCTCTTACCAACAGAGCTGCGGCAATGGATTGCTCTGCAAAGTCAGTCCAGGCAATGTCCCGATACCAACCTTTGACCACGTCGAGAGCGGAATACGTCTCGGTCGATGTGGCAAGGGAAAAACGGGCCTTGATGATTTGGTGGACCACGCCAAGAGATTCCTCGGCGACCTCATCTAGTAGTGACGGGTTCGTGGGGAGACCATCATGAACGAAGCTGTCCACCAAGAACGTTTTGAACTTCTCGCCAGCATTTTCACCAGGTTCCTTCGTGCTGGCCGCGTAAACAGTTCGGAGGGACTCAAGTATCCGGCGCAATCTTCTCGCTTTGCTATCCCCAGGCTTTTCAGTACTGAATGAAAGTCGGCGCATTGGGACTGATAGTTCCCCGAGGGCCGTTGCGAGGTCAGCATTTACATCAAGCAAGCCTTCTAAGCACTCCGACCGTACTCGGTCAGACCCTTCCTCATCAACGGCACCTTTTGCAAGATACTGTGAAAGCCATGGTGTTTTCGTTTGGCGCCATAGTGAGGCGATGTAGTATCGGTCATCCGGGTCGTCAACAAATTGAAGCTCCTCTGGTGGAATCACGAGTACCGAGGGCAGCGCCAACGAAATTCGTTGGTGAAGCGGTTTGACCAAACTCCCGACGCGCGAAAGAGCAGCGAGCGCTGTGAGGCGCTCCGATGCGCCGGTCCTTTCGCCTGCGGCTTGCAGCAGCTTGTCGAGCCCCCTATGAAAGTTGGGCTTCTTGGCCGCCTGGTGCAATTTTTTCAACTTCATTAGCGCGGACAGAGCTCTGGATTGTTCAGCCGCGCTGTCACTGCTGGCGAAGATGTCGAGCTCAGCCTGCACTGCTACTTCAGACATTCAACCTCGCGTGCCCTCGGTCCCTATTGCGCTCCTCCGCCCAGATTTCAGACGGCAAGTTACAGTCACTTCCACGAGGATACCGCTTTGGCTGAAGGAGATGTCCTGTGGATCAGGCAATAACGCGAGCACTGATCTTAATAGCGTCGCGCAGGGTAATCCGACAACACCGTCCGGTCCAACAACTTGGATCGGCGCGAGAGGACTATCATCGAGGCGTTAGGGATTACAGCGAAACGATAATGGATCGAAAATCCCGAGCACGGCGCACACGGTCAAACGGTACAATTGGTATCGACCGGTATGGTGGGCATCCGCCCACCGGACGAATGGCTTTGCGGAGACGGTGGCGGTTGAAGCACTCGAGGATGAGTTTGGAGGTCTCGTATGGTTACAAAAATGGTTACACTTGCGATGCTAGTCGAAGTTAAGAAAACGTCAATTTAAAGAAAATAAAAGCTTCGGGCCCTTAGCTCAGCGGTTAGAGCAGCGGACTCATAATCCGTTGGTCGAAGGTTCAAATCCTTCAGGGCCCACTAAATTTTAATTCGGAGACCGGGTACCGCGGCGCTCACTCGCCTGCGGCGAACGGGCGGTTCAAACCTGAATCCGTACCCCGCGTAGCCCTCTTTCGAGTTTGCGCCGTTTGCAACTGCCGTTCCTTCTGCGCGCACACATATTCCAGCCAATTTCCATACAGGCGCAAGGCCGGCGGACGCCAGGTGTGCGCGAGATTCTTGAGGCTGAGCGCGGATGGGAAATCCACCAGCAATTCCTCGCGCCGGTCATGGAGCGCTCGCTCTCGTGCTGCTGCCAACGCATCCACGGTGGCTGGGTCGAAGTAGCCTCGCGGAATCGGGGGGTAATGATCGCTCTCTCGCCTGAGGTAACGTCCCACATCGCGGATATATTCGAGCAGCAAAGTATTGGCCTCATACTCCGGGTGACCCTGGAAAAAGACGAAGAGGCTCTGTCTGTGCTTCACAAACGAGTCGGCGCCCGCATCCTCGGCCCGCGCGAGAAGGGAATAACCGCAAGCCGTCAGTTCATCTTCGGAGATATCGTTCCATCGGGAATGCGGCGTCACGAAACGGGAGGAAATACCGGCCGTCAACGGATGCTCGGCCACACGCTCGCATTCGAAAAGGCCGAAGCATTTCTCGGGGCGGCGGCGGCGTACGACGCCATCGGTATGCAAAAGAGCAGCGTGAGCGGCCAGGCAGGACCAAACGGTGGAGCAGGTATTCTGCTCCGCCCAATCGATGACCTTGATCATGCTCGCCCAGTATGGTTCGTCCCTCAAGTTTGGCGCCTGCGGCTCCGCGCCGGTGACGATGAGGCCGTCCAGTCGTCGATCGAACAGATGCTCGAGGCTGGAATAGAAGTTGTCGATGTGTTGTTGCCCCCATTCGGTCCGGGGTATGCCCGGCAACGCATAGAGCCACAGGCGCACCGCGACGTCGTGAGCCGCTGAATCGAGCAGCGTCAGGAACTGGCGTTCGGTGGATAACAGCGCCTTATCGGGCATGTTGTTCACCAGGCCGATATTGAGGCAATTGGCTGAGGACCCGCGAAATTCCACCGGTTCCCCGTGCGCGAGTTTCGCGTATTCCACCAGCGGGTGGCCGCTTGATTCTCCGCTGAAACAGACCGGCATTAAAGCTCCATCGGAGAAGTCAGCGCGGCCGGATTCAAATGCTCCATCGAACTCGTGGCCTTAAGGGCCTGCTGGAGGTCCGCGATGACGTCGTCGATATGTTCGATGCCGATGCTAAGCCGAATCGCCTCCGGTGTTACTCCAGCCTTGCGCTGCTCTTCAGCCGACATCTGCCGATGAGTGGTGGAAGCCGGGTGGCAGGCCAGGGATTTGGCATCGCCGAGATTGACCAGACGTTTGATGAGGTTCAGCGCGTCGTAGAATTTCTTCGCAGCCTCAAAGCCCCCCCGGATTCCGAAGGTTAGCAGTGAGCAAGCCCGGGCCGACAAATATTTTTGCGCGAGCGGATAATAGGGGCTGTCCGGAAATCCGGCATAGTTCACCCACTCCACACTGGGATGGCCGCGCAAGAAATTCGCCACGCCGGCGCCGTTCTCCACGTGCCGTTCCATCCTCAGCGGAAGTGTTTCGATTCCCTGCAGCAGCAGGAACGCGCTCAAAGGCGACAATACAGCCCCGGTGGCCCGTTGGTAGACGCTGCGGCAGCGCCCAATATACGCGGCTTCCTTATAGTGCTCCGTATACACCAGCCCGTGATACGACGGATCGGGCGTGCTGAACATCGGGAAGCGCCCGGCATGCTCCTTCCAGGGAAACTTGCCGCTGTCGACGATGGCTCCTCCCAGCGTAGTCCCGTGCCCACCCATGAACTTGGTGAGAGAATGCACAACGATATCGGCGCCGTACTCAATGGGCCTCAGCAGGATCGGCGTGGCCACCGTATTATCGACGATAAGCGGCACCCCGTGTCTGTGGGCCACCATCGCCAGCGTTTCGATGTCGCAGATGTTTCCGGCGGGATTGCCGACTGTCTCGCAAAAAATCGCCCGCGTCTGGTCATCGATCAGCCTTTCCACGTCGCCGGGTTGATCGGACTCGGCGAAGCGCACCGTTACGCCCTGGCTGGGCAGAAGGTAGCCGAACAGCGTGTGGGTGGTGCCGTAAAGCTGCGGAACCGAGATGATGTTGCAGCCCAGTTCCGTAACATTGAGCACGGCATAATTGGTGGCCGCTTGCCCGGAGCTGACGCACAGGGCCTCTACGCCGCCCTCGAGCGCCGCCACGCGACGCTCCAGCACCGCGACGGTAGGATTGCTGATCCGGCTGTAGCGGTATCCCTCGGATTCCAGGTTAAATAGCGCCGCTGCATGGTCCGCGCTGTCGAACTCATACGCGACGGTCTGATAAATGGGAACAGCCACGGATTTGGTGGCCGGATCCGCCTCGTAACCGCCGTGAATAGCGATCGTTTCCCTGCGCATTCGTTTCCTCAGACCAAGCGGCTCATTTCCCGTACCACATGTTCAATGTCGGATTCGGTGGTGCGAAAACTTGTGATGCAGGCCCGCAGAGCCGGAGCCCCGCCGCCCAGCCGGACTTCCGACATCCAGGCGATCTGGCGTTCCTGAAGGGCTGCCAGGAACCGGGCCGTGATCCAGCCCGTCCCGGGTGAAGCACACCACCGGCAGCGGGGTTTGATTGATAATCCGCCATCCGGCAGCTTCTAGAGATTTTCGCAGCAGGTCGCCCATGCGAGCCTGGTGCTCGATCATTTGGGCGTAGCCGCATTCTCCCCGCTCAGCCAGCGCCAGGAAGAACTTCAGTCCGATGAAGCGCCGCGACCACTGTACCGACGTGGTGTACGGATCCACCACCGGCCCCCTCGTTTCGGGAGGCATGTACGTGGTTTCGGCGTGGAATGCCGCGCGTAAAGCTTCCGGGTGCCGGCAAAAGAACATCCCGGCTCCCATGGGCACGGAGAACCATTTGTGCGCATCGCAGGTGATTGAATCCGCCGCCTCAATTCCAGCGAGATGATCCCGTAGTATGGGCGAGATGGCAGCCGCGCCGCCCCACGCGGCATCGACGTGAAACCAGAGGTTCTGCTCGCGGCAGAATTGGGCCAGTTCCGGCAGGGGATCAATCACGCCCGCCGCCGTGGTGCCGCAGGTGCAAATGACCATCAATGGTGCTAAGCCGTTTTTTCGATCCTGGGCCACTTGAATCGCCAGATCCACGACATCCATTCTGAATCCGCGGTCGGTGGCGACGGTCCGAAGGGCCCGCCGCCCCAATCCCGTCATATGCGCGATTTTGTTGATCGAGTGATTGGCCTCATCGGTGACATAGATGACCGGCGTTGCGGACAGATGCCGAAGCCCAGCCTCTCCGTAGTCCGGGTAAGCCGTGGTCAGCGCGACAACCACCGCCGTGAGATTGGCTTCCGAGCCGCCGCTGGTGAAGCTAGCGCCGGCATCGGCGGGCAAACCAAACTTACCAGCCAGCCAGGCGAGTGCGTGCCGTTCGATTTCGTTAGCCGCCGGTGAAGTACGCCAGGTGGCGAGCTGCGGGTTGTACATCGCCACCATCGCGTCCGCGACCACCGACGCAAAGGTCACACTTGGATTGAACAGGCCGAAATAACGCGGATGAGTGACCTGGACTTGCCATGCGCTCAACATCCGATCCACGTCCGCGCAGAGTTCATCCAACGCCACTGGCTTGGTAAAGTCGTACCGAGCCAGATGGTTTCGGATCTCCCGCGAAGTCACCCCGGGGAAAATCGGGCCGGCGGCAATCTCGGAATTGAGATTCTCGAAAACGCTCCGCAGGTTTTCAAGCATGTTCTGCATTGTTCTTGTTATCGTCCCACCCGATCCGTAGCGCCCTGAGATTCGATCGGTTCGTTCTTACCAAAACTGTACCGCGGCTCGTTGGTCCGATGCTGCGCCCCAGCGTTACTCGATCCAGCCGGCGTCTCATGCCCCGGGTGGTTGAAATAGATGGGATCGGAGGCCGCGGGTGAATAGTACTCTTGGCGAACAAGATCCGTGTGGTGTATTTGAAAGTGGCCGTCACTTCCATTTCATTGCGGATTCGGTTCGAGACGAAACGAGTCGTTCCAAAGTTTACCGGACCATCTGGCGGCGACGCGGTGCTGAAGCGCGGGGCGAAGCACTTCGTCAGCGCTGGCCGGAAGAGCTCCGTGCAGCACCAGGGTACTCCAGGCGACCGGCGGTTGAGCCACTCGGCCATGAGTTCCACGTCTTTACTCCAATCCTCAAAACTCAAGTCGCCGAAAATTTTCGGTGCTTTCGCGCATGCCGCGATAATCAATTCCTAGTAACACGAGATAGCAGGCCGGCCCAAAAGCCCCTGCCAGGAGAACGCGAGCCAATGGATCCGAAACTTCGTGCAACACCGCATACAGGTGTGTTCCACGGCCTCCAGCCCTGTTCGTCCGCTTTGGACGAATCGCCCGCCGCCTTAAGCCGAGTGAGAACTGGCCGCCGAGCGGACCAACGTTGGCCCTTCCTGGACCCCTGAAACCACGCTTTCGATCAGAGCGCTCAGCAGGTCAACTCCCTCCAGGAGGTTCGTCGCCGAGTCAGGTGGGTTGAGCGCCATCTCCGCGGACAACGCCCGGTAGAGTTCCTGGGTATGAGTGACATCGCATACCCCATGAACGTCCGTGTATTCCAGCTCAAACGAGCCTTGGTCGGTGGCGAGTTTCGCCAGATAGGACATGAACTTCTGTATGAATCCTTCGAAGAAGGCCATCATGACCACCACCGGCACGGCCGAGAGCCGACCCACGAATAGGCGGACGTTCATCAAGTCCTGGGAGACGGCTAATGCGTCGCGGTCTGTTGGAACGGCGTGGGCGGCCACAGTGAACCTTCGGAGCATGCCGGGATGGCAATCCCGGATCTCTTCGTGGAGATTGTCCAGGATAATCAAACGAGATTCTTCCGAGGTTACCGCGAGATAAGCGGCGGTCATCCAGTAGATGAAGTTGCCTTCCAGCACCGCGGCGTAGCGCGCGATAATCCCGCGCCGCTGCTCGGCGGTGAGACTCCCGGGATCGGGCAACGAAGTTAATAGACAATCGACGGCACGGTCAATGTGATCGCGAATGTACGCTCCCCGGGATGCGCCGGAGATCTTGAGTTGGTAAGTTGCTGAAGTCATCGTTTGTCCCTTGGCTGCCTGTGTTTATGGCTAAACGGCTTTGCCGCACGCAGCTACTCAGACCTTCGCGGTAAACTGAGCAGTCCACTTTGCGCTCGCCATATGCTCTTAAGTTTGCTCGATTATAACGTCAGTGATAATAGAAATATAGGCCTACGCGTCCTGGTATCCCTGGTACCGATCAGCTAAAGGTAGGAATTAGCGGTCAAAACGGGCAAAGGACCCTCCGGATGCCTGTAGCAACTACCGGTGGGCTAGTTTCCCCGCTCTGCCACGCTGCCGAATGGGTCGGCCTGGCAATTGAGCGGCTCCTCTTGCTCAAGCCATTGACTGCGCAACTATTGCCGAGTTTTAAACTTAGAAGCGATTTAGTTCTAGGAATAAAACCGGGACCGCACTCTCAGAAGCGGACCAGGGCCCCTGTCTGGCCGGCCCGGCGCCAATGGCTGCAAGAACATCCAGGTAACTTGGTTCTGCGTGGAGGGCAACGGGCTCAAATGCTTCAGGGAGCCCGCCACACCGCGAAACCCCGCAGTCGGGCGGCACGTCCAGAGTAGTACAATACTTCACATGCCAAGTACCATTCTGCATCGGTGCTTGGTTCCCGGCCTTCTTGCCCTATCGCTCGGTATCGCCGGGGTCCAAGCTGCATCCCTGCCGGACGTTCCGGGTGTTCCCAACTTCCATCAGGTGAACGAACATGTCTATCGCGGGGCGCAGCCGCATGGCCAAGGCTTCGAGGGTCTTGCAAAACTCGGCATTAAAACCGTGATCGATCTGCGCGGCGAACGGTCGGAAGACACCGCCGTAGAGCGTGCCGGAATGCGCTATGTTCGCCTGCCTTGGAGCGGTTACAAGGCGCCGGACGAGTCTCAAATCACAGCGGTGCTTTCGCTGCTTAATGATAATTCCGCTTGGCCCGTCTTCATCCATTGCAGGCGCGGAGCGGACCGGACTGGCACCGCGATCGCCTGCTATCGTATCGCGCACGATCACTGGACCAATGAGAAAGCTCTGGCCGAGGCCAAAACGTTCGGCATGAGTTCACTGGAAGTGGCCATGCAGCGCTTTATCCTTCATTTCGGCGCTCCGGCCCCCGCTCCCACTGCTGTTCTCGCCCTGCCCACGCCAGCGACCCCTTGAAACCGCTGCGTAGTAACATGATTCTCATGTTGCTTCGCAAAACGGCTATTTCCGCCGCGCTCTTGCTCTCCATCGCCGCACTGGGCCGGGCGCAACAATCCATGCTGCTGCCCGAGAATTCGGTGACCCGTGTATCCGACCACGTCTACGCGATCGTAGGCTTTCCCAACATCGCCATTGTGGTGGGCAACCGCGGAACGCTGGTGGTGGACACCGGCCTGGGCCCGCGGAACGGCGCCATTGTGGTGAAACAAGCTGAAAAGCTGGCCAAAGCGCCCAACTTGTACCTGACCACAACGCATTTTCATCCCGAGCACGCCATGGGCGAACAAGCCTTTCCCCCGCGCACCGTCATCATCCGCCCGGCTGTCCAGGAGGAGGAGCTGAAGAAACATGGCGCCGAACTGATGAACCTATTCCGCGGCCTCTCGGCGCAAAGCAGGGAACTGCTTGAGGACGTAAAGATGCGACCGCCGGATATCGTCTTCGACAAAGAAATCACGCTCGATCTGGGCGGTGTTTCAGCTCGCCTGTTCTGGTGGGGACCAGCGCACACGCAAGGCGACGAACTGATCTTCGTGGAGCCGGACAGCGTTCTGATCCCGGGCGATATTGTGCAGGACAAAATCGTCCCCAACATCCCGAGCGCCGATGCCAGCGTGAAGAACTGGCTGGTCATCCTGAACCGGCTGGAGCCGCTCCACCCGCGCTTCATCGTGCCCGATCACGGAGCGCTGGGCGATGGATCGTTGATCGCCAAGGAGCGGGCGTTCATTCTGGACCTGCAGAACCGATCGCTCGAACTGAAGCGCCAAGGCAAATCCGCCGACGAAGCCGCCGCCATGGTGACGGCTGAGTTCAAGAAGAAGTACCCGGGCTGGCAGACTATGGGCCCGGTAGCGAACGTTGTCAAGCGCGTGTACGCGGAAAATCCGTAGCCTAGAAATGAAACCCGATGGTCCCGGTGACGGTGCGCGGGCTCACGTAGTGCGTTCCGCTGAACGTGGAGAGGAAATTATAGAGCGCGTAGTCATTGGTTAGATTCACAACCGAAACGCGCGCGCTCCACTTGTACTTGTCGCCATGAAAGAGGTTGTCGTGGCCCACCGCAATATCAAACAGATTACGCGGCGCAATGCGCGGCGGATTGTGGTCGTCATTCTCGGTGCCGGCCGCCGGAATGTTTACCAGCTTCGACCCATACTGCGACGCCGGGCAAAGACCCGTGGGACTGATCGGGGTGGTGGGCGTCGCATAGACACCGGCGCAATACAGACCGGCTTGAAACTGCTGATCGGGCGTCAGACCGGAAACATCCACAATGGAATCCGTCCCATTCGGCCCATTGGCGCAATTGCCACCGGCGCAAGGAACCGGCCCGGCCACCAGTCCGCTGTCGAATCGCCAATTGAAGCCCAGCCATGGCCCCCGTTGCCAAGGCTGGTACTGGATATGGGTGGTGGAGTTGAAATTCTCATCGTGATCGATTCGAAATACTCCGTTGCCGCCCTGTCCGGCCGGTGTGGCGCCGATTCCGCTGACCTGTGGCTCAAAAAAGCGGGCTGCGACGCTCGAAAACACTACGAACGCCGACAGCCCGTGAAAATTCGGCATGCTCGCGCGCACGGCGTAACCGGGGATTTTGGAACTAGCCCATTCGATCGGGAACGTGATCGGGGTGTTGCCCAGCACGCTGAAATCGTAGGCCAGGTGCGTGTACTTCCAAATGTACTCGGCATCAATGACCAAGTACTTTCCGAAAGCCTGCTGAATACCGGCGTGAAACTCGTTACGCCAGCCCGGTCTCAGCGGTACCGTGAGGCAGGGATAACCCTGAATGGTGGCCATGAGATCGTTCACAACCGGATCATTACAACCGTTGCTCGCCAGAACCAAGTTTTCGTTGAAGGGTGTTTCGAGCGTGCGGGCATAGGAAACGCGCAACACCGTATTGGTCGGCTTGATATTGTACGCAACACCCAACCGCGGCTCTGCTTGATTGGCGCTCGTTATGCCGTCGTAGTGGTCGAATCGAACGCCCAGATTGAATGCCCAATTTTTGATCGTAATATCGTCCTGGAAAAATGCCGCGAATTCGCGGATGTCCGCATGCCCGCGGTATGTGTACGGCGCGCTGGTTCCTCCCGGACAATTCGGCAGCAGCCGATGTGAACGTCAAGTCAATGCATGCCAGCAGCGGATCGTCGGCTGGACTGGAAAGAAACGTCGGATCGACGATACCGAAGGAATCCTGCTCGGTGAGGATCGTATCCTCGTAGGTGATTCCGGCCTTGATGTTGTGGATGCCCTTCACGTAAGATACGTCGGCGCGCCCGCCCACATTGGTCAGGCGGCGGTTTTGGCCGACCGATTCTGACTGAAGATCAGGCGCGAAATCGGCAAACGGATTATCGCTCGGATAGTAGTTGTATTGATCCTGGCGCACAAAAGCGCCGAGCGTGAAAACGGTGTTAGGGTTCACCAGGTGCGTCCAGGTGGGCGCGATGTTGAAGGTTCTGATCTTGGAACGCTGATCCGCGGGCCCTACCGGTAATCCATTGGGACCAAGGCCTCCGTTATCGACAACGAGCCCGGACCAGGCATCGGCGGTCTGCGCATCAAACGAGTTGGGCGTCTGGAACCAGGAACGCGTAAAGCCAAGGTTCACGCTGATGCTGTCCGGCGTAGAAGGCTTCAAGTCGATGCGATCGAAAACGTTCTCCTCGTTACCGTGGTCGTGATAGACCTGGAACTCGGGGCCATCCAGGAATCTGCCCGTGTCCAGCCCGTTCGCGGCGATGAAATTGCCCCATTTGTCTTTTCCATAGGAAAGATCGAAGCCGTCGTTCGTGGTGCCGAAGGTGCCATAGGAAGCGGTAATATCGCCGTGCGGCTGCTTGACGCCCAGGCCCGAGCGAGTGGTCACGTCGATCACAACACTGGTCTTGTCGCCGTATTCAGCGGGAGGCGCGCCTTCGATCACCTCCATCGATTGCACCGCATCCACCGGTATCTGGTTCGAGAAAACCTTGCTCTGCTGATCGGTGATGGGCTGGCCGTCCAAGGAGAACGAATTCGACGCGTGATCTCCCAAGCCGTGAAACAGCCCGTTCGAATCAGCCGAAATACCGGGCGAGGCCAGCGTTACCAGCGAACTGAGCTCGGAAGACTGGCTCTCCAGCGGCAACTTATCGAATAATGCCCGATCCACATCCGTGTGCGTGGTGGAGGTATTTTCGAGCAAATCCGAAGCTTCCGCCGTCACCTCCACCGTCTGCGTAGCGGCTCCGATCATCAAGCGGTATTTTTATGTCTAAGGGCAGCGACGAACGCACGTCCACGTCCTGGGCGCCGGGCTGAAATCCGGAAGCATTCACGGCCACGTGATAGTTGTTAAATGGAACGTTGAAGAATTCGAAATTTCCCTGGTTATCGGTCTTGGTGGTCTCGTTGTAGTGCGAGACCGGGTTCTGGATCTCCACGGCCGCGCCCATGATGGCCGCGCCGGACGGGTCCAGAACAGTGCCGTGGACGGTTCCGGCGTTGCCGCCGCTCGACTGCGCGTACGCCGCAACAGAAACGGTGCAGCCCAACAGAAAAACAACAAGCGAAACAGCAGGACCTCTCATATTTCTCGATTGTGGAGGCCCCCAGGCCATACGCCTATGAGAATCCGATGGGCGGCGGGAGGATCGCCGTAACAGAACTAAGTTTGCCGGTGAGCGGACTTGTGTTACCAGGTGAGAAGTTCGCGAACGGTGCGCGCCTGCCGCTTGCTGGCGATGAATTCCTGATCGTTGTTCATCGTGATCAGCCATCTCTGGCTGCTGAGCGCGCTCATCTTGCGCACGTGCTCCACGTTAACCAGCGCATTCCGGTGGATGCGCCGGAAGCTGCTGTTTTTGAGGCGCAGCTCCAGCTCCTTCAACGTCTGCGTGGCCAGATATTTTCGCTTGGCAGTGACAATCCAGACCAAATCACCTTCGGCCTGAAAAGCGTAAATCTCTTCGGCGCTCAGGAGGAAATACTCCTCGCCTACTTTGCCGACGATTCTCCGGGCGCGCGATCCAGACGGTTCCGCCATCTCCTGCAACTGCGCGATCCGCTCCATGGCCTGGCGGCCGGTCACACGTTTGGCCCGCTCCACGGCCTGCGACAAACGCTCCTGCCCCACTGGCTTCAGCAAGTAATCGATCGCGCCGGCTTCGAACGCCTGTAGCGCGTGCTGATCGTACGCCGTGACGATAACGATCACCGGCACGTGCTTGCTCGTGCTTCAATTGACGGACCACGTCCAAGCCGCCCATGGCCGGCATCTGCAGATCCAACAGAACCAGATCGGGTTGCTCGGCGCCGATTTTCTCCAGCGCGGCTGCGCCGTCGGCAGCTTCTCCAATTACTTCAATATCGTCGATCAGCTCCAGTTCCTCGCGCAGCACCTTTCGGGCGATTGGCTCGTCGTCGACAATCAACGTCTTCAAAGGCATGCGGGCAGCCCGGGTTTCAGCCTCTTTTAACACGCGTTGTTCACCGGACAGCACGGATTTCAAGCCAGCGGGCAAAGCCGGCGGATCGGCGGTTTGGATTGAATCGTGGGTGGACATAGCTCCCGTTACGCGATCGCTGCGATGGTCCCTGCCTTCAGCGGCAGCAGGAAACCAACCGTCGTTACGCCATCCTCCACTTCCGCCATGAAACTGGATTCTTCGCCGTAACACAGCTCCAGCCGGCGGCGGACATTGGCCAGGCCGATTCCTCCGCCGGCGCTGAGAGCAGTCAGGGTGCTCGAATCGCATTCGCCGGAATTGGAAACGGTCACGGTCAGGATGTCCTGCCGCGAAGTAATATCCAGACGCACGAACCCCGTGCCCGTCCTCGGCGCTACTCCATGCTTCACCGCGTTCTCCACCAGCGGCTGTACCGAGAGCAAAGGAATGGTGGCGCGCAGAGCCGATTCCTCCACATTGATCTCGGTCCGCAGTTTATCGCCGAGCCGCAGTTGCTCGATCTCCAGGTACGCGCGCACAATGCGCAGCTCCTCCTCGATTTCGATCAGCGCCCGATCGGACCGCAGCAGGTAGCGGAATACGTCCGCAAGATTCAGCACCAGGCGGCGCGCTTCCGCATTGCCGCGCTCGATGGTCCCGTACAGCGTGTTGAGCGAATTAAAAAGGAAATGTGGATTGATCTGCGCCTGCAACGCCTTCAGCTCCGCCTGCGATACCAGGCCCTGCATTTGAATGCCGCGCAATTGTTCCACGTGCTCCACCACCGCGGCGCCCAGGCGCGTCAGTACGGCGAAATCCTCGCTCAAGTAGCGGCGCGCGCCGTCGCGCGGGCCCAGCAGGATGGACATGGCGTCACCGCGCGAAAATCGCAACGGAACCACGGCTTGCACCCAGGGCGGCTGATCTCCATCGGTGGATGGCGCGTCCGCGGTGAGCTGGTGACGGCCCGCTCGCAAGAACGCCGCAATCACTTCCGCGGCCTGTGGAAGATACTAGCGTTCCTCCGGCATCGCCCGCGCCAATTTGAAAGCTCCTCCATCGCGTGGTCGACGTTCGAACGCAAGAAAATCACCTGCGTCAGCCAGCTTTGAACGCGATTGCGAACATAAACGAACAAGTGTCAGCAGCAGGCAGGCGCCTACAAACAGCAGGCCGGCTTCGAACGGGCGAGCCAATTGCGGACTGAAGTGCGCAGACTCCGCGATTCGTATGGAAGCCAGCACCGCGGCCGCCGCCAGCGTGGCATTCACCACGAATCGGAGATAGGCGTCCAGCAGGAGAAATCGGTAGTTTTGCAAAAGCACGAACAGCGCCAGCGGTATTCCCGCGTGATGCAGGGCGACTTCCTTGGACCACGCCTGAGGCGCCTGCTCGGAGCTGAAGTGCGCGAACGAAATGGCGAACAGAAACAGAACCATCGCTCCGGCCAACCGAGAAAGCTCCGCGCCGATTCTTCTGTCCGATTTCAAGCCCAACCGAAATTGCCGTGAGAATGGCGAATCCCACGGTCACCACCAGCAATGCCGCGAAATGGAGGCTGGAGGATCGAGTAATCAAATCCGCCACGTGCAGCGCGATTGCGGCGCTGCTCAGTACATATCCGCTGATCCACAAAGGACGGTGCCATGCGATCCTAGCGAAATATGCAGCAGCACGGCCGGGAGCAAACTCAACACCGAGAAGCTGGCCGCCACAATCACGTCGGCCGCCGTTCCGCCTTGCCGTCCCACGCCCAGCGCCACCAAGGATCCGATGTTCCACAAAAACGCCAGGGCCGCCGCCAGCGCCGGAAGCTTAGCCCGCTCCTCCCGGCCGTGCCGCCAGTTCAACAGGAAGAAATACAGCAGCATCCCGAATAATACTGCGCCCGCGCAATGCCCGATGGTGTTCACCAGGACGGGTTCGTGGATGCTCAGCCAATCCGGCATTCTCGTCTACACGATATCGGATTTCGGTCGCCGGATGCCGACCGACCCATGGTCGAAAAGTCAGCGAAATCTGGATTTCCTACCGGGCGCACGAGATGATCAAGCCCCTCAGGTCCAACCACATCTAAATGAAGACAAGCCTCTTATGCGAAACGGAAATCGCGATGGCATACCATCTGCTATATCTTCCGCGTTGGGGGACGGGGAAATGATCTATAAATTAAGTTGCGCAATCTGTCATATTGGCTTCTGCCGCTATGGCACAAAAACTCATGCCCGGGACGCTGGCGTCCGCCGTGGGCCCTGCGTCCGACACCGAAGCTTCTTCGCCGTCATTCAACACTGCTTCCAGCAGCAGTAGCGACGCGCGCCAGCCGATCACCGCCCAGGAACGCATCGACTGGGTGGTCAGGGGCACCATTGGTCCGGAGAGCCTGGCGGCCGGACTGTTTGGCGCCGGATGGGGCACGTTGTTCAACCAGTCCGAAGACGTACGGTCCACACTGGGAGGGATTTGGCGATCGCTATGGCATGCGCCTGAGCGGCATCGCGGTGAGCAACACCATGGAAGCGGGGCTTGGGCGCGATCTGGGGTGAGGATCCGCGTTACACCCGTGACGCAGGGCGCGCCGTTCGGCCATCGCCTTGGGCACGCGCTCAAGATGACCTTCCTGGCGCAGAATCGCGATGGCAGCGTGATGCCTGCTTATGCCCGCTTCATCGCGATCCCTGGCAGTAACTTCCTGTCCAACGCCTGGCGCGCTCCTGGCGACGACACGCGTCAACCGCGCGGCCATCCGCACCGGGCTCGGATTCCTCGGCCGCTTTGGCAGCAACACCTTCGACGAATTCTGGCCGGACGTTCAGACACAGGATGTTTCATCACGGGACTCATTCAGCGCAGTGAAGGCTCGCTATGCATTGGTGTAGATGACCAATCTGGAATTTACGCCGCTGGTCTTCGGCATCTCAGCGGTGGCCGGTTGCCTGGGCGCGTCTGACCGGGTTGGGCGGCGGAGTGGTGGTGACGCCGGCGCTCACGCTGCTGCTGGGCGTGGATATCCGGTATGCCATCGGCGCCAGCCTGGTGTCGGTGATTGCAACCTCGTCCGGCGCCGCCGCGGCGTTCGTCCGTGAAGGCTACTCCAACATCCGCATCGGGATGTTTCTGGAGATTGCCACCACGCTCGGCGCGCTCTTCGGAGCTTTTCTCGCCACCCGAACCCCCACTTCCATTCTTTCACTGATCTTCGGATTGGTCCTGCTGCATGCGGCCTGGCAATCCAGCCGGGGACGCCCACGTGACGAAAAAAGCCAAGAAACCGGATCCGCTGGCGCAGCGGTTCAAACTGGATGGCTCGTATCCCTCGCCCGAAGGCCCGCGCGAGTATCAAGTGGGTCACGTCAAGACCGGATTTAGCTTGATGTTCGGCGCGGGCACGCTCTCGGGCCTGCTCGGCATCGGCTCCGGCGCGCTGAAAGTGATCGCCATGGATCAAGCCATGCACGTTCCCTTCAAGGTCTCCACCACCACCAGCAATTTCATGATCGGCGTCACGGCGGCGGCCAGTGCGGGAATCTACTTGAGCCGTGGCTATATTGAGCCGGGGCTCGCGATGCCGGTGATGCTGGGCGTTCTGGCCGGTTCCATATTGGGCGCGCGGCAGCTCATCGGCGCCAAGGTTCACGTACTGCGGTGGATCTTCGCCGGGGTGGTAGGAGTGATGGCGATTGAGATGATCGTTCACCGGCGTGAAGGGGCAAAGTTCGATGGACGGATCAGCGCCTGGAAGTGATCATCAGCGTGCTGCTCAGAACAGGCGTTCTGACTCTCCGCCGCAGTGGTGTTGCTGGGCGGAGTCTGCTTTCTCTCCAAGCACGGCCACGAGCAGCCCGAGTATCACGTATTCCACGGAACGTCCGCCAACCTACCGCAGCATTTCAGGCGTGAT
Source organism: Bryobacterales bacterium (assembly GCA_963713415.1). Classification (GTDB taxonomy): domain Bacteria; phylum Acidobacteriota; class Terriglobia; order Bryobacterales; family Bryobacteraceae; genus Palsa-89. The sequence continues at coordinate 939,221 of CAVQLV010000014.1, read as the reverse complement.
CCATGCCGTGGGCCATCCAACTGCCAGGCCATCATCCAGCTTGGGCTGCTGCTGTTGATCCTGACGCCGATGGCGCGCGTGGCGTTTTCGCTGGCGGGCTTTGCCTTGGAGCACGATCGAACCTATGTGGTGCTCACGTCGATCGTGCTTGCGATTCTGATTTACAGCCTGGCCGGCCCGCACTGAGCAAGCCCGTATTAGAACAATTTGCCGATGGATCGCTGCAACTCCCGGAAAATCTGATCCGGCGTCTTGGTGGCGTCGATGATCACGAAGTTGTAGCGCTTGGCCATGCGGTCCAGCGCGTGAATTACGCGCGTTTGGTATTTGACGAAGCTGTCGTGCATGTCGGTGCCGAAGCGCATATCCATGCCGCTTTCCCAATGATCGAATGCGCCGCGGCCCAGCACCACGCGCGGCACCAGATCGCGAACCTCGGCGCGCAAATAGTAAATGGCGTGCGGCACCAGCGCGAAGCTGGCCACCCGTTCGATCCACGGCCGGTCTTCGCCTCGCGCAATGGCGCGCGCCATCAGCGAAAAAATATAGCGGTCCGTCAGCACCACGAAGCCGGCGCGCAGGGCCGGGATGATCTCGTTCTCCAGGCGATCGGCAAAATCGGTGGCATAGAACAAGGTCATCGTGATGGGGCCCAGCGTGTTGCCTTCCTTGGCCCGCTGGATGCCCTTCCCAGCCAGCGCGCCGCGCGCCATGCCGGTGTCCAGCACGGCGTGTCCCTGATGTTCCAGCCAGGCTCTGAGGCGCGCCACCTGCGTGGAGCGGCCCACCGAATCCGGCCCTTCGATCACGATCAGCTTGCCTTGCAGCTCCTCGCGATCCACGCCGGCCAGCGCTTCGCTATAGAATGCGAGCGGCTGTTTGAGCAGCATCCACGTCTCCCGGCGCAGGCGCGCATCACGCCGTTGCGCAGGCTTTCGCCCAGCTCGCGCATCACGATGTCGCGCATCTGCTGTTGCTGTTCTTCGATGGATCCGGTGGCGTCGATCACGTGAAAGCCCACTTCCTGGATCATGGCCTCGTATTCATCCAGAATGCGGCCCTGAAAAATGCGGAAGCTCTCTTCCACGTTGCGGCTGAGGCCGAGATCCATTCCCGCTTCGTAGAACTTGATGGCGTTGCGCCCGCCTAGAATGCGGCCGATGGCCACTTCCAGCGGCACGCGGAAATAGAACGCCAGGTTCGGACGCAGCGCGAAGCGGTATAGATTGCGCACCCAGCGCCGGCTGACGCCACGCACCACGTCGCGCGCGAAGGCGGTATAAGCATAGCGATCCGCGCAAACCACGGCGCCCGACTTCACCAGCGGCACGATGTAGCGCTCCAGCCGATCGGCAAAATCGGTGGCGTGAATCAGGCTGAACGTCACCGGCGTGAACATGTTTTTCTTCTTGCCGCGCTTGGTGGTTTCCCTCACCAGCGGCGAGGAGTTCCACTCGCTGAACGCCACCGCGATGCATTGCGACCGCAGCCATTGGCTCAGCAGGGAAAGCTGCGTGGATTTGCCGGATCCGTCGATGCCCTCCACCACAATCAGCTTGCCGCGATAGTCGATTCGGAACGAGCAGGGGCATAGGGGGAGGCGAAGAACACATTATAACGTTTTGATGAATTTTTGGCGGAGAAGTGAAAAAGGCCACGATACTATGGAGAGTATGCCGCGTTACGCCGCTGTCGATATCGGCAGCAACTCCATACGGATGCAGGCCGCCGAAACAGGCGCGGGCATGGTCACCAAGATCCTGGCCGCCGAGCGGCAGGTGACGCGCCTGGGCGCGGGCGTGTTCCATGACGGCCGCATCACGGCCGATGCCATGGCGTTTGTGTGCGCCAATCTGGAGCGCATGGCGCAGATCTATCAGAAGCTGGACGTGATCGGCGTGCGCGCGGTGGCCACCAGCGCGGTGCGCGATGCCAGCAACCAGCAGGAATTTCTGGAGCGCGCCGCGAAGGCTCTGGGTTCGCCGGTGGAAATCATCTCCGGACAGGAAGAAGCGCGGCTGATTCATCTGGGCGTGCTGGCGCGCTGGCCGCAAGCCGGCAAACGCGTTCTGATGGTGGATGTGGGCGGCGGCAGCGCCGAAGTGATCCTGTCCGAGCATGGCGTGCTGGCCGAAGCGTTCTCCAAGCCGCTGGGAGCCGTCCGGCTGACGGAGGTTTTCCTGCGGACCGATCCGCCCGGCCCCATCGATCTGCGCCGCATGAACGAGTACATCGACGAAAAGCTGGCGGCGCCTCTGCGCAAGATCGGACCAGGGCCGTTCGACCGCGCGATCTCCACTTCGGCTACCGCGGCGGCCATCGTTTGCGCCGTCAACCGGGTAACCCGCGCGCGGCGCGAAGAAGCGGACCGCCTGAAGGCTTCGGTGGCGCAAATCCGAAGATTTTATCGCGAGATCTGGTAACGCTGGATGTGAGCGGGCGGCGCAAGATCCAAGGCATTGGGCCGAACCGCGCCGAACTGATCGTGGCCGGGACGGCCGTCTTTTTGCGATTGCTGGAGCTGTTCCAGCAGCCCGCCATGCACTATTCGGCGGCGGGCGTGCGGGATGGCATTATCGCCGATTTGGCCGCGCGCGGCGTGGGCCGGGAGCTGAGCATGCTGAATCGCGATCAGCGCCGCGCGGTGGAGCAGATGGCGCGCCGCTATGGGGTGCAGCTCCCGCATGCGCGCAAAGTGGCGGAGCTGGCGCATCGCCTGTTTCAGTCCCTGCAGCCGCTGCACCGGCTGCCGCCGGGTTTGGGCAAGCTGCTGGAAGCGGCGGCCTATCTGCACGATATCGGGCACTTCGTCAGCGACACCAGCCATCACAAACATTCCTATTATCTGGTGGTGAACTCGGATCTGCCCGGCTTTACCGATGCCGAGCGCCAGATGATCGCCCTGCTATGCCGCTATCATAGAAAGGCTATGCCCACCCCCAGGCATTCCCCCTTCCAAACTATCGATCCCGAGTCGCGGCGCGCCATCACGCTGCTGGTGCCGCTGTTGCGCATCGCCGACAGTCTGGATCGCAGCCACGAACAGCGGGTGGACGATCTGCAGGTGCAGTTTCGCAACGGATCGGTTACGCTGGCGCTCGATTCCAATCCCGACCCGGATCTGGAGATTTGGGCGGCGGAGCGGGTGGCCGATTCGTTCCGGGAAACCTATCAGACCGCAGCTCCAGTTGACGCGGGTTAAGCCGTGACCAGCCAGGGCAGCATGCACGATTACGCCGTCGAGCAGATGAACCGGCTGCTCACCACGCTGGCGTTTCAGGTGCATCGGGCGGCCAGGAAAGCCGGGCCCGACGAGATCCATGATCTGCGAGTGAGCATCCGGCGCTTTTCGCAGGGTCTGGAACTGTTCTCCGACTTCTTCCCCAAGTGGGAGGTGAAAAAGATTCGCCGGATGCTGAAGCGCATGATGCAGCTCACTTCCTCCATTCGCGACCGCGACATCACGCTCGAATTCCTGGCAGAATCGCCACATACCTCGTCGAGGCATCACACGCACCGGCCGCGGCTGGAGAGGGAGCGCGCCACCTATCAGCGGCAGTTCGCCGAGATGCTGCGCCGCTGGAGCGCGCGGGATTTTTCCGCCAAATGGAGGAACGGGTTGTCCCTGCGCGGCGTATGAAATTGAAGCCTGGACAAACCGCGGCCGAGAACGCCCGAGTGGTGTTGCCGAAGATGGCGCGCAAGTATTTCGAAGCCGGGCGCAAGGCCATCGAGGGCAAGCGGCCACCCGATGAGCTGCATGGGTTCCGGCTGGAAACCAAGCGGTTTCGTTATACGCTGGAGCTGTTCCGCCCGCTCTATGGTCCGAATCTGGATCGTTATTTGAAAGCCTTGCGCGAGTTGCAGGGAGCGCTCGGCAAGGTCAGCGATTATCAGGCCATCCAGCGCGTGCTGGCGAGCGATCGTGAGCTGAAGAACGCAGATCGACCAGGCTCTCAAAGGGAAGATCAAGGACCTTCGCCAGAGCTGGCGCGCCTTTGATTCCGATGGCCGTCTCAAGCGCTGGCGCGCTTATCTGGCCGAGCGAAAGTTCCAAAACGCGTTCCAGGCCCCGAACCAAACGCTCTGCCGCGGCGGCCGCCAAAAAGCACGCTGGCCAAGCTGCAAGTTAAGCATTTCCGGAGCCGATGCTAGAATGGTGTGGACACCCTTTGCTGGGAGGTCGTCTAATGGTAAGACTGCAGACTCTGGATCTGCGTATCGGGGTTCGAGTCCCTGCCTCCCAGCCAATCAAGTTGATATCCTAGGGAAGAGTTTCGCTCCAAACTTGACGATGAAGACGCTTGCTGTTTCCTCGCTTCTGCTGCTTTCCAGTCTCGCGGCTTTTGGCCAAAATGCGTCGGATGTTTTCGACAAGGCGCCTCCCGCCATCGACGAAGCATTGCGCGCGCGCGTGGGCCAGTTCTATCGAAGCTTTTGTCGCGGGCAAGTTCAAACAGGCTTATTTGTTGGTGGCCGACGATTCTCAGGACAAGTTCTTCGAGTTGCCCAAAGACGAATACAAGAGTTTCGAGATTATTAAGATCAACTATTCGGATAACTTCACCAAGGCCAGCAGTGGTGACTGCTGTCAAGACCGATATGGCGGTGGCAGGGCGTGAGCTACGCTGACCACGTTTCCGCTGACCAGCAATTGGGAGGTCGTCGATGGGCAATGGTATTGGCACTACGTGAGGCCCACCATGGTGCCCAGCCCGTTTTCGCCCACTGGCTTTGTTCCTGTCCCCCCCGAGACGCCGGCGGCAGGCACCACTAAGGCCGCTCCGGCGGTGGCGCCGAACGACATCGCGGGCGCGGCGCGGACAATTCTGTCCAGAGGTTTCCCTAGATAAGGCGTTGGTGCGATTGCGATCCTCGGAAACATCGCAGGACGTGGTGCATGTGCGCAACGACATGCCGGGAGAGGTCTCCCTCAAGCTGGATAAGCCCGACATACCGGGGCTGAAGGTCACCATCGAAAAGACCAGCTTGACGGCGCACGAAGAGACCACCATCCTTTTTCAATGGCGGCCGGACCAGCCCGCTAACAATGCTGGAGTGCGCAAAAGATGACCGGTCGCAGTGGTTCAGTTGCATATCGTGCCCACCGGCCAAGTCTTTCCGATCAGCCTTGCTTTCGAAAACGCTTCCGCGCCCCCTCAAAAGTAGCGGCCCTCCCCGTGCTATAACTTGCGCGGGAGGAATGCGGAATGATCGATCCAGCGGGAAGGGTGCATAATCTGGCTTCGAGGGAAAACATGATTCTCTCGGCAGCAGAACTAAGGCATCTCAATCTCCATCGTTTGCGGCGGAGCTATCGGACAAGCTCGCCAGTGCAGGTACCAGTTCTGCCCAGACTGCTCAGTTGCCAGCGAGCCTACCTTCAGGCCGCCAAATTGTCACGTGGCGAGATCCTGGCGGCGCCACTCCCCTAACGCCGCAACCATCAGGCTTAAGCGGTCTGGTGGGCACATCTCCCGCCAGCACTTCGGGGATTGCCGGCTCAGCGGGTTCGCCCGGGACCGTTACCACGGAAACGTCCTCACAAGCTCCGATGTCCTTCGACGCGTCTTATTGGGCAAGCCAACCGGCGGCGGTTCAGCAGTTGCAGAATATTCAAGACCCTGCCCAAAGGACAGAAGTAGCAACGCAACTTGCTCAACAGGGCTATTCCATTGACGTACCGATTATGGTTTGGGGCTGGGATCCACAACTCGTCACGCAACTCCGGCAAGCCGACGGCTACACATGGGTTCCTTCGGCTGAGCAGCAACCCGTAGAAGCAGCGCCCGGGCTGACTTCGCCGGGCAAGCACCGTACGATCCCGCGAATCCTCCCACAGGCTCCATCACCGTATAAGCAAAAACGAGTTAATGGGCAGGCTTCCGCTTGCCGCGACGGATCGCTACTGAATCGGAATGTAAGTAGGCTGCGCGAAATACAGGTTGTTCGCCGGATCGACTGCAATAATGCCGATGGGCTGATACGGACCGGTCTGGGTGTTGGCCGGAACCTGAATCGTAACCACGTAAATGCCGATTAGCCCCGGACCGTAAACCGCGGAGATTAACGGAACACCGCCGTTGTTTAGACCAACGATCATCGAGGAGACAATAGGTTGATCCGCTACGCCTGCGCCGCCGGTTGTAATGGGCGGAGTGGCCTGACCAAGACCGGTGATATAGAGCTGAATATTTTCACCTCTTTGTGCCGGATTGGTGGGGCTAACCTGACTCCCGTCGGGGCGCACGGCTACGGCGTAAGTTTTTCCGCCATAGATGGATGTGAACACTCCTGGTGCGAGCGGCTTGACTGCCACATTAGTGGAGGCGGAACTGCCGTTGGCACTCACCAGTGAGAGCCACGGCCGAACCCGGTTGCACTTCAAACGGCACTTGTACCGATACCTGATCGACGCCATTGCTGCTTGCGACGTAGTAAATGGGCGCCGGCGTGCCGTTGAAGGTAATGGTCACGCCCGAGAACGTCGTGGGCAGCTGACCGGCACTATTTGCTGCCGGCATTACTCCCGTGACACCCGTCAATATACCCATGCCCCGGATGGTTGCAATGCCACCCGGCGAAATGCCGGTATTCGGATCGAAGCTTGCCCCGTTGACGATGGTGATGTTCGACGGCCCTGGGGGTTGCGCCGTCAGAGTGAAGTTCACGCTGAACGTGGACGACGTGGCGCTTACTGTAATCGCACCCGGCGTAGCGCCGGCGGTGACGGTGGTAGAGGCCTGCCCGGTGGCATTAGTGATGGCCGATGAAGAGCCAAGCGTGGCCGTACCGGAGGTGACCTGGAAGTTTACTTGGGCGCCGGGGACGCCGTTTCCGCTCGAATTTACAACCTGCACCACAAGTGGCGAAGCGAAGGCTGTGCCGATAGCAGTGCTCTGCTGATCGCCGGAGACCTTTTGAATTCCCGCGGATGGGATATTGACAGTAAGATTGAAAGTTGCAGAGGCAGTTCCCGAAGTAGCCGTTACCTGCGCCACACCTCCGATGGATCCAAGAGTCGCCAACGCCGAGGCATTCCCGCTGCTGTCAGTCATGCTCACCACGTTGCTGAGCGTGACCGTTCCGGCGGTGACCACCTTCCAATTGACGGAGACACCCGTGACCGTGTTGCCCCCCGAGTCCGTGACATGTACAAGCAAAGCGAGGGGCAATACCTGGCCAGGAGTTCCGGCTTGATTGTTGCCTCGCACGATTTGGACATTGGCGGCCGCGCCAGGCGTAACTGAGAATGGAATCGCATTCGAGGTATGAGTGTATCCAACGATACCGATGAAGGTTCCCGACCCGATCCGCGAACCGAAGGTTGTATCGCAACTGGCGATCCCCGCCGAATCGGTGAGAACTAAGCCTCCATTGCACGTTATCGTTGGCAAGAGACTCGAATTCGCATCGCCGTCGTCGACTGTAAGTGAGACATTGGGGATTCCGTAGCCGACCGGAGAGAGTACCTGCGCCTTCACTGCTCCTTGCAGAGTAGTTCCCTCCGCTCCGCTCACCGTGGTACCAGGTTGAGGCGCCAAGAAGTAAATGGGGGGAGTTGGGCTAGAATTTACCGCTGTGATATAGAAAGTAACCGCGTTGGTATTCAGCGCGCTGGCTGTGACCATGGACTGGAAAAATCCCTGAACATCGTTTTGCGGGAGAGTTGCGCTAAGAAAATCCACCGATGCTATTCCATCCGCATTTGTGTTCACGACTTCCGAAAGCGCTCCACCGTTGTTCGCCACGATCGTGCCTCCATACAGGGGTACGGAAAATGTGACAGGCAGGCCGGCAATTGGGTTCCCGGCGACGTCGGTGGCCAGAACCTGCAGCGGAGAGCCGTAGGCGGATCCTTCCGCCGTGCTCGTCTCGGCCACCATAAGCTGCCCCTGCCCAGCCACGATGGTGAGGGTTGAGTTCGAACCGCCCTGTGCTTCAGGGCTTACATTAATGGTGAAGGTTGCAGTCAATGAGCCCGCGGTCGCTGTGACGGTGACCGGCCCCGTCGCAGCTGACGCGGTGAGATAGGTGAGGGCGTAGCCGTTCGATCCGGTGATAACGGTGGCGGCAGACAGGCTAGCGCCGCTCGCACTGGTTTGGAATTGAACGGAGTAACCGCTGAGAGGAAGATTGTTGTTGTCTAAAAGCCGAACGACCAGCGGCTCGGAAGTAGCGCTGGGTAGGATGCTTTGCTGGGTCCCATAAGCAAGGAGAGAGGCTAGATGCGATGTGGCCGTGGTGGTTGCAGGAACCGCGTAAGACACAGCGCCTGGCGTGACATTCGTCGCAACCGGATATTGGTTCACGATGCTCTCGGACGCAGGATTATACTGATAAAGATTATTGGCCGAAACCAAGTATGCCGCCTGAACGCTGCTATGAGAATTGGTGGGCACGTCGTTAGTAACCGTCATCGCAAGCGTCCCGCTTGGCGCGAGATTGGGAATAGAGATCGGGAGAACGCTCAAGGGCGAAATTGTAATCTGGTAAAGGCCTTGGCTGGAGAGCGCCAGCAATGTGTTCACCCCAGTAACCTGCAGGGACGACAATTGGGACAGTCCCAAATTCGGATTGGTGCCGGTATGGCTGGCTAGTGCCGCGATCAGAAGGCCGCTACCAAACGCAGATTGGTTGGCCCCCAGCGCATATTGTCCATCAGGCGTAAACGCCAGCGGACCCGGCGTACCGCTTACTGAGATTGCTCCATTATAGGTAGGCTGCAGCGCTCTCGGATCAACCTCCAGGATTTGGTTCGGCAGACTCACATACACCAAGCCATTCGGCCCCACGCTGACCGCTGTGGGGGCTTCCGAAAGATGCAGGGTGGCGATTGCGTTGTAGGTCGAAGTACTAATTGCAGTAAGCTGGCCGGCTCCGGCTGCGTTGGAGCCCACCGCGAAAATCGTTGCGGAGTCCAGGCTTGCAGCGATCGCAATAGTGTTGAATCCGCTTCCCTGACTAACGCCGCCCGGGATTAGGTCGCCGTTCGTACTTGTATTAATGAGATGTACCGCTCCAGCCAGCACTGCAAGCAACTTCCCGTCCGGAGTGGTGATCGCTTGGGTAGGAGGAGTGGATAGATTGGCAACCAGGGCCGGCGCCAAAGATGTCGCCTGGATAGCGTAGACGCTATTTGCGGTGGAACTTGATACGACATAGAACTCTGTGGCGTTCAAATTCGGGAGCAAAGCAAAAGCGCCCACGCCGGCGTCAAAGGTGCTGAACGTGGTTAGTGGATTGGTGACGAACGCCTGTACCTCTCCGTTATTTGCTCCGGCGCCTGGCAGGACAAACAAGTCCTGGGCCTGTAGCAACGTGGCTGGCAAAGCGAGAACCAGGGCGCAAAGCGCGGATATTCTCTTGAACATGCTTCTGAAACCTCGATTGGGTTTGGACGCGGGGGGGAAGCTCACTCAACAGCGTATCACAGGTTATTGCAGCAATCTTGCCGCTGAAAGAAAAAGGGGGAGCCGAAGCTCCCCCTTACTCAACCACAGGACGGGTGTGTCTAGTGGCCTTGGTTTTCGCCGGCGTTTCCGGTCCGGTTGAGACCAGTCGGCAGGTTCGGATTGACCGTTACCACTGGCACATCCAGACTGATTGCGAGGTAGCCTTCCGCCAGTTTCTGCGCGCCGACGTCGCTGATGAAGGCGAAGCCGTGGCAGTACTGGAAGTTAGCCTGAGCAATGATATAACCTTCAAAGCCCGGTGTTGCCGGAACTTGGATGGTGGGCGCTGCTTCGTCGCCACCGCCGGAACTTACGGTAAAGACAAGTTCCGAGCCGGCCGGGACTGCAGCTTGTGTTATGTACTGCGGCGGTGCCGCACCGCCACCGGAAGTGAACCCGTAGTAATTCAAAGTTATCCCACCCGATTGCGATGAGGTGTGATACGGATCCGCTGATGTATTGGCGATTGCAATACCAGTGTCAAATCCCGCAAGGTTGCTGACGAACGGGAACAAGAGATTGCAAGAGCAGGGCGAGATTGTGAACAGGCCCACGAAAGGATTGACCTGAACAAAACGTGGAATCGGCGCCGAGCTAGAAGCGGTCATAACCGTGGATATCGGCGAGAAGCCGACGGCTACCTGGGTGCCACCAGCCGGGGTGAGCGCCGGGATGTTACTCGCGGTATTCGAGACATACTCCGCACTGATCGGAACAGTCAGAGTTTCGAGAACACTCGGGTCGGAGTAGTAAATCTCGTATACAACATTGGCCGTCGTCCCGGAGGTTGTTAGAGCAACTTGCGGCGCAGCAACTGGAGTACCGCCCGCGACCAGGAGCGGCGGAGTATTAAACGTGGTAAAGGCTCCGCCACCGGAGACCCCTTGACTCACGAGCACGGCCACTCCAACAGGCGTGCCCGTCCCATAGGGGCCAGTCAGGTAGACATAGTCGGGAACGTAGAGCGTTACGCCGGTACTTAGCCCCTGGACGGCGAACTGAATCTGAGTTCCCCGATCAGCATACCCGGGGAATTCCGTCGTGCTGCCGACCAAAGCCGCATCAGGCGTAAACCCTGATTCGCTGCCGTACGGGAAATTCAGGACATCCTGCGGGACCGGGAATCCCGGCGCCTGGTAGGCTCCATTCTGGACAGCAAGAACCTGAGCGTAATTCTGCGGCTTAAACGAATATCGGAAACCCTCTGTAGCGCTTACTGCAATACCGCTGTCGGTGGTAACAGCCCCAAAAGGTGGCGGACTCAGCAGGTATGTATTCACGTTATTGCACTGCTGGTATGCCCCAGGGAACCCAACTCTCTGAGTGAGGCCCGGCACCACATTGCCGACCACACTACCCGTCGGACCTTGATTCACCGCGATGATCTGGGTGCCGTTGACGAAGATTGACTCGCTAACCGTCGTGGGAATCAGCGTCGAAGCAACTGAGAGCGGCGTTACGTTGGCCCGGATGTTGGTGATGCGAATGACGCGGGTGCCAGCGGTTCCGGGGGCGTCGATCGGCACGCCCGACCAGCTAATGCTGTTCGCGCCTTGCTGCACGCCCTGAAAGATGTTGTAATGACCGGGCGTTCCGTTATAGGACCCGGCCGCCCCAAGACCAACGCCGAGGCTGCTCATGGCACAATTCGTGTTGTTAGTGGCGACGCAGGCGAGTTGGTTCAACGCCGGATTGGTCACGTCTTTAGGGGCACCCGTCGGGTATGGCGTGGCGGGGTAGGGCTCGTCGATTAAAAGCAGCGCCTCAGACACGTCGTAGGTGGGGCTAGTGGGATTGGTGCTGCCGACGATCCTGCTGGTAACGTTGACGCCACCAACCGTAATCACGACGTTCTGTAGGGGGATCGGCTGCCCGCCCGGCGTCGTGAGACCGCCAGTGCAATTCAGGATCAAGTCACCCAACAGCTCGGTGATTCCCTCTGCGCGGACAATGTTAGGCACGGCTGTGGCCGAGCATGAAAACGAGCTTCCCTGCGCATAGGCCGCAGAGCTACCCAGTCCGAGCAGCAGGCCAACGACAGCCAGGGCTAAAAGCCATTTGCGAAAATCTACCATTTCCTTCTCCTTGTGAAAATCTGAATTGAATTGATGGAAGTTATCTTTTTCAACCTGAGCCTCGAGTGAAATGCTCGTCATGAAGATTTTGAAATCTCAGCCGATCAAACATCGCGCGAATGAGCGCCAGGCGGCTGCCGCCACCTTGCTTGCTCGATCTTGCTTCATTGTCTCCATCCAGACTCAACTTGCTTTGGAACTTCTCGTATCTTCTTTTGTGCTCGCGGGATTCATGCGCCAAAGAATGAATGCCGCCAAACCTGTTCGGACGCAGTCAATCATTCATAACACTACCTGCCGGAACAAGTCAAGCGTAAATTGTTGATCTCACAACCCGCTGGTCACCTAAACTCACTAGCTAATAGCGGTTTATTACATCACAGACTCTCTTGTCGAGTCAAAGCTTTACAGCCAACGGTAGATCTAGGGGATTGAATGGTCGCAACATGGGCCTTATTGGCGAGGAATAGATCTCAGGCTACCGGAATGCGTCCCATTGCTTTCTGTGACTTACTCCGGGAAATCACCTATTCCTTGACGTCTTTGCGCAGGAGCTTGATTTGGTCTTTCAGTTCGTCGCTCGCATCCAACAACTGAGTGCTGTCGAGAATGACGTGCGGCGTAAGGAACATGATCAGTTCCGTCCGTTCTTTTTTGTAGGACCGAGCGCCGAATAGCGCCCCAAATACCGGTATTCGATCGAGCACCGGTATTCCATTCAACGTCGAGGAAGTACTCTCCTGGATCTGGCCGCCGATCGCGATGGTGTCGCCGTCCTGAACCGTCACCTGCGTGGTGATGGACTTGGTCGCAAAAGAAGGAGACGATATGCTGGTCAGGGTCGGATCGGTGGCCTGAGGATCACTCACGTTTTGGTTGATGATCATGGTGACCACCCCACTAGGTGTCACGCGGGCGGTGATATTTAGCCCGATTCCGGTGCTTACGTTGGAAACGCCGGTCGTCACCGATCCCAGTGCGCTGGTAGTGCTACCGGCGGCGGTGGGAACCGTGGTGCCAACGTTAATGGAGGCCGGGATGCTATCTGTAGCAATGATGGAAGGCGAGGAAATAATCTTCGCATTGCTCTCCGATTCCATCAGGCTCACGATGCCGGAGAGTGCGCGGCTCTTGCCCACCAGCGTTGCTCCACTCAGCGTGACTCCGCCCCCGGCGAGGGACCCTAAAAGCGATGCCGCCGTGTTTGTAATCGGCGCGGTTGTCGAAGTAGCGCCGGCTCCGGAAAGCGACTGCAACGCGGCCGTGACATCGCTTGAGAAGTTGTGGCTTAGATCAATGGAATAAATCTTCGCTTCAATAAGGACTTGGCGCGGGGGAACATCCAGTTCCCGGATCAACTGCTCAATGCCCTCGTATTCTTGGGGAGTAGCCTGGATCAGCAGTGTATTGTTCATCGGGTTGGCGATGACGCGGGGACCGCGGCTAGCAGAGCCACCGGGTGAGGTGCCCAGATAATTACCGGTAAGATCGCCCTCTCCCCGTCCTCCCGCGGCAACCGCTCCATTCCCAGCGGCCCCACCAGCAGGATTTGCGAAGGGCGTTACGCCCCCGACGCCTGAGTTGTATCCGTATCCACCTCCGTTGCCGCCGCCGTAACCACCCCCACCGTACCCACCATTGCCGTATGGCCCTTGGCTATAGCTTCCAAAACCCCCGCCTCCAAAACCTCCGCCTCCAAACCCACCACCTCCAAAACCTCCGCCTCCAAAGGCGGTATTCCCAAAACCGCTACCCCCGTATGTGTTGCCGAACCCGTTGCCAGTTGTGTTCGACATCGCCATGCAAGCCATGATCGAAGATTGCGCGCCCCCATAACCTCCGTAGCCAGAAAGCTGGCCGTACAGCGCTTGGATAGAACAAGCCATGGACGCGGCGTCGCCATATCGCACCCGATAGACGTAATCCTTGACGCCGCCCGCCGCCACTTTGATCGGAACATCCAACTTCTCGAGCCACTGCTCCACTTCCTTGAAAGCTCCGGGATTGGAAGCCACGGCGATGATGGTGTTGATGCGATCGATGGGCAGAAACTTGATGGGCGAATTCTTGTCCGACAAGGCGATAGCCTTTGAGATATTTTCCAGCTCCTTGGCCAGGTCCGACGGCCGGCCATTTTTCACGCTGAAAACACGGACTCGTTGGTTGGCCAGCGAATCGTTGTCAAACAGAGCCACCATCTCCATCAAGCGGCGCATGCTCCGCCGGCTATCGAGCATCAACAGAAGATTCGCCGGGGCATAAACGTAGATTTTGGCATTCTCGCCTTCGAACGGCTCCAGAACCTTGGCCAACTCGTCGGCGGTAACGTACTTCAGGAAAACCAGATTCAACATGGTCTGGTCGTCTTCGGGGATGCTGTTGGGATCCGTCTTCGTCTCTGGGGGTATGGGGAGGTGCGAAATATCCGTGAGCGGGACGATGCGATACAGCTCGCCCTGTTTCACCATGCCGAAACCGTTGATGCGCAGGATGGTTTCGAGCAGCGAGCGCGTGTCGATGTCCTTGGTTTCGCCGTAAGTATTGAGGATGACGCCGCCTTTGACACGGGGATCGAGGATGTAATTAATCTTGAGTTTTTGCGCCAGCAGATCGATCACTTCAGTGAGCGAAGCGTTGTTTAGCGCCAGGCCGCCATAAACGGTGGGTGGGCCGGGGCGGTTTGGTGCAGGTGCGGCGGACGGCTGCGGCGTCGTCGGGGACTGCGGGTTGATCGCGGGGGAAGTCTGCTGCTCGCGGGGTGGGGGAGGCGTTGGCAAGGGTGAGATGCCGGGGATGAGCGGTCCTTGGCGCGGAGGCGGAATTGGCTGTGGATCTTGAGCCAGAGCCGGGCTCAACAAAATTGCAGAAAGCACAAGACAACAAAACCAAACCCAAAGGCGCACTTATTGATTCCCCGCCGGCTTGCTATTGACGCTGTTTTGGTTTGAACTCGAGGGCGCTGGCTGGCCCGCGGTAAGGGCCTTCTCCTCGCTGGTGAGTTCAGACTTCTTGCGAACCCAGGTAGACTTGCCGAAGGGTGTCTGCTTCTCGAAGCGGTAGCTGTCGCCTAGATCCGTCACCACCACGGGTTCGTGCTTCGCAGCCGTGGGCTCGGCCGCGGCAGTCGTCGATGGCGCCGGCTGGCCACCGGTAAGGGCCTTCTCCTCGACGGTCAGTTCAGACTTCTTGCGAACCCAACTAGACTTGCCGAAGGGTGTCTGCTTCTCGAAGCGGTAGCTGTCGCCCAAATCCGTCACTACCACGGGCTCGGGCTTCGCAGGCGTGGGCTGGGCCGCGGGAGTCGACGTCTCCTCCCACCTCGAAATGCCGAACGGTGTTTGGCGATAGTTCCAGGTTTTGCCGCTGGAATCGGTGTAGCGGTACAGGTTCGGTTCCACCTGCGTCGCGCCGGCCGGAATGGTTTGCCTTTGCGATTGCGCTTGAGTCTTCTGCGGGGCGGTGGGTTGCACCGGCTTTTTTTGCGCTGTGGCTTTGGACGCCGCCGCAGAGGGGGTGGCAGAGGTTGCGCCGGGCAGACGTGTTGCTCTGCGCGCATCCAAGCGCGGCAGCGAGCAGTGTGAGTGCGATGGTCTTCATGATTCCTCTTTTCTTTCCATTTGGCTTTCTATTTGGCTTTCTATTTGGCAGGCTCCCAGCGGCAACTACTCCCAAATGGCGTGGCGCTCACTACCTTCTTCATGCCATCCACCACCGTGCCGTCGGGGGAGCTGTCGTCTGCCGTGCAAGCCTTGAGCCCGGCCCCCACGTCGATCCCTGGTCCGGAGCGCGAACTATTGGACAAATTTTGACTGGCCGGCTTGGCTGCGGCTGGCTTTGCGCCGGCGCCGGACGGCGGCGCTGAAGCTTCCACGATGGGCGTTCGATCGATCAGCTCGTCGATGCGCTTCTTAAAATCCTTGCCATCCCATTCGAAATCCGCATAGCTGCTGTCCACCGAGACGAGTTTCCAGGGGCCAATGGTGTCCCCGGGATGATAGCCCTTCTGAGGTCCGCCGGCCTGCTCGCTCAACACAATGGTGGGAGGCACGCCATCCCACAACATCACCCCGTGAGCCACCGGGAAAGGAGGCTGCGGCTTGGGTGGCGGAGGCTTCGGAGGATCGACGATCACATTCGGATTTCGATCTTCCGAGAATAGGTTCTTGGTGGCGACATCGGCAAAATCAGCCGCGCTGACTGGGTCCACCTTTTCCAACGGCGCCAGACCGGGGACGCGCGCGGCGGGAAGGGTGCTATTCAGTAACGCCAGATCGCGGGCATGCGAATCGATCCACTCGCCACGCAAGTGCCAGTACAGCAGCCCGGCAGCCACCAGCAACACCAGATCCAAGAGTCGTAATTTCCCGCTCAAAACTCGTACTGGCCTTTCCGCGCGGGCACCAGGCGCCGGGCTACCAGGCCTGAGACGGTCAGGCGCACGGGCATCGTCTTCTGTTTCGGCTGTGACATGCCGAAGCGAATCTCTTCGGTTGCGATCAGCTCCGGCCGAGCGCTCAGCGCGGCCAGATAATTGAGCAATTGCTCAATGCGGCAAGTAATGGTAATGGAAACGCTCACCTGGCCGTAAGCGGTGCCGAAGGGCTGGGGACGCCCGAGCTCCACCTGCCCCAAGTCGAGCGGGGGGCTCTGCTGTTCGGCGATGCGTTTAATAATTTGCAGCAGTTGCGCCTGTGCCTGCTCCGCTGTATCGCCGGGGATGAGACCTTTTTCGCGCTGCGCCAACTCGAGCGAAATCTGCTTCAGGACGGCTTCCCTGCCCGGAAGCAATGCGGCCTGCCTGCGCAACATCGCGAGACGCTTTTGGCTGCGGTCGACGCTGTCCACCGGAGAGCTGATCTTCGCCCCGCCGCTCGAAGACGGCGTGTAGTTGGAATACCAATAGAGCAGCCCGCCCACCACCAGGGCGGCGCCCAAGATCAGCAGCGCACGCCGGTCGCGATCGGTGAGCGTCACTTCCTCTCCCTCAGCGTCATTCTTCCGAACATCATGGCGTCACTCCCTTGCGGGACGAACGGATGGTGAACAGCTCTCCTCCTCCGCTTTTCTGGAGGGGCAGCGAGAAAGAAGAACCCTGGAACTGGCGCGAGCCGTCCAGCAGCTTGATCAACCCGGCGGCCTGATCGGTCTGGCCGGTGATGCTCACCGAGCTTCGAGTGAGCTGCAGCGAGTTGACCCAGCCGGGAGGGGCCATCAGATGCGTCAGTTCATTCAATGCGTCCAGATCCTGGCGGGTCTGCTGCCGGAAATTATCCAGCGTCTGGGAGCGGTTGCGCTCGTTGATGGTTTCGCGGTCCACATAGGCAGCTCTCTTTGCGATCGGATCCAACACCTGGATTTGCGCCTGCAACAGCCTGAGATAGTGACGATCCGCATAGCTGGGATACGCCAGAACAGCGGCCAGCAGCAGCAAGGCGATACACCCGAGAACGGCTGTAGGAATATAGCGCAACCGGGATGCGGACTGCCGCTGCTCGAGGCGGCAGAAGATTCAAGCTGAGCGGATGCAGCAGGCCGGCGCCGGCCAGGGCCGCGGCGTAGGAGAGACAGGCGCGGGAGGGCTCGTAGGTCTCCGGCTGTGCCAGAGGCTGGGGAAGTTGATCGCGCAAGGAAGCCGCTTCAGTCTCCGGCGGCAGCCTGAGTTCGGACACGGCCAAGGTCCGAACGCGATCGGACGGCTGATCCAGGCGCGCGGAAAAGATCGGACGCGTGGCACTTTCGCCATACACCTCCAGGCCGCCTTCGGCCGGCTCCAGCGCCAGGAAGCCATCTTTCGGGGGCCTGGAGAGCAGGCGCAGAGCCGAATAAATGGCGGGGGCGGAGAATGTGAAGCACGCAGCCTTTACACCGGCCTGGGAGAAGAGCGCGGTATAGCGCTCCACCACCGAGCGCAGCGTGATGGCGATCAGAACCGAAGCAGTGTTGCCGATGCGCGCCCAGTCATACGCCACTTCTTCTTCCGAATGCGGATTCAGGGAATCGATTTCAAACCGCACCGCCGAGGCGAGATCCTTGTCCGTAACGCCCGGCAGCGCAATCTGCCGCACCGTCACCTCGTCCCGGGGCACCAGTACCGTGGCGGCCAGATGCCCCACTCCCAGCTTCTGCAAAAATCCCGCATACGCGCCGCCCCACTCGGCGGCGGGTTGCTCCCGAAAGTGCGGGATAGTGAGCTCCCCCAGCACTCGCACCCCGGTGGGACGCAGCCGGACGACGGTGACCGTCAGATCCTGAGATCCGATTTCGATCCCGATGCCGGTCCCAATGGCGAGCCATTTTGCAAAATCAATGCTTGTCATCGAATATGCACTTCATTACATATGCACTTCATTGCAGGATGCTGGCGTTGTCGTACCAGCGCAGGATGTGGAACGGCGGATTCCAATCCGTTCCCAGAAGCTTGACCATGGCGGAAACGGTGCGGTGCAAATCCGAAAGCTGGCCGTTGGGAAGCCGAGTTGGGCCGTAGCGCGCAGCGTCACGATGGTTCCGTTGGTCATCCCGAGCCGGGCCATGCCTTTCCCTCCGCCGTTCAAGGGAGCCAGTTGTCCCAGGTCTTGAATGGGCGCGACCTTGCGCAGAGCCACGATGGCCGCCGCGGTTTCCGGCGCGACGCCCACCGCCTCCATCACTTCCGGCGTCACGCTGTTCACATCCAACAGCACCGGGGGAGCCGAAGACCGAGAGGCAGTCGCGCAAGCCGTCGTGCGGGATGAGCCTTCCCTCCGCGTCCGGCGTGTAGCTGCCGTAGAACAAATCCGGAGTGATTCCTCGCACCAGCAATAATTCCTCAATCTCTTGAAGAGACGCATGCCGTGCGCGAAAAGACGGCGTGAGCGACAAGTAATATTGATCGAACTCGGTAAACGATCCGCCGGGAGTGCCGCCGCGCCAATCGAGGATGCCCGCCACGATGGCTTGGGCCCGATTTGGATCCACGCCCAGCGCCAGCAGCAGATTCATGAGTTCTGGGGGGGGCGCTGTGTTCACGTTCAGCTTGGAGTTTTCCGGGATGTATTCGACGCGCGCCACGCCGGTCGGAAAATCCAGGTTGCAGGACGTGCGTTTTCCCGAGTTGGAAGCGCGGCTTTCCATCGGGACCGACAAAGGCGGCGCCGGACTGGATGTAGACCAACGTCCGGTCGATGGCGCCCTCCGCCAGATAATAGGCTTTCAGGCCGTCGGCATCGGTGGAGCTCCGCTCTATTTCGCCACGGACCGTGTTGGCCAGGGTGAATGCAATCGCCGATAACGCCGCGGCCAGCCACAAGACCAGCAATAGGGCCGCGCCTGCTGAACGGCAATAACGCGCGCGAGCGGAATCAGTTGATGTCTGTGTTTTCATACGGCCCTGGGGGCAACGGCAAGCGCGTCACATGCACTGGAATGGTGAGCGTGACCGGTTGCAGGCGCCCCAGGTCCGGCGCGAGCGGCGCCATCTCGATCCGGATGGCGCTGGGAAGCACGGGCTTCACCCAACGTTCCACCCAGACCGGCGGATCGAGGAGGCGTCTCGGGGATCGCGAAAAGTGAAGCGGCAATAGGCCAGCTTATCGGCGAGAACAAAGGAGTCCGGTCCGACGCTGATGGGCGCGAAGCGGCGGGAGACCCCGTCGGCGCCAGCTCCCGGGGCCGATGCAATACACGCCCGCACCGCGCGGCCCGGTGTACCAATGCTCATTCACAATCAGGCGCACGCCTTGATCGTCTTCACCGGGAATGACCTGAAATTCCAGAATCATCGGCAGGCCGCGTTCACCCTGTTGGAGCGAGTAAGTGGAGGCCAGGCGCATGGATTGCGATTCGCCCTGGAAGAACATCAGCTTGGGTCCCGGTTACGCCCGGCTGCGGCTGGCAGTCCGCCGTCACCGGCATGATTCCTTCGATTTCCTGATCCAGAATGCGCTCCACGCTGGAGACGCGCCGGTTGGCCATGAGCTTGGAGTCCGACTTGTTCATGGCGCTCAAGGCAACGCGCAGCGTGAGGACGATACCCACGGAAAGCAGGCTCAGCAGCAGGACGGCGATGAGCAGTTCGATCAGGGTAACGCCGGCGTCGTGGCGCACGCACTCTTGCGTGCCGCGTTCACACTCATGTGAACGCTTTGTCGCGTCCGCGAAATAATCGGCTGCATCCAAAACTTTCCTTGCGTTCACACGAGTGTGAACGCGGCACGCAAGAGTGCGTGCGCCACATGCATTTCCGCTCATTGCGAGCCTGACCGCCGCCAGATCGGCCGTGGTGAGCAAGGCGCGGTGAAAACCCTCCAGCCGAAACGAATGGCGCTGGGTGCCGCTCATCCACCAGATTTCCAATTCCACGCGCTCGATAAATGGCTGTCCCACGCCGCCGCCCTTGGGGACTTCGAACGGCGTGAGGCGCGCGCGCCAGCCCATATCGCTTGCCGCCGGTCACCTCCGGGCCCCACGTTCCATCGAACGGCACGCCCTTCGCGCAGGCCCGGTGGCGATCAGCAGCTCGTCCATTTTTTGGTGGCCCAGCAGAACCGCGCGATCGTGATCGGTGAGCCGCGCGGCGTTGCGCAGAGAAGTGGAGATGGCCCCCATCAGCCCAGCCACGGCAATCGCCATGATCAGCGTCGCCACCATGACCTCCAGCAAAGTGAAACCGCGCTGTCTCACTGGGCTGCTCCGGCGCCTCCACGCGCGGCACGCCCGTGATGGGGTCGACACGCACCACGCGCTGAACATTCCGGCGATTGATCAACTGCAAGCCCGAGCGGCGGCACGGTTCCGCCCGGATAGAGCAGAAAATCGCGCTTGAGATCGGGATTGCTCGGGCAATTGCGGAAGCACCTGCACGATGGAGACGCCCTCCGGCATCTGCAGCTTGCGATAGAAGCCCGGCTCGCTGGATCGCATCTCGATCGAGTTGTCGGCCTTGGAAATCGTGATCTCCACCGTCTGCTGGCGGCGCTCGGCGCGGCTGAGCCCGTAATCCAGGAAGCTGACCACGCCGTTGGTGGCGGCGTTCAGGCGCAACGAATCGATTCCGGACGTGATCGCGGGATAACTGATGCCGACCATCAGCGAGATCAGCGCCACCACCACCAGCATCTCGATGAGAGTGACGCCGGCGGCGCCGTGAGCGCTGCAGCTTAGTTTTTCCAACTGACAATGTCGGCACTGAACCCATCTCCGCCGGGCTGGCCATCCGCGCCGTAGCTGATGATGTCGGGTTCGTCTCCATGGTCGCCCGGATAGCTGATACACGAAGGGATGCCGCCACGGATCGTTCCCGATCTCCTTCTGCAGATACGGCCCTTGCCAATTCTCGACGCCCTCAGGTTGCAGGCGGAGCGCCTGCAAGCCCTGCTCCGTGGTTGGGAAGACGCCGGTATCCAGCTTGTACGACCCAAGCGCCGTGGTAAATCCGTTGATCTGGGCGTGCGCCGCGTCAACTTTCGCGCGGTCCGCCTGATGCATCATCTTCGGCAGCACCAGCGCCGCGAACAGCGCGATGATGGTGACCACCACCATCATTTCGATCAAGGTCACACCGGCTTGTCTCTTGTTGTCCTGTGGTTCATGGCTTCACCTCGTCTACATTGCAACATCATTCATTCCAACGATCGCCAGCAGCATGCTCAAAATCAGGGTGCCCGACCATGATTCCCATGATCAGAATTACCAGTGGTTCAAACAAAGAAGTAAATCGCCGAATGGACGCGCGCGTGTCGGCGTCGTAAATGTCGGCCATGCGCACGAACATCGAGTCCAGCCGGCCGGTCTCTTCGCCGACGCTCAACAGATGCGCCGCCAGCGGTGGGAACTGGCCGGCGCGGCGCAAGGTCCGGCGATGCCCTCGCCGCGCTTCACTCCCAGCGAAACCGCTTCGAGCGATCCTGAAATGCGGCGATTATTCAACGTCGCGCCGGCAATGGCGAGCGATTGCACCAAGGGCACGCTGTTGGAAACCAAGGTGGCCATGGCGCGAGCAAAACGCGCTGTTTCGGCTTTGCGAAACGCGTCGCCGAGCACCGGGATCTTGAGCCGCAATGTGTCCCACCACAATCGGCCCGGCGCGGTGCGCACGTAGGTATACATTCCGATCGTAAACCCGACCAGCAGGGTAATCCCGAGCCAGCCGTAGGTTTGCAGAAAATTGCTGCCTACGCATCAGCATCTTGGTGGGCAGCGGCATCTGCATTCGCGATTCTTCAAAGACCGACGCGAATCGCGGCACCACGAAATTCATCAGCACCAGAATGGAGCCGATGCCCACCAGCGAAAGCAGTGTCGGATAGGCCATCGAAGAAATGATGTAGCCGCGCAGATCGTCGCGCGTGCGCTCGAATTCGGAGAGCCGCTCGAAAACCACGGCCAGCGATCCTCCGGCTTCGCCCGCGCGGACCATATTGATGTACAGATCCGAGAAATGATCCGGGTGAGTGGCCAGGCTGTCGGCCAGCGTGCGGCCGCCTTTGAACACGCGGAGAATGTCCAGAACCAGCGTGCGGAACGAGGCGCGATCGGTTAATTCGGCGGTGATGGAAAGCGCGCGATCCACCGGCACGCCCGCGCTGAAGAGCGTGGAGAGCTCCTGGGTGAAGAACAGAACGTCGCGCTTCCTGCCGCCGGAGAAGGATGGCAGCTTGATTTCAACCGACGCCTTGGCTTCCTTGCCGACATAGACCGGAGTGAGTCCCTGGCGGCGCAGCTCGAACGCAACCAGGCGCTCAGATTCGGCGTGAATGGCGCCAGTGCGAATCTGTCCATCGGATGCGACGGCCCGGAAGAAGAAGTTAGTCATACCGCACCCTGACCCAGCCAGAGACCCAAGCCGCGCCCCACATTGGAACCGTGGCGCACGCACTCCTGCGTGCCGCGTTCACACTCGTGTGAACGCGAGATTATTAATGCGATCACACCACTACTCAGTGCATGCCTTCCCAGCGCCGCCTTCCGCACATTTATCCCGACAATTGTTGGCTCTTCCTTACCTGGCATCTGCACGGCAGCCTGCCGAGTTCCCACTTCCCGCCCGCCCGCAAAGTCTCCGATGGCGAAGCTTTCGCGTGGGTGGATCGTTATCTGGATGGAGCGCATGCCGGTCCAGTCCATTTGCGGAAAGAAGCCATCGCTATTCTCGTAATCGATTCGCTTTTTCGCGGCGAGACCTTGGGGCAGTATCGCCTTGGGCCGTTTGTGGTCATGGCGAATCACGTTCACGTGCTTCTTCTGCCACCGATTGCGCCGAACCTGCTTCTGAAATCGTTGAAAGGCGTCACGGCGCGCGAGGCTAACCGGTTGCTGCATCGCACTGGCGAACAATTTTCGCAGCGCGAGTCCTACGACCATTGGGTTCGAGATGAGGCAGAGTGGAACAGGATTGCTAGGTACATTGAGCGGAATCCGGTGAAGGCTGGTTTGGTTACTCGAGAAGAGGATTATTCGTGGTCTAGTGCAAATCCGCGCTGGAGTGCTTGCGTTCACACGAGTGTGAACGCGGCACGCATGAGTGCGTGCGCCACGGATCCAGCTACCAACACTAGAATTCTTGCGTGACACGCATCACCTCGTCGGCGGTGGTAACGCCGTTCATCACCTTCAGCCAGCCGTCTTCCCGCAGATTGCGCATGCCGTTGCGCCGCGCCACGTTGGTGATGGCACGCCGCGTCCGCGTTCTTCATGATGAGCTGCCGGATCTCGTCGCCCAACTCCATCATCTCGAAAATACCCATGCGGCCCGAGTAGCCCGATCCGAAACAATGCTCGCAGCCGCGTCCGGCGTAACAGACTACCGTGTTCCCATCCGGCGCGATGCGCGTGCCGCTCTCCGCTTTGCAATGCTCGCAAATGACGCGCACCAGGCGCTGGGCCAGCACCGCCACTACCGACGACGTGATCAGGTAATTCTCCATGCCCATGTCGGTGAGGCGCGTAATGGCGCTGGGCGCGTCGTTGGTGTGCAACGTCGAGAACACGAAGTGGCCGGTAAGCGACGAGCGGATGGCGATGTCGGCGGTCTCGCGGTCGCGAATCTCGCCCACCATGATGACGTCCGGATCCTGGCGCACAATGTGCCGCAACCCGGAGGCAAACGTCAGCCCGATCTGCGTATTCACGTGGAGCTGATTGATCCCGTCCATCTGGTATTCGACGGGATCTTCAATGGTGATGATCTTCTTGTCGCTGAGATTGATCCTCTTGAGCGCCGAATAAAGCGTGGTGGACTTGCCGCTGCCGGTGGGTCCGGTGACGAGAAAAATTCCGTGCGGCAGCGACGTGTAGTATTCCATGCGATTCGAGCATGTGCTTGTCGAAGCCCAGCCGGCCCAGATCGTAGAAATCGCCCGCCGAGCGATCCAGCAGGCGCATGACCACGCTTTCGCCGTATAACGTGGGCAGCGTGGAAACGCGCAAATCCACTTCGCGGCCCAGCGTCTTGATCTTGATGCGGCCGTCCTGCGGCAGGCGGCGCTCGGCGATGTTGAGCTTGGCCATCAGCTTGA
Organism: Bryobacterales bacterium; assembly: GCA_963713415.1. GTDB lineage: Bacteria > Acidobacteriota > Terriglobia > Bryobacterales > Bryobacteraceae > Palsa-89. The sequence goes on along the minus strand of CAVQLV010000014.1, from coordinate 915,197 downwards.
CGCGCGAAATCATGGCGGCCTTCAGCTCGCGCGGCGGCGGGTCCTGATTGTAAAGCACGCCGTCGATGCGATAGCGGATGCGAAATTCTTTTTCGAACGGCTCCAGGTGGATGTCGCTGGCGCGCTTCTCAACCGCGGACGCGATGATCGCGTTCACCAGGCGGATGACCGGCGCCTCGCTCGCCATGTCGCGCAGATGTTCGAGATCTTCCGACATCTCGCCGGCCTGGAAACTCGAAGTCCGCTTCGGCGCGCGCGGCCGATTCGCCGTAATATTTGTCGATCGCATCCACGATCTCCTGCTCGGGCGCGAGCACGGTGCTGATTTTGAGCCCGGTGCAGTGGCGCACGGCGGCGATGGTTTCGACATCCAACGGATCGGCCATCGCGAGCGTGATGGTATGGTCGTCGCGGCTCATCGGCAGGCAGCGGAATTGCCGCAGGAAGCGCGGCGAGAGCGCTTCGGTTTCGGAAGATACCAGGGGAGGACTGTCGATGGAAACCAGCGGCACTTCCAACTGCTCGGAGAGGGCCGCCAGACACATCGCGCATGGCGATGAAGCCCATGTCGACCAGCGTTTTGCCGATTTTGTCGCCGCGCTCCTTCTGCAATTCGAGCGCCCGCTCCAGGTCTTCTTCGGTGATCAGCTTGCGCTGGATCAGAATCTCGCCCAGCCTCATGGCGTAAACACGTTTCGCATGGATTAAAACTCTTCGATCGCGATGGAGGCCGGTTCGGCGCCGGACGATTGCAGCAGCGCTTTGCGCGGCGCGTGCATCACGATCTGCGCGGGAAGGCCGTCGCGATTTTCCCACTTCCAATAGAACAACGACAGCCCCAAGGCCACCTGTTCGTCGGAGGGAACCGAATCGAGCGAGCGCGCCGAATCCACCAGCATGGCGCGCATCGCGGTTCGAATGGCGGCCATGCGCTGCATTTTCTTCTCGTGTGTGCGCCGGACCTCATCCGGCCGTTACGGACGGATGGAACGGCGTGATCCCAGCGGCGGGCGCGAGATTCACTTCGCCCAGGAAGACCGCGCCGTAGCCCTGAATGTATGTGCCCTGCGAAAGCCCGAGAACCTCCGCTGGATCCTGCGGCCACAATCCCGACAGCTTGTTGTCCAAGCTATGCTCCATGGCTTCGATCATGCCGCGATTTACTTTGGGGCTGTCGGCCCTCGGACTGTCAGCCAATGATCCACCGGGAAGCGCGCACAAGCGACAGCAGTGCAACAGCAGCGATTCTCATTGGCCGGACCCCTCGTTGCTGGCCACTTCGAGCCGCGCCATCTGTTTTTGGAAATATTCAGCGGCTTGCTGGACAGTCGCCACTTCGTGCGTCGCGCTGGAGTTTGGCGGCGTTCATCACTTTGGCGAACTCGGCGGACTGCTTGGACCTGCGCCTCGCTTACGGCCTTGGTGACGGCGGCATTTACACGCGCATTCACTTGGCTTCCACGCGGCGCTCGATTTGGGCCGAATCCACGGAAGCCGCGTCGTGGGCGCTCACCGGCCGCGCGAAACCAACCACCAGAATGGCAGCCGCCAACAATGCCGCGGACGCGAAGCCCATCACCGGACCCGAGCGCCACATGGTCTGCCACCAGCGCGGCTCAAACACGCGATCGGAAACGAACGCGATGCGGCGCGGGATCTCTTCGTCTTCGAGCGACGCCAGTGCCGACCGCGTCAGATTCAGCCGGTCCAGTTCCTCGCGGCAGCTCTGGCAGCCGCGCACGTGATCCTCCACCACGCCCCGCTCCTGCCGCGTCACTTCCCCAACAACATACGCTTTTAAATCGATTTCACAATTCATCTCGTCCTCGCTTCGCCTCCGCCCCCCGTGTTTATTGGAGCTAAAGTTTGTTTCAGGAGATCGAGTGCGGTGTACAGGCGGGATTTGACGGTGGAGACCGGGCAGGAAAGAATCTCCGCCATCTCCTCGAATTTGAATCCCTGATAGACCTTGAGCAGCACCGCCTCGCGATGATCGTCCGACAGCCGCGCCAGCGCGCTTCGCACCGCCAGCGTCGACTCGATGGGGAACAGCCCCCCGCTCGATTCGGCCATCTTCGGCTCGACCGTCATCTCGGCTTCTGGATGCTTCCTGCGTAGCAACGAGTAGGCCTCGTTGTGCGCAATCCGAAACAGCCAGCCCGGGAACTTGGCCGGGTCGTCCAGCTTCTTCAGATTCTGATAGGCCTTCAAGAACACATCCTGGCTGAGATCGAGAGCGTCCTCACGCTGCCCCACCAACCGCAAGAGATAATTGAAGACACGCTTCTCCCAGCGAGACACGAGCACGTTGTAGGCTTCCACGTGCCCCCGACGCGCCTTGGCGATCAGGTCGCGGTCCTCAACCTCCCGAAAGATCAAACTTCGGCTCCAATCGAATGACGCGGCCCGAGTCGAAAAAGACGGGCGCGCATGCCTCCAATTTTCGCACTAACCCGCGCATCATCCGCTCGGTGCGCGGTCCCAAACGGCTGATCGGTGGTCAGGTAAGTCCAGGTGGCGCCGCGTTGGGAAGGGTCCAGGCCGGACTCTTCGGCCTCCTCCAAGCGCCTGGCGATCTCCCCGTCGAGCTGCTCTTCCAGCTGGGTAAAGAGCGAATGAACCGACGTCAGATACTCATGCAGCGGGTCGCGGCCGCCCCAGGAAAGCCACTGGACGCCCTCGCGCAGGTCGGTGATGGCGGCCAGGTAATCGGCCCACAGGTCGTCGATGGTGCGCAGCGCAACCAGCCGCTCCAGTTCGGAGGAGACCGCTGTCTCGCCAGTCAGGATTGCCTGGCGCCGCTGCTGGATCTTCTGGCGCTGGCCTTCGATGACGCTCTCATATTTTTGCAGAAAGCGCCGGATTTCGAGGTTCTGCCCCTCGGCAATCCGCTGGATGCTTCTCGATATCCTGACTTGTCGGCGCCGTACTTCACCAGCAGATCGTCCTCGAGGGAAATGAAAAATTCCGAGCTGCCGGGATCGCCCTGCCGCCCGGCGCGCCCGCGCAGTTGATTATCGATGCGGCGGCTTTCATGGCGATTGGTCCCGATGACGTGCAATCCGCCCAACTCAGCCACTCCGGGCCCCAGCTGGATGTCGGTGCCGCGGCCGGCCATGTTGGTCGAAATAGTGACGGCCCCAGCCAAGCCCGCCCGCGCGATCATGCCCGCCTCCTGCTCTTCGTGCCGGGCGTTCAGCACCTGATGCGGAATGTCCGATAAGCGGGCGCTCAGGCGCTCCGATTCCTCGACGCTGCGCGTTCCCACCAGCACCGGCTGGCCGCTCGCGTGAAGCCGCCGGATCTCCTGCAGCACTGCTCTTTCCTTATCGAATTTCCTGGCGTAAACGCGATCCGGCAAATCGGCGCGGATCATCGGCCGATTGGTGGGAATCACCTCCACCTCCAGGCCATAAACCAGCCGGAGCTCGTCGGCTTGCGTGGCGGCGGTGCCGGTCATCCCGCAGACCATCGGGTAGAGCGAAATCAGGTTTTGGAGCGTGATGGATCCGAGAATCCGGCCTTGGGTCTTGAGCGCCAGGCCTTCCTTGGCTTCAATCGCGGTGTGCAATCCGGCCGGCCAGCGCCGATTCTCCGCGATGCGGCCTTTGAACTCGTCCACCGATTCGATGGCGCCATCTTTCACCAGGTAATCCACGTCTCTGCGCAGCAGCGCGTGGGCGTGGATGCGAATCCTGAACGGCCGTCAGCAGCGCGAGGTTCTGTTCCTCGAACAGATTGCCGCAGCCGAACGAAGTTTCGATGGCGCGAATGCCGGCATCGGTGAGCGCGATGTTGCGGGCGTATTCGTCCAGCGTGAAATGCCGGCCGCGGTGGAAAAATCGCGTGACGCGATCCACCTGATAAGCCAGCGGACTGCTCGCCCGCTTCACCGCCCGCGATCACCAGTGGAATGCGGGCTTCATCGATCAGGATGGAATCGGCTTCGTCGATCACCGCGGTCGCAAACGGCCGCTGCACCTGTTCGCGCGGATAGAGCGCCAAGCCATCGCGCAACAGATCGAACCCGATCTCGTTGGCGGTGGCATAGGTGATATCGCAAGCGTAGGCGCGGCGGCGATCTTCGATTGTCCATCCCCTGCTGCACATGGCCCACGGAAAGCCCCAGGAACTCGTAGATGCCGCCCATCCATTGGGCGTCGCGGCGCGCCAGATAATCGTTCACCGTCATCACGTGAACGCCCGCGCCTTCCCTGGCGAACCAGACCACGGCCGGCACGGCGGCCAGCGTTTTGCCTTCGCCCGTTTGCATCTCGGCAATCTTTCCGGCGGTAAGAGCCAGCGCGCCTTGCAATTGGACGTCGAACATCTTCAGGCCGAGCACGCGCTCGGCCACCACGGCCGTGAGAGCGAATCACTTCGGCAAGACCCAGCGCACGCCAATGGATGGCTTTCAGCTCAGCATCGCTCAAGGCGCGCAGATCCGCGCGCGGCCATTGATCAATGGAATTAATGACTCGGGCCCAGCCGAATCACGAAATAGATTTCGCCAGAATTGGCGCATGGTAACGCCCTCCTTTCTTCTTCGAGATGGGACTATCGAAGAGAAGGTGGAGGACGCTGGTAGAGCGACGCTGCAAAATGCCGGCCTTTTGCCGGCGGTTCATAGTTGAGCAGAACAGCAGGGCGCCGGGCGGGAGTGGCGGGGCGAGTATGGATCTCGACGCTGCTGCTCGGCTCGATCACTGTGCGATCCATACAATCGCCGACTGGCGCTACCCGTTCCCGTGCGAGCGACAGGCACGGCGGCGCTGGCCGAAATAGCCAGCAGCGCGGCCAGCAGCCAGGTTATGGCCCGCTTGTTCACTCGACCCTAGTATATGACCTACCGAATCGCGTTCTTCAGCCAGCGCGCCGTTAGCGACCGGTGCTTGGGTGAAAACTGCCCGGCAGCCGCGCGCAGATAGGGCTGAAACTCCTGTGCCCAATACGCCGCGTAGCCCCGTTCGTGAATGTCGCCTAAAACCTGGCTGTAGTGCAGCAGGACGCTTCCGCCCAGCGTTTGCCCGGATCGCCAGACTGCGCGATTCGAAGCGCGGGCCAGCTTCAGCAACGTCACCGGAACGCGCGCAATCGCCGAGACCGCCATCATCGACGACAGTTCGAATACCGGACGGTTTTGCGCTGGCGGCTTCGGCTTTCAACTGCTCCCAATGCTGCCCAAGGAACCCGACCGAGGGCAGATTGCGCGGCGGGATTTTGGCGACGGCTTCACGGAAGGCGCTCCATTCCCGGCGCAGGCCGGCTACATCCAGCGGCGGCGCATTGCATAAATCGGCCACCTGGCTGGCAGTTTGCTCCAGCCCTTCCAAAAGCTGATCGACGTTTTCGAATCTGGCTTCGCCCGCGAGCAGCCCTTCCTGCTTGAGCGCATCGGCGATCTCCTGAACGATGTGCCGCCCGGCGCCTGACACGTCGGCGAGCGCGGCCATGATCCACACGGGAGAAGCTCGAAACGCGAGCAGACCCGCCAACTCGATCCCGTGGCCCGCGGTACGGCGCAGCAGAGAAGTCGCTGGCCAGTTCGCGCCCCGACGGATATACACCTTTCACCTCGCCCACCTGCTCGATCATGAAACGCAGCGCAATGATCCACCATCATCTGGTACGTTTTGGTTCGGCGCACCGCGGAGGGAACCGACACATCGCCGATCTCGCGAATCAATCCGCCGGCCAGCGCCGCGGCCGAGCGCACCACGCGTTCCGGCAACGAGATAACGTAGCGGGCCACTCGCGCTCCCGATTGCTTCCGCCGTGCTCGCTTCACAGGAACCTTCATCGCGTAACTATAATTGTGCCTGATGGCCGACATCGTGATTCGCCCCAGCATGAAGTTCATCAAGGCGGGCTACGTGTGCGCCATGTTGGTGGTATGCGCGGCGGTGGTTGTTCAATACACCTACGTGGCGGATCATTATCCCGATCAGCGCGTTCCATACTTACCGATCGTGAGCCTGTTCCTATTGCTTTGGCCCATCAAGCGCCACTTGCAGCGGCAAGCCGTGAAACTCACCATCGCCGGAGACAAACTGCGCTACGAAACCGGACTGGCTTCCAAATCCATGCGGATCATTCAACTTCCCAAAGTGCAGGACGTTCGAGTGCTTCAATCCATGGGGCAGCGGATCTTCGGCGTCGGAGATATCTCAATTGAAACCGCCGGCGAGAACAGCCGATTAGTGGTGGAGAATCTGGATCGGCCTCGGGAATTGGCTGAGGAAATAACGGATGCTTCGACGCATTCTATCGCCCGAAGGGTTGCATTAAATCCTTGTAACAATCGATGTTTCAATAACTTCGCCAGTCATCGGCGATTCCCAAGACAATTGTTTTTTGATATCGTATTAGGAAGTGCCACGAACAAAGCTGGGTAGGCAACCAGCCCTGGGTCTCGCAATATTTCTGGTTGCCACGCTTCCTGTGATTGGCGGGTGGAAGTTGGCTGGTCCGTTCGGCGGGAGCGCGCGAGCGATCGCGATTGATCCCGAGAATGGCCGCACGCTGGTTGCCGGTTCGCGTGATTCTTTGCTGTTTCGTTCTGATGATGCAGGCGCATCCTGGCGTTTGCTGCCTTTTCCGCGCGGAACTCCCGGTGTCTTTAACTCCGTTTTGATCGATCCGAAAGAATCTCCGCATTACTATGCGGGTCTGGACGCTGGGGATTCGCGGGATTCGGGTGTTTACGAGAGTAAAGACGGCGGCCAAACCTGGCAGGCTCTGGCCGGCATCCGCGGCTTTCGCATCGAATCGCTGGCAATGTCGCCGCAGAATTCCGGCACACTGGCCGCCGGAACATCCAAAGGTGTTTTTGTTTCCCTGGATCGCGGGGCCACCTGGCGCAGGATTTCGCGCGAGAACGATCCGGAAATGCAGGACATCACGGCCCTGACCTTCGATCCCTCCAACACCAGCATCCTTTATGCCGGAACCCCGCACTTACCCTGGAAAACCACCGACGGCGGCGCCACCTGGCATTCCATTTCCACCGGCCTGATTGACGACTCCGATATCTTTTCCATCCGCGTGGACCCGAACCATCCGCAATTGGTGTTCGCCAGCGCTTGCAGCGGCATTTATCGGAGCGACAGCGGCGGCTAGGCATGGATCAAGATCCACGGGATTCCGGGCACTCATCGCCGGACGCACGTCATCGCGGAAGAACCCCACAATTCAGACACGATTTTCGCCGGCACCACGCTGGGGCTTTTCAAATCGCCCGACGGCGGCAAAACCTGGCAGCATTTGACTACGGAACAGGTCAATTGGATGGTGTTCGATCCGGCCGACCCGCACACCCTGTATCTGGCCACTGAATTCGCGGGCATTCTGAAGAGCACGAATTCGGGCGAGACGTTCCACGCGGTGAACGAAGGATTCGCGAATCATCGCCTCTCGGAGATCACTTCGGACGGCAAGCGCCTGTACGCCAGCAGCACTTACGAGGGCTTGTATGGCGGCGTTTTTGTGAGCGGCGACGGCGGCCTCCAATGGTCTTTGCGGGCCAATGAAGAGGCGCTCCAGGGCAGAAACCTGCATAGCCTAACGGCTTCCTTGGGCAGCACGGACGAAGTTTTCGCCGCGAGCGACGACGCGATTCTAAAATCAGCGGACGCGGGGAAAAGCTGGGTGACCCGTGCCGGAGCCTGGTGCCGTGATCGTGCGGCAGGTCAGGAAGGGCCGCCCCGTCCAAGTGATCCATGGTGCCGGGCGGGTTCATATCCACGCCCTGCGGGCTGTGAAGCTGGAGAAAGACAAATTGGTACTGTTCGCCGGAACCGACTCAGGGCTATTCCGAAGTTCCAATTCCGGAGCAACTTGGGAGCAAGTGAAAGCTCCCGGAATTACGGGCGTATCCGTTCTGGCGATTTACGCTCCTCCGGCCGGCGCATCCCGGCTGGCAGCCCAAACCGGTTCCGGTCTGTTCATTTCCGAGGATTCCGGCCACACCTGGCAAGCGGCCCTGGTACCGAACGGGTACTATATCTATGATGTGGCGCTCCCGGTGGAGCACGATATCGCCATTCTTGCTGCAACTTCCCGCGGCATTTTGCAGTCTACTGACGAAGGCGCACAGTGGAAGCTTGTGACCGAAGGCGTTCCCGCAGCTACCGTGGACTCGGTTCGCTTCAATCCATCGCAGGCACGCGAAGCCTTTTTGGTTCAGTACGGCAATGTTTACCGCACTGTGGACGGCGGCAATTCCTGGCAGGAGTTCTCCAACGAGGGATTGCAAGGCGCCGCCATTCGAATGCTGTGGTTCGCACCCGACCTTCCCCGGCGGATTTTCGCGCTCAGTGCCGCGCGGGGGGCGTTGGTTTTCGATCTGCCTCAGGCCACTGTGGCCCAACAGGGTGATCACGCTGTTCTTACAAGCAGTAAATGAATCAGAGGAAAGGTGAAAAACAATGCGAGGAGTATGGAGGTATCCGGTTCTGGCGCTGGCTGCATTGGGCGTCGTAGGAATTCCAAATCCGGCGCGCGCGCAAAACGCGGCGGCACACTCATCAGATGAGGACAACAATTTCTTTGAATTAAACATCTACGGAGGATATTCGGACTACAAAAGGATCCCCGCGGGTTTAGGCGGCAAGATTCAGCCCGCCGCTATACTGGGTGGCCGCGTCACGGAGAATTTCTGGAACTACGTGGGCATTGAGGAAAGCTTCAACGCGTATTCGTGGAACAAATATAATTTCCTGTCGAATCCACCGGACGGAGCCATCCTCCAGCCGCCGTTCCCGATCCATACTCTGCAGCCGGCCGTAGATGTGGTTTTGTACTTTACGCCGCGCGACCACAAGTTCCGGCCGTTCGTGGCGGCAGGCCCAGGCGGAACCTGGGATGTGTTGGGCAAAAATGCGAAAAAGTGGGGCGAAGCAATGCCTCCGAACTCCGGATTCGGCGGTTTTAACACCGATGAGCGGTTCCAAGGCAATTATGGCGGCGGAATCAAGTACCAGGCGAACAAGTGGTTTGGTTTCCGCATCGACGTCCGAGGCTTAGTGGGGATCGGTCCGCGCTTTGGACTGCCGAGCGGCCCGCCTAGCCTAGGCACGGTCTACATCCCCAACGGCAAAATCCTGAATGGCCTTCAGGCCACCGCCGGTCTCACGCTGTATCTCGGCCATCGTGGCGAGGCAGCCCCCGTGGTTACTCCCCCGCCGCCAGCGACGCCGCCACCTCCTCCGGCTGCGGCAATTAATCCGGGCGCGATCAGCGCCAGCCCGACCACGGTTTGTCCGGGCGACGCCGTAAATCTCAGCTCGAACGCTTCCGATCCGGAAGGGCACCAGTTGAACTATCAATGGTCCGCCAATGGAAGCTCGGTGGGAACCGGCGCTCAGTATACCTACATGCCGAATTCCTCGGGCGACATCATGATCGGCCTGCATATCGCCGACGCCACCAACCCCGGCCGCGGCGCGGACGCCAGTCCGATTACCGTCCACGTCAACAACTACAGCCGGCCGACGGTGAGCGGTGTAACCGCCAATCCCGCGGAACTCAATCACGGACAGATGGCCGCGGTACACGCGACGGCTAGCGGTTCCGATTGCAGCGGGACACTTACTTATAGCTGGGCGGCAACGGAGGGCACGGTTACAGGTACCGGTCCCGACGCTCAATACGACTCCACGCCCGTTTCCTTCAGCGCGGACCATAGCCGTCCGCAGTCCAAGCAGGTGACCGTCACTGCCACGGTAACCGATAGCAAGGGCGGATCCGGAAGTGCTTCCACCACCGTCACGGTCAACGAAGCCGCGGAAGCGACACACTTCGGCGACATCCTGTTCCCGGAGAACAGCGCGCGAGTCAACAATTGCGGCAAGCGCGTGCTCATTGAGCAGTTGTATCCGCAGCTCGCCGCCAACCCGAATTACGATGTTGTCCTGGTGGGCCACATCGATTCGACGGAGGCTCCCAGCGGCAGGTCGCGCCGGGGCCGCAATCTGGATCGGGAACGGGTGCTCAACACCGCCGGCGTGTTAAGCGGTGGCAGCGGCACCTGCAGTTCGCTCGACGTATCGCGCATCAAGGGAGTTTGGGTGGGCGCCACGCAAGAAACCCCATCCCTGCCGACTTCTTGCGCCGTTTCCACCACGCCTCCTAAGGAACGCAAGGGCCAGGCGATTGAAAACACGGATAGCGCCAAGAACCGGCGAGTGGAAATCTGGCTGGTTCCGAAAGGCTTGGCTCTGCCGGCCGCGGCGCGCGACGCCAAGGAGCTGCCGGAAGCCGATATGAAGAGAATCGGTTGCCCGAAATAGGCAGCTTAAGTTAAGCAGGTGTTCTTACGCGCCGGGTGCTTCACCGCACTCGGCGCTTTTTATTTGGGCCAGATGGCAGCTACGTCCACAGAGGCGTCGGGAAAATGCGTCGGCTTCAGCTCCCCTTCGCGCAGCAGCGTTGTGGTGGTAAGGCGTCCCTCTTGAAGCAGCAGAACCTCAACCGTTTGCGCTTCGGGAGACACCACCCAGACTTCGGGCACGCCGAGGATTTCGTAATCCTTCAGCTTTTCGGCACGTTCAGCGCGGGTGTTGGCGGGGGAAAGCACCTCCACCACTAGTTCCGGCGCGGAGTGGAAGTATCCATCTTGCACGACCATCTTGCTTCGAATGAAGACACCAATATCGGGGACGCGGGTGGTCAGCGGATCACGGCGGATCACCAGCCCAAACGTAGTCACCAGGACCTGGACAGTCCTGCGATCTAGCTTCGCCTTTAACAAGTCGGCTAGATTTTCGACGGTATAAGCATGCGGAAGCTTATTCGGCGGCATTTTAACAATCTCACCGTTGACAACCTCTTCGACACCTTCCACCTCGGGGAGCTTGAGCCAGTCCTGATAAGTCAGCACTTTGGAAGTTGTCGCCATGGGTTGCCTCTTTCCCTTAGTGTACGCTGACTATTTGACAGCCCCTAGCCAACCGGCGCTGCGGCGCGAGCTGCGGCTCCCGCACGTGGTATTGTTCAACATCTCCGCGGTGCTGGGCGTCCGCTGGCTGGCTGCGGCTGCGCACGCCGGGCCGGGATCGCTGGCGCTCTGGCTGGTGGCAGCGCTCGCGTTCTTCCTTCCATGCGCGCTGGTGGTTTCCTCGCTCACCCGTAAGTTTCCCGAAGAAGGCGGGCTGTACGTCTGGACCAAGCGCGCATTCGGCAACTGGCATGGCTTCCTCTGCGCCTGGCTCTATTTCCTCAGCAACATTTGCTACTTCCCGACGCTGCTGCTTTCCGGCGTCGCGATGGCGAGTTTCATGCTCGGCCAGACCGGTGTCCGATATTCGGAAGACGCGCGCTACGCCATCCCAGCCACCCTCGCGGCGCTGTGGCTAACGTTCATCCTGAACCTGGTTGGGCTGCGCATCGGCAAATGGGCCGGCATTCTCGGTGCAATTTCCAGCTATCTGCTCGCAGCGCTGCTCATCGCGTTTGGAATTGCTATCGTGCTGCGCGATGGCTCCGCCACCCGTTCTCACCTGATGCCCAACCTGGACTTCAACAGCCTGAATTTCTGGTCGCAGATCGCCTTTGCGTTTGTCGGTCTGGAAGTGGCGCCGATTCTGGGCGGCGAGATTTTCGACACAGGCCGGGTGATCCCGCGCGCGGCATGGATCAGCGGGATGGCGTGCGCCGGTTTTTATATGGCCGGCACCGCTGCGATGCTGGAGCTATTAGCGCCCGAAAAAATCAGCACGCTGACCGGATTGGCGCAGGCGGGCCAAGTGGCCGGCACACGCCTGGGCGCAAGCTGGCTGTCGCCTTGCTTCGCGCTGCTCATCACTGTCAGCGTGGTGGGGCAGCTTACGGCGTTCGTGGCAGGAAACACACGGCTGCCCTTCGCACTGGGATTGGATCATTACCTTCCCGCAGCGTTCGCGAAACTTCATCCGCGCTGGAACACGCCCTACGTGTCCATCCTGGCGCAAGGAATTTTGTCCAGCGTTCTCCTGCTTTTGATGCAACTCGGCGAGACGCTGCGCAGCGCCTATCAGATTCTGGTGGACCTCACGGTGGTCGCGACGTTTCTGCCGTTCGTGTACATTTTCGCGAGCGGGTTCAAGTTCGGGCAGCGCTGGGCGGGAGTAGCAGGCGGCCTGATCACGATTCTCGCCATCATTCTCTCGGCGGCGCCGCCCCCGGGCGTGGCTTCCGTCTGGATCTTCGAACTCAAAGTTGTGGGCGGAACGGCGCTGCTGGCTCTGGCCGCGCGTCCCATTTTCGCCAGGCGCGGGGCACTGGGCTGATGGAGTACGCCGAGGCAGTCCGATATCTTTACTCGCTGGGCAACGAGGTGCTGACTGCGAAGCTGGGGCTGGAGCGAATCACGGCCTTGCTCCAGGCTCTCGGCAATCCACACCGTGCCTGCCGCTGGGTTCACGTGGCTGGAACAAACGGCAAGGGGTCCACGTGCGCGATGATCGAAGCCGGCTTGCGCGCGGCCGGGATTCGCGCGGGGCTCTACATCTCACCCCACTTGGTAGAGCCGACGGAGCGAGTTCAAATCCTCGGACAGCCAGTGAGCCAGGAGCAATTCGCCGGCGCATTCGTCCGCGTTCACAAGACTGCTGAGCGCATGCTTGCTTCGGGCGAGCTCGACATGCACCCCACCTATTTTGAAACCGTCACCGCCATGGCATTCGTCGCGTTCGCCGATGCGAAGCTGGACACGGTGGTGCTGGAAGTGGGGCTGGGCGGGCGCTTGGATGCCACCAACGTGGTTACTCCCGAGCTTTGCGTGATCACGCCGATCGACTACGATCACCAAATCTATCTGGGCGATACCATCGAACAAATCGCGGCCGAAAAGGCCGGGATTCTCAAGCCGGGCGTGCCCGCCGTATTCGCCGAGCAGAGGCCGGAAGCCGAGGCCGTTCTTCGCGCGAAGGCACAAGCAGCATACACGCTGTCGCGCGACTGGCCGATCACCGATCTTGCGATGGATGCGCGAGGCAGCCGTTTTCGTTTGCACGGCGCCGAGGCTGTGTGTCCGCTCGCGGGCGAGCATCAAGTGGAGAACGCGCGTGTCGCCGCCATCGCCCTCAGCGAGCTCGGAGTTTCGCCCGCGGGCATATCCACGGCCCGCTGGCCGGCGCGGATGGAACATGTTTCGGAGCGGCCCGAGATCATCATCGACGGCGCTCACAATCCCGCTGGAACGCGTGCGCTGGCCGCTTACATTCGCCGCTTCTATTCGGGACGCCGTATCTGGATTGTATATGGCGCATTGCGTGACAAGGCCGTCGCTGAAATGACATCGGTGCTATTTCCGCTGGCCGATCGAATCATCCTGACCGCCCCGGCAAATTCGCGCGCCATGCCTCCCGACGACATCCAGGCTCCAGGCGCGCGTGTCACGCATTCCATTAGCGAAGCCATCGCGCTACTCGCGGATGCCGCGCCTGACGACGTCATCTTCATCGCTGGTTCGCTGTACCTGGCGGGCGACGCACGCGCACTGCTGGTAAAACAGAACCCGTAAAATGGAACGAGTGTCCTTTCTCCGGGCCTATTTCATCACCGCTCCGCTCATCATTCTGGCCACCATCGGCTTCGGATTGGTGAGCCTCGCGATCTCTCTCTTTGAGAGTAGCGGGCGCAGACAGATCGCAGTGGCGCGTGCGTGGGCGCGCTTTCTTTTGGTGGGAAGCGGAGTGAAGGTGAAAGTGGAAGGCCTGGAAAAGATAGCGCCGGGCGGAAGTTACGTGTTTGTCTCCAATCACCTGAGTTACATGGACACGCCAGTCGTGCTGGCAAACATTCCGGTACAGTTCCGTTTTCTCGCCAAGCGCGGACTGTTCCAGATTCCGCTGCTCGGAACGCATCTGGCGCGCGCCGGACACATCCCCGTTCCGCGGGACGACGCGCGGGCAGCCGTGAAAACCATGACCACCGCGGCGCACACCATTCGCGAGCGCGGCATCTCGCTGCTCATTTTTCCCGAGGGCGGGCGTTCGCATACCGGCGAACTGGCGGCCTTCAAAGAAGGCGCGGCCTACATCGCGATCCGCGCGGGAGTCCCGCTGGTTCCGATCGCCTTGCAGGGCACGCGCGAAGTGCTGCCTTTTGGATCCGGGCACGTGCGCAGCGGACGGGTGACGATGCGCATCGGCGAACCCATTCCCACCGATCAAGTGCAACTGCGCGATCGAGGCCGCGTCACCGCCGATATTCGCGATCGCATCGTCAGCCTGCTCGAAGAGCAGCCCATTCACGCCTGATTCATTTCCGGTTCTCGATCCAAGCCACCGCCGCGTCCAGCGCCGGATCTTGGCCCGCCAGCAGCGCCTGCCGTGTCAGCGGCGTTTCCACGTCGGGCGTCACGCCCAGGCCCTCCAGCGGTTTGCCGCCTTCAGAAATGTAATTGGCAATGGCATACTGAAACCCATCGCCGTTCGGGAGCTTTTCGAACACCGACGGCAAAGCGGCGGCGGCCGTGCGAGTCCCGAAAATGCGCGCGCGTCCCAAGTCCTTCAAGCCTTCCGCCATGATCTCGGACGTGGACGCCGACGTGCCATCCACCAGAATGGCGAGCGGGCCGGCAAAAGTAGTCAGGCGAGGATTCACCACGAACCGCAGAGTGGTGTCGCGCATATACAAAGTCCCCAGCATCTGATTGGGCTGCGCGATGAACCAGCCGGCCATCCCCATCGCCATGATGCCAATGCCGCCGGGATTTCCTCGCAGATCGACGATGAAGCCCCGGCATTTCTCGCAGGATTGCACGGCTTCCCCGAAAGACGTCATCAAACGTTGGGCGTCGAGGAAGGCGTTGAACGCAACGTATCCAATATTTCCGCCGCCCACTCTCGACGATTTGAACCAGACCTGCATCGGGTTGAGATAGCCGAACTGCACTAGCTCACCCTTGGGCTGCCCTTGCTCAATGGTCTTGCTGACGTGCTTGCCATCACCGTCCAGAAACTCGATTTGAGCCGCTCCAGCCGCGCCTTCCAGCCGTCCCAGGATGGCCCGGCGCAGCATGAGATCGCGCAACGAGGAGCCCACGTAGGTCTCATTCAGTTTCGCGACTACCGGACCAAGTTCGGTGCGGCCGATCTTCAATATTTCCCAGCCCGGCCGCACGCCCTGCGCGAAGGCCGACGAATCCGGGTCCACGGAAGTAACCAGCACCTGCGCGCCCACCACGCGGACATCGATTCCGGTCGTTGTGTCGCCGCGCAGGCTGTCCACGTTGGAATAGAGCTCGCCCGGGACAATCGCAAAATGCGTCTGGTGCAAGCGCCCGAGCATCTGGTTCAGCACCGCGCGCGCAGCGTCCATGCTATCGGCGGCCTCGATCTTTGGCCGGAACTCGTCGTGGACCGCTTGCCAGTCTAAACCGCCCGGCTTGGTTTGCCAGTGCTTGTCGCGAATGGTAGTCCAGACGTATTCGAAAGACTGGATGTTGAGTTGCCGCTGTTCCGGAGTGAGCGCCGCTGCTAGGGGACCGGCTATCAGGAAGACCGCAGCAATGGCGAGGCCGCGCGTCGAATTGCGCCGGATCATTCCTTCTCGAGGACCTTGGCGCCCAGTGCCCCGCCGATAATAGGCAGCGCAGTCAGAACGACGAACAACATCCCCAGGGAAAGCAGCACCAGCACCGACAGCATCGCGGGGTCGTTGAACGCTTGCGCGACGCTTTCCGAGCGCGCGTCGTTCGGGGGCAGCTGGCTGAGCAGATATTTCGGCAGTCCGCCGTCGTTCGATATCTTCACCATCACCACAGCGAACAGGACGCTGAGCATGGTGAACGAGAAGATGCCGGTAATCCAGCCCATGCGCGCGCCGCTTCGTATGCTGAGCATTTGGCCCGTGCGGCGTGAGTATAAAACCACCGCGAAGAATCCACCGGCCAGAAATGCAACCAGCAGGCGAAGAAAAGGAAACGGCAACGGCACCAGAAATACAAACACCGCGGCTGCCGCGGCAACGAACCCGATCCGAACCGCTAGCCGGTTGTGAAAACCGATCTCCGGCGAAGATTGCGTCAAGACTGGCTGTGCAAGAGCCGGCACTTCGGGTGGCGGGGCCGCCTCTGGTTCTTCCAGCCCAGGATAGTCGTACTGCGGCTTGCCGCACTTGTGGCAAAAGCGAGCGTCAGGCGGCAATTGCGCGCCACAGGTGCAATATTCCGGCACGACTTCAGTTTGACACAGGGCGTTCACAGGTGTTGGCGCGGCTGCGCAAGGGCTATCGGCACTCGCGGTGAACGGCCTGGATGGCCCGCTCCAGCCCGTCGCGCCGCACCACAATGCTGATGGTGAGTTCGCTGCACCCTTGCGCGATTGCGATTATGCCAGAGCGTTCACAGGTGTTGGCGCGGCTGCGCAAGGGCTATCGGCACTCGCGGTGAACGGCCTGGATGGCCCGCTCCAGCCCGTCGCGCCGCACCACAATGCTGATGGTGAGTTCGCTGGACCCTTGCGCGATCGCGATGATGTTCACGTTTTGGTCCGAAATAGCTTGGAACAGGCGCCCCGCTAGCCCCGGCGTACCGCGCATGCCTTCGCCCACCAACGCCAGCAGCCCGACGTTATCATCCACCGCGATCGGCTTCAGATAGCCATGCGTCAGTTCGAGCGCCAGATCCGCTTCGAGCGACTTCATCACGCCCGCCAGCTCTTCTTTGCGCACCAGAAAACAAAAGCTTTGGCGATAGCTGGAGCTGCTCAATGCCAGCACTTCGGCATTTGCATCCGCCAGGGCTTCGAGCGCGCGCGCCATCAGACGCGTGCCGCTCACTGCGGCGCTGGCCGGCTCAATGGACACCAGCGCCACGTTGGCCATGGATGTCACGGCGCGAGGTCCGGCGGCCGCTTCCACCGTTGGAACAATGCGCGTGCCTGGATGATCCAGATGAAAGCTGTTCTTGCTCCACACCGGAATCTGGCGCTCGATCAGCGGAGCCAGCGTGCGCGGATGCAGAACCTTCGCGCCGTTGTAGGCCAGCTCGGCTGCTTCGTTATAGGTAAGTGCGTCCAGCACGCGGGCTTCCGGGACCGAGCGCGGATCTGCGCTCATGATGCCATCGACGTCAGTCCAGATCCAGAGCTCGGAGGCATCGAGCGCCGCCGCAAGAATCGATGCGGAGAAGTCCGATCCTCCCCGCCCAAGCGTGGTAGGCCGGCCGTCCACAGTTGCTCCATTGAAGCCCGTGACAACCGGCAGAATGCCACTCGCGAGCAGCGGCTCAATCACCGCCGCGGCCTTTCGCCGCGTGGCTTCCATGATCGGCGTGGCATTACCGAAAACCGCATCGGTGACGATCACCTCGGCGGCGTTGATCGCCCGCGCGGGAATCCCGGAAGCTTCCAGATATTCGGCGATCATCAATGCCGAAAGGCGTTCGCCAATGGCGATAGCCTCATCCACGGACTTGATCGGACGATCGCCCAGCATCAGCATGCCGTGAGCGATGCGGTGAAAATCGGCGATGAGCTCGCGAACACCGGCCATGGCGCGATCGCAGCGCGCGGGCTCGCGCAGCAGCTCATGACAGGTCTTCTCATGGCGATCCGAAAGGCTGCGGATGCTGGATTCGATGCCGGCTTCGTCGTCCGCTTCGGCATGGCGCAGCGCGCCGAGCAGCAGATCGGTGACGCCGGACATCGCGGAGACAACCGCCAGCGCGGGCCGGTGCTTTTGCTGTTCGGTGCAGATGGCCGCGGCCACCCGGATCCTTTCGGCGGAACCCATGCTGGTGCCGCCGAATTTCATGACAAGCAAATTGTTCATTGAGTTCGTTCACGCCCGTTGGAGGTGCGATCGCGGATGATTTTCAAAATGGCCGCTTCCACTTCGTCGACGCTGAGCCCGGTAGTGTCCACATAGACGGCGTCGGGCGCCTGAACCAAGGGCGATTCCGCGCGTCCGCGGTCCCGCTGGTCGCGCTCGCGGATTTGTTGCTCCACCAGGTTCGCCGGCAGGGCACTCTCGCTGGCCCGGCGCGTGGCGCGCTCTTCGGGCAGCGCGTCCAGAAAGATCTTGACCGTGGCCTCCGGGAAAACAACCGTACCGATGTCCCGGCCCTCCATCACCACCGAAACCCGGCCGCCGATCTCGCGCTGCTTTTCCACCAGCGCGCGGCGCACCGCCGGCACCAGCGAAACTTCGGACGCGGCCTGGCTCACTTCCGGAGTGCGAATGGCCTCCGTCACGTCTTCGTTATTCAACAACACGATGCCATCGCCAGGGGCGAATTCGATGTGCGCGGCGTTGGCGAGCTGTTCCAGGCGATGCATATCGGAGACCGCTACGTTGGTGCGGAGCGCCCACAGCGCCACGGCGCGGTACAAGGCGCCGGTGTCGACATATACAAATCCCAGCTTGGCCGCGATGCGCCGCGCGAGCGTACTTTTCCCGGCTCCGGCGGGGCCATCGATCGCAATCGTGATTCGTTTGCTCAAATTATCATGAAAGCACATGCACGAAGAGATTTTCCGCGCGCTTCAGGATGGCGCCACCGTTCTCACTGCCGGCCGCCGCCTGGCACGCGTGCTGGCACGCGAATTTCACGCAATGGAAGCGGCGCGCGGACACACGGTGTGGAATCGTCCGGACGTTCTGCCGCTGGATGCTTTTCTCGATCGGACCTGGAACCAGTGGCTGGGGAATTGGGCGGACGAAAGCGCTCCCGTGTTGCTGGATGCGCTCGAAGAGCAAATGCTGTGGGAGCAGATCATTCGCGAATCACCGGAAGGCGCGTCGTTGTTGCAGATCCCGGAGACCGCGCGGCAGGCGATGGAGACTTCGCGGCTCATCGCGGAGTACCGGGTTCCGGTAGACGGGAGCTTTGAAGCGTCCCAGGATTGGGCGGCGTTTGCGAGTTGGGGGCGTGAGTTTCAGCGCCGGTGCCGCGCCAATGGCTGGTTGGAGCGCGAGCGGCTGAGCGATTTTCTGCGCGAAAGAATGGGGGCCGGCGAGGTGCCGCGGCCGTCTGCATTTTATATCGCGGGCTTCGATGAAATGACACCGCAGCAAGCCGAGCTTCTGGAAGCGGTTGGACAGTGGCACGCGATGGAGACGCGAGATCATCATACAGTTCCTGAGCGCAGGAAATTGCTCGATTCTTCTGCGGAGATACGAAGCGCCGGGGCATGGGCTCGGGGGCTGCTGGAATTCGATCCCAGGACACAGATCGGGATAATTGTCGCGCCCGATCTGACGCGCCTGCGGCCGAAAGTGGAACGAATTCTTGGCGAAGTGCTGGATCCTGGCCGCGAATGGAGGGAGCGAGAGCGGGCATTTCATTTATCGATTGGACCATCGCTCGCTGAATATGCGGCAGTGCGCGCCGCTCTTCTCATGCTGGAGTTCGCACTGGGCAAGCTGCCCTTACCGCGCGCGGGAATGTTGCTGCGATCGCCTTTTTTGGGCGGCGCGGAGAAGGAATGGGGAGCGCGCGCGCAGCTCGACGCCAAGCTCCGCAAGAACGGCTTATGGGATGTATCCATGTCCCGCTTGCTGGAGGCGGCGGGGAGTTGTCCCCAATTGCAACGCCTGCTGCGGCGCGTAGAGAAGCAGCTTCGGAAGCTGCCGGAAGAGCAGCAGCCGAGCGAGTGGAGTCGAGGGATCGTGGATTTGCTCGACGCTTTCGGCTGGCCGGGCGACCGGGCGTTCTCGAGCCATGAGTTTCAGACCGTCGAAGCGTGGAACGGCGTGCTCTCCAGCTTTGCCGCACTGGATCTCACCGCGCCGCCCATGAATCTTGCACAGGCGCTCGACTGGCTGCATCGGCAGGCGGCGAACACTCGTTTTCAAGTGGAAGACGAAGGTGCGCCGGTGCAGGTGATGGGAATGCTGGAGGCGGCCGGCTTGCGCTTCGATCACCTGTGGATCATGGGACTGCATGACGAAGCAATGCCCGCCGCGGCGAGTCCGAATCCATTTCTTCCAACGTCTCTGCAGCGCCAGTACCGGCTTCCGCACGCCTCACCGGACCGCGAACTCGAGTTCGTGAATAAGTTGATGGAGCGGTTGCTCGCGAGCGCACCCGACGTTGTCTTGAGTTATCCGGAGACCGAGGGCGATCGCGCATTGGCGCCAAGCCCCTTAGTGGCTGAAGGTTCATGGTTGCGTGATGATGAGCCGCACACGAATGAGTGGATCGCGCATATGCGCTCCTCAGCGGCGTTCGAGGAGATCGCGGACGAAACGGGTCCCCAGCTGGCACAGAGCGATTCAACCGGCGGCGCATCGTTATTCAAAGATATGGCCGCTTGCCCGTTCCGCTCGTTCGCCAAACATCGGCTAGGGGCCCGGCCATTGGAAGAGGCCGATCTCGGGTTGAGTTATCGCGATCGCGGAACCACGGTGCACAAGGCGTTGGAATTCATCTGGCGCGAACTTGGGTCGCGGGCAGGTTTGACGGAGCTAGGCGCGACCGAACTCGAAGCGTTAATCGATCGAGGCGCGGATGCGGCAGTTGCCAAACTCGGACCCGGCATCGGGCGGGATCTTGAGAAGCGGCGTTTGCAGAAATTACTGTCCGAGTGGCTGGGAATTGAGAAATCGCGTTCGGATTTCAGCATCGCGGGCATCGAAGCCGAACGCGTTGTATCGGTGGCTGGGTTGCAGATTCAGGTACGCGCCGATCGCGTGGACGTGCTGCCCGATGGCCGCGAGATCATTCTGGATTACAAGACCGGCCAGCTCAAAGCGCGCGGTTGGGAAGGCGGGCGGCCCGATGAACCGCAGCTTCCGCTGTATTGTGCCACCAGTGACCATCCGGTGGCCGGCGCAGCTTTCGCTATCATCCGCACGGGCGAACTGCGGTTTCGCGGGCTGACGGCGAGCGATGTCAGGCTGCCAGCCCTGACCAAAATGCCCATAGATCCGGCGCTTCCGTTTGAGCGGCAAGTGCTGGAATGGAGACTCGTGCTGGAGCATTTGGCCGAAGATTTTCGCGCCGGTAAAGCGGAAGTAGATCCCAAGCCAGGCGCTTGCGATAACTGCGGCCTGCGCGCGTTGTGCCGCATACGGGAGCTTCAAAATGATCGCGGATAGCGCTGCCCGGCTGCGGGCGCTGGATGTCTCACAATCGTTCATCGTGCAGGCGCCCGCGGGTTCGGGCAAAACCGAATTGCTGATCCAGCGCTATCTGAAGCTGCTGGAAACGGTCGAGACTCCAGATGCCGTTGTCGCGATCACGTTCACGCGCAAGGCAGCGGGCGAAATGCGATCGCGCGTGATGGAAGCTTTGCGAGCGGCACGCCGGGGAATGGAGCCGGAAGCGGAACACGAACGGTTGACGCACCAGATTGCGCGTAATGTTCTCGATCACGAGCGGCAGCTTGGCTGGGACCTGCTGCGAAATCCCGCGCGTTTGCGCATCGAGACCATCGACGCTTTGTGCGCAGCCATCACGCGCCGGATGCCGTGGCTGGCGCGTTTTGGAGCGATGCCGGAGATTTCGGAGAAAGCCGAGGATCTGTATCGGGAAGCGGCGCGAAACACGCTTACCCATCTGGAGAATGGCCACGCCGGGCTCGCTTATCTCCTTCTGCATCTCGACAACGATTTCCAGCGGGCGCGCCAGCTCATCGGCCAGATGCTGGAGCGTCGCGATCAATGGCTGCGCCACACCGGCGCGAATCTCCGCGCCGAATTGGAAGACTCACTGCAGCGCCTCATTCTGGATGAACTCAAGCACCTGGGTGACGCATTTGACGGGGATGTCGCGGCGGAGATCGCTTTCCTTTGCGACCTGGAGCGTTTTCCCGGAGCGCGTTTGGAAGACTTGGAGAACTGGAATAAAGTAGCCGATCTGTTGCTGACGAAAGGCGGCGATCTGCGCAAACGAGCGGCGGGGCATCCGCTCAAAGCTCGTTGCGAGCAGTTGTTTGCGCACCTGCGGGATGAAGATGCTCTGCTGGAATCTCTGGCTCGGTTTCGTGATTTGCCCACTCCTCAATTCACCGAGCCGCAGTGGCAGGCCGTCCAGGCGGCCGTGTCCGTTCTCACGCTCGCCGCGGCCGAGTTGCAGCTGGTGTTTCGCGAACGCGGCCGCGTGGATTTCGCCGAGCTGGCGATCCGCGCATCCGACGCGTTGGGAAAAGTGGACGAGCCGGAGGATTTGGCATTGGCGCTCGGCCAGCACATCCGGCATTTCCTGGTGGATGAATTTCAAGACACCTCTTACACGCAGTTTGGGTTGATCGAAAAGCTGACGGCCGGATGGGAGCCGGGCGATGGGCGGACACTTTTCTTGGTGGGCGATCCGATGCAGTCCATTTATCGTTTTCGGCAAGCGGATGTGAGTCTGTTTCTCAAGGCGCGCCTGGAAGGCATTGGCGCGATCCGGCTGGAGCCACTGACGCTCAGCGTGAACTTTCGTTCGCGGCCTGGGATTGTGGAGTGGGTAAACCGGACGTTCGAATCGATTTTGCCGGCGCGCGATGATCCCGAATCCGGTGCCGTGGCGTATTCCGCGAGCGTTCCCGGCGCCGAAGGCACAGACGCGGTGGTCGCTGTGCACGCGCTCCCCGATGGGACCGCAGAAGCGGCTCGTGTAATCGACTTGCTTGGCGTCGAAAGCGTTGGCAGCACCGCGGTGTTGGTGCGCTCGCGCGCGCATCTGATCGAGATCGTCAGCGCGTTGAAGCATCATCGAATCGCGTTTCAGGCCATCGAGATCGATCAACTGGGCGAACGGCAGGTTGTGGAGGACTTAATGGCCCTGACGTTCGCGCTGCTGCACGCGGCGGACCGCGTGTCTTGGCTGGCTGTGCTGCGCGCGCCGTGGTGCGGCCTCACACTCGACGATCTGCACGCGCTCGCCGCATCCGACCATCGCGCCACCATCTGGGATCTGCTCCATCGGCCGCACGAAGAGCTCAGTGAAGACGGACGCGCGCGCATCCACCGGATTCTGCCGGCCCTGGAACAGGCCATCGCCCAACGTGGCCACCAGCCGTTGCGCGATTGGGTGGAATACACGTGGCTGCATCTAGGCGGACCGGCCTGCGTAGAGGATGAAACCGCGCTCGAAGATGCCGCCGCCTATTTCGATCTGCTGGAAGGGCTGGCGGAGGGCGCTGATTTGGCCGACTTCGAATGGTTCCGCGAGCAAGTGAATGCGTTGTTTGCGCAGCCCAACGCCCAGGCCGGTGAACGATTGCAATTGATGACCATCCACAAGGCGAAGGGTTTGGAGTTCGACACCGTGATCCTGCCCGGCCTGGGTGCGATCCCTCGCCCCGATGACCCACGCTTGCTGTTGTGGCTGGAGCATCACGGCGAGCTGCTACTCGCGCCGATCGCGGAATCGGGCGGCGGCGAAGATCCGATTTACCGGTATCTGGCGAGCATCGAACTTCGCAAGTCGGATCAGGAAACAGCGCGTTTGTTGTATGTCGCGGCAACTCGGGCGCGCCGCAGCCTTCACTTGCTGGGCTCGGCAAAGATGAAGGAAGACGGGACGGTTGGAGAACCCAAATCGCGATCTTTCTTAAAGCTGCTGTGGCCCGTGGTCGCCGAACAATTCGCGAAACCGGCGCGCGGGCATGAGGTTGAGCGGGCCCTTAGCAGAAGAACGATCCGCCGCTTGCCCGCCACGTGGCGTATCCCTCCTGCTCCTCCGCCGGTAGAGTGGGAGCGTCCTCGCATAGAGCGAGCGCGACCACCTGTAGTCGCGTTTGAGCACGCGAGCAATTCGTCACGTTACGCCGGCGCGGCGCTGCATGGATTCCTGCAGCGCATCGCGCGCGAGGGTCTGAAAGCGTGGGACGAAGCGGCAGTTTGCTCTAGTCGGGGCGCTTATCGAGCGATTCTCGCGAATCTGGGCATTCCGCCGGCCGATCTGCAGTGGGCCACAGAGCGCGTAGAATCGGGCCTCTTGCAGACCTTGCGCGACCCGCGCGGGCGATGGCTTCTCAGCGATCATCCAGACGCGGCGAGCGAGTTGCCCATCGCCGGATTGATCGACGGCAACTTGTGCGAAGCCATGATCGACCGGACCTTTATCGATGAAAATGGCGTCAGATGGATTATCGATCACAAGACCAGCGCGCATGAAGGCACGGGCTTGTCGAATTTTCTCGAACAGGAGAAGGAGCGATATCGGGAACAACTGGAGCGGTACGCGCGATTGATGATTCAACGGGACGATCGCCCGATCCGGCTGGGACTGTATTTCCCGCTGCTGAGCGAATGGCTGGAATGGAGCGCGCCGGCGCCTTTGCGCAAGCAGGCATTGTTATTCGAGCTTTAGGAACTGCGTCAATCAGGTAATATGTTAAGATGCAATTGCCGACGTTTTTCATACTCGGGGACGTAGTTCAGCTGGTTAGAACGCCGGCCTGTCACGTCGGAGGTCGCGGGTTCGAGCCCCGTCGTCCCCGCCATATATCTCAATCACTTCCACCTCCTGCTCTAGCCCCTCGGAAGTGGGTGTGTCTGTAGCTGTGTCACTGGCGTCCTTGCCCGTATCACCTGCGCTTTTGATCTCGCTCGCGATCAACTCCACCGTCTGCTGTTTAATCAGCGGCGACAGGTGCTCATACCTCTCCAACTCGCGGCTGCGGTGACCAGTCAGCTTGCGGATAACGGCCTCCGGGATCCCGCGCAAGAACAGGATCGTCGTGGCCATATGCCGGAGGTCATGAATGCGCAAGTTCTCGAACTCTTTACCGGCCCGTTTGCACGCAGCCTTGAAACTATCCCGCATGTCCCAGCGATGTACTGACTTTCCCTTGAAGCGTACATTGGTACGGTCGGCAGGGAAGACGTACTCATCCCACCTGTAACTCGGCAAGCGGCGCAGCTCTTCGACCGCGATCGAGGCTAATGGCAATCTCTTGGGCCGACCATTTTTCGTCCTCGGGATGTAGATATGCGGGGATGTGCCGTCAAGCTTCACTTCGTCCCAGCGTCTCGCCAGCAGTTCGCTCTTTCGGGCCCCGGTCGTGCCAGCCAGGACCAGAAAGGCTCGTAGCTCGATATCATCTCCGCAAGCATCCAGCAGCTTGTTGAACTGAGCAGGCGTCAGAAAAACATCTCGTCCCGGCGGTTCCTTGCGTTGCGGAACCACTGTCACCGGATTGGTATCGAATTTCCGCCATCGGATCGCGAAGTTGAACGTACTGCAGAGTATGGTGCGGTATTTGTTTACCGTGCTCGCGGCGAACTCCTTCTTCTCTAGATCTCGCAAAAATTCCTGAATGTCCTCCGGACGGATGCCGCGAGCTTTCCTCTTGGCAAAACGTTCTTTGATCATGGGCAAGTGATAGTCGAAGCGGCTCCTGGTGTTTTTGCCGTGTTCTTCCCACCAGAATTCGAGAAGCTCTCCAAACACGACCTGGTCAAATCTTCGCGTTTCGAAATGCTTGCCCATGGCAACTTCGGAACGGCGCTTTGCAAGAATCTGGGCTGCAATCTTTGTGTCGCGCTGACCCGTGCTCTCCCGCACCAACTGACCAGAAGCATCCTGGTAGCGGATGTAGGCGATACCGTCCCGGATGTAAATGCCTCTAGTCTTCATTGCGAGTTTCCGTGACCGCCTCGCGTCGTAAGCGGACAGGGCGGACCGTTTGTTGCTCCAACCATTTTACGAGTTGCGAGCGCACGAAACGCACCCCCGACCAGCTTCCGCGCCGTGGCAATTGTACGAATGGAATCCGCCGCTCGCGAACCCACCGCTGCAAGGTTCGTTCGCTAACGCTTAGAAAGCGCGCCGCTTCTGGATAATCCAACAGTTCGCTGACTTCGGTAGGTGGCATAGGAAAAAGTGCCTCTATATATAAGGAAATGGCGGAGGCACTTCGGGACGCGTCGGGGCAACTTTTTTGGAGTTGGCGCGCGTGCCCCCCTCCTTGCGCCTGTCGGACGCTTGTCGGACACGCCGGCCTGTAGTCTTCGTGGACGCCGCGTTTCGGTGTAACCAAATATTTTCATTAAAGTTTGTCCTGTGATGCCTCTGCCATTTCCTTTATTAGTAGAAGGTGTTTTTTCCTTGGTGCGATTCGAGGAGGTTGAACATGGAACAAGTGCGAACGATTTGGGATCGCGCGCAGCGGTCGCTCGTCCGAACTGGTTTCGTGAGCATCGTTGAACCTTTCTTGACGGTGCCCCGACTTCGGGTCTTCGACTGGAAGCCGTCCGTTGTAAAGGAAACGGCAAGGGATATGCGGGACGGTGAAAGTTTTTTATGTGATCCACAAAGAAAAACTGGGTGAGGTTTGGCTTTCTCGAAGCCTCTTTATAGATAGGGGGCGGCGTTGTCTCCGAAGTTCGGAGGCACGGAGCTCAGATCAGGAGGTTGCAAACATGAACGGCGCGAAGAGTATCCGTGATCGTAAAAGGGCGAGTGGACAATTTGGCGAAGGCGTAGCGCTCAACCGCCACGTTTCGCTCAACTGGACAAAGGCGCAGAAGGCCGACCTTCAGAACTACCGG
This sequence comes from Bryobacterales bacterium, assembly GCA_963713415.1. GTDB lineage: Bacteria > Acidobacteriota > Terriglobia > Bryobacterales > Bryobacteraceae > Palsa-89. The sequence continues at coordinate 888,782 of CAVQLV010000014.1, read as the reverse complement.
CCAGGACAAATGCTGGCGTTTCACAGGCCCGTCAGAGGCATTTCGAAGAACGAGGCCGTGGAGGTTGTGACTGTAGCGGAGAATGGCATCGCTATTCGCTCAGCAGATGGAACGCGATCGACAGTCTCCAAGAGACACGCCGGAAGCTTCGATGTATTGGAGCCGAAACCGATTGAAGTCGCGGCCGGTGATCGGCTACTGCTCACTGCCAATCGTGGAGACGCTGGGCTACGGGTCACAAACGGCGAATTGGTGACCGTTTCGGGCATCGACGTCCTCGGCCGCATTCAACTAGAAGACGGCCGCCAATTGCCCGCTGATTACCGGAGCTTCACCCACGGCTACGCCGTTACAGCGCATCGCAGCCAGGGCAAGACGGTGGATTCAGTCATACTCTCCGGCGACGGCATGCAAAAGGAGCTGTTCTACGTTGCAGCGTCCCGTGGCCGGCATAGCGTAACGGTGATCACGAGCGATAAAGAACGCCTGCAGGAGACGGTTGGCCGGTCCATGGCACGGACTTCAGCCACAGAGCTTCTGCGCGACAGAAGTAAGTGCATTCGCCGCGGCGCTCCGCGAGGCATCGAAATGGCGCGCGAAATGGTTCGGAGAGCAGCAGCATTGCTCACCGCAGCTTCCAAGCAGGTTGTTCAGCAAGAGCTCTCACGGCTCCGCGAGAGAAAGGAGCGCCGACGTGACCGTGGTCTCGGCCGGTAACACTCCGTGGCTGATCAGCGCCAGCGATCCTGTCGCAACGCTGGAGATCGTGCTTCAGAAGCAAACGGTTGTGCTTTCCTGGCATCAATTTGTTTACGCGGAGGGTGACAGCGAACAGGTGCGGATGGCCTTCGCCAGCCACGATTTGGCCATCAAGGGCGCCGGGCTCGATCCGCTGCTGTCCGCAATCGCCGCCCATCGGGTCGTGTCGCTTCGCGAGAGCGTTCGCGCCGAGCGTTTCTCCGTCCAAGCAGGGCGGTTCATCAGTGAAATAGTCCTGCGTAGGGTCGAGGGTGAGTTGTGAAGCCAATGTGCGCGATGTGGGCTTTTGAGTGGCGTTTTGAGCTGGCGAGTGTTTTCGCTCTCTTTCGAGAGCGTGGTTTTCAGAAAGACACCATCCCTAAGCCTGGCGGCTTAGGTTTTCAGAGTACGCTCCGCGCGCCGTCTGTCCAGCTTTCGTCCAGCATTTGTCCAACTTCTGTCCAGGTTGTCCAGCATTTGTCCAGCCTCTCCTGGGCATTGGGGAAGCAATGGAAGGTAAATTTCAGGACGTTTTGAGCAGCGTCACCGCCAAACCAGGTCGCTCGCGCTTGGAACCATACGCCGAACTCGTGGACGAGTTGCGATGCCAGGGGTTCACGTGCAGAGACATCGTGGCTCTGCTTGCGGAGAAGTGCCAGTTTCAGACTTCGAAGACGGCGGTTAACAATTTCACGCGTGCACAAAAACGAAAGCAAAGAAACGCCGTCAGGAAGTTCGCGCGCCGAGCGGTGGCTCCGACGCCTCTTGTCTCGAAGTTAGGGGCTCCAAATCCAACACAGGGACCGAGCGAAGACGAAGTCAGGCGGAGAATCGCTGCTCTAAAGGCTCGCAAACCGCCGACGGAAGCTCCAGCGGACGGATTCCACTATGACCCAGACGAACCGCTCCGGCTCATCAATCCGGGAAAACGGGATTCAAACGGCTAGTCAACAGCGCGCTGCCCATCGAACGACCAACAGATCCACATTCTGCGGTACGATTCTCTCGTGGCAACCGAACAGATCCTTGCTCTTTTGATTGCGGAAAGAGACAAACCGCAGGGGCCGGGCAAGTCGAAGAAGGCCACCAACGCGGCAAGTGAGCAGGCCAATTTTTGACGCAATGCCGCCTAAGCCGACACCGCCAATCTATCAGCTCAAGATCACACTTTCCGAAATCGACCCTCCGATCTGGCGGCGCATTCAGGTTTCCAGTTCGATCAAGCTCTGCTGTCTCCACACCGCGTTTCAGGTTGCCATGGGCTGGACGGACTCTCATCTTCACCAATTCGAGAAAGACGGCGTGAGTTGGGGCGTGCCGGAGTGGGATGAATTCAACGAATTCGACCTGACCGATGAACGTGAGACCAGGTTAAGCAAGGTGCTCAAGTCAGCGGGCGACTCGATGAAATATGAATACGACTTTGGCGACGATTGGGAGCACGAAGTTGTGTTGGAGAAAATCGAGCGGATGGAGGGCGGCTTGCCACGGCCGGTCTGCCTAGGTGGTGAACGCCGGTGTCCGCCGGAAGATGTCGGAGGTGTCCACGGCTACCAGGAGTTCCTCGAAGCCATTCTCGATCCAAAACATGAAGAATACGAACGACTCGTTCGATGGGCCGGAGGGCACTTCCACGACGAATTCGACATAAAGACGGTGAACGGAAAACTGTCGCGAATGCGCTGGCCGGTGCGACACCGATACTGAGAGTGATTGAGTCAGTCCGCGGCGCTGCGAATGCACTGTTGGATTAGCTTCAGAAAGAGGGACGAGTCTCCGCTCCTGTGGCTTAACTGCGACGCCTCGATCATCTCCTTGGCAGTCGTGGCCCTCCAATCGATGTAGTGCCCTGCTTTCAGTCCGAGTTCCCGAATGAATTCCCGCTGCGTCCTTCCGTTGCCCTCGCGAAAGGGATGTGCGGCGTTCAACTCGCCCAGAAAGTAGGCGGCGCGGCCGGCGAATGTGTCTGCATCGAGGCGCGCGAGATGGTGTTCAACCTCTAGTTTCGTCAGGATCTGTTGGAGCGAGGGTTCCAGGAAGTTGGCGAGACCGAATAGATGACCGCTCTTGGAAATGTTCACGGTCCGGAACTCACCAGCCCACCCATATACATCCTGAAAGATGTGTCGATGGATCGCCTTTAAGTGGGGAACGTCAAAATCTCCGGCGAGCGGCTTCTCAATCAACTCAGCGATTCGCGCATGGGTACGGCGTGCCTCGAAGCGTGCCAGCGATTCGGGGTCAGTGAGACGGCGCAGATTCCTTAGGACGCTTGTGCCGGGATAGAGATACGGGTCCGAACTCTCTGTCGTCGAGCTCATCGATTGCGCTTTTCACTTCGGCTAGCGTCAATTTCCCATTGATGTACTGCACGTACAACTGTTTCACGTGCTCGTCGAGTTCGAAACCTTCAAGGCGAACAGACGCAAGCGCTTCTTCGTAAATACGCGTGCGCCGTGCACGTTCCGCAGCCGTTATCGGGTCCGCTGCAAGCGCCATACGTCAATTTTACTCCATGCCCACTCCATCAGTCGTCATCCAGCTCCGACTCTCACTTTCCGACACATTGGGCACCGTCGGGTAGATGCACATTTTAGGAAGCTCGTGGGGAGAGGAAAATCCATGCTGACGTTCGTGGTTCGCCGCTCGTTTTGGACACTGATTCGCCGATCAGTAAGACCGGCTTTGTCGATCTTGCGTTTTCTTGCACCGGCGGCTGATGCACGTGGATTTTGTGTGCAGCGAGTGTGCACGGGGCAGGGTGGCCCCGAGGCTACCGGGCGATCAACCCTCTAGTTTCCCAGGAATGGTGAGCACTTAGATTACGCTAAATTGAAGGATTGCAGGTTCATCTATGCCTATGGCCATCAGCCGGTTTGTGAAGGTTGTTGCGTTTGTAGGTTTAACGTACCGCAATCGGGCATTCCATGACCTTCTAACAACGGTTTAATTGTGACAACCAATCGCACTCGAAGCGGCGTTCGTCGTGCTGGTGATGACTATCAGGATATCGTCGCTCTCGATGTGCTGGTGGATTGGCTCGAACACCCTGATCGGTATAAGTCGGTGCGTCTTGAAGCCAATGACGCCGGCGCTCTAGACGATGTAGTAGCGTCCCAGCACGACGGCAAATTGATCGCAAAGCAAGTAAAGTTCTCGGCTCATCCAGAAGACGCAGATGATCCCTACACATGGGACCAGCTCTTGACCGAACCGCTTTCAAAACGAGGCACGCCACTCCGATCGCTTTTGGGCAAGTGGTTCGACTCAGTGCGTACTCTTCAGCAGCAATCCTCTGATGTTCATGCCTGCCTAATTTCAAACCGAAGGCCAGCGGACGAACTACGGTCTGCCTTTGGACCGACCCCCGACACGGTCGATTTCGACAGGGTTACCGATCAAAATGTGCGAGCTGCTTTGCTAGACCAGCTCGGCACTGAAGCGAAGATCAGAGCATTTTTTGGCATCTTTGCCTTCCAGCTAGATCATCCCGGCTTAGACGTTCTTGAGCAGGCGGTTTTGCGGCGATTTCGTTCGTTGGGGCTTTCTGACCATGGATGGATAAACCTAAAGGATCAACTCAGACGATGGATTCGAGAAAACAGCGAGATTTCTTTTACAGCCGTGCAAGGCGCATCACTCTGGGAGGACTTGGAGGCGCTCCCTCAGGAGTTTGTAGTGCCGCCGGATTTCATAGTGCCATCTCGCCCGTTCCACGACCGGGTCCGCAACAAACTGAAGACGCTGCGCTCTGGCTGTATAGTTCTGAGCGGACCGCCGGGGATTGGCAAGACGACTTACATCAGCAATCTATACAGAGAGCTGCGTGCTGATGGCCTCTTCGTAATCAGACACCATTACTACCTTTCGCAGGATGACAATACGGCGTTCCGATACGAGCACGAGAGGGTAGCGCGCTCCCTTATGGCGGAGATAAGGGATGAGGCCGTTGCGGCTGGACTACACGTTCCCAATCGTAATCCGCAATCGGAGCATCTATCAGCCTGGCTAAAATACCTCGGAGATCAACTAACTGCTCGTGGCGCGACGCTCATCGTGATTTTGGACGGATTGGATCACGTCTGGGCGGAGGAAAAATCAATCGCTGAACTGGACCGATTATTTCAACTACTTACGCCCATTCAAAATGGCGTGGTCATTGTCGTCGGAACACAGCCTGTTGATCCGGGCAGACTACCAACCCGTCTTGCTGACGTAGCCCCCAGAAGCACATGGTGGGAGCTTCCGGCGCTTGAATATACGGCCGTGCGCGAGTGGACGACTATCCACGCGGATGAGCTAATCGGACCGCCCAATGGCGGTTTTGAACATCGGCTGGACGAAATAAGCTTTGCGCTATGGCGAAAGAGCGAAGGCTATCCGCTGCACCTGCGCTATATCCTCGGAGATCTCCGGGAGCAGCACGGTATTGTTACCGAGCGCGCGATAGAAGCCCTGCCAGACGTGCCGCACAAGGACATCAGGGAATACTATGAACACCTCTGGAATGACCTTCCTGATGACTCTAGGCAGGTGCTTTGCCTGCTGTCCACCTGTGAATTTCCTTGGTCCAGGACTGCCATTTCGGACTGTCTCGATCCCCTAAAAACGAACTTGGCGATTGATTCCGCGATTCGGAAGGTCTATCACCTAACAGTTGAAGGGCCATTGGGACTGACGTTCGTACACAGAAGTATTCGCGAATTTGTGCGCGGGCACGCAGACTATACCAACTACGCTCAAAGGATTCGTGACCTAACCATAGCGTGGCTTAAGACAAAAGCGCCCGTTCTTTTTAAATGGTCATATGAATGGCTCATCGAAGCCGATTCGGGTGACGATTCGCCGCTCATTTCGGGCCCTTCCCGAGACTGGCTCGTAGAGGGAATGGCCCACTGTTATCCTGCATACGCGGCAGACCGAATCCTGACAGGTGCTGCCAAGGCAGCGTTGAGCCATGGTGATATTGGTCGCTTCACAGAGATCGCTCTACTGTCCGACTATCTCTCTGGCGCGACAGACTTTCGCGAGGAAATCGTCGATCGTCTGACGTTCGCCCAGCTCGCAGCAGGTGAGGACCCCCTTCTCGTAGCTCGCTTAGGTGGTGATCTCCGGACTCTTGGTAGCACTGAACTCGAAGCGTTGGCTGAGTACAGCTATCAAACGGGAACACGCGAAATTGTCGACTTGTGCTTTGATCAGCTAAACAAAAGACTCCAACTGGGCAATGCCATCAGAACCGGTCGAGACGAACGAATGGTGGCGGCGCGGTGTTTGATTCGCATCGCCGCATTTACTAGCATGGCGACTCCTTCCGCCTCAGTGGACTTCATAAAACAGTGGCAAGGCGATCCCGCGCGTACCTTGTGGCGTGACTATCTTCAATCGCTGAGAACGCACAGGAACATTGATGCGCTTCGAACGCTCGGGACGCTTCCGCTCGAACCCATCGGCGACAGGGCGGATGTGCTCACGTGCTTGGCTGTTTCTGCCAGTGAGGAGCAGGCCGAACTGGGGATTTCACTTGATTCAGAAAGCCGCTCGCTGCCAATGATAGTGCTTTATCGAATTCTCTACGGAGACAACGGCACGCCTTCTGGGGCGATCGACCTGGAACCCCCGTGGGTGCTCGACCTTAAATGGCGGGATTATTTCGGCCGGCATGACGAGGTCGACACCTTTCTTTACTCGACTTTCTTCGCGTTTACCTCGAATCATCTGCTCAATCACGCCAAACGAAACCAGACCTTTATTGAAGAAATCCAGGGTCGCGGATGGGGTGGAGGTTTTCTTGAGCGCATGGAAGCTGTGAGTCGGGAAATTGCAACAAATCTAGCATCCCGCACCCCCACGACCTACCAGTGGTTTATCGATCAGTTCAGCCGCCTCAGTCCGCCCCATCCCGAAATTGATCGGGACGGACATAGGTTCAGCATTGCAGCTCGAAAGGCGATCTTCAGGGTCGCAGTGGACTTGCTGAGCATGCAGGCGCCTTTGCGTCCGCCGAGTCTCGATGCGGCAGATGTAGTATCAATTCGGTCGTCCACATTTTTCAGTCTTGAGCCGTGGTTGGATAGCGTGGTCCCGTTACGGCGGAGGTGGTTTACAAAAGAAGGCCTGGATGTGGCGCTTGAGTTGGTAAGGGTGAACCTCGACTCGACGATTGACACCTTCGATGCTCGGGCTGAAGTTTGTCTTCACGCGGCTGAGCTTGCTGCGAGCAATGGCGCGTCCGATCTCACTGCGCACTGGGTACGTCAGTGCTGGGATAATTTGTTGTCCTACGGATATCACAAAGACATGCTTTTTGATCAATGCCTGGGTGCCATCCGGCATCTGATCGCTGTTGACGTCAAGTCCGAATCAGCGTCTCTTCTGAGGCGTCTTGCGCCAGCGATCGCGACGGTCGGAGAGTACACTGATGGGGACCACACGCGGCATTTCCCGGCGGAACTCGGCGAGATTCTGGTTTCGTTGGATATCGCAATCTTTGCTAAGTACTACGATTGGCTCGGCCGTCGCGATGATTACTGGGAGTCGGACACTATCCTGACCTTCCTGTTGAAAACCGTGGATCTCTCAAATCCGGCAGCCAGAGCTGTTGCAGAGACCGCGATCGAGCCAGCCTGCATTGCCACACTGGCTGATCGCGCTAAGGAAGACTCCAACGCGTTGGAGTGCCTTACGGCGCTCCTACCATTTAATCCTCCCGCCGAGAGAGCTCCTTCGGAATCTGGGGCATCATCATCCGGTTCCCTTCACGACACCGGATCTCTCCAGTCTCCAGAAGCGTTTCCACCCGAAAGGTTTGTCGATTTCCTTGAGGCCGTCAAACAATCCAAGACGTACCGCGTGGATGAGAGCGTAGAAGAGTGGGCCCGCGTCTGGGCAGAAAAGGGGTTCAAAAAGGAAGTCCTTCAGATCCTCGAAACATACGATGAAAATGGAATGGGCCTGTTCCGTAACAACCGGCTGAGGTTTGATCTCGCTTTGGCTGTTTACGGGAAGGAAAGAGCGTTTCGGTGGCTGATTGCCGGCCAACGGAGCAGTTATGGCTGGAACGAGTATTACTCCCGAAAGGAAGACGTCCAATACACGTGGGAACAGGTTCGGAAGTACTATCCGGGCCGCTGGCTGGAGTTCCTGCAAGAGACTCTGATGGACGACCCCGGAAGAGTGTTCCGTTCAGGTGTGACGATGCACAGCTACATCTCGCGCGTCGTGGAGTATCTAATATTTGTTGGACAAGTTGACACTGCAAAGAAAGTTGCGGCAATGGCCGTCCAGACAGCTCTTTCGTTAGTCCCGCTCGCACTGCCGCAGCCGGACTGGACGTCCGTGGTTGAGGCTGCTTGATGCAGCCAAAATCTCCATTTTTTGACATACTGCTCAGCCGTCTAACTTGGCCGTCCGTCGTGGTGCGCGAAAAAGCCTGTTCAGCGCTCGCGTCGTTGATGAGGAAGCCTGGTTTTGAGAATGACGCCACTAACACTATCCTCGCCTGGATCGCACAGCAACCGCTCGAGAGTGTGGCCTCTATAGGATTGCTCGTCCTAGCACAGGCGCAGATTCAAGGTGCCGACCTGCCTCCGTGGTCATCGGTTGTCGCTGCAATCAAGAAGCCCTCTCTTCTCTCGTGGCTAATTTCCCGAGAGCTTTATGGGCCGGCGGTTTCAGACCCGGTAGCTTATGATTTTTATTCCGGCACCGCTCCGGAGACCTTTACGGCAGACGCTTTTTTCACACAATACGTCCGTATCTTCTTGCCGGAAATTTATCTATTGCGATGCCGGCGGATTGATGAGCGAACGGGCAACCGCTTCATAAAGCAATGGAGTTTTGAATGGAAGAGATTGCTGAAGGTGGTTCATGTGGAATTGAAGCGACCGTCCTCCTATTTCTGGAAAGATCCGAATGGCGATCATTTCGTATGGGATCTGCCGATGAGCGAGATCTACCGATCCAGTTTTCTTCGTGCCCTCGGATGGGCAGTCCATAAGAACGTGCTTGATCTGCGTATCGCCACGCTGTTTGCAGCCGAGGCTTGTCCGGTAGATCTGGGGCTGTGGCGTGTGAAGCCGACAGAGAAGCCTGGTTGGTGGCCGACTTGTCCATCGCCCAACGGTTCGATCGATCAGGTTCCGGGTTTGATAACGTCGAAATTGACGGAGCTATGGGAGCGCGAGCGCAACTCGGAATGGGCTGTTGTTGAGGCGAGCGGTCGTGTTCAAGAGTCCCACAACGCAACTTACGACATCGATATTGTCGGAGTAATTCAATCGTGTCACGGCCCTGAGCGCCCCGAAATAGAGGAAGTGATCGCCGGCCAGGATTCTCTCGAGGGAGTGACAACCTCGTCCCCCAGGCTCCTCGTACTGGGCGGCCATTATCCGCACGAATCTGACGGCGACTGGGAGCGACGATATTCCGATTGGTCGGTATGGCAATTGGCGGCCCCGGCAAGGCTAATCGCAATCGATCGCTGGCAGCACTGGAGGAGTGCGAGAGGCGTTTGGCTGCCTGCACCGTTCCTTGCCCCTGATGGATTCAACTTTGCGTGTACTCCCGATTTCGTCAGCATCTCTTCGGGGGAAACAGAAAAGGCTCGGTGGAGCGATTGGACATATTGCTTGCAGGAACCCCTGTGCGGAAATCTTCCTCCATCTACAGGCCAAGCGTTACGCCTCCATCAGTCTCTCATCGACGACGCGCAAAGACGGCTGGGCGGGACATTTGCTTGGTTGTGTCAGATCAGGGCTTACCAACGGAAACACGTTTCGGGTCCGTTCGATGTCGCACGCTTTGCTGTCGACTTCGGCACTACGAGCGTGGTACGTGACAGCAGCGCGCACTAGTTATACGGACGTCCTTCCGCGGGCGCCCGTAGGTTAATGACAATACGCGTGGCCAAGTCAACACGATGCGTGTTCTCAGAACTTGACCAAACTAGTTGGGATTGGTGGAAAACGCGGGAGAGTGGGAGAGTTGGGCGGCGGCATCGAGGAGGCGTTGGGTGGCCCAGCTGGTGTAGTCCAAATGCAAACGTAGCGTTTCGATCGAGGCGGCCAGTACGGATTGTAGCTGGCCGAGGGGCGCCGTGGGTGGTCTTTATTGAGCTGGCGGCGGTGATGGAATGTACTTAATGATGATGACGTTTAGATAGGTCGGGTCCTGTGTGACCCGCGGCGACTTAGCATCACAGCCGTTCAGGTCGCGATAAGGGTCGCTCCAAACCTGCCAACCAGCCATGGTGGCAGCCGTCAGGTCGTCGCCGGCGCAGACTCGAGCTTGGTGTTGGCGGGCAGATTGGTGTATGGCGTGTAGACGTACACGTTGAAGCTCCCGGGAGGGGTTGTGCAGCCTGCGAGTGAAGTATCTAGGCTATCCGTGCGCAGATAGCCGGCTGGGACAGCAGCCGTATTGCATAACAGAGTCGTCACAGGCGGCGTATCGGGAGGGGGCGCCGGTTGGGGGGCCGGCGCCGCACTGGCATGTCCAACGTTGGTGCAACCCGACATCGCGGCGATAATCAGCAAGAAAGGAACTGCGGCGATGGCGAGGTAGGTTGTTCTCATTTTGTTATCAGCCTTAGCGCGCCGGCGCCGCGGGACAATTTCCCGTTAAGTCCAGATGGGCGGTGATCTGGAGAGCGTCATTTTGTCCGGTGCCAGGATTGGATATAACTTCGTCCAGATAAGTGTCGGCGATCGCAATCCTGTTGAAGTACATGTTCGGTCTCAGCAAAGGGATGGGGGTGCCGCCGGTATTCATAATGTGGATAGGAACGCCCTGTGCGTTGTCTCCGAAATTGAACGTTAAAGCGGCGCCATTCGATACCGAGACTTGAATGCGAGGAGCAAAATCGACGGTCACGTTCGAAGTGGAGGCGCCGAGCTCGGTGGCAAAACTTGCGGAATTGCAAACGGCCCCAGCGGCACAGACGCCGGAGCGAGACGCGTCATTGACGATGGTATTGGGATCGAGGAAAGTGAAGGGGCCGCGCCGGCCGAGCTTTCGCTCGTCATCGGGCATAATGGGCGAAATACCGGCTTGCAGCATGGCGGTGAAGACTGGGTACGGGTTGCGGGGGGTCAGATACCCGGTTACGAACGATTGGCGGAAAGCGTGTGCCCGGCTGCTCATTTGTGGCGCGTTAAAGCAAATTGTGAAGTTGCCGCCAATTGGCTGTGCGAAGAGAGCTAACGACGAGATGGGGACGGCGCGGCGAAGGGCAACGAAAAAGCAGGCCATCGACAGAATGGCTCCACCTGCAAGGATGGTTTTGGTTTTCATGCATGATCTCCCGTGGGGCCGGGATGAACCGGCATCTCGTTCGTCAGTGTTGGATGTTGTGCCATTCTCCTAAGAATTTTCCGGCGGCAAAGGGCGTGCCAATTTCTACGGGTAAGGTACCAACGATCGAAAGAATCTCTCCCAAGCCGAAGGAACATCCATCGCCGATCATGTCGATACTTGGGACGCTCGGGCTCGGCATTTTGCCTTGCATGGTTCCATTGGCCATCTGCAAATCCAGGAGGCCCCGTATTTTGTAGTCGCGGGGTGTTAAGTAGAGGTGCTTGGTGCAATGCCCAATTCCCTGAGTAAATTGATCCTGCCAGAACTCCTGGCAGTGATCCTTAGGGTCGTTGCCGCCCTTGGTCCCTCTTTCGGGATGGTCTCGATCGATATATTCGCCGCCGCCCGGGGGGACGGTCAGGGTGACTGTGGTATAGCCGGAAGCTTGTATCTTGCCGTCGAGAGTAATGGTCCCGTTGAAAGTAAAAGGGTCTTTGATGGCGGTGACGATGGTAACTGGAAAGAAGCGTTCGTCGCCCTTGTCGGTACGGTGGCCGGGAATAATGGTGGTTTGCGGCGTGGCGAAGCTGGTGGTTCCAGTGATTGGGAACGAGCCCTGCTGAGGGGAAGTAGGCGCGGCTTGCTGCAGAGTGCCGTTGGTGAAATTCAGCGCGATATCTTGAGTAGCGGCAGACTGCGAGAGCTTCAGTACGCCGTCGCCATGTATGCCCTGTCCGGAAACCTGGCCGACTTGAGTCACGCTCAGGGGCAAAGAGGCATGTCCGCTCCGCAGAGTGAGGGTGCCGTTGGGAGAATTCATCAAGGCATCAAAAACCAAGTCCAGGGAGTAGGCGCCGAACGGAAAGTCTGAACCGGTTGAGACCGTGATCGGGCTGGCGGTGCTCGTTGACGCGATCTGGCTGCCATCCTTCAGACGCAGCCACAACCCGCCCGGAATCACGACCTCTGAATTAGGGGCGAAGCTCAGGGTCAGGCCGGGAAAAGTGCCGGTGACGGGCGGGTTGGAGGAGGTGTCGAGGTGCAGGGAGAACGGCAAGATGGTCCCGCCCTGCACTTCAGCGCCAGAATCCGGACGGAGGAACAGTTTGCCGCCTCGAAAGGCAAGGCTGCCGGCCAGGGTCCCCTCGGCGGTAGGCACGCCGTTCGAGCTCCAGGCTGCGCGCTGGAGTGAGAGTGCAACATGGCCGGAAGAGATGCCCAGGAACCCCTTTCTTCCAAGCGCGAGTTCCCCGCCGGCTACATCTCCTAAGGCAGCGAGCGAGGTAGCGGTGAACTCCGAGCCGGTCCTGTCATCGAGGCTCATGAAGGCACCCGAGGCGGATACAGTGGCACCGCTTGAGAAATCCAGCTCCAGGCCGTCGTTTGAGGTACCAGCAAAACGCACAGCCGAACGCTGGTTCAGTGTGAACTGAAGGGCGCAGTTTTGGAGTTGAACGCGCCCCTGGTGATCGCCTCCGCCAGAAAACGTCAAGGAGTCAAAAGAAAACCGGCCGGAGGCAATGACGAAAGAAAAGCCATTCATTGACAACTGAGAAGCCCCCAGCGAGAAAGCTCCATTCGCCAGGGCGCCGTCGACCCTTTGCTCAACGGTATCGAAAGCTAAATGCTCGAGGACAATGTCGGCGGGCGCGGCGAGGGTGAGGGCGCCATGCAGATTTAGGGGCTGATCAGTGGTCCCGAGGTCGATCACGGTACCAGAGCGAACACGAATGTGAAGGGGATTCAGGTTGCCGACTGCATATTCGACACGAGACACAAAGGGTTGCGCGGGTATGCACTTGTTTCCTTCAGCATCACTGCATTTTTCTAACGAACCAGTCGAAAGGAACGGATTTCCGCTCAGCAGGGCGCCCAAGCTCTGCGGTATGAAGTGCCGGATCAAGATTGGGAGGCCATTGCCGTTGTTGGTGGCCTCATTGTTAACGCTAAAATCGAAATTCGAAATTCCGTCGCGTCGGTTATATTCGAAGCTTCGTAGCGTGCCGGATATTTGCTGGCCACCCAGCAGAGCGAGCGCGGGGTTCGGATAAAACTCGAACCGCAACGCCCCTGGGGCGTTTGAACCCTCGGTCGCGGACACGGACACGGTCGTATTCGGGAAAACTCTCCACAACACAGTGCTGTCGTTCATTGTGGAGCGCCAGGTTCCCGGCACCAGATCAAGATGGAAGTCACCTCCTGCTGTATCGACTCCGGAAAGAAGGCTTCTGTAGAATCGAGTCGCGGATGAATTTCCTGTGATTGAAGACGGTTGAGAAAATAATTGGGGGATGGTTACTACCCACGGGAAAACCGCCCCAACTACTACAATTAGTGTCGTCTTCATGACTCTCCCCTTTGGAGACTTGATAGCAGTTAAATGCGGGCACGCCAATTTAAGTTGGCCAAAATGTGTTATGTGATAATGCCGCAGGTCAGTGTATTTGTCAAGAGATACTTAGTATTCCCATGTCTCGTGTGGCGTTGCGAGGTTGCGATTGGAGTCATCGATGAACGTGGCGGGCGGCTCGCCTTTGACGGGTGAAGCCAGATGCGGTCGGTGGCGTAGATGTGGGCCAGGGTGTCGACGACGGATTGGTCGGCGGTTTCGAAATCGCGGGTGTGGGCGGCGGCATCGAGGAGCCGCTGGGAGGCCTGGCTAGGCCGTGTAGTCGAGACGGAGACGGACCGCGTCTGCGGAAACGGGCATGCGTCCATAGTAGCCTGCCGGGAGTTGCAGGCTAGGGATTGGCATTAGCTCGTTTCGCGAGCCGGGGATCGCTGTACACAAGGAAAAGATCCGAGGCGAGCGAGCACGTCGAGCGCGGTAAGCCGGTATTACAAAACCCTTACAATTGAAACGAGACATCCCCTGTTACGCTGGAAACTTGAACGGCACCGTGGTGAGCAGCATCTCTGCGGCTCTCCACGACCTCGCCGCATCTGGTCAACCTCCCGCCGGGATCGCGTGCACGCTCGAGTTTTGCTTTTATCTGCGGTTAGCAGTGCGAAACCAAATCAGCCCATCAGAATTCGCTCAACTTTGGCCGCAGCCTCATCCTGGATGCTCGGAAGCACGTGGGAATATCGCTCCAGCGTGAACGAAATGCTCGCATGACCGAGTCTGATCTGAGATCACCTTAACGGACACCCCGGCCGCCACCGCTAATGTGGCTGCGGTGTGGCGACTATTCTGGGGCCAGAATAGTCGCCACTATGCCGGGTGTCAGACTATTCCGGGCGAGCTTGCAACTGAGCGGTGGGCGGCCCGTCAGTGGCCTGTGCCAGAGGTACTCTGAGTTCAGCCGCCCAGCATAGTTTTGGTCAGAGGCTGTTGAGGAAAGAGAGCAACTCGTCGCCGGGCCGGTAGCGGCCAGGCTTTCTGTCGGGCGGTGTAATCTTTGTCAGAATCTCCTCTTTCATCGCGAGGTTGGCTTCGAGGTAGATCTGTGTGGTTTCGACCGACTCGTGCCCGAGCCAAAGAGCGATAACCGCTCGATCGACGCCTGCTTGTAGCAGCCCCATCGCCGTCGAGTGTCTGAGAACATGCGGGGTTACGTGTTTTTCTCGGAGTGATGGGCACGATTTGCGGCCGATTACGAGGTGTTTGGCCAACAAGTCTGCAACGCTGTCGGAACTGAGACGACCGCCGCTGGCACTGGGAAATAGGACCTCCGTATTACACTTGGCTGGTTCACGTAACCACGCCTTCAGAACCGCCACAGTTGTCTTGGCAAGTGGCGTACACCGCTCTTTGCGGCCTTTACCTACACAGCGCACATGTGCCCCCGTGCCCAAAGCCACGTCGCGGCGTTGCAAGCCGGTCAACTCTGATAAACGCAGACCGGTTTGAACAGCCACCATGAGCAAAGCATGATCGCGGCGACCGAACCAAGTCCGTTGGTCGGGAGCTGCCAGTAAAGCGTCTATTTCAGGACGATTCAAGAAGTGGACGAGAGCCCGAGTATGCCGTTTCCCGGGGATCGCCAGCACACGTTGGATTTGAGCAACATGGGACGGCTCTTCGTAAGCAGCATAGTGGAAGAAGGAGCGGATTGCCGTCAAACGTAGATTGCGACTGCGCGCGGTGATCCCGCGGCTTTTTTCCAGATCATCTAGAAAAGCGGCAATCATTGGCGCATCGATCTCCTCGAAGGCAAGACGTGCTGGCGACTTGTGTAGACGCTGCTGGGCGAACCGCAAGAGCAAGCGAAAAGTGTCCCGGTAGGAACTGATGGTGTGGGGACTCGCCTGCCGCTGATTCATCAGGCGCTGGGTGAAGAATCTCTCCAACAACACGGCCAGCGTGGCTGAGGATTTCATGATTGCTGCCCCCAATAATCTTCAAACCGCTTGACGGCCAACCCCATCAACTCGGGGCAGGCGCTTAAGTACCAGTAGGTGTCGGCCACATGAACATGTCCCAGGTATGTTGAGAGAACTGGTAGCCGGCGCTCGACGTCTTGACCAGACCGATACCACCGCACCAAAGTTTCCACTGCAAATCGGTGGCGCTTATGCCGCTAGCGGCATAATCGGCATCGTGCCGACTCCCCGGTCATGCCGACTTCTCGCACGGCGCCCTTGTAGGAGGGGTCCGCGGCGAGTTGGGATTCGGCATAATCAAAGGCTCTCCAGGAAGGCCAGCAGTTGATCGTCGGGCCGGTATCGTCCTGGTTTGACACCAAGAGGCGGGGTGCGCGAGAGCGCTTTTTCCTTCAATTTCATGTCGGCATGCAGATAGATCTGGGTGGTCTCGACTGATTCGTGTCCGAGCCAGAGAGCAATCACGGTTCGGTCGACGCCATTCTGGAGAAGGTCCATTGCTGCGGAATGCCTCAGCGCATGTGGACTTACGTTCTTACGCTTAAGGGATTGGCATTTGTTTGCGGCGACGGAGATGTATTTCTCCACCAGGCGTTCAACGGCATCGCGGCTGAGCTTTCCGCCTCGGATGCTGGCAAAGAGCGGATCGTCCGGACGGCCATGGCGCTCCCGTATCCAGGCTTCCAGCATTTTTGCCGTTTCTGGACGGAGCGGCGTGCATCGATGTTTTCTGCCCTTTCCCTGGCAGTGGACATGGGCACCCGTTCCCAAAACAACGTCCTGGCAAGTCAGGCCTATCAACTCGGAAACCCGAAGGCCAGTCTGCACGGTGAGCAGCAGCAAGGTCCGGTCGCGGCGCCCTATCCAAGTGGAAAGGTCGGTTGCCCCCAGAAGGGCGTCGATCTCTTCCCGATTCAGAAATTCGATTGGCCGCCGTTCGTGGCGTTTGGCAGGCATCGCGAGGATTCGCTGACAAAGCAACGCATGGGCCGGTTCTTCGAAAGCCACGTACTGAAAGAAGGAATGAATCGCCGCGAGGCGGATATTGCGGGTTCGAGCGCTATTCTTTCGGTGGTTCTCGAGATGATCGAGGAAGTCACCAATGAAGGACACGTTCAAGTCCTCGATCGTGAGATTCGAGGGCGCTTTACTGAGCCGTTCTTTTGCAAAATGGAAGAGCAGACGGAAGGAATCGCGATACCCCGCGACTGTATTGGGACTTGCTCGCTGTTGTCTATGCAGTCGATCCGTAAAGAAGGCTTGAAGTAGGGAGGGAAGGCCGGCCACTATCGTCGCGCCTCCTTCCCGTTGTCCAGGAGACGATCCGTGGCCAACTGAAGGAGTTCCGGCACCGCCTCCAGGTACCAATACGTTTCATTGATATGGACGTGGCCGAGGTAGGTGGCCAGCTTCGGGAGTTCTCGTTCCACATCGAGTCCCTGTCGATACCACTGGACCAACGTGCGAGCGGCAAATCGGTGACGCATGTCATGGAGCCGGGGACCGCGTCCGTGGCCCTTTGCCTTGCTACGGAAACCGAGTTGTTGAGATAGCTTGGCGAAGGTGTAGCGCGCCATCCATTCTGTGATCCGCGAGCCACGCTCGGAGAGGAAGAAGGCTTGGTTCGGTGGCGCGCGTACGACGCGATTTCTCTTTTCAGCGTACTCTTTCAGTCTGTCCACCGTCGATGAATGAACCGGCACGTGACGCGACTTGCCAAACTTTGTGCGGCGTATGGTGAGGATCCCTTGATCGAGGTCCACATCGGGCTTGTCCAGATGTAAAGCCTCATTCACCCGCATTCCAGTCACGGTGAGAAGGCCGAAGAGAGTGGTGTAGGTCGGGGCACGAAGTCCTTTCTCGGATGGAAGCTGCGTTGCGCTGCACAGCAGGCTCGCTATCTCTTCGTCGCTATAGATGTGAGGCGTTTTTCGTTGATACCGATGAGAAAGAAGCCCGGGCGCCGGGACCTCTGTTCGCGGTTCCATCGCACAGTGCCACGCGGCGAAGCGTCTGACCATACCCAAACGCCAGGCCCACGTGTAAGGCTGAGCATCCGCGGGTTGGGTTGCCCAGCGGAGCGCCAGTTCCTTCGTGATGTAGGAGGCACCTTCGATCTTGAGGAAGGCGACAAAGTTTCGCAAACAGCCAGCCACCTCCCGGAGTTCGAACCCAAGAGCGCGGCGAATCGCGATGTATTCGTTCAATGCCAGATCGAGCGAGTTCATCGTCCGCCTCCCACGCTGGGCCAAGGATGCGCCAGTGTGCGCAGACCATCGAAGTCGAGCTTGGCGTAAATTTCCGTGGTGCTGGGGGTTCGATGTCGAAGAATTTCTCCGATTTCATTCATGCTTGCGCCAGAACGAAGCATCGTCGTGGCGAGACTGTGTCTCAGCACGTGGGCGCCCCTTAACGCCGGATATAAATCCGCTCGATCGAGTGCGCGGCGAACGATCGTGCTCAATGTCGAAGGTCCAGCAAAGCCAGAACGCGGCGCCTTCATGCAAACGAACACGCGCCGCGTTTTGCATGGGGGACGATCCATACGCAGGTAGGATGTGAGGGCCTCCCCGACATCGACCGGCAAGGGCATCCGGTCGTGCAATAACCCCTTACCTCGAACGAGCAACTCCCCAGTTCGCCAGTCAACGTCATCGAGTTGAAGGGACACGACCTCTCCGGCACGCAGGCCGAGGCGGGCCAGCAAGAGAAGGATGGCGTAATCGCGGCGGCCAGTGGCGGTTTGACGGTTGCAGGTACCAAGCACACGTTCAACCTGATCGGGGCTCAGGTACTTGGGTATGGTGGACAGGCGCCGATCGGCGACGGAGGGCACCGAAAGAGCCAGGTTGACCTGCAGTTCCCCGTCTTGAAAGAGGAAGCGGAAGAAAGAGCGGAAAGCGGCGGTGACCAGTTGTGCCCTTCGAGGGCTCACGGTCGGTGCCTGCCGCAAAATAAAGTCGGAAACATCTGATGATCTGACTTCCCGTATGACTGGCGGTTTCTCTCGAAAACGTTCGATCAGGAACTTGCGAATGCACGGCAAGTAATTGATGACAGTGGCTGCGGCAAGCCCACGTTCGGACCGCAAATGCCTTTCGTATCGCGTCAGGATGGCGGCCAACGGAGAGTCATCGCAAGCCGGAGTCGGAGCGGGAATCACGTCCCGCTTTCGAAGATGATCCAGAAACTGCAAAAGTGTTTCTCGATTACCCCTGTGAACTCGGCCCTTCCGGCGCTTGTAAGCGATGAATCTTTCAGCCAACTGCTCGTCGAAATCTGTGATTGATAATCGTCGTCGCTCCAACCACTGGCCAAAACTCGACAGCAAATTCAGTTTCGACTGCATGGTCGACTTCACATAGCCGTTTTCAACCAGCGAAGTTGCAAACGGTGCGAGGTGCGAAACCAATGGGCTGTCTCGCAGGCGTGGGTCTGTCTCGGGGCGTTCAAAGGAATCTTTCGGCATTAATCTTCTCCTTTACTAGCTTCATGCCAGTAGGGAGAAGACACCCGGATTATGCCGACTTCGACCGGTCAGCTTGACACGGAACTCCGCGCCAGACGGCACGCAGGCGAGTCCCCTTTGGAGACAGTCGGCATGACCGGGGAGTCGGCACGATGGCGAAAATCGTGAAGACGCGGTCATGGCTATCAGAAGCGCCTCGCAACCCGATCTGCCGGGACAAAGAATAGAACATGCGTCGAATGTTGCTGCTATGCAATCGGTTGCCACGGCGGGATACAAAAAAGGTCAGAGGTTGTTTAGAGAGGAAACGATCTCGCCGCGCCGCATAGTTTGAGAGCACCTTACGAGTGGAGGGATGAATGGGCACCAGGCGAGACTTTCCGAACTTTGTCCCCCGAACTGTGAGAACACCCGCCTTCAGATCCACATCTTCCGTTTGCAGGTTTACCGCCTCGCTGATACGAAGGCCGGCCACAGCCAGCAACCCCAGGAGGCAGTAGTAGGTCAGACCACGCAGACCGTGAACCGACGGCAACCGCCGCGCAGCGTGAAGCAGTTGCCGGATTTCATCATCGCTATATAGGTACGGTCGCGCACGCTCAGGACGATGAGGCAGCAGGCCATAGGGTGGAATCTCGGTTTGGGAATCGTATGCGCTCCAGTGGCGGGCGAAGCCACGTACGAATCCGAGCCGCTTGGCCCATTGTGCGGGACGGGCAGTTCTGTCCTGCTGCGCCCATTCCATCGCCAATGCGTTCGTAATGCGTGCCGCACGGTGCTCCTTGAGAAAGGACGCAAAATCGATCAGCCCGACTCTTGTGTCCAGCAGTTTGAATCCCAAACGTCGGCGCATTTCCACGTAGTCCTCGACCGCTTTACGCCATGAGGTCACTTTGCACCTCCCGGCCAGGGCAAAGCCAACGTCGAGAGCGAAGCCAGATCGACCTTCGCGTAAATTGCTGAGGTCTGTGGGCTGCGATGTCGAAGAAGTTCGCCGATCTCAGACAACGATGCTCCCCGCCGAAGCATCTGGGTCGCCAGACTGTGACGGAACTGATGCGACCCTTTGCGAGGAGCATCAACCCCGGCCCGTGCTAGCGCGTGCTTCACCACAGAGCCGATCCCACATTGACCTTTGAAACCGTCTATGGGCGCCCTCATCCGTAGAAACACGCATCTACTACGGGTGTATGGTCTCCCGCTCTGTAAATATTCGGCGATGGCCTCGCCGACGTCAGTCGGAAGCGGCAGTTGAGCATAGCGGCCGCCTTTCCCACGCACCCTAATCAATCCCTCTTTCCAATCCAGATCCTCCAGCGTGAGTGTCTTGATCTCGCCTGCGCGCAAACCCAGACGCGCCAGGACCAAAAGAATCGCGTAGTCTCGGCGGCCCATATGCGTTTTTCGGTTGATGGAATCCAATACGAGTTCCACCTGATCAGCGGGAAGGGCGCGAGGAATCGTCGATAGCTTCCAGTTAGCCACGGCCGCTACACATGCGGCAAGATCCTTTTCTATGTCTCCCCGATAGCGTGCGAATCGCAGAAACGACCTCAGTGAGGTCGTCATCAACTGGATGCGCCGGCTCTGGATATTTGCCGCCCGACGCTGCACGAATCCTGTTACTTCTCGGGCAGAAAGACAAGAGAGATCAACTGGTCCGGTGCCGAAGCGCTCTTTCAGAAACTCGCTGACAAACTTCAGGTAGTAGGATTGCGTTGTGGATGCGAGGGCGCGTTCCTGTCGTAAGTATAGATGAAATTCCCTTGCCAATAGGTCTGCCTGCGTCGCCGCCTGCGGTGCCGGTTGCGGACGGCTCTGGATA
The DNA here is from genome assembly GCA_963713415.1 of Bryobacterales bacterium. Taxonomy (GTDB): domain Bacteria; phylum Acidobacteriota; class Terriglobia; order Bryobacterales; family Bryobacteraceae; genus Palsa-89. The sequence goes on along the minus strand of CAVQLV010000014.1, from coordinate 868,128 downwards.
TTTGCCGCCCGACGCTGCACGAATCCTGTTACTTCTCGGGCAGAAAGACAAGAGAGATCAACTGGTCCGGTGCCGAAGCGCTCTTTCAGAAACTCGCTGACAAACTTCAGGTAGTAGGATTGCGTTGTGGATGCGAGGGCGCGTTCCTGTCGTAAGTATAGATGAAATTCCCTTGCCAATAGGTCTGCCGGCGTCGCCGCCGGCGGTGCCGGTTGCGGGACGACCCCCTCGCGAACCAACAGATCCAGCAGCTTCTGCAGAGCGCGGAATTCACTTCCTGTTGGGTGCCGGCAGCGCGCTCGCGCACGAAGATATGGTTGAAATAATTCCGCACGCACCTCTCGGGCGGTAATCCTGCGTTTTGCCAGCCATTGGCTGAAGTCGGCGATCAAACGGATGTGCAGTTCGATCGTTTGTTGCGGATAGCCGTCTCCCCGCATCTCGGCGGCATAGGGATCGACGTACGAACCCAGCGGACTATCCTGCTTGCAAAGCTGATGGTCTTTGAAGACCTGCTGCATCGGTGTTCTCCTTCAAGACCAGCTTTTCAAGGAAACACCGCTGCGACTATGCCGGGGATGTCTACACCCCACCGCTACACAGTGGCCTGACATCCACTTCCTCCGGAATAGTCTGACACCCGGCATAGTGCCGAAGATCGTATAAATGAATCGATCTTATGCCCGCCGCCGCCAGGAGCCTCCGGAATTCAACCTTGATTTTCGTTGTCTCAGGGGCTGTCCACCCTTGTGGAAAATCAGGTCATGCTCCATCTCACGCCGGTTCAAGGCCGCATCTAAAGCCTTCAAAACGAAATTCTGGAGTTTCACGTATAGCTTTTCGGCCGTAATCTTGGCTTGGCTGATGTTGCCAACCACTGGTGCAGATAGTCATCGAGTCTGATCGCGGCGGCGCGAGGAAGACGGCCGATGCCGCGCTCTTGAAATTTAGCGTTCAGGTACGTTTGCGCTTCACGGAATGAGCCATGAATGGTTCTGTTGTGGTACTTCCTAGTTCCAGTCTCCGGATCACGGCCAAGCGATACGCGAACAAGCCACGTTCATTGTCCGCGTGAAATCAATTGTCCTGCTTTTCGAGCCAATGGATACCTCCGGCTCGAAAGCAGGCACACAGTCCGCACACACGTGTGGCGCGGATGTAGAGTTAGTTTGGGGATTTGCATGCTGCTACTGATTGAAAGTCTCAGTGGTCTTGAAGGGGTACCGCGGCCCTGCTCACGAAGGCGAGCAGGTTGTCAGGATGCTAGCCGCTTCCCAGTAGTGAACCAGAAGCGGCTGGAGCACATGAATGTGAGGCTGCTCCACGTTGACGTGACGGCGACTTCACGGGAGTAATCTCCGAGGACGCCGTTTCCGGCCAACTTCAGCACAGGCAACTTCTCGTCCAGAGGGATTTTCGATTCAGGGAGGTATACGAGATCGTGAGACTGATTTCTGAGACGCACACTGCTCCCCAGCGGCCTGGTCGTGCGGGCAGCAACGGCGCTATTCTGAAACTGAATTGTGAGACGTCCGATGGCCCTGTTCTCGGGCGTTCGCAGGTCGTCTCAAAACTTACCCATTGTGAACCTGCGATTAATCAGCGCCGTATGTTGCCTGGACGTGGTTAGATCACCACGGCGGGAGGAGCTCGGTCTCGGCCCCAGTTGATCCACAGTCCGCGTGCAGAAGGCGTAATGCGCCAAGACGTTTCAACCACGGCTGAGATGCTGGCGCAGCAACTCCTCAACGGCGCTTCGGCGGACATAGTCGTCATAGTAGCGGCCGCCGCCGTCGTGTTGAATATATGGAGCATATGAATCGTAAGCCCTGACCGTCTCCCGCCGCGCGACCTGCCAAGGCGTATTGCCTTCATTGTCCTGTGCATTGAGATCGGCTCCACTGGCCAATAGGACTTCGGCTATCTTCTGATGGCCAGAAGACGCCGCGGTGTGCAACGGTGTGGCACCGTTGTTGTCCTTGGTGTTGACCTTGGCCCCACTGGCCAGCAGCAGCTCATCCGCACCTTCGGCCCCCTCCTTCGCTGCCTCGTGCAAGGGCGTCTTGCCTTCATTGTCCGTTGCATTCACATCAGCTCTGTTGGCCAACAGGACTTTGGCCACAGCTGCGTATGAACTTTGGCCAAAAAACGCGCTTTGGGAAGATGGATGGTCTGCACGATACGTTTTCGCCATCAGGTGCAAGGGCGTCTTGCCTTCATTGTCCCTTACATTCACATCAGCCCTGTTCGCTAACAGGAGTTTCGCCACGTCCACGTGGGGCCACGCTACGTGCAACGGTGTTCTGCCTTCATTGTCCCTTACATTCACATCAGCCCTGTTCGCTAACAAGAGTTTCGCCACGTCCACGTGGGGCCACGCTACGTGCAACGGTGTTCTGCCTTCATTGTCCCTTGCGTTGACATCAGCCTTGTTCGCCAACAGGAGTTTTGCCACCTCCGGCCAGCCGGCCTCGTGCAAGGGTGTTCTGCCTTTTTGGTCCTGTGCATTTACATCAGCTCTGTTGGCCAACAAGAGTTTCGCTACGGCCTCCCTTTTGCCCTTGCCGGAGTAGAGCCGGGGTATCGTTGTTGCCAAGTGCAAAGGCGTCTTGCCGTCGTTGTCCTTTGCATTCGCATCGGCCTTCTTGGCCAACAGGAGCTTCGCCACATCGGTGTTGCCGGCGTATGCTGAGACGTGTAAGGGCGTGCGACCTTGGTAGTCCCTGGCATCAACGTTAACGTCGCCCTTTTTGACGAGGAATCTCGCCACGCCTATGCCATCGCGCCCCCAATCCGCCGCCACGTGCAAAGGTGTGTCGTGCTCCCAACGGCCACAATGGTCCGAGGAGACCGTCCGAATTGTGGCTAATGACCTGCCCTTACACCAACGTTTCGGCCAATACCGTCTATATGGGCTTAGGTCCCCCTCCTCGAGCCAATACTTAAGATTCCAAATGACGCTCATGTCCCGGCGCACCTCCCAAGTTTTTAATTAGCTTATCCTGAATCTGGCGACGGAAGGGTACGCGGAACCGGACATTTTCGCAGGCTCCAACACAACCGGGCAGGTTGCAGAAACCCAAGGCCCCCGGTGGCTGGCCTTCGAACTGTCCCGTGAGTATGTCGGCACGTCCGCCTTTCGTTTTCTCAACCGGCGTAATACCCACGCGGACATGCGAGAAATCTTTGACCGCATCGAAAGCCGGTGAAACCGTCGATTTAAACGATCACCTCATCCACAAAGATTTATTGCCGGCCCGCAGGATGTCATCTGACAAGTGGGCGGTTTTTGAAAAAGACCACCTGCGGCGGGGTAAGCGTTTTTTGGGTTCTGCCCCTGTTAGGAACACTGCCGCGCGGGGCATTCCCGAAATCTAACCTTTGTGCAACGTGGCACAAAGGACCCTTTGCGAGACGGCCCAACAGACTGGTGCGTCCCAAGCCTCCAACTCTTATGGGCTGACGCTGCCTCGAAACTCAGAGGATTATAAATACTATGCGCGACGATTTCACCGAGGATACAAAACGCAACCTAGCCGCTCGAACAAACCACACACGCTCTAACCCAGACTGCCGCGCTTCGACTAGCGGGCCGCAGAGCGTATCCCCAAAAGCCCTCAACGTTGGCGTCGCTGGAAACATCACCGCTGCTGCGCCCGGAGGCCCGCGATACGACCCCGCGTTAACTCCTGAACAGCGCTGCCACCAAGACAACGGAATTTGGCTGTGCCAAAACTGCGGCAAACTCGTTGATAACGACGAAACAAAATATCACGCCACGCTTCTACGCGCTTGGAAGGCCATTGCCGAAGACTGGGCATTAAATTCAATCGGGAAAACCGCTCAACCTCCTTACGAAACCGACGAGCAACGAAAGCTCCGCGCCATCCTCCCATGGAAAAACAAGATGATCAAACTCACGCAGATGACGCCAGCCCGGCAACGGCCGAATACTAATCGGACGCGCACTCGGCTCCTCGTTTTGTCAGGTATTCGAGTGCAACGAATTCGTTGTGACCATAGGAAAAACCGCCAACGAGGGTTTCAAGAGAGCCGTCCCGCTGTCCCATATCGAGATCGGCTACGACACAACGCACGAATGTTTGGAGCTTCAGGAAAACTAGCCACACAAGGACCCCTTGTGAGATAGCATTTACATCCGCTCGGCCGGATAACACGCAAACCCGCCGAATGGTTCCGCCGCGGGCGAGAGGTCTAATTCGGGAGATCACTCCTGTGAAACGCCGCTGTCGTCAGTTTGAGACTTATTGCAGTTCATGCATTAATTCCGAATCGGCTATCCTACAAGCAACTTTGCCGCCAAGAACGACGGTACGGAAATTGAAGTGTTAGGACCGCCAACGTGAATCGCTGAAGGGGCAAATTGTGTCGAAGCTTCGGCGAACAGACTGTGTCAGTAACAGAGTCATTTTCGCCGTCGAAACGGGTCGTTTTGTGGCTCTCCTTGTCGGCGCTTGTCGCGACAAATAGTTTGTGAATCATGCAAGTACCTTCGCATCAAGATTTGTCTTTTTGCCTGTCACGTCGGAGGTCGCGGGTTCGAGCCCCGTCGTCCCCGCCAAGTTTCTCAATCACGCCCGATTGGCCACGATCCCGTTGGCGACGACGCCCAGAATATTATCGTGCCCCAGCGATCCAATTGCGCTGCCCATGGATTCCAGCGTCGTAGAGCCGATCCTGGTGACGAGCAGCGTTCCATCGGCCAGCGCTGCCAGTAAATTGGCGTCGGAGGCCACCAGCAGCGGAGGGCTGTCCAGAAGAATCCGCCGAAACGCGTTCTGCAGGCGATCCATCAGCAACCGGACTTCCTTGGAATGCAGCAGCCCCAGTGGATTCGGCACGGCTTCTCCCGCCGGCATGACGAACAGGTTGCTGTTGCCGATTCTTCGCAAGGCTTCGTGCAGATCGGCTTTCCCCAGCAAATAGTCCGTGATCCCCGGACTGCGGTCAATCCGAAACACGTTATGCAGAATCGGCTTGCGCAGGTCGAAATCGCACAGCAGGGTCGGATTGTCGGCCAATTGAGCTTCGGCCAATGCAAGATTCGCGGCCGTGAAGGACTTCCCGTCTCCTGGCGATGCACTGGTTACCAGCACGCTACGGATGGGGTGCGACGATTGCAATTGCTCCAATCGAGTACGCAGAGTCCGAAATTCTTCGCTGCCGTTTTCCGACGGCCGGAGCGGATCCAAAAGTATGACGTCGGAAGACGCACCAAAGGGAACCTCGTGCACTAATTCCAAGTCCAGCCCCAGCGGCGCCTCCGCCAGCGCCGTCCCCACCCCTGCGTTTCTGCTCATGGCTCGCCTCCTCTTGGCCTCGTTCCTTTAAACTCTCGCGAGGTAATAATGCGCAACCGAAACAGACATCACTACTAGTCCCGCCAGCCCCAGCGCCGACCACGCCAGCCAAGCCAGACGCTTGCGCCGGCGGATGGCACCCCGGCCTTCAAAGAACGGAATGCCGCCGAGCACCGGGAGCTGTGAGTACGCGCTGACATCCTTCAAATTTCTCAACGCCCGGTCGCGCATCTCGCGCCAGCCAGCCAGGCACAGGCTGAGCAGCAATCCCAAGCCGGCACCTACGGAAACCATCAACAGACGTTTCGGCTTGGCCGGAGTTTGCGGCAGCGAAGGCGGATCGAGCTGTTCCAGCCGCTCGCCCTGCTGGCGATTCTCGAGCGCGGTGGACATGGCCGAGCTATTGACACGCCGGTCCAGATCCTCATAATCTTTCTTCGCCAGGTCCCGGTCGCGAATCAGCTCATCGTATTCCCGGGTCCCCACCGGCGTGCTCTCAATGCGCGCCTCATAATTCCGAATGGTGCCATCCAATTGAGTGCCTTGTTTCCGGTAATCTTCCATTTCCACGCCTTTGGCCAGTATCAGCCCCTTGGTCTTCTCCGTCTCCGCTTCCAGCTCGCGTTGTTCGCGCAGGAATTGCGCGCTGGCCGGCCGTGGCGCAGGGCTGTCGGGCGGCTTCAGGGTGGTCTCTTGTTTTAGAATCGCCTGCCGCTGCTTTCGGGCTGCCGCCAGTAAATTCACCAGCCTCCGCACATCGGGATGATTCTCCTTGTAGCGTTCTCGCGCGCTGGCAAGCGAATCTTCGTACTGCGCGATTTCGTGATCCTTGTCCGCCAATTCACTGTCGCTTTGCTCGGCCCTAGCTTCGGGCGCGTTCAGATCCTTCAATGAAGCCAGTTGATCGCGATAGATGCGCGCCTGATTTTCATACAGCAGCTTCTCCTGATTCACGCGATTCATGGACATGTTCAGGTTCAGCTTCGCCGCTTGCAGGGCGGCGAGCTGCTGATAATTGTTCTGCTGCTCCTCCGGCAGGCGGCCGATGTTTTGCGCCCGGAACACGCTGAGCCGCTGCTCCAGCTCATCCAGCTTTTTCTTGGAATCCTGCCAGCGATCCTGAAGAAATTCCGTGGTGGAAACGGTCTGCTGCGATACTTCCCGGACGTTCTCCTCCAGGAACCGCGCCACCAGATCGGTTGCCACCTTTTGGGCCATGAAGCGCTCGCTATAGGCGAACCGGATCTCGAACGCCGGATATTGCTGCGTTTCACGCTGCCCCGCGTTCAAACTCTGGCGCACGGGAAGCACCTGGATATCATTCCGCTTCATCTCTTCGATCACGTCGTCCAGCGGCATGCGCGCCAGCTTCCGCTTGTACAAGCCGTGCGTGTTGATGATATTGGTGAGCGTGGCCCGATCCAGAATCAGTTGCACCAGCGCGTTCACGCGGCCCTCGATATCCTGGTTCGTGTTCGACGGCACAAAGCTTTCCGGCACTTGCGGCGGCGCCACCCGAATGGTGGCCACCGAGATGTACGTATCCGGCCAGAGAAAGGCGACCACTACCGAAACCACCAGTGCCGCGAACAATGGGCCGAGGATCCAGGCTTTGTTGCGCCGCAGAATATCCGCGTAGTCGTCGATATCGAGCTGGCGCCGGGCGGGCGACGTTGGTTCTTCGATGAGCATGGTTAGGGCACGATGATGTGATCGCCGTTCTTCACCGCGATATTTTGCTCCAGGTGCTTGCCTTTGGTGACGTCTTTGTAGTTGAAGTGCAGAATCTCGTCACCGCGCAAAACGCGGATTTTCTTGGTGTTGGCGAATTCGCGAAAGCCCCCTCCGCGGCTCAGCGCCTCCAGTACCGAGGTGGGCGTGACCAATGCGAAGGAGCCCGGCCGGTTCATTTCACCATCAATGTAGAACTTCTTGCTGCGGACTTCGGTCACGAACACGCTGACATCCGGATTATTCAAATACTGCGTCAGCAGTTGCTTCAAAATTGCTGTCAATTGAAGCGGGCTTTGTCCGGCTGCCCGCACTTCTCCGATGAGCGGCATAGTGATCTTGCCGTCCGGCCGCACCGCCACCGGCAGTGTAAAATCGGGCTCGCGCCAGACGCGGATGAACAGCAGATCCTCCGGACCGATCTGGTACTTGCCCGGATCGACCGGCGCTGCCGCCGAACCATCGATTTGTTTGGGAATGTCTAGCTTGGCAATTGCGAGCTTCGCGTCTTCAGCCACGGCGCCTGCAGCAAAAGTCAAAACAGCCGCCAATAACAACACTTCGTGCCTCACCTGTCGCTTGCTCCTTTCCTTGAAGGTCTCTTACAGTAAGTAAGGTTGATTCAGATGACATACTTTCTCGCAAAAACTGACCCGGAGACTTATTCGATCGATCAATTGGAGAAAGAAAAGAGAACGCTGTGGGATGGCGTAAACAATCCGCAGGCGGTTCGCGCCATCCGCGAGATGCGGCCCGGCGACAAGGTTTTCATATATCACAGCGGCGGACATTCGGCTGTGGTGGGCCTGGCCAAGGTAGTGTCGGAAGGCCGGGACGACCCGAAGAATCCAAAATCGGCGGTGGCGGACTTCGAATACCTGGGCCGCATCGACCCGCCGGTGACGCTGGCCGAGATCAAGCAGTCCAAACTATTCGACGATTGGGCACTGGTACGCCAGGGCCGTTTGTCGACCATGTCCGCACCAGACAATTTTGTCGAATGGATGCGAAAGAAAAATCCGAAGACAAAAATCTAGCCTGGCCACGGATGGACACGGATGAACACCGATTCAAAACGAAACGAATCGTAAAGCGCGCACCGTGGCCACTGCGGCTCCGAGCAGCGCTCCCGCGCTCACCGCCGCTTTTTTGAGCGACCACTGCGGAAGAGGCTTTCGTCTTGCCGCCCCCGCCACATGTTCCGGACGAACGCCGATCCCGACCAGATACCCCATCACCCATGGACGGCCCGGCACCTCGGCCACCAGCTTCAGCTGCCACGGGGCCTGAAACTGACTGTCGGTTTTAAATACGTGCGCGAACGCCTGGTGAGCCCTTACCTGCAGCGCCTGTATGACGCGGGTTGGAAACTCACGCCGCTGTTGCACTCGATCCAGCAGGGTTTCCGTCACGCGCCCTTCCTGCAGCGGCTCGGCCAGCATATTCGCCGACGCCACCGCATCCTGGATTGCCAGATTAATTCCCACGCCGCAGGCCGGCGACATGGCATGCGCGGCATCGCCGATGCAGAGCAGCCCCGGAAGATTCCATTTCCGAAGCCGGTTGATTTGCACCGTGAGCAGCTTAACCTGATCCCAACTTTGCAGTTCGTGCACCCGATCGCTCAAGTATGGGGCGATGCGCGCAATGGAATTGCGGAACGCGTCCATCCCGTCGCGCTGGATTTGCTCGAACGAACCTTTGGGAATAATCAACCCAGCCTGAGAGTAATCGCCTCGGTTGATCACGATCAGGGCTTTTCCATAGTTGATATTCCCGGCCAGTTGCTCGGGATCGCCCGCGCACCGCGATATCCGAAACCACAGCACATCGATGGGCACGCCGAAATGTTCGAGCTCCAGACCAGCGGCTTGCCGTACCGTGGAATGGCGGCCGTCGCACCCCACCACCAAATCCGCCTGGATGTAGACCGGACCCTGGGGCGATCGCGCTTCCACTCCGACCACAGTGGGGCCATCCCGAAGCAGGCCCACGCCCTCATATTGCATTCGAAGTTGAAAGCCAGGGAGCCGCTTCGCGCGATGGGAAAGAAAGTTCAGAAAATCCCACTGCGGCATCAGCGCGACGAATTTGCAACGCGTTGGAAGATGACTAAAGTCAGCCGCCTTAAAGTCGAAATCCCCCACTCGGGCGCTGGCCGAGGTCAGCCGTTGATGGGGCAGCTTGAGAAAGTCCTCCAGCAGCCCAAGCTCGTACATCAATTCCAGCGTGGAGGGATGCACGGTGTCGCCGCGAAAATCGCGAAAGAAGTCCGCATGTTTCTCGAGAACAATCACTTCCACGCCCGCGCGCGCCAGCAGATACCCCATCATCACGCCCGCTGGTCCGCCGCCTACGATGCAGCACGGAGTTCGTAATGATTCCATGGTTTCCTCCCTCGATCGTACCTCTAGGCGTGAGACTGAAGTGGACGCTCTGCTGTTACGAGCATTTTCCAATTGAAGGATGAGCATGAAATCCGTTCCGTTCGACCGGAGGGAGAACGGGATAGGGAATGAGGAGGCCGCGCAGCGGCCGACTTCCTTTCTTTGGTTTTTTGGTTTCAGAGCGAGAACAGGAATCGTCGTCGCGAGCGGTTGTGGGAAAGTGGGAAACCTGCTTTTGGTTTTCCACTTTTCCATGGCCGCGAAGCCGGGCGGTGGGAATGTGGGAATCTCGCGCTTTCTGCGAGATTTCCAAGGGACGGTGGAAAGAGTGGAAAACCCGTTTTTTGTTTTCCACTCTTTCCACGGGCCCGGCATTTCCACGGCCTTCATTAGTGGAACTTCGGCAATGACGGTGTCTGGCATTGCCGAAGCAACTTGGCCTTGGCCACACTCATCCGGCGAGCGCATTCGGTGTCGCTGATGGCCAGCGCCCGCTTCTCCAGTTCCGGCAAACTCAACCCCGGTCTGAAAAACCGCTCCGCTTCGGGCAGCGCTTGCAGTTTCTCGAACGGCGTCCGGTAGTCTTCGGCCTTGTATTTGCGTTGCCGTTTCCCGCGCTCGTCCAAGCTCACTGTTGCGAAGCCGCAGGGCCGGTGAAAATTCAGGTACGGATTTAGGTGCTCGAGATAGAAGTTCTGAAGTGCCGCGGCGTGCAGGCCGGCGATGTGTCCGTACCCGATCAGCTTGCCGATCACCGCGCCGTTTTTGCCTTCCACCAGTGCATTGTCCTGGCTCCGGCACGCCCGGCTCTTGGTGAATTCGGCGTGTAGCTTTCGCAGCATTTCCGCCACCCGATGATTGATATACTCCGAGCCGTTGTCGGCATGAAAACCGCGGATCGGAAAGGGAAATTGCGCCAACACCGCTGCCAGCACCGGCATCAGATAGGCCTCGCTGATCTTCTCGGCGCAGCCCACCACCTGCCACTGCGTCACCGCATCCACGGCATTGATGTGGTACACGCCTTTGGTCCCCGCGCTGTCGCCTTGATGCACCGTGTCCACGCGCAGATATCCCGGCCGCCCTTGCGGGTCCGGCTTGCGGCGTTGTCCGATCGCGGCAGCGGTTGACTGCGTGGGCTCGAACACCGCAGCCTGGTTGCGATAGCGCGCGCTCGCCCGCAGATTGTACAAGTGCGCCACGCTGATCTTCGCCAGCCGCTCGTACTGCTTCTCTGCGAACTGTTCGTAGGCGCGCTGCAAAATCCGCCGGGTGGCGGGTCCGCTCAACCGCCCATGCGCCCGATCCACTTCCGCCAACAACGCAATGTCTTCCACCGTGTACCTGGCTGCGAACGTGTGCCGTTGGTACGGCTGCGCTTGTATCAGCCCGTGATCCAGAAACGCCCGGATCAAGCGCGTGGTCTGCGCCTCCCTCAACCCCGTCACTTTCCGCACATAGGCCCGTACCAGCCCGCGCTCGCCCTTGCATAACTCCTTGTAGTTCTGCGCCGCCAGCACCGCTTCCACCCATCGGTAGCGTTCGTCCCGCTCCCCGGCCGCGAACTCGAGCGCTTCGCTGCCTCGTAGAAAATCTTGGATTTGTTCCCGGCTCAGGCGCTCGGCATTCTGCATCTGTATCTGCACCCGGCCGCGCCATGCCTACCCCATTCTTCCCCGTTTCATGCTCATCTTGCATTGGAAACCGTCCTGCCGGTTCCTGAACTTTCATGCTCATCTTGTATTGGATAATTCTACATTCCGCCCCAGTCTTGACTTACTTCGGCCAGTTGGTTACGCTCAAGGCCGGAGAAGTACGCTCTGTCGCTCGGCCATAGCCGCGCGGGTTCGTGTCGGCTTGCATGCTTACCACCGATATTCTGTCCTGGAAACAGCTCTCGCAGCGCCAGCAGAAGCCCGTCCATTTGATTCTTTTCATTACCGACCACTGCAACGCCAAGTGCGGCACCTGTTTTTATTGGCAGAACCTGAATCAGGGTGAGGCGCTCCAACCCGACCACATCCAGAAGATTTCGGAAGCCATGGGCGAGCTGGTGTGGCTCGACATCTCGGGCGGTGAGCCCTTTCTCCGCAAGGACATCGACCAGATCTGCCATCGTTTCCTCGATCACAACCAGGCCAAGTTCATTAACATCCCCACCAATGCGCTGCAGACGGACGTCATCCGCAAATCGGTGGAGGGAATCCTGGCGAACCCCAACAAATTCCGGCTGAACATCGCCATTTCGCTGGACGGAATCGGCGAGGTTCACGATCGCATCCGCGGCGTTCCCGGCAATTACAAGCGCGCCCTGGCCACCATGGAGGCTCTGCGGGAAATCCGGACGCGCGACAAGCGCCTGTCGCTGAGCGTGGTCTCCACTGTGATGAGCAGCAATATCGAGGACATCAAGCAACTGCTGCACCTGGGCGTTACCAACTGGGACCTGGATTATCATTCGCTCAACATCCTGCGCGGCAAATGGATGGATCCCACGCTCTCGGCCCCCACGCCCGAGCAGTATGCCGAGGTTTCGAAGCTCCAGTTAAAGCTTTGCCGGCGTTATTTTCACGGCCGCTGGGGAGGCATCGGCGGATGGACCGCCACGGTGGGCCGCTTCATGCTGAACCGCTACTACATGCAGGAAATGCAAGGGCATCCGAAAAACATCTCCTGCAATGCGGGCGACGTGAGCTGCGTCATCGACGCCAACGGCGACGTTTCGTTCTGCGAGCTGCTCAAGCCGGTGGGAAATCTCAAGGCCTATAATTGGGATTTCGACCGTCTGTGGCACGATTTTCAAGCCACCCAGCTTCGCCAGAAGGTCCAGAGCGGTTGCCACTGCACACACGAATGCTTCCAGACCAAAAACCTTATCTTCTCCCCGTGGCGCCTGGTCTGAAGATTGGCGTAGAGAAGGCCGCCGCGCGTGTTTAAACCGAAATTTCGGAAGCTGATCCAGCCCCTGGTTCCCGCGTTCGTCATGCGCTGGATCGACCCATTTCATACCGAGCTGCTCGAACACCTCACCGCAGCCGCCCGCAAACTACCGCCTGGCGCTCATGTGCTGGATGCCGGCGCGGGCGAATGCCCCCACGCTCCGTTATTCGCGCACACCCGCTACGTCCGCCTGGATCGCGGCATCGGCGACAAGGCCTGGGATTATTCGAAAATCGAAGTCCTGGGCGACATCTCCGCGCTGCCGTTTTGCGACAATGCGTTCGACGCGGTGATCAACATCCAGGTGCTGGAGCACTTGAAGGAGCCAAGCCTCGGAATCAATGAAATGGCGCGCGTGCTCAAGCCGGGTGGCCAGTTGATCCTCACCACCGTGCTGTGCTGGGAGATCCATCAACATCCCAACGATTTTTTCCGATATACGCGCTACGGCCTGACTTACCTGTTCGACAAAGCGGGCCTGGAAAGCCGCGTGGAAGCGCTGGGCGGGCTGTTCTGGCTGATTGGCTTCCGCCTGATGGCGGTCCTGGGCTTCTTCCAGCGAAGCTGGCGCTGGCTGATTTTCGCAGTGCTGGCGCCTATTTTCGGCTTCGCAATTCCGGTGGTCTGCTATTTTCTGGATCCGGTGGATCGCCGCCGCGACTACACGCTCGGCTATTTCTGCTGGTGCAAGAAACCGTAACAAAAGGCACCGTGACCAGTTCGTTGATTATCATCACTTTGAATCGCGCCGCGCTGCTCAAACGGACATTGGAAGGCCTGGCGCGGCAGACGCGGAAAATTGACGAGATCATCGTGATTGACAATGGACCAACTCGCGACACCGAGCAAGTGGTTTCGGCGTCCACGGCGCGCTATGTCGCCGAACCGCGGCGCGGATATGGGCACGCCCGCAATCGCGGCCTGGCCGAAGCGCGTGGAGCCGTCATCTATTTCCTGGACGACGATTGCGTACCGGAGCCCGATTGGTCCGACGTCCTATGGAACGTTCTCGACTCAGGCGAAGCCGATCTTGCCAGCGGCTCCCGCGCTCCCGGCCAGCCAGGCCTCGCCGCTCGCCTGGAGTATCTCTCCACCGACGGCCCCGTTTTATCGCCAGGACTTGCGGCCGGCCCGGCACGCCATTTGTCCACGTCAAACCTGATCCTGCGGCGCGAGGTGATCGCGAAGGTCGGCTGCTTCGACACCACGCTCACCATGTGCGAGGATCGCGATTTCACCACCCGCGCGCGCAAGCTCGGGTTTCGGCTGCGCTACGAACCGAAGGCGCGCGTGACGCACTACCCCGCCATTCACGGCCTTTCCGATTACCTGGGAAAGATGCGCCACTACGGAACCGGAACGTCGCAGTATTTCCGCCGTTGGAGCGAGGAAGAACCCATGGCGCGCGTGTTCCCGGCCAGTCCGGCGCTGCGCCTGTTGCTGCTGCCCGCGCTTTCCGCGGCCGGCACAGCGTACCTGGTGGCTCGCAATCTGCCGCAATGCCCGGATGTGCTGCCGCTCAGCCCGTTGCTTTTCGTCGGGCAAGTGTGGTGGCAATGGGGCGGATACGAAGCCATGAAAATGGAGCGGCAAGCTTGCTGAACCGCAAAGTGGTCGCGCTCGGCCGCAAGCTGATCCCCCGCTTCGTGCTGGATCAGATCAATCCGTTCGACCGTTTCGTCATCAACGCCGTCCGCGAATTCTCCGCGAAGCTGCCGCCCAATTCGCTGGTGTTGGACGCGGGCGCGGGCGAAGCCCAATACCGGCCCGACGTGGCACGCGCCGGCCATCGATATCGCGCCATCGATCTGGGGGTGGGCGAAGGTGACTGGAACTACGGCAAAATCGACGCCTGGGCCCGCGTGGAAGCGCTGCCCTTTCCCCCGCACACGTTCGACGGCATGCTGAGCGTCGCGGTCCTGGAACACACGCCGTTCCCGCGCCAGACGCTGCATGAAATGGCGCGCGCTTTGAAACCCGGCGGCCAACTGATGATCATCGTCCCTACCATGTGGGAGGAACACCAGATGCCGCACGATTATTACCGCTTCACTCGCTACGGAGCGCAGAATCTTCTGGAAGAAGCCGGATTCGCGGTGGATCAGATTCGGCCGCTGGGCGGCTACTTCTGGTTCATGGGCCGCAAGTTCATTGATGTCCTGGAATTTTTCGAACGCGGCGCGCGTGTGATTTTCTGGCCGTTTCTCGCGATCCCGTTCGGCTTTCTGTTGCCGATACTCTGCACGCATCTGGATTGGCTGGATCGCGACAAATACTACACCATCGGCCAGCTCTGCTTCTGCCGCCGCATTCGCGAATCGGGCACCGCCCAGGGACCTGGCATACTGCCCTGATTCGCGTCAGCCAATCCCAGGAACGGACAGTGCGGTTTCGGAAATCGGCCTGTTTCAAGCCAAGACTTTGGGTCGAAGAATTGCTTCAGGAAGATGCTATGTCTCGACTCCAACGCATGCGTGAAGTCTTATCCAATCCGCTGACCGCCGCCGATCTCGACCTCAAAGCGTCTCAGGGTTGGAAACCAGTAGCTGTAATTTGGGAACGGCAAATGGGTGATAGCGAACCACCCATTGCCGATATCGCCGAACCGCTGCCCTATGGGCTCAAGATCGCCGAGGATTGCGTGGCGCTTGAGCAGGACGTACAGGAGCGGGAAGCCTTGCTCGTCATGCTGGAGATGATTATCCAGGACAAGCCGCTTTCAGAAACCGCCGACGAGCTGAACCGGCGCGGATTTCGCACCCGCCTGAATTCCAAATGGACGCCAGGCTCGGTGTTCGATATGCTGCCGCGGTTGATCGAAGTTGGTCCCCGAGTATTTAGCACGGAAGAGTGGGTGGTTCGCCGCGGGAAACTTATGAATGTGGGTTGACCAAATTGCTGAGCAAGTTCTCGTAGAACGAATGCAAACGGGTGCGGTATTCGGAGCCAGCTGTTTCCAGAATGTCGTTGTGGCCGGCGCCGGGAATAATCCAAAACGTCTTTGATCCTTGCGCCGCGTCGAAAAGCTCCCGTCCCAGGCGCAACGGAACCACTTCGTCCCGGTCGCCATGGATGAAGAGCTTCGGCACGCGAATCCAGCGGATCTTGGGAAGCGAATTAAAACTTCGGATCAATAGAGGTCCGAGATAAGGAACTACTGTGGCCGCAACATCGCCTGCCGAGGTGAACGGCGCTTCCAGGATCAGCCCCGCGCAAGGCCGGCGCGACGCCAGATCGATCGCGACGGCAGTTCCCAGTGATTCTCCATGCAGGATAATCCGCTCGGCCCGATAGCCTTTGCTGAGCAAATAGATGAAGCCCGCTTCGCTGTCTCGATATAGCCCTTGTTCGCTCGGCCGCCCGCTACTCTTGCCATAGCCGCGATAATCCAGCATCAAGACGGAAGATCCGGCAGCCACGATTTCCTGGATGTGCGCCGCGCGGTTCGTGATGTTCCCCGCATTGCCGTGGAGGAACAGCGTTACCAGCGGAGAATCGCCGCCTTGCAACCACCAGCCGTGAATCTTTATTCCGTCGGATGTTTCCATCCACGCATCGGACGCTCCCACCAACCGCTGCGCATCCCAATTGCCTTGGGGATATTTCGAAGGATAGTAGATCTCCCGGTTGGCCAAATAGTAAAGCATCGCGATGATGCAAACTGCCGCGATTGCTATGCCAACCGGGATCGGCACGCGAGGGTTCAGCGTAAAACGGCGCGGTCGTTCCGTAAAATCGCTCCGTCTTTCATCACGAAGATCACGCTTTGCGTCAACTTGATGTCCTCCAGCGGATTGCCCGGTACCGCGACGATGTCGGCGAGCATTCCAGGTTTCAGCGCGCCGATTTTATCTTGCAACCCGAGCAGCTCCGCGGCGGACGTGGTGCCGGCCATTAACGATTGTGCGGGCGTCATTCCGTCGGCCGCCATGAAGGCGAATTCGAGCGCGTTTTCACCATGCGGATAGACGGCGGCATCGGTGCCGAGCGCGATCTTTACGCCCAAAGCCAGCGCGCGCCGGACCATGGCGTCCTGTTGCTTCACTGCCCGGGTAGCTTTGGCCTGCACCAGCGGCGGAAACTTCGATTCGGCCAGTCCCACGCGGGTAGTCAGCGTCGGCACCAGGAACGTTCCGCGGTCGTGCATCATGCGCATGTCTTCGTCATTGAGGAACGTCCCGTGTTCGATGGAATCGATTCCCGCCAGAATCGCCCGTTTGCTGGATTCAGCACCGTGAGAGTGCGCGGCGGTTTTGCGATGCAGCGTGTGCGCTTCATCCACCAGCGCGTTCAATTCGGCCTGCGTCAACTGCGGCACATCCACGTCGTCGGTGGGCGACAGCACGCCGCCGCTGGCGCAGGTCTTGATCACGTCCGCGCCGTACTTGATGTTGAAGCGCACCGCGTAGCGCGCCTGGTCGGGCGAATTGATGACACCCTCTTCGGGACCGGTCTCATGGCCGAACAGGCCGAAGCGAAATCCGTCGCCGTCATCGCAATGCCCGCCCGTCGATCCGAGCGCGTGAACCGCGACCAGCATGCGCGGCCCCGGCACGACGCCGGCGTTAATGGCGTTGCGCAGCCCCACGTCGATGAAGTCCGACGAGCCAACATCGCGTACGGTAGTGAACCCGGCCATCACGGTCTTGCGCGCGTTCGCGGTGGCGCGAATCGCCCGCTCGGAAATGGGCCGCTGCAAGGAAAGCAGGGCATCGCCATTGTAATCGGGGTTGAACTCGTAGGACAGATGCGTATGCGCGTCGATAAAACCGGGGAGCAGCGTGGCATCGCCCAGGTCGATGATGGTCGCTCCGGCCGGCGCATTTTCGCCGCCAACGGATTGAATCACACCATTCGACACCACCACCATTCCGGGCGTGATCAGTTGGCCGTTGGTGGAATCAAACAATCGCGAAGCCTTCAAGACGTAGCTGTTGCTCTGGGCGAACAGTGCGCCCGCGCAGGCCAGCAGCAGACCGGCGATTTCTCCCAAACTCCGGATTCTCATACGATGCAGAGTAACACCTGCATGGACCAGCCATCGGCTGAACTGGCTGACCCGGCCACCAACGTAAGTGCTACGCTGGCTGTTTATGCAGTTGTGCGACATTTTTCTCGGCCAGGGCGAGCAGCCGTTCACCGATCTGGTGCGTGGCATCTCCATCGGCAAGCTGAAAACCTATCAACTTTACGACCGCATGAAGGTTCGCTTCCACTTGGCCAAGCTCAACGCGGAAAACATGAAGAAGGCGACGCCGCGGTTTTGGGTCCGCCTCAACGAAAAGGACGAAGAGTTCGCCACCGACCTGGCTCAAGCCATCCTGGTCTCGCACCTGGACATGATCAAGGCCGTGATCGACGATCTCGGCATCCCCAATCAAGACGGATTCTTCGATAAAGACATCGACGGGGCAAAATATTTGACCGACGGTTGGCAGCAGCGGATCTACGAGAAGTTTAAAGACGCATATCCCCCGCAAGTGCTGCTCTTCTACATTAATCATCTGGCGTGGGAACTCGCGAAAAGCGAGGAAGTGTTCCAGGTTCCGGCGTGACGCAACAATTCTTCGAGGCCATACGCGCGGGCGATCGCGCCAAGGTAGACGAACTTCTCAGCGGCAATGAGACGCTGCTCGCCGCCAAAAACGAGAAAGGCCAGGGCGCGTACACGGCCGCCAAATACGCGGGGCGCAACGATATAGCGGCGCTGCTGCTGGAAAAGGGCGTGGAGCTGGACGTATTCGCGGCCTGTATGGCGGGTGCGAAGGAACGCGCGTTGGAGTTGATCGGCGGGAATCCCGAGCTTGTGAATTCGTACAGTCATGACGGCTGGACACCGCTGCACCTGGCCTGTTTTTTCGGCCAGCCCGGCCTTGCGGAAGCTTTAATCGCACAGGGAGCGGACGTTCGGGCGCGATCGCGCAACCCGATGCAAAACACGCCGCTGCACGCGGCGGCCGCGGGGCGGAGCAAGGATGCGGTGCGGGCGCTGCTGGAACACGGGGCGGATGTCAATGCGCGCCAGGAGGGCGGCTGGACGGCGCTGCACGCCGCGTCGCAAAATGGGGACGTGGAGATGGCGCGGCTGCTCATCGCCGCGGGCGCGGATGTGAAGGCTCGAGCCGAGAACCAGCAGAACGCCATGGATCTGGCTTTGACCAAGGGCCATCAGGCCTTGGTGGATCTCCTGGAAGAATACGGCCAGTGATCGAAGAGCAAATCAAAAAGCTACAAGACGCAGCGCTCCTAAGAATCGACGCAACCAAGAGCCTGGAAGAACTCGAGGCGGTTAGGGTCGAGTTTCTTGGTCGCAAAGGCTCGCTCTCGCAGTTCAATATGGGTGCGCTTCCCGTGGAAGAGCGAAAGGTCGCCGGCCGGGCGTTGAATGAGGCCAAACTGCAGCTAAATGCCGCGGTGGAAGCAATGTTCCGGCGCTTTGAAGGCGATGGACTGAACGCACGTCTAAAACGCGAATGGATCGATCTGACGCTGCCTGCGCCGGGCGTTCGTCCGGGCAGGCTGCATCCGGTCACCATCATCCAGAACGAAATCGAGGACCTGTTCACCTCGCTCGGATTCGCGGTGCTGGATGGGCCCGAAGTGGAAACGGAGTATCACAACTTCGACGCGTTGAACATCCCGCCCGAGCATCCCGCGCGCGACATGCAAGACACCTTCTGGCTCGCCAACGGGCACCTGTTGCGCACCCACACATCGCCGGTGCAAGTGCGCGGCATGGAGAAGCTGGGGCCGCCGCTGCGCATGATCGCGCCCGGACGCGTTTTCCGCAATGAGGAAGTGGACGCATCGCACGAGCACACCTTCTACCAGCTGGAAGGCATGATGGTGGACCGCAACGTTTCAGTGGCGCACTTGATCTATTTCATGAAGACGCTGCTCAGCGCGATCTTTCATCGCGAGGCGGTGGTGCGCCTGCGTCCGGGCTATTTTCCATTCGTCGAGCCGGGCTTCGAGCTGGATATTCGCTGCCTGATTTGCGGCGGCCCCGGATGCCCCGTGTGCAAGCAGAGCGGCTGGGTGGAGTTGCTGCCGTGCGGGCTGGTGCATCCTAATGTGCTGCGCAAGAGCGGAATCGATCCCGACCAATGGGGCGGGTTTGCGTTTGGATTGGGGCTGACGCGCCTGGCGATGATGCGCTATGGAATCGACGATATCCGTTTGTTTGCGAGCGGTGACTTGAGATTCTTGCGCCAATTTTGAAATCGCATGAAATTTTCTTATCACTGGATTCGTGAGCTGGTCCCGGGCTTGGACACCGGGCCGGCCGAGTTAATGCGCCTCATCACAATGAAAACGGCCGAGTGCGAAGGGCTGGAGCAGGTGGGAGCAGCGCTGGCCGATGCCTCGGTGGCGCGGGTCAAGGGAGTGGAATTTATGCCCGAAAGCCACAATCGGATTGTGATCGTGGAAACTGCGCGCTACGGCACCAAGCGAGTAGTGTGCGGCGCGCCGAATTGCAAGCCGGGCATACTGACCGCGTATCTGCCGCTGGCACCCAAAGTGGTCGACGGCGTGGAAAGCGACGGAATGCTGCCGAGCGCGCTGGAGCTGGGGATCGGCAGCGATCACGCCGGGATTGTGGAACTGGAGAGCGAAGCGATGCCGGCGCCCGACACCATCATCGAAGTGGACAACAAATCACTCACGCATCGGCCGGATTTGTGGGGCCATCATGGAATGGCGCGTGAAGTGGCGGCCATCACGCACCGCAAGTTGCGCGATCCAGTGAAGCTCGATTTGCTTCCAAAGGGCCAAGCGGCAGTCGAGATCCAGATCCAAGACTTCGCTCTCTGCCCGCGATACAGCGCGCTGGTTTTCGAGAACGTTACGGTGAAGCCGTCGCCGCTGTGGCTGCAATATCGCCTGGAAGCCATCGGATTGAACGCGATTAACAACATCGTCGACGTAACCAATTACGTGATGGCTGAACTGGCGCAGCCGATGCACGCGTTTGACGCCGAGAAACTGCACGGCACGACGATTTTCGTTCGTGGCGCGCGGCCGGGCGAGCAGATCGTGGCGCTGAACGATGAAAGCTATAATTTGAGTCCGTCGAATCTGGTGATCGCCGACGCCGAAGGCCCCATTGCCCTGGCAGGCGTGATTGGCGGCTTGCAGAGCGCCATCGGGCCGGATACCAAACGCATTGTGCTGGAGAGCGCGAATTTCCAGGCGGCCAGCGTCCGCAAAACATCGGTTGCGCTCAAACTCCGCACCGATGCGTCCATGCGATTCGAGAAGTCGCAGGATCCCCTAAATACGGTGCGCGGTTTGGCACGAGCGCTGGAGTTATTAGAACAGGTATCGCCAGGTATTCGGCTGGCTGGTGGCTTGGCGGACTCCCGTGCAAAGATGACGGCGCCGGCTCCGATTGAGCTCAGTGTCGACTGGTTAAAGGCTAAGCTGGGGCGCGATCTGGATGCGTCTGAAGTCCGAGCGATTCTTGAATCACTCGAATTCGGCGTAGAAGAACCATCGCCCGGCTGCTTCCTGGTCACGGTGCCGAGCTGGCGCGCCACCAAAGATATCTCGATTAAAGACGATCTGCTCGAAGAAGTGGGCCGCATGGTGGGCTATGAGTCCATTACGCCGCAAGCACCGCTAATCGAATCCGTGGTGCCTCCCGAAAATCCTTCCCGCCTGTTCCTCAGAGGCGTCAGAAACATGGCCGCGGCCCAGGGATTCACGGAAGTCTATAACTACTCATTCGTGACCGAAGAGATGGCGCAGACGTTTGGCATGGACGTTGCCTGGCATGTTAGCGTCACCAATCCCATTGCGTCCGATCAAACGCTGCTCAGAGCGAGCCTGCTTCCCGCGATTCGCAAAAACATTCTCGACAACAGCCGTCATTTTCAGTCTTTTCGGTTGTTCGAAATCGGCCGGGAGATCCATGCCCGGAATCGCGAGCTTCCCGAAGAAATCCCGCATCTCGCCGCGGCGATGTACGCGCGCGAGGGCGATGGCAGCGCGGCGCTGTACGAATTGAAGCGTCTGGCCGAATGTTTGATGAACGAATGCGAGGCGCACTTGGCGCCCGCGCGCCCGTTCGAGCATCCCGAGCGAGCCGCCATCATCGCGTGGCAAGGCGAAGATATGGGGCGCTTGTTTGAGCTGCATCCGGCGCTTGGGATCGAAGGCCGCGCCGCCATCCTGGATCTGGATCTGGTGAAGATGGAGAGGCTGGCTCACCAGCAAGACCGGCGTTATCAGACACTGCGGCGCTTCCCAGTGAGCGCATTCGACCTGTCGGTGGTCGCGGGCTTGCGGGAGCCGTCCGGCGACATCGAGCGCCGGTTGTCCGCCGCGGCCGCGAGCGATCTGGTGGATATCGAATTCGTTCGCGTCTACACCGGCGCTCCGCTTCCCGAAGACCGCAAGAGCGTGTCCTACCGGCTCACGGTGGCCGCGCCGGACCGCACGTTGTCGTCGGACGAAGTGGCCGCTATCCGCAACCGCGTGATCGACGCGATGCGCGCCAGTGGTTACGAACTTCGCGTTTAGTGCACGTGCATGGGCTCGCCGAAATACCCGATGATGCGCTCGGCGCACAGCCGGCAAGCCTCTATCTCATCGGGATCGCGGCCCTCGCAATGCAGCATCTGCTCGTCGCGCACGGACATGCTGCGCCCACAAACCCAGTCCTCGCCGTCGCGCGAGTGAATATGGTTGAAATCGGTCAAACGGGAACCCCTCGGAAGTGGATACGTTGTCAGAATATCAGATCGGTTGCGATGGCAATCCGGAACTTGATAGACTTGGGTTTAACCCCAAGGAGCGACGATTATGGCGAAAGTATGTGATGTGTGTGGACGCGGGCCTCAGTTCGGTAACCGGATCAGCCACGCGCACAACGTAACCAAGCGCCGCTGGAACCTGAATCTGCAAGCCGTGCGCGCAGTAGTGAACGGCGCCGCGAAACGCATCCGCGTTTGCACCTCCTGCATCCGCAGCGGCAAGGTTCAAAAGGCCGGCAAAGTTCAAAAGCCAGCGGCCGCCTAAGCATCCGCCCGCTCACCGATACCGATGAAATTCGTAACCTTTCAAGGCGCGAACGCCGGCGGCAAAGCGGTCCGCACGGAAGCGGGCGTTGTCGCAGGTGATCGTGTGGTTGGCCTTGCGGCAGCGGGCTTCCCTGACATGCTGGCGGTGCTGGCCAGCGGGCCAGAGGGCCGCGCGAAAATCGACAGCTTTGTCCAAAATCCGCCGGTTGAGTCGATCTTCCCGCCGAATTCGGTGAAGCTTCTGGCCCCCGTTCCGCGCCCGCCCAAACTGATTTGCGTCGGCCTGAATTATCGCGACCACGCGGCTGAAACTCGCGCAGAGATTCCCAAGGTGCCTACCATCTTCGCGAAGTTCTCCAATGTGGTCATCGGACCAGGCGAGCCAATCGTCCTGCCCAAGGTTACGCACAAGCCGGACTACGAAGCTGAGTTCATGTTCGTCATCGGCACTGGCGGCCGTAATATCGCAGCCGAGGACTGGCAGCGGCATGTCTTCGGATACACCGTCTTCAACGACGTGAGCGCGCGCGACCTTCAAACTGCCACGTCTCAATGGATGATGGGCAAAACCCCCGATACTTTCGGGCCCATGGGGCCGTACCTGGTGAGCGCCGATGAAATTGCCGATCCCCACGCCCTCGACATCAGCTTGCGAATTGGCGGCGAGACGCTGCAGCACTCCAACACGCGCGAACTGATCTTCAAGATTCCCGATCTGATCGCGTTTCTATCCAGCGTGGTGACGCTGGAGCCAGGCGACGTGGTGGCCACTGGAACCCCCAGCGGCGTCGGCTTCGTTCGGAAACCCCCGCGTTATCTGCAGCCGGGCGATGAGGTGATCGTCACTATTGAAGGAATCGGCGAGTTGCGCAATCCGGTGATCGCGGAAGCTTGAGCAGATCCGCTACGACGGCGGATCGCGTTCGAACAACTGCTCCAGTTCGCGAACAGTGGGCGTGCCTTCTACGGCCAGGTGCATGTCGTGCGCAAACGAGCGCATGATCTCCAGCAAATCGAACTCGCGTCCCAGCACCGCATACAGCTCCACGCCCGCCAGCAACAATGCGAGACGGCTGTCGCCGCGTTCAGCAATCTCGCGCCTCACTTGCCGTAACAGCTCCAAAGATTCGGGACCAGTTGGACGCCAATTCATGGCAAAACGAGTGGGAGATCCTCTCCCCCACTCGAATGCACAGCGTTGCTGCTAAGCCGAAATGCCCTTGCGGGATTCGCCGGATTGAATCTGGATCTGGCGCGGCTTCATCTGTTCGGATACCGGAATCTGGATATCCAAAATGCCGTCTTGCAGACGGGCATTGAGCTTGTCGACATTCAGACCATTCGGCAGCGTGACCGCCGCGTAGAACTTGCCGTAGGCAAGCTGCGCGTGGCGTTGTTCTTGAACGTTTCGGGCGCCTTCCGTCTCGCCCTCCAGGATCAGTTGATTGTTCTGCACGCTGACCTTCAGGTCTTGTTGCTGTAACGCCAGGAAGAATAGCCCGCAGATTCAACGTGGAGTCGCCCCATGCGGTCTCAAGTACCGGGCTGAACGTCCACTGATGGTTGCCTTGCAGCATGGATCGCCCGGATTCCGCGGGAAGACCGTAGAAGTTTTCAAAGAGCTGATCGACCGAACGCCGGAAATGATCCAACGTCTGCCGAGTATCTCCGGCTAGGAAACTGCTTGTCATTGGTTCACCTCTTGTTGAGTGCTTGACTTGAGAAGGCTCTTGTTCGCGGGGCCTTCCCAGTCCGAATTCTACACCCCACGATCGCGGCGTGAAGCAAGAATTTTCGCTGTAACAGTGAACCTTGCCGTCACTTGCGGACACGCTCAAGAATTTGCTCGTCGATCTCCACTTGATAGCCGCTGGCCAGATCGATTGCTTTCGTTCGCCATGCCCACCACGGCCATCACTTCCGACAGCATCGCGTCCGTCATGCCGGCCTTGCGTGCCGCAGCGGTATGGGATGCGATGCAGTAGCCGCACTGATTGGTCGCGCTCACCGCGACGTAGATCATTTCCTTGGTCAGCGCATCCAGCGCGCCCGGCGCCATGATTTCCTTGACGCTTTGCCAGGTGCGCCGCAGCGTTGCTGGATCGTGCGCCAGCGCTTTCCAAAAATTATTGATCCAGTCGGTTTTGCGCGTGGCCATGATGTCGTCGTAAACCGCGCGAACTTCGGGGCTCGCGTCGCCGTATTCGATCAATCCTAAAGTCGCCATTCTTCTCCTATAGTGGGCTGCCCCAATGATTTGTTTAGCACGATAAGCGAAACCGAGGAAGGCGTCGAGATGAGTCTCGACGCGGCAAACACGAGTGTTCGCGCCACATGCGGCGCACGCTTCAGCGTGCCGATGCTAAATGACCAGAACAGTCTACTAGCACCTATGATATCGGTTCGCGCAATAATGGAAGTACCCCTTCATGATCCAAGAAACGATTCTGGAAGGTCTCACCTTCGACGATATACTTCTCCAGCCGGCTCGCAGCGACGTGCTGCCGGCCGAAACCGATACGCGCACTTGCCTGACCAGGCATATCGCAATCAACATCCCCATCGTCAGCTCGGCCATGGATACGGTCACCGAGTCGCACCTGGCCATCGCCCTGGCGCAACAGGGCGGCATCGGCATCATTCATCGCAACATGTCCGTGGAGCGCCAGGCCGAGGAAGTGGATCGCGTCAAGCGCAGTGAAAGCGGCATGATTGTGGATCCCATCACCATCGAGCCCGAGCTCAAGATTTCCGACGCGCTGGCGCTGATGAAACGCTACCGCATCTCCGGCGTGCCGGTGACCAAGAACGGCCGGCTGGTGGGAATCCTGACCAATCGCGATTTGCGATTCGAAACGCGCCACGATCTGCCGATCTCCGATGTGATGACCAAGGAGAATCTCATCACGGTTCCGGTGGGCACCACGCTCGAAGAAGCCGAGAAGATTCTGCACCATCACCGCGTGGAGAAACTTCTGGTGGTGGACGATCAGTACGCGCTCAAGGGCCTGATCACCGTCAAGGACATTCAGAAGAAGCTGAAATATCCCAACGCGGCGAAAGATCAGCAGGGACGCTTGCGCGTGGGCGCGGCCGTCGGCTCCGGCGCCGACTTCCTGGAGCGCGCCCAGGAGCTGGTGGCCAGAAAAGTGGACGTGCTGGTGGTGGATTCGGCGCACGGACACAGCGAGCGCGTGATGGAAGCGGTGCGCACCATCAAGCACAAGCTTCCCGACGTGGACCTGATCGCCGGCAACGTCGCGACGTTCGAAGGCGCGCGCGATTTGATCAGTCTGGGCGCCGACGGAATCAAGGTGGGCATCGGGCCGGGCTCCATTTGCACCACGCGCGTGGTGAGCGGCGCGGGCGTGCCGCAGATCACGGCCATCGCGGAATGCTCGCGCGCCACGCGCGGCTCGGGCGTGCCTCTGATCTCCGATGGCGGCATCAAGTACTCGGGAGACATCAGCAAGGCCATCGCGGCCGGCGCCGACGCGGTGATGATCGGCAGCCTGCTGGCCGGCACCGAAGAGAGCCCGGGCGAAACGATTCTCTATCAGGGACGAACTTTCAAGAGTTATCGCGGCATGGGTTCCATGGGAGCGATGACCGCCGGGATCGGACCGCTATCCGCAGGACACCAGCGGAAAATTGGTGCCGGAAGGCATCGAGGGCCGGGTGCCCTATAAAGGGCCGTTGTCGGAGCTGGTGTATCAGCTGGTGGGCGGCCTGAAAGCTGGCATGGGTTACTGCGGCTGCGGCAACATTCGCGACCTGCAGGAGAATGCCAGGTTCCTGCGCGTGACTTCGGCGGCGCTGCGGGAAGGGCACGTACACGACGTGATCATCACCAAGGAAGCGCCGAATTATCGGCTGGAATAGAGCTTCGACCAAGGATGCCGATTCGGCGCCGACCTGCCTTCCGTAGAGAACATAGTTGACGCTTTGGATGGAGGCATCCAAGTCGCTTTGTTGCTGTTGCAGTTGTGCGACTAACGCATCGGCGGCTTCGGCTTGCGCGGTGGCGCTTTGCTGCACCTGAGCAGCTTGCGCTTGCGCGGTAGTGATCTCGTTGCCAAGGTCGGTATTTTCGGTTTCGTAACCGCTGATCTGCGTCTGGATGAGTCCGGTAATGGGATCGCTTAACTGGGTGAAATTGCTGGCCAAAGCCGCAAAGCCGGTACTGGCGGACCCCAGGAACTGGAACGCGTCGGAGATCTGGGTGTCCGAGAGGGCGTTGAAGGTACTGGAGTCGAAGCTCATTGGTCCCGCTGTCGTTGAACGTGACTCCCAGATCGGAAAGGCTGTGGATGGTGCTGGTGCCCGTCGGGTTCCAATAAGTGACCAGATCCTGCATATCGCTGCTGATCTCATTGATGATCAGGTCGCCCTGGAGCGGCCCGGCATTTTGTCCCTGTTGCGCCTCCACCGCGGTAACCAGGGTGTTGTAGTCGGTAACGAAAGTTTGGAGCGCGCTGCTCAGTTGCGTCGGATCGGTGGCGAGCGACAATGTCACCGATCCAGAGGGCAGCGTGTTCAGCAGCGTGAAGCTCACGCCGGGAATGACGTCGGTGATGGTGTTGCTGGACTCGGTGATTGGATTTGGAATGCCGCTTAGCAGAAAAGGTCGCGTTGGAGCCTTGATTGCTGGTCGGAGATCAGGTCCGGCCGGACTTTGCAGATCGTTGAGCTGGATGGTGGTGGGCCCGGAAGCGGCGGTCAGAGAAAGAGAGTACGCACCCGGCTGCCCGCGACGGTGGCGGTTACGCCCGCATCGGCGCCGTTGATGGCCTGCACCAGACCGTTGAGATTGTTATTGGCTGCTGACATTCAGCGTGTAATCCTGCGTTCCCACCACCAACTGAACTTGGCCGGTGGCCGACACGGCAGCCGTTGTCTCATCGGCGTAAGTTTGCAACGAGGTTTCCGTGCCGGTGCCGTTGCTGCTGACCAGGTCGGCCGGCGTGACGCTATTCAATTGCAGCGTTGTGGCGCCGGTGTTGTTCGCCGAAACGCTCAGATAGTCGGTGGAGCCCGAGGTCAAGACGGTGGCGCTGACGCCCGCGCCGGCGTTGTTGATGGCCTGCGCCAGCCCGCTGATGTTATTCTCGCCCGAGCCGTCAGATTGAGCTGATAGGTGTTGGAGCCAATCACCAGATTCACCAGCCCGCTGGCGGAAACGGTGTCGGCTTGCCGCATAGCCTTGCAGAGAAGTTTCCGAGGCGGCCGACGGCCAGCGAAGTGATATCGGAAACGGTGTAGGTGGCGGGCGCCGTCGCCCCGGTGTTCACTACCGAAACGGTGCTCGGAATCCGAACTGGATGCCGACAGCCCCTGGCTGCTCGCGAGCGTGCCCAAGTTAGTGACGTCGGTACCCAGCGCCGCTAACGGTCGGCTCCAGCGCAGTTAGCGCATTCTCCTCGGCGGTGTTCGTCGCCTGCTCGTTTTGCAGATTGGTGCACCGGAATATCGGCGATCTGAACGGCTCGCTGGATGATGCTCTGGAAGTCACTCGAGAAACTGCTCAGCCCGGTGAAATAAATCGGAGCCGCGATGCTGGCTGCCTGGCTCGCAGCGCACTCGGTGGATGCCCAAGCTGCTGCTGGTGGTTCCCATACTGCCCTGATTATCGTCAGGAAAGGATGGTTTCTTGAACTTTTTCGGGCGATAATTGGCAAACCCGCGCGGCCACTTCTTCCACCTGCCGCGCGCTCAGGTGGGCGTGCAGCGGTAAGCTGAGCACTGTCTTCGCGCAAGCCTCCGCTACCGGAAAATCGCCGGCCTTGTATCGCGCGTCGGCGTAAGCGGGCATAAGGTGAATCGGGAGGGGATAGTGAACCGCCGTCTGGATTCCCGCCGCTTCCAGACCCCTGCTGCAATCCGTCGCGATCCGCCGCGCGAATCGTGTAGAGACAATACACGTGCCGCGCATCCGGCAATGGCCTGCGGCCGCGTGACACCGGAGCGTTCGAGCCAACCATCGTATTCGCGCCGCTCGCGCGCGCCGCGCTTCGATCCATGCTCCAGACGCCGCAGCTTCACTCGCAGGATCGCCGCTTGAATGGATGGCAGCCGGTAGTTGAAACCTTTCAGCCGCGGACGATAGCGCTGCTCTTCGCCCCAACTGCGCAGCAGCGCGGCGGTTCGCGCATATTCCGGATTGTTGGTGGTCAGCATGCCGCCTTCCCCGGCCGCGCCCAGATTCTTGGTCGGATAGAAGCTGAAGCATCCGATGTCGCCCATGCTGCCCGCGCGCCGGCCACGATACTCGGCGCCATGGGCCTGCGCCGCGTCCTCAATCACGATCAGTTTGTGGCGTCGCGCGATCTCGAGAATCGGATCCATGTCCGCGCACTGTCCGTAGAGATGCACCAGCAATATGGCGCGCGTGCGCGCGGTGATGGCGGCTTCGATTTTGGCGGGGTCGATATTGAACGTCGCTGGGTCGATATCGACGTAAACCGGCGTCGCTCCCACATAGCCGATGGCGGCGACGGTGGCATAAAACGTGAACGGCACCGTGATCACTTCGTCGCCCGGCTGAATGCCGGCCGCGAGCAACGCCAGGTGCAGCGCGCTGGTTCCGGAATTTACGGCCACGCCGTAACCGGCGCCGCAATAGCCGGCGAATTCCTCTTCGAGCGCGGCGATCTCCGGGCCGCCCACATACTGGCCGCTCTCGAGCACGCGCGCTACCGCCGCGTCAATCTCAGTCTTCAGTTCGTGATATTCGGCCGGAAGATCAAGGAAGCGGATCATGCAGGAGAAGCTGTTCGAACTTGCGAGAAACTACTTCCCAAGAGTAGCATGCAGCGACCATTTCCCAGGCCGTTGTCGGCCATGCGCCGGCGCGCGCCGGCATCGTCGAGTAAAGCCAGGCAGCGCTCGCGCGAAATCCTGGCCGGCGAATCGGCGATCGCAATGTTCTCGCCGTCCCGAATGTCCAGGCCTTCGGCGCCCACCGACGTCGAAACAACCGGAATCTTCGCGGCCATCGCTTCGTAGATTTTCAGGCGCGTGCCTCCGCCGATGCGTAAGCGGAACGATGGACACCTGCCGATTGCCACAAATACGGGCGCACGTCGTCCACGGTGCCAGTGACATGAATATGCCGGTCGCCCTGCGCGATTCTTCGGACCTCCGCGCGTCGGATGCCGGCCCACTACGGCCAGCGAACAATCCGGCCGCCGTGCCGCGAATCAGCGGAAGCACTTCGGCGACAAACCAGTTCAGACCGTCGATGTTGGGCCGCCAGTCCATGGCGCCGAGAAACACCAGGTCCCGCTTCGGCGTCGCCGTGGAGGCAGGGCGGAGCAAAGTATTCCATGTCTACGCCGGTGGGAACCGAATACACTCCAGTGGCGCCGTACAGCGAACGCATGGCGCGAGCGTCGGCACCCGACACCGCGATGATCCTCTTCGCGGCGCGGCAAACCTCGGCTTCGTAGCGCAGCATGCGTTCATATTGCCCGCGAGAATATGCCCGATGCCAGGGGCTGGGCGCGTGTTCGGTATGCCGCCTCCAGATCATCGACTCCACATTGTGCTGGAACAGCACCGCGTTTCCAAGCTCGGGGACGTTGGCCGCCGATGCCAGAAAATCGCACACGATGGCGTCGAATTTCTCCAGGCGCGTCAGGGTCTCCACTAACCGCAGCAAGGCGCTCGACCGGTAGCGGCGCATGGGAAGGGGCATGTCGCTCCAGGGGCCAGCGGCAAGCTCCGCCCAGTAACGCGGTCCGCTCTTGCGCGGAACCGGATGCGATACCGGATACGCCTTCGTGCAATATTCCGAGGTGCGGTCGAAGCCCGCGCCCGGCTGCGGCAAATCGAGCGCGGCATAATGAATCTCGTGCCGCTGGTGCAGCCGCTTCAGAGTTTCGAGCGTGCGGATCTGGCCGCCGCCGTTGGTGGGATGCAGAAAATCCGATTTCACCCACAGGATCTTCATGCCAGAGCAGCGGCTCTCGGTCCACACCTGCTCTCGCCGGCCGGTACAGAAACAGATCGCCCCAAAGCTGAAGGTTGAGCAGCCGCCAGATGCGATCGGTGGCATCTTCGCGCCCCGAGCGATGCCGCTCGATGAGCGCATCCACCTGGCGCAGATCGAAGTGTGCCGCCAGCAGCCCGTCCGGCGAACGCAAACGGGCGTAGAGCGGCTCGGCCCGCGGATCGCGCAGCCACTCGTGCCAGGGGCGTGGGAAACCCCATCTTCCTGCGATGGACGATGCGCGCGCGGCAGCAAATCACTTACCGCGGCTTTGAGAATGTGCTTTTGTTCGCGGCCGCAAATCTTGAGCCGATCCGGAATTCGCGCGGCGAACTCCACCAGCGTGTGATCGAGAAACGGCACGCGGCTCTCGATGGACGCCGCCATGCTCATCTGATCCTGCTTCATGAGCAGTTCGACGAGATACGTTTTCTGGTCGGCATAGAGCGTGCGCGTCGAGTGGAGAGGCGCCCGCGGGCGCGCATTCCAATGGCGCATATACTCTTCCGAGCCTCGCCCTGCCCTCGAAAGCGCAGTAGAAGTTCTCGAGGAACAGCGACTCGAAATCAAGATCGCGGCCGAGCACGGTGTGGCGCAGCTTGCGGCGCAGCCCGGCGCCCAGCAGCGGCGATGTCGCGATCCAGTCGCGCACCGCGCGGCGAACCCCACGGCGGCACCCCGGCGTAGCGCTCCGCCCAACGTTGGTTCACTTCCAGCCATCGATAGCGCTCATAGCCGGCGAACAATTCGTCGCTGCCTTCACCGGTCAGCACCACTTTCACATGTTGCGCCGCCAGCTTCGATACAAAATAGAGCGGCACGCTGGACGGCCAGGCAATCGGCTCATCTTCGTGCCAGATGAGCTTGGGCAACGCGCCGAAAAAATCGTCCAGGCCGATGACAACTTCCCGATGATCGGTGCCGAGCAGTTCCGCCACCTGCCGCGCATAGTTCAATTCGCTGAACTTGGCTTCCTGGTAACCGACCGCGAAAGTTTGTACCGGGCCGGACAGCCGCACGTTGCGTCAGCGCCGCGATGGCGCTCGAATCCAAGCCGCCGCTCAGGAAAACGCCCAGCGGAACGTCGCTCATCAGATGGAGCTGCACCGATTCTTCCAGGCGCCGCCGCGTTTCCGCGATCCAGTCTTGCTCGTCAACGATCTTGCTGCGCCCTCACCCATCGGAATATCCCAGTAGCGCTCGCACTTCAGCTCCGGCCGGGAACTGCCCACGTCCAGCAGCATCCGATGCCCCGGCATGAGCTTGCGAATGTTTTGGAACAACGTATGATCGCCACTGGTATAGCCGAATGCCAGCACTTCCGGCAACAAGTCTTCTTCCAGTGCCGGGGAAATCGCGGGATGCTCCAGCAGAGCCTTGATCTCGGATGCGAAGGCGAACAGGCGGCCGTCCCAGTAATAGTAGAAGGGCTTGATACCCAGCCGGTCCCGCGCGCAGAACAGCCGTTGCCGGCCGGCGTCCCAGATGGCGAACGCAAACATGCCCCGCAACAGCCGACAGGCAATCCACGCCGTGCTCTTCATAGGCGTGCAGGATGGTCTCGGTATCGGAACGCGTCCGGTAGCGATGCCCGGCCTGTTCCAGCGCCGGCCGCAGCGCCGCATGGTTGTAGATTTCACCGTTGAAGGTGATCCAGAGCGCGCCGATTTTCCGTTGCTCATCGGCTGGTGGCCGCCTGCGATATCGACGATGCTCAGCCGCCGCTGGCCCAGATGCGCCCAGGCGTCGTGATAGAAGCCAAAATCGTCCGGGCCGCGATGGCGAATCGCCTCGGCCATGCGCCCCAGGATCCCAACGCCACCATCGGCGGGCTCTGTCGTTACAAATCCGGCAATCCCGCACACGACATAGGAGTGCGGATTGGGACGCCCGGCCTCTCAATTTGGATAAAAGTGAATCGAACCGCTTCACCTGGGCCGCTGGACAGCCCTCACCTTCCCGCTAGTCCCCCCTCCGCAAAAGAATTGATCGCCGCCATCGCATTCCAAGCCCGACACGCCGACGCCGGCCGGCATATCCAGCTGCTCCAGGACCTCACCCGTCCGAGGATCGATGCGCCTCACGTCGCTTTCGTCACCTTCCCAAGTGCCGTGCCAAAGCTCGCCATCCACCCAGGTGACCCCGGTGACGAAGCGGTTGCTCTGGATGGTGCGAAGAATGGCGCCGGTCTCGGGATCGATCTGATGAATCTTGCGGTCCCGATATTGGCCCACCCACAGCGAGCCTTCGGCCCAGGCGAGCCCGGAATCGCGGCCGCCGCCAGGCGACGGGATGGTAGCCAGCACCTGGCCCGTTTCCGGATCGATCTTACGGATATTATCCTCGGCGATCTGAAACAGATACCGGCCATCGAAAGCCGTTCCAGCGTGCGCGGGGACATTGATCGAGCGGAGCGTCTGGCCGCTGGACGGATCCAAAGCATTCAGCTTGTCTCCGGACGCAAACCAGACTTGCCGGCCGTCATAAGTGACGCCATGCACTCTCCCGGCCCCAGGAAATGGCCCGTATTCGCGCACGATTTTGGCCGCCGATCGTTTCAAAACGGATCGTTTCATAAGGCCTCGATGCATGCTTCCATACTAGTCACTGGGCAGCGGAGCGGGGAGTAACAATGTCGTCGTGAAACCAGGCACGGGCGGAGTCATCCAGCGGCGAGCCCGTGCGCGGCCGAACGCCTGCACTCTGCCTGCGGCTGCCAGTGAGTCGAGCGCGCGCTGCACGGTGCGCTGGCTGGTGCCGAGTGCCAGAGCCAGGGCCGAGCTCGACCAGGATTCACCGTCGGTGAGAAAGGCCAGCACCGCCCCATGCTCATCTTCGACGGGCCG
This sequence comes from Bryobacterales bacterium, assembly GCA_963713415.1. Taxonomy (GTDB): domain Bacteria; phylum Acidobacteriota; class Terriglobia; order Bryobacterales; family Bryobacteraceae; genus Palsa-89. The sequence goes on along the minus strand of CAVQLV010000014.1, from coordinate 834,888 downwards.
TGCCAGCACCACCACCTCGCGCGCACGGCACGCCGCCAGTAGAAACCCGCCCTTAGTCGCGCTTATCGTGGCAAGGGTCCGAAGCATTCTGCGCAGTCGCCCGATTTCGACCCGCAACCGCGCGCGGTGCGATTCGTCGCCAAGTTTCGCTCCGAAGGCGCGCGCCAGCAGCACATCGCGCGGAACGTCGCCGGGCCACGCTTCGCCCAGCACGCGTGCGAGCTCAAACAGCACCGGACGGGTGGCGAGCGATATCACCTGGCCCGCGGCACGCACCACGTAACGGCACGCATCAATTACAACCAGCCCTTCGGACGCCTGCAGCGCTTCGACATCTTCCAGTAGCAGGGTTCGCTCCGTGCCGCTCGAGATCAGGCGCGCGGCAGGCGTATTCAGCACCAGGGACGCATTTTCCACCTCGGCAGTGAGCGCGGGGATATCGGCCTGGCCGGCAGCCAGCCTGGCGCGGGCCAGCGCGTCGCGCGCTGCTTTAGTTTGGAGACGCCGCAGCGCAATCCCGGCGGCTAGCAGCTCGTGCACAGTCTTCAACGCGGGCGGGAGGTTCGTGGGGTCAAGCTGCGCGAGCGAGTGCTCAGCCTGCTCCAGGCGGCTGATCAGCAGGAGACGCCGCACCTCGAGGTAGCGCGCGTGCGCGGCATTCAGCCGGTCGCCATGCGCTTCCAGTGTGGCGCGAGCTGCAGCGAGCGATTTCACTGGCCAGCTCAGATCGCGTGAGGCGAGCGCAATCTCGGCTTCGGCCACCAGGCACCTGGCGCGAGCTACAGTTTCTCTGGGATTGAACGCGCGAGCGGCGCTTCGCAAGAGAGCCTTGGCCCGGACCAGGTCGCCCAACTGGGCCATCGCAATGCCGCGCAACGCCAGCGCGGGCGCGTCGTCGCGCAGGGCCATTCGCTGCAACGCCCCCAGTGGATCGCCGGCGGACAGCGCGCGCGCCGCGACCGTGATCAGCGAGTCCATTTTGATCCGGCGGTCAATCCGGCGAGTCGATGGCCCTCAAATCCCGCCACACTTGTCACTCCCATCGTTTCGATATCCGGAGTTAAGTTTATCTCGTGAGCAGCAAACACCGGGGTATATCGAGAACGGAACACACCAGCCGCGATGCAACCCAGTCTCCGATTTTCATCGGCAGATGGACGCCTAAAATCTTGTTTTCGCTCAAGGAGCGGCCTCATCGGCACGCCGAGTTACGCCGCCAGCTGGGAAGCGTCTCACAACGGATGTTGACCAGAACCTTGCGCAATCTGGAATCCAAGGGATTGATCGCCCGGCACGCCACCAGAACGCGGGCCAGGGCCTTCGAGTATTCGCTGACCAAGCTGGGAAGGACCATCATCGCGCCACTCCGGGGTATGTGCCGCTGGGCCAAGCGACACAGCAAGGATGTGAGCGCCGGCGTGCATCTTTCGAGAGCGAATCGCAATGTTTAGGCACAGGCATGTTCCTAATTGCGCTGCGGGTCCGGGACTGGCAAAGCTAATGGAAAGAATTTTCGCAACACAACCCAAGGAGAAATAAAAATGGCAACAAGCAAAGAGAAAGATCTCGCGATGAACACGCCCCCGATCGTGTCCGGGGAGGAGTGGGAGGCTGCGCGCCAACAGATGCTGGTAAAGGAAAAGGCCCTCACGAAGGCCCGCGACGCGCTGGCGGCCGAACGCCGGCGGATGCCGTGGACGGCTGTGGACAAGAAGTATGAGTTCGACGGACCCAATGGCAAGGTAAGCCTGCTCGATTTGTTCGAGGGCCGCCGCCAGTTGATCGTCTATCGCGCCTTCTTCGAGCCCGGGTTGTTCGGCTGGCCCGAGCATGCCTGCCGCGGCTGCTCCCTGGACGCCGACCAGGTGTCCCATTTGGCCCATCTGAATGCCCGCGACACCACCCTCGTCTATGCTTCACGAGCGCCGCAGGCCGACATCGCACGCGTAAAGGCGCGGATGGGCTGGGAAATGCCCTGGTACACCATAACGGACAGCTTCGACAAAGACTTAGGCGTGGATGAGTGGCACGGCCACAATGTATTCATCCGCGACGGCGACGGGAAGATCTTCCGCAGTTACTTCATCAACAACCGCGGCGACGAGGCGATGGGCACCACCTGGAGCTACCTCGACATCACACCGCTCGGCCGCCAGGAAACTTGGGAGGATTCGCCGGAGGGTTATCCCCAAACCCCGCCCTACAAGTGGTGGAACTGGCACGACAACTACGAAGCCGAGACGTCGCTCGACCCGGGATGGGTCGATATGCTGACCGACCCGCAAGGCGCCGCCCTACGAAGGCGGGAGGCAGAGGAGAAAAAATGTGGCTGCTCATGAGCGCGACATCGCACACGGCCTCTGCAGCGCAGGAGGATTATGAAAGACATCCTGAGTGACGAATTGGCATGGCCCGAAGTAGTCGATCGGAGCACCTTCCACGCCGAGCTGGACGCATTGCGTGTTCGAGAGAAGGCTCACACACGAGAAGGCGACGCCATTGCGGCTGCTCGCCGGCGGCTCCCCATGGTGGAGGTAGATGGCGCCACACCGCTCATCGGCGAACGTGGCGCGGTGACACTGTTGGATACGTTTGAAGGACGCCGGATGCTCCTCGCTTACTATTTCATGTGGCACATCGGCCACCCGGCGCCAGAGCAGTGCGAGGGGTGCACCTGGGCTACCTCGCACGTCCGCGAGCTGTCCTATATTCATTCTCGCGACGTCACCTACGCCACGTTTTGCCAGGGCCCGTACGAAGAGAGCGCCCGGTATCGCCACTTCATGGGCTGGGAGATGCCTTGGTACTCGGCCCAGGATTCGCTCGACACCCTTCTGGTCGGACGTCAACATGCCCGCAAAGGGGATTGGGTGGGCCGGATGCACATCGTTTGCTACCTGCGGCAAGAATCCAGGGTCTTCGAGACCTACTGGACGACCGCGCGCGGCGTAGAGGTGCTGGATAACAGCTTTCGGTTGCTCGACTTGACCGCCTACGGTCGGCAGGAGATGTGGGAGGACTCGCCGTCCGGCTGGCCACAACGATTTCAAGGCAGGTACAATTTCCGGGCCGATGGACGGCCCACGGCGCAGTGGTCCCGCTTGAAAGCCGGGTGTTCGGACGACCTGGGAACAGGAAAACAAGCATCATGACTCATATACCTTGCCTAGCCAACAATTTTGCGCTCCACATGTATCGGCGCATTCACACGGGTGTGGCATCCGAGCGAGCTTCCCAGCGTGTCTTCGCCGGTGTCTCCGCGCTGCTCTTCGCCCTTAGCGCAGCGCTGACGATTGTCTGGTGCGGACGCATGGCGGCGATGCAAGGGATGCCGATGCCGGGCGGCTGGACGATGTCGATGACGTGGATGCGGATGCCAGGACAAACGTGGATCGAAGCCAGCGCGTCATTCCTCGCGATGTGGGTTGTGATGATGGCCGCGATGATGCTGCCGTCGTTGATGCCAATGCTCGGGCGCTACCGTCACGCGGTCGCCTGGACGGGCCACTCCCGCCTCGGACGGCTCACCCTGCTTGCGGGTCTTGGGTACTTCTTCGTGTGGACCGTCGTCGGATTGGCAGTCTTTCCGCTGGGCGTGGTGCTGGCGACAGTCGAGATGGAACAACCGGCACTGGCTCGCGCTGTTCCGATTGCAGTCGGTGTGGTCATCCTCATCGCCGGCGCAGTCCAGCTCACGTCATGGAAGGCGCATTACCTGGCCTGTTGCCGGGAAATGCCGGCGCGCGGTTGCACGCTGCCCGCGAACGCCGGCACGGCATGGCGACAGGGTTTACGATTCGGACTCCGCTGCGGGTTGAGCTGCGCCAATTTGACCGCGATCCTTTTGGTGATTGGAGTGATGGATCTGCGTGCAATGGCGGTTGTATCTGCAGCGATCACCGCCGAACGGCTCGCACCGGCCAGCCAGCGCGTCGCGCAAGTTATCGGCGCCGCTGCCATCGGAGCAGCGTTATTGCAGATCGCGCGAGCGGCCGGGCTCGCATGATCGGCTTGGCTCGACGCCGTTGTTTTACTTGCCCACACCGCAGAACCCCCTAGCTAAGTACCGCGTTGGAGGCGTTTCTGGGCAAAAGACCTTAGCGCCGGTACCAGCCAGCGGCGTTATCCAGCCCGGATAGGCCATTTTCATTTCCTTTCTGAAACTCCATACTCGGAACTAGAGGAGAGCCGCCATGAAGTGTTCCTTAGGACTGCCGGCTGAATGTGTTTGCTGCAGTGCGCACACCGTGATGCGCATCAACGGACAGCCCGTGTGTTTGGACTGCGCAGCGTATGAGCCACCCGCGTCCCGTGTGCGTGAGAAGGTTTTCGCCAACGTTCCCAGTGAGGCCTGAAACCCTGTTACAGCTGTAGTGCCGTTTGAAAGCCCTGCCATCGAAAGATAAGGCCTCTGGCATGAGGCCTCCAGCATTGACCCCGCCGGCCGGTGGGGATACCATTGGCTGGTTTACCAAGTAGACTAGTTCGCAGCAGTTTTACTAGGGCGGGGTACGGACATGTCCAGGATCTCACTGCTTCTTTTCGTTTGCGCGTCCCTCACGCTTCAAGCGCAGCATTCCTATACACCAGCCGATATTGCCGAGGGCGGGCGTTTGTTCCGGGTCAACTGCGTGCTGTGCCATGGGCCGGAGGGCGACCAAATACCCGACATTGATCTTGGGCACGGCAAGTTTCGCCAGACCTATTCGGAAGACGCTTTGATCAAGATCATTCAGAACGGTATCCCTGGAACAGCGATGCCGCCGCACACACTTCAGGATTTTCAGGCGGGAACCATCGTGGCCTACCTTCATGCCATTGCAACCGAGGGCCGCACCGTAACCGGCAATGGGAACGCCACGCGCGGGAAAGCAGTGTTCGAAGGAAAAGGCGGATGCACCGGCTGCCATCGCGTGGGTGCAACGGGCTCGCGCACGGGCCCGGACCTGAGCGACGTTGGATCCGAGCGGCGCGCCGTCGAAATTGAACAATCCGTGCTCGATCCGGATGCGGAAATCCTTCCGCAAAACCGCTCCTATCGGGTGACCACGAAATCGGGAGAAACAATCACCGGGCGGCTGCTCAACATCGATACTTTCACGGTGCTGCTGATGGATTCGAAGGAGCGCCTGCTTGCCTTCCCCAAGGCGAGCCTGCAGGAGTGGGCCTTCATCGACAAATCGCCTATGCCTTCCTATCGGAACAAACTGAGTTCGCAGGAAGTGGCCGATCTGGTCGCGTATCTGGTTTCCCTGAAAGGCATCTGACATGAACCGAATCCCGGTGTTATTGACGTGGGTGCTGCTGCTGGCGGCGGCCGCCTCGCTCCCCGCCCAGGTTGTCTCCGATAACGTGACGTTCAACCGTCTGTTGAACGCCGGTAAGGAGCCCCAGAACTGGCTAACCTATTCGGGCAACTATATGAGCCAGCGTCACAGCCCGCTGGTGCAAATCACTCCGCAGAACGTAAAGAATCTCGAGCAACAATGGGTGTTCCAGGCACGGTCCCTCGAAAAGTTTGAAGCTACGCCGCTGGTGGTGGATGGCATTCTGTACACCGTGCAGGCGCCCAACGACATTGTGGCGCTGGACCCGGTGAGTGGGCGCGTGTTCTGGACCTACTCCTATTCGCCTTCCACGCTCGCGCGCCCCTGCTGCGGGCGGGTGAACCGCGGCGTCGCGATCGCCGGAGAAACGTTATTCATGGGGACCATCGACGCGCACCTGGTCGCCGTGGATGCCAAGAGCGGGCGTCCGTTGTGGAACGTAACAGTGGCCGATCCGGAAGCGGGTTATGCCATCACGCACGCGCCGCTGGTCATCAAAGATAAAGTCATCGTGGGAGTAGCCGGCGGCGAATTTGGCATCCGCGGCTTTATCTCGGCTTACGACGTGAAGACCGGCCAGCAAGACTGGCGCTTCAACACGATTCCCGGCCCCGGCGAAGCCGGTCACGAAACGTGGAAGGGCGATTCGTGGAAGACCGGTGGAGCTTCCGTGTGGGTGACCGGATCCTACGATGCGGACCTCAACCTTACGTACTGGGGAATCGGAAACGCGGGCCCGGATTATAACGGCGATCTCCGCCAAGGCGACAATCTGTACAGCAGCTCGGTGGTCGCGCTGGATGCCGATACGGGAAAAATCAAATGGCACTATCAGTTCTCCCCGCACGACGAATTCGATTACGATGCCGTTCAGGTGCCCGTGCTGGCGGATATCGTCTGGAAAGGCGTGATGCGCAGGGTGATGCTGTGGGCCAATCGCAACGGGTTCTTCTATGTGCTGGATCGCGCTACCGGCCAGTTCCTGCTCGGCAAGCCGTTTGTCGACGTGAACTGGGCCAGAGGTTTCGATGAGAAGGGGCGGCCGATGCGCGTGCCCGGAAAAATTCCTACCGCTGAAGGGACGATCATCTTCCCGGGGAATCAGGGCGGCACGAACTGGTATTCGCCCTCCTTCAGTCCTCACACCGGGCTGTTTTACATTCCTACCTGGGCCAACTATTCTTCGCTTTACATCAAGGCCGATGCCGAATATGAAGAGGGGCGAAGATTCCTGGGAACATCGCCAAGGTCGCTGGTGGGCGGAGCCAACGGAGGCGCCTCCAAGATCAATACCCGCAAGGATGACGAAGGCTACGGCGCCGTCCGTGCGATCGATCCGGCTACCGGCGAGCGCAAATGGGAGTTCCGGATGAATGACGTCACCGACGCCGGCATCCTGACCACCGCGTCCGATGTGCTTTTCTCCGGTGGCCGCGAAGGATATTTCTATGCGCTGGATGCGCGCAACGGCGAATTGCTGTGGCGCGCGAACCTGGGCGGCGCCATCGCCTCCGGGCCGATGTCTTACGCCATCAACGGCCGCCAGTACGTGGCTATTTCCGCTGGGAACTCCCTGTTTGTCTACGCGCTAAAGAACTAGGTTCCACACCTGAAGTCCTTAAACTGCGCGAATTGCTGGGTGAAGCAGGCTACGCTCGCGTGTGGCGCGCCGCCGACCGCATCCACGATTTCCATGCCGTCCGGTTCAGTACTATACTTGGACGAAAGATAACGGCCTTGTGACTGGAAATGGTCCGCAGACGCACGCAAAGAAGAGCTAGCGGGATTAGGCCGGGGAATCGCCCGCGCTGGCAGATGCGTTCGAGGAATACAAAGTTCGGGTCGATGACCAATACGGCAGGAGCACTAAATTGATAGAATCGCTTGCCAGGATCGGCCTGCGCCGCGCCATGTCGCCAAAGTGCGTCGGGAGTTAAGACCGAATAATGAAATTGTCGATCAAAACCTGTCTTGCAGTATCGGCGGCCACTCTGGCTGCGATCTTGTTGTATGTGATCGCACAACGTCCCACCCCTGTCTCTGCCGCCACATCGGACGCCGTGGACCGTATCGCTGGAAAGCCCGACTTCAGTGGAATTTGGGAGGCGAATAACACCGCCAACTGGGACCTTCTGACTCATCAGGCGCATCCCATGGTGGCCCAGCCCGGGTTGCTTCCCAACACCGTGGTTCTGGCGGCTCCGGTGCTCGCGCTAGGCTCGCTCGGCTGGGTTCCGGGAGGCCTGGGGGTTGTGGAGGGTGACGAGATTCCCTACCAGCCGTGGGCGGCCGCCCGGAAGAAGGAGAACGAGGAGCACTGGCTCGATCGCGATCCGGAACTGAAATGCTTCCAGCCGGGGATCCCGCGCGGCATGTACCTGCCGCATCCGTTCCAGATCATTCAGGGCAACACCAAAATCCAGATGATCTTCGAATTTGCAAACGCCCAGCGCACCATTCATCTCACCAAAATGGAGCCATATCCGAACGTGCTCTGGATGGGTTACTCAGTAGGCCACTGGGAGGGAGAAACGCTGGTGGTGGATGTCTCCGATTTCACGGACGCGACGTGGTTCGACCGGGCTGGCGATTTTCACAGTGACGCATTACATGTCACCGAACGCTATACGCTCGCCGACAAAAACGTCATCCATTATGAAGCCACGATTCAAGACCCGCAGGTCTTCACGCGGACGTGGAAAATCAGCATGCCGCTCTATCGCCGGCTGGAGCCGAATGCGCAGTTGATGGATTTCAAGTGTGTGGAGATGGTGGAAGAGACCATGTATGGCCACCTCCGCAAACACCAACTGGTCAAGCACTGGGAAGGCAAGACGATGAACGTGGACATTACGCGCAAAATTCCGCCCGGTGAAGAGGTTTTAGAACGCTATATCTCCGGCAATCCGCCGGCCAAGAAGTAATAGAGAACTGGAAGTAGGAATCAGGAGACTCGTTTTATGCAAGCCAAGTTTACCGTTGCAGCAGTGATCACTGCCGGCATCAGTTTGTTGTTCGTCGCGCCTCCCCTGAGCGCCCATCACGCGTTTGCGGCCGAATTCGACGACAAGAAGCCGGTGCATTTCGAGGATGCCGTGGTAACGAAGGTCGAATTCATGAATCCGCACTGTTGGATTCATGTCGATGTGAAACAGCCCGACGGCACAGTGGAGAACTGGGCCATCGAAGCCGGGAGCCCGAATATCCTGATGCGAAGAGGCATCACCCGGTTTACGTTGAAGGCTGGGGATAAGATCAACGTTTCCGGTTATCAGGCGAAAGACGGGTTTCACCGCGCCAATGGCCGCGATCTGACCTTGCCGAACGGCCAGAAGCTGTTCCTCGGGTCTACCGGTACGGGAGCTCCGTACGAAGTCCAGCGTCCCGGCATCGACACGCAAAACAAAGACACGCAGGACAAAGATACGCAGGACAAAGATACGCAACAGAAGAAAGAGCAATGAGCGATCGATCCGCAATCACCGTTGCCGCGCTCGTTTGTGTTGCGGCACTCGCGGTAGCAGCGGTGTCCGTGCGCGGCCAGACGCCGGCGGCTAAATCCACGGGAGCGAAGGCGCCCGGAGCGGCGAAGGCCGCGAATCCACCCCGCACGCCCTGGGGCGCTCCTGACCTGCAGGGCACTTGGTTCGTACTGTACGACGTGCCTCTGGAACGCTCGGCGGCAAACGCAGGCAAGGAATTCCTGACGGATGCCCAAGTGGAGGCATCGGATGAGAAAAAGGGACTCAACCCCGGAAGAAACGCCCGCTCGTCCAATCCCGAACAGGATGTCAGCGGCGCCTACAACGCTGTATTTAATTCGGTTCTGAGAACCGGCAGGCGCACCTCTATGATCATCGATCCGCCGGATGGGAGAATTCCGCCCATCGTGCCCGGGTCTCCGGCAGCCAAGTTTGGCCAAGGATTCCGGCTGGGTTTGGGAACCGATCCGACGCTGAATGACAACCCCGAGACCATCCCGCAATCGCCGCGCTGCCTGGGCGTGCCGATGCCATTCCTCCCCTTGAATACTTTGTTCGCGCAGGGCACGGTGATGCAAATCGTGCAATCTCCGAAATCCATGGGCATCTATATGGAGGACGATCACGCCGGCGGCGGCAATCGAGTGATCTTCATGGACGGCCGGCCGCATGCTCCCGTAAGAGCGAGGTTCTATCTGGGAGACTCGCGAGGCCATTGGGAAGGCAACACTCTCGTGGTCGAAACGACAAATTTCCTGCAGGGCTTTCGCGGCTCAAACCCCGATACATATAAAATGATTGAGCATTTCACGCGCGTGGATTCCCGTACTTTGCGGCGCGATATCACCTTCATTGACCCCAAAACCTGGACCAAGCCATGGACCGTGACCATCCAGATGGGCAGGGCCCCGGACGGGAAGCATATGATCTTCGATTCGGCGTGCCATGAAGGAAACGAAGGAATCGTCGGCATCCTTTACGGGAATCTCAAGCAGAGCCAGGAGAAGAAGTAACACCGGTATCGGATCACGGGATTGCTTTTACTCGGAATCCTGCTCGCGTTTGGCAGCGGTGTTGCGGCACTCGTCTACGAAGTGGTCTGGTTCCAAGTTCTGGAACTGGTTATTGGTTCCACCACGGTTTCGCTGGGCATCCTGCTCGCCACCTTCATGGGCGGGATGTGCCTCGGCAGTTGGCTGTTCCCGCGGGTCTTCCACGACAGCCGTGCGTCCCCTGCGCGTGTACGCGCTGATCGAGCTCGGAATCGGAATTTTCGGGCTTGTAGTGTTGCGTCTGATTCCGCTCGCGGGCAGCGCATACACGGCTTGGAGCGGATACGGCGTGCGGGGATTTCTGCTCCGCGGACTGGTCGCGATTGCCTGCCTGCTGCCCCCCACTCTGCTGATGGGCGCGACGCTGCCCGCGTTGGCGCGCCAGGCCCAGGCGGCGGAGAACCGGATAACTTGGCTCGGCTTCTTCTATGGAGCCAATATCGCGGGAGCAGTATTGGGATGCCTGGTCGCCGGCTTTTACCTGTTGCGCCTGTACGACGTAACCGTGGCAACGTACGCTGCCGCTGGAATCAATGTAGCGATGGGAAGCATCGCACTCGCCTTCGCAGGAAGGAACCCGGGCTCAGGCCGCATCGCAGGAATTGCCGCGGTCGCCTGTGCCGGGTTCCACGATCGTGTACCTCGGCATTGCGCTGTCGGGCCTCTGCGCTTTGGCGGCTGAAGCCATCTGGACGCGATTGCTGGGGCTGCTGTTCGGCGCATCGGTCTACGCGTTTTCCATTATCCTGGCGGTTTTTCTGGCTGGCCTCGGCATCGGCAGCGCTATCGCAGCCTTGCTCTGCCGAACAAGCTTGCGCCCGCGGATAGCATTGGGCTGGTGCCAGATCCTGGCGGTTCCGGCGATGGCATGGACAGCCTACAATCTGGCCGCGTCGCTCCCTTATTGGCCCGTGAGTCCGGCGATCTGGTCCGATGTGTGGCTTCATTTTCAGCTCGACCTTGCCCGCGCGGGCTGGGCTCTGCTGCCTCCCGACGCGTACTTTGGGGCGCAAGCTTCCCCTTTGCACTTCGGGCTGTGGCCGGTGAAAAACAAGATGCCGGGCATCTGATGGCGCGGGTTTATGCCGCGAATACCTTCGGGGCGATTGCCGGAGCGCTGGCTGCGAGCCTGCTGCTCATTGCCTGGATCGGATCGCAGCGTGCCGAGCAGGTGCTCATGGGGTTATCGATGATCTCAGGCGTTTTGCTTCTGATCGCAACGCGCGTGGACGCTCCGGTTTCGAATCGGCTCTGTCGTGGCCGCAGCGCTGTTCACTGTTTTCTCAATCGCGAGCGTTCCACATGTATCGGATGTGCTGATCGCGTACGGCCGCTACGCCGCAAGCTGGGTGGGCAAAGGCGAAATCGTTTATGCGGCCGAAGGGATGAACTCGTCGGTAGCGGTTTCGCGATTTGCCAACGGCGTCCTTACCTTTCACGTGGCCGGCAAGATCCAGGCTTCGAATGTAGCCCGCGACATGCGTTTGCAGCGCATGCTGGGACACCTTACAACCCTCGTCAACCCACATCCGCGCTCCGTATTGGTGATCGGCTGCGGCGCCGGAGTGACGGCGGGCGCGGTATCGATTGATCCTCGAGTGGAGCACGAGACCATCGTGGAAATCGAGCCGCTGGTGTTGCAAGCGGCCGCAAAATATTTCGGCGAGCCGAACTTCGACGTTCTCCGCAATCCGAAGGTCCAGGTACGAATTGATGATGGCCGGCATTACCTGATGACCACCAAGGAACGGTTCGACGGAATCACGATCGATCCTCTCGATCCGTGGGTCAGAGGGGCGGCGGGGTTCTACACGCGAGAGTTTCTCGAAACATTGAAACAGCATCTCAACCCGGGCGGCACAGTCACGCTATACGTCCAGTTGTTCGAAACCGATTTAGAAGCCGTCAAGAGCGTGGTCGCGACATTTTTCGAAGTGTTTCCAAATGGCACCATCTGGGGCAATCCGTACCGGGGACAAGGTCACGATATGATCCTGCTCGGTCAAGTGGAACCGTTGCGGATCAATCTCGACCAGATGGAGCAGCGAATCGGCTATCAGGGCGGCAACAGCCCGGTGGCAATGTCGCTGGCTGAAATCGGCATGAACTCTCCCGTGGATTTGTTTGCCACCTATGCCGGCCGCAGATCCGATCTGACAGAGTGGCTGCGCGGCGCCTCGATCAACCATGACTGGAATCTGCGGATGCAGTATCTGGCCGGCCTTGGGCTGGATCGCGATGATGCCGCCAGCATCTATGCCGGCCTGCTCGCCTATCGGCGCTTTCCCGAGGATCTCTTCTTCAGCGCCGAAGGCAGGGTGGACTCCTTACGCGAGGCTATTCGCCGCCTCCGCTAATCGCACACGCGCTCTTCCAACCCTCGCGGCAGGCGAGGGCGTACAAAGCAGACGGTCTGCGATCGCGAATTTCGCCTTTCGAGCCTCTCAAGATGATCGGATAGTCCTTGAGTGTTGGCGGCGCGTACGCGAAGCGTCTGCACGCCCCTGGTCAGCATGATGAGATTCTCGCAGGCCATCTGAAATCCTGCCTGGCATCCGCGTGTAAAGGGCGCCGCGGCTTGCGCGGGATCGAGACGCCGCAGATCCTCGCCCGACCGCGCCAGCGCGATATCCATAAGTCCGGCATCGTTGCACGCCCAGCCCGAACCTTGGTTGCAGAAACCTAATTCCACATCGGCGAGATAGGGACAGGCATAGGCGCGGCCCTCCTGACAGGCATTGCGCCAGAAGGGCAGCCATTGCCCGGGATGATTGTCGCCCACGCCCTGCGCGGCGCTCATTCCGGCGAATATGACGGTCCAGATGGATATATACGCCAGGTTGCGCCGCAGCGCTGGCAGCAACTTGGCCCAAGCCGCCGGATCGAAGGCACGCAGCCACCGCGAACGTGCCAGCCGGTCGATCCATTGGATCGATAGGTTCAGCAGCGGCACCTGCAGCAGCTTGTCGTAGAACGTGGGCATGCCGAAGCTGCCGAGCAATCGGTAGAGCAGAACCGTACTCAACCCGTAAAGCGCGCCGTAAATGATGCGTCCCAGCTCCGTTCGGGGCGAGGTGGAGGGATCATTGAACAGCAGATGCATTCCCAGGAAAACCGCAATCGGAATGTACGAGTCGTAGAAGAAATAGACCCCCGTCACTGCCTGATACAGAAGTCCGAATAAGTACGTGGTCACGACGGCGGACATCGTCATCGAAGTCACGCCGAAGAACAATTGACCCGGCAATGCGATCAGAAACAGAAACAGGTACATGTGCGGCGGATAGAACTGGGTGATGGAGATCTGATGGCCCCACGTGATATCGCTCGCGCCCTTGGCAAGCAGAAGCAGCGAGAAGAGCGCCAGCGGAAAAGAGGAAGGGTTGAAAATGTGTACCTTGCGGCCATCCTTGTTCCAGCGGATTAGTTCCTTGGCAGTCAGGCCCACCGCCACCATCAGGAATTGCAGATAGAACCAGTCAGGCTTGAACCACAGGAAAAGATTAATGCTCAACACGATGGGAAACTGAGCGAATCCGAGCGTGCATTTATCGCGGCGCGACCAGCCGAGCAACAAGTCGAACGCGTAGGCAAAAAGGAGCTGGGCGAGAATCAGGTAGGCCGAAGCGTAAACTTCCCGCCAATACCAACCCCAATACAGCAGTACCGCCGCCTGCGCACAGGCCTGGATGGCATGCTGCTTCTTGACCACCAGATCTACCGTGAGAACCCTCCCGGTGCGCCGCGTCCAGAAAAGGAGGAAAGCGTTCCATGCGAGCAGGACCGCCGCTGCCATTAGAAATGCGGTCAGAAGTCGTGAGTTCTCGCGGACGGGCGGAAGAATTGTGAGTCCAGCGAGGCCGGCCGTAAACGCGAGCGGAAGAAGCAGTACGTTCCAAGCCGGACCGGCGCAACACCGAAGGTTCGGCTGTGACCACTAGGCCCGTGCTGTTTTGCTGCTCCACAACTGTTGGCTCGCCAGGCGAGCACCTTCCGCGAGTACTTTGAGCTTAGCCCACGCGATCTGCGGATGAACGCGGAAGCCCATGCCGCAGTCGGTTCCGGCGATCACATTCTCGCGGCCTACCAGATTGGCGTAACGAATGATGCGATCGGCCACCAGTTCGGGATGCTCGACGACATTGGTGTGGTGCGTGACCACTCCCGGAATCAGGATCTTGCCTTCCGGCAGTTTCACATCCTGCCAGATCTTCCACTCGTGCTCGTGCCTGGGATTGGCCGCCTCCAGAGAATAGGCGCCGGCCGTGATCCGGAGCATCAGATCCACCACGTGCCGAAGCGGCAGATCGTGAGTATGCGGGCCGTGCCAGCTGCCCCAGCAAATGTGATAACGCACGCGATCTTCCGGCAGACCGCGCAGCGCCTGGTTCAATGCATCCACGCGCACCGCGGCAAACTTGCGATAGTCCTCGATACTGGGGTTCGGAACGATCATGTCGTAGGTATCGGGCAAAGCGGGATCGTCGATTTGAAGAATGAACCCGGCATCGACGATGGCCTTGTACTCATGCTTCATGGCGTCGGCCAAGCGCGAAAATGTACTCTTCGTCGGTCGCGTAGTATTCGTTCAGGAAGAAGTGCTCCAGCCAGCCCGGCGCCAGAACACACATAAATGTTTCCTCGGGCTTGACGCCGGATTCGGCCAGCGCACTGCGAAACAGTTCCAGATCCTTCCGCACTTCCTCTTGGCCGATATAGTGAATCGGGCCGGAGCAAATCGTGCGCTCCGTCCCGGACGGCATGAACGGAAGTTCCTTGTAAAAGTCCGCGAATTCCAGCCGCTCACCGGTTTCGAGCGTCATAAACGCTGGTTCACCGGGTTTCAGTTTCCGGTTACTCAGGCCGCTCAGACGAAGCCCGTAATAACCCACCGAGCCGAATCCGACTTTGCCGAGTTCACCGTCGCTGATGATGTCGATTCCGGCCTCGGCCTGCTTGCGGAGCACGTCGACGATGCTGCTGCGGATTTGCGGCCGGGCCGCTTCGAGATCCACCTTCTGGCCCGACATCATGGCCATCATCATGGCGCGATACTCCGGCGGTCCGTCCAGGCGGCCGGCATGCGTAGTGAGAATGCGATTCGTGCTGTGTTTCATAAAGCTAAGAGCCGGTGTTTGGCATAGCGGTTTTGCGACAGCAAGTATATCACTTGCCTCATTCCATCAGTCATTGATGTCGTTGGTCGATGTCGTTGGTTCAGCGCCTTTACGAGCCTCGCCACGAGAACTCAGAGGTTGCACGGGCTGTTTGCACCAGGATCGCCCGCCCGATGTTCCTCCGGCTCCGAGTGCGGTGAAACGTTCGTCGCTGCGGTCCAAGCGAGCAATGTATTGGTAGCGGACGCATCATAGCCAGGGGACTTTAAGACGGTGTGCGGCAGCCGCACAGTCCTGGGCGCTCTGATGAAATCGCCGCCTACCAGAGTAGTTTCAGTCCGAACTGGATCTGCCGCGAGGTAGTGGATGTAGACGTGATCACGCCTGCGGTTGGCGACGGACCGGAAGTCCCTGAAGTAAAGACCACAGTGTTGGGTGTTCCGAAGTTCGCGCGATTCAAAATGTTGAAAAATTCCGCGCGCAATTGCAGGCGCACTCGCTCCGTCACGTTCACGTTCTTCAGCGCCGAGAAATCGAGTTCGGCGACGCCCGGGCCGTACAGTGTGTCGCGCCCCACGTTCCCAAAAGTGCCTGTAGCTGGCGGAAGGAACGCATTCGGATTGAAGTATTCATTCGGACCGCCCAAAATGACCGGCCCGCTGAACGCCGGATTATAAGACGGACGCACCGGATTGCGGCTATCGCCGTCGTTGGCGGGATTGTATCCCAGGCTCGGCGTGAACGGGATGCCCGATTGCAGGGTTTCGATCCCGCTCAGCGTCCATCCTCCAGCCACGGCCTGCGTCCAGCGGCCGGCGTCGCCAAACCATGCCCGTCCCTTTCCAATCGGCAGTTCCCAGCTTCCGTTGATCACAGCCGAGTGGCGGACATCCGATGTCGACGGTCCCCAGTCGAGTTTCGGATTCAACGGATACATCACAAAGCCCGGCGCGTTTGATCCCACGCTGCTGTTCAGCGCCGTGCCATCGTCCAGGCTCTTGGCAAAGGTATAAACGCCGCGGATTTGGAACCCATGGCGGAAGCGGCGATTCACGTCCACCTGCAGAGCGTTATAGGAACTGAGACCTTCCGACATCCACGTGGTGGTATTCGTTAGCGCCGGGTTCATGAGCGGCGCGCCGGTTGGAAAATAGATGTTCCCGCCGGAAATGGTCGGATAGGGAATGTTAGCGTCCAGAGATAGCAATTCGTGATAGCCGTGCGATCCCACGTAGCCGACGGTCAGCGAGGTGCCCGGAGCGATCTGTTGCTCCACCCGAAAAGACCAGCTCAGAACGGTGGGCGTGTAAGCGTCCGGCTGAATACCGCTCGGGGAAATCTTGGTTCCCGCAGGCAGCGGACTGCCGGGAGTGATCATCAGGCCGCTCACCGGAACATTCTTGAGGGATTCCGTCGTATTGAACGGAGCGGTTTGGTCCAGCCGGTAATCGATGCTGTCCAGCAGCGCGCGATAAATGCCGAACCCGGATTGGATCACGGTTTTGCCGTGGCCGAAAGGATCCCAGGCCAGCCCGGCCCGAGGTTCGGGAAGAAACTTAGCGCGATTCACGGTAAACACCGAATGCCCGATCACCGGATCGGTTTGGATCACGCCGTTCGAAAACACGTAATTGGAAGCGCGGTCATGCGCTTCATTCCAGCCGTTGGTCGATTCGAAGCGAAAGCCCACGCGCAAATCCAGATTTTTTCGGAGCTTGATGGCATCCTGCACGAATCCGGCCCCTTCCACCGAGCGCCAGCTCAGCGGCGTGGGCGTGGGAACCACGGTGAATGTGCCGATGGTCCCGTTCAGCAGGTTGCTCAAACTGGAAAAACTGGCCTGCCCGTATTGATCCTGCGCCAGATTGTCGTTGGCCTGGATCTGTTGCACCCATCCGCCGATCTCGATTTGATGCGCGCCATGCGTGAAGACCACATGGTCGTCATAGGTGAAAAGATTCCGCGCGGCGGCCAGGTTGCTGCCGGCGTTGGTGCCCGCCGGTCCAATCTGCGAGGCTGCGTTTAACGCCGTTCCGCCGCCCACCACAACCGCGCCGATCGGCGCGCCGGCAACCCAGCCCGGAACATCCACCGGTGTTTCACCGGTAAAGAAAAAACTCGCGCGGGAAAACCCGACGCGGGCCGTGTTGAGGATGGTCGGCGAAAAAACGTGCTGTTCTTCCAGGCTGAGCACCTGTTCGCGGAGTTGCTCGATGGCCAGGCTCAACGGGTTCGTCGAAGGAGTATTGTCGGCGCTGTCGTCGATCGTATACACGCCAAAGAGCGTGTCGTTGTTGGAAATGTTGTAGTCCAGACGCGCCGTGCCGAAGTCCTCTCGCACGGTCTGCAGCGGATGGCTGAAGGCTTCGGCGATGCCTGAGCCGAGCTCCGGTCCATTCGGAACAGGCCACAGCGAAAGCAGCGGGACAACGGCGGGCGCCGCGCTCGAGCGGGCGGCGTTATCGGGAACCAGCGTGACGTCGCTGAGTCCCAGATGCTGGCGATAACCTTCGTAATTTCCAAACAGGAACAGCTTGTTTTTCTTCAGAGGCCCGCCCAGAGCTCCTCCGAACACATTGCGCTGAAACTGCGGGATACTTCCCTGGTCAAAGAAGTTTCGCGCATCCAACGTGCTGTTGCGGAGGAACTCGTACACGCTGCCATGCAGCTGATTGGTGCCCGACGCTGTCACGATGCTCACCTGTCCGCCCGGCCGCTTGCCGTACTCCGCTCCATAGGTATCCGTCACCAGGTTGAACTCGCGCACCGCGTCCACTCCCAGCAGTTGGCCGCTCGCGCCCCCGGGCGTAATGTTGATGAGCGAAGCGCCCGTGAACTCAATGCCATTTAGAAGGAATAGATTCTCCTGCGGCCGCCGTCCGGCTACCGCGAACATGTTGCCGAGCGACGAATCGGAAGTTCCCACCCCGCCGGACCGGCCCGACGTGTAGTTCACCACGCTGGGGTTCAGCGTAATCAGCTCGTCAAAGCTTCTGCCGTTCAGCGGAAGGTCCTTCACCTGCCGTTCGCTCACCAGGCCGGAGGTGGGCTCGTTCGTCAGCTCTACCGGCGACGCCTCTTCAGCCACCGTCACTGTCTGCTTCACGTCGCCTACCTGTAGCGTGAAGTCCACCGTGGCATGCTCGCCCACCACGAGGTCGACACCCGTTCGCGTTTGCGATTTGAAGTTTTCCTTCGAAGCGTCGATTTCATAACGCCCCACCGGGACCGAAGGAGTGGAGTAGCGGCCCGCCGCGTCCGACGCGAGGCTCCGCGCGGCGCCCGTTTCCACATTCTTGACCACCACCACCGCGCCTGGAATCGGAGCGCCGGATTCATCCTGCACCGTGCCCGAAACACTGGCACCCACCACTTGGCCCCAAGCCAGGCTGCTGAAGAAGACAGCCAGCGAAAGCGCCGTTCCCACCTTTGATGTCCACATAGTTGATAGACTATAGTATGATTGTCAGGGATGTCAAGACCAAATGTGTAACCGGCGATCGAGGTGCTCGGCGATATTCCTTCTTTTTATTGTTTTCTGGGGGATTCCCGCCGCTGCGCAGGATGACGTCACCACCCAGAACGGATCCAGCGGTTACAACGGCGGCTGGATCACCGGGCCGGCATCCAACCCCTTGAGTTTCTTGAACGGTCCAGCCTATCGCACTACTGGACAAAAAACGCCCTATGATTTCCCCGATTTCGCGCCCATGATCGCGCTGAATCGACAGCTTCCGCCCTGGATCAGCTTCGGTCTCGAAGAACGCCTGCGCGCCGAAGGCATGGAACATCAAAGCTTCGAGCTCCACGACGACGACAATTACCTGCTGAACCGGTGGCGTTTCCTGATGCGGATCAAACCCACCAGTTGGCTTCGCATCGTCGCCCAGATGCAGGACGCCCGCGCCTGGTTGCAACAGCCGCCTTTGCAACCGCCCAACACCAATCGCTTCGATCTGAAGCTGGCCTACGCCGAGTTTGGCGATCCCGAACATCATTGGATCAGCGTCCGCGTCGGCCGCCAGTTGATCAATTACAACGACACGATCATTGCGAATTCGGAATGGCGTAATCAGGGCCGTTCCTACGACGCGGTGGTAGCCAATCTGCACTATGATCGTTATCGCGCCGGAATTTTCGCCGCCTCGGTTGTGATTCCCATGGACGAGGGCATCAGCCATCACCTGGAGGGAAACAACCTCTACGGCATGTACGGCTCCATCGACAGCCTCCTCGCGCCGTCCTCCACGCTCGAGCCGTTTGTGCTGTGGCGCGCGACGGATCACGAAAGCGAACAAGCCTACGGAGTCCGCTGGAAAGGTCTGGCATTCGGCAACCTCGACTACTCTCTCGAAGGAATCCGCGAGACCGGCAGTGATGACGCCGGCAGAAATATTGACGCGTGGGGCACCACCGATGGCATCGCGTATCGCTTCACACCGGTGCCGTGGAAGCCGCGCGTGTTCAGTCAATATGACTTTGCCTCCGGCAACAAGAATCCAAACGGCCAGGTGCACGGGACATTCGACACCATGTACCCGACCGCACACGACCGTTTCGGCCTCAGCGATCAGTTCGGCTGGCAGAACATCCGAGCGATTCGTGCGGGCGTCACCATTGAGCCGCACAATCGCTGGACCGTAACCGCTCAATGGCTGGATTTCTGGCTAGCCAGCGCCACCGACTCGCTCTACAACACCTCCGGCGGCTCCATCGTACGCAACGCGCAAGGCACCGCCGGCAACCACATCGGCCAGGAAGCGGACGCCTACACGTGGTACGAGATCAATCGCCACGTGAACCTGGGCGTAGGGTTCGGTCACATCCTGCCCGGCCATTACCTCAGCATGATGGAGAAAGGCCCAAGTTTCACTTACCCCTACTTCGCGCTGAACTTTAAAGACGCCGGCAAGACGAGGTAGCCAAGTGCCGGACGGCGCCATGCGGGATTAGGGACCCCAACGCTGACTGCCATCCAAGCCCTCGCCGTCAGGGGAGAGCGGATCTGTCAAGCTATTCTCGACACCGATCGCTAGTACCTCGACGCCGTGACTAAGCGGAGCGGCGGCAAAGAAAGTTTCGAGGCGTCTTGTTCTCGATCCGGTTGCCCGGCCCGGCACGCTATCTGAGAACCCACATCCCTTGCCGCGAGTTCCTCCCAGCGACCCTCGACATCAGTGTTGGGATCGCGCTCTCCGCCGAAATTCTATCGCGAGCGGGAATGTCACGCGCTCCGGCGAACTCCATGCCTCGTCGATTGGGTGGTTGCCATGAGCAGACGAAGGTGCGGCAATGTCCTTCGCGTTCGCGTGGATTGATGGGCCTCCCGACGCCTCCCCACAGGAAATCTCCTACCACCGCCATCTGATCGAAGGCCAAAGCATCCTCGATCAGATGCAGATGCTCGTGGGCAGTTGTGCGTTCGCGAAGATCGCTCTGGTGCAATCCTGTGGAACTAGCTGAGAAGGGAGTGGAGTGGTTGAGGACAGGAGCGAGAGCAGTGACGGCGTGGCTAACTTGGCTCGAAGCGCGGCTATCGCGCGGAATCGCTCAACACCAATAAAAAAGGCCCCGATCTCTCGGGGCCGTTTGCATGAACCCTAACTACTGCGAGCCCTCTCGGGGCGCCAAGCTCTTACTTCTTTTTCTTGGCGGGCGCTTTCTTAGCGGCCTTCTTCGCAGCCTTCTTTGTTGCGTTCTTCATCGATTGATTCTCCCTAACATCAGATTTGCGATCTTAGATCGCAGTGTGATTCATATATAAGGTTCTTTGAGGCGAAAGTCAAGAAAAAAATGCGGATCGGGCCTCATGCCCAGGACCTCCGCGCTCCCTCTCTCGCTCAAAACCATTTCATACACTAATTGTTCTAGGCCCAGCGACGCCATAAACACGCCATTTTGTTCTTGCCTGCGCCGCTCCGCGCGCGTTACGATCGGACCAAGTGGCCTCTCGCCGATCTGTTGGAAATTCGGCCGCGGTCTCCGCGCTGGTGCTGGCGGGCCTCACGCTCGCCGGCTGCGCGAAGAAGCATCACACCGTCGCCGCGCCCGCTCTGCCGCGCATCGTCAATGGTGAAACCGGACTCGCAAGCTGGTACGGCCATCCTTATCACGGCCGGCCCGCGGCCGACGGCGAGATCTACGACATGGAGAAACTCACCGCCGCGCACCGCACGCTGCCATTCGGAACTTGGGTGCGCGTCGTCAATCTCAGCAACGACAAAACAGTCGACGTCCGCATCACCGATCGCGGTCCCTTCGTCGAAAACCGCATCATCGATCTTTCGCATGCCGCCGCCGTGACCATCGGACTCATCGGACCCGGCGTCGCGCGTGTCCGCCTCGACATCCTTTCGGTCCCCACCATCGCCGCCACCGAAAATTGGTACGGCGTGCAAGCCGGTGCCTTTCTCGAGGCCGGCCGCGCCGAGCGTCTGCGCGCGTCGCTCGAGCGGGACTTCGGTCCGGCTCACCTGGTGCAGCGCGCCGACAGCCCATCGCTTTGGCGCGTGGTGGTCGGACGGGTCCCCTCGATCGAAGCCGCGGTTGCTCTGGCTGACCGAGTCCGCCAAGAATCCGGGACCGCCTTTGTTGTGCGCCTCGATCCCTCGGCGAACCCCCCGGGGGTAAATGGCAGCTCGTCGAACGCCGAACCAGCACCCTGATACTGACAGGGCCCTAAGCCCTCGGTACTAAAAGGTATCCCCCCAAATGAGGTCAGGCTTCTACCGCAAATAATCCCCCAATCTAATACCGTGGGGTGTTGTCGAAATCCTAAAGTCCCCGTAGAGTTTATGAAGGACTCAGGCACTACCTTCTCTGACAACTCAGATACGGAACTTAGGAATGTTAGCGCAAGCTGAAGAATCCGCTCCCTTACTGGTCGGTCAGTCGCCGCGCATCCGGAATGTTTTGCGGATGGTGGACAAGCTGGGACGTTGCCGTTGGCCCGTCCTGCTCCTCGGTGAAACCGGTACCGGCAAGGAAGTGGTCGCGCGCTCCATACATAAGGTACAGCCCGTCGGTCCATTCGTTACCATCGATTGTTCTTCCCTCGTGGGCCCGCTCATGGAGAGCGAGCTGTTCGGGCACGTCAAAGGCGCGTTCACCGGCGCCGTTACTCCCAAAACCGGCCTAATCGAAGTGGCCAACGGCGGCACCGCTTTCTTTGATGAGATCGGCGAACTGCCGCTGGATCTTCAGGCCAAGCTCCTGCGCGTCTTGCAGGAGAAGGAGTTCCGCCCGGTGGGTTCGCTCGTTCATCGCCGCTCGGACTTTCGCGTCATCGCGGCCACCAATCGCGACTTGGCGAAGGAAGTGGAAAAGGGCGCATTCCGCCGCGATCTGTTCTACCGGCTCAACGTCGTCAACCTCCGGCTGGCGCCGTTGCGTGATCGGAAGGAAGACATCCCGGCCTTGATCGCGCACTTCCTCGGCCGCCACGGCAAAGGCCACATTCTCACCCAGGAAACGTTGGAGGCCATGCTGTCTTACGATTGGCCCGGCAACGTTCGCGAGCTCGAAAATTGCATCCAGCACATGGTCGCCATCAACACCGGTCCGCTCTTGCATGCCGCCGAGCTGCCTTCCATGCTGCAAAATTATCTGCTGGCCAAGAAGGCGCAGTCGCTGTCGGTGGCCGTAGGATTTCAGGCCATGCCGAAGCCGCCCGGCGAAGCTCCATCCCATGAGCATCGCGGTGCACCCGAAGGGGCGCGCTCACCCATCATTCCGCTGACGCAGATGGAGCGGCAAGCTATTATGGACGCTTTGGCCTATACCAAAGGCGATCGCGCCATCGCCGCCAATCTGCTGGGTATCGGACGCACCACGCTCTACCGCAAGTTGAAGGAGTATCAGCTCGCCGTTTAAGCTTCGCCCTATAAACTCTGATACGAAATTTCCTCGCCGCGCACTACCCCATGTGCGAACGTCGAAAATCCTGAAGCTCCTGATCGTAGAGGATTCGCTTGAAGATGAAGAGCTCCTGTGCGAAGCCTTATTGGAGATCGAGGAGAATCGGCTCTGGTGCAACTGGCAATCGTCCAGTATCGTGCCTGCCGACCGGCTTTCAGACGCGTTGGATTGCCTGCGCTGCGATACGTTCGATGCCATCCTCCTGAATCTAAGCCTGCCCGATAGCCCCGCGCTGCTCGACTCTTTCCGCGATGTGAGTGCCCGTGCCGAATACGCGCCCATCCTGGTCCTGGCCGATGAACCGGATGAAAACCTGGCGAATCGATTGCTACGCGATGGTGCTCAAGACGTATTGGTGAAGTCCGAGATCGAGTGCGCTCCGCTGGCTCGCGCTATCCGCTATGCCATCGAGCGCCAGCGCCGGGCCAAAGCCCAGCGGGTAGCCGCCTTCCATGACGAGCTCACGGGCGTTCTCTCGCGCGACGCGTTCCTCAAAATCGCCGAACACCGAGGCTCGCGGCAGTTGCTGGCGCTGGTGGAAGTCACGGCCGATCGTGAAGCCCTCGATCCACTCTTGATCCATGCCGCGGAAGCTCTGCTGGCCGCCTTCGAGGCTCCAGCCGCGGTGGGCCGCTGGGATCGTCATCGATTCTGCGTGATCTCTGCCGGCCTCAACGAAACCACATTCGAAGCCATGTTGAATCGCGCCGCCGCGCAATTCCACGACATGCTGCGATTCTCCATCCTGCCGTTCGATCCGGAATTAACGCCGGAAGAGGCGCTAACGGGCTGCCTGCGTCCTCGCGCAAAAACCGCTATCCTGGCTGATTGAAAATCGCTCTCGACGCCACCTATAGCCTCGGCCCGAATCTCACAGGCGTCGGCGTTTACTCCCGCGAAATCCTGTTTGGCCTAGCCCGCGCTCATCCCGAAGCCAGTTATCTTTTTTGTTACCGGCCACATCGCTTGCTTCGCTCGTTCTCCGAACGTCTTCCCGCCAAAGCCTCCCGCAGGCTGCTCCGCGAGAATCGCGCGCCATCCGCCGACCTTTTTCACGGATTAAATCAGCGCCTCGGCACTGCACGCCATCGCCGCAGCGTCACTACATTTCACGATCTGTTCGTGATTTCAGGCGACTACTCTACACCGGAGTTCCGCGAACGCTTCACCGCGCAAGCCCGCGCCGCGGCAGAGCATTCCGACTTGATCATCGCCGTCTCTGCCTTCACAGCGCGCCAGGTGGAGCAACTGCTCCATGTCGAACCGTCGAAGCTCCGCGTGATCCCGCACGGCACACGTCCGGCGCCCTTGCCGCCCGCTCTCGTTCCCCGCGAGCCGATCATCCTGAGCGTCGGGGCCATCCAGCGGCGCAAGAATATCGTGCGCCTGGTGGAAGCCTTCGAACTCGCTCCTCCCGGCTGGCAGCTTTTTCTCGCCGGATCGTTTGGCTTCGAGGCTGAAGAAGCTCTAGCGTGCATCGCCAGCAGCTCGCGCAAACAGGACATCCAGGTGCTCGATTATGTCACGCGTGCCGAACTCGAAGAACTCTACCAGCGCGCATCCATCTTCGCGTTCCCCTCCCTTGATGAGGGCTTCGGCATGCCCGTGCTGGATGCCATGGCGCGCGGCATTCCCGTGCTCACTTCCAAGCGCTCGGCCATGCGCGAAGTTGCAGGCGATGCCGCTCTTCTCGTCGACCCGACGGACGTTCACTCCATCGCGGACGGACTCGTACGCCTGGCCACCGACACGGACTTACGAGACACACTGATCCGAGCGGGTAGCGCACGAGCGAAGGATTTTACTTGGGAAAAATCGGTTGAGGCGACCTGGAAGGTTTACCGCGAATTGCTGAACTAGGTCTTCTCTTCGTCGATCGCGATCTTCAAAGCTTTGAGGAACTTTTGGTCCTGAGAGGTCAGCTTGATCTTACCGGTGGATTCGAACTTGCGCTTGGGCGGTGCTTCCGATTCGGTGGTTGCAGCTTCGCCATCCTCCGATTCGTATTCGCCATTCTCTTCGCGTTTATTGAACCCGATGGTCGCTTCCAGAACCAGGAACACGTCGTACCCGGCCCGCTTGATCTCTCCGATCGCGGCAGCAATGCGGTCAGAGTCAGACAGCGATTCGTTGATCGCGTTGCCAAGCTCTTGCATCAGCTCTTTGAGTTTCTCTTCCACGCATTGCCCCTTTCTTTTCGAGCGGGCTCCCTAACAGAATAACACTCTATCTTCTTGATGTTGCCAAGGCAACTACAGTTTCAAACAAAAGGTAAGTGCCGCGCCGTCCTGGTTTCGCTCTCCTATTTCCTATATCGGCCCGATTCGGCCGAATCAGTAGCGCAAACCGCATGCCGTACACGGGCCAACAGAACCAGGAACTTACCTGCGACGCTCTTCGTTTCTGCGAGGGCAAGCAGCGCCGCAGACCCGGCCAGACCCGCGGTCTTCGCTACACTAGTACTAGCCCATGTTTTCAATGGCAAAGAAGTTCATCGGCCATGTGATGCCCGGCGTCATCCGTCCGATACACATTTTGTGGAACCAGGTGATCGGCTTTTTTTTCATCGTCTTGGCGATCCTGCCCCTAAGCTACATCCTCAAGGACTGGTCCAAGCCTGGCAGCGGTCCCCGCTTGGTTATGGAAATACTGTTCACCGTCGTCATGGCTGGATTCGCCATCCACTCGTTTCTGAAAGCGCGCAAAATCTCTAAGTCGTGAGCCCTAAATCGTGACGCACGATCTGCCCGGCCAGTTCCCCTTCACGCGAGGCATCTATCCGGACATGTACCGCGGCCGCCTCTGGACCATGCGCCAGTACGCCGGCTTCGGAACCGCCGAAGAAAGCAATCGCCGCTATCGCTATCTGCTGTCGCAAGGCATCACCGGGCTTTCTGTCGCCTTCGATTTGCCGACGCAAATGGGCATGGATTCCGATCACCCTCTGGCGGCCGGAGAAGTGGGGCGCGTGGGCGTGGCTATCTGCTCGCTGGCCGACATGCAGCGGCTCTTTGATGGCATCCAGCTCGCCGGCATCACCACGTCGATGACCATCAATTCCACGGCGGCCATTCTGCTGTGCCTCTATGTGCTGGTGGCGCGCAGCCAGGGCGCCGACCTCGCGAAAATCTCCGGTACCATCCAGAACGACATCCTCAAGGAATACATCGCCCGCGGCACCTACATCTACCCGCCGCGCCCCGCCATGCGCATCATCACCGACCTGTTCGCCTGGGCCGCCCGCGAACTTCCCGAATGGAACACCATCTCCATCAGTGGCTACCACATTCGCGAAGCGGGCTCCACGGCCATCCAGGAAGTGGCCTTCACGCTTGCCAATGCCATCGCCTACGTCAGTGCCGCCATCGCAGCCGGCCTGGATGTGGATGCCTTCGCCCCCCACCTTTCCTTCTTCTTCAACTCACACAACAATTTCCTGGAGGAGATCGCCAAGTTCCGGGCAGCCCGCAGGCTGTACGCGAAAATTATGCGCGAGCGTTTCGGCGCCCGCAATCCCCGTTCGATGATGCTGCGCTTTCACGTGCAGACCGCCGGCTCCACGCTTACCGCCCAGCAGCCCGACGTCAACGTGGTGCGGGTCTCCATGCAGGCGCTGGCGGCGGTGCTGGGCGGCGCGCAATCCCTGCACACCAATGCCAAGGACGAAGCGCTCGGGCTGCCCACCGAAGAAGCCGCGCGGCTGGCTTTGCGCACCCAGCAAATCATCGCGCATGAAACCGGCGTGACGAACACGGCCGATCCCGTCGGCGGCAGCTTCTATATCGAAAATCTCACGGACGAAATGGAGCGCGGCGCCGAAGAGTATATCCAGCGCATCGACGCCATGGGCGGGGCGCTAGCAGCTATCGAAAACGGTTTCATCCAAAGCGAGATTCAGAATGCCGCGTATGCCTATCAGCAGAGCGTCGAGCGTGGCGACACGGTGGTCGTAGGGGTGAACAAGTTCCAGCAGGATGCTGCCCAACCGCCCGCGCCGTTTCGTCTCGACCCCGAGCTCGAAGCGCAGCAGATCGCCCGGCTTCGCGCTTTGCGCGCCTCCCGTGACGCGCCAGTTGTAGACACCCGCCTCTGTGCGCTCGAAAACGCCGCCCGCTCGACTGACAATCTGATGCCGCACATCCTCGCGTGCGCGGAGGCTTACGCCACCGTGGGCGAAATCTCCGATCGCCTCCGAGCGGTCTTCGGCGAGTACCGCGAGCGCTAGCGCCGGCTTTTCCCCTTCCGTTTCTCCGCCGCCGCCATCTTCCACGCCCCACCCAGCAAATCCCGCATGGCATCCGGATGCACCCGCGCGAGGTTCACAAGGATATACGGATAGCTGAGGTAGTGATCGATGACGAAGTAGGTCTCGGGATCTTCCGCAATCAGCGCCTCGCGAGCCTCGATACTCATCCGCACCACCAGCGCGCCGACATCGTCCCGCAGCCGCGCGATCATCGCTCCGCCCACCTTGAACGCGGGCGTCCCGTACGATGTGACCTCCTCCACGCCATCGAGCGCCAGCGCCATCTTTCGAATCGCCTCAAACGTCATCCAACTCAAGGTACTCCAAAACCCAACCGCAAATCCCCAGTCCCCAACTGCTAGACTTGGCACATGGAGCGAAAGATTTTCTGGCTCACCTTCACCATCCTGGGCTTGGCGGCTGACTTCTTTCTCCCCCTCTGGTGGGCGCTGGGCGCTACCATCCCCATTGCCGTGCTGAGCTGGTGGATCGCCTACCGACTGAATTGGTTTTGATCTCAAAATGAGCAGCTATGTTCTCACATTTCTTCTGATCTTCGGCTTCGGGCATCCCTCGCGCGAGCCGCTGGACCCGGCCAAGGCAGCCAAATTGCATAGCCGGCTCCCATGCGACGGCTATGGCGCGCCCGAGGACCTGGTCCGCGTCCAAACGACATTCTCGCCAGGCGCCGACGCGCGTGAATTCACCCTCAGCCGTTTTCAGGATGAAAAATGCGAAGTGGATGTGAAGGTCAAATGCCTGCACCACGAAAAGGCGGGATTCCGCGACGTATGGACCGCCGAGAATGTGCAGCCCTCCTCCCACGCCCTGCTGCCGCTGAGTTCCTGCTACGCCTGGGGATCCACTGAACCCGCGCAATATATTCTAAGCGGCTGGTATCAGGAAGACACCGATTCGAAACCCTTCTGGCGGCAGGCGGCCATCAAGCAGGTTTCTTCGGTCCCGGAAGTCTACGAATTCACCGATTCCAAGGGCGGAACTGCGCGTTTGGAAATATCGCGCTAATTGCTCCTTAGCAGGGCATCGACCTCGGCTCGCTCCGGCGCCGATGTTTGCGCACCCGCTCGAGTCACCGAAATGGCCGCTGCCGCGTTCGCAAAGCGCAGTGCGTTTTCCATCCCCGCGCCTTCCGCGAGTGCAACCGCCAGGGCCGCGTTGAAGGTGTCGCCCGCCGCGGTGGAATCCACGGCGCGCACCGGGAACGCAGGCACGGCAATTGTTCCATCCAGTCCGCAGTAAACGCAGCCCTGGTCGCCCAGTTTCAGGATCACGGAGCGCGCGCCGAGTTCCCTGATCCGCTGCCCCAGCGCGACGGCCTCGGCCGCATTTACCCGGCCCGGTGGCACGCCGGCAAGGACACAGGCCTCGTTCTCGTTCGGGGTTGCGATGTCCACCAACTGGAGAATCTCCTTCGGCAGAGCCTGCGCGGGCGCCGGATCTAAAATGCACGTGGCGCCCGCGCGCCGGCCCTGGAGCAATCCCTCCGCCACGGCCTCGAGCGGGATTTCGAGCTGTGTTAGTACGCAGCGCGCGGCTTCGAAGGCCCAACCCGCGGATTCAATATCCCTGCGCGACAAGACGCCGTTTGCTCCAGGCGCTACGGTGATCGAGTTCTGCCCCGCCCCATCCACGTGAATGAAAGCGACCCCCGTCGCTTCCGAATCCTTTTCCAAGACTGCTCCCACGTCGACGCCCACGCGTGCCAGGTTCTCCTTCAGGGCACTCCCGAATGGGTCCGCTCCGATTCGTCCGATCATCCGCACCACTGTCCCGCTCCCCGGCAGCTTCGCCGCGGCACAAGCCTGGTTCGCGCCTTTGCCGCCCGGAATCATGCGGAAATCGCGTCCGAGAATCGTCTCTCCGGGAAGCGGCAAGCGGTCGACGGCGACGACGAAGTCCATGTTCAAGCTCCCGATCACCACAATCGCAGGAGTCATGTCTTTATACGCTGGCCATTCCGATCAACACCAGCCCAATCACGTATCCCGCGAACATCAAGCTGACGAATGTCCAGGTCCCCTTCGGCGCGTGCAGGAACTCGCGCCAGATGAACACGCCCCAGAGGGCGGCCACCAGCGTCGCACCCTGGCCCAGCGCATACGAAATCGCCGGCCCGGCCACGCCCGAAGCAATCACGTTCATACTCAGCGCCACCATCCAGATGCATCCGCCCAGAAACCCCAGCGAATGCAGCCGGGCGCGTCCGCGGAAATAATCGCCGTAGGTGACGTGGCCCGCGCGCATGAAGATCGTATTCACAACGATATTGCTGGCGAGCAGACCCACGGCGAACAGGACCAGTGCGGTGTAAGGCGTAAGCAGGCCGGGCTGAATTGCGCGCGCGGTGAAGTCCGGCGACACGGCCGCCACCAGTTCTGGGTAAAAGAAACCCATCAAACAACCCGCCACCGCGGAGAACGCCAGTCCGCGGAACGGCTTGGTTTTCGCGGCCTGCTTCAAACGATGATGTGCCAGAGCGGACATGATCATCGCGAAGACGATCAGCGTCACCCCAGCGGTTAGAAGCGCGGCATTGCCTTGCGGCGAAAATACGTAGCTCTTGACGGTTCCAATCACCAGCGCCAAACCCACGCCCACGGGAAAAGCTACCGCCATACCCGCTTCGTCGATGCCCACCACCAGTAAAATATTCGAAATGTTGAAGAGGATGCCGCTCCAGATCGCCGTGCGAATCGCGCTGCCCGCCGCGCTGTGGAAGTTCGCGAGAAACGGCACTCCCGACCGTCCGGCGCTGCCGAGCGTGAACGCAAACAGCAGTGAGAAGACAAACACTCCGATCGCGTAATCCCAATAGAAAAGTTCAAACGGCCACTGATCCTTGCCGGCCAGCTTCTGCGTGTTCGCCCACGAACCCCACCCCAGCATGGTGACCACGCAAAACAGTACGGCGATCCCGAGATCGTGAACGAGAAACACGGCGAGCGCTAGTATACCCCACTACCGATGAATCACTACCAACGAAGCAGGCCCTCCGGATCGTCCACCAACACCACGTCATACTTCTCCAGCATGGGCATCAGCGCGTTCTCCAACTCACCCTTCCACAGTTCCCCTTCATACAACCGCGCTTTCATCGGCTCGCGGGAAGCGAGATCGGGAAAGCCGCGCATGAAGAAGAAAACGTCGGGATCTTCCACGGAAACAAAAGGGCCCAGTATTTTCATACCGATTTCCGCGTGCGCCGGGATGGACTTGGAGCGAAATATCTCCAAGAACCGGCAGCGCAGCCCGGGCTTGGTTTTATAAGTGCGCATCTCGACGATCATTCGCGGCCTCCGCCCCATGCTGGCGCGCCCGGCGGGAAAAAGCAAGAATGCACTTTAAACTGCGCCGCCTTGTGCCCGACATTTCCATTCGCGGAGAGCGGACCTGGGGGCGCCAGCACCTGGACTGGCAGCGGCGCCACTCACAGCCATCCTTTCGCCCGCGCGATTATTCGCGCCCAGTTTGCTCATGGCTTCGGAAAGATAGTTTCGCACTGTTCCCTCGGACAGCCCCAGCTTCTCGGCGATCTCGACGCCCGTTACCCCCTCGCCAGCCAAGCGAACAACCTGCCGCTCGCGATCCGTCAAGGGATCGGGTTCGCCCCACGCCTCCGCCACCAATTCGGGATCAATGACGCGCAAACCCATATTCACGCGGCGCACTGCGTCCGCCAGTTCCTTGGCGGGTTTGTCCTTCAACAGATACCCCGCCGCACCCGTCTCCAGTGCGCGCCGCAGGTAGCCGGCGCGGGCAAACGTCGTCAGGATGATGGTCCGCGTGCTCCAGCCCCGCCGCTTCAGTTCCGCCGCTACTTCCAGGCCGCTCATCTCCGGCATTTCGATATCGGTGATCAGAACGTCCGGCTGGTGTTCGGCCACCGCGTCCAGGGCTTCCTTGCCATTGCGCGACTGAGCGGCAACGACAATATCCTGTTCGATATCGAGCAGCGCCGCCAGCGCTCCCAGCACCATTCCCTGGTCTTCCGCCAGCACCACCCGAATCGGTTTCCCTGTTTTTCTTGCGGCATTCATGCCAGGCCGTTCCGCTTCTCCGCTGCCAGGGGCAGCACGATGGTCAATCTTGTTCCCGCGCTCGTTTCGCGCCGCAGCGATCCGCCCAAAGCTTCCACACGCTCCCGCATGCCGCGTACACCGTTGCCCTCGCCCTGCGATCCGCCGCGGCCATCATCCTCGATCTCGAGCAAGCAATTGCCATCTGCCTCTTCGAGTTTCAGGCGGCATCGCTTGGCGCGGGCATGGCGCACCACGTTGGTCACCGCCTCTCGCACTGCCAGTGCGAGCACCGTTTCTTGAGCTGGTGAAAGAGGCACGGGTACCGACTGGCACTCCGGAGCTACGCCCGCCGTCTTTAGCGTAGACGCCGCGCGGGTCAATTCCTCCTCCAATCCTCCCGCGCGATAGCCGCCGATGGCGTTGCGGACTTCCGCCAGCGCCTCCCGCGCGATCTGCTCCACGTCGCGAATTTCATTCCCAGCGCGCTCCAGATCATGCCCTATCAGCTTCGATGCCAGCTCCGACTTCAGAATTACCACAGACAGAGTGTGCCCCAGCACGTCATGCAAATCCCGCGCAATCCGCTCTCGTTCCGCCACTCTGGCCAAGTGTTCAATCTCATCCTGAGCCGTGCGCAGCCGGCGATTGGCCTGATTTCTTTGCGCGGAATGGATATTGACGGATCCCAAGGCCAGTGGGAGAACCGTACCATAGATCCAGAACCACGGGCTGAGATGGAACAGGAGTGACTCCAGCGCGACGGCGGTTACCAGCGCCGCAAGCACCTTGGCCGCCAGCCGAGAGTCGCCCGCGAACGCGGTGAGTGCGGCGGCGTAGACGATGAACACCGACGCGCCTTCGTTGAAAGGCGCGAATCCAATGCCGAGCAGAGCAATCGCCCCGACCATCCATAGCCGCCGTGTGCCCTGGAGCCAGTGCGCCGTGAAATACAAAGCCAGGAAGATGCTCGAACCGAGCGCCGTGGCCAGCCACTCTTTCCATCTCGCGCCGTTCACAGCCGGCTGAATAAGAAAGAAGCCGAGCCAAATCAGCCAAACGTAAGGGGTCCAACCGAGCTCTTTGTCCGGCGGCAGAAGGCGCACGTTCCTTCACCTCGATGAAAGCTTATCCTGACACAGAATTACGGTGGCGGTGACCCACAAGGAGAGGCCATTGACTCCGAATGCCGCCATATTGCGAACGTGCCCCGCCGGAATCGCGAGCGAAGCCAAACTGCCCAGCACCATCGCCGCTCCGGTCCAGTAATAGATTGGCGCCTTGAAGATCTTCGCCAGCCGCAGGAAGTGTAGTCCAACAATGACGCCGATGAATTGAGGTGTCAGGCCGCCTCGGTCCGATGCGGCTCAGCCAGTTGGCAGCAAGCCCACAGGCCAGCCATTCGATGGCAACGATAGTCCAGTAAGGCGTGGAAACCGCCCCCCACCGCTGCCCGTAAGCCGTCGAATACGGCGCGCGCCGCAGCGAAATGAGTTGGGTCGCAGGCCAAGCTACGAGAGCTATCGCAAAGGCCGCGACCGCCGTGAGACAAGCAGGAGTAGCAATCGCTCCAAAAAACAAAGCCTCAAACATCCACCCCGCGCCGAATACGCAGCAGATCAATGCGCCGATAGCGCGGCCTTTCGATTTGGCCGCACCGAAGTCCAGGTTGTTAGGGACTGCAATTGTTGTTTCCATGCGTCCATATTGAGCCGGGGAACGTTCGCGTGGTAGTGAAGTTCGTCAGCTTAGGCACATGACAAGTGTCATGCGGGAAAGCCAAGGTCGCGCCATCGTTATTTGGAGCGACTGCAACAATACATATTCTCTTGGTGGATTCGGGCGCCAAGGCCAAAGTCGATGAGGCCTTGAAAATTAGCTTGGCTCTCGTTCAAATATGAAGGCACGACGTATCGCCCCCGTCTCCTTACACGTCCTTACACGTCCAATCGACAAACCGCCCCGACCTGTATACAATCAACTGAGTCACTGCTCTAATACCCGCTCGGCCCCACGGCCCGAGTCTCAAGATAGGAAGGCTTATGCCAAGAACCTCCCGAATGGCCAACTGTGTCTGGCTGTTCCCCGTGCTGCTGGCTTTCGGCCCCGCGACGGCCCACGCCCAGGTGAACCTTGCCGGCGTCTGGAACAATCTGCAAATTCTCCACGAAGATGAGCCTGAACGCCTCCCCGGTCCCGAGCTGGGCGATTACCTGGGCGTTCCGATCAATTCCGCCGCCCGCTACCGCGCCGACGCCTGGGACGCATCGCTGATCACGCTCCCCGAATATCAGTGCCGCGTTCACCCGTCCGATTATGTCCCCAGCTTCGCCGGCATGCGTATCTGGGAAGAATTTGACCAGGACACCCAGCAGCTCATCGCCATCCACACTCACCATTTCGCCTGGGGCACCGAACGCACCATCTGGATGGACGGCCGTCCGCATCCGCCCGATTACGCGCTGCATACATCGCAGGGTTTCTCTACCGGCAAGTGGGAAGGCGATGTGCTGGCCATCACCACCACGCACTTAAAGGAAGGTTGGATTCGCCGCAACGGCCTGCCGCGGAGCGACCGCGCCGTTGTGACCGAACACTTCATCCGCCACGGCGAGAATCTGACCATCATGACCGTCATTCGCGATCCTGCGTATCTCACTGAGCCGTTCATCCGCACTCGCGACTATGTGTACGAAGTAGGCGGCCAGATCGCGCCCTACCCCTGCGAAAGCGTGGAAGAGATCATCCGGCCCAAAGGCGTGATCCCGCATCATCTGCCCGGCACCAACAAGTTCCTGGACGAATTTCCGGCCAAGCATGCGGTGCCACCTGAGGCCGCGCGCGGCGGAGCGGACACCATGTATCCCGAGTACCAGGACAAAATTCGCGGCACCGCCGCAACCAAGGCGGATGCGAAATGAAGATCCGAGCGCTCCTCCCTCTTCTATTGGCGGCCGCGGGCCTAACGTTCGCGCAAAATCAGGATTCTGAAGTCCACGTCTGGCGCGTGCAGGGCAACATATACATGATCGTCGGCGCCGGCGGCAACGTCACAGTGCAAACCGGCAAGGACGGCGTGCTGGTGGTCGATACGGGCCTTGCGCCCATGGCCGATAAAACGCTGGCTGCCATCAAATCGATCTCGAAAGGGCCGATCCGTTATGTCATCAACACGCATTACCATCCCGATCACACCGGCGGCAATGCAAAGATCCGCCTGGCCGGCAGCACCATCGCCGGCGCCAACGTCTCAGGCGACATCGCTGACGCGTCCGTGGGCGCGCAAATTATTTCGCACATTAATGTTCTGAACCGGATGAGCGCGCCCACCGGAGCGCAACCTCCGTCGCCGGTGGACGGATGGCCCACCGACACCTTCCTGAGCGATCAAAAGAAGCTGTATTTCAATGGCGAAGGCATCGACATCCTGCATCAGCCCGCGGCTCACACCGACGGCGATAGCATCGTGTTCTTCCGCCGCTCCGATGTCATCAGCACCGGCGACATCTTCACCACTACCAATTACCCCATCATCGATCTCGCCGCTGGCGGCAGCATTCAGGGTACTATCGACGCTCTGCAGAAGATCGTAGACATGATCATCCCCGTCTACGGCCAGGAAGGCGGCACCATGGTGGTCCCGGGCCACGGCCGCTTGTGCGATTTTGGCGACGTGTTGAATTTCCGCGAAATGACCATCATCATTCGCGATCGCGTGCAGGACATGATCAAGAAGGGCATGACGCTCGAACAGGTGAAGGCTGCCCGTCCGACCCAGGACTACGATCCTTTGTATGGTTCCACTACCGGCTTCTGGACCACCGACAAGTTCGTGGAGGCCGTTTACAAAAGTCTAAAAGGCGACAAATGAAAACGACATTTTTTGTAGGTCTTCTGGTCTCTGCACCCGCCCTCTTCGCGCAGTTCGGTCCGCCCCCCGGTCCGCCGCGTCCGGCCAAAGCCGTCGCCCCCATCGATCTCACCGGCTACTGGGTCTCCATCGTCACCGAAGACTGGCGCTTTCGGATGATCGCCGCGCCGAAAGGCGATTTCGCCGGCGTGCCCTTGAACCCGGCGGGCGAGAAGGTCACCAACCAATGGGATCCCGCCAAGGATGAAGCCGCCGGTAATCAATGCAAGGCTTATGGCGCAGCCGGTTTGATGCGCATCCCCACGCGCCTGCATATCACCTGGCAGGACGACAACACGCTCAAGATCGAAACCGATGCCGGCACGCAAACGCGCTTGTTGCACTTCGGGCCGCCGCAACCTCCCAGCGGTCCGTCCACGCTGCAGGGTTATTCGGCGGCGCGCTGGCTTGGCCCCGCAGGCGGTGTTGGATATTTCGGAGCGGCCTTCGATCCCACCAAAGGTGGCTCGCTCGAAGTGAACACCAGCCATCTCTCCGCAGGCTATCTTCGCCGCAACGGCGTGCCGTACAGCGACAAGACCACGGTCCAGGAATTCTACGACGTGATCAGGGAACCGGAAGCCAACTGGATCGTGGTGAAGACCATCGTGTCCGATCCGACGTATCTTTTCCGCACCATGATCACGAGCACCCATTTTCGTAAACAGCCCGATGCCACGGGTTGGAAGCCGTCGGCCTGCTACGACCGCTAATCGTTATGGAATGATCCATCGCTCGCCGGGTTCAAAAACTTTGAACCCCACCGCAGGATGGAATCCCAGCATGTGATCCACAAAGCGGCTCGCGTCGGCGCTTTGATCGGCGAACGTTCCGTAGTGCATGGGAATCAGCCAGCGCGCGCGAATGTCTTCCGCCAATTGCGCGGCTTGCGGCGACGTTGAAATTTCCCGGGCCTTCAATCGGCAGCAGCGCGGCGGTGACGTTGTAGGGTCGCAGCCGTCCGACAATCCCTTCGTACCATTGGCAATCGCCTGCGTGATAGATGGTCCAGGCGCCGAACCGGATCAGATAGCCGAGATGCGGATAACCTCCCAGCGGCGTCCAATTCAACTCGGGATGCGCGGACGGAACCGAGTAGATTCTCCCGTAGGGTCCGTTCTTGAAATATTCCACGCGCAAATCCGAATCGGTGGTCGTCATGCGATGCAAAGGAATGCCGATCGAAACAGCATGCTCTGCGGTGCTTTTCGGCAGCACCACTTTCGCGCGCGGCGATGCCTGCAACATCTGGGGCAGCGTCCGCGGGTCCATGTGCGCGGGATGCTGCGTGAGTGCACAGCAGCATATCTGCGTTGGTTGCTTCCGATGCGGTCATCGGCGCGGCTGCGGTGCGCGTGCGGCCATCGGGCGTGGATAGGCACGGGTCAACGTAGAACACGATGCCTTCGTATTTCATCGCGAAACCGCTATGTCCCAGCCACCACAGCACGGGCGATTCGGCTTCGGTCGCTTTCGATTTCCCGGATCAGATCGCTCATCTCTTTATCGCGCTTTTATCGCGCTGCCGCTCTCTCCAGCCGATCGCGAATCGCCGACCACTCCTCGCCATTGCGGCGGCTGTTCGATGGCGATCCAGTCCCAGCCTTGGGAGTCGACTTCGTGCAGCGTTCATAAAGCACTGCCGCGTACCCCGCGCGGGGCATCGATGCGCCGCGCAGTGCTGGCGCATGCTGATCCAAGATCGCCCGCGTCCGCTCGAAGGAAGCTTGCCCGGTTCGATCAGCATCAGCGGCGTCTTCGGGCTATAGTGCGCGAGCGTGCATGCCCGGGCGAAGCATGGGCGCGCTTCGGGGACCGGCCCCAGCACCTGCACCGGCCCAATCACTGCTTCAATCTCCTGCCGCGTCACCATACCAGGTCTCAACAATACCGCGTCGGAACCGGCCAGCAAAAGAACAGTGGATTCGATTCCCACCGTCGTCGGGCCGCCATCCAGCACCATCGCGATTCGATCGCCCAATGCTTTCGCGCACGTGTTGCGCGGTGGTCGGCGAAAGTTCGGTGAAGCGGTTCGCGCTAGGCGCGGCAATGGGAACGCCCGCTTCGCGAATCAGATGCCAGCGCGATCGGTTGGCCGGCATGCGAATGCCTACCGTAGTCCATTCCGGCGGTCAGCCGATCCGGAACATGCGGCTGTTTGGGCAATACCAGCGTCAGCGGCCCGGGCCAAAATTTACATGCCAGGTTTTCAGCTCGCTCCGGCCATTCGCGCACCAGGCCGCGCGCCATTTCGATCGAATCTCACGTGAACAATCAGAGGACTGGTCGGCGGCCGGCCCTTTGCCGCGTAGATTTTATCGATCGCCGCGCGATCCAGGGCATTGGCCCCGAGCCCGTACACCGTCTCGGTGGGAAACGCCACCAGCTCGCCTGCGCGGATCAGCGCGGCTGCCCTGGCTATCTTCGGGCGGCTTCACTCAGGCAGGTCCTCTTTTCCGTCGCCCGCGATTTTGCCGGTGTGCTTGTAGACCAGGAACGCGTGCATCAGACGATCCAGGTCGCCATCCAAAACGCGATCCACGTCGCCGATCGAAAGCTTGGTGCGATGATCCTTCACCATGCGATACGGCGCCAGCACGTAGCTGCGGATCTGGCTGCCGAAATTGATTTCGAGCTTGGAGTCTTCCACCTTCTTGTCGGCCGCCCGCTTCTTCTCCATCTCGTATTCGTACAGCCGCGCGCGCATCTGCTTCATCGCGCTGGCGCGATTCTTGTGCTGCGACCGTTCGTTCTGGCACTGCACCACCAGGCCGGTTGGAATGTGCGTCATGCGCACGGCCGATTCGGTCCGGTTCACGTGCTGGCCGCCGGCGCCCGAGGCGCGAAACACATCCACGCGCAGATCTTCCGGCTTGATGTCGATGTTGATGTCGTCTTCGATCTGCGGATAATACGAACACCGACGCGAAGGAAGTATGACGCCGCGCGTTGGCGTCGAACGGCGAAATCCGCACCAGGCGATGCACGCCGATCTCCGATTGCAGCAGGCCGTACGCGTTTTCGCCGTTGATTTCGAGCGTGGCCGATTTGATGCCCGCGCCCTCGCCCTCCAGCCGGTCCGTCACCACGGCCTGCATGTTGTGCCGCTCCGCCCAGCGCAGATACATGCGCAGCAGCATCTCCGCCCAGTCCTGGCTTTCGGTTCCGCCCGCGCCCGGATGGATGGCCATGATCGCGCTCTTGGCGTCGTTGGGACCGTTGAGCAGCATCCCGGTTTCCAGAACTTCCAGACGCTCGGAAAAGCGCTGGATCTCGCGGTCCAGGTCGGCCGTTACGTTTTCGCCTTCGCGTCCCAGCTCGAACAGCGTATCCAGATCCGAAGTCAGGCGCGACACCTCGGCCTCATCGCGCAATCGCCTGCTCCAGGCGCTTGCGCTCCTGCATGATTTTCTGGGCCTTTTCGGGCTGTTGATTCCAGAAATCGGAATCGGAGATCTGCTGTTCGATCTTGGCTAGCTGCAGCTTCTTGTTGGAGGAGTCAAAGATAGCTCCGCACAGCGTCAGCTTGCTGGCGGAGCGAAGCGTATTCTCTTTCGTGTTCTTCGAGGGTCATTTTTAGTCTCGTGCCGGAATTTTCATTTTACCAGGGGCGTCAAGTCCAGCAACTGGCCGCGCTTTCCGACGTTCCAGCCTTCGGTCCGGCCCAGCAATGCGTGTTGCCCGGCCGCTTCATGGATGTGCCCGCAGTAAAAATACCGCGGCTGCTCGCGCTCGATAAATTCCCGGATGGCATCGCTGCCGAAGTGTTTCCCTTCGCCCGCCCGATCGAGCGCGGTGTTTTTGGGCGGGGTATGGCAAATCAAAACCAGCGGATCCAGGCCGGAAAATCGCTGCAGCCGCTCCTTCAATTCCTGTTCGCTATACTCGCCGGGAGTGTCGAAGGGCGTTGGATTCGAATAGCCGAGCCCGGCGACATGATAACCCTCGATCTCCATGAGTCCGGCCGTGAAAATCGTGGAAGCCGAACTCGCGGCAGAAGGCGAGCGATGTCGGCCTCCGATTCATGATTGCCGGGCAGCACGTACATCCGTTCGGCGCGCTTTTCGAGGATCGGCGCCATGACGTCCAACCCTCGTCCCGAAGTTCGCCAGGTCGCCGGCGGCAAAGTAGTAATCCGCTTCCGATCGCCATCAATTTTTCGAGCGCGGCTTTGTCGCCGTGAATGTCGGAAAAGATGAGGAGCTTCACCTAAACGAGGTTAGCAGGAGCTCAGGGACTCCAACGCAGCAGCGCCTGTTCGAGCGCGGCCAGCACGACCGGCTTGGGAACATAATCGTCCATACCCGAAGCCAGGCACTCCTCGCGGGTTCCGGCGATGGCATGCGCGGTCAAGGCCACAATGGGAATTCGGGTGCCGTTGTGCTCGGAGGCGCGAATAGCGCGCGTGGCCTCGTACCCGTCCATATCGGGCATGCCGCAGTCCATGAAAATGAGATCGTAGGGGAAGCGGCCAGCCATCTCCACGGCTTCCCTGCCGTTGGCTGCCAGGTCCACGCGGCACTTGCATTTCTCGAGCAACCGCACTCCGATTTTCTGGTTGACGACATTGTCTTCGGCCAGCAGGACCCGGCGGCGCCTTTCAGACACGCTCGCGTGAAGCGAT
This sequence comes from Bryobacterales bacterium, assembly GCA_963713415.1. Lineage (GTDB taxonomy): Bacteria > Acidobacteriota > Terriglobia > Bryobacterales > Bryobacteraceae > Palsa-89. Next base: position 795,176 of record CAVQLV010000014.1, on the reverse strand, counting down.
AGGAGCTCCGATTCATCATGAGGCTGGGTGGCGCCAGAGCGATCGAATGCCAGGGGAATCGTCAACAGGAAGGTTGTGCCTTTCCCCAACTCACTGGTCACCGTCAGAGTAGCGTTCATGAGTTCGGCCAGGCGCTGGGAGATCGCCAAGCCCAGTCCCGTGCCACCGTGTCTTTTGCTCGTGGATGAATCCACCTGGGTGAACGAGTGGAATAACAGAGGAATATCCAGAGCCGCGATTCCGACACCGGTATCTGAGACCGAAATGGTGTATGTGGACTGGCCGGGGCTCGAAGCGCTCTCCGTGACGCGCAGCGTCACCTGGCCCTGCTCCGTGAATTTAATGGCATTGGCAAGCAGATTGAGCACGATTTGCCGGATGCGTCCCGCGTCGCCGCTCACCCAGCGATGTTGCGCGTCTGCCTCGAAAGCGTAGTTGAGGCCCTTGGCACAAATCTGCGTGGTAAGAAGGTCACCAATTTCCGCCAGGCGCGTGACGATATCGAAGCTTACATTCTCGATCTTCATCCGGCCGGCCTCAATCTTGGAGAAATCGAGCACATCGTTGACGATGGCCAGCAACGCGTCCGCCGACTGCCGGATGGTCTGGGCGCAGTCCCGTTGTTCCGGCGAAAGGGATGTGTCGAGCAGCAGCCCGCTCATTCCCAGGATTCCGTTCATGGGCGTCCGGATCTCGTGACTCATGTTGGCCAGGAACAGGCTCTTGGCGCGGCTGGCGTTCTCGGCGGTGGTTTTTGCCCGTTCCAAGTCGGCGGCATGCTTGTAGGCCGCGGCCTCCAAACTTTTTCGTTCGCGGATGTCGCGCGCCGCGCACAAGATAGCGGAGGTTCCGCGATACTCGAACAGGCGGCAATTGAGCTCAACCGGCAGCTCCGCTCCGCTTCGGGTGATATAGACGGTCTCATGCAGCGACTGCCCGCTTTGCAGCAGCCGTTCCAGGCGGCGGGCCCGCTCGGAGGCGAAGGCCGGCGAATCGATGTCTTCCACGTTCATGCACAGGAGTTGGTCGCGCGGGTATCCTAACCGGTCGCATGCCACTTGATTGACCTCTAGCAGGTGCCCGTCGGGATCGAAGATGAACATGGCATCATTGGCGGTATCGAACAGCGTTCGGAACTCCAGGGCCGCCTGGAGCAGTGCCTCCTCAGTCCGCGCCTGGCTGAGACGGCGCCGATGGCCCGCGATGCCATAAGAAAGGTCGCCGGCGAGTTCTTTCAGTAAATCGACTTCGTCGCGGCGGAACGCCTGCGGCTCGGTGGAGTAGATGGTGAGCGCGCCAATGACGGCCTCATTGCAGATGAGCGGCAGCGAGATGACGGATTGGAATCCGAAAGCTACGGCTTTTTCTTTCCAGGGCTCGAAATCTGCGTGGGCCAAGAGCTGGTTGAAGGTGGTAATCCGGCCAGTCCGGATCGAAGTGCCGGTCGGTCCGCGGCCATGCGGCTCATCCGCCCAGGTGACGCGTTGGGACGTCAGGTAGTCCACGGCCCGGCCGGAGGCGGCGGCGATCCGAACCGATTTTTCGGCGTCATCTTCGGCAAACCCAATCCAAGCCACGGGATAACCGCCCGTCGCGGTCACAGCGCCACAGATGGCGCGGAACAGCCCAGCCTCATCAGTGGAACGCACCAGCGCCTGATTGCTGGCCGACAGGACGCGCATGGCCCGGATCACGCAGCGCAGCTCCTCTTCGGCCTGCTTGCGCTCGGTGATATCGCGATAAACGCTTTGGTGCAGCTTTCGTCCCTGCGATTCGATCGCGCGCGAGCTCACCTCCACTGCGACAGGCGAACCGTCTTTGCGCCGGTGTATGCTTTCGAATACAGCCGAGCCGTGAGTGAGCAAAGCTTGCATGCGATCGGGATAGTCCGGCAATTGAGAAGGGTCGAGCAAATCCTGAATTGAGAGGCGCAGTAATTCCTCCACGCTGTAGCCATAGGTGGATGCCGCGCGATCGTTGGCTTCCAGGATTTTTCCGTCCTCATCCAGCAGCAGCACGATATCGTTTACGTAGCGGCTCAAGTGAGCATAGCGGCCGGCCAGCGCCTGGCGTTCCACATCGGCCTGGTGCTCGCGCTGATAAAACCGGCTTCTCTGCAGGTACCAAAAGAAACCAAAGGTTGCCAGGCAGCCTGCGAGCAGCAGACCAACCATTAGTCCGATCACCAGGGAGCTTTGGTGCAACGGCGAGTAGATCTCCGCGGCGTCCACTTTCGCCACTAGTGCCCACGGGGTGTCCGGAATCCGCCGCAACGCGGCCACCACCGGAACATTCCGGTAATCGGTTCCCGGACGGACGCCCTCCAGGCCGCGCACGGCCATGGCGGCAGGAAGATCGTTGCGCAGTGGGACGGTCATTTCGAGCGCCGCCCTTTTGTTGTGGCGTGGTTCGTTCAGGTATCGCACCCGGTTACCGTCCTGGCGGACCAGCAGACATTCCCCAGTCGGGCTGGGCGTGGGCCAGGACTGTATCAAGGCGTAGAGAAAGGCCGAAGCCTCTACTCGGAGAAAAACCACGCGGGTGCCTCCCCGTGCAGTCGCGCACGGCGGAGCGGCGGGCGGGCAGGGGCCCGATCCTTTCGACCGGGCATAGCGGACCATTTGCGCAGCGGAGCCGCCGGTGGAAAGAACCGGCGCGATAAAGTCCAGATAGACGGCTCCGTAGGGACCGGCGTGCAACTCGGAAGCGGCTGGTTCGCCGGTATGAAGGGCCGCGGCTACCAGCGGAGCAAGGCTGGGATCGTTGGGGCTAGCCTCTTCAACCGCACTATTTCGAGTGTTGCCGTTCTCGTCCAGAATGGCCACCTCGGTATAGCCGGAAAGCTTCCGAAAAGCTTCCAGCCAGTTTTGCAGGCGAAACTGGCTTTGCGCGCTGGGCGGCGCCGCGACTAAAGGATCGGAGGCCAGCAAGACTGCGTCGGCGGTGCGTTCGCGCCGCCACGCGAGGATTTGCTGAACTTTCAGATCCGCGATGGCGGAGAGCTGGCTATGGATGCCGGCTTCGATGCTTCGCCGGTGACTTCGTTCATAAAACAATCCGGTGGCAAGGATGCCCGCGCATAGAAGTGCGAGTATACCCGGCAATACCCAGTTAGCTGACCACCCTGAGGTTGGCCGCGAGGGAGACTCCACAACGAACTTATCGGTTCGTTGGAGCGCTATCTGAGCCCGACTCCGGGAAACGATTTGCCTGCCGCCGGGTCTAGTAGTCGAGACCAGCCGTGATCGTCGACGAAAAAGGCAATTCCATCACCGACGCCCCGGCCATGCCGCCGCTCACCGAGCGCCAGGCGCAAGAGGCCGAAGACCGTACGTCGGTCAGCGCGCTGGTGGTGCACGAAGCCATTCGCAAGGACGGTGATGAAGAGCTGCGCCGGCCCATCTCCGCACTGGCCTGGTCCGGATTGGCGGCCGGCCTTTCGATGGGATTCTCGTTTGTGGCGGAAGCTTTGTTCCGCACCTATACGCCCGACGCGCCCTGGCGGCCGCTCATCACCAATCTCGGGTATCCTCTCGGATTTCTCATCGTTATTGTCGGACGGCAGCAGCTGTTCACCGAAAACACCCTCACCGCGATCATCCCGCTGCTGGCGCGCCGTAATCTTGCGACATTCCGGCAGGTGCTGCGCCTGTGGAGCGTAGTTCTGGCCGCCAACATCGCCGGCGCTCACATCTTCGCCTGGGTAATCGGCAACACGCCAGTGTTGCATCCGAAATTTCACCTGGCCTTGGCTCAGCTTGCTCGCGATGCGGCGGATGTTTCCTTCGGCAATGCCATCTTACGCGGGATCTTCGCCGGATGGCTGATCGCGATGGTGGTCTGGATGCTTGCCGCCACCGATTCCAACCGCATTCCCATCATCCTGATCCTCACCTATATCGTCGGGCTGGCCGGATTGACGCACGTCGTGGCCGGATCTGTGGAAGTGCTGTTTCTGGTGATGACCGGCGCAAAATCCTGGCTGTCCGCCGTCGGCGGTTACATGCTCCCGACCTTGATCGGGAATGTGCTGGGCGGCGTCGCGCTGGTCTCCGCGCTCAATCATGCGCAGGTGATCGCGGGAACGCCGCCGGCGAAAAGAGCCTAGCGAGTTCCCCGGAAAGCGCAAAGGGCTCGGCGCGCGCCACAAACAGACCAGGAACTGCTTCGCGCTGCGCTCCGTTTTGCGCGAGTTCCTTGGCGCAAAGGAAGCGGCGCGCGCCGATCAGTGCCAAGAAATCGTTTCGCGCCGCGCTTCAGTTTTGCGCGTTCCCTAAAAGGTCAGGTGCAGCGAAAGCTGCAGGAATCGCGAGCTTCCGATGGTGTGCTGGATATATCCCGCGCTGCCTAAAGGACTCTTCAGAGGCGGCGCCGAATAGTCCTCGAAGAATTGGGCGAAGTTATCCGGTGCATCAAAATCCGGATGGTTGAAGACATTAAACGCATCGAAGTTGAAGCGCAGCCGGAAGCGCTCGTTCAAAACGAATTCCTTGCCCAGCGACATGTCGAAGCGCACTCCAAAGGGACCGCGAAACAGATTGCGGCCGGTACTGGAGAAATCCGACTCATAGACATCGCAGAGCGTGCCTTCGCAAGGCGGTACTCCGTCCGTCCCCGGTTGCACAAATTGGGGATAGAAATCGGCGATGTTCACCACTGGCTTGGCTGGATTCACCCCGGTGGTGCCTTGCAGCGTCGCCTGTCCCGCCGTCACGCCCGGTTTCAGGGGCAGGATCGGATTGGAGATTTCGACGTCGGTTCCGAAGTAGAGGCTCCCTACCGATCCCGAATAATCATAGAAGCTGTAAGGCTCGCCGCTCTGAGCCACGGTCTGCCCGCCGATGATCCAACCGTTGATTGCCGCGCCGAGCGCTTTGCTCGAGGTCAGCTTGGGAATGGTGTAGGTGTAGTTGATCAGGAACACATTGGGCCGGTCGAAATCGGACGACGCATAACTGGTCCTGGGAGTGTCCGGGTTGTTGCCCGTCAAGAAAAGCCCCAGACCGCTTTGCTCGTCCAACGAATGCGACCTGGTGTAGGAAGCGGTCAACTGCAGACCGCTCGAAAAGCGCTTGCGAACCTGAAGCTGAAGCGCGTCGTAATTGGAAACGCCCTCCGCCTCATACAGCACCGAATTCATGTCATAGCCGATATAGGGCACGCGGATGGGCGCGTTGCCCGAGTATTCGCCGGTAGAGATTGGCTCGGTGCTGAGATTTACATAGTTTCCGTTGGCGTCGTAGTTCGTGCCGCCGTAGGAATAGATCTGCCCGTTTACCGGATGCTGTGGAGTAGCCAGCAGCGGTTCGTTGAACGGAATGGGCAGGATCTCATGCTGGCCGTGATTGCCAACATAGCCGGCGCTGAACAGCCAGTCTCCCAGCTGGTATTGGAGATCGAAAGTCCAGTTTTCCGTGTACGGAAGCTTGTTGTTGATGTCGTAGCCGCCAAACACAAACGGACCGAAGGCGTTCCCCGCCGGGTATTTACCGTTTTCGGTCTGCATAATATTCGGCAATAGCGCTGTGAATGCCGCCGCGCTGCCAGCCGGCGCCGGCGGAAGATTGCTTCCGAATGGATCCGCCAAGGTGGCTCCGCTGGGAGCGAATTCGGGCGAAACAAAGGGCGGCGCCAGAGTGACGCCAAACGGTCCGTTGAAGCCCGCGCCGGCGGGCGGCGAAAGATAACTGAAGAATTCGCCGCGGTCGTAATACATGCCGAATCCGGCGCGGACGGTGAGCTTCGAGGTGGGCGACCAGGCGATACCCACGCGAGGAGCCAGGCCCCACTGGCGCGCCTTCATCAGCGAGTCGCTCGCGCCGGGCGTGCCGTCGTTCGGATTGTTACCGGCAATTTCGAGTCCGGAATTGACGATCGTGTCCGTGGCGGAGTTGTAGGAATACAGACTCGGGTTGAACGCGGTAAGTTTTCCATACTTCTCCGAGAGCGGTCCGTCAAAGTCCCAACGCAGCCCGAGCGTCACGGTGAGATTGTTCAGCACCTTGTAGTTGTCGTTGACGTACGTACCGACGGTATCGGAGCGATAGTAGCGGCTGGCCGAGCCCGCGAAGGTAGACGAATAGTTGCCGGAACGGAGCGCGCCTTCGAGAAAGGTTTCGAAAGTCTTGAATTCGACAACGTTGGTATCGACGTTGTTATTGATGATGTTGAGCTGCGTATGATCCCAGGAGACGCCAACCGACAAGGTATGGCGGCCTTTTATCCAGCTCAGCGAGCTGCCATATTCCCACTGGTTTTGAAACATGCCGGCATTCCCGAAACTGGTGCTCGGTCCGAATTGCAACCCGTAGCCGATGGTGGGATCGTCAACGCTGACTTCGATTTGCGGAAACGCATTCGCGCCCCCGGGGAGGGCGATTCCAAACTGGCTCGGCGTATAAGCCTGGGCAGTATTTGAGTACGCTCGCATGCGTGTGAAGCCGGCGCGCTGCTGCCAGGTCAACGATGGCGTTAGAACTACGGTATTGTCGAGGGAAATTACCTGACTGCCGGAGGACAACTGTTGTGGAAATCCCAGCAACACGCCCGCCGCGCCGAAGGGATTCGTGGTGGGGTCGGTCTGGACGTAATATTTCAGACCGAGCCGGTCCTTGTCACTGATTTCATAGTCGACATTCGCGATTCCCTGGTCGACATTCGACGTGGCGTTCGGCCCTTGCACCACCGCATCATAGCCGAGTATTTTTGCGGTGGTGGAATTGGTGATTTGAGCGCTGGGAAACAAATACTGGCCGTTGGAGCCCTTGGCTTGCAATATCCCCATAGCCTGCGGGCTGATTTGGCTTGCTGCGATCGGTTTTCCGTACGCGCCCTGAATGGTGTTGAGAATTCCTTGCGCGCTGCGGTCATCAGTGAGCGTGAGCGGGACCGTGACTTCCTTGGTGGAATCGGTAGAGTCGGCGATGCGGACTCCCTGATAGGAGAGGAAATAGAACAGCTTGTTCTTCTTGATGGGTCCGCCGAGCGTTGCGCCGAATTGATTTCGGTTCAGGAAATTGGGCGCCAGGATGGGCGAAGCATTGTAGAAGAACGGCGCGGCATTCATGTCGCTGTTCTGGAACTTCTCATAGACCTCGCCGTGCATTTCGTTAGTGCCGGACTTGGTCAGCACGCTGATGTGCGCTCCGCTATTGGCGCCCTGGCTGGCGTCGTACATCGCGGAGTTGACGGCGATTTCCTGAATCGCCTCGGGCGGCGGAGTGGGCAGCGCCTGCCCGATCGCCCCATACACCGAAGTGCTGGTCTGGATTTCACCGCCGGCGCCGAAACTCTCACCGATGTTGAAGACGAAACGGTCCTCGCCAACTTGACTGCTGGAGTTTCCATTAAACAGGTTGTTGGTGCCGATGCCGTTGAGCGAAAAACTGTTGCTGGTGTCGCGCTGGCCATTGGCGAAAATGGCTTGATTGCCCAGGCCGGCGTTGCTGCCCGCGCCTCCCAGAAAATCGGCATGCACTCCCGGGCTCATAATCGCCAGCTGGGTGAAGCTGCCGGTGCCGAGCGGAGTGGATTCGATGGTGCTGGTATCCACGACATAGCCGGTGGTGGCGTCGGTTTGATTCATCAACGGTGTTCCAACCACGTCAACTTTGGTAGCCACTTCTCCCACTTTCAGACTGCCGTCGACAGTGGTGGTGCGATCGCCGTTCACCAGGATCTGGCTGTGCGACTCGGTTTCGAATCCCGGCTTGGTGAACGTCAGCTCGTAGGTGCCGGCCGGAAGATTCGATATCGAATACGATCCGGTGGATTGCGACATCGCAGTGACTGTGAGGTTAGTTGCGGTATTGCGCGCCGCGACAGTGACATCGGGCACCGCCGATCCGGAGGCGTCCGTCACGGTTCCGGTGATGCCGCCAAAAATCTGCTGTGCGCGGGATGGCAGGTGGCCGGCGAGTGCGAGTGCCAGAACAGCGGCGGCGATGAAGGCCGATCGCGGGCAGGTGAGCTTCGGGCCTGGGCGTTGTGTCATAGAAAAATTCCTCCTCCTAACCTCGGGCCGCGCTGAGATGTTACGCGGCAGTTTGGTAATGCGTTGCGAAAACGGACTTCCGGGAGCCGTGCCCCCGGAACTTCAAACATTTTCTTGGCGCCCAAACGCGACGAAGCGTTGGGTCTAAGACATCCTCAGTGCGTGAATTGAGCGATGTCCCGTGATACCACTTGCGAATTTCAGAATGATGAACCCGAACTGGTTTCTACAGGATAGCCCAATTTTGCCACCTGGGGAAATGCTTGTTGCGCGGCGGCCTAGGAGGCGCCGGATGCCGACTGGTTCGGCTCCCACAGAACTTCGGGAACGCCAAGCACGTGATTCACCCAGCGGCTCCATACGAAAAACGCGTCGCTCAGGCGATTCAAGTATTGAATAATTTCCGGCGGAATGGGTTCTTCGCTTTGGAGAGCCACGGCCAGCCGCTCGGCGCGCCGGCAAATGGTGCGGCAGGCGTGCAGCTCCGTGTTCAAGCGAGTGCCGCCGGGCAGCACGAACGAACGCAGCGGCGCCAGTTCGGCATTCATCCCGTCAATCTCCACTTCCAACTGGTGTATTTCTGCTGCGGTGATGCGAGCTTGTTTGGGATGCACGTCTTCAGGTTTGGTGGCCAGAATGGAGCCCAGGTTAAACAGCTCATGCTGTACTCGCCGCAGAATGGGGACCAGCGCCGGCACCGATTCGTGGCCGGAGGTGGCGGCTGAGACAACAGCCATGCCAACGAAAGCGTTCAGTTCGTCCACCGTGCCGTAGCACTCGATGCGGGGAGAAGCCTTGGAGACGCGCTGCCCGCCGGCCAGGTGGGTTTGGCCTTGATCGCCGGTTTTGGTGTAAATGCGATTCAGGGCGAGACGAGGTTGTTCGAACTTGAGATCGGGCACGGACGCCTCCGGTTCCATTGTCAGTCTCGGTAATTATTTCTTCAAGTTTGGTGCGGTGCGTGCCGATAAGGTACTGAAAGAAAAGATATGTCTGTGGAGACCCTGGTGGAGAGCATTGATAGCGAAGCTCGGCTGAACCGGTTTAACCGCCTTATGCAGGAGCTGATCCGTGGCAACATGAACCGCAATACGTTCCAGCCATGGGAGATAGAGATTCTGCTCGATATTGAAGCCTGTCAGATTCGCGAGCCCGTCAAGCGCGAAACTCTGCGCCGCTACCAAAAGGCGGTCCAGCGCGCGATGGAAAAAGGCGCCCCCACTCCCTTGCGCCTCTCCGAGTATCTGAACGGAAAGAAAAGCGCGGTAGCCCAAGCCGTAGCCTCGAAATCCGCTGAACAGACGGGGTAATCTTCACTTAGCTGGATTCCTTTTTATCCTCTGGTATCCTAAGCCCTCTGGTATCCTAGGGTGGATGAGTTCCACGCCCGGCAGGACCGTCTTTTGTGTCAAGTTCCAGCGCGATATGCCGGGACTGGATGAGCCCCCGTTCGATAATCACCCGCTCGGACAGCGCATTTACGAGAACGTCTCCAAGGAAGCCTGGAAGATGTGGCTGGAGCAGATGAAGATGATCATGAACGAATACCGGCTGAACCTGGGGACGCAGGAAGCCCAGGAATTCCTGCTCAAGCAAATGGAAGATTATTTCTTCGGCGCCGGCGCTGCTCTGCCGCCGGGTTACGTTCCTCCGCAGACCAAGAGCTGAGCTTTAAATCACGGGCAACGAGGTTGAGATTTCGAAGCTCAATTGCCGGTGCGACGCTCGGAGCACGCGCTCCACGGCGTCGGGAGTCTTACCACGCGCGAAGATGAACCCCAGGTAGCTTGCGCCTTCCGGCAACGGAACCAGCTTTTGTCCCGGTTTGGCAGTGACGATCACGTCTTCGATGCCGGGTTGGGCGCGTGCCGCATCCAGCCCTTGCACATCGACATAGATTCCCTCGCGCGGGATGGGAATCATCATTACTCCGGCCGCGGGCTTGGTGTTCGCGACTAGGCCGGCAGTTTCACCGGCTGCGTGGCGCAGGATCAGCTCTTCCAATCCTGGCAAGACACGCGCGCACAGTCCGCCGATGGGCCGCGCGGCCACTTCAAGCATCCAGACGCCACGCTGGTTCACGCGCATTTCGGCATGGATGGGGCCGCGAGTGAGTCCGAGAGCCTTCACGGTGGCGCGGGTGGTTTCGACGATCGCGTCTTGTGTGGATGGATCTTCGCGCGACGGTGTGACGTAGATGGTTTCTTCGAAGAACGGGCCGTTTAGCGGATCCGGCTTGTCAAAAAGCGCGAGCACGCCGAGCCCGCCATCGGTGAGGATGCCTTCGAGAGCAAACTCGCGGCCTTCAATGAAGGCTTCCACTTGAAGAAAGCGGTCCTGGTCTTCCTGCAGGCGGGCGATATCGGGATCCGCCAGCAGGTTTTCGATACGCCGGAATGCTCTGGTGAATTCGGTGGGATCGTTCGCGCGAATTACTCCCCGGCTGGCGGAAAGTCCAAGCGGCTTGAGCACGCAAGGATAAAGAATCTCCCGCGCCGGACGCTCCGGGCCTTCCGACAACGGTATTCTGCGAAATTCAGGAACCAGCAGACCGGCGGCGCGAAATCGTTCGCGCGCGAGAAACTTGTTGCGGCTGGCTGCTACGGAATCGGGCGAATTGTAGGGGATGCTCAGGCCCTCGGCCGCAAGCGCGGCGATATACGCCGGACGATCACCCAGTGCGACGATGCCGTCCACTTGAGCTTGCGCTGCCAATGTTGCCGCGGCGCCCGCCGGATCTTCGAAACGCAGCGCGATCGCGTGATCGCCCCAGGGATCGTCCAGCACATGGCAGCGATCGGTTGCCAGCAGCAGTTCGTAGCCCAGGCGCTCGGCCGCGCCCGCGAACGCGCGCGTCTGATAACCGGTGGTGGCGCCGACCAGGAGCAGGCGTTTGGTCATCGGGCTGCCGGCGGATCAAGAACAGGCTCAGGTTGAACGCAGATGCCCGCGCCATCGAACGAAAAAAACGAGCCGGCGCTGACGGTCAGATTCGAGAAGACACCCTCAATGATGCCTGAGGCTATTCCGAAAGAGCTGCAGGGTTGCAAACCAGCCGGAGGTGGCGGCACGGTGAAATTGATTTGATAGAGGCCGACGTAGCCTTTCGTGGCGCCGGTGAAGGTGGCAATGGGAGCAGTAGGAAGAGGACCAGTCGCCAGCGGGTTGGGCCGATAATTGAAATCCAAGTTGAAGGTGGAGACGGTCGGACTGCTCGACGCTGCGGGCTGGCCGGTGGTGACCGGTGGATTGGTTTGTCCCAGGCCCGTCGCGTACGCTGCCAATTCTTCGCCCGCTACATCAGGGCTCGCGACCGAGACCTGCGTTCCATCGGCGTGCGTGATCATCGGCGCGCAGGGTACCTGAAGCAGGCTCACAGGGAGCGCCGCTGGCGAGGTAACGTCGCACGCGGTAAGAATATGAACGCGGTCCGTCCACGTTTGTACGGCGATATAGGGGGTCTCTACGCCGTTTATGGAGATAGCGATGGCGCTTGGGAGTCTCACGATCAGCCCGCTGCTGAAAGGAACGTCGAACGGGATTTGAACCGTTACCGCCAGCACACTGGTGCAAACCACTGGGCTCGGGCCGACGCTGCAGGCGGTGATTGCCTGAACGGTTTGTAGGACCGGCATAACTTCCTCGGAGGTCCCGTTCCAGAAGGTTGCGGAGACTGTTGGCATGGGGGCCGACGGGTTGTATCCGGAGCCGGGCTGCACGAATAGAGTCAGCAACTGGCCCGGAGCGGCCTGGATTGGAAAAGGATTGGAGAAGCCGGCGCCCATCAGCACGGAGCCCGAAGATGTGGCTTGCGCGAGGCAAAGTGTGGCGCCCAGGCAGATAAGAATGAGACTTCGCATCGGAAGTCCCATCTTAGAACGACTCGTCCGCAACCAGACTTTGTAATTTCTACCTGTTGAGAACCGATTCGTGTAGGTTCTTTGGCGAAGAGGGTTGCGGCTATTTGCGTTCGTCCTTCGGTCGCTCCGCTGGATGTGGCGGAGCCGAGGGTCTTTGTTCGGGACGTGCCTGCGGCGCGGGACGGGCAGCGGGTCGAGCTTCCGGCCGAGCCTCAGGCGCTGGACGCGGAGCAGGCCGGGCTTCCGGCCGAGCCTCTGGCACTGGACGCGGAGCGGGTCGGGCTTCCGGCCGAGCCTCTGGCACTGGACGCGGGGCAGGCCGGGCTTCCGGCCGAGCCTCAGGCGCTGGACGCGGAGCGGGTCGGGCTTCCGGCCGAGCCTCAGGCGCTGGACGCGGAGCAGGTCGTGGTTCGGGACGAGCCACTGGCGCTGGACGCGGAGCGGGTCGGGGGCGAATCGCGGCTTGAGCCGGGCCGCGTCCAGCCTCCGGAACCGGAGGGCGCTCTACGGGGGCTGGGCGAGCTTCCGGCTGCCGATTCGGTGTCGGACGTTGCGCCGTAATCCCGCGCCCAGGTTCTGGCGCTGGACGCTGAAGTTGTTGCGGTGCAGTGCGGTTCTCGGGAAGTCGAGTTGCCACCGGGCCTGAGCGCTCATTCGGCTGCGTGCGCGCGGGCGCCGCGTTTCGAATTGCGGCCTCGGGAGGACGACTAGCCGGCGCCTTATACGTAGTGGCCAGAGGCCGAGTTGCTACCAGCGCGGCCGGGCGACCGCCGCTCGCTTTCGCGAATTGGGCTCGACTCGAGGAGGCCTGACGTGCGTGCTCAACCTGCGTACGCACCGGAGGTGTTCGCGGCTCATGCGTCACGGCCAGCTCCTGAGCCGTGGGCCGCGCATTTATTCCGCCACGCCCGCCGTTGTAACTCACCCGGTCATGCCGCTCATGAGGCACTGCCTGGTTGTAAACATTATGGACTCGCGCGGAATCCACATTCGTCACCGCGCGGTTGTAGTCGAGCCGGCCATGATTCCAATAAGCACCATAATAGCCGCGGCCCGTGTATCCATATCCGTAATCGACGCCGCCATAGTAGCCGATGTTCGGACCCCAATAGCCGGAATGCCAGAGATAGACGCCGTTATCGAAGCCCCACCATGGCGGCGTCCAGAGCGCACCCACCCACGGCGCCAGCACCCAGGCACCGGGAACCCAGTAATAGCCAGCGTCGGAGTAATTCCAATAACCCGGCGTCCAAACGTAATCATCGCCGGGCGCTGGTGGCTGAGTGTAATCGGGGAGAGGCGGCGGAGGTTCGGAGGCCTGCACCGGCTGTTCGTAAGAGGTGCTCTGATCGTAATCTGAAGGGTAATCGCCGGTGGGCGGCGCGTAACTCTGAGCGGATGAAGCCACGGGCGGCGTTTCCGCCGGTTGGGAAGCGTACTCTGAAGTATACTGGCCCGCCGGCGCGAGATTTCCATCGGCTGGGTTCCCGTTAGGAACATCCGCGGTCTGAGTGGCTGGAATCTGATTTTGCGCAGACTGCGTTTGCGACTTGTTGCAAGCCGTCAAACCCGCGAGTAACAGAGCGGTAACGAGCGAAAAAGATCGAAGTTTTACGGACGTGCTCACGTGGACCTCCCCGGACGCTGTTCAGCAGGGCACGTGGAGTGCCAGTCGCGCGGCGATCAACCTCTGGGAGAAAGATTCGAGCTAGAAAGACACCTTACCTAGAAAGACACCTTGGGAGCGTTGCGTGCCCCGGGCTCGGTCTTGAAATAAGCATCGTTGCGCTGGAAATGGAGCAAGGCTGCCGCGATGTTGTTGGGGAACAGCTCGATGTCGGTGTTGTAGCGCTGCACGGTCTCGTTGTATTTGCGGCGCTCCACCGCGATGCGGTTCTCGGTGCCGGCCAGCTCATCCTGCAAACGCAGGAAATTTTCGTTCGACTTCAGTTGCGGATAATTTTCCACCACCACCAGCAGGCGGCTGAGAGCGCCATCCAATTGCGAATTGGCCTGGATCTTCTCGGACGGCGTGCGCGCGCCACCCAAAGCCGCGCGAGCGTCCGTCACTTCCTTGATGACGGCCTGTTCCTGCTTGGCGAAACCCTTGACGGTCTCGACCAGGTTCGGAATCAAATCGGCGCGGCGCTGCAAGGCAACATCCACCTGGGCCCACGCCGCATTCACCGCTTCGCGTTCGGTAACCAGAGTGTTGTTCGCTCCCACCGCCCAGCCGAACGACGCCCAGAGCGATCAAAACCAAAACCCCAATCACGACTAATGCAACTTTCATCGCGTCCCCCTCATTTCTCGAGCTGGTCGACGTGCGTGACCAGCGTCTCAATCTGTTTCAAATAGCTTGCAAACAATGCTTCCGGATCTACATCCCGGGCTAGTTTGCTTTGGTCGCGCAGGTCGAGCAGGATATCGAATGGCGTTCCGTCAGCGCCGATATCCGGCAGATGGCGGACGATCTCGCGCTTGCGCCATCCGGAAGCCATTCCGGAAAGGAGCAACGCGTGCCGCGCCAGCACCAGGAAATTCGGCACCGAATCGATCATCAGGCGCAGCAGCGACGGTTTTTCGAGCAGGACCTCGCCGGCTTTCTGCCGCAGGCGCAAAAGCTTGGCCCTCAGTTCCATCTCCACTTGCGCGCGGTAGAAGCTCTTCTCGATCACCAGGTCCTGAATCGGGTCGGCCCCAAACAGCACCCGCCGCCGCTCCTGGATATCGTGAAACTCGATGGGGAAACAATCGGTGGACGTGCGCAGCTCTTCTTCGCTGAGCAAAAGCGGCGATGGATTTCCCTGCGCGCGCCACCATTTGAAAATCGGCTCGGCGTCGGCCAGCTCGGCCGGAGTGACGCGCGTGAGCACGCACAAAACATTCAGGTCTGAAAAGTGTTCGTTATGTTCGCCGGCCGCCGCGGAGCCGTACAAAACAACCGATTGCAGCCGTTCGCGCTCGGCATGCTTGAGGCGGTCCACCAGTTCCTGGAGTTTGTCTTCCATAGGGTATTTACCAGCTGCCGGATGCGCCGCCTCCGCCCGAATCGCCTCCGCCGAAACCGCCAAAGCCTCCGCCTCCACCGCCGCCGGAGTCATAACCGCCAAATCCGCCGCCGCCCCAGCCTCCGCCTCTTCCACCGCGTCCTAATAGGTTACCGAGAATCAGGCCGGTGAGCAGACCGCCGCCGCTGCCACCGCCGCGAAAGAGGAACAGCAGAACGATAATCCCAATCACGATCGCAGGCCACGGAAGGCCCTCCCGCTCAGGAGCTTCGCGGGCCCGCGGGCGCGAGCCGGGCTCAAGCGAGATGCCTTTGGCGCGCGCGATCGCCGAGCCGATCTGCACCGCGCCTGAAATCATCGCCTGGCCATACGCACCCTGGCGCAGCAGCGGTTGAATGCCGCGCAAAATGCTGCCGTCGAATCCATCGGGAAGGATGGGTTCCAGGCCGTAGCCCACTTCGACGCGGTCGCGATGATCCTGGACAGCCAGGAGCAGCATGATCCCTTCGTCCTTGCCCTTTTTGCCGACGCCCCACTGGCGAAAAAGATCGTTACTGACTTCTTCAATCTGCTCGCCATCGAGCGACTTGAGCGTCACCAGCGCCATTTGGACACCGGTGGCGCGCTCCACCTGGCCGGCATAAGCTTCCAGTTGCGCGCGCGATTGCGGATCCAGCACATTCGCGAAGTCGCTGACATAGCCCTGCGGCTTAAGCGATTTGAGATCGAGGGAGAATAGAGGCGCGGCAAGGATGCAGAGAACCAGCGCGGCACGGGCAAGTATCTGGTTCGAACGGTCGTGCGCGCCGCACCCTTTGGGCTTTAGCAGTCGAGTTCCTCGCGCTTGATCCGGAATTCACCTAAGTTGCCGAGCACCGCCAGCGTGATGTTCTTCGGATTGAAGAATTCGCGCGCGATCTGCTGCACTTGCTCGGCGGTGACGGCTTCGATGCTCTCCAGCATTTCGTCCAGAGTAAAGAAACGCTGGAAATACAGATCCTGCCGCGCCAGGTTGCCCATGCGGCTGGACGTGGATTCCAGGCCCAGCATGAAGGAGCCTTTCAAGTTGTCCTTGGCGCGCCGCAACTCTTCGGCCGGAACCAGATTTTCCTTCAGCTCGCGGAACTCCTTCACGATGGAATCGATCACCTTGCCGGCGGTTTCCACCGCGGTGCCGGCATAGATGGCCATGTAGCCGGTGTCGCGATACATCGCCAGCTCGGAATAGACGGCGTAAGCCAAGCCCTGCTTTTCGCGGATGTTTTGGAACAGGCGCGAACTCATCCCGCCGCCCAGAATGGTGTTCAGCGTATAGCAGGCGAAGCGCAGCTCATGCGGAAAAGGATAAGCGGGCACACCCATGTAGAGATGGGTTTGTTCGAGCGATGTTTTATTCCGAAATACCAGGCGCGCGTGTGGAACCGGCGCTACTTCGGGGGCTAGCTGGCCGTTCACCCGCAGATCTTCAAAATGCTGGCGCGCCAGCTCCACCAGTTTCGCGTGATTCAGATTGCCGGCCGCGGTGATCAAGATATTCGACGGTGAATAGTAGCGCTGAAAATACGAGTCGATCATCTCGCGATCGAACGCGCGAATGGTATCCTTGCTGCCGATAATTGGCTTGCCAAGAGGATGGTCCTTCCAGAAATTGCTGGAGAAAATATCGTGCAGAAGATATTCGGGATTGTCCACGTCCATCTTCAGCTCTTCTAAGATGACGCCCTTTTCCTTCTCGATGTCTTCTTCGCGAAACAGAGGATTGCGCACCATGTCCGCCAGAACATCGAAGGCGATGGGCAGGTGCTCGTCCAAAACCTTGGTGTTGTAACTCACCATCTCCTTGGCGGTAAAGGCGTCCAGGCCGCCGCCGATGGAATCCACCGAGCGCGCGATCTCTTCCGCCGAGCGATTCTTGGTGCCCTTGAAGAGCATGTGCTCGATGAAATGCGAGATGCCGTTCTCAGCCGAAGTTTCGCGGCGAGAACCGGTGCGTATCCATACGCCGAGAGAGACTGACCGGACGTGGCTCATCTCCTCACTGATGACTCGCACCCCATTGTTGAGCGTTGCGATTTCGATGTCGCGAAGAGTCTGAACTGCGTCTGCCATTTGTCTTCCTTTATTTTATCTCGGATTTCGACCAATCCGGATTCGAATCTAGTGCTATACTGCCGCGGTCCACTATACTAGAGACATGGGGCAAGCTATTGTAGGCCTTGAACTTCCGGATCTACAAGCCGCTCTGGGACCAGAACAGCCCGCCTTTCGGGCCCGCCAAGTATACGACGCTGTTTACAGGCAAAGGGTACCGGACCTGGTCCAGATCACAAACCTTCCTGTAAGTTTAAGAAAAGAATTGGCTTTACGGCTGAACGTCGGGTTGCCCGAGCTGGCGGCCGAATTCAAGAGTACGGATGGTACGCGCCGCTATCTGTTGAAATTACAGGATGATCGGACCATTGAGACGGTTCTGATGCCGGAGGAGGGCCGGGACACGGTCTGCATATCCAGCCAGGTGGGCTGCCCGGTCAACTGCCAGTTCTGCCTCACCGCTCTGATGGGGCTGGAACGGAATCTGACGGCGGGCGAAATCGTCGGCCAGGTGCTGTTCGTGATGCGCGCGCATAAGATCTCCACCGAAACCGATCGGCTGAATATCGTGATGATGGGGATGGGCGAGCCTCTGCTGAATCTGCCGAACGTGATCAAAGCGACGCGCATTTTGACCGATCCGGCGGGCATCGGGCTTTCGCCCAAACGCATCACGCTGTCGACGGCTGGTATTGTTCCAAAGATCGCCGAGTTAGGGCGCGAGCCGGTGCGGCCAAGACTGGCGATCTCGCTGAATGCGTCATACGAGGACCAGCGGCGCGAGTTGATGCCGATCACGCGCAAATATTCGCTGAAGGATTTGCTGGCGGCGTGCAAGGCGTATCCGCTGCGTCCGTGGGAGAAGCTGACGTTCGAATATGTGCTGCTGAAAGGCGTGAACGATACCGACGAAGATGCGCGGCGAGTTGTGAAGCTGCTGGCTCATCTGAATGCGAAGGTGAATTTGATTGCGCTCAATCCCGGGCCGGGCATTGCGTTCGAGACGCCGGACCCCGAGCGGGTGCGTGTGTTTCAAGCCATCGTCCGGAGGGCCATGCCGTGTTTCGTTCGCAAGCCGAGGGGGCGGGATATCTTCGCGGCCTGCGGTCAATTGAAGAGAGAGACCGTGGAGGATCAGGGCACGATTCAATTGGCCACGGATGAACACGGATGAACACGGATACCTAAATTCATTAACTGAGCTTGTGCTTGGTGCCGTGTTTGAGGTTTCCAACACCTTAGGCGCGGGATTCCTTGAAAAGGTATACGAGCGCGCCCTGCTCAAGGAATTGAGTATTCGAGGAATCCGGGCCGCGTCTCAGAGATCGTTCGCGGTAACCTACAAAGGCCATGCCGTTGGCGAGTATTTCGCGGATATCATCGTTGAAGATGTGTTGGTAATCGAGCTGAAATGTGTAGACCGCCTAGCAAATGAACACCTGGCGCAATGTCTAAATTATCTGCGCGCTTCGGGCCTGACTATGTGCCTTCTGATAAATTTTCAAAGGCCCAAGGTCGAATGGAAGCGGATTGTCTTGCAGCAATCTGTGTTCATCCGTGGCCAATTAAGTGTTCACTTTCTGCAAGCGCCGCAGCGTGAAAATTTCCGG
The DNA here is from genome assembly GCA_963713415.1 of Bryobacterales bacterium. Classification (GTDB taxonomy): domain Bacteria; phylum Acidobacteriota; class Terriglobia; order Bryobacterales; family Bryobacteraceae; genus Palsa-89. Next base: position 776,611 of record CAVQLV010000014.1, on the reverse strand, counting down.
ATGAATGTTTCCCGTGCGGAGCTTTTTCCAGTCGTCGGTGACGTGAATCAGCTTGCCGCTGATGTGATTGGATTGCTCGGAAGCCAGGAACAACGCCAGTTGAATCTGTTTCTCGGGCGCCACTCCGCCGGTTTCGCGAATCTGCAGCGCGTCCTCGGTTTCCCTCCAGCCTGCGCGTTCGCCGGCGCGCAGGATCTCGTCGGTCATGTGAGTGTAGGTGCCGCCGGGGCCCATGCAGTTGATCTGCACGTTGTGCTCGCGAACCTCTTCGGCGACGGTTTCCACCAGGCGCACCACCGCCGCTTTGGAGGCGGCATAAGCCGAAAGATTGGGGCGCGCCATGGTGGCGCCCGGCCCGCTTAACACGATAATCTTGCCTTCGCGGCGCGCGATCATGTGAGGAAGAACGGCCTTGCAGGCATGCATCACGCCGAGCAGGTTGGTATGGATGGTATCAACCCACGCCTTGGGCGATTGGTCGACAAAAGGTCCGATGGGGCCGGGAATCGCGGCGGCGCAAATCAAAACATTCACTTCGCCATAGTGGACCCGCATGCGGTCCACGGCCGCGTTGACCTGCTCATAGTCGGTGACGTCGGCGCGGATGCGCAGCGCATTGCCCCCAGCATGCTCGATTTCCAGATGCGCCAGGTCCAGTTCGGCCTTGCTGCGCGCGAGCAGCGCCACACGATTCCCCGCGGTGGCAAATCCGATGGCCAACCGTTTGCCGATGCCTCGTCCAGCTCCCGTGACAAGCACACCGGCGTTGGTCAAAGTTTCCACTGAGCGGATTCCTTATCTACGTTAGTACAAATCTACGTTAGTACAACGCGGCCGGAGTTGCGCGCCAACCCTCGCGCGCGCTAGCCATCCAAGAACGAGGAGTGCTTTTTGCGGTACATGCATTCGTCAACGCGGCGGAAGAGCTGCTCGGGCGATTCGCCGGCACAGTACTGAGCCAGGCCCACGGTAACGGCCACATCGACGCGGATTTCGCGTTCCGGTCCCATGACATGATACGCGCCGTTCAGGCGTTCGGCGATCTGGCGGGAACGGGACTCGGCGATGTTGAGATCGCATGCCAGAATTGCGACGAACTCATCGCCACCCCAGCGGCAAACATAATCGCGGGCGCGCACCTGGGTGCTGAGGCGGGCGCCCAATTGCTTCAAAACCTCGTCTCCGTAGAGATGTCCGAAACGATCGTTGATTTCCTTGAAGCCGTTCAGATCGAAGAGCAGCACGCAAAACTCCTGCCGGGCTTCGATGCGCGCGGCCAGTTCGCGGTCCAGATCCCTGCGGTTAGCGACGCCGGTGAGCGGATCCAGCGTGGCCAGCAGCTCGGCTTCGTGCAGCCGGTGTTGAATCTCAGTCATCTTTTGCCGCAAACGCGCGAAGTCGTCCCGGCTATCGAGTTCGATGGATTGGGCGAAGTCCCGCAATTCGGCGGTCTGGGCGGTCAGCCTGGGCAGATCGCCCGACCGGACGGCAGATTCCAGGCGGTCCACGAAATCCACCAGCTTCTCGACGTGCTGGATATTGCGGCCGGCGCTCGAGTCCTCGGTTCGCGTCACCATGCTGAGCGTTTGTTTGACGTCGCGGGCCAGAGCTTCATTCTGGAGGCGAGCCTTCTCGCAGAAGCCCTGCAGGATTTCGTGCAGCTCGGCACGGCTTTCTTTGAGCGCCGCCGGCGTCGGGTCGCCCGAAAGGCTAGCCCGCAGCGACAGTAAGGGTTCCCGATGAAGCGAGCCGATCTCAGGCGAAATCGCTTCGATGGCCTCCGCAATTTCCAGGATCGAAGACAGATAGCACTCCAGCGCGGAAGGCAGTTTGGCGGGCTGCCCGGCGACGGAATTCAGAGGAATTTCCGGCGAGCTCATAAAACCGTTCTCGATCGACTTAGTCTCCCTTCGGAATTCCCAGCTGTGCTGCTGCCGCCGGTGGCGCCTGGGTTTCCCCGCTAGGTGCAAAACCTTCCTGGTACGCCTCCACGCCCTGCGATGGAACGGCGATTTTGATTAGCTTGCGGTGGTCGTTCACCCAGAAATCCAGACTGATGGCTTGGCCTTGAGGCGTGTTGCCGGAGACGGCCAGGTGATTCAACTCCACCGATTTTCCAGCGAAATCCACGCGCTCGCGCCCCTTGAAAGTTACCGTGGCCTTTACCTCTGCTTGCCCCAGAACGTAAACCGGGAACTGCTGGGGCTGCTGGGTATCAAAACTGGCGCGCATCGCGAGTATACTCCAAGGATACAGCGGAAGATTGGCATTCACCACGATGGCGCCGGGATCGACGGCGATCATCTTGGTTTGCGGACCCTGGCCGTTGTCGATTTCGTTCTTGGCCTGGCCATCGGAGAACGTCGTGTCGATGTCCATCTGAATCTGGCCGAGCTTAGCTTTCGCGACGGCTTCGCGCGGCTGATATTGCGCGTTGGTAAGTACTCGGAATCGTTCGATATCGATCTTCATCGGGCCCAGGGTGGCTGAGCCCGAGCCGTCGAGGTCGAAGCCGTCGTCGGACTTCTTCACGGTGTAAGTTTCCGTCGCCACCGGGCTGCCCGCCATGTAGACGGCGAGGTTGCCGCCATCGGACGGTTCAAGAGCACCGTGATTGGCGGGCGCCGGCTTGTTTTCCGCAGGTGCGGCCTTGTTCACCAGCGCCTGTATTTCGGGCGGCAGATCGAAGCGGTCTTTCGGAAGGTCGGGATTCACTTCCACGCTCTGGACGTCGATGACGATTTCCCCCAGAGCCGCGCGCTCCACCAGGCGATGAGCCGAGAGCACGTTGTCGCTGTCCTTCCGGTAATCGTCATAGAGAATTTCAGCGCTGACATCGCCCATCTGCGACGTCACAGTGGCCATGGTTTTGATCATCAGGCCGGACTGCTTGTCATAGAACTCGGTCATGGGCTTGCCATCTTTGGGCGTCAGCACCACTTTGTAGCAGTCATGACCCTCGACGGTTTCCGAGCCCGCCGTTTCGGCCTTCGCGTAGAGCTTTTGCCAATGCAGCGAAGCGTTGAACGCGCCGTCCCGGAGTGCGTCGTCCCGTTCCGCGCCCTGCTTGATGCGGGGGCCCTGCAGGGCCGTATTTTCCCAAGCCACTTCGCCGTTACTGCCGCTGGCGAGTTTGCCGATGCCGGGCAGTTCGGTAAGGCCCAGGTATTTGTCGGGCGCCGCCTGGTAAATAGTGAGCGAGCCTTTCAGGCCTTGCTTGGCGAAATTGATGGTGGCGTGCTCAATCAGGCTGTGGCGCGCTTCATAGGCAGCCTTTCCGCCGGTGGCGGCAATGAAGTGGTTGTACACCGCCTCCACACTCGGAAGCGCTTCGCCGGCCGCTGGCACAGGCAGGCCAGGCCAGCGGGAGAGAAGCCGCCAACAGGGTCAGCGCCAGTTTGTTCACGCGCTTATTCTCATTCATGCGCACACCTCCGGCTGCACATTTACTTTACCGCAGCGGAGCACGGCAAGATCGCAGCCTGGGCGCGTGCGGGTGCTTGCCGCGAAGCTAGGCTTAAGATAAAGGTAGATGCGCTTGGGACGCATGCTGATTGCACTCGGTCTGGCGGTGGCGGCGCTAGGCGTGCTCATATCGCTCGGCGAACGGCTTCCGATCCGGCTGGGGCGTTTGCCCGGAGACATCATCATCCGGGGCAAGCACTCGGTGTTCTACTTCCCGCTGGTAACGTGCCTGCTCATCAGCGTGGTTCTGTCGCTGGTGTTGTGGCTGATCAACCGGCGCTAGCTAGAGCCCTGCCATCGATCCTATAAAGCGCAGGCCCATCGCCAAGGCGGTCCGCACCGGCGACAAGCGCGGCGCGGGCGGCTCGCAGAACATTGTGGTTCGGCTGGTGGGAGTGTCCACTGTGACGGGCAGTTCCGGCTCCAGGCCGCGATCGCCTTCCAATACCGGAATCAAACGATGCTGAAGCTGCGATATGCCGTAGCCCAGCGCCATGTACTGCCAGCCGAGCTCAGGAATAATCATGAATCCGGACTTCCAGCCGGCGCCAGGCGAATACGGCCGGTTCAAGGCGACGATGGGAATCAAGGGAATGTTCGGAACGCCGAGCACCGGAAGGAAGGAATGCACAAACGCGAACATACTGAGCGAGACGGTATAAGTGGACGCCTCCAGCAGACCCGATCCCCAGGCCGGCAGCCGCGTGCGAATGGAAGCTTCCAGCGGCCCGGCAAGGCTGGCCGGACCGACCGGACCCGAAAGATTCCAGGAGCCACGTTTGCGCTCCATCACACGAAAATCGATATCGGCGATGCCCGTATCCGGATCGGTGTGGAGAATGGTGTTGCGTTCGCTAATGGGTGCGAAAAAGCTGGCTTCGTTCAAGCGCGCCATGCTTTTGCGGAGCAGGTGCTCATCCAGTAAGTCGCCCTCATCTAACAGGAAATTGCTGCGCACGGCGGCTTCGCTGAAATGGCGATTGCCGATAAACTCGATGCGGCCGATATGGAACGGCTTTCCGCGCTCCACGCTCGCGGCCAAGTTAGCTTCGGGTGCCTCCTTGGTGCTGGCTTGGGTGGGCTGCACTTGGAGGTTCACGGCGAAGTCCAGAATGCCATCGTGCTCGGCCTCGCGGCGAGCGACAAACAACGTGGAGCAAAAGTTCTGGTAGCGCATCAAGCCATTGAGCGGATGAACCACTTTCGGAATGACTCCATTGCCGGAGACCTGCCAGGCAGGCACATGGTAGAGCTGGCCGGAGTGCACCTCAATGCTCACGTGCGCCGCCTTTTGGGCCACTTGCACGTCTTCCAGCTTCACCGCGGCGTCAAAATAACCCCTCGATATGTAGTAGGACCGCAGCACAGACAAATCGCTTTGGATGCCTTCCGGACTGTAGCCGGGATACCGAAGCCAGCCGTTCCAGATCCCAGGAATGGGCGGCGTCACGCGATGAATTTTGAGCGCGCGCAGAGCGCCGTGCAGATCTTTGGAATCGAATGCGGTGTCGCCGACGAAGTCCACCTCTTTGACGCGAATACGCTCACCAGCCTCGATATTGAGGTGGAGGTCCACCTTGTTGCCGGTGTACGGCACCAGGTCGTAATCCACCGTGGCGGTGCGGAAGCCGTCCGAGCGAAGGTCCTGCTCGGCTTGATTGGCGATCTGATGGGCGCGCAGACGGCTCATGGGAGTGCCTTCGGGCAGGTTCATCTGCAAGCCAAAGGTGGACGGCTCTACGTGCAACTGGTGCAGAAGCAGCTGCGGAACTTCCACTACGCGAAACACCACCGCCGTGCCTGGGCCCTCCGGCGTAGTCTCCACGCGAATATCATCGAATCGGCCCGTGGCCCATAGCCGGTGGACGTCGCTTTGGACGGTGGAAGCGTCGAACATGTGGCCCACCTGTGTCTTTAATTCCACGGCCGACTTGGTGCCGACAATGCGAACCGATTTCACGAGCAACGAATCGGAAGTGACGGGCGCCACAGGGCCTTCAGCGAAGGCCAGGGACGCGAGCATAAGTGCAGACAAAAAAATACTGCGCATGTTGAAGGGACCGGTTTGCAAGTAGCGGTCCATCGGTTGATTATAGGATCTTCCGCACTCTCGGTGCAGATCAAGGTGCCATTGCGCGGTAGGGCAGGACGCGTGCCCGCAGCAGATGGAAGCCAGCGCGCCCATACATTTGTCGCTTAATAGCCTTCAGGCGGTTGATCTGTCCTTCGGTCTGGCCGTTGCTCCAGGAGGTTCCCACCGCTGCCATGACCGCGTTCCAGTCCTTCTTCAGGCCGTACGCGAATCGAACCAGAGGCCCGATGCCGGACTGCATTGCGGTGCGAATCCAATGCAGCATGCCATTCGTGTCTTGAGTAGCAATGGCTTCGCGAAAATCCAGGGCCAGGAACCGCATCGATCGAATAATTGGGCAGTTCACTGCGACCTGCTCGAACAAAATCCGTTGCTGTTCCGACAGACGCTCCGTTGGTCTGCACGTCAGGATGGCCGCATGCTTAGGCGCGATGCGGTCGAGTCTTCGCGTCTTCGATGAGGAACGTGATTCAGGATTAGCCCGCCAGGACGAAACATGATGAGAAACCATCTGACGACTGCCGCGGTATCCGCGCGCCCGGATCTCCTGAAACAAGCGAGTCGCGTTATGGCAGCCCTGATTCCAGCGTTGCTGTAGATACTCATGGAACTCGCGGACATGGCTGCGTCGGCCGGTCACCGGCTTCCGCTCGGGAAACTGACCAGCGCTTAACCAGCGGCGAATCGTTTTGCGCTGGATGCCGAGCTCCAGGCTGATGGCCAGTTGTGTGTGCCCCTGACGATGGAGTTCAACGACTCGCTCGTAGCGCTCCTGTCTGCGCTGGCGGCGCTGTTGTTTTCGTTGCTCCTCCAGCGTTGTTCTTCGTTTGCTTGGCGGCGCGACTTCGACGGCTGGCTGTTCCGGCGCCGGATCGGGAAGGCAAAGTTCCCGGCTTCGTTCCTCCAGCGATCTCTCGATGGCTGTTGAAAGATTCAAAAACAAATGAAACCGATCGGCCACCTGGACTGCATGGGCGGCACCTTGTTCGGCGGCCTCGGCATAGATGCCGCAACGATCCCGAGTGATCACTTCCACACCCGGATGCTTCTCCAGCCAGGCTTGCAAGCTCTCGACCGAACGGTCGGGCAGCAGGTCGATGACCTGATGCTTGTCCAAGTCCACCAGAATAGTTCCGTAGCTCTGACCCTTGCGCCAAGCCCAGTCGTCTACTCCAATGTGTCGGATTGGACCACTGCCCGAACCGTCGCCGGAGCGTTTCACAAACCGAGTCACAGTGTCGTCGCTGATCGGGATCGCCAACCGGTCCAGAATACGACTGCCCGGCAATCCGCCTGCTGTGTAGCCGATCAGCCGTATGATCTCGCCAACTCGTGTAGTCCAGCGTGCATGGGATCGCGTGACCTCCGGTATCGGTTCGGCGAAGATCTTTCGCACACAAGCCCTGTTACGGCATCGAAAGCGCCGGATTTTCAACCGCAGTTCCACCGCACACCCTTGCCAAGGCAGGTCTTTCAGATGGCGAAGGTACGCGCTGTGACGGCTCCGAGACCGTTTGCCGCACGCTGGACAATGAGCGGCTTGTCGAACGTGAACATCGACCAGAAAGCGTCCGTCAACACGTTCGATCTTATCAAGCACGAGATTTTGAGCTGGTAAGACCGCTTGCGAATGGCTCGGGGGAGGTGCCATTGCAAGTTGAGCTTAGAACAATACGAGAACGAATTGTTTTGGACCATTTTAAGCTTGCTGATCTGCACCGAGAGTGCGGAAGATCCCATTTCTATTTGGCGTTGACAGTCCATCTCGCGCCATACGATACAATGAAAACTGGGCTCCGTCGCGCCCATCGGCGAGCGCATGGGTTCGTTTGCCCAAAACGTCAAAAAATACGTCGCCAAACACAAAAGTAGCCCTGATGCGTCCTCCCTGTCGTCCGATTCTAGTCAAAAAGGGCCAGTAACGAGGGTTCGATGAACCTTCGCCTAGTCCTTAGGAGTTCCCTGCGAAGTGTGGATAGTTAATATCGCGCTGAAGCGCCCCTACACGTTTATTGTGATGGCGCTCCTGATCCTGCTCATCAGCCCGCTGGTCATACTGCGCACGCCCACCGACATTTTTCCGAATGTCGACATTCCGGTGGTTGCCGCGCTGTGGAATTATTCCGGCCTGAGCGCTCAAGAAATGGAAGAGCGCGTCGCATCGCCCTACGAGCGCTCGCTTACTACCGTGGTCACCGACATCGATCACATGGAATCGCAGACTGTGAACGGCCGCAGCATCACGAAGGTCTTCTTCCACCCTGGCACGCGCGCCGACATGGCGATGGCCCAGATGACGGCCGTGGCGCAGAACGCGATCCATCAAATGCCGCCCGGCTCGCAATCGCCTTACATGCTGGTCTACAGCGCCTCCAGCGTTCCCATCCTGCAGCTTGCGCTCTCCGGTCAGGGCCTTTCCGAGCAGCAGCTTTTCGATTACGCCGCCAACTTCATCCGCACTCAACTCGCCACGGTGCAAGGCGCGGCCATCCCGTGGCCCTACGGCGGAAAGCAGCGCCAGGTGATGATCGATCTGCAGCCTGCGCTGCTCCAGTCCAAAGGGCTGTCGCCCGGCGATGTGGTGAACGCCATCAACACCCAGAACCTGATCCTGCCCACCGGTACCTCCAAAATCGGGCAATTTGAATATGACGTCGGCTTGAATGCCAGTCCAGAGACGGTCCAGGAGCTCAACGATCTTCCTGTCAAGGCTGTCGGCAACAGCACCATTTACGTGCACGACGTGGCGCACGTGCGCGATGGGTTTTCTCCGCAGACCAATATCGTCCGCCGCAACGGACAGCGCAGCGCTCTGCTCAGCATCCTGAAAGTTGGCGACACCTCCACGCTCGATATCGTCAAGCAGGTTCGCGCCCTGCTGCCCCAAATAGCCGCCACGCTTCCGCCCGCGCTGAAGATCGAGCCGATCTCCGACCAATCCCTGTTCGTGCGCGCCGCCATCAGCGGAGTGATTCGCGAGGCCATCATCGCGGCGTGCCTCACCGCCATCATGATCTTGCTGTTTCTCGGGAGCTGGCGCAGCACGCTGATTATCGCGATCTCTATTCCTCTTTCGATCCTGTGCTCCATTTGTGCGCTGAGCGCGCTGGGCGAGACCATCAACATCATGACGCTGGGCGGCCTGGCTCTGGCCGTCGGCATCCTGGTGGACGATGCCACCGTCACCATTGAGAATATCGATCGCAATTTTGATGAGGGCAAGGATTTGCACAGCGGCATCCTGGATGGCGCGGCGCAGATCGCCGTCCCCGCGCTGGTTTCCACGCTGTGTATCTGCATCGTCTTCATCCCGATGTTCTTTTTAACCGGAGTGGCGCGCTATCTTTTCGTCCCGTTGGCCGAAGCGGTGGTGTTCGCCATGCTCGCCTCGTACGTACTGTCGCGCACTCTGGTTCCGACGCTGGCGATGTATCTGCTGAAGGTGCATGGGCACCATTCCTCCCAGCCGCAGTCCTGGAATATCGCCGCGCGCTTCCAGCGTGCTTTCGAGCGCGGCTTTGAAGCCACCCGCCTGGGCTATCTCCGGATGCTCGAAACATGCATCCGCCGCCGCGGGGTTTTCGTTCCCGTATTCCTCGGACTTTGCGCCGCGGCTTTTCTGCTGATCCCCTGGCTGGGCCGCGATTTCTTCCCCGTTACCGATGCCGGACAATTCAACCTGCACTTTCGCGCCAAGACCGGCACGCGCATTGAAGAAACCGCCCGCCTGGGCGACTTGATCGAAACGTCGATGCGCGAAATCATACCTCCGTCCGAATTGGCCAGCATCATCGACAATATCGGGCTGCCTTACAGCTCCATCAACACCGCCTACAGCAACTCCGCGCCGATCGGCACCATGGACGCCGACGTTCTGGTCACTCTGAAACCCGGTCATCGCCCAACAGACTTCTACGTCCACGAGATCCGGCGCAAACTGCCGCGCGAGTTTCCCGGCGTATCTTTTTATTTCTTGCCGGCCGACATCGTCAGCCAGATTTTGAACTTTGGCCTGCCCGCGCCCATCGACATTCAAGTCTCCGGTCCGAACCTGAACGCCAACCATGCCTTCGCCACCAATCTTCTCGGCCAGCTCCGCACCGTCCCCGGCGCGGTGGATCTGCGGGTCCACCAGCTTTTTGACCTGCCGCGCATTCAAGTGAATGTAGACCGCACCAAGGCGCTCGAGAGCGGCTACTCGGAGCTCGACGTCGCCAACAGTTTGCTGATCTCCCTCAGCGGGAGTTTTCAAACCCAGCCGTCTTATTGGCTGGATCCCAGGAGTGGCGTCACCTACAGCGTTGTGGCGCAAACCCCGCAGTACGATATGTCTTCCCTGAGTGCTCTGGATAATGTTCCCATCACCAGCGACGGCGTGCATCGCCCCGAAATTTTGGGCGACGTCGTCAGCACCAGCCGCCGTTCCGAAATGGCCGTGGTTTCGCATTACAACCTGCAGCGCGCCATCGACATCTTCGGAAACGTGCAGGATCGCGACTTGGGCGGCGTGGCCACCGATATCGACCGCATCGTGGACAAGGCGCGCGCCAAACTGCCGCGCGGCTCGCAGTTGATCGTCCGCGGCCAGATCGACACCATGCAGTCTTCCTTCCGCGGCCTGCTCAGCGGCTTGATCCTTTCCATTATCTTGGTCTACTTCCTCATCGTGGTCAATTTCCAATCCTGGCTCGATCCGTTCATCATCATCACCGCGCTTCCCGCCGCCATGGCTGGAATCGTGCTGTTTCTCTTTGTCTCGCGCACCACGCTGAGCGTTCCCGCGTTGATGGGCGCCATCATGAGCGTCGGCGTGGCCACGGCCAATAGCATCCTGGTGATCAGCTTCGCCAAGGAGCATCTGGAGACCGAAGGCGATCCCACGCGCGCGGCGCTCGAAGCCGGCTTCACGCGTTTTCGCCCGGTTCTGATGACCGCGCTGGCGATGATCATCGGTATGATCCCAATGGCCATGGGCCTGGGCGAAGGTGGCGAACAGAACGCCCCGCTCGGCCGCGCGGTAATCGGCGGACTCATTTTCGCCACCGTGGCTACCTTGTTTTTCGTACCTACAGTGTTCAGCATGTTGCACCGGAAGCGAGTGAACGTTCATGCTAGATAGTGAGCCCATGCTGGAGACTCCCATCTCGAGTCAGCACACCAACGAACCGATTTTGCCGCCCAGCCGGCCACCGGGGCGGCCGCGAACGTTGCGGGTGGTGCTTCTCCTGCTGCTGGCCGTGGCCATCGCGGCCGGCGTCGTCTTCTGGGGCATCAACGCCCGCATCCAGACCGCCGCGGCGGTGAAGGAAACCACTCAGGAACTGGCGATTCCGGACGTTTCGGTAATCCATGGCAAGCCCGGCACGGTGAAGGACGAGGTGGTGCTTCCCGGCAACATCCAGGCGTTTACCGACTCGCCCATTTACGCGCGCGCCAGCGGTTACCTGAAGCAATGGAACGTCGACATCGGCGGGCATGTGAAAGCCGGGCAGGTATTGGCCACTATCGAAGCACCGGAGCTGGATCAGCAGGTTCGCGAAGCCAAAGCCACCATCCAACAGACCCAGGCTTCTTTGGATCAGGCCATCGCCAACGAGCAGCAAGGCAAGGCGAACGAAGAGCTGGCGCGCGTGAACGCCGATCGCTGGGCGAACCTGGTGAAAAAAGGCGCGGTGTCGCGCCAGGAGAACGATCAGTATCAGGCCCAATATCAGGCCCAGGTGGCCAATCTCAATGCGCTCGAGCAGGCTATTGCGGCGGCCCGCAGCAACATCGCCGTGGCTGAAGCGAACCTGGGACGGCTGCAGGAGATGCAAAGCTACGAAATCGTGCGAGCGCCATTCGACGGTATCATCACCGCGCGCAATATCGATATCGGCGCGCTGATCAACGCCGGCAATGGTGGAGCGGCGCAGGAGCTGTTTCACATGGCCTCCACCGCGAAATTGCGCGTCTACGTCAGCGTGCCCCAGGCCGATTCGCGCGGCGCCGTTGCCGGTATCAAGGCGTATTTGACCCTCTCTGAATTCCCCGGCCGCCATTTTCCCGGCGAACTGGTCCGCACCGCCGGAGCCATCGATCCAGCCAGCCGAACGCTACTGACCGAAGTGGATGTGGACAACGCCTCCGGCGAGCTTCGCCCGGGCGCATACGCGGAGGTGCACCTCATGATTCCCGAAGGCTCGCGTTCACTCATTCTGCCGGTCAGCACCTTGATGTTCCGCAGCGAAGGCTTACGCGTTGGTGTGGTCCGCGACGGCAATAAAGCGGAGCTGGTTCCCGTGATCCTGGGAAAGGACTATGGCAATGAAGTGGAAGTGGTCTCGGGCCTCGACGAGAACGATCTGGTGATTTCCAATCCGCCCGACTCGCTGGCCAGCGGAGCAACGGTTCGGGTGGTTAAATCGTCGGAGGTCCGCTGATGCGCCCTACCGAAGAGGTCGCGGTGGACGCTGAGACTCTCGCCGCTATTGACCGTGGGATCAAAGACGCTGACGCAGGGCGTACCGTCTCCCTCGATGAGACGCGGAAGCTGATCCCTCAGTGGATTTCCAAGTTCGAATCTCAGAATCCGCGCTAGCGGATTTCAATACTGCTTTACTACTGGATCCACGAAGCGCCCAATTTCGTAGAGATCTTGCACTTTTGGCAGTTTGCTCCCTAGCCGAACTCGTCGGCCTTCTCATGGAGGCCCACTGCCCCGCGCCTTGATCCCAGGACGTTGTTCAGTAAAGAACCGAGGGCAGGAACGCGCCGTTCGGTTCGTTATAGAGGCCGAGCGACATCAGCGTCATGGGCTCAACCACGCGGAGGCCGCTCGCGAGACACCAGCGGAACAGCTCCGCGTTGCGGGTTGGCACCAGGATTCCGGGGCCGCCGAAACCGTCGGCCGCCGCAATGATCGTCTGGAGGTCGGGATTGGTTTCCGCGACGGCGTGTCCATAAAACGCGAGCGAACTGGCGTAGGCTGTAATGCGACCCTGGCGTTCTACCACTCTCGCCGTGCCTTGTTGAACCCCATCAGAGAGCTCTCCACCCCGGTGGTGTCCATGCACTCGAAAGGCTAGCTGGTTGCACGCTTCCAGATCGGATGGCTGCGCTGCGCGTACGGCGAATCCGTCGTAGCTTTTCTGGATAGCCGGGCCCTGCATCACCGAGAGAGGTTCCCGAACGTCGAAGCCCAGCGCGGTGTAGAGCGAAAGCGAACGATTGTGAAACGCGGCCTGAACCAATCGGACGCCGGCAAAGTTACACTCGCGCGCGCGATCCAGCACCGCGTCCATCAGCTTGTGCCCGACGCCGCGGTTCTGCACCTTCGGATCGATGGTGATTGGGCCGACGCCCGCGACTGGATTGCGTTCGTCCAGGCAATTGCTCCCGGCGACGGCGCCGTCCACTTCAGCCACCACGCAATAGAAACCCGGATGGGAGAACACTTGGGTCATCAGTCCCACGCCATGAGCCGGGTTTGGGACATCGGGAGGGAAATTGTGATCGGTATTGATTTTGTGAAACGCTTCGTAGCAGATTTGCCCGCAAACGGGCGCGTCTTCTGGCTTCGCGCGCCGAATGGCGACCGCAGCGCGACTGGGAACTGCAGTGGACATTAATCCTCCGATGCGCCTAGAGTTTCAGCAATGCGCGCAGCCGCTTGGTTTGGACTCGGCTGACCGGCACTTCGGTTTGCTTCTTGTCATCCATGCGGAGCTGGAAGCTCGATTTGAACCACGGAATCACTTCCTTGATGCGATGAATGTTCACCAAAAACGAACGGTGAACGCGCCAGAACGTGTCCGGATCGAGATTGGATTGCAGCTCTTCGATGGTGCGGTAATTCGATTCACCCTCGACGTTGGTGGCAACTACCGTAATGAGGCCGTCATCAATAGTGGCGTACACTACATCCTGCGCATCCACAATGAAGTTGCGATTGTTGTTTTTCACCAGCAGTTTGGTGCGCTGCGGCGTGGCTTTGAGCGGCGTGATCTCCGGCTGCGGCACAGCTTTCGATTTCTCGGTGACGGCTTTGCGGGCGCGCTCCACGGCCACCATTAAACGGTCTTTTTCAATGGGCTTGAGCAGGTAATCCAGCGCTTCCCAGCGAAAGGCCTGAATCGCGTACTGATCGTAAGCGGTAGCCAGAATGAAATGCGGCAGCGGAATGTTCTTTTCCCGAAGATTCTGAATTACGCCAAAGCCATCCAGGCCAGGCATTTGCACGTCCAGGAAAACGACGTCCGGCTCCAGGTTCTCGATGAGCTTGACGGCCTCCAGGCCATTGCGGCCGGTAGCCAGAATCTCGACGTCGGGGAATTCTTTGAGCAGGTAGGACAGTTCCTCGCGCGCCAGTTGTTCATCGTCAATCAAAATGGCGGAGAGGGTGCTGGTAGCGCGCTCAGACATCAGCATTTAGTATAGCCTAGGGTTTCGCGTCCGAGGTCTGGTAGCGGCTGCTTTGAACTTTATCAATCTTTCAGCTGCGGCAAACTGCTGTCTCCGATCTGGTCGCCCTACTGGAGGCTTCGGAGCGCGGGTTAGAAAGAGCGGCGTAAGCCCTGCTAGCATCTTTTTATGAAGCCATGTTGCGAGGATTTTGGACGGCTATATGTCAGCGGTCATCCTTCCGGAACCGGCTTGCACATCTGGAGAATGGTGAGAGAACCTCGCCATTACGATCCGCCTCGCTACGCCGTGCTTATTGGCGAGGCGATGGGAATCTGGATTCTTACTTCGGTTTTGCTTTTGCCCATTCTGTGGACGAGATCTCAACGAGCTTTGGCGTGCGCAATTTTCAAAATAGCCCATTACCGACGGACTCTCGATAGGAGTAAAGCATGCGAGACTAAGTGTAAAGCATCATTGACATTCGCGAACCCCATCGCGTATCATCCTGGCTATGAGGCTTTGATTAATGACCGCATGTAGCTGGATTTCGCGCTTGAAGCAACCTGTTTTCTTTTGGTGGTTCGCGGCCTTGACCGTTCAACTCGCGGTGGACGCCACGTTCAAGTTCATCGATCTACATGGCGCCTCTCGGGCGATGCTCGGTTTGCTGCCGGCTCTGATGTGGATTTTCGTCGTTGTGGCGTTTGTCCAGGCGGTTCTGAGGTCGGACGAACTCCAGCAGCGGATCCACATGCAGGCAGTCTCGCTCGGCGGTGTATCGGCGATCGTTCTCATTCTGGTTGTCTCTGGACTGGAGCGCGCCGGAATCTACCAGGTGTCCCTGAATGCGGTCTGGAGTTCCCTGCTGTTTCTACTGCTGATCTCCTACATCGTTTCGGCTTGGAGGTACCGATGAACAACGCGCACAGGAAGCAGCAATGTACAGTTCGGAGCCTCCACCTGTCGGGCTTGGCCGGCGCCGTCGGTTATCTCGCTGGTTTGGTTTACTTCGCCTGCGTAGCGAATTGGATTGTCCTCCTGTTGTGGCTGGTCCTGATCCCTATTTTGAAATGGGCGTACCTGAGATTTTTCCCCCAGTTATCGAAATGGCGCGGGTATGGGCCCGTCGACGACAAGTTTCCGGCAACAGTGAAAAAGAGCGGCGCCGAGGTCACCTATTACTTCCTTCTAGGCTGTCCTTTCTGCCCGATCATGGAAGCGCGCTTGAAAACCTTGCAAAAGGACATGGATTTCACGCTCTCGAAAATCGATCTCACTCTCAAACCGCAGCTTGCGGCGAGCAAGGGAATTCAGTCGGTTCCAGTGGTCGAAGTGGGCCAGGATCGCCTGATAGGAAATGCCACCACGGAGCAATTGGCCCAACTAATCGGCCGCGCTCAAGCCATCGCGCCGGCGCCCGCGATTTGCGCGCGATGAAGAACCGGCTTCGTGTTCTTCGCGCCGAACGTAAATGGTCCCAGGCGGACCTCGCCACACGGCTCAGGGTGTCCCGTCAGACCGTTAACGCCATTGAAACCGGAAAGTACGACCCCAGCCTGCCGCTAGCCTTCGGCATCGCCAAGCTGTTCGGTCATCCCATTGAGGCGATTTTCGAACCTGGTTCGGAACAATCCAACGAAAAAGCACAGCCCGAGGGACTTGCCCTGTCGCCAGATATATCGTAAGATACTATCGTTTGATATATTGCGTTCGACTGTATCGAACGCTTGTATCGAACGCTTGTATCGAACGCTTGTATCGAACGATAGGAGTCCCGTATGCGATACGGATCAGCAGATTGGGGAAGAACCTGGGCTTTCATTCCGCCCTGGGGCCCGCGGGGACGATTTTTCGGAGCGGGCGAAGTACGGATCGCAATCCTGTCCCTGTTGTCGGAAAAGCCGCGCCATGGCTACGACTTAATGAAGGAGCTGGAGACGCGGTCGGGCGGCAGTTATCGGGTAAGCGCGGGAACGATGTACCCAGCCCTCCAGCAGTTGGAAGACGAGGGGATGATCGTCTCCGAAACCAAGGACGGCAAACGGGTGTACCAGCTCACTGATCTCGGCAAGCAGGAACTGGAGCGCGAGCGCGCGACGGCCGACAACATCTGGCGCCGGACTTCGGACTGGGGCGACTGGGGCCAGTGGATCGGTGGCAGCGCGCTCGGTCCGATGATGAAAGCTACGATTCATGCGATGAAGCGGGCCTCGCGAGATCCGGCAATGCGGACGCGCGTGGAAGAGATTCTGGACCGGGCACGGCAAGAACTGGAAAATCTGTAAATCCGACAGGTTTTCCTGCTAAAATCTGGGAGTTCCACCGCCCGGCTCAGGACGTATAGCCCTTGCATGACGGACGACAGCTCGATGGAGAACACAAACAGGCGCTGGACGACCTGTTTACCGTCGCTTACGAGGAACTTCGCCGCATAGCGGCCTCCGTCCAGCATTCCGGCCCGAACGTCAACATCAGCACTTCCACGCTGATCCATGAAGTGTGGCTAAGGCTGGTGAAATCGTCCAAATTAGAACTGCAGTCCAAATTGCACTTCACCTGCGTGGCGGCCAAGGTGATGCGCCAGGTGGTGGTCGACATCGCCCGCAGGCGCGGCGCCTCGAAGCGGGCGGCTCTTTTTGTGACATTCGACGAGGCCCTGGGTGTGCCGGTATCGCGCAACCAGGATGTGCTGGCACTGGACGCGGCGCTCGAAGAGCTGGCCCGCATGAATCCACGCCAAGCCAGGGCGGTGGAGCTGCGGTTCTTCGGCGGGCTGGACGTCACGGAAATCGTCGAGGCGCTGGGTGTCTCGAAAAGCACGGTGGATCGCGACTGGCGCGTGGCCAAGGCGTGGCTGGAAGCTGAAATCCGCCGGGAGCGCTAAGGAGTTGCGATGGACAGCGCACGCTGGGAACGCATCCAGGAAATCTTTCATCAGGTGTCGGATCTGCCCGCTTCCGAGCAGCCAGACCACCTGCGGGAGGCATGCGGCGGCGACGAGGCTCTGCTGGCCGACCTCAAAGCCATGCTTTCGGAAGACGCGCGCGGCAAGTCGATGCTCGACGGCGGCCTATCCCCGATAGCGCAGACGCTGCTCGATCGTCCCCACACTTTATTCGCTGAAAACGCCTTCGGCCCCTACCGGATCATCAAGCCGCTGGGCGAAGGCGGCATGGGCGTTGTTTACCTGGCTAAGCGCGAGGACATCGGCAGCCTGGTGGCGGTCAAGCTGCTGCGCGACGGACTGCTCTCGCCCGATCGTCGGGAGCGCTTCGCCACCGAACAAAAAACGCTGGCCCGGCTGCAGCATCCGCTGATCGCGCAGATTCACGACGCCGGCACGCTGGACGATGGAACGCCGTGGTTCGTCATGGAGTACGTCGAGGGCAAACCCATCACCGAATATTGTCGCGAGGGCGCGCGATCCATCGATGAGCGGCTCCGGCTGTTTCGGTCCGTTTGCGAGGCGGTTCAATACGCGCACCAGCAAACCATCGTCCACCGCGATCTCAAGCCTTCGAACATTCTGGTGAAATCCGACGGTACCGTGAAGCTGCTGGATTTCGGCATCGCCAAGCAAATACAAGGCACCGAGCAGGAGGCGCAAATCCGAACGGTAACCGGGCTGCGGCCAATGACGCTTCCCTATGCATCGCCGGAGCAGATTCGCGGCAATCCGCTCGGGACCCAAAGCGATGTTTATTCCCTCGGCGTGATTCTTTATGAGTTGTTGACCGGGCAGCTTCCCTTCGATCTCTCGAACCGGAGTCCGGTGGAGGCCGAGCAGGCCATCCTTCAGCAGCAGCCCGAACCGCCCTCAGCCGTCGCGAGAGGCAGGTCCGGCCGGCAAGTCAGCAAAACGGCTTGGGATGAGCTGGACGTTTTATGCCTGACGGCCATGCACAAGGATCTGCAGAGGCGCTACCGGTCGGCCGAAGCGCTGATCCGCGATATAGATCATTACCTCAAGGGCGAACCGCTGGAAGCGCGGCCCGACAGTTTGCGCTATCGACTGGGCAAATTCGTCCGGCGCAATCGGCGCAGCCTGGCAGCGGCAGCCGCGGTCTCGGCCATCTTTATCGCCCTGGTGGTGTTCTTCGTGGTGCGTCTGGCAAAGGCGCGCAACGCCGCTCTGGCGGAAACTACCCGCACGCAGCGGATCGAGCGGTTCATGCTGAACCTGTTTGACGGAGGCGATAAAACCGCGGGACCATCCGACACTCTGAGCGCGGTATCGCTGCTCGATCGCGGCGTGGAAAACGCCCGAACACTGAATGCGGAGCCCGCCGTGCAGGCCGAGCTGTATCAGACGCTCGGGAACATGTACCAGAAGCTGGGGAAGTACGACCAGGCGGATGCGCTGCTGCGCTCCTCGCTCGACCGGCGCAAGTCCGTAGCCGGGCCGGACAGCCGCGACGTTGCCGATAGCCTGGTGGCGCTGGGCGCGCTGCGGCTGGATCAAGGCAAGCTCGCCGACGCGGAGCAGTTGGTGCGGCAGGGGCTGGCCATCGATCGACGCAGCTTACCGCCTGAGGATCCCTCGGTGGCGAAAGCCCAGTCCACTCTGGGACGAATCCTCGAAGAGCGCGGCGATTACGACCAAGCGGTCCAGACTCTCGATGAAACCATCCGGCTTCAATCGGCAAAACATCAAGTAACGACGGACCTTTCGGAAAGCACCAATGAATTAGCTACGGCCCACTACTATCAGGGCCATCTCACCCTGGCAGATTCGCTCTATAAACAAGCGCTGGCCATGGATCGCCAGCTTTACGGCGCCGTGCATCCGCGCGTGGCCGACGATTTTTACGACATGGGCCTGGTGCAGCACGATCTGGGCAACGACCACCAGGCGGAACAAGATTACCGCCAGGCGCTTCAAATCAAGCAGTCCTGGTATGGCAAGGAGCATCCCGACACGGCGCTGATTATGGCCGCGGTGGGGCAATCCCTGGTCTATCAAGGCCGCTACGACCAGGCCGCGCCGGTGCTCCAGGAAGCGCTGGGGATCCAGGAGCGCGTATTGGGGAAAGTGCATCCGCAGGTGGCCATGGGGCTAAATGTTTTGGGCCTGCTGGAGATCCGGCGCGGGAACTTCAGCGAAGCCGAGAAGGATTTCACGCGCATGGCCGATATCAATCGCGCCGTGTATGACGACCGGCATTACCTGGTGGGCATCGCGCTGTTGAATCTCGGTGAAGTGTATATCGGGGAGAAGGACTACGCGCGCGCCGAGCATTCGTTACGCGAAGCACTTTCGCGCTTAATGGAGAAGCTGCCGCCAGGCCACCCCAACACCGCGATCGCGCAGGTCCGGCTGGGACATGTGTTGGTTCTCGAAAAGAAATACAAGGACGCCGCGGACCACTTGACGGCCGGATATCAAGTTTTGCTCAAACAGCCGGGCCCGCAAGCGAACCGGATCCGGAACGCGCGGAAAGACCTGGTTGAGGTTTACGAGGCCTTGAAGCAGCCGGATCAAGCCAGGAAGTTCCAGGCCGAGCTGGCCGCTGGCCCTCCGGAGCAGGCGTCCAACGCCAGCAAGCACTAAACTCACCGAAATTTTTTTGCCCCCGCGTGACGCTATTCCCTGCACGTTTGCGTGTTCCTGAATGAAGGTACAGGAGCCAGAGCGTGATTCAACGAAGCAAGTGTCGTAGTGCGTCCCTGGGTAACGCGATCGCCATGGCGGCGTTCGGGCTGCTATCGACCGCAAGTCTTCAGACCGCCCACGCTCAAGAACCCAACAGTTGGACAACAGGGGCCAACATGCCGACCGCTGTTCAGGGCCCCACGACCGGAATCATCGGCGGCCTGGTGTACGTCAGCCGGCGGAACCACCGACACCACCACGGTGAACACCAATCAGATTTACAATCCAGCGACCAACACTTGGAAGACGGGCGCGCCCATGCCGACCGCGCGCTACGTTCCCGCCGGCGCTGTGGTCAATAACATTTTGTACGTGATTGGCGGGAAGTTGAATGGCAATCAATTGACTGTCGTGGAAGCCTACGACCCCACCACCGACACGTGGACCACGAACTATTCGCCCATGCCGACTGCGAGGGACAGCGTTCAAGCTGTGGTTGATAACGGAATCATCTACGTCATTGGCGGCTTCAATAATGGCAGCGACCGGCTGAACACGGTACAGAGCTACAATCCCGCCACCGATACCTGGAGCAAAGAGGCACCGCTTTTGGTGGGCAAGTCATCAGTAGCTCTCGGGCTGGTGGGATCGACAATCGTGGCTGCGGGGGGCCTGGAAAACTCCGGTGTGACCGGCGACAACGAAGGATACAATTCTTCCACAAACTCCTGGGAAAAATTGACGCCGGACGCCACCGCCCGGCAAGCGGGCTGCGTTGGGACTATGGGGGGCCAGCTCTACTTCGCCGGGGGAAAGAACAACAGCGGACCCGTGGATGGGGTGGAATCCTTCAATCTAGCGTCGAATCAGTGGACCACGCTGACGCCGATGCCGGTGGCCATGGCGAACTCCGGGCAAGCGGTGGTGGGCAACCTGCTCTATTGCTTCGGAGGCGCTTTGACGGGCACCGAAGTTGCTGGTGCGACGCTTTCTGCTCAGGTCCTGATCTATCATCCGAGCGCGCCCCCGCTCCCTGCCATCAGCGCGGGCGGAGTGTTGAGCGCGGGCGCATTTGGAGGATTTACTTCGGTGGCGCCGGGGTCCTGGATCGAGATTTATGGATCCAATCTCGCGCCGGATTCCCGCCAATGGAGCGGCACGGATTTCAATGGTGTGAACGCGCCTACTTCGCTCGATGGAACCTCGGTTACCGTCGGCGGCCAGGCGGCATTCGTCGACTACATCAGCCCCGGGCAAGTGAACGCGCAGTTGCCATCGAATGCCGGCACTGGCCTCCAGCAAATCACGGTAACAACCGCCGGCGGAACCAGCAATCCGTTCAACATCACGGTCAATGCGGTGGAACCCGGACTTCTGGCTCCCGCCTCGTTCGACCTCAATGGAATCCGATACGCCGTGGCGTTGTTCTCCGATGGCGTCACCTATGTTCTCCCCACCGGCGCCATTTCAGGCATAAACTCTCGGGCCGCCAAGCCGGGCGACACCATCGTCCTGTACGGCGTTGGTTTCGGTCCGGTGACGCCCGATATACCAGCGGGCCAAATCGTGCAGGCCTCGAATATGCTGCCATCCAGCTTCCAAATGTCGATTGGCGGAATGCCGGCCACGCTGAGCTACGCGGGACTCGCGCCCAACTACGTCGGACTTTATCAATTCAATGCCGTAATGCCGAACATTGGCGCGAGCAACGCCGTTCCGTTGACGTTCACTCTGGATGGAACTGCTGGAACGCAGACACTTTATATCGCTGTTCAGAATTGACGCGAATAGCCGCAGGAGAAACGATGACAAAACGAATTCATGCGATGGATCGGAACACATACAGCCGATTGCTGATCTGCGTCGCCTTGTTTGCAGTAGTGCAGGCCGCCAATGCTCAACAAAACATCGTAGATGGGAAGACCAATCTGATCATGAATGGGGACGCCGAGTCCGGCGCGGCATCGCCGGACGGCACGACAGTGGTCGCCAGCATTCCCAACTGGACGCGCGCCACTGGAGACGCCAATGTCCTTGCTTATGGCCTCACCGGAAGTATTCTCCTGAGCGATGAGGCGCCGCCCAATCACGGATTCAATTACTTCGCGAAAAATACCAACGACGGAGCGGCCACGCTGACACAAACCATCGACGTCTCCGCGGCATCGTCTCAAATTGGCGGCGGCAACGTGAAGTACACGGCATCCGCTTACCTCGGCAATACGCGCTGCTGCCAAACGACGCAAGTGACGTTCGCGTTCCAGAACGCCAGTGGACAAACGTTCAGTACTGCCACGCTATCGCAAGATTCGAGTGCCGATCCCGGCGTGGCTCTTCAGCAGACCATCGGCCTGGTGCCTTCCGGAACCCTGCGAGTGCAGGTTACGATCTCGTTTGGTCTTTTTTCGGCGGCCGACAGCCTTTCGTTGGTGCTGTCGCCACTGGGAACCAATCCCAGCTCCGTGCTGGGTACGAACCTGATTGTAAACGGAGGCGCCGAGGCCGGTCCGTCCGCTCCCCCGGCGTCAACATCGCCGTACATCCCGGGTTGGTCCACTTCGGACGAGGTCTCCGTGGCGCCCTACGGGGGCACCCGGTGGATTCAACTTACCGACCCTGGTCCGCCGGATCGGGGCGTGAATCTTTTCTCCAACGGAACGGCAGGCTCGAACATGTATCAGGACATCGACGTGACCGCGGCCGCTTCCCTGATCGATGCGGGACAAGTCACGTATGAGATCTCAGCGTGGCTCGGAGGTTTAGCGGGAGCATCCAGCCCCACTCTGACGTATACGTTTTTCGACTGGTCGAATCCGCCCCAGCAGTTAGCAACAACCGCGCAGTTAGCTTCGGCTGCAATTTCCGCCGCGGGCTTGGCGGAAGTTTCTCACGTCGACACGCTTCCGCGCGGCACGCGGCGTGTCCACATCGCCGTAGCATATACGGTCAATACTCTAGCGGACAACATCGCTTTCACTCTGTCCGCCCCGCCTGGACCGCCGGTGATCGATCCCGGCGGCATCGTGAGCGCCAGCGCTTTTGGAGGCTTCTCGGCAATTGCACCAGGGTCGTGGATCGAGATTTACGGGAACAATCTGACCGCTTCCACGCCGCTCGGTTGGTCCGGGTCCGATTTCAATAATGGCGTCGCTCCCACCAAGCTGGGCGACGTGAGCGTCTCGGTGGGTGGAACGGCCGCCTATATCGACTACATCAGTCCCGGTCAAGTGAACGCATTGGTCCCCTCGAACGCGCCTATCAGTTCGGGAACGGTGGATATTACCGTCACTAACAGCAACGGCACCAGCGATCCTTTTGCTCTGTATGTCGACCAAACCCAGCCCGGCCTGCTTGCCCCGAGCTCCTTCATCGTGAACAAGAAGCAGTACGTCGCGGCGCTGTTTCCCGACGGCCAGACCTATGCACTTCCACAAAATGCGATCCCAGGGGTTGCCTCGCGCCCGGCGTCGCCAGGCGATACCCTGACTATCTATGGTGTGGGCTTCGGCCCCGTGAGCGGCGGTTTCACGGCTGGCACCGTTGTCACTGCCCAGAACTCGCTGACCACCCCGCTTCAGTTGTTTTTTGACAAGACGCTCGCGACGCTTTCCTACTACGGGTTGGCGCCGTCTTTCGTCGGTCTCTATCAATTCAACGTGGTGGTGCCGAACGTGAACACCAACAGCGCTGAGCCGGTTTCATTCAACTTAGGTGGAACGAACGGCAGCCAGACGCTTTATATTGCCGTGCAGAGCCAATGAGCGTTACCAGAACCGCTTATTTTCCGTTCGCCAGCTCGCCGTCAGTGGGGAATTCGAATATCTCGCCGCCGGTGTGGACCACCAGCGTCCCCGGACCGAGGATTTTTCCATTGCTGGGGAAAAAGATGGCGCCATCCGTGGATTCGCCGGATGCCAGTTTGGTAGCGACCAAGGCCAGCGCGGACGCGGCGGCGCCCGCTTTCAGGCGTGTGGAAACCCCTTCGGCCAGCGCGCTTTCGCGGCGCGCCTCGTAGCCATTGGTGGTCTGCATGTGTTCGTTTCCGTAGACGCCGCGCTCGTAAGTGGTGACCAGCTTGATAACATCGTGCCGGCCGGCCTTGGCGAGAAGGTTATTCACTACCGCCAGCGCGGAGGCGGCTTGCCAAACCGTTCCATCCTGCTGGCGATAACTGAAATCCTCGGGCTTGACCATCCACGAAATGGGCGAGCCGTTGGCGAGCGAAACCTGCATGATCGAATATTCCTTCAAGTGCGCCGGCAGGTAAGCGAACATGACGGTGACTCCGCCCTTGGTGAGCGTCTTATAAAGGAGCCCGTTGGATTCGAACGGGATGATCTGCGCGGAGAGCGTGGCGCAGGCCGCCAGGAGAGCGGCGAGCAAATACTTCATAATTCTTGTGATAGACGGAGGGCGTCTATTTCGGGACTAATGTAACACAGGGCACGCCGAACTTCACCGCTCCTATTCGTATTTTAGCGCCACCATGGGATCGATCCGCATGGCCCGGCGCGCCGGCAGATAGCAAGCGGCGAGCGCGATGCAGGTGAGCAGAATCGCGACGGCGGCCAACGTCCCCGGATCGCCCGCGCTGATGCCGAAGAGAAAGCTGGCCATGTATCGCGTCAGGATTACAGCGGCAACCACGCCGATGGCGACACCGGCCAGCGCCAAGCGAGCGCCTTGCATTAAAATCAGCCGCAAAACGTGCTTGGGCTGCGCGCCCAGGGCCATTCGGGTTCCAATTTCGTGCGTGCGCCGCGCTACCGAATACGACATGACGCCGTAAATACCGATGGCGGCAAGTACCAGCGCCAACGCCGCGAATCCAGCGAGAAGCATGGTGCTGACGCGCCGCAACGCGATGGATTGCGCCGCCAGCGTGCTCATCGGCAGGGCTCGAAAGACGGGCTGATCTTTGTCTACATCCCAGACTGCTTGCTGCGCGGACTTGAGGAGTGTGGCAGGCGCGCCGACCGTGCGGATGGCGAACGCCAGCAGTCCCCAGGGGTGCTGCGCAAGAGGGCGGTAAAGAGTCGGAAGATCCGGACGTTCCAGCCCGAACGCCTTTACGTTATCGACCTCGCCGACCACCTCCCACCACTCAGGCATTTCCGGCGTTCCCAAGTTCAATCGTTTTCCCATGGGGCTGCCGTCCAGATACTGGCGCGCGAATGTCTCATCGACGATAGCCACCAGCCGGCCGCCCTCGCGATCCGCATCGGTGAAATCTCGCCCGGCGACAAGCGGAACGCGCAGCGTGGAGACATAGCCGGGCGTAATAAATCGGTTATCGGCATTGGGCGTTTCGCCGGGTTTTGGAAGCGGCTGCCCCTCCACCAGAAAGTCTGTTTCGCCCCAAAAACCCGGTGAGTGGGAGAGTGTTCGCAGCGCCGGCGGACCAGACGCCAGGCAGGGATCTCATCCGCTCAAGAACATCCCGCACGAAAGCGCGTTGTTTGTCCGGGCTGGTTCGGCGGATAGCGGTTGGGTGCCAGGAACACTTCCACGCCGAGCACGTGGTCCGGCTGGAAGCCCAGGCTGGCGCTGGCCACGCGCTGGAAGCTTTCGATGAGCAATCCGGCGCCCGCGAGCAATACCAGCGATAAGGCGATCTCGGCGACCACCAGGACGCGGCGAAGCCGGGCGGAGCGAGAACCTGGCGTCGCGCCGCGGCTGGATTCCTTGAGCACCTCAGCCGCATTCGCGCGAGCCGATTGCATGGCGGGCGCCACGCCGAAGAGCAGTCCTGTGAGAAGCGCGGCAGAAAGAGCGAACAGGAGCACGGGCATATTGACGGGAATGCTTTCGACCCGCGGAATGCTTAGATTTGCAATGTCGTTCGGGAAGATCGACACCAGAAACCGGGTACACCACAAAGCCAGCTCAACTCCCGACCGCTCCGCCCGCCACGGACAACAGCAGGCTTTCCGTGAGAAATTGGCGCAACAACCGTCCGCTGCTGGCGCCCAGTGCCGCACAAGCCGCGATTTCCTTGTGGCGCGTGGTGGCGCGCGCCAGCAGCAAACTGGCGACGTTGGCGCACGCGATCAGCAGCACAAATCCAACCGCGCCCAACAGCACCAAAAGCGGCGTTTGAATATCGCCCGCCAATTGTTTCCGCAGCAGCGTGATGCTGACGCCATTGCCGGCGTCGGTGGCCGGATGTTCCGCGTCCATCTGGAGCGCGAGCGCCTGCATTACGGCCTGGGCATGCTCGACGGACACACCCGGCTTAAGGCGGCCCATCACGCGGATGAAGTGGTGCTGGTAATCGCCCGCCGCCGAATCAGGCAGAGCGATCGGCATCCACACTTGCACGCCCGGTGGAAAACTCAAAACCGGGGGCATGACGCCGATGACGCTGTAAGGCTCGCCGTCCAGCGTGATGGTTTTATCCAAGATTCCCGGATCGGCGAGGAATGTGCCGCGCCAGAGCTTGTCGCTCAAAACGGCGACCTTGGGTCCGCCCGGGCGGTCCTCGCTCGGCAGTGAAGGTGCGGCCGAGCTCCGGGGAGACCCCGAGGATGGTGAAATAATTCGCAGAGAAAGCGTAGCCGAAGAGGAACTGAGGATTTCCAACTCCGGTCAGCGTCAGCTGACTGTCGTAGGAAGCAGCGATGTCCTGAAACACGGTGTTCTTCTGCTTCCATTCGAAGAAGTCGCCGGGCGACACCGGAGTCTTGTCAATTCCGCGGCGGAGTATTCGTGCCCCAGATCATGGCAAGACGGCCGGGATCCTTATAGGGCAGATGTCCGAGCAAAACCGTATTTACCACCGAGAAGATCGACGTGCTGGCACCGATGCCGAGCGCCAGCGTAAGGATAGCGATGGCGGTGAAGCCCGGGGATTTGCGCAACCGGCGCAGGCCCAGGCGCATGTCCTGCAGCGACTGTTCCAGCCAAACGAAACTCCAGACGTCCCGCGTCTCTTCGGCGACGCGCGTGAGGTTGCCGAATTTGCGGATCGCCGCATGGCGCGCTTCCTTTGGCGGCATGCCGCGCGCAATATTGTCCTCGGTCTCGCGCTCGATATGTTCGCGAATGTCCAGGTCCAAATCCTCCAGCATGCGCTTGCGGCGTCTCATGATTCGCCCTCCTGTCCGGCAGGACGAAGAATCCGCGCGATGGCTCCCGCTAGCTTGTCCCACTTGCTGGTCTCGACCGCGAGCTGCTTCCGCCCTTTGGCCGTCAGCCGGTAGAACTTAGCGCGGCGATTGTTTTCCGACTTGCCCGCTTCCACCGCAATCCATCCCCGCTTGATCAGCCGGTGCAGCGCCGGATAGAGCGAGCCCTGCTCCACTTGCAAGACATCCTCGGAGTTGACTTCGATGGCCCTGGCGATGGCGTGGCCGTGCACCGGCCCGAGCAGCAGAGTGCGGAGAATCAGCAGGTCGAGCGTGCCCTGCAGCAGCTCGATACGTTCCTTCGGGCTTCCAGTAGACATTCTAGGCGACCATGTTAAAACGCTTCCAGTAGAATGTCAAGGGGAGGGCGCGATCGAGGACGCGATCGACTCAGGTATTCGCCTCAGCTCGGTCCTAAGAGGCACTTCCGTCCTAAGGTGACGGGTGGGTAAAACTAGTACCAAAAACCAATTGTTGATACCGTGTTTCAGCCTTAGTCTAAGTTCAGGAGTTCTGCGCGATGCTTAGAGGCATTATTATCTGTCCCGATGTCGACCTGAACGAACGGTCTGGAAGCGATACTCACCGAGATCGGGATTGTTAGTGTCACGCGGACACTGGACCGGTATCCCAGCGGCCTGGAACTGCTGCGTTTTCTGCGCGCACACGCGCCGCAGGTGGTTTTCGTCAGCACCGAATCGACGGCCAAGGCGATGGAGATCTCGCGCGAGGTAGAGAAAAATACCCCGGGCGTTCAGATTGTCGCGATCAGCCGTTTCGTGGATCCGCAGATTTTGCTGGAAGTGATGCGGGCCGGCATTCGCGAGTTTGCGTCCCTGCCGTTCGATCGCCAAGCTTTGGTGGACGCCCTGGTAAGAATCAAGGATGCGGTTCAGGCGCGGCCTCCGGCCATTGAGGCCACCAATCAGGTTTACAGTTTCCTGCCGTCCAAAGCGGGCGTGGGCACCTCCACTTTGGCAATGAACACCGCGGTGGCCATGTCGCGCGTTCCCGATTCCTCGGTGCTGCTCTCGGATTTCGATCTGAATTCGGGCATGGTGCGGTTCATGCTCAAACTGGACAGCGGGTATTGCGTGACGGACGCGGCCGAGCACGCGCTCGAGATGGACGAGAGCTTGTGGCCCACCATGGTCACCAGCATGGATAAGCTGGACGTGCTGCACGCCGGCAAGCTGAATCCGGATTTCCGCATTGAGCCGACGCAGATCCGCCATCTGATGGAGTTCATGCGGCGGAACTATACCTCGCTGTGTTTCGACATGTCGGGGAACCTGGAGCGCTATTCGCTCGAGATCATGCACGAATCGAAGCGCATCTTTCTGGTATGCACGCCGGAGATTCCTTCGCTGCACCTGGCGCGCGAAAAATACGTTTATCTGAAACAGCTCGACCTGGGCGAGCGCGTCACCGTGCTGCTGAATCGCTGCCCGAAACGGTCGTTGATTTCGCCGCAGCAGATCGAGCAACTGCTCGGGGTTCCCATCTACATGACCTTCCCGAACGATTATCAGGGCGTGCAGCGCGCCATGACGGCGGGCAAGTATGTTGAGCCCAGCACCGAACTCGGCCGCCAATTCACGGCCCTGGCGCAGTGCATGCTGGAAGCCAAGCCGGTGCCCGCGCCGGAGCCGAAGAAGCGCTTCATCGAATTCTTCTCGGTGGTGCCTGGCAAGGCCGTGACGCCCAGCCGGAAGACTGCTGGTTAAAGTCATTCGGCCACGGATAAACACGGTTTAACACTGATTCGCTAAAGAATTCTTATTCGTGTTCATCTGCGTTCATCCGTGGCCTGAACTTTTCAGAAGCAGCAGCGCCGCCAGACATGCGTTCTTCTGATCGCTGGTCCAAGGCGGGCCGATCGAGCTTCCCGAGCCCCGCAATTTCGCGCTTCAGTGAATCTGCTTCCGCACCAAATTTCTCGCGCGCCTTCTCATCGAGATCGCGTTCTCGAATTCCTGTCACTTGTAATTTCAGCCGCTCGCCTGCCCTGCGGAAAGATTGCCGAAAGAACTCGCCTTCGGCAGTATGAATCAGAGGGTGAGAAGCCAGAATTTTCGGAAGTTCGGGCAGGCTGCGCCCGGCGGCCAGCAGGATCGCACAGGTTGTAACAACCTTCTTGCGGCTGCGCGCTTCCTCAATGGTTTCGCCCAGCGCGTCCCAAGCAAGCTGCTCGGACGCGGCCGCGCACTGGGCAAGATATCTCTCCGCCTCCGCGAGGTTCTGTCCTTGCGCAAAATGATAAGGCTGGCTCGCTCCCTGAATGTCCGGAGCGGTGACGACGATCTTTCTTCGCACGACCACATCGACAGCCCCAGGATGGCCGGCCACCACTACCAACGCGCCACAACCCGAATGCGGCCGAATGCCGATCGCTGCACGCTGCATATTTAGCCTTCCATACAGTCTAGTCCTTCGCGCTATCATCGCTGGTTGGAAAGCGCCGTCCTCCAGTGGGTTGCGACCTACGGCTATCTCGCTATCTTCGGGCTGCTGGCCCTGGGTATCGTCGGTCTTCCGATCCCGGATGAAACCCTGCTGACCGGCTGCGGCTTTCTCATCTATCGCGGCAGTCTGCATCCGATTCCCGCATTTGCGAGCGCGCTCGCGGGCAGCATGTGCGGCATCACGTGCAGCTACATCATCGGGCGCACCCTCGGATGGAAGTTTCTGCACTCTCGCGCCGGCCGGTTGCTGCACGTTCGCGACGAGCAGATCCGGTGGGTGCACGACTGGTTTAACCGCATTGGACATTGGGCTCTCATGATCGGCTATTTCGTGCCCGGTGTTCGCCATTTCACCGCGATTGTGGCCGGCACGTCCAAGCTGGAATACCACGGATTCGCGGCTTTCGCCTATACCGGCGCGCTGCTGTGGGTCAGCACGTTTCTGTTCATCGGATATCACTTCGGCGCGCGCTGGGAAGAGATCCTCGGCGTAATCGACCACAATCTGAAACAGGCCTCCGTGGTGGCCGGCGTGTTGATCCTGGCTTATGCCGTATACCTGTATGTGAGCCGGCGGCGGCGCGCCGGTAGCGATCCGAGTAGTAAGCTATGAACGGATGGGTACGACAGTTGTGAGGCCGTCCAGCCTCGTCAAAGAAAATTTCTACAGCTCAACGGCGGGCAAGAAAGCAGCAATGGCGATCAGCGGCTGCATTCTATTTCTATTCGTGGTTGGGCACCTGATCGGCAATCTTCAGATTTACGAGGGACCGGACAAACTGAATCGCTACGCGTTGCTTTTGCGTTCCATGCCGGCGCTGCTGTGGAGCGTGCGGACCGTTCTGCTGGCGATGGTGCTGCTGCACATCTGGTCGTCGATTCAATTAGCGGCGCGCAATATCAGCGCACGGCCGGTGGGTTATCGCATGAAGAAAGCCACCGGGTCGTCGCTACGCGTCGCGCACCATGTACTGGAGCGGCCCGATTATCCTGGCGTTCGTCATCTATCATCTGCTCGACTTTACGTTCGGCAAAGTGAATCCGCACTTCGAGCCGGGCAACGTCTACGGCAACGTGGTGGCAAGCTTCCAGGTGATGCCGGTGGCGGCGTTCTATATTATCGCGATGCTGCTGCTGTGCCTGCACCTCTATCACGGGCTGTGGAGCATGTTTCAATCGCTCGGGATCGCGCATTCCAGGTACACGCCCATGCTGCGGCGCGGCGCCGCGGTGGTGGCGACGCTGATCGCGCTGGGCAACATTTCGATTCCCGTGGCGGTGTTATCGGGGTTGGTGAGATAGAAATGCAACTGGACGGACGCGTTCCGGCGGGCGAGATCGAGAAGCTGTGGGACCGGGCTCGCTTCGAGATGAAGCTGGTGAATCCGGCGAACAAGCGCAAGCACACAATTCTCGTGGTGGGATCCGGGCTGGCGGGAGCATCGGCGGCGGCCACGCTCGGCGAGCTCGGTTACAACGTGAAGTGCTTCTGTTTTCAGGATTCGCCGCGACGCGCCCATAGCATCGCGGCGCAAGGCGGAATCAACGCAGCGAAGAATTATCACAGCGACGGCGACAGTGTGTTCCGCCTGTTTTACGACACGGTGAAGGGCGGCGATTTCCGGTCGCGCGAGTCCAACGTGTATCGCCTGGCGCAGATCAGCGTGCACATCATCGATCAGTGCGTGGCGCAGGGCGTGCCGTTCGCGCGCGAATATGGCGGGACGCTGGCCAATCGATCGTTCGGGGGCGCGCAGGTTTCGCGGACGTTTTACGCGCGCGGGCAGACGGGCCAGCAATTGTTGCTCGGCGCATATCAAGCACTGGAGCGCCAGGTACACGAAGGCCGCGTGACCATGTATCCACGCACGGAGATGCTGGACCTGGTGGTGGTGGATGGGCATGCGCGCGGGATTGTCACGCGCGACCTGGTGACCGGGCGGATTGAATCGCACGTGGGCGACGCGGTGGTGCTGGGAACCGGCGGGTACGGAAACGTCTATTATCTTTCGACCAATGCCAAAGGATCGAACTGCACGGCCATTTGGCGCGCTTATAAACGCGGCGCGCTGTTTGCGAATCCGTGCTTCACCCAGATTCATCCGACGTGCATTCCGGTATCGGGGCATTATCAATCCAAACTGACGCTGATGAGCGAATCGCTGCGCAACGACGGGCGGATTTGGGTACCGTTGAAAGCGGGCGATAAGCGCGCGCCGAATCAGATTCCGGAAGCCGAGCGCGATTATTATCTGGAGCGGCGTTATCCGAGCTTCGGAAACCTGGTGCCGCGCGATGTGGCGTCGCGTAATGCTAAGGCGGTGTGCGACGAAGGGCGCGGCGTAGGCGAGACGGGGCTGGGCGTCTATCTGGATTTTTCCGACGCAATCCGGCGGCTGGGCGCGGATGTGATTCGCGAGCGCTACGGGAATTTGTTCGAGATGTACCAGCGGATCACGGACGAGGATCCGTACATAGTCCCCATGCGGATTTATCCCGCGATTCACTACACGATGGGCGGCCTGTGGGTGGATTATTACCTGATGAGCACCATCCCCGGGCTGTTCGTAGTCGGCGAGGCGAATTTCTCCGATCACGGGGCCAATCGTTTGGGCGCGAGCGCGCTGATGCAGGGGCTGTCGGACGGCTACTTCATCCTTCCGTATACGGTGAGCGATTATATCGCGAAGACCAAGCTCGAAAAGATCGACGCTGCCGCGGGGGAATTTCGCGCGGCGGAGATCGGCGTGCTGGAGCTGACCAAAAAGCTGCTCGATATCCACGGGCACCACACCGTCGACGCGTTCCACCGTCAATTGGGGAAGATCGTTTGGGAGTATTGCGGGATGTCGCGGACGGGACCGGGACTAGAGAAAGCGATCGGGGAAATCCGCGAACTGCGCGGCCAGTTTTGGCGCGATGTGAACGTTCCGGGAAGCGCGGAGGATCTGAATCAATCGCTCGAAAAGGCCGGACGCGTCGCCGATTTCTTCGAGCTGGCCGAGCTGATGTGTATCGACGCGCTGGATCGCGGAGAAAGCTGCGGCGGGCATTTTCGCGAGGAGTACCAGACGCCGGATGGGGAGGCGCAGCGCAATGACGATGGCTGCGCGTATGTGGCTGCGTGGGAATACAAGGGTCCGGAGAACCCGCCGGAGCTGCACCAGGAGCCGCTGAGTTTCGAATACGTGCATCCCAGCCAGCGGAGCTACAAATAATGCGGCTGATTCTGCACGTCTGGCGTCAGAAGAGCGCGGCATCGGATGGGCGCATGGTGCGCTACGAAGCGAGCGATGTGAATCCCGACATGTCGATGCTGGAGTTGCTCGATGTGGTGAACGAGGGCCTGATCTTGAAAGGTGAGGAGCCCATCGCGTTCGAGCACGATTGCCGCGAGGGCATTTGCGGATCGTGCGGGTTCATGATCAACGGCATCGCGCATGGTCCGCTGCCCGCCACCACGGTTTGCCAGCTCACCATGCGGCATTTCAAGGATGGGCAGGAGCTGCACATCGAACCGTGGCGGGCTAAGGCGTTTCCGGTGATCAAGGACCTGGTGGTGGATCGCGCGGCTTTCGATCGGATCATCGCGGCGGCGGGATACATCAGCGTGCCGACGGGCAGCGCGCCGGACGGCAACACCATTCCAGTTCCAAAAGATAATGCGGATCGCGCCATGGACGCGGCGGCGTGCATCGGTTGCGGAGCATGCGTGGCGGCGTGTCCGAATGCGTCGGCGGCGCTGTTCACGGGCGCCAAGATCGCTCATCTGGGATTGCTGCCGCAGGGCCAGCCGGAGCGGCATCAACGGGCGCTGCGCATGGTGCGGCAATACAACGCCGAGGGCTTCGGGAGCTGCACCAATATCGGTGAGTGCGAGGCGGCGTGTCCGAAGGAGATCACGCTGGAAGCGATCGCGCGAATGAATCGCGATTTTATCGGCGCGAGCTTGGGCAGAAGATAGCCGGCCTATTCTTCGATTTCAATCGATGGGCCTTTTTTGCCGCTTTCTTCGGCGGCGCGGCGTTGTACTTCGCGCGCGATTGCGACGAACGGCGCGCCGGCATCGCCCAGCGTGATGGGCTGGCCGGAGTCACCCCCAATGCGCACCGCCGGATCGAGCGGAAGCTCGCCCAGGAATGGAACACCCATCGCCTCGGCGGTTTTCCTGCCTCCGCCATAACTGAAAACGTCGATGCGCTCGCTGCAGTGCGGGCACTGCAGGTAGCTCATGTTTTCCACCAAGCCGAGAATGGGCACGCGCACCTGCTGGAACATGTGGATGGCTTTGCGCGCGTCTTCGAGCGAAACTTCGGACGGCGTGGTTACGACTACGGCGCCCGTGAGCGGCGCGGTTTGGATCAGCGAGAGCTGAACGTCGCCGGTTCCGGGCGGCAGATCCACAATCAGATAATCCAGCTTGCCCCAATCCACGCCGCGCAGGAATTGCTGAATCACGCTGTGCAGCATAGGCCCGCGCCACACCAGCGGCTTGTCGCCGGGATTCAGGAAGCCCATGGACATGATGCGCACGCCATCTTTCTCCAGCGGCTGAATGCGCTCGCCAATGGCATGCGGCTGCGCGCGTACGCCCATCATCAGCGGCACGTTGGGGCCGTAGACGTCGGCATCCAGCAGGCCTACCTTGTGGCCCAGACGGGACAGCGCCACGGCCAGATTCACCGATACGGTGGTTTTTCCGACGCCGCCTTTGCCCGATCCGACGGCGATCAAATTCTGGACTCCGGCAATCGGGACTTTCGGCTGCTCGGCTTGCGCTGTGTTGGGACCCATCAGTTCGATGGTAGCAGTGGCGCTCCCTTGCGGTCGCGTGGCGCTGGGGATTGGGGATCGGATTGCACGGCAAGCGCGAGGTTGGCGTTGGCGCGGAGTGTGAAATCGGCGAAATCGTGAACGCGCAACTTTGGGAATGCGGCAGCGGCGATCATGGCGGCGTTGTCGGTGGAGAGCGCGGGCGTGGGGAAGAACACCGGGCAGGCCAGTCCGGCCTGGCGCGCGGCGGTCCGCAGGCCGGCGTTGGAGGCCACGCCACCGGAGACGATGAACGATCGTGCTCCGATTTCTTCGATACACACAGCGGCGCGGCGCAGCAGCTCTTCGATGACCGTGTATTGAAAAGACGCTAGCAGATCGAGCGTGGGTTGCGGAGTAAGCGCGAGGAAATCCTGAGCCGAGGCTCCTTGCGCGCGGCGGCGGGCATCGATCTCGGTGGCAAGATCGTGATGCTCCACCCAGCGCAGCACCGCGGTCTTCAATCCGCTGAAGCTGAAGTCCAGCGTGTTCCCTTTCATGCGCGCGAGCGTGAACTTGACGGCGTGCGGATCGCCGTGGGGCGCCAGTTGATCGATGATGGGGCCACCGGGATAGCCGAATCCAAGGAGCTTCGCGACTTTATCATAAGCTTCACCGGCCGCATCGTCGCGTGTTTTTCCAAGAAGACGATACGAGAAGCCTTCGCGCACTTCAAACAGATGCGTGTGGCCGCCGCTGACCACCAGCGCGAGAGCCGGATATTCGATGCTTGATCCGGCTTCGAGTACCACGGCGTGAATGTGGCCTTCGATGTGATTCACGCCGATGAGTGGCAAATTGCGGGCGAAGCATAGCGCCTTGGCATAAGTGATACCGACCAGAAGCGAACCCACCAGGCCTGGACCTTCGGTGACGGCGATAGCGGCCAAGTCGTCAAAACTCGTTTTGGCTTGTTCGAGAGCCAAACGCACCACTGGAACAATGGCGCGCAGGTGCTCGCGCGAGGCCAACTCGGGAACCACGCCGCCATACTTCGCGTGGGCCAACTGAGATGCAACCACGGAAGAACGAATCGCGACGCCGTCCTCCACCACGGCCGCGGCAGTTTCGTCGCAGGATGTTTCGATGCCGAGGATTTTCACTGGTAAGGTGTGATTTGGACCTTTCGCAATTTCATTATCACTTGCCCGAGTCTTCTATCGCGCAGCAGCCGCTGGCGGATCGCGCGGCGTCGCGGATGCTGGTGCTGCATCGCGGCGAGCGGCGCTGGGAGGATCGAACATTCCGCGACTTCCCGCAGTTCCTGCACGCGGGCGATTGCCTGGTGTTGAACGATTCGAAAGTTTTTCCCTCGCGATTGTATGGGACGCGAGTGGGATTTTCAGGCGCGGTGGAAGTGTTGTTGGTGCAACCAGTCAGTGAAGACGCGAAGACCTGGACCGCTCTGGTGCATCCGGGGCGCAAGATGCGCACGCGCGAGCGGGTTGCCTTCGACGGCCCGGCATCGGAAAAGGTTGAAGCCGAGGTAATCGGGCGCGGCGAGTACGGAGAGCGCACGCTGCGGTTTCACTATGACGGCGATCTATACGAGTTGCTGCGCAGGATTGGACACGTGCCGCTGCCGCCGTATATTAAGCGGCCCGATACGGGGGAGGATCGCGAGCGATATCAGACGGTGTTTGCGCGCGAGACGGGATCGGTGGCCGCGCCCACTGCCGGATTGCATTTCACTGGCGAGATTTTGGATGCTAGCCGCAAAGCTGGAGCCGACATCGCATATGTCACGCTGCACGTCGGACTCGGCACGTTTCAACCCGTTCGCGGCGAGGCATTGCATGCGGAACGATTTCATGTCGACCCTGAGAACGAGGCGAAAATTCGGGCGGCGCAGCGTGTGATTTGTGCCGGAACCACAAGCGTCCGAACGGTGGAGAGCTTGTTCTTAGGGAAGAGCGGTGAAACGGATCTGTTCATCCGCCCAGGATTCGAGTTTCAACGCACGAATGCCATGCTGACGAACTTTCATCTGCCCGAGTCCAGCCTGCTGATGCTGGTATGCGCGTTTGCCGGGCGCGACTTTGTCCTCTCGGCGTATGAGCATGCGGTGCAGGCGGGTTATCGATTCTATTCTTACGGCGACTGCATGTTAATCGTCTGATCCGCTCTGGAGAATCGCATCCAAACCGGTGGCGTGACGATTCTCACGATACTGGCACTGGGCGTCCTCATTGTCGCCTGTGCTAACGTCGCGGGATTACTCACCAGCCGTGCTCCGGTTCGCGCCCGGGAAATCGCGCTGCGCATGTCCATCGGAGCGGGATCAATAATTCAAGAAGCCCTGCCAGGACTTCAGACCATCGGCGTTGTGCGCTTTCAAAGCCTCGATGCCTTCCTGCGGCGCATATGGATCGGTAAGCAGGTACCGGCCGACGCGAGCGATATCGAGCACATCGTCCATCATGGCCTTCCAATGCTCGGGCGCCCAATCGATGGCGTGCGATACCACCGAGGGCACGCCTTCCGCGACGCCATCCGCCGTGACCATGTTGAACGATTCGGTGTAGCTCGGCTGGAGCAGCAGATGCATGTGCGCGACGCTCTGGCGAAATTTGGGCCAGGACTGCCAGCCGTTCTCGACCAGTTTCACGTTGGGAAGGCCATCCAGCATGGCGCGCGCGGAGCGCAGGATGGTGTCGCCGCCGCCTTCGGTGCGTCCCGCCGAAAGCCACAATTCGAGATTGGCCTTATAGCGATGCGTGATTTCGAGCGCCGCGCCCGCGGCGCTCATGAAATTCTTCAATGGCCGCGTTGCGCCGAAAGCACCGATGCGCAGCGTGCCGCCGGTATAAAGCGGGCGCCACGGAAGGAAGTCGGCTTCCAGATAGTAGAGGTTGGGCAGATAGGTGCAGGGGCGCGTGTAGGCCGAACGAATCCATCGGCAAAACTTTTGGCTGTTGCCGGCCAGATGAAAATTGTGGGAGGCCGCTTCCACTTCCATGGCCTCGCGCACCAGGCGCACGCCGTTGGAATCGGCTTGCAGAAAGCCGACGTTGGAGTGGCAGTTGACGGCGAAGCGCGTGGAGGAATTCGCGGCCACCAGGCCATGAATGTCCGCGGAAGGGATCCAGGGCGCGGAGACGACCACGTGCGTGGCGGGATCGCGCTGCAGGCGGGTGCTGAGATCTTTGGAGTTCACCATCGGCCAGACGTCGGCGACAACGCCGCCGCGCCGCAGCACTTTACAGGTGTTCAGGGCCGAGACACCGAGTCCGATGTGGCTGATATTTTGGTGGGCGGCGAAATTCTTGTAGGCAAGGACCAGTCGTTGCATCAAATACTCTTGGATGCCCCGATCCTAAGTTAGGAACGCCCGGCTCCGGCGACGCCTGTTGCTCAAGCGTTTGAAAAGCCGTCAAAAGAAAATCGCGAAGAGGTGTGAAGAGTGAAGCATGGCCATGTGAGGAGCCCAATATCCAGGGCCGACGCGGAACTGGCCGTTCAGGGCGACAGGCGTGATGACGTAGAGCATGGCGGAAAGCAGCGCCTGCGTCAGTCCCAGCACGGGCACGCTGGGACGCGCCTCGAACAATCGCGTGGAAACGGTTCCCCACAGAAATGTAGCGGGCACCAGAATCGGATTGGGAATATGGGCGGCGGCGAACATCGCGCCGGCGATGCCGGAGGTCTTCCATGACGCGCCCAGGCCGTCGCGCAGGCGGCGGTAAGCCATATTCTGAAACAAAAGCTGCTGCAGAACGCACCAACACGGCGTACCCGCACCAGCGATAGATGACGTGAATCGACGTTGCGGTCTCGATCCAGGTGAGCGCGATCAGCGACGCGGCGCAGCTTGCAAGCCACCATCGCCAGGCCACGACTGCGCCCACGAAGCGCACGCAGGCTCAGGCCGAGCGATTCGGTGGTTTCCGAGTGCCAGACGAAGGAAACCGCGACCAGCGCCAAGGGGATCAGCAGACTCCAGGACCACCAAAGAGGCCGCAGCCAGATGTAGGCGATGACCAGGAAGAGAATGCGAACGCCTCGGCGATGCGCCGGACTCGAACTTCCCTCATTAGTCCCATGATATGCGCGAATGCCGTCAGTCACAAATACGGTAAACTAACCTTTTGATCCCATGAAAATTCACGAGTATCAGGCCAAGGCGATCTTGGCCAAATACGGAGTCCCTGTGCCTCGGGGCGAAGTCGCGTTCACGGTGGATGAGGCGGAAGCAGCGGCGAAAAAGATCGGCGGCAGCGTGGTTGTCAAAGCGCAGATTCATGCCGGCGGGCGCGGGAAAGGCGGCGGCGTCAAGGTAGCGAAAGACGCGGCGGAAGCCGTCGAGATCGCGAAAAAGATGCTGGGCATGCGGCTGATCACGCACCAGACCGGGCCCGAGGGCCGCATCGTGCAGCGCCTGCTGGTGGAAGAGACGCTGCCCATCGCGAGAGAGCTGTATCTCGGCATCGTGCTGGATCGCGCGCAGGGCAAGCCGGTGTTCATGGCGTCGGCGGCGGGCGGCATGGAGATCGAAGAGGTTGCGGCGAAATCGCCCGAGCTGATTTTGAAGGAAGCCGCTGGAGCCGGGTTATGGCCTCGCGCCGTTTCAGGCACGCAGCATGGCGTTCGGGATGGGCGTGGAATCGGAAAGCGCGAGCGGCGCGGTGGCGGCGATGATCGGACTGGCGAAAGCCTACGATGCCCTGGACGCGTCGCTGGCCGAGATCAATCCGTTCATCGTTTGCGAAGACGGCAAGGTGTACGCGCTGGACGCGAAGTTCAACCTGGACGACAACGCGCTATACCGGCACAAGGACCTGCTCGACCTGCGCGATTTGAACGAAGAAGATCCGCTGGAAGTGGAGGCGTCGCGCTTCAGCCTGAACTACATCAAGCTGGATGGCGACATCGCGTGCATGGTGAATGGCGCGGGCCTGGCGATGGCGACCATGGACATCGTGAAGTACGCCGGAGGCAGTCCCGCGAATTTCCTGGATGTGGGCGGGGGCGCGAACGCCGAGCAGATCAAGAACGCGTTTCGCATTCTGCTGTCGGACGCGGGCGTGAAGGCGGTGCTGATCAATATTTTCGGCGGCATTCTGCGCTGCGACGTGCTGGCCACGGGCGTGGTGAACGCGGCGCGCGAGTTGAACGTGACGGCGCCGATCGTGGTTCGCATGGAAGGCACCAACGTCGAAAAAGGGCAGGAGATTTTGAAAACATCGGGCTTCAACTTCACTGTCGCGGATGGCATGCGCGATGCGGCGGAGAAAGTGGTGAGCGCCGCGCGGGGAGTGAAGGCATGAGCGTTCTGGTAGATCAAAACACGCGGGTTTTGTTTCAGGGCTTCACGGGACGCGAGGCCAGCTTTCACGCGCAGGCATCCATCGATTACGGAACCAAAGTGGTGGGCGGCGTCACGCCGGGCAAAGGCGGCCTGATGCATTTGGGCCTGCCGGTGTTCAATACCGTGGCCGACGCGGTGAAGCAGACCGGCGCGAAGGCTTCGGTGATTTTCGTTCCGCCGCCCTATGCCGCCGACGCGATCATGGAAGCGGTGGACGCGGGCGTGCCGCTGGTGGTCTGCATCACCGAAGGGATTCCCACCGCGGACATGGTGCAGGCGCGCGAATTCATGAAGGGCAAGCCTTCGCGTTTGATCGGGCCGAATTGTCCGGGCATTATTTCGCCGGGGAAATGCAAGATCGGGATCATGCCCGCGTCGATTCACAAGCAGGGCAACGTGGGCGTGGTCTCGCGCTCCGGCACGCTGACGTACGAAGCGGTGGGGCAACTGACGAAGCTTGGAATCGGACAATCGACCTGCATCGGAATCGGCGGCGATCCGATTATCGGCACCACGTTTCTGGACGCGATCCAGCTATTCAATGAAGATGCGGACACGCACGCGATCGTGATGATTGGCGAGATCGGCGGAAACGCGGAAGAGACCGCGGCGGAGTACATCAAAACGCACGTCAAGAAGCCGGTGGTGGGATTCATCGCCGGACAGACGGCGCCGCCGGGACGCCGCATGGGTCACGCGGGCGCGATCATCTCGGGCGGATCGGGAAAAGCGGAAGACAAAATGAAGGCGATGAAGGAGGCGGGCATCACGGTGTGCGCCACTCCCGCCGAAATCGGAGAAAAGGTCAAGAGCCGCCTCTAGCTTGTAATCCAGAGCGAGGCGTCACGATATCGAACATGGCAATCGAACAAACATTTGCAATCATCAAGCCGGACGCGGTTGCGGCGGGGCACGCGGGACAAATCCTCGCGATGATCGAGAAGGCTGGATTCCGCATTCGCGGCATGAGAATGACGCGGCTTTCGAAACAACAGGCCGAGGGCTTTTACGACGTCCATCGCGAGCGGCCGTTTTTCACCGGCCTGGTGACGTTCATGACGGAGGGTCCGGTGGTGGTGCTGGTGCTGGAGCGCGAGAACGCGATCAAGCACTGGCGCGAAGTGATGGGCGCCACCAATCCGGAGAAGGCGGCGGAGGGCACCGTGCGGAAACACTTCGCGAAGAACATCGAGCGCAACGCGGTGCATGGCTCGGACGCGCCGGAGACCGCGGCGGTGGAGATTCCGTTCTTCTTCAGTATGGCGGAGTTGCTGTAACCGTCGGCTTTATCCGTCGATAAGCTCAGTTAGATGAGCGAACTCGATAGTGACAACGCTACAATCTTCGTAACGTCAAAGTTGCAGTTCGGCCAGGCACCAGTGAACAGCAGACCAGCCAAGACCAAGCGTAGACAACCACCCCCTTCAATCGGTGCTCTTCACGAACGGCACAACGAAGCGCGCCAGGCTACGGAAGCCATCCCTTTCAATCGAAGACAATACGCCGGAAGGATTGCAAGCGCTTCTTGAGGCCAATCGCTATTACCGCGAGGTGGTGTGGCCTGAACCTTATGATCGAACCGAGCCATCGGATCGCATTAGGGAGATGCTCGCGACTTATCATGGTTGCCCGATCGTTCTGTTCACTTAGTGGTTACATCGCCTCCTTATTGGACTCTCAAGGAATACGTACCAGGTAACAAAAGCCAGATGGGTCACTTCGAGGATTATGAGCACTTTCTTGATGAACTGGATCGCGTTTGGAGCGAATGTGCCCGTGTTCTTGTAGGCGGTGGCCGGATTTGTTGCGTCGTAGGCGATGTTTGCATCCCGCGCAAGAAGAGGCGGGCGCCATCACTTGGTCCCGCTTCACGCAGACATTCAGGTTCGGGTGCGCAAGCTTGGCCTGGATTGCCTCATGCCCATCTTGTGGCACAAAATCGCCAACGGCGTCACTGAAGCGCAGGGCAATGGCTGCTGGATTCTATGGCAAGCCTTATCAACCCGGCGGAATTATCAAGAACGATATCGAATACATTCTGTTTCTGCGCAAGGGCGGCGAATATCGTTCCGCGCCGATGATTCAGAAAGCGCTCTCTATGCTTACGCGCGAGGAAATGCAGGCTTGGCAGCGTTCCATCTGGACCGATCTGCGAGGTGCGTCTACGCGGGCTGGGCATCCTGCCCCATATCCCGATCGAACTGGCCGAACGGCTCATCAAACTGTTCTCGTTTCGCGGGCGATACGGTGCTTGATCCGTTCGCGGGCACGGGCTCAACGTCTCAAGCTGCTATCATCGCGGGAAGGAATTCGATCGCTAACGAAATCGAGCCTGCCTATGTTGAGCTAGCGCGGTGGCGGATTATGAGTACCGCTCGTGAGCCTCGTCTGGTGGGCGGAACCGACGCCGAGGTCACATTTGACGGAGACTCCCAAGCAAAACGAGTATCGGCTGCTCATCGAGTTCCAGCGCCTCTTTGAAGGCAAAATTTACAAACATCGATCTTCAAATCAAGGCGACTTCGTTGCGATGCATCTCTACGAAGATCTGGTCGCCGTTCAACGATCTTCTAAGCTCATTGACGCAATCGTGACTCTGTAAAGACCGCGTATTGAATGTTCAGAATCGACGTCGCGGCATTGACGCTCGCCGCGGTGACGGAACCTTTGGCGAGGTTATTCCCGGCGAGATGGCCCCGATCTTCGATGCCGGTTACGCAGGTAGGAAGAGGCCCGATTGCAACCGTTGAGATTGGCGTTGAAGTGCAAGATACTTGCTAAGGCCATGATCAAGCAAATCGATCGTGTGATTAACGATCTTAGAAACCAGGTGGTTCAGTTCCGGCGTGGAGGTGGGCATCCAATCTGCGTGGCCATCGTCGGCATTAACCAAGCGGAAAGCACGATCGGCTATGAAGGCGATCGGCCTTTTCCGACCACCGGCAAGGCCGGGTTTCTCACATCCATTTCAGGAAGCGGCCGCAGCCGAGCGCCGTCTGCGAGCCGAAGCCGCACCAGAATTCGATGAGTTCCTAATCTTGCGCTTCAAGGCTACGAATGCGCCGCCCTTATCCGTTCGAGTGGGCCAACTATAACGGGACGCGCCTGGACTACGCAGCTGCTCTCTCCAGGATTAGCGCGGGCTATCAGCAGCGTTTCTGAGCTCGAGGGGCCGGTCGTGAATGGTTCGGTCGAAAATGCTTCGACACGGCGACCCCCACCAGGATCACCACCACGCAGCCGATCACGTTGTACCAGAGGAACGAAATATTGGTGAACAGGTTGGCGGCGAAGATGGCCGCCTCGCCGGCCAGACACGCCAAAAACGCGCCGTTCGCTCCCACGCTGCGGAAGAAGAACGCCAGCACGAACACGCCCAGCAGCCCGCCATAGAATAGCGACCCGATCACGTTCACGGCCTGAATCAAAGCGCCGAAGTTCTTGCCGTATTGCGCGAAGCCCATGGCGAAGCAGCCCCAAAAGACGGTAGCGATGCGCGAGGCGATCAGATAATGACGGTCGGACGCGTCGGGCTTGACGTGCCGCCGGTAGATGTCGATCACGGTGACGGCGGAGAGCGAATTAATCTCGCCGGAAGTAGACGACATGGCCGCTGAAAAAATCACGGCGACGATCAGACCCACCACGCCCGCGGGAAGATATTGCGCCTACAAACGATAGAAAGATGTAATTGGTGTCGTCGAATTCTTTTCCCACCAAGTGCTCGCCGGCGGCGTGCGCATCGTTCAGCTCCTGCTGCGCGTTGCGATAACGCTGGATGCTGGCCGTGCGCGCGGCAGGATCGCCAGACCGGTTCGCCTGTAGAAATTGGTCCGCTGCGTCGCGGCGATGCGCGAACGCTTCCTGATAACGGCGCTCCACGGCCGGGAATCGCGCATCGTGCTGGACGTTCTTCAGTTCCACGGGCTGGAACAGCAGCGGCGGTCTTTCGAAAATGAAAAACACAAACACCATCGCGCCGATGAACAGGATGAAGAACTGCATCGGGATCTTGGCCACCGCGTTGAGCAGCAGGCTGAGGCGGCTGTGCGCCACCGATTTTCCGGTAAGATAGCGCTGCACCTGCGACTGATCGCAGCCGAAGTAAGCGAGCGCCAGAAACATTCCGCCGATCACGCCGCTCCAGATGTTGTAGCGGTCGTTCCAATCGAAGTTGAGAGTGACGGCATTCAGCCTTCCGGCCGCGCCGGCCAGCGAAACGGCGTCGCCGAAAGGAAACATTGTGCGGCAGAAGATGGATGGCCAGCACCAGCGCCAGCACCAGCCCGCACAGGATCAGCGACATCTGCTGGACGTCGGCCCAGGTGACCGCTTTGATGCCGCCGAACGAGATGTAGGTCATGATGAGGACGCCCATCAGGATGGTGGTGGCTGCGATCGGGCCATCCCAGGATCACCGACAGCACCACGGCGGGCGCATAGAGCGAAAGCCCGGACGCCAGGCCGCGCTGGATGAGAAAAATCAGGCTCACCAGCGAGCGGGTCTTGGAATCG
This sequence comes from Bryobacterales bacterium, assembly GCA_963713415.1. Classification (GTDB taxonomy): domain Bacteria; phylum Acidobacteriota; class Terriglobia; order Bryobacterales; family Bryobacteraceae; genus Palsa-89. Next base: position 732,849 of record CAVQLV010000014.1, on the reverse strand, counting down.
AAGCGCTGTTCCAGATATTCGTACGCGGTGTAGACGTTGGCGCGATGGAAAATCGGAACGGCGGTGGCGCACAGGATCACCATCGCGATCGGCAGTCCGAAATAGAACTGCACGAAGCGCATGCCGTCGGTGTAGCTTTGGCCGGTGGTGGAGATGAAGGTGATGGCGCTGGCTTGCGTCGCCATGATGGAAAGGCCCATGGCGTACCACGGCATGGATTTGCCCGCCAGAAGATACTTGTTCATGGTGCTGCTGCCGCGGCCGCGGTACAGCCCGTAGCTGACGATGAAGGCGAGCCACGCGAACATCACCACCCAATCGAGTGGCCTCATGAAGCGAAAACTCTAGTGAAAACGTAGAACCCGGCGATGAGGAACGCGAGGTAACAAAGAACGATGATGTAAATTCGCCGCCATGAGCCCAGAATCGGCGGCGGTTCGTCTTCAACCGGATGCGGTATTTTGTGCGGCTCGCCGCTCACTGCGTCTTTCCGGCGCTCAACAGATTCGCGAAGATGCGAAACGCGCCCGGAACTCCGGCAGGCAGCTCGCGAAACCAGGAGAACGCAGTGAACACATAGGCACCCTTGCCGTAGCGCGTGTATAGCGTGACGCCGGTCTGCGGCTTCTCCATCGGATCGTGCGTTTCAAACAGCGGCTGGTAATGCTCGTCCCATTTCGATGCGAAATAAAGGCCGCGCTCCTGAATCCAGCCTTCGAAATCGCTGGCGGTAATTTCGTTGGGCTTGTGCAGCAAGCGGGCTGGCGGGATTCAGGAACTGCACCGGCGCTTCTTCCACGGTGACGCGCTCCGGGCCAGTGGTGATGCGGATAGGGACCGATATTCGCCAGCAGCGTCGTGGCTCCTCCGAACGGATTGCGGCCGTCGGCCACGTTGTACTGCACCACCAACGTTCCGCCGTTCTTCACATAATCGAGCAGCCGGCCCTCATTGGCGCGCAAATCCGCACGCACGTTGTAGGCGCGCACGCCGGTGACGATCGCATCGAAGCGGCTGAGATTACCGTCGGCCAAGTCGTCGGCGCCCAGCAACGTCACATCCGCGCCCATTTGCTGCAGCGCTTGCGGCATCTCATCGCCCGCGCCCATCACATAGCCGATGGTCTTGGCCAGCAGCCGCACATCGGCGCGCACCAGTTTCGCAGTGGCCGGAGGAAACAAAACCTGCGTGGGGATGTGCGGGTAACTGATGGTCTCCATCGACGTGGTGACGGTCTGATCGCCATCTTTCGCGCTGGCTGTCAAAACACCTTGCGCGTTATTCGATGGAGGCGTGAGCGAGAACGAAACTTCGCTCTGCTCGCCAGGCGACGTCAAATGGAAATCGCCCGATGGCGAAGAAACGCGCCAACCCGGCGGCATTTGAATCTGAACTTTGCCGGCGGCCTTTGCCACGTTGGCCTGCACCTGCAATTCAACGCTTTTCGCCGAGCCGTTTGGAAACAAGATGGCGGATTGAGACCACTGCAACGCTACCGGAGGCTCAACCACCACCGGACGCGTCAGTTCGCCTTGCGCGCGTTCGATGTATCGATAATCCACCGGCCGAACAACTTCGACATCCTGGGACTCGATCCGCAAGTGAAAATGCGCTTCAAACAGCGGCGGATTTTCGGGAAGCCCGACGTCGAGCTGATTCGGGACCGTGTACGTATCGCCCTGCTTGGGCTCCACCAGCCAATAGGGCTGCGACAGCGGCTCGTGCTCGGGGATGGTGGTATTTAACGCGTAGACTTGCGGCTCGTTGAACGGAAGAACACCGCCGAATTTGTCTTTGGTTGTCGCGGGCGAAATGCCTTCGATGTCCACCGATTTCACTTGCACCGCCAGGTGATCGCGACTGAGCGCGGTGGCATCGAACTTCAGCGATCCGCCGGGCGTGACGGCGAATTTATCGGCGTCCGCGTCCAGCCACAGCCCGGTGCAAAGCGCAATCGCCTCGCTCAATTCGTGCTGTTTCAGAGCCACCAGCGGATCGTGCAGCGGCGCCATCAGTTTCTCGGCTTTGAGCAGCAGCGGAACGGTTCGATCGGGATTTTCCGGATCGAATGTCTTCGCGGCTTCGGCCATCACCTGGCCGACCGGTCGCCCGCCCGGAATGCGATTCCAGGAGATATCGATGCCGTCGAAAATATCGTGCGTCGCCGGGGGCCCGGACTGCGTGATCAAATAATCCTTGGCCGATCCCTTGCGCTCGGCGGCGCCCATGCCCTGGCTGCGATGCATGCTGCGCGACATGCCGGCGATTTCGGCGTAGGAGTGGCCCAGCACCGGATCGTAGTCGCCCGGATCCACCGTGATGCGGTTGGGCATCTTCTCCACTTCTTCGCGCTGCTCTTTGGTGAAAGCCCCGGGATTCCACATCAGGCGCTTGGCCTGCCAAGGCTGCACCCATTTCAACTGCTCCGGAAATCGCTTGGGATCGGCGGCGGCGGTGTAAGCTTCGCGGCCCAGAATCGCCGACGCCTGATGCTGGCCGTGGCCATCGCGCGGAGTTCCGCTAAAGCGCAGGATGATCACGTCGGGGCGGAAGCGGCGAATCACCCAGACTACATCGCTCAGGATTTTGTCGTGGCCCCACTTCTCGAAACATTCCTGCGGCGTTTTGGTGAAACCGAAATCGATGGCGCGCGTGAAGAACTGCTCCGCGCCGTCGATGCGCCGGGCCGCCAGCAACTCCTGCGTACGAATGATGCCGAGCTCGTCGCCCTGTTCGGCGCCGATCAGATTCTGGCCGCCTTCGCCGCGCGTCAGCGAGAGATAGCCGGTGCGAACCTTGCGGCCACGCGCCAGGTACGCCAGCAACGCGGTGTTCTCGTCATCGGGATGCGCGGCGATCATCAGCACGCTGCCGACGACGTTGAGGCGATCGAGCGACAGGCGAGCCTGGGCCGACCCCGACAACTCGCGTTGCGCGGATACCGGCGTGAGACATAAAGCAAGCAGCCCCACTACGACCATTGTCCCGCGGGCGACCAGCGTACGCTGCGCTAAGAGCGATCTGAAGTCCAAGTAAATATGATACGTGAGGATTGATTCCGGCGGGGGCTTCGCAAAGGCAGGCTGTCTGATCTTCCCAAATGTCAGGCGTGCTTCATTCGTCTCTACTCGCGTGGGCCATCGTGGTGCGGGTTTGCATCGGCGCGCAGCGGCATAGGTTCGCGTGCAGTTCCATCCGCTGATCCTGCCTGCCTCTCTGGGGACGTCGCACGCAGCTGCAAATCCAATGGCAATTGCGCCTTCGTGTACAGACCGAAGGTAGTGGGTCAGTTTGAAAAATCCAGCCGTTGACATAACTTCTGGGCTTGTCATACTTGGGGTATGGAAGACCGCTCAAGCAAGAGACCGCGCGATCCGAATCAACTCGCGTATCGGATCATTCAAGAGGCAACCGGGCAAGTCCCAAAGTACGATCCACGCGAGGAGGTGCGAGCGCCCGCGCCGGACCCGAACAAGAACCCGCACGCCGTAGCCCTGGGACGGCTAGGCGGACTCAAGGGCGGCGCTGCTCGGGCAGCGAAGCTCACACCCAAGAAACGCTCACAGATCGCGGCGAAGGCCGCGAAGACGCGCTGGGGCAAGAAGGGAAATTAAACGCCATGGACTCCGCACTCATACCCAATCTCGTATTGATCTTGGGCGATAACCGAGACACTGGTAAAGAGATAGTCTTAAACCTGAATCAGGTTCGTATGTTCGAGATCAGGGAAGGTGAAATCCGCTTGATCTTTAGCGAAACTCACCACGTAAACATTAGCGGAAAGGCGGTCCCAGACTTACTGGCTCTATTGGGCAAGCATTGCGTTCTTACCGATGGAACGCCACTGCCAGAAGCCATGCTCAAGTCTCCAGATCCATCGTCGTGGCCGTCTCAAGTTCGACCTCCGGAAGCATAGCTTCCACCGCTCTTACGGCAGAGAGCGCCTCACGCCGGTTTGCCCCGGAGTCTTTTATCAACCCGATTATTTTCTCCATAAGGACGAAGGCTAGTTTGTCGCGCATTTTTTGTACTTGACTCTTGTGCTTGACCGCTGTATAATTGGGTCAGATGAACAAGCTAGATCCAAAGAAACAGGCGCAAGTGGTTGCTGCATTGGTGGAGGGCAACTCGATCCGCGCGACGGTTCGCATGACCGGTGTTGCCAAAAACACGATTGTAAAGCTTTTGGTCGAACTTGGCGCGGCTTGTTCTGACTACCTCGACAAACATCTCGTTAATCTGCCCTGCAAGCGCGTCCAGGTCGATGAAATATGGAGCTTCTGCTACGCGAAGGCCAAGAACGTTACGCCAGAGATAGCGGCTAAGAATCCCTTTGCCGGTGACGTGTGGACCTGGGTCGCAATCGATGCGGATACCAAACTGATTCCGTCCTGGGTGGTTGGGCCGCGCGACGGCGTTACCGCCCGCATCTTCGTAAATGATCTTGCCGGACGTTTAGCAAATCGCATCCAGCTAACCAGCGACGGCTTGAATGTCTACTTGGCCGCTGTCGAGAAGGCGTTTCATGGGCAAGTAGATTACGCGATGCTCCAGAAAATCTACAACGACACGTCCGAGGGTCAGAAGCGCTACAGCCCCGCCGAATGCATCGGATGCGAGACTCGCGTAATCGACGGTGACCCCGATCCGAAACACATCAGCACATCTTACATCGAGCGCCAGAACCTCACAATGCGCATGTCGATGCGCCGGTTCACCCGGCTAACGAACGCCTTCAGTAAGAAGATCGAGAATCACGTTGCGATGATTGCGCTGCACATCATGTACTACAACTTCTGCCGAATTCATCAGACGCTTCGGGTGACTCCGGCAATGGAAGCGGGCGTGACGGATCGCCCGTGGTCGATCCAGGACTTAGTAGCCCTCGCTGATGTTAAAGTAAGCGCGCTGTAGACCGCCCTCGGGTATAGCCGCCCACTTTTTTACTGGCCTTGGACCATATCGTCTGAATTGCTTTTCTAAATAAGCAGTGCCAATGGGCGTTACTACGTCCGCCAGAATGTGTCCCTTGCTGTCTTTATTCGGTGAATACAATATCAGCATCCTCGTGTCTCTCCCTACAGCGGGACTGGTTTCTCCGATTCTCTTAGCCTCGTAGACATTGTACAGGGCATCCTCGCGCAGCGTATTGAACGTGTGATTCCTTGCGTGAAGTGGCGGTTCCGCAGCGAAAGCTCCGCTTCCTATAAGCGAAAAGGTCGTTCGCCATTCAAGCTCGCCGTCTCTCAATTCATAGAGAAGCGGCGTCTGCCCAAGGAATCCGGCGACAATCAAACTGACCCTCGGTTTATGGGCAGCAATGTCCGAGATGTATTTCAGCCTCAGTTCTTTTCCTAGCCAGTCATCCCCGCGATCCAGAAGTTGCTGGTAAGAGATCGCCAACTTGCGCTGCATGTAATTGTTGGCAAGCCTGTTTTTTAGTTCAGAGAACGGCTCCCTCAAATGCTCTACCGCGTTCTCTTCTGTCAGTTCTACTGTCTTTAGATACCTTTCGTAAATCAGAGCAAGTTCCTTGGCGCGGCCAGGGCTATCAGAAAACAGTCCTACAAGCTGATTGCTAAGGCGTCGGAATTTATACTCGCTTTCGGAACTAAATTCATCAGTCGATACCTTGGAATCAAAACAGAGAACGATACATTGACCACCTGGGGCTTGAGCGAGCGCGCCAATACATAACGTCATGTCAGTTTCCCAATCATAACGCTGCTTGAGCGGTCGCGGATCGCCACAAATTGGCCTACGCGTACTGATAGGCTTGTCTGATGGTCGCCCCCGAACGGACGAGGCATCCGCGCTACGCCTCGCGCGCAATCCAAGTCCAGGTCTTCCGGCGTGACCGTTGGCTTTGTCGTTGGTGTGGATGCCCGGTGATCTTTGCGCCAATGTTGAGGTACCTCGCAGAGTTTGCAAAGCAAGAAGGGCTTACCTCCCCGCTTGCCTACTACAATCGTAACTGGCGCAGAAGAGACGCGCCGTTACTGGATCATTTTGGCGCGGTAATCGACCACGTAGAAGCTCACAGCGGTGGTGGTTCGTCCGCAATCTCAAACCTCGCTACCGCTTGCAACAAATGCAATGGGCGTAAGAGCGCTTCATCGGCTGAAGACTTCAGCAAGAGAAGGCCACGCATTCCGGTCAAGGGCAAGTATGGCGATCCGCTTGATTGGGACGGCCTCTCGAACCTCTTCATGGTCCTAGCTGCCAAGTCACCGGGTGCTTCTACCGCGACGGAACGCGCGTGGCTGAGTGCGCTGAACCTAAAATAGCGAACGCAAGATGTCTTCGATCAGGAACCGTGAGGCAGCTTCGTAACTGATGGCCTTCCCGTCGTGCTCTAGCCATACATTTCGGTCAAAATCGGCCTTTACGAGCATGCGCCCCCTCGCTCCTTCGGGGATGCAGCGCGGATTTGGTCTGACCTTAACCTCGTATTCTATGCAGGCGTCTCCCTGCCAGATCTTTACGGTTGAGTCGTGTGGAACTCCGGTCCAGATTGTAAACTCCTGTGGGCCAACGAGTCTGATGGATACAACCGCCTCGCGATCCGGGCAGCGCTCGCGGAAGTATCCAATATCGGATCGAATCGCACTTATGAGAGCGGTGAATGCGGAGTCTGCATAGCGGGCCGCGATTCCATAAAGTTCCCTCGATATTTCCCGCGCGTCAACCCGCCTCTTGCATGTCTCTGTTAGATTCTCAATCCAGGAGTGCGAGTCTCTGGGCGGAGCTTCAGATTCCTTCATTGTCAATCCTTTACGCTATGGTATTTCAAACTGACCCACTACCAGACCGAAGGCCAGCCAGATACAATTGAATGAATGGGAAATACGCCCTCAACACCCCACGTTCGTGTGCTCGTGGCGGATGACGAAGAAAATCAACGCGCCGGCCTCGCCAAGATGATCCAATCCTGGGGATTCATAGTGGATACCGCTTTCGACGGCCAGGACGCCTTCGAAAAACTGGCGCAGACCCCCACCCATGTTTTGGTTACCGATCTGATGATGCCGCGCATGGACGGCTTCGAACTTCTGAAGCGTTTAGGCTCGCAGAATACCCTGCCCCCCACCATCGTGCTGACGGCTTTCGGAAACATAGAGACCGCCGTGCAGACCATGCACGATCTGGGCGCGTTCTGGTTTTTGGAAAAACCGATCCAGCCGAGCGCGCTGAAGGTTCTGCTGGAACGTGCTGCCACGCAAAGCCGCCTCGCCGAAGAAGCGGAGCGATTGCAGCGGCAATTGTCGTATCAGGGCGTGCTGGTGGATCTGGTGGGCACGTGTCCCGCCATGCAACAGGTGTTTTCGCTGATCCGGCAAGTGGCGCCATCCAAAGCCGCCGTGCTGGTGACTGGCGAAAGCGGAACCGGCAAGGAATTAGTCGCGCGCGCCGTGCATCATCTGAGCCCGCGGCGCGACGGGCCATTTGTTGCCATCAACTGCGCGGCATTGCCCGAAACTCTGATGGAGAGCGAACTGTTCGGCCATGAAAAAGGCGCGTTCACCGGCGCGGTTGAGCGCCGCGCCGGATGCTTCGAGCTGGCGCAGCACGGCACGTTGCTGCTGGATGAATTGGCCGAGATGCCGGTAGGGACGCAAGCCAAACTGCTGCGCGTGCTGGAAGATTCCTATGTGCGCCGGCTGGGCGGAAAGAGCGAGATCGCGGTGGACGTGCGCGTCATCGCCTCCACCAATAAAGTACTCGAAGAGGCGTTGCGGAAAGGCGAATTGCGCGAGGATCTGTATTACAGGCTCAATGTGTTCCAAGTCCCGCTGCCGCCCCTGCGCCAGCGCGAGGGCGACCTTCCTCAACTCACCGAAGCGCTCATCGAGATGTTGAACCGCAAGCATGAGACCCGCGTGGTAGATGTAAATTCCGAAGTGAAGGAGCTGCTCAAGCGATACTCCTGGCCCGGCAACGTGCGCGAACTGCGCAATGTCCTGGAGCGCGCGGTGATCCTGGCGGGAGAAGGCACCATCACCAAGCATCATCTTCCGCGCGACTTTGGCGTACCGGCCGGCGCCCGGCCGGTGCAGCAGGAAATTGAGCCGGATGCCGTGCGGCTGCCTGTCGGTACCACCGTCGGCGAGGCCGAGAAGGCGCTAATTCAACTCACGTTGAAGCATACCCGCAATAACAAAACCCGGGCCGCCGAAATCCTCGGCATCAGCCTGAAGACTCTGTTTAACAAGCTGAAGGAGTACGGCGCCGCCGAGATGGAGGCGGGCACCGACGCATAAATGTCTCTGAAGGCTCGGCTGCGGGGCGCGATTGTGACCTTGGTCACCGCCGTCGTAGTCGTAATGTCGTTGCTCTATCTTTCGGACTTCACCAAGGCTTCCTTCAGCGCCGCCTCCGATCGAGCCGACTTAATCGCCGACCAGTTCCACATCTACCTCGAAAATCATCTGAAAGCGGAGACCACCAGGCTCGGAATTCACCCCGCCTCCATGAACCAATGGGAGGACACCTGGACAGGAATCATCCGTGAGGATCCCGACATCACAGACTTGCTCAAGGCCACGCTGGCCAAATCCGACCTGGCGCTGGCGATCCTCATCACCGACGAGCAAGGCAACGTTCTTGCCTCCGCCCCGCCGGTGACAGCCAGCAACGCCTTTGCGGGCTCCGAAGATATTCACGAAATTCAGCAGCGCTGGTGGGCCGTGAATCTGTGGGATCTGATCACGCGGCGCGAAAACTATGTGTCCACGCGCCCCATCGGGATCCAGGGCAGCAAGCACGTGCTGTTCAACATCACCGTGGTCATCCGGTCGGTTTTGTTGAAGCACTCCGTCGAACCGGCGCTGAAGAGCCTGCTGCTGGCGTTCGCGTTGGCGCTAGGCGTCGCGATTATTCTGGGAGCCGTGCTGCCCGACGTGATTCTGGACCCCCTACAGCGCATCAGCCATAGAATCGACCTGATCCGCACCGGCCAGTTCGGCGTGGCCGTTCCCAGGGATCGCCGCGAATCCCGCGAGTTCGCCGACGTGCATTCTAAATTGAGCCTGCTGGACGAACAGTACCGCGGCGCCAAACAAGACGCCACTGAACTGCGGACCAACATCGAGCAACTGCTGCGGCAGCTCGAAGAGGGCGTCCTGCTTTTTGACGATACCGGCCGCTTGCTGATGGCGGGTGAGCCTGCCGAGAGAATGCTCGGCCTGACCCATGACGACATGGCCGGACGCACCACCGATGAGCTGTTTCCTCCGTCTACAATCCTGGGCCAGATCATAGGCGGAGCTTTGCAAGACCGCCGATCGATCGAGGAACAGCCGGTCACCATTGCGCGCGACGGCCAGGCGCCGCTGCGGCTGGTGGTCGGCGTCCAGCATCTCAAGAATCGCTCCGGCCAGGACGACATGGGGACGCTGGTTACGATCCGCGACGTGGAAAGCCGCCGGCAGCTGGAACAGCAGCTCGACTTCTCTTCCCGCCTGGCGGCCATCAGCCGGCTCACCGGCGGCGTGGCGCATGAGATCAAAAATCCGCTGAACGCCATGGCCCTGCACCTGGAAGTTTTGCGGGGCAAACTGGATGGGGAGCAGCCGGAGATCGATGTGATTGGACGGGAAATCAAGCGGCTGGACACCGTGGTGAAGACCTTCCTGAATTTCAACCGGCCGGTGGATCTGAACTACGGGCCCATCGATTTCAACGATCTTGTGAATGAGGTATTGGCGCTGGTTTCGGTCGACGCTAGCGTCAAGAGCGTGGAATTAAGAACGGTATTGCAGCCCGACAAACTGTGGATCTCAGGCGATGCAGATCTGTTGAAACAGGCCATTCTCAACGTGATCAACAACGGACTGGAAGCCATGACGGAGGGCGGAACGCTGTTCACCAGAACGGCCAGCGACGGCAGCCAGTGCCAGCTTACGGTGAGCGACGTGGGTCCCGGAATCGCGCGGGAGATCCAGAGTCGCGTGTTCCAGCTTTATTTCACCACCAAAGAGACGGGGTCCGGCATCGGCCTTGCCACCACTTTCCGGGTGGTCCAACTGCACAATGGTACAATCGACTTTACCAGCGAGCCAGGAAAGGGCACCACATTCCGGATGCGCTTTCCGAGAATGGTCGATTACCAGGGTGCGGTATCCACTTCGGCAAGCACTGGTTCGTAGTCCGGCGACTCGGTGATTCCATGCCACGCTTTCCGCGCCTTCAGGCCGGTTTCCTATTATTTCTAGTTTGGGAATCCGCCTGCCATAGCAGGAAGGCGGTACCGCTTCCCTCACCGCCCGCCAGTTACCAGCCAGCGGCAACGCCCCCCTCGGCGCCAGCGGCTGCCGGTGCTCAGCCTCCCAGTTCGCCGCGCCCTGCAACCCCAACGACCGCGCGCCCCCAGCAACAAAACACCTATCAGGTCAACAAACCGCCGCAACCAACTCCGGCAGTGAAGAAACCGGCTCGCTCAGCGGCCACTCCCCCCGCCCCGCCGCCGGAAGCGAATCCCGCAACTCCGCCGGCACCCGCACCTCCGCCACCCGTTCTGGGCGACGTCCTTAGCGCCGATGAGCAGAAACAGTACAACACGGCCATCGATCAAAGCTTGTCGCACGCCCAGGTCAGCCTGAGTTCGATTGCCGGGCGGCAGTTGACCCAGGATCAGCAAACTGAGCTGGAGCAGGTCCGGAGTTTTATGCAGCAGGCGCGCGCCACGCGGGACTCCGATCTGGCCGGCGCCAAGAGCTTGTCGGAACGGGCCGAGGTGCTGGCGCGGGATTTGGCAGCCAGCCTCCACTAGGTTCTTGCGCTAGCGCGCGGCAAAAAAGAGTCTTGCCGTGGACGCTCTCGAAGTCCTACCGAAGAAGCTCTGCCAGAAGAAGCCTGACGCTCTCCTCTGGGAAAATCGTAAGCTGTTCTCGTGATAGAAATTCGGCGATTGACCGCGGAGCATGCCCGCCAGTATGTGGGCGACCTCGCTGAGGTTCTGCTGGACTGCGTCGAAGGAGGCGCGTCGGTGAGCTTTCTGGCATCGCTTTCCAGGGCCAAGGCGGAATCGTTTTTCGAGGATGTTGCCGAAGGTGTCCGGCAAGGCGACCGCATCCTGCTGGCCGCTTTTGTCGATTCGAAATTGGTGGGCACGGTCCAGATCCTGACCGCGATGCCTCCCAATCAACCCCATCGGGCGAATGTCGCCAAACTGCTCGTTCTGAGATCGGCGCGTGGCCATGGCATCGGCCAACGGCTCATGGAATCCGCGGAAGAAGCCAGCCGCCTGGCAGGCAAGACCCTGCTGGTGCTGGATACAGTGACGGGAGATCGGGCTGAACGATTGTACCTTCGCTTGGGTTGGACCAAAGCCGGAGTCATCCCGAAATGCGCGCTCTATCCCGATGGCTCCTGGTGCGACACCACCATCTTGTGGAAGCAGTTATGAACCCAGACTGGCGAGGCGCTCAAGCCGATCCGCGCGCGGCGAATACGACGATGTGCCCGTTTGGCTCGCGTACCCCGATTTCGCGCATGCCGTAGAACGTGGTTCGTTCCTCCAGCGCCGTGGGATAGCCTTCCAGGCGCTTCAAAATATCGGCAAAATCGTCCACTTCGACAAAAAGACCGAAATCGTGGGACAAGCTCTGCGGCACAAACTGAGGAGCGTCTTTGCGGATGCTTTCGATGGTTTGCAGCATGATCTCCGCTCCATCGCGCACCAGAATCGCGAAGCCGAGGCGGTCGCCTTCCGGCACATCCACGGTTTTTGTGAAACCCATCCGGTCCATCCAGAAGGGCAGTGATTTCTCAATCTCTTCCACCATCAAAACGGCTGTGATCTTCATGCCTCGATCCTAGCCGGAGTGGCGCTGCCGGGTATTGGAAAAAACGGCCATGGGTGTTTGGCCGGTGAACTGGTGGAAGTCGCGAATCAGGTGCGCCTGATCGAAATACTCGGCTTCGGCCGCGATGGCGGACCAATTCGGCCGGCCGTGCTCCCCGGCCATGCGGCAGGCGTGACGGAAGCGCAGCACGCGGCAGAGCTGCTTCGGCGTCAGCCCGCTTTCTTCCAGGCAGCGGCGGCGAAACTGGCGCGGGCTCAAATTGGCGTGACGCGCCATGTTCTCGAGATTGGCGTTCCCATTAGCGGCGGCCAGCGCTTCCATGGCCCGTTGCGTGGGCGTAAGAGCAGTATTGGGCGCGGGCAGGTGATGGAGCAGGATCCGCATCGCGCCTCCTAGTGATTCGGCGTCATCCAACTGGCGCTGCAACTCGCGGGCACGCCGCGGCCACAGGTCTTCGAGCGGCGTTGAACTGTCGGTCAATTCCACTGGGCGTACACCGAGGAAACTGCCGGCCATTCCGGGCCGAAAACGGACACCGGCCAGGTAAGCGCCTTTCGGAAAATGAAACCGCTGCTCCCTGGTCATGGTCCCGATAGCGCGCAGGCCGTTCGCGCGATCATACACAATATCGAGGCACCCATCCGGCGGAACGCGATGCGCTGGGAGAGCCTCAGGACTGTTTAGAAACCACGCGCACTCCACCCACCGGGAGAGCGGAGCCATGGGGGGCTGCTCCCGAAGGATCGGCTCACGCTGGTCCGGCATCTCTCGAAAAGCTTACCACGACGTATTTCCACGGGGAAACAAGTCAGCTCTTTCACCTAGGCTTGCCCTAAGGCTGGCGGGCGTGAGACGGAGGCCCTAGGGCTTCTTAGCCCTGCTGGCCTAGCCTCATTCCGCCGAAGGTTAAGGTGGCGGAGAGCTCAACAGATGTTTTGCCAATATTGCAACAAGAAATTAGGGATGATCCAACGGTTGAAAGGGCTGCAATTCTGCTGTCTGGAGCATCAGGAACTGCACTTCGGCCTTTCTTTTGAGCGCCTTCGCGAATCCGTAACCGAGGTTACTGTTCCCCGACGCAAGCTGCCGCGGCCCGAGGCCAAGCAGGATCCGCCAGCGGTTGACTCCGAGAAAACGCAGGCGACTGCCGAACAGCCGCCAGCCGAGCCGGTGCTGGAACTCCAGGCAACGGAGGGCACCGAGGAGACCTCGGCAACGCTCGAAATCGCTAGCCTGGTGGAAGCTGTGGGCACAGACTCCGTCACTGATCTGCCTGAAACCGCGTCCTTTCTTCCCGAATTGCCCTCTCGCCAGGATCAGCCCGCGATACCGCTCAAGACCTACGACGTTGAGGAACTGGTCACGGCTACCGTTCAGTTGCCGGCCAGCCCCGCGCCGGAGCCTCTGCTCCGGGCTTCGCGCTCGCTGGTCCTGGATGTCTCCCCGGCCCAGCCTTCCGCTGAGGTAACGCCGATCACGAGCCAGGCCACTTGGCGACCAGTCCCGCAAGGCTATCCGCCGGTGGTGGTGTCGGCGACGGCTACGCTGCTGCTCGACTCAAACGGCGCAAAGATGATCCCGTTGCGAATGGGCGAGCCATATCGTGGCAAAGGGCCGGTTCCGCCTCCTCAGAATGTCTCCATCGAAACCCCATTGCCGCAGCCGCGTCTGCCTTCCCGGCAACCTGGCGGCCCTGCCGGCTCGATATTCGCGCCCCCGCCCCCGGCAATTGCGTACCAGCCGTTTTGGAAAGGGCGCCTGGGATCCCATCCTCCACTTCCGCAGGTGACCGGCATATTGCGCCCGCAGAGGGACCTGGTTCGATTGATTCCCCCGGTCATGCACGAGAATTTTGGCGCGCTATCCAGTTTCACCTCTTTCGCCGCTGAGCCGTATCTTGCAGTCCAGCCTGCCGAACCGCACATTGCGCCACCCTCGCTTCTCGAAGGAACCGTCAGTCCGCGCCGCGAGGCCGCGAAACCGCAACTGGCATCCCGAGTATTCGCGTTGCCGAAGGCATCCAACGCACTGCCCGTAGCCTCAGAGAGCCCTGTGCCCTCGGAGCCTTCGCTCAGTGAGCTTGATTCCGCGTGGCTGCGGAGCGACGTCGCCAACCAGCTCCCACGATTTGTCAACGTTTCCTCGCCGGCGCAGACCGGGTTAAATCCGGTCGCCGATTCAGCTCCTCTTGGATGGGCCAGCGCTACCAGCCTTCCCCCGCCAGTGGCGACCGCGCCCGCGATTCCCAGCCCTCTTCCCACGCTGCTTCTGTCCAAGACTGCCTCGGTAGCCGCGCCGGTAATGCAGTTCTGGTCCAGCACGCGGGCGTTGTGGCGCGAGGCATGCTATCTACCGTCTTCGGCTTCCGAACAGGAGTGGATGCAAAGCGCGGCGCACTTGCACCCTTCTTTGCCCAGCCCCATGTCGCTGGTGACTTGGTCGCACTCGCTCTCCGATCTCAATTCCGGCTCGCAACCCATCGAATCTGGGCGGGCCCGCGCCGGTGGGAGTGAGCGCCATTCGAGGGCGCCCGCAGGCGCTTCGTCCGTTGCCCCCAGGCAGGCGCGGGACACCGCATCACGCCGTTGCTGCCGCGACCGAACGGAGTTGCGATGGACGCCGGTGGCGCCGTACCAACCGCCGAACTGCGGCGCCGGCCATCCAGCCGATTCGCTCCGGGCAGCGAAGGAACCGCTCCGCCTCGCCTGGCTCGGGTCCGCGTACAACCGGCTGCGATGACCGTCCGCCCGCCGGCCGCGCGACTTTCGAAATCGAGCCCGTGAACGGCTTGTGGTTTTGCGGCCAGTTCGCTCGAAGCCACCCTCCAAGTGGCTTGCTATCGACATGGCCAACAGAGCTTCCGGCCTGGCCTGGAATCTTCGCGCAGAGTCACGCCACCGTGCTGCCATCGTTTTTCTCCGCCCAGCGGCATGCCCCAGCGATTGTTCCGGCGCCTTCCAGCCACAAAGTCTGGGGGCGCGCGATGCCTCCCGTCCAGACCGCCAGCACGATCGGTCCTTTCCGGCTCTCCAGCGCCTGGCTTGGTCCCTTACCGCGTCCCTGCCCGGCGCTCGCGCAACTCCGCTCACTTGAGCGGTAGTACTCGCTCGCTAAGGTCCGACTCAATTTCGTGTCTAAGAAGCGCGGGCACCTATAAAGAAAAAGCCTTAGAACGTCGATCAAACGGCTTCAGTACCTATACTGGGTTATCCCAGGGGGAACGAGCACGATTTGTTCTGGTGATTCGCTCCAGGTTCTGAGGACACGAGGTGGATTGATGGAACAAATACTGAAGACAGACCAAAACTTGGCCGCAGGCTTCACATCGCCGCGGCGCTGAAGTCGCAAGCGCCGTCCCAAGCGCCCTTCAGCCAGACCCTTCCTCGCGCAATCTGGCGCGCGCCGTCTCCCATTACATCCAGGGTGACAGCGAACGGGCTCTGCAAGCTCTGGAGGCGCTGGAAGCCGGCGCCAATGAGAGCAGCTTGACGGAGATCACCGCGGCCCGCGCGCACCTCCAGTTCGAGCTGCAGCGTTACGACGATGCCGCCGCCAGCTACGCGCGCCTGGCCGCGCTACGCCCGCAGGATTCCGACGTTCGCTCCAGCCTTGGTCTCTGCCTGCAGAACCTGGGCCGCTATGCGGAGGCCGTGGAAAGCTTCCGGCAGGCGCTGGCGTTGGGCGCCAAGGCGCTGGAGATGCAGTTGGCGATCGGCGCCTGTCTGCTGCATCTCAACGAGCCTCAGGAAGCGCGCGAGGCCTTCGATGCCGCGCTGGCCCGCGTTCCCGACAACGAAGCCGCGATGTTCGGCAAGGCGGTGGCGTTGCAAATGGGTTGGGAATTCGAAGAAGCCGCGACGCTGTATCAGCGGATTCTCGAGCGCAATCCCAAGGCGGAAGACTCGCTGGTCAACATGATCAGCCTATCCTTGCAGCGCAAGGATTACGAAATGGTCCGCAAGCTATGCGGAGCGCTTGCTGGTGATTCATCCGGATGCGCGCGCCGCGCTGGAGGGCCTGACCGTGGCAGCGTTCGCGCGCGATGACTTCGAGTCCGCCGCGCAGCATGCCTTGCGGCTCACCGAACTCGCGCCTGCCGTCTATAACGACTGGTTCAACCTGGGCGTCGCCTGTCAAAGACTGGGGCGTCTGGAAGAGGCCATTGAGGCCTACCAGAAGGCGCGCGCAGATCCGCGAGGAAGCCATCTACGCGCACGTGAATCTGGGCGTGGTCTACCTGGAGCTGGAAGAACCTGAGCCAGGCGCGCGCGTGCTTTGAGCGAGCCATTCAGATCGCACCCGACCGGGACGACCTGCGCTTTCAAGTGGCTTGGATGGCGGAGCGTCAGGGACAACTGAACGAAGCGGAAGCCATGTACGCCAAGCTGGTGGAGAAAACTCCTACGCTTGAGAACGCCTGGTTCCGGCTGGGCTACCTGCGGCTGCAGCGCGGCGACAACGCCGGAAGCATCGCCGCCTTTGAAGCTTGCCTGGACAAACAGCCGGATTGGCCCGAAGCCGAAATCAACCTGGGCATGGCGCATTCCAACGCCGGCCATTACGACCAGGCCGATGCCGTTCTTCGCAAGCTGTTGTCGCGCCATCCGGATTCGGTGGAGGCGCTGAAAGGCCTGGCTGCTATCGCGCTCAAGCGCGACGATCGCGAGAAAGGCCTGAAGTACCACCGCCGCTTGATCGAAGCTGGCGTAGCCACGTCGGAGGTCCTCTACAATACCGGGCTGTTGTCGCAGCAACTCAACAATCCGGAAGACGCGGCGCGGTTCTACCGCCTGGCGCTGGAGGCGCGGCCGGATTTTGCGGAAGCCAGATTGAACCTGGGGCACGCGCCTGGAGTCACTGGGCCAAAAGGAAGAAGCGCGGGCCTGTTGGGTGCAGGCTTTGGAAGTGAAGCCGGAGCTGGCGCGCGGCTACTTCCGCCGAACCGCTTAGGACGCGAAGCAAGACCGCAGCTCACCGCATGCGCGGCTCAGCCGGGCTCGGTCCCTGCTCGATCCTCTGAACCAGCTCGGCGAGCGTCTCCTCGGGGAGCCGCTCAACCACGTTCACCGTCACGCGAGCGTGGATGGTGGCAACCGCGCCGTCCACCACCGCGGAATAACCGCCGGTAAGCCATTCCGCTATGCTGCCCGCGCGCTCGCATAGCCTCCTCGGCGGGGCACTCGAAAATTACGGCCAACTGATTTGGGCCCCAGCGGCCCACGACATCGCGAGGGCGCACCAACTCCGCCAGCCGATCCGCAATCTGCTTGGCGATCGCCTGGGCCGCGCCCGACGGCCGTTGGCCGCATCCGGCTCGTTCCACTCGAATACCAGAACCGAGACAGGCTTCGCAGCGTGACCAGCAAGCCTCCAGTTGCCTCTCGGTTTCCGCACGGTTCGGCAAACCGGTCACCGGGTCGGTGCTGTGCGACGGATCCGCGCGGGCCAGCCACTCGGCCAGTTGGTCCGCGCGACACTCCAGATCCTTCAGAGAAGACCGGCTCTCCAGCTGCCGGCGCTGCAAGTAAGAGCGGAGACCCATGGCGTAGCGCTTCAGCGCGGCCCGGACGTCGGAAGCCGTGTCCACCTCGGCGGACTCCGCCATCTGCTCCGCCAGGTCTTCGATCATCGCGGCATGCAGATTCTGGCTCTCGATCGGCGCGCCGATCCAGGCCCCGCGACGATTTCCACGATCTCCCTGGCCAGCTTGAGAACCGGCGTCCAGCCAGGCAGCTCGTGGCTTCGGTGTATTCGGCCAGTTCCGCCTCCAGGACCTGCCGGCTTTCTTCCAGCGCCTCGGGCGTGGCCTCAAAGCCCAGCCTGCGCGGCAACCTGGTCAGCCGGTCGCCATAAATGAGACCGGCTCGCGAGCAGACCGTGCGCATGGACCTGGCCATCGCCAGCATGACGCTGAGATAGCAAGTGAGCGCGACCTCCTGCCGATCGCTGACGTGTGCCGTGACTAGGCGCTTCGGGGAGCATCACTACTCTATATCGTCACTATGGAACCCAATCCGCGTAGTGCACAAACCTTAGCAGGTTGCTGAAAAAGCCCAGCAGACTGAAGTCCGCCCTACGCGGGGACATCTATGTTGTCGATAGCCCGTGTAGCGTGGGCGCCCACGCCTGCGGTTCGCGAACATGAAAGGGCTTTTTCAGCAATCCTGTTAGACCGGCCGGGCCGCGCCTAATCGTATAGAGATCTCCTGGATTGGACGATGAGTCGCTAGAACCCAAGAAGAAGGAAACGGATGCCACGAAGCGTGAGAAAAAGGGAGCGGCGGCGCCATTCGCGCAGCCCCATCAGCAAAGTGGTGACGATCCTATGGGAAGACTACGAAGGGCACGAAGGAATGTTCCAAGGCCGGTTGATGGATGTCTCCGTTTCGGGCGCGAGAATCTGGCTTCCGACGAGCCTTCCCGCGCGGACGCTGGTTACCTTCAATTGCCCGACGCTGGCAGTGGGAGGCCGTGGAACCGTGCGCTACTGCAATACGGCCAAGGGCGGATACGAGGTCGGACTGGAGTTGAGCAATGGCACTGGATGGCGTGATCAAAACAACGATCTGGAAAACCTGGCCATGGGGATCGACCTCGCAAGCCAAGTCGACGAGCAGCCTGAGGCGCCGGAAGTAGTCTCGAAAGCGACTCCGAAAAACAAATGACCTGCGAAAACTGTGGCGCACCCATGCGCTTGTCTCGCGATCAGGGATTGATGGTTTGCGATTATTGCGGCAGCCAGATCGCGCCTCCCACCGATGAAGAGGGCGTGCTGGTGCTGGAGCCCACCGCGCACCATTGCCCCGTGTGCGAAATCTTTCTGGCCGATGCCTCCATCGAGTCCCACGACTTGCTGTACTGCACGCAGTGTCACGGGATGCTGTTCGAGATGGAGAAGTTTTTGCCACTGCTGGATGTTTTGCGCGAGTATCGCTACTGGTCCAGAAGCTCGCAAGCAGCGCGCGAATTTGACGCCGCCAGAGTTATGCGCTGCCCGCTGTGCAAGCAGGAAATGGATCAGCATCTGTATGGCGGAGGCGGCAACGTGGACGTGGATTCGTGCGAGCCGTGCAGTGTGCTCTGGCTGGATCGCGGGGAGTTGAGCAGGATCGTAGCGGCGCCGGATCGCGATCCGCAAGCGCTCCAACAAAGCTATAGCCTGCCCGTAGAACCTTCTAGCGCGGCGTCAAATCCACCGTCGCCGTCTCACCTTCCTGAATGGTGATCTCGGTCCCGCCTTCTTTAGGAATGTCAGACAGTTCTCCCGCCGCCACGCGGTATCTTCCAGGCGCCAGGCCCTCAATTTTGAACTGTCCGCTCCGATCTACTGGTCGAGACCGCCCCGACAGGAACGGGTCGTCCACATTGCGATACGCAACAGTCGTTCCCGGCACTGCCGTTCCGCGAATGTTTGCCGTGTTTGCGCTGAGTACGATTTTCAGTGCGTCCGGCAAACCGTTCGACAGATCGAGCGTACGTCCGCTGAGATCTTTGGTCCCAAGCAGGACAGATTTTATGAAAACTGGGCCGCCATAAACCCGGACATGCCACGGAACTGGAACCAGGGAGTTGACCGTGAAGCTGCCGTCCTGCTTTACGGCAACCTCAACGCCGGAGATGAATTCCGGATAATCCGATAGGAACTGAATGCGAACGTTCGCGATCTGGATTTTGGCGGAATTCGGACCGCTCTCCAGTTCGACGGTTCCATGAATATCGATGGCGGGCTTCAACTCGATCCTTGTGCTGACGGGTTTGTCCTTCACCTCGATGGGTTGAATGCCTCCGATGCGATTGTCCGGTCCGAGAGTGGCTGCCACCAGCACGTAAGTTCCTGGAAATACCTGCGGGAACAAGAAAACGCCTGAGGAGTCAGGGGACATCCTTCCGAATTCGTTCGCGGACGAGTGACCCGGGCGAGCCAGCCCACCGAACAGGTCCCTGCCATGCCAGTCGGCGCTCGATGGCGAGATCGCTACCCGGACCTGGGTGACGTGGACGGGCTGCATTCGAAAGTCGATCCCGGTGGTTTCGGTTCCCGCGGCGAGTTCCACCGGCTGGGCGGAGGCGATATCCGGAGCAGCCGGATAAAACTGCAGGGGATAAGCCAGCGACGGCGGCGGATCGGGCCCGGCGGAAAAAGGCCGGGGTTGGAAGGCAGGAACCACGCACTGCGCCGCCAGTATGTATTTGCCGGGCAGGAGCCCGAAGAGACGGTAATCGCTTGGCACGGAGGCGCTGTGCGCACCTTGCCCGGAAGCGATTTGTTCCGGACGTTCTACGGGCCGCGCCTGCGCCCAGCATCCGCGCAGCGGGTCGCCGTCTTCATCCAGGATTCGCCCCGCCACCGCCGCCCCCGGCACCCGTTCGATGGTTACCGGATCGGGATCTTCAGCGGGGCTGACGGCCGTGGTTTTTGGCTCCGGGTAGTCACGCCGTTCCGCTGCGAGACGATATTGGCCCGGTTTCAGATCGTGGAATGCGAACGTGCCGTCGTCACTGGTGACGACCGGCGGTTCCAGCAACTGAGTCCCGAAGACAAGCGTGACCGTGACGTTGCGCAGAGGCTGATGCGACACTGAGTCCGAGACCACTCCGATAATGCTGCCATTTCGTTCTTGCGCGGCCGCGCCGATGGCGAGAAGAAATGCCAGAAGAAATGGAGGGACGGCTCTCACGGCAGCGCCTCACGCGCCCGCTCGATGGCGATGAGTTTCGGATGCATTTCCAACCGCGCGCCTTCCGCCAGTTCAATTTCCTCGCCAAGCGGATCCAACTGGGCCGCTGCTTCCGGCGTTTTGAATTCTGCGGCCGCCAGCTTCTCTAGTGCAAAGATTTTGTACTTGCCGGGCGCGATGCCTTTCAGTTCGAATTTGCCGCTATCATCGGCCACGGCATCATAGAAGAAGCGCGTGAGCGTGCTGTACTTGCCGGCAGGGGCGAGCAAAATCCCGGCACGTTTTGAATCGCCTCCGCTTGCATCCACCTCTCCGTGGATTTGCGCGCTATTCATGCTGATGACGATATTCATGCTGTCTTCCGAACCTGGCTTGACGTCCGTGCGCGCAAAACGAATATCCTGGTCGCCGAACTGCGCCGCTTTGAGGAATGCGCCGTCTGGCAGCGGATTCACGTTCATCGTCCAGTCGCCCGCGGGAACCTGCTTGAGCGTGAACGCCCCGCCGGATGCAACCTGTGCGGAGACGCAGCAGTTAAAGCCTCGATGCGTAAGACGAATGGCAAGGTCTACTGGGCGCGGGTCCGCCGGAGCCTTCGATTCGGAGCCTGCCCTTTCAGGTCCAACGGAGGCGACAGAGCAAGAATGACGTCGTCCGAAACCTGGCCAGGATCGAAGAATTGCGACGCGGTCCATGTTTTCCCTTCAACCTGGATGGTGGCGTCGATTTTGTACCGGCGCGGCGGCATATCGTAACTGAACGCGTAGCCGGGAGCTCTCCGCCGTCTGGGGAAGGCCCCAAAGATTTTCTACATATTCGTCGGCGGGCGAAATCATGATCTCGATACCGTCCGCGCCTCCGACCTCTCCGGCGCTCCTGTGACCCTTCCGTGGATATGGACGTTGGGCTCCGAGATCATGTGAAAATCGAACCCCTCGATATTTTCGCCGCCGTGGATGGTGAGGAGCTCTGGGCCTCCCTCGAATCGCTGCGCGCCGCCCAGGATACTGGGGTACAAAATGATCCGCGCTCGCGAATCCCAGGCTCGGATCCGCATGCAGGTAATATTGCCCGGGCGCAACGTCGTCCAGCCGGTACTCGCCCCGGTCATTGCTGTTTGCGACGCGATAACGCACCAGGGCGCGCTCTCCGAAGTCGCGG
Organism: Bryobacterales bacterium; assembly: GCA_963713415.1. GTDB lineage: Bacteria > Acidobacteriota > Terriglobia > Bryobacterales > Bryobacteraceae > Palsa-89. Next base: position 711,203 of record CAVQLV010000014.1, on the reverse strand, counting down.
CCCAGCTTGAGCAGCGTCACCGCAATGTATGTCGCCGGATCGCCGTGGGAATCGAGAACGCGCCCCGAGATCGTGGCCGAATGCAGAAAGCGGAGTTGATTACCCCGCGCGGATCTCGCCATCTTCGAGCATGAGAAGCTCGCCGAGCTCCCTGACACTGGAGGCGCCATAGACCGCCGTCCCGACTTCTGCTTTGGTAGCGCGCAGATCGTATTTGCCCGGTGGAAGCCCTTCGAATTTGAATTGACCCGCGCTGTCGGTGCGGCTGGTGGCCCAGGAGCGCGGTGTCCCCTGCCAAGTCAGCGTGACAATGGCTTTTCGAACCGGCTCGCCGTTCGACGCCTCAACCACGGTTCCGGAAATGGTCCCTGTTCCCGATACTTGGGCGTAAGCGCCGCTTGGCAATAGAACCGGGGTAAAATCGCAGCCCACACGGACAAAGAGAGCCAGCCGGGAATCACGGGCAAGTCCTGCTTCTCTAGAGTATATTCCCCATCGGGCGGCCCGGAATTAAAAACGCGGCGGAACATTCCGCCGCGCTGTCTTGCCTGGGTTTAAATCGATCGAGAGTTATTGGCCTGCTGATGTGGCCGGCGTGGTGAGGGCAGCCTGCGCCTGGCCGCTGACATCCAGCTGGTAGATCTTCACATCCACGCGGCGGTTTTCCTTGCGATCCTCGCGAGTCTTGTTGTTCGCATCCGGAAAATCGCTGCCGACGCCCAGTTCACGGATGGAGCGCAAAGGGATATTGTGCTCCACTGCCAGGTAGTGCACCACGCTGTCCGCGCGCTTGCGGCTCAGATCGCGGTTATAGGCTACGTTGCCGGTTCGGTCAGCAAATCCTTCCACTTCAACCACATAATCCTTCATGGTCTGAAGCTTTTGAACCGCATCGTCCAGCTTCGACTGCTCATCCTTGGTTAGATGTGCTCCTGCCAACAGCGAAAATAGATAGGCGCGGTGCTGATGAGCTTGTAGTTATCCAGGTTCTGGATGGTGGTGTCCAGCTTGGTCCCCGTCTGCTGAGCCAGAGTGTTCGCGGCTTGAGCCTGCTGTGCGGCTGCGGCGGCAGCGGCTGTTGGCCTGCGCGGCGCTGGCGGCGGCTTCGGCGGCCTTCTTGCCGGCATCGGTGGCCTTTCTCATCGGCGGTGGCTACCTGCCGGTCCAGATCACCAATGGCCTGCTTCTGCTCATCAGTCTGCTTTTGCAGAGTACCCACCTGGGCCTGCGTCTGGTTGACCTGGTTTTGCACAGGCGCGATGGCTTCCCGAACGTGCTTTTTTGTAGCGCATCCTACGCTAACTACCGATAAGACAGTCAAAGCTCCCACAACGGCGGGTGTATTGCGAAGTGACATGAGGCGTTCTCCTTCTTCGGCTACGATAGCACGTCTAGCGCCAAAAGCAAACTAATAGTACTTGTGGACTATTAGTACCCATGAGAGGACTACTGGATCGCACCGAATGCGTGTAAAACTTTCCTGGCTATATCCCGTTTTGACACGATTGACATTAGATCGTGATTACGCCTTGGTGCGGCTTAGAGGCCTCGTGCGTTAAATTGGTTTCACGGTGGAAACCTACGATCTGATTGTTATCGGCTCCGGGCCGGCGGGGCAGCGCGCGGCCATCCAGGGCTCCAAGATGGGCAAACGGGTGGCGCTGGTGGAGCGCCGCGAAGTGGTGGGCGGAGTGTGTGTCAATACGGGCACAATTCCGAGCAAGACTTTCCGCGAAGCCGTGCTCCATCTTTCCGGCTATTACTACCAGAACATCTACGGCGTGAACTATCGCGTCAAAGATAAGATCACCATGGCGGACCTGGCGTTTCGCGTCCAGCATGTGATCAAGACCGAAGTGGACGTCATCCAGGCCCAGTTGTCGCGCAACAACGTCGAGCTGATCAGCGGGATTGCCGGCTTCATCGATCCGCACACCGTGCGCGTGACCAACTCCAGCCAGGAACAGACCTTCAGCGCCGAACATATCGTCATCGCCACCGGCACCAAACCGGCCTTCTCACCGAAAGTGCCCATCAACGGCCGCAACATCATCGATAGCGACCAGGTGCTGGACATGCCGGAGATTCCCAAGTCGATGATCGTGGTGGGCGGCGGCGTGATCGGCGTCGAATACACCTGCATGTTCGCGGCGCTGGGTGTGCGCGTGATCCTGGTGGAGAAGCGCCCCCGTCTGCTGGAGTTCGCCGACTCGGAAATGGTGGAGGCGCTTTCCTATAACCTGCGCGACCATCGCGTCACGCTGCGATTGAATGAGGAAGTGGACAGCGTGGAGGAGACCGCGGAAGGCACCGTGGTGGCGAGGCTGGAGAGCCAGAAGAAACTCTCGGGCGACGCCTTGCTGTTCGCGGTGGGCCGGCAAGGTAACATCGACGAGCTGAACCTGGAAGCGGCGGGCGTGGTATCGGACCCGCGCGGGCGCATCAAGGTGGATTGCGAATATCGGACCGCGCAGCCGCACATCTTCGCGGTGGGCGACGTCATCGGATTTCCCAGCCTGGCATCGGTCTCGATGGAGCAAGGGCGCATCGCCGCGGCCGGGGCCTTCGGCAAGAAGCTGATCTCCAATCCCGCCAGTTATCCTTACGGCATTTATACCATCCCGGAAATTTCGTTCATCGGAAAGACGGAAGAGCAGCTCACCGACGAGGACGTTCCGTATGAAGTGGGCGTCGCTTATTATCGCGAGATCGCGCGCGGCCAGATCCGGGGCGACACCACCGGCCGTCTTAAGATATGCTTTCATCGCGAGACCAAGCAGGTGCTGGGAGTGCACGTCATCGGCGAGGGCGCTTCGGAGTTGCTTCACATCGGCCAGGCGGTTATGATTCTGGGCGGCACGGTGGAATATTTTGTCGACACCGTTTTCAATTACCCGACCTTGGCGGAGTGCTACAAGGCCGCGGCATTCAACGGACTGAACAAACTGGCGAAGTGGTGAACGGGAGGTAGCGCAAGATAGCGCTTCAAGAAAACATGGCTCGGACAATTGGAATCACCACCGCCGAAGATATCGCTACTGGACTGGTGGAAGGGCACGAGTTAGTGGGAAAGCTGCGGATCTACGAGCCAGGGTCCGGAAGACGAGCCGCTGCTCAGCCTGCCGCCCGAAGGAATCGCACAGCGCTTCGCCGAAGAGATCCAGGCGGTGGCGGCCGGCGCAGCCGGTGGACGCCATCGGCGTGGGTCTGCCCGGCATCATCAACTGCGGCTTCATTGAGGAGTCGCCCAATCTGCGCCAGCTCAAGGGCGCCCATATGCAGGATCTGGTTCGGGAGGCACTGCGAAATTGCGGCATCACCGCGCCGGTTTACATCTATAACGACGCCGACGTCCTGGCTGCCGGGCTGGCGGCCGTCCACGGAAATCTGGACCGCTTCATTCGCGTCTGGACGCTCGGCAACGGCATCGGATTCGGAGTTTACCCGCGGCGCGAAGGCGTTTGGGAGGGCGGCCATGTGGTGGTGTCGCTCGATCCGCGCGAGCGCTATTGCGGCTGCGGCGGCGTCGGGCACTTGGAAGGCATCATGGGCCACCGCGCCATGCGTCTGCGCTTTCTGGACATGGAGCCGGAAGAGGTGTTCGAGAACGCGCAGAAGCGCGACCAGCGTTGCGTGGAGTTCGTCAAGCTATGGCATCGCGCGCTGGCGGCCGCCACGGCCAATTCCATTCACCTGGCCGGCCCCGGCAAATTCTTCATCTCCGGCTTCAACTCCAAGCACCTGGATCTCAATCTGCTCCATCAATACCTGCACGAGATGGTGAAGATGAGCCCGCTGCAGAGCTACGTGTTTGAGGTGGTTCCTTCGAGCGATGTGAATGGCGTGATCGGCGCGGCCGTCAGCGCGGCACAAAACACAGCGCAATAAAAACTGCGCTCACACATCAGGACCTTCTTCGGAGGATTATGCGGGCATTCGAAATATATTTGAACGGCAAGAAACTCTGCGTTGCCGGTTTGGACAGTGGCACCTTATTGTTAAGCGTGGGCTGCACTGAGAACAGTCTTGGCAGAGGTGAAGTGGGTCTAAGCATGACGGGGATGCTGCTTACGCAGGAGACCGTTCGCTGGCAGCATCGCTCCTTGCGTATGAATGACGAGGTTCGGATCAGGATCATCGAGAGCCCGAAATCGCACAAATATAAGGTGCTTCAGAAAGCTCCATCGGATTCCCGGAAATACGAGAAGGCGTACGTCCGAAGGATGGCAAGGAATTCGGATGGACAATTCAGCCCGGTACAAGGAAGAAGAAAACTGCTGACGCACACCGTCCCACGAAGGGATGAAAAGAGGGATACGTCAGCCGTCACTCAGCCGATAGGCTTCGTCCAGGATCTCTACCCGTGCGCTACGCGCTGGCCCTGGCCGAACTTTTGCACTCCGGCTCTCCGTTGCAACATGCATCCGGGATTCGAGGCGCAATCACTGGAGCGCCGGTGGGTTCATCAGACCTATCTGTATTGGATGACCCAGACCATCTCGTCATCCTTTCCGTTGTACTCTGAGGCCAAGAAAGAGGCGCGTTCCAGGCGCGGTCGCGTGGTTTCCCAAGGAAGCGCCGTTTCCTCCACACGAGTGGGCGGAGCGAGGCTACAATGTCGAGCGCTGGACCGAGATGCCTCGCGGGGGACACTTTGTGGCGGCGGAGGAGCCGGAGCTATTGGCTGCGGACATCGCGGAATTTTTGCGCTAGGAAGCTATGTCGAAAGGCGCTCGCGCATTCGTCGCAAAGCGGCTTCAGCTTCGGGTGTAAGTTGCCCGGCCCGCGCTGCGATCGCCTGTTCCAAGGTCTCCGTCCACAGTCGAGATCGCTTCAAACTGTCTTCCTGATAATTCAAGCCGACCAACCATTTCGCTGAATGAATTTCGTCATCTCCTAGATCCGCCCGTGCGAGTTCTTCATCCTCCTCCACCCACTTACAGGTCTCCAGAAGATTCGGGTCCATGGGATCTTTGCAATAGGTGTCCAGAAGCAAAACACCAAAGGAAATGAAGGGTCGCAATATCGGGAGACCTTGCTTGTCATGAAGCCACAAGAGGAAACTTATCGCCAGGGGTGTGACCTCGCCACCAAGCGCGACGGAACTACGTACCAATTGAAGTATTGTCGCCGCCGACGTTGCAATGAAAAACTTTCCTGTGTAGACGTCGCCGTCAAAATCGCCACGGGAGACGAAAGCAACATTTCGAAGAAGGATGGTGCACGCAAAGAGGCGCTTCCGGTACCCCGTTATCCCCGTGGGCGGGCGATCATTCCGCCGTTCGTCAGGTTCCTCCCATCGTTCCAGTTCAAGAACTTCGCGCGGGTGCCACGGGAGAAGGCCCAGCCCTGGTTCTGGCGCGAGTTGCCTCAGCAACGCGGCTTCGTGAACTTCGATATCGCGTCCCCAGTCGCGCAAGCAGATATCGTGAATCATTTCCTTGGAAACCTTCGTTCGTACGAAATCCAGCAACGTGGTTTCCGACGGAGGCGCAATCGCGAGCAGAGTCGCCGGTGAGTTCATCAGAGATATCTAAAACAAAAGGCCCGCCCCGAAAGGCAGGCCTTAGTATTTCACGAAAGCCACTGCGCCAGAGGCGCCATGGCCGCCCCGCGAGGGGCCTAGTAGTCCATCTCGGGTCCGCCGTGCCCACCGGGGGCCGGGGCCGACTTCTTCTCAGGGATCTCGGCGATCATGGCTTCGGTGGTCAGCATGAGAGCCGCGATGGAAGAAGCGTTCTGCAGAGCCGAACGCGTTACCTTGGTGGGATCGATGACGCCCGCCTTCACCAGGTCTTCGTACTGCGCGGTAGCAGCGTTGAAGCCGAAGTTCGAGTCGTTGTTGACGCGGATCTTCTCGATCACAATCGCGCCTTCGTAACCGGCGTTGCCCACGATCTGACGCACTGGCTCTTCACAAGCGCGGCGGATGATATCGACGCCAATCTTCTCGTCACCTTCGAGCTTCAGGCCATCCAAAGCCTTGGCCGCGCGCAGCAGGGCCACGCCGCCGCCCGGAACGATGCCTTCTTCCACAGCCGCGCGGGTAGCGTGCAGCGCGTCTTCCACACGAGCCTTCTTCTCTTTCATCTCGGTCTCGGTGGCAGCGCCAACCTTGATTACTGCAACGCCGCCGGCCAGCTTGGCCAGACGTTCCTGCAGCTTCTCGCGGTCATAATCGCTGGTGGTCTCTTCGATCTGAGCGCGCAACTGCTTGATGCGGCCTTCGATCGATTTCTGATTGCCGGCGCCATCGATGATGGTGGTGTTGTCCTTGTCCACCGTGACGCGCTTGGCGCGGCCCAGGTCTTCCAGTCGCACACCTTCCAACTTGATGCCGGTTTCTTCCATCAGAGCCTTGCCGCCGGTCAGCACGCCGATGTCTTCGAGCATCGCTTTGCGGCGATCTCCGAAGCCGGGGGCCTTCACCGCGCAAGCATTCAACGTGCCGCGCAGCTTGTTGACTACCAACGTCGCCAGCGCTTCGCCTTCCACTTCTTCGGCGATCACCAGCAACGGCTTGCCGGAGCGGGCGATCTGTTCCAGCAGCGGAAGCAGATCCTTCATGTTGCTGATCTTTTTCTCGTGGATCAGGATGTAGGGATCTTCCAGCACGCACTCCATGCGATCGGGATCGCTGATGAAGTAGGGCGAGAGATAGCCGCGGTCAAACTGCATGCCGTCCACGGTCTGCAGCTCGGTCTCCATGGTACGGCTCTCTTCCACTGTGATGACGCCGTCCTTGCCAACCTTCTTCATCGCTTCGGCAATGGTGTTGCCAATGGTGGCGTCACCGTTGGCGGAGATAGTGCCAACCTGCGCGATGGTCTCATTGTCCTTTACATCTTTGGAGAACTTCTTTACTTCATTTACGACCAGCTCCACGCTCTTCTCGATACCGCGCTTCAGGGCCATCGGATTGGCGCCGGCTGCCACGGCCTTCACGCCTTCGCGGAAGATCGACTGCGCCAGGATGGTGGCGGTGGTGGTGCCGTCGCCGGCGGTGTCGGAGGTCTTCGGATGCTACCTCGCGCACCATCTGCGCGCCCATGTTCTCGAGCGGATCCTTCAACTCCACTTCCTTGGCGACGGTGACGCCGTCCTTGGTAATGGTTGGGCCGCCGAACTTTTTCTCCAGTACGACGTTGCGGCCGCGGGGGCCAAGCGTAACTTTCACGGCATCAGCCAACTGGTTGACGCCGCGCAGAATCGCTTGACGGGAATTTTCGCTATAGACTATCTGTTTTGCTGCCATTGAAAATGTCTCCTTTCAAAGAAACTTTGCGCCTAAGCTACCTTGGTAGCCTTCTTCGGGGCGCCTTCCAGAACGCCGAGGACTTCGTCCTCGCGCATGATCAGAAATTCTTCTCCATCGATGCGGATCTCACTGCCCGAGTATTTGCCGAACAGGATGCGGTTGCCCTTTTCCACGTCCAGTGGAACCACTTTGCCGTCCTCCAGGCGTTTACCCTTTCCGACGGCTACAACTTCACCTTCCTGCGGCTTCTCTTTGGCGGAATCCGGGATGAACAAACCACCAATCTTGTTTTCCGTTTGGTCTTCCAGGCGTTTCACAACGATCCGGTCATAGAGCGGACGAATATTCATACGTTTGGTACCTCCTCTAACATGGGGATTGAAAACTTTGGGACTGGAGAGCAACAGCTCCCTACCCAGGAATATATTAGCAGAGTGGCCGGAGGAGTGACAATATTTCCTTGTAAGTTACTGAACTGTAATGCAAATAAAGTTGTAACCAAAACACCTGGACACTGCTCGAAGCTTCTCGATATGCTGGATACTATCCATTGGATACAAATCCTGGATACAAATACTGAAAAAACGCATGCGACGCGCGGCACCACTGATCCTGTTGGGCTTCGTCGCCATTCTCTCGGCCGTTGGCTGGACCTACTACGTCCGGCTCAAGCAGCAGGCGGCCAACGCGCCGGTTAAACCCAAGAAGCTCGCACCGGGAACTTCGGCCACGTTTCATGGCTGGACTTACAGCCATACCTCCAGCCAAAAGACAGTCATCACCATCCATTCGGATGATTTCCAGGAATTGGACGGCAAGGACGAACTGACCGGCGTAACGCTCGACATCTTCAACAAAGACGGCAATAAGTACGATCACGTGAAATGCGCCAAGGCCGAATTTGATGTTGCACGCGGGATACTATACTCGGACGGCGAGGTGGAGATCACTCTGAACGTGCCGGACAACGAACAGCCTACCGGCCGGCTGATGGCGATCAAATCCTCAGGCGTTAGCGTGGAGAGCAAGACGGGCAAGTCGACCACCGATCGTCTGGCCACGTTTCAGTTCGACCGGGGCGATGGCCAAGCCCTGGGCGCCGATTACGATCCGAACACACGCGAGCTCAACCTGCACAATCAGGTATCGATGACGTGGCGCGGAACCGATCCGGGCACCATTCCGATGAAGATCGAGACCGCCCAGCTCAACTATAAGGAACGCGACGGCAAGGTCTATCTCACGCCGTGGTCCAAGCTCACGCGCGACACGATGATGCTGAACGCCGGTCCTGCTACGGTGACGCTGCAGAAGGGCGACCTGCAACTGGTAGAGACTACCCAAGCCAAGGGTACGGATCGGCGGCCCGGCCGCAACCTGGAATACTCAGCCAACCAGCTCAATGTAGAGTTTAACGACTCCAACCAGATTCAAAAGATTACTGGTGTGGACCAGGCTCGCGTGGTCTCCAATGGCGACACATCGCAGACCACCATTGCGTCCGATCGCGTGGTGATGAACTTCGAGACCACGGACTCGGACAGCATTTTGCAGACTGCCGTGGCACAGGGCCACAGCACCATGGAATCCAAGCCGGTGATTAAGCCCGGCGTCAATCCCTCCGACACGCGGGTACTCAAGAGCGACACGATTCGCACCAAGATGCGCCCGGGCGGCCAGGAGATCGAGGCGGTGGAGACGGACGGGCCAGGCGCGATCGAGTTCATTCCCAATCGGGCGGAGCAGGCCCACCGCTGGATGAATGGCGATCACATCTGGATGACCTACGGGCCGAAGAATACAATTCAGAGCTTCCGCTCCATCGCGGCCACCACCCGCACGCAAAAACCGAAGCTGAAGAACGCCAAGGAGACGCCCGCGCCGGCGCTCACCTGGAGCAAGAATCTGGTTGCGACCTTCCAACCCAATTCATCGCAACTGGCAACTCTGGATCAAGCCGGCGATTTTCGTTATCAGGAAGGCGCTCGCCAGGCGAAGGCGGACCGGGCGCTGCTCGATCAGCCCAACAACATCATCAATTTGATTGGCGGCGCGCGCATCTGGGACGCCACTGGTTCGGCCGATGCCGATAAGATCGTGATGAATCAAATGACGGGCGACTTCACCGCGGAAGGGCATGTCACCTCCACGCGCCTGCCGGACAAAGCCAAGGACGATTCGAGCGGTGGCGGGATGCTTTCCGAAGACGAGCCGCTGCACGCACGCGCCAAAAAGATGATCTCGCGCGACAACAATCTGGACATCCGCTATGAAGGTGATGCCGTGCTTTGGCAGGGCGCCGACCGGTTGGAAGCGGACGCCGTCGAGATCGATCGGGACAACAATCTGTTGAAAGCGCGCGGGCATGTTCTGAGCCAGTTGCTCGACAAGACCAAAGACGAGAGCGCAACCAAAGGCGGAAAGCCAAAGCCAGATGCCGGACCGAACGCCGCAACCAAACCCTCACTGCGCGTGTTTACTATCGTGAAGGCGCCCAATTTGGATTACAACGATGACACTCGAGTGGCGAACTACAGCGGCGGGGCAGTTCTGGAGCGCCCGAACATGACGGTGAAGGGCCAGGATATTCACGCGTTCCTGCGCAACAACAGCAACGATTCCTCGCTCGATCACGCGGTCGCCGACGGCCGAGTGGATGTCCATGAAGTTTCGCCGGACCGTACCCGCGACGCCTGGTCGGAACATGCCGAATACTTTGTGGACGAAGACAAAGTTATTCTAGAGGGAGGTCAGCCGCGATTTGTCGACAGTACGCGCGGAACCACCCGAGGGCAAAAATTGACTTGGTATTCGTCTGACGACAGGTTGCTGGTGGATGGGGCAGCCCAACAGCCGGTGAAGAGCGTGCTGCACCGTAAGAGCCCCGCGAAGTAATCTCCCATGCGCACACTCCAGACCTCCGAGATTTCCAAAAGCTACCGTGGCCGGAAGGTGGTAGATAACGTGTCGTTGTGGGTGAAGCAGGGCGAAGTGGTCGGCCTATTGGGGCCGAACGGCGCGGGCAAGACCACCTCGTTCTACATTATCGTCGGCTTGATCAGCGCCGATTCCGGGAGCGTGCTGGTGAGCAATGGCGATGGTTCGGAAGACATCACCAACATGCCGATGTACCAGCGTGCCCGGCGTGGAATCAGCTATCTGCCGCAGGAAGCCTCGGTCTTTCGCAAGCTCACCGTGGAAGATAACCTGATGGCGATCCTGCAAACGCTGCGCATGAGCGGACGCGAGCGGCGCGAGCGGATGAACCGGCTGATCGAGCAGCTCGGGCTGGAAACGGTCCGCCACAACAAAGGCTACGCGCTTTCCGGCGGCGAACGGCGCCGCGTGGAGATTGCGCGATCGCTGGTGATCGAGCCGAGCTTCCTGCTGCTGGACGAACCGTTCTCCGGCATCGATCCCATCCAGGTACTGGAGTTGCAGCGGATCATCTTCGATCTGAAAAACTCCGGCATCGGCATTCTGGTGACGGACCATAACGTTCGCGAGACCCTGGCGGTGACCGATCGCGCCTACATTATCAACAACGGCAAAATCTTCCGGGCTGGCACGCCGGACGCGCTGGGCCGGGATGCCGAAGTACGCCGCGTGTACCTGGGCGAGAACTTCAATATCGAATTTGAAACGGGCCGCTGGAAATACGGGGCTGGGAACTAAACCACACCGGCTTTTGACTGCAAAAGTTCCGAATGACAATGGATCTCGAAAAGCTTCTTTTGCGCAAAGTCGGCGAAGCGGTGGCACGCTTCAAGATGATTCGCGATGGCGACCGGGTGGCGGTGGCGCTGTCAGGCGGCAAGGATTCCCTTACGCTGCTGGAAGCGATGTTACTGCTGGCCAAGCGGGCGCCCATCCAGTTTTCGGTCTGCGCGTTCACCGTCGAGCAGGGCAAGTTCCTGCGCCCCATTGAACCGCTGGGCGAATACTTGAAAGCGCGCGGGGTGGACTGGACGTATCATCGCGACAATCCGTCGCTCCGGTTGCTGGAAGAACAGCCCGATCATGGCTGCGACCTTTGCAGCCGCTTCCGCCGCCGCGCCGTCTATCAGATCGCCCGTGGCCTGGGCGCCAACGTGATCGCGTTCGGGCATACCGCAGATGACTTTTGCGAGTCCTTCCTGCGCAACGCCATGTTCACCGGACGCATCAGCGCACTGCCGCCGATCACTTACTCCCGCGAGAAGGATTTCCGGCTGATCCGGCCGCTGGCGTTTGTGACGGAGGACATCACCAGCCGTTTCGCCGAATCGCTGGGCGCGCCCATTACGCCCTGCGGCTGTTCGCTGCGGACCGGCACGGTGCGCAAATCCATCCGGAGCCTCTTCGGCGAGATCGAAAAGGACTATCCGCATTTGAAAGAGACGCTGCTTTCGGCCATGGGCAATCTGGAACCCAGCCGATTGCTGGATCCGCGCTATCTGGATTTGGGCGCGCCAACCGAACCCGAGCTGCTGCCGGTCTTGGACGACTGACCCGCGTTCTCCACTCGAAATCCGAATCGCCGCTTTCCCGCGGGCGCCTTCTTCATCTGCAGGATCTCGCTGGCCAGGACGCCGATCATCGCGCCCTGACGTTGGTTCGCCGTCTCCACCTTTTCCACTCGAACCGCGAGATCCTTGTGGCTGATCAGCATCTCGCGCAGGCGAATGAAGGCTCGGACAATTTGAATATTCATTTGCACCGCGCGCTTGCTTCGCAACACTGAGGAGAGCATCGCAATGCCGTGTTCGGTGAAAACATGCGAAGCGTACTTGCTGTGGCGGCCGCGTCCGTGCTTCGGGCTGTATTGCCGGATCCCGTCTAAGATCACAGATTGTGATCTTAAAGATTTGGACTCTTCGGCGGTCAGTTGAAACATGAAATCCGGAGGGAAACGGTCGCTGTTCCGTTTTACGGCCTGATTGAAAGAGGCCGTGGTTACGCGATACAACTTCGCGAGATCCGAGTCGAGCATAACCGCATGCCCGCGCAAGGCGAACATGCGGCGTTCAATGGTTCCGGCGGGAACACGAACGAGTCCGGCCGGAGGCGTGTTGGATTTTACTATTTCAGTTTTCATTCTTATTGCGCTCCTCGCGATAACAGCATTACTTTCGCGGTGTGAAACATAATCACGGCGTCCAGTGCGGGCGCCAGGTTCTTGATGTAATACAGATCGTATTCCAGCTTCACAATAGTGTCCTCAATGGTGTCTCCATACTTATGCTTGATCTGCGCCCAGCCGGTGATGCCAGGCTTGATGCAATGCCGCTGGCGGTAGTACGGAATGCGCTTTTCCAGCTCGGCGACGAATTCGGGACGCTCCGGGCGCGGACCTACAATCGACATGTCGCCGTTCAAGACGTTAAATAATTGCGGCAGTTCATCCAGACGCAGCTTGCGCAGCCAGCGGCCCACTGGCGTTGCGCGCGGATCGTTAGGCGCGGCCCAAACGGCGCCGCTGCTCGCCTCCGCATCCCGCACCATGGAGCGGAATTTGTAGAGCGTAAAGATCCGGTTGTTCTTGCCCACGCGCTGCTGGCGAAACAGGACCGGCCCGGGAGATGTGAGTTTTACCAGCGCCGCTACCAGCAACATCACGGGCACCGCGGCCAGCGCCGCAATCGCCGCGATCATCATCGAATATGCCGCCTGCAGACGCACCCCAGTACGGCTCGGTCCCAGGCCGCTGGCACTGAAGACCAACTGGGACGGACGCAGTTCGTCGGTCGAAATCCGCTCAAAGGCCATTTCGTAGGTGCTCAGGACGTCTTCGATGCGAATGCCGGATAGCCGCAACTCCAGCAACTGGTTTACCGGCAAATGAGCACGCCGCTCCCGCAAGCCCACCACGATGCGCTTAGGATGCAGCCGGTCCACCACTTGCCGGAGCTCGGAAATTGATCCTAGCCTCTTAGCGGTGAACGAATATGAATCGTCCAGAAATCCCAGTGGGATCAGCCCTTTCTCGGGATGGGCCTCCAGGTGGCTTGCGATTTCTCGCACCAGCGGAGAATCGCCCAGAAAAATCACGCGCTCGGAACGCATTTTCTCCAGAAGCACCCGCACAAAGAAGAGCCGCCACACCATCAACGCGGCGATGGTAAGCGCGCTCCCGGCGATCATTGGCCCAGCAGGAACCACCAGTTGTTGGAGCTTCAAATAGCCGAGCATGGCTTCGGTCAGGAAGGCGGTTCCCGCCACCACGCCGACTTGTTGGAGCAATTCGCGCGGGCGCCCGGCAAGATTGCTGTACCAATCGTGGAAATAGATGCTCAGCATCAAACAGCAGACGACGATGAGAATTCGTAACCATCCCGCGTCGTCGGCCAGAAACACCTCCGCGTCGGTCCGCAGCCAGGCGAAAGTGGCGGCGAGGTAGCACAGATAGATGAGGAGGAATTCGGAAGCCAGCAGTGCGGCGACGCTGGCCGGAACATACACCCGGAACAGCCGAAGCATTCAGATCACGACGCGGCGCGGAAGGCGTGGTTGCGTTGCGGCCGAGGATCGAAGCCGCCCCCCACCAGATCAAGCACGGGAATAACGCTGGCCTGAATTCGCCGGGCTGTTTCAGCGTTCTGCTTCTGCGCGATCACCAAATGGTCGGCCCATTCCAGAAGCTGATCCAGATTGGCTGTCAGCAGCCGGCCGATGTGTGGAATGGTCTCCAGTATGAAGTTGCGATTGGAGCCGTAAATGGCATCCAGACGAATACGGGGGTCAAACACTCGAATTTCGCGGCCTTTCCCGATCAGTTGTTCCAGAAGAGCCACTACCGGGCTCTCGCGCAAGTCGTCGGTGTCTTCTTTGAAGGCCAGCCCGATCACACCGATGCGCTGCGCGGGCAAATCGAGCACCGCATTGATGGCGCGCCGGAGATGCTGGTCGTTGCTCGGCATGGCCGATTCCAGCAAAGGCAACTTCAGGTCCAGATGGGCGGCGCGGTAGACTAACGCGCGCAAATCCTTCGGCAGACAGGATCCGCCAAAAGCAAACCCCGGCTTCAGATACGCCGCCGAGCTGTTCAGCTTCACGTCGGTGCACAGCGTGGCCATTACCTCGGCGCCATCCACACCCGCCTGCCGGCTGAGCGCGCCAATCTCATTGGCGAAGGCAATTTTCAGGGCGTGGAAAGCATTGCAGGCGTATTTGATCATCTCGGCGGTACGCAGAGACACCAGGGCCGGCTTTACGCCCAGCGGCCGGTATAGATCGGCGACGTGCTTCATCGCCGCGCTTGTCGTTGCCGCCCACCACGAGCAACGAAGGCTCGAAGAAATCTCGCACCGCCGAGCCCTCCCGCAGAAACTCGGGATGCGACACCACGCTCACCGCTGGGTGATCCGCGAAGGCAGGCAGCACCAGTTCCTCGCAAGTCCCGGGAAAAACTGTGCTTCGAATAGCGACCACGAGCGGTTTCCCTGGTGGTAGATGTTCGGCGATCTCGGCCACAGCCCTGCGCAATTGCTGCAGCCCTAGATTGCCATTCTTCTCCGAGGGTGTGCCGACACAAACCAGCGCGATGTCCGCGCCCGCAATGGTGCCGGGAGAGCTGGAGACCGACAGCCTCCCCGCGTGGATGTTTTCTCGAACCAGATCTTCCAAACCTGGTTCGTAAAAAGGAGCTCGCCCATTTTCAATTTCGCTTACTTTGTGCTGGTCCCGGTCCACCCCCCGAACGCGATGTCCCAGGCTCGCTAAACAGGCAGCCGTTACGCATCCGACATAGCCCAAGCCGAATACCGCAATGTCACTTGGATTTTCCATTGTCAACCTAATCCCTTACCCCGAAAACTGCACCACCAGGGGTTACAGTAAGAAGAGCTTCTTCATGCAATCCACAACCACCACCGCATCAGCGCTGGAAGAGCAAGATCAAAAATCGGACCGCCCGCGTTGGCATCATCGGGCTCGGTTACGTCGGCCTGCCCCTGGCGATGGAATTCGCCAAGGCTGGCTTTTCGGTTACTGGAATCGACATTCAAGCCTCCAAGGTCTCGCAGTTGAATCGCGGCCATTCGTACGTTCAGGATGTTCCCACGGATACGTTAAACAAGTGGGTATCGGACGGAAAATTTCGCGCTACTTGCGACTTTTCCGTCATTCGGGAGCTCGATACCATCAACATCGCGGTGCCGACGCCGTTGCGTAAGACCAAAGATCCGGACATGAGCTATGTCGTGGCTGCCTGCGAAGAAACGGCCAAGTATCTCGGCCCTGGCAAGTTGGTGATTCTAGAGTCCACTACTTATCCCGGGACCACCAACGAACTGGTTCTGCCCATGCTGGAAGGATCCGGCTGGAAGGTGGGTGAGGACTTCTTCTTGTGTTTTTCGCCGGAGCGCGTGGACCCCGGAAACGCCCAATATCAAACGGCCAACATCCCGAAGGTGGTGGGAGGCATGACGCCGGAATGTACCCGTTTGGGAGCGCTGTTCTATGCGCAAGCTCTTGAAAACGTGGTGCCGGTCAGCTCCACCCGGGTGGCCGAAATGGTGAAGCTGCTCGAAAATACGTTTCGAATGATCAATATCGGGCTGGTGAACGAAATGGCGCTGATGTGCGACCGGATGGGGATCAACGTCTGGGAAGTGATCGACGCCGCGGCCACCAAGCCGTTCGGTTTCATGCCGTTTTACCCCGGACCGGGCTTGGGCGGTCACTGCATTCCGATTGATCCTTTTTATCTCTCCTGGAAAACGAAGCAAGCCGGCATCGAGGCGCGTTTCATCGAACTGGCTGGCTATATCAACGGGCAGATGCCGCACTTCGTGGTGGATAAGATCCAGAACGCGCTCAACGATCATTCCAAGCCGCTCAAGGGCTCGCATGTACATGTTCTGGGCGTCGCTTACAAGCGCGACATCGACGATGTGCGCGAATCGCCCGCATTGGACATTATTCTGCTCCTGGAACGGCGCGGATCGCGAGTCACTTACAGCGATCCGTTCGTCGCGAAGATCCAACTGGACGACCGCGAGCTCGCCGCGCAAGACCCCATTGCGATGGCCGGTCAAGCCGACTGTGTCGTGGTAGTGACCGATCACAGCGGCTTCGATTATGCGGCCATCGTCGATCGCGCCAAGCTAATTGTCGATACGCGCAATGCGCTGAAGAAATATCCGTCACCCAAGGTGGTGAGGCTCTAGGGCTTCGCACGTCTCCGGCGTGCTAGCATCGGGGAATGCGGGGGCCCGTTTGCTCGATTTCCTGAAGCCGCCGGTAGCCGCTCTCCAGGATTTCTATGTTCTCTCCGGGCGCGCGCTCCGAAATCTCTTTCGCGGCCCGCACTACGCGGATGACATCTTCATCCAGATGGATATCATCGGCGTGGGCAGCCTGCTCATCGTCATCCTGATCGGCTTTTTCAGCGGCTTGGTTATCACGATGCAGATGTCGCGAGCACTCGCGCAATACGGAGCCACGGACCAGGTGGGCCAGATCGTGGCCATCACGCTGGTTCGGGAGTTGGGCCCGATACTAACTGCGTTGCTGGTGGCGGGCCGCAATGCGTCGGGTATCGCGAGCGAACTCGGATCGATGAAAGTCACCGAGCAGATCGATGCCATGCGCGCGCTCGGCACCGATCCGATTCAAAAGCTGGTAACCCCCCGCATGATCGCTACCTGCGTCATGCTCCCCATGCTGACCATCGTGGCCGACTTCGTCGGTTTGATCGGCGGCTACGTGATTGCGTACTTCTCCATCGGCCTCACCACTACGCAGTACTGGACGAATGCGTACCAGGCGCTGGAGTATAACGATGTGGTGCAAGGGCTGCTGAAGCCCTTTGTTTTTGCCTTCATCATTTCCCTGGTTGGTTGCTTCTATGGGTTGCGGACCACGGGCGGCACGCAAGGCGTTGGACTGGCGACCACCAAGGCGGTAGTGGCCGCCTCAGTCTGGGTATTCGTCATCACTTCCTTGATCACGCGCATTTTCGTGAATCTGCATTGAGGTTCCAGCAAGCGATGAATGACGCGCCTAGCCCTTCAGGAACGGAATGCCTTCTGAGGTTCGACAAAGTAAATCTGCGCTTCGAGGAGATTGTCGCGCTCGATTCGGTCTCGTTTGAACTGCACGCCGGCGACACCCGCGTAGTGCTGGGAGCGGCCGGCAGCGGCAAGACCACCTTGCTCAAGGCCGCCATCGGGCTGATCTGTCCGGATGCGGGCAAGATTTATCTGTTCGGCAAGGAGATCACGCGTCTGAAGGAGGCTCAACTGTTCGAGCTTCGCAGCGGCGTGGGCGTGCTTTTTCAGGAGGGCGGCCTGTTTGACTCCGTTACCGTGGAGGAAAACGTCGCTTATCCGCTGCTCAATCGGACTCAACATCGCCGAATCGCTGGCAGAAGCGGAGACGAAAGTCAAGGAAGCCTTGCGTTTTGTGGAGTTGGAACAAACCCTGGAGCAGTATCCGAGCGAGCTGTCGGGCGGGATGCGGCGCCGTGTCGGCATCGCTCGCGCGGTAGTGAGCGAGCCTCCCCTGGTGCTCTATGATTCCCCTACGGCCGGCCTGGATCCCATCACCGCCAACACCATCATGGCACTCATTGCCAAGGAGCGCGACTCGAAGAACACGGCCAACCTCATCGTCACGCAGCGGTATCAGGACGGGCAACTGATGGCCAACTTTCGATACAATCGCAACAGCGGACACTTGGAGCCAGTATCCAGTAACGGAGTGGGGGGAGCGCACGGTTCCAATCCGACACGCACTATCTTTATGGTCATGAAAGATGGGCGGGTGGTCTTTGAGGGCACCCAACATGAACTGGAAGCATCCCAGGACGATTACGTCCGGAAGTTCGTGCCAAAGCATACATAATGGCGATTCAGAATAGGGCCACCTGGGCGCGACTCAAAGTGGGGATCCTCGCGATCTTTGCGATGAGCATCCTGGCGGTGCTCATTTTTCTGATCACCGGCCAGACCAATATTTTTGAGCACCAGGTCATCATCTATACCTACATGGCCGACGCCGCCGCGCTTACCGATGGCGCTCCCGTGAATTTGGACGGTATTCCGATCGGCAAGGTGAAGATGATCCGCCTCTCCGGTTCGAAAGATCCTATGCGGCTGGTTCGCATTGAGATGCAGTTACCGGAACATACTCTGCGGGACATCCCCAGTGATTCGATAGCTTCCATCAGCGCCGCCAACGTGCTGGGAACCAAGTACATCAATATCAAATCCGGTAAAAGCACCACGACGGTAGGCCCCGATCAGGAACTTCCCAGCGAGAACACCGGCGAAATACAGGATTTGGTACAGCAGGGATTCGGTGTGTTGAACTCGCTGCGAGACACCGTCGAGCGCGTCGATAAAATCGTGGGATTGGTGGAAGCCGGCAAAGGCAGTATCGGCAAATTACTAGTGGATGAAACGCTGTACAATCATTTCCTCCAGATTGTCGATGAAGCGCAACAATTGGTGAACGCCTTGAACAGCGACAAAGGCACGTTCGGAAAGCTGATCTACGATCCGGCGTTGTACAACCAGATCCAAGGCACGGTGGGGCGGGTTGATAAGATGCTGCAGCAGTTGCAAGCCGGGCAAGGGACCGCAGGGAAGTTACTCAAGGATCCAGCTCTGTACAACGAGGCGCAGGATACCGTAAAAAGCCTGAAGCTGCTGGTGGATAACCTGAACGCCGGGAAAGGCACGGCCGGCCAGCTCCTCACCAGCGAGGATTTGAGCAATCAACTGAAGGCCACCATCGCCAAGATCGATACTGTAATCGACAAAGTGAACTCTGGCCAGGGAACCATCGGCCAGTTGCTGGTCAATCCGCAGTTGTACGATAACCTGAACGGCGCCACGCGCGAGATGCACCTCCTGATGCAGGACTTCCGCGCCAATCCCAAGAAGTTCCTGCGCATCAAGCTCTCGATATTCTGAAGCAACGGCTTGAAATATCTGATCCCTAACGCCGACGACTTCGGCTACACCCGCGATGTGAACGAAGGCATCATCCACGCCCATCGGCAGGGGATTCTCATGGCCACCACGCTGATGGCAACCGGCGCCGCGTTCGATCACGCGGCCGCGTTGGCGCGCGAAAATCGGTCGCTCGACGTCGGCGTGCACCTGGTTCTGGTGGGCGGCGAAGGTTTCCCGCCCACCATCGCGCAGTTGATCCAGCAGATCGCCCGGCGCCGCATCCGCATCTACGATGAGCTGGCGGCGCAGGTGCGCAAAGTGCAGAGCGCAGGCATTCGGCCTACGCATCTGGATACGCACAAGCACACCCACCTGTTGCCGCCCGTGCTCGCCGCGGTGGCGCGCATCTCGTCCGAGTTTCAAATTCCCTGGGTGCGCCGCCCGTTCGACCTGCCGCTGCATGCCGGCAATGTGCCCTGGCGCAGGAAGCTGGTGAGCAAAGCGCTGGGATTCGCGCGCGCCCGTTTTCACCGCGTTCTGGCGCGCCAGGGATGCCGCACCACGGATCATTTTGCAGGGTTCCAACTCACCGGCCATTATGATGCGTCCGAGCTGGCCGAATTGATCCGGCATCTTCCCGAAGGCGTCACCGAATTCATGTGCCATCCCGGCTTTTGCACCCAGGAATTGCAAGCTGCCCGCACGCGCCTGAAGGAGAGCCGGCGCCGCGAGTTGGACGCACTCACCAGCGCCGTAGTCCGCAGGGCCATCGAAGAATCGAACGTAACGCTGGTTCGCTACCCGGAAATTCGCTAACTTGGGATCACAGATGCCAGACCTTTCGCCAAGCAATCTTCCGCCCATCATCGATCGCGAACTGCTTTTCGGCGATCCCGAAATTTCAGGCGCTCAGCTTTCGCCCAACGGCGCATACATCGCCTTCATGAAACCGTGGAAGGCCACGCGCAACATCTGGGTGAAGAAAACGAGCCAGCCGTTCAGCGCCGCCCGGTTGATGACCACCGAGACGGCGCGCCCCGTGGCGGGATATCTCTGGAGCCGCGACAGCCAATACCTGGTCTATGTGAAGGACCATGCGGGCGACGAAAATTTCAATGTTTATGCGGTAGACCCGAGCGCTGCCACTCCGTCCGGCGCCGACGCACCGCCCGCGCGCGATCTCACCAACCTGAAGGGCGTGCGCGTCACCTTGTTCAGCGCTCCTAAGAGCGATCCCGATGTAATCTACCTGGGCCTCAACGATCGCGACAAATCCTGGCACGATCTGTACAAACTCCAGATCTCCACCGGCCAACGCACTTTGCTGCGCGAGAATACCGACCGCATTGCCGGTTGGATCTTCGATCTCCAGGGAAATCTGCGCCTGGCCCAGCGCGTCCAGGACTCCGGCGATCAGGAGATCCTGCGGGTGGACCCGGGCGGCTTCACGCCCGTTTATACCTGCAGCGTCTTTGAATCTTGCGACGTGATCCGGTTCCATAAAGACGCCCAGCGCGCTTACATCCAGACCAACAAGGGCGACTTGGATCTCATGACCCTTGTGCTGCTGGATCCAGCCACGGGCCAGCTCGAAACCGTGGAATCGGACCCGCTTCGGCGCGTCGATTTCGGGTCGGCATGGTTTTCAGAGGCGACCGATGAACTGGTGGAAACCGAATACTCCGACGATCGCGACCGGCGCTATTTCAAAGACCCCGCGTTCGAGGCCGACTATCGCTGGTTGGAGCAGAAGTTTCCCGGCCAGGAAATCTCGCTGACCTCCAGCACGCGGGACGACAATCGCTGGCTAATTGCGGTGCATGGCGATACCGAACCCGGCGAAACGTACTTGTTCGACCGGAAAACGCGCGAGCTCACGTTCCAATACAAGATCCGTGAAAAATTGCCGCGCGAGTCGCTGGCGCCGATGCAGGCGGTCCGCTACAAATCGTCGGATGGCCTCGAGATTCCTGCTTATTTGACGCTGCCGAAGGGAGTGGAAGCCAAGGGCCTGCCCGCCTTGATCGTGGTGCATGGTGGCCCATGGGCGCGCGATGAATGGGGCTACAGCGCGATCGCGCAATTCTTTGCCAACCGCGGCTATGCCGTTTTCATGCTCAATTTCCGCGGATCCACCGGCTTCGGCAAAAAGTTTTTGAACGCCGGCAACGCCGAGTGGGGCGTCAAAATGCAGGATGACATCACTTGGGGCGTGAAGCATCTGGTAGCCCAAGGCATCGCCGATCCTAAGCGCATCGGCATTCTCGGCGGCTCCTACGGCGGATACGCGACGCTGGCCGGGGTGGCCTTCACGCCCGATCTTTACGGCGCGGCAGTGGACATCGTCGGACCGTCGAATCTCATGACTCTGCTGGCGTCCATTCCGCCTTATTGGGAAGCCGCCCGCAAGATCATGTACGCCCGCATGGCCGATCCCGACACTCCCGCCGGGCAGAAGTGGCTGGAAGAACGCTCGCCTCTCTATTCGGCCGAGAAAATCAAAACCCCGTTGATGGTAGTGCAGGGGGCGAACGATCCGCGCGTGAACGTGCGGGAGGCCGAGCAGATCGTTATCGCTCTGCGCGATCGAGGATTTCCGGTGGAATACCTGCTCGCGCCTGATGAGGGGCACGGCTTCGCGCGGCCGGTAAACAATCTTTCGATGTTCATGGCCGTCGAAAAGTTTCTCGCCGGGCATCTCAAGGGACGTTATCAGGAAGGCGGCTCGCCTGAGGTGGAGGCGCGATTAAAAGAAATTACGGTGGATCCGAAAACCGTGGTACTTTCCGAAAACCGTGGACCCGTCCACGGTAGGAGTTCCACAAGTGTCGGCGGACTTGAAACCCGGCACTTACAAATACGACGCTCAACTGGCGATGGGCGATCAAAAAATGTCGCTCAAACTCTCGACCACCATTCAGGATGACGCAAACGTCTGGACGGCAGTGGAGAAGTTGGACACACCCATGGGCGAAATGTTAGATACGGTCACATTAGAGAAGGGCAGCCTCACGCTGAGGAAGCGAACCGTGCTGCAAGGCCCCATGGCCATCCACGTGGAATTCTCGGATGAGAAGGCAACTGGCGGACTGGAAATGGACGGCGGGGATAAACCATTTTCGGTGGATCTGGAGGGCGAAATCTTCGCCGATGGAGCAGGCTCCAGTTTCGTGATCGGATGCCTTCCGCTGGCCGCAGGCTTTCGTACCACCTTTCGCAATTTCGACGTGCAGAAGCAGAAGGTAAAGCTGATGCGGTTGGAAGTAGCGGGATTGGAAAACGTCACGGTGCCGGCCGGCACCTTCGACACATTCCGGGTGGAGCTGTCCTCCGCCGAGGGCGGCCTGGACAAATTCACCGTCTGGATCGCCGAGGAAACGCGCACGCCGGTGAAGATATCTACCCTGATGGCCGAAATGGGCGGCGCCACCCTCACTGCCGAGCTCTTGCCTTAAGCTCGATCATCCACAATCAGCTCGGACACGCGCAGCCGCCGAACCGTAAGATCGTCAATATTTACGGATTTGAAACTGGCCCTTTCGATCATTAGCTTCCGGACCGCCAGGGCGCCAATAGCCACGGCTCCGATAGCCAAGGCCCCGATCGCACAAGCGCCGATGGCAGCCGCACCGGCTGCACCCGCGATTGCCGTTAATCCACTGGCCCGTTTCGCTTCAATACGTTGTGTCATGGGTTATTGAGTCCTCCAGTACCGTCCTGACATCCTATCCGTGTATAATGAAATTGTCGAAAGTGACCGGTGGGCGAAAGCCCACTTTTTTATTGCAATACATTGATGGCTGTCATCGCTAAAGAAGAGATTGTCGCTAAGATCGCGGAAATCGCCGAGCGGGTGGCCGATCCGGAAGGCATCGAGATCGTCGAGGTGCAGCTTCTGGGAGCTGGCCGGGGTCGGCTTTTGCGGATTTTTATTGATCGGCCTGTGACGGGGGAAGCCTCCCCGGATCGTCCGCACGGCGTCTCGCATGCCGACTGCGAATTTATTTCGCAGCAGGTAGGAACTATTTTGGATATTGAGGACGTCATACCTGGGGACAGTTATACGCTGGAGGTCAGCTCGCCTGGCCTGGAGCGTAAGTTATCGAAAGCGAAGGACTTCGAGAGATTCGTGGGTCAGAAAGCAAAAGTCGTGCTGCGGGAGCCGGTGGAAAACCAGCGTCGCTGGGAAGGCCGGCTGGCAGGAATCTCGCAGGGTATAGTCGCTTTGGAAGTTGCCGCGCTGCAGCCAGCCGCCGGAAGAGTCATCCACTTCCCGCTGGATCAGGTCCAAAAAGCCAACCTGAAGTTTGACTGGTAATTCACTCCCAGACAGTTTGAGAAGAGGAAACAGTGGCTAGTATCTATCAGTCCATTGAGATTTTGAGCAAAGAGAAGGGTATCGACCCGCAGATCGTGATCGACGCGGTAAAGGATGCCATGCTGGTGGCTGCCCGCAAGCACTTCCGCACCACCGAAGATCTGGTTGCGGCATTCAACGATGCCACCGGTGCGCTCGAAATCTACGGCGTCAAAAAAGTGGTGGAGTCTGTCCAGGATCCGGTAAAGGAGATCTCGCTCGGCGACGCCCAGCGCATGGATCCAGCGGCTCAATTGGAATCTGAAGTTCGGTTCCCCAAGCCCACCGAGGCACTCGGCCGGATTTCGGCCCAAACCGCCAAGCAGGTGATCCTGCAAAAGGTCCGGGAAGCCGAGCGGGAGACCATTTTTTCGGAGTATTCGGGCCGGGTGGGCGAGCTGGTCAACTGCATGGTGAAGCGTATCGAGGGCCAGGACCTGATCGTGGACTTGGGAAAAACCGAAGCCCGCCTGCCCAAGAAGGAACAAAGCAAGCTGGAGAACTTCAGCGTGGGCGATCGAGCGCGCTGCGTGATTCGCAGTGTGGAAAAGGCCGGTAAAAATGCGGGCGTCATCGTTTCGCGCGCGGCGCCGGAGCTGGTGATGCGTCTGTTCGAGCAGGAAGTGCCTGAGATCTACGACAACACCGTGGTCATCAAAGGATGCGCGCGTGAAGCCGGGGAGCGAACCAAGATCGCAGTGGTCAGCCGGGATCGAGATGTAGATAGCGTGGGCGCTTGCGTGGGCATGAAAGGCATGCGAGTACAGTCCATCATCCGGGAACTCCGCGGAGAAAAGATCGACATTATCGAGTTTTCCGAAGACTCGGTGGTATTTGCCACCCACGCGCTCAGTCCGGCCAAGATCAGCCGCGTCTCCATCGTCGACGCCGCCGACAAGCACATGGAAGTGATTGTCGACGACACGCAGCTTTCACTCGCCATCGGCAAGAAAGGCCAGAATGTCCGGCTGGCCGCCAAGCTGCTGGGCTGGAAGATCGATATCAAGAGCGAAGAAGAGAAACGCCAGGAAGTAGAGACTGCCATGGCGGCGCTGGTTCCGGCCGGCGCTCCGGTGTCGGTGCTGATCGATCATGGCTTGGCGGAAGACATCGTCGAAAAGCTATTGGAAGCAGGCGTATCGACGGTGGAGAAGCTTGGTTCCATGACGCCCGAGGAACTTGAATCGATACCGAGCATTGGGCCGCAGATTGTCGAGAAGATCCTGGTGGCCGTGAACTCGTATTACGCGCAGTTCGAGACGGCGGAAAATCCGGCCGAGATTATTGCGGAGAACGACGCTCTACCGGATGCGAGCGAGGAATCCTCCGGCGCTCCGGTGCTGGAAGCCGAATCCGCTGCCGCCGCCAGCGGCTCCGAAACAGTGGAAACCGCGCATATTCCCGCTGCCGCCGACATGCCGGATGAGAAAAAGGAATTTGATACTATAGAGAACTCGGAGGGGGTCCGTTAGGCGTGGCGCAAGCAAGCGCTGCCGGTATTTATGAGTAAAATCCGAATCAATGAGCTGGCCAGGCAACTTGAGGTCCCCTCGCACGCCATCGTCGACATGTTGCCCGAGCTCGGCGTCACCGAAAAGAAGACCCACTCCAGCTCCATTGATGAGCCGGTGGCAGAAATCATCCGGCAGAGGGTGCAGGGTGGAGCGGGCGCTGCGATGCGCCGCGAAGCCGACACGTCCGTCGCCGTTGTCGAGCCGGAGTTCACTGATCGGCATGAGGAACCGGTGCGTCATGAACAGCCTGCGGCACAGCACCCGGCGCCCGATCATCACACCCACGCTCCCCGAACCCCCGTACCCGAATTTGAAGCGCCCGTGCCAGGCCCAGTAGCCGCGCCCGCGCAGGAGGCCCCCGTTACTCCCATTGAAGAACCGCTTCGCAGCAAGCCTGCGCCCTTAAGACCGCCGTTGTCGGCGGGTGGCGCGGCGCCGCTGCATCCCCCGTTGCGTACTGGTCCGGTCCCGGCGCGCCCCGTTCCCACGCCTCGCCCGGGACAGATCTTGTCAGGACCGCGGCAGCCGTTGCCGCCGCCCACTCCCGCCGCACCGATGCCGCCCGCATCAGTCATGCTGCCCTCGCAGCCGGTGGCGCGCACTGCGCCTTCCGCTCCCAGCGAATCGGCTGCACCGTTGGCGTCGCCCACCCCTGGAACACCTTTGCGTCCGCAGCCGCGCCCGAATCTGGCGGGACAGCCGGCCCTTCGTCCCGTGGTGCCTCCGCGCCCCGACATGGTGGCGCGCTTGCAGCAACAGCAGCAGACCCGTCCGTCGCCTGGACAAGCGCAACAGCAGGCGCCCAGGCCCGGGATGCCCACTCGCAGCGCGACGCCCGTACCCGGCCAGCCCATCTATCGCGGCCCTATTCGTCCCGGCCAGCCCGTAATGCGCGGACCTGGTGTCGGTGGCGGCCCTCCAGGAGCCCCGGGAGGCCCCGGAGCATTCCGCCGGCCACGAACATTACATCCCACCTCGCCTCTGCGTGCCGAACCGGCCACACCGATTCCCACCGAGCAGCAACGGCGTCATCAAGCCAAGCCCGCCGGGCGCGATCGTCATCGCGATGTAGAGCAGGAAGAGGGCCGGCTACGCATGCCGTC
Source organism: Bryobacterales bacterium (assembly GCA_963713415.1). GTDB lineage: Bacteria > Acidobacteriota > Terriglobia > Bryobacterales > Bryobacteraceae > Palsa-89. The sequence goes on along the minus strand of CAVQLV010000014.1, from coordinate 685,089 downwards.
GCGCCGCGGCGAGCAAGCGGCAGCGCCGCCACCCATCGATCGCGAAATCACGATTTCTGAAGGCGTCACGGTCAAAGAGCTTTCCGAGAAACTCGGCATCAAAGCCAACCTGGTGATCAAGAAGCTGGTGGAAAAGAAGATCTTCGCCACCATCAACCAAAACCTCGACGTCAAGATGGCGGAGGACCTAGCGCGCGAGTTCGGCGCTTCCACCAACAAGATCAGCTACGAAGAAGAGAGCACCCAGGAGGTCACGCAAGCCGAAGAGACGACCGATCAGGTGCGGCGCGCGCCGGTGGTTACCATCATGGGCCACGTCGATCACGGCAAAACCTCACTGCTCGACGCGATTCGTTCGGCGCATGTGGCCGACCGCGAGGCCGGCGGCATCACGCAGCACATCGGCGCCTACTACGTCGAAAAGAACGGCCGCAAGATCGTATTTATCGATACGCCCGGTCATGAGGCGTTCACTCGCATGCGCGCGCGGGGCGCGAAAGTTACCGACATCGTGATCCTGGTGGTGGCGGCCGACGATGGCGTCATGCCGCAGACCATTGAGGCCATCGATCACGCCAGAGCGGCCGGCGCGCCCATCATTGTCGCCATCAACAAAATCGACAAACCCGACGCGCAGCCCGAACGCATCAAGCAGCAACTGGCCGATCGCGGTTTGCTGGCCGAGGACTGGGGCGGCGACGTGGTGATGGTGCCGGTTTCGGCCAAAGCGAAAACGAACCTGGATCTTCTGCTCGAAATGATCCTGCTGGTGGCCGATATGCTGGATCTGAAGGCCAATCCCGACCGTCCCGCCGTCGGCAATGTACTGGAAGCCAATCTCGATCGCGGCCGCGGTCCGGTGGCGACGGTGCTGGTTCGCAACGGTACGCTGCACGTCGGTGATTACTTCATCTGCGGCTCCGTGTTCGGCAAAGTCCGCGCGATGTTCGACGATCGCGGCGGTCCAATCCGCGACGCCGAACCGTCCATGCCTGTCGAAGTCCTGGGTCTCGATTCGCTGCCCGAAGTCGGCGACATGTTCCAGGTGGTGACCGACACCGCCAAGGCCAAGCAGATCGTGATTTACCGCGAAGCTAAAGCGCGCGACGTCGCCATGTCGAAGAGCGGCCGCATGACGCTGGAGCAGTTCCATGAGCAACTGAAGGAAGGCGAGGTCAAGGAGCTCAACATTATCCTCAAGACCGACGTCAGCGGAACCGCCGAAGTGCTGTCCGACATGATGCAGAAGCTTTCCAACGATAAAGTGCGCATCCGCGTGCTGCGCAGCGCGGTGGGCGCCATTAACGAAAGCGACGTGCTGCTGGCCTCCACCTCCAACGCCATCATCGTGGGCTTCAACGTTCGCCCGGAGAGAAACGCCAGCGCGCTGGCTGAGCAGGAAAAGGTGGATGTCCGCCTGCACACCATCATCTATGAACTCACCGATGAATTGAAACGCGCCATGACCGGCATGCTGGAGCCGGTGTTCAAGGAAGTCTACCAGGGCCGCGCGTCGGTGCGCGAGGTGTTCCGCATCAGCAAGGTCGGCAATGTGGCCGGCTGCATGGTGGTGGACGGATTCCTGAAGCGCGATAGCGAAGTACGCCTGCTGCGCGACAACGTAGTGGTGTTCACCGGCAAGATCGATTCGCTGAAGCGCTTTAAGAACGACGCCAGCGAGGTGAAGAATGGCTTCGAGTGCGGCATTACGCTGCGCAACTTCTCCGATGTCAAGCCGGGCGACATCATTGAGGCATTCGCCACCGAGCGGGTGGCCGTGGAGACCATGGCGTAAGCCTTGCGGGCGGGTGGAAATGCCTAGCGTTGGTGTCCTGACTCTGGAATTACGCTTGGACGGCGCGCACTCGCTCAAAGACAAGCGGCACACCGTCAAGAGCCTCAAGGACCGGCTCCGCAGCAAGTTCAATGTGGCGGTGGCCGAAGTCGACTATCAGGAGCTTTGGCAGCGCTCCCTGGTATCGGCGGTCACCGTTTCGGGCGATCATGCACACGCCGAACAGGTCTTGCAGTTGGTGGAGCGCGAAGCTGCCCATCTGCTTGGTGGAGTACTGGTTGGAACCACGCTAGAGTGGATTGAGTAGGGTATTCGACATGAATGTCGATGAACGAATCGAAGGGCTTACAATGAACCACGAAATCGCGATGAAAGAGATCGAGGCCCTCCACAAAATTGCACGACAAGATGGTGAGAATATCCGCGCTCTGGCGCGCATTGCCGAGATCCACGAGCGGCGTTTAACCACGAGCGAGGGCGACAACCAGTAGATAGGTCATGCAGCATCGCACCGAGCGTATTTCCGAAGCTCTCCGCGAGGAATTGACCGAGTTGATCGGCTACGAGCTCTCCGACCCGCGTGTCGCCTCCGCCACCGTTACCGGCATCGAAGTTTCGCCCGACAAGCGCCATGCTCTGGTGCGCGTGCGCGTGGAAGAAGGCGCGGATACCGCGCAAGCCATCGCGGCCCTGGAACACGCCGCCACTTTCCTGCGCCGCGAAGTTGCTCGCCGCCTGGAGCTTTTTCGGGTTCCCGAGCTGCATTTTGAGCCCGACATCGCCACCGAACTGGGTGGGCGGATGGAACAACTGCTGAAGCGCATCAAAAAGGGCCGTCCCCGCGAATAAGCATCCTAGTCCGGACTCCCCGGCTATCTGATTGAATCTACAGCACAAGCCAATTCCGGCGGCGAGCGCCCGTACAAATTTGGGGCCAAACTATTGACAGTAGGGCTTGGTCCAAGCGCTACTATAATTTGGGTCCTGTACGCGACCCAACCGATGCTCACCCACTCACATATGCTCAATCGCGAATTTACGCCGGGAAATCGATGCGAATGACCTCGACGAACAGTCGTTTTCTGGATGCCTGCCGCCGCCGGCCCACCGATGTTCGGCCGGTCTGGTTCATGCGTCAGGCCGGACGTTACATGAAGCAATATCGGGACATCCGCGCCAAGGCCGGAATCCTGGAGATCTGCAAACGGCCCGACTTGGCAGCCCAAGTCACATTGCAGCCCGTGGAATTTCTGGACGTGGATGCGGCCATCATTTTCGCCGACCTTCTGCTGCCCGTCGAACCCATGGGTCTGAAGCTGAAGTTCCTCTCAGGCGAGGGCCCGCACATCGACAATCCCGTCCGCACCTCCGACGATGTCGATTCGCTTTCGATCTCGAACACCGATGATCTGAACTACGTGGGCGAGGCGATTCAGCAGGTGGTGCGGCAGCTGGCCGGCCGCGTCCCGGTGATCGGATTTGTCGGCGCTCCGTTTACGCTCGCCAGCTACATGATTGAAGGCGGTCCGTCCAAGAACTTCGTCCGAACTAAATCGATGATGTATCGCGACGAAACCCTCTGGCGCCGTTTGATGGGCAAACTGGTGGACGTGCTGGGCCCGTTCGCGTTGAGCCAGGTAACCGCCGGCGCCCGCGCCATTCAGGTATTCGATAGCTGGGTGGGCGCCCTCAGTCCCGATGATTACGTCCGGTTCGTTGCGCCCTATTCGCGCGCGCTGATCGAGCGCATTCGAACCGGGAGCGTTCCGGTGATCCACTTCGGCACCGGAGCGTCCGGCTTCTTCCGCGAATTGCACGCCGCCGGTGGCGATGTCATGGGCGTGGACTGGCGCGTCAATATCGACCAGGCCTGGATGGACATCAGCTATCGCTCCGCGGTTCAAGGCAACCTGGATCCGGCCGTGCTGTTCGCTCCTCTGCCCGAGCTGAAAATGCGCGTGCATGAGCTGCTGAAGCGCACCGGCTCGCGCCCCGGCCATATTTTCAATCTGGGGCACGGCATTCTGCCCGAGACTCCGCCGGACAACGTTCGCGCCGTGGTGGATTTCGTGCGCGAGTTCAAGATGTAGCGTGTTGCACAAAGCGTTGATCATCGGTGGCGGGATCTCCGGGCTTTCCGCCGCCTACTATCTCTCGAAAGCGGGTATCCGGCCGACATTGCTCGAGCGCCGCCCGCGCGTGGGCGGCGTAATCCAAACGTCGGCGCAGCAGGGCTGCGTGCTCGAAGAGGGTCCAGATGGATTCATGGCGGCCAAGCCGTGGGCGATGAATCTGATTCGAGAGCTCGGGCTTGCGGATCAGGTGATCGGCTCCAACGACCATTCCCGCATCACCTACATCGTCAGAAGGGGCAAGCTGATCCCGATGCCCGAGGGACTGATGATGATGGTCCCCACCAAGATCCTGCCGCTGGTGGAGACGCGGCTGCTGAGCTGGGGCGCCAAGATCCGCATGGGCTTGGAGATTTTCCGCCAGCCTCCGCATACACCGCAGCCCGATCGCTCGGTGTATGAATTTCTGCTGGATCACTACGGCGAGGAATCCATCGATTATTTGGCTGAGCCGCTGCTGGCCGGCGTATACGGTGGCGATCCGCGCGAGATGAGCGTCAACAGCGTGCTGGCGCGGTTTGTCGAAATCGAAGCCAAGTACGGCAGTTTGACGCGCGGCGTTTTGGCCGCCCCGCGTCCCAAAAGCTCCGGCGGTTCGTTTTTGCAGACGTTGAAAGGCGGGCTCGGCCAATTGATCGAAGCCTTGCGTCCCAGTGCCGAAGTTGTTCAAGCCGGCGTTGAAACCGTGCAGCAAACGACGAGCGGTTTCCGCGTTCGAGCGGGCGGCGACTGGCTGGAAGCCGAGCACCTCGTAGTTGCCACTCCCGCAGGCGATGCTGCCAGCCTTCTCCAGGCGCTTCAGCCCGAACTTTCCGATTTGCTCGCGGAAATCCCTTATACGACATCCATCACGCTGGCGCTCGGCTATCGCAAAAACACCTTTGATCATCCCCTCCAAGGCCACGGCTTCCTGGTTCCCAAGAAAGAGCGCAAGTACATTTTCGGCTGCACCTGGGTGGGCAACAAATTCGACTATCGCGTGCCCAACAACATGGTGCTGCTGCGATGTTTTTTGGGTGGGGACGCGATGCCGCTCTCTGACGAAGCATTAGTAGACGCCGGGCGCACCGACCTGCACAACATCATGGGCCTGGAAGCGGAACCGGTGTTTCATAACGTCGCACGCTGGCCCCATTCGATGGCGCAATACACGGTTGGTCATGCCAAGCGCGTCGACCGGATTGAAGAGCTGGCGCGAGCCATCCCGGGCTTATATCTGGCCGGCAATGCCTATCACGGCATTGGCATTCCGGACTGCGTTCGCATGGGCCAGGAAGCTGCTACGAAGATCAGCGCCGGATATAAACCCGAGCTTCAGCCGGCGTAATCTCGATCCGGTCCACGTTGTCCGCCAGATCGAACGGCGTATCGATTTCAGCATCGGGATAAAACGGCAGTAAGAAATTCTGCACGAGAAAATCGAGCGTAGCGCCGGTCACCGCCAGGCCGCCGACTTCTACACGCAGCAAGTGCACCGTCGCCTGGCCATGAGCGGATTGGATGCTGGCCTGAACCTTCACAAACTTTTCGCCCTGGATCAGTTTGGAGACTAGCCAACTGGACTCCACTCCACTGGAGCGCCTCACTTTCAGAAAATCGATCCAAGCCGAGGCAGTTGCTTCGCCGTTCCCCAGCACCAGGTGCGGCGCGCGAAATCCATCCGGGACAATCGCCGGCGCCTTGGCTCGCACCCATGCGTTCAACTCCGCTGGCGTGAAGTGAATCACCGAGCCAGGCCTGGCTTGGCCGCTCTGGATGAGATCCAGTTTCCGGGTGACGCCCATCGCCAGAGGATCGGCACCGCGAAGCAATGCCGAGGCAGCCAACAGCGGGATCAGAATCCGCGTACCCAAACTCCATGATATCGGCTCATTCAGGGAGCCTGCTAAAATCGAGCCTGAGGAGACCCCATGAGACTAACTCACTTAGCACTTCTTTTGGCCACCGGCAGTATGTTGTACGCCGCCGGCGACGCTGCGAAACGGCTCGACGATTCCGCTGAAATGCTCACCGACATCATGTCGGCTCCGGATAAGGGGATTCCTCAGGATTTGCTGGAGAAGGCCCAGTGCATCGTGGTTGTTCCTGGTCTCAAGAAGGGCGCCTTCATCGTTGGCGCTAAGTATGGCAAGGGATTCATGCTGTGCCGTAAGGCCAGCGGCGTAGGATGGTCCGCGCCTGCCGCGATTCGCATCGAAGGAGGAAGCTTCGGCTTTCAGATCGGCGGCTCGGAAACCGACGTGGTGATGCTGGTGAACAGCGAATCCGGCGCAAAGAAGTTGCTCGCGAGCAAATTCACTTTGGGCGCGGATGCATCGGTTGCCGCAGGTCCGGTGGGGCGCACTTCTTCGGCTGAAACCGACGCGCAACTGCATGCCGAGATCCTCACTTACTCCCGGTCGCGCGGTATCTTCGCCGGCATATCGCTGCAAGGCGCTACGCTCCGGCCCGACGAAGATTGGAACCGTGAGCTTTACGGATCGGCTCTCACCAACAAAGAGATTGTGATGGGTAGCACCCCGGCGCCTCCTCCTGCGGCCAAATTGCTTGCGGTGCTCGATAAATATTCCAGCCGGAAGTAGTTCGCGCGGCCGTATCAGGCCGGAATGTCCAGGCCGATAACCTCGGGTCCGATCCGAAGCTGCAGGTGGACCGGGCTGGCCTTTGCTATGCCCAGAACATTGAACGGCACGCGGATTTCGGTAATGCGCTTGCGTGCGAAATGCACAGCCGGGTCACTCAACAAAGACACCGTCTTTTGTTCGAAGCGCAGTTCCAGCGAATCGAGCTGGAACGCGTCGTCGAGATCCAGGCGCAGGTAAAGACTGTCGTCATCCACGCCGTAATAAACGTCGCGGACCCTCGGTTCATCGCTGTGCATCGCTCCCGAACGGTTGTCGGGATGGTACCGCCCCGCGCCCGACCATTCGAAGTAGGAGGTCACCTCGCCGTCAATTACCGGTTGGATCGGATGCGCGGGCGGCTGGTTCAAGTTGGGAATACCGGACTTCAGAATCGGGTGCGACAATTCTTCGGGCGGCGCCAGGCCCAGCGCGTGGTACACGTTCGCCAGATGCTGCCGGTACAACTCATCGAACTCGATGCGATTGTCGGAAACATGCTCCGGCCCGTACCACCAGCACCAATCGCTGCCTTCGGCGATCAGCAGTTCCTCGTAAGCTAAGCTGCGCTGTGCTGCGGAAACACCAGACGCCACCTCATCGAATTTGCGGCGCGCCCGCAGCAGATATTCCCAAGCGATATTGTCCTCTTCGGCGCCAATCCAGATATCGAAGTTGGCGTCGATCCACGATCCCGGATGGATGTGATCCAGCGTGCGCGGCGGATCCAGCTTCAGAGCCTCGCTGACGGTGAGCGCAGCCAGGTCGGAGGATTCGCTAATCCGCCGGTAAAGCTCGCGCAGGAACGGACGGCCGTTGTGATCGTAGTATTCCCAGGCATTCTCGCCGTCCAGAATGATGGGAACCAGCACGTCTGCGCCGCGCTCCAGCATCGGCCGCGTGTTTTCGCGAATCCGATCCAGAAAGTGTCCGGCGGCGTCCTCGGCGCGCATCCTGGAATAAACGAACCCAACCTGATCGCTTAGGAAATGATCTCGAAAGATCATACGAAGCTCCCTGCCCTGTTGCCGCCACAAGTACGACCGGTACGTCACCTCTGTTCCGCCATCCTGATGAATCGTTCGCGCCAGAACTCCGTTGTCGCTCGCGGCCCACTCAAAGCCCGCTTCGGCAGCCAGCGACAGCGCTTCATCGGATACCGAGCCTTCCGATGGCCACAGGCCGACTGGCGCGCGGCCGAACTGCTGTTCGATATAGTCGCGCGCTCTCTTCAATTGATCCAGCGCGTCTTGCGGATATTGAAAACGGCTGGGCAGAGTGACGCCCGGATGCGACACGCTGGCGATATTGGAATCGCAGATCAGCGGCAGGATCGGGTGGTAGAAGGGCGTGGTCGAAATCTCGATCTGCCCGCGCCCGGCAAATTCTTTATACACCGGCACCACCGCCGCAAGGATCTCGCGCTCCTTGCGCGCCATCAGGGCTTGATCTTCGAGCGAATAGCCGCGGCCCTTTTCGATCAGACCTTTCACTTCCTCGTCGTGCGCCTGAAACTCCTCATCGAACCACGCCACTTGCGAGAGCACTTGCAGATCGCGCAGATCCTGAATGCTGAAATGCCGCCGCGCCACCTGAGGATTCGCGCCGCAAGACTTCCATACGTTGAACAACTCGCCGTAGCGCGGGTAGCGATAAATCAGATGGTCGGCGTTGGCTTGAAAGAAATAGCGCAGCACAAACTCGCGCTCCGCCTCGCTCAGCTCTTCGGCGGGCTTCACGGCACAATCCAGAAACGGATCCGCCGCCGTGCCCGCTGCATAATCCTCGATCTGTACGATCATGGAAGGAACCAGATTGAATGTCTGGTGAACACTCGGAAAGTCCTGCAGCACCTTCACCATTCCGTAATAGTCTTTGAGTGCGTGAAAGCGCGTCCAGGGCAGGCGGTATTCACCGGTCACCAGGTCCTTGTACAAGGGCTGGTGCATGTGCCAAACGAAGCAGAGATGCGCGCGCGGCAAGCTACCTCCGTTTTCGTCCCATCATCTTGCGAACATGCTGCGAACCGGCGGCGGCGGATCGGTGCCGCGAATGGCGAGCCACAGGATATCGTTCATCTCGTTGTCGTCGTTCAAATCCTCTTTGCTGAAATCAAGCCGCGCGGAACGGGCGGCGGTGGACGAATTCGCCGGGTTGCGATCCTCCAGCGAAATGCGCGGCTTTTCGGCCTGATAAGGCGCGAGCGAGGGCTGCCCGGAGAAGCTTGCGAACATAGGCCGCGCACTCGCGTCAAAATGCGTCATGGGCCGCAGATGCAGGATCAGCTCCATGGTCCGCAGCATGGACGTAGTGTTGTACATGCTGCTGTCAATGATTCCGCGATGCGTGTAAGGAGAAATAATGAACGCCGGCGAGCGATGCGAATCCACATGGTCCGGTCCGTTCTGCGCGTCATCTTCCAATACGAAGATCGCCGTGCTGGCCCAGAATTTGCTGCGGGACAGGCCCTCGACGATCATGCCGAGAGCGTAGTCGTTGTCGGCGAATGAAGAGAGCGGCGCAATCTTTCCAGGCGCTGTGGCGGACGTATGATCGTTCGGAAGGCGCATGAACATGAGCGCGGGCATCTGGTTGGCGCTTTCAAATTGCGCCAGATCATCCAGAAATATTTGCGCGCGCTTCACGTCCGGATAATCAAGATCGAAGCTGCGATACTTCATGTCGGTGACCTTGGCCAGCACCGGATCCAGCACCTTGCCGATCTGAATGCCGTCCGCGCCGGGCTCTTTTTTGTTCTCCACCCAGTAGCCGTAGTTGCGCATGGAAACGCCGGCGGATGCGGCATTGGTCCACAAATAACCAGCCGGAGGGTACGCAGCGGGCTCCCCGCCTTCGAAGCCATAATTCGGGTTGCGGTGGGCATAATTGCTGGGCCACATCTTCACCACATAATCGTTTGCGATGGCCGAGGTCGACCAATTGTGCCCGTCCGCGCTCACGTCGCTATTCACGTAGAAATTGTCGAACAGCACAAATTCGCGCGCCAGCTTGTGATGGTTGGGGCTGACGTTTTCCTTGAAGAGGCATAGCGCCGGATCGCTATTGCCCTCGCCGATATCGCCCAGCACTTGATCATAGGTGCGATTTTCTTTGACGATATAGAGCACGTGCTGGATGGCAGGGGGGATGCCCTCCGGAATCGCGTCGAGCTTTACATCGGAATAGGGCGAGTTGGATTTCACCTCAGCCGTGTAATCGGCCAGCGAGTAATCGGTCAGCGCAGGGATGAACGATGCCGAGCCGGTCTGCGTGTGAGCCACATATTGGATGGCCAAGTTGTTCTGTCTAGTGGTCGGATTAGGTCCCTTGGGATTCGGATAACTGCGCGATCCTTTGCCGTTCAACACCACCAGGCGTCCATCGTTGAGAACACGCGCGGCCGTTGGATACCAGCCCGTCGGAACAAAGCCGAGCACCTGGCTGCGCGCCCCGGTAACATCCACCACAGCAGCGGCGTTCGCGTCCGAGCAGACCACGTACAGCCGGCTCTGATCGGGACTGAGCGCCAGCGCGCTCGGCGTCATGCCGAGTGGATGATTGGGCGTGGTGGAAATATTGACGGTCTCCACCACGCGCAGATCGCCGCTGTCGGAAACGCCGACGGAATAAACATTGTTCGTGTTGGCTGCGGAGACAAAGATGCGCGCCTTGAAATTGGGCGCTTGCACGGCTTCTCCGGCGTCGTCCGGGGCTTCTTCGGCGCGCGTGGCGCGGTCGCGCCAGATCATGTCGGTGGGATGGGCGCCCAGCCGCAAAGTCTGGATCAAGGCGCCGTCGCTGGTCTGGTGATGATAGAGCGAGCCATCGGCCCAACTGGTCACATAGAACGATTTGCCGTCGGGGTTGAACAGAATCCGATAGGGACGACGTCCGGTTTTGAATCGATCGATCACGATGCCCGATTGCGGGTTTACCACTACGATCGAATCATGATACAGATCGCAGGCGTACAGCAGATGGCCGTCCGGAGCAATGGCGACATCGCCGATGAAGTCGCGCGCGGACCGCTCTCCGCCCTTGACGATTTCAAATGTCCGCGTGGGCGTGAGCTTTCCATCGTCGAACGAGAATTCGTAGACCGAGGCCTGCGATCCGCCGCTCACCCACAACGTCTTTCCGTTCGCCGAGAGCGACATCCCGAGCCACGCATCCGTCACCGGCGTGCGGCCGACCTCATGGCCGTCCTTGGTGTCCAGCACGCTCAGCGACGGCGGATTATAGCCGCCGTTCAGCACAATCAGAAAGCGGCCGTCTTTGGAAAGCACGGACGACATCGGCAAGGTATCCAGCGGAATCTGCGTGCCCGCGGGCTTTACGCGCCACCCGCTGTTCAGCAAAAACCCGCCATCCGCCAGAGGTCCCACCTGTTCGCGTGGGGGAGGCTGGGAGGAAGAGAGGACCGCCGCGGCTATCAAAATAGATCCGGCGAAGATGACGTGCAGTCTCATTGGAGAAACCTCTGGTCTTATTCAGAAAATCGCTGGGCGATTGGAAAGCGCCGGCCCATGCCGAATGCCTTGGTGGTTACCTTCAGGCCAGGGGCGGCCTGCTGGCGCTTGTATTCGTTGCGGTCCACCTTGTTCACAATGTCCCGCACCAAAGTTACAGGCAGATGAAGCGCGCCGGCGATTTGTCCCGGCGCATCGTTGTTCTCGATGTACAGACGCAGGATCTGGTCCAGTATTTCGTAGGGCGGCAGCGAGTCGGTATCTTTCTGATCGGGCCGCAGCTCCGCCGATGGCGGCTTGACGAACGTGTTCTCCGGGATGGCGTTGGAGTGGCGTTTGTTAGCGACGCGCGCCAGCGAATAGACCAATGTTTTAGGGACGTCGCTGATGACAGCCAGCCCGCCGCACATGTCGCCATACAGCGTGCAATAGCCGACCGCCAGCTCGCTTTTGTTACCGGTGGTGAGCACCAACGCTCCCCATTTGTTCGACAGCGCCATGAGCGTCACGCCGCGCAGACGGGATTGCAGGTTTTCCTCCGTCACGCCGACCGTTGAGCCATCAAAAAGCGGTCCTAAAACGCTGAGAAACGCTTGGTACTGGCTCTGGATGGGAATCAGCTCGAAGCGAATGCCGAGATTATGGGCCAGATCGTGCGCGTCGATGATGCTGTGCTCGGAAGAGTAGGGGCCGGGCATCCCGACGCCGATGACGTTTTCCTTGCCCACAGCATCCACGGCAATCGCGGCCGTCAGCGCTGAATCGATGCCCCCGCTTAATGCCACCAGAACGCGCTCGAATCCGCATTTGCGAATGTAGTCGCGGGTGCCCATGGCGAGCGCCTGATAGACGGCATCACATTCGTCGGAATAATTATCGTGGCGTTCACCCGTCAACGCCTTGCTATCCACCAGCACCAGATCTTCTTCGAAGGAAGCCGCGCACGCGATCAATTCGCCTTCCGGATTCATGGCGAAGCTGGTACCGTCGAACAGCAGTTGATCGTTGCCGCCCACCTGGTTGACGTACACAATGGGCACGCGGAAATGACGAGCGGTGGCGGCAAAAATTTCGGCCCGCTGCGCGCGCTTGCCCATATGGTAGGGCGAAGCGTTGATGCTGATCAGGATGCGCGCCCCGGCTGAAGCCAGCTCCTCCACCGGATCGCGGCTATAGCGGCGTCGCTCCCAATACTGCTTGTCGTTCCAAATGTCCTCGCAGATGGTGAGCGCCGAGACCGCGTCGCCGAGCGCGAGCGGTGATTGCTTGGCGGCCGGCTCGAAATAACGCGCTTCGTCGAAGACGTCGTAGGTCGGGAGCAGCATCTTATGCTGCCGAAACGCGATGTGCCCCTCTTTGAGCACGGCGGCGCTGTTGTAAATCGGCAGGCCCGTGGTGGAACCGGTGCGCGTCACGGTCCCGCAGATGATGCTGACGTTCAGTGGCGCGGCGTCTATGGCCAGGCGTTCCAGGTGCTGTTCGGTACGATCCAGAAAACTTTCTTTTTCGAGAAGATCGCGCGGAGGATAACCGGTGAGGCAAAGTTCCGGGAAAACCACCACGCCGGCCCCGGCTTCCGCGGCTCGCCGCGAGAACGCCAGAATACGCTCGGCATTGCCGCAAAGATCGCCGACCGTGCTGTTGGTTTGTGCCAGGGCGATCTTCATGGGGGAAAACCCCATTCTAACGGGTCTGGCTATCGAGTTTGGTGTTGGGCACTCCTTTGTACTCGCCCGGGATCTGCGGCGGGAAGACGTGAACGCGCGATTTGATCAGCCAGCCTTTGGGCGTCCTGACGTAAACGTCCTGATATCCGCCCACGTGCCCGTCGAAATCGGCGTCGCCATGCTTGCCCTGATCGCCCGGATACACCAGGTACGACTTACCGGTGGCGCCTTCGGGCGACGCTTCGATCACCAGGTTTTCCGTGGTGTGCGATTGGTGGGGCAGCCGCTTCAGCCGCTCGCACGTTGGCCCACCGGCCGCCTCCACCAGCTTGGCGTGGCCTTTGTACTCCATGCCGTTCAATCCGACGATGAAGACGCCGTCATCGGTATACAGGTTCGCGTAGTCCTCGCCGTGATTGGAGCAGGTGTCCAGCGCAAATGCGTACTTGTAATTCAACTGCTGGATTTCTATGTAATCGAGTGCGGTGAGTGGCTTCACTTTGGTTTGCGCCCACGCTGGTCCAATGATCGCGAAGCCCAATGCAAAAGCTATGCGAAACGGAGTCGGTTTGATCATCTTCAATCTCTAGCAATTCTGAGACGAGTTTTCATCGGGCCTCTACGGCTTCCGCACGAACAAGGACGGGTTTTTCAACAGCTGCTCGAAACGCACGATGTCCTCGTTGTTTTCGATGCACTCATACTCATGCAGGCGTTCGCCGGGCCGCAGCGAAAGGTAGGTGGGCGGCGGGCTCCAGGTTTTCGTGAACGCTTTGGGATCGTCGATGGTCACCTCGTAGGTGATGGTGTCGTAATCCTTGCGCGTGTAGCGTTCAATCACGTGCAGAGCTTCGGTGTGCAGCGTCGCGCCACCCACGCCGATCCAGGTTTTGTCGTTGAAACCGATCACGTCCACCACCAGCGTGTCGCCTTCCCAGTGGGCCACCGAATCGCCCATGAACGATGGGTCAAAATCGTCGGGATGCTTGCGCCCATCGGTCGGGATCACGCGAAAGGCATGAAATGTTTCGTACAGAAAGGTGATCTCGTCCTTGGTCTGGATGATCTTGATGGGCAGCGGTTCGTTGGTGATGCGCGGCACGCCCACCAGCAAACACCGCGAGCTTGGATCGTCGATGTTCCGGCGATCGCGAATTTCCTTGATCTTGGGCAGCATCCAATCCTGATACGGAGGCGTAAAGCGGGGCCGCACCACGGCCGCTGGCGCGTTTGCAACCGCCGCGTCATTCGGGCGCGCGGCTTTCGCGTTGGCAGACCCGACGGCGAAGGCCAGGCCGCTTGCTCCTCCGCCCTGCCAGATCCCGGACAGATCGGGCTTCCCGTCGGCGGTGCGCGGCACGGGCGGTTTGGCGGGAGCAGGCTGAGCCGCCTCCTGAGCGGCCAGCGGTAGAATCATTCCGAGCGATGCAAATAGCATGATGCTTCGCATCGCATCAGTCTATCGCATCAGCCCCGAGTTTGTGGCGTACGCACTCATGCGTGCCGCGTCCCCACTCGTGGGGACGCAGGGGTTTTGCGCGCGGGAGCCCGAGAGCGTTCACATGATTGTGAACGCTGCACGCATGAGTGCGTGCGCCACATACTACCCCAGTGCCAGACACTACTTCTTCAGTGCCCGGCGCCGGCGATCCCGTTCACCGCCTGCCAGAAAAACTGCACGTGCTTGTACAGCGACTGTTCGAGAATTCGTTCCTGGTCGCTATGCGGCCCGTAGCCCTTCGGCGCGTCTTCTTCATCCACCATCGCGCCCACTCCGTAGCACTGCACACCCTTGGCTCGCAGGAATGCCATGTCAGTGGCGCCGGTGCTCATCACAGGTATCGTGATGGTTCCATAAATGCTCTTATAGGCTGCTTCGACGGCGCGATACGCATCGGAATCCAGGCGCGACGACGGTGCGCCGGGCCGCTGATTGGCGGCCTCAGGCACCAGCTCAATGGCCGGATCGTTGATCACCTTGCGCATGGTGTCGTAAAACGCGGCTATGTTCTCATCCGGCAAAGCGCGGATGTCGAGCGTGGCTTCCGCCTCGGAGGGAATCACGTTCACCTGGAAGCCGCCTTTGAAGATGTTGGGCGAAATGGAGGTGTGCAGCATGGAATAGCTCACTGGATCGTGAACGGTCAGATACTCGCGAACCGCCGGCGCCTTTTGCGGATCGAACAGCCCTTTGAACCGCGCGGCGTCTTCGGGGCTGCTGACGGTCGCCATCTTTTCGAAGTAGTAGCGCGTGGTGTCGTTGAACCGCATGGGCGGGTCCCACGCCGCGATGGTCTCGACAGCCTTGGCCAGGTGCACGATCGCATTGGTTCGCAGTGGGCGGGACCCGTGCCCGGACGGCCCGCGTGCGATCA
This sequence comes from Bryobacterales bacterium, assembly GCA_963713415.1. Taxonomy (GTDB): domain Bacteria; phylum Acidobacteriota; class Terriglobia; order Bryobacterales; family Bryobacteraceae; genus Palsa-89. The sequence continues at coordinate 670,030 of CAVQLV010000014.1, read as the reverse complement.
GCCGCGCGCCTTTCGGCTGCTTCTCTGTAGTCTCTACCAGCGCGTATCGTACTTGGCCGTTTTTCCGCCGTACACCGCCGCTTTCGGCCAGGCAATACTCGGCGTCGATATCGTTCCAGTGCTGGTTCACCAGATACTCGATGCCCGGGCCGGTGGACGCCTCTTCGCCCGCCTCCGACACGAAGATCACGTCCCGATCGAGCGGCGTCGCCTGGCGCTTCAGCATCAGCATGGTCATCATGGCCGCCAGCAGGTCGCTCTTGTCGTCCAGTGTGCCGCGGCCGTAGACGTATCCTCCTTGGCGGGTAGCGCTAAAGGGCGGGAAGGTCCACTTGGTGGGGTCCACGCGGACCACGTCGCTGTGTCCCATGATCAACAGCGGACGCTTCGTGCCGTTGCCCTTGAGCCGCGCGATGATATCGGCGCGCGCCGGGTCCTTGGCCACCATCATCACGGGGATGCCTTCGGCCTCCAGCGTTTTCTTGACGTACTCGGCTACGCGCGTTTCGTTGCCGGGCGGATCGCTGCTGTCGATCTGCACCAGCGCCTGAAAATGGCGCATCGCTTCATCGTTGATTTTGGACCAGTCGGGAGCTTGGGCGCCCGCGGGCAGCGCCGAAACGAGCAGAGCGAACACGAATAGCTTTCGCATCCGCTCAGTGTAGCAGTTGTATTTCGAATCGAAGCTGAGACCGGATTACTTGGTCAAACCAAGCACAGTAGCGAGCGTCGGCCCGGACTTCCCGCGCGGCAACAGGCTAGGACCGGACAAGATGAAGATCTTGTCGACGTTGGTGTCCTTGTCCACAACCAGGCCGAGGAACCCGGACTGCATTTCATCCCAATTCTGAGGGCCCCAAACCACGGTCTTGTTCGGATCGGGATTATAGCGATTGTTGAGCGAATTGTCGTAGTGGGCGATGGCCACCAGCCGTGTACCCTTGGGCAGTGCCAGCGGCTTCTCGAGCTGGTAGCCTACCTGCCAATCGAAATTCCACTTGCCCTTGAAAATCTCCTGCTTTTCGCCGGTCGGATAGATGGCGTCCAATTCATAATCCTTGCCGCGCAAATGCATATGGGGCTGGATGTACACCAGCTCCGCGTGGTCCACGCCGACGGTTACTTCGCTCACCACTTCGGCATTCTCGGCTCCCGCCGGAATCACCATATTGAACGCTGCGGGAGTTCCGGGCGACATCCAGTAGCGCCGCGCTGGCGGATTCTTCGAGAACACCAGTCCTACCTTGGACAGATCGTCCTCCGCTGTACCGACCGCTGTGTAGTGGATGTTGAATACGATGTCTGAGCCTTTGGGCACCAGTTTGGCCGAGCCGTCGACATCGAAGTGCTGCGCTCCCAGCCCCGGATTATATTTGCCGAGCAAGTCCGTGCCTTCCTTCGCGCCGGTCATGGCTTCCGAGCCATCCTCGTAAGCTTCCCCGTACACGGCGTTCGACATCCATTGCGAACCCGGAGGCAGAACAATGGCTCTCATGTGATGCACCACCTTGGGATTTCCGGCGCGCATCTCGGCCGCCACCACCCACTCGTCCTCGGGAAAATTGACGTGCACTTTGATGTTCTGGTAGTTGATGGTCCCGGTAGCCTTCACATGGAAGGGCTTGGGCATTTCGATAATCATGTCCGGCTTGATCTGCCAGCCCTCGGGAAACTTCAGCGGCGGCGGCGCATCCTTGGCATCGCCTTCGAGCGCCCCATTGTCCACCCAGCTCACCAAGGTATTCAGGTCGGCGGGGCTCAGCGTGCGGTCGTTCGCGAAATGGCCGAACTCGGCGAACCAGGGCGGCATCTTCTGCGTGACCACCGCGACTTTCATGGCTTTGGCCCACGGCCGCGCGTCTTTGTAGGTGAGCAGCGACATCGGCGCTACTTCGCCCGGCCGGTGGCAGCCCTGGCAGTGCTTCTGCAGGATCGGCAGAACCTCTTTATCGAATGTGGGAACGGTGGTAACCGTGCCAGCCATCGCGGCCATTCCCAATGCCAAACCAACCCCAAAAATGCGCAGCATAAACCCTCCTTAGGACCAACAAACCGCTGACAGCATTATATTGGAGCGCTGCATGCAAAGCAACGGCGCCAAGGGCGGCAGAATTATCCAATACAAGATGAGCATGAAAGTTCAGGAACCGGCAGGACGGTTTCCAATGCAAGATGAGCATGAAACGGGGAAGAATGGGGTAGGCATGGCGCGGCCGGGTGCAGATACAGATGCAGAATGCCGAGCGCCTGAGCCGGGAACAAATCCAAGATTTTCTACGAGGCAGCGAAGCGCTCGAGTTCGCGGCCGGGGAGCGGGACGAACGCTACCGATGGGTGGAAGCGGTGCTGGCGGCGCAGAACTACAAGGAGTTATGCAAGGGCGAGCGCGGGCTGGTACGGGCCTATGTGCGGAAAGTGACGGGGTTGAGGGAGGCGCAGACCACGCGCTTGATCCGGGCGTTTCTGGATCACGGGCTGATACAAGCGCAGCCGTACCAACGGCACACGTTCGCAGCCAGGTACACGGTGGAAGACATTGCGTTGTTGGCGGAAGTGGATCGGGCGCATGGGCGGTTGAGCGGACCCGCCACCCGGCGGATTTTGCAGCGCGCCTACGAACAGTTCGCAGAGAAGCAGTACGAGCGGCTGGCGAAGATCAGCGTGGCGCACTTGTACAATCTGCGGGCGAGCGCGCGCTATCGCAACCAGGCTGCGGTGTTCGAGCCCACGCAGTCAACCGCTGCCGCGATCGGACAACGCCGCAAGCCGGACCCGCAAGGGCGGCCGGGATATCTGCGCGTGGACACGGTGCATCAAGGCGACAGCGCGGGGACCAAAGGCGTGTACCACATCAATGCCGTGGATGCGGTGACGCAGTGGCAGGTGGTGGGCTGCGCCGAGAAGATCAGCGAGGCCTATCTGATGCCGGTGCTGGCAGCGGTGTTGGCGCAATTTCCCTTTCCGATCCGCGGTTTTCATGCCGACAACGGCTCGGAGTATATCAATCATCGGGTGGCGGAAATGCTGCGAAAGCTACACGCCGAATTCACCAAGAGCCGGGCGTGCCGGAGCCAGGACAATGCACTGGTGGAAGGCAAAAACGGCGCGGTGATCGGCAAGCTGATCGGGTACGGACACATCGCCGGCCTGCACGCCGCGGCACTTCAGAACTTCTATCTCGAGCACCTAAATCCGTACCTGAATTTTCACCGGCCCTGCGGCTTCGCAACAGTGAGCTTGGACGAGCGCGGGAAACGGCAACGCAAATACAAGGCCGAAGACTACCGGACGCCGTTCGAGAAACTGCAAGCGCTGCCCGAAGCGGAGCGGTTTTTCAGACCGGGGTTGAGTTTGCCGGAACTGGAGAAGCGGGCGCTGGCCATCAGCGACACCGAATGCGCTCGCCGGATGAGTGTGGCCAAGGCCAAGTTGCTTCGGCAATGCCAGACACCGTCATTGCCGAAGTTCCACTAATGAAGGCCGTGGAAATGCCGGGCCCGTGGAAAGAGTGGAAAACAAAAAACGGGTTTTCCACTCTTTCCACCGTCCCTTGGAAATCTCGCAGAAAGCGCGAGATTCCCACATTCCCACCGCCCGGCTTCGCGGCCATGGAAAAGTGGAAAACCAAAAGCAGGTTTCCCACTTTCCCACAACCGCTCGCGACGACGATTCCTGTTCTCGCTCTGAAACCAAAAAACCAAAGAAAGGAAGTCGGCCGCTACGCGGCCTCCTCATTCCCTATCCCGTTCTCCCTCCGGTCGAACGGAACGGATTTCATGCTCATCCTTCAATTGGAAAATGCTCGGCGAAGACGGACGCCCGGGGGAATAGAATAGAACAATAGCGCCAACAAGGAGGTTCGCATGTCCAAGTTCGTCATTGCGCCCCATATGCGGTTGCAGGAGTGGGTGGCTCAGGAAAAAGGCTATTTCGAGGCCGAAGGGCTGGATTACGAGTTCCGCGATGAGCTCTTCTCCCAGGACGGAAAGAAGCACGACCTGGGCGACAAGGTTGGGGCCTACCAAACGTTCGAGAAGGGGCGCAGCACCGATGTGAGCTGCGCCTGTCACTGGACCGTGAATGTCGCCGCGTCCAACGGTCACGGAAGGCTTTACGCCGATGCGTACTCGGTTTCTCCGGCCGGCATTTTTGTTCCGCCGGATTCGCCGGTGCGGGAACCGGGAGACTTGGCGGGCGTGCCCATCTCGGTGGGGTATCAGTCGGGCAGCCACTACGCCACCATTCAGGCGCTGGAACAATACATGCCCCTCGACCGGATGAAGCTTTCCTTCTCCGATGGCTTGCTGTTCAAGCGGATGGAGCTGCTGATCGACGGCAAGGTTCCCGCAGCCTCCGTGTTCAGCGGTCCTTACTATTTTCTGGAACAGCTGGGATTTCGCAAGGTGATGGATACCACGTTCATGATTGCATCCATGATCACCGGCGATCCCGAGCCGGAAGACGTGCGCAAGTATTTCCGCGCGCTGCGCCGCGCGCAGCGCGATATCGACCTGCGGCCCGAACTGTACACGCACTATTACAAGAAAGAGATGCCGGAGCGATTTCACCCGTTGATGGACACGCGCCGCTGGGGTCCGGGCGAGCGCCTGGTGTTCGAGCCCTACACGCGCGAGGTATTCGAAGAATCGTTCCAGTGGATCTCCCGGCATGCCATTTTTCCCGAAGGACAAATGGGCGCGGGTAACTACCAGGAAGCTGTTATCAGCATGGCGGGGGATGTTCCGTAAGTTGTGAACCGGCATTTCCATCGCTGGGCAGCCGCCTTGGCCCTGCTTTCCGCGCCAATGTTTGGAGCGCCCGCTCCACCGTGGCGGCTCACTCGCAGCCCCCATTTCGAAATCTACGCGCAATCGAGCGATCAGCGCGCTCGGGCGCTGCTGACATGGTTCGAACAACTGCGCGCGTTTTTCGAGCAGCAGAGAGCGTGGAAGCCCGGCTCATCGCCGCCGGTCCGGGTGATTGTTTTCGCTTCCGGGCGGGAATACGAGCCTTACCGTTTGCGATCCGCTTCGGACGCCTACTATGTCGGCTCCGGAAGCCAGGATTACATCGTCATGAGCATGGCACATCCCTCCCGATTTGGCCTGGCCGCGCATGAGTACGCGCACCTGGTATTGCGCTCTTCGCTCGGACAACTGCCGCCCTGGCTGAAGGAGGGCCTGGCCGAATTCTACGCGACGCTTCGCATCACGGACCATGCCACGGAGCTGGGCGGTGTGCTGCCCGGGCGAATCCAAACGCTCGAGAAATCTACCTGGATACCGTTGCCCGAGCTGATGGCGCTCTCCGAACAATCGCAACAACGTCTGGACCGCAGCCCCGCGGATTTGTTTTATGCCGAAAGCTGGGCGCTGACGGATATGCTGGCGCTTTCTCCGGAGTACGCGCCCGGTTTCAAGAGGTTTCTCGCTTTGGCGGGCTCGGGATCGCCCGGTTTAGACGCGTTGCTGTCGGCTTACGGCAAGTCCGCGGACGCAATCGCTCGCGATCTGCGGAATTGGCTGAAGCAGCGCAGGCTGCCGGTGATCCAGCTTCCCGCGGTGGTCGCAGAATCCGTGCCGGTGGAGGTTTCCGATGTTTCGCCGATCGCTTCGCGGCTGTTATTGGCGCAGGTCTTGTTGGCAGCGGGCGAGTTCGATCGCGCGGAGACACGGTTCACCGCCCTAGCGCACGACGCGCCCGATTCTCCAGAAGTCTCCGCCGCGCTCGGCATGATCGCCCTGCACCAAGGCGATTCCGAAGGTGCGCGGCGCGCCTGGAAGCGAGCCATCGAACAACACATCGCCGACCCGAGGCTGTGTTACAACTACGCTGTTCTGGCCGATGAAGCTGGGCTTCCCGCTGAAGCGATTCGTCCGGCGCTCGAGCGCGCGGTGGAGTTGCAGCCCAATTTTGACGACGCTCATTACCAGTTGGCGCTGCTCGAAAAAAACGCCCGCCATTTTGACGCGGCTCTTGAACAACTCCACGCCATACGCAGGGTGCCCGATGCGCGCGCGTTCGCTTACTGGCTGGCGCTGGCGGACACATTCAACGAATTGGGCAGGCGCGACCAGGCTCAATCCGCCGCCCGGCATGCGAGCGAGCACGCCAGCACAGCGGCCGAGCAGGCCCGAGCGGCCGAAGAAATCTATATCGCCCAAACGGATCTCGGCGTCCAGTTTGCTCGCGACGCCTCCGGACATTTACAACTGGTGACCACACGCATGCCACACCAGCAATCGGATTGGAACCCGTTCGTTGAGCCAGCGGACGACATCCATCGCATCCAGGGCACGTTGCGCGAAATCGATTGCGGCAAGGTGACAACGGTTCGAGTGGAAGCCGGGGGAAAAGCGATCGCGCTAGCCATCCCCGATTTGCAGCACGTGCAAATGCGCCACGCGCCACAGGAGTTTGTGTGCGGCCCGCAAATTCCGGCGCCGGCGCTAACGGTGGACTATGCGCGCACGCTGGGTTCCGCCACCCAGGGCATTGTACGGGGCATGGACTTCAGTCCAGCAAGCGCTCCCTAACCGCGTTATATTCGCAGCCGAACAGCGCAATCACGGCCAGCAGGTACATCCAAACCAGCAGGGCGATCACCGCGCCAATGCTGCCGTACAGCACGTTATAGCGGGCGATGTGGCGGACGTATAAAGCAAAACCAGAAGTCGCCAGCAACCACAGGACTGTGGCTAGAATCGCACCGGGCCAAACGCTGCGGAACTTCATCGGCCGGTTGGGACCTGTATAGTACATCAATCCGGTGACCAGCACCGTGGCACCCAGCGCCACCACGTAACGCAGGAACCCGAAGGCCAAAATCACGGAGGTCCTCACGCCCTCTTCCGGCGCCAGCCCGAGCGCCGCGAGCATCCATTGTTCGATGCGAGCGCCGAATACGATCAAGGCCGAGGAGCTCACGGCCGGCACCGCGGCGATAAAGACAAGCAAAATCGCGACGCTGCGCTGCTTCAGGAACGAACGGCCGGAAGGCAAGCGGTACGCGGCCTGAAATCCCTCCATGAACGTCATCATGGCGCCGGAGGCGGCCCACACCGAGAGCAGCGTGGCCAGCAGGATCAGCCATCCGGAGCGCTGGTTCCGGGCGGTAAACTGAGCCCGCACCAGGTCTTCGGTGCCCGGCGGGATCACCTGGAACAACAGCCTGGAGAACACGCGCGCCACCGCGCCCGCATTAACACTGGCGAAAATCGCGGCCAGCGACGCCAACACCGGGAAGAACGCCAATAGCGATGAGTAGGCTGCGCCCTTAGCGATGCCGAAACAGTTGTCCTCGAAAGCGGCCAGGCCGGCCTGACGGAACAGGCCCCAAAAGCGCTGTACCGGGCCGGGACGCTCCAGATAGAGGCTAGGGGGAGCGGGAGTCATGGCCACACTCGATTCTAATGCCCGAACAGGATCCATCTCAATCGGTTGCGAGCATCAGCCCCACTACGGGAAGACCCTTAGCTCGCAAATAAGCGGTCGAAGATTTCGCGCGTGCGGTTTTGGATCTTCGCGAGTTCAGCCTTCAACGGCTGGCCATTGCGATGTTCCGGAGTCCAGCGGTGCACCAAATTGGTGAGCACCTGCAAGTGCGATTCGGAATTCGGCAGGCTGGGTTCGGCATGGCCGGAATAGACGCGCAGGGCGTGATCCACGGCGCGATAAAACGTGGCCGCATCCAGCAGGAATTCCGCATCGGCCGGCTCCAGATGGCCGGTGGCTTCGATGATATTGATGCGCTCCGGCGTGTTCAGCACCTTGTAGAACAGGCCACCTGCTTTCAGGCGCAGAAACAGAAGCGAAAAATCGATATCGTAGAATCCGCCGTGGCCGGCCTTCAACGGATGGTCGGGACCTTGTTCCTTTTCCAGGCGCACCCGCATCTGCCGCAGATCCTTTTTGGAGCGGCCGCTCTGGCCGTAGCGCCGCCAGTCCACCTTTTGCAGCTCGTTGAGGAACTTTGTGGCGCGCTCGGTATCTCCCGCCACGGCGCGCGACTTCATGTACGCGATGCCTTCCCAAGCTTCCGCGCTCTTGGCGAAATACTCCTTATAAGCCCCTTCCGATTGCAGCAGAGCGCCGGCGCTCCCGTTGGGCCGCAAGCGCGTATCCACGGTGAACATGACACCGGATCCGGTGTAGGCGGTGATCAGATCCACGATGCGCTCGGCGACGCGCGTCCAGAACACGTGTTCCTCATGGTCTTCATCCGGCAAGACGAACACCAGGTCGGCATCCGAAGCGAGGTCGAACTCCCGCATGCCCAGCCGTCCGAGCGCGATCACCATGAGTTGCTGGCGCGGTTGATAGCCGGGATCGGCAGGCGGATGCACCGCGGCGATGTGCTCCACCGCCATCTGGTAGCAAGCCGCAATGGCGGTGTCGGCCAGATCGGACGTCTGCTGCAGCGTTTCAAATACCGGCACGCGCTGGCACATGCTGGCGGCCTGGATGCGAAACATTTCGCGGCGGAAATACCGGCGCAGGTGCGAGATGTCGCCAAAGCTCGTCTCCGCTTTCGCCTGCGCAGCGCTGGGGTTGGTATGGTCCGTCAGGCCGGGAAGATGGCCGAACTCGTCGATCAGGTGCGGAACGCGAACTAGTTCCTCGGCGAAATATGGGCTGTGTTCAAAAATGTCCAGCGTGAAGCGCGCCACTTGCGCATCGGAGTTGAGCAGCGTGAGCAGGCTGGAATCGGGCATCAGCTTTTCGAGAAAGTGTTCAAAGGCGCTGGCGCCGCGCCGAAGTTGGATTTGAGACACGGCCTGGGCCAGCTGGGGCGCGCGTTCATCGAGAAACCGTACCAAATTGCTGGAGGTGGGCTCCACAACTTCCGGCGCTTCAATCTGCGGCGCAACCGCGGGCGGCAGGCTGTAATAAATGGGCCGCTGGGCGTGAATTACGCGCTCGTAAATTTCCTGCACCGCTTCCAGGTGGGCGTTTAACTCGTGCAGCAGCTTTTCGCCGGAAGGCGCACTGCCGAGCTGCGCGCTCGGCATTTTTTTGGCCAGCAGATCCAACTCGCGCGGGGCCGTCGGCAGCGTATGGGTCTGACGATCCTCGGCGAATTGCAGGCGGTGCTCCAGATTTCGTAAAAACCGATATGCGGCGATCAGGCGCCCGAATTCGGCGGCCGAAAGCAGATCCTTCTGGCTGAGGCGCGAGAGCGCCAGCATGGTTCCGCCGTGCCGCAGCCAGGGAACGCGGCCGCCATGCAAGCGCTGCAGGCACTGCACCAGAAACTCGATGTCCCGAATACCGCCAGGGGCCAGCTTGACGTCGAACGCCGACTTGCCCAGCCTCCGCTTGCTCAGTTTTTCGCTGATGCGTTCACGCGTGGCGGACACTTCTTCCACGGCCGAAAAATCGAGGGTGGTGGAATAAATCAGGGGCTCCACGGTGGCCAGCAGCTCGCGGCCGGCGCCGGGGTCGCCAGCGGCCACGCGCGCCTTGATCAGCATCTGCAATTCCCAATCGCGCGCGCGGGATTGATAATAGCTCTTGGCGCCATCCAGCGAAATGCAGACCTCGCCCAGGCTGCCGTCCGGGCGCAGCCGCAGATCCATGCGATAACACAGGCCTTCGGCCGTGTAAGTGGAAAGCAGCTCGGTGTAATGATTGGCGACCTTTTTGAAAAATTCCTTGTTCGAAATGGGATGCTCGCCATCGGTCTCCCCATTTGCCGCATATACGAACATCAGGTCGATATCGGAGCTGTAGTTCAGCTCGCGTCCGCCCAGCTTGCCGAGCGCGATCACCGACATCCCGCACTCGCGCACCTCACCGTCCTCCCCGGCATAACGGGGAGTGCCATGACGCGCCACCAGATCCGTGCGAATGCGCTTGTAGCTGATGTGCAGGATGGCGTCGGCCAGGTTCGAAAGCTCTTCGGCGGTCTCCGACAAGCTGGCGAGTGACAGCACGTCCCGGAGCAGAATGCGCAGGATCTGCTGGCGCCGGAATAAAGCCAGCGACAACGCCAGCGGTTTGCCGTCCGGCTGATTCTTGAGGAATTTGCCCAGGCGCTTTTTGTACTCGCCCGCCGTCAGCACACGGCTCATCCCAGTGACTTCTTCCAGCCACTGCGGATTCTGCAAAATCTCTTCGGAAAGAAAACGGCTAAACGAAGCCACCGTGATCAGGTACTTCAGGACGGGAGGCGCCTGGACCAGGCGCTGGAAAGCATCGGGCTGCTGTTGCCGCAGGCTGACTAGATAATGGATGGCTGTATCGGGGTCCGCCGACGACGCCAACAACACTTTCACCTGATCTTGTTCTTCGGGAGAGAGGTCAAGCGACAGAACTGCCGCCTCTCCGCGCGCGAGAGCGGGCTTGCGGAGGGGAAGGGCTTCGAGCAAGCTAGGCATCCGTTGGTTACGTGACCTTGTTAGACGACCTGGTCTACTAATCCGATTATATCCCCCGGCCGAACCGTGCCGCTGTGCACCACACGCAAATAGAATCCGGCCAGCCCCCAGCGTGGCGAGGAAGCGTCGCCGGCCTTTACTTCCCGGTCGTAAACCGCCTGCTTGATAGAGGGCCCATAGACATCCAAGGTTGTGCAGGGGCTGCGCATTTTCGTTATTTCGAGCATCACTTCGCCGATGCGAAAGCGCTGGCCGAGCCGCATCTGGCGCCGGTCCAGCCCCGAGGTAGTGAGGTTTTCCCCGAGAGCTCCTGCAAACACCGGATAGCCCTGCGCCATCAGTTCATCCAGGCCTTCGCTTGTGATCAAGAGCACTGCCTGGTTAGGCCCGCCATGAATTTGCGGATGCGCCCAGGCGTCGCCACGGATTCCCTCCGGCGTGACTTCGGCTTCGGGAATGGGGCGTTTTGGGACGCCGCCCGGTGAAATGTTGATTTGAACGATTGAACCCGTCATTACTACTTCACAACCTCGTTACTTCTATTCTATTTCGCCAGTTTGCCTCTATTTCGTTAGTTTGTCGACTCGGCCCAGCGCCGGAAACAGCCAGTTCCAGGCCAGTACAACCGCAATGGTACCCACACCGCCCAGGATGACGGCAGGAACCGCGCCGAACCACTGCGCCGTGATTCCCGATTCGAATTGGCCCACTTCGTTCGACGCTCCGATGAACAGCATGTTCACCGCGCTTACCCGGCCGCGCATCTCGTCAGGCGTGGTGAGCTGAACAAGCGTGGAGCGCACAATCACGCTGACCATGTCGAACGCACCCGTCAGCATCAGCGCGATGAGCGACAGGGCCATGTTGTGCGATAGCCCGAAGACGACGGTGAACACGCCAAATCCGCCCACGCAGTACAGCATGGCGAGCCCAGCCCGCCGCCGCAACGGATAGTGCGCCAGCAAGATCGCAACCAGGACGGCACCCACGCCGGGCGCCGCACGCAGCACTCCGAGGCCATAGGGGCCGGTGTGCAGGATCTCGTCGGCATACACCGGCAGCAGGGCCACTGCGCCTCCCAGCAGCACGGCAAAAAGATCTAGCGACATGCAGCCGAGAATCAATTTACTGCGCCAGATGTAGCGGAGGCCGTTCAGGATCATGCCCACGGGTTCCTCCAGGCTTTTCCGCTGCGGGATGTCGACGCGCATGGCCGCTAAGAGCAGCACCGCGATAAAGTATGCGACCGTGGCGCATGCGTAAACCGGCGCCGGGCTTCCAGCAAAGCCGTAGATCAAGCCGCCAACCATGGGCCCCAGGATGGTCGCCGTTTGGAAAAACGACGAGCTCCATGTTACGGCGTTGGGGAAATGTTCGGGCTTCACCAATTGCGGCAAGAACGATTGGCCGACGGCTCCATTGAACGATCGCACCGCGCCATTGGCCAGCAGCACCGCGTAAATGGGCCACGCCGAGGAAATCCCGCGCAAGGTGAGCGCCAGCAGAAGCGCGGCGCAAACCGCGAATGCGGCATAGCAAACCCGCAGAATGGATTGGCGCGGGTGCCGGTCCGCCGTATGCCCGGAAACCAGGAACAGCAGCACGCCTGGTGCAAATTGCGCCAAGCCCACGAGTCCCAGATCCAGCGGGCGATGCGTGAGGGCATAAATCTGCCAGCCAACGGCCACCGAGATCATTTCCGACGACACGATCGCCAGGAATCGCGCCGTCATGAATAAACGGAAGTTCGGGTAGCGGAAGGCGACTCGCGCCGGCGAGCCGGAGGTTTTCTTGGCCAAAGCGTCCAAGTGACAGGGTTACATACTCTGCTCCGCGCTGTTGGCATCGCACTTGCACAAAAGCTGCAGGGAGGGATTATGTGGGCACGAACCTGTAGAAATTTCCTGTTTGGAACCGCAATTCTAGCCATGTTTGCCGGTGGGGCGTGGGCCGCCAATCATCACCAATTGAACGGAACCTGGCAATTGATTCCGGCCCGGAGTGTGTTAAACGGCGAACCCGCGATTGAATCTGGGACAGTTACGATTCACGATCGCGAAGGAAACGTTTACGTATCCCGTAACTTCGATTTTAATGCCGCAAATGGCTCGGTATCTACCACTTTCAGCACCGATGCCCGCCACAACGCGGCCATTAAGCAGGCCGGCCTGTGGAGCAAGATGAAATGGGACGGCGACGTTCTGAAGGTGACCACGATGCAGGGCGGAATTAGCACGGTGGAGCGTTATAGCCTGCTCGGCGATGGCGACATGATGCTGCAAGTAGAGCGAACGGGGCATCAACCTGAAACGCTCTATTTCCAGCACCAGTAACGCTGCGAAGACCTAAATGTCGTAATACAGCGCGAATTCGTAGGGGTGGGGCCGTAGCCGGATGGCATCCGCTTCGTTACGGCGCTTGTAATTGATAAAAGTCTCGATCAGCTCTTCGGTGAAGACATCGCCCTTGAGCAGGAACGAGTGATCATCTTCCAAACACCCCAGCGCCTCTTCCAGAGAAGCGGGCATGGAAGGCACTCTTTTCATTTCTTCCGGCGACAGATCGTAGATGTCTTTGTCCAGCGGCTCGCCCGGGTCGGCCTTGGTGAGAATCCCGTCAATCCCCGCCATCAGCATCGCTGCGAAAGCCATATATGGATTCGACGATGGATCGGGCGGGCGAAATTCCACGCGCTTGGCCTTGGGGCTGGCCGAGTACATGGGAATGCGCACCGCGGCCGAGCGATTCCGGCGCGAATAAGCTAAATTCACCGGCGCTTCGTAACCCGGCACCAGCCGCTTGTAGCTATTAGTGGTGGGCGCGATGATGGCCGAGAGCGCCCGCGCGTGCTTCAACAGCCCGGCGATGTAGTGCAGCGCCATCTGGCTCAAGCCCGCATATCCATCGCCCGCGAATTGCGGTTTGCCGTCCTTCCACAAACTCTGATGCGTGTGCATCCCGCTGCCGTTGTCACCGAAGAGCGGCTTGGGCATGAACGTCACCGACTTGCCGTACTGATACGCGACATTGCGGATCACGTATTTGTACAGCATCATATTGTCGGCCGACTTGATCAGCGTGTCGAAACGCTGATCGATCTCGCATTGGCCGCCGCTGGCAACTTCGTGGTGATGGCACTCGATGTTGATCCCGCAGCCGATCATGGTTTCCACCATCTCGGCGCGCAGGTCCTGATAATGATCCGTGGGCGGAACCGGGAAATAGCCTTCCTTGTAACGCGGCCGGTAGCCGAGGTTCTGGCCCTCGCGCCCTGAATTCCAGCGGCCTTCCTCGGCGTCGATGAAGTAGTAGCCCGAATGCTGATCTTGGTCGAACCGCACATTGTCGAAAATGAAGAACTCGGCTTCCGCGCCGAAATACGCGGTATCCGCGAGGCCGCTGTTTTTCAAATAGCTCTCGGCCTTGCGCGCGATCCAGCGCGGATCGCGTTCGTAGTGCTGGCGCGTGATGGGATCGATGACGTCGCTGGTCATCACCAGCGTGCGGACCTCGCCAAACGGATCGATGAACGCGGTGCTCGCGTCCGGGATGAGAAGCATGTCGCTCTCGTTGATGGCCGCCCAACCGCGGATGCTGGATCCATCAATGCCGAAACCCTCTTCAAACGAGTCCTGGGTGAGCTGGCTGATGGGATAGGAGACGTGCTGCTGCAAACCGGGCAGATCCGTGAAGCGCAAATCCACTTGGCGAACTTCTTTGCTTTTCGCAAACTCCAAAACTTCCTGCGGATTCATCTCTCCTCCATGTGGGAACTCTTAAGGCACAACGATTGCGAGCATAGCATACTGTTTCACTCGCACCAGTTGACAATTTGGTTGCGGCAAGGCAAACATCGTTCGAGGTTCCATGGGCGACGATTTTGGCAATGGCGGCGATTTTGGGGACGTTGGAAACGGCGGTGACGACGGCGGTTACGACGACCAGGACGACGGCGGTCAAGACGGCGGCGGTCAAGACGGCGGCGACGACCAGGATAATGACCAGCCGCCCGATGATGACGATCAGAATCAAGATGACGACGGCGGCGACGGCAATAATGACAATGACGACAACCTGGACGATATGTTCGCCTCGAGCGACGATCTGCCGCCCGTGGATGACGATGTTTTCAGCAGCGCGTCGGATTTCCCGAACGCGGATGCATCCGATTTTGACGACGACACCGGCGATTGGTCGGCGGGCGACTATCAGCAGTCGGCCGAAAACCTCTTCGGCAATCAACCCTTCTTCGGCGATACCCTAGTCCAGCAAAAGACCGACGAAGGTTTTCAGGCGTACGAAGACAAGGCCTTCGATAAGGGCTTCGATCAGATTGCGCCCGGAACTTCGGACACCGTCCAGTTGTTTGAGCGCGAGGGCAAGCTGGTGGCATTTGGCGTGGTATCGCAAGCGGTGCTCGAACTGCTGATGGCGCGCTATACCGGCATCGATTGGAACAATCTGGAGGTTGCCGTTCCGCAGAAGGGCGATGCCGTACCGCCGCAACCGCTGCCGCCGGCTTTTGCGAACGTAGCCGAGCAAGACGCGGTGGATCTGCGCAAATATGTAACGCCGGTCGGAGATCAAGGCCAGACCGGCCGCTGCTCCGCCTTCGCGTGGACGCATGCGGCTGAAATGTCGCGCAATATTCTGAATCCGGATTCCCAAGGCGCCGCGCCGCGTCTTTCGCCCAACTTCACCATGCTGGAGTTCCAGCGCATGCAGGGCGATGCACGCGATTATCAATATGCTTACCAAGGCGGCGACGGCACCATCAGCGGTCCGGACCCGGGCGAAGTCCTGGTGGAGTATGGAACCTGCCGTCAGGAATTATGGCCGGACGATCGCCCCGCGCCGCTGAAACAGGAGCAACAACTGGAGGCCGACGCCGAGCGATATAAGTTGGAAGCCGCGCCGCTGCCCATCGCGATCGACGATGTGAAAAAGGTTCTAAGCGCCGGCTGCCCTGTGCACGTTTCCATGAATACCGGCGCTACCTTTTCCGATGTCGGCCGCGATGGCGTCTTCAACGCCGCTGAAGCTCCGTCGGGAAGGCATGGCCGGCACGCGATGTTGATCGTCGGCTATGTGGGGAATTTCTTTACGCTGAAGAATTCGTGGGGAACGGACTGGGGCGACAAGGGCTTTTGCTATATTCCGAAAAACGTCCTGGCCGCCTCCGATCCGGACTTTGTCGCGGTATTGCTGAAGAAACCGGGTTAACCCGGTTGTCCGCCTTGCTGTTCCCGAAACCAATCGGCGTGATCGTCACGGTACTGCCGCAGGCGGTTAATATCGTCGTCGATGATCTTGCGCTCGCGCGCCGGCATTCGGTTGAAGCTGGCCACCTTGCCGAGCGTATCGATCACGCGCTGGAGCTCGCTGTCGTCATAAACCTTTTTCGCATATTGACTCTGAAGCTCATCTAATTCCGCGACGGTCTTGTCGAGCCGGAAGCAATCGCCGCCGCGCGGCCAAGCGGCAGCGCGAACATGCTCCACATCGGCCTTCACGCGTTCAAACAAGCGCGCGTGCCAATGTTCTCCGTTGAAATAGGCGTCGCGGTCGGCATGAAATGAATTTTCGTCCTGCCCCGGATTGCGGTCCGGAGTGGCCGCCGTCAGTGAAAACACCAGCAGACTTGCCCCGGCGATGCTGAAGAGAAACCCTCGCATGGAACATCCTCCCAACCTGTATGACGTTCGGGCCGGGAAGATGCTTCGAATATTAGGTTGTCACCGTTACTTGCGCTCGATGCGCATGCCGTAGAAAGACCGGTAAACAAAGAACAAGGCGATCGCGAGAAATATCAACGCCAGTATATCGGTGAATCCGGCGCTTTGATCGTGGGTGAGCGAAACCGCCAGCTCCACGGCCAGCAGCCCGAAAAGCGTAGTGAACTTGATGATCGGGTTCAGCGCCACCGAGGACGTGTCCTTGAACGGATCGCCCACCGTGTCGCCCACCACCGTGGCATCGTGCAGCGGAGTACCCTTTTGCTTCATCTGCGTCTCCACGATCTTCTTCGCGTTATCCCAAGCCCCGCCCGCGTTCGCCATGAAGATGGCTTGATACAGGCCAAACAGCGCGATCGAGATCAGGTAGCCGATGAAGAAGTAGGGCTCCACGAACGCAAACGCCAGGGTAGCGAAGAACACCGTCAGAAAGATGTTGAACATGCCCTTCTGCGCATACTGCGTGCAGATCTCCACCACTTTCTTGCTATCGGAGACGGAGGCCTTATCCGAACTTTCCAGATTGATGTTGGCTTTGATGAATTCCACCGCGCGATAAGCGCCCGTGGTGACCGCTTGCATGGATGCTCCGGTAAACCAATAGATGATCGCACCGCCAGTGATCAAGCCGAGCAGGAACGGCGCGTGCAGGATCGAAATGTTGGCTAACTTTGCGGGGCTAAGTTTGTCGGTCAACGCGACAATGATCGAAAAAATCATAGTGGTAGCGCCCACCACAGCGGTTCCGATGAGCACCGGCTTAGCGGTAGCTTTAAACGTATTGCCCGCGCCGTCGTTCTCTTCGAGATTCTCTTTGCCCCGTTCGAAGTCGGGCTTGAATCCGAAGTCTTTTTGGATTTCGGCGGAAATATTGGGAATGTTCTCGATAGTTGAAAGCTCGAAGACGGATTGTGCGTTGTCCGTAACAGGGCCGTAGGAGTCCACCGCAATGGTTACTGGACCCATGCCCAGGAACCCGAACGCTACCAGGCCGAAAGCGAACACCGCGGGGGCAACCATGAGCGCCCCGAAGCCGAAACCGCTGATCCAGGCTCCCATCGCCATCAACGTCATCATTGCGAGGCCCAGCCAGAAGGCGCTGAAGTTGCCGGCCACTAAGCCGGACAAAATATTGAGCGATGCCCCGCCTT
Organism: Bryobacterales bacterium; assembly: GCA_963713415.1. Taxonomy (GTDB): domain Bacteria; phylum Acidobacteriota; class Terriglobia; order Bryobacterales; family Bryobacteraceae; genus Palsa-89. Next base: position 652,765 of record CAVQLV010000014.1, on the reverse strand, counting down.
CCTCGGACGAAATCACGACCTCGCGCACGTGCCGCGAGTTCATCGAAGTAAACGCCTTGACCAGCTCGGGGATAACCGCGCCCGCGAGGGTCCCGCAGGTAATCACTGAAGATAACTTCCACCACAGCGTAGTGTCGCCGCCCAGATCGGGAATAATCAGGCTGGATACCAGATAAGTAGCGGCGATGGAGATCACCGACGTGAGCCACACCAGCGAGGTGAGCGGACCTTCAAAATCCATCTTGGCAAGGTCGCCGAAGCGGCTCTTTGCAATAGCTTCGTTGATGAAGTAGGAAACAGCGGAGGAAATCACCATCACGACGCGCATCACGAAGATCCACACCAGCAACTGCACTTGCACCAGCGGATCGTTCACGGCCAGAATGATGAAGGTGATCAGCGCGACGCCCGTCACGCCGTAGGTTTCGAAGCCGTCCGCGCTCGGTCCAACCGAGTCTCCCGCGTTGTCGCCAGTGCAGTCCGCGATGACGCCAGGATTGCGCGCATCGTCTTCTTTAATCTTGAACACGATCTTCATCAAGTCGGCGCCGATGTCGGCGATCTTGGTGAAGATGCCGCCCGCCACACGCAATGCCGCCGCGCCCAGCGACTCGCCGATCGCAAATCCAATGAAACAGGGGCCGGCGTAATCGCCCGGAATGAACAGCAAAATGAACAGCATCATCACCAGCTCGATACTGATCAGCATCATGCCGATGCTCATGCCCGCCTTCAGCGGAATCGAATTGCACGGATATGCTTTGCCGGTCAGGCTGGCGAACGCGGTGCGCGAGTTGGCGAAAGTATTCACACGAATGCCGAACCAAGCCACGCCATAGCTCCCCGCGATGCCGATCAGGCTAAACAATAAAATGATAGGAAGGGTCACTGCCACTGATTTACCGGGGGCCGGCGCCAGCCAGCCGAAATACGCCGCGATGATGACCGCGATGAAAACCCACAACAGCAACAGAAACTTGCCCTGCGTAATGAGGTACGTCTTGCAGGTCTCATAGATTAATTCCGAGATCTCGAGCATCGATCGGTGCACCGGCAGATTGCGCAGTTGGGTATACGTAACAAACCCGAACAGAAGTCCGAGCGCGCACACCAACAGCCCCCACATCAATAGGGAGCGGCCATTTGTGCCGAGAAAAGTCGCTTGCGCCAAGTCTGGCAATACCAGGCTAGCTTCGCCTCCAGGCGCCGCTTGCGCGAACACCGGAGCCGGTAAGCTCATCAAAATCAAGGCCGCTAACAGGAGCGGCAAGATAATTAACGTGGCGCGCCGACGAGCAGGCACGCAGACGGTCAGCATTCGTTCAAATCCTCCATGAAATCTCGGAAGCCTCCCGGCAAGGGAGACGAACAGACGGGTATTACGAATCTCTAAATACCTTCGATCACCATACCGCACTGGGGGAGATGGCGCAACCTGAGAAAGGCTTCGACGGCTGCGCGATCCGATCAAATAACTTCCAGAATCAGACACTTAAGATAAAGCGTCTCCGGTACTGTGAGCAAAACCGGATGGTCCTGGGCCTGCATGCGCCTTTCGAGCACGCGCAGTTTTCTTCCCGTATCGAGCGAAGCTGTTGCGACAATCTCCAGCAGGACGGCCTCACTGAGATGGTGTGAACACGAGCAAGTCACCAGAACACCACCTGAACCCAGTAGTTCCAGCGCCCGCCGGTTAATCTCCCGATATCCGCTGATCGCCCCTTCCAGGTTTTGACGCGATTTGGCGAAGGCCGGAGGGTCCAGCACGACGATGTCGAAGCGGCGGTGCGCCGAAGCGTGCCCAGCCAGCAGCTCGAATACATCCGCTTCGCGGAGCTCGATATTTCCGATACCGTTAGCCTCGCAATTCATCCGGGCCACGCGCAGCGCGGACTCTGAACTGTCCACTGCTTCCACGCTTTCGCACCGCGCCGCCAGATGCAGCGCGAATCCGCCTGTCGATGTGAAGCAATCAAGAGCCCGGCCGCGGACATATCGGGCAGCCGCAATATAATTCTCCCGCTGGTCGAGGAAAATCCCGGTCTTCTGTCCGTGCAATAGGTCGGCGTGGAGCGTAAGGCCGTTCATTCGAATGGGGACTGTCTCGGGAACTTCGCCCGCCACCACTCCCGACTGCAAAGGCAGCGCCTCCCGTTTGCGAACCGCCACATCGTTGCGCTCGGCTATGCCTTTTGGCGCGAAGAGCTCTTCCAGACAGCTCAGGATCTCGGCCTTGGCGCGATCCATGCCTTGATCCAGTGTCTGGAGGGTGAAATAGTCGCCGTAACGGTCGATCACCAGACCCGGCAACTGATCGCCTTCTCCGTGAACGAGGCGATACGCCTCCGAATCCGTCACCACACGTTTGCGATAAGCTTCGGCCGCGGAGATGCGGCGCAGGAAGAACGTCCGGTCGATGGTCTCTACCCGATCGGAAAGCATCCGCAGCGAGATTTGCGAGGAATCGCTGTAATGGGCCGTCCCGAGCGCGGCGCCACTCGGGTCTACTGCGAGCACGGTTTCACCCGCCGCCGCCTGACCGCGATCCAGAATGTCGCTAGAGAAAATCCAAGGGTGTCCCGACGCGACGCGGCTGGCCCCTTTACGGTTAACCCGGACGGTATGCAAGTTTCAGTCTAGTCGGATGCTGCGAAACAATGTGCAGCGGTCTGCACGAGCAGTCAGATCTCGGGATAAAACTCGAAGAACGCGTCGAGCGACTGCATCAACTGCTTCCGAATTTCATCCTCTCCGCCCTCCAGAAGGTGCATGGTCACTTGCGCTTTCTTCCCGCTCTTCAGTGTGACCTCCGCGTCCCCGATCTTTTCGAGTTCGTCCGCCGGAAGCAGACGCATGCCGTAAATGAGCGCAAGTTTGGCCATGCCTCATTCTAGCTGCATGAGGCCCGGGAACTTGGCAGGCTCAGGGACGGGCAGCGGAACTGCCGACCTGTCGCTTAGGAGGCGACCGCTCTATCCATCTGAGCTACGTCCCCGCATACTGTCACTCTTGATTCTAAAATACTTCGACGTTCGTCGCCTTCTTCATTCTGTAATCTCTGCCACGAAACTGTATCAAAACTGTATCAAAACCCCTCTACATCGTCAGAGCTGTATCAAAACCCCTCCCAACTTCACTTGCTTGGCGGTTCATCTTCTGCAGCGCTTCTCGCTTCATCTGGAGTTTCATCTGAGAGTACTTCTTGAATACCTGTGAGTCCCCCTGACGAAGAAGCTGCGTGACCCATTCATCCGCTACGCCGCCGGCACTCAGCCGGGTAGCGTAGGTCGAACGAAGATCGTACAGCCGGAAGTACGGAATGCCAGCCCTACGCAGGGTTGTCTTCCACACGTTCTTGAACGTCTGCTGATAGCCAAGCGGATTACGATCACACGGAAACAGCCACTGCCCAGGCCCTGAAATCTCGATCTGACCGCGGAATGCCTTCACCGCAAGATCAGTGAGAGGAACCTCCGCGACTCCATTGGGAGTCTTGGATTCGGGAATCCAAACCACCGCGTTAGCCAGGTCGACCTGGTCCTTACGCATTGGCGTCAGCTCCTTGTACACGCGTAACCCGGTTTCAGTGATGATGCGAACCACGTTTGCCAGGTACGATGGTGCAAAGGCCTCGATACGCTGCTGCTCCGACCACGTGACGTAGTGCGGACGAAAGAGACCTTTAAGCGACGTGGGAAACTCCACCGCCGCACAGGGATTTGCAGGGCACAATTTCTTCTTAACGGCGACGCTAAAGATTCGCCGCAAAACGCGAAACTCCTGATGAACTCTCGTCGGCTTCACCAACGTAGTTTCGCGGTAACCGGAACCGGTACGGACCCGATTCTTTTGACGGAGCCGGTGACGCAGATAATGCTCGATCTGATCGGCATCAATCTCCGCCAGCTTTCGCTCGGCGAACTCCGGCATTAGGTGCTTCAGCGCCGTGATGTTAGCCTTGTGGGTCATAGCCGCTCGGATCGGTGGCTTGGAGTAGTTCTCAAGGAAAAAGTCCACCCATCCGTTGAACAACAGTTGCTCACCTCTGCGAATGGTATGCAGAGTGTTTTGGTCTCTGGCCTGTAAGCGTTCGCGCAGCTTTTGCTGCGCTTCCCGCCAATCTTCGGTGCCGGTTGTTTCCAAGTTCCGCTTACCATCGCGGTCCCGGTAACGCATCCACCAAACCTTGCTGCCAGTTCTCTTGTAAAGAACACCATCATGCCTACTCGGTCTTGCCATTCCCAATCTCCTGTTTGAATTGAGCGCGGAAGGGCTCTAACTCCGATTTCAAGAACCGGATGTTGCGGCCCATCACGCGGAGATGGGGAATCTGCTTTCGCTCAACCCAAAGATACACCGTTTGTGGACTGACGCCAAGAAAAATGGCGGCTTCGCGGACGCGGAGTGGAAGCTCTTCCCGAGCGAAGGAAACGTTGGCGAGGGGAGGTGTTTGGGAGTTCGGCATGTCGACCTCACGCGAATGGCGTTTGCGCCAATTGTTCGAACAGTTCGCGGCGGACGCGATTGAGGCGCCATTTTTCCACGATGTTGAAATCGAGATCTACGCTGATCGCTTCCTCAAAGGTCAGCTTCCGCTCCCGCATGTGCCGAATGTCGGAGCCGTACAGGTCCGGTGACCTCTGAGGAATCCCGATGGATGTGAGGACCTTGTCGCGGTTCTCCAAGAAAACCTGCATCTGGTCGAAGGTTTTCCCATCGCGCTCGATTTCGCCAAAGTATTCGTTGATCCAGACCACTAGACTCTTCTCTGCTGCGGTTTCGGCTAAGGTCTGGAACCCGAGAAGCGTATCGTTCAACATGTCTCCACCGCTGATGGGAATGTGAATGTAGACGCGCCGGCCGGCGGCCCGCAAGGTCGAGATCACGTCCGATTCGACGATGAAGGTCCAGAAGGGCAGAAAGGCGGTCGCCCCGTTGTCGATCAGGAAAACCGCCTGCTCGGTCAGAAAGCGGTTGACTAGGGCGTCGTAGCGGCTTCGCATGACGACCCCTTCGTCGTTCAGTAGATCCAGCTTCTCGACATTCAACGCCTTGATCTGCCCCAGCGAGCGATTCACCGGATCGCCATCAAAGCATCGCACCGGCTGGCCACGTCCAATGAGAAACTCAGCGAGCCAACTGGCCACGATGCTCTTGCCGACGCCGCCCTTGCCTTGCAGAATCAGATGGATTGTTGGAGTAAATGTCGGAGTTGCGAGTGCAGCACCGGTTTCAGTTCCGTTTGTGTTGTTCTTTGCCATAAATGTTTCCTTTCAAATCAGATTTCTACCTTCGGGATCACCGTCGTTGTGGAGCTTGCGGATGTCGAGTTTCGGCTGCGACAGAACCCGCTTGGCTTGGGCCAGTGGATCATCTTCGAGCGCTGGCCCCGTAGCTACCTGATTCGCAACCTGCGACCGCGCATTGGGTCCCGGTGGCGCTTGAGGCTGTATGATTTGCCCGGTTGCCTCTGCAGGCCGCTTGGCTTTAAAACGTCGCCGGATACGGCTGATGTACGAAGTGAGGCTGGTGATGCTGAGAGTGACCCCGGCGTCTTCTTCCAACCATTTGCGAATGCTTTTCATGCTTTGTCCTCCATCTAGTGCAGCTTCAATGTCGGGCCAGAGTGCCCGGACCTGACCGGCTTTGGTTGCCGGCTTATCCGTGCGATGTCGTGCAAACCCGGCCCGGGCGAGAGAAAACCAGTCGAGCGATGACGGCCTGTCACGTGGTCCAGGCACAAAAAACTCCTTCCTTAGTTAAAGGCAATGGCAGAGGCCTTTCGGGACAAAAATCTTTTTTGCTCTGCCATCCCGGTGCCTCCCGCTGTCGCATATAAAGGAAATGGCGAGGGGGTCGCGGGACGATAAAATTTTTCGATCGCCTGAAGAGAGGCTCGTTCTAACACAAAACACACTCTCTACAGAAAAGGGATTGGCAGAGGGGTTTCCGGACAAGAAATTTTGCCGACCCGGACATTTTCGACGCAGGCTTCTCGATACGGTCGATTCGAAAAAACTCTCCATACTTTGTAAGGGAATGGCGGAGCACCTTCGGGACAAAAGTCTATCGGTCGCGATCCTCTCAAATCCGCAAGAAGGCCCTCTACTAATAAGGAAATGGCAAGGGGGCTTCGGGACGGCTATTTTCTTACCCAGTACCGAGGAGCGTAGTCCATGCGGCCGATCACGGCGCTTTGCGACAGAATGCGACAAGTCGCGACAATGCGATGATTTGCGGCAAAACACGGCCAATCACGGCGTTCTACGGCAACCGATCGGTCCCCGCCTCCTTGCCGACCCCACCAATGAGACAGTTCCGATGGGTAGTGGAACATAAAGGAAACGTTTGACGTCCGATTTGTTTTTCCGCCGCAAGCGGTGGGCGGTCGTGAGTTTGGTTCGTCGAACGAAATCGCGTCTGTGTTCGACAGATGTTTGACGGCCAAATTTCCGGGTGAGATTTGGGTTTTTGAAAACCTCTTAGTAATTGAGGGAGCAATTATGCGACAGAATACGGGAACGGCGCGCGGAGCCAGAGTCGCCGTGAGACTGAGCCACGAAGATCGGGTTCGGATTGACGAGGCCGTCAAAGCGCGGGGCTATACCAGCCCGAGCGCGTTCATTCGGGCGGCAATCCAGAACGAGTTGAATGGTCGACCCGAGCTGACTAAAACCGAAGACTTGATTACGGGAGGGTTTGAAGGCATGTCCCGTGACAATGTCCGTATTGTCCGGAGCCAGCAGGCGCTCCACGCTTTGTTGGATGCTTTTGTCAAAACAGTTCTTACGTGCCTGCCGGAGCCATCGATCGACGCGCAGCCCCAGGCCGTCGCCCGAGCCAAGGACCGGTACCACCTACTGATCAAGGCTGCCGGGCGAAGCATGTCCGGCGATGCCCTCGCCGGGCTTAGGGACCTGCATGGCACGAACTGACCACGAACGGAAAGTCCGGCTGCGGCCACCGAATCCTTGTCGCCCAAGGGATGAGCGCATTGCATGGTCTAGCGGATTCAAGCTGCTCATGCACTACGCTCGCAGCTCGCGAAAAGTCCGCAACCGCGGCACCTCCGGCGGAAAAGGGCGAAGCACGCGTCCGTACCTGCAGCGTTGCGCTGTCAGGGTGACTTACCTTAACAACAAGACTCGTGGGCAATGGAAGGCGCACGGGCGATACCTGGCACGCGAAAGCGCCACACATGAAAACCCGATAGAGGGCGTAGGCTTCGGCCGGGGGGACCAGAAAATCGACATTGCGGACCGGCTTGAGGACTGGCAGAGAGCCGGTGACGAGCGGATGTGGAAGCTGATCATCTCCCCAGAGTTTGGTGATCTGACGGACTTGCGTCGTCTAACTGCCGACCTGATGGAACGTATGGAAAAGGACCTCGGTACCGACCTCGAATGGGTTGCGGCCGAACATCACAACACCGAACATCCGCACGTCCACGTCGTGGTCCGGGGGCTCAGAAGCGATGGCGCCGGCCTGCGCATGAGCCGGGATTACATTCAGCAGGGGATTCGGACCGCCGGCGAGCACCTCTGCACCCGCCAGATTGGATTTCGGACGGAGCTCGACGCGGCGGAGGCGGAACGCCGCGAAATCTCGGAAAAGAGATTTACAACGCTTGACCGCCAAATCATGCGGGAAGCATCGAATCCGAACGCGGACTTTGGGCCACAGTATTTCGAGGTTGTTCGGAATCCGACCGAGGCCGGATTGAGCGACATGGCGCGCCTTCGCATCCAACATGAGGCCTCCCGCCTTGCCGTTCTTCAGCGCATGGGCCTGGCCGAATCGACCAGTGGAGCAAGCTGGTTGGTGCGGCGTGATTGCGAGCAGGTGCTACGGGCGATGCAACGCAGCGCGGATCGGCAGAAGACTCTGGCATTACACGGAGCATTGTTGTCCGATGACCGGCTTCCGATGACGACACTCGACGTTGGCGATCTTACTTCCGTCGACGGCAGGATCTTGGTGCACGGTGAGGAGGAAGCTTCCGGGCGCAGCTACTTGATGCTGGAGGCTACGAATGGGCAGGTTTACCACATCTACCGCACGCCAGAGATGGAGGAACTCCGGAGTCAGCGAGGGCTGCAAACCAATTCGTTCATTCGGCTCCGCAAGTTATCCACAGTGCGCGGCCCGGTGGTGGAGATCAAGGACATGGGCGATTCGGAAGCCATCCTAAGCAACAAGACCCACCTGCGCGAGACGGCACGCGAAATGGGTCGACAAGGTGCTTGCCCTCAGGATGGCGGGTGGAAAGGGTGGCTCGGGCGCTATCAGAAAGCCCTGGTTGACGCCGCATTCGCTCCCGAACAGGAAAGGGCGAACGATCGTGAACGACGCAGGAGTCGAGACCTTGGCCGCTAACGCGTATTGAGCAGACCTGACAGCCACAGAGTGAGAAGTTCCCGTCGCAACAGCGACATGGCCCTATGGAACTGTGCTTACGGAACAAGGCGAAACGGATAGCCATTCGAAATTCCTACAGAGTCCGCACGCCTGGGTCTTAGTAGTTAGTCAGTTCACCCGAGCGTCGAATGAACGACATCTCCACCCTGGAGCCTGCCAAGGACGCTGTGCTAAGCTCGTGGGCTTAGCATATTCCGCCGGCGTATTCGTGAAGAAGAACTCAAATTCCGATCGACCTCTCATTGGAGCCGCCAGCCGCTCGCCAGCCCCCTTCCCTATTCCGAGGGCGTGGGTCTGGACTACGGTAAGCAACGTAGGCGAGGTTCGCGCGGGACTTCCGCGATCGCCAGCACGACGTCGCGGTCGGTCTATGACGAAATACCTTAGGACTGCTAACGTCACGCTTGACGGACTCGACCTCAAGGATGTCTCCCAAATGGACATCAGTCCCTCTGAGAGAGAAGTTTACTCTTTGAAGCCGGGAGATGTCTTAATCGTCGAAAGTTCCGGGAGCCCGACAAAGGTGGGGCGAGCGGCTCTTTGGAAAGATGATTCGGCGGCCTGGAGTTTCCAGAACCACTTGATCCGCTTTCGTCCCCACGCCGCTATTCCCGGCTACGCCCTGATCGTCTTCAAATACTTCGCTGAGTCTGGCGCATTCTCTAAAATCGCAAGAGGAGTCGGCATTCAACATATCGGCTCGTCACGGTTCGCCGCGATGCCGTTTCCCCTGCCGCCCCTGCCGGAGCAAACCCGAATTGCTAGCGAGATCGAGCGGCGGATGCGCCTCGCCAAGGAAGCCGAGCAGTCGCTTCTCTCCGCCATATCGCGGATAGACCAACAAGTATCTGCGATACTCGAAGCTGCAACATTTGGAGAGCTGTTAACGGAAGACGACCGTGAGAAGCAGCTAGACGTCACAGCGGACCCCAGCGCAGTGCCACGGGTGGATAATCGGGATCGCTCGGTTCCGGCATCTGCGGCACGTTCCGACCAGGCTTGGACGACGAAGAACCTCCCGCCCGGTTGGTTCTGGGTAAAGGTCGAAGACGTCGGCGAAATCACGCTTGGTCGTCAAAGATCACCCAAGCATCAACGAGGTCCTAATATGTATCCCTACCTGCGGGTGGCGAATGTATTCGAAGACCGAATCGACGGGACCGATATATTGCGAATGAACTTCTCACCAACCGAGCAGCAGATCTATCGCGTGGAGCCCGGAGATATTCTCCTCAACGAGGGACAAAGCCCGGAACTCGTCGGCCGACCCGCGATGTACCGCGGAACTCCTCCGGATGTTTGTTTCCAAAACACGCTAATCCGGTTCCGTGTAGGCGATCGCGTGGACAGAGACTTCGCTCTGTTGGTGTTTAGGCACTATTTCCGATCGGGCAAATTCACCGCGATTGCACGTTGGTCTACAAATATTGCTCACCTTGGCGTGACACGATTCTCCCAACTACCTTTTCCGTTGCCTTCGCGAGAACATCAGCGCAAGATTGCCGAAGAGGCCAGGCGTAGACTCAAAGCATCGTCGGAACAACGTTCGGCAGCCGAAACAGCGTTAAGTCGATTGCAACCCCTACAGCTTGAATTGCTCAAGGCGGCTGTATCGGGTCAGTTGGTTCCACAATCACCCGACGACGAGCCGGCATCACGACTGCTGGCGCGAGTCCCGGAAGCTCACAAAAGCACCCGCTCATCTACTGTTCGATCGTCAGAGGAGGTAGAAATGGATACCGACGCAGTGGTGGGATTTCGACGGTCTCTGCGTGACGCCCTCAATGAGCTTGGCGGACGGGCGTCGGCGGAGGATTTGTTTGAGGCAAGTGGGTACGATCGCGACTTGACGGGAGACATAGAAGCGTTTTATATCGCCTTACGTCAAGAGATACCTCAACGCATTCGGATCGAATCTGAACCGACAAAAAAAATGCCGATGCTGGAGGCCGTACCAGATGCGCCTCGATGAGCTATGGGTGGAGGACTTCAAGAACCTTCATGACATAACATTGGACTTCGATGAAGAATCGCCTTACACAGTTTTGGTGGGAGAGAATGGGTCAGGGAAGTCGAACCTTATTGAATCTCTAGCGTGGATATTCAGAAATTTGGATCTAGAGGAACCGGCACCTTTCGGCTACGAGATCAAGTACCGATGCCGTGGTCGCGATGTGCGCGTCAAGGCGACTAAGGACGCCATGCCGGTATTTTGGGAGAGGTCCGCCGGCAGCAAGGACTATGCAGAGTTGCCCAAGCATAAATTCATGTCCCTCGATGACGACGACAGGCCGAATTATCGTCCGGCCTTCGTCTTTGGCTATTACTCTGGTCCCAGCGACAGGCTGGCATCGCTATTTGAACGGCACCGCGAGCGATTTTACCGCCTGATCATTCAGCCGCAGTCCACCCGTAGCCCGAAGATGGTGCACTCCAATGCATTGCGTCGTCTCTTCTATGCACAAACGCTGCACGGCCAATTCGCACTTTTGGCATTTTTTATGAAGGTCGTTGGGGATGATGAGGACCGGAAATTCTTGCGCGAGCACTTACTAATTGAAGATTTGGATTCAGTATTGTTCTGTCTCAAGCGGCCGCCCTGGCGGCGCCGAGGTGGCGACCCACGCTTCTGGAATGCTGAAGGCGAGGTCCGCGCATTCTTGGGCCGGTTGTTTGACGCATCGTTAGTGCCGATGCGGATGGATCGCCGAATTCCCATCGAGCTTACGAAGAACCCCTCTGTTGAGTGTCTCTATCTGTTCCTGTCCGACGTCGCGGCTCTGGAGAAGGTTTATCAAAGCTATGAGAATCAATACGCCTTTTTCACGGCGAATCGAGAGCACGCACATATCCAAACTGTTAGCAGAGGTCAGGACTCGTGTGCGGATCTCGAAGGCTGGGGGCGGTGGATCCATAACCTATCGAGATCTTAGTGAGGGTGAGCAGCAACTGCTGCTAGTGCTCGGTCTTCTGAAGTTCACCGCAGAAGAAGAAGCCCTTTTCCTTCTGGACGAGCCGGACACGCATCTAAATCCTGCTTGGAGTGTTCAGTACTTGGATTTTCTCGATCGGTTCATCGAGCGCCGCGAAAGTTGCCATATCGTGATGGCAACACACGATCCACTAGTATTCTCTCGGCTGCTGAAATCCCAGGTCCGGATCTTCCGACGTGATGATGCCGGCGTAGTACACGTCGAAGAACCTCAGCAACACCCGCGCGGTATGGGCGTACAGGCAATATTGACCAGTGACTTATTCCGGCTACGCTCGACGCTCGACCTGGACACGCAGCGCGATCTCGATAGGCAGCGACAACTATCGAGCAAGAAGCAGGAACTGACCGTTTTGGAGGCAGATGAGCTTCAGTCGCTCAACGTGAGACTTCACCGACTCGGATTGACCAGTCGCGACCCGTTGTATGATCTCTTTCTTAGGAAGTGGTCAGAGCGTGAAAAACCCGAATGGAGTAGGACGAGCGAACTGACACCGGACCAGCAGGAGGAGCGTGAAAAGCTCGCAGCTGAGATCGCTCGCGAGGTGTCATCGCAAACACGCGACCAATGAGATATATCAACCGGGACGTCCTTATTGGAGATGCAGAAGCGCAGCCCCTCATCGCCGCCGCCGAGACGGCACGCGCAGAGATTTTCGCGGAGACCGACCCCGGAAACCGAGAACAGTTAGTAGAAAGCCATAGGGCCAGATGGGTGGCCTTCCGACCGCATCTCTCACGCCTGTCTCACGACAAATGCTGGTACACCGAAAGCGTCAACCCTGGCACAGACGATGACGTTGATCACTTTCGACCGAAGGGTAGGCTTGCTGATGATGAAACCCATGGAGGGTATTGGTGGGAGGCGCTGAACTGGCGAAACTTCCGTCTCAGTTGTCACCGGGCGAACCGGCTACGTGTTAACCCCAATACCGGGAAGACGCATGGCAAGGGGGACCACTTTCCCTTGCTGAACGAGGCAGCCAGATGTCGAATTCCGACGGACGATCTCGGCCTAGAGCATCCAATGTTGCTGGACCCCACGGACCCCAGAGACCCGCCGCTCTTGACCTTTAATATCGACGGGACGGTGGCGCTTTCCTCTGAGTTTGGAGGTGATGCGGATGCCGAGAGGCGACTAGAGGCGAGCCGGATCTATCTTCATCTTGAATGGCCCGCGTTTTTGGAACAAAGGAAGTCTCTTTACCGCTACATCATAGGCAAGATCGACGACGGCGAGCGACAGGAGCAGCGCGCTCGTGCGGGTGATATAGGGAGCCACGAGGCACTGACGGCGACCGCGCGGGATTTGATTGATCTAACGAGAGAAGACCGCCCCTATTCGATGGCGGCCAAGGCATATATCGCGACGTTTCGTCATCTTCCGTGGGTCCGGCGAGCGGTGTTGCCTCATTGTTAGCGATGATAAAGGAATTTCATTGATGCATACCGCCGCCGCTTCGATCGTCCGGAAGTTATGGGAATACTGTAATATTCTCCGCGACGATGGTCTATCTTACCCAGACTACGTCGAGCAGCTAACGTATTTACTTTTTCTTAAGATGGCCGACGAGCAGGGTGACCGACTGATAAGATCGACGTTCTCCTGGAGCTCACTTGCTGGAAGGGATGCTGTATCTATTCACGAGCACTATTCCGCGGTTCTCCAGGGGCTGTCCCGCCGGAATGGAACCTTGGGGGTAATCTTCCGAAACGCTAGGAACAAGGTCAAAGACCCTGCGAAGCTGCGACTGTTAATCGTAGATCTTGTCGGCCAGACGACGTGGACCGATCTATCAGCAGACGTGAAAGGAGATGCATACGAGGGCCTACTTGACAAGAATGCGCAAGACACGAAGAGCGGTGCAGGACAGTACTTCACACCCCGACCACTTATTGATGCGATAGTCGCCTGCGTCCGGCCGCGGCCAGGCGAGGTGATCTGCGATCCGGCCTGTGGAACAGGGGGCTTTCTTCTCGCTGCGCGTGACTACATTCTGAAACGCCATTCGAAGTTGACGTCAAAACAGCGTCTGCACCTGGACACAAAGGCAATCCGAGGGGTGGAACTTGTTGAGGAGGTGGCCCGATTGGCTACCATGAACCTACTTCTCCACCATGTCGGTACAGCGGTGGGCAAAGCGTCAACGCCGATCGCTTGTGAGGATAGTCTTATGAGATCCTCTCCGCACAAAGCTGATGTTGTGTTGACCAACCCTCCGTTCGGTGTACGCGGCAGCATAACCTTCACCGGCGAAAAACGGAAGGTTCCTCGCGAACTGACTGTTACGCGAGAGGACTTCGTGGCCCAGACCTCGAACAAGCAATTGAATTTTGTACAACATGTGATGTCGATGCTCAAGCCTGGCGGCCGGGCGGCTATTGTGGTGCCTGACAATGTTCTATTCGAGTCTGGTGCAGCCGCAACAATTCGCCGGCGTCTCTTGGACTCATGGGACTTTCATACAATCTTGCGATTGCCCACCGGAATTTTCTATGCCCACGGCGTTAAGGCGAACGTTATTTTTTTCAATAGAAGCGTGACGCGACGGGGACGGGGTCGGCAGATCTGGATTTATGATTTGCGCCGGGGGCCGCGCTTTTCAGTGAAGACTAATCCTCTCGCGCGCCATGATCTGGAAGATTTCGTCTCGTGCTTCGACAAGCGACCGGATGTAGGCGGAGTTCCTCAGACGGCTTCTCACGAACGGTGGTGTTCGTTTCCCATTGAAGCTATTTCGCGGGAAAAGGACTGCAATCTCGATATCAACCGGACGCCTACTGGGTCCGAGCCATCGAGCCATGGCACGAATCATCTTGACGAGATAGCGGCCCTCATAGCCAATGATCTCCGGAACGCATTAGCAAGAGTGATTGAACTAACGACCGATCGTCCATCGCAAGAGGTAGTTGAGCTAGCTGCTGCAGCCAGGTCTCGGAAGTAGCAGATTGGGTGTTTGCTCGACATATCGATCGCGCGGCCAGTTCTGTCTTGTCTTGCGCGAGTGGTGATTTGTTCATTTGTTTGAGAAGGTTCAGCGGTTCAGCTATCTTGATCACATTTAAGCATATATCCTTCAGGTACGTTGACGATGTATCTCGATCTCTTTTTACCCGGCTCCAACCGTTCCCGCAGACGGTGAATAGCTGTATTGAGTCTATCCTCCTGTGATTTATCCATATGATCAAACTTCTGGCCAAATACTTCCATCACAAGATCGTCTCGCCTGCACACCTCACCAGCGTGCCTATACAAGTACAATAATAGCTCGTAATTCTGTTGAGATAATTCGATGATCGTTCCATCAACCCTTACACTACGCCGTGATGGATCGACTATAAGACCTATGGCCGTCGAGGAAGCTTGATGATCAGCTACCTCAAGCGAGTGGCCCAAGATGGCCGCCGCAATCACTAGCCTCGCCAATTGATTAGTTTCCTCGTCGGTCAGAGCCTCTTGCTCAGATAGCCGTTCGACTCGGCCTGCTATTTGGCGGAGGATTTCGACATGGTAAGAAGATGGGTCGCTCCTGATTTTGTCCGCCGCACACTGCCGGATCGTCAAAATCGTCCTGATCATTTTTCGGTGAGCTGATGCAGAGCCGACGACAACCGGCAATAGTCCCCTACTATTCAACCCCTCCTCTACTTCTAATAGCTCGCCGAGATCCACGCAACGCCATAGGTCGAATCGTATTGCGCATTCAATAGTAGCGAACGCGCGAGGCCAGGGTGCCGGCCCCGCATTCAAGAAGTCAATAGGAAGCGCCTTAGTCCCTCCAAGGACCAGAATTCTTTCAGGTCTAAGATCGCCGGGTATGCACCGCACAAGAGGCTGGCTCATATGCTCAAGGCGAGCATACAGCGCCTCTGGCCGTGGGGAATGAATATTACGTCTCGGAAGACCAATCTCCCATCCAAGTGGAGTCAGGTCAAAACGAATACCAATCTTAAGTAGCTGTTTAGCAAGCTTCGGAACGGATTCGCGGAACGTCAGCACGACATCAGCACCGGCGAAGGGGCCCGCATTGCGAAAGCTGCCATTAACGACCGGGTGGCCGCGATGCCAGGCTGCAACAGTTTCATTGAGAAGCGCGCGCATCGCCGTCTGAATCGAGGCCTCAGTCCCAAGTTGGTAGAGATCCGATAATGATCTCACATCTTCAAAACTGTGCGAAGCATATTCATAGGCGAGCGCACCGAGATGTGTGGTGGCGGCTGTCCTTCGTAGAAAAGGAACGATCGTGCTCTGCCCGGGAGCGTATTCGCGAAAACGCGTAGCTTCTTCTTCGGTGGATACTTTTTGTCCGCAAATGATAACGAAACTTCCTTGTCCTTTTTCAGGCTGTAAAGCTCGTACTTCGAGAGCGATGCGGACGCTATTCTTAAAGAGCAGGCGCAGAATTCGGACACGTTCATATCCATGAAACAAGCGACTAATCAGATCGAGCACTGCTGTTGCCTGTTCAGCCAGGAATTCGCCTTCGGCTTCCGGCAAGATCATGCGAGCAACTGTAATGGCATCTAGAGTCTCCCATTCGAGGCGCAGGTTGGGATTCAACCCAAGCCGTTGGACGGCAACTTGCACCCGCTCGAGTAACGTCTCGAAACCCTCATGCTTTCCTAAGAACGCAATCGCGGGCGCTTGGCCGGCTCCTTGTGGAGTGAGCGCTCGCCTTGCCGTTTCATAGTCCGGATATGCGGTCAGAATTATTTTCGCGATGCTAGCATCAGTGCTCATCGCGAGATCGATTCCGCTCGTGTCCTGCGTCTCGTTGGTCACGAGTCGCATGTCCAAAATTGCAATGTGTAGATGTGTCCGGTTAAGATGACGACGAGCATCTTCCAAAGAGTGCGCCTCAAAAACCTGATAGCCAGCGCGCTCCAAAAACTGCGCGCACTGGCCCGCGTAGTGCGGCAAGTTATCCGCAACCAGGACGCGTACTCGCTCGTTGTTCATCGTGGCACTCACGTGAGCTACCAGTCCTTGCCATCAGATAGCATAAACTCCAGAATTCGCTCCAGCCAACTTTCACATTTCGATGGATTTAGTTGCGCTGCGACCTCGATCATTTGATGGACCCAATTTAGACGTACGACCCTCTGGAATCCATGCTGTGCGACTTTCTGAGCCTCCCGTGCCCGTCCTTCGAAAAGTTTCTTCACCGCGGAAACCGATAGCGTTGCGAGCAAGGAGGCCGTGGTCGCCGCGAGCCGACCTTTAAGCATCAGCAGAAGAGCCACTACAATTAGACCAATTGCCATCCAGGCAGATAGATCAACGTAAAGATTTAGCCGTTTAGCTCGCTCTTCGGCAGTTTGCGTAACGCGCGCAAGCTCCAGACGATCAGCTTCCAACAGTTCGCGAATCCTTTTAACCAACTCGTCTCCACCGAACCTGTCAGCGGCTTCTGACAAAGCAAACACATTTCTAGCTTCTAGGCTGGCGAGTAAGCGCTTGCGGCTCGAAACGGCGATAGGATCGATAGCTACATCTATGGCTTCGGCCACGGCCGGAAAGCCCTCTTTCTTCGACAAGAAGTTCACTGCCGCTGGCACTTCTCTAAGAGCAGGCGATAGCGCCTCTCGAACGGCTCTGACGCTAGGATAGGCAGTTAGGATGATCTTGGGTACATCCGGGGCAGTGTCACAAGCGATCTCCAATCCAGTCCAGTCTTCGGGGTCCTCTTCGTTAACCATCCGCATGTCAAGAACAGCCGCATCAAACTTCCTATTCTTAAGAGCGTCCCTTGCTGCCTGGGGGTTATCGGCTCCGGTGGTGGAGTATCCATTACGCTCGAGATATTGTCTGATCTGATTGAGGAACGCAACCTTGTTATCTGCGACTAAAATCTTGGGTCGATTCACATGATCCTCCTGGCTGCTCACAGCTCTCTCGCCGAAAAACATTTTCGATCGCGGCACAGAATTCCGTCATTGGCATCGTCTTAGATAAATAGTCCTTCGCCCCAGCTTCAAAGACACTTCGCGCTTGCTGCCAAGTTGGCGACGCGGCAACAACGACTACCTTCGAGCCAGGGACGCTTTTGCAGAGGTAATCTACCATTTCTTCGGGATTTACGACGTATGTAGCATCAATGACCACAAGCTCAGAGTCAACTTGAGAAACAGCTTTGTCAAAGTCCTCAGGCAGGATGAGCCGCATGCATCCGAATCGCTCAAAAGCATCTCTTAGATACTTGATGCTTAGTTCTGTTGTTGCTCCCGTGATGACTGTTACGATTGCATGCATGTTACCGACTCGTTAGAGATGGGCAGGCGGACAATCATTCGAGTCCCCCAATCACCAGTCTCAAAGGTGAGCCCTCCTCCATATGTCTCCGCCACCGCCTGTGCGATCAAGTAACCAACGCCAACCCCTATTGCGCCCGGCACAGCTTCTTTCCCCAGCAAGGGCCGTAGCTCTACCGGTATGCCGCGCCCACAATCCTGTACGATCACTTCAACGCAGGCAGCAGTAGAATTTGTAGCGAGTGTGATTCGCTGCCGTTCCCTTACAACGTGGCGGAGTTCTCTCACGGCATTGTCTACCAAGATATTGAGCGCGCACCGGAGCCACGCGGCATTCACGGTCACGCGCACATCGTCGGTCAGTTTCACATTTCTCTCGACGTGGAAGAACCGGTCCCTTCTGTTCTCGACTTCATAGCAGAATTCTTGAAGAAAGTCGTTAACAGAGACACTTCCAAGAGCCTCGCGGGACTCGAGTGGTGGGGTGAGATCCAAGCTCAGCATGTCCTTACAGAGAGCTTCAATAAGTTCGAGGTTTTCGAGAATTTGAGCGGGCACCAATGATCCAAAGGAGCCAATCAATTCCTGTCGAATATTCAAAGCAGCACCTTGAATCGTAGCCAACTGTCCCCGGCTGCTATGCCAGCCATGGTTAGCAGCCATGCCCAGCCATGCCAGAATCAGTCGGGCACGAGCCTCACCCCGAGCCTTAAGCAACTCTTCGTGCTTTCGCCCCACTTGAAGAACAATGACCATGACCAGAGCAAGGCTCTGCAGCACGGCTCTGTCGCGGTCATCAAAAGAGCCCCCAAAATCGCTCTCCACGTGCAGGAGCCCAACAGGCGCATTCTCCTCATTCAACAAGGGAATAGAAAGCACCGCCTTGCTATTCGCGGGCAGACCACCATTCGTGAACTCGTGCGAATTGATATTAGGGTGACCACCCATCGGACCATCGTCGCGTTGTCCAACAGAGTGCGTTGCCCACAATTCATCAGCAACTGAGTACGAAGATCTTAATACGGGGTGATCCATTTCCACCTTTCGCTCGTTCGGATAAACGGCAGCAGGTGACAGCAATTTCCTTTCTTGGTCATAAATGAGAAGGATCGCTAAGATTGCCTTGCCATTTACGGCGCGAACCGCCTGGTCCAAGATGGCTTCATAGACGGTTTGAGTATTTAGTTCTCGGATCGAGCGAATAAGTGCTCGGCTGCTTGCGTTCAGCGCTTCGACATTGGCACGCTTCGCCTCCGCTTCATCGAAATGTCGAGCCCGTTCCAACGCCTCGCTAATCTGGTTTCCGAGTGACTCTAGTAGGTAGCCGTCCAGTTCACGGAACTCCCGACGGCTGGTGGTGTGGACGAGGATGACACCGCACGGGTCATCTCCGCGCTTCAGTAACGCACTGAGCCCAGATTTGACCTTTTTAGGATAAACCAGTCGAGAAACGGGAAAACGCGCCTCCGTCTCGTAGTCGTCAACCCATATCGGCCGGTTCTCCTGTAGCGTGTAGGCGGATTGAGACAAGTCACTCTCCTCAATCGTTACCGTGCTAAACAATTGACCCCAACCATAGAGGTCTGCGACGTATAGATGTCCATCACAACGTCTCAACACGATGTCGCAGAAAGGAGTTCCCATAAGGCGTGCGGTCTGACGAACGGCAGTTTGCAGCACGTCGCGCACTGTAGAGCATTGCAAAAGCTTTGTGCTAAATTCCGCGAGATCGGCATAGTGTTGGGTTTGGTAGAGTGCCGTCGCAGCGAAGTCCGCCAGAAGTTGCAAATCATGTTTCTCTTGCTCCGTTACGCGATGAGCACGTTGGTAATTGATGAACAGAAGGCCGACATTACGGCCTAGCGCCCTTAACGCAACAGCCATGAAGGTTTTGATTCCTTCTTCGCGGGCGAATCGCTTGTTGCGGTAGAGAGCGCTCTGATCGACCTCCTCCTCGATCACCAGCACTTCGCTCTTCAGAAAGTGCATAAGCCAATGGTCGGGAGCAAGTTCTACACATTGCTGCAAGTACTCTTCATTACGAAGGGAACCGGCCGTCGTAGGTGGACTAATGAGAATATTGGTGGATTGATCGTATCGGAACAAAACCGCATTCGTACACTCGAACATTTGGACTGCATGGTCGCAAATACTTCGAAGTGTGGAAGCGCAGTCGCTTCCGAGCGCAAATTCGTGCGCTGTCTTCTGTGCAAGCTTCTTAGCGGTGTCGGCCCTCCGCGACAAGCGTGCGTTCGATATCAGCCACGATGCGTATGCTGCGAAACCATCGAGCGCACTCCGATCATCTCTTCCGAAGCTGCGTTTGTAAGGGTAGTTGATATAAAGGACGCCCAGTCGATCCTCTCCAGAGTGCAGAGCTGCCGATTGAAAACTGCGAATTCGAGCTCGTGTCAGTTGCTCCGCGAAATCAATACCTAACGGCTCAGTTTCTGTATCGGCAACTGAGTAATAGCCACTTTCGAGAGTCCGAACTGTTATGTGATCTGGCTGCGGCTCGTCTCCCCGAAAGCTTTCTAGGGCATCGTCCGAGATGCCGTCGGAGACAAGCAACTGGGGCAAGAAACGACCACTATCACCATCCCACGGCCAAAACATCGCACTGCCGGCTCCGAACGACACCTTGGCATATTTGACCATGGCGCTTGTTACATCTCGGAGATCAGCCCGGCCGGCGGCCGTCAGCGTCGTCGTTATCAATTGGTTTGCTGCTTTTCGATTCGACGCCGCGCGGCAGACCGCCGCCGCACTGCTGACACACTTTTGGAAGTGCTCGATTTCCGCACCCTCAAATTCGCGCGGATTTGCGAACGAAAGCCACGCCACTCCAATGATCTGTCCATGGTCATGCATGGGCAAACAAACCATCGCTCGGTCCTCCGGCAACAAAGTTTCCGGATTCATCCTCGATTGTTTCTGCGCATCATTTGTCCACCACGGCCTCCCGGTGCTCATCACTTCAACCGAGATTCCACCAGGCCGCAGGGCCGCATTCATCCTCGCGTTACCCGCAGCATAACGCTCAGTGACCCTTCCGTCTTGACTACAGAGGACAAGAGCAACTCCGAAGCAACCTATGCTGCGCAGCAAATGATCGGCCGCTTCTTCAGGCGTGTCCGATTGAGCAAGAACATGAACGGATGTGTTTGTAATGTCAGCCCATTTTGCGGCTTGACTCGTGCTGGCAAAGAGTAGGGTGTTCTGTATCGATGGGCTGGCCGCCAGAATGAAATCCATTGAGGTCTCAACATCTCGATCGGTGAATCGTGTTTTCGTAAACCTATTGTCGGCAACAACGATTCCTATGGCTGAGCCACCTAAGACCAGGGGTATGGCGAGAAGTTCTGTCTCTGGTTGGAACCAGTCGCGCAGTGCTTGCGGCAACTCGTTGAGCAGAGTTGGACCAATCAAAAGAGGAAGCCTACGCTCGAAAATAGGGGCTAGTATTCCACTTTCCGTTATCGGAATCCTCAGCGACTCGATGGTCTCACCAAGCTTGCTGGCAGGTGGTAGAACATCGCTCTCTAAGCGACTGACAAGTTTCCCGAAATCATCGAACTCACGATCGAAGTCATTCCAGGCGACTTCTGCAGCCGCACTAGTTAACTCACCGATCGCATCCTTACCCTCAAGAGTTGTTCGGTTGGCATCCAACATTAATAAAGCCGCCCGATTAAAGCGAAGGCCGTACGAAGCAGTTAATCCGCTTAGAAATGCACAGGTGATGCGCCGAAAATCATGACATCGGCTGAGATATATCAAAATCGGTTGCAGCGCACGCAGTAGCCTTTCCGTTCGCGCCTTTGGGCTGATCGTACACGCTGTCGCCAACGTTGATGAACATCGCTCCGCCAGTCGATCGGCGATTTCAAGATCTAAGGTGCTCGTTGCATTAGCTGGAATGTCCAAGTTGGGCAAGACGAGCACTGCCTCTACGTTAGCTTCCGCGGTTACCGGGATGGCTATAAGCGTGCGCGGAATGGGACTGAAAAGCGTCGTCGCGAATGGCCAATCGGATCCTTTGGAGAGGATCTTTGGCTTTCGTGCCCGTACAGCCTCGCCCACAAAGTCGTCCGCAGAAGGCAAGGTTAGCTTGTCAACAACGATCCCATGAGATAGCTCTAGGTCGAGCCTGCCGTAAGCTTCTTTAGGGACGAACAAGTGGGCCTGTGGACATCCAAAAACCCTCACCGCGAGTTGGAGAATCTCGCCCAACAAGGTAGTAACATCCAGTTCTGGAACTAGATGGCGAGCCTGCCGGTAGAGGTCGCCAATACGTCGCGTCCGGAGTCGCTCGTTTTCAGCCTTGTGCACACGCTCCACGAGTGCGCCTGTTTGACTAGCCACGGCGTGGATAAGCTTCTGCTGCTCTTCTCCAAGTGGAGCGCGATCTTGATTGCGTAGTTCCCCAATTTCTAGTACCCCGATGAATCTTCCAGAAGCGACTAAGGGTGCCCAAACCAAAGATTGAACAGGAGTATTAAGCTTCAGCTGTTGGGACAGGCTCTCTAATTCCGATCGCGCGTGTTCGTCGTTCCATCGAAGATGCTTGGATTCCCTGGATTGGATTAATTCGGCGATTACGGATTGTGGAGAAACCGGTATGTTCATGTTCAAAAGAGGCTCCCACGACAGCCGCTGGGCGCTCCGTCTCG
Source organism: Bryobacterales bacterium (assembly GCA_963713415.1). Lineage (GTDB taxonomy): Bacteria > Acidobacteriota > Terriglobia > Bryobacterales > Bryobacteraceae > Palsa-89. Next base: position 630,430 of record CAVQLV010000014.1, on the reverse strand, counting down.
CCACAGACGCTGCTACTGGGCGCAGTGAATCGCCTGCCTGATTCGCTAGGATCACCCGGCAGAACGATGCTTTGATTAGATTCACGACCAAGTCCGCAAGTTCTTCGAGCCCAGCTTCGCTGTCTGCTTCCGCTACCAAGCGAGTAGCGTTAAGCAATAGCTGAAGGCCATCCTCTTTCCGAGTGATTCGATACGCGTTGTCCAAGGTCACGGCCAGCTGATCCGCGATCGCGCAGAGCAAGGCAGCATCTTCGTCAGTGTATTGTCGGCCGACAACATCATCCACAAACAACGCTCCCGTTCGCGTTTTCCCACCCGGAATTCCTGCGGCTAACACTGCACCGAATGGATGTCCGTTGCGGAAAACTGGAGCTAAGTACTCAGACGTCTGATAGTTGGAGGTTCGGAGGGTCTTTGGGGCGCCCGGTAACACGAGATTACCAGACATTCCCTGTCCTTCATGCAGGATCAGATCCACAAGCGCTTCGCGGTGCTCGTAAGCAGCGGCCAAGCGCAGCTCTTTTCGCGTTGCATCATGGACATAGATACCAGCGTTTCGACATCGCAAGAGTTCGACTGTCCTCTCAAGAGTTCGCTGAAGAACGCCCTCCGGTCTCAAATCGGAGTTCATGTCGCGAATGGCTTCACGTAGCTCTTCCGAAACCACCGAACGACGACGTTCTATGTCCAATTGAGCAACCTTGCCATAGGCAATGCCCAGCAGGGCCGCGAACGCTTTACAGATGTCCTCCTCCTCTGGCGTGAACTCATGTTGCTCCCGCATGCAATCAACGCTAAATGATGCAACTACTCGATCGCGGGAATGGATCGGCTCGACCAGGATCGATTGGATACCTAGCCGCATAAGAATCAACTGTACCGGACCTAGGTCCTTCGCAGTCGATATGTCCTTATACTTAAAGCCTTTGCCCTTCAGTAAGGCGGCTTCAACCGGAATCTCCCGAACTTCTATATTTATTTCTTCCGTTCCCAGTCTATTCGGGTACTCGGCGACAACTTTACCGCGAGATCCGTCGCTTGTAAAAAGGACGATAGCACTGTGATCAACATTCAAAAGCTCGACAACAGCCCGGCATGCCTCCTTCAGCACGTCCATCAGTTGTTCCGGCGAGTTAACACTCGTCGCCAAGCGCAGAATGGCCGGGATGCTATGACGCTCCGTTCCGTGTGATTCCATATAGGTCGCAGCCATCGTATCTGCGATTCTAAGAATAACCCCTAAGCCCGAGCCGCCTCCTGACAATTCACTGACAATCGCCTAAATGGAAAGAGGTCCTTGTGGCCCTACTTGCGGCTTTGCTTCAGAAGCACAGGAACGTGGGCCATTAGAATCTGCAAGATAGAAGCTATTCCGTGTTGTTATTGGGGCCTCTCATCTGGTAATGTGTTTGAGCTACCCCTTGTTTAGATACGACGATCTGTGAACTATGCAAATAATCGCAACCTCACTTCCCGAAGTAGTGGAATTAGCTTTTGAAGGAGATGCTTTCGTCGATGAACGAGGTTTCTTTGTGGAGACTTACCATCGAGAAAAGTTCTTTGAAGCTGGCATCAAAGACACCTTCGTTCAGGACAATTGGTCCTGCTCTTGCAAAGGAACACTTCGCGGCTTGCATTATCAGCTTAAGAAACCCCAGGCTAAGCTTTGCCGCGTCGTCAAGGGGGAAGTGTTGGATATTGTCGTAGACATACGCCGCGGTTCGCCGACGAAGGGGAGATGGGCCGCAGTGGCATTGTCGGCGGAATTGCGGAATCAAATATACGTGCCGTGGGGATTTGCCCATGGATTTCTCGCTCGTACAGATGACACACATTTTTTGTACAAATGCAGCGAGCTTTATGATCCTCATGATGAATACGGGATCTCATGGACCGATCCAGAGCTTGCAATCCCCTGGGGAACTTCCGATCCCCTCCTGTCGCCAAAGGATCGACTGCACCCAAATCTTTCTTCTGTTGCAGATAGCCAGCTTCCCTGTGTTTCCTCCGCGGCGGAGTAAAAGGGGACCACTTGTTCTGCAAACGCATTCTCCACCACACAACGACACAAAAAGTCCGTCTCACGAAGGGAAGCACGGCCACTGTCGTGACAACACCATCACTTATCCGTTTACACGGCGGCTGCGGTCGCCGACGGGCTTTCCGGAGACGAATTTCGGGTCGCGGTTGAAGTGAGACTTTTTGCCTGACATTGGCCGCCGCAAATCAAACACATACGCTGGCGGCAGCAGAATGGCTCGCTATCGAACTTGTAAGACTCACCGAGGCCGGAGTCGACTTGAGTTCTGGATCGCTCGGTCCCGTTCGGCTGGATTCCGTTGTGGCGGATTGCGACGGACGGCCTCCCCGATCCATCTGCCCACGCAATCGAGCGCAAGAATCCTGGCAACGGGCAATTGTCCCTTCTACTCTACAAATCCTTCGGGTCGCGAACGAGCGGAAATTGATCCGCAAGGCGCTGATCGCGTGCACCACGGGAAGCGCCGCCGGACTGTTCGAAGCTTACGAGGCCATCAGTTATGAAATCCTGAATTCTGGCCTCCAAGATTTCGCGGCTGGAATTGGCAGAGGGAATGGCTCATTGCCCAGGGCTGGATAACGGATGAAGAGATGAAGACGACCGGCGCTTCCTCGAAACCATGGCGCACTACAGAGGTGATAACTACCGTGCGCCTCGCGTGGAGCTAGCCTCTCCGGGTGCGGCTAAGCTTTTCGTACAAAAGGTGCTTCGCGGCTTCATCGGTCGTTGCGCCCATTAGTAGCTCGCGACTTTACCCGAAACCGCCGCGCCGGGCGAATCAGGTTCGATAGGCGTAGTTCCAGGCCACCACGACTTTGCCGCTGGATTAATCGTCTCTCACCCTCTTTCCCGGATCTTATGAGCCGGAGCGGTTCGGTTGGGTCGAAGTAGAAGCCACTGTCAGGTGACGCTGTGGCCGGCTTGCGAGCCTTCAATGCTGCGATTCGCTGCCGGACTTCGTCGTCACTCGGTCCTTTCCCGGAATGCAGAGTCGCAGGTTTGCGAACAACCGGGGGCGGCATCCCCACGCTGCGCGAAATTCGGCGGCTGGCGTTCCTCCGCCTTCGGGCGCGCGCTCGCACGAAATTGTTAACCGCGCTTTTCGGAGTCTGAAACTGGCACTTCTGCGCGAGCACAGCCGCGATGTCGCGACAGGTCAGACCCTGCCGCCGCAACTCGTCGACGAGCTCGCCATAGGCCTCTAAGCGGGAGCGCCCAGCTTTCGCGTTCACGCTATTCAAAACGTCCTGAAATTTGTCTTCCATGAGTACTCCAGAGCGCGAACTGAGGCTGGACAAACGCTGGACAAAACCGGGACAGAAGCTGGGACAAACGCTGGACGAAAGCTGGACAGCAACGGCGCCGAACGAGCTCGCGAAACCTAAGCCGCAAGGCTTAGGGATGGTGTCTTTGTGAAAACTACGCTCTCGAAAGAGAGCGAAAACATTCACCAACTCACAACGCCACTCGGAAATCAACAACCGCGCAGGGACAGCTCACGACTTCGTTCTCGATCCTCGGAGCAACAATGGAACGAGTGAACCGCCCACCTCGGCGGAGATATGGTCCCAACCGGTGCTGGTACGCAAGAACCGAACGCGATCGTCGACAGGGCGACTGATCACCGCGTCCCTGTGCTCCTCCAGACACCCGAACTCTGGTGGCTTCGTCCTGGAAGGATCGAGCGAGCGGCAAGCCGCCGCTCGAAAAGCATACGAGTATGCGGGTATTTTCTTGCTGTATCACAACTGTATCAAAACCCCATCTAGTGACCCTCTTGGAGATCCTGAATCGGCGAAAGCAGCTTCCCCAAGTTGTTAATAAGACAGAGAATTGAAACGACGGAATGTAAGCTATGGAACGTCCGAACGCGCTTAGGAGGCGACCGGCGCCATCTCACTGCGCCCACAACCGGCTGCGCTCGCGAGATGCTGGTAGGGACGGGCAGATTCGAACTGCCGACCTGTCGCTTAGGAGGCGACCGCTCTATCCATCTGAGCTACGTCCCCGCATACTCTCACTCTTGATTCTAAAATACTTCAGCGCTCGTCGAGTTTTTCATTCCGTTATCTCAGCCGGAAAATTGGATCTGGCGGTTTATCTTCTGCAGTTTCATCTGAGACGAAGAAGCTACGTGACCCATTCATCGGCCGGTGGCTTCGAGGATCGAATCATCAGCGCTGGAATTGCGACCGGATCTGCGCAAGCGCTTTACAGCAACTTGTCGAGAGTAATCGGCAGGTCTCGAACGCGCTTCCCCGTCGCGTTGAAGACTGCGTTCGCAATCGCCGCAGCTACGCCTGTGATGCCGATCTCGCCGATTCCGCGAGCGCCCAGAGGCGCATGTAGGTCGGGTATGCCGGTAAACAGGATTTCAATCCGCGGGACATCCAGATTGACCGGCACGTGATACTCCGCGAGCGATGGATTCATGATTCGGCCCCGGCGCTCATCGAATAGAGTCTCTTCGGTCAAAGCCATCCCGATTCCCATCACAATCCCGCCGCGCAACTGGCTGGCGGCGGTTTTTGGATTTATGATCGTCCCACAATCGAATGAGCCGAGCCACCTGGACACGCGCACTTCACCGGTCTCTTCATGGACCCGGACCTCGCAAAACTGCGCGCCGTAGGATGCCATGGAATATTTCATCATCTCCATGGGCGGGCCGGACGATGTTTCAGCCTCCACCGAGGCCTGCCCGGCCTTCTGCAGGATGGCAGCATAAAGCCTCACCGCGCGCCTTATCTCCAGAGCGAAAAAGTCCGCCGTCACGCGCTTCCACTTCCTCGTATTTCGCGCCCTTCAACGGCGAATCGGAACGCTTCTGCGCCATTTTCAATAGTTCCCGGTGAACTTCCTCCACGGCTGCACGGACCGCCGCGAAGGTAGTCGCGGTCTGATTCGAACCACCCGCCATCATCGGGGTATCGGGCAGGCTGGAATCCCCATATTGAAAAGTAACCCGATGGAGCGGCAAACCGAGCCGATCGGCGGCGTGCTGAATTTGCACCGTTGCGGTTCCCATTCCCATTTCACTCGCAGGCGCCTGCACAATCGCCGACCCGTCCGCGCAGATCCGTACCCGAGCCTTCGCTGGAAAACGCAGGAAAGGATAATAGGCCGTAGCGACACCTTGACCGACCAGCCATTTTCCGTCCCGTTGCGACCGCGGCCGAGGATTGCGCGCATACCATCCGAACTTCTCCGCGCCGCTTCGATATGCCTCCGTCAGGTGCCGGCTGGAGAACTCGGTGTCCTTCGTGGGATCTTTTTCAGGCTCGTTGATTCTCCGAAGTTCGATCGGATCCATCCCCAATTCATGGGCGAGTTCGTCCATGGCCGATTCGAGAGCGAACGTGCCGATCGATTCGCCCGGAGCGCGCATCCACGTGTTGGCGACAGTGTCCAGATACACCACCTTCTGCCCCACATAGAGATTCGGCGACGAATAAAGATGCCGCGGCGGAAACGTGCACTGCTCGGCGTAGCGCCCGCTTGGAATGGTTGCCGTCAGCGCCGTATGTACCAGAGCCGTCAGCTTGCCGTCCTTCTGCGCTCCCAGAGCGACATGCTGTTCTGACAGCGTGCGGCCGCCGATCATTCGAAAAGTCCCTTCGCGCGACAACACCATCTTTACGGGACGATTTACCACCTTTGCGGCCGCCACGCAAAGCGCAGTATTGCTCCAGCCGATCTTCCCGCCGAAGCCGCCGCCGAGGAACGGGGCGACCACCTGAACATCTTCCACTTTGAGGTCGAAAATATAGGCCAGCGTATGCGCGGTCAGATTTACGGATTGCGTGGCATCGAACACCGCTACCCCGCCGCTTCTCGTCCCAGACGGCGATGGTCGCATGCGGCTCAATCGCGTTGTGGTTGTAGCGCGGTGTCCGGTAAACATGACCGACACTCACGTCCGCTTCAGCGAAAGCCTGGTTGCCGTCGCCGATCTTGATTTCCGGTGGTTCGCCCAGGATGTCCTTTGGCACAAAAGCTCCGGCCTTTGCGTCTTCGAACGATACGTCGGGCGTTTCGACTTCATACTCCACCGAGACCAGCGATGCGGCATGCTCCGCCTTTTCCAATGTTTCCGCGACGACGATGGCCACCGGTTCCCCATCCCAATGCACCTCGGCATTTTGCATGATCGGAAGATCGCTCAGCGCAAAGCCCTTGCCGATGTTGTGGAAGTCCACGATCGGAGGCGCTTTCATCCTGGGTATATTTTGGTGCGTGATGACGGCCAGCACGCCCGGCGCCTGTTCCGCCGTTCCGGAATCGATCTTGCGAATTTTCCCTTTGGCGATCGTGCTGTACACCGGCACTGCATACGCCATGTTCTCGATCTGGAATTCGGCCGTGAAGCGCGCCTCGCCTTGCACCTTGGCTTGAGCATCGACGCGGTCCAGAGGCTGGCCCACATAGTCCTGATGCTGAATGAGCGGATCTACTTTCTTATCGGGAAGAGCCTTCGCAATCGTCTCCATCATGCTCTCGATCACGCTCATCGAACACCTCCTGCTTCCGCCAATTCGGTCAACACGCTCACGATCGTTCGCTTTGCCAATTCGATTTTGAAGTTGTTATCGTCCATATCCCCGTGCACCCGAAAGCTCTGCTTCGGCCGCGCGCTCAAAAGTTTCCCGATTGGCCTTCGCGCCGAGCATCGTGTTCTCCGCCTGATAAGCCCGCCAGGGCTTGTGAGCAACGCCTCCCAGTGCAATGCGGACGCCCGTGATGGTACCGGCGTCCGTTTCGAGCGCCGCCGCCACGCTCACCAGGGCGAATGCGTAGCTGGCCCGGTCACGGACTTTCCGATACCGCGAATTTTTCGCGAATGCCAGCGGGGGAAGGTGAATCGCTGTGATCAGTTCGTCCGCTCTCAGGCTCGTCTCCACGTGCGGCGTGTTTCCGGGCAGACGATGAAAATCGTTGAAAGGGATTACGCGTTCGCCGCGCGCGCTTTGGACGTGCACTGTGGCATCCAGCGCCGCCAAAGCGACGCACATGTCGGACGGATGCGTGGCGATACAACTTTCGGAGGCGCCCAGAATCGCGTGCATGCGATTGAAACCGCCGATTGCATCGCATCCGGAGCCCGGTGTTCGCTTGTTGCAACGCGCAGTTGAATCGTAGAAGTAGTGACACCGTGTGCGCTGCATTAAGTTGCCGCCGGTTGTCGCCATGTTTCTGATCTGTCCGGATGCTCCAAATAGAATGGCTTGTGACAATACCGGGTAACGCTCCCGAACCAAGCTGATTATTCGCGACGGCGCTGTTCCTCACCGCCGCGCCAATAGCAAGCCCGCCGCCGGGAAGTTCGTTGATGCCACCCGGAACCCCGTCGCCTGACAGTTGCGTAACGTCAATCACGGCATCCGGCTGCTCGATGTTTTCACGCATGAGATCGACGAGATTCGTACCCCCGCCCAGAAATTTCGCATGGGCGTTCCGGGCGATCAGACCGACCGCCCCCTCCACGGTCTCTGCTCGCGAATAGGCAAAGTTCTTCATCGCGCCACCTCGGAATCCAGCACTTCACGGATGGCATCGCAGATGCCTACGTAAGCGCCGCAGCGGCATAAATTACCGCTCATTCGTTCCTTGATTTCTTCTTCCGAGAGCTCCACCAGCGAAGCGGAAACATCCTTTGTAACAGCGCTCGGCGAACCATCTTGAAACTCTCGAATCATCCCTATTGCCGAACAGATCTGTCCCGGCGTACAGTATCCGCATTGAAATCCATCTTGCTCGATAAACGCGGCTTGCACTGGATGCAGCATCCCGTCTGCCCCCAGACCTTCCACCGTCGTAATCTCCGCTCCTTCGTACTGAATCGCAAGTCCCAAACACGAGAGGATCCGTTCGCCGTTCGCTAAAACGGTGCAGGCCCCGCAGGCCCCTTGATTGCAGCCCTTCTTGGTGCCGGTGAGCCCCAGGTACTCGCGCAACGCGTCCAGCAGAGAAACTCGCGGCTCAATTCGTAAAGCGCGGGCCGCGCCATTGATCTGTAACGTAATCTCAATTGTTGAAGACGGAGGCGCCGTCTCCGGCGGTTCAATCACAGATTTCAGTTCAGCCATAATCTCCCTTCTTGCACTATTCCTCTCCGATAGGATTGCCGTCGCGAGGCATTAGTTTCGGACTAAGATGTGGCAATAGATCCGAATGCTGCCGGGTCTGTCGCGTCCCGAACTGCGGCTAATCTGAACGGTCTGAGGTATTTTCGTTTCCGGACCATCGCGGTCAACTGTCTGCGGCACCAACGGTGAGTAGCGATCAAAAGGCGGATGGTTTGCTAGTCGCCTTGTTCACGCTTCGAGTCTAGAATCACGGTTTATTGCACCACCATGATGGGAGCTTGCCAGAAGGCGGCCTTCTGTCCCATCGGATCCAGCACCGTGACCTGGCAATTGTACTCACCCGGCGGAAGCTTATCGAGAGAAAGATCGAAGCGCAGCGGTAGCGTCTTCAAATGACTGGCCAGCGCGTCAGCCACCGAACGCGGCGGAGTCTCGAAGACTTTCGATTGACCGCGGTAAAACGTCACGAAGGCCACCATCGGCTGAGTGCTTGTGACGCCGGGCTCGTAAGCTTGCAGGTAAACGTACATCTGGCGGCTCTTACTGAATACGCGCGTCACGCTCGGAATCAGCTTCTCGCCATTTTGGACGAGCGGGTTGGTTGTCTCGGCTTGATCCTTGCTCTTGAGAGCATTGTAGGCAGCTTCCTTCAGGTCTTCCCGCTGACTGCTCAACACCACGGAGCTCACGGGAATGCGCTTCAGTTCCTTATTCAGATTGGGGATGACGAACGTGGTTTCGTAAGTTCCAATGCGGCCCGTTTCGGCGTCGCGCGCCAGCAGCTTGATCTTGTACTTGCCGGGAAGCAACGTGAATCCCGTGACATATTCGATCGGCTCTTTCGCCAGCTTGCCCGCGCTCTCGTCGCTCAACTTGATATCCACCTTATCGCGCACGTTTTGAATGGTGCTGCCATAATCGTCTTTCACTTCGCCGATGAAATCGATCAAGGTCCGTTCGGCGCCGCCCTTTTTGGCCAGCGCCAGCTCTCGGCCCGGAATCTTCACCACCACCGGCACGAAATATTCGGCGCGGTTCAACTGGAAGTAATCGATCTCCATGGCAATGGTAAGCTCGGTAATCGGATCGCCCAGCATCAGCGCGTCCTCGAGCTGGCGTTCCTTTTCGGCTGAGGTGAATTTGCCGAATGTTTTTCCGGCGAAGTAGCCCTGGCGATAATCGAGCGATGCGGTGAGTCCGTTCGTCATCGAGATTTTGATGCGGCGGAACTTGCCATCCAGATTGGTGTTCGTTGTGTAATAGCCCAGGATGTAGTAACTGGAAACGCTCTTCTGCGCCTGAACGATGCCCATCGCCAGATCGTTGTTGTCGAGCAGAGCCTTCCCGCCGGTATCGGCGGCGAGAGAAAACAACGTGTCCTGCGTTTGCTGAAAACGAGTGGTCATGGCCAGCGCGGCGCCGCCGGTATACATACCCCGGCCGCCGGGTGATCCCTGGGTTGCATCGCCGATGGGCGCAGCCGCCACCAAACCGCGAGCGTCCACCGGCCAGAATGAAACTCCCGCGCGGATGGCTTCGTTGGTGGTGGCGTGCAGCTGCGCCTGGTTATTCAGGCCGTTGAGCTGCAGTCCGCTGGCGAAATACAGCACCGACTTTTTCTCGCTGAGCTGCCCCAGCATTTTGGCCGCGGTCTGTAACGCCGAAAGCTGCCGGTTGGTATTGAAGATGTTGAACTCGCTGTCGTCCTGCCCGAAGGCCGCTCCCGTATCGGGCGTGCTGTCGTCGCTGGTGGTTTCGTCGAAACCCTGAGCCTCACCGACGATCATGGTTTCCAGGATGCTGTCCAGGCGATCGCGATCGTCTGTGAAGTCGGACATCACTCGTACGGCGCCGCCTTCAAATCTCATCAGCGAAACCCGATCCGCCGGCGTCATCTGGGTTCGGATAAACTTCTCCGCTGCCGAGACGGCGCGCAACTGATCGGGCGGCGGCATGGCGGTCATGTCGAAGTAAAGGACCAGCAGGCGGCGGTTCTGGTAGCGGAGATCGCCAGGCTTTTCCGCCGTAATCTGCGCTTCCGGAAGCTTTTTCAAGGGCACGGGCGCCACTGCCAGCGCAGGCTCGGCTATGACCGCGTCGGGCATCTTCTGATATTCGAAGAAACGGATGGCTTGTTCGGCTCCATCTTCTGTGACCGTGAAGTCCTTGGCGTTTAGCCCCGTGACAGGCTTGCCGCTTTTGTCTTTCACGTTGACCGTCTCGATCACCAATTGGCTGCTGGTGGAGAACGTAGCCGGGATTTCGCCGCCGGCGGGCGCGTTCTCGCCGATCTTTTGAGCATCCGAGGGCAGCCCGGCGCCGAGCCCGAACAAGAGTAGAGCAACTGTGGCGCGAATCATCTTTAAAACCTCAGTATGAACCCTGTCGTCAAACTGCGCATGGCGTTGGCCGTGATCGGAAGACCAAATTGCGGGTTACCAAAGGTGGTGTTCCAACTCGGGAAGTTGACGTGGTTGAGCGGATTGGTGGAATCGATCCGCAGGTCGCCGGTCAGCCGGTCGGTCAAGCGGAAGGTGCGTCCAGCCGAGGCGTTCAGAGAAAACTGGAAGGGTCCGGTGATGGAATCGCGCCCCGCGTTGCCAAATTGACTGGCCGGCGGCGCGGCATAAGCGGCGGGATTGAGCGACAAGCCTGGCGGGGCGGCATACACGGAGGCGCCGGTGTACTCAGGCCGAAGCGCATTCGTAACACCGGTGCCCTCTTCGGGCGCCAAATAGCTTGGCGTGAGCGGTAGTCCCGAGCCGGCGGAGATGGTGGTGTTGAGCAGCCAGCCCTTGAACAGTGCGCCGCGCCATCCGTTGAGCAGCGTTCCTCCAGCCACTCCCATGCCGGTGGTGTATTGAATGGTCGAAGTCAAAAGATGCCGTTGATCGAACGTGGAGAGACCACGCTCAGCACTCAGATCCAGCCAGTTCTGCGCGACGAGCAGATTGCGAGGGCCCGACGCCGCGGCCGCGCCTGGGGCCGCAGACGCCACTGGGGTACTCCCGGAAGCTCCCACGCCTCCCAGAATTGCGTCATCGTCGATGGCCTTTGCGTAGGTGTATTCCAGCGTGGCCGTGAAACCGCTGTGCAGGCGGCGGCGCAACTGGATGGAGCCGGCTTCGCGCGTCGAGTTGCCGTTCGACGTCACGTACTCGTCAGCCGGCAGGGCAGGCCGGACAAGGACTGATTGCTCCCGCAGGATAGGTATTTGGCAAAAAGTCTTGCGTTCCGTGCGTTCCCTTAATGCCGATATAGGTGGCGGTCATTTGCAGCGATCCGGGCAGATCGCGTTGGATGGAGACCTGCCAGTCCTGTGCGTAGCCGGGGCGATAGTTCGGATCGATGCCAAACGTATTGGGCGTGGTAGCGGGGGGCGCATTGAATCCATTGGCCAGCGTCAGTGGATTCGCGGGAGTGTTCTGGACGCTCAGGCTTTTCGACAGCGGGAACTGCTGCGACATAGCCGTGGCCAGCGTCTCGTACACCGATGTGTCGTAGTACACGCCGTAGCCGGCGCGGACCACCAGCGAAGATGCGGGCAGTGGCCGCCAGGCGATGGATACGCGCGGCTGGAAGGCGCGCTTATCGGGATGGATCAACGAATCCGGATAATGCTGGCTGGTCAATGTGCCAATTGGATCGTTCGCCACCACCGGAGCTTCGTTGGCGAAGCCGGAAACAACGTCCAGGTTGACCAGGCGTCCATAGAGTTCCGTGAGCGGCGTAGCGTATTCCCATCGAAGCCCGGCGTTCAGCGTGAAAGCCGAACTGACGCGCCAATCGTCGTTAAAGAAGGCGTCATACAGGTTTCCGCGAAAGTATTTATCGGCGTTGCCGAATGCGAGGGAAGCCGTGTCGGGAACGCCCAAAAGAAAATCAGCGAGATCCGATCCGGTAGCGGCGCCGGTAAAGGTGAACGACCCGCGGCCCGCGCTTTGCCCGAGCATATTGAACTGCTGCTTCTTGAAGTCGCCTCCGAACTGGAAATTGTGGCGGCCATGATTCCAAAAGAAAGACGCGGAAGCAGCATTGGTCTGATTGTGGTTGGTAGCCTGCTCTGAATCCGAGAGTCCCTGGATGCTGACGAAATTGAGATTGGGCGGTCCCCAATCCAGAGGACTTTGATCGTTGCCGGCGATGCCCGCCAACCCTGAGACGTTCTCGCGATTTTGAAAATATGGGGTTAGATTCATCGAGTACCGGCTGAACTGGTAGCTGAACGTCCCAAACAAGCCCTGCCCCAGCCGGTGAAACCAAGTGACTGTGTTGGTGAGTCCGAAGCTATCGCTGGTGTCCAGGAAGCCGAAGACGCTAGGACTCGTCTGACGCGTGCTCTGAAATGCGAAGTTGCCGAAAAGCTGATTGCTGCGATTGATGGACTTGTTCCAGCGGGATTGCAAACTATCCTGATGAGTGGCGCCCACCAGGGGGACCTGGTAGTTGTACGCGCCGGTAGTGGCGAAATTCGGCAAAGGATAAAGATTCAGCAGACTTGCGGCCTGAGGGCTGATCAGGCTTTTGGGAATGATATTGCCTGCAAACGGCGCGCCCGTAAGCGGATTGACAATCGGGCTAAGCAAGCTGGAGAGATCGCCCGCGCGCTCGGCGGCGGTGGGCATCAGCGCCGTGCCGATAGTGTCATTTCGATTACGCGTCCATTGATATCCGACGAAAAAGTTGGGACCGTTCCGGAGCAGATGCGGAATTTTCAGAGGTCCGCCGAAATAGACCGAACCGGTGAGATGGTTGTATCCGGGCTTGGCCGTGTTCTGGCCGGTTATAGAAAACTGGCGCGCGTCCCAGATGGAATTATCGAGGAAAATTCCCAGGCCGCCGTTGTAGAGCGATCGCGATCCGTTGCGGTTATTCCCGAAGGCTGGGAACAGCGCGAATGGCGAGCTTGCGCCATTGTTCTGGCTGCCATTGATCAGCACGCCATCGGCGGCGCGTTGCTCCAGTTCATCGCGCGCCGGTTCGGCTTCCTTGGCCTTTGCGCTCGCTGCCGGCTTTTCGGGCTCGGCTGGCGTATTCGCCGCGGGTGCCGCCGCGGGTTGAGGCGGAGCGACCGGCTCAGCTTCCGCGTGGATCTGATCCAGCGGCAGCATTTTCAGCTCCCAGGTTGGGGGTTTTGTTTGCGGCCCTACAGTGACCTCGCCTTTCAGAGGGGAAAAGCCAACCATCTGCACTTGAATGGTCCAGACCCCATCGGTCAAGTTCGGAAAAACATACGCTCCCTCCGGATCGGTGACCGCCGTGAATTTCTTGTCGCCCTCGGTGGCGGTGACCGTGGCTCCTGGAACGGGCAGGCCGCCGAATGTGACCAGGCCGCGCTGATCGGACGCAAAGAGGTTGAAAACGACTAATCCGACAGCGACCAGTGACCGAATCAGGCGGCGAGTCATAAAGCGAGTACGTTAGTTCTCCGATGGGCGTTCCACCTGATCGATGACTATCATTTCCACCGGGCCTTTTTGCGATTCCAGTTTCAATCCGAGCGGTTCCTGAACAGCAGTAAATAGAGATGGGCCATTTGGATCTATTGGCGGCAGCGGAGGCAGGCCGGGCGGTGCGTCGGGACGCGCCTGGAATTGCGCCATTTCAGGCGTATATTTCAATTGAATGTCATACTTTCCGGCGAGATTTGTTTTGTCCAGAACCACCCGGCCGGTATTGAGCGAAAGAGCGTCCACCAATAAGCTTATGACGGCCTTCTGCCCGAAAATGTGCCCGGGCGCGGCCCCGCCGGGAGGTGCCTGGAATTGCGGCTGCTCCGGCTTGTATCGCAGATCAAAACCGTACTTGCCAGTAAGGCCGGTCTTGTCCACTATACGGCCGGTCAAACTCGAGAGCGGTTCGATGAACTGCGCCATGGTGATGAATTGCGCCACCGTTATGCTGTCGTCGGCGATACGGCCCGGAAGCGTGAAGATGCCACCGCAAAACGGCAGGGATCGTTTGCGCGGCTCCCCACCTGGTCCGCATTCCCCAGCCTCTGGGCGCTTCCCGGTCTTGGCGACCAAGAGCGCGTAAACCGTCTCTTCCCTCGTTTCCTGGTGGAACTTGAGCCTCAGCCGGTCTTCGAAGAGCGGTTGAAGCATGGAGTACGTGGCGGCAAAATCTGGACTGCCCTCTGCCTTCGCCTCGATGTCGTATCGTTCCTCGGCCAGCCAGGCCGGCGCCCCGGAAATCTGAAAGTCCTTGATGCGATATGCCCGTTCGATGAGACGAAGCAGCGGAGCATTCCTGGCGGTGAATCGTCCGCCAGGGTAAGGACTAACGCTCGAGCTGCGGTTCTCGGATTTGTTGGGCTTGATGGACGCCACTTCGAATTCCGGCCGGGGCGCAGGCGTCTGCGCGAATGCGTAGCAAGCGCCGAACGTCAGAGCGGCGATCACCGAGGCTCGGAGCATCGTTCTAGTTCTCCGACGGGCGTTCGACGTGATCGATGACCACAATGTCCACCGGAGCCTTCTGCGATTCCAATTTCAGGCCGAGCTGTTCCTGCAGGGCGGTGAAAAGAGATGGGCCATTGGGATCGATGGGCGGCAGCGCAGGCCCTGGACCACCTCCGGGCAGCGGAGGTAACGGACCTCCGGGGAATTGCCCCTGGTCCGGCGTGTACTGCAGGTCGACATCGTATTTTCCGGTGAGATCAGTCTTATCCACTACGATCCGGCCGGTAAAGCGCGAAAGGATATCCAGGAACTGCGCTATGGGCACTTTCTGGCCGGTGATATGGCCCGGAAACATGAAGAACCCGCCACAAGGTTTTGGAAGCGGCTTGCCAGGCTCGGGCAGGGGCGGGGGACCTTGCGGCGGCGGTCCGCAATCGCCCTCCGCCTGATGGAGCTTCCCGGCCTTGGCCACCACCAGTGCATAAACCGGCATCTCTTTGGTCTCATGGTGGACTTTGAGCTGGAGACGGTCTTCCAGGAGCGCCTGGAGCATGGGAAGCGTCTCGCTGAACGGTGGATTCCCTTCGGCCTTGGCCTCAATATCGTAGCGCTCTGAGGCCAGCCAGGGCGGAGCTCCAGAGAGCTGAAAATCCTTGAGGCGATAGGCCAGCGTGATCAGCTCCTTCAGAGGGGCATTGGTGACGGTTAACCGTCCGCCGCCCGAAGGCCTGATCATGATAAAGCGATCGCCCGATTTGTTGAGCTTGATGGACGCAACCTCAAATTCCGGCCGCGGCGCGGGCGTCTGGGCAAGGGCGTGGCAGGAACCTAGCAAAATACTCGCAACCGCTAAGGCTCGAAGCATGCTATTTTGTTCCCTCTAGAATACCGCGCGGCATTAGCACGATAAAGCCCGTAGAGCGTACGGGCTGGTTTGTTCGATTTGTTGGGATTTCGCTTGCGCATCCATGTGCATTTCGGGAACACATGTGGCCTTCAGACCACAAATTATCCGGTGGCTTTTCCAGGTGATCTTTCCCGTAATGAGTGGCGAGAATATCGAGGGGGACGTTGGCAGCCTCCGCGGCGCATTTCTGCTCGCTGGTCCGCAGCCTGGGTTTGAAGCGCCTCCCGGTAGGAGACCCGTGAGTGGACGCCTAGTGGCCTTGCTACTCCTCCTGTCGGCGCAGAACACGTCCGACATAGCATTTTCCAATTGAAGGATGAGCATGAAATCCGTTCCGTTCGACCGGAGGGAGAACGGGATAGGGAATGAGGAGGCCGCGCAGCGGCCGACTTCCTTTCTTTGGTTTTTTGGTTTCAGAGCGAGAACAGGAATCGTCGTCGCGAGCGGTTGTGGGAAAGTGGGAAACCTGCTTTTGGTTTTCCACTTTTCCATGGCCGCGAAGCCGGGCGGTGGGAATGTGGGAATCTCGCGCTTTCTGCGAGATTTCCAAGGGACGGTGGAAAGAGTGGAAAACCCGTTTTTTGTTTTCCACTCTTTCCACGGGCCCGGCATTTCCACGGCCTTCATTAGTGGAACTTCGGCAATGACGGTGTCTGGCATTGCCGAAGCAACTTGGCCTTGGCCACACTCATCCGGCGAGCGCATTCGGTGTCGCTGATGGCCAGCGCCCGCTTCTCCAGTTCCGGCAAACTCAACCCCGGTCTGAAAAACCGCTCCGCTTCGGGCAGCGCTTGCAGTTTCTCGAACGGCGTCCGGTAGTCTTCGGCCTTGTATTTGCGTTGCCGTTTCCCGCGCTCGTCCAAGCTCACTGTTGCGAAGCCGCAGGGCCGGTGAAAATTCAGGTACGGATTTAGGTGCTCGAGATAGAAGTTCTGAAGTGCCGCGGCGTGCAGGCCGGCGATGTGTCCGTACCCGATCAGCTTGCCGATCACCGCGCCGTTTTTGCCTTCCACCAGTGCATTGTCCTGGCTCCGGCACGCCCGGCTCTTGGTGAATTCGGCGTGTAGCTTTCGCAGCATTTCCGCCACCCGATGATTGATATACTCCGAGCCGTTGTCGGCATGAAAACCGCGGATCGGAAAGGGAAATTGCGCCAACACCGCTGCCAGCACCGGCATCAGATAGGCCTCGCTGATCTTCTCGGCGCAGCCCACCACCTGCCACTGCGTCACCGCATCCACGGCATTGATGTGGTACACGCCTTTGGTCCCCGCGCTGTCGCCTTGATGCACCGTGTCCACGCGCAGATATCCCGGCCGCCCTTGCGGGTCCGGCTTGCGGCGTTGTCCGATCGCGGCAGCGGTTGACTGCGTGGGCTCGAACACCGCAGCCTGGTTGCGATAGCGCGCGCTCGCCCGCAGATTGTACAAGTGCGCCACGCTGATCTTCGCCAGCCGCTCGTACTGCTTCTCTGCGAACTGTTCGTAGGCGCGCTGCAAAATCCGCCGGGTGGCGGGTCCGCTCAACCGCCCATGCGCCCGATCCACTTCCGCCAACAACGCAATGTCTTCCACCGTGTACCTGGCTGCGAACGTGTGCCGTTGGTACGGCTGCGCTTGTATCAGCCCGTGATCCAGAAACGCCCGGATCAAGCGCGTGGTCTGCGCCTCCCTCAACCCCGTCACTTTCCGCACATAGGCCCGTACCAGCCCGCGCTCGCCCTTGCATAACTCCTTGTAGTTCTGCGCCGCCAGCACCGCTTCCACCCATCGGTAGCGTTCGTCCCGCTCCCCGGCCGCGAACTCGAGCGCTTCGCTGCCTCGTAGAAAATCTTGGATTTGTTCCCGGCTCAGGCGCTCGGCATTCTGCATCTGTATCTGCACCCGGCCGCGCCATGCCTACCCCATTCTTCCCCGTTTCATGCTCATCTTGCATTGGAAACCGTCCTGCCGGTTCCTGAACTTTCATGCTCATCTTGTATTGGATAATTCTTTACGTCCGGCCGGTCTCCCTGGCCTGGGTGTATACTGATTTTGCTCGGAATTTTAAGTGCAATTCTGGAAGCGCTGGGAGGTGGGTATGAAACTACGAATTTCAGCGGTTTTCGCGGCAGGTTTAATCGTGCTCGGCACCGGAGCCCAGGCGTGGGCACATCATTCGTTTGCCGCAGAGTATGACATGAAACAGCCGATCACGGTTCATGGCGCGATCGTGCAGGTGCGGCTGGAAAACCCCCATTCGTCGTTCGTGGTGGACGTGAAGGACGCGGCCACGGGCAAAGTGGATCGCTGGTCCTTTGAGGCTGGGACACCCAGCGGAATGATTCGCAATGGCTACAGGCCGGGGATCATCAAGCCGGGCGACGAGGTCACTATCAAGGGCTTTCGCTCCAAAGACAGCGACACCAGGGGCATGTTGCGAGAGCTGGATACTGCGGATGGGCATGTGTATGGCCTGTTTGGGCCGCGGGAAAACCACTAATCGGGTCTGGAAACGAGGGTTGGATATATGAAACACTCCATTTTGACTGCGGCGATCTTTGCGGCGCTGGCTTGGTGCGCGGCCCCATCCCATCTTGCCGCGCAAGCCCCCAGTGCCGAAGCTGCTGCTCCGGGACCCGCGCCACGAATGGCCGACGGTCATCCAGACCTCTCGGGCGTGTGGTGGCGCGGCGGTGATATTGGTGGGCGTGGTTTTGCGCTGGGACCACCGCGAGGTGCCCCGGGCGCCGCACCGCCAGTAGCTTTTTCCGACCTATATCAACCTTGGGCCAAGGCTCACGCCAAAACACTGGCCGATAAGGACGACCCCACCGTGCACTGTATTCCAACGGCGTTCGGCACGTTGAACGTAAGCATGTTCGACGTGGGAGCCGTCGGGCAGATCGTCCAGACTCCGAAGTTCATGATCATGCTGACGGAAACCTATCACGGTTTTCAGATCATTCCGTTCGACGGAAGGCCGCATCGCGATACCGTACCTCCTTCTTATCGCGGGGACGCGATCGGCCGCTGGGACGGCGATACTTTCGTGGTGGATAAGACGAACTTTACCGATTCCAATTGGATCTGGGCCGAAGGCCGGGTGTCGTTTCATTCCGACGCCCTGCACATCATTGAGCGCTATCACCGCGTGAACGCGAACACACTCGAGATCGAGGCGACGGTAGAGGATCCCAAAGTGCTGACCAAGCCATGGATCGTGCCCAAACAGACTCTGACGCTGGCGCCGTTTGACCAAATCATGGAATTGGCTTGCGCGGACACCAGCAATCAGTCTGCAACCGAGGCCGCGCCGAAGAAGACTGACGCCAAGAATTGAGCAGCTCGCCGGTTGATCGCGCCGCTGCTCATGTTATCTTCAGCTTTTGAATCTCAATCATCTTTTCGATCTCTCATTCCAGGGCCGGCGCGGCCAGATTGCGCTCGAATTTCAGGGCGCTGCCTACACCTTCGGCGAAATCGACAATCGCAGTAACCGGCTGGCCCATCTTCTGGCTCATCGCGGTCTCAAAACCGGCGACCGGCTTTGCGTCTATCTCGCCAACTGCCTGGAGATGATCGATCTGTATCTCGCCTGCGTCAAGCTGGGCGTGATTTTCGTACCCATCAACATCCTCTATCGCGAGCGCGAGCTGGCGCATATCCTCACCGATGCTGAGCCAATCGCTGTCGTCTCGGCAACCGAATTTCCGAGCTCCGCGCCCATCTGGAATCCGTCGGATCTCACGCGCGATGCCGCCGCTTTGCCTAGCACACGCCCGCACCTTCATCTCGATGGCGACGCCCCCGCCGGCATCATCTACACTTCCGGCACTACGGGCGTATCCAAAGGCGCAATTCTCACGCATAACAATTTCGCCGCGAACGCGCTGAATCTTCTGGCCTGCTGGCAAATCTCGGATGCCGATCGTTTTTTGCTGACCCTCCCGCTGTTCCACGTGCACGGCCTCGGCAACGGTCTGCACTCCTGGCTGATCAGCGGCTGCCGAATGCGTTTGCTGGAGCGCTTCGAGCATCAAAAAGCGGGCGGCGAGTTTCTGGATTTCCGGCCGACGCTATTCTTCGGCGTCCCGGCGATGTATGTCCGGCTTCTTGATCTTCCCGCCGAACAGGCGCGCGAAATCGGCGGCTTCGTTCGGCTGTTCGTCTCCGGCTCGGCGCCGCTGCCCGCGCAGATCTTCGAAGAATTTCGCGAGCGCTTCGGTCACGCGCCGCTGGAGCGCTACGGCATGAGCGAAACCCTGATGAACATCAGCAATCCCTACACCGGCGAGCGCCGTCCCGGCAGCGTCGGCCTGCCCTTACCTGGGGTCTCGGTGCGATTGCTCGATCCGGAAGGCCGCCCGGCCGCCTACGGCGAGGTGGGCGAAGTGCATCTTAAAGGTCCCAACATTTTCGCCGGCTATTGGCGCCGGGAGGATGCAACGAGCGCCGCTTTCGTCGACGGATATTTCCGCACTGGAGACCTCGCCACGCGCGCGCCCGATGGCTATTACACGCTATGCGGCCGCAAGAGCGACCTGATTATCTCCGGCGGCTTCAACATCTATCCACGGGAGATCGAGGAGTTCCTGCAGGAACAAGATGGCGTTGCCGAAGCGGCGGTTGCAGCGGCGCCCGATCGCGTGCGTGGGGAAGTTCCCGTCGCCTACGTGGTGGTGACGCGCGCCATCGATCCGGCTGAGCTCGAAGCCATCTGCCGCCAGAAGCTGGCATCGTTCAAAGTGCCGCGCTCCTTCGTCGTGGTGGATAAGCTTCCGCGCAACGCGCTCGGCAAAGTGCAAAAACACCTGCTGCCGAAGCACAATATAGCTTGACCCCGGCCACATCGTCGCCGCGCACCAGCACCTGGACTCCGCTGCTCTATACCTGGTTTCGCTGGCTTTGGATCGCATCCGTGGTGTCCAACATCGGCACCTGGATGCAGAACGTGGGCGCGGCCTGGTTGATGACCGAGCTGGCGCCGTCGCCGCTGCTGGTGGCTCTGGTCCAGACCGCCACCAATCTCCCCGTGTTCCTGCTGGGAGTTCCCGCCGGCGCCGCGGGCGATCTGTTTGACCGCCGCAGGCTGTTGCTGGTGACGCAAGGCCTGATGCTGGCCGCCGCCGCAGTGCTGGGCGCGTTGACGCTGACCGGATACACCGGGCCCTGGACCCTGTTGTGGCTCACCTTCGCCCTCGGGCTCGGCGCTACTATGAACGGCCCCACGTGGCAGGCCATCATGCCCGATCTGGTCCCTAAGCCCGAGCTCCCCGCCGCCATCGCGCTGAACTCGGTGGGCTTCAATCTGGCGCGCGCCGTGGGTCCGGCGCTCGGAGGCGCGGTGGTAGCGGCCGTCGGCGCGGGCACGGCGTTTAACTTGAACGCCATCTCTTTCGTCGGCGTGATGATCGTGCTGTATTTGTGGCGCCGCAAACCCGAACCGCATCCGCAGCCGCTCTCCACCGAAAGCGTCGGGGCGGCCATGTGGGCCGGCATGCGCTACGTGCGATTCGCACCGCCCATCCACTCCGTGCTGCTCCGGTCAGGGAGCTTTATCATTTCGGCCAGCGCCCTATGGTCCCTGCTGCCGCTGGTGGCGAAAGTGGAACTGCATCGCGACAGCACCGGATACGGCGTGCTGCTGGGCTGTCTCGGCGTCGGCTCCATCCTGGGCGCCATGACACTTCATCGGCTGCGCCAGATTTTTTCGCAGGACACTATGGTCACCACCGCCGTCGCGGTTTTCGGCGCAGTGAACATATTAATGGCGTATCTCACCAGCTACACCACCGTAGCTCTCGCGCTGGTGGTTACAGGCGCGGCGTGGATGACAGTGAACTCGACGCTCACCACCGCTACGCAAACCTCGGTTCCGGCGTGGGTGCGCGCCCGCGCGCTGGCCGTCTATCTTCTGGTGTTCCAGGGTGCGATGGCCGTGGGCAGCGTGATTTGGGGCGCGGTGGCAACCGCGATCGGGCTGCGCACCACGCTGCTATGCGCCGGCGTTGCGCTGCTCGTTGCCGCTGCCGCCACCTTCCGGCTGCGCCTGGCCGGGCTGCGCGAGCTGGACACTTCGCCGTCGGGACACTGGCCGGAACCGATCCTGGTGATCGAACGCCATGAGGATCACGGCCCTGTGCTGGTGACGGTGGAATATCTCATCAATCCGGCCACCGCCCGCGAGTTCGCGCAGGCTATGCAGTACATGCGCAGAATCCGCCGCCGCGATGGAGCCATTCGTTGGGGACTCTTTGAAGACGCTGCAGCGCCTGGCCGTTACATCGAAACGTTTGTCGTAGAGAGCTGGGCCGAGCACCTGCGCCAGCACGAGCGCGTAACCGTCTCCGATCGCGAAATCGAGGAGCGGGCCTTCGCTTTTCATCTGGGCGACGGCCCGCCCCAGGTTACGCATTGGATCGCCAGCGAGTAGTTACTCGAACAGCGAGGGAACCAGGTTCTCGTCTTCGTTCAGTTTGCGCCACTCTTTGGCGGTGACGAAGCCGATCTTCTGCCGCTTGGTGTCCGACTGCAGCACCCAGGCGATCTCCTTCATCGCCCACAGCGAAGGCTGGGCACGATCGATGTAGCGGTTGCACTCTGTGACGCGCATCCCGATCGGCTTTTCCATCAGCGAACAGTGCACGTACTCCTGGCTATCGGCGGGGCCGCGCATTACCACGCCGTTGGAGCAGGAATCGCACAAACGGGGAGCGTCGACGGATCGGGTGCCTTGAAAGACTTTGATCCGGGTCATAAATTCCTCCTTCCGCCCGCAAGCTGCGCGGGCCCGGTTGAGAATTGTTGTACGCGGGATATCTAACGGAGTGTGGAGAGGCGGCCCGCGCAGATGTCGAATGGAACGTCAGAATGCAATGGAGCGCCTCCTATGAAGAATTGGGAACTTGGTTAAGCTAACACGCCAGGCGCAATCCGCCAAGGATCTTTTTATTAATTTTGTTAACCACCTTGCGCAAGTGCCTCGGGGTCGCGTCAAGCCCTGCAACAACCTAAAGGCGGGATTGCCCTGTTACGGGTGGACGTTCAGAGTGATACCCGCTTGGGTGCTGTTGCCGCCGATACTGATGGCCACAGGCACGGTCGCGCCTGTGGAGCTGCCGGTGGGAACCACCACATTGATCTGCAAAACGCCAATGATGGAACCAGGGACCACACCGGCGTAGGAGACTCCCGCGCTGGCGTCCACGCCGCCAATCTGAACGGTGGGAAGCGGGGAGATCTGTGGAAGCGGCACGAGAGTTATGGGGATAATATAGCCGGTATTGGTGGATCCTGAGAACGGCGCCGGATTGTAGTCGCCCTCGCCGGTGAGATAGAGGCTGACCGTATCGCCGATCTTGGCTGGGGTGGTGGTGCTGTTCAGCGTTACCGCGCCGGTGGCGGCACTGGTATTGATGGCCGCGGCTTGTCCGGTACCGGAGCCGTTCGCGGTAAAAACTCCAGGAGCCGAAGCCGCGACGGTCACCGTTGCGTTGGCCACTGGGAAGGCGCCGTTGGTGAGCACCACGGGCTGCCCCGGGCCGATGGTGACTTCATAGGGAACCTGCACGGTCACCTGGTTCGAGCTGACGTAAAGCAGCGGTGCGTTCACTCCGCTGATGCTCACCACCACGTTGCTGAGGGACGTATCTACGAAGCCGCCGGTGATGGACATCGTGGCGGGAGTTGCAGGACCGATGTTGGTGCCAAAGATCGTGACCAGTTCTCCTGGGCTGATGGTGGCGCTGGCGTAACTGGCCGCGCTGAATATGCCGAGGATGGCAGGAGCGCTCACCACCGGCTCCACGGTGGCCGTTGAATTTCCACCCGGGGCAGGATTTTCGATGATGACGTTCAGGTTTCCGGCCACGGTCACCATCGAAGCCGGGACTACGGCTAGAAGAGCCGTGCCGCTGATGAAGGTGGTTGGGAGCGCCGTGGCCGTCGACCCTACTTGCACCGCACCTAGAGAAGCCGTATAGAAGTTGGTCCCACGAATCGTGAGTACTTGCGCGCCTCCATTCACTGCCAGCGATGGCGGCCAGACGCTGGTGATGGTGGGCGTCTGGCTGTTCACGGTCACACTCACCGCAATGTTCTGCGATTTGCTGGTAACATTGGTGCCCGAAGCCACCACGGTAATGTTGCCGAGGTACGGCACGGCTGTGGGCGCAAGCCCGGTGGCGTCCACGGTCACCGTGATGGTAGCCTGTTCGCCGGGCAGCACGATGCCGACCGTGGGTGAAACAGTCATCCAGGCAGCCCCGGACGTGGCCGTGAACGAGATCGGGGAATTGTTGGTGGTCAACGTCACGGTTTGCGGTGCGGACGGATCAGGCGGCGCAATGAAGGCGAGCGTCGCCGGGGTCAAACTCAAAGTGGATGGAGCCGCGGTAACGTTCAGCGTCACCGGAATAGCCAGCGGCGCCGCAGCTCCGACAACGGTGAGCGTCACTGACGACACATACGTTCCCACCGCAAGACTATCGGGATTGACGCTGACACTCAGCGTGGCCGGTAAAGCGCCGCTATCCAGGTTGACCGATAACCAGAAGTCCGTGGGCGGCGTGGCCGTGGTGAACGCCGGTTTGCCTACGCTCGCCTTCATCGAGATCGTTTGCGCTTTCGGCAACGCGGTGGCGCCAGATTGATAGCTGAATGTCAAGGCGACGGGTGTCGCGGTTACCGTCACTACCGTTTGCGCTTGCAACGCACCAGCCAGCGCGCAACATGCCAGGAGTATCTTGCCCACGCTGGGCTTATCGGCGGGATAGAGAGAAGTTTGAGGACCTACGCCTTTACGGCTTCTGCACGGCGCGGCAACACAATTCTGCGTTGCATGGTCAGGACAATTTCCCCCCGCTGGTTGATACCGCGATGTTCCACGCGCACCGTGCCTCGCCCATCCGCCAGCTCGCTTTTCTCCACAATGGCCGATTCCGCATAAATCGTATCGCCATGAAACACCGGACCGGCGTGCCGAATCAGCGAATATTCCAGCGTCTCCAGGGCGCGGCCGCCGACATCGGCCTGGCTCATCCCGACCACCAGACTAATCACAATGGGGCCCTCCACCAGCCTGCGGCCATGCTGCGTTCCCCCTGCAAAGTGTGCGTCGATATGCAGCGGATGCTGGTTCATGCTCAACAAGCTGAAGAGCGTGTCATCGTACTCCGCGATCGTGCGGCCGGGCCAATGGCGGAACGTCTGCCCTGTTTCCAGGTCTTCGAAATACCGGCCATATTCGCTCCAAGACAACTCTCGAAGATAGCACGAGCCGGCCCGCCATCAGCGAGGCGGCTTGAGGCGCTTGAAGAAATACGCCGGTTAGGTTTGCGTGACCATGGGCCGCGGCGCCAGATCCGGTGATATACGGCACTACCGCCGCCAGTTCCCAGCCCTGGTCCGCGAGACTTTACAGCTCGCGCTGGTCCACTTGCTGGTATTGCGCGGGCGAGGTTTCGCGCGGCAGCGCAGACCTCATTTCGTAGGCGAGCTGCCGTGCCGGCAGCCGCTCGTGCTCCTGAGCCCACAGAACCAAGGCAGCGGCTGCGGCAATGCCACCCAAAAGAACGCCTCGTCTCATCGACATTTCTGACGAAGCTGCCACGCCGAACGTGGAAAAGCTTTAGCGCCAGTGCCCGCGGCGGTAATGCCAGTGGTCGTGATCGTGATGATAATAAGGCTCAACCCATACATGGCGGCCGTGCGGCGGAAGCACCCAATTTCCGCCCACCCAAACCCAGGAGCCGCCGTTCCAGTCCCAATAGCCGTTGGTCCAAACATAGCCTGGACCAGGCGCAACGCCGACCGGCCCCGGAGCCACCCGAAGCGTAGGCGGAGCACTGCCGACGCTGATTCCGAAATCGACGCGCGCGAAGGCGACCGACGGCACCATAGAGGTTCCAACCGCCAGTGCGGCGATGGCAAGTATTCTTTTGAATTTCATAATCCTTCCTCGCTGCTAGAGAAAGGCACACGACGTTCCAAACGTAAATGCCTGATTCAGAAAGATTCCAGAGGGTCCAGGCAGGAATATTTTTCAGGGCTGGAATTGTAACGCGTTAAGGATGTTCCGGGCGGCGGGGTGGTGCTTCGGCCTCTAACTTCTTCCATTGCTCCAGCGTGAGCACCGCGCGGAACCCCAGCAGCATCCGGGCGTTGGCCTTCTCCAATTCGGCGCGCGCCTGCGCGATGCGGTCGATTTGCGCCAGCACCTGCGATTCATCCGGCCGGTCCGCTCCGAGCAGCGGCTCCAGGATCGCTTCTTCTTTTTGGACTCCCGCGCTCAGATCGATCAGTTTCAATCGGCTCTGCTGAAACAGCGCGTCGATACGTTTCTGTTGATCGGCAGTCAGTCCGAGCCTTTGCACCAGCGCCGGGTCCATCCACCATCGTCCCGGCGGACCGCCGTGAAAAGCCCGCTCCATGGGCGGACGGTTGGGACGCATTGGCGGCGGACCTTGCGCCATTTCATGGGACAAATCGTGCCCCCACGGTGCGCGGCCATCCGGGGGAGGCGGCTGCGCCGAGACAATTCCGACCGCAAAGATGGCGACCGGCAATAGGAGATGAGCGCGGGTCATCATTACTGCTGCACCACCAGTTTCATTAGCGGCTCCATGGACGCCGGAACGGTCCGCGATACCTGGCTGTCCACCTGGTTGAGCAGCACCGCGTCGCTCGCCATGGGACGATCGGCCCGTCGCTCGGGAACGATAAAGCTCGCGATAATGCACACCGCGGCAATCAGCAAAGCCCATGCCAGCTGGTGCGAAGGGGCGTACCAACGCGTCTGGGGCAGCACGGTATTGGTTTGCCCGGCATTTGTTCGATAGACACCGGCTTGATCCGCGCTCCATCGCCGAACCGCGCCCCGAAAATCGCCCAGGGATTCCTGAAAGCCCGCCACATCGGCGCGGCAGGCCGCGCACTTCTGGACATGCTGCGCCGCCATGGGGCTCGGTTGGCCCAATATATATTCCGCTAATTGCTCGGAAGAAAGATGCGGGATCATAGGGATTCTCCAAGCCGTTCTCGAACCGCCCGCAATGCGCGGACCAGATGCGTTTTCACGGTTCCTTCCTTCATTCCAGTGACGGCGGTAATTTCCAACACGTCCAGGTCTTCCACGAACCGCAGCAGAAACACCGTGCGCTGCCTGGCGGGAAGCCGTTCGGCCGCCGTCCAAATTGCCGCCACTCGTTCGGTGAATAGCGCCTGCGCTTCCGGAGACCGCGCGCGATCGGCCAGCGAAAGGCTAGCCGCGTCCAGCGATTTCCCCGTACGGCTGGCGCGTCTCCAAAATTGAAGACGCGCGTTGCGCCTGTGATCGCGGATCAGATTCACCGCAATCTGCATCAGCCAGGTGTGCACGCTGCAGTCCTGCCGGAAGCGCTCGCGCGCCTGATACGCCCGCAGAAAACAATCCTGCGTCACGGTTTCGGCGGCGTCCAGGTCGCGCAAGCTGGCCAGCGCGAAACGGAACACCTTGGGCCGATACAGCCGAACCAGCGCTTCAAAGTCCCCGGCCAGCGCCGCAAGGTCGGTTGGAATGGGGCTCTCCAGTTCAGAAGCAGCCAGCCCGGACATTGCCGACAACTGCATCGTTTCTAGCGCCTTATTTAATGCGATCCGCCCACGCCGCGAGGCCCCGGACCGCCCGGCCCTCCAGGTCCGCCGGGTCCGCCGCCTAGTGGCCCGAGTGTATCGTACTTGGACTGCTGATCGGCCGTCAGGGTGGCATAGAATGCGCCTGACGCGGTGGCTTGGGCCAGCACTTGCTGCCCGGCCAGGGTGCCGATTTGCGCCGCTTCCGTACCGATGGTGCCCGTATCGTCGCTCTTGATGGCGGTTTGGAGCGCGGTGCGCGCGGTGTGGAGGCTGGTCCTCAAAGTCGAGAGCGCAGTCTGTTCGGTGGTAAAGATCGTGGTCGCCGACGCCTGCTGGGTAGAGCTCAGGTCCAGAAGCTTAGTGAGCCTGGCCACCTGGTCAGCGACCATCTCGGCCGGAGTGGGCGGCGTGGGTTGAGCGATAGCAAGCATGGCTGTGAGCGCCAGGAGTGCCGCGGCGGTAAGAATTTGTTTTTGCATGCGCGTGTAGACGAAGTTTTTGATCCCCGGGATTACATACTCCTAATCATATAGACTGACTTTTTATGGCTAACGTGGAACTCTTTCAAGACGACGTCGCCCTGATCAGCGGCGCGAACAAGGGAATCGGGTATGAGATCGCGCGCGGGCTGGGCGCGAAGAAGATCAAAGTACTGGTGGGCGCGAGGGATGAAACCCGCGGCCGGGCAGCCGTGGACAAGCTGAAGGCCGAAGGCGCCGACGCTCATTTCATCCAGCTGGATGTCACCGATCCAGGAACCATTCAGCGCGCCGCCGGGCAGATTGAAAAGGAATTCGGGCGGCTGGACATCCTCATCAACAACGCGGGCACCGCCGAATGGGGCTTCCAGCCGAGCAGCGTGGCTCTGGCCAAGGTGCGGGAAGTTTACGAGACCAATTTCTTCGGTCCGGTGGCGCTGATCCAGGCGATGCTGCCCCTGCTGCGGAAATCGAAGCATGGCCGCATTGTGAATGTATCCAGCAGCCTGGGCTCGCTCACGCTTTCAAGCGACTTGAATTCGCCGTTTGCGGATTTCCTCGCGCTCGGTTACAACACTTCGAAATCGGCGCTGAATAGCATGACCATTCAATTCGCCAAAGAGCTCAAGAACACGCCCATCAAGGTCAACGCCATCTGCCCCGGCTATTGCGCCACCGACATCAACGGCAACAGTGGACCGCGTTCAGCGGCGCAAGGCGCGGTGGCGGCCATCCAATACGCCACCGTCGGCGAAGATGGACCCACGGGCGGATATTTCAACGAGGATGGCCGCATCCCCTGGTAGCTGTGCGGCTCTTACAGGAACGCTTCATCGTAAGGAAAATCGCATCCCAGACGCTTCAACTCCGCGCGAAAGTGATCGTCGATCCTCTTTTGCAGCGCCGGAGTAAGCAATTCACTCGACCCGCGCCGCTCCCCGCGCCGGATCATCGCCCCGCGCGGCTTAGCCCAAGGAACCATCATGCCGGTTTCGAATTTCTGCTCGATCTGCTTCATGTGATCGAAAGAGGACTGCCGGACGACGGCGTCCGTCTCTTCGTCGGTGAGATCGATCTGGAGCAGGGAAGCGATTCGACCCACCGCTCCCTTCAAATCCTTCTTCATCTCTTCGTACGTCAGGAACAGCACGTTCTCACGGTCGCGCAGGCGCCAATAGCCGTCCACGAACTCCGCCCATGGACTGAACTGGAAGGCCGGGGACAGGAAGTAGCTGACGAAGTTTTCAACCGAAGGCGTCATGGGTCCCATGCCTTCCGCGCGCAGAAAATGATACCCGGATACGCACACGTCCTTGGGATCGCGCACCACACAGATGTAGCGGGCCTCCGGCGAATACGGGACTTTGGCGCTCTCACGATGGGTCTTGATGACGCGCAAACCCGCCGGGCACTGCTGCCACGCGGTTTCATCGGACAGAGGAACCGCGTAGTTGGGGTCTGGCGAGTCCGGCCAGGGCACAATGTCATGGATGTGGTCGAACTCGACCGCGCCGCGATGGATCACTTGCACGGCGATCTGCATCAGCCAGTTGGTGCCGCTCTTGAAGTAGACGCAGGCGAACACATCATGGGCGGTGGGCTGGTACTCGCCGAAGCCCCGAAAAGGATCGCGGCGAAGGCGGCGGGAAGACATGCGGGACCAAAAGCCGGACTTTTCGATCACCTTCGCCACGGGCACTAGAACCCCGTACAACAGCGCCAGGCTCGGATAGCGAACCCAGGGCGAGAAGGATTTTCGCCGGAGGCTGAAGCGAGGCTTGCCGGGCGCGACGTTTTCGGCCATTAGCGCCCCCATAGCTGCTTGGTCGCCATCGCCGCGCCCTCCGACAGCGCCTTCAGCTTGGCCCACGCGATCTGCGGATGCACGCGCAAGCCCAGGCCGCAATCGGTGCCCGCGATCACGTTCTCGCGTCCCACCAGCCCGGCATAAAGCGCGATGCGGTCCGCCACCAGTTCGGGATGCTCCACCACGTTGCTCGCGTGGCTGACCACGCCCGGGATCAGGATCTTGCCGTCCGGCAGCTTCACATCCTTCCAAACCTTCCATTCGTGCGCATGGCGCGGATTGGCCGCTTCCACCGAGTACGCGCCGGCTTTCACCTTGAGCATCAGATCCACCAGATGCTTGAGCGGCAGATCGTGCGTATGCGGACCGTGCCAGCTTCCCCAGCAGATGTGATAGCGCACCCGATCTTCGGGAAGCCCCGCCAGCGCGTGATTCAGCGCCTCGATCCGCACCTCGGCGAACTTGCGGTAATCGGCAATGGTCGGCGTGGGCACGATCATGTCGTAGGTATCGGGCAGCGCCGGATCGTCCAGCTGCAGGATGAAGCCGGCGTCGACAATCGCCTTGTACTCGTGCTTCATCGCGTCGGCCAGCGCGAACAGATACTCCTCGTCGTTCGGATAATATTCGTTATGAAAGAAGTGCTCCAGCCAGCCGGGCGCCAGCACGCAGAGGAACGTCTCCTCGGCTCGCGCGCCCGCTTCCGCCAGCGCTCGTTTGAACAGAGCGATATCGTTGGCTACTTCCTGCTGGCCAATGTAGGTGATGGGCCCGTTGCAGATGGTCCGCTCAGGCGGCAGGAATTGCTCGAAGTTCAAGTCTTTGTAAAACTCGGCGAACTCGACGCGCTCGCCCGTGTTGCCGCCCATCCAACCCGTTTCGCCGGGCTGGACTTTCCGCGTCCCGAGCCCCGAAAGCCGCCGGCCGTAATATGCGTACCCGAAGCCGACCTTGCCCAGCTCGCCGTCGCTGATGATATCGATGCCCGCGTCCGCCTGTTTACGGATAGTCTCCGTGATGCCGGATTGCACCCGGGCCATGACCGTGGCCAGGTCGGGACCGCGCCCGGACATAAAGCCGAAAGTCATCTCCCGTAAATCGCGCGGGCCGTCCAGGCGCCCGGCGTGGGTGGTCAGAATGCGATCGGTGCTGTGTTTCATCAGTTGTATAATAAGCCGAGTTCCGGTGCTGTGGCGATGACGACTGTTGGGTTTGTGATCGTCATCCGGGCTGCGTTGACCATCTGCGCGGGCTTGGCGCAGCGGGGAAAGAGGTTTGTCCCATTGGCCTCGACAGCCTTGGTTTGCACCACCAGGTGAGACTAGGAGGTCACGCGCCATGGCGCAGAATGGATTACGGGGGCCGTTCGCCCTCAACGATCTGGTCATCGACAGGGAGGTCAGCCAAATTGGCCCGGGCGCTTATGCGCTCGAAGCTTCCGCGGATTTAATCAATTTCCGCGTGGCTTACGTCGGAAGATCGGATACCAACGTGAACAACCAGCTCCATGTTCATGTCGGTGCCTACAAACGGTTCCGATATGAGTATTGTCCATCCGCCCGAGTTGCCTTTGAGAAGGAATGCGCGCTCTATCACGACTTCGAGCCACGAGATAATTCGATTCATCCCCAGCGTCCTTCCGGGACAGATTGGAAATGCCCAAGATGCGGGTTATTCAGTTGATTCGGAATCAACGATTGCGAGAATGTCCCGGATAGCGCAAACATAGCCGTAATGCCAATAGGCTTGCTCGATCGTTCCTTGGTCCAAGTGCTTTTGAGAGCTCTCACAATGAGGTGCATTTTCGGCCAGCCAGCGCGCCAACGCGTCAGCTTTGTCTGAAATCGCCTGTATTTGCGAGCGCTCAATGCTGTAGTATTTGGTCATTTCATTGCCTCCAACAAAAGACCGCGCCGTTGTTTTGCAAACCACACGCGAGTGGTGGCTGGCTAACACATTGATTTATGGCATGTTGATGGCCGCGAGCGCATAGTGAATCGATAGCGCTTGCACCTCCGGCGGACCAGCTCTGAGGCAGTTCCCTCATTCAGCTTGCGACGTTTCCCTCAAGAAGCCGTTTCTGGTTTCTTGACAGTATCCCGTTACCTTTCGCCCAGGTCAAGCTAAACTGAGGGTTTCTAAGGGAGACCACAATCACAATGCAATATACGTTACTAGGCAAGACCGGAATTACAGTATCCCGCATTTGTCTGGGATGCATGAGCTATGGCGGTGGCGAAGTGCCGGACTGGGCCATCGGCACGCGCGGCTGGCATGTCAACAAAGAAGACGCGCGCGAGCATTTCAAGATCGCGATCGACGCCGGGATCAACTTCTTCGACACGGCCGACGTTTATTCCGCGGGACTAAGCGAGGAGATAACGGGCCAATATCTGAAGGAGATGGCCTCGCGCGATGAGATCATCGTCGCCACTAAAGTTTGCGGCGTGATGGGCAAGAGCCAGAACAAAAGGGGGCTCAGCCGCAAGCACATCATCGAAGGCTGCGACAATTCGCTGCGGCGTCTTGGCATGGATTTTATCGATCTTTATCAAATTCATCGCTGGGATTTCAAGACACCGATTGAAGAGACGCTGGATGCGCTGGATTCGCTCGTTCGGGCCGGCAAAGTGCGCTATTTGGGCGCCAGCAGCATGGCGGCCTGGCAATTTTCCAAGGCGCTTTATCTGGCGAAGGAGCACGGCTGGCACCGCTTCATCGCCATGCAGAATCATTACAACCTGGTGTATCGCGAAGAGGAACGGGAGATGATTCCGCTGTGCGTGGATCAAGGCGTGGGCTTGATTCCGTGGAGCCCGCTGGCGCGCGGCTTCCTTACTGGCACGCGGCATCGAGACGGCGGCTCCACCACGCGCTCCCAGGTGGACACGATGGCCAAGGACATGTACTACAGCGACGACGATTTTCAGGTGGCGGATGCGGTGGCGGCCGTGGCCCAGCAGCGCAGTGTTTCCCCCGCGCAAGTGGCCTGTGCGTGGGTGCTCCAGGCGCCGGGTGTGACCGCGCCCATCATTGGAGCCACCAAGAGCGAACATTTGAAAGATCTGATCGCCTCGGTGGATTTGAAGCTGAGCCCCGATGAAGTGGCGGCTTTAGAGAAGCCTTACAAGCCGCACCGGGTTCTGGGCCACCTGCAGCCGGCCGCGAAATCCATGCACGCGTAAGTTACGCCGACATTCCGACTTTGGAGTTGAGCATCTGCTCCAAGCGATCCAACACCCGCATGGCGGAAATGGTTTGTTCGACGCTGGCGTTGGGCTCGCGCTTTTCCTGGATGGCGGCAAAGAATTCGCGATCCTGCAGCTCGATGCCGTTCATCGAAACATCCACCTTGCTGAGATCGATGGGCTTCTTCTCGCCATCTTCCAGATCGTCGTAATAAGCCACGTAGGTGCCGGAGTCGCCGATGTAGCGGAAGAACGTGCCCTGCGGCCCTTTGTTGTTAAACGACAACGACAAGGTGCAGATGGCGCCGGACGGCACTTTCAGGATGATGCCCATGTCCATTGCAATCTTCAACTCCGGATGGTGCGGCCCTTCCAGCGCGTAGCACTCGGAAATGTTTTCCCCGGTCTGATACGCAAACAGATCCACCGTGTGGCAAGCGTGATGCCACAGCAGATGATCCGTCCAACTGCGCGGCTTGCCGGCCGCGTTCATGTTCGTGCGCCGGAAGAAATAGGTCTGCACGTTCATCTGCTGCACCTTGAAATCGCCGGACGTGACGCGCTTGTGGACCCACTGATGGCTGGGATTGAAGCGGCGCGTATGGCCAGCCATGGCGATCAGCCCGGTTTCCTTCTGCGCTTTCAAAATGCGCTCGGAATCGGCCAGGGAATCGGCCATAGGAATTTCCACCTGCACGTGCTTGCCCGCCTTCAGGCATTGCACCGCCTGATCGGCGTGCATTTGCGTAGGCGTGGCCAGGATCACCGCTTCCAGGCCCGGCTGCTTCAGGCTCTCGCCCAGATCCCCGGTCCAATGCGGAATCTTGTACTTCTTGGCCACCTCTTCGGTGGCTGCCTGATTTCCGCCCGAGAGAGTAATGATTTCGATGCCGGGGATATTCTGGATCGCATCGATATGCTTCACGCCGAAAGCGCCTTGCCCGGCGACACCAACCTTCATGGATTCTGCCTCCTTATCAATATTGCTGAAACAAACCTTCATTGAACCACAGGTGAATTCGCCTCGGAAGTATACAGACGTTACGTTCCGTGCGCGCAATTCGCACTGACGGAGGTGCACGCAAGAGGTTATATACTGGATTAGCAAAGATTTGGCTCCCAGGAGGCCCACGATGGCAGTCACTTTCACTCTGAATGGAAAGTCCCAAACTGTCGACGTATCGCCGCACATGCCGCTGCTATGGGTGTTGCGAGATTCGCTCGGTATGACCGGCACCAAGTTCGGCTGCGGCATGGCGCTGTGCGGCTGCTGCACGGTTCACTTGAACAATCAGCCCATCCGCTCCTGCGTTACGCCGGTTTCAAGCGTAGCCGGCAAGAGCGTCACCACCATTGAAGGCCTTTCGCCCGACAGCAGCCATCCGGTGCAGCGGGCCTGGCTGGAAGTGGATGTGCCGCAGTGTGGCTATTGCCAGTCTGGACAGATCATGACCGCCGCGGGCCTGCTGAAGAAAACCTCGCATCCCACCGACGCCGATATCGATGAAGCCATGCACGGCAATATCTGCCGCTGCGGGACCTATCAGGCCATCCGGCGCGCGGTTCACCTGGCAGCGCAATATCAGGCCGCGGCCAATCATCACGGCACGGTTGCCGAGAACGCCCACGTAGTGGAAGGAGCCGCTGAATGAGCGCCACAATTTCCCAACTGAATCGCCGCAGTTTCTTGAAGGCGGGCGCCGCCACTGCCGGCGGCCTGCTTGTGGGATTTCATCTTCCCGAGAGCAACAAGCTGGAAGCCGCCACCACATCGGCCAAGCTGAACGCTTTCATCCATATTGGCAGCGACGACGTGGTGACGTTTGAAATTCACAAATCCGAGATGGGACAAGGGCCCCAGACCTCGCTTTCGCAGTTGCTGGCCGAAGAGCTGGATTGCGATTGGAAACAGATCCGCACTGAGTTCGCGCCCGTTGACCCGGCTTATGGCCCGCTGCAAGGCACTTTCGGCAGCATGAGCATCCGCACGTGCTGGGGTCCGGTCCGCAAGGCCGGGGCTTCGGCTCGCGACATGCTGCTGGATGCCGCCGCGCAGAAGTGGGGCGTGGCGAAATCGCAACTTCGCACCGATCGCGGACATGTGATCAATACCGCCAACAATGAGCGCGCCAGCTATGGCAGCCTGGCCGACGCGGCGGGCAAACTGCCGGCGCCGGCCAAAGTGGCGGTCAAGGACCCCAAGGACTTCCGCTTGATCGGGACATCGCCCAAGCGGCTGGATACTCCGCTCAAGGTGAATGGCACGGCCGCCTTTGGTATTGATGCACGGCGTCCCGGCATGGTGTACGCAGTGCTGGCGCGCTGCCCGGTGTTCGGCGGCAAGGTGGCCAGCTTCGATGCATCCAAGACCAAGGCCGTTCCCGGTGTGAAAGATGTGATCCAGATCTCGCGCGGCGTGGCGGTAATCGCCGACAACACCTGGTCCGCCATGGAAGGGCGTCGCGCGCTTCAGGTTCAGTTTGACGAGGGCAAGAACGCTAACCTGAGCAGCGCGAGCATTCATGAGTTGTTCGTGAATCTTGCTGCCAAGCCCGGCGCGGTGGCGCGCAACGACGGCGATGCGGCCGCGGCGCTGTCCAATGGCGCGAAAAAGCTGGAAGCCGTCTATGAGGCGCCTTATCTATCGCACGCTCCGATGGAGCCGATGAATTGCACCGCCGACGTGCGCCCCGATAGTTGCGAAGTGTGGGTGGGTACCCAAATCCAGACGGCCGCCATGGGGGCCGCGGCGAAGATCACTGGCCTGCATCCCGATAAGATCCAGATTCACACGCAGTATCTGGGCGGAGGATTCGGGCGGCGCGGCGGAGACGATTTCGTCAGCGAAGCCGTGGAGATTTCCAAGGCCATTGGCAAGCCGGTGAAGCTCACCTGGTCGCGCGAGGACGATATGCAGCACGACCTGTATCGCCCTGCATCCTATACGAAGTTCGCTGGTGCTCTAGATAGCGACGGCTGGCCCGTTGCCTGGGACGCGCGTGTGGTCTGCCCGTCGTTCGGCGGCTTGCGCAACGGCGTGGATCGCACCGGCGTGGAAGGCATCGTCGAACTGGAATATACCATTCCGAATTTCCATGTCGATTATCATCCGCCCGATGTCGATATTCCGGTCACTTACTGGCGTTCGGTGGGGTTCTCGCAGAACACGTTCTTCTCCGAGAGTTTCCTGGATGAACTGGCCGTGGCGGGCGGGAAAGATCCGTTCGAATTTCGCCGGCGACTGCTCGCGAAATCTCCGCGCCTGCTGGGCGTACTGGAGTTGGCGGCGGATAAAGCCGGGTGGGGCAAGCCTCTGCCGGCCGGCCACGCCCACGGCATTGCCGTGGTGAACAACATCGGCAGCTTCAACGCGCAAGTGGCCGAGGTCTCGGTGGAAAAAGGCAAGTTGCGCGTGCATCGCGTGGTTTGCGCGGTGGATTGCGGGCACGTGATCAACCCGGCGGGTGTCGAGCAACAGATCCAGAGCGGGATCGTTTTTGGGCTGAGCGCGGCGCTGAAGGGCGCCATCACCATCGAGCGCGGCCGCGTGGTGCAGGGCAATTTCAACCACTACGACGTGCTGCGCATCGATGAAATGCCGGTGGTGGAAGTGCACATCGTGCCTAGCCAAGCCGCGCCCGGCGGAATCGGCGAAGCCAGCACTCCGGCGATTATTCCGGCGGTGGCGAACGCGATCTTCGCCGCAACGGGCAAGCGGTTGCGCAAACTGCCGATTCTTCCTGAGGACTTGGCATAGAACATCTGCTCCTGCTGCCGGGCTTAATCTGCGATCAGACGGTCTGGCAGCAGCAAATCGATGCGTTGTCGGACGTGGCCGAGTGTTCGGTCGCCGACTACGGGTCGTTCGATTCAGTTCCATTGATGGCCGAAGCCGCGCTCCGTGCCGCGCCCGAGCGCTTTTCCGTCGCCGGACACTCGATGGGTGGCCGCGTGGCCCTGGAGATTTACCGGCGTGCTCCCGAGCGCGTGGCACGCATCGCGCTTCTGAATACCGGTTATCTGCCGCTGGCGGCGGGCGCGGCCGGCGAGCAAGAAACCCGCAAGCGAGGGGAACTGGTGGCGCTGGCGCAATCGCAAGGCATGCGCGCCATGCTGCGGGAGTGGCTCCCGCCGATGATCGATGCGCGCCGCATCCACGACACCGTTCTGGTGGACGCGATCATCGAGATGATGTCGCGCAAAACGCCCGAGATTTTCGCGGCGCAGGTGCGCGCGCTGCTGGCCCGTCCGGATGCGAGCGCTGTCCTGGAACAGGTCCGCTGCCCGGCGTTGCTGATCACCGGCCGCGAGGACGGTTGGAGCGGGCCCGCGCAGCACCAAGCGATGGCCGCCAAGCTCGCAGGCAGCCAGCTAGTGATCGTGCCCGATAGCGGCCACATGTCGACCATGGAGCGCCCCGCCGAAGTCAGCGCCGCCCTGCGTGCCTGGCTCTATACTTATTAGGTATGGAAACCCGCCGCGCGTATTTGATGAAACTGGCGGCCCTGGCGGCCGCGCCGCTTGCTGCACCACTTTTTAGTCAAACGGCCGAGGAGCTCTTCCGGCGCAACATCGGCTCACCCGATCAATTCAACAAGCAGTTCCCGCCGCACAAAGTGATCGGCAACATCTACTATGTGGGTTCCGAATCGCTGGCCTCGTTTCTGTTCGTCACGCCGCAGGGAAACATTCTGCTCAATAGTTGCTTTGAGGCGACCGTCCCCGTGATTCACTCTTCGGTGGAGAAGCTGGGCTTCAAATTTACCGACATCAAGATTCTGCTCGGCAGCCATGCCCACGCGGACCACATGCAAGGCGACGCCTTGGTGAAGCAGCTCACCGGCGCGCAAGTGATGGCCATGGAGCAAGACGTTCCCGCGCTGATGAAGATCACACCGGAAGGCAAGCCCCATCCGCTCGATAGGACCCTGCACGATGGCGATGATGTGACGCTTGGCGGAACAACGCTCACGGCTCATCTCACCGCCGGTCATACCCGCGGCTGCACCACCTGGACCACCCAGGTGGAAGATGGCGGGAAGATGTATGACGTCGTCATCATCGGCAGCGTCGGCGTCAATCCGGGCTACCAATTGGTGAACAACAAGGAAGTCCCGGACATCGCCGGCGAGTATATGCGCAGCTTTAAGCTGCTCCGGTCCCTGCCATGCGATGTCCCTCTGGGATCGCATCCCTCGATGTACAACATGCAAGCGAAGTACGCCAGGCTCGGCAAAGGCCCAAATCCGTTTATCGATCCGGCAGGCTACAAACACGAGCTGGATATCGAGGAGCACGCGTTCTTGGAGAAGCTCGCCGAACAAAAGAAAGCTGCGGGAGTCTAACCGTTTACGAAGCTGCTTCGTCCGCGGCGTGCCGCACATTCACTGTCACCAGAACCAGCAGCCCGGCCAGGAAAAACGTGATCAGCGACAAAATGGCCACTCGATAGCTGCCGGTGAATTGCAGCGCCAGCCCGAACAGCAGCGGGCACAGCCAACTGGTTCCTTTGTCGCTGATCTCATACACGCCGAAGTACTCGGCCTCGCGTCCCTTGGGAATCATCAAGGAAAATAGCGAGCGGCTGAGCGCCTGCGTGCCGCCCAGCACAATCCCCACGATGGCCGCCACAATGAAAAACTGCTTTTCATTTCGCACCGAGACATACATGGACACCAGCACACCGGTCCAGATCAGCAGGCTGACGATGACCGCGTGCTTCGCGCCGATCCATCGGGCAATCCAATCGAACAGAAAAGCTCCGAAGAAGGCTACGAACTGCACCATGAGGATCACGCCGGTCAGGTCCTCCATCGATATTTTCAGCTCGTCGCTGCCGAACTGCGCGGACAACGCGATCACGGCCTGCACCGCGTCGTTATAAAGCAGGTACGCCACCAGGAAGCGGAGCGTCTGCGGATAGTGGCGCATGCCGCCCAGGGTCACGGCGAATTCGCGGAAGGTCTTCAACATTCCTTCACCCGGACCGCGCTTCCGGCCGGGCGCACGATTGCGAATGGCGGCGAGCGGGATCAGGCTGAACAGCGCCCACCAGATGCCCGCCGACGAAAGATTGATCCGAACCGCCATGGAGGTCGAAAGCCCGAGCGCTTTGGCCTTCGAAAAAAGCGCCAGGTTCAGCGCCAGCAGCAATCCGCCGCCTAGGTATCCGATCCCCCAGCCGGTGGATGACACCGCGTCGCGCTGCTCGGGGGGTGCGATATCCGTCAGAAACGAATTGTAGACCACTACCGATGCTCCAAAGGCAAGGTTCGCGACGATGAACAGGGCTCCACCGAGGAGATAGCGGTTGCCCTGGAGAAAGAACATCGCTGCCGTCGCCAGTGCGCCCGTGTAGGCGAACAAAGCCATCAGGCGCTTCTTATTGGGGCTGAAATCGGCGATGGTTCCGGCGATCGGCAGAACAAAGATCTGCGTAATCACGGAGATAGAGATCAGGTATCCCCACCACGACCGGGGATCCACCGGAATGCCCAGGGGATGAACGCGCCCGTCGGCGCCCGCGGCTGCCTTCGCGAGGACGGTCAGATATGGGCCCAGGAAGAGCGTCAAAACCGTACTTTGGAACGTGGAGTTCGCAAAATCGTACATGTACCAGCCGCGCTGCTCACGCTTGCTGTAGGGCAGGGCTGGAGGGGTCATGACGTGCGATTGTCCCGCGAAGCTATTAAAGCACACGGTACAATAAGAACGTTTTGGCTCCTCACATGGGAAACATCGTCGTACTGGGTGCGCAATGGGGTGACGAGGGCAAGGGGAAAGTCGTCGACCTTTTTTCGGAGAAGTTTTCAGTGGTGGCTCGCTATCAGGGCGGCCACAACGCCGGGCACACCGTATTTATTGGCCCGAAGAAGTTTGTTCTCAAGCTGATTCCGAGTGGCATTCTGCGGCCTGGGGTGCAGGCGGTGATCGGCAATGGCGTGGTGATCGATCCGGCGGCGCTGATCGAGGAGATGGAAAAGCTGGAACAGGCGGGCGTAGACGTCACGCAAACAGCTCGCCATCAGCGATCGCGCGCACGTGATCTTCCCGTTCCATCGCATTGTCGAGAAAATGTCGGAGGGCCGGCAGGATCGCGTGCCCATCGGGACCACTTCGCGCGGCATCGGCCCGTGCTATGAGGACAAGATCGGGCGGCGCGGCATCCGTATCGCGGATCTTTATGAGCACGATAGCTTTTGCGAGATGTACACGGCGCTGGCCGAGGACAAGCAACTGCTGGCCCAGACGTTCAATATTCAGGAAACCATCGATTTCGAGCTGATTCGCGATCAATATCTGGGCTACGCCGAACGCATCCGACCGCTGGTCTGCGACACGGCCCAGCTTCTGAACGACGCCATGCGCGCGGGCAAGCGCGTGCTGTTCGAGGGCGCGCAGGGAACCATGCTCGACGTCGACCATGGGACCTATCCGTTTGTAACTTCGTCCAGCGCTACGGCCGGCGGGGCGTGTACAGGCGCGGGAGTGCCGCCGACGGCGATTCACGGCGTGATCGGCGTGTCCAAAGCGTACACTACGCGCGTGGGAAGCGGCCCATTTCCCACCGAACTGCTCGGCGAAGATGGCGAACAAATTCGCAAAGCGGGCAACGAGTTTGGCGCCGTCACCGGACGGCCGCGCCGCTGCGGCTGGTTCGACGTGCCGTTGCTGCGCTACACCGCCATGATTAACGGCTTCACCAGCCTGGTGATCACCAAGCTGGATGTGCTGGATCAATTCGATGAGATCCCGGTTTGCACCGAATACAAGAACGTGAAGGCCATGCCCGCGACGTTTCGGGGCCTGGAAGCCGTGGATCCGGTTTATGAGAAGCTGCCCGGATGGAAGTCCGAGACGCGGGGCCTTGCTCGCGAGCGCGATCTTCCGGCACGGGCGCGCGACTACCTTCGCTTCCTGAGCGAACGCATCGGCGTGGAAGTGGGCTGCATCTCCACCGGCCCCGAGCGCGACGAGACCATCCTGATCGAGAATTCGCGCCTGGCCGAGTTGCTGTAGCGGCTTAGGATCTGGTGACTACGATCGACCTCCAGGCTTGGTTTCCGGCGGTATCAGTTGCATAGATCAGGATCGTCGTCATGCCGACGTACAGCGGAATCGGCCCGGTGGTCCAATTGCTCGTGCCGGTCGCCGTGCCCGACCCTCCCGTGGAACTCGACCACGTAACCTGCGCCACTCCCACGTTATCTTGCGCCGTGCCGCTGACGACGATCGAACTGGCCGAGGTGGCGACGGTGGTCATGGCGGGCGAAAGGATGGTTACCGAAGGAGGAACGGCTGATCCGCCCGTGCCGGGGCTCACAGGCGGGTTCACCGGTGGACTCCGGCGGATTTCCCGGACGTCGGATTATCGGCAGGCGGCATTGGGCGGCTGGCTGGTTACGGTCACGCTCTGGAACGCCTGGTCCTGCGTCGCGTCGGACGCCGTCACCGTGATCACGTTCGCGCCCACGCTCAGAGGAATGGCGGCGATGGTCCAATTCGCCGAACCCTGCGCCGTTCCCGATGGCGCCCTGATTGGTCGACCAGCTCACTTGCACCGCCCCCGACCCGCCCGACGTGTGTACCGTTCAGCGCGATGGATGACGCGCTGGTCGTTGCGAGCGGTGCTTGAATGGTCAGTGTCAATGGCGACGCGCCGTGCTACGTTGGGCGCTCGTTCGCCGCCGCATACTGCTGCTGGATGGCCGCGATATCGCCCGGCCCCAGCGCCGGACACGATGTGATAGTACGGATACATCACGTCAGCCGGGTTATCGGAGTGTCCCAATCCCAACGCGTGCCCCGTCTCATGCAGCGCGACGCTGAAGACATCCACGTCCGCCCCGATTTTCCAGCGTCATCGTCGTTATTGAAATGCTGGTCGCCGGCAATCGGCTCCGGATTGAGAGGATAAGGATAAAAAGTGTGCGCCAGCACTCCGGTTGGGCCGGTAAACGGATATCCATCTCCGTGCGCGCCGCTGGCAAACAGCACGGCCAGTGTCTGCGGCCCGGTGGGATCGTTGGTCTGAGTAAACGTAACCTGCACATACTTGGCCCATTCCGCGTAGGCGCGCTCGATCTCCGACTCCACTGAATCCGCCGGCTGCTGCTGCGGTCACATAGACGAAGGCATAGTTCAGGTTGGCGCTCCCCAGCCCCGGCCCATCCCAGCCATAGCCCACCAGCGGAACGGCTTGCCCCACCGGCCCGGCCGTGGTCAGCGCGCCGGCGCAACCATGCACGGGTAGCCCGCGGATCAAATCGGTGGATGCCGGAAAAATGTAAGACACTTCGTCCCAATCCGCCAACCGCCGCACCTGATCGACCGTGCCTTCGATCAACAGATGGTGCGGCAGCAGGTCCGGATTGTCGTGAATGGCCGCGCCGGTCTCGATCGCGATCGCGCGCGCTTCACTCGTCGGGAACATCGGAGTAAAATTCCACCAGGACCGGCGGGCGCCTGGCCGGCCACCAGCTTTCCATCCAGCTGCCGGACTGAGCTTCTCGCTCGGCTGCAGCTGGCCCATCCATTGAATGCCCAATCCGCTGAGACTGGTGCCGTCGCGCATTGCGATGGAGAGCGCGGCGTCGGGAACGTAGGAAAGTACCGTTGCGCCGCGGCTCGGCCAGCGCTTTCATTTGCGCCGCGCCGGGTTCCGTCGCGAACTGCACCAGAAAGTGTGATCGGCCTGGCGTGCGAGTCTTCGCCGACAACCGGAGCCGCCAGCCGATCAACGTTCTGGCTTGAATCCCTTCAGCCGGAGGGCCGGTTGAGCGCCCGGCGACGCCAGCCAGCAGGACTAAACCGCTCAAGACAGGAAAACTTTTTTGCGTGAGCCTATTCACGATACTTCCATCGGAAGTGCCCTGAGAGTTTTCCATCGGGAGGACACACTACTCCTGGCAGGAGTATCTGTGGTTAGCTCTTATCGACTCGTTCTACTCTCTCTGCTGGGCGCGGCCGGTATTGCCCGCGGCCGATACACCTCCGGCTTCCTACGTCATTCAAACTGTCGCCGGAAGCGACTGACTCAGGCGATGGCGGCCAAGCTCTCTCGGCGGCGTTGAGCCAGCCCGAAGGAATCGCAGTGGATGCGCTCCGGGCAATGTCTACTGTCGCCGATGCCGCCGACAATCGGGTTCGCAAGATCGCGGCGGATGGTTCCATCCAAACCGTCGCGGGCACCGGTGTGGCGGGATTCGCGGGCGATGGCGGACCGGCCAGCGCCGCGCTGCTCAATCAGCCGTACGGGCTGGCGCTGGATCACAGCCGGCAATCTCTACATTGCCGACCTGGGAAACGCACGCGTGCGAAAGGTCGCGATCGATGGCACCATCCAGACCGTGGCCGGCGGAGGCGCGCTGCCCGCCACAAGTACCGGACAAGGCGGTCCCGCCACCAGTGCGCAACTGGCGCAGCCGCGCAACGTCGCCCTGGACGCCTCGGGTTCGCTGTACATTTCCGATTTCGCCGCCAATCAGATTTACCAGGTCGCCACCAACGGCACACTGTCGCTGATGGCAGGGACGGGCACGGCGGGATTCTCGGGCGTCGGCACGTCCGCTTTGCTGGCGCAACTGAACGCGCCCGCCGGGCTCACGGTGGACCCCACCGGCGCGCTCTACTTCGCCGACAGCGGCAACAACCGCGTTCGAAAAGTGTACAACGGCGTCATCATCAACGTGTTCAACACTCCCGGGCCCACCGGCGTGGCGGTCGATTCCACCGGCATGCTGTACATCGCGGCCGCCAGCTACTTCGGCACGGTGGTCCAACCGATTACCGGCATCGCATCGGCGAGAGATGTGACGCTGGATCCCGCCGGCGACGTCTACTTCACTGTCGGGCGGGTTCGTGATGGAAAT
Source organism: Bryobacterales bacterium (assembly GCA_963713415.1). Classification (GTDB taxonomy): domain Bacteria; phylum Acidobacteriota; class Terriglobia; order Bryobacterales; family Bryobacteraceae; genus Palsa-89. The sequence continues at coordinate 587,056 of CAVQLV010000014.1, read as the reverse complement.
CCCGAGCGGCGGCAATGTGACCACCATCGCCGGGAGCGGGACATTCTCCCTACTTCGGCGGCGATGGCGGCCCGGCTACGTCCGCGCAACTGCGACTCGCCGTCCGGGCATCGCCGTGGATTCCGGCGGCAATTGGTATATCGCCGACACTTCGCAACAATCGCATTCGCATGGTAACGCCCGCCGGTGTGATCAGCACGATCGCGGGCACCGGCGATCCCGCCGCAGTTGAACGCGCCCCGCGGCAATCGCCATGGATGGCTCGAACAATCTTTATATCGCCGACACCGGCAATAACGCGGTTCGGAAGCTCACGCCGGCCGGAACGATGACGACCATCGCCAGCGCAGCTGAACAATCCCGTATCGGTCGCGCGTGGACGCCCAGGGATCGGTTTACATCGCCGATTCCGGCAACAACCGCATCGTCCAGGTGACGGCCGCCGGAACAGCCAGCACTTTCGCGAAGATCAACGCGCCGCTGGCCGTGGCGGTGGATGCATCCGGCAACGTGGTGGCCGCTGATGCCACCCAAGTCTGGAACATTGCGTCGGACGGCACACCCACTTCGCTGATCGCCGGGCTCACTTCGCCCGGCGGCGATGGCTTTCGCATCGGACGGCACGCTGATGATCGCGGACACGGGCGCCAATGTGATTCGCCAGCTCAGCACCTCCGGAGTGCTGACCGCGATTGCGGGCACTGGCACGGCTGGATTCTCGGGCGATGGCAGCCCGGCGCTGGCCGCGCAGTTGAATGCGCCCGCCGGCATTGCGATTGGCGCCAATGGAACCATTCTGATCGCCGATTCGGGCAACAATCGCATCCGGAGTCTGACGCCATCGGCCGTTGCCTCCGAGACTGCGACCGTAGCGGTGGTCAACGCGGCGAGCCTTGCGGCCGGAGCCATCGCGCCCGGTGAAATCATCACGGTATTCGGCGCCGGATTCGATCCGACGAACACGCAACTGCTGTTCGACGGCGCAGCCGGCAACATTGTTCTATACCAGCGCCACGCAGATCAACGCGCTGGCGCCCGCCAGCCTGACTGCGAACTCAACCACGACGATGAGCATCGTGGTGGATGGCGCTGCGATCTGGCGGCTCTTCAGTACCCGTGGTCGCCGCTGCGCCCGGCATCTTCACCGTCGCCGGTGGCACCGGCCAAGCCGCGGCCAACAATCAAGACGGCAGCCTGAACTCGGCGTCGAATCCCGCCGCGCGCGGTTCGGTGGTGTCGCTTTACGCCACGGGACAAGGCTCCAGCGCGAGCGGTGTTACGCTGACCATCGCCGGCTACAACGCACCGCTACTCTACGCCGGCCCGGCGCCTGGCTTTCCTGGCTTGATGCAGATCAACGCGCAAATCCCCAGCGGTTTTCTGCCGCCTGGCATCCAAGCGGTGCTGCTGATCGGTGGGCGGGCGTGGCCAGCCAAGCCGGCGTAACCATTGCGATCAGTGAGGCAGGGCTGACGGTTCTAACTGACCGATTCGTCGAGATTCGACGTGCAGTTCGGGCAGCGCGTGGCGGCGATCGGGATGGTGGTGTGGCAGAACGGACATTCCTTGGTAGTGGGATCGGCCGGCGCGGGAGCGCGCTTCATTTTGTTGGCTGCCCGGATCAGGAGAATAGATCGCGAATGCGACGATCAAAAAATCGATGACGTTATTGAGAAATATGCCGTAGCCGATGGTTGCGTCTCCGGCCGCTTTCGCTTCAGCCAGAGTGGCGTGATGGCCGCCTGAAAGATCGATAAACAGGTTAGTGAAATCGACGTTCTTGAGCGACCAGCCCCAGCGGCGGCATCAGAATGTCGTTGACGAGCGACGTCACGATTTTTCCAAATGCCGCGCCGATAATCACGGCCACGGCCAAGTCCAGCACGTTGCCGCGCATGATGAATTCGCGAAACTCTTTGAACATGCGTCCTCCTAAAGCGCTCCATCATAGCACTGCGGGGCTACACTGGTAGTTGAAATCCTAGGAGCGCACAGCGCGGGCTACACTCGGTGAGTTGGAACAATCGGGCCCGCTGCGTTGTGCGCGATGTCTACAGAGAAACCTGGAAGCTGACCATCGAATTCGATGGCACGAAGTATAGCGGCTGGCAGGAACAAAACAACGCGCGAACGGTGCAGGGCCAGCTGCGAAGCGCGGCCGCAGGAATTCTTCGATGGCACGGTGGATATCCAAGGCGCGGGCGCACCGACGCGGGCGTCCACGCACGGGCGCAGGTGGCGCATCTTCGAGTACGGCGGAAGGAAGAAGACCAGCGGCGCTGGCCAAAACCGGACGAAATCCTGCGAGCCATCAATAGCCGGCTGCCTTCCGATGTGTGTCTGCTGGATGTGGCGGAAGCGGCGCCGGAGTTCCACGCGCGGCACGACGCCGATTGCGCGGACTTATCGGTATCAGATCTCCACGCGGCGCACGGCGTTTTTCAAGAAATTTGTCTGGTGGGTCAAGGAGCCGCTGGATATTGCCGCGATGTCCCGCGCCGCGCGGATGCTGATTGGGCGGCACAATTTTAGTGCATTTCGCGCCGAGGATAAGTCGCGACCGGATGAATCGCCCATCGTCGTGGTGGAGGATGCCGGGATCGAGGCCGAGGGCGACCTGATCGTTTTCCATATCACCGCGTCACATTTCGTGTGGCGCATGGTGCGAAGAGTCGTGGGCGCGCTGGTGAAATTGGGCTTGGGGAAATTACAGAGGACGACTTTTCCAGTCTGCTGGAAGGTAAGAACAGAGTCGAAGCTGGATGTTGCGGCGTGGACGGCTCCCGCGTCGGGGCTGTTTCTCGATCGCGTGATCTATCCGGAGACGGGCGTGCGGCGGAGCGCGAAGCTACTCGTGAGTCGCGGCAGGAGGCTGGGGCGGGGGCATCGGGAGCGCCATCCCCGGCCGCGCCGCTAAATACTTTTTTGCCGGACGGCAAGGTGACCATGCGCGCGCTGGCCGTGTTGGTGCCATCCTTGGCGCGGAGGCCGTGGACCGCTCACTTCGTCGCCCACCTTCAGGTCGTTCTTTCTCCAGCCCCGGCGAACCAGCTCAATCGGTGCGCCGGTCTCGAACTGCCAGTGTTCGACGCCGGCGTCGGTTTTGACGTCGACATAGATCCAGGCATGCGGGTTCATCCACTCGATTTTGGTAACAACGCCTTTTACGTCAATCGGCTTCTTTAAGTCGAATTCCGCCGAGAAGGCGTGATGCGCCAGCGCAGGAACAACCGCCGCGCCCAGGAGCGCAAGAATCGAGAGGACGAGCTTCTTCATGGTGACTCCTCAAGCGCCATGTTCGTGAGATGCGCTTCGACAAATAGCGCCTTGATTCTATCGAGGGGGCAACTGAGATGTCAAACAGAAGGCGGGTCAGCCGCGCAGATCCGCAAACGCTTCTTCGATCTCCTGCTTCGCCGCTGGAGTGGGCACGGTGAGCGGCAGACGCGGCGGGCCGCCATAATATCCGGTCAGATCCATCGCATACTTCAGGCCGCCGATTCCGTGTTTCGTCGTCACCAGCTTGGCGGCGCGGCCGATGCGATTCTGCCAGTCTAAAGCGGCCTCGGGCTCACGCGTTCGATGGGCCTCCCAAATGGAAATGGTGGCGTAGGGCGCGGGATTGGCGAAAGCCAGGATGCCGCCGCTGCAGCCGATCGCGAGCGACGGCGCCAGTGTAGTGGCCGACCCGGTGAGCACCTGAAAGCCCTTTTTCGTCTCGCGCACCATCTGCAGCAGCTTCTCGACGTTCCCCGAGCTTTCCTTGATCCCAACGATATTGGGATGATGCGACAGCTCGGCCACCGCTTCGGCCGGGAGATCCACGCCCGTGTTCTGCGGGAAGTTATAGAGCAGCACGGGGATCTTGGCTTGATCGGCCACCGCGCGGAAGAACAACATCTGCGTTTCCGGCTTACTGAACTGGCCCTTGAAGAAGGACGGCGTTTTCACCAGGGCGGCTTTGTAGCCCAGATCGGCCGCGCGATTGGTGAGCGCCACGGTTTCATGCACGCTGTCCATGCCGGTTCCGGCGATCAGCAGCTTTTCGGGCGCAGCCCATTGCGCCACCCATTCCCAGAGCTGGATTTTTTCATCCCCGCTCAACATCACGCTTTCGCCCGTGGATGCAACCACTACATAGCCGCTGAGACCGGTGGCGTTCCACTTTTCGACATTGTGCTGTACTTTGACTTTCCACATCTCGCCTTCGTGGTTGAAGGGGGTGGTGATGGGGCTGAAGATACCTTGGAGTTTCATGGAAGGGAAATGAAGGGGCAACTCATCAGTTGCCCCCAGGTGATCGTGAAAACTACGCCTGCTTCGCGATGAAGGTGATGACCAGCGTGTACAACGCCAGGGATTCAATCAGCACCAGTCCGAGAATGAGTGCGATGCGAATGGCCGCAGCCGCGCCGGGATTGCGAGCCATGCCCTCAGCGGCTGAAGCCACTGCCTTGCCTTGTCCCAGACCGCAGAGGCCGGATGCGATGCCCATGGCGAGATAAGCGAAAGGCAGTTTGAGGTCCGTCCCGCCGCCAGTGGCAGCAGGCGTCTGCGCGAAAATCGGGCTGGCCAGCACCATCGCAAGCCTGCCGCGTAAATGAGTTTACGTTTCATTCGAGTGTTCTCCTTGTACAAAATTATTCGCGAGGAGGTGGTTCCCAATCCGCCCTGGGGGACGGCGGGCTCACGCTTGCGAACCGATAAAGCCGTTAATGTTCATGCGCCACTGCGCCACCTACATAAACCATGGCGAGCAGCATAAATATGAAAGCCTGCAATAATGCGACGAAAACGTGCAATCCCAAAAAAACCGCCGGCAGGATGAAATAGGTAAGCGTCAGGAATGTGAGGGTGACCTGTTCGCCGGCAAACATGTTGGCGAAGAGACGAACCGTCAGCGATAACGGCCGCGCGAAATGGCTGATCAGTTCGATGGGAATCATCACCGGGGCCAGCCACCAATAAGGACCCGCGAAGTGCAGCAGGTACTTGCCCACACCATGCTCGCGAATGCCCATCCAGTGATAGTAGAAGAAGACCGCGACAGCGAACGCAAGTGGAACCGACGCATTCATGGTGGGAGATTCCAAGCCGGGAATGATCCCGATCAGGTTCATGAACAGGATGAAAATGAAAATGGTTCCGAAAAATGACAGGTACCGATTCACATGATGATCTATCGATTCACTCGCCTGTCCTTCGACGAACTTATAGACCGCCTCAAAGCTGAGTTGGAGGCTGCCTGGTTTGTCCACCGAGAGCCTGGATCTCAGCAGCGCGAATAGCACCAGGATAATCGCCACTACCAGAAGCTCCACGGTCATCCAGTTGGCCCAGGGATGCGCCGGGTCGGCAGCCGGATGGCCGATCGCTCTCAGGAGCGAGTCCAACGGGCCGGCCAGAAAACGATTGAATAGGGCAGTAGTCCAGATTTCCGATTCAGCTTGCATAGATTAGTTCAAACGTTTAGCTAGTAATAATTCAAAGATGAGTTCGAGAATGACCGCGGCCCCCGAAACCAACAGCCCCACAGCGCCGACAGCTACATTCAGTCGAAGATATTCGATTATAACGCAGGCCAATACCACGAGTGCGATCAGGCGCAGGATGAAAAATGAGTTGCTGCGCTTGCGTGGATTCGGCCCTAAGCTATCCACCACCCTGCGCCAGCCCCAGAAGCTGGTAAAGGAAATGGCGGCTCCGATCAGGAACGCGGCGCCGTCGCGGATTCCGCGCGTGAAGCAGAGCGCCAGGCTTCCTGACAGCGCCAACACTCCCATGATCCACTGGACGCGCTGGTTGAATCGTTGGTAGGAAGCGTCCTCTGCAGGCTGGCTCACTTGACCAGACTGGTTCACTTCCCGGTGTCGCCTTTGTTTAACTCGCGAATCAACTCGATCATGCCGGATGCAATCCCCAGCAGCAGAAAGACCAGCTTGAGGTACGTGGTTCCGAAGAATTTGTCCAGCCCGTACCCGATGGCGTAGCCCACCAGGATGGAACAGGGGATCAGGAAGGCCAAACCGTAATACTTTCCGAATTGAGTGAAAAGATCGTCGCGCTTAGGCATGGACTCGCCGCTTATGTTCCAGAATCTCCGAAGCTCGGTCGGCGGTCTCCTTCACCAGGAAGCCCATCTTCGGATGGCTGGGGGTGAGGTCGGGCTCGAGACCGAACTCCTCCAGAGTCTCGGTAGTGGTTGGTCCGATGGATGCGATTACCATGCGGCGCAACGCCGCGAGCATTGGTTCGGCGAGGTGCTCATCGGTGGCGATCCGGAACAGGTGCGGGATTTGAATGGATGTAGTGAACAGGGCGACCTCGGCCCTCCCCTCGGAAATCCGGTGGACCGCTTCCCTTAGCGGGGCGACGTCTTCGGGCAAATCCCATTGGTAGACGCGCACCGGCGTTACGTCGGCGCCGCGCGCCCGTAGCGCGTCCAGAAGCTCCGGGTTCGATTTTCCATATTCCTGCAATGCGATTCGACGTTCAGTGCGGCTTTCGAGCGCCGTCAGCAATTCACGCCATGTGTTCGGTTCCGGAGCAGTGACGGCCACTGGAACCTTCAATTCGCGCAGAGCGGCCAACGGCTTGGGACCTCGCGCGGCTACCACGATCCCGCGCAGCGCTTCGGCAAATTGTTCCTCCGGATAGCGTGAAGCCAAAACTTTGTCTAGCGCCCGCGTGCCGACCCCGGTAAGAAAAATCATTAAGTCAAACTCGCCGCGAAACAGGCGCTCGGCGAATGCGAACGCTTCCAGGTTGTTCTCGATGGGCGCTTCGCGCATGGACGGCGCAACAAATGGATCGCCCCCCTGCCTGCGAATCAATTCACCCATTTCGGTGGCACGCCGGCTTTCAAAGGAAACAACGCGCAGACCGTCGAAGGGCATCAACTTCAGGGTATCAGTCGCCCGACGCGGTTTTCTGCTTGGCTTGTTCCTTCTCGTATTGCTTCAGCACCCGATTGACGTACTGAATGGTCTCCGGGTACGGAGGGATACCGTGGTATTTGTCCACCGCGGCTGGTCCGGCGTTATATGCGGCTACGGCTTTAGAGACCTGGTGCGGATCGTTTTCGTACTTCTGGAGCAAATCGCGCAGGTAGCGGGCGCCGGCTTCCGCGTTTTGGGCGGGATCATGCGGATCGGCGTCTAGCTCGGCGGCGGTCTTCGGCATGAGCTGCATTAGCCCGATGGCGCCCTTGGGAGAAACCGCATCTTCGCGATAGCCCGATTCGGCCCGCGCAATGCTGTGCACAATCGCCGGAGGCAGACCGGCGTGAAGGGCGGCTTGCGTGACCAATTGTTGTGGCGTGAGGGTTTGCTCGGGTGCTGGCTTCGGCGCTGCCGGAACAACCGGGGCCGGTGCAGGTGGCGTGTAGTCCTCTTTCTCGAACCCGGCCACGGTGCTGGCCTGAATTTCGATCACGCCCTGGTTGGTCTGGAGCCGGATGAGGGGCCCGTCGGTGGTGTGGCTGTCGGCATGGATGCGGAAACCGTTCGACAGAACGACGAACTCGCCGGCCTGAGCCGCGAGCGCAACCGCAACAAAACACAGCAACAGCTTCATTGGGCGAGGAGCCACCAAACCATTTTGACGCATTTTGCGGCTGGGGCGTGCACCGAAAACCACTTTAGTCCGAGATGGCCAATTCACCGGGAACAATCGGGCGGGTTCTCGGGAGCACTCCGCGCCGCGCCAGAATGCCACAGATTGCCAGCAGACCGGTGAATACCACCAGTTTCACTGCGTCGGCCGGGCGGTTGTGCGGCAGCAACTTCCACAGGATGCCCAACACCGGCTGCGCGATGCACGACGCCCACACCGCCCCGTAAAAATAGCGCCGCTCGTGGCCTTCGCCTTTGGTGGAGGGCCTCACGCGCGGCAGCACACCCGCCACACCCAGCGCCCAGATCGTCCCGGCGACCGGGAAATATGCGTCTCGATAGATCTGCTTCAACTGCCAGACGCCGGTGATCACCGCTTCCAAAAGCCCGGTGAAGTTCAACAACGCGAACGTGATTACAACACTCCAGGCGAAGGTGTAGCAGATGCGCCTGTAAAGCGGATTCGGCTTATCCTCGACGAAGCGGATGATATAGGGCCGGGGTTCGACGCCGGGCAAGCGGCCCCTGAGCGCCGCGATGCCTGTCCCCACAATCACCAACCCCAGCCAGAGCAGCCGAGCCCGGTTGAAGCCGTGCTCGAACAGGTCGAACGTGGACGGCCCTGGCGCGATGAAAAAGACGAAAATCCAAATGGGCCAGTGGGCCAGCCGGTACGCCGGTCTATTGCGGTCGCGCAGCTTGCGGCCGCTGGCAAGCTCTACTCGCAAGGCTCTACTCACCGGGCCCTGGAGGCCGGGCTATTGTCCCGCCGGTTTCTTGGGAGCTGCCGGCGATGCCTTGGGGGCTGGCGCCGGAGCCGAAGTAGCCGGAGCGCTGGCTGACGCCGTGCTCTTATCGTACAGCTCAATGATCTCCTTGGTGATGTCGATGCTGGGTGAAGCGTAGAGCACCGGCGTCTGCGGGGAACTCACGTCCACCACCATGGTGATATTGTTATCGCGCGAGTACTTCTCGATCACCGCCAGGATCTTCTGGCCAAGCTGTTGCAAAAGCTTTTGCTGGTCGGCTTCCAGATCTGCCTGCGCGTCTTCCACTTCGCGCTGCAAGCTCTTTTTCTTGGACTCGATGCTCTTATAGAGATCGTTCTTGGCCGAATCGCTCAGCGTGTTGGAACCTTTATTGAGCTGGTCCTGCAGGGAATTGATGTCGTTTTGCTTCTGCTCCAGTTCCCGCTTCTTGGGCGCGGTTTTGGCATTCAGTTCAGCGGCGGCCTTCTGACCGTCCTTGGTGCTGATGATGGCGCCCTGAATGTTGATGACCGCGAACTTGCCCTGCTGGGCCTGGGCCGTCCATGTCATAGCCAATGCGAGGACTGGCAACAGAAATACCTTACTATTCACAGTGATACTCCTAAACTCGGAAATCATTATAGTTTATCCAATCCTGGCAACTTTAGAACGTCCGCCCTACCGTGAAGCGGAACATCGACGAGCGCTCGGCGCTATAGGGGAGAACCGCTCCGATGGAGCTGATGGCGTTGTTGTAGGTAGCCGTATTCGGGAAATACGATTTGTCGGCGACGATGGGCGCCGTCAGGGTGCCCTCAAAACGCGTGGGATTATAGGCCCAATAGACGCGGAACGGGGCGTTCACCACCGGCATCAAGACCTGGAGTTCCAGCCCGGTGGAGGTGCGCACCTTTTCGGAACCGGGCTGGAGAACCGCCTCGCCAGTGAAGCCGGCCTGCGGAAATTCCGCGTTCAATTGCGCTACTCGTCCGGGATTCATTTTCAGTTGTCCCGGGAACAGCAGCGTATCCCAGCCGGCGTCAGCGAAAATGGCCAGCGTTACCGGCCCCACGATCGGAATCCGGTACTCAAAGTTCCCCACGATGTTGGTGTCACCTCCCGGGAACGTGACCTGGTAGGAAGGAACCGACATTGTTACTGGAACGCCCTTCTGGGTGCGTTGCGTGCCGTCGGCATTGTAGACGGCCACGCTTGCCACGTCGCTTGGCAGGTAGACGATGGGGCTGATGGTCCAGTCGTAAAAGCCGCGCACATCGTTTTCGCCGCCGCTGAAGTAGCGGGTGAAAGGAGGAGCGGATTTGCCCCCGTAGCCCGCCAAAATCCGCGCCGACAGATGCATGCCGATGACGTGATTCTTTTTCAGTCCCCGGCGGAAATACTTGGCGTCGAAGGTGGGCTGGATGGTGTTCACGTTGCCGCCGAGTTCGCTGCTGGAGAACGCCAGCGCGAAAAATAGCTCGCGGCCGCCGCTCGGATTAATGGGATTGTTGATGCTGTTGTAGGTATACGACGGCGTGACGGTGCTGGTGCGGATCCCGCTCAACTGGTTGGGGCCGCCCACTCCCTCGAAATCGATGTAATCGAAGTAATTCTGGGCCGCGGTAGTCAGCGTCTTCACGTTCGAGATGTTGTAACCGTAGGTCAGCCCGATGCGCGCGAAGCTGCGCTTTAGCGGATAGGAAACGAAGATCGTGCCTCCGTAGCCATTCTGGACGTAGTTCAGCAGGTTCTGCGTGCCGAGCGAATTGTAATAAGAATTCAGGTTGACGCCCTCGAGAATGGAGGCTTGCCGCGCCTGATCGTAGTTGTAACGCTGAAGATATACGGTAAATCCGGTCTGGATAGCGTGATCCAACAAGTAAGGCTCGGTAAATCCAAATTGGATGGACTGCATGGTCGTGCCGAGCTGCGAACTAAGGCTCAAAGTTTCGCCCAGTCCAAGAAAGTTGTTGGTGGAATACGACGCCCCGATGAAACTGCCGGCGATGGCTGAAACACCGCCATTCAACTGAATGGAGTTCTTGCCGCGCTCCTTCACTTTGAGCGTAATGTCCACCGTGTTGGTCTTGGTGTCGCGCTTGATGTCGGCGGCGTCTTCCGCCTTGAGCGGCTCGAAATAGCCCAGTTGATTCAGACGCAGGATGCTCAGCTCCCACAGACGATTGTTGAAGATCTGGCCTTCATCGATCAGCAACTGGCGACGGATTACTTTGTCACGCGTGGTGGTGTTGCCCGAAAAGTCGATGCGCCGGACGAAGAATTGATGGCCTTCGTCGACCGAAAGCGACATATCCATCAGCCCGCTGTCCGGCATCGGATCGAACGACGGCTCAGCGACAAAATCGATAAACCCGAAGTCGCCATATAGCTTGCGCATATTCTCCAGCCCCTTACGGAGCTTGGCGGTGGAGAACACGTCACCTTTGGACATCCCGAACAGCGGCGTCATCAAAGCTTCGGGAGTTCGGAAGAACTTGACACCCGAGAATGTGATGGCGTTCAGGTGGTACAGCTTGCCTTCTTCCAAAGTAATGTTCACATCGGCCGCCGTGCCCGGCCTGTTGGGATGGAAGAGGGGAATGTGCATGCCTTGGCCGCCGGTCTTGCGCATGGTGACCGTGGAGTCTGTGACGCGGGCGGTGAAATAGCCGTGCTCCTGGTAGAAGACCTGCACGCGGCTTTTGTCTTCTTCCAGCTTGCTCGGATCGTAGGTTTTGGCGAACAGATTCTCGAACAAGATGGAATACGGGATGCCGATGGGATGCATGTTTTTCATCGCGCGGATGATGTCGCGATCGCTAAACACGGTGTTTCCGGTGATATCGATGTTGCCGACTTTTACTTTGGGACCTTCGTTGATCTTGAACGTAATTTCAAGCGACGACGGGGGAACGCGGCGGATCTGCGGGTCCACGCTGGCCGAAAGGTGACCATGTTCGGCCAGCAATTCGATGATCACGTTCCTGGCGCGCTGCACTTTATTTGGATCGTACTGCGACTCGACCACCAGGCCCACCTTGCGATCCTTGAACCGGTCCAGGATGTCGGAAACGCTAACGGACTTGTTGCCTTCGTATTTGATGGTGCGCACCACCGGCCGCTCCACCACCACGAAACGAATGATCCAGCCTGTTTTGCCCGGCTCGCGCTCGATGCGGATATCGTCGAATCGCCCGCTATTCCACAGCGCTATGAAATCCCGATGCAGGCTGTCTGGATCGAACACGTCGCCTTTCTTGCTGAAGATCAGGGCTTGTAAAGTGTCTTGGCGAACGCGGCGTGCTCCCCGGAACTCGATGGCTTCGATAATATTCTGCGGCGGCTGGCCCGGCTGGGTTGCTATGGATGGTGTCGGCGCCTGCGCTGGTGCCTGCGGAGCTGGCTGCGCTGGTTGTTGCACCGGCTTGGCGGGCTCCACGGGGGCCGTTGGCACCGTTTCAAAGGGATTGGGTGGTTTCGGCGCCTGTTGCGGTTGCTGCTGATTCTGAGCCGCGGCTTGCCGAACGCCAATGCTGAGCAGGAAAACAGCGGAGCAAAGCACAGAGACTCGCAGGCGGCCAAGCCTGTGAAACATCATGTAGACGGGTTCCTTTCCACTCTGCGCTTCCCTTTCCGAGAGGGCGCGATTTCCAGGCGGCTGCATGCCTGCCCGGAGCGGCGCCAATAACGAACGTCCTATTTTAGCTGATGTTGGAGGAACGAACTAGTGTGCCGCCGGTGCTACAGCGGGCGGCTCCCGCACAGGCTCGGGAGCTGCTGGAAAGTGCTGCTAACGCAGGGCCTGAGCCTTGGCCTGCAGTTCGCTTCTCAATTCCATCCAGATTTGGAAATAGTGCCATTCCGCGGGCGGGTCTTTTTCCTGATAATGATCGGGACGCAACACCAGATCGCCGGTGGAAAGCAGAATCTGCTTCACTTTCGGATTCTGCTCCAGCTTTGCGCGCATGGCCGCGACAATGATCCGGTAGTGCTCGCCTTTTTCCATGGACCAGTATTTCATCCGCTTGCCATCGAAGGTCACCCAATCGATTCCCATCTTCTTCATGTTCTCTTCGCCGATGGCGCCGGCGTTCTTGGCGTCCCAGGCCGTCATTTGGCCCACCTCTTCGCGAGTGTGCGGCCAGGTGAAGCCGGCGAACTTGGCGCGCGGATCATTGGAATTTTCCGGGTAAAGCATCATCTGCCAGAATCCCTCCACGCTGGCGTAGCGCTTGCCGTAGAGCGTGAAAGGGGTGGGCGCAAAATTGGAAAGGATGCCGAGTTCGTTGCGCTTGGAAAGAATTACTTCGCCGGGCTTGGCGGCCTGTGGCAGGATTTCCCAATCGGGCTTGTTCGCTTCGGGAACCGGCGTCCACCAATGCGCGGGATATTGCTCGGCTCCTACGCAGGGCGCAAACGCGCTGAATGCGATGGCCAGCGCGGCAGCCTTGAAATTTGTCATCAATACCCTAACTAACAATATCTTTGATCACGTGGCCGGAAACATCGGTCAGCCGGTAATCGCGGCCGGCATGGCGGAAGGTCAGCTTGGTATGATCCAGCCCGAGCTGGTTCAGAATGGTCGCCTGGAAATCGTGCACGTGAACTGGATTGGATGCGATGGTGTATCCGTAGTCGTCGGTGGAACCATAGACCATTCCGCCCTTCACTCCGCCGCCCGCCATCCACGACGAGTAGGCCTTTGCCCAATGCGTGCGGCCCTCCTCGTCGGGTGAAGCGTCGCCGGGCTTGCGGCCGAACTCGGTGGTCCACACCACCAGCGTGTCGTCGAGCATGCCTCGCGACTTGAGATCCTTGATAAGACCGGCGATGGGCTGGTCCGCCTTCTTCGCCAGCGGCTCGTGCATCCGGATGTTCAGATGCGCGTCCCAGTTGGTGTACTTGTCGTATCCGCCATCGATCACCTCCACGAAGCGCACGCCACGCTCGGCCAGGCGGCGCGCCATCAGGCACATCCATCCCACGCCTTTGTTGGTCCCGCGCTCGATGCCGTACAAGTTGAGCGTCGCGTCGGACTCTTTGGAAATATCGAAAACCTCGGGTGCCTGCTTCTGCATGCCGTACGCGGTCTCGAAAGTCTTGATCCGCGTGGCAAGCGTGCGGTCGGCATCGTGCTCCGCCAAGTTGCGCTGGTTGAAGAAATTGATTAGGCCCAAGTCGAGATCTTGAATATCTGCCGGGTCGCGGCGGGTCATGTTGGGGATGTCTTCCTGGCCGGGGATCACGCGGATGCCCTGGTGAAAAGCGGGAAGGAAACTGGAATCCCAGACCGCGCTGCCACCATACGGGATCTCGGGAGCGAGCACTAAGTACGACGGGAGGTCGCGATTCATCGTCCCAAGCCCGTAGCTGACCCACGAGCCCATGCTGGGACGCGGCTGCGCGGGAGAGCCTCCGTGAATTTCGAGAATGGCCTGCGGATGATTCGGAATGTCAGTGTACATGGAGCGGATCAGGCAAATGTCGTCCATGCAGGAGCCGATATGCGGAAACAGATCGCTGACTTCGGTACCGGCCTGGCCATACGGTTTAAATGCCCAGGGGCTGGCGTGCAGGAAATCCGCTTTGTATTTCTTGCGGTCGCTGGAGGCCAATTTAGGCTTCGGATCGAAGGTATCGACGTGCGACACACCGCCGCTCATGTACAAAAAGATGACGCGCTTGGCCTTGGCGGGAAACATGGGAGCCTTGGGCGCCAGCGGATCGTTCGGGTCCGCGCTTCCGGCGGTTTCGGCCGCCAGCATCTCATGCAACATGCCGGGAAGCAGCATGGAGGCGCTGGCCAGGGATTGAATCATCCAGCGCCGGGAAGTCTGATAGTTCAAATTCGACATAGCGTTTGAGGTCTCCACTTATTCGACAAACATAAATTCGTTGCTGGCGAACATGGCTTTCAAGAAAGCGGTGAGCGCCGCTTTCTGAGCATCCGCGCTGCTGTCGCCATGGCTTGAGTATTTCGCCGCGGCGGCCGGCAAAAAAGTGAGAATGCGATCCAGCTCCGCCTGGCTGGGCGGGCGGCCGTAAATGGTGAGATAGGCCTGCTCGATGTCGTCCTTCGGCATCGACGAGGCGGTCAAAAGCTGCGCGGCAAGATGTTGCGCACACTTCTCCGGAAAGTCCGCGTTTAGAAAATAAAGCGACTGCAGCGGCGTCAAGCTGGCTGATCGCTTCTCGGTGCTGACGTTGGTGTTGGGGCCGTCGAACAGCGTGAAATACGTGGAACGCACGCTGCGCTGAACCATGGTGTAAACGGTGCGCTGGTTGGTTTCGTAGCGCGCCATTACGGGAGCAAAGTGATTCTGATCCTCCCAATTCCATTCCGATTGCGGCGGGAAGGGATGCGGCTTGGCCGGACTGCGATCCAACAGTTGAGAATCGGCCAGCAGGGAATCGCGAATCTCCTCGGCGTCCAGACGCACGCGCGAGTGGCGCCAAACGTATTCGTTGTCGGGATCGATCTCTTCGTTGGCGGCGGAACCGGCCGAAGCGAGCCGGTATGTGTGCGAAAGCAGAATTTCGCGTTGAATCGCCTTGAGCGACCAGCCGCTGTCCACCAGCTTCAGCGCCAGATAGTCCAGTAATTCCTGATTGCTGGGCGGCGTCCCTCGAGTGCCGAAGTCATTGGAAGTGGAAACGATGCCGCGTCCAAAATGCCCCTGCCAAAGACGATTCACGATGACGCGCGCGGTGAGCGGATTATCTTTGCTCGCGATCCAATCGGCCAATTCCAGGCGTCCGCTACCCTTTTCGGTTTTGGGCAGTGCGGAGCCACCCAGCACTTGCGGGAATCCGCGAGGAGCCAGATCGCCCAAATCTTTTTCGTCGCCGTAATGCTCAACTCTGACATCTTTGGGATCGCCCTCGGTGACCGCATAGGCCGATTCGCCGAAATTCGGCATGTGGGCGAACAGGTGCATGCGCCGCGCTTCCAATTGCGGGATCAGATCGTCGTAGGTGCCGGGCAGTTGGAGCACCGCCTCGATGGCGTTTTGAATCGGCTTCAGCTGGGTCTGAAAGATCTTGTAGTCTTCACGATTTTGCACCTTAGGGTCGCGGTAGACGAAATCATACTGATAGCGGGCTTCATCGTCGCCGGGGTGCGGAAAATGAGTGCTGGCGAGAATGCCGAAGAGGGCATAATAATCGCTGGTTGGAATCGGATCGAATTTATGATCGTGACAGCGCGCGCAACCCATCGTGAGGCCCATGAAAGCGGACCCCAAATTATCGACGGCATCGGATAAGTAAGCGGATTCGCTATCGCCGCGAACGGTGCCCGCCAGATATCCGGTGGCGATCACGTTCTCCCAGTGCTCGGGCTCCGATTTGTACGGCAGAAGATCTCCCGCAATCTGCTCGCGAATGAAGCGGTCATACGGTTTGTCGTTCATGAAAGCTTGAATCACGTAATCGCGATATTTGTAGGCCTGTGGAATCGGATAATCCCCGCCGCCGCCCGTGGTGTCCGCATAACGGACTACATCCAGCCACATCCGTCCCCAGCGCTCGCCATAGCCCTTGGAAGCGAGCAGCCGCTCGACAAGTTTTTCGTAGGCGCCGGGCGAGTTGTCGCCGAGGAACGTTTGAATCTCGGCGGGCGTTGGCGGAAGGCCCGTTAGATCGTAGGTGACGCGCCGGATCATGGTCCGCTTGTCGGCCTCACCAACGGGCTTGAGATGTTTCTCCTGGAGCTTGGCGAGAATGAACTGGTCGATATCGTTGTACGCCCAGGCGGACTTCACTTCAGGCACCGCGGGCCGTGAAGGCGCGTGGAACGCCCAAAACTTGCGCTGCGCGTCCGTCACTTTTGAGGAACTGACGACCACGCCGGCCGGCCAGGGCGCGCCATCGCGGATCCAATCTTCCAGAAAAGCGATTTCATCGAGCTTCAGGCGGCCCACCGGCGGCATCTGGATTTCTCCGTTGTAATGAACGGCGGTAATCAACAGGCTGGACTCTGGATGGCCGGGCACCACTACGACGCCGTCCTTGCCGCCCTTGAGCATGGCTTCGCGCGAGTCCAGGCGCAGGCCTCCGCTCTGCAAGCTGGTATGGCATCCATAGCAATTCTTCGCCAGCACAGGGCGAACTTTGCTTTCGAAGAATGCTTCTTGCTCGGGAGTGGGCTTAGGCGCGGGCTCCGATGCTGCTATGGGCTCTGGCTCGGTTTTGGGCTTGGAATCGGGCGGCGCGACCACTACGGGTGCTACCGAAGCAGGCGCCGGCACAGTGTCGGACGCCGCTGCCGTGGGTTCGGCGGGCGCGCCCGCGATGGCTCCCTGCTGGATCCACAACTCGATGGCCGCAATGTCCGATGCCGCAAGCTTGCCCTTCGGCGGCATCTTGATATCCGGGTTGTCATAATGGATGGCCTTCACCATCAGGCTTTTCGCCGGATCGCCTTTGACGAACACCGGGCCGCTATCGCCACCTGCCAGCAGGGATTCATAAGAATCCATGCGCAGACCTCCGGCATGTCCGCCGAATGTGTGGCAGCCGTTGCAATTCTTGAAAATGATGGGCTGAATGGTGCCTGTATAGGATGGCGGTGCCGCAGGGGTTTGCGCGTTAGCCTTGGTTAGAATCGTCGCAACTGCGAGCGCGCTAAAGACAAAATACGGCTTCACGCCGCCATGACCAAACATCTCAGTGTGAATCTCCCAAGTGTGACGTTCACGATTCGAAACTCCGCCGCAAGGCTGACCGGGCATCTGAGAATCAGATAACCGGTTCACGAGCGAGCAGTGAACCACTTGGTTTTGTAAGAAGCGCGGGGCTGCCGTAATTTACTGACTGCCAAAGGCCCAGGCAAACATGGCTGGGAAATTACGGAAGCTATGGAAAACTTTAGCACACGCGAGCGCGCCCTTCAAGCGAAAAAGGCAGTAAAGGCCGCGAAAGGGGTTGTGCTAAACTCGTCTTCGACCTTCGAGGCTCCGCTCGGTCGCCGGTGCCTAAGGACAGCGTTGCTCCCGCCCTAGTCGTTTGCTTCTGTCCCTTGAGAATCACCGGTTCCTGGCCACGCGTCCAATGAGAATCCGAGTGGGATGCGAATGTTTTGCGTGAGGAGGACGGGTGCCTGTACCAGCCCTGGCGCCGCTGGAGCGCTATTTCGAATTCAAGAAGCTGAAGACAACCTGGAGGACCGAGATCCTGGCCGGGTTCACGACATTCATCACGATGGCGTACATTGTGATCGTCAATCCGTCCATTCTCAAAGATGCGGGCATGCCTGTGTCCGCGGTGTTCGCCGCCACCTGCCTGGCTGCGGCGTTCGCCACTATTTTGATGGGCGCGTTTGCCCGCTACCCCATTGCGCTGGCTCCCGGCATGGGGCTGAACGCGTATTTCACTTACACCGTGGTGAAGGGAATGGGCGTGGCGTGGCAAACGGCGCTGGGCGCGGTGTTTCTTTCGGGGGTGGCATTCCTGATTCTTACGGTGACGGGCGTGCGGCAGTGGATTATCGCGTCCATTCCTCCGGAATTGTACTCCGCGGTAAGCGCGGGGATTGGCTTGTTCATCGCGTTTATCGGGCTGCGCAACGCGGGCATCGTGAAAGCCGACCCGGCCACTATCGTCTCCATGGGCAACCTGCGCGATCCGAATGTTGCGCTCGCCGTGTTTGGCATCCTGGTGATTGCAACGCTGCAGGCTTGGAAGGTAAGGGCGGCGATTCTGGTCGGAATCCTTGCAACTACCGCTCTCGGCGCCTTCACCGGCCTGGTTCACTGGCAGGCGCAAACATTTCACTGGAGCGACCTTTCGGGAACCATGCTGCATCTGGACGTGAAGGCGGCCGTGGGATTAGGGCTTCTCGAAATCGTCTTTGTGTTCCTGTTTGTGGATCTGTTCGACAACATCGGAACGTTGATGGCCGTAAGCAAGAAGGCTGGATTGCTCGAAGCCGATAATCTAATTCCGCGTGTGAATCGAATCTTGCTTACCGATGCCGTCGCCACCATTTTTGGTTCGCTGCTCGGGACCACTACCGTGACCAGCTACGTGGAAAGCGCGTCTGGCGTGGCTGCGGGTGGCAAAACCGGCGTCACGTCCATCGTGACGGGCCTGCTTTTCATCGCTGCTCTGTTCGCAGCACCGATTGTCGGAGCGGTGCCTTCGGCTGCCACGTCGCCCGCGCTGGTGGTGGTGGGCGGCTTGATGATCTCCGCGGTTGGAGAGATCCCGTGGGACGACGTTTGCACAGCCGTCCCCGCGTTTTTGACCTTGGTGATGATCCCGCTCACCTTCAGCATCGCCAATGGTTTGGCTTGCGGCATCATATCCTACGTGGTGATTCACCTGGCGCGCGGACGGGGGCGGCAGGTACCCTGGGCCGCTTACGTGCTGGCCGTGTTGTTGATTTTCCGCTTCGTCTACATCGGCAGCAAGACGTAAGGCGCTATTGAGAGGCCAAGCGAGCCAGGGCCTCTGCTAATACCAGCGCCCCTTGCGCGATCGCTTCGGGCGACGCATATTCATCGGGACGATGGCTGAATCCACCGCGGCAAGGGATAAATAGCATGGCCGTGGGCGCGATCCGCGACATGAATAGCGAATCGTGATAGGCCCGGCTGACCATGCGTTCAAACGGCAGACCGTGCGTTTCGCAGGCTTGAATCAGGGTATCCACAACATGAGGATCACATTGAGCCGGAGGGTCGGCGTTCACCTGCTCCATTGCTGCCTGGACGCCGCGCCGCCGGGCGATTTCTTGGAATGCAAGCTGGATCTCCAACACCACCGCATCGCGCCGCGCTTCATCGGTATCGCGCAGATCGATCTCCATTCGCACGCGGCTGGGGATGCTGTTCACCGCGCCCGGAAAAACTTCGCACACACCGACGGTTCCCACAGTGTCGCGCGAGCCGCTCGACAATGCACTCGCCTCCACCGCCAATGCGCTCTCCGCCGCGGCGAGAAGTGCGTCGTGCCGATCCGGCATGAGCACCGCTCCGGCGTGACCGCCCTCGCCTTCAATCGTGACCTTGAAAGCGGCGGGCGCGGCGATGGCCGTAACGATGCCCAGCGGAATTTTCCGCCGTTCCAAAATCGGCCCTTGTTCGATGTGCAGCTCAACGAATGCCGAGTAATAGCCTTCCGGCAAGTGTACCCCTGCCAGCGATCCTTCGAAACCCGCCGCCCGGCGCGCGTCGTCGAGCGAGACTCCATCGCGATCCGTCCGCGCGTTCGCCCACTTAGGATCCAAAAGGCCACCGAGCAGTCGGCTCCCCAAACACCCGATTCCAAATCGCGTTGGCTCTTCCGAGGTGAAGATGATCAGCTCGATCGATCTTCGGGGCTGGTACCCGGCGCGCATCAGGGCGCGAATCGCTTCCAGGCCTCCTAACACGCCCACCGTGCCGTCAAAGCGGCCCGCATTGGGAATAGCATCGATGTGCGAGCCTGTGGCCACGGGCGCAAGCGCGCGGTCCTCGCCGACCCACCGCGCGAACGTGTTGCCTACCGCGTCCTCGCGGATCACCAGCCCGGCCTCTGTGCAGAGATTCTTCACGTATCGCCGCGCTTGGACGTCGGCTTCGGTAAAGACCACGCGCGTGACCACGGGCGGCGGTTCCTGCGAAATCGCGCCCAATGCGTCGAGTTCTTCGGCGAGGCGCCGCCCATCGATATCGAGTTTCATCGATTCCAATCTTTGTAGATCAGGTATTTGGCGGGCGTTTTTCCGAACGCTCCAAACCACTGCGGGCAATACGGCGCCATCCAGATGAAATCGCCTTCGGCCACCGGATACCAACAATCGCCTAGACGGTAAATGCCGCCGCCCGCGAGCATCAACAGGCCGTGTTCCATGACGTGGATCTCCACCATGGGAAGGGCGGCGCCGGGAAGATACGTCATAGTGTTGACCGCGAAGTCGAACGCCGGATTGTCCGGGACCAGAGCGCGAACTTGAAGCGCATCGTCGCCCATCAGGGGCGCGGGGGCGATGTCGCTTTCGCGTCCGGTGAAACATGCCGGTGCCGAGACGCCCGGCAACGGCTGGTAGACTTTTTCGATGATTGCGGCTCGCGCGGCGGTCTTCGCGGAAACGGTGGCGGAGCGTTCTGCCGAGGTGTATGCGTAATCGCCAGCCGACAAGACGGCGCCATCGAACGACACATCGCCTTCGAGTACATACAAGAATCGTTGCACCGAGGCGGCCGCTATCAGGCCTCCCGCGTCAAACTCGACCGTATATTGAGTAAACCGTGCACCCGCGGCCGGCGCCGTATGAAGGATGGCCGTCGCCTTTTGCATTCCCGGCAGCGGCGCGCGGACGAATGTATCGGGAGTTTGGAGAAGGTGATCAGCTCGGTGAGCGCTGCGCGTCTGTCCCAAATGATGCATAAATGTTTTAGCTCAAGGAAGGTTTCACGAACTTGCCGCCGGTGCGCGCGGTGATTTGGCCTGCGGCGAAGATGGTTTCGCCGCGCCGCAGGGTGCGTTCCACGGAACCGCGAAAAGTGGAACCAAGATAGGGGCTCAGCGCGTGGCGCTGCATCAGATCCTTGGGCTGCAACTGCGTTGATCGCAGGACGTCTACGAGCGTCAGGTCCGCGTCCATGCTAACTGCGATTTTGCCTTTTCCTGGAATGCGAAATCTGCGCGCCGGCTCCGACGCGACGAGAGCGGAAATTCGATCCAGCGAAAGTCCCCGGCAACGATGCCCTCGATCGAGCAGCACGGACAGAGTGGACTGTACGCCGGCGATGCCGCCCCAGGCTCGCCCGAACTCGCCCGACTTCATGTCCGGCGGCGCGGGCGAATGATCCGACGCGACAATGTCGACAACCCCGCCGAGCAATTGCGTCCAGAGAGCATCCTGATCGGCCAGGCTGCGCAACGGCGGCGCGCACTTCGCGACTGCGCCCAGCCGCTCGACGTCATCCTCGGTGAAGAAGAGATAGTGGGGGCAAGTCTCGATGGAAACATCGGCGCCTTGCGCGCGGGCCTCGGCGGCCAGCGCCACTCCGCGGCCTGAGCTGACGTGAACAATATGCAGTTTCGCGCCGGCCTCCCGAGCAAGCAACGTAGCGCGTTGGATGGCTTCCAATTCGGCAATCACGGGCCGCGATGCCAGGAACGCTCTGACGCCCGCGCGATCCCGCTCCGCGATTTTTCGCGCCAGTCCTTGCGTTATCTCCTGGCTTTCGGCGTGCACCGCGACTGGCAGCCCAAGCCGCGCCGCTTCGTGCAGGCCGTCCAACAGAGTCATGTCGTCGGCGCGCGGAAACTCCGGCAAACCGGAATCGCAGAGAAACGCCTTGAATCCAACCACGCCGCGGTCAGCGAGGGCCTCCATCTCATGGACATTGCCGGGAATGAGTCCGCCCCACAGAGCGAAGTCCGTGATGGAAGACTTCGCCAGGGCCGCGCGCTTGCGATCGAATGCATCGGCGTTCACCGTGCAGGGCGTCGAGTTCAGCGGCATGTCGAAGAAGAGCGTTCCTCCGCCTGCCGCCAGTGCACGGCTTCCGGTGGCGGCGCCTTCCCATTCCGTACGGCCCGGCTCATTGAAGTGGAGATGCGCGTCGATCACGCCGGGAAAGACGTGCAAACCTCGCGCGTCGATTTCTTCGGCTGCACCTGGAAGCTCCGGTCCGATCGCGGCGATCTTGCCGTCCTCGATTGCGACATCGGTCTGCGGCAAACCCGGGGTGACGAGCGTTCCGCCGCGCACCACCAGATCAGGCATGGCGATGCTCCAGTTCTTCGAGAAGCCGCATCCCGACCTCCAGTGCGGCCTCAACATCCGCGGCGAGAACGGATTCGCCGGGATGATGACTGATCCCGCCCGGACTGCGCAGGAACAACATCGCCGCCGGCATGCGGCGAGCGACAATCATCGCATCGTGTCCGGCGCCGCTGGCCATGCGATGAACCGGGTGGCCCGCGCTCATCACGGCGCGCTCCAACAGAGTGGTGAGATCCGAGTCCATCGCGACAGCTGGTTGATCCAGCCGCTGCTCTTGCGAAACCTTGAGGCAGCGGCCGGCCGCGATCTGCTCGGCGCATCGCAACAGGTGTCCAACCAAGTCATGACGAACGGCATAGTCAGCGTGCCGAACGTCCAAACTCAGAGTCACCGTGCTTGGAATAACGTTGCTCGCTCCCGGAGATACGTTCACTCGGCCGACGGTTGCAACTGCGCCCGGAGTCGCACGCGCCTCGCGTTCGACGGATGCGATCCATTCCGCCGCGCCAGCCAATGCGTCGCGCCGAAGATGCATCGGCGTGGTCCCGGCGTGATTCGCCTGGCCTTCGAAAATTGCGTCCAGGCGGCTCTGTCCAACGATCGCCTCCACGACGCCGAGCGGCAAGTTGAGACTTTCGAGGATCGGCCCCTGCTCAATGTGAAACTCGATATATCCAATCGCGTCGTCACCAGCGCGCGCCTCGCCGGTTCGGCTCGGATCTAATCCAAATGCGGCGATCGCTTCGCGTATGCTGATGCCGGCCGCGTCGCGTCGACCGAGCAGTTCATCGTCGATATCTCCGATCAGAGCGCGGCTGCCGATAAACGGCACGCCAAATCGTACGCCCTCCTCTTCCGAAAACCCAATCACTTCGATGGCGAAGGGCAGGCGCCGGCCGCCAAGATTCTCAATCAACGCGACTGCGAGTACGACGCCCAGGATGCCGTCGAACGCGCCCGCGCCGGGAACCGTATCGAGGTGCGAGGCGATGAACAATCGCGCCGGCGAAGGCTGAACAGAGGGGTACACGCCTCTTAGATTTCCGGCATGATCGATCGCGACGCTCATGCCCACCCGCTCCATCCAGGCGCGCAGATGATCATGCACCGCATGCATCGGCTGGGACAAGAAAGTGCGCGTGGTAAACCCGGGCTCTTCGGTTAATTCTGCCAGCAGGCGGCAGCGGCTGATGACGTCTTCCATCACGATCCCCGATACGTGCTGTAGCCGTATGGACTGAGCAGAAGCGGTACATGATAATTGGCGGCGGAATCGGCGAGGCCGAAACGGATCACCACCTCATCAAGAAACGGCGGATCGGAAAGTTCGATTCCGATGCCGCGAAAATAGCCGCCGGCATGAAACGTCAATTCATAAATCCCGGCCTCCAAGTGATCGCCCGAGAGCAGCGGTTCGTCGGTTCGTCCGTCGACGTTGGTGGCAACCGTCTTGATGTGCCGCCGCTCGCCTTTCGCGAAACCATGCAGATCGACGATCATGTTTTGCGCGGGTTTTCCGCGAGCAGTATCCAGCACGTGCGTGGAGAGCCGGGCCATCTTATCTCTTCAAGCGTAAGCCAAGACAGCCGAAGGGTGGCCGCGCTTCAGTGTAGACGCCCAGTTCCTGGCCGCGTTCGACAATGGTGTCCCACGTGCGGTTGTTGCCTTCCAGATGAACCTCCGCGACGCTCGGAATGTCCGCCAGCATCCTGGTGCCGATCTGATAAATCACCTGCTGGATACTGCCGGATTCGAAGGCCTGAAAAACCTCGCGCACAATGCGCCGCACGGCGGCGGTAACGGCGCCCGAATTGAAGCCCGCCGACGGCTCCGTGTACAGCCATTCCAGATCCAGCCACATGTGCAACGGCCGGTTGGCAATGTCGGGCAACGTGGTGTATTGATCCCGCACGAAACCGTAGAACGCGCTTCCGCCCAATCGAAGAAGTTTGAAGCCTTGGATGCCGGAAGCAATCTCCACAACGCCCTTGCGATTCAGTTCCAGGCGCGCGGTGGCGCAGTCCGGACCGGCCGGCGTGAATGAGGCGTCACTCCGCGGCAGGGCTGAGTAAGGGATCTCGATGGCGGACATTTGCACGCCTTCCACCTGCGGATAGAGGTCCAGAAACTTCGCGCCCAAGAAGCGGCAACAACCTTCCAGGTCGGGGCCCTCGTAATTGAGCATCTCGCGCTGCACGAAGTTCTTCATCGAATCGGTCGCGATCAGGCCAGTGTTGTCGCCCGTCGTGTAGGTGGGCCAAAATGCGTCGCCATACACCAGGATCGTGATGTTCGCGCCGAAGACTGGGCTGGTGCCCGCAGCCGTCTTGCCGTCCCGGTTCAGACGGTAAGCGATCACGTCGCCCTTGCCGTAATAACTTTGCTTCCAACCGCTCGCAAACTGTCTCATCACGATGGGATCGAATCCTCCAAACGAAATCTCGCGATACGATATACCTGCCGCAGGGCTTCGCGATATTCGTCCTCCGGTGTAGCTTCCATTCTCGACTGAAGCGCGCGCAAAATATCGTGTTTGGTGCTGCCCTTCACTGCCAATAGAAAGGGAAATCCGAATCGAGTGCGGTATGCGGCGTTCAGGCGATGGAGCTGCTCAAATTCGCCCGGCGTCAAGCTATCCAAACCCGCGCCTGCCTGCTCAGAGGTAGAAGCTTCGCTCAGACGCGCGCGTGCGCCGAGATCGGGATGCGCCTGCAAGAGAGCCAGGCGCTCGGCAAAGCTGGCGCGCTCCACCTGGTCCATCATCGAAGTGTGCAAAGCCTCCAAACCGGCGAACGGCCGCGCGTCGAAGGCGCGCTCCGCCACCCACGGAGAATGTTCGAAGATCCAACCGACGGCGGCGATGAAGGCTGCCCGATCCATCCGATTTAATTCGCCGATCGTCATCCGTGCTCCACAGTCGCAGAGCGATAAACGACATAACCTTCGACGCGCACTTCTCGCACGCTTTCGGCGCCGGCCAGCGTGAAGATCGCCGCTAGCGCTTGCTCCGGGCTTTGCTCACGTTCCAGAACCGCGGCGAGAGGGCAATCGGCGGGCGGGCGAAGATACACGAAGTCGGCAGATTTTCCTGTGCGAAAATCTCCGGTCTCTTCGCCGAGCCCGAGCGCCTCGGCTCCGGCCAGCGTCGCTAGGTAAAGCAAATGCCCCGCGGCCAGAAGCATTCCCTCGGGTGCGATGCGCTGCAGCAAATATGCTTGCAGACCCTCCTTGAGCATCCCGAAGCCGGTGCCGCCGCCCACGTCGGTTCCCAAAGAGCAGCGCACTCCCGCGTGGATGTGCCGCTGCAAAGGAAACAGTCCGCTGCCGAGCGCGGCGTTGCTCGTGGGGCAATGCGCCACTGCGGCGCCGCTTGCTCCCAGGCGATCCAGTTCCGAATCGCTGGGATGAACATTGTGCGCCATTACTGCAGTCCGACGGTTCAATCCGAACCGTTCATACACCGCCAGATAATCGGACGCCCAAGGGAACAGGCGCGCCACCTCCGCAATCTCTTGAACGTTTTCATTAATGTGCGTTTGAAACAAAAGCCCTTCGTGCTCGCCCAGCAGCGTCTGACATACCTCCAGCATCGCTTCCGAAGCGGACAGGGCAAAGCGCGGAGTGACCGCGTAGGTCATCCGGCCATGCCCGTGGAAGCGCTCAATCAAAAGGCTGCTCTCGCGATACGCGCGCTCCGGCGTCTGATGTAACTCAGGATGGAGCAGCCGGTCCGAAAGCACCTGGCCGGCCGCGATCCGCAGTCCCGCTGCCCTGGCGGCTTCAAACAGCGCCGCCGTTGCCGGAGCGAAGTGCGCGCCAAACACGAGCGCTGTGGTGGTTCCATGCGAAGCCAGCGCGTGCACGAATCCGCGAGCCACGCGGCAGGCGAGGGAATGATCCGCCATGCGCGCCTCTTCGGGCAGCGCGCAATGCTCCAGCCAATCCAACAATGACCGGCCCAATCCGCCGAGCACGCGCAGTTGCGGAAAATGCGTGTGCGCGTCGACGAAGCCAGGCAGAAGATAGCCGCCGCGCAGGTCCACGGTCGCAACACTCGGATGCGCATCGCGAAGACTTGCGTAGTCGCCGCACGCAGCCACGCGGCCATCGCGAACTAGTAAGCCGCCGTCGGCATAGCTTTTGAGCGCGCTCGCTTCACGAAATGGATTGCGCGGCGTATGAAACAGGGGCGCGCGCAGCAGTTCGCCCCCTGGCGCGGCCTTCACTGGGTGGCACCAACCGAACTGACTGGCGACTCCCGCTCCGCGCGTGCCCGCTCCACGGCGAAGAATACGCGCTCGGGCGTAGCGGGACTTGCGAGCATCACCGGCCCGCCCGCGCCGAACGCGCCAATCGCGTCGCGAATGGCTTCTCGCACCGACATGGCCAGCATCAGCGGAGGTTCGCCCACCGCTTTGCTGCCGTAAATGGTGCCGGGCTCCGAGGCGCGCTCTAAAAAGTTGACTTCGAAAACATCCGGCACTTCGCTCCACGACGGCAGCTTATAGGTGGACGCACCGGCAGTGGCCAGGCGGCCCTGCGCATCCCAGACCAGTTCCTCTAGCGTCAACCATCCCATGCCTTGTATGAATCCGCCCTCAATCTGGCCGCGATCCACCAGCGGCGAAACCGAATCGCCGACGTCTTCCAGAATGTCGGTTCGCAACAGACGATAGTCGCCGGTGAAACCGTCCACTTCAACTTCCGACACCGCTGCCGCATATGCGAAATAGTGAAACGGCGCGCCCTGGCCAACTTGCGGATCGTAATGAATCCCGGGCGTGCTGTAGTAGCCTTGCGCGAACAGCGGAATTCGCTGGCGATACGCCGTGTCGCAAAGTTTCGCGAACGGAATGGCGCGCTGTTCTTCGCCGCGCGGAAATACCAGGCCGTGGGAAAATTCGATGGCATCCACATCGCAGCGAAGCGACGCGGCGGCCACTTGCGCCAAACGGCCGCGCAGTTCCGAACAAGCATTGGCCACGGCGGCGCCATTCAAGTCGGTACCCGCCGAGGCTGCCGTCGCCGAGGAATTGGGGATCTTGTCGGTGCGCGTGGACATCACACGCACGCGCTCCAGATCCACACCCAGGCCCTCCGCCGCAATCTGCTGGATCTTGGTGTGCAGCCCTTGTCCCATCTCCGCGCCGCCATGATTCACTTGCACGCTGCCGTCCCGGTAGATCAACACCAGCGCCCCGGCTTGATTGAAAAACGTCGCGGTGAAAGAAATGCCGAACTTCACCGGCGTGATGGCGATCCCGCGTTTTGAGTGCGGATGACGCGCGTTCCATTGTTCGATCTCTTCGCGCCGCGTTGCGAATCCGCTCGATTCGTTGAGCCGCCGCCAGATGAGTCCGATGCGGCCGGCGTCCTTCACCGGCTGGCCATAATGCGTGGTG
Organism: Bryobacterales bacterium; assembly: GCA_963713415.1. GTDB lineage: Bacteria > Acidobacteriota > Terriglobia > Bryobacterales > Bryobacteraceae > Palsa-89. The sequence goes on along the minus strand of CAVQLV010000014.1, from coordinate 559,572 downwards.
TCGCCTTCGCGATAAAGATTGCGTTCGCGCACCGCCTCCGGCGGCAAGCCCAGACGACGCGCGGCTTGATCGAGAATCTCTTCAATCACCAGCATGCCCTGCGGTCCGCCGAAGCCGCGAAAAGCGGTCTGCGAAGTTTTGTGAGTGCGGCAGATCAGGCCGGTCAGCTCGGCCGCCGGCAGCAGATACGCATTGTCGCAATGAAACAACGCGCGAGAGAGAACCGGCTCGGATAAATCCAGGCTCCATCCGCCATCGGAATAAAGCGCGATCCGCACGCCTTCCAGCCGCCCGTCCTCAGCGAATCCAGCTTGATATCGCGCCAGAAACGGATGGCGCTTGCCGGTGAGCGCGAAGTCCAGCGCGCGCGTCAGCCGCACGCGCACCGGCCGCCGGGTTTTCCAGGCGCCCAACGCCGCGATGGCCGCCCACGGATTAGCTTGCACTTCCTTGCCTCCGAAGGCGCCGCCCATGCGCAAACATTCCACTGTCACTTTGTTGCGCGGGATTCCCAGCACCCGCGCGATCACTTCCTGAGTCTCGGTGGGATGCTGCGTGGAAGAATGCGCCGCCACGCCGCCGGTTTCATCCAGCCATGCAATCGCGCATTGCGTTTCCAGATAAAAGTGCTCCTGGCCGCCGATCTCCAGTTCGCCTTCGAAACGCAGCGCGCTTGACTCGATCACCGACGCGTCGCCGCGAGCCAGCCGCAGCGGAGCGGAGTGAAAACTTCCAGCTTCGATTGCATCTTCGATGGTCAGGATCGCGGGGAGCGGTTGGTATTCGGCTTTGACGCGCGACGCGCCCCGCTGCGCCGCATCCAGAGTTTCGCCCAGAACCCAGGCCACCGGCTGGCTATGGTACATCACTTCGTTCGGGAAGAGCGGCTCATCGTGACGATTCGAACCCGAGTCGCCCTCGCCTGGAACGTCGCGCGCGGTAAGAACCGTGGCGACGCCCGGTTCGGATAAAGCCGCCGACACATCCAGTACCTTGACCAACGCATGCGCATGCGGCGACAGCACCGGCCAGGCATGCAATGCGCGCGGAAAGCGCACTACAAGATCGTCGGTGTACAGAGCATCGCCCGTCACGTGCTCGCGCGCGCTCTCATGCGGAATCGCTTGGCCGGCAATCTTCAAGCCGCCGCCTCCCGCCGCTCCCACAGGAATTTCGCGATAAGGCTCTTCGCCACTGCCAGCCGATACTCAGCCGAACCGCGATGATCGCTGATCGGCGCGAGCGTCCGCTGGAGCACAGCTTGCGCACGCTCCACCGCGGCTTCGTTCCAGCGCCGGCCCCCGATCGCCTCTTCGGCCAGCACCGCTCGCGTCGGAATGGCCGCCACGCCGCCAAATGCAAACCGGGCGCACGCGATCTTCCCGGACGCGTCCCAATCCATCGCCATCGCGGCCGCCACCGTGCTGATGTCGTCCATACGGCGTTTGGCGACTTTGTAGAAACGCACAAACTCGGGCAGGGGTTTGGGGATCTCGACTGCCGCGATCAACTCGCCGGGCTCAAGCACCGTACGGCGATAACTGCTGAAGAAGGCGTGGAGCGGAACGGTCCTCCGTGCGCGCTGGCTGGCCAGGTGCACTTGCGCATCGAGCGCCAGCAACAACGGCGCGCCATCGCCGATGGGCGAGGCAGTGGCGAGATTCCCGCCTAAAGTCGCGCGATTGCGAAGCGGCGGCGATGCGAACAGGCGCAGCCATTGGAGAAAAACTTCGGGAGCGTTGCTCCAATGCATGGCGATTTCATTCAGCGGCAGCGCCGCACCGATCCGGATCGAGCTCGCGGTTTCGGAAAACTCGCGCAGCTCCGCAATCGCTTCCACGCTCACCAGGTGGGGCCAGCGCCGCGCGCGCAGGTTCGATTCCACCACCAGATCCGTGCCGCCCGAAATCAAGCGCGCCCCAGAGTCGGCAGCCAGAATCGACAGGCACTGTTCGAGGCTCACGGGGCGCGAGAATCGTGCATCGGAGGTTTGGTAATCGATCGCTTCCAGCCGCGGCGCCGGGCGCGACAGCCGATCGAGAAATTCTCCCGCCGGCGCCGGCCCAAGCGACAATGCAGCATCGCGGATCGGGCGATATCCCGTGCAGCGGCACAGATTCCCGCCCAGTTCGTGCGGATCGCAAGGGCCGCAGCGTCCCGGCCGGTATTGCTCGGCGAACATACTCATCACGAAGCCCGGCGTGCAATAACCGCATTGCGAACCGCCGCCTGAAGCCATCGCCCGTTGCACCTCGGAGAGTTTTCCATCGGCGGCCAGGGCCTCTACCGTTAGTATTTCGTGGCCCGCGGCCATCGGGGCCAGCATCAAACAGCTGTTCACGGCGCGGTATTCGCTGCCACCTTCCCGACCAGCCACAAGAACCACCGTGCACGCGCCGCACTCGCCTTCGGCGCAGCCTTCCTTGGCGCCCGTCAGACCTTGGGCGCGAATATGATCCAGAAGCGTGGTTTGAACGCCCGCATCCTCGATCGAAACCCGGCGATTATTGAGCACGAATGCCGGGGGCTTTGGGTTCGCAATGTTCATCGCGCATGCCTCCGATCCGCAAACAGCGCGTTTAACCCCACGGCAACGATAGTTCCCAAGACGACGCCACTGTTGGTGATGGGGGCCGTCCAAGCAGGAAGCCGATCGAAAAAGTGCGGCGCCAAAGTCGGTATCATGCCAAAACCCAGAGAACTGGCGACGATAAATAGATTATATTCCCGATGAAAATTCACCGTGCTTAGAATGCGCACGCCCGTCGCCGCCACCATTCCGAACATTACCAGACCCGCGCCACCCAGCACAGCCTCCGGTACGGCCGCCACCAGACGCGCCAGCTTGGGGAGCAGGCCGAGGACGATCAGGATTGCTCCACCTGCCGCGCAGACGAAACGCGATCGCACGCCCGTGACGTTCACCAGTCCCACGTTCTGCGAGAACGACGTGTATGGAAACGCGTTGCATAGTCCGCCCGCAATCATTCCCAGTCCATCTGCTCGAAGCGCCTGCACTAGATCGTTCCGCTGGAAATCTTTGCCCGTGATTTCGGCCAGCGCCAAAAACACCGTGGTGGACTCGACGAGGGTAACCAGCATCACGATAATCATCGAGATGATGGCGCCCACCTGAAATGTCGGCAATCCGAATTGCAGTGGCCGAATCACGGAGAGCCACGCCGCTTGATCGAGCGATCCAATATGAACCAGGCCGAATGGAATGGAGGCGAGGGTACCCAACAAAATTCCGATCAAAATGGCCAGGCTGTGCCAAGCGCCCGGCGCATACTTGGTCATCAGGACAATAACGACAAAGACCAGGAATGAAATGGCCAACCCTACAGGCCGGGGCGAGGTTTGTCCCGCAGCAGCCCAACTGACGGCAACCGCCAGAAGTGAGATACCCAGCAGCGTGATCAAAGATCCCGTGACGACAGGCGGAAAAAGCGCCAGGACCGTTCCGATCATCGGCGCAATGATTATAGCGACGCAGCCCGAGACCAACAACGCGCCGTAGAAGGCCCGCAGACCGATGGCTGGGTCCAAGCCCATGGCGATCATCGGAGAGACCGAAAGAAATGTGGCGCCCATCATGACCGGCAGACGAGCTCCGAAACGCCAGACGCCGAGTGTTTGAATCAGGGTGGCAATGCCGGCCGCGAAGAGGTCCGCATTGATCAGAAACGCAGTCTGATCCACGGACAGCTTGAGCGACTGCGCCACCAGTAAAGGCACAGCTACATTCCCGGCGTACATCACCAGTACGTGCTGCAGACCCAGAACCAACAGCCGGCCGGCGGCGGGCCTTTCGTCTACCGCATGGATGTCAGCGGCAAGCTGCGTTTGTAGCACGCGCCCTCAATTTCACGCGATGGCCTTGTCGAACCGCTCGAGAATGACGGAATATCGTTCATTCATCCGGCGCCGCATGCGCTCCATGTCCACCGTCAGGAACTGGCGATCCTTCATCACTACCCGGCCGTCCACCACCACGGTCCGCACGTGATGCCCGATGGTATTCTGGCCCAAAGTGATGGCCGGATCCGCGCTCGGATACTGATCGTAATCGTCGCGCGACACCAATACGATATCAGCGAGCTTGCCTACCTCTAGACTGCCGGTGTGGGAACCTAGACGAGCAGCACGCGCCCCGTTTCGCACGGCATATCTCAGCATCTCTTCGTAACTCACCGGAGCACTCGCGTGGAAGGGCATGCCATAGCCGATGGTCTGCCCCAGAACTGCGTAGTGCGCTACCTGGAACAGATCCAGCGTCCCGCGTGAGCCCGGCCCGTCGGTCCCCAAGCCCACTCGAATATTCTTGCGGACCATATCGTAGAAACGGTGCGGCGCCAGATTGTAGTTGTTGAACGCGCAGTGCGCCGCCGAAACATCGTGCTTCGCGTACAGATCCACATCTTCTGGAGTGAGCAAAATGGAATGCGCGCAATGCATGCGATCATTGAAGATTCCGATCTTTTCGAAATACTCGGGCGGGCGGAGGTTATAGTTCTCCACTGTGAAATCCACCTCATAGGTGCCTTCGCACAGATGCGTGTGAATCCCGGTATCCAACTGCTGCGCGAGTTTGGAAATTTCGATGCGAAGTGGTTCGGTGTTTACGATAATCTGCCGAAGGGACATCCAGGCGTTGACTCGAGGATGTTTTTCCCAGCGTTTAACCAGCGCCTCGCTCTCTTTCAGGATTTTGTCCGTGCTCCACAGGTGAGTCTTGGGGAGATCATTGTCCATGTCGCAAGTGTTCTGCGCGATCCTGCCACGGATGCCGACTTCGTCCGCGGCGCGCCCCATCTCGTCCGGATGCGGACCTCCCGCCTCGAGGAAACAAGTAGTGCCGGCGCTGATCATCGAAGTGTAGCCGACGATGCCGCTATGGTAGACATCTTCCGGCTCCAGCCCGCTTTCGAAGGGAATGAGAAATCGCTTCCAATGCGGTCCTCTGCGATGCGTGGTCCTTTGCACGCCGCGGAGAAACTGCTGCGCCGTGTGATAGTGCGTATCTGTGAGACCCGGCATCGCGATCAAGCCGGCCGCGTTGATGGTGTCTTGGGCGGTAAAACGTTTCGCGGCGTCGGCGGCCTTGCCCATCCAGACGATGGAATTCCCTTGCACCGCGATGGCGCCATCGGAAATTACGGTTCCGGCATCGTCGAAGGACACAATGTCGGGGCCATGAACGAGCAAGTCCACCGCTCGCGGGCCACCGCTTTGCCCGTCGGCCTGGAATGCCAACAGAGAAGCCGATGCCCCCAGGATCAAGCTATTTCCAAACAAATCGCGGCGTGTCAGTCCCTTGGTTTCGTCCATTTCTTTCTCCTAGCGGGGTGTGTTTTCGCGGTCGAGCGCCTGATCGTAGCGGTGCATCAAACTGACGTATTGCTGGTTAACGCGGCGGTGCACCGATTCCAGATCAATGGTCTGGAATTGGCGGTCTTTCATCACGATTCGCCCGTCGATGATTACGGTGCGCACGTCGCGGCCCACGCAGCTCTGCGCCAGCGTGATCACTGGATCGACGCTGGGGTACTGATCGTAGTCGTTGGTGGATACCAACACGATGTCGGCAAGTTTGCCCACTTCGAGACTGCCGAGCTTGTCGCCCATGCGGGCGGCGCGGGCGCCGTGCCGCACTGCCAGCTTCAGCATGCGGTCATAACCCAGCGGTGCGGGCGCGTATTGAGGCAGTCCCACGACGATGTGCTGCGCCAGCACTGCATAGTGCGCCACCTGGAACAGATCGAGCGTGCATCTGGATCCCGTTCCGTCGGTGCCCAACGCGACGCGGATATTTTTCCGCACCATATCCGAAAAACCGTGCGGCGCCACGCCGTAAAAATTAAACGCGCAATGCGCCACCGATACGTCGTATTTCGCGTACAGATCCACTTCTTCAGGTGTGAGCAAAGGCGAATACGCGCAATGCAGACGATCGCTTAGCAGTCCGATTTTCTCCAGGTAGGCGGGCGGACGCAGTTTATACTTCGCGACGGAATAGTCGATCTCATAGGTCCCTTCCGACAAATGAGTATGGATCCCGGTGTCGAGCTCTTCGGCGAGCTTCGCAATCTCCACGCGCAGCGCTTCCGTGTTCACCATCATTTGGCGAAGCGAGAGCCAGGCGTTTACCCGCGGATGCTTGCGCCAGCGCTCCACCAGATCCTGGTTGGCTTTCAGGGCTTGATCGGTAGTCATCCGATAACTTTGCGGCAACTCTTCATCATCGGTATCCATGGTGCTGAGGGCAATTCTGCCGCGAATCCCCACCTCGTCCGCCGCGCGACCCATTTCATCGGGATGTGGTCCGCCGGCCTTGAGAAAACACGTCGTTCCGGCGCTGACCATCGACGTGTATCCGGAGATAGCACTGTAATACACATCCTCCGGCGTCAAACTGCTTTCGAACGGAACGTAATAATACTTCCAGTGCGGGCTGCGCGACGACCCTTTGCGGTTGATGGCCGCGAGTTTGCCGCGAAGAAGTTGCTGGCCGGTGTGGTAATGGGTGTCCGTGAGGCCCGGCATGGCGGTCAAGCCGGTGGCCTTGATGACGTTCTTCGCCCTGAAGAGCTTCAGCGCGTCGGATGCCTTGCCCATCCAGACAATGGCGTTGCCTTCCACAGCGATAGCGCCGTCCACGATCACCGTCCCGGCGTCATCGAACGTGACAATGTCGGCGTCGTGAATCAGCAAATCGACGGATTTTGGCGGCTTCACCGCGAGCGGCACTGTGAAACTCAATCGCCCTCCTGCACAGTTACGGCAGAGTTCGCCCCAGGCGTCGCAGAAGAGAACAACCGAATTAACAGTTGCTGGAGCTTCGGCAGATCGGCCTCCATCTGGACATGCACTTTGCGAAGAGGAAGCGCCGGTTTATCCGCATCGGACCAGGTGAGCGTGTCGCCGTAATTGGCGCCATGGTCTGTGCTGACGTCTTCGTAAACTACCTTCTCCGTTTTGGTGATGGCCGGATCCAGCCAGGTGGCCGCCGCCAGCTCATCCCAGGCAAACTGGCTCACCCCCTCGACGGGCCGGCGAGTATACGCCCGCAAATATTTCGCGGCGGCGGTATCCGATTTGAAAACCGCGTCCGTTACCTCCGGATCGATTCTGGTTTGAATGGACGCATCGATTGTGGTTTCGGTGATTTTCGCCCATGGAGCGCGCAAGGTGATGCTGGCCGCTTCCGGATCAAACCAGAAGTTAAACTCGTGCCGCGGCGCGTTTACCCATTCCTTCTCCTCGGTCTGAGGACGAATGCTTCCGCCCATGATCACCAGTTCCTGGGCCAGCTCGGCGAAGTGGCGATCCAATGTGATGGCCACGGCAATGTTAGTCAGCGGCCCCGCCCCATAAATCGTGACTTGGTGAGGATGTTCATGGACCATCCGCACCATGAAATGCGCGGCGTCCTCAGCGGCAGGCTTGGAAGCAGGACGCCCTTCCTGCAATGGCGGCAAAGCATCGAATGAATACTCGGTATGCCCTTCGCGCCACGCTCCCAACCAAGCCACTTTGCCGTAGACCCTCTGCGCTTGCATCGTCCACTCACGCGTTCGCCACAACGGATTACTGGCGCCGGGATAAACGCGAACATCGGTGCGGCCCAGCAGTTCGAGCAGGCGAAGCGCGTGGGCCACTTCTTCATCGCGCCACCCGTCGCCAGTCACCACCGTGATACCGAGCAGGTCTACATCGGCCGACTGCAAAAAGACCATGAGGGACCGCATATCGGACCCTCCCGGCCCCATCGCATCCTGATCGGCGATTACGTACCGCCGGGCCTGCGCGTGTGCGATGCCGGAACAGCACACCGCACACAAGAGACCGGTCAGACCCGCCAACAACTTCTTGCGCCAAGGTCGCAAACAGCCACCTACCGCGCTTAGAACGTGAAGCGCGCCGAGACTTGCGCGCGCCTGGCGTTGGTGCCGTCCGGGTATCCGCTGGAAGCAGTCCCCACCCCGACGCCGGGAAGGGGCGAAATGACATTGCCATTCGCGACATACGCAAACTGGTTCACCGATGTATTGGTGATGTAGTTGAAGACGTTGAAGGCTTCAAAGGCCAGCCACACGTTCATACCCTCGCGAGACATGTTGAAGCGCTTGGTCAAGCGAGCGTCGGTGTTGATGGTATTGCCCAACGGGATGCTGGTTCGTGGCAGGAACGGAACGCGGCCGGGAGCTCCGAACGGCGTCACCATTCCGTTGATGGTGGTGTTGGAAGCCAAACCGGGCAGTCCGCTATTCACCAACAGCAGTGGATCCACATATTGCGGCGTGGCAGCAGTTTCAATGAGGGAAAGCTGCCATCCGTTGAGCGCGGTGTTCGCGATCTTCGATCCGAAATCCTTGCGCGGCGTGTAAAGGATAGCGCTGGCTACCAGCCGCTGGCGCTGATCGAGCACGGAGTCGCCTTTTTGCGCCTGATAGTTTCCGTTGTAGGTGGTATCCGGAGGATCGGTGAAGTAGATGTTGTCGGCGCTCGCGCCTTGGTTTTCGTCCAGCGCGTGCGACCACGTATATGCCAGCGTACCTTCGGCCCATCTGGAGGCGCGCTGCCGCACAGAGACGGTCATCCCGTCGTACCACAAGCGTCCCCGGTTGCTGAGATAGATGATGCTGGCGTAGCGGGGATCGATTTTATTAGCGGCCAAATACGTGGCAGTCGTGAACGAGCTAACCGCTCTGCCCGGCCGCATTGTCGATTGCGTACGTGGCTGTACCAGTGGCCGGCCCCAGGTTGAGATCCTCGCGCGAAATGAACTGGTATCCACGGCTATGCATGTAAGACACCGTCAGAACGGTCTTGCTGCTGAGGGCCTGCTCAACAGAGAGATCGGCTTGCTCGGTATATGGCGTCTTCAAATTCGACGCCGCAAACGTCACGTTCGTCAGACCAAGGGCGCCGGCCAGGGAAGGCAGCCGCTCGGGAAATGTTGGACCAGCAGCAAGCTGCGCCGGGTCGCTTCCGTTCAGGGTTCCCGTCTGTTGAATCACGCCATTGCGCTGTTGCAAACGGATCACGCTGGCCGAAGGCAGCCGGGCGTAAAAGATGCCATATCCAGCGCGCACCACCGTCCGGTCATGATTGAACGAATAGGCAGCGCCGATGCGTGGTGCGAAATTATCGCCCGGCTGGTTCAGATGGCCCGTCTCGGGATAATCCGGATTGGTGGGCGGCTGAGTGTAGCTGCTGTATTCGTACCGCAGACCATAATTCACCGTGAGGTTGCGAGTGACACGCCACGCGTCCTGAGCGAACAGCGCGGAGTTAATCACCGAGGCATGGGTGAGGAAAGGTCCGAACGACTGCGTATACGTCTGCCAGTGTTTGCCGGTAAGAGGACCGCTAAAGTCCTGGGCAAAGGCGGTGATGGAGCTGTAAATATATTGACCCGGTCCGTTAAACAGCGCATCTTCCGTATCGCGCAAGTCCGCAATGTCGACACCGAATTTGAACTGGTGCGCGCCCTTTGTCCAGGACACATTGTCGGCGTACTGGAAGCGGTCCTCGGTAGGCTGGACGTTTGGCATGTTGATACTGACGCCCAAATTGCCTTGGCCCTGTACGGTCAAACCAGACAGCAGTCCATCCGGTGGCGCTAATTGGTTGTTGATGTCCTGGCCGCGGCGATCCTTGAACCAGCCGAACCGGGCTTCATTCACTATACTGCTCGAGAGCAGGTAGGTATCGGAAAGACTCGCGGTCCGGGCGTGCGCAGTCTGATTTCCGTTCGCGCCGACACCGCTGCCGTCGGTGGCCGTCACATCCGTCACGGCTCCGTTCGGCGAAGTGAAGTTCATGAGGTTGAAACTAGCCGTCATGCTGTTCTTTTCCGTGGGGCGCCAATCCACTTTAAGTAATCCCAGATTCTGCGACAGCGAGCGATCTACGGTCTGAAAGAATCTTCCAAAGTAAGCCTGCGCCGCCGCGCACTGTGCCGCGGTCGCCGGAGCGTCCGCACTGCCCGACGTAGGTGCTGCCCAAATAGAACTGCGGATTCACGATGGAATCGGCCAGCGGAAAATTGCGCCGGGTGATCTCGACATTTCCGAAGAAGAAACAGCTTGTCTTTGATAATGGGCCCGCCGATAGTGCCGCCCGCCTGATGACGCCATTCGGGAGGATTGACGGTGGCATACCGGTCCTGAGCTTCCAGCGTTCGATTCCGAAAGTACCAATAGGCGGAACCGTGAAATTGATTGGTCCCGCTCTTGATCACCGTATTGATAATGCCTCCCACGGCACGGCCGAATTCGGCGCTGTATCCGTCGGTCTGGACCTGGAATTCCTGGACGGCATCCTGACTGATGCTGGAGGCTACGGCCGCACCGCCGGGAGCGTCGATACCCCACTGCTGTGTTACGTCGTTGCCATCCTGCAGAAACTCATTGCCGCCGGGGATCCCTCGAAATGTCACCTCGCCGGCCGTGCCGTCGGTTGTGACGCCAGGCGTCAGCAGCGCGAATTGATCCGCCCGCCTGCCGTTAGTCGGTAAGTTGTCGATCTCCTGGTTGTTCACTACTTGCGACACTCCGGATTTGGTTTGATCCACCAGAGGCGCCGTGGCCGAGACGTTGATTGTCTGGGTTTGTTCCGCCACATTCAACTGCAATGGAAGGCTGAGGTTTTGTCCGACACTCAGCTGAATGTTGCCCACCACGGATTTCGCAAAGCCGGGCTTCTCCACGGTCACTTCCCAGCCCGAAGACGGCGGCAGCGAGACAGCCGAAAAATAACCTTCCGCGTTCGATACCAGTTTTCGCTCGATCCCGAGGCTGGGGTTGGCTACCGTTACCACCGCATCGCTCACTGAGGCGCCGGATGAATCCCGGATGGTGCCATTCAGCGCCGATAGACCCGCCAGCGATTGCGCCCAAGCCGAAACACTGAGCATACAAAGAAGAGAACGCGAGAACGGCCAGCGCTCGGATGCCATTGGCAGAGCGGGCGTTCACGCAAGATTGTGTTCGATAGCTAGATTTCATTCAATCCACCCCTGGAAGTTCTTTTGAAACAAGCAAGCCCGCCGACAATGAAACCGCACACCCTTTTCACCAGGGAGTTGGGACTAGCAAGACGACGCGCCTGCACTTTTGCTCTTCTTGGAGTAGATCTGGATGCGCATCTGCTGACGTTCAACAGAGGACATCCACAGGCCCTACGGGGAATTGAAATAAGACGGAGCGCTACAAAATTCTTACGAAGCGCGAGAGATCAATTCGAGGGTTGTTTAAGTATCGATCAAGGAAACCCGGTTGTCAATAGCTTGTTTTCTAACTGAATGCGCCTGGTGCGAATTAGTTTTCCCGCCCCTTCAACTCGGCCAACATTCCATCCAGACCCGCCATGTTAATCGGCTTCCATTCAAACTCTTGGAGCAGAACCTGGCCAACCTCATCTTTAGATTTTCCCTGGCGGATCATGACACTGACACGCTCCACAATGGCCGCAACTTTGTTGCGATGCGCCAGCAGGCCGGCCTTGTTCGTTACCGCGCCATGGCCGGGAATCACAGTGTCGAAATCCAGTTTTAGGACTTTGTCGAGCGTGCCGGGCCAATCGCCGATACTCGCGCCATTGGCGTAATCCATCGTAGGATTGCTGACGCCGTTGGTTCCGGCCATCAGATCGCCCAAGTGCACGGTTCGCTCAGCGGGAAAATAGACGACGATGTCGCCGTCGGTATGTCCGCGTCCGTTGTAGATGGCGCGAACCTCCTTGCCGCCCAGATAGATATCCGCCTCGTCGCGGAACACGATGGGAGGCGGACCGGGCATGTGTCCATCAATCATGTGCTTGCGAGCGTTGATCTGCGCCACAATCTCGGCGGTCGGGAGGAACTGGGCGTTGCCGCCGGTGTGATCGCCATGGTGGTGGGTGTTGATGATGTACTTGATGGGCTGATCGGTCACACTTTTGACCAGCGCCAAAATCGGCTCGTGATCGCGGTCGAACCGGTCATCCACCAGAATCACACCGTCGCCAGTGATGTAGACGGCTACATTTCCGACATCATTAGAACCGTGCGATGTTCCTTCTATCTCATACAGGTCGTCTTTGAGCTTGTGAATAGGTGGGAGCTGAGATGCTGGGAGCGCCGTCTGCTGCGTTTGCGTGCGGGCGGCCCATACGCCCAGCAATGCCAGCGCCGCCGCACCCAGACGAACTGCGGTGCTCCGGCTCATGGCTGCGCCCTGCTTACTTGCGCGGTTGCCATCAGTTTGCGTAAGAGCGCTGCAGTGCTCGGGTAGCCGGGGTTTTTCACCGCATCTTGGCCCATCGCGACGTCCAGCGGCGTGCGGCCCTTTTTGTCCTTGACGTCCAATCGCGCGCCTTTTTCTACCAGGAATTGCGCGATCTGATCGGCACCGCGAGCCGCCGCTCCATGCAGTGCGGTAAGTCCGTTCATGTTCACGGCATTCACATCCGCGCCAAGCGACAGGCAAAGTTTCACTGCCTCGAGCGACTGGCCTTCGGGAGGAAAACTTCCGCCGTACTCGGAACCCACTCCCGCAGCAGCCATCAACGGAGTGCTCCCGTATCGCGAGCCGAGCAGCGGATCGGCGCCAGCCCTGAGCAGTAAGCGCATGGTTGTGACGTCGCCCGTTTTCGCCGCGCGCAGGAAAGGCGTGGTTCCACCGCGCAAAATTGGGTCAGGATCATCGGATATGGCACGGCCAGGAGTGGCCTCCTTCAACCGCGCGTTTGGATTGGCTCCGTGAGCGAGTAGCGTGCTAATCATTTGAGATGGGTCCAGACGATCGTTGGCGGGCGGCGGAGGTCGCGTTCCGGAAATATCCAGCGTGTTCATATCCACCGCCGCGTAAAGCGCGGTTCGCCCGAACTTATCCGCGATGTTGGGATCAGCGCCGGCGTCCAGCAGGAACGCCGCCAGATCGTAATGCGCGTTGATGATCGCCATCACCAGCGCGTTGGTTCCATCCGGCTCCGTCAGATTCAGATCGGCGTGAGCCGGCAGCCAACTCGCGCACCGAATCGAGCGCGCCTTCGCGAGATGCGTAGAGCAACGCCGTCAGCCCGCCCCTCGGGCGCTTCGAGACGATATTGCCGTTCGCCGGCCTCGGCACTTCGGGCGGCCACAGCGTGGAGCGAGCATTCACGTCCGCTCCGTGCTGGATCAGCACCTTCACCACAGCCACGTTATTCAGTGCCGCGGCCCACATCAGCGCCGTCTGCCCCTTCCATCCATCTTTCGCATTCACGTCCGCGCCGTGTTGGAGCAAAGCTAGCACCGCGCCAGCGTTGCCGGAACGAGCTGCTGTCAGCATCGGAGGCTCGCCCTCGGACGAAAGCGCGTTGGGGTCCGCGCCGGCCTTTAGCAGTTCGTCGATTATGACCGCGTTGCCATTCTCCGCCGCCTCCGACAGTGGCGAGGCTCTATAGGAATTCACGGCGTTCGCTTTGGCGCCCGCGTGAATCAGCAGTGTCACCACGTTCACATCGTTGCGGTGTGCGGCCCATTCCAAAGCGGTGGTCCCATCCGGATCGCGCCGCATTCGCATTGGCCTTCGCTTTCAATAGCCGAGCAACAGTTGCGGAATCACCGGACTTGACGGCTTGCACCAAGCGATTGATCCGTGGATTTTTCCGCGGATCCGCCCGCGTGCAGCAAGGCGCAGATAGCTACCGATGCCAGCAGCAGTTTCGTCACAAGCGTTCTCACAACTCCGCGAGCGTTCCGCTGCTGTCGCCGAGATGTTCCATCGGAATATCCAGCTTGCCAAGCATGCTCATCAACAGATTCGTCATCGGCGTGTGATCGGCATATTTCAGGTGGCGGTTGCCGGCCAGCCGTCCGCCGGCTCCGCCCACCAGCAAAACCGGCAGCGGAAAATGATTATGCAGATTGCTGTTGCTCATGTTGCTGCCATAGAGAATCATGGAGTGATCGAGCAGTGTTCCATCGCCGTCCGGCGTGGATCGCAGCTTATCCAGATAATACGCGAACAACTGCATGTGGAAGTTCTGAATCCGCGTCAGCGCCGCAATCTTCACCGGATCGTTCTGGTGATGCGAAACGGAGTGATGCGGATCGTTGCAATTCACCTGCGGATACGTCCGCTGGCTCAGTTCGCGCGCCAGCATGTAGGTGGAAACGCGCGTAAGATCGGTCTGAAACGCAACCACCTGCAGGTCGAACATCAGCTTGATGTGTTCTTCGAAGGATTCGGGAATCCCAACGGGAGCCGCATGGCAGTATCGGTCTGTAGCCCGGACTGTTTCTCCGCCAGTTGGATGCGCCGTTCGATCTCGCGAACGTTGTCGAGATAATCGCTCATGCGTGACGCGATCGGCCGCCGGCAGCGTGGCGCCCAGCCGGTTGGCCTGCTGCGCGACCGCATCCAGAATGCTTTGGTCCTGCCGCATGCGGGCCTGGCGCTGCTCGATCGATCCGCCGTCGCCAAACAAGCGCTCGAACACCACGCGCGGATTGATCTCCATCGGCAGAGGCGTGGTGGGAGTGCGCCAGGAAATTGTATTGATATAGGTGCAGCTATAGCCGCCATCGCAGGCGCCGATCAAGCCGGCGTGATCCTCAGTGGCCAGTTCGAGCGATGGAAACTGCGTTCCCTGGCCGATCTTCTCGGCGGCGATCTGGTCCACCGTGGTACCGGCGCGAATGTCCCCCTCCTTGCCGGCCGGGACGCACGCCGCTCAACCACGTGGGCGGGCTCAGCGAATGAACGCCCGCCGTAATCGGCTGTCTTGTGTTCCAAGCCGCTCACCACCGTCACGCGGTCGCGAAACTTTTCGAGCGGGCGCAGAATCGGCGTGAACGCAAAGCCCGTGCCTTCGGCCGAGGGAGTGAATTGATTCATGATCATGCCGTGCGGAACGTATACGAATCCCAAGCGCCGAACTGGTTTCGCCGCTGTCAGGCTTTGCGCCGTCAGCGCCGGAACCATGGAATCGAGCAGCGGTAGGGCCAACGAGACGCCCAGCCCGCGCAGAAACGTGCGCCGCGGCAGATGTTTTTTCAAAACGGTGTCCATTAGGTATATCTCCTTCAATCGGCTCGCCGGGCGGTATTGACCGGCCGGTTCGAGCTTGCGTTTCTTTTCGTCTCATTTGGAACGGAGCGCTTTCCACGATCCCCAAAATAATCGATGAAAAACGATAATCGCTGGCCGACGACTCGCGGACGATCTGGCGCATCGCCGGCATATCGTAATATTCCAAGCCGCGCCCCAACGCGTAGGTCATCAGCTTTTCGGTCATGGTGCCAACGAACATCTTGGGATGGCTGAGCAGTGCGTTCCGCAAGCTGACCGGGCCATCCACTTTGGTGCCGTCCACCAGCACGCCGGATGCGTCCACCGGAGTGCGCGCCTCCGTCTCGGTGCGCCATGCGCCGGTCGCATCGAAATTCTCCAGGGCGAAACCGAGCGGGTCCATGATGTTGTGACAGACCGCGCAGGCGGGATTTTTGCGATGCTGTTCCATGCGCTCGCGAACCGAGCGCGGCGCGGCGCCCGCGTGATTCTCCGCCAAGGCTGGAACGTTGGGCGGAGGCGGCGGCACCGGCGTCCCAAGAACGTTTTCGAGCAGCCATTTTCCGCGCAGTACCGGCGAGGTTCTCGTGGCATAGGAGGTCACCGTAAGAATACTTCCCTGTCCCAGCAGTCCTCTGCGCTCGTCGCCGGGCAGCGTGACGCGCCGGAAGTAATCGCCCTCCACACCCGGAATGCCGTAGTGTTTCGCCAAACGCTCGTTTACGAATGTGTAGTCCGCGCTCAGCAGATCGAGCGCGCTGCGATCTTCCCTCACGATGCTGTCGAAAAACAGCTCGGTTTCATTGCGAAAGCCTTCCCGCAGATTGTCGTCGAAATTCGGGAAGGCCTTCAAATCGCGGCTCGCGCCGGATAGATTGCGCAGGTAGAGCCACTGCGCGGCGAAATTGGTGGAGAGCGCCTGGGAACGCGGGATCGGCCAGCATCCGCCGCACCTGCTGCTCCAGTGTGGCCTTTTCGTGCAGCTTGCCGTGCGCGGCGACATCGATCAGCTCGTCGTCGGGAACGCTGCTCCACAAAAAGAACGACAGGCGCGATGCCAGCTCCAGATCGCTCACGCGGTACACCGACCCAGGCGCGACATTCGCGGGATCGGTTTCCACGCGAAACAAGAACTCGGGGCTGGTGAAGACGAAGCGCAGCGCGCTCTCGATTCCAGCCTCGAACGCATCGCTGGAACCCGCGCCGTTCCTGCCCGATTGGAAGAAACTCAGTGGAGCCTCGAGATCCGCTGCCGTCAGCGGGCTGCCGGTAAGCGCGGCGCTCAATCACCGCTAGAATCTTCTTTGCGCAAGGGATTTCTTCGGCTTGCTTTTGCGGACGGCAAACGAAAATCCGGCGGCGGCTGGGCGTATCGCCCGCACCGGTGGCATCAAAAGGCCCGCCGATACTGATGGATTCCACAAACGGCACGCCGCGCTGCTCCTGCGTATCGAAATTACTGCGCAAGAACGGCTGCATGATGCCGTCGGTGAGCGCGGACGTCTTCTTGAGAAACGTGATGCCCACCACGTGCGGCCCGGCGCTCACGTGGACGCTGGTTTTCAGGCGCGCCAGAATCGCCGCTTCCGAAGCGGGCGGACTTATCGGCCGCGGCGTCCTCATCGGCCTGGTCCGCCTAACTTGGCTTCGTGCACCTTGACACCGTCCACGGTGATCAGAAAGGTGTTTTCAAAGTCCAGGCCTCGAACCTTGGCCGATGTGTTCAGCGCGAGTCTGGGTTTGAACACATAATCGCCATCCAGAGGGAAAGTTGTGCTCCACCAGCATGCCGCCGCGGGTCCCGAGCGGAAGGCCTTCGATGTGCTCGTCCTGGCCCAAGTCGGGGCGGACGCGATAGGTGGTGAACGCCGGCGTAATCGTGGGATCGCCCACCGCCGCTCGGCTCACTTTCGCGCGATGCCGACAAATATCCATCCAGCAACGCGGGAGAAATGCGCAGCGAATCAGCCATGTTATCGAAGCCGTGATTGGCGTCGTCCGCCGGCAGCAGCGAAGAAACGTCTACGTCCAGAGCAAGGATGTCGCGGACGGCCGCGGCGTACTCTGCGCGATTCAGGCGGCGCAGGATGGCGGGGCCCGGGTTGGGATTGCGCGCGGCTTCATCCAGGCTGGTTTCTAGCCAGGACGCCAAGCCATCCAGAGTGGCGCCGTCAGGACGCGGCGCTCCGTGCGGAGGCATCGCGCCCGCCCGCAGCTTGCGGACTACCTTTTCCCACGTGTCGGCGTTATCGGGGATGCGTGCGAGATCGGCATTGCTCAGAACCAGGCCGGCAGTCTTGACCCGCTCGCTATGGCAAGTGGCGCAATACTTTTCCAGGACTTCGTGCTGTGCAAGCGATGGCTGGCGCGCCGCTAAAGCCAGTTGCCCGAGGGCGCCGGCGATGGCGATCCAGCCGCTCACGTTCGTCATTCTTCCCCTCCGCGTCCGTAAACAGGAACGCTCTAGGATTCTCTGAATAGAGAATTCGATCGACGTCCAACGGGGGACTTAGTTTCCAATCGGAGGAAAGACGACAACGTGGCAAGCTTCGGCGTGAAACCTATGCCGAGATTGCAACTTGAGTGTACAGGCTGGAGAAAGGACGTGTCAATTGTTACTTCCGGAATCGTTATGATCAGTTCTCGACAGGCTTTTCCGCCTGGTCGATCACCAGGATTTCGACGGGACCTTTTTGATGCTCCAGCTTCAGCCCTAACTGCTGGCGAATCGCCTCGGCGATCGTGGAATTGGAAAGGTCGGCCGGCCCTCCTCCCAGGAAGACCGCACCGGCGGGCGTGTCGGGCGGCCGCGGGGCTAGTTCTTGCGTAAACGCCAGATCGAAATCATAGCTTCCCGGAAGGCTGGTCTGGTTGACCACGGGCCGATCCATGATCACCGAAAGCCGCCACGCAAAGAAATCCATGGACGCATATTTGGCGTGCCACGTGTTCTTCAGCCGTCCATTTGCACCGTCAAAATCGGCCTTCGGTTCAATCCAGGGATCGCCGCCACTGTGCGCCTCATCGGGCTTCAACTTGGGTCCGCCTTGGTCCACGGTCAGCGCATAGATCGGAAGTTCCTTGGTCTCGCGATGAAACCGAAGCTTAAATCGATCGGCCAGAAGATCCTGAAGCATCGCGTGCAGCTCTTCAACGCTGGATGGCCGCTCGGCTTTCGCGTTCATATCGTAGAGTTCGCTGTCCATCCAGGCTGGCCCTCCAGCCACCTGATCGGCCTTAATGCGATACGCCACCGTAATTAATGCCTTCAACGTGACGTGGGAAGCTAGATAGCGCTCGCCTCCGGGCGCGGGGCGAATCCCGAAAGGGCCACTGTCGGACTGGCTGGGCTTGATGGAGGCGACTTCGAATTTGGGAGGTGTGGAATTAGCGGCGGGCGTTTGTCCATTAGCCAAGCCCATGGCGGCGAACGCAACGGCGGTGGCCAGACGACGCATAATGGTCCAATTGTATGCCTTGAGGCTCAACCACCCGCACTCGAACGAGCAGATAACCCGAGCCGGTCAGAGACCGTGCCCCCAGCACGATTGCCCGATGGACTCGCTTACTGCCCGTGCGCGGGAGTTGCCGCGGACGCTACCTTCTTGGCCGACAGAACCTCGTGCACGTGGTCCAGCATCGCCTTAGAAGCGGGCAGCGAGCCCATGCCTTTGAGAACTTCCGGGTCGTTCTGAAACGCCAAGTGCTCCGAGTCGTGCTTGCTGAAGGCTGTAATAAACAGCTCCTCGCGCAGGCGATCGCGAATCCAAGCCTGGTCCTGATCGAACTCGGCTGGGGTAAAGACGATGCCGCGTTTCGCCGCAAAGGCGCGGAAGTCAGCCAGCGTCGCGTCGTCCGCCACCCAGTCTTTTGTCATGGGCGTGGGATGAGCGGCGAAGTATTGCGGAGCGTAGAAGAAGTAAACCAACTCGTCGCTCAGCTGGGCTTCAAGCGGGGTCAGCTTGGGCGTATCGTATTTCTCGTCGGGATTGATGCCGTCGCCGCCATACACCACCCGGCCGCCATCGGTCTTCTTCATGTCCTTGAGATTGATCTTGCCGTCTTCCCGGCTGAGGTATTCAAACAGGCCGGTGTGTTCATAGTCGCGCTGGATCAAACGGCCGCTAGGGGTGTAGTATTTCGCGATGGTCAGCAAAAGAGCGCTGTTGCCGGAGAGTGGGAAGGGCGCCTGCACCAAACCTTTGCCGAAGGTGGGCTCGCCAAAAACCCAGGCCCGATCGTGATCCTGCAACGCGCCGGTCAGAATCTCTGCCGCGGAAGCGGTGCCCCGGTTGACCAATACCACGATCGGATACTGGCGCCCGCGCTCGCCGCGCTTGGCGATGAATTTGGTTTCAGCCGACGCGCGCCCATGGTGCGAAACGATGAGCTGGCCCTTCTGGAGGAACCGGTCCGCCACGTTCACGGCTTCCTGGACCAGGCCGCCTGGATTATCGCGAAGGTCGAGAACCAGACCGTCGATAGCGCTTTCGGGGAAGTGCGCCAGTGCCTGATCCACTTCATGGCTGGTGGTTTCGTTGAACGCCTCCACACGCATGTAGGCGATGCCAGGACGCAGCCAGAAGGCGTAATTCACGGTGCCGCGCGGCACGTTATCGCGAACCAGGGAAAAATGCATCGGCTCGGCATGGCCGACGCGCCGCACGGTGATGGTGACGGGCGTCCCTTTTGGGCCCTTCAGCATTCCGGAAACCTGCGTCACTGTGGCATGCTCGGTATCGTTGTCGTCCACGGCGATGATCTGGTCGGCAGGCTTCAAATCGGCGCGATATGCCGGAGAGTTGACGAACGGATACATCACGATCACTTTGCCTTCCGGCGAGCCGACGTACATGCCAACACCGAAGTAATGGCCGGACTGGCCCTCGCGCATCAGCTCATAGGCCTTGGGATCGAAGAAATTCGAATGGGGATCGAGGGTGCGAAGCATGTTGGGGATCGCGCCCTTAAACACCGTGTTATCGGCATCCACCTTGTCGGCGAAGTTGCTCTCCACCGCTTCATAGACCTGGGTAAACTTCTTCAGGCTCGCATTAACGTCCGCCTCGGATTGCGCGGAAAGGCTGACAGAAAGAGGGCTAACCACTAGAAGGGTGCCCAGGAGCCAACGGGGGAATGCCATGTTGTTCGACCTCAGGTGATTTTATAGTACCAATACTTTCGTGCCGGGGCTTGGGGCCAGAAATCAGCCGGTTAGCGGAGCCGAAAAGGTTCTATGGAGATGTGCCGTCCGTCGGTGCGAACGGTGACCAGGCCATTCAGGTCGGTGCGAAAGATTCCAACGCGATGCTCACGGAGGCGCTCCAGCACTTTGGGGTGCGGATGGTGGAATGAGTTTTCAAAACCGTCCGAGATGATGGCGAACATCGGCGATACAGCGTCCAGAAACGGGTCGATGCTGGAGGTGTTGCTGCCGTGATGGCCCACCTTGAGAATGTCCGCCCGAAGCGGCTCGCCATCGATAAGAGCGCGCCGTTCCATGGGCTTTTCCATGTCGCCGGTGAGGAGCAGCGAGCGCCGGCCGTAGCTGATTCGAAGACCCAGCGAGTCGTTATTTGCAGGCGTGGCGCCCGGGATGTAATCGGCGGGCGGAGAAATAACCTCGATGTGCGCGCCTCCGAAGTCGAAAGTTTTTCCACTCGAAAGCGCGAGAATCTTCACTTTCTCGGCGCGGGCTTTGTCGCGTACCGCGGACCAGGCCGGGCTGGCGGGAGTGGCGCCGGTCCAAAGCTCGCGCGGATGGAAATTCTCGATGATGGCGGGCAACCCGCCGGCATGATCGTCATGGGCATGCGTCAGCGCCACAACGTCGATCTTGCGGATGGAGCGGCTCCAGAGATAAGGCGACACGACATCTTCGCCGATATCGAGACGAGAAGCCGGGCGCGGGCCGAAGGACAGCACGCCGCCGCCGTCGACCAGCAACAACTTAGAATCTGGGAAGCAGACCAGCAGGCTATCGCCCTGTCCGACATCGATCACATTGAGCTCGAGATCGCCCGGATGGATATCCGGCGGGAAAGGATGCCAGAAGATCAGCGCGAAGAGCAGCAGCACGCCCGCGAGCGCGGCCAGCGACGAGCGAAGTGACCGGCGCATCGCAAAGGCCAGCAGGAGGAGCGCGGCGATAAAGAGAATCGCGACCCACAGTGGAGGGACCAGGACGCGCCAGTCCGGCTCAATACGTGTGTGCCATTCCGCGATGTGCTCGCCCGCTCCGAGCAACGCTCCAGCGATCGCGGCGGGTGCATGCCACATGGTGAAAACCGCCAGGAAGCCCAAGGGCACCACCAGCGCCAGCAGCGGAACCACCAGGATGTTCGCGGAGATGCCGGAGAGCGAGATGCGGTGGAAGTAAATCGCCATCGGGAGTGCGAGACCGATCTGGATAGCGGCGGAGATGACTGCCAGCTCGTAGGCGTAAAAGAAAACGCGCGCCGCGAACGCGAAGGCCCGCTCCCACCACCCGCGCCGGAGCGGGATGTAGTGGCTGGCTGTGTCCGCCAACAGGCGCAGTTCTAATCGGAACTGTGCGGCGCGCGGCGGAAGGCGGGGGACGCGGCTGGGTTGAGTAATTCCCGTCAGGCCTCGCCTGTAAAGCGTCGAGGTGCACTCTAATACCGGGATGGCAAGCAGCCCGATGGCGGCTACCGATAAGAACGACATCTGAAAGCCGGCCTCAAAGAGCTGGCTGGGATCGTAAATCAAGTAGACGATAGCGACCGCAGCCAGCAGATTGAGCAGACGGCCTCGGCGATAAAAGTAGCGCGCCGTCACGTACAGCGTGAATCCCCCCGCCGCGCGGATAGCAGGCGCGTTCCATCCGGAAACCAGCGCATAGATCCAGGCGGCGGACGCGGTGACGGCCAGCGCACTGATCTCCGGCAGAAAGCAAAGCCGCAGCAGCAACAGCAGGAAAGCCGCCAGGATGGTGATGTGCAGACCGTCGATCACCAGCATGTGGTAAGTGCCGGTGCGGCGAAAATGATCGGTCCAAAGGCGCTCCATCCGGCTGGATTCGCCGATCAGCGTGGCCTCCATCATGCCGATGGCATAGGGGTTGCCGGCGTAAAGCCGCTCAATGCGCCGCAACGCGCCCGTGCGCAGAGCGAACACAGCGGCGAAGAAGCGCGAACCGCAGCGGCCGGGCTTCACCACTACTGAATCCGCGCCAGTGGCGGCCGCTGTCCAATAAATATCGCTGCGGGCGGAGAAGCCTTCGTAATCGAACTCGCCCGGGTTTTGGAAATTGCGGATGCGGCGCACCCGCGCTTCCACTGCAACGAGTTCTCCGTATGCCAAATCGGGAGGTGTTTCGTGGTCGCGAATCGTAAGGCTGACCCGCGTTCTCGCTTTGGGCGCAAGCTCCAGGACGAATTGATCGCGCCCTTCGGAGAACGCTGACGGAGTGACCACACAGCCATCCAGGATCACGGTTTCGCGAGCTCCCGCGTCGATTTCAGGCGCGCTCCGCGGCCGGTGCAAGACACTCAGAAACGCGCCGCAAAACAAAAGCACGAGCGCGGAACAGACCGGCAAGGCTCGTTTGGAGCCTTTCCAGGCAACATATGTGAGCACACTGAGTAACGGCAGAGTCCACAGGAAGTCGGATATCCGGAAAGAGATAAATCGAGCCAGTACAATGCCGGAGGCGAAAGCTATGAGCGGCTTCAATAAAGGGTTTCTCACCTAAGTTACACGCTGGCTGGTACATTAGTGCGCATTTCGCGGCCGTTTCTCACGTAACAGAATGTGCCAAGCGGAGTCCCAAGAAAGTTGAGTGCAATAATATGCAGAGAGTGGAGATTCTTTTGGTGGAGGATAACGCGGGCGACGCGGTGCTGATCCGCCAGATTCTGGCGGAAGCCTCCGTGCCGGTGAACCTCCATATCGCGCGCGATGGGGAGCAGGCGGTCACCATGCTGAGCGATGCCGATTTTCGGCCTGCATTGATCATTCTGGACCTGAATATTCCCCGCATCACCGGTCCGGCACTGCTGGAGCAATGGAAGTCGCTCGGCACGCCGGTGGTGGTCTTTAGCTCATCGCTGAATGACGCGGAGCGCGCCCATGTATTGGAGCTGGGCGCACGAGAATTCGTACAAAAGCCCACCGATATCGGGGAGTTCACCTCGGTGGTCTGCGGCATCGTCCAGCGCTGGACTGGCCACGACAACGAAAACGCCTGTAGCGCATGATGGACTTTCTGAAACTGACAAAATAGAGAGATGCAGAAGAAAAAGCTGGGTGCAAGCGATCTGGAAATCACGCCCATTGGCGTGGGCGCGTGGGCTATGGGCGGCGGAGGGTGGCAATTCGCCTGGGGCGCGCAGGACGACAACGAATCCGTGGACGCTATTCGCGCCGCGCTCGACAAAGGCATCAACTGGATCGACACGGCGGCCATCTACGGCCTGGGACATTCCGAGGAAGTGGTGGCGCGGGCGCTGGCCGGGCCGGCGCAAAAGCCGCTGGTTTTCACCAAGTGCGGGATCGTCTGGGACGAAAAGCGCGAGCCCATCCGGACCATCGAGCCCGAGTCCATCCGCAAAGAAGTGGAGCAGAGCCTCAAGCGGCTGAAGCTGGACGTGATCGATCTGTATCAGATCCACCGGCCCGAACCGGACCACCTGATTGAAGCGGCCTGGACGATGATGGCCGAGCTGCAGCAGCAAGGCAAGGTGCGGCACATCGGCGTGTCGAATTTCAATGTGCAGCAGATGCGGCGCGCGCAAGCGATTGCACCCATCGCATCGCTCCAGCCGCCGTACTCCATCATTTCGCCCGAGATCGAGAAAGAGATTCTGCCCTATGCGCAGGCCAACAATATCGGGGTGATTGTTTACTCTCCGATGAAATCCGGGCTGCTCAGCGGCACCATGACGCGCGAGCGCATCGCCGCCATGCCCGCCGACGACTTCCGGCAGCGCACGCCCAATTTCCAGGAGCCGCTGCTTTCGCGCAATCTGGAGCTGGCCGCGCTGCTAGGGACCATCGGCAAGCGCCACGGGAGAACGGCGGGCGAGGTGGCCATCGCGTGGACTCTGCGGCATCCGGCGGTGACTGGCGCGATTGTCGGCATGCGCTCGGCCAAGCAGGTGGATGGCGTCATCGGCGCGGCGGAGTTTCGGCTGAGCGCAGGCGAGATCGGCGAGATCGAGCATTTTCGCGCAGCCAGCGCGGCGCCGGCCACGGCGTAGGGACGGCAGCTAGCCATCCGGCAAAGGGTGCGGCGGGCACCACACAACAGGCCAGGAACTGCTTCGCGCCACGCGCCGTTTGCCGCGAGTTCCTCAGTAGCTTGGCCCCAGTCCCTTAGCACCAGGAGATCCTGACCGCGCGATGTGGCGCACGCTTCGGCGTGCCGAGCCGGCACTCCTGCCGATGCTTGCCCCATTCGAAATGCCGTCAAGCCGGACGGATCATATCGAAGCGGTCTTCGGTGCGCGTATAGCTGTTGCCCGCCATGCGGCCGATGGCACGTAGCTTATCCTGGTCGATCCGATAGTTGTTGAAATACGCGTCGTCGATGTGGAACCGGATCACCTCGCCCAGCACCAGGTTTCCTCCGCCCACCAGCCCGCTCATTGAGATGGTGTAGAGCAGCCGGCATTCCATGTTGATATGGGACTCGGCCACGCGCGGCGCTTTCACCAGGTCGCTCGGAATGGGCGTGAGGCCCGAAACCTGAAACTCGTCCACGTCAGGCGGATAATCGCCCGAGCATAGATTCATCTTCTGCCCGAACTCTTCGGACACGACGTTCACCACAAATTCGCGGGCCGTCATAATATTGCGCAAAGTATCTTTGCGAGGATCCGGGTTCGCGCGAAGAGCGACATTGAAAACCAGAACCGGAGGGTGCGAGCTGGCCACTGTAAAAAAGCTGAACGGCGCCGCGTTGAACGCGCCTTCCTCACTGACGGTGGACACAAACGCGATCGGACGGGGAACCACCGAGCCGATCAGAAGCTTGTAGACGCTGGGATATTCGGTGGAGCAAGGATCAACTGTCAATCAGCGCGTCTCCACCGGTTTCTTTTCCATCCAACTGGCCCAATAGTCCTTCCATTCTACATCCTCGCCGGCGGGCAGGACGTGAATCGGATTCAGACCATCCAGCATCACCGCGTACTCGTCGGTGTGCGTCTTCTTTTTCTGATTGGCCAGCGCCTTGGGATGCGGCCCGTGATGAATTCCGCGCGGATGCAGCGTCGCCATGCCAGCTTTGATGTTGTCTTTGCTGAAAAAATCGCCGTCGTGATAAAAGATGAACTCGTCGTAGTCCGTATTGCGATGGAAGAACGGGACGCGCAGCGCGTCTTCGTCTTCTTCGAGCGGACGCGGCAGGAAACTGCATACTACCGCGCCTTCGGTGACAAAAGTGGTGTGCGCGCTGGGAGGCAGATGAGCGCGGTGGCTCATCACCGGCCGGATGTCGCGCATGTTGATCTTCCACACCGTCAGGTCGCCTTTCCAACCGACCACGTCGATGGGGTTGAACGGATAAACCACCTTTGAAATCTCGCCGTCCACTAAGATGCGGACTTCCCATTCGGCGTTGTCGTCCAGCATGGGGGCGGGCTCCGGCGTGATGATAGCGGCCGGATCGTACAGCGCGTGCTGGCCCAGCAGCCCTTTCTCCGGCTGCTCGAACTCATGCTTGGACTGAATAATCAGGAAGAAGTTATCGCGACTCTCGGGGACGATCCGATACGTAACGGCGCGCGGGATATTGATGTAATCGCCGGGCTCGAAATCGAGCGGCCCAAAGTCGGTTTCGATTTTGCCGCGCCCGCGGTGGATAAAATACAACTCGTCGCCATCGGCGTTGCGGAAGTAAAACGGCATCGGTTCAGAGCGGCGCGAGACAGACAACCGAATATCGCCGTTCCCAAGAAATGCGGCGGGCAGACCTTCGGCATCGTTCAAATCGTCCGGCTTGAGCAGATTCAAATCGAAACAATGCGGCCGCAGCTTGCCTTCAAAGCGAATCCATCCGGTGGGCGGATGCGCGTGGTAGAGATGCGCCGACTTGCCGTAGAAGCCCTTCCGGCCATGTTCTTCTTCAAAGGTGCCCTGCGGCAGGCCGACATGAGCCTGATTGGTGGTCTTTCCTTTTTTCAGCGGATACATGTTTCGTCTCCAATTTCAGTATAAGTCTCGGAGAGAAGACCTGGGCCGGAAGGCACCACTTGCGCGTGGTGCTTTTTAGCGGGATGATATGGACGGAGAGCGATTATGCCAAGCTCATCTGTTGTTAGTGCAGGTGCCGGCGCAGGCCTCACGGCCAGCGACGCTCCGTTTATCGAACGGGCCAGACGCACCGGGCAACTCTACATCGAGCAGCCTTACGAACTCTATTCGGAAGAAAATCAGGATGCCTGGCGCAAGCTGTATGCGCGCATGCTGCCGCGCTGGGATCGCTACGCCAACCCGCATTTCCTAAAGGGCATCCACTCGCTGTGCCTGGATCCGAATCACATCCCGCGCCTGGAGGATGTGAATCGATTCCTGAAGCCGTTGACCGGGTTTCAAACCAAAGCGGTGAGCGGCTACGTTCCCGCTTTCGTCTTTTTCGATTGCCTCCGCAACCGCGCCTTTCCCACCACCGTGACCATTCGCCGGTCCGACAAATTGGATTACCTGCCGGAGCCGGATATTTTCCACGATGTGGCTGGCCACGTTCCCATGCACACCGACAAACACTTCGCCGAAGCGCTGGTGCGCTTTGGGGAATGCGCGCATACCGCCGCTGAGATGGCGTCGCGGATTCGCGGGCCGGACACCCGCACACACTACCTCACCAGCGTCATCCGGGCCATGGCGCGATTCTTCTGGTTCACCATTGAGTTCGGCCTGATGCGCGGCACCGACGGCTTTAAGGTTTATGGCAGCGGGCTGCTCAGCTCCTACGGCGAGATCGCGCACGCTATCGAAGCGCCGGAAGTGCAGCGCTATCCAATGCAACTGGAGTGGGCTATCAATCAGGGATTTGAGATCGATCATTACCAGCCGCTACTGTTCGTCGTCGATTCGTTTGATCACCTGTTCGGTTTAGTAGACCAGCTCGAAAACTGGATGAAGGCCGGGAAGCTGAGCAACGTGGCGCCGGGCGAGCCGGAGGTGAACGAGGAAGATTTAAGCAGCTTCCTCCATGCCGAACTTGGATAGCTTGATTCCGCTATCGTGAATCCGAGTCATAATGTAGGAATGCGACTCCGTATCGCGGTCCTCTCTCTTTTGGCGGTTGTTGCGCTGATGGCGCAGGAGCCCTCGCCCGACGCCTGGAAGACGTCCGAGACCCTCGGCAACATCGACCTTTCCGGATTGACGCCGGTGCAGAAGAAGGCCGTGCTGAAGATCCTGCGCGAGGAGAGTTGTACTTGCCAGTGCGGGATGAAAGCCGCCGAATGCATCATCAAGGATCCGAACTGCTCCTACAGCCGCGGGCTGGCGAAGATCGCCATTGAGGGCGTGAGGGAAGGCAAGAACCTGATAGAGATCAGCAAGGAAATGGACGCGTCGCCCAAGGCGCACCGGCCGAAGCTGCTAGAAGACCCAGTGAAAATTCCAGTGGCCGGAGCACCGGCGCGAGGCCCGGAAGACGCGCGCATCACGCTGGTGGAGTTTTCCGATTTCGAATGCCCGTTCTGTTCCGCAGCCGAGAAGCAGGTGGACCTGGTGATGGCCGCGTATCCCAAGGACATTAAACTGATCTACAAGCAGTTCCCGCTTTCCATGCATCCGCATGCGGAGATGGCGGCGGAGGCGTCGCTGGCCGCGCGCGACCAGGGCAAGTTCTGGGAGATGTACGAGATCCTTTTTAAGAATTACCGGCGCCTGTCGAGCGAGAGCATTCTGGCTATGGCGAAAGAGATCGGCCTGAATGTGGACAAGTTCAAGGCTGACCTGGTTTCGGGCAAGTACAAAGCAATTGTCGACAAAGACATGGCCGATGGCGACGCGGCGGGCGTTTACGGAACGCCGGCGTTCTACATCAACGGCAAGCAGTATAACGGCCAATTGACCCTGGCCGCTCTGAAGCCTATTCTGGCGGCGGAGTTGAAGGGCGAAAAAGAGAAGACCGTCGCCCCGCAGTAAGGGGACGGCTTACAGATTCCCGCGCGAAGCTTGTTCGCGCTCAATCGCTTCAAACAGCGCCTTGAAGTTGCCTTTGCCGAAGCTGCGGCTGCCCTTGCGCTGAATTACTTCGTAGAACAACGTGGGGCGGTCCTCCACCGGCTTGGTGAAGATCTGCAGCATGTAACCTTCGTCGTCGCGATCCACCAGGATGCCTAAATCCGCCAGTTCGCTTACCGGTTCGTCGATCTTGCCGCAGCGTTTTTCCAAATCGTCATAGTAAGTGCTAGGCACGCGCAGGAATTCGATGCCTTGCGCCCTCAGCTTGGAAACCGTCTCGATAATGTTGGCGGTGGCCATGGCGATGTGCTGCACGCCGGGACCGCCATAGAATTCCAGATACTCTTCAATCTGCGACTTCTTCTTTCCAACGGCCGGCTCATTGATCGGGAACTTCACGCGGCCGTTCCCATTGGCCATCACTTTGGACATGAGCGCTGAATATTCCGTGCTGATGTCCTTGTCGTCAAAATGCTGGTAAAGCTGGAAGCCCATGACGTCGCGATAGAAAGCAACCCAGTTATCCATTTGTCCCCAGCCGACATTGCCGACCATGTGGTCGATGTGCAGAAGCCCGGTGGGACGCGAGATCGGATCGTTACCTTCCACCCCGCGAAAGCCCGGAAAAAATGCGCCGCGATAATCCTTCCGCTCGACGAAAGCGTGAATCGTGTCGCCGTACGCGGCGATCGATGAGAAGCGAACGCGGCCGTCTTTATCTTCGCGAACAGCGGGTTCCTGCACCGCGCGAGCGCCCCGGCGAGTGGTCTCCCTATATGCCGATTCGGCGTCATCCACCCACAGCGCGATCTCGTGAACTCCATCCCCATGCCGCTTGATATGGTCGGCAATGGGGCCATCGGGGGACAGCGGAGTGGTGAGCACAAAGCGGATCTTGCCTTGTTCGATTACGTAAGAAACGCGGTCGCGTGTGCCGGTTTCCGGTCCGCGGTACGCGATCGGCTTAAATCCAAATGCGGCGCGATAGTAATATGCCGCTTGCTTGGCATTGCCGACATAGAACTCCACATAGTCGGTGCCATTGAGCGGGAGAAAATCGGCGGGGACTTTCTCTGAGACGGGTTTTTCCACTAACTGTTGCATGACAGGGGTACCTCTAACTTCTGAATAGCTTCGATACAGCGTTCATTGTCCTCGGGCGTTCCGGTCGAAATGCGGACGCAATTCGGCAGGCCGAAACTGGCCAGTGGACGGATGATGATGCCCTGCTGGAGTAAGTCGCTAGTAAGTCGCGTGGCGCGCTCCGCGTCCGGCAACACCAGCATCACAAAATTCGCTTCTGACGCTACAACGGTGAGGCCGAGTTCGCCCAATGCCGTGGTAAGAAACTTCAACCCGCGCGCATTCAGTTCCAGCGACTTGTGCAGAAACTCCTTATCGGCGAGCGCGGCGATGCCGGCGGCCTGCGCCAGCGTACTGGGCTCAAACGGGAGCTTCACCTTGAGCAGGTTGGCGATCAGCCGTTCGTGCGCAAATCCGTAGCCGATGCGCACGCCCGCCAGCCCGTAAACCTTCGAAAACGTCCGCAAGGTAATGACGTTGTCATAGCGATAATTCATCGAATCGGGATAACGAGGCGTATCTTTGGCGTACTCAAAGTAAGCCTCGTCCAGAATGATCAGGATGCGCTCGGGAACGTGGCGGTAAAAGGCGTCAAACTCGTGCTTCGAAAAAATTGTGCCGGTGGGATTATTCGGATTGGCGAGGTAAATGATCTTGGTCCGCTCGTTGATCGCATCGGCGAGCGCCGTCAGGTCATAATGCCAGTCGTGGTAAGGCACGGTGCGATACGCCACGCCGCGCGACTTCGCCAGAACCTGGAATCCGATGAACGCGGCTTCCGTGGTCAGCACTTCGTCTTCATCGCCCAGGAAAGTGCGGATGATATTCGAGATCAGACTTTCGGAACCGCTGCCCGCCATCACGTTATCGATTTTGGTTTCGTACTCTTCGGCCAGAACGCGGCGCAGATCCAGGCCGCTGTTGGGATACAGGTTCAAGCCCTTCATGCAGCGGGTCATGGCTTCGATCGCGAGCGGCGAAGTGCCCGATGGATTTTCGTTCGAAGCCAGCTTGCTGACGCGGCTTAGGCCATAGGCTCGCTGAACTTCTTCAATGCTGCGCCCGGCCTCATAAGGACGCAACGCTTCGATATACGGTGGAACCAGCGGCATCCACCTTCAGTTTGGCACAGCGCGGAGAACACAGGCAGCGGGTTGCGACACCTGCCACGTGAGCGCCATGGTCCAAGACGTTTTAGCTCTCGACGCACCCCGCTACCCGATCCCGACGTCTGGGGTATATTTATCTTGTGAGAGTGAAGACATCTATCACACTTCCGTCGGACCTCCTGAGGGAGTTGGACCGTCTAGACAAAAATCGTTCGGCACTCCTGGAACGCGCCGCCCGCGCCTACTTGGCTCGCCTTCGAAGCGACGAGCGCGATCGCCGGGACATTGAGATCATCAATCGCAACGCCGATCGTTTGAACCGCGAAGCGGCTGACATACTGGAATACCAGCAGTTACCGTGACACGCGGCGAGCTCTATCTCGTTCGAAAGCCGGGATCCAAGGACCCGCGAAGGCAGCGGGTGTTCATTGTCGTGAGCAGGCAAGCCCTCCTATTGACCTTCGCACAATATAGAGTCATCAAACGACAGTTCAGCCTGCTTCCAGAAGGCGGTAATGAGTCGCGGTCGGCGGCGCATTCTTTTCAGAGTCCTGCGCGCCGTCTCGTCGAGCGCCCAGTAGTCCTTCGGGCAAACGTTGGGCAGCGCATGCTGCTTCCAGTAAGCCCAGATGTACTCGACCGGGTTCAGTTCCGGCGCATAACCCGGCAGGTATTCCACCCACAGCCGTCGGCGATTCTGATCCATAAAGTCGCGCGTAATCCTGCTGCTGTGCGCGGACAACCGATCCCATACGATCAACAACGGCCCTGGAATGTGCCGCAGCAAAGCTCCCAGAAAGTCCACCACTTCGGCGCTTTTCATCGTGCCCTTGTAGAGCCGGAAATAGAAATTATAGAACGTCATCCCTGCCATCGCCGAGATCGTGTCCCAGTTGAAGTTGTATTGCAAGATGGGGGTCTCGCCGCGCGGTGACCAAGTCCGCACCCGGTGCGGCCGCTGGCTCATTCCGCTTTCGTCGATGAAGATGATCGTACGCCCTTCCGTCTGGGCTTTTTTTTAATCCCCGGGCCAACGCACACGCTTCCATCGGCGGATCTCTTCCTCATTCCGTTCGCGCGCTCGTCCCTCCGGGCGCTGACAACTCCAACCCAGATCGTCCAGAACCTTCCAGACATGACCCCTATGGTATTTAACCTCAAACTCTTTTTCGATCAGATGCGCCATCCGCCAGCAGGTCCACAAGAGGCGTTTCATAACCCAACTCCTCCGGACCTTCTTCAACAAGTCGCCGAGGCGCTCCCGATCCGCTTCGCTCAACTCCGGCTTCCTGCCCGCCCGTCCGGCTTTCTTCAACGCTTCCTTACCGCCCTTGTTGTACTCCTCCACCCACCGGCTCACCGTTTGACGGCACACTTTCAGCCGACCCGCTATTTCCGATTGGTTCAGATCTCCCTTTTCCAGCAATCGAACCGCTTTCATCCGACGCTTCTCCAGCGCTTCAAAATCACGTGCCTCTCCAGCGGGATTCCCCATACTGAGTCAAACCCATTCTCCCGCCAAAAGTGTCGCTATATTATGCGGATGTCAATCGAATCCAGATTCTCATCGGTACTCTGCTCGCCCGTATACTCGCAACACGACGGATTAAGCACGCAGGTGAGCGTCGGCCCTGACGAGGGCCTGAAAAAGGACTCCAGTATCCACTGCGACGAGTTGATCAGCCTTTCAAAGTCGTTCCTAACGCACTATGTTGGTTCGTTGAGGCCCATGAAACTAAGAGAACTGGATCGCGCTCTGGCTGTCGCACTGGAAGTGGATAGCGCGGACTTCCCCTCGTTTGAGACCGTGCCCAAGTCACGATTCTGTTCACCCAAGTGAGCTTCCTGCTAGCCCCATCCCGCCCGCGTCCCGTACGTTAATTAAGAGCCATAATAGATCCACCACGCCATGCACGCTGTCTCCAGGATCGACCCAGCCGCCGCGCAGACTCCCCAGTTCTACCAACCGCACAGCACCGGATTCCGCCGCGCCACATACGTAGATCGCGCGATGGGTTCGGTTCATATGGGCACGGGGATTTGTTTTCTCGAACCGGGCGGTGGCGTGGAACTCGCATCTGCATTCGTTCGAAGAGAGCTTCTACATTCTGGAAGGCAGCGTCGCGGTTCAAATTGGGAATCACGACCCATACGCTCGGCCCCGGCAACTTCGGATTGATCCCGACAGGCGTACCGCACTCCTGGAAAAACGCAGGCGCGGCCCCGGCTCGATGGCTTGAGATGCAAGCGCCACAGCCCAGGCCGGCGGAATATGGCCGCGACACGTTTTTCACTGACCGAATCGCCAGTCCCCGATGCGCCAGCGCGCCGATCGGCCACTTCGACGAATCGCAACTGCCCCGCCCGGGCGGCCCGTCGCAAATGGAAGGATTCAACGCCACCACCGGAGTTGCCATCAAGATGTTTGTCGATCGCTCATTCGGCGCCACGCACCAGTCGCTGTTCCTGATCCAATATTCGCCCGGCGCGAAAATCGACCCGCACGATCACACGTTCGAAGAGTCCTATTTCATCGTGGGCGGGCGCGTGCACGCCATCGCCGACGGCAAAAGTTATGATTTAGGCCCCGGCGATGTAATCTGGACTGGCGTCGGGCTGCATCCACAGCTTCGCCAACCAAGGCGCCGAACCAGTCCGCTGGATTGAAACCCAAGCGCCGCTCCCGCCCGCCAAAGAAGTATTCCGATTCGAGCGCGATTGGACGAAATTCGCGTAAGGAGAAAAGATCCATGTCCACCGAAGCCCAACCCCAACCAGCCATTTTGGCGCCGTGCGCACTCAGCCGTTCACCTCTCAGGAGTTTCTGGAGAGCCTGCGCGATGGGCGCGAAATCTGGATTTACGGCGAGCGGGTGAAAGACGTCACCACGCATCCGGCTTTCCGTAATACCACGCGCATGCTGGCGCGCTTGTATGACGCGCTGCATGATGAGCGCAAGTCGATCCTCTGCACCGAGACCGACACCGGCAGCGGCGGCTACACGCATAAGTTTTTCAAGGCCCCGCACAACGTCGAGGAAATGGTCGGCTCGCGCGACGCGATCGCCGAATGGGCGCGCGTCACGTATGGATGGATGGGCCGCAGTCCGGACTACAAGGCCGCGTTCCTGGCCACGCTGGGCGCGAACTCCGATTTCTATACACCGTTTCAGGAAAACGCGCGCCGCTGGTACAAGAAGGTGCAGGAAGAAGTCACGTTCGTCAATCACGCCATCGTGAATCCTCCGGTGGATCGCAACAAGGAACTGTCCGAAGTGCGCGACGTGTACATGCACGTCGAAAAGGAAACCGACGCGGGCCTGGTGATCAGCGGCGCGAAAGTTGTCGCCACCACGTCCACGCTGACGCACTACAACTTCATCGCCAACAACGGCGCGCTTCCCATCAAGACCAAGGATTTCGCGTTCGTCTGCATCGTGGCCACCGATTCGCCCGGCGTAAAGTTGTTCTGCCGGCCATCGTATGAAATGACCGCCGCGGCCATGGGCAGCCCGTTCGATTACCCGCTCTCCAGCCGCCTGGACGAAAACGATTCGATCATCGTCTTCGACAAAGTCCTGGTGCCTTGGGAAAACGTGTTCGCGTACGGCGATATCGACAAGGTCAACAACTTCTTCCCGCGCTCCGGATTCCTGCCGCGCTTCATGTTCCATGGATGCGTGCGGCTGTCCGTCAAGCTCGATTTCATCGCCGGGCTGTTGCTGAAGGGCGTGGAAGCCACCGGCTCCAAGGATTTCCGCGGCGTCCAGGCGCAAGTGGGCGAGGTTCTGGCGTGGCGCAATCTGTTCTGGGGACTCACCGACGCCATGGCGCGCACCACCACGCCTTGGACTCCCGGCTATGTGCTCCCCAATCTCGATTACGGCCTGGCGTATCGCGTCGCGTCCAATCTGATTTATCCGCGGCTCAAAGAGATCATCGAGAACGTGCTCGCCAGCGCGCTGATCTATCTCCCGTCGCACGCCAACGATTTCAAGGTGCCCGAAATTCGCAATTACCTGGAGACCTTCGTGCGCGGCTCCAACGGATACTCGGCGCTCGATCGCGTGAAGCTGATGAAGCTGATGTGGGACGCCATGGGCACCGAGTTCGGCGGCCGGCACGAGTTGTATGAGCGCAACTACTTCGGCAATCACGAAAGCATTCGCTTTGAAACATTGATGGTGGCCGATCAGTTGGGCCAATCGGCCAAGTACAAAGGCTTCGCCGAGCAGTGCATGGCCGAGTACGATCTGGATGGTTGGACGGTGCCGGACCTGATCAATCCCAACGACATTAGTGTTGTAATGAAGAACGGCCGCAAGTGATCGTGGCAGTGTTGTAATTAACCATCATCAGTGACTAACCAGCAAATTGACACCCGGCAATTCCGCAATGCATTAGGACGCTTCGCTAGCGGCGTCACCGTTCTCACGGCCGAGTACGAAGAGCAGACGCACGGCATGACGGCCAACGCGTTCGTTTCGGTGTCGCTCGATCCGCCGCTGATTCTGGTTTCGCTCGACAATCGCTCCAACATGCACCGCATCTTGCCCGCAGTGCGGCGCTTCGGAATCAGTGTGCTGGCCGAAGATCAGGATTCGCTGAGCAACTATTTCGCGGGACGCAAAGTGCAGGGCTGCATGTTCGATACGTGCATCGCAACGGCCTTCCCCTGATCGGCGGCGCCGTGGCATATTTCGTGGTGGAAGTAGCACGACATTCATCCTGCGGGCGACCACACGCTCTACATCGCGCGAGTGGAGCATTTTGAAGCGAACGAAGGCCGGCCGCTGCTGTTCTTCGGCGGCCGGTACCATCACATGCGCGAGGAAAAGGGCCGGCCGACACAATGGCCCGAAGATGAGTTTTCGCTGTTTTCGATCGGCAGCGTGGATCCGCCGATTACGTGATTCTAAACCACTGCGCGAGGTCTTGACCGGCGCTTCCACCGTGTGTTCGTTGAAGCTGTAGCCGAAGCCACGAACCGCGCGGATGAACGAAGGATTGGTCGGATCGGGCTCGATCTTCTGGCGCAAGCGCAGGATGTACACGTCGACGGTTCGATCCGTCACGGCGCGATCATGTCCCCACACCGCATCCAGAAGCTGCTCGCGGCTATAAACCACGCCCGGGCGGCTCATCAGAAACTCCAGCAGCCGGAACTCGGTGGCCGTGAGCGCCACTTCCGCCCCTCGCAACGTGACGCGGCAACTGGCGCGATCCAGCTCCAGATCCCCGGCCCTAACCGTACGCGCCGGAGAAGATTGCGTGCGGAACTGGTTCTTCACGCGGGCGATCAATTCGCGGATGAAGAACGGCTTGACGATGTAATCGTTCGCGCCGAGCTCCAAACCCAGGATGCGGTCGGTCTCAGAAGCGCGCGCGGTCAGGAAAATAATCGGCACGTGCGCCAGTTCGGAGTGATTGCGCAGGCCTTTGCAGATCTCCAGGCCGTCGGAATCCGGCAGCATGATATCGAGGATCAGCAGATCCGGACGCTCGCGCCGGCACAGCTCAATTGCGCCGCGCCCCGTTTGCGCGCCGGCGACTGCGAACCCTTCCTTTTCCAGGTTGTATTTCAGGAGCGCGAAGAGGTCGGAATCATCTTCAATCAGGACGATTTTCTTCATGGGCCCTTTCCTAGAAGGTAACCCGATTTGCGTTACAAGTGCATTACGAATTAGTGAACGGTGGTTGAACAATGCGACAGGTTGGTACAAGCCCCGTTCGAATATATATCGGCCCACGGCCGGCGGCAGCTCGGTGGGAATCTCTCCCTTCAGCCAATTTTCGCCTTATTTCCGAGGAAGATACAGGCAAAGCAACGGTTTCCAGCCTGTGCACCCGCGCTCCGGGCGGCGTCGCATACTGATGGCCCGGCCGCGTCACCACGATAAACTCGGTCAGCCGGACCAAATCCTGCCAGCGGTGCCAGCTCGTGATTTCGGCGAAAGCATCGGCGCCGATGATGAAGTAGGGCTGTTCGCCCAGAGCGCGCACGCGTTCGATGGTGTCCACCGAGTAGCTCTTGTCTTCCCCTTCTTCCAAACGCGAAGCGAAGAAGCGCGGGTCAGCCTTGCACGCCAGTTCCGTCATCCGGTACCGGTCTTCGTAAGTCGCGGCCGTCAGATCGGACTTGTGCGGCGGGTGAGCGGCCGGGATGAACCATACCTGGTCCAGGTGAAACTGGTCGGCGGCTTCGCGTGCGACCGTCAGATGAGCGCTGTGGATGGGATCGAAGGTGCCGCCGAAAAGGGCCAGTCTCATGACTTGGTTTTTCCGGCAAATCCATTTCCACCGGGATTTGTTTAGTTTAGCGCACCGCCGGGGCCCCCCCCCCCCCCCCCCCCCCCCCCCCCCCCCCCCCCCCCCCCCCCCTCTCCCCCTCCCCCCCCTCCCCCTCCCCTTCCCCCTCTCCCTCCTCCCCCTCTCCCCCCCCCCTCCTCCCCCCCCTCCCCTCCCCTTCCCCCTTCCCCTCTCCCTCCCTCCCCTCCTCCCCCTTTCCCCGCTTTCTCCTTTCCCTCTGGCGCGCCGCCTCGCCACTCGCCGCCCGCGCGCGTCCGCCGTCCCGGCCGCCCGTCTTGCCGCCGTCTGTGCTTCCGGCCGTGGGGCTGGCGCCACGCCGCCCCGCGCGTCGCCTTCCCCCGTCCTCGCGCCTCCCTCTTCCGCGTCGGGTCCGCTCTTCTGCTCGCGCTGGTCGCGCGCGGTCGCGTTTCCTCCCTTCCCGCGCGCCGTCCTCTTCGCCCCCCTTCTCCCCTTCCCCCCCGCCCCTCCGCCCCTCTCCCCCTCGCGTCCTCCTCTCCCCCCCCCCCCCCCCCCCTCCTCTCCTCCTTCCCTCTCTCTCGTCCCCCTCTCCCCCCCCTCTCTCGCTCCCTCTGCCGTCGGCGGCGCCCCGTCGCCCCCGTCACCCGCCCGGGCCGCTATCGAAGTGCCGAGATGGTCCGTTGATTCAGGAACCACGCCTGGCAGTCCGCGCCCGCCCGTCGCGATTTCGCCGAGTAGGAGCCATCCTTGGCCATGTGCCGGGCGCCGATCTCATCGTGCAAATAGGAATGCAGGATTTCATCCCTGATCCGCTTGATCATCTCCGGCCGATTGACCGGAAAGAGCACCTCCACGCGGCGATTGAGGTTGCGCGGCATCAAATCGGCGCTGCCCAGATAGCACTCGTCGGCGCCGTTGTTGCGGAAGTAAAAAATACGGCTGTGCTCCAGGAATCGGCCCAAAACACTTCGCACGCGAATGTTCTCGCTGATGCCCGGCAGCCTGAGGGCGCAGGCAACACGCGCCGCGGATAATCAAGTCCGTGGCCACGCCGGCTTGGGATGCCTGATAGAGCAGTTTGATAATGGGGCCATCCTCCAGCGCGTTCATCTTCAGGATCATCCGGCCCCGTCCCCCGCGGCGCTGGATCTCGATCTCCCGCAGAATCATCTCCTCCACGCGCTGCCGGAGATTGAGCGGCGCCACCAGCAATTTTCGAAACGTCTTCTTGCGCGAATAGCCGGTCAGATAGTTGAACAGATCGGTGGCATCCGCGCCGATCTCGTTCATCGCCGGTAAACAAGCCAAGGTCGGTATAAAGACGAGCGGTGGCGGAATTGTAGTTTCCGGTTGCCAAGTGACAATACCGGCGAATGACGTCGCCTTCGCGGCGAACCACCAGGATCACTTTGGAATGCACTTTCAGGCCAAGCAGGCCGTACACCACGTGCACGCCTTCCCGTTCCAGCGCCCTGGCCCATTCGATGTTGCTCTCTTCATCGAAGCGAGCCTTCAGCTCCACCACGACGGCCACCTGCTTGCCGTTCTCCACCGCCTCCAGCAACGCCTCCACAATGGGCGAATTGCGCCCAAGCCGGTAGAGCGTCATCTTGATTGCCAGCACATCCGGATCCTTGGCGGCCTTGCGCAGGAATTCCACCACCGGTTGAAATGACTCGTAGGGATGATGCAGCAGGTGATCCTGCTGGCGGATTACTTCGAAAACATCATCCTCTTTCGACGCAAAACCCGTCGGGGTGTGCGGAAGAAAAGGCTTGTCCTTTAGATCCGACCGATCCAGCGCCAGCAAGTGCCGCAAGCGGCTCAGGTCCAGCGGACCCTGCACACGAAAGATATTGGCTGCTTCCAGCTCCAGCTTGGCGGCCAGAAAATCGACCATCGCGGCAGGCATGCGCGCATCCACTTGCAGGCGCACTGCATCGCGGAAGCGCCGCTGCCATACCGCTTCCTCGATGGTCTCAAGCAGGTCATCCGTTTCCAGCTCTTTGATGGCCACCTCGGCATCGCGCGTGAGATGGAAAACGTGCGCCCGCAAAATCTCCAAGCCGGGAAACAAATGGTGCAGGTTGGCGACAATCAGCTGTTCCAGCCAAACGAACCCATGCGCGCGCGGACCGCTAGCTGTTGGCACGGCCACTGGAAGCAACTGCGGCAAGCTGTCGGGAACCTTGACGCGTGCAAAGTGCTCGGGACCGCCGCCGGGCTCGCGGACCGCGACCGCGATATTCAAGCTGAGATTGGAAATGTGAGGAAACGGCCGGCCTGGATCGAAAGCGAGCGGGGTCAGCACCGGAAAAACCTTCTCGGCGAAAAACGTATCCAACTGCGCACGCTGTTCCAGGCTCAGTTCGCCCAGGTTCAGCAGGCGAATGTGATTCTCATGAAGCGCGGGAAGCAGCTCTTCACGGAAGAATTCGTAGGCCCCGTTCACCAGCCGGCCCACCGAGGCGCGAATCGCGTCCAGGGTTTCCGAAGGACCCCGGCCATCCATGCCGCTCTCCTGCACGCCGTTCTCGATCTGCTGCATGACGCCCGCCACCCGCACCATGAAGAACTCGTCGATGTTCGAGCCCAGGATCGATAAAAATTTCACGCGTTCCAGCAGGGGATTGCGCCGATCCCGCGCTTCTTCCAGAACGCGCCGCTGGAATTCCAGGTGGCTGAGCTCTCGATTCAGATAAAGCGCAGGATCGTTCAGTTCAGGGAAGTCTGCGATTTTGAGCGGTGCTCTAGCGGCTTCCGCGCACATGTTCTATCAGTGTAGCGAAGTGGCGGGAAGCAGCACAAAAACGAAAAGGCCGCCGGTCGGTCAAATCGGCGGCCACTGTTCAGCGCTGATCGAGAACTCGAATGCTTAGCTCTTGTCGGCCACGCGTAGGTTATTGGTCACGGAGAAAACACCCGGAACCGAGTTGGCGCGCACGTAGGCCACGTCCCGGTCCGCTGGATTGTTCACTACGCCCGTAAGAGTGACGTGTCCGTTGTCCACGATGATGTGAATGGACGGCAGCGTACCCATCGCATAGCGGTACAGATCCGAATATCCAAAAATCGCCCGGTATTCCGCCGCCCGGATATGATTATCCATGGGCGAAAGCGGAAGAACGCGGATGTTATTAATCACCTGCGTTACGCCCGGAAGGTGCTTCACCGAACGCGCGGCATCTTCTTTCACCACGGGCCACGTGACGGCGCCGGAAAGCGTAACAACGCCGCTGCCGTTATCGACCGCATAATTCAGGTCGTCAAAAACGTTGTAATAAGGGAGCATCACCAACTGGTGACGCACCTGATTGGCAAGATCGCCGGTGGGCGACGGATTGGTACGGCCAAACATGGGCACTGCCACCATGGCTATTGCCATCGCAATACTTGGGATTATTGTTTTCATAAGCCTCTCTCTATCCACTTAATCCGATGTAGCCGTGGAAATCACGGTTGCGTGAATTACATATATTTACGGCCCATGTCCCTCCAACGCTGTGAGACAAGCCTCTGACACGGGAAGACTTAGCTTCAGGTGCTCGCTGCAACACGTCACAAGGCCGGGCACGGTATGATGAAGGAGAGTCCTCAACACCATTTCCATGTCCGAATCACGTGCACCAGAACTAGGTATAAACAGTTGGCTCGAAGACGAGCTGTACCAGCAGTACTTGAACGATCGTAAGAACGTCGATGAGAGTTGGAAGGAAGTTTTCGAGACCAACGGTAGCAGTGCTTCGGAAGCGCCTGCCGCAGGGCCCGCTTTAGCGCCGGCGAATGGCTCACATGCGCCGCAACAACAGGCGGTGGCGTTGCACAACGGCGGCCCAACGGCTAACTCCACGCCCACCATTCCGGAGCATCAGCCGGTTGCCGGCGAGACGTTGATGCCCTTGCGTGGCGCCGCGGCGCGCATCGCCGAGAACATGAACCTGAGCCTCAGCATCCCGCTGGCCACTTCGCAGCGCGTGATGCCGGTGAAGGTGATCGACGAAAACCGCCGCGTGATGAACGAGCATCGCGCCCTGCTCGGCAAGAGCAAAATCTCGTACACGCATATCATCGCCTGGGCCATCGTGAAGTCCGCTTCGCAGCAACCCTTCCTTGAATCACGCTTACGCCGAGACCAAGGGCCAGCCGTTCCGCGTGGTGCGCGACCAGGTGAACATCGGCATCGCCGTGGACGTGGCGGGCAAAGACGGCACGCGGTCATTGAAAGTGCCGAACATCAAAGACGCCGGCTCCCATGGACTTCGCGCAGTTCATCACGGCCTTCGACGACATCATTTTTCGCGCACGCAATAACAAGCTGACAGTGCCCGATTTCGAAGGCACCACCATTTCGCTGACCAATCCGGGAACTGTCGGCACGCTCGGCTCGGTGCCGCGTCTGATGCCCGGGCAAGGCGCCATCATCGCCACCGGCGCCATCGATTATCCGGCCGAATATCACGGCGTGACCGAGCAGTTGCGCGCACTGCTGGGCTTGAGCAAAGTGATGACGGTTACTTGCACCTACGATCATCGCGTGGTCCAGGGCGCCGAATCGGGCAGCTTCTTGGCCGCCTGCAAGCGCTGCTCGAGGGCGAAGACGGATTCTACGAGAAGATTTTTAGCGACCTCAAGATTCCTCACAAGCCGGTTCACTGGGAGCCGGACCGCACGGTTTCCATTCCCGGCCTGCGTGGCGCGCAGCAAGACGAAGTGGTGAAGGAAGCGGCGGTATTGCAGCTCATCAACGCTTACCGCGTGCGCGGCCACCTGATCGCCGATTTCGACCCGCTAGGTTCGGAGCCGGTTTATCATTCCGAACTGGACCCGGCCACCTATGGCCTGACCATTTGGGATCTGGATCGCGAATTCCTGACCGGCACGTTGATGTCGGAGGACGATCAGCCGCAGAAAATGGCCACGCTGCGCGAAATCCTGGAGACCCTGCGCCAGACCTACTGCGGAAAAATCGGCTGCGAGTACATGAACATCCAGATTCCGGAGCAGAAGCGCTGGCTGCAGCTCCGCATGGAGCCCACCGGAAATCGCTGGCCGCTGGATCCGCAAACCAAGCTGCGGGCGCTGGAGCGCATCATTGAAGCCGAAGAGTTCGAACGCTTTCTGCACACGCGCTTCATTGGCCACAAGCGTTTTTCGCTGGAGGGTGGCGGAAGCCGGCCATCGCGATTCTGGACGAAATCCTGGACCGCGCCGCCGAAACCAACGTGCATGAGGCGGTAATCGGCATGGCGCACCGCGGACGCCTGAACATGCTGGCCAATATCGTCGGCAAATCGATGGTGCAGCTGTTCTCCGAGTTCGAAGGCATCGATCCCGATAGCACCCAAGGATCGGGCGACGTCAAATACCACCTGGGCGCGAGCGGCGTGCGACAAGTCGGCGTCGGGCCGCGAGATCGTGGTGTCCGTGGCTTTCAATCCAAGCCATCTGGAAGCGGTGGACCCGGTGGTGGAAGGTCTGGTCGGCCCAAGCAGGACCGCCTGGGCGACACGGCCCGCGAGCGTGTGATTCCCATTGTGATTCACGGCGACGCGGCTTTCGCCGGACAGGGCGTGGTGGCGGAGACGCTGAACCTTTCGCAGCTGGAAGGCTACACCACCGGCGGCACCATCCATCTGGTGATCAACAACCAGATCGGATTCACCACCAATCCCAACGAAGCGCGCTCCACGCCCTATTCCACCGACGTGGCTCGCATGGTGCAGGCGCCCATCTTCCATGTCAATGGCGACGATCCAGAAGCCTGCATTCGCGTGGCGCAGATGGCCTACGACTATCGCCAGACGTTCAAGAAAGACGTCGTTATCGACATGTTCTGCTATCGCCGGCATGGCCACAACGAGGGCGACGATCCCAGTTACACGCAGCCGATGCTCTATCGCAAGATTCGCAATCACCCCTCGGTGGCCACTTCGTTTTCTGAGACTCTGGTTCGCGACAGCCTGATCGACGCCGCTCACGTGGCCCAGATCCGCAAGACCATTCATACGCGGTTGAACGATATTTACGATGCTTCCAAGCAAAACCGGGAGCAGTATCAGCTTCAGGAATTAAGTGCAGTGGACCCGGAAGAGATGATCGCGCCACGGCCGAATACTGCCGTCGACCGATCGGCTTTGGAACGCGTGGTGCACGGCATCACCACTTTTCCCGACGATTTCCATGTGCATCCCGAAGCTGGAAGGCTTCCTCAAAAAGCGGCAGGAGATCCTGCGCGGCGCGCCCATCGATTGGGCTACCGCGGAGACGCTGGCGTTCGGCACGCTGGTCCTGGAGCACACGCCCGTACGGCTCAGCGGCCAGGACAGCGGCCGCGGGCACTTTCAGCCAGCGCCACCTGGAGCTATACGACAGCGAAACTGGCGAGCGCTATATTCCGCTCCAGCACCTGGCGCCCAATCAGGCGCGCTTCGATGTTTTTGACAGCTCGCTCAGCGAATACGCGGTGATGGGCTTTGAGTTCGGCTACAGCGTGGCCGATCCGCTGACGCTGGTGTTGTGGGAAGCGCAGTTCGGCGACTTCGCCAACGGCGCGCAGATCATGATCGACCAATTCATCGCCAGCGCGGAGTCCAAGTGGGGCCAGCCGAGCGGCCTGGTGCTGCTGCTGCCGCATGGCTACGAGGGCCAGGGCCCCGAACATTCCAGCGCGCGCATCGAGCGCTTCCTCACGCTGTGCGCCGAAGACAACATGCAGGTGGTGAACGCCAGCACGCCCGCGCAATATTTCCATCTGCTGCGCCGCCAGATGCACGGCGGCACGGATCGCCGCGGGAGTCCGCAAGCCGCTGATCGTATTTACGCCCAAACGCATGCTGCGCCATCCGCGGGCTATTTCGAGCGTGAATGATCTGATGAGCGGATCGTTCCGCGAGGTGATTGACGACACCACAGGCGTTGAGCTATCGCGCGTCAGCCGCGTCCTGATGTGTTCGGGGCAGGTTTACTACGATGTGCTGGCCGCGCGGGAAGAGCGCAAGATTTCCGACGTCGCCATCGTTCGTCTGGAGCAGATCTATCCGTTCCACGCCGGACAGGTGCGCGACATCCTGGCGCGTTATCCGGAAACGGCCGACGTGGTATGGGTGCAGGAAGAGCCGCGCAACATGGGCCCCTGGCGTTTCGTGCAGGAGCAGATGCAGCCGGTGCTCGAGTCCACCCAGCGCGTGCTACGCTACGCGGGCCGCGCGGCCAGCGCCAGTCCGGCATCCGGTTCGTTGAAGCGCCACCAGGAGGAGCTTGCGGAACTGCTGGAGCAAGCCTTCTCGGCCGAAACCAAGTTAGTGGAAACCAAGCGCAAAGTACCGGCCCGTCGCCGGCGTTAGAAGCAAGGCAGACCTCAGCGAGCCACAACCGGCGGATTCAGGCGCAGTCCCTGCACCCACAGCTTCTGGTCGTGAGTTTCTGGAATCGAGAGGCCGCGGGCAGCGCTGACAATCCGAATTGCATCGTCGGGACTAATTCCGGAAGTGGCGAGAACACCCGCTGCAATTAGACCCGAGCGGCCGATCCCTTGGCGACAGTGCACCAAGACGTTTTTTCCCTCTTCCAACTCGCGCGCGATGCGGGCCATCAGCAGGATTGCCGCGGGCGTGGACGCTGGGACGCCCCGATCCGGGATCGGGAACGAAATAAAATGGATGCCGTTTGCCTGCGCGGCTTTGGGTTCGTCCAGCAAGTCCAGCTGATCTTCCTGATCGCTCTCCAGCAGGGAGACCACCACATCGATAGCCGCCCTGCGCCAGCCGCCTGCCTCATCCTCAAGCCAGTCCCCTCCCCTCGGCCGAGTCGCAATGGCCAGCCGGCCGGGCCAGGCACCAACGATCCAGAAAAGTTGAGGCGTCATGACTCTTT
Organism: Bryobacterales bacterium; assembly: GCA_963713415.1. Lineage (GTDB taxonomy): Bacteria > Acidobacteriota > Terriglobia > Bryobacterales > Bryobacteraceae > Palsa-89. The sequence goes on along the minus strand of CAVQLV010000014.1, from coordinate 515,034 downwards.
CTTGATTATTGACCATGGCGTCTGGGGCGACCTTGATTATCCATCGTGCCGTCCGGGCGAACCTTCAACGAACATGCCCCGAAAGAAGCGCAGATTTCAGCGCGTCCGTTGGCACCGGCATCTTCGGAATGGAGATCGCAGGATCGGTGCGGAGTCCATATGGCTCTGCCCACCAGAGTGGACAAAGGCGAAGGGAAATAGCCGTCAAAGACGCGGTGTCGCCACTGCGCTCAGGCAGTTCCGCCGATAGGCGCCAGCCACCGCAGCAGGAAGAAGTGGTGGCCGCAAAGAGTGCAGCGGTAAGGCCAAAGAATCCAGTGGATGGCCTGCTCCAAGGCGTTTCGAACGCCTACACCCCGAAAATCCACCGATTTGCAATGCGGACAGTGGGAGGAAAACATAGCTTCCTGGCCTCTTTCTAACCGTCAGTCTTCGCGGCGCTTCCTGTACCCTGAACGTTTCGGAATGCCGGCGTCGAGTTCCTTACATTCCCACCGGTGCTCTTACCACCCTGGTTAGCTTGGCTTGCTTCGCGGGCAGCCTTGATCTGTTCGGGCGTCCTCAAATCGGGCTCGGAGAGTTTGACGTGCTCTTTTGCGCGGGCAACCTGGCGCTTGTGTCGTTTCGCTAGTCTCTTGTCCATTCCACTCTCGCTATTCACCATGATCGGTTAAGTATTGGTTGCAAGTCAATGCGCGCCGTGCCAGACTTGGACATTGGTTCACTGCCAATAGTTAATAGGTGCTCACTTGGACGTCTCGCTAGTGATAAAACAGCGCTTGAGCGAGCTAGGCTTCGATCAGAGAGATTTAGCTGCCGCCACTCAGGTCACCGAATCTTACGTCTCGCAACTCCTGACACGCCGAAAGGCCCCGCCGGCGCCGGACGTACCGACCTCTACGACAAAATCGGCGAGTTCCTGAAGCTGCCCACCGGCGAACTCTCCAGGCTCGCGGATCTGCAGCGTCAGGAGGAGTTGAAGAAGCGGGCAGCCCAACGGCCCCGGGCCCTGTTCCAGGAGTGCCGTGAGCTAATCCTTCGCAAATGCGAGCCCGGCAAAGAAAAGGAAGTACGCAGAATTTTTGAGAAGGAGCCGTTTGGCGAGCTCGAACGTTTGGTCACGCAAAAACTTCTGGACGTCGCTCAGGGCGTCGCCAAGGAGGAATTGAGAAGCGAGGAGTGGCTGCGGCGCATGGCCCAAACGGGCCGGCGCAGTTATGAGCAGATGCGCGTGACGATTCTGGAATTTCTGGACACCGAGGTCTTCAATATTTCCGTGGAGAATTGCGTTTCGTTCCTGGAACCGATCATCGCCTCCTGGGACATGGACCTGAAGACTTTTGGCATGGACATTGTCCTCAACCACCGTTTAGCGCCCGGCAGCCGTAAGCGGTTTGAGTTTGTAGAACAGGAAACCCGGCAATCCTTCGCGTTAGAGCCGGGTTTCGAACAGTTCCTCAACGACAAGGCCTTGAGCGGCGACGCCACCGAGCCGGAGATCGAATTCCTGAAGGCACTCCGGTTCCATAGCCGGCGTCCTGCGCCCTTGTACTATTATCGCGAGCTGCAAAATCTGAGAGATCCGTTGCATTTCTCGCATGAAAATTAACGTCGCCCACTCCACCGTCTATCGCTACGATTTTCCGGTGTACCTGGAGCCGCATATTTTCCGCCTTCGGCCGCGGGAAAACAGCGCGCAACGGCTGCTCGCGTTCGACCTTCAGATCACGCCAACGCCCGCCGGAACCACCGAGTGCCTGGATCAGGATGGCACGCTCGCCCTGAACGCGTGGTTCAACGCACCCACCAGCCAGTTGCGCGTGGTAAGCGGATTCACCGTAGAGATGCTACGAACAAATCCGTTCGACTATGTTCTAGCCACCCAGGCCCTGAATCTTCCGCTGTGGTATCTGGAGCCGTTATCCACGGCCCTGATCGCGTACCGCAACGACACGCACGTGGCCGAATCCGTGAAGCAATACGCCCAGTGGACCGCCGCGAACACCCAATGGAACACGCTCGCATTCCTGTCGGCGCTGAGCCGCGAAATCTTTGGGACCTGCCGCCAGGTGACCCGTCCTTATGGTCCACCATGGGCATCGCACCAGACGCTGAGCGCCAAGGAAGGATCGTGCCGCGATCTGGCGGTGCTGTTTTGCGATGCCTGCCGCGTGATGGGGATTGCCGCCCGGTTTGTCAGCGGATATGAATGCGCGTCGGCCAGTAGTGGCTCGCTGAACCAGGATTCGTACATGCATGCTTGGGCCGAAGTCTATTTGCCCGGCATTGGATGGCGCGGTTACGATCCCGCGCGCGGCCTCGCCGTTTCGAACCAGCACATCGCCGTAGCGGCCGGCTTCGATCACGATCTCGCGTCTCCGGTGGCGGGCTGGTACTCCGGTGGATCGGGCTCGCGGATGGAGGCTTCGCTGAGCCTTCAGATATGCCCTAAATAATATAGCGATGAAAAAGATCAATCCCGACGATTTTCGCCTTCGCCCCGGCAAGAAGGTCGATCTCGACAAATGGCCCACCAAGGGGAAACCGGTTTACAGCTCGAAGGATGAGTATGCAAAGCTCCTTAGCGAACACATCGAAAAACTAAGCGAGCAGCAAAACCTGCTGTACGCCGACAATCGCTACGCGCTGCTGCTGATTTTTCAAGCCATGGACGCGGCCGGCAAGGACAGCGCCATCAAGCACGTGATGTCGGGCGTCAATCCCCAAGGCTGCCAGGTCTTCAGCTTCAAACATCCCAGCAGCGAGGAGCTGGAACATGATTTCTTGTGGAAGGCGACGCGCCTTTTGCCCGAGCGCGGCCATATCGGCATCTTCAATCGCTCTTACTACGAGGAAGTGCTGATCGTTCGCGTCCATCGGGAGATTCTCGCCAATGAGGAACTGCCGGCCGAGCTGATCGACAAAAAGCATTTCTGGCGCGACCGGTATCGTTCCATCGAAAACCTGGAAGATCATCTGCACCGCAACGGCACGCGCATCATTAAGTTCTTTTTGCATCTTTCCAAAGAAGAACAGAAAAAGCGCTTCCTGAAGCGGATTGACGATCCGGAGAAGAACTGGAAATTCAGCCCTGACGACATCAAGGAACGAAAATACTGGAAGCAATACATGACCGCGTTTGAGGAATGCCTCAGCGCTACCACCACTGACAACGCGCCCTGGTATATTGTTCCCGCCGACGACAAAGAGAATACCGGCCTGATCATTTCCCGGATCATGCTGGATGCGCTCAAAGGACTAAAAATGTCTTACCCCAAAACCAGCCCTGAACGCCGCCGGGAATTGCTCCAGATCCGCAAACAGCTTACCAAGCAGAAGTGAGACTCACCGTGCGGCTGTGGCGAGCTGGTTGCGTGCTGCTTGTGATCGCACGTTGGGCTCAGCCCCAGGACGGAGGTGCAGCAGCCCCGGCGTTCGAAGTGGCGTCCATCAGGCCTTCCGGACCGCACAGTATCCGAGGATCCGCAGGTGGCCCCGGAAGCTCCGACCCGGGCCTGTACCGATTTGGTCTCGCGACATTGCCGGACCTGATGCGTATCGCTTACAACGTCCGGAAATGGCAGGTTCAGAGTCCGATACCTCTGGAGCCGCAGGCGTTCGATCTTATTGCCAAAGTGCCTGCGGGCGCTACCAAGGAGCAGTTTCGCGCCATGTTGCAGAATCTTTTGGCGGACCGATTCCACCTGAAGCTGCACACTCAATCGAAAGAGTTCCCGGCGTATGAATTGCTGATCGCGAAGACGGGATTCAAGCTCAAAGAGGGTACCGCAGCACAACCAGTCAGCGGAAAGGGTTGGCCACGCCTGAGGCCCACTGCTCCCGCTTGGGCGGCAAACAATTCAAGCTCGGCCGACGGCACTGTGCTGGTTCGGATCAGGTCACGCCAGGAACCGCTTACCCAGTTGGCGGAATTATTGATCACCCCGACGACCTTCCCGTGGTGGACAAAACGGGACTACCTGGAAAGTACGATTTCACGCTCGAATACACCACTGGCCTTCCCAGCGCGTCAGTTGACGCTGCTCCCGCACCTTCCGGTGCGCCGTTCGTGTTCAAGGCCTTGCACGATCAACTGGGACTACAGCTTGTTCACAAAAAGCTGCCGTTCGACGTCCTGATCATCGACGAAGTCCAGAAGATGCCAACGGACAATTAGCCGATCACGCCGCTGATTCGTCGACCACTGATATATAATCATGGACCGATTGGTGAGATTTGAAATATCAGGAGTGTGTATGCAATCCCTGAACCGGCGCGCTTTTTTGGGCCGCGGCTCCGCAGCGGCAGGCTTACTCTTGGGCGGTTCCCTCGCAGAGCTACAAGCGGCCAAGTCCGAACCAGGCGGCTCCATTGTCGCCACGGCCAACGGCAAAATCCGCGGCGCCATCCAGGAAAAGGTCTACGCGTTTAAAGGCGTGCCCTACGGCGCATCTACGGCCGGCGCGGGCCGCTTCCTGCCACCTGAGAAACCCCAGTCCTGGACCGGCGTGCGCGATGCGCTGGAGCTGGGCCCATCGTCGCCGCAAATTCCTTCTCGCCTCATCCCAGAATCCATGGCGCAGCAGCCAGCCGGCGATGCGCATGGCACCGAGAACTGCCTGCACCTGAACGTCTGGACCCCCGGCCTCAGCGGCAAGCGCCCGGTAATGGTCTGGTATCACGGCGGTGGATACTCCGCCGGCTCGGCCAACTGGAAAATGTACGATGGAACCAACCTGGCGTCCAAGCAGGACGTGGTGGTGGTTACCGTCAATCATCGCCTCAACGTGTTCGGCTATTTGTATCTGGCCGAACTGGGCGGCGAAACGTTCGCGCAAGCGAGCAATGTCGGCATGCTGGATCTGGTCGCATCGCTCGAATGGGTGCGCGACAATATCGCGGCTTTTGGCGGCGATCCGGGCAACGTCACCATTTTCGGGCAATCGGGCGGCGGCGGAAAAGTCAGTACACTCCTAGCCATGCCGGCGGCCAAGGGACTGTTTCATCGCGCCATCGCCGAAAGCGGATCGGAAGTGAAAGGCGTCCCGCGCGATCGTGCCACCGAGGGCGCCGGAGCGTTCATGGCGCAGCTCGGACTCAAGCCCCACCAGGTGGACGAGCTCCAGAAAATGCCGCAGCAGCAGTTGCTGGAAGCCATGCGTGCAACCAAACGGTTGCAGCTCTCTCCAGTGGTGGATGGACGCACATTACCCAGCAATCCATTCGATCCGGTGGCGCCTTCCATCACCGCCGGCGTGCCCTTCATGATCGGGTCCACTGAAACCGAAGTCACCTGGAACGCGAGTATGAAATTCGATCCGCTGGACAATGCTCAACTGCACGATCGCGTGAAGGAGACCGCGCATGTCGGCGACGCCGGCGCCGACCGGCTGATCGCGGTCTATCGCAAAGGCCGTCCTAAAGCCGGCAACCTGGACCTGTTCCTGATTCTGTCCACCGACTTCTCCAACTTCCGCAACGGCACGGACACTGAAGCAGATCGTAAGGCCGAACTGGCGAAGGCGCCCGTCTACAAATATTATTTCCAATGGTATTCGCCGGTGCGCGGCGGTCAGCTGCGCTCATATCATACGCTGGACATTCCCTTCGTCTTCGAAAATGTGGATATCGCCGAATCCATGGTGGGCGCGGCGCCCGAACGTTACCAACTGGCGGAAAAGATCAGCGGCGCGTGGGCTGCCTTCGCGCGCACCGGCAATCCCAACCATAAAGGACTGCCGCATTGGGCGCCGTTCACAACCGCGCAGCGTGCCACCATGATCTTCAACAAGGAATGCCGCGCCGTGAATGATCCTTACCGCGAAGAACGGCTGGCGCGCGAAGCAGTGGAATCGAAAGCGTAGGAGGACGCGAGATGAAGAAACTTGGCTGGTGGCTGGCCCTATTTACGCTGGCGATTCCGGCGCTGGCCCAGATGGAATTCTCCGGCGAGTGGAGCGGCGTCCGCGATGAAGACAACACCGGCAATCCGCGCATCGGCGAATTCATCGGGATCCCGATGAGCCACGCGGGCTTGCTGCGCGCCGAAGCCTGGAACGCTTCTCTTTATACCCTGCCGGAATGGCAATGCCGGCCGCACGGCGCCGTCTATATCGAGCGCGGCCCCTCGCCGGTGCGGATCTGGAAAGAAGTGGACCCGGCGTCACGCGAGATCGTGGCGTTTCACGCCGAATGGCTCCGTTCCATCGACAATGCCTATTACATGGATGGCCGCCCGCGCCCCGACAAGAATGCCCCCTACACCTGGGGAGGCTTTTCCACCGCGCAATTCGTGGGTGACATGCTGAAGATCCGGACCACCAACCTCAAGGAAGATTACTTCCGCCGCAACGGCGTTCCCTCCAGTGACCGCACGCATCTGGTGCAGTACTGGCTGCGGCGCGGCGACTATTTGACCTGGGTGAGCATCGCCTACGATCCCGTCTACCTCACCGAACCGATGATCCGCACCACCGAGTATCACAACAACCTCACCCAGGAAATCCCGCCGTATCCTTGCGACGTGGTGGAAGAGATCGATCGGCCGGCAGGCATCGTGCCCAGCTATCTGCCGGAGAAGAATCCGTTTCTCGATGACTTTGCAAAACATTATGACCTGCCGATGACCGTGACCCTGGGCGGCGCGGAGTCCATGTACCCGGAAGCAGCACGCAAAATCATCGCGGCGAAAAACGCTAAACCAGGGACAAGGAAATGACGCCGATGCGTAGCAAGCTCCGGATTTCCGCCGCCCTGTTCGCGGCCATTGCCGTGGGCGCACTCGGCCAGGCACAGCAGCCTGCGGCGGATGGCGCCAAACCCGGCCTCGATATCGTGCGGATCCGCAAGAACATTTTCCTGCTGGCGGGCGCTGGAGGAAATATCACCGTCTCGGTGGGCCCGGATGGCGTCCTGCTAGTAGATTCCGGTAACAAGGAGGCGAGCGGCCAGGTGCTGGCTGCCATCCATTACATCAGCCGCGAAATGAACGGCCCGTGGCAACAGGCAACCCAGCCCGGCGACGGCGAAGGCAAGGAAGAATCCGTCCTCACCACTACCGCGCCGCCGAAACCGATTCGATTCATCATCAATACCAGCGCGCGTCCGGAACACACCGGCGGCAATGAGAGCTTGGGCAAAGCCGGGGAAACCTTCACCGGTGGAAACGTCGCCGGCGATCTTGGCGCCGAAGCCGGCGAAGGCGCGGCCATTCTTTCGTTCGACAAAGTTCTCGATCAGTTGAGTGATGAGAAAGTTCCCTTCGCGGCGCTGCCCACCGTCACCTACTTCGGTACGCAGATGAAGCTCAGCCATTTTTTCAACGGCGAGGGCGTTCAGCTTCTGCATATCCCGAACGGCGTCAGCAACGGCGACAGCATCGTGCATTTCCGCGGCTCCGACGTCATCGCCGTCGGCGATCTCATCACCCTGAACAGCTACCCAGTGATCGATCGCAAGCATGGCGGCAGCGTGCAGGGCCTGCTTGCGGGTTTGAACCGCCTGCTGGATATGATCGTGCCCGAATTCCGCACCGAGGGCGGAACGCTGGTGGTGCCCGGACATGGCAGGATAATTGACGACGCGGATGTGGCCTACTATCGCGACATGGTGACCATTATCCGGGACCGTGTGCAGGACATGATCAAGAAAGATATGACGCTGGCGCAGATTCAGGAGTTGAAACCCACCGCCGACTGGGATCCAATTTACGGCAGTGATGCTTCCTGGACGCCGGACATGTTTGTGGAGTCGATCTACCGGAGCCTGATGGACAATGCACAGAAAAAGTAAGATGCGGCGCGCAGCCGTTCTCATGGCCGCGGGGGCTGCGTTCTGGCTGCTGCCGATGAACACGCAGGCACAGCAGCGCCGCCCACCCGCCGGTCCTCCGCCCACCGCTGAAGCCGCCGCGCCCATCGATCTCACCGGCTATTGGGTCTCCATGATTGTCGACGAATGGCGCTTCCGAGTCACTCCGCAGAAAGGCGATATTCTCTATCTGCCGCTGAAACCCAGCGCCGAAAGCACCGCCATGGCCTGGGATCCGGACAAGGATGAATCCGACGGTAACCAGTGCCGTGCTTATGGCGCGGTGGGCGTGATGCAGCGCCCCGGCCGTCTGCACATCACCTGGGCGGACGACAACACGCTGCGCCTGGATTTCGATTCCGGTAACCAGAGCCGCCTGCTGCACTTCAAGGCCGATGAAGGGAAGCCGGGTGCGCCGAGCTGGCAGGGATATTCGGCGGCAAAGTGGAACGTGCTGCGCCGGGGACGCGGCGGCGTTGTAATCAACGATCGCCTGCTCGGTCAGCCATCCGCCAGCCGGGCCGGTACGTTGGAAGTGGTCACCAACAACATGCTGCCCGGATACATTCGCAAGAACGGCGTTCCCTATTCCGCCAAAGCGGTGCTCACCGAGTACATGAACCGCCTGGAGGGCGACCAGAACGATTCATACCTGGTGGTGACGGCCGAAGTGGATGATCCCACTTACCTCACCGAGCCCTTCGTCCGCAGCTACACCTTCAAACATCAGGCCGACGCGTCCGGTTGGGAAATCACCCCCTGCTGGACGAAGTAGACGGCTGCGCTCAACTCAGAACGTGAACTTAGCCGCCACTTGAAGGATCCTGGGGTCCAGCGCGCTCGTAATCTGCCCGAAGGTCGGCGTACCGAACGTCGTATTCACGCCTGAGCCGCCAGCCGCCAGGCTGGGAATCGAAACGCCTGCGCGGAAGCTGTTGCTTATGTTGAAAGCCTCCACACGAAATTCAAGAAAGTAACCTTCGTGAACAGGAAACTCCCTCGAGAGAGCCGAATCCCATCCAAAGAAGCTCGGACCGGGAATATTGTTGCGGCCCGTGGCGCTGAGTGTGCCTGCCGCAGGCGTGGTGAAGGCCTTCGGGTTGATCCAACAGCTCGGACTGGGGTTGGCGCACAGAGGATCCCCTAATATTTGGACCGGCCGCTCGTTCGCGGTATCGCCATTCAAAGCAATATCGGTGGAGAGGTAGGCTGAAACCCAATACGCCGAGGTGTAATGGAAAATCTCTGCGAATTTCCAGTCCGATAGCAGCCGCGTGGCCCAAGCATTGGAAAACTTCGGTGTTTGATACACGATGTTCAGATTGAAAATCTGCCGGCGGTCGGCGGAAAATATACCGCCGATTTCGTTGGACTGGCAATTGCTGCGATCATAAGCCCGGTTGTTGGGATTGGCCAGGCCCTGTCCCGCGTTGCCCGTGCTGTCGCCGATGGACAGGTCACCGATGCAGTGCGACCAGGTGTAGTTGGCGAACGTGCTGAGGCCTTTGCTGAAGCGTTTCTGGACTTGCAGGAGCAAGCCGTTGTAGTCGGACGTAGCGCCGCTGTCGAACGAATCCACATACCCGAACATCGGCACGCCGGCGGCCGTGACCGCGCCAGGATAGTTGTTCACAGCGAACACGCGGCGATAGTTGTAGTTGGCTACCGAGGAGCAAGGGCCGGCAACTTTCAGGTTATACTGGCCCGCTGCACAGGTTCCCGGTATATACACCGCCGGATTCATTTGATAGGAGTCCCACAGATGCTCGCTCTCGCTGCCGACGTAGGTAGCCGACAACAGCCAATCGCTGCCAAGCTGCCGCTGGACAACGAGGTTCCATTGCATTGTTTCGGGAGTCTTTAGATTCGGTGGAACATAAAGGTAGGTTCCGCCGGGGGCGAACGGTGCGTTCTTATTCACGGAATAAGGATAGATGTTGCCGCCCGGATTGCTCGCGAAAGGATTGCTAAACTGGCCTGCCCAGATTTCGGTGCCGCCGTAGGGAGGCGCATCGGCCGAGTTCACCATCAACTCGCCGGCGACATAGTCGTAAGAAATTCCGAAGCCGGCGCGGACCACCATTTTTCCGTCGCCCTTGGGATCCCAAGCCAGCCCCACGCGGGGTGCGTATAGATTCCACTGTTTCTGTTCGCCAGTCTTCCCGATAAAGCCCGGATCGCCCGGGTAACTGAGGCCGGGCGGCGCGTTCACGAACTGCGTGCTCTTCACACCCGCCATCAGATTCGCCAGGCTGAAGTTGTAAACCGACCCATTGATTTCCGACGGCGGGAAGAAGGGTTCCCAGCGCAATCCAACATTGACCGTAAAGTGAGGGCTGACTTTCCAGGTGTCCTGCACAAAGAAGTTCATGAACCATTTTTCCTGCAACAAGTCGTTGGGCAACGACATGGAATTCGCGCTGAATTCCCCCAGCAGAAACGCCGGAATGTTGTTGAAGGTCCAGTTGGTCTGCGAGTAGACGTTCCCATAGAAAAGCATCTTGGAGACTTCTCCGCCCCCTCCGAACTCGATCTGGTGATTGCCGTGCACCCAACTGACGTCGTTATTGAGTTGCAGCGGCGTGCTGTGATTATGCGCCGGACCGCCAGTGCCCGGGCCCACAGAAAACGCGCCGGTCACGGCGAAGCCGCTCTCGTGTGGCACGTATCCGCAATAGACCGGCACACCCAAATCGCAGGCCGATACATACGGGGGCTCATTGCGAAAGACGGCCAGCCGGTCTACGGAAGCGCGGAATTGATTGACCAATGTCGGGCTAAACAAATGCGTTTCACCCACTACCCAGCTCTGGTCCGCGTCGTCCAACTCGCCCTGCGAGGTGGTGAGAAGGTTAGTCGGCGTGAAAGTGATCGAAGCCGGCCGGAAATAATGCGTGCGAATATAGCGCCCGAACAACGTGTCCTTCTGGCTGATCTGGTAATCCCCGCGGCCGATATACTGATTCTCGTTGATCCGGGTCAGGAGCCCATAACCGGTGTTGCCGCAAGGGGAGTTGGAAACGGGAAGCAGCGCAGCCAGTTTGAGTGAGGCTGGGTCAAACAGGGAGGCTGGAATGATATTGTTGTGAATCTGGCTGGAGACAGAAGCGGGCAGGCCGGCCAGAACCGCTGCGCTCAAATCCCCGGGGCAGGCGCTGAAATTGCCTTCCACCATGGCAGCGGTCGGAACAAAAGTTGCGGATGTGTTGGCCGCCGGATCCTGGCGAGTGATGGTGTCCTGATACCCAAAGAAGAAGAACAGCTTGTTCTTCACCACCGGGCCGCCGATGGTGCCGCCAAACTGGTTGCGCTTCAGCGTGTCCCGCGTGGGCGCGAAGAAGTTGCGAGCGTTCAGATCGCCATTCCGCAAAAACTCGAACAAGTCCCCGTGGAAATTATTGGTGCCGGATCGCGTGACGCCCGTGAGCGTGCCGCCGGCGTGGACGCCGTTCTGCGCCGTCAACGCGTTGGATTCAACTTTGAACTCCGCCAGTGCGTCCGGGAAAGGAAGCGGCATGTTCGCCAGATCCCACGGATTGTTGTACACGCTGCCGTCCAGCCAGAACCCAACGCCAAATGCCTGTCCGCCCATGATGGAGAACTGCGGTGTATTCGGATAGCCTCCGTTGCCCGCTACGCCCAATGGAATCGCCGCGCCGGTGTACTGCACCAAGTCGGTAGCAACGCGGCCGTTCAGCGGCAGCTCCACAATGCGCTGGGTCTCCATCACGTTTCCGACGCCGGTGGCCTGCGTCTCCACCAGCGCCGCGTTGGCTTCCACCTGCACCTGCTCATTTACCGCGCCGACTTTCAGCGCAACATCGACGGTAGGATTAGTTGCCACTTGCAATACAATGCCGGTCTGAACATAAGTGCTGAAACCAGACTTACTCACTTCCAGACGATATGGCCCGATGGCAAGATTGGGCAGCACATACGTGCCGTCGGTTCCGGTACTGACAGTCCGGCTTATGCCGGTGTCAGTTTGGGTTACTTTTACTTGGGCGCCGGGGACAGGTGCTCCCGATGCGTCCAGAACGGTTCCCTGGATCTGCGAAGTAGCTTGCGATTGTGCCCACGTTACCCCAAGACTCAAGGCACACACCAACAGGGTGGCGGCGATTGTCCTCATAGAACCTCCTGGTTCCTTTGGAAATGGAGGTTATCACAGACTTTGATTGAGTGCAACAGCGGGGTGTGATAAGGCCTGGACTCAAACGGGTTATTTCGGTGCTTCCGGTCCGCCGAAATTATAGCCGGCGCCCTTCTGACCGTGGAATGAGTTATAGACTACCGGAATTCCTCGTTCCTTCATCAGCCGCGCCATGAGCGCCACGGTGTCAGTGTGAAATATCGCCGACGACATCCCGATCGGCACGCCCTCGGCCCAGTTCAAAGGCGTCATTCTGACGGAGCTGACTCCGAATCCGTAATCCTCGCCCTTATCCAGCGCGTCCAGTTTGCCGCCATGGTCCACCAGAAGCTGGACCACTTTATTGGCGCCTTTGAAGCCCGCGCCATGCAGCGCGGTAATTCCGTGATCGTTGGCTGCGTTAACATCAGAGCCCAAATTCAGCAATAACTTCACCACTTCAAGCGTCTGGTCTTCGGAGTATTCACGCAGCATTCCATCGGCCCACCCCACTCCCGAGGCCGCCATCAGCGGTGTCGTATGGTCGAAGGTGGGAATCAGCGGATCGGCGTGATGCGCCAGCAGCAATTGCACCACCGTGAGATCCCCGCACAGTGCCGCGCGCAGCAACGGCGTGGCGCCTGCTTCCTTGAGCCAGGCGGCCGTCATCCCTTGATGGATCTCGGTGTCTTCTTTGATGCGAAGATTGGGGTTCGCTCCTCGATCCAGCAGCGTCTTGATGAAGTCCAGCACGCCATCCGTGTTCGGCCCCGGAATCGCGGTGGTCTCCTCATTGCGATTCTTCACCGCCAGGTAGAGCGGCGTCCAGCCTTTCGAGTTAGCCAGGTTGATATTCGCCCCGTGGTCCATGAGATAGAGCGCGATGTCGTAGTAACCGTTCTGCACCGCTACTAGTAGCGGACTGCTTCCATCAGCCGACGTCTCATTCACGCCGGCGCCCGCCGCGGTAAGTGCGCGAACGCAATCCATGGAACCTTCGCGCGCCGCAAACAACAAGGCGGTTAAGCCGCCTTTGATGGGAGCGTCGGGACCGCCCTGGTATTTCGCCGGCGCAAATCCCAGCCCTCGCCTTACCAGCGTTCTCAAGACCGCCGACTGAGCGCTTACGTTGGCGCCCCGGTGGACCAGTAACTCCACCACCGCCACGTGGCCCTGTTCGGCGGCCCACATCAACGCCGTGGTGCCGCGCAAAGTATCTCGCGCTTCCATCTGCGCTCCGTGGTCGAGCAGTACTTTCACCGCGTCCACGCTGCCGCTGCGCGACGCCATCATCAGCGCGCTCTCGCCATGCGAAAGCACCGGTGCGTTGACGTCCGCTCCGGCTTTGAGCAGCTCCTCGATCATCGCCGCGTTTCCGTTCTGCGATGCAAGAAACATCGGCGTAGCCCCGTCGTGGTTCGCTGTTTTGGCATCGGCTCCGGCGCGAATCAACAAGCGCGCCGTTTCCAGATCGTTCCATCGCGCGGCCCAATGCAAGGCGGTGGTGCCGTCGGCCTGCGGCGCGTTCACGTCCGCTTTCTTCGCGAGCAACGCACGGACCGCGCCCGCATCCTGATTCATCACCGCATCGGCGATTTCGCTCGCGGCGAAACCAGCCCCCGGCAGAAGCGCCGCACCAATCAAGATGGCTGCAAATAGGCGCATGGATTACGACAACGACAGCGGCTCGGTGCTGTCGCCGATGCGCTCTTTTTCGACGCCACACATATGCAAAGTAGCCAGCAGCAGATTCGTCGTCGATCCCTGCGTCTGGATGTGCCGGCCGCCTTTGTGCTGCCCCATCGCGCCGCCGATCAGCATGTGACCAACATCCTTATGGCTATGAAGATTCGAATCGCCCATGTTCGTCGCCCACAGAATCAGACTATGGTCGAGTAAGTTCCCATCCCCATCGGGCGTAGCTTTCAATTTTTCGAGGAAGTAAGTCAGGCACTGTACGTGATACCGATTAATCTTAGCCCAGTCTTCGTATTTCTTCGGAACCGCCCCATGGTGTGAAGCCGCATGGTTCGCCGTAGTCACCCCCGATTCCGGATAACTCCGCATGCTGACGTCGTGCGCGTACATCAGCGTCGACACGCGCGTGATGTCGGCACGAAACGCCAGCACCTGCAGATCCCACATCAGTTTCATGTGCTCGGTGAACGATTCGGGCATCCCGAACGGCACCGGCGCATCGGGCGAGGGATCGCTGGCCTTCTGCACATTATGCAGACGCCGCTCGATTTCACGAATGTCGTCCAGATATTCGTCCAGCCGCGCCCGGTCCGTTCCCGGCAGCTTGCTGTTCAGCCGATTCACTTCCTTGGTCACCGCATCCAAAAGGCTGGCCTTAGCCTGCCGGCGCGCCGCCCGCTCCTGTGCGCTGCCTCCGTCGCCAAACAGCCGTTCGAAAACCACCTGCGGATTCGCTTCGTGCGGCAGCGGCTTGGTGGGGCTGGACCACGAAACCGAATTCACATAAGCGCAACTGTAGCCCCAAGGGCACGTCGCAAGCGCGCTCTGATCTTCAATGCCAAGCTGTATCGATGGCAGCGCGTTATCCTGGCCATTCTTCTGCGCGATCATCTGATCGATCGTCGTGCCGAGATAAATGTCGTCGCTGACGGTCTTCTTGGGAGGCATTCCGCTAAACACCGCCGCGCTGCGCGAGTGATCCCCGCCCGCCATTCCCGGCGGCGGCATGGACGACGTAGCGTCCAGCCCGCTGATCACGGTGATGTGCTCGCGCCACGCCTCAATCGGCTTCAGAACGAACGGATACTCCGACAGCGGGCCGGATTGCGGAAATTGCCAATATGCCGGCGCCCATCCGTGGGGGCTGAAGATGCCCGTGAATCGCGGGACCTTAGGAAGCGCCGCCGCGTTGGCCAGCGGCTGCAGCGCCGGTATCATGGAATCCAGCAACGGCAGCGCCAAGGAGACGCCTAGCCCCCGCAGCATCGCCCTCCTCGGAATATGTTTCCCGGTAATAAACATTCGGTTCCTCCTATTGCCGAGCCGCGGTCAAGGTTGCTTCCGGCTTCCGGTTCATTTGAAACGGCTCGCTCTTCACGATGCCTTCCACTAACGTCGAGAACCGGTAGTTGTTGCGCGCTGCCTCCCGCACGATGGCCCGCACCACCGGCATGTCCTGGTACACAACCCCGCGTCCCAGCGCATACGTAAGCAGCTTCTCCGTCATCACGCGCGCAAACTGCGGCGAATAGCGCAGTAGCGCGTTGCGCAAATCCACCACGCCATCGATCTTGGTTCCATCCGTCAACTGGCTGGACGCATCCACTTTCTGTCCGGCATCCGCGGTCCGCCACTTACCGATCCCATCGAAATTCTCCAGCGCGAAACCGATGGGGTCCATCATTTTGTGACAGCCCGCGCACGCCGGATTCGCTCGATGCGCTTCCATCAACTGCCGCATAGTTTGCGGGCCGCTGCTGCCGGCCGACGCCTCTTTCAACGCCGGGACATTCGGCGGCGGATCGGGCGGAACAATTCCAAGGATATTAGTCATTACCCACTTACCCCGCTGTACCGGAGAAGTTCGGTCCGAGATGGAAGTTACTAACTCGATACCGCCTTTTCCCAGCAAACCCCTGCGCACATCCAGAGCGCCCATCAGCTTCACCCGCCGGAACTGGCTCCCATAAACGTTCGGAATTCCATAGTGCGCGGCCAGGCGCTCATTGACGAATGTGTAATCGCCATCCAGCAAGTCGATAATGCTGCGGTCCTCCCGCACAATGCTCTCGAAAAACATCTCCGCCTCGGTGCGGAAAGCCTGCCGCAGATTATCGTCGAAGTCCGGATAATCGATGCCCTCCGGCGTCGAGCTCTGCATCACGCGCAATTGCAGCCATTGGCCCGCGAAATTCTTGACCAGTTGGTGTGTGCGCGGATCCGCCAGCATGCGCCGCGTCTGCTGTTCCAGCACGCCCGGGTTGCGCAGCTTCCCCAGCGACGCCAGCCGGATCAGCTCGTCGTCCGGCCCGGCGCTCCACAAAAAGTAGGCCAGCCGCGAAGCCAGTTCCAGATCGCTGATCCGATATGCCTGGCCGGGCTGGACGTTCGACGGGCCATCCTCAGTGCGAAACACAAACTCCGGATGCGCCAGGATAAACTCCAGTCCCCGCTCGATGCCATCTTCGAAATCGCCCGCATTCCTCCCCGCCTGATACATATTCATCAAGGATTCGGTGTCGGAATCGGTAATCGGCCTGCGATAAGCCTCCCGCGCCAGCGTCGTCAGGATCTTTCGCGCGCACGGCATTTCATCCGCCCCGCTCGACGGTTTGCAAATGAGGATTTTGACGCGGCTGGGTGTATCTGCCGGCCGTTTGCCGTCATAAGGCCCCGCGATAGTAACCGAACTAACCTGCGGCGTGAACGTAAAACCGGCAATGATGTTGTCGTCCAGAATGCTCCGCCGATAATGGTGATTTAAATCCACATTCGGCACATAAGTGGTGGCCGAAAACGTAACGCCCACCGTGCGCTCGCCCGCTTTCACCGGCACCCGAACCATATTCTTGTCCCGCAAACTGGCGATGGGCACGTCCTTCCCAATGCCGAACACCTTCACCCGCTCGCCGTCAATCAGCACCTCGGCCTGCTCGTCCTCGCTATCCCCGCCATACAATCCGCCCACCGTGGTTCTCACCGGGTCCCACGAAATCGAATATTCGCCGTCCGCCGGAAAATAGTGGTGAATCAGCATCCCTCCGCGCGTGCCGAACGGCAGACCTTCGATGTGCTCTTCCTGCGAATAGTCCTCGCGGACGTGATAAATCTTGCGCGCGGGCCCAGTTTCATGGCCCAGCGCCAGACGGCTGATCTTTGCCGCCGCGTCCACATAGCCTTCCACCAGCGCCGGCGACACTTCCAGGCCGCTCACCACATTGTCGAATCCATAGCTGGAATCGTCGGCCGGAAGATACACCGCCGGATCGATATCCAGTGCCAGCAGGCTGTGGATCGCGTTCGCGTATTCGGTCCGGTTGACGCGATGAACGCTCGGCGCGGGAAGGTGTGGATGCGCCGCGGCTGCCCGGTCCAGATCATTTTCGAGGGCTTCCGTCAGGGCCTGGTAGGTCGCGGCGTTCGGCCGCGGCATACCCGACGGCGGCATCATGCCCGCGCGCAGCTTCCTCACTACCTTTTCCCACTGCTCGGCGTGCTCGCCCACCGGCGCTAGCACCAGCTTGTCCAGCAGCAGGCCTGCGGTCTTCAGTTTCTGGTTGTGACAGACCACGCAATACTGCTCGATCACCGCCCGTTGGGTCGGGAGCGGAGCGCCGCTTTGCCCCTGAGCCAGCGCGGCGGCCTGCGCCATCGCGGCCACGACCAGCATGATTCTGCCGCAACGCACGTATCTTGTGGTATCAACAAAGTCCTTCGGAGTCAAGGGGGTGCAGCTATTCCTTGACATCCGCGGCCATCCCCGGATAGCATCGGCTGTTTCCATGACGCCTCAAAATTCCTCGCCTCGCCGCCGCGATTTCCTCAAGGGCGCCGCCGCCCTGGGAGCCTGCGTTTTGCTTCCGGCACAGAGGTCCGCCGCGCAGACCCCCGCTGCTCCGCGCGTGATCGATTGCCACCATCATTTCGTCTCCCCAGCCTTTCTAAAAGCCCTGACCGCCAAAGAGGGCCACAAAGCGGATGGATTCACCAGCTTCTTTCCGCTGGGATTGTGGAAGAACTACTCGCCCGCCAAAGACATCGAAACCATGGACCGCGACGGCGTGGCCACCTCCCTCATCTCCTGCACCGCGCCCGGCGTGTGGTTCGGAGATCCCGACGAAGCCCGCGGCCTGGCGCGCGAACTGAACGAGTTCGGCGCGAAAATGGCGTCCGATTATAAAGGCCGCTACGGACTGCTGGCCGTCCTGCCCATCCCGCGCGTGGACGAAAGCCTGAAGGAAATCGAATACGCCTTCGACACGCTCCACGCCGATGGCGTCGGTGTCCTGACCAGCTACGGCAACCACTGGCTGGGCGATCCGGCTTTTCAACCGATCTTCGATGAATTAAACCGCCGCAAGGCCGTCGTTTACACCCACCCCATCGACGCCCCGTGCTGTCAGGACCTGCTGCAGGGCGTCAACCCCACGACGCTTGAATATCCCACCGATACCACCCGAGCCATCCTGAGTCTGCTTGGCACCAATGCAGCCACTCGCTATGGCGACATCCGGTTTATCTTCTCCCATGGCGGCGGAACTATGCCGTCAGTTATCGACCGCATCGGCGTCGGCAATCCCGACACCATCGCCGCCAATCTTCGTGGTACTCCGGAACCCAACTCGCGCCTTTACCATCTGCGGCGCTTCTATTACGACACCGCGACATCCACCAACGCGATCCAGATGCAAGCCCTGAAAATGATCGCCGGCGTGTCGCAAATCCTGTTCGGAACGGATTATCCGTTCGGCGCCACCGCCGCGAAACAGGTGCAGGGGCTCACCGAGTGCGGCTTCAATCCCGACGAGCTCCAGAGCGTCCATATGGGCAATGCACTCCGGCTGTTTCCGAAGTACAAAGCCTGATCAGGGCTTGTCTGATTGAGGATCGCGGTCAGGTCGGAGATCCGGAAATTGTTCGTAAATTTCTTCGAAAACCTCCCGAGATCGATAATCCGGTCCTGTCGAAGGGGTGATGGGCAAGAACACACCCAGTTCCTCTTTCGGATTTACCCATGCGCGTATAGCAGCCTCGTCCAAGTCCTCTTCTTCGCTGTATATCAGTTCGGCGCCATGTTCCAACTCGTCATGTATGACGTTCAGATCGTGTAGTCCTCGGAAGCGAACTGTCACGGCTTTCCCCTTGGGATTTTCGTAGGACTGCTCTCCGGCATCCCCCAACTCGATCGCTTTCTGATAGGGCCTCTTCCGGTGAGTCGGCGCGGACGAGAACAAGATTTGTGTGGACGACATTTCGGGGATCGCCTTCGACAGTTATCTGTTCTACTATCTCGGCCAGGTACCATTTGGCGGATTCTGGGATGTAGGCCATGAAGCTCTTAAGTTTCAGTATTGCAACTCGCGAGGGTTTAACAAGGGCTGGAAGAGCCCACCTTCTAGCGGTAGACTAGAGCGAGCAATTTTATGAAGCTGGCTTGGGGTATAACGTTGGTGCTAATCGGGACCTCCGCTCTCGCCCAGACCACGCCGACCATGAAACAACTCATGCAGGATCTAATCTACCCCGCATCCAACGACATCCTGCTGTTCGTCTATCGGGGCGAACCTAAAACAGAAACGGAGTGGGCCAATGTCCGCCGCAGCGCCATCACGCTGGCCGAATCCGGAAACCTGCTCACCATGCCAGGCCGTGCGCCAGCATCTCAAGGTGATTGGGCCAAAGACGCAATAACCCTGTCCGATATCGGGACAGCCGCATATAAAGCCGCACAAGCGAAAGATTTTCCCGCCCTGGCCGCACTGGCCGATTCGCTGGATGCGTCCTGCACCGCGTGTCACAAACAGTATCGGCCCAATGTGTTTCCGCGAAGCGCACGATCAACGGGAGGCTCGAAATGAGTTACTCGCGCAGAAATTTCCTCAAGGCCGCCGGATCGGGCGTCGTCCTGACCGCCATCGGAGGCGAATCGATCTTCATCGCAGCGGCCGCCCCGGCTCTTCTCGCGCCGATGACCAAAGAAAAGGGATCATTCCTAATAAACGGAAAGCCGCACGTCGCCGAATATGAAGCGCGCACCACGTTGTGGGAAGTTATCGCCGTCCAAGCCGGACTGACCGGCACCAACCGAAGCTGCAATCGCGCTACTTGCGGCGCCTGCACTGTGTTAGTGGATGGCATCCCGCTCTATTCCTGCCATACCTTGGCGGCCGAAGCTTCCGGCAAGAAGATTCTCACCATCGAAGGCGTGGGCGACGAGCGGAACCTGCATCCCTTGCAGCGCATCGGCCACACGCACGTCGCCGCGGATTGCGGCTTCTGCACTGCGGGCTGGATTGTTACCGCCAAAGGGCTGCTGGACAAGAATCCAAATCCTTCGGTCGACGACGTAAAAAGCGCGCTGGCCGGACACATTTGCCGATGCGCGGCGTATCCGGCGATCATCCGCACCGTAATGGATTCCGCCGCCGTGCTGCGCGGTGACAAAATCGCGATCGAATCCAAGCCCGAATCCATCCTCGAAATCCACCAACCGATGGTGCGCGATTATTCCACCAGCGGCGGCCACCTGCCGGGCAATGTGCTGCTGGAAGGTCCCGAGAAAACGGTCACCAAAAAGTGGCAGGGCTACCCTCCCGAAAATCTGCACGTACTCGGCAAATCGATGCCCGCGCTGCCCGAGGTTTCCATCCCAAGATTCACCGGCAAAGCGAAATACGCAAGCCGCGTCTGGTTCCCCGATCTGCTGCACGCGAAATTTCTCACGTGCCCTCATCCGCACGCCCGTATCAAGAACGTGGACACGTCCAAAGCGGAGAAGATGCCGGGCGTCGCGCACATCCTCACCTACAAAAACGCCTTGAAACCAGCCGGTCCCAATCCCGCAGGATTTCGCGCAGTGCCCGAAGCCTTCCCGATTGAGCTGAACCTGCAAGGCGAAGCGGTGGCCATCATCGCCGCGGAAACCGAAGATCAAGCCGAAGACGCGGCCGCCGCGATTCAAGTGGATTACGAAGTGCTCCCTTTCGCATCCACTCTGAAGGACTCCATGTCGCCCGACGCGCCGGATTTGCGCGAGGGCAAAAGCAATCTCCTGCGCCTGCCGCGTTCCCCGCAAGAGTTCCCACAAGCCACCTGGGCCGACCATCGTGGCGACCTGGATCAAGGCTTCGCTGAAGCCGACGTGATCAAAGAGTTCACATATCAGTTTGCCGGCGCGGTCTCGGTGCCCATGCAGCCCAGCGGCAGCGTCGCGAAATGGGACGGCGACCGTCTCACGTTTTGGGGCATGGGCCAAGGCATCTACCCGGTGCGCGCTGTGCTGGCCGCCGCGCTCGGCATGGACCCGTCGAAAATCCGATTTATTAACAAATGGAACGGCTCCACGTTCGGAGCCGCTCGCCTGGCGGCCGAGAGATTTTATCCGTTCATCGCCCAGCTCGCGAAGGAGACAGGGCGCCCCGTGAAAGTGATGCTGCCCAAGGATCAGGAGCTCGCGCAGCTGGTGATCAAGCCGGAGACCATCACGAAATTCAAGGTGGGCGCCAAGAAAGACGGCCGCATCACAGCCATCGAACACACCGTTTACGTCGGCGTCGGCGATCTGGAGGGCAGCGGCCACGCCGCCACGCCCGGAAATGCCGCCAATCAGATGGAGTTGTACACGTCGCTGGTTCCGCATTGGCGATCGTTATGGTGCGCGTACCGCACCAACGCGCCGCGGCCCGGCCCGTCCCGCAGCTACTACCAGCAGGAAACCAAGTGGTCCTGGGAAAGCATGATGGATGAAATGGCGGAAGCACTCAACGTCGATCCAGTACAGTTCCGCCTCATGCATATCACCCGGCCGAAGATCGGCGACACGCGTTATCCCTACGATTCTTTTCCTTCCGTCGAGGTGCTGACCGAAGGGGCCAAGGCTTTCGGCTGGGAGAAGCGCAATCCTGTGGCCGGCGCAAGCGCTGGACGCTTCAAGCGTGGATTCGGCATCGGCATGTCGCAGCATCACGGCGGCTTGATGGGCTATCACGAAGGCGAGGAAGAGTTCACCAAGTTAGTCGGCGCTCCGGGCGCGTCCATTTTCGGCACGGAGCTGGAGTTGGCGGCCGATGGCTTCGTGATTATGAAAATCGCGCTTCCCGACAGCGGATCGAACGCCGGCACCGCGCTGGCCCACCTGACCGCGGAAATGCTGGGCTTCACCACGCGCGATCGCATCCGGGTGATTTGGGGCGACACCGACATTGCGCCCTCGAGCGATGAATGGTTCGGAGGCAGAACCATCACGATGCAAGGAGCGGCCATCTGCAGCGCTGCCGACAAGCTGCGCCGTGATCTGCTGGACCGCGCTGCAAAACTCTTGCAGGTGGATGCGTCAAAACTTCAGATCCGTGATGGCGTGATTTCATCCACCGAGGCGCCCGCGAACGAAACCACCTTCGCTGCGCTAGTCAAGGCAAATCGAGGCGTCATTCGCCAAACGGGCCGCGGAGTTTCCGGGGGTCCAAGAGGCGGATCGAACAAAGGCGTCGGAACCTGCTTTGCCGAAGTGGAAGTGGACACCTGGACCGGCAATTGGCGCTTCATCCGCGCGGTCTACGCGCACGACACCGGCCTGGTGATCAATCCGTTGGTCGCCGAGGCCGACATGGTGGGATCGCTGGTGGAAAGCACGCAAGTCACCACCGACGCCATTCCGTGGGATCGCGAATTTCCCGGCACGCGCCACTATAGCGTGGGCTACTTGTCGTACCGGCTGCCCACCATCATGGACGTTCCCCAGCAAACTCAGCTCTATATCGACAGCCTGGAGCCCCGCTGGTTTTATGGCGTAAAGAGCTTCAGCGAAACCAGCATCGGCGCGGTGCCGGGCGCGATCGCCAACGCCATTTATAACGCCTGCGGCGTAAGGATCCGCGAACATCCCCTGACGCGCGAAAAGATCATGGCCGGTTTGCGTACGAAAGCGAGGCCGGTATGAAACAGATCTCCATCTATCGCCCCAAGACAGTAGACGAAGCCGTACAAATCCTCTCCTCGCACGGAACCGAAGCCGGTGTTTATGCCGGCGGAACGGATATGTTGATACGCCTGAAAAATCGGTTGAAGCAGGCGCCCACTTACTTAGTCGATATCAAGACCATCCAGAATCTTCGCTATATCCAGGAAGACGCGCAAGGACGCGTGCGGATCGGTGCGGCAACCAAGCTGTCGGAAATAGCGGATTCCGAACTGCTGCAGAAGCGCTACCCCATGCTGATCCAGGCCATCAACATGATCTCGTCGCCCGAGCTCCGCAATGCCTCCACCATCGGTGGCGACCTGTTGCAGGAAGTCTGGTGCCAGTATCTGCGCGGCGGTTACTCCTGCTGGAGAAACGGCGGTTACATGTGCTACGGCGCCATCGGCGACAACAGTTACTACCATTCCGCCATGGGTGGCCGGCTCTGTTACGCCGTCTATCCGGGCGATGCCGCGGTCGCGCTGACCCCCTTCGATGCCTCGGTGAAATTGGCCACGCCTACGGGAGACAAGGAGCTGACCATCGAGCAACTCGTGCCGGGGGACTTGCTGGTCGATGGCCGCATCCAGTCCCACGTCGTTCGCTTCAACGAGATTCTTACCGAAGTAATCCTGCCCCCGCCCCAACCAAATCTGCGCGCATCTTTCGAGAAACTCCGGCCGCGCGGCGTGTGGGATTTTGCCATGGCGTCGCTGGCCCTGACTCTTCAGGTCCGCGGCAACACCATCGAAGATTCCCGGGTCGTCTTTGGAGGCATCGCCGGGAAACCGCTGCGCGAGCGCACGGTCGAGAGTTTTCTGCGAGGCAAGGCGCTCAGCTCGGATTTAGGCAACCAGGCGGTTGCCATCGCGCTTTCGGGAGCGGCGCCGCTGAAATACAACTCCACTAAAATCGACATGGCCAAGGGACTTCTCGCTTCGGGCCTCGCCAAGCTGAATGCAGCCAATTAAGGGCATTCTGTTTGAGCCCGTCGGCTGCCTGGCCGAATTTCCGGCTGAGCCATTCCTGGAAATCGCCGCCCGATTGTCCGGGCGAAAAAAACAAACGAGTAAGTCGGCCAGCCGATCCTACTGGCACTTACTCAACTTGATGGAAATAGGAGAACAAGAAACCCCGGCCGCTCTCGAAGCCGAAGCCGTGGAACGTGCCACTCTGTATGAAGATGTAATTCCCGCACTGGCCGAGCTCAAAGCCATGAACATCCGGCTATGCATCGCGTCGTCGCTCTCTTCGAGCGCCATCGCGCGGTTCCTCGATAAGAACCGCCTTCACGAATATTTCTCCTCCGTCTGCAGCCGAGACAATGCCAAGGGCATAAAAACAGCGCCCCTGCGAAGGTCCCTCGACGAAGCCGGTCTGGATGCGCGGCAAACCATGTTTCTTACCGACACGGCCGAGGGTCTGAAAGTTGCCGAAAGCCTGGGCGTCAACGCGATTCTGATGATGAACGATCCGGACGAATCGAAGCGCTTGGCGATGCTACATCCAGCCGGCGGAATCGTCTCCCTCCACGAACTGCCCGATTTTATTCGCATCGTACAAGCGGAAAATGCCCTCCATGTTTGACTTAGACGCCTATCTCGATCGCCTCGGCTACACCGGGCCCCACACGGCGACGCTCGACACCTTGGAGGCTCTCCACGCGCTCCATCCCGCAGCGATTCCTTTCGAGAATTTGAATCCGCTGTTGCGCTGGCCCGTAGCTCTGGATGTGGAATCGCTGCAAGCGAAAATGGTGGCCGGTGGCCGGGGCGGCTGGTGCTTCGAACAAAATACGTTGTTCCGCCACGCGCTCCAGTCCTTGGGATTTTCCGTCACCAGCCTAGGTGCGCGCGTGATCTGGAACACTCCGCCTGACAGCCCAGTCGGCCCGCGCAGCCACATGCTTCTGCTCGTGATTCTCGCCGGCCTGCCCTACATCGCCGATGTCGGATTCGGCGGCAATGTCCTCACCGGGCCCCTGCGTCTGGAGCCGCACGTCGCACAATCCACGCCGCATGAGCAGCATCGCCTATTGCCGCTCGACAACGGCTTCGTGCTGGAAGCGTCTGTGAGCGGCGAATGGAAGCCTTTCTACCGCTTCACGCTCGATCCGCAGTTCCCATCTGACTACGAAGTGTCCAATTGGTATTTGTGCCAGCATCCCAGTTCCTTCTTTCGCGAGCTGCTGCTGGCCGCGCGAGCCACGCCGCAATGCCGGTTTGCGCTGCGGAACAACGCGCTCGCGATCCATCGTAAGGATGGAACCGAGAAGCGAACGCTCGAAGACGCCGGCGCCTTGCGGGCATGTCTCGAGACCGATTTCGGTCTGCGTCTTCCGGAATCGGCCGAGCTCCACGCCGCATTGGAGCGGTTGTGCGGCCAAGGAGCGGGAGTCTGAGACAATTGGGGCGATGATTTCCTGCCAGGGCTTGACCAAGGATTTTGGCGATTTCCGCGCTGTCTCCGGCGCTTCGTTCCAAGTTCCGCCCGGCGCCATCTGCGCCCTGCTTGGACCCAACGGCGCCGGCAAATCGACCATGGTCAAAATGCTGACCGGTCTGCTTCGTCCCACCAGCGGCGCAGCCGAAGTATGCGGCATCCCAGTAGGAAACACAGCACTGAAGAGCATCGTCGGAGTGCTGCCGGAAAGCCTCGCCCTTTTCGATGCGCTCACAATCCAAGAACACATGGAACTGACCGGCGCCATTTACAAAATTCCGAAGCCCGAACTGCATTCACGCACCGATCAGCTCTTGCGCATCCTGCAACTCGAAGACGGAAGGCGCACCTTCATCCACCAGTGTTCCTATGGAATGAAAAAGAAAACCTCTTTGGCCATGGCGCTGCTGCCTAACCCGCGAGCGCTCTTTCTGGACGAACCGTTTGAAGGCCTGGATCCCATCACCGCGCAAACCTTCCGCAATCAACTGCGCGGCATCAGCCGCCGAGGCGTAACGGTGCTCTTGACGTCGCATATTCTTCCGCTGGTCGATCGGATCGCGGACAAAGTAGTCATGATCAATCGCGGCAATATCGTGCTCGATTCCGATATTGCCGAATTGCCGAAAACGCTAGAGGAGCTGTACCTCGAATTGGCGGCGGGCGCCTCCGCCGAGGATCTGGAATGGCTCGGCTCGGAAGCATCGGCCTCCTAAAAGCCCTGGGATTAGCCTCCTGGCGCGACGTTGAGTCCTTTCGGTCCATCGCCGGCCAGAACTTTCTCCTATTCGTGGCGTTCGTAGCGCTCCAGCCAGAGAGCGCCGAATTCTTTCTGCTGATCTTGGCCCTGGTCATTTTATTCCCGCTATCTTCCGATCCCATGCAGAAGATTCCACGCGAACGCCGCGAAACTTGGCCCATCACGCATGGAGAGTGGATCACCCTCCGCGTATGCTCGCTCGCGTTGAGCCCCGTCGCATGGGTTGCCATCTTCCTGCTGGTTCGCGCTGGGTGGCGCAACGGACTGCTGGCGCTAGGCTGCAGCATCGCGGCGCAGCTTCTCCTCCAACTTTGGAAACTTACCTCGCGAAAGCTCCCCACCACCTGGCTCTATTGGATACCCGCTCCTCCCGGAGTTATTGGAGCAATCATGCGTCTGCAATGGAGAGAAATGCTGCGGACGTTGGACCCTTACGTTGCGTTGGTTCTGATGGCGTCCACCGAGCTGTATCGGCTCACCGGCGGCCGCCTGGACGCCGACGCGCCTCGCATCATCGCGCTCGTCACCGCCCTGGCGCTGAGCACACACACGCAAGTCCTGTTGGGCGTCGACGGCAATGGCGCGGAACGATATCGCCAAGTGCCCATCCGAGGCTGGCAAATTCTCCTCGGTAAAGATTTGGCCTTTCTTTCCGTGCTTGCATTCCTCGTGATGCCGCTCGACTTACTAAGTGGCCTGATGGGTGGAATTGCCGCCCTGGCCATTGGCCATCATCGTTCCGTTTTGAATCCCATTCGTCAAATGCCGTGGCGATTCACCTCCGGCGCAATTGTCCCGGATGGCTTGATCCAAACTATCGTTCTCTTTGGCGCGGGAAACGAAGCCGCGACAGCTCCACTGCCCGTCGTGGGTCTATGTGTTCTCGCCTGGATGGCGTCGCTCTTCTACTACGGCTGGCGTTGGGACTCCCGCAGGCTGAGTTAGGGCATGTCAGGAAATAACCATTCCAGTTGCGCGGCCGCCGGCGTGGCGCACGCGCCCACGCGTGCCGCGTTCACATTCGTGTGAACGGGGGTCTTAGCTGTCGCCCTACTGGTTCAATAGCGGAATGTCCTTCGCCGGCGGCGGCGCGGGGACGCTCGCCAGGTACGCGTGAATATCAGTGAGCACTTCGTCGGAAACCACCTTCTTGGTGAACGGAGGCATGCTGCCCGCCGGATGGCGCACGTACGCGATCAGAGCGGCCGTGGCAATCGGATGCGGCGCCAGCTTGGCTCCCGCGCCGCCGCCCTGGCCTTCATAACCGTGGCATGTGTAGCATCCCACCTTCACGAATTCACGCTTTCCGTTTTCCGCATTGCCCGACGATTGCGCAGCCAGCGATGCAGCGCCGATAAGTGTAACAACGATCAGGTTCCGAATCATGAATCCTCTGTTTAGCGCGGCTGCGTGATGACATCGATCAGATAAGGATCGCCGCCTTTAACAACAGCGATTCCACGCCGGATTGCCGCGCTCAGCTCTTTGGGATCGGAAATCGGCCCCTCGGCCTGAACACCCATGCTTTTCGCGAGCATAGCGTAATCGATATTGGGCTTCTCAATCGCCGTCCCAATCTTGCACTTGTCGATATCCACGCCGCGATTGTGCTGGTTGGCGACGCGCTGCAGTTGCATAATTTCCTGATGATACGCGCGGTTGTTGTGCATCACCGTGAGCAACGGAACGCGATGATGCGCCGCGGTCCACAACACTCCGTTGCCCATCATCAGATCGCCGTCGGATTGAATGGAAACGCTCACCCGCCCGTGCTTCTTATTAGCGATGGCCGCTCCCACCGCCGCCGGAGCAAGATACCCCACGCCTTCGCCGCCCGCGCCGCCGATGAACTGATAATGCTTATTGAAATCCCACAAACGCAGCGGCCAGTTGCTCACCCAGAACGGATCGGACACCAGCGACCAATCTTCATCCTTGATCTGCGCCCACAACTCCGCGCTGAGCCGCGCCGTCGACACCGGGCTGGCATCCCATGCGTAAGAAGCCGCGGTTCGGGTTTGATCGTGCGCCTGCTTGCTGGCCTCGGCCAGCTTAGCAGCGCGCGCTTGAATGGCCTGTTTGCGATCGTCCGTCAACTGGCGCTTCACCGCTTCAATCAGCGCCGGCAGCGTCGCTTCCGCGTCGGCGGGAATGGAAATATCGACATCCTCAAACCGCTGGAAGTTCTGATAATTGCTCTTGTAGAAAAGATCGGACGAGCTGATGCTCACCAGTTTTGTTCCGGGCTTGATGATCGATCGCGGAATCACGCGCGTCTGCCCGCCCAGCGTGTGCACCACGCCGAAAAAATCGTAAACTTCCAAGCCGAGGATCACATCCGCATTCGCGATCGCTCCGCGTGAGCGCAAAGTTTGATTCAGCGGATGACGCGATGGGAAATTCATGCGCCGCTGTTGGTCGATCACCGCGCAGCCGAGCGTTTCAGCCAGCTCCACCAGCAGCGCCAATCCGGCGGGCGTGCGCGCCGATCGGCTGGCGACGATCACGGGATTCTCAGCCGCCACCAGCATCTGCGCCAGTTCAGCCACCGCCGCCGAATCACCGGAGGGAGCCGAGATTTTCGGAAGCTTCGGAATGCGCCAATCGAAATCGGCGGGCGCTTCGCCTTCTTGCAGAACGCCGTCTGCGGCTAGCACCACGGGCATCATCGGCGCGGTCATCGCGATCTGATAGGCGCGCACGGCGGATTCGCCGAAATGAGTCAACGAAGCCGGGTTGTCGTCCCACTTGGTGTAATCACGTACCGTGGCGGCCACGTCCTGAGCCGCGTGCAGCCATTCCACTCGGCCGCGGCGTTCCGCCGCATCGGAGATATTTCCGGCCACAATGAACACCGGCGCCTGGTCGCAATAAGCGTTATAGATCGCCATGGCCGCATGCTGGATGCCCACCGTTCCGTGCGCGCACACCAGTGCCGGCTTGCCTTCAATCTTCGCGTAGCCGTTGGCTGCCGCCGCCGAGCATTCTTCGTGCGTGAAGGTGATGAACTCCGGATCGTGGTTGCCGCCGTGGTTAATCACAGATTCGTGAATGCCGCGGAAACTGGAGCCGGGCGTCGCGAACAGATATTCGAACCCCAGCGACTTGAAAACATCCACCATGTAATCCGCGCCGGGCCGCTGCACAATCTGGATGTCTTCCACGGCGGCAGCGGGAGTAACGTTCTCAGCGGCGCGTTGCGCGGCGCTCGGCGGCAGTGCAGCGCCGCGTCCGGTGGACTCCTGCGCGTGCGCGGCCGGCGGCGCAACCATGGGCGGAGCAACCAGGGCTGCGGCACTCGCAGCCGCTCCGGCAGCCGCCCCTTTCAGGAAGCCTCGCCGGGCGAGTGGATTGGTCTTGGATTTTGCCATGCTGGGTATGCCTCCGTTCTGGGCGAACTATATCATGTTACTCGTGTGAACGGCCGGATGTATCATGATTCGGGGGATTTCCTATGCCCGAACCCATAATTCGAAGTGAACGGCTGCACCCGGAAGTGCGCGCGCTATTGGAAATGATGGACGCCCAAGGCGCTCCGCCGCTCGAAACCCAGGACCCGGTGGAAGCCCGCACCGTCCGCGTGGAAGGGATGAAGATGCTGGGTGGCGAGCCCGATGCGCTGGGCCGCGTTGAGGACCTGTCCATTCCAGGCCCGGGCGGCGACATTCCGCTGCGCATTTACGCGACCGGACACGGCGGTCTCCGTCCCGCGCTGGTCTACTTCCACGGCGGCGGTTTCGTCTTTGGCAATCTCGATACGCACGACGCGGTATGCCGCGCCATTGCCAAGGAATCGGACGCGGTGGTGATCTCGGTGGATTACCGGCTCGCTCCCGAGCACAAGTTCCCGGCAGCGGTGGACGATGCGCACGCGGCCACAGTCTGGGTGGCTTCGAATGCGGAGCGCCTGGGCATCGACGCGCGCTCCATCGCTGTGGGCGGCGACAGCGCCGGTGGCAACCTGGCAACGGTTGTGGCCATGCGCTGCCGCGATGCCGGCGGCCCCGCCCTCGCGGCGCAGGTGTTGCTCTATCCAGTCACCGACAGCAGCTCGTTCGATACTGCCTCGCATCGCGACTTCGGTGACGCCTATTTCCTGACCCGCGGCGCGATGGATTGGTTTACCGGCCACTACCTCGCATCTCCCGATCAAAAGCGCCATCCGGAAGTCTCGCCACTGCTGGCGCCGAACCTGAGTAACCTGCCGCCGGCTCTCGTCATCACGGCCGAGTTCGATCCCCTGCGCGACGAAGGCGAAGCCTACGCACAGCGTCTCCAGCAGGCGGGCGTACCCGTCACCGTCAGCCGCTATCCCGGCATGATTCACGGCTTCGTTTCCATGCGCGGCGTGCTGGCCGGCGGACGCCAGGCGATTCAGGAAGCAGCCGCTTTCACGAGATCAGGCTCGCGGCAGGGCGCATCCGTATGACGAGCACACGTTTCCGAACGGCGCTGCTGATCTTTCTTTGTGCGGGGATCGCGCCGGCGCAGGACAACGAAATTCATGTCTTGTGTTCCAACGGCTTTCGCGCGGCCATGGTGAAGCTGATGCCTCCCGGCGCGCGCATCGGCGGCCACCCGGTGAAAGTAGAGTTTGGCGCCTCGGCGAATTTCAAGCGCTCCATTGAAGGCGGCGAGCAATTCGATCTCATTATCGTGACGCCGCAGGTAATTGGAGACCTGGCGAAAGATGGCAAAATCGCTGCCGGGACAGAGGTGGATCTCGCCAGTAGCGGCGTTGGGATCGCCGTGCGCGCCGGCCGGCCTATTCCTGACGTTTCGAACCCGCAAGCCATCAAGAAATTGCTGCTCGATGCCAAATCCATCGGATACGTCAAGGTCGGCGCGGGCACTCCTGCCATACTCGCCTTGCTCAATGGCCTCGGCATCA
Organism: Bryobacterales bacterium; assembly: GCA_963713415.1. Lineage (GTDB taxonomy): Bacteria > Acidobacteriota > Terriglobia > Bryobacterales > Bryobacteraceae > Palsa-89. Next base: position 484,343 of record CAVQLV010000014.1, on the reverse strand, counting down.
GAGCGCTGGTTCAGCCGAAGACGGCCTATCAGGAAGGCGCTGAGCCATCCATGCGAAACCTCGCCGACGGCCATGTCGACGTCGCATTCGCGCTGGTCAGTGAAATCCTGCCCGCTCCCGGCGTTCAGCTGGCCGGCCCGCTGCCCCCCGAATACCAGAGGAAAATCGTCATGTCCGCCGCAATTGCGAGCGCCGCCAAGAACCGCGAGGCTGCCAGCGAAATCATCAAGAAGTTGAGCAGCGCGTCAGCCGCCAAAACGATCCAAGCAGCAGGACTGGATCCGGTAGCGCGCTAGCGGCTCTTCAGATTCCACCGCAATACGCGCTCCCCGAAGGACTCGCCTGCATAGATGTTGCCCTTCGAGTCAGTAGCGATGCTGTGCAGATGATAGAACTGTCCCAGGCCGTGTCCGCCATGCCCGCCCAAGAAACCGACCACCTCTAGCGTCTTCCGATTGAGGATCTGCACCTTCTTGTTGCTCCCGTCCGAGACGTACAAAAACTGCTGCCGCTTGTCCGCTGAAAAAGCGACATCGAACGCAGTGCCTTCAGGCGTGGATGTTTTGCGTTCGATAAATCCCTCTTTGACGAATTTGCCCTCGGGCGTGAACACCTGAATCCGGTTATTCACCCGATCTCCCACGTACACCAGTCCGTCGTTCGAGATCCGAATTCCGTGAACCGTATTGAACTGCCGTGGACCCGGCCCCTCGAACGTTCGCGTCCGCGGAACGCTGTCGTCAGGCTTATCGCCGTAAGCTCCCCAATGGCGCTTGTACGCGCCGGTGTCAGCGTCGAAAACGATCACGCGCCGGTTGCCGTACCCATCCGCCACGAAGACTTCGTTCGTCTTCTCGTAAACATAAATTCCCGCCGGCCGGTTGAGATTCTGGGTGTCGTTACTGCCGCCGCTCTTGCCGTGGTGTCCGATCTGCAGCAGAAACTTCCCGGACTTCGAAAACTTCAGAATATCGGTGTCCTTCGGCCCATTGCCGCCAATCCAGACGTTGTCTTTGTAATCGACAAACATGCCGTGCTCATTGTCGGGCCATTCGTATCCGGCCGAAGGGCCGCCCCACGCCTGTATGAGATTACCCGCCGTATCGAATTCCAGCACCGGCGGCGACGGGATGCAGCAATCGGCCTCAGGCGGTTTGAGAATCGCATACTTATCGTTGTTATCCAGTGTCCGCGGACGGCTGGTCACCCAAATGTGATCGTGCGAATCGACATAGATGCCGCCCACTTGGCCGAGCATCCAGTTATTCGGCAATTGCTTCGGCCAATACGGATCAGGTTCAAACTTCGGGATGTCTTGACCAGCCACCGTAAAGACAAAGGCGAAGAAAGCGATCCCGGCGACATTCGATAAATTCATGACGACCTCCTCCGCACTACTCTACTTCGTCGCATGGAGCATTTGTTTTATCCGTGTCGTTCTGAAAACATCTCCTCTATTCCGTTGTCCCGTCATGGAGCCAACGATGTAGACAGTTGAGTCTGCGAGTGTGGTGACGGATCAGCCTGTTGAGGGAGCGCGGAGTGAGAGTGCCGCCGTGGGGCTGATAAGGCCGCGCGCTTTCTAACACTTCGTAAATCCTCAACGCGAGAGTATGGGCGGAAGCGACGATGGCCCGCTTGTGGCCGATTTTGGGTCGGAGCCTTTGATACCGGTCCTGAAACTCGGATTGCTTGGTCCGAGTCGCCGACCAAGCCGCCTCTACCAGAGCGGTCTTGATGTGTGGGTTGCCCTTCATTGCGGGCGCCCTTTTCTTCTTCCCTGCGCTCTCATTATTACCCGGTGCTAAGCCGGACCACGAACTGAAGTTCGCCGCCTTGGGAAACTGCTTCATGTCCGGCCCGCTCTCGGCCAGAATCGTCGCTGCCGCCTGGGACCTAATGCCGGGAATAGTCTGCAGCAATTCATAGGCTGGAGTCAGGTTTGCATCCTGGATCAACGCCGCAATGTTCTGCTCCAAAGCTTCGATCTGTTCGCTTAGAAACGCCATGTGCCGCATCGCGTGACGGATCAAAGTTCGATGAGTATCCCGCATCTGATGGCCTTCCAGTGCCGCTGTCAGCTCGTTCAGTTTTTTCTTGGCATGGCCTCGCGCTAGCTGCGCTATATCGAAAGCGCTCGGCGGACCATCCCCGCCCAACCCGTTCACCAACGCTTCTAGCATGAGCTGACCGGATAACCCAAACACGTCGCTCAGCACATCGCCAATCTTCACATTGGCGTCCTCCAGGACCTTCTGCACCCGGTTCCGCTCGTCGGCTGCAATACCGATCATCTGTTTGCGGCGCCGCGTAAAGTCCCGCAGTTCCCGGATCGCACGCGGCGGGATAAAGCTGGGGCGGATCATACCGTGCCGCAGCAAATGGGCCAGCCATCGTGCATCGTGCGGATCGGTCTTATGCCCGGTGATCGCTTTGACCTGCTGCGGATTCGCCAGAATCACTTTCAAGTTGTACTGCGGATCGTCTTCCAGGATGTTAAGCACCGGCTTCCAATAGACACCCGTACTTTCCATCACCACGTGGGTGCAGCCTTCTGACTGCAACCATTTGCGAAGCGATTCCAGTTCGTTGCCGACAGTGCCGAACTTCCGCACTTCTGCTTTGGCTTCCTCGTTGGCTGGTCCAGTCATGACACAGACCGCCAAAAACTTCTTGCCCACATCGATGCCCGCGCATCGCTCGATTATCGCTGGGATCATAGGCCTCCTTTTGCTGAAGCCTGCCAGCGCCTACCCGTTTACAAGTTGTTCTGCGAGCCGAAGCTCATTCCAGGGTGCGCTCCACGCTGGCCGAACCAGGTTTATCATCGGAGCTTTCGCCACCACTACGCTGAAAGGCTCACCTGCTCCAGCGCCACTATTTTCCTTCAAACCCTCGCTGGCGTTTTCATCCCCCAGGGTGGCCGAAGGCCATGTGTGGTTGTTCTGTGTTCATCCGTGGCCTGTTCATCTGTGGCCTGTCGCGGCCAAGTGATAATGGGATCTTCCGCACTCTCGGTGCAGATCAAGGTGCCATTGCGCGGTAGGGCAGGACGCGTGCCCGCAGCAGATGGAAGCCAGCGCGCCCATACATTTGTCGCTTAATAGGGCAATAACTGACTTGCCAAATCCAGGGCCAAATCCAGGTAAGGCGGCTTACGCTAGTGGCGGCGTGACAGGCCGCTCTGAGAGGTGCTGTTTGCGGTGAAGCAACAGACACGCGTGAGTCGATTCAGCAATCTGGCGCGCCAGCAGTGAGGCGCGGTAGCGTTCCTCGAACACTTCAGAAGGTGAACGTTCAGCTTGATCGATACAATCAGCGAGGATCATAACGGCGTCGCGCCACTCCCTCAGCAACTGTCCGCATTCCTTGCACGGGACCATGGATTTCAAGAGTATCAGGTATGATGTCTTGGGGCGGCACTCTTGCGCCCTAGGCCCTGCCGTCGTGCGTGGGCCGGTAGCGGGGCCTGCTATCGCTCCGCTGCTTTCTTCCGCTTCTTCTTGCCCTGCTGCTTCTTCCACTCCTCCTCGCGCCGGTCGATCTCGGCCTTGGGAACGGCGATCACGGCGCGAAACAGATTGTCCATGCGCTGGAATGGTGTTGAGCCGGGAACGTCGATAGGCGGCGATGGAGGCTTCAAATCTAATGATACCGCTACTGCGTGATAGGCTAGACCAACAGGAATGGAAGTCACCCTCAGCATCGACCTGGAAGGCAAGGATCAATTCCCCGACGCGTCTGAGTTTGAGCTCGTTTTCTCAGAAACACTGAGCATACTTTCGGATCTGGCACGGGCGAGCGCCCCGGATAGGGGCGCGTTCAGCAAGTGGAAAATATCCAAAGCGACCTTTCAGAGTCCTTTGCACATGACCCTCTTGGCCGGTTCGCCAGAGGTCGAGTCCGATGATGCGAAGTTGGCGATTCAGACATACCTAGAAGGATTACGAATTCTAGATGCGGAAAGTGTACCGGAAGAGCCGCCAGCTTTGTTCGATGAAGGATTGCTACGATCAACGAAGCACATGGTTTCCGTGCTACGACGGAACACTGCGCGGATTACCTTCTCTTCTCCTGATTTCGGCCAAGTAGCAGTTACATGGAGAATTGCGGTCAACATAGATGAACTGATCGGTGTCAAGTTTCGGGCGATGGGAACGCTCGAAGGGATGTTAGAGACGCTGACGGCCAAGGGCGCTCCAAAAGACACACTCAAATGTAACCTTTTTGACCCGATCTCCAATATTCGAATCGCCTGCTACATTCCGCTCACCGAACTTGACGACGCAAAAGCTGCGTTCCCCATGGGAAGAATTGCAGTGTATGGAGAGATCCGCTATGCAAAGAGCGGGCGAATTATTTCTCTCCATGCCGCGGACAAGATAAGGCGTCTGCGTCCATCAACGGATCTGCCTCAACCCCACGACCTAAAGGGCATCGACTTAACAGGCGGTCAGAAATCGAGCGAATACATTCGGGGGCTCCGTGACTCCGACTAAGATCTATTGGGATAGCGTTGTATTTATAGATCTGATTGAAGAAACACCGGGCAGGATCTATAAGCTCAAACCGGTAATTGAACGCGCCATGAAACAGGAAGTGGTGATAGTGACATCCGCGCTCACGATGGTTGAAGTCGTTAAGTTGACGAATTTGAATTTGCTTGATGAAGACGCGGAACGCAGAGTAACGGAGTTTTTTGAAAACGCCTACATCAATGTGCGGAACGTTGATCGCTTCGTTGCGGAAGCCGCTCGACCTATCGTGCGTAAACATGGCATCAAGCCGCCCGATGCAATTCATGTCGCTACTGCAATACTGTCCAAGGTGGATGTCCTCCACACATTCGATCAACCATTGCTAAGACACAATGGAAAAGTGGACGGGCTTCGAATCGAAGAGCCCTAGATTAGTCTTTCCTCTTGCCGCGTCCCTGACGTTGACTTTCCTTGTTAGTTCGCTCGCGTCGCAGACGGCACCTTGCCGGTGACTTCTGCCCAGGTCAGGCGCTTTCCGACGATCTGGCGGACAGCCAAATCAAAGCGGTCACTGTCGTTCATGTCCTTGCGGTTGTTGAAGCGGAATGCCTGCTCATCGATGTAGCGGAACAGATGGAACGGTTCGACGCTGATGTAGGTCCCGTGCAAACCACGCTTCAGCAAACTCCAGAAGTTCTCCATCGAATTGGTGTGAACGTTGCCATCGACGTACTCTACTGCGTGGTTGATGACCTCGTGCTTGAAATCCTCAGACAGTCCGTCATAAGACTTCAGTTCATCGGTAAAGATAGCCGCGCCAGCTTCGACATGCTCACGCACCTGCTTTTGAAGTTCATGCTTGCGGCGATTATCAACCACCATGGCGCGCACGTTGCCGCCGCGCTCGATCATGCCCATCACAACAACTTTGTCTTTTCCGCCAGTCCCAGTGATGACCCGAGCCTTCTTGTCCTTGTGCATGTTGCGGGCTTTCCCGCCGATGAATGTTTCATCGATTTCGACCTCACCGGCCAACTTGCCGCCCGTGGATTGGTCCTGGGTTGCAAGGCGAATGCGGTGCATCATGTGCCATGCGGATTTTTGAGAGACGGCAAGATCGCGCGAGACTTCGTAACTGGAGATGCCGTTTTTGCAGTTCACTAACAGCCACATTGCGGCGAGCCACTTGTCTAGACCCAAAGGGCTATCCTCAAAGATCGTTCCAGTCTTGGACGTGAATTGCCGGTTAGTGTGAGTCTTGGCGTTGCACTGCCAGCGGTTGTACTTTTCCATGAAAGCAACTTTGTCAGAGCCGCAACGCGGGCAGGTGACGCCATCCGCCCAGCGGCGCGCTACCAAGTACTCACGGCAGTTGGCTGGATCGGCGAAGTACTTGATGGCTTCTTGAAGGGTTTTCGGGTCGCTGGCCATGATTTAGTATGGCCCTGAACGTCGGATTTGTCAAGTTCATTATTGCCCTTAATAGCCTTCAGGCGGTTGATCTGTCCTTCGGTCTGGCCGTTGCTCCAGGAGGTTCCCACCGCTGCCATGACCGCGTTCCAGTCCTTCTTCAGGCCGTACGCGAATCGAACCAGAGGCCCGATGCCGGACTGCATTGCGGTGCGAATCCAATGCAGCATGCCATTCGTGTCTTGAGTAGCAATGGCTTCGCGAAAATCCAGGGCCAGGAACCGCATCGATCGAATAATTGGGCAGTTCACTGCGACCTGCTCGAACAAAATCCGTTGCTGTTCCGACAGACGCTCCGTTGGTCTGCACGTCAGGATGGCCGCATGCTTAGGCGCGATGCGGTCGAGTCTTCGCGTCTTCGATGAGGAACGTGATTCAGGATTAGCCCGCCAGGACGAAACATGATGAGAAACCATCTGACGACTGCCGCGGTATCCGCGCGCCCGGATCTCCTGAAACAAGCGAGTCGCGTTATGGCAGCCCTGATTCCAGCGTTGCTGTAGATACTCATGGAACTCGCGGACATGGCTGCGTCGGCCGGTCACCGGCTTCCGCTCGGGAAACTGACCAGCGCTTAACCAGCGGCGAATCGTTTTGCGCTGGATGCCGAGCTCCAGGCTGATGGCCAGTTGTGTGTGCCCCTGACGATGGAGTTCAACGACTCGCTCGTAGCGCTCCTGTCTGCGCTGGCGGCGCTGTTGTTTTCGTTGCTCCTCCAGCGTTGTTCTTCGTTTGCTTGGCGGCGCGACTTCGACGGCTGGCTGTTCCGGCGCCGGATCGGGAAGGCAAAGTTCCCGGCTTCGTTCCTCCAGCGATCTCTCGATGGCTGTTGAAAGATTCAAAAACAAATGAAACCGATCGGCCACCTGGACTGCATGGGCGGCACCTTGTTCGGCGGCCTCGGCATAGATGCCGCAACGATCCCGAGTGATCACTTCCACACCCGGATGCTTCTCCAGCCAGGCTTGCAAGCTCTCGACCGAACGGTCGGGCAGCAGGTCGATGACCTGATGCTTGTCCAAGTCCACCAGAATAGTTCCGTAGCTCTGACCCTTGCGCCAAGCCCAGTCGTCTACTCCAATGTGTCGGATTGGACCACTGCCCGAACCGTCGCCGGAGCGTTTCACAAACCGAGTCACAGTGTCGTCGCTGATCGGGATCGCCAACCGGTCCAGAATACGACTGCCCGGCAATCCGCCTGCTGTGTAGCCGATCAGCCGTATGATCTCGCCAACTCGTGTAGTCCAGCGTGCATGGGATCGCGTGACCTCCGGTATCGGTTCGGCGAAGATCTTTCGCACACAAGCCCTGTTACGGCATCGAAAGCGCCGGATTTTCAACCGCAGTTCCACCGCACACCCTTGCCAAGGCAGGTCTTTCAGATGGCGAAGGTACGCGCTGTGACGGCTCCGAGACCGTTTGCCGCACGCTGGACAATGAGCGGCTTGTCGAACGTGAACATCGACCAGAAAGCGTCCGTCAACACGTTCGATCTTATCAAGCACGAGATTTTGAGCTGGTAAGACCGCTTGCGAATGGCTCGGGGGAGGTGCCATTGCAAGTTGAGCTTAGAACAATACGAGAACGAATTGTTTTGGACCATTTTAAGCTTGCTGATCTGCACCGAGAGTGCGGAAGATCCTGAGAAGTTCCTAATTGAGCCAAGTAGAAAGTTCCTCTTGACAGCCGAAAGGCAGAAGGATGGAACGAATCGCGATGAGCCAAGAGGAACGGGACTGGTTAGATTGGCTGAAACGAGCCCAGGAAGGAAGTATGAGCCAACGGGAAGCTGCCCAGAAAATGGGAGTGAGCGACCGTTGGGTGCGCCAGCTTGTGAAGCGCATGGCCAAGCAAGGGGATGCGGTGGTGGTGCATGGGCTGCGGGGGCGGCCGTCCAATCGCAAGCTTCCGGCTGAGATGCACAGACAAGCTCTGGCGATCCTGAAGCAGCCGGATTGGCACGATTTTGGACCGACGTTCGCCGCCGAACAGTTGGCCAAGCGGCACCAGATCCAGGTGGGCAAAGAGACCCTGCGGGGATGGATGATGGAAGCCGGATTGTGGAAGAGCAAATCGCGCCGGCTGCAAGAGGTGCACGGTTGGCGGCCGCGGCGGAATGCCTTTGGGGAGCTGGTGCAATGGGACACCTCGGAGCACGACTGGCTGGAAGGCAGGGGGCCAGTGCGTTACCTGGTGCGGATGATCGATGACGCCACCAGTTGGAGTTGGGGGCGTTTCGTAGAACGCGATGCGACCCGGCACAACATGGGAGTGCTGTGGGAGTACCTGGAGAAAAATGGGCGCATGGTGGATGTCTACACCGATCGAGATTCCATGTTCACGGTTCCGCCACGACCCGGAGAGAGCCCCGACCAACAGCGCCAGGCAGACCGCCTGACACAACTGGGGCGAGCCTTGCGTGAGTTGGGAATCGGTTCGATTTTGGCCTATTCTCCCCAGGCCAAAGGACGCATTGAACGCAGTTTTTTAACGGCGCAAGATCGATTGGTGAAGCATCTGCGTTTGGCGAAAGTGTCGACTCTGGAAGGCGCCAATGCGTTTCTGGAGAAAGAGTATTGGCCGGAATGGAATGCGCATTTCGCCCGGCCGGTTGCAGACTTCCCCAACCAGCATCGGGCGCTGACACCGCCACTGGACCTGGCCGCCATTCTGAGTCACGTGGAAGAGCGGGTGATCGGCAACGACTACACGTTCTCCTTCGCCGGCCATCGCTACCAGATCGCGCGCGCTGCGGCGCAGGCTGGCATGCGACGCCAGCGGCTGGGCGTGGAACTCCGCCTCGACGGCGAGTTGAAGGCGCGCTATCAGGGTGGCTACGTGGAGATCAGCGAGTGCGGCGTGCGGGCCATCGCGGTTGCGCCGAAGACCAGCAAGCCAGTTCGCAAAGACCACAATGCGGGAGGTCGGAGTAATTGGATGCAGGGCTTCTTCGATCGCCCCAGCCCACCGCTGTGGAAGTTGATTGGAGACTGAGGTGAAAACCCAATATGGAAGGCGCGCTTCTTTAAAGCCCAAAGCCTCAGCTCAGAGGTTTCACCAAAGCAATGGATCCCGGCTCGTCAAAACCCTCCTGGCGCTCCGGAAACACTCACGGGTTTTGCGTCACAGGAGGGCATCCGCCGATTGCTTCGGAGCCAACCCCGTCGCCTCGGCTTTGGGCAACCGCCCCAGGCGCGACCCCGGTGCGGCTGTGCGAACATACCATGAGGGTCTCAAGCCGACCCTCAAAACCGGAACTTTCTACTTGGCTGGAAACCGGAACTTTCTATTTGGCTCCGACACTGTTCATCTGTGGCCCAATCAAAGCATCCACGCCTTTGATATACTCGCTCCCGTCTGGTCGGTATTCATTTTGGAAAGGAGTGCTGACACTTGCGACTAGCAACCTCCCACTTTTCCTTCGCAATCGCCGGCGCGCTCTTGCTTGCGGCACCGCTCTTCGCTCACCATTCGTTTACAGCGGAGTTCGACGTAGAAAAACCCGTCACCTTCACGGGCACCGTTACCGGGATCGAGTATTACAATCCGCATGTCCAGGTATATCTGGACGTAACGTCAGAAGACGGCAAAGTCGAGAAATGGCATCTCGAAAGCGGACCGCCCAATCAGTGGCAGCGCGGCGGATTGCGCAAGGCCATGCTCGCCAGCGGCACCGTGGTCAAGATTCGCGCGTACCGCGCCAAGGATGGCACTCAGAATTTCGCCTTTCTGCGCGACCTTACTTTCATGAGCGGACCGCAGAACGGCACGCACTTCGAGCTTTGGATCGGCGGCTTGGACGAGCAGGGCCGTCCGATTTATCCGGGGCGGCAATGACCATGCGTTTCTTGAGCGTGATCCTGGGCATCGCCTTCGTCTCACTCTGCACCGCGCAACAACCGTCCGCTCCACCCGCCGACAAGCCAACTCCGCACGACGAGGATGGACACCCGGATCTGTCCGGGCGCTGGGGCGGCACAGGCGGCTTCTTCGCCTTCAAGGATCAGGAAGGCACGCACATTTATCTGCGTGCCCGCCAGGCACCCAAGTCCGAAGATCCGGACGGAAAATTGAGCCGCTACTATCTTCAAGTGGACGGTGACAAACAGCGCGCCGCGAACCCCGACAAACCGCCCTATAAACCCGATCTGCTCGCCAAGGTCCATCAGTTGGATCGCGACGAGAACAAGCTGGATCCGGTGGTCCAATGCCACCCCCCGGGCGTGCCGCGCATGGGTCCGCCCGCCCGAATCGTGCAAAGCAGAGGATGGATCGTATTTATTTACGTGACCGAGCCCGGCAATTTCGAGCGGCTCATCCCAACCGACGGGCGTGCGCATCGTACTGACCTCGACACTTCCTACAACGGCGACTCGGTGGCCCACTGGGAAGGGAACACGCTGGTAGTGGATGACACCGGCTTCAACGACGACACCTGGCTTGGCAGCGACGGTTGGTTTCATTCCGAAGCCATGCATGTTATCGAGCGCTTCACTCGCGAAGGCGATGCGCTTCGCTACGAAGTCACCGTGGACGACCCCGAGGTCTTTACCGAACCGTGGGTCCGAACTCCGCGCATGTTGCGCCTGAACACAAACCCGAAGGATGAGATCTACGACGCGCCGTACTGCCACGCCGTCGATGCGGGTCACATCGTCAACCACGACCATTTCTGACGTGAAGCGAATCGTCCTGATGTTGCTTGTTGGCCTGTGTGTACAACACATCCATGCGCAGGATTGGGCCAAGGCTCGCCTGGAAAAATCCCCCCGGCATCGCGAGCGCGTCGACATCAAACAGGGTAGCGGCGCAATCGCGACGATGGTAGTCTATCCGGACGCCAAAGCCAAGAAGCCGGTGGTGGTGCTCATTCCTGATCGCGCCGGCCTTACCGACTGGTTCCAGAGCTTCGCCGATGAAGTGGCGAGCATGGGCTACCTTGTCCTGGCGCCGGATCTTTCGTCGGGTGGTGGGCTGCCCGACGGCCAGCAGCTCACCGCCGATCTGAATGCGGTAGCCGACTATGGCCTCAAGCTGCCGGCGTCCAGTGGAACACTGTTCGTCGCCGGGATCGGCTGGGGAGGCGCAGAAAGTTTCCGCTTCGCGGCGGACCGTCCCGACGTCGCCGCGGCCCTGGTGTTTTGCGGGGACTCGCCTGATCAAGATTCCATCGCTCGCATCAAAGGAAGTGTCTTCGGTTTTTATGCTGGCAATGATGCATCCGTGGACGCCACCGTTCCTCCAGCGCAGGCCGCGGCCAAGGCCGCTGGCGTGGTTTTCGAAGCGGTAACGTATCCAGGCGTCGGCGCCGATTTCATGCAGTCCGGCGACGCGCCCGATGCAAAATCCGCGGATAAACTGGCGCGCGGCTACGCCGTGGAACGTATGAAGAGCGTGCTCGACATGGTTTCTCTGCGCGGCTACTAATATCGGCTACTGCGCTGTCTTGACGGTCAGAGCTTTCAGATACCGGTAGTAAAATTCCACCCCGTCGTAAAACGAATCCACGCGCACGCGCTCGTCCTTGCCATGCGCCCGTACATCGTCTTCGTCCAAGGCGATGCCAGAAACTCCGTAGGTCGGAATACCCACCGCGATCGTGTAAACGCTATCCGAGGCGCCCGTCTCCATTTCAGGAATCACCGGCGCGTTCGGCCACATCGCATCTGTAACCCGCTTGAGCGGCTGCATCACATCAGCCGGCGGCAAGATCGGCGCAAACGCTTTTGTCTCGGGAGCGCGATCGAAGACCCGGCCCGCATTGTCCATATACTTCACCGTAACTTTCGGATCGGCGAAAATCCGGATCAAGTCCTGACGTATTTCCTCCATCCCATGGCCCGGCAGAATGCGGCAATTCACGATCGCCTGGGCATCTTGCGGTAGCGCATTATTCGCGTGCCCGGCTTTCAAGCGCGTAGCCACACATGTGGTTCGCATCAGCGAATTGAATCTAGCATCCTTGGAAAGCCGCTCTATCGCTTTGGAATCCGGTGGGGTTGTGAGGATCGCTTTCATATCGGATGAAGTTTGTCCTGATTCGAGCGCTGCCCGCCGTTCGAAATAGGCGCGCGTCACCGGATTCAATTCGAACGGGAACGGTGCGCGCTGCAAACGTGAAAGGGCGTCCGCGATATGGTAGATCGCATTATCGGGAACCGGCAGCGAACTATGGCCGCCCGGGCTGCTGGCGTCCAGCTCGAAATCGGCGTACAGCTTCTCGTTCGCTTCCACGTCGACATTCAGCGGCTTGCCCTTCACCGTGGTGACGCCGCCCGCGTCCGCGTTCAATCCAAACGCGGCGTCCACCAGGTCGCGATGATTCTTCAGCAGCCAGTCCACTCCGTTCGAGCTCCCGCCTTCTTCGTCGGCGGTCAATGCTAGGACGATGTCTCGATCCGGCCGGTATCCTTCGCGTTTGAAGCGAATGAACGTGGTCACCAGGATGGCGTCGTTGACCTTCATGTCCTGCGTACCGCGGCCATAGAAATAGCCGTCTTTTTCGACAAACTGGAATGGATCGGTGCTCCAATCCTCGCGCCGCGCTTCTACCACGTCCAAGTGGCCGATAATCAGAATCGACTTCAGTCCCGCGGAATCCGTTCCGCGATATCGCACCACTAGATTGCCCTTGCGGTTATTCGGGCCCAGAACTTTGACGTCTTCGGGTGCGAATCCGGCAGCCAGTAGCCGCTGGGCCATTGCGCCGGCCGCTACAGTGGTGCTGCCAACCGAATCCGTCGTGTTGATTTCGATGAGCTGCTTGAAAATGTCATGCGCCAGTTTGCGGGTCGGTTCATCGAGCGGCGCGGCGGCTAATCGGCCAAAGACTAGAGAGACTGCAATTACGCTCGCGAAACGGAGGTTCATGCCCGATCTTACCAGGGCTACCTACCAGCGCTTCAAGCCCTTCTGCCCGATGTCTTTCCGGTAGTGCATGCCATCGAAATGGATTTTGCGAACTTCGCTATATGCGTTGTTGATCGCCAGATCGAGAGTCGCGCCGCTTGCGGTGACACCGAGAACCCGGCCGCCGGATGTGACCAAACCGTTTTTATCTAGTTTTGTTCCAGCTTGAAAGGCCATCGCCTCGTGAACCTGATCCAGCCCCGTGATCGCGTCGCCAGTCCGCACCGCTCCCGGATATCCTCCTGCGGCCAATACGACGCACACCGATGGATCTGCCTTCCACTCCAGTGGCGTCTCATCCAGCGCGCCATGCGCCGCGGCGAAAAGCGGTTCCACCAAGTCCGACGCCATCCGGTGCATCAGCGCCTGCGTTTCGGGGTCACCCAAGCGGGCGTTAAACTCCACTACTCTGGGCCCCAGCGCGGTCATCATCAAACCGGCGTATAAGAAGCCGGTGAACGGCGTACCTTCGGCGCGCATCTGGGCGATCGCCGGCCGGATCACTTGCGCCATCACCAGCTCCTGCCGGAAAGCATCCAAAACGCGGCCGTCACAATATGCCCCCATGCCGCCGGTGTTCGGACCCTGGTCGCCGTCGTACACCGTTTTGTGATCCTGCGTAGGCTCGAGCGGGAGTACGTTCATGCCATCGCTCAGCACAATGAAACTCACCTCTTCGCCAGCCAGAAATTCTTCGATCACTAAGCGCGATCCAATAGTCATGAGTTGATCGATCGCGCGATTTGCCTCTGTGTGCGTATTCGCAATGATCACGCCTTTGCCGGCGGCCAGCCCATCCGCTTTAATCACGACCGGAAGATCGAATTCGAGTAGTGCGTCGCGTGCTTCCTCTACATTGGCCGCGGTAGCAAAACGCGCGGTAGGAATCCCCGCGCGCATCATCAATTCCTTGGCGAAAGCTTTGCTTGATTCGAGGCGCGCTGCCGCAGCCGTTGGACCCACGATCCTGCGTCCCTTCGCACGAAATTGATCGACGATTCCAGCCGCTAATGGAGTCTCCGGGCCAACCACCGTCAGGTCTGCCTCTATGGATTCCGCGGCCGCAAGATAGTCCGTGGTCGCAAGGCAGGTCGCCACTTGCGCCATGCCCGGATTCCCAGGAGCGGCGTACAACGCGGAAGTCTTCGGGCTCTGCGCCAGTTTCCAACACAGGGCGTGTTCGCGGCCGCCCGAGCCCACCACCAGGATCTTCATTGCAGTAAATCGAAGTATGCCACACTGAAAATGTCGCTCTATGAAGTCTTCGCGATACGAGGTTGTTGTTGTGGGCGCCGGTCACGCCGGGTGTGAGGCCGCGCGTGCGTGCGCTCGCTTGGGTCTCCGCACCGCGATGATCACGATGAATCTGGACTTGATCGCCCAGATGTCGTGCAACCCGGCCATCGGCGGCATCGCGAAGGGCCATCTGGTTCGCGAAATCGATGCCCTCGGCGGTATTATGGGCGAAGTCACCGACGCCGTCGGCATTCAATTCCGTCTTTTGAACACCAGCCGTGGGCCCGCCGTTTGGTCGCCACGCGCGCAATGCGACAAGAAGCAATATCGCATCAAGATGCGCGAAGTGTTGGAGCGTGAGCCCAATCTGCGCATCCTCCAAGCCGAAGTTGCGCAGGTCGTCATTCAATCGGCCCGCGTAACTGGCGTCGCCCTGCGCGACGGTAGAACAATTTCAAGCGATTGTGTTGTCATCACCACCGGAACATTCTTAAACGGTCTGGCGCACGTCGGCGAGATGAAGTACAGTTGTGGCCGGAACGGTGAGGCTCCATCCAATTTGCTTGGCGATCAGTTGCGGACGCTGGGGCTTGCGTGGACCCGCCTAAAAACCGGCACTCCGCCGCGCCTCGACGGCCGTACCATCGACTGGTCGCGCTTTGAAGCGCAAAGTGGTGACGCTGAACCGACCCCGTTCTCGTTTTTGACCGAGAAGATCGATCGGGAACAGATTAAATGTTATATATCTTACACTACAGAGAAGACGCGTCAGATTCTGAGAGATAGCATTGCTCGTTCGCCGCTCTATAGCGGCCAGATCGAGGGAGTCGGCCCCCGCTATTGCCCATCCATCGAAGACAAAGTGGTTAAGTTTCCAGACAAGGATCGGCACCAGATCTTTCTGGAGCCCGAGGGCGTCGACACGAACGAGGTGTACGTCAACGGTATGTCGACCAGCATGCCAATCGACGTGCAATCGGCGATGGTAGCGTCGATTCCCGGGCTAGAGGACGCCGAAATGATCCGTCCCGGCTACGCTATCGAATACGATGCCATCGATCCCCGGGAGCTGAAGCACAGCTTGGAGGTGAAATCGATAGATGGCTTGTTCCTCGCTGGCCAAATCAATGGAACGTCTGGCTATGAGGAAGCCGGCTGCCAGGGCCTGATCGCAGGCATCAACGCCGCCCGCCAAATCGGCCAACAGGAGCCGGTCATCATCGGGCGAACGCAGGGATACACTGGAATCTTGATCGACGATTTGATCAGCAAAGGCGCCGACGAGCCGTATCGGATGTTCACCTCGCGCGCCGAATTCCGATTGCATCTGCGCATCGACAATGCCGACGATCGTCTTACCCCGCTCGGGCGGGAGGTCGGCTTGGTAAGCGAGTATCGTTGGAAGTTATATCTTCGCAAGCAGGAGCAGAAAGCTTATGTCATGCGGTTGCTGGAGACGAATCGCTACACCGATGGGGCGAGCGATGATCGCCCGACGCTGATCCAGTGGCTTCGGCGCCCGGAGGCAAAGATCAGTACGTTGCTCTGTTCAATCAGAGAGGCGCTTGGTCAAGAACCAGTTCACGGGTTGCTGACTACGGTCGAAACCGAGGCGAAGTATGCTGGCTATATCTGCCAGCAACAGCGACAGATCAATCGGCTTCGCGACTCGGAACTTCGCCGAATTCCTTCGAGCTTCGAGTTCTCCGAGATTCCGGGATTGTCCACTGAAGCGAAGCAGAAGCTGGAACGCGTTCGTCCGCAAACGCTCGGCCAAGCGGGCCGAATTCCTGGAATCACGCCTGCGGCAATCGCCGTCCTCGATGTCTACCTCAGCCTCGGTGCCCACGCCTGACTGGTTCTCGCAGCTATTGAATCGCGAGCTCGGCAAGTGGATGAGCCTCTCCGACGTGCAAATGGCCCAATTGTATGGACACTACGAAATGCTCCTGCGCTGGAATCAACGGATGAATCTAACCTCTATTCGACCTGGGCATGATACTGTGATTCGACATTATTGCGAGTCGCTATTCTTCGCAGCTCATATCCCGCCAACGAATGAGAGGATTTCGCTTCTGGATTTGGGTTCGGGTGCCGGATTTCCAGGGATCGCAGTCGCCGTCTTAAACCCCGATTGGAAGATTACTTTGGTGGAATCGAGCGGCAGAAAGTCGGTGTTTCTTCGCGAGTCCAGCCGCAATCTGCAGAACATTTCAGTGCTGACGGAGCGAATAGAAAGAATCTCGGCTCATGGCGATTGGATCGTCGCTCGGGCCGTGGATCCGATAGAAATCCTGCAGAATATCCCCAGACTGGCGCTGAATGTCGGCCTAATGGTGGGAGAGAACGATTTTTCATCGATTCGGGATCATTCTCACATTGCATGGAGCGATCCAGTTCAGTTACCTTGGGGAGACCGAAGGCTCTGCGTTTATGGAAAATGTTCCACGTGAAACCTGGGCTTTTCGTTCCACGTGGAACCTGTGGCAAAAGTCATAGCGATTGCAAATCAGAAGGGTGGCGTAGGAAAGACGACGACCGCCATCAATCTGGCGGCGTCACTTGCTGCCAATGAACTGCCCGTACTCTTGATCGACTCCGATCCCCAGGGAAACGCGACCACCGGACTCGGTATCAACAAAGGCGACGACCGCCCGACACTCTACCAAGTGCTTCTAGGAGAAGCAGCGATTTCGGCTGCGATCACTCCAACTGCCTTTGACGGCCTCGATATCTTGCCTTCGGATAAAAACCTCGTAGCCGCAAATCTTGAACTCGTAGAACTTCAGAATCGCGAATCAAGACTTCGGGAGAAACTGGACCCCATCCGGGCACGATATCGGTTCATTCTGATTGATTGCCCACCGGCACTGGACTTGCTCACGCTGAACGCCATGATTGCCGCTGATTCCATCCTCATCCCTATTCAATGCGAGTTCTTTGCCCTGGAAGGTATTTCTCAATTGATGGATACCATTGAGCGGGTCAGAGCATCATTTGGCAGCCGGTTGGACATTGAAGGCGTCCTCTTGACTATGTACGATGACCGCACCAATCTTACCCGTCAAGTTGAACAGGATCTTCGTGGGTTTTTTGAAAAGTCCGTCTTCGAAACCGTGATCCCGCGGAGCATACGCCTCGCTGAGGCCCCCAGCTACGGGAAGCCGATCATTGCATATGACGTCCGATCTCGAGGTGCCGAGAGCTACATACAACTCGCAAAGGAGGTCCTGGCTCGTGAACGTCACGCCGGACAAGCAACGCAGAGCCCTGGGTAGAGGCCTTTCGGCGCTCCTCCCGCAGAAACAAGTCGCTGTAGCTCCTCAACCATCGCCCGAGGTACCTTCGGACGGACCACAAGTTGCCTCCATCCCAATTGCGAACATCCTGCCGAATCCATTGCAGCCACGCTCGGTCTTCGATGCCACACGCTTGGAGGAGCTTTCTAACTCTATAGAAACACACGGTATAATACAACCGCTCCTGGTTCGACGCCACGGCTCCGGTTACGAATTGATTGCCGGTGAGCGCCGTCTGCGGGCTGCCAAACTAGCGGGATTGCTGGAGGTACCAGCGATCATCCAAGATTATGCTGATGACAAAATCCTCGAAATCGCGTTGATCGAAAATATCCAACGCGAAGACTTGAACCCCATGGAGACGGCGCAGGCCCTGGAACGGCTCCACCGCGAGATGAACCTCAGCCATGAAGAGATCGCGGCACGCACCGGCAAAGATCGGACGACGATCACGAACATGATCCGCCTGCTGCGGCTGCCTCGTGAGGTGCAGCTCTTAGTCGCAGAGCGCCGCCTATCGATGGGCCACGCACGCGCCATCCTTGGCTTGGTCAGTCCTGAACTGCAGACTCAGGTCGCGGAGAAAGCTGCGGCCCAAGGTTTCTCCGTCCGGCAGGTCGAACGGCTGGTGAAGAAGGTCAACGAGCCGAGGGAACCTTCACAGGATGCGCTTCAGGACCCGAACATCAAAGCCGCCGTTGGAGAGCTGGAAGCAGCCTTAGGTACGCGGGTGCGGATTGTCGAAAAGTCCGACCAGCGTGGCCGCATCGAGATCGAATATTACTCGCAGTTGGAACTTCAGAGGATTTACGAGTGGATTATTTCTACCGGATCCGATACCAAGCCTTGATGGTGCCGGCGGCAGGAGTCGAACCTGCGACCTACGGATTATGAGACCGTCGCTCTAACCACCTGAGCTACACCGGCAGTGCTTTTCCAAGGGTAGGCGGAGGCGCAATAGCCTGTCAACCAGCACGGGCTAAATGATTAAAAAGCTTGACAAAACACCCACATTAGAGTTACTTAATAATTGAAGGCTGGCGGATGTAAGAGCCAGCCAGTTGAAGTGAGTGTGCAGGAGGTTTCTATCGACTGCGATTACCCAACAGGGCGGCTACCGGCTTTCTCGACTTGCTTTGCCTCAGATGAAAACGCAGGGTGAGATAAATCTGCCTCACTAATTTGCGGCGAGTTCACCGCACTATCAGCATCTAGGCCGGCGGGCGGGGGTTGGCGGTCGCCCTGAACCAACTCACCGAACAGGCTTTCCATTTGACACCTGCTTTTTCCCTCCAGTAGATTCGATTTAGTGCCGCAACCGATCGTCGAGTTCCGGGGTGTCTCCAAGAACTACCCGATCTATTCCTCCCCAATCTCGCGCCTCAAGGAACTGCTGTGTCTGAACCGCATCTCGTTCCACCACGACTTCGCGGCCCTCAATGACGTCACGTTCCAGATTCAGCGCGGAGAAACATTCTGCATCGTCGGCGAGAACGGCTCGGGAAAAAGCACACTGCTACAAATTGTCGCGGGCATATTGCATCCCTCCAAAGGCGACGTCGCCGTCAACGGCCGCGTGGCAGCACTGCTTGAATTGGGCACGGGATTCAATCAGGAATTCACCGGACGCCAGAATGTGTACATGAACGCCGCGATTCTCGGCCTCTCGCGCCGGGAAATCGACGCGAAGTTTCCACAGATTGAAGAGTTCGCGGAGATTGGCGAGTTCATCGATCAGCCGGTGAAGACTTACTCGAGCGGCATGGGCGTGCGCCTGGCCTTTGCCGTCGCCATCCATGTGGAACCTGAGATCCTGCTCGTGGATGAAGCCCTCTCCGTAGGCGATATCTATTTTCGCCAGCGCTGCATGCGCAAGGTCCACGAGATGCGCGACGCCGGTGTGACCATTCTCTTCGTGTCGCACGCTATAGCTGAGGTGAAGGCGCTGGGAGACCGGGCGATGTGGCTGGACGCCGGGCGCATCAAAGATATAGGAAATACGGATGCGGTCATCACGCGGTACATGGCGGCGATGGTTGAGAAAGACAACATCTATTTGGCCGGTGCGCACCGCAAAGAGCAAGAGGTTCCTCATGAACCCGTGAAGGCGCCGGAGATTGTGGACACCATCCCAAATATCGATCACCGTTTCGGCGACGGCCGCGCGGAGGTGATGGGCATCGCAGTCTTGGATGCCGCGGGGCGTCCACTTTACGTTCTGGAGCCGTCATCCACCATCGTAGTTCGCATCAGCGTCCGCGCCATCGAGGACATTACGCTGCCGATTGTGGGATTCATGATGCGCAACCACATCGGGCTGGATTTCGCAGGCACAAACACAGCGCGCGAGGCGTTCGACCTTCCGCCCATGATGACGGGCGATATCTTCACTGTGGATTTTCACCTGCAGCTTCCCGAACTTTACCCGTCGGCTTTTTCTTTTTCACCGGCCATCGCCGATGGAACGCTACATTCCTACCGCACCTGCGATTGGGTGGACAATGCCATTGTGTTACAGATGGGGCCGGCCGACGGCGAGGTCTATGGGCACATTCATCTGCCCTGCCGCGTCGAACTGAATCGTTGCTTCTCCACCGTCCACGCGGAGCCCGCCGTTGGTTGAATTCACCGGAGAGCGGGTTATTCCGGGCCAAGTGAACGACGACCTTTGGAGCGAGCATGTGGCGCGCTATGCCTTTGCCCGCCGGTATGTACAGAGCAAGCGCGTGCTGGATGCCGGCTGCGGAACCGGTTATGGATCGGCCGAACTCGCGCAGTCTGCCGCCGAAGTGACCGGCGTGGACATCGCGGCGGATGCGATCGAATACGCGAACGCAAACTATCCGCTCCCTGGCCTCCGCTTTCTCGAATCGTCCTGCACGGCAGTTCCCTTCCCGCCGGAATCGTTCGATGTTCTGGTGGCGTTCGAAGTGATCGAACACCTCACGAACTATCGTGCGTTTCTGGATGAAAGCGCGCGGGTGCTGACTCACGATGGCCTGTTCATCGTTTCGTCGCCGAACAAACGCTATTATGCCAGGACTCGAGCGGAGACAGGCCCGAACCCTTACCATGAGCACGAATTTGAAGCCGAGGAGTTCGTGCGGGAACTCGAACGCGTTTTCCCGAATGTTCGATTGCTGCTGCAAAATCGCGTGGAATCCTTCGCGTTTCATCCGGCGGTGAGCTTCTGGCCGGCGGAGGCGCGCATCGATGGCGGAGGTGGCACCGCCGCAGACGCCCACTTCTTCCTGGCGCTTTGCTCGCGTGGATCCCTGCCCGAACCGAAGTCGTTTGTGTATGTTCCGAAAGCGGCCAACATGCTGCGTGAGCGCGAACTCCACGTGGAGGCGCTGGAGCGGCAGCTTGCCGATATCAAAGCGGACCGACAGGCTCTGCTGGAATTGTTTCGGCAACAGACACGGGAACTCGAGGAGCGCAACCAATGGGCGCAGCGGCTGGACGCGGATCTGAAGTCTGCCGGAGAGCGCGTTGTCGCATTACAAACTGAGGCGGCCGAACTGGCCACCGGCTATCAGGCGCAAGTTGCCCGCATGGAACAAGAGGATCAAGTCAAGACCGCATGGGCCCGCAAGGCTTCGGCGGAGCTGGAAGCGAAGTGCCAGGAACTGGCCCATTGCGTCGGACTGCTGGATGCCGCCGAAGCAACGGTGCGCGAACGAACGATCTGGGCGCAAACCGCGGAAGCACAACGCGCGGAGCTGGCGGCGCAGCTTGAAATGATTCGGGCGTCACGCTGGGTGAAAATGGGACGAACGGTTGGGCTGTGTCCCGACCTTTCGAAATAGTGAAAACGTTCCTGATCATCCTCTGGCGATTCGTTAAGGCTCTTCCGCTTATCCTTCTTTTCCCGATCCTTCTCGCGATCGCGATGGCGGCGCTCGCGCTGGTGGATCTCGTCTCCAAATTCCGCAAGAAATCCGTTGCCCGCGAACCAGCGCCCGAACAACACGTCGGCGAGCGTCGTGATTCCGAACTGGAACGGGCGCGATCTTCTTGAAAAATACATCCCGTCGATCATTGAAGCTCTCGAAGGAAATTCTGATAACGAAATCATCGTGGTGGATAACGGATCGGAAGACGGCAGCGCGGAATTCCTGCGTCAGCACTTCCCTTCCGTCCGTGTATTGGCGCTCGATCGCAACCTTGGATTCGGCGGCGGATCGAACGCCGGTTTTCGCGCGGCCAAGAACGACATCGTGGTGCTGCTCAACAGCGACATGCGCGTGGAGCGCGATTTTCTCGCGCCGCTGCTGGAAGCTTTCACCGACGAAACCGTGTTCTCGGTGGCATGCCAAATCTTTTTCAGCGACCCGAACAAGCTGCGCGAAGAGACCGGCCTGACGCAATTGTGGTGGGAGAACGGATCGCTGCGCGTGCGGCATCGCGACGATCCGGCCATCCAAATTCCCTACCCGTGCGCCTACGGCGGCGGCGGTTCCTGCGCCTTCGACCGGCGAAAGTTTTTGGAGCTGGGCGGATTCGATGAGCTGCTCGCGCCGTTCTACATGGAAGACACCGATGTCGGCTACCTGGCGTGGAAGCGCGGCTGGAAGGTGCTGTATCAACCGCACAGCGTGGTGTATCACGAGCATCGCGGGACCATCGGGAAGAAATTCACGGCAGCGCAGATCGATCTGGTGTTGAAAAAGAACTTCGCGCTGTTCTGCTGGAAGAACATTCACGAGTGGCCGCGGCTGATTTCGCATTTCTTTTTCTCGTATGCGGGTGCGGTGGTGACGGTGCTCTTCGGGGAGTCGCCGGAACGTGCGAATTTCGCGGGATTGTGGCGGGCGTGGAAGCAATTGCCTGGAGCACTGCGGTCGCGCGGGCGGGCGCGGGACTTGGCCGTTATCGACGATACCGAGGCATTTCGCCGGCCGCTGGGCGGCTACTTTCGCGATCGCTTCGCAACGCTTGGGAACGCACAGGGCTCCGAACGGCTGAGCGTGCTCTTCGTTTCGCCCTATCCGATTTGTCCGCCGATCCACGGCGGCGGCGTCTTCATGTATCAGACCGCACTCGAATTGAGCCGTCTGTCGGAATTACATTTGCTCATCCTGCTGGATCATCCCTGGCAGCGCGAACCGCACCAGGAGCTGGAGACCCAGGTGGCGTCGGCGGAGTACCTGGTGCGAACCGAAGCGAGAGAGAAACAGTTCGGTTCCATTCTTCCGCATGCGGTGAGCGAATTCGCCAGCCAGGAGTTTGAGTGGCGGATGCATCGCGAAATGTACTTGCGCGAGATCGACGTGGTGCAGCTCGAATATACGGCGCTCAGCCAGTATGGCGGCGATTACCGGCGCTTGGGGTGCGTGCTGTTCGAACATGACATCTACTTTCAGTCCATCGCGCGGGGCTCGGCGAATCCGCGGGGCATGATTGAAAAGGCGAAGGTGGCTTACGAGTATCTGCGCGCGCTGCGTTATGAGTTGCGCGCGCTGCCGCGCTTCGATCGCGTGCAGGTGTGCAGCCCGGAGAACGGCAATTATCTTTTGTCCTTTGTGCCAGGCTTACGCGGGCGGGTCGACGACAACCGCGCGGGCATCGCGACGTCACGCTATGAATTTCAGGCTTCCGGCCGCGAGCCGGAAACGATGCTGTTTCTCGGAAGCTTTCGGCATCTTCCTAATCAGGAGGGGCTCAATTGGTTCACGCAAAAAGTGCTGCCGGCGGTGCTGAAACATAAGCCGCAAGCGCGGCTGGTGATTGTGGGTTCGGAGCCGCCGCCGCGTCATTCGCTCCCCGCTCTGCCGGACAATATCGAGCTGCGGGGATTTGTGGAGGACGTGCGCGAGCCACTGAGCCGTTACGCCGTGTTCGTCTGTCCGATCTTGAGTGGATCGGGGATGCGGGTGAAGCTGCTGGAAGCGTTCGCAGCGGGAATTCCGGTGGTCTCGACGCCGCTGGGCGCCGAAGGGCTGGCGGCGAAAGATGGCGAGATCTGCGCCCTGGCCGAAGATGCTGGCGAGTTTGCGCGGAAAATTGTCGAGCTGTTCGACCATCCGGAACAAGCGCGAAAGCTAGCCTGCCGCGCGCGAGAGGAAGTGGTGGCGACGCGCGACATGCGGGTGCTGACCGAGCGGTTGGTGGAAAGCTATCGCGAAGTGGTGCGGGCGAAGCGGCGCTAGGCTCGGCTACTCGGAGGGCTTTTTCTCTGTGAGATCGTCTTTGAGGTGCTTCACCACCCGGCTTGCGGTTTTCGTGAGTTCGCCGGGCGTGGAGTTCTTGGGGCGTTCGTAAACCGACCACAGCACGACCCTGCTGTTGCGCTCTACGACAAAGAAATTGCCCTTGCCGCGGCCGAACGAGCTGGTGGTAAACCCGCGGCCGCCGCTAAAATCGACCCCGTCAAACCCATTCTTTGCTGAGGGCTTTTCATCGGCAGCTTTACCGTCGCCGACATCGGCCGCGGCGTTTCGTGGCCTCGGCTTCTTTTTTCGGCGGAGCAGGCGGCGGATACAGATCGTCCAGCTTATCTTGGAACGCTCGACCCACGTTATCGGTGACGATGGCGTCGGCCTTCTTAGGATCGGTGACCACCTCGAAGATGCCGGATATGGTGAGTTGGTTGGCCAGATACTGATCCATGCCGCTCCCCATCGACAGGATGTAAACCCGCTTCACCTGATGGAGTTCAGGATTCACGCTGGCGAAAGCGGCGGCCGCGAGAGCGGCGAGGGAACACAACAGGGCGCAAAACAACTTCATGAGAATATGGTACCAGCGCCGGCGCGGCACTTTGAGGCAATCCAGGTCCGGCTCTCAGCCCCAACGTGTACAAGTCGCAAAGGATTACAGTAATCACTCCCTGTCTGAATGAGGAACAAGGGATCGAACAGGTGTTGCGCCGGATGCCGGATTTCGTGGATCAGGTGATCGTGGTGGACAACGGGTCGACCGACCGGACGTCCGACGTGGCGCGGTCCTTCGGCGCCGAGGTGATCCGCGAACCGGTGCGCGGCTACGGAAGAAGCTACAAGCGCGGCTTTGCTTCGGCCACGGGCGACATCATCATCACTTTGGACGGCGACCACAGCTATCCGCCTGATGCGATTTCCTATCTGCTGGAGGCGCTGCTGCACCTGGACGTGGATTTTCTCAACGCCTCGCGATTTCCGGTGCGCGATCCGAAAGCCATGAGCATGAAACACCGGTTCGGCAACTGGGTGCTTTCGCTCGCGATGTCGCTGCTGTATTTTCGATGGGTGCGCGATTCGCAATCCGGGATGTGGGTTTTCCGTCGCTCCATTCTGGAACACATGCATCTGGAGTCCGAACAGCATGGCTTTTTCCGAAGAGATCAAGATTGAAGCGCTGAAGAACCGCCGAATCCGGTTCGCGGAAATCTCGATCCTGTATACGTCGCGGCTGGGGGAGATCAAGCTGAACCCCTGGCGGGACGGTTTTTACAATCTGTATTTTCTGGCGAAGAAGCGGTTTTCGAAGTAATGGCTGCCCGGGTCGCGATCGTCATTCCCACCTGGAATCGGGCTGCTTTGCTCGATGCAGGCACTGGAGAACCTGGGCCGCCAGACCTATCCGATTGACCGGGTGATTGTGGTGGATAATGGCAGCACCGATGATTCGGCCGCTGTGGCGGCGCGCGCGGGCGCGCAGGTTATCACGCTGGCATCGAACGCGGGCTTTGCTGCGGCGGTCAATCGGGGCGTTCGGGAAGCGGACACGGAATGGATCGGGATTCTGAACAACGACGTCACGCTGGCGCCGGACTGGCTGGAACGCTTGATGGCTGACGCTGGAATCGGCCGGCGCATGGTTTGCGACCGGCAAGTTGCTGGACGCGCAGGACGCCAGAACGAATTGACGGCTCGTTCGATGCGGTGTGCCGGGGCGCCTGCGCCTTGCGATGCGGGCATGGACGCCTGGATTCGCCCATGTGGAACCAGCGCAGAACCATACAGTTAGCGCCGTTCACGGCAGCCGTTTTTCGAGCGGCGTTGTTTGAACGGGTAGGGTTCCTCGATGAACGATTCGAATCGTACCTGGAAGACGTAGACTTTGGGCTGCGCTGCGCGGAGGCCGGGCTTCGGCGGCTTGTATGTCCCGGAAGCGGTCGGCCATCACCAGGGCAGCGCCACGCTGGGCCGGTGGCACCCGGATACGGTGCGAAGGATTTCGCGCAATCAGTTACTGCTCGTGGCGAAACACTATCCGCCCAACTGGATCTTACGCTATGGTTGGCCAGTTTTCATCGCACAGGCTTTATGGGGATTCGTCGCGCTCCGGCATGGGGCGCTGCTCAGCTACCTCGACGGGCAAGGCGGAAGGTCTGCGGCAGTTTCGCGAGGCCAGGGGAAAGCACTGCGCCACGTTTTCCCGCCATTGTGGAACAAAGCGAGAAGGACATCCGCGAAATCCAGCGATTGACGGGGTTCGATCTGTATTGGAGGCTGTACTTCGCCTTAACATGAGCCGCACGGGCGTGGTGATTGTGACGTACAACTCGGCGGGCATGATCGAACGCTGTCTGAAATCCTGCGGCGACTTACCTGTGGTGGTGGTCGACAATGCGTCCCACGATGCGACGTGCGAGCTGGTTCGCCGGCATACGTTTGGCGAACATTGATCGCCAACGCGGGTAACCATGGGTTTGCGGGAGCGGTGAATCAGGGCGTATCGGCGCTCGACACCGAACTGGTCCTGCTATTGAATCCGGATACCGAGTTGAGAACATCGATCGAGAAATTGGAGGCGGCGTGCCTGGAAACCGGGACGGGCTTAGCGGCGGGCCAGCTCACCGATGAACACGGACATGCCGCAGCGTGGCTTCACGCTGCGCCGTTTTCCGAAGGCATCGACATTGGTTTGTGAGGTACTGGGCATCAACCGGCTGGTTCCGGTGAACCCGCTGAACCGATCCTATCGATGTTTCGATCAGGATCTTTCCCGTGGCGGCCGAAGCCGAGCAACCGCCCGGGGCGTTCCTGATGTTCCGGCGCGAAGTGTGGCAGCGGCTGGGCGGTTTTGACACACAATTTTATCCGCTTTGGTTTGAAGACGTGGATTTCTGTAAGCGGGCTAGCGACTTAGGCCTGAAAATACAGTATGTCCCGCAAGTTACGGCCTTTCATGAAGGTGGCCACAGTATTGCAGGGTTGGACTGGGAATGCCGCGAGGTGTACTGGTATGTTAGCCTTCTAAGGTATGCCTCGAAGCACTTTCGCCCGCGCGATTTTCGGTGGGTGAGCGCGGCAGTGGTGCTCGGTTCCTTGTTTCGAACGGCCATCGGGGTGATGACGCGGCGAAGTCTCAGGCCAATTACGGTGTACGCAAGGATAGGCCGGCTCGCGGGACGCAGTCTTATCTCTGGCCGTGTCGGTGAACTGAAATGTTTGGGTTTCAGCAAAGCAGTAGAGGAACAACAGCAGTAAAAAAATCAAAAGAATAGAGTCGCGACCCCACATACATGTCATGTAACGATCGGGTTTCCGTCACAATCGTCACATTTAATAGCGGTCGATTCATTAAGCGGTGCCTGGAGTCGGTTCTCGCGCAGCGTTACGCCAATAAGGAAATCATCGTCATCGATAATGCCTCCACCGATGGCACGGCGGATATCCTGGAGCAGTTCGTGGACCGCTGCCGGGTGGTTTACAACGACGAGAATATCGGCTTTGCCGCGGCACAGAACCAAGCGATCCGCATGAGCGGCGGCGAGTGGGTGCTGACTTTGAATCCGGATGTCCTGCTGCTTCCGAACTTCATCCAAGCGCTGGCCGATTCCGGGCAAATGGATCCCAAGATCGGCACGGTGTGCGGAAAGCTGCTGACCATCCGCGCCACCTTCGATCTGCCCGACAAACCTTTGGTGGATTCCACGGGGATTTATTTCACTCCCATGCTGCGCCACCTGGATCGCGGAAGCCAGGAAGTGGACAACGGGCACTATCTGAACCATGAATTTGTTTTTGGCGCCACGGCCGCCGCGGCTCTTGTATCGCCGGCAAATGATCGACGATATCGCGGTGGACGACGAGTTTTTCGATCCGGATTTTTTCGTATATCGCGAGGACGCCGACGTGGCGTGGCGGGCGCAATTGCTGGGCTGGCGCTGCATTTACACGCCGCACGCGCGCGGCTATCATGTCCGCAACGTGCTGCCGGGCAACCGGCGGGCGCTGCCGCCGGTGATCAACATGCATTCGGTGAAGAATCGCTTCCTGATGCGCATGAAGAATATCACCGGCGATCTGTACCGGCGGAACTGGTTTTCGATTACGGTGCGGGACCTGGTGGTGATCTCCTGCTGCCTGGTGCGGGAACAGAGCTCACTGAAAGCGTTCTGGTACATTGCGAGGAACTGGAGGCGGGTGATGGCCAAGCGGCGCGACATCATGAGCCGCAAACGCGTGGACGATGAGTACATCGCGCACTGGTTCCGCTATGATCCGGTGAGCGCGCCGGCCAGCAAGCCGAAGTCGTCAGGGCGGCCCTTGGCGCGATCGAAGGCGGCGCGGGGCTAGCGCGGGCGCGGGCAGGAGGCGAAAAGCGGCGCGCATCGCGATTCTCGGCACTCGTGGCATCCCCGCGCGATATGGCGGGTTTGAGACATTCGCCGAAGAGCTTTCCACGCGGCTGGTGGCGCGCGGGCATCGCGTTACGGTGTACTGCCGCGAGCGGCATCCGGAGCTGACTTATCGCGGCGTTTCGCTGGTCTATCTGCCCACCTGGCGTCACAAGTATTTCGACACCATCGTTCACACCTTTTTCTCCACGGTTCATTTGATTTTTCACCGGGCGGACGTGGCGCTCTACTGCAATGGCGCGAATGCGATCTTCACGCTGCCGCCGCGACCGTTCGGCATTCCGACGCTGTTGAACGTGGATGGCCTGGAGCGCAAGCGCAAGAAATGGAATCGGCTGGCGAAGGCCTGGTATGCGGTGTCGGAGTGGCTGGCGACGTTTTGCCCGAGCGTGGTGATCACCGACGCGCGGCAGATCGAAGCGTATTATCTGGAGCGCTATGGGAAGCGGACGCAGTTTATTCCTTACGGCGCGGAAACGGGGAAAACGCGAAACTGCCGGGGTGCTGCCGAAACTTGGCCTGGAACGCGGCCGCTACTTTCTGTACGTCAGCCGGATGGAGCCGGAAAACAATGCGCTGCTGGTGCGGGAAGCTTTCGAGCAAGTTGACGACGCCAGTGAAACTGGCGCTGATCGGGGACGCGCCTTACGCGCAGGAGTACATCGAACGGGTGCGTGATACGCGAGATCCCGCGAGTTGTGATGCCTGGCGCGATCTACGGCGCGGGGTATCATGAGCTGCTCTCGCACTGCCTGGCCTACATCCATGCCACCGAGGTGGGCGGCACGCATCCGGCGCTGATTGAGGCGATGGGCCGCGGCGCGCTGGTTCTGTATCTGAATACTCCGGAAAATGCCGAGGTGGCGGGTGGAGTAGGAATCGCGTTTGAGAGCGGGAATCTAAAACAGAAGATCGAGGAAGTTTTGAAGATGTCCGTCGAAGAGCGGGCGGAGTGGAGCCGCCGGGCCATGGAACGCGTGGCGGAGCGCTATAGCTGGGACGCGGTGACAGACCAGTATGAGGCTCTGCTGGTGCGCCGGCCTTAGGATAGACTCATGGGCCCGTTCGCGTATCGTTCCTGGGTAGAGATTTCCCTCCAACAAATCGTCGAAAACTTCCGCGCGGTCCGCGATGTTGTGGGGCCGGACGTGGAAGTGATGCCGGTGGTGAAGGCGGACGCTTACCGGCACGGCGCCGTGGAGGTTTCCCGAGCGCTGGCTGCCGCCGGAGCGCGCTGGCTGGCGGTGAGCAACGTGGAAGAGGGCGCGATCCTGCGCGACCGGGGAATCACGACGCGCATTTTAGTGATGGCGGATTTCCTGCCCGCCGAACGAGCCGGCCTTCTCGACTACAACCTGACGCCGGTGATTCATTCGCTGGCAGATATTGCGGAATGGGATCGCGTGGCGGCGGCTCGCGGCGTCACGGCCGACTATCATCTGAAAATCGACAGCGGCATGGGACGCCTGGGAACGCGCGCGCCGGCGATCGGAGATTCTGGAGGCCATCGGCGCGGCCAAGCACGTCGCGGCTGGAAGGTCTGATGACGCACTTCGCGTCGGCCGCCAATTACGCCAGCACACAGACCGAAGAACAGTTGCGCGTGTTTCAGACGCTCTGCGCGGAGCTGGCGCGCGGCGGCGTGCATCCGCCGATTTTGCACATGGCAAGCAGCACTCCCATCGCGTATGGACGCAGGGACGCATGGCAGCGCATGGTGCGCCCCGGGCATGCGGTTTACGGCTACGTGTCGCCGTTCAGGAGTGGCGAAGGGCACGGCGCCGCCGCGGCTGCTGGAAGTTCGGCCGGCGCTGGCCTGGAAGACGGCGGTGCTGGCGGTGAAGGACCTGCCGGCGGGCGCGCTGGTGGGCTATGGCGGGATGTACCGCACCACGCAGCCGACGCGGATCGCGGTTCTGGCCGCGGGATATGCCGACGGCATCCCGCACCGGCTCTCGAACAAAGGCCGCGTAATCGCGAATGGCCACCTGGCGCCCATCATCGGCGCGGTGTCGATGGATCTAACCACCATCGACATCACGCATTGCCCGCCGCTGGCCGCCGGCGACGCAGTTACGCTGCTAGGCTCCGAAGGCGGCGTGTCGATTGATGCGCAGCAGATTGCGCGCGTGGCCGGCACCATCTCCTACAGCGTGCTGTGCGGGATCCACGCGCGGGTGAAGCGGATTTACATCGATTAAGCGACGGCGATCGACTAGGCCACTCGCGCGGATCACGCGCGCGGGAAGCGTGATGATGGCCCAAACCAGCTCCAGCACGCCGCCCACGGCGATGCCAAGATCCGGAACGGCAGCAGAATCAGCCAGACGATGGGATAGAGGAACAGAGCCATCAATGCCAAGGGCCAGCACAGAATAAACAGAATGCACCACAGCAGGAAACCAAGCATCGCGAGCCTCCACTATCTAAGTACGAAGGAAGGCCGGGGAAATGTTCCCGGAGGACATTTAGCGCACGCTGCGAAGAGAGATGGAGCGGGAGACCGGATTCGAACCGGCGACATCAACCTTGGCAAGGTTGCACTCTACCAGCTGAGTTACTCCCGCGAGGCGAACTGCAAAAAGGCCACGAGGCGAACGTCATTATTGTCGCGCGCGGGACTCCGAAGGGAACTGTCAAACTCGGGATGGAGGACTGTCAAACGTGCATGCAGACATCACCCGTCGAAGGACTAAAACTCCCACACACCTGCGGCTTTACCCAATATTCACAGTTACGCCAGGACGGCTTTCCAACCATTTCGAAGCTGATCGTGTTTCAGATAAACCATTCAAAGGAAAGGAGTAAAAAATGATTACAGGCTCTGGTGGTTATGCTATGCTGACTTTGCCTCAAAGAGGGACAGTAGACAGTTTCCGAGAGGGACCGCTTGGCGTAGTGGCAGTCGAGCCGGCTCCTCCAAACAGTACCAAAACTTGAACTATAGCTTTTCCACAAGCTGTGGAAAACGTTGTGCAAAAACTGCGCGGATTGTGACCGAGGAATGAACATCTGGGACCGGATTAAACAACAAATCTCGGGCAAGATCAGCACCGAGGCTTTCAACAACTGGCTATCCAAGGCGGCTTTCGTCAAAGCGGAAGGGGACCGATTGTGGGTGTCGGTTCCGGATACGCAAACGCGGGATTGGATTCAGCAGGAGTACTCGGCGGACATCTGGTCCGCGGTCCGCGAAATGAATCTGATCGCTGCGCGAAATTGTGTATGAGATCCACGGGACGTGGCAGGCCAGCGGCAACAAGACTCCGCTGGATGAAAAGCAGGAGTCGTTATTTGCGACCTCCATCACGCTGAATCCGAGATTCACCTTCGACAGCTTCGTGGTGGGTTCGTGCAATCAGTTCGCGCATGCGGCGGCGCAAGCGGTGGTGACCAATCCGTCGCGCACCTACAATCCGCTTTTCATTTACGGCGGAGTGGGCATGGGAAAGACGCATCTGATGCACGCCATCGGGCGCTCGATGGTGGATCATCACGCCAGCATGCGGATTATCTACACCTCCAGCGAACGGTTCATGAACGAGATGATCACCTGCATCAAGAACGACCGGATGCAGCTCTTCCACCGGCACTATCGTTCGGCCGACGCGCTGCTGATCGACGACATTCAAATACTGGCCGGCAAAGAGCGGACCATGGAGGAGTTCTTTCACACCTTCAACGATCTGTTCGAGCACCAGAAGCAGATTGTCATTTCGAGCGATACGCCGCCCAAGAACACGCCGGGACTGGTGGAGCGGCTGCGGTCGCGCTTTGAATGGGGCCTGATGGTGGACGTGCAGCCGCCGGATCTGGAAACCAAGATGGCGATTCTCGACAAGAAAGCGGAAGCGGAGGGCATCGTCGCTGCCGGAAGAGGTCCGCATCTTTATCGCGACAAAAACCAAGCAGAATGTTCGTGAGCTGGAAGGCGCGCTGACCAAGCTGATCGCGTATTCGTCGGTGACGGGCTCGCCCATCACGCTTCCGATGGCGCAGCAGATTTTGAAGCATCTGACGGTGGGCGGGGAGCGACAGAATCACCATCGAATCCATCGTCAAAGCGGTGGCTGAAAAGTTCTCGCTGCAGCCGTCGCAGCTCAAGCAAAAGACCAACGAGCAGAAGATCGCCTACCCCCGCCAGATCGCCATGTACCTGGCCAAAGAACTGACTCCGGCTTCGCTGCCCGAGATCGGAAGAGCATTCAACGGCAAGCATCACACCACCGTTCTGCATTCGGTCCAGAAGATTGACCGGCTACGGCAGCTCAGTCCAGATTTGAACAGTCTCATCCACAGTCTAATCGATTCAATCCATTAGGGTTATTTACTTTATCCACATGCCGGTCCCGATGCAGCCTGTGATCGCCTGTGGAAGAGCGCGGAGCAAGGCGAATTTTCCTGCGTTTCAGCGCCCTGGAATCCACAACTTCTAGTGGCAGGAAGTTTCTGATTTTTGTATAATTTAGAGAGAAATCAACATTTCAACAGACCCTACGATTACGGTTCTAGTTAGAGACTCTTTTTGAGAAAGCCCTAAAGCTAATTCAAGCGCGGGCGTACTACGCAATCTGAGCGAGGGGAAATGATGGAGTTCACAGTCAGCAAGACGGACCTGGTTCGAGAATTGAATCTTTCGCAGGGCGTAGTTGAGAAGAAGACCACCATACCGATCCTATCGAATGTGCTGGTGGAAGCGACGGGCGATCGGATCAATCTGACAGCCACGGATCTGGAACTGGGAATCCGTTCATCGTGCCCGGCGCGGGTGAAGAAGCAAGGCGCGGGAACCATTCCGGCCAAGCGGCTGCTGGATTATGTGCGGCTGCTGCCGGACGCCGATCTCGAAGTGAAGCTGCAGGACAACCAGTGGGCCAGCCTGGTGTGCGGGCGGTCGCGAACGCGCATCGCCGGAATGTCGCGCGAAAGTTTTCCGGAGCTGCCGCAGATGCCGGACGTGCTGGCGCAGATTCCGGTGGGCGTACTGGCGTCGATGATCTCGCGAACCATTTTTGCGATCTCGATGGAAGAGTCGCGCTTTACGCTGAATGGATCGCTGCTGCTGTTGAAGAGCAACGGACTGGCGATGGTGGCGACGGACGGGCATCGATTGGCGATGGTGGAGCATCCAATAGATCTGCCCGGCATGACCAGCCCGTTTCGCGCGTTGCTGCCGCGCAAGGCGATGGGCGAGATTTTGAAGCTGGGGCAGGAGTCGAACGCGGATGCCACGCTGGCGTTTTCGGGCGACGACAATCATCTGTTCTTTCAGTTCGGCGAGCGTCTGCTGTTGAGCCGCAAGCTGACCGGAAATTTTCCGGATTTCGAGCGCGTGCTGCCGAAGGATCATCCGCATTCGGTGGTGCTGGAGCGGGAGGAGCTGCGCAAGTCGATCGAGCGCGTCTCGCAATTTTCCGATGAGCGGTCGCGGGCCATCCGGCTGAGAGTTCAGGAAGGCGAGCTGCACATTCATTCGTCGCTGTCGGAGACCGGCGAAAGCGAAGAGAGCCTGCCGGCGGACTACAACGGCGACGCCGGTGGAAATTGGATTCAACGCGAGCTACCTGCTGGATTTTCTGCGGGCGTCGAACGAGGACAAAGTCACGTTTCATTTCAAGGACGCCAATAGCGCCGGCGAACTGCGGCCCGCCGTGGATGGCGAAGCCGGGTACAAGTACCGCTACGTCGTGATGCCGATGCGCATTTGAACGATCAAGCGCGGGATTCCGACGGTCAGCGAAGAAGCAAAAGGATTGAGTTTTAACACATGGCAACAAAAGAAATGACTCCGGTCGAAGTTTACGATTCGAGTAGCATCAAAGTGCTGGAAGGCCTGGAAGCAGTGCGGTTGCGGCCGGCGATGTACATCGGCTCCACTACCGAGAACGGTCTGCATCACCTGGTTTACGAAGTGGTGGACAATTCGGTGGACGAAGCGCTGGCCGGATTCTGCGACAAGGTGGATGTAACCATTCACCATCGACAATTCGCTTACCGTGGTGGACAACGGCCGCGGCATCCCGACGGACATCAAGGAAGAGTTTGGAATTTCGGCGGCCGAAGTGGTGATGACGAAGCTGCACGCGGGCGGCAAGTTCGATTCGAAGAGCTACAAAGTATCGGGCGGACTGCATGGCGTGGGCGTAAGCTGCGTGAACGCGCTGTCGGAATCGCTGCATCTGGAGATCTGGAACAAAACGTTTACCTGGGAGCAGGACTACGAGAAGGGCGTTCCCCAGGGGCCGCTGAAGCAAACCGGCAAGGCCGGAAAAAAGACCGGCACCAAGATCACGTTCAAGCCGGACGCGCACCATCATGGACGCGACGGAGTTCAACTTCGACACTCTGGCGCAGCGGCTGCGCGAGCTGGCGTTCTTGAACAAGGGCCTCACCATCACGCTGACCGACGAACGCGCGGAGCCGGCGAAGCAGCACGAGTTTCACTACAGCGGCGGAATCGCCGAGTTCATCCGGCACCTGAATAAGGGCAAAGCGGTGCTGCACGAGAAGCCCATTTACATCGAAGGCGAGCGCGAAATGCCGAATGGCGGCACTGCTCAGCATGGAAGTGGCGCTGCAGTACAACGACGGCTATTCGGAGAGCGTTTTCAGCTTCGCGAACAACATCAACACCGTGGACGGAGGATCGCATTTGAGCGGCTTCCGCAGCGCGCTGACCCGCACCATCAATGCCTACGGGCAACAGGCCGGGCTGTTCAAGGACGTCAAAGAGAACCTGACGGGCGACGACGTGCGCGAAGGTCTGACCGCGGTGGTGAGCGTGAAGCTGCCGCAGCCGCAGTTTGAAGGGCAGACCAAAGGCAAACTGAACAGCGACATTCAGGGCTTCGTCGTACAGCTGGTCAACGAAAAGCTGGGCGAGAATTTCGATAAGAATCCGGCGGTGATGAAGAAGATCGTGTCGAAGGCCATCGACGCGGCGCGCGCCAGGGAAGCGGCCGAGAAGGCGCGGGATCTGACGCGTCGCAAGGGCGCGATGGATTCGGGCGGACTGCCGGGCAAGCTGTCCGATTGCCAGGAGAAAGATCCGGAACGTTGCGAGCTGTTCCTGGTGGAGGGCGAGTCGGCCGGCGGCACCGCGAAATCGGGCCGCGACCGGCGCTATCAGGCGATTCTGCCGCTCAAAGGCAAGATCCTGAACGTGGAGAAAGCGCGCTACGACAAGATGCTGGGGCACGAGGAAATCCGCTCCATGATCACGGCGATCGGCACCGGGATCGGGCTGACGGATTTCGACGCCGCGAAGCTCCGCTACCACAAGATCATCATCATGACGGACGCCGATGTGGACGGGTCGCACATCCGCACGCTGCTGCTGACGTTTTTCTTCCGGCACATGCAGGAGCTGATCAAGCGCGGGCACGTGTTCGTGGCGCAGCCGCCGCTGTACTTGATCAAGAAGGGCAAGACGCAGAAATACATCAAGGACGATAAGGAATTCACGCGCGAGATTCTGCGGCGCGCGACGGAAAACCTGTCGGTGGAAGCGCAGGACGGCGCCAAAGCTGGAGGGCGCGGAGCTGCGCGCGTTCCTGATTTCGCTCGACGAATTTCAGCAGATTTTCCGCCGCATGGAGCGCCGCGTGCGCGATGCGCGCGTGGTGGAAGCGCTGTCCAACATCGACTTCAAGCTGGACACCAAGGCGGATTTTCAGGAGAAGGCCAACCTGGAGCCGGTGGTGGCGGCGTTGACGGCGGCGAAAGTCGACGGCGCGGCTGGAGCGCGAAGAAGAGCACGAGGCGTGGAAAGTGGTGTATCACGATCCGATGAACGCGGAGCGCGGCATCACCATCGATCTGGCGCTGCAGCCCGAGTATCCGGCGCATGCGAACCATCGCGCGGCAGGTGTCGAAGTTCAATCGGCCGCCGTTCAAGATGCTGAAGGAAGGGAAGGCCGAGGCGGAGACCAAGGCCGGGTTGGCGCGAGCTGCTGGAACACGTGAAGAGCGAGGGCATGCGCGAGGTTTCCATCCAGCGCTACAAAGGCCTGGGCGAAATGAACGCCGAGCAGCTTTGGGCCACCACGATGAACGCCGAAACGCGCACGCTGCTGAAGGTGGATCTGCACGATCTGGCGGAGACCGAAACCATCTTTTCCACGCTGATGGGCGAGGACGTGGAGAGCCGGCGGAAGTTTATCGAAGAGAACGCGCTGGACGTGCGGAATTTGGACGTTTAGAGCAGCGTGTTCGAACGCCGGCGCGCTTCGGCGGCTTTGTTGAGTGCGGCGTCGCGGGAGGCGAGCGGAAGCGCCTCGGCGCAAGGCCAGTTCCAGATAGACCGCATCGTAAACGGATAGCGCGTGCTTCTCGGCGAGCTGTCGATGTGCTCCTCAAGCGCTAAACGCGGGCCCTCATCGTCGACTTGTGGACTGCAGGCTCGCTAAATCAGCTCGGGCACGCTCGTTGTCCTTGATCTTCGTCGATAATTCCGCGCCGTCGCCACAGCATCAGCAGTGAATTCGCAACCTCGAATGATCCACAGTACCGGAACAACACGGCTGCCGTCCTGCGACAGTACGCATCCAACAATGCTGACGCGTTCCTGCGCTGGACTTGGGATCTCACCACCCACGCGATTGCCACCGAGGAATCGACCACGAAGAGCCAATTCACCGCCGCGCCCTTCGTTGATGGCGTCCTTGATTTCCTTGTCCGTGAGCGGCCTGAACTCCCTTGCGCTTCGCCATCTCGGCGCGCAGCGCGCAATATCTTCAACTGCGCGCCGAACTCTTTCCAGCGACCTGCGGCCTTCGGGCACGATTCGAGCCACCGGTTTGTCGTGCCTGGTGATTACGATCTCCTCGCCGCGGGCGACGCGATCCAGAAGTTCTCCGAAGCGGGTCTTGGCTTCCAGGGCGGTTACGGTGCTCATTGGGCGGCTCCTGCTAAAATGACTAGCTAGTGACTAGTTAATCATGGCCGACCGGGAGCGTCAACTTCAGACTCTGGAATCGAAGCTCGCGGAATTCGTGCGTACCTACGTGGAGGCCGCGCGCAGCTAACGATTTGATCGCGAGAGCCTGATGCGCTGCGCTGGATGTGCTGCGGGCTGGAATGGCTCCTCCAACGACGAATACAAGGGATCGAAGGATTCGAGGGATGGTGGGTTGACGGAGTCGTTCCCGCGACGGACATGCTACCGGACGCCATCACCGTAGTCTCATCCCACGAGGTAAGTATCCGTGGTTACGCGATGTGGGCGAGAGGTTCGATCGGCGCCTTTTTGCATCGATCCGCTGTTCTGGTACCGTGCGAATCATCGGAGACTGGCGATTCCATCGCAGGCTACGAACTCCATCTTGGGGATGCAGCTCGGGGGCTCGCGCAAGGTTCCGTTTGGCAAGCATCTGCGATGGCCTGATTGGTTCTTTCCACGACTGAGTGGGTGATCACGTTTTCGGAAGGTGCGTTTAAGCCGGGGCGCTTACAATAAGGCCATGGCTCGTTTCTCCGGCGTCGACTACCTGCTGATCGACTCGCTGTTTTCTGAACAAGAACTGCTGGTGCGGCAGACCGCGCGGCAGTTTGTCGAAGACCGCGTGATCCCGATCATCCGCGATTGCTTTCGCGACGGGCGCTTTCCCACGGAGCTGATCCCCGAAATCGGCGCAGCTCGGATTCCTGGGCGCGAATCTGGAAGGCTACGGCTGCGCGGGGATGAGCAACGTCGAATACGGGCTGATCATGCAGGAAATCGAGCGCGGCGATTCGGGGCTGCGCAGCTTCGTTTCGGTGCAGGGCGCGCTGGTGATGTATCCGATCTACACCTACGGATCGGCCGAGCAGAAGGATCGCTGGCTGCCGAAGATGCAATCGGGCGAAGCGATCGGATGTTTTGGACTCACCGAGCCGGGCTTCGGATCGAATCCCGCGGGCATGCAGACGCGCGCGAAGCAGGACGGCGATCACTGGATTCTGAACGGCGAGAAGACCTGGATCACCAACGGCTCCATGGCCGACGTCGCCATTGTTTGGGCGCGCGCCGACGAAGGCATTCGCGGATTCCTGGTGGAGAAGGGCACGCCCGGGTTCACCACGTCCGATATCCACGGCAAGCTGTCGATGCGCGCGTCGGTGACGTCCAGCCTGGCGCTGTCGGATTGCCGCGTGCCGGCGTCCGCGATGCTGCCCGGCGCGAAAGGGCTGAAAGCGCCGCTGAGCTGTCTCTCGCAGGCGCGCTACGGCATCGGCTGGGGCGTGCTGGGCGCGGCGATGGATTGCTACGAGACCGCGCGGCAGTATTCGATCGTTCGCAAGCAGTTCGACGACCGGCCCATCGCGAGCCATCAACTGGTGCAGGAGAAGCTGGCGTGGATGATTACCGAGATCACCAAGGCGCAACTGCTGGCGATCCAGGCCGGGCGCGTGAAGGATCAGGGCAAGATCGATCCGGCGCACATCTCGATGCTGAAGCGGAACAACGTCGCGATGGCGCTGGAGTGCGCGCGGTTGAGCCGCGATCTGCTGGGCGCCAACGGCATCATGGACGAATATCCGATCATGCGGCACATGTGCAATCTGGAAACGGTGAAGACGTATGAGGGGACGGATCACATCCACGCGCTGGTTATCGGGGAGCGGGTGACGGGAGTGGCGGCGTATAAGTGAGCAGGCGCGCGATCTGCGTCTCAGTCCGGCGAATCATGCGCTCCCAAACCGAATCCGGATCGGCGTGAAACACGGTGCCGCGTCGGCCGGCATGATGTGCCAGGCGCCCAGCTCCACTTCGTGCTCCAATTGCCCGGCTTGCCAGCCCGCGTAGCCGATGTAGGTGTGAAACACGGTGGCCTCCGCGCTGGAGGCCAGGGTCTTCGTCAGCAGATCCTGGTTGCTGATCAGATAAACGTCGCCGAATACGCGATCCGCGCCGTCGGGTTTGCTGGCGGATTTCAGCAACGCCAGCACGCTGTTCAACTCCACGGGGCCGCCGATATAAACGGGGTCCTGGCGGCCGCTGGCTTCCTTCAGATCGTGGAACACGCGCGAAATGGGCACGTCGGTGCGCTTGTTGACCACCAGGCCGACCGCGCCTTGTTCTTCGTCTGTAGTGCACCAGCAGGATGACGGTCTTGGCAAAGTTTGGATCGCCCAGATCGCGGCTGGCCACCAGAAGCTTGCCGATCGCGAGATCGTCTGTCTGGCAGAATGCCGGCACGCAGGCCAACAACAGAAGCGCGCCGAGGAATCGCGCGGCCATATCTCATTCTAGTCCCGCGCACGGCCGAAAATACGCAGCTACAATGTAGCTGGAGGTTTTCCGAATGATCCTGGAAGCGATTCCGTCGTCGGAAAAGGAAACCAATCCGTGGGTTTCCGCCGAGGCGCGCTTCGACGAAGCCGCCGAGCTGCTGGGTCTGGATGAAGGCCTGCGCAAGATTCTGCGAATCGCCGGCGCTGGAGTTGAAGGTCAGCGTACCGGTGATGCTGGATGACGGACGCTACGAAGTTTTCACCGGCTATCGGGTGCAGCATTCCATCGTGCGCGGGCCCGCCAAAGGCGGCATCCGCTTCGCGCCCGACGTGACGCTGGATGAAGTGCGGGCGCTCTCGGCGTGGATGACGTGGAAATGCGCGGTGGTGAATATTCCGTTTGGCGGCGCCAAAGGCGGAGTGATTTGCGATCCGGATGTGCTTTCGCCCGGCGAACTGGAGCGCATCACGCGCCGCTACACGTCGGAGATCATGGACATCATCGGTCCCGAGCGCGACGTGCCGGCGCCCGACATCAACACCAATCCGCAAACCATGGCGTGGGTGATGGACACCTACTCGATGCACAAGCGCCACACGGTAACGGGCGTGGTGACGGGCAAGCCGCTGGCGCTGGGCGGATCGCGCGGGCGGAGTGAAGCCACCGGACGCGGCTGCATGATCGTCACCATGCAGGCTCTGCGACGATTCGGGATGGACGTGGCCAACACGCGCGTGGTGATTCAGGGTTTCGGCAACGTGGGCGGCATGTCGGCGCGGCTGATGGCGCGCTCCGGATTCAAGATCATCTGCATTATCGAGTACGACGGCGCGGTCTACAATCCCAAAGGTCTGGATATCGAAGCGCTGATGCAGCATCGCCAGGAGACGGGCTCCATCACCGGGTTTGCCGGAGGCGAAGATATCGATCGCGAGTCGGCATTTTTCCTGGATTGCGATGTGCTGCTGCCGGCCGCGAAAGAGAACGTGATCACCACCGCCACTGCCGATCGCATCAAAGCCAAGATCATTTGCGAAGGCGCGAATGGACCCACCACTTCGGAAGCCGACGCGATTCTGGCGGACAAGAAGATCTTCGTGATTCCGGACATTCTGGCGAACGCGGGCGGCGTCACGGTGTCCTATTTCGAATGGGTGCAGGATCGCCAGGGCTTTTTCTGGAACGAGCAACTGGTGAACGGCCGGCTGGAAGAGATCATGGTGAACAGTTTTCGCGACGTGGTGAGCTTCGCGGAAAAGCACCAGGTGCACAACCGGCTGGCGGCCTATATGCTGGCGATCGATCGCGTCGCTTCTGCCTTGCAGACCCGCGGCCTGTATGCCTGAAGCGGGTGACGCGGCGAATTCCTCACCACAAAGCACGCCGCTGATGCGGCAGTATCACGCCATCAAGCAGCAGGTTCCGAACGCTCTGCTGATGTTCCGGCTGGGCGATTTCTACGAGCTGTTCTATGAAGACGCCGTCACCGCGGCGCGCGAGCTCGAAATCACGCTCACCGCGCGCAATAAAGAAAAAGGGCAAGCCATTCCGATGTGCGGCGTGCCGTATCACGCGGCCGACGGCTATCTCGCGCGGCTGATCCAGAAAGGCTATCGCGTGGCCGTCTGCGATCAGATGGAGGAAGCGGGGCCGGGCAAGAAGCTGGTGAAGCGCGAAGTGACGCGCGTGGTGACGCCGGGAACGGCGACCGAATCGTCGCTGCTGCGCTCGCACGAGAACAACTATCTGGCGGCGGTTTGCCGTAACGGCACGCGGGCGGGCATCGCGCATGTCGACATTTCCACGGGCGAGTTTCATGCGACGGAGCTGGACGCTGTCGGACGTGAATGCCGCGCTCGAGAACCTGAATGTGCGGGAAGTGCTGGCGGCGGAGTCAGTGAATGGATGTGCCTGGCTTGCGGACCGCGCTCGAAGATTGGATCTTCAGCCTGGATTATGCCGACCGCGCGCTGCGCGAACATTTTCGTTTGTTGACGCTGGATGGCTGCGGGCTGGGCGGCAAGCCGCTGGCGGTATCGGCGGCGGGCGCGATCCTGCATTATTTGCGCGACACGCAAAAATCGGCGCTGGATCATTTGGATCGGCCATCGTTTTATGACCGGTCCGATGCCATGATTCTGGATGCGGTCACGGTGCGGAATCTGGAGCTGCTGGAGCCGCTGTTTGCGGGCGAAAGCCGCGAGTCGACGCTGATTCATGTGTTGGATCAGACGTGCACCGGCATGGGCGGCCGGATGCTGCGCGCGCGATTGCTGCGCCCGTGTTTGCAGCTC
Source organism: Bryobacterales bacterium (assembly GCA_963713415.1). Taxonomy (GTDB): domain Bacteria; phylum Acidobacteriota; class Terriglobia; order Bryobacterales; family Bryobacteraceae; genus Palsa-89. The sequence goes on along the minus strand of CAVQLV010000014.1, from coordinate 442,872 downwards.
GAAGAGATCGAGGCGCGGCTGGATGCGGTGCAGGCGGCGCTGCAGGCCACCATCGCGCGAGCGGAAACGCGCAAGCTGTTGGCGAATGTTTTGGACCTGGAACGGCTGCTTGCGAAGCTGACGCTGGGAACGGCCGGGCCGCGCGAATTGCTGGCGCTGGGCCGGTCGCTCGCGCTGGTGCCGAAGTTGAAAGAACAGGCGGCGGCTTTCGATGCAGGGCGCCTGCGGGCAATTCTAAGCGCGCTGGATGAGATTCCGGAAGTTCGCGATCGGATCTTGAACGCGATTGCGGAAGAGCCGCCGGTGAATCTCGCCGATGGCGGAACCATTCGTCCGGGCTACCACGCGGGTCTCGATGAGCTGCGCGATATCAGCCGCAACAGCCGCCAATATATTGCGCAGATCGAACTGCGCGAGCGCGCGCGGACGGGCATCCAGTCGCTGAAGGTGCGCTTCAACAATGTTTTCGGGTATTACATCGAGATCTCGAAAGCGAATCTGCATCACGCGCCGTCCGATTATGAGCGCAAGCAGACGCTGGTGAATGCCGAGCGTTTCACCACGCCTGAGTTGAAGGAGCTGGAAAGCAAAGTTCTGGATGCCGAAGACAAGATGCTCACGCTGGAGCGCGAGATTTTCCAGGAACTGCGTCTGTTTGCGGCCGAGCATGCGGCGCGCATCCGGCAGACGGCGGCGGCCATAGCGGAACTGGATGTTACCTGCGCGCTGGCGCAAGTGGCGGCGGAAAATCGCTACGTGCGGCCGAGCTTTACCGATTCGGGCGAGATACGGATTGTGGCCGGGCGGCATCCGGTGATCGAGAAGCTGGCGGAGAGAGAGGCGCTGCGGTTCATTCCGAACGATCTTTATTTCGACTCCGAGTCGCAATTCATTGCGGTGATCACGGGGCCGAACATGGGCGGCAAATCGACGTATCTGCGGCAGGCGGCGGCGATCGTGATTCTGGCGCAGATGGGGTCGTTCGTGCCTGCGGATTCGGCGGCGCTGCAGCATTGTGGATCGCGTGTTCACGCGCATCGGCGCGGCGGACAATCTGGCGCGCGGGCGATCGACGTTCATGGTGGAGATGACGGAGACCGCCGTGATTCTTGAACACGGCGACAGCGCGCAGCCTGGTGGTGCTGGATGAGATTGGGCGCGGGACGGCGACGTATGACGGGCTGGCTCTGGCTTGGGCCGTTGTGGAGCATATTCACCAGCGCATTCGCGCGCGCACGCTGTTTGCCACGCACTATCACGAGCTGACGGAGCTGGCCGATCAGTTGCCGGGCGTCGCGAACTTGCATGTGTCGGTGAAGGAGGCGGGCGACCAGGTGATCTTCCTGCGCAAAGTGGAGCCGGGGCGCGCGGATCGCAGCTATGGCATCGAAGTGGCGCGGCTGGCGGGGTTGCCGATGTCGGTGGTGGAGCGCGCGCGCGAAATTCTGACGCTGCATGAGCGATCCGAGCATGCGGTGACCGAAGAGCTGACGCCGCGTGCGCCGGGGCCGACGCAGATCCAATTGTTCGAGCCCGTCAATTATCAAATCGCCGAGCGCATTCGCAATTTGAAGGTGGATGAGTTGCGGCCCATTGACGCGCTGCAATTGTTGAGCGAGCTGCAGCGGGAGCTGAAGCGCTAGTGCGGCTCTTCGTATGAGAGTGGCCGGGCTGATCAGCGGCACGTCGGTGGATGGCATCGATGTGGCCGTCGTGGATATTGGCGATGGAATTCATGTCGTGTCCACTGCCACGGTGCCTTATCCGCCGGAAGTTCGCGCGGCCATTCTTTCGGTTTCGAACGCGGCGACGCACACGGCGCACCATTGCGCGGCTGAATTTTTTGCTGGGCGAGTTGTTCGCCGAAGCGCTGCAGAAGACCGGCGTTCCGCTCGAGACCATCGAGCTGATCGGCTCGCACGGGCAGACGATTTTCCACGAAGGCGAACCGGTGGAGTTTCTGGGCCGGAAAGATCGCGAGCACCATGCAGATTGGCGAGGCGGCGGTGATCGCCGAGCGGACGGGCATCCAGACCATCGCAGATTTTAGGCCCGCCGATATCGCAGCGGGCGGCAAAGGCGCGCCGCTGGTGCCGTTTCTCGATTATGAGCTGTTCCGGCATCCGGAGCGCGCGCGCGTCGCGCTGAATATCGGCGGCATTGCGAATATCACGGTGATTCCGGCGAACGCAAAACCGGAAGACGTGATCGCTTTCGATACCGGGCCGGGCAACATGGTGATGGATGCCGTGGCGCCGCCGTTCGATCGCGATGGCGCGCGCGCCCGCGCGGGAAAAGTGAACGCGCGCGCTGCTGGAGCGATTGCTGGCCGATCCGTATTACCGGCGCGAGCCTCCGAAATCCTGCGGGCGCGAGCAATATGGCGCGGATTTCGTGCGCGAGACGGGCATCGACATTGCGACCGCGACGGAGCTTACGGCGCGGACCATCGCGATGGCGATCGAACGCTATCCTGATACGCGCGAGGTGATCGTTTCAGGCGGCGGCGCGCACAATGGATACCTGATGGAGCGGCTGGCCGCCTTGGTACAGCCGCGCGTTACCACCTCGGCGGAATTTGGAATTGGCGTCGATTCCAAAGAGGCGATCCTGTTCGCATTGCTCGCGTACCAGACGTACCACGGGCGCGCGGGGAATCTGCCATCGGCCACCGGGGCGCGCCAGGCGCTGGTTTTGGGTAAAATTTCCTACGGAACAAGGGCGGACAGAGGTTCGTAATTCAAGACGGGGGCGATGCGATGTTTTGTACCAAATGCGGATCTGAGCTGAGAGATCAGGATCGATTTTGCTCCTCGTGCGGAGCTACAACCGGCAAGTTCGCACCGCCGCAGCGTGTGGAAGCTCGGCTCAGCCGTCCGATGAGCGAAGCCAAAATCGCGGGAGTTTGCGCCGGCTTCGCGCGCTACTTCAGTTTGGATGTCACGCTGGTGCGAGTGCTTTGGGTGGTGCTGACAGTGTTTCCGATGCCGTTCTTCGGGTTGATTTCGTACATCGTCGCTTGGATCGTGATGCCGAAAGATCCCGTCACGGCGCTCGCCACCCAGGCGCACCCGGCGAACTGACCGGCCTATTTCGCCCAAATCGTGTACGCGATTTGACAGTCGGCGGTTCTTCGGATTTACGCCGTCCAGCTCGATTTCTGCAACGCGGCCCGCTTTGTTACGCAGGCACACATGGGTTCCAGCAGGCAATTGATCGGACGCGAATCCGCCGTTTCGAAAAATCGGCGGCCGTGCATTCTGAGAATCCCGCGGCGCTGAGCCCTCCGACGGCGAGCCGGGTGCCGTTTTGCGGATGGAGATACGAAGCCTTTCCGTCAGTTTGATACCAGAAGTCCCAACCCTTGCCGCCTGGATGGTGGCGCGGCTCGGGGACTTCAATCTTGCCCTGCTTGTGTATATCGCTGGAACAATCCAACGGTAAAGCGCCAGGGCAGACAATTAAGACGGCGACTGCAAAGCGGCTAAGCATCACGCGGTCGAACGCAGCCAGTTTATCGCAACTGCTTCTCCACTTCCTCCAACCAATCCGGGCGCTTCAGCACTTCGCGCGGCTTGCTGCCGTCGGGAGGGCCGATGATGCCCTCATGCTGCATCATGTCGAGAATGCGGGCGGCGCGGCCGTAGCCTAAACGCAAGCGGCGCTGCAGCGTGGAAGTGGACGCTTTGCCCATTTCCAGCACCACTCGCACGGCATCCTGATAAGCCGGATCGTCGCCGCCCTCAAATTCGGCGCTCTCCGGATCTTCATCGTCGGCCGGCGGAGCTTGCAGGAAGGTTTGATCGTAGTCCGGACGGGCCTGGGCTTTCCAGCATTCCACCACGCGATTGATTTCGGCCTCGGTGACAAACGCGCCGTGAACGCGCGTCAGCCGCGACGATCCGGGCGGCAGGAACAGCATGTCGCCTTTGCCCAGCAGATGCTCGGCGCCCATCACGTCCAGCACGGTGCGGGAGTCCACGCGGGTGGCCACGCGGAAGCTGATGCGCGACGGGAAGTTCGCTTTGATCAGAGCCGGTGATCACGTCCACGCTGGGCCGCTGCGTGGCGAGAACCAGATGCATGCCCACCGCGCGCGCCATCTGCGCCAGGCGAGCCACGGCCTCTTCCACGTTGGCGCGCTCCAGCATCATCAGATCGGCCAGCTCGTCGATGACGATCAAGATGAAGGGCAGCGGCTTCAGATCTTCCGAGAGCGGTTCGTCTTCTTCGAACAGGCTGCGCGGCTCGTTGGCCAGCGCTCGCACTTTCTTGTTGAATTGATCGATATTGCGGACACCCTGCCCGGCCAGCAGCTTCAAGCGCCGTTCCATTTCGAGCACGGCGTTGCGCAGCGCGTAGGTGGCCTTTCTTGGGATCGGTGATCACGGGCGTCAGGAGATGCGGAATGCCCTCGTACAGGCCCATTTCCAGGCGTTTCGGATCGACCAGGATCATGCGCACTTCATCGGGCGTCGACTTGTAGAGGATCGACATGATCATGGAATTGAGCATCACGCTTTTGCCCGCGCCGGTAGAGCCTGCGATCAACAGGTGAGGCATGGATTCCAAGGCCGCTACTTTGATTCGTCCGTTGATGTCCTTGCCGAGACACATGGTCAAGCGAGAGTGGGAATCGATGAACTCTTCGGACTCCAGGATCTGGCGCAGGCTGATCACTTCGCGGCGCGTGTTGGGAACTTCGATGCCCACGGTGGGTTTGCCGGGGATGCGCTCGATCAGGATGGATTCGGCTTGCAGGCCGAGGCACAGATCTTCGGTCAGCGTGGTGATGCGGCTGTATTTGACGCCGGCTTCGGGTTTGAATTCGAAGGTGGTGACCACGGGTCCAGGATTGATCTGCACCACGTTGCCGTGCACGTTGAACTCTTCAAACTTGGACTTGATGCGCGAGGCGATTTCTTTGAGCTCGATGGAATCGAACGGATTGCGCGCCGGAACTTCATTGAGAAGCTCGGTAGAGGGCGACCGGTAAGCCGGATGCTCGGTGACTTCGGGCGCGGGCTTCCTGGATTTTCGAACGGGCGGGGGTTCGGGTTCCGGCGCAGGCTCAGGAATGCTCTCTTCCCACGGCGGCCGGGAGGAAGAGGGCGGCGGTTGATATTCGAGCTCGTGGATGGGAATGTCGTGGTGAACGGGTGGTTCTTCCACCGGCTCGCGAGCCGCCTGTTCCATTACCGGGATTTCGGGCGGAACTGGTGATTCGAGCGGCGGCGGGGGCGCGGCGGCGGCGTGAGCGCCGCCTTTCGGCACGTTCAGCCGCGCGCTGTTCGGCGCGTTCTTGCGCCAACGCCATTCTCGCTTCGCGCCAGGCGGCAAAATCGACCGTAGATTCGGCCCAGGAAGCTGAGCGGTCCGGCCAGCCAGCGCGCCACAACCGCCATGGAGAACCTGGAAATCAAGTACAGCGAGAGAATCAGGCAAATTCCGGTGAACAGCACCGTTCCCAAGGTGTTGAGCGATGACAGGAGCGAGTCGGCAATCAGAATCCCAACCACGCCGCCCGCCGAGAAGGCTCCATTCCACGGATGCCAGAAGGGACGGATGGAGAGCGCGGTGGAGATGCTGAGAAAAAGCACAACGGCGCCGAAAACCTTCACGCCAGCGGCCTGGATGTCCGCTGAGCGAATCCATTTCCACGCCAGCAGCCAGAAGAGAGCGGGCAGGCTAAAGGCGCTGAGGCCGAGTAATTGGAAGCAAAGATCCGCGGTGTACGATCCAGCCAGCCCCGTCAGGTTGAAGGCGTGCGTGGCGCCAGTCACCGAATTCCAGGAGGGATCTTGCGGGTGATAGGAGATCAGGCACAGGATCAAAAAGAATCCGGTGAATAGAAACACCAATCCGCCGGCTTCGTTGAGTCTGTGGAAGCGTGTCGGTCCTAAGATATTCATCCCGCAGAGAAGCGGAACAATGCAGCCAGAGCGATTACTATTATGCCAAAAACAATTCGATAGTACACGAACGGCATCAGGCTGCTGCGCCGCAGGTACCGGAGGAAGAACGCGATCACGATGGCGCCCAGGATGCCGGACACAACGATCCCGACCACGATGGGCATCTTCATGCCGGCCGGGATGCCACCCGCTTTGTGAATGTCCCAGTATTTTTTCGCCACCGCGGCTGCGATGGCGGGCGTGGAGAGCAGAAACGAAAAGCGCGCCGCCGTCTCGCGATTCATGTTGCGGAACAGGCCCATGCAAATGGTGGAGCCGCTGCGCGACGTGCCGGGGATCACGGACAGAGCCTGCGCCAGGCCCACCGCAACGGCATCGCCCATTTGAATGGTGCTCATTGATTTGCTGCCGATGCGGCGCCGCTCGGCGATCCACATGACGACGCCGACCACGATCAGCATGACGCCGATCACATAAGGCTGCCGCCAGGTGGTGTCGGCCTGCTTATCGAAAAGATATCCGACGATGCCAATCGGGATGGATGCGACGGCCAGCAGCCAGAGTAGCTTGCGATTCTGCTTGATATCAGGATCGCCTCCGATGTTCAAGCCGAAGCCTTCGCCAATGATTTGGATCCAATCGCGGAAGAAGTAGAGGATCACCGCCACCAGCGTGCCCGCGTGCAGCGCGACATCGAACGTCAGGCCCGCGTCCTTCCAACCGAAGAGCCAGGGGATGAGCACCAGATGCGCGGTGCTGCTAATGGGCAAAAATTCGGTGAGCGCCTGGACTATGGCAAGAACAACCGCTTGGTAGATGGGCATGAAGTAGCCATCGTAGCAAGTCACGTTCCTGTAAGAACCCTGCGTCCCCAAGAGTGGGGACGCGGCACGCATGAGTGCGTGCGCCACATGCGTCTAATGAATAACTACTTTGGCCAGTCCGGCGTTGTTCGCCGTATCGTAGGCGCGGACCACTAACAGATGTTCGCCGGGAGGAAGCCCGTCGATCGCGATGTGATACTGCTCGCGCGGGGAATCGGTGACGCCGTCGGCGGCTTCCACCGGAGTCCACGGGCCGACGTCGAGCGAATACTCGAAGCGGCGCAGCGGCGAGGTTTGATCTATCACGTCTGCGTCCACCGCCACTTGGTTGTTGGAGCGGCGGGCCGCGCTGAGAGTGACCATGGGCGGCGTATTGTCGATCAACACGGGTGATGAGATCATCTCATCGGTACGCGCGACATTAGGCGCGTTGGAAGGCTGATCGGAAGCGATCACGCGGAAATAATAGCGGCCGTCGGCCAGCACGTCGCCATCCAGCAGCAGCGAATTTTCGGCGATATTCGCGCGCAGCAGCTTCCATTCCTTTTCATCTTCGCCGCGAAAATAGAGCGAGTAGAGCAGATGATCCCCATCGGGATCGTCGGCTTGCCAGGTCACTTGAATCTGCGATCCGGACCCGTGCGAAAGCGTTTGGGTCGGGGTGCCGGCGGGAGTGGAGGTTTCGCCGGTATCGGTGACGGTGATGCTGTAGGCTGCGGCTGTGGAGCTGGATGCAGCGGCGGCGGCTTTCTGCGCCGAGTTCTGCATCGTGACGCTGATGCTGCGGATGACGGGCGGATTGTTCTGCGGTAAATAAGCCAGGCTCACATTCTCGATGGCGGCGCCGGGACCCGCTAGGCTGGCGCGCCATTGAATGAAGCGGGCGTTGGGACTTTTGATGAGCGAATCCTGCGCGTTGGTCAGCGGATCGGACCAGTCGCTCCAGGTTTTATCGGGACGCGCCGAATTGCCGGAACGGGTCTGCAGCTCAGCCTTTCCGCCGGCGCTGCGCCAGGAGATGCGGCCCCAGCGCGCCACCGAACCGGAATCATGCACGGGCGATTCGTAGCTGCCGCTCGGGCCTGCGGCTTCCGACAGACGAAAGACCTTGCCGATATCCCCGGTAGCCGCGACCAATCCATCGGGCGATTCCAGCAGGCGTGTGGCTTCGCCTTCATTGGTGGCGACCATCAAGGTGGCCTTGCGATCCGCACCCAAGCGGTACAGCCGTCCTTGGCCATCGGTGGCGAAATATAAAGCGCCGCCCGGCCGGGCCACCAGGCTGTAAACGTTCTCGTCCTTCGAACTCCACAATGTCTCCACGGTGTCGTCCGGATTGATCTTATACACCGCTGATTTGTCCACGCCGGGAATTTCGGTCAAAGGGCTCGCGCTCGCCACTTGCTGCACCGGCTGAATCACCGCCGTACTGGGGCTGGCCTTGGGTTTGATGTCGGTGTCTTCCTGCGAATCGGTGGAGTCGGTCACGGTGATGGACGTGGTTGGCGCCGTCACGGTGACGTTCAAAGGAGACGAGAGCGAAGTGGTCAGCGGTCCGTTGCGATTTGCGATGGAACCGCCCAGCGCCGCCGCGTAGATGGTGCCATCGGGCATGGGAACAATGGAGCGAATCTCGGGAAGGCTGGCGTTGTAAAGCACGAACGCCTTGTCCTTGGCGCTGATGCGATACAGGATTCCGTTGGGTTCGGTGCCCGCCAGCACGTTGCCTTTCGAATCGAAGGCGAGCGCGGTTACGTGGGATTGGCCGGTTTCGTAGTAGGTTTCGGCTTTTCCGGATTTATCCACGCGGTAGATATTGGCGGGATTTCCAGCGCCGACGAACAGCGTGCCGTCTTTCGCGAAAGCGAGCGACCAGATGTACTTGGCCTGCGGCGCAAAAAATTCGGTAGCCTTGCCGTTTTCGATCCGATAGACCTTGCCGTCGGGCGAGGTGGCCGCGTAGAGGACGCCGTCCGGATTTAGGGCGACGGCGAAGATTTCCGGCTGATCGGATGTCCAAAGCAATTTGCTCGCGCCGGACGGAGTGATTTGGTACACGCGCCCGCGATGCCCGGTGCCCGCGTAAATGGAACCATCGGGACCGCGCGCAATGCTCCAGATGGTGGGCTGGCCGGAGGAAAATACGGTTTCCAGCTTGGGCGCCAGAGTGAGGCGGCCATCGCGATCGAGCGAAATTCCCTGGAAGCGGCCCCTCAGGAAATCCTGATAGGTGTTCATTTCCCAGGTGGCCGTGGTTGCGGCACCGAGGGAGGGGGCCAAGATTATGCAACCCAGGGCGGTTGCGAGCGCGAGCGTGCCGAGCAGCTTCATTCTGTTACTTCCACCTGCGCTGTTTTGGATCCACTGACTACGACGTCGCCGGTCGGGATTTGCAATTCATCGATTTTGGAACCGCGCGGAACCCACACGCCCTGCGCCGCTTGTGTTTTCGCCAGAATCAGGCCAATCGACGGCGGCGGATCGGGCAAGTCCTGGCCGCGAACCTGGAAAGCCGGATCGGTTCGCCATACGCGCACATACGCGTTCGTATTGGGGCGCAGATTGTTGAGGAACGAAACCAGTTGCGTTGGGCTTCTGGGCGGTTCGGCGGACAATTGCTGATAGTCGAGCGCGTTCGAGAGGCTGCCGTCGGAGACGGTGAAGTTCAAGACGCCGAGGGGCGCGCCGACGGGCACGCGATAGCGGACGCTTTTCTGTAATTCCAGGCCATTTTCACCGGTCAGGGTGACGGCCAACTCCACCGAGTCACCCGGATGCACCTGCCTCGGCGAAGCTGTGATTTGGTCCACCTGCAGGAAGCGCTTGCGCTCGGAGGCGTCGATTTCGAGATTGATGCTTTTGATCTTCAACGCGTCGAAGCCCGCGCCCAGAATGGACGCCAGCGGCGAGGCCACGCCTGTGGACGCCTGCAGCGGCACGTTGTAGTCGCCCGCGTAGGTGTTGTCGAGCTTCAGAGGCGGAGCGCCGTCGACGAATTCCACACCCCCGCGCAGCGAGTAGCTGGCCAGGCCTAGCGTGCGCTCAGTGGCGTCCATGGCCGAGTACACGGCGGTCTGCACGATGTACGGCGAAAGCACGCGATCCTGGATCATCTGCATGTGATACTGAAGCGGCGCGCGGCGTCCATCCTTTACAGTGATCGCAAACGGGAGGGTGTCGGCTTTGCGGCCCAACTCGCCGTAGATGCTGGTGCTGCGGTCCTGCGTGATGGTGCCCATCCACTCCAGGGGGGATGAAATCTTGAAGGACGATGAGAGATTGGGCAGCAGCGCGAGCACTTCAGCGCGCGCGAACGGCAGCTGGGTGTTGCCCACCGACATGAACTGATGTCCGAAGGCGTAGAGGCGCTTGCCGTCGAGGGCGGTGACCGTGCCTTCGGCGCCGATGCTCATGTCACCGGAAAGCAGCTCGACGGCGATCATGTCGCCGGGCTGCAGCGACGCGGGCGCACCCAGCTTGGGAGGCAGCTTGCCGCCGCTTGAAACGCCCTGGCGCGGCTCCAGGCCCAATTTCTTCAGCTGAGGCCCGAATTGATCCAGCGTACCGGCGGTGAATCCGCTGAAGGAGACCGGCGTCGCGATATCGATGAGCTGGGAGGCGAGCGAATCGGCGTTGGAGGCGACTTTGCGAACCGGAGGCCTCTCGGGGCCCTTGGCGGGCAGTTTGCCGGAAGGATCGCCCACCGCCAGCATCTCTTCGATGGGCCGAATCCCGGCGATGGGTTCCTTGGAGAAATTGAAGCCGAGCGCGACAGCGCCCACCAGCCGCCCGTCGATATAGACTGGGCTGCCGCTCATACCCTGCATTACGCCGGTTTCGGCCAGCGGACCGCCCGAAAGGCGCGCCAGGATGATGGATTGCCGGGGACCCACGTTGTCGAGCACGCCCAGGATTTCTACCTGGAATTCCGAAATTTTGTTGCCCTGGAAGACAGTCTTGCCGACGGCGTGCTGGCCGGCCCGGATATCGCGCAGCGGGTAGATGGCAATTTGCCCGGCCGCGAACCGAGGGCACACACTTACCGCGAAAATCAGTGAGACGAAAAAACTGGAAACTCTCACTATTACATTCTAGCCCGTGGGAACCGCAACCCCAATAACCGCGATTTTGCTGATCGCCTGCTACGGCCCATTGCTGGCCGGGTTGGCGCGCCAGTGGGCCAGCGATCCGGACATGTCGCATGGATTTTTCGTGCTGCCAGTGGTGGCGTTCGTGGTGTGGCGGAGGCGCGGGGAATTGGCGGCGATTGCGCCAGAGACGAATTGGTGGGGGCTTGGGATTGCCGTGTGGGGCGCGGTGCAGATGCTGCTCGGCATGCTTGCGGCGCAGGTGTTTGTCGCGCGAACGGCTTTTCTGGTTTCTTTGACCGGCGCGGTGCTGTTGGTAGGAGGCACGCGGGCCCTGAGAGCGCTGGCATTCCCGCTCATCCTGCTGCTGTTTCTGTTTCCGATTCCCGCGATTGTTTACGCTCGCGTGACGCTGCCGCTCCAGATTTTCGCGTCGGCCGGGGCTGAGACGGTGTTGAATTGGATCGGCATTCCGGTGCTGCGCGACGGCAATATCCTGGAGCTTCCGCACGAGCGGCTGTCGGTGGTGGAGGCGTGCAGCGGCATTCGCTCGCTGCTGTCGCTGTCGTTTCTTTCGCTGGTATACGCCTATTTCTTCGACAAGCGAGTTGGGATGCGATGGGTGTTGCTGGCGGCCACTGTTCCCATCGCGATTGCGGCCAACGCGGCGCGCGTGACGCTGATGGGCGTTTTGAGCGAATATCGGGCGGGTCTGGCGCATGGGGCGTTTCATCTGTTCGAGGGCTGGGTGCTTTTTGTGGTGGCGCTGGGTTTGCTGGTCACGATTCACCAATTGCTGAGGCGCGTTCGCGATGCCAGCGCGTAACTCTGCGGCAATCGTGCTAAGTGCGCTGTTCGCAGTTCAGGGCGCGGTGTTCTATGGTTTGTCCCGGCGCGCTGAAGTGATCCCGCCATCCAAGCCGCTGGCCGAATTTCCGGCCGCGATCGGCGCATGGCGTATGGTGCGGGAAGGCGTGATTGAACAGGATGAGAAGGATGTTCTGCGCGCCGATGATTATCTGACGCGCCAGTACGCGGCAGGGCAAGGCAAGACCGCCAGCCTCTTCATCGCCTATTTCCAATCGCAACGCGCGGGGCAAACGCCGCACTCGCCTAAGAATTGCCTGCCGGGGGCGGGCTGGAGCTGGTCGGTGGCCGATACCATCCACGTGGACATTGCGGGGCTTGCGCGGCCGATCGAGATCAATCGGTACGTGGTTGCGAAGGGCGATGAGCATGCCGTGGTTTTGTATTGGTATCAATCGCGCGATCGGGTGATTGCCAGCGAATATCGCGCTGCGACCTTCACCGCCTGGGACGCGCTGCGATACAACCGCACCGATACGGAGCTGGTGCGCGTGGTGACGCCGGTTACGCAAAACGGGGTAGAGTTCATCCAGGCGTTTTTCATGGAACTGCGCCGCTACAATCAAGATGATTGAATACCTTCGATGTCATTGTCGCCGGTGCGGGACCGGCCGGCGCCACCGCAGCCAAGATCCTCGGCGAGGCCGGCGTGTCGACGTTGCTCCTTGATAAGAGCGCTTTTCCACGCGACAAGCCGTGCGGGGGCGGAATCAGCGCGCGGGCTTTGGCGCGATTTCCGTACCTAAAGGATGCGCTCCCGAACATCCCCACCAGCTGGGTGAACAAGGTACATTTCGAATCGCCGTCAGGGTTCGTTGTCGATTACCGATCGCCCGATCCCTTGTATTTGATGATCCGGCGTTGTGAGTTTGACAATCTGTTATTCTCGCTGGCACGGACGCGCGTAGAAACTGCAACCGGGCTGTTGCGCAAACTGACGGTTGACGCTAACTCTGTGAGCGTCGCAACAGAGACTCATGAATACCGCGCCCGCATGATTATCGGCTGCGATGGGGCCAACAGCATGGTCGCGCGCGCCTCCGGTCTTCGCAGCGGCAGCGGCAGCGTTCAGCGCGATTACGCCATCGACATGATGGAAGAGACGCCGCAGCAGGAGCTGAGCATGGCCGAGCGCGACCGCATGTACATTTACTATCGGATTCGCGGCCATTACGGCTACGGCTATGTTTTTCCAAAGGCCGCTCACCTGAATGTTGGCGTTGGCTTCAAGCTGGATTACTACCTTGCGCACTTACGCGGTGAACATTACGCGCATCACCGGGCGTTCGTGGATGATTTGAAGTCCAAGCAATTGCTCACGGGCCAATCGAATCGCGGCAATTTCCGGGCGTTCCCGCTGCCTATCTCCGGTCCTCTCGCGCGCACCTATGCGGATCGAGTATTGCTGGCGGGCGATGCCGGCGGATTTGTGAACGCGCTCACCGCCGAGGGCATTTATTACGCGATGGTTAGCGGAGAACTGGCGGCACTTGCGGCCGTCGATGCGATCCGCGCAGGCAATTTTGAGAGCGGCCAACTGCGCGGCTACGAGCGCGCATGGAAGCAGGGAATCGGCGATGAGCTGGCGAACAGCGTCCGGCTGCAAAAGCTGCTGCTGGCCGACTCCGGGCGAATCGACCGCATTGTCCGCGCGGCCAGCCGTCACACCGTGCTGGCCGACCTTCTGGCGCGTTTCGCCACCGGCGCATTGACGCACGCGCAATTCAAACGATCCATGCTGCGCCGCGCGCTGCCGGTCTACGTCAGAGAGAAAGCGCGCCAGTTCGTGCTGGGCTGAGCCTCGGCAGGTCGGTGCTATCCTTCGGCCGGTGTTATTCTTCGGAAAGAAAGCGCGCCCATGAGTTTTCCGCACACACGATGGCCGCGAACGGTTTCCCTGCTGGGCGGGATGGCGCTGCTGCTCGGGTCGCTGTTCGCGTTCCAGCGCGAGTTCCGCGAATATCCGGGCGTGGAATACGACGATTTTCCGCTGCCGGCGGACGCGCACGAAAAAACCGAATTCGCCTTCGCGCGCTTGATGTATCCGCCGGCGCCCGGAGCCATGTTCGACCGCTCCGGACCGCGCTGGGCCGAAGGGATGTCGAGCTGGACGCAGGATTATCCGCGTGCCGATCGCCATTTTTTGCTGGCCCTGCGCCGCCTGACGCGCATTCATGTGCGATCCGTGGAGCAGCCCGTCAATCTGGACGATGGCGACGATGTTTACAACTGGCCGTGGCTCTATGCGGTGCGTCCCGGCGAGTGGCTGCTCACCGACGCCCAGGCCCACAAGCTCCGCGACTATCTGCTGCGCGGCGGGTTTTTCATGGCCGACGATTTTTGGGGTACGCCCGATTGGGCCGTGTTTTGGGACAGCATGGGGCGTGTTTTCCCGGACCGGCAGGCGGTGGAGCTGGAAAATAACAACGCGATATTCCACACGATTTACGATCTGGACGATCGCTACCAGGTGCCCGGCGAATGGGGACTGTATGGGCGCGGCTATCAGAATGACGGCCGCGTGGCGCACTGGAAGGGCATCTTCGATGACAAAGGCCGCTTGATGGTGGCGATCACGCAAAACTCCGATCTGGGCGATTCGTGGGAGTGGGCCGACGCGCCGGAATATCCGGAACGATATTCGGCGCTCGGGATTCGCATTGGCGTGAATTACGTGACGTACGCTATGACGCATTAGGTTCAAGATGAAAGCTCTTCTGTTCCTCGGCATCGCACTGGGCGCAGCTTTGGCGTTCGCGCAAAACGAAACGCCGGCCGCTCCGTCTTTCGAAGCGAAGCACGTGCTGTTTGTCGATCATCCGGTCCCGCTCGCGCCCGGTTTGGTTCTTTCCATCTTCGGGGACAATCTTGGACCCAGCACCGGATGCCACACCGATCACGACGAGAAAGGAATCTATCCGACCCAACTTTGCGAGACGCGGGTGTTGGTGGGTGGGATTCCATCGGAGCTGCTGTGGGTCCAGGCGGGCCAGATCAACTTCAAAGTTCCTGAGGAGACGCCCGTTCAAGGCACGGCGGATCTGGTAGTCGTCTACCAGGGGCGATCCAGCAAGGCAGTGGCGATGCCGCTCGGGATCGAGAGCCCGACGCTGTCGCTTGAGAGTCCCGCGCGAGTGGGAATGCCCATCTGGCTGAAGCTCAACATGCCGTACTATCGCGACTCCGGGATTCGTTATCCCTTCAGGATCTGGCCGTCGTCGTTCGGCTGCTATGACGTGGAAGTGCGGCGCAATGGCGCATTGCTGCCGCGGATCGCCGATTTGGACAAGCAGGTCTTTGGTGGAATGACCTTATCGGGGCCGCTGTGCGGGTCGGTCGGATTTTCGAGCGTGCCGCATTTCAAAGGCAGGCTCCCGCTGCATCTTCAGTACCGGTTCGATCATCCGGGGATTTATGAAGTCGAACTTATCATGCGGCATCCGTTTGCGAGCGTTCCTCCAACCGAGGTCGTGTCTTGGACGAAAGTTGAAATACTGCCGGCCGATGCCGCCGCGCGCAAGCGCTGGTTAGCCGTTAAATTGGCGCACGCGCCCACGGACGCGGCGGATCTCGTTACTGATTTCCTCCCCAGCGTCCTTGGCAATCCGGACGATGAAACGCTGCGGATTTTGCTACCGTACCTCTATCATCCGGATCGCACGGTACGCGAATACGCCATGTACGGCCTCACTTACTGGCCGGCTGATCAGGTTGCGCCGAAGATTTGGGAATGGATCCGCGCGCAGGGCCCGAGCGAAGCGGTAGTCCGCTACTTTTTGCACTTGAAGGAATTCTCCGCGCCGCGTGCCGCGCAGTTGGCCGAACTATCCATTCCGTATCTGCAATCGAATTCGCCGGTTTTGGTTTATGGCGCACTTTTCGCTCTGTCTGCCGTCGCGTTGGCGCCGAATTCCACCGTGAGCGCTGATCTTCGGGCGCGTGCCGGAGAAGCCATGACTCGCGCCGCCGGCCATATCATTCCGCTGGATCCGGAAAACACGAACCAGTTCGTCGCCGATCTCGGCCAGCTACACGACGAACGCTCGCATGAGCTGTTGTGGGATCTGGTGAATCGGCATGGCCTGGGTTCCGGACAGGCCCTGGACGCGATCGCCTGGCGCAAGTCGCTTCCGGACCTTCCTAAGCTGGCGCAGCTTACAATTCAGGAGGCGAACGGGCAGGCATTCGATTACGAATTCTCCAGTATCCCGTATGCTCTGCACAACGCCTTTGGCGATGCCGCGCTTCCGTATCTTGTCACGATGCTCCAGCGATCCGGCGATGCGCGGGTCCGAACCGCGAGCGCGCGCGAGCTGATGCTGGCCGGCCGTCCCGAGGGTTTTGCATTCGTTGCCGATGCCATCGCGAATGGCGGATCGCATGGTCGAGAGATGATTGAATTTGTGCGTTATCAGTTCCCCGAACTTCGCCAGGCGGACGATGCCGCCATTCTGAAGTTCGTCCAGGCGCGGGCCGCCGCCAAATGAGCGCGTGTCAGGAAATAACAGTGACATTTTGATGTGGCGCAGGCTTTCTTGCGCGCCGTGTTGAGACCCGTCTCGACACCTTTGACTATATGGGATAACTCGCGTTCACATGAGTGTGAACGCGGCACGCATGAGTGCGTGCGCCACGCCGTCGTCGCGCAATTGGAAGGGTTATTTCCTGACACGGTTTCGGTAGCGCAAAGGGTGCGGCGCGCTCCGTTTTGCGCGACTTCCACAGTAGAGTAGACTGCTTGATGACATGCCGCTTTCCGCGGGCGACAGACTGGGCGCCTACGAAATCATTTCTCAGCTCGGTTCCGGTGGCACCGGAGAAGTCTGGAAAGCGCGCGACACCCGGCTGGATCGCATCGTCGCGCTGAAGGTCTCCAAGCAGGAATTCAGCGAGCGCTTTGAACGCGAGGCGCGCGCGGTTGCGGCGCTCAATCATCCGCACATCTGCCAGATCTACGATATCGGCCCCAATTATCTGGTGATGGAGTACATCGACGGCTTGCCGCTGCATGGGCCGCTGCCGCTCGAAAAGGCCGCCGAATATTCCAATCAAATTCTGGATGCGCTGGATGCCGCGCACAAAAAAGGCATCACGCATCGCGATCTGAAGCCCGCCAACATCCTGGTATCGCGCACGGGTATTAAGCTTCTGGATTTTGGACTGGCCAAGCAGGGCGGACCGCTCAAGGAAACCGACGCCACCCTCACGCAGGCCATCACGGGCGAAGGCGAAATGGTGGGAACGCTGCAATACATGTCGCCCGAGCAGTTGCAGGGCAAGGAAGCCGATGCGCGCAGCGACCTGTTCTCGTTCGGATGCGTGCTGTACGAAATGCTCACCGGCCGCCGGCCCTTCGAAGGGCCGAACGCGGCCACCATCATCGCCGCTATTCTCGACAAGGAGCCAGCGCCCCTGGCGGTGCCGCCGGCATTGGAGCGCGTGGTGCGAACGTGTCTGAACAAAGATCCGGGCCAGCGTTTTCAGACGGCGGTGGAGCTTAAGCGGGCACTGGCGTGGGCATTTGAACAGCCGGCGGTGGTTTCGTCGCGGCCGCGCGGCGGATGGTGGACGGCAGTTGCTGGCGCGCTTGTCATCGGCGCACTCGGCGGTTGGGCTATTTCGCAGTATCGGCGTCCGGCTCCGGAAGCGCACGCGCTGCGATTCGACATCGTGCCGCCCGGCAATGGACGATTCACCATTGGCGCCGGTTCAGGCGGCATCGCATTGTCTCCGGACGGACAGACTGCAGCTTTTGTCGCCACCCTGGGCGGGCGAAGCGCCTTGTGGGTGCGCACGCTGGACGGCACCGTGGTGCGGCCGCTGTTTGGAACCGAGGGCGCCTATTCACCGTTCTGGTCGCCCGACAGCAAGTCCATCGCGTTTTTCGCGGAAGGCAAGCTGCGCCGCATCGATCTCACCTCCATCACGGCCACGGCCATCTGCGACATTCCCGGTCCGGGCCGCGGCGGCACGTGGACCAGCGATGGGAGCATTTTATTCGCGGCTCTGGCCACTTCCATATGGCAAGTGCCCGCTTTGGGCGGCACGCCTTCCCAGCTCAGCAAGCTGGACGCCGCCAGTGGCGACGCCGCGCATTATTGGCCGCAGGTGCTGCCGGGCGGAAATTTCTTGTACCTGGCGCAAAGCGGCAAGCCGGAAGGGAGCGGCGTCTATGCGGCATCGCTCGCCAATCCTACCCACCGTGTTCTGTTGCTGACTACCGATACTAACGCTATTTATGCTTCTGGCTATCTGCTGTGGATGCGCGGCACAACACTGATGGCCCAACCCTTCGATCCGAAGAATCTGAAGCTGACGGGCGAGGCGGCGCCAGTGGCTGACCCGGTCGGCAAATCCGCCATTACGGGCCGTATGAACGTGGCCGCATCCAGCAATGGATTGCTGCTTTACTCCGCCAGTGGTTCGAACCAGCTCACCTGGCTGGATGAAACAGGCAAGCCGCAAGGCACGCTGGGCGAACCGAACGACTACGTCATCTTCCGCATTTCGCCGGATGGACGCCGGGTGGCCGCAGCCATTGGAAATCCCACGCGTGCCGACCTGTGGCTGTTCGACGTGGAGCGCAACGTCTCCAGCCGGTTTACATTTTCCGGGCGCGGGCATTCGGATCCGGTATGGTCACCCGATGGCCGCACCCTTGTGTATCGCTGGCGCGGCTCGATTTTTCGCAAGGACTCGAGCGGCGCCGGCGGAGAACAGCGCGTGACGCAATCGGCCACTTTTCAATCTCCCACGGACTGGTCGCGCGACGGGCGGATGATCCTGTTTAGTCAGTTCTCTCCCGGGACCGAAACCGATCTTTGGGTACTTCCCGTGACGCCAGACGGCAATGCGACGGGTAAGCCGGAAGCCTACTTGCACACGCAATTCAATGAACAGGACGGCCAGTTTTCTCCCGAAACGACTCCGCGGTGGGTGGCTTATGCGTCGAACGAATCGGGACAGTATGAAGTGTATGTGCAGGCATTTCCCGAAGCGCGCGGCAAGTTTCAGATCTCCTCGGGCGGCGGGCGCTTTCCCAAGTGGGGCCCCGCCAGCCGGGCGAACCTGCGCGAACTGTATTACGTGTCGCCGAACGACAAGCTGATGGCCGTGGATCTGAAGCTAGGCGCCGATTCGGTGGAACCCTCGGCGCCGCGTGAATTGTTTCCGCTTCCGACGCCCACTATCAACTTCATTCCCTATGACGTTACCGCGGATGGAACGCGCTTCCTGGTGCAGGCCCCGCCGCAGCAGGCGTCGGCGTTGTCGGTGATTGTGGATTGGCCTGCGTTGCTGAAGTAGGGTTGGAGCCGATAACCAGCATACGTTTCTTATACTTCCAGCGCTGTGGCCCGGTACTGAACCATACCAGTACGAAGCGGCGATTTGGGTGGTTGGGCCTATGGGTACATCATTTAATCAGAGGACACCACCATGGGCCCGCAGGTTGGCTACGCCCCCGGCAGCTTTTATGTTTGGAGAGCGTCGGACGGGTTTGCCATTCATCTGAGTTTGAAGATGGTCAGTCAACTCGCGGCGCAGATTTCGCGCGGAGGAAACGAAGGCCAGACCGAGGACATGCGTGGAATCCTGCTCGGCCGCACCATCGACACACCGTTCCGCACCACTGTGATTGACGATTTTAAGCTGATCCCAGCCAGCGCCGCCGAGGCGCACCTGGATTGTGACGACGCGCTGTTTGAAATCGCCTGCCGGATGGCTGAAGCGGGAACGGAACAACGCGTCCTCGGCTTCTTTCGAGCGCAGCGGCACGGCAATTTGAACCTGGGGCCGCGCGATATGCAGACTTTCAGCCGGCTGTTTTGCGAGACCGGGAAAGTCGCATTGCTGATTCAAACGCCACGGCGCGGCGAAAGCGAGGCGGCGCTATTTTACTGGCAACAGGGCGGGGCTTTTCCCCGCGATTTCGGTTTTGGTTTCCCGTTGGACGCCGGGCAGTTGGCGAGCGGGCATCCGGGCTGGAGATTTCCAAATCCACTCGACTCCACCCAGCCGGTTGCGACTCAGCCTGCCCCTTCTCCACGAGCGCCACAACCGGCGCCCATGCCGGTGGCGCCCGTTTCCGTTTCTAGAGAGCGAATCCGATGGTCGCGTTTGCTGCCTACGGCTGCGCTGGTGGTGATCTGCATTTGGGCCCTGCAATACGCGCTGACTTCCAACCGCACTACCGCGGCATCGTCGGCGCCAACTGAGACCAGCGCCTCGGAAATCGCGGCGCCCGCTCCGTCAGCGCCCAATAATGAAAACGATCTGGGTCTGAACGTAACCCCGCGGCAGCACCAGTTAGAAATTCGCTGGAACCGGGAATCGGCGGCGATCGCTGCAGCGGACAGAGGCGTGATGAAAATCACGGAGGATGGAATCACCGAGGCTGTTCCGTTCGATCAGACCCAACTCCGCGACGGGTATGTCGCGTATTCGCCAAAAACATCCGACGTGAACATCCGGCTGGAAGTGACCGGCAAAGACGGCGGCACGACGTCGGAATCGATTCGTTCGGTGGCGATTCCGTAGTATTGAACTCGTCAGCAACAAATCAGCCCGAACAAAGCCATCCACAGACCCGTGGTTCCACCCCCGCGCGCATATAGCCGCGTGAGGGGCTTCGAGCTGCAAGAATCAGTCCACTCGATTGACAACTACGAAGCTACGGCTGAGAAGTGGGGCGTGAAGAGGCAATCACGAAAGGGCGAGTCCGGTTTTGACCAATCTTCTCGGAAACGCCAGAAATTCCTCGTAACGAGCGGGTCGATATATGTTGGGACCGATCACGCAATCAATGTAAGAAGCGCGGATTTCGAAGAGTGAAATGCAAGCTTAGGAAAAAGATAGCTGGCGGAGGAAGAGGGATTCGAACCCCCGAGCGAGTTACCCCGCTAACGGTTTTCAAGACCGCCGGTTTCAACCACTCACCCATTCCTCCGCTTCCTATCCTACCTGATTTCATCCGCTTGAGAGCACTGTCACTACCTGGTTCGACGTGGTTTCGGTAGTACTGTCACTGGTTTGGCACTGGTACCCAAAGCCAGCACCGCACGCTCCTTCGCTTCGACGTTTGTATGTGCATATCGCATCGTCACGACGATCGTTGAATGTCCGAGCAACTCCTTCACAGTAACGATGTCGGCGCCTTTGGCAAGGAGACGCGACGCAAAAGTATGGCGCAGCGTGTGCCACGTCACTCCTTCGAGCCCCGCCTGTTTGCAGGCCAGTTTAAATCCGGCCTTAAGATCGCGAAAGCGATCACCCGTCATCTGGTTGAAGAACACATAGGGACCTTTCCGCATGGCGTTCCACGCTTCGAGAACATCACAGGCCGCATCGTTCAGCGGTATGATGAGCACCCGCCGAGTCTTTTGGACGAACGCATTTAGCCGACGCCTTTCAAAATCCACCTCCTTCCATTGCAGGTTGAAAATATCGCCACACCGGAGTCCGGTGTTGAGCCCGAAGATAATCATGTCCTGAAGGTACGAAGGGCAGCGGGCGAGCAAAGCCTCCTCCGCCTCCTTGCTCAGGGTTTGAAATTGAAGATTGTCTTCTGCAAGAAACTTCACCAAACGGACAGGGTTCTGACCCTGGCGAAGATTCCAGCGCTCCGCGAGATTGAGCATATGTTTCAGTAGGGCCAATTCTCGGTTTACGGTCGCAGGGCTAACCTCACGGACGCGGTGTTGCTGGAAATCCTCGACTCGCGAGGGAGTGATGGAATCCAGATTGACCTGCCCTAAGATTCGGCTTAAGCTTCCGTACATTTGCTCGTCGCGCTTCCAGGAGCGCTTGTGAACCTTCGCGTATTCGAAGTAGCGCTCCCAGAGTTCTGACAGAGGAACCCGAACACGTCTTGTATGGACGCCACGATGAACCTCTGAAATTCGCAAGGCAAGAAACTTCTCTGCCTTGCGCTCGTTTGCGGTACCAGTAGATTCCTGCACTCGTCTACCATCCGCATAATAGTCTGCGTACCAGATTCGGCCTCGTAGGTGGAGACCCATGTTAATGACCTTTCCACCTCTGGCCAGCCGATCCGATTGTATCGAAGTGAGGAAGCGATTGAATCACCTGCGCAGGGTCGAAACGCAGGGAGCGGCCTGCCTTAATGAACGGTATTCGGCGTAGGTATACCCATTGGTAAAGCGTACCCTTGGGAATCCCGATACGCCGGGATAGCTCATTGATATCGACAAGTATTTGCTCGTTCATGGCGGAGCCTCCTTTAGTCTGGCGCTGAAACTCCGGCAAGTAACGCGCATTCCCGCCTGACAGCGTGGGAAAACTTTTGGTGTGCCTACAAGTGGAGACAAGGTCCTAACCAGACGCCTGAGGCGAATATCGCTGCGGCAGCCACTAACCCAACGGAGACCCAACGTACAATTGCAGGACGCCGGTGGGCCTCGTTCACCTCGTGTACGTATTCGCGTGCCTTCAGGCCGGCGATGTGAATATCGCCCTGGAGACCCTCCCGCATCTTCTCCGCTGATTCCTTCACCATCTTGGCGAGCATACTCCCGGCACGCATTTCGGCCCTCTTCATCGACTCATTGAATTCCGCAATCAGCTGTTGGTTCGATTCGTAATACCTTTGCGCGGATTCCTCGAACACCATGCGGTTCATCGTCACCAGTGCAAAGAGCGGGTCGCCGGGCTCAATGCGGATGCCGTTCTCGGCGAAGACTTCGCTGATCATTTGTTTCATGTCAGGCATACGTTTGCTCTCCCTACAAAAGTGACAACTGGTCTAACTGCTCGAACAGGTCCCGCTGGACCATCTTCAGCCGCTGTTTGCTCATGACCGTCGCGGTTCCGTTGCGGATGGCATCCTCGAAGGTCCTCTTGCGCGTGATGACCTCTTCAACGTCACGCCCGAACGTGTCCGGGTTCCTCTTCGCAATGTGAACCAGGCCGAAGACTTTGGACTCGCTATCTTTGTAGGCCTGCATGTCGGTGAACGTCTTGCCGTCGCGCTCGATGACGCCGAAGTACTCGTTCAGCCAGACGACGATGTTTCGTTCGGCGCTGCTATCGGCGAGACTCTTGAACCCCTTCAGCGTGTCCCCGAGCGCCTGTCCGCCCGTTATGATCGTGTGAACGTACAGCTTTCGCCCAGCATCGGAGAGCATCTCCAGGGCGTTGCTTTCGACGATGAAGCTCCAGAGCGGAACGAAAGTGGAAGCGCCGTTGTCGACGATGAAGGTTCCCTCTTCGTTGAGCAGCCGATGCAACAAAATGTCGAAGCCACCCGAATCAATGCGGCCGTCGCGCATGAGCGCCAGGTGCTCGGCGCCCAACTCGGCATATTGCGAGAAGGTCTGGTTCACCGGATCGCTGTCAATGCAGTGGATCTCCCTTCCGTGATGGCGGAAGTATTGGGCAAGAATGCTGGCGACCAAGCTCTTGCCGACGCCGCCCTTGCCCTGTAATGTGAGATGAATCGTTGACGTTCGTTCGTCAAGCTGTTCAATGTTCCTGGACATAGTTTCCTCCTCGTGCTCCTGGCTGGCTCACCATAAAAGCCGCGCTGTCACCTTATAAAGGAAATGGCGGAGGGGGTGCGGGACGGTAAAATTTTTCGATCAGCCCGAACTCAGATGAGTTTGCTTTCGTCTGGAGGTCCCGGAGGGTACTCGAACCCACGGGTTTTCTTGGCGTTGACCGGAATCTTCGCCCTCGTGCTTGAAACAGGCGTTTTCGAACGGACTTGCACCGGCGGCGGAGTCGGTGCGGCCTGGGTAACCCGTTCCTTACGCTGGATGCGGGTAAGGTAGGAACCTAGGCTCTGGACAGTGACAACGATCCCGGCATCCTCCTCGAGCCACTGGCGGATCGTCGCCAAGCTTTGCCCTTCGGCTTTGGCAGCTCGGATCTCAGGCCACAGGGCGCGCAACTGGCCGGCCTTGGTCGCAGGCCTTTTCCCGCGCCGTTGTGCGAGGCGGTCTTTGGTCTCAGTGATCCATTGTTGTTCGGCTTTTGTGTATTCCTCGACTTTCGCCATAGCACCAATAGTTTGCGCTGCGTTTCGACATAATTCAACGGATTTCGACAACGCGACGGGCTGTTCGACGTTCTTCGACATATTTCAACCGCAGCGAAGACAACAAACATGGGTAGTGGAACATAAAGCCGGACAGGTTGTGTGTTTTTTGTGTCTATCGCACTGATCGTACGCGCCTTCACGCGTCCGACAATTCGCAATAGCTGTCCGGCATTCGTCGGACGCCTAATTTTTCGACAAAATAATGCCGTCCCGCACCCCCTCCGCCATTTCCTTTATACGGTGGAGGAACTGATGCCAAAACGATCGATCCGACTGACTGACGCAATCGACCAGCGCATTCAATCCGCCGCCAAGCAGCGAGGCTACTCGACCCCGAGCGCCTTCCTTCGAGCGGCAATCAAGAAAGAGCTGAACGAGCCTGGAGAGGGCTCCGGAGCCAATGAAAAGATTCTGGGCTCCATCAGGGAAGTGCGTCAGGACGTACGCCGCGTCGAACGTGCCCAACAGGCCTTATTTGCTTTGGTGGACAACTTCGCGAAGGTCTTCGTCACCTGCGTGCCAGAGCCGCGTGGCGAAGCCATGCAGACCGCACTCGGAGAGGCGCGAAACCGCCACGCCCGGCTGCTCACCAATGCGGGCCACGCGATGCTCAGTGACTCGATGGTAGCGATGGAGGACTTAATAAGCCGTGGGGAAAAATAAGCATGAAGAACGAGAGTTCCGGCTTCGGCCAGCGAAACCGCCAGCGCGCGGTGAACGCCTAGTCTACTCGTCCGCATATCGCATCATCATGCATCACGCCCGGATGAGCGGAGTCCGAAGGCGCCGAGTAATTGGATTCGGAACGGGGAGAACTCACGGCAGACCATACTCCCAACGCTGCGCGGTTCGGGTGCTTTATTCCAAGAACACCAGTAATGGGCAGTGGCGAGCCCACGGGCGTTATATTGCCCGCGAAAGCGCTACGCATGGGGGTGATCCGAAAGCAGTTGGTTTCAATGCGACTGAAGAATCGATCGATATCGCAGCGCGCCTCGAAGATTGGCAAAAGACCAACGATGAGCGCCTTTGGAAATTAATTGTGTCTCCTGAGTTCGGCGACCGGGTGGATCTGAAACGGTTGACTCGCGATCTGATTTCACAGATGGAGACCGATCTTGGCACGCGTCTCGAATGGGTGGCGGTGGCTCACTTCAATACCGAGCACCCGCATGTCCATATTGCGCTGCGAGGCGTTGGAGCCGAAGCTGGGCCGCTTCGTCTCAGCCGGGACTTTATTAGGGAGGGTATCCGCCACATCACGGAGGATTTGTGCACGCGCCAGCTTGGGTATCGGACGGAATTCGACACCGCCGATGCGCAACGTCTCGAGGTAAACCAACATCGTTACACATCGCTTGACCGCCTCATCCAGCGGGATGTTGACAGAGCCGATGCCGCTGAGTCCCCTTTCTTCACGGTCAAAAAGGACCTAAGCCGCGCGGGGCTTGGTCCAAGCACATCGCTTATCGAACGGCGCACCGCCGAGCGCCTGATGGTGCTCGAATCCATCGGATTAGCCGAGTCCGCCGGCCCGAAGACTTGGCGTGTACGACGGGACTTCGTGAATGTACTCCGAGCCATGCAGCGCAGCGCTGACCGCCAAAAGATTCTGGCTGCACATGGAGCCCTCATCTCCGATGAGCGGCTTCAGATGACCGTGTTTGACGCTCGAAGTCTTACGACTCTGGAAGGCCGAGTCCTGGTCCACGGAGAGGAGGAGTACTCCGGACGCAGCTACCTCATGCTCGAAGGAACGGACGCGCGAGTCCACTATGTCTACTGCACCCCTGAAATCGAAGCAGCTCGAAATCGCGGGCGCTTGCGGACGAATTCTTTCATTCGGCTTCAAGCGTCAACTGCGGATGCCCGTCCGGCACTCGAAATAACCGACCTGGGCGATTCAGAGGCGCTCTTGCGCGACACGCGCCAGCTGCGTGAGATCGGACAACGTCTTATCCGCCGCGGCATCATCCCTCAGGATGACGGCTGGAATGGATGGCTCGGTCGCTATCAAAAGGCGCTTCGGGACGGCGTTACCACTCTCGAAACTCCGAGTGTAATCAAGCGACCTGAACGCGACAAGAACCGAGACCGCGGGCGCTAGCGAAGGAGATCTGGCTGGAGAAAAACTCTCTACCGACCAGCTTGCGGATGACCGTCCAACGTTAGTCCCAAATGAGGATGGGCAAGCGTGCCACTGATTCGCTTGATCAGTTGCAGACCAGCGTCTGGACCTTTATTTTCTCTTTCTTGCGCTGCGATCTACGGAGATTTGTGTGCCGGATGTGCGCACGACCGCAAGTGCCACGCAACTCGTTGCGTTGACAGCTGGCCTTTAAGTGAACCGAGGCCCCATATTGATTCCTAGGACAGGCCTTTTATCGCGTGTACTGGCAATGATGAATGCTTTTTCAGTGACTTGAAGTCAGCTGCGCGTCTCACGGTTGCGCTCGTACCGCCGGGGAAGTTGGATTCCGCACGTCAACAGAGCGGAACCCGGCGCCACTCGCGCATGGCTCCATTCTGAATGGCGACAGGGCAACCAGCAGAGGAGCAGGGCCGTGATTCAAACATCCAGTCACTCGCCGACGTCGCTCGACGGATTCGGTCTGTCCGTCATATCAAACTCGCTCGCCAACGACCGCGCTACAATGCTGTGCCACTCCCTGCAGCGCCTGAGCGAGCGCCGCGCTGACGTAGTCGGCGAGCCGATTGAGAGGTAGGCTGCGTACCTCCAGTCTGCTGGACTTCGCCTTAATTGCACCGAGGCACATGCTGAGGCACTGGAATAGATGGGGGAACCAGGCGCGGCTTCGACTTCTTGGCGCGGAGATTGGGGTCAGGCTCAAGAACGATTTGCGAGCCCCAAACGTATGGCTCTAGCAGCTCTCACGGCGTTCCGCGCGGTGGGAACTTGGGCTATTCATCCAAACTTCCTCAAAAGTGCACCCTGTACCGATGTCGTCCCAATTCGCCGATCAATGCCCCTAGCCCAATCAGAAGAAGGGCCGTTCCTCCGTGCCAGATTAGCAGATGAGGCGCCAGCTGAAACATACACTGGAACTGAACAGGTATGAGCGCCAGGAACACGGCTAACCCGGTTAAGGTTGCTCCGAGTCCAGGGGATGGGAACAGGGTACCGCGCCGCGCGAGCAGCCAAAAAGCGCCGGCTGACGGAATGGCGATTATCAGTTCCAAAGCTGCGCAGGGCCAGCCCTCCGAAACGAATGTGCTGGATGTACGCCACGGAAAGAGCAACGCAATTCCTGCGATCGGGACCAGACCGGAGAGCGTCAGCACAACCGAAAACGGAAGACCCCATCGGCTGCCTGGAACCATTCGCCACGCAAGCGTGATCGCGAACAGAATTCCTCCCGCTGCCAGAATCGCCGCCATCATGACCATTTGAGTTCGCGTCATGAGATGAAAAGCCGGCCTTGTTCACAATTGCGATCAGCGCAACAGCGCAAACCGTGAACACGGCGAGAAATACAAGAATAAGCCTATTCTGAGAAGGAAGGGGCCTCACCGGTGTAAGGGACGATGTAAGCTTAGCCTGAACAACTCTTCGGATTTCCGGGCGCAGCTCCGTATCAGACGGCGCAGATGCCCACTTCTCCAAGCTAGGTTCGAGGCTGTTGTCCTGGGGATTATCTTGCACTGTCTCGATCCTTTCCCAAAGCCCGGCGGAGGGCCGCATAGGCGCGGTGAGCTTTCTGCTTGACGGCGTTGGGAGTGGACGAGGTCGCCCTGGCTACCTCGTCGATGCTCATTCCGGCCACCTTTAGCATCACGATAACCTCGCGCTGCGCATCAGGCAAGTTGGCGACCATCCGTTCGAAAAGGCCCTCTTCAGGCACTGCTTCTGGCACTGTCTGATGGAGGCCCTCGGGAATGCTCGCGACCAGCACCTCTCGTGATTCCCGCCGCCGCTGCTTCCGATATGCGTCTAGGCGAGTGTGCCGCGCGATCGCATAGATCCATGGCATCACGGGCTCGGAAGAACGGTAGGTGTGGCGCGAGCGATGAATTCTGATCCAGCAGTCCTGCAACAAATCTTCAGCATCGCTCCGTCCGATCCCTGAACGGCCGAAGAAGCGTAAAAGTGGAGGCGAAATACGTACCACCAACTCTTCGAGAGCCGCCGCATCGGCATTCTGGTAACGCGTCATCAGGTCCCTTAGCTCGCGGTCCTCAATCGGTATCTCACCCATTTAGTTCGAACGCCCGGCCGCTTTGGTTACGCTGCCTCATCAATCATGCCGTAACTCGGGGGCTGGGTGATGAACGCGGAACTCAGAGGTTGGGATTCGACGGCTTCTTGTAGATTACACGGCGGCAGCAAATGAAAGTTCCCGTGAATGCCAGGGCCGTCGGCACTAAGCCCAGGATGGCCCAGACTGCTTTGGTGAACCAGTCGAACCTTCCAAAGTGCAACTCCGACAGCCAATATAAAGCCTGGTCCGTAAACCGATCGGCGGGATCCACCAGGAGCAGGGCGTCAAACCAATGCGGAAAGGCGAAATAGATCCCAGAGACACCCCACAACAGAACAAACAAGAAGCACCAAACCCCGAGGGCGCTGTGCAGGTCCCAATTGATGCGCGCGAAGTGCGCTCCCCAGCTTACCGTCAGGCTCCGGCGCCAATGCTTTATTCCCGGCCACCAAATAATGGCGCCCGTCAAACACAGCAACGTCAAAGTGGCTCCGCCGATCCCGTTCACGATACGACCAGTCGCGCCGGCCAGAAGAGTCGTGTGGAGTTTAACAAGCCATTGGATGGAGGGCCACCGGGACAGCTCGTTGCGAAAGACAATGATGCTCCCGGTAAGGCTCATGAGCGCAACATATGCGCCCGCCACTGCCCCGACGAAAAAGTGGATCTGGAATAGAGCGTTATATAGCCGTGTTTTCTGGGGCTGCTCCAGCCATTGCCGCCATGCGTGCATCTCTTCTTCCACATTGTCTCCGGTCGTTCGTTTCCGCAGCGGCAATATTCGATGGACTCGCGAGGCAGGTCAATCGGCGCCCACGGACTCCTCCCGTATTATCGACGGAATTGTTTCCAGCTCGCGCAAGTCCCGGCCCCGTGTTTCGTGGCCAAAGGTTGCAACCAGCAGCAACGACGCGACTGCCGGGATGGCGATTCCACCGGCTGTCAAATGCCGGCATCAGGCCAACGTGGCCATGCCCTGAGCCATCACTCTGGTTGGTGGGAGGCGCTTGCGACTCGAGTTATGGATCGATTCGTAAGCCTAACGTGCTGCTATTACCGTTTCGACGCTGATGCGGAATAATCCCGGAAGCAGCGTCGCACGGGAACAGGGGAAACGTCGAGTCGCCCCAGCCGGCATCGCCGGAGCGGACCCGGAATCAGCCGGGCAACTCACTTCTTCTGCATTTTCAGCTTGGCGACGGTAATACTGTCACCGTTAACGTCGCCGGTCAAACTGACTGACTCCCCAGCGTCTTTTTTGAGGGCCGCCAGGTTCTGGTTCGCGATCTTATAGACCTTGCCATCGGACACGAACACGTACTTCGCGCCGTGGCTCACGCAACCCAACGTGCAAGCCTGATCGGTCATGCCGGGATGCGCGGCGATCATTTTGGCATGGCTCGCACCGCACATGCTATCGCTAATCATGCCATTCATTGTCATGGTTGCTGCGGGCGCCAATGGAACCAATCCAGCGCATAGACCAGCAAACCAAACGCCTTTCAGAATGTTTCTCATCTCTATTCTCCTTTCGAGTATTTAAAATCGACCGACACATTCCTATTTCGTTAGACAAGCCGCTAAAGTTACGCTCGCCGATCAGAAATCCTTTTATGCAGCCCCGAGGTGTTCGGCAGCGCCGAGTGACGTGCCAGACTCCTGGATGCGATGGAATCTAAACTGCGATGTGCCATTAGAGGCTGATCACTAAGTCGGGGGATTGCCGCTGAGCGCGGCATAGAAATCCGGGAAGCAGCCTGCGTGCAAGCCGTCGATGGCATCCTTGAGCCTTATTTTTTTCGGGTTCTCCGTTAGACCTGCCAGTTCGCCGATCCGGGTAGCACCACACGGGCTCTCCTTCGGCGAGACCGCGATCGAGCGCGCACATATCGCAGACGCCTAACCAGATGTTCTTTTCCTTTGCAACCTTGGCCAACCGCTCTCCAAGAGGACCCCTTTGCACAAGATATAGGAGTTGTCGTCGAAGAAAAACATCCCAACCACCTCAGCTCCATGCGTGCCCTGTTCCAGTTGCGGCAGGATCAACTTGCCAAGTTTGTAGTCTGCGGTGTGCCTCGGGGGTCACAAACAGGTATGCAACTTTCATCCAGTCCTCCTATCCGTCACTCCAATCGGGAACAGCCGTTTACAACCTTCCGGCGCCAATCGTCGGCATGGAGGGCGTTCGAAATCGGATGTCTGGAGGGCTGTTCCTCAAATAGTGCAGCGTTCGGCGGTTTCAATCGTTTGAGCCGCCAGGCTCGGATTCCACTCGAACGCCTTTCCAAAATGCAATGCGATTTTGGATCTCCGCGGCGGCCGGTTTTGGGGATGTGTAATACCACGCCGCATTCCGGTTTTGTTTACCGTTTACCTCAACGTTATAGTAATTCGCGGTTCCTTTCCAGGCGCATATTGTCGTGTGGTCACTTGGTTTGAGATGTTGCCAGTGAACGTCTTCGCGGCGGAAATAGCAATTCCCCTCCACAAGTACTACGTCATTGCCTTCCGCCAGAACTGCGTCTTGCCAGGTTGCTCGGGCCATTTCAATCCTCCTGATGATTCACTTTTCCTCGAATTACGAGCACCGGGCAGCCGGCGTGCCGCATCACAGCCTCGGCCACGCTCCCCAGCAAAACGCGCGGGATTCCATGACGGCCATGGCATCCCACCACGATCACGTCGGCCGGCCATTTCTTGGCGACGGCGACAATCTCGTGCGCCGGCTTGCCCACACGAATGAATTCGCGCGCGGCAAATAAGGGCGATACGCTGTCTTGAACTGCCGTCAGGATTCTTTTGCCGTCCTTCTTGGCCTCGGCAATCAAGTCTTCGGCGGCGATACCAGGGGCGTGAGTGAGCGCCAGTTCCACAACGTGAACCAAGGCCACTTCGCCAGAGACGCAACAAGCAAGTTGCAGGCCGATTTCAGCGGCGTGCGCCGAAACCGCCTCGCCATCCACCGCAATGAGGATTTTTTTGAAGCCTGACATGTGTTACTCGGAACCCTTGCGTTCAGTCAATTCGGGATGCTGCGGAACGCAGGAACAGCATGACCCGGCCGCGGCTTCACAAACTTTGAGGCCGGTCCGCTTCCGGTTCTGTCGTGTGATCACGAAAATGATAGCAGTGAGGCAGACGATCACGCTGACCACCAGCACCCAAACCGGGATGTGCAGCCGCGAACCCATGGAGGCGCGATAGGCGCTGATCAAGCCGATGAAGGTTAAGAAACCGGCTAAGACCATGCGCAGGATCTCCTGAGGGATCCTGCCGGCCAACATACCTGCGAATTGCCCGCCAATCAGGACCGCTGGTGCGCATGCCGCGATGATATTCCATGGAATTGTTGTGCCCTGTGCGGCGCTCACGCTCAGGTGCGTGAATGCGGCGGCAGTGGCGGCGGCGAAAATGATCATATGCGAGTTGCCCGCTGCGATCCGCACCGGCATTCCGCGCAGCACCTGCTCGACGGTGCTGAGCTCGCCGGCTGAAAATCCCACCAGGCCTTGAAGAATGCCGCCAAAACCGGCTGCTGATGCGCGCCACCCGTCGTTCAGCAAGCGGTAGCGATACACACGTCCCTGACGGTCCCGATGCTCCTTGATTTTGGGACCGACCGGACCGGCTGGCTGCCCGGCTCCGTCTGCTTCCACCAGATTATGCTCGGCGGACTCACCGACCAAAAGATACCCAAAACCGGCGAGGGCCAGGCCGATCACTGCCAACAGGATATTTCCGGGCAGGAGATGGGACACCAGTCCCCCGGCGATGGCCAGCGGGGCTGCGAGCATCACAGCAAACAGGGAGATCTGAAAATCAATGAACCCCGCCCGCCAAAAGGCAGAGACCGAGCTCATGAAGCCGAAGATCTCCGTTACCAGGCTGACCTCTACCGCCTGAACGGGCTCCAGATGGTATCCCAATAACGGGAAGACCATCGTATATAAGGGGACGAATAGCACGGTCCCCGAGACTCCCATCGTTCAAACGGTGATGCAGATGGCGAGCGCGATCGGGAACATCCACCAAAACTGGAACCAGTATCCCAAGTGCATTTGTGCGATCTCCTTTATCGAATGGCCAAGCCGTCGCCGGGCTTACAAATGCTAGTTCGCTACGTGAACCGTAAGAGTTACGGCGCCGCGACAATATCTTTCAGCGATTCATTGCTCGATCTGAGGCCGTAACTTCTTCGGCCCCCGCTGCGAATAGCAGTAGTAGGTATGGCGTGTCGATTAGAGAATGTCCAGCGTGTGGGAGCCCTCTTGTGTACCTTGACTCTTCCTCTATGCGCACAGCAAGCTCCGCCGTCGGCTGATCGAGCTTGGCCGGTTCCACAAAGTGCGCGCTTTCAAGCCCAGGTGGCACAGACGCCCGCGATGGCGAGACCCATGCTCGACGCCAGCCGCCTCTACACGCTGCCAGAGCTGGTTGACATCGCGGAGCGGAACAATCCTGAAACGCGCGCGGTCTGGGAACAGGCGAAACAAAGAGCCGCAGCCGCCGGTATCGCACGCAGCGCTTTGTTTCCGACGGTGGCGGCGCTTGCATCGGCGTCGTATAACCAATATTCGCTATTCGTGACAAGGTTCTATCATGAAGACCTGGCCACATTTCCCGCAACGCTCAGCGTAAACTACACGGTTTTCGACTTCGGCGCACGGGACGCCAATATCGATCAGGCGAGAGCGAATCTGCTGGCTGCCGATTTTACGTTCAATGATGCACACCGTAAAGTCATATTTGAGGTGGCGGAAGCGTACTATCGCCTGTTGGACGCACTCTCGCAGGAAGAAGCTGCTCAGTCTACTCTGACGGATGCGCAAACAGTGCAACGGGCGATCGAGGCCACGCTCGCCAACGGCCTAGCTACTCTGCCGGACGTCCTGGAAGCGCGGGCTGCAACCGCCCAGGCGCGATATGAGCTGGCGTCCATCCGAGGACTCGAAGACATCGCGCATGGAGTGCTGGCGAATGTACTGGATGTCGCTCCGTCGCTTCCGTTCCGTGTAGAGGATGTTTCCACGGCGCCCCTGCCTGCGACCGTCGAAGAACCTGTGCAAACGATCATCGCGCGAGCGCTCAACCAGAGGCCGGATCTGTTGGCCGAAGTTGCCCGGCTCCGCTCGACAGATGCTGCGATTCGAGGGGCTAGGTCGGCCTACTATCCGACGCTCAGTTTTTCCGGCGATTGGGGCCACAGGAACTCCTACGGTAGCCAGAACTTCAATCCGGTGATCTCTTCTCATATCTACCCCTACT
This sequence comes from Bryobacterales bacterium, assembly GCA_963713415.1. Taxonomy (GTDB): domain Bacteria; phylum Acidobacteriota; class Terriglobia; order Bryobacterales; family Bryobacteraceae; genus Palsa-89. Next base: position 409,635 of record CAVQLV010000014.1, on the reverse strand, counting down.
CGGCGCAACTCAACCTGAACTGGACGATTTTCGATGGCGGCGCTCGACGTAACGAGTTGGCCCGCGCAGAATCACAACGCCGTGAAGCGCAGGCGCAAGTAGCGGTTTCCCGGAATCAGATTGAAGACGAAATCTGGACGGCTTATTCTAATTTGAAAACGGCGCAGGGCCAGAGGGAAGCAGCGGATGCACTCCTTGAAGCCGCTGAGGAGTCTTATTCCGCCGCGACTCGATCCTTCCAGGCCGGAGTGCGGACTTTTATTGACGTCTCGACGGCCCAACGAGATCTGGCTCGCGCCCGGACAGCGGAGGCTACCGCGCGCGTCCAGGTTTTGATCGCGCTGGCCGATTTAGCGTTTCGAGCGGCCGATCCGATTCGAGCCGCACTGCATTGAATCGAAAACTTATGTTTGAATACGCTCCATCAGTGGATTTGTTCGGGTCGTTCTTCCCCATCTGGATGATATGCATCGCGGCTGGAGCGGCTCTGACTTTTGCGGCTAGGCGGGTGCTCATCCGGGCTCGCCTCGATGACCACTTGGGGCCGCGCCTGATTGTCTATCCCAGCATGGTGACGCTGTTTGCGTGCACCATATGGCTGGTGTTCTTTCAATATTGAGGTGTTATGAGCCGCGCTGTATTTGGGAGAGTTCTCGGCATTTTGATCGTTGCGGCGGCGCTGGTTTCAGTGCTGCTAGCGGTGCGCCGGTTCCATGTTGACCCGCAGACGGATGACGCGGAGGTCTTCGCCAACCTCATCGGCATCGCGCCGGAAGTGGAGGGCCGCATCGTCAAGATCGATGTGAACGACAACCAGTTCGTGCGCAAAGGCGAACTGTTGTTTCAGATCGATCCGGTTCCCTACCAATACGCCCTGGAAATCGCACGGTCGCAGCAGGCGACCTTGGAAGGGCAGGTCCGGGACCTGCAGCGCACCATCGGCGCGCAGACCAGCGCTATCCAGGCCGCGCGCGCGAGTTCAAATAGCGCCCAGGCGAAGATCGCCAGTAAGGACGCAGCCGTCGAAGCGGCTCAGGCGGGCGTGGATGCCGCCAAAGCGGAGCTTTCCCGCGAACAGGCCGATTATGCCTATGCCGAAAATAACGTGCTTCGGCTCGAACCACTGTTAGTGCAGCAGTTTGTGACAGTCGATAGGGTGGATCAAGCCCGCACTTCGCGATCCGTGAAAGGCGAGGCGGTTCGGCAAGCCCGCTCGCGACTGGCGTTGGCCGAAGCCCAGTGGGCGGCTGCGGTCGCGCAACAGAAGGAAGCTCTCGCCGGTTATCAGCAGACCCAGGCGCAAGTGGACCAGTCGATCAGAAGCGTGTCGATTCTAGACCCACTGATCGGCCAGAGAGAGGCTCGTGAAGCGGCAGTGAAAGATGCCGAATATAATCTCAAGCGCTGTAGTGTCTATGCGCCCTTCGACGCCCGCGTAAGTAACTTGAGCATTTCCGAAGGCGCCTACGCGCATGTTGGGCAGCAGGCTTTCACGCTGATTGATGCACGTACCTGGTGGGTAATCGCAAATTTCCGGGAGACGGACTTGCGGAACATTCAAGCCGGTACGCCCGTGGATGTTTATTTGATATCCAGACCGGACCGCAAATTTCAAGGCGTGGTCGAAAGCATCGGTTTCGGCGTCACCCCGGATGAAAGCTTGATCGGGAAATCGTCGCGAGACCTGCCGGATGTGCAGCGCTCTCTAGATTGGGTGCACTTAGCCACGCGCTTTCCGGTTCGCGTTCGGATTGACCACCCAGCGCCGGACTATTTCCGCATCGGCGCCTCTGCGATGGTCGTGGTGCGAGGCCATCAACGTGGATCCCTCTGATGTCAGATATTGCTGGCGGAATCTGGCGGATTTTGTCCGACGAGTTGCGTCCGTATCCCGGCCGGGCCGAAACCGTTGCCCGAATGGTGGCGGCCTGCACCGTTACCACCATCGTCGTGATGATGTTCCGGATTCCCTACGCGTTTTTGGGCGTATTCTATGCCTTCGTAATCTCGCGCCAAGAGCCCGAGTGGCTTGTGCGGAATGGATTCGCTGCCGTGGCCGCTAGCGCGGCGGCGGTGGTCTATGTCGCGGCGGGCGTCCAACTGTTTTACGACTACCAGGTTTTGCATTTCGTTTTTCTGGTATTCACCCTGTACCTGGTCTTTTACCTGAAACGTGCCCTGACCAATGACGGCGTGACCTTCGGATTCGGCGTCACTGCAACCGTCGCTCTCACGCTGATCTGGGACCGGCCATATCCCACCGAGGCGCATTTGGATTCAACGTTTTCTCTCAGCTTTGTTGTGGCTTTGGGCATACTCCTTGCCATGGCGGTCGCCTGGGTTGACTTGCAGCTGAATCGTACAGGAAATGCAGCTGCCCCCCGATCTAGTCAGCCGCTCCTCGTTCCAGACGCTTTTTCAAATCGGCAGTACACGACGTACGCTCTGAAAGGGTGCGTGGCGGGATTGCTCTGCTATGTTCTGGATTCCAGCGTGGCTTGGCCCGTAATCATGGGCGCTTGCGCGGAGATCTGCATTGTGTCTGCGCGGCCTTTATCAGTGGGCGCCGGAACGCGCAATGAAAGATTGTTCGTCAGTGTCGCGGCGCTAATCGTGGGAGGAGTCGTTTTAGGGTTCGGCTCGCACGGGCTGCTGCTTCCGTCCGTGGACTCCATAACCGGCTTTGTATTGCAATTTTCCGTGATTGCCGCGCTTGCCGCCTGGGTTGCGACCTCGAGTCCGCGCCTTTCTTATTCCGGCACATTGGGAGCGATGGGCTTCTTCTTTCCCATGGTCACGGGCTTTGCGCCGAACCCGCCGTTGGGGCGGAGTGAAGCCTTTATGCTCGATCTTGTTCTCGCCCTGTTGGCATTTTGGCTCGTCCTCGACGGAGCGTCCGACTCCGCGGTATCTCGAGTCCAGGCGGTTCGCGTGAAGTTTTAGCTGACCACGTGACAGGGGTTCGGAGTAACCACGTCGCTCGTCATCACTCCGGAGGGGTTGATGGGCAGTTGCTTTGGATCGTCATGACATGGCTCGTTATTCGGTTCGGTAAGCCCCTCTTCACTTATGACCGGAACGCACCCGGAATTTGCCAACCTGAGAAGTGCTTGGATGCTTCCTAGACCTGCTTGGAAACATTGTCTCAGGCGTGTTGACGCCGTTCCCCGCCAAGCAATTTTCCTTATTGAGCCGGCACACAACTCGCACACACGTTTGGCGGGAACTAAGATTCACTTAGTCTTCAAGGTTATGCTACTGATTGGAAGTCTCAGTGACCGATTACGGTTTGAGCTAATAATTATTAGGAGCGTGGTGGCACGAAGCGAAAGACCAATAGAGGGTAACGCACGTGCTTGCCACCCACGAGAATTGTCCCCATTAATTCCAACCGATCGACCGTTCAACCTGGCATTCGCGCTCGCTGCACCCACACCAGGCGAAACCGCGCACCGTTCTTTCGAATTCGGCATCCTTCCACATCCACGGCTGTTCCTTGGTTGCCGGTCCGCACATCCGCGCGCGCTAACGCAGCGGGGCTCGTCCAACAAGGTTGGCCCTGCATGTAGCCATTTAGAAAAAGTGGTATAGTTTTTCTAAATCGTGTGGGATCGGTGAAGCAATGCAAACGATGAAAACTAGGATAGTTGACCGCATCCGTAGGTTTGAATCAGGTCACGCGTTCATGGCGAAAGATTTTCTCGACATCGCTACTCGCGGGACCGTCGATATGACCCTCTCGGCGCTTCTTCGTGACCGCGCTATCCGCCGCGTCCGCCGCGGCCTCTACGATGTCCCAAAAGTCAATCCGGATCTCGGTGGCACGCTCAGCCCCGATATCGATCAAACTGCGCGCGCCCTCGCACGGCGTCATCGCTGGACTATCGTTCCCGAAGGCGCATGGGCCGCAAATCTCCTAGGGCTTTCAACCCAAGTGCCCGCAAAAATCGTGTACCTTTCCGACGGACCGAACCAGAACGTTCAAATCGGCCGACGGACGATCTATTTCAAGCACGCGCGTCCGCATGTCCTCGGACAGCAGCAGGGTATGACCGCGCTCGCTATCCAGGCGCTACGCTATATTGGCAAAGATGAGCTCGATGATGCCTTCATCCAGCGTCTAAGATCGCTGTTACCGGAAGCCGAGAAACGCCGACTGGTCAAGGCGACACGGTTCGGTGTCGATTGGATTTATGAAACCGCTAAGAAGGTCGCTGGTAACCCGACTTGAACAGAATTGCTCAACTCGCTGCTTCGGCCCGCGCCGAAATTTTCGTCGAAACCGCGAATCGCCGCGCGTTGCCTGAAGCGCTCATCGAGAAGGATTTCTGGGTGTGCTGGACCCTCGCGCAGATCTTCTCGATCGAGCAGCTCAAAGCGGGCCTCCTGTTCAAAGGTGGGACCTCTTTATCCAAGGTTTTCGGCGTCATCGAACGCTTCTCCGAAGATATCGATCTAGCTGTGGACTACACGATGCTCGGTTTCACCGGCGCTCGTCACCCTCTTGCGCCTGGTTTATCTCGAACGAAGCAAATGGCTCTTCTCAGCGACATGCTTGGAGCATGCCAGAGCTACATAGCTGGTGAGTTTTTGGACCGTCTGCGCACACGCTGCATCGAAGTGCTGGGCCCAGAGGGACCTTGGAGACTCGCGGTTGATGAGGAGGACCCGAATATTGTGCATTTCTTCTATCCGCCTGCCGTCCAGGCGCCGGTCGCCTACATTGCGCCGCGTGTCACTCTCGAACTCGGGACCGACGCCGAATTCATCCCTCGCGGGGAGTTCACAATTCGCGCCTTCGCTGCGGCCGAGTTTCCAAAGCTCTTTGAGCAGCCAGAGGTACCGGTGACTAGCCTTCTCGCGAAACGAACATTCTGGGAGAAGGCCACGATTTTACACGCGGAGTTTCATCGACCGCCGACAAAGAACCTGCCCGGCCGCTACTCGCGCCACTATTACGATGCAGCTATGATGGCCGCACGTTCGGTGAAGCAGGAAGCTTTCGCGGATCTCGAACTTCTCGCCGCTGTCGTCAAACACAAGCAAACCTTCTACGCATCGGCCTGGTCCCAGTATCCGCTTGCCGTGCCAGGAACATTTAAGCTCGCTCCACCTGAAGCAAGAATCCCAGCCCTGCGGCGAGACTATCGCGAGATGGCGGTCATGATCTTCGGAGAACCGCCACCGTTCGAACAAATCATAGAAAAACTGGCGGAGCTTGAAAAGGAGCTCAACGCACTTCGAAAGAAAACGTGACGACTAGAAGCCCTTCATGATGCTCTGCAGGGCCAGAAGACCTTCAAATTGTGACCCCAAAACGCCGCTCAAGGGTTGGGGCACCTCGATGCAAGATTCTTGAGCATAAGTCCTGCGCCAACAATGGGATGTGGAGATTCATAGTGACAGTCATCGACTCAAGCAGAAAAAACGGGTGACTGGCACCAAATTGGCACTAAAGAGCGCTCAAAACGGATGAAATCAGCTAATCAGGAATGAAGATCGGAATGAGTGTAAACTGCTGGCTGGACAGAGGTTATGTTGAATTTTGAGAAACTTGCCGACGAGGCCTGATCGCTTTTCAAGACCGCCGGTTTCAACCACTCACCCATTCCTCCGATTCCTATCGTATCGATTTCATTCGATATCACCCGCTGGCACGGCGCATCGCGTACCACGTCCTCGCTTCGAGCCCTTCGTGTTTACAGGCCAGGTTGAATCCGGGTCAAGGTCCGGAAAGCGATCAGCTGTCATCTGAATGGAACTCCATGCCTGGAGAAGCGCAACGCCTCTTGAAATCCCCTGCTTCCACTGCAGAACCAGCGGCTGTACGACAGCAAATCCGCGCTGCTTACTACAGCGCCACAGCTGTGAACGAGTGGAGACCGGCGCGGGCGAATTCCAAGACATTCGCGCTGGCCTTGTGCGCCACAAACACGGCCGTCAAGCCGTTGGACTGAAAGTATGCCAAATTTTCCCGGCCCACTTCGCTCTCGCGAACGGAAGCTCCTAAGGATTCCGAGCCGCGAGGCCGCAGATACACCGAGAATTGGCCGCCATCCTTGGTGTAAACCAAATGCAGGTAGATTTGTTTATCAAGGAAACACAGCCGCCCGCGTTCCAGACGATAGCCGGTGGTAGCCAGGGCTGTAATGGCGGATGGCGGTACGCCTTGCTTCTGCGCCAGAGAATCGATGGCGGCGACGTTGGTGAGCCATCGCCTGGGCTCACCCTTGACGATCTCGCGCTGATGATCCTGGGCGGCCGCAATGCAAAGGTGTGGAATTTGCTGTTCCTTAAGGAAAGTCCTGTAAGAGAGACCGCAAGCGAGCAGCGTCGCGATCAGTGCAGCCGCGGCAACGGCCCAGCCGGGGACATGGCGCGGTTGTGGCTGGATTTGCGTCCGCACGGCGGCAGCCACGCGGGAGGTGTCAATCTCTTCGGAGAGAACACTATCGCGCAGCCGCTGATCCAGTTCGCCGTCGGTCATCGATAAGCTCCCTTGGCGTTGACTTGTTTCGTGGGCCCCACCAAACTATTTCGCAACTCCTGCCGGGCCCGGCTCAACCGCGACATCACCGTGCCGATAGGTAAGTCGAGGATTTCGGCGGCCTCGCGGCAGGTGAATCCTTCCACAACGCACAACAACAGCACAGTCCGCTGCTCCAGTGACAACGCATCCAGCGCTTCGGCGATTTCCGCGGCCTCCTGCAACATCGGACGAATAACCTTGGGCGGAAGCTCGGGAGTGCGTCCCATCCGGCGCCCCTCTGCGTGAAAGACATTGAAAAGGATGCGGAACAGCCACGCCCGCGCATTGGTGCCGGCCTGGAAACCATGGAACCCGCGCCAGGCGAGCAGCATGGTTTCCTGCACCAAATCTTCGGCTGAGGCGGACTCAAACGTCAGGCGTCGAGCCACGCGCAGCAGGGCCGCCAGGTGCGGCATTGCAATACTTTCGAAGGCTTCCTGCCTGGTAGGCTGCTGGGTCGGCACTCCGCTTCATCTTACCGCTCTGGCAACCAGGCGTTAGTCGCTCTTCTTTTGCAGCTCGTCCAGCTCCGCCAGGACGTCCTTGCTGTGGGGATTCGGATTCACTTTCAAGTAAACCTTCTTGATCACGCCCTTCGGATCGATCAGGAACGTGTTGCGAGCCGCCACCGTCATGTTGCCGAAGTGCGCTCAGCGAGCCGTATTTTCTACCACCATGTGTCGGGATCCGAAAGCAGCTTAAACGTCAGGTTTTCCTTGGTGCAGAACTGCACGTGCGAATCCACGGTATCCAGGCTGACGCCCAGGATCACCGCGTTCTTCTTGTCGAACTCAGGCTGATCGCGCTGGAAATTGTGCGCTTCGATGGTGCAGCCCGGTGTCATGTCCTTCGGATAGAAATACAGCACTACCCATTTGCCCCTGTAATCCTTCAGGCTGACCTCTTTGCCTTCCTGCGACTTCAGGGTAAAACCGGGCGCCTTGGTCCCCTCGGCCGGGATCGCGTCGGCGGCGTAGATCGCAGCGCCACCCAGCAGCGTCAGTGCGCTCAATCCATATAGTAAACTCTTCATTTCGATTACCTCCCAATGACTATAATGCTCGAGGCGCCCGAGCTTCATCCATCGGGCAGGAAAAAACAAATACAATCATGTAGGTAAGTAGAAAAAGATGGCGCAAACATCGATACAACTTGGTCCCATCGGAATCTGGACGCGGCAACTGGAGGATCAACCCGCAGCGAAGGCGCAAGAGACGGCGCGTGAGTTGGAAGAGCTGGGCTATGGGGCACTCTGGTTCGGCGAAGCATCTGGGCGTGAAGTTCTGACCAATGCGGGCCTGCTGCTGGCGGCAACCAAGCGCATGGTGATTGCGACCGGAATCGCCAACATCTACGCGCGCGATGCCGTGGCCATGGCTTCGGGCCAGAAAACGCTGGCGGAGGCGTATCCCAATCGATTCTTGCTGGGGCTGGGCGTGAGCCACGTCCCGCTGGTGGAACAGTTGCGCGGGCATCGTTATGAGAAGCCGGTGGCCACCATGCGCGCGTATTTGGATGCCATGGACAAAGCGCCGTACAGTTCCGTGCCTCCCGCGACGAAGCCCGCGCGCGTTCTTGCGGCGCTGGGCCCGAAGATGCTGGAGCTTTCGGGCGAGCGGGCCGATGGCGCGCATCCCTACAATGTGAATCCGGAACACACGCGCGGAAGCGCGGACGGATTTTGGGGCCGCAACCGTATCTATGTCCCGAGCAGGCGGTGGTGCTGGAAACTGATGCGGACAAGGCGCGGGCGATCGGACGAGCGTTCCTCGGCTTCTATCTCACGCTGCCGAACTACGCCAACAATTTTCTGCGGCTGGGGTTTGATGAAGGCGATTTCAAAGATGGCGGAAGCAACAAACTGATCGATGCGATCATCGCGTGGGGCGATCTGAACGCGATTCGCAATCGAATTCGCGAGCATCATGCGGCGGGCGCGGACCATGTTTGCATTCAGGTGCTGACCGCGGATCCCAAGGGGCTGCCGTTGCGCGAGTGGCGTGAATTGGCGGCCGCGCTTTCTAGCGAAATAGATCCTGCTCTGGTTTGCGGAGGAGCGGGCCGCGCGGAGCCTTCCGCCGGCTGCCACTCGAAGCCGCGAATCAATGCGACCGGACATCCGTCGGCTTTGCGCATCACGAGGCCCGCTGCGGCGGCCAATTGATCCGCCACCGCGATGATGGTGCCCGAAAGCTTTCGGCCGTGGCGATCCGTGCGTCCGCGAAGATCGTCCAGCGGATCGAGACCGGCCACGCCGATGGCGACATCCACCAGGCCTTCGCGCCAGGGACGGCCGAAGGTATCGGTGATGATCACCGCGCCGCAGCCCAAGCTGGCGCGAAGCTGGCGCGCCGATGCGATCGGGATCGACTGGGCAGCACGGTCGCGAAATCGTCGCCCGGGACGTTCGATTGATCGACGCCGGCGTTGGCGCAAACGAAACCATGCCGGGTTTCCGAGATGATGACGCCGCGATCCATTTTCACGATGCGCCGCGACTGAGCCAGGATCAGTTCGATCAAGCGCGCATCCTTCTTCCATTCGGCACGCCCAGGATCGAGCGAGCGCCGAAGGCTGAATCTCGCGCAGATCGACGATGGCGCCTTCCGCTTTTGAAACAATCTTCTGCGCGACGGCCAAAACCGCTGTCGGATCCAGTGGTTGTTCTTCGCGCAGCGCGCCGCGCGAATCAGCAACAGCGAGATCGTCGCCCGGGCGCACTTCCGGGATCGAAGACAGCGCTGCTATTTCGAGGCGCATGCGGATCGCAGGAAGGACGAAACCTCGCACTCCTGCGGGCGCGCCAAAAGTTCGGCGACATCTTCGGGAGTGTCGATGTCGAACATGAGCCCGGGAAGGCGCAGCACATCGGCGGGCAAGCCCTTCGAGAGCGCCTGATCGAGATGCGCGCGGAAGCTGCCGGGGCCAAAGCGGCTCTCGATGCAATTGGGCGGCGTGCGCACCAGCGCATTGGTGCCGGTGCCATCGGAGGATGGGACGACGATCAGGCCCGGACGGCGTCCGGCATTGGATGCGGCAGCGAGCTGAGTAAAATCGGCTGGCGTTGCGGTCGGGAACATCGATGGGCACCAGCAATACCGTTGACGCGCCCATTTCCATGGCGCGCAAACACGCGGCATCGGCGGAAACGCTGTGGCTGACCTGCTCGGTTTCTTCGAAGACCAACACGCCGGAGCTACGGGCGTGATCGGCGACTTCGGCATCGCTGGTAGCGACTACCACGCGGTCGATACCCTCGGCCTCGCACAGCGCGGCCAGCGTCTGCCGATAGAGCATCCGAGCCAGCGCCTCCCGCTGCTCGACGGCAAGAAATCCAGTTAAGCGCTGCTTGGCGTTTTGCGGGCTCTTCACCGGCAGAATGGCGAAGATCAAGCTGATCCCCAGTTCGCGGGCCACCACTCGCGCCAGCGATTTTCTTTCGCGCAGCCCGCGCATGATGGTGTTGGTGACGACCGGCCGCATGTCGAGCGCCGCCACTTGCGACGCTTGCTTGCGATCCACTTCGTCGAAGATGAAGACGCCGCAGAAATCCACGTAGAGCTTCGCGACCTCGGCCGCCGATGAGCGAAGCCCCATGCTCTTCATCATTTTCGCCGCGGGACCTTTGAGCGCTTGGCCGCCCACGATCGGCGAAATCGCGGCGACTCTATCGCGTTTGCGCCGCAGGGCCTCGCGAATGCCGGGGATCGCGAGAATCGGACCGATGCTGATAAACGGATTCGACGGGCAAAGGATAATCGCCTCCGCGCTTGCGATTGCGTCCAATAATCCCGGCGCCGGCCGCGCTTCCGGTGCGCCTTCGAAGCGCATCGCGATTACCCGATCCCGCGCACGGCGCTTCACGAAATAGGTTTGAAACTCCAGTTCGCCCGACGGAGTGCAGATGCGCGTGCGCACGCGTTCGTTCGACATGGGAACAAGCGTGGAACGAATTTGGAGCGCGGCCGTAATCTCGGAGGTCACTTCAGAAAGCGTCGCGCCTTGACGCAGGCGCTCGGTGCGATGGAGGTGAGTGGCGAGATCCAGATCGCCGAGTTGAAACCAGGTGTCCGCGCCCAACCGCCCCAGCGCCTCCAGACATCGGAAGCTGTCGCCGCGAATGCCCCAGCCGTGCTGCGGATTCGCCAAACCGGCCAGAGTGTAGGTGACGGTATCGAGATCGGGCGAGATGTGGAGTCCGTGAATCTCGGCATCGTCGGCGGTGTTGCCGATGATGAAGACGCGCTCGGGCGCGATCACGCGCGTAAGTCCATCGAGAAAACGCGCGGCGCCTACGCCGCCCGCCAGCGCGACCACAGCTGTTTCGTTTCACAGCCCGGTAATCCTCATCCCGGAGTCTTTCACTTTGTGACGCAGATTGAGCGAGATGAGCAGCGCCGCCGCGCTTCCGAGCAGCCGCGCGTTGTCCAGCGGACCGGCATCGATAGCGCGCACGCCGGGAATCATTGCCGCGAGTTGCGTGACCGCCGCCTTCGCTTCCGCGCTATCGCCGCAGATCAGCGTATCGCAGTCCACCGGATGATCCAGCTTCGCCAGCGCTTCCGCGCTCAACGCATGAAACGCCGCCACCACGGGCACGCCGGGAACAAGGCGCGCTGCTTGCTGCGCGGCCGAGCCGTCCCACAACGTGAGCAGTGCGCGAGACGCGTCCGCCGATCGCAACTTCGAGCGGAACCGTGGCATCCACCAGGATTGCGCCCGGCGCGAAGCTGCCGCGAATCGACTTCAGCGTTTCCACTTGCGCGGAAAGAGGCACGGTGAGAATCACGATACCGGCGCCTGCGACTGCATCGGCGTTTGTATGACCAGTGGCCGGATCGCCAATCCGCCGCGCTGTTTCCTGCGCCTTTTCCAAATTGCGCGAGCCGATGCGCACGCTGCACGCCGGCCTGACAAAACGAGCGGCAAGTCCCGCTGCCCTCAGCTCCGGTCCCACCCACGATCGCGACGATTGTTTGCACGAGTACTCTTAAAATAACCTGTGCCAAGCGGTTCACGCTTGGTGCTACCCTCGAAATGAAGAGGAGACCCACCGTGGCAGCGATTCCTGAAAATTATCTCGACCTGACCCAGAAGAAGGCGTTTGCGCAATTAGCCACATTGATGCCGGACGGCAGCCCGCATGTAGCGCCGGTCTGGTTCGAGTACGATGGCACAACACATTCTGATCAATTCCGCCAAGGGACGCGTGAAAGACAAGAACATGCGGCGCGACCCGCGTGTTGGCATCGACATTCTCGATCCCGACAATCCGTATCGCCATCTTTCGATTCGCGGCCGTGTGGTGGAGATCACCGAAAACGGCGCGGACGAGCACATCGACAAGCTCACCAAGAAATACACGGGGCAAGATAAGTATCGCATATCGCGGGCCGGGCGAAGTGCGCGTGATCTACAAAATCGAACCCGAGCACACCTATTCGATGGGCTGATCCGTGCCCTCGCAACAGATCGAAACGGGAATTTCCCGCGCTGACGCAGGCCGGTTGATCCGCGCCACGGGCGGCGAACTGCTCGATCTCCTTCGAGAAGCGAGCGCCATTCGTGACGCGCGCACCGGTCCGGTGATCACGTATTCGCGCAAGGTTTTTATTCCGCTGACGAACCTTTGCCGGGATCGCTGCGGATACTGCACGTTCGCGCGCGAGCCGGGTGACGCGAAGGCGCACACCATGAGCCCGGACGAAGTGCTGGCCGTCGCGCGCGCGGGTCAAAAGGCCGGATGCAAGGAAGCGCTGTTCAGTCTTGGGCGATAAGCCGGAGCTGCGATATCCGGAGTATCGCGAGTGGCTGGAGCGGCGCGGGTTCCGCTCCACCATCGAATATTTGCGAGCGATGTGCCAGTTGGTGTTTGAAGAAACCGGGCTGTTGCCGCACGCAAATCCGGGCGTTCTTTCGCGCGAAGAGATGGAGCAGCTGCGGCCGGTCAACGCGAGCATGGGGATGATGCTGGAAACGGCCAGCGCGCGATTGCTCGGCGCCGGGCGAGGCGCATCATCGCTGTCCCGATAAAGTTCCGAAGGTCCGGCTGGCGTCGCTCGAAGCTGCCGGGGAATTGCGGATCCCGTTCACCACGGGCATTCTGATCGGCATTGGCGAAACGCTGGACGAACGCGTGGACGCGCTGTTTGCGATTCGGGAATTGAATGAGAAGCACGGGCACATCCAAGAAGTGATCGTCCAGAATTTCCGCGCGAAGGCGGACACGCTTTTTGCCGGCCGCGCTGAACCGACGGCGCTGGATGTAGCGCGAACGGCGGCAGTAGCGCGGCTGATTTTGGGCAGCACCGTGAATCTGCAAGTGCCGCCCAATCTTTCGCAAGATGCGTATGGATTTTATCTGCTCGCCGGCATCAACGATTGGGGAGGCATTTCGCCGGTGACGCGCGACTTCATCAATCCGGAGATGGCGTGGCCACAGATCGCTGCGCTTCGATCGGTGACGCGCGAAGCGGGCTTCGAGCTGCGGGAAAGGCTGGCGGTTTATCCGGAATACCTGCGCGATTCACGCTGGATGTCGGAACCGTTGCGCCAAAAGGCTCTCGAATTCACCGATTCCGCGGGGTTGGTGGCATGATCTGAAGCGATTCTGGATCGGGCGCTTGAAGGCCGCGAACTTTCGGCCGAGGACGGAGCCGCGCTTTTTCGCCGCTGAGGGCGATGATCTCGACAGGCTGATTTCCGCCGCCGATGATGTGCGGCGCCGCAGAGTTGGCGATCGCGTCGCATACGTGATCAACCGCAACGTCAATTTCACCAACGTTTGCGTGAAGCGCTGCGGCTTCTGCGCGTTCAGCCGCGGCCATCGCGCGGAGCAAGGTTATTTCCTGCCTACCGAGGAAATTCTGCGGCGCGTTCGCGAGGCTTGGGATCTGGGCGCGACGGAGGTTTGCATCCAGGCCGGGTTGCCGCCGCGCATCGATGGATCGTTTTACATCGATCTTTGCAGCGGCCATCAAAAAAGAAATTCCCGAGATTCACGTACACGCATTTTCGCCCGAGGAGATTCTCTATGGCGCGACGCTTGTCGAATCGAAGCATCGAAGATTATCTGAAGGCTCTGAAAGACGTGGGGCTGGGGTCGCTGCCGGGAACGTCGGCCGAGATTCTGGACGATCGCATTCGCGAGATCATTTCTCCGGGACGCATTTCCACGCGCGACTGGAGCACGGTGATCCGCACTGCTCACAAGATTGGGCATCCCGACAACGTCCACCATCATGTATGGGCATATCGAGACGGCTTTGGATCGGGCTCGGCACCTGGAGCTGCTGCGCGGCATTCAAAAGGAAACGGGCGGCATCACGGAATTCGTCCCGCTCAGCTTCATCGCGGCCGAAGCGCCGATGGTGAAAAAGTCGCTGGTGCCGGGCATCCAGACAAACGTTGCGCGCGAAGATGTTTTGCGCATGTACGCCGTGGCGCGGCTGATGCTGGACCCCTGGATCCCGAATATTCAAGCCACGTGGGTGAAGCAAGGAGCCGCAGCTGGCACAGGAATGCCTGCAGAGCGGGCGCGAACGATTTTGGCGGCACGTTGATGAACGAGAGCATCTCGACGTCGGCGGGCGCGCAGCATGGCCAATTCCTGCATCCTGCCGAGCTTCGGCGATGGATTCGCGCGGCCGGGCGAATCCCCGTGCAGCGCTCGACAACTTACCAAACGCTGCGAGTGTTTGAACAAGAGCCGAGTGAGCCGGAGCCAAGCTGGGACGGCGATCGCTTTGGCTCCTACGCGACGCTGATCGCTTCGCCCGAGTTCCGATTTCGAGACCGGCGGGAGGGCCATCCAAGGTGACCACCGTAGATTCCCTCATTCTCGATCTCCTGGACTGGCTGTCCACCGGCGACCGGGGCTACGCCGAAGTGATGGACGCCTGGCGCACGTCTTGCCCACGGCTTCCGGTCTGGGAAGACGCGAACGATCATGGACTCATCACCACCGAAGATGTCGACGGACGTCTCGTCGTACGGCTGACCTGTGGCTGGCCGCACGTTGCTGGCACAGCACCGGAATCTCTAAAACGGCCCGATGTGAGATATTGAGAGGCGCGCGGGAGGACACCATGAAAACTCTTGTCATTGCGGCGGCGCTGACCTTCACGGTCAGCCTGTCAGCCGAAGTTCATAAGAAGGACGTCGACATCAAAGCGCCGGACGGCGTGAACCTCAAAGGAACGTATTTTTCAGCGGGACGGCCCGGACCTGCGATGCTTGCTGCTGCATCAATGCAACATGGACCGGCATGCGTGGGACGGCCTGGCCGACGATCTGGCCGGCAACGGATTCCATGTGCTGACGGTCGATTTTCGCGGCTTTGGCGAAAGCGGCGGAAGCAAGTCCACGGATCCGGATACGCGCGCGGCGGAACGGAAGAAGTGGCCGTCGGACGTGGACGCCGCGTTCGACTACCTGACCAAGCAGAAAGGCGTGGATCAATCGCGCCTCGCGGTGGGCGGAGCAAGCTGCGGCGTAACGCAATCGTCGGATCTTGCGGCGCGAAATCACGAGATCCGGGCGCTCCTGCTGCTTTCGGGCATGGCGAGCGATGCGGCGAAGGCCTATATCGCCGAGCAACCCGTCGCTGCCGGTGTTTGGCGCGGCCAGCGAAGACGACACGAGCGCGGCGAACGGCATCCGGGAAGCGCTGGCAGCGTCGAAGGATCCGAAATCGGTGCTCAAGATTTATCCGGGCACGCGAGCACGGCGTGCCGATGTTCGCGAAGAATCCCGAGCTGGAACCGATGATCGTGGCGTGGCTCAAGGCGCAGCTGCCGCTGGTCGGTGACGCACCGGTAAGCCTGAAGTAGGTTGGGCGGATCAGTGGTGCCCGGGACTTGCTCCTATTGGCACCGTGCGCGACCCGCAAGTTACACATTCTACATTGCCCAAGATGCAAAATTTGCCATAGCCGCCTCTAACTAACCATTGCACGCTATTGCATGCTGGACAGTCGACATATCTCGCCTCCCGCGTCCAGCCTGGGCATGTGAGCGTTGATTGAAAATGAATAACAATAACGGCCAAGGCGATGATTTCAGGTCTACTAAATCGATCCGTGACTGAAGGGAATATTTCAGCGTAAGGCGAGACGTCGGAGTGCAGCATCGATCGGAAGGAACAGGCGCCGGCTCGGACCGGGCAGAAGCGTAAAGCCATGATGCTCGTAGAAGCGTTGCGCCCCTTCGTTCTCGGAATCTACAACCATTGCGAACACCCCCATTTCCGTCCGCGCGGAGCGCTTCACGGCATCCGCCAGCAGCACGCCGCCAAGACCAAGCCCCTGCTGAGTGCGGGCAACGGCGAGCCGGCCAAGCAAAGCCGCCGGAACCACTGGGTAGCGTGGCAGCTTCTTAATGAGCTGGGGCGAAAGAGCATCCAAGGCGATGCTGGTTGCGCTCAAGGTGTTGTATCCGGCGATTTGTCCCGAATCGTAGCTGACAGCGACAAAACACGTAGCGATCCGGCGCCGGACATCTTGGGAGGCTTGCGTCTGAAAATATCGGTCGAGCGCGGCGGAGCCACTCATGAATCCGGTTCGGCCGTGCTCGTCGTTGAGCGGTTCAATCCGAAAGGTCCCGCTCACTTATTTCCTGATGAGATTCCGGTGACGCGCAAAGGCTTTCTTCAAGGCCGGGTTCAGTTTGGGCGGCCTCGTCAGAAGCTTGACGAACTGTTCTTGCGCCTCGCGCGACAGCCGTATGACCTCTACTTCGGATACCGTTTTTTGCGCGGCCTCCTGGGCCGCAGCGACCACAAAATCGCTGACCGAACGCCCCTGGATTTCCGCGGCGCGACGGACGACGGCAAGTGCTTGCGGTGCGATGCGCGCCTCCAGGCGTGCAGTCCGGTTGGTGTGTTGCTCTGGCATACCTAAGCTCCAGTTCGATCTCTTAACAATGTACGTCGTTCCACCGTACAAGTCAAGGTAATCAGCCCAGCGGCAGGTCGTGAGCCAGAGATGCTTTACGACTGCGATTTTCGGCTAGGACCTTGAGGCCCGCTGAAGCCATCGCACCCACGTGGTCGAGGCCGCCGACATTTTGACTGGAAGGATCGCCGTCCGTCGTTGTTAAGAATTTCTAGGATCCGCTCGCCTTGGAACTTTCTCCTGCTCGGCGCCCTCTTTGTTACCGGCTTGTTCGCACTGGTGACTGCAGCAACTTTGGCGATTCGCTTCATCCGTGAACACCTGTTTTAAACTGTATTACACTTCTCTGGCTTATTTGATTTATGTTGATTTGGTGCCCGGGGTGGGACTTGAACCCACACTACCGTTGCCGGAAAAAGGATTTTAAGTCCTTTGGTTATGCGTGTAACTACCTGATTAGAAATGTACTTGTAGCCTAGAAGTGTGAAACTGTGTAAGCAAATGTGCAAAAACACGGCGTTTTGAAGTCTCTCCCCACAACCCGCATCTTCTGGCCATGAAAGCCGAGCGCCGCTTGGACACGGGAAGTGTCAGCCCTCAGTCCCCAGTCCCCTAAACCTGCCCTTCAGAGAACCGATCCAGCTTCTGACGCGTGCTGGGGCAAGCGGGACTGTCAAGTTGAACGGAAAGCCGTTTAAGCTAAGAAGGGCACTGGGTCTGAGCAGCCTCTGGCGGTGCAGTTGGTTGAAAAGTTCCAGCAACGGAAGATCACTCGGCCAATGGGTGCCACTTCCACAAGTCGGGCATTTCCTGTCAACTTGGCGTAAGTGGACTTCACGAGCGGCCCAGCGAAGCTTCCCTGAGCGCCATTTGGTGCCAGTCGCACGGCTGCCGACCGTGCATCCACCTATATCGGCAGCTGACGTCAGGGCCCCGGGCAGGTGGTCGGTGGCAGGGGCTGCAGCAGGCCCGCCAGCGCGAAGATGTCGCGGCTCGCCCGGTCCAGGAGCTCCTGCAGCGACGGGGTTCCGGGGACCGTACTCGGCAGCGTCGGGCAGGGATTGGATTGCGCGTATTGGACGTCCGTATAATCGACATCCAGATACTGAATGGGCGCTGAGCCCGGCATTGCGCCGTAGTATGTGTAGGCCGGCGTTCCGGAAAAGAACACAGCCAGAACGTTGTATGCGCCCTCCTCCGCGGTCAGGTTCAGGCAATTGCCGCCGGGCATGTTGCAGCCTTCTTCCTGCATGTTCTGGCCTTGCGAGACGGGATGATCAAATTCGGCCCCGCCAGAAAACGAAGGCGAAAGCGATGTGAGCAGCTTCACGCCAGGCACGCCGATGTCGCCGAGCAGCGTCGGGCTGGTTGCCGTCATTCCGCCGTCCCAGGTGGCCTTACCATTGCCCCGGGACACGGTGAGGAAGTAGGATAGGATCTCCGTTTTCGCTTCGCATGACCTGGGTTGGTTGTCGGGAGGGGCACCAGGAGCGGAGTTGACGCAATCCTCGGCCCAGAGCGTGTTGTCACGGTGCACTGTCAGGGTGGGGTTCTGCTTGGCGAACTCGGGAAAATCCTGGCCCGCGTCGACCGCCAAGATTAAGGTAATGCCGGTAAAGATCCGCTCGTAGGCGTCAATCGCCAGATCCCATTGATCGATGAACGCCTGATCGGTGTTTTGGTAACTGGCGATGTTCGGAAAGGAGTGATTGATCAGCGCGCTCCAGGCACAGTCCGCAGGCACACCCGGCTGTTGGAAAGACTGGTTGGAGTTCGTCGGAAGGATCAGCTCATCCGACGCGCCAACCGGACCAGCGACAGCGATGGCGACGAACGCGGGGTTGTTGTTGTACCTGACGTTGAGATGCGCCAGGAAGTCCCACCACGCCAACTCGTAAAGGCCGCTCCAAGGCAGGGGAAACACATTGCTGTCGCCGCGTTGCTGTTGTTGCGGGAAAACCGAAAAGGTCACTTTCCCGCAATCGGGCGGAGCGCTGCCTGGAGCGGGAAAGAGCCCGTCGCAGGAGGCGATCTTGGACAATAGCCATGACGGCGAATTCACGCCGGGAGTAATGATGAGATCTACCGACTTGTGGGCCAGATTTGCCTGCTCGAAGGCCTCGTCCAGGTAACTCCAATCGTAACCATCGGGGCCGGCTAAGCAGCTGTGATTGAAAACGCAGAACGGATCGGAGAGCTGGATGTTGTCCCAGTGCTCTCCCACAGTGATCCCGGAGATCGCCCGGTCCGTTAACAAACCCGCGTAGAGCTGGGCAAGAGCGGTATGCACTTGCGGCGACATCAGCGTCAGCGGAGGAGCCCCCGGATTGGCTTTTCCATATGCCGTAATGTAGGCATTGGCGGCGGTCTCGATATCGGCCTTGGCGTAAACGCCCAACGGCCCGCGAACGTTATTTCGATCGTCTGCCTGAGCGAGACTTCCGCCGGCAAAGAGTAATATCAAACACGTGTGAGCAGCAATTATGTTTCGGGACATGGCCACCTCAGTTGGGAGCCGGTACATTGTGGAAGAGCGGCCGCAACCAAGTTCATGTACCGGATCGAGCGCTTGACCCTGACACGGATTTCGCCGTTGCCTCCCAGCTATCGATGGTATGCCCAAATAGCCTCGACTGCAACGGAATTCTGGCAGCGCACCGGCGGCCGCCATGCCAGCTTCCGTGAGAAGTGGTAAATGAGCCTTCCCGGCCGGCGGCGACCAGTGACGTTGGTCGCTGAGAAGAACCTTTCTGACATCTCCTCTTCGCCGTGCCTTCGCCCGGCCAACTGTCAGGCTTCGCCCCGCCCGGTAGCGGAAGTGCCCAGATCCGCCATGGAATCGGTGCGAATCCCGCGGTGCCAGATGGCCGTCAGCCAACAGAAGCCAGCACTACCAGACCGGTTTCACTCAACGTTTTGTTCCCGTCAAGGCAGTCGCCGGACATGGTGCGCACGGAAGTGCCCGTCACTTTGACGCAGATGTAGGGCGGCGGCCGGATTGTCCTAAGCGAGATCACGGTGACCCGCAAACTTTTCGGCTTCGAAGCGCGGGCAAAGGAGAGTTGGTGCGGGCGGAGGGACTTGAACCCTCACGGGCCTTGCGGCCCAACGGATTTTCATACCCTCTACGGCTTTCGCCGCCCCTGCTATCTTGCCGCAGTGTTTGGGGTCTGGACTATCCCTTCACCGTGTCCCGGACGGTTCCGGTTGTCAGGTGCTGCCCGTCTAGTCTCTACACCTTCCCGGCCGTTGTTCGGCCGGGCTTGGCTCGGGATCGCCATGTTACAGGGTTCCCCGACTTTGAGCAGTTCTGCATCGCCGGTTTCCCGGCGAGCACTCAAGTTTCCGCTTAAGTCCGATGCGTCTGCCGATTCCGCCACGCCCGCACAGTTTCAAACGTAGCACGAAACAACGACTGAGCCGATCGGACTTTTAAGTACCTTTGGTCTGCTCGTAAACTGCTGAATCAATTATCGTTAAAATCCTAAAATGTGAAAGTGTGTAAGTAACTGTGTAAGAAACGGGTTTCGCGACCCGCCTGTCCAAGGCCCTACAGAGGCGCCAGATCGGTTCCTCTGTATTTTAGACCCTAATGTCTTCGGCTGTGGCTTCGGCGCGTCCTGGCGCCGGTAACATCGGCGGTCTCAATCCGTCCGGGATTTCCGCCTGTTGGCGCGCGGCCCTTCTTGCCAATTTCGCGCGGGCGGACGGGGCCGAGGCGGCTACCATCGTCCGCTAAGTCGCAAAGCCGCTAATCATCTGTCAGTCCAAGACGTTTGGCCCGCTTGTCGGCGCGGTCTTTCGTCGCCTGCTCGGCGGCTTGCAAGGCCGCATCCACGAATGTGTTCGTTGCGTCGTCGAACAGGGCAGCGGGCTGGCGGTACTTCTGTCCGGCCTTTATGGCCACCGCTACGAGGGCATGCACAACCGTGTCCGGTGCCGCGCCTTCGTTCAAAAGAGCGTCTGTTGCGACCTGTAAGGGCTCGATGCAGTCGGCTAGGCTCTTGCCGCGCTTTTTCATGTGGTCTCCATTGGTTGCTCCAAGACATCTTCTCGTGAATACGACAGATACGGGATTTTTTCAAGAGGGCTGCTTTCCGCGCCCATCGCGGAAGCCAGGCATCCGGGCCTTTGCCTGAGCCCCCCTTTTCCTCTTAATGGGACAAGGGGTCTGTCTTCAGCGGCCGGACGCGGAGTCAAGGGCGCGGGGTGTGCGATCATCTTGACCCTTGACGGCGCGGACGGCTGCATACGCTGGTACGCGAGGAAAAGGGGGATTGAATTCCTTCGGTGATGCCTTGCGAGATGGGATTAGGGCTGCCGGCGCTTGCGCCTCAAACTGAGGCGATGTGTTTGTAATCAGTGAAGAGTTTCCCTTCTTCCTGATGTGCCGCAACGCAGCAAAAACGAGCTTTTAAAGGGATTCTACACCATTCTTCGATTCTTGTCTGCTGGGAGATCGTGTAGTAGACGGCCTACGCCGAATCGGGCAGGCTATTTAGAACAAGCCGTTTTTTTAGCGTTTCACTTTTCACACCGGAGTATTTGAATGACCCTTTCCAACCATTTCAACCTGAACGCGACCAAGCAACAGAAAACCATCAAGACCGAAGACGACATGCGCACCGGGGTGCGCAAGGACTCCTACGGCAATACAAAGTTTGTCCGGGGCGGGAAGATCCAGCGTATCGTCTGGGCCGATGGCTCGAAGGACACGCATGGCGCTGAAGTGAAACTGAGCAAGCTGAAACAGCAGGCCGTTGCAGAGAAGGAACGCCGCAGCGAACAGGCGCGCGTTGTGAAACCGCTTTCTCCGCGTGCTCCGTAATGAACAGCATCACGCGCGGTGACTGCGTCGAAGTCATGAAAACCATGCCTGCGAAGTCGGTGGATTTCGTCCTGACCGATCCGCCGTATCTGGTCCGCTATTGCGACCGCGACGGGAGGACGGTCAAGAACGACAATAACGACGCCTGGATAGACCCGGCATTCGCGCAGATGCACCGGGTTCTGAAAAACAACAGTTTTTGCGTGAGCTTCTACGCGTGGAACAAGGCGGATCGTTTCATCGAAGCGTGGAAAAAGGCCGGTTTTCACATGGCCGGTCATGTTGTTTTCACCAAGAAGTACAACTCCTCGGCGCGCTTCATGGGCTATCAGCACGAGCAGGCTTATCTGCTGGCGAAGGGCAACCCGCCGGCGCCGGAAAATCCGCCGCCTGACGTGATCCCCTGGACCTATACCGGCAACAAGCTGCATCCGACGCAGAAGCCGGTCGGCATCTTCGCGCCGCTGCTGGAGGCCTTCACGAAGCCCGGCGACGTGGTTCTCGACCCGTTCGCGGCTCGGGCAGCACGCTTGGTCGCGGCGCGGGACATGGGCCGCCGCTTCGTCGGCATCGAGCTGGATGAGGCGCATCACCGGACGGCGTCGACGCGCCTGGCGTCGAAATTCAATCAACCGGGTATCGGCCAGAGCCGCTTCAGGCAGCCGATCATCGTCCAGCCTGTGGTGAGCAAGTTCCATACGCCGGATACGGCGGTCGATGTTCACGACCACGTGCCGTTCGTGGCGCCGGTGGCGCAACTTCGCAAGCTTCCGGCACCGAATGCCGGGGTCTTCAAGCTTTAGGAGGTCGCATGCGGTTTACAGCGGATTTCTATCGCGCTTTCATGGCCAAACCTTTCATGTATTGCTGGACCAGGGATAAGACCACCGCTAAGTGCGAGGTGGAGTTCTTCGGTTTCCGGCCGGAGGACGTTCAGGAGATGCACACGCACAAGCAAGGCGCGGGGCCGGGCAACTGGTTTCGGCTGAAGGACGGGCGGGTGATCGATGAATATGCGCTCCCCTCAGAACCTGACCGCTGCTATTACGACGCAACCACTCACTGAGGCCCACATGAAAATTTCCAAGGACGTTTCTCAGGGTGACAAACTGGAAGGGCCGTTCCTGCGGCCCGCGCTGTTCCAGGCCATTGCTATCGTCGACCATGAAATGGGCGGTCAGGCGATCGCGATAAAGGCTATACCGGCGTCCGGCGATGTCGCGTTCGCGGAGCCGGTTATGTTCCTGGTCCAGATTTCAGACCTTGATAGTTTCGTTGAGATCGTCCGCACGGCTCAGCGACTGCTGCCAAATTTCGAAGGTAGCCGCGCATGACAGTTTCCTCCCTCCGCGCTACTCAAGGCGCCTCCGACCGTGCATCGCGCACGGGTTTTGTCTTCTGAACCTTAGGCAGACGCGGCTTCGCCACTTCGTTTCATCGAGTGCGATCGGCCGAACGCCAGCCCTTTAACGCAAATGAAGGCGCGACGGTCGCGGCTCAAGAGAAGGAAAAATCCATGCCTCACGCCATCACCAAAGACGAAGTCAAGGAACTCGATGAACAAGCCCTCCGATGGAAGCTCTCAGCTCTCCGGGCGGACCTGCCGACGCACAGGTCGCTAACGCTCGCCTCGTTCGAGACTGTCTCGGCTGAGCTCCGGCGCAAGCGCACACAGACGCCTCAGACGTCTGAGAACTGCTGGCTCTAGTCTAGGGTCAGCAGATTTCCAACAATTAGGGCGGGGCTTTCGGGCTCCGTCCTTTTTGCTTTTAAAGCCAGCAGGCGGCCTGCGGGTCGCTCAGGCCGCGGCGGCTGAAGTCGCCGACGCGCTGCCTGCCTTCTGTATCCCGCTGCGGATGGCGCCCGCCGCGATCTGGAACGCGACTTTTTCGATGGGGACCTTGAGAGGATTGACGTGCGCGGCGACCGGGAGCCTGTTGCCGTGCTGCCGGGCGTATTCGTTCACCTGCGCCATATAAGCGGTTACCAGCCGGGTGAGTTCGATCATCACGGGGTCTTCCGGGTTCTTCTCCTTCAGCGCCGTGGCTATCGCGGCCTCGTCCAGGGTCTTGAATTCCGCCTTCGCTTCGGGAAAATGAAACAGCGGATGTTTTACCGCTTCGGCGGCCGTCTTTTTCTGCCTGTGCTTGAACTCCGCGACTTCGAGGCCTTGCTCGAAGCACACTGCGATGAATTCCTCCAGGGATTTATCGCCGCGCAGGGCTTCGATCTGTTCGAGTTGTTTTTCGTCGGTGATGTTGAGTATAACTTGCATGTTTTTTATCCCTTTGAATTGAAAAAGAATTGAGGTCAGGCGTGATGGTGATGCTGCACGATCAGCGTCCCGTCGGATACCAGCGTTGAGAGATCGGCGAGGGTGACGCTGTTGAGCGTTATGAGCGGGCCGGCGCTGAAATTCCCCGAGCCGGTGGGATCGACGCTGATGGCGGTATTGCCCCCGCTGGTCGTCTCCTGGACGAAGTTGGCGAGAGCGTCGTCGAGCGGATCGTAGCCGCTCAGGACGTGCGAGATATTGATAACGTCCCCGTTCGCGGCGCTGAAGCCCGTGACAGTGGTGTTCGAGGAAGCGCTTTCGATCTTGATTTCATCCGCGCCGGAACCCATCGTCATGTAGTTGGTGCCGCCAGCGCCGCCAGCGATCATGAGATCATTCCCGCTGCCGCCGTAAAAATACGTCGTGCCGGAATTCGCGGCCACCATCGTGTTGTTGCCGGAAATTCCATACATATAATCCCCGTTGCCCAGGGCGACCATATGATCCCCGTAGCCCGTGCCGTAGAGGGCCTCGGAATTGCCGGTGGCGGTGAGGTCCAGGCTGCCCTGCAGGTTGATGTCGGTGCCGGCGTCAAGGGCGATTTGCTGCACATTGCCCATGGCGAAGCCCGTGGTCCAACTGAAACTGCCACCGCTAACCGTGAGCTGGTCCCCCGTCGAATCCTGGATGATGAGCTGGCCCGAGGTATTGTCCGAGATCGCAAGGTCGCTCGCCGTGACGCCGTGGAACTCGATTGTGTTGCTCGATCCGCCGCTGGCATTGGCATAAATAGTGGCCGAGCCGAAGCCGGTGCTGAAAACATCGGTATCGTTGCCGGTCCCGTTATAGATCGTGGTGCCGTAGCCCCCGACCAAAGTTTCCGCGCCGCCGAAGGCGTAGAGATAGTCATAATTTCCGTCCGCAGTGAGGGTATCGCCCCCGTCGACACTGCCATATAAAGCCTGATCGTTGGACGTAGCGGTCAGATTAAGCCCGTCTGCAAAAGTCCAGGTTGTGCCGTCGTCAAAGGTGGCCTGCTCCAGGTTGCCCATGGTGAGGCCCGTGCTATAGCTGAAGCTGCCGCCATTGACCGTCACGAGGTCGGTGGACGAAAACTGAAGGAAGAACTGGCCGCTGGAGTTGTCCCACATCGTCACGGCGCTGGGGTCGATGCCGTGGAAGGAGATGGTGGCCGTGCCGCCGCCGGCGTTTTCGTAAATATTATCTCCGCTATAGGTCGTCGAGGCGCTCCCGGCGCTGAAGACATCCGTATCAGTTCCTGTACCGTTACGGAGGCTCGACCCTGGACCCGCGACGAGGGTCTCTGTGCCCCCAAAAGCATAGAGCTGGTCGTAGTCTGCGCTCGCCGTGAGCGTATCGCCGCCGCTGGTCGTACCGTAAAGAGCTTGGTAGTTGCTGATAGCGGTGAGATTCAGGCCGCCTGTCAGATCCCAGGTGGTACTGCCGGTGTCGTCGAAGGTGATCTGCTGCAGACTTCCCAGCGTAAAGCCATTGGTTGTGTCATAGGTGCCCCCGTTCACTGTGATCTGATCGGTCGCGGAAAACTGGACGAAAAATTGACCCGAATTGTTGTCCCACATCGTCACGGCGCTGGGATCGATGCCGTGAAACGCGATGGTAGCCGTGCCGCCGCTGGTGTTTTCGTAGATATTATCTCCGCCATAGGTTGTCGAGGCGCTCCCGGCGCTAAAGACATCCGTATCAGTTCCTGTGCCGTTATGGAGGCTCGACCCTGGACCCGCGACGAGGGTTTCTGTGCCGCCGAAAGCATAAAGCTGGTTGTAGTTTGCGCCAGCCGTGAGAGTATCGCCGCCGCCGGTCGTACCGTAGATAGCTTGGTCGTTGCTGGTAGCGGTGAGATTCAGGCCGCCTGTCAGATCCCAGGTCGTACTGCCGGTATCGTCGAAGGTGATCTGCTGCAGACTTCCCAGCGTAAAGCCATTGGTTGTGTCATAGGTGCCGCCGTTCACTGTGATCTGATCGGTCGCGGAAAACTGGACAAAAAATTGACCCGAATTGTTGTCCCACATCATCACGGCGCTGGGATCGATGCCGTGAAACGCGATGGTGGCCGTGCCGCCGCTGGCGTTTTCGTAAATATTATCTCCGCCATAGGTCGTCGAGGCGCTCCCGGCGCTAAAGACATCCGTATCAGTTCCTGTACCGTTACGGAGGCTCGACCCTGGACCCGCGACGAGAGTTTCAGTACCGCCAAAAGCATAGAGCTGGTCGTAGTCTGCGCTCGCCGTGAGCGTATCGCCGCCGCCAGCGCTTCCGTACAGCATCTGGTCGTTGGCGGTGGCGGTGAGGTTAAGCCCGTCCGCAAGATTCCAGGTTGTTCCGTCGTCAAACGTGACCTGCTGCAGATGGTCGATGGTCACGCCGGTATCAGAACTGTAGCTGCCGGCGCCCGTCGTCACAAGGTCGGTGCCGAACTGGAATATGAGATCACCGGAAGAGTCATCGGACATCGCAACCGCGCTTGGCGTAACGCCGTGGAAAACAATCGCGTTCGAGCCTCCGGTCGCAGCTTCATAGACAAAGTCGCCGCCAGAGGAAGCGGGGCTGGAGCCGCTGGTAAAAGTGAAAGTATCGTTGGCACTGAAACCGTGGAATATATCGGCCGATCCGTCCGCAACAAAATTCGTGCCGGTTGTAAGCCCGTAGAGAGACTGGCCGTATCCCGTGGCTGTCAGCGTCACAACTCCATCAAGGTTCCAAACCGTGCCGTCATCAAAATCCACGCCCGCGACGTTGCCGATGGTAACGCCGCCGCTGCCCAGACTGCCGTCGTTAATGGTGATAAGGTCACCATTCGATGTCGCGATCATCAGCGCGCCGTAATCGTTATCGGACATCGTGACGTCACCGGGCGTAACGCCGTGAAGCACGACCTGGTCTCCGGTCGCGCTGGCATTCGGGTTGATCATCGTACCGCCGGACGAAGCGGGGCTGGCATCCGGGTTCAGGACATATAAGTTAGTGCCGTTCCCTGCATTCACCGTCGTTGCTGGGCCAAGAATGAAAGTCTCGGTTCCCGTGTAACCCCAGAGATCAGCGCCAGACACACCGCTGCCATCCAACGTATCGCCGCCACTGGCCGTGCCATAGACCGCCAGATAACCTGGGATGGCGGTGAGGTGAAGACCTCCGGTGAGGTTCCAGACCGTGCCGTCGTCAAAGTCCACGCCAGCGACGTTGCCGATGGTAACGCCGCCGCTGCCCAGGCTGCCGCCGTTAATGGTGATAAGGTCACCATTCGACGTCGAGATCATCAGGGCGCCGTAATCGTTATCAGACATCGTGACGTCACCGGGCGTGACGCCGTGGAGCACGACCTGGTCCCCGGTCGCGCTGGCGTTCGGATTGATTGATGCGCCGCCGGAAGAAGTGGGGCTGGCATCCGGGTTCAGCACATAGATGTTGGTGCCGTTCCCCGCATTCACCGTCGTCGCGGGCCCGAGAATGTACGTTTCGGTCCCGGTGTAACCCCAGAGATCAGCGCCAGACACACCGCTGCCGTCCAGCGTATCGCCGCCGCCGGCCGTGCCATAGACCGCCAGATAACCCGGGATGGCGGTAAGGTGAAGACCGCCGGTGAGGTTCCAGACTGTGCCATCGTCGAAGGCGATTTGCTGCAGATACTGGCCCACGATGGTTCCAGCCGCGTTTCCTTCACTGTAAGCGAGGCCGCCAAAGACTTCGACGGTATCGGTCGAGGTATAGTGCACATAAAGGTTACCTAAACTGTCGTCGGAAATGACGACGCCGGAAGGCGCAACGCCGAGAGCCAGCGTGTTCGTGCCACCGCCGTCGGGGGTTTCGTTAATGTAAATCGTTGGTGAATTCTCGGGACCGGAAACCGGCGCGTCGCCGGGGAAGAGAACAAAAATATCGTTGGTCGCCATATGCATCAATTCGGATTCGCCGGCCGCCTGGTCGACGAATTGCACGGCAACATCGTAAGAGCTGCCGCCGACGGAAAACGTGTCGGAGCTGAGGTCGTAGATGGGATTTCCCATCAAGTTGCTAAAGCCGGCCTGGGCCAATAAATGGGCGGCAAGGTAGCTGAACGCCGCGTTCCATGCCTCTGTGTAATAGGGCCCGTCAGAAATTCCGAAGTCCTCGTAGTTGCCGGTGCCCTGAAAGACCTGCCCCATCAGTTGCGACATAAAGGCCAAGTTCTGCGCGTTAACATCCGTTCCGGCAAAGTACGCGTATGACGATTCCGGGTTCACGCTTTCAACCCCGGCCCATTCGTACAGGATTCCCTTGAGAACATTCTCAAGGCCGTAGGTCGGATTCAGCAGTTGAGAGAAGGACTGGCTGGCTAAGCCCTGTACTTCTGTGAGAAGGGTTGAATCCAGGCTCATGGAAATCGCCAGATCAGGTAACTGTCCGTAACCTCTCTCATTTGGCAGAAACAACACTTCTGGGTTGAGCGTATAGCTGCCATCGTAACTAGTGTTCACAGGATCATAGGCGAACCAGGCGTCCGCAATGGTCTGGGTGTTACCGTTGATGACGAACGTGCTTTGCTCTTCGATGGTGTTGCCGTTGATCTGATAGCTCTCGTCAGTGTAGTCGAGGCTGATGCTGGTTATGCCAAGGGAAGCTAGGGTGTGCAACTGCGCAGAGGTGGAGACGCCAGTGGTATCCGTCGGTATCCACACGAGAAGTTGGTTGAAATCCGTATCGCTTGCGTTGATCACGCCGTCGCCGTTCGTGTCGTAAGCCGCGAGGGCCTGAAAACCATTGGCGCTGCCGCCGTTATTGCCAAACAGATCGGCTTGGGTGATGACGCCAGTGCCGGTGGGGTCAACGCAAAGCAACCCCGTGGTGCCTGTCACCCAACCGGAGGCATTCTTGAAGCCGCTGCCAAAATCCCAATACACCGAGCCGCTGCTATTCAATGCGGCAAGCGTAATCCCACTGCCGTCAGAGCTCAAGTCCAGGACCAAAGGCGATCCGGTGTCCTGACCCTCGCCGAACACGCCCTCGCAAAAAGACATCCACGATGGTACTGCGGCAAGAGATCGCATAGACATTTCCGTCGACGGCACGAACGGAGCTGCGTCGGCCCACCCAGCAACTTCTGAGTAGGGACTATATGGTCCAAACAGATTCTCTCCTCGTTCCAAATTGCCTGTCAGATTGTCGAACGAGCCGGGATTGTCGGCGAATTGTGCCTGCGCCTCCATATATGTCTGAATGTCGGCCAAAGTTGGCGCGTCGGTTAACACGGGCAAAGTACCGGCAGAAGCCGTTGAGACGGTGCCTCCGTCCAAATAGTCCACTAAAGTGCTTATGTTGTCACTTGGGTTTCTGTTTGCCCAGGAGGCAATGTAACCAATCGCCATTTGATAGTCTGAGTTCGAAGGATCCAACACGCCTAGCGACCCCCAAGTGCTTTCGACCGAAGCTTCGGCGCCCTGCACCGCATAGACGACATTCTGAAGGGTCTGCATATCCAAAGTCTGAATTTGCGCGCTTCCCGGTTGTAATACTTCCGTGTTAATAAGATTTATATCTGCCGGACTGATATATCCATTGTCTTCTGCGGCTGTAATCCAGCCTGACCCTTGTGCATCAGTGATTGTGCCTGCGCTCTCGGCCTGGCTGATAAGACTGTTGAACAATGCCTGAGGGGCAGGGTTATTTAGGTCGTTCTGCATCATGCCAAATTGCCAGCCGCTGTCACCTCCAGCCGGCTGAGTTAGGGTGTTCCTAATATCATAAAGAGTGCCACCACTTGTTAGATACAGCGTGCCCTCGGTTGACGCCACCTCCTCGTAAATTGTTAGTAGGTCTGAGACGGCTTGGCCTTCTGGCTCGTAAATTTCGGTCATAAGTTATGTCTCCACCTGTTGTTCTTATAGAGGGGGCAGCGGTATGGCAGGATGCGCTGATAAGTAGGGCTTCACTTTGTTCCAAGGGATGACGATACGAGGGGCTCCTTGGGCGTTGCCGCCTACGTCCAAGGGGCGGAACTGAATAATAAGTCCTTGTGAGTTGAAACTCCAATGGTCGGGTCGGGTAACGGCCAACTTAAGGCGTTCCGGATCGGTCTCACAATGCGTTCTTACACAACCGTCGTCTTGCTTCAGCTCTGCAGATGCAAGGTTACTCAATGCGTCTTCCCATTTGGATGCGTGATCAAAAATATCGCAAGAGGAAAGCTCTCGATTTGACGAGAGAAAGCGATTAACGATCTGGATATTGCCGTAGCCGTGAGTAGCGCCAGGCACAGTACCTCCATTCTTGTTTTGATACAGAGATGAAGTCTGGTGTGGTAAATAGAATAGAATAATCGGCTGTCAGATCGCTTTCCCTCCGACCTTCACAATCCGATACGTCGGAATGAGGGGCCTGTGTTCTCATCGTCGTATTCCAGACCTTTTGCGCAAGATTACTTGGTCTGTCGATTTGAGGGAAAGCCACATCCTGCTTCGCGGGAGTACGTGAAGGGTCCGAGTTTGGATTCACGTTGAAGCTCTCGTCGCGGCGGATAACCATACCATCTTTAGTCACGGTTATGGCATGCTCCAGCGCTTCTTGCCGCTTTTTGTAAAGAATGGAGACCTGAATTGAAAGCTTCGGCGGCGGCGCGGGCGGAAGGCCTTCACTGAAGGTATTGCGTACGAATGAGAGCCAAGCTGCTTGTTGCTTAATTAACTGCGAGCGGCCCTCATCTGAAAGTTTATCAAGGTCTTGGTCGAGGGTTGCATGGAGCTTGCTGTCCGCTTCCACTAATGTGGGGTCGCTGCACACGACGTGGTCGAACTGTGATGAGGCTGTTTTGCAATCAATGTTTGTTGCAATGCGGTGCCCGAATGCCGTAATTGAAAATGAACTAATCACGACAACGAGAGCGGCTCCGAGCCGGAGCCTGTACAAGTGCGAACTAGTTGTGCGGATGAATGCCACTGCTTGCCCACCGATAAAGTTGCTTGAGCTTGCCCGTTCCAGCGAGGATGTCAACTGAAAAGCTTCCGTGGAGACTAGCGCGACACGGGTTAACTAAGTCTTAACGCGCGGCGATTGCCAGAACTTGACTCTGCCCGTGGGCGCGTGGCTCCTACGCGATCGATGTTTTGGCGGCTGCCGTGATGAAATACTTGCCCGAGTCAACTATCCCCGTAGGTCACTTGTCGAAATGGCGCGGCCCGCCCGCGCGGCCCGTGGGATGCCGTTGGGGTTTGGCCTTTTCGGTTTACCCCCTTTTTTCTCTTATTGTGTTGACGGGCGCGGATACGGAGCCGCCATTTGTAGAAATCGTGCTTGCTGGGATTTCATCCACTATTCCGCCGAGTTGGGCCTGTATCGTGGGGTCCTGAACGTAGCCTTGTAAGTCATGTACGTACGTTGTGAAAGCGCCGTTATTGAGCATGTCTCCGGCTCCAGGCAGTGTGCCTCCGGGAATGAGTGGGCTAAGGTAGTTATTTTGGATTACAAGAGTGAGCGGAGGCCCGCCGTTCGAACTGGGAACGGTGATAGTTGCGCTAATTACTTGTCCTGAGCTATTGAACTGAAAGGCCGCCATGTGAATATACCTCCGTTAAAATGCTGACTCTTTTACTTGCTTGGCTAGGGTTTTTGTTCGCTCGGCTTCCACTCTTTCACTCGTTTATCTAGCGCGGCCCTTTGTTCAGCGGTCAAATGATGTGCGGCTTGGTTGCGCCAATAAGCAGCTTTGTCTCTGCCAGAACTGTCACCAGAATGTACGGCGAGACTCTCCCAGAAGTAGGCCTCTGAATAATCTTGTTTAACGATGATGCCGGCTATGTAGAGGCCTCCCAACCGGAGTTGCGCATCCGTATCTCCGTATGCCGCCTTTTCTGTGAACTCCGCCAATTCATCCGGCGTTGTATGACGCAGATCGGGTAAGACGAGCATATCGGAGGGATCAGAGACCGACATCCCTTTGACAGTGACAATGGGTTTATTTGTGGGTAGTCCCTGCTGTTGTTTGATTTTGTTGATCTCGATTTCCTGTTCATGAGTCAGCGGAGGACCCGGCTGGAGAGTGCTGCTTGCGGGCGGATTAGCAAGGTCGGGCGCAAGTTTTGGCGGATCGTTTGTTGTAGTCCATTCTGAAATACCGATGCCGTCCGGGTTTTCAAGCGCTGCGACGCGCTCAATCCGCAAAACAATAAACGGCAAGCTCACCGGGACCCGCATGGTGGCTCCGCCCTTTGGTTGCATCTCATAGCTGACACTGAGGCGCAACTTAACCAGCCAGTGGTACTTTCCGTCTTCCGTACCCTCTTCGGTAATGATAGGAGCGCCTTGCGGATGCGCAGTGAACGTCTGGCTTTGTGATGTCCGTGCCCCTATCGTCATGTCTTTAACGATGGGCGACGGTTGCAACAAAAAGACCGTGAAAGTCTCCCACCCGGTCTTGGTGAAATAACGCGACGACTGTTGCAGATGCTCTGGGTAGTCCGTATAGCTGAAGGTCATGATGTCGGAAGCGGAGGCCGCAGCCCAGGCCAAGAGCTGCGACTGATCCATGTTTGGTTTGTCCAAAGGTTCCTGGCTTTGGCTAGTGTGCGGAAGTGTCTGCGCTTGGAGTATTTTTGAACGGGCAGACGTTTCGGCTGTATCGCCTGGCGCGGAGAGAGCCTGCGTGACCGTCTGTTCTGCAAACACCGGGCGCGATATGGCCATGCCAAGCAGCACAATCACGCTGGCAAAGGCGAGCGGCCATTTCTGAAAAGCATATTTGATGTTGCTGATGAATGCCACTGCGTGCCCACCGATAAGTTGCTTGAGCTTGCCCGTTCCAGCGAGGATGTCAACGAAAAAGCTTCCGGCGAGAGTAGCTGAAGCGGGTTAACTAAGTCTTAACGCGCGGCGATTGTCAGAACTTGTTTCAGCCCGTGGACGCGTGGTTCTACGTGAACAAGGTTTTGGCGGCTGCCGTGATGAAATACTTGCCCGAGTCAACTATCCCCGTAGGTCACTTGTCGAAATGGCGCGGCCCGCCCGCGCGGCCCGTGGGATGCCGTTGGGGTTTGGCCTTTTCGGTTTACCCCCTTTTTTCTCTTATGAGGAAAGGGTTTTTCTTCGCGCCCAGGACGGGGCTGTCAAGGGCGCGCCGGTGTTGCGCGTTCATCGCGACCCTTGATAGGCCCGTCCGGGCGCTTACGCTGGCGGGCGAGGAAAAAGATAACTGTAATGCGGTTCGGCGGAGAAGACCGCGCACGGGGCAGCACTTGAAAAGCGCCGCTCCCTCTGTAGAGTAACCTTTTCAACCCTCAACAACGGAGAACTGCTATGAAATATTTCTGTGGTCTGGACGTGTCACTAAATACTACGGCCATCTGCATCGTCAACCACGACGGCGTGATCCTGCATGAAAGCCAAATACCGAGTGAGCCGAGAGCGATCCATGAGTGGCTCGGCAAGGTAGGGCTTGTAATGGAGCGTGTCGGCCTCGAAGCCGGCAGTCTTTCACCGTGGCTTTGTCCCGAGCTGCAGAAGCTTCGGCTATCGGGCTATTTGTATTGAAACCCGACATGTAAAAGCAGCTTTGAAGGCTCAGAAGGTCAAGACCGATCGCAACGATGCACGAGGCATCGCGCACATCATGCGCACCGGCTGGTATCGCGAAGTCCACGTAAAAAGTCCCGCGAGCCACAAGTTCCGCGTTCTGCTAAATAACCGCCGATGCCTATTGGACAAGCGCCTAGATATTGATAGTCAGATTCGCGGCACGATCCGAGCCTTCGGACTCAAAGCCGGCAAAGTTAGCCTTGTGGCTTATGAGGAGAGAATTCGTGAGCTGATCGGCGACGACACGGAGATGCAGGCATACATATTTCCAATGCTCGCCGCGCGTCGAGAGCTCATCTCGCAAACGACGAAGCTTGAAAAGCTAATCCTGGACTACGTCAAGGGGGACGAAGTATGCCGTCGGTTGATGACCGTTCCTGGTGTGGGGCCATTGACCGCTCTGGCCTTTAAGACCTTTGTCGATTTTCCAGGCCTCATTGCCGAATTCGGCACCGGCGGAGAAAATGTTTTTCATTTGATCGGCGTCGATGAAGAAATAAGTCGTGGTCATCGTATTGCTCCTGCGCTGTGGCGATTACGACTGTTTAAGGTGTTCTGGAAAAGGTAGACCGATCATCAATCTGATCCGGAGATAGAGTTCCCCAAGAAGGGCCGCTTTAACCAGAGGGTCGTCGGGGACTCCAAATTCATTGTCAAGGACTTGATGACGAAAGGCGTTGAACTGCGCGTCAATTTCATTGAGCACCAGATCGCGTCGCAGTTGTTCTGCGATTTCGTAGAAGATGTCCGGCCGTCGTTCATAAGTGACGCGCATGGTCTTGTCTGCCAGATCCTGCGTCAGTCCTACGCGAGTGTAAGTCGCTGCGGCCAAGGGTGGCAACGGATCGTCAGGAGATGCGGCTAAAGGGTTGCCGGACATTTGGAGGGGCGGCATTTTGAGGGCCGCGACGATGCGCCTGCCCAACTCAAACATTAAGTCGAGGCGGCCCAAGCGTGTCGCCGGCACTGTGACCTCGCTAGTTTCGCCCTTGAGGAACTCAAGTACTCTTCCAATGCATTTGTTATAGCCATGGTTTCCGGCGACCCTTCTATGCTCTTCTTGTGCGATGCTCTGAATAAGATCGGACCTGCGCTCCTGCAGGAAACGGATGGCATCGTCTGTCATCTGCTGGCTGCAATACTTGTCCCGGACAACAGTAAGTTGCGGAAGCGGAGGGAGAAGGGGTTGCTGCGGTGACTGTGAGGGCGTGTTGATCATCTAACTACTGCTGTTTGTCTTCGAGAGGCTTCCACTGACCGAGGGTGCTATTGGCCTCTTCAATTTGCTGCTTTGTCATTCTTGACGCGACGATATCTCTCGGTTGTCGGACGTCTATCCCACGAGCTAGGCCAAGGCTAAACCAAATATATGCTTGAACATTGTCTTGCGGAACTCCGCGTCCTTGCGCATACAAAGTAGCTAACTTACATTGGGCCTGTGCGTACCCTCTCTCTGCTGACCGCCGCCACCATTTCGCGGCCTCGGTGAAATCGATCGGAACGCCTTGCCCACTCGCATGTAACGTCCCAAGATTTTCCATGGCGCCCACGCTTCCAAGCTCGGCCCCCTTCCGAAACCACATCGCCGCTTCTCCGAGATCTTTTTGAACGCCTAGGCCGACACTGTACATGATGCCGATATTGTTATAAGCAGTGCGATCTCCCTTATCAGCGGCTTTACGGAACCACTTAAGGGCTTCGACGTGGTCGTGCCGAACACCTTTCCCGTCGCGATAAAGAGCGCCCAGCTTATTGTCGGCCTCCGCCGTTCCATCTGCGGAGTAGTCTTCCAACATGCGAACTACTTCAGGAATCACAATTGCGTCCTTGGGCGGCCAGCCTGTATTCAGGGCTAATGCAACTCCGCCGTCAATGATTGTTTTCCCTTGGGGTGTGAAACCATAGGCACTATGGTTCGTGAGACCGGCTAAGTATTCAGGTGGTGTATCTCTGACGATTTTAGCTATGGAGAAAGTGGAGGGATCGAGAGGATTGTCTCTCTCGACGGCTAGACCGTACTCTTCTAGCTTCGTCCAGAAAATATGATGAGCGCTTCTCTTTTTCAGGCCCACATAACTGTCTTCAGCCCGGCGGAGCATGCCCAGCAGTATTGAAAGATCGGATGCTTTAAGTGCCCATATAAGGGCAAGTAGCGCCTTCTTAACGTCTACTGAAACTAGCGCCCGGTCAGTGTTTCTGATCATAGCCACCATCAGTTCCCCTCGATAGTTGCTTGAGATTGCCCGTTCCGTCGAGGATGTCAACGAAAAAGCTTCCGTGGAGACTAGCGCAACACGGGTTAACGAAGTCTTAACGCGCGGCGATTGTCAGAACTTGTTTCAGCCCGTGGGCGCGTGGTTACTACGTGTTCAAGGTTTTCCGGCCCGGCGACGTGAAATCCTTGCCTGAGTCAACTATCCCGTAGGTCACTTTCCGAAATGGCGCGGCTGCCCTATGGATTAGAGAATTATAATATGAGGCGCTTATTCACCTTTTGAACGCTCGGCCCGCGCGGGCGTTGGTCGCGAGGATTGTAAGCCGGGGGGATGTGGATGTAGCGATCGAGCACAGGCATGAGGTGAGCCAGGCTGAAGACAAACCGCGACGTCTTCGGATGCTCCGCGATGAACCGCGAAACCTTCGGGTGCTTAGCCAAGAACCGCGAGACGACTGCAACTTTCAGAAACCGGCTCGGTGCGTGCTGCTGGGGCACCGAGCCTATTCTTTTCCCTCTTCTGGGGGCTCTGGGCCCTCCCTGTCACGGTCTTTTTCTCGCTTGCGCTCATCCGCCTCAAGCTCGGCCGCGATGCGCCGGCCTTCCTTGAATTCGCGGATGCGGCGCTCGATCTCCGGATCGTCCTTTGGAGGGCGTTGAATTTTGATTTTATCTCCGCGTCCGTCCAGGGGTCCGTCTTCGGTGCCGCCTTCGGCGCATAGGCGGCCGGGTCGTAGCCCGGTTTTGGAGATTGCGGCTCGGCGGGTTGCGGCACCGGCGGCAACTCAACCTTTTCCCATTGGCGCTGTACGTACTCGACGTAGTTTTTAAAGTCATATTCTTGCTTGCGTGACCATGCGTCATAACTGCGTTGGGCGCTGGCCAGGTGATCCGGGCTTAATTTTTCGATACCGCCGATCTGCGCCATCCATGGATCGGAAGGTAAAGGCTCACGTCGTTTCGTCGTCGACGCCCTCCCTGCCTCTTTGCTGCTGGCGTTCGTCTGCCTCCAGCTCGGCTTTGAGGCGCTTCGCCTGTTTGAATTCCGCGACGCGCCGCTCGATCTCTTCGTTGTAACCACGCTCGCGCCCGGCCTGCTCGGCCAGCTGGAGAGCGCGGAGCTTTTCAAGCTCGGAGACTTTGCCCTGTTCGAGGGCCTTGATGTAATCGCGCCGGTCATGCGCCTGCTGCGACCTGAACAGGGCAAGGTCTTCCTGCTTGGCGGCCGTCAGGGCGTCATCGTCCTGCGGGCTGAGGGCGCGATGGAGCTTATCGAGCATGCCGGCAGCGCCCTTGCGGGGCTCCAGGCTCATCTGGTCGCGCAAGTCCTGCAGGGCCGCGCGCTGCTTGTGGTCGAAATCTTCCATCTTCCAGACGTTGGCGTTGTCGAGC
This sequence comes from Bryobacterales bacterium, assembly GCA_963713415.1. Classification (GTDB taxonomy): domain Bacteria; phylum Acidobacteriota; class Terriglobia; order Bryobacterales; family Bryobacteraceae; genus Palsa-89. The sequence goes on along the minus strand of CAVQLV010000014.1, from coordinate 372,925 downwards.
GCGACGCCATGCTGTTTGTAGTCGGCCGCATTCTGTTCGATGAAGCGGTTGTATTCCTCTTTCTGGACCTTCCATATCGAGCGCCGCAAGTCAAACACGTCCCGCGCTTCCCTCGGCCGCTTGGGCTTCGGCGGAGGGGGCGGCTGCAGGCCCTGGAATTCCGGCTTCAGGGCATAGCGCGTCCAGTCGTAAGCGGGCGCGCCGGAATCCGGTGCCGTGCTCGGCTCGGGTGCGGGCGGTACAGGTTCATTGCTTTCGGCGGCACAGGTGCCGGGGGGCTCGGCGGGGTTGAGTGCCGGTGCCTTCGGGGCATACAGGGTGAGATCAACCCCGGCCGGTTTCTCTGCGGCGGGCGTCGGCTGGACCGTTTCTTTTGTGGGCAGGAATTTCGACGGTTGGGCCGAAGGTGCCGGAGTCTGCGGCGGCGCAACAGAGGGAGCCGGGCTGAACAACCGGGGTCGGTTCAGGCTTCCGGTTGTAATTGGCGTAAAGCTCGTAGTCGAAGGGCTGCACGGTTTGAGGCGCTTGCGCAGGGGTCGGTGCGGGCGGCTCGATCTTCTGCGCCAGTTCGGATGACAGGAATTTGGAGGCCGGCTTGGGGGCGTAAAGCGTCAGATCGACAGGCAGCGGCGCTTCGGGGGCCTTTTCCACGGGCTTGGCTTCCGGCTGGGCCGCTGCCGGGGCTTGGCTCTTTTCCCGCTGCCGTGCTTCCTTCTGGAGGGCCTTCGCCTCTTCGATGGTGGGGAGCTTGTCCAGCTCGATCCCGGCCATGAAGGCATCGACTTCCTTTTTCTTGAGCCCGATGTTGCGGCTCAGGACGGAATGCCCGCCCGCCTCGTCGACGACGATATAACCCCTTCTCGCCCTTGGCGAGGAGATAGCCCGCGTCTTCCAGGGCGGCTTTGAACGCCTGCGCGCTGTCGGCGGCGGCATGCGAGGGCCGCGATCTCGGCTTTCCGGTTCTTGACCTTCAGCCCGGTTCGCTTCTGCTGCTGGTCCTCGTCCTGGCTCAGCTTCCTGCCGGGGGAATTCCGGCTGCTGCTCGCGGTCGCGCTTGGCGTGCTTGCCGGGGACGAAGTCCTGGCCGAATTCCAGCTCCATCCGCTGGCTGGCGCGCTCGTGGGCCTCGTAATTGCGGCTGTCGGAAATCATCTTCATCGCGTCGAGGTCGGTGCGGGCCCAGACGACATGCATGTGTTTCCGGCCGTCCGTGCCGCCGTGAAGAACGAGGGCGCGCTCCTGCTCCTGGAACCCCAGTTCCTCGCCGAGGATGTCGGCGGCGCGCTTCCACTGCTCAGGCGTCATGGTGGCGGCATAATGGGCCTCGGGGCTGATCTCGGCATGGTACAGGCCGTCGCGGCCTTGCCGGGTTCCTTCCGTGAGGCTCTGCCAGTCCCGGAAGGTCTCGATCAGCCGGGATGCAATGCGGGGGCGGCTGCTGCCCTCGGCAAGTGTTGACGCCCAGGGGGAATTGAGCTCCAGCAACTCGACCGGCTCGCCAGTCTCGTACCGCTCCACCCTCATCAGGTAGACGGCGAGCTGCCGGGGGCCGCTTCGGGATGCTCCTTTTGCGATCATTCAGAGCCGGGGTTGGAGGTGTCGGGGGCCGCCCCGTTACCGATCATGCGGCGCAGCAAACTAGCCGGGATCGCGACGGTTTGGGCGGCAGGATCGGCGGCGAAGGCTTCCCGGCAGAGAGCGTCGAAGTCATCCCAGTCCTGAGCCTCGGGGCCGGGTTCCTTCTCGAAGGCCTTGAAGATCAGGCCACGGATGCGGGGATAGTCTTTCATCACCAGCCGCAGTTCGGGAAGATCGACCGGGAACCCGGAATTGCCGTTTTTGGCGATCTGGTTGACGTTGCTGTTCAGGCGCCCGAACAGCCCCCGGATGTGGATGAGGAGCTCCTTCTCGACCGGCGGGATACGCATGGAGCGCGGGCCGGGTCCGTCTTCCTCCAGCCCCAGCGCGCGCATGAAAGCGCCGAAGGTGAGTCCCGAGGTTCTGGCCCTGGAGGAGACCTTGTTGAACTCGTCGGAGGCCCAGCGGATGGGGGTAATTTTATTGCGCAGGCGCTTGTTCGATCCGCTGCGGTTTTTGTCCGGCTTATGCTCGGGGAGCCCCCCTTGTATGTTCTTGGAGGCCGTTGGCGGTGTGGTGTCGGAGGGGGGCTGCGGATCGATCATGAGGCTCCTTTCGTTATGGGTTCAGCGGGTCCAGCACGGTGCTGGTCGTGGGTGGCGGGGGGCGAACCCCTGCCGAGTTGTCGTAGGGCGCGATAGCCCTCGTCTGGTTCCAAGGGCGAAGCAACCTTGGTCTGGATCGCAAGGGCACGAAGGCCCTTCGCAGGTCGCAGGGCAACGCCCCGTCCGGGTCACAAGGGGCACGAAGGCCCCTTGGCGGCGGTCGTAGGGGCAGAGCCCCCGGACGGGTTGCAGGGGCGTCACGCCCCCATCTGGAGAGATCCCAAACGAGAGGGCGAAGCGTCTCTCTTTGGCAAGCCAAGCCCCGCATTGGGGGCGCTCGCGGTATTACCGCGAATGGCTTGCAAGTGTAGCTATCGTGCACTATTCGCCAGATCGTATCAGTGTACCACCCTCAGTGATTCTGGTAAATACTTTCTTAACGGCGGTCAACTACGAGGCAATGTGGAGGATTTTGGGCAGGCGTGTGTGACCTGCTCCGGCATGCCTAAATGCGCCGAACTCCTGGGGAGATTACGTCTCGAAAAGAAACGCGGCAGGCCACTCTACTATTTTACGGGCGGAGGTTTTTAAGATTGATTAACGGATAAGGTGCGGCCAGCCCTCGACCCCAGAGATGCTGTTCGATCCGTCCTTGTACCGGGCAGGGTAAAGGACGAACGCGATGACTGGCCGCTGGGGTGAATATATACGCCTGGCCGGGTGAATTGAAAAGAGGTTTGTCGAAGGCGTTAAGATTTGTCTTTTTCCCGCAGCGGCGAATACCGGCTGGGGTCGTAATGCGAGGCTCCGCTTTCCGGTTTGGACGCGGGCTGAGGGTCAGGATTGAGGGCTGGTTTGGGGGAGGTCTTGGGTGCGTAAACTGTCGGGTCATAAGCTGACTTCGCCGGTAATGACGTTCCCCCTGACGGCTTCTGAACTGCTGCATCCGGGGGCTGCGGGGTGCATTGAGAAACGCTCGGATCGAGGGCTGCGTTTCGGTCGAAATACAGCGGCCAGTACAGATCCGGATAACGCTCTTTCAACCGGGCGAAGGCTTCCTGAAGGTTCCAGTATTCGAGGGGGCGCAGGTAATGGGGACGCGAATTCGGGGTGAGCAATATGGCTGCATCCCGACCCAGGTTCAGCACTTCGTCGGCGGTCAAAAGCTCCCGTCCCGTTTCGCTATAGCTGACGCTCTCCCCTTCGGACTTGCTCCGATGGTTGCCCCCGAAGGACTCCCCCGAGCTCTCCCCCTTGTTCTTTATACGGATGGTCTTTTTGCCGAGGGTCTTGCTCAGGAATTCGGCGCTCTGCAAATCGTTAACATTGCAGAACCACTTGTAGCCGCAGTTCCCCAAAATGTCGGCATGGGCATCCCCGTAAACCTCTTTGAGCTTGGACAGGCCCTGCACCACAAGGGCGAAATCCACCCCCGCCCCGGCCATCGTGGCGATATCCCTTGGCATGTCCTCGATCTTCCCCAAGGCCGGGAATTCGTCAATCATGAACAGGCAGCGGTATTTTGCTCCGGTGGGCTTGTGCTTGAAAGTGTGCATCCCCGCCGTGATCATCAGCCGGAGCCAGGTTTTCTGGATATCGACCTTGTCCCATGGCACCACCAGATAGACCGATGTGGGGCGCTCCTTCCCTGCACCCGGTAAGATCGGCCATGGAAAACGATGAGCTGCTGGTGGCGGCGACGATCTGGGGGTCCGTCAAGAAAAGCGATGGCCTGGGCGATATGGCTCATGACGCCCCCGTAGGTCACGTCCGGCATATCCAGAAACGGCGCGGCCAGTCTGCGGATGGCTCCCCCGAATTGCCGGGCTTGGCCGCCATTTGCGACACATAATCTTGCTGGAACGATTTTTGCTGCGGCCGAGGATATCCGCAAGGCGCCCGAGGGTCTTTTGCTCTTCCCGATGGTCGGTGAGCCAAAGCATGACGGCGGCGATGATGTTGGCAGCGGACGAGGCCCAAAAGGCCTCCCGCTGCCCCGTCGCCGGGCTCATGCTGGCGGCCAATGACTGCGCGATCGATACGACGTTAGGGTCGTCAGCGCGCAAAATGTCGAGGGGGTTATATGTCGCCGGGGCGAAGCCGAGGCGTGCGTATGCGTCCCCCAGCTCGTTCCACGGGTTGATGATGTGGACATGGCTGCCGAGCGCGCGGGCACGGGCGGTTATCGAGGCGTTTTCGCCCTTCGGGTCGATCACGAAAGCGCTGGCCTGGCTTCTTTTTCCTTGCCGAGGCCGTAACGGAGCAGCGTACTGACAAGTACGCGCACCCCTTTCCGGCTCGGGTTTTCGCGATGATGATGGAGTGGGTTTCGGGGCGGCTGCAGATCGGGCCGCCGTTGTTTGAGCTGCGGTCGGGGTCACTCGACCTCCCGAAAAATACCCCCTGAAAAGGCGCGGCCGGCTCTTCCATGGATGTTTGCTCGCCGGCATAACTTGCCGATGCCGAAATTTCCGGAAACCGTCTCCATTGGTGGAGCTGGCGCGACCTCGGCGGAATTGATGTACCGGCAAAAATACATGGCGAGCAGCAGGGCAGAAAAACCCCCTGCGGCGGCGGCACTGGGATACTGCCCGTAAAAGATCGGGGCGATGACGAGCGCCACGGCCACGGCGATGAGATCGGCGAGCCTGCGACCGCCCCACTTGAACGCGTTTTTTAGCCTATTGGGTATCGTAAATTATTGCCTTGAAACAGCCGGTTAGAACGGCCCGTTTTCGTCCTTCGGCGACGCAGCGTTGGGAGCGCCTATTTTCTGCTCCGGTTCGCCTTGCTCGTCGCAAAAGCGGTTCCAGAGGTTTCGGTAATGGGCGAAATGCGCGGGCTCCACGGTGAGCCAGTGGAGCTGGTTCTGAAGCTCGTTCACCGTCATTTGGGATAGAACGACAGGGGCGGCATCCGGCGCGACCCCGGCGTCACTGGCCCGCTTCTGTTCGAGGAATTCGACCAGCCGGAGCAAGCCCCTCGGCACGTCGATTTGGACGGGAACAGTGTCTTCCGGGTCCAGGTCGGCGTTGATCGCAGCCAGCGTCAGGGTGTAATCCTGCATCTCTGCCGTCTTGTAGAAAAGTTTGGTCAGTTCGGCGGCGCGGCTCGATGTCGGGGTCTTCGCCCCGGCGACATCGGACTTTTCGTATTCGGCGAGCGCGGCCAGGTCTTCCGGGCTCGAGCTCGCCGTCGTCATCGCTGCCAGACATCGGGCACTCCTGTCCTGGTTCTTGGGCCGTCGGGGGCGGCGTCTTGGGGGAAACGGGCTTTCCGCCAAAGTTGCGCCCCCCTACCCGTAGTGTATCGGTATCGGCGTTTGCCTGGAAGGGGCTTTCGGGCGCATGATCGCGTAGAGCATCGTCTCCCCGCTGCATTCTTCTGGAACGTGACAACGACTGTTTTCATCGGCGTCGGTATGGGCTAAGGTAGGTGATTCCCGAAATTCGCGGTGTAGCGAAGGTCAGCGCACTTGGGGGCCGGAAAGCAAAATGCCTACGAAATGGATGCCCTGCGATGGTAACCCCGTCCCCGACGATATCTACCGCTGGCGAGAGCCGGCCTGGAAACCCAAGGCCCGCAAGACGAGCAAGTCCGTCATTATCGGGGAAAGGGAAATCACTGCGCGGTTGACCAAATCCGAAGGCGATTGGCTGGAGTTCGAGTTGATCGAATGCCAAACCACCAACGCTGAGTTGTGGGCGAAGAGAATCCCCGAATTGAAAGTCGGCGAGCTTTTGCGCAGACGCCGCCGCGTCTTCTTGACACGAAACCCCGAGCGACGCCCATGGGGAGGCAAGGACGGCGAGTCCGCGCGCGCAATTATTGCGGCCAGCGCCGCGAGCAAGTTTCTCTCGTGATGAACCGCTGGATTAATTGCGGGGCGCGTGGGACGCTGAAATTGTGATGCTCTCTACAAGAGAAGATCCGTTTATCAAGCTTTTCCTTTCGGCCTACGAGGACGGCTCCTGGGCCGACGCGGATCTGGAAAAACCCGACGCCATAGATCGGAAGAACCCCGCCGTCGATCAGCTCGCGACCAGAAAGTCTGACGGCAGGACGCTTGCCATTGAGCACACCATCATCGAGCCGTTCGTCGGCGACAAAGGAGATTTTGTGTCCTTTGAAGCTGCGTTTCTCGAAATCGAGAAAGATAAATCCTTGGTGGTTCATGGCCGTTGGCTGCAAGTTTTCGTTCCGGTCGGAGTCTTGCAACAAAGATCCCCGGCAGCGCGGGAGGCGATGGTTCAAGCCGTTCACGGGTGGATCAAAGCGAACCGGCTGACGTTACCCGAAGGGCGGGGCAAACACACCTGCCCGGTTACCGGAACTCCCGGTAATCCATCGTTTGATATCGCGCTGAACGTCCGTGTCACTCCGCTGAAGCGCGGTTCCTCGGATGAACCCGGTTCTCTGCATGTCCGCAGACAGCAGGTCGATAACACTCTCGGCCAGGTAATCGAAAAAGCCCTGAAAAAGAAGGTTCCGAAGCTCGTGAACACGCAAGCTGACAAGCGCATCCTTCTCCTGGAACGGCAGCACATGAACCTGCTCCCGGAAGCCATGTTGCAAGAGATCGAGAACCGGCGCGCCTCATTTCCCGATCTTGCGCGCGTCGATGAAATCTGGATCATCGAGACGATTGGATATGGGACTGCGTTTAGCGGCACGTATCTTCGTTTTGAGCTATACGACAAAGGGGACATCGTTCGGAGCTTCGATTTCACGGATGGGAAGTTGATTTCGGAATCTGAAGACGGCATGGCCAAGGTCGTCTAACGAAGCTACTAAAGTTTGCAGAAAGCGCGATGGCGCGACCGAAAGGGGCACAGCCCGCGCATTCACGGCTTCGATGTGGGGTATTTCCACAAGGCCAACCCCTTGCTTTCTGGGTTCCTTAACGATGCCCGGCCTCCAGCAGCGCTTTCGAGCCCCTTGCAATGCTGCGCCGTCGCCGCCACTTTCAGTTTCGAGTGTAGTTCCTCTGCGTTCAGTTCCTTGAGATCGCCGGGAGTAATCCTCGCGCTGGTCATGTTTTTTCCTCTTCATTTACCTGTCTACGTCCACATGTCCTTTTGATCCTCATCCTGCATCTGTTCGTTGGGGCCACCAAGCTACGCTCCTCCTCTGGCGTTCCGGCCCGCGCGCCGCTGCTCAACCGCAGAGACGCGGGGTGGCATCCCCGCCGAACGAGCTGCCGGTCTTCGTCATCAAGGCCGTGATGGTCGCGGCCAGGCAAACGAAGGAGAAAAACCATGACGAGCACTCTGATTCCCCCCTCTGATCTCAAGGACCTGCCCACGATGGAACTGCAATCGAAGTTCTTTCAAGTGGCGGTCGACATCGCGCGCTTGCGCCGGGCTGCAGAAGAGCTTCCGCTGGCCGAGGCTTCGCTGCGGAACATTAGCGACGAGATTGCTCAGCGGAAGTACCGCTACACGCCGAAGCCGTGAGCACGGGGCGAGCCCTCGGGGCTCGCCTTTTTGGCTTTTTCGTGAAACGCCGGAGGTGTGGACAAGGCGTGTAGGGGGGTTGCCGCCCCTGATGGCATACGTAAGGGCGGCTTACAGAGCCGTCGCCTTGTAGGCGACCGAGCAATCAAATAATCGGCTCACCTCGTCTAGAGAGATTTACTTCCGTACCGGGCGTAATACCGGCCGAGAACAACGGCGGCACCCTCGGGCGTTTCGCTGGGGAAAGTGTCTTTTTTGTCGCCATAGACGATATCAGTGCGAAGCGCGCGGTTGTCGTTATCCGAGACGGTGAGAGTTTTATCGCAGTTGCGGCTGGTGATCACGACGCTGCCTGGGAATACATTGACGGAAAAACTGGGGTCGGCGGCAAATTTATCTGCGAAGACGGCCCAGACGTCTTTGAGCGAAATGGTGGCTTGGTCCTGTTTTTTCTGTTCCAGGCCCTGCTCGGCGCCAATGTTGAAAGCAGCCTCAAGTGATTGCTTGTCGGAAGCCATGATATAACTCCGTTATTAGACACGAGCCATCGGCACCGCACCTCTGCGCGGGCTGGACGGACACGTGACTGTTTTGGGAGTGTGGTGTAGGCAGACAGGTGAGAAACAAATCCACTGGGTGGAAAACCACTCTGACTGTAGAAGCACTCGGCTTGCATTATGGATAATGCAGAATCATGCATTCAGTCAACAGGAATCTGCTATCAGTCTCGAATTGCTGCTATTTGTAGGGGAACGGGACCATCACGAGCGGCCCGTGCGGAAGTGGCGCTACACGCGGAAGCCGTGAACGCCCGAGGCGAGCCCTTCAGGGTTCGCCTTTTATTGATGGTGCAGGGAAGCGGCGAAGCCTCGGCTTCGTGAGCAAAGCGAATTAGCAAACAGGACAAGCGCCGCTCGGGCGCTTGGTTTTGAAGGGGATTTGCCTGCCGTGGGTGCCGCCGCGTCGATCTCGACGCTTACCGGCAGGCTGTCAAATCCATCGTGCCCTCACCGTTTGGTTCGGGGTTTCGCGACCTTGGCCCCGGCTGCGTCAGCGTTCACGCTGCCGGCTGTTTCACCGGGGACGTCCGCGATGGGTTCCCATCCCGGTGTTCCTTGAAGGATGCGTCCGGCATCCGTCGTCGGCGTGATGTGGCCGTAATGATCCTCGATCATTTTCACGGAAGTTCCCATTTGCTTGGCCAGCCAAAATGCATCAACCCCTTCTATGAGCCGGAAAGTCGCGTAGGTGTGTCGAAAGCAATAGGTGCTGCGCCTGCTTCCCGATGAACTGACAAGAAGGCCTGACTTCGTGAGCAGGTCTGTTATCAGAGAACCATAGAGGCTGCTGGAGGAAGCGCCTGTGGCATTGATGAATATGGAGTCATCGGGTTTTACGGTCCTCTCTCCGAGCTTCACCGCTTCCCCGTTCCGCTCGGCAGCGGCCGTCACGTACGGTATCTCCTCCCCAAGCGCGCGCACACGCTCAAGGTAAGTGCCTACGTTGGGCGTGGCCACGAGCTGGCGGAATTTGCCTTTGCCTCGCACGTCCAGGCACACGAACTGCCGTTGTTGTTTGTCGCGTCGCATGTCGAAGTCGGACCAGCGGAGATTTCTGGCCTCGGGAGGACGCATGCCGGTGTTGGTCATGACCAGCATAAAATTGTAGGCCATCGTCCTGTACCAGACGCTGCAGTTCGTTCTGCCCCTGCTTGATCCAGCTGCGGGCGAAGGTATGCAGAATGCTTATACTCTTGCGGCGTGAATTCTTCCCGCCGCGCCTTGCCGGATGGCAGCTTGCCGCGGGGCACCTGTTTCTCGCGGATGTACTCTTTCTCAGCGGCGAAATTCATGATGGCGCGGAACGTCATCATTTCCTGCCGGATTGCGCCGTCCTTCGCTGGAACAATTTTCTTCTCGTCCGGCGCTCCATTCTTGCCCTTCTTGGCAATCACGTTGCCGCCTTCGGTCTTGCGCCACAAAGCGTACGCCCGCCATTGGTCGTTCCCGACGCTGGTAATCTGCATCTGTCCAACGTAGGGGAGGAGATGAATGCGGATATAGGAATCGACGATCTTCCAGCGGCCCATGGTGATCTCGCCGGACTGGGCGAGCCCTTTATGGTATTTGGAGTATTCCTGAGCTACCTGTGCAAACGACTTTTCAAAAACCGGAATTTGATTACGGACGCGAGCCCGTACGTCAGCGTCCTCGTCGAAGGCCTGAGTCCTGGCTGCATTGACGTCCGGCGTCTTCAAGGAAATCGTTTTGTAGCGGTCCTCCTTGGGGATTTTGATACGGCAGTACCAATTGCGGTGCTGTACATCGGTGCGGCGGAATATTATGAGGCCGGGTTTGAGTTCTTGTTTGTCGATTATGAATGTGTCAGGCTTTTGCTGGTCGGTGGTAACGGTCATCGGCGGGGTCCACTTGTGCAGGAACTGTGTAGTCTTGGCGCGTAACCCATTGATCTGCTGTATCTGTGCAGGGGTTGTGTGGACGATTAGTAAATTATAAATGCTGTAATGTCAATAGCTTAAGATATTTTCCTTCTCCCGTAGGGAGACATTGAGATAGGCAATGGTTTGAAATTGTTATTTTATTTATCTCTGTTTTTGCCTGTGTAGGGGTTGTGCAGGACGGGCGAAGCGCGAAAGTTCCCTTTTCGTCGCTAACTCTAGCGAATTCCCGCTTCGCTGAAAAGCACGAAAGCGCGGCGCGGGCAATGCCCGCGCCGCGCGTGACAGCCGGTTCAGTTAGCGGCGTTCAGCAGTTCAATTGCCTGAGCGATCTCGTTTGCCGCCGCCAGCAGCGTACCTTCCAGCCTGCCGAGTTCGTGGCCGGGTATTGCGTCGAGGAAGTGATCGAGCCGAAGCGCCGCGCTTTCGAGCTTGTTGAGCAAGGGACTGTTCATGTGATTTACTCCTTCGATGAAAGGGAAGAAGGAAGGCGCTTTCGCGCCTTCCTTCCCGGTTGGCTCAGAACGGGATGTCTTCGTCGCTGCCGGTCTGCGCCTGCGCCTCTTCGGGCTTCGGCTTGCGGAAGACGATCTCGCCGCTGATCGCAATCCCCGCCGCGAACCTCGCGGTGAAGCCCTCGCCATCCTTGTGCGGCTTGAACGCCACGCCGACGCGGGTCCAGTAGGTCTTGCCGTTGCGCTTCTCGACGCTCCAGGCGATGTAGTCGACCGAGCTGATTTCGGCGGGTTTTTCGGTTTTGTTTGTCATGGTCTTTCTCCTTGTTTGCATTACCCTTTCGGGCGATGCCTCCGACCGGCCACAGGATCAAGGACGCGATGTCATAGAATTTTGCTTCGCGATGGAATGCCCCGCATGCACCGCATGCATTCGCATGGGCACCGGAAAATTCGTCATTGACAGCGTGGCCGCCTGTGGCAGGAGCATCGAACATGCACGAAAGGGGGATGCAAACAGCTAAGGAGAAAACCGTGACAAGCCTTAAAACCGGAAAACCCCTCTTGCCGCAAACCAGGTCGGTGACGAAATCGCCTTCTAAAGGAACGTCGAAATGCGCTTGAACGGCAAAGCCGAATGTACCCGCCAAAGGCTCATGTAAGACTTCAAGCCACACAAGGACGATAGGCGAGGAATTTCACGAGTCAGGTTCGCTTGCGGGGACTGCACATGGTCTGCGCCAGTCGTCCGTCCGCTCAATTGCCGAAGCGCGAGGAGGCGCGGGCGCGATTTCAGAGACGGCGCGACGGAGACGTCCCGTTCTAAGCCAACCGGGAAGGAAGAGATAGCAAAACCCGCCTTCCATCTTTCGTCTTTCGGCGGCAGGATGCCGAAATATAAAACAAAAACGCCGACCGCGTGAGCGGGCGGCGTTTTGTGCGAGTGCCTAAGCCCTCAAGCTGCGGGCCGCAACAGTTCCGGCATCCAGCCGCTCCCGGCCAGTTGGCGCTCGGCCTCCTGCGCCAGTTCAGCCTTCTTGAGCTTTTCCCATGCGGGCGCGGGCGGCTGGCCCTTCGCTTCCCGGATGGCGTCGAGAATTTGCGGCTTGCTCACCCGGCTGAAATAATTCGCCGCATCCGGCGTGAACCATGCCTTCATATCGAAGCGCAGGGCGGCGGCGAGTTTGTCCGCGTGGCGCAACCGTTCGCCGTCCGGCCTGTCGCTCTTGACCCGCACGGCGTTGATCGTCGTCGCGGCGCAAAAGGCGAGAAGTTCGAGCAATACGCCCTGTTTCTGCTCAAGGCACCACGCCCAGAGGCCGTCCTCGTCGGGGAGCGCCCGGCTCCATTTCTCGCGGGCCGCTTCGATCTGCTGATGAGCCTTGGAACCTTCGACGCGGCGCAGCGATTGCGACGAGGCGGCGACCTGCAAGCTGCTGCCCTCCGCGAGGCCGTTCCGCAGGAGGCGGGACGCGAAAGCGTGGACGACGGCCGCCAGCGCAACATCGGGGCGCTGCTGCAATTCGGCGGCGAGTGCCGCTGACCTGTGCGCGGTCAGGCTTTCGACCAGCGCGGCGGACAACGCGGGGGATTGATCTCCCCCCGTTTCGCGTCTCGCCGGTGCCCGCCGGTTTTCGCGGACTTGGCGTTTTTCCGGCATGTCTTCGGGCCGCACGAGGCCGCGCTCGATCTGCGCCTTGCCGTCATGCCCGATGGTGAGAACCGCGCCGGCCATGGCAAGCTGTGCCGGCGTCCAGATGTCCGCGCCGCGCTTGTCCTCGATGGCGTCGAGCCGTTCCTCGATCTCGGCAAGGCGGGCGGGTTCGTCGCTTTCATCCTCGGCGGCTTCCCACTGTCTCGCGGAGCGTTTCGAGTTCCTTCCCCAGAGCCTCCGCCTCGCTGGCCAGCTTGGGCGGCAACGGCGCGGGCTCCGCGTGGACGCGGCGAAGCTTCGATTTTTCGTCGTAATCGAAGGCGGGCTGCGCCACTGTCCATTTCCAGCCCTCTTTCACCAGCGGCTTCGCGGCGCGTTCGAGCTTCTCCGTCACCAGCCTGTCGAGCAAGCGCGGCGTCGAGAATGAACACGCTCTCCTCGCCCTCGCTGAACAGGTCGCGGCGCGTTGCGCCCCCGGCCTTCTCGTATGCTTTCAGCGTGACGAATTTCACGCGGCGGTCGCTGGCGGCGATTTCGTTTTCGGTCAGGGCCTCGCGGATGCTCTGCGGGCCATGACCGGGCCGGAGGTTTTCCAGCACATGCTCCTGCGCCGCGTGGTCGTCGGAGACGGCGAAGGCCATGACCTGTTGCAGGGTCAGGCGTTCAGCGCGGTATGCCTTGAGAACGGCGGGACTGACGCGGGCGAGTTTCAGGCGCTGCGTCACCACGGTTTCGGAAACGCCGAAACGCGCGGCGATATCGGCAACGGGGACGCCCTTGTCGATGAGGTCGCGGAAAGCCTCGAACTCGTCGGCGGGGTGCATATCGTCGCGCAGCACGTTTTCGAGAAGGCTGATTTCGCTCGGGTCGATGTCGCCTTCGGCCAGCTTGCACGGCACCGGATGAGTGCCTTTGATCTCCCCGGCCTTGGCGAGCAGCAGGAGCGCCGTCAATCGCTGGCTTCCGGCGACAACGGCGAATTGCTTGCCCTCCTGTTTCACGACGAGATTTTGTTGCAGGCCGTGCGCCTTGATGCTGGCGGCAAGTTCGTCAATGAAACCCTTGTTCTGCGTCTTGCGGACGTTGCCTTCGAACTGGGTCAGCTTGTTCAGGGGAATGTTCACGATGTCGGTCATTGATAGTTTTCCTTTTTGGTTGGGTTTGAAAAAACCGGGCGGACGCGACAAGCGTCCGCCCGGTGGCGGTCAGTATTCTTCCGGCAGCAGGAAGGTGGTCACGCTCCGGTCTGCCTCGGTGATGATCCAGAGCGTGTTTTTCCCGAAACCTTCGGACGGCTTCGCGGGGTCGATGGGGTAAGCGGAGAGGATGCGAAAGCCGCAGGACAAGCGCCTCGTTGTTGGTTTCGGCGTCCTCGGCGTCCACGCAGCCCCAATCGCCGGTCAGGTGACGCGCAAGGCAGCGGCTCATGTGCTCCCGGCTGCAGGCGCCGAGAGCGCCGGGGGTGGAAACGATTTGCCCGAGTTCAAAGCGCGGCTCGTGGCGGCGGGTCGGTACGGTGGCAGTTGGGGCGGTGGTAGTGGGTTCGGTGTGTGTCATGGGCGGTACTCCTTCGGTTGGTTAAAAAAGGGGGATGATTTTCAGGCGGCAATGCTGTCGCTGTGCGGCTTTTGGAGCCCGACGAGATAATCGGCGGCGCGTTGCGCGTGGGCGGCGGCGCTGAAAATCGCGCGTTTGTCCTCTTTCAGCACCTTCAGCCAGCTATCGAGATAGGCGGCATGATCGTCGCGGACTTCCGGCGTTATGCCGAGATCGGCGCACAGGAAAGCCGCGCCCAATTCCGCGACAAGTTCCTCGCGCGCATATTCCGGATTGCCGAAACGGTTGTTCAGGTTGCGGTCAAGGCGGCTCTTGTGGCCGCTCCAATGGGTCAATTCATGGAGGGCAACGGCATAATAACTTTCCTTGTCCCGGAAGGACGCGAAGGAAGGAAGCTGCACCCTGTCCAGGCCGGGCGCGTAGAAAGCCCGGTCGCCGCCGTGGCTGATCGCCGCGCCGGTTCCCGTCATGAACCTCTCCGCGCTCTCGATGCGCTCGGCCAGCGGCAGCGGGTCTTTCGGCGGCGCGTAATAATGCGCCGGGAGAGCGTCAATCTGCTCGATGTTAAAAACGGTGTAGCCGCGCATAAACGGAATTGCGCGTTCGAAATCCTCGCCCTGCTCGTCGGTTTCCGTGCGCTTAAGGCTGTTGGCGTAGACGACAAGAGAGCCGGTTTCGCCTTTGCGAACCTGTCCGCCCAATTCCTGCGCCTGTTTATATGTCATCCACAGAGGCGCGGAATAGCCTTTTTCCATGGCCTCGCACCACAGCAGCAGGATATTCATGCCCCGATACGGGATACCGTTATGCCGCAGCGGCTTGCCGATGCTCCCGGCGGGGTGCGCGGCGTTCCATGGCTTGAGCCAAGAACGCACGCCGTTTTCGAGGTCGGCAATAATGCGGTTGGTGACACGGGTGTAAACGTCTTTCTTGAGGTCGGTCATTTGAGGTTTTCTCCTTTGAAACTGGTTGCATGGCGCGCATGCAACCTGGCACTCGCCGAGAGCCTGGGGGTAGCGCCAAGGAAACAAGCGAGAAAGATCGTCTGTCTTTTTTGCTAGCCGGCGCTCAGCGCGACGGCTCCAAAAAAGCAACGATCTTGCGCTGCTTTTTTCTTGCAGGGCGAGGGGCCGGGGCCCGGTCCCTTACCCGTCACCTTTTGTTTCTTTCGAAGTCCGCATAGACCCTTCAATCCGCATTTCTTCGCGAAAGGGATCGGCCACCCGTATGGGCCGAGACTCCGGCTTGCGGAGGCTCGGTGAGCGCAAGCGAGGAGAGCCCGGCCGCGCAGCGGATTCGCCCGAGGAAAACCTGTGGGAGGATCCCCGTTGCCCTGACAGCATGGCCTAAAATAAAAATTCACCATGCCGGAAGAAAAACCAGCGGACGCCATCGAGAAATTCCTTCTGGAACAGAAGGCGGTCGAGGACCGCAAGCAGGCCCTCATCGAAGACCTGCTGCGGCAGCGCGCCGAGGCGATCAAAGCCTTCGACGAGAAGCTGGCGAAGCTCGGGCATAAGGTGCCGGCCGGCAAGCACAACAAGAGCCATCACAAGGCGCCCGCCCCGGACGCCGCGGCTCCCCCGAAGGCCAAGGCGAAGGCCTGACGGCCGTCACCGCTAAAACAAACACCTTCGAAACCGGGCAAAATCGACGTCTCCTTGCAACCTGTTGTCAGATATGACAACATCAAATAGAGACAGCGCCAACGATGACACCCAAGACGAGGCCGGTTTCCTGGATCAGGGCGGCGCTGAAGGAATTCGAGACCTTCCCGGAAGGAGCCAGGTCGATCTGCCTTGCCGCGCTGACCATCGCGGCCGAAGGCGGCAAGGCCGACATCGCGAAGCCGATGCAGGGGATCGGGTCCGGGGTGTTCGAGATTACCCTGCCGTTCAAGAGCGATGCGTTCCGCGTGTTTACGCCGTGCAACTCGGCGATGACATCTGGGTCCTCCATGCTTTCCAGAAGAAATCGACGCAGGGCATCAAGACGCCGAAACACGAGATCGACCTTATTAAGGACCGTTTGAAGCGACTGAAGGAGATGTTGCGATGAAAAAGGAAAAACTCGAGGTGGTGCGCGGCAGCGGGAATGTTTTCCGCGATCTGGGGCACCAGAACGCTGACGCCGAGCAGTTCAAGGCCATCCTGGCCGCCGAAATCATCAAGGCAGTCGATCGGGAACGTCTGACCGTGCGCGCCGCGCATAAGCGCACCGGCATCGCGGCGGCCGACTTTTCGCGCATCCGCAACGCGGACCTCGGGCGGTTCACCGTCGACCGTCTTATGTCAATCATCAACCGGCTCGGGTCGCGGGTCGAAGTGAAGGTCCGGGTGCGCCGGGCCGAACCGGTCGCACACGAGGTGACGGCGTAAAAGCCGGGCAGAGGCTTTGGGGCGGGGCATTCTGGCAAAAGCGACGCCGCGCTCCTTCGGTTTCCTTTATCGTTGGTAGTCGTGTAAGGTTCGGGTTGAGACTGATCGGCCCCACTTTAGTTTTAGGCAGCAGCGGATAATGGACGTTCGTAATTAAATACGTCGGGAGGGGAGAACAGTTGAACGCCGTCGAGATAGAAGAAGCGATTTCGCAATTGGCGGATCAGCCGTTTGAGCCCCAAAGCTTCCCGTACGCCTTCCTGGAAGCTTTCGGCAACAAGGAAACGACGATCAAGAGGCTGCGTGCGGGCGCATCGAATAAGTCCGACCTTGGCGGTGTTCTTCAGACCAACAACATTCACATCGCGACATGCGACGCGGGTCAGGTCCCTGGAACGCTTACGGCGCTGAGGGAGAGCCCCGCGACCTCCAAAGCGAAAGCGAAGTTCATCCTGGCGACCGATGGTGTGGATTTTGAGGCAGAGGACTTGGCGAACGGTGAAACCGTTGCCTGTGCTTACAAGGATTTTCCCGACCATTTCGGCTTCTTCCTGCCGCTTGCTGGCATCGCGACCGTCAAGCAAATCAGTGAGAACGCCTTCGACATCAGGGCGACTAGCCGCTTGAACCGGCTGTATGTCGAACTTCTGAAGGACAATCCCTCGTGGGGCACGGCAGAACGCCGGCATGACATGAATCACTTCATGGCGCGGCTGATCTTCTGCTTTTTCGCCGAGGACACCGGCATCTTCAACGGAACCGGCCTGTTCACCGATACCATCGCGAAGATGAGCGCGAAGGACTCATCCAATACCCATGAGGTGATCGGCGAACTGTTCCGTGCCATGAACACAAAGATCGATGATCGGGCAAGTGCCAGGGATACCCCGATGGGCCGATACCTTTCCCTATGTCAATGGCGACCTGTTCTCGGGCAGCCTGGACGTGCCGCATTTCAGCCGGATCGCGCGTTCCTATCTCCTCCATATTGGCAATCTGGACTGGACTAAGATCAACCCGGACATCTTCGGTTCGATGATCCAGGCGGTTGCCGAGGACGAGGAGCGCGGTGCGCTCGGCATGCACTACACGAGCGTGCCGAACATCCTGAAAGTTCTCAATCCGCTCTTTCTCGACGACCTGCGCGCGAAGCTTCAGGAGGCTGGCGACAATAGCCGCATGCTTCTGAACCTGCGCAACCGCATGGCAAGAATTCGGGTATTCGATCCGGCCTGCGGCTCCGGCAATTTCCTCGTCATCGCTTACAAAGAAATGCGTGCGATTGAGGCCGAGATCAACAAGCGGCGCGGCGAAGTGGACCGACGTTCCGAAATTCCGCAAGACGAATTTTCGCGGGATAGAGTTGCGCGATTTTCCTGCGGAAATCGCGCGTCTCGCGCTCGTCATCGCCG
Organism: Bryobacterales bacterium; assembly: GCA_963713415.1. Lineage (GTDB taxonomy): Bacteria > Acidobacteriota > Terriglobia > Bryobacterales > Bryobacteraceae > Palsa-89. The sequence goes on along the minus strand of CAVQLV010000014.1, from coordinate 355,372 downwards.
AGTTTCAATGCGACGTGCTCTATCGCGGGCATAAGTTAGCTTTAGCCGAATTTTTGCCGCTTGATAAACAGAATTGGATCACCTGTGGCAACGCGCTGCGACTGGACTGGCTGAGCATCTGCCCGCCGACGGGAACGGGCGTGAAATTGCAAGGCGATGATCTGTTCAGCACACCATTGGATCAAGCACAGATCGACTTCGAGAATGAAGGCGGCGAGACCTACATATGCAGCAATCCGCCTTATTTAGGAGGCAAGACTCAGTCGCCAGAGCAAAAGTCGGAGCTTGCCGATGTCTTTGGCTCCGGTGGCAATATAGGCGAACTTGACTACGTGTCGGGTTGGCTGGTAAAAGGTGCGGAATATGCGGCGCGAAATCCATCCAGAGTCGCCTTCGTCGTCACAAACTCAGTAAACCAAGGTGCGCAAGTCCATCAGCTCTGGCCACGACTTTTTTCGTTTGGGATCGAGATTTTCTTCGCCCACAAAGACTTCAAGTGGACCAACAACGCCACACACAACGCCGCCGTGATTTGCTCGATCATCGGACTAAAACCAAGAGGCGGGAAACGAAAAACACTGTTTTCTGAAGGGCTCGCGCGAGATGTCGATTGTATCGGGCCCTATCTGGTGCCGGGTAACGAGACCATTGTTGCGCAAGCTCTGGCGCCGCTTTCCGAACTGACACCGATGCTCACTGGCAATAGCCCTTATGATGGCGGGAACTTGCTACTAACCGCTGAAGAAAAGGCCGAGCTCCTAGAACGCCACCCCGAAGTCGGCAGTTTGGTTAAGAAGCTTTATGGATCGAGAGATTTTCTGAGCGGTGAGCAACGCTATTGTCTCTGGATCGATAACTCATCCCTCGCCCAAGCAAATGCAGTACCTGAAATCCGAGAGAGAATCGAAAAGGTAAGTGAGTTTCGGTCCAAGGGCGGAGAGGTCGCTCGTGGCCTAGCTTCCCGGCCGCATCAATTTCGCTACACCCACCAAGCAGTAAAACAGGCCATCATCGTCGTACGCCATTCGTCCGAGCGGAGAACTTACATCCCCTTTGGCTTACTCGCGCAAGACTGCATAATCGCTGATTCCGCCCAGGCGATTTACGATGCGGAGTTGTGGCACCTATCTGTGCTGCTGAGCCAGTTACACATGTCTTGGGTACGCACCGTTGCCGGTAGATTAAAAAATGATCTACGATATTCCTCAGCGCTCTGCTACAACACCTTTCCGTTGCCTCACTCACCGAGAAAAATAAAATTGACCTCACGCGCTGCGCCGAGGATATTGTCCTGACCCGCGAAGCCCATTACCCAGCGACTCTAGCCGATCTCTACGATCCTGACCACATGCCCCCTGATCTGCGCGAGACGCATGATCGCAACGACGAAGTGCTGGAGCGCATTTATATCGGCCGTCGCTTCAAGAATGACACCGAGCGGCTAGAGAAGCTATTCGATCTCTACACTAAGATGACCGCTTCGGCCACACCGGTTAAGAAAAGAAAAGGGAAGGCAGGAGAATGACTAGTGTAAATTGGCCCTCCTTCTTCCCGGCGCAGTGCCCACCTGCAGAGGCTAAAGATGCATGCGCGGTGGTATTTAGAATCGTCTCCTCGAATCCCCCAGGAGTGAGCGATTTTGAATCTTGGGCGCAGAGACGCCCCAAAAAGTGGGGGGGCGACTGCGAGGCGTCCGGGCTATCGGTGTTCACGGCGAAATCGGATGCGTTGCAGCTGATGAGAAGAGTCCCGGGCATGTCGGCTCCCGGAAAAGTGATCGCAAGTTCAAGCCTTTTACCGGAAGCCGGGAAGCTTATGCACACTCCTCGCGAAGGCAACTCGCACCACACTTGGTGGGCGCCGGCCGGTTTCGATCATGCTGCGGCATTCAAGGTGGTGACCTAGTGGAAATATTCGTTGACGGAACGACTCTCGGATCGTTGAAGGTGCTCGAAGTCTACGAGTACTATGACGGGCCTCGTCTTTTTGCGTCGGTAAATGACGCTGGCTCAGTTTTCCTTGTGCTATGGATCAGATCCACTGGCACCACTGATGAATATTATGTGCAACCGATGTCGTTTCACCGCTTCCGTGAAATGCGTGATGGAGGGATAAGCCTGCGGGACGCTTTCATTCGTGGCGAGGGTGCCGCCCTAGTCTTTCTTCGGATTGACCGACAATCTGACAAGCACAAATCAGCCCCCTAAGTAGTGGCCAAATCGACGAGTCGTTGCTTCCTTTACTAGGGGAGACACTCAAGTTGGAATCTCCGATTCCATTCGCTGAATTTAAAATGACAGTTCCCTCGATTTCCGTCTCCTATGCCCGGACCGGCAGTTCAACCCGGTCCAACGCGCTCGGCATGCGGCCAATGCAGGAGCGCGCCTATGAAAAGCGCGGCGAGCAGTATCTCTTGATCAAGTCGCCTCCCGCGTCGGGCAAGAGCCGCGCGCTTATGTTCATTGCGCTCGACAAGCTCCAAAATCAGGGACTTAAGCAGGCGATCATCGTCGTGCCGGAAAAAGCCATCGGTGCCAGCTTCTACGATGAGCCACTGTCGAAGTTCGGCTTCTGGGCCGACTGGCGTGTCGAGCCTAAATGGAACCTTTGCAACGCGCCCGGCGATGACAACGGGGGTAAGGTCAAATCCGTCGGGGCGTTTCTTGAGAGCGCAGACAAGGTGTTGGTGTGCACGCACGCGACGTTCCGCTTCGCTGTCGATCAGTATGGCGTGGAGAAATTCGACGACCGGCTGATTGCCGTCGACGAGTTCCACCACGTTTCAGCCAACCCTGACAACAAGCTCGGCCTGCATCTTGGCCAGTTTATCGCCCGTGACCGCGTGCACATCTTGGCGATGACCGGCTCTTACTTCCGGGGTGATGCCGAAGCCGTGCTCGCCCCTCAGGACGAGGCGAACTTCGACAGCGTCACCTACACCTACTACGAACAGCTCAACGGCTACGAATACCTGAAGCAACTCGACATCGGCTACTTCTTCTACAGCGGCTCTTATGTCGACGACATCCTCAAGGTGCTCGATCCAGCCGAAAAAACCATTGTCCATATCCCGAACGTCAATTCGCGCGAGAGCACGAAAGACAAAATCAGGGAAGTGGAGCACATCATCGGGGCATTGGGCGATTGGCAGGGGATCGACCCTGCGACGGGATTCCAGCTTGTCAAAATGCCGGAAGGCCGCGTGTCTGCGGATCGCCGATCTGGTCGACGACGATCCCGCCAAGCGCGACCGCGTCTCCGCCGCGCTGAAAGACCCGGCACAGAAGAATAACCGGGACTATGTGGATATCATCGTCGCCCTCGGCATGGCGAAAGAAGGCTTCGACTGGATCTGGTGCGATCACGCGCTGACGGTCGGCTATCGGTCGAGCTTGACTGAAATCGTTCAGATCATTGGGCGCGCGACCCGCGACGCACCGGGCAAGACCCGCGCGCGCTTCACAAACCTGATTGCCGAGCCGGACGCTTCCGAGGAAGCCGTCACCGAGGCGGTGAACGATACTTTGAAGGCCATCGCAGCGAGCTTGCTGATGGAGCAGGTCCTTGCGCCCACGCTTCGAGTTCAAGCCAAAGCACCAGGAGAGCGGACCTACCCCCGGCTTCGACTATGGCGATGGCGGCTACGATCCCAACAAATGCAATGTCGGCTTCAACGAGAACACGGGGCAGTTCCAGATCGAGATCAAAGGGCCTCGCCGAACCCAAGAGCAAGGAAGCCACACGCATCTGCCAAGAAGATCTTGAATGAGGTGATTGCCGCCTTTGTTCAAGACAAGGCCGCTCTTGAGCGCGGTCTGTTCGACGAAGAGCTGGTGCCTGAGGAACTGACGCAGGTGCGCATGGGCAAGATCATCAAAGATAAATATCCGGAGCTTAACCGACGAAGATCAGGAGGCTGTACGCCAGCATGCAATTGCCGCCCTTAATCTGACACAGCAAGCCAAGCAGTTTTCGCTCGGCGGCGGCGACAACGCCGAGCAGACCGCAAACACGGCCTTGATCGACGGTGTGCGCAAGTTTGCCATGGATGTGCGCGAACTCGACATCGACCTGATTGACCGTATCAATCCGTTCGGCGAAGCGTATGCGATCCTCGCAAAGACCATGAGCGAGGATAGCCTGAAGCAGGTGGCGGCAGCTATCGCTGCCAAGCGCACGAGCTTGACGCCGGAAGAAGCGAAAGAGCTTGCTGTGCGCGCCTTCAAGTTCAAGAAGGAACGGGGACGGCTCCCCTCGCTCACTTCGCAGGATGCTTGGGAAAGGCGGATGGCCGAAGGCGCCGCCGCCTTTGTGCGCTACAAGGATGAAGGTCGCTATGAGTGACATCGACCTCGACGAACTGCGCTCGGAACTGGCGGACTTCGCGGAGCCGGAGAAGAAAGGCGGTCGCTCGGCGCGCGAGGAGCGCATTATCGCCGGGTTCGAGGAGATACAGCGGTTTGTCGAAAAACATGGCCGCGCCCCGCAACACGGGGAAGATCGCGACATTTTCGAGCGGCTGTATGCCGTGCGCCTTGACCGCCTGCGCGCGCTTGAGGAGTGTCGTGCGCTGCTGGTGCCGCTGGATCATCAGGGGCTGCTCTCCGGTACGCAAATTGTCGCTGCCGCTTCGGCGGAGACGATTAACGATGACGAACTGCTGGCCGAGCTACAGGGCGCGGCGGGTGCGGGCGGCATCACCGAGCTGCGGCACGTCCGCAAGAGCGCTGACAAACGCGCCGCCGAGGAAATCGCCAATCGCGACGTTTGCGAGGACTTCGAGAAATTCGAGCCGCTTTTCGAACGTGTAAAAAGAGAACTGAAGTCCGGCGTCCGGCATACGCTACCCGTCCATACTATGGACGAAATCAAGATGGCCGAAATTCAGACAGGGCGAGTACTTCATTGTTCACGGTCAGATCGCCTACGTTGCGGAGGTCGGTGAGGGTTTCAGAACGCACTATGACCGTCGTGATAGCCGGTTGCGTGTCATCTACGACAACGGCACCGAGAGCAACTTGCTGATGCGCTCCTTCCAGCGTGCGCTTCACCGCGACGAGGCAGGACGGCTTATCACCAATCCTGACTCGGGGCCGCTGTTCGCCGAAGAGCCCGCTGACGATGATTTGGCAAGCGGCACGATTTATGTTCTGCGTAGCAAGTCCGACCATCCGGTTGTTGCGGCGAACCGCGAGGTCCTGCACAAAATCGGGGTCACAGGGGGCAAGATTGAGACACGCATCGCCAATGCGAGGCTAGATCCGACCTTTCTGATGGCCGACGTGGAAGTCATCGCAACTTATGAGCTCTATAACGTCAATCGCATCAAGCTCGAAAATGTGATTCATCGTGTTTTCGATCCCGTGCAGTTGGATATTGAAATCAAGGATCGCTTCGGCAACCCGGTTAAACCGCGCGAGTGGTTCCTCGTTCCGCATTTTGTTGTGAACGAAGTGGTAGAGCGCATAAAGGACGGGACGATTACGCAGTATGTATATGACCCCACGGCGGCGCGATTGGTGAAGGCGGCCTGCTAGCCGTGTTCCGAGAATGCCAAGAACCTTTGAACCGGACTTGGGAGTGAAGCAGACCGCAATTTACCAGCCCTAACCGACTGCTGCACGTCCTCCTTATTTCTGATCGAAAATCCCCCCCCCTTCTCAAAGCGAATAAAAGGCGAATATAATGAGGGGTGGCCGGAGCTTCCTTGATGTCTAAAGGCTTTCGGACCGCAATGGCCCGTCGTGGAAATATCAACGCGAGAGGGTGGCCGCGCGGCGACCCAGATCGGTTTAAGTAGCCCCTTCTGGCCATGAACAGCTAAGCGGATGCAAAAACATTGACTTGCTGCCAATATGCTGTTGTCAGCAACGAGCAATTGATTGATACTTAAACATGGGTTCACGTTGTGCGCAACAGGTATGTCGGTGATTTCCACGATTCAATTTACGCAGGATCAGGTTCGCACACTCACAGGAGTGTCGGTTGAGGCTGTCCGCCATTGGCGGAAAGCTGTGACCTATCTTTCCACGAAGACCGGCAAGGTGGCGCGCTTCTCTTTTACCGATGTAGTAGGTTTGGCAGTCACTTCGGAAATAGTGAATTCGCTGGGGGTTCACATTGGGACAGTCAGCTCCGGCGTAGACGCTCTGTTCCGCCTTCTCAGTCAGATCAGTCCCGCATCACTTGATAGCGCCACCGTACTAGTCACACGGACCGACGCCGTTCTTTATAGGGAAGATGCTCGAAGGCTGTCGCTCGCCACACCCGCCCTAATAGTTCCGCTGGCACCTTTTGTGGAGAAAATACGCCTCCAAATGATGCCCACCGCAATGGGGCCATTCTCGGCCACTCAGCCTTCATCCCAAAAAATGCGGAGGAAGGCATGAGTAGCGCTTCGCTAGAGCAGGTGCTGGCATCCACAGGCTTTCTACCGGACGGTCAGCCGGCTCCCGGTCTTCGGCTTGGGCAAGATGCTCAAAGCCTTCGACGAGGGCGCACTTTCTCGCCGGATGCGGTTTGGCTTAGTCCCTCGGCGCTTTCCGTGTATTTCAAGTTCGACGCCAAACCGACAGACGCCTTAGTCAGCGTTTGGCGGCGAGAGATCTGGAATGAGGGCTTTGCTCCGTTGCTGTGGGTGATTTCGCCTGAGAGGATCGATCTCTATAACGGCTTCGGCACCCCGATTTCCGAAGATGACGCGCCGACGCATCTCATTAAGACATTCGAGAATATCCACGGGGCGCTAGAGGAACTGGATCGCCTCGCTGGTCGCTTATCTATCGAGACGGGGCAGTTTTGGCTGAAGATCGGAGCCGTCGATAGGAAAACAACAGTTGATCAAAAGCTGCTATCCGACCTGCACCATCTCGAACGAAACCTTATCGAGAGTCGTCTTGAACGTGGAGCGGCTCAAGCCCTGATTGGTCGCGCGATTTTCACCCAATACCTTATCGACCGCGACATAGTCACCGCCGCGCGCTTAAAAAAGCTGTGCGGCCACACTACGCTGCCCCCGATCTTGCGCGATGTTGAGGCGACAACGCGCCTCTTCACTTGGCTAACAGAGACATTTAATGGAGACATGTTTCCTGCGTCTTCAATTTCGAGCGCGCCTCGCGCTGTTCACCTTGCGCGTGTTGCTGATTTCTTGGAAGCAGTTGACCCCCAGAGCGGCCAAAGAAGCTTCTTCCCTTATCAGTTCGACGTTATACCCGTCGAAGTAATTAGCTCAATTTATGAGCAGTTTGCTCATACCACCCCTCCCCCCGGCAGACAGCAAGTTACTGCCGCCGATAGAGACGGCGTACACTACACCCGCGTATCTCTCGTGTCGCTTGTACTGGACGAAGTAATGCAGGGACTGAATGGTACTGAGTCGGTGCTTGATTTGACCTGCGGCTCAGGGGTGTTTCTCGTTGAAGCACTGCGGCGCCTTGTGTACCAGCGCGCAGGACATAATCCAGTAACCCGAGAAATAATTCGATCAACGCTTTATCAACAGGTATACGGGGTAGATCTGAGCGAAGCTGCTATTCGGGTAGCTGCCTTTAGCTTGTATTTGGCTGCTCTCGAATTAGACCCTGATCCCCAGCCGCCCAATGCCTTACGATTCCGTCCGCTTATCGGCAACACACTACTTGTGGGCGACGCACACACGATTGATCAGACTGAAGACGGACGGGATGCGATAAGCACTACGGAAGGTCTGAAAAAGTTCGATGTGATTGTCGGCAACCCACCTTGGAGCTTCAAAGGCAAAAGCGGGACGGCACAGCGACGGAGAAATAGGGACGCCGCCACTCCGCTGCAGCCGCGTGGCGAAGGCCTTGATTTTCTGTTCCGCGCGATTGAGTTCTCCCATGAACACACCCGCTTCGGCATGGTTCTAAGCGCCCTGCCATTCTTTAGCCGCAGCGGCACCGGGATGGCCGCGGCACAGCATGTTCTGACGGCTCTTGCGCCTGCCACCTTGGTCAATCTTTCAAACCTGTCCGGTTGGTTGTTCGCGACTGCCACAATGCCGGCGGTCGTGTTACTCGCAAGGCACAGACCTCAACGCCCCGATCAAGTCACGGTTGTGCAAATTCCTTGGTCAGCGAGCGGCGCGAGAACGCACACCTTCGAAATATCGCCGAACGACGTAATGAGGCCTTTGCTTGCCGACATCCAAAAGTTTCCGGTCAAACTCAAGGCGGCTTCTGTTGGGCGGCACCGAGATCTTGCATTGCTCGACTCGCTCCTTTCGACGCATACGGCGTTAGGTGATTGCTTGGCCTCGTGGAACACAGAACTCAACGTTGGCATGATACGTGGTCTACCTGCTAATCAGACCCGCGACGCACGTGCAATGAAAGGGCTGGAGTTGCTTGAAACTGACGATATTCAGCCGTTCCAAATAGGTCCTGATTTGCCGTTATTCGGTCTGTCAAGAGCCCAATGGCCCCGATCAAGGGAAATTTATCGAGCGCCTGTTCTGATCGTCAAAGAGACACTAAGTGCCGGTCCGCGCGCGCTGGTTGCTGTGGCGGAACGTGACCTGGTCTATACAAATGCATACTTTGGGGCAGCTCTTCCCGCAAGCCATCGCACTGTGGCGCATGCACTGGCTGCTATCTTGAGTTCCTCGCTGGCAAGCTGGTTTTTCTTGATGGCGGCTTCGGAATTCGGCATCTGGAAACGACGGCTGCTCCGTCACGACGTTTCACTGCTTCCCACTCCTGATCTGACGCAGGCTGTCAAATCAGAAACTGGAAAGCGGTTGCTGGATATTGAGAAGAGCCTTCGGAAGAAAAAGATCACCGAAGACGATTGGGCCCTGCTAGATGAAGCAGTTTTCGACTTATACGACCTCGATTCCGCGGGCCGTGTTGTGATACGGGATGGTCTATATCGCGCTAGTTGGCAGTGGCAAGCAGGGCGTGAAAGCTCGGTGGCGAACGCGGACGTTCGACGAGACTTGCAACAATACGCCGCGACATTTCTGTCGGTTATTAGTGGATGGCTCTCGGCTCGCAATAAAAGACGGATGCGTGCGGAAATTTTTGAACTGTCGTCTGGTGACCCCCTAAGAGTAGTTCGATTTGTATTGGAAGACGGGCCCCCCGGTAGCGCGACCATCGACATCGTAGAAACCGACGAAGATATAAACGAGCTCCTGAAGCGCATAGGTAACCGCCTTAACGTCAAACTCGCAACCGTACTGACGGGGGTACGCGAGTTACGCATCCATGGACGGAACGAAGTTGTCATTATCAAACCCGCGGCGCGTCGCTACTGGATGGGGGTGTCGGCCCTCGAAGATGCTGATGCTGTCGTCGCAGAGAGCTTCACTAGAGGCGGCATGTGAGGATTGAATACGAACCACCGCAGCCGCTGGGCAGAGAATACATTCAACTGGGGCCGGACATCACCGCCGCAATCTTGGTCACGCTCGGAGCTGGCTGGGAATCTGCTTCAACCCTTCCCGATGTCACTACCGAAGCCGGTGAGGTGGCGATTACGGAACGCCTAAGGGACGGGATGCGTGCCGCTTTGAAAGCAAAGCGTTATGCGTGGAGCCGGAATATGGTTGTTCTACCAGGCACCGAATCACGGTCAAACGCCTCGGTTTTGCTGCCGGACGGGCGTACTGATATTCCCATCTTCCTCATCGAAGTATTTTTTGGGTCCCAAGATCATGACCCTCACGCTGTGGTCGAGTGCAAGCGGATCGCGGCGGGTGACCGGCACCTGTGCCGTGAGTACGTCGTTGAGGGAGTAGATAGGTTCCGGACCGCCAAGTACGGGGAAAACCATGCCGTCGGCTTCATGGTGGGCTACTTACTGTCGGGGAGCGCGTCGGCGGCGGTTTCCGACGTTAATGCATACCTGACATCGAAAACACGTCAAGCAGAACATCTTCAACCGGGCATCGAGCGTCCGCCAAATTGGTCAAGCCAACACACGCGGACGGCTCCTACGTTACCGATTACGCTGTACCACTCCTTCTTCCCATTAAGCACCCAGGCGGCTTGACATAGAGAACATGCCCTTCTCCGAGATCGATGCCTCCGTCCGGGCGTTTCTTGAGCTCGACCGGAACAGCGCCTGGCGGAAGCCCATCCACCTTCGTTAAGATCAAGGCTCCCTGCTGGTGGATGACGCGTCCGGGAATCGGCACAGCCTTGCGGGCCGGTGGTTGATCCAGCAGGATCTCGGTGCGCACGAAGCGGCATAACCGAAACAAAGCAAGTGGGCCGCCGTAATGACGCCAGTCAAACGGCGTCCCGTGAAGGCCCGTCGTATTGAGCTCAATCAAGCCGGCAATGGCGAAAGTCGTGTCCCGGCAGTCCTCGTCGATAGACCACGTCGGCGAAAACGGTGCATGCGCGAACGCGTTTCGGATAAGTCGAGCGATTTGATATGCGGCGCGCACGTCAGAGTTCGAAGATGCCTTCGGATCGGTCACGACGGCTCGGATGGCATCCTTCATCGCAACGGCCATCAGGTAGGTGGCAGAGCGATGCAGAAAGCATGCCGCGTAGTCGGCCTGGTCTTGGCGCAGAGCGATTTCCTCGTACCGCACGCGGTGTTGGCCGTGGGTCCACTCCATTGGGAGGTCGAGCGGCTGCACGTTCCCCGTCACCGCAAGGCGTACTGCGGAGGCCAGACGGAACTGGAGTTCCGCCGTGAAGAGCTGTCCAATGTGTTTCTCACGATCCGACATAATTATTGTCCTTGGCTGCGTTTCGTCATCGCCGACGTTTCGTTTTAGAGTTCTTTTTCTGGGCTAGCTTACCTATAGTTTTGTCGAGGTGCTTTTTGATTTCCGCAGGGTCAACGGTGTCTGTGGAACCGATCCTTAGAACTATGTCCTCCTCGAATTTATCGCCATCTTGTATGCGGCGCACAATGAGTTCGAGCGGTTCCGCCGGATGGTCTCCTTTTTTTATCCCGTCGGATCGAGCTTTGATAATGGCAATGACGAGGTCGATGATGCTCTTGGCCAATGTCAGGCCGGCGGTCGTCACCGCCAGATATGCCAGGAGTTCAGGACCGCTCTCATGTTCTTCAAAGGAGAATTCCGCCTCGGAGGGTGAAAGCGCTCCCAATTGTTTATCGATGAGCTCATAGGCGCGTGGTGAATGCTCCCGATGGAAGCACCCGGAGGATACGCGTATCTTGATTGAAACCGCCAACTCTTCCGATGTCGGTGAGCGGCGCGTTTCAAAACGGTGCATTCTGTCACGGAACGTTTTCTGCCAGGCGGCGTCCGTCATTAGGAATCTCCTTACCGATTGCGATTGTTGTTTTAAACTTAACCCTAAAACGAGCCGATGGCTAGAGGCGGTTCTGCTGGCGCTTTCCGCGAAAGATCGTCACCCGCATGGGCCGAGACTCCGGCCCGGAGGCTCGGGGAGCGCCAGCGAATAGTATGTATGTCCTTTGAGTGCACCTAGACCGTTGCTCTCAATCCTCTACTGTTGAGCTGCTGCGCCATAGGGGCTCGGCAGGAATGCAACGGAGGATTTTTATGCAAAAAACGCTTTACGTAGGTCTGGACGTGCACAAGGTAAGTCTTTCGGTTGCGACCGCCGATGAGGGACGAGACGGCTCTGTCCGGTTCATCGGCCCGATCGCCAATGCGTCTACAGATATTGCAAAAATGGCCAAGCGCTTAGCGAAAGACGGACAGCGTCTGGAGTTTTGTTATGAAGCCGGATGTTGCGGTTATGGCATCTATCGCCAGCTCACCGAACTTGGCCACGGCTGCACGGTAGAAGCGCCTTCACTGATTCCGCGCAAACCCGGCGAACGGGTCAAAACTGATCGCCTCGATTGCCAGAAGCTGGCTGTTATGCACCGATCAGGTGATTTGACGGCCGTATGGGTGCCGGACCCTGTGCATGAAGCCATGCGTGATCTTGTACGTGCCAGAATGGACGCCACGGAGCAGTCGAAGCGCGCACGCCAGCAACTGCTTGGTTTCCTACTGCGGCACGGCCGGGTTTATCCGCCAAATAAGAGCAACTGGACGAAGATGCATTTTATTTGGATTTCCGGCCAGAAATTCGAGCAGCCGGCGCACGGGATCGTTTTGCAGGACTACGTTGAGGCAGTCCTCACCTCCGCTGATCGAACCCATCAACTGGTTCGAGCGGATAAAGTCCATGCTTCCCGAATGGTCGATGAGCCCGCTCGTGGAAGCACTGCGCGGGCTGCGCGGCATTGACCTGATTTCCGCGGTTACTTTCGTGGCCGCAGTTGGTGACCTGAGCCGTTTCGAAAGACCCCGGCAGCTTATGGCTTATGTCGGTCTGGTGCCATCAGAGCATTCCAGCGGGGAACGGGTTAAACGTCGCGGAATCACGAAAACCGGCAACAACGAAGCTCGCCGGATGCTTGTGGAGGCGGCATGGAGCTATCGGTATCCCGCACGGGTGGCAATGAAGAAAGCGGAAATTGTCCTCGATCTACCAAAGCCGGTACGGGATATCGCCTGGAAGGCGCAAACGCGGCTGTGCGATCGTTTCCGGCGCCTGAGCGCCAGGGGCAAGAAGTCCACTGTTGTAGTGACTGCTGTCGCACGGGAACTGTGTGGATTCATATGGGCGATTGGCCAGCAAGTGAGCCCCTTGATGCCATAGGCATCGCTCACTTCTGGCCTGTTTGGAAGGGGACAGGGCGGAACGGTAGGCTATCCTCGGGGGCTCTATGAGCAGGAGAAATCCGACGCTCGCGAGTAGTATGAGGGAGGCCTGCGACGAAGAAACGTTCATGCGGCACTATCAATCCGCGTATAGGAGTCTGATCGACCGTCGCCATCGCCGTCCTGCCCCCGATCCAACAGAAATCAACCGCTCACCTTTGCACTGCCCAAGTAGGCGGTGCGCTGAAGCGCGACTTTTTTGTTGACAAAGGACATAGGAGAGCCCGGCCGCGCCTCCGCGCGGATTCGCCCACGGCAACTTGCCCTGCGGAGAGCCTTCCCAAGTCCGTTCGGGGGGAGCCGCCCGCTTAAACCGAAACCCCTTCAAATCGCCGTCATCGACGGCTGGTGGCAAAGATAGTTTTGGATGGCAGGCATGCCCTGCCGGTACATCGAGAAGAGGGATGGTTCCATCCCAAGGCGCCGGGGCGGGACCATGGTGGCCCGCAGTTTCCCGTCGCGAGAGGCCATAAAAAACTGGTGCGGGCGGAGGGACTTGAACCCTCACGGACCTTGCGGTCCAACGGATTTTCTTACCAACCACGGCTTTCGCCGCCGCCCTGTGGCGTTTGTGGTCTGGACTATCCCTTCACCGTGGCCTTCGCTTTAGGTGCTGCCCGTCTAGTCTCTACACCTTCCCGTCGGGAACCATCGTCCTTCCGGGCTTGGCTCGGGATTGCCATTTCACAGGTTTCCCCGACTTTGAGCAGTTCTACATCGCCGGTTTCCCGGCGCGCACTCAAGTTTTCGTTTAAGTCCGATGCGTCTGCCGATTTCGCCACGCCCGCGAGACCTTCCTCAGTATAGCGATTAATCCTCTGTCTCAGTCCGCTTGCCGGCCGCCGATTTCTTTGCCGGCTTCTTCTTGCGGATGTTGATCGCCGCGGCATCCAGGCTCGTTTTGATGTGCGAGGCGTAATATTTCTCGATCATCTCGACGCTGGTGCGGCAGTTCTTCGCGATCTGGTAAATGTCGGCGCCTTCCATGAGGCGCAGGCAGATGTAGGTGTGGCGCAGGCTGTAGGCCGTGCGCGGCAGACCTTCGCGGTCCTTCTTGAGATGCTCTTCTTCCAGGATCGTGTTGAACAGCTCGCGGTGCGTCTTCGGGAAAATCGGGTCGGTCGGGAGCGGCTCTTTCCCCTCCGCTTTCATCTTCGCGGCGTTTCTTTCCTTGAGCCTTTCGAACGGCCTGACTGCGCCGGTCGTGCTTTTGCAGTAGCCGACGCCGCGCTTGCCGCGCACCTCGATTTCGAGGATCGTTTCCTGGCTGCCGTCGTCCTCGACGATGGTCACGTCGCGAAACTGCAGGCGGTTCGATTCATCCGGCCGCAACCCGGTATTGGCCATGAACAGCACATAGTCGTGAAGCTGTTCTGATTCCCATTTGTAGCGGGCGTTCAGAGGATGCTGCGCCCGTTTTCTCGTCGCTTCATAGAGCTGCTTGTACTCGTCCGGGGAGAACCAGGCGCGATGTGAAATCTTTGCGGAGGCCCGGTAGGGCTCCGACAGATCCGGCAGCCGGTCGAGCCAGCCATGACGAAGGGCGGTTTTCAGCGTCTGCCGCAGCGTGACGATTTCCTGATGCATCGTGTTGCGGGCGGGCGGTTTTCCGCGCTTCGCGACGGCCTTTTCGAGGCGTTGCATCCGGTACTCCTGCACGGTGCCAGCGGTGATTTCCGAGAGGCCCATATGACCGAAGAACGGCACGAGGTGCAGGGTCGAACGCCGGTGCTGGCCCTCAACATAAACCTTGTTGCGCTCGCCTTGAGTGATGACCTCGTATTCCCGCAGGTACTGTTCTGAGGCATCCTTAAAGGTCTTCTCGGTTTTGATTTCGCCGCTGTGGATCTTGCCCCGGAGTTGGAGATACCAGTCCTCGGCGATCTCCTTGGCCTTCGAAAGGCTTTCTTCCTTGGTGCTGGTCCGGCGGTTTTTGGATGCCAGGTAAGTGGCGCACTGCCAGTAGGTGCTGTTCGGGCGTTTATAAACGTGAACTTTACCGCCCAAAATCGTGTGTGTTTCTGCCACAGAGCGATTTTCCTCCAGACGCCCAAAAAGGGCGAAAGTGTGTAAGCTATGTGTAAGGTATCACGATATCGCGTAGCAGTCAAAAGCCGCTGATTACATTGGCTTTATTTAGATTTTGGTTTTTGTTGGATGGATTTTAAGTCCTTTGCGTCTGCCGATTTCGCCACCCGGGCCGATGGACGCTTGGCGCGTCTCTCCATTTTAAGCCGTCTGCACGTCCAGCGACGACTTAATAGTTGACCTGCTGGATGGAATGCCGTGATTCATACCAGCAAGGCATCAGCCCGAGCTGCGGAAATAGCGAATGCGCACACTGCTGCTCTTGCGTCGGACCGGCCATGTACTCCGTCTTATGATCCTTCAACGGCACCGCGAGCAATTTCTGCACTTCAACCGAGCCGAATTGCTCGCGTCCACTCGGAATCCGATACGCAATCGAGAGATAATCGCCAGCATATACAAGTAACAGCAAAGCTCCGGCGATCAGGAACAAGCGTCGCACCAGCTTCATCCGTATTCATTATCATGGAGCGCGTGGCCGGACACCCGGCCAGCCCCCCTGTGACGCCAGCGATTATTTGTGATAGCGTTCCGGTCGGAGGCGCCAACAATGTGGAATTGGCTGGCTCGCTTATTGCAAAAGCTGGATAAACGGCTGCACCCCGCTAAACTCTCGAACGCTCCGATGCGTTCGAACCTGCACGGCCGTCATCGTTAAAATCGCGCAGTTCGCAGTTCTAAGCCCTCAGACCATCCAGCGATGATACGCTGGGAAGGTTCACTTGTCCTATGCGAAAACTGAATCGATATTCATTGTTCTCTGTGCTGGCGTTCGCGGTCGCCTCGTTCCCGGCGGCGGCCAAGGTAAAAGCAGCCGGCAACGCGAAAGCAGGCGCAAGCTCAGGCGGCCAGACCCAACTGGAACGGGGCCGCTACATCGTGGAGAATGTTGCGATGTGCGAACTCTGCCATACACCGCGCGACGAAAACGGCAACCCCGACAAGGGGCACTGGTTGATGGGAGGTCCCGCACAATTGCGGCCTGCTTATCCTTCGCCATACTGGGCGATCGTCGAGCCGCGCCTGGCTGGCCGGCCGCCCGGCACGGATGAGTCGTTCATTAAGCTGCTGACCACGGGAATCTCGCGGACCGGCAGTCCACCGAATCCTCCCATGCCGCCGTTTCGCATGACGCGCGCCGATGCTGAAGCCGTGCTCGCTTACCTGAAATCGCTGCCCAAGTAGCCAGCCGATAGAGGCGCGCATGCGCGTGAATTCCAGCAGAGTAATCTGGCCTGCGCCTTCGTTACGGCGATTACTCAGTAGCGCTTCGCGCCGCGCTCCATTTTGCGCGAGTTCCTCAGTAGCGCGCGCCGGCGCGAGCGCTACCATTGACAACAGATGGAACAACTCGCTCTGGCTTGGGGCCCGGTTCGCAAAACCTTCACCGTTGCCGAACTGAACGCGCGTATCCGGGGCCTTCTGGGCGACGAGTTTGACGACGTTTGGGTGGCGGGTGAGATCTCGGGCTCGAAAACTGCCACCAGCGGCCATTGCTATTTCACGCTCAAGGATCACGACGCGCAGTTGCGCTGCGTATGCTTTCGCCAGTCCCTGCGCTACCTCAAGGTGAAGCCGCAAGACGGCATGGCAGTGCTGGCGCGCGGCCACGTGGATGTCTACGAAGCGCGCGGCGAGTATCAGCTTCTGGTGGAAGCGATTGAGCCGCAAGGCCACGGCGCGCTGCAGTTCGCCTTTGAGCAACTCAAGAAGAAGCTGGCGGCCGAAGGATTTTTCGATCCGGCACGCAAGCGGCCCATTCCGCGGTTTCCGCAGCGCATCGGCATCGTTACCTCGCCTTCCGGGGCGGTGGTTCGCGACATCACGCAAATCCTATCCCGCAGGTTTCCCGGCCTGCATCTGCGCATCTTTCCGGCCTTGGTGCAAGGCGATGGTTCGGTGGAAGCGGTGTGCCGCGGCGTCGAATACTTTAGCAATTCGGGATGGCCGGACGTGGTGATTGTCGCGCGCGGCGGCGGATCGCTGGAAGATCTCTGGTCCTTCAACGAAGAAGCCGTGGCGCGCGCAATTGCGGCGAGCACGGTGCCGGTGATCTCCGCCATTGGACACGAGACCGATTTCACCATCGCCGATTTTGTGGCCGATCTCCGCGCCGCCACGCCGTCGGCCGCCGCCGAGCTGGTAATCTGCCCCCGCGAGCAGATCCTCGATCAGCTCACCGTGTTCGATCACAAACTGTTGCAAGCCACGCGCTATCGCCTGGCGATGGCCGCTCGAGCCTTGCATGAACGCGGAGTGGAACGCGCCTCCGCCTTGTTACACCGCAACGTAGGCCGCCTGCAGCAGCGCGTGGATGAACTGGAATACCGGATGCGCGGGCGCGCCCAGGCGGACGGTTCCATCCGCCGCAAGCGCCTGGAAGAGTTGACCGCCAGGCTTCGCAATCTGGACCTGCGTTTGCGTATGGCAAGCGCACGGCGCAGGCTGGAAGCCGCCGACGCGGCCATCGCGCAACTGATTCATGTGCGCTTGACCCGCTCCCAGGGCCGCTTGAATCCGCTGATCGCCCATCTCACCCAGCTCAGCCCGCTCAAGATCCTGGACCGCGGCTATGCAATTGTCAGCAACCAGGCCGGCGCGATCGTCAAAGCGCCTGCCGACGCTCCCACGGATTCCACAGTCGATATCCGGGTGGCCCAAGGGAAGATCGCTGCCCGCGTGTTCGGCCACCGCTAGCGCCCGCACGATACCGAGGCCAGATGGCATTCTCCCGGGATAAATCACCGAGACCTCCGCATTTTCCATGCGAATTCCTGCTTCCAGGGAGCACTCAATTGGCATGAAAAAAGCCTGCTTTTTGCTTTGCCTGCTGGCCTGCTTCTTGCCGATGTCGCTGTTTGCCGGACCGCTCACGAAGTCGCACAGCCAGGGCAGCTTCAGCGACGCGGAAATCGAAGCCACTATCAAGGCGAAACTGGCCAAGTCCAAGATCGGCAAGGACGGTTTTCAGGTCCACGTCAAGGATCGGGTGGCCATTTGGAGCGGCACCACCACGGTAATGCAGCACAAAGGCGCCGCCACGCGGATGGCGAAGACCGCTGGCGCTATTCATGTGCTCAACAACATCAAGGTTTCTGAAACAGTCGGCCTGCCGGTGAAAGGAAATCCTGTGGGCCAGCCGCGCCACGTCCAGGTAAAATCTGGGGCGCCGGAGGCCCATTCGGATGATGAACCGTAAGCGCGGCGCCTGACTCACCTACGCATGATAAACTGAATGCTTCCAGATCCCTGGAAGTATTCAAATGAAGATCCTTGCCATCCCCTTCCTATTGTCCGCCCTGTTAAATGGCCAAGCTCAGCAACCGGTGAAGGTTACTCCCGGCCCTCCTGCCGTCCAGGCTCCGGCCCGGGGCGACGCCTCCGCCTCCCTTAGCGCCCGATACCGTGGTAGCCGAAGTAAATGGAAAGAAATATACAGCGGGCGAGTTGGATAAGCTGATCACCATGCTCCCCCCGCAATACCAGGCGGCGGCTCGATCGCGGCCCGATTTGCTCGGCCAGGTGTTCCTGATGCAGAAGCTGGCCGACGACGCGGTGAAGGCCGGACTGGATCAAAAGGACCCGTTCAAGGACCAACTGGAAATGACGCGCATCCAGGTGCTTTCCACGGCCGAGCTCTCCGACGTGAACAATTCGATGAAAATTACGCAGGATGAGCAGGAAAAGTACTACAAAGACAATCCGGACAAATTCAAGGAAGTGAAAGTTCGGGTCATCTACATTGCCTTCAATCCCACGCCGGGAAAGGCCGCGGCGGGCGGCAAGAAACTTCTCACCGAAGCTGAGGCCGAAGCGAAGATTGAGGATCTGGAAAAACAGATCAAAGGCGGAGCTGATTTTGGCAAGCTGGCGCATGAAAACTCCGATGATACGGCGTCCGCCGCCAAAGATGGCGACTTCGGCGTAATTAAAACGGACAGCAGCTATCCCCAGCCAATCAAAAATGCTGTATTCGCTCTGAAAAAAGGAGAGACTAGCGCGCCGCTCAAGGAGCCCAACGGTTTTTACCTGATTCGTGCGGAAGAGATTAACCAGCAACCCTTCAACGAATCCATCGTGCCAATTATTCAGGCGGTGAAGCAGGCGAAGTTCCAGGCGTGGCTCAAGGGCATGCAGGCCCAGTACAGCGTGAAAATTGAAAACCCGGCCTATTTTGCTCCGCGGGTACCCGCGCAACTGCAGCAGGTCCATTAAAGCCGTCGAAAGACGGCTGGTGGCACTGGAGGGCCGAAGTGTTTGTCTGCGTTTCTTGCCGGCGCTGACTGCCGACCGCCGCCATCTATATTCCAATCGCCCGCACGGCCAGCCGGTCTACGCCGGCTCGTTCATTCGAAAACGTGAGATCGTGCTCGATCGGGAATTGGAGGGTCAGCCCCGGGAGCTAGCCCGCATTCTGGTGCACGAGCTGTTTCACTTCGCCTGGGTCCGGCTCGGGAAACCCCACGCGCGCGCTCCTATGAGGCGCTGGTGCGCGAAGAGTGGAAGCGGCGCGCGCGCGGAGAATTAGGCTGGTCCGCCGAATCCCGGAAACGCCTGCTTTCGAAGTCCTCAGTCCGAACGGGCGGCTCGCCTCCCTGGCGCGACTATCTTTGTGAAAGCTTTTGCGATACCGCCGCCTGGATGTACTCGGGCGTCCGCCGGCATCCCGAATACACGCTGGCGGCGCGCCATCGCAATCGCCGGGCGGAATGGTTTCGCGCCGTGTTCGAGCGGGGCCGATCCCAATTTAGCAGGATCTGACAAGGCAAAGAACCGCTTGCTTACGCGCGCGGCTCAGAATAGCGACTGCGTGTTTGCATGTGCTTACCGAGCCGCGACCGTAGGAATCGGTCCCCAAAAGTCGTTTTCAGCAGCCTGCTAAGCCCGATATAATGATCTAGGAGATACCTGTGTCGAAGACTCTCTCGGTGATCGGCGTTGGTTCGGCGCTGGCGTGCGCGCTTTTGTGGACCGGGTGCTCGGACTTTGGTCCGCCCAAGCCCGCCGCCAAGGTAAGCCAAGAGCAGAAGCCCGCGGCCGCGCAGTTCAACTTGAAGCGACGCGGTCGGACAGCCGATGCCCCAGTTCAAGCTGAAAGATGGCGACGGCCAGACCGTCCGCCCCGCCGATTACAAGGGCAAGGTCATTCTGCTGGACTTCTGGGCCACCTGGTGCGGCCCCTGCAAAATCGAGATCCCTTGGTTCATGGATTTCGAAAGGCAGTTCAAGGACCAGGGATTCGCCGTGGTGGGGGTCTCCATGGATGAGGATGGATGGAAGGCCATCAAGCCGTATGCCCAGAACATGAAGATGAACTATCGCATCCTGCTGGGCGACGACGATGTCAGTACCGCCTACGGCGGGCTGGACTCGCTGCCGACCACGCTGCTGATTGACCGGCAGGGGAGAATTGCGTCGGTTCACGTCGGTGTCTCCATGGGGAAAGAGGAATTCAAGAATGCCATCGTTCAACTGCTCAACGCGCCTCGCACCAGCGCTTCTGTTGCTTCTGGCAGCGCCCTGGCCCTGCTTGCTCGCCCAGGCGCCCGGTAGCTCGGTCCTGAGCATCATTCCTGCGACGCGCCTCACCATCCACCGCGGCGGCACAGCCGACTTTTCGGTGAAAGCCGAGTTGCAGCCGGGGTTCCACGTCAACAGCAACATGCCGGGCGACGATTACCTGATTCCCATCAAGCTCACCTGGAACAAAGAGCCGCTGGAAGCCGAGCAGGTCACCTATCCCACGCCGCAAAAGGAGAAGCTCTCGTTCTCGCCCAACCCGATATCCGTTTACACCGGGACTTTCGCCATCGCGACGCGCTTCAAAGCGCCCGCAGAGCGCCATGCCGGGCATGGCCTTCATGAACGGGAAGCTTCGCTATCAGGCCTGCAACAACAAAGAGTGCCTGCCGCCGCGCACGGTGGACGTTCGGGTCACGCTCGATATTCAATAAGGCATCGATTGCGATAAGTTCCTCCGCCGCGGCACTAATGCCAGTGGATGATACCGCTGGTTCACGCTCGCAGCTCCTTGATTTGCTTCGGATTACTGCTGGCGCTATTCCTCTTACTGATCACGCATAACGTCTCATCGGAGCCCTATGTCTATGACGAGGCCGACTATATGTACGCCGCTTCGCATGGGCTTTTCCGCTAATTGGAGCGATACGCCGACCATCCCGATGGCGGATTTTGTGCGAGCCGGACTTGGCCGCGGTGGAAGAAAAGGTCTTTCCGAACGAATCCGTGGAGGCAACGATGTGCTGTTTTATCGCCACTTCCACGGGCCGCTTTTTTATTACCTGCTGATCCCCGTATCGCACCTTGGACTGAGCGAGCACGCGGTCCGCAGTATCATGCTTGTGATCCCGTGCGCCAGCCTGGCAGTCATTTATTTCGGGTGCTTGTGGCTGCTGCCGGGGTCTGTCGCAATTGTCCCCGCCATGCTGTTCCTCGCAAGCTATTCGGTGCTGGGGTCCACGGAACTGGCGCCCCATCAACTGTTCGCGCTCTGTTCGCTCGCGAGTATGATTCTTCTTTTGAAAGCCGTCGCCACTGGACGGCGACTCTATTGGTATGGCGGGGTGGTGGCGGCGGGGCTGGCGTTCTGCACGCTCGAAATCGCCTGCGCGCTGCTGCTCACCCTAGCCCTATGCTGCTTCGTGGAACGCGCCCGGTGGAGCGTGGATGGCAAATTCGTGGCGAAGTCGCTCACGCTGTTTCTCGCCACTGTGCTTGTCATTTGGCCCGCCGCGATTCTGCGGCTGTCTTTCGTTAAATCGTATGCGGTGATGGCCTACCTGGCATTGTGGCGCGACGCCGCGTGGGGCAACACCGGTTTGCAAGAAACCTGGCGCGAGCGCGTCTTCCATTCACCGATCGAATGGGCGCTGATCGCGGTAAGCCTGCTGGTCTGGGCCGGAAATCGGCGCCGGGACATTTATCCCAGTCGGGCTTTTTGCCGCCATCGCACTGCTGGCTACCCTGCGCGTGCTCACCGTCACGCCGCGATATTCTTTGGCTTTCGTGCCCGCACTGGATCTGCTTGCTGGCCTCGCGCTGGTTCCTTCACTCGGCCCTTTGCGGAGGCCAGCCAGTTTAGCCGTCGTAGCTCTGGCTGTTGCGGGACTCTATGGGAACGCCTGGTACCAAGCCGTCCACCTGCCCCACAATCCAAATCCCCGTTCGGCGGCGGTTGTGACATATATACACCAAAACGAACTGGAGAACAAGGCAATCCTGGCGCCGCAAGCCGACCTGCCCACCTTGCATTACTACTTTCCCGGCGATGCGGCTGCGCGGCTATTTTGGGCAGTCACCCACTGCCGCGGATCGCGCCGGCTTCGATGCCCAAGCAATTCCGTTATTGCCGCAATAAAACCGTCACACCGCCTTGGCCGGCAACAATGGCCTGCGACGTCATCTTCAGAAATAGCCCATGTTCCACCACGCCGACCACGCTGTTCAGTTCCTGGTCCAACACCGCGGGAGCTTCGATGGGGCCGAAGTCGCAATCCAGAATAAAATTTCCGCCATCGGTGACAAACGGCTTTTCATCCGGCCCCGGGCGCAGCTTGGTCTGCGCGCCCAGCTTCCTGAGCTTGCGCTCCGCCGACTGCCAGCCAAACTGCACCACCTCCACCGGAACGGCGAAGTGGGCGCCCAAGCGGTCCACCAGCTTGGTTTCATCGGCGATGATGATCAGGCGGCGGCTCGCGCTGGCCACCACCTTCTCGCGCAACAAGGCGCCGCCGCGGCCCTTGATCAAGTCGAGCGGCCCGCGTTGGATTTCATCCGCGCCGTCGATGGTCAGATCCAGCTCCGCGTGATCGGCCAGGCCAGAAACGGGGATGCCCAACCCACGCGCCTGAGCGGCCGTATGCTCCGAGGTGGGGACGCCAATGATGTGCAAGCCTTGCTGGACCCGCTTGCCCAACGCGTCCACTGCCAGAGTAGCGGTAGACCCGGTTCCCAGGCCGATCACCATCCCGTTTTCCACCAGCGCCACCGCGGCTTCAGCCGCTGCCTGCTTGAATTGTTCGAGTGGACCCATCTCGATCAGTTTAGTAACCGATGGTGAAGCGCTGCTTGGTGTGCCGCCCCTGCTCCACTTCGTCCACCAGCGCGATGGCGTAGTCCTCGGCGGAAATGGAGCTGTTGCCCTTGTCATCGGACACCAACGCGTCTTTGCCCAGACGGAACTTGCCCGTCCGCTCACCTGGCTGGATCATCATCGCTGGGCTGAAATAGGTCCAGTTGAGATCGCTTTCGCGCAGGATGTAATACGCATCGCGATGCGCCAGCGCCACTGGTTTATAGATTTCCGGGAACGTAGGTGCATCAACAATTTGCAGCCCTGGCGAAACTTCCAGACTTCCCGCACCGCCCACCATGATGATCCGCGGAGCGCCGGCGCGCCGGACGCCCGCAATCAGCGCCCGCGTAGCCTCCGACAATTGATTGGCCTTGGCTGGATCGGGCCCCTGCGGACCGGAGGGAGGTCCATACGAACTGATTACCACGTCCGATCCTTTGGCCACTTTCGCGATGTTATCGGCATCCAGCATGTCACCCTTGACCACGGTCAAACCGTTCTGCGCCCCTATCTTCGACGGATCTCGCGCCACTGCCGTTACCGTATGCCCACGCGATAGCAACTCCTTCAAAATGCGGCTCCCGATCATCCCCGTCGCGCCGTACAAGACAACTCTCATTCCACTCTCCTCATAGGATTGGTTGAAGTAACCTCAGGATCGATGATACAACTTGGGCCTGGCGCGCCGTCGATGCGGAAAGTTCTTGTTTCGAACCTCGTTTCTCTGGATGGCTTCTTTGAAGGGCCCAACCAGGAGCTGGATTGGTTTGTCCGTGACGACGAGTTCTTCGCCTATGCCAGGGAGCTTCTCCATTCGGTGGACACAATTCTGTTCGGCAGATCCACCTATCAGCTCATGGCCAAATACTGGCCCTCCGCTCCGCCGGACGAGATCGCGGACCAAATGAATGGCCTGCCGAAGGTGGTTTTCTCACGAACCCTGAACGCCGTGGAATGGAACAATTCGAAGCTATTTCGGGGCGACGCAGTGGAGGAAGTTGGGAAACTCAGGCAAGTGCCCGGCGGAGATATGGTGATTTTGGGGAGCGCTACCCTCGCTTCATGCCTGCTTCAGGCGGGGCTGATCGATGAATACAGGGTGATCCTCAACCCGGTCCTGATCGGCGGCGGAAGACCGCTGTTTCCGGACATCAGAGTCCGATTGAAGCTGAGACTCTCCCGAACACAGACCTTTCGATCGGGCGCGATAATACTCTATTACACGCCCCTAGCCGCTCCGGGCGATAATTAAAGAGAGCCCATGACCACTCTTGAATTGCCGGGGGCGAACCCGGCCGCGCCTTCCACGTCTTCGTTTATGCCGGATATGAGCTGGACGAAAAACATTCCGGCGGCAAAACGATTGGATTGTATCAGCGTTGCGAGCGACGTCTTCACCCAGGCTGAGCGCAAATTGAGCCAGGTGGAGCGAACCGGCCTGGACCGGGAGCGCGTCCGCGTGGCCGCCTTCCTGCCGCGCCTGCCCGAAACGCCGCTGGACCGCGGCGCCCGCCGCTACGCCAGCTACATGGGCAAGAAATTCCGCGAGCACGGCATCGACTTTCGCATCGAAGAGGCCCATAGCGCGGACGCTCTGGAATTGCTTTTGATGGGAGCGCAAGTCAACGAAAAAATCCACGGAACCTTCATCTTCTTCCCCACGCCGTTCGGCAAGAACGAGGATTATTTCCTGCGCCGTGTCCGGCCCGAAAAAGACATTGAAGGACTGACCGTGGAAAACACCGGCCGCATGGCGCTGAATATCCGCACTGTGGACGAGGAAGAAAAATACGAGGGTGTGGTGCCGTGCACCGCGCGCGCCATCCTGACGCTCCTGTCTCAGCACAACACCCTCAAGAAAATGTTCCCGCGCGACTTCAGCCAGCCAGGTCCCACCGCCGTCATCTTCAACAACTCGTCGCGCATCGGCATTCCCCTGCAAAGCATGCTCATGCGCGTGGGCGCCACCGCGGTGATGGTCCATGCCCAAACCCGGCCGGAAGACCGCGAGCATTTCCTCAAAACCGCCGACATCGTTGTCACCGCCTTCCCGGCGCTTTCGGAAGCCGACTTGATTCGCAACGTCAAACCTGGGGCGGTTGTGATCGATTGTTCCACCGACGGCGATCTGCACCCCGACGTCGTCGAGCAGGCGGCCTTTCTCTCCACGCACGACAATCATCTGGGACAAATAACCACTGCGCTAGCGTTGTACAATACTGCGTTGTGCGCGTTCTGGCAGTGTGGACTGAACGCATAAGGAATCGGCCATGGCCCCTCAAGAACGAACCGAAATCGTAGACGAAATTGTAGACAAGCTGGAGCGCAGCCGCCAGGAATTCCTGGCCGCGGTGGCCGGACTCACCGAATCTCAGGCGAAAACTCGTCCTGATCCGGCGCGCTGGTCCGTGCTGGATTGCGTGGAGCACGTCACCAGTGTGGAGGAGCGCTTCCTGGGCTGGCTGGAAGCCGCCGAAAAGCTGGATGCTCCGCGGGTGGACAAAGAAAAAGAAACCGGCCTGATGGCGCGCATTCCGGATCGCTCCACGCGCATCCAAGCGCCCGAGGCCGCGTGGCCCAAGGGCCGCTTCGCAGACGCTCGGCGAAGCCATCGAACAATTCAACGCCGGACGCACGCGCAGCATTCAGTTTGCCGAAGAGCGTTGCGACGATCTGTATCGCCTGGCGTCCGCTCATCCGCGCTTGGGGCCGATGAATGGCGTCGAGTTTTTGATCATCATCGCCGCGCACGCGCGCCGCCACGCCGAACAAATCCGCGAAACCCGGGCCGCACTGGAAAAAGCCGTAAACTAGTTATAAGAGCCCCATAACAATGGATTCCCGCCGTAAATTTATCGGTGCCATGGCCACTGGCCTGGCATCCACGCTGGCCTCCTCGGCCGGCGTGCTGGGCGCGAACGACCGCGTGCGGGTGGGCATCATCGGCGCCGGGCAGCGCGGAACCGAATTGGTGCATCAGGCCATCGCCTGCCCCAACGTTGAGATCGCCGCTTTTGCCGACGTGTACAACAAACGCCTGGATGACGCGCGCAACCTGATCCCCGGCGCCGCGGCGTATAACGATCATCGCCGGCTGCTGGACGATCCAGGCATTGACGCCGTCATCATCGCCACGCCGCAGCATCTGCACTCCGAGCACTTCGTTCACTCGCTCGAAGCGGGCAAGCACGTGTATCAGGAAAGGACGCTGGCCTTCACGCTGGACGATGCCAAGCGCATGCGCGCGGCCTATCGTCAGGCTCCGAAGGCGATTGTCCAGATCGGCCACCAATCTTGCTCTTCCGGCCAGATTCGCGACGCCGTCAATTTCCTGGCCACCGGCCATGTGGGCAAAATCACAGCCATTCGCATGCAGTGGTATCGCAATACGCCGCATGGCAAAGCGCAGTGGGCGCGGCCGGTCTACCCGGACATGACGCCCGAGAACATCGCCTGGGACTCGTTCCTGGGCGCCGCGCCGCCACGCGAATTCGATCCGCATCGCTTCGTCAATTGGCGTTTCTTTGAGGATTATTCCGGCGGCAACGTTTACGAGAATCTGAGCCAGCAACTCGCATTCTGGTACAAAGCCCTCAATTTGCAAATTCCTCAAGCGGCCACCATGACCGGCGGCCTGTATCTATGGAAGGACGGCCGCGACGTTCCCGACACCATGAACGTGACGCTTGCAGCAGGCCGAACAGATGCTCATCAGTTGGGACTCGGGGCTCGGCAACAGCCAGCTCGGAATCTCCGAAGATGTGCTGGGTTCGGACGGCACCATCTCCCGCAGTCCCGTCCGGCATTCGCTACATTCCGCAAAAGGTGAACCGTCCGGAAGGCACCGAGATGGCCGGCAAAGTGGCGAATTTCCCCACCGCGCACATGCGGAATTTCGTGGACTGCATCCGTTCGGGCAAAGAGCCCCACTGCCCGTTTGAGCTGGGCTACCGGGTCTCCGTTGCCTGCCGCATGGCGCTCGAAAGCTATCACCAAGGCCGCACGGTGCGCTGGGATCCGCGCACGGAAACCATCGCCTGACAATCGCGGCTAGCGCCCGCCGCCGATTTCGAGAATGCTCCCAGTCGTATAGGATGCCGCGTCCGAAAGCAGCCACATAACACCTTCAGCGATCTCCTGCGGCGTTCCCGCCCGATGCATCGGTATCGAAGGGCTCAGCCGCGCAATCCGTCCCGGCTCGCCGTTCGCCGCGTGCAGCCCGGTTTCCACCAAGCCCGGCGCAACAGCGTTGACTCGAATGCCTTCGGTGGCCACTTCACGCGCCAGTCCGATGGTGAACGTGTTTACCGCGGCCTTCGATGCCGCATAAGGCACCCATTCGCTCGCACTGCCGGTTCTTGCCGCAATCGAGGAAATATTCACGATAGCTCCACCCGATCCGCCCCACCGCGTCGACATCCTTCTCACGGCTTCACGCGAGCCCAGAATTGTTCCTGTGACGTTCACGGCCAGCATCTGGGCAATGGCGGCGCTGTTGACGTCTTCCACGCGGGCGAAGCCGCCGGTGATGGCCGCGTTGTTGACCAGCGCGCGGATGGGGCCAAGCTCGTGTTCGGCCGTCTCAAAGAGGCGCAGGACGTCGGTCTCGCACGACACGTCGGCTTGGATCGCAACCGCCCGCGAGCCCACGCCGGCCAGATGATCCACCACACTCTGGGCTGCAGCAGAATCTTTCGCATAATTCACCGCAACCGCATATCCATTCGCCGCCAGTAGTTTGGAAATCGCCGCGCCAATCCCGCGGCTCCCGCCCGTGACGATCGCAACAGCTTGGTTCGCCTCACCCATACACTCAGGATAGTGGACACATGCCTTTGATCCATCCGATTGGGAGAGCTGGCTTTGGCCGGAACATTCCACGAATCTCAGCCTTGATAGGCTGTCAAAGGTTGTATAATTCTCACGGCAGCACGCCAACTCAACTCGAAGAGGAGAGGCCGCGATGCGGCAGCACGTGAAGCAAACATTCCGCACCAATGACGCCGAGGTCGGCAAGATCATCGCGGTCTATAAGAAAGTGAATCCCGGCATCAGCAACATCGATATCGCTCTCGAATCCGCTTCCGATACCTTTACCTGGACCAACGCCATCACCGCCGCCGAACGCAAAGCCGCGCTCGGGAAGGCGCCCACCTACATGTATTACTTCAAATGGCGGTCGCCGGTGCGCGATGGCAAGTTGAAAGCCATGCACTGCATGGAAATCCCGTTCGTCTTCGACAATCCGGATGCCGGCAAGCCCATGACTGGTTCGGGCGAAGATCGGTATGCGCTAGCGGGCAAAATCAGCGGCGCATGGGTGGCTTTCGCGCGCACCGGCAATCCCAGCCAGAAGGGACTGGCGTGGCCGGCCTACACCACCTCCAAGCGCGCAACCATGATCCTGGATGACAAGTGCGAAGTGGTGGACGATCCGCGCAAGGAAGTTCGCCTCACGCTCGGGTCTTTACCGGCATGATCGCCGCTCCGCGCCAGGACTTCTATCAGCGGATCGCCAAGCTGAACGCAGCTCCGCTGTGGGAGGTGCTGGGCGAAATCGTCGGCGCACGGCCGCATCCGTCGGCTGTTCCCGCGCTCTGGCGATATGACGAGATGCGGCCGTTCCTGATGGAATCGGGCGAATTGATCACGGCGCGCGAAGCCGAGCGCCGCGTCCTGATGCTCGAAAATCCAGGTTTCCCAGGCGGGTCGCGCATCGCACAAAGCGTTTACGCCGGCTTGCAGTTGGTTTTGCCGGGTGAATTCACCAGCAGCCACCGCCACGTGGCGTGCGCGTTGCGCTTCATCCTCGAAGGCGAGGGCGCTTACACCGCCGTGGACGGCGAACGTGTCACCATGCATCCGGGCGATCTCGTTCTCACACCTTCCTGGACGTTTCACGATCACGGAAATCCCGGCGGTTCGCCGGTGGTCTGGCTGGACGGCCTGGATATTCCCATCGTGAATTTCTTCGACAGCAGTTTTGCCGAGCATCTTCCTGATGAGGCGACGCAGCAAGCCGTCCATTCCGTCGACGTCGGCATTTGCGTTTCCTTATGCGCCGGCTCGCGAAGCGCTCCAGAACAAATCACTTCATAACAAATCATTCGATCCTTGTCATGGAGCCAAGCTCGAGTACCTGAAGTCCAGCGGCGCTTCTGTCACGCCGACGCTCGGCGCGTTCCTGCAATTGCTGCCCGCAGGATTTCACGGCGCGCCCTATCGCTCCACGGACTCCACGGTCTTTTGCGTCGCCGAAGGGCAGGGAACCAGCCTCATCGGAGATCGCTCGTTCGATTGGTCGGCGCGCGACATCTTCGTCGTGCCCTCCTGGCACTCGGTCTCGCACCATGCCACGGAAGAGTCCGTGCTCTTCAGCTTTTCGGATCGCCCGGCGCAGAAAGCTCTCGGCCTGTGGCGCGAGCAGGCTGCCGGTGCCAGCAGAACTTCACCCTCGGTAAGGCTTTGTCTCCATAGCTCGCGCAGCGAATATCCGCCCGCGCGAAATACCCATCGATGTTCGCATCCACACCAGCAGCATCGTTGCCATGAGAAAATATCGATGCAGGCTGCGCGTCAGGCGCGCAGCAGCACCGCCCGGCGCGATCCCAATCGCCAAAAGGTGAACGCTTGAAATCGCAAATGCTGCGCTTCTTCGGTCAGGATGCGGCAGCAAATGGACCGCAGCAAGGGCGACCCGGTGGCGTCGCGCAAAGCCGTGTAATAGGGGATGGCCAGCACTTCCGCCGTAGCCAGCACGCGCATGCGCAACTCCAGGCCGGCCCATCCTCGCAATCGGCGAAATGCAGCGTGCACCCAATGCCGGCGCAGGCATTGCGCCCCTGAATCGCGAGAAAGCTGCCGAGCAATCGGCTGTGACGCTGTTCTTCCTGGATGAATAGCCGCAGCGCTTGAACATAGTCAGCATCCACGCTCTTCGCCCGCTCCAGCAACCGCCGGCCCTGCGCGTTCTCGCCTAGCTGGAATTGCTGGATGGATTGGATGACCACCGCGCGTTCGGCCCCGCTCAACCGATAGCCGTCATCCCAAGGCAAGGAAGGTTCCGCTGCGTTGTTCGCGGAAATACCGGACCCAATCGCTTTCCGTCATAACTTTAAGCTATCACAGAGTACTTTATGTTGTAAAGACTGCGCCTTCGCGCCGATCAGCTCGTACGATCGTTTCCGCGCGGCGTGGTCATGCATGATATTGACGACGAAAACTTCTTCCGCCCCATAATCCGCCGCGACTTCTTCGATCATCGAACGCACCTTCGGCGGCGTCCCCAACGATGATTCTGCCGGCCCACCGGCAACGTCTCCGCCGCCACGCCTTCTTTCGCCAGAAACGTCTCAGCGCCGTTTGCGACCGATGGCACCGGAATCAATTGCCCGCGATACAACATCAGCATCAGCATTCGCATGCTGGACGCCAGACGCTGCGCCTCTTCGTCGGTGTCGGCGCAAATCGCCCAAGTGGCCACGCCCACGCGCGGTGCCTGCAATCGCGCCGACGGCTGGAAATGCTCGCGATAATATTCCGCGATCGGCCTCACCATTCGGATTGATGAAATCGGCGAAAACGTACGGCAGCCCCAACTCCGCGGCCCAGATTCCGCTTTGCGCCGACGATCCCAGCAGCCACGGCTCCGGACTTTCGAAATGCAAGCGACGCCAATTGGCGAAACGGTCCCGTCGACGGCCCGCGATTCTCCAGATATCCCAGCAGCTCCTGCAATTGCTCGCGAAAATCGTCCGGCGCGGGCTGCCTGCGGTCGCGCTGCAACGCGTACGCGATTCCGGCGCTGGTTCCCGCCGCGCGCCCCAGCCCCAAATCGATGCGCCCGGGGAATAAAGCACTTAACATGCTGAATGTTTCGGCCACTTTGAGCGGGCTGTAGTGCGGCAGCATCACGCCGCCGGTGCCGACATGCAAGCGCGACGTGGCAGCCGCCACCGGCCCCACCATCACTTCGGGGCTTGCGTCCGCCAGTCCCGGCGTCCCATGATGCTCGGCCAGCCAATAGCGCTGATATCCGAGCTGTTCCGCCCAACGCGCCAGGTCGATGGTATTGCGCAACGCATCGCCCGCGGTGGATCCCTCCGGCGATCGGCGATTGATCCAGATACGCTGAGCCTCACTTACTTCGATCCGTCCGGTAAGCGCAAACACCATCACAGTCGATCCATTGCGCCACACTTGATCGGGAAACAGCGCCTGCGTGGCGGCGCCGATGTTCGTCACCGGCCATCCCGTCGGTGTCGCGATGTACTGCCTCCCGTTCACAGAGTAACTGATCGACGATCCGCGATGCCCCGCGCCGGTCTGGAAACTCCACAGTTTCGCGCCCGTGCGCGCGTCCAGAGCGAAGAACTCGCCCTCGGGATTGCCGGTGAATACCAGGTCTCCCGCCGTCGCCAGCATCGAAGCCAGCAGCACGTATTTGTACGGATAACTCCACACGCGCTTTCGCGTCATCGGGTCCCACGCATCCACGTGGCTGTACGTCTCGCGATTCGGCGGCAGCTTCAAATCCCAACTTCCGCTCATAAAGAATCGGCCTTCGTCCGCCTGCTGATGCTCAGCCGTGATGTCCACGCAAATTTCGAGCGTCGGCGTGTAGATCAATCCGGTACGCGGCGAATACGCCATCTCGTTCCAGCTCTTCGCGCCCGCCGGCGTCGGACAGAAGTTCATCGTCTTGCCGAGCTCCGGCTCGCGCCGCCCAACCAGCTTTCCATCTTCGGTGACGCCCGAAATCCAAGTCCGAACTTCGGGCACGCTGAACACGCCGACGAATTCTCCCGTCACGCGATCCAGGACAAACGTCACGCCACTCTTGTTCATGTGAACCAGCAGCTTTCGCATCCGCCCGTTCACCATACGATCCATCAGGATGCATTCGTACGCCGAATCAAAATCCCAAACGTCGTTCGGGATCTCTTGAAAATGCCAGCGCAGCTTGCCCGTATCCGGATCGAGCGCCACCACGCTGGCGGTGTAAAGGTTCACATCGTTCTTCTCACCGTTATTGCGATCGCCAGCGTAGAAATCGCCGGCGGCATTGCCCGTGCCCCAATACAACAAGTTCAGCTCCGGATCGAACGAGCCGGTCAGCCACGGCGATCCGCCGCCGGTCTTCCAGCTCTCGCCCTTCCACGTCTCATGACCCTTTTCGCCCGGCCCCGGGATCACGTACCAGCGCCACGCCAGCCGCCCGGTCTTGGCATAAAACGCCGTCAGGTAGCCGCGATGCGCATTGTCGCCGCCCGAGCCGCCGACGATCACCTTGTCCTTCACCACCAGCGGCGCCGACGTGATGCTGCACCCGCATTGATTGGAATCGTCGACATTTACGCGCCACAACTCGTGGCCGGTCTTCTGATCGATCGCCACCAGGAAACTATCCGGCGTGCCGAGAAAAACTTTGCCATCGCTCACCGCGAGTCCGCGATTGATGCGAAACGCCTCGCCGCCCGATCGGCCCACGGTGGCGCGAAGCGGATATTTGTAGCGCCAGATCAGCCGCCCCGTCGCCGCATCCAGCGCGAACACCTGCGAGTAAGAAGTGGAAACGTACATCACTCCGTCGATCACGATCGGCGTGGATTGCAAACTGTCGCCGTAGTCGCCGGTCTGAAACGCCCACGCGACCGCCAGGTTCTTCACGTTGGTGGTGTTGATTTGATCCAGCGCGCTATAGCGCCAGGCGAAATTGCGATCCGCCGTGAGTTGGCCAATCCGATCGGGCCGGCCCGGCGTCCCCGTCCTGCGCGTACGCCGCAGCCACTGCCAGCAGAACCAACAAAAATCGCATTGGTGACTATCATATTCCATGAGGCTGCAATTCGCGGCTCGCGTGATACAATTCAGGCGTTCATGAGTACCACTCTCTTTCCGACATCTCTGGTGGGATCTTATCCCCAACCCGATTGGCTGATCGATCGCGCGACAGCTTTCGCACCGCCTGCCGCCGCGCGTTCGCGCCACCGATCTTTGGCGCGTTGCACCCGAATTTCTCGAACAGGCGCAGGACGACGCTACTATTCTGGCGATCCGCGCGCAGGAACTGGCAGGCCTGGACATCATCACGGACGGCGAAATCCGCCGCGAAAGCTATTCCAACCGATTCGCCACGGCGCTGGAAGGAATCGATCTCGACAATCCAGCACAAGTGGTGGCGCGCTCAGGCAAGCTGAACCTTGTCCCGCGCGTGGTGGCCAAGATTCGCCGCAAGCACGCGGTGGAAGTTCGCGACATGCAGTTCTTGCGCGCCAATACGGAGCGCCGCGCGAAAGTAACGGTTCCCGGCCCGTATACCATGTCGCAACAGGCGCAGAACGATTTCTATCAGTCTGAAGAAGAGATGGCGATGGATTACGCCGCGGCTGTGAACGAAGAGATCAAGGATCTTTTCTCGGCCGGCGCGGACATCGTGCAGATCGACGAGCCGTACATGCAAGCCATGCCGGAAAAGGCGCGGCAGTTCGGGCTGAAAGCGCTGAGCCGCGCGCTGGACGGCGTTCCGGGCGAAACCGCGATTCACCTTTGTTTCGGTTACGCGGCCATGGTGGCGAATCGCCCGTCCGAATATCAGTTCCTGACCGAGCTGGCCGATGCGCCGGTGAACTGCATCTCGATTGAAACGGCACAGTCGTCACTCGATTGCTCGGTGCTGGCCAAGCTCACAGGCAAAAAGATTATCCTGGGCGTACTGGATCTTTCCAGCAACGAAGTGGAAACGCCTGAGAAGGTGGCGGCTCGCATCCGCCGCGCGCTTCCCTATATCAGCGCGGAGCAACTGATTGTCGCGCCGGACTGCGGGATGAAATACCTGCCGCAAGACGTTGCTTTCGGAAAGCTGCAAGCGATGGTCGCAGGCGCCGGTCTGGTTCGCGCAGAACTGGGCGACCGCCAGCTCGCATCTCAAACCGCCTGATTTGCCGGTTCCGGCACGCGCTCGATGTGTACGTACATGGGGCCCACGCCGATGGTCCCCACCAGGAACCAGGTGAAGCGTCCGCCGCGATTCACCGTTTGAAACCGCGCATGCTCGCCCGGCGCGAGCGTAAAATCCACATTCTTCCAGTTCCAGGTGTTGTCCACTTGCAGGCGATGGGGCCCGGGCTCCACTGCGCGCGATATTTCATCGCCGTACATGAGCTCCCCCAGCCGCTGGCCATCCAGCTTCACAATGATCTGGCGCTGCTTGACGTCGTCGGGGGATGTGCGGCTGATGGTGACGCGGGACTCCACGCTTCGAGTATAAATCCTCAATGTTGCTAGGGCCAAAGGAGGTCGCAGTGAGGGTGAACGCGGCACGCTTAGTTTTCGATGAGGGTCGGTAATTGAAAATCATTGTGGCGCGCGCGCTCGTGCCGACGTCCAACTCCAATACTTGTAAAACCGGAGCTGCCACATGCCCCGATTAAACATAAGTCTTTGAAATGTTTTGTGGCTGCAAAACCAAGCCGCATTGCGCAAGAGTGCGTGCGCCACAATTTCATGGCGCAGAAATGGTAGCAGCCTTCACTGCCGCATTTATGTCGCCGATCATGCGCTGGGTGTTCTCGCGAACGGAGCGAACAAACGCGTCTTGCGAGATAGCGCGATTGCCGAACGCGTAGGTGATTCCGCGCGATGAATTCACGATCGCGCCGAGGCCGTCGTCACCGAAGCACTCGGCCGCGGCTTGGGCGCTTCCGCCTTGTGCCCCGTAACCCGGCACCAGAATTAATGCTTTCGGCATGAGCAGGCGCAAACGGCGGCCTTCTTTAGGAAAAGTCGCACCAATCACTGCGCCGATGGAACTGTAACCAGACTGGCCCACCAAGCCATCGCCCAGCTCGTTCAAAACCCCGGCGATCTTTTCATACAGCGGCCGGCCCGATTCGGCGAGCGGCTGGTCTTCGAAATCCTTCGATCCCGGATTAGATGTTTTCAGAATCACGAACATACCTTTGCCGTGTTTCTGGCACGCGCCGACGAAAGGCACAAGGCTGTCTCGCCCCAGGTAGGGCGTAACGGTGAGCGCGTCGCAATCGAACGCGTCGCGGCCCAGGTACGCATTCGCGTAGGCTTCGGCAGTGGAAGAAATATCATTGCGTTTGCCGTCGGCGATCACCAGCAGCCCGCGCTGCCTGGCCGCCCGCACGGTATTCTCAAAAGCCTGCATTCCCGCGACGCCATATTGCTCGAAGAACGCGAGCTGCGGTTTTACGGCCGGAACGAGACCGGCGACGGCGTCCAGCACCAGCTCATGAAATTGAGTGATCGCAGCGCAAGCACCTTGCTGCGGGTCAATGAACGCGGGCATCTGATCGATGCGCGGGTCCAGGCCAACCACGCAGCGGCTATTTTTGGCGCGAATTTCCGCGATCAGCCGGTCGGCGAATGGCTGCATCTCCCAGCCATTATGGCACGCCTAGAAATTAAAGAGAACCTGCCGCAACGCGTCCGCGTATTCCTGGCGAGCCGCTTTGGCGGCGTTTCTGGCGTCCTCTTCGGTGAAGTTCGCCTGGTCCCATGCCTCGTCGGCGACCATCGAATGATCGATTTTCGAGAGGTCTTCCTCGGCGCGAATGGCGGTAACCCAACGATCCACCGCCGCCTTGTATTTGAGTCGCAGTTGGTCGAGTTCAGCGTTTTCCATATCTTTAGCCTTGGAATGCGTTCCGCAGGGCCCAGAATAGGAACCCCGACAGGATCATGGCGGCGGGAAGAGTCAGCACCCACGCGAGCGCGAGATTGCGAACCGTGCCCCACTGCAAACCAGTCCGATTGGCGGCCATGGTTCCTGCGACGCCGGAGGAAAGCACATGCGTTGTGCTCACAGGAAGCCCCCAATAATCGGCCATGCCGATGGTGGCCATGGCGGTGATCTCGGCGGCGGCGCCCTGTCCGTAGGTGAGGTGATCCTTGCCGATCTTTTCGCCCACCGTAACCACAATGCGCTTCCAGCCGATCATGGTGCCCAGGCCTAGCGCCATCGCTACGGCCACCTTCACCCAGGTGGGGATGAACTTAGTGGCGAGGTCGACGTGCTTCTTATAGTTCGCGAGAATCTTATCTTCGTCCGGTGTGAACGTCGCTTTGCCGGACTTCTCAATCAAGCGAATCGCTTCGCTCACCACGTACATATCGTTCCGAAAGTTCCGGGTCGCGTTCGAGGGGACATTCTTGAGCTGCTTGTAGATGGCGGTCTCGTCGCCGATATCGCTGATTACCGAGCGCAGCGCCAGCATAGTGTTGGCGTTAAAATCCTTGGTGCGAATATAGGCCGTCAAGTCGTCGCGCGGGTCGGCAACCACCGCGGACGGACTAACATGCGCGTTCAGCATCTGGACGGTTTGTTGCGACACTGCCAGAAAATCGGCCGTCTGCGCGGGAGACACGGCACGATTCAGAGCGTAGGTGGTGGGCACGGTGCCGATCAGGATCAGCATAATCAGGCCCATGCCTTTCTGTCCGTCATTAGAGCCGTGAAAGAAACTGACGCCGGTGCAAGTGAAGATCAGCAAGCCCCGAATCCAGAAGGGCGGCGGCTCGCCAGTGGTTGGCGCTTCATATAACGCGCGGTCCTTAATGATGGCCTTGCAAATCATCAAAAGCACGGCCGCCATGAAGAATCCCACCAGCGGCGAAACCAGCAACGAACGTCCGACGCCCATGGCTTGGCCCCAGTCGACGCCGCTGGTGCCTTGCCGGGGATTCATCAATTGATTCGCAATGCCGACGCCGATGATGGAACCGACCATGGTGTGCGAACTCGAGGCTGGCAGCCCGAAGTACCAGGTGCCAAGATTCCAGATGATCGCCGCGATCAGCAGCGCGAAGACCATCGCAAATCCGGCGCCGCTTCCAACCTGCAGGATTAATTCCACCGGCAGCAACGTGATGATGGTGAACGCAACGGCGCCCGAAGAAACCAGGACGCCGAGGAAATTCCACATGCCGGACCACGCTACCGCTAAGTGCGGCTCCAGCGAATGCGTATAGATAACCGTAGCAACAGCATTAGCCGTGTCGTGAAAACCATTCACAAACTCAAAGCCAAGCGCGACCAGCAGCGCGACGCCGAGCAAGACGTAGGGGAAGATCGACGTGCCTCGCTCTGCCTGCAGGTCTCTTGCGAGACTGGTGACGGTGTAGATGAGACCAACGACGAGAGCGGCCCCGAAGACGGCCATGCCGATCATTCCGGGGCTTTTTGACATTTTTTGTTGTAGTGCGGGTGCTGCTCCAGCGGCCATAACTCTCCTTCAGCTTGCCGAGTATAGCCGCGCAATATGTCGTTTTGCTTAAGATTTGATTACAACGATGTGCCGGAAAGGAAAACCTTCAGTCAATTTTCAGCTGGCGCGTCAGTCGTACGAATCCCGGTACTCCTAGAATCTTTCCCGAATCGGCGCATCGTTTTTCGTCCAGCACGGTGAAGCCCGATTTTTCATACGCGGATTGAGCCGCATCATTTCCTATGTACGTCGTGACTTGCGCGAGCCTGCATCTGCGCGCCGTGGCGTTCCCCAACACTTCGTCCATGAGCGCGCTGATGAGTCCCCGCCGCCGGTACTCCGGTAACGTTGCAACGCTTTCGATGGCAAAATCGGCTCCGATATCGCGAGGCATACAGGCGGCCCAAATCGGAGCCAGCCGCTGATAAGATGCTGCTGACTGTTCCTCGGTCCACCCAAGATCGCGCTGCACGCCGGCCATCGCGTCGCCGACGATTTCCCATGCGCCGTGCGTTTGAAAGCCGCAGAGCGCCGCGGCGCGCGCGCCGTCGGATTCAGCGATGAGGAAGCTTTCGCAGTGATACAACGATCGCGGCTCAGCCAAGGCCAGGCGTCTGAGATATTCGAGACAGCCCGCTTCGTCAGCCCCGACGATCAGATCCCACAGGCCTCGCGTGAGATGCGCGCGCGAGGCGGTAAACATCACCCAAGCCAGAAACTCCGCGTCATTGGCTGTACCGCGACGGAGCCGGATAGCCATTACGCGGTCATAATCGCGGTAACGGTGGTGCGGTCAATCACCTGCTGGTAGGCGTCCAGCATGCCTTCGATAGGCACCACGGTGGTGGCCAGGGACTTCGCATCGAATTGACCTTTGTCGAGGAGTTCCACGAACCGGGGGATGTCGCGCATCGGATTGGCGCCTCCGTATTGGCCCGCGTGATGCGTGCGGCCTCCGATGGTGAACACCACGGCCGGCAAAGTCAGATTGCCGGTGGGAAGACTGGTTGTGACGATGTGTCCGCCGGGAGCGCACATCATGTAGGCCTGTTGAATTGGCAAAATGCCAGTGGGATCGGGACCGGCTTCGAGCTTGGGCCTGGCGCGATCCGCGCCCACGGCTTCGACCACGAAGTCGGCGCCGGCGCCTCCCAGGAGTCCGCCGGAATCGCGGCCGCCCGCCCAAAGACGATTGTTCGGGCCATTCGACAGTTCGCGAACTTTCTCCACCAGCTTGTCGCCATCCACGTTGGGATCCAGAACATGCGTCGCGCCGACCTTCAGGGCCACCTCGCGGCGAACACGAATGGGATCGATCGCGATGATGGTGGAAGCGCCGGCAATGCGGGCGCCCTGGATGGCGCTCAATCCGAGGGGGCCGCAGCCCACTACAGCAACGATGGAACTGATGTCAATCGCGGCCAGAACTTGCGATGCCGTGCAGCCCAGGCCCGCAACGGCGACGCAACTGCAAACCATTTCCAGATCCACGGAGGATGCCTTGGTGAACAGCGGCACCACCCATTCTTCGAAGGTGACCATGAGCTCGGCGAGTCCGCCGATGTGCGAGTTGGCGTAGACCGGCGTGCCGTCACGCATGTCGGCGATAGGAACCAGGTCGCTCGGGCCCTGGCGTCCCAGAAACTGGCACATGTCGGCGCGCCCACGCAGGCACTGGTAACAGGAGCCGCATTGCGGCGTGCCCGAGACGCACACGCGATCGCCCACCTGCACGCGGCGCACTTCCGGACCGACGGCTTCCACAACACCGATGCCGCCGTGGCCCTGAATCAAGGCCATGCGGGACAGGGCGAGGAACGCCGGCGGGATGGGTCGGGGTGGCGTATTCTTAGGCGGAGCAGGCGGAAGACCCGGCATGGGAAGCCCCAACACATCGCTCGAATTGGAGTAACAAAGGTTGGTGGCTTCGGTGCGGACCACGATTTGCCGTCCGCGGATGGGGCGCAGCGTGAGTTCTTGCAGGGTGGTGCGGCCCGGGCCCGCTCCGCGCGAGACCCATCCGCGAAATTTGCGGCCAGGAGCGGCAGGTTTGGATTGTGCGGGCTGCGATTGGGCGAGTAATGCGCCACCTTGCGCGGCGAGCGCGACGCCCCCCGCCAGCACACCCCTGCGAGACACGGCAGAGTCTTTGGGTTCCATAACGTCAGTGTATCGCTTGTTGATTTATTCGATTTTGCCGCCGCGATGCTGGCTGATTTTGGCCGTTATCGTTTCATTGGATGATTGATCGCGCCGGAGGGGCGTTCGCCGGGCAGCGCTTGCAGGATATTGTTGGCGGCGGCGAGTT
This sequence comes from Bryobacterales bacterium, assembly GCA_963713415.1. Classification (GTDB taxonomy): domain Bacteria; phylum Acidobacteriota; class Terriglobia; order Bryobacterales; family Bryobacteraceae; genus Palsa-89. The sequence continues at coordinate 315,956 of CAVQLV010000014.1, read as the reverse complement.
CGATTTGCAAACGCGCGGAGGCGACAGCCGAACCCGAGATGCGGCGTGAACAATGTCCGATCGGGCAAAGCGCAACAGGCGCGGATTGATCTCGCGCGGACGATCGCTGCCGCGCCCAGTCTTCCATTTCGAACGTGTCGGCGGCGTATCCGGCCAGGTGCCCGCTCTCCATGGCATCGGCGACGGCTTCTTCGTCGACCACCGAACCTCGGCTGACGTTGATCAGATAGCTGCCGCGTTTCATTTGGGCTCAGACGCTCGCGGCCGAGCAAGTGGAAGGTATCCGCGTGTGAGCGGAAAAAGCGGAAGTAAGAAATCGCTGGACGCCAGCACCGCATCGAAGGGCGTTGATCCTTCGACTGCCGGATCGTAAGTATTGAATCGCGGCAGGAAAATCCCTGAAGCATTCGAGCCAGCGCGCGGCCCACCGCGCCGAAACCCAATGATGCCCACCGTGCTGCCCGCCAGGCCCGTTCCATAAAGAATGGGCCGCCAGCCCTGAAATTCGCCGCTTCGAATCAGGCGATCGCCGGCCATGCACGTTGCGCGCCAGGCCGAGCATCAGATGCGAGCGCCAGCTCCGCGGTCGGCTCAGTCAGCAGATCCGGAACGATGGTGAACCAGATGCCCAGCCGCGTGCAGGCCTCCACGTCGAAATTATCGCAGCCCTTTAATGCGCGCCGGCGACGATCTTCAGATTGCGGACAGGAGCGCAGGAACTGCTTCATCCAGCGAATCCGGCATGAAGACCATCAACGCGTCCGCATCGCGTGTGGGCGGCCCGACGATTACGTCGGCGTGCGGCGAGAGCAGCTCGATGGTTTCGGGGAAAACGCGTTGCGTGATCAGCCACTTGGCTCACGCGTAGCGCTCCATCAATCCCATGTCTTGCCGGAAGCGGCTGCTCGCGTAATCCACGGCACGCCGACGATCACGCCACGTGATCGCAATGTAGGCCGCCATCTGCTGATAGAAGAAAAGCTGCTGCGCATTGTACAGAGCCTGGCCGATGCCGCCCGCGCCAATCACGCCGACAATGGTCGCTGCGCGCACGTTCCATTCCAGGCGAAATAACGTGTGGACCGCGAGCGGCGCGACGGCCAGCGGAAGATAAGCGAAACCTGCGACGGCGAGCGGACGTGCGCCGGTGGCCGCGATGGAGTGCACTGGTTCCGTGCGAATGTTTTCGAATGACTCGGCATACAATCGGCCCAGCGACCCAGTGCCATGCAGCGCCAGCGCAATGACTCCCGCTTCGGGGCCGGTGCCGATGACGCCCACCAGCACCAATCCCCAAACCATTTCCGGAACCGCGCGCAAAGCTTCCAGCAGTCGCCGCACGGGCAGCGAGATCCAGGGCGGCACAAAATTCCGCGCAGCCGCCAAACCCAAAGGCAGCGCGCCGAGCATCGCGAAGAACGTGCCTCCGAGCGCGATCTCGGCGGTCTCGAGCAAAAGCTTCGGCAACTTCATCACGGCCGCATGCGGCAAAGCTCGGAGGAAGCATCCCGGCGAAGGTTGATACGGAATGCGAGAACGCCAACATGCTCGGCCGATCCTGCCAGAATGCGATCGCGGCCAGCGGAAAGACCAAGAACCAAAAGACTCGGTTTCTGTTTCACCCAGCGTGCGCCCGCATCGATGACGGCAATGAGCGCGATCAGCAGCAGGATGATGGTAGTGGCGCGGCGAAAGTCCAGCGCATTGATGGTTCCAACCAGCTCCGTGCCGATGCCGCCTCCGCCTACCGCGCCCACGATCACCGAACAGCGCATGGCGCTTTCGAACTCGTACGAGCCATAGCTCAAGATGTCCTTGGAACGCAGCGGCAGCAGGCCATACAGAGCCACCGAAAGACGGCTTGCGCCGGTCGCGCGCAGGGCTTGCGTTGGCCCGCGATCGGCGGATCGAAACAGATCGGAGAAAATCTTGCCGACCGCGGCGCTGTAAAAAATCGCGAGCGCGAGCATGCCCGCCGCCGGTCCGATCCCGACCACCACCACGCACAAGATGCCCAGCGTTAGATCCGGGAATGGACCGCACGCCCGCGAGGCACGCGTAAATCCCGCGATGCCGCCCGGAAATCCCGCGCCCACCCAAATGCCGGTGATCATCCCCATCACCACCGCGATCAGGATTCCGCCCGCCGCCATCGCGATGGTCTGCTCCAGCGGAGTCAGCGCTGCCTTTAGGTAACTGGCAGCGAAAGTTCCGGTGGAAAGAATTGGCGCAGCAGCGTGAAGAGCGGTCCATTCCCGCCATCAGATCCCTTCCCCGAGCGCGGGAAACAGCTCCGGCGCATCCAGCCGGCCTTCGCCCTTGCGCTCGCCAACGATTTCGCCGCTGCGCATTTCAATGATGCGTTCGAAATAATGCTCGGCCAGGTGCGGCTGGTGCAGCGAACAGAGCAATGTGACGCCGCTTTCTTCAGCCAGGCGGCACAGCAGCTCCAACGTTTGCTGGCTCAGCGCAGGATCGAGCGACGCCACCGGCTCATCGGCCAGCATCAGGACCGGATCCTGCACCAGCGCCCGGGCGATGGCCACGCGCTGATGTTCGCCGCCGGAAAGGCTCGATGTTCGCGACGCGCAGTTTGTGCTCCAGGCCGACGCGCCGCAGCGCCGCGCGCAGCCACATCCAATTCCTGTCGCAGCGGCCAGATCAAAAATCGCAGCGCATGCCAGCGACGACCAATGTCCCAGCGCGCCTGCCATCACATTCTGATGGACCGCCAAGATTGTCCACCAGATCGTGCCGTTGCGAGATAACGCCGATGCGGCTGCGCAATTCCCGCAGCGCCCGCCCGCGCGTTTTCGTAACCTCGATGTCGTCCACCAGAATGCTGCCGCGAGCAGCCGGGACAAAACCATTGATCGCGCGCAACAGCGAAGTTTTTCCCGCGCCGCTCGGTCCCAGAATCGCCACGCGCTCGCCTCGCCGCACCGCGCACGATACGCCGTTCAAGACGGTGTGCTGGCCGTAGCGCACCACCAGATCGCGAATTTCGAGCGAGTAGTCTCCGTCAGCCAAGATAGCGACTAGCCTAAAGCATCTTCAAGTCGCGGGCAATTTTGCGGATATTGGCGTACTCGGCGTCGTCCGCGCGCACGAAATCCTTGCCGCGAAGAATATTCAGAATCGCGTCGTCCTTGCCCTCCTTGAGCGACAGGAAAGCCTTGGCGAAACCCTCGCGCTGGGGCGCGCCCACATCTTTACGCGCCACCCAAACGTAGTCCACGAAGGGAGGCGAAGTTAAGAAGACGCGCACTTTGCTGCCATCCACTTTGCCTTCGGAAATCATGGAATGATAGACCGTCTCGTCCAGAGCGCCCGCGTCGGCATGCGCCGCCTTCCACGGCTTTCGCGGTCGCGGCGTGGCTGCCGGTATAGCGAATCTGCATGTCGTCGTCCGGCATTGATTCCGGCCTTCTTCAGCTCATCGAACGGAATCAGATGGCCGCTGGTGGAGTTGATGTCGCCGAATGCGAAGCGCTTGCCCTTGCAGTCCGCCAGCTTGTGAATCGCCGAGCCCGCTTGCGTGATGAACAGCGAATGGAAATTCTTGTCGGCGCTGCGCTGCACCAGCGGCAGTGACGTTGTAGCGCTCGTGCGCCTTCACGTAGGTGAGCGCGCCCAGGTACGCGAAATCGAGCGAGCCGTTGCCGAGCGCTTCCACCGTGGCGTTGTAATTGGTGGGGATGATCAGGTCCACCTTCGTGCCGACGGCCTTGGCGAGGTAGTCGCGCAGCGGAGCCTTTCTCTTCGATGGAGACCTGCGTGGCGCCGGCATCGGGGACCATCCCGACTTTGACGGTACCGGCGGCTCGCAACGGGAGCGCCGATGCGATGGAAAGCGCGCCAGCGGCGCGAGTGAGAAAGTCACGGCGTGAGGAACTCATACGATTAGTTCCTACTATATCCATCGGGAATCAGAACGCAAAATTACAAATCGATGACAGTCAGCGAAAAAGCGTCTTCACGTAGTCCGCGCCCAGGCCCACCTTCTCGTAATGCGCGCGGCACAACGCGATGTAATTGTGCACGTCGAAGTGCCCGCTCGATTCGCCGTTTTCATCCAGCCAAATCAGCGGGCCTTGCACCACGAAGAACACTTTCATCGGATCTTTATGCTCGTAGGCCACCAGCGTATGCGCCTCGCCGGGAGTTTCGTAGATGAAGTCGCCGGCCGTGGCCGTCCAGTCGTGCTCCAGGTAGCCCCACTTGCCGGAGATGGTGTAAGCGAAAACTTCATGGGGATGATAGTGCCGATTCACCAGGCCGGCGCTCTTGGCCATCAGGATGTCGGCCCACTTGTTCTGGCCGGGCGAAATCCAGAGCGGCTTGGAAGAAACCGTCTCGGTGAATGGCACAAACAGCCGCTCGTCGCCGCCGGGAGCGTTGTGCGTGTAGACTTCCGGAAGCGCGTCCAACTGGAAAACTTTCTGGATCGGCTTCAGCTCTTTCCAAAATTCGGTGATGGCTGCTTCAGGCATAGGCGTAACCAAAATATCACTTGAAGCAGCATTTCGGAAGCGTAGGATTTCAGCGCAGCGATTCGGCGGGATTCATCCGCGCCGCTCGCCACGCAGGCAGGGCGCATGCAAGCACGCCCGCCAGCACGATGCCGACGCCTGCCGCCAGCCACGAGATGGGATCGCCAAAACCCACACCGTAAAGCTGCTTTGCGATGAAGCGGTGCGCGATCAGAGCACCCACGCATCCGAGCGCGGCTCCCGCGATTACGAGGCGAAGGCCGCCGAAACAGACTAAAGCCGCAATCGCCCGGCCGGTTGCGCCGATTGCCATCCGAATACCGAGTTCGCGTCGCCGCACAGCGATGGAATAGGAAAGCAGGCCATAGAGCCCGATTGCCGAGAGCAGCGAGCCAGCGGCTCCAAACAGCGTGACGAGGAAGACCACAAAGCGGCGCGTCTTCGAGGGAGTGGTTCACGTACGTCTCCAACATGGACACCTCGTGAACCGGTTGGTCTTTATCAATCTGGGTGACAATCCGCTGAACGTCATTTGTCAGCACGCCCATGGGAAGGCTGCTGCGAATCACGAGCGGGTCGGAAGGGTAGGCGAAATAGACGGTGGGGGCGGCCTCCACATCCACAGCGCTCTGCTTCACGCTTCCCACCACGCCAACGATTTCATAGGTTGCCCCAAGGCATTTTGAGATACCGGCCGATCGGATTCTCGTCCCCGAAAGATCGCTTCGCCAGCGTCTCATCAATCACGGCCGCGCCGTGGGAAGCGAACATGTCCTGGTCATTCAAAAAGCGACCGTACAGCAGCGGAATCTGCATCGTCTTTAGGTAGTCCGGGAAGACATTATTGATATCCGCGTAGGCATTCACGCGCGGCTTCGGCCGCCCAACGATTTCGTAGGTGTTCACGTTCTCGCCATAACCAAACGGAAGAAGTGAGCATGCCGAAGCGGCCTGTACGCCGGGAATCCGTTTCACTCGATCCAAGACCTGCCCGAAAAATCGGGCGTGCGATTCGGGCGTCGAATAGCGCAGCGGAGGCAGGCTGATCTCCATCGTCAAGACGTGGCGCGGATTGAAACCGAGCGGGGTTTCGAGCAAGCGCAGGAAGCTGCGAAGCAGGAGCCCGCCCGACACCAGCAGCGTGGTCGCGATACCCACCTGCGCCACGATCAGCGCTTGTTGCCAGCGGCGTTTGCCCGCGCCCGCAGTGCGCTGATGGCCGGCTTCGTTGAGGGACTCGATGGCAGCCGCCCGGGTCGCGGTCCAGGCCGGATATAGCGCGCAAGCGATGCCGGTTGCGAGCGTCAGCCCGGCGCCAAACCAGAACACGGGCGAGTCCAATTCCGGCTTCGCCGCGGGAGGGCCGTATGTGGTGAGCGCACGCAGGGCCGCTTGGGCGACCAGCAATCCCGCCGCGCCTCCAGCGATGGCCAGCAGCAGCACTTCGGCCAGCGCCTGCCGCGCGATGCGAAACCGGCTGGCGCCCAGTGCCATGCGCATAGCAAAATCGAATTGGCGTTCGGTTGCTCGCACCAGCAGCAGCCCCGCGACGGTCGCACAAACGAGAATCAGCAACCCCGTAACTGCCGCGAAAAGCATCGCCATCCAACGCCGCACGGATCCGTCGTCGTCGCGAGCCATCGGCAGCAGGAAGAGATACCAGCCCACTCGTTCGCGCGGCGAGCCGTCATGCTGCAAGGCCATTTGCCGGCTGAGCTCGCCGATTCTCGCCGCAGCCTGCTCCACGTTCAGGCCGGGAGCCAGGCGCGCCACCATACGCAAGTAATAACCCGCGTCGGCTCGAGACGCGAGTTCTTTGGGCCGAAGCGTCACCGGCGTCCACATCTGGGTGACATCGTTTGGAAACTGGAACCACCGCGGCATCACGCCGACGATCCGGTATTCTTCGCCGTTCATCTGCAGGGAGCGCCGCAGAATCTGGCGGTCGCCCGCGAATGCGCTGTGCCAATACCGCTCGCTCAAAATCACGGCGTGCGGTCCCTTGTAGCGCTCTTCGTCCGAAGTGAACACGCGTCCGATCAGCGGCTTCACGTCTAGCGTGCGGAACAGGCTGGCCGTCACCGCCACTGCGTTCACCTTCTCCGGCCGCTCGATTCCGGTGTGATTCAGATCCAGGAAGTAATAGAGACCAATATCGCTGAATAGTTCACGATGTTCGCGCAAATCCAGATAGTCGAACGCGGAAGTCGGCAGCCGCTGGAGCGATTGTGAAAACTGATTGTGAACCACCACCATTTGTTCCGGTGCGCGATAAGGCAGCGGTTTCAACACGGTCGCGTACAGTTCGGAGAATACCGCCGTCGTAGCTCCCAGGCCGAGCGCCAGCGTCAGGATCATTACGGCCGCGAAGGCCGGGTTACGCCGGATCTGCGACACAGCGCACTTCAGATCGCGCGTGAGCCCCGAGAAAATCGGCTGCAAGGATCGAAGTGTTGAAGACATCTTTCTCTAGGAGTATATATTCATGCGTATATCAACCACTGTTATCGGCCTGGCGGGTTTCCTGGCGGGAGCGGTTGCTTCTCATCTCGCGACAGCTTACGCCCAGGGTCCTCCGGGATCCGGCGTGAACACTTTCGAGTGCAGGAACTTCGTGCTTATGGACAGCGCCGGCCACAAGCGCGGGGAGTGGAAAGTGGACGCCTCCGGCCAGCCGGTACTGCGCCTCTTCGATAAGTCTGGGCGCGTTATCTGGGATACCACCGGGACCGGGCGGCCTCAACTGGTTCACGAGCCGTAGAGCTTGTGAGGAAATAACCCTTCCCATTGCGCCGCCGCCGGCGTGGCGCACGCGCCCACGCGTGCCGCGTTCACACTCCTGTAAAACGCGAGTTATCCCAAATGTTCAAAGGTGCCGACGGGTTTCGAGACGGCACGCAAGGGTACGTGCGCCGTATCAAAATGTCACGGCCATTTCCTGACACGCTCTTAGGTCAGTTCCCTCAGGCCGTGCGCTACTGCACGCATGACCCGCACGGATCGAAGGTTCTAAGGCGGCAACCGCGTCTATTCCTTACGTTGGGCGATCCAATTGCTCCTGCTGATGGCGGGGCAATTCCGATGCGCACTATCGTGGTTGTACCGGACGCGGCACTCAATCATGAACTGGTAACAGCGCTGGCCGAGTTCGGGGAAATCGAAGTGGTTCGGCAAGTAACGCCGTATCCCGAGCCCGATGATTTGCTGCGAATCGTCCGCGCGCGCCGGCCCGACTTTATATTCCTCTCGACCGAAGATTTTGCGCGGTTCCAGGCCTTGGCCGCCGTGGTAGATGATCGCATGCCGGGGCTTCCCATCATCGCCGTGGCCCGCGATGCGAATCCAGTGGAATTGATCCCGAAGCTGATGCAACTGGGCGTTCGCGAACTTCTGACTTCGCCCGTGACTCACCAGAAGCTAGGCGAAACTATTGCGTCGGTAGCGCGGCAGCTCGCAAAGCGTCCCGCGCCCGTGGTTCGATTGGGCGACCTCTACGCGTTCTTTCCCGCCAAGCCCGGCGTAGGATCTTCCACCATCACCGTGAGCACGAGTTGTGCGCTGGCCGACGAGCTGCACATTCGCACCCTGCTGCTCGATTGCGACCTGATGGCCGGCGTCACGAAGTTTCTGCTCAAGCTGGGCAACAGCTCCTCCATCGTGAACGCGCTGGAGCACGCCGATACATTGGACGAGGATTTGTGGTCGCAGATGGTTGGGCACTGGGATGGCCTGGAGGTATTGCACGCCGGGGAACTTGCTCCGCCGGCCAACTTGACCGCCGCGGGCCTGGAAGTAGTGCTCGGATTCGCGCGCGCGCAATACGATACGGTCTGCGCGGACCTGGCCAGCAGCATGGATCCATTCACGGTTCAGATTATGCGTGAAGCACGCCGCATTTTTCTCGTGACCACGCCTGAACTGGTCCCGCTATACATGGCGGCGGATCGCGTGCGCCACCTGAAAGAGCTGGGATTGGCCGACAAAGTCAGCTTGCTGCTGAACCGCAAGAATCCAGCGCATCGCGGGCTGACGGACGGCGAGGTGGCGCAACTGGCCGGTCTCCCCATTGCGCATCAGTTTTCCAACGATTATCCGGGCGTCCAGGGCGCCATTCTGGAAGGCGTTCCGGTCTCCCAACGGTCCGGCCTCGGCCAAAGCATTATGACACTGGCGCGTTCGCTGGTACCCGCTACGTCCAGCCACGATGCCCACGCCGCTCATCATCGGAAGTTCCTGGAGTTTTTCCACGTGCCGCCGTCGCGCGATCACGAAACGGTCTGGCGGGACTAAGCCGGATATTTCCCTTCGATGTAATCCTGCAAGTGCCCGATCGTCTCCTCGTGCGCGGTGATGGTCCAATTCACCAAATCGCCGATCGATACGATCCCGATCACCTTTTCCCCATCCAGAACCGGCAGGTGGCGTATGCGGTGCTCGGTCATGGATCGCATACATTCTTCCACGGTATCCCGAGGGCCCGCGGTGATCACGCGGCCGGTCATAATCTCGCATACCAGGGTCTCTTTCGACGAGCGGTCCTTCAAAATCACTTTGCGGGCGTAATCGCGCTCGGAAATGATACCGTCCAGACGGCCTTCGGACAAAACTAACAACGCCCCTACGCCTTTCTCAGACATGCGCGCAATCGCTTCATAAACAGTAGCGGTCGGGGCGATGGACCACACTTGGCGGCCCTTGAATCGCAGTACAGAGTCCAAAGTATCCAATGGCTTCATGACATGCCTCCCCGCGGCCATTATGGACCCGGCTGACCTGCGATTCAAGGGAGCGAGACGTTACTCGATATGGCCGTCGCGCATGCGGACGACGCGATGCCCGTAGCTGGCGGCCTCGGGATTGTGAGTGATCATCAGGACGGTTTGGCCCAGCCGGTCGTTCAGGCCGCGCAGCAAAGCGAGCACCGCGTTGGAGTTTTCGGTATCCAGATTGCCGGTGGGTTCGTCGGCCAGCAAAATGGCCGGCTGATTGACGATGGCGCGCGCGATGGCGACACGCTGCTGCTCGCCGCCCGAAAGCGCGCGAGGCTTATGATCCAGGCGGCCCTCGATGCCGAGCAGCTTCAGCACGTCCAGGAATTGAGCGGGGAGCGGGCCGTTCTTGTGTGCGATGTCGCGAGCGATCTCGATGTTCTCGCGCGCGGTCAGCGTCGGGAGGAGATTGTATTTTTGAAAAACGAACCCAACGGTGGTTTTGCGCAAATTCGTGCGCTCGGCGTCGGACATGCCGAACAAGTCCCGCCCCGCAATGCGAACGGTCCCGGCGGTGGGGGGCGTTAGACCGCCTACGATATGAAACAGGGTTGACTTGCCGGAGCCCGAAGGTCCGACAATCGAGACAAATTCGCCTGGTTGCACGTCGAGGTCGACGCCCCGCAGCGCATGCACGTCCACCTCGCCGACATGATAGGTTTTTCGCAGGCCGTGGATGGAAATGATGGGCTCGCCGCTAGTCATAGGCGAGCGCCTCGATGGGGTCCTGCCGTGCTGCTTTGAAACCGGGGACGAGCGCGCCGAGCAAAGCGCCAACCACGGCAATCGCGCCGGCGATGGGCCACCACAGAGGAACGATCGCCTGGACCAGCGAGCTGTGGACCATATTTTGGATCACGAAGCGCGTCACGTAAGAAAGCAGGATGCCGAGAATCGACCCGGCGATGGCGAGCACGGCCGTCTCGCGCAACAGAATATTCAAGATATATTCGGGCGACGCGCCCAGCGCTTTCAGGATGCCAATCTCGCGGGTTCGTTCCAGCACCGCGGTGTACATGGTGGAAAGCACCATCAGGAACCCAACCACCACGCCGAGGCTGACAACCACCCAAATGAACGTGGTCAGCATGGGAATGTTGGCAGGTGAGAAGAGACTGGTGTAGTCCTCCATTGAATAGACTTTGTAGGTTTTCAGCTTGGCCGAAAGCTCGGAGATCACGCCGGGGATGTTCGCGGGTTTGTCCACCTTCACGTAGACCGTGCTGACCTTGCCGGTATTTCCAGTGAGGTCCTGCAACGTGGCGAGCGGCACCACCATGCGCGCCAGCATGCCTGGTTCGAATATTCCGGAAACACGCCAGGTATGATTCGTGTTCTTGACGGTGTCGCCCACGTGAAGATTGTGCTGGCTGGCATAGACCGAATCCACCATGATGTCGTCGGCGTGCTGGAAGGGGCCACCCCGCAGAAATCGAAATCCGCCGTTGAGCCGGTCGAACGTGGCGAGATCCACACCGGTGAGGTAGTTGAACAGATCTGTTCCGAAAATGAGCGTCCCGCTGGCGGCCGTGACGTGCGGCTCTTTGTCGATGACTTCCGGAATGATCCTCTCCCGCATCTGGCCGCCCGAAACGATGATGGAACCACCCGGCGGGCGGATCAGAATATCCGCGCCCACGCCGCGCGCCCGGCTGGCCTGCTCATTCAGCATGCCGTTGCTTAAGCCCACCAGTGTCAGGACCATCGTCACCTGGATGGCGATGATGACGATACCGATGAGCGTCCGCACCGGGCGGTGCTTCAGGTTTTCGAAAACCAGTTTGTTGGTCAAGTTACTTGTACGCCACTACCAAGCGTTGTGGGAACGGTGGCAGTTCGCGCATTTCGCTGCGCGGGAAACCGGCGTTACGAAACATTTTTTCGAGCTCAGAGTAAGTGTACGCGTCGCCGGCCGGCGTGCCTAGCATCTGCATGCTGAACATGGCATCCCGTGGCGGCGAGATGCGATCCTCGTTCGGAATGAACTCGGGCGCGACGGCCATCCCGCCTGGAGCAAGCGCGGCATGCACTTTGCCGAGGAGTTTCTCGTTGGTGGCTGGATCGAAATGGTGCAGAAAATTCGGAATCAGAATGATGTCGTATCCGGAGCCGAAATCGATATCGAAAGCGCTGCCGGGGATGGTGGAGTAACGTTCCGCGACACCTGCCTTTGCGGCATTTTCCTTGGCGACCTCCAGCACGTTGGCCCAATCCACACCGGTGACTTTCGCATTCGGGTTATGTTGGGCGAAAGCGATGCCGTACAGGCCATGTCCGGCCGAGATGTCGAGCACCCGGATCGGTTTTGACCCGGCGAACGTCCGAGCGATCGATTCGGCGGGCACCCGCATCAATGGCGCCATGGAGCGGGCGAATCCCACCCACATGGGATTTTCGGGTTCCAGAGCGCCGTGATCGCTGGGCAGCGCTCCTCCGTGGCGGATGACGCCGGTGATGTTTTCGAGCATCCCGGCCACGTGCGGGCTCATCAGGAAATTGGCCATGGTGCCCAGGTAGGCGGGCGAACGGCGATCCAGAAACGCGGCGGAATCCGGGGTCAGCGTGTATTCGCCGCCTTGCTTCGAGAGAAACCCGATCATGGTCAGATAGTCGCAGAGCACTCGCGTGCCCTTCTCGGACGCCTGGATGCGAGCCGCGATGGTGCTGAGCGAATGATTGCCTTCGGCGATCGCTGTGAACAGATCCAGATCAATGGCGCCGCGCAACGCTACTGAGCGTTGATAGGCTTGCAACGTGTCAAAAACGATGGCAGGCGACGGAGCCTGGGTTTGTGCGGATGACGACATACGTCCATCATCTCACCAATGGATACGAACTCCTCCGAGAACGGCGCGCGACAAAGCCTGGTAGCCCAAAACCTCGGCGTAACGTTCGTTGAGGAGATTATTCACCTTGAGGATGGGACTGAAATGCTTGGCGATGTCATAAGATGCGCTGGCGTAAATGTTCTGGTAGCCGGGATTGCGCGTGACCCCGAAAATGAAATCGGCGTCCTGGCGCTCGCCGACAAAGCTTCCGCCGACTACCAGCGACCAGCGGCGCGGTGTCAGCGCGACCGAAAGGGAGCCGGAATTACGCGGGCGCCGCACAAGCTGCTCGCCGATCCCAGTGTCGGACGATTCAGGCGTAGTGGATGCGGTGATGCGCGTATTGAGGAACATGTAAGAGCCGGTGATCAGGATGTTGTTTCGAACGCGCGCCTGGACGGACGTTTCCAGTCCGCGCGCCCAGCTAGCCTCGATGTTCTGCCAGGTGTCGCCGACGAACGCGATCAGATCGCGGAACGAGTTGCGAAAGACCGCCGCTTCGGTCTTGACGCGCCGGCCCCACCATTCCGATACCAGAGCGGCTTCATAGGTGGTGGTGGTTTCGGGACGCAGCGCGGGATTGCCAAAGTAATAGGGCGGCGCCTGGGCGTAGTTTTCGAGCAGGCTGGGTTCGGTGACACCGCGGCCGCCACTGGCGCGGAGAAACGTGGACGAAAGCGGGCCATGTTCGCCGAGCAACAAAATGCTGGCGCCTGCGCGGCCCGATCCGATGGTGCCAAACGCGCTGCTATGCTCCACCCGGGCTCCACCGGACAAGAAGATTCGACGGCCGAGGCTTTGTTGTACGTTCGCAAAGAAGCCGTTGTTGGTGCGCGAGGCGGCTACGCCCGAGAGATTGCCGCTCTGACCCTGGTAGTCGTACCCGAAGACCAGCGCGCCGCCGCGGTAGGAGAACGTGCCCTGATAGCCGGCGATTTTCCTTTCGGTGAGATTCAACGAATCGTTGTCGCCGCCGAAATAGTTGGTGGTCTGGACCAGCGCCAGGCCGGGAGGAACCACGGATGGCAGATTGTAGGGATTCAGCACTGCCACGAGATACACCGCCGGCGGAGGCCCCGCGATATTCTGAACCAGCGCCGCGAGCGGCTGCTCTCCGAACGGCTCGTCGTCGTTGTAGCGATCTGTGAGGCGATGGAAGCCGAAGGTGAACTGCTGGTGGAAATGCGCGCCCCGGCTGTCATCCAGGCGCAGCGAAACAGTATCGTCGCGCTCGTGTTCGTTCGGGACCGGATCGTCGATTCCGTAGGCGATCTGGCCGGGGATGCCGGCGATTGCATCGTAAACGCGGAACACCCCGCGCAACTGAGTGTTGTCGGAGATTTTGTAGCCGATGTCGGCGGTGCCGGTATTGTTGCGGTTGAATGTGTTGGGCCATTCTCCGACGGTATGAAATTCCAACGCGCTGAACATATAATCCAAGCGTGATAACAAACCGCCGTTCAGATTGGCGATCCAGCGATCGGTTTGAAAACTTCCCCGTTCATAGGAAACAGAACCGTGCGGGACGGCGTTCTCCGCGTCGCCATGCTTGGTGAATAATTGAATCACTCCGGCGGCAGCCTCAGCGCCGAAGAGCGCGCTCTCGGGACCGCGCACAATCTCCACGCGATCCAGACCATCGGACGTGAGATTTTCAAGATGAATTTCGCCGCCTGGGTCGTTAAGCGGAACACCATCCAGCAACACCAGCGTGCCGGTATAATCGGCGCCGCGCGTGAACACTTCAGCCAGCGTTCCGGGCGGGCCATATTCGTCCACCTGCAAGCCTGGAATTTCGCGCAAAACGTCGAAGATCATGGGATACTGGCGAGCTTCCAATTGCTGCCCGGTGACGACGTTAGCGGCGACGGCGGCCTGCTCGGGCGTGGTTTCGGTGCGGTTGGCGGAGACCACAACCGTATCCACGCGGCCTGCGATCGCAAGCATGATCTTGGTGTCGGCCGCGGCGGCAAGGCTGACATTCCGCGAATCAAAGCCGGTCTTCTCCACGCGTCCATCACATTGATGGACGCCATTGATGGTGAACCGGCCTTCGGCATTGCTATAGACCGATTGATTTTGGCACCTGACGCTTGCGGCTTCCACGGGGCGGCCGGATGGATCGAGAATGGTGCCGTGGATTTGCAGATTTTCGCCCGCGCAAAGCCCGAGCGATAAAGACAATAGAAAGATGGTTCGCATCGTACGTTTCTCCCTCGAAAACGTGATTGGGTTTTCAAGCGAGGAACCGGTCTCCTGACTTACGGCTGGCCTGGGCTTACCTTTTGAAGCGATCTTCCCGCTTGCGCAGTGATCGCTTCGGCCGAAATACTTGCCGCTTACAGTTGCGGGGCAGTGGCGGATTTACACCGCCTTCCCGAACATCCCTCGCTATTCAGCTCTAAAGATCTCCAGCGAGTATAGCATGGGCATTAAAGATTTCCGCGGGTAACGCCGATTTCCGACTATGGGTAGATTTGGGATTTTGCTCGCCCTGGTGCTGACCAGTGCCGCGGCCAGCGGTTTTGCCGCTTCCGCCTCTGCGGCATCGGATGAGGCCGCCATTCAGAACACGTTCGTAAAACCGTGGATTGCCGCTATGCAATCGAAAGATAAGGCCGCGATGGAGCGGCTGTATCATCCGGCGGTGCGCGCATGCATGAATCCGGCCACCAAGGAGTTTTTTGATTTTGTGCTGGAGCGTGAGGTGCAGGACGCGGCGGCTGGGGCGTACCACGTCGCCAAAATTACGCCGATGCAGCAGCCGGCGCCAACCTTCTTACCCGAGGAGGACGTCAAGTATCCGGTACGGCCTGCCTACGAAGTTCAAATTGCCGTTGAACACAGCGATTTGACCTACATCCGATTTCTGGCGCCAGCGAATGGATCGTGGTATGAGGTCTATCCGTGTCCCAACCAGAAAGGAATGGCGTACCTCCGCGAGCAACAGAAGGAGGGCGCCGAACAGCGGAAAAAAGTCGCCCAGCTTGCGGCCGGTCTCAAAGATCCGTTGCGGAGCGAATTGAAAGACCTCTTGCGGCAGGAGCGAAAGATCGATGCCGTAAAGAAATATCAGGCAGCGGCCAGCGTAGATTTGACTACCGCGGTTCTGGTGATGGACGCGCTGCAGAAGTCGAAGTAGTAGGGTTCACGAACCCGGCAGCCATTTCCCGGCCCGAGTCGAAGATCGAATATTGCGTGTCGTCCCAGCCCGCTTTCGTCAGCAAAACGGTTTGGAGCGCGCTGTTTCCCGCCAGCACCAGCACCATGTGATGCCGATCCAGTGGATTGGCCGCCGCGAACACCAGGGACTCCGTTTCTGAAGCGTGATCCTGGCCGTCGATGCTGAACAGGCCACCCGAGGAGTCGAGCCCGATCTTGGCTTGCCACGCAGCCAGGGCTGAATTGCTCTCCGGACGGCCGACGAAGATGATGTCGTGGGTGCGCAGGTCCTCATCGCTCACTTCGAAATCCTTATGGATCGGCACCTCGCTTTCGAGCGACCGGAAAAAGTGCTTCTGGAGTTCTTCGGCGGCGTAGCGGTTGGCGCCCGCGTCGGTCATGGTGCCATAGACCAGAATCGCGGAGCCGAGGCGATCCCGGATGTCGGAGGCCAGATACATCGCGCCGCCCTTGTCCGGCGGGATGGAAAAGCCAACACCGGCGGCGTCCAGGAACGATTGCGCTGTGACGGCCTGGGTCTTGTGAGCCGCGAAGAAATCAGCCATTAATTTGAAGAAGCGTTGATCGCCCAAGTTGCGGCGGAGTTGGTCCAGGAACAGCACGCCTTTCTGGGTTTCGAGCTGAAAGCGCTGCCTGGGCGTGGGATCGGGGACGATGCTCAAAGCGCGATATTCGGCCCAATGCGCGGCCATGGCGTTGCGGAGGTCTTTGGAATCCAGATCGTCATAGTAGGCGGCCGTTCCGGAGGCCAACCAGATATCAGCGCTAGAAGCAGGAAGCACCCAGCCGTTCCACAGACGGCCACCATAATTCTGTTGCGGAGGGTCTTCAATCCAGGTCCGCGCGGTTTGGGTGGGCGCAGCGGAGGGAAGCGGAGCCGTCGATATCAGGCGATAGCCGGATGTGTACAGACCGTCGTTGGCCGCGTATTCATTCTTATCGGCCTGCGATGGCACCCGCTCGCGCTGGTTCGGCTTGCCGAAATCGGCCCACACCATCATGCGCGACGCCATGTCCGCTGTCACAACCTTGGCGTCCATCGCGGTGGAGCTCACCAGCGGCGCGGTGTGAAACGCCATGAATCCGAACTGCTCGTCGATCTTGCCCTTGTACTCGCGATAGAGCGCTTGCCACTTCAAGTCGCGATTGGTGGGGATGTAAGGAACGTAACTGGAGGCGCCATTCGGGTCGGGATTCTCCTCCAAGCGGACGTTAAGATCTTTGGCGTTATTGTCGCCCCAGTAGAAGCCCTCGGTGCCGCCGAACCAATCGCCCTTCGAGCTGCGATAGAGCCGCGTTTTATAAGTACCGAGCTCGAAGAGCGCGATCTCGTTGGTCTTGGCGTCGCCGAGCAGCCATTCGTTGGTGTACAGGCCGTTGTTCTTGGTGCTCAGCAATTCAACGACTTTGTCGATGTTGTCGCCGTATTGAATCGCCTTGCGGGCGCGATAGGCGATGGGCGTGCCATTGATATTGAACGGGCTTTGATTGATGGTGGTTTCGGTGAGCACCACGCCGGCATCATTCTGATACCAATCGGTTCCACTTTCGATGCCGCCGGGATAGCTCTGCATCAGAATGCGATGGCCGGTGACGGGTTTGATATCGAGCATCACGTTGGTTTGTTCTGCCAGCGTCAAGGGCCACCAGGTGGTGTGGCCAATTACCATGCGGCCGTCGCGCGTGGCCGGCCCGGTGGCGGCGAAGGCGCTGCAATGATCGGCGGCGGCGCCCAGCTTGCGATTGACGTAACTGGGAGCCACCAGGCGCAGGCCCTCCAGGCCGTTGGGAGTGACGGTAAGGGCCGAGCTCGAGCTCGCCCAGTTCGACGGTGGTGTTCACGACGACTATGTCGGTAAGATCGATGGGTCGGCCCTCCCAGCGTGCGCCTGCATCAGAGGCCCCGTCGGCGATGCCTTTCATTTCGGCGAGAATCTCCTGATCGAAACCGTGCATGAAGAGCGCGGTTGCCGTGGTGCGCGCCAGGTCCCAGCTCTTGTTCTTGCCTTTGGGATCCAATTCAGCGGCGCAGCGCGCCATGTATTGCGGGATCTCTTTGGCCATCAAATGCCCGTGCTGATATCCGCGCTCGTAAGGCTGGCCTTCTACGTGAAGGTAGATCCATCCGCCCACCGGATAGCGATAAGCGGGACCGTATCGACTGATAGCGGCGGGAGCGGGCCATGGATCTGCGCCAGGCGCATCTTCTACCGAAACCCCGGAAAACCACGCCTTTCCAGCGAACGTTCCGCCGTATGCGACCGTGAGCACGATGCTGTCCTGCGCGCGCGTCGCGGTGAACCGCAAATGGACCTGGGTCCAATCGCGCGTGCCGGCCAGCGATTCCGTTTGGACGTCGAATGGCAGGGACGCCATGCTAAGCGTGGCGCCGGTGGCGATGGGCGAACGGCCCAGGTCGCGGACGGTGAGCTTGTCGGTCCGGATCCAGCCGGTGAGTTCATATGCTTTGCCAATCGCGAGTGTGATCGGCGCGGATTGAACGCGGGCATCGCGATTCGCGCTCCCCGATTCCAGGCGCATCGACATCTGGCCTTCGTGGGTGACGGCTGGGTCGGTGATGCCTGAGCCGTGAAGGACCGTCCAAGCTGGACCGGACCCGTTGAACGACG
The DNA here is from genome assembly GCA_963713415.1 of Bryobacterales bacterium. Taxonomy (GTDB): domain Bacteria; phylum Acidobacteriota; class Terriglobia; order Bryobacterales; family Bryobacteraceae; genus Palsa-89. Next base: position 298,053 of record CAVQLV010000014.1, on the reverse strand, counting down.
CGTGGAACAGTCCGGTGCCGGGGCGCGCGGCGTGTAGCGACGCCGCGAATGCGAGACCGAGGAAGAGATACCGCATATCTAATCAAATCACAAAAAGGGCTTGGGGCGGCGATGGGGGGTTGGAGAGAATAGAGGGACATGTCGATCGAACGATTCGAGTTGCCATATTCCGAGGCTGCGGTGGATGATCTGCGCAGGCGGTTGGAAGAGACGCGCTGGCCCGATGAAATTCCCGGTGCGCCTTGGGAACGCGGCGTGGATCTTACTTACCTGCGCGACATTTGCATGTATTGGCGCGACAAGTTCGATTGGAAAGCCCAGATCGAGAGGCTTTCGGCGTGGGAGCATTACCGCTATAGCTCAGGTGATGCGCCGATCCATTTTCTGCACTCTCGCGCCAATGGAGCCAGGCGCACGCCGCTGATCCTGACCCACGGCTGGCCAGGATCGTTTTTGGAGATGCTGAAGATCATCCCGCTACTGACGGACGCCGGTTTTGACGTAGTGGCGCCCTCGCTGCCGGGCTTTGGCTTTTCGGACCGGCCCGCGCGGCCGGGAATGAACACATTTCGGATCGCCGAATTGTGGGCCGGGCTGATGGACGAACTCGGTTACTCGCGCTTTGTGGCACAGGGTGGAGATTTCGGCGCTAACGTCAGCACCATTCTTGGGCTTAGATATGCGGACCGGGTGACGGGCATCCATCTCAACTACATTCCTGGATCGTACCGGCCGGCGCTGGAGCCCGGTACCACGCTCGTACCGGTGGAACAGGCCTTCCTGGCCGATCTGGATCGGTGGTTTGGGGAGCACGGCGCGTACGCACATTTGCAGCGCAACGAACCGCAGACTCCGGCGTATGCGCTCAACGATTCTCCGGCCGGATTGGCCGCGTGGATGATTGAAAAGTTTCGCAACTGGTCCGATTGCGGCGGTGACGTGGAGACGCGCTTTACCAAAGACGAGCTGCTCGCGAATGTAACGCTGTATTGGATGACCCAGACCATCTCGTCATCCTTCCGGTTGTACTATGAGGCCAAGAAAGCGCCGCTGCAGTTCGCACCGGGTGAATCTGTGCGTGTTCCATGTGCGGTCGCGCGATTTCCCAAGGAAGCGCCGTTTCCTCCGCGCGAGTGGGTGGCGCGAGGGTACAACATCGCGCGCTGGACCGAGATGCTGCGCGGGGGACACTTCGCGGCAGCCGAGGAGCCCGAGTTGCTGGCTGCGGACATCGCAGAGTTTTGCCGCTAGGAGGCTATGCCGAAAGACGGTCGCGCATTCTTCGCAAGGCGTCCTTGACTGGCATAAGTTGCCCTGTTCGCGCTGCGATCGCTTGCTCCGAGGCCTCTGTCCAAAGCTTGAAGCGATCTCGACTGCCATTTCGCTGAATGAATATCGTCGCCGTCCAGTTCCGCCCGAGCGAGTTTTTCGTCCTCCTCCATCCACTTACAGGTATCCAGAAGATTCGGGTCCATGGGCTCTATGTCCAAAATCAAAACACCAAAGGAAATGAAGGGACGCGACAGCGGAAGACTTTGTTCGTCATGGAGCCACAAGAGGAATCTCATCGCCATGCGGTGACCCCGGCAGCAAGGACAAAGGACTGCGTACCAATCAGCCCGGTACAAAGAAGAAGAAAACTGCTGACGCACCGTCCCACGAAGGGATGAAAGAGGGATACGTCAGCCGTCACTCAGCCGATAGGCTTCGTCCAGGATCTCTACCACGTGCGCTACGCGCTGGCCCTGGCCGAACTTTTGCACTCCGGCTCTCAGTTGCAACATGCATCCCGGATTTGAGGCCGCAATCACCGGCGCGCCGGTAGCATTCACGCTGGCCATTTTTTTCTCGAGCAGCGCCATCGCCATTCCGGTGTGAACCACGTTGTAGATTCCCGCGCTGCCGCAGCATAGATCCGGGAGCTGCATCTCCCGAAGCTCTAACCCGGGAATGGACGCCAGCAGCTTTCTCGGTGCGGAGCGAATCTTCTGGCCATGCGCCAGGTGGCAGGAATCCTGGTAGGTAACGGTCAGCGGAAGCACCTGCATGGGCGGATTCAACTCGATGGAAGCTAAGAATTCATTGATGTCCTTCACCAAAGTCGAAAAGCGGTGAGCTTTCTCGGCGTACTCCGGGTCTTGCTCCAGCAGTTCCCCATATTCCTTCAGCGTGGATCCGCAGCCGCCCGCGTTGGTGATGATAGCGTCGAAGCCGCCGTCGAGCATCGCGTCAATCTTGAGCAGCGCATCGATATTGCGGCGAGCCAGCCTGCGCGCTTCATCGCGAATCCCGGCGTGAACGTGCAAAGCGCCGCAACAGCCCTGTTCCGCTGGAACGGTTACGTCGCAGCCGTTCTTCTGCAACACGCGCACCGTTGCTTCATTCAGACGCGCGAAACTGATGTTCGCGATGCAGCCGCCGAGAAATGCCACGCGATATCGCCGCGCGCCTTCGGCCGGCAGTGTCTTGCCGTAGTAAGCGAAGAAGAACGGCGTCTCGATCTCGGGCGCCAAAGCCTCCACCTCATGCAGCCGCGCTGGAAGAAAACCGGGCAGGCCCACCAGCCGCTTCAGACCGCTGGCCTGATACAGGTACAGCAGCGCGCCGGCGATTTCGAGATTCCGCCGCGATGGAAGCAGCCTGCGGAAAACCAGCCAGCGAAGCAGGCGCTCGCGCCACGGCCGCCGGATTTTGTTTTCGATTTCTGCGCGCGCCGCTTCCACCAATCGTCCGTATTGCACGCCGGAAGGACACGCCGTCTCGCATCCGCGGCATGCCAGGCAAAGCTCGATGTGCTCGATATAGGACGGGCTGATGGCGGCGCCATTCGCCACTTGCACCATCTGATAAATGCGCCCGCGCGGCGAATCCATTTCGACATGCAGCTCGCGATAGGTGGGGCACGCGTTCAGACACAAGCCGCAGTGCACGCAGCGGTCGAGATCGGATTGTTGCGGTTTATCGAATTCGTTTCGGTATGCAATGACATCAGATGCGGCCATACAATCTGCCGCGATTCAATAGGCCTTGCGGATCGAACATTTCCTTGATCTTCTTCATCATCGCAAAATCGTTTCCGGGCTGAGGCCACAGCTCTTCGTTTCTCGCGAAAATCGGGCGGCGCGAACTCCACCACGCTGGTGCCCACCGGCGGAAATCGCACAGTCCGCGGCCTGCTCGAAATAGCCATAACAAACGCCCGATCCGGCGCGAGCCAATGCCTGAGCCGGGCAGTGCCTCCAGCACGCGGCCCACATCGGAAAGCACGCACGAAACACGCAGCACCGCGCCATTGTCGTGCGTCCGCAGGAATTGCGGAGTCGCTTCGCGAATGCCGCTGCCACAGCGCTTCCTCTTCGGCGCCTTCCAGCACTCGCATGCGGAACAGCTCGCGCGAGTAGCGATCCAGAACCGCCGGACTTCCGCCGGCCTGGATCGCCAGTTGATAGCTGCCGCCCGACTTCACAATATCGATCGCCGCCGGCTGCAGCCTGCTCTTCAGCACCTCATCGCGCGCCGCCATCACGTCCGCGATCTTGTCGAACTCCTGAACGAACGTGCGCGTTCCGGCACGGCATCGGATAGAGACGAAAATTCAGCGTCGCGATCGCGGCCAGCGTTCCGAACGATCCGATCATCAGCTTGCCCATGTCCAGCCCCGCGACGTTCTTCACCACCATTCCGCCGGTCTTGATCAGCTTGCCTTCGAGCGTCGCAAATGTCATGCCGATCACCATGTCGCGCGCACTGCCATACAGTCGGCGGCGCGGTCCGCTGGTGTTGGCCGCCACGATTCCGCCCATGGTGGCGCGCTCGGAAAACGGCGGATCCAGCGGGATCATCTGCCGATGCTCCGCCAAAATCTGGCTCAGTTCGCAATAGGAGATGCCGGCGCCCACGCTGATGGTAAGGTCGCGCGGTTCGTATTCCAGAACCTTTTTCAGCGCGGCGGTGGAGATGGTGACGTCGGACGGCGCGATGGGGCCGCCCATGCGCCCTTTGGTGCAATGTCCAAGCAGCGTGATTGGCTGGTTTCGCGAGCCCGCCTCGGCCAGACACTGCGCGAGTTCCTCTGGGCTGCCCGGAACAATGGTCATGAACTAGCTATCGTATCAGCCGGCACTCCACACGCGCTCTGCGAGAATGGACCTTCGTGCCGCCCCAGAATCCGATTGGCTTTGGCGTCAGCGATTTTATCGAACTCGCGCTGGCCGCGCTGCTGTTTGTGCTGGCGCTGGTTTCGCGCCCCTGGATTGAGCCCTTCGCGCGCAAACTGGCGCCCAAAACCGGCTGGTGCATGCTGCTGCTGGCGCTGCTTCCGGTCGCGCTTCGGCTCGCGATGCTTCCCCATCATCCAGTGCCTTCGCCCGATGTCTACGACGAATTCGGACACCTATTGGTCGCCGATACGCTGCTGCATTTTCGGCTCGCGAATCCGCCGCATCCGCTGCACCAGTTCTTCGAAACATTCTTTGTATTGCAAACGCCCGCGTACGCGTCCATTTATCCGATCGGCCAAGGCATCACGTTAGCCATCGGCCGCGCGATCTTCGGCCTGCCCTGGGCCGGCGTGCTGCTGTCCACCGCGGCGATGTGCTCGCTTTGTTATTGGATGTTGCGCGGATGGACCACGCCTGGCTGGGCGCTGCTCGGGCGGCGTGCTCGCGGTGATCGAATTCGGGCCGCTCAATCCGTGGATGAACAGCTACTGGGGCGGCTCGCTGCGCGGCGGCGGCGGGATGTCTGGTCTTCGGAGCGCTGCCGCGACTGCGCGCCGGAGCCGGTCCGCGCGCGATGGCGCGCTGCTGGGGTTGGGGATTGGCGTTGCATTGGCTGACGTCGGCCGTACGAGACCGATCTTCCTCGTCGCGAGCGTGCTGGTGTTTCTGCTGCCAAGCTGGCGATCGCTGGCGAAACCGGCGTTCGCGGCCGCCCTGGTGTTGCTTCCGGCCATCGGAATCTCGCTGCTTCAGAACAAACAGGTGACCGGCAGTTGGACCACGCTTCCTTACGCGCTGAGCCGCTATCAATACGGCGTGCCCGCGGCGTTCACCTGGCAGACCAATCCGCAGCCGCATCTGGAACTCACGCGCGAGCAGCAGCTTCAATACAAGATGCAAACGTCGTTTCGCGCCAGCGGACCGGAGACCATCCGGACTTACTTGCAGCGCCTGGAATACCGCGTTCGATTCTACCGGTTCTTTTTTCTTCCGCCGCTTTATGTTGCGCTTCCGTTCTTCTTGGCGAAGCTGCGCGAGTTTCGATTTTTGTGGGTGGCGCTGACGCTGCTTGCTCTTCGCGCTCGGCGTCAACTTCTATCCGTTCTTTGAAGTCCACTATCTGGGCGCGCTGACGTGTCTGTTCGTGCTGGTCGAGCGTCATCGGATTGCAGCAGCTGCCATACGAAGCCGCCCAGTTTGATCGTCTTCCTCTGCTTTGCGCATTTCTGTTTCTGGTATGGGCGAAGCTTCTTCGACCATCCTGCCCCAGACCGCCGCGCCACCGTGAATCGAGCAGCTCGCGCAATCGCCCGGCAAGCAACTCGTGTTCGTGCGCTATTGGCCGCAGCACATTTTCCAGAACGAATGGGTCTACAACGCCGCCGACATCGACCATGCGCGCGTTGTGTGGGCGCGCGACCTTGGCTCGGCCGAGGACCAAAAGCTTCTGCGCTATTATCCCGATCGGACCGCGTGGCTGCTGGAGCCGGACGCGATGCCGCCGAAGCTGAGCCATTATCGAGCCTGAATCGGAGCAGCCGCCGGATAGCGCCATACCCCAACCGCTGCGCCGCCGGCAAAATCGCCGCCGTTGCAGTTCGAACAGGTTCACTAAGCGATGGATCTCTCTCATCGTTACTCGGCTTCGCGGCGAGCGATTTCGTCGAATTGTTTCTGACGCTGGTCTTTGTTGTACTCGCGCTGGCGTGGCGCCCCTGGATTGAGCCGTACGGCCGGCGTCTGGCCGAAAACACCGGCTGGTGCATGCTGCTGCTCGACGCTGCTTCCCATCGCGCTCCGGCTCGCGCTTCTGCCGCAATATCCAATTCCCACGCCAAATGTTTCGGACGATTTCAGCTATCTCCTGATCGCCGATACGCTACGGCATTTCCGTCTGGCGAATCCCATGCATCCGCTGCATCAATTCTTCGAAACGTTCTTCGTGCTGCAGCAGCCCGCCTACGCAGTCGATTTTTCCGCTCGGGCCAAGGCCTGATTCTCGCCATCGGCTGGACCATCTTCGGCCATCCCTGGGCCGGCGTGGCGCTGAGCGTCGGCGCACTGTGCGCGCTGTGCTATTGGATGCTGCGCGCGTGGACCACGCCCGGATGGGCGCTCGTCGGCGGCTTGCTCGCCGTCATCGAGTTTGGACCGCTCAGTCAATGGATGAACAGCTATTGGGGCGGCGCGGTGTCGGCGTGCGCGGGCTGCCTGGTGTTTGGATCGCTGCCCCGGCTTCGCAGGGAGCGGCAGCGCGCGCTATGCGGTGCTCCTTGGGCCTGGGGATTGGTTTTGCAATGGCTTTGACTCGTCCGTATGAAGACCATTTTTCTGGTCCTGAGCGTAGCTTCTGTTTCTGCTACCAAGTGGCGAGCGCTGGAAGACCATGCTGCGGGCTGCGGCGACCGCGATCCCAGCGCTGGCTCTATCGCTGGCGCAGAACTAGGTCGCTCACTGGAAGCTGGACGATGCGCCCTATCAGCTCAGCCAATATCAATACGGCGTTCCGACCACGTTCACCGTCCAGCCGCTCCCCACGCCGCATCGCCCGCTGACGCGCGAGCAACAACTCGATTACGAGCAGCAGTCCGCAGGTTCACGGCCCGGCACCGATCTTTCGGCAGTTACTGGCAGCGCTGGGCCAGCCGAATCCGCTTCTATCGTTTCTTCTTTCTCGCGCCGTTCTATCTGGCGATGCCCGCTGTTTCTGCTGCGCCTGCGCGAATATCGATTCGCGTGGGTTTTACTGACCATCTTGCTCTTCAGCCTGGGAACGAATTTCTATCCCTATTTCTACACCCACTACATTGCGGCATTGACTTGTTTGTTCGTCCTCGTCAGCGTGGCCGGGCTGGAGCGCCTCAGTGGTTGGAGTCAGCAGGCCGCTCGCATTCTGCTATTTCTTTGCGCGGCACATTTTCTCTTCTGGTATGGGCTGCACGCTTCCCGCGATGAAGAACTCTACGCTGCGATGACGCCCTTGAAACCTGGGACGCCATCAATCATGGCGATCCCGAGGGCCGCATCGCCATCAACCGCCAGCTCGAACGCGCAGCCCGGCCAGCAATTGGTTTTCGTGCGCTACGGCCCACAGCACCAGTTTCAGGAATGGGTTCACAACGCCGCCGATATCGATCGGCTCGCGCATCGTGTGGGCGCGCGATCTGGGTCCGGAAGAAAATCAAAAGCTGCTGCGCTACTATCCGGATCGCACGGCCTGGCTGCTGGAGCCGGACGCGCGTCCGCCGCTGCTCGGCCGCTATCCACGCTGATCAGGCCTATCACCATCCGGTCTGCTCCATCCGCTCCAGGATGATGGCGCTATATTCATTCATCTGCGCGGGCTTCCGCTTCAGGGGCGCGGGAATGATGGCAGCCAATCGCGCCGCTTGCTCGCGCGTCACATCCGACGCATGCGCGTGGTAATAATGCTCGGAAGCAGCCTCGGCCCCGTAGATTCCCGGCCCCCACTCGATCACGTTGAGATACAGCTCCAGAATCCGGTCTTTCGTCAGAAATGCTTCCATCAAAGGCACCAAAGAAGACTCCACGCCCTTTGCGAACAAAAGAACGCTCGGTTGTTAAAAACAGATTCTTGACCAATTGTTGTGTGATGGTGGAACCGCCGCGCCCCAAACGATGACGCTTCATGTCGTCTTCCAGCACCTTTTGCATCTCCACCCAGTCGAATCCGTGATGCTGGCGAAATCGCCCGTCTTCCGCCGCGACCACGGCATGCTGCAAGTTGAGCGAAATGCTGCGCGAGCGGAACGAATTCGTAGCGCTTTTTGTAAGGACGATGCGCGCGAAGCGCCTGCACTCGGCGCTCCATTTGAACCGCGGTGGTCCAAGGGTTGATCCAGCGCAGCAGAACGATGCCCGGCGCCGCACAAAACATACAGCCCGACCACCAACGACACCACGCCGACCACCACCGTCGCGCAACAGGCTTCGCCTCTTTTTCATTTCTCTACTGCTATCATCGAACTTCCGTCATGCCATGGTGTCTCATTTGGAATGCAGCGTTTGCGGCCAGCAGCGCGAGGCCGACAAAATCCACACGCTCTGCGAATGCGGCGGCCCGCTGCTGGTCCGCTACGATCTCGAAAAAGCCCGCGCAACCTGGAAGCGCGAATCGCTGGCCGAGCGGACCTTCATCGATGTGGCGCTACGCGCCGTTGCTTCCCGTCCGCGATGCCAGGCACATTGTCTCGCTCGGCGAAGGCATGACGCCGATGCTGAAGGCGTCGCGCTGGGCGCAGCGCATCGGAGCGAACGATCTTTGGGTGAAAGACGAAGGCATCAATCCCACCGGCTCCTTCAAAGCGCGCGGCCTCTCGTGCGCCATTTCGATGTGCGTGGAGCTGGGCTTATCGAAAGTGGCCATCGCATCGGCGGGCAATGCCGGAAGCGCGCTGGCAGCCTACGCCGCCGCGGCCGGAATCGAAGCGCACGTCTTCATGCCGCGCGATGTTCCGCAATCCAATTACACCGAATGCCGCGCCTACGGAGCGCACGTCACGTTGGTTGACGGGCTGATCAGCGACTGCGCGCGCATCATCGCCGAGCGCAAAGATGCCGAGGGCTGGTTCGACATCAGCACGCTGAAGGAGCCGTATCGCATCGAAGGCAAGAAGACCATGGGGTACGAAGTGGCCGAGCAGTTCGGCTGGAATTTGCCCGACGCCATCTTCTACCCCACCGGCGGCGGAGTGGGCCTGATCGGCATGTGGAAAGCTTTCGACGAATTGGAAGCGCTGGGCTGGATTTCGAGCGAGCGTCCCAAAATGATCGCGGTGCAGGCCGCCGGTTGCCAGCCGGTGGTGCGCGCGTTCGAGCAGGGTGAAGCGAAGAGCACGTTCTGGGAAAACGCGCACACGGTCGCCGCCGGCCTGCGCGTTCCGAAACCGCTGGGCGACGCGCTCTCGCTCGCCGCCCTTCGCGCCAGCGGCGGAACGGCCATCGCCGTGAGCGACGAGGAACTGCTCGATGCCGAGCATCGAACTCGCCACAGCCACCGGCATTTTCCCCGCGCCCGAAGGTGGCGCATGCGTGGCCGCGCTGAAGAAGCTGCTCGCCAACGGTTTTCTGAAGCCGGACGATCGCATTGTGCTTTACAACACCGGAACAGGATTGAAATACCTGGAAGCATTTTCCACGCGATTTCCCCGAACTTCGCGCTCCGAGCAGGACAAACTCGGCGGCCTGATCACGCCCCGGTAGCGGACCATTTCGGGCCATTTGCTTTTGACACTGGCGCTTGACTTTTGGGACACTAAAAGGGTGTTTTGGGAGTCAGCCCTTCCTCCCGGCTTCGGCCCTGCTGGTGTTTCGAGTCCGCGGTCGCGAACCTGCCTCTTCAGATGCCTCTCAACAAATGATGCCAAGGAGTCTTGTCAATGAAACTATTTGTGGGGAATCTACCCTATGCGGCTACTGAAGCCGACTTAACGGATTTCTTCTCGCAAGCGGGTGTCGCCGTCGATAGCGTGAACGTAATGCGTGATCGTTTTACCGGTGAGGCTCGCGGATTCGGGTTCGTGGAAATTAACGACGATACCGCTGCCAATCGGGCGGTGGAAGCCTGCAATGGCCGCGACCTGATGGGCCGCGCGCTGGTGGTGAACGAAGCCCGTCCCATGGTTCCGCGCGAAGGCGGCGGTGGCGGACGTGGGCCCGGCGGCGGCGGCGGACGCGAGCGCCGCGGTGGCCGGCCGGGCCGCTAGCACCCGGATTTATACCTCCAGCATTTTCGCGATAGCGTCCGCATCGTTCGGCACCACCACCGGACGATTGCCTAGTCTTGCGTCGATCTTCCTGCCATCCGGATCTTCCAGTTCGCCCGTGTGATATCGATAAATGTAATCCGGATCCTTCAGAACATTTCCCGTTAGAACCGCAACCACGTCTTCGTCCGCGCGGATGGTTCCCGCTTCGGTTAGCTTTCGAATTCCCGCCAGCGTGGCGGCCGATGCCGGTTCGCAGCCGATGCCGCATTGTCCGATCACCGCCTTGGCGTCGGCGATTTCCTGCTCGCTCACCTTTCTCCACCGTGCCGTTGGTGACCGTCACCTCGTGCAGCGCTTTGGGCCAGGAAACCGGATCGCCGATGCGGATCGCGGTAGCCAAGGTACGCGGGTCGGGAACGCTTCGGAATTCGCCCTTGGTCTTCATGAACTCGATAGAACGGAGCGGCGCCTTCGGCCTGGATCACCGCCAGTCGCGGGATCTTGCGAATGAAACCGAACTGGCACAATTCGCGCAGCGCTTTGCCGAATGCCGACGTGTTGCCCGAGATTGCCGCCGGGCAGCACAATCCAATCCGGCGGATTCCAATCGCGCTGGTCCAGCATTTCGAAGATGATCGACTTCTGGCCTTCGATGCGAAACGGATTGATGGAATTGAGCAGGTAAATGCCCAGACGGTCGGCGAGCACGCGCACCAGCGCGAGGATCTGATCGAAGTTGGCCTCCACTTGAAAAGTGCGCGCGCCGTATTCCAATGCCTGCGCCAGCTTGCCGTACGAAATATTGCCGTGCGGGATGAAGACAATCGAATCCAGGCCGGCGGCGCTCGCATAAGCGGCCATGGACGCCGACGTGTTGCCGGTGGAGACGCACGCGACGCGCTGGCGGTCCAGTCGAATGGCCTGCGTGACGCCGCACGTCATGCCGTTGTCTTTGAACGATCCGGTGGGATTGAAGCCCTGATGCTTGAAAGTCAGGTGATCCAATCCGCCGTAGCGCGCCGCGCGCGGCGCGTCCAGCAACGGCGTGTTTCCCTCGCGCAATGAAACCACCTGATGATGATGGCCATCGAACGGCAGCAGTTCGCGGTAGCGCCACACACCGCTTTGTTCCAGCGGCTCGTTCGAAGTGCGCCGGGTGCGCCAGAGCTTCTTCCACAGCGCTGTCTCCACGCGATCCCGCGGCGAAAACCACTTCGAGCAAGCCTCCGCAATCGGGACAATTGTAGATGGCTTCATCAATCGGAAAGCGCGCGCGGCAATGCTGCTCGAAACACGCCAACTCAGCTAGCATGATTAAAGTATCCCCAATATGGTCTCGGTTTGTCTTGAGAATGGCAAGGTTCTGGTGCGCAAGCAGGCGCGGCCGCGCCGCCCCGAAGGATTCGCTTTAATCCGCCTGCTGTATGGCGGAATTTGCAACACCGATATCGAGCTGCAGCGCGGTTATTACGGCTTTCGCGGGACGCCGGGGCATGAGTTTGTGGGCGAAGTGGTGGAGGCCGACGATCGGCGCTGGGTGGGCCAGCGCGTGGTGGGCGAAATCAATCTGGCCTGCGGAAAATGCGAGTGGTGCGCGCGCGGGCTGGGGCGGCATTGCCCCACCCGCACGGTGCTCGGAATCGTGAAGCAGCCGGGCGCGTTTCGCGAATTCCTGACGCTGCCCGAGCGAAATCTGCGGCGAGTGCCGCGCGAGATTCCGTCTGAGGAAGCCGTGTTCGTCGAACCGCTGGCCGCCGCCTGCGAAATACTGGACCAGGTGCGCATTCCACGCGGCACGCCGGTAGCGGTGCTCGGCGACGGAAAGCTCGGACTGCTGGCCAGCCAGGTCTTGCAAGCGCATGGCGCCCAAGTCCATCAATATGGCCGTCACAAAGATAAGCTGCGAATCGCCGAGCAAGCGGGCGTCAGCACCGAAATCGCCAAGAAGCTGCCAGTGGCCAAGTATGAATTCGTGGTCGAAGCAACGGGATCGAGCGAGGGTTTGCGGCAAGCCGTGCAGATGACGCAGCCGCGCGGAACTGTGATCATGAAATCGACTGTTCACGGATTGGTGTCCATTGATTCGGCGCCGGTGATCGTCAACGAAATCACGCTGGTTGGCTCGCGCTGCGGCCGCTTCGAGCCCGCGCTGCGGCTGCTCGCCAAACGCAAGGTCTGCGTGGATGCGATGATATCGGAGGTGCTTCCGTTGAAGAATGCGCGCGCAGGCCTTTGAGGAAGCCGCCAAGCCAGGAGTGTTGAAGGTTCTGCTTCATGATTAAATTTCGAATCGCATGCGGCTTCGCTCGCAGCAGCTCTCAGCGTTGCCGCGCAGACGCCGGAATATGGCTATCAGGTGATCCACGCCTATCCGCACGATCCCAATGCTTTCACCGAAGGCTTGGAGTATCGCGCGGGATTTCTGTACGAAAGCACGGGGCTCAAGGGCCGCTCCTGGCTGCGCAAGGAGAAGCTCGAAACCGGACAGGTATTGCAGCAGATCGATCTGGATCCCGAATATTTCGGCGAAGGAATCACGATCATCAATCAGCAGATCATCCGGCTCACCTGGCAGTCCAACATCGGCTTCGTTTACGACCAACCAGTTTTCACGCAGCTCCGGAGCTTCAACTATCCGGGAGAAGGCTGGGCGCTCACCAACGACGGCCAGAATATCTACATGGACGACGGCACGGCGCAGATTCGCGTTTGGGATCCCATCACGCTGCAGGAGAAACGACGCATTACCGTTCGCGATCATGGGCAGCCGATCATGAACCTGAACGAACTGGAATGGGTGCGCGGCGAGATCTATGCCAATATCTGGCAAACGGACGTATCGCGCGTATTTCGCCGATGGACGGCCGGGTGCTAGGATGGATCGATCTCACGGGCCTCCTGCCTCCCTCCGATCACACCGAAGAGGGCGCTGTTTTAAACGGAATCGCCTACGATGTTTTGGGCAACCGGCTGTTCGTGACCGGCAAGCTCTGGCCCAAGCTGTTCGAGATCAAATTAGTGCCGCTTCATCGCAAGATCCGGTGAACGCGGTCTTTCAGCTTCGCATACCAGGAGCGCTTCTCATCGGCCTGGTGCTCGGAGGGCGCGTTGGAGGCTAACTTCAACGTCTCCGTTTTCGCGCTGGGGTCGTAAAGCTCTCTGGAAACCATGTGAATTCGATAGCTGTCGAACGAATAAGTTTTGCGATACAGGTGTCCGTCGTCGCCTTCCAGCACCACGGAAAAACTCGGCATATCGCCCGCGTTCATCACCTGAACCGGATAATGGCCCACCACGTTCCGTTCGATGTAGGCCGTCTCGTAGCGATGATGCCGCAAGCTCCAAACAAAAACGCGGAAGCTGTCGAACTCATACGGCTGGCCGCCTTTGTTGATGGTGGTCCAGAGCCAGTTATTTTTCACAACGTCGTCATCGTGCACCTGCCCCAGCGGAAAATAGGAAGTGATGCGATGGCCTTCGGCATATTGCGCCACCTCATCGGGAATCGCCATGCTTAATGGACGCGTGAGCACCCATCCGACTTTTCCGTCCGGCGTGCGCACCAGATTCCAATCGTCCATGGGAACTTCCACGGGCGGGGCGGCGGGTACGGGCGGTGGGCGGGAACTGGCGGAGTGGCCGGCGCCAGTGGCGCTTCGGGCTCGGGTTTGGTCACCGAAAGCGCCAACCAATTGCTCGGGAGTTTCGGCGCGGGCGGACGAGGCGGCGGCCCGATCCTGGTCTGCGGACTTCGGCTTGGGCTTCTTGCGAATGTGCCGGCTTGGCGCGGCGGCGGGACGAAGACCTCGTCGTGCTGCACGCGCGGCATCAGCTTGTGCGCGATCACGTCGACTTTGCCGTTTTCGGGAATTTGTCCGAAGCTCGGCGACGTGCGGCTGGGCTCGGTGTGCATGTTCAGCGACTCGAAGACGATAGCCTGTCCTTGCGATTGAGAGCGCGAAGCATTCCGCGCCATATCGCGCAGCGAGGCCATTTGTTCGGGAGTAAGAAGCTGCCGCAGATCGGTCCAGCCCTCGGCGCCTTGCTCGGTACGAACCTTTACCAGCCGGTGCCGGTACTCGACGATCGCGAGTTTATCGCCGTGCTTCACGGTGGCCGCAATGGCCGATTTCAGCGCTAATTCCTGCCGCAAATTGAGCGTGCTGGGGCCGACGTAGGCGTCGCCGAGCGAGGCAACCGGCGCAGGCTTGTCGGAACAGGAGACGAGGAGGGCAGCCAGGCAAAAGCAAGGTAAAGCGCGAGTCAATGTCACGAGCGCTAGCTTCTTCAAAATTAAATCGCGCACAACGCACCGGGCCGCGATTGTTTTTCGTCACCTGCGAGCGCGTCGTGGTGCGCCCCACACCCTTGCGCTGTTGCTAGTGTATCAGTAATGCCCGATGAAGTGACTCTTGCTCAAATCGAATTTTATTGCCCGCGGTGTCACACAGCCGTAACGGATCCGCTGATGTGCGGCGATTGCTCGGCCATTATCTGCCGGGTTTGTGGCGCGCCGCTGGAGCGAGTGGATGAGCTGGGAATCGGTTGACTTACGGCACCCATGTGCGCAGAAATTTCGTGGGCTCGGCCGGTTCGATGTGAAACGGCTGGCCGCCGGGAGGAACCAGCCAAGCTTCGCCCTCGCGAAACGGCTGGCCTGCGATGGTCCCCATGCCGCTGATGAAAATCACGACGTGAAAACGCTGCGGCTCGGGCTTATACAACAGCGGCGAGGTGGTGCGCGCCAGCTCGGTATGGAAATACTCGCAGTCGATTGGAAGCATCACCGATTTGGGTGTGCTGGCTTCGGTGGATGCAACCTGCATCGCCTTGTCCAAATGAAGCTCGCGCGGGCGGCCGTAGTCGTAAAGCCGATAGGTGACGTCGGAATGCTGCTGGACCTCGCACAAGGCAAGCCCGCCGCCGATGGCGTGCACGGTGCCGGCTGGGATGAAAAATGCATCGCCGGCTTGAACCTCGAACCAGTTGAGCAATTGTTCGATCTCGCCGCTGAGGGCGGATTCGCGCAACCGCTCGCGGCTGATGGATTCGCGAAAGCCGATGGCAATGCGAGCGCCGGGATCCGCGCGCATCACGTACCACATCTCGGTTTTTCCGCGAGAATGTTCCTGTGCCGCGGCGAAGTCGTCGTTGGGATGCACCTGCACCGACAGCCGCTCGGAGGTGAAGACGAACTTCACCAGCAATGGCAGATCCGCCTCAAACCACACTTCGCCGATCTTTTTGTCGGTGACCGGAAACCAGGGCAACAGATCCGTGCTTCCCCACACTTTTTCGAAAAAACGCGTGGGGAGCCGGACCGGTCCGTTATCGCTCACGAATAAAGCGGTCGATGCGATCGAGCCCGCGTTCCAGTTCTTTCATCGACGTCGCATACGAAATACGGACGTGCTCAGTGGTTCCGAAAGCTTCGCCCGGCACCACCGCCACGTGCGCCTCCGACAGCAGTTTCTCAGAGAACTGCAGCGCCGAGGTGATGCCGTTGCGGAAACCCACGGAAACATTCGGATAGGCGTAAAACGCTCCGCGCGGCTCGGCGATCTTGATTCCGGGGATAGTGCGCAAGCGCTGCGACCACAAAATCACGGCGCCGGCGATATTCGGCAAGCATGATCGGGACGGAATCCTGCGGTCCGCGCAAGGCTTCGATGGCTGCCTTCTGCGAAATGGAAGTCGGGTTGGACGTGGTATGGCTTTGCAGCTTCAGCATGGCGTCGATCAGTGGCTTGGGCGCCAGCGCGAACCCCACGCGCCAGCCGGTCATGGCGTAGGTCTTCGAAAGCGATCCTGCAACCACGACGTTCTCCTTCGCGCCAGGCAGAGCGGCGATAGAGAAGGGCTCGCGTCGTACAGAAAGCGGCAATAGCATTCGTCGGTCATCAATTGGATGCCGCGCTTGGAGGCCAAATGATAAATCTTCTCGAAATCCTCGCGGCTCAACACGCCGCCGCTCGGATTGCAAGGCGAGTTGATGATCAGCAGCTTGGTCTTGGCGGTGATCTTGCGCGCGATGTCGTCGGCGGTGAAAGTGAAGCCGCTGGCTTCGTCGCTGTCGACAAAAACGCACTTGCCGCCCGCATAGTTCACGACATCTTTGTAGGTCACCCAATACGGAACCGGGATGATCACTTCATCGCCGTCCTCAATGAGCGCCTGCATCAGATTGAAGATGGCGTGCTTGCCGCCCACCGTCACCAGACACTCGCCGGGAACATAAGCCGTCCCGTAATCCTCGTGATGGCGCGCGCAAATGGCCTGCTTCAGCTCCACGGTTCCGCCCGTGGGCGTGTACTTGGTGAAATTAGCATCGATAGCGGCGATGGCCGCCTTCTTGATGTTGTCGGGCGTCGGGAAATCCGGCTCTCCGGCGCTGAAGTCCACGATGTCGACGCCTTCGCGGCGAAGCTTGTCGGCCTCGGCGGCAACTTTCATGGTGGAGGATTCGCTGATTCGCGAGATCCGTTCGGCTAGGTTCAAAGTAGCTTGCATGGAAGGGTTCAATCTTCTCCAGTTTCTTCGAGGAGTCTTCTCTTTAGTCTACCCTCGATTGAGGGCGGCACGAGGCCCCCGATATTTCCTCCCAACCGGATCACTTCCTTCACCAGGCGCGAGCTGATAAACGAGTGAGCCTCGCCGGCCATTAAGAAGACGGTTTCGATTTCGGGGCGCAGGCGGCGATTCATCAACGCCATCTGGAGTTCGTATTCGTAGTCCGACACCGCGCGAATGCCGCGCAGGATCACGCTGGCGCCGCACTCGGCCGCGTAATCCACCAGCAAGCCGCCGAAGGAGCCAACCTCCACGTTCGGAAGGTCGCGCGCCACTTCGCGCAACATTTCCACGCGCTCTTCGAGATCAAACAGCGGCCGCTTTTCATCGTTGCGGAGAATGGCGACGATGAGGCGGTCGAACAAAGCCGATCCGCGCTGAATCAAATCCAGGTGGCCGTTGGTGATGGGATCGAAGGAGCCGGGATAGAGGGCCACAACCGTGGCGGGTTTCGGTCTCAAGGGGGCAGTGTATCAGATCACCCGTTGGAGGCGGTATTTGGCTTTGCGGGATGTCGCGGCCAAGTGAGAAGTTCCTAATTGAGCCAAGTAGAAAGTTCCTCTTGACAGCCGAAAGGCAGAAGGATGGAACGAATCGCGATGAGCCAAGAGGAACGGGACTGGTTAGATTGGCTGAAACGAGCCCAGGAAGGAAGTATGAGCCAACGGGAAGCTGCCCAGAAAATGGGAGTGAGCGACCGTTGGGTGCGCCAGCTTGTGAAGCGCATGGCCAAGCAAGGGGATGCGGTGGTGGTGCATGGGCTGCGGGGGCGGCCGTCCAATCGCAAGCTTCCGGCTGAGATGCACAGACAAGCTCTGGCGATCCTGAAGCAGCCGGATTGGCACGATTTTGGACCGACGTTCGCCGCCGAACAGTTGGCCAAGCGGCACCAGATCCAGGTGGGCAAAGAGACCCTGCGGGGATGGATGATGGAAGCCGGATTGTGGAAGAGCAAATCGCGCCGGCTGCAAGAGGTGCACGGTTGGCGGCCGCGGCGGAATGCCTTTGGGGAGCTGGTGCAATGGGACACCTCGGAGCACGACTGGCTGGAAGGCAGGGGGCCAGTGCGTTACCTGGTGCGGATGATCGATGACGCCACCAGTTGGAGTTGGGGGCGTTTCGTAGAACGCGATGCGACCCGGCACAACATGGGAGTGCTGTGGGAGTACCTGGAGAAAAATGGGCGCATGGTGGATGTCTACACCGATCGAGATTCCATGTTCACGGTTCCGCCACGACCCGGAGAGAGCCCCGACCAACAGCGCCAGGCAGACCGCCTGACACAACTGGGGCGAGCCTTGCGTGAGTTGGGAATCGGTTCGATTTTGGCCTATTCTCCCCAGGCCAAAGGACGCATTGAACGCAGTTTTTTAACGGCGCAAGATCGATTGGTGAAGCATCTGCGTTTGGCGAAAGTGTCGACTCTGGAAGGCGCCAATGCGTTTCTGGAGAAAGAGTATTGGCCGGAATGGAATGCGCATTTCGCCCGGCCGGTTGCAGACTTCCCCAACCAGCATCGGGCGCTGACACCGCCACTGGACCTGGCCGCCATTCTGAGTCACGTGGAAGAGCGGGTGATCGGCAACGACTACACGTTCTCCTTCGCCGGCCATCGCTACCAGATCGCGCGCGCTGCGGCGCAGGCTGGCATGCGACGCCAGCGGCTGGGCGTGGAACTCCGCCTCGACGGCGAGTTGAAGGCGCGCTATCAGGGTGGCTACGTGGAGATCAGCGAGTGCGGCGTGCGGGCCATCGCGGTTGCGCCGAAGACCAGCAAGCCAGTTCGCAAAGACCACAATGCGGGAGGTCGGAGTAATTGGATGCAGGGCTTCTTCGATCGCCCCAGCCCACCGCTGTGGAAGTTGATTGGAGACTGAGGTGAAAACCCAATATGGAAGGCGCGCTTCTTTAAAGCCCAAAGCCTCAGCTCAGAGGTTTCACCAAAGCAATGGATCCCGGCTCGTCAAAACCCTCCTGGCGCTCCGGAAACACTCACGGGTTTTGCGTCACAGGAGGGCATCCGCCGATTGCTTCGGAGCCAACCCCGTCGCCTCGGCTTTGGGCAACCGCCCCAGGCGCGACCCCGGTGCGGCTGTGCGAACATACCATGAGGGTCTCAAGCCGACCCTCAAAACCGGAACTTTCTACTTGGCTGGAAACCGGAACTTTCTATTTGGCTCCGACAATTTGGCTTTGCGGGATTTGGCTTTGCGGGATTGGCAAATTCAGTCACTGGGTGCGGAGATGGGGTGAAATCAGTTTCCCGCTGTAGCATGCGCCGAATCGATTGACGGAGGCGGTTTCCAATGGGTATTCAACGTGTATCGGTTGCTATATACTCGATCGAGAGATTGGGGTGATGATGAAAATAGCTGGGCTTTTACTCTCATTTGTCGTCGGCTTGGCGGCGGCCAACTTCTGGCAAAAGCCTTACACGGAATGGAGCGACAAGGACACGGCGAAAATGATGACGGATTCGCCGTGGGCCAAGTCCGCCAGCGTTTCGATGGGCGGTCCAGGCGGTGGCGCACCCCCAGCCATGCCTCCCGGCGGTGGAGGATTTGGCGGCGGCCCTCCCGGAGGACCACAGGGCGGGGGCGGGTCGGAATTCGGGCCCGGCGCCCAGGGCTCGTCGGCCCCCACATTGAATGTTGTGGCTCGCTGGCAATCCGCCCTCCCCATCCGGCAGGCGTTCGTGCGTCTCAAGTTCGGCGCCGAAGCGGACAAATCGGCCGAAGCCTTGAAGCTTCTCCAAGAGGAAGAGAGGCCTTATGAAATCGTGCTGTCCGGACCGATGGGAATGTTCTTGCGAGGAAAACCGGGGGACTCGGCGAAAGCTCTGAGTGACGTAAGCTTTCTGTCGTCTAAGAGGACCGGCGAGATCAAGGCCGTCCAGATCCAGGTGGGCAAACCCGGGAAAACGATGGATGTGGTGTTCGCGTTCCCGCGCTTGATGCCCTTCACCGTCGACGACAAAGAGGTCGAATTCAGCACGAAGCTGGGCACTTCGACGGTCAAGTACAAGTTCAAACTGAAGGACATGGTGGTGAACGGCAAGCTGGAGATGTAGTTTGTCCGATCATCGCAGTTCCGGCTAGAAATCTCGATTTGAAATCGTGCCCAATCTATGAGCAGTACCGTCGTCCCTGTTCAGAACGTAACCGCCGTGGTTCCGTTGTTAACGGTAACGAACATGGAACGATCACTGACATTCCACGTGGATGGCCTCGCGTTCATCGTACAGAACCGGTGGGTTCCCGGCGGCCGCCTTCGTTGGTGCTGGATGTCGCTGGGCGGCGCCGCTCTCATGCTTCAGGAGGTCGTGGACTCCAGCCGCGAGAAGATGGCCGCAGCGGGCATTCTCGGCAACGGTGTGTCGTTGAACTCCTCGTGCAGCGATGCTCTCGCCATTTATCGTGTTGCCGCCACTCGCGGCATCCACACGCTCCGGGAGCCACAAGTCGGCAACTTCTCTTGGGAGGTCGTTTTCGCCGATGCCGACGGTTATCGCATTCACTCCTCCAGTCCAACCGATTTGCCCGAAACGAGAATGACGGCGCCTTTCGATCCCGGCGGGGCCTGCCCGGTTACCAGGTGCCATTCGCCCATCAGGTCCGCAACGAAGCGAAGATTGGGACCGCGGCAGTTGGGATGATCACGGCCTCCGATCAGGCGGATCAGATTGTTCGCGCCGGGCAGGCGGACATGGTGTTCCTCGCGCGGGAGCTCTTGCGCGATCCGTATTGGCCGCTGCGCGCGGCGGATGAGTTGCGCCGGAACGGGCCCTGGCCGAAGCAGTATGTGCGGGCCAAGCGGGCTTAACTAAGATTCGATGCCCATCTGCGACAGACGATAGCGCAGGGCATTGCGCGTTAGTCCGAGCAGGCGCGCGGCCTGGCTCTTATTGTTGTTGGCGCGATGCAGCGCTTCACGAATGATGGATTGCTCATAGGCGTCGAGCGTCATGCCTTCAGGAAGGAAGCCGTCCGCGGAACCGAGGCGCGGCTTGGGCGCCAGGTCGAGCCGGATGTCGGCGGCTTCTAAAACATCGCCGTTCGCAAGCACTAAGCTGCGTTCGAGGGCGTTTTCGAGCTCGCGCACATTGCCGGGCCAGTGATAATCCATCAGCCGCTCGATGGCGCCATCGGAAATGGATTCCACGCGGCTTCCCGAATCCTTGGCCAGCTTCCGGACGAAATGCCGCGCCAGATACGGGATGTCCTCCTTGCGCTCGCGCAGCGGCGGAATATTCAGCGGCAGAACGTTGAGGCGGTAGTAAAGATCCTCGCGAAACTCGCCCTGTTCGAGCGCGGCGCGCAGATCGACATTGGTGGCGGCGATGACGCGCACATCCACATGCCGGACTTTGTTGCTGCCTAGCCGCTCGAACTCGCGATCCTGCAGGATGCGCAGCAGCTTCACCTGGATGCCGGGCGGCACGTCGCCGATCTCGTCCATGAAAACGGTCCCGGTGTCGGCTTGTTCGAACTTGCCGGGTTTGCTGAGATTGGCGCCGGTGAACGCGCCCTTCTCATAACCGAACAGTTCGCTCTCCATCAGATTTTCGGGAAGCGCGGAGCAGTTGATTTTGACGAACGGCTTGTTCTCGCGCGGCGAATGATGATGAATAGCGCGGGCGATCATGTCCTTGCCGACGCCGCTTTCGCCGCATAACAAAACTGTGGCCCGCGTGGGCGCCACGCGCTCGATGGTGGCGAAGATTTCCCGCATCGCCGCGCTTCGTCCGATGATGTTGTCGAATTCGTAGCGCTGGCTCAGTTCGGCGCGCAGCTCGCGATTTTCATCGCGCAGCGTCCGCACCTCGATGGCTTTATTGACGACCGTCATCAAGTGATCCATTGAAAACGGCTTGGGGAGAAAATCCACCGCGCCGGCTTTCATAGCTTCGACGGCGGTTTCGATGCTGCCGAACGCCGTCATCACGATCACCGGCGTGCGCGAATCTTCGCCGCGCAGCTTCTGCAGCATCTCCAGGCCGCTCAGTCCCGGCAAGCGAAGGTCCGTGATGATGACGTCGGCGCGGTCGGCCAGCTTCAACGCCGCTTCGGCGGTACCGGCCTGTTCCACTTCATAGCCCGCGGTCTTCAACTGCAGCTCCACTACCCTGCGGAGCTTCTCTTCGTCTTCGACAACCAGGACGGTGGCCTTCATTTCCCGTTCTCCCGAACAGGCAAGAACACGCGAAACACGCTGCCCGCGCCCGGCTCGCTCTCCACAGTGATTTGCCCTCCATGCTCATCGATGATTTTCGACACGATAGCCAATCCCAGTCCGACGCCGCTCGACTTGGTGGTGAAGAACGGATTAAATATGCTTTCCCGGTCTTTCGGAGCGATGCCAGTCCCGCGATCGATCACGTCAATCTCCACTGTACTGCCCTCCCCTGTATCGCCGGCCTGGCGCGTCTTCACCGTGACGCTGCCTTGCGGCGGACTGGCTTGCGCGGCATTCAGAAGCAGATTGTACAGTACTCGCTCGATGAGCTGGCGATCCATCAGGAACGGCGGGATATCGGGCGAATAGTTTTTATAGATACTCACGTCCAGAGGCGGCGTATGTTTTTCCACCTGGGCGACCGCTTCATCGATCACTTCGCCGATCTCGGTGTTTTCGAGGCGCAGCGCGAGCGGGCGCGCAAAATCCAGGAAGCGCGTCACCAGCGCGTTGGTACGATCCACTTCGGTTGAGATGAAGCCCGCCAATTCGTGCGCCACCGCACCGTTGGCGTCCACGTTTTTGAGCAGCATTTCGGCCGAGCCTTTGATGGTGCTCAAGGGATTGCGGATTTCGTGCGCGAGTCCCGCCGAAAGCTGCCCCAACGCTGCCAGACGCTCAGTGCGCCGCACCTGGGCTTCGGCCTCTTGCAAGTGGCGGTTGGCTTCGGCTAATTGTTCGGCCGCACGCTGCGCCCGCCGCGTGGCCGCGCGATTGGCTTCCAGCAGCTCATAGGTGAGGAAGCCGGCGATGGGAAAGGTGAGCTCGCGCAGGATGATCACGGGCCATTGATCGGGCGGCAGATAGTCCTGCGGCGGGATGAAGTAGAGCAGCGAGAGGTACGCGCCGCCGGCCAGGATGACCGCCAGCACCAATCCGGCGAGTCCCAGCGAAGTGGCCGCCGACATAACCGGCAGCAGCATCAGCCAATAGTAGGCGCTGGCAATGCCGTCGGTCCAGCCCATGAGGATGTACCACAGCGCCAGCTTGATCAAGAACGAAAAGACGAGGCCCGCGCGCGAGCCGAAAAACGGAATCTTCGGCTCGATGACTTGCATCAGGCCGAGGCCGATCAAAACGGTCCTGGGCTCGGGCGAAAGGTCCGGCCCGTAAGCCGCCAGGCCCGCAAATAAAGCAATCCAGACCACATCCTGCGGGCGAACAATTTGCCGGAAGCGGGCGCGTTCTTCCACGCTGTCATCTTATCGCTGTCCGTCCGCAGGGCGTTGCATGTCGTGGCGCACGCACTCTCCTGCGTGCCGCGTTCACAATCATGTGAACGCTTGGGCCAAACCCAGGCGTCCCCAGGAGTGGGGATGCGGCACGCATGAGTCCGCAAGGCCACTTAGTTTTGCGGCTACAAGACATTTCGAAGGACCTATGTTTAATCAGGAAAGGGGCATGTGGCCGCTCCGGTTTTACAAGCATTAAAGTTGGACGCCGGCACGAGTGCCGACGCTGCACGCAGGCGTGCGTGCGCCACAGTGATTTCAATATCCTACCGACCCTCATCGAAAAACGAAGCGGCATTGCGCACGAGTGCGTACGCCACAAGCTCTCATAGGTAGTGGCCACTATCAATCGCTGGGACTGTGACACAATAGTTGAAGCATCAAGCTTCATGGAAAATCCAACTTCCCCCGCAATTCCCGAGTCGCTAGCTGCGTCTCCAGACGCCCCCGAAGACACCTCGGACGCGCCGTTGAACGATAATTCGTTCGCCGATATTCTTTCGGAATTCGAGCAGACCCACCACGGCCAGCGCAATCGAGAAGCGCTCGAAGGCACGGTGGTTTCCATCTCGCCCGAGTCCGTATTTGTCGACATCGGGCGCAAGGTGGATGGCGTGCTGCCGGTGGAAAAGTTTCGCGATGCGGCGGGCGCGCTCACCATCCAGGTGGGCGACAAGATGCTGGTGAGCATTACGGGACGAGATGAAGAAGGCTCG
Organism: Bryobacterales bacterium; assembly: GCA_963713415.1. GTDB lineage: Bacteria > Acidobacteriota > Terriglobia > Bryobacterales > Bryobacteraceae > Palsa-89. Next base: position 274,351 of record CAVQLV010000014.1, on the reverse strand, counting down.
TACACGCTGTCCACCATCAAGGTGGAGCGGCCCAAGGATTGGAGCGCGCTGGAACGCGCTTTCGCCGAGAAGCGCGCCATCGGCGGCGTGGTCACCGAGGTGGTGAAGGGCGGATTGCGCGTGAATGTGGGTTCGGAAGCTTTCCTGCCCGCCTCGCGCAGCGGCGCGAGGGATCAGGCCGAGTTGGAAAAACTGGTGGGCCAGGAGATCCAGTGCCGCATCATCAAGCTGGATACGGCCAGCGAAGACGTGGTGGTGGATCGCCGCGCGATCCTGGAAGAAGAAGAAGCGCAGGCGCGCGAGCGCAAATTCGGCGAGCTCAAAGAGGGCGCAGTCGTGCGCGGCACGGTTCGCAGCATCACGGATTTCGGCGCGTTTGTCGATTTGGGCGGCGTGGATGGGCTGCTGCATGTGGGCGACATGGCGTGGCATCGCGTCGCCAAGCCGTCCGATGTGGTGACGGCGGGCGAATCCATCGAAGTGAAGGTTCTCAAGATCAATCCGGAAGGCAAGCGCATTTCCCTCGGGCTGAAGCAGCTCGCGGCCGATCCATGGACCACCGCGGCCGAGCGGTTTCACACCGGCGATCGAGTACAAGGCAAGGTATCGCGGCTGGCCGATTTCGGCGCGTTTGTGGAGTTGCTGCCGGGCGTGGATGGGCTGATCCACATCTCAGAAATGTCGTGGGCAAAGAAGGTCAAGAAGCCCAGCGATCTGTTGAAGACGGGCGAAATGGTGGAAGCGGTGGTGCTGGGAGTGAACGCCGCCGACCGGCGAATTTCGCTGGGTCTGAAGCAAGCGCTGGGCGATCCGTGGGAAGACGCGCTGAAAAAGTATACGGTGGGCGCCGTGGCCGAAGGACCGGTGACCAGCCTGACCAACTTCGGCTGTTTCATCGATCTGGGCGGCGGCATCGACGGGATGATTCACATCTCCGACATCACGCGCGAGAAGCGTTTGAATCATCCGCGCGAGGCGCTGGCCGCGGGGCAAACGGTGCGCGCGGTGGTGCTGGAAGTGGATCGCGAGCGACGCCGCATCAAGCTCGGCATCAAACAACTGGAGCCGACCACGGCCGACGAATACATCGCCGAACACCAGGTGGGCGAATCTGTTACCGGCAGGATCGTGGAGGCTTCCGAAGCCCGCGCCAAGGTGGAGCTGGGCGATGGGGTTTTCGCCGAGTGCAGGATCCGCGAGGAGGCCGACAATGGGTCGCCCGCGCCGGCCCCGGCGAAGGCTGACCTGAGCTCGCTAACCGCAATGTTATCAGCCAAATGGAAGCAAGGACCGACGGCGGCAGCGGCGCAGCAGGAAGCCCCACGCGCGGGACAGGTCCGGACGTTTCGTATCTTGAAGCTCGACCAGCCCAACAAGAAAATCGAAGTGGAACTGGCCGGATAACGCTCGCTCGCGGTTCCGTGACCTTTTCCGTTTCCTCCGTCTATCAGAGTGTTGCAGCAGGCTACCGTCGTGCAGGCAGCCGTTAGAATGGACGAACCCGAGCTGATTCGGGCGGCTCAACAAGGCGATCAGCGCGCCTTTGAGCAATTGGTGCGTCTATACGACCAGAACGTGCTGCGGCTGGCCACGAATCTGTTTCGGTCGCCCGAAGACGCCAACGATATCTATCAGGAAGCGTTCTTGCGGGTGTACAAGAACCTGCACACCTTTCGTTTCGACTGCAGCTTTCACACCTGGCTGTACCGGATCGTAAGCAACCTGTGCCTGGACGCGCTGCGCAAACGGAAAGTGCGGCGCGAGGAAAGCTCGGTGGTGGAGACCAACGAGGGCTATCTGGACCGCATGGATAGCGTGGAAGAACCGCGAGCCGATAGCGATCCCGAGCGGCGGCTGGAGAGCAAACAGGTACGCGAGAAGATTCAGAAAGTATTGGGCGGCTTGACGCCGCGGGAGCGGGCTGTTTTTGAGATGCGGCATTACCAGGGCATGCGGCTGCGGACCATTGGCGAGCTGATGGGCACGTCGGAAGAAGCCGCCAAAAACTGCCTGTTTCGCGCGACGCAGAAAATGCGCGCGGCTTTGGGGGATTTTGTGTGAGGACACTCGTATGACATGCGAAGAAGCGAGAAAGAATCTGCCGCTTTTCCTGTACGGCGAACTGTCGTTCGATGAAGAAGAGCTGGTGGAGGTTCACATCGATGAATGCGCCGCGTGCCGCCAGGCGCTGGCGCGGGAGAAGGCGCTGTTTGCCGCTCTGGATGACGTCGAATTGGTTCCGAGTCCGGAGGCGCTGGCGGAGTCGCGCGCCGAATTGCGGGGTCGTTTGGCATTGGCTGGCGTGACATCACAGCCGCGCGGCGCATCCGATCGCGATGGTTCGAGCTTCTGGGACAAGATCCGCGAAGGATTTACGATTCACTTTCACTTTGCGCCCGGGATCGCGCAGGTGGCTGGCGCGGCGGCGATGCTGGCGCTGGGATTTCTGACGGCGCGCGTCGCCCCCAACTCGTTCCTCGGCAACTTTCATTCGGCCGGCATGCTGGAGCCGGCGACCTCGCGCGTGCGATACGTGGAGCCGGTGTCGCCGGGGCGCGTGCAAATCGTTCTGGATGAAACGCGGCAGCGCGTGCTCTCGGGCAGCGTGGATGACGAGGCCATTCAACGGCTGCTGCTGACGGCGGCGAAGGATCCGTCCGACGCCGGCCTGCGCGTGGAATCGGTGGATTTGCTGAAGAACAACTCGCAATCGGCCGAGATTCGCAAAGCGCTGGTGTATTCGCTCCAGCACGATCCCAACGCCGGCGTGCGGTTGAAAGCGCTGGACGGGTTGAAGCAATTCGCCGAGGATCCGGACACGCGCAAGGCGCTGACGCAGGTGCTGTTGAAGGATGACAACCCGGGAGTGCGGACGCAGGTGATCGATCTTCTGGTCCAGCGGCACACCGATGCTATGGTGGGCGTTCTGCAGGAGCTGATGGAGAAAGAAGACAACGGCTATATCCGGATGCGCTGCCAGAAGGTTTTGCAGGAGATGAACGCGTCGGCGGAGATGTATTAGGCCCGGCGCTTGGCAGGGCACTTGGAAGGAATGAAGCAGCTTTTATCCATATCGCTTCTCGGTTGCCGGCTGGGGACTCGCGTCGGCGCAGACCGAATCCGCCATTACGCGCGACGGCGCTTACTGGGTGCGCACCATTCAGGGCGTCTTCGATGCGTCCAGCGGCCGGCTGCGCGTGGAAACTACGGGCAATGTAACGCTCCACGGCGAAGCCACCGGACAGACCACCTATACGTCTCACGGTGCGAGTGAGAGCCGGGGACGCGCGCGAAGCCGAAGCGCTGCTGGAACGAGTTAGCGTGAAGACCGGAACCGAGGGCGGTTGGGCCTTTCTAAAGGTAACTCCGCCCCGGCTGGCTTATTCGGGATTGGAATTAAGCGTCATCGGGGCCGCGAGCATTGCGGCAAGTGCGGGCGGAAACGCAGCGGCGGAAATGTACAGGCGTCCGGCTGGGACGGAGATTTCGAAGCCCGCTCGGCTGGCGGGCGGATTGCGGTGGATCGCATTCGGGGCCGCAGCGAACTGCGGACCGCCGGCGGCGATATTGAAGTGGGCAGCGTGAGCGGGCCGGTGCGATGTTTCTCCGGCGGCGGCGGAATTCGAGTGGAGAACGCGGGAGCTGCGGTCTGGCTGGAGACGGCGGGCGGCGAGATTTTTGTGCATCAGGCCGGGGGCCCGGTACAGGCCTCCACGGGAGGCGGAAACATTCGCATCGAACGCGCGGCGAGCACGGTGGTGGCGCGCACGGCGGGCGGTCTGATCCAGGTAGCAGCAGGCGGATGGTCCGGTGACCGCGGAAAGCTCCGGCGGCGCCATTCAAGTGAACTCCGCCAACGGCGTGCGGTGCGAATCGGCGGGCGGCGCCATCCGGTTGCGGAACGTGGCGGGAGCGGTGCATGCCTTCGCGAATTCGGGAAGCATTCTGGCGGAGCTGGTTTCCGGAGGCGCGTCCGGCCAGGCATGGCGGATTCGATATTGAGCACCAATGCTGGTGACATAACGGTTCTCATTCCGTCCAATCTTGCGTTGACCATGCAAGCGATGAACGAGTCGGGCGGTTCGGGACGGATCGATTTCCGATTTTCCGCAGGTTCGTCCGCAGCCGGGCGGCACTGCCGGGAGGTCCGCTGATGGCCGAGGGGGCGCTGAACGGAGGCGGTCCGCTGCTGCGCGTGAACGTGATGGGCGGCACCATCTACTTGCGCCGGGCGAAATAGTTTTCGTTGGGGTGATGTGATGAAGAAGCTGCTTTGTCTAGCCGTGGTTTTCTCGCGGCGGGCGCGTTGGCGCAGGGCCCGGATTTCTTCCAGGCGCCCGGAGCCACGTCCGGTGCGGGAGTTCAATAGCATTCCCTTCGTGGGCGGCACCTATCTGGGGGTGAATCTCGCCGAGATCGACGCCAACCGCGCCAAGGAATTGAAGCTCAAGGAAGACTACGGCGTAGAGATCAGCGCGCGTGGAAGAAAACAGTCCGGCCGAGAAAGCGGGGCTGAAGCCGGGCGACGTGGTGCTGGAATACAACGGGCAACGCGTGGAAGGCATGGAGCAGTTCGGCAGGATGGTGCGCGAGACTCCGCCCGGGCCGCGAGGTGAAGCTCAAGATCAGCCGCAACGGCGCCACGCAGACGCTGACGGCGCGTGCTCGGGAGCCGCAAGTATCGCTTCGGGGCGAATTTTCCTCCCGGCTTTCAAATGCCCGAGTTTCACATGCCGGATATTCCGCAGATCTTCACCACGCTGCGCAGCCCGATGCTGGGCGTGGAGGCCGAATCGCTCGGATCGCAGTTGGCGGTGTATTTCGGCGTGAAGGAAGGCGTGCTGGTTCGTTCCGTGCTGGATAACACGCCGGCGCAGAAGGCGGGCATCAAAGCGGGCGACGTCATTACCAAGGTGGACGGAATGGCGGTGACCGCGCCCAGTGAATTATCGAGCGCGGTGCGCAACGCCAGCGGCAAGAAGACCTATAGCATCGAATTGGTGCGCGACCGCAAGCCGGTAACGGTGAGCGTGAACGTAGAGGACCGTTCCGGACAGATACATCCCGCGCGCGCGTTCGGTTCAAAACAGCTTCACGAATTGATCTCGTTCGAGCTGTACACCACGCGGCCGTAGACTTTCAGCAGCAGCTCCACTTCTCGCTGCGGCAGGTTCAAAGAAGCGGCGATCTTCTCGGCCTGCTCGCCGCGCCGCGACATGCGGATCACCTGGCTGCGTTTGTTCAGGTTCAAACCGGACCTGGGCGGTATGGGCGGCACCAGAACTCCGGTGCGCTCCTCGGTATCGAGCACCCGCGCGCTGAGCTCCGCCACTTGCGCCTTCAGATCGTACGGTGGCCGATTCCTGCGCGGCCTGGCGCCGTTTCCAGCGCAGTTTCATGATGCGCATTTCGTGCTCCAGGCAGAGAAAGAAGAACAGGCACAGCACGCTATTGATCGCCGATCAACAGGAAGGGCGCGAGCGGAATGAGATAGCGGCCGAGCATGGCTGAATTCAGCGTTTAATACAGGGTCCGCAGCCGCTCCTGCCGGCTGATCACCTGCTTGATGCGGATACCATAGTTGCCCTCGACCACTACCACTTCGCCGCGCGCGATCACGCAATTATTCACGATCACTTCCACCGGTTCGCTGAGTGCGCGATTGAGCTCGACGATGGAGCCCGTGGTCAGCTTGATCACGTCCTTCAGCATGAGCTGGGCACGTCCAAAAGAAACGATCACGGGAAGCTCGACATCCAGCAGCAGATCGATGGACCCGGCCGCGGCTTTAGCAGCCGGGCTCGGCGGCCGGTGCGCGTTCCTCGGGAGCGGCTTTGGCGGGTGGCTGTTCCGGAGCATCGGAGAGATTGGCGATGGAAGGGGCAAAGACCGCCAGCAACGGAAAGCCCTGCTCGCCGAGCAAGATCTCGAAGGCGAAAGCGCTGGCGCCGGGGAACGCCGCGGGAGGAGCAGCGGACCGGCCTTCCAGGCAGGAGATCTCTTTGCGGGCTCGGGTAGAGACTGCGCTCGCCACTCCGGAGAGGCTCTGGTTGACGATCTCTAGATAGGTACTGCGGATGTCTTCGGGTGTGGCGTCGTCCACTCCCGCGCTGCGCAGTACTCGATTGCCGATTTCCTGCCAGCTGCGGCTGCTGGCGGCCACCCAGATGTTGGCTTCCGGACCGAGGCTGAGCGGCTGCTCCCACCACAGCAACTCCGGCTGCGACGGCTCGACCTCCGCGGGAGCGAGCAGGCGCGGGGTGAAAGTGATCCGAGCGGGCTCACCCGTCATGGATTCCACGGCGCGGGTGACTTGCCGGCCCCATTCTTCAGCCAGCCAGACGGCGGCTTGACTTTCTGGTGGAACCGCGTCTGGTGGCACGGCGCCTGGGGGACGTGCTGGGTACGGCCCCGGTAGTGCGGGCTCCGGCGGCTCCTGCGACATGGGCTATGCGCCTCGTTCCAGCGGCCAGCGTTTTTCCAGGTAAGAGCGCAACCGCAGGATGGCCTGCGACTTTAGTTGCGAGATGCGCGACTCATGTAGATTCACTACCTTGGCGATCTCGCGCAACGTCAGCTCCTCATGGTAGTAAAGGCTGATGACGATCCGCTCGGTTCGCGGCATTTTCTCGATCGCTTCCGCCAGCAGGCGTTGCAGCTCGGAGCGTTCCAGCAGACGCGACGGCCAGTTCTCCTCGTCGTCGGAAATGTACTTCAGAAGATTGCGGCTGTCGTCCTCGGGAGCCGAGGTCTCCAGACTTCCCAGGTTCACGCCCCGAATATCCACCAACCACTCGTGGTATTCCTCGAGTGAAAGTTCGAGCTGCTGGGCGATTTCGTCCTCGGTGGGCGCGCGGTGCAGACGCTGTTCCGCGGCGGCGATAGCGGCTTCAATCTGTTTCGAGCGCCGGCGCTGCTGGCGCGGCGCCCAGTCCAGGCCGCGCAAGCTGTCCAGGATGGCGCCGCGAATCTTGTATTCGGCATAGGTCTTCAGCTTGACGTTGTGACGCGGGTCGAACCGATCGATGGCGGCGATCAGGCCGATGGTGCCGGTGGAAATCAGGTCTTCCAGATTCACACTCTCGGGCAAACGCTCGTGAATGCGCCGGGCGATGAGGCGGACTTGGGGCAAATGCTCGATAATCAGGCGTTCCCGCTCTTCGGAGGCACGCTCCCCAGCGGCATCGTGCGCCTGGTACTTCTTGATGGCGGGGAGAGCGGTCTTGGCCGTGCCCTGCGTCCTCATGCCGCCACCACGTCAAATTTCGGTTCCGCCGCGGCGGGCGATCCCAGAATCAGATTGAGCACCAGATCCACACTCGCCGGCTCCAGATCCTCCGGAATGCGCTGGCCTCGCGAAAAGAAGGAGACCGGTATGCCCATCCGGATACTGCGGCTCAGAATGGGCCCGAACGTTTCTGTTTCGTCTAAACGGGTGAACATGAGTTTGCGAGGGTGAAAAATGCTGTATTGCTCCGAAACGCGCCCCAGGTCGGCGGCCCGCATGGAAGCCGGTAAGACCAAATGCGTATCGATGCCCGGCTGACGCTAGCCAGAACTTTCGCCAGATCCTCGGCCGCTTCCATCTCGTAGCGGCATAAGCCCGGCGTGTCCACCAGGATGAGATCCTTCTGGCGGAATTCATCCAGCGCTTGGGTGAGCGCGCCGGAGGTTTCCAGCACCTGGCACCCGATGCCGAGAATGGCGGCGTAAGAACGCAGCTCCTCGGCGGCCGCGATACGGTAAGTATCCGCCGTGAGAACTTGGACCCGCTTATGCGCGGTGACACCGTACTGCACGGCAAGTTTGACCAGCGCGGAGGTTTTTCCGGAACCAGGGGGCCCGACCAAAGCCACCACACGCGCCGGGGCTCCCGGTGAACCGAGCTCGTTATCGACGCTCACCAGCTTGGCAATTTCGGCGCGCAGGGCGCCTTCGGGAATGGGAGGAGCGAGCTTGCCCACCAAGTCGTAGGCTAGTTCGGTGTCCAACTCGGCGTCGGTCAAGGTGGTGAAGGCACGGGAAAGCTCAGGATCGAAAGCAACGCTCGCGATGCCCCGCCCGGAGCGCGCCAGAGTCAGCGCGAGCTTTTCCATGCGCTGCTTTAATTCGGAAACGTCTTGCGACAATTTATCCACCGGCTGCGCTGCCGCGGCGGATCGCGACCCGGCGCGCCGGGAATCGTGGCTAGGTTCTGGCTGGCTGGCGGCGGGGCCCTGCGGATCTCGTGGACCGGCTTCCCGGTCTTCGCCGCAGACTACGACCTCGTAGAAACCCAGATGCCGGGCCTCAACTCCAGTTCGCTTGGAATTTACAAGCATCGCATCCGGCCCCAGCTCGTGGCGCGCCAGACGAATGGCTTCCTCAATCGGTATTTGCGAAAAATGATTTCAGTCTCATGGCGCGTGGCTCTTATTCGAAGTTCCCCCTAAGTCAGCGTTCATTCCTTAAGCCCTCGTGTCGTTGAGTCATAGTGCCTGAAGTCCGGTACCGGAAGCCTGATCCGAGTGTCTGAAGCCATCGTGCCCTGAACCGATCGTGCTCTTATTGAGAAACCGGTGTTCCTTGCTAAAGAGTCGTGCCCTTCTCCTTCTCCTTTAAGACACCGTCCCGAGTTAAGACACCGTCCCGAGAGAAACAACCCTATTCCCTGGTGGTATTTCGTTGTGGGATAACACCGACAAATTTGGAGTTACACTCTCCATAATTTGGCGCACGAAGAAACGTGCCGCAGACCCGGTGACCATCACACTCGGGGCGTCTTGCGGGTTACAGCACTTCTTCAGCCGCTCCTGGATATCGCGTACCCGTTGCGGCGAAAGATTCACATGACTGGAATTCTCTGTGTGCTCGACTGCGGATTCAACGGATTGCTCGATCAGCGGATCAAGGAAATAGGCCGAGAGATCGCCCGAGGGTTCCAGCAAAGGCTTTACTACCTGACGGCGAATTGCCTGCCGCACGTACTCGGTGAGGAGTACAGTATTCTTCGTGATGGGCGCAGCTTCACCCAGCGCCTCAAGAATACTCACCGCATCGCGGATTGAGACGCGTTCTCGCAACAGGTTCTGGAGAACTTTTTGCACCACCGCCAGCGAAAGCAATTTTGGCACCAAATCCTCCACAACTTTGGAATTCTCTTCGTTTACTCGGTCAAGCAGTTTCTTGGCCTCCTGGCGCGAGAACAATTCGTGGGCATAGCGGCGGACCACCTCACCCAAGTGGGTTCCGATAATGCTGATCGTATCTACTACTGTGTAGCCAGCACGCCGTGCCTCCTCCACTCGGTCCGGCGAAATCCACACCGCCGGGATTCCGAACGCCGGTTCGCGCGTGGGAATGCCGTCGATCTTTTCGCTCTTGTCACTTGAATTCGGATTGGAGGCCGGGGCGGCATCGACGGAAGACTGCAAGGCTAACTCGCAGCCATGGGCCAACGCATAGCGTGAGATCTCCACGCCTTTCAGAGAAAACACATACTCGCGCGCCTTTAACGTCAAGTTGTCGGTGACGCGCACGGGGGGCAGAATATATCCGAGTTCGGTGGCAAGCTGCCGCCGGATGCTGGCAATTCGCTTGAGGAGCGGTGAATTTTGCCCGCCCTCGACCAGATGCACCAGGCCCAATCCTACTTCCACGGCCAGCGGCTCAATGCGCAGCAAAGACTCCAGATTCTCGCGTGCAGGCGCAGCCAGGGGAGGCTTTACTTTTTCGGCGCTGGCAGCTTTTTGCCGCAAGCGCCACGCCATTGCTCCGACCCCACCCCCCAGGACTAGAAATGGAATTTTGGGGAGCCCCGGAAATGCAGCCATGGCGATCAGAACTCCAGCCGGCCAAAAACAAAGGTTGCGGATTTCCGAACACCTGCTTCTGGAGATCCAATCCCAAATTGGAATCCGAGCTGGCGCGGGTGACAATCAAGCCTCCCGAAATGGAAATCATCAGCGCCGGAATCACGGTCACCAGACCATCTCCAATGGTCAAGACCGTGTAGGTTTCCAGCGCTCGCTGGAAATCCAGCCCGTGCTGGAACACGCCGATCAGAAAGCCCGCGAGAATATTGATGACCGTGATGATGATGGACGCCACCGCGTCGCGCTGGGTGAAGCGGGACGCACCGTCCATGGCGCCATAGAACTCGGCTTCGCTCGCCAGCATCCGCCGGCGGGTGCGCGCTTCGTGCTCGTCGATGAGCCCGGAATTCAAGTCCGAATCGATCGACATCTGCTTGCCTGGCATGGCATCCAGAGTGAACCGCGCCGTAACCTCGGAGATGCGCACCGCGCCGTGGTTGATGACCACGTACTGAATCGCGATCAGCACCAGAAAGATCACGACGCCAATCACGTAGTTCCCGCCCACCACGAACGCCCCGAACGCTTGAATCACTTCCCCGGCCGCCGCCGTGCCAGTGTTGCCGTTGAGCAGAATCAGACGCGCCGAAGAAATATTCAGCGCGAGCCGGAACAGCGTCATTAACAGCAGCGTGGTTGGAAACACGCTAAACTCGACCGGCTTGGTGATGTAAAGAGAAACCAGCAGGACGATGACCGAAAGGGTAATATTGGCGCTGATTAAAATGTCGAGCAAAAAAGGTGGCAGGGGCGCGATCATCGCGAGCACAATTCCCAGTACCGCGATCGGTATCGCGAACTGGCGCCAGTTGGCTGACAGGCGTGGCGGCGCGGCCGCCTTTCCAGCAGCGGTCTTGGCGGCGGGGCGGGGGGCCGTTTTGGCAGGGACGCGTACTCGGGGTGTCATGGAGCGGCTTGCCGCATCATTTTCGTTTTCTTCCTCGCGTTCATCTACTTCTTTCGCGGATGCATCAACTTGTAGATGTAAGCCAGCACCTCGGCGACGGCGCGGTACAAGTGCGGCGGAATCTCCTGGCCGACATCGGCGGATTTGTAGAGCGCCTGAGCCAGAGGCTGATTCTCGACGATGGGCACCTGGTGATCGAGTGCGATCTGGCGGATGCGCAGAGCCAGGTAGTTCTTGCCTTTCGCGAGCACCCGCGGCGCTGTCATCCCCTCCATCTCGTAGCGAATTGCCACGGCGAAATGAGTCGGATTGACGATCACAGCGGTCGCCTTCGGAATTTCCTTCAGCATGTTGCGCCGCGCCAGGTCCCGCTGAATTCGCCGCACCCGTTGTTTGATCTGAGGATTGCCTTCGGTTTCCTTGAGTTCGTCGCGAATCTCCAGCTTGGTCATGCGCAGCGATTTGTAGTGATGCCGATAGACACGCACGAAATCCAAAATGCCAATGGCGCAGAACAGCAGCGCGGCCTTCCACAGAAAATCGTTGAACGAATCACTGATCACCCGCAGGGCCGAGGGGAGACCCTGGTGCGCCAGGCCTGCATACCCTGCCAGATTTGCAGCGGAGATTTTGTAGACCGCCAGCGCCAGAAACGGCAGAAATAGTACAGCTTGCAGAAACGCGGCTGCGTTCTGGCGCGGAACGTTGCGAAGCTTTTGCAGGATGTTCAGACGGTTTGGATCGGGCGCCAGATTCTGTATAGAAAGTCCCAGTCGCGTGCTTCCGAGTTGCGCGGCCAGCGCCGCCGCGGTGAGGCATCCCCCCATCCAGAGCAAGGGTGTGAATACGTACCCGAGCAGCTCGCCGTAAATCCGCACAACCGCGCGAGGCGTGACCGAAAGACGGAAGGCGGCAGCCAGAAAGTAGCGAACCATATCGCGGGCGCGCTCAAAGAAGGCTCCTCCTCCTGTGCTGAGCAAAACTACAAACGTAAGAAACTGCAGAGCGGCCAGCAGTTCGCGGCTGGCGGGAAACTGACCCTCCCGCCGGCTCTTTTCGATTTTTCTCTTAGTCGGCTTTTCGGTGCGCTGGTCCTGGTCCGCCATCTGTTCCGCCCGCTAGGGATTCAGGACTCGATCCAATACCGTAAATGTAATCGCTCCGGTGCGCTCAAAGACCTCCGGATAGACCGATAGCACGACCGAAAGAAAAGCCAAGGCAGTCAGCATCTTGATCGCAAAGGAAAGCGAGAGCAGCTGCAGTTGCGCGTGCAGCCGGCCAAGCACGGCAAACGCTATGTCCAACAGGACCAACAGCGCCAGCACCGGGATTGCGAGTTGCACCCCGGTAACAAATACGGCCGACCCCAAGCGCACAACCATCTCAACGGCACGCCCATCCAGTGTGAAAACACGCCCCGGGGCCGATTCCAGACTCTTCGCCAAAGCCGCGAGCACCTGGCGGTCGAAGCCAAAAGCAAAGAATAGGGTACCCGCCAGAAGCTGCGCCATCAGTTGGAGCGTGGTCGTATCGGCTTGCGTTGTGGGATCGACCGTGGATGCGTAGGAGTATCCAGCCTGCAAACCTAGCACTTGGGCCGCCAGTTGCACGCCTTCCAGCAGAAACGTTATAGCGAGCCCCACCGTCAGTCCGAAGAACGTTTCCGCGCCGATAGCCCCCAGTAGCCGTCCGCCGGCCAAGGTATGTCCATCTTCCACGGCCAGTGTCGGCCACGCTGGGAACAAAGCCACAGTCAACGCTAGAGACAGAACCACCCTGCTCGCGTCCGGACCGGCTGAGAAACCAGGGATCGGAACGAAGACAATGATCCCCGACACTCGCGCCAGTGCCAGCAGAAATCCGTAGATTGTCGGGAGTTGGAAAGTGAGCTCAGCGTGCATAGCGGCCTAAATCGCCCAACAGCGCAGTGGTATATGCGATGAGACGGGCGGTCATCCAGGGCAGCATCACCAGCACACCTACCAGAAATGCCGCCAGGCGAGGTACGGCACCGAAACTGGTGTCTTGAATGGAAGTCAGCACTTGCAGCAGACTGACTCCGATTCCTACTGCGAAACCAATCGCGAGCAGCGGGAGGCTCAGCCAGAATGTCTCCATCAGCGTGTGCCGGAATATCTGTACCGCCAATTCCGCAGTCATGCCGAATAGAAGCTCCGCATCAGAGAGCCGACCACCAGGTTCCATCCGTCCACCAGAACAAACAGCAGAATCTTGAAGGGGGCGGACAGCATGATCGGAGGCAATTGCACCATGCCTATGGAGAGAGTCACGGATGCGACCACCAAATCGATGACCAGAAACGGCAAAAAAAGAATGGCGCCTATCTGGAAGCCTGTTTTGAGCTCCGAGAGCACGTACGCCGGCATAAGTACGCCCAGGCCCAGCGCGGAGCGATCCTGGGGCACCGGAGTATGAGAAATGTCCAGAAAGAGGCGTACGTCTTTTTCCCGCACGTAGCGGAGCAAAAAGGTTTTCAGTGGCTGCGAACCATCGTTCCAAGCCTGTTCCCAGGTAGCCTGTCCGGCCTCGAAAGGCTCCCATCCTTTGTGGTACATTTCGGTCACCACCGGCTGCATGATTACCAAAGTCAGGAACAGTGCCAGACCGATCAGAACCTGATTGGACGGCGTCCCCTGGGTGTTCAAGGCTTGCCGGAGGAAGTGGAGCACCACCGTAATGCGCAGAAATGGAGTCACTGACATGATCACGGCCGGCAGAATGGCCAGCAGCGTGAGCATCACGATGATTTGCATCGGGACACTCAGAGACGCGGATCCCTTGGAAGGCGTCAAGGAGATGCCCAAAAGGGAACCTGGATCCTGGGCCGCCAACGTGTCCACCAGCACGCATGCGCTCAGCGCATAACGGATAAAGCGCTTCATGTCGCTGCCATTTCCTTCCGCGCGTCCGTGGGCGCGGCATCGCCCAGGAAAGTGACCCCATCCGGATGCAGGGCTAAGATCAGGTTCCGATCGCCGACCCGGACCAGATGGACGGAATGGCGCGCGGTCAGCACCAGTTTGCCGCGTAACTCGATCGCGCCCGCAGCGGGTTTGGTTCGCCTGGTCCAGGCGTTCTTCCTCAGAACCCAGAGCGCTGCCGCGAGCAGCGCGAAGACCAGCACAATGGCGAGGGACTCTCTAACAATGTCCATGGTTGCAGCGAGCTATTCCTCTTGGCGGAAGTCCGTGATTCGGACGCCCACGGTATCCTCGATGATCACGATTTCGCCGTAGCCGATCAGCGTGGCGCCCACCAGAATGTCGATATTGTCCCCCGCCGAGCGCGCAATACGGATCACGCTCTCTGGGCCCAGCTCCAAAATCTGTGCGATGGTCAGGATGCGGCGGCCTAGCTCCACCTCGACATCTACCGGCACATCGGCGAGGTCCGCGATTTGTTCAAGCGGGGTCATCAGTGGGCGATCACTTAATCAGATTGATGGTGTCCTGGCTCAGCTCATCAACCGCATCGATCACTTTGGAGTTGGCTTCGTAGCCCCGTTGGTAGACGATCAGATTGGTAAATTCGGTGGCGACATCCACGGTGGATGATTCCACCGCACCGCCTTGCACGGTTCCCCGTCCTCCGGTTCCGGGAAGGCCCACGGCAGGCAGCGCCGAAAGCGCGCTGAGCTGATAGTTGTTATTGCCGACCGCCAGGAGGGAATCCGGATTTCGAACGGTGGCCATGGCCAGCTGGCCCACCACAGTCTGTTGTCCGTTGGAAAATTGGGCCAGAAGCTGGCCGCCACTGGCTATGGCGACAGTAGTCAATTGAGCCGCCGCCGCGCCGTCCTGCGAAACCGCAGACACCGAAGAGGGCTGGGCGAATTGAGTGATGCGCGGCGTAGTGCCGTTGTATAAGTTCCAGTTCAGTGTCATGTCGGCCGCCCCGTCGGCGAGGCCGGTAATCGCCAGTTGCGGTGCCGGATCGGTCGCGGCGGGAGTTGTCAAAATACCGCTGGAACTGAAGTTGATGCTGCCCGTCAGCGGTGTGGCGGGCGGGTTGGCGACATCCGCATCGGGGATACTGATGGAATAATCCCACTGGCCCGCGATGGTCGCGTCCTGGGTGAAGGTAGCCGTCACTACATGCGAATTGCCCAGGGAATCGTAAACCGTGACTGAAGTTGCAAACGTACCACTGGCGCTTCCAGGCGTGGCTGCGGCGTTGAGGTTCAAATCAAATGAGAAGTTCTGCGTAACTACCGGCGGCTGCACGGTACCGGTTGGAATCGTGATGTTACCCGGAGGCGCGTTGGTGTCTAAGACCCCATTGACCTCCGTCCAGCCTTGCACGGTCTGCCCTGTAGCTGTTTGGAGGTCTCCGCTCTGGTCCGTCTGGAAGTTGCCGGCGCGGGTGTATTCGGTGGAACCTCCCGGCCCCTGAATCACAAAAAAGCCGGCGCCTTGGATGGCGGCATCCAGAGTGCCGCCCGTGGTCTGAATGGCGCCTTGCGTGTAAAGCGCCTCCGTGGTGGGTGTGCCGACTCCGAATCCAACCTGTGTGTTTCCCAGACCCGCGCTGATGGACTGTGTTACCAGATCGTGGAAGGAGACCTCGCTGGTCTTAAACCCGATGGTATTTAGATTTGCCAGGTTATTGCCAGTCACGGAGATGGCGGTTGAAAACGCCGAGAGCGCCGAAAGTGCGGTAGAGAATGATATGGACATGAGACCTCCTTAGGATGATTGCGTGGTTCCCGCGCTGGGCTGCGGAGTGGTCTGGGAGTCTGCGGTCAATGTGCTGTTGATACTGTCCAGGTCTGTGCGCATCTGGATCTGCTGTTCGAGCGAGCTAAACTGCGCTAACTGAGAAACGAACTGGGTTCCATCCTGCGGCGCCGTCGGATCTTGATTCTGCAGTTGCGCGACTAGCAACTGCAGAAAGGTCTGCTCGTTGGTCAGCGAGTTCAGAGCCGCGCTGCTCGACTGCGATGAGGGTGGCGAACCGGACGACTGGGTTGCCGGAGTTGTTCCATTGCTTAACGCGGGTACCATAGTTTGTCTTCCTCCTGAGCACTTGCGCTGGGCGCCGAAAGCATTTCTTCGAGTTGGTTCTTCCAGCGTCCTTGCTGCCGCTGGTCCGATTCCTGCTGCCCCTGCCGCTGATCCCGTTGCCCGCCCCAGGTACCGGAATCGTTTGGTTGGCCCTGGCTGTGGGCTGAGTTCGAAGAATCTCTGACCAGCCCGGTCTCATGTTGCACCGCGGCCGGAGTCCACGCCTCGGTCCTGAATCCCTTATCCTCCAACCGCCCCACCAGTTCCGCCAAATTGGTTTGAAGGGATTTCGCCAAATCTTGGTCCGTGGTGCGCACCGCCACCTGAACCTTCCCTGCCCGCTGTGCCACTTGGATGTCCACATTCGCTGAGTCCGCGGCGAGCCGCAACGAAATCTCACGTATCGGTTGCGCCGGAACGGCGCTCGCGGTCTGCGATTCTGGCGAAGCTGACGGGGAGTGTTGCGGCTGGGGAGCGGACGTCTTAGTCTGGGCCTGGCCCGCGCCGCTTGGCTGCCCTGACTTATCCAGCCAGACTCCAGCGGCGCCCGGACTGGAATATTGACTGTTGGCTTGGATCTCGGGAGCCTTCTCGGTGACCGGAATTTTGGACGCTTTCCGATCGGATTCCGGGTCTGCCATGTCCCGATCCGGCATGTTCTCGGATTCGTTCGGGGCTGTTCCCTGGGTAGCGGCGATGCTCGCCAACGGCTTTAGCGGTGAACGAGGTGCCTTCGCCGGTTCGGGGGCTTGGCTCTCCTGCTGGCTAGGGCTCTGCTGGCCAGGACTAGGCAAAGTAAAAGCTTCTAACTGCGTTGGTGGCTTAGGCGTGGACATTTCTCGGCTTTCCCTTCCGGCAGGAGAAACCGCGGGCCGCCCAACCACAGATGCTGCGTTTTCGATCCAGCTCTGGGATTGGGCATCGATTTCGTCCGCATGGCTGGCTCCGTGCGAGGACAGACCCCGATTGAGCGGTACCGCGACCCTCCAGTCACCAATCCGACCCAATGTTTCGGGCGTCCGAAGTTCGGATCCATGCGCAGACATGGCGTCGGCGGCTGGAAAGGGAGCCGGAATCGATGGGAACAACGCAGAACTGGATGAGGGAAGGGGAAAGTTTCCTTGCGATGAATGTGGCTCGCCCGGCGCACGATCTGGCGCCGGGAGTACCGTCTGCTTCTCCCCGCCTGCGGCCCCCCACGGGAAAGTACCCTCGTTCAGTCCGGCAGGGTGTGCGGTTTGGCCGACAACATCACCCGGATTCTTCGGGCCGGGCTGGGTCACACCAGACCGGGTCGCGTCTCGGATGTTCGAGTCAGGTTTCGGTGCGGAGGCTTGCCAGCTCAACCGCAGAGCGAAGGCTATATTACCTGCACTGGGCGGACTGCTTTCCGCAGTCGACGTCCCGGATGGGGTGTTCCGGAATGCAAGCGCTTGCGTCTGCGTAGGGGCGCTGGCTCCCTGAGCCGCGCCAAGGGGTGACGTTGGAGGATCCTGGCCGCCAGAACCGCCACTCGGGATCTCGCCCGTGTGAATAACAGGCGTTTCGGCGCCCGCGCCGGGCGCCACGGAACCCGCTGCCGTTATTGGATCAATGAGGGGGGGCGGAAGACCGGAATCTGTTGGACTCGCGGTCTTCTCCCCGGTTTTCTTGGGCGGAGGCGTTGCACCAGACTGCTTAGCCGGCACCTCTGCCTCCCCTTGGGGTGCGGCTGTTCCGTTGTAGTCAAGCAGCCCTTGAAACAACGACCAGAAACCAGCCAGGCTTTGCGCCGTCGCCACGGGGAGAGAAACCGCACCAGTCCCCTTTAACCCAAGTGCATGAATGACTGGCTGAGCAAGTCCGATGCCGGCGACGTTCACGCCTTAACGCAATGCATCCGTCGGGCCAACATGAGCCAGTCGCGGCTTCAAAGGTTTACAAGGGAATGCACTGATGCAAATTTGGCGCAAATCCCCTTTTGACACATTCTTGCCTCTCAAAATGGCTCCCTATTGCGCTTATCGTAATGATTTTCGTAATTTTGAAGCGAATTTCCGAGCGGCCAGTCAATTGCTTTCGTCTTGGGCGACTAAGAGCTGAACATGGACGCACTCACAGCAGCAGCAGCCAGCGGAATTCGAGCCAGAATCGAGAGCCTCGATATGCTTGCCAACAATCTTGCCAACGCTTCCGCGGCCGGCTTCAAATCCGATCAAGAGTCCTATGCTCTCTATGTCTCGCCGGAAGCGGCGGATTCGCCGGAAGGCACCATTCCAGCCATCCTGCCCGTCGTACAAAATCGCTGGACGGACTTCTCGCAGGGTACCCTGCTTCCAACCAATAACTCAACCGACTTGGCTCTAAACGGCAAGGGATTTTTTGTGGCGACCACCCCCACCGGACCTCTCTACACCAGAGGTGGCAGCTTCCAATTCTCGCGGACCGGCCAGCTTCAGACTACGGAAGGCTACAATCTTCAGGGAATCGATGGGAAGCCGGTCGTGGTCGACAACTCCAAGACGTTCGAAGTAATGCCGGACGGAACTGTGTTGCAGGATGGTCAAGAAGTTGCACAAATCGCTGTCGTGGATTTCGACGATCCCAAGGTGCTCGCAAAGCGCGGCGGGAACTACTTCAAGAGCACTGCCCCGACGCCCCCGGCTCCGGCCTTGCAGGCCGAGATCCGGCAGGGCCAACTGGAGAAGGGCAATTCGGATTCAACCCACGCAGCGTCGAGTATTGTCACCATCATGCGTCAGTTCGAGGCTCTGCAGAAGGCCATGACCATTGGTGCCGATATGAACCGGCGCGCGGTGGAGGATGTCGCCAAGGTCGGTTCATGACGAAACCCAATCTCACCAAGCTCAGGGCGCCGGCCATGCAACGAAGAAATTAAGAACGGAGGAATTAAAAGATGATCCGAGCTCTGTATAGCGCGGCCAGTGGAATGAACGCGCAGCAAACCAACATCGACAATATCGCCAACAATCTTGCGAATTCCAGCACCAATGGATTCAAGATGAGGAGGGCACAGTTCCAAGATCTGATTTACCAGAGCCTGGTGCAACCGGGCGCCGCCGCTGGAGCGCAGACCATTGTTCCGAGCGGCCTGCAAATCGGACTGGGGACCAAGACGGCCTCCAATGAAATCATATTTTCCCAAGGCAACTTTCAGGAAACTGACAATCCTTTGGATCTGACCATCCAAGGCAATGGGTTTTTTCAGGTTTTGCTGCCGTCCGGTCAGACCGCCTACACGCGCGATGGAGGGTTCGAGCTCGATAACAACGGCAATCTGGTGACCTCCAGCGGCAATCTTGTTCAGCCTCAGATCACCATACCGTCGCAAGCACAAACCATCACCATCGCAGGCGACGGTACCGTCACTTACACGCAGCCTGGGCAAACCGCCTCGTCGGTGGCAGGACAGATTCAACTGGCATTGTTCCCGAACCCGGCCGGTCTCAACAGCGTCGGACAGAACCTATTCGAGCCGACCGACGCTTCCGGGAATCCCACGGTCGGCAATCCGGGCGGTCAGGAGGGTCTGGGCAGTCTGATGCAGGGTTACGTGGAGGGATCGAATGTGAGCGTGGTCGAGGAATTTATCAATATGATCGTCAGCCAGCGCGCGTATGAAGCGAACTCCAAGGTGGTCAAGGCCGCCGACGAAATGTACCAGCAGATCAATAACGTCACCCAATGAGAATCCTGGCTATCCTCTCCGTTTCTGTTGGCTTGGCGTGCGGCGCCTGTGTGGCAGTTCCATCCAGCAAAATACTGGCGCGCGACATCTCCACGGCTATCCCGTTGTTTCAAACGCTCGATCCGGACATCGTCATCGGCTTCGCGCCATTTCCTGGGACCGTCCGGGTGCTGTCCTCGCGCGATGTGGTGCTCACTGGGCGCCGCTACGGGCTGGCTTTTCCTCCCGGAGAGGCGGCTCCGAGCATATGTGTCGAGCGGATGGTTCGCCATCTTTCCATCGCGGAGGTCAAGGCGGCCCTGCTCTCGGCGCTCGACATCGCCGACGCGCGACTCGACGTGCTGGACTTCAGTAATCGGCCCCTCCCTCCGGGTCAGTTGTCGTTTCAACGCGCGCAATTGAACAGGCCGCCGGGAAACGACCCGCAAATGCCCGTGATTTGGCGAGGGACGCTGATCTACGACGATCAGCGCAGCCTTATGGTGTGGGCCAAGGTAAGAATTTCGGTCGAACGCGAAGTGTACCTTGCCGCTCAGACCATTTCGAAGGGCGCCGTAATTCGCGCCGACCAGGTGGCCATCACCCACATCCGGCAATTTCCATTGCTCCAGCGATCGCCCGATCCGCCATTGGCGGTTACCGGAAAAGTTGCGCGCCGCACACTCCCGGCCGGTCAGCCGATCGTCGCCCAAGACCTGGATATCTTGCAAGACGTGGTCCGGGGCGCCACAGTCCATGTCCACGCCATCGACGGCGGGGCGAGCATTCGTTTCGACGCGATCGCTCAAACATCGGGACAGAAGGGCGAGTTCATTGTGGTACACAACTCATCGAGCGGAAAAAACTTTCGCGCCCTGATCCTGGAACCGGGACGAGTGGTGGTCCGGGGATCGCTATGAGGCCAGGCCTGTTCGCCGGGATCCGGTTCGTCGCACTGGGGATCGCGCTGCCGGCGATGCCCCTGGCCGCGGCGAAGAAAGCCCCGGCGAACCAACCACCGACTTTGGATCAGCACGTTCAGGAGGTCAAAGAGCGATCACGCCAGTCGTCTAGCGCCACACCCGGTTCGCTGTACTTTTCGGCCGGACGCCTGGCCGATAGCGTTCGTGACGTGCGTGCCAGCCAGGTCTACGACCTGGTCACGATTGTCGTTTTGGACAATTCCTCCGCCGTTTCCACCGGCGTTACCAATACGGCTCGCAAGTCGAGCGTAGCCGCGTCGGTCACTTCCTTGGCGGGACCCAAGAGCCCAACCGGCGCACTTGCGAATGTCGCCAACGCGTCCAACAATACGCAGCTGCAAGGGCAAGGTACCACGAGCCGCGGGACCACAATCTCCACCAACGTTACCGCCGAAGTCACTGCCGTGCTGCCCAACGGCAACCTGGTGCTCAAAGGACAGAAGGATATTTCGGTCAACGGGGAAAAACAAGTCATCACGATTCAGGGCATCGTACGACCGGAGGACCTCAGCCCGGTGAATGAAGTTCCTTCCGATCGCGTAGCGAGAATGGAAATTTTAGTGAACGGGAAAGGTGTGGTCAACGACGCCGTCAAACGGCCCTTCGTGCTATATCGTCTGCTGTTGGGGCTGCTTCCGTTTTAAAGCCATGAACTTCAGTAAAGGAATATGCCTTCTGGCCCTGATGCCGCTCGGGGCTGCCAACGAGCGAACACGGCTCAAGGATCTGGTGTCGATTGAAGGCGTGCGGGACAACCAACTGGTGGGATACGGTGTGGTGGTCGGCTTGAACGGCACCGGCGACTCGCGGCAAACCGTATTCTCCGCCCAAAGTCTGACGAACCTTCTGCAGCGCATGGGCGTGGTGGTCTCGCCGACGCTCATTCTGGTGCGGAATACGGCGGCCGCCATTGTCACAGCAGATTTGCCTCCCTTTGCACAACCGGGAACCCGGATCGATATCTCGGTGGGTGCCGTGGGCGACAGCACGAATCTGCAAGGAGGCATCCTGGTTCTAACGCCCCTGAAAGCCTCGAATGGGGACGTGTTCGCTGTTGGGCAGGGTTCGGTGATTACCGGGGGGTTCGTCGCGGGAAAGGGTGGCAATACCAAGGGGCTCAATCACCCCACGGCGGGGCGGATCCCCAACGGGGCCATCGTCGAGAAACTGGCGCCATCGGTGGCGCCTCAGGGTCACATCAAATTGCAATTGCGCCGCGCGGATTTCATCACCGCGGCGCGCATCATGGCGGCAATCAATGAGAAATTCGGAAGCGCGACCACCCACCCGGCCCACGCCGACAACTCCGCGCTGGTCTCGGTGGACGTCCCGGCGGCTTATCGCTCCAACACGGTCGAGTTCGTCAGCGACACTCGAGGACCTCAGGGTAGAGACAGACAGACCCGCGCGGATCGTGATCGACGAGCGCACCGGCACGATTGTCATGGGCAAAGAAGTCCGAATCGCGCCAGTGGCAATTCTGCATGGCGCACTGACTGTGGAGATTCAAACCACCCTCAATGTTTCCCAGCCACCCCCGCTCGCCGCCGGCCAAACCACGGTGACCCCGGACGTCAATGTTACCGCCAAGGAAGACAAGGCAAAAAATATCGTGCTCGAGCAAGGCGCCAGTGTGGAAGAACTAGTCCGGGCCTTGACTGCGATCGGATCGACAGCGCGGGATATTATCGCGATACTGCAAAATCTCAAGGCGGCCGGGGCACTCGAGGCCGAAGTGGAGGTAATCTAACCCATGGCCATGTCGTCCACGCCGGCGCTGTCGGCAATGCTCCCAGTCTCATCACCCACGTTGGCCGCTGCTTCGGCGAGCTCCCACTCGGCGGGCTCCCTCTCGGAGGGCTCCCCGTCTGCGGGCTCCAAAGACACGATCGAAAAGATCCGGAAGGCCGCCACGGATTTTGAGGCCCTGCTGATCGCTCAAATGCTCAAGTCTGTGCGCGAAGCGGGCGGCGGGGTAACCGGCGATGCCGACGAACAGGATGAGACAAATTCGACCATGCTGGAACTAGGAGAGCAGCAACTGGCGCAGGCATTGTCCAGCAGCGGAGGGCTGGGAATCGCTAAGATGGTGATCGCGGGACTTACGAATCATGCGAATCGATGATCTGAATCCCACTCCTGTCACACAGGGCACGGAGAAATCCGGGCAAACAGTTCAACAGCGCCCCGCGGAGAAAGACACAGTAGCCGGTTCGAACCAGGCCGACCAAGCGGAAGTCTCTCACTTGGCGCAATCACTCGCCGCCCCCGACCCCGGGCGAATTGATCAGCTTCGGCTGCAAGTGCAATCCGGGAGCTACGACGTTTCGGCGCAAGCGGTGGCCAATGCGCTCATCGATGCCCACCTCAAGGAATAGGGATACGCCAACGCGGACTAAGGCCCGCTAACGCGCGATCTCGGGAGGTAGTGCGACCAGCGAATGCATGCTTAGCGGGTATGGTAGCCTCCGCAGAAATAGTCCAAGGAAACTCTTGCTCGGGCCCCGCGGGCGTGCAGGCCATCCAGGCCTCGGCCAGAGTGGACAGCAGACTTTCGGCTTCGGCCAGCGGCGCTTCGCTCTGCTTGGTATTGGCTTCAATCAACAACCGCATCGACATATCCATAAAGGCCCGCCAGATTCCGGCTCAGAATGCCCCCAGCCTCGTGGTTCAAGCAACCGGACAACTCGGCTATAATCGCTATAGCCTTGTTAATTGCACGAGTCCGCGCACGAATGTCTTGTTGCCGGATGTGGCGGCGCGCCGCCGCAATCGAATGGAGCGCGGCCTCATAAAGCATGGAACCAGCTTCAACGGACTTGCCGCCAGAACTTCATTGTTGAAGTAGTTTTGGTATCCGTGATTCCGCATCTACCCCTCCATATCGTCTTCTGACTCGATTACTTTTGCCGAACTACCCAAGTCTTGAGCCAGCTGTAATACGTATTCGGGAGGTATCTGCGAGACAACCTGCTGGGTGGAACGGTCCACTACACGGATCACGGCCCGGTGCGTCTGGCGATCCAGGAGGAACACAAGTTGGTTTTGCCCAAGAACGCCGCTCTCGTTCACCGACTTAGCCGCTTGCAGCAACTGCCTCTCTGAGCAGCCTCCTGCACCGAAACCTGCGAGACCTGCGAAGAGGCCGTAGGTGAAGAACGCGGCTGGTTGGAGAGAAGTGATATCCATCCCAAACCTTCCCAAATGCCATGAACCTATCTGTTAATGCTCATCGGCAAACGGAAACGAAATTTGAGCAGGATTGCTGAAGGCGCCATCGCACGCCGGCGCTACGCCAAGTTCAGAACCTTGAGAAGGGTCCCTTTGTCCGCCTCGATCTTCTTTTGCAGCAACATGATGGCGTAGATCAACTGCTCCGGACGCGGGGGGCATCCGGGAACGTAAACATCCACCGGGATTACCTGGTTCACAGGGATCAGGGCATAATTGCTGAAAACCCCGGTCGAAGTGGCGCAGGCGCCCATCGAGATCACCCACTTCGGTTCGGGCATCTGTTCATACAGCCGGCGGATCACCGGCGCCATCTTGTTCGAGACTCGCCCGGCGATGATCATCAGATCGGACTGCCGAGGCGACCCCCGCATCACTTCGGCGCCGAAGCGCGAAATGTCGAAGCGGGACCCGATCATCGACATCATCTCGATCGCGCAGCAGGCCAGACCAAACGACATCGGCCAGATGGAATTCTTCCGGCCCCAGTTGATGGCTTTGCCGACCGTGGTGGTGATGATGCCCTCCGGAACGCTGGCGGCATCTTCGTTATCGATGCGGGCGAATAGCTCGCTCGGAAGGCTCGGTTGAAACTTGGGCTCACGATCCACGATCCTATTATCACATGCTGGAGCAAAAAGACGGCGCCCCGGATCCCGCATCGGACGCCACGTCTCAACCCGATCCACCCGATCCGATCGAGATCGAGCGGGCCGCGCGCGCTTGGGGCGTCGAGACCGATTACTGGGACATCTTTGGCAAGCAGCATCATGCCACGCCCGATCTGGAAACTGCCATCCTGGAGTCGCTGGGCGTCGACCTGCGCTCCAAAGCTACGCTCCAGCAGGCTATTGAGCGCCGCAGCCAGCGGCAATGGCGTTCGCCGCTCGCGCCGGCCATCTTTCTCACCGCCGGAGGGCCGAACGAAATCCTGGTTTCGTTGCCCGCAAGCCGCGCAGGCGCTGGTGCGACGCTCCGAATCCAGATGGAAGATGGACGCGCAGTGGAACTGAAGATTGCTTTGGGCGACGCGCCCGCCGCCGATACCCTGGAACTGGACGGCCGGCCACTGGTGAGCAGGCGGGTGCGTCTGCCCGACGATCTTCCTTTGGGCTATCACGAGATCACGATCGAGACGGCCGGGGAAACCTCGCGGCCCTCCCGGCTGATCGTGTGCCCCAGCCGGGCCTTTGAGCCGTCCTGGCTGCAGAACGGCCGCGCGGCCGGGCTGGCCATCAGTCTCTATGGACTGCGGTCCCAGCGGAACTGGGGCTGCGGCGATACCACCGATCTGAAAGCGCTGACTGATTGGGTGGCCGAGCGCACTGGAACCAGCTTCATCGCGCTCAACCCGCTGCACGCCATCGGAAATCGCCAGCCTTACAACACCAGCCCGTATCTTCCCAACTCCATCTTCTATCGCAATCCGATCTACCTGGATATCGAAGCCATTCCCGACTTCGGCGTTTCCACGCGAGCCGCGGCATTGTTCCAGCTCGCCGGGGGTGCAGAAGGAAATCGCCACGCTGCGCAACGCCGAGCTGGTAGAGTACGAGCGCATTTACTCGTTGAAGCTGCGTTTCTTGAAATTGCTGTTTCAAGCCTTCCTCGACGAATGGCGCGATGGCACGCCGCGCGCGGCCGAACTGAAGCGCTATATCGAACGCGAGGGCGACCTGCTGCAGCGTTTTGCCGTCCACTCCGCGCTCGATCACGCGATTCACAAGCAGTGCCCCGACGTCTGGAACTGGAAGGGCTGGCCGGAGCAATACCAGGATCCCGAGTCGGCGGCCACGCGCGAATTCGCGCGAAAACACTGGCGCAGTGTTCTGTTCTACAAGTACATCCAGTGGCAGCTCGATCTGCAACTCGCCTCCGCGCAGCAACACGCGATCGAACGCGGCCTGAGCATTGGCCTCTATCACGATCTCGCCCTGGCTACCGATCGTTTTGGCTCGGACCTATGGGCGCACCGCGAATTCTTCGTCTCCGGATGCCGGGTAGGCGCTCCGCCCGACGGCTTCTCGCCCAAGGGCCAGGACTGGGGCTTTCCGCCGCCCAACTCGGACCGTCATACCGAAGACGGCTTTCGCCTGTTTGCCGAATCCATCCGCAAGAACTGCCGGCATGGCGGAGCGCTGCGCATCGATCATGTCATGCGCTTTTTTCGCCTGTACTGGATTCCGGACGGCATGGAAGCCACCGAGGGAACGTACGTGCGCGACCGCTTTGAGGCGCTGCTCTCGATTCTCGCGCTGGAGAGCGTTCGCAATCAGGTGATCGTCATCGGCGAGGACCTGGGCACGGTGCCTGATGAGGCGCGCGAGGTGCTGCATCGATTCGGAATCTTGAGTTATCGCCTGCTTTATTTCGAACAAGACAACAGCGGCCGATTCCGCCCGCCGCAAGAATATCCGCGCGACGCCCTGGTTTCCGCCACGACGCACGATCTGCCTACACTGGCTGGTTTCTGGACCGGTAAGGATATCGAGGCGCGGCGCGAAGCCGGGCTGCTGCCGGATGAAGGCGCCTACCAGAGCATGCGCGCCGGCCGGGCGCGCGAAAAGCAGAAGCTGCTGGATCTGCTCCTGGGCCTGAAGCTGCTGCCGGATTGGTTCCCGCGCGATCAGTCGCAAGTTCCCGAGCTGGTAGGCGAGCTGCACAATGCCATCGTCGGGTTTCTCGCGTCCACGCCGTCCAAGCTGATGGTGCTGAACCAGGAAGACCTGTTGAAGCAGGTGGAGCAGCAAAATCTGCCGGGGAGCACGTCAGAGTATCCCAATTGGCGCAGAAAAATGAAATGTACCGTGGAAGAGCTCTGGACGTCCGGCGAGATTCGGGACTTCGCGCTGATGTTTCGCTCCTGGTTAGATCGTACGGAACGTCTAAATCAGGCGAAGTAGTCTTTCACTTTGTCGAGCAGGCCCTTCTCGTGCGGTTCGTTTTCTTCAGGAAGCGTTTCGCGAAGCTGTTCGAAGAGCTTGCGCTGCTCGCGCGTCAGTTTGCCGGGAACCTTTACGTCCACTTGTACGAACAGATCGCCGCGGCCGCTACCCTGCAAGCGTGGCACTCCCAGATTCTTGAGGCGGATGCGCGAGCCGGTTTGAACTCCTTCCGGCACTTTCACCTGCTCCAGGCCGTCGAAGGTCAGCAAATTGATCTGGGTTCCCAGCGCGGCTTGCGCCACGTTGATCGGCACGGTGCACAGCAGATCGTCTCCCTGCCGCTCAAAGATCGGATGTTCCTTCACTTTGATCACGACATAGAGATCACCCGGGGGACCGCCATTGAATCCCGACTGCCCTTCGTGCGCGAGCTTCAGATGAGTGCCTGAATCCACGCCGGCGGGAATAGTGACTTTTAGCTTTCTTTCGGTGCGAACCTGGCGCTCTCCCCGGCACTGCGTGCAGGGCCTGCGCACAATCTGGCCGCGCCCACCGCACTGCGAACAGGTGCGGCGAATCTGGAGGAAGCTTTGCTGATAAATTACCTCGCCCCGCCCATGACACATCGGGCAAGACACCAAACCATCCACCTTCTCCGCGCCACTCCCCTGGCAGCGCGAGCAGAGATCCATGCGCGGCACCTGAATCTCCACGCTCAACCCGCGGATGGCATCTTCGAGCGACATTTCCAGGTCATAGCGCAGATCCTCGCCGCGTTGCGCGCGAGCGCGGGCACCAGCGCCTCGCCGTCCCGCGCCGCCAAATAAGTCGCCAAAGCCGAACAGATCGCCCAGGATATCGCCGAAATCGGTGAACGTGGAGGGATCGAAGCCTTGCGCCCCCACACCCTGCAGGCCCTGATGCCCATAGCGATCATAGGCGGCGCGTTTCTGGGGATCGCTCAGGACGCTGTACGCCTCGGCGGCTTCTTTGAATCGTTCTTCGGCATCCTGATCGTTCGGATTGCGATCCGGGTGGTATTTCAGCGCCAGTTTCCGGTAGGCACCCTTTAGGCTCGCGTCGTCACAGTCGCGGCTCACGCTCAAGATTTCGTAGTAGTCGCGCTTGGTGGCATTCATTTCTTGTGTACCGCTACCTTCACCATGGCAGGCCGCAAAAGGCGTCCTCGAAAATTGTACCCCGGCTGATACTCATCGAGAATCGTTTGCTCTTCGACATCAGCAGTCTCCACCATATCGACGGCGTGGTGAAGGTGGGGGTCAAACTTCTGTCCCTTCGATGTAATCGTCTCTAATCCCAGCTTCTTTAGTGCGTCGGTAAGACGTTGGTAGATCAGTTCCATGCCGCGCGCATACACTTTGTCGGCGGTCTGGGTCTTCAGCGCCCGCTCGAAGTCGTCCAAAATCGGCAGAATAGCACGTACGCTATCGGAATGGGCGAACTCCAGCACCTCCGACTTTTCCCGCTCGGCCCTGCGGCGGAAATTGTCGAACTCCGCCTGGCGGCGCAGCAGGCGGTCCATCAACTCGTGGTTCTCCTCGATCAACCGGTCGCGCTGGGCGGTCAGCGCTTCCACGCCTGAAGCGGAGGCACCGCCGTCGGCGGGTGGGTCCGCCGATCCGTCACCGCCTGTGGCAGTCAAACTCTCACCGGCGTCGACAGTGGGTTCCTTCATATCCATAGTTCCTAGTTTATCGGTATTTCCTGGTTTATCGGTTCGCCCGTTGACTGGTTTGCCGCTCGCACGGCGGAAGAACATCAAACTGGCAAGCTTCCGAATGCCTGACCCACATGATATACGGCGGATATGGCTTTTCCGTAGTTCATCCGCATGGGGCCAAGTACGGCGATCCGAGCGGAAAGCCCGCCCGCAAGTGAAATGGAAACTCCAATGAGCGACAGCTCGCGCATGCTGGGATGCACGTCGGCCAGCCCGACGTGAATAGCCACTTCGCCCGCGGGCTGTTCCAGGAAGCGATCCAGCAACTGCAGGATTCGCTTCTTCTCTTCGAGGGTATGGAAAAGCTCGCGCAGCTTTTCGCGCGTCAAGTGCAGATCCAGGCCCACCAGGTTGCCGGCGCCTTCCAAATGAATTTCGGGCGACGCTTCAATATCCAACAAGCCCTTGGCATACAGTTCGTTGAGCCGCTTCAAAATCGCATCATAGGCAGCGCTCTGCTGTTCCAGCCGCCGTTCGAGCTCCGCGTGGATCTCCGACAGCATCCAGCCGCCGAAATTGCGGTTGATGTAATTGCGTATGGACGCCAGCTCGTCCTGCGAGACGTTCTCATCCACGGCAACTACGCGATTGCGGACCATGCGATCCCGCGTCACCACGATCATCAGCACGCGCTGATCCGCCAGCGCAATCAACTCGATCTGATGGAGCGTCTGGCTGGATGCTGGGATGGCGGCCGTGATGCCGACGCTATGGGTCATTTCAGTCAGCATGTGCGATGAGCGTTCTACACGCCCTTCCATGGTGGCCACCTGGCCCAACTCGGCACGCACCCGTTGCAACTCCGTGACCAGCACCCTCCCCCGTGTTAGCGACTGCACGTAGCTGCGAAAGGCCTTTTCCGTGGGAATGCGGCCAGCCGAAGTGTGTGGTTGGGAAAGGTAGCCGTTCTCGTAAAGATCGGCCATTACGTTGCGAATGGTGGCCGGGCTCAGGTTCCCGCCCCGCTGTTTCGCGATGGTACGCGAGGCTACAGGTTCGCCGGTCTGAATGTACGACTCGACGATAGAATGCAAAACGTCCTGTTCGCGGCGGGTCATTCTGTGAAACGTTGAAGCCTGAGCGTCCATGGCCCAACAGCAACCCTACTGATCTGATTGTAAAAGGCTTTACAGTTGTGGTCAAGCACTTGCTGCGGATTTCCGAAGCGCTGCGATGCGCGGTGCGCGCCTTTTGGGGCTGTCGAGACTGAAAGATCGCGCGTCTCCTAGCTGGCTGCGAACGAAATTCTCTGTGCGTGTGACTGCTTCCTGGAGGGCTTTGTCTTTCTTGACGAAGGACAACCAGACGATTGAATCCGTCGCCAGGTCATATTCCCAGAGGCCAACCAGGCGGCCGCGATCGACGATCGCGTGGCTGGGAAGTTCACTCAGCGAACTGAGATCCTTCAGGCCGCTCTGGACCAGGACTTTTCGTTCCAGATCCCTGGGTTCCAGTGCGGCCTTGAAATCGTTTCTGAGGAGAAACAACGAATCGATACTCCCGAGCAGCGCATAGCTGGGTTCCTTCGGCGGTTGGAAGGCATCAAACCTGGCGCGATGGCCGGGCAGGAAAAAGCGCCGGTCGCCTGGGGCGATCTCAATGGACTCCAGTTGCAGCGGCTCCAGCGCAGCCTTGGTTGCTTTTACGCCCAGTCCGGAGAAGGCTTGAAAATCGGCGGCGGACGCGGGCTGGATCCAGGCGAAGTATCTGCGGGCCAGTTCGCTGCGAACCTGCTCCTCCGATAGCTTAAAACCGCGCAGAGGATTCGGCTGCCAGAGTGCGTACCGATAGCGTTGCTGATCGAATCGTCCGTTGCTGGGAACGCGGCGGATATCGCCGGATTCCTGCAACTTCCCAAGTGCGACCGGCAGCGTGGTAGTGAGTCCTTTCTCCTTGCCCTCGGGACCAAGATTGCGGACAGCTTTACCGGTGGCTTCGCGCAACCCGTCCGGATCGAGTGGAGCTTTTTCGAGAGCCGCTAACACGGCATCACACAGCTTGTCGATTTCCTTTTCGGTTACTCCGAGTTTGACGGCGGTCTTCATTTCGCCGTCGAAGCCCCGGCCAGCCGCAAGTCCGAGGGCGAAGTCCTCTGCCGGCAAGACGTAGGTGCAGCCGCGCGCGCTCGGCAGCTCATAGATTCGAAGCTGGGCTGCGTCGCTGTCGGCCTGTTCGCGAGTGATTCCAGCGCGAGAAAAAAGAGTTAAGTATGGCGACACGCCGCCCACCGAGCGCGCCCAACCGGCGCGCTGTAAGACTTCCGCGGATGGTTTTCCCTGGAGTGAACCGTCCAAGCCTTGACGGTGCGCGTACCAGGCGCGAAGCTTTGATGCAGCGATCATCGAAGACTTGCTGAACCCCAATCATAACGCGCAAAGCCAGCATCAACGTGCCCAAACTTAGCGACGAGAGGCCAAGGCGTCGGCAAATGAGTTAGCAGCAACCGGCCGCGTGATGATTCTTTACCACGCCGTTGGGGTAACCGCGCTCGAAAAGCAGAGTTCCACCCACAGCGGTGTAGATGCGAGCCAGGATCCGGCCGACCATACCTGCGATATGCGGCGCCCCTGGCGGCCCGTTGTAGTATCCGGGTTCGTAATCCACTTCGGTTTGAATGTAAACTGACCCGCCGACATTGGCTCTCAATGTGTCGCTCACGAAGCCTTCGATATCCGCCATAAGAGGGGCGTTGGTTCCATCGGATAATCCGACTAAATTTCTGGCGTCACCGCCGTCCCCCCCAAGTTGCTTAGCGATCAGATGTCCCCTCTCGTGATGGTAGGGGTGACCATTTCCCACGTGGCCCTGGACATTGTTTTCGGCAACGGTTGCCGCGGTGCCTCCCGCCATAGCTCCGACAACCGCAATGGTAGCCCCAGCAAGCCAGGGCCGGCCTTGTGCGTCAGCAGTGTAGTCCGTATGTACAGGCAATTTTTATGGAACCTCCTCGAATATTATTTTAATGCAAGCGTCGGTTCCTGCCGAGAAAAAGCATTTGAGACTGGTTCTGGTTGAAAGGAGCCTATTATTTCAGTTTTTGGATGCTTAAAACCCCGGAGGGCCCCAAGGCTACGGCAAAAAACAGGAGGACAAAGGGCCACGGATAAACACGGATTAATGCGGATAGAGCGCAAAGAACTTGGATTTGTCTTGCCGGTGTTGGCCGGCGTCCATCGGCGGTTACGTTGGTTTTCTTGACCCCGCGTAAGTTAACCAGCACGAGTGAACTAATCAACCCACCCGGAA
Source organism: Bryobacterales bacterium (assembly GCA_963713415.1). GTDB lineage: Bacteria > Acidobacteriota > Terriglobia > Bryobacterales > Bryobacteraceae > Palsa-89. Next base: position 242,813 of record CAVQLV010000014.1, on the reverse strand, counting down.
CGCCTCGCCTTGACTGTCCAGGAGAATTAACTGATAATAGTGAATGTCTGAGCGATTCCGCCCACTCGCAAATCGTCTGAACTAAGTCAGGCGGTCTGATTCCTCTTTTCTTAGGTCTGTCCCCGCGGTCGGCGGGGTTGCTGGCGCCGAAGTATGAAAACAAAGCCTCGGGGTAACTATGAAAATCAAATCAAGGAGAGCCTCGCTCGCAAAGGCAAAACTCATCGCATGGCACTGATCACAGTAAAACTCACAGAACAGGAGCTGGGATTGCTCACTAGCCTGGCATCCGATCAACTCTTTCGCAGGGAATTTATCGACCCGAAGATGCCCGGCAACAAGTTCAATCCTGCGGAATTGAGCCTCGGCAAGAAACTCGTGGAGCGTCTGCGATTGCTGGCGGATCGGGCCAAGAAAGTGCCGGCCTCCAGGGTGCCGTATGCCGTCTGAGTGGATCGAAGGAGTTTCATGATGCAGTTCATTCTCACCGGATTCACTCAGGAGAGGGAATTCCGGGTATTCGCATTTGAAGGGATCGCCGCGGACCGCGTTCGAACGGTCTTCACAGTAAGGGCGGACCTAGCTCTCAGCAGGACATATGGGATTCGCCTGCAGGAGTTGCCGCTCATGTGCCGCGGAATTCTGGAGCAGCGCGAGGAAGGCGAGGAGCAGAGCGCGCTGACCTTTACTGAAGACGCGATGCGCGTGCATGCGAACAATTGCATCGCTGCGCGAGCGCTCGCGGCGCAGAAGAAAAAAGCCCCGCGCCGTCCCGCCAGCGAAACCAACGGCGCTGCGTGGCGGTCGCCACAGGCTTAACGCCCGTTCCCGATCATGAACAAGTGGGGGCCTGGCGCTGTCATCGTCGGCGGTTACCTGCTCGGGATCTTTTTCCAGAACCGGCGCATCGATGACCTTCACGATTCCGTGAACGAGTGCTTTGACGTAAAACGCGTTGAAGAACGTCTTGATCGTCTGGAAAACCCTACTCGTCCGCCAGTCCTAAACACTGCCCCGTTCCATGCCAACATCACTGAAGAGTCGAGAAAGTTCGCGCTAGAATAACACTGGAATCTCGAGTGCCCATGAGTCCAATCATTAACCAATGGGGACCCGTCGCTGTCATCGTCGGCGGTTACCTCCTCGGGATCTTTTTCCAGAACCGCCGTATCGATGATCTTCGCGATTCGATGAATAAGCGCTTTGACGATCTCCGCGATCTGTTGAAGTCCGAAGTCAAGCGCATTGAAGAACGTCTCGACCGCTTCGAACATCCCATCGTCCGCCAGTCCTAAGCGTTATCCCGGCCACACTGCCGGGTCAGATACAATTTCGCGCGCCTGGGCTATAATCAGGATCTTCCGCACTCTCGGTGCAGATCAGCAAGCTTAAAATGGTCCAAAACAATTCGTTCTCGTATTGTTCTAAGCTCAACTTGCAATGGCACCTCCCCCGAGCCATTCGCAAGCGGTCTTACCAGCTCAAAATCTCGTGCTTGATAAGATCGAACGTGTTGACGGACGCTTTCTGGTCGATGTTCACGTTCGACAAGCCGCTCATTGTCCAGCGTGCGGCAAACGGTCTCGGAGCCGTCACAGCGCGTACCTTCGCCATCTGAAAGACCTGCCTTGGCAAGGGTGTGCGGTGGAACTGCGGTTGAAAATCCGGCGCTTTCGATGCCGTAACAGGGCTTGTGTGCGAAAGATCTTCGCCGAACCGATACCGGAGGTCACGCGATCCCATGCACGCTGGACTACACGAGTTGGCGAGATCATACGGCTGATCGGCTACACAGCAGGCGGATTGCCGGGCAGTCGTATTCTGGACCGGTTGGCGATCCCGATCAGCGACGACACTGTGACTCGGTTTGTGAAACGCTCCGGCGACGGTTCGGGCAGTGGTCCAATCCGACACATTGGAGTAGACGACTGGGCTTGGCGCAAGGGTCAGAGCTACGGAACTATTCTGGTGGACTTGGACAAGCATCAGGTCATCGACCTGCTGCCCGACCGTTCGGTCGAGAGCTTGCAAGCCTGGCTGGAGAAGCATCCGGGTGTGGAAGTGATCACTCGGGATCGTTGCGGCATCTATGCCGAGGCCGCCGAACAAGGTGCCGCCCATGCAGTCCAGGTGGCCGATCGGTTTCATTTGTTTTTGAATCTTTCAACAGCCATCGAGAGATCGCTGGAGGAACGAAGCCGGGAACTTTGCCTTCCCGATCCGGCGCCGGAACAGCCAGCCGTCGAAGTCGCGCCGCCAAGCAAACGAAGAACAACGCTGGAGGAGCAACGAAAACAACAGCGCCGCCAGCGCAGACAGGAGCGCTACGAGCGAGTCGTTGAACTCCATCGTCAGGGGCACACACAACTGGCCATCAGCCTGGAGCTCGGCATCCAGCGCAAAACGATTCGCCGCTGGTTAAGCGCTGGTCAGTTTCCCGAGCGGAAGCCGGTGACCGGCCGACGCAGCCATGTCCGCGAGTTCCATGAGTATCTACAGCAACGCTGGAATCAGGGCTGCCATAACGCGACTCGCTTGTTTCAGGAGATCCGGGCGCGCGGATACCGCGGCAGTCGTCAGATGGTTTCTCATCATGTTTCGTCCTGGCGGGCTAATCCTGAATCACGTTCCTCATCGAAGACGCGAAGACTCGACCGCATCGCGCCTAAGCATGCGGCCATCCTGACGTGCAGACCAACGGAGCGTCTGTCGGAACAGCAACGGATTTTGTTCGAGCAGGTCGCAGTGAACTGCCCAATTATTCGATCGATGCGGTTCCTGGCCCTGGATTTTCGCGAAGCCATTGCTACTCAAGACACGAATGGCATGCTGCATTGGATTCGCACCGCAATGCAGTCCGGCATCGGGCCTCTGGTTCGATTCGCGTACGGCCTGAAGAAGGACTGGAACGCGGTCATGGCAGCGGTGGGAACCTCCTGGAGCAACGGCCAGACCGAAGGACAGATCAACCGCCTGAAGGCTATTAAGCGACAAATGTATGGGCGCGCTGGCTTCCATCTGCTGCGGGCACGCGTCCTGCCCTACCGCGCAATGGCACCTTGATCTGCACCGAGAGTGCGGAAGATCCCATTATCATTTGGCAGCGACATGGCGCGAGACGGACTCGCGCGTTTTGTCATAAAATGTTACAATACCGAAGGATAGGCGTCGGCAGCCCTGTTCGAGGGTACATTTGAGCATCCTCGTACCACTCAAGGAGATTCGCAGTTGTCCACCATAGGAAATACCAGGATTGCGCCCGCGGAAGGTAAGCTTGGGGTCCTGATTCCCGGCATTGGAGCGGTCAGCACGACGTTCATCGCGGGCGTTGAAGCGGTGAAACGAGGCCTCGGCCAGCCCATCGGATCGCTTACGCAGCTTGGAACCGTGCGTCTGGGGAAGCGCACCGAAGGCCGCAGCCCGTACATCAAGGATTTCGTTCCGCTGGCCGGCTTAAATGACCTGGTTTTCGGGGGCTGGGATATTTTCAACGACACCGCGTATGAATCGGCCGCGCACGCCGCCGTGTTGGATGCGCCGCTGCTCGAGAAAGTTCGCGAGCCGCTGAGCGCTATCAAGCCGATGCAGGCGGTGTTCGACCCGGACTACGTCCGGCGTCTGAACGGACCGAACGTCAAGCAGGCCGGATCGAAGATGGATAAGGCGGAAATGCTGATGGAAGATATCCGGCAGTTCCGCGCCGCCAACAACATTGAGCGAACGGTGATGATCTGGTGCGGGTCCACGGAAGTATTTCACAGGCCGGGTGCCGTGCATCAAACGCTGAAGGACTTCGAGTGCGGTTTGCAGAAGAACGATCCGGACATCGCGCCGAGCCAGATTTACGCCTATGCCGCCCTGAAGAGCGGAGTGCCCTACGCGAATGGCGCGCCCAATCTGACCACCGATACGCCCGCGCTGCTGGACTTGGCTCGGGACCGCCAGATTCCGATCTGCGGAAAAGATTTCAAGACCGGGCAGACCTTCATGAAGACGCTGATCGCGCCAGGATTAAAGGCGCGCATGCTGGGAATGTCGGGCTGGTTTTCGACCAATATTTTAGGGAATCGCGACGGCGAGGTGCTGGAAGATCCGGGCTCCTTCAAATCCAAAGAAGAAACCAAGCTGAGCGTGCTCCAGCAGATCCTGCAGCCGGAGCTGTACCCGCAACTTTATAAAGACCTTTATCACGCTGTTCGCATCAATTACTATCCGCCACGCGGCGACGCCAAAGAAGGCTGGGACAACATCGACATCTTCGGATGGCTGGGTTATCCCATGCAAATCAAAATCAACTTTCTGTGCCGCGATTCCATCCTGGCCGCTCCTCTGGTGCTGGATCTTGTGCTGTTCATGGATCTGGCGCAGCGGGCGGGCATGAAAGGCATCCAAGAGTGGCTGTCCTTCTACTTCAAAGCTCCCATGACGGCTCCCGGATTATATCCCGAGCACGACATTTTCATTCAGTTAATGAAGTTGAAGAACACGCTGCGTTGGATGCGCGGAGAGGATTTGATTACACACCTTGGGCTCGAGTACTACGACTAACGGATCCAAGCGCCAGGAGCCGGCGAAGCGAAAAGTGCTGGTGATCGGCGGTACTCTGTTTATCGGCCAGGCGCTGGTGAAGCAGTTGCTTCACGCTGGCCACGACGTCACCGTTCTGCATCGAAAACCACGCCACAAACTGGGGAAGAAGGTTGGCAACATTATGGCCGACCGTAACGATCCCGAGGCGGTGAAGCGCGCGCTGGCAGGCAAGAACTTCGACGTCGTGTACGACAACGTATACAACTGGGAGCACGGCACCACCGCCGCGCAGGTGGAAGGAACGGCGCGCGCTTGCGGAAGCAATCTGCACCGTTACGTTTTCATGTCGAGCGTGGGCGCTTACGGCGATGGCCTGAATCATCACGAAGGCGACGCGCTGGCGCCGGACGATCATCCGGACCCCTACGTTCGCAACAAGGCCATGAGCGAGCGTGCGTTGTTTCGCATGCGGCAGCGCAATGGATTCCCGGTGGTGACGCTGCGTCCGCCGTTCGTGTATGGTCCGGGCAATCCCTTCTATCGCGAAGCCTTCTTCTGGGACCGTCTGCGAGACGGGCGCCCGCTGATCCTGCCGGGCGATGGCCGCCGGCTGATGCAGTTCGTCCATATCGGCGATCTGGTGGCCGCGTGCGTGAAGGCGATCGACGCGCCCGATATTGAGGGGCACGCGTTCAACATCGCCAATCCCAGGCCTTTGACGCAGGTGGAGGCGGTGGAGGCGTTCGCGCGCGCCGCGGGGAAAGAGCCGACCTTCGTGCGTCTGCCGCGCGAGCGGATTCTGCGCGCGGGCGGCCATCCCATGGGTCCGAAAATGTATTTCGGATTTTATTTCGATTTGCCTGCCATCACCGTGGTGGTGAACAAAGCGCAGCGCATTTTGAAATTCAAGCCCGTGGATTTCAATGCCGGCCTGAAGGAGACGTACCGTTGGTATGTGCGGCACAAGTTTCCCAAGCCGGATTACTCCTTTGAAGACGCGATCATAGCATCGGCGCCCGCGTCGGCTTACTCCGCGCCCGTGGACTAATAGTAAGCTCTGATGGTAAGTGTCCAAGAATATCTCACCTCGTCCTACGAGGCGGATCGCGAGTACGTTGATGGCGAGCTCCTGGAGCGTCACTCAGGTGAGCAAGCCCACAGCAGCGCGCAACTGACCGCAGGCGTTTTGATTTTCCAACAGGGAGCGCGATTCGGAATGCGCGTTCTCATGTCACAGCGCGTACAGGTCAGCTCCACGCGTTTTCGCGTGCCCGATGTATGCGTGCTTCCGGCGTCCGCCCCTCGCGATCCCATTGTCCGGCAGGCGCCGTTCCTCTGCATCGAGATTCTTTCGAGGGACGATACCGTCACACGTCTCAATGAGAAACTCTCGGATTACTTCCAGATGGGTGTTCGTTACGTTTGGGTGCTCGATCCGCTAACCACGCGTGCGTTCTGCTACACGCCCGGCGAGATGCACGAAGTGCTGGAAGGGATGCTGCGAACCAAAGATCCGGAAATCACAGTTCCTCTCGCGGAAGTCTTCGAATCTGAAAACTAACCGCCGGTGGCCTGAGCCTCTTCGGCGCGAACCTGCTTCAAGCGCTCGCGCAATGCGTCCGGAAGTCCCGCTTCGATCTCGGGGGTGATCAATCCGACCGAATCCATGTCAACGATGTGCGTTTTGTCCTTGCAGGCGAAAGCTGATCAGCTTCATGCGCACCAGATCGGAAGCGACGGAGCGTTACCAGGATGCCCTGATTGTCTACGCCTGGATCGGACAGACCCGGAACCGGCCGCAAATCGGTTGGCCGGACCTTTTCTCCGGCGAAAACAAATGAACACGCGCTCCGGCCTTGGGAGCCTCAGCGTCAACCAGCATGTCCATGCCCGCGACATGACGGTGCACCAAGCCGATGGAGCGAACTGCGTCGGCAATGCGTGGCAGGTCCGCGCGATATACAGCCATATCAACGTCTCTCGTCAGACGCGCCGCTCAGCGGATCACGCGATTGAACATGAGAAAGGACAGCCAATCCACCGACGACGCGGTAGTCGATCCCGGCCTGCCGGAGCGCGTTGCATACGCGCGCTGCCGTTGCGGTTAGCTGATCCAAGTTCTTATCGTAAGCATGCAGTAATCAACAGCCTCTGATCTGCAGCGCTTCGGCCGCCGCTTTGGCCGTGTTGCAATGGATGGTCACGGTATCATCGGTGTCGCGGGCGTAGCCGCCGGCCAGCACGACGGCCACCGGTACGGATTGCGCCAGTGCTGTTTCAAACACCAGGCGGTCGCGGCGTTGGAGCCCGTCGATGGTCAGAGCCAGGCCGCCGAGCTGGTCTTCGCGATAGGGATCGGCGCCCGAGACGTAGAGCAGCAAGTTGGGCGCGAAGCTCATCGCAACTTTGAGCGCACTCTCCAGGCGATCCAGATATTCGCTATCTTCGACGCCGTCCGGCAAATTGACGTCGATCGTCGACGGCGGTTTCTCGCTGGGATAATTGTGGAACTGATGAATCGAAAGCGTGAGTACGCTTCGGTCGCCCGCGAAGATTGCGGCCGTGCCGTTGCCGTGATGAACGTCGCAATCGACGACGAGCGCTTTTTCGATCGCGCGCTCATTCTGCAGCGCTCGGATGGCTATGGCAACGTCGTGGATTGCGCAAAAGCCTTCCCCATGCGAACGAAAAGCATGGTGAAATCCTCCGCCGATGTTGAAGCCGATGCGGTCGCGCAGGGCATTGCGAGCCGCCAGGATAGTCCCACCCGCCATCAGCCAAAAGGCCTCCACCATTTCGCGCGAATACGGGATTTCGAGCTTGAGGATTTCTGCCGCGGTGAGTGTTCCGGTTTTCAGGCGATGCACCCACGCTGGATCATGGACTCGCAGAACATCGTCATCGGAAGCAGGCGGCGGCTTGACGAAATCAGCGGGCTCGGCGAAATGCTCGGCCAGCAGCCGATCGTGAATGAACCGGTACTTCCGGGAGGGGAACACATGGTCGCCAAGATTTAGGTCGTAACGCGGATGATAGACCAGTTGGAACGGCAGCATCACTATGCCGCGCGGTGATGTTTGGCGGAGCGATGATGCTTTTTCACGGGCGGCGGTGGAGGCGGAGGGTCAGCTGGCTTGTTGGCCCGGCGATACTGCTGTACAGCAATATTGTGCTGCGCCATTGTTTGGGAGAACCGATGGCCGCCGGAACCATCCGGCTTAGCGACAAAATACAAATAATCTGTTTGGGCGGGCGCCAGCGCGGCTTTGAGCGCGGCCACGCCCGGATTCGCAATGGGGCCGGGCGGAAGCCCCGGATGGCGGTAAGTATTGTAGGCGTTGTCGCTCGCCAGATCGGATCGATAGATGGTCCCGCGATAGCGCGCATCGAGCAGCGCCGCGTAAATGGTGGTGGGATCGCAGTCCAGCGCCATGCCCTTGTTCAGGCGGTTCTCATAAACGGATGCCACGATCGGGCGCTCCTCCGGCCGGCCGGTTTCCTTCTCCACCAGCGAGGCCAGCGTCACGATTTCGTTTGCCTGCTCGTGGTGCGAGGAATCCTGTAACGCGCGCCACTGCTTCCGGAACTGGCCCGTCATCATCGCGCAAAGCTGCTGGACCGTAGTGGCGCGCGTGATGCGGTAAGTGGCCGGGAAAAGATAACCCTCGAGCGTGGGCGCTTGGGGCGCGATATCGCGAATGAGCGAGGGGTCGCGGGCGGCGCGCAGAAAGTCGGATGGTTTTAAGAAAATTGAACTGCTGGAGGTTGGCCGCGATGTCGAATATGTTGCTGCCTTCCGGGACCACCAGTTCATAGAAGAAAACGTCGCCACGCGCGATGCGGTTGAAGATGTTAGAAGCCGAATCGGCGCGCGCGAACTGATATTCGCCCGCTTGCAGTTTCCTGCCGGAATTGAGCGCGCGAGCCATCAGGAATTGCCATGAATAGCGGATGACGCCGTTTTGCGCCAACTCTTCGGCCATCTCACGGGTACTGGTTCCCTTCGGAAAGTCGAGAATCACCGCTTCGCGAAAACCCTGGTAACGTGCGTTCAGAGACAGGTAAGCCAATCCGGCGGCGATGGCGCCGAGCAGGACGAAAGCGGACACCAGGCGGAGAGCGGTCTTCATGGTTGGCGGGAGTCTAGGAAGCTTTCGAGCAGAATCACGGCAGCCAGCCGGTCGACGGCCTGGGCGCGCTTTTCAATGCTGATGCCGCTTTCGCGCAGCACGCGCTGGGCCTCTACGGTGGTGAGGCGTTCGTCCCACAGTTGAACCGGAATGGAGGTGGCGGCTTGGAGGCGCGCGCCAAACTCGCGGGCGTGCTGGGTGCCGCGCCCTTCGTGCCCGCTCATGTGCAGCGGATTCCCCATCAATATCAGTGTGACGTTGCTGTCGGAAGCCAGTTTCGCCAGGCGCGCCAGATCTTCCCGAATGTTGGTGCGCTGGAGGGTTTCCAGGCCCTGGGCAGTCAGGCCGAGTTCGTCGCTCACGGCGAGTCCGATGCGCCGTTTGCCCAGGTCGAGGGCCAGGATTCTGCCGGAAGTCATGAAATATTGTCGAAAAGTGCTGGCGGCGCTGATTTTGATTGCCGTTTCTGCCGATTTCATTTCATCATAGAAGAAGATCTGGGGTCCAGATGTCCACCCTCACACCCACGCCAACGCCCAAGTTGCCCGCGCCGAGACCAGCGCAAGCAGGCGTCACCATCCTGGCGGTAGCCGCAACTGTGGCGCTGCTGTATTTCGGGCGGGTATTCTTCATCACCATCGTGGTGGCGATTACGATCGCGTTCCTGCTGGACCCCCTGGTAACACCCTTCCTGAAGTTGCGGATGCCCCGCTCCGTGGCCAGCTTCATCGTTTGCAGCGTTGCCCTGCTGCTGTTGTATCTGCTGGGACTCGGACTCTACACGCAGTTCTCGGGCTTCGTCCAGGAGCTGCCCACCTTCAGCCAGAGGATGAATGAACTGGTGGATAACGTGGCGGCGCGCGTGGACGACGTGGAGAAGCGAACTTACGAAGTGGTGATTCCCAAGCGCTTTCAGGAAGCGCCGCCGCCGGCGGGAGTGCCCGCGCCCGAAACCGGACGCCGGAGGCGGGGAAGCAAGGTTGTGGAACCGCCCCCCGCGCCGGCCCAGATTCCCGAAGTGAGAATCCACACGGAGCCGACGCCGCTGTTCACCTATGTGTACGGATACGTCCGGTCCTTCTACGATGTGTTGCTGATGGCCAGCTTCGTGCCGTTCCTGGTGTATTTCATGCTGAGCTGGCGCGATCATATGCGGCGCAGCTTCCTCTATCTGTTCGCCGGGTCGGAGCGGCAGGTGGTGGGGAAGAGCTGGCAGGGAGTGGCCGACATGGTGCGGGCCTACGTGATCGGGAATTTTATTCTCGGCTTGATGCTGGCCACCATCAGTTGCTCGTTCTTTTTCGCCATTCGCCTTCCGTATTGGCCGCTGGTTGGGCCGTTGAGCGGGTTTCTCAGCCTGGTGCCGTATGTCGGGCTGCCGCTCGCGATGATCCCGCCACTGGCGGTGGGGCTGATCGTTTATAACCAGCCGACCGTTTATGTGATGATCGCGGTGGTGGTTGCGGTGCTGCACCTGATCGCCATGAATCTCCTGTATCCCAAGGTGGTGGGATCGCGGGTGCATCTGAATCCGCTGGTGGTGACCGTCGCGCTGATGTTCTGGGGCACCATCTGGGGCGGCATCGGACTGCTGTTGGCCATTCCGATCACGGCGGGCATCAAGGCCGTCTGCGATAATGTCACCAGCTTGCACGGCTACGGCCGGCTGCTGGGAGATTAGCGGGCTGAACGCCTCCTCATGAACAAACGGCTTTTGATTTTCTTCGGCATCGGTGTGGTTGCGATTGCGATCGCCTTGGTGGTGATCTTGACTGCCAACAAGGGATCGCATCTTCAATTGCAGGGAGAAATCCTCAAGGTGCGCACGGGAGTGCTGGGCGAAGGGAACAGCATCGCGGTGATGGACTTTCGGGTAACGAATCCTTCCGATCTGCCGTTTACCGTGCGGGACGTAGTGATCACGCTTGAGGAGCCCAATGGAGACATGATGGATGGCATCACGGTATCCAAGGCCGATTTGAAGCAGCTATTCCAATACAATCGCTTCCTGGGCGATCAGTATAACGATGGATTGGGATTGCGGGACACGATCGCAGCCCATGCCACAGTGGACCGCATGGTGGCCGCGCATTTCGAGATGAGCGAGGCGGATCTGGAGAAGGCCAAGGCGATACATCTGAGCATTCAGGATGCGAATGGTCCGCTGTGGGAGACCAGCCACAGCATCCACTAGCAGGCCACGGATGAACACAGATGAACGCGGATTGCGAACAAAGTGCATCCGGTGCACCGGCTGATTATTCGACCTGGAGGCATCGGCGATTGCATCTTGTCGCTGCCGGCGATTGAACACCTGCGGGCGGATTCCAGCGAAGTTTGGGTTCCATCGGCGGTGGTTCCGCTGATTCGCGGCATGGCGGCGCGAGCCATCGCATCCACGGGAATCGATTTGCTTGGGCTGCCTGGCGTGGAGCCGCCGGCGGGATTGATCGCAACGCTTCGGTCTTTCGATTCGATCGTTTCGTGGTACGGCGCGAATCGCGTGGAGTTTCGCGAGCATGTGAGCGCGTTGGGATTGCCATTTCAATTCCTGGATACTTTGCCACCGCCGGACGCGAAGATTCATGCCGCGGATTTCTTTCTGAGGCAAGCGGGCGGCGAGGGTTCGGCCGTGCCGAGAATTGAATGCACGGGTGTGGAACGCGCCGATTTCGCCGTGATCCATCCATTTTCAGGAAGCGCGCGCAAAAACTGGCCGCTGCAGCGATTTCGTGAGGTGGCGGCACGGCTATCCATTCCGGCACGTTGGTGCGCGGGGCCGGAAGAAGCGCTCGATGACGCCGTGCGGTTCGAGAATTTGTACGAACTGGCGTGCTGGCTCGCGCGTGCGCGCGTTTACATCGGAAACGATTCCGGAATCACGCATCTGGCGGCGGCGGTGGGTACTCCAGTCGTTGCGATTTTCGGGCCAACGGATCCGGCCGTGTGGGCGCCGCGCGGAGATCGGGTCGCTATCGTACGGGGCAAGTTGGAAGAGATCCCAGTGGGTATGGTGTTGGAAGCGGTAGAAACAAACTTAGGCCGCGGATAAACCACACATGGCCTTCGGCCACCCTGGGGGATGAAAACGCCAGCGAGGGGGTTGAAGGAAAATAGGGGCGCTGGAGCAGGTGAACCTTTCAGCGTAGTGGTGGCGAAAGCTCCGATGATAAACCTGGTTCGGCCAGCGTGGAGCGCACCCTGGAATGAGCTTCGGCTCGCAGAACAACTTGTAAACGGGTAGGCGCTGGCAGGCTTCAGCAAAAGGAGGCCTATGATCCCAGCGATAAAGAAGGCTGCACCCACGTGGTGATGGAAAGTACGGGTGTCTATTGGAAGCCGGTGCTTAACATCCTGGAAGACGATCCGCAGTACAACTTGAAAGTGATTCTGGCGAATCCGCAGCAGGTCAAAGCGATCACCGGGCATAAGACCGATCCGCACGATGCACGATGGCTGGCCCATTTGCTGCGGCACGGTATGATCCGCCCCAGCTTTATCCCGCCGCGTGCGATCCGGGAACTGCGGGACTTTACGCGGCGCCGCAAACAGATGATCGGTATTGCAGCCGACGAGCGGAACCGGGTGCAGAAGGTCCTGGAGGACGCCAATGTGAAGATTGGCGATGTGCTGAGCGACGTGTTTGGGTTATCCGGTCAGCTCATGCTAGAAGCGTTGGTGAACGGGTTGGGCGGGGATGGTCCGCCGAGCGCTTTCGATATAGCGCAGCTAGCGCGAGGCCATGCCAAGAAAAAACTGAACGAGCTGACAGCGGCACTGGAAGGCCATCAGATGCGGGATACTCATCGAACTTTGATCCGTCACGCGATGCGGCACATGGCGTTTCTAAGCGAACAGATCGAAGCTTTGGAGCAGAACATTGCGGCGTTGATCCAGGATGCAAACCTGACTCCAGCCTATGAATTGCTGCAGACTATTCCCGGCATTAGGTCCCAGGCGGCAGCGACGATTCTGGCCGAGAGCGGGCCGGACATGAAGCAGTTTCCCAAGGCGGCGAACTTCAGTTCGTGGTCCGGCTTAGCACCGGGTAATAATGAGAGCGCAGGGAAGAAGAAAAGGGCGCCCGCAATGAAGGGCAACCCACACATCAAGACCGCTCTGGTAGAGGCGGCTTGGTCGGCGACTCGGACCAAGCAATCCGAGTTTCAGGACCGGTATCAAAGGCTCCGACCCAAAATCGGCCACAAGCGGGCCATCGTCGCTTCCGCCCATACTCTCGCGTTGAGGATTTACGAAGTGTTAGAAAGCGCGCGGCCTTATCAGCCCCACGGCGGCACTCTCACTCCGCGCTCCCTCAACAGGCTGATCCGTCACCACACTCGCAGACTCAACTGTCTACATCGTTGGCTCCATGACGGGACAACGGAATAGAGGAGATGTTTTCAGAACAACACGGATAAACACGGATTCGCAATTCAGGGTGGTGGGAAATGCGCTGGCGGGCCCGTCCGCAGAGAAGGGCCAGACACGGGTTCAGAGTTCCGACGGGTCTTCGTCCAGTTCGCCGAGATCGGGCTCGCGGCCCTCATCCTCGCGATCTTCTTTCGACCATTCGGACGGAAGGTCCTCGATCGGTTTGGGAACGTTGCCTTTTTTTACATCCTTGTCGATCTTCTTGTCGATTGGCTTCATACTTAGTCTCCCCAACCTCACTCTAGCGGAATCCAACCTCGGTCAGGATGACCCCAAGCTGGCGGCTATCGCCTGGAACGGAAAAGCTCTTGTCGAGTGTGATGGTCAAGTTCGCGCTGTCGCCGCCGGGGTTCATCGGCGGACTGGAGAGCGAATAGGTCCCAGGTGCGGAGTAAGTTTGGGACGCGATGGTATGACCATTCAATGCGATGGTGACCTGGCGCGCCGGCGAAGCGGCCGGGATCGTGAACTGGACCGTCACGGGCGTTGGCTGAATCGGCGGCTTCAACAGAATCGCGGCAGTCTGGCTCATCCAGCGCCATTGGCCGCTTTCGAGTTGATAGATTCCGCTCACGATTTGTTGCTCGGCTTGCGGAGCATTCATCGGCAGATCGGTAAGGGACGGCTTGCGTTCAATCATGATTTCTGCCGTGAGTTGGTCGATAGGGGCGCGCGAGATGTCGAAGGGACGCAGGCCCAGCATGGTCGTGGAGTAAGCAGCGCGGCCGCCAAGCGCGACGATCCGTAACGGGATGGAGGACGTGATCGTCCGCTGGGCAATGGGGACCAGAACTCCGCCGCCGCTGGTGAAAGGAATGGGATAACTAAGTTTGCTCGATACAACCATTTCGCCGGGATGAATCGCCTGCCCTTGATGCAATGGGAGGCCGCCCTCGGATTCGAAGTAGTAACGGAGCCCCCATTCGCCGTTGATCCAGACGCGTTTGGATTGAACATCGCTCCGCAGCGCGCGCGCGAACTGGCGGTAGCCGTCCCAGTGCTGATAATTGACGGTGGCCAGCGCGAGGCTGAGGGCGAATCCGCAAGCCAGGCTGATTTCCAGCAGCCGCCGATGGACGCGTTGGGTGGCCAGGATCGCGATGGGGAGCGCGATAGGGAGCAGGTAGCGGGCGGATCCGGCGAAGAAGATCACGAGCGCCCCGGCGAAGAAGATGAGCACCCACTGCGCCAGGAAATCGCGCCAGTGGCGCGCGCACCAGATCAGGATGCCGGCGCCAACCGCGATGGAGCCCCAGAACAGCGGGTTGAGATCGTAGAACGCGGCGCCGATTGCGAAGGGGAGCGCGTAGAGCGATGGAATCCAGAGAGTGGGGAAGACCAGCCACGCCAGGTGACCGGTGAGCGCGACGGCGCTTTTCATTTTTTGGGCTAACACCTGGAGCCCGTAAGTGCTCATGTAATTCGCGAGAATTCCCGCTGGGAACGCGCCGGTGGAGAGACGCTCGAAGAGCTGCCAGACGAAGAATGCGGCAACGGGCGTAAGCGCGGCGATCCAGGCAGCGCGCCACTTGCGTCCGTAAAGGAAGAGGATGGGGACCAGCAGGATGGATTGATACGCGATGAGGCCTGTCAATGCCATGGCGATGGAAGAAGCGACTAACAGCGAGATCGATTTGCGATCGACAGCGAGGATGTAAAGCGCGGTGGAAAGGAGCCATAGAGCGACGAACGGCAGATCCGCTTCGAGCGATGTTCCATTGATGACGAAAGCGGGTGTGGCGCAGAAGAGCAGTGTCGCAAGGAGCGGGTGAGGGCTGAAACGGCGGGCGAGCGCGAGGGCGCTGAAGCCTGCAATCAGCGAAAACAAAATGTAGGCCGCATGGAAAGGGATTTCCGAAACGCCTTGGTCCGTGGCGATCAGGAGCGCCAGAAACCACGCGTTGAGCGGCGGATGCGATTGCCCGCGCATATCGATATCGCGGCCCATGAAGACGTACGTGGTGTGCTTGGGATGAAGGGGCTCGATTTGCGCGTGCGCGGCCTCAGTGAGGTACAGGACGTCGTCGCCCTGGAAAGCTTGATTCAGAAAGGGCAGGCGCAGAGCGAAGACCACTAGCGCGACAACGGCCAGCGAAACCCAAAGAGCGCTTCGTCGGGCGCCCGGGGTTGGCGATTGGGGATTAGCCTGCGATGTTGAGGACCACTCGGAAACGCGCTTTGCCACTCATCATATGATCGTACGCTTCGGCCACCCGGTCGAGCGGGAAGGGCTCGTTCATCGACCGGACGCCGGAGAGCACGCTGAAGTTGAGCGTGTCTTCGGAGTCGCTTGAGATGCCGGAGTACCAGCCGCTCACGGATTGGTTTTGCAGAAGCATTTGTATCGGGTTGACTTCGAGCGATGGAACGGCCCCGATCAGCATGAGTTTTCCGCGAACGCCGAGGCCGCCGAGCACAGCCTTCATGGCGTCGCCGCTGGTGACGGTGGCGAGAATGACCTTCGCGCCTCCAAGTTTTTGCAACTCGACCGCCGGATCCTGCGTTTTATTGTCGATGTGATAGCGGGCGCCGAGTTGCCGCGCTAGCTGTTCCTCGTCCTTGCCGCGCGCGATGGCGACGGTTTTACAGCCCATCTTCGCGCCTAATTGCACCGCAAGATGGCCGAGGCCGCCGATACCGAGTACGGCCACCACATCGCCGGGGCCGGCGCCGCTGTTCCGAAGACAATTGAACGTGGTGACACCGGCGCACATCAGAGGCGCCGCTTCGACGGAAGAAAGATCATCGGGCACCAACGCGAGCGCACTGATGGGGGCGAGCATGTACTCAGCGTACCCGCCGTCACGCGTTACGCCGGTAGCCTCTGAAGAGGTCAGGCAGGCGAAGAAATCCCCGCGGCGGCAGTTGTCACAATAGCCGCAGTAACCGCCGTTCCAGCCCACTCCGACACGCTGTCCGGTCTTCCAGCGGGGAACGTTCGGACCAATGGCATCGATCAGACCTATGACTTCGTGTCCAGGAACGCGCGGATATTGGATTCCGGGAAAGAGGCCGTCTTTCGTTACGGTATCGCTATGGCAGATGCCACAGGCTTGCACTTTGATTCGCACGAAGCCGGCGCCGGGCTCAGGGACTTCACGTTCGACGATTTCTAATGGACCGCCGGCGCGGGCGACCTGCACGGCGCGCATTTTTGGCATGTTTCCTCCACCCACAGGATGAGATGCCATCGGAGGCTGGAGGATGCACTCAACTTTAGTTACAGCGAGATCACGATCTTGCCGAAATGCTGAGCGTTTTGCATAAAGCGAAGCGCGTCGCCGGATTGCCGGAATGGGAAGACGCGGTCGATGACCGGATGCAACCGGTTCGCTGTGATGGCGCGGTTCATGTCCTCGAACATGGCCACCGATCCGACGTAAATTCCATGCACGCTGAGGGTCTGAAGACCGATGAGTCCAACTGGTATGGTGCCGGCCACGCCAGTCAGCACGCCAATGACAGCAATCTGGCCGGACGCGCGAACACAATTCATGGAACGGGGGAACGTTTCGCCGCCGCCGACTTCAAGAACGATGTCGACACCCTGGCCTCCGGTGAGGCGCAGCACTTCTTTGTCCCATTCGGGATTTGTTCGATAGTTAATGGTCTCGTCCGCGCCGAGTGCTTTGGCTCGCGCCAGCTTTTCATCGCTGCTCGAGGTGATGATCACGCGAGCGCCATGCAACTTGGCGAACTGCAGCCCGAAAATGGACACGCCCCCGGTGCCGAGGAGCAGGACGGTATCGGCCGGCCTGCACGTGCGATGTTGGGACCAGCGCGTTCCAGGCAGTGAGGCCGGCGCACGGAAGAGTGGCGCCTTCCGCAAAGCTCAAATGCTCCGGAATGTGAAGCAGTCCTTCCTGATCGAAGACGCGAAACTGGGTGAGGACACCGTCGATCGCACCGCCGAGAGCCGAGGCACCGTATTCGCGAGCGAACGGGCCGGCGATCCACTTCTGAAAAAACGATCCAGCCACGCGGTCGCCCGGTTTGAAGGCGGTGACACCGTCGCCGGCCGCAAGGACTTCGCCGCAGCCATCGGACGCAATGATGGTTGGTTGCGACGTGTTGCGCGGGTAACGGCCGGTGACCACTGCCAGGTCACGATAGTTGAGCGAAACAGCTTTAACCGCGACCAGGACCTGAGCGGGGCCGGGCTCAGGAACGTCCACTTGATCGAACACCAGCGCGTCAATACTGGAAGAGCCGGAAGAGTCTCCGATGGTTCGAACCGCTTGCGCTGTGCGCGCCGTTTTCTGGCTGGCCAAATGGGGGGCACTCATGACGAAATAAAGTGTATCGCAAGCGGTCCCAAGGCGGGCGTTGTACTTTAGATATAGGACTCACAGTTCATGCCAACAGCAACTACCGTTGTCACTCCAACCCGATTCGCGCAGGGGCTTCCCTACGCGACTTTTCTGGCCCAGGCGGCCGTGAATGTCGATAAATTCGAACAAAACTACAAGAGCGCCCCGCTTTCGGCGGAAGATTTGGCGTTCTTCAAAAGAGCCGCGGCGCAGCCGAACGGTCCGGCTAAAATCGTGGCGATCGCGGAGGCCTGGTGCGGCGACGTGTACCGCGAATTGCCGACGGTGGCACGGATCGCGGAGGTGACCGGGATGGAACTCCGCGTGTTTCTGCGGGACGAGAACCCGGACATCATGGACGAGTTTCTGAGCAACGACGGAAAGGCGCGGGCGATTCCGGTGTTTGTGTTTTATACGGCCGACATGCAGTACATCACGCATTTCACCGAGCGCTCGGCGACAGCGCATCGGGAATTGGCTGAGATCAAGGATCAGGTAATCGCGCAGTTGGGCCTTCCCAAGGACGCGACGTTCCAAACCGCTCCCGAAGATCGGCGGCAGGAGTTTTTGCGTGAGGTGATCGCGAAGCTTCAGCCGCGCTCCGATGACTGGCGGAAGGAAGCCATCAAGGAGATGCGGCAGCTATTGTCGGCGGCGCTGCATCTGCCGGACCGCGCATCTTAACGCGAGGGAACATGCAGGTTCCGGTGGTCTATACCATTCGCGGCTGCGATGCCTGTGTGAAGCTTCTGAAAAAGTGGGAAGCCGATGGCGTCCAATACGACGAGCGTCGCGTGGAACTGAGCCAGGCCGTGCTGGATGAGGCGCGCAAGTTCGGCGATATGGTGCCGATCGTGGTGTGGCCGGATGGGCGCGTGGAGCAGGGGTTCGAGGGCAGCCTGGGCTGCTTTATTTGAGCGGGTACTGTAGCGCACGCACACGCGCCCTCTCGAAGTAAGACGACAGGCGTTCACAAGAGTGTGAACGCGGCACGCAGGAGTGCGTGCGCCACGCTGACAGCCCATAGCAAACAACTTCAGGGTTTCCAGCGCAGGATGGGTTTGCGCGCGGCGGTGACTTCATCCACGCGGCTGGTGCGCGTATCGTGCGGCGCGGTTAGCACCAGGTCCGGTGTTTCTTCCACCTCCTTGGCGATGGAAATCAGCGCGTCGACGAAGAGATCCAACTCGGCTTTGCTCTCGGTTTCAGTGGGTTCGATCATCATGGCTCCGGGAACGATCAGCGGGAAGCTGACCGTATACGGGTGAAATCCGTAGTCGATCAGGCGCTTGGCGATGTCGGCAGTGCGCACGCCGCGTTTGGCTTGGCGCGCGTCGCTGAACACGCATTCGTGCAGGGTGGGGGCCTGGTGCGGGAGATCGTAGTAAGGTTCCAGCAGGACTCGCAGATAGTTGGAATTCAGCACTGCATCGAAAGTGGCATTGCGCAAGCCGTCGCCGCCGTGAGCCAGGATGTACGCTAATGCGCGGATGTGCATGCCCACGTTGCCGTAGAAGGCGCGCACTCGTCCGATGGATTGCGGCAGATCGTAGTTCCAGGACCAGCGATCGCTGCTGTGAACCAGGCGCGGCTTGGGCAGGAACGGGATCAGGTGGCGCTTCACCGCTACCGGACCGGAGCCAGGGCCGCCCCCACCATGCGGAGTGGAAAACGTTTTGTGCAGATTCAGGTGCATGACGTCGGCGCCGAAGTCGCCCGGACGCGCGATGCCGACCAGCGCATTCATGTTGGCGCCATCCACATAGAGCTGTGCGCCCTTGGAGTGCAGGATTTCGGCGCTGCGCGTGATGTGCTCTTCGAAGACGCCCAGCGTATTGGGATTCGTCAGCATCAGCGCGGCGACATTTTCGTCGACTGCGCGCGCGAGTTCGTCGACATCGACCATCCCCAGCGCGTTGGATTTGATGTTTTCCACCGCATAGCCGGCCATTCGTGCGGTAGCCGGATTGGTGCCGTGCGCCGAATCGGGAATCAGCAGCTTCTTGCGGGGATGGCCCTGCGATTCGAGCAGCGCCCGGACCATTAGGATGCCGGTGAACTCTCCGTGCGCGCCGGCGGCCGGCTGCAGCGTGACTGCATCCATGCCCGTGATCTCGGCGAGCATCTGTTCGAGCGCCGCCATCACTTCCAGGATTCCCTGCGATAATGACTCGGGCTGGTAGGGATGCGCCCAGGCCAGTCCTTCGTCGCGCGCCACTTGTTCGTTTACGCGCGGATTATATTTCATGGTGCAAGAGCCGAGCGGATAGAGGCCGAGATCGATGGCGTAGTTGTGCGTGGAGAGGCGCGTGAAATGGCGGATGGCTTCCACTTCGCTGACCTCGGGGAAATCGGCGATTTCAGCGCGCGTGTTTTGGGCGCCGAGCACTGCGGCGGGATCGACAGCGGGAACGTCGAGCGAAGGTAGCTGGTAGCCGCGCTTGCCGGGTGAACTGCGCTCAAACAGGAGCGGCTCGTTTTGGTTTACGTGCGGGCGGACCTTTTTAATCATTACGCGAACGCCTTCGCTACGGTGTCCAGGTCTTCTCGCCTCGACATTTCGGTGGCGCACAGCAGCATGGTGCTTTCGAGCTCGGGATAATAACGCCGCAAGGGCAGGCCTCCGATGATCTTGCGATCCAGCAGCGATTGATTGGCCGCATCGGGCGATTTCGCGGAAACCACGAATTCGTTGAAGAACGGCCCGGAGAAGCGCAGAGGCAGTTTTGCGGCCAGATAATGCGCCTTGGCCAGGTTCTGTTCGGCCAGTTCGCGCAGGCCCTGCTTGCCGTAAACCGTCATGAACACGGTCGCCATCAGGGCGATGAGAGCCTGATTGGTGCAGATGTTCGAAGTCGCCTTCTCGCGGCGAATGTGCTGCTCGCGAGCCGCCAGTGTGAGGCAAAAGGCGCGATTGCCGCGCGTGTCCCTGGTTTCGCCAACGATGCGGCCGGGCATCTGGCGCATGTACTTTTCTTTAGTGGCGATGATCCCGGCGAACGGGCCGCCATAACTGGGCGAGATGGCGAAGGATTGCAGCTCGCCCGCGACGATGTCGGCGTCGCGCGGAGGCTCCAGCAGGCCGAGCGAAACGGCTTCGGCGAAAACAAAGATCAACAGCGCGCCATGGCGGTGCGCGATCTCCGCCGCGTTCCGCACATCTTCGATAATGCCGAAGAAGTTGGGCGATTGAATGATCACGGCCGCGGTTTGATCGCCGATTTTCTGTTCGAGATCGGCCACGTCGAGACCGCCGCTCTCGCGCGCGTAGTCCAGCTCAACAACCGGCATGCCCTGGTGCTTCGCATAGGTGGCGAGCACCTCGCGATACTCGGGATGCACAGTGCGGGCGACCAGTACGCGGTCCCGGCCAGTCAATCGCATGGCCATCATGGCGGCCTCGGGAACCGCGGTAGAACCGTCGTACATCGACGCATTAGCGGCTTCCATGCCAGTGAGCTGGCAGATCATGGTTTGAAATTCGAAGATGGTGGTGAGGGTGCCTTGCGAGATTTCCGCCTGATAGGGGGTGTAGGACGTCAGGAACTCGGCGCGGGACACTACCGTATCCACCAGGACGGGCCGGTAATGATGATAGACGCCCGCGCCCAGGAACGATGCATAACCATTGGCGCAGGCATCGCCGCGCGCGCGAAAGTAGTCGACGATTTCGTACTCCGATTTGCCGGAAGGAATGTTGAGCGGCCGGTTGAGGCGAACCTCACTCGGAAGGTGCGCAAACAGCGCGTCGAGCGAATCCGCGCCCAATGCCGACAACATCTCGCGACGCTCGATATCGGATTTCGGTAAATAGCGCACGAACCGATCGGGCCCGAAGCTAGTGCCCGGTTTCCTCCGCGACGTATTTTTCATAATCCGCCGCGGCCAGGAGCCCTGGTATCTCATCGGGCGCCGACAGCCGGATCTTGACCAGCCAGCCATCGACATGGGGGCTTTCATTGAGCTTTTCGGGCGCTGTGGCCAGCGCGTCGTTGAGTGCGATCACCTCGCCCGAAACGGGCGCGTAGATATCGGAAACGGCTTTCACCGATTCCACCGATCCCATCACTTTGCCTTGTTCGACTTTGGTGCCGACGCGCGGCAGATCGACATACACGATATCGCCGAGCTCTTGCTGCGCGTAATCCGTAATTCCAACCTCGCCGGTGTCGCCGGAAACGCGAACCCATTCATGTTGCTTGGTGTAATGCAGGTCCTCTGGATACATTAGGTGGCTCGCTTATAGAATGGCATTGGAACGGTGACGGCGTCGACCGCCTGGCCGCGGATCATCACTTGTATCCGCTGACCGGGCTGGGCGCGATCAGAGGGAAGGTAACACATTCCGATGTTCTTATTCAGCGTGGGGGAAGGTCCGCCGCTCGAGACCCAGCCGGCGGGTGCGCCATCCAGGAAGATTTCGTAATCGTCGCGCCCGATGCCGCGGCCGGTCATTTCGAAACCGATGAGCTTGCGAGTGATGCCTTGTTCTTTTTGGCGGCTGAGGGCGGCGCGGCCGATGAAATCTCCTTTGTTCAGCTTTACGATCCAATCGAGTCCGGCTTCGAAGGGCGTGATGGTGGCATGGATCTCATGGCCGTAGAGCGCCATGCCTGCCTCCAGACGCAGCGTGTTGCGCGCGCCCAGGCCGCACGGTTTGATGCCGAATTCCTGGCCGGCGTTGAGAATATCGGTCCACACGCGCTCGGAATGTTCGGGGGCGAAATAAATCTCGAAGCCGTCTTCGCCGGTGTAACCGGTGCGAGCGATGCGGGCCGGAATTTCGGAGATCAAGCCGTCGATGAAGTGGTAATAACGAATCGCGGCGAGATCGGCGGTCGTCAGTTTTTGCAGCGTTGCGAGCGCGCGAGGACCCTGGATCGCGAGCTGCGCGTAGCGATCGCTGGTTAGATCAACGGATGCGTGAAGCTGATGGACGCTCGCGATGTAGTGGTAATCCTTTTGCTGATTCGACGCGTTGACGCACAGAAAGTAGTGATCGTTTGAGATCTTGTGCACCAAAATGTCGTCGACGAAACCCGCGTGCTGGTAGAGCAAGCCCGAATACTGCGCTTGCCCGGGCTGGAGTTTGGCAACGGCGTTCGTCGTGACATAGTTGGTGAGCGCGGCCGCATCGGGGCCCTGGATTTCGATTTCGCCCATGTGGCTCACGTCGAAC
The DNA here is from genome assembly GCA_963713415.1 of Bryobacterales bacterium. GTDB lineage: Bacteria > Acidobacteriota > Terriglobia > Bryobacterales > Bryobacteraceae > Palsa-89. Next base: position 220,230 of record CAVQLV010000014.1, on the reverse strand, counting down.
AGGCCGGCGGCCGACCGCACCGCGCGATGCTCTTCGAGGATGCCCGAGTATTGCAGCGGCATATCCCAGCCGCCGAAGTCGACCATTTTTGCGCCCATCCGGCGATGGGTGGCGTTCAGCGCGGTGGCTTGGAGCTGGGCGGGCTGGGTCATCCGGTGGCGAAGCTGCGGACGGCGGAATCCTCGTCGGGGAAGACGTCGATCACTTGATAAAGCTTGGTGAGTTGGACCACGTCCTGCACGCGCGGCGCCAGCTTAATCAATTTCAATTTAGCACCCTGGCGTTGCGCGGTGGCGCAGGCCGCCACTAACTCACCGAGGCCGCTGCTGTCGATGTAATAAACCTCGGCCATGTTCAGCACGATCTTGGTTCTCCCCGAGGCGAGTGCGTCGTGGATCAGTTGCCGCAGAGTCTGGGTGGCCTGGCCGAGCGTAATGGGGCCTTGCAGGTGGAAGACGATCACGTCGCCGACCTCCCAGTCGAAGTACTCCAAGGCCATGCAGCGACGTTATCGCGGCTGGGGGCGGGTGTCAAATGAAAGGCTGCTGAGCTGAAAGGCTGCTGAGCTATTTTGCCAGCGGCTTTTGCGGTGCCGGGGGCGGGGCCGTGGTCTGGTCGTATAGTTGGACGATTTCCTTGGTAATGTCGATGTCGGCCGATGCGTACAGGATTGGGCCGGGGTTGGCGCTGACGTCCACCACCATGGTGTAGCCCTTGTCATGAGCGTAGCGCTGGACCACCGCGAGAATCTTTTCGCCGAGCTGTTGGAGCAGCTTTTGCTCATCGGCTTCGAGATCCATCTGGGCGTCCTCTATCTCTCGCTGGTAGGTCTTTTTCTTGGCCGCGATACTGGCGTAGAGAGCGTTCTTCGCGGCGTCGCTCAGCGTGTTCACGCCTTGGCTCAGTTGATCCTGCAAGGTGAGGATCTCCTTGCGCTTCTGTTCGAATTCGTTGCCCTGGGCCGCTCGCCTGGCGTTGAGCTGGGATGCCGCTTTCTGGCCTTCCCGGGTGGCGATCATGGCTCCGTTCATGTTGACGATGGCAAGCCTGGTTTGTGCTTGTAATCCGGCTGTGAAGGCCAGCAATACGGGGCAAATCAGAACCCTGGTTTTGAAACTCATGCTTTCTCTCCGATTTCGCGACACGTGCACGGGCTTTGCCACTCGTAACTTATTGCGATACCACGGGCGGTGTGAGGAGCGGGTGAGCCGAACAGGGTACAGCGGGCGAGTTTTGCACGAGGCCGGTGGAAGCTGGCGCGCCCCGGCGGCGGCCTATTGGTTCGAAGCAGGTGAGCGACGGGGAATCAGCGAGTTGCAGCAGGCTCGCATTTTTAATGCTTCCGCTGATCGGCGAGCAGCGATGATTAGGGTTACCATGCAGGGGGTGAGCATACCTATTGGGAATACCTGCGGAGCAGTTGGAACCGCGCGGCGCGACGCAAGAAATGCCGCCGCCAAGACCTACGGTTACAATTACAGATAGGGAAGACTAGCCATGACGATTCCCGCGAAATACGAGAACGGCGTCTTCAAGCCACTCGAAGACGTGAAGCTCACGGAAGGCACCCAGGTCGAGGTGCATGTCCCCGAGGAATCGGTCCCAAGGCGTCCGCAGTCAGTGCGGGACTCGCCGATCTTCGGCATGTGGGCCGACCGCGAAGACATTCCTGATGGCGTGACGTACGTGAACCGCTTGCGCGCTCCCCGCTACTGAGTGACAAGCGCAAATCTCGATGCCCTACCTCGTCGACAGCGATGTCATGGTCGATCTCACTCGCGGAAGCAGCGGCGCGGCCGACTACCTCGACGGACTCGGCGCTGCGTGGTCAATTTCTGCTATTACGTGCCTCGAACTCCTGGCTGGTGCACGCACTCAGCGCGAGACAGCCGATCTGGATCTTGTGCTGAGTGGTTACCGCGCGATCCCGCCAAACGAGGACATCGCGCGCCGAGCGTACTACCTCATGAAGACCTATGCGCGTTCCCACGGTTTACACACGCTCGATGCGTTAATCGCGGCGACCGCTATCGAAGAGGGTTTCACACTCGTTTCAAAGAACCGAAAACACTTCCAGATGATCGGTGATCTCAGATTTGAAGTGCCCAACTACTGAGTTCCACCGGCGTTCATTTGCGGAGAAGCCCGCATCGCCCGCCTCGTAAGCTAAACCATGAACCGAGATGGCACAGTCGGGAGCCAAAGCGGAACCCTCCGTGCCAATATCGATGAGACACTTACCGCGCGAAATTTGAGTTCGGAGAAGACCGCTTCAGATCGCAAGCGATTGAAGCTGAGGAGCCTTCTGGCGCGCCCGGAGGGACTCGAACCCCCGGCCTATTGGTTCGAAGCCAATCGCTCTATCCGGCTGAGCTACGGGCGCGCTTGGGGTGATCGCGATCTCATGGTATCACCGCAGGGGCGCTCAAAAATACGGCTTGATTACTGGATGATTCGTTTGCGGACGGCGTAAAGAACTATGTCGGCGGTGGAATGCAGGTTTAGTTTCTGCATCAGACGGCTGCGGTGCGTTTCAATCGTGTAGAGGCTGACGCTGAGCAGCGAAGCCGCTTCTTTATTCGATTTGCCTTCGGCCAGAAGTTGCAGAACCTCTTTTTCGCGGTCGGTGAGCAGGTCATAGGAATCTTCCAACCCTTCGCTCTGCATCTGGCGCATGTAATCTTCGAGCAAGGTTTGTGTGATAGATGGGCTGAAGAACAGCTTCTTGCTGGCCACCGAACGCACGGCCTGCAGCAGATCGGCCTCCGCGCAATCTTTGAGAAGATACCCCTGGGCGCCGGCCGCCAGGGCACGGACCAGGAAGGTCTCATCGCAGTGCATGCTCAACATAATGACGCCGACGTTGGGATCGCGCTTGACGATCTGAGAGGCGGCATCGATGCCGTTCAGTTGCGGCATGGTAATGTCCATGACGACGACGTCGGGTGAGAGCTGCTCGGTGAGCCGAACGGCTTCGCGGCCGTCGCAAGCTTCGCCGACCACTTCGATGGAAGGGTCGGTCTGGAGCAGGAACTGAAGGCCCTTGCGGACCACGCCGTGATCGTCGGCGACGAGTACTTTGGTGGTGGTGGTTGTAGTGGAAGGCATGACAGCGACTTCTGAAGTACGTATCGACAGTTTGGAAGCTTCGCAGGAGCCTGGAGGTGATCTAAAATTATGTTTATTTTCTTAGGCTTGCGAGAAACAGTCACAGCATCGCAATTTTTTTATTTTTAGCTGTTGCCAAGAGTTACTGGTTTTGTTATTCTGATCAAGGTCGTCGTGAGCAGCTAGCAAGACGAAAGTCTGGAGTGGCGCAGGCCACCGGGCGAGTATCGTTGCTGAAGTTTAAAGCGACGGATACAGTTTCGGCAGGTAGCAGAAGCAGTAACGCCTCATCTCCTGTCAGGTGGTTCTTTCAGTATCCCACGAATTTCGATTCGGGCAGTGCATTGTCAAAAATCACGCCCGGGTCAAACGGCTTTCGAGGCCGGTGGTTGATTGGGTCTTTTCCGTGCAAACGGGGATCGCTCGGCTAGCCACGCAGATCTTTGACAATCTGGTTGGACGCAGAAGTAATGTTCGTCAGAACTTTGAGTAAAACCGAGTCGATAAATCGGTCCTTTTAGTTCCGCCCCGGAATAGGGGTGGGATGGGAAGGGTTGAGAGTCTCACAAGATCAAACGAGAGTTTGATCCCGGCTCAGAATCAACGCTGGCGGCGCGCTTAACACATGCAAGTCGCACGAGAAAGTGGAGCAATCCATGAGTAAAGTGGCGTACGGGTGAGTAACACGTGGATCATCTACCTCTTAGTGGGGAATAACCCTGGGAAACCGGGGCTAATACCGCATAAGCCTGCAAAGGGAAAGCAGAAATGCGCTGAGAGAGGAGTCCGCGGCCGATTAGCTAGTTGGTAGGGTAATGGCCTACCAAGGCAATGATCGGTAGCCGGCCTGAGAGGGCACACGGCCACACTGGCACTGAAACACGGGCCAGACTCCTACGGGAGGCAGCAGTGGGGAATCTTGCACAATGGAGGAAACTCTGATGCAGCGACGCCGCGTGAGCGATGAAGCCCTTCGGGGTGTAAAGCTCTTTCGACGGGAACGATAATGACGGTACCCGGAGAAGAAGCTGCGGCTAACTACGTGCCAGCAGCCGCGGTAATACGTAGGCAGCAAGCGTTGTTCGGAATTACTGGGCGTAAAGAGTGTGTAGGCGGTTCTCTATGTTCGGTGTGAAATCTCCCGGCTTAACTGGGAGGGTGCGCCGAAAACTGGAGGGCTTGAGTATGGGAGAGGAAAGCGGAATTCCTGGTGTAGCGGTGAAATGCGTAGATATCAGGAGGAACACCTGCGGTGTAGACGGCTTTCTGGACCATCACTGACGCTGAGACACGAAAGCGTGGGTAGCAAACAGGATTAGATACCCTGGTAGTCCACGCCCTAAACGATGCATACTTGGTGTGAGCCGTTCATTCGGTTCGTGCCGGAGCTAACGCGTTAAGTATGCCGCCTGGGGAGTACGGTCGCAAGGCTGAAACTCAAAGGAATTGACGGGGGCCCGCACAAGCGGTGGAGCATGTGGTTTAATTCGACGCAACGCGAAGAACCTTACCTGGGCTCGAACGGCTTTAGACAATCCTTGGAAACAGGGACTTCTCGCAAGAGACTGGAGTCGAGGTGCTGCATGGCTGTCGTCAGCTCGTGTCGTGAGATGTTGGGTTAAGTCCCGCAACGAGCGCAACCCTTGTCCTGTGTTGGCATGCCGAAAGGCGCAACTCTCAGGAGACCGCCAGCGATAAGTTGGAGGAAGGTGGGGATGACGTCAAGTCATCATGGCCTTTATGTCCAGGGCCACACACGTGCTACAATGGGCGGTACAAAGCGCTGCCAACCCGCGAGGGGGAGCTAATCGCCAAAAACCGTCCTCAGTTCGGATTGCAGGCTGCAACTCGCCTGCATGAAGCTGGAATCGCTAGTAATGCTATATCAGAACGATAGCGTGAATACGTTCCCGGGCCTTGTACACACCGCCCGTCACATCACGAAAGTGGGTTGTACTAGAAGTCTGTATGCTAACCCGCAAGGGAGGCAGCGGCCCAAGGTATGACTCATGATTGGGGTGAAGTCGTAACAAGGTAGCCGTAGGAGAACCTGCGGCTGGATCACCTCCTTTCTAAGAGAGAAAGTGGCTGGAGTTACCGAATCGGCGCAAGCCGAACCGTTGAGCAATTTGTAAGGCGCTCAGTGGTCAGTAAGTAATAGCCTTTCCGGTCCAAATCCGGCTCGGATCTCCACTTAGAGTTCTGCGACTTACTTTGTCAGTTCGGCCAGGTGCCGGCTGGCAGCGTCCAATCGGCCTCGATAACATATATTTGGGGATTAGGGATTGGGATTGAGGATTGGCAGGATTACACGACCTGCCGATACTTGACTCTGATCGCGAACCCCAGCAGGGGCTGTAGCTCAGCTGGGAGAGCGCCTGATTTGCATTCAGGAGGTCGCCGGTTCGATCCCGACCAGCTCCACCAGTTTTTAGGTCGGGCGTGCAAGGCGCTGCTTGAAAGCAGGAAGCGTCCGGAGTTATGTGCGCCTGTCGCCGGGCCTGTAGCTCAGCTGGCTAGAGCGCACCCCTGATAAGGGTGAGGTCGGTAGTTCGACTCTACCCAGGCCCACCAAAAAATGGAATTGTCAGAATCCAGAATTCAAAATCCGAGAAGTAGTTCTGAGTTTTGGCGGCTGAAGAGCGGCCTTTGATCTTTGACAATTGAATATTGATGGGCAACACAAGTTGCAATCACGCCGTGCAGCCAATATACGGCGTGGAGCGCTAGTAAAAATGTAAGTAATGTAATAGCGATTAGTAAGGCCGCGTTGGCGTGTATTTCAGCGCCAGAGCGGTTTGATCATTTGTGTCTAGAGTAAGTTTTATGGTCAAGCTACTAAGAGCATGCGTGTGGATGCCTTGGCGCAAGTAGGCGATGAAGGACGTGACCAGCTGCGAAAAGCTTCGGGGAGATGCAAGCAATCTGTGATCCGGAGATGTCCGAATGGGGAAACCCAACTGTTGCGAACAACAGTTATCGCATTCTGAATACATAGGGATGCGAGGCGAACCTGGGGAAGTGAACCATCTCAGTACCCAGAGGAAGAGAAAACAACCGTGATTCCGATAGTAGTGGCGAGCGAACTCGGAACAGCCTAAACCAGGCAATTCGAAAGGAAAGCCTGGGGTTGCAGGACCACAAACATTAAGTGGCGGATGGCCGGGAGACCGGCAATAGGTCACTTAGTGTAAAGAGGTTATAGGGAAGCGTTAATAGAACGGTCTGGAAAGGCCGGCCATAGAGGGTGACAGCCCCGTATATGAAAATGCCATCCTAGCTTCGAGTGGCTCCTAAGTATCGCGGGGCACGTGAAACCCTGCGAGAATCCACCGGGACCATCCGGTAAGGCTAAATACTCACTTGCGACCGATAGTGAACTAGTACCGTGAGGGAAAGGTGAAAAGAACCCCTGCGAGGGGAGTGAAATAGTACCTGAAACCGCATGCTTACAAGCAGTTGGAGGGCTATGCCGGCTTGCCGGAATGCCTGACATCGTGCCTATTGAATAATGAGCTGGCTAGTTAATCTCAGTGGCAAGGTTAAGCGAAAGCGAGCCGCAGCGAAAGCGAGTCTGAATAGGGCGTTCAGTCGCTGGGATTAGACGCGAAGCGGGATGATCTACCCTTGGCCAGGATGAAGGTCGTGTAACAGCGACTGGAGGTCCGAACCAGTGTTGGTTGAAAACAGCTTGGATGAGCTGAGGGTAGGGGTGAAAGGCTAATCAAATTCCGTGATAGCTCGTTCTCTCCGAAATAGCTTTAGGGCTAGCCTCGTGTGGTCCGTGACGGTGGTAGAGATCTGGATGAACTAGGGGCCTTCCCAGGTTACCGAATTCAACCAAACTTCGAATGCCGTTAATGAGTAACACGGGAGTCAGACAGCGGGGGCTAAGCTTCGTTGTCAAAAGGGGAAGAGCCCAGACCATCAACTAAGGTCCCTAAATTCATGCTAAGTGGGAAAGGAAGTCGGGCGCCTCAGACAGCCAGGAGGTTGGCTTAGAAGCAGCCATCCTTTAAAGAAAGCGTAATAGCTCACTGGTCGAGGAACCCGGTGCCGACAATCCAACGGGGCTCAAGCATGATACCGAAGTTATGGATCCGATGCGCAAGCATCTGGGTGGTAGGAGAGCATTCTTAACTGGACTGAAGACGTACCGAGAGGAGCGTTCGACGGTTAGGAAGAGACTCTGCCAGCATAAGTAGCGAGAAACCAGGTGAGAACCCTGGTCGCCGCAAGTCTAAGGTTTCCTGAGAAAGGTTAATCCGCTCAGGGTTAGTCGGGGCCTAAGGCGAGGCCGAAAGGCGTAGCTGATGGACATACGGTTAACATTCCGTAACTACCAAAACTCGTCGAAAGCGGGGGGACGCAGCGCGTAAGTCTGGGGGCGCAATGGTTTCAAACCCAGGCGAAGCGAGATCTGGATAGGTAAACCCGCCAGGTCGTCTGCCGGGAAAATCCTCGTGGGAGAGTTAGGTACCCGTACCACAAACAGACACATGTGGACGAGTAGAATATACTCAGGCGCTCGGGTGATGGATTGTTAAGGAACTAGGCAATATAGCTCCGTAACTTCGGGAAAAGGAGTGCCTTCAGCAATGGAGGCCGCAGTGAAAGGTGTCAGGCGACTGTTTAACAAAAACACAGGTCTCTGCTAAGTCGAAAACGACGTATAGGGGCTGACGCGTGCCCGGTGCTGGAAGGTTAAAGGGAGAGGTTAGCCGCAAGGCGAAGCTTTGAACTGAAGCCCCAGTGAACGGCGGCCGTAACTATAACGGTCCTAAGGTAGCGAAATTCCTTGTCGGGTAAGTTCCGACCTGCACGAATCGCGTAACGATCTGACAACTGTCTCAACAATTCGCCCGGCGAACTTGTGGTTCCGGTGAAGACGCCGGATGCCCGCAGCAAGACGGAAAGACCCCGTGCACCTTTACTATACTCTATCAATGAATTATGGGGTGCTCTGCGCAGAATAGGTGGGAGGCTTTGAACTCGGGATTTTGGTCTCGAGGGAGCCAACGGTGAGATACCACCCTGAGCATTCTGTGATTCTAACTTACTCCCGTGATCCGGGAGAAGGACATTGGTAGACGGGTAGTTTGACTGGGGCGGTCGCCTCCTAAATTGTAACGGAGGCGCTCGAAGCTTAGTTCACTCTGTTTGGAAATCAGAGGTCGAGTGTAAAGGCATAAACTAGGCTGACTGCGAGACCAACAAGTCAAGCAGATGCGAAAGCAGGACTTAGTGATCCGGTGGTTCTGTATGGAAGGGCCATCGCTCAACGGATAAAAGGTACGCCGGGGATAACAGGCTGATCGGAGTCAAGAGTTCACATCGACGCTCCGGTTTGGCACCTCGATGTCGGTTCATCGCATCCTGGGGGTGTAGAAGCTCCCAAGGGTTAGGCTGTTCGCCTATTAAAGCGGTACGTGAACTGGGTTCAGAACGTCGCGAGACAGTTCGGTCCCTATCTGTTGTGGGCGCAGGAGATTTGAGAGGGCTTGTCCTTAGTACGAGAGGACCGGGATGAACCAACCTCTTGTGATCCAGTTGTCACGCCAGTGGCATAGCTGGGTAGCGAAGTTGGGTCAGGATAAGCGCTGAAGGCATATAAGCGCGAAACCTTCCTCGAGATGAGATCTCCCAAGGGATAATACCCTACGAAGGGCCGTGGAAGACTACCACGTTGATAGGACGGATGTGTAAGCGTAGTAATACGTTGAGCTTACCGTTACTAATAGCCCGTTCGGCTTGACCATAAAATGTACTGTAGATACAAAACAAGTTCTAATCGCTGTTGCCCATCAATATTCAAGATTTTTTCGTCATCATCACTTTTGGGTGATTGTAGCGCAGGGGTCCCACCCGTTCCCATCCCGAACACGGCAGTTAAGCCCTGCAGCCCCGATGGTACTGCACGCGCGAGTGTGTGGGAGAGTAGGACGTTGCCCGATTAAACAATGCGCACAGCGAACGTTGTGCGCGAGAAACAAGCAGCCCGGTCAGAAATGGCCGGGTTTTTTATTGGCTTACTCCGATCGTCCGAGCCCCTGAGTTAACTTTCGCGTTCCGACACTTCGACATTCATCCTCCCTTTGCTAAACTTCCTCTGGGAGTGCTTCTTGCCCGGTGGTAGGCACAGTCTTCAAAACTGCTGAGCGGTCGTTGAGATCGTTGGTCGGTTCGACTCCGACGCATTCCCGCCAAACGGAACGGTAGAATCTACTGCTCTCGGGGCGGCTTAATGTCTGAAGTGCCGCACGCCAGTGAACACCATGGCGAGTCCTAAACGATTCGCCGCGGCGATTACCTTCTCATCGCCCACCGAGCCTCCGGGTTGGATCACGGCCGTGATGCCGTGCTTGGCCGCCTCTTCCACGCCATCCGGAAACGGGAAATACGCGTCGGATGCAATCACCGTGCCTGGGAGCGGCAGCAGCGCCTTCATGGCCCCCACCTTCACCGCATCTACGCGGCTCATCTGCCCCGCCCCCACGCTCACCGTTTGCCCATCGCGCGCGTAAACAATCGCATTGGACTTCACGTGCTTGCACACTTTCCACGCGAATTCGAGCGCTCGCCATTCTTCTTCGGAGGGCGCCCGTTCGGTCTTCACCTGGCATTCGCCGCGCTCCAACCGGTGCGTGTCTGGAGTCTGGACCAGGTAACCCCCGCTGATGGATTTCACAACGGGCTCCTCCGGCGCGCGTGAGACGGCCAGCAGCCGCAAGTTTCTCTTGGCCGCGAGCAACTCCCGCGCGGCGGCGTCATAGCCCGGCGCGGCAATGGCTTCCACAAACGTTTTCGCGATTTCCTCGGCAGTTTCGCGATCCACCGCCCGATTGAACGCCAACACACTGCCAAAGGCGGAAATCGGGTCGGCTTCAAACGCCCGCCGGTAGCTCTCGGCAAGCGTCGATCCTTCGGCGCATCCGCAGGGATTGGTGTGCTTGATGACGGCCGACGCCGGCCGGTCAAATTCCCGAATCAGTTGCCAGGCCGCGTCCAGATCCACCAGGTTGTTGTAGGACAGTTCCTTGCCTTGCAATTGCTCGGCGGCAGCGATTCCGCCCAGCCGGTTCGAATAAAGCGCGGCCTTCTGATGCGGGTTCTCGCCGTAGCGCAAGTCGAGGGCGCGCGGGGCGCGAATGTCCAGGAACGCGGGCAAGCCGGATTCATCTTCTGCGCCCACGCGTGCCAGGCGCGCGCTAATGGCCCGATCGTAGGCTGCGGTCAGGGCGAAAGCTTTCTTGGCTAGCCGCCACAAGCTGGACTCGGAGAGACCGCCTTCGCCCTTGTGCAACTCTTCGAGAATCGCCGGATAGTCGTCCGGCGAGACCACCACCGCGACATCCTGGTAGTTCTTCGCCGCCGCCCGAATCAAGGTGGGACCGCCGATATCGATGTTGGCGATCAGTTCCGACAAAGGCACGCCTTGCCTGGCCGCGACCTTTTCAAACTGGTAGAGGTTCACCACCACCATGTCGATCAGCGGGATTCCGTGCGCGGCAAGCGACTGCATGTGTTCGGAATTGGCGCGAATGGCCAGCACCCCTCCCGCTACGCGCGGATGAATGGTTTTCAGGCGGCCATCCAGCATTTCGGGAAAACCGGTGAGTTCGGCCACTTCGCGCACCGGGACGCCGGCGGTTTCGAGGGCGCGCGCCGTGCCGCCGGTAGAAATGATCTCCACGCCCAGATTGCGCAAACCCTGGGCAAACTCTACGACGCCGGTCTTGTCGGTGACGCTGATGAGCGCGCGTTGGATGGCGGACATGGCTTTACTCGAAACGTTCTCTACAATAGTAAACGTGTCTCATCCTGTAACGTTAATTCCCGGCGATGGCATCGGGCCCGAAGTGGCCGAAGCAGCCATGCGCGCGGTGGACGCCACTGGCGTCTCCATCAACTGGCAGCGCGCCGATTTGAATGCGAGCATCATCTCGAAATCGGGGCAAGTGCTGCCGCCTCATGTAATTGAATCGCTCGAGCGCACGCACGTGGGTCTCAAGGGCCCGGTTACTACGCCCATCGGCGGAGGATTCCAGAGCGTCAACGTCGCGCTGCGCAAGCATTTCGATCTGTACGCCAACGTGCGTCCGGTGCATTCGCTGCCCGGGCTCAAGACGCGTTTCGATGACATCACCATCGACATGGTGATCTTCCGCGAGAATACCGAGGATCTGTACTCGGGCCTGGAGCACGAGGTGGTGAAGGACGTGGTCACCAGCCTGAAAGTGATCACGCGCACCGCGTCCATCCGTATCGCCGAATATGCGTTCCAGTTCGCGAAGAAGGCCGGGCGCAAAAAGGTGACCGCCATCCACAAGGCCAATATCATGAAGCTGGCCGATGGGTTGTTCCTGCGCTGCTGCCGCGAAGTTTCACAGAATTACTCCGATATCGCCTACCAGGAGCTGATTGTCGATAACGCATCAATGCAACTGGTGATGCGGCCGCAGACCTTTGACATTCTGCTGCTGCCGAATTTGTACGGCGATATCGTATCCGATCTCGCGGCCGGCTTGGTGGGCGGACTGGGCGTGGTGCCCGGCGCGAACATGGGCGACCGTGAAGCGGTGTTTGAAGCCGTGCACGGCAGCGCTCCCGACATCGCCGGGAAAGGCATCGCGAATCCGACTGCGTTGATGCTGTCTTCGGCGCTGATGCTGCTTCATCTGGGTGAAGTGCCGGCGGCCACCCGGCTGCGCAGCGCCATCGAGCGTGTGTATGCGGAGCAGAAGCATTTGCCACCGGATGTGGGCGGAACTGCATCGACCAGCGAATTCACCGACACGGTGATCGCCTATCTGGACTGATCTTTCGGTCGGGATCATGCGCAAGCTGGCGCGGTATCTCGGCCGCACCAACCCTCCGGGAGTTCGGCGCAGCTACCGGGCGACCCTATGCCGCCGCCCGCTCCCGCGCGATCCTCGCGCGCCGCTCGGCGCTCATTAAAAATGGTGGCATGCCGATTGCATCCGGCTTCAGAAGGATGCCTTCGGTCGAAACCAAGTACTTCGGAACTCTGCCTTATGCCGAGGAGTCGGTCTTCCGTTTTCCTCAGGGTCTGACTGCTTTTGAGGAGGAAAAGGCCTTTGTCCTCATTCATGAGCCCCGAGGAGACCAGGAGGGCACTCCTCTCGTTTTCCTGCAAAGCATGACACGGTCTGGCTTGTGTTTTTTGGCCTTTCCTATCCTGGCACTGGATGAGCATTACCAGTTGGCGATTGCGCCGGAGGATCTGGAAGACCTGGAACTGGAGGCCGGAGTCCAGCCAGCATTGGGTTCCGAGGTACTGGCGCTTGCGCTCGTCTCGTTGCACGACGAATTGCCGGCCACCGCCAATTTAATGGCGCCAGTTGTCTTGAATCTGAAGACGCGCTGCGGTCTGCAAGCCATTCGGCGCGATTCCCGATACTCCCATGAGCATCCCATCGGCGGGCGTCCGGCCGGCGAGACCGCCTCGGAGCAGACATGTTAGTTCTGCGCCGCCGCGCCGGGGAATCCTTTCTGATCGGCGACGAAATCGAGGTGGAACTGCTGGCGATCACGCAGCAGGGCGCCAAGATCGGCATCCGGGCTCCCAAGGAGACGGTGGTCTTGCGCAAAGAGCTGAAGATCACTCAGGATCAGAATAACCGGGCAGCCAGCGGGGTAGCGGTGCAGGACTTCGAGCGGGCCATCAAGAAATTGCGCCCCTGAATTCAAGATTCGATTCTTCCCCCCGATAAGCACTGTGAGCACTGAGAGAGGCTGCGATCAACCCGAGCGGGAAGCCTAGAGCGGTAATAGGTTGTCAACCGGCAACGATTTCGCTGCAATGTTGGTCCGCGCCCGCGTGGGCCGGCCTCTCAAGGGCGCTAAAGGCGAGGACGCCAGAGGCGCTCCAGGCCCATGAAGGTTCAGGGTCTCGAGTGATCCAATCTTAAGGAGAATTTGCATGTCTTTCAGTATTAACACCAACGTCGCCTCATTGCAGGCGCAAAATTATCTGGCCATCAACCAGAACTTCCAAAACAAAACCATCAACGAAGTAACATCCGGCCTGCGCATCGTCAACAGCGGAGACGATGCGGCGGGGTTAGCCATTGCCAACGGCTACCGGTCGGATGAAGCGGTGCTGACGCAAGGGATTCAGAACGCCAACAACGGGCTGAGCACGCTCCAGATCATGGACGGCGGAATGAGCAACATTTCGCAGCTCCTGGATCGGGCACGTACTCTGGCCACGCAGTCGGCATCGGGAACGTTCACCGGCAGCCGAACCGTGCTGGACAACGAATTCCAAAGCGTGCTGGGTGAAATTGACCGGCAAGCGCAGTCCATCGGGTTAAACCAGGGCGGCACTTTCGCCAAGAACCTTTCGGTATTTATCGGCGGCGGCCAGGGAACCACTGCGGCCGGTGTGATCGCCAACGGGACGGTCTCGGTTGACCTGGGCACCGCCACGGTGGACACACAGAGCCTGGGCCTCAAAGGATTCACGGCCGGGTATCAGGTGGCCACGGGTGCGCAGGATTCCGGCTTATATGACTTGAGTTCGTCCAGCGCCACCAGCGTGGCCAGCATTGTCGGCGCCAATCAAAGCACCAGCTTCCTTCTGTCTGGTCCCGGATTCTCGTCCGGGGCGGGCGGCGCGGAGACCATTAGCGTCAATCTGTCCAACGTCGGCGATCCGGCATCGCTCGCCACCGCGATCAATGATGGAATTGCGGCAGCCGTTCAATCCGGAACGCCGGCTGCGCAAGCTTTGAAGGCGGCTAATATCTCGGCCGAGATTCATACCGGAGCCGACGGCCATCAGCAGTTGCTCTTCACGTCTCCCAACACGGCGTTCAACGTCACGGCCGGGGACACAACGGCCAACGGTCTGTTGGGTAACTTAGGCACCAACACCGGTGGATCGGCCACCAATGCCACAGCCACGTCGGAAGCCATTGCGGCGGATTCCAACTTTGTGGGAGGCGGAACCCAACAGGTAGCCAACATCGCTTTCACCACCATGGTCGGCAATGCAACGCCGGGCAGCGAGGACGTGCAGACGCTCACATTCACCGCCAACAATGCGAGCGGCGTGCCTCAGACCGCCACCGTGACCATCGACTCGGGGACCACAGTAGCGTTCACCGCCGATCTGGCCATCGCACAAATCAACCAGCAATTGCAGGCCACCGACAATCCGGCGCTGCAGAATATCGTCGCCAGCAATGACGGCGCGGCCGCGCCCACCACTATCAGTTTCTCCAGTAATTCTCCGTCCGCGTTCAGTCTGAGTATCGGGCAGGCATTCGCCGGTACAACCACCGACACCACCGGTCTGGCGGGAGCGAATACAATCGCGCAATCGGCGATCGTCGGTACCGGGGCCACCTCCAGCATTGCCACGCAATCCGGCGCGGAAGCCGCCGTGTCGGCCCTCGCAACCTCGGTAGCAACGCTCGGCAGCGCCCAAGCGGCTGTAGGACGAGGCGAGAATCAATTCACTTACGCCATCAACCTGGCGCAGTCCGAATTAACCAATGAGGCTGCGGCCGAATCGGGCATCCGCGACGCCGATCTGGCCGCTGAAGCCGCCAACCTGACCAAGGCGCAGATTCTGCTGCAAGCCGGAGTGGCTGCTCTTTCGCAAGCCAACGCAGCTCCGCAGAATATTCTGGCCCTGCTGAAGACTTAACTTTTCCAGGGAACTGAGCGGTCCTCCTTCTGTTCCCGGGCGAAGACGCGTTTCGCCACGCGTCTTCGCCCTTTTCTTATTCCATGGCCTGAGAACTTGGCCCCGCCGCGCGAACTCCTTCTCTTCACGCCGCATGCGTTCCGGCTTGGCACAAGACCTTTTCGGAATCGGCTCCGCCGACGAACAGCGCGGGCAATTTGCATCCGCGCGTCAGCATCTGGCCGCCGCTCTGGCGCTCGACGCCCAGCTCGCCTCCCCGGTCCACGCCCTGCTCGCCCGCATGCTGTGGGCGGAACGGAAATGGCCCGTGGCTATTGTAGAAGCCGACTGGGCGCTGGCTTCCGATCCTGCGAACTTCCTGGCCATGATTATCCGAAGCCGATGTTGCTCCGCGCTCGGACGCATGCCGGAGGCCTGCGAAGCAAATTGCCGGGCGATGGCAATCGCGCCGGATCGGGAATTTCACAGCCAGTGGCTCTTCGAATTGAATTTTCTCGCCAGTACTACTCCGGAGACGCTTTTCGCTGAAGCCCGCCGCTGGAATACCCTGTATGCCGCGCCGCTAGCGCCGCGAATCCGCGCTCATACGAACAGTCCGGATCACGATCGCCGGCTGAAGGTGGGGTACGTGTCAGCGGACCTGCACCAGCATGCGATCATGAAGTTCCTTCCGCCGGTGCTCGAAAGACACGACCGGTCCCAGTTCGAAATCTTTGCCTACTCGGCCGGCGCGAAGTCCGATCACTGCACCGAGCAGATCCGGGCGATCTCCGACAACTTCGCTGTCATTCCGGATCCCGACAGCCTGGCGGAACGAGTGCGCGCCGATGGCATCGACATCCTGGTGGACCTGTCCGGCCACACCATGGGCCCGGCTTACCTGGGGCTGGCGCTCAAACCGGCGCCGGTGCAAGTTTCCTGGCAAGGCGTCCTGGCTACTACCGGTCTCTCGACGATGGATTATTTTCTGGGCGATACGCTCATGCCGCTTCCTGGCAGCGAGCATCTGTTCAGCGAAACTGTGTACCGCCTGCCGCGCGCCTTCGGCTGTTACCGGCCGTTTGCGGACATTCCGGTGGCGCCTGCTTCGTGCCTGGAGCGTGGCCGCATCACGTTCGGGTGCTTCAATAATCCGCAGAAAATCACGCGCCAGGTGGTGCAGCTATGGTCGGCCATCTTGCATCTGGCCCCGCGGAGCCGCCTGCTGCTCAAGTATTCGAACCTGGACCATCCAGCCACGCACCAACATCTCGGGGCTTGGTTCGCTGAAGACGGCATCGCGGCGGATCGCGTGATTTTCGAGGGGGCGAGTCCGCCGGCCGAATACCTGTCGGCCTATGCGCGCGTGGATGTCGCTCTCGATCCGTTTCCTTATAACGGGCTGACCATCACTTTGGATGCGCTCTGGATGGGCGTTCCGGTGGTGACATTGGCCGGCCGTTTAGCGGTACAGCGGGCGGGAGCCAGCGTGCTCACAGCGGCAGGCTTGCCGGGATTAGTGGCCGCCACTCCCGAGGATTATTTGAAGCTCGCTTTGCACGTGAGCCAACGGGCACGCGAGGCGCCCGCGTTGCGCGGCAGCATTCGGGAGGCGCTGCGCGCTTCTCCTTGGATGGACGAGGCGGGATTTGTTCGGAGCCTGGAAGGGGCTTATCGGGAAATGTGGCGGGCTTGGGTACGAAAAAGAAACGGCGGGGAGGAATGATCCGCCCCGCCGCCTGCGCTGGCCGCAGTGAAAGTGATTCAATCGCTGACGATTGATCGGCTCTTTACTTTACCCACATGGTGACGCCGGCCTGACTGTTAATTTGGGTACCGCCAGTTCCCATGCTGACAACCACGGGGAACTGCGCCGCCGTCGTTCCGTTGCCGATACCGGTGGGCACAGCGACGTTGACCTGGTAGAGACCAGCGATGGAGCCGGGGACGAAGCCGGCATAAGTTATTTGGGTACCCGCCACGGTGAGGGGGGTGGTCCCGATTGTGACAGTGATCGTGTTAGTGGCACCAGCATCAGTGCTGAGGAAACAAGGCGCCTGGTTGCCTTGCAAGATATTGGTGTTGATGATCGCTCCGTCAATGGAGGTCCAGAGCGGAGAAGGCACCACATAGGCGGAGCCTGGATAGTAGGGTGCCGCGTTGGTGACAGAAGCGGGCGTGTTCACGGTGCCCATGTAGCCGGTAGGCGCGACCGTGAGAGTGCCGGGGCTGCCGAGGGGAGCCAAGCAGTTGGTGCTGTAAGTGGTAGTCGCATTCGCGTTGTTATTGGTTGCGACGCTATCGGGAATGCCCAAGCCGGTTAAGTAAATGGCGACCGTACTTGTTGCTCCGATGGCGGGAGCGGCTTGGCTGTTCAGCGCAAAGGTTGTGGCATCAAGAACGGCGCCTTGCCCCTGACCGCTGGACGCGATAGTGAAGATTCCGGGGTCTTGGAGCGCATAGGCCACCGGAGAAACCACGGACGAATTGGCGGCGGTGGCGGGCGAAGCGGTGTCATAACCCACCTGAACGTTTACCAAGCCGATATTCGGCGCCGAAGCGCCCTGTAGCGTCGAGAGCGCCCCAGGAACGGCGACGTTGATTTGGTTGTTGGTGGCGAAGAGCAGGTAGCCAGGCAGTAAGGTGGTGGCAGCGCCCGGTTTGGTGAACGTGACGGTGATCTTGTGTGTGCCACCGTCGGGGCTCAGGAACGTCGGGAAGCGATAGTAGGTGCTATCGGGAATGGCCACCAGGACGTTGTTGGTTCCCGTGCAGAGCGGGCAGAGGTTGGTGCCGAAGATGCTGATGACGTCGTAAGGAGCCACACTCGGGTTGGTTCCGGCCGGGGCATCGATAAAGGCCGAAGCGCTGGTGATCCCGCTGATGATGGGAGCGGACGTGACGCCGATGGTAGCGGTGGCAACCGCGATGGTGGGGGTAGCGCCATTGGCGATGCCAATGACGAACGCGGTGGCGCCGGAGGTAGCAAAGGGAGCTCCGGTGGAGGTATAGGGAACCGAAACCTGCAGGTAATTCGAGCTAAGCACCGTAACATAGTCGGTCAAAACCTGGTTGGTGCAGGTGGCTGCCGTGGTTCCATAGAAGACCTTGGTTTTCTGGGCTCCGGTGGTGGAGACAAAACCGGTGCCCTTGATCACAAAATTAACGAAACCTGGGGCCACCGGACTCACCAGGAGAGGCACCAGAGTCGGAGATGCCGCGCTGATGGTAGGCGCCGCGGCGCTCACGGCAATGTTCAGAGGCACGACGACGGGAGTCTGGCCAGCCGGTGTAATGGTGATGGTTCCGGTATCATAATCGCCTGGGCTGCTGTCGGCCAGGGCAGTGGGCGAAGCGGTGAAGTAAATGGTGGTCCCCCAGCTATAGGCGATGCCACTCGCGGATCCTGCGTTTATGGTCAGCCATCCAGCCGGGGCGGTGCCTCCAGCGACAGTTCCAGGCGTATCATTGCTCACCGCAGCCACGGTAAAGGCGACCGGCAATCCAGAGCTGGATACCAAGGTGAGCGCCAGAGTGGGCGCGCCCGCACCGGAGACATAAGCCACGGGATTCAGCACGTTCACTCCGCCCTTCACCTGCAGAGTGGGAGTGGCGGCTTGCACTTCCAGATTCACGGTGAAGTTGGTGTTCCCCCCGACTCCGGAGATGAGGTGGATGGTGGTGGTATTGAGGCCGGCATTCAAGGCGGTCCACCCGCTGGTGACCTGGAACGTCACATTGGCGGGGGTGGTGGTGGCCGTGCCCGAAAGCGGCGAGACCAAAAGCCAAGGCACGCTGGGCGCTGTAATAGTGTATGCTGCGGTGCCTGTATCAGTGCTTAGAGCGGATGTTGCCGAGAAAATAATGGAACCGCTATTAGCACTACAGGATTGACCTATGGTGCACTGCAGGGTGATGGTGGTTGTCGCGGCCGTAAGTGTCACAGCGCGCAGATAACTGCTGCCAACTGTCAGCGCAAACAGCACGGAAAAGATTCGTAGCAAGCGAAGTTGATTCATTAAATTTTCCTTTCACCCGCTCGTCTCATTTGTGCGGGCGCTTGAGATTCTCATCGACCCGAATGTTTTTTGTATGAAAAGACAACCACGGGCCGCCCCGATCTTCAGGAAGGAAAAAGGCAGGATGGAAAAAGAAAGACTAGAAATCGACTCGCTTAGTGATAAACTCGCCGTCGCGGAGTTGCACGTCGAAATCGAGGAACGCCCCGGCGCGCGCGACCTTAACGTGATAGGTCCCCGGCGACAGATTGAAGATCGCCGGGGTGCGTTTGCCTTGCATCGTACCGTCCACTTCGATGGTCGCTCCGGGCGGGTTCGACGTAATGCTCAGCGTGCCTGAAGCCTTGCTAAGCCGGAGGAAAATGTCGCCGTCTTGTGGTACGTTGAACACCCGAGGATAAGGCCGATATCCGGCCAGTTGTACCGTCACCGCGTGCCGGCCGCCGCTGAGCTGAAGCAGGCAGGGCGTTTGGCAAGTGAGGGACCCGTTGTCATCCACGGTGACCTGCGCGCCCGGCGGCTCCGTCAAGAACTGCACGCTCTGCACCGCCGCCCCCGGCTTCGGCGCGATCACCGGCGGCGCAATGGTGCGTTCCGGCTGCGAGCTTTCCGGATGCGGACCTGGTGTTTCGAGGTTGCTCCGGGGCTGGAGCGGTGCTCGGTGCCTGGGTTGCCTGCGGGGTAGCCTTCGGAGTCGAGTTTGGCTGCGGCGCTGGACTGGAAGACGGCGTTTGGGAGGCTGCCGGCGGCTGGCTCTCGGGAGCCGTCGCCTGCGGGGGAGCCTGCGGCGCAGGGGCCGCTTTCGCGCTGTTATCCGGAGTTTGCGATTGGCCCACCGGGCTGGGTTTGGATGGCGAGTTATCCGCGGTCTGGGCGGGCGCTTCGGCGGCGGGCGGCTCGGCATTGCGGTTGAACAGATACTTCTGCGCGCCGAACAATACCAGCCCCACTAATCCAATGCCCACCAGCATCCACACCAGGCTCCGCAGCAACGGGCTGCGCGGCTCCCGCTCCTGTTCCCGAAACAAGCTGGGCGCGGCCGGTTCGAAATGCTCAGGCACTCGGATCGCCGGTGCCTCCAGAGGAGGAGCTGGCGGAACTTGGGGCGACTGGGCGGGCGACCCGGGCGACTTGACGGGCGGCTTGGCGGCCGGTTTCAGATCCGCTACCGCACCCGCCATGGTCGGCATGTTGTGCGCGCTGCTTCTAGGCAAAAGACGCCAGCCCGGACTCGACTGGAGCGCGCCGGCGAGTGCATCCACAAACTGAATACAGGTGCCGTAGCGATCGTTCGCACTCTTGGCGAGGGCCTTCTTCAGCACCATTTCCACCGCCGGGCCGATGGTATGATTCAGACGCTGCGGCGGCACCGGATCCTCGCGCACAATGCGAAATAACAGCGCCGGCAACTGATCGGCGAGAAACGGCTTTTCGCCGGTCAGCATTTCGTAGGCGATGACTGCGAGCGAAAACTGGTCGGCGCGGCCATCCACGGCATGCCCCTGCACCTGTTCGGGCGACATGTAATTCGGAGTACCCATCATGACGCCGCTTTGGGTCATCTGCTGCGACATGATTTTGGCTACGCCGAAGTCGGTGATCTTGGCGTGCGTGCGCTCGTGAATCAGAATGTTGGCCGGCTTGATGTCGCGGTGGACGATGCCTTTTTGGTGCGCATAGTCCAGCGCAGTGGCGGTTTGCCGCAGGATCGAGAGCGCGCTTTCGCTCGGAATCGGCTCGGCGCCGTTCAGGACTTTTTCGAGCGGCGGCCCGTCCACGCACTCCATGAAGATATAGGCCAGCCCGTTCTCTTCGGCGATGTCATAGATGGTGACGATGTTGGGATGGGACAGCATCCCGGCCGATTGCGCCTCGCGAAACAGGCGTTCCCGCAGGCGTTCGCGTTCCGATGCGTCGGTAAAATCCGACAGCCGGATGGTTTTGATGGCGATAATCCGGCCGATGGCGGGATCCTGGGCGCGGTAAACCACCCCGGTCGCTCCACGGCCGAGCTCGTCGAGAATCCGGTATCGGCCGATCTGATCCACTCTGATGACGCTATTTTATCAGTTCGGCCAAATTTCGACCCGGCGACTCTTGGTTTGGCTCTGAAACTAGACGCTCCCGTGAGCGAATTCGGGTTGCGGCAAGCCAATACGGCCGCACAGATCCTGAAATTGCGGATGCTCCCGGAGATGGTCGAACTCGGTGCTCAGCAGGTGCACGGGCAGCGAAGTATCGCGGACCTCTACGGCGCGCTCCAGATAGGCCAGCGCTTCATTGAGGTCCCCCAAGCCCGGCATAGATCGTGGCGAAACTCATGGGCGAAACGTAGTTGGAGTCCGAACGCGCCTTCAGGATTCCGATTTCCCGCTGCGCTTCATCGCGGCGTCCGGCCATCGCGTAGCAAAAGCCCATCTGGCCATGCAGCAGAGATCCGCACTTCATCTGCGTCGCATTCGTAAGGTGCGCGATCGCGTCGGTAAACTCGCCTTTGCCGGCGTGGGCCATTCCTAATCCAAGATGGGGCAAGCCGTAATCGGTGGCTAGCCGGGAGACCAGCCGGTGCTGGGCGATCGCTTCGTCGAAGCGGTGGCACACCCCATACATCCAGCCCAAAATGAAATTGGGGAACAGCGAGGCGGGATCCACCTCGAGCGCCCGTTCCACTTCGGCTATGGCGGTTTCCTGTGCGCCGCGACAGGCCAATTGAATCCCGTAGGCGAGGTGGCCGATCGGGTCGCTCTTGTCCAACTGAATGCTCTTTTGGAGTTCTTCCTCCCCGGCAGCCCAGTTCCATTCCAAAAGCGACAAGACGGCGCCGAGGGCGACGTGCGCCTCCGGCAGCGACGGATTGAGCGACGTGGCTTTGAGTGCGGCTTCCTTCATCCGGCTATCGGAATCGCTGGGCGGCAGCAATCCAAAGACGGAACTGACCAGCAGGGCTTCGGAAAGCGCAGCCCAGGCCGCCGCGTAGTTGGAATCGGCTTCCACTGCTTTGGTGAAGAAGGCGACACTGTTGCGAATGCTATCGGGCGTGCCGAGCTTCCAGTGATAGCGGCCCTGCAAATAGGCGTCGCAACTCTCCCTGCGCTCCGATTGCCGCCGCGCCACCGACCCCTCTCTCGCGGGAGCGGCCAGATCGCGTACCAGTTGCTGCGCTAAATGGTCGACGCAGGACAGATCCTGAAGCCGGCCATCGGCAGTCTCGGACCAAATATAGGAACCGTCCGCGCTTTGCTGCAACTGCAACAAAAGATGAAAGCCGTCCTCCTGGAATTCCATGCTGCCCTCTACCAAGTAGTCGGCGGCCGTGCTCGCGAGAGGGCTGCCAGGCGCGCTGGGGGTCTGGCCCTCGGCGTCCGCGGCGGCGTTATGGGAAACTCCGTTGCCTGATGCATCCTCAGATGCCGGCGCGTGGCTCTGCGACTTCACCACCACCTGGAAGCAGCCTTCCTTGATGAGTACGTGCGCCAGTCGCCTCTGAATCTCTTCGGCTGCAGCTCCCGCTTCGGCCGCGGAGGTTTCTGAAGTGGCGTTGATCAAAGAGGAAAGCGCGATCTCCATGCTGCGGCGCGAGGAGGTTGGACTGACACCGGAGGCTGCGCTGCGATACTCGAATATCGGAACATAACTGCCCTTGCGCAGCACGATCCGGATGCCATCTTCGCGCCCCTCGGTTCGGTAATACTCGTCCAGTTTATAGCGCAGCCGGCGTGCTTCCACCCGGACAATGGAGTCCACCCGCGGGTCAAAGGCCTCGCGCCGATCGAATACCTCAAGCCCGATCAGATACTCCTTCAGCCGGTGCGGCTGGCCCAGCAGACTTTCTTCCACTACGAATTGCAGGAAACGGCGGATGCGATGTGATTGTATAAACGCGCGGCTCCGAAGGATAAGATCCAGTTGCGAACGAATCTCAGCAGCGGGAACACCGTTCAGCACCGCAGTGGTCTCTTCGATGGGGTTTACAACTGTGGACATCATCTCAATAGTTCGACCCACAACGCGAGTAACTCGTTACATGGATCTTTTTGGG
The DNA here is from genome assembly GCA_963713415.1 of Bryobacterales bacterium. Classification (GTDB taxonomy): domain Bacteria; phylum Acidobacteriota; class Terriglobia; order Bryobacterales; family Bryobacteraceae; genus Palsa-89. Next base: position 197,408 of record CAVQLV010000014.1, on the reverse strand, counting down.
GTGGCTATTCAGGGGCGAATAGGCTGGATTGGCACGTGGCGTGCTAGGAACACTTGGGTTGCAAATCGCCGGGGCGACAGATTCTAAAGGTTCATGCTAGCGATATCCACCGGAGATCGATAGCCTTCAACCACCACAATTCCGCTCTCGGTGACATGGTAGAGCTGACGGTCGCGTTCCAGGTCGTACCCGATGGAAGTGTCGGGCGGGACGCGCACGTTCTTGTCGAGAATGGCCCGCCGGACCCGGGCGCGGCGTCCGATGTCGCAATTATCGAAGATGATGGAATCCTCCACGACGGCATGCGAATGGACGCGCACGCCGCGGCCGATCACCGAGGTCCGGACCAGCCCTCCGGACATGATACTTCCGCCGGAGACAATGGAATCCAAAGCCTCGCCGCGCCGGCCGTCGCTGTCGAAGATGAATTTTGCGGGAGCGTCGAAATATCCAGCGGTGCGCAGGGGCCACTGGCGATTGTAGAGATTCAGCTCCGGCGAAACTGACCGCAGATCCATGTTTGCATCGAAAAATGCGTCGAGCGTTCCGACGTCCCGCCAATACACAGGAGCGCCGGCCGGATCGCCCGGAATCCGGTTGGTTTGAAAATCATAAGCGTACATGTCGGCCCGGCCGATCAACCCGGGAAGAATGTCGCGTCCAAAATCGTGGGAACTCTTCTCCTTTTCGCCGTCCACCCGCAATTCATCCAAGAGCAGTTTGGTGGAGAACAGGTAATTCCCCATGGACGCATACACCCGGTTGGGATCGCCCGGCATGGTGGGCGCGTCGGGTTTCTTTTCGTGGAAGCCCTGGATCAGCCCGTCTTCGCGCGTCTCAATGACACCGAATTCGACGGCCTGCTCTTTTTCCACCGGGATGGCTGACACGGTGACCTGCGCGCCGCGATCGATGTGAAATTCGATCATCTCGCGGATGTTCATGCGGTAGATATGATCGGCGCCGAAGATGGCGACTACATGCGGCTCGGCCTGTTCAATCAGATTGATGTTCTGGTAGATGGCGTCGGCGGTGCCGCGGTACCAATCTTCGCCGGCCGAGCGCATCTGCGCGGGAACCGGAATGATGAAATGGTTGCGCAGCAGGCTGGACGCCTCCCAGCCTTCGCGCAAATGCTCCAGCAAGGACTGACTCTTGAACTGAACCAATACGTAGATCGAATAGATCCCCGAGTTGATGAGATTGCTGAGAACGAAATCCACGATCCGGTATCGTCCCCCGAAGGGAACGGCAGGCTTGGCCCGCTCCTTGGTCAGCGGGTAGAGGCGGGTGCCCTTGCCTCCGGCCAACACAAATGCGAGCACGCGCAATTGCATTTTATGAGTCTCCGATTGAAAGGTTGCCAACGGTGTTCATGCCTATTCTGGCAGATGGGAACGCGCGGCGAAAGAGGAAAAGTCGTTTCCGTTCTCTTACTTTCACCGTCTTAGAGATGGCCGGGCCAGAGGGTATGTTTCCATTCAATTTTCGGAGGCAATTCGCGGCACGGACTCGCTGAAGGCGGTGTGCTACGATTCTAAGTTACACCGCAGTCATGATTCGTGCCTATCGCGGCATCGTACCCAAGATAGCCGCTTCCGCTTACATCGATCAGAGCGCGCAGGTGATTGGAGACGTGGTGGTCGGCGAGCGCTCCAGCATCTGGCCGAACGTCACGGCCCGCGGCGACGTGAATTCAATTCGTATCGGCGATGAGAGCAACATTCAGGACAATTCGGTGTTGCATTGCGACGCCGGACGGTTTCCCTTGCACATCGGCAATCGCGTCACCGTGGGTCATATGGTAATGCTGCACGGCTGCACGGTGGAGGACGAATGCCTGATCGGAATTGCCGCCGTGATTTTGAATGGCGCGAAAATCGGGAAGGGCTCGGTGATCGCGGCGGGCGCAGTGGTGCCCGAGGGCGCTGAGATTCCGCCGCTCAGCATGGTGATGGGCGTGCCGGCCAAGGTAAAGCGCTCGGTCACCGAAGAAGAGCGCGAACGTTTTCGCCAGAATACCGATCGATACGTAGAAGCCGCGCGGATTTACCGGGACGAACCGGCTTGAGAAAACCGCTCGCTTCGGTTTCGGCTGGGTATCGTCTTTCATGATTAAAGCAGTCTTTCATGATTAAAGCTGTCAAGGGCACTCGCGACATTCTTCCCCGTCCAGCGCGGTCTGGAACCAGGTGGAATCCGTGGCGCGCGAAGTGTTTCGAATTTACAACTACCAGGAGATCCGCACGCCGATCCTGGAAGAAACGGCGCTGTTTGCGCGCGGCGTGGGCCAGGAAACCGATATCGTCAGCAAAGAGATGTATAGCTTCGACGATCGCGACGGCAGCTCGCTGACGCTGCGTCCGGAAGCCACGGCGTCCGTGATGCGAGCCTACATTGAGCATCGCCTGGACCAGAAGCCGGGACTGCAGAAGCTCTATTACATCGGCCCGATGTTCCGCCGCGAACGCCCACAGAAGGGCCGTTATCGCCAGTTCTATCAGATCGGCGCGGAGGCCATTGGTTCGGAATCGCCGTCGGTGGATGCCGAAGTGATTGAGATGGTGATCGATCTGCTGCGGCGGGCCGGCCTGGAGGGCTTCCAGTTGCTGATCAATTCGGTGGGCGATCAGAATTGCCGTCCCCAATACGTTGCTCTGCTCCAGGAAAAGCTGCGCGATGTGGCGGCGCGCTTATGCGACGATTGCCAGCGGCGCGCGGAAACCAATCCGTTGCGCGTGCTGGACTGCAAAGTGCCTCAGGACCAGGAAATCATCAATGCGCTCCCATCCATCCAGGATCATTTGTGCGAGCCGTGCGAGACGCATTTCCACGCAGTGAAATCACATCTGGACGATCGGGGTATTCAATACGAAGTGCGGCCCCGCATGGTGCGAGGCCTGGATTATTACATGCGCACGACGTTTGAGATTGTGCATGGGTCGCTGGGCGCGCAGAATTCGGTGCTGGGCGGCGGACGCTATGACGGGCTGGCCGAATCGCTCGGCTCGCGCGTGCATTCTCCGGGTATCGGGTTTTCAATCGGCGAGGATCGCCTGGTGATGAGCCTGGAGGCGACATCGCAAGGGAAGGAAGATCCGTTGGTAATCGTCACCTTCACAGCCGGCGATGCCACGCGGCGCGCCGCCGTGAACGTCGCTGCTGAATTGCGGGCGCACGGGATACGCGTTGAAGTGGCTGAGGGAAAATTGAAGAAGGTTTTCGAAGTCGCCAACAAGCTGAACGCGCGGGTGGCTCTGATTTGCGGCGAGAATGAGACGGCCGCCGGCGAAATATCAATGAAGGACATGGAGAGTCAGGTGCAAGTGCAAATTGGTCGTGAATTGCTCCTCGAAAAGGTGAAAGAATGCCTGAGCAAGTACCGTTAGATTTCCTGGGTGACCTGCGCCGCACGCACACCTGCGGCCAGTTGCGCGCGTCAGACGTGGGCAAAACCGCCCTGCTCATGGGATGGGTGCATCGGCGGCGCGACCTGGGCGGAGTGCTGTTTGTTCATTTGCGCGATCGCGACGGCGTTACGCAAATCGTCTTTCATGCCGATTCGGGCGCCGAATTGCACGCCAAGGCCGAGATGCTGGGCTCCGAATATGTAATTGCAGTGGAAGGCACGGTGGCTCAACGGACGCCGGAGACCGTCAATCCGGCGCTCGAAACGGGCGAGGTGGAACTGGTGGCGGCGAAGCTGTGGATCTTGAATGAATCGCGCACGCCTCCGTTCCCGATGGAAGAAACCGTCGATGTAAAAGAGGACGCGCGCCTGAAATACCGCTACGTCGATCTGCGCCGTCCGCACATGCAGCGGAACGTGATGCTGCGCTCGAAGATCAGCTTCGCGGTGCGGGAATTTTTGTACGGCCAGGGTTTTCTCGAAATCGAAACGCCGTTCATGGGACGCTCCACGCCGGAAGGCGCGCGCGATTATCTGGTCCCCAGCCGCGTGCAGCCGGGCTCGTTTTACGCGCTGCCGCAATCGCCGCAGATTTACAAACAACTTCTGATGGTGAGCGGCTACGAGAAGTATTTTCAGATCGTGCGCTGCTTCCGCGATGAGGATCTGCGCGCGGACCGGCAGCCGGAGTTCACGCAAATCGATTTGGAGATGTCGTTCCCGCAGCAGGAGCGCATTTACGAAGTGGTGGAGCCGATGCTCAAACGCGTGTTTGAAGTCGCCGGCTTCCAGGTGCCCGGTGAATTTCCGCGGCTCACTTATGCGCAGGCCATGCGGTCCTATGGGATCGATAAGCCCGATCTGCGGCTCCCGCCGTTCCATGTGCTGGACGGAGAAACATGGCAGCTTGGGCTCACTTTCCCGCCGGTGGCGATTCACATTCCCAAGACCGGCGCGCTTAGCCGCAAAGAGCGCGATGAACTGAAGGAATATGGAACCGAGCGCGGGCTGCGTGTCTATGACGATCTGAAAAAGCTGGATCCCAAGTTAGTGGAACAGGCCCGCGCCGCGTCGGGCGCCGCGGATGACGATTTGCTTTTCGTCGCTGGATGGCCTGGTCCGCCGCAGGGCCAGCGTCCGGAAGAGACGTTCTATCAAGCCTGCGGCCAGCTCAGGTTATTTGCGGGCCAGAAATATAATGACCGGCACAAGCTGCTCGACCCTATGAATTTCAAGCCGCTCTGGGTGGTTGATTTCCCCATGTTCGAATGGGACGACGAAGAGAACCGCTGGTTCGCCGCGCACCATCCGTTCACTTCGGTGCACGATGAGGATATCGAAAAGCTCACCAGCGATCCAGCGCGCTGTCGCGCCAAATCGTATGACGTGGTGCTGAACGGCACCGAACTGGGCTCGGGGTCCATTCGTATTCATCGCCGCGACGTTCAGGCCAAGGTTTTTTCGGCTCTCGGGTTTTCGGACGATGAAGCTAAGAAACGCTTCGGATTCCTGCTGGAAGCGCTGGAATATGGCGCTCCGCCGCATGGCGGAATCGCGCTGGGGCTGGACCGGTTGGTGATGATATTGGCGGGCGAATCGTCCATTCGCGAGGTGATTCCGTTCCCCAAAACGGCGCGCGCCACGGACCTGATGAGCGAAGCGCCATCCCCGGTCTCCGACAAAGTTTTGCGCGAACTGGGCATCCGCGTGGCGGGCGTTCCCGGGAAGCCTTAGTGCGAGTCATGTAAATTATGCCGGCGGCCAATGCGGTAATCATCGAAGGCGTGTGGAAGTATTTTGGCGATTATCCCGCGCTGCGCGATATTTCGTTCAACGTCGATGGCGGCGCGTGCCTGGCGCTGCTCGGCCGCAACGGCGCGGGGAAAACAACTCTGCTGCGGATCCTGGGCGGCCTGTCGAAAGCCGCGCGCGGCCGCGTTTCCATCCTGGGCAAGGACACCCGCGCGGGCAGCACGCGGCAACGGATCGGCATCCTGGGACACGGCATCGGCGTTTATGAGGAGCTATCGGCTTTCGAGAACCTCCATATGTTCGGCCAGCTTTACGGGTTGGATGATCCGCGCCGCACCGCGACGGAGTGGCTGGAGCGAACCGGCCTGGATCGCGTGCGGGACGGTCTGGTGCGCGAATTTTCGCGCGGTATGCGCCAGCGCCTGGCCATCGCGCGCTGCTTCTTGCATCAGCCGGCGCTGCTGTTGCTGGACGAACCCTTCACCGCACTCGACGACCGCGCCATTGCGGTGCTGCAAAGCCTTCTAAAATCGGCGCTCGCCGAGGGCAAGACCATCATTATGTCCACGCACCAATTGCGCGAGGCGCTGGAGCTGGCCACCGATGTAGCGCTCATCAATCGCGGCAAACTTGCCTATCGCGGCCCGCGCACCTGGGAAATGTTGGAAGATCCGGGCTGGCTGTATCGTCACTACGGTGAAGCATGAAGTTTCTGCGCCGGACGCTGGCGATTGCCGCCAAGGATCTGCGCTCGGAGATTCGCAGTAAGGAGGCCGTGAATGCCTCGATATCCTTTGCGCTGGTGATTTTATTGCTTTTCAGCTTTGCGTTCGATCTGGAGCCCGAACAAATCCGCGACATCGCGGGCGGCCTGCTGTGGCTGATCTTCGCCTTTGCGGGCACGCTGATCCTCAACCGCAGTTTCGCGCGCGAGCTGGTGAACGATTGTCTGGATGCGCTGCTGGCTTCGCCGGTGAGCGGCGCCGAGCTATTCCTGGGAAAATGCCTGGCTAACTATGTCCTGATCGTGATTGTGGAATGCGTCAGCCTGCCGGTATTCGCGATTTTCTATGATGTAAGGTTGCCGCAACGTTTGGCGCTGTTATTCGTCGTGATGCTGTTGGGCAGCTGGGGCATTACGGTGATCGGAACCATGTTCAGCGCTATGACCGTAAATCTGCGTCTGCGCGAGCTAATGCTGCCAACGCTGATTTATCCCATGCTGATTCCCGCGCTGATCGGGGCCATCCAGTTGAGCCGTGTGTTGATTATCAACGGCCCGCTGGCCGAGAACTTGATCTGGTTTCGGATTCTGGTGGCGTTTAACGTCATCTTTACTGTTTTGTCTTTGGCTCTGGTAGAAATTGTTTTAGTGGGGTGAGAACATGCGTCTGAAAATCATCTTGATCTTGACGGCCCTCTCGGGCTTGATTCTGGCTTGGAATCTGCACACCATCTTCTTCAAGGTTCCGGACGAAGCGAGCCAGGGCGCGATCTTCCGGATCATCTATTTTCACGTGCCAGCCGCCATTACATCGTTCACGGGCTTTTACATCGGGATGTTTTCGGCCGTCGGTTACTTGATCAAGAAAGATCTGCGGCTGGACTCCGTCGCGGCCTCCATTAATGAAGTCTCGCTTGCCTTTGCCAGCATCACGCTGGTTACCGGCAGTATTTGGGGACGGATTATCTGGGGAATCTGGTGGACGTGGGACCCGCGCCTGACCTCGTACTTCGTCTGCCTGCTGATTTACTTCGGTTATTTCATGCTGCGCCGGGCGATTGACGATCCCACCACGCGCGCGCGTCTTTCGGCAGTGCTGTCGATTTTCGCCTGCGTCGATATCGTGCTGGTGTGGAAGTCGATCGAATGGTTCCGCACGCAGCATCCCGGCCCGGTGCTGGAAATCCGCGGTGGCGGCGGAATGGCGCCCGGGATGGAAGCGCCGCTGTGGTGGAATTTTCTGGCTCTCCTGATGCTGTCTACGGCTTTGATTCTGATCCGCACCCGTCAGGAAACCATGAAACTGGAGATCGATGCGATGCGCCGCCATGCGCACGCGTTTTAGGGAGACGCCATGAGCTCAGAAAACTTCACGTTCATGTTTTATGGCTTTACCGCGGCCTGGCTGATCATTATCGTTTATGTGATCTCGATCGCCTTGCGCGAGAAGAGGCTGCGCCAGGAACTGGACCGCGTCAAGCGCATGGTGGAGGAAGGCGAGCAAGCGAAGAAGTAACTACGCGCCCGCCAAATCCAGCAACGTAACTTCCGGGCGGCAATTCACGCGCACGCCGTCAATATTTCCCACGCCCCGCGTAACATAAACTTGCCGGCCATTCCATCGCTTCAATCCGGCGATGAAGCGCTTATCGCGGACCGGCACGAAGCGCTCTCCGACAATCGGCAAAACAACTTGCCCGCCGTGCGTATGGCCGCTGAGCATCAGATCCCAGGGCCGATAGCCAAGCACGTCCTTGGTGTCCGGATTGTGGGCCAAAAGAATCGCAGGATCGTCCGCGGGAACATTAGCGAATGCGAGGTCGCCGTCCACGCGCTCGCTCCAAAGATCTGGAACACCGGCGAATCGTATAGATTGATCGCGCACGCGCACTACTTCAGAACGATTGTGGAGAAGAGGAATGTTGGCCGCTCGAAGAAGTCCGCGAACCATGGAACTGTCCTTCAGCCCGCCCACCTTTGCGCCCCAAGCCCCTCCATCGTGATTGCCCAGGGTGGCAAACACCGGCGCCGCGCTCGACAATCTGCGAAGAATGCGAACATATTCGGATTCGTCAACCGGAGTGGCGTCGGTGACGAAATCACCCGTCAAAACGATCACGTCGGGTTTGGCTTCCAGCCCCATCTCGATGGAATTTTCGATCAACGAAAATGGCACCGCCGCCGAGGCGTGAAAATCCGATAGCTGCAAAATCCGCACGCCGCTGGTGAGGCCGCGGCAGGGTAACTTCACACGATGGAAGGTACGTTCCAGCCAGTTGGGCTCCACGCCGAACGCGTACGCCGGCGCGCAACCGGCCACGGGAATTAGAGAAAGGAGTTTCCTGCGGGTCAAACTATATCTATTTTTGCATCCGCGCACGGAACCGCATAGTTACCAGGGTTCTAGTACGCGCTCCCCGCAATTGCGCCGACAAACGCCCTTGGAATCGGCCAAGCGCCATATACTTGCCGTTCATCACGGTGAAAAGTTCCTGCCACCAGCACACCGCTCAAATCGGCCGGATCGGGCTTTGCATGTTGGTGCGCGAGTGCGTCCCTCAGCGCTTTCGTAGTGGTTTCGAACTGAATGAGCAACGCGGAAGCCGATGTTGTGTCCTTGCAGGTAACATGGACGCCCAGCTGTAACTGCTGGCTGCGATCGGCGCCAATACTGAATATAATCTGATCCGCGCCCTGCAACGCTGGAACAAACGCTTTCGCGGCCGCAGGCAACGTATCCATACTTTGCAGCGCGGCGGAGGGGATCAGCGCCCACACCGGCTCGTTGGGCGGCGCAAGCGACGGCTTGGCCGGCTGCACGGCCACCTGGTACGCCGCGAAATCGTCGGGAGCGACGGCCATCGCCAGCACGTTGGACTTCAGCGCGTAAAACGAGATTCGCCGATTCGGCTGGCTTCCCGCCAGGACGCAAAAATCGTTGTGGCAAGACCCGCCCTGCCCGGTCGCGTAGTCCTTCAGGTTGTTCCAATGAAAACGCCCGCGCAACGCGAAGTAGGTCCGGCCATTCTCAAACGCCGCCGCGACGGCATCCAGATCCTGGCGATAGTCGAATTTGGTTTGCCGCACGAACTGCTGATAGTCCGGCTCTTCGGAGGTTTTCGAACCAGCCAGCATGCCGAGAATGCCCGACCTCCGCAGCGCGTCGACATCGATGTAGAGCACGCTCGCGTTGACAGTAGGTAAGTAGGCGACCAAGTCCGAAGGCGCAATGGCTTTTCGCGACCGGAACCAGTAAATGCCACCGGCAACGAGCGCGCACGCCGCCAACAGCGCTAACGCGAGAAGCTGCCGGGGCTGAAGGCGCGCCTGCACCACTGGAGCTTATACCACCGCGGCCGTCTCTGTAACTCGCGATTCCTTCCACAACTCGATATACGGCGTAAGCGATCGCATCATGGCATGGAACTGCGGGATATCCAGCGACTGCGCTCCATCGCTGACGGCTTTTTCGGGCGCCGGATGCACTTCCACGATCAAGCCGTCGGCTCCAATAGCGACTCCGGCACGCGCCAGAGCAGGCACCAGGCTGCGCTTCCCGGTGGCGTGGCTGGGATCGAGAATTACCGGCAGATGCGTTAGCTCGCTGAGCACCGCGATGGCCGCGATGTCGCAGGTGTTGCGCGTCGCGGTCTCAAACGTCCGGATACCACGCTCGCACAGAATCACGTTCGGATTGCCGTGCGCCACCACATACTCGGCGGACATCAGCAGTTCCTTGATGGTGGAACTCATGCCGCGTTTCAGCAGCACCGGCCGGTTGCACTTGCCGAGCGTCTTGAGCAGCGCGAAGTTTTGCATGTTGCGCGCGCCGATCTGCAAAACGTCGGCATAGTCGGCCACCAGGTCCACATCGCGATCGCTCATCACTTCGGTGATGATCCCAAGGCCGGTGGCGCGCTTGGCTTTGGCCAGCAGCTTCAGCCCTTCTTCCTCCAGGCCCTGGAAATCGTAGGGCGAAGTTCGCGGCTTGAATGCCCCGCCGCGCAGCAGTTTCGCTCCGCCGCGTGCGACGCCTTCGGCCGCCTGCATGATCTGCTTCTCCGATTCCACCGAGCACGGCCCGGCCATCACGATAAACTCGTCGCCGCCGATCTCGCAATTGCCCGCGCGGATGCGCGAGCGCTCGCTCCGGTATTCCTTGCTCACGAACTTGTAGGGCGCCGATATGCGCACGGCCTTCTCCACCTGCGGCATGGCCTCCACCGATTCCAGGCATGCGGTGGTGTCGCCGGTGCCGACCGCGCCGATCACGACGCGCTGCTCGCCCTCGATGGCGTGAATCTTGTAACCGAAATCCCGGATGCGCTCACACACTTGCTCGATCTCCTCTTTCGTCGAGTGGAGTTTCATCGAGATGATCATGGTTCTATCTCCTCAAAAATGAAAAAACCCACTCTTTCGAGTGGGTTGCTTTTACTATAACCGCTTTTGCTTAAGCCAACGCCACTCGCCCCGATTCAGGCGCTAAACCAGTACCAAAATCGAAACGAGTTGAAGGCGCGACGACGCATGAAAGCCTAGTATATGCTCAATTCCGGGTCTTGCGCAACTCCGGTATGGCAGCCGAGCGACTTGGAGGTCTAATCCACGATGAGCCGCGGCCGAGAGCGCTTTCCGTCAACGCCAAGCTAAGCCGCTGTTGAGGATCTAGCTCACCGGCTCCAGGATCACCCCATCCAGAATCGCGGTTTCATCTTCTGTCAACTCGGCGAAGGCCTTTGTGTACAAAGCGACGAGATGTTCTGAGCGGGCGGCATCCGCGGTCGGCAACCCGCTGCAACGGGATTCCGAAGGTTGATCCGGCGTCATGTATACCAGGTTACGCCACACGATCCTTCTCGCTTTCTGTTTTTGGAGAAGCCGTGGACGGCAACCTTCCAAAAGTGAAAGAATATCCCGTGGCCATGCTCTGATGGCCTTGTTCTGAAAAAAGTTATGAAAACCCTCGCGGTCTTCAGCCTCCTCGCCGCGGCCTCGCTCGCCGCGCAATCCCCGCCCGCGCAGAAACCGCGCCCCGGCGGAAACATGCTCATCAGCCGCGCGGTTCCCGATCCAGCCGCGGTGGAGCGGGGACAGAAAATTTTCGTGGGCAATTGCGGCTTTTGCCACGGCACCACAGCACAAGGCGGCGATAGCGGCCCGGACCTGGTTCGCTCCGAGCTGGCATTGGACGACGAGCGCGGTGACAAGATCGGCCCGGTGATCGAGCAGGGCCGCCCCGGCAAAGGCATGCCAGCGTTCCATCTGCCGCCCGATCAGATTCAAGATATCGCCGCCTTCCTGCGTTCCCGCCAGCAGGCCGCCATCGATCGGAACGCCTATAACATCCTGAATGTCGTCACGGGCGACCACGATAAGGGCCGTGAATTTTTCAACGGCGCCGGCCGCTGCCACACGTGCCACTCGCCCACCGGCGACTTGGCGGGCATCGCGCAGAAGTACGACCCGGTTATGTTGCAATCGCGCTTCTTGTATCCGCGCCCCGGCCGCGGCGAACAGCCCATCCGTCCGGAGGTCACGGTGAAGCTGGGGTCCGGCCAGACCGTTTCCGGCACGCTGGAATATCTCGACGATTTCGATGTCGCGCTGCGGGATGCCTCCGGCGATTATCATTCTTTCTCGCGCGATGCCCGGGTCAAAGTGGAGGTCCATGACCCGCTGGCCGCTCATGCCGAGTTACTCAAGAAATATACCGACGCCGACATGCATAACCTGCTCGCTTATCTGGTGACCTTGAAATGAAACTCATTGCACTCGCGCTGGTGGCCTGTTCGCTCGCAGGGCAGACCCTGGACCCCGCTCTGCTGCTGAAACCACCCACCGACACCTGGCCCACTTACAACGGCGATTACTCTGGCCGCCGTTTCAGTCCGCTGGCGCGCATCAATTCCTCAAACGTCACCGCGATGACTTTGGCTTGGGAATATCGTCTCGATCCCGGCACCGGAACGCTCACCTCCACCATCAAAGCCACCCCGCTCGAAGTCAACGGCGTCCTCTACTTCACCCTCCCCGACCACGCCTGGGCTGTGGATGCGCGCACCGGACGCCAGCTCTGGCATTACCAATGGGAATCGCACGGCGGCATTCACATCGGAAGCCGCGGCTTTGGCATGTACGGAAGCTGGCTCTACTTCGAAACGCCTGACAATTACCTTGTTTCACTGAACGCCAAGGATGGCACCGAGCGCTGGCACGTTGAAATTGCCGACGTGAAGCAGGAATATTTCTCGACGCCCGCGCCCATCGTTATCCGCAATCATATTCTGGTCGGTGTGGGCGGCGATTCGCTCGACGTCCCCGGCTATCTGGAATCGCGCGACCCGGAGACCGGGCAATTGCAATGGCGCTGGAATACAACTCCGCGCAAGGGCGAGCCCGGCGCCGAGACCTGGCCCAATCCGGAAGCCATGGAACACGGCGGCGGCATGACCTGGGTGCCCGGCACTTACGATCCCGAGCTTAATCTGTATTATCTCGGCACCGGCAATCCGAATCCCGTCATGGCGGGTCAGGGCCGCAAGGGTGATAACCTCTGGACCTGTTCCATCGTGGCATTGAATCCGGACACAGGAAAAATGGCGTGGTATTTCCAGGCGTCACCGCACGACACGCACGATTGGGACGCGGCGGAAACTCCGGTGCTGATCGATGGCGAGATCGACGGCCGGCCGCGCAAGCTGCTGGCGCAGTCCAGCCGCAACGGCTACTTCTTCGTGCTGGACCGCACTAACGGCAAGAATATCGTTTCGAAGCCTTTCATCGATATCAATTGGTCCAAGGGTCTGGACGCCAGGGGCCAGCCCATCGGCAATCCGCAAAAAGAGCCGAAGCCCGACGGCACGCTGGTGGTCCCGGCGCTCGGGGGCGCGGCGAACTGGCCGTCGCCGAGTTTCGACCCCGAGACAGGATTGTTCTACGTCAACGCCTCGTCATCCTACAGCCTGTACTATCTCACCGACACGGGCGACAAACCGGAAGGTTATGGTGGACGCGATTCCGGCGTTTACTCTACGCTCGCGCTCAAAGCCATCGATTATGCCACCGGCCAAATCCGCTGGACGCACGAGTACAATCGCGGAGGGCCGCCCATCGGGATCTTGACCACCGCCGGCAAGCTGTTGTTTACGGGCGACCCTTCGGGAAATTTTATCGTTTATGATCCAGCCAATGGCAAAATTCTCTGGCACGCCCACTTGATCGCGACCGTTAGCAACGGTCCAATGACTTACGAGCTGGACGGGCGCCAATATGTGGTGGTGGGTGCAGGCGATACGTTATACGGCTTTACGATGTTGCAGTAAGTGGGCGTTCTCTCAGCCGCGCGAGCGCAGGTCTGAGTAACTCGGCAGTCCCGCGATTCCGCGCGCATTCATAATCGCCCGCAGCACCGCTTGCGCCATCACTTCCGCAGCCAATGCACCGATGGCCCCATGATTCGCGCGCGTTGCAATGGAACCTGTCGCCACGGCAAAAATTGTATCGCCATCGCTAGGCGTGTGAACCGGGTTGATGGTGCGCGCCAGGCCGTCGTGCGCCATCTGCGCCACTTTGGTGGCTTGCGTTTTGTCCAGCGCGACGTTCGTCGCCACCACGCCGATGGTGGTGTTTGTCGTCGCATCGGCGCGCACGCCGTAGCCTTCGCGAATGCGCGCCATGGAATCCATGAAGCCCGATCCATCCGGCTTACGCGCGCCCGCGATAATCTTGCCGGTCTTTGGATCTATCACGTCGCCGGAAGCATTCACCGCCACGATTGCTCCCACCACGATTCCGGTGCCCCCCACGCGCACGCTCGCGCTCCCCAGGCCCGACTTCATGGCTTGCTTCATGCCGAACAGCTTGCCGATGGTGGCGCCGGCGCCCGCGCCCACGTTGCCTTCCAGCACTCGCCCTGCGGTCGCTGCCTGGCACGCCTTAAAGCCGGACTCGGCTGTCGGCCGGATCTTCGCATCGCCGATCCCCAGATCGTACAGAATCGCGGCGGGCACAATTGGCACGACGACGTTGCCCACCGGATAGCCCAAGCGATGCTCATCGAGGTAGCGCACCACGCCCGACGCGGCGTCCAATCCAAATGCGCTGCCACCCGCGAGCAGGATGGCCTGCACCTGCTGCACGGTATTGATCGGATTCAGCAGGTCGGTTTCGCGCGTTCCGGGCGCCGATCCGCGCACATCCACACCCGCCGTCGCTCCCTTGCCAAATAACAGGACGGTGCAGCCCGTCGGCCGGCGCGAGTCAGTAAAGTGACCCACCTGCACGCCTTGTACATCGGTGATGCTGCCGTCTGTGCTTCCGGGAGCGGCCTCAAGCGGCGACAGCGCGGCGCTTGTACTTAGTGCCGCCAGTGCCCGGCTGAAATCGCGGCGTTTCATCCTTTGTGAGTTGTCCCTACTCAGGTTACTCCTACCCCGCTTGCCGCGGCGAGCGGCCACGCGTTACAGTCGGGTTTCGAATGCGATATCTTCTTTGGGCGATCCTCCTCTGTTGCTGCTCGCTCGCGGCGCAGAATCGCGGCGGCCGTCCCTGGAAATTCGCAGTCTCCGGCGATTCGCGCAACTGCGGCGACATCGTCATGCCCGCCATCGCTGCCGGAGTTCACAAGAGCGGCTCCGCCTTCTACTGGCACCTCGGCGACTTTCGGGCGATTTACGAAGTGGATGAAGACATGTCGGCGCCCGCCCAACTCGGCTTGCATAACAAGCCGCTGGAAACCCTCGATTATTTAAAGGATGCGTGGCCGGATTTCATCGAGCACCAGATTGTTCCCTTCGGCACTCTGCCGGTCTACCTGGCCATCGGCAATCATGAAACCATTCCGCCCGTGTCGCGCGAAGCGTGGCTGGTGCAGTTCGCCGATTGGCTGGAGACGCCGGCGATCCGTGCGGAACGGTTGAAGGACGATCCAACGGATCACAAGCTGCACGCTTATTATCACTGGATAGACCGCAACATCGATTTTATTTCGCTGGATAATGCGACCCCGGAGCAATTCGATCCCGACCAAATGAAATGGCTCCACGGCGTGCTGGCTCGCGATGAGGCGTCGGCGCAGATTCGCACCATTGTCGTCGGCATGCACGAAGCCCTGCCTGGCAGTAGGAGCAACATGCACAGCATGAGCGAGTCCGAACGCGGCAATTTAAGCGGCCGGGAAGTGTATGAGGCGCTCTGGCATGTCCAAGAGGCCGCCCATAAGCGCGTGTACGTTTTGGCCAGCCACTCGCACTTTTACATGGACAATATTTTCGAAACGCCGGACTGGAAGGACAAAGTGCTGCCCGGTTGGATCATCGGCACGGCCGGCGCTCAGCGCTACAAGTTGCCGCCCGAAACGACGCCCGCGCAACACGCGCAGACCAATGTTTATGGATACATGATCGCTTCCGTGACGCGCGACGGCGAGGTGTCATTTGAATTCCAACGCCTCAGTCTGGACGATCTTCGCGCGATCAGCGGAAAAGCGTATCCCGA
Organism: Bryobacterales bacterium; assembly: GCA_963713415.1. Classification (GTDB taxonomy): domain Bacteria; phylum Acidobacteriota; class Terriglobia; order Bryobacterales; family Bryobacteraceae; genus Palsa-89. The sequence continues at coordinate 182,025 of CAVQLV010000014.1, read as the reverse complement.
TCCGCTCATCCGCTGGTGCTACGAAAACAATCATCAGTAACTGACGCGATCTATTTCCCTTCGCTCTCCCAACCGGTTTTCGAATTGTAGGGCATCACGAAGCCCATCGCCTCAATCTCGTGAATCTTGCCATCCTTGATTTTGAAAATGTGCGCGGCGGGCAGATCGAACGGCTTGATGTTCAGGTCGAGCTTCTCCAATCCCGGCACGCCCACAATCTTGACGAACTTGTCCTTCATCGGCTGCCGGAACTGCGACAGGCCGAACACCAACCCCGTTTCCGGATCGGCGATCTCGACGCGCCTGGGCTCAATGGCTGTGATGTAGCTCAACGCATGGGTGTTCAGGCCATCGCGGCAGCCCATCGCTCCTATGGTTCCCAGGCCGGGCGTCTTCGACGGCGGATTGCTGGTGGTCTGCATTCCGTTTTCACGACGCACACAATCGTCGGCAAACGGGGCCGCGTCGCCGTTGCTGGTCACAATTGCCGTGTAATAGGAAAGGCCGATCTTGAGCATCTTGGCGCGCGGCGACCGCTCGGCCGGCGGCACCGTCGCCAGTAACCCGGGCCGGGGTGTCTGCAAATTCTTTAAGCTATTTTCCCGCAGATTGCCTGCAATCAGGTGCTCCGCTTCCGTGATCTTGCCGTTCACCAGCTTCAGGCGCAGCCCCAACTGGATTGGCTTGCCATCTTGCTTCATCACACACATAAAACCCACCTGTTGCGCCACCGGATCGGGAACATAAATCTTGAACATGGTTGGACCTTCCGACGCGGTCTTCCACAGGCCTTCGCCCGGCTTCATGGGAACGGTGTTCTCGACGAACTTCACATCTTTCGCGAAATCCACCTTCGACGGATCGTGCGCCACCATCGCCGCAATGTAGTTGTCTACGGTCTTATCCAGGCACGCCCGGTCACACTTCGCGGCGCTCGCCGCACTGCTTACGGCCGCCGCGGTAAAACTCAAAACGATCACGCTTCTCAAGAATTTCATGTGGATGGTTCCAATTCGTAGCCAGTATATACCTCGCCGAAAGTCTGCATGCCGGCATCGTTCATCTTGCATGCAAGGCGAGGGAACGAGTATGATGGCCAAGCAACGAAGGAGAGAATCCCCATGAAATCTTCCGGAACCACGCTATTCGCAGCGACGCTGGCGCTGTCGGCCGTTGGCGTCCTATCGGCTGAATCCATCAATCCGCCCACCACGCCGCAAACCGCGCCCATGAGCAAGCAAGCGAAGAAAAACCTGGACATGGTGCTGGATTGGTGGCGCGTAGTGATCCAGGGGGGCCATTTGGATGAGACCTCGAAATACCAGGCCGAAGACTACATCCAGCACAACCCCAATGTGAATACCGGCCGCCAGGGATTTGTGGAATTCTTTAGCAGATTCAGCAAGCCCAAGAATCCGATCCCGGATAAACTGGCGAATCCGCCGGTGGTGATGGGCGCCAAGGGCGATTATGTCTGGCTGATTTGGGAAACGGAACAGAAGGACCCGCGCGATCCCTCGAAGACTTATCACTCCAACAGCTTCGACCTGCTTCGCATTCAAAACGGCAAGGTCCAGGAGCACTGGGATAGCGCGATGAAGATGCACGGGTCAGGCAACGTGAACACCGGTGTGTCTCCCAAACCGCCCATGGATTGGAACACCGGCAAGCTGGACAAGCAAGAGAAAATGACCCTCGCGCTGGCCACCGAAGAGCTGAAGGACATGTTGCAATACGGCCACCTGGAGCTGGCCGATAAAACCATGGACCCGGGATATATCCAGCACAATCCCATGGTCCCGCAAGGCCGCGATGGATTTAAGGCGTTTATGAGCCGGCGGCCCGGAAGACAGCCGCAGGAGATCAAGCCCGAGTGGCCGAACCCGCCCGCCCTGACGTTGATTGATGGGCCCTACTCGGTGATGATGTGGGACCGCATGTCCAAGGACCCCGACGATCCCAGCAAGATGTACACCTGGAATCATTATGACGTGGTTCGCATGGAAAACGGCCACATCAAAGAACACTGGGACGAAGCCAGAATCAATGCTCCTCAGGCCGCGCGGCCATAAGAGAGACCGGTGGGGAAACATGATGCCAAATGAGCCCGGATCGGGAGTCCGAGTTGAGAACTCACGGTTTCGTCGACGACCGGCTCGTGTTCATTCCGGCAAATTCCGATTGCCGCGAAGCCTCGCGACGCTGCTGATCATTGGACCGAAGTTTTGAATCTAGGGCGATAGCGCCGGTGTCTTGTAGCATCGACCGGGTTTTTTCATCCTGGCATACAGCGGACCCAGAGTCCGCTGTATGCGGTCCCCCGAGCCGCCGGCGGCCTTTTGCCGTGTTTACCTAGGCTTACGTCCGGATTACGGCGGCCGAAGCGGCCTTTGACGTTGCCATACGTTGCGATAATGCGGTAGGCTAATAAGACGAGTTCGCTATGTAGCCCACTCGCGCCCTCCTCGTCGGAAGGTCTTTCGGTCGAAATGAAGATCAACCGGCTTCTCTATTTCCTGGCGGCCACAGCGTTAGGTGCCGCTCACGCCGACGGTCCCCAACTCAAGGCAGTGCAGCATCCGATGTCGGAGTTGCATCCGCTTGCGAAGTTTTCCATTCCTGGTTCTCCTGACTGGGTGGCCATCGGCGACAGCGTTTGGATATCGAATAACCCCAAGAATAATATTTCGCAGCTGGACGCCAAGACCAACCAGGTGGGCGCGGTGATCGCGGTTGCCAAGACGCCCTGTTCGGGCCTCGCAATCGCGTTTGACAGCGTTTGGGTGCCGATCTGCAGCGATGGATCGGTAGAGCGCGTGGATGCAAAGTCGCGCAAGATTGTCGCTTCCATTACTTCGGGCGTAGCGAACACGGAGGGTGGAATTACCGCGGGAGCAGGCAGCATCTGGATGCCTTCCGATGCCGCGGGCGTGCTCTCGCGCATCGATCCGGCGACCAATAAGGTTGTATCCAAGATTTCCATCCCGGCGGGTTCCTTTACCGCGGCATTTGATTCGGACTCCGTGTGGATCACCAGTACGAAAAACAATCTGCTGACGCGCGTGGACGCGAAAACCGAGAAAGTGATCGCGAAGATTCCGGTGGGTCCAGCGCCGCGATTCCTTGCCACGGGGTTAGGCGCTGTATGGACTCTCAACCAGGGCAATGGCAGCGTTTCGCGCATCGACCCCGCGACGAATAAGGTCTCCGCGACCATCGAGGTGGGTGTGCCCGGCCCGGGCGGCGATATCGCGGTGGGAGAGGGCGCGGTTTGGGTGACGGCCATCGGCAAGCCGCTTTCGAAGATCGATCCGGCGACGAACCGCGTTGTGGCGCAATACGTCGGGAAAGGCGGCGACGCGTTGCGAGTGGGGCTCGGGTCGCTGTGGCTTTCCAATCACGAATTTCATGAAGTATGGAGGATAGATCCAAAAGGTCTCTGACATGAGGTACGCCATCGTATCTGTTCTGACTCTGGTTTCAGCGTTTGCGCAGGCTCCGCCATCTTCGGCGGGCGCGGACTTCTTTGAGAACAAAATACGGCCGATTTTCGCTGAGAGCTGCTACACCTGTCATACCAGCGCTGAGATGGGCGGCTTGCGCCTGGACTCGCGGGAAGGCCTGCTGAAAGGTGGGAATTCGGGTCCGGTGGTGGTGCCGGGCAATCCCGATAAGAGCCTCCTGATTCAGGCGGTGCGGCAGACCGGCGACCTCAAAATGCCGCAAGGCGGGAAGCTGAAACCCGAGGAAGTGCAAGCTCTGGCGGAATGGGTCAAAATGGGCGCGCCGTGGCCCGACACGAAGGCCGCCGTTCCGAGCTCGCCCGGCAAGGTGATCACTGCGGAACAACGCGCATTTTGGTCGTTCCAGCCGCTGAAAGATCCGCCAATTCCGTCGGTGAAGGAGAAGTCCTGGGCGAAAACAAATATCGACCATTTTGTCCTTGCCAAGCTGGAAGCTAAAGGAATGAAGCCCGTGGGTCCGGCGGATCGGAAGACGCTCATTCGCCGCGTGACCCTGGATCTGACCGGCTTGCCGCCGACGCCCGAGGAAGTGGACGCGTTCGTGGCCGACAAGTCGCCCACTGCGTACGAAAAAGTGGTAGACCGGCTGCTCGCATCGCCGCGCTATGGCGAGCGCTGGGGCCGTCACTGGCTGGATGTAGCTCGCTACGCCGAAGACGATGTAAGAGGCCTGGATCCCAAGGATCGAGGCTACATGCCCTTTGAAGGCGCGTACGTTTATCGCGACTGGGTGATTCAGGCATTCAATAACGATATGCCTTACGGCCAGTTTTTGAAGGCGCAACTGGCCGGCGACCTGATGGATCCGAAGATTCGCGACAAGATGATCCCCGGTACCGCGATCCTGGGCGGTGGCCCCTGGTGGTGGGATCAGGCTGAGCCGGTGCAGGGCCGCGCGGACGAGCGCAACGAGCGAATCGACATGGTGACGCGTGGGATGCTTGGGCTTACCGTGGCTTGCGCGCGCTGCCACGATCACAAGTACGATCCGATTCTGCAGAAAGATTACTATTCGCTCGCCGCGGTGTTCCTGAATACCACGTACCACGAATATCCCGCCACTTCGCCAGCCGAAATGGCGCTGTGGGATCAGCAGCAGAAGGTCATCGACGACAAGGAAGAAGTACTCGATGATTTCATGACGCAGCAGAGCGACTTGTACGCGCAGATGCTGGCGCAAAAGACCTCGAAATATCTGGTAGCCGCGTGGCAGGTCACCGGCGAGCCGAAGAAAACGGTGTCTGAAGCAGCGGTAGATCAAAAAGTAGATCCCGAGATGCTGGAGCGCTGGATCAAATTTCTGGCGAAGCCACCCAAGCACTATTCCTACCTGCGCGACTGGCAGGACATGGTGAAGGGCGGAGGCACGCTGGAGCAGGCGCAGTTTCTGGCGGATAACTTCCAGAAGCTTGCTCTCTCGGTGGCACGCGATGCTGCTGCGTTGAAGGAAGAGAACGACATCATCAAAGCCAAGGCTGGCGTGCGCAAGAAACCGCGGCGCGACGCTTATCCGAACGAGTTCGAGACCAACGATCAGTTCTGCCCGGGTTGCGACCTGGAGCTAAAGACCATGCCGATCGAGCCGACGAATCTATATCTCGACCTGTACAAGGCCGACTTGGATTCCGAGAACGATCAAAAGCCCGATCCAGGTCTGTTGTCGCTGCAGGGTTGGGACTTGGAGCGGCACTTTTCGGCGGAAGTGGCGGAACATGTTGCCACCTTGCGAGCCGAAGTCGACGCGCTCAAGAAAGCTCAAGCGCCATATCCATTTCTGCACGGTGTGAGCGATACCAAGACCATGAAACCGATGCATGTGAATGTTCGCGGCAATCCGCACACGCTAGGCGACCAGGTGTCGGAGCGTTTCCTAGAGGTTTTGTCGCCGGATAAAAAACCGTTTACGGACGGCAGCGGGCGCTTGGATCTGGCCGACGACATTGCGTCCAGCCCACTGGCGGCGCGCGTGATCGTCAATCGCGTGTGGAGATGGCACTTAGGATCGGGAATTGTGGAAACACCGGACAATTTCGGAAAGATGGGCGATCCGCCTTCCGATCCTGAGCTGCTTGAATATCTGGCCAAGGATTTCGTCAAGAACGGCATGTCGATCAAGAAGCTGCACCGGGAGATTCTGCTTTCATCCACGTATCAGCTCAGCACGGAATCGTCGGCTGAAAACGCCGAGAAGGATGGCGCGAACCGGCTCTATTGGCGAGCGAATCGGCAGCGCCTGGATGCGGAGGCGATTCGTGATTCCCTGTTGTTTGTGGCCGGAGATCTGGATTTAAAGAAAACCGCCGGGCCGTCTACGGATTTCAGCGACGATAACCATCGCCGCACCGTGTACTGCAAGGTGAGCCGCTACCGGCTGAACAATTTCCTGCAGGTGTTCGATTTCCCGAATCCTTCGTTCACAGCCGAACAACGCTTCACTACCATCGTTCCCTTGCAGCGGCTGTACTTCATGAATAGCAGCTTCGTCTACAAACAGGCGCAGGCTTTCGCCAAGCGGGTGTATGACGAAGGCAGCGACGCCGCGCGAATTGGAAAGGCTTATCGCATTCTTTTCGGCCGCGCGCCCAGTGAAGAGGAAACCAAAGCGGGCCTGGATTTCTTGCAGGCCCATCCGGAAACTCCCGGAGACCAGATCGCCGGTGAACCGACCACGGCCTGGTTTGAGTACGCACGCGTGCTGCTCAGCTCCAACGAATTTGAGTTTGTAAATTAACGAAGAAAGGAAGGAAGAAAGATGTTGCATTTACCGGCTCGCAGGCCGCTGTCGCGGCGGGAAGCATTGTGCAGGATGGGAAGCGGCTTCGGCATGCTGAGCTTTGCCAGTCTGGTGGGTGAATCGCTCGCCAGGGCGGATACGGCCACGGTACAGGGAGTCCCGAGCGCGCGCATTCCAAATTTCAAGCCCAAGGCCAAGCACGTCATTTTCCTGTTCATGAACGGCGGCGCGTCGCAGGTGGACACCTTCGACTACAAACCGATGCTGGACAAGTACAACGGCCAGCCACTGCCCGGCGCCATACCCGATCACGAGCGGAAAACCGGCAATCTGATGCGTTCGCCGTTCAAATTCAAGAAGTACGGCCAGAGCGGTACGGAGGTGAGCGAGATCTTCCCGTACCTGGGCGAGTGCGTCGACGACATGTGCATGCTGAAGGCGATGTACACGGACATCCCCAATCACGAGCCTTCGCTGCTGATGATGAACATCGGCCACATCCAGCCGGGACGTCCGTCCATGGGATCGTGGCTCACTTATGGGCTGGGAACGGAAAATAAAAATTTGCCTGGATTCGTGGTGCTGTGCCCCGAAGTGCCCACCACCGTTGGGCCGCCGCTGTGGAACTCGGCTTTTCTGCCGCCCGTGTATCAGGGCACATACATTTCCGATAATGTCCGCGACAAGAAATTCGATCCCGAGAAGCTGATTCCGAACATCCGGAATGCCAAGTTCGATCTGAAGCAGCAAAAGAGCGAACTGGATCTGCTGGGTCAGTTGGATCGCCTGCAAATGAATCAGGAGCACGCCAACGATCCGCAGCTCGACGCCACGCTGCAGTCCATGGAAACGGCCTATCGGATGCAGACCGAAGCGCCCGACGTCTTCGATGTGCGCAAGGAGAGAGCGGCCACCATCAAGCTGTACGGCGAGGGAAGCACGGCCCGCGGCTGTCTGACGGCGGCGCGCCTGGTGGAACGCGGAGTCCGCATGGTGCAGGTGTATTACGCCAAAGGCGACCCTTGGGATCACCATTTCGACATCGAACTGCATCGCAAGACCGGCAAGGATTCCGACCAGCCGTTTGCCGCGCTCATCAAGGATTTGAAATCGCGTGGCCTGTTGGACGAGACGCTGATCGTATGCGGCTCCGAGTTCGGCCGCACTCCGGTGGTGGAAGTGGGCAGCGGATTCATGGGCGGCGCCGTGCATAACGGCCGCGATCACAATCCCCACGGATTTACGGTTTGGCTGGCGGGCGGCGGCGTAAAGGGCGGCATGTCGTATGGCGCCACGGATGACTTCGGCTGGAAGGGCGTAGACAAGCGGGTGCACGTGCATGACCTGCACGCCACCATCCTATACTTGATGGGCATCGACCACACGAAGCTGACATATCGTTACAGTGGACGTGATTTCCGGTTGACCGATGTTGCCGGAAACGTGATCCACGACATCGTCGCTTAGTATTTGTTGGGTTAGAACATTGCGCTAAAGCATGCCGCAGCCCCGGTATCGCTAAAGCTTAGTACTTTCATAAGAATTTCCGATACAGATCTCCTTGACACGTCTTGGAACGGGCGTGATAATTAGAAAACTGCCGTGTGGGGTTCCTAAGTTCTTAGTGTTTTTTCGTGCGGATTTCTTAGTGCCGCACCACCCCGCAGTTGAAGAGCTGCTCTTCGCTGAGTAGTTCCGCCGCACTGCCTTGCGGCCCTCTCGCCTCGTCGGCGCCCCGAGCATGTCGCTCCGTGGTGACGTTCCAACTTTCAGATAAGAGGAGAGGTGCATGTTGACGAGGACTTTTGTATGGAGTTCTTGGCGAAGTTGTTTGACAGGACTGGGCTTGCTAGCGGCCGTCTCGATAGCCGCCGTATCGATGCTGCAAGGTCAATCCACGAGTTCCTTGCACGGGGTGGTTTCCGACGCGCAAAACGCCGTGATCCCGGGCGCGGTAGTTTCCCTGAATAACGCGACCACTGGACTTTCGCGGCAGGTGGTTACCGATAGTAGCGGAGAGTATCAGATCCTGCAAGCAGTACCGGGTGAATACACGCTCACGGTGACCAAGCCTGGTTTCGCTAAGGCGACTCAGGAGCACGTGGTTCTGCAGATCAATGTCCCCACGACGCTCAACGTGCAATTGGAGGTTGGGGCTACCGGTCAAACGGTGAACGTCACGGCTGAAGCTTCCACCATCAACACCTCCGACGCGTCAGTCGGCAATGCGTTTACCGAGCATTCGATACGCCAGTTGCCGCTGGACACCCGCAATGTCGTCGAACTGCTGAGCCTGCAACCGGGTGTCACATCGCAGGGCGAGGTGATGGGTTCGCGGCGCGACCAAAATAACATCGTGCTCGACGGCGTCGACGTGAACGATAACGAGAACTCGGGGATCGGCGGTGTGTCTGACTTCGGATCCACGCAGGGTTCCAATACCCAACCTTCGTCGAGTGACTCACCCATTGCCGGTTTCAACTCCGTCTTGCCGATTCCGCTGGATTCCGTCCAGGAGTTTCGTGTTACCGTGGCCGGCCAGGGCGCCGATGAGGGCCGCTCGTCCGGCGGCCAAGTGGTGTTGGTCACAAAAAGCGGAACCAATCAGTTGCATGGCTCGGCGTACGAATACAACCGCAACACAGTTACCGCGGCGAACAGTTGGTTTAACAATCGCGACGGCGTGGGCATTACGCCCCTGAATCGCAATCAGTTCGGCGCCTCGCTCGGTGGGCCCGTTAAGAAGGACCGCATTTTTTACTTCTTCAATTATGAGCGCCGGATAGACGCCAGTTCGCAGGCCGTGGAACGCATGGTGCCGACCGAGAACTTGAAGCAGGGCATCCTGACGTTCGCCGACACAAATGGAAACACCTATACGCTGACTCCGGCACAGATCCAACAGGTGGATCCTTTGGGCATCGGGATCAATCAAGGCTATCTCAACATCTTGAAGCAGTACCCGGTGGGCAACGACCCGGCCTACGGAGCGGACGGCGGCTTGAATTTCACCGGATTTCGCTTCAACGCACCCGACGCCCTGGACAATCGTGCCTATGTCGGGAAGATGGATTTCATTCTCGACGGCGCTGGCAAGCACACGGTTTCGGTCCGGGGCACTCTGTCAAACGCCAATCAGGATCAATCGAGTGCGCTGGCGCAGTTCCCCGGCCAGCAGCCGGCGAGCGAACTGTTGAACAACAGCAAGGGGATCTCGGCCACTTACACAGCTATCTTGACGCCGAGCCTGATCAACAACTTTACCTTCGGCTACACGCGCCAAGGCCTGGCTTACTCGGGAACGCCGGGTGACTCTTTTGGCCTGGGCCCACTCGACTCGCTGGAGAACTATGCCGCGCGAGCCAACGGCCGCATCCTGCCGGTGAAGAACATCGTAGATACACTCACCTGGACCAAAGGCAAGCACACCATCTCGACGGGTATCAATTTCCGAGTCATGACGAACAACAAGTTCACGTACTCGCAGTCCTACCCGAGTTATGGGTTCAATGACAACGTGGCGGTGGGATTGGGAGAGGACATTCAGACCGACCTTACCAATTACATGGCCGCCAAAACCGGCAACGCTAATTTTGCGCTCAACGACCCGTATAACGATGCGTCCTCGCTCGGAATCCTTCTGGGCTTGGTGAACAACACGCAGGTGACCTATCAGGTGGGAAAGGGTGGCACCTTATTGCCGCAGGGAGCGCCCGATGCTCGTGAGTTTTCGATGCGCGAGTACGAGGCTTTCGTGAGCGACCAGTGGCGTACGACGCGCGAATTGACTCTTACGTTGGGCTTGCGTTACACCAATGACCCACCGCCCTATGAGGCCAACGGCCTGCAAGTGGCCCCCAACATCGGGCTGGACCAGTATTTCGCACAGCGCGATTATCTTGGATCACAAGGTGTTCCTTCCAACGCGATGCCCAACGCCATCCTCAGTTACAATCTCAATGGTCCGGTGAATGGCAAATCCAGCTGGTACAATCCCGACGACAACAACTTCGGTCCGCGATTTGCCTTGGCCTACAGTCCCAAGGATCGCGGCGGATTGTTGCAAAAGATTTTTGGTTCGGGCGGCGTCCTGCGGGCCGGCGGCGCGATGCTCTACGATCGCTTTGGCAGCGAGCTCATCACCGAGTTCGATCAGTTCGGCTCGTTCGGATTGGCGACCACGCTCAACAACCCGGTCTCGTATACCTTCTCCACGTCGCCGCGCTACAACGGGAGCGTCCCGACGCTTCCCGCGGCTCCCACCACCGGCTTCCCCTACACTCCGCCCGACGTCAATGGAATCGTCGGCGAGTTTCAAGGAATCTATCCGGACCTGAAGTCGCCGTATTCCATCCTGCTGAATGCTTCGTTCGAGCGCGAGCTGCCCGGTAAATTGACGCTGGAGGTCTCCTACGCCGGCCGCCTTTCCCGCAAGCTGCTGCTCCAGGGCGACGTCTACACGCCGCTCGAAAATCTCAAGGACACGGCATCCGGCCAGACCTGGCTTACCAGTATGACGGCCATCCGTAACACGTACAACAGCGTCTGTGCGTCGCTCGGGAACAACACGCAAAATTGCGATCCCGCCACCGCGGCGCAGGCGGTGATGAACAATCCTTCCCTGGTTCCGAACAATCCGTATATTCAGGATATGTTCGCCCCGGTTGCGAACGCCTTCTTCCCCGGCAACGCTTCGGCCAACTATTTCTACGGAATTTATGGCATCTACGGCGGCAGCTATCTGGACATGCTGCACTCGGTGGACCGGATTCAGGGTTTGTACACCGCGCCCGGCACCTGCGCCTCCAAATTCGGCTGCTACACATTCTTCGCCCCGCAGGGCAGCTCCATGCCCACCTGGATGAACGCTGGCGACGCGAACTATCACGCGATGACGGTCAGCTTGCGGCATGCATTCAGCTCGGGCGTATCGTTCGATTTCAACTACACTCTTTCGCACTCCATCGACAACGCGTCGGCTGCCGAAGGCTCCTCCGGCCAGGATGGGGCGGTGATACAGAACATATTCAATCCCGGGGAATTCCGCGGCTCATCCGATTTCGACATCCGCAATCAAGCGAACATTGACGTGGTGTACGAACTTCCGGTCGGCAAGGGAAAGCCATTCTGGAGCAGCGCGCCAGGTTGGGCGAATGAAATGTTCGGAGGCTGGCAGATTTCGAGCATCATGCGTTTTTCGAGCGGCCTGCCCAGCGTAATCCAGGGCAATACAACCTGGGACACGAATTACTGGCAAGGCACCCTCGCTATCCCCACTGCGGCCTTCAAAACGCAAACCGGATACGATACCAATGGCAACCCCAGCTTATTCGCCAATACCAACCTGGTGAATGACTTTGCGGATGCGTATCCGGGGAACGTCGGAACGCGCGCATTAATCCGGCTGGCCGGCATGAAGAACTTCGATATCGGCGTCGCCAAGTCCTTCCCGCTGCCTTGGGAAGGGCATCGGATCCAGTTCCGCGCGGAAGCCTATAATGCGTTTAACAACGTGAACTTCATCCAACCCAGCTTGGCGCTGAACAATCCCAGCACTTTCGGGGAGTATCAGAACACCATGCCGCCGCGCGAGATGCAGTTCGCTCTGCGCTATGAATTTTAAGCGGACGATTCCCTGCCTGATTGTCCTGGTCGTGAGTGGCGTGCTCCTGCACGCCACCACGGTTCTGGATTTTATCCCGCTATCGATTGACGGCAAACCCGTCCCGCTCTCCACTTATCGTGGCAAGGTACTGCTGATTGTGAACGTCGCCAGCAAGAGCATCTTCACGCCGCAATACCAAGGACTGGAGGCGTTGTATCAGAAATACAAAGATCAGGGGCTGGTGATCCTCGGGTTTCCCAGCAACGATTTCGGCCAGGAAGAACCAGCGGATAACCAGGCCATCCAACAATTCGCCGCCAAGTACAAGGTCACGTTTCCCATGTTCGCGAAGCTGCCTCTGGTCGGCGAGCACATGGCGCCGCTTTATGAATTCCTGACTGACAAACAAGCCAATCCGAACACCGGCGGGCCCGTTCGCTGGAACTTCACCAAGTTCCTGGTGGATCGAGAAGGCAAGGTTATCGAACGCTTTGAACCCGACGTTACGCCGGATTCCCCTGAGCTCGCGGTCGCCATTGAGAAGGCACTCAAGGGTGAAAAGGATAAACACGAAAACGAAAGAGCCAGCGGCGCGGCGCGCGGTCTCGTTGCGATATACTGAGATATCCAACCGGCCATGTAGCCACGTTGTGCCCTGCTGCACGGACGGTTGAGATGCGAAAACTCTTATTACCCTTATCCGCACTTTTTCTTCTGGCGGGCTCTTTGGGCGCGGCCGGAAATCCCCCTTCTTTTACGCTGGGCTGGTCCGTTTATGTCGGCTGGGATCCCTACCAGTACATGGCGAAATCCGGCCTGCTGAAGAAGTGGGGGGATAAATATGGCGTCGCGATCAAAGTGCAGCGCTTCGATTACGCGCCTTCGCTCGACGCTTTTGTCGCCAAGAACATCGATGCTTGCGCCATGACCAACATGGAGGCGCTCGACATGCCGGCTGCGGCCGGCGTCGACACCACGTCCATCATCGTGGGCGATTATTCCAATGGCAACGACGCCGTGCTGGTACGTCACAATCTCACGCTGCCACAGATTCCCGGCAAGCGCGTGCTGCTGGTGGAAAAGACCGTCTCGCAATACCTGTTTGAGCGCGGCATGACCATCAACAATCTCGCGGGCGAGTTGAAACGCGTGAGATACGTGAATACCTCCGATTCCGATATCGCGGGCGCGTTCCTGAGCGACACCAGCCAGGACGTGGTGGTCACCTGGAAGCCGCTCGTGTCACAGATCCTCAGAGGCAAAGGGATCACGAAGATTTTCGATTCATCCAAAATTCCCGGCGAAATTCTGGATCTGATGGTGGTGCGCACCGACGTGCTCAACAGGCCGGACGGTTCCGGGAAACGCTTCGCCAAGGCGATCGCCGGAGCGTGGTATGAACTGACCTCCGAGATGGCGAAGCCGGGACCGGAAGGCGACAAAGTGCTTTCATCCATCGCAGAGGTTTCCGAAGATACGCTGGCTTCCTACAAAGAACAGCTTTCCACCACACATCTGTTCTACACTGCTCCATCGGCGGTAAAGATGACGAATTCGGACCAGTTGAAGAAGACCATGGAATTGGTTCGGCAGTTCTGCTTCTCGCATGGATTGCTCGGCGACAAGACCAGTTCACCGGACGATGTTGCCATCCGCTTCCCGGACGGTTCCATCCAGGGCAAGAAGGATCGGGTGCGTTTGCGCTTTGATGCATCCTACATGGAACTGGCGGCCGCGGGGAAGTTGTGAGCATCCTCCAGATTCATGCCCAGCCGTCGCGCACTACGGTCTGGATTCTTTCCTGGTTTCTGTTTGCGGCCGGCGTGGTGAGTTATTTCTGGGTCTCTCGTGGCCGCCATATCGATAATCCGGACGACCGCGTTATGCCCACCTTGCGGCAGATGGGCCAAGCCTTCGCCGACGCGACGCTGAAACCTGCTGACGACGATGAAGTCACCGGGAATCCCGATCAAGAATCGCTCGCCACCAAGATTCACAACAGCATGCTGTGGAAGGACACTGTGGCGACAGGCCGCCGTTTTCTGATCAGCATGGCGCTGCTTTTTCCCGCCGTTCTGCTCGGGCTCCACATGGGCATGTTCCCTTACGCAGGATCGTTTTTCCTGCGTTTCGTGCTGTTCTTCGACAAGATTGTCGCGCTCTCTCTGCTTCCGATTCTGTTCATCGCATTCGGTATCGATGAACTGGCCAAGGTGATGCTGATCGTGGTGGGCGTGGCCCCGACCATTATCCTGGATTCTTTCAATCTCACGCGCGGCGTTCCAAAAGAGCAGATCGTGAAAGGTTTTACGCTGGGCGCGGGCGATTTCTCCATCACCTACCGGATCGTCTTCAAACAAATTTGGCCGCGCGTGTTGAACAGCATCCGGCTGAATTTGAAAGCGGTGATGTTGTTCCTGTTCGCGGGCGAAATGATCGCGTCTCAAGATGGACTGGCATATCGCATCGCTCTGCTGCGCCGCCATATGGGAATGGACACCATCATTCCCTACGTGCTGTGGGTGGCATTGCTGCTGTTCTTAGTGGATTTTGGGATGCGCACGTTGAACCGAAAACTGCATCCCTGGTTTCAGGAGGCATAACGGGGGTGGCCACGGCACGAACGATATTGGATGACAAAGCTGCTCCGAGCAATCAGGATGTGAGGATGTCCGAGGCAGCAGCGAACGCGCGCCCTCTGATCGGCATCCAGGATGTCGTCGTCGAATACGGCCAGCCCGGCAAGGCTCCCAAGCGAATTTTGAACGGCGTTAGCTTGGACATCCATCCTGGCGAGTTTATCTCCATCGTTGGGCAAACTGGCTGCGGAAAGTCTACTTTATTGCGGCTGGTGCTCGCCGAAGAAATGCCAACCGGCGGGCAGGTGCTGGTGGAAGGAAGCCCGCGCAGGCAACCGGATCGGCGCTGCGGATATGTGCCGCAGAAGTATTCGCTTTTTCCGGACCGCACCGTGCTCGAGAACATCACGTTCGGCCTGGAAGTGACCGAGATCGGAATTTTCGGCGGCTTTTCGCCAGCCCGGCGCGCGCGCCGCAAGGAATTTCGAGCCGAGGCCATCGGCTATCTGCGCCGCATGGGCCTGCGGGAATCGGATGCTGTGAAATATCCGCACCAGCTTTCGGGCGGCATGCAACAGCGCGTGGCCATCGCGCAAGCGCTCATCATGCGCCCCAAGATCTTGCTGATGGATGAAGCCTTCAGTGCGCTAGATCCCGGAACGCGCGCGGGCATGCAGCGCCTGATCAAAGACCTTTGGCGCGAGACCGGCACCACCGTTCTTTTTGTGACCCACAATCCGCGGGAGGCCGTGATCCTGGCGACCCGCGTCATCGCTCTTGGCCGCGCCGGCGCGGAAGAAGATGGGGCTAACATCGTTCTGAACCTCTCCGTGTCTGATACCCTCAGGTCTGACACAGTCGACGAGCAAGAGATCGCCAGTCTGGTCCGCCGCGTGGAACAAACCACCTTCCCCAACGGCGGCTCCGAGAGCGATGAGCAACCCGGCGCCCCGGAAGCGTAAAACGCAGCCTAAACTAGAAAGGAAAGCAGTACAATCAAGCCTTCATGTCCTTTTACAAGAACCATGCCCCGAAGCATCGGGAACACACCAGGGAAATAAAACTGCCGGAACTGGAAGGAATGAAAGCTCTCCGAGAAGAGAGCCAGATTCCGTTGCGGCAATGGGAGGCGGAGGTTCGGCGTGGCAAAGAATTCGGCCTGGAATGCGTCGATTCCATCCAAGACAAAACTGAGATCACTTGTTTTCAGCGGGGCGAACTGCCGCACTGGTCCGGAATCAACACCTTTCTGAAAACGCCGTACCTGGAAGACGTGCGCAAGGTAGGCGAGTATGACGTAGCGTTCGTAGGCGCGCCCTTTGACATCGGCACAACCTATCGCGCCGGAACGCGCTTCGGTCCGCAGGGCATCCGGCGGATTTCGTCGCTCTACACCACCTACAATTTCGAAATGGGCGTGGACCTGCGCGAGTCGCTGAAGATGTGCGACGTCGGCGATATCTTTTGCCCGGCGAATATCACCAAGAGTCACGATCAGATCACCAAGGGCGTCGCGCACATCCTCTCGCAGGGGACGCTGCCGATGATCATGGGTGGCGACCATTCCATCGGCTTCCCGTGCGCGCGCGGCGTGGCGCAGTGCGTGGAAGGCAAGGTGGGCATTATTCATTTGGACCGCCACATCGACACCCAGGAAAAGGACATGGACGAGATCATGCACACTTGTCCGTGGTTCCACGCGACCAATATTCCGAACTGTCCGCCGACCAATCTGGTGCAAGTGGGAATCGGCGGGTGGCAGGTGCCGCGGCCAGGCGTGAAGAAAGGCCGCGAGCGCGGTTCGACGGTTCTCACCATTCAGGACATCGAGAGAATCGGAGTCGACAAGACCATCGAAATCGCGCTCGAAGTGGCCTGGAAAGGCGCCAGCGCCGTCTATCTTTCCTTCGACGTGGATTCCGTCGATGCCGGGTTCGTTCCCGGCACCGGCTGGCCGGAGCCCGGCGGTTTCCTGCCGCGCGAAGCGCTCGCGATTTTGCGCGGCGTAGCCAAGGAAGGCATCGCTGCAATGGAAGCGGTGGAGGTTTCGCCGCCTTACGATATTTCCGATATCACCGCGCTGGTGGCCGTGCGCGCGATGGTGGACGTGCTGGCTTCCATGACCAAGCATGGCCGCATAGGCGGGAAGCTGCACTGACGCCCGCGTTCATCCTTGCCACTGATCTGCACCCCTGCGATGCCGCATGGGGCAAAGCTTTGGAGCAGGCCGGGGCGGCCGCGGATGCCTCCGAAAAAATCCTAGGCTTCCGACCGTCGGTGACGCTGGCGTCGATCGATTCTCTAGCTCTTCAGGCGAGTGACGCACAGGAAGTATTCGTTCTGCCCGTCTCATTCGACTTCAATCTTATGCAGCGTGAGGCTCTGGGCCAGGCCATTGGAGAGGCCCGGCGAGCGCATCCGGAAATCGCATTTCATCATGACGACCCTGATCCAGGGCACCCCTTGCTTGTCGATTGTCTCGCGGACCAAGTAGCGCGTGCCATTTCTGCCGAGCTCGGGCGCCATGCAACATACCGGCCTCATCCTCGCCCCCAGCGGGCACGGCGATTCGGGTAGCCGGGCGCAAAGCTATCGGCTGATGCGCTTGATTTGGGAACGCCTGGGACTCGCGGCCGCCGAAGTCGGATTCATCCGGCATGCGCAGCCGTTTCTCGCGTTCGCGCTCGATAAGTGCGCGCAGCGTCCGCTGAATTGGGTAATTCTCCCTCAAACACAATGGCGAACCGAGCACGTCGAGTTCGCGGAAGTGATTCTGCGAAATTTTCAACGCGATCATCCGGAAGCTCGCGCCTGGCGAATGGCGGAGCCGCCCGGCGATCATCCGGCCATCACGGCCTGGCTTACGCAGCGAATCACGCGGCTGTGGAACGAGAAGCGCACTCGCGAGTCGCTCCGCGTCGCGTCACCGAAGCAAAGCCCCGTCGCGCAACCTGCATCGTGGACCGTGGGCGCGGGCGTCATCGCGTCCGTAACGGACTGCGGCCGGATGGCCGGTGTACTCGAACAGATCCTTCCGCCGGGCAATCCCGAGCGCGTGCTGGTCAAAGTCACCTGGCATGGCTATGCCACCGGCACGTATACGGACCCCGCAGCGCTCGATCTCTTGCTCCGCGCTCTGCCGGCGCCTGCGATCATTCTCGAAGGCCACACCTCTTCCAGAAACGCGGAGGAAGCGCGGTTCGATTGGGAAAACGGAGCACGCGAGCATCGCGCCTGGATCCGCCAGCAGGAAGCCGAATATCTTCGCCGCACTGGCTTGGCTGAGGTGCTGGCGAAGCATTCGGCAGAGTATGTCAACGTCACCGAGGCATACTGGGATGAAGCCTGCGCCGCGCCCGCGTACATCGAAAAACTCCTGATCGAACGCGGAGTCGCACTGCAACATCCCGAACTGCTGGGCTACATTCCCGAAGTCCTGCTCTCCTTCTTGGGATGCCCGATGATCAGCTTCGCGAAGTTCAAAGGACCCACTCGTTTGGGGATTTCGAACTTGTTCGGCTTGATCCCGGATCCGCTGCGCTCCAGTTGGCACGGTCCGAACATCACCTACTTCGCGCGCGTCTGTTGTAATATCGCGAAGGTCTACGGCGCGCTGTTTCCACTGAGCGGCCTGAATGAAGCGCTCTATTCGGCGGTGCGCTGGAACCGCAGGGGCCTCTATCGCAGCCGCTGGGGAAACTACAACCTGATTTCCAATGCCGGATACGTAGTCGCGAGCGGTAATCTCGCGACGGCGGACATTCTTTCCAGCCGGCTGCAAGGCCAAGACGTGAATCGCAGCGCGTTCTTTGACGTGGTGCGATCGGAGCTGGGTTGGGATGAATCCGCTGCCGTCGATCCTATTCCCGACAACGTGCGCTGCCTTTTCGCCTGATGCTCGCCCAACTTCAGCTTCAACAACTCGCCGACAGCGCGTTTCCGATAGGAGGCGCGGCGCACTCGTTCGGCCTCGAATCGCTGGTGGATGCAGGGCTGCTCCACGTCGACATACTGGAACAATTCCTGATGGACTATGTCGGCGAAACGGGCGCGCTCGAAGCCGCATATTGTGCAGCCAGTTGTACGCCCCCCAGCATCCTTGAGTGGCTCGGTTGGAACACCGAGCTCGGCGCGCGCAAGCTGGCCCGCGAATCTCGCGATGCTTCCTCCGCAATGGGCCGCCGATTCCTGCGCCTGGCCGCGAACATCTCGGGAGATGAATTGTTGATCGCCGCATCCGAGTCGGGAGCCGAAGTTCATCTGGCGGCGTGCTTCGGTTTAACTGCGGGCGTATTGGGGATTGAGCAAGGCTCAGCCGCCGCGGCTTATCTTCAGCAATCGATGACGGCATTAGTCTCGGCGTGCCAGCGTTTATTGCCGCTGGGCCAAACGCAGGCGCACCAGATTCTTTGGAATCTGAAACCAGCGATTCTCCGCGCCGTGGAAGAAGGCGCCGCGATGCAACCATCCAAGATGAGTTGCTTCACGCCGCTGGTGGATGTTGCCTCGGCACGCCATGCCGGCCTTTATTCGCGCTTGTTCATGAGTTAAATGATGGCGCAATCGTCGAACCTTCACTTGTCTTTCGAATCGAACGACACGGGCGAGACCATTCTGCGCGTCAAACAGCAGCAGCCGCCCTGGCGCGTGGTGCGCGGTTTTCGCGCCGCGTCGGGAGAGACGCTCGCACACGTTCACAATCTCTCCGGCGGAATTCTCGACACTGATGCGCTCTCCTGGCAAGTGGATGTCGCTCCGCGCGCGCAAGCGCAGGTAACGTCCACCGGCGCCACGCGGGTGTATCGTAGCCGCTCGCCTGACAGCCGTGCATCGCAGCACGCGAGCGTCAACATCGCGGCCGACGCTTACCTGGAATATCTCCCCGACCAGTTGATCCCGTTCGCCGGTTCGCGCTTCGACCAAACTGCGCGCGTGGAGATAGAACGCGGCGGCTCCCTCATTTGGTTGGATCGCGTGGCGCCCGGCCGTGAAGCGTCGGATGAAATCTTCCGCTTCGAATCGCTCACATCGGATTTTGAACTGATCGCGGACGGCCAGCCCATTGCGATTGAACGATGGACCCTGGCGCCGCTGCAAAAACACATGGATTCCATCGCACGGCTCGGCCAATTCCGCCATTTTGCTTCCTGTTACGTGTGCCGCGCCGGCGAACCGGTCAGCTATTGGAAGATTTTCGAATCGCACATGCAAACCGTGGCCGATCAGCTTTCCAACGTTGAAGTAATATGGGGAGTGACCGCGCTGCGGGCGCATGGTCTGGTGATTCGCGGCCTGGCAGTCAGCGGGCGTTCGCTGGCGAGCGGCTTGCTGGAAATCTGGAAAGCAGCCAAGTGGATTCTTTGTGGCCGGGTCGCTACGCTTCCCCGAAAAGTACATTGACTTAAGGAGGGTAGTAAGTGCATCTGACTCCGCGCGAGCAGGACAAGCTGATGATCTTTGTCGCATCCGAATTAGCCAAAAAGCGGCGCGCGCGCGGCCTCAAGCTCAACTATCCGGAAGCAGTGGCAATTCTGTCGGCGGAGATTCTCGAAGCGGCGCGCGATGGAAAAAGTGTTTCGGACATCATGAGCCTGGGCGCTTCCATCTTGACGCGCGCGGACGTCATGGATGGCGTCGCCGAGATGATCCACGAAGTGCAAGTGGAAGCGACATTTCCCGACGGCACGAAGCTGGTGACCGTTCACGACCCCATTCAGTAGGAGAACAACTTTGCATCCTGGCGAATATTTTCTCGACGACGACGAAGTGGAATTGAATGCGGGACGGCCCACCTCACGAGTAGTAGTGAGCAACCGCGGCGACCGGCCGGTGCAGGTGGGCAGCCATTATCATTTCTTTGAAGTGAATTCCGCGCTCCATTTCGATCGCGCGGCTGCGTACGGCATGCGCCTGGATATTCCGGCCGGCACGGCGATTCGCTTTGAGCCGGGCGAAGAGAAAGAAGTTCCCCTGGTGCCACTGGCGGGCAGGCGCGCCGTATACGGACACAACGGGAAGGTGAATGGAGCACTGACGCAATGAGGACGCCCCGATGAAGATCCCGCGCCGCACTTACGCCGATTTGTATGGACCCACGCGAGGCGATCGTGTGCGCCTGGCCGACACCGATCTGATCGCTGAAGTAGAGCAGGATTACGCGACTTATGGCGACGAGATCACGTTCGGCGGCGGCAAAGTAATTCGCGACGGCATGGGCCAAAGCTCCACCGCAACCCGCGAATCGGAGCACGGCGCGCTGGATCTAGTGATCACCAACGCGCTGATTATCGATCATTGGGGCATCGTGAAAGCTGACATCGGGGTCCGCAACGGCCGCATCGTGAAAATCGGAAAAGCGGGCAATCCGGACACGCAAGCGGGCGTCGATCCCGATCTCGTGGTCGGCGCATCCACCGAAGTGATCGCGGGCGAAGGCAAGATCCTGACTGCCGGCGCGATTGACAGCCACATCCATTTCATCTCGCCGCAGCAAATCTACGAAGCGCTGTCGAACGGCACCACCACCATGCTCGGCGGCGGAACTGGGCCTGCAACCGGAACCAACGCCACCACCTGCACGCCGGGCCGATGGAACCTGGAGCAGATGTTTCGCGCAGCCGAAGCGTGGCCCATGAACTTCGGATTTCTCGGGAAAGGAAATGCATCGGCGCGCGAGCCGCTGGTGGAACAGATCCAAGCCGGAGCATGCGGACTGAAGCTGCATGAGGACTGGGGCACCACGCCGGCCGCGATCGACACTTGCCTGCGCGTGGCCGACGAGTTCGATGTGCAGGTGGCGATTCACACCGATACGCTGAATGAAGCCGGGTTCGTCGACGACACCATTGCCGCCATCGGTGGGCGAACCATTCACACCTATCATACCGAGGGCGCGGGCGGCGGGCACGCGCCGGATATTATCAAGATTGCCGGGCTCCCGAATATTCTGCCGTCGTCCACCAATCCCACGCGTCCGCTGACGGTGAACACTATTGCAGAACATCTGGACATGTTGATGGTCTGCCATCACTTGAATCCGCAGGTACCGGAAGACGTCGCGTTCGCCGAGAGCCGCATCCGGCAGGAGACCATCGCGGCCGAAGACATCCTGCACGACCTGGGCGTTATCAGCATGATGTCGAGCGATTCTCAAGCCATGGGGCGCATCGGCGAAGTTGTCACGCGCACCTGGCAGACTGCGCATAAGATGAAAGTGCAGCGCGGGGCTTTGGCAAGCGACTCCGCGCGCAATGACAACCAACGCATCAAGCGTTATGTCGCAAAGTACACAATCAATCCGGCCATCGCGCACGGAATTTCAAGCGAGGTCGGCTCCATCGAACCCGGCAAACTTGCGGATCTGGTGCTATGGAGCCCGGCGTTCTTCGGCGTGAAACCTGAAATGGTGATCAAGGGCGGCTTCATCGCCTGGAGCGTGATGGGCGACGCCAACGCGTCCATTCCGACGCCGCAGCCGGTGCTGTATCGGCCGATGTTCGGATCGTTCGGCGCCGCGCCGCAATCCACCGGCGTCACCTTCGTGTCGCTGGCATCGGTGCCGTACGTGGAGACACTCGGCCTGCACAAGCGGCTGGTGCCGGTGCAAAATTGCCGGAAGATCGGCAAGGCCGACATGATCCACAATTCGGCCACTCCTCACATTGAAGTGGATCCCGAAACCTATGAAGTACACGCCGATGGTGAGCTTCTCACCTGTGAACCAGCCAGCGTTTTGCCGCTGGCGCAGCGTTATTTCCTCTTCTAATTTTATGAGCCACAATCATTCGCATCGCGCATTTCGAATCGGCGTCGCTGGGCCCGTTGGCAGCGGGAAAACCGCTCTCGTCCATGTTCTGAGCCAGAGCCTTTGGCCTGCGGTGAACCTTGCCGTGGTTACCAACGACATCTACACGCGCGAGGATGCCGAATTTCTTATTCGTCAGGGCACGCTGCCGCCGGAACGCGTCACGGGCGTTGAAACCGGCGGCTGTCCCCACTCCGCCATCCGTGAAGATGCGTCGATGAATCTGGAAGCCATCGAGAATTTGGAGCATGCGCATCCGGACCTGGAACTGGTGTTCATCGAAAGCGGCGGCGACAATCTGGCCGCGGCGTTCAGCCCGGAGCTGGTGGACGTTGCCATTTACGTGATCGACGTGGCGGGCGGCGACAAAATCCCGCGCAAGGGCGGCCCGGGCATCATGCGCTCGGATCTGCTGGTGATCAACAAGATCGATCTTGCGCCTTACGTTGGCGCGTCGCTCGAAGTGATGGAGCGCGATACACGCAAGATGCGTGGCGATCGGCCGTTCCTGTTTACAAATCTGCGCGCGGGCGTGGGCGTTCCGGAGCTAAGAGCCTGGGTGGAACAGAAGATGAGCGTGCCGGCCGAGACGCGCCACAAAGTGGTGACCGCCGAAGATCTGCGCGGCATGCCGGTCCGCCACTCGCACTCACATACCCACTAGGGCCGCAGTCATTATTCGGCGAGCGTTGCCAGAACCAGCTTCGGATCGATTCGCAAGAGCGTGCCGCTGTCTAAATTGGAAAGCCAGATAGCGCCAGGGCTCGCGAGAATTGCACCCCCGCCGGCGCCATAAAACTGCTGCGCGACGGACTCAGACTGTGGATCGATCCGCGTGAGTGGAAAGCCCGTCATTGTTACCCAAACCGCGCCGTCGCCGAACGCAATCGCACCCTTCGCGCCGGGAACATCCAACGCAATGGACTTCTCCACTTTGTTCGTCTTCGGATCGATGCGCTCGACCTTCCCCTCCTTTTCGCACAGCACCCAAATCGAATTTCCGCCCACCGCCAGCGCCCGTGGCCGAGCAGAAACGTCAATCACCTTGTCCACGAGATTGCTCTCTGGGTTGATCCGCAGAACTTTGCTTTCGTTCGGACAAGCCACCCACAGTGCCGACTCACCGAACGTCAATCCTTCGCAACCCGCGGGCACCCGAATCTCGCCGACTACGGCGTTCTGATCAGGATCGATGCGCGATACCGTAGTCTTCGAATCGGTCAGCAGCCAGACGCTGTCCGCGCTGGCGGCAATGGAACCTCGGACATCGTCTGTCCCCGAACCAATCGTGGCGATGACCTTCGAAGTTTTCGGATCGATCCGAACCAGCGATCCATCGCCGCAGGCGGGCACCCAAAGACTCCCGAACGCGGAAACCATGCCGCCGCAGGGCTTCTGGATGCCACCCACCGGATCTCCCGTTTTATTTGTCTTCACGTCGATCTTGTCAAGGTGGTCTTTGGCGGGAACAAAGATCTCGGTGGAATAGAACATCCATTCCGGCCGGTCCGGCATCGGAAAGGTCGCGTCCGGTTTCAAACTGGCGAATGGAATCTGAACTCCCGGAGTCCGGATGCCCTGCCTGGGCGCCTCCGATCGAGAAGCCGGCGATGCCGCCGAAACCGCAAAAACAACAATGAAAACGCCGATTAGAGTACGCATTGCTCAGGTGGGAAACTTCATTGTAGCCGAAGCGAGCGTTTAGGGTATAATACTCCTGGGCAGGCCCACGTACAGGCTTTTTCCTACCCGCTCTGTTGCCGGGTAACCTGAGCACTTCGTGCTCCTAAGGAATTACGCCTGTATGAAGAGCTTTGCCATAAGAGCATCGGTTCTGTGGCTGTCTGCGATCGGCTTGCTGCACGCGCAGACTTCCAACCCCGCTGATCCGGATTTTTTCGAAGCCAAAGTACGTCCCGTACTGGCTAACAATTGCTTCGCGTGCCATGCCGAGTCGGGCCTCGGAGGGCTCCACTTGGACAGCGAGGAAGGCATGAAAAAGGGCGGCAACCATGGGCCTGCCATTGTTCCCGGAGACCCCGCTAAGAGCCTTCTTATTACCGCCGTTCGGCAGACCGATCCCGGCTTGAAGATGCCGCTGGGCGGAAAACTCACCGATCCGGAAATCGCCGTGCTGGAAGCTTGGGTGAAAGCCGGCGCCGTATGGCCGAAGATCGCGGGGAAATCAATCGCCGCCGGCAAGGGCAAGTATACGATCTCCCCCGAGCGCCGTGCCTTTTGGTCCTTCAAGCCGCTCCAGGAGACGCCGGTTCCAGCAGTCAAAGATGCAAAATGGGCCAAAACCGATATTGATCGCTTCGTGCTGGCGCGTTTGGAAAAGGAAGGCCTGAAACCGGTGGGACCGGCCACCAAGCTGGATCTGATTCGCCGCGCGACGCTCGATCTCATCGGCCTGCCACCCACGCCGGAAGAAATTGCCGCGTTCGAAAAAGATAAATCGCCCGACGCTTTTGCGAAAGTGGTGGACCGGTTGCTGGCCTCGCCGCACTATGGGGAACGCTGGGGAAGAATCTGGCTCGACGTCGCGCGTTACGGCGAGGACGACTATCGCAGCTTGAATCCCAAGCCGAAAGGCTACCGGCCATATCCCAATGCGTGGGCTTATCGCGATTGGGTGATTCAGGCGTTTAACGACGACATGCCGTACGATCAGTTCGTCAAAGAGCAACTGGCCGGCGATTTGATGGACGCAAAAATCCGCTATAAAGCGCTGCCTGCAACAGGCTTCCTCGGGCTGGGGCCCTGGTATTACGACAACGGCTCCAACGAAGTTACGCGCGCCGACGAGCGTCACGATCGCGTGGATGTGGTCAGCCGCGGCTTTCTCGGCCTTACGGTGGCGTGCGCGCGCTGCCACGATCACAAGTACGATCCCATTCCGCAGACCGACTATTATGCGCTGGCCGGGGTCTTCTTCAATACGATTTACGAAGAGTATCCCAGGGCGCCCCAGAAAGTGGTCGCCGAATACTTGAAGTTGCAAGACGAGCTCGACGAGAAAAAAGATATCGCGAAGCAGATGACCCAGGATGCTTCGAACCAGCTTTCCAGCTCGCTGGCGTTGCAAACAGCGAATTATCTGGAAGGCGTCTGGGAAGTTACCGGCAAAGAAAAGAAGGATATCGCGCAAGTGGTGGAGTCTCGCAGGCTGGATTACGAGCTCCTGGAGCGGTGGATCAAGTACATGGCCAAGCCCACCGACAAGTACAAATACAAAGATGCCTGGCAGGCCATGATGAAGAAGGACGGGGGAACACGGGCCGAGGCGAAGAAACTCGCGGAGCAATTTCAGGACGAAGTGGAGCAGGTGATGCTCCAGAAGAACGATCTGGATTCTCAAAACAAGGTCCTGGTGGATAAGGATCTGGACGGCACCAAGCCGAAGAAACGCACCGACAAACCCAGCAATTTCGTTTCGAACAAGGACTTCAACCCAGGGGCTTTGATTCGTTTCAAATCGCTTCCCGACGACGTGACAAATTTCTGGATGGAGATTTTCCAGCGCGAACTCAAGGATTCCGAAGACCCCAACGCCAGCATGGACCGGCAGGGTAAACCCGGAGTGCTTCTCTTCCGCGGCTGGGGACTGGAAACCAGGCTCGGGCCCGAGACGCAGGCTCGCCTGAAGGCCGCTCAGGACGACATCGCGTCCCTCGAGAAAAAACTCGATCCATCCTACCCATTTATTCACGGTGTGAAGGATTCCGATAAGCCGGTCAATATCCAAGTCGCCCTTCGTGGCAACCCGGAAAATCTGGGGCCTGAAGTGCCGCGGCATTTCTTGAGCGTGCTGTCGAATGGCGATCCCGTTCCTCTGACGGAAGGTAGCGGCCGCATGCAATTGGCGAACCTGATTGTGAACCAACCGATCGCCATGCGCGTCATCGTGAATCGAATCTGGAAGGGGCATTTCGGCACCGGCATTGTCGATACGCCCAGCAATTTCGGTTTCGGTGGCGAACGGCCTACCGATCCTGAGCTGCTCGAATATCTCTCCAAGACGTTTGTCAAAGATGGCATGTCCATCAAGAAGCTGCAGCGCGACATCATGCTCAGCGCCACCTATCAACTGAGCACCGAGGACAACAAAGCGGATTTCGAGAAGGATTCGGGCAACCGGCTCTACTGGCGGGCGAATCGCAAGCGGATGGATGCCGAACAGATTCGCGACGCAGTCCTGGATGTTGCCGGCAATCTGGACACCATGGAAGGCGGGCCGTCACACGAACTGACGCCCGATTTCACAGGGCGCACCGTTTATGGCAAAGTCAGCCGCTACAAGCTGGACGCCTACCTGCAGCTGTTCGATTTTCCGCCGCCGAATATCAGCGCCGAAAAGCGCTTCACCACCACGGTTCCACTCCAGCGCCTATTCCTCATGAATAGCGACTTTGTCCAACTGGAGGCCGAAGCCCTTGCCAAGCGGGTCGCCGCGGAGCCGGACAATCGCGCGCGTATTCGCAAGATGTACACCTTGACCTACGGCCGTCTGCCGAGCGAAGAGGAGATTCAAATCGGGCTGGCTTATCTGCACTCGGAGCCGATGAAAGAGTACGAAGAGGACAAAGCCAAATCCAAGGACAAACATAAAGATGACAAGCATAAGAAAAAGGATGGCGAAGGTTCGGGGCCAGAGGTGATTACGAGTGCCGCTCTTCCAGGCGGCGTTCTCGCGAAGCCGGCGGCGGCCGGGATTTTGCCGGACGCTCCCGATGTTTCTGCCGACACCGCGAAGCCGGCCGACGCCGAAGGTGGCGCCGAAGCCGACGCCAATCCCGACGCCGCTCCCAATGCAGCCATGGGCATGGGGATGATGGGGGGCATGGGACTCGATGGCCGCAAGGGACAGGCTCCCAAAGAGATTAAATACGAGCCCACGGCGTGGGGCCGCTACGCCAAGGTGCTTTTGAGTTCCACGGAATTCATTTTTATCAACTAAACAAGATCTGAAACAAAGGTGCTGAAAATGTTCGATCACAAGCAACAACAGCCGCTCACCAGACGAGATGCATTGCGCCGTGTCGGCAACGGTTTCGGAATGATGGCGTTCGCCGGAATGTTAGGCAACTCCATGGCAAGAGCCGGAATTACCGGCGCCGGCAATGGCGGTGTGGCGACGCTCGATTATCCCCAGCGTGTGAAGCGCGTCATTTTCCTGTTCATGAACGGCGGCTTGTCCACCATCGACGCGTTCGATCCCAAGCCGATGCTCGACAAATACGATGGCAAGCCCATGCCCGGCGGGTCCATCTCCACTGAGCGCCGAACCGGCGAGCTGATGAAGTCGCCCTACACGTTCAAGAAGCACGGGCAGTGTGGCATGGACGTAAGCGATCTGTGGCCGCATCTTTCTGAAGTGGTCGACGACATTTGCTGGGTCCGTTCGGTCTACACGGAAATTCCGAATCACGAGCCGTCCTGCCTGATGCTGAATACGGGCGCCAACCAGGCCGGCCGTCCATCGATGGGCGCCTGGATGACTTACGGCCTGGGCACCGAAAATCAGAACCTGCCGGGCTTCGTTGTTTTGTGTCCGGATATCCCCACCACCGTTGGGCCGCCGCTGTGGAGCAATGGCTTCCTCCCGGCCATCAACCAGGGCACGTATATTTCCAACAAAGTCGTGAAAGCCGATCCCGATGCCGCGCCCGAAGAGATGGCGGACAAAGGCGCCATGGGCAAGGACGGCAAGCCGAAACACCAGAAGGTGGTGGTTGAAAAGAACTTCGATCCGAAGAAAATTCTGAATTACGTAAACAATCCGAAGTTTTCCTTGGTGGAACAGCGCCGGGAGCTCGATTTATTGCAAAAGCTGGAGAAAATTCGGGCTGACGACTCGGGGACCGATCCGCAAGTAGAAGCGGTCATCCAATCCATGGAGATTGGCTACCGCATGCAAACCGAAGCTCCCGACGTGTTCGATATCCGCAAGGAGTCGCAGGCCACGCTCGATCTTTACGGTCCGGGCGAAGTTGCGCGCGGAGCTCTCACCGCTGTTCGCCTGGTGGAAAAGGGCGTGCGCATGGTGCAGCTCTATTATTCCAAGGGGGATCCCTGGGACGCTCACGCGGACATCTTAGGACACCGCGTCAACGCTAAAAATTCCGATCAGGCTTTCGCCGCGGTGATTAAGGATTTGAAGACCCGCGGCTTGTGGAAAGATACGCTGGTGGTTTGCGGATCGGAATTCGGCCGAACGCCGGTGCGCGAGGTCGGGGGCATGGCCGGCGGCGGTGTAAAACGTGGCCGCGATCACAATCCCTTCGGATTTACGATGTGGCTGGCGGGCGGCGCGGTGAAAGGCGGCACCATCTACGGTGCAACCGATGAATTCGGATTCAAAGCCGTGGAAAAGCCGGCGCACGTCCACGATATTCATGCCACTATCTTGTACCTCATGGGCGTCGATCACAAAAAGCTGACTTACCGCTATAGCGGCAGAGACTTCCGGCTAACTGACGTGGCCGGAAATGTCCTGCACGAATTGATCGCCTAGCGGGCATGATTAAACTAGCTTTGCTGCTGGCCTGCGGTTGTGTTTGGGCCCAAGCTCCACAGCCCGATGGCGGCGGTGTTCGCACCGGGGAGCTTCCCAAGTCCTGGCGCACCGGCGGCCCCACCTGCGGCGACGCGCCGGAGTGGGAAATTCACGCTTACAATCCCGATCTCTACATTTTGCGGGAAAACGGCTGCGTGAATTACGAGAAGCCCTTCCTGTATCTTTTCTTCGGCAGCGAAAAGGCCCTGCTGATCGACACCGGCGCGGGTGAAACGCACGTTGCGTCCGCGGTTTCGGGCGTCATCGACGAGTGGGCCAGGCGCAATCACAGAGAACCCCCGCCGCTGATGGTCGGCCACTCGCATTCGCACGACGACCACATTGCCGGGGACGCCCAGTTTCGCGCCCGCGCCAACACCACCGTTGTGCCGCTGACCATCGAAGCCACCATGAAGACCTTCGATATCCCGCATTGGCCCGATGGCTTCGGGAAGATCGATCTGGGCGGCCACATCATCGATGTCTTTCCCATCCCCGGCCACGACGTTCTGAGCGTGGCCTACTATGATCGCCAGACCGGAATCCTGGATGCCGGCGACAGCCTCTATCCCGGCCGTCTCTACGTGGCCGACTTTCCTGCCTTCGTCGCCAGCACCGAGCGCATGGTCCGCTTCACCGAAGGGAAAATTATCACCCACATTGTCGGCTGCCACATTGAACAGTCCCGGACGCCTTACCTGGATTACAAAGTCGGAACCAAGTATCAACCGGACGAGCACTCGCTCGATATGGGGCGCGGCGAATTGCTGGAGTTGAATGAAGCGTTGGCGCACATGAAATCGCCGGTGCGAATGGCATTCCGCGATTTCACCATTTGGCCCAAGTAGCGCTCCGTAGCCGATACAGCACGTGGCGGCGAAGCGGATGACCTTCGGGGAGCTTAGGATGCTCGAAATCGTCCGTGGGATTATGGGACATGCCGAGCTTCTCCATCACGCGCCGGGATCGGACGTTATCTGGCACTGTGAACGATACTAATTCCTGCAAGCCCAGCACCTGAAATGCTTGCCAAACCATTTCGCGCGCGCCCTCGGTGGCAAGTCCCCGGCCCCAGTGCTCCGCGGAGAGCCGCCATCCTATCTCAACGCACGGAGTGAAATGGGCGGAAAACTTCGGAACAGAAAGACCAACGTAACCGATGAAAGAATGATCCTCCAGCAGCTCCGCCGCGCAAAGCCCAAATCCCCGCTCTTCAAAATCGGCCTCGATCTGGCTGGCGAACTGGTCGCTCTGTCCGGGAGTGAGCGCCTGAGGGAAAAACTCCATCACGCGCGGATCGGCATTCAGCCGGGCGAACGGCTCACGGTCCGAATCAAGCCATCGGCGAAGAATCAGCCGCTCTGTTCTTGCAATTATCTTCAATCGTTGTAACCGTTAGAGTCTAACCTTAGAACTTGAGTACTAGGGCCTGAACGCGCGATAATCTTCCCACATGGCCAACCTTTGCCGGGCCTGCCAGAAGCTCTTGGCCGATCACGGCGGAGTTTGTGACAGCTGTCGAACGCACATTCTAAAAAACCTCGTTGCGCCCACGCCACGGGCGACCTTATGGAAGTCGGCCGCAGTGTTGGTCGGCCTTCTTAGCATCACCTCAGTATTGATCGCCGCAGCCGTATTGACGCATCATACCTTGCCGTGGCGTTTGAACCCGCAGGCCCGCTCGGCAAAGCCTTCACTCATCTACGAAACCGTGATGGCGCTGGAGCGAGAGAAACGCAAAGTTTACCCCTACTCTATCGTGCCAGGCGGCGCCCTAAGCCTGGACGAAGCCAGACAAGCCATGAAGGATCCCGCCGTCAGGGCGAACTACGCGAACATCGACTTCGCGCATTTGAGGCAAGTGAAGCTGGCCAATAATCTCTCGGGATATGTTTCGTACCGCTGGGGCAACAAGATCTACTGGACTTCGAAGAAGTTAACTCTTCGGGCCGGAGAAACAGTTTTCACAGATGGCGTGCACCTGGTCCGCGGGCGCTGCCTGAACTGCTACTCCGCGCTTCCCATGCTCCCGATCCGTCCGAAGGAACCGACCGAAAAGGTCTTGGACACACCAGCGGAACTTCCGGTGGTTGCCTACGCGTTCCCGAAACTCCCAGTTGAGGCGCTGGAACTGCCACCGCCGCCCGAGGCACTGACCCCCACGGTTCCGATTTTTCGCCGGCCATACCTTTGACGCCCGGCGTTCCCGGCGGAGGCTTCTGGTTTCCGATCATTCCGATAATTCCGCCCATCCACAGGAGTCCGGGGCAGCCGACGCCGATTACGCCCGTTTCTCCGGTAGTGCCGACGTCGCCGGGCACGCCCACGTCGCCAGGTACTCCCACGTCACCGCCAGGTACTCCCACGCCACCGCCGGGCACGCCTACGCCACCGCCAGGCACGCCCACGCCACCGCCGGGTACGCCCACACCACCGCCAGGGACACCCACGCCACCGCCAGGGACACCCACGCCACCGCCAGGGACACCCACGCCACCGCCAGGGACACCCACGCCGCCACCGGGGACACCCACGCCACCACCGGGGACACCCACGCCACCACCGGGGACACCCACGCCACCACCAGGCACGCCCACGCCGCCGCCCGGGACACCCACACCGCCGCCCGGCACGCCCACGCCACCGCCAGGCACGCCCACGCCGCCAGGCACGCCACCCGTCCTGGTTACCCCCGAACCGAACTTCCAGTGGGTACTGGCGGGGATGTTTCTGATTCTGGTGTTGTTGGATGGCCGGCGCCGGCGAGCAACTTATCGAGCTCCTCGCGCTCCAGAGTTTCTTTCTGAATCAGCACCGAAGCCACCAGCTCCAGATCGGCGCGGCGTTCGGTGAGGATCGACTTGACCCGCTGATAGAGCCGGTCGCTGAGATCGCGAACATCGGCGTCGATCTGCTCGGCGGTGGTTTCACTATAGTTCTTCTCTTCGCTCTCAAACGGTGTTTTCAGAAAGCGCGATTCGTGCGGCACGCCGTAAGTCAGGCTGCCCAGACTCTTGCTCATCCCGTATCGCATCACCATTTGGCGGGCAAGCTCGGAGGCGCGCGCCAAGTCGTCGCTCGCGCCGGTGGAGGTGACTCCGTTGTAAATAATATCCTCCGCGCAGCGGCCGCCGAGCAGAACCGAAATACGATCTTCCAGCTCCGGCTCAGTCAGCAGAAACCGATCTTTGGTGGGCAACTGAAGCGTGTGCCCGAGGGCGCCAATGGAGCGCGGAATGATGGAGACGCGCCGCACCGGATCGGCGTTAGGAACGGAGAGAGCCACCAGTGTGTGGCCGGTTTCGTGGTATGCCACGCGGTCCTTTTCATCCTTGCTGATCAGGCGTCCTTTTTTCTCGAAGCCCAGCGTGACGCGATCCACCGCCTGCTCGAAGTCGATAATCTCGATTTGCTCGGCGTTGCGCCGCGCGGCGTTTAGCGCAGCTTCGTTGACGATGTTCGCCAGGTCGGCGCCGACCATACCCGGGGTCTCGGCGGCGATCTTTTCCAAATCGACATCGGGGCCGATCTTCAGCTTGCGGGAATGTACCTGCAGGATGGCCTCGCGTTCCTTCAGGTCGGGCCGGTCCAGAATCACCTGGCGATCGAACCGGCCGGGACGCAGCAAGGCGGGGTCCAGAACCTCGGGCGTATTGGTGGCGCCCATGATGAGCACCGCCTTGGACGTATCGAACCCATCCATTTCCACCAGCAACTGGTTCAAGGTTTGTTCGCGCTCGTCGTTGCTCATCATGATGGCTCCGGACGAGCGGGATTTACCGATGGCATCCAGCTCATCGATGAAAATGATGCAAGGCGCCTTGGTCTTGGCTTGTTCGAATAGATCGCGCACGCGCGCCGCGCCCACCCCCACGAACATTTCGACAAATTCCGATCCCGAGATCGAGAAAAATGGCACGCCCGCCTCGCCCGCCACGGCGCGCGCCAGCAGCGTTTTCCCGGTGCCGGGAGGCCCCACCAGCAGCACGCCTTTGGGAATCCGGCCGCCGAGACGCTGGTATTTCGCTGGATTCTTCAGGAAGTCGACAATCTCGCGCAACTCGCCCTTGGCTTCTTCCACGCCCGCCACGTCGCTGAATTTGGTATCCAGGTTCTCCGATGCGTCGTGGATCTTCGCGCGATTGCGGCCGAAGCTGAGCGGCCCTCCGCCTTTCTGCATTTTTCGCATGGCCACGAAGTAGATGACGAATAGGAGCAGCAGCGGGCCCCAGGAAATCAGGACACCGGTCCAGATATCGCCCGACGGAATGGTGCCCGAGAATTTCACGTGCTGCGCTTCCAGGTCCTGGACCAGCGGCCCGGAGTCCAGGCCGGGAATCCGATCGCATTGGATCTGCGGATTCTTGGTTGGCGGCTTTAGGGTTTTGAGCACGTCCTTCTTGTAAGTGCCGATGAGCTTGGTCTCGGTAATGTGGACTTCATCCAGGTGGCCGGCCTTCACTTCGTTCAGGAAATCGCTGTAGGACAACTCGCGCGGCTGCGGCGGTGTGAAGATGGAATGCAGAAACCAGATGGTCAGGATCACCCAAGCCAGGTAACCCAAAGTGAACTTCCACTGCTGTGGACGGATGTTTGGCATGGACCTCTCTACTTAGTTTGACGCCGTAACCAGCTTTAAGCTACCCACTTGGTCCAAAGAGAAAGCCCACCCGGGAGGAATGAGGGTAGTGGAACCGTAATCCAGGACCAGCGCGGGACCCCGGAGCGTCGCTGCTGGAAGGTTGGAACGCTCGTAGACCGGCGTATCTCGCCAAGCGCCGGCGGAGTGAATGCGCCGGAGCACGGGCGGCCTGTTTTTGCGCGACCTGGCGCGTCGCGAGAGCAGTCTCGGCTTTGGAACATCCAGCCGCGCGCGGACGCGAATGGTGACAATTTCGATCGCCCGCTCGGGATTCGAATAGCCGTAGACGCGCTGGTGTTCGTGGTGAAAAGACGCCGTGGGATCGGCGGCATTCCAGGATACGGTAAGTTCGTAACTTTGTCCCGTGTAGCGAATATCGGCCGAACGGATCAGTTCAGCGCGGGGCAAGTCTTTACGCGCGATGCGTTCCAGGCGCAGGAATTCGCGCTCGAACTCCGAACGCGTCAGGACCCCAGCCGCATAATCGCGGACGTGGCTTGCGAGCAGCATCCCCAGCGCGGAGAGGGCGCCCGCGTATTCAGGAACCAGGACGGTCTGGATGGCCAACTCCTGCGCGATCTCGCAAGCATGCAGCCCGCCGCATCCGCCGAAAGCCACCAGCGCGAAGTCGCGCGGATCGTGCCCGCGTTCCACCGACACCAGACGAATCGCGCGCTCCATGTTGGCGTTGGCAACGCGCACGATGCCCTGGGCCGCTCGAATGCGGCTGATGCCGAGCTGCTGAGCAATCAAATCCACGGCTGCGGCTGCTCGTTCGATATCCAGATGCATCTGGCCGCCGATCAGTTGGTCCGCGGCGATGCGTCCGAGCACCACGTGCGCGTCCGTCACGGTGGGGCGAGTGCCTTTGCCGTAACAGGCCGGTCCGGGATCGGCGCCCGCGCTTTGGGGTCCCACCCGCAGCAATCCGCCCTCGTCCACGCGCGCGATGGAGCCGCCGCCCGCGCCCACCGTGTGGATGTCGAGCATGGGCACACGCACCGGAAGGCCGTCGATGGACGCTTCCAGCGTTTCGCGCGGCTGGCCATCGGATAGGCTGACGTCGGTGGAAGTACCGCCCATATCGAAGCCCAGAATTCGGGGGAAACCGGACAGCTTCGCCACTTCCAGAGCGCCAACCACGCCGCCGGCGGGTCCCGAAAGCACGGTGCGAACGGCATGTTTGCGCGCTTCCTTGGTCGACATGAAGCCGCCGTTCGATTGCATGATCGCGATCCGATGGCTGCTCGCACGCTCGAGCTCGGCCAGGTATTTGTCCATCAGCGGACCGACGTAGGCGTTGATCAGCGTGGTTGAAGAGCGCTCATACTCGCGAAACTCAGGACAAACATCGTGAGACGTGCAAAGATAGCCCAGCCCTTCGAGCGCCTTCGCTACGCGCTTCTCGTTCGCGGGATTGCGATAGGCGTGCAGAAAGCAGACGGCGATGGATTGCACTCGCGCGCGGCGCAAGCGAGCTTTCAGGCGCGCGATTTCCGCGGCCGACGGTATTTGACCTAGGGTCCCGTCGAAATAAGCCCGCTCGCGCACTCCGAAACACATCGTCCGAGGGATGATCGGCGATCGCAGCTTGGGCGTGAGGTTATAAAGCTCGGCGCGGTTCTGGCGTCCGATGTGGATCACGTCTTCAAAACCGGCGGTGGCTACCAGAGCGGTTCGCGCGCCCTTGCGCTCCAGCAGCGCGTTGGTGGCGACAGTGGATCCGTGGATCACTTCGGCGCGCTGCCCAGCCGCCGCTTGCGCCAGTCCGGCCAGGATTACGCTGGCCGGGGATCGCGGGTTTGACCGCAGCTTGAAGGTTTCAATTGTCCCGTCGTCGTCAACGACAATGAAGTCGGTGAATGTTCCTCCCGCGTCGATTCCGATGCGCATCGATTTTCGGTCATGATAGCAGTAGCGTGATTGAGCTCGCGAGTGTCAGCAAAGTTTTTCAAGGCAAGCGCAAGGTTACCGCTCTTGAAAACGTAGATCTGTTCATCGGACGCGGCGAGATGGTGTCCATCGTGGGCCCATCAGGATCGTGCAAATCCACCTTGCTGAACTTGATCGGGGGATTGGATACCGCTTCAGCGGGCGAGATCGAAATCGACGGCCGCCGGCTGAGCGGGCTCTCTGACGACGAACTCACCCGGCTGCGGCGCGACAAGATCGGATTCATTTTCCAATTTTTCAATTTACTGCCGACGTTGAGTTGTTTCGAGAATGTCGCCATCCCGCTGCATCTGCGTGGATGGCCGAAGAAGAAAATCGAGGAGCGCGCCGGCGAGCTGCTGAACTTGGTGGGCCTGTCCGCGCGCCGCGAGCACCTACCGGACGAGCTTTCGGGAGGCGAACGGCAACGCTGCGCAATCGCGCGGGCGCTTTCGGTCTATCCGCCAGTTTTGCTGGCCGATGAGCCCACGGGGAATCTGGACACGCACACCGGCGCCGAGATTCTCGCGCTGATTCGGGACTTGCATGAACGCCTGGGCTCAACGGTCCTGATCGTGACGCACGATATTCACGTGGCCGAAAGCTGCGCGCGCCTGGTAGCCTTGCGCGACGGGCGGGTTGAAGAAGACCGCGCGGGCAAACTGCGCACCCCTGTTCATGATTCTGCTGAAACTCATTAGCTGGCCGTATGTCCGCCAGCATCTGCCGCGCTGGCTGCTGACGATTGCCGGAATCGTGCTGGGCGTCGCGGTGTTTGTCGGTATCCACACTGCGAATCAATCCGTGGTTTACGCGTTTCGGCAGACCGTGGATCACATCGCGGGATCCACACAATTGCAGATCTCGGCCGGCGAAACGGGCTTCGACGAAAATGTTCTGGATCGGGTACAGGCGGTGCCGGAAGTGCGCGTCGCGGTACCGGTGATTGAAGCGGTGGTGAACACCGGCGTCGATGGGCAAGGCAATCTGCTGATCCTGGGTGTCGAGATGCTGGGCGATCGCAGCCTGCGCGATTACGATTTGGAATCGAGCGATGAAGCGATTGACGATCCGCTGGTGTTCCTGGCCCAGTCCGATTCGCTGATGGTCACCGACACCTACGCGCGCGAGAATCACCTGGCCGTGGGCGACAAAGTCCCCATGAGCACCATGGACGGCCGGAAGCTCTTCACCATTCGCGGCGTCATGAAATCGGGCGGGTTGACGAGTGCGTTCGGCGGCAATCTCGCGGTGATGGACGTCTACGCCGCGCAGAAGGTTTTCGGACGCGGCCGGAAATTCGATCGCATCGATCTCGCGATTAAAGACGGTGCGAATCTTGGCGCCGTGAAAACGAAGCTCGAAGCACTACTGGGACCCGGTTTCCAGGTGCAAGAGCCTTCGGCGCGCGCGCAGCAGTTCGATTCCATCTCGCGCGTCTACACGCTGACCGCCAACGTCAGCAGCGTCTTCGCGCTCTTCATCGGAATGTTCATTATCTACAACACATTTCAGATTGCCGTGACGCAACGGCGCGCGGAGATCGGTATTCTGCGCGCGCTCGGGGCCACGCGGCGGCAGATCCGCACGCTGTTTCTGGGCGAGAGCGTGGTGGCGGGCCTGTTTGGGTCTATCGTCGGAGTGCTGGCGGGAATTGCGATTGCGCGCGGAATGACGAGCTATATCGGATCGCTGTTGGGGCAGATTTACGGCATCCCGCAAAAGGTTGATGAGATCTCGGCCAATCCTATGCTGCTGACGTTCGCGGTGGTGCTCGGAGTGATCACCAGCGTCGTCGCGGCCCTGATCCCGGCGCGCAACGCCGCTCGCGTTGATCCCGTGCATGCGTTGCAAAAGGGGAAATATCAGCAATTGAGCGCGGGCGAGAGCCGTATGCGGAGGATCGCCGCACTTATGTTGGCGGTCGCGGCCGCCGGGTTACTGTTGGTTTCGCGCGATCACATTGTTTTCTATGCCGGAGACGCTTTGGCAGTGCTCGCGGCATTGTTGCTGGCCCCGACATTCGCACTGTGGCTGGCGCGCGCACTGCGCCCCTTGCTTCGATGGCTGAGGCCCGTGGAAGGCACGCTCGCCGCCGACAGCTTGTTGCAAGCGCCTCGCCGTACATCGGGAGCCGTGGCGGCCCTGATGTTGTCGCTCGCGCTAGTGGTCTCGCTCGGCGGAATGACGCGCGCCAGCTACGATTCCATTTACCGCTGGCTCACTGTCGCTCTGAACCCGGACCTCTACGTTTCGCCCTCGCAAAGCCTTACTCAGCGCGACTTTCGTTTTCCGGAAAGCATGGGCGCGCAGTTGGCCGCGATCACGGGAGTGGGCGAACTGCAAATGGTGCGTGACGCCCGGATCGACGTCCAGGGGAAACCGACCATGTTGGTTGCTGCCGATATTGCTGAGCTGAGAAAACATGCCATACTTCCTGCTATTGTCGGCGACACGGAGGACATGTTCCGGCGGACTCAGGAAGGCAAAGCCGTTCTCGCTTCGGAAAACCTCGCGCTGCTGCGCGGGCTCAAGCTCGGGGACGTCGTTGACATTCCAAGCCCGGGCGGCGTGCTGCGTCTTCCGATCGCCGGCATCGTTACCGATTATTCCGATGAACAGGGCAGCCTGCTGATGGACCGTTCGCTGTACAAGCGCTATTGGAACGACAGCTCCGTGAACGTCTTCCGAATTTATCTCGCCGCAGGCGCGGCGGAGGCGGATGTGAAGCGGCGAATACTGGAGAAGTTCGGCAATCAGCGGCGGCTGTTCGTGCTCACCAATCGCGATGTGCGGCGTTACATTCTGCGGCTCACCGATCAGTGGTTCGGGATCACGTATGTGCAGATCGCGGTCGCAGTGCTGGTGGCCGTGCTCGGCATCGTGAACACGCTGACCGTTTCCATCACCGATCGCCGGCGCGAACTCGGCGTGTTGCAGGCCGTTGGCGGGTTGCGCAATCAGATTCGTGGAACCATCTGGCTGGAAGCGCTGGCTGTCGGCACGGTCGGATTGATACTAGGATTGGCATTCGGCGCGTTGCAGCTTTACTACAGCCTGCACAACGAGGCCATCGACATCGCGGGCGTGCGCCTTGCGTATGAATACCCCTATGAGATTGCGCTCTGGCTCGTGCCCGGAATATTGCTGGTGGCGTTCCTGTCCGCCATCGCGCCGGCGGAAACGGCAGTTCGAGGATCACTCGGCGAGGCTCTGGAGTATGAGTAGACTCATTTCGCTCTGCCTCCTTGCCACCGCACTCGCTTCAGCGCAGGACGCGCGGCAAATCATCGCCGAATCGGAAAACCATTCGCGATCCAAGTCGCAGCGGTATGAAGGAACGCTCGAAGTGATCGGGTCGTCCAAGAAAGTCAGCATCAAGCGCTGGGAGTACTGGCGCATTGGCTCCTTTGGGGCTAGCAAAGTGATTCTGCGATTCACGGCTCCGGCGGAAGTGAAGGGCGTGGCGCTCCTGATCGTGAATCATACCGACCGCGCTTCGGACCAATGGATGTGGACGCCCGCCATCGAACGCGACCGCCGCATCGCAACCCAGGACCGTTCCACACGCTTCTTCGGCACCGACTTTAGCTTCGAAGATCTGGAAGAGCGGGACGTGGATCAGTTTGACTATAAGCTCGTGGGCGGCGACACCATCGACGGCGCGGCTTGCTGGAAGGTCGAATCGAAGCCGAAGCAAACGAAATCCTCGCAGTACACTTCATCGCTGGTTTGGGTTCGCAAAGACAACTATGTGGTTGCGCAAATCGAAAGCTATTCTAAGGACAAGCTCGTCCGCCGCATCCGCTACAGCGACATTGAAGACGTCGCCGGGATCTGGACGCCGCGAAACGTCGAAGTTTTCGACGCCGGCCGCAACAGCCGCACGGTATTGAAGCTCGAGAAACTCGAATACAACGTCCCGATGAAGGACGAAGATTTTACGCTCGAGGCTCTAAGGCGTGGTTAAGCTGGCGCGGGCGCTCTTGCCTGTGCTTTTATGGCTCCCCGCAGCCGCGCAAAATTTCAACCAGCGCGGTTTTGTCGAAAGCGATCTTTCGTTATATCCCGAAACCGCGCCCAACGACAACGGCCAGGCCGTCGACGACAGCCTGTTCCGATACGAAGCCTCTTACAAAGCGCTTCCGTGGCTGCGATTAGCCGGCTCGTTCGACGCGCGCTTCGATACGCACGAACAAGTGGAACGCGCGCTGCATCTGGATTGGCAGGATCGATCGCTCGAACGCCCCGCATTGTCGCTGCGCGAATTCAACGCGACCATCACGAAAGGCAAACTGACCGCCGATTTCGGCAAGCAGTTCATCCGCTGGGGCAAGGCCGACATTCTGAATCCCACCGATCGCTTTGCGCCCAAGGATTTTCTCACCGTCACCGATCCGGATTTCCTGGCCGTCCTGGCAGCGCGCGTCATTTACGACACGGGCACGGATTCGTTCGATTTCGTTTGGCAGCCGCGCTTCACACCCAGCCGCACGCCTCTGATCAACCAACGCTGGACCGTGCTTCCGCCAGCCGTAGAAGGCCTCGCACTGGTGGATCTCGGGTCCGAATTTCCGGGGCGCTCGGCTTTCGGCGCGCGCTGGAATCACATCGGGTCAGGCTATGAAGTCTCGGCCAGCTTTTACGATGGATTCAATTATCTGCCGGTGTTTCAAGGGACCTTAAGCCCGCTGGGAAACGCGATCGATTATATCCGCACTTACCCCGAGTTGCGATTGTACGGTGCCGACGCCGCCGTGCCATTGCGCTGGTTCACGGTGAAGACCGAAGCGGCTTATTACACCTCGCCCGATCGGCAACAGGACAACTACGTGATTTACGTGCTTCAGTTCGAGCGCCAAATCAAGGAGCTTTCCATCGTCGCAGGCTATGCGGGCGATGCCATTACGGCGCGTACTCCGACGCTGCAATTTTCGCCTGAGCTTGGCTTTGCGCGAGCGGTGCTCGCGCACGCCCAGTACACCATCGATTCGAATCGCAGCGTGGCCGTGGATGCGGCGGTGCGGCAGAACGGTGAGGGAAGCTGGCTGCGCACGGAATATTCGCAAGCCTTCGGGCAGCATTGGCGCGCCACCGCCGGCTACAGTTGGATTCGCGGCGAGGATGGCGACTTTCTAGGTCAATATCATCGCAATTCTTTCGCGCTGCTGGCGCTGCGCTATAGCTTTTAAGGAACTCGCGCAAAACGGAGCGCGGCGCGAACCGGTTCCTGGCCTGTTTTGTGGTGCGCGCCGCACCCTTTGCGCTTCTGAACGCTCACGCCGATTGCAGTGCTTCGTACACCTGTTCGGCGTGCCCGTCCGGCTTCACCTTGCGAAAAATCTTCCTGATCTTCCCGTCGGCTCCGATCAAAAACGTACTGCGCTCGATGCCCATATACTTGCGCCCGTACATGCTCTTCTCCACCCACGTCCCGTAGGCTTCGGCCACCTTGTGATCCACGTCGGCGAGCAGCGTGAAGGGCAGATCGAATTTGTCTTTAAACTTCGACTGCGCGGCCGCTTTATCGGGCGACACTCCCACGATCACTGTGTCGGCCTTGGTGAACTTCTTCGAGTGATCGCGAAACTCGCAGGATTCCCGGGTGCATCCAGGCGTGTCCGCCTTGGGATAAAAATACAGCACCACGTGCTTGCCTTTGAGGGTGGCCAGATCAAACGGCTGTCCCTTATCATCTTCGGCATGAATCGCAGGCGCGGCGTCGCCTTCCTTCAGAAGTCTAGCCATAGGAACATTCTAGCGGGACGATCGGGGGCCAGTGCCCCGGTGGCAATGCGCTACAATGTAGTGCATGAAGACAGAAGTATACAGCTGGCGCGTCTCCAGGGAGTTGAAGACCGGCCTGGAGCGCGAAGCGCGCCGCCGGAAGCTTTCGCTTTCTGCTGTCTTGGACCTGGCCGCGCAGGATTGGCTTCAAAAAGGGACGGCTGGCCAGGACGACGATCGCGAACAGAAGCGTCTTCACGAAGCTGCTTCGAAAGCCATTGGAACGATCGCGGGCGACGACCCTCGACGCGCGGAGAACGCGCGTGAGATCGTGAGGCGGCTCATACGGCAGCGTCATGGGCGTTGACGCTCTCATCGATACCGGCGCGATCCTCGCTTTGCTCGATCGAGCGGATCGCTGGCACAATATCTGTCTGGAGGAGTTTACGCGACTCCGGCTTCCGCTTATGACGTCCGAAGCAGTTCTCACGGAAGTATTTCACCTGGCCGGTAGCGATCGCCGGGGAATGGAAGCCGTCTGGACGTTTGTCCGTTCCGGCGCGGTGAGGCTAGCAGAGATTCAAGATTCGGAACTCCCCCAGATCCATGCCTTGATGTCCCGTTATTGGGATCGCCCTATGGATTTCGCCGACGGTACCTTGGTACATCTAGCGAAAAGGGAATCGCTCTCGACAATCTTTACCGTGGACTACGCGGACTTCGAAACCTATCGCATCGAGGGTCGACGGCGCTTTCGCGTGCTGCCCATAGATAGGCCTTAAGCGGCTGGAATGGTCCGTCAGATGACTCACCGCCGCGAAGATTGTATCCTGGGTGAGTAACTATCTTCGGGAGGATTCGAATGCGGAATTGGATGGTAGGCTGCGCCGCGGGCGCGATTTTGATGGCCGGGTTGTACGCCCAGGATAAGGCAAAGCCGGGCGACCCCGCCAAGGGCAAGGACGTTTTCGATCAGTGCTCGGTCTGCCACAATGCCGATAGCACGGACACCAAAGTCGGGCCAGGGCTCAAAGGGCTTTTCAAGATGGATAAGCTGGTCAACGGCAAGCCGGTGACTGAAGCGAACGTGCGCGACCTGATCAACACCGGCGGCAACGGAATGCCCGCGTACGCCGATCAATTGTCCGAGCAGGACAAGAACGACGTAATCGCGTACTTGAAGACGCTATAAGACCGGCACCACCGCCGAAGGCCGGCGGACGCGTGTTACATTGGTTTGTGCAAGGCTCCTTCCCGGAAAGTCCCCATCGTCTAGCCCGGCCTAGGACACCGCCCTTTCACGGCGATAACAGGGGTTCGAATCCCCTTGGGGACGCCACCTTCACTCTCTCAGTACAATCACCTACGAATTATCAGCGATTAACATGACACGGGGTCGTATGTGGCCGATGTATACTGCCTTAGACCGGCAGCAAGGCGCATAGAGCCGGGCCCAAACCCATGCAAACAATCTTCGGAGCTGTCGTCCTGACGTGCGCAGTTCTTCCTCTAGCCGCTCAAACCACCATCTTCGGCGGCAATCTGATCGTGAACGCCGGCGCCGAAGCCGGGGTGGGCGATGATGGTACCGCGACGGTCGCCACAGTACCCGGATGGTCGCGCACCGCCGGTTGCGATGTCTACACCTACAGCACTGCGTGGATGAACATCAATGGCGTTTCGCCAACCGACATCGTTCCCAGAGGCGCCGGCAACAACTACTTCGCGGGAGGTATCAATCCGGCGAGTTGCACCTTCACCCAAACCATCGATGTGTCGGCGGCCGCTACTGCGCTGGACGCGGGAACGGTGACATTTGCAGTTTCCGGATATCTCGGTGGCTACGGTGGCGACAACGACAAAGCGACGTTGACGGTGGCGTTTCAGGGCGCTGGCGGCAATCAGCTTAGTACCGTCACCTTGGGCCCGGTGGCGCCGAGCGATCGCGCGAACCTGGAAAATGGCTTGTATCTTCGGCGTCAAATCGGGGAGATTCCGGTTGGGACGCGGAAGGCGGTGGTGACCCTGAACATGAATTGGGTGAACGGCTCCGATAACGAAGCTTATGCCGACAATCTATCACTAATTTTGAATGCGCCGTCCACGCCGCAATCTTTGCTTGGCATCAATCTAATTACCAATCCAGGCGCGGACGCCTCACCCGGACTGGACCAAAATTCAACAATCGATGTTTCCACAGACGTTCCTGGCTGGGTCCGGAGCGCATACTTTACGGCCGATTCCTATCAGGATCCCGGGGGCGATTTGTATCAGGTGACCGGCGGACCCTCCGATGCCGGGAGCAGTTACTTCTATGGCGGTCAGGATGTTTCGGACGATTCCAATCCGGTCGGCACCGCCTTCCAGGAAATTGATGTTTCCTCCGCTGCCACGCTGATCGATGCCGGTAATGTACCCTATACGCTGGCGGGCTGGCTGGGTGGGTTCTCAACCCAGGACGATAACTGTGTCCTCACGATTCAATTTCAGAATTGGACTGGAACCGTGCTGGGCAGCGCCCAGATCGGTCCGGTTTTGGCGGCCGATCGGAATAATAACAGTGGACTCCTCCAGCGGTCC
This sequence comes from Bryobacterales bacterium, assembly GCA_963713415.1. GTDB lineage: Bacteria > Acidobacteriota > Terriglobia > Bryobacterales > Bryobacteraceae > Palsa-89. The sequence goes on along the minus strand of CAVQLV010000014.1, from coordinate 138,339 downwards.
ACCAGCGGCAACGTGCCAACCGGCACGCGCGTGATTCATGTTTTGATGACCATGACCCGCGAGGAAGGTCTTGATAATGACGGCATTGCCGATAGTCTGTCGCTGGTTTTGGGATCGGCCGGCAATGTGGGTCCTGAAGTCACCGGCACCATAATCAGCGCCGGTTCATACGGCGCCTTCGATGCAGTCACGCCGGGAACCTGGATGGAGATCTATGGAGCGAACCTGGCCCCGGATTCGCGGGAATGGGGCAGTGGGGATTTCAGTGGGAACAACGCTCCCACCTCGCTCGATGGAACTAAAGTGACGGTCGGGGGCCAGTCTGCTTTTATCTATTACATCAATCCCGGCCAAGTAGACGCGTTGGTTCCCGACGGGGTAGGCGCTGGTCCACAACCGGTGATTGTTACTACCGCCAAAGGCACCAGTGCGCCGTTCTCGGTGAGCGTGAATCCATTAGAGCCGGGGCTGCTTGCCCCGCCCGTCTTCACGGTGAACGGCTCTCAATATCTGGCCGCGTTGTTCTCCGACGCGAGCACCTATGTTCTTCCGCCGGGCGCGATCGCGGGCGTAGCCTCCAGGCAAGCTAAGCCGGGAGAGACGATCACTACGTACGGCATCGGATTCGGCGCAGCTATTCCCGACGTTCCCGCCGGGCAAATCAACCAGGGATCTAGCAAGTTGAACGGCAATCTGCAGGTTATGTTCGGATCCACGCAGGCGAATTTGACCTACTCGGGCCTGGCCCCGTCATTTGTCGGCCTGTATCAGTTTAATATCGTTGTGCCGAACGTTGCCAACAGCGACCTGGTGCCCGTTACGTTCACGCTGAATGGGCAGAGCGGTGCGCAGACCCTGTATACGGCCGTGCATAACTGATCTCGCCCCAGGACATCCGGGAGAGCGCCGCCGTGGATGAGGTGATGGATCCTAAAGACTGACCGTTTTCGTGATGCGCCGACGCCAAAGCGCACATGCAAGAAGCATGAGAGCGGCACCGCCCGAAGCCAGGGAGGCAGGCTCTGGGGTGGAGGCGATTGGGGTGATCACTGCGTCGAGTGTATACTGATCGCCCGCGCCGATTAGAATGGGCCCACTCGGAAGCGTAACCTCGAATTCGCCGCCTGGATAGGTGTAAAGCTGAGTCAGCGGGTCACTGAAGCTGACTTCCGCGCCGCCCGCACCCAACACCACAAGGCCTAACTCGGTGGCTGAATAGGTATTTCCGCCGCCGCCGGGCGCGGTGAATTCAATGTTGAGGTCGAAGTTACCTCCGACCACCCCAAGGAGCGCCTCGTTCACGCTGAACGTACCTAGTTCGATCGGACCGCCAGTAGCAGGCGCGTCAAACCCGGAATCCGGCGTATAGGACATGAGCGGATTACCGCTGAGTGTAACTCCGAACGTCGATTCGCCGGAGGTTAGTGGACAAGTGCTGTCACTGAAAGAGTAAAAGCAGGCTGTGTCAGAACCGACGTAGAAGCTGCTCCCAAAAGAAGGAAGGGCCGAAGCAAGGGCAAAAGACAGAAGTACAAAACTTGTTTTCAAGAAACCTCCGGTGTAAAAAATATTATAAGGGGAATGGGGGTGTCTGGCAAACCGTAACGTACCAGTACTAACGTTCCGCTTTGAGAAGCAGCGGTTTCGGCAAGCCGATCCGCACGACGCCACCTTCCGCCCCCCAAAGTTTCTTTGGCCAGCTCTTTTTCCCGATTGGTCCGCTCTCTCGCGACTCATGCTGGCAGGAAATGGGAAGGAAATAGCAATGTAGGCCACAAAGGGGGGCCCGACCCCGCTTTGCCTGATTCGAACGGTGATACACGGCCCGGTACCTGGCCGCACGAAGGTGGCTGGTGCCGACGTGGCGAGCCAAATATCGGAATCGGCGAGGTATCCAGAATCGAGTGAAGGAAGCGTCCGCCACCACGACACGGAATCGCGCTTACAAATACGACACGGAATCGCGCTTACAAATAGAGATAGGTCAGCGGGACCACGCTACAGCTCAGCACCGGGCAGGCCGATTGCCTGGGGAACTCTCCTGCCAGAATAAAAAGCTCCGAACGTATAAAAGCCGCCCCCCGAAAGGCAAGCCCCATTTGGTGAATCAGACCAGGTTCCGACATTTCCTTGATTAGGGACGCCACTAATTTCAGTCAGCCTGGCTCCGCAGCTATTCGCCGGTTGATCAAAATCCCGCCCGCGATCAGGCCGCAAATGATCGCCAGGAACAGCAACATCCAGCCCCAATATTGCGTTGGATGCCGGATCACGCGGATGAAATGGCGCCCATACAGGTCGGCGACCACGGCAATGGCCGAATATCGAGCGGCGCGGCACACCGCGACTGTCGGGAGATACTTGCTCATGCGGTAGCCGGAAGCGCCGGCGGCCGCGAACACCATGCTGGTGGGGAATGGAAAAGGAATGGCGGTGGACGCTACCAATGTTCCGGTGCCCCATTTCTGAAATAGCTTGCAGGAACGCCGACACCCTGCCTTGTCCAAATTTGCTGTTGAGATAAGCCGCCCCGGCTCTGCGGGCGATACGGAACGTGATGTAAGCGCCGATCACCGAGCCCGCTGTTGCAACGGCCGCATATTCATACCAAGGGTTGCGGTGACTGCCGGCCAGAATCGCGATCAGGATATCGGGTCCGCCAAATGTCGGCAGCGGAGAACTATCCAGGATCGCGAGAAAGAAGAGTCCCAGAGCTCCCAAGTGGCGGAAAATTGCCGTGACGCCGCGCCTATGGTTCGGCTGGGCATTTTGGAACAGAACCATCAACGCGGGACCACGCTATACGCTCAGCACCGGGCAGGGCGACCGCTGGATAATCCCGTGCGCGTGCGTACGCAGACGGCCCAGCGTCTCGTGCATCGCGCCTCGCCCCAGCACAATCAGGTCCGCGCCCTCCTGCCGCGCTTCCTCGGTGATGGTGGTCACAATTTCGCCGACCGCGATGCGCAGCGGCAGGTCTAATCCGCCGGATTTCAAGCTCGCTTCGATGCGGCTCCGCGCCTCCGCCCGCAGTTCCTCCTGCAGCGTCTGCTCGCTTTCGAGCGACAGCCAATCGCTGATGGTTCGCACCACATGCAGCAACTGGAGGCCCGCGCCCATCTGGTGGCTGAAGTCGGCCGCCCATTGCGCCAACGCCAGGCTCTTTGCGCTCCCATCCAGCGCGCACAAGATCTTGAGGGGCACTTCTTTGGCGTGCTGTTTTTCAGCGTGCGCCGCGGTCCAAGCCGGGCAATGGATGTCGTGTAAAACCTTGGACGTCACAGAACCCAGCAGCAACCTTCGAAACAGGCCGTGGCCGTGCGTCGGAAGCATCACCAGATCCACCCGGTTATCGCGCGTGAATTCGGCGATCCTCTCCGCTGGATCGCCCAAAGCCGTCAGCCGCGCCGGAGACGACTCCAGGCCGTAGATTGCGAGCTTGTCCAATTGCTCTTGCAATGCCTTCTGCAGCGCTATCGGGTCCGAGCCTGCCGGCGGAGGAATCAGGCCGGGCGGCGAAACCCAGGCCGGAGGCACCACGCTCAAAATGCTCACGCGCGCATGCAGCTGGTTGGCGAGCGCACGAACGTAGGGGATGGCAGCAGTTCCGGCGGCCGAGAAATCGAACGGGAAGAGGATGTGCTGAATGGTGGGCATAGGACTCCACAATCTTACTGAACTCTCGCCTCACCAGGCTGGCCGCATGTGATAGTATGACTAGCCGCGATCCCAATCGCGGCCGCCTTCGCCATAAGATCGCCTGGCGGCATGAAAGGAGATCCCTTGTCCGGGCTCAAACAACCTCTACTCGGCATACTCGCCACAGCCTTCATCATGGCCATTTCGCTTGGTTTTATTTCTCTATTCGACTTCCCGCGCTTTTCCGGATGGATTGCCACCTTCCTGCTTTGCCTCATCCCCATGGAAATCGTCATGGGCGTGACGTGGGGGATGAAACAGCCGCAATTTGCAGCCGAGCGTTCGCAGCCGGTTCGCGGCATTCTGTTCAGCCTGATCGCGCTCATTGCCGGAATCATTGTCGTGCTTGCGCACTGGACCGGCGTGGGCAGCGCCATCAGCCCTCCCACTCCGATTTTCACGCAATGCATGATTGCTTCGGTGGTCATCATGTTCTGGATGGCCATTATGTGGGGCGGCTGGCCTTTCACCGCCTTCATCAAGAATCCAATTGGAGTGGGAGTGGCGATGATGGTGGCCTGCTATGCCATCAACTACCTCTTTTTCCGCATCTTCTTCAATTTCGATTTCTTGAAAGGCGCGCCGGTCTACGTTCCCTCGCAGGATCCGCATGGCCTTTTCAGCGGCTGGACGTGCGTGGTGTTCTATGTGACGGCCATCACGGTAATGTTCCTGTCCTTAAACTTTGACCTGTGGCCATTCACCAAATCGCCCGCGCTGATGAAGCAGCCCATGCTGGGCTTTGTATGGACCATCGTGTCTCTCATCATCGGCTGGGGCGCCTATTATATCGGCGTGGACGTGCTGAAAATGGACCAGGTGGATTTCATGGTGGAAGTCCCCATTCCATTCCTCTTCGGAACAATTTTCATCCTGAACATGCTCCAGGGATCGCTGTTCACTAGCTTCAAACAGCCGCTCAAAGGCGTCTTGAATGCCGTCACCGCGGCGGTGCTCGGCAACCTGTTTGCCATCATGTACCGAACGCTGGCGCATGTGGTTACCGGAAAACTCGAGAACGGGGCGCCGTCGTACCAGTCGGAAATCTGGCTTGCTTCGGCGCTGCTGTCCGTGACATTTCCGTTCCTGGTGGCCTACGCCGACTTCTTCACCATGTGGCCGCTGCAACGCGCCAAAGCCGAGCGAGTCCTGGAAACCGCGGGCGGGCGCTGAGCCGCCCTTTCCAAAAGTAGTGTTTTTCCCAATTACTGAAGCGATTCACGTCATGGGCCTGGCGTTCTCTGTCGGCACCATCGTGATTGTGGACCTGTGGCTGCTCGGATTCGGAACGCGTGACCAGGCCATCGCTAAGACGCTTGCTTCGTGGACCTGGGCGGGATTCGGGGTGATGCTGGTCACCGGCGCCGCATTATTCTTTTCGAACGTCAATCGTTACGTTCACAACCCTGGATTCCTGGCGAAGATGGTCCTGCTCGCTCTCGCCTGGCTCGCCCACTTCACAGTGCATCGAAAGGCGGTGCGGGCGGGAAATGGGAGAGCCGCCGCCATCCTTTCGCTGATCTTATGGTCCTCCGTCGTGACCAGCGCTAAAGCCATCGCCGATCTCGACGCCTAGCGCGATGTCCCTGCTAGCGATCTGCCGCTGGATTCAAGACACCCCATCCAGCACGCTGCTGCGCGAATCCACTTGGGGATTTACCATCCTGGGCTCGTTGCACGTGCTCGGAATCGCGTGGTTCGGAGGCGCGGTGCTGTTTTCGGTAATGCGCCCGTGGAAACGGATCGGCCTGGCCTGGATGCTCCTCACCGGCGCTCTTCTGTTCTGGCTGGAACCGTTGAAATGCTACAACAGCATCTCGTTTCGCGTGAAAATGCTCTTGCTCGTGTCGCTGGCTTTCGCCGCGCTTCTGCCCGCCAAACTCGCCTACGCGCTGTCGCTCATCCTGTGGGCCGCCGTGATTCTGGCGTCGCAAGGAATCGCCTTCTTTTGAATCCGGACATCTGCTGTATGTGATCGCGCCCAGCGCTAACATCCTCATTCACGCTCCGCCGGCCCACGAGCTCAACGGGCGAATCTTCCAGAAAAATTTGGCCCGCCGGCTTAAAAGCCCTCCGGGTGAACCCCGGGTATCCGTCCAAGAGGTCACTTTCCATAATCGATAGCGGCTTGAAGTTTGACGCCGCGCCCGATCTTGCTGTAGCGTGATCTGTGGCCATCGCTGTTTGGGGGAGAAGACTCATGCAAAACTTTGGCGCGGGACTAATCATCGCGGTGCTCGCTTCGTTCGCTTTTGGCCAAACGCCTCCGCCGGAGCCCGATCGGCCGCTGGGGCCATCAGGCCGGATCCAAGCGCGCTTTGCGCCGCCGCCACGGATCAACAAGTTCACCGCCGAGCCTGGCTCCATCCAACCCGGCCAGTCGTTCCTGTTGGTTTGGGGCGCCGAAAATCCGGCCGGCATTACCATCACGCCGGGAATCGGCACCGTTGCTGCCCGCGGAACCCGCAGAATCACTCCGCAGGCGACCACAACCTACACCATCACGGTGCACGGCGCGAAGAATACACTGGTCACCAAGTCGATCACGGTGACGGTCGCCGGAACCATTCCAATCGCGGCCGAAACCGCCCCCGAGGTAAAGAAAGACGTTCCCCGCATGGCCGACGGCAAGCCCGATCTTTCCGGCGTATACAATCTTGCGCGCCGCGGCGCCGATGCCCCGCCGGAATTAAAGCCGGGAGCCGAGAAGTTCAAAGTCATCCGCGGTCCCAACGACGCGGGCCTCTACGCCGACTGTATGCCCACCGGCGTCCCTCAAAGTTACTTCGTCCCCTACCAGTGGCAAATCGTGCAGGGTCGCGATAAAGTGGTCATCCTCCACGAATACCTGCATCTGTTTCGCATCATTCCGACCGACGGCTCACCGCATCCCGCTGATCCCGATCCCACCTGGATGGGCGATTCCATCGGCCATTGGGAGGGCGACACCCTGGTGGTGGATACCATCGGGTTCAACGACAAAACCGAGCTGCCCGGCGGCTATCGCCACACCGAGGCGCTGCACGTGGTGGAGCGCTTCCATCGGATCGATTTCGATCATCTGCAGTGGGATGCCACCATCGAAGACCCCAAAGTTTTCGCCAAGCCTTGGACCCTCAGCCGCGTTTTTCCGCTCCGCGGCGACCTGGAAAAGGTGGACGAGTACGTCTGCGAGAACAATCGGAACTACAAAGATCTGTTCGGCAAATGATGCCATGAGCGATTTCACACAGGCCGTTTTGAGGCCCTTCGCTCATTTGCCAGGAAAATCGCCTTTTCTACGCCTCTAAATTGCGGTTTTTCAATTGCATCCCGTAGTCCTGCATTAGCAGGAGGGCAAATGGGACAGATTGTTGCAGCCATGGCGACCATGCACGCGCCGCAGCTTTTCACGCGGCCGCCGGAAGAGGACCCCAAGCAACTCGACGCTGGAATCGCCGCCATGCTCCGGCTCGGCAAACTGCTGGATGAAGCCAAACCGGACGCATTGATCATCTTCGCCAGCGATCATATGGAGACCTTTTTTCTGAAGAGCGTCCCGACGTTTGCGATCATGTCGTGCGAAAACGCCACCGCGGCCTTCGCCGGCCGCACCTGGAATCCGCCCATCCATCAGGGACTCGCCGAAGTGGTGCTGGATCAACTGGTGGCGCGCGACTTCGACATGGCGTATTCCCAGGAAGCCGACCTGGGCCACTCCTTCGCCGCCATCTTCGAATGGGTGCTCCAGAACCGCGCCATTCCGGTGGTTCCCATCTTCATCAATACTTACTTGCCGCCGCTGCCTAGCGCCCGTCGCTGTGCCGCGCTAGGTAAAGCCATCGCGGAGATCGTGGCTTCGCGGCCGGAACGCGTGGCAGTGCTCGCGAGCGGCGGCATGTCGCATTATCCCGGCACCTGGAAATACTACAAACCCGCCTACGATTTCGATCGCTGGTGCATTCATGAACTCGAGAACGGCCATAGCGACTCGTTCATCAACCTCAGCGCGGAGCAGCTCGATGAAGTAGGAAACACCGAGATGCTGCCCTGGGCCGCTGTGCTGGGCGCGGTTGGGCCGCAACACATGGAGCTGCTCTCCTATCAGGAGACCACGCATCATGGACACGCCGTAGCGGTCTTCCATCCAGGAGCGAAGCCCAATGCCGAACCTCCCCAACCATACACTTTCCACAACCATCCCTACCACTTCTACAACCATCCGCCGCTAACGGCGTACAAGCTGAACAAGCTGCTCTACGATCTGCGATTCAAGCCTAGCCTGCGGGTGCGCGCCTTCCAGGACGTGGTGGCCGTCGCAGCCGAGTATGGCCTGAGCCCGGAACACACCCTGGCGCTCGAAGAGACGTTCCTGTTCCGGCATATCAACGGCGACAAACCGGGGCGCGACGCCGATCCGCTGGCGGCAGTGGGAGCGCATCCCATCGGCGCGCTGATGGCCGTCCACACGTTGCAGCAGGAGAAACGCAAGCTGCCGGCGCCCGCGCCGCGCGTCAAAGAACCGGCTCTCGTGTAGCAGGCCGAATATGCTATTCTTCCGCTCAGGTTGAATGGCGATCCGTGACGCATTGCTTCAGGAATTCGATCAGGAAATGTCCAGCACGCGGAAGCTCCTGGAGTGCGTGCCCGAAGATAAATTCGCGTGGAAACCACACGAAAAATCCTCCACGCTCGGCAGGCTGGCGAACCACCTGGCGCAAATTCCGTATTCGGCCGCGGCCGTCATCCGCGGGCAGGCCAAGCGGCCGATCGACGTGGCATCCAAGGCTGAGCTGCTGGAGTTAGCCGACAAAAACATCGCGGCGGCACGGGAAGCCATCTCGATCGTGAGCGACCAGCACCTCATCGAATCCAGGTCGGCCAGTCTGTTTTTTGGAATGCCGCGCCTGGAGTTTCTGCGGCGGCGAGTGATCAATCACGTTGTCCACCACCGCGGGCAACTGACGGTTTATCTTCGCCTGTTGGATGTGCCGGCGCCGGGAATGTACGGGCCCTCGGCCGATGAGAAATAGCCATGCAACTGGAAGCGAAGCCGGAACCGGTGGAAGTGGATCTCGCCAAGTCGGCGGTGGTGGTGGTCGACATGCAGAATGCCTTCGCCAGCCGCAACGGGATGCTCGATATCGCCGGCGCCGATATTTCCGGCGCTCCCCGAGTGGTCAGCGTCATCAGCCAGGTTTTATCGGCCGCGCGCCGCTCCGGAATGCCGGTGGTGTATTTGCAGATGGGGTACCAGGCGGACTTGAGCGATAGCGGCGGCCCTGAATCGCCCAACTGGCACAAGGAGCTCGGCATCCGTCTGATGAATTGCCGTCCGGAGCTGAAGGGCAAGCTGGTCACCGCCGGCACGTGGGATTTCGCCATTGTGGACGAGCTGGCGCCCCAGCCGGGCGACATCGTGATCGTCAAGACACGCTACAGCGGATTTGCCCGCACCGCGCTCGATGCCGAGCTGCAAGCGCGCGGGGTACGGTATCTCTTCTTTACCGGAATCGCGACCAATGTGTGCGTGGAATCTACGCTGCGCGACGCATTTTTCCTCGATTACTGGCCCGTCCTGATCACCGACGCCACCATGGCGGCGGGTCCGCCGTCCATGCAGGAAGCTACGCTATTCAATATCGAGACCTATTTCGGCTGGACCATTCGCTCCCAAGAGTTCCTGGCAAAGTCCGCCCGTTAACCCGAACTCTCGAAAACTGCCTCGCGCCCGATAAGGCTACTCAGGAAGCTTATGGACTCGCAAATGACGGTTGGAAAGAAACTGACGCTGATCGGCGCGTTGCTCATCGGATTGACGATTGTATTGGGAGTCGTCTCTCTGCTGGGGCTGAAAAGCTACGACAAGTCGATGCACTCGCTCGTGGACGATTCGCTGGCCGGTGTCTCCGCCTGCAGCAAAATGGAGTCCGACTTCCTCGAAATGCGGGGCGACATGTGGAGGCATGTGGCCTCCAACAATTCCAGTGACATGGAACACATGAATCAGGAGATTCAGCGGCTGAAGAGCGAAATCGCGTCGGAAAACAAGAAGGTGCAAAACGCCATTTACACCGACGAGGAGCGCGCCATCAATGAGAAGATCGATCCCGGGCTCCAGCGTTACTACGACCTATGGGAGAAAGTCAGGGCGCTGAGCGAAGCTAAGAAAAACCAAGAACCGTACAAGAGCTTCGTGGAAGGTAACACGATTTACACGGAGGTTAAGGATTCCATCCATGCCGAGAGCGAATACAATCGCACCTTTGGCGTCAAATACAGCGCCGAAGCGCTCGCAACGGGCGCGCGGGTGAAGTCGCTCACCTGGCTGCTCCTGCTTCTCGCAATCGGGTCGGGGAGCGGCGGATTGTTTCTCTTTGTGCGCAGCCTTACCCGGGTGTTGCGCCAAGCCGTCAACGAATTGACCGAAGGCGCGGGACAAGTGGCCAGCGCGTCGGCCCAGGTGACATCCTCCAGCCAGGCGCTGGCGCAAGGCTCCTCCGAACAGGCCGCATCTCTCGAAGAGACGGCGGCGTCGAGTGAAGAGATCACGTCCATGACGAGAAAGAACGCGGAGAATTCCTCCACCGCCGCCAGTCTCATGACCGACGTCGATCAGCGCGTTACCGAAGGCAATCAGACACTGGAAGAAATGATGCAATCCATGCAGGAGATCACCGGGTCGAGCGATAAGATTTCGAAAATCATCAAAGTCATCGACGAGATCGCGTTTCAAACCAACATCCTCGCGTTGAACGCGGCGGTGGAAGCGGCTCGCGCCGGTGAAGCTGGCATGGGTTTTGCTGTGGTGGCCGATGAAGTCCGCAGTCTGGCTCAGCGCTCGGCTCAAGCGGCCAAGGACACCTCCGCGTTGATCGAAGAGTCGATCACCAAATCCAATGAAGGCGGCACCCGGCTGCAGCGCGTCGCCGACGTGATGGGCGCTATTACGGAGAGCACTGTGAAGGTGAAGACCCTAGTGGACGAAGTCAATCTGGGCAGCCAGGAACAATCGCGCGGCATCCAGCAAATCTCCAAAGCCATCGCGCAAATGGATCAGGTGACGCAGGGCACCGCCGCCAGCGCCGAACAGGGCGCATCGGCGAGCGAAGAACTGTCGGCGCAGGCCGAAGCCATGAGTCACGCAGTTCGCAAGCTGTCCCGGATGGTGGATAGCGGCGATCAAAATGGTGTGAGAAGGCCGCCGCCCGCCCAGCGAGTGCTGGCGTCCGCTGTCGCCTCCCGTAAGCTGTTGCCGGCTCCTCGTCAGCGGCGGCTTGCAGGCGCTCAAGCCGGCCGTCGCCAAATCAGCCGGGTCGAGGCCCGCCTCGCGCAAACCGATGGCTGCGGCCGAGACTCCCAGTGACGCTGAATTCCTCGAAAGCTTTAGAGAAATGTGAAAGCTTCCAGCGGCATATAATCGATTCCAACATGCCGCCGAATCGATCGAGTCTCATTGTCCTGTTCGCCCTGTTCTTGGGCGTTATACCCGCCAGCGCCGCCACTTGCGAGAGCCTGGCCTCCCTCAAACTGCCTGACACCACCATCACCTCGGCGCAGTCCGTCGCCGCCGGCGCCTTCACTATGCCGTCCGGCGGGTTCGCGCCGTCGCCCAGTCTCACTCAAAAGTCTGCCTGCCTTCTGCCGAGTAGCCGCCACGCTTCGTCCCAGCCAGGACTCCGACATCAAGATCGAAGTCTGGCTTCCCGCCGCCGGCTGGAACGGCAAGTTCCAAGTCGTGGGCAATGGCGGTTGGACCGGTTCCATCAGCTATGACGCTCTGATGGCCGCGCTTCAGGAAGGCTTCGCCTCCGCCAGCACCGACACCGGGCACGCGGGCGGCGTGGTGGATGGCAGCTTCGCGCTCGGCCATCCCGAGAAGGTGATCGACTTCGGCTATCGCGCAGTGCATGAAATGACGGTCCAAGCCAAGGCGATTGTCGCGGCCTACTACGACAAGCGCCCGCGATATTCCTACTGGATCGGATGCTCCTCGGGCGGCAAGCAAGGTTTGAAGGAAGCGCAGCGCTACCCGAACGATTATGATGGCATCATCGCGGGCGCCCCAGCCAATAACTGGATCCATCTGATGACTTCGGTGGTCTGGCTGGGCGCAGCCACGCACCAAGATCCGGCCAGTTTCATTCCGCCCTCCAATATCGGATGATGCATGACGCCGTCATCCAGGCTTGCGACGCCGCCGATGGCCTGAAGGACGGGCTGATTGACGACCCGCGCCAGTGTCATTTCGATCCTAAGGTTCTCGCGTGCCCGGGCGCCGATGCGCCCACCTGCCTTACTGCGCCTCAAGTGGAAGCGGCCAAAAAAATCTACGGTCCGGCCACCAATCCGCGCACCGGGCAAGCGATCTTTCCGGGCCTCGAGCCGGGCAGCGAGCGCGGCTGGGCCTTCATGGCGGGCGGCCGGGAGCCGTCCGAGATCGGCATGGCGGAGTTCCGCGACATCGTCTATCACGATCCCAACTGGGACTGGCGTACCTTCGATTTCGACCAAGGCGTCGCGCTGGCCGAAAAGGTGGATCACAACATCATTACCGCCAACGATCCCAACCTGAAGCAGTTCTTCTCGCGCGGCGGAAAACTGCTGATGTACCACGGCTGGACAGATCCGCTGATCGCCCCCGAGAACAGCATCAATTACTACACCAGCGTTCTGGACAAAATGGGCGGCGCGTCCAAGACCGGCGGTTCCATCCGCCTGTTCATGGTCCCGGGGATGGATCATTGCGGCGGAGGCGAGGGCCCCAATTCGTTCGACTCCGTCGGCGCCATGGAGCAGTGGGTGGAAAAAGCGAATCCGCCAACCCGGATCGTGGCCTCGCACTCAGCGGAGGGCCGGGTGGATCGCACGCGTCCGTTGTGCGCCTATCCGCAATTGCGCGTTATCAGGGATCGGGCAGTATCGATGACGCCGCCAACTTTGTGTGCACGCCGAAACCGTAAATCGACAGCGTAAGTTCATCTTCTAGTCTATTGTCGGCCACCGCGCCGCCCCGCCCAACGCCGATTTGTGCACACGCGTCGGCGTATATGTTACGCTGCACACAAACCATGCCGGATCTACTCGTCAAAAAGCCCCTCAACATGATCAAGGAGGAGGTTGACGAAGTTGGCGAGCACACCCTCAAACGTGCCCTGGGAGCCACGAATCTGATCGCGCTCGGCATCGGCGCCATCATCGGCACCGGCATTTTCGTCCTCACCGGATCGGTGGCGGCACAGAACTCCGGCCCCGCCATTGTGCTGTCCTTCATCTTTGCCGGAATCGCGTGTACCTTCGCTGGATTATGCTATGCCGAATTCGCCTCTTTGATCCCGATCGCCGGATCTGCGTACACCTACGGCTACGCCACGCTGGGCGAGCTTTTCGCCTGGATCATCGGCTGGGATTTGATCCTCGAATATGCCTTCGGAGCCGCGACCGTGGCCTCCGGATGGTCGGCCAACGTGGTGCAGTTGCTCGCACGGCTGGGCTTGGATCTGCCGCCGCAGTGGATCGACACGCCGGGCACCCACCTCGCCTACTATCGGCAGATGTGGCAACCCGTGGCCTCGCTGCCGGCAGGCGTGGACGTTACTATACTTCCGCATGCGACGGCGGTATTTAACGTCGTCGCTTTCTTGGCGATCGCCATTGTGACTACCATCCTGGTGATCGGCATCCAGGAATCCGCCACCATCAATACGGTGATCGTGTTTATCAAAGTGGGCACGGTGCTGGTGTTTATCGCCGTCGCGGCCGGCTACGTATTGCAGCACCTGGCACTCGCCAAGGCCAATTGGACGCCGTTCATCCCGCCCAATACCGGCGTCACCGGGCAATTCGGGTGGTCGGGCGTAATGCGCGGCGCGGGCAAGATCTTTTTCGCCTACATTGGATTCGACGCGGTTTCCACCGCGGCGCAGGAGGCTAAGAATCCGCAGAAGGATATGCCGGTGGGCATTCTCGGATCGCTGGCGCTTTGCACGTTTCTGTATATCGTGACCGCCTGGCTGCTGACCGGCGTCATCAGCTATACCCGCCTGAACGTGGGCGCTCCTATCGCCTTAGGAATGGCTGAGACAGGGGTGCGCTGGGGCGAGTTTCTGGTCTTAATCGGAACCATCATGGGTTTGAGCACCGTGATGCTGGTGATGTTGCTGGGCCAGTCGCGCGTGTTTTTCTCGATGTCGCGCGACGGATTGCTCCCGCAGTGGGCGGGCGCCGTGCATCCACGCTTCCGGACTCCATGGATCTCCTCCATAGTGGTCGGAGTTTTCGTAGCGTTTCTCCCAGCCATTCTGCCCATCGGCATTTTGAACGAAATGACCAGCATTGGCACGCTGCTGGCCTTCGTGATCGTCTGCGCGGGGGTATGGGTGCTGCGCGTGCGCCGCCCGGATTTGCACCGCCCCTTCAAAACGCCCTTCGTGCCCGTGGTGCCGATTCTCGGAATCATCGCTTCCGTGCTGCTGATGGTTTTCCTTCCGCTGGCCACCTGGATCCGGCTGGTCATATGGCTGATCATCGGAATGGTCATCTACTTGACCTACGGCCGCAAGAACAGCCGGGTGCAGCAATACGTGGCGCTGCATGGGAAGGCCACGGCCGCCCAGCAGTAGAGGAGCCCGTGCGCGAAGCCGTCATCGCGAGTTTCAATTTTGACGCGGTTCTCTGGGCGGAATTCAGTTCTTGCTACCAGGCCCACCGGTCGAAATCCGCCGGGGCTTTGCGGCCGGTTAACGGTTAAGGCGTCCGCGTTCGAAACAAGAAACAAACTCGATGCCGGTAATCACACTCGAAGAACACTTCGTCACCCAGCCGTTCCTCCAAGCCACCAGAGTCTATGGACAAAGTGCCGCTCCGCAGCTCGCGGAGCTCCAACCCAAACTCCTCGATATAGGCGCCGGCCGCATTTCCGCGATGGATGAGGCATCCATCGACTTTCAGGTCCTCTCGCTCGCTGCGATTGGTTTTGATGCGTTGGAGGCGGCCAGCGCGACGCCGCTTGCCCGCGACATCAACGATGAGCTGGCCAGTGCCGTTCGTGCCCATCCCAATCGATTCGGCGGCTTCGCCAGCTTGGCTCTCAAAGATCCCGGCGCGGCAGCCATCGAGCTGGAGCGTTGTATCACGCGGCTCGGATTCCATGGCGCTTTACTCAATGGAACTACCGGCGGCCTGTTTCTCGACGATCCGCGCTTCCTTCCGGTTTTTGAAGCCGCGGCGCACCTCAACGTCCCCATTTATCTCCACCCCGCACCTCCGCCGGAACCTGTTGATCGCGCCTATTTCTCTGGCCTTCCCGGTGAGGCCGGCCGTATGCTTTCGATCGCGGGCTGGGGATGGCATGCCGAAACGGGCTTGCACACGCTTCGACTGATATTGGCCGGTCTCTTCGATCGCCTGCCTACCCTGCAGCTCATCATCGGCCACATGGGCGAAGGCCTGCCGTACGCGCTCGCCCGTTCCAGTGGCATCCTCTCCCAAGCGGCGCCTCATCTTCGCCAGCCAGTCGCCGCCTATTTCCGGTCCAACATCCACCTCACCACCAGCGGCTACTTCACTCAGCCTCCGCTGCGTTGCGCCATCCATGTAGTTGGCATCGATCGCCTGCTCTTCTCTGTAGACTATCCGTTCAGTGCCAACACGCGGGGCCGCGCCTTTCTCGAGAGCCTCCCTAAAATCCTCAGTCCGGAAGAGATTGCAATGCTCACTCACCGCAACGCCCAAGGTGTAATGCACCTCACTAGTGCTTTGGCATAGGTGGGGCCGAACCGCGTGAGGCGGATCATGCGCGAGATAAGTTCTATCACTCTTAAGTAACATCCACCTCACAATCGATCATCAGACAGTAAAAAAACCAATATGAACAGTCAGAAACGGTATTTGAACGGCTTTTATTCTTGCAAAGGTCCTGCATGGATGGTACTATCGCCCTTAAAGTTTTTTTCAGCTCTCACTAGCCCGGCGCAGTGAGGGCCCGTTCGCGGTATTACCACTTGAGTAGTAAAATTCCGCGGTCGTCGTGCTTTTGCCCGGCCGGGTAGGGCTCCACTGTTCGTATATCTCTTTGTTCCTTCAGTACGCCGCCCGAAGGCTGTCTAGAAAAGTTTTTCTTCAAGAGGTTCTACTGTAATGAGACTGTTTTCATTGGATGCATCCGGCGTACAAAGGAAGAATCTCCTGCTGTCGCCGAGTCCGGTTATGCGTGGCACGTTCACGGATGTAATCGTCGATTCGTCTAGCCACCGTAGTCGGCTGGCCGAAGCCCAGAAATTGCGGGGAAGGATCGCGCTGCACGAAGGAGCGGTAGCTGCCGCCCAACTCGCGCCGGACGGCCGGCACGTCCAGTCAGCCGATCAGCATAGCTGGCACTTGTTGACGCTGGACGCCAAGGGGCGCGTGGCTGCGTGCATGCGCTACCAGCCGCATCGAGATGGCGCTGGTTTCCATGATTTGGCAATTTCTCAGTCGACGCTCGCGCAATCGGAAACCTGGGGTGGGGACTTGCGAAAGGCCGTGGAAGCGGACCTTCACGATGCCAGGCGCCGAGGCTGTACCTACGTCGAGCTGGGTGGATGGGTGATCGCGGAGGCATTGCGCTGCACCACCGAAGCTCTCCGGATGATTGCGACCGCTTACGCTTTTGCGCAATTGTGCGGCGGCGCTCTGGGAATCAGCACCGCCAGTACCCGTCGCTGTTCGTCGGCCATCTTGAAGCGGATTGGTGGGCAGCAAATGCGAGCGCGCGGCGTCGAACTACCCTCGTTTTATGACGCGCACTATCGCTGCCATATGGAGGTGCTGCGTTTCGATTCTTCGCGTCCCAACCCGCGCTATCGCAAATGGATGGACGCCTGCCGTTGGAGCCTGAGAGACGTTCCCGTAATTTGCCGGGAAGCAGGGGACGAGCTGGCAACATGATCGCGTCCGCATGGCAGTGGATCTCGGCGCCGCTTCCGTTGGGGCTTCTTCTCGTCGGATGCCTGGCCAGTTTCGGCTGGGCTATGCGCCGGTTCTTCGTTCAGCCGGCCGGTTTAACCCCTGGCATGAGGCTGATTAAGGTCTGTGGAATCGTGTTCGGGCTGCTCCACCTGGCGGCCATTGCTCTAACGCCGGACGTCACCGGGGCGCGCGGCATCAGCGGGGCCGCGCTTTATTTCGGGGCCTTGGGATTGTTTTGGTGGGCAATCCGAACCAACTTGCGCCAGCCATTGTCAGCAGCATTCTCTCCCGATCTTCCGGCTCACCTGACGGCGCAGGGTCCTTATCGACTGATCCGGCATCCCCTCTATTGCTCTTATCTGATGTGCTGGCTGGCGGGATGGGTGGCAACCGGCCGCTGGTGGCTGGCTCCGACGATCGCAATTATGATCGTGGTTTATATCAGAGCCGCGGCTGCGGAAGAACAAAAGTTTGCACGAAGCGCCCTGGCCCAAGCGTATCTGGAATATCGCGCCCGCACGGGCCTTCTTTTCCCGAATCCCTGGAAGCTCCTCTCGAGCCGGAGGAAAAGGTCCTGGGAGACTGCGGTGTAGGCGATGCGGCTGGCCTGGTACAACATCACGCACGACCGAATGCGGTTTGCGGTCACCGTTCTTGGCATTACTTGCGCGGTGTTTCTCATGATTTTCCAGGGCAGTATTCTGCTGGGATTTTTGCGGGCAGCATCGAAAATCATCGATTCCACCGCAGCCGATATCTGGATCACCGGCCGGGGAGTGCAATGTTTCGAGTTTGCCGTTCCCATTGAAAGGCGTTTCGCCGATCTGGCCCGCGGCGTTCCTGGCGTCAGCGGCACCAGCCGCATTTGTACCAGCCTGGTGCAGTTCCGCAAGATGGATGGCAGCCAGCAACAAGTGGCGTTGATCGGCGCCGATACAAATAGTGGCGCCCGGCTTCCCATCCCGCAACTCGCCGGGGGCCCGCTCGGCATCGCACCGGAAGCACTGGTTGTGGACAGCAGCAACGCGCAGATGCTCGACATTCCCAGGCGCCTCCCGCTGGAGGTGGAAATCAACGATCAACGCGCCCGGGTGGTGGGAAGAACTTCCGGATTCAGCTCGTTTCTGGGAAGCCCCTACGTTTTCACTTCCTACACCGATGCATCGCGCTATCTGCGGCTGCCCGCCGACCAAACCATGTTCATCCTGGTCCACGTGCAGCCGGGATTCGCAATTGACGCGGTGCAGCGCGAATTACAGGCCAGATTACTCAGTGTGGAGGTATCCACCCGCCAGGAATTTGCGCGCAGAGCCCAATTTTATTGGACTTCGCAAACCGGCGCGGGAGGCGCGATTCTGGCGGCGGCGGTTTTGGGATTCTTCGTCGGGCTCACCATCGTCTCTCAGGCGATCTATTCCACCACCATGGAGCACATTGAAGAGTTCGCGACGCTGAAGGCGCTGGGCGCCTCGCCGGGTTATATCGTGGGCGTAATCGTCTCTCAGGCCTTCCTCGCCGGACTGACCGGATACCTGCTAGGAGTCCTGATCACCGGCCCAATGATTAGCGCCGCTAAGCCCCATATTCCCTGGATATCGACGCCATGGTGGCTTCCGGTTGGTGTTTTTCTCCCCGCGCTTGTGATGTGCGGGCTTGCCTCCATCGTCTCGGTGAGAGCCGCGATCACCGTGGAACCGGCCAAGGTGTTCCGTGCCTGACCACTCGCTAGCCGTCGAAAACGCCAGTGTCTCGTTCGGATCGGGCCACACGCGCGTGCGCGCGTTGAGCAATGTGTCGCTGAAATTTGCTCCGTCCACTTTGACGCTCGTGATGGGCCCTTCCGGGAGTGGAAAGACCACCTTACTGTCTCTGCTCGGATGTCTTCTGGCCCCGGATGCCGGATCGGTTTTTGTGCAAGGAGCCAATACCGCTGCGTGTACGGCCGAAGAACGGTCGGCGTTACGCAGGCGCGAGATCGGTTTCATTTTCCAAGCGTTCCGGCTGTTCCATTCGCTATCGGCGATTGAAAATGTGGTGATTAAATCGGACATTGCCAGAGCGGGGCGCAAACATAGCCGAAACATTGCGGTGGATCTGCTGGTTCGTCTGGGACTGGAGGGCAGGCTGCACCTCAAGCCGGATGCTCTGAGCGGCGGTGAAAAGCAACGGGTGGCCATTGCGCGCGCGTTGATCTCGAAGCCGAAGATTCTGCTCGCCGATGAGCCCACCGCTTCGCTCGATTCCGAGTCCGGCCGTCAAATCTGCGAAATCCTCAGGAAGCTGGCCGGCGAGGGCGAGCACACCGTCGTCATCGTTTCGCACGATCCTCGCTGGGCCAGATTTGCCGACCATGTGGTGAGGCTGGAGGACGGGCGCGTGGTCCAAGAAAATTTAGTGCCGGGAGGGATTGATCCGTGAAAGTGATATTGCCGAATGGAATGACACGGCTCACCGTGGTGCTCCTCAGTCTGCTGATCGCGGTGGTTGCCATGTATTCGGTGTTTTCTCGCGCTGGGGCATCGGCGCACAGCGACCCTGCTCGTATTGCACAAAACATGCGGCCGGCCATCGCGCTGGCGTCGCCGGGCCGGATCGAAGCGCGGTCCGACGTAGTGAACGTGGGCGCGGCGATTGATGGCGTGGTGCGGAAAATTCATGTTCAGGAAGGCCAAACCGTGAAGAAGGGCGAACTGCTGGCCGACCTGGCGTGCGACGATCTGCAGTCCGAGCTCCAGGTAGCGACGGCGAAGCGCGATAGTCTAACGGACGCGCGCCTGCGTTTTTAGCGCGGAAGCCGTCCCGAGGAGCTTGAAGCTGCGGCACAAAAAACGGCGGCGGCAAAAGCGATCCTGAATCAGGCGGCGGCTCAGCTGTCCCGCATGTCCACGCTTTACCAGTCCCAGGAAGTCTCCCGCCTGACGTTTGAGGAAGCTCAGCGCGACCGTGACGTCGCCGAAGCGCAGTTCCAGCAGGCACAGCACAATGAACAGCTGGTCGACGCCGGTCCTCTGCCGGAGGAACTGGCCCGGGCCGATGCTGATCTGGGCGGAGCCGAAGCAGGCATCAAGCTGGCGCAAGACAAGCTGGACAAATGCGTGGTGCGGGCGCCCATCAGCGGCACCATTTTGCGCGTGCTTTTGCGCGAGGGGGAATCCTTCGCGCTGATTTCGCCCCATCCGCTCTTCACCATGGCGGACGTATCGGGCAGGCGCGTCCGCGCCGAGGTAGATGAAAACGACATCGCGAATGTGCACGTCGGGCAGAAGCTGTTGGTCTCGGCGGATGCCTACTCGCGCCGAACTTTTTCGGGCGTGGTGACGAAACTGGCGGACGTGATGGGCCGCAAGTCCGTCATCACCGGCGATCCGGCGCAGAAGGCCGATCGGGACATTCTCGAAGTCACCGCCGATTTGAATCAACCGGCCAATGCCCTCCCGATTGGGCTGCGCGTTACGGTTCAGTTCCTCCGTTAGCGCCAATTTGCCGCCAGAAAGGTACCGTAATAAAGTCTCGACGACCGGTCGATCATAGAGTACACTTATGCGAATGGCTTGCGATTGGCACTCACCGCGGATCGCCGCGAGCGGAGATTGCCGGGCATGATGACCACGCTGCTGAGCGTGCTGTTATCCATTGCCGCGTTGACCATTCGCCCACTGCCCCAAGGCACACAGCTTCACATCCGGCTAACGTCCCCGGTTGGCTCTTATGCCAGCACCGCGGGATCGCCGGTCAGCGCGGTTCTGATCGCGCCACTCATCATGGATGGAGAAACGGCGCTGCCCGCGGGAAGCATCTTGGCCGGGAGCGTGAAATCGGTTACCCGGGTGGGGTTGGGATTACGCCACGAAACAGCCTCGCTCGATTTGGAATTCAGCCAGATCACGACGCCGAATGGCGAAATCGTCCCTATTTCGGCGCAAGTAGCGGATGTGGACAACGGCCGGGAGCGCGTCACCCGGGATGGCCGCATTCGGGGCGTACGTTCTACGAGCAGCTTATGTTACAGAGTCAGCGGCTACATCAGAACCGCGTTGCAGTGGGAGATCCACGCCGAACTCGCCGAGTGGGCCATCCGTTCCCTGATCATGGAACTTCCGGAACCGGAAATTTACTATCGTGCCGGTGTTGAGCTGACGTTGAACTTAACCCAACCGCTGCTTCTGGACGCATCGCTCCACTCTAGCCCGTCAGAGCTGCTCCCGAGCTCACTGACGACCAGCGTGAGGAGCTGGAGCGCATCGCCGCATTGATGCCGTATCGGACTCACGTCCCCGTCTCCGGCCGGTCCTCGGATCTGACGAACGTTCTGTTTATCGGCTCCCACGACCAGATCGTGAGAGCTTTCGATGCCGCTGGCTGGACACAACCCGGTCCGCCGTCGTTGCGGGACCGGATCGATTGGATTCGTTCGGTGGCTGAGCTGCGGGGCGATGGCGCAGCGCCCATGTCCGTATTGTTATTGGATGGCGCTGAGCCTGCGATGTCCTGGCAAAAAGGCCTGAATGACGTTGCCAAGCGTCACCATATTCGCATGTGGAAAGCGGCCGGCACCTGGCGCGGCCGGGAGACTGTGGGTTGGAGCGGCTACGCGGGATATCGACTTCGCGTATATGCGGCCGGGAAAAAGCTTTCGCATAAGATCGGCGAGTACATCGACCAGGAGCGCGACAAAGTCGCCTATGACCTGGCATTCTCTTCCTGCGGCAGCATTCTCGATTGGACGGACCGGCCCGACTTTCCGCGAATTGCCCGCAATGCCACCGGCGATCCCATTGTCACCGATGGCCGCATGGTGGCGATCGAGTTAAACGATTGTCCGCACCCCGCGGCTCTCTACCGACACCGTGGATTCGACGCCGCTTCCCGAACACGGCAACAAGTTCCAACGCTTCGCGCGGCGCGAAATCCTGAGCGCGCGGGACGAATTGCTGCGCACCAACCCGTATTGGCGGACTTTCGAGGCCAGCCGCTGGATTGTGCAATCGATTCGCCGCGGCGCGAACATCGCACGCCTGATCCGGAGCTGGCTCAACTCCTTCTATCGACAGCCGCGGTTGCAATGCGATAGTGACCGGTCAGGCCACCCGCCACGCAGCCAGAGTGGCCAGCGCCTCATTGTGAGTGAGATCCGGCTTGATTACTAATTCCACGGTGGATACGCCATCCAGATTCACTTCATAGTCTTCCATCTCGCTGGTGGATCCGGCGGGACTGAAATTCCACTGCTGCCGCACGATCTCCTTGGGCTGCCCGCCATCCGCCGCCGACCATCGGACGGTGAATTCCTGCAGGCGGTCGCGCGTGGGCTCCAGAAAATGAAGTTGGATTCGATGCACCGCTACAGCCTGATCGAAGATCAGACGGATTTGCTGCTCGCCCTTTTGCGAGGCTCGCCAGCCTGGGCCGCCCTCGGCGTTAAAGACAGACTCGATGGGAAAGCCCGGATCTTCGGAGGTGACTTCGACGGTCGCAATCTCTCCGAGATCCATCCAGCGCGGGCCGGGGCCTGGTTTAGCAACCGCCCGGTCCGTACCGACAATTCTCTTTCGCACGTTCCTATTCTCGCCGAAGCGGGCGCATTCGTAAAGAAGCAGAAGTACTGAGGCCGCACTGTATCCTGAACCTAGTGAGTCCGATTCATATTCTTGGCGGCGGATTAGCGGGATGTGAAGCCGCCTGGCAGGTCGCGCGCGCCGGGTACGATTGCGTCCTGTTCGAAATGCGGCCCGTGCGGCCGACCCCCGCGCACAAAACGGACCGGCTGGCCGAGCTGGTTTGCAGTAATTCGCTCAAAAGCGAGTCCGAGAACACCGCTCCCTGGCTACTAAAGGAAGAGCTTCGCAGGCTGGATTCCCTGCTGCTCGGTGCGGCTCGCGAGGCTCGCGTGCCGGGCGGGCATGCGCTCACGGTGGATCGCGAGGTGTTCGCGAACGAAGTTTCCCGCGCGATCGAGGAGAATCCCCGCATTGAATTGCGGCGCGAGGAGGCGACAACGATCGACGCCGACGCCATCACGATTGTTGCAACGGGCCCGCTCACCAGTGGCGCGCTGGCGGAAGAAATCGGGAAGCTGACGGGCGCCGAGCGGCTGTTTTTCTATGATTCCATCAGTCCCATCGTCGAAGCGGACTCGATCGATTTATCCATAGCCTTCCGCGCTTCGCGCTATGGCAAGTCGCTCGACGGCACCGACGATTACATCAATTGTCCGTTCGATCGCGAGCAATATGAGCGATTCGTCGATGCGCTTCTCGCCGCGGAGGCGGTTCCGTCGCACATTCCCGAAGACAATGCTCGGTTCTTCGAAGCCTGCCTGCCGATCGAAGAGCTGGCGCGGCGGGGGCGCGAGACGCTACGATTCGGTCCAATGAAACCGATGGGGCTGACTGATCCGCGCACCGGCCGCCGTCCCTACGCCGTCGTCCAGTTGCGGCAGGAAAATCTGCGAGCGGACAGCTACAACCTGGTTGGCTTCCAGAATCACATGCGTTTTCCCGAGCAGGCGTGCGTTTTTCGGATGATTCCGGGCTTGGAGCGCGCCGAATTCTTGCGGTACGGTCAGATTCACCGCAACACTTATATCAACGCGCCGGCGTTGCTGGCGCCGACGCTCCAGCTTCGTACCCGCCCCCAGGTCTTTTTCGCCGGGCAAATCTCGGGGGTGGAAGGTTACGTGGAATCGATCGCTACGGGCCTGGTTGCGGGACGGCACGCGGTGGAGCTGGCATCTGGCGCCGCGATTCGGGCTTTCCCGCGCGAAACCGCCATCGGATCACTCTGTGCTTACGTTTCCGGCGCCGATCCGCGCAACTACCAGCCCGCCAACATCACGTTCGATTTGCTGCCATCGCTCGACGAGCCGACGCGGCTGACATTTTGCCACGACAAAAAGGCTCGCCATGCCGAAATCTGCCGGCGGGCGCTGGAGAAGCTGGACGAGTACCGGTTGGTCTATGCCTGAACTCGACGGACAAGTAAAACTTTTCCTGGACGAACTGCGCCGGCAAAACGCCTCCGAGCACACCGTGCGAAACTACGCTTCGGATCTGGATCGCCATGCCGAAATGTGCCGGCGGGCGCTGGAGAAGCTGGACGAATACCGGTTCGTCTATGCCTGAGCTGGACGGACAGGTCCGACTTTTCTTGGACGAACTGCGCCGGCAAAACGCCTCCGAGCACACGGTGCGAAACTACGCGTCGGATCTGGATCAATTTCTCCTTTATTTCGCCATTCCAGGCCAGGCGAAGGCAACGGTGGAGCAGATCGATTCGCTCGCGATTCGGGAATGGCTGGGACACTTATATGAGCAGCGGCTCACTGCGGTGAGCATGCGGAGAAAGCTGGCTGCCGTGCGGTCCTTCTTCAAATATCTCTTGCGCGAAGGCTTGGTTACCAAAAACGTCGCGCGCATGGTGCGCACGCCCAAAGCGCCCAAGACCCTGCCGGCTGTGATGACAGCCGAACAAACCAACGGGCTGGTGGATGGCGTTCTGCCGGCGGCTGATAAATTCGAGCGGCCCCATCCGGCGCGCGATTTGGCGATTTTCGAGTTGCTGTACGGGTGCGGACTGCGCATCAGCGAACTGGTGGGATTAAATCTGGACGATTTCGATTTCAACGAACGCTGGATTCGCGTACGCGGCAAGGGCAAGAAAGAAAGACAGGTCCCCTATGCCGGCAAGGCGTCGGGGGCGCTGGAGCGCTATCTCACTCTGCGGGAACCAAACGCCGGGAGCGAGCGGGCATTGTTCCTGAATCATCGGGGCGGCCGGCTGACCGATCGCGGCGCGCGCGGAATCGTGAAGTTTTACGCGCGGATGATCATGGGCGATTCCTCCATCCATCCGCACAGCCTGCGGCACGCCTACGCCACGCACCTTTTGAGCGACGGCGCCGACCTTCGGGCCATCCAGGAGCTGCTCGGCCATGCCCGGCTGTCCACGACGCAGAAGTACACACAGGTGTCCCTGGCAGATTTGATGGCGGTGTACGACAAAGCCCACCCGAAGGCTTAGCGGAGCCCACCGTCAAATAGGCTAGCTAAGCGCGTGTTAGACTGAAATTAAATCGAACAAAACATTCGAGAGACACGTCTAAATCAACTGGGGAGACCCATCCCAAGTGCAGGCAAACTCTAAGATTCTGCTGACGATCGGCCTCGTTGTGCTGGTAACCGGCGGTGTCTTCGCCAGTATCAAGTACAACCAGCGCGGAATTGTGAACGTCCAGACCGGCCGCGTGGTGCGGCAGGACCTGGTGGCCACTGTAACCGCGTCCGGCGAAATTAATCCAAAGAACTATATCAACCTCGGCGCCAATACGCTCGGCCCGGCGCCCATCACCGAAATTCTGGTGAAGGAAGGCGACCGTGTCCGGAAGGGCCAGGTGGTCGCCAAGATGCAGTCTGTGCAGGCCAACGCGGACGTGGTAGCGCAAGACGCGAGCATCGCAACCGCGCTGGCGGATTCGGCTGCTGCTGAATCAGGCCTAAAATCCCAAGCCGACGGCGTCACTACCGCGGCCGCCACGTTGGAGAAAAACAGAGCCGAGCTGGACCGCACGAAAGCTAATTACGACCGGTCTGTGGAACTATACAAGGAAAAACTGCTGGCCAAGCAGGATTTCGATCAGAAGAAGGCCGAGTACGATACTGCCGTGGCGGCGATGGGTGAAGCCGAGGCGCGGCTTGCTCAGGCCAAGGCGCAAGAGGCCCAATCTCGCGACCAGCTGGCTTCGGCACAAAAAAAGATCGCACAATTGCGAGCGAACTTGGATCGCTACAAAGATATCCTGTCCCAGTATTTCGTCACTTCGCCGATCGATGGCATCGTTACCAATTTGCCGGTGCGCGCCGGTGAAACCGTGGTGCCGGGCGTGCAGAACTCGGCGGCCAGCACCATCATGACCATCGCGGACATGTCGGTGATTACGGCCGAAGTGAAAGTGGATGAGACCGACATCGTCAACGTGGCCCTGAACCAGCCGGCCACGGTGACCATCGACGCGATGCCTAACCGTACCTTCCACGGTCATGTGACCGAAATCGGCGATACCGCCATCCTGCGGTCCAGCGGCGTGGCAGCGTCGCAAAGCAATACGTCCGATCAGGAAGCCAAGGATTTTAAAGTCGTGATCGCGTTGGATGATCCGCCGGATGATATTCGCCCCGGATTATCTTGCACCGGCAAGATCACCACCGCAACCAAGCAGCAGGCGCTGACCATTCCGATTCAGGCGCTGACCGTGCGTACCCGCGGAGATCTCGATCCGGCGAAAAAGAGCGGCAGCGTGGAGGCCTCGAGCGACCCGGTGACTGAGAAGGCCAAAAAGGAAGAGTTGCAGGGCGTCTTTCTGGTCAGAAACGGCAAAGCGCAATTCGTGCCGGTGACCACCGGAATTACGGGCGAGACCGATATCGAAGTGACGGGCGGTTTGAAAGAAGGCGACCAGATCATCACCGGTTCCTACAAAGTGATTCGGACGCTGCGGAATCTCGCCAAGGTGAAGATCGATAACACGGTGTTTACAGCGCAGTCGGAAAGCTAGCGGATGGCGGCAGCGACACAGGACTTAGTGGATCGCGGCGAAAGCTTAAAGCGCGAAGGGATCGTCATCCGCACTTACGATCTGTGGAAGACGTATGTCATGGGCGACCAGGAAATCCACGCCGTTTCGGGCGTGGACATCGAGATCCGGCGCGGCGAGTATGTGGCGATCATGGGTCCTTCCGGATCGGGCAAGTCAACGCTCATGAACCTGATCGGCTGCCTGGATTCGCCCACGCGCGGCCTCTATTATCTCAACGGCAACTTAGTCAGCGACATGCAGGACGATGAGCTGGCGCACATCCGCAACAAGGAAATCGGATTTGTGTTCCAGACTTTCAACCTGCTGGCGCGCGCTTCCGGGCTGCACAATGTCGAGCTGCCGTTGATTTATGCCGGCGTTCCCAAGGAACAGCGGCTGGAGCGGGCCAAGGCAGCGTTGCGCGCGGTAGATCTGGAATCGCGTATGAATCACCGGCCGAATGAGCTGTCGGGCGGTCAAAGACAGCGCGTCGCGGTGGCCCGGGCCTTGGTGAACAATCCTTCGATTCTGCTGGCTGATGAGCCCACCGGAGCGCTCGATACCGCCACCGGCAACGAGATCATGACCTTGTTCGAGCGGCTGTGGCAGCAGGGCAACACGATTGTTTTGGTGACTCATGAAGCCGACATCGCCAATCGCGCGCGCCGCGTGATTCACGTCCGCGACGGCAAAGTCGAAAAAGACGAGCAAATTAAATAGATCCGGCCAGCCTATTCGATTGCTACGGCGCCCTTGACCAGGCCGGTTTTCTTCATCAGAAACATCAGCGGGATCACGGCCAGAAACGCAACGCCCAACACCCAGAAAACCTCGTTGAATGAAAGCATGGCGGCTTGCTGCTGAACCATGTTGTAGATCAATCCGTGCGCTTGCGCGGCGGCCTGAGCGGGATCCGCTCCCCGCGTGACGAACATCTGCTTTGCGCCCGCGAGCGCCGATTGATACGAAAGGTCGAGCGGAGAAAGATGCTCGACCAGGCGCTGCTGGTGGAACTGTTCGCGCCGCGCGATCAACGTAGTGCAAATCGCGATGCCGCTGCTTCCGCCGATGTTGCGCGCCAGGTTGATCAAGCCCGTGGCATAGCCTGTCTTTGCCTTCGCGATGAAGGAAAACGCCACGGTGTTGATGGGCACGAACAGGAACGCCAGGCCCAGGCTTTGCACCACGCGCGCGCTGACGGCGTGTCCGAAGTTGATCTGCGTATTCCAATGCGACATCTGGAACAGGCCCAGCGAGGAAACGATCAGCCCGAAAATAATCAGCCAGCGCGCTTCAATCTTTGGAAAGCAGGATTCCGACGATGGGCATCATCATCATGATCATCAGCCCGCCCGGCGACAGTGCCAGGCCGCTTTGCATGGCCGTGTAGCCGAGCAGTGTTTGCAGAAACAGCGGCAGAGCCATGGTGCTGCCGTACAGCACGAAGCCGAGAACGAACATGCTGGCGGTGGAAATGGCGAAGGTGCGGTCCTTCAGCAGGCGAAAATCCACCACCGGCTCTTTCTGCCGCAGCTCCCAGACCACCACACCGATCAATCCGATGGCGGCGATGATGGCGGCGGCGACGATCCCGTGCGATGAGAACCAATCGTTGCGCTGGCCTTCGTCCAGCATGATTTCGAGCGAGCCCAGCCCGGTGGCCAGCAGCCCCAGGCCGACATAGTCGATCTTCAGCCCGTCGCGCAGCGTCTTGCGGAACAAATACGGCGGATCGAAGATCAGCAGCGACGTCAGCAGCAAAGAACAGATGCCCACCGGAACATTGATCAGGAAAATCCAGCGCCAGGTGTAGTTGTCGGTGATCCAACCGCCGAGCGTGGGCCCAACCACCGGCGCGAACACCACGCCCATGCCGTACACCGCCATCGCCATGCCTTGCTTTTCGCGCGGAAAAGTCTCGCGCAGGATGGCCTGCGAAACCGGCTGCAGCGCGCCGCCGCCCAAACCTTGCAGCACGCGGAACAGGATCAGCATCGGCAGGCTGGGCGCCAGGCCGCACATCGCGGAACTGGCGGTGAACAGCAGCACGCACGCCATGTAAAATCGCTTGCGCCCGAAGAGCGTGGAGAACCATCCGCTCAGCGGAAGCACAACCGCGTTGGCCACCAGGTACGCGGTGAGCACCCAGGTGGCTTCGTCCACGCTGGAGGAAAGGCTGCCCGCGATGTGCGGCAGCGCGACGTTGGCCACGCTGGTGTCCAGCACTTCCATGAACGTGGCCAGCATCACCGTTCCCGCGATCACCCAGGGATTTATGGCGGGCACGATGGCGGGCGGCGCGGGCGTGCGCACGTCCACTACTTCGGTCTGTAGAACGGTCGGCATAATGCTGATTCTCGTCGAGAGCTACTTGGTGAAAATGGTCGCTTCGATATTCATGCCCGGACGCAGCACTTGATTGCCGCCGGGAATGGGATCGAGCACGATCTTCACCGGGATTCTTTGCACCACCTTGACGTAGTTGCCGGTGGCGTTCTCCGGCGGCAGCAGGCTCATGCGCGTGCCCGTGGCGGCGGCGAGGAATCGACGTGGCCGGGGTAAGTTTTGCCGCTCAAGTCGGCCTTCACTTCCGCCTTTTGGCCGGTTCGAACGTCGGCCAGTTGCGTCTCTTTGAAGTTGGCGGTGACCCACACGTCCTGCAACGGCACCAGCATCAGCAGACCCTGGCCTTGCTGCACCACTTGCCCCACTTCGACGCTCTTCTTGGTCACCACGCCGTCCACCGGCGCCACGATGGTCGTGTAGCTCAAATCCAGCTTGGCCGCTTCCAGGTTGGCGTGCGCCTGACCGATGCTGGCCGCGGCGGACGAAGCATCGGCCACGCGAACCGGCACCTGCCTTTGAGTAGCCTTGGCTTGCAGGATGCCTGCTTGGGCTTGCGCGATGCGGGCTTGCGCCGAGAGCAGAGCTGCCTTCTTCGTGTCGGCGTCCTTGGTTACCGACGCCAGCTTGTCCTTGGCCGCTTGCAATTGACTGAGGGCCACGCGCGTGGACGAGGCGTAGGAATCGTAATCCAGGCGCGAGATCTCTTCTTTGTCCACCAGCGTCTTCATGCGGTTCAGATCCGCTTGCGCGTGATCCGCGGTGGCCTGCGCGGTTTCCACATTGGCGCGCGCCACGGCGATGTCGGCGGTGGAAGCGCGCTCGGACTTCCACCTGGGCCTGATCGTAATCCGCTCGCGCGGCGCGCCAACTGCGCTTCGGCTGCCGTGACGCTGCTGCCGGTGGTGTCGCGAGTGAGCGGCACGCCGGCGTTCGCTCCCTGAGCCTGGCTTTCCGCCACCGCCACGGCGGCCTGCGCCTGGTCCACCTTGGCCTGGTAATCCCGCGGATCGATCCGCACCAGCACCTGGCCCTGCTTCACCTGCTGATTGTCGTCCACCAGAACTTCGAGCACCTTGCCGTAAATCTTCGGAGAAATGGGAATGATGTGCCCATCCACCTGCGCGTCGTCGGTGGAGACGCGATTCAAAGAACTGGACCCACAAGTACACGCCGATGCCCGCCAGTACCGCCAACGCTCCGAAGATCAGCGAACTTCCGCGATGAGCTTTTGCGGCCGCAGGCGGCACGGTAACTCGGGCTTCGGTTTTGCTGCCGGCTCTTGGTCCTGTTGCCAACTCCGTGTCTCGTGCTTCTCCTCGATCCTCACAGTTCGTCTGATTCCATTCTCTCCTTCCTTCGCGGGCTCACTTGGCGTACAACGATTCCATCTGTCCGGTGGCGTGGGCCAGGTCCGCGCGCGCCTGATTGTAGCGTATACAGGGCTACGATCTGATTGTCGTTGGCGCGGGCCAATTCATCCTGCGCCGTGATCACTTCGATGTTGTTCGCCACACCGGCCTGAAACCGGTCGCGCGCCTGCGTTACTTCTTCGCGCGCCAAATCCACGCCCAGATTGGCGACGTCCACTTCGCTCTTGGCCGCGTCCAGTTGCGCGCGTGGCGGTTTTCACTTCCTGCGCGATCTGATTGCGCAGGTCGGTCTGCTGCTGGGCCAGCTTCTTCAGCTCGATGTCCTCGATGGCCACCTGCGCGCGAATGCGTCCGCCGGTGTAGAGCGGAACGTCCAGGCTGACGGCGAAGTTGTAGGCCGGGATCGCGCTGGCCGGCGACAGTCCCTTGTTCGTTCCACTCGCCGTTCAACGCCAGCCGCGGTACTGCGCGCGTCCTCGCGCGGTCTTTTTCTCCAGCTCGGCGGCGCGAATCTGGGATGCCAGGGCTTTCATTTCAGGCCTCTCGGCGAAAGGCCCGCTCCATGGTCTCATCGGCCGAGAAAGCGGGCGTGTGAAAGAACTCGGACAAATCCGCCAGCTCGATCGGCTGGTGCGGATCGACGTTCAGCAAGCGAGCCAGCCCGAATAGCGAAGTTGCCAGCGACGTGCGCGCTTCAATCAGCCGCTGCTGCTCGTTCTGGTATTGCACGTTGGCGCGCAGCGTATCGATGCCGGTGCCGACGCCGTTCTTCTGCAGGTCGCTGGCTTGATCGAAAAGCGCTTTGGCCAGTTCCACGCGCGATTGGGCGGCGCTCACGTCGGCGGCTGGCCCGCAAGCTTCCCAGATATTGCGACACCACCAACTGCACGTCCTGCTCGCGCACCGTCAACTCTTGGGCGCGCGCGCCGGTGGTGTTTTCCTTGGATTGGCGCCAGCGATGCCAGGCCGCCAAATCAAACAATGGCACCGAACCGTTGGAGCCGCCCTGGAACAGCCAGAACGGCCCGGAATGTTCCGGGAAACCGGCAACTCGCATGCCCAGGAACGCTTCCAGGTTCTCGCGCTGCACCGCTTCGGACACCGCGAGGTTGGCCTGCGGCAACAGCGCCGAGCGCGCCACGATCTGATTTTCCTGGGTCACTGCCATGTTTAGATTCGCGATCTGCACTTGAGGATTCTGCTTTAGCGCCATTTCCACCGCATCGTGCAAGGTCAGCCGCAGCGGTTCCGGCTGGCGCGGCCTTGGCGACGGTGGCTGCCAGCACCAGCAGTAAGGCCGGCAGCATGGCGCCGCGCATGCACGCCGCTTCGATTTTCCGGTGATCTCCGACACAATTGACTTCGGTCATGGGGCAGGCAGTGCGAAAGAACGCGCCCTTCGCGGAACAGCTTCGGCCAAAACGCGGCGGCCTTCTCCGTCGATAAATAGCGTTTCGGTGAGATCGATGATCAGCGCCCGATGGTCCGCGAACGGAGCGATGTCTGCTTCCAGGACTGCTCCAATTCCTTGGCCCACTGACCGACCAACTTGCCTTCCACCAGGAACGTAACAGCCTCCGGGCTCTCCTGCATTGTGATCCGTAACATTCGTCTACCTCTTTCCTTAGAGGCAGGTCGCAGTCCATTGTTTCTCCCTTGCGTTTTCAAATGATTGCGCGGGAGTGCCGAACGTTGGTTGCCGAAATAGCGGCGCTGGCCGAGAAATCGGCGCTCGCCGCTTGGAGCCAACTCTCGGGAACCAACGTACAAATCGTGGTGTCTATAGTGACGTGTTTGAAAATGTTTGAACAATCGCTGCTTCTCAATCAAGACACAAAAAGGCCGTGGAATTTCCTGGCATCGCTGAGCGCCGAGTTACTCGTCGTCAGTTTGGTGTTGTTAATTCCGCTGCTTTATCGCGACCACTTACCGGCCGTTCATTGGAAGGACATCCTGGTTGGTCCCGCGCCGTTGGCACCGCGCGATTCCGTCAGCCGGCCTGCGCATCCGCTCGGGCAATAGGAGCTTGATGCCGTCCGACGCGCGCCTCGTCGTTCGTTCCGATGGGATCCACGAGCGAGCGTCAGTTCAGCTCCAGCCTCGCCGGCCGACTTCGCTCCCGACGCGCCGCCAACTCTTGGAGCTCGGCATCGGCAGCGGAGGCCGCACCAACATGCTTGGAGCGTTCATTCCAAACGTGGTGGCACCGCCGCCTCCCAAGCCCGTAACAGCAATCGCAGAAGCAGCCCACCGCGCCCATTACCGTGGGCGGCGATGTTCAAATGGCGAAGCTCTTCGAAAGGTGACTCCGGTCTATCCGCCGCTCGCGATCACGGCGCGGATCTCAGGCGTGGTTCGCCTGATTGGCACCATTGGCAAGGACGGCACCATCCGGAATCTGCAACTCGTCAGCGGTCATCCGATGCTGGCGCGCGCCGCGCTGGAAGCGGTGCGGCAATGGGTCTACAAACCGACCTTGCTGAACGGCAATGCCCGTGGAAGTGATTGCGCCGATCGAAGTAAATTTCACTTTGGGACACTAGGGCGCGACTTACTAAGTCGGCGATCGTGAATAATGCGGACCAGCCGCGTAAAGTACAACGAATAAGGCCGGACGCCAGAAGAATCAGCTCCCAAATATGCTGGCGCAGGAACGGAAGTGTGTCCGTGCCGAGGCGCGATCCGAGCCAGGCCAGGAACAAATAGCGGGGAACGCGCGCGGCCAGCAGCACGATGGAAAAGTGTCAGCACGCTTTCTTCGAGTGCGCCCGCCGAAATGATGAAAATCTTGAGCGGCAGCGGGATGATGGGGACGAAGGCAGGCACGAAGACAGTTAACAGGCCGTATTCATGAAACCAGGCGCGCAAGCTGTTTCCTCTGGGGCTGGAGGTATGACGGCGATGATATTCTTCGCCGCCTTTACGCGCGATCAGGAACAGGATCAAGCTTCCCACTAAGGACCCCAGAATCGCGGTCAACGCGGCCAGGTAAGCCTGCGACCGGCTAACCACGGCGATGACGATGATCATCGCGTCCACGCCGCCCACCATTGGAACGCCGGTGGAATCGGCAATCGCGAGCAGGAAAACGCCGCCGGGCCCCCACGAAACGAGGGTGGGGACGATCTTGGTTTGAATGAATTTCCCCAGGGGCGGTTCGGCTCCGTACCAAGTCTACTGCAACAGGGCGAGCAACTCGGGTTCGCCGATCACCGGAACGCTCAGAGAATTGGCCTTGTCGAGCTTGGAGCCGGGATCTGCGCCCGCCACCACGTAATCGGTTTTCTTGCTCACCGACCCGGTCACTTTGCCGCCCGCGGCCTCAATGCGCTCCTTGGCGTCCTCACGCGTGAGGTTGGGAAGCGTGCCGGTGAGTACGAAGACTTTGCCTGCCAGCTTTCCGGCTGCTTTTTTCTCTTTGATGGCATGCTCGAAGGTCAAACCCGCCTGGCGCAATCGCTCCACCAGTTCGCGATTTCTGGGCTCGTGGAAGAACTGGCGGATGCTTTGCGATACCTTCGGCCCAACTTCTTCGGCCTGCTGCAGCGTCTCCTCGTCCGCCGCGGCGATGGCGTCCAGACTGCCGAATGTCTCGGCCAGAATTTGCGCCGTGCGCTCGCCCACGAACGGAATCCCCAGGCCATTGAGCACGCGCGGCAGCGGCTGCTTGCGGGAGGCGTCGATATTGCGCCAGACCTTCTCGGCCGACTTTTGTCCCATGCGCTCCAGCTCCATCAATTGTTCGACGGTCAGCCCGTAAATATCGGCCACGCTTTTGACAATGCCGCGGTTGACCAATTGATCCACCAGCACGTCGCCCATGCCATCGATATCCATGACGCCGCGCGCTGCAAAGTGCAGCACGGATTCCTTCAGCCGCGCCGGGCAATTGGTGTTGATGCACCGGCTGGCCGCTTCGCCCTCTTCGCGCACAATCTCGCCGCCGCACACCGGACAAGATTTCGGCATGCGAAACGGCCGGCGGTCGTCGCCCTGTTTCACGACGCGCACCACTTTCGGAATCACGTCGCCCGAGCGCTCCACCAGCACCGTATCGCCGATCTCGACGCCCAATCGCGCGATCTCGTCCTCGTTGTGCAAAGTGGCGCGCGTCACGGTGACGCCGCTGACGCTGACTGCCTTCAGATGCGCCACTGGCGTGAGCGCTCCGGTGCGGCCTACCTGCACCTCGATGTTTTCGATGACCGTCTGTTCCTGATGCGCCGGGAATTTGAACGCGATGGCCCAGCGGGGCGCCTTGGCGGTCCACCCGAGCAGGCGCTGCTGCGGGACTGAGTCCACTTTCACCACCACGCCGTCGATCTCGTAGGCGAGCGAGCCGCGCTTCGATTCCCAATTGCGATAGAACTCGAGCACGTCTTCCAAGCCGGCGCATTTCTTGCGGTGCGAGTTCACCTTGAATCCCATTCGGGACAGCTCTTCCAGAGACTCCCAATGGCTCTCGCGAATGGAATTGGCCGTCCACAAGCAGAAAATAGGCCGAGTAGTCCAACTTCCGCGACGCCGTGAGCGCCGGATCGAGGGCCCGCAAGGAACCCGCGGCCGCGTTGCGCGGATTCGCGAAGGCAGGCAAACCCTGCTCCAATTGCCGCGCGTTCATCCGCTCGAAAGCCTGCAGCGTCATCAGCGCTTCGCCGCGCACTTCAAACGCCGGCAGCTTGGACTTCACCCGCAGCGGCAGCGAGCGGATGGTGCGGGCGTTTTCGGTAACGTCTTCGCCCACCTGGCCGTCCCCGCGCGTGATGGCCCGAACCATGCGGCCGTTCTCATAATGAACGGCCATCGATAGCCCGTCCAGCTTGAGCTCGGCGACATATTCGTACGGCTCACCTTTCAGCAGCTCGCGCACGCGCTGGTCGAAAGCGCGCATTTCGTCTTCATTCAACGCATTGTCCAGGCTGAGCAGCGGTGAGCTGTGCCGTACTTTGACGAATCCTTCGCGCGCTTTGCCGCCCACGCGCTGGGTAGGTGAATCGGGCGTGACCAGATCGGGATGCTCGGCCTCCAGCTCTTGCAGCCGCCGCATCATCCGGTCGTATTCGGCGTCGCTGATCTCGGGCTGATCCAGGACGTAGTACAAGTACTCGTGATGATGCAGCTTTTCGCTGGAGATCTTCGATCTCTTCGGCTATCTTTTTTCCCTCTACCCTGTTGGCGTGCATCTACTATAATTAGGGTACTATCGAGAGCTACCGGCAGACTGTTCTCATTTATAATCCTTACGCGGGCCGACTCAGACGGCGAAAGCATGCGCTTCGACGGGCCATCGAGTTGCTGGACGCGCGCGGGATCACTGTCGATTCCATTGCCACCACGGGACCGGGTCACGCCGGCGAAATCGCGCGCCGGGCCGTTGATCGTGGAGCCGATCTGATTCTGGTGGCTGGCGGCGATGGCACCATCAACGAGGCCATTAACGGCATGGTCCACTCGGACGTTCCCTTGGGCATTCTGCCCGCGGGAACAGCCAACGTGCTCGCCAATGAACTGGGCATCGGGAAGACGATGGAACACGCCGCCGGTGTCCTTGCCGATTCGGTGAAAGAACGCGTGGCGTTGGGGCTGATATCCGGCGAGACGGAAGACTCGCGCGCGGCATTTCCTTCTGATGGCGGGCGCGGGCTTGGACGCCGATATCGTTTACCACCTGAACCAGCGGATGAAGGAAGCTTTCGGAAAAGTGGCCTACTGGATCGGCGGATTCTCGAAGTTGGGCCGCCGCATTCCGGAGTTCACGGTACGGGCGGAGGGGCGCGATTATCGTGCGGGCTTTGCGCTGCTGAGCCGGGTCCGAAATTATGGCGGCGATCTGGAAATCGCGCCCACCATTTCGCTGTTGGATGACGAGTTCGAGATGGTGCTGTTTGAAGGCGAGAGTTCGCTCGGCTTTTTGAAATACATGCTCGCCGTGGTGCTTCACCGGCAGCAGAACATGCGCTGGCATCACCATTCTGCGAACGCGGCGAGCTGCATTCTCGGCGCCCGACGGCCGCAAGATCCATTTGCAGGTGGATGGCGAGTACGCCGGCGTAGCGCCCGCGCGCGTGGAAATAGTGCCGAGCGGGCTTACTCTCCTGGTCCCACCCAGCTTTCGCGCCCGCCGGCCCGCCCGCGTCCCCGCCAGTGTTAGCGACGCCGCATGGACAACCTCACCCACTCGCTGACTGGGTTGATGCTGAGCCGCGCGGGCTTAAATCGATTTTATCCGCGCGCCACTCTGTTGCTGATCATCTCGGCGAACATTCCGGATATTGATTTTGTCGACGATCGTGCGCGGCCCGCTGTTCTATTTCGAGCAGCATCGCGGAATTACGCACTCCATCGCCGCCGCGCCGATCATGGCGCTGCTGTCGGTGCTGCTGGCATGCGCGGTCGGGCGGACCATGCAAGGCTGGGTAACGGCATGGGGGCTCGCGCTGATTGGCGTCGCCAGCCATCTGCTGCTCGATTGGACCAACACTTACGGCATTCGCCTGTTCTATCCCTTCTCTTCCCAGTGGCTTCACCTGGATCTGATCAATCTTTTCGACTTAATTGTCTGGGCGGTTTTGCTGCTCGGCTGGCTGGGGCCGATGCTGGGAAAACTAGTGAGCGGGGAGATCGGGGCGAAGGCGGGCACCGGGCGCGGGTTGGCGATATTCGCGCTGTCGTTTTTTCTGGTATATGATTTCGGCCGATTCCTGTGGCATCAGCGGGCCATCGAGATTTTGAACTCGCGGATTTATCAGGGCGGTCCGCCGATACGGGCCGCGGCGTTTCCCGACCCGGGCGTGAGTCCGTTGGTGTGGACGGGCTGGATTGAACGGCCCCAGTTCGTAATGCGCTTTACGGTGAATGTGCTGAGAGAGTTCGATCCGACGGCGGGCACCACCATATTCAAGCCGCCGCCCAGTCCGGCTATCGAAGCCGCCCGCCACGCTCAACCCGTGGCGGTGTTCCTGCGTTTTGCGCAGTATCCGCTGTGGTCCGTTAGGCCGTTGGATAATCCGGAGGGAGCGCGCGATGTCGAAGTGACGGACTGGCGATTCCCGTTTGGCGCGCAGGCGGTGGTGGACTCTTCCAATCGGGTGATCTCGTCGTCCTTTCACATAGGGGCTCAAAGAACCGCGCCGCAGCCCTAGGCTAGGAGCTTGTAGCCCAGCAGGGTGAGTCCGCCCAACCCGGGAATACCTAGGTCGTTGATAGGCCGTGTAGCGGAGGCGCCCACGCCTGCCTTTTCAGCAACCGGCTAGCTAGGTAATAAAGTCGAA
The DNA here is from genome assembly GCA_963713415.1 of Bryobacterales bacterium. Lineage (GTDB taxonomy): Bacteria > Acidobacteriota > Terriglobia > Bryobacterales > Bryobacteraceae > Palsa-89. Next base: position 101,155 of record CAVQLV010000014.1, on the reverse strand, counting down.
GAGCGAGGTGCGCGGCAGTTGTGCCTCCGATTGCAGGGCGGCTTGGAGTTGAGTTTGTGCCTGGGTCATATTCGTGATGGATGCGGCTTCGTCGGCATCCTGCACGCCGCTCAATTGTGTTTGCAACTCGGTGGTGTAGTTTTGGCCAAAGCTGAGGGCGCCCGCCACGCGATCCTGCACCGTTCCATAGAAAGCAAGTTGCTGGTTGAGGTACGTGTCCGCGCTTTGAACGTCGGCCAGCGAAGAACTGATGGCGGTGTCGTCGTTATTCTGCAGCCCCTGCATCAGATCGGTGATGGACGTGAAGACGTTGTCCTGGGCATTCGGGCTGTCGAAGATCTGCTGGGCGGTGAGGGCAACCGGAAAAGCGGTGCCATCCGGGCCCTGGATTTCGCGGGTAGAGGCGGAGCCCTGGTAAGCGCTGATTGGACTGCTCTGCGTAAGGTCGATGGAATAGGGCGTGGTCTGATCGGTATCGCCGGAAAAGATGTAGCGGCCTTGGACGGTGGTGTTGGCGGCAGACACCAGTTGCTGAAGTATAGCCCCGAGTCCGTTCGCCAAATCCTGCCGTGTGGTGGCAGTGGAAGTGTCGCTGGCTCCTTGTGCGCCGTAAGTCTCGGCCTGCTCCACCAGTGTGACGGCCGATTGCAGGGCGGACTGCGCGGTGTTCACTTCGGTCGTCACTTGGCCCAGGTTGGTATCGGTCTGTTGGGTTTGATCCAGTTCCGAGTTGAGCTGCCAAACGTCCGCGATCTCCGTGGGCGCGTCCGAGACATTGTTGATCTGGAGCCCGGTAGTCAGTTGCGTCTGCGCGGTTTGCAGTCTCTGCTGAATCTGATTCAGGCCGGCCAGGAAGGTCTGAGCCGCGGGATTGAGAGAGCTGATCATGGAAATCCTTTCGAGGACTATCTACGAACTACTGACCGGCGGCAGCAGGTTGACGATGTCGAGGCTCAGTGAGTTCAAAACGCCCAACATTTTGGAAATAGCGTCGTAGGAGCGGTTGTACTCCAGCAAATTCTCAGCCTCCGTATCCAGCGACACGCCGGAGGTCTGTTGCCGCAGGGACTCCGCCTGGCTCAACAGAGATTGATCGGTGGCACTGTTGTTCTGCGCCGCAGCCAGATCGCTGCCCACCTGGCCTCCCAAATTTCCATAGTCCTGAGCGAAGGTGTAGCCATTGACGACTGGGGCATTGGCGAGCGCGGCGAGCGCTAGTGCGTTGCCGTTGCCTCCGGGAGCGCCTGGGGACGCCGCTGCGATTTGATCCGGAGTTAGCGCGTTGACAGTGAGCGTGAGGGCAGCACCCGTGGTGGCGTCATACGAGAAAAGGTCGGTGACCGGCGCGGCTCCATTTTGATCGATCCCGTTGTTGAGCGCATTGTTGACTTGATCGGCCAAGGTCTGGGCCAGGGTATTGAGACCGCTTACGTAGGAGGGAAGGACGTTATTGTTGTCATCCAGTTCGGCGCCCAATGTCCCGCCGGTGATCTGCGAGCTGATATCGGCTCCCGTGCTGCTCAGGATGGCGGTTTGCGGCGTGGAAAAATCTACTTGGATGGCGAAGCTTTGATTCCCGATGACCAGCGGGGTTTGGCCGCCAATATAGATGGATAAGGGACCGTTGGGCTGTTGCAAGGCGGTGAAGTTGACGTACTGGGACAATTGCTCGAGCGTGGAGTTCAGTTGGGCATCCACGCCGGCGTCCACTCCCCCGCTCGGATCCAGGGCGTCTTGCGAATTGATTTGGGCAATCGTCCCCGCCAGTTGATTGATGGTGGCGATGGTGCTGGCGGTGGCCTGATGCAGGTCATTGGTTTGACTGAGCAATCCGTTGACGGTATCGTTGAAATTCTGCGCCACGGTGGTGGCGTCGTTCAACACGGTCTGGCGGGCCACTGTGTCATTGGGAGTGACACTCAGTTGCGAAAAGCTTTGAAACAATGCGCTGATGGCGGGAGCGATGCCCGAAGTGGTCGACAGACTGAAGTAGTTCTGCGCGGTGCTGAGGTCGGTAACTTTTTGTTGATCGTATCCGTAGGCGGTCTGCTGGGCGCGGACAGACTGTTCGGCGAACTGGTCGCGCGAACTTCCGGTAGGCCCCAGGAGCACTCCGCCAGGCGCCCCGGTGGCCAGATCGAACGGTTGCGCCACGAGCGTGGCCGACTGCCGGGCGTATCCTGGAGTATTCGCGTTAGTGACATTGTTCTCCGTTACGTTTAACGCGCTTCCATACACCTGCAGCGCGTTGGCGGCATTGATCAGGGAGGTTGTTAGATTGCCCATGTAGGTTATCCGTGCAATACCACGCTGCCCGTGCCGGCCGCGGACCGCGCGCCGCAGGTACCCGCCGCGGTATAGTTGGCGGGAGCTTCATCGGGCGTCATCAAGCGCGCCAAACCGGCATAGAACTTTCCTGCGTTCTTGAGCAGTTCCTCCACGGATCGAATCGCCTGGCGCAATGCCAGCACTTCTCGCTCGAGCTTTCGGCGCGCCAGCCCTTGCCAGATGGGTGATTGCAGACTGACATCGAGATGGCGAAGACATTCCATCGCGACGTTTAAATCCGCCGCGCTTGCATCCAACGCCTGAAAGGTGGGCCGCAGCAGCCGCCCGCGCATTCTTTCGAGAATGCAGCGCGCCTGACGGACTCGCTCGATCTCTTGACTCGGGTTCGACATCACCTTAGCCATGCAGCGCCTTAGCCATTCAACGCCTCAGCCATTCAGAGAGAGATAGCTGGCTCCGCCGAACTCGATGCTGTGCTGAATGATGCTGCCGCTCACCGCGTGCGCGTGCACCTGGTACTGCCCGCTCGATACAGCCGTACCCAGTTCATTCACTTTGGCAACGTGCGCCGGAGAGCCATTGAGAGCCGAGGCAAGATAACTCCCTAGGCTGGAGATCTGTGCCCGATCGGATGGCGGCGTCTGTGCTGCGGGCTGCTTGGAGGCCGTTCTAGATCCGGCGGGGCCGATGGCTGCGGGGCGGCCCAATCCGGCAGTTGATCTAGAGTTCGAACCGGAAATCTTCATGGCTGGAACCGTTGTCGGCGAGCTCTTTGCTCACGTGGCCTCCCTGTTCCCATATCGACGCGCGCAGAATCAATTCGAGGGAGTAAGGCTAGAATTTGCAGGCGATAGCTCTGGCCAGGGCATAGGGATATCCGGCGCAAAGCGTAGCGGGCCGAGGCGCAAGGGGGCGCACAACCGTAGGGGCGCGGGGGTAGAGGCGCATCACCGCGCACGCGCGGTCCGCCGTTGCCCCTACCGGGGTGCTTGCGCCGCGGTTCGCAACCAACGATCCAGCAGACCGCGGCTGCCGGTTTCCCGTTGTGGCGCTTTGGAGATCGGCTCGGGCGGATTCATCTTTTGGTTGTAGTGCGCCACCAAAGCGTCCTCGTCGTACCCGATCGCCTCCGCATATTGCCGGAGGTAGCTGGTGCTGAAGATTCCCCCCGGAAGTTGTTCAAACTGCTCGCCCTCGATGGCCTTGAGAAATCGCGAGCCGATCTTGGTGCTTTGGGCAATTTGTTCCAACGAGACGCCTGCCCGTTTACGAAACCTTGCAAGATCGAGCTCCAATACTTGGGCCCGATGCGAAGAAACAGATGAGTGCATAACTGCTAGCCTTAGATACCTTATCGGGTGGTAGTAAGGGTCATGATAGCTGATTTGTCTTCTTTATGTCTTCGGGTCTCAAGTTTTTATGAACGAGGTTCCCGGAGCATCTGTCCAAACATCGGAGACGGGCAGGCCCGCAGCTAAGCAAGCTTAAGGATGCGCGGCGCTGATCCGAATCCGCTGTGGCGATTCGATCACGACGAAAACTGGATCGCCCGGTCGAAATTGAGATCGAAAATAATCCCGGAGACCGGCATGACCCAGAATTCTTGCCGTGCCATTGGATTGCGCGGTCCGATTGATCGTTCCCTCAATCGTATCGCTCGAGTCGGCCAGCAATATCTCGATCTTGCTGTTGTGCGGGCCAAATTGCCGGTCATCTTCCACGGAAACATTAAAGAAGCCTTGCTGATAGTACGTTCTGTGTAGAACAATCTTGATGACACGCTGGTTCGTCTGTACCGGGATCGCGCGAACCACGTCAGTCTGCGCGAAGTCTTGACCCCTGAATAGCAGAGGTTCGCCGGAAATTTTGGACAAGGCGTAGGCGCAACAATCGCAGAAGTTCAGGCCCGCCGGATGATTGCCCTTTCCAAAGCTTCGCCACCCGGCACGCGCTTCTTCGACATGGTCTGCCTGCAGCGGAATGATGGCGACCTGAGCCTTATGAAGAAGCAGATCAAATTCCTGTCCGCCAGGCGCCCCTTTTCGAGCCTCCATGACGATCGCACTTTCCAGAGCATTTACCGCTGACATCAATCGAACCTGATCGGAGGCGATTGCAGCGATGAATTCGTCCCTCTCAGCCTGTACGCCTATTTCGGGAGACCATGTTCGTCGAAGCCGATAATCTCTTCAGCGCTGCGCGTGTCGTGATCCGGCAACAAGGAGCACCGCCCGCTAATTGTCGGGATTTCACTTTCTAGCCGGGGCACGGAGCGCTTCCCGGTTTCCCGCTGAAGTTGTTCGCGCAAGGCTTTGATAACGGCGTCGGTAATAGACTCGCCGGTGACTTCGGCGAGCCTGCGTGCTAATAAGTCGGCCTGTGCATGTTTGATTTTGAGTGGCATGCAGATTCTTCCCCGAGAGGAGTGTTCTTCCTAGATATCAGCATACGTATAGCGCCTCAAGCCGCCTCTGTGTTACATTGGCCACGTATGCGGATCTTGGCGGTTTTAGCCGTTGCTATTGTTTCAATGCTGAGTGTCGGATGCGCCGACGATGGAGTGATGCTTCAGCCGCCGGTGCAAGGCGAGTGGTCGAACTTCCACAACGACAAGCACCAGGTGAGCAAAGACGCGCGCGAGTCAGCCGAGAAACCGCCCGCCGAAAAGTAGCCGCCGGTCAATACTTCGGGACGCTGGGGTCCACTTTATCGCTCCAGGCCAGAATTCCGCCTTTCATATTGCGGACCTTCTTGAACCCGGCCTGCTTCAGGAAATCCACCGCCTTGGCGCTGCGCATTCCGCTTTTGCAATGCGCGACAATCTCGTCGGCTGAGTTCAGCTCATTCACGCGCTTGGGCAGATCGCCCAGCGGGATCAGCTTGGCTTGCGGGATATTGCAGATCTGATATTCGTGCGGCTCGCGCACATCGATCAAAACGAACCGGTCGCCACGATCGAGCTTCGCCTTCACTTCGGTTGGTTCGATGTCGCCTTCCACAGGAGCCTCCTGATGAGTTTGATTGGGGATGCCGCAGAATTCCTGGTAATCGATCAGCTTCGTGATGGTCGGATGATCGCCGCACACCGGGCATTCGGGATTGCGGCGCAGCTTCAACTCGCGGAACCGCATCGCCAGCGCATCATAAAGAACCAGCCGGCCGATCAAGGGCTCGCCGATACCTAAAATCAACTTCACGGTTTCTGTGGCTTGAATTAATCCCACCGTCCCAGGCAGAATTCCCAGCACCCCGCCTTCAGCGCAGCTTGGAACCAGGCCCGGAGGTGGCGGCTCCGGATAAAGGCAGCGATAGCAAGGCCCGCCAGGATAGGCAAAAATTGTGGCTTGCCCTTCGAAGCGGAAAATCGATCCGTACACGTTCGGCTTCTTCAGCAGCACGCACGCATCATTCACCAGATATCGGGTGGGAAAGTTATCGGTACCGTCCACTACGATGTCGTAGTCTTTCAAAATCTCAAGCGCGTTCTCGCTGGTGAGCGCGGTCTCATGCCGGTCAATCTCGACATAAGGATTGATGTCGAGCATCGTTTCGGCCGCCGAGTCCAGCTTCTTTTTACCGACATCCTTGGTACCGTGAATCACCTGGCGCTGCAGGTTGGTGAAATCCACCACGTCAAAATCGACCAAACCAATGCGCCCGATGCCCGCCGCCGCGAGATACATGCCGAGCGGCGCGCCCAATCCCCCGGTGCCGATCAGCGCAACTTTCGCGCTCTTCAGCTTCAACTGGCCCTCCATGCCGACCTCGGGCATGATCAGGTGGCGGCTATAGCGCAGGATCTCGTCTTTGGACAACGTCGCATTCGGAGACGATGGGGGCGCCGGAGGGGCAGCCACTCCAGCCGATCCGCCCGCGATGCTCGGCACAATCGAAACCGTATCGCCCTCGTTCAGCGGCGTCGCTTCCTTGTTCAGGTAGCGGATGTCTTCATCGTTCACGTACACGTTTACGAAGCTGCGCAGCTTGCCTTCGTCGTTGTACAGGTGCCGGCGCAGGTCCGCGTACTCGCTGGTGAGCGACTTCAGCACTTCGCCAACCGTGGCGCCGGCAAGCTGCACCGAATCCTTTTTGCCGGCGAACTGCCGAAGCGGAGTGGGAATCAGAATCTTAGCCATAGATCAGTTCTTCCTTGGGAGCTTCCGTCTGGTCGAAATCCGGGCGGTAGCTATTGGCGTGGTCGAAACGCCCCTTCTTTATCGATAGTACGACGTATGAGAACCAGGGGCAGGAGTGCTCCAGGTCGCGCTTGGAAAAATACGCGTCGCAATCGGGATGGGAATGAAAGACACCCAGCACATCCAGGCCTTTTTCACGCGATTCGCGGTCCACGCGATGCAGGTCTTTGGGATCGATCACAAAAAAATCTTCCTGCGGACCGCTGTAGCTGTTCGGCAACGGCACGGCTGCCTCCACCACGCCATCGGAACCGATCATCAGGCCACAGCCCTCTTTGGGAAAAGTGCTCTCGACGTGGGACACCATGGTATCCCAGGCCGGCTTGTTGATTTTAATCATGCCAGAAGGGCTCACTCAAGTACTTGTAGGCGCCGTCGCAGAGCACGGTGACGATGACGCCCGGTTGGCCCGAATCCGCAACTCTACGCGCGATTTTCGTGGCCGCCACCAGGTTCGCTCCCGAGGAGATGCCGGCTAGCAGCGCTTCTTCGCGGGCCAGGCGGCGGCACATGGCATACGCGTCTTCGGTTTCGATCCAGATATTTTCGTCCGCAAGCGTTGGATCGTAGATACCGGGAACAATCGCCGTGGGCATGTGCTTCAAGCCTTCCAGACCATGAAATCCGGAGGCGGGCTGCGCGGAAATGCACTTAATACCGGGGACCTCTTCGCGCAAGCGCCGGGTATTTCCCATGAATGTCCCGCTGGTGCCCATGGACGCCACGAAATGCGTGATTCGGCCGTCGGTCTGCGCCAGAATCTCCAGCGCCGTTCCGTTGTAGTGGGCTTTCCAGTTGGCTGGGTTGTTGTATTGATCGGGATAGAAATAGCGCTCGGGATCCTCCCTGTAGATCTCTTGGCACAGCCGGATCGCGCCGTCGGATCCTTCGCCCGGATCACTGAATACCATCTCAGCGCCATACGCCTGCAGTACGTGCTTGCGCTCCATGGACGCGTTCTTGGGCAGGCACAGCTTTACTTTGTAGCCCAAATACGCGCCGATCATGGCGTAAGCAATTCCCGTATTTCCGCTCGTGGCATCCAGGATAATCTTGCCGCGCGTCAATTTGCCGGTGCGTTCGCCGTCCCGGACCATGTTCAACCCGGCGCGGTCTTTCACCGAACCGCCGGGGTTGAAGAACTCCGCTTTGCCGAAAATCTCCACGCCGGGGTACTCGCGGGCGATCCGCTCTAAGCGAATCAATGGCGTGTTTCCAATGAGTTGCAGCAAATCCGTCGCCACCAGGAGAGACTCTGGGCGCGCATCGGCGGCGTGGGTGGTGAGGACAGAAATCGGCATCGAGCGGGACCTTGGTTTTATCAGGCCACTAGAATTTTATCAGGCCACTAGCGTTGGATGCTGGAGGCAGGATTTGGTCGCTCGATTTTCGTCAGCAGCGGCGATACCGAATGCGGCTGTTCTCTTCCGACGATCAGCGGCTTGAGCTGTGGCGCCAGGTCCTTGAAAATCTGAACGGCCAAGGCGCTGGTGAACTTGTAGGAAGCTGCCTTCGATCCCGGCACGAAGGCTAGCACTGTTCCGTAAAACCGGTCACCGATCATAAATACGAAGGTCGCGGTCCGGCTCACCACCTTGTCGCCGATTACCCGGCCATTGGCGGAAAAGCTCTCCAGGCGATTATCGCCGGTGCCGGTCTTGCCGCCGACGGGAATGATCCGGCCGTCCGGCATCACGATGCCGCCATGAGCGCGGCGGCCCGTTCCGTTCTCTACCACGCCGATCAGTTGCTGGCGCACCAGGACGGCGATGTCGGGTGCAATCACGTGCTGTCCGGGGATAAATCGATGCGATACGACCGTTTCGGTCGGCGTCCCTGCGGCGAAATGCAGTCGTTCGATCTTGATGGTGGGATTGCGCACGCCATTGTTCAAGATGATGCCCATCAGATCAGCCAGAGCAGCGGGAGTGTCGCCCGAAACGCCGATGACAGTGGCATAAGAAGGAACCAGGGAATTGAACGGATACCCCTGCCGCTTCCAGGCTTTGTAGATCTCGCGAAACGCATCCTGCTCGGTGAGCGTTCGGATTCGGATATCTTGCTGGTGCTTGGAGTGGCTCCGGAACAGCCACCAATAGACGTCCTGGCGCAACTGCGTGCTCGCCCCGGCTAGCTCCTTGAAATCGGCATTGGGATGTTGTTCGCGATAATTCAGCATCCACAACTCGAGCGGGTGAACATGTGCCAGATAGCCGCGATCGGCCAGGTCGAATTTATCGATCCCGTATTTTTCATAGAGCTCGGACGGGTCGTTCTTATCGATGAGCACGCCTTTGGCGAAATGCTTCTTCATGAACGCCGCAAACTGATCGAACGAAGCTTGTGGCCGGACGGAGCGATAAATCACCGCGGCCCGCAGCGGGGTCAAGCTGATTCCCTTCACCAATGTCTCTAGCGACTGGCCGGGGGTCTGGCCCTGATACTTCTTGTAGAACCGCAGCAGGTAAACCTTACCTTCCTCGTCGGCGAAACGGGCGAGATATTTCTGGCGCGCGGGGTTGTCCCAATCCTCCAGCACCGCGGGGGTGGCGCCCGGCACGCGGTAGCGGTAGTAGTTGACGATGTCGCGCATCAAACGAATGAACACCAGGTTCACCGAATTCTGAAAGCCGCTGGCGACGGTGAAGTTCTGAAAATCCTCGGCCTTCTCAAAATTCGCGAACACATGCACGCCGCCGCCGGTGTAGAAAGCCTCGCCGGGATTGCCCGAATACTTTCGCTGCAGCGCCGCTTCGAGCATGGCTTCTTCGTTTAGATCCTGGGCTGCCGAGAGATATTGAACCGCCCATGCGGTTAAATGATCGTCCGGCAGGATCGGCACTGCCTTCAACTGCGCAGCCTTCATTCCGGCGTACTCCCGGTGCAGATCCGCCACAATCTCCAGATAATTGATCAGCGTCCGCAGTTTGGCGGTGGAACCCAGCTCCAGCCGGGTGTTCTGATTGATGTTGAGCGGCTGATTCCAGTTGTCCGTTTGTACGCGCAGCACGTTCACACCGGGCTTCCGTTCATACAAGGTGAAGCTGTACACCACTTTCGACGGGTCGCTCTGTTCCAGCAATTGATACTGAGTGAGATTGGCCGCGGCTGCCTGCTTGGGATCGGCAATCTTTTCGAAGAAGTTGGTGATTCCTCGTTGAGCGGATTGATCCAAGGTGGTGTGAACGGTCAGATCCAGGCGATCCAGATCGTAGGTATTGCCGACGCCCAACAGCGGAAGCAGCGACATCCGGATGCTGTCGGGGGCCTTGTTCTCGACGAAATTCACTGTGGCTTGCGCCGGAGCCCGCTTGAACGGAGTGATTTTTTGCTTCAAGGCGAGATCGCACAGCCGATGCGAAATGACGCCGCGTTCGGCCAGCGCCCGCAGGTAACGGTTGGTCTGGATATCGAGCGCCTTCGGATCCTCCACCAGATAGACATGCGGCGACCGCAAGGCCAGCAGCAGCGAGAGCGCCTCCCGATAGCCGCGCGCCCGCATCCTTATCTCATGCGCGCTGAGCGAGGCTTCCGGTGCGCGCAGCAGGGGATTGATCTTGGAAACATCGGCGCCGTACCAAACCCACAGCCCATCGCCCAGACCCTGCACGTCGCCATAGCCCTGCGACGCGGCCAGCGGGATCGAATTGATGTAACCGCGAATGATTTCCTGCTGAGTATGGAGCGTGCTCCGGCCATCCTGATAGGCCGCGAGCGTCGCCGAGGTCATCTGGCGCAGCTTATCCAGCGGCGAGCTGGTTCTGCCGCCGGGAGAATGTCGAAGTTTTTCAAGCTGCGTGGCCAGCGTGCTTCCGCCCACCACGGCATGTTTGGAATCCACTGTATGGAGGCTGTAATCAATGACCGCTTTGCCCAGGCGATCCCACTCCACCGCCGGATTGCGCGTCGGATGTTTAGCATCCAGCATATGCCTGTTCTCTATAAAGAGGAGCGTTTGGATTACGAGCGGAGGAATGCTGGAGTAGCTCGGGTACACTCGCTCGGGACGGTCGAAAGAATACAGATCGTGCCCATCGCGATCGACAATCCGCAATCCTGCTTGATCTTTTTGGCGATAAACCGGATAGAGTCCCAGGCCCGAAAGCGAAGCCAGCAGTTCGGAGCTGGAAGCCTGTTCCTCGATCCGATAGCCACTAGCTTCCAGGCGCGGAAGAAACGCAGGAATTCGGGCGTAGCCGAGCGTCCAATCGTAAGGACCGTCCTTCGGGTAGTGTATGGACGCGCTCTTTCCTTCCGCCAGCCGGTAAGAAAGATGGCGATCTGCCTCGTGAAATATACCCGATTCGATCCAGGAATCTCTAAATTCCCAAGTGGCGGCTGTAACAATTGTCACAACTGCCACGAGGGCGATGACGATTCGATGAACCCATCTGTTTTGTAACCATGCAAGCCAACTGCCCTTGGAACTGACAGGAAAATCGGCCGTCCAGTCTCCTCCGCGAAGATTCACAACTAACCTACCTGCTGGTTAGATGCACGATACGCAGGATAAGTTTGCGGATCTTCTTCGACAAGTGATGCGCGGGGCGAATGTTGCGGTATTATCGTGGAGGTCAAAACCATGAACCCCAAAACAGAACACATCACACTCTCTGTCAGCGATGGAAGTTCGATGCGTGCCTACGTTGCGCGCCCGGAGGGAACACCTCGGGCAGCCTTGATCGTGTTTCAGGAAGCTTTCGGAGTGAACGGTCACATTCGCGACGTCACAGAGCGGTTCGCACGCGAGGGCTATCTGTCAATTTCGCCCGAGCTGTTCCATCGCACCGGGCCGGGTCTGGAAGCCGGCTACACGAATTTCGCCGAGGTGATGCCGCACATGCAGGCGCTGACGCAGGACGGTCTAGCGGCCGACATCCAGGCTACCTATCAGTGGTTGAAGAACGGCGAGGCGAAAAACTTGCCGGTGGGATCTACCGGATACTGCCTGGGTGGACGAACCTCGATCCAGGCGGCGCTTACGGTTCCACTGGATTGCGCGATCTCCTATTATGGCGGCGGCATCGGACCGAGTCCCATGTTTCCCAATTTGCTGGACCGTCTGAAGGATCTAAAGGCTCCCACGCTTTTCTTCTGGGGTGGATTGGACGCCCATATCGGCGCGGACTCGATACAAGCGGTGACCAGCACGCTGGACGAGGCCAAGAAAGACTACGTGAATGTCGTGTTCTCCAAAGCCGATCATGGGTTCTTCTGCGATGCTCGCGCCAGTTATAATGCCGTCGCGGCAAAAGAGGCCTGGTCGCTGACGCTGGCGTTTCTGGGTATTCATCTGGCTGGCGCAGCGAAGAAGGCCGACGCCTAAAGAGCAGAATTCAACGGTTCACGCAAATTCTTGGAGCGGGACCCGGCCCTGCTCTCGACAACGCAGCCGTCTTCGTGTAAGCTGGCAAAGAAAAGGCGAACACGTATGAACCTGGCGCTCGGATTTTCGGAATCGTCCGATCCGTTTGGAATCGCGCGGCGGAACGAAGGTATTGAGAGTTCCGTGGCGCGGTTTGAGCAGTGGATGGCTGCGCCCGATTCTCCGATTCGGGCCATCCGCCATCAGGCGGCGCGGGCTGGAGAGTATGCGGACATCCCCGCGTGCGTGGCCCCGTCCTTGCGAACTGCGCTGGTTTCGCGGGGCATTCCAAAGCTCTACGTGCATCAGGCAGACGCGTTTGAGCGGTGCTGGGCGGGACAGAACGTAGTGGTTGTCACGCCGACCGCGAGCGGCAAAACGCTTTGCTACAACCTGCCGGTGCTGCAACGGCTAATCGACGATCCGGGCGCGCGCGCCTTGTATCTGTTCCCCACCAAAGCGCTGGCGGAGGATCAGTTGCACGAGTTTCAGGCGGCCGTGGATGCCATGGGGTCGGAAATTCGGGCCTTCGCCTATGACGGCGATACTCCGCAGGACGCGCGGCGCGCGATTCGAGAGCGTGCGAACGTGGTGCTTACCAATCCCGACATGCTGCACAGCGGGATTTTGCCGCATCACACCAAATGGGCGAAATGTTTTGAGAACCTGCGCTACGTGGTGATCGATGAGCTGCACTATTATCGCGGCGTGTACGGCAGCCATCTGGCGAACTTGCTCCGGCGGCTGGCCAGGATCTGCGAATTCTACGGATCGAAGCCGCAGTTTATTTGCTGCTCGGCCACCATTGCGAATCCTAAGGAACTGGCCGAGGCGCTAACGGAGGCGCCCTTTGAGCTGGTGGATCGCAACGGCGCGCCCAGCGGGGAAAAATACTTCGTGTTCTACAATCCGCCGGTGGTGAACAAACAGCTCGGCATCCGGCGTGGGTATTTGCAGGAGACGCGGCGCATTGCCATCGAATTTATCGAGCGGCATCAGCAGACCCTGGTGTTTGCGAACAGCCGGCTGGCGACCGAGATCCTGGTGAAATACTTGCGCGATGCCATCGAGCGCGGGCCATTGCCGGGCGATGCGGTGCGCGGCTACCGGGGCGGCTACTTGCCGCGCGAACGGCGCGAGATCGAACGCAAGTTGCGCGACGGAGAGATCCGGGCGGTGGTGGCCACCAACGCTCTGGAACTTGGCGTGGACATTGGATCGCTGGACGCGGTGGTGATGGCCGGTTATCCGGGTTCGATTGCATCGGCGTGGCAGAGGGCCGGACGCGCGGGACGGCGGCAGAGCGCTTCGCTCGCGGTGATGGTGGCATCCAGCGCACCGCTGGATCAATACGTGGTGGAGCATCCGGAATATTTCTTCGAAGGGTCGCCCGAGCACGCGCACATCAACGCGGACAATCTGGAGATTCTCCTCAATCATTTGAAGTGCGCGGCGTTTGAGCTGCCCATTCGCGACGGCGAAAAGTTTGGCCCCCATGACCCTGCCGAGCTATGCCGCTTTTTGGCGGAGGAGGCTGGCCTCCTGCATCGCTCGAGCGGCTGCTGGCACTGGACGTCGGATACCTATCCCGCCGATACGGTGAGCTTGCGCGCGATATCGAGCGACAACTTCATCGTGGTGGACATCACGGGCAATCATCAGGTGATCGCCGAAGTGTCCTTCACCGCTGCGCCCACCACTCTGCACGAAAAGGCGATTTATCTGCATGAGGCCCGGCAGTTCCAGGTGGAGAAGCTGGACTACGAGGGCCGCAAGGCGTACGTGCGGCGCGTGGACAGCGACTATTTCACCGACGCGATCGACTATACACAGGTGAAGGAGTTGGAGGAGTTCGAATCGGCGGACGTAAATGGCGCGCGGGCGGTGCATGGCGAGGTGCGGGTGAACACGCAGATCGTGGGGTTCAAGAAGCTGAAGTTCTACACAATGGAGAACATCGGCGCGGGCAACCTCTCCATGCCGGAACAGGAGCTGCACACCACCGCGTTTTGGATGCACCTTCCCGAGAGCTTTCTCGCCCGGTTTCCGGACATGACCCCCACCGAGCGGCAGAGCGCGCTAACGGGATTGGCGCAGGTGATGCGAACCGTTGCCGCGCTGCTGTTGATGTGCGATCCCCGGGATCTGGGCGTTGCAATCACCGAAGATATTTCCGGAGCCGCAGGGAGTTTTGAACCGGATCTATTTCTGTTTGACAATTATCCGGGCGGCATCGGACAGAGCCAGCCGTTGTTTCAATTCCGAACCAAGCTTCTCACCGGCGCCCTGGAAGTCGTGGATCGATGCCGTTGCGAAGCGGGTTGCCCAGCTTGCGTGGGTCCGGTGGGAGAAGTGGGCGAGACGGGCAAGCAGGCGACATCGCGGCTGCTACGCGAATTGACCCAGGGTCAGCGGACGAACTCGTAGCGTTCGAGAGTGGCCGCCACTCCCGTTTCCGGGGAGAGACGCACAACCTTTCCGAGGCAGTGGAGGCGAACCCGGTGTGCCCATGGTCCGGCGTGCCCGGAAGAGTGATCATATACTCCACGGGCTCACCGATGCGCAAGGCAGCGCCGGCCTCGAAGAGTACTCCGACGGAACTGAGATTTCTGGTTTCGCCGTGCTGGGAAAGTGCCTGGGACCCCTTACGGATCAACTCCAGGGGGAGCTTCAATTCGAATCGTTGGGCTTTGCGCTGTTCCATTTCTTCTCTTGTCTCTAAGACTCTAAACCGTTATAACCGCGGGGTCAATAGCTGGAGGGCAGTTTCGACACGGTTCGGTAACATTTTGACCTGTGTTCTGGGCCAGTACTGTTCGTTGCTGTCTCCAGGCCATTCCCCAAGAGGCATATGGGACAATGGGCTACAAGCTGACATCTTATGAGCGAGATTAGCACAGACGAACAATTGCGAAAGATGAGGGAGGATTGGGACCAAAGGGCCAAAGAGAATGCCCGCTACTACGTTAACACGGCTACTGCGGATTGGACGGACGAGGATTTCTTCGCAACCGGCGAGCGAACTGTGGCCGATGAGATCCTGACCGATCTTGTAAATGTTTGTCAGGGAAATCAGCAAAAGACATGCGCGTTCTGGAGATCGGATGCGGAGCTGGGCGGGTAACGCGAGCGCTGGCGAATCTGTTCGGCGAGGTACACGGGGTGGATGTCAGCGGCGAAATGATTCGGCAGGCAAAACTGGCATTGCGGGACCGTCCGAATGCCTTCGTCTATCAGAACAACGGTAAGGATTTGACTGTGGTGCCCGAGTTGGAGTTTGACTTCGCGTTTTCTTCGATCGTGTTCCAGCACATTCCTAGCCGTGAAATCATTGAGAACTATGTGCGGGAAGTGAGCCGGCTGCTCCGTCCCGGCGCTTTGTTCAAGTTTCAGGTCCAAGGCGACAGCACGTTACAAACGACAGCCCGATGATACCTGGCTGGGAGTGCCGTTCTCAGAGCAACAAGCAGTGGATATGGCGTTCCGTTGCGGGTTTGAGCCACGCTACAGGCATGGATCGGGAGGGCAATACTTTTGGCTGTGGTTCTTTAGGAAATAAGCGCTGTAGCTAGGTTCGTCCCTCAGGAAGCGGAACTGCTGGCCTGGTCCGGTTGGTCTTCACCGGTTGGAGGCGCCGGGACTGGGGTGTTGAGCTGAGCACGGCGGGCTTCCCAATACAACGTCATTCTCTTGGAGACTTCCAGCCGTTCGGCTGCGCTCATGCTTTTTCTGCCCCGGCGTCGCTTGGCAGCTTTCGCGGCGGAACCGGTGTTCGCGCCTTTGATGCGGGCTTCCAGAGCGGCGATGGTCGCATCCAGACGCTTCTTCTCGTTATAAAGCTCTCGCAGTGCCTTGACAATATCCATCTTGAAAATTGTTTGCGGGGTCCCTCCATCGTAGACGACTATGGCGGAAAAATCCAGCGATTTCGCACGGTATCGCGTTGTACCGCTAGTAGTAATAGATCGCTGGGCCTACTTTGCGAGTGGCCTGCTTTGCGAGCCTGCTTCGCCGGCTACTTCGTAACATAAGGCCATTTGTTTATCAAATGCAGATGAAAGTGGATCATCGCAGCTATGATCGCGCCTGCGATCAGCAGCACGATCACCACAATCTGGATGATTTTACGCCAGGGCAAAGTACGGCCTTCACGGCGCAACACCAATGCCAGACCCGCAAAGACTCCGACGAAGTATAGGGCGCACATCGGGACGGCAAATAGCATCAGGTTGAAAACGTCCGGCGTCGGCGTGATGATGGCGGCGGCGATCACGATGGCCAGGACGGCGTAACGCGAATGCCGCAGCAGGAAGCGCGGCGACAGCAGGTGCAGCAGCGTCAAAAGGAAGATCACCACCGGCAATTCGAACACCAGCGCAACACCCAGCATCACGTTGACGAACAGGTCGAAATACTCGGTGATCGTAACCATGGGCTGCACGTTGTTGCTCATGCCGATGCCCAGCAGGAATTCCAGACCATAGCGGAAGGCCAGGAAATACGCGAAACACCCGCCCGTGATGAACAGCCCGGCCGTGAGCAGCACGAATGGTAAGGCCATTCGTTTCTCTTTCCTGATATAGCCCCGGTGCAATGAAGGCCCAGACCTGGTACACAATCCAAGGCGACGCCAGGAACACCGAACACAGCAGCGGCAGCTCCACCCAGATGATGGAGAAGCTTTCCATGGGCGTGGTCATCACCAGGCGCGGTGGATTGACGTGCAGATGCTTTAAAGCGTCCACCGCCGGATCGCTGATGATGTCCCAGAGCTTGCCGGCAAACGCCAGGGCGAAGACGAAAGCGATTCCCAGGCCGTAAAGCGCCCGGATAATGCGGTCGCGCAGTTCCTCCAGATGCTCCATGAAGGACATGCGCAGCATGCGGTCCTCTTCCTCATCCTGCGGATCGAGAGGAGGCGAAGGGGGCGGAGGTGGCGGCGGACGCCGGATGAGGCCGGTCTCCGTCACCACTTCCACGGTTGGCGTGGCGATAACTTCACCCTTGGATACTTCGGGGCCCTGGGATACCTCAGGGTTTTGAGAAACCTCGGGCGATCCTTCCCCGTCGGGAGGCGGAACTCCCCGCTTATCGTCTTCCATGCTTTGCTACGTTTTCTGCGCTGTCTCTTAGGTGTTAATGGACTCCGGTTCGGCGGGCTGGCTAACAGCTTCCCCAGAAGGGTGATCGGAGGGATGCTCCGTACTATTGCTGGACCGCGCTACGGTTCCATTGACTGACGTCTCTACGGGAGACACGCTGGATTCGGCGCCCAAAGGTGCGGGTGCGCTTACTGTGGATGGATTTGCTTCGGTGGATGTTGAACTGGCGCCATAGGCGCCGGAATCATAATAGGAGGAATCGTATCCGGTGTAGTGGTTCGTAATCTCGTTGGTAAAGCTGCGAGTAACGTCCTTGATCGAACCGGTCTCCTTCTCCAACTCGCGCATGTGTGTTTCGAAAGTGGCTTTGAGTTCGCTTTGAGCGCGGCGAAACTCCGTGATCGCTTTTCCGATCGTCTTGCCAAGCTCGGGCAGTTTCTTAGGGCCGAACAGGACAAGGGCGACGAGGAAAATGACCATCATCTCCTGCACACCCACGGGACCCATGCAAAAACCTCCGCCTCCATAATAGCAGGGAAGGGCGGGGCATCCCACCGTTACTTTGCGGCGGGTAACTTTGCGGCGCCTGCCGACCAGGGCGGCACAATCCCGTTCACGCGTAGGCGACCACTGTCCCATGTGCTCGTTGGCGTGAATCCTGATTCTCAGTTACAGTGGTGCCATTCACTTTGACTCGGCGTGAGAGATCGGACGGTTTAAGATTCGCGCGCACTTTCGACGGTCTCGAGCGAGCGCTGCAGCCACCGGATAACTTCCGGCTTCGCCGTTACAGTCTTCCATGTTAAGCGAAGCGTATTTATCCGCCGGAATCGCTTCGGCAAGCGCGACCAGTTGATTGGAAACGTGGCGCGATTCGCCCTTGAATCCCTGCCAGAGGCCATCTAGCGGATCCACTTGCGCATACGAAGCGAGCGCGCTGAGAACCAGGAGCAGCAGAATCTTCATACTCTTAATCATCGCGCGAGTGGAGCAGCCTGATCGCCGGATGCCGGGGGCGCATTGCCGCGGAACAGGCGCCGGTCCGCAGTGGTCAGCGAACAGTTCTGTTCGATCGCGAGCGCCAGGTATACGCAGTCCCAGAGCGACATTTGATTGTGGAGCGCCAAGTCCAGCGCGGCTTCCAGTAACGGGCCAGTCTCAAACAGCCGAAGCACGGAGTACTGCATGAACCCAAACCCGCGCCGAGCTTGATCGCGAGATAGCTGTTTTCTCCGAACCTTCTTCGCAAGCAGGCCGGCGAATTCAGCCAGAAGGAGTGCCGGCGCGATCAATGAGACTTCGCCCGACCGCTCCTCTTTGAGCAATCGTAAGGCATCTACCGCGTTTGGCTCCGGCAGCACCCATTTTGCGGCGACGCTGCAATCCACTACCAGGGTTGTCGGCAAGGATCAGCGCCGCTGCCTCTCTCGGCGTATTGAAGGCGTACTATCTTCTTGGGGCGGCAGTGAATTCCTGAACTGGTCGACATTTTTTCGCCAGGCGGCCGCGCGTTTCCTGCGCTCAACTTCGGCCGCCTCCACTTGGAGCGTATGGATAATCTGCGCGTTCAGGCTGCGGCCCTGCTCTTTGGCGGCTCGTTTCACGGCCTTGTACACCTTATCCGGCACGTTCTTGAGCGTGATGTTCATGGAACCAATTTGGAACCGTTTCTAACCGGCCGCAAGGGGAAGGCACGCCTGGCAGGGGCGGCGGCGAAATGGCACGTAGCGAAATAGTATGATTGGTGCTGATTCCAACCCATGTTCCGGAAAATCGTTTTTACTATCGCCACGTTGATCGCGCCGTTCGCCCTGCGCGCCGAACATAAACCGCCTCCGCCGCCGAAGTCGCTGCGCCTGTACGTGTTCAATTGCGGCAGCCTGGATATCTCCGATCCGGAACGGTTCCGCTTCAAAAAGGAAGAGCTGGCCACCACCAACCTCTCGGTGGGATGCTATCTGATCGTGCATCCCAAGGGGACGCTGATGTGGGACGTGGGCGCGGTGCCGGACAGCGCGCTGAAGCCCGGCGCGAAGTCGGCGCTGGAAGGCTATGCCACCATCACGGAAACGCTGAAGTCGCAGATGGAGAAGAGCGGCTATGAGCCCTCCGACATCGAGTATCTGGCGTTTTCGCATTATCACTACGATCACGTGGCGAACGCCAATCAATTCGCGAGTGCGACGTGGCTGGCGCGCAAAGTAGAGCGCGACGCGATGTTCGCACCGGTGCTTCCAGACAAGAAGATGAATCCGGCGAACTACTCCGCCCTCAAAAACAGCAAGACCATCCTGATCCCCACCGACGATTACGATGTCTTCGGCGATGGAACCGTGGTGATGAAGCTGGCGCCGGGACACACGCCGGGGCATCAGGTTTTGTTCTTGAAGCTCAAGAAAACCGGGCCGATCGTGCTGAGCGGCGATCTGTATCATTACCCGGAAGAACGCAAGCTGAAGCGCGTGCCGACGTTTGAATACGATCAGCAGCAGACGGTGGTGACGCGCGAAAAGATCGAGGCGTTCCTGAAGCAGACTGGCGCGCAGCTTTGGATACAGCACGACTACGCGGCATTCGCCAAGCTAAAGAAAGCTCCGCAATTCTACGAATAGAGAACATGAAGCCGATCGCGGTTCTTTCGGCAGCCGTGGCCGCGCTCGCGCAAACGCACCAGCCATTCCAGGCGCAGTCGCCCACGAGCGTGGTGTATGGCGTCAAGAAAGACGGCCAGCAGACGGTAGATATCTCGAACGTCGCGTATGAAGTGACCGGCAGCGGCGTTCCCGGCCGGCCTCAGAACGAGCGATTGTTGCTCCGCTCAACGACGCGAACTAAGCAGGTGGTGGACGATATTGGGATGGAGGCTTTGACCACCGTGGAGGCTTGGCCTCTGGGAGTGGACCCGAAGCAGAAGCCGCTTTATTCACTCAAGGTCAACGGCGTCGATTCCAAAACTAGAGACAACGCGTTGCTGGTGGTCCTGCGCGGGCTGGAAGATACTCAATGGTGGTCGGTTTGTAAGTTGGGAACTGGCGAGCGCCTCTTCGACACCTACGTCCCGCTGCTGAGCTTTTCCATCCGCCGCGATATTCTGACCATGCGCTACGCCGGCTTCGACGTGCCGGCCAGTGAAAAGGACCCGCACCTGGTAGGAGTGCTGACGTACGCCTCGTCCGAACGGGTTTTGCGCGAGGTGCTGATCACGTCCGACGACGTGAAGCAGGCGCAGATGCTGCGGTCGTTTGCGGACGCCAGCCGGTCACTCACCTTGGTGGAGACGCCCGCAAAGGCCTTAACGATTTCGATCAGCCAGAACTATCCATCCGCGCCCGCGACGGTGGCGCTCACCATCCCGATATCGCGTGATGACCTGGATCTGGCCCATGCGCGGATGCCGGCCCATCTGCACATGAAAATATTCAAGCGCTAGCGCTTACGGCTGCCTGCGCTGGCTGGAGGGTGGCACCATGCCCTTGATCCGCAGGTACACCACCATCTGACCGTACATTTCGTTGTCGTGCGCGATGTTGAAATTGAGCACGGCCAGCTTGGTAGCTTTTCTAGGGCCAAACATCGGAACCATCTTGGCGGCGTCGGCGTCGGTCAGAGAATCGTAGGCCGCGTCGCAAAAGTCGAAGGAAGCTTTGAGCGCGGCCACCAGGTCTGCCTTGCTGGTTTTGGACCCGGCGTCGCCTTTTTTCTGTTCCCCCTGGGCGTTGCCACACAATGCCATTTGGACATCGGCGATATGCCCCACCATCTCGCCATAGGTGCGCTCCATGGGGCTGGCCTTGAACGAGTAGTCCGCTTCCGGCATCTCCTCGGCAGCTTTGGTGACAGTGTTCTTGATTCCGTTGTAGAAGTTCTTGGTATCGCTAGAGAGCGGATTTTGAGCGTTGAGGGCTGCGGCGCAGAGCAAAGCTCCCATCAGGGTCAGAGTTGAGATCCGGTTCACGTTCGTCTCCTTGGACAATTGAATTTCAAGCAGAAGTATACAACAGGAGATGTCAGCTGCGCGTGCGGACTCGCGCTTCACTTACTGCTCAAATGACTGGACGGGTACACTAAGGCCTATGCCGAATGTTTTGGTGACCGGTGGGGCTGGTTACATCGGTTCTGTAACCGCACATCTTCTGAAGCGGCGTGGATTTGGCGTGGTAATTGTGGACGATTTGTCGCGCGGACACCAACATAATATCCGGGGGCTTCCGTTTCACAAGTTGCATCTGTTGGAAACTGAGGCACTGGCCGAGGTTTTGAGCCGCGAACACGTGGATGCCGTGATTCATTTTGCGGCTCATTCCATGGTGGGAGAATCCACCCGGAAGCCCGAGCTTTATTTCCTCAACAACGACGGCGGCAGCGCATCGTTGTTGAGCGCCATGATCCGGGCGGATGTGAAACGGCTGGTGTTTTCGTCCACTGCGGCGGTGTATGGGATGCCGAAGCTGGATTCGATTCCCGAAGACCTTCCGTTCGATCCGGTGAATCCGTATGGCGAATCCAAAGTGCTGGTGGAGAAGATGCTGCAGTGGATGGATCGCTGTACCGGGCTGCGCAGCATCGCCTTGCGATACTTCAACGCCTGCGGAGCGGACCCGGAATCGGGATTGGGCGAGGAGCACAATCCGGAGACGCACCTGCTCCCGTTATTGATCCGCGCCGTGGTCTCGGGGAAGCCCATGACCATTTTTGGCGACGATTACGACACGCCCGATGGCACCTGCATCCGCGACTATATCCACGTGAGCGACCTGGCGACGGCTCACGTGGCGGCCATCGAGAAACTGCTGGCGGGTGAAGGGTCCGACGTCTTTAATGTGGGGACGGGCGCCGGGCATTCGGTGCTGGAAGTGATGCGGGCGGTGGAACAGGTGACGGGGCGGAAAGTGCCGCACGAGATTGGCCCGCGGCGGGAAGGCGATCCGCCGGTCCTGGTGGCGAATTCCGACAAATTGAAGCGGACGCTGGGATGGAAGCCGAAGTTCACCGAAATGAAGGATATTGTCGCGACGGCCTGGCAGTTTGCGAACGCTCCTATTGGCAATCGATAGGAGCGATTAGTGCCCTTCGGCTTCCAGGAACCGCTCCACTTCGATGGCCGCCATGCAACCCGCGCCTGACGCGGTAATGGCCTGGCGATAGGTCCGGTCCTGAACGTCGCCCGCGTGGAAGACGCCCTTCACGTTGGTGCGGGCGCCGCCATGCGAAATGATGTAGCCGTCCGGATCCAAATCGATCTGGCCCGCAAACGGAGCGGTGTTCGGGATGTGGCCGATCGCCACGAAGAAGCCGTCCACATCGCGCTCCCAGATTTCATCGGTGAGCAAGTTGCGCAGCTTCACGCCGGTAACCACGTGCTGGCTGGCGTCGTAGACGTCTTCGACTACGGTATTGGGAAACATCTTGATCTTGGGATTGTTGCGCGCACGCTCCAGCATGATCTTGGACGCCCGGAAGTTGTCGCGCCGATGCACCAGCGCCACTTCCTCGCCGAAGCGCGTGAGGAAATTGGCCTCTTCCATGGCCGAGTCGCCACCGCCCACCACCATGATCTTTTTGCCGCGGTAAAAAAAGCCGTCGCAGGTGGCGCAGCTCGAGACGCCATGGCCGATCAGCTTCTGCTCGTTCGGCAGGTTCAGCCAGCGCGCCGACGCGCCTGAGGCGACGATCAGCGTGCGAGTCTCCAGCCACTCGTGATCCACTTTGATACGGAATGGGCGCGCGGAAAGATCGGCTTCGATCACCGTGCCGTGCAGATATTCGGCGCCGAAGTGCTCGGCCTGTTTCTTGATGTTTTCCACCAGCAGCGGACCCTCGATGCCGTCGGGAAAACCGGGAAAGTTTTCGACCAGCGTGGTGAGCGAGAGCTGGCCGCCGGGTTCGTGTCCAGCGACGACCAATGGTTTCAGGTTGGCGCGCGCGGTGTAGATGGCGGCGGTGTTTCCGGCGCAGCCAGAGCCGATGATGATCACGTTGAACATGGTTTTGGGCGAATTTTTATGCTAACACCGCTCCGCGGCTCAGCTGAGGATGCCGGAGCGGACCACTTCGTTGGTAATCATCGCGCAGATGTAGGCCAGGAAAGTCATGTAAGTGAATTGAATGGCCGGCCACTTCCAACCGCCAGTTTCGCGGCGCACCACGGCTATGGTCGACATGCATTGCATCGCGAAGGCGAAGAACACCAACAGCGCGACTGCGCCGCCGGGGCTCAAATCGCTTTGCAATGCCTTGCGCAGGCCGACCGATTCCGACGTGCCCTCGCTATGGTAAATGGTGCCGAGCGTTCCGACAATCACTTCGCGCGCGGCAATGGAACTCACCAGCCCGATGCCGATCTTCCAGTTGAAGCCGAGCGGTTTAATGACCGGCTCCACGGTGTGGCCGATCATGCCGGCGAAGCTGTCGGCAATCTCGGGCGGCTGGCCGTTCTTCACCGGCAGGTTTTCCAAAACCCAGAGCACCACGATCACGAGCAGGATCACTGTGCCGGCACGGCGCAGAAAAACTTTGGAGCGGTCAATCAGGCGCAGGCTGAGCGATCGCAATGTGGGCCAGCGATAGGGCGGCATCTCGAGAACGAACGGCACGCGCTCGCTCTTCAAAATGGACGATTTAAGCAGGCGCGCAGTGGCAATGGCCGCGACGAAACCAAGCACATACAGTCCCAGCAGCGCGCCGGCTTGCATTCCGAAGAAGTGTCCGAGCAGCGGACGGTCGGCAATGAAGGCCGCGATGATTAGCGTGTAAACGGGCAGCCGCGCCGAGCAGGTCATGAACGGCGCGATCAAGATGGTGGCCAGCCGATCGCGCTTATTCTCGATAGTGCGCGTGGCCATGATGGCCGGCACGGCGCAGGCGTAAGCCGAGATCAGCGGGATGAACGATTTTCCCTGCAACCCGAACTTGGCCATGGTCCGGTCGGCGATGAGAGCGGCGCGCGCCAGGTATCCGGAATCTTCCAGGATTCCGACAAACAGGAACAGAAGAAGAATCTGCGGAAGGAAAACGATGACCGCGCCCACGCCGCTCCAAACGCCGTCAACCAAAAGCGAGCGGAAGATGGAGGGCGGCAGGATGTGCTCAATCCCCTGTCCGGAAGTCTGAATCAACGCCTGCAATCCGTCCATCAAAGGCTTTGCGCCGCTGAAGATGGTTTGGAAAACTCCAGCGACAACGATCAGGAAGATGAGCGGTCCGGCGATGGGATGCAAAAAGACCGAATCCAAACGCCGCGTCCAAATGGGCGGCGCCGGGGCATGATAACCTGCGCCGGAGCCGACGTCGTGCGCCCACTGGCGGCAGCGAGGAATATCCTGCAAAACCGGAAGCTCCACGCGGGGGGGTGCCAGGGAGGTGGTTCCGGCCGACGTGCCTTCCATGAACTGGAAGACCTTTTCGACGCCTTGGCCCTTGGAGGCGCTGATGAGCGCTACTGGCGAACCCAGTTCAGAGGCCAGTTCGGCGGTGTCCACGTGCCCGCCGCGGCTCTTCAGGTCGTCCGCCATATTGAGGATCACCAGCGTCGGCAGCTTCAGGCTGAGAATAGGCGCGGCGAGCACTAGGTGTCGGCCCAGGTTGGTGCAATCCAGGATCAATAGCAGCGCGTCGGGCTTGGGGATGCCAGGCATGGTCCCGGCCAGAACGTCGCGGGTGACCTGTTCGTCTTCTGAACGAGGGTTTAGGCTGTAAACGCCAGGCAGATCCACCAGGACCACGTTGTCGTGGCTAGCGCCGTGCATTTTGGCTTTGCCGACACGCTGTTCGACCGTTACGCCCGGGAAGTTAGCAACTTTTTGCCGCAAACCGGTGAGTCGATTGAAGAGCGTGGATTTTCCCGAATTCGGCGGGCCAATGATGGCGACCACATGCGGACGCGCGCCCTTGTGCGAAGGCGGCGGTTCGGCAACGGCACATCCGGCGCAGCCGTGACAGTCGCTCATAGATTCGAAGCCTTCCCGGGACCTCTCTTGTTTATATTTGTACCGTTGCCAGGCCGCAGGATGAGCCGCGACGCCGTTTCTCGCCGAAGAGCAACTTCTGAGCCATCCACGCGATACACACGGGGTTCGCCGCCGGGCGCGCTGCGGGCCGGCACAATAATGTGGCCGGGAAGAAAACCCAGTTCCATCAACCGGCGCGCGATGTCGTCGGGAAGTTCCAGGCGATCCAGCACGCCCGCTTCTCCTTCAGGAAGCTGAGCGAGCGAGCGCCCAGATGCGGAATTTGGCGCAGCGGGTGATCCGCTGTTGACACTCATTTGCAGCATCAATCAGTATCCGCCTCTCGGCATAGCACGTCAAGGACCCAGCGTAACGGGAGGACTAGGTCTCTGCTACAGTATACCGGACCTTTTTAGTCGCAGATACAACAGTACGAAGAAATATTTTAGTATCACACATATTGACAAATACACACTAAGATTTTATAATAGTTGTGGAGTTAGATACTAGGAGGTAAATTGATATGTCTCTTGTAAGATACGCACCTTTTGCGGATACAGAAGAATTTCCGACTGGCCTGAGGCTATTCCAGGACAGCATCAATCGTCTTTTGAGCGAAGACGGCGTCAAAACTCGCCCATGGGCTCCGGCGGTAGATATCCTGGAAACCGAGAATGAGCTGATTCTGAAGGCCGATGTCCCCGGGGTCGACATGAAGGACGTCGACATCCAGCTTGAGAACGGTACGCTGACCGTAAAAGGCGAGCGGAAGTTCGAAAAGGAAGAGAAGAACAAGGGCTTCCACAGGATGGAGCGCAGTTATGGCTCGTTTGTTCGAATCTTCACAGTGCCGGATACGGTGGATGCGGAGCACGTGAAGGCGGCTTACGAAGCCGGAGTGCTGACGATTACCCTTCCGAAGAAGGAAATCGCCAAGCCCAAAGCGATTAAAGTGCAAGTCAGTAACAACTGACCTTGGGTGAACACAAAACATTTCACGTGGCAGAATCGGGGCGGCTCCGGCCGCCCCATATTTTTTGCGCGCTTTTTTGGGTGCTGCGGCCCCGCGTGATAATCAAACAAGTGACAGGAAGGTGTTATGAACGGCGTTAAAACGGTTCTTCTTTTGGGCATTCTCAGCGGACTGCTGTTGGCGGGCGGCGAGATGTTTGGAGGACGGAATGGTCTCACCATCGCGCTGCTGATCGCGGTGGCGCTCAATTTTTTCAGCTACTTCTTTTCAGACAAGATGGCGCTGGCGATGTATTCGGCTCAGCCGGTGACGCCGCAGCAGAATCCCGACGTTTACGCGCGGGTGTTTCCGCTCGTGCAAAGCCTGACCCAGCGCATGGGCTTGCCGATGCCGAAGCTTTGGCTCATTCAAGATCCGTCGCCGAACGCTTTTGCCACTGGGCGCAATCCGGAACATGCATCCGTTGCATTTACGGCGGGCGTTCTGCAGTTGATGAACAATCAGGAACTGGAAGGCGTGGTGGCGCACGAACTGGGGCACGTGAAGAATCGCGATATTCTCACCAGTTCGGTGGCTGCTACCATCGCGGCTGCCATCACATTCCTGGCTCGCATGGCGTTTTGGTTCGGCGGCAGCAGGGACGACGACGAGCGGGGCAGTCCCTGG
The DNA here is from genome assembly GCA_963713415.1 of Bryobacterales bacterium. Taxonomy (GTDB): domain Bacteria; phylum Acidobacteriota; class Terriglobia; order Bryobacterales; family Bryobacteraceae; genus Palsa-89. The sequence goes on along the minus strand of CAVQLV010000014.1, from coordinate 74,618 downwards.
GCGGGGCTGGTCATGCTCATCCTGGCTCCCATTGCGGCGATGCTGATTCAGATGGCCATTTCGCGTACCCGCGAATACGCAGCCGATGAAACCTCAGCGCACGTCACGCACAATCCCGACGAATTGATTTCAGCGCTCGGCAAGCTGGAGAAGCTGGTCCAAGCGCATCCCCATGCAGGACGTGAACCCGGCCACCGCTCACCTGTTCATCATCAAGCCGTTCTCCGGGCAAGCACTGATGCGCATGTTTTCCACTCATCCGGCCACCGAAGATCGCATCGCGCGGCTGGAAGCCATGCGCGGCAAATCGTAACGGATTACTTTCCAACCAAATGTTGGACGTCGCGGTTGTTCTCAGTGCAAATGAACTCGAGAATCTCTTCATTCGCCAGTTCGGTGACGCGCTTCTGCGTCCAGGGCTTGGCGAGAACGCCCGGGTCGTCGACGGTGATTTCGATTTCCAGATGGCCTAGATCGGGGCGATGGTAGCGCTCGATCACGTGCAATTGATCGGAGTGCGGGTGCGATTCCTGATCCAGCCAAACTCGCGGATCGAATGCTACTCGATCCACCACCAGCGTGTCGCCATCCCAGTGGCCGATCGAATGGCCGTACCAAGCCGGGTTGGGATCGGCGGGATGGCCGCGGCCGTCCAGATAAATCTGATGGAAGCCCGGGGCTCTCATCATCTGAAATGTAGACCAGGTAATCCTTGCTCTGGACGAATTCCCACAGCGGGCCGTTGCGCAGCGGGCCCGAAGGCAGGCAATGCGCCTGCGGACTTTCCTTGCCGTTGTTCGCGCGGCGCTGGTTGGTGATCGCAATCGCAGCGGGCAAAAATTCGGGATGGCCGGGATCGACCACGCGCGGGCGCCACCAGACGCCAGAGAGATCGGGTTTGCCGTCGTAAGTGCGCGGTGTAGGACCGGTCGGTGGCTTATGCAGTTTCATGTCGGCGATCTGGTGCGTACGATCCTCGCCCAAGGTATTAAGCTGCGTGGTGTCGCCCAGTCGGATATCGAGCGATGCGATTTCAGACGCTTGCACCACCACCCCCTTCTTCTCGAACGAGGTGAGGGCAGGCGCGGAGGCGCTGACATCGTACGTGCCAGGCGGCAGGTCAGCCAGCGTGTATTTGCCGTTTGCCGCGGTCATGGTTTTGAAAACGGCCCCGGACTCGGCGTTTTTCGCCTGCACGGCGTTGTGGTCGATGGGGTCGCCGATGGAATCGACAAGGGTGCCCGTGATGGAGCCGGTGGGCGCCGCCGTTTGCGCGATGGCCGCCCACGAAAGAATAACTGCAAGGCAGATCGATTTTTTCATTTCCGTTTCCTGGTTGACCGAACGCGCCGGTACGTCAGTGGGATTCGGCTTTTCGAGTAAGTCTTATTTTCCACCAAAGCGAAGTCGCGCTGCGGGAAGCCGCCCGGAAAAAGAGGCAGGCCCGCGCCGAGCAAAATGGGAACCACGTCGAGGAACATCTCGTCAATGAGGTCGGCTTGAAGAAAGGCACGCGCCAGCTCATCGCCGCCCATGTGACAGATGTGCTTGCCGCGGCGCGCGCGGATTTTGCGCAGCCACGTGGCCGGGGATTGATTTACGAAGATGACGCCGTCGCGCTCGCCGGGTGGCTGGGTTCGCGAGAAGACGTAGGTGGGGCTTGCGACGGGAGACTGGTACGAGCCGCCGCTCAGGGCGATGGCGACGTCCAGGGTTTTGCGGCCCATGACGATGGTGTCGACGGTGGAGAAGAATCGTGTCAACGACGCCGAGCCGTCCTTAGTCATGACGAGGTAGTCGACCGACCCATCGGTCCGCGCGAGGTAGCCATCCAGCGTGACTGCGGCCAGAAGAATGACTTTGCGCATGGAGCGATTGTACAATGAGGGCTCTCGCATTCCGATGACCTCCACTCCGGCCCAGGATTTGGCCCAACTTCGTGAAATCCTTCAGAAGAAGTCCGTACGGTTCGGCAGTTTTACGCTTGCATCCGGCCAGACGAGCGACGTGTATGTGGACTGCCGGCTCACCACGTACGATCCCCACGCGATGCCTCTGATCGGGCGGCTCTTTTTGCGCAAAATGGAAGAGAAAATGTGGTCTCCGGATGGTGTCGGCGGACTAACCTTGGGCGCGGATCCGATTGCTTTTGCCATCGCGCGAGAAAGCTTGGATCGGCCGCCGGCCATCGATTGCTTTGTGGTGCGGAAAGAGCGCAAGCAGCATGGGATGCAACGGTTCGTCGAAGGCCTGGAATCCACGGAGGGACGGAAGGTAGTTATCGTGGAAGATGTCTGCACCAAGGGTGAATCCACCGCGCTGGCGATCCGAAACGCGAAATCGGTAGGGATGGAAATCCTTGGCGCGATCTGCCTGATCGACCGGGAGGCAGGCGGCGGCGAGCTTCTGCTGAATGAGTTTGGAGTGGAGCTGGCAAGCATCTTCAAGTTGGCGGACTTCAGAAAATAGTTTTTGGATGCTTGGTCTTGGCGGTAGTAATTTGAAGTGCTAGGACGAGCAGCGATGCTCGGCCATTTGTACCTTGACGATTCCGACGCGGATTTGTGCATCACTGGCAAGACGGTCTAACTCCGTCTTTCTCAATACTTCCTGAGTTGTTGGAGGTTTTGACAGCCTGTATTGACTAGCGAGCATGCTTGCCTCTTCCTGCGCTAAACGAGACCTTTCGTAGGCAAGTTTAAGGTGTTCACATCCTGAGCAAGCCATGCGACGATCCTAGCATGGATGACTGCTCAAGCAAACCAACGACGAACCTGAAGAAGTCGTCGGCCGACAAGCGCGGCGGGGATCGGCATGGGGCCACGCCAGACGCCAAGCGGGATCGCGTAAGCGCTAGAACCCAAAATACGCGCGTGAAGTTGGCACTCCCAAAAACTTGTCAAGTATTTTTTCAGTCCTACAATCAAGTACTTGCATCGGATAGGGCCAATACGCTATAGTTTATTGAGTTGTTTCCCGCCAAGCACCGCAACAAATACCTTATCTATTAAAGACTTGCTGTTTGGTTCAATAAGTGCTGATAAGGGCACATAGGGGCGTGCAGTGTGAATCAGGAAAGCAAGACAGTAAAATTTTTCTTCCAGAAGAGTAATCTATTTCGGGTCATCCACGTGGACGGAGCATGGGGCGGTCTAACGCCCGATCTTCAAATATTCTTTTCTCTGTTCAACACTCGCCCTCCGATCCCTCAGATTCTGGGACAAGCAATTACCCCAGAGGGGCAAGTGGGGACCGAAGTTTCAGAAATGACCGTTGTCAAGGACGGCCTGCTCCGCGAAGTGGAAGTGGGCGTCGTGATGAGTCCAGAGAACGTGCAAGCGTTGATCGACTTCCTTCAAGCAAGGGTGGCAGCGGCCAAGGATATACGGAGTCGCATGGAGAACCACAACGTGGTTGAGGAACAGAAAAACTCATGATATTGTTATCGGCTAGCCTAATGGCGGTCGGAATGACGCAACCTGCGTGGCGGGAGGACTACCTACACGAGATTGTGGAAGCGCACGGATCGACGGGGGGGGCCGCCGTAGTGCGAGTAAAGGAGTGCGGACCCCTCGTTACGCTATTAAAGGAAATCACGGATTTGGGCCAGGAATCTACTGATGGGGAGCACGCTCCAACCCAAGCCGCCATCCACGCGACGACAGAGCTGCTCCAACAGGTCCAGGTCCTCATTGGTGAGGCCGATATTCCCGAGGCTGAACTGGACTTTTACTATGGGGAGCTTGCCGTAGAGTGGCGCAAAGACAATCGTATCCTTAGAGTCACATCCTTCAGCGCCTCAAATAGAACGCCAAGGATTGATTACGGGACATTGGGAGATTCAACGCCTGGAGAATACCACACCGATATTCCCGCCACTCCGGAAGGTCTAGCCGCACATTTGGCATGGTTGTCTACCGGCGTTAACGTCTGATTAGCCAAAGCCACTCGCCTTGCCCCTCGGAGATTACCTATATCGAGTTGTAATCCTTCCGAACGCAGTAGATAAGAAAAACAACGTAAAGGAACCCGCATTTCGTCGCCGATGGCGATTGGACGCAAATGGAAACCAGCGAAAAGTCTGGGACGAGTTCGGGCTGTCATTTGGGCACTACGCCTGAAGCTGCTGTTGCTCGGATTCTCGGTCCTTACAAAGGTATAGCCAAGCTTTCGGCAGAGAAGCTGCTGACGCGCGGCGTCGAATTTGACGTGCCCGACGACACGGGGCACCTGCATGCTACGAACGTCCCATTCTACGAGCTTGATCGTCCCGGAGCAGTTAAAATGGGGCTTCTCATGTGTGAATGCGTCGTTGACTATAATTCCCGTGAGTAGCCGTCCATTTAGCCCGATGCTCAAATTGAGCCACTACCCTTTGGCCAGTGAGTTTGACACCCTCATTACCGCCCCGTATACTGAAAGTTAACTAGTCTTCTACGTTTCGGGTGCTCTGCCCGGGCCGAGGAAATCAGATGCCAAAACGCACCTTTCAGCCAAACAATCGCAAACGGGCAAAGACACATGGATTCCGGGTACGCATGTCCACGAAAAATGGCCGCGCCGTGCTTGCGCGACGCCGAGCCAAAGGCCGCCACAAACTTACCGTTAGCGACGAGAGAGCCGTCCGGTACGCCGACTAGCGTCGGCTTTCCGACCACTGCTCGGATTCTGAGAGCTGCCGATTTCCGCAGGGCCTACAACCAAGGAACCAGATTTACGGGCCGTTTTTTTGCCGCTTTTTGCCTGCGAGTGGCCCGAACCGAAGACGAAGGGCCGCGGCTGGGATTCACCGTACCGCGAGCTTTTGGCAAAGCTGTGCTGCGGAATCGGGTGAAGCGAAGGCTGCGGGAAGCGCTGCGGGTGCGCTTGCCCGAAGTGGCGCCGGAATGGGATATTGTGATCAACCCGCGCCGTCCCGCGATCGCGGCGCCGGTGGAGGAGCTTCGACGGGAAGTGGATCGGTTGGTGGCGCAATGCAGAAAGCAGTAATCGCTACTTTGCGTCTTTACAAGCGCTTCGTGTCCCCGTTTTTGCCGTCGGCCTGCCGGTATTCTCCCACCTGTTCGGAATACATGATGGAGGCAGTGGATCGATACGGCGTCCTGCAGGGCGTCGGCATGGGCCTGCGCCGTCTGCTGCGCTGCCATCCCTTCCATACCGGCGGCTTCGATCCGGTCCGCTAGAAATTTGCAACATCATGGCCGATAACCAATCCAACAAACCCGGAAAAAAAGAGCTAACCATGGAGCAGCGGCTCCTGCTGGCGTTTGTGCTGATGGGATTGGTGCTGTTCCTCACGCCTTACTTTTACAAAGCCCCCCCACCGGCTCCCAAGAAGGCCGCGCCTGCAACTACCACTCAGACCACACCAGCCGGCACCAAAGCACCGCCTGCGCAGTCCACGGCGCAAGCCGCTGCGACGCAACCCGCCCCAACCGAACCGGTGCCGGGACAGATCGAGGCTTCTACCGAGCAGCAGTTTGATATCGACACGGACATTTATCACATCACGTTGTCGAATCGGGGCGGAACGGTCCGCAGTTGGATTCTGAAGAAATACCGCGACAAGCAAGGCAAGCCCCTGGAATTGATCAACGAAGCGAGTTATGCGAAAGTGGCGCCCCCGTTTTCGATCGTTCTGCGGGATGATAAAGCGGCCGACGCGTTGAATTACGGCCTCTACGTCGCCAAGCCCGCGGCCAACGGGTTAGGGATCGAATACGAGTTCTCGAACGGCAAGGACTATGCGAAGAAGACTTTTCAGTTTTCGAAGTCCGGTTATCTTTCGCACGTTGAGACCGAAGTAACCATCAACGGGGTGCCCACCGACCACTTGATCCAGTGGCGCGGAGGCTTTGGCGACGCTACAGTCCTGAATCGCACTGCCGAAGAGCATGCCGTCTATTTCGATCCGCATGAAGCCAGCATGCTAGGCCTCAGCCAGGGCAAGCTGATCAACAAGGATGCCAAATCGGTGAAAGACGGTCCGGTGCTCACCACCGGCGATTATTCCTTCGCCGGCTTGGACGATCGCTTCTTTGCCGCCGTATTTCTCCCCAAAGACAACACCCCAATCAAGGTAGAGGCCATCAAGGACGATGTGCCGCCCGCGCCCGCGGGCAAGGAAGAAATGCGGGTGGGCGTGGAAGTAGGCGGCGATTCGGTGAACAACTTCTCGTTGTTTGTTGGCCCGAAGGATCTGGACCTGCTGCGCCGCGTGGATCCCAAGCTCTCGCAACTGATCGACTGGGGCTGGTACGGGGTGATCGCCAAGCCGCTCTTCCTGGCCATGCACTGGGTGAACGACAACATCGTTCACAACTACGGCTGGTCCATCGTTTTGATCACCATCGTGATCAATGTGGTGCTGCTGCCGTTGCGGCTGAAGAGCATGAAGAGCCAGCGCAAGATGCAATCGCTGCAGCCGCAGTTGGCCGCCATCAACGCGAAATACAAGGGTCTCAGCATGCGCGACCCGAAGAAGGCGGAGCAGAACCAGGAAGTGATGGCCTTCTACAAAAAGGAAGGCGTCAACCCCATGGGCGGCTGCCTGCCGATGGTGGTGCAGCTTCCGCTGATCTACGCGTTCTACAAAGTTCTGGCCGTCACCATCGAGATGCGCGGCGCGCACTGGCTATGGGTTTCCGATCTATCGCAGCCCGAGCAACTGCCCATTCATATCTTGCCGCTCATCATGATCGTCTCGCAGTTCGTCATGCAGAAGATGACCCCCAATCCGGGCATGGATCCTTCGCAGGCGAAAATGATGATGTTCATGCCGCTCATGTTCGGGTTCTTGTTCTACAATTTTTCGGCCGGCCTGGTGTTATACTGGCTAACCAGTAATTTAGTGGGAATCGCACAACAATGGGCCGTGAATCGGATGATGCCCGCACCACCGCCTCCTCCGCCTCCGGCCGCCGTGAAGAAGAGGGGCAAATAACCTAAGGTGGGAGAGAAGAACTATACAGTTGCATCCAGCGGAGCGCGCATCACTGAGTTCCTCCAAATGGCCATCCGCGGAATGGGCCTGGAATTGTCTTTTGATATTTTGGAGGGGCAACATCTGCATCCCGATCTCGAAGATCCCGATTTATTGGTGAAATTCTCGGGACCGGACGTCGACCTTCTGCTTGCGAACAAAGCGGAGCTGCTGCTGGCGCTGGAATTTCTCACCATGGAAGCTCTGCGGATGCCGGCCGAGCACCACTCCATGCTGTGTTTCGATTCCAACGACTATCGCACGCTGCGGATCGAGGAGCTGCGGCTGAGCGCCATGACCGCCGCAGAGAGCGTGAAGCGGACGCGCCGGCCGTTCCACTTTAACCCCATGAGCAGCCGCGAGCGTCGCATCATCCACCTGAGCCTGCGAAATGAGACCGATATTCGCAGCGAAAGCACGGGCACCGGGCCATTTCGCCAGGTAGTGGTGCTTCCGGTCGACATGCCGCTGCCGGAGCCGATTCGTCCGCCCAGGCCGGGACCGCCCCCGCGCGGCGGCCCTCGCGATCGGGACCGTAGATCCGGTCCTCCCCGGCGCGGCGGCTTCCGGCGTCCTTAAGCAACAAAGCTCTGCGAATTCAAGACACCATCGTTGCGATTTCCACGCCGCCTGGACGTTCGGGCGTGGGTGTGGTGCGTCTGTCTGGATCCGCTGCGCGGCGCATTGCCAAGAGCATTTTGCGATTTCGGGCCGGGCACGATTGGAAGCCCTGGACCGCTGACGCTCGCGGAATTGATCGACGATTCGGGCGCTGCCGTGGATCAAGTGGTGGCCGCTTACTTTGCCGCACCGCGATCCTATACGGCCGAAGACCTGGTGGAGATTTCCTGCCACGGATCGCCCATAGTTCTGCGATTCTGCGTGGAACGCGCCTGCGCCGCGGGCGCCCGGCTGGCCGAACCCGGCGAGTTCACGCTGCGGGCGTATCTCAACGGAAGAATCGATCTGCCGCAAGCCGAAGCGGTTCGCGATCTGATCGAAGCCACCACGCTCTACCAGGCGCGCGTGGCCGCGCAACAAGTGGAAGGCTCGGTCTCCAAGCGCATCCGTCCTCTGAAAGAGCAACTGGTGGAGTTGATTGCGCTGCTCGAAGTCGGCATCGATTTTGCGGAAGACGACATCAGCGTCGCGCCGCTCGCAGGAGATTCTGCGGCGCCTGGATCCGATCGAGAAGGCGCTCGCGGCGCTGGCTTCGACGTTCGATTACGGCAAGCTGGTCCATGCGGGAATCTCGCTCGCCATCGTCGGGCGGCCCAACGTGGGCAAAAGCAGCCTCTTCAACCGGCTGCTGGAGCAGGATCGCGCGATCGTCACCGATATCCCCGGCACCACGCGCGACCTGGTGTCGGAAGTGGCGGCCATTCACGGAATCCCGGTCAAATTCATGGACACGGCCGGCATTCGCTCCGGCCAGGATTTGGTGGAGACGCTCGGTATCGAGCGCAGTTATCAGGCCATGGCCGATGCCGACGTGACGCTGGTGGTGTTGGATCTGGCGGCGCCGAATCATCCCGATGATCTCGCGCTCATGGAACGTGCACGGAGCCAGGGGCGCTGGATTCTGGTGGGAAATAAAGCGGACTTGCCGCGAGCAGCTTTTCCGCAAGGAGATTTTATCGCCGTCTCAGCGCTCACCGGGGAAGGAATCGGGCAGTCTGCGCGAACAGATCGCGCCGATGGCCTCCCTCGAGCAAGACTCCGGTTTCATCACCAGCATCCGTCACGAGCAACTGCTGCGCGAAAGCAGGGAAGCGCTCGCGCAGGCCCGCAAAGCGGCCGAGTTTGGAATTCCGCACGAGATGCTGCTGTTGGATCTTTACGCGGCGCTGCGGCCCCTGGATGCCATTACCGGAGCGACCACGGCAGATGATATCCTGAACCGAATCTTCTCGACGTTTTGCATCGGGAAATGAACCCCTTGTAGTGTTTACAATAGGATTAACTTTGGTTCGCCTGTTCGCACTCGCCGCGTTTGTCTTCCCCGCGCTCCTTCAGCCTGCGCTCCTTCAGGCGCAGCCGCGGCCGCAAGACAACCAACTGGATGGAAGCCAAACGCTATTCACCGTGCTGGCCGCCATCAACGCCGCCGGGTACGACGCGAACATCGATTCGAATGCCAATTCACCAGTGCGTAAGCAGGTTCGCGATGCCATCGCCCAAAAGCACCTCGCGTCCGTGGAAGCGCTGAAGAAGTTTTACGCCGACCATCATAAAGATGATCCGGAGGCCGACTTCAACCAGTACATCTCGTTCGCGCTTTCGCTCCAGGGCCCTCCCGATTTCCCATTCTGGATGCCGCCGCAGGAGATTCCGCCGGATGTCCGCAAGCTGGATGGTCTAACCGAACTGATCGCCAGCTTCTATAAAGAAGCCGATATCGAAGATCTGTGGAAACAGTCGCAACCAGCCTTGGATCATGTGATCGCCGAGTATCACAAGGGCGTCGTGCAGGCGCTGCTGGAGGCCAATGCCTACCTGCGAAACCCCACCAGCGGTTTGCGCGGCAGCCGGTTCCAGGTCTACGTGGATTTGCTGGGAGCGCCCAACCAGATACAGACCCGCAGCTACAAAAATAACTATTATGTTGTTGTGACGCCGTCGGCGGAGCCGCAAGTGGACCAGGTAAGGCACGCCTATCTGCACTTCCTGTTGGATCCGCTGTCGCTGCGATATTTCGAACAATGGGGCCGCGACAAGAGCCTGGCCGACTATGCGCAACCGGCCCCGGCGTTAGAGGACGCTTACAAGAACGACTTTATGTTGTTGGCCACCGAGTGCGTGATCAAGTCGGTGGAAAGCCGGCTGGCGCGCGGCGCCAAGAAGCAGGAGTTAGTGGATCAGGCGCTGCGTCAGGGTTTCGTACTGACACCAGCGCTGGCCGACGGCCTGGCGGTTTATGAGAAACAGCCCGAGTCGCTGAGGAATTATTTCCCGGATCTGCTGGGTGAGATCGACTTGGAGCGCGAAGACAGGCGCTTGCGAAAAGTTGAGTTCGACAAGGAAGCAACGGTGCACGAAGCCAAAGCCGCTCCGCCTCCGCCCGCGCCCGTCTTGAGCGCATCTGCGAAGAGTCTGGCCGAGGCTGAAAACTTTTACGCCAGCCGGAATCTCACCGCCGCCCAGGAGGGTTATGAGAAGGTGCTGCAACAACCGGCCGACAACCCGGTACATGCCAGGGCATATTATGGATTGGCGCGGATTGCGGCGCTCGATCACGACCCGGAACTAGCCGAGAAGCTGTTCCAAAAGACGTTGGAGATGTCCCCGGACGACGAGACCAAGTCGTGGGCCTATTTGTATCTGGGCCGGTTGTCCGATGCGGCCGGCGAGCGCGAGCAAGCCGAGAAGCATTATCGCGAGGCGCTGGCGGTGAGTGGAGCGCCCGAGCAAGTGAAAATCGCCGCTCAGAAAGGACTCGGGCGGCCGTTTCAACGGTAGATGGCGCGCGGGCGTCGTCGCTATTCGAACCAGGAAAATTCAAGATCGGAAATTCAGAACTTAGGAGCTATCGATGAAAAGAGCATTACGAAATATCGAGGCGCTGACTTGGGCCGCCTTGGCGCTCGGCCTTTCGCCGCTGTGGGCGCAGAAGCCCAAATCGCAAAAAGAGCAGCAAGCCATCATGGCCGTCCAACTGGCGAAGACGCCGGATGATCGAATCGCGGCCATTGAAAAGGTGTTGACGGACTTCGCCGATACCGAGTTCAAGACTGCGCTGCTGACGATGGCAGTCCAAACCGAGGAACAGAAGAACGACTTCGCGCAGATGGTGTTCTATGCGGACCGGCTGCTGAAGGCCGACCCCAAGAACGCCTTCGCGCTGGTCACACTGGCGTCGGAGACCGCCCGCCACACGCGCGAGAACGATCTTGATAAGGACGAACAGCTCGCCAAAGTGGACAAATGGGCCAAGGATGGCATCGAAGCGGCGAAGACGATGCCCAAGGTCACCCCGAACGAGACTGACGATGACTTAGACCACGATCGAAAGGATATGCAGGCCCAGGGATACGTGGCATTGGGCATGGCCGATGTTCTCAGGAAAAACTACGATGGGGCCGCGACGAACTACCGGCAGTCGATCGAGACCGGCGTAACCCCGAATCCGGCTACGCTGGTTCGCTTGGCGCAAGTTTACATGGCTACCGGTAAGCTGGACAACGCCGACTACACCTTGGACAAAGCCATCAACACCCCCAACGTTGCGCCGCAGATCAAGACCGTTGCCGAGACCCTGAAGGCCGAGATCGCGAAGCACAAGCCCCCGGCTGCTGCGGGCGCGGCTCCCGGCTCCGCACCCGCCAGCCCGGCGCCGCCTGCGAAGCAGCCTTAGCCGGGAACGCGAAAGCTTTGAACGCGGGCCAGGCTGTGGAGCTGGAGTCAGAAGCACTGGAAGCGGCGCTCGGTTATCATTTCGCAAGCCGGGAGCTATTTGCACGCGCTTTCACGCATCGATCGAGTGTTTACGAGAAAACCTCCAGCGCTGCTGCCACCGACAACGAGCGATTGGAGTTTCTGGGCGACGCGATCCTCGGGTTCGTGGTGAGCGATGCTTTGGTAGCGGAGCATCCCGACTATCCGGAAGGCCGGCTGTCGAAACTGAAGGCTCACTTAGTGAGCGCATCGCACCTGCATGAAGTGGCCGTGCGGCTGCAATTTGGCGATTATCTGCTGCTCGGGCGCGGCGAGGAAATGAGCGGCGGCCGGGAGAAGAAGGCCCTATTAGCCAATGCGGTGGAGGCGCTGATCGCGGCCCTATATCTGGACGGCGGAATAGAACCGGCGCGGCGCTTTATTCTGCAACACGTCATCGGCGAGCAGGAGCCATCGAATGAAATGGCGCTCGCCACCGATTACAAAAGCGCATTGCAGGAACTGGCGCAATCTATGAAGCTGCCGCAGCCCCGCTACGCGATCGTAGAGGAGCGGGGACCGGAACACGCGAAAACCTTTCTGGTGGAAGCGCGCGTAGGGCGGGACTGGGTGAGCCGGGCCGAGGGTTTGTCAAAGAAGAGCGCCGGACAAAAGGCCGCGCAAGAGATACTTCGTCAACTGGCGGAATCGGCGCACCACTAAAAGCTATCGTTGACCGGCAGCTGGGCTAGGCAACCTGTCCGGTTCGCCTTTCTCGCCGTTTTCATTCAGGATTACAATATCCACGCGCCGGTTTTTGCGGCGGCCCTCTTCGGTGTCGTTGTTATCGATGGGGGCGGTATCGGCGTAGCCGGCGATGGAAAGCCGTTCGTGCGCAACGCCGAACTTGGTGAGCAGTTCCACCAGCGCGATGCTGCGCGCGGCCGAAAGCTCCCAGTTGCTGCGAAATCGGGAGTTGTGGATGGGAATAGCATCCGTATGGCCTTCGGCGCGCGCCGGGTTGTGCACCTTGTTCATAGCATTAGCGATGGTCTGGATGGTGGGATAGAAATCGGGCGCGATCTCATCCTCACCGGAGGGAAACAGCGCGGTCTGCGTAAAGCTGATGGTCAGGCCGCGCGAACCCATACGTACCGCCAGGCGTCCGCTCTCGATCTCCTGGTGCAGCGCCTTGGCCAAGATAGGCAGCAGCTCCGACAGCGTCAGACCCGATTGATCGGCGATGCCCGGCTTGGCGCCGCCCGCCTTAGGCTGCTGACCGATCGTTTTCAAGTTCACCTTTTCACCCAGCAGCATGGAGAGGGTGTCCTTGAAGGATTCCCCTTGCAGCGCCCTCTTCACCGAATCGGATACGGCCTGGGCTTTGGCGTTGTCGGTTTGGGCGGTGGCGAACATCACGACAAAAAAGGCGAAGAGCAGCGTGATAAAATCCGCGTAGGAAACCAGCCACCTCTCATGATTAGGACCGGGCTGCTGCTTCTTGCGCCTCTGGTGTTGTCGCATGGCTATTTTGCGGCGGCGGTCAGCGGCTCCACGGCCCGTTTGCGAGCTTGTTCCGCCCGCTCGTCGTCGGGTTTGACCGTGTCACGCTGGTAGGCTTGCAGCTTGCTGCGGATCAGCTTGGGATTCATTCCTTCTACGATGGCGACCACGCCCTCCAGCTTCAGTTCTTTTAATGCAGTTTCGTTCTCGATGCGCGCTTTGATTTTTGTCGCGGCGGGCAACAATACGATGTTCGCCAAGCCGACGCCATAGACGGTGGCAACGAAAGCGACGGCGATCCCGTGGCCGACCTCGGAAATATTGGCAAGGTTCTTCATGACCTGAATCAGGCCTAACACAGCGCCGATGATTCCAATGGTGGGCGAATAGCCTCCGGCGCTTTCAAAGACCTTGGCTTCGGCCAGGGCCTGAGTTTCGGAAAGTTCGATTTCGAGCTGCATCATGCCGCGGATTTCCTGAAGATCGGTGCCATCCACGGCGAGATTCAAGGCCTTGCGAAGAAAGTAGTCCTGGATATTCATGGCGTCGTTTTCGAGCGACACCAGCCCGTTCCGCCGCGCCGAAGCGGCGTAGCCGATCAATTCGTTAATCACCGCTTCGGGAGGATCGGTTTTGTCGAGGAATACGTGCATCAAGCGGCGCGCCGCGCCCAGGAGTATGTTCATGGGCGTGCTGACCATCACGGCGCCGCACGTGCCGCCCAGGACGATGATGGCGGCGGTGAGCTGAGTGATGTCCTTGAGCTTGCCGCCTTCCATGATCAGGCCGCCCACGATGCCGCCGAAAGCCAGAATCAGCCCGCTAAACGTCGCGATGTCCGGACGGGTGGAGGTGGGTCTGGGTGTAACGGGGCGTGCCTTGGCTTGATCCGCCATAGATTAAAAACTCAGCTTCCGTCTTCGGCGCCTAATCCTCATGGGCGGCCACGAGTTCTGGGCGGTTGGCAATCAAGCGGCGAAACTCGATGACCTTTTGGATCACTTCCTCGGCAGACTCCAGGACCACCAGTTTTTGGCCGGTGGTGAGGGCGATCACAGTATCCGGGGTCGCCTCCACGTGTTCGATGAGGTCGGAGTTTAGAACCAACGGAACCCGATTGATGCGCGTCAGCCGGATCATGCATCCTCTTAGTCCACAGCGCGCAACCGAGCGAGCCGCGATTATTTTCAGCCCGTCGGCGCGGTTCCGCGCCGCGCTCTGCTCGTCAACATCGCCCGCAACGCAAACGAGCCCCAATTACTTTCGTATGGTTTGCCTTCAATTTGCTTATCGGTGCGCCGATCCAATATATGAGCGGCGAAACGCTTTCCGCGCAGCTTCGCTGCATGGTGCTTTTGGGAAACGAGGGTGCCGGCGCGCTCTTGGCCGGCTAGCTGAGAAGCTGCAGGATTTCGGTGAGTTCCTTGCGGATTGCGTCCAGCGCCGGGCCCGGGTCGCCGAACAGGGCCGGCTGGGGACGCGACGATACCCCGGCGGAGGCCGCCGCCGCTTTGGCGCCTGCATCTCTGGACCGCGCATCCAGATACTTTCGCGCGCCTTCGATGGTATAGCGGTTGTCGTATAGCAGGCGCTTGATTTCCAGCACCAGCTCCACGTCCTTGCGGCGGTACAGACGATGCCCTTTGCCCGACTTCTTCGGCCCAAGCGAGGAGAATTCGGTCTCCCAGAAACGCAGGACGTACGGCTTGATTCCAGCCAGGCGGCTGACCTCGCCGATGCGAAAATATAGTTTGTCGGGAATTTCAGGACGAAGTTCGCCGGCCGCCGGCTCTGGCATGCTTTCGACATTCTAGCACCCTGGTTTGCCGGATTGAGCAATTCTCGACGTTTTTTTACACTGAAGACTACGAAACATTTGAAGACTACAAAACATTCCGCCTTCCGAGAAAAAGAGAACGACCGGCGGCCAGTCGCCACCCATGTGATTGCCGGAGTTCATCCGGTTCGCGAAGCGCTGCTCGCGGGCCGCGCCTTCGATCGCGTCCTGATTGCGCGCGGCGCCGGAGGTCCCAGGTTGCAGGAAATCATCGATCTGGCGCGGGAACGCTCGGTCACGCTGCGCTTTGAGCCGCGCGAGGCATTGGATCGGGCTTCCAACGGAGCGACGCATCAGGGCGTGGTGGCGTTCGGCGCCGCGCATCGTTATGCGGAGCTGGATCAGGTGCTCCCCAAGGCGCGGTTGCTGATTGTTTTGGACGGCGTGGAAGACCCGCACAATCTCGGCGCCATCATTCGTACCGCGCAAGCAGCCGGAGCAAGCGCTGTGATCGTGCCCGAACGCCGGGCCGCACCGCTCACGGAAACCGTCGCTAAGGCCGCCGCCGGAGCCCTGGAGCACTTGTCCGTGGTCCGCGTGGGAAACGTGAACCAGACGCTCGAAGATCTGAAGAAGCGCGGCTTCTGGATCTACGGATTGGATGAGCGCGGCGGCCAGCTTTACAGCGAAGTCGATTATTCCGAACCAACGGTTTTCGTCTTAGGCGGCGAGGGGCACGGCTTGCACGAACTGGTGAAAAAGCATTGCGACGTCCTGGTTCGCATTCCGATGGCGGGCGCCATCGGCTCGCTGAACGTGTCGGTGGCGACGGGCGTGGTGCTGTTTGAGTGGCGGCGCCGGCATCCGCGATAATTTGGCCTGTTACAATACTCTTATAAGCTCCTGTTCCGCGGGCCTCATCTTTATTCCGCCGCGCGGCCATCGGTCTCATAGATATAGAAATGCCAGCTACTTCCGATCCCGCTATGTCTGAGCAATGTGCGCTCGGCTTTGGCCTCCGGTTTGAGGATCTCTATGCCAGCGATGGGCTTGTGCGTCTGGACGCCGCCTTTCTCGACCAGCTTTTGGCGTCCGATCTCGGCTCTGCACGCTCAGCTTCTCGACGCCCGCGTAAATCCTGGCGCCCGGACGGCTAAAGAGCAGTCCGAGCTGGTGATCGCGCTCGCGCCGCATGTCGAGGATTTCCTGGGCGAGCTGTTTGGAATCTCCAAAGAAGTGCAGGCGCTCCAGGCGCGGCACAACCAGTTCGCTCCCTTCTTCGCTTTCAAGCGCAAGTTCATTCAAAAGCGGGCGATCAGCGGCGTTAGCAAGGAGCAGGCGGAGGCGATTGACGGCCCGGCTTTGGGCCGCGAATTGGAGGCAATTTTCGGCGAGCCGCTCACTGAGCAAAGCTTTTTCGCGCACGTTTCCCTCTGGCTGGAAAACGAAGCCGAGCAGTTGGAGCCGATCCAGATCGCCGCGCGCTATGCAGCTTGGGCCGCACTTTCAGAAGCCGGACGAAAGAAACACCACGGCGATGTCCTGTTCAAGGTGGCGCATAAGCTGGACCCGCTGCATCTGGTGCCCGTGGAAACGTTGGTGGAAGACGGCATCGCCAAGCTTCGCCTGCCCGAAGAAAGCTGGCGCGAGCGGGAAGGTTTCCATCTGACCGATGCCGGCATGGGCCTCGAAGGCGCGCTCGATCAAGCCCACTACTGCATCAAATGCCACAACCAGGGCAAAGATAGCTGTTCCACCGGCCTGAAGGAAAAGACCGGCGAATTCAAAAAAACCGTGTTCGGGGTCACTTTGGCGGGCTGCCCGCTGGATGAAAAAATCTCCGAGATGAACACGGTGAAGCAGCAAGGCTACACCTTGGGAGCGCTGGCGATTGTCACCATCGACAATCCGATGGCGGCCGGGACCGGGCATCGCATCTGCAACGACTGCATGAAGGCCTGCATTTTCCAGAAGCAGGACCCGGTGGACATTCCGCAAGTAGAAACCCGTTCGCTCAAAGATGTGCTGGAGCTGCCCTGGGGATTTGAGATTTATAGCCTGCTCACGCGCTGGAATCCGTTGAACTTCGCGCGTCCGCTGCCGCTCGCGCCCAGCGGCTATAAAGTGCTGGTGGTGGGGCTGGGACCCGCGGGCTTCACGCTATCGCATTACCTGATGAACGACGGCCATACGGTGGTGGGGATCGATGGGCTGAAGATCGAGCCGTTGCCTGAGGAAATCGCCGGTGTGGATGCGCTCGGCGTTCGCTCGCCGTTCCGGCCTATTCGCGATATCCGCGACGTGTACGAATCGCTGGACGACCGCGTGATGGCGGGGTTCGGCGGCGTGGCCGAGTACGGGATCACGGTTCGCTGGGACAAGAATTTCCTGAAGATTATCCGCCTGCTGCTGGAACGCAGGCGCGAGTTCACCATGTTCGGCGGCGTGCGTTTTGGCGGAGCACTGACCATCGATAGCGCGTTCGAGATGGGCTTCGATCACGTGGCGCTGTGTGCCGGCGCGGGCCGGCCGACGGTGATTCCGATGAAGAACGGGCTGGCGCGCGGCGTCCGGCAGGCGTCCGATTTCCTGATGGCGCTGCAACTTACCGGCGCGGCCAAAACCAATTCGGTGGCGAATCTGCAGATTCGGATGCCGATCGTGGTGATCGGCGGCGGGTTGACGGCGGTGGATACGGCCACGGAATCGCTCGCCTATTACGTGGTGCAAGTGGAGAAATTCCTGAAGCGCTACGAAACCCTGGTGGCGGAAAAAGGCGAAGGCGAATGCGTGGCTGGATGGAGCGTTGAAGAAAAGCAAACCGCCGATGAATTTCTGTCGCATGCCCGCGCCATTCGCGCCGAGCGGGCAGCGGCGGCTAAGGAAGGCCGCAAGCCGAATCTGATTGGCCTGCTGAATTCCTGGGGCGGCGTTACTATCGCGTATCGCCGGCGCATGATCGATTCGCCCAGCTACACGTTGAATCACGAAGAAGTTTGGAAGGCGCTGGAAGAGGGCATCCGATTCGCCGAGTGCCTGACGCCCGAAGCGGTGGAAGTGGATAGCTTCGGACACGCGGCCGCGCTGCACGTGATGCGTCATCCCTTCGACGCGGCCATCGGCAAGATGAGCGCGTCTGGCGAGCCTATGCGGCTGCCCGCGAAATCGATTTTGGTGGCGGCTGGGACGCAGCCCAACACCGTGCTCGGCCGCGAAGATCCCAACAACGTGTTCCTGGACGGCAAGTGGTTCCAGGCTGTGGATGAAGACGGGGAGCCGGTGAAGCCGGAGCGGGTGGCCAAGCCGAAAGCCTCGCGCGTGCTGACATCGGTTCGGCCGGACGGCCGCGGCGTCAGCTTCTTCGGCGATCTGCATCCTTCCTATGCGGGCAATGTGGTGAAGGCGATGGCCAGCGCCAAGCAGGGTTACCCGGTGGTGACGCGGCTGCTCTCGCGCCGGCCGCCCGAAGCGCCCCAGCCCGATGTCCTGGTAACGCGGTTGAACGCGGAACTGCGCGCGGTGGTGAAGGACGTGATCCGGCTTACTCCCAACATTGTGGAAGTGGTGGTGGAAGCGCCCATGGCCGCGCGCGCCTTCGAGCCGGGCATGTTCTATCGGCTGCAAAATTACGAGACCCTGGCGACGCGCGTCAACGGCACCACGCTCGCGATGGAGGGCCTGGCGCTCACCGGCGCATCCGTGGATCGCGAGAAGGGTCTGCTATCGACCATCGTGCTCGAAGTCGGCGGTTCGTCGGACTTGTGCGCCTTGCTGCAACCGGGCGAACCGGTGATCCTGATGGGACCCACCGGCACGCCCACTGAAACGCCCTCGCGCGAGACCGTGCTGCTGGTGGGCGGCGGGCTGGGCAATGCAGTGCTGTTCTCCATCGGCCAGCAGCTTCGCGCCAGCGGATCGCGCACCATTTATTTCGCCGGCTACAAGAAAATGATCGACCGCTACAAGGTGGAGGAGATCGAAAAGGCCGCCGACGTGGTGGTCTGGTGCTGCGACGAAGCGCCCGGATTCACGCCCGATCGCGTGCAGGACAAGGCCTTCGTTGGAAACATCGTGGATGCGATGGCCGCATACGCTCGAGGCGATCTGGCCGAGCCGGTGCCGCTCAATGACCAGCAGGAAATTCCATTGAACTCAGTGGACCGGCTGGTGGTCATCGGGTCGGACGCCATGATGCATGCGGTGCAGCGCGCGCGCCACGGAATTCTTGCGCCCTATCTCAAACACGGCCACAAGGCCATCGCGAGCATCAATTCTCCGATGCAGTGCATGATGAAGGAAATTTGCGCGCAGTGCCTGCAGCAGCACAAAGATCCCATCACCGGTGAAGAGACGGTGGTCTTCTCCTGCTTCAATCAGGATCAGCAGATGGATCATGTCGATTTCGCCAGCCTGCGGACGCGTCTCTCGCAGAATGGCGTCGAGGAGAAGCTGACCAAGCAGTGGATCGACCGCTGCCTGCGCCAGATCGGCGCGCGGGAAGAGCTGGCGGTAACCGGCGGATAGCTGCTGATAATATCTAGCTAATGCTGGACGCGCGCGGTTGGCTGTTCGTCGCCCTGGGCGCGTTCACTGTTTTCCTGGTCTGGGCCTGGTTCCGCGGCAGAGGCCGCGCGCCCGGCGTCCCGTCCCTCTTCGAGCTTTTCCTAGGGATGGCGACGAATTTCTTCGATACGCTCGGGATCGGTTCATTCGCGCCCACCGCCAGCGTCTTCAAGTTCCGGCACATGGTCCCGGATGAAAAGATCCCCGGTACCTTAAATGTCGGCCATGCGCTGCCCACGCTGCTGGAGGCGTTTCTGTTTATCGCGATTGTGAAAGTGGACATCCTGACGCTGGTGTTGCTGATGGGCGCATCGGTTGCCGGAGCCTGGTTTGGCGCTGGCATTGTTGCGCGCTGGCCGCGCCGCTGGGTGCAGGTCGGAATGGGAATCGCGCTGCTGGCCGCCGCAGGCTTCTTCCTGATGTCGAACCTGAACCTGTTTCCCGCGGGCGGCACCGCGCTCATCCTTCAGCATTGGCGCTTATGGGCGGGCGTGATTGGAAGCCTGATGCTAGGCGCATTCATGACACTCGGGATCGGCCTCTATGCGCCCTGCATGATCCTGGTGAGCTTGCTCGGAATGGATCCCAAAGCTGCCTTTCCAATCATGATGGGATCTTGCGCCTTCCTGATGCCTGTGGCAAGCGCCCGGTTCATCCAAGCCGGCAGCTATAGCCCGCGGGTAGCGCTGGGATTGGCCTTGGGAGGGCTGCCTGGCGTGCTCATTGCGGCTTTGATCGTAAAATCGCTGCCGTTGACGGCCGTCCGCTGGCTGGTGGTGGTGGCAGTCATCTATGCGGCGTTCACCATGCTGCGCTCAGCCCGGAATTCTTCTGTAATTCCTCCCGCCGCTGCCGCCAAAGCCAAGCTATACTGAATACAGACAGTCCTTGGGCCCCTACTTATGACCAGGCGTATCAAATTTTTTGTTGCATCCACCTCCACTTGCCTCGTTTTCGTGCTTTTGTTCGGCGCCATGCGCGGCAAGAGCGCTTCCCCCGAAGATACTTACCGGCACCTCGCCGTTTATACCGAAGTGCTCTCGCGAATCAAGAGCGATTACGTGGAAGAGCCCGACATGAAGAGCGTCACGCTGGGCGCGCTGAATGGGCTGCTCGAATCGATCGACCCGTATGCCAGCTACCTGAATGCCGATCAGTACAAACAATGGCTCAAGAACAAGGATGAGCACAAAGCCGATGTCGGCCTGATCCTTTCGAAGAAGTTCGGCTACGTTGGAATTGTGGACGCGATTCCGGGATCGCCCGCGGCGAAGGCCGGGCTGACCACCACGGACGTTCTGGAAAGCATCAATGGCGTGGCCACGCGCGACATGCCGCTGGCGTTCGCGCAGTTGCTGCTCGAAGGCGATCCGGGGAGCACGGTGGAGCTAGGTGTATTGCGATTCCGCAAGCCGGAACCGCAGAAGCTGACCCTGACGCGCGCCATGATCGTCTATCCGGCGGTGACCGAGAAAATGCTGCCCGATCAGGTGGGCTTGATCCAGGCCGCGAGTCTGGATGGCAATCGCGTGCAAGATATCGCCGCGAAAGTGCAAGACCTGCAGAAGCAAGGCGCCAAGGAATTGATTCTGGACCTGCGTCATTGCGCTACCGGCGATCCTGAAACCGGCGAGCAACTGGCGAATGTGTTCATGGACAAAGGGCTCATCACCTACAGCGAAGGCCAGAAGGTGCAGCGCCACGATATTACGGCGGATCCGGCCAACGACCGCACCCATCTTCCGTTGGCGGTGATCGTGAATCGCGGCACGGCCGATGGAGCGGAGATCGCGGCGGCGGCACTCATGGACGACAAGCGCGCCGAAGTGATTGGCGAGCGCACCTACGGCGACGCCTCCATTCGCAAAGCCATCACGATGGATGACGGATCGGCCGTGATTCTCTCGGTAGCGAAATATTATTCGCCGTCCGGCAAGGCCATTCAGGATACCGGCGTCACGCCTTCGGTTCCGGTGCAGGAGGCTGAACCGATTACCGTGGACGATGACGGTAATCCACAGACCGTGGAACCGCCACAGCAACCAGCCGGCGAGGATCTGCTGCTCAAGAAAGCCATCGAAGTGGTGACCAAAGGCAAGAGCGAAGTGGTTTCCAATAGCGGGGCGAAAGGCGCGTCCGGGCAGGCGAATCCGGCACGGATTCCGCTGACGCCGCTGAATGTTCCGAAGGCCCCCGCGGATCACTAGAGTTTCACCTTTGCCCATTTACGAATACAAATGCGAAGGCTGCGGCGAAACGTTTGAAGTGATCCAGAAGTTTGCCGATGAGCCGCTGACCGTTCATGAAAAATGCGGCGGACATGTGCATCGGCTGATGTCCGCGCCTTCTTTCCAGTTCAAAGGCTCGGGCTGGTATGTCACGGACTACGCCAAGGGCAGCGGAAGCAGCCCGGCGCACACCGAATCCAGCAAATCCGAGTCCAAAGGCGACAAGTCTGAGAGCGGCAAATCGGAGTCTTCAGGCAAGACGTCTACAGATACCGCGACAAAGACTGAAAGCAAGAGCGAATCGAAACCGGCGCCGAGCAGCAGCTCCAAAAACGACTAGGCGGGCGCCAGCCTGGCTTCCGCCGCTGCTGCTCTGCGCTTACTCAGCAACGCCGCGATGGCGCGAGACTCGTCGGCCAGCTCCCGGAATTGATCCGGATAGAGCGACTGGTAGCCGTCGGAAAGCGCGCGGTCCGGGTTGGGATGCACTTCCACAATCAGTCCCGATGCACCCGCCGCCACCGCCGCCAGCGCCATGGGATGAACTTTGTCGCGCTTGCCGGTGCCATGGCTCGGATCGACGATGATGGGCAGGTGACTCAGCCGCTGCACCGTCGGCACCACGCTCAGATCCAGCGTGTTGCGCGTATGATCGGCAAAAGTCCGGACGCCGCGCTCGCACAGGATCACCTGATAGTTGCCTTCCGAGAGAATATACTCGGCGGCCATGAGGAACTCTTCCACCGTGGACGACATGCCGCGCTTCAATAGCACCGGCTTGCGAGCCCGTCCGGCGCGGCGCAGCAGCGAAAAATTTTGCATGTTGCGCGCGCCGATCTGAAGGCAATCCGCGTACTCTTCCACCAGATCGAAAGTTTCCACGTCGATGGCTTCGGTGACGATGCCGAGCCCGGTCTCCGCGCGCGCATCGGCTAAATAGCGCAGTCCTTCTTCACCCAGGCCCTGAAACGCATAAGGCGAAGTTCGCGGTTTGTAAGCGCCTCCGCGCAAAAGCTGAGCGCCGGCCGCTTTCACCGCATGGGCCGCTTCCAGAATCTGCTCCCGGCTTTCCACCGAACAAGGACCGGCGCAGATGGCCAACTCCTCGCCGCCCACCGCGACGCCGGCAACATTGACCACTGTATTGTCCGGTTTCACCTCGCGGCTTACCAGCTTGTAGGGTTTGGAAACCCGAATCGCTTCGGCCACGCCCGAGAGGCTCTCGAACTCCTCGGCCGGCACGGGTCCATGATTGCCCGTGATTCCGACGGCGGTTCGCTCGGCGCCCGGCATCACATGGGCGCGGAAGCCAAGGCTTTGAATTCGGGCGCAAACCTGAGCGATATCCTGCTCGGTAGCTTGCGCGCGCATGACAATCAGCACGCGGGTTTCACCTCCGCCCTCAGTGTAACAACCGGGGACCGCTGGATGACGCGCGGCTTAAGCGATCAAGCCGCGGAATTTCGGGTTGTCGTAACCGGGGAAGACGGATGGCAAGTTGGAATTGCCCATGTGCCTGGAAACCAGCTCGCTCAGCACGTCGCGGAAATCGGTCGTGAGCGCCAGATCACGGCCCTCGTAAAGCTGCTCTTCTTGCAGGCCAGGCCATTCGCCGTAGACCTTGCCGCCGCGCACATCGCCGCCCAAAACGAACATGACGTTGGCGTGGCCGTGATCGGTGCCGCGATCGCCGTTCTCTTTCGCGGTGCGGCCGAATTCAGACATAGTGACCAGCGCGACGTCTTCCATGCGATCGCCTAGGTCCCGATAAAAGGCGGCCAGAGCCTGGCTGAACTGCGCCAGATTGTTGGCGAGCTGGCCGTTGGTGGGCTGGCCGCCGGTCTCGTTGACGTGCGTGTCCCAGCCGCCGATATCGGCGAAGGCGACTTCCACGCCCACATTAGCTTTGATCAGTTGCGCGATCTGTTCCAGGCTCTTTCCGAAGCCGCCATTGCCGTAACTCGCGCCATTGGCGGGCACGTAAGTCTGCTTTTGGACGGACTGGATGATCTTCACGGCGTTGAACGTCTCCCGGCCGGTTCCATGCAGCGTTGCGTCTAGCGTGTTCTCATACATGCTTTCGAAGGTGGCCGCTTCGCGCGTGTCGTGCAACTGAAAATCGTTGAGGCTGCGGACTGCGACGGCATCATTGTGCCCGCGCAGCGTGCGAGCCAGGGTATCGCCGAGGCTGACGGCGCGGACGGGCGATGTGGCGCCGGATTCTTTCGGCAGCGCCCGATTCAACCAGCCGTCGGGAGCGCCTTTAAAACCGGGCGTGCCGGATTCCATGTAGTCCTGCGCATCGAAATGGGAGCGCGTGGGATCGGGCGAGCCTACCGCGTCGACAATCGCCAGGTGCTTCGCGTCGAACATCGGCTTGAGCGGCGCAAGCGCGGGATGCAGCCCGAAGAATCCATCCAGGTCGACAGCTGAATTTGGCGTGCCGTCCGGTTTGGGGATAGCGATCGACGGCCGCAGATCGTAGTAGCGCGGATTCTCCGAACGGGATCACCATGTTCAAGCCATCTACGGCGCCGCGCTGGAAGATGGCGACCAGGATTTTCTTGCGGGTCTCCGATGAATCGGCCGCGTAAACCGATCGCGACAGCCAGGCCGGCATGGAGCCGACGCCGAACATCGCAAGCGCGGAGCCTTTCAGAAATACACGTCTGGATGGCATTTGCATTTACCTCTTTTGGAAATCCGGCGACCCGATGACCAGAGCGGCAGCCAGCGCCGGGTTCTTCTGCTTATTGTCTTCTAGAGCTTTGTCGATGGCCGCGCGCGTTTGTGGCGACATGTCGCGGAACATCAGCGCCTTGGCGACCTCATTGGGATCGTCACCGAAGCGCTTTACATCCACCTTCACGCTCTCCACGTGGTTTTGCGCCAGTTGCAACGCGAAGTTCATGCGCCCCAGCAACGAAGCCGAGTTCACCCATTCCGAATTCAAGTTCGAGTAACCGGTGGGCTCCAGTTTGCGATAGAGCGGCTCGCCCAGCCGCCCCACTTGATTCGCCAGCGCCCAGCCATCGATCGACATTGGCGTCCAGCGCGCGAGCCGAGCTGGCCACCATCTCGAAAGGCGATTTCACTTTGGCCCGGTACGCGCCCTGAGACCAGAATTCCTTGGAATTCAGCATGGTCTTCATCACTTCGCGAATGCTGCCGTTGGTGGCCAGGAATGTTTGCGCCATCCGGTTGACGAGCGCCTCGGGAGGATTGTCGGCGACGAAGCGCTGGGCCAGCTCTTTCGAAATGAAATGCGCGGTAGAAGGATGCCTGGCGAGAATATCCAGCACCTGCTCGCCGTCTTCGATTGCCGCCGCCGGCCGCGATTACGTGCCCCAGCACGATCTTCTCGCCCTTGTCGTGCAGCTTGTCGTTGTAGAAAAATCGACCGCCTTCGCGAGGCGCGCGAATGGTCCAGCCAGTGAAACAGCGCGCTACTTCGGTGACATCTTTCTGCGTATAGCCGCCATTCACGCCGAGCGTATGCAGCTCCATCAACTCGCGCCCGTAGTTTTCGTTCAGCCCGCGCTTTACTTTCCGGCGCGTATTATTCGCGTCCAGGTCCGGGCGCACCGATTCGAAATTGTCCAGAAAGAACAGCATGGCCGGGCTTTTCGCGGTGGCTTCCAGCAGATCGCGGAACTGGCCGAGCACGTGCGGGCGGATGGCCTCGCGTTCGTACTGCGGGATCAAGAAACGATCGGCGCCCTTTTCGTAGAAGACGTTGAAGTGATTAAACCAGAAGTCGTCCAGCTCTTCGGCCAGCTGCCGCGTGCTTTCGATGGCGCGCAGCATCTTGGAATCGAGAAGATCGTAAGCCACCACCTGCTGCGGAGCGTTCAGCAGAAAGATTTCGCGCCGAACGGTGCTGGACGCGGGGCCGAAAACCTGCAGCCTCTGCCGCTGGGTCATTGCGACCAGCATATCTTCGATCTTTTCCTGCGGCATGGATTCCAGCAGCTCACGCTTCCGCTCACCATTGCCTGAGCGCACGATTTCAAGTTCCACCGGGGTGAGCACTTCGTCCAAAGAGCGGATCGGTTCCAGGTCTTCCTGTTGGTCGGGAGCAACGGGGGTGTTGGAAGCCTGGGCGATCCTGGTTCTGTAGCGTACCAGCAATCGCTCCACGCTCGAACGCAGCAAGGGATCAGACGGCAATGGCTGGCGGCCTTGGGCGATGGCACGGATCATCTGGGGCGATGGATAATGCTGCTCGGCCTCGAGCGGCGTCATCCGCAGTGATTCAAGGGCTTCGAGGTGCGCTTCCAGCACCGGATTTTCCGCCAGGCGATCAGGATGAAGCTGCTGATTGATCCACTTCTTCAAACCCATGCGCTTCACACGTTCGATATCCCCGGGCCGTGGGCCGAACGCGAGGCGATCCAATGCATGGACCATCTGCTCGTCCTTCGAGAGCTTCTTTTGGAACAACTTGGCTTGGAGCTTGGCGGCGTCGGCTGGCTTGTGTGTTTTGGCGCTAGAAACCGCCGGGAACATCAGGAGGATGCCGCAGAGGGTGGGGGCCAGGAAAGTACTGCTGGTTTTCATGAGCCTACAAACCATTAAACGTCATTCCGGCAGAGAAGTTTACCGCGATTTTCACTTAGCCTTTCAGTTCGCTGTAGACAAACACTATATAAGTAATCCGGTACAACTCGTTAAGCGACTGCCTGAGCAGGTTCAGGTGCCCCCGCGCCTGTTGCATAACTTCCTTAACGCGTCCATATTCCGCAACTCATCGCCCGGTTGGTCCACCGGGGTCTCCAAAATAAACGCCTTCCCTCGAAGCTTCGGATGATTCAGGATGCGGCGAAACCCGTCCTCTCCGATATAGCCATGTCCGATATGCTCGTGCCTGTCCAGGTGGGATCCAAGCGTGCCCTTGGAATCATTGGCGTGGATCACGCGCACGTTCTCGATTCCCAAGACCCGCTCCATCTCAGCCACCGTCTGCTTTAGCCCGGCTGCCGAGCTGACGTCGTAGCCGGACGCCAGGCAATGACACGTGTCGATGCAAAATCCGATCTGCAAGTCCGTCAGCTCGGCCGCGAATTGCCGCATAACGCCCAGTTCTTCAAACCGGCTTCCCAACGCCGCGCCCGACCCGGCCGTGTTCTCCAGCAGCACCATGAGGTTCTTCGTATCCAACCCCTGCGCCGCTTCGGCCAGCGACCGGATCACGGCATAAATCCCCTGCTCTACTGAATGTCCCTTGCAATTCCCCGGATGCGCCACCAGATACTCGGCGCCGATGGCCAGCGCGCGTTCCATCTCGCCACGAAACGCCGCCGTCGACTGCACGCGCAGCGGCTCGCTGCACGACGCCAGATTGATCAGATAGTTGTCATGGATCACCAGCGGCTTCAGATCGTAACGTTCGCGGGCGCGCGCAAGCAGTTGGACGGCGCTCGGCGCGGGCGGCGATGCTCGCCACATGCGCGGGCTCGCGGAGAAAATCTGGAACGTATTCGCGCCCACCTCCGCAGCCTTGATCGCGGCGTTTTCAAGCGACTTGGATATGGAGGTATGGAGCCCGAGGCGCAAGGAAATCCGATAGTAGCAGGCGGATCTCGCACCCTGCTAAGGCCAACACCTGAGCGCCCAAACCAAGCCCACCTGCCGATATAGGACTATGCGATCGCTTGCGATCTCCTGCGTCTTGGCGGCTTCGCTCCTGCTGAGCGCTTGCGCGCGAGCCCGAGTCACTACGCGCATTCAGTCGGACGGCTCCTGGACACGGAACGTCGTTCTGACGGGCCAGATGAAACGGGAGGGGGTCCAGACCAAGCCGACGCTTGAAGACACGTTCGCAGTCCCCACCGGCGACGGATGGAAATCATCGGAAGAAACCAAGGACACCATCCGCACGTTAACGTTGCAGCGCTCCTTGGCCGCCGGAGCCGCAATCCAAGGCGACGTATCCATCAAGAGTTCCGAAACCGGTAAGTTGCAGCTGGTGAACCAGGTGACGGTCAAAACAACCGGATCCCATCGACTGGAATACCGCGAGACACTGCACTGGACCGGGCCGCCCAACAAGCTATTGGGCGATATCCCTCCCGAAGGCCTCGCGCGATTGAAATCGCACCTCCCTCAGCCGCTCGCAACCGATGCCAATGCCCTCGCGCTTGCGGATAAGGCCGCTGAACTCGAGCGTCCCGGTGCTATTTGGGCCAGGCGAGCCTTTACTCGCAGTGGGTGTCTTGCATCCGGACCTGGCCCTGTATCGCCTGAATCAAAGGATCGGCGAAGTGCTGGTGAAGGCGCTGGAACAACAGTTCGGCGATAAGATGCAAGCCCGCCGAGCGCCGCGAAGTGGCCCGCCAGCTCATTCAGGAGATGGTGAGCCCGGATAAGATGACGCAAGCCCGACCCACAGCCGCCGCGGCGGCTTCAGGCAACAGTGCCGGAATCACCCCTCTGATGTTCATCGTGCAGCCTCCGGGCAAAGTGGTTTCCACCAACGGCGAAATCGATGAGTTCAGCGGAGAGATCTTCTGGGCGTTGTTTGAAGAGGCCGCATCGTACCAGGATGTCGTCATGACAGCCGTGCTCGAAACGAACTGACGCCGTTCGGAGTACAATTGCTGCCATGTTCGTGCCCCTGACACCCATCCGGTGTCTCCACCGCGCGGTGGATTTATTCCCCAACAAGATCGGGATTGTTTCGGGCGAGCGGCAATTCACTTATCGCGAATTTGGCGAGCGCGCCGAGCGGCTGGCTTCGGCGCTCAAAAAACACGGAATCGAACCCGGCGACCGCGTCGCCTATCTCAGCTTCAACACCCATCAGTTGCTCGAAGGCTATTACGGAGTGGTGCTGGCGCACGCCATCGTGATGCCGCTTAATGTCCGGCTGTCGCCGCTCGAGCTCAAAAATATCCTGTGCCATTCCGGCGCGCGCGCTTTGCTATTTGAAAACGACTTCGTGCCTCTGGTGGAACAACTCAAGCCCGCGTGCCCGGAGATCAAACGCTTCATCGCGCTCGATGAAAAAGGACCGGCCGCCGATTTAAGCTACGAGGAATTGCTCGATCAGGGGCATGCCGAGCGCGCCGATATTTTCAAGTTCGATGAAAACTCCATCGCCGAGCTGTTCTATACCAGCGGCAGCACCGGCACTCCGAAAGGCGTCACGCTGAGCCACCGCACGCTCTACTTGCATGGCTTGGCGACGGCCAGTATATTCCGCCAGCCTGAAACTATCGTGGACCTGCACACCATCCCTCTGTTCCATGCCAACGGCTGGGGGCGCCCGCAGGCATCCACGTTGCTCGGCACCAAGCAAATCATGGTCCGGCGCTTTGATCCCGTCACAGTCTTCCGGCTGATCGCGGCAAATCGCGCCACCGACATGTGCCTGGTTCCCACCATGGCCAACGCTCTGCTCAACTGTCCCGATCTCGCCTCGTACGATCTGCCCAGCCTGCGCAGCATCGTGCTGGGCGGCGCCGCCTCTTCGCCCGAGCTGATCGCGCGCATGGAGGAAGCCTTCCACTGCGACGTTTTCGCCGGTTACGGCTTGACGGAAACGGCTCCGCTGCTCACCACCGCGTGCTCCAAACCGGGATACACCTACGCCTCCGACGCCGACCGGCACCGCCGCCGATCCATGGCCGGCTGGCCGGTAATCGGCATGGAGGTGCGCGTGGTCGACCCCGAAATGCACGACGTCCCGCGCAACATGCAAACCATCGGCGAGATCGTCACCTGCGGCGATCATGTCATGGAAGGCTACTTCCGCGAGCCCGAAGCCACTGCCTCCGTTATGAGCGGCCACTGGTTTCACACCGGCGACATGGCGATGTGGGACGAAGAGGCATTCATCCAGATTGTCGACCGCAAGAAGGAGATCATCATTAGCGGCGGCGAAAACATCTCGTCCATCGAAGTAGAGAAGGCTATTTTCGCCCACCCGGCGGTACTGGAATGCGCGGTGGTGGCGGCGCCGGATGAAACCTGGGGCGAGATCCCGGCCGCCATCGTGGTGCGAAAGCCCGGCTCCGCGCTCACGTCAGACGAGTTGCTCCAGTTCTTAACGGCTCGTCTGGGCAAATTCAAGCTGCCTAGAATCATCGCGTTCAGCGACGAACCGCTGCCGAAAACCGGCACCGGAAAGATCCGCAAACTGGTGCTGCGGGAGCAATTTTGGCAAGGCAAGACCAAGCGAGTCCAAGGCTGACCCAAGCGACCACCAACCCCTTCCCCCACTGTACCCGTCCGGCGTGGTATTCCGTCTATAGAGGAACTTCCTGAGGAGAAACAAACTCCGGGAATAGGAGGACGCATGAAGCTCGCGTTTCTGCTCGCTATCGGCGCATCTGTACTGTCCGCTCAGTTCGGCATTCCCGGGCGCGGCCGGCGAACCACTCGCCAGGAGCAGCCGCCCGCCGGCCATACCGAGGTGGTCAGCG
This sequence comes from Bryobacterales bacterium, assembly GCA_963713415.1. Taxonomy (GTDB): domain Bacteria; phylum Acidobacteriota; class Terriglobia; order Bryobacterales; family Bryobacteraceae; genus Palsa-89. Next base: position 44,765 of record CAVQLV010000014.1, on the reverse strand, counting down.
GAGTGGTGCGAAAAGTGGATGCCGATTCGTTCGAGTTGGAAGCCGAAGATACTCGCTTCCTGACCATCCAGTTTTCGGACAGTGTCACGAAGCCCGCGGATTTTCGCGCCGGCGAAGGACTGGATATCACGGCGAACGTGGATCAGGACGGCATGTTTCACCTGGTCAGCATGACGCCGAACAACAAGATCGCCGACACCATCAATGCCGCCGACAGCGTCGGCCCCATCCCTGTGGCAGCCGAGGAAGGAAGAACCGGACCACCGCCCACGATTTTAGTGCGGCCAGACGCCTCCGATGGCGATGACTCCGGGCCGCCCAAACTGAGGCGCGGTAAGCCGGTGGAGCAAGCCTCGGCGTCCGTTCCCGATGACCCCGCCCCCACGCTTTCCAGACGGGCAGCTCCCGTTCCGCCCGCCGATCCGCATGCGGCCCTGGTGGAGAAGGCGCGCGAGGCGGCCGCCACGTTCCTTGAGAGCCTGCCGAACTACGTCTGCCAGGAGCAGACCACCCGCTACGTCAGCGAAACGCGCCAGCCAACCTGGAATGTGGTCGACATCGTTTCCGCCGAAGTGGTCTACGACGATCACCAGGAAAGCTACCGCAACCTGCAGATCAACGGGAGGCCGACCAAGAAATCCCCGGAGGACTCCGGCGCCTGGTCCACCGGTGAATTCGGCACCATCCTGGCAAACCTTTTCGCACCGCAGACCGACGCCGATTTCAAGTACATCCAGGAAGACACCATCGAACATCGTGCCGCTTCCATCTTCGACTTTAAGGTGAAGCGCGTGCGTTCCAACTGGAAGATCTGGGTGCCCGGACAGTACATCGTGCCGTCCTATAAGGGCTCGGTCTGGATCGATAAGCAGACCGCGCAAGTGCTGCGAATCGAGATGCAGGCCAAGGACGTACCGGAAGCTTTCCCGGAGATTACCGTAGAAACCGCGGTAGATTACGACACCATCGGTTTGGGAGCCGCCGACCGGTTCCTGCTCCCGGTTCAGGCGCAAGCTTTGAGCTGCTGGCGCAACTCCAATGAATGCCAGCGCAACACCATCGAATTCCGTAACTATCACAAGTTTGAGGGCGAATCCATTATCAAGTTCAATCAACAGTAGGGGGAGCGATTCCAAACAACGCCAGGTATTTCTCCGGCAGTTTCGCCGGCCGCATTCCGGCGCCCAGGAACATGTGCTTGGTTTCTCCGGAGGCCAGCCGCCGGCCGCTTTGAGCGTTGCGAATGTCGTAGTGAAACTCCACCATGCGCTGGCTCGCCTTCTCGATCCAGGTCTTCACCGCGATCTCTTCGTCGTAGCGCGCCGGATACAGATACCGGCAATGCGCGTCCACCACGGCCAGCAAGATCCCGTCGTCCACTTCCATGTCGCGATAGCGGATGCCCGCCGCGCGGCAATATTCGGCGCGCCCCAGCTCCATCCAGATCAGATAATTCGCATAGTAAACCACACCCATTTGATCGGTCTCCGCGTAGCGTACGCGGAAGCTGGTCTCATGCGAGTCAGGCATTGGGCTTATTCTTGCGAAGCTGACGCATCTCTTTGGCCGAAAACAGCATGTCGCTCGGTGGCATTCTGCGCTCCCGGCAGTAGGCCAGATACAGATACCCGTAGCTGCGCGTGATGTAGTCGGCTGTCGAAAAGCCGAGCAACCGCGCCGTGCGGTCGATCCATCGCGGGCTGCCCTCGATCTCGAGGTAATTGCCGATCGGCGTTTCATCCAGCAAGACTTTCCCTGTGCTGGGAGGCTTCGCATATTCGGTGCGGAACTTCTCGTAACGAAAGATGGGATGATAGCCGATCTCGCTGAAGATCTGTTCCATCTTGAAAGCATCCGGCAGCACCATTTCGATTTCGTGGCGCTTCTTGTAGCGGCCCTGCTCGGACGGGCCCTTGTATGTCAGCAGCGTGTGCGTGCCGACCCGGCGCACGCGAATCAGCTTTCCGTGGCTGCGCAGCACGCGGCTGGAAGTATCCAGCAGCACGTTGTATTCGTGCAATCGGCTCTTGGACACGCGGAAGTCCGCGTCGCGCAGTGCCCGCCGGATTTTCCCCAGGTTCCCAGGAAGACGCAGTTTGATTTCGATTTCGAAGTTCAAAGCAAAGGCCCAGCCTTCTATGAGAACAGAAGCGGGGCTGCTCTCACAAGTTCGAGCCGGCGCGTGTCGGCGTCCTATTTGCGCAAAGTAGAAATGTCCTATTGACGACCTCCAGGCTGGGGAGGTGCGAGAAGGACAACTACTGATGACGCAAGCCGAGCGAGACCGGCTGGTGGCCCTGAAAAAGGCCAAAAAGAAATTGATCACGCAGAAGCAGGCCGCCGAGGAACTGGGCATCACCGAACGGCATGTACGGCGTCTGCTGCGAGCGCTGAAGCGGCGCGGTGATCAGGCTGTGGTACATGCGTTGCGAGGGCTACCGTCCAATCGCAAGATTCCTGTGGAGACCGAACAGGAGGCAGTGGCCATCTTGAAGAGGCCGGTATATCGGGGGTTTGGACCGACGCTGGGATCGGAATACCTGGCCAAGAAACACGGCATCGAGGTCAGCCGGGAGACGGTGCGGCAGTGGATGATCCAGGCCAGGCTGTGGCGAGCCCGCCAGCAGCGTGTTGAGAAAATCCACGAATGGCGTCCACGTCGCGGCCGGTTTGGCGAACTGGTGCAGTGGGACACCAGTGATCACAAGTGGCTGGAAGGACGCGGAGAAGAGATTTTACTGATCAACATGATCGACGATGCTACCGGCCGCTGGTTCGCGCGCTTTGTGGCCAGCGACTCGACGGTGGAAAACATGAACCTGCTGGAGAGCTACGTGAAAAAGTACGGACGGCCGCTGGCATTTTATACCGACAAGGCGAGCTTGTTTCAGACCGCGGAGAAACGCAAACGCGATGAGCCCGGAGTGGAGAAGGACGCGGTAGAGATGCCGCCGACGCAGATTGGGCGGGCATTGCGAGAGCTATCCATCGCCTGGATCGCAGCGCACAGTCCGCAGGCCAAAGGGCGAGTGGAACGTGGATTTTTGACCGCTCAGGACCGGTTAGTGAAAGGAATGCGAGTCGCTGGAGTCACCACCTTGGAGCAAGCCAATCACTATCTGGAAAGTGAGTTTCTGCCCTGGGTCAACACCACGTTAGCAGTGGTGCCGGCCAGTGCGGACGATGCCCACCGGCCGCTGGAAAAGCAGCACGATCTGGCGGCGATTCTCAGCCATGTGGAAAGCCGGCGCGTGAACAACGACTACACCATCCAGTTGGACACCAAGCTCTACCAGATCGCACGCCACAACATTCGCACCGGATTACGAGGCGCCACCATCCGGGTTGAGAAGCGGCGGGACGGCGAGGTGGCAATTCGATTCCGCGATCGCTATCTAAGTGTTTCTATCTGCGAGCAACGTCCCAAGCTTTCACCACCCCAGCCGCTCGGCAAGGCACGGCGTGCGCTGAAACCCAGCCAGGCCAGTGAGTGGTGTAAAAACTTTGATCTGAAAAAGTCGCCCAAAATCTGGCAGGCCTCAGAAGGTTCCGGCGCCAAGCCGGAGTCGCTATGAAAACCTGCACCAAGGCAATTGGAAGGCCGGGCAAAATCGGCCCGGCGGCTTCGCGCTTTCCCTATTCAAGGCCTCCGCTCCGAGACTCCATCCAAGTAATGGGCCTGTCACAGTCAAAAGCAAAACCCTCGGAGGGTACCCCGCAGGGCCCCGTTGACCGAGGGTTTGCCGCCGATTACTTCGGAGCCAGCCCCGTCGCATCGGCCTTGAATCTTCCCCAGGAGCGCGACTCCCCAGAGAATCGAAGTCAGACTATCACGCACCCTCCACCAGCTCGGTCAAAACCGGACATTTCTAGGATCTTCCGCACTCTCGGTGCAGATCAGCAAGCTTAAAATGGTCCAAAACAATTCGTTCTCGTATTGTTCTAAGCTCAACTTGCAATGGCACCTCCCCCGAGCCATTCGCAAGCGGTCTTACCAGCTCAAAATCTCGTGCTTGATAAGATCGAACGTGTTGACGGACGCTTTCTGGTCGATGTTCACGTTCGACAAGCCGCTCATTGTCCAGCGTGCGGCAAACGGTCTCGGAGCCGTCACAGCGCGTACCTTCGCCATCTGAAAGACCTGCCTTGGCAAGGGTGTGCGGTGGAACTGCGGTTGAAAATCCGGCGCTTTCGATGCCGTAACAGGGCTTGTGTGCGAAAGATCTTCGCCGAACCGATACCGGAGGTCACGCGATCCCATGCACGCTGGACTACACGAGTTGGCGAGATCATACGGCTGATCGGCTACACAGCAGGCGGATTGCCGGGCAGTCGTATTCTGGACCGGTTGGCGATCCCGATCAGCGACGACACTGTGACTCGGTTTGTGAAACGCTCCGGCGACGGTTCGGGCAGTGGTCCAATCCGACACATTGGAGTAGACGACTGGGCTTGGCGCAAGGGTCAGAGCTACGGAACTATTCTGGTGGACTTGGACAAGCATCAGGTCATCGACCTGCTGCCCGACCGTTCGGTCGAGAGCTTGCAAGCCTGGCTGGAGAAGCATCCGGGTGTGGAAGTGATCACTCGGGATCGTTGCGGCATCTATGCCGAGGCCGCCGAACAAGGTGCCGCCCATGCAGTCCAGGTGGCCGATCGGTTTCATTTGTTTTTGAATCTTTCAACAGCCATCGAGAGATCGCTGGAGGAACGAAGCCGGGAACTTTGCCTTCCCGATCCGGCGCCGGAACAGCCAGCCGTCGAAGTCGCGCCGCCAAGCAAACGAAGAACAACGCTGGAGGAGCAACGAAAACAACAGCGCCGCCAGCGCAGACAGGAGCGCTACGAGCGAGTCGTTGAACTCCATCGTCAGGGGCACACACAACTGGCCATCAGCCTGGAGCTCGGCATCCAGCGCAAAACGATTCGCCGCTGGTTAAGCGCTGGTCAGTTTCCCGAGCGGAAGCCGGTGACCGGCCGACGCAGCCATGTCCGCGAGTTCCATGAGTATCTACAGCAACGCTGGAATCAGGGCTGCCATAACGCGACTCGCTTGTTTCAGGAGATCCGGGCGCGCGGATACCGCGGCAGTCGTCAGATGGTTTCTCATCATGTTTCGTCCTGGCGGGCTAATCCTGAATCACGTTCCTCATCGAAGACGCGAAGACTCGACCGCATCGCGCCTAAGCATGCGGCCATCCTGACGTGCAGACCAACGGAGCGTCTGTCGGAACAGCAACGGATTTTGTTCGAGCAGGTCGCAGTGAACTGCCCAATTATTCGATCGATGCGGTTCCTGGCCCTGGATTTTCGCGAAGCCATTGCTACTCAAGACACGAATGGCATGCTGCATTGGATTCGCACCGCAATGCAGTCCGGCATCGGGCCTCTGGTTCGATTCGCGTACGGCCTGAAGAAGGACTGGAACGCGGTCATGGCAGCGGTGGGAACCTCCTGGAGCAACGGCCAGACCGAAGGACAGATCAACCGCCTGAAGGCTATTAAGCGACAAATGTATGGGCGCGCTGGCTTCCATCTGCTGCGGGCACGCGTCCTGCCCTACCGCGCAATGGCACCTTGATCTGCACCGAGAGTGCGGAAGATCCCATTTCTACTTTGCGTTGACAGTTCGAGCCGGCGCGTTGTTCGAGCCGGCGCGTTCGAGCCGCTAATTGTGCCAAGTAGAAATGTCCTATTGACGAAGTCAGGCTTGAGATGTGGATTCAGGAACACTTCTCATGACACAACGGGACCGCAGGCCGCCGAGGAGATCGGACAGACCGAGCGGCATGTTCGGCGGATGCTGAAGAGCCCGGGGCGCAAGGGCGACTCAACGTTGGTACACACTCTGCTGGGCCGACGGTCCAACCGCAAGCTGGACGAGAAGATGAAAGAGCAGGCGCTGGAGATTTTGGGCCGCGATGTCTATCGCGGATTTGACCCAACCTTGGCAGCGGAACATCTGGACCGCAAACACGACATCCATGCTGGACGCGAAACTGTTCGGGGATGGATGATCGAAGGCAAACTATGGCGCGCCAGCCGGCAGCGGGTCGAGAAGATCCACTCCGGGCGGGAGCGCCGCTCGCGGGTGCGGCGGCGTCCTGGATAGATTCCCCGGATATTAGTTAAATGATCCGTGGGTTCTATCCGACTCTTACCGTTGCTGCCGGACTTTCGAAAAGGCCGCCAACTGTTCTCGAAGCACTGACATATGCTCCGCACCAGCAACGCAATTCGCCTGGGCATTCACCCCGGGGCGTTCGATCCGACGAACTGTAGAATGCGATTCATGGTCGGCTAGCGTAGGTTTGGTACCGATGCATATCCGCTTGCTTCCAGACCAAGCCGAAGCCAGATTGATCGAAATTCGGCCGGAGCATCCCGTCCACTGCCTCGATCGCTCCATCAAAGGCCATCTTTTCCAGCCGCACATGATCGAAAAAATATTCGGTGTGAATCACGCGTTGCGCCGCGCAACAGACGTGGGCATGAACCGAAGGCGCGGTATGCGCCGACAAGGGCAGCGAGTGACCCTCGCAAAGCGCATCCGCCTGGAGAAAGCCCGAGATGCCGCCGCAGCGCGTGGCGTCGGCCTGCAGAACGTCCACCGCGCCGGCCGCCAGCATTCGGCGAAAATACCAGGCGTTGTATCCATACTCGCCCGCAGCGATATTCATACCCGGCGGCCCGGAATCGCGAATCAGCCGCAGCCCGTCCAGATCGTCGGACGATACCGGTTCTTCAAACCATGTGACGCCCATCTCAGCGAAGCGATGTGCCTGGGAAAGAGCCTGCTTGCGGGTGTAGGCTCCATTGGCATCGACGAAAAGCTCCGCCTGCGATCCGATCGTCTTCTCAGACCATCTCCACGCGCTTCAAATCGCTGGCCGGATCGCGGCCGATTTTCATCTTCACTGCACGCATCCCGCTCGCCGCCAAGCCGGTCATCTGGTCCAGGAGTTCCAGTTCCGAATAAGACGTGAATCCGCCGCTGCCATAAGCCATTACTTCTTGCCTCACTGGGACCGAGCAGTGACGCCACCGAAACATCCAGCAGTTTCGCCTTTCAAATCCCATAGCGCGTTGTCGACAGCCGCGATCGCCATGGCGGTGATGCCGGATCGGCCCAGATTTCGCACGGCAATCCCCATCTTCTGCCACAGCGCTCCGATAGCGAACGCATCGCCGCCTTTGATTTTTGGAACGAGCGTGTGCTCGATGAGTTGCGCGGTCGCGACATCGGCGTAACTGTATCCGAGTCCCGTTTTGCCGCCGGCGGAGATTTCCACCAGGACGATGGTTGTCTCGTTCCACTCCAGCGTCCCATCCGATTCGGGCGTTTTGGTTGGGACGGTGTAGGCCGATACGTGAACATCGTCGATGAGCGGAGTTGAGCTCATGATTGCTACACCGTCGGCATGCCGTGCCCCCAGGTGTCGGGCGGCGCGAGATCGCGGCGCATGGGCGGCGGTTCCATGTCGCGCCGATCGGAAGTGAAGATGCGGTCTCCTTGCGCGATCATATAATCCGCAATTCGCGCCGCCAGCGCCATAATCGTGAGACCCGGATTAGCCGAGCCCTGAGTCGGCATCAGGCTGCCGTCGCAGACAAAAAGATTCGCGATTTCATGCGTACGGCCGAATTGATCCGTTACCGACTCGCCGGGGTCGCGGCCCATGCGCGCAGCGCCCACCAGATGGGCGTACCGCGCCTCCTGCACAACTTCCTTCGCTCCGGCAGCCCACATGATATCCATCACTTTTTGCTTGCCGTATTCGATCAGCCTTTTGTCGTTATCATAGAGATTGAACGTGACTTTTGCGACCGGCAAACCAAATTGATCTTTCTCGTCCGCCAGCGTGACGCGATTTTCCGCATGGGGCAGGATTTCACCCAGCAATCCGAGCGCGGCCCAGTGGTTGTAGTCCATCATCAAGCGGCGCAGCCCCCAGCCCCAGGCGCCTTTCGCCGTCATCATCTGTTTCGCGAATGCGATCGGTAAAGGCCCAACCGTTTGCACGGCGAAACCGCGCGCAAAGCCGCGCTTGGGGTCGGTCTCATAATAATGTTCGGTGAGGGCGTGAGCGGGCGGCGCTTTATACATGCGGATGAGTTCGTCGAAACGCCCCAGGATCACGTTACCCGCCTGGGCCATCAGATAACGCCCTACTTGCCCGTTGGAGTTCGCGAGGCCGGGAGTTCAACAGCAGACGCGGGGTCTCAATGGCGTATCCAGCCACCACCACCGCCCTGGCCTTCTGAAAATGCTCGCGCCCCTCGGAATCGAAATAGCTGACGCCGGTGACGCGCCGGTCCTTTCCAAGATGCACCCGCGACACCATGCTTTGCGCACGAATTTCGGCGCCGTTCGCCAGCGCGTCCGGCACGTGCGTGATCAACGTGCTGGCTTTCGCTCCCACTTTGCAGCCCTGGATGCAAAATCCGCGGTAGATGCAATGAGGCCGGTCTGCGCGCGAGCCGCTAAGAATTCCAACCGGTCCTCCGGCGCTCACGCCGATTCCGAGTTTCGTGCACCCGCGGATCAGCACGTCGCCGACGCCGCCCATCGGATGCGGTCCATAGGGATAGCTATGCGGATCGCCCCAAGGGAAATACGGGCCCGACACAGGCAGCTCTTTCTCCATGAGTTCGTAATACGGCTTCAGATCCCAATAGGTGAGGGGCCAATCTGCGCCGACGCCATCCAGTGTGTGAGTTTGGAAATCCGAAGGATGAAAACGCGGCGTGAAAGAAGCCCAATGAACCGTGCCTCCGCCCACGCCCTTGCCGCTATTGTTGGCGCCCAAAGCCAGCGGATCTTGGCCGCCGGTGACGCGCTTGTCGTTCCAATACAGCTTGTGCGATCCGGTTTCGTCGCTCACCCAGTCGCGCTCCGTGTCCCAGAACGGCCCGGCATCGAATCCGATAACGCGAAAGCCGGCGCGTGCCAGACGCTGCAAGAGAACGCCGCCGCCCGCGCCCACTCCGACGATCGCGTAATCCACCTCCTCGCCATCGGCGAAGCGGCGCATGGGGGTTTGAATCCGTTGCATGGCGCCGAGCATGTGCGGGGACGCTCTGTTCGGTATCACTGATTGCGAGCTCAATGCGTTCCCCCTTGCGGGCCGCCGCGATGCTCCGCCAGGCCAGCCACGTTCGTGAACCTTTCGGACAATGCAGATCCCAGTGCAGTCCACTCGTGGCGCTTCTCGTCTTTCTCCCAAGGCTCTGGCTCCCCGCGCTCCAGCCGCATATAAGCGCGTGGATAGGCTGGTCCTCCGAATCCGATTTCATCCCACGCCCAAGGATGCGAATAGTAGACGGTGATGCAGTCTTGCACCAACAGCATCCAGAATCGATGGACAGGCATTTGTCTCCAGATGTCGTGCGCGGCTTGTGGACGCGCCATCATGGAGCGTTTCTAAGATTTGATCCTGCTCAGCAACTCCGATGTCGCAAAAGCTCCGCCCGTATAGGTGGCGGGCAATCTCTTCGATAGCTCGAAGTCCCAACCGGTATGCTTCGCCGTCCGGCGGCATGTCCTCGAACCGATAGCCGTCGTGCCGATCGGCGAACAGGCGCTCGTCGATCCACGGAACGATCGGGATTTTGTGCGCTTCGTCACGATCGTCCTGGGGAACAATGCGGGCGCAAACGGCGTCCAGCAGCCGCGCCTGCTCCGGGCTTGAAGAACCGGATTTCGGGAACATCGTGGACGCGGTCCAGAACCACTTTTCGCGTCGCGGCATCCCAATAGTTCTTCTGATCGAGCGTGTGGAATCCGGGATAATAGCCCGGTTGGGATTTACTCATGGCATTTTGCGAGGCTCTCTCCGCAACAGGCTGGCAAGAATTCCCAGGAATCCGCATGCGGCGAAGAGCAATGGCGCGAAAACCGGCGGACCGTAGATGACATTGTAGAGCGGCTTTTTCAAACCGCCCGGACGCCGAACCACCCCGCGCGCATGATAGTAGAAACCCACCGCGCCATCCAACATTGCGATTGCGGAAATGGCGGGCAGCCAGGTCTGCGCCGTACGTGGATTCTTCAGAGAGTGCGCTCCGGCCGCGATCAACAGGGGCGCGATGATGATGGGAGTCCATTGGGCTTTGTAGCGGAAATTGTTCTTGTAGTGCGAATACCACGCTTCAAAGCCACTGAAGAAGGCCGAGACCATGGTGGCCGCGATCATCTGCTGTTGAAAACGCCCCTCGCGAATGTCCTGGACGCGGCCGATCCGTTCGTGCTGGCCGGTCAGCGCGCGAGCCCAGTGATGCGGGTGCGCCGGCAACGGGATCCAGCCTTTTCCTGATTTTTCGCCCCGCCTCAGCAGGGAGGCAATCAGGCCGAGATAAGCGCTTACCCCGAACAGAAGCGGAGCAAAGATCGGCGGCCCCATCACCATATTTGTAATTGGCAAGCGCCATCCGCCTGGCTTTCGCTCAATGCCGCGCGCGTGGAAATAGAAACCGATTATTCCGTCCGCCAGCGTAATGGCGGAGATAGCCGGCAAAAAAGTGCGCGCCGCCTTGCGGCTGAAGAAGCCCGCGATGCCTCCTGCCATTAGCGCACCGCTGAGGATGACGGGCGTGTACATCACGCGCCGGCTGTATCCGCCGCGATAATGTTCGTAGGCGACCTCTAGCCCGCTGAGGACGCTCGACAGCCCCGCGATAAGCGAAAGCCAGCGCTGAAATCGGCCCTCCCGGACTTCGACGTCCGCCTTCCTGAGCGACGAGATTGTGGCCAAGGCCTTCATCGCTTCCACAACATCGCCGCCATGCAGCCGAGCAACAACCCGCCGCCGTACAGAACCTTGTCACGATGCAGATCCAGCCAGCTCTCCATGCTGAACGGGTGCGCCCGGTCGTCGAAAATACCATGAGCTGCATAATCCGCTTCAACTGGCTCAAACAAATTGTCGGGACGATTCGCGGGAACGGGTTGGTTAGTTTCCTGACGGTCATACGCGTATTTCGCAAGATAGCGATCGGCGTAAGCGGGCGCCACGTCCTGACCATAGATAGCTTTCACGGTGGGCCACGCTATGAACACCTCTCGCCGCCGATGCGTGGATGCCCACACGATGGCGCGCGCTGCCACCTCGGGCTGGAAAATCGGAGGCACTGGCTGCGGCTGCCGAGGCAATCGCGTACGGCACCAGCTGAATTGAGGCGTGTTCATGGCGGGCAAATGAACAACGGTTAAATGAACCTGGCTGCGATCGTGAATCAACTCCGATCGCACAGAATCGGTGAAACCGACCATGGCGTGCTTGGCGCCACAATAGGCCGATTGCAGTGGAATGGAGCGATACGCCAAGGCCGAACCCACTTGCACGATGGTTCCACGATCCCGCGGTTTCATCCGCTTCAAAGCCGCCATCGTGCCATAGACAAATCCGAGGTAAGTCACTTCCGTGGTCCGCTTGAACTCCTCGGGAGTGATTTGTTCGACCGGCGCGAAGATGGTGGTCATGGCGTCGTTGACCCACACATCGATGGGACCCAATTCCTGTTCCACCTGTTCGGCGGCTTGGTCTACGGCGTTCGCGTCCGCGACGTCGGCGGGAATTACAAGCGCTTTGCCGCCCCGTGCTTCCACTTCCTGCTTCGCCGATTCCAATCGGCCGCGGCCGCGGGCAATCAACCCAATGGAAGCTCCCTCGCTCGCAAACTCCCGCACTACCGCGCGCCCCACGCCGGCCGAAGCCCCCGTGACAACGACAACCTTAGGTGATTTCGACATTGATTTTATTCCTGCTCCACTCTGTAATTTCGGCCTTCCCATTGCTCACGATGTTTCCAGAAGAAAGTGAACTCCACGCCCGCTTCCACCGACGATGGAGCCAGGTCGCAATAATCAGCTCCGATGGCTGTACCGGTGGAATTGCTGTCCCGGCAGGTTGCCCAGTGGTCGTCGGACCAGCGCAAACGGAACGCTTCCGGCGCGCAGATTCTTAGCGCGCATTGGCGCCGCGCAGTTCGAATTGGGTGCTTCGGGAGCCAATACTCCACTTGCGATTCTAGTTTTTGCTTCAGGTATCGAGCAGCCACTTCCGGAATCAGATCGAACACCTGCCCATCCACCGCGGAACGCAGCAGGCGAATGTATTCGGCGTGCGCCCAAAGCAACGGCACGGCGGATCCGGTGGGACGGCCGCTATAGAGGCCCGCTTCCGGCCGATCCGGCTCATCCCAGACCTGCTCGGGCAGAAGGTCATTCGGAGCGGCGAACTGTTCCAACGCGTGGATCAGCTCGCAGTAGTTCCCCCCGGCCGCAAGCTCATAATGCGCACGTTCGCCGGCCAGCAACGGCCACGATCCGCCTTGTCCCCAGTCCTGGAAAGGCCCGCCATCGGGACGCTGGCCATAGCCATCGTGATTGTATCGGCGCCAGCATTTCCCGGCAGGCGTGCATTTCATGAGAGTGTGGTCGACTATTTTGAGGCTGTCCATAATCAGCGGATCATCCGGCGCCAGGATGCCGTATCGCACCAGCTGGAGGAAGCCGGCATCGATAACATTGCGAGCCGGATAGCTATCGGGCGCGCCAGGCGGTTGATCGGGCATCTTCAATTCGGCTTGCTCCAGCGCACCAGGTTCCGCAACTTCGCCCGGTTTGGCCGGATTCAAACGGACAAAATAGCGGTGTATTTTCGGGGCCAGGGAGCCTCTGATCGTGACCGTCCATTCCTTCAGATGTGCCACTAGGTAATCCGCATACTGTTCGAGAAGCGCGGCGGACGTCTCTTCTCCGCCGGCTCTCAGCAGGTGGGCGGCACAAATTTCCGCTGCTATCACCGTGGCCAATGTGGATGGCGAATAGCCTCCCAGCTCTTCCCATCGCTCCTCACCCGTCACGGGCCCGCTGTGCAAAATGTAATTGGCAGCGCGGCAGACCATCGGTGAAGCTCTAAAGTTACCCAAGAGGCCGTCCCGAGAAAGCCGCGCGGCCAGGAGCACGGGGAACGCCACTTCATCCAATTGGACGTTGTTTCGGAAACTCTTGCCGTCCACCCACGAATTTTGCGTGAAGCCGCCGTCCGGCTCCTGCCGGGCGGCGAGATTAATTAAGGTGCGCAGTGGCGTGCGCGTATAGCCGGCGGCCAGAAGACCCATCGCGACCTCCACCATGTCGCGCGTCCACACCAGGTGATAACCGCCTTTACCTTTCTGATCGTCGCGCGCCTCGCCCCAAGGAATGGAGGGAGACGCCACGAATGCACCTTGATATGTTTTATCTTCGCTGGCGAGCAACAGAGCGCAGCTCGAATCATACAGGCGCCCATGGTCCTGGCTGGCTTTCTCCAGCGGCTTACGAATCGAGGTGGCGTGCTCCCATTGACGAGCAAAGATCCTGCGCTGGTCTTCATACCCAGCCCCGAGGCTCTGAAACAGGTTCGCCACCGAATGTTCCAGTGTTTCGCCGAAGGCCACTCCCAGCAGGAACTCGCGCGACTTGGAAAGATTCAGTTGAGCCGTCAAGGCGACGTTGCCGTCGGTTGCCCTGTCGAACTCCAAAGCCATGCGGCCATTCTTAGCCAGATCGGAATAACCGTCACTGGCGCCCACATAACCGCAGGAGAGACGCGAAAACCGGCAGGAAGCGCCCACTACCAGCCAGGTCCCGTCCTTCTCCGCGGCGAGCAATTCTCGCCCGCAGTCTTCGATGATGCAGGCGTTGTTGCTGCTTCCCGCATCGCCAAGGTGCGGTTCGCAGTAGACGTACATGCCCAGTTGGTCGAGGAACTCCTCGTTGCCCTGCAGTTCCATCCGCATCACAATGCACGAACGCGTGGGTTCCGCGATGATTTCCTTGGTGAGAGAGAAGCGCCGCTCGCGATCTGAACTGCGAATGAAGTATCCCTGGGACGGAACAATTCGTTCCACTTCATGCTCGAAGTCGCGCTTTTCTTCCAGAAACAACCCGTTCCCGTCGCTGAAGAGAAATTCCAGATCGCGCAATTGCGGCGTGTCGATGCGCGGATAGAACGTCTCAGTAAGGATTCCGTGCGCAATTGTGAACCAAATCCGGCTGCCACGGGAATAGGCCGTCCCAACGCCTTGTTTGTTAGCGCAAGTCCAGGTGGCGGGGATTCCAGGAAAACCGAATGCTGTCGCTTGACCTCTGAATCGAGGCATAAACGTCCATATCCTCAGACGACTTCACGAATCTTGTCTTCCAGCACCGTCCGGATAATCTTCCATCGATCCTTCTCGCCTTTGTTCAGAGCTTCGGCGAAATGCAGCGCTTGTTCCGCGCTCACATTTCCCGGCAAGGGCGGTTCGTTCGGATCAACCACGGCTTCAATTACCGCTGGACCCGGATGAGCCAGAGCGCGCCGCAGAATCCCTTCGGCGTCGGTGGGGTTTTCGATGCTGAAACCAGCAGCGCCGCACGAGCGGGCGAAAGCGGCGAAGTCAATCGGTTGAAGCTCCACACCGTATTCGGGATTGGCTTCCATCACCAGCTGCTCCCACTTGATTTCACCCAGGACATTGTTCTTGATAACCACCACCTTCACCGGAAGATTGTATTTAACCAGCGTTGCGATCTCGCCCATCAGCATGGTGAGCCCGCCGTCACCGACTATGCAAACCACCTGCCGGCCAGGATAAGCTACGGCCGCGCCGATACTATAGGGCAGCCCGTTCGCCATCGTTGCGAGGAGTCCGGAGAGCGAGAACTGCATCTCGTCGCGCATTTCGATATAGCGGGCGGTCCAGGTGGCGATGGTGCCGCTGTCGGACGACACGATGGCGTTCGAGTCGAGCAGTTTATTCAGGTGCCAGGTCACCACCTGCGGCTTCATCGGCATGTCGGTGCGAGTGCCGCGTTCTTCCATAAGCCGATTCCACGCGCCCATCCGCTTCTGAGAAGTTTCGAGAAAGCCCCGCTTGGACTTGCGCTTAATCAGAGGGATCAGTGCGCGCAACACGGTGCGGCAGTCTCCCACCAGCCCCACGTCGGCCGGATGCCGCAGGCCGATGCGCGCGGGATCGATATCGATCTGGATGGTTTTTGCTTGCCCCGGTTCGGGCAAGAACTCCATGTAGGGAAAACTGGTCCCTGCCATGATGAACGTGTCGCATTCCTTCAATGCGTCTTGCGAAGGCGCCGTCCCCAGCAACCCGAGGCCCCCCGTGGTGTACGGACTGCGATCGGGAATTACCGCTTTTCCGAGCAAAGCTTTCACCACCGGCGCAGCCGCCAGTTCCGCTAATTCGAGAACTTCCTGGCGCGCGCCCAGACATCCGCGGCCAACCAGCATCGCCACCCTTTTGCCTTGATTAATCAAGTCGGCGGCCTGGCGCAGCGATCGCTCCGGAGGCACTGGATACGAAGCGGCGAAAAGATCGCTGCTGTGATTGGGGATGTTGGCCGAAGAGCGCTCATTCTTCGACTGCGGCATATCCTGAATGTCTTTGGCGATGTTGATGTGCGAGACCGTCCGTCGGGCCAGCGAAGTTTTAATTGCTTCGTCGACCACGTTGACGACGTGCGCAGGCCCCATGACACGCTGGTTGTAAGCCGCGACGTCCATGAATAGCTTGTCCAGATCCACGTCCTGCTGGTAATGCGTGCCGATCAGATCGTGAAACGTGTGGCCGGTGATGGCCAGAACGGGCTGCCCGTCGCACTTGGCGTCGTATAGGCCATTCAAGAGATGGATGCCTCCCGGTCCCGACGTGGCGATGCACACGCCCAGGCGGCCGGTGAACTTGGCATAACCGCAGGCGGCGAAAGCAGCGGCTTCTTCGTGACGAACCTGAATGAAACGGATTTTATCTTTGTGAGTGCGAAGGGCGTCGAAAAGTCCGTTAACGCCATCGCCTGGAAAGCCAAAAATGACTTCCACGTTCCAGCCGATCAATCTCTCCACCAGCAAGTCTGCGACTGTGGGTGTGGACATGCCTCTCCTTGGTGTGCCGCCGCCCGCCATCCGGCGGCGAATTGCTTACACATCTCGTAGATGCTCGCAGGCACCGGGTGTTTCGAGCCTTTCCGCTAATCGATACCGGGAAAGGCAATGGTGCTGAGTAGCGCGTTCTCCGCCTGACGCGAATCAAGCCGCGTGTGTTGAACGACGATCGGCACGTCACTCGATATGACGCTCGAAAACGGCGTGTCCAGTTGGATCTTCTCGGGTTCTTCGAAGTTGTTAAACCGCAGGTGGCGCGTGCGCCGGGGTGCGATTGTGAAGCGATAGGGGCCCACTGGGTCGCGCCCTTCGTAATAAATCAGAATGCCGACGTGCGCCTCCGCATCGCCCGAGTTGAGAATGCAGATCGCTTCGTGACTCACCATCTGCGGCGCGGGTCCATGGCTATAAGGGGGGATGTAACCTTCCGCGATGGCCCATTGCCTTCTTCCAATAACGTTCATGACTGGTGGACTCGCTCTCCATCGGAACAGTTTCCGCCTCCCTCCGCGCTTAAGCGCGCAAGAACAGCAAGCCAAGCAGGCAAAACTTGGCTGCGTCAAACGTCAACCATGTCACGTATCGTAAGGGCGACGCAATCGCATTCAACCTGGAGTGAGCGTGAGCAAGTTGTCTGCGGGAATGGGAATGCCACCGTGAACACTAACGGTTGGAGGCTTCCCGAGAATCCTCATCATTACACTCCCGACAGTACGCTTCACGTCCGTTTCAAAGCCGATTTCATTCACGCGCGTGTCCACGATTGGGATGTTGCGCCGCTCATACGCAAGGTCCAACGAATAGGCGGTGGTTTGGCCCACATCTATGTGGAGATCCGGCGATCTCATGATCAGGCAGGTCCTCTGTACCGGCTGGAGCAGGAATCAAAATTCGACGCGGCCGTCGACAATCCGAAAGCCTCGCCGTTCGCGGCCGAGCGCCTTGCCGGCGCCGCGGCTACATTGCTTGATCTTTGGTATGAGGCCTGCAGGAGTTCCGCAAATAGGAGGGCTCCTTGATGGCATCAACCATTGCGCTTGCGATTGCACCGGGAATCCGCGGCCCCTTCACCAGCGCGCGTGTTTGCGTCTGGCATGTACCGGAGCCAACACCCCTGCGACAACGTTTCCGAATCTTCAGAACCGGAGGAAGAGATGCTAAGCCGGATCCCCTTGAGATTTAGTTCGCTCTTTCGAAAGACAATTCAATCAACCGATTGACAGAGAAATCGAGGTCCTGGATGGCGGCGATGTGACGTGATGGCCGCGATGTGACGTGACTCAATTCGGAAAGGGCTTGCCGGGAGCGTGGATAAGGACTGCCAGGCGCGGCGACTCCGGATCACAGCGTCCAGACGCAATGTCCCTTTTGATAAAACGAAAGTTGGCCACCCTCGCTCACCATCAACACATTGCCAAACTGCGACGCGCCAATGGCCGCTGCCGTACGTCCCCCTTCGCCGATCTCCTCATCCTCATCCACTGGCTGGCGGTGCCGCAGAATTGCTCCGAATGCGAGCAATCTCGCATCGGGATCGAGCACCACGCTTCCATCGATCTGCGCGATACTTTCTAGCACAGCCGGCGAAAGATCGGTTGCGCGCGTTTCTTGCAACAGGTAATGCAGCCGATTCTTGGCTCCTGATTTCTCCCGCCGGCCGGTTTCGAGGAGATCCACCGCGCTCACAATTTTGCGGGCATAGCGCGGGTCATCGAGCACGACAAACATGCCGCCGCGGCGATGCTCGGCGAGGTTCAGGCCGGCCGAAAACAGCCGCGCGGCCAAATCTTTGCACCCCACTGCGGCCTCCCAAGCCTGATACTTCGAGACCGAGTCCGTAAGATGCCAGCGCCCGTCGAAGAAGCTGAATAACTGAACGCCCTCACCGAAGATCTTTATTTCACCGTTCGGTGTCAGCACCAGGCATACGTGCCCACCACATAGTGTCGCTTGGCTGTGCGTTCGATAGCGCCGCGCCGTGGGAACCGGAAGCTCCATCTCGCTGAAAGGCTGTGCCCATCCCTGCACATCGACAAGTTCCACCATAAGGCCCCTCTCGTTCACCAACGCGAGAGTTCGCAATCCATCGCAGATACGATGAAAGCTCCGAATTGCAGTCAATTCGCTCGAATACGGGAGCGCATCGGCGGGCTGCGCCGGCACGGAATGGCAGGCGTCAGGCCACGATCCAAACAACAAGGCTCCGGTCGAGATTCGTTTGTCCTCGTAGGAGCTGAGCGCGCTGATTCGGAGAACCTCAATAGCCTCAGAAACACGATCTGGAAGTGTCGCCGCGCTCCCGGCGTCATCGAAAACCTTTCCATCGACGAAGGAAGAAACATAGCGATCCTCGGTCAGCCCTCCGAAGATCGGCATATTCTGCGCGGTGACATCTCGGTGGAACAGCAGCTCGTAGCGCGTGGTAAGGAACTTCGCAATGCTTCCGACCATCCTCTGTTGGTGGTCGCTGAACTCTTTGTGATTGGTGAGGGCATACCTATTACCGAGCCAATCAAAACTCAAGCCGTTCAGAGGAGCGGCCCGTAAAACGATTTGCGGTGTGTACTCCTCAATCTCTCCAACCATCTCCAGGTGACTGGAAGGCAGGAAATAGTGAATGCCTCTTGTGAGGAGCTGTTGATACAAGCTGTTCAAGACTGGTTTGTTAGGTTTCTTCGCTAACGATCCAACCATAAGCCGTTAGATGTGCCAAACCGGCAAAACGGTCCGCCCGGAAACTGAATAATGCGCGCGCCGGCAACACCCGACCGCTCTCACTGCCAGCCGCCGCCGAGAGCGTTATAGAGCTGAACCGTGCTGACGATTTCGGCATAGCGGATCTGCTCCAGCGTCAGTTGGGCCGAGAGCAGATCGCGGTCAGCATCGAGCGCATTGAGCTGCGTATCGACGCCGCCTTCATATCGACGGTAAGCCAATCGCTTGCGGTCCTGGAGCGCGATTACCAGCTTCTGCTGCTCCACGCGGCTCTCGCGCGTTCGCTGATGCGCAATCAGCGCGTCGGAAACCTCCTGGAAGGCTGTGCTGATCGATTTTTCATACGCAATCTGCGCATCCTGGCGCTGGGCCTCGGCCAGCCGCACCGTGTTCTTCAGCCGTCCGGCCGTGAAGATCGGTTGGGTCAGTTGGGGCACGAAGCTCCACGCCGCGTTCGGACCCGAGAAAAGCTTGGTCAGGGTTGAGCTCTGGCCGCCGATGGACCCTGTAAGGCTGATCTGCGGGAAATAGGCAGCTCTGGCCACCCCGATGTTGGCGTTAGCCGCGATCAGCGTCTGCTCGGCAGCGCGGATGTCGGGGCGTCGTTCCAGCAATGCCGAGGGCAGTCCGGTGGGCACTTCCGGCACCAGATACTCCTGGTTGAAACGGGGCTCTCGCGCGATGTTTCCGGGGTTCTTGCCGAGCAGCAGAGATATTTGGTCCTCGGTCTGTTCGCTCTGCTGCTTCAACTGCGGAATGCTCTCGGCTGCGCTCTCGACCAGTTGCTCGGCCTGACGCACGTCGAGTTCAGTAGCGAGGCCGTGGTCTTCGCGATCCAGCGTCAGTTTGAGAGATTCCTGGCGCGTCGCGAGCGTGGTCTGGGAAATCCTCAGCTCGGAATCCAGTTCCAGCAATTGAAAGTAATCGGTGGCAACCTGGCTCACCACGGTAGTGATTACCGTCTTGCGGTTCCAGTCGGCACTGAGCAGATTGGCGCGCGAGGCCTCTGTCGCGCGGCGCAACTGTCCCCAGAGATCCACCTGGAAGGAGAGCAGGTTGAGTGCGGCTTCTCCCCAGTTGCGGTTCTGATCGGTGACAAATGACGCCGGAAGGGGAAACTGTCCATCCCGCGACAAGCGCGTAACCTGGAGATCCCCGGAAGCGCTTACTTGCGGGTATTGGTTGGAGCGAGTGATCCCGAGATTCGCCCGCGCCTCGTCAACCCGCGCCACGGCATCGCGCAGATCGTAATTCTGAACCAGAGCGACCTTGATGAGATCGCCTAGCTGCGGATCGTGGAAGACCTCAAACCACTTCAGGTCCGCGAGCGAAGCGCCCTGCGATTCGGGTAATGGCTCTGGCGCACGGAAGCTCGCCGGTACAGCGATCTGCGGCCGCTTGTAATTAGGGCCGACGGTGCATCCGGCAAGCGCCACTGCCGCAACCGCAATTCCAATGTAGAAAGACGTTCTCATGTCAGTCTCCTTGAGCCGGCGAAGGTAACGGATCCGTGCCGCGTGCTATGGCCTTAGCGCCCGACAACTTCTCCACCACAACAAAGATCGCGGGAACTAAGAATCTGCCGAGAAACGTCTCTGCCACCATGCCTCCGATTGCCGCGGTGCCGATGATCTGGCGCGCGATGGACCCGGCGCCGGATGCGATCCACAGCGGAATACAGCCGACGATGAAGGCGAGCGCCGTCATCATGAGAGGCCGAAAGCGAATCCTCGCCGCGTCGAGAGCGGCCTCCACCAGGGGTTTGCCCCGTTCGTACTCCTCCTTGGCAAACGCGACGATCAGGATGGAATTCTTCGCGCCCAGGCCAATCAGCATCACTAAGGCGATCTGCAAGTAAACGTCGTTTTCGAGCTGTACCATGTAGGCCGGCACAAATGCACCCAGCACCACGCGGCGGAGCCAAAGCGCGGCGACGGCGCCGAAGACCGCAACCGGCGTGCTTAACAGCACACTGAAGGGAAGTGACCAGCTCTCATAAAGGGCCGCGAGAACGAGAAACACAAAGACAAAAGAGAAGCCGAAGATCACCCACGAGGAAATGCCCTGGCGCGCTTTCTGCTCCTGATACGACATACCCATGTAGTCGAAGCCCATTTCGCTCGGCATCGTTTGGTGGAAGACTTGCTCGAGGGCGGCGGTGGCCTGATCGGAGCTGTAGCCGGGAGCGGCGCTGCCGTTGATCTGCGCGCCGCGGTATTCGTTGTAGCGCAAAGTGAATTCGGGGCCGGAGCGCCTGACGAAGTTCGCCAAGGCCGTCAGTGGCACTGCCGCGCCCTGGTTGTTCCGCACGTAGAACTCGCCAAGGTTGTCTGTATCGGAGCGATACGGGGCCTCAGATTCGACATAGACCTGCCAGGTGCGCCCAAAATCGTTGAAGTAATTTATGAACAGGCCGCCCATGTACGCCTGAATGGTTTGGTAGACATCGGTTAGCGCAACGCCCTGCTTCAGCACTTTCTCCCGATCCACCTGGATAAATCGCTGCGGCACGCTGGGCAGAAACGTAGTGTTGAGCGCGCCGATTTCCGGGCGCTTCCGGGCGGCCGCGAGAAACTTGTTCAGGTTGTCAGCCAGGAACGGGATGTCCTTGCCGGCACGGTCCTCCAGGACAAACTGAAAACCGCCGGAAGTGCCTACGCCGGGGATCGCGGGCGGCGAGAAGGTGAAAGCGGTTCCCGCGGGAAGCTTGCTGAGTTCGCGATTCAGATGATTCTCGATGGAATGATACTGCTCGTCTCTGGACTTGCGATCGCCCCAAGGTTTGAAGGTGACGAAGAAGAAGGCGTTGTACGTGGTCTGCGCAAAGCTCAGCAAGTTGAATCCGACGACGGTGGTGGCGTATTTGACGCCAGGCGTCTCGGCGAGAATCTTCTCCACTTCCGCGGCAGCGTCGCTCGTGCGTTCCATCGATGAGGCCACGGGAAGCTGCAGGCTGACATATACGTAGCCTTGATCCTCGTCGGGCAGAAAGCTGGAGGGAAGCCGTTTGGCGACGAAAATTCCGGCCAGGCCGCAGACGACAAGTACCACCAGCACGACAGCGCCCTTGCGAATTACGATATCGGACCAGCGGACAAAGCCCTCCGTTGCTTGTTCCCAATAGCGATTGAAGACGCCGAAAACTTTTGCGAGCGGTCCGCGGCGCTCATCGCTTTCGGCGGGTTTGGGTCTCAACAACAATCCGGCCAGCGCTGGGCTTAGCGTGAGCGCGTTGAAGGCCGAAAGCAGCACCGACATCGCAATGGTCAGCGCGAATTGCTGATAAAGTCTTCCCGTGATGCCGGGGATAAAAGCGGTCGGCACGAAAACGGACGCCAGCACCAGGGCAATGCCTACCACGGGACCGGCGAGTTCTTCCATCGCCTTGCGAGCCGCATCTTTAGGCGCCAGGCCTTCCTCAATGTGCCGCTGCACTCCTTCCACAACAACGATCGCGTCGTCCACCACCAGACCGATGGCCAGCACCAGGCCCAGCATCGAGAGCGTGTTGATGGAGAAGCCGAAGATCGGGAAGAGCACAAAAGTCCCGATCAGGGAAACAGGCACCGCCAGCATGGGGATGAGCGTTGATCGCCAATCCTGCAGGAAAAGGTAAACCACAAAGATCACTAGCGCGATCGCGATGAGCAGAGTCACCACGATTTCCTTCATGCCCTCCGTAACCGATTGCGTCTGGTCCAGCGAAATGGCGTAGTCGATATCTTCAGGGAACCTCTGCTTCATCTGCGCCAACAGCTTCCGCACGCCTGTCACGGTTTGAACGGCGTTCGAGCCCGGCAACTGGTAGATGGCCAGGATCGCGCTGGGCTTGCCGTTGAGGCGGCCTTTGATGCTGTAGGTCTGAGCTCCCAGCTCCGTGCGGGCGACATCCTTCACGCGCACGGTGCCGCCGTTGGGAGCTTCGCGGACCACGATGTCGCCGAATTGCTCTGGTGACGTCAGGCGTCCTTGAGCCAGAACGGCATAGGTGTATTGCTGCTTGGCGGGAGCGGGCTCGCCACCTACCTGACCAGCCGGGTTCACCGTGTTCTGCGACTGGATGGCATTGACAATATCCGGCACGGTGATGTTGAGCTTCGCGAGCTGATCCGGTTTCACCCACAGCCGCATCGCATACTGTCCCGCTCCGAAAATCTGGGTTTGACCAACGCCGTAAGAGCGCGCCACCGGGTCGTTCAGATTAATGTACGCGTAATTGGCTAGAAACGTCGCGTCGTGAGTGCCGTGCGGCGAGTAGATGGCGACGAGCATCAGCGGAGCAGTGGTCGCTTTCTTGATCGTCACGCCGTAGGTATTCACCTCGGGCGGGAGCTGACCGGCAGCCAGTTGCTCGCGGGACTGCGTCAGGATCAGATCTATGTTGGGATCGGTCTTGAGATCGAAATCGGTGAATAATGTCGTGCTCGAACTGCCGGTCGCGTTTACCGAATACATGTAGTCCAGATTGTCGACACCATTGATTTGCTGCTCGATTGGCGTGGCGACCGCCTGTTCCAGAGCTAACGCGTCCGCGCCGACATAGGTTGCCGTGGTCCGTATCTCGGGCGGGGCGATGTTCGGAAATTGTGCCACCGGCAAAGTCAGCGTCATGACCACGCCGACGATCACCGTGAGAATGGCGATGACCATCGCCACGATGGGCCGTCTGATAAAGAAATTGGACATGGGTCTTGCTCCTTTCCTTAGCTCGTGTTGTTGACTGGGGAGATAACTGGCGTCGTTAGCTGGGAGAGTAGGGTTTCGGCTGCACCCGCATGCCGGACCGCAGCTTCTGCTGGCCTTCGACGACGACACGGTCGGTGGGCTTGAGTCCACTGGTGATGACCCACATGGTGCCCACGCGATCGCCGACCTGAACCTGGCGCGTCGCCACCTTGTTATCACCACCGACCACCACTACGTCGTAACCGCCCTGCAGCTCGCTCACCGCTGGTTGCGGCACGAGCAGAGCGCCTTTGTCCTCTCCGGTCACGGCGCGCACCATAGCGTATTGGCCAGGTCGCAGGATGTTGCCGGGATTTGGAAACAGGGCCGTCATCTGGATGGCGCCGGTGCTGGGGTCCACCTGCCTGTCGGCAAAAAAGAATCGGCCATCGTGCGGATGCGTTGTCCCGTCGGCCAGGATCAGCTTCAACTGCAGATGATGAAGCGCGTCGGCGCGCGCGAGACTGAGATACTCCTGCTCGCTGATGGTGAACACCGCTTTGATGGGGTCCAGCGTGGACACCGTCGTCACCGCCGGGCTAGACGGAGCGACCAGGTTGCCAACCTGGACGGTTGCAGCTCCGGCGATCCCGTCAATCAGCGATGTCAGCCTGGTGAAACCGAGATTCACCTTGGCCGTTTCAAGAGTGGCCTCGGCTGCTTTCACAGCAGCCCCCGCGGCTTCAATTTGCGCCTTCGATGTCTCCACCTGTGCCTGGGCGGCAGCTACCTGGGCCACGTTGGATTGATTCGTCTGCACGGCATTGTCGAGGTCCTGCCGGGTGACTGCCTTATCCTCGAAAAGCGGCTTGTATTTTTGCTCGTCGAGCTGCGATTTGCGCTGATTCGCTTCCGCGCTCAGAAGCTGGGCCTGTGACTGAACCAGAACCGCCTTAGACGCCGTGAGTTGCGCCTCGGTCTGAGCGAGCTGTCCCGCGGCCTGATCAACAGCGGCTTGAAACGGCCGCGGATCGATCTCGAAGAGTAACTGTCCTTTGTGAACAAAAGAGCCTTCCGCGTAGTCCTGACGGAGAAGGTATCCGGTCACCTCCGCATTGATAGCGGCGTTGACCAGGCCGTTCAGCGTGCCGATCCATGCGTGGCGGACCGGTAGATCGCGCTGCTGGACGGCGGCAACCAAAACCTCGGGCGGCGGTGGCGGTGTAACCGCGGCCGCGCTCTTTTCCCGGCTGATAGTAATTAAAACGATCGCCACAATAACGAACACGGTTGCGGCAGCGCCGATCTGGATTCTGCGTTTGTTGTTCATTTGTTCCCTCCTTCTTGTGCCCTATCGCGCGCCAGCGGGCTCCCGTGGTTGTTTAGCGTCGCGACCAAATGTTGATGCTCCACTCCCGTGGCGATGAGTTCAGCGCCCGCGCCTCGCATCTCCGCGAGGAGCGTTTCACCAGCGTGATCGATGAACGTGACCTCTTTCAGGTCAACGATTGCGTGGGCCAGGGGCGCTCGGTCGCGGGCGTATTTCCAGCACGAACGCAACTCGTCCACCCAGGGACCGGCGAGGCGCCCATGCAGGCTCCAACGCTGCCCTTCGGCTGTATCGGAATAACTGACTCGAAACATATCGCAACGCCTTTCGGGCTCGAGAAAGGGCATCCTCGCGACCGAAGTTCTGCACACTCATTCTCAAGGGCTTTCACAAATCGGAGGACGAAATTGCTGCCGACGTGCGGACATGCAGCCGAGATCTCGGCAGGTGCCGAAAAGCGCAAAGGGTGCGGCGCGCACCACAAAGAGGCCAGGAACTGCTTCGCGCCGCACTCCGTTTTGCGCGAGTTCCTTAGAAGTGATCAGGTCGTTACTTATGGCAGGCCTCAGTGCCGACAGTTCTGCCCATCCTTCGGCATCTGCCGGCCATGCGTCACAAAAGGCCCTACGGTGATAGGGAAATCCTGGATTTTAAGTCAGGATGAATCGGCGCCAGAAGTGCTCTGTGTGTTGGAGAGGTCTAACAGCGATGTTTGAAACCGCGAAGAATACAGAGAACATCAGAAAGGACGCTGCCGATCTGTACTGGCTGGCTTTCCTTTTGACAAAGCGCCAGGATCTCAGTATCGAGATTGCCTCCGACACCCTCGTGTCGGAGGAGGACGCAAGTCCGTTCTTCACGGGCTGGATGCGGGGCTGGCAGCGGCGGCTTGTTATCGGAAGGGCCCTGACTGCAATCCACGATGTGCTTGCCGATTCGGCGCGCCGGACTCAGCTTGCTCGTATCAAAGGTTCGAACGCGGACTCAGCCGTGCCGCCGCACTGGTCGGTTCATCCCGGCACGACGAAAGCAGAGCTTGAAAAAGCCCTGCTTGCGATCGATCTGTTTCCCCGAGCGGCTTTGCTTTTGCTTATCTTCGAAGGCATACGAATGGCCGATGCAGCCACTCTGCTGGATGCCGATCCCGCGCTGATCCGCAAGGCGCAGGCGATCGGTCTGCGCGAACTCACTGGCAACCTGGCCGGCCAGGAATCAATCGAGGACCAACGCGGGAATAAAGCGCCGAAGAGGCTCTGTTCTTGGCTGCGAACCATGGCCCTGTGCCATTAGGGTTAGGCGGCCGTTCTGGCGACACGAATTCCGAACTTCCGCATGCGCGACTGCAACGTTGAACGTTTCAGGCCCAGCCGCGCGGCAGCACCTTCCGGACCGGCCACGACCCAATTTGAATTTTCGAGCGCGGCTATAATCTGCTGCCGTTCGGATTCCTCAAGCGCCGAACGCAGGTCCTGATGTGACGGAGCGGTGATCTGTGTGGAAGCCGCGTGTCCATTGGGAGTGCTCAATGGCGTGGCGGGCGCGCGCAGGTCGTCGATATGAACTCTGAGAACCGGTCCATTGGTGAGGATGACGGCTCGTTCGATCACGTTCTGAAGCTCGCGGATATTGCCTGGCCACGAATAGCGCGCCAGCGCCGCCATCGTTTCACCCGGAATGGCGTCAATCGCCTTGCCGAGGCGCCGGCTGAACTGCTGCACGAAGTGGCGAACCAGCAGCGGAATATCCTCCGGCCGTTCGCGCAGCGCCGGAACGCGGACCGGAAATACATTCAGCCGATAATACAGGTCCGAGCGGAACTTGCCCTCGGCGACAAATTGATCCAGGTCGCGGTTGGTCGCTGCGATCAGACGCGCGTCCGATCGCATGGTGCGTGTCGAACCAAGACGTTCGAACTCGCGCTCCTGCAGGACACGCAGAAGCTTCGGCTGCAAATCGAGCGGGATATCACCGATTTCGTCGAGAAAGATCGTGCCGCTGTTGGCTAGTTCAAAGCGGCCGATCCGTTGCGCAATTGCACCTGTAAAGGCGCCGCGCTCATGCCCAAACATCTCGCTTTCGAGCACCCCGGTGGGAATCGCGGCGCAATTCAATTTCACGAAGGCTCCGGCTTTGCGAGCGCTGAGATTGTGAACGGCTCGCGCGATCAACTCCTTGCCCGAGCCCGTTTCGCCATAGATCAGAACTGTCGAATCTGTCGGAGCGACAGTCGCGATCTTGTCCAGCACACGGCTCAGGCTTTCGCTGCGGCCGATGATGTCCTCAAACTGGCCCTCGCTACGCAGCTCGTCCTCAAGGTATAGCTTTTCGAGCGTCAGTTTCTGCTTCTGTTCGGAAACTGCGCCATATGCAAGCGCATTTTCGATCGCAAGCGCCACCTGACGAGCAACCTGAGTCAGGAATGGCAGATCGTCGCCGGAGAAGGCATTCTCGCGCTGTGTGCCGAGCGAAAGCACTCCAACCACTCCGCCGAGGCCGGCCAGCGGCACATGCACGGTGGATCGAATCCCGTGGTCCGCCGCGATCCTCAATCTCTTCAGGTTCTCACCCGTGAGGATGGCCGGCTCACCGGTTCGAAACACCGCTGCAACCGGGTTGTCTTCATCGGGTTCGTAGTCTTCTTCCAGGTCGGCGGGGGCGTTTGGAAAATCGAGAACGTAGATGCGAAACCTGCCGGTCTCCGGGCTCGGAAGGCCGATTCCAACGCCGTCGCACTGCATGACCCCGCGGATCTGCGCCGAGATTTCGCGCAGAACCTCACGCAGGTTGAGCTGAGACGCCACACGATTGGTGAGATCGAGCAGCAGCTGCAATCGTTCCTGCGCCCTTTGAGAATTTGCGAAGTTGATTGCGTCGTCGGTCGCCAGAGCGATCTGGTTGGCTACCAGACTGAAGAACCGAACCTCTTCGGGAGTGTAGGCTCCCGGTTGAACGCTTGCGATAATCAGACTGCCCAGTCTGCGATGCGCTGTTGTCAGCGGGACAGCGCACAGGGATCGCAGCCCAGCCTCCCGCATGACATTTAATTTGACCGGAAAACGGACATCATCGTCCCAGCTGTCCAGCACAATGGTTTCTTGTGTCCGATATATATAGGCGGGCAACGTTTCGCCGTCTTCTTCACAAGGCGACGGCTGCCGCTCCCGGCACACCGGCCCAAAGTGCCAGCGGATCTTAGTGGCCGATTCGAACTGCGCGATGGCATCGAACTCGATCACTTTCCCGAGCTCGTGCACCAGGATTTCGAACAAATCCTCGGATTCCGTACGGGCGCGGATCGAATTCGAGATCCGCATTAATGCTTCGTATCGCGCAGGCGTGGACTGTTCGAGCCTTGTGACCAATCCGGTTGACATCGAAAGCGCTCCTTTCTAACGATCGTCGGTCGCGGTTGACCAATTGGCGCAATCCCACGTGGATCGCGCACCGTTCGTCACGCGCCGGCGCAACGGTGAAACCGTCCGCGATCTGGGTGCCCTCGCGTATGCGCGCAGCAACTTAGAATGGGCGCCCGCGCAGGACTCTTCCACTTTGCATAGTTGACTACTTGAGGACGGTCGAAATTTATGTAAAAGTCGGCGAAGACGAACCCGGCACGTACCACCATACAGCTTCGACCATCGCGCGAATAAGCAAATCCAGCAGCGCCAAGGCACATTCGGGGTTGATCGCGTGTGCGTTAATCATCGTGACCGGCACTTGAGTCGGGCGTTTGAGGTGAGCGCCGTTCTCTGGCGCAAGGACCGCGAGATGTTGAACCATCGGTCATGGGAACGTTTCCCCCCCACGACGGGCAGCCCGCCGACGTAGCGTCGTGCCCTCCTCGTCAGTTTGATGCGGGCGACGCAGCAAAGTCGCAACCAAAATCCTGAAGCTATGTCCGCGCGGTGCCCCGGGGCGGTCTTCACCCTTAAACGGTCAGAACCCCATCGGATGCGCTTAACTGCAACACATAGGTCCCCGGCACGCTGAGTGTCGCCGCTGTCGCCGATTGATTGGCGTCGTCGAACGTGATTCCGCCCCGCCCGGAGACGACGGTCCACGTGGTGGTCAGCGTGTTGTTCGGCAACCCGTCATCAATCGCGGTCCCGCTCAGAATCGCCTGCGCGGGCACTTTCAGATCACTTTTCGCCTTCAGTGAATCGGTCATCGACTTCGTGCCGGCGCCACGGATTCGACCCACCTAGGGTGACCTTGCCGCCTCTCCAGGGACAGGTCTGGGCGGTGTACCAGGAGATACCCAACGCGCCGCTTCTCGTGACGAGACATACCGGGCCTTGCGGCTGGAGCGTTTTGTAGACAAAGTGAGTCACCTGGATCGTCTTCACCTCCTGGACCGGTCCCCATGGTCGCACTCGGACCCACATTCCTTTGAACTCCCCTTCGACGACAGAGTACGCGACCACCGGGAGCGAACGATCAAAGACAATGTTTATCCACCACACGGCCCAATAGCCGTAGGAAAACGAGGCGAGCGCAAGGAACGCGACGGCCAGCCAGTTCCAGCTCCGTTTCCCACGACTATCTACCACGAGCATCGCTCCCAGCAACGGCAATGCCAGCGTAGAGGCAAGCACCGCCAGGCGCCCCTGCGAGACAACTACAACGTAGGTGAAGGCAACGGCGACCGCCCCGTTGTAGACGGCGTTGAACAGGAGCAGCATCATAAGGCTGTTCGGAGGGACGGTGCCGGCGCGGGCGGGAGCGAAGGTAAATCGCTGGGGAAGGAATCCCACGTAGGCCACCAGCACCCATGGCAGGACCAACTGGAGCCACAGAGCGGCCATCCCCACGAACCGCACATCAGGTGCCAGGATCATTACGAACATGGAGACCATGCTGGCAAGGAAGTGTACGCCCAACAATGGGCCCATGCGCGCCTTGCGCGTGCCTTTAGTCGGGGTCCTGGGCGTCATTCTATTATCCCGAGGGTAAGCATCCTATGAACACCACTAGCCCGCAGGGAGTTGACGGGCGCATAGTGGTGGCATGAGCAACCAGGAGCGGGTGGCGGAGCGAAGGAAGCACTGGGGCGAGCTGATTGCCCGTCAGCAGCAAAGTGGGAAGACGGTAAAGGCGTTCTGTGAGGAGAACGGAGTATGCGGCCCGTCGTTTTATGCATGGCGGAAGCGGCTGAAGGGGAAGATCCAGCCAGTGGGCTTTGCCTTGGTGGAGAGCGCCTTCAGATCGGCTCGCGGGCACAACAACGGGCACAGTGATAGAACGGGTTTTCTCATCCAACGAGGGCCTTGGGAGTGGGCTAAAATAGTGCAGGTACGGGACTTTGAGCAAAACACGAACACTCCGACTGGCTGTTCCGAACGGTAGCCTGCAGCAACCTACCATCGATATGTTCTGCCGCGCAGTTCCCACCACCGTCCCTTGAAGCGGCTATCCGTTTCACGCTATCCTGGACGGCTAGATCGTGGTCATTTTTCAAGTATCGGAGGTTCATGTCATGAGGAAGAGGAATCGCTCGTTCCGTCTGATGGCGTTGCTTTCAGCATCGTTGCTCGTCAGCGTGTTCACTATCGTGCAGGCCCAGAATTCTGGAGCGACGGCAGCGAACGCGACGAAGTGGTCTGATCCGGCGACCTGGCCCAACCGCAAGGTGCCCGTGGCAGGCGACAAGGTCACCATCGACGCCGGCAAAGAAGTGGTGCTCGACGTCAACACCCCGCCGCTGAACGGTGTGACCATCGACGGCAAACTCAGCTTCGCAAACAATAAGGACGTTGAACTCACCACCGAGTGGATCATGTTGCACGGCGAGTTGGAGATCGGCACGGAAAAGGCCCCTCACACCCGCAAGGCCACCATCACCTTCACCGACAATGTCAAAGGCGAAGACATCAGTGGAGTGGGTGGAACGACGGACCGCGTGGACCGCGGGATCCTGCTCATGGGCGGAACCCTCAATCTTCACGGTGACCGGACCAATTCCTGGACGAAGCTGTCCAGCACAGCGAACGCCGGCGCCACCTCGATCCAGGTCCTGAACGCTGCCGGCTGGCGCGTCGGCGACGAGATCGTTCTCGCATCCACGGATTTCGATCCCCGGCAGGCAGAACGACGCAACATTGCGGCCATCAGCGGAAACACGATCACGCTCGACAAGGAGCTCGACTACATGCACTTCGGCAAGATCACCTTCGACGTGGATGAACGCGGCGAAGTCGGCTTGCTGACTCGCAACATCAAACTCCAGGCATCGGCCGACGCGGAACAGTCCTTCTACGGCGGGCACGTCATGGCGATGGTCGGAAGCAAGATGTTTGTCGAGGGCGTCGAATTCAATCGAATGGGCCAGAACATGACTCTCGCCCGATATCCGATCCACTGGCATCTGATCGGCGACGCGCAGGGGCAGTACATCAAGAACTCTTCGCTTCATGACACCTACAACCGCTGTGTGACCGTGCATGGCACGAATTTCCTGCGCGTCGAAAACAACGTGACCTACAACACCGTGGGCCACTGCTTCTTCCTGGAAGACGGCATCGAGCACGGTAATGAATTCATCAAAAACCTGGCAATCCAGACCAAGTGTCATCCGACATTGGAATGCGTGCCCACGAATACCGCCGCCAACGGAGAGAGAGACGCCAACTATGCGAATCGTCAGACCTATAGGGAAATGAGCTTCCACAGCAAGAACGTTCTGCTGCCTTCGGACAACACGGTGGCGTCCTTCTGGATCACCAACCCGGACAATAGCTTCATAGACAATGTGGCGGCCGGTTCCGACGAGAACGGTTTCTGGCTGTCTCTGCCGGAACACCCGCAAGGGAAGTTCAAGGATTCGGAAGTCAGCAAGACCATCTGGCCGCGCCGAACGCCGCTGCGCGCATTCAGAGGCAACGTGGCCCATTCCAACTTCGACGGGTTCATGTTCGACCGGAACATCTACGAAGATAACACCTTCGGTCTGGCCACCATCCCGTTCCTGCCGTTGGCAAATCCTGCTGACCTGGAGAGCGAAGTGGTGGAGTCGCACTTCGAGAGCTTGACCAGCTACAAGAACCGAAATGGCGGTCTCTGGGGCCGGGGCGACATGTTCGTCTACAGCAACTTGAAACTCGCTGACAATGCCATTGGCATGACGCAGGCCGCTGGCGACATAGGCAGCGAACGGTTTAAGTCACGGCTGGTTGATTCGCTGGTCGTGGGCGAGACCGACAATAGCGGCAATCCCACGACGCCCGAGGAAGTTGCCTATGGCCGCAGCCTCCCGAAGCGGCGAATTCCGGATTTCCCGATCCGCGGTTACGAATACTATGATTACCGCGATGATGTGGTGAACACGACATTCGTGAATTTCCAGGACAACGATCGGAGAAAAACGGGCGCACTGTCCTTTCTGATGTTCACGAGCGCGGGGCTCAGTACCGGAAGCACCATCAGCGGTGCGAAATTCGTCAACGCCAAGCCGGTCTATTTCCCGAAATTCGATACCAGGTTCGATAATGATAACCGCGGCGGCAACGCATATCGGACCCTGTCGATCCACGACCTGGACGGTTCGGTGACCGGCATCCCCGATTCCCACATCATGCTCAACGATGGTGAGAACGACAGCGTCGTCACCGACAACACCTGTGAAATCCATCCCACCTGGAACGCCTCTGTGTGCAAGGGTGATGTCGGTCGCCTGAATCTCTCCGACAGCAGAGGAGAACTTCCAGGCAAAGTCGATCTCGAATCGCGGACCGCCCGGTTCGCTTTGCTCTCTACGATCGGTCCGAATGCACCAGACACTCCCCTCGTTCGGGCCCAACGTGCCGCTATGTTTTCTCGTCGTGCTCCGCAGGCGCCCATCGCGCTTGTTCGCAACGGCAGGGAATTCAAGATCTCCGGCGACCAGAGCACTGTAAAGGCCGGCACCGAGATCCTGGTGAAGACCGAAAGACAGAAAGTCTCTCTCAGTCTGGCCGAAATGGACCAGGGGTCATGGGTCATATTTGAGCTGCCGGGTTTCACCAAAGCAGCCTCCGGAACGGAACAGCCCAGCATGGACGCATTGCGGAAGGCGAACGCGACGTCTTATTTCAGGGGCGGGGATGCCCTCTGGGTCAAACTGGTCGTGACCAAGCCTCCGTTGCCGATCGTTCGTCCAACGGATCTGCAAGCCAGTATAGCGGTCAGCAGATAGGATCTGTTTCGCGAACGGACGAAGCCCTCGGTGCAAGCCGGGGGCTTTTTTGCGGATAGTCCGGCCGAGAGCGGCGCCTTAGCGTCGCGGTGCGCCGAAGGTACCCGCGCGGTAGTGTCCGTAAAGGGCGTTGACCTGATTTATCGATTACCCTTGGCCCGGTTGTGAGGAATGCAGAGCATTTGGCAGTTGTCGGCGGAGCTTCCTCCGCCCTTGCTCCATGCGGAAACGTGGTCCGCATCCATTTCCTTGAGCTTATAAATTCTGCTCTTGTTTGCGTCGTGCCCTATTGCGCAGAGCGGGCAGTTCGATTTCCCCTCGGCTTCTGCCGCGCTCGTTTGCTTCTCGTAGACTGAGTGCTTAGTGGCATCGTCGAACACGCGCACCTCCAGGAGCTTAAACTCCTGCTGGCCGCCGAGGATGAACTCGAATATCCCGCGTTTTTTCTTAATGTAGGAATCGGCGTATAGCCGCCCCACGTCGGCAGACACCTTCTCTGGGTTATAGGACTGGGAATGATATTTCTCGTAAGCCTTGCCCCATTCCAGACCCTGCATCTCTGTTTTGACATCTTTGAAAACCGCTGAAATCCAGTCGATAACGGTGTTGAAGTAGCTCTTCAGCTCATTGATGGTGTTGTCGTTGCGATGAAGGCTCATGTAGCCGCCGATGCCGCCCTTGCTCACCCAGTCGAGCGCACGCTCCAGGAAGTCTTGCCGGTTAGCGCTCCCCTTGACGTAAGCGATCCACTTCTGGATGTTCGCGTTTTGGCTATTGCTGAACTCAGCCTTGGCGAGCGTCACGAACGGCCCCGAGTAGATGGCATTCAAGAGTTCCTGGGGGTTGAGCGGCACGCCTGCGATGTTGATAGTCTCAAACCACTGCTTGATCTCGGTCTCTGTGCCCTCGCACTCGTAGATCAGTAATTTCGAGTCACGAATCTTGGCTTGCTGATCGACTGGCAGGCTGTCGAAGTACTTCGGGTTCCCGTTATCTATGATCGCGAACTTGTTTGTAACGTACCTCCCGACACTGGTGATCCGTTGCTGGCCGTCCAGCACTTCGAATTTCTCCTCACCGACTTTGTTGAAGTAGATCAAGCCGAGCGGATACCCCTTGAGCAGAGATTCGATGACCGCCATCTCTTTCTTGCCACCGCCGTCGGCGTAGATGTAGTTGCGCTGGTACTCCGGCTGAATGGTAAGCTTTCCGCCCAGCCCGAAAAGGCCTTTGCCCTCTAATTGGTTGTACACAAACCCGTCGCAGATGTTGGCGACGCTGATATTGGTTCTCAGCGTGGTTTTCATTTATTGTTTGTTTTCGCGGGCCGGCGGCGGATGAAGATTCGCTGATACACCTTCCTGCCGTCCACGACAGGCGTGGCATTCATATCGTATGAGCCCTTCTTGCCGAAGAGTCTGCGATAGGCTTCCTGACACTCCTTTGTAGTGTAGACGCGGGTCTTAAGACCATATAAGTCCTCGTTCTCGCTTCTCCCCAAAATCTCAAACTGCTCCGGGTTGTGCTTGTCCAGAAAGGTGACCGGGACGCCCATAATACCGTCGTAGTCGACCGGGATCGCATCGGCGAACGGCACTTCGATGGCATCGTAGTTCGCGTATCGGTCGTATGCCGCCTTGCCCTTGATCTCCTTGTGCCTACTGAACTTTAAATTGTCTGCCATAGTCATGAGGGGCAGTTCCTCGTGGCGGCGCCCATGGTCCAGATTTGTGAACCAACAGGCATTTCCCATGCTTCGCCATTTCTGGCCATCCTTATCCTGCCAGTAACGGGTTTCCCGTGGCTCGTAGTAGTCAGGAACCCTAAACGCCATGTCGCCGTTTTTATAACCCAGCCACATTTTGGTCTCTTTGATGAGCTTAAAGATCTCCTTGTAACTGATTGCGTTCTGATTCCCGATGATCAGAAAGTTTTTGCGGTGCTCTACGAGTTGGGCGACGTAGCCACGGAGAGGGAGAAGGGCGGGTTGGTGACCACAATGTCCGCCTGTTTGAGCAACGCGACGCACTCGGCGCTGCGGAAGTCGCCGCCTCCGGCGAGGCGTGTGCGGGTGTGGGGGGTCTGCTTGAGGAACAGCTTGACATCTTCGATGCCGGTCGCACCGTCTCCGTTGATGTCCTTCACTTCCTCGATTTCGACAGCAATCGCCTTGGGCTTTTGGCGCTTGCCATTGCCCTCGTCGTACTCACCGAACGTGAGTTGTGCGCCAGCGATGGGGGAGCCATCGTAGCTGGTGGTCATGAGCTTCTTGAGGGCGAGCTTGTTAAAGTTGGCCGCGAAGTACTTGAAAAAGTTGCTCTCGAACGGGTCGTCGCAGTTGCAGTAGACAATCTTGCCGCGGAAGGTGTCGGGGTCGAACTCCAAGTAGGCCTCGACTTCCTTCTGAATGTCAACGTACTGTGTGTAAAACTCGTCCTGCTTGGCCGCCTTGGCGGAGTGCAGGCTTTGATTTTGCGACATCGAAGTCTTAAGAATAATACGAAAACGACCCCAATTCTTTTGGCCGAAGGCATGCTGGGATCAGGCTTTCCAACTGGGGTTCGGTTTCTTTGACCGCGCCCATGCCGCGCAACCGCGCGGAAACGTCAGCCAGGATTAAATGGCATGGGTTTTCGATCAACTCAGTTTTAGGACACTACCGCCCGCCGTTCAGCAAAAGGATAGGTGTAAAATTGTCCCTGGCTACCCGTCCTTCGGCCCTCCCTGGAGAAAGTAGCGCAACACGACCGATCACGGAGATTTGACGATGCAAAAACGTTCTCTCTTGCTCCTTTCGTTGCTGGTCCCAGCCTTTCTAGGTCTTGGCGGATATGCGATTGCTCAGGGGCAACAAAAGGGCTCTCCCGCGGCTGGCGCGAAGCGCTGGTCAGACGCGGCCACGTGGCCTGACAAGAAGGTGCCGGCCAAAGACGCCCTGGTCACCATTACTAAGGACATGAACGTCGTCATGGACGTCAGCCCGATGCCGCTGCATGGTTTGACGATCGAAGGCAAGTTGAGCTTCGCCGATGATAAAGATCTCGAACTGACCACTGAGTGGATCATGGTGCATGGGGAGTTGGAGATTGGCACGGAAGCCAAACCCCACACGCACCAGGCGACCATTACGCTCACTGACAACGTCAAAGACGAAGATTTTGGCGGGCTGGGTGGAAATGACCGCGTGGACCGCGGGATCCTGCTCATGGGCGGAACCCTCAATCTTCACGGTGACCGGACCAATTCCTGGACGAAGCTGTCCAGCACAGCGAACGCCGGCGCCACCTCGATCCAGGTCCTGAACGCTGCCGGCTGGCGCGTCGGCGACGAGATCGTTCTCGCATCCACGGATTTCGATCCCCGGCAGGCAGAACGGCGCAACATTGCGGCCATCAGCGGAAACACGATCACGCTCGACAAGGAGCTCGACTACATGCACTTCGGCAAGATCACCTTCGACGTGGATGAACGCGGCGAAGTCGGCTTGCTGACTCGCAACATCAAACTCCAGGCATCGGCCGACGCGGAACAGTCCTTCTACGGCGGCCACGTCATGGCGATGGTCGGAAGCAAGATGTTTGTCGAGGGCGTCGAATTCAATCGAATGGGCCAGAACATGACTCTCGCCCGATATCCGATCCACTGGCATCTGATCGGCGACGCGCAGGGGCAGTACATCAAGAACTCTTCGCTTCATGACACCTACAACCGCTGTGTGACCGTGCATGGCACGAATTTCCTGCGCGTCGAAAACAACGTGACCTACAACACCGTGGGCCACTGCTTCTTCCTGGAAGACGGCATCGAGCACGGTAACCAGTTCGTGCACAACCTGGCGATCCAGATCAAGTGCCACACTTCAAAGGCCTGCATGCCGACCAATCTCGCCCCAAACGGAGAGGCCGGTGGTTCGAATCCACTCGCCCCGACCAATCGCGCGGCCTACAGGGCGGCCAGCATGTCCGGCAAGGACACCCTGCTGCCTTCGGACAACACGGTGGCGGCTTACTGGATCACCAATCCGGACAATGTCTTCATCGACAACGTGGCAGCGGGTTCCGATGAGAATGGCTTCTGGTGGTCGTTGCCGGAACACCCGCAAGGGAAGTTCGAAGGTACGGAGATCAGCAAGGCCACCTGGCCGCGTCGAACCAGGATGGCGGAATTCAGGGGCAACGTTGCCCACTCCAACTTCGACGGGTTCATGCTGGACCGGAACATCAATCGGGAAAACGTCTTCGGGTTCGCCGGCCCCTCGCACATTGCCAAGGAGAATCCCGCTGACGAAAACAGCAAGAGCGTGGAATCGCTGCTCGAGAATCTCACCGCTTACAAGAACCGCAATGGCGGCTTCTGGAGCCGCGGCGAGCTGCACGTCTTCCGGAATCTGAAGGCGGCGGACAATGCCATCGGGTTCACGAGTTCAACGGGTTCCTTCGGCGCTGACACATTTACCTCACTGGTGGTTGATTCGCTGTTCGTGGGCGAAACCGACAACATCGGCAACCCCGTAACGCCGGAAGAAAAGGCCTACGGCCGCAGCCTGCCGAAACCCCTGATTCCGGATTACCCGATCCACGCTTACGAGTATTACGATTACCGTCACGACGTGGTGAATACCACCTTCGTGAATTTCCAGGACAACAAACAGCGCAGATCAGGCGCGCTTACCTGGCTGTTGTATACGGGCGCCGGGGTTACCACCGAAAACACAGTCAAGGGTGCGAAATACATCAATGCCAAGCCCGTGTATTTCCCGAAGATCGACCCCAGGTTCGACAGTGACAACCGGAGCGGTTCGGCCTACCGGACCGCGGCGATCCACGATCTGGACGGCTCGACGACCGGCATCCCTGATTCCTATGTTCTGATCAACGACGGCGAGAACGACAGCGTCGCCACGGACGACACCTGCGAGATTCATCCCACCTGGAACGCCTCAGTGTGCAAGGGGGATATCGGACGCATTCAGTTCAGCATCAGGAGGCCCGGACCTACAAGCGGTGCTGGTCTTGCGC
Organism: Bryobacterales bacterium; assembly: GCA_963713415.1. GTDB lineage: Bacteria > Acidobacteriota > Terriglobia > Bryobacterales > Bryobacteraceae > Palsa-89. The sequence goes on along the minus strand of CAVQLV010000014.1, from coordinate 6,938 downwards.
TGAAAGATGTTGCTTTGCGGTCAGCTGGTCCTGCGCGGGTGGCTGGTCCTAGGCGGGCGGCTGCTCCTCAATACCCAATTACCCTGAGCCGCAATGGCAAGGACTTCAAGATCACGGCCAATCAGAGCACTGTGCGCGCCGGTACCGAGATCCGTGTGAAGACCGAAAGACCGGAAGTTACTATCAGCTTGAGCGAAATGGCCAAAGACTCATGGGTCGTGTTCGAGCTGCCGGGTTTCGCCAACGCGACCTCCGGGAAGCAGCAGGACAGCATCGACGCCCTGCGCCAGGCGACCGAGACTTCGTATTTCAAGGCTCCGGATGCCGTCTGGGTGAAACTGGTAATCCCGACCGCCCCCAAGGGCATTGGCATCGATCAGTTTGGCCCGTTGGATATTCAAACCAGCATTACGGTAAGGCGATAAGCACCTTATTCGCGAACTGAACAAAGCCCCCGGCGCGAGCCGGGGGCTTTTTTGTTGGTGTGCCGAGCATGTTCGACAGCTCGGGGGTGAAAGTCCCCTTGACAACCTGATGGAGGTGAAGTCATAGCGAAGCGCAAGGGTTTTCCGGTGACGGAGGGTCCGAAAGAAGCGTGGAGCAAAAGCGCGAGGCGATGAACAAGAACCCGATAACAGGCATACGGCAGCGGGCGAGCGGGCCAATGACCGCAAAGCCCATATCCATCAAGGTTGCTGGTTGTAGATCGAGCGCTTGTGCGCGGAAGGCGGTCGAACTTACCTCGGGAGATCTGTCGTTGGTCCGGGATACCGGACTGAGGATCGGGTAACCGGTCCTGACCGGACGGCAGAAGTCGGCAGAGGGCGTACTAGTCCGACAACGGATGAAGGCCCGAACGGTCCCCGCAAGGGGTTGATGGGAGTGGCAAGTAAGCGGCGCAACTCATGACCGGCAAGCGGCAGAATAACCAGCTAGTGTTGGCCTTCGACGAGGAGTATAGGAGTGAAGCTCCGAATGGCCTCGCTGGAGGGACCGAATCGCTTGCGGCGAAGCGCGGGACAGAAAGTCCGGCCATTAACGAACAGTTGATGGAGGAAGTCTGCGAGCGGGAAAACTGCAGAAACGCCACAAGCTACCGCATTGGCGAGATCGGCGGCTCCCGGAACCTCTCTGTCTTCGATCAAGGATGTCTCGAAGATATCATCCCGACCGGTCGGATCAATTCTGTCAGATGGATCGCCGCCCGCGTACTGAAAGAGGTGATGTGGGGCAACGGGAGGGAGCCTGCGCTCCAGCGGGGAACAATTGCATGTGCGCGGCGACCTGGGTTCATACTTGTCAGCAGTCAAGAATCTCCCCGTCTTTGTCTCATAGTATCGTGCACGCAGATAATACATCCCCAACGTGGAGTCGAATTGCTCGCCGCGATAGAGAAATTCGTTGACAGTTGATCCCGTTTGCGCAACAGTGTTACCAAAAGCATCGTAGTCATAGGTGTCGGTGGCCGCGCCGGTATCGCTGAAGAGCTCTCGTACGGAGCCACCGGCGTCGTAGCCGTAATAGCTAAGGACTGCGGAACGGTTTTGGCTGATACGCCAAGAACCGTAGGTGTACTGGGCAGTGACGGAGCCGCTGACAACCTCCTCGGCGACCTGGGCGTAGCCGGTTGGCGTCAGATCGTCAACGAGATAGCGCGCTGTTGAGACGCCTTGGGTTCGAACAATGCGATTGCCGTCGCCGTCGTAAGCCATCTGAACGGACGTATCGAACTGCGCCAGACGATCCTCGAAGTCATAAGCGAATGTGTTTCCGCCGGATGTTAAGGTGTTGCCATTGGCATCGTAGGCGTCGCCGGAGAGACGATCGTCGGGGTCGTAAGTATTCGTCTGATTCGACAGGGCCGCCAATGTCGATGCCAATGACAACCGGTTGCCCACCGGGTCGAGGGAATAAGTCAGTCCACCATTATTTGCCGACGTCGGATCGCCACTGATGTTTTCCGAGATCAACCGATAGACGGAACTGTACCCATGATTGGCATCGCGTCCGCTCTGTTCGGACATGTTAGTCTTCCGCCCGCTCGGACTGAAGGTTTGCGCGTAAGTTCAGCGAGAGCCCTAACGGACCGGTGACGTTCAGATTAATCGGCCGATCGCGATTATCGTACGTGAACCCGTGCGCCACGCTGTCCGGATACAGCATGGAGGAGAGCAGACTCGTCGGGTCGTAGCTGTAGTTCGTCACGCCACTGGTCCGATTATCGGTTACGCTCGATAAGCGGTCATCCGCATCCCAAGCATATGCCACGCTGGTCCCGTTGACATTCGAGGAAACCACTGAGGCAACATGGCCCGAAAGATCGTAAGTGTAACTTAAGGTTCCCTGAGGTGTCGCCTTTGTCAGCACCTGGTCGCGGTTCGTATAGCTGTAGGTCGTCGTCCCTGTGGGGTCAGTCATCGACGAGCGCTTACCGCTGGAGGTATAAGTGAAGGTGATAGGCGACGCATTGAAGAACGGATCGGGCGTGCGGCTTAGGAGCCGATTCAGCGAGTCGTAAGCGAGAGCCGTCGTCCTCCCGTTGAAGTCGGTGTGCGAGATTTTGTTGCTGACCGCATCGTAGGTGAAAGATTCTGTTTGACCAGCGGGCAGCGTCCTCGAAGTCCGGCGGTTCAACGCATCATAGACGTAGCTGGTGGTGTGACTATTGGCGTCGGTCTGGCTGGATTTGTTCCCAGAGAGATCGTATCCGTACTGCGTGACTTCGTTCAGCGCGTCGGTAACCGTAGTGAGTTGGTTCGCCGCGTCGTAGGTATATGCCGTTGTTCGATTCTCCTCGTCGGTGGCAGTTAACACGTTGCCACTGCCAGCATAGGTCTTACTGACGGTCTTGCCGTCAGGCGTTGTGGTGGTGAGCTGGCGTCCGCGCGCGTCGTACGTGTAGGTTGTGACTCGCTGTTTGGCGTCGGTCATCGAAATCCGCCGACTATCTGAATCGTATGCATAGCTGGTTAAGTTGCCGATCGCATCCGTGGTGCTGGTCATGCGACCGGCCGCGTCGTAATCGAAGCTTGTAGTATTGCCGCGCGGATCGGTTTGGGTCAGCTTGCGGCCGTCAAGGTCATAGGCGTAGCTGGTGGTTGCGGCGTCGGGCGTACGGTAAGCAACGGTGGTGCTGGTGAGCTGACCGGCCAGGTCGTACACATGCTTCGTCACGCGGCCGAGCCGATCCGTCTCGGTCAGCTTGTTGCCGCGGAAGTCGTAGGTGTAACTCATCGTGGTGCTGTCGGGATAAGTGATCTGAGTTTGCCGATTGGCGGCGTCGTACGTGTAGGAGATGACGCGGTTCAGAGCGTCGGTTTGGCTGATCTGGTTATTGTCGCCATCATAAGCGTACCTGGTGACGTTTCCAGCGGCGTCGGTCATGGAAATCTTGCGATTGAACGGTATCCATCACATGAACACCGGTGACGGCCAAGCGGGGCGAGCGAAGATGAAGAGGTCGGCTTAGGTGCGAGCGGCGCCCCAGCGGTGCGGGAGCAATTCGTCGAGTTGCTGGATCGAGTGCGTTCCGATCCGGGAGAGCACATCCTGAAACCAGGCGAACGGGTCGACATTGGCCAGTTCGCAGGATGCCACGAAGCTTCGCAGCACCGCCATGGTCTTGCCGCCGCGGTCGCTGCCTACGAACGTCCAGTTGTTTCGTCCGATGGCGATTCCCCGCAACGACCGCTCGGTGTGGTTGTTATCAATCGATAGATCGCCATCCTCGCAGTAACGCGTCAACGCGGCCCAGTTCTTCAGTGCATACGACACCGCTTGCCCAGCTTCGCTCTTCGGCAACACCTGATCGCGAATCTTTAATAGATACTCGTGTAATGCGGTGAGCACCGGCTGAGAAGCCTGCTCGCGCAATAGACGCAATTGCTCGCCCTCGACACCCGACCGCCGTGCCCGTTTCTCCACCGCGTAGAGCTGCGCAATATAGGCCAGCACCGCGCCCATGCGCGCCGAATCGGTGTCGAGCGCCTGGTGAAAATGCCTTCTCGTGTGCGCCCAACAGGCGACCTCTACCAATCCTCGCGCCGGATTGGTGAAGAAGCTGTCGTAAGCCACATACGCATCGGCTTGCAAGTATCCGCGATAGCTTTTCAGGAATCGCTCGGGGCCGGCGCGTTCCCTGGTCGGCGTGTAATCGAACACCGCCGCCCGATGGTTCCGGTCTCCGAGATAGGGCCAGAACCGGCCCTTGCGCGTCGCTCGCGTCAGGCTTCGGTCCAACACTTTCACCGGCGTGTCGTCGGTGCCCACCACTTTCGAACTCAGCACGAACTGCTTCAACCGCGCATACAGCAGGTCGAGCAGTTCCGCCGACTGCCGCATCCAGCCGCACATGGTCTGGTCCGCAATCTCGAGGCCGAACCGGCGCAGGATCTTCGCCTGCCGATGGACGGGTACATGATCGGCTACTTTGCTGACGATCACCTGCGCCAATAAAGACGCGCTCGCCGTGCTCTTCTCGATCGGTTGTGGAGGCTTTGTTGCCGTCTTCACCGTGCAGGCGCAAGCGTACTTCTTGCAGATATCCTCGATCACCAGCATCTGCGCGGGGATGTATTCGTAGCGCTCGCTCGATTCTTCGCCGATGGGACGCAGACTCTGGTTGCAGGAGACGCAGTGTTTCTCCTCGTCCCTCAAATCGTGCTCGACACGCTCGCGCTTTAGATGCGCGGGCAGCGAACGCCGACCGCGCGGGCGGGCTTGATTCTCATTGCCGCTGGCCGAGCCAGAACCAGGCGGAAGATCGTCGTCCTGTTTGGAATCGGTCTCCGCTTCCGTTGCGTCATCAACGCCGAGTTCCTGTGCGAACAGTCTCAACTGATCGGCGCTCAACTGTTCGCTGCGCGTGCCGCTCTTGACGGCGAGCAACTGCGCTAACAGCCGCTGCGTCTTGTCCAGTTGCGCGGTCAGCTCAACCAGCATCTGCTTCAGGATCGCGGGATCGTGCGGCAGGCTGTCGGGATCGACGGGCACTATGGAAATTATAAAACGAACTCTCTCCAGGACCAAGCATAAAATGCATCGGAGGCCAATGTTTATGGGGCTTCCGCGCTCTTGCGCTGATATCGCTTGCGGCGCTTCGCCTGACTCAGATCGATGCCGCTCAACAACGCTCCCAACTCCTGCGCCGTGATCTCGCGGCGGCGCTCCTGTTCCTCGCCGAACGGCATCGCGTACGTTCCTTCCTCCAAACGCTTGGCCCACACCGCGAAGCCGTCGCGATCCCAATATAAGATCTTCACCCGGTCACGACGGCGGTTGGCGAATACAAAAAGATGCCCGGCGAAGGCGTCGAGTTGCATCCCCGCGTTCACCAGGGCGTGCAGCCCGTCGAAGCTCCGCCGCATATCGCACGGCGAGGTTGCCAGGTACACGCGCACGCTGGCCGGCAGATGGATCATCGCGGCTCGCGCAATACGCTCAACACCAGCCGCAGCGTGGCGGCGTCGATACCCGGCGCGATCCGTAACCGTTCGCCGGAGGTGAGCATCACCTCCACCGCCGCCACCGCCCCCGGCGTGTTGCGGCTCGTCTGCACCAACGCGAACTTCATCGGAAGCTGCTCTCCGAGGCGCTTGCGCCATTGATAGAAGCTGTGTTCGCTGATCCGGCGCTGCTGCGAGAAAGCCCGCACCGAAACTCCGCTCTGCTCTTGTTCCGCGATCAGCCTACGCCATAACTCGCGCCGCTGTTCCTGAGTCGTTGCCATGCCGCCAGTATCGGCGACCTATCGCGGCCCACCAAGTGGGGTTCATGTGATGGATACGACTGCTCAACCAATCTCGTGCGCAGGGCCGCCCGTTCCAGGAACTTCTCCAGTACTTCGCCATGGAGCGATTCTTGTATCGACTGACGCAGTCTCCATTCGCGGATCGCTTCATCCTCAAGGGTGCACTTCTGCTCACGGCCTGGCGGGCACCCATGGCCCGGCCAACCATCGACATCGATCTTGCTGGCAGGACAAGTAACGAGCTAGACCACATCACCGACCTCGTAGGCGCCGTGTGCGATGTAGTCACAGAGCCCGACGGGATTGAATTCAATCGCGCGTCTATTGAGGCGAGTCGCATCAAGGAGGACGCCGACTACGAGGGCGTTCGAGTCAAGTTCCACGCGGTGCTGGCGAAAGCGCGAGTTCCAATGCAGATCGACATCGGCTTCGGGGACGTTGTGGTGCCAGGGCCAACGAAGATTAAGTATCCAACTCTGCTCGATTTCCCCGCTCCCGTGCTCCAAGCTTATCCCAGGGAGACCGTTATCGCCGAGAAGCTCGAAGCGACTCACCAAACTCGGCCTACTGAACAGCCGCATGAAAGATTATTACGATCTTGCCCTACTGTCCCGAATGTATTCGTTCGAAGGCAAGAATCTAATAGGAGCTATCGTCGCCACCTTCCGGCATCGCGGCACGAGAATCGAAGCCGAACCCATTGGGCTCACCGATGCCTTCTATGCTGATCCGACGAGGGCGATCCAATGGCGTGCATTCATTCGCCGCAGCCGGTTTACCGAACAGCCCGGCGACCTGGAACGGCTCGTGGTCGATATACGCCAGTTCGCACTCCCAGTTCTCGCGGCGGCCGCCGCCGAGAAGCCCTTTGAAGCCCGCTGGCAACCTGGCGGGCCGTGGGAATGGAGCGCTTATTCCCGCTAGCACGCAGCAACCCCATCCAGAGCGCGCTCGATTCGTCCGAAAGGAATGCGCTCCTGCTCCAATCGGACTCGATCACCAAGTCGGTTATGCCTCAGGTCTTCGTATAGCGCCCACTCAGCGGCAGTGAGCCTTCGGAGTTCCCCATCGTAGGGATTGTTCTCGCGGACCCAAAGCGCGACGTGTTCCAGCAATGTTTCCCGGTCCATCAGAAAAGACTGGGCGTCGGGGAAGATCGAACGTAGGCGGTCCAATATATGGAATCCGT
>CAVQLV010000013.1:0-201470 GCA_963713415.1 Bryobacterales bacterium | reverse complement strand
AACACGAGCGGAGGTCCTGGGCTATAAAACGCGCTCCCGGCCGCTTTTGCCGGGCGTTCTAACTTGCTTTCCCACGCTCCGGGATACCACCGGTGCCTACACGGGTGAGTATCCTATCCCGGTCCTTCACGTCACTATGCACTCGGAAGCGGGCCAATTCGACAAATCTCGCTGGGAACTACCGTGAGCAGGTCGAGGGAAAACAGTGTGACCCGTTACAATCCTCCCTGTCTAGCAAGTCCAGCAGCCCCTCCTGCACTTGATGGCTACTCACGGCCTTCGAACCGGAGCGGAGCTTGTCAAAAGCTTGTGCCCGGTCGGTCCATTGATTGGAGCGAAGTTGTTTCAGCAGTTTCGTCTGGCTGGGTTTGGCAGAATCTTCCTGAGCCCGACAGATTAGGGAAGCGAGAATTCCCGCCGTCATGACAAGCGTGCGTAAGTTTCCCAGCTTCAGGCGCATCAAGTCCAAGCGCGGATAGGGTCCGCTTGTGGACGCGTGGTTCAGAAAGCGTGGACGGAGTCGATTCCGTTGGCCTGCAGGACCACTTGCATTTTCTCCAGCGCCGATTTGTGGATCTGCGATACGCGGCTTTCGTTGATGCCCAAGATGCCGCCGATTTCCTTCATTGTCATTTCGTTGGTGTAGTACAGGAACACTACCTTCTGGTACCGTTCGGGGAGAGTCTTCATGGCAACGCCCAGGACTGAGCGCATCTGCTCGCGCGAGCACATGTTGTCGGGCTGAGTTTCGGGTTTGCTGGGAAAATCGGGGGCCGGCAGGTCGTCATGTTCGGCGGTGCGCGTGGATGCCGAGATCAGGCCGACGCTGCGAAGGTCCACCATCATCTGGCGCCAGCGCTCGACATCGACGCCCAGTTTCTGCGCGATTTCCGATTCGGTGGGGGTGCGCTGCAGCGTGGCCGCAAGCTCGCGCGTGGCGGCTTCCACTTGTTTGTGGCGGCGCCGCAGGTCGCGGGAAGCCCAGTCGAGCTGGCGCAGGCTGTCCAGGATCGCGCCCTTGATGCGATGCTTGGCGTAGCTCGAAAAGGCCACCTGTTTTTCGGGATTGAATTTGCTGGCGGCATCGAACAGCCCCAGAACTCCGGCGTGCACCAGATCGTCCAGATCCACGTGCACCGGGAGGTTTTCATGCACCCGGACGGCGATGGCTTTGACCAGTGGCAGGTGTTCCAGCACGATCCGGTCGCGGCGGGCGATTTTGGTCGCCTGGCTGATCTGAGCTGATTTGGCTTTCTGCACCGGCGCGGTCTTGGTCACAGACGTGGTCCTGATTACAGGGGTCGTCTTGATCAAAGTCGTTTTCATCATCATCAGGGATCCCTTTGCCTTAGTTTTTTGAGTCTGGGTGGTCATGGCTGATGCTCCTCTAAGTGCAAGCCTGTCGCCATAGGGGGACTAAGGGGAAATCGCAGCGATTCGTACAGGAGTCATCTGTACTCCCGTACTGTCTAAGTCCCGAGACTCAATAGGATGCGATCCTACTAGGACGGTCCACCCGAGCAGGATGAATCGCGGGTACTAAGGGCCCAATCGTTCGTTTCAATTTCGTTCTGGAACGTACCAGCGTTCCGCTAATGCCGAAACGGTACGAACGTTCCAAAATGAAACGAAAGTGAACTCCAGCCTCTGCAACTCATATCGGCGGGCTTCCCGGTTATCTTCAGTACTGTTCTTGGGGGATGACCAGGGATCTTTTTTGCTACGGTTCTCTTAATGTATTGATGTAAGTCTTCGCCGCGAGCCCGCCTAAGAAGATCCAAACCACCCAGAGAAACTTCCCGTCCAGCGTCAGCGTTGCCAGCACCCCGATGGCGGCGTAGCAGGCTAGCGCTAAGTAGAACTTTCGCCTTCGTCTGGGGCCTGGGTCCGGCTCCGAATCTGGGTATAAAGACAATGGACTACTGCTGCGCAGCCATCTGGTTTTGCGCCGGCACCGAAGGAGCCGGCCGCCCCATGTGCGGACTCTTGCGATAAGGCATGTCCAACTTCACAGGAAAGGTCTGCATTTTTCCTTCCTCTTTTGTCGTTCTTCGGGAACTCACAGCATACAACAAAGGTATAATCTACTGAAACTCAGGCCGTAACGGGAGGTGAACATGGTGGAAGAACAGAAATTAGCTGTCGGCGACGGCTTCATTGGAATGCTGAACGTCTTTGTGGACCCGAAAGCGACCGCCAAACGGATTCCGGCACCGCTCTCTTGGCTGTGGCCACTGATCACGCTGATCATTATCTACCTAGTGGCCGGCTACCTCATGCTGCCCTATACGATGAGTCTGATTGATTTGCGGATTAGCCAGCAACTCAGCCAGCAAAATACGCCGGTGGAGCAAGCCGAGCGGGCCAGGAACATCGCGCACATGATCTACCAGTTCCTGCCGGTGGCTACACCGGTGATCGTGGTCCTGTTCATCCTGCTCTTTGCGTGGCTGGTGAGCGCCATGGCGTCCATGGCGGGAATGCGGACCAAATTCCGCGACGTTTTCTCGCTCATGGCGGCCTGCTCGTTGATTCCCGCGCTACAGCAGATCGCCACCTACGTGGTACTTCACACCAAAGGCGACGAAATCACTTCGCAGGACCAGCTCACGCCGCCGTTCGGGCTGGACATCTTTCTTCAGAATATTCACGGCGCGTTGCTCGGGTTTGTGAATTTCTTCTCGATCTTTGAGATCTGGTATCTAATTGTGCTTACGCTCGGCCTGGCGTACCTGGGCAAATCATCCAAGGGCAAAGCGTTCTTTGCCATCACGCCAGCCTGGGTGCTGCCGCTGGTGATTAAGGTGGTGCAGGCGATGGTTCAGGGCGGGCAAGGGAGCTGAACTCAGCCCGCGGATTCTTCGGTTTCTTCGCCAGGCGGACGCTTGTGCTTAGGCTTCTTACGCTGCTTCTTCGGCACAATGAGCTTCGGCGATGGCACAGTCCCGACGCGTTCGCGCGACAGGCGGCGGATTTCCGTTGGCACGTCGAACTTCTTCGGTTTCTTTTTCGCCATGCTACCTGCCTCTTATCGTTTCCGCTCTCGCGCGGCAAGGATGCACCGATGGATCGCCCGACGACAGCCCACGCAAGCGAAGCCACGATCCCTCCACCAGCGCTGGATGCTGTGCCGCTAAATTCGACAATGCGCCCATCTTCCATTACCGGTTCACACGCTTTTTCGCGACTGTTCCTACCATCCTATACCCCTTGCATACCCTTGCATGCGCTTGACTTCGCGGCTTCCATTTCGGTAGCCTGACGATTCCACATGTCCTCTATCGACGTTCCCCTAGAGCGTGGCGGTTTCGGCAAGACAGCCCGCCGCGACGCCTGGTGGGTTTATCCGCTCCTCACTTTTCTCGGATTGGGCGCCTTTCTGGTCTATGCGAATTGGGCGGCCTTTCAGGGCAATCATTACACCTATGGTCCGTACCTTTCGCCCATGTATTCGCCGCTGATTTTCGGCCACCCGGGCGAGGATTCCTGGTTCGGAGCGATGCCCGCGTTTTTCCCGAGCTTCGTCACAGTGGCGATGCTGATCCTGATCTTCCCGGGCGGCTTCCGCATTACGTGCTATTACTATCGCGGCGCGTACTACAAGGCGTTTTGGGCCGATCCGCCGAATTGCACCGTGGGCGAGCCGCGCAAGAAGTACCTGGGTGAACGCTACTTCCCGTTGATCATTCAAAACATACATCGCTACTTCCTCTACGCCGCGCTGCTGTTTCTGGTGTTTCTGGCGCACGACGTCTGGAAAGCCCTGTGGTTCGACGGTAAATTCGGCGTCGGCGTGGGGACGCTGGTGCTGCTGATCAATCTCATCCTGCTGGGCAGCTACACCACCGGTTGTCATTCGCTCCGCCATTTGACCGGCGGAATTTTCGATGTGCTCTCACGCCGGCCGATCCGCAAGAAAATGTACGATTGCGTGAGCTGCATGAATCGCCGCCACATGCTGTTTGCGTGGCTGAGCCTGTTCTGGGTCGCCTTCTCCGATCTGTATATCAGGATGTGCTCCATGGGCATCTGGACGGATTGGAGAATCTTCTGATGGCAGCCGAATATCAAACGTTCGAACATGACGTGTTGGTGATCGGCGCCGGTGGCGCGGGGCTGCGCGCGGCTATCGAGGCGTCGGCCGGAGGCGTCAAGGTCGGCGTAGTCAGTAAATCGCTGCTCGGCAAGGCGCATACCGTGATGGCCGAAGGCGGCATGGCGGCCTCCATGGGTAACGTGGACGATCGCGATAATTGGCGCGTGCACTTCTCCGACACCATGCGGGGCGGCCAATATCTGAACTATCCACGGATGGCCGAATTGCACGCCAAGGAAGCGCCCGAGCGCGTGCGAGAACTGGAGGCTTGGGGCGCGCTGTTCGACCGCACCAAAGACGGCAAGATTCTGCAGCGCAATTTCGGCGGACATCGTTATCCGCGCCTGGCCCACGTGGGCGACCGCACCGGCCTGGAGATGATCCGCACGCTCCAGGACCACGGCATCCACCAGGGCATCGATTTTCACATGGAGTGCACCGTCATCACTCTGCTGGTGAACGCCGGCCGGGTGGTGGGGGCCTTTGGGTACGATCGCGAACGCGGCCGCTACAAACTATTTCATGCAAAAGCGGTGGTGCTGGCCACGGGTGGGATCGGCCGCGCGTACAAGATCACGAGCAATAGCTGGGAATATACCGGCGACGGCCATTCGCTGGCGTATCACGCCGGCGCCACGCTGCTCGGCATGGAGTTCGTGCAATTCCATCCCACCGGCATGGTTTGGCCGCCCAGCGTGCGCGGCATCCTGGTTACCGAAGGCGTGCGCGGCGAAGGCGGGATTCTGCTGAACAATCAGGGCAAGCGCTTCATGTTCGATGATATTCCCGCGCTCTATAAGAATCAGACCGCCGACACGCCCGAAGAAGGCTGGCGCTACACGCAGGGCGACAAGAACGCGCGGCGTCCGCCCGAGTTGCTAACGCGCGATCATGTGGCGCGCTGCATCGTGCGTGAAGTGCGGGAAGGCCGCGGCACGCCGCACGGCGGCATCTATTTGGATATCGCTTGGATCAAAGAGAAGCTGCCGAATGCGGCCGAGCATATCAAGAAGAAGCTGCCCAGCATGTACCACCAGTTCAAGCAGCTCGGCGACATCGATATTACTAAGGAGCCGATGGAGATCGGTCCGACGACGCACTATATGATGGGCGGGATTCGCGTGAATCCCGATACGCAGATGTCGGATGTAGAAGGCTTGTTCGCGGCCGGAGAGTGCGGCGCGGGATTGCACGGCGCGAATCGATTGGGCGGCAATTCTTTGTCCGATCTGGTGGTCTTCGGCAAGCGCGCGGGCGAGTTTGCGGCGAAGTTCTCGAAAGATCATACTGCGGGAAACATCGACCAAGCGCAGGTGGATGAAGTGGCGCGTCAGTCGCTCGATGTCTTCGAGCGGCAGGGGGAAAGTCCGTATCAGGTGCAGCACGATCTGCAAGACTTGATGCAAAATGAGGTGGGCATCGTGCGCCGCGAGGATGAGCTGGAGCGTGCGCTGGAAGGTATCGCCAAGCTGAAAGATCGGGCGAGTAAAGTAGGCGTCGGCGGCAATCGCGAATATAATCCCGGCTGGCACACCGCGCTCGATTTGAATAATCTGCTCACGGTTTCCCAAGCCATCGCGCTCTCGGCGCTGCAGCGGAAAGAAAGCCGCGGGGCGCATTTTCGGGATGACTATCCCGAAAAGGACCCGGCTTTCAGCACCTTCAATTTCATCATCAACAAGGCGCCGGACGGTGCCATGAAGATCGACCGGGAGACGCTGCCGCCGATGACCGAAGAGCAGAAACAGATAATCGAAGAGATGAAGTAAAATATCATGGCTAACGCAACTTTTCGAATTTGGCGGGGCGACCAGTCGGGCGGCCAGTTCCGCGATTACAGCACTGAAATCTCAGAAGGCATGGTGGTGCTCGACGCTGTCCATCACATTCAGGCCGAACACGCCAACGATATGGCGGTGCGCTGGAACTGCAAGGCCGGCAAATGCGGTTCGTGTTCGGCCGAAATCAACGGCATGCCGAAATTGATGTGCATGACGCGCCTGAACACGCTGCCGCTCGACCAGCCGGTGACCATTCAGCCCATGAAGACGTTCCCGCTGATCAAAGACCTGGTCACGGATGTCTCCTGGAATTATAAGGTCAAGATGGGCATCAAGAAATTAAAGCCGCGCCAGCCCGACGCGCCGGACGGCACCTGGCGCATGGATCAGGCCGATGTCGACCGTCCGCAAGAGTTCCGCAAGTGCATCGAGTGTTTCTTGTGCCAGGATGTTTGCCACGTCTTGCGCGATCATCAACTGTTCGACCAGTTTATCGGGCCGCGCTTTCTGATTTACACCGCGCAATTGGAGATGAATCCGATCGATACCGAAGACCGGCTGCCGGATCTGCGCAAGCAGCAGGGCATCGGCTACTGCAACATCACCAAGTGCTGCACCAAGGTTTGTCCGGAAAGCATCACCATCACCGATAACGGCATCATTCCTTTGAAGGAACGCGTAGTGGACCGCTATTTCGATCCATTGGCCAAGCTGTTTAGGGCGTTCGGGGCGAAGTAGGTCCGGCAAGACCATATCCAATACTGGTATCTGGTATGGTATTCTGAAGGTGCCATGGGACCAGCACGAAAGATCACCATTGAGATTCCGGAAAAGCTTCTGGAAAAAGCCCAGCAAGCCACCGGTTCGGGTGTCACCCAAACCGTCCGAACAGGCCTGCAATTAGTTGCGGCGTCGCAAGCCTATGCCCGGCTTCGGGAACTGCGGGGCAAGGTTCGTTTCTCGCTTACTCTGGATGAGCTCAAGGACGACCGTTGATCGCGGCTGACACCAGCACCTGGATCGCCTTCCTGCAGGGAGACAGCGGCGAAGACTTACAATTACTGGATAAGGCGCTGGAGGACCAGCAGGTCCTGATGGCGCCGGCAGTGCTAACCGAGATGTTGAGCGATCCGAAGCTCCCTTCAGCCGTCGCGGAAACGCTTTTGGAAGTGCCACTCATTGAGGTTAAACCTGGCTATTGGGAACGGGCCGGCGCGTTACGAGCCAAAGTGTTGGCTCAGCGCCGCAAGGCTCGTCTGGGCGATGCCCTGATCGCCCAGACCTGCATCGATCGTGGGATTCCGCTCTTGACACGCGACCGCGATTTCCGGGCGTTCACCGCCGCGGCTGGCTTGGATATTGCGATTGTGCTGCGCGCCGATTAGCGACACCTCCGCGACACCTCTCACCGCTCAGCCGCCGCTTGCGATACACTTTCAGACGAAATGGCTGGCCCACATCATCGCGACCGAGCGATTCCGCAGTTTGAACTGAAGCCGATTTCGAGCGCCGGAGTTTCCGAGGCATTGGAAAAAGCCGCGCGCTACCGGCTGTTGAATGAACCTTCGCTCGCCGAGAGCATTTGCCTGGATGTGCTCCAAGCGGAGCCGGAGAACCAGCGCGCGCTGGTGACATTGCTGCTGGCGCGAACCGATCAGTTCGGCTACGGGACGGCCATGGCCACGGCTCGCGAGTTGTTGCCGCGTCTGAAGAGCGAATACGATCAACGCTATTATGCCGGAATCATCTGGGAGCGCTCGGCCCACGCGCAGATCCGCAAGGGCGCGCCCACCGCGTCCTTCACCGCGTTTGACGGCTTCGTTCAGGCCATGCGCTGCTATGAGAAGGCGATCGAGCTGCGGCTGCCGGGCAACGACGACGCCATCCTGCGCTGGAACACCTGCGCGCGAATTTTGATGCGCAATCCGAATCTTCGGCCCAAGCCGGATGAAGCTTATGAGCCTGTTACCGGCGAGTGAATCGGTTATAATAAAAGCATCCCGATGAAGTTTGGCGTCGTCGTGTTTCCCGGCAGCAATCGCGATCACGACGCTTGGTACGCCGTTTCCAAAATTCTCGGGCAAGACTGCGAAATCATCTGGCACGATGCCACGATCCTCGGCGACGTGGACGCGGTGATCCTTCCCGGCGGCTTTTCCTACGGCGATTATCTGCGCTGCGGAGCTATCGCGAAATTCTCGCCGGTGATGCAGAGCATTCGTAAGTTCGCCGCCGACGGCGGCCTGGTGCTGGGCATCTGCAACGGCTTTCAGATTCTGGTGGAAGCGGGCCTGCTGCCGGGCGCCCTGGTGCGCAATCGCGGTCTGAAGTTCGTCTGCAAGCACGTCCCGCTGCGGGTTGAGACCACGAATTCTCCGTTTACCTCGGAAGCTGCCAAGGGACAGCGCCTGGTGGTTCCCGTCGCGCACGGCGAAGGCTGTTATATCGCCGACGAGCGCACGCTCGATCAACTGGAAGCCGAAGATCGCGTGACGCTGCGGCTATCTCGAAAATCCCAACGGCTCCATGCGCGATATCGCGGGCATCTTGAATGAAGGCCGCAACGTGATGGGCTTGATGCCGCATCCGGAAGACGCCACCGAGCCTCTGATGGGATCGAGCGACGGCATGGTGATCTTTCAGTCCATGGTCGCGGCATTGGTCGCGGCGCGCTAGTCAATGACGCCACAAGTCATTACGCCGCAGAGTCATCGAAGCACACCAGCTCACCGAGCCGGAATACGACAAGATCGTCTCGCTGCTCGGCCGCGAGCCCACCTACACCGAGCTCGGCATCTTCAGCGTGATGTGGAGCGAGCATTGCTCCTACAAGAGCTCGCGCATTCATCTGAAGAAGCTGCCCACGCGCAGCAAGCTGGTGCTGCAAGGGCCGGGCGAGAACGCCGGCATCATCGACATCGGCGACGGCTACGCGATCGCGTTCAAAATCGAATCGCACAATCATCCCAGCTTCATTGAGCCGTTCCAGGGCGCGGCCACGGGCGTGGGCGGCATCCTGCGCGATATCTTCACCATGGGCGCGCGGCCCATCGCGGTGATGGATGCGATTCGCTTCGGTCCGCTCGATATTCCCGCGCAATCGCCGCATTCTGGAGGGCGTGGTTTCGGGTATCGCGCACTACGGCAACTGCTTCGGCGTCCCGACGGTGGGCGGCGAGTGCGTTTTCGAGGATTGCTACAACGGCAATCCGCTGGTGAATGTCTTCGCGCTGGGCGTGTTCCGCAAGGATGAAGTCTTTTACGGCAAGGCCAACGGCGTCGGCAACCCGGTGATTTACGTCGGCGCGAAGACCGGCCGCGACGGCATTCACGGCGCGTCCATGGCGTCCGCCGAGTTCACCGAGGAATCCAAGCAGAAACGCCCCAATGTGCAGGTAGGCGATCCGTTTCTCGAAAAGCTGCTGCTCGAAGCCTGTCTGGAAGCGATGCAGACCGGCGCCATCGTCGGCATTCAGGACATGGGCGCCGCCGGGCCTCACTTGTTCCACCTGCGAAATGGGCAGCCGCGCGGGAACCGGCGTCGAGATCGATCTGCAGTACGTGCCGCAGCGCGAAACCGGCATGACGCCGTACGAGATCATGCTCTCCGAATCGCAGGAGCGCATGCTGCTGGTGGCCGAGAAGGGCCGCGAAGCGGAGGTATTCGCGGTCTTCCACAAATGGGGATTGGACGCGGTGACGGTGGGGCGCGTCACGGCCGATGGCATCCTGCGCGTGAAGGATCACGGCGCAGTGGTGGCGGAGATTCCCAATCGCGCGCTGGCCGACGAAGCGCCGCTCTACGATCGGCCGCACACCAAACCGCCGCGCACTCGCGCCGCTGGAAGCTCCGCCGATTCCCGAATCGTTCGACGCCCGGCTGCCATTCGCGCCGATCTGATCGCGCTGCTCAGCTCGGGCGATCTTTGCTCCAAGCGCTGGATCTGGGAGCAGTACGATTATCTGGTGCGCAGCAGCACGCTGGCCGGGCCCACGGCCGACGCCGCCATTGTGCGCGTGAAGGAGACCGGCACATCCATCGCGATGTCGCTCGATGGCAATGGCCGCTATTGCGCGCTCGATCCGCGCGAAGGCACCAAGCTGATGGTCGCCGAATGCTGCCGCAATGTTTCCACCGTCGGGCGCGCTTCCCGTGGCCGCCACGAACAATTTGAACTTCGGCAATCCGGAGCGGCCGGAGATCATGGCGCAACTGGTGGAATCCATCGAAGGCATGGCGGAGGCGTGCGAGTTTTTTGAAACGCCGATCACCGGCGGCAATGTCAGCCTGTACAACGAGACGCTGGGCGAGGCGATTTTCCCGACGCCGGTGATGGGCATCGTCGGCCTGATGAAGACCGCGCAGCCGACGCCGATTCATTTTCCCGAGGCCGGGCTCGCATCTGATTCTGCTGGGCGGCTTCGGAACCTGCGATGAAACGCACTTCGGCGGAACCCAGTACGCTAAGGTGATTCTCGATACGCTCTGGGGTCTGCCTCCTAGTTTGGACATGCCTTACGAGAAGCGCGTGCATCAAGCGATCCGCGAGATTGTATCGCGCCAAGCTGGCGGATGCGGCGCACGATATCAGCGACGGCGGTCTCGCAATTGCCCTGTGCGAAAGCTCTTTCGGGCCCGCGGGAATTGGCGCGCGCATCGAGATTCCGGCCGGTCATGCGCCCCGAATTCCTGCTGTTTCATGAAGGCCCATCGCGAATTCTAGTCGCGACATCCCAGCCTGAAAATGTTTTGGAAATCGCGCGCAAGAATTCGGTTGAAGCGCTCGCGTATCGGTGTTACGATGAAGGAGCGGTTACGAATCGATTGCGGTTCGGAAACTTTGCTGGATTGCGACCTGACGGAGTTGAGGCAACCTTGGGAAACTTCACTCGAACGCCTGCTGCACCAGCAGTAGCAGAAAGCCCCGCGTAGCGGAAATACCGTTCGACAAGCTCCGCGAGGAGTGTGGCGTCTTCGCCATTCACGGCCATCCCGAAGCCGCCAACTTGGCCTATCTCGGGCTGTACGCGCTGCAACATCGCGGCCAGGAGAGCGCGGGCATCGCCACCAGCGACCATCGCGAAATCCGCTGTTCCAAATCGATGGGGCACGTGGCCGATATCTTCACGCCGGAGCAGATCGCGAGCTTGCCGGGCGATATGGCCATCGGCCATACGCGCTATTCCACCGCCGGCGACACGGTCTTGCTGAACGCGCAGCCGTTCCTGGTGGCGTGCAACAAAGGGCAGATCGCGGTGGCGCACAACGGCAACATCACCAACGCCGGCGAACTGAAGCGCGATCTGGAGCGCGAAGGATCCATCTTTCAAGCCACCAGCGATACCGAAGTCATCCTGCATCTGGTGGCGCGATCGCGCGAACGCACGCTCGCGGGCGCGTTGCGCGAAGCCCTGCTGCAATTGGAAGGCGCGTTTTCGCTCGTGTTTCTGGCCAAGGACCGCGTGATCGTGGCGCGCGACCCGCACGGATTCCGTCCGCTGGCTTTTGGACGCATGCCCGCGCCGGAAGGTGGCACGGCCTACGTTTTCGCGTCGGAAACCTGCGCTTTCGATTTGATCACTGCCGACTACGTGAACGACGTGGAGCCCGGCGAAATGGTGTGCGTCGGTCCGGAAGGTTTGACGCGCGAGCGCTGGGCCCCGGCCGCACCGCAAGCGCATTGCGTCTTCGAGCACGTGTATTTCTCGCGGCCCGATTCCATCGTGTTCGGCCGCTCGGTGGGGCAGTCTCGCGAGAATCTCGGACGACTGCTGGCGCGCGAATCGGCCGTGCCCGCCGACGTGGTGGTTCCCGTCCCTGACTCGGGTGTCGCGGCTGCCATCGGATTTGCGTCCGAATCCAACATCCCGTTCCGTCAGGCTCTGATCCGCAACCACTACGTGGGCCGCACCTTCATTGAGCCTTCGCAAGCCATTCGCGACTTCGGCGTGAAGCTGAAGCTCAATCCGGTGCGCCATCAGTTGGAAGGCAAGCGCGTCATCTTAGTCGACGATTCCATCGTGCGCGGAACCACCAGCCGTAAGATCGTGCGCATGGTGCGCAACGCCGGCGCGCGCGAAGTGCATCTGCGCATTTCGTGCCCTCCCACCATTTCGCCGTGCTTCTACGGCGTGGATACGCCGTGCGAAAGCGAGCTGATCGCCGCCAATCAATCCATCGAAGAGATCCGCCAGTTTGTCGAAGCCGATTCGCTGGCCTATCTTTCACTCGAGTCTCTGCGGAAGGCTGTTTCCGACATGAAAGGCGAATACTGCTACGCCTGCTACACCGGCGATTATCCCACCGAACTGGTGCAGATCGAAGAATTAGTCGCCGCGCGAGTCCGCCGCTAAGCGGTTCCCAAAGGTACAATCAAAGCATGGGCGCAACCACGACGCTGGTAACAGTCCGAGAGTTCCTTGAGATGCCTGAGACCGAAGGCCTGCTTGAGGAGCTCATTGGAGGCGAAGTTATCAGCATGCCACGTTCAGGGTATCCGCACGAGGTTACCAAATCCAACATCATTCGGGTTTTGACGGCTTGGTCGCTTGAGAATCCCTCTTTGCGATTATTTTGCGAAGCCGCGTACCAACTCGATGACCTGAATTGCCTGATCCCCGACCTGAGCTTGCTTGCATCCAATCGAATCCTGCCTGGGAGCACCGGAGTTTTCCAAGGGGCTCCCGAGATCGCGATTGAAGTAGTCTCCTCGGAATCCGCGGCGCGTCTCGAAGACAAGATCGAGCTCTACCTGTCGCACGGAAGCAAATCCGTTTGGGTGGCCTATCCCAACAAGCGGGTGGTGCGCGTTTTCGATGTAAAGGGCGGCGCGAAGAGGTTTGAGCAGGACCAACCTCTCGTCGATCCCGCCGTCCTCCCGGGCTTCAGCATTCCCACATCGGCGATCTTCGAGGGTGTCTAGCCCGCAAACCAAATCGTCCCCGGCCGCTGCCGGCCCCTCTGTTGCCGCTTCCGCGCTGGCAGTCCCGCATTCCCGCATTCGTGAACTGGCCGAGATCGCCATGTCCATGGACGGCGTACTGAAGCTCTACTTCGGCGAATCCAACCTGCCGACGCCCGAGTTCATCAAGCGCGCCGCCCAAAAAGCGATGGCCGACGGCTTCACGTTCTACACCGAGAACGCCGGATCTGCCCTCGTTGCGCAAGGCTCTGGCCCGTTACTATCAGGAGCTGCACGCGGTGGAACTGGACGCGGCCACCGAGTTCGTCGTCACCGCATCCGGAGTGCAGGCGCTGCATCTGGCGATTCGCTGCGTGCTCGATCCGGGCGATGAAGCGCTGGTGCTGACGCCCGCCTGGCCCAACGGCGCGGCCAACGTCGCGATGGCCAACGCGGTACCTATAGAGATCGCGCAGCCTCTGGTGGGCGATCGGTACGAAATCGACTTTTCCGCCCTCGAAGCGGCCGTCACGCCGCGCACGCAGATGCTGCTCTATACTTCACCCTCCAATCCGTTGGGTTGGGTGGCCACGGTGGACGAGCAGCGTCAATTATTGGAATTTGCGCGCCGCCACGGATTGTGGCTCATGGCCGACGAAGTGTACGAGCGGCTGAATTATACGGGAGCGAAGCCAACCACGCCCGCGCCCACGATCTTAAAGCTCACCACTCGCGACGACGCGGTGATTGTGGTGCAGTCGTTCTCCAAAGCTTATTGCATGACCGGGCTGGCGTTTGGGATGGCTGGTGGCGCGGCGCGATCTGGCGGCGCGGGCCACGCAGCTCAACGAATTCGTGGTGTCGCACGCGCCCAGTTTCACCCAGCGCGCCGGCGAAACGGCGCTGCTATGGGGCGAGAACGCATTGGCGGAAATGCTGGTGCGATTGCGGGAGAATCGCGACTTCTGTTTAGCCGCGCTCGCCAAGATGCCCGGCGTCACCGTTCCCAAGCCGGACGGTGCGTTCTATTTGTTTCCGAAGATCGCGGGCGCGGCCGACTCATTCGATTTCTGCAAACGCCTCCTGTTCGAAACTCATGTAGGATTGGCGCCAGGCGTAGCATTCGGCTCCGGCGGCGAGGGATCGGTGCGAGTCTGTTACGCCGCTGACCGCCCGATTCTCGAAGAAGCGATGGCGCGCCTCAGCCTGTTTCTCCGGTGAGTGCGCGCCAGCTCTCTCCTCTGACTTTATTGAAACTCTAAACTCTCACTGAAGCTCTGACTTTACTGATGCGCCGCGTTGTGCTTGTCGCGATAGATATTGCGGCTCAGCCGATTCTGCTGGTGATTGATTCGTGCCTTCTCTTTATTCGTCAGGTTGCCGCCGTTTTGCGCACGATCCCGGCGCGTCTCTCGATTCACCGCCGCTTCGTTCCGCTCCAGATTGGCAGTCTCGTGAGGCGTAAGCGATCCGTTCTTTACACCGCCGGCAATCCGATCCTGCTGGTTTTCTTTCCGCTGGTGAATCTCCTGCGCCTGTACTAAACCGGTGGCGCTGATCAACATCCCTGTTACGGCTAGTGCTCGAAACATGCGCTTCATGATTTGCTCTCCTAATCCTGTAAACGCACTTCGGCAATGGAACTCTCGCGGGAATCCATTAAATTTCGCTTACGTAAAATAATTACGTATGGAGGAAACGCCGGACTTCCTCTTCCAGCCCCGGCGCGCAGCCGATGCCATTGCCGGCATAAATCGTCGAGCCGCCATCGATATTCAGGTAGCGCGCGCCGGCCTCCTCGAGAATAATTTTGAGCGGCGCGAAGTCCCAGGGCGAAGCACTGGGCTCGATCCAGACTTCGACCTGTCCGGATGCCACCATCATCGCGTCGGCCGCGCCGCCCAGTCCGCGCACCGCCCAAAAGCGCGCCATCCAATCGAGCAGACGATCGCGAAATGGCGTCTTCGCAATCTTGTCGTAGCCGTTCAGGCAAAGAACAGATTCATCAATGGATGTTTTTGCGGATGCCTGAATGCGCGCATCGTCGCGAAACGCGCCTCCGCCACGGCTGGCCGTGTAGAGCTTCCCGAGCACCGGCAGATTCACCACCCCAACCACCACGGCGCCATCCGCCTCCAGCGCAATCAAATTGGCCCACAGCGGATTGCCGCGCACGTAGTCGCGCGTCCCGTCAATCGGATCGATGATCCAGCGCCGCCCGCTGCGGCTCTCCGCCCGCGCTCCCTCTTCTCCCAGAATGCCGTCATCGGGAAATGCCTCGCTCAAGATGCCAGCGATCATCCGCTCAGACTCGCGGTCCGCTAGTGTCACGGGAGACTTGTCAGGCTTGGTTTCAGCGACGATATTCGGCTGCAGCCGCAGCGCCAGTTCGGCCGCCTGCTTCGCGGCTTCTATGGCAACCTCCAGCTCTCGTGACCAACCGTTCACAGTGGCAGCCCGTTGAACACAATCCACACCGTAGCACGTCTACAATAGGCGAATGGGCGTTCGCACCATGTACGTGGTCTTGGAACTTGCCGCCAAAACTTTTGGCAACGCTCCGGCGTTGCATCAGCCCACTGGCAAGGGCAATTATCAGACGTATACGTGGCTGGAGTACAAGCGCGCAGCCGAGGAAATCGCTTGCGGTCTGCGCCAGTTGGGCATAGGAAAGGGCGACACGGTGGCGCTGCATTCTGAGACCCGCGCCGAATTCTATCTCGCTGACCTCGGCACACTCGCGAATGGCTCCATCGCCGCGGCTCTCTACACCACATATCCTTTTAGCGAACAGGTAAGAAACCTGCGAGCCAGCCACGCCAAAGCGGTTTTCGTTGAAGATCCGAAGAGCATGCAGTCGCTGCTCGCGGAGGGCGGCGAGGTGCTCGCCGGCTTGCATTGGATCTTGCTGACCGGTGAATCCGAAGGCGCCCTGACGCTGGAGCAACTGCGGTCCAAAGGCCGCTTGGCGCTGAAGCAAGACCCGCACGCGTTCGAGAAGATCCGCGGCGAGGTTAGCCCGGAAGATCCTGCGGTTCTCTATCTGACGTCCGGCGCAACCGGAGAACCGAAGATGGGTCTGGTAAGCCACGCGGCGCTGACCAGCAACATCGACATGGGTCCGCAGGTGCTGGCCCTCACGCACGCCGATTGCACCATCGCCTTTCTTCCATCGGCCCACATTGCGCAACGCGTGGTCATCGAGTTTCTCCCCATCCGCATGGGCTTTCCGGTCTGGTTCTCGGAAAGTCTCGCCAAGCTGCCGCACGAGCTGAAGTCCATCCGGCCCGACGTTTTCTGCTGGCGCCGCCGCGCGTTTGGGAACGCATTTTCACCAGCGTCAATGCCGAGATCAAGAAGAAGAGCGCAGCTGTAAGAAAAATGTTTCACGGCGCCGTGGGATTGGGAGCCGAAGTGAGCCGCCTGCGCGAGGAGGGCAAACCAGTTCCGAAAACGATGCTGGGTTTGCTGAGGATCGCGGACTGGCTGGTGTTCTCAAAGATCCGCGCGCGTATGGGCGGCCGTATTCGAATCGCAGCCTCAGGCGCGGCGCCGCTCGGAAAGGATCTGGCGCGCTTCTATGCGGCTATCGGAATGCCGCTCATTGAAGGCTACGGGCTCACCGAGGGCGGCGTGGTCTGCTTGAATCCTAGCGATCGTCCCAAATCGGGGAGCATCGGCAAGAAGCTCCCGGGCGTGGAGCTGCGTTTGGCCGAGGACGGCGAGCTGCTGGTAAAGAGTCCTGCGCTGTTCTCCGGATACTACAACGACCCCGATGCAACGAAAGCGGTGCTGCGCGACGGCTGGCTCTGTACCGGCGACATCGCTGAAATCGATGCCGAAGGATATGTTTATATCACCGGCCGCAAGAAAGAGTTGATCGTCTCATCCAACGGGAAGAAGATTTATCCCGCGCGTATCGAAATGCTTTTCAAGACGGAGCCCGTCATCAATCAGGTGGTGCTGATTGGCGATCGTTTACCCTATGTCACCGCTCTGGTGACCATCAACTCCGCAGAAGTGGCCACTTCCGCCGAAGTCGAAGTAAAGAAGGCGGTAGCGCGCGTGAACCGAAAGCTTGCTCCGTTCGAGCAGATTCGCAAGTTTCGCATCCTCGAACGCGACTTCTCCATCGAATCCGGCGAGCTGACGCCCACTATGAAGGTCCGGCGAAATCGCGTGCTGGAGAATCATCGCGATCTGGTCAGTGAATTGTACATGGGGAAAGAGGAAAGCCAATAATCACGCCGCCGCGCGCCAAAATCATTCCGAAGGAAATCGCGCTTCACGGCGATACGCGAATCGACAATTACTTTTGGCTGCGCGACCGGTCCGATCCGGATGTGACTCCTTATCTCGAAGCCGAGAATCGGTACACCGAGGAAACAACGGCGCCCACGAAATCGCTGCAGGAGACTCTGTATCAGGAGATTCTCGGCCGCATTCAGGAGACGGATGTCTCTGTGCCGGTGAAGCGCGACGACTATTTTTATTACACGCGCACCGAAGAAGGCCACGCGTATTCGATTCAATGCCGCAAGCATGGAAGCCTGGATGCGCCCGAAGAGATTTTGCTCGATGCCAATGTTTTAGCCGAAGGTCAGAAGTATTTCCGGCTGGGAAACTTTGCGGTCAGCCCCAATCATCGGTTGCTGGCTTACTCGACGGACTTAGAGGGCGATGAATCGTACACCATCCAGGTGAAAAATCTCGCGACCGGCGAACTGTTGCCGGACCGGATTGCGAACACCTATTACACGCTCGAATGGGCCAACGATAATCGGACGTTTTTCTATACGGTTTTGGACCAGACCAAGCGCCCCTATCGCGCCGTACGGCATGAACTCGGTTCAACGTCGGACACCACCGTGTATCAAGAGGACGACGGCCGTTTCGCCCTTGGGCTAAGCAAAACTCGCAGCCGGCGATTCTTGTTCATTGAGCTGTCGAGCCCGCTTACGTCCGAGCTGCGTTACTTGGAAGCCGCAGAACCGTTGGGAGATTTTCGCGTGATGCTGCCCCGGCGGCAGAATGTGGAGTATGATGCGACGCATCACGGCGAATATTTCTTCATACGGACCAACGACCAGGCGAAGAACTTTCGACTCATGCGGACACCGGTCAGTGATCCTTCGGTGGAAACATGGCACGAGATAATCCCAGCGCGCTCCAGCGTAACCATCGAAGGCGTAGATTCCTTTGAAGACCATTTAGCCGTCTACGAACGCGAGCGAGGAATCGAGAAGATTTGCATCCGCGATGGCTCGGGAGCGTTCTCGCACTACATCGAATTTCCCGAGCCAGCCTACACGGTAAGCGCGAGCGGGAACGCGGAATACAGTACCAATCTGCTGCGCTTCAGCTACACATCGCTGGTCACGCCCACGTCCGTGTTTGACTATAACGTGCGAACCCGCGAGCGCGAGTTGAAGAAGCAATACGAAGTGCGCGGCGGATACGACGCGTCACAATACCAATCCGAACGCATCTTCGCCAATGCGCCCGATGGCGTCGAAGTGCCGATCTCGATGGTTTATCGCAAGGGCTTCGATCGAAATGGAACGAGCCCCCTGCTGCTTTACGGCTACGGCGCGTACGGCCACAGCATCGATCCACGATTTTCCTCTGACCGCCTCAGCCTGCTCGATCGCGGCTTCGTCTTCGCCATCGCGCACATCCGCGGCGGCGCCGAGCTGGGGGAGGAATGGCACGATCACGGCAAGCTGCTCGAAAAAAGAAATACGTTCACCGATTTCATCGCGTGCGCGGACCATCTGATTTCGGCGCGATACACCTCAACCGATCGTCTGGCAATCATGGGCGGCAGCGCAGGCGGTCTGCTGATGGGCGCGGTACTCAACATACGGCCCGAGCTGTTTCACGCCGCCATCGCGAAGGTGCCGTTCGTGGATACGCTGAACACCATGCTCGATCCCACGCTGCCTCTGACCATGTCCGAGTATGAGGAATGGGGCAATCCGGAAAACAAGCAGTATTACGACTACATCCGATCCTATTCGCCCTACGATAACGTGGCCCCGCGCGCGTACCCGATGATGCTGGTCACCGCCGGCCTGAATGACCCGCGTGTCTCGTATTGGGAACCGGCCAAATGGGTCGCGAAATTGCGCGCGCTGAAGACAGACTCAAACGTGCTGCTGCTGAAAACCGACATGGGCAGCGGCCACTTCGGGCCATCGGGCCGCTATGAAGGCATCAAGGAAGTCGCGGTCGACTACGCGTTCCTGCTCCGGTCGATGGATTGCGCCTAAGCGGTCAACGACAGCAGCGTTCGCTTGACCATGGCTTTGGTCAGCGGAACCTTGTACTTGTTTTTCGCCAGCGGATGCGCGCCCTCCACCGCTGCCTCGCCGGCCTTCGCCGCCAGTTCCGGCGTGATGCGCTGTCCCGCCAGCATCGCTTCCACTTTCGGAAGACGCCACGGGATGGGAGCGACGCCGCCGAGCACGATGCGCGCGCTGCGGCAGATCTCATGATCCATTTCGAGCACGATTGCCGCGCCGACTACAGCGTGCGTCCAGGCTTCGCGATCCAGCACCTTGTGATAGGTGCCGCGCGTTCCAGGCCGCGCCGCCGGCAATTGAATCGCGGATAGGATCTCGTCCTTCGCCAGCACATTTTCGCGCGCCGCGTCCACGCGTGGCAGCTGGAAGAATTCGGACGCAGGCACCACTCGTTCGCCGGACGGACCCGTGATGTGAAACTGCGCTTCCAACGCGACCAGCGCCGGAGCGGTGTCGGACGGATGCACGATGTAGCTGGGGCCGCCGCCAAAAATAGCATGAAGCTGATTCTCGCCGGAAGCAGAGAAGCAAGTATTGCCGCCGTTCTTCAAGCAAGGAAAACCGTTGCGGAAATACCAGCACCAGGGGCGCTGGCAGACATTGCCCGCGAGCGTTCCCGCGTTGCGGATCTGCGGCGTGCCCACCTTCTCAGCTGCTTCGGCCAGCACCGTGTATTCTTTGCGAATGCGCTGATCGCGGCTCAACGCGTCCAGCGTAATCAGGCCGCCGATCTTGACGTGGCCGTGCTGGTGCTGGATTTGATCCAGGGCGCGGATCGTTTTGAGATTCACCAGCACGTCCGGAGAAACCAGATGCTCCTTCACCATGCCGAGCAGATCGCTTCCGCCGCCCACAATGGAAGCGCTGCGGCCTTGGGCGTGCGCCTGGCTCAGCATCGAAACTGCTTCGCGGACATCCTTCGGATTTGCGTTGCTAAAGGCCCTCATGCCAGCACCTCCAGAAGTTTTTCGCGAGTGATAGGAAGATCTTTGATCCGCTTCCCGGTGGCATTGAAGATAGCGTTCGCCACCGCCGCTACCGAAGGAACGATGCTCGATTCGCCGATCGATTTCGCGCCAAACGGCCCATACTGATCTTCCGTTTCGACGAACAGCACACCGATGTCTGGCGTGTCCAGGTGCGTCATCACGCGCGCGCCGTAGTAGCCGGCGTTCAGCGGCACCCCGTGCGCCGGATCGTACAAAAGTTCTTCGTGCAGCGCCATGCCGATCCCCATGGTGGCGCCGCCCTTCACCTGGCTCGAGCAGGTCAGCGGATTGATGATGCGCCCGCTATCGTGCGCCGCCAGGTACTTCACCACGCGCACGTGCCCGAGCTCGGTGTCCACCTCCACCTCAGCGAAATGCGCCGCAAAGGCGTAGCGCGCTGCGTCTCTCAGCGGCGCGGGATCGGGCGTGGCGCTGCCGGTGCGAATCTCATCGCCTTGCGGCAACCCCTTGTCGGCGATCTGCTGCTTTAGATCTTTTACGGCTTGGATCACCGCGTAGCCGGTATGCGTGGTGGTCCGGCTGCCGGATTCGCCAACCGAATAAGGACAGACTTCGGTGTCGCCACTCACCACGGCAACCTTGGCCAGCGGCACTCCCAATTCTTCGGCGGCGATCAGCGCCATGGTGGTTTTCGCGGCCGTGCCGACATCGGTGACGCCCACGTGCAATTCGTATTGATCGTGCGAATTCAGATGAATCACCGCGCTGCTGCGGCCCACCGCCGCGCCGAACGCGCCCATCGCCATTCCGACGCCGCGTTTCACCGGTCCATCACCCGCGCCCGGCGCGTGCCAGCGCTTCTTCCATTCGAACGCCTCGGCGCCGCGAAGAACGCAATCCTCCAGGCCGTAGCTGGTGTAAGGCAACTGGTCGTGATATTTCCGCGTCATGTTTTTCAGGCGGAAATCGATGGGATCCATCTTCAGCTCGTAAGCGATGTGATCCATCAGCGATTCGATGCCGAAGATTCCTTGCGGATAGGCCGGTCCGCGGAAATTCGCTGAGACGGCCATGTTGGTGTAGGCCGGATAGACTTTCTTCTCGACGTTCGGGCACTGATATAGCTCCACGCCCGCGATGTCGCCCGAGCTCTTGCGATACGGCCCCATGCCGCTATAGCCGCGGAACTGAATCGCTGTCAGTGTTCCGTCGCGCTTCACGCCCACCTTGTAGTACTGCTTGGTCGGCCAGCGCCCATGCACCGCGACGTAATCTTCCTTGCGCGTAAACTCCAGCTTCACCGGCACGCCGGCCTTCTTGGCCAGCATCGCGGCCATCAGATCGAAATCGTGGCATCTGATTCTTGTTGCCGAATCCGCCGCCCATGTACTTGCAGATCACGCGCACGTTTTCGAGCGGCATCTTCAAATCGCGCGCGATATCGATGCGGCACTGGAAATGCCCTGCGTGGATGCGTAAACGGTCAGCTTCTCGCCTTCCCATTGCGCGATGCTTACGCGGATTTCGAGCTGCGCGTTGTTCAGATGCACCGAGCGGTAGTGATCTTCGAAAACCTGGTCGGCTTCCGCGCAGTCCCTTCTCGATATTGCCGTGCCGGTACGTTTCCGGCTCGTGCTCACCCTTGTTATTCGGCGAAAGATTGCCGCCCGGTTGGATCTCGACAGCGCCCGGCTTCAGCGCTTCCTCCGGATCCAGCACGAAGGGCAGCGTTTCATAATCGACATCGATCAGCCGGATCGCGTCTTCGGCCACGTGCCGGTCTACGGCCGCAACCGCCGCCACGGCATCGCCCGCGAAGCGCACGGGATTGTTGAACAGGTAGCGCTTGTTCTTGGTGTCGCCGCTGCCCCAGATCACGTCGCAATTCTCGTGCGTGAGCACCGCCTTCACGCCGGGCAGCGCCAGCGCCTTCGATGCGTCGATGCCGCGGATGCGCGCGTGCGGATGCGGGCTGCGAAGAACGCGCGCGTAGAGCATGCCGGGCAGATGAAGATCGCCGGTGTAAGTGGCCCTGCCGGTAACTCGTTCGAGCGCGTCGACGCGCGAAGCAGGGTGCCCAACCGTCTTGAGCGCGTTCATGCCGTCCTCCCGGACGTGCAGGCTCGACAGACGACGCGGCCAGCACCGATTCCACATAGCGGTTGTAGTTCGAGCAGCGGCAGATGTTGCCGGTCATGGCCGCACGAACTTCATCCGCGGTGGGATGCGGATTGTGATCGAGCAGCGCTTTGGCGCTCATCAATTGCCCAGACGTGCAATAACCGCACTGCGGTCCATCGTGCTCGATGAAGGCTTCCTGCAGCGGATGCAGGTGATCGTTGTGCGCCAGGCCTTCCACCGTTTGCACCGTGCGGCCGTCCGCCCAGACCGCGAGCTGGCTGCAGGAGTACACTGGCTTGCCGTCCAGCAGCACCGTGCATGCGCCGCATTCGCCGCGATCGCAGCCGATCTTGGTGCCGGTGAGCCCCAGGTGATCGCGCAGCACTTCCACCAGCGTCCAGCGGTCTTCCACTTCGACGTGGTGTTCCGTCGCCATTCACCATCAGCTTGATGGATGTGCGCGGCGCGGCAGCAGGAGCCGCGGCTGCCACTTCTTGCGCCGCCACGTCTTGAACAGCCAGCGGCACACCTGTAGCGACCACGAGTCCGGCGCCCGTAGTCTCCACGAATCTGCGGCGTGAGATCTTGCTCATTTCGCCTCCTGTGGAATTCCACTCTTTATATATTATGTCTTGCGGCGGTTCTCCATGATTTGGTAGAAACGACCGCCCGCGCAGCTCCTGGATGGTGAGGCCCGACGCGGCCGCTTCCTTTTCGGTGAATGCGCCGCAATTCACGCCGCGCAGCAGGAAATTGAGCAGGCCCTGCCCGGTGGCGGCATCGTCGAAAACATCGCCCGCCAACGTTGCTTGCGCGGCCTTGTCGATAAAGTTCCGCAGCCGCGCGGCAGCCGAATCCAGGCTTTTCAGGAAAAATGCATACACCGCGGCGTAGCGCGTGGGAAGCTGGCCGGGATGCAGATCCCAGCCCTGGTAATAGCCGTGCGCGAGCGAACGCTGCACCAGATCGAAATGATGGCGCATCGCCCGATGGACGATCGCGCGATTCTCGGCCTTTTGCTCGTCGCTGAGCGTGCCCCCAGCCGGCAGCGCGATGGCGCGGAATGGGCAAAATCGTGCTGGGCCCATCGGAAAGAAACACCCCGCGATCGGCCGCGCTCACCTGCATCACGTGACGCGCAAAATCGCAGGCGGGATGATCCAGGCGCTGCTCGGCCGCCGCGATATTGCAGCTTGCCGAATAATCGTAAGGCCCGAAGTGCAGGCCCCGGCAGCGTCCCCGCGCCGCTTCCAGCAGCTTCGGAATGGCGAACGATCCAGTGGAATCGATGATGCACTGGGGCGTTTCGATCATCAACTCGATTTTGACGATCGCCGGATTCCAGACCGTAGCCGCGCTCTCCGCCTGATTCGAGCAGTTCACCAGTTCGCTCACCTGTTCGGGCAGCGGTGATCTTCGGCAGCGTGACGACGAAATTACCAGGAAGGCGCTCGGTCTGTTCGAACAGCGCCGTCAGAAACAGGTCCAGCGTTCGTGCCGATCGCGGCGCGAAGCGCTTCGGTGAATGGCTTGATGCGAATTCCGACGAACGGCGGGAAGCCCGGTTTGCCCACGGCACGCGCCAAAAACTGGGCAGCCGATACGGCGTGCCCGTCCTCTTCGGCGTCCGATCGATACCCGTAGCCGTCTTCGAAATCGATCCGAAAATCCTCCACCGGCTCGCGTTCCAGCTTGGCGACCGTACGTTCGAAGACAGACTTCGCCAGTTCGCCCGGCGGCAATCCCAGGCATTGGCGAATGACGGCGCGTCCGGCGTGTAGTTGCGAATCAGCTCCAGCGCGAGCGTTCCCAATCGCGCGGGAGTTTCGGCTTTGAAGAGCTGAGCGCCGCCGTAAACGGTGTGAACGGGCTGGCGATCCGCGGTTCGAGTCTCAAAACCACCGGGTCATGAGCACTTTTTGCTCGGTGTAAAACATGACGGCGTCTTTGCCGTGCGCGTGCAGATCGCCGAAGAACGAATTCTTCCAGCCCGCGAACGGGAAAAACGCCATGGGCGCGGCCACGCCGACGTTGATCCCCACCATGCCGGCCTCCACACGCGCCGAATATTCGCGCGCCGCTTTTCCGCTGCCGGTGAAAATGGAAGTCGCGTTTCCAAATGGCGACCGGTTCACCAGCTCGATGGCCTCTTCGAGCGTCTTTACGCGAATCACCGAAAGCACCGGTCCGAAGATCTCGTCCTTCGCGATGGTCATTTCCGGCTTCACGCCGTCGAAGATTGTTGGCCCCAGGAAGAAGCCGTCGCCTTTCGGATGCGACGACCGGCCATCCAGCAGCGGCTTAGCGCCTTCCGCGACGCCCTTATCGATGTACCCGGCCACGCGCTCTTTGATGTTCCTTAGTGACCAGCGGACCCATGCCGACGCCTTCTTCGATGCCGTCGCCCACGCGCATGGCCGTCACCTTCTCCACCAGAAGTTTCAGCAGCGGCTCAGCGGCGTCGCCCACCGGGACCAGCACGCTTCCCGCCAGGCAGCGCTCGCCCGCGGCGCCGAACGCTGAGCTGATGATGTTTTCGACGGTCTTCGGCAGGTTCGCGTCCGGCATCACCACCAGATGATTCTTCGCGCCGCCCAGCGCCTGCACGCGCTTTCCTTCGGCGGCCGCGGTTTTGTAAATGTACTTGGCCACGGGCGTGGAGCCGACGAACGAGATCGCGCGCACCAGCGGATGATGCAACAGCGCGTCCACCGCGACCTTGTCGCCATGGATCAGATTGAAAACGCCGGCCGGGACGCCAGCCTCATGCAGCAGTTTGGCGGCCAGCGTGGGCGTCATCGGAACTTTTTCGGACGGCTTCAAGATAAACGCGTTGCCCGCGGCGATGGCGAAAGGCCACATCCACATCGGCACCATCGACGGGAAATTGAACGGCGTGATGCCGGCGCAAACACCGAGCGGTTGCCGGATGGTATGGCTGTCGATGCCGCTGGAAACGTCGTTCAACGAATCGCCCATCATCAGGCTGGGCATGCCGCACGCCACTTCCACCATCTGGATGGAGCGGCGAACTTCGGCGCGCGCATCGTCGATGGTTTTTCCGTTTTCGGTGGTCAGCGTCGCCGCCAGTTCGTGGTGGTGCTTTTCGAGCAGCGTCTTGTAGCGATAGAGCGGCTGCATCCGATCCACCACTGGCACGTCACGCCACTTGAGATAAGCGGCGTGCGCGGCCTGCACGGTGCGATCCACGTCGTCAGCCGTGGCATACGCCACTTGCGCGATTTCCGAGCCCGTTGCGGGGTTGGTCACGGGGCGAGCTTCCGGTTGCCGGTGCTCTCCCACTGGCCGTTGATATAGAAAGACACTGTTTCCACGGAGGGTTGGCTTGCGATCATTTGTACTCTCTAGCGTACTATTGCTTCCGGCGCGGGCCGCGCTGGAACAGTTCCAGATACAGATTGTTGGGATCGCGCATCATGCAGAACTTCGACGTCCCATTCATCACCGGCTCGCCATTTTTCGAAATCACGGTTACGCCCGCGGCCTTCAGTGCGCTAACCGTCGCGTCGATATCGCGCACGCCCACCTGCAGAATCGCAGTGCCCGGATCCTGAATGCGGGTGTGCAGCGGCTTGCGGTTGATGTCTTTGAATTCCATGAACGCCATCATCACGGACGTTCCGGGAATGGTCGCAGCGCTTCTGCGAAACTGCGCGCCGGGCGTGCCCGCGGTGTCCATCATCAGCTTGGTGCCATCCCAAGCGGTAGGCGGCAAGGTTTGAAATCCAAGGACGTCGCGATAAATGTGCAGCGTCTGATCCAGATCCGCAACGATAATCTCAAACGCTCCGCCAATGATATTGCTCGAATCCGGAGCCGTGGTAGTGGGTGCGACGGGTCGCGCTGCGAAATTTCGATGAAAAACCCGTCCGGGTCCTGCACGAACACCACGTGGCCGACGCTGCCATTGGCTCCCTTGATCGTCGCCGGTTCGCCGCCTTTGCTGTTGATGTGCGCGTGCGCCGCTTTCAGCTTCGCCATCATCGCATCCATGTCGCGCACGGTCAGGATCAGGCTGGCCGCGCCGGGATCCTGGAAATGCGGATGCACGGCCTTGCGGTCGATATCTTTGTAGTCGATCAGCTCGACGCCCAATTTCGATCCGGGAATTGCAGGATCGCGGGCCGCGATTGCGCGCCGGGCGTGTTGCCCATGTCGATGATCCAGGGCGTGCTGTCGAATGGGCGCGGCGGATTGGGCATTTCCAGGCCGAGAACGTCGCGATAAAACGCCACTGACCTTTCGACGTTCGCGACGATGTGGCTGAAGCCTCCCACGCCCACCACGTCGCCCGGAGGCGCGGGAGCTTGCGCGAAGGCGCACAGGGCGCCCGAAATCATGAGAACAACTGCGGCGGCAAATGCCGTGACATCTTGGCTATGATACACTGCCGCCGAGATCCCATGCGCTCTATTCTGCTGTTCGCCTTTGCAATGGCCGCGCTCGCGGCCGCCCCCGATGGCGCGGCGGTTTTCGAAAGCCACTGCGCCACTTGCCATCAAACCGCGGCGGGCTCGCGAATTCCCACTCGCGCCGAACTGGCCAATCTGACGTCCGGAACAAGTGATGACGGCGTTATTGCGGGGCAAAATGACGATGCAAGGCGCGAGCGCTCGCCACCAGCGAGATTCGCGCCGTTTCGTTGTATGTCACCGGCAAGAGCTTTTCAACTGTAGCCGTGGATCCCGCGGCAGGCCGCTGCGCTGGCAACTCCCAAGCCGTTTTCGCCCGGCGCGGGCGATTGGAACGGATGGGGCGTGAATACCTCCAACGCGCGCTATCAAGCCGAACCCGGGCTTCAAAGCCGCGGACGCGCCACGGCTCAAACTGAAATGGGCTTTCGGATTTCCCGATGACACGCAAGCCGCGGCGCAACCGGTGATCGTCGGAGGCCGCATCTTCGTCGGAAGCAATGGCGGCACGGTTTACTCGCTGGACGCCTCCACGGGCTGCGCGTACTGGACCTATGACGCGGGCGGGATTGTGCGATCGGCCATCAGCATCGTGCGGTCGCCAAAGTCTTCGCGCTGGATCGCCTATTTCGGCGACTATCACGCCTTGGCGCACGCCGTGGACGCGGAGACCGGTCAGGCAACTATGGAAAGTGAAGGTGGACGATCATCCGGCGGCGCGCATCGTCGGATCGCCCACCTATTACAAAGGCCGGCTCTATGTTCCCGTGGCGTCCTCGGAGGAGCTGGACGGCGGCTCGCCGCAATACGAGTGCTGCACGTTTCGCGGAAGCTTGTCGGCGCTGGATGCCGAAACCGGCCAGACGATCTGGAAATCGTACTCCATTTCCGATCCGCCGAAAACATACAAGACCAACTCGGCCGGCACCAAGCTGTATGGACCGGCGGGCGCGGGCGTCTGGAATTCGCCCACCATCGACGTGAAGCGCAAACGAGTCTACGTGGGCACCGGCAATTCGTACACGGGTGTATCAGTCCCGACCAGCGATTCCATTCTCGCGTTTGATCTCGAAACCGGAAGTATGTTGTGGGCCGCACAAGTGACGCCCTGGCGACAACTGGATGGTCGGCTGCCCGAAGAACCCGAATTGCCCCGAGAATCCCGGCGAAGATACCGACTTCGGCAGCGCATCCGTACTGCGAACCGTTGGCGGCGGCAAACAGATTCTGGTTGCCACGCAAAAGACGGGCATGGTTTACGGCCTGGATCCGGATCAGCGCGGCAAAATCCTGTGGAAGACGCGCTGGGCGTGGGCGGGCGCGCAAGGCGGCATCCAATGGGGCGGCGCTCTGGACGATCGCACCATCTATGCAGCCGTTTCCGATTAGAACCGAGGCGCTAAAGCATCGCCGGGAATGTACGCGGTCAAGCATCGACTACCGGCGAAAAGCTGTGGAGCACGCCGGCTCCCGAGGGCGCGGGCATCAAGGCGCAATTGTCCGCGGTCTCGGCGATGCCCGGCATTGCGTTTCTCCGGATCCTGGGGCGGACACCTGCGCGCGTATTCCACAAAGACCGGCGAAATTGTTTGGGACTTCGACGCCATGCGCGACTTTGAAACGGTGAACCACGTCGCCGCGCAGGGCGGATCGTTCAACGGCGGCGGACCGGCCATCGCCAACGGCATGGTGATCACCACCTGCGGCTACGGATTCGTCGGAGGAAAGCCGGGCAACGTGCTGCTGGCATTTTCGGTGGACGGCAAATAGCGCTGGCCGCGCGCGATCAGCGCGTGGATTTTCGCCAGCAGATCCCTGGCGTGAATCGGCTTCGACAGGTAATCGTCCATGCCCGCTTCGATGCAGCGCTCGCGGTCGCCATCCATGGCATGGGCCGTCAGAGCCAGGATCGGAGTGTGGCGGCCGCTTGCTCTCTTCCAGCCTTCGAATTGCCGCGGTTGCTTCCAGGCCGTTCATATTCGGCATCTGTACGTCCATCAGGATGAGATCGAACGAATCCAGCCCGACACATTTCCACTGCTTCCAGACCGTCCTTCGCGATCGCGATGGAGTAACCGTTCCTTCTCAAAATGTTAGTGGCGAGAATCCGGTTCGTCGAATCGTCTTCCACAACCAGGATTCTCAGGCCGGCGCCTGCGGCCGAATTCGGTGCCGGCGCGGGGGCATGCGAAAGGCGGCGCGACGGTGCTCGCGCTGAGCACTTTCAAGATCGCATCAAACAGCGTGGAAGTGGTCACCGGCTTGGTCAAATACACCGAAATGCCCAGCTCCTCGCACTGATCCGAACTGACCTGCCAGCGCACCGAACTCAGCATCATGATGGGCGGCGTAGCCGGCGACGATTGCGACAGCATCCGCCGCACCAGCTCCAAGCCGTCCATGCCAGGCATCTGAAAGTCCACCAGGATCAGTTGAAAGGAGCGGCATTCGCGATCCGCCTCCCGCACCATCTTCAAAGCTTGCGCTCCGCTGCCGGCAGCCACAGCATGCATGCCCCAGCGCTTGAAATTCTCCACCAGTATTCTGCGGTTGGTGGCGTTGTCATCCACCACCAGCACCGGCAGGCCCTGCAGATCGGGCGGGCTGATCTGATCGCCGCGCCCTGCCGCGCTCTCGGCACGCCCGAAACGCGACGTGAAATGAAACAAGCTGCCTTTGCCCGGCTCGCTTTGCACCCAGATCCTGCCGCCCATCAGTTTCACCAAACTGCCGCAGATAGCCAACCCAAGACCTGTTCCACCATGACGCCGGGTGCTGGAGCCATCCACCTGCACGAACGCGTCGAAAATGCTGGCCTGTTTGCCGGCGGGTATGCCCGTTCCGGTATCCGCCACTACGAAGTGAACCACGGTTTCGTCTTCGTCCTCGGCTTCCAGCCGCACCACCACCGTCACTTCTCCTTCTTCGGTGAACTTGATTCCGTTGCCGATCAGGTTCACGAGAATCTGGCGCAGGCTGTTCGGATCGCCCACCAGCTCGGCCAGGAACATCGCGCTGCACTTGGTACGTCAGCTCCAATCCCTTCTCATGGGCCGGGAATGCCAGTGCTTTCACCGTATCGCCCACCACGCTTTCCAGATCGAAGTCCACTCGCTCGAGCGTCACCTTGCGAGCTTCCAGTTTGGAAAAATCGAGAATATCGTTAATGATATTGAGCAGTGAATTCGCGGAGCTTTGGACGATATCGAGAAACTCGCGCTGCTCCGGCTTTAAATCGGTATCCAAAACCAGCGCGGTCATGCCGATGATGCCGTTCATAGGCGTTCGGATCTCATGGCTCATGTTGGCCAGAAACTCGCTCTTCAGGCGGGCCATTTCTTCGGCCCTCTCTTTGGCCGCGCGCAGCTCCTCGTTCGCCGCTTCCAATTCAGCCGTTCTCTTTGCGACCTCCTCCTCCAGTTGAATGCGATATTGCTGCAGCTTCAGATCGCGCTCGGCCAGCCGCGCGTTCTCTTCCTCCAGCAGGCTTTTCGCAATGGCGCTGCCCATCTGCTCGCCGATAAACGTGAGGGCGCTGATTTCTTCGCTCGAATGAGGGTGCGCTTCCCGATGATGCACATTGATGACGCCGATGGTCCGGCCCTTGTTCACCAGCGGCACCGACAAAAACGCCTGGTACGTGTCCTCCACCAATGTCGAAAAGCTTTTGAAGCGCGGATCGGCGGACGCGTTGGAACCAAGCGCCACCACGGATTGATGCTCGGCAACCCAGCCAGTTACGCCTTCGCCGAGTTTCACCCGAACGTCATCCAGATCCTGGGTGCGCGGAACCTGCGACGCGCGCAGCACAAACTCGCCAGTAGCCGATTCCACCAGGTAAATCAGGCAGGCATCGCATCTAGTGGATTGCGCGGTCAGCCCGACGATTTGCCCCAGCATTTCATCCAGCGACAGCTCTGATGTGACAATGCGGCTCACCCGTGCAGGAAAGTAAGGTCGGAGCTACGCCCTTCCAGATCATCCGACATGGGGTAATTCCGAGCCTAAGAGACAAGGTCTGCCATGGTCCAATCAAAACTTTCTATGGAGGGCATAGACTGAGGGTTCGGGAGCAATGTCCCTACGCAGCCATCCGAAAACGTCAGATCTGAAAACCTCCCCGGGAGCGTCACTTAGATAGCATGCCGCGCCCAGCGCAGCCACCGTCGCTGTACCAGCGCATCATCGCCTTGACGGGCGAGATATTCGACCATTGGTCGCGCGATGAGGCTCCCCGGTTGGCCGCCTCGCTGGCGTATTACACCATCCTCTCGGCGGCCCCGCTTCTAGTCCTGTCCATTGCCCTGGCCGACCGCGTTTTCGGGCAGCAAGCCGTGCAGGGCCAGCTCGCCTGGGAAATTCAAACGCTGGTCGGCGGGCAGGCCGCGGAGGCCATCCAAGCCGTCCTTCGCGACGCTCATCGACCCACCAGCGGGCTGATCGCGACCATCCTGAGTATTGCCACGCTCATCGTCGGAGCCTCTTCCGTGGTTGTGGAATTGCACTCCGCGCTGAACCTGATTTGGGGTATTCCCGATTCCGACGCCGGCTCCTGGCTCGCGAGCATCCTCAGTTTCGTCAAGCTGCGATTCTATTCGTCGCTGGTAGTGATCGCGGCCGGATGCCTGCTGCTGGCCTCCCTGATCGCCAGTATCTTCATCTCAACCATCGGGCAGTTTTTCCGCCCGCTCCTCCCCACGCCGGAATGGGTGCTGCACGCGGCAACCTTTGCCGGGTCCTTCATCGTGCTGACACTGCTCTTCGCAGCCGTCTACAAACTAATTCCCGACGTGCACCTTCGCTGGGGCGACGTGTTCATCGGGGCGTCGGTCACGTCATTATTGTTCACCATCGGCAAGCAGCTTCTGGCCATCTATCTGGGACACGTGGGATTCCAATCCACTTACGGCGCCGCCTGGACCGTGGTCATCGTTTTGGTGTGGATCTATTATTCGGCCGAGCTTTTCTTTCTGGGGGCGGAATTCACCAAGGTTTATACTCGCACTTACGGTTCGCATAGCACCGGACAGCCTGCGCCGCCAGGCGTTAAGATCAACCCAGCGGGGTGAAACTCATCGTAACGAAAACGACAAGTTGGGGTCCAATATAAGTGCGGTGCTGCCTGCGGCTTCTGGGGAGGAGTACGTGTATCTTGGTCTTCATATTCGTTCTCCGGTCGATGGCGGAGAGCCCGGCGTTTGAAGGAAAGCCGATCGTCGATATTCAATTTCCCAATGGCCAGCCCTTGGATCCAGCCGACCTGGCGCGCGTGTTGCCGCTGAGGAAGGGTCAACCGTTGCACTCGGCCGATGTGGCGCGCGCCATTGATGGACTATTCGCTACGGGACGCTTCAACGACATCATCGTGGAGGGCGAGCCTTCCGGCGCTGGCGTGATTGTCCGCTTCGTCACCCAGAACGCGCGGTTTTTGGGTGGAATCGCGGTGGAGGGGAAGGTTTTGGATGCGCCCAATCGCGCGCAGGTGTCGAGCGCGGCGCAGCTCTCGTTAGGCGCCCCTTTTCAAGACGACGACGTCACCCAGGCAGTGGACCGCATCCATCGCCTGCTGGAGGCCAACGGATTTTATGAGGCTCAGATTACTCCGGAGGTGGATCGCGGAAACGATGCTCAGCAAATCTTCCTCACCTTTCGGATTCATGAAGGGGAGCGAGCCAAGTACGACACCCCGGTGATCACGGGCATGACCAAGTTGCCCGATTCCACCATTATCCAAGCCACCGGCTGGCGTCTTCCGATCATCCATTGGTGGCGGCACGTCACCAGTTCACATACCCGAGACGGTGTGCAAGGTGTCTTGAAAAAATATGCCGGCAAGAATCGTCTGATGGCGCGCGTGGATCTGAACAAACTCGACTACGATGCCGCCCGGCGCCGCGTGCACCCCGATCTCGATATTGACTCGGGGCCCACAGTCAAAGTCACCGCTGTCGAAACCAAGGTCTCTCGCCGGGTACTCAAGAGATATGTTCCCGTGTTTCAGGAAGGCGCCGTGGATGACGACCTTCTCGAAACAGGCCGGCGCAATTTACAGGATTATTTTCAGAGCAAGGGCTATTACGACGTCAGCGTGGAGTTCAACGTTCAGCCGGTGCACGACGACCAGGAAACCGTGGAGTACGCTATTTCGCGCGGCATGCGCTACAAGCTGGTGCGGGTGAACATTACCGGCAATCATTATTTCGATACGGACTCCATCCGGGAGCGGATGTTCCTGCAACCCGCCGACTTCCTGATTCTTCGTCATGGGCGCTACAGCGAAGCCTTCCGGCGCAGGGACGAGGAAAGCATCGCCAATCTTTACAAGTCGAATGGATTTCGTGATGTGAAGGTCACCTCCGAAGTGACTCGTGACGTGGGAGACAAGGCTGGAAGCATCGCCGTCACGATTCATATTGACGAAGGCAGGCAATGGGTGGTGGATGAGCTTGCCATCAACGGTGTCGCTCAATTTAAACCGGCCGATCTCCCGAGCCTGGCTTCCTCGGATGGCCAGCCGTTCTCGGAAGTAAACATCGCGAACGATCGCGAAACTATCCTCACTTTCTACTACACCCGTGGCTTCCCCAAGGCGACTTTCAGCGCTTCCTGGCGCACGGTGGCGCCGGGGCACGCCAGCGTCGTTTATAACATCACGGAAGGAAGCCGCGAATATGTTCGCGGCGTCCTGACGTCGGGGGTTAAGATCACGCGCCAGAGTTTAGTGGACCGGACCATCACGATGAAGCCCGGCGATCCGCTATCACCGCCCGCGCAAACGAACATTCAGAAATCACTCTACGACCTGGACGTCTTTGCAAACGTGGATACGGCCGTCGAAAACCCGGATGGGGACACCGATCACAAGTACGTGCTCTATCATTTCGATGAAGGCAGCCGGTATACGCTCTCCGTAGGGTTCGGAGCGCAACTGGCGCAATTCGGAACGCCCAATACCACCAGCCTGGCGGCACCGGGAGGAACCACCGGCGTCAGCCCGGAAGGATCGTTGACCGTCAGTCGGCTGAATTTCCTCGGGCTGGGACACACGGTAAGCTTGCAAGGCGTGTACTCGTCTATTGAGAAGCGGGGCTCGGTTACTTACCTGCAGCCCAGGTTGTTCAGCGTGGAAGGGCAAAACCTGAGCTATTCGCTGCTCTACGACGACACGCTGGATGTACGGACTTTTGCCGCCCGGCGCGAACAGGTATCCGTGCAGCTCTCCAGGAAATTCTCCAAGGCCTTTACCGGAGTGTTTCAGGCATCCTACCGGCGGGACAACGTCAGCGACATCGTGATCCCGGTCCTTCTAGTTTCACAGTTCCTGGAGTCCGTTCGGCTCGGCATACTTTCGGCCAACCTGGTTCAAGACCGGCGCGATAACCCCGCCAATCCGCATCACGGCATGTACAATACGGCCAGCTTCGAGTTGAGTGGAAGGTTTTTCGGCTCCGAGCGAAGCTTCGGCCGCATGCTTCTCAGAAACGCCACGTATTATCCATTGGGCAAAAACTTCGTCCTTGCGCGCCAGACGCAATTTGGAGTGATTCTGCCTTTCGCGCCACCGGCCGGTATCGGCGCCGACGAATCCGTCCCGCTTCCGGAGCGCTTCTATGCTGGCGGCGCAGATTCCTTGCGGGCCTTCCCTTTCAACCAGGCGGGGCCCCGCGATATTGGCGCGCCGCTGGTGCCGGGCGGTCCGTCATCCGAGCCCACCGGATTTCCCCTGGGCGGCAATGCATTATTCATTAACAATATCGAGCTGCGCTTTCCTTTCATCGGGCAAAATATCCAGGGTGTGTTCTTTCATGACATGGGCAATGTTTACCAAAGCCTCGGCGACATATCTTTCCGTTTCCACCAGAAAAATCCGCAGGATTTCGACTATATGGTCCATGACGTGGGTTTCGGAATCCGCTATCGCACACCCGTGGGGCCCATCCGCGCGGACTTTGCCTACAGCATCAATCCCCCGCGCTACGTTGGATTTTCCGGAACGCCGGCCCAGATATTGAACTGCAATCCGAATATTCCCTCTTCACAACTGCCCGGTTACTGCCAAAGCACGCCGCAGAGCATCAGCCATTTCCAGTTTTCCTTTTCCATCGGGCAAACCTTCTAATATGCGCGGCCTGTTCTCCTTCTTCGGCCTGACAGCGTTTCTTTCTGGAGCCGTGATTCTGGATCGCATCGCAGTGATCGCCGGAACGCATGTGATCAAGGCCAGCGATATCGACCGGGACATCCGGCTTACGGACTTCTTGAATCGAACGCCGCTCAACTTCAGTCCAGGCGCCAAACGAGAATCCGCCGAGCGGCTGATCGCGCAGCAGATCATCCGCGATGAGATCGTCAGCGGTGGCTATCGGCGTCCGCCGGAATCGGAAGCCGCGCAGTTGGAAGCGGAGCTGGTCCGCGATCGTTTCGCCGGCTCCGGACAGCGGCTCCGAGCAGGCTTGCAGCGCGATAGGCTGACCGAAACCGAACTGCGCGAACAACTGCTGTGGCAGATCACGGTGCTGCAGTTTATCAACCAGCGCTTTCGCGGTGGCGTGGTGGTTACTGACCAGGATGTCCGCAGCTACTACGCTCAGCACATTGCGGAATTGCGGCGCGAATATCCGAAGAACAATAGCTTCGATGCGTTGGAGCCGAAGATCCGGGACCTCATTGAAGGCCAGCGCATCAACGAAAGTTTCAATGAATGGCTCGATCAGGCGCGCAAGAGTGAACGAGTCGAGTTCAAGCAGGGAGCGTTGGAATGAGCCGCCCTATGAGAATCCTGCGCAATGCCGCGCTCGCGCTAGTCGGATTCATTCTAGTGCTGGCGATTGCCGCCATTTTGGTGGTGCAGTCCGCGTGGTTCCGGAACTACGTGAAGCAGACCATCGTTACTTCGGTCGAGGACAGCACTGGCGGAAAGGCCGAGATCGGAACGTTCCAATTCGAATGGAAACGTCTGACGGCGGTAGTTACAGACTTTGTGATTCATGGCAACGAACCGCCGGGTGCGGTGCCGATGCTTCGCGTTGCTCGCGTGCAGTTGAACCTCCGCCTGTTCACCAGCCTGCATCATTTGTGGGACATCACCTATCTGGGGATCGATCGTCCCCAAGCCAACGTGATTGTTTATGCCGATGGCCATACGAATATTCCTTCGCCCAAATCCACGTCCAGTAAGTCGCCGCTGGAAACCGTGGTGGATCTCGCGATTGGGCGCTTCGAGCTGACCAACGGCGTGATCACTCTGGCCGCCCAAAAGCACGAACTGAACATCCGGGGAAACAATTTACGCGCGCAACTCTTGTATAAGGTTCTGAGTCAGGAGTATCGCGGACAGGTCTCGCTTGAGCCCGTCTATGTTGTTTCCGGCCGAAACACACCGGTGGATTTCACTGTGAACCTGCCAGTGGTACTCTCGCGCGATCGAATCGACGTGCGCGGCGCAAATGTATTCTCAACCGCTTCCGCCGTCACGTTCAACGCGTCGATCCAGGATCTGAAGAATCCCAAAGTTTCGGCGCAGGCCTCCGGACACATCGCGCTTGCGGACTTGAAAAACGCCGCGGACCTGCCTTTGTCCCTCAACGAGGCGAACGTTCCAACCGTGATCGATCTGAATGGAAACGCAAGCCTGGCCGCCTATGCAATCGATATTACGGGACTGCGGCTATCGCTGGGCCATTCGAACATCGAGGCGTCGGGGAGCGTGACTCGGGGGCTCTCGTTCCAAAGTCATCTGGCCTTGGGTGAACTGGGGAGGCTGGCGAACGAAACGAACTTCCCCAATGAAATTGCGGCTGTGAATGGAACTGCGACGCTCGATTCTCAAAACAATTTGACCATGACGGGACTACGAGCGTCGGCTCTCGGCGGCGAATTTTCCGGCGACGCTTCGTTGAAGGACTGGACCAGCTATCAGGTGCGAGGCGCCCTGAAACATCTGGATCTGGACAACGCAATTCTGGCCGCGGGCCAAAGCAGGCTGCCCTACGATGGCCTGCTTTCCGGTCCAATCAACATGGCGGGAAACCTGAACACGGGTCTCCGCGGTTTCACGGCGCAGGCGAAGCTTTCCATTGCTCCGGGATCGCATGGAATTCCCGTGTCCGGTAACCTGACCGCGGATTATTTTGGTACGAGGGACGATCTTTCGATTCAAAAATCGCTTCTCACGCTGCCGCACTCCCGGCTCAGCGTGGATGGCTCGGTGGGCAAGCAATTGAACGTCGCCTTGACCACCACCGATCTGGATGACTTGTTCGCCGCTATCCCCGAGAGTTCCCGGCCACCAGTTCAACTGCACGGAGGAGAAGCCAGCTTCGCGGGCAAGATTACGGGCAGCCTCACTGCGCCGGGGATATCCGGGCATGTCACCGCCACCCGCTTCACCGTAGCGGGCCGCCGATTTGATAGCTTCAACGCCGACGCTGCTTTGACCAACCGTACGGTCGCGGTCCAAAACGGCAGCCTGGCGCGCAATACCATGCAGGCTCGCTTCTCAGGAACACTGGGGCTGCGCGATTGGAAATCTTTTCCAAACTCGCCGCTCGCGGTGAATGCTTCCATCCAGAATGGCGACCTGGCGGATCTGCTCGCGCTCGCGGGCCAGCCGACCAACGGCTATTCAGGGCAACTAAACGCGGATCTGCGCGTGAACGGCACGCTCGGCAATCCGCAAGGCGCGGGCACGGTGGCTGTGGTCCATGGCGTAATTCAAGGCCAGCCTTTCGATCGCGCCCAGGCGCAGGTGAATCTGACGGACCAGTTGGTCACCGTGCCGAGCGCATTTGTTCAACTGGGTCCCGATCGAGTGAATCTCTCGGGCCAAATCAGCCATCCCCGTGACAGTTTCACCACCGGCCAACTGCGCGCCGCAATTCAAAGCGATCAAATCAATCTTGCGCAGATCAGCGAACTGCGGAAACAAT
The DNA here is from genome assembly GCA_963713415.1 of Bryobacterales bacterium. Classification (GTDB taxonomy): domain Bacteria; phylum Acidobacteriota; class Terriglobia; order Bryobacterales; family Bryobacteraceae; genus Palsa-89. The sequence continues at coordinate 163,954 of CAVQLV010000013.1, read as the reverse complement.
GGCCGAACAGCGCCGGGGTCATTGAGGTCAACGCCAATGTCACCGCCAACGTGGCGAGGCAAATCCAACTCACCAGCATCAACGGGAACGCGTCCGTGCGCGGACTCGAGTTAGAAGGCCAGAGTTATGGCGATCTCACGGCCAGCGCCACCACGAGCGGCCAATCGGTAAATTACAATTTGACCTCGGATTTTGCGGGATCGAAGATCAATGTCAACGGCAGCACCCAGCTCACACGCGACTATCCCACCACGGCTCGCGCCAACCTCGGCAATCTACCGGTTCAGCGTCTGCTCGCGGTGGCGGGTCGATCTGATGTTCCCGTCAAAGGATTGCTCTCCGGAACCGCGAATTTCACTGGCACCATCAGCAATCCGCAGGGCAGCGCGGATTTAACACTCGCCAACGCGACCATTTACGACGATGCGGTGAATCGCGTCCACGCCCGTGTGAATTACCAGCCGCAAAGTATCGATGTGCCGCAACTGGAGCTGGTTTCAGGCGCGCCTCGTCTCGATCTGAGTGCTCGTTACGATCACCCTGCGGGCGATTTCAAATCCGGCAATCTGCAATTCCATCTCGACACCAGCGGGATCGATCTTGCGCGCGTCAAAACACTGGCTGAGGCGCGGCCTGGATTCAGCGGAACGTTGCAAATGAGCGCGACTGGCGCGGCCCAGATCCAGCAGGCTGAACCGCGAATCCTAGTTCGGGATCTGAGCGGCAATCTCAAAACCACGGGTCTTGCAGTGAACGGTAAGAACCTCGGCGATCTCTCTCTGGCGGCCAATACAGCGAATGGCCGAACGAATTTCACGTTGAATTCCAGCATCGCCGATGCCTCCGTGGTAGGGCACGGAAGCGTTCAGCTCGCCAATGACTATCCTACCGACGCGCAGCTCGCGTTTAAGAATGTCACATGGAAAGGACTGCGTCCTCTGTTGGGATATGCCGCCGGCGAAGGCCACGGGTTCGATGCCGCGGCGGATGGGCAAGTTTCGGTGAACGGCCCGTTGTTGAACGCGCAGAAACTGCGCGGCTCGGTGGAAGTGACGCGTCTGGAAGTAAACGGCGCGTCTTCAGTATTTCAAAAAGCGACGCCTTTGGCGCTAAAGAATCAAGGACCTATTGCGGCCACCTTGGATCGCGGCGTGCTCAAGATTCAAAGCGCGCATGTGACGGGTCCACAAACGGACTTCCAGGCCACCGGCACGGTGCCCTTGAGCGCGGGACCGGCGATGGACGTTGCGCTCAATGGGAACGTGAATCTCGCGATCCTTCAGCAATTCAACCAGTCCATCACGTCGTCGGGCAAAATCGTTCTCGCGGCCGGTGTGCGCGGATCGCTGCTCAAGCCTCGTTTGACCGGTCAGGTGGAGCTTCAAAACGCCTCCGTGGATGACACGGCATGGCCAACCGGGCTGTGGAACGCGAAGGGCGTTATCGCACTCAACGGGGACAGCGCGGTGATCCGCAATCTCACCGCGGAAGCGGGCGGCGGACAGGTCTCAGTCACCGGTTCGGCGACGCTGAACGGGAGCATGCGATTTGGCGTGCAAGCCAAAGCAACCCGCGTGCGAATATTGGTTCAGCAAGGCTTGGGCGTGGTGGCATCGGCCAATATCGACCTTGCAGGGACGTCGGAGAACAGCACGATGTCCGGCAGTGTGACTCTCGAACAGGTCTCGTATGCTTCCAAAACCGACCTCGGCTCCCTCTTGAGCCTTGCCGCGCCGCCGGTGCAAACGCCTTCCACGCCCTCACCTCTGCTGGAAAACATGCGGCTCGATATTCGCGTGCGCAGTTCCAGCGCTTTAGGCGTGCGGTCTTCCCTGGCGCAGAATCTGCAACTCACCGCGGATCTGCGCGTCCGTGGAAGCATGGCGTATCCGGGCGTCCTCGGGCGCGTGCTCATTACGGAGGGCAAGCTGGTGTTCTTCGGATCAACCTATACGGTGAATAACGGGATGATCGCATTCTACAATCCCGTCCGCATTGAACCGGTTCTCGATTTGAGCCTCGAAACCAAGGCGCAAGGCGTGGATGTGGTGCTCAAGGTCAGCGGGCCCATCGATAACATGAAACTAAGCTACACCTCGGATCCGCCTCTTCAGTTTCAAGAGATCGTTAGTCTGCTGGCCACCGGTACCACTCCGACATCGGATCCTACCTTGCTCGCCAATTCGCCCCAGCTTCAGCCTCAGACTTTTCAGCAGATGGGAGAATCGGCCATCGTGGGCCAAGCCGTGGCGAATCCTGTAGCGAATCAATTGCAGAGGGTATTTGGAGTTACTCAGCTTAAAATAAATCCCGCATTCACTTCCGGATCGCAGCTGCCCGAAGCGCAGCTTAGCCTGCAACAGCAGATTTCGAATAACGTCACCTTCACTTACGTCACAGGATTGAATACCGCCAATGCGGAAACAATTCAAGTGCTGTGGACCTTCACGCCGCAGTGGTCGGCCCAGGCCTTGCGCGATTACAACGGAATCTTCAGCGTTACCCTGACTTACAAGAGGCAGTTCCGCTAACCGCTGGAGTAGCTCTATTGATGGCGCAACGCCAGAACATCTACGGTCTGAATCCTGCAGCGGAGTCTTCTCGGAGGCAACAATCGCTTGGGCCTGCGCCTCTAACTGCTTGGCCAGGTCCTTCCGATGAAGCTTCTTGAGCGCGTTCGAAAGTGAAATCATGGACGCGGCCACGGCGTTATTCTCGCCCAGTACGCGCTGCTTGAGATTCAGGGCTTCCCGATACTGCAATTGTGCATTATTCCAATCCCTTTGCACCATATAGAAATCCCCCAGATAAGTCAAAACCAGGGAATGCACTAAAGGGGCTTCGTCCGGATTGATCTCGAAGGGAACCAGCGCCTGGTCAAACCAGGGACGCGCTTCCGAAAATTTGTGAAGCCGCGTGTAGATATGCGCAAGTTTGGCGGCCGCCGCGGAACGGGTCGGAGTTGGTGTACTTGTTACCCGGTCCTCAACCGCCAGAAACTGACGGAACTTGTGGGCCGCCGTATCGTAGTCGCCATAAAGAGCGCTCGCCTGGCCGGAATGCATCAGGATGGTATCGTATATCGGGCTATCCAGCCCATAGTTCGATTGTCCGATCTGAAGCGCTCGATTCCAGTTTCTTTGCGCCTCCGTGTATTTGCCCGTCACCATCAGGTACGCCGCTTGCGCATCCAGATGCCGGATCAATTCGGGATCGTTCGGCTGCGCCCGGCTCGCCCTGCTCTCTGCTTCGTCCATCAAACGCGAGCCGTCGATTAACCTTCCCCAGGTTGTGTACAGCCAGCCCAGGTCATCCATCGCCCCCACCAGGCGCAAATCGTTCGGCGGCGCGTATCGCTTCAGGAGATCCAGACCCTTCTTGTAATACGATTCCGCCGCCGGGAATACGCCGTGGATTTCGGTAATCTCGCCAAGCTCTGAGTAAACCGACCCCGCCGCCGCGAGCTGACCTTTGGCAAGAAACAGATCCAGCTCCCGCAGATAAAGCTTGCGCGCCTCGTCATAGTGTCCGGACGCAGCCGCGTTGTCCGCGTGAACCTGCAAATCCCTGGCGGTACTTTCATTGGACAGCGCGCAAGCCCTGCCACTAAATGGAAAGGAAGCGGCTAGTAAAATGGAAAGGAAGCGGCTAGTAAAACCACAAAGAAAATCATTCACAATCGCACGACTTACCGAATCCGAAGGTACAAACAGGGTGGCCTAACGGGCGAAGTATCGGCGGAACTTCGTGCGCCTCCGATAATTTGCGAGGCGCCCTTGGGAGCCTCACACCTTAGATAGCAGCAGCGGAAGATTGTTTGTCGGTTCGATTCAACTTAACCGTGACGTGCGGGGTGGGTGACTCCGTTCGGATGAGGAGAAGGGCCCGCGGATGTACGGGCCCCCTGGAACAAAGCTAACGGCGGGACACGGCTCCAATCTGCACCGCGGCTTGATGCGCCAATCTTAAATGCTCCTCGAGCATCGGCAGCGTCTCGGAGGCGAAGGTACGAACATCAGAGGACGCGGCGGTTTTCGCCTCGTTCTTAAACGTGGATACGGCCTGGGTGTGCCCCTCGACCATGGCATTGATATAGTCTCTATCGAAATCCGGTCCGGATAACTTGGCCAGCCGGGCGTAGAGAGCCATATCCTTGGCATCCACCTGGTCCGGCAGAATCACGTTCTCGCGAGCGGCGAATACAGTCAATTTATGCTGCGCGTTGGAGTGATCCGTAACCATGCGGTCGGCAAATGCCTTCACCGGCGCGGCGGAAGCGTTCTGTTGCGCTAGCTCGCCCAAGTAAATTTCCGACAGGTTAATTTCAGCGGCATTCCGCAGGAACATTCTGTCGGATTTATTTACCAGCGGCTTCAGGTTCGCCTGCGCGCAAACCAAGAGTGGAAACACCATAGCGGCAATCGAACACATCACTACACTTTTCATAATCTGAACTCCTTTCGGAGCGTCCGCAAAGACACCCCTACTCATGAGATCAGGCAGATGAAATCAAGTTACCGGAAGGGAGTGTGTTAACCGTGATGCCGGGCTCTAAACGCTGAGATAATCCGGCTGAATCGGGCCAGTGCTGTCGCCGAGCTTTCTGGTCGGCACGCCGGCCTTGTCCAGCACGCTCAACAGCAGATTGCTCATATGCGTGTTGTCGGGATACATAACGTGACGGCCGGGCTTCACCTGGCCGCCGAGCTTACCCGCCATCAACAACGGGAGATTGGTGTGTTCATGCAGATTGCCGTTGCCGATGCCGCCGCCGTACAGGATCAGGCTGTGATCCAGCAGCGTGCCGTCGCCATCGGGAGTATTTTGTAGTTTTTGGAGGAAATATCCGAAAAGCGACACGTGATAAGTGTCGATCTTGGCCTTCTTCGCGATCAGCACCGGATCGTTGCGATGATGGGACACCGCATGATGCTGCTCCGGCACCCCGATATTGGGATAAGTGCGGGAGCTGAGCTCGCGCGCCATGATCATGGTGAATACGCGGGTTACATCGGCCCGATACCCCAGCACCATCAGGTCGTACATCAGCTTGGCGTGCTCTTCGAACGTATCGGGAATGTCCACGGGACGGTCCGGCAGTTCCAGCGGCGACGAAGCGCCCTTTTTCTCAGTGGCCTGGATGCGCTGCTCGATCTCGCGAACTGCATCCAGATATTCGGTCAGCTTGGTGCGATCGCCCGGTCCCAGCGTTCCCTGCAGCCGGTTCACTTCCTGTAACACCGAATCCAGAATGCTGCCGGTCTGCTGCATTCGCGCCATGCGCTGCGCGGTAGTGCCGCCATCGCCGAACAAGCGCTCGAACACCAAGCGGGGATGCGCTTCGGCGGGATTGGGCGTGGTGGGGTTGCGCCACGAAATGGTATTGACGAAGAAGCAATCGCTGGTATCGCAAGCGATGGCGGTGGGCTTCTCGAGCACCAGCTCCATCGAAGGCACCTGCGAATCCCTGCCAATCACGCGCGCTGCCAGTTGGTCCGCAGTGGTGCCGAGCCGAACTTCCATGCCGGGCTGCGTCCGGTCCCAGGCGTGAACGCCGCTGAGCCAGACCGCCGAAGCGCGCGGATGATCTCCCACTCCATCGCCAAAGGTGTTGGCCTGCAGATGCGCCAGGTTACTAACGATCAGCAAATTCTCGCGCAGCGGCGCGAGAGGGCTGAGACTGGGTGTCAGCTCGTAGGAGGCGCCCGACTGTCTTCGGAATCCATTGCTCCTGAATAAATCCGTTCGGAGTATAGACGAAACCCAGGCGCGGCGTCGGCTTGACCGACTTGGCACTGAGAGCGGGCGCCATCGCGTCCAGCAGTGGTAATGCCAACGTAGCGCCCATCCCGCGGAGAAACGTGCGGCGGGGAAGCGCAACTTTGGTCAGAAACATCGTCTACAACCTCCTGTTTGATACTAATATAACCTTGCCGCCGTTGTTACGGCCGGTGGGGCTGCTGGTTCTTCCTGCGATTTCCGCATCTGGAACGGCGCGCTCTTCACTACGCCTAAGACGAGTGAAGCAAAGCTGTAGTTACTCGCGCGGGCCTGCTCGACGATCGCGCGAACCGCGGGCTGGTCATAATACTGAACATTGCGGCTGATCCCGTACATCAGCAATTTTTCAGTAACCGTACGGACAAACTGTTCCGGATGCCGCAGCAGAGCCTTCTTTAGCTCTACCACGCCGTTAAACTTGGTTCCATCCGGCAGGACGCCCGAGCCATCAATCACCTGGCCGGCATCGCTATCGCGCCAGCGTCCCACGGCATCGAAGTTGTCCATGGCAAACCCGATCGGGTCCATCCGGGCGTGGCAACTGGCACACACCGGATTCGCGCGGTGCGCCACCATTGCTTGCCGCATCGTGAGCGGCTTGCCCGTATCATTGGCCTGTGTCTTGAGCGCCGGTACATTGGGCGGTGGCGGGGGAGGCGGGCTGGATAGAATATTTTCCAAAATCCATTTGCCGCGCAGGACCGGCGACGTGCGGGTGGCGTAAGAAGTCAGCGTCAGAATGCTTCCCTGCCCGAGGAGTCCTCCGCGCGGGCTGCCGGGCGGGAAGGTAACGCGCCGGAAGTACGTTCCTTCGATGTTCGGGATGCCATATTGTTTGGCCAGCCGCTCGTTCAGGAACGAATAGTTGGCGGTCATCAAATCCAGCACGCTGTGATTGCCGTGCAGCAGAACGCTGTCCAGGAAAAGATCGGTCTCGCGCCGGAAGCTCTCGCGCAAGGTTTCGTCAAAGTCGGGGAACAGCAGATCGTCCGGCTTCTTGGCTTCGATGTCGCGTATGTAGAGCCACTGTTCGGCGAAGTTTGTCACCAGCGATTCGGCGCGCGGGTCCGCCAGCATCCGCCGTACCTGCTGTTCCAGAACGGCTGGGTCTTTCAGCTTTCCGTGAATCGCTACGTTGAGCAATTCGTCGTCGGGAATGCTGCTCCAGAGGAAGAACGAAAGCCGCGACGCTAGTTCCAGATCGCTGACGCGAAATGCAGTCGCCGGGCGGGATGTTGGGCGGATCGCGTTCAATGCGGAAGAGAAATTGCGGGCTCACCAGCAATCGCTCCACGGCTTGCTCGATCCCGCGATCGAAACTTCCATCCTTGCGTCCCTCGACATAGAACGGCATGACGTCCTGGAGATCCGCGTCCATCACGGGCCTGCGATAAGCGCGCCGTTCCAGCGTGGAAAGAATCCGCCTGGCGCAAGCAGTCTCTTCGGCCGGGTTGGCGCCGGAAGATGGATGGCACACAAAAATCCGCCGCCGGCTGGGCGTGTCCGCAGGCGTTTCACCGTTATAGGGACCGCTGATGGTCACCATCTCGATGGCCAGTTCGGTTCCCCGGCCACGCATGCGCGGGCGCACGGTATCCTCGTCGCGCGCTTGATCCTTCTGCACGAACGTCACGCCGATCATGCGCGGCCCGGCTTTCAACGGCACGTGAATCTCCAGCGGCTTGGCGTTTCTCGAAAAGCCTCGGAAACCGCCCGGCTGGGGCCTTGCGCCAACTTCTACCAGCTGGGCCTGCGCGCCATCTACCGTGATTTCGAGTTGGTCGGGCTCGCGCGGGGGACGCGCGAATTCAATTTTGAAGACGTAGTCGCCATCCAAAGGAACATCGGTCCGCACTCCCAATCCGCCCCGCGTGCCAAACGGAAGTCCTTGCACGTGAACATCTTGCGTATGCTCGCCCGATAGCCGGTAGGTATTCACCATCACTGGCATGGTGGGATCGCCAACTGCCAGACGGCTGATCTTTCGCGCCGCTTCCAGATAGCTTTCCATGGCGGTGGGCGAAACGAACAGCAGGTCGGCGATGTTGTCGAAGCCACTGCTGGCATTGTCGGGGGGCAGGAGCAGTGAATAGTCCATCTCCTTGGGAAGCGCGTCCACCGCCAACAGGTCGCGAATGGAGTTTTCGTATTCGGTGCGGCTCAGCCGGTGTAACAAAGGCAGTTTGCCGATTTCGACATGCTGGGCGGAAGCCCGGTCGAGCGCGGACTCAAGCCAGGCTGCGGTCGAATTGTAGGTAGCTTCATCGGGGCGGGGCATGGGGGCAGGGGGCATGGACTCGGTTCGCAGCTTCTGAACCACCTTTTCCCACACCTCGGCATGCGCGCCGGCGTGCTGCAAATCAGAAATATCCAAAACGAACCCACCGGTCTTCAGCTTGGCGTTATGGCAGACGGTGCAGTATTTCGTGAAGACGGCGGCCGGAGGCGGCGTGGGAGCCGCCGCGCAAACTGAGGCAGCGGAACCTAAGATGAGAAGTGCCAGTGGCTTAACCATCTAGATTAGAGACGACTCTACCCATCTGATATATTACACTCAAAGCGTGGAGGTCCCGGTGAACCGCCTGCGAACTCTTAACACCCTTTGTCTGGTAGCGCTGTCGGCGGCGAGCCTGCATGCAGCCGACCTGCGTTTAATAGATGCCGTCAAAAACGGCGACGCCAAGGCCGTTCGTTCTCTGCTGCAACATCACGCTGACGTCAACGCCACGGAGGCTGACGGGTTTACAGCATTGCATTGGGCCGCCCAGCGCGACAATCTGGAAATCGCGGACTTGCTGCTGAATGCCGGGGCGAACGTGAAGGCTGCTTCCCGGTTCAACATTACACCCCTGTCGCTGGCCTGCACCAATGGCGACGCCGCCCTGATCGATCGGTTTCTGAAGGCTGGAGCCGACCCCAACGCCACCTCCGAGCAAGGCCAGACGGCGCTGATGACCGCCGCGCTCACCGGTAAAGTTGACGCCGTGAAATTGTTATTGGCGCATGGCGCCAAGGTCAACCTCAAAGAGCCTTGGAAAGGCCAGACCGCGCTGATGTGGGCGGCGTCGGAAGGGAACACCGATGCGGCCGGCATGCTGATCGAATTCGGCGCTGAAGTAAACGCGAAGTCGAACAGCGGTTTTACGCCGTTCCTGTTTGCGGTCCGCAACGGGCATATCGATGCCGCAAAAGTGCTTGCTGGAGCATGGCGCCAACGTGAACGACGTCGCGCCCGACGGCACCAGCGCCTTGGGCATGGCGGTAATCAATGCTTATTATGAGCTGGCGGTGGTGCTGCTGGATCACGGCGCCGATCCCAATGCGCCGGACCCGCGCGGCTCGGTTTTGCATGCGCTCGCCTGGATGCGCCGGCCCGGATCGAGCCCCAGCGCCGGCGCGGGTGGTCCGCCGCTGGGTCCGCCCATCCCGCAAGGCAAGGTGGACAGCCTGGAACTGGCCAAAGCACTGCTAGCGCACAGCGCCAATCCGAATGTCCGCATTGCATGGAGAGAGATCAAATACAACCGCGACTTCGGGCAGGTGAAACTGCCTCCCGACATTCCCATCGGACGCAAATACATCAGCTACGTGGGCGCCACGCCATTTTACGTGGCGGCGCAAAGCGGCGACGCTGAGTATATGCGCGTGCTCGCGGCCGGCGGCGCCGATCCGAAAATGCCGACGGTGCAAAACATCACGCCCCTGATGGCCGCGGCGGGATCGGGTATTGGGATGGCGAGAGCCCGGGACCCTATGCCGGGTGTCCGGAAAGCGAACGGCTGGAGGCGGTTAAAGTTGCTCTCGATCTCGGCAACGATATCAATGCGCACGCCGATTTCGGCGATTATCCGATGGAAGGCGACGGCCAATATCTGCTGCTCAATTATCCGCTGAACATCAACAATATGCCGCCCAATGCACTGGGCGACGTCCGCTGGTCCGGCGCAACGGCGCTGCATGGCGCGGTGATCTCCGGGCAGATCTCCATCGTGAAATACCTGATCGATCATGGCGCCAAAGTGGACGCCAAAACCCGGCTAGGCTGGACGCCGCTGATGCTGGCCAACGGGGTGTTCGTTTCGAATACCAAGAAGGAGTTTCCGCAGATCGCGGAGCTGCTGAAGAAGGAAATGGCGGCGTCGGGGCTTGCTGCCGGCCCAGTCGGCGTCCACCACATCCTCACGAAGCAACTCGCAAGCTCGCTGAATATCCGGAACAAACAAGACAATTAGGGCCGCAAGTCTGCGAGGATTAGCGCGGTGCATCCGGGCATTGCGTCCTGTAGCCTAGTTGTTTTCTCTTAGCCCGCTAGGGGTATCAATCTGAGGCCGCAGTAATGGCCAATCCTCACCTTCCGGTCAGTTGAGTGCCGAAAGTGACGCCGCGAGAGCAGTATAGCCAAACTTTTCGCGCGCGAGACCGATAAGCCACGCAGGATGGCAACCGGGGTGCGTGTGTTCAGCCGGATACAGGCAGACATGTTGGCTTATATTTCCCAAAAACACAATTATTCTAGAATCATTGGGAGTATCTTTCCGCGGCGGCTGGTGCTGCTTGCTGCCGTCTCCGGCTGGTGCTTTGCACAACCAAACAACACTGACTTATCGCAGGCCAGCCTGGAAGACCTGATGAACATGCAGGTGACTTCGGTTTCCAAGAAAGAGCAGAAGCTCTCGAAGACAGGCGCTGCGGTTTTTGTAATCACTCAGGAAGATATCCGGCGCTCGGGCGCCACCAACATCCCCGACCTTCTTCGCCTGGCGCCTGGCGTGGATGTAGCGCAGGTGGACGCCAATCGCTGGGCCATCAGCATTCGGGGATTCAACGATCAACATGCCGACAAAGTGCTGGTCCTGATTGACGGCCGCTCGGTTTATAGTCCCTCATTCTCGGGCGTCTTCTGGGACATGGTGGATGTTCCGCTGGAGGACATCGACCGCATCGAGGTAATCCGGGGGCCGGGAGGCACGGTCTGGGGCGCCAATGCCGTGAACGGCGTCATCAATATTATTACGAAGAACGCGGGAGCCACCCAGGGCGGTCTCGTCTCGGCGGGCGCGGGTTCCCAGGATCGCGCCGATACTCTGGCTCAATACGGCGGGCAGATCGGCCAGGGCGGCGATTATCGGGTTTTCGGCCGGTTTTTCGACATAGGCAATTCGGTATTTCCCGGCGGCGGGCAGGCGGCCGACGGATGGCTGGCCGGTCACGCTGGGTTTCGGTCCGATTGGAACCTCTCGCCGCGCGATGGGCTGACGGTGCAAGGAGACTTCCTCAAAACCGACGAGAGCCAGACCCTCACCACGTTGTTCTCCAATGCGTCTGCCACTCACGAAGACTTTTAACGACCCCATCGACGTGACCGGCAGGCAATCATGCTGGTCCGCTGGAATCACACCCTGGCGAACGGCTCCCAACATGTCATTGCAGGTTTATGACGATTACTCGCGGCACTTCGATCACGGGATTCTTGGATCGTCAGAACACGGTGGATCTGGACTTTGAACACCACCTGGCGCTCGGATCGAGAAACGACATCGTATGGGGTCTGGGCGCGCGGACGATCGAGAGCAATTATGGCGCCGGGATACGACTTTACGATCCTTCCCAGTCATCGGCTCGACCGTCTGTTTAGCGTCTTCGTGCAGGATGAGCTGAAGCTCGCCGATTCGCTGTCGCTCACCATCGGCTCCAAGATGGAGCATAACGACTTCACCGGGTTTGAATTCGCGCCCAGCGCGCAACTGGTCTGGACGCCCACCGAAAAGCAAGCTCGTGTGGCTGTCCGCCTCGCGGGCCATTCGCGAGCCCAGTTCCGTGGATGTCGGCCTGGACAGTGGACGGGACCGCCCTCGCGATTGGCCCTACCTTCGCAATCGTTCGCGTGCTCGGGAACCCGTATATCAAAGCCGAAGAGCTGCGTGATTTCGAGACTGGATACCGCCTGCAGGCAAGCAGCCGCGTCTCCCTCGACGTGACCGGGTTTGCGGGCCGCTATCGGAATTTGGATGTGCTAGCGGCGCAAACGCCGTACTTCGCCAATCAGGCCGGAGTTCCGTACATGGTCCTTCCCGCAACTCTTCGAGAATGGCGCCGGAGCCACTACCTACGGCGTGGAATTCTCCGGGAACTGGAATGTAACGGATCACTGGAGGATCAGTCCCGGCTACTCCTACTTTCATATGAACGTGACCGGGAGATTCTTCAATCTTAAGCACGCCTCCGGGCGTGGCGCCCGATCACCAATTTCAGATCCGGTCGCAGCTCGACCTTCCGCGCCATCTGGAATGGGACAACACCCTCGGATATGTCAGTAAACTGTCGGTGGGAAACATTCCCGCATATGCGCGGCTGGACAGCCGCTTCGGGCTGGCGAGTGGGCGAGTTTGTCGAATTGAGCCTGGTGGGACAAAATCTTTTGACGCCCCGGCATGCTGAGTTTTCCGACACCGGCTATCCCTTGAATTACACGCTGGTGGAGCGCAGTGTGTTCGGAAAGGTGACGTGGCGCTTCTGACACCGGGATTTCTTGATGACTATTCGGCTAGTCACAGCGATCTTCCTGGGAATGTTGCTCACGGCTCGCGCGCGCGCGGGCAGGAGATCGACGAATACCAGGTGAAGGCGGCCTTCCTCTACAACTTCGCCAAATTCGTGGACTGGCCCTCGCAGACTTTCAAGACACCCCAGGATCCGATCGTCGTTTGCGTCCTCGGGCCCAATCCCTTTGGAAGCTCGCTGGAGGCAGTAATCCGCGGAAAATCGATCGACGGCAGAGCGTTTTCTTTTCGCCAGGTGGAGAACGCGGGCGAAGCCGACACCTGCCAGATTCTGTTCGTCAGGTTCCTCGGAGGCAAAACACTTTCGCTCCCTGTGCGGAAACCTGAGACCAGCCGGGATTTTGACGGTGGGCGAGAGCTCAGGGCTTCGCCGCGAGCGGGGGCGTGATCAACTTCAAACTCGACGACGGTCACGTTCACTTCGAAATCAATGTGGATGCCGCCGAGCATGCCCGCCTCCGCATCAGTTCCAAACTCCTGAGCCTGGCGCAAATCGTGAGAACGGAGAAGAGCCGATGAACTTGTCGGACCGCTATCGCGATCTGCCGATTCGTCACAAGCTGCGGCTGATCGTCATGCTTACGGTGGGCGCCGCGCTGGCCGTGGCTTGCGGAGCGGTGCTGATGTCGCACTATTACATGCAGCGCGATTCCTTGCGGCGAGACCTGACCGTGCTGGCCGAGATTACCGGGGATGACAGCACCGCAGCGCTCAGTTTCGGCGATCGCAAGACCGCCGAGGAGCTCCTCTCCGGGCTGAAAGCGAATCGTTCCATCGCCACGGCCGCCATCTACTCGGCCGACGGCAAAATGTTCGCCAGCTACCGGCGCGGTCCGGGCGCCGCCGCTCCCGCGAGCTTGCCAGATCCAAGAACCTGGTTCCTCGTTTGACAACAACCGGCTCCGCATCGTTCAGCAGATCCTGCTCCAGCACCAGTTAATCGGCGGCATCTATCTGGAATCGGACTTGGGCGAAGTGGACTCCAAGCTTCGCGAGTTCTCCCTCATCGTCATCGTCATCCTGATGGTGGCGCTGTTGCTCGGGTTGCGTACTTTCCGCCAAGCTCCAGACCGTTATCTCGGAGCCGATCGCCCGGCTGGCGCGCACGGCCCAAGCGGTCTCGGTTCAGAAAGACTTTACGGTCCGCGCCGCCAAGACGGCCAACGACGATCTGGGACAACTCACCGACACTTTCAACGGCATGTTGGCCGAGATTCAGCACCGGGATCGGGAGCTGCTGCGGCCATCGCGACCGCCTGGAGCAGGAAGTCACCGCCCGCACCGCGGAGCTGGTCGCCGCCAACTCGGCTTTGTCGGCGGCCAAGGAAAAGGCGGAGGCCGCGAGCCGCGCCAAGAGCGAATTCCTCGCCAATATGAGCCACGAAATCCGAACTCCGATGAACGGAGTGATCGGGATGACCGAACTGGTGCTGGACACGCGCCTTAGCGCCGATCAACGGGACTATCTGGAAACCGTGCAGAGCTCGGCGGAATCGCTGCTTACCATCATCAACGACATTTTGGACTTTTCGAAAATCGAGGCTGGCCGGCTGGAACTGGATTCTGTGCGCTTTCATCTGCGCGACCATCTGGACCAGGCAGTCCGCGCGCTGGCCGTGCGGGCGCACGAGAAAGGCCTGGAACTGCTGTGCGAATGGAAGGCGGAGGTTCCCGACTTCGTGGTAGGCGATCCGGTCCGTATTCGCCAAGTGATTGTGAATCTGCTGGGCAATGCCATCAAATTCACCCAGTCCGGCGAAGTGGCGCATGGAAGTCGAGTTGGAAGAGAGCACCAGCGAGCAGGTAGAACTGCATTTCGTCATTCGAGATACAGGGATCGGGATTGCTCCAGAAAAACAGAAGATGATCTTCGATGCGTTTTCCCAGGCCGACGGATCGATGACGCGAGAGTATGGCGGGACTGGACTTGGCCTCACCATTTCCACGCGGCTGGTAGAAGCGATGCAGGGCCGGATCTGGGTAGACAGTACGCCCGGCCGGGGGAGTTCGTTCCATTGCACGGCGCGCTTCGGCGCCGCTGAGACGCTAGTCCGGCGGAGGATGCCGCTATCCCACCGGGGCTGTCGGTGTTGGTGGTGGATGACAACGTTACCAATCGCCGCATCTTGACCGATCTTCTGCGGCGCTGGGGTGCCAAGCCGGCTTGCCGCCGCCAGCGGTCTGGAAGCGCTTTCTATGACCGAGCGGGCTTTCCGTGCCGGCGATCCGTTCGCGCTGATTATCACCGATGTTCACATGCCGCAGATGGATGGGTTCAAGCTCGCCGAGATGCTGCAGCAATCGCCCTGCCGGGCCAAAGCAGTGGTTCTCATGCTTACGTCGGGAGAGCGTCCGGGCGACGTCGAGCGCGCCCGCAGGCTGGGGGTCACGAACTATTTGCTGAAGCCGGTCCGCAAAGATGAATTCAGAGATGTCATTGCGAGAGCGCTCCGCGGCGAGAGCGCTTGGCGGGAATATCGCGCCGGTATCCAGCCCATTCGCCCGGACGACGGCCAGCCATCCGTGACCGCCTCGCGTATTCTGCTGGCTGAGGACAATTTCGTAAACCAGCGTTTGGTCCAGCGCCTTCTCGAAAAGCAGGGGCACAGCGTGGTGGTAGTGGGAAGCGGCCGGGACGCCATGCAAACCTTACAACACGAAAGTTTTGACCTGATCCTGATGGACGTGCAAATGCCGGACATGGACGGGTTTGAAGCAACCCGAACCATTCGCGCGGCCGAAGTCCTTACCAAAGCGCATGTTCCCATTATTGCCTTGACGGCCCATGCCATGAAGGGCGATCAGGAAAAGTGCCTGGCCGCCGGCATGGATGCCTATCTTTCCAAACCGGTGCACTCGGCCGATTTATTCAGCATGCTGCAGACCTACGCGAAAAAGGCCCGCGTGGCTCTGCCGGTATAAGAAACTAAGGGGATCGCGAGACGACGCCTTAAGGGTGCGCGCTAGGCGACACCTTTGACGGCCAGCTTTCGAAACATTTCCCGGCCTTTTTCCGTGGGCTTGTACGCCCGGCTTTTTTGTGAGGACGATGGGCCTTTCGCTTTCACGACGTTTACGACCACCAGAAAGCCATCCTCCGCCAATTGCTCCAATCGCGCGTTTGAATCCCCGTTGAATCCGGAACTCGCACCTCCGGCAGTACATACCGTCTTCAGAGTAGAGATCGTTTCAGCATCCATAACTTTTCAACCTTTCGGTCTCCAAACCTCATGGTAACATCTGGCCTCTTGGAGTGCGCCGGCTACCAGCGTTGTTCGGTGGCGGGTGAGCAATTCGACAACATTCGGCTCTCGCCTTCCATGCGATCGAAGACCGATTGGAGGGCGACGCGCCCCGGACCCCACAAACGCAGCCAGTAATATCGGTTGCTCCAGTTGGACAAACCGAACCCCAGGCCCAAGCTGAAGCCGGCGCGGGGATGCTCGAAATGCAATTGCATCTGAACCGAGGGATCTTTGAAAATCAGCGACGTGGGTTTTACCAGAATAGTCTCGCCGGGTCCAAGCTCACGCACGAAGACGTTGCCCGAAGCGTGCAACAGCAACAGCCCCGGCGTCTGCGGTGAAGCGAAGCGATCCATGAACATGCCGACCGGATAATGCGTTTCCTTGTCGTCCCCGTTCTGGGTGGTGTACCAGATGTTGGTAGCGAACCAATCGTAGGCGACGTTGCTGGTGGCCAGCATAAACAGGTGCTCGCGCACATCCACTTCTTGCCCCGGCTGCAAGGGAAGCGCGATCATTTCGCCGGGCGCGTCGCGCGAGAATGCAATGTGTCCGGGCCCCTGCGCCTGCATCATGATGAGCGGCAGCCCCGCAAACATGCGCTTCCATCCGGAAGCGAGCGGCATGGTGGTGATGTTCAACTGCGGATCTTTCCACAGCACCACGTGATGCGTGAAATAGATGCTATCGGAAGCGGAAAGATTGACGTCGGCCACCGGCACGTAGAGCCCTTCGATCTGGCAGACCGAGTCGCCGAACTGAAGCTTGGCCATGTCCTTGCGGCCGGGCAACTCGCCCCAGCCGGATTCACTGCGGACTTGCGGCGCTTTGACGGTGGCGCCGCAGCGCGGGCAGCTCAATTGAGCGGCGGAGATTTCGGCGCCGCACCACGGGCAGGCGGTTGGAACAACGGTGGATGTTATCGGCGCCTCCGGCGGGCGAGGCGGCGGCTGCGCGGGGCGCGAATATTCAACCGGTGCCGAGGGTTGGGGCGGAGGCACGGAAGCAGGCACGCTAGCGCGTTGGATGGCGCCACCACACCCCGTGCAGAAGTTGGCTGTATCTGGAACCGGGTTGCCACAATTGGTGCAGAACATGGTCGTGTTTACTCGGTATGGTGATGCACGTACATGGACTGGATGCCGATGCGCCCCGGCCCCGTCATGCGCGCAAAGCTCATATTCGTTCCGCCGAAAAGCCCCGTGCCGAGGCGCTGGAACTCCACGTCCATGGTGACCGAGGAATCCTTGTAGAGAAACGCGCCCGGTTCCACCATGATGCTTTCGCCCGGCTTGAGCTTGCGTTCGAAAACGTTTCCGTAGCCATGCAGCAGAACCAGGCCCGGGCTATTGGACGTCACGAAGCGATCCATGAACATGCCCTGTCCGCCGAAGAGAATATTGGTGAGCCCTTTCACCCGCACGAAGGAATAATTGATCTGGTGCGAGGCCAGAACAAAGGCGTGTTCCCGGGCGTCCAGCTCCATTCCAGGATGCAGCGGCAGCACCACCAGTTCGCCCGTCGCGTCGCGCGAGAAAGCGATGCGGCCCGGACCCGTGGCCACGCTAATAATGAACGGCATCCCGGCGAAGGCGCGTTTGAGGCCGCCCGGCAATTGCAGCACGGTCAACGGAACGTTGTCGTCCTTCCACAGCATGATGTGGTGCTCGAAGAACACCGAATCGTTGGCGCCCAGATGGATTTCGGCCACCGGCACGATTTCGCCTTCCACCTGGCAGGTGCTGGAGCTGAACGAAAACTCGGTCATGTCGCGCAAACGCGGGGCTTCGCGCCAGCCGGACTCGCTCACCAGGTTGCGAATGTCCAGCGGCGCGCCGCACGTGCGGCAGGTGAGCGCGCTTTTCTCGTTCATGCCCTGGCACCACTGGCATTGGATCCGTTCCAGCGGCTCGGCCAAGTGAGTCGGATCAGTCATCTGCGTAGCACCTCCATCAAGAATATTGTCTACCCTCGGCCTAGCCACGATGCTGATAAATCCCGATCACGTTGCCTCCCGGGTCGCGGAACCTCGCGGTGATCTCCGGCGCATCCGCACCGATGGGCTGCACAATCTCACCGCCATTCTGAGCAATCAGATCCAGTGTTGCGGCCGCGCTGTCCACCATAATGTAGACCATTAGACCAGGTGCCGCAGATGGCGGACGGTCCAATCTCCATGCTCCGCTGACTTGGCCCACCCCGTCGTCGAAGGTGACGGAGCCGTCCGGACGCTCGCGGACGCTCCAGCCGAAGACGCGTTGGTAAAAGTCCGCCGAGCGGGCGATGTCGGTGGCCGGAATTTCGATGTAGCAGATTTTTCCGTTTCCGAACGTGGGAGGCATTAATAATGACTATCGCGATAAATGGGCAGTTTCGCAACTCGTCAAGTACTGTTCGAAATCGCGGAGCCCTTCGGGCGATCCGATTTCATAGAAGCGTTCGTGAACCTGAAAACCCGCGAGCTTGCCCTCCATGCTTAATTTGTGAAACAGCGCCGTGAGATCCGCGGGTGTGGGGCCGTCCAACAGATCACGGCGAAAACAGGACAGCCCGTAATCGATGTATTGCATGCCCGGCGCCGCTGCTTTGTCGTACAGGACTACGCGCCCAGGCTGGTAGATCACGTTGCTGCGATCCCAACGGCCTTCGTTGCGAAGGACGGTCATCAGGGCAGGTAAGTTACTGGCTTGAAACGCGCGCCAAACAGGATCGAATTCCACGGGCAGGAATGAATCGCCATAGATGACGAAGAAGCTCTCGTCGAGAACGCCTTCCTCCCGCGCCAGGCGCAGCGCTCCGGCCGTCCCGCGTAATTGTGCGCCTTCGTCCACGTAGCGAATCACGGGAACCGGCGGCTTTTCCCCGGCCCAATAGCGGCGAATCAGATCGCCCTGATGGCCGATGGAATAAATAACTTCGGTGATGCCTTGCGCGGCCAGCCAATGTAACTGGTGCCAGGCGAAGGGACGCCCGTGCGCCGGCAGCAGCGTCTTAGGACAAGTCTCTGTGAGGGGACGCATCCGCATCCCGAGCCCGCCCGCCAGAATCACACATTGCATCGGATAGGCCTCACCTAATCGCGTGACAACAGCTTCGAACCTTCATGATCGAATTTGAAGCGGAACTCGCGCAGGCCTTCACGCAGCATGGCGCGGCGCAGGGCGTCGCGATCGTCCGCATAAAACAGAAGGAAGCCGCCGCCGCCGGCGCCCACCAGCTTGCCGCCCACCGCGCCATTTTCGCGGCCGATTTCGTACCAGCGATTGATGCCTGCATTGGTGGTGCCCGGCGACCGTTCTTTCTTGTGCATCCAGTGCTCGTGCATCAGCTCGCCGAAGCGCCGCGTGTTGCCTTGTTCTAGCGCCAGCTTGATGCATTGCCCCAGCTGCTTGGTGAAGTGCAGGTTTTCGAGCATCGCATGGTCGCCCAATTCGGAGCGGACCTTTTGATCGTCCAGCACCGCCGAGGCATTACGCGAGTAGCCGGTGAAAAACATCATGAGACGTTCTTCGAGATTGTAGAGCGTGCTGTCGCTGATGTTGAGCGGCGCGACGCTGACCTGGCCATCCTCTAGGAATTCGAAGCACGCCAACCCGCCAAAAGCGGCGATGTACTGATCCTGCTTGCCAACCGGCTCCTGTAGAATTTCAATCTCAATCTTGCAGGCCTCTTCGGCGACCACCGCCGGATCGACGTATTTGCGCTTAAAGGCATGGACCGCCCGCAGCAGCCCAACGGTGAAAGCGCCCGAAGATCCCAGGCCGGTGCCGGCAGGCACATCCGCCATGCTGACTACTTCGATGGGCGGACTAACATCGTGCATCCGCAGCGCTTCGCGGATCAACGGATGGCGGATGTCATCGAGCGCCATGGCGTGCTCTAGCGCCGAGTATTTGAGGAAGTAACCACCACTGAAAGTTTCGTTGATGCCCACGTAGATATGCTTGTTGATGGCGGCTGAAATGACGAAGCCGCCAAAGCGTCGATAGTAAGAGGGCAGATCCGTGCCACCTCCGCCGATGGAGATGCGCAAGGGTGTACGCGTGATGATCACAGTCAATAGAATCATCGGCATACCGGCGGTTAATCTATAGAAGAAGATGCAATTTCCCCGATCGAGCGGCATTTTGCTGCACCCCACTTCGCTCGCCTCGCCGCACGGTATTGGAGATCTGGGCGCGGAAGCCCGGCGCTTTGTCGATTTCCTGGCTGCTGCGGGCCAGAAGCGGTGGCAGGTGCTGCCGCTCGGGCCGACCGGGTACGGCGACTCGCCCTACCAGTGCTTCTCGGCCTGGGCGGGCAATCCATTGCTCATCAGCCTGGAGCGGCTGATCGAGCAGGGCTTCCTGGACGCCTCGGCGCTGCATGGTGCGCCGCAATTTCCGGAAGGCCGGGTGGATTTTGAGCGCCTCATTCCGTGGAAAACTGCGGTGCTCGAAATGGCCCGGCATGGTCCGGGCTTCGAGGCGTTTTGCGAGGCCAACCGGCACTGGCTGGACGATTTCGCTTTATTTGCGGCGCTGAAAGCGCACCATCAGGGCGCCGCTTGGACCCACTGGGAACCGGGCGCGCGCGACCGCGATCCGAAAGGCATAGCCAGGTGGCGTGATCAGCTCGCCCAGCAAATCGATTCGCAGAAGCTTCTTCAGTTTTTCTTTTTCGAGCAGTGGCGCGAGCTGCGTGAATATGCACGAGGGCGTGGCGTCCGAATCATGGGCGACCTGCCGATTTATGTCGCGCACGACAGCGCCGACGTCTGGACCAATCGGCAATATTTTCGTTTGGACGCGCAGGGCAATCCTACCGTGGTCTCCGGTGTGCCTCCCGATTATTTCAGCAAGACTGGCCAGCTATGGGGCAACCCGATTTATCGCTGGGATGTGCTCGCCGGGGACGGTTACCGCTGGTGGCTGAATCGCTTTCGCGCGACGTTTGAAATGGTGGATATGATCCGGCTGGATCATTTTCGCGGCTTCGAAGCTTATTGGGAGATTCCGGCTTCCGAGCCGACGGCGGTCCATGGCCGATGGGTGAAGGGTCCGGGGGCTGAGCTGTTCCGCGCGGCCAAAGCGAAGCTGGGCGAGCTTCCCTTGGTTGCGGAGAACCTGGGTGTGATTACGCCCGAAGTGGAGGCGATTCGCGAAGAGTTCGGATTTCCGGGCATGGCCGTGCTGCAGTTTGCCTTCGGAACGGATCCTCAGGCGCCCACGTTTCGCCCGCACAACTATCCGCGGGAAGTGGTGGCATACACCGGGACGCACGACAACGATACGACGGTAGGTTGGTGGACGACCCAAGGCTCGGGCGACAGCACGCGGACAGACGAGGACATCCGGCGCGAGCGGGACTTTGCGATGCGGTATCTCAACACCGATGGCAGCGAGATACAGTGGACTTTTATTCGCGCGCTGGAGGGTTCGGTCGCCAGTACAGTGATAGTTCCTTTGCAGGACGTGCTGGGATTAGGAACCGAGGCACGCATGAATCAGCCCGCGACGCTGGGTGGAAACTGGCGCTGGCGATATCGTCCGGGTGCGTTGCAACCGGAGCTCGCGCGGCGAATGCGGGAATTGACGAAGTTGTACGACCGCTAAAGTGACGTGCGCAGTTACGGTGCCGCGAAGAGTCGCGACACGGCACGCAGGAGTGCGTGCGTCACGCTGCGGTACATCCTGGGTGAAGCAGCAGACCCCCGCGCCGGGTAAGCGGAGAACGTACTAGCGCAAGGCGGCGCTGGCCAGGATGCTGAGCTTTTCCCAGGTGGGGACGCGGATGCGTTTTTCGAGCACGTTAAAGTTGGAGCGCTCAATCCGGGTCAGCAGACGCCGGTAGATTTCGATGAGAGCCCACAGCGACGGGCGGCTGCGCGCGTGAACCAACGCGATCAAGGGCCGCGATTCATCGTAATAAGATCGAGCGCGGTGCGCCTCGAAGCTCATCAGCCGCACGAAGCGCTCGTCATGCTTCGCTAAGCCGGCGCCGAACTGGCGAATGTCTTCTTCCGGAATATAGATGCGGCCATTTTCGCGATCTTCACGGACGTCCCGAAGGATGTTCGTCAACTGGAATGCGATACCGCATTTTTCGGCCAGCACCAGGGCTTCTGGCGATTCGAAGCCGAAGATGTGAATGATGGTGAGGCCCACCACGCTCGCCACCTGATAGCAGTAATGGTAGAGTTCATCGAAGGTTTGAAGCTGTTTGGGCTGCAAGTCCGAGCTGACACCCGCGATCATTTCGTAGAAGTATTCGCGCGGGATGCTGAAGCGCCGCACGGTATCGTGAAAAGCCGGCCACAGCAGATTTTCGCCGTATTGGCCCGCCAGCGCGCAATCCAGATCTCGCCTCCAGCGCTCGATGCCTTCCCGCGACGCTCCCTCGCCCTCGCTGATGTCATCGCAATAGCGCATGAAGGCATAGATGGCGCACATGGCGTCGCGCTGTTCGCGCGAAAGCAGCAGGAACGAGGAGTAAAAGTTTCTGGCGCGCGTGCGGGCGATACGGCGCGAGAAGGCATAGGATGCCTCCAGGCTCACATCGCGTTCCACAGGCTCCCGACGAGTAACTGCACGCGCTCGAACTTGGAGATGGACGGACGCCGCGCCAGCACATTGTAATTTTGCCGCTCGATCTTTTCGAGCACCCGCATCCCGCCGCGGCTGAACAGCTCCAGGTCGAAGGCCAGACGTTTATCCACCGTTTTCACCAGCGGCAGACCTTCGACGAAAAGCTTGCGCGCCACTTCAATCGAATCGCGCATCACGGCTTGAAACGCCGGGTTGAACGTCCCCGCCCGCAAATCCGCGACGGTATAGCCGTGCCGCGCCAGAACATCCAGCGGCAAGTATACGCGATCCTTTTCCAGATCCACCGTCACATCTTGCCAGAAATTTGCCAGCTGTAAAGCCGTACAGGTCGCGTCGGACATGCGGTCGCGCTCGGCGTCAGCATATCCACACAAGCGTAATACCAGCCGGCCAACGGGATTCGCTGACCAGCGGCAATAGCCGAACAGTTCATCCCAGTTCGCATAGCGCGTCACGCGCTGGTCCTGTTCAAACGCGCTGATCAAATCCGCGAAAAGCTGCTTCGGAAGATCGTACTTTCGCGCCGTGCCTTCCAAGGCGACGAACACAGGATGCTGTACGTGCCCGGAATACATCGCCTCCAACTCATCGCGCCACCAGCCGAGCAGACGCAGGCTCTCGGACGTGTCGCCGATCTCGTCGCCTAAATCGTCCGCCCAGCGGCAGAAGGCGTAGACGTTGTAGAAATCCTGGTGCAGGCGCTTGGGGAGAAGAAAACTGACGACGTGGAAATTTTCGTAGTGATGTGTCGCCAGCCAGCGCGTGTATTGCTCGGCTTCGGGTTGCGTGTAAGTGCCGCCCAGCGCCTCGGGAGAATTGACGTAGTCTTTGGGCGCAAGTAGCGGCACTAGGGTATGATCGCGGTCTTCATGTGACCGTTATGGCTCATCAAGTGGCGCATCACTTCCAATAGATTCGTAAGCGGCTCCACGCGGTTGACGAAATCGCGCGCGCTGATGACGCCGCGGCTGACGAAATCGAGCGCCCTGCGGATGTGTGCCGGCGTGTGGTGGAAGCTGGCCTTGCAGGTGATTTCCGAATAATGCAGCAACTGCGTGTCGAGCTGGATTTTGCTTTCGTTGGGGCAGCCCCCGAAGAAATTGACGATTCCGCCGCGGCGGAGTGACTTGGCGGCCGTCTCCCAAACTTCCGGACTGCCGACGGCCTCGATGGCAATGTCAGCGCCGCGGCCACCGGTGAGTTCGCGTACTTTATTCACCGTTTCACCGGGATCGCCCGAGATCACCAATTCATCGGCGCCCATGGCGGCGGCACGATCCAGTTGCGTTTTCCGGCGTCCCAGCGCCAGAACGCGCGCGCCATAAGACTTCGCCAGCCGAACGAACATCAGGCCGATGGGGCCCAAGCCGATCACCGCGATGGTATCGCCGGGGCGCATGGAGGTCTCATCAATGCCTCGCAACACGCAAGCCAGCGGTTCCACCAAGGCAGCGTCCTGATAGGTGACATGCGGAGGAATTTCGTACATATTCCTTTCGACGATGCGCGCCGGAATACGGATATATTCGGCATATGCGCCGTTGTTGAACAGCAGATCCTCGCACAGATTCTCATTGCCCCGTTTGCAATAGAAGCACTCCATGCAGGGCGCGGAATTCGCCGCCACCACTCGCTGCCCGACGCGGAAATTATCTACGTCCTTCCCGACCGCGACGATGTCGCCAGCCAGCTCATGCCCGAACAAAGCGGGCGGAACGATCATGCGGGCGTGATAACCACGGCGAAACACTTTGACATCGGTGCCGCAGGTCAGCGCCGCTTGCACGCGTACTAGTACGTCGCCCTCGCCTATGCTGGGGACGGCCACGGACTCGATCTGCAAGTCCTCTTTGCCATACAGCACGGCCGCTCTCATTTGCGTCTGCACTAAGACCACCTTTGGGGTTGCACTATAATTTTCAACGATTTAGGTTCCGGATGCAACGCCAGCTCAATACCGGCCCTGATCTCGTTCAACGGAAAACGGTGCGAGATCAAGTCCTCCACCGGCAACGCGCCGCTGAAAACCAGGTCCGCGGACTGCTTCTGTAGATCCACGGAGGCGCTGTAAGATCCAAAAATATTCCGTTCTCCCACGCAGATGTCGGCGCCCGAGAGTTCGACGCGTTCCTGATGCGAGGTTTGCGCGAACAGCAGAATGCGGCTGCCGGGGCGCGAATATTTCACGGCCTGCTCCACGATGCCGGGCGCGGAGGCGGCCACGATCACCGAGTCGGCTCCCCGGCCGCCGGTCATATCCAGGATGCGCTCCTGCAGGCCGGGGTCGCGCGGATCGAGCGCCGCTGCTGCGCCGAAGCGCAGAGCCAGTTCGCGGCGATAAGGCATGGTGTCGGTAGCCACCATGGTGGCGCCGGAGCGCTTCACCAGCGCTGTGAATAGTAAACCGATCGGTCCTTGGCCCAGGATCACAACTACATCTTCGGCGCGCGGATCCAGTTGAACCACGCCCTTCACGCAGGTATTTACGGGCTCGACGAAACAGGCGCGATCGTAAGACACGCCATCGGGAATTTTCTCGATGCCGCGCTGGACAATCCAATCCATCACGCGAACGTATTGCGAAAAACCTCCGCCCGCCGGCTCATACCCGGCCGTAACGCCGACTTTTTTGTAAACCGGGCATTGCGCATACAGCTTGTGCCGGCAATAAAAACATTCGCCACAGGGGATGTGATGGAAGACGATGACGCGATCGCCGGCGGAGAACCCTCGCACGCCGGCGCCGATGGCCGCCACCACGCCGGCCGTCTCATGTCCAAAGATGCGCGGCGGCGCAAGCAGATTATATTCGATCTTCTTAAGATCGGTGTGGCAAATCCCGCAGCTCTCCACGCGGATCAGCAATTCGCCCGGTCCGATGGCAGGCGTCGGCACCTGCTCCACCGACACCATGCTGTCGCCGGTATAGACCGCGGCCCGCATTGCAACGGGCGCCGCAACTAACTCAGAATCGAGCGTCGGCAAGAAAATCCCCCAGCGCCTTTGAGGCGCGTTTCGTTGTCTTATTCAATTTAATCAGTTCCGGGAATATGGTTGCGGGCCTTCGCAAGGCCGCTGCCAGGATTCGGGCGCGGCTGAAGCGGCCATCGGACGAACGCATCGAATTGAAGTCCAGCGGAAAACTCTCGTCGAAGGTATCGGTAACAACGCGTACCGCATAAAACGGTATATCGTATTGTTGCGCGCGCTCCGCCACCGCAGCGGATTCCATTTCCACGGCATCCGCGCCGGACCGGCCAAGCTCGGCTTTTTCCATGGCTGTGGATACGACGCGGTTGATGGAAAGCAGTTTCCCGGTTTTAAACGATTTGGGGCTGGAAGGAAGCCGGGCCGGCATCGCGCCCACAATTTCGGTAGCGGCAAAAATGTCACCAGCGTGCAGCGAGGGATGCAAGCCGCCACAGAACCCGATGCTGATCAACCCGTCTATCGTCTGTCTCATTTTCACCACGTCAACCGCGGCTCCGGCCAATTTCGGCCCCGGACCGTTGGCCAACGTCGCGATTTGCAGACCCGTTGAGCTGGCCCAGCCGGGCGAAATCGAGCAGGCCAACGGGGCTTTGCCATCTCGTCGACATGGACGAGCAATCCTTCCAATTCACGGCGCTCGGCGGCCACGAATACCAGCAATTACACGTAACCGTTAGCCCGGAACCAATCGACCGCGCGCTTCAGAGCGCCATCTACCGGCCGCGGATTGAATCCCAGCTCGCGTTTCGCCTTGTCGAGCGAAACGAACATTTTCTTGCGCGCCATTTTCACTGCGTCGATGGGAGCGCGCGGCTCGTTACCGGTCAAATTCGCCCAGCCGGTGCTCGCCAATCCGGCCGCGTAAGCTACCGCGTACGGGATGCGCCAGCGCGGAGCTCTTCCTCCGCTGATGGCAGCCAGACGCGTCAGGATCTGCTGCAGCGTCAGGTTCTCGCACCCGAGGATGTATCGCTCGCCGCTCGCGCCCCGCTCGCAGGCCAGCAAATGACCCTCAGCCGTATCCTCCACGTCCACCAGGTTCAAACCGGTATCGACGAAGGCCGGCATGTCCCCTTTCAGATAATCGACGACGATCTTGCCGGTGGGCGTCGGCTTAAAATCGTGATCGCCGATGGGCGCGGTCGGATTTACGATCACCACCGGCAATCCCGGCGCGCGCAAACTCCAGCGCCACCTGCTCGGCCTGAAATTTCGATCGCTTATAGGCTCCCGCCATCTGCTCCAAATCAACCTGGGTGTCCTCATTGCCGGGGATCGTCCCCATGCATTCCAATGCATCCCACCGTGCTGGTGTAAACCACGCGCTCCACGCCGGCGTCGCGCGCGGCCGTCAACAGGTTCCGCGTGCCTTCCACATTCGAGCGGTAAAGTTCCGAAGGATCTTTGGCCCACAGGCGATAGTCCGCCGCGACGTGATACACGACGGCGCAACCCGCCACGGCGCGCTCCAGAGACTCTGGATCGCGCAGGTCTCCCACCACCACTTCCCCATCCAGTTCCCGCACTCTGCTCGTATCTCTCACCAAAGCCCGCACCCTTTCCCCGCGTGCAAGCAATCGATTAGCTACGTGCCACCCCAGGAAACCGGTCGCCCCTGTAACCAGCGTCGGCCTCACACCAATACCGGCCGGGCAATGCGCCCGTTCGATCCAGACTTGATCTTCAGAAAAGTATTCAGCGCCAGCAGCGGGAACGAGTGCCGGTACAGGTGATAACACAGGTAAAAGACCTGCGGAAATCCCGTTCCGGTGGCCAATTCTTCATCCCACGTTCCATCGCTCTTCTGGGTCCGAATCAAATATTCAATTCCGTCGCGCAAGCTGCTGCTGGTGGTGTCGCCGCCGGCCAGCAGGGCAAGCACGGCCCAAGCGGTCTGTGAGGGAGTGCTGGGCGCCGCCACGAAGCTTTTCTGCTGATAGCTTTCGCAGCTTTCGCCCCAGCCGCCGTCAAAATTTTGAATCGAGCGCACCCATTCCAGGCCACGCTGCACGTAGGCTTCGCGATCGCTTACGCCGGCGGCGGCCAAGCCGCGCAATGCCAGAAATGTGCCATACACGTAGTCGACCCCCCAGCGTCCGTACCAGCTTCCGTCCTCTTCCTGAGTGCGAATCAGATACTGCACGCCCTTCTCGATCGCGGGATGGGAACGGTTATATCCATATGCGCAGAGCGCTTCCAGCACGCGCCCGGTGATATCGGGGCAAGTGGGATCGAGCATGGCATTGTGATCGGCGAACGGAACGAAGCTCAGCGGCCGCCAGTCGTTATCCACGTCGAACGCCGCCCAGCCGCCGTCCTTGGACTGCATGTCGAACAGCCATTGGATGGCGCGATGCTCGCAGACCTTGCTGCTCTTCCGACCGCGATGCATTGGAGCGGTTGAGCGCCAGCAACACCATCGCAGTGTCGTCGATGTCCGGATAAAACTCGTTGGCGAATTCGAAATACCAGCCGGAGGGTTCGGTTTTCGGGCGCTTGACGGACCAGTCGCCCTTACGCCGGACTTCCTTGGTCAGCAACCAGTCGGCCGAGCGGCGCAGCGCGTCGTGCGGCGGTTCGATGGCTTCGCCCAGCGCAAACGCCGCGATGCCCGTATCCCACACCACCGAGAAGCAAGGCTGGAAGAAGAAGCGCTGCCCGTCGTTCACCATCAGATTGTCGAACTGGCGCTGCGCTTCCAATCGCTCCGGGCTGTCGGGCGCATGTCCCAAAAGATCCAGCGCCATGATCACGTACATCATGGGCGGATAGATGGCCGCCACGCCGTCGGTATGCCGGGTGTGCTCCAGCATCCACTCGCCGGCCTTGCGGATGGCGCGCTGCCGTATGGCCTTCGAGCCGTATTTTTCCCACAGCTTCAGAATTTTGTCGATCCGCAGAAAAACGTTGCGCCAGGTGAAACTGGTCCGGTCGCGGCGAAACTCCAGTTGTTGTCCATCGGCGACGAAAAGCTCTTGCAAATTGAATCCGGCCGGCACCGGACGCCGCGGATTCATGGCATGCACGATGGAGAGCGGAATCACAATCGCGCGCGTCCAGGACGACATTTCGTAGATGAAATTGCCGAACAGCACCATCTCGGGAGGAATGGACGGCGCATGATCGCGCGGGAAAAGATCGAACAGGCTGAGATTGATCTTGACGTAGCTGTTGGCGGCTTGAATTCCGCCCATCGAGAGGATACGCTCGCGCGCCCGCGTCAGGCGCAGATCGTTATAATCCAGCCCGGCGAGTTTCAGCGCGAAATACGCTTTCACCGTCGCGCTGAGATCGGTGGGACCCTGCGGATAAATATTGAACCCGCCATCGGATAATTGGCGCGTCAGAATCGATTCAGCGGCTTTGTCGATCAGTTCTCGTGTCGGCGGATTCCAGACGCCATTTACCGGCGGATGCAGCCAGAGTTGCAGCAGAATGTAATCGGACTCGAGCGTCGTGTCGGCGGTAAGCTCCGCCCACCAGTAACCTTGCTCAGACTGGATGCCGGTGAGATACTCGGTGGCGCGGCGCGCGGCTTGCGAAGCCCCTTCCACCAAAGTACCGGCGACTTGGAGCTTGGGGCTCATACGCGAGCGATAGTAGTCAGCTTCAGCGCCGATCGCTCCAAATCCGCGGGCAGATGGAAACGCACATCCTCTTCCTTGAGTTCCATCTCCTCCATATAGTCGAACCCGAACTTCGTTTCGAGCGATTGGATCAGTTCCTGCACCAGATTTTCCGGCGCCGACGCACCAGCGGTAACGGCGACCGTCTGGGTGCCATCCAGCCATGCCGGATTCACTTCGGTGCTATCGTCCACCAGATACGCGGGCACGCCTTCGTTCTCGCAAACCTCCACCAAGCGCCGCGAATTCGAACTATTCTGAGAACCAACCACCAGCAAGACGTCCGTGAGCGGCACCACAGCTTTGACGCCTAACTGACGGTTTTCCGTTGCATAGCAAATGTCCTGAGTTTTGGGACCTTTGATGGCCGGGAAGCGCTCTTTCAGCCGCTGCACGATATCTTTGGTCTCGTCCAGGCTGAGCGTAGTCTGCGTGAGAAAAGAGATTCTCGATGGATCCTTCACTTCCAACTTGTCGACGTCTTCCACGGACGAAACCAGGACGGTAGATTGCGGCGCCTCACCCAGAGTCCCGATCACCTCATCGTGGCCGGCGTGGCCGATCAGCACGATGGTATGGTCCTGGCGCGCGAAGCGCACCGCTTCCAGATGTACTTTGGTGACCAGCGGGCAGGTGGCATCAATCACCTCGAGCTTGCGTTCCTTGGCTTCCTGCCGCACGGCCGGCGAAACACCATGCGCGCTGAAGATGACGCGCGCGCCCTCTGGCACCTCGCTCAATTCTTCAACGAAAATCGCTCCGGCCTGCCGCAGTTCATCCACAACGTGCCGATTGTGCACGATTTCTTTACGAACATATACAGGCGCGCCGTAAAGGTTGAGAACGATCTTCACCACGTCGATGGCGCGTACAACTCCGGCGCAAAATCCCCGCGGGCGGAGAAGGATGATCTTTTTCATGGGACTACCGTTGAGAACCTCGCCCATGGGCCTTATTATACCAGCCACATGGCGAGTTACGGGATGGTTACGATTTGTTAATAACGCACCCTAGTTAGTCGGGCGAACCTGCCGAGCATGAACACATCAAGACCTGCAAACGTCAGATGTTGTTTGACGCCGTACATGAGGCTGCTAGCACTCCTTCCTTTACTTTTGCTGTACTCACGTTGCCGCTCAAGCGCAGACCGTAATCAATCTGGTGACCGATGCGGCCAGTTACGCGCCGCGCGTGGCTCCCGGTGAGCTGGCCAGCATTTTTGGATCGAACCTCGCCAATTCCACGCAACAAGCCGCCGGATTCCCGCTCCCGACGAACATGGCGGGCGCGACGGTCTACGTCAACCAGTCGCCGGTGCCGCTGCTTTACGTCAGCCAGACACAGATCAACTTTCAAGTGCCGAGCGGTCTTGCCGCCGGGACGGCTAGCATGTACGTGACGCGCAGTGGCGGCCAAAGCGCGCTGTTCCAGTTCACGGTGGTGAGCAGCGCTCCAGGGATATTTCAAGACACCAGCAATCACGCGATCGCTCAAAACCCGGATTACTCCACCAACTCGTCGACCAATCCTGTGGCCTCCGGCGCGGTGGTGGTTGTCTATTTGACCGGGCAAGGAGCGCTGAACAATGCAGTGCCGGATGGAACCGCCACGCCGAACTCGCCGCTCTCTTCGGCCACTGCCACGGCGACGGCCACCATCGGGGGGACGAACGCGACGGTCCAGTTTCTCGGATTGACACCGGGATTCACCGGCCTGGCGCAGGCCAATATTGTGGTGCCGGCGCTCGCCACGGCGGATTATCCGCTGGTGATTACCGTGGGTGGCTACGTGAGCGTTTCGGCGGAGGTTTCGGTATCAGGCTCGGGAACCGCGCCGCCCACGTTCCTTACGCTGGTGGGCCAGTTGACTTTTGCAAACGGCAGCGCGAGCAGTGTCGCGATTTTCGGCAACACCACTTACCTCTGCGGACCGAATCGGATCAATATCGTCGACACCAGCGACGTTACCCTACCGTCCTACGTGGGCGAGTTCGGCGACACGGAACTGGCAGGCAACGGCGGTAAGTGCGCGATCAACACCAGCACGTCCGAGCCTATCCTCGTGGACATTGTCGGGCCGGGCACTGCACCCACTTTGGCCGTGTACAACATCGCCTCTCCCGAGAATCCGGCGCTAGCGGCCCAGCTTTCCACCACGCCGTACACTTTTCTCACGGATATCAGCTTTCTCGGAACCGTCGGATACTTCAGCACCAGTTGGTTTAACACGAGCGGGAACTCCATCAGCGCGCAGCACGGGAACTTCATCGACTTCGATTTCAACAGCCTGTTTCCCGTTCTGCTTTCGGCGCTCTCGAGCGGGCCGGGATCGAGCGGCGCCAGCGTGATGTCGAACGCGCTGGCGTTAGCCACGGTCACCGGCGCCCCAGCCACCGCGTATATCACCAGCAGCACTTCCAGCGGAGCCAGCACCAGCGGAATCGCGGCCCTGGACGTGGTGAATATCGCCAGTCCACAAAGCATGCAAGGCATCGAGCAGGTCACTGTATCAAACGCCGCCATCTTTCTGGGCTTTGGCTACGATGAAAATTTGCTGCTCGTTACCGGAAATACGTCCAGCTTCCGCAACCCGGGCGTCCCCGATTTCAGCATCACCGGCAACCTGACGCTTTCCACGATGAATATCGCGAATGTGCAGAACCCGGTCGGGATCGCGAATGTGGCTCCCCCGGCTATTCCGGCCGTTCCGACCACAGGCACCTACGTGGTTCAGCCTTTAGAGACCGCGTCGCAGACTTCCGGATCGGATATTTTCGCCATCGTCAACGATCCGCCGTCCACAGACCCGGCCGGCCCAAGCAGCCTCTGGATTGTCGACGCCACCACGCCTGCTTCTCCCGTGCTGTATCCCTTCACCACGCAATTCGGCATGACCGATGTGGCCACTGCCAGCGGCTATCTTTTGGTCCCCAATGTGAATGGTTTAATGATTTACAGCATTCAGGCGCCGTAATGGCGCGGTTCGCGCCCGATGAACGGCGGGGGATTGTAGCGGTGCATCTTCGACGCAATCAAGTCCAGCAGTTGATCTTCCTTTTCAATGTGAACTCCAATCTTCAGCCAGAACACCTGGACCCCGGCATGTTCTAAAGCAGCCGCGATACTGTCCGGTAAATTCATGGCGTCCTTTTCGGTGGTGAGCAGCAGATTCGATCCGTGCAGCCTAGCCTGAGCCGCCAGGCGCTGCACCTGCGCGCAGGTGTAATGATGATGATCCCCGAAGGCCCAATGAAATACCGGATGAAGACCGATGGATCGCAGCGTTCCCCAAAAGCTGGCGGGATTCGCCAGACCGCAGAACGCCGCTACCGGCCCATCAATGGAGAGCTGCGGCTGGCGGGTGCGATAATCCACCCAATAGCGATGCTCCAGGCGCGCGCGAAAGATCGGCGCATGCGGATTGAACACGCGCAATTGCCGCACAATGCCTGCATACTCCCGATCGGGCGCGGCTCGCATCAGCACGAAAGCTCCCGCCCGCGAGAGCGCGCTCATGGGTTCCCGCAGATTTCC
Organism: Bryobacterales bacterium; assembly: GCA_963713415.1. GTDB lineage: Bacteria > Acidobacteriota > Terriglobia > Bryobacterales > Bryobacteraceae > Palsa-89. The sequence goes on along the minus strand of CAVQLV010000013.1, from coordinate 131,631 downwards.
CAAGGGGAAAACCGCGCCTCCACCGAACGGGTTCATGGCATCGATCAAGACCAGATCCAGATCGCGCCGGAGCCCGGTGTGTTGGAATCCGTCATCCAGCAGAAAGATGTCCGGCCGGTATTTTTCTTCGAGCAGGCGGCCGGTGATAAAACGGTCGGCGCCAATGCCCGCGTGCGCGTAGCCCGATTGCACGAAGATCTGCGCCTCATCCCCAGTGAAGCTGACGGGCGCCGGCTCGCCCGCCTCCACAAGAATCGAAGTTTCGATGGAGCGGCGGCGATATCCGCGCGTGAGGATGGCGGGATGATGCCCGGCTTCCCGCAGCCGCTCGGCCAGGTGATCCACCATGGGAGTTTTCCCTGCGCCGCCCATGCTGATCCCGCCTATGCTGACCACAGGCGTGGCAAGCCGCCTGGCGTGCGCAATTTTGCGGCGCTGCTGACGGGCGCTCACTGCTGCCCAAATTTGCGAGAGCGGCCAGAGCAGGAATCGCGCGGGGGTTAGCTGGCTCCAGCATGGGACCGCCAGGTCCTGCCAGCGGAGAATTTCGGCCACTGCTTTTCTGGTGGCGCCTCGTCTTGCGGGAGCCAGCGCGGCGGCACGAGCGCCCAGATCGCCGCGCAATCGCGGATCGTCAAGCAGTCTTGCGACGGCCTCGGCTAGCTCGCCCGCGCCGCGGATTTCAAGAAATGCGCGCTGCTCGCGAAATTCCGCCGCGATGGCCGCGAAGTTTTCCAGGTGCGGACCGGTGACGAGCGCCTTACGGCAAGCCGCCGGTTCCAGCACGTTGTGCCCGCCTCGCCGGGCGAGCGTGCCGCCCATGAACACTACATCGGCGATGGGAAACAGGCTGGCCAGTTCGCCGATGGAATCGAGCAGGACCACGCAGGGCAGCGCCAAATCAGCATCGATGGTCTCTTGCGACCGGCGAGCGTATCGCAAACCGGCCTGGCGCAGCTTCGCCTCGGCTTCATCGAAGCGTTCCGGCTTGCGTGGAACCAGGATCAGCAAAAGGCCAGGGTGGGTTGGCACCAGCTGCTGATAGGCGCTCAATACGGCGTCGTCCTCGTCAATGTCCTCGCGATCCGCGCCAGGCATGGTGCTGGCCGCAATCCAAATTGAGGCAGGGTGCAGCTTTGCGATTAGCTCCGTAATGATGCGCGGCGGCTCCCCGCGCGAAGGCTCCGCGTCATATTTCAGATTGCCGATTGCCTGCACCGCATGCCGGGGCGCGCCCAGATCCAAATAACGCGAGGCATCCTGGCCGCTTTGCACCAGAATGGCATCGGGCAGGCGCAAGGCGTCCTCGAAGAAAAACCGCCAGCGGCGATAGCGCGGAAAGGCCCGGTCGGAAATCCGCCCGTTTACGATCAGCAGGCTGCAGCCCGCGCGCTTGGCTTCGCGATACAGCGCCGGCCAGATCTCGGTCTCGAGAATCACTACCAGGGACGGACGAATCCGCGCCAGCACGCGCCGGACGGCAAAAGCGTAGTCGATCGGGGCATAAAAGATGCCATCCGCCAGTGAGCCCAAGCGCTCCTCTGCTATCGCGCGGCCCGCCACGGTAGCAACGGAGACATAAAAAGGAATACTCGGACTGCGTTCGCGAATCTCACGTAACAATCCAGCCGCGGAAACCACTTCGCCCACCGAAACGGCGTGCAACCAAATGGCGCCCGGGGGCGTCGGGTGAAAGGACACCGGCTCGCCGCCCAGGCGCTCGGAAAACCGGCGGGAATAGCGCGGATCGCGCGCCGAGCGGTAAACGAAATAGAATACAAGCAGTGGTCCGGCGGCGACACGCATCGCCCAGTAAAGGATTTCGATGAGAGCGCTCTTCACCTGCCTGAATCTATTCATGGCCGTGCTTTTTGTTGCTGGCGAAGGCAGGCTGGCTGCCGACAACAACAAGGACGCGGGTAAATTCCTGCCCGGGCCGGCTTCCTCCTACCGGACCAAACAGACCAATGACCACGTGACCGTGGCGGCGGTTGTCTACGACACCGAAGAGCTGGCTCACACGGCATTCGGGAAATTGAACCCCAATCAGTATGGCGTTCTGCCCGTTCTCGTCATCATCCAGAATGACACGGACCAGGCCCTCAAGCTAGACCACCTGCAAGCCGAGTACACCGGCGTGGATGGCCGCGAAGTGGAAGCGACGCCCGCGGACGAAGTCCAAACCCTGGGGGGGCCGGACCGGCCGAGCGTGCCGGTGGCCACGCCGATACCCATCCATCGAAAGCACAAGAATCCGCTGGATGTGTGGGAAATCGACGGGCGGGCGTTCGCGGCCAAGCTGCTGCCGCCGCATGAATCGGCCAACGGGTTTTTCTATTTTCAGACCACGCACCGGCCCGGTTCGAAATTTTACCTGACCGGTCTCAAGGTGGCATCCACCGGCCAGGACCTCTTTTACTTCGAGTTCCCCCTCGAGAATCCGAAGTAAGCCCGCGTGGCGCTACTTCTTGTCGGCCGGAGCGGCAGCCGGCGCAGCGGGAAGTACTTTGGCCATTTTGATCTTGTCGATCATCGGGAAATTCTTGACCAGATACGCATCGCCTTCGCTCTCGATTTTGTCGGGTTCGGGTCCCTTGCCGTTCATCTCCGGAATCTCGCCGTACCCGCTATAGAGCATGTCCACCACGTCCATGCCTGAAGTCACCTGGCCGAACGGCGCGAAACGTTGTGGATCGAGAAACGCGTTGTCTCCAAAATTGATGAACACCTGCGTGGAGCGGCTGTTCGGATTTTGGGTCATGGCGAAAGTGACAAAGCCGCGCTTGTTGCTCCCCATCACCGGATCGTCGGGAATATTGGCGTTGTCCCATACTTTGTTGATCGCCGGCTTCGGACTGATCCCGAATTGCACCATGAAGCCCGGATGCACGCGGTAAAACGCCACGCCATCGAAGAAACCGGCCTTCACCAGGTTGTAGAAGCGATCCGCGCCGTGCGGCGACCAATCGCGATGCACTTCCACAACGAAATCGCCCTTGGTGGTCATGAATTGCGCTTGGAAGACTTCCGGAGCTCTGGCTCGCAAAGACGCCGGATTCATCAGCGATGGTCTGGCAACCGCCCGGTGGGCAACGTGCGTGGCCGCGCTTTTGGAAGCTGGAGCTTGCGCCAACAGGCTGGAACACAAAACAATGCTCGTGAATAGTGCTTTCATGTAGCTCGATTATACTGAAAGTCATTTCGGTAATGGGCCTCGCCGGGCATGCCCCGTGGTCCACCGGCACAAGTGCGAAAAGGAGCTACGTGTGATTTTTGGCGCCCACGCAATCGTTTACAGCCAGGACGCGGACGCGGACCGCGCATTCTTCCGGGACGTCCTGGGATTCTCCGGCGTCGATGTTGGGCACGGATGGCTGATCTTCGCGCTGCCTCCGGCCGAAGTGGCGGTTCATCCCGCCGAAGAGAATAACCGGCACGAGCTGTATTTCATGTGCGACGATTTTAAAACCGAGATGGCGGCACTCGAAAAGAAGGGTGTGCAATGTTCCAAGGTGCAGCAAGAAAGATGGGGTTCCATAACTAAGTTCAAGCTTCCCGGCGGAGGCGAAATAGGTCTCTACCAGCCGAAGCATCCGTTGGCATTGACTCGTGCCGCGAGCTGAAACACAACCCCGCTGCCGAGACGTGTAAAGTAAAATTCAGCATGCAGTCTCCTACGCGGCTCCTGTGCCTGCTTCTGGTGTTCATCACGTGGCTGGCGGCTTCCGCGGGAGGTTGCGCGGCCGCCGAGTCCCTCAAGTTGAGTTTGGAGGAGGCGATCCGCCTGGCCTTGTTGCCCGCCGGACAGGCGAGATTGGAACTGGCAGCCGAAGCGGAGAAGGTGGCGGAAATTCACGTGAAGCAAACGCGCGCCGCTACCGCTCTCCAGGTGGATGGCGGCATTTCCGATCGTGTTCTGCGCTTCGACCTGCGTTCCATCGGCGTCGATATTCCCCAGGTTTCCCCCTTTGTCTCGAATGTTCAGTTTCCGGCGGTAGTGGGGCCATTTACCGTGATGGATTCGCGGGTGCGAGTGACCAAGAGTGTGATCAACCGGGCGGCCGCCCGCCAGGTCCAGGCTGCTCGGGAAGAAGTGGAGTCGGCCAAAACTCAAAGCAAAGCTGTCGCAGGACAAATCACTGCCGAAACTGCCCGCGCCTACCTGAGCGCGCTGCGGGCGAAGTCGGAGGCGGATCTGGCGGCCGAGAACGTGAAGCTGTCGGACGAAACGGTCAGCCTGGCGAATGCGCGCAAGAACAAAGGACTGGTTACGGGCAGCGACGTGCGGCGGGCAAATCTGGATCTGGCCGAGGCTCGTGAGACGCTGTTGGAGGCGCAGTCGGCCTATCGGAGCGCGGTTTTGCAGCTTGTGGCGGCGATCGGGGTTCCTTTAGACACGTCCGTCGAGTTAACGGACCAGCCGGTGTACCGGCCAGAAAATGAGACTTTAGAAGAAGCGCTCGATACGGCTTTCCGTTCCAGAAGCGAACTCGCCGTTGCGGATTTGGGCGTGCAGAATTTGCGCTTGAACGAGCGCGCCATCGCAGCCCAGGCGCTTCCAACGCTGGGAGTTTTCGCGGACGCGGGCGCGGTCACCGTGGCTCCCACACCAACGGGAGATAACAACATCGTTTCTACCCCAACTTACACGGCTGGCTTCCAATTCACGGTGCCGATCCTGGATGGCGGGCGCCGCGCCAGCCAGAGCGCCGACATCGAATCGCAGATTCGCCAGGCAGACATTCGCCGGCAGGCCATGCGGCGGCAAATTGAAGTCCAGGTGCGGTTGGCGTTCGAATCGCTCCAGGCCGCGGCACGCGAAGTGGATTTAGCCAAACAAAAGGCGTCGCTGGCCGAGGCGGACTCTGTGGAGACGCGGGCGCGATATGATGCGGGCGAGGCCAGCGGCGTGGAACTGACCGAGGCTCAAGCGCGCACGTTCCGCTCGCGGCACGACTATATCATGGCGGTTTACCAGCACGAAGTGGCGCGAATCTCTCTCGCAGAGGCCACTGGCGATATCGCGGGGATGAAGTGATAGGGAAGACGTGGTAGGGATGAAGTGGTAACTGGGCGAATCAAATGGGCGGCCATCTTGTTGGTTGCCGTGCTCGCTGGTGGGGTTTGGTGGCTGTTTGAAAGCCGCCAGGGAAAATCTGTCGCGCAACCGGTCTCGGCTAATGTGTCCGGGCGCGTTGGAACCCCAGCGGGCGTGGGCTGTATCGGCCGCGTGGAACCTGAGAACGGAATCATCGTGGTTGCGGCGGCTCCCGCGCTCGGGCGGACTCCCGTGATCGCCAGGCTGCTGGTCCAGGAAGGGCAGATGGTTGCGCCAGGCGAGACGATCGCGACGCTCCAATCGCTGCCGGATCTGGAAGCCGCGGTCAAGCAGGCCGAAGCGCGCGTGGCCGTTGCAAAAAGCCGCCTGGCGCAGCTCGAAGCGGGAGCGCGCCCTGGCGATGTGTTGGCGCTGAAGTCCGAAGTGGCGAGGCTCCAGACCGAATCGAACGCCGCGCGGCAAGAGCTGGACCGGAAACAAGCGCTGGCGCAAAAGGATTTTGTTCCGCGCGTTCAGGCGGACGAAGCCCGCTTGAAATCGGAAGACGCGGACCGTTTGCTCGACGCCGCCCGCCACCGTCTGGAAAGCCTCACCGAAGTGCGGGAATCCGATTTGAACCTGGCCACGTCTGAATTAGCGGCCGCGCAGGCGGACCTGGACCGCGCCCGCATCGAACAAAACGCGGGAACCGTTCGATCCCCGGTGAGAGCGCGGGTGATTCGGATTGTGGCGCGCGCGGGCGAAGCTGTCGGACCCGACGGCGTGGTGACGCTCGCCGACACTAGCCGAATGGATGTGATCGCCGAAGTTTATGAGACGGACATTGCGCGCGTGCATCCGGGGCAAAAGGCCGTGATCAGTTCCGCGTCTCTGGCGAGCTCTTTGGACGGTGTGGTGCGTTCGATCAGCCCGCAGATTGAGAATCGCAGTCTCCCGATGGAGCCCTCCGCGGCGGCCGACGAGCGAGTTTATCAGACGCGGATCAGCGTGGATCATCCGGAAATGCTCGCGCAACGGATCAATGCCAAGGTGAACGTACTCATCGAGCCATGACGGCAGGAATTCATCTCGCCTGGCTTCAGCTCACCAAGCAAAAAGGTCACTTCCTGGCGGCGCTGGCCGGAGTGGCGTTTGCGGTGACATTGATGCTGGGCCAGATCGGATTGCGAGACTCGCTGCTCACCGCGGCCATCAGGCTCTATTCGCACTTAAACGCCGATGTCGTGATGACAAGCTGGCAATACCAGTTCGAGCAAGGCGCGGGCGTAATTGCCCGGGAGCGGTTCGCCCAAGCGCTGGCGGTGCCTGGCGTACTTTCGTGCGCGCCGCTGGACATCGGATGGGCTGCGCTGAAGAACCCGGTCAATTACCAGGAACATCAGATCGTTTTATTAGGCTTGAATCCGGCGGACGACGTCTTTCGGTTCGATGGCCAGCCGGTGAAGTTCGATGCCCTGACCGAAAGCGGCGCGTTGCTCTTCGACGACGAGTCGCGCGCGATGTTCGGCCCCATCGCCGCGCAAGCCCGCGCTCACGGTGATGTGCAAGTTCAAGCATCGCGGCGTGAAGCCGAGGTGGTGGGACTGTTTCGCCTGGGTCCAGGCTTCGGTACGGACGGCCATTTGATCGCAAGCGATTTTACATACCGCATGCTCACCACCGGCAGCAGTTCAACCTTGCCCGCCTTAGGACTGATTCGAATCCGGCCCGGCGCCGACGCATCCCAAGTGGTGCGAAGCTTGTCCGCCGCTCTTCCTTCCGATGTCCGGTTTACCACGATGCCCAATTTCCTGGAGCAGGAAAAAAGCTATTGGCTTCGAGTCTCGCCGATCGGTTTCGTGTTCACCGCGGGATTGTTGATCGGCCTGGTGGTGGGGTCGGTGGTTGTCTACCAAATCCTTTATAGCGATGTCTCGAATCATCGCGCCGAGTACGCAACCATGAAGGCCATGGGCTATCGCGACGGCCAGCTCTCGCTGCTGGTCATGCGGCAGGCCGTCTTGATGTCCGTGCTTGGTTTTATTCCGGGAGCCCTGTTGGCGGATGCCATCTATACGATTACGCGCAACGCCACCTTGCTGCCGCTCGAAATGACCGCTGTTCGATCCGCGCAGGTGTACCTGCTGACGTTGATCATGTGCGCGGGATCGGGCGCTTTCGCGATGCTGGCATTGCGCAAGGCGGACCCGGCCGAGATTTTCTGATGAAACTCGCGTGGCTCATCGTCTTTGCCGCACCGCTGCTGGCACAGCAGGCTCGTCCGCCGGTGGTGCTGTTGAATGGCTATCAATCCTCTTGCAGCGGGACGTCCGATTCGTCGGCCACTTTCGGCGCGATGCAATCCCTGCTTACCGCGGACGGATGGCAGGTGGCTTTCTTCGACAATTGTTCCGTGCTGCCTGGAACCACCGGCGGTGCGCGGCCCACCATCCAGCAACTGGCGCAGGCATTCGGCAATTTCCTCGACAACCTGGGAGCTCCCGAAGTGGACGTGGTGGCGCACAGCATGGGCGGCCTGATTGTTCGCGCCTGGCTGGCCGGGATGCAGCCGCAGGGAGGCTTTTCCCCGCCGCCGGTGGTCCGAATTCGCAAGGCTGTGTTCATCGCCACGCCGCATGCCGGATTGCTGGCGATCGCAGGCCTGGTCGGCGGGAACGCCACGGACTCGCAAACGATAGAAATGTTCGAGGGCAGCAATTTTCTTTGGGATCTCGGCACCTGGAACCAGCGCATGGACGATCTGCAGGGCGTCGATGCCCTTTCGATCGTAGGAAATAAGGGCGGAAGCGCTCAATCGCCCAATACCGACGATGGCGTGGTTCCGGTGACCTCGGCTTCGCTTGCGGCAACCATCGGCGCATCGCACGTACGAGTGCTGCCGTATTGTCACGCGGACAACCTGCCGTCGTTTCTCTGTGACGGCCCCGGCATTGCGGTCGTCAACGATCGCAGTCACCCAACGTATCAAATTGTCACGTCATTCCTGCTTAACACTTCGAATTGGCAAACCATCGGCGCCGACGCATCGCAAGATGCGGTCCTCTCGAAATATGGCGGTGTGTTGCTGGACGTCGCGGACAATTTGGGAAATCCGGTGCCCAACCCCGGCGCGGCTGTTCTGATGAACGCTCCCGAGCCAGGCGATCTGCCGTGGAACTCACGAGGAGTTTTCTTCGCGGATTATTTACCTTCAGGACAGTATCAGGTGCGCATCAACGGGGGAACATATCCGTTGCCGATTATCGCGGGCGGCCATGTTGCTGTGGAAGTAAAACCGGGGCCAATGATCAATTTAGTCGCGCCCGCGGCTGCGAACATTCCCACGCTGGAGCGCGCTCCCGGCATGCTTGTTGCGATCTACGGTTCCGATCTCGCGGATGCTTCGGTCACCATCGGAGGAATTGCTTCACCGGTTTTCTTCAACTCCAGCGGGCAAATCAACACCATCGTCCCGGCATCATTGACAGGACTGGTGCCCGTTACAGTCACGAACCCTCAGGGGCAAGATACGGTGAACATTCTGCTGGAGCCCGCTGTTCCGGCCCTGTTTTCAGCGGACGGCAGCGGGACAGGCGCTGCACTGGCATTGCACGCGAGCGACTCCTCGGCAGTTTCCGCATCGCAGCCCGCTCAACCAGGCGAAACCATATCGATCTTCCTCACCGGCCTGGGCGTTCCGGCTCAGACGCCCGTGATTCAGGCCAATGGTCTGCCGGTGAATGTCGTTGGCATCGCGCCTGTAGCGGGATCGCTGGGAGTGATCCAGCTGAATTTGGTGGCGCCGGAAGCTGCGTCATCCCCCGTTCAGCTCCAAGCCGTGATCGGAACTTTCTTAAGCAATATCGTGACTCTCGACATTGCACCCTGAACCGTTCAGTGCGAGTGGCGCACGCGCTCGCAGCCTTCCAAAATCAGCCCCAGAGGTCCGGCGAAATCCAGAAACGCCCGCTCGTCAGCCGACGTGAATCCATCTCCGCCGCGCTTGTTCACCAATTGCGCCACAGCGTGGATCTGTTCCTCCCTGTTTCGGATGGGCACGCACAAAATGCTGTGCACTCCCGAGCCCAGGGAGTCTCCGGAGAGGTTCACAATCTCGCCGCGCTCGGCCGCCTGCGCGGCCAGATCCGGCCGCGTTTCGTTCGGATGGCTGGCTGTAATCGTGGGTTGAAGCTGCCCGTCGCGGACCGCGAGCAATCCCGCCCCCTCCGCGGCAAGCAGATTCGCGATCTTGCCGAAAACAACTTCCAGAAGGTTTCCGAACAATACCGGAATACCATCGCGATCTCCCATCTGCAGGACATTCAAAAACTGTTCGAACTCCCCGGCCATCACCTTTAGCAGCTCCAGGAACTCCAGTTCGTTCATGCGGCCCATCAGAACTTGCAGATGCTCGCGGCCGGGCATGCGAGCGAGCGCGGTCAACAGGTGGCCAGCGTGCGGCGACATCACCGCTCCGAACGATCCCAGCCGCCCATCCTCGAGCAGCATCAGCCGATCGGCGATATCCAGAATGCGGTTGTCATGGGTCACCAGAAGTACGGCGCAACCTTGCCGGCGCGCCAGTTGCCGCAGCAATTCCACCACGTCGCGGCCGGATTGTTTGTCGAGCGACGCGGTGGGCTCATCGGCTAGAACGATCTTCGGCTGGCGCACCAACGCGCGCGCCACTGCTACCCGCTGGCGCTGGCCGATCGACAACTGGTTCGGAGGAAAATCGATGCGGTCGGCCAGGCCCACCGCTTCCAGCATCGCAATGCTCCTGGTCCGCGCTTCGCGCCGCCCCAGAGGCCTCACCCCCAGCGACATCTCTACGTTCTGGCGAGCGGTCAGGCATTCCAGCAGATTGTGCAACTGAAAGATGAATCCGATGTTCTCGCGAATCCGCACCAGCGTGCCGGGACTGGCGCCGCACAGTTCTTCCCCGAGAATTTTCATGCTGCCCTGCTGGACGGAGCGCAGCGCCCCGGCCAGCGTCAGCACGGTGGTCTTTCCAGACCCCGAGGGCCCGGTCACGATCACGATCTCACCCGGCCAGATGTCGCAGCTCACATCGAAGAGCACCTGGCGGCGAAGCGCGCCCGCGCCATAAAAATGGTTCACGTTGAGCAGGGAGATGACCGGAGCTTCCGAGGTCAGCATGGCAGCAGCGATCTTATTTGAGCGATTTCAGTTCCACATTCGGATCCCCAGCTTGCTCCGGCGTGATTGCGGTCCCGGCTCCGAGCAGCTTTCGCCCGGCCAAGTGATCGCCCGGACGATTCACCGAATCGACCGCGGCTAATTTACCGTCCCTGAAATAGAAAACTGAAAACTTACGGCTCTCGGGTTCGCCGCGAGTGACCACCTGCCCGTAGCCAACCGATAGTCCCGCCATTTGCAGCTTGATATCGAATTGGTCGGTCCAAAACCAGGGCACCGCACGATAATGTTCCGAGCGTCCCACGATGGCTGCCGCAATGCATTTGGCCTGGTCCACCGCATTCTGCACGGACTCGATCCGCACGCGGCCGCCGGCAAATGGATTCGGGTGATCGGAACAGTCGCCGATGGCGTACATGCTTTCATCTTCGGTCCGCAGGTGCCCATCGACAACAATGCCGTTCGAAACGCTGAGTCCGGCGTCGCGCGCCAGCTCGATATTCGGGACCACGCCAATCCCAACCAGCACCAGATCGGCCGGAAGACGAGAGCCGTCACCGAGGATCACCTCGCTGACCTTCCCTTGATCGCCGGCCATCTCCGACAACGCGGCATTGAGCGAAATCTCCACGCCCTGGCTGGTGTGAACATCGCGATAGAAATCGGAAAGGACGGGCGAAACCACCCTCGGCATCAGCCTGGACTGCACCTCCAGCACGCGCACCGATTTCCCCAGCCCACGTGCGGCAGCGGCAAGTTCCAGCCCGATGAATCCTCCGCCAATCACGACGATATCGCGCGCGTAAGCCAGGCGCTGCTGGATCTCGACGGCCTCGGCATCGGTACGCAGGTAGCGGATGCCGTCCAACTCGGCGCCTTTGACGGGCAACGTCCGATTGCGCGCTCCGACCGCGAGTACCAGCGCATCGTAATGAATACTGCGGTGAACGCCATGGCTGGAAGCAAGGCTTACCGAGCGATCCACGCGGTCGATTTCAGTTACTTTCGTGCCCGCCACCAACTGGATGCGATGGCTCTCGTAAAAAGCGAAGGGCCGCAGAGCAATGCCTTCGATATCCTGCTTGCCGGCCATGAAGCCCTTGGAGAGCGGCGGGCGCTGGTAGGGAACATTGGGCTCGTCGCCGATCAGCGTGACCGGTCCCTCATAACCTTCCATGCGCAGCGATGCGGCAACTTGGAAGCCGGCTTGTCCGGCCCCGACGATAACGACACCATCCGACTTCATTGCATTGGCCCGAGTGACTTCATGCCCCAGCCCTTATTGCTGGGTCTCAGGCGTCCTCACGATCAGGCCATCCAGCTCCTTGGTCACTGGGATCTGGCAGCCCAGACGGCTATTCGGACGCCGCTCGGAAGCCGTGGTGTTGAGCATTTCGTCCTCATCTTCCTGGATCGGATTCAGCAGACCGAGCCACGCTTCGTCGACATAAACGTGGCAGGTGGCACATTGGCACGCGCCGCCGCATTCGGCGACGATGCCGTCAATTCCATTCTTGATGGCGCCTTCCATCACCGAGTCGCCGATCGGAACGGCGGCCGTTTGAGTTTCGCCCGCGTACGAGATGTAGGTCACAGAGGCAGTGTCTGTTTGCTTTTTTCCAAAGAGGCTCATGATTGTCAATTACTGAATAGCAGAAACTTAAACCCTGCCGCCGTGCGCCAGCCCAGACGTGCAGACGCTCCGGATCATTTCCCGACCAGGTGCTCGGCGTCGACATTGAATTCGTTGCAAACGTATTCGTGAATCTCCCAGTCGGTTAGAAGCGTGTAGGTGCGGTTGAAGGTGTGCGGCTTGGTAAAGGCTTTGGGATCGTCCATAGTTATTTCGACGTTCAGGTGTCCCAAATCCGGGCGCTGATAGCGCTCGATCACGTGCAGTTGATCGCTATGCGGCAATCCTTGCCCGTTCAGCCAGGTTTTGTCGTTGAATCCAACGGTGTCCACCACCAGGGTGTCGCCATCCCACTGCGCAATGGAGTCGCCCATCCACAGCGGGTCCATATCCTTGGGATGCCCGCGGCCATCCAGAAAAAACTGGCGATAGCTATGAACGTTCCCTTCGTCGAGCATGACCACCAGTGTCGGCGTTTGAACCAGCTTCATCGGGAAGGGAGAAATTCTGGGTACGCCGGCGGGCAAGCAGTGTCCTTCCGGGTCGTCTTTGCTCAAGTTCGCGCGGCGTTCTTTGTAGAGAGCCTCGGCCCACGGAGTCAAAGAAGGTTGTCCCATAGCGAGGAAGTTAGCCGGGGTCCAAACGCCGGATAGATCCGGCTTGCCGCCGGGCATCTTGGGCGCGGGTCCTTCAGGAATTTTGTCCTTGCGGAGGGTGCCGGGAGCCGGACTGCCGGGATCGGACCTGACGGGCGGAACCTGCCCGGCGGCTAGCGCACCCAACGCCAGTGCGGCAACGGCAATACTGAGGGGTTGCGTTTTCACCATCGGATAGGCCTGTGCTACTTCGCCGGCGGCGCAGTGTCAGCCGACGAGCCCGCGAATACCTTCCGGCCGTCGGCCAGCGTGATCAATCTCGAATTGGCGTGGATGGAACCATCGGCCAGCGGCTTTCCGTCCTTTGCAAGATAGCCGTCCACGGTCACTTCATCGCCGGGCTTGAGCGAATTCCGGGTCCATCCGCCGCGCATCAGTGCATTCGGACTGAGCGATTCGAAGGAGTAAGTGACCACCTTGCCATCCTCGCCCTTCACGTCCACCCAAACATAGGCGTGGGGATTCACCCAGGCCACTTTTTGAACCACGCCGTGGACTGTGATGGTCTTCTTCGAGTCGTATTCGGCCGCAAAGGAATGATGCGCCAGCAGAGGGAGAGAAGAGCACAGCAACCCTAGAGCAACAGCCAACTGTGCGCCGAATTTCGCCAAAAGACACCTCCAACGTCGATCAATCGCGCGATGCAACGCGAAACGGTATGCTATCGCGCCGGGCACCGCCAGTCAAACCAGCATGGGACAAGCAGCAGGGGAAAGGACGCTGGCCTGCGATGGCTTGTCAGAGTGAATGCGATCCAACGCGATTTCGGTGTGCCCCGCTGGAATTGATCCGGCATCAAACCCGCCAGCTTTACCTTGTTAAAACGCGGGACTCACAATCGGCTCGCATGTGCGGCCAGCATTTTTATGGAGGCGCTGAGGCGGCTCTGCAAGCGCTCTAAACAAGTGGAAGCCGGAAACGGCAGCCCTCAAGGTCTACCCCGGCTTCCAATCAAGGAGGTGTTGACTCCTCTGTTGGATGCCTGGGAAGAGGAGCTGTTACAAGGAAACGGGCAGACCAACGAAATAAGCCCAAAATAATTGCTGCGTTTCTACCTAACCTGAGCGAGATTCTCTTGAATCTTGCTGGACAATTCCTTGGGGGGATGTTGCGAGAGCGCGGCAAGCAATTCCTGTTTGGCATCGCTCGATTGCTTGTTCCGTAACAGCGCGAACGCCAGATGATACCGGAATGCCGGTTGGTTCGGATATTTCTTTACCAGGCCACTCAGCACCTGGATGGCGCTTCGATTTAATCCACGCTTGGCGTACACCCAACCGAGTGTGTCCAGGACACCAGGATCGTTCGGAAACTCCCGAGCCACCGTTTGGGCCAGGGATATCGCCCGATCGAGATTCTGTCCGGCTTCAGCCAGATTGAAAGCCAGATTGTTCATTGCCGCTGCGTCGTTCGGGTGGAGCGCGAGTTGCTTGTTCAGTGTTGCGATGGCTTGCTGCGCTTGTCCGCTATCGCTTTCCAGAATTGCGATCGCGTTCAGTATTTTGACGTCGTTCGGCGCCAGCTCACGCGCCTTTTCATAGCTGGCTAGAGCATTCTGGGCGTCGCCTCGACGCTGGTACAGGTCACCCAGCGCGGAGTACACTTGCGCGGATTTCGGGTCCTTGGATTCAAGCCAGTGATACTGCTCGGACGCCAGATCGAACTTGCCTTCTTCGGTGGCAACCGATGCCAGCAGCAGGCGGACCGGGCTGGAGTCCGGCTCTTGCTTCAGATCTTGCTCCAGCAGGGCCTGCGCTTTTTCGGGATGGTGCTCCAGAACGCTTAGCTGAAGGAGACCCTGAAGCGGGCGGAGGTCGCTCGATCCCTGCTGATAATAGCGCCGATACAGAGCCTCGGCCTTCGCGTAATCTTTCTCGGCCGCAGCCAGCGCGGCCTGCTGCAGACCCACTTCCTTGGAATTGGGTTGCAGGCGCGCCAGCGCGTCGAGTTCATTGTCCGCTTCCCGGTAGGACTTATTTCCCACCAGCGCGGCCGCCCTGAGCAGCTTGGCGTCCAGGTTGCTGGGCTCCAGCGCCAGCACTTCCCCGGATGCCTCCAAAGCTGACCGGTAGTTGTGAGCTGTCTGCGCAATGTCGCCTAACAAGAGCCGCGGAGGTACATAGTCTTTCCGCAAATCCGCGCTCTTCTTGAGTTCCTGCCAGGCGGAAGCGGCATCCCCTTGGTCCAGATAGGATACGCCAAGGTTGTAGTACACCACTCCGTTTTGCGGATCTTGTACGGCTAGCTCTTTAAGGTCTTGAATCGCCAAATTCCGTTCTTTCGAGTCTTGGCTTTGGCGAAGAAGAACGGCGCGCGTCAAGCGGGCATCGGAATCCTTCGGATGGTCCTTCAGGAATTGATTCAGCTCGCCGATCGCTTCCTCGCGCTTGCCAAGCGCCGCTAATGCTTGAGCAATTTTCTTGTGATAGAACGCATGCTCGGGGGACTGTTGAAGTCCGGCACGGTATTGGGCAAGAGCGTTCTCCCAATTGTGGGACCCGGCGTAAAAGTCGCCCACCAACGCCGGGCCGGTTGGGAAGTCAGCGCCATCATTCAGGATCGCTTGTAGCGTGCGTGACATCTCCGGGTAACGTCCTGACGATCGATATACCGTTGCGAGCTCCAACCGGGGATGCGCGTCTTTCGGAAGAGTTGCAATCTCTGATTTGAGGAGATCTTCAGCGTCCGCCCACTGTTGCGCGCGCGCATACTGCTTTTCCAACGAGTCATAAACCTCAGGCACGTCCTTGCGGACGGTAAGGAAATGGCGAAGCAGGTCCTCGCCTTGCCGGTCGCGGCTCTCGGCGAACATGATCTGGGCGATTGCAAGGTTCACGTTTGGATCGTTCGGCTGGATTGCGTCGGCCTTGCGCAGTTCGGCCAAGGCATCGTCGTATTTTCGGTCAATCGCCAATATGTCGCCGCGCAGCCGCAGCCCGTCAAATGAGTTCGGGTTCTTCTTCAACAGAAGATCAGCTTCATCCGCCGCTTGCTCGTAGAAGTGCTTTCTGGCCGGCCAAGCCTGGAACGCTTCAATGCAAAGATTGGCAACCTCGATAGCATACCTGTCGTTTCCGCGATCATAACCGGCCGCCCTTTCAAAATCCTCCAAGGCATTAAATCCATCGTGCAGCTTGTATTCCAGCAGGCCGAGCCGATAATAGCCTTCCGCGAATTTGGGGTCCTTCAGCACGCTCTTGCGATATTCAATTTTCGCGTCGGCATACTTGCCGGCCGACTCTAAGCGGCTTCCCCGCTCCAGATAGGTTCGCGGTGACCTACTGCAGGCCACCTGTAAGCACACTACGACAAGCACCCCGGCGTGCCATTTCATACTGCGAGTTAGACTAGCTGCCCGGCTAATTGTTTCGCTTTTTACCCGCTTTTTCTCTTTTCGTGACGCATGGTACGAGTTACTTCACGCTGTCACTTCAAGTGCGAATATTTCCGGGATATTATTCTCGGCAGAGCGATGAATCGAAGCGCGACGATGAGTCGTTCTTCGGAGCTTCAGCGGAGTTGTGAGTCGGAAGTAGCAATACCAATAACTCTTACGTGGAGTTACAGCGTAAGGGAACCACTTGTAACATTACCTGCTCTGCCAGGAGGAGCCAAATGAAATCTTTCGCGCGATTGAGTTTGATGGGGTCTGG
Organism: Bryobacterales bacterium; assembly: GCA_963713415.1. GTDB lineage: Bacteria > Acidobacteriota > Terriglobia > Bryobacterales > Bryobacteraceae > Palsa-89. Next base: position 115,491 of record CAVQLV010000013.1, on the reverse strand, counting down.
CTTAGGCCTCTTTTTTTTGACGGCGGCGCCGTCATTTGCAACTGTTGTGGGTAATCTGTATACCGGCGGCAACGGCCAGGTAATGGTGACGCCCACCGGGATTACTTTTATGACAGACGACACCTCGGGTGGGTCAACCGAGGTGGGTGGCGGCACCACCTTGACATACATGGGTAGCCCCACGCTGGCGGTTGGTCAACCGGTTGACATCAACGCCGGTGCCACCATCAGCCCAACCGGCCCGCCGGTGGGCGGCGTTTATCCGGTGGAGGTGCCTATTTCGTTCCCCGAAGAACCCAGCCTCAGCATCATGCTCGATTCATTCGGCCCCGGCAGCAGCACACCTTGCTCGTCGGCCATCACAGTCGGCGAATCCTGTTCTCCCGAACTGAGCAGTTCGCCCCTCCTCCTGTCACCCATTATCCTCACCGAAACTTCGACCGGAACGAGCGCTGCCCTGGGTGTTTCCGGAACCGCAACGGACGGCACAGGGATGAGCGATGTCTCAGGCAACTTCAGTGCAACCATCACGGGCGAGACTCCGTCCGAGCTGTCCGCGTTGTCCAGCTATACGACCACGTCGTCCGGCACTTTCGTGGTTACAGCGGTGAGTCCGGTACCAGAGCCCCGCTCTGTTTCCCTGATCCTGATGGCGGGTCTGCTGATCGGGTTGGTGGCAGTCAAGCGCCGCAAGAGCGAGGCGTAGAGCCTCTTCGCGCGGCCACAAATGCCGAAGGGGGCAACCTTTGCGGGTTAGTCTCCCGTTTCAGTTGATATTCGAAAGGCCGGATCTCACCAGGTCCGGTCTTTCGTTGCATGTCGTCTCTTGTTGCGCGTCGTCTTTTGTTCACGTCAAGCTGTCGCCTAGTGTCCCGGCAAGGGCCGCGGATCCGGGTCAGCCACTTCGACAACCGCGTCCACTTCGCAGACCGGCGTCTTGGATGCTTTTGATTTCGCGTGGTGTCCCAACTGATCAAATCGGACGCTCGGGGATTCCCAGTGATAGTGCCACGTGCCGCGAACGCAGAGGAGCAGTTCGCCGCAGCGTGTCAGCTGCGAAATCAGTTTGGGATCGTGATTCGCTGCGTCAGGCCACATCAGTCCTTGGTTTTGGGACGTGCAGGCGGGACGGGACTCGTCGGCAGCCGTGCACAGCAAAGGAACAACCAGCAGCAGACAAGCCTGGAACAAACGGAGCGGCATCGCGTTCGTTCCAGTCTACTGGCGAATCGCCAGGAGCACAAGAACGCGAGAGCGTAACGATACCGAAATTGTACTGGGACTACCCGGACGGGCTAAGTGCCAGCCCGAGGCTTAACTCATCTTCACGAACTCGTCTCTCATTGGGATGGACTGATTTCCAACGCGGGCCCGAATTTCGGGAGTGCTTTTGCGCACAGACGATACGGCCGTCACATAGGAATGTGCGGGCCGCTGCGAATGCCTTTCGTCTGCGCTGCCGCCGCCGCCTACCAGAGTTCGCAGTTCTCTGGCGATGTTCTGCAGCGCTTCGGCTTGCGCCGACATTTCCTCGCTCGCCGACGCGCTCTGCTCGGCGCTCGCGGCGTTAGACTGCGTAACCCGATCCATCTCGGCGATTGATTTCGAAATATGCTCGATGTCGCGCGCCTGCTCCTGGCTGCCCAGGTTCACTTCGTCCACCAGCGTCTTCACTTTGGCGGTGCTTTCGGTGATGGCGCGGATTACTTGAGTGACGTGTTCCAGCCGCTGGCTGCCTTCATTCGATTTTGCGATGGACTCCTCGATCAGCGCGGAGGTATCTTTGGCCGCTTGCGCCGAGCGCTGGGCCAGGCTGCGGACTTCATCGGCCACTACCGCAAATCCCATTCCGGCCTCGCCCGCGCGGGCTGCTTCAACCGCCGCGTTGAGGGCGAGGATGTTGGTCTGGAATGCAATTTCATCAATCACTTTGATGATCTTGGAAATTTTGCCGCTCGATCCAGTGATCTCTTGCATGGACTGGACCATTTCTTGCAGCGTGCGATTGCCCTCCGTCACGCGCTGGTCCACTTCCGCCATTACGCCGGCGGCGGCTTGCGAGTTTTCGGCATTTTTGCGGGTCATCGAAGTGATTTCCTCGCTCGATGACGAGGTCTCTTCGAGCGACGAAGCCTGCTCGGAGGCGCCCTGCGCCAGGGTTTGGCTGGAGGAAGCTACCTGGGACGAGGCGCTGGTGATCTGTTCGGCTCCTTCGGCGAGATGGGAAGCCACGCCGCGCAGATGGCGTGTGGTCCACAGGACTAACCATAGAACGATGGGTGCGATCCCGAGCGATGCGAACAAGAGTGTATAGGCCATCCAATGCGCTCGCGATGAGGTAAGCGCGCCTTGCTCGGCACTTTCTTGCATCATTTGTTTTTGCAACTCCACCAGGTCGTGTGCCGACGTTTCCAAAGCGGTCAAGGATGGGTTCGAACTATCGTCATAGATCTTCAAAGCGCCTTGAGCATCGCCCTTCATCGCAGCCGCTGCGACCTGCTCAAAATAGCCCTGGAACTTGGGAAGTTCGCCTTCCAGGAACGAGACATCTTTCCGGGCCTGTTCTGCGACCAGTAGCGGCTTGATTTGGCCCAGCAGCCCGGCCACGCCGGCGGCGCGGGTTTCAAACTCCTGCTTGTTGCTTTGCACCTTCTCGGGAAGCTTGTGCAGCGAGAAAAGCATCACGCCCCTCTGGCAGCTCCGCATGCGGAACAGTTGCCCCTCCAATTCCGATGATTATTTTATTATTAATTTATAAATTAAATATTTTATTATTATATAATAATTATAATATAATAAATATATTAAATAAATATTAAAACATATATATATAATATATATTAAATAAAATAATTACTTACATATTTACATATATTAATTTATATAATATAAATACACTTAATATAATAAAAAAATTATCATTAATATTAAAATTAATATACATAATTAAAACATTCTATTAATCATTCATTATCAATATAAATTAAAAATTATTTATTACATTAAAAAAAATAAAAAAATATAATATAAATAAAAAAAATATAAATAAATACATTTCTTGATTATTAAATTTTAATACTTACTAATATAAAGATATAATACTATAAATAAAAACACTTTTATTTAGTTATTTCATTTTTTATTTTATTTATTAAATTAAAAATTATTATAAAAATATCATTTATATCGTTACATCTTTAAATATATAAAGATACATGTTGAGAGAGACGATAAAAGACTTATCGTTATATAGTCGCATGTTGAGAGAGAAAATAAAACTCTTATATACATCATATAAACGATCATTAGATGAAACGATAAAACACTTATAAGCTCTCATGTTGCCAGAAAGAATGACATATCAGTCTTTATATGCTGAAAATTCTAAATATTTTCTATGTCTTGTTGTAGTTTAGGTGGAACAGGTATTCCCATGGCTGCTAATAGCGCAAAAATAGCCTTCATTATCGGCACAGTTGCCACCTCCAGAGCGGTCGGCTTACCGCCTGCACCTATCACATGACCATTAACAACACAGCCACACCCGTTTTTTATGGCGGTTTGTAGAGAGGCCGTATCGCTAGCAAGGGCTGTCCACATCCCTTTAACCTTACTGCTGTCTTTTGCCCATGCGGCGGCAAGCGAAGTAGCTACCCCTTCAAATTTCTTTCTTATTGCTGTTAATGCTGCTAATCGTGCGGCACCGCTGATACCATAGCGACAACATGTTCAGCATCTTTAGCAACGGTAGTCGCTACTTTAGCCACATCCTTTGCAGCCGTTGTAACATCTTTTGTAGCTGTTGTCGCCACCGTGGCGACTACTTTGGCAACCTGCTGTACCGTATGCGTAAATGCCTTACCCGCGTTGCTCGCTGCCTTTTTAATTTTTGACCATAAGCTGCCAATTCGTGCGGCTCCCTGTTTGATTGACTCATCCCTTAATTGATTAAGAAGTGATAAAGTATTACTTATATTAGCCTGGTCTGCTTCAGTAGCCGCTGGTGTTTATATGCGGTTAGCTCATCAATGGCATTGTCTATTTTTCATACATCAATCTTTGTGGGTTCATCCTCATTCAGCGAATCCAAATGTGAAACCAACGCCTCTAAGTTGAATGTAAGTTCAGTTTTTTCAGCTATCGCATTTGTAACCGTTTTGTGTCTGCTGTTTACAAAATCTTTTGCCGATATGCCCAGGTTAAACGTGTTAACGGCAAGTGTTGATCATTGGATAATCTATAGAGACAAGAGCCATAAAGTTTTTTTATATGTCGCAACGCCGCTAAGAACGTCAAAACCCGCTAAGATTTTTCAGCTCTTAGCGGGTTTTGACAGTGCAAATATACAATTTTTTTGAAATGCAAGGGAAAAGCTGATTATTTTTATCCTGTTTAAACAATTCAATAGTTTTACGAAAATAAGTAACAAAAAAAATATTTGAGGCAAGTAGGAGGCAAGTTGCCTTCTTTTCTTTTCTATGCTTGTGGGGATGGGGTGTGGGGATGGGGTGTTCGGTAGAAAAATTAAGGCAATAAAAAAGCCCCGCATTTCTGCGGGGCCGGGTAGTCGCCCTATTGCGGGCAACCTTACAAGTAACACCCGCAACTATTCTGCACTTAATTTTTCGGTTTCTTCACTATCTAATTGAAGCCAAAGATGGCCTTCACAATAGACACTGTAATCATATTCACTGCCCATCCTGTAAAGCCAGGCGTGAGTTTGGCGGTTTCGTTTTTCCACTTCAATTTTTGCATCAGAAAAGGCTAAGGCATTAGCAATTCTTGCAAATAGACGTAAGTAATCGTAGTTGAATCCATAAGGCTTAACTTTCGCCGCTAATTCTTTTGGAATTTTAGCATCCCAATAACAACAACCATCGGCATAAAGCTGTTTATTAGTATTTCCTCAATTCCATAACCTTCATTTTTTAAGTTTTTCATTTTTTGTAAGAGTTTTTAAGTTTTTGGCTGTATTAACCCCTCATTCAAAGGCAAAGATAAATATGAAGATTTACCTTATTCCCCTTGAGTTTTTGTTTTAACGTTTATTTTGAATTTTGAGTCGCTTTCTCTATTGAAGTCATAAGTGTCCCGTCTAATATTATTTCTTCTCCTCCGTCCCTGGCTACTACATATACATGTGTAGGAACAAGGTCGGCAATATTGTAGCCGCAAAGCCGTAAATTTGCAGTTATTCCCAGTATCTCGTAGCGTAGCAATTCCAAAATGTGCTATAATGTTTACAATTGAACGTTCTCATTCCTATTCGCTCTCCTGCTAATCCAAGCTGTCGGGAATATTGGATAGGGTCATAAATAATATACCGAACAGAAACGGCCTGTTTGCAAGTCTGCGGGTTCGGGTATAAAATTCCAATTTTCCTTTTCTAAACTCTCATATATCGCCACATATCTGCGCTACCGTTTTGTTGCCCTTTGTGAATATACCTGCATAATTACGCGTAAATAAGCAATTGCCGCTTTTTTTATTACGCTGCCCATAATACATCCCACAATTTCTTCAGCTGTTTGAACCTTAGAAATATACAGTACTTCTCGTTGTTATCGGGAGGTGGTATTTTATTCATTATATACGAACGGGTAGGTATCATGACTTGTATATTATTTTTGCCGTACCATTTTCTAATGCCTCCGTTTGCTTCCGTAAAAGCATTGCCCGCTTGTTTATCGCTAACAGAATGGTGTTTTTATTAATTGCAGGCTGGCGCTGGATCTTCAGGATTGGCAACTATTGCGCAAACAAGTAGGCTTTTTTGCTCAAGCATAAAGGAAAATAGGTTTTTAACTTGCTGTATGCGAATGTCCCGTATTTCTTTTTTGTTCCATTATAAAGGCTTTTTGAAATAATAGCGTGTAAGTTTCCTTCATAAACTGAATTAGATAGCTGGGTATAATTTTCGCAAAATACTAATTCCCAACCCAATTCTCCAATAGATTCGTTAATAAGTTCATAACCTTCGCCTCTCATTGTTTTATCCTTTCTACGTTGTAAATTAAGTACTTCCATTTCTTCATAAGTCTAATCTTTCTATTTTACCTTTTTTTAAATCTAATGGCATTGCTGTACGCTGCTTATACTTGTCATCAGCTATACGTGTGCGCATCATTTGCAACCCTGCTTCCATAACCTCAAACTGCTGATCCTGTGTTAATGCAGATTGAAAAAATACAGCAACCTTACCAGTTTTACCTTCTCCACAAATGGTAACCAACGGAAGATAACCGCTATCTATTGATAGTTTAGCAAGGCCTTCTAAGTAATACTCAAGTTTTTCCATGGTGCAAATATAATTTATTTTTTTATAAAAGGGGCGGGTTCAATGACTACAGTGCTTCCCCGTAACAGGTTAATCTTCACCCACATCATACCGGCTATGCCGGCAGCCGCCCCTTTCAACCATCTTCAATTTTAAATTTTTCTGAAGGTGTGTAATTGGTAAGGACTTACCTGTTGAAGTATCATACCAATCGTGGCCGTAGAATTCAAAACTCCGCCACAGTGCCATCATCAGCTAATTCCTTATACTGACGCTTCATGAAGAGAGTCGTTAATGTCATCTGTTATCTTTGTAGCCGCCTTTATACCCATCGGTTGGAAGGTTCGCATTTTAACAATAGCTTCAAATATAGTGTTTAAAGCATTAGCGTTAATAACCTTCCCTTTCTTTTTTCGTATCGAGAACCAGGAATTTTGTTTGGTATTTAAAAAGCTCCAATAAGCCTCTTTCTCCTTTACTTTCAAACTTAAAAATAGCATTACCCTTGCCTCTCCTGGCGGTAGGGGAAAAAAAAAATGTTTTAACCATTCATTCAATAGATATTCGGCATCACGTTGGCCGCTAATAATGAAACCCCAGTGAGGATGGACATTTTTCGGTTATATTATGCGTGATTTCACAGATTTTCTTAACCCCTTTAATTCTATTTTTGTTTTTAATTTTTGTGCGGCCTTTTTAATTGCTCTCAATGCCTTGTATTGCTCTTTTATTGCAGTATTCAGCTTATAACCCTGGACGTATGGGGGTTGATAATATCATAAATTGCTTATCGGGCAATTCTATTTAGCTTATCATAATACGCATTCATTCTTTGGTCCGCTCTTCATGTGCGAACACGTTATACAAATTCTGTAATTATAGTAAACCGCTAACAAACTTTTTAACTTATTGCCGTTTCTTTGTAAATTTTGGCAGCAACCTAATGTCCTTATTAATGATTTTCGGAGGGTAGTTTTGGCAGATCATTTAGGATTTTGAACAGGCGATACAATTACTCACATATTTTGCGTGCGCTTTTGCCTGTAATTTGCTTTTCTCACATAAAGAATCCGTTTCACTATCAATATCTATAACTCCTTGAAAGTCAGTACTTCTCAAGTAGTCTTTGCAACGGTTGCCCCCAACTGCAAAGGGGGCAGTTGCAAAGACTTATGAACGATTTTTTCCTTATTGGCGCTTTTTTTAGCCATATTTTCACCTACAAAATAGTGAAATGGAGTTTCGTTTTTTGTTCGTTTGTTTTGCCGGCGCTATTTCCCGGCTTTCTCTTTCTTATTTATATAAGGGATGAGTTTCATTATTTATAGCAAAATTAACACATGTAGTAGTTGGTGTAACTTCATGTTGATTTGTGTCTGGGTTTTGACAGAAGTGTAATGCTTTTGCATGTGCGTTTTTGTATGTTAAAACGCAAGATACATGAAAAAAACAAAACTGGCAGGTGTTATTCATGATATTTTTGCACAACAGAAAGTTTTTTTTCCTTTAAAAATTTTATTCATTTCATTGTAAAAATCCTCTTCAGGAAAAGTAAATCCGTTTCCAATAGTTCCGTTTTTATACGGGTTATTTTTAACTTTCTCTTTATCAAGAAAATTCCTAAGAAACCTTTCATTTTTACTAATCGCCAAATCAATGTATGCATTCTGTCTCTAAGGGACGTACATTCTCCTATATTTATAAGAATTTTTACTTTTTCGTCTGTAATATCTTTATTCATAATGTTTTATTTCTTTGGTATAAACTAAATAATCGCGCCAAAAAACTTATTTCTGATCCATCTATCACGTAGATGTCGAGGTTAAATGTAAATTCTTGCTCAACGTTATACATGTTAATTATGCGAACGCCGAACACTACTTGGTTTTCTGCTTGTGTAGTATCCATTTTATTTGAATTTTTATTTTTTTTTGCGCCGTGATGGAAACTAAAGTACTTTTGGTAATGGATTTCGGGGGCGGTATGTGTGTTCCGCCCCTTCCATCACCAAACCCACACTATCGGTTTCCAATCGTTTCATGTGGAAAAATTTAAAATAATTCTCATTGGTTCATGTTGTCTCCCCTGTCAGGCATTTTAATTTTAATTTTAACTTTTGAATGATTAATAGTTATGCGCCTTTTGCGCTCGTGTAATAAGCAAACATCGGCAGTGGAAGGGTGTATATACCCGCTTTTGTGGGTTATAACATAGACCTTTTACCCCTTTTCCTGAGATGGTATTTATTTTAAAGTATTTACAGGATAGGCATTTCGGCCTGTTTGTGGCTGTGGTTGTGGGGTTTAATGGGTTTGTGTTCATAATTATTAAGATTGGCAATGCAAATATATATATAATAATCGTATATTTGCACCCTGAAGGTTGATTTTTTACATACAACCGTTAAGATTGGTACTTTTAATGGTAGGGGGTTAACAGCCCCTTTTTTGTTTTCTCTATTGCCTTTTTAATGAATCATATATAAGGATAAGAGAACTGAACCCCCGCCAAATAATTAAAGTTAAACCGCACTTATAATTTTTTTGCCATACGAAGAAATTAATACATTTGTGGCAAATAAAACAAACCCGTCATGAAGAAATTATTAGTTATAACAGCAACGATTTGCCTGTTTTCGAGTTGCGCTACCCTTTGCGGTGGCAAAATAAGCGACTGTCAAAAGACGAAGCCACAACCAAGCCTAAAAAAGAATATTAAGATGGTACACGGTGGGTCACTATACCTCCGTTTCAATCGTGGGCCTGTTGGGATGTTAATAGATTTATTCGACAGAGCAGCTTACAAGCCATGTAAAAAGTAAAATTGTTGGGACTAAATCTGTGTCGTACGTCCCAACTGTTTTACACATTCGTAAACATACTGGACTGTCCCAACTGTTTTACACATTCGTAAACATACTGGCATAGCTAGTGGGTATGTTCTTTTGTATCCATGCAATAAAATCCCCCTTACGTACCTGGCGGAAATAATCGGACGAAAAACCCCTGATTCGCCGTTACAGTACATTTGCGGGGATATTCGTAATCCGTTACTGTCTTCCTAAACCGATGCCGGATAAAAGATGGCACTATAAACTTCGCTTGTTGAATCAAGAGCGCCGTAATCATGTATAACTATTTTGCAGGTATTTCTGAACAAATGGCAGTTGCTGTACTCCCTGTCATTTGCACCAATGCCGCGCACGATGTTCCTAATTCCATTAGCTGTACTATCGGCGAATTTGAATGAGGCTCACATATTACCTGAACTTTTATTTATTGCCGATGGCATTCCTATCCTTATACATAACAAACATTATATCGGCAGGATTTATACCAAGCTGATTAGCCATTCTCGAGCACTGCATTGGCAAACGCATCTTTATCTGTACCTATTATAATAATTCAAGAATGGAAGCGTGGCCACTACATTGGCCGCCATCAATAGGTATGAAGGCCAATGCAAGTACTAGGCCTACAGAGCATGGCTATGCCAATAGCAAAGCTTTATATTCAGTCATTCCTGGTGCATACTGGTTGCTTGTTTGCATCTGTATTGTTCCTGAATTAGTTGTACTACCGAACCCCAGGGCAGACAACACGCCGGAAATTAACACGTCTTGCTGTAATGTTATTACGTTCGCTCCGTAAAGTGCCTGGAGAATAATCACCAATAAGGCGGCTAACATGTGCTTCCAATTTTTTGAAATGTATTGTTTCATTTTGAATTTATGATTGTTCCTTCAACTCCTAGGGCAGACATCTTGCTGTTTTGTAATGGAGTTGCCAATTATGAGCCATCACAAAAATAAGTATATAAGTAATTATGCCAATAACCACTACCAATAATTTAGTATGTTTCATTTTGAATTTTAAGCCAATTAAGTAGCCAACGGCCATCATTACCGTAATTAAAATTAACCATTCGTTTTTCATTTTATGATTGTGGCTTAATTCCTTTAAAAATAATATTTCCATATTTTACCATACCATACAATAAATAAAATATGCAAAATAACACTATTGCATATTTTATTTTAATACCAATCCTGTCGTTCCTGCATCATACGTTATTATTAGATTACCTGGAATAGCTGATGACGGTGCCGCTACTAATGTGCCACCACTCCAGGTAATGGAGGTTATAGATTGTTTGAATGTGAACCAAATTATATCATTGTTATTCGCCAGGGTAGAGGGTATTACAATGGTTAATGCTGCAATGGGTGGCCGCAGGATTGATAATGTTGATTTGGTTATCAACTGCTGTAACCGTTGCAGTTGTAACAGGTGCGAAAATTGTATGCTTCCTGCCCCATGTTGGGGATGTTCCTGCACCTTCAGAAACTAACATTTGTCCTGTTATTCCTGCTCCGTTTGTTCCTGGTTGCAACGCCCCGTAAAAAATAAAAGAAGTAACAGCCGTGTTGTCCTGCCACCCATGTGTTACTTGGTTCATACGATTGCCCCGCTACCTATTGCCGTTGCATTTGTTAAGCCGCTATTGGCTACATCAGCCTCATAACCTACGGCCGTGTTATTACTCCCAGTTGAATTACTCGCCAATGCCTCATAACCTACTGCTACATCATTAACCCCCGTGCTTGTACTATACGTGGCCTTGTAGCCAATAACAGTAATATTGGAGGGTGTAGAACCTCCCGCATTTGCAGAAAAAGCACTTAGCGACCCCACCGCAACCGTGCCATCAGTTACATTATTGCCTTCAGCATTTACAGTAACCACTCTCGTATCCGATGTAAACACCATATTCTGAATTATAACCACCCGTTCCACCTCCTAAAGAAAGGTAACCAATGGCTGTAACATATTTCGCATTACTGCCACAATTAATGCCAGCTTCTGAATCCATAATATATGTCATCGCCATAAGTTGCCGATGTACCACTGTTAGCACCTGCTTTATACCCTACGGCAGTACTTCCGTTGTCTTTATTAACAAATAAAGCTGAATCCCCGATTGCAACATTATAACTTCCCGTGACATTATTATATAATGGCTTATAACCCTCACTGGTATTACTGATGGCGGTTGTGCTTTTATATGACGAAAAAGCCCCCACCGCCGCATTATAATTGCCGGTAGTACTGGCACTATCGGCGCCATAGCCTATAAAACAATTATCCGAACCGATGGTGTTTCCATAGCCCGCCCTTGCTCCGACCGCCACATTATAATAGCCTATACCTAGCCCGCTTCCTTCCAGTGCCTGATAACCTATTGCAGTGGTGGCATTTGGGGTACCTTCATTATACATCGCCTGGTAGCCAATTGCTATATTCTCACTCCGCCGGTAATTGATGTGCCTGCTTCATATCCAACCGCAAATAAATTGCTCTAAGTACTCCATGTTTCAGCAAGGGCAGGCGTTGTTGTTGGGGTTGTTACCGTTAAAACATCAAAATTAGTTATGCCGCTTGCAGAAAAAGAAGTTACCGTACCAGCACTACCATTAGCAGCATTGGTTATTTGTCCCTCTGCATTAACCGTAAAAGTAGCTACTGAATATGTTCCGGCAGTTACCCCCGTTGGTGTGGCCGTGAATGATATTGCGGGTGTAGTGGTGGCATTACTTACTGATGCCGTAAATAAAGGAGAGCAATTACCCGCGGAAACAGAAGTAACCGTACCGCCACCGCCACCTCCACCATTTACTTTACGTAACAGGACGTTCATTGTGTCCATTAAAATCCAAATATTAACATCATCATAGCTTGTCCATGTTGGATTACCATAAGCATCACACGGATAGTTGAGTGGTTGTGCCGGACATGGGGTTACGGTTGCTGCCGGTTGGCCTATTATACGCCGCAATATTGCGTTGGCGCTATCTAATAATATCCATTGGTTTGCCAGGTCATATATGGTATATTGAGGATTACCATAAGCATCACACGGATAGTTGAGTGGTTGTGCCGGACATGGGGTTACGGTTGCGGTTGTAACGGGCGTACCTTTTGAGGTGTTGAGTGGTTGTGCCGGACATGGGGTTACGATGGCGCTATCTAATAATATCCATTGGTTTTCCAGGTCATACATGGTATATTGAGGATTACCATAAGCATCACACGGATAGTTGAGTGGTTGTGCCCGACATGGGGTTACGGTTGCGGTTGTAACGGGCGTACCTTTTGAGGTTATACCCATAATAAACAAAAGAATTATTAGTAATATTTTTTTCATCTTTGCTCGGGTTCTCTGGTATAAGGCATTGGTTGCAATTGTTTTTTCATTACTATTAATTTGTGGTATGGCACTGAGCGCGAGGATAATATGTATCTTGAAATATTATTGCATAGTCTTAGTGTCTCGTTCTCCGGCCAGCATAACGGGCGCCCATCTGTTATTACTTCCTGCTATAACAGTAGGCGCTAAGGGATTAGCCCCGCTAAAGTATCTATCCAGGAACATGCCGTTGACTGTTACCGGAACATTACTAAGATTAACAAATTCATACTGCCAAACATTCTCTATCCGCTATTTGCTCGTTAAATGTAACGATAATAGCGTTTGGATAACCAAATTCATGGTACGTTTCGAATGGCGGTGGTGTTAGCTTCTTAGTCATGGGATGCAAATGTTCCAAAAATTCCTAATAAAATCAACACGCCAAAACCTATAGTTACAGGCACTACCCACGAAGGCAGTAGCGCTCCTACAGTGTTTTTTATTCCGGCGGCGGCGGCCGTGGTTATCTTAGTTATATCTGTTGTAAGACTTGGATTATTAGAAGCTATTGCGTTTAATTTTTGTTGCTCACCAACAATATCAGCGGTGGTTATACTATTTTGCATGTCATTCCAGTCTGATCCACCCCAGGTATTTGTAATCGCCCAAAGCGTTGGCTATAATATCAACACCCGGCAAAGCATTAATCCAATCGGTTATGCTGCCTATCGTGCTGTTATTTTCAATGGCATTGCTTTCTGAACCCTATCCATGTACGGCCTCCACTGTTCAATATATTCGTTACCGTGCCAAAAATTTGACCCGGGCTGTACCGTGAATATAGGGTCGGCAACATCAGGCGTTCTGTCGGAAGTATAAAGATTTACTGGAGCAGTCCCATTGTTCTTAAAATTCATACCGACTTTAACGGTAGATAAATCAAGCGCAGCCCCCAAGTGCGGTAAATATAATTGATTCATTATATTTCCTGGCCCCTATTGTTCTCATAATTTGAATTGCATTTCTATAAGTGTGCTTCCTTCTTTAACTTGTTTTTTCGGCAAAGATTTTTGCAGCCATTTGTCCATTATGGGTGTTATCGGCCCAAATATACCGCTTTCAATTATTAGCTGCCGATATATTCTTTTGTGAAACAACCCGTACCATGTTTCTCCGGAGCGGTATATATCTATTGCTATCATATATATACGGCCAAAGGGTATCCACAATATTATTAACCAGTACTTCATTATTCTTCTGAGGCTTTCAAGTAATCCCCTAAATCTGTTAGGTTTTTTTTCTGCAATGCCTGCAATAATTTTCAGGTCATCGCCTATATGTACATCCTTAGCATATAGCCGGGCTATGGCATCCTGTAGCTTCTTTTGTTGGTCGGCCTGCATTAACGAAGCATTTTCGGCTGTGGGTGTAACATAAGGTGGATATGTGCCCGTTTTGCACCCGGAGGTATTGCAACAACCTTTGGCTGTTTCTTCCACTTCCGGCTGTCCGGCTACCGCATTGAGGGTCTCTTACACTGGTATTCCGGCTGCCCTTTATATCCAAGAATGTTTCCTTTACCGTGCCAATTACGTTATTTACTGCTTCGGGTGTCCATATTTCCATAATTGATTTTTCTTCGCCAATAGCTTCTTCTTCCTCGTCCAACTCATCTTCCAAATCCCTTATAATTCTATGAAGTTCTATATTCTCCGCCTCCAAATCATTTAACCGCTGTTGCATCTGAGCGTTAAGAATTTGCATGAGCAACCGCCGTGTTCATTTCTTCCTTAGCAACATACTTGGTTAAATCAACTTGAGGAACAGGAGCAGCCGGCTGTCCTATGGGAGCGGGTTGTATATAAGTGATATTACCGGACGGGTCTCTTACGTACTTCCCCATTAAGTACCTGACTGTTGAGAGCGAAGGTTGTAACCATTGCTCCTCCCCTCATCTTTCTTAGCTTCTTACCTGCTTCACTCGTAATGCCTCCCTTCCCCTCTAGGTTGTCTTCGTCAACTATAAGGTCATCACTTACATATATTCGATATGCCGTTGAGTTATTTGGATTACTGGCCATTATCGTAGCCCATTGCTTCTAAACGCTTCAGCAGCTTTCGTTTCATCTTGTCCGCGAAAAGCGAAGACAGCAGGTGCATTGCCGCTGTCATTAATTCGCCATATTTTAAAACTTGGCTTGCCGACTTGCTTTATCCAAGCCATAACGCTTTCTGTACCTATCAGTTCCACCATATTTCAATTTTTTTATGGCAAAGATATAAAGATTATCTTAATCCAAATGAACCGCCCAGTCCATTGACTTGCCAGTTATTGTAGAAAGAATAGTAAACATCCAACATAATGCTATAGGCTGTGTTGGCCGCTATTGCTGTTGTAGGTGCCGCCACATTGAAGTAGCAGTTTGGCCAGTTGATATGCTGCCCAATCAATCCCTCAATATTTTGGGGATTGAAAGGAGCGCTACCGGCCGCAATATTGCTGTTAATTGTTTTGAATTTCACCCAGGGGTGATTTTGCATAAAATTATAACTATTACTATAAAGTTGCATCCAAAGAAAGAAATAACCTATCATAGCATCCGTAATAAGCGCCGTACCGCTTAACGGTGATATTGGACAGATACTAGTTGTGTATGCTTCCAAGCCCCAAACAGCTACGTTACGTAAAGCAGGCTGGTCTTTGAAGTTGTATTGCGACACAGGAGCAGCCTGTGAAGGAATAAGCACTTTGATTAGCCAAGTCTTCACTACTAACCTTTGGCCGTTCATTATTTCTAGATTGCCGGCACGTTCCGGCCATCCTATCTTTTTATTTTCTGAATCAATGGAAGCTCCGGTAGAATCGACTGGCATTTCCGCTACTCCGTCTGCTGATTGGACGTTTTTGTTTACCATGATATTTTTTATTAATGGAGTAGGGGTATATTACCCCTACTCCATATTATTAATTATGTCCTTTTGCCGCCGTCTTTACCATGATGTTGCCCATGGACATCGCGACTTCCTTGGAAGTTAGCTGCATTTTGTGCAAGTACTCCTTGACACAGCCATGTCGCCGTATTGATAGAAAAATACACATCATTTGCCGCGTTTGTTACAAATGCAAAATTGGTAACAGGGACAATGTTCTCCTTGAATGTTAATACAGGCACATTAGTCTTAGCGCCTGACAATGTAATTGTTGGCGACATTTCTGCAAACGTGTCATCATTGCTTCGTACGCTTCCTATTGTTGCGTTAACAATAGAAGTAGCAGCGGAAGCTGCACCTTCTTCTGTCCTGGCACAAATTTGAATTGATTTGTGTCCATATTTTTATCGCCCGCCGCGCTTCGGTCTTGCGGCTGATGGGCCGCACCGCCGAGTCCGCCGCCGATGCCCGCCGCTCGCTGGCCCTGGCCCGGCAGATTGCGACCCCGCCGCGCAGCTGCTCGCCCTGATCGACCTCAGCTTCGACGCCTATTATGCCCGCGATTACTACGAGGCCGTCCCGCTCCCCCCGCAGGCCGCGCAGATCACCGCCGCCATCCCCCGCCTGCTCGCCCGCCCGTGCAGCTATGTGCTCACCAGCGTGCTCGCCGATGCCGGCCACCTCGCCGAAGCCGCGCGCGTCCGCGCGGCGCGCCTCGCCCGTGGCCCGGACGCGGCGACTGTGAAACTTCTGAGCCGAGCTGCGCACGCAATGAATATCTTCTTCGCGGTTATGTTGGTTGCTGTTGCCAGCGCTCCTGCCAGACTTTGAACCGAATTCAAGTAGCCGCCAGCCAAGGCGATGGCCACCAGAAAAAGCGCAGCGAACCCCAGGGTCAACTTCTGGCCGATCGTCATTTGAGACATTTCGCATCCTTTGAACTCATCGTTTATCTGTGAACTCATCGTTTATCTGTGAACTCGTCGTTCATCTGGTAACCACCGCGCTCAGCGCGGTCAATTCCGCCGCCACCCGGTCGAGAGGCACGATGCGGTCCACGGCGCCCGCCCGGATGGCCTCGCGCGGCATTCCAAAAACCACGCAGCTGGCTTCGTCCTGCGCCACGGTCCGTGCGCCGGCCCGCTTCATTTTGAGCATCCCCTGCGCTCCGTCCGATCCCATCCCGGTGAGAATCGCGCCGATGGCATCGCCCTTGGCAACCTGGGCCACCGATTCAAAGAGCACATCCACCGAAGGCCGTTGATAGCAGACGCGCGGGCCGTCCTGGATCACCACCCGGTATTCGCCGCCGGACCGGCGCAGCGTCATGTGAAAATTTCCCGGCGCAATCAACGCCCGTCCGGCCGTCACGCGGTCGCCATCGGAAGCTTCCTTCACGCGCAGCCGGCACAAATCGTTTAAGCGGTTCGCAAAGGCCAGCGAGAATACCGGGGGAATGTGCTGCACAATCAGGATGCCGGGCATGTTCGCCGGCAGCCCGGTGAGCACTTCGCGAATCGCCTCCGTTCCGCCGGTGGACGCTCCAATCGCAATTACGGTCGAGCTGCTGGCGCCCGCGAGAACCAGCGGGGCGGCGGGCGTCAGCGCCGGCAGTTGCGGCTTGGCTTTCCCGACGCGGGCGCTCGCCGCCGCGCGCACCTTCTGCGGCAGATCCTGTTTCAACTCACCCACCGAATAGGGGCCGCCGGGCTTGGCCAGCACTTCCACCGCGCCGCATTGCAGCGCTTCGAGCGCGGCCTGGCTCGACGATTGTGCCAGCGAGCTGATTATGATTACCGGCAGCGGATGGAATCGCATGAGCTTCTTCAGGAACGTCAGCCCATCCATGCGCGGCATTTCGATGTCCAGAGTCAGCACGTCCGGGCGCAGGCTCAGGATCTTGTCTCGCGCGACAAAAGGATCGGGTGCGGTGCCCACCACTTCCAGATCCGGCTCCGATGCCAGGGCCTCGGCCAGCATTTTGCGGACAATGGCCGAATCGTCCACAATCAGCACCCGGGTTTTGCGATCGCCGGCCATAAGATCTTGTTATTACTCGCTTCCGGCGGCCGGCGGAGGGGGCTGCCCGGATGGATTCAAGCGGATGGAGATGGCCAGCATCCCTTCGGGAATCGTAAAGCAGCGGTGCAGCAGTCCTTCGCCCGGCCACTCGATCCATGGCGTCAACTCGGGCGAGGAAAGCAGCAGTTGCGATTCCGGCCATAAGTGGCTCAGCACGGCCCCGCAGAGAATATTGGTGAGCTCCTGGATTACCTGGCCGCGCTGCGCGTCGGTAAGCTCCATCGGATCCAGACCCAGGAAGGACGCCGCAATGGGATCGGTTGCCTCCGCCGAGACCCCCAGCAGCATTTCTCCAAAGTGCGAGCCCGCAAAGCCAATCCGGGCGCACGGGGCCAATCCCAGCCAGGCATGCTCGCACGGGGCCAGCTCGGCTTCGGTGAAGAACATCGTCTCCAGCACTTGGGCCGCTACCACGCGGACCGTGTCGCTCGCCGCCGCTTCCAGGTCCATCCTGGACTGTTGTTCAAGCTCTGGTGGCATCCCGCTCTCCTAATACCCGTTCCAACTCATCTCGCAAACTCTCCGGCGAGAACGGCTTGGACATGTAGCCCTGCGCGCCCAGTTCAATCATTCGCACGATCCTTTCGTTGGTGGCGTCGGTGGAAATCACCACCGCCGGAGTGGTCTTCAAAGTTCCGTCCGCCTGTAACTTGAGTAAGAGCTCCTCGCCGTTCATGCCGGGCATGTTGATGTCGGTCAAGATGATGTCCACGCGATGCGCGCTCAACTGCGCCAGTGCCTCTTCGCCGTTGCCGGCTTCCACGCATTCGCCGACTTCGAATCCCGACAGCGTCAGCACGCGCCGGATAAAGCTGCGCATCACCGGTGAATCATCCACGATCAGGACTGAGTAAGCCATGCATTGCTCCCTCGCTGTCGAACCTGCATCGCAGTTCCATCCTGCCGCCCCGCCGTGCGATTATTCATTGCCGTTCCGTCCTTTGGGACCGGCGCTGCGCACCAGTTCCCGCTCGATGCCGCCCCCTTCCCGAACCCACAGGCGCCCGCTGGAGACTTCCAGCCGC
This sequence comes from Bryobacterales bacterium, assembly GCA_963713415.1. Taxonomy (GTDB): domain Bacteria; phylum Acidobacteriota; class Terriglobia; order Bryobacterales; family Bryobacteraceae; genus Palsa-89. The sequence continues at coordinate 96,987 of CAVQLV010000013.1, read as the reverse complement.
GTGGTCCGGGACACCTCTCCTCCCACCGCCTCGGCCGCCACCAAAATCCCCGCTTTCCACAGAATCCGGCGCGCTGCCAGGTAGTTGCGCTTGCCGATTTGAAAGACGCCCTGGCTGTCCAGCACCTGCGCCCCGCCCGTCAGCCGCACTACCATTCGTTTGCCTTCGCCGCCCGCCGCCTTCAGCGCGTCCATCATGCGCGGAATCCCGGTGTCGGCAAACATGAAGGGATTCTGCTCAGCCTTTTTGGAATCGATCGCCGATTCGGGAAGCATATAGTGCAGCAGGCCGCTCACTTTGGTCACCGGATCGTGCATCGCCACCGCGATACAGGAGCCGAGGGCATACGTCACCAGCACCGACTCGGCGTCCCGCGTCACCTTGCAATCGGAAATCCCCACGACCATCGAACTTACCGCCATGATGTTCTCAGCGCCAGAGCTTCGACCCGCCCCCTGGTGTCTGATTGCGATAAGTCGCAGGCCGGACATAATCCAGCCCGTGTTCGACGCCGGTGAGAGATTCCGAGTGGCCTACGAAAAGATAACCTCCCCGCTCCAGACACCCGCTCAACCGCTGCACGATATCCTGCTGGGTGCCCTTGTCGAAATACATCATCACGTTGCGGCAGAAAATCACGTGAAACAATCCCCGCTGCGGAAACGGCTCGATCAGGTTCAGCCGCGCGAACTCGATCCGTTGCGTCAAAGCCGGCTTCACCTTGAAGAACCCCTGCGATTCCCCCTGGCCGCGCAGCAGGTGAGCGCGGCGCCAGTCCTCCGGAACGTCATCGAAACGGCTGGCCGGGTAAACGCCGCGCCGGGCCGTGTCCAGCACCCGGGTGGAAATGTCGGTGGCCAGGATATGGAACTCGCGGGCCGGCGGTTTCCCCATGCCTGGTTTACGCAGAGCCTCCGCCAGACACATCGCAATCGAATACGGCTCCTCGCCGCTCGAACAGGCCGCACTCCACACCCGCAACGTGGAAACCTCCCGAAATTCTTCGTTCACCGCCCTCGCCAGAAATTCGAAATGCGCCCGCTCGCGCAGAAAACTGGTGTGATTGGTGGTCAGGGCGTCGATCAGCTCAATCAGGGCTTCGCCGGTCGAATCGGCCAGAACGTGGCGATGATATTCGGCAAAAGTGGCAAATCCCAGCTTGCGCAGCTTTTTGCCCAGGCGAGCCGCCACCAGCGCTTCCTTGCCGCGCTTCAGATCCAGTCCAAAACGCTCATAGGCCAGATCGGCGATCTGGCGGAACTCCTGCGCGCTCAGCTTCAGCTCGCCGCCCCCGGCTCCCGGGGCGGAAGGGAAAACCACGTCATTCGCCATGGCTCGCCCTGGAGGATCCAAACAGGCCTTCCGGGTCCAGAATCAGGCCCACGCGCCCGTCTCCGAGAATGGCCCCGCCGGCCACCCCGGGGATATTGCGCATCCCTTCGCCCAAACTCTTGATCACCACCTCCTGTTTGCCGATCAGTTCGTCCACCATCAGGCAGAACAGCTTGGTCCCGCTCTCGGCCACGATCAACAAACTCTCCCAAGGCTGTTCGTGCCGGGGCTGGACGTGAAAGCGCCGGTGCAGCCGGATTACCGGGATCAGCGTGCCTCGCACCATAGCCATCTCCTGGCGGCCATGAATGGTGGAAATGGCTTCCTCGGCCGGCTTGAGCATCTCCCGCACCGCAAAGATGGGGACAATGTAGCGCTGATCCCCTACGCCTACCACCAGGCCGTCGATGATCGCGAGCGTCAGCGGCAGCTTCAGCAGGAACGTGGTGCCTTCGCCCGCTTTCGAAATCACATCCACGCGCCCGCGCAGCTTCTGCACCTGCTTGCGCACCACGTCCATCCCCACGCCGCGGCCGGACACGTCGGTTATCTTGTCGGCGGTGGAAAATCCGGGATGAAAGATCAGGGCGAAGATTTCGCCGTCGGGCATATCCGAGACGCCGGCTTCAATCAGATTCTTCTCGCGCGCTTTGCGCAGAATCTTCTCGCGTTGCAGGCCGCGCCCGTCATCGGAGATCTGGATCACGATGTGGCCCGCCTGATGGCCGGCCTTGAGCGTCACGTGGGCCTGCGCCGGCTTGCCCGCCTTGACACGTTCCTCGGGAGTCTCGATGCCATGATCCACCGAGTTGCGCACCATGTGCATCAGCGGATCGGCCAGCTCCTCCACGATGTTCCGGTCGAGCTCGGTCTCTTCGCCCGCCAGTTCCAGCTCCACCAGCTTGCCCGCCTTGCGCGACAGGTCCCGCACCAGGCGCGAAGTCTTCTGGAACAATTGCCCCACCGGAATCATGCGCATCGACATGGCAGTGCGCTGGATATCGTCGGTGATGCGCGCCAGCTGGGAGAGATTGCGCGCCAGGCGCGGCTTCAGCCCGGTGGCCAGGTCCGGATCGTGCCGCACCAGCGATTGCGAGATCACCATCTCGCCCACCATGTCCACCAGGTAGTCGAGCTTGGCCGTCTCCACCTTGATCGAGCGCGCTCCCGCTGGCCGTGCTTCGGCCACCTTGGCGACTTCGGCGCTCTCGGGGGGCGCCGGTTCGCTCGGCAGTTCGGCAGCCGGAGGGGCCGCCACTTGCCGCGCCAGCTCGGCTAACCCCGGAGTACCTGGCGCCCCCAGAGCTTCCCGCTCCGCTCGAACCGGAGCTTCACTGGCCGCAATGGCCGCGTCCCGTTCCCCAGCCGGAATCGCGGGCGCTCCCGTCACCAGGCCGCGGATCGCCTCCAGCAGCAAGCGCGCCTCCGGACCCGTCGGCGTCTTGCCGGTCTGGAGCATCGCTTCCAATTCCGTCATCCAGACGTTCAGATAGTCCTTGCTCTCGAGAATCCGGTCGATGATCACCGAGGTGATCGTCAGCTTGCCGTTCCTCGCCAGATCGAGCACCGTCTCCACTTCGTGCGCCAGGTCCCGCACTGCATCCAGGTCGAGGAAGCCCGCCATCCCTTTGATGGTGTGGAAACCGCGAAATATCGCGTGCAGCGCCTCTGCATTGAACGGATCTTGATCGAGCGTAAGCAATTGCAGCTCGATGGCCGTCAGGTGTTCGCGCGATTCCAGAATGAAATCGCCAATCAGCTCGGGATCGCTGGCCAACGGATTCGCCGAAGCCACCGAAGCCGGCGAACCGGTTTCGGCGCCGGCGCTTTTCCCCGAACTCGATTTCTGGTCAGACTCCGCGCTCATGCCCGCGCTCTCTTTCCCAGAGATATCCCCCGCGGGCCCTGAGATCTCCCCGCCAGACGTGCAGCAACACGCAGTGTCGCAACTCCCTCGGTCCGTGTCTCCATCTCTGTCTTGGCTGTCCTTTTCCGGCTCTCGCACTCAGGTGCGCAGCAGATGCGGGACCGGAAAACCGGTTCGCGTGGTCTTCTTGGCGGCGTCCACGTTGGGGGCGATACACACCTGCACGCACATCCGGTCGTCATCCAGAGCAAATGGGACCACGGTCCACTCCTGATTGCCGGAGCTGCGCGTTTGAAAGTTGCGGCCATAAATCACCGTCGGCGTGCTCAAACCCATCGCACCCAGCCGGCTTTCCAGCGCCGTCTTCACGTTGCCGATGATCATGTTCGTCACCTCCGCCACCGCGTCCAGTACGTCTTCATCGATCGCGGTATAGGGCGCCATCAACAGCGCAGATGCGATCTTGGCGGCGCAACCCGCCGAGCAGGCCAGGCTCCCCGATCCTACCCACGACCCCGCCAGTCCGATCAGCGACACCACGCCCGAGCTCGGAACGGCCTCTTCCTTCTCCACAAACACCTCGCCCGCCAGCACGTTCAGATTCAGCATGGTGGTGAACACCTCATTGGTAGCCGACCGGATGGCCTCTACCAATTCGTCCTGCGAAAGCGGCTGCACCGCCTCTGTATCGGTTGTCATCGTTTTCCTCGGTTTCTGCGTCAGCGGTTTCTGATTCAGCGGCGGCTGCTTCGCCCGGCCAGTCTCATATCAACCCCAGTCTCAGATCAACCCCACCAGCTTTTCTTTGATCTGCTCGGCGGTGAAGGGCTTGCGGACGTAGCCGGAGGCGCCGCGCTCCACCGCCTCCAAAACCTTGGCCTGGGTTCCTTCGGTGCTGACCATCAACACCGGGATGCCATGCCAAACCTGTTCGGCCCGCATCTTCGTCAGGAATTCCAGGCCGTCCATGTTCGGCATATTGATGTCGCTCAGCACCAGCCCGATGGTCTGCCGGCGCAGCGTTTCCAACGCTTCCACGCCATCGCCGGCTTCGTACACTGTGCCGATCGGAATTTCGGTCTGCCGTAAAACTCGCTGCAGAATCTTTCGGATCGCAGCCGAATCATCCACGATGAGAACGTCTAACACGGGTGCCTTCCCCTCCCTGGCTCTTCTTTTCGGCCTGTCTTTCTTATCGGAATAAGGCGCGGTTCTTTAGGGAAAAGCGTGACCTGGGACAACCAAAGATGGCGTGGGCGAGATGTCCTGAGAGAGTCCGGGCGGCAGTGCCGCAGGGTGCTAGCTGCTGGCGGTCCCCGCCACGATGATGGCGATGGGTGTATCCCCGACCTTGGATTGAAGCACCCAGTCGCTGTCGCCCTGCTGGCTGAATCCCGCTGAGTCGGTGTCAGCCTTCCAGCAGCTCAACACCGCCGGATGGTGTGTATGCGAGGCTTTGCGGCTCATCGCCATCAGCGCGTCGAAATTGGGAGTAGCGTTCAGATCCCGATCGTCTGCCGCCGGCGTCAGAAGTAGAAAATCGCGCTGCGGCGCCGCCCCTTCGTGGGCGCCATTGCTGGGCATGATGCCGTAGCGCAGCGTATATACTCCCGCCCGAATGGTCTGGCCGCGCCGGTCCGATCCCGGCCCGTCGAAACGGATCACCCCCAGCAGCGCTCCCACCGGAATGTTCGACAAGGTCACGTTCTGTTCGCTCGATGCCGGGCCGGAAGGAGGATCGGTGCGCAGCCAGATCTCGCAATACTTCGCGCCCTGGTTGGTGATTTCAAACCCCGTCTCCTCGAGAGCTTGCGCGATGCCGGCCGCCAGTTCGGGGGGAGGAGATCCGGCCCGGTCTGCTTTGTATTGCTGCGCCCAGATGGTGCTGGATACCAGCAGCAGCGGCCAAGTCCATCGAGTGACCGTAAAAGCGCATCCCATGGTTTCCATCGTAACCATTCTCCGCCGGTCCCTGAATTGCTGAACGAAGGCGATGGTACAGGCCACCGGCAGCGGCGCGGGGGTGGGCTGCCCGCGTCATTCCCAGCGTGGCTGAAGGCCGTCAACGGTCAGGTTGCTCTTGCGACTCAGGTTAGAACAGCAGCGTTTTCAGTTGCCGATACAGCATGATGCAAGCGGGGCCGAGCGTCACCAGCAGCACCGACGGGAAGATCAGGAAGAAGACCGGAAAGATCAGTTTCACACCCACTTTTCGGGCCTTTTCCTGGGCCAGCTGGCGAGACCGCGTACGCAGATACTTGGCGTGCGAACGCAGCGCCGGGCCGATGCTTACCCCGAAGCGGTCGCTATCAATCAACAGATTCGATAACTTGCGTAGTTCAGGCTCCTTATTGCGCGCGGCCAGCGCGCGGAACGAGTCCACCCGGGTACCCCCGGTCCTCAGCTCCATATAGAGCTGCGCGAGTTCTCCGCTCAAGTCCGGATAAGTCCGCTTCAGGCCGCGGCTGGCGTCGGCGATGGCTTGATCGAGCGCCTGGCCGGCTTCCATGGCGAGCACCATGAGGTCGAGCGCAGGGGGGATGGCGCTGCGCAGCCGCTGGGAGCGGGCGCGCACGTGCGAGCTGAGTATACGATCCGGCAACAGGAACCCGAGTCCCAGTCCGCAAATCATAGGAAGCGGGGTAATGGAAGGATCGTGCCGGTACAGCAGCGCCAGGATCCCAAACAGAGCTGCGATGAACAGCGCGCTGCCACACTTGATTCCGTAAAAAATGGGCAGCGCCGAGGGCCATCGGTATCCGGCCGCCATGAGCCGCATCCGGTAAGGATTTTGTTCGTTCTTGGCGGCGGGGAAGTTTTCTCCGATGGATTGGAACAGATTCGCAAAGGCCGCACGCGAAGTGGGTTGCTGCTCGCCGGCCAGCACTTGCCCGGACCCATCCAGGTTGCGCCGTTCGGCCAGGCGCTGGTAGCAATAGCCAGCCACGGCCACCGCAGTCAGAACGAACGCGAAAAATCCGGCCCACAACCAGATCTGCGTCATACGGCTCCCGGTGTCCGGTCCGCCCCGGTCATATCTTGATGTCCACGATCCGCCGGATCACCAGGTGCGCCGCCACCAGGCAGACCACAGCCGCGACGATCAGAATCTTGCCGTAGGGATGGTAAATCAAAGTGGTGAGATACGAGGGATTCACCAGCATCATAACTCCGGCGATGCCGAGGGGAAGCGCCGTAAGCACCGCGCCGGTGAGCTTGCCATGCGCGGCCAGCGCCCGGACTTCCCCCTTCAATGCCACCGCCTCGCGCATATTCTCGGCCAGCTTGCCCAGCACTTCGTTCAACTTTCCGCCGGTCCGGTTTTGCAGCTGGACCGCGGATGCGAACATGCTTACTTCGAGCAGCGGCATGCGTTCGGAAAGATTGTGGAGCGCTTGCTCCCAGGACGTCCCCAAGTTTCCTTCCATCGCCGTTTGGTGCAATTCAGCCGCGACCGGCTGCTCGCATTCCTCCGCCAGGATGTCCATCGCGGCGGGAAAAGGATGTCCAGCGCGCAACGAACGCGCCAGCGAATCGAGCGCGTCCGGGAAATTTTCCTCGAACTGGCGGAAGCGCCGGACGCGGCAGTGCAGGATATAGAGATATGGCAGGGCGCCTACGCCCACCGCGATCAGCAGATCGGCCCAGCCGGGAACCCACTCGAATTGCATCGCAAAGCCCAGCGCCACGCTGCTCGCCAGCAGCATGAGCAGGGTCACGCGCCCCAGCGACCAGGTTAGTCCCGATTGCAACAGGTGCCGGTGCATGATGCGGACGAAGTCGGATTTCTCGAGCAGCCGCGCCCATGGCGAAATGCTGCTTAAGGAGTCGTCTTTGAGCAGTTGGGGGCCTTCGTCGAGAAGGTGTTCGGATATGTCTTCGGCCGCCGCAGCGGCGCCCACGCGCTGCAGCGTGAACCACCCGATGAGCACGGCCAGGCCGGCCGCCAGGAAGACGGTGAGAAAGACCAGAATAGCGGAAAGCGCCAGCACCTACCGCCTCCGGCCGTTGCGTGCGACCGCTAGCGAAGACGTCTGCTGGATGACGAAGCGTGGAAACGAAGATCACCAGATGCTTGTTCTTCCAGGAGCGGCCGGGAAACAGCCGTTCGGCAAAGTCTTGGCCGGGCGCGTCGTTGGGGAAACCCTGGACCAGAAAACTGGAAGTGTCCGCCAGCCCGGCGTCGTATTTGGTCGTAGTGATACCCCGAGCCGTTCGGGAAGCCCAACTGTGGTTTCACGCGCAGGCCGAGTTTGCCGCTGGGCGTCCATTCCGGCGAGAACTGCACGCGCAGGCTGTAAGGTTTGGGGCCGGCGTGGTAGCTGATGGGCCTTCCCACGCCCGCCATCAGCCTTTCGCTCGAGACCATTTCCAGTTCGTGCTTTTGTCGCAGGCTCTCCATGAGCTTTCGGGCGTCATCGCTGGAGCGAAACGCGGACACTTTCAGAGCATCGCCCGACGTGCTATTCACCGTTTGAGCCTGCAATTCCGCCAGAGCCGCAGTCGCTCACAGCGAGTACGTGGACGTGACATTTGAATGGGATGATCCCACAGCGCGCGGTTAGCCTGGCCTGGTGATTCCGTCCCGTCGATCTTTTGCGTGCCGCCCGCAAAAAGCGCGGCCAGCGTCAATGCATGGCGCGGCGTGGTGCCGGGATCCAGCGGATTTCGCAGCGCCACGCGAATATGGCTGCCCGAGTCGGCCAGCGCCACCATATCGCTGTCCTCGGCCCGGATCAGCACGGTCACGGCGGCGCCCGCCGGGACGATTGCCGTTGGCGTCCGCCGAGCTAACGGCGAGAATCTGGACATTCTCGAGCACCGTGCGAAGCTCGGTAGAGCCGTTTCTTTCCGATACCGCCTGCACGTCCACGCGCGAGCCGGGACGCAGCAAGCTCAACACGCTCTCCGATTGAAAAACATGCAGCGAGATCGCCCGCATTCCAGCTGGCACGCGGCCCCCGGGGGCTTCTGAAACCCGCGTCGCCACCCGCTCCTGCAAGCAACGGTTCATCGGTTTTCAACGCGGTCAAGAGGGTGGCGCCGGCCGCCTCCTCCGGTTTTGAAAACGCGCCCTCCAGAACACCCTGCACTTCCGACACGCGCAGATCGCTCGGCTGGATCACGGTGCCGCGATCCAGATCCCGCGCCGCCACCACGATGGCATGGCCCGGCAGTTCGCTCGAAGACCGCAATTTGCCCGCGAACAAACCGTAAAAGACGCCCGTGGAAATGATCGCCACTACAAAGGCAATCCCCAGCAGTGGGACCATGTTTCTCTTCATCGCGACGCGATCTTCCTCTCCAGCCACCTGGTTCGCAGCCTGATACTGAGGCACACCGGGGGCTCCATGCCACTTAAACGGCAGAGGGGGCAAGAGAAAGTATCGTGTTTTGCCCTAAGGTTCTGGCCTTAATTGCCTTAGCTCTTCCTACTACCTCTGCGGGAATCAGGTTGAAGCACTGACGCTGAAGCAACCAAGTTGCAACTAGAAACATCCAACTACTAGGTAAGTGAAAGAAAAACATATGTTTCGACATTTCAAAGCTTTACTTGGGGTGCTTGCTCCGCATTCTCTTGGCAATACCGGCAGCCGCCGCCAGCAGTGCCATCCCGGGAACGTTGAATTACGTGGAAGGACAAGTGGCCGTAGCCGGACAAACGGTCACATCGCACTCGGTGGGGACGGTTCAACTAGGGCCCAACCAAGTACTGGAGACAGGGCAGGGCCGGGCTGAGGTGCTCCTGACTCCCGGCGTTTTTCTCCGGGTTGGCGACAATAGCGCCATCCGGATGGAATCTACCGGTTTAGCGAATACACGTGTTGAAGTCCTGCGCGGCCAGGCCATCGTGGAGGTAGCGGAGCTATTCAAGGACAACAATCTCTCGGTCGCGATGCATGGAGCGATCTACCAGGCTGGATAAACAAGGCCTCTATGCCTTCAATGCGAATTCCCAGGTGGTGCAAGTATTCGATGGGAAGGCTACTGTCGAACAAGGCGATCGCGAAAAGGGCCTGGGTAAGGGCCATGAACTGGCTCTGACTGCCTGGAAGGTGACCCATTTCGATCCTAAGTCGCGGGCCGCTGCAAGATCCGCTCTATGCCTGGAGCAACCTGCGCTCCGAATATGAAGCCGAGGCCAGCATGCAATCGGCGCGAAATATTTTCGTCAACGGCGGCGCATATTGGGATGGGCCCGGTTGGTATTGGAATCCTTACTGGGATCTGTATGGATTTATTCCCGGTGACGGCATTTGGTACAGTCCCTTTGGCTGGCCGTTCTATTCGCCCTGGGTGGCCTATGGCTATGGATTTGGATACGGCTTCGGCGGGTACGGCTACGGCGGATACGGCCACGGTTTCCATCATGGGTTTAATCGCGGATTTGCGGCGCTCCAGGGACATGGGCATGTCAGTGGTGGCGCGATCGCTTCGGCGGCCGATTCGCTGGTGGCGCGCGCATGGGCGGTGGATTCGGCGCACGCGGGTTCGCCGGTGGTATGCGCGGCGGATTCGGTGGCGGCGGAATGCGCGGCGGATTTGGCGGCGGTGGCCGCCGGTAACCGCAGAGTCCTTTACCGAGCGAGAGACGGGAAGGCTCAGTATTCGCGAACGAAGGTATCGATGCCTTCGCTCTCGATCTGAGCCTTTTTTTCGTTGAGCGCTGCGCGATTATCGAAGGGGCCAATCAGCACGCGCATAAGCTGGGGCGTTGGCCCGGGCCTACGTGCGGATCCAGATTGTCAGCGCGCAGATGTTGCACAAAGCGGCGAGTGGCTTCCTGGTCGAGCGCGCCCACCTGGATAAACACCTGCCCCGGATTCGGCGTGATCATCGGAATCCCATCCTCTGGAGAGACCGCTGTCAGGGGCTCAACGCCGGCGGGTTTCTGGGGCGGGCTTGGCGGATCGATTTTCGCCGGTGCCTTTGTCTCCGGGTTGGATCCCGGGTTCTGGGATTCAATCACGGGAGGGGTGACCGCAGCTTTCGGTTGGCGTGGGAGTGGCGGCACTTACAACTTCAGTTCTTGGACGCCCGTGAGCGGCAACAATTCGGCCCCCCAGATAGATTCCGGCGATCAACAGGCCGACCACGAGCGTAGCCGGTATCCAGACCATAGGAATTGTTTTCTTATGCTGCTCGACGGCCTCATCCGGCGGATCGCTCGAATTTTCCGGAATATTGGGCGGCTTGATGGTGATCATTCGCTCGATTGCCCTCGTAAGAACGTCACCGTATGTATCGGCGAAATGAAAGAAATCAGCAGGGCCGCACATTTGTTTGCGGCTGCTAAAGACTCCCGCTTCACCGGCCGAACTCCCCTTTAGGAGCCATGAATCCTTGATTCGGTCCGCCATCGCGTGTTCAGCCCTGGTTTTATTCGGGCTGAACGTTGACGCCCACCAAGCTGTGGTCCGCCATCAGCCGCATGTGGCTGAATCGCATAAGCCTCATGAGGCTTTGTCCCGCCGCCCGCACGCCGCAGTCTCGCACGGCAAACCGCAAAAGCCACCGAAGCGCCAGGCGCTGCATGCCAAGCCGCCGAAGGTGTCCAAGCACTAATCCCAGAGTGGATTTGTCATATTTCCGAGTACGTTACAGGGATAGGTGCTAGTCACGGCTCTACGGGAGTACTCGGGTCCATTCTTTCTCAGATCGCGTTGATTGCTCCATTACTTTTCTTGACCGTTACACTCATACTCAGTTAGGCACATGCAGCTCTGGAAGCAACTCCGCAAACTTCTCGAATACCTGTCGCCGGAGCCTTCCTTAGTTTCGCCGAGGAAGCACATTGACGTGATAGCAGCGCTGCTGGCGGTGGCGGCCATCGCCGGCGCCGTTGTTTTGACGCCATCCCACCGAGCCCAATCATTGGGCGCGCCGCCGGATGTCTGGGAGATACTGCACCAGCACCTGTCGAAGCGGGCGCAAGTGGATCTGTTTGACGATTTCAGCCAGGGCGTGGATGACTGGCAGAGCGGCGAGAATCTGGCGAGCTCCTGGTCTTACGATAAAAACGGATTCGTGAATCCGGGCTCTCTTTCGCTCTTTGCGCCGAGCATGCACCTGACAGATTATGACCTGGACGCAGTGGTGCAGATTGAGTCCAAGGGCGTGGGCTTGGCTTTCCGCGCGGCTTCGTCACACACCTATCAGGCAGTTAAGCTGCTGGTGGAGGGTTCGGGCGCGATGCCCTCTCTCGCTGTCGAGCGATATGCAGTGATCTCGGGCCAACCGTCCCGCGTTGTTCGCACCCGGTGTCCCGAACAATTTCTATCAGACACGTTGTACCACGTGCGCCTGGAAGTTCGCGGGAACGCCTTCTCGCTGTATGTTCAAGGGAAATTGCTGGATTATTGGTCCGATGCCCGCCTGACCTCGGGCGGCGTGGGCCTATTTTGCTCCAAGGGCGAACACGCTCGCACAGCCTGGGTTCGGGTGTCGCACAACACGGACACGTTAGGAAAAACGTGCTCGCTGTTGGCTTCGCTGTTCTAAGACATCATGTTCTAAGACATCTATGATGCTCTAGCTAAAGGGTCCAACCTTAGTGCTTCCGGTCTACCGTAATCGGGATGGCGCAGCCGAGAGGACTAAGATGGCAACGTCGAGCATCCCCGAGTCCTTACTTTATGCACCTTTGGCGTTCCACGAACTCACCGGGAACGTTGTATGCAGCGCAGGGTTTTGAAGCAACTGAAGCTTTGTACAAAGGGTTAGCGGAGGATGGCTTCATCGTCAAGTTGATCCATATGGCCACGAATGCCGAATTACGGGAGGCCCCAAGCCATGGCTCGGGCATGATGAACGCACTCGCAATGGCTCTGCGTCCGCTCCAATTCTCAAATCGAGGGGCTTCCAAGGGGGCTCCCAAGTAGGTAGATCCGATAACTACCTCTTCACCAGAAAACCATCCCACTGACGGCAGCGGTGGCGCGCGCCCCCGTGCGAGAGGGACTTGGAGCGGATTCGCGGCTCATGAGGAGTTCGGATGGCCTACAGGGATTAGCGGGTTCAGCCGATAGGTCTAAGATGGGATCATTAAGCCCACCCGACAACTTCTATTTGTACCTCTGGCGCTCGCCAAACGCCCCGGGTACTCTGTATTTGGCCAAGAGCTTCGAGACGGCCGAGGCTTTGTGCCGCGGATTGGCCGAGGACGGCTACATCGTGAAGGTGATCCAGATGACCACCGACATGGAATTTGTGCTGTGCGAGGGAAAATTGCGCCCCACCGCCCCAAGCTCCGCTTCAGCCCAGAACGCGGGCGCGTCCCACCCAGGAATGAGCCCCGCCTTCGCTTAGGAGCGCAAAGGGTGCGGCGCGCACCACAGAACAGGCCAGGAATAGCTTCGCGCCAGTTCCTTAGGAGCGCAAAGGGTGCGGCGCGCACCACACAACAGGCCAGGAACAGCTTCGCGCCGCGCTCCGTTTTGCGCCAGTTCCTTAGAGGCCCCGGCCGTCATCAAGAAGAAGACTTGGCGATCAATGAAAGAGCCTGGGGCTGGTCGCTTTCGTAGGAGGACGATACCCTGGCAGGCATCTCGGCGACTTTAGAATGCCTGGCCCGGCTCATGGTCCGAAACTGGTAACCGTCAAACACAATAGAGACGCCGATCTGGGTACACCGCACAACCGTACCCACCGTGATCAACTGCAACGGCGTAGTCCCATTTAAGAGACTCGGCCACTCGACAAATATCTTCAGCCGACTACCTTCGGGAATATTACTGGCACATGCCAATAGCATGCCGCTGCTGCTCATGTTCACGGTCTGCCCAAGTCCGGCTACCGGGCCGGCCGCTCCCATGGTTTGGTAACGGACGTTCAACTCGAGCGGATATCTCGATTTTACCCGGCGTTCGTTGTTCATAATCAACATCAACTCCTCTGGTCCTCCCTTGACTTCGTTCATCACTGACTGCTAACCGCGACCCATTGGCACGGAACAAAGCAACTGAGGGACCAATGTGGTCTCTCCCTCTAAGCCAAAGAAATATCACTATAAGTCCTTCTCTTCACAGGAGGTACTTCCAATGCCGTTCGGTAAGAATTCTCAGGGCTCTAAGAAAGTAAGAACCATTTGCTTAGTACCGTGAGTCTTTCGGTTAGGACCCAAGTATGAAGAGAACTACAGGAAAGCCCCTAGGGAAAGCGGAACAACTTTACACACCCGCTGGGTCAAAGTGCAGAGGTTACAGTGAGTTAGAAGCGCAAAGGATGCGGCACGCATTACACGCGCATTACGAAGGAAGGAACTGCCTCGCGCCGCGCTGCGTTCCTCGCGAGTTCCTCAGTATGCGATTCCTATCTTCCAGAGCAGATAGCCCACAGCTTGCCGCAAATCCTGCCAACGGGCTTGCCACTTACCGGCAGGAATGGATGGCCGGGGTGATCCGTACACTTTCAGGCCGCTTGATTCCAGCATTTTCTTAACCCGGAAAATATGATAGCCATCACTGACCACGATCGCACTCCTCAAATTCATACGGCGCATGATCTCCGCGACAGCGGCCACGCTTTGCGCAGTGCTCTCGCCCTCCCGCTCCACAACGATGGCCTCAGGCGGCACGCCGTGTTGGGTGAGATATGAGCGGCCAACCGAGCCTTCGGTAAAAACTGGATCGCCGCCTGCGCCGCCGGTAGTGATTACGCGCGGCGCCAGGCCTTTCAGGTATAGGATCAACGCGTGGTTCAAACGCGCTTCCAGCACCGGCGAGGGTCGCCCGCGATACTCGGCTGCCCCGAGCACGATGATCGCGTCGGCGGGTTGAGCCTCGTCCACCAAGGACTCCTGCTGAATCTCGCGGGACACCTTCCGCACTTCGAGCGACGCGGCTCCGGCCACTGCCACTAGCGCAATCACTGCGATCCATTTCATGATAGAAGCACCGGATTCACGATCGATCTGGTGGGCGAGTTACCAGCGTCCTCACATTACAGTATGCCAACGCTGCTGAGCGCGCGAAATCCGTTGCTGAAGGAAGTTCGCAAAGCGATTGCCCGCGGCACGGTTACCGACGAGGGCCTGGCGGTGGCTGAGAGCTTCCATTTGCTCGAAGAAGCTTTGCGCAGCGACTGCGAGATTCCGGCCGTGTTTGCGTCCGAATCGGTTCGCGCGGCTGTTGAAAGCCACGTGCGCGGGCTGAAGAAGACTCGCATCCACGTCCTGCCCGACGAGATCTTTCGCGGCGTCTCCGCAACGGAGGCGAGCCAGGGCGTGATGGCCTTGGTGCGCCCGCCCAAGTGGTCGCTCGATCAGCTCTTCCGCGGTCATTCGCTCACGGTGGTTCTCGATGGACTACAGGATCCCGGCAACGCCGGAGCGATTCTGCGCGCGGCGGAGGCGTTCGGCGCCACCGGAGTGGCATTTCTCAAGGGCACCGTCAGCCCTTATAATCCGAAATGCCTGCGCGCTTCGGCCGGTTCTATTTTCCGGGTTCCAGTGGCTGCCGCGCTCGATCAGCAGCTCTTTTTGGCCGCGGCCGAACAACGCAAGATCGCGCTGTTCGCGCTCATGCCCAAGGGAACCACCGACGTCGGCGAAGTGGGGCTAGGCGGCAAGTGCGCCATCATCGTGGGCAGCGAGGGGCGCGGGGTGAGCGAGCGGCTGCGCGACAAGGCGACCCCGATCCGGATCCCGACTGTGGGCGTCGAGTCCCTCAACGCCGCCCTTGCCGCCGGCATTGCGCTGTTCGTCGCCCGCAAGCAGCGGATGGCCGCCGGGTGAGCTATGAGCCTGTTTGAGCCCGATCCGCTGGCCAGTTTGAAGGACGATAGCCAGCGTCCGCTCGCCGAGCGGATGCGTCCGGAAACGCTCGAGGAATTTGCCGGCCAGCAGCATATCCTGGGGCCGGGCAAGCCGCTGCGGATGCAAATTGAGCGCGATCAGCTTGGTTCGATTATCCTGTGGGGCCCACCGGGCGTTGGAAAGACAACGCTCGCGAGAATCATCGCGCACATGACCCACAGCGACTACATCCCCTTCAGCGCTGTCTTGAGCGGCATCAAGGAAATCAAAGCCGTAATGGCCGATGCCGAACGCAACCGCCGCGTGGGGCGCCGCACGCTGATTTTTATCGACGAAATCCACCGCTTCAACAAAGCGCAGCAAGATGCGTTTCTTCCTTATGTAGAGCGCGGCGACATCAGCCTGATCGGCGCGACTACGGAAAACCCGTCGTTCGAAGTCATCTCGGCACTGCTTTCGCGCACCAAAGTTTACATGCTGAAGCCGCTTACCGAGGAGGAAATTTTCGGTTTGCTGCGGCGCGCCATGCCGGTGGTCAAAGTAGACGCGCCGGACAATTTATTGCAGCAAATCGCCACCTACGCCAATGGCGATGCCCGCACGGCCCTCAATATCATGGAGCTTGCCGCGGCAGCGTCCAAGGACGGCCAGCTCACCCCGCAGGCGATCGAGGACACGCTGCAGCGCAAAACCCTGCTCTACGACAAAGCCGGTGAGGAGCATTTCAATCTGATTTCGGCGCTCCACAAGTCCGTGCGGTCCAGCGACGTGGATGCCGCGCTGTACTGGCTGGGACGGATGCTGGAATCGGGCGAAGATCGCATGTACATCGCCCGGCGCCTGGTGCGCATGGCGATCGAAGACATAGGCCTGGCCGATCCACGGGCGCTCGAACAATCCATTGCCGCGATGCAGGCCGTCCACTTTCTGGGAATGCCCGAGGGGGATTTAGCGCTGGCGCAACTCGCCATCTATCTCTCCGTCGCCCCGAAATCCGATGCCTCCTACCAGGCTTTGAACCGCGTGATGGAGGCCGTGGAGAAGCGGGTGGCGGAGCCTGTCCCTTTCCACCTGAGGAATGCTCCTACCGGCGCCATGAAACAGTGGGGGTATGGGGCCGGTTACCAGCATGCCCACAAGCTGGAAGACGCCTTGCCAGACATGGAGTGCCTGCCAGAATCTCTAATCGGCACAAAGTTTTACGAGCCAACCAAGCGCGGGCTGGAGCAGCGTATCGCGGAACGTCTAGAAGAGATTCGGGCCCGCAAGAAGAAGCCGGACATTCCGTCTCCGGGTGAATCCACTTAGTAATGCTACCCCAAGGTACTACCACTTTAAACGCCAAGTACCACCCCAAATTAGGAAGAATCCGCTATAGGAGCGCTCGCCCGGATATCGCAATCTAGTGTTGCGAGAAAACGGAAAGGAAACAACAGCATGTTGGTGCCGGGAGCAACCATGAGCTTGGAAAAAGATAAAGACGATCGCCGCGGCGCGGACCGTTTCCCCATTGAGCGCGAAGTTCGCTACAAGATTTTGAGCCGGAAGACCACCGTGGAAGGTGAAAGCGGCGCTGGCGTGACCATCAACATGAGCAGCAACGGCGTTCTGTTCACCACCGATCGCTATCTGCTGCCCGGCAGGCGGCTGGAAGTTTCCATCAGCTGGCCCGCCCAATTGAACAGTAGAGTTGCTTTAAAGCTGGTGGCGCGTGGCCGGGTGGTTCGCTCCGAAGAGGGCCGAGCCGCCATTGAAATCCACCAGTACGAGTTCCGGACCCAGGCAAGCCAAGGTTCAACGGTGGTCCAATAATAAATCCCCGTTCATAAGCCATCGATCATTGCCCTCTGTTGGGGGGGCCCTCTGTTGGGGGGCCGTTCGGGAAGGTACACTATGAGTGATGCGGGTCTCAACTCGTTAGCGCTCGGAGGAATCCAACCTCACCCGGATGCGAAGCCTGGTTGCACTATTTTGTCTTGGGTCCGGCTTTTCCCTAGCCGCTGCCACCAAACCGCCCACGCTGGCTGAAGCCCGCGCCTTCCTGGATCGCGCGCAGGCGAAACTGCTGGAGCTTTCCGTGCAGGATTCGCGTGCCGATTGGGTGAAGTCCACCTTCATCACGTACGACACCGAGATTCTTGCGGCCAAAGCCGACCAGGATCAGATCGCGGCCACGATGCAACTGGCCAAAGAGTCCACCCGCTTCGCTCATTTGAAGATGCCGGAGGACATGGCGCGCCAATTCAAACTGCTGCGCCTCTCCCTCACGCTGGCCGCCCCGTCCGATCCCAAGGAAGCCCAGGAACTGACCCAGACCGCCGCCCAGATGGAAGGCATTTACGGCAGCGGCAAGTATTGCGCGCATACTGGCGAGTGCCTGGATCTGGATCAATTGAGCGACATTCTGCGAACCAGTACCGATCCGGCGAAATTGCTGGATGCCTGGCGCGGGTGGCGCACCGTTTCGCCTCCCATCCGGCCCCTGTTCCAGAAATACGTGGAGCTGGGCAACCAGGGCGCGCGCGAATTGGGTTTCGCCGACATGGGCGCTATGTGGCGCTCGAAGTATGATATGCCGGCCGACGAATTCCCGGCCGAGATGGACCGGCTGTGGGAACAAGTGAAGCCGTTGTATCTTTCATTGCACGCGTACGTGCGCTGGAAGTTGCGTGAGAAATATGGCGATTTGGTTCCAGCCAGCGGCCCAATTCCCGCGGACTTGCTGGGCAACATGTGGGCGCAGGAATGGGAGAATATTTATCCATTGGTTGCCCCGAAAGACGCCGATCCAGGCTACGACTTGACCGCCATCTTGAAGGGCCGCGGCACCACGCCCGTGGATATGGTGAAGTACGGCGAGCACTTCTTTACTTCGCTGGGATTTGCACCGCTGCCGAAGACATTTTGGGAGCGCTCCATGTTCGTCAAGCCGCGCGATCGCGACGTGGTTTGTCACGCCAGCGCCTGGGATGTGGACGCTGTCGACGACCTGCGCATCAAGCTGTGCATCGAGATCAACGCCGAGGATTTCTCGACCGTCCATCATGAGCTGGGGCACAACTTCTACCAACGCGCCTACGACCAGCAGCCGTTCCTGTTCCGCGACAGCGCCAACGACGGATTTCACGAAGCCATCGGCGACACCATCGCATTGTCGGTAACGCCCGCCTACTTGAATAAGATTGGGCTGCTGCCGACTGTTCCCGACAGCTCGAAAGATATCGGCTTGCTGCTCTACAAGGCGCTGGAGAAAGTGGCGTTTCTGCCGTTCGGGCTGATGATCGACAAGTGGCGCTGGCAGGTGTTTTCCGGGCAGATACCGCCCGACAAATACAACGAGAGCTGGTGGAAGCTGCGCTTGCAGTATCAAGGCATCGCGCCGCCGATACCGCGCAGCGAAGCGGATTTCGATCCGGGCGCGAAGTATCACGTTCCGGCAAACTTTCCCTACGCTCGCTATTTCCTGGCGGACATTTTGCAGTTCCAGTTTCACCGGGCGCTGGCCAGGGCCGCCGGATGCACGGACGCATTGAATCGCTGCTCGATCTACGACAGCAAGGTGGCGGGAGATCGGCTGAACACGATGCTCGCGATGGGCGCCAGCCAGCCATGGCCGAAAGCGCTGGCGGTATTGACCGGGCAAGAGCAGATGGATGCGACGGCGATCCTGGATTACTTCGCTCCGCTGAAGAAATGGCTGGATGAACAGAACCGTGGAAAGCCGACCGGTTGGTGAGGTGGACACCATGAACGCTGGGGAAACGTGTCCCATCTGCGGGGGATCGGGCTGGAAGATCACCGAGCGCGAAGGAATCTCGGGCGCCGAGAAGTGCCAGTGCGCGGACGCGGGCCGGGAGCAGCGCACCGAAGAGCGCGCTGGGATTCCTCTGCTTTATGAGAACGCTTCGGTGGATAACTTCATTCTGCCGTCAGGCAATCCCCAGGCCCGGTCGGCGCTGGCGAGCGTCGTGCTCACCGTGCGCGGCTACGTTCGCGAATATCCGCAGGGCCTCAAGCCCGGACTTTTGTTCCTGGGCGCGCCAGGCACGGGCAAAACCCATTTAGCCGTAGCGGCGCTTGCGCGGATTGATCGCGCGCGGTTTCGAGGGGATCTTTTACGATTTTCAGTCTCTGCTGACGCGCATCCACAAGGGCTACGACAAGGCGTCCGGTTCCAGCGATCGAGAGGCGTATCAATCGGCTCTCGACACCGAGATCCTGTTGCTGGACGACGTGGGCGCGAGCCGCATTAACGACTGGGTGGAGGACACTGTGACCTCCATCGTGACGCACCGCTGCAATTCGCGCAAAGCGACCATCGTCACCAGCAATCTGCGCGATCCGGAAGCGGGTGACAAACGCGGATCGGGCTTGCAGGAAGACATCCATAGCAAGTTTTTTCTCGAAGAGCGCATTGGCATGCGCGCGCGCTCGCGCTTGTTTGAGATGTGCAAGCTGATTCCGATGCCAGACGTGGAAGATTATCGGCTGAAGAAGCGCTGAATTGGGCGTGAACCCCGGTCCAGCAAGCCGACCTGGCAATTGGGCCCCAACGGCGGTTGTCGAGGTTACCAGTCCAATCTCACGCCCCTTTTGTCGGCCTCAGTCCGACGTGCTTGCCGGCGCGATCGGCTCAGACCGGGCGCAGCGTGCGACCAGCAGCGTAATATCGTCGTGCTGCTCGTGCGGACTGAACAGCTTCACATCCTCGAGAATAGAGTTCATCAGAGCGCAAGGCGGCTGGCCGCAATGGCGGCGCAAGCTTTCCACCAGTCGTTGCTCGCCAAACTCCTCGCCGCCTTCGCTGAACGCTTCGGTGACGCCGTCGGTGTACAGCACCAGCGTGTCGCCCGGGAGCAGGCTGCTCTCGCCGATCGAGCAGCGCCAGTCTTCGAAGAGCCCCAATACGGTGCACGTGGACGCCAGCCGATCGAGCGTATCATCGCCGCGCAAGATGAGACCGGGCAGGTGGCCGCAATTGGCGTAGCGCAGGCGGCACGTGCGGTTGTCGTAATCGGCAAAGAAGAGCGTGGCATAAGCGCTCTCCACCGTATTCTCGAAGAAAAGCCGATTCACCAGTTCCAGGAACTGTTGCGGCTGTTCCAGCGCGAGGGCGCACTGGCTGCGCAGGTTGGCCTGAAGGTTGGCCATCAGGAGAGCGGCGGCGATTCCTTTGCCCGCGATATCGCCCACCACCAGACCCAGGCGTTCACGGCCGAGATTCAGAAAATCGTAGTAATCGCCGCCCACCTGCCGGGCTTGTACGCAAACGCCCGCGTAATCGAGCGGTCCGAAGGGTGGCAATGCTTGCGGAAACAGACGGGCTTGGACCAGCCGCGCAATTTCGATTTCTTGGGCGGCCCGGCGTTCTGACTCCAATTTATCCGCTATGGCGCGGCGTTGCTCTTCCAGCGCGCGGCTGACATCGTCGAATCCGACCAGGGAGAACGAGTTCCCATCGATATCCTCAAAGCGTGTGAACACGCCGCCCCAGACGGGTGGCTGTTCGGAAGCCGCTGCCCGCGAGTTGCGCTGTACGCGCCTCAAACGCGGCGTGTACCGAAAGTGAACCCCGCGCTTGCTCCATTCGCGGAATTTCGCGATGACATCTTCGGTGAGGAAGACAATCGGCGTGGGACGCCCAATGAGCTGATAATTCTCCGAGCCGGGATCGGGTGCGATCAACCGGAGCACCGTGGTGCCATCGGGAGGGGCCACCGCCACCAGGCGATGGCCGGATTGCAGGCGAATGTCCAACGCCAGATCGAATCCCAGCCGATTGCGGTAGAATTCCAGGCTGCGGTCTTGATCTTTGACAAACACGTTAACCGCGTCGATGCGCAGGTAGGGATTCTGCCGGTCGAGACGGACGGTGGATTGGTTCGCTGAATCTCGTGAAGCGATGGCGCCCATGGTGCTGATTATAGGCCTGAACTCGCGCGGGTCAGCGCAATCGGCTGAGAATTAGGCTAAACATCCGGTCGCAGTGCGGAGCGGCGCTTCGGACTTTTGCCGGATCGAGTAATCCAAGCAGCTTAAACGCGTGGTTCTTCTGATACTTGCCGGCCTTAGTCCGGCGAGTCGCGTTCTCTAATTTCGAGAGAACATCAACTTTTGGGACGTGTTCAACCCTCGGATTTCCTTCGAGAGCGCTCTCCAGAAATCCGGCGTCGTAGTGGGTACGCAGCGCATCGACATCAGCGAGAAACCACGCTTCCATCAGCTGCACCATCCAGAAGACTGAGTCCGGATCGCAACCCTCCAGGCCCTTCTTCCGAAGGAGTTTGATCTGCGAATCGCCCAAAGCTTCGTCGCTATCGAGTAGGAGCATGTTCCACGCGTTGGGATTTGCCCTCAGGCCGGCGCGGTAGTCTTGCGAGGGCGTGCCATTCGTTGCGACCGCATAGAACTTGCAGCGCTGAGCGTTTGCGGCATCTTTGATCTCCTTCAAGAAACGGTCGAATCCGGGTTTCAGCCGGGTGTCGCCCTCGAAGTAGAATCGAAGCTCCTTCACCATCGGTTTCCGCCGAGTTCCCCCTTTCGCCAAAGCTGACCGAGGCTGTAGCGCTCCAACCAGCTCGATAGTTGCTCTTTGTTTAGCCGGCGAAACTGTGTGCCGTTATCGAAATCTCGCTCGGTGACCAAGACGTCTTCCGGCCGGTCGGACAGGGCGTCTATCAATGCGTCCGAGTGAGTAGTGACGATCAGTTGCGTCCGCTCCGACGCCTCGACTAAGGCCTCAGCCACAATTTGAATGGCGTCGGGATGAAGGCCAACCTCCGGCTCCTCGATGCAGATTAGCGGCGGAAGGTTCTTCTCAAGCAGCACGGCCAGCAGGCAGAGGAATTTAAGCGTGCCATCAGATAACCGCCAGGAAGGTAATGGTTCCAGCAATCCACTCTCTTCGATATAAGTTTTTACGACCGGACCGTCGAGGTTGACTTTCACGTCATCGAATCGGTCCCAGAAACGGTGCAGGTATTCTCTAATGCGTTCGTGGAGGCCTTTGAAGTTCATGTCAAGCAGTACGACAGCTAGATTCCCCCCGCCGTCATGCAAGAACTCCTTCCGCGTCGACGTTGAGGTCCCCAGTCTAGCCTGTGAATCGCCTGTCGTACGAAACTCGCGGTAGATTCGAATATCCTCGAGCGATCGTCCGACCCGAGTTATCGGGGTGGGGTCATTAGGATTCTTGTACAGCCGGAAAATCGATTCAATCGGTGAGACTTCCCCCTGCGAGTCGCGGCCGAACGTGACCTTTCCCGCTGTCCGATCAAAATATACGGTGGACGCGCCCGCCAGACGTTCTCGCAAAATAGAGAAGCTCTTGGCTTGTTCAGCAAACTCCAAGCGATACTTAAGCGCGTCCATCAAATTACAGCACTCAATCACTGCGGTCGGAGAGCTTGTAGCAAGCGAACAAACGACGTGGATTCCCCCTTGGCGTAGAATCGCTGTGCTTAAATCCATCGGCGCCGCCTGGAGCAATCCAATCGCCTCAATGAGATTGCTCTTCCCGGAGGCGTTTGCGCCAATCAGCACATTCAGCCCCCGCAGCTCCACCTCGGTGTTCCGGAAAGACAGCAGATTCTCTAACTTGACCTTGCGCAGCAACATCCGTACAGCCATTCTAGCGACGATCCGCAGCCTGGTGACATATTGTTAGCCCGAAACGCGTCATAATTGGCAAGATCCGCTAAAATAGGAACAGGCCCCCGCCTATGCTCGACGCCACCCTTGCGAAAATCTTCGGGACCAGGAACGAACGCGAAATTAAGCGGCTCCGTCCACTGGTCGCCGCCATCAACGATCTGGAACCCGGGCTCCAGCAGCTTTCCGACACCGACCTGGCCCAGAAGACCGTCGAATTCAAGCAGCGCATCGCGAACGGCGAGCCGTTGGATGACTTGCTGATTGAATCCTTCGCTGTCTGCCGCGAAGCAGGACGCCGCATCCTGAACATGCGGCACTTCGATGTGCAGCTCATCGGCGGCATCGTTCTGCACCGTGGCCGGATTGCTGAAATGCGAACGGGCGAAGGCAAAACGCTGGTTGCCACCCTGCCCTGCTATCTGAACGCCCTCGAAGGCAAGGGCGTGCACGTGGTCACGGTCAACGATTATCTGGCCAAGCGCGACGCCGAGTGGATGGGCCGTATCTACAAGTTTCTCGGCATGTCGGTGGGCATCATCGTGCACGACCTGGACGATCAGGAGCGCCGCACCAACTACAACGCCGACATCACTTACGGCACCAACAACGAATACGGCTTCGATTATCTGCGCGACAACATGAAGTTCCGCCTGGAGGATTGCGCCCAGCGCTCCCACAACTTCGCGATCGTGGACGAAGTGGACTCCATTCTGGTGGACGAGGCGCGTACCCCGCTGATCATCTCCGGGCCCAGCGAAGAATCCACCGACAAGTATTACAAGATCAATCGGATCATTCCCAAGTTGATACGCGGCGAAGAGATCAAGGGCAAGGAGCCCGGCGAAAGCTACACCACCGGCGATTACACAGTGGAAGAAAAGCATCGCAGCGCCGCCCTTACCGAAGAAGGCATCGCGAAAGTGGAGAAGCTGCTGGGCTGCGGCAACCTCTATCAGCCGGAAAACTGGTCCACGCTGCATCATGTCCAGCAGGCGCTGAAGGCCGCGGTGCTGTTCCAGCGCGACAAGGATTATCTGGTGCAGGACGGCCAGGTGATTATCGTCGACGAATTCACTGGCCGCGTGATGCCCGGCCGCCGTTGGAGTGACGGTCTGCACCAGGCGATCGAAGCCAAGGAAAACGTCAAGATCGAGCGCGAAAACCAGACGCTCGCCACCATCACCTTCCAGAATTATTTCCGCCTGTACAAGAAGCTGGCCGGCATGACCGGCACAGCCGAAACCGAAGCCGCCGAGTTCGAAAAGACCTACAAGCTGGATGTGATGGTGATTCCCACCAATCGCACCATGGTCCGCAAGGAATTTCAGGACATGGTCTACCGGACCGAGGAAGAGAAATTCCGCAACGCGGCTAAAGAAATCCAGGGGCTGCATGACAAAGGCCAGCCGGTTCTGGTGGGCACCATTTCGGTGGAAAAATCTGAAAGGCTCGCCGCGCTTCTGAAAAAGATGGGCGTCAAGCATGAAGTCTTGAACGCCAAGAATCACGAGCGCGAGGCGTTCATCATCGCGCAGGCCGGGCGCAAGGGCGCGGTCACGGTGTCCACCAACATGGCGGGCCGCGGCACCGATATTCTTCTGGGCGGCAATCCGGAATTCCTCACTAAGGAATACCTGAAGAAGCAGAATAAGGATCCGGATCTGTTCCAGACCAGCCCCGCGGGATCCCCCGAGCGCACCGAATGGGAGCAGATTTTTACGCGTTTCCGCGAGGAAACCCTCGTCGAACACGATGAAGTGATCGCCGCCGGCGGATTGCATGTGCTGGGCACCGAGCGGCACGAGTCGCGCCGCATCGATAATCAGCTGCGCGGACGCGCCGGCCGTCAGGGCGACCCCGGCAGTTCACGCTTCTATCTGTCATTGCAAGACGACCTGATGCGGATCTTCGGCGGCGAGCGCATGCAGAATCTGATGCTGCGGCTCGGCATGGAAGAAGACGTGCCCATCGAGTCGCGCCTCATCAGCAAGCGCATTGCCGCGGCGCAGGAAGCCGTGGAAGCGCAGCATTTCGCCTCCCGCAAACACCTGCTCGAATACGACGACGTGATGAACAAGCAGCGGCAGGCGGTGTATGGCATGCGCCGCCAGTTGCTGGAAGGCACCGATCAGACCGAGCGCATCAAAGATATTATCCAGGGCATCGTGGCTTCGTTTAGCGATGTGCGCTGTCCCGAGAAAACGCACGCCACCGAGTACGATCTCACCGGGCTGCAGTCCGACGTGTTGAGCCAGTTCGGCGTCAAGATCGATATCGAAGAGTTGGGCGGGCTGCTGAAGCAGGAAATTGAGGATCACATCAACGATCTGCTGGAGCGCCGCTTCAAAGAAAAAGAAGAGCTGATCGGCCCGGAATACATGCATGAGGCCGAGCGCATGATCATGCTCAATGTGATCGATAGCCAGTGGAAGGACCACTTGCTGTCGATGGACCACTTGAAGGAAGGCATCGGGCTGCGCGGCTATGGACAGAAAGACCCGCTGATCGAATACAAAAAAGAATCCTTCGATATGTTCCAGGACATGATGGATCGCATCGAAGATGAGACCATCCGGTTCCTGTTCTTCCTGCAGGTGACCACCGGACCCGCTCCGGGCGAAGTTACCGGCGGCGGCTCAGACGGTGGCCCCGACGGCCTTCCGGGCGTACGAGGTCCAGGCCCAGGCCAGTGCTTCCCTTCCCAGATGAAGACGACGAGTACGAGGAAGACGAAGACGACGAAGAAGAAGCCCTGGTGTCGGCGAACGCCGAGCAGCGCCGTGCTGCGCAAAGCAATGTCGAGGATTTCACGCGCAACATCCAGCGCAAGAAAGACAGAGAAATGGCCGCCCTGCAATTCGTCGGCGGCAGCGACACCACCACCGAAAAGAAGCAGGCCGTTTCGGAAAAAAAGGCTGGCCGCAACGATCCTTGCCCCTGCGGTAGCGGCAAAAAATATAAGAAATGTCACGGAGCCTGACGCTAGCGGCCATTTGGCTTGCCTCCATGGGAGTCTGCGCCGCCAGCGCGGCGCTCTGGCCGGAGCAGCTCGGCAAGTATCAGCGTAAATCAACGGCCCCGGTGGACGTTTCCGCGGCTTCCCGCGCGCAATTGAACGAAGATGGCCTGGAGGCCATCGAGCGGGCTGACTACGGGTCTTTTCAAGTGACCGCTTCCCAGTTCAAGGACGCCACCGGGGCATTCGCGGCGTCTTTGGACCCAGCAGGCAGAAACGGCATCCGTGTGGGGAACTACCTGGTGACGTGCGACCACGGCAAGTGCCCCAAGAATCTCCCGGCGTTGGCGGATGCCGGGTTGCCGCACGTTTCGCATGGGTCGCTGCCATCGCTGCCCAATTATTTCCCTTCCAAAAACCTGCTGCCCCGCTCGGAGCGCTATATTCTAGGCACGGCAGGCTTGGCGGCGAACGCTCCTGAGATCCCCGTGGCAGACGCTGTCTTCGATTTCGGAACCGAAGCCGAACTGGCCCGCTATCGTACGCCGGCGGGGTCCGTCGCCCTGGTGGTTTTTTCGTTCCCCACACCATCCGTTGCTCGCGAGCAACTGCCGCAATTTCAAAAGCTTCCGGATGCCGCAGCTAAGCGTACGGGGCCGCTCGTCGCCCTGGTCTTGGGACCTGGCGCGAGCTCAGAAGCTTCCGCCAAAATCCTGAGCGACGTGAATTATCAAGGCGTCGTCGCAGAGAACGATCTGCCGTCGTTGGACAAGCCTCTCGAACTCAAGCCGCAAACCGCCGGGCAGATGGTTTTATCGATTCTCAGCCTGGCCGGTTTGCTGGCGGCATTCTGCTTACTGTCCGGGGTCGCAGTGGGGGGAACCCTGCGCCTGGCACGCCGGTTTGGTTACTCAGGTGCTGAAGGATCGATGATCACACTTCATCTCGAGGGCAAATAACTCCTCACATTTCTCCACCTTAGAAACCAAAGCCCTAGCTCACGCGCCATGATCGGCAAATTCTTCCACAGGATTTCCAAAATGAATCCTCTGCGCAACTCTTTCCAGTTCAAGGCGTTGGAGCCGATTTCATAAGTTCCAGTTTTTCACTTGACTCGCAACCTTGGTGGCCCTATCATCTGAATCACAAACAGGTTTTGACGGTTGCGTTTCCGTCGAACCTGATTCTCCCATACATCGCCCTTGCTCATGCAGGGGGCCTGTTCAGATTCAGGCAGATGGTGTCGAATGGGGCCCTCTGGGCCCCGTTCTGAGCCTGAGATTCTTTCTTCCAGCGTTACACTTCTCTCCCGGCGTTACACTAGGACTTGGCTCCTCCTCCGCATCCGCCACTTCCCAAGCCGGCTGATACTCCCGCCACCTGGCGCGAGCGTGTGAAGGCGCTTCGGAACGTCCCGCCCTTGCTGCGGATGGTGTGGGACACCAGCCCGATCCTCACCACGGGAACCATTGTTCTGCGGCTAATTTCGTCCGTCATCCCGGTAGCGCAATTATGGGTGGGAAAGCTCATTATCGACCAGGTGGTCCGGGCCATTCAGGGCCGCCTGACGGACCCGCATCGAATTTGGGTCTACCTGGCCTATGAGATCACCTTGGCCGTCCTGAGCGACCTCCTGTCGCGCGCAGTGAACCTTTCCGACAGCCTGCTGGGCGATAAGTTCACCAATCACGTCAGCCTGCGCCTGATGGAGCACGCCAACCGCATGGACCTGGTTTCCTTTGAAGATCCAGTGTTTTACGACAAACTGGAGCGCGCTCGACGGCAGACCACGGCGCGGCTGGGAATGCTTGGGATCATTGCCGGAATGGGCCAGCAATTCATCACTTTGCTGACGTTACTGGCCGCCGTGGTCTCATTTTCGCCCTGGTTTTTAGTGTTATTGGTTGGGGCCGTGGTGCCCTCCTTCCTGGGCGAAACTCGTTTCGCGATGCTGGCCTATTCCATGCTGTATCGCTGGACCCCTGAGCGCCGCGAGCTGGATTATCTGCGCATGCTCGGCGCCAGCAATCAGAGCGCCAAGGAAGTGAAAATCTTCGGCCTCGGGCAGCATCTGGCCGACCGTTCCCGCCGGCTTTTCGATCAATTCTACGAGGAAAACAAGGCGCTCGCGATTAAGCGCGCCATCACGGGATCGCTTTTGAATCTGCTGCCAACGGCGGGCTATTACGGCGCTTATGTTCTCATCCTGATCCGGACCATGGCGGGCTTGATGACAGTCGGCAGCCTGACCTTCGTCGCGGGCGCCTTCTCCCGTTCGCGATCGCTGATCGAGACCCTGTTTTCGAGCCTCAACAATATCGCCGAACAGGCGCTTTACATCAAGGACCTTTTCGATTTCTTCGAGACCGAGCCGAGCATCGTTTCGGTGCCCAATGCGCTGCCCGCGCCCCGGCCCATCCGGAGCGGCTTCGAGTTTCGCGACGTCTCGTTTGCCTATCCGGGCTCCGAGCGGCAGGTTCTTCGGCGCGTAAGCTTTCGTTTTGACGCCGGCGAGCGCATCGCTCTGATTGGCGAAAATGGCGCCGGGAAAACCACACTCGTGAAACTGCTGGCGCGCCTTTATGAGCCCACCGGCGGCGCCATCTTGCTGGATGGCATCGATCTGCGCGAATACGATGTCGACAGCCTGCGCGGCGAGATCGGCGTGATCTTTCAGGATTACATGCGCTACGACATGCTGGTGCGCGAGAACATCGGCTTCGGGCGCATTGAGGAACTGGAAAACCAGCCACGAGTGGAGAGCGCGGCGCGCAAGAGCCTGGCTGATCCGTTGATTGCGCAGTTCAAGCTGGGCTACCAGCAAATGCTCGGCCGGCGCTTTGAGAACGGCGTCGATTTATCGGCCGGGCAATGGCAAAAAGTGGCGCTGGGGCGAGCCTACATGCGCGATGCCCAGGTGCTGATCCTGGACGAACCCACCGCAAGCCTCGACGCCCGCGCCGAATACGAGGTGTTCCTGCGCTTCGCCGATCTCACCCGCGGCCGCATGGCCGTGCTGATCTCGCATCGCTTCTCTACCGTTCGCATGGCGGACCGCATTCTGGTTTTGGCCGATGGCGAACTGGTGGAACAAGGCACGCACCAGCAGTTGGTGGCGCTGGGCGGCCGCTACGCGGAGTTGTTCGAGCTCCAAGCCGCGGGCTACCGCTAAAGGCGATCAGCCGCCGCGAAATACAGATTTGAGCCACGCTCCGAAATGCAGGTGACGTCCCGGACATTCGGGCCACGGCGCAAAACTGATGGTCCCGCTGTCCCGCTCCACCCACAGCGAAACGGGTTCCTGGGACGCCTTATAGTCCAGCCGGATCAGCACGCCCGAGCCGCAGGTTTGCGAGAGCCCGATATGCGCCACCGATTCGTCGGCGTGCTCGCTTTTCGGTCCCCAGTCCTCCTGAAACTTGGAGAACGGATAGGCGGGGCAGGGACGGGAATCCGTGCAACCCCACATCGCATACGCGGCCTGGTAGTTGTGCGCGTCCAGCAAACCAAGAAAAGTCTTGGCGCGGTGTTCTTGGCTGTAGTTTTTGAAAACGCCGTACAGGATCAAACCAATGGCAAGCGCACAGGCCAGAATGATCGACGAAATCTTGACGATCCTAACAATGCGGGCGTGGTGTTCCTCGGCGTCCCCGTAGGCTTCCAAATAGCTCGACATCCTACGTCCATTTTACAGCTTTCATTTTGTGGCTGGCTTGGCGGAGGCGGTAACTGGATAAGCTTTATCGTAGGCGGCAGTGGCCTCCGCGGTGACGTCGAAGGCGGCTTTGTAGAAGACCGTGTTGGCGCTATCTACCACGATGTCCAGCCCCTTTTCTTCCGCCAGCTTCTTCACCACGTCCTGCATCCGGCTGCCCGCCCGCTGCAGGATTTCAGTGCGTTCGTTTTGTACGTCTTCCTGCAGATCCTGCTGCATGCGCTGTAAGTCGCGCTGCTTCCGCTGGCCTTCGGCTTGCAATTCCTGCGTCCCCGCTTCGTTCAGCCGGCCGCTGTTCAACTGCGCCTGGATATCCTCCATCTCCTTCTGCAGTTTGATCATCTGATCCTGGCGCGGCTTGAACCTGGCCTCCAGGTCGGCCTGCGCCTTCTTGATCTCCCCGGTATCGAGCAGCGCCTTCTGCGTGTTGATCACGGCCAGTTTCACTTGTGCGTTGGCAGCGCCGATACTGGCGAGCGCCAGGACCGCGAACAGCAGCTTATTCATTGCCGAAAACTCCCAGAATTTCGTCCTCGCGGAGAATCAGATATTCGTCGCCATCGATCCGGATATCGGAGCCGGAATACTTGCCGAACAGAATCTTGTCACCGGCTTTCACGTCCGGCGCCGCGCGATTCCCGTCTTCGAGCAGCTTGCCGCTGCCCACCGCCACCACTTCGGCGTGTTGCGGCTTCTCCTTCGCGCTGTCGGGGATGATGATGCCCCCGCGCTTGGTTTCCTGCTCTTCCAGCCTTTTGACAAGCACGCGATCATGGAGCGGACGAAGGTTCATAACGATCTCCTAGTACTCAATAAATGAGATTGGAAACAGCAGACTGACACAGTTCCGAAGACACCCAATGTAACACATTTGGCGAGGTTTTGATGCGGTGGGGGTGCGCGATGTCGCGGCCAAGTGAGAAGTTCCTAATTGAGCCAAGTAGAAAGTTCCTCTTGACAGCCGAAAGGCAGAAGGATGGAACGAATCGCGATGAGCCAAGAGGAACGGGACTGGTTAGATTGGCTGAAACGAGCCCAGGAAGGAAGTATGAGCCAACGGGAAGCTGCCCAGAAAATGGGAGTGAGCGACCGTTGGGTGCGCCAGCTTGTGAAGCGCATGGCCAAGCAAGGGGATGCGGTGGTGGTGCATGGGCTGCGGGGGCGGCCGTCCAATCGCAAGCTTCCGGCTGAGATGCACAGACAAGCTCTGGCGATCCTGAAGCAGCCGGATTGGCACGATTTTGGACCGACGTTCGCCGCCGAACAGTTGGCCAAGCGGCACCAGATCCAGGTGGGCAAAGAGACCCTGCGGGGATGGATGATGGAAGCCGGATTGTGGAAGAGCAAATCGCGCCGGCTGCAAGAGGTGCACGGTTGGCGGCCGCGGCGGAATGCCTTTGGGGAGCTGGTGCAATGGGACACCTCGGAGCACGACTGGCTGGAAGGCAGGGGGCCAGTGCGTTACCTGGTGCGGATGATCGATGACGCCACCAGTTGGAGTTGGGGGCGTTTCGTAGAACGCGATGCGACCCGGCACAACATGGGAGTGCTGTGGGAGTACCTGGAGAAAAATGGGCGCATGGTGGATGTCTACACCGATCGAGATTCCATGTTCACGGTTCCGCCACGACCCGGAGAGAGCCCCGACCAACAGCGCCAGGCAGACCGCCTGACACAACTGGGGCGAGCCTTGCGTGAGTTGGGAATCGGTTCGATTTTGGCCTATTCTCCCCAGGCCAAAGGACGCATTGAACGCAGTTTTTTAACGGCGCAAGATCGATTGGTGAAGCATCTGCGTTTGGCGAAAGTGTCGACTCTGGAAGGCGCCAATGCGTTTCTGGAGAAAGAGTATTGGCCGGAATGGAATGCGCATTTCGCCCGGCCGGTTGCAGACTTCCCCAACCAGCATCGGGCGCTGACACCGCCACTGGACCTGGCCGCCATTCTGAGTCACGTGGAAGAGCGGGTGATCGGCAACGACTACACGTTCTCCTTCGCCGGCCATCGCTACCAGATCGCGCGCGCTGCGGCGCAGGCTGGCATGCGACGCCAGCGGCTGGGCGTGGAACTCCGCCTCGACGGCGAGTTGAAGGCGCGCTATCAGGGTGGCTACGTGGAGATCAGCGAGTGCGGCGTGCGGGCCATCGCGGTTGCGCCGAAGACCAGCAAGCCAGTTCGCAAAGACCACAATGCGGGAGGTCGGAGTAATTGGATGCAGGGCTTCTTCGATCGCCCCAGCCCACCGCTGTGGAAGTTGATTGGAGACTGAGGTGAAAACCCAATATGGAAGGCGCGCTTCTTTAAAGCCCAAAGCCTCAGCTCAGAGGTTTCACCAAAGCAATGGATCCCGGCTCGTCAAAACCCTCCTGGCGCTCCGGAAACACTCACGGGTTTTGCGTCACAGGAGGGCATCCGCCGATTGCTTCGGAGCCAACCCCGTCGCCTCGGCTTTGGGCAACCGCCCCAGGCGCGACCCCGGTGCGGCTGTGCGAACATACCATGAGGGTCTCAAGCCGACCCTCAAAACCGGAACTTTCTACTTGGCTGGAAACCGGAACTTTCTATTTGGCTCCGACACGGTGGGGGTGCGCGACTTGGGCGTAACGATTCGCGAGTTTTCTTTTTTGGTGGCATGAAACCGAGCGTAGTGATACGCTAGATTCATCAGGAGACTTTATGCACGATTCTCTGGCTGACCTGGAAAGCCGCCGCGCCACTGTTCAATTGCAGATCGTCCAGTTGGGTGACATGCGGTCCGGCTGCATTACCGGAACAAGTGGTCGTTGTGGAAATCTTAACTGTCACTGCCATCGGACCGGTGATCTTGGCCACGGCCCTTACTTTCGGCTGACACGCAAGGTGAAGGGCAAAACCGTCACCGAGACGTTTTCCTCTCCGGCGAGTTTGGCCAAAGCGCAGCGCGAGGTCGCCGAGTGCCAGCGCTTCCGGGAACTGGGCGAGCAACTGTTGGATGTCAATGAACAGATCTGCGAGTTGCGGCCAGTGGAGGAGAACTCGCCGTCAGCCCAGGAAAAAAAACGGTCGAAGCGATCCAAAAGGAAGTCACGCGCGAAGTAGAGCAACTGTTGCGCGTAGCCTTTGGTGCCCGCCGCAAGACGGGGCGTTTGGATCTGGAAGCCCTGGAGTTGGCCGTGCGTTCGGCCATGCATCAGGCGGGGGCGGCAGTGCTAACCAAACTGTTGCAGTTCCCAACCCCGACTGCGGACCAGCACAACATTGCTTGCGCCTGCGGACACCAGGCCCGTTATCGGGAGTTGCGCTCCAAGCCGGTCCTCACTGCGGTAGGTAAGTCGGAAGTGTCGCGCCCCTACTACCTGTGCCCCCATTGCCATACGGGCCAATTCCCCGCTGATGTCGAACTGGATATCGAGAACACGGAACTCTCTCCTGGGGTGCGTCGCATGCAGGCGGTAGTGGGCCAAGGGTCGCCCTTCGACCACGGCCGTCAGCAGATGAAGCTCCTCGCCGATCTGGAGGTGACAACCAAAGCTGTGGAGCGGACGGCTGAAGCTATCGGAGAACACATCGCAGCAGACGAGCAGGAGGAGATCCAGCGGGCCGTGCAGTTGAATCTGCCGATGGTCGTGGGCGAATCGGTTCCGATCCTGTATGTGCAAATGGATGGAACGGGAATACCAGTGGTGAAGAAGGAGACGGTGGGTCGGCAAGGCAAGACCGAAGGCCAGTCATCCCATACGCGGGAAGTAAAGTTGGGATGCGTCTTCACCCAGACCGACTGGGACCAGGAAGGCTACCCGATCCGCGATTCTGACTCCACTACCTACGCCGGCGCCATCGAGACCGCCGAAGAGTTTGGAAAGCGTATTTACCTGGAAGCCTGGAAACGCGGCTGGAGCCGCGCTCAAAAGAAGGTGGTCATGGGCGATGGGGCCGAATGGATCTGGAATCTTGCCGAGCAACATTTTCCCGGCGCGGTGCAGATTGTCGATCTGTATCACGCGCGCCAACATCTCTGGGAGTTGGCGCGCCGGCTGCACCCCAATCAAGAGGCCAACCAGAAAGCTTGGATCAAGCTCCACCAGCGGAGATTACTCGACAAAGGAAAAATCGAGAAGCTGGTGTGTGCCCTTCGTTCCATCGTTTCCACCAATCCCGAAGTGATCGAAAAGATTCGCATCGAGGCTGACTACTTTGACAGGAACGTGGCGCGCATGCGCTATCCCAAGTTTCGACGCGAGCACCTCTTTGTCGGCTCGGGTGTAATCAAGGCCGGCTGTAAAACCGTGATCGGCTCCCGGCTCAAACAGTCCGGCATGTTCTGGACGGTTCGGGGTGCCAACGCCATCGTCTCCCTCCGATGCTGCCATCTCAACGGCCGGTTTGAGGACTACTGGGAGGCGCGACGGGCGGCATGATTCCCACTTCTACGTCGCGCACCCGTGATGTCTTCATAGCATCCGAGTACGATTCTAGCTTTGGCGATTGCTACACCTTCGTGGCGACCTCAATACTTCGCTTGGCGACCGCGTAGACTTTCCCACCGGCCCTTCGTGCGAATCCCGCGGTCTTTGCGGTGTGAGTTTGTCGGCTCTGATCTTGCGCGGAGGCGAACCGTGCGCAGCGAGCGGCGATTACGCCAGGTTCGGGATTTTGATGATCTTCTTCTGGATGGCGTACTGGACCAATTGAGCTTTGTTGTGGATGTCCAGCTTGCGCATCAGATTGAACTTGTGGGCTTCCACGGTTTTCACGCTGAGGTTGAGATCGCAGGCGATCTCTTTCACAGAGTTGCCTTCGGCGAGCATTTTGAGGACTTCGCGCTCGCGGGTGGTCAGGGTGGCGAAGCGCGGCAAGCGGTTGGCGGACTTGATGCGCGACCGGAAATCATCGACCAGTTGCGACAGCATACGGGGGCTCAGGTAGCTTCCGCCCCGGCAAATGTCGCGGACCGCGGCCACCAGCTGGGCCGACGGGCTGTCTTTGAGGACGTAGCCGCTGGCTCCTACTTCCATGCCTTCCACCAGGTAATCTTCGTCGTCGTACATGGTAAGGAAAAGGATTTTGGTTTCGGGGCGATTCTTTTTGATCTGCCGGGTGGCTTCGAAACTGCTGAGGCCGGGCATGCCGATGTCCATCAGCACGACGTCCGGGCGAAGTTCGGTGGCTTTCTCGACGGCGTCGCCGCCGTTGGAAGCTTCGCCGACCACTTCCATATCGGCTTCCGCTGAAATCAGGGTTCTGATGCCTTGGCGAAAGAGCGTGTGATCATCCGCCAGCATGATGCGAGTCTTGGCCATAACGTGTACCCCAGTTACTGTCTCGAATCCCTTTCCTAAGCTTGAGCCTTCCGCCCGCGGAGCTTTGAGTATTCCATCTCCGGCCAGGCTGCCGGGCCTACGCTCCGACTGCTCTGATTCTCCGCGCCGGTCGTGCTCCTAACGGCTTGGCTCCCATCGGCTTGGCTCCCATCGGCTTGGCGGCGATTGCCTCGACCGAACCGGATTCCGGCGGCTGCTTGGCTACCGGAAGACGGATGGAAATCTTGGTGCCCCGTCCCGTTCTCTGACGATCAACCGAGCTTTTTCTGATACTGGTCTGGATTCCGCTCCCCATACCGATCCCGTTGCCGGAACCATGCTTGGGATAGCTGCGAATTTCAAACCTGCCACCGAGTAGGGCAACGCGCTCTCTCATGCCAGAAAGTCCAAACGAATCTTTCCGGGCCAGCGCTTCCTCGACTCTAAACCCGACTCCGTTATCCTCAACGGCCAGTCTGACCCATCCATCGGCCGAACTGACGGAAATGTTTACGCTGCTGGCGGCGGAGTGCTTGGCGATGTTGTTACAGCATTCCTGGACCAGCCGATAGACAATAATTTCAGTGTGTTGCGGCAGCCTTCCCAGGCGGCCGAGCAGCAGTTTCACGCGAATGGGGTGCAGGCGCCGGAAGCGGTTGACCAGTTGCCGCAGGGCGGCTCCTAAGCCGAGCTGTTCCAACACCGCAGGGCTTAAAGCGGCGATCAGGCGGCGCATTTCCAGAATGGTGCGTTCGGTAAGGTCCCGCGCCTCGCGCAGTTTGCCGATCCACTCGGCGTGCTCGGACGGGATAGCCTGTTCGAGCAGCTCAATTTGCAGACGAATGCACAGGAGCGATTGGCCAGCTTCGTCGTGCAGCTCGCGACTGATGCGGCGGCGCTCGATTTCTTCGACATGCAGCATATGCTCGGCCAGTTGGCGGACCTGCTCCTCGCGGGCGGCCAGATCCTCCATGAGACGGGCTTTTTCGGCAGCCATCAGACAGCGCTCGGCGGCCGCGGCCAGCAATTCCTGCTCGCGCGGAAGCCATTCGTAGGATTTAGAAAAGCCAAACTGCATGACACCGGCGGTGCGGCCCCCGGTGGCGAGCGGGATGGACCAGACGGTCTGGAAACGCTTCTGCCAGGCGGGCTCCAGTAACAAAGTGTCCGCGCCATCCTTCATCTCCACCTGGCGCGAATGGGCCAGCGTGCGCATCCGGGCGCGCCCGTTCGGAACTTCCGTCCTGGTTGGCTCGTTGCCGCCCTTGGTTTCGGCCTGCGCGCGCAGGATCCAAGCGCTGCGCCGGTCGTTTAGCAGGTACAGGTGGCCGGTGTCGGCGTGGCACACCTGAACCAAAGCGGTCAGGAAGCGGCGCAGCAGTTCATCCAGGTTTCGGGATTCCAGTTCCACACGAAAGAGCTCGTAGAAGGCCTGTGTTTCGGCCTCACGGACCTGGTAATACGCGTTGTTGAGCGTCAGGATGACGCAGAAATGCAGTTGCTCGCGCACCCATTGGAAATTGGCATATTCATTGGGGAGGAGCTTGCGCAGCATCGGAGTAAGCAGGCGGTCATATTCCTGCAAAGCTTCGACGATGCTGCTGGGAGGCAGATTGAGCTTCGCGAGTCGCCGGCCGTTATATTCCACTTGCTCGATGAATTTCAGCGGCGGCTGGCCGCTGGCCAGAATGCGCGCCGCGGCGCCCGGCGTGATGGAAGCCAGAGCGATGCGTATCTTGGGCTCAAACTGCCGGGGTTCGAATTTGCCTTTTTTTAGATTGGCGAGGAAGCGCCGGTCCAACGTTTCGGCGTGCGGGAGCAGGAAAACGGCCAAGCGATGCAAGTGCACGCGGAGCTGATCGCTGAGTACATCGGCGGCGTCAGCCAGTTCCGGCGATATTTCGGTGAGTGGCACCTTTTAATTGCTATCGGCGACTAGGGGGAAAGCTTTAGGGTTGGGCGCGCTTGCAGCGCTTCCGCCCGGGATTGGGGGCAAGGGGTTGGGGCTCAAGGCTCTGGCTGCGATCGGGGGGCTTGGGAGATGCCTCGGCAGATTCCCAAACCCTCTTTGGCGCTGGTCGCGTAGGCAGGCAGTACATTGAAGAATAGTCATGGACATCTTCGATCACGGTTGTCAGATTGAGAAGCAGGTTTTGTCGGCAACCGAGTGTGACTTGTTTTTGACCGCATTCGGGACGGTCCTGAATGGTGGCGGGCGGGCAGGCGCGCGACACCTGATGTCGCGTCAGGCGGTCAATGAGCTCGCCAACGACCGACGGCTGCTGCGATTGGCCCAAGAGGTGCTCGGTGGGAAGGCGGTGCCCTTCCGCGCGACACGGTTGCCAAACCCCGGGATCATAGGTCGCCTCTAACATCTGCTTCAGAATCAGCAGCGGCTGCATGATGCTCGATTTGCCGGAACTGGGGCGATTTCGATTTCCTGCCGGTTGGCGATCGACTTAAAGCCTTCGACCGCAATGCGGGTTATCCCGTCGGACATGACCTAGCTTACCCGACTCAGGGCGGCGCGCAATTCGTCAAGCGTGATCGCGCCCGGGATGATAGAGAATCAATCGATGAAGAACGCAACAAAGAAGGCTGCGAAGAGGGCCGCTAAGAAAGTGCCCGGCCCCGAGAGTTCGGGCCTGTTTTAATTGGTGTTGAGCGGCTCCGCTAGTGTTGTCCGAGCTTCCATTCATCGACTGCGGGAGCACCCTGCTCAAGCCATGGTTCCATCCGAAGAGACTCCCTTACCGGGTTCACCCAGCTGATGACGCTCAACTCTCGCAGTTGAAACGCCTCTCTCGCACGTTCATCGAGCGACACAACGATATTGTCGGTGCGCAACGCGGCTTCGATGAGAGGCAGGTCTTTTGACCGGATCTGCCGGAGCGGCTCCTCAACACTAGGGCCTAAGCTTCGTCCACGCAGGCCGGCATTCTCTTGGGCATCAAGCAACCGAATCTGCCTCCGCGCGTGCATGGA
Source organism: Bryobacterales bacterium (assembly GCA_963713415.1). Lineage (GTDB taxonomy): Bacteria > Acidobacteriota > Terriglobia > Bryobacterales > Bryobacteraceae > Palsa-89. The sequence continues at coordinate 59,445 of CAVQLV010000013.1, read as the reverse complement.
CTTGCGCCACTCCCGCGTAAACTTGGATTGGTGGCGGCGCCATTCTTCGATGAGCGGTGGAGTGAGTACCATCCGATGCGCAATCTCAAGTACGGCTCGCAGGAAGTTACGGCTTCCATTGGAATTGGGGTGCTCGCCCCAACCGGCCGCATGCGCCACTGAAGCATCGATGACGAGCTCCTTGGAGACTAACGCGGGCACTCTATGGGACCTTGCGGCCTTCGACTGCGTCGAGGTAAGCACCTTCTGCGTCGAGGGCGACCTCGTCGAAGTCCTCAGGCCAGTCTCCGAAGGCGCCGTTCTCATCGAGATTGGCACTGGTAACTCTCGTGATGCCGCTTTTCGGGTCGCGCTGGAACCAGTGGAGTTTGACAAGATCCGGGCTGAGTTCGCCTTTGGCAACAAGAGTCTGAATGGCTGTTAGAAGTAGCGTGCTGTGCGTTTCGGCGACGACGCGCACGCCTCGCTTCGCTGCGCCGGCGAGGATGCCGGCGAGTTTGGTTTGCGCGCGCGGGTGAAGATGGATCTCGGGTTCTTCTAGGTAGACGAGTTGACCCCTATCTGCGGCCCGCAGTGCGACAAGCACGGGAAGGACCTGTGATACACCGAAGCCGACATCAGCGACGTTAATGTATTGGAACTGAAGTGCTGGACTGTTGACCAGTAGCTCTATTGCTACGTCGTTGATGCGGCGCGCTAGTACGCTGAGCGCCAAATCAGTGGACTGGAGATCTGCGTTCAGGTCGTGGTACCGGTCGTACTGCTCCTTATTCCAGAAAAGAATCAAGCTTGCAACGTAGTTCTCGAAGGTACCCGGGAACCGAGGGCCGGTTCCGGTCTGCCGGTACGTCCTTGATGGGTTTCCCCGCAGTCCGGGAACATGAATGACTTCCTCAATGTAGGGGCTCGGGTATTCCAGACTGACAAGTGAGCTCCGGTCCTCTCGCCTGAGGTCAAGGAAGAAACGCTTGCGTATGACCGAGAACTCGTGATGCGCTATTTCCTTGAACTGGTCAAATCCAGCGAGGGCCTGTCGAAGATCGCTGGGCGTCATCGTGGGCCACATGGTTACATTGCTGTTGACTACACGATATGTCTCCTTCTCGACCTCCAAGCCGGATGGCCCCTTGGCAAAGGTGACATCAAACCCAACACCCGGCGTCGCGAGCTCTACCCGAAGGTGGGGCGTCGATGTCTCAGCCTTTGACAGAAACTCTTCGATCGAGGTAAACCTCACGTTCGGCCCATCGATCTTCAACGGCCCGGGATCGTACGTAGCCTCCAACGTCTGCTTCAGCATCAACAATGGCTGCATGATGCTCGACTTGCCGGAGCTGTTGGCGCCAGCCAGTATTGTCAACGGGGCGATTTCGATTTCCTGCCGGTTGGCGATCGACTTGAAGCCTTCGACGGCAATGCGGGTAATCCCGTCGGCCATGACCTAGCCTACCCGATTCAGAGCGGCGCGCAGTTCGTCGAGCGTCATCGCGCCGGGATGATAGAGGCGCACGATGCCGTGGCGGTCGATCAGGACCAGGGTGGGGGTGGTGCTGGCGCCGTAGTTGCGGAAGTTGGCTTCGCTCACGGGCGCGGGCACGTTGAGAAGGTCGGCGTAGTATTGATGGCGGATTTTCTCGATGTACTTGAGCTCGTCGGCGGGGCCGGCCTCATCGCCATTCGCGACGTAGCCGTAGCGCTGGGTGGGCGCGATCATCACCAGGCCCTTGGGCGCGTACTCGTGCGCGATCTCGGCCAGGATGTGCTCCTCCTGTTTGCAGTCCGGACACCAGTGCGCCCAGAAGAACAGCAGAACGGGTTTGCCGCGCAGCGCGAGCAGAGGAGCGGGCTTGGCGCCCAGGAACTCGGTCTCCTGAAGCGCCGGCGCGGGCCTTCCTTCAAGTGTCAGCAGGTTGATGTTCTTCTGAATGCGGGTGCGGATGGAAGTGCTGCGGTAGGTAACCAGATCCTTACGCAGCAGCGCCAGAGCGCCGGCGCGATCGCCGTTGGCGGTCATGAGCTGCGCTTCCACTTCGATGGCCGCGCCCAGGGCGAGCGGCAAATGCGGCTCGGCGTCCAAAGGACGCGTGGCGAGGGATTGCAGGGCGAGCTTTTCGGTGTCCTTGGCAGTGGCTTCGGCTTTATCGAACTGGCGCGTGATCAGGTCGCCACGCGCGAGCCAGGAGAGCGCTTCCAGATATTCAGGCGTCACGCCGATCTGGGATCGATAGCTTTGGAGCATCGCTTCGGCCAGCGGGAAATTGCCATGCGACATCGCGGTTTCGACGTCGGTGACGACGCCAGCGAAGGCAGACGAGGCGATCAGAGCCGCAAGAATCAGCTTTCGGGACATCTACATAGAGCATAACAAGCGTCCGCCGTCGACGATGATGGTCTGGCCGGTCAAGTAGGACGCGTTATCGCTGGCGAGCATCAGGGCGATCTCGGCGATCTCGGACGGCTGGCCCAGGTGCTTGATGGGCTGGCGCTCCATCAAGGGGCGGAAGCGCGATTCGTCTTTCCAATAGAACTCGCTCAGTGTTGTCTCTACCAGCCCCGGCGCGATGGCATTTACGCGCACGCCGCGCGGTCCGAGCTCCAGCGCGTAGGATTGCGTGAGCATGATGAGCGCGGCCTTGGTCATGCTGTAGAGCAGACTTTGGAATTGAGGGCGGATGCCGGCGATGGACGCGATGTTGATGATGGATCCGGACCCGCGCTCGCACATCCCGGGCGCCACCAGGCGCGTGAGCCGGTAGGCGCTCTTCAGATTCACCTCCACCATTTTGTCGAACTGGGCGTCGGTCATCTCGAGCGCGGGACCTTGCGCGATATTGGTTCCGGCGTTGTTCACCATAATGTCGATCTGGCCGAGCTCTCGCGTGGCGCGATCCACCAGGCGCTCCAGATCGTCGAGCCGCCCGACGTGACAGGCGATGGGAACGATGCGGCCGGCCAATCCGCTGAGCTCGCGCGCGACCTGACCGAGCGGCTCCTGCTTGCGGCCGCAAATGATTACTGACGCGCCCTCGCGCGCAAAAACTCCGCGATGGCCCGGCCGATGCCTCGGCTGGCGCCGGTTACGATCGCAACTTTGTCCTGGAGCCGGCTCACAGCTTGAGCTGCTTGAGATATTCGCGGAAGGGACCGCCCAAGTCGTGCCGATGCAGCGCGAATTCTACCGTCGCTTTCAGGAAGCCCAGCTTGTCGCCGGCGTCGTAGCGCGTGCCTTCGAAACGGTAGCCGTAAATGGGCCGGTTGCGGAGCAAGTGCTTCAGCGCGTCGGTAAGCTGAATTTCGCCGCCGCTTCCGGGTTCGATGGCTTCGATGGATTCGAAAACTTCGGGCGTCAGAACATAGCGGCCGATGATGGCGAGATTGGAAGGCGCTTCGGACGGCTTGGGCTTCTCCACCATATTGCGGATGCGGAACAAGCGGTCCTTACCGGAATTGTGGGAGACCGGCTCGGCGTCCACGGCGCCGTAGGACGAGATGGCGTCGCCGGGAACTTCCATGAGCGCGACGACGGATGCTCCGTAGAACTCGTAGACGTCGAGGAGCTGGCGAATGCAGGGGATCTCGGAATCGATCACGTCGTCGGAAAGGACTACGGCAAACGGCTCGTTCCCCACCAATTCCTTGGCGCGCAGCACGGCGTGGCCGAGACCCAGCGCTTCCTTCTGGCGCACGTAAGAAACGTCGATCATGTCGGACACATCGCGGACGATCTTCAGCAGTTCTTTCTTGTTCTTGGCTTCGAGCGCGTGTTCCAGCTCAAAGGCGACATCGAAGTGATCCTCGATGGCGGTCTTGCCCCGGCCGGTGACAATGATGATGTTCTGGATGCCGGAATGGATGGCTTCCTCGACGCCGTATTGGATGAGGGGCTTGTCCACCAGAGGGAGCATCTCCTTGGGTTGCGCCTTGGTGGCGGGAAGAAATCGCGTGCCCAGTCCTGCGGCGGGGAAGACTGCTTTGCGCACTTTCGGAATCATGTTTTCGAGGTTCTCTTTTCTCGTTTGTACCTAGTCTAGAGATCGGAAAATAGAGCGGCCGGAGTTAACTCCAGCGGATAATCGGCGAGCCTGAGGGAGGACGCATTCTGAAGTCCGGACTCGGTGTAGAACGAGAGCCTTTTCAACAGCGGATCCACCACCCAAATGTTGGAAACGCCCCAGACGCGATACTCCTCCAGTTTCTCCATGAGGTTGTAGTGGCGGTCGTCTTTAGACAAGATCTCGATCACGAGCAAAGGAGGCGTGGAGGGCACGCTCTCACGGGGGGCCTGTCCGCCGAAGACGGAGATATCCGGGATGCGGAAGACCCTCGGCTCCAACCGCAGACGGAGCTCGGGACGAGGGAACAGGGGATGGGTTCGGATCAGACGTCCGATCTCCATCAGGATCAGGAACTGGATGAGTGAATGGACGTTGTCCGGCATGCTTCGCTCGACAATCTCGCCGTGGACGAACTCGGCGTCGTGTTCGAACGTCATGTGCAGGTACTGCTCGGCCGTGATCTGCGCTTTGGTGGCCATCTGTGGGAAGCATAGCATGGCGCGCCGCCCCCGGATTTCGTCCATCTGGCTCGGAAATCGGCCATTTCGACCACATCCGCGCGGCAAAAAGCTGGCCCACGCTATAATAAGGCTTACCCCCACGCGCCACCGCTGTCCGGTGTGCGCTCTGGAGAACAAATGGCTTACGTAATTGCAGAACCTTGCATCGGCACCAAGGACACCGCGTGCATTGACGCGTGCCCGGTCGATTGCATCCACCCCAAGAAAGACGAACCGAACTTCGCCGAGCACAACATGATCTATATCGATCCTGTGGAGTGCATCGATTGCGGAGCGTGCGTGCCGGTTTGCCCGGTTTCGGCGATTTTCGCGCTGGACGATCTGCCGGAGAAGTGGGGCAACTTTACGAAGATCAACTCGGATTATTTCGGACGGTAGGTCCAGCTACGGGCGGTAAATAGCCGAGCTGGTGTCCGTTTCCCAAACCTGAATCGCCGAGATGCGCACCGGGACCTCGTTCTTCAATCCGTCGCTGACCTTGTCGTAAAAGTACTTGGCGATGTTCTCGGCCGACGGGTTGATCTCATCGAACGGGGGCAGGTCGTTGATGAAGTGGTGGTCCAGGTAGCCCACCGCGCCGGTGATCAGGCGATTCACTTCCAGAAAATCCACCAGCAGGCCAGTGGAATCGAGTTGGGCGCCCTCCACGGTCACCCGCACGCGATAGTTGTGGCCATGCACGTCTTCGGACTTGCCATGGTAGTTGCGCAGGGCGTGACCGGCGGCGAAAGTCTGTTCTACTGTAACTTCAAACATGGTTCAGTTCAAACCTCGAAAAATTTCTCCACGGCTTGTATTTCTGTGCTGAAGGCATAGGGCGGCAGGCTGTCGAAGAACACCTGGCCGTACCTCTGCTTCGTAATACGATTATCCAGCAAGACCAGGACGCCGCGGTCAGTCTTGCTGCGGATCAGGCGCCCGAAGCCTTGCTTGAGCGAAAGCGCGGCCTGCGGGATCTGGTAATCGTAAAAAGGATTGCCGCCTTCTTCGCGGATGCGCTCGATGCGCGCTTCCACCACCGGGTCGCTGGGGACCGCAAAGGGCAGCTTATCGATGATGACGCAACTCAACTGATCGCCTTGCACATCCACGCCCTGCCAGAAGGAAGACGTGGCGAACAAGACGCAATGCGGGGTGGCGCGGAACTCGTCGAGCAGCGCGTTGCGCGGGCCGGTGCCTTGCATGAGCGTCGGATAGTCGATTTCGAGCGACACCCGATCATAGACCATGCGCATCTGCTGATAGCTGGTGAAGAGAACGAACGCCCGGCCCTTGCTGTGGCGCAGGATCCGCGCGATTTCCTCGGCGGCCGCGCGGGGGAAGGCGGGCGAACGCGGATCGGGCAGGTGTTGCGGCACGTAGAGCAGCGCTTGTTTGGCGTATTCGAAGTGGCTGGGGACGACCAGCGATCGGGTGTGGCGGATGCCAAGGCGGCGCTCTGCGAATTCAAACGTTTCGCCGACGGCTAGCGTGGCGGAGGTGAGAATCACGGTGTCCAGCGCGTCGAAAAGCTTTTCTTCCAGAATGGACGAAACATCGATGGGCGTGGCCTGCAGGAAACAGCCTCGGCCGCGGCGTTCCACCCAGTAAACGTAGGAACGGTCGGAGCCTTTGCGCCAAAATTCGAGGCGCTTCTGCAATTCCTGGACGCGGCGGAATAGCGGGATCACTTCGTCGGGTGCGTTCTTCACCAGTTGCAAATGCGAACCGATCAGTTCGAGTGCGCGCACCAGATCTTCCAGCGCCTCGCCATGCTGGTCGAAGAACGCGGCATGGCCTTTGAATGCGATGCGGCCCTCGGCCAAGCCGAACAGGAGAAAGAACTGCTGCGCGCGATCGTCCAGGGTATCGAGCACGCGATCGAGCTCCGCGGAGCCGAACTGCTTGGCGCGCGAGACAGCCGCGATGTCGCGCACCAGCTCCTGGAATTGATAGTTGCTGACGCCCACGCCGAAGTATTTGCCTGCGACGTCTTCGATTTCATGAGCTTCGTCGAAAACCACGGCGGCGTATTCGGGGATGATGCCGCCGAAATCGTCGTCCTTCACGGCCAGGTCGGCGAAGAACAGGTGATGATTGACGATGATGATGTCGCTTTCATGCGCGCGGCGGTGCATTTCGGTGAGGAAGCAGCGCTCGAACTGCTGGCATTTCTGGCCGGTACACAGATCGCGGCGGGCGTCCAATTTTTGCCAGGCGGTACTGGATTCAGGCAGCGTTTTAATCTCGGAGCGATCGCCGGTGGTGGTGGTCTTCTCCCATTCGCGGATGATTTGAAAGTCGGCCACTTCTTCCAGGCCGCTGAGCATGGGCTCGCGATCGGCGTCGTAAATCTTTTGGCGGCAGGCGAAATTGGCGCGTCCCTTCATGTAGCAGACCTGCAGTGGGCGGTCGAAATGCTGCTGCAGGAACGGAATGTCTTTGTAGAAAAGCTGCTCTTGCAGGTTCTTGGTGCCGGTGGAGACCACCACGCGTTTGCCGGAGAGCAGGGCCGGAACAAGATAGGCGAGTGTTTTGCCGGTGCCGGTGCCTGCGTCGACCAGGAGATGCTTCTTCTCAGCCAAGGCAGCCTCTACAGCTTCGGCCATCTCGAGTTGTCCGGGACGGAACTCGTAGCGCGGATGCCATCTGGATAGCACTCCGCTCCTTGCAAAGAACTGGCGCGCGGTGAGCGCTTTTGCGGCCGAAGACATCCCATCTGATTCTTACATGGGGCAAACCCCGAGACGTGGCAAGAGACGTGGCAAGATAAAGAGGACACAACGAATGCCTGATTACAAAGCGATCGAAAATCAATTTCAAGAGATTCTGGATTTGCCCCGGCGCCCGGTAGCGGTGAGTTTTCGCGCGGAAGCGGATGGGGCGGAGGAAAAATTCTCGGGCTCCGAGCCTGCCGGATGCAGCTTCTGGAGATTGGCGGCGGAGGGCCGCACCTTTGCGACGGCTCCCGAGGACCACTACAACTGCCCGGTGGGTTCCTACACGCACAACATCCCTTTGCCAGAAAGCCGGGCGCAAGAGCTGCCATCGATTCTTGGAACGATGACCAGCTTGGGATACCTGAAGATGGAAGAAGTGCCGGGGATTCCGGTTGTGCCGGAAACGCCGAAAGCAATTGTTTACGCGCCGCTCGGCGATACGCCAGTAGATCCCGATGTGGTGCTGTTTGCGATTACCGCGAGCAAGCTGATGCTGCTGGAAGAGGCAGCGCTGCGCGCCGGTGTGGCGTCCAAGCTGCCGCTGCTGGCGCGGCCCACTTGCATGGCGATTCCGGCGGCGATGGCGCACGGCATGGTGACGAGCGCGGGCTGCATTGGAAATCGCGTGTACACGCGGATTGGAGAGGGCGAGATGTACGCGGCCATTCCAGGGCGAGCCTTGGAACTGGTGGCGCGGGAGCTGGAAACCATTGCAGCGGCCAATCGGGCGCTGGCCGAGCATCACCGCAACCGGCAACAGTCGCTGTCGACCGCGTAATGCGGTTGGATGGCGGCACCACGGTAGAATCGAAGTATCGATGCGAATCAAGGTCGGCTGGGCTTTGCTGGTGGCTGCCGGGTTTTCGGCGGTCACTCTGCTAGCGCGGGAACCGGTGCATGCACGGCACGCGATGGTGGTGGTGGAAGAGCCGCTAGCTGCCGACGTTGGGCTGCGCGTTCTCCAGTCCGGAGGTAACGCGATCGATGCGGCGGTGGCGATCGGGTTCGCGCTGGCCGTCACGTATCCATACGCGGGCAACCTGGGCGGTGGAGGATTCCTGCTCGCGCATTTCGCCGATGGGCGCTCCACGTTCATCGACTTTCGGGAAACAGCGCCGATGGCAGCTACACGAAACATGTATCTGGATTCATCAGGCAACGTAACCCAGGAGAGCGTGGTGGGATGGCGGGCGGCGGGCGTTCCCGGCACCGTGCGCGGCCTGGAACTGGCGCACCAGAAATACGGGCACAAGCCGTGGGCCGAGTTGCTGGACCCGGCCATCCGGTTGGCGAGCCAGGGCTATCCGGTCTCCTACAGCATGGACGCGTCGCTGCATAGCGAAGGCGAGACCGCGCTGCTGTCGCAATTTCCAGATTCGAAGCGAATCTTTTTGAGCGCGCATTATGGCGACAAGTTCGTCCAGCCGGAATTGGCGGCGACGTTGAAGCGCATCCGGGATCGCGGAGCGAGCGATTTCTACGACGGGGAAACGGCGCGGAAGCTGGCTGCGGCGATGGCGGCCAATGGCGGGATGATCACGCTGGAGGATTTGAAGAAATACCAGGCGAAGGAAAGAGAACCTCTGCACGGCCACTACCATGGCGACGAAATCATCACCTCGCCTCCACCCAGCGCAGGTGGCGTGGGGTTGCTGCAGATGCTCGGGATGCTGGAGGGGTCGGGGTACGAGAAGGGCGGGGCGGGTTCGGCGGCCTCCATTCACTATGTTGCGGAAGTGATGCGGCGGTTTTATGCCGACCGCAGCCAGTACTTCGGCGATCCTGATTTTTACAAGGTGCCGATCAGCAAGCTGCTGGACCCCAAATACATCGCGAGCCGACGCAGCAGCATCGATCCGCTGCACGCCACGGCCAGCAGCGAGATTCGCCCGGGCAACTTGAGCCTTCACGAAGGCAGCGAGACCACGCACTTCAACGTCGTGGATAGCGAAGGGAACGCCGTGGCGGTGACGTACACACTGAACAACGGATTTGGCAGCGGTGTGACAGTACCGGGCCTGGGATTTTTGTTGAACGACGAGATGGACGATTTCGCGTCCAAGCCCGGCACCGAGAATTTGTTTCATTTGATCCAGGGCGAATCGAATGCGATTCAGCCCGGCAAGCGGCCCGTGTCGTCCATGACTCCGACCATCGTGCTGCGCGATGGTAAGCTTTTTTTGATGCTGGGGGCGCCCGGCGGATCGCGCATCATCAACGGCGTGCTCGAAGTGCTGCTGAATGTCGAAGATTTTCACATGAACGTGCAGGACGCGGTGGACTGGCCGCGTTTCCATCATCAATGGATGCCGGACGTGCTGTATCTGGAGCGGGGCATTTCTCCCGACACGGTGAGAATCTTGCAGGGCATGGGACACAACGTTTCACCGCTGGAAGGCACGACGCCGGTGGTGGCGCGCGTGGAGGCGATTTTGAATCAAGGCGGCTGGCTGCAGGGCGCGGCAGATCCACGGGCCAACGGAAAGGCCAAAGGCTACTGATGAACCACGTTCTCTCGACGCACCTGCTGGTGAATCATCGCTTGAACACCGTCTGGCTGGAGAAGATCCGGCAGGCAGGAATACCGGCGGTGGAGATTTTCTGCGCACGCCAGCATCTGGATTACCGGGACAAGGCGCAGATCAACGAATTGGGACACTGGTTCCGGGACTCCAAGCTGCAACTACATTCGCTGCATTCGCCGATGTACAGCGACGATATGTGGGGACGGTCGGGCCCGAATTCGCATATCAACATTACCGAGCCGGTGAAATCGAAGCGGCTGGATATGCTGGACGAGATCAAACGGGCACTCGATATTTCGGAAGTGATCCCGTTCCGCTACCTGATTCAGCATCTCGGCGTCTTCGAAGAAGAGTACGACGACCGCAAAGTGGAAGCTGCGTTTACGTCGCTCGAAGAGATTCATTTATTCGCCAAGGCGCGCGGCGTGGAAGTGCTGCTGGAGAATACGCCCAACGAGCTATCGAGCGCCGAACGTTTGATTTACTTTTTGGGTCAAACGCATCTAAAACTGAATTTCTGTCTGGATGTCGGGCACGCGAATATGAAGGAAGGTGTGCCGGCGGCCTTCGGGATTTTGAAAGATCGGATCCGGTCCACACATCTGCACGATAACAACGGCCACGAAGACAGCCATCTATGGCCGTTCCATTCGCAAGGCGGCACCATCAACTGGACCGAGACCATGAGGCTGCTGCGCTCACTGCCGGAACAGTATCCCCTGCTGCTTGAGTTGCGCGATTATCCAGAGTTTCCACTTCCGCAATCGCTGGACCTGGTGAAGCAGATTTTTGAGAAGCTGGAAAGCCTGGAAACTGTCGAGACGGTTTGATGGCATATTCCCGTATTCGAATTGAAGACGCCGGGCAGCATGTTGGAGAGCCGGTAGAGATCGCGGGGTGGTTGTATAACCTGCGCAAGTCCGGGAAGATCGTGTTTCCGCTGCTGCGCGATGGCACCGGCACCATGCAGGCCGTGGCCGTGAAGGCGAGCCTGGATGAAGAAACGTTTGAGTCGCTCAAGAATTTGACGCAGGAATCGTCGCTGATTCTGCGCGGCAAGGTACGGGCGGAGCAGCGCGCTCCCGGCGGCTACGAGATGGATGTGGAGGGCGCCGAGATTGTGCAGCGCATTCCGGAGTCCGATCCCTATCCGATCACGCCCAAGGAACACGGCGTCGATTTCCTGATGGATCATCGGCATCTTTGGCTGCGCAGCAAACGGCAGCATGCGGCCATCCGGGTGCGGCACGAAGTGATCCGGGCGGTGCGCGATTATTTTGACACCCACGGTTTCACTTTGGTCGATACGCCGATTTTCACGCCGGCCGCTTGCGAAGGCACGTCCACATTGTTTGAAGTGAACTACTTTGAGGACGAGAAGGCGTACCTGACGCAATCGGGCCAGCTTTATAACGAAGCTGATGCGATGGCGTTCGGGAAGGTTTATTGCTTCGGGCCGACGTTTCGGGCGGAAAAGTCGAAGACGCGGCGGCATCTCACTGAATTCTGGATGGTAGAGCCGGAGATGGCGTACGCGACGCTGGACGATGTGAAGCGCGTGGGCGAGGAGCTGGTGGTGTATGTGATCGGCCGGGTGCTGGAAAACCGGCGTGCGGAGCTGGCCGATCTGGAACGCGACACCAGTAAGCTCGAAAGCGTGCAGTCGCCGTTTCCGCGTATGAGCTACGATGACGCCGTCGTGGCGCTGCAGAAGAAGGGCAGCGAGATTCAATGGGGTGGCGATTTCGGTAACACCGACGAGACGCTGATCACCGAAGGCCTGGACCGGCCGCTGATTGTGGATCGGTTTCCCACTGAGATCAAAGCGTTTTACTTCGAGCCGGATCCGAAACGGCCGGAGCTGGCGCTGGGCGTGGATTTTATCGCACCCGAGGGCTATGGCGAGATCATCGGCGGCGGCCAGCGCATTCACAATCTCGATTTGCTGCTGAAACGCCTGGACGAGCACAAGCTTCCGCGCGAGGCTTTCGACTGGTACGTGGATCTGCGCAAGTTCGGCAGCGTGCCGCATGCTGGTTTCGGGATGGGCATTGAACGCTTCGTGGCGTGGATGTGCGGGCTGGAGCATATTCGCGAGACGATTGCTTTTCCCCGGATGCTTTACCGCACACGGCCGTAGAGAGGAGAACCCATGCGCCGGCACGAGTGCCGGCGCGGCACGCAAGAGTGCGTGCGCCACGTGACAAGTCTTGAGTATGCGCTCGAAACAGATCGCGATCATCGGCGCGCCGCTGGACTTGGGCTCGGGACGCCGTGGCGTAGACATGGGACCATCGGCGGTGCGGGTTGCGAACCTGAACGGGCGGCTGGCGGAGCTTGGCTATGAGGTGGAGGATCTGGGCAATGTTCCGGTGATCCAGCGTGAGAGCCAGGGCGAGGTGCACTCCCGCGCGAAGTATTTGCCACAGATTGCGGAAACATGTACACAGGTGGCGGAGATGGTGGAGGTGGCGCTGGGATTGGGGAAGTTTCCACTCATCCTGGGCGGCGATCATTCCATCGCGGTAGGAACGGTTTCGGGCGCGTCGCGGTATTTTCGCCGCAGGAGCGAAGGACTGGGTATGATCTGGATCGACGCGCACACGGACATGAACACTCCCGAGAGCAGCCCGAGCGGTAACGTTCATGGTATGCCGCTGGCTTGTTGTATCGGCCAGGGGCCCGAGGAGCTGACAAATATCTTTGGTTATTCGCCGAAGGTGGACCCGGCGAACGTTGCGCTGGTGGGGATCCGGTCCGTGGATCGCAAGGAACGCGACATTGTGCAACGCTCCGGGGTTCATGCTTTTACCATGCGCGACATCGATGAGCGGGGCATGCGGGCGGTATTTGAAGAAGCGATCCGCATCGCCGGCGATGGGATGGCAGGCATTCATGTTTCGCTCGATATGGACGCTGTAGATCCGCGCGAGGCGCCTGGGGTCGGGACGCCGGTGGAGGGCGGAATCACGTACCGGGAGGCTCATCTGGCGATGGAAATGCTAGGGGACACGGGGCGGGTGACATCCATGGAAGTGGTGGAGGTGAATCCGGTGATCGATGAGGCGAACCGGACGGCGATTCTGGCGGTAGAACTGGTGATGTCGGCCATGGGGAAAAGAATTCTATAAAGAGATGAAGACGAATGTGGCCGTGATTTACGGGGGACGCACCGGCGAGCACGAAATCTCGCACCGGTCGGCAAAATCCATCATCGAGGCGATGGATGCCGAGAAATATAAGGTGCTGCATTATGTGATTTCCAAGGAAGGGAAGTGGAGCCCGCGTCCGATTGTTCCGGAGCCGGGTGGAAATGCCGGCATTGATGTTGTGTTCCCCGTGCTGCATGGCACGTTCGGCGAAGACGGGACGGTGCAAGGCTTGCTGGAGCTGGCCGATTTGCCATACGTGGGCGCGGGCGTGCTGGCGTCGTCAATTTCGATGGACAAGGAGATGATGAAGCGCGTCGCCAGGGAGCGGGGACTTCCGGTGGTGGAGTATTTCATCGTGCCCGAGTGCGGCTCCTGGGAGTTCGCGCCTGACTTTCCGATGTTCGTGAAGCCCGCCAATCTGGGATCGTCGGTGGGTATTTCGAAAGTCCAGAATGAAGAAGAATTGATGAAGGCGATTGAGTTGGCGAGCGCCTACGATCACAAAGTGATTGTGGAGCGCGGCATCACCGGGCGTGAGTTCGAATGCGCGGTGCTCGGCAATGACAATCCCGTAGCGGCGACGCCTTGTGAAATTTTACCTTCGCGCGAGTTCTACGATTACGACGATAAGTATCTTCTGGACCAGGCGCAAACCGTGATCCCGGCGGATCTGTCGCCAGAGAAAACAGCGGAGATGCAGAGGCTGGCAGTGGAATGCTACCGGGCGGTAGGGTGCGAAGGCATGGCCCGCGTAGATTTTCTGCTCGAAACCGCGACCGATCGGCTCTATATCAACGAGATCAACACCATTCCCGGGTTCACCTCCATAAGCATGTACCCTAAGATGTGGGAGTATTCCGGGCTGCCCATGCCGAAGCTGATCGACCGGCTGATTGAACTGGCTTTGAAACGGCACGCCGCGAAGCAACGGCTGCGATACTCAAAGTGACGAATCCGAAGTAATGTTCTTACCTGCTCTTTTTTTGTTCGCCGCGCCGCCTTCCACCGAAGACCTGGAGAACGCGTTGAAGCGTTTCACAGACGTAGTTTCCATTGTGGAGACGCAAGCGGCGGACCCGGTGAACAGCCAGCAGGCCATCTATGACGGGGCAATTCCAGGAATGTTGCGCACACTGGATCCGCATTCCATCTTCTTCGATCCGGACCAGAACGAGCAGCTCAAGCAGATGGAAAATTCCGAACGCAAGGGTTTCGGGACCATTGTTTCCATCTTGCCGGGACGCGTTGTCATTCTCCAGGCGATGGCGGGGAGTCCGTCGGCCAAAGCGGGGCTGGAGCCTGGCGATGAGATTGTGGCGGTGAACGGAGTGGAGCTGGCGCGGTTGGAGTTCGATCAAATTGTCGGGTACCTGGGCGAGAGCCATCAGCACCGCGCGCAATTGGTGGTGCGCCGCCCAGGCAACGCGCGGCCGCTTGAGTTCGCGCTGGATCCGGAGCTGCTGGATTCGCCCAGCGTGGATCGCGCTTTTATGCTGCAACCGGGAATCGGATACATCCGCGTGAACGGATTCGATCCCCAAACTGCCAAGCAGTTGAAGGATGCCATCGAGAAATTGGGCGGCGAGAAGCTGAAGGGACTGGTGCTGGATTTGCGCGACAATCCCGGCGGCGTGGTGCAAGCGGCACTGGAAGCGGCTTCGTATTTTCTAAAGCCGGGACAAAAGATTTTGAGCGTGAAAGGGAGAAGCATTCAGGATCAGTCCGTGGAAGTGCCCAAGACCGCGACTCCCTATGCCTTCCCGCTGGCGGTGCTGGTGAATGCCAAGACAGCCAGTGCCGCGGAGATCCTGACGGGCGCATTGCAGGATCACGATCGGGCCGTGGTTCTGGGAGAGCCGAGCTTCGGCAAAGGCCTGGTGCAGAACGTATTTTCGCTGACGGGCAACACCGCTCTCGCGCTGACTACGGCTTTCTACTACACGCCCAGCGGGCGGTCTATTCAGAAGGCGCTGCCGAGCGGACACCTGGAAATCGAGAAACAAACGCAAAAGTTCCGAACGGATTCGGGCCGCAGCGTCATTGGCGGCGGCGGAATTCAGCCCGATGTTGCGATTGGGCCGGAGCCGCTCACGCGGTTGCGGGTGGCGCTGGACGCGAGCGGCATTTTTACGTCCTTCGCTACTGAGTACATTCAGAAACACGATGCGAAGTCCGATGCAGTTCAACCCGGCTTCGAGGTATCATCCGCGCTGCTCGAAGAATTTGAGGTGTATGCCGGCCAGCGCGATATTCAGCCGTCGGTGGGCGAATGGTCGCAAGAGCGGGACTGGGTGCAGAGCCGACTGAAGCAGGAGATTTTCAACCAGGCATTGGGAGTGGCGAAGGGCGACGAGGTGGAGGAGCGGCGGGACCCGGAGGTACGGGCGGCGATCGAACGCTTAGTCGCCCGGCTGTAAAGCCGGTTTGCGCTGCGATATCCCCTTTACTGCGTGCAGGATCATCGGCAGCAGAGAAACCACGATCACCAGCAGCACGAACTTCTCGAAATTGCGCTGCACCAGCGGGATTTTGCCTAGCAGGCCGCCCAGCACAGTCATGGAGATCACCCATCCGGTGGCTCCGAAAACATCAAACGAAATGAAGCTGCGATAACGCATGCTGGCGACGCCTGCGACGAAGGGCGCAAACGTGCGAATCACCGGCACGAACTTCGCGTAGATAATGGTTTTGCCGCCGTGTTTCGCATAAAACGTATTGGTTCGCTGCAGGTGCTCTTGTTTGAAGAAGCGCGAATCGGGCCGGTTGAAGATGGCGGGGCCAGCCCGGCGGCCGAGCAGGTAGCCGCACCAATCGCCAGCCAGGCAGGCGGCGATCAAGAGCACGATCATGATAGTGAGGTTCAATTGCCCGGCGCCGGCTACAACGCCGATGGTGAAAAGCAGAGAATCACCGGGGAGGACGAATCCTACCAGAAGTCCGGTTTCAGCGAATACGATGGCGGTCAGCGTGGCGTAACCCAGCCAGCCGGAAAGAACGGTTGAGAGCAGATGAATCAGCCGGTCGGGCGTGGTGAGCGTCCGAAGGAATTCCAGCAGGGCGTGGATCATGCCGTATTACGAACTGCGATACTGGGCGATCAGCCGGTCGATGACCTGCTGATGCTTCTTCACTTTGCCGCGGCGGATCAAATCGGTAAGGATGCTGTCCTGCAACAGGTTTTGCCTGTCCACAGCCTCTTTGCTCTTGAGCTGCATGACGATACTGTCGCGCTGCTGCGGGAACTTGGACATATCGGCATCTTGATGGCCTGTGACCTTTCCAACGATGGTTTGACCTGCAGCGCTCATCGGACCAAACACCGAGCCGTCCGGCTGGTCGAATAGATTGCTGAACAGGACCGCCGATCCAATACCCTCGGCCGCGCCATTGCGCGAGAAGTAGTCGGCTGACTTGACATCTCCGCCGACCGCTTTGGCCGCGGCCTTCAGATCGCCGCCGTTTTGTTTCAGCAACTCGGCCGCTTTGGCCGCTTTTTCAGCAACCATCCGATTTGCCTCGCCCTGAAGATAATTCTGGCGCACCTTAATCTCCACCTCGGACAGTTGCGCGGGATGAGGCGGCTGAGTACCGGTGACCACCGCGATTGCCAGCTTGTTGCCGGCTTGGAGCACGTCGCTCACCTCGCCCGGCTTCATGCCCTGAACGGTAGCACCAACCTGTTGATCATTTCCAAGTTGAGGAATCGGACTGCCCGGGGCGTAGGCGGGCACATCCAAAAACTCAAGGTTGAGTTGGGCCGCGATCTGTTGCGCGTTCTGGGGCGCTTTCACAAGCTCGGCGTGCGCTTTGTCCGTCAGGTCCTGCATCCGATCGAAAACCGTTTGATTCTTGAGCATGGCTACGATCGCCGGCTTGACCTCATCCAGCGTCTGCAAGTGCGCGGGCTGCTTCTCCAGCACCTGAATGATGTGGAAGCCGTATTCGGTAGTAACTACGTTGCTGATCTCATTAGGCTTCAGCGAGAAGACGGCGTCCTCGAAATTCTTGACCATCTGGCCGCGGGAAACCCAGCCGAGATCCCCGCCTTTTGCGGCTGAACCGGGGTCCTGAGAATACTTCTTCGCCAGCTCGGCGAAATCGCCTCCCGCTTTGATCTGCTTGTCGAGCGCTTCGGCTTGCGCCTGGATTTTCGCAACCTCGTCTTTGGATTTGTTGGCTGTGCTCAGCAGAATGTGGCGGGCATGCACCCGCTCCTGCGTCCGGTATTCGTCTTTGTGAGCATCGTAATAGGCCTGGATCTGCGCGTCGGTAAGCTGGATGGTGTCAGCGACTTTGGCTTGATCGGCAACGATGAGCTGCAGGTGGCGCGTTTCGGGAACGGTGTAGAAGCCCTTGTTCTTGTCAAAGTAAGCGCTGATCTCTGCGGGAGTGGGCTTGATATCGGCGATAAACTTGGCAGGCGAAAAGCCGATGTACTCGATCTTGATCTTTTCGTTGGCCTTGCGGTATTCCGCCTCAGCTTCGGCGGGCGTAACAATGATACCTTCCGCTACTATATTTTCAATAGAATCTTCATAGGATTTCGCGCGCACATTCTCCTCAAACTCTGGAACCGTAGTTTCGAAGTTTTGCTGAACATATTGCTGGTATTGATCTGGTGGCAGGGTTCCAAACGGAAAAGAGCGGAGGGCCTGGGCCAAATCACGATCTGAAATTCGGAACCCGAGCTGCTGCGCTTCGTAGGCCACCGCACGCTCAGCTATCGCCTGATCCACTAATTGGGGAATGTAGGTGGAGGCGAATTCAGGAGGCAGATGCTGATTCTGCAAGGCATTGCGCAATTGTTGTTGCACCTCGCCGACTGTGACGGCGGATTTGCCGACGTCGGCCACCACTTGGTCGCCGTTCGAATCCGTGCCGCTAATTCCCGTCCCGGGAATCAGATAGACAAGCATCGAGAGCGAGACAACTCCCAGGATGGCGCCCAACATAATGCGTACGGCCGTGGCGCGGCTGCGAAATAAATCAAACATGCGTGAAGCTCCTAGTTGCGATGCTGGGATGTCGTAGGACCGTTGGACACCGGCTCCCTACGGTCGCGGATCAGAAACCCAGTCGGGATCTAACTTCAGTATAGTATAGCCCAATTAGGAGCGGCCCAAGATTTGGCTAGCCCCGCTGTTTTGTTTGAGTTAGCGAGAGGGCGACGGTGAAGCCAGCCAGCGTGGGAAGGCAGGCGCTATAGGCCATATGAAAGAAAAAGGCGCTCACGGTAAAGACCAAAGTACCTGCCAGCAGGCACTGGCTGAGACCGGCCAACTCGCAATCGGCGGGGTGATCGCGAGTCCGCCGATAGAGTCGAAGGTTGGAGGCAAGACACAGGCCTATCACGGCGGCGTAAAAGATGACGGCGGGGATGCCGCATTCGCTCGAGATCTGAGTGTAAGTGTTATGGGTGCCGAGCCAGGGCATGTGCCGGCTATCGCGAGCAGCATCCTGGCTCACCGCGGTGGCAAATTGATCGGGCCCGACTCCAAACAGAGGATGGCTGAGGGTATATCGCAAGCTGGTTTTGAACAGTTCTTCGCGCTGCAGTTGGGAAGCTACGGCGCCCAGGTCCGATTCTGTTTCAGCGGGCGACGAGGTGTCGCTCACGACTAGCGACAGGCGATGCAGTGTACTGGAGGATTCGGCGCCAATGGAGGCTGCAAGCGCCGCGCTTAGGAGCGCAGCGAGCCCGAAAGCCGCCACCCTAATCCTGTTCCGGCTCAGCGAGAAGATCAAGATCAGCAGGACCGACGCGGCAATGACCGAGCCTCGCGATCCGGTGCGAAATGCGTAGAAGGTGGAGAGGAGGATTCCGGCGATACCAGCCAGGCGGCCCGCCCGGGATGGCTGATGGAAGAGAAACAGGAAAGAACTGATTCCGAGCAGTAAAGCGAGCGCTAAGTCATTGGAATTGGCATAGAACAAGCTGTGCGGAATCTCGAAGCGCGTCCCAGTTGGATCGTCCCCGACGCTTCCAAACGCGACGCAACTGAGCAACAGAGCAGCGCCGCCCGCGATCTGGACGTACATCCACTGGCGGCAACGGCGGAGCGAGGTAACAAAAGAGCAAGTGTAGAAGAAATCAAGGTACGCGCGGGGAACATAATTTGCCAGCAGCGCGGTACTTCCGCCTCTCCAAACGCTTAACGGGGTGGCCAGAAACATCCATATCAGGAAGGCCGCCCAGCAGATTCCGGCGCCGGAGCGTAACCCTCGCAAGGCGTTGCCGGAAAAAACCCACGCCAATGGGAGCAAAACCAGGGTGATGGTGGAAAGGTAAGCCTTGACGCCGAAAACGTGCAGGGACCAATCATTCGCGAAGCCGGAGAGTACGTAAATGCAATACAGGACGAATCCCGCGTTGGCGATGGGATTCGAAGACGGCTGAAGGCGCCCGCCATCTGCCCACACGACGGCCGTGCGAACCCTGGTGGATTGAGCTGATTTCAAGGTCTCGGGAGTAAGTGCTTTTTGGGCGGTCACATTTCTCGCAGGATTTTTCGCGAGCCGTCAAACGGAATGCACGGATGAGTTTTGCCTGGATCGCCCGAACAGACCTGCGCTGGCGTGTTTCCATTCTCGTGGGAGACTGTGGGCGCCATAGGAGAACTCTAAGAGGGATGTCTATTTCCAGAATTCTGCTGTTCGTGACGTTTGCGGGCGTTGGCGCGCTATATGGCCAACTGACCCAGCTCGACTTGCGGATGCAAAGCCGAGACGTGGATTTTTCGGGCGCCAGCGCGACCAAGCCATTCAAGTTGGGCACCGGGCTTCCGTCCTCTTGCGGGCAAGGCGAAATGTACTATCGCCTGGATGCAACGGCGGGTATGAACGTGTACGGTTGTACCGCGACGAACTCCTGGACACTGGAACAAGGGCCGCCGGCCGCATCCATGGCGAGCCAATTGGGCGACTTTGCCGTAACTCGAACCAGCGCGACAACTCTCGCGATCGGAGCGGGTTGTTCGACGGCCACACCTTGCACGGTGCGGTTCGGTGCGCTGGTGTATTCATTCGGCAGCGGCGCGACGGTAACCATCTCGGCGGGCAGCGGGCTGGCCTTCATCTACGTCTCGAGCGCAGGCGCGCTGACGGTGGGGCAGAACGTAACAGCGAGTTGCGGCGGCGTTTGCGTAACGCAGAGCGGGGTGACCGCTTTTCCAGCGGATGCCATTCCGCTATTCACTTGGTCGGCAACGAACGGATCGTGGGACGCAAACGGCGGCGCGGATCAACGGGCGTTCCTGAGCACGAAAAGCGTAACGGCAGGGGTGGGGATCACGAGCACGGAGATATCAGGCAAGACGCAGTTGAGCGCGGATACGTCGGTGATTGGGCTGCGCACCGCCGCGCCGGGGACATCCAGCACGGCTTGTACCACGGGATCATGGGCCACCGACGGATCGTACTTTTACTTGTGTACGAGCACCAATGTGTGGCGGCGGGCGGCGCTGTCGTCCTTTTGAGCCATGCGACGTTTACTATGGTTCGTCACTTTAACTTTGGGTCTCGGTGCGTTCGCCTGTTTTGCGAATACATCGATTGTCTCGATCGAGCCGACCCAGATGCAGGCCAAGATCACGGTGGAAACCGACCAGGCGGGCTTTTGCACGTATCGGGCCTCGCGCGGCGCCGCGTTCAGCGCGAACATCGCGGATCTGACCGATAACACGAACACGGACGCGCGCGCGGGTTCTATTGTCAACGCGAATATGCATGTCTTGGTGTTGGGCACTCGGACAGGCAATGATGCGCTGGCCGCGGCTGCCACTTACTGGGTGGGAGTTACTTGCGGATCGGACGCCGAAGTGTCAGCTACGTTTACGACACGATCCATTGCCTGGGGCAACACCGCGCCCGATTCAGTCCCATTTAACGCGGCTAAGTTCGGAAACATGGACTACCCGGTGATCGATTGGACGAATCAACAGAAATCCTATGTAGATCCGGTAACCGGTGCGGAATTCTGGCGGGTAACCTCGCCCGGAATGATGAGTGTGTCGGCGATCAGCTTGTCCGCCCAGAATGCTGGCATTCTCGGCGTTCCGCTGGATGCCAGTGGAACAGGCCAGTGGGCCAGCATCGCCAATATCAATTCCAACGGCGTGAGTTCCTCGATTGGGTCGGGGGGGCCGGCGGACAAGGCATTCGTACCACTGACGAACTTCACCTGTCCTGCTGGTACGACGTTCGCGGGCTGGTATCCGAAGTGTACTATCGATGATTTATCCTTCGACGTCTATTGCGGCAATGCGCAGACCAGCGGGACAACCATTACGCTGCAGCTTTCGCTGGATGGAGGGCAAACCGTGGCGGGAAATCCGGTGACGACTACGGCGTGTCCCAGCGGCTCGCCGGTGAAAATCGGGACCTATCCGCAACTCGCCGTAAACCCTCCTTTCTTGTCGTGGGGATTCACGCCGCAGCACCACCTGGTGGTTCCTCCCTCAGGTACGGTCAACGTCGCGGGACAAGCCGTTACACTACAAAATCCGACCGGCACGCAGAATTACTTCGATACGGACTGGACAAGCGGTACGCCGATTCGGATCAACGGGACTTACTTTCACGTCGCGAACGTCAGCAGTTCTTCGGCGCTGACTTTGCAGGAGAATGCGGGAACGCTGACTGGCGTACCGTATGTGGCGGCAAACTTCGGCGTCGTGGTTACTAAGTCAAATGGCGGGTCGGATGTCAGCGTCAGCATCGGTGTGAACTATGCTTATGCGACCATGCCGAGCGCCTGTTGCAATGGCGACACCGGGATGATGAATCAGGCGCCGGTGACGGTAACGATGACCGCCGATGGATCCTCCGTTCTTAGTCCAGCTTTGACTGGATACCTGACGAACGTCGTGGATAGCGCGGGAGGAGAGGCGCTGCTGCTTTGGGTCCCGTTCAATAGCGACGGATCGGTCCGCGCGGAGACGCGGTTGCTGGCGATGAGCACGAAGCCCGCCGGCAGCCCGCGCCTCAATGCGAACGGCGACAGCCTGCCGTACGGGCCTACCGGACTCAGCGGCTATTTTTTTGACAATGTGGACGGGACATCCGCGTACACGATTGACGTGAACAATCGGGTCTGGAAGCTGACTTACAACGAGAGCTTCTCTGGATGCGCTGGGTATGTTGCGTTTCATCCCTTTCCCGGTTACGGAGATTACAATCCGAACACCGCGATCGCGGACGATTGTTTTCAATGGACGAATTTAACGCCGGCTGGCAGCGGACATGACATTCGATCGCAGATGGTGAGCGCGTATCAAACCGGTCTGAACTATCTGGGAGAGACGGTCGGCGCGGCGCACTCTGGTTTCGATCTCGGATGGATGAACAGCCCGCTGGTAGCGGGCTTTGATGGCGGCTACTTTTCGGCAAGCATGGGGAATGTTCAAAACCACATCGGCATCATGGCGTCCTTCGACACAGCCAGCGGGGTGCTGCGAAGCATTCGGAATAGCTGGAGCGAGGGCGATTGCCGCTGGTGCGGGTTGCATGATGCGCCGGTTCTCACGATGGGAACATGGCGTCTGGCCGTAATCGATCCGCACCAGGATACGGGCGCATCGAACCTGGTGTTCCCCGATTCCTTCAAGATGAATGTGGCGGAGGTGAATCGTGCCGGCTCCGGATCGAATGCGGTGTGGGATTGCGGCGGATGTTCGGGCGGACCACAGCAGAGCACGAGTGTCGGCGCAAGCGAAGCGTACACTTGCCCGGCCAATTTGTTAGCGCCTTATGCGGCGTTCTCGGGGACAACGAATTGCATTCAAGTAAAGGTGTCTTCGCCGCCGTGCCAGCAGAATCCGAACGCATCGTACACGTTTCCCGACGGCAACACCGAGAAGCAGGAGTTCCCCTGCACGGCGCCCGGCTTTGGAACGGCCAATGCGAACTGGTCCAAATTGCAAGACATGCAACCGGGCGATTGGTTACTTACCACTGCCGGCAGCCAGAACGAGAACCTGGTTCTTCTTTCCGTGACTTACAACAGTGCCACAGATATCGATTTGTGGCTGCTGCGATGGGCAGCGCACAACTATCTGGCTCCACTGTTTCCGGGCAAGGACGATCTGAGCGGCAGCGCGCACGCCAGTCCCTGGCTGCTGTATATGGCGCCGACTTACGCCACCAACGCCGTGGGACTGGACGCGTCGAATCCGAACAACACCTGGACGAAGAGCAATCCTCTGCGATTCTCTTCGCACGGTTCGTCGGCGCCGGCGACGGGCGCTGGAGCGTACTCCTTTCAGCAGGCTTGGTTCGGTGGCAGCTATATCGGGAGCGTGGACACGTCTGTGCCGAGTTTGCTCTGGAGCGTGATGCAACCGTCGGCGTCCTCTTGGCCCACGTTCGCCGGAAGCAACAACGGAGCAAGTAATTCGCTGACACAGTCCTATAACAGCGGCACATACGCGCCCAATACCGCAGCGCCGCCATTTTTCGTGGATTACCGGCACTTCAATCCCTCGGAGGGCGGCGGCATTGAGTCGAATGGAGGCGCCGCGCTGGGGACGATGTCGCTGACTCTGGTTGCAGGAACCAACCAGACATATCGCGTAGCCGCCGATTGCTGTGCGGCGGGGCCGAGCGATTACAAGCGCCTGGGATTGGCGGGGTTCGCGGGCCGCTACCTGGCTCGCGACGTCAGCAGTCCAAACACCGGCAACACCGGCGACCTGCCCAGCTGGAGCCTTTGCCGGGCCTTTCAGGCGAACGAGTGTGTGCAAGGTTCGCAGGGCGGCAATTTATATATGAGCTTGCCCAAGGCTGACGTGGAATCAAGCTGCGCCAGTTCGCAGTTCACGCAAGCGATCCCTTGTCTCTATCAGCCCGCGCCCTGGAGCGGGCAGAGCATCGAGTTTCGCATCGATCGGACAGATTTCAGCGGCGCGACGACGCGCAAGTTTGGATTCGTGCACGGCCACCCGGGGACCACTTACGAATACAGTAACTGCCGTCCAACCGCGGATGCGCAGTTCATGTTCTGTCCTGGTTACTGGCTGGATGGAGTACGCACCGAATGGCTAGCCTATCGAATTCCCTCGGCGTTTCCGGCGGACAGCGTGAATCGCACGACTTTCGTTCCGGTGAACGTGACTTACCCGGGGGTTGCATTTGCGAGTAACATCCGGGCCCGCTTCGGCTATCTGGAAAATGGCGGAGATCTATTGCGGTGCACCGCCTATGCGCAGGATTGCTCGACAGAGATCCCGAGCGGCACTCCCAGCGACCCTTACAGTTTCACGAACGAAAGCGTGACACGCCAATCTTGCGCGAACGGCGCGGTGTGTACCATCACGATTCCAAGCTTGCCGAATCGCGTGCTGTACTACGTGATCGACCGGCTGGATGCGAACGGCAACATAGTAACGAGCAGCGCGATGCAGGCTGTAGCAATACCTTAGTCCCAGCGTCGCGGCGGTATCAAGGCGAGGTGCGCAAGCGCCGATAGAAAGGGGGCATGCATCGGCTGGCTGGTCCGGTAAGAGAACTGCGCGGCTGGCGGCCGCTCGGGCCCGAAGATCTGGACATCAGCAAGGTGCTGCCAGTATTCATTCCTTCTTCGTTTGTCGAGGACGCGGATTGGCCGGGCCCGTATACTGCGTTGCGGGCGCAGAGCGTCGCGCTGACTTGGGCCGTCCTGCTTCCCGGTGGGGCCATCCGATACGTCCTCCATGAGATGCAGCGCGAATGGGAAGCGCGCGGGATCGACTGGAAGACTCGCGCGCTTAAGAACCTTCAGGAGCTTTCGCCGGAACCGCTAGGCACGGGCGCGCTCTTTCGCGACGACGGCGAAACCTGGCTGATCTCTCTGATGTACTCAGACGGGCTGGGGCCGTCACGGCTGCTGCTCACCGACCAACTCGAAGGTTTATTTCCGAACGGCTACCGACTAGCTTTACCCGAACGCAGCCGGGGCTTCGCTTTCGCCGCCCAGCTTGATTTGGAGGATGCCGATACGGTGGAGAGTTTGATCCAAAGCAGCTATTGGAAAGGCGAACGACCCTTGTCGCCCGATATCTTCGAGCCGAGTGACCTGCTGAGCGCCACGCCGAGAAGCACTACGTAGAGCGCGTCTAACGGGAAGCGATAGCGGTTGTTTTCGAAGCTGGAGAGAAAATTCGCGATGGCCGTTACATAAATGATATTCAGCAGCAAGAATCCGAGCAGAATCGCGGCCGGCCGATCCAGGGTCTTGCTTCGTACTCCAGACACAAGATAGTAAACGCCCCAGAGCCACAGCGCTGGCAGCCCGATCAATAGAAATATGCCAGTGTAAAGAAGCAGCGATGCTCGATCGCCCTGGGCGGCCAATCGCCTGAGTACCTTGCGATCGCTGGCTTCTTGGAACTGGCCGAAGAACACGACATTCCAGAACCGGTCGAGGGCGTGGATTTTAGGACCATTCAGATCGAAGAACGGAAAGTCTCCCGCTGGCAGAAAATAGCTGAACCAAGCCGCTTCCACGGATCGCAGATAGACCACCGGGTATTTTCGCAAGAGCGCCAATCCGTCCCGTGTGTAGATCCGCTGGACCTGGCGGAAGGCCAGGCAATTAAAGTTGGTGGCTCCAGTGGATGTGACGCAATCGTCGAGCACCGGGATGCCGGTGGGTGGCGGCATTTGAATGTAAGGACTGTAGAGGTTCAGAGGCGAACCGAGATCAATGAGCGAAGCGGGGGAGATGACGCCGCGGATCACAAAGGCTCGCGCCTCTTCGGCGGTTAACTGATGAACTGTAATGGTGTCCATGTTCATTCCCATCCATGTGCTGCCGGAGAAGCTTCTAAACAGTATCCAGTTCTTCGAGTACAGCCCGAGAATCACGAGCAATGGCAAGGCGCCGCAGAGGAGCACCACGCGGCGCTGCGATCGAGACAGCAATACGAGCGCGGACATGATCGCTACGAAATAAACGAGATGGAAGAAATTCCTGACAAGAACCAAGCTGAGCAGGGCTGCGAAGAAGCAAATCGCCCAAATGGAGCGAGAGTCCTGGATGAAATGAAACAGTGCCACCGAGGCGGCGATTAACAAGAACGCCACTAAATACTCATAAAGCAGGTAATTTTCGAAGAGGAGCACGCCGGGGCTTATAGTGAACCACGCAGCCAAGGTAAATGCCAGCCAGCGACTTACTCGGAACATCCGCATCAAGTGATAAATAGCCCAACAAATCCCGAGCCCGAGCAGGAGGTAAATGGCGTGGTAGACCGCGGGGTAGGACGTTGGGAAGAGCTTCAATACGGCGCCCGTGTAGAGGTTCCAGCCCGGCGGCTGGACGTGCAGATAGAACAAGCTTTCCCAGAGCCGGTGCTTCAACAACTCCGGATCGAGGAACTGGTAATAGTGAAGGACCGGCCGAGCGTCAAAGCGGACGCCGAGCAGGTAGTAGCCTAGCCGCGAGACGGCGAATAGCATCGCCAGTAACGCGTAGAGCGTGCGCTCTTTCATCAATTTGGTGAAGGACCAGCGAGCGAAGCATGTTACAGGCCGGCACCCAGGCGCAGGGCCAGCAGCTCCGGCAGACCCGCATCGAGAATCTTCCGTTGCGCCGAAGCGATGTCGTATTCGGCGCGGCACAATGTTACCAGACGCGCTTCCGGATCATAGATCGCATAGCCCGCCCTGCGATCGCCGTCGCGCGGTTGCCCCACCGAACCGGGATTGATCAGATAGTTCACATCGTGCTCTAGCGCGATCACTTCTTCGCTCGATTCCGGATCGGCGCTGATCAACCGCTTTACCCCATTGCGGTGGCATAGGAACGCACTTTGCAAATGGGTATGTCCGAAAAAGGATACGGCGCAGTCGAGATAGGGAGCTACTTGCGCTACGTCCTGCTCCGACGTGACATATTCGTCTTCGTCTAATGGCGAGCCGTGGAGAATCTGAAAGCCGTTGATCCGCTCCGGACCCTGGGCCAGACCTCGCAGATATTGGGCGTGTTCCGGCTGAATAACCGACTGAGTCCAAAGAGCCGACAGGCGCGCCACCGGGTTGAACCATTCCAGGTCTTCCAAGCCAGCGCAGGCCTTGTCGTGATTTCCGCGCACGATCCCGTCGACGCTCTCTCGAACCCAGCGGACAACGGCGTCGGGATCGGCGCCATAACCGACCAGGTCGCCACAGCAGACGATGCGATCATAGCGGGAATCGGCATGCGCCAGCACGGCGCCGAGCGCTTCCCAATTGGCGTGAATGTCGCTCAGGATCAGATAGCGCACAGGCGAAGCACCGAAACCTCGGGCGGCGCGCCGAGCCTGACCGGGACCCCAATGGTGCCCAGCCCGTTCGACACATAAACAGACGAATCCCCCCGCCGGTAGAGACCTTGTACAAAAGGAGTGAAGTAGCGCGCGACGTCCAGGTGTTGATGCAGGATTTCGACATCCACCTGCCCGCCATGCGTGTGGCCGGCGATGGTCAGGTGGTAGCCTTGAGCGGCAGCCACGGGAAAAACATCCGGATTGTGCGACAGCATGATGTTCAGGGCGTCAGGCGCAATCAGTTGCTCGGCGCCCTTGAGGTAATGCGAGTGCATGTGCTGATAGTCGACTCCGGCGAAGTTGATCACCGCATTTCCGAATCGAAGCTGCCTGGCCTGGTGCCGCAGAAACGCGATGCCAATGCGGCTCCCTTGTTCGGTGACGTAGTTCTCGGCGCGCGCATAAATCTCATGATTGCCGAGACACCCCAGCACGCCGGCTTCGGCGCGAAGCCGAGCCAATTGGTGGAGGCAGGCGTCCAAAGGGTCGCCCGCGCGCGTGATCAGATCGCCGGTAACCAGCGCAATGTTGGCCCGCGCTTCATTGGCCATATCAATGGCGCCCGCGAGTTCGCGTTCACTCAGAAATGGACTCAAGTGGATATCAGTGATCTGGACAATCCGCAGGCCGTCCAAATCCTTGGGCAGATTGGCGATGGGAATCGACACTTCGGATAGCCGGAAACGGTTCCGGCGCACAATCCCAAATGCGGTGCCCGCGAGTGGCGCGATGCAGAGGCCCGCAGCGGCCGTTTGAAGAAGCTTTCGCCGCTTGGGATCGAATCGCGGGGTGGTATGCAAGACTAGCAGCGCCAGGGACACTCCGATCAACCACGTCGTCTGCACCAGCGAGGCACATTCCAGCCAAGTCCACGATTGGACGGGGAAGTGTTGCAAGACTCGTTGGAACTCCAGCAAATAGCCGGCTAAGAGTAGAGCCGTGGAAGCAGCCGCGCCCAGCCAGACGAAGCGCCGCTGGCGGCAACCATTGAGCAGCCAACGGATCACTGGAAGCTGAAGGCCGAGGCCGAGAATTAACAGACAGAGCCCCGGAAAGAAGTGCACACGCAAAAGCACTCTTACCATTGTAACGGGTTGCTTGGTTTCGGCGCGCGAATGTTACACTGGTGCTGTAAATCCCTCCGCGAGATCCCCGGTCGTCTAATGGTAGGACAGCGGCCTTTGGAGCCGTGAATCGTGGTTCGAATCCATGCCGGGGAGCCAAATAACTGACAATCAATAGCTTACAGGGGCCTTAGAACTTTTTGTACATGCGGTGGTACCAAAAATCGAGTATGATCACGGTCGTATGGCACTCCAGATCTACCGGCGTCACTACATCGAATGCCACGTCCACAAGCTCAAACTGCCCGCCAGGGCGAAGAAATATTACACCGACTGCGACTGTAAGATCTGGCTGACCGGCACGACGGACACACAGCGCTACCCCCGGCAAGCAACCGGGTTGACGGACTGGAAAGCCGCCGAAGCATACGTGAAGTCCCTGGTCGCCAAGTCAAAAGACGTCGTGGTGCATGGCGAGACCATTGCCGATTGCGTCAAGAAGTTCTTGGATGCGCACCAGGAGAACGTCAGCGAACGAGTGCTCGGCCAACACCGGCTTGTGCTCAGCCGTCTCGAAGCATTCGCTAAGACCCGTAACAAGTTCTTCATGAGGGAACTCCCGGTCGATCTGTTGGAGGATTTCAAAACCTACGGCTTACCTCAGATCAAGAAGAGAACGTCCAAATCGACCGCAGTATCAAAGCTCAAGTTTTTCCTTCGTGAAGCATACCGGCGTGGATGGACCGCCGAGGCCCTGGCAGAAAAGGTCAAGAGCACCAAGGCTGTTTACGAACAGAAGCTTCCTTACAAAGACAAACAGGTTCCGTTGATCTTGAAGGAAGCTGAAAAGCTAAACGGCGGCACTACCGGCTACGCCACAAACGGCAAGACGTTCCGGCTACTACTGGAGTTGATGTTGGAGACCGGTATGCGAGTCGGGGATGCGATCCAGTTTGATCCTGCTCGTTGCTCGAAATCCAAGCTCCTCTGGATTTATCAATTCGAGCCGCAAAAGCAAAAGAAAAACGAGAAGGCGAAACAGGCGGAAGTATTCTTGACGAGGCGTCTGAAAACTGCAATCGACGAATGCAAATGGATGTCAGAGACCCTTCCCTTTGCCTATCGCCCGCTGAGCGAGACCAGGGAGATGACCGGGGCTGTCAGGGAACGGATGCTGGCCATTGGTGAGCGCTGTAAAGTGAAGGATTGCCGCCCGCACCGTCTCCGGGATACGTTCGCTGTGAGGATGTTACTTAACGGGATCGGCCTAGAGGACGTGTCGCACTTGCTATGCCACTCGTCTGTTGCGATCACGGAGAAATACTACGCTGCGTGGGTTCCTTCTCGGAAGCTCCGTCTTGAGAAGCTTCTGAGTGAGGCGCTGGTAAACTCGGTTAGCCGCTGACTCAGAGATAGAGAACGTGGTGTAAGGTCTCTTGCCGACGACAGATCCTAACCCTTCGAGCCTAATGACGCCTTCCGTTTCATAACGGAATAGATTACGAATCGTAGCTGGCGAGAATCCCCACTTGAGCGCTAGATCTTTCGGTGTGTAGTGCCTTTCGTCCAGATACGAAACTCAAAATGACATTTGCGAACCATTGTGAGCCTCCCTTCTAATTGGATTTGAACATTGACATCGAATCTGTCAATGTCATTCGGCCGAGGGAGCTTTGGACGCTCCCCCGTAGCAACCAAGCCTCACCCGATGCCCACCGATTGCATGGCGGGCTTCCTGGCAGCGGCAAATGGCTGGTTTAAGATGCTTCGCTTTCACCTTGTAATCCGGCTTCTTGACGCCAAGCTCTGCGTTGCCCCTTGTGTGCATCGCCCGGAAGAATTTGCCGGTGACCATACCAAACAGCGGGGCTTCACTGGTGTACTCAGCGAAGTGGCCACGCACGATGTGCATCGCTTTCTGAGCGCCAATGCCCTTGATGCCACCATGCCCTTGGATCACCTTACGCATCGGATCGATAACGACCTTGCGGAACTTCGACGGACGAACGCCGTTTTTCCTGGCGAAAGCTTTGGCGTGTTTCGGATTGGACTCGGCGGTTTCGGTCCTGACGTTTTTGCAATGCATAAGTGTTTGGGCGAGTCCCACGGGAAGGAATTGCGTCAACACAAATCCTGGGCTGCGCTCGATGTCTTCGTTTGACTCATCAGCGGGGAACATAAAGTTGATTGTAGCTCCGGTGAAATTGATCGAAAAGGTATGCGAAAGAAGTATCTTCCCGTCCTGTCGCTCGAAATAGAACATCATCCATCCCCATTGCTCGTTCTCGATAGCAAGGACGGCATGACCCTCGATCTTGATCTGTTCGGGAATGCCCGGTAGATCGTAGAAATTAGCGACTCCCGCTCGCAGCCTTGATAGGCTGAGAGCAAATTTTCTTTCGCGAGAAAAAGGAGAGTCGCTATGAAGAAACCATATCAAATTGAAACGCAGCGAGCTGTGAAGGAGCTCGAGGCAATGGCCGCGGACGGAAATCCGGCGGTGCAGATGGTACTGCCGATGGCGGAGATGGTGGGCTGGTTGCGGCAAGGCGTGGGCGAATTAATTCGTCAAGCCGGGTTGCGGTTGATGGATCTGCTGATGCAAGAAGAAGTCCGGGAACTGGTCGGCGAGCGCAGCCACCGGATAGCGGAAAGGACGGCCAATCGGTGGGGCAGCGAGCGGGGCTATTGCGTAGTGATGGGGCAGAAGGTTCCAGTGAAGCGGCCGCGCGTTCGCAGCACCGATGACCAGGAAGTGCGCCTGGGTAGCTACGAGCTGTTCCATCGAGGCGAGCCGCTGACGGAAACGGTTTGGGAGAAGTTGATGCTCGGCCTGAGCACCAGGAAATACGGCCAAGCGGTGCGCGAGTTCACGGAAGCCTACGGCTTGGAGAAGAGCGCCGTCAGCGAGCACTTTATCGAAGCGAGCCGGGAAAAGTTGAAGGATATGATGGAGCGGCGGCTGGACAAGACGCGGCTGTGTGCATTGCTGATTGATGCAACGCCATTCCAAGGGCAGCAGATGGTGGTCGCATTGGGAATCGCCCAGGACGGGCGGAAAATGATCTTAGGCATTCGGCAAGGCGCCACCGAAAACGCCACCGTAGTCGGAGAGTTGCTCGGCGACTTGGTCAGTCGCGGGCTCGATTTTACCGAGCCGAGACTCTATATTCTGGATGGCGGCAAGGCACTCACTGCCGCAGTAAAAAAGCACGCCGGCGACTCGGCGGCGATCCAGCGCTGCCAGGTCCATAAGCGCCGGAATGTGCTCGATCATCTGACCGACGAACACAAACCGGCGGTGGCTAAAAGGCTCCATGCGGCTTATGCCCTGGAGGACCACGCTGCTGCCAAGCAGGCGTTGAACGCACTCCATCGCGAACTGATGGACCTCAATCCCAGTGCGGCGCGGAGCTTGGGCGAAGGAATGGAGGAGACCCTGACCGTGCACCGGCTTCACGTCCCCATGCAACTGCGAAAAACGTTGGCCAGCACCAACGTGATCGAATCGGCGTTCTCGATCGTGGAGCAGGTTTGCAAAAATGTGAAACGCTGGCATGGCGGCGACCAGCGAGAGCGCTGGGTCGGGTCGGGACTCCTGGTTGCACAAAAACAGTTCCGAAAGGTCACCGGACACAAACAGATTCCGGCGCTCATCAGAGAATTAGAAGCGCTGGCACCGTCGAAATCGGAGGTTGTCAAAAAAAGAAAGGCGTCGTAGAGTGGGTTGCACGGGAGCCGCTAGTTTCAACGGAGATCCGGGCATTTCCTGCTGCTGGACCCGAGGCAGAGTTTCCCGAGTATTCGTTCATTGAACCTTACTACTTCGGCGCAAAGCAAAATGACCAGCACCCTCCGTCAGACGTTCGTCACGGTGAAGCTCTGATTGCGCAGGTGTACAATGCGCTGCGTGGCAATGAGGAGTTGTGGAAATCAACGCTCTTCGTGCTTCTCTATGATGAGCACGGCGGTTTTTACGATCACGTTGAGCCACCCGCAACCGTGGCTCCCGATAAGAACACGCAGACTTTTGGCTTCAACGTCCTCGGCGTCAGGGTTCCGGCGCTTCTTATCTCTCCGTGGGTGGACCCTGGTGTACTCAACACGCAATTCGATCACACCAGTCTTCTGAAGTACGTCATCGACAAATGGAACTCGGGTCCGTTAGGAGAACGTACTGCGCAAGCCAACACTTTCACGGACGTGCTGACTAAACGCACGTCACCCAGGCCAGATTGCCCCAAATCGATCCCAGTTCCAGTTCCAACTGACAATTCCACCGACCCACCACTTAACGGAAATCAGACAGCGCTGGCTGGTTTCAGCCATCACTTAGAAGTCAATGTGACCAAGGCAGACAACGCAACTCTCGCTGCGCAGTCGAGGTCCATGGCGGGAAGCTATACGGAACAGAGTGCGGCTGTGGCGGAACGTGCCAACCACTTCCTTGCGAGAAAGGTTCTGGTGGGCGGCTCTGGAGGCGGACACTGATTTTACATGGAGTAGCTTTCGTTAGCAGCGTTATGAGAGCCACCGCCGCAGCGTTGCTTCACGGCAGCGTCGTGTCATGTTTACCATTTAGGATCGCAGAGAGCAGAATCGTCGGCAATGCGCACGCTGTAGAATGAAATGCTTGAAGATCGTCAGGACTGTCATCTTCGTGGCCGTGGTTATGGTGGCGCTGTGGCTTGCGCTGCTGTGGATTCCTGAATGGATGGTCAACCAATACACTGGGGGCACCCTGTCCCGGCTCGACTACACGAAGGCGGTGGACGATTACCGGAAGACCCTTGCTCAAATCATTGGCGGCTTTGCGCTTCTAATCGGCCTATACTTCACTTGGAGGACGACAAAATCGACCGAGGACGGAAGAATTACTGATCGCTTCAGCAAAGCGGTTGAACAACTCGGTGCCAGTAACAATGAAGGCAAGAAGCAACTCGAACCTCGACTAGGCGGCATTTATGCTCTTGAGCGCATCGCTAGAGATTCGCAGCGTGACCGTTGGCCAATCATTGAGATTTTATCTGCGTATGTCAGGGCGATTGCGCCCAGAAAGTACACCCCGACCGATGAAAACACAGGTGAACCGATAGGCCCGGAGCCTGTCAGAATACCGCCTGAGGCTGATATCGAAGCCATCATTAAGGTTCTTCGGAACTTGGGTACGGAGTTCGAGCCAACAGCAAATCGTATTATCGATTTGAGTGAGACCGAATTATGTCGGGCGGACTTGTCGGAGTTGAAGCTAAGCAACGCCTGTTTAAGCAAAACCTATCTGGAACGAGCGGACCTTTCGAGGGCGCAGCTAAAGGGCGCTGATCTGACGTCAACATGGTTAGAAGGAGCCAAGTTGACCAAAGCTAATCTTGAGACCGCAAATTTGTACCGGGCAAAACTAATGGGCGCAGAGTTGTACGGTGCAAATCTTTCGGGTGCAAACCTGTCGGAAACCAACCTAACCGGAGCCAACTTCAAGAACGCCGTAATGGGGTTTTCTGGAGGTAAATCGACGAACCTTCGAGGTGCCATTCTAACGAGCGCAAACTTGAAGGGGGTAGATCTCGAATGGGTGTCCGGCCTTACGGCGAAGCAAATTTCTAATGCGATTAGAGACGAGAGCACCAAACTGCCGGATGCTGTAATAAAAGAGATGCGTTCCATCGATGGTGGCACTGAGTGACCGAATCGCAGTTTCGACCGTTATCGAATTTGCTCCTTCGCCTTCTTCTCAGCCGGACCCACGACGTGGGAATCCAACGATGCGATTAGCTGATCCTGGTCCCCGTACAGGAACGGTTCCAACACCCACGGAAACCGTCTGAAGTGCTCAAACATTCCATACTCTTGCTGGGACGATAGCAAGAGTGGCTGAACTGGGACTGAAGGGAGCGCCGGTACAATCAGCATCAACTCTTGTGGAATGCTCTTGGCGTCCGTGATGTCGGCGATCACGAACCGGGCCATGTGCGCCAGGGTCGAAACGGTTTCCGTGATGTCTCGGTTCGCTGGTTTCTCGAAGTCGAAGAGTACCGGCGAATAATCCCGCTTACGGAGTTCATCACGAATGCCGTCAAGGATCGCTTTACGTTCTGGAGTGAAGCGGCCAAGGATGAGCACCACCTTGGATGTGATGGTGTCGATCACATCTCGGATGGCCTTGTTATTTAGGAGTAGGTATACGAATTGTGCAACCTCCAAGTTGTCCACTGTAACGACGGACTCCTCGTCGTGGGTGATGATGAGTTCGTGTTGCTCCTTCGGAATGCCCCTGAGATTCCACACGGAGACACCATACACTGAACAACCCGTTAGAATGGCATCCTGCACATTGGTGCCGACTAGACTCGCATACTTGAGATTCGCTCCGGTGAGATCTGCGCCAGTTGCATCGGCCCATCGCACGCTTGATCTGTTCAGGTCCGTGTTGATCATCGTGGTTCGAGTCAAATTGGACTTGCTCAAGATTGCCCACTGAAGATTTGCGTCGGAAAGATTCGCATTTGTAAAATCGGATTCTCGAAGTCTTGCTTTCCGCAGATTGGCCCGAACGAAATTGGCCGATTTAAAGTTCGCATGACGGAAATTCGCTTTGGCGAGATCAGCGTTGCTGAGATCGGGAGCTATGTCTGGATTGTCCTGTCGCCAGCGGTTCCAGAAATCCACCCCACATCGCAGAATCGTCAGGTGATCGTTATTTGCCATCTCATCAACCGATTTCAGAATTGTACTTCAGTGGCGAAGAGGCCGGATGGTCAAGCGTCGAAAGGGTTCCCGGCGAGAGCCAACCGACCTTAGATTGGAGCTTTTACACTGAACGGAGGAATGCGTGTCTATAAGTTTCTCTACTGCAAGTACGGACTTCGGGCGTTGCGAGAACGGCGGCTGAAGATTTCGGAAGTACGCTCTCTCAACGACCCATTCGATCTCTTGCCCTTTGATCTGTCCGACCCAGAACTTCGGAAGGACGTTATTGCGTCTAGAAACGAAATCGGGCGGGGCCGTGGACTTCTTTGCTTCAGTCGTTACTGGCACAATCCCGTTTTGTGGGCGCACTACGCAGACAGTCACAAGGGCCTCTGCCTCGGTTTTGAATTGCCGAACAACGGTGAGGCTGGGCAAAGAGTAGAGTACGTCGAAAACCCGATCAAGTTAAACTATCTCGATATGAGGACGGCGAATAGGATATTGTTCACGAAGTACGCCCATTGGCAATACGAAGACGAAATTCGGGTGTGGGCGAGCCTCGATGAGAAATCGGACGACCACTACTTCAAGGAGTTCGATGACGATTTACGGCTGCAAAAGGTGATCGTTGGGGCCGGGAGCCCGGTTTCAAAACGCCGGATACTTCAGGCTCTTGGAGGGCGTCAAACTCGTGAAGGCGAGGCTGGCTTTTGATGCGTTCAAGGTTGTTCAAGATGAGAGTGGCTTAAGTGCTGGGTAACCTGTTTCCGGGGGTCCCATATCCCTCCCGGAAAACGGGCCGGTCGGCGTAATACGCTTTTGCCCGATGGTACCTACTCGAAAATTCACTGCTCTAAGCTTTCCAAGTGAATGACGATTGCCTTGATCTTACCTGCAAGCTCAATGGTCCGAGCCTTCGGTCATTCTGTCGCTTCGCTACCGATTCGAAGGACAGGTATGAGCGTAACGAGGTGCCGGTGACAGTCGGCATGAGCACGACGCACGGAGTCAGCCGGGGCGGTGACCTCGGCGGCCAGATACCGCCGCCTTCGTTCGGGCCTTCCCTGACCCGTTTCTGACTGATTCTCATCCGTATCCGTCTTCACCCATTTCGACCAGCCGGATAGCCTGACATACGTCTTGCTCATAAAGAAATCAAACGGGTAACCCGATGATCAAGTACCATGAGATCGATCATCACGGCGGTACTCGTTTGTGTCGCATCCTGCGTCTTGAACGCTCAGCAAAACACAACGACCATGCTGACGGCGTCTCCTAACCCAAGCAATCCCGACCTACCCATCACTTTTACAGTCACGGTCACGCCCGCATCTGCGACGGGTGGAGTTAGGCTCATGCTCGGCACAAGTCCGTTTA
Source organism: Bryobacterales bacterium (assembly GCA_963713415.1). Lineage (GTDB taxonomy): Bacteria > Acidobacteriota > Terriglobia > Bryobacterales > Bryobacteraceae > Palsa-89. The sequence continues at coordinate 23,083 of CAVQLV010000013.1, read as the reverse complement.
TTTCAGGTCTGCCGCTCACCGGAGGAGTGACGTCGATTCAGACGGAAATGCCTGTCGGTACCTATTCGTTCCAAGCGGTCTATGGTGGCGATCAAAACGACAATCCGAGTCAGTCCGCTGTTGTGACCCTAGTGGTTACCACACAGCCGGTACCGTACCTCAGTTGGATTACAAATGCTGCCGGTGGAGAGTGGCCTATCGACGGGTCCGCCGCTTCAATCTGGGGAACATTTCCAGGTGTGCCCACAACGGCTGCTGCCGGTGTTCCCCTTCCGTACATGTTGCACGGCATAAGTGTCTTTGTGGACGGCATTCGAGCGCCGCTGTATTTTGTATCGGCGTCTCAAATCAACATTCAGGTGCCGTGGGAGGTCGTCGATAGGGCTGCCACTATCAGTGTGACGAATGGCGTTTGGAATCTCACGTTGGGCAATTCGGTGCTATCCAGTTGGCCGGGCCTGTTCTCGCTGGTGCTGCATTCGGCGGATTACAGCTTGGTCACGTCGAACAATCCAGCGGTCGGTGGTGAAGTGGTGCTGCTTTATGCAACGGGCTTAGGGCCGGTTTCGAACACGCCGGTCGATGGTACGCCAGCGCCAGATGCTCCGCTTGCGGTCACAACGAACCCTCCAGAAGTATCAATAGGTGGTGAAGCGGCCTCGGTCCTGTGGTCTGGTCTTGCGCCGGGCTTCGTTGGGCTTTACCAGATCAATGTGCAGGTGCCCACGGGCGTTCACGGGGCCAGCAATGTTGTGGTGACGCTTGAGGGCGCTCAGTCAAATACCATCAGCATAACAGTCAAAGGAAATTGAACCAAGATCGTTGAGGTTTTCTATAGCGATGAGCGAGTGGCGAATCGCCCTTCGTCAACTCAAACAGGATTTCGGTGGCAGCGGAGGAATCCAAGTAAGATGTACGCATGAAGCTCCGGTTTCTGGGTACGCTGCTTGTGGTGGTCGCTTGCGCCTGGGCACAGCAACCTTCTGTGCAAACTCCGAAGTCGTCCACGGTTGAAGCACAAGATTATTCGCTCGAAGCCAAGAGCTTCATTGACGCCCTACTCAAGATTTCCGCTCGGTTCCGGCTGCCGTTAGGCGTAGAGTGGGTGAGGACGGAAGACACGCTGAGGCCCGTCCGGTTTTCCTGGAGCCATGCAACGGCGACGGAGGAAATTCAGTCCGTGGTCTCAATGCAAGCCGGGTATGGCTGGCGTACCGAGGACGGTGTCGTCCACGTATTCAAACGGGATCTTGTGGCGGATAAGCAAAATCCGTTGAACATCACAATTGAATCATTCGACGAGCAGCCCGAAACTGTGGCGTGGGCAAACAACGACCTGTACCAAATGGTCTCGCATGTGGTTCGGCATCCCGAGCTTCACGGAAGCATCGGCAGCGTTTTGGGCGATCCCAAACCTGTCTTCCGCTTTGCGGCTCAGAATGTCACGGCTCGGTCGATTCTCAACAAGATTGTGACGGCTGGGCTGTTGGCACCTGTCGCCCGGATGGACCGGGTTTGGATTGTCACATTCCCGGAAACGCCGGTTCTAAGTCGCACGGGGTTTCTTCACCGGACACAAACAGATTCCGGCGCTCATCAGAGAATTAGAAGCGCTGGCACCGTCGAAATCGGAGGTTGTCAAAAAAAGGGCTCTCCGCAGGAATCTGACGGGAGCCTGACAGGTGTGCGTTTCGTGGCGGGCAGGGTTTCGGTAGACTGGCGGGTTGAGACAAGACGATTGGACCAAGATTCTCGGCTGGCCAGGCTACACTGTGTACCGCCACGAGATTAACGAAAAAGCGAAGACATTAAAGCTGTGGGTGCGGAGAAAACGCGGCAACCGGCGGTTGATCTGTTCCGGTTGCGGGCGAAGGATCGCGGAACCGGCCGACATCACGGAGCGCGAGGTACGGGATCTGGCCTGCTTCGAATATCGAACCACGGTGCTGATCGAACTATATCGGGTACGTTGCCCGGACTGCGGGCTGAAGATCGAGAAGGTGGATCAGTTGCCGAGCAAGGCGCCTTTCTCCAAACGCTTCGAAGAGGCCGTGGGCGAGGCGTGCGAGAGTGCTTCGGCGCGGCGGGTGGCCAAACAGTTCGGGCTGGCGGAGAGCACGGTGCGCGCCATCGATCTGCGTTACCTGGAACGCTGGAACGCGCAACGCAAGAAACCGGCCTTGCGGCATATGGGCGTCGATGAGATCTTTCTGGGAAAAACGACGAAATTCGTGACTGTGGTCAGTAATTTGGAGAGCGGGGAACCACTCTGGTTCGGCCGGGAGCGGAAGAAAGAGACGTTGGATGAGTTTTCCAAACGCAGTTGAGCGCGCGACAACGGCGGCGGATCGAGGCCGCTTGCGTGGATATGTGGGAGCCGTATAAGACGAGCATCGAGCAATGGTCGCCACACTGCGCCATCGTCTATGACAAGTTCCACATCCTGCAGCACGCCAATAAAGCCGTCGATGAAGTGCGCCGGGCCGAGTTCTTCCGCAAAGGGGCGCGGATGCGTGGCGTGGTGAAAGGAAAGCGCTGGCTGTTGCTCACCCGATGGATCCATTTGACCGCCGACAAGAGGCAGCAACTGAACCACCTGTTCGCACTCAATCGCAAGGTCATGAAGGCGTATTTGCTCAAAGAGAGCCTGGAGCGCCTGTGGACCTACTTTTCTGACGACAAACGCCTTCGCAAGGTCTTCAAGACCATGCGTGGCTACGGCGATCATCTGCAGTACTCCGTATTCGAATGCCAGTTCACGGCAAGCGATCTGATCCGATGCCGGGCGGCGCTTGCGCGAATCATTCACCATGACGAAGACCAGGTGTTGTTCGTTCACCTGGGCCCAGCGGAGGGACGGGGCGACAGGGTCATCACTGCGCTCGGACAGCCTTATGTAGCGGTGGATGCGCCCTGCTTTATCGTATGAGCAAAAACCAACTGGCTAATCCAAAGGAAAACATCTGATATGAGCGCGCTACCTGTTCCGTTCCCCGTCCTCCCGCAATCGAAGCCGCGCGTGCCGAGGGGCGACCTGCCAGACTACCTTCCCGCGCGAATGGTGAACGAGTTTGTCTACTGTCCGCGCCTCTATTTCTATATGTGGGTGGAAGGGTTATTCCGGGAGAGCGCCGACACGGTGGAGGGATCGGCACAACACAAGCGCGTGGATGCACGTCCCGCCGCACTGCCGGAGGCTGGCGAGTCGGAAGAGAAGCTTCACGCGCGGTCGGTGACGCTTTCGAGCGAACGGCTGAAGGTAATCGCGAAACTCGATCTGGTAGAGGCAGAGGGGTTCGCTGCCACTCCGGTGGATTACAAGCACGGTGCTCCGCGCGAAGCCGGCAAAGATGGGGCGCTGGAAATGTGGCCGGCGGATCGGGTGCAACTTGCGCTACAGGCAATCGTGCTGCGCGAGAACGGGTATGAATGCGATGAAGTCATTGTGTTCTACCAGAAGACGCGTCAGCGAGTGCGCGTGCCTGTTGATGCGGCGCTGATCTCGGAAGCGGAACAAGCAGTAGCGCGGGCGTGGGAACTAGCAGAGTACGGGGTGATCCCGCCGCCGCTTGTGGAGTCACCAAAGTGCGTGGGCTGCTCCCTGAACACTATTTGTTTGCCGGACGAGACGAATCAGCTGACCGAGTTCGACCTGAGTGGGGCTACACAGTTGGGGCTGTTCGAGGCGGCGGACGGCGAGGTAATGCGCAAGCCGCCGGCAAGCGAGGGCCTCACAAAACCCATCCGGCAGTTGATGACGCCTAGGGACGACTTGAAACCGCTGTATCTGAATACTCAGGGATTGAGGGTGGGGAAATCGGGCGAAGTCCTTCAGGTGAAGGAGAAGGATAAGACAGTGCAAGAGGTGCGCATCGGCGAGGTATGCCAGGTGAATCTGATGGGAAATATTCAGATTTCAACGCAGGCCGTGCAGTCGCTTTGCGAATCGGGCGTGCCGGTGACGTACTTCTCGATGGGCGGTTATTTTTATGGGATCACGACGGGACTGAACACGAAGAACGTGGCTCTGAGGCGGAGTCAGTTCCGGCTGGCGGATTCGGAGCGGTTCGCGTTGGAATTGGCGCAGAAGCTGGTGGCAGGCAAGATCCGCAATCAACGGACGATGATGCAGCGAAATCACGTGGAACCCCGGAAGATGGCGCTCGGGGCGATGAAGGCGGCGGCGGAGCGCGCGGAACGCGCCGAGAGTCTCGAGGTGCTGCTTGGGATTGAGGGATCGGCGGCGCGGGTGTATTTCGAAGACTTCGCGGGGATGATCAAGATTGGGGAGGACGAAACTGACAACGCGGCCTCGAAGGGATTCACATTCGATTTCGCAGGGCGCAATCGGCGGCCGCCGCGAGATCCGGTGAACGCACTATTGTCGCTGGCATACAGTATGCTCGCGAAGGATTTGACGATAGCGTGCTATGCGGTGGGGTTCGATCCGTACATGGGGTTCTACCATCAAATGCGTCATGGGAGGCCAGCGCTCGCTCTGGATTTGATGGAGCCATTCCGGCCGCTAATTGCAGATTCGGCGGTGCTGAGCGCGGTCAATACACGGATGGTGACGGAGAGGGATTTTGTGCGGGTAGCTGGTGCGGTGGCGCTGACGGCGACGGGACGGAAGGGGTTCTTTCGCGCGTATGAATCGCGGATGGATACGCTCGTGACTCACCCGCTGTTCGATTATCGGGTCAGTTACCGGCGGATGCTGGAAATCCAGGCGCGATTGCTGGCGCGGGTCATCGAGGGAGAGATCGCCGCGTATCCGGTCTTCGTAACTCGATAGCTTCCGCGAGCACTGGGGCGGTGCGAAAACGCCGGCGACCGCTCGCGTGGGACAAGCTATTGATTTGATTGGTCTGGATTATATAAGCTTTGTTGACCTTGGGTTATTCTTGGGGTTTCGGCCCGACCGCTCGTAGGTCGAGCTACAGATCATTGATAATGGAATACTTGGAGGGGCGGCTAATTCCCCGGCAGATCTGCCGGGGCCTCATTGAAGCTGGCACATCGAAATGCACATACCCGTCCGGTTGCAAAATTCCCCGGCAGATCTGCCGGGGCCTCATTGAAGCAAGCTCATCTTTGTCGCTGAAGTCCTTCTCTTCGCAATTCCCCGGCAGATCTGCCGGGGCCTCATTGAAGCCATCAGCACGTCAGCCAGGTCAGTGGCCTTTTTGAGAATTCCCCGGCAGATCTGCCGGGGCCTCATTGAAGCGTGAACGTGCCGGTGCTCAACGACGATTCGTTTTGGCAATTCCCCGGCAGATCTGCCGGGGCCTCATTGAAGCTCGATAATTGCCGCGCCGAGGTCGTACGCCTGTTTCCGAATTCCCCGGCAGATCTGCCGGGGCCTCATTGAAGCTAAAAGTGAACTCTGTTGCTCGGCACGCACTGTTCAATTCCCCGGCAGATCTGCCGGGGCCTCATTGAAGCCTAATGGGCGGATCGTTCGTGCTCACCGTCGTCGGAATTCCCCGGCTACTCTTCGAGGGTGTCACCTCTCTGTCAAAGGTGTTCGGAGCCATCGGGCGCTTTTCCGAGGACATTGACCTCGCAGCGAACTACACACTGCTGGAATTTGTGGGAGACCACGATCGGAACAGTTATTCGGGCGTCGGGGACGCCAACTTAGACGACCACCTGTGTCCCGGCAGCCCGCAAGTGGAAGCCGAGCGTCAGAGCCTCATAACGATTGAAAAACGTCTCAAACTGGAAGAGGTGAGGAATACCGTCAGAGTCGAACAAGCGCACAACGCCCGAGCCGAGCGCGCCTCCGGCGCGATTCTCGCAGTAAGACAGCATCCCGGCATAGAGGTCGGACTCGGTCACAGCCGGAAACTGCTGCTCAAAGCTTCGCGAGCGGATCAAGTAGCGCAGCGGATTTCGAGAAGAGAAATCGGTGGGCGGACGATGTGGATGCCCGCTGATCGCACCAACGACCGCGTTCGAGCTCAATTCAACGTACCGCCATAGAGTCGTCGTGAGTGTGTTGCTGTAACGGTCCTGAAGAGTTCTCACTGCCTGCATCCCCGTCGACAGGCTCTGAAGTTCCTCGACGAATCGATTCTGGAGAGAAAGAAGCTGACTGGCGGCGTAGTTCGCTTCGGCTTCAATCTGCTGATGACAGGACGGTGTCAAGGTGGACTGATTGTCGCCGAGCATGGTATCGGCGTGCCACGGGATCAGGCCGTGGCCAATCTCGTGAGCCTCGCTCCATCGTTGTTTCAGGTCGGGTGTTTCGGAATCAATCAAAATGCGCCGGCGATCGGGCAGCAACAGAGCCTTGAGGCCGAGCTTTCCAATCACCTCTTTCAGGATTGAAGGGCGGGCAAGAACCTGCTGGCCCGCCACCGTAAGCTTGTGGACTACCTCGTTAATCGCGCTGTCGTCGGTCGATGAGTAGTAGCTCTTGTCCAGGCGCAGGAGTTCCCGCACGTCGATCAGTCGTACTGGCGGATCAGGTTCCCCGAGATCAGCCAGCACTTTGGCCACAAAGCGGTCGATATCGGAGGCGGAGTATGGGTCGAGGAACAAGTTCCGCACGTTGTTGCCTCCTACTGGGATTCATTCAGGTACCGGACGAATTCCTCAAGTGCGCGATGCTCCTGATGGCTCAGCTTTTCAACCGATTCGGATCGTGCCGCGAATTTCACGGCCTGCTCGCCGAGCCGGCGATCACGCACGAGCATGTTTCCGGAAAGCTGAAGCATCTGCTCTCGCGGCAGATCCAGCGCTGTCGATAACTGATAAACGGTACGGGGACCGGGAATGTAGGCGGGATCGTGTTCAATGCGAATCGCCTCACTAACGTCGATACGAGAGGACTCGGCCAAATCTTCGATGCTCCACCCGCGCTTGCGGCGGCTTAGATTGATCAGTCGACCAAATGCGACTACGCGTGGTTCGGCTGCCGGATCACCCGCTGGCTTTCCCATTGCCCGCGGTACCTGGTCCAACGAGAACGAGCCGGCGGCGATTTCAAGGTTCTGATCGCTGTCCGCGTGTCTCTCAAGCCACTCCTTGTCGAAACTGAATTTCATTGGCACCTCACCGGAGGAAAGCTGCGGCCTGGTCGGGCGTCATCTCGAAATATCGCAGCCCCTCCTTTCTCTTGTCATTTCCTAGGTCTGTCATCCCACAGTTCCGAGCGTAGAACGTTTCCGCCTGCGGTAGGGCGTGCAGGCCAATCCGCCCCCTGAACCCTTCTTCCACGCTTAATTGCACCGCCGTCGCAATTAGAACCCTGCCCACCAGACTGAACCGGGGGATTTCGACCAAGCCGGGCGAGTTCCATGGCGCCGTAGCTACGAAATCAACATATACCTGTTCCTTCCCCTTATGATCCTGGATCTGGCACGTATGCCCCACTGTAGAAGCCAACATCAGACCCTGGATGTCTCCGTCGCATTCGACGCCGAACATCCGGTACGCGATCAGGCCCCGCACCGCCTCGTGTTTCCTGCGCCAATCCCAGTGGCTGTGTTCCGGAGGCGATAATTCAGCGTTGCCTGCGCGCCTCCGTTCTTCAAGTGATTTCATCAGAAACGGTCGCCAAGCGGATTCTGTGCTCTCCACTTCTTCTCTTGACACGCCGTCGATCAGAGCAGCCTCGACGAGTTCGCCGGTCCTCCGATCTTTCAGAAACGTGACGCTCCGGTCGCTCACTGAAGTACCTTCACAAAACCATCAGCTCCGATTTGTTCTTCTTCTCCTTATCCTCCAGGAACAGCGTGTCGCCCTGGGCCAAACGATTATCGACGAGCTGATACAGCCGAAGCGCTTGGCGAAGGATCGCTGTTTTGCTCAGGTCCTTGCCGAGAGAGAGCTTTTCCAGCACGGCCATCTCAGCCTCGGTCAGATTGAGCGTCATGGTTTTCTTGTCGCCCGCCATGTCTTCTCCTGACCCAGTATACCAAAAACAGCCAACATGTAAATGTTTTTTAGCTATCGCATAGCTAATTTTTGTGTATAATGAATTCGAGAGCAATCGTGACCGAACCGAGAGACAACTCTGTGAAAGGCGTTTTTGGCCGGCTGCGGGTGCGGCTCGATCCCTGGCAGCCGGAATTCGGGCCGGAGTTCGCCGGCTTTGATGAAATGGCGGCCGATGGACCGGAGTCCGTTGACATGGAACTGGAGCGATCTCGCGATCACTGGGAGCCCATCGAACCCGAGCTCAACTGGCCTCTGGAACACCCCGTGTGGTTCATCGACGGCGTTCGGAGACTCGAAGCGCGCGTCACAGCCAAACTCGACGGACAGTACTCTTACGGCGCGTTCGGCGCGTATGGTGTGGGCGCGGTTCAGATCGATCGCGATCAGGCGTGTTTCGAGCGCTTCCTGACTGGCCGCGTGTTCGCGCTTTGCTCTGCGGACCAACCGGGCGGCGATATCGGCGTCGCGCCCGGATTGAAGTACCTTCCCGTTCGCGTCGCCGAGTCCGAGCCCGATGCGCCAGTGCGGGCAATTCACGGTCAGATGCGGCAGGCGGAAGAAGCACTCGCCAGGGAATTGGCCTCGCATGAGGATCGCCTTGTCGTCGTCGACGGGCCGCTGACATTCGAGGAGACCACAAGAGGGTCAGCAGTCGGGTACATAAAACGAGTGATCAAACCCTATCTGGCCGCACCGCAACTTTCCCTGCTGCCGGGCCTCAAGCCCGGCCAGCGGACGCCTCTGTTCGCATTACGCGGTTCCAAGCGCTTCTCCCGAATCTCGTGGTTTCTTCGGCTCACCGAACTCAGGAGAGGCGACTCCGACTTCTCCGGTGTGGTGCGGCTCGAAGTAGCCGCGTCGGTGGGAATGGAAAAGGCGATCGTGCTGGCCGGACGCTGTGGCGGCCTGCTGCCGGAATTGAAGGGACGCCGCGCGCTTGATCGACGTGCCCCTCAGAACCTGCTCCCGATCAGCGCACTTGAAACTTTCCTGAGGCGCAAACTTGGCGACGAACGGATCATCAGGCGTCGCATCGAATCCTTCCTGACAAGAGAGGCCAGTTAAAAGACATGGATATTGAAAACGAAGTTGTCGGCGTCGTCCTCGGATCTCGTGAGAGTGCTCCGTTGGATTTCTGGGTCGGCGTTGAAGAGGGGAAGATGGTCCAACTGGACGATCTGATCGTCCTCGACAGCGTGACGCCCGACGGCGCGGCGCTGACCTACTACGGAATCGTCGATCAGGTTACCAAGTGTTTCGAAGGTAACGCATTCGATACGGACGCATTTCATGTGGCCGATCACTCGCTTCCGGTCGAGGTCTCCTATGCGGCGCACGTCCAGGTGACAAGGTTAGACCCTGAGGTATTCGTTCCTCCTCATCCCGGCACACCCGCGCAAGTGGTCAGAGGCGAGGCCTACCAGAAAGCGCTCTACTTCGACCGAATGGAGCGAAAGGTCGCGATTGGGCTGGCCCGCACTGGCGAGCCCATATACGCCAACCTCGAATTTCTGGATGGAACCAGGGGAGCACACGCTTCAATAAGCGGCGTTTCCGGTGTTGCGACGAAGACTTCCTACGCCACCTTCCTGCTCTATTCCCTGTTTCACTCCGAGTCTCTCGGCTCCGATGCCGTGAATTCGAAGGCCCTCATTTTTAATGTTAAGGGCGAAGATCTGCTCTGGCTCGATACTCCGAACACAGGAGTGACGGAAGCTGCCCGGACGCAATATCAACGTCTGGGATTGCCTGTAGGCCCCTTCCAAAGCGTTCGGATTTTCGCACCCGCGAAAAAGGGTGTCGCCACCTTGGTGCCCGATACGGGCGGCCGAGCTACCGGCGTCGAACCGTATGTGTGGACACTGCGCCAATTCGCGGAGCAGCAACTGCTTCGCTTCGCGTTCGTTGGAGCCGAAGACGATCGCGCCCAGCTGAGCTTCATTGTCACCCGAGTCGAACACCGCCTTGCCGAAGTGGCCAAAGCGTGCAAACCTCATGAGCCCTTCCTCACCATCGACGGAACTCGCGTAACTTCCTTCCGCGAACTAGTGGAGATGCTGGATTCGGCGCTTCTGGCTCAGTGGGTCCCGCACGCCGCTCCAGGAACGCAGGACGCCTTCCGCCGCCGGCTTTATCATTCGCTGGAACACATTGGACATCTGATCCGAGGCGATGAGGCAGCCACGAACCGTTTTGTGGACTGGGAAGGCCAGCAAGTCACAGTTATCGATATCCACAATCTCCGCGCCGCGGCGCAGATGTTCGTGGTCGGCGCCATCCTCAAACGCGCCATGGAAGACAAGGAAAGGAGGGGTACCTCAAAGCCGCTGATGTTTGTGGTGCTGGACGAACTCAATAAGTACGCCCCTCGTACCGGATGGTCTCCCATCCGCGAAGTCTTACTCGATATCGCGGAGCGCGGTCGTTCTCTTGGCGTCTCTCTGTTTGGAGCCCAGCAAACCGCCAGCGAGGTGGAACGGCGCGTCGTAGCCAATGCCGCGCTCAGGGTCGTCGGCCGTCTGGATGCAGCGGAGGCCGAACGCGACGAATACAGGTTCCTGAACAGCGTCTCCCGAGTTCGTGCCACCGTTCTTCAACCCGGTTCGATGATCGTTGCGCAACCGGAGATTCCGACGCCGATTCTGTTGCGCTTCCCCTTTCCAGCATGGGCGACGCGTGCTAGCGAGGCAAACAGGACCGTCCCGAATGAGAAAGAACTATTCGCGCGGATGGAAGACTGAAGCCACCAAATGAAGATCGTACACACAAGCGATTGGCACGCTGGTCGCGTCTGGAAGAACATCAGTCGGCTCGATGAGTTGGAAGCCTGTTTGGATCACCTGGCTGATTACGGGTGCGCGACTTGGGCGTAACGATTCGCGAGTTTTCTTTTTTGGTGGCATGAAACCGAGCGTAGTGATACGCTAGATTCATCAGGAGACTTTATGCACGATTCTCTGGCTGACCTGGAAAGCCGCCGCGCCACTGTTCAATTGCAGATCGTCCAGTTGGGTGACATGCGGTCCGGCTGCATTACCGGAACAAGTGGTCGTTGTGGAAATCTTAACTGTCACTGCCATCGGACCGGTGATCTTGGCCACGGCCCTTACTTTCGGCTGACACGCAAGGTGAAGGGCAAAACCGTCACCGAGACGTTTTCCTCTCCGGCGAGTTTGGCCAAAGCGCAGCGCGAGGTCGCCGAGTGCCAGCGCTTCCGGGAACTGGGCGAGCAACTGTTGGATGTCAATGAACAGATCTGCGAGTTGCGGCCAGTGGAGGAGAACTCGCCGTCAGCCCAGGAAAAAAAACGGTCGAAGCGATCCAAAAGGAAGTCACGCGCGAAGTAGAGCAACTGTTGCGCGTAGCCTTTGGTGCCCGCCGCAAGACGGGGCGTTTGGATCTGGAAGCCCTGGAGTTGGCCGTGCGTTCGGCCATGCATCAGGCGGGGGCGGCAGTGCTAACCAAACTGTTGCAGTTCCCAACCCCGACTGCGGACCAGCACAACATTGCTTGCGCCTGCGGACACCAGGCCCGTTATCGGGAGTTGCGCTCCAAGCCGGTCCTCACTGCGGTAGGTAAGTCGGAAGTGTCGCGCCCCTACTACCTGTGCCCCCATTGCCATACGGGCCAATTCCCCGCTGATGTCGAACTGGATATCGAGAACACGGAACTCTCTCCTGGGGTGCGTCGCATGCAGGCGGTAGTGGGCCAAGGGTCGCCCTTCGACCACGGCCGTCAGCAGATGAAGCTCCTCGCCGATCTGGAGGTGACAACCAAAGCTGTGGAGCGGACGGCTGAAGCTATCGGAGAACACATCGCAGCAGACGAGCAGGAGGAGATCCAGCGGGCCGTGCAGTTGAATCTGCCGATGGTCGTGGGCGAATCGGTTCCGATCCTGTATGTGCAAATGGATGGAACGGGAATACCAGTGGTGAAGAAGGAGACGGTGGGTCGGCAAGGCAAGACCGAAGGCCAGTCATCCCATACGCGGGAAGTAAAGTTGGGATGCGTCTTCACCCAGACCGACTGGGACCAGGAAGGCTACCCGATCCGCGATTCTGACTCCACTACCTACGCCGGCGCCATCGAGACCGCCGAAGAGTTTGGAAAGCGTATTTACCTGGAAGCCTGGAAACGCGGCTGGAGCCGCGCTCAAAAGAAGGTGGTCATGGGCGATGGGGCCGAATGGATCTGGAATCTTGCCGAGCAACATTTTCCCGGCGCGGTGCAGATTGTCGATCTGTATCACGCGCGCCAACATCTCTGGGAGTTGGCGCGCCGGCTGCACCCCAATCAAGAGGCCAACCAGAAAGCTTGGATCAAGCTCCACCAGCGGAGATTACTCGACAAAGGAAAAATCGAGAAGCTGGTGTGTGCCCTTCGTTCCATCGTTTCCACCAATCCCGAAGTGATCGAAAAGATTCGCATCGAGGCTGACTACTTTGACAGGAACGTGGCGCGCATGCGCTATCCCAAGTTTCGACGCGAGCACCTCTTTGTCGGCTCGGGTGTAATCGAGGCCGGCTGTAAAACCGTGATCGGCTCCCGGCTCAAACAGTCCGGCATGTTCTGGACGGTTCGGGGTGCCAACGCCATCGTCTCCCTCCGATGCTGCCATCTCAACGGCCGGTTTGAGGACTACTGGGAGGCGCGACGGGCGGCATGATTCCCACTTCTACGTCGCGCACCCGCTGATTACGTTCAGCGGGAATCGGTAGATCTGCTTCTGGTGACCGGCGACGTCTTCGATTCCGGCGCTCCCGCGGCTCGCGCTGAACGGACGGTGTTTCGTTTCTTTAAGCGTATTGGCGCAAGCGGCGCTCATACGGTGGTGATTGCCGGTAACCACGACTCTTCGGATCGATTTGAAGCATGGGGAGCATTGACCGAACTGGTGAACGTCTGGGCATTGGGCAGACCGAAGCCGGCCAGTGACGGCGGCGTCATGACAATCAGGACGCGATGCGGAGAGACAGCCGTCGTAGCCGCCGTGCCGTTTGCAGCTCAACGCAGGTTAGTCACGGCGCTTCAATTGGCCGAAGGTGACGACACCGCTATGGGTACATACGCTGCCAGGATGGGGGACATCGTCAAGCTCCTCTGCGGTTCGTTTCGCAAGGACGCAGTAAACCTGCTTTGTCTCCACACCCATCTGGAAGGTGCGGTCAAGGGCGGATCGGAACGGCCGGTACATGTGGGAGAAGACTGGGCCGCTCTCCCTGCGGACTTACCATCGAGCGCGCACTATATCGCACTGGGGCATATTCATCGGCCTCAGAAAGTCGAGGCCCCTTCCCCGGCTTACTATGCAGGTTCACCCATGCAGTTGGACTTCGGAGAGGCAGGCGAGGAGAAGGGCTTCCGAGTCATTGAGGTAAAACCGGGGCCGCGCCCCGCCAAAATCAGCTACGTCCCATACGAGGGAGCCAAACAGCTTGTCCATGTTTTGGGGACGCTCGCCGAGATCGAACTCCGCGCGAATGACCTGAAAGATGCCGGATGGCTGAGGGTGGTCGTTAACCTAGATAAAGCCGATCCGGACGTCAATCGCCGCATCCGAAACCTCTTGCCCAACGCCGTAAGCGTCGATTGCGTGACGCCGCGTGAATCCGCGGTCGACAAGGTTGCCGCCTTCGATTCTGCGGCGCCTTCGGAAGTGTTTCGCCAGTTCTTTCGTGAAGCTCACGGCAAAGATGCGAGCGACGAACTCATAGAAATCTTCAATAGTTTGCGCGAGGAGGTTGAGGAGAAGTAATGCGCCCCGTTCGTTTGGAAATTCAGGGATTCACCTGCTACCGCGAGAAGCAGGAGATCGATTTCAGCCGTCTCGGACTCTTCGCGATCTCGGGTCCCACGGGAGCTGGCAAATCCAGCATCCTCGACGCAATCGCGTTCGCACTCTATGGAAAGATCCCGCGCATGGGCGGACAGAATCTGGATGAATTCATTTCGCTCGGAGCTGCCCGTGCCTCAGTATTATTCGAATTCGACATTCAGAACGAACGATATAGAGTAGCTCGTTCTCTGCCTCGAAGCGGCCCTAAGAAGGTACAGCTTGAGCAGATCTCGAACGGTTCGCAGAAGGCGCTGGCTGACGGAGTGGGCGAGGTCAATGCAAAGTTACAGACACTGCTGGGACTCGAATACGAAGCGTTCATACAGTCGGTGCTTCTGCCCCAGGGGGAGTTTTCGCGGTTTCTGAAAAGCAAACCTGCCGATCAGCGGCAGATCCTTCGCGAACTCCTCCGGCTAGGGATATACGAACGAATGCGCGAACGCGCCTTCGCGCAAGCCAAAGAACTTGCTTCGTTGATGGACAACGATCAGAAGCTGCTTGACGGCCCATATGCGGAAGCGACTCGACAGAATGTTTCCCGGCTCGAAGCCGAACTCGAGACTCAGGCCGCAAAGAAGCAATCCCTCGCAAATGATCGGGACGTCCTGAAAGCTTCGCTGGAGACCGTTCGCGCGCACTGGAAGCTGGTTGAAGAGCGGCAAAATCGTCGAAAAACCCTCGGGCAGCTCGAACAGGATCGCCCTCGGATCGACAAGCTCAGAAAAGCCGTCGAACTCGGAAAGCGGGCCGCGCAGGTGCTGCCGGTGCTCAACCAGGCTGCGGCGAAGCTCAAAGCCTGGCAGGCATGCGAAAAGGAAGATGGCGAGGTCCAGCAAGAACTTGAAGGTGCTCAGAAGATCGCTCACAACAGGGCGCTTGGGCTCTCAGAAGCGCAGAAGAGCGCCGAAACTCTCCCAGCGCGCAGGTCACGCGAACGAGATCTCGTGGGAATCCAGCCTGTTTTAAGAGAGCGAGCGAAGCAGGAGGAAAGCCGCGAGAGGGCGCGGACCGCGCGCTCCACAACGGAAACCGCGATAGCCGAAGCAAAGCCTAAGCTTGAAGGCGCGGAAGCGGCATTGGTCCGATCGAGGGCGCGAGTGGAGGAACTGGGCAAAGAGCGAACTGCACTGGCATACGATGCGGCGATCCACGAGATCTTCAAGAAGGCTCGCATTCCTGCGCACGATCTCGACGAGGTGCGCAAACAAACGGCGGCGCTCGATCCCAAAGCCGTTCAAACCGCGCTCGCTCTTGCAGAGGACGCTCTGCGAGAGGCCGAGAAGGAGTTTGCGGAAGCCAGTGCGGACCAAACCGCTGCCCAGGCAAAATTCAAAGCATCCGAACTGGCGTATGAAGCCGCGCAGGATCAGCACAAAGCCGCGGCGCTCCGCTCAGGGTTGACGCCCGGCTGTGCATGTCCGGTGTGTGAACAGCCGGTCCACATCGTCCCAGCCGGGACGCCTCCCTCTGATCTGGAAAAAGCGAAGAAAGTTCTGGCTGCGGCCAGACAGGCGTATGATAAGGCCACCGAGCGGACGGGCAAAGCGAGCAACAAGCTGAGCCGCGCTCAGGGGGATGCCGAGAACGCGCGCAAAAACGTAGCCGATTTGGAACTGCAGGCAGAGAACGCCAGGAATCAAGTAGAAGAACTTTCGAAACAGCTAATCAGAGCTATTACACCGTTCGACTGCCCTGCTGGCGTGATGGTTGAGCAATTTGTTGAGAAGGAGTGGGCCAGGCTCGAACAAGTCCATTCACGGTGGGAGCAGCTGAGCCAGCAGATCACCGCGGCCGATTTGGAAACCCATAAAGCCAACTCCACGCGTAACGCCGCGGCTGCACAGGTCGGTAACGATGAGAAGACCAAGACACGACTCACGGAGGACATCGCGGAGGCAGACCAGCGGTTGAGCGAATCCGATGCTCAGATCCGTAAGGTGGGCTCGGAAGAACCGGAAAGGGAACTGAAGGCGCTTCAGAAAGAGATCGCGGACATCGAACAGAAGCTTGACACTGCTACAAAGGATCACCGGTCTGCGGACACGGCCTTTCATTCGCTGGAAATCAAGACCACGGCAGCCGCGAGCCGCTTGACCGCAGCCCTTGCCGATCGGGAACAGTTTCAGGCGATGGCCAACCGCGCATTGAGCGAAGCCGGTTTTTCGGATGTTACTGAAGCGCGGAAATCAGCACTGGAGATTGGAAAGGTCGCCGAGGGCGAGCAGGCCGTTGCGAGCTTCGAACGAAATGTTAGCCAGACGCAGGCCCGCATTCTGGAACTCGACATCACTTTGGAGGGAGTCAATCTTACGGAAGCTGATGTCGAGCGCGAAACCCGGAAAACTACGGCCGCCGAAGAAGCCGTGACCACTCTTGCGGATCAGATCAGCCAAAAAACCAACGCCTTACAAAGGCTGAAAGCCGACACAGAAAAGGCAGAAGCGCTTCGGCTGAGCTACGAAAGCCGCCGATCTCGCCATCTTCTGGTTCATCAACTGTCTCAGGATCTCAAAGGCGACGCCTTCCAGCAGTATCTGCTCGATGGCTCCTTCCGACGGCTTGTGGCAGGCGCGTCCACTCGGTTGAGAGAGCTCAACGAACGCTACGAACTGGCATTCGCCGACAGCAAATTCTCCGTTATCGACCACGACCATGGAAGCCAATCCCGTCTCGCCGATACGCTCTCGGGTGGAGAGACATTCCTGGTGTCCCTCGCACTGGCACTGGAACTTAGCGAGCAGGTCCAGCAGGCCGCAGGAGCCGTCCGGCTAGACAGTTTGTTTATCGATGAGGGCTTCGGCACTCTCGACTCTGAGACGCTCGACACTGTCGCAGACGCGATCGAAAGTTTGAGCAAGACGAACCGAATGGTCGGCGTAATCACCCATGTGGCGGAACTTCATCGTCGTTTGCCGCGGCTAGAAGTGCGCCCTACACCATCCGGTTCGGTCGTGCAGTACGTTGAGGATTGATCTGCGACCTCCGCCGCTCGGCAACCGCTGATCGGCAAACTCTAAAGTCGAGCCCGGGCTTCGGTGACTGAACAGTTCCTGAGGTCGTTTCCGCAACCCTGGTCTTTGGCTTGGCGGATGCCACTCGCATAGCCACCATAGGTATTTAGATCTAATCGCCTCTTGATCGCTTCAGCCGGAGCGGTTGGTCCGGGTCGTATTCAAATCCACGGGTGCCCGGTTCCGCCGTCGTGTTGCGCGCTTTGAGCGCCGCGATTTTGGGCTGCACCTCCTCGCTGGATGGCACTGCCCACGGTACCTGGGTTGTCGGCCGCGACCTGATTCGTTTTACTCGGGCTAATCTGCGCCTGGCCTGTTAGCGCCGGAATAAAATGCCCGCATTTCCGCTGGTTTTGTAGTCAGAAAGTGCGCTGGTTTTGTTGTTGGCGCGCACGTCCGCAGCGACGCCTGCGGCGGAGCAAAGGCGTAGCGTTGCTTGGTGCAGGTTTTCCCAACAGCAGCGTCTTAGGGCAGAGGCAACCCTCCCGCGCCGTCAGCAGGAACAGGAGTGGTGGAAAGCCGCTGGTGCTTGGTGTCCGGCTTGACCGATTCGATCACCAGGTAGAGTGTACCGGCACTGTTGACCTTGCCTGCCACACAATAAGGCCGATGGGGCGCAAGGCGGAGGCGTTTTGTGAAGTCGAACAGGCGATACACGCGCTGAGTGTCGCGATCGAGCAGGGCGAACACCGCACAGGAGCGATATTCCGTCCGCGAGAGCAGGAACAGATGATTGGCGCTGAAGTTGAACATGGAGGTGGGACCAGACAGAAGGAGCGGGAGCAGTAAAGCTCCCGCCCGCCTCGGCAGCGCCGTTGAGGGGTTACCCGACGGACTCCTCCGGCTCGGGATATCACCACATTGCGGCGCCTGGTGGTGGCCGGAATGATTACTCTTCCGGCGAACTGGAGTTCTTGTTGGCCTTGCGAAGACTGTCGCCTCCGAGCAGGAAGATCTCGGAGTTCTCCACCAGCCGGTCGGCAATGGCCGTGGCAATCGTTGTGTTGTACAGAATGTTCCCCCAGTCAGAGAACGGTGTGTTGGTCGTAATCACCGTAGATTTCTTCTGGCTGTGTCTGGTGGAGATCACCTGATAAAAGAGATTGGAGGTCTGTTGATCGAGGGCCAGGTAACCTAGCTCGTCACAGATCAAAAGTGATGGTTCGGTATACCCTTTGAGCTTGCGTACCAGCGAGTGATCCACCTGCGAAGCCGACAGCTGGTTGAGCATATCCATGGCAGTTGTGAACAAGACACGCTGATTGGCCTGGCAAGCTTTCCATCCGATCACTTTGGCGAGAAACGTCTTGCCAACACCGGGATTGCCGATTAGAACCAGATTGGTGCCCTCGCGCAGAAAGTTGAGATCGAGAAGGCGCAGGATGCGGTTCTTGGCTTGCACCCGACTCTTGTGATGGTGGAACTGAAAGCCATCGATGCTGGGACGCGATTGCAAGCGCGAGGACTTAAAGCGGCGATCAATGGCGCGCCCGGTCCGGGCCTCTAACTCCAGATCGGCGAGCCACTCCAAGGTGGCGCCCACACTCATGTTTTTAGCGGCAGCTTCAGCAATCGTCTGTTCGATCTGATGGCTCATCGCTGCCAGGTTCAGCTGCTGCAGTTTCTGTTCGAGGGAGGTCATGGTTTTCCTTTCCAGAGTCAAGAATGAAAGCGTCATAGGCCAGCAGCGATAGGGGATCGGTAACCAGATCCCGTAACTGCGGATCTCGCAGCGGTACAGGTGGCTGCGGCCGCCGCGGCGACTGCTGCTGGCGAACGATATTGGCGACGTAGTCGGCACCCAGCGCACGTGCCGCCGATGCCTTTTCAATCGCACTCGCCACGATGTCGGGCCCGTATTGGCGAATGAGTTCGAGCAACTCGGAGATCTGACGGGCAAGGGAGCGGTCCATGTCAGCCAGGTCGCGCAGATAAGCTTCCAGCAGTTGGCGCGAACATAGACCGTCGAGTGAGTCGATCAAGCGCTGCTGCGCTTGTGAGCGTCGGGCCGCCGGGCGCTGTTCGGCGAGCAGCTTTTCAAAACGCTCCGCTCCGAAGGTTTGTCCCCGTCTCCAGGAACGCGGATAACTCACCACCTCAGTGACACGTTCGTAAATGGTGACGGCGCCGGCATCCGCTTTCACCGTCAGCCGCTGTCCCACGTAGCGGTGCGGCACACAGTATTTATTGCCATCGAACTGGAGGCGCAGATCTTTATGGACCAGCGCTTCGGCTGTGTCGCGGTAGTCGTAAGGAATGATAGGCAACGGCCGGAGAGCCTCTGGCTTGAAGCGCTCTGCCGGCCGCTCCCTGGTCTCACGGTGCAATCGCCGGTTAGCGACTTCTGCCAGCCATTGACGCACTTGCCGGTTCACATCGTGCAGATCTTTGAACTCCCGCAGGGGCCAGAAGCTTTGCCTGAGATAGCCGATGGAGCGTTCCACCTTGCCTTTATCGAAAAGCGCGCATTGCAGACCGTGGCAATGGTAGAGCACAAGTTTTTACAGTCACGCACACTTTTCATCCGCTGAGGGGTCAGACCTTCGACGCCATTGCTGTTCGCAACAACTGGGGTGGTGACCGCGTGTCGTATCTGGACGCAAAGGGACGGCTGCGCACACTACCAGTCGAATGGACTGATATTCAGGGGCCCGATCCGGTAATCGCGGTCGGTGCTGGGCGTGCTTTCTTCCGTGCCGACCTGCTTCGCCAACTGCGCAAGGTGATCGACGAACAGCTGTCCCAGAAGGAGAAGCGGCGATGTTAAGAAAATTATGTGTAACATGTCTTTTGAAATATGTGCGTGTGTCGTTTCTTGGCAGCGGCACTGGCGTGGCTGTTCAGGGCTTAACTCGCAGTGTTTTGTATACACAAACATGCTTGTGTGTTATTGCGCAGTTGCTATTCTCCAGCAAGTGACACAGAATTAGATAAACATACATATGGCTGTGCATCCCAAAAAGAATCGAACTGCAACCGGCTCACGTCAGCGCGCCCGCCGTCAGCAGGCTTTGAGCGCACAGGGCGCCACCCACCCGCGCCCCGAAGCGGTGACCGATCCTCTATTTCGCGACAGCGCGTTTTTCGATCCGAACGACCTAGTGCAGGTCAAGTACGAGATGCTGCGAAGCGTCCAGCAGGAGGAACGTTCGGTGGTGGAGGCGGCTCAGGCCTCTGGTCTGTCCCGCCCGGCCTTCTATGTCACTCAGGAGTTGTTCCAACGCGAGGGCCTGCCAGGGCTGCTGCCGCGCAAGCGCGGACCGAAGAGACCCCACAAGCTCAACGACGAAACGCTGGCTGCCCTGGCCCAGGAGATACAGGAGGCAGGAAGGATGCTCAAGGGCGAGGAACTGGCTGCGCTTCTGGCGCAGCGCTTTGGCATCGAGGCGCATCCCCGGAGCATCCTGCGACGACTGCTTCCGTATTTGCGGCGGGAGGAAAAAAAACTGCGATGATCGTCGAAAACGCAAAGCTCGACGCCATGCAGTACAGCGTGCAGTACGAACTGATTCGCTCTCAGGTTATTGGCACTGTAGGGAGCGTGACTCAGGGAAGCACCGCAGGCCAGACGCGCGGTATCGGTCTTGCCCTGCTGCTGAGCGAAGGTATGCCCAGATGGCTCAAGACAGTGGAATCGGTGCTGCGCGCTTCGCTTGCGCCGCGTCCAGTGGATTCTCTAGACCCTGCATTGCCTGAGGCTATGCCACGGCCAGCGCCGCGCAAGTCTGGCTACCGACTGTGCTGCGCGATGAGGTCACTATGCTTTTGGCGAGTCTGGTTCTCTCGACTCGCCCTCTCGCTCGCTAATCATCGAAAGGAGTCATATTAATGAACATAGAAGCCCATCAGAAGATCACGACCGCGCATCTGTCGCGCCTGGCTTACCTGTACGTGCGCCAGTCAACGTTGCGCCAGGTCCTCGAGAACACTGAGAGCACTCACCGCCAGTATGCGCTTCGGGAGCGCGCTGTAGCGCTGGGTTGGCCGCCCGATCGGATCGTCGTCATCGACAGCGACCTCGGGCAGTCCGGCGCCAGCGCAGCGGACCGGGAAGGCTTTCAACGTCTGGTAACCGAAGTCAGTCTGGGTCGCGTCGGTATCGTGCTCGGCCTTGAAGTGTCGCGACTGGCGCGCAACTCTACCGATTGGCATCGGCTGCTTGAGCTGTGCGCCCTCGCTGACACGCTCATCCTTGATGAGGATGGGCTGTACAATCCGGCGCACTTCAACGATCGCCTGCTGTTGGGTCTGAAGGGCACCATGAGTGAAGCGGAATTGCATGTGCTCAAGGCACGGCTTGGGGAGGCATCCTGAGCCGTGCCCGCCGCGGGGAACTCAAGCAGATGGTTCCCGTCGGCTTTGTGCATGATGCGCAGGATCATGTCATCCTCGATCCGGACGCCCAAGTGCAGTCCTCGGTGCGCCTATTCTTCCAGACCTTTCAGCGGACCGGGTCCTGTCTGGCGGTGGTCAAGGAGTTCCATGCGAAGGAACTCCTGTTCCCGCGGCGATTGCGTAGCGGTGCGCACAAGGGTGAACTCGTCTGGGCGGAGTTGCTGCACTGCCGTGCGCGCCAGATCATCCACAACCCGCGCTATGCTGGTGCCTTCGTTTTCGGTCGCACCAAACAGCGCCACCTGCCCAATGGCAAGGTATGCTCTCGTCTGGTGCCGAGCGAGGAGTGGATCCTTCTGCGCGACGTGCATCCGGGCTATATAACCTGGGAAGAGTACCAGTTGAACCGCCAGCGCGTGAAGGGCAATGCGCTTGCCTGGAGCGCCGAACGGCACCGTGGGCCGGCACGCGAGGGTACAGCGCTGCTGCAGGGGCTCGTGATCTGCGGAACCTGCGGTGAACGCATGTCAGTCCGCTACCACTCGCATCGGAATCAAAGCGTGCCGACCTATTGGTGCGGCCGGGGTCCCGGCAGCGGGGCGAAAACGGTCTTTGTCAAACCGTTCACGGCGGTGCGCTCGATGCGGCAATCGGCGACGTCGTCATCGAGGCGATGACACCTCTAGCAATCGAAGTCGCGCTGACTGTGCGTCAAGAACTCGCGGCCCGCCATGAAGACGCTGACCGGTTGCGGCGTCAACACGTAGAGCGTGCGCGCTATGAGGCGGACCTTGCGCAACGCCGCTTTCTCAAGGTTGATCCTGACAATCGCCTGGTGGCCGATTCACTGGAAGCGGATTGGAATGGAAAACTGCGTGCGCTCGCCGCGGCACAGGAAGCATACGAGAAGGCAAAGGCCGCTGACTCCAGCGTCGTAACCGACGCCGAGCGTACCGAACTGATAGCCCTCTCCACCGATTTCCCACGTCTCTGGCGCGACCCACGCACGCAGATGAAGGATAAAAAGCGCATGCTGCGGTTGCCGATCGAGGACGTAATGCTCACCAAGGGCGATGCACTGCACGTTGATATACGCTTTTCCGGCGGCGCGACACGTTCGCTCGATATACCGTTGCCGAAGTCGTGTGTGGAACTGCGAACCACCGATGCCGAGGTAGTCAAAGAGATCGACCGGCTCATCGACACCTATACGGACGGGGAAATCGCGGATGTGCTCAATGAACGGGGTGTGCGTACCGTGGTGACAACTCCGTGGACGGCCGCGCGCATTGGCCGGCTGTGTACGATCTACCGTCTCACCGATCGGCGTACGCGCCTGCTGGCCCAGGGGCTTCTGACCCCGCAAGATGTGGCCGCCCGCTATGGCACTGTGCTGTCAACCGTACACCTATGGCGCCGGCGAGGTCTGCTTCGCGCACACCCCATTGACGATCGAGGCAATTACCTCTACGAAATCCCGCGGGAAGACCTGCCAGCGAAGTATGCTCACAAGAGGGAATATCAGGCCGAAACAGAAATCTCATCGCAACACACTTCACGAGGTGCAGTATGAGTTCAAGCCTTTCTCCCAGCCGCTGGCTGGATTGCAGGCACGCGGGAAGAAGTTGTAGTCCCGAGCGAAGCCCAGGAACCGAGGCAGGAAACGAACCAGGCGGCCATCATGTTCTGCGACAGCAGTCGCCAGGTTGTCATAGACGATTTCGCGTGCCACACCTTGCAAGGCATGAAACGCATGAACATGACAGCGTGCAAATGTTTCGAAGCTCTGGCTATGTGTGAACTCGACGTAGAGCATGCGGCTATGCGCGTCAATCAGCGCGAACGCGTAGAGTTTGCGAATGTCGCCTGAGTAGTTCAGAACGTCGAAGTGCGCCCAGTCCACTTCGAAGCGTTCTCCGGCGAAGGGTTCCACGCGCACAAAGGCGCGCCTGGA
>CAVQLV010000012.1:0-601425 GCA_963713415.1 Bryobacterales bacterium | reverse complement strand
ACTAATCCTAGCGATTTCAGCGGCGCGTTCCGGCGTCGCGCCGCTAATCAACGCCATAAATCGAGTTTTCATAATCTGCACTTTACGGCCCTCTTTCTTTTGGAGTCCGCGACATTGTTGCTCGATGTTTTTGAACACTCGGCGCGCTTCGCGTTCGCGCCACCAATGCTCGATGCGCCGCGCTATATTGTGCGTAAGTCCGCGTTGTTTGTTCAAGTCGGCGATGCGTTGCACGTTGTCGCCAGCGATGCGCAGCGCGGATTTAGCCCCGTTGATTTCAGAGAAGCGGATAACCTTGGGCGCGTTGTCGCGCAATGTTTCCACATACTCGCACGCCGCAAGCGTCCATTTGATTTGATCGTTCTCGACGTATTGGGCGCGGTCAATCGTTTCCGAAAGTTCCGCAAGCTTGCGCTTGGCCGCCGAGTCAATCGGTCGCACCAAACTCAGGGGCTTGATTCTGGCCGCCGTCTATGTCATCTGTTGGGTGCATCGGAGTTCCTTTCCGTTTGTCGCCGGTTCGGGTGCTGATTACACCGCGAAACCAGATTAGACGGCCCGCCTTGCCAGCGGGCCGTTTTCTTTATGCGCCCTCATTCGGCGCTTGTCACGCATGTTTGTTCTTTTTCGTTCATTCCATACGGTATGCGGGCGAGTCTTCGTATTGTGGCGAACCTTGTAAACGAAACGCGGCGTTTCGCCCGCCGCGAAGTCCAACCTCCCGCGCGCTCCAATCTGGATATTGGGCTATCAGGTCGCGCACGCGGGCGCTGCGGTCGCGCTTCGGTAGCTTGTTTCCCTTTAGCCGGTCGCGGCGTTCTCTTATGCCCAAATGCCACGCGGCGCGGGCTTCGCTAGTCGCGCCGCAGACATAATCTCGAAAAACTCAGCGTTGCCGTCCCGCTTCCGCATTCGCTGGCCCCATATGCGCGCGTCGCGCCTCATCAGTCCGCGTAAAAGTTTGTTCTCGGCGGCTTCGCGCTGTTCGGAATTCATCATTGCGTGCTTATCCCGGTTTTGATGGCCTTTTTACCTTGTCGGGTGAGGGCGCGGGCGAAGCGCAGTTTGCCGCCGGTTTCCCCGTTGCCCGGTTTGTGGCGGTTGCCGCGCGTTTCTTTCGATTTGCTAAGCACTGCCCATGAGGCGGCCCGATAAATCTGGCCGTCATGTCCGGCGGTCGGGTCCGCGTAGCTTATAACCAAGTCCGCTAATTCGAGTCTGTGGAATGCGCGCACCGCGAAGCCGATAGCTTCTGTCAGAAGGTTGGACCGATGCCCGTCTGGTGCCCATAGTCTCGCGAGTTGCCATACTCTGCCGTTGCGCAGGCCAAAACTTTTGGCAAGGAATGGATTGCGCGGCAGACTGAAAACGACGATGGCGCTATCGTAGGCGTAGGCGTAGGCGGAGCCGGAAGGCCATGAATGCCGATAATGATTTTGCTCGATCAAAAGTCGGCACAAGGCAAGCGGAGTTGCACCGCACGCGAATACAAGGCGCGGCTTGTGGCGTTGCCGGTATCGACGCATTCGCTCTGCGGCGGTCATGCGACGGCGGCCAAGGGGTTTGCCGGTCATGGTGTCACCCTTTTTCCGTTACGGAATGGGGTTTGTGCGCCCTCGCCTTTTCGTGCGCGATGAAACTCCGCCTTTGCGCCAAGTGAGCGGCGTTCAAGCGTGCGCCCGCCCTCCGCTTTGGACTCCAGCGCGGCCAGTTCGCGCGCCATCGCTGCAATGTCGGCCCGCGCGATAACGATTGTTGTGGGCGAGTATTGGGACTTGTTCATCATCAAAGAATCTCGCATCTGTTGCAACCATGCGCGCAAGTGATCTATCTGTTCGTTTGTTGTTTTCATGCTCTAGAGTTCCATGCTACATCGTCATCAACAAGTCGCGGCTTGATCGGTTCGGGAATCTTAGGCGCAACCTCTTGTTCTATTCGCACACTTGCCGCGACTTTCCCGCGTTCGGTTTCAGCAACGCGGAAACTGACAAACTGTCCCTTAGCTAAAGTGGTAGGGTCATCTGTAATCACGTTAGACCGCATAAAAAAGAACGTCCCGCCACTGTCGCGCTGAAATCCATCCCCATTTTTTGTCAGCGAAATACTTATCAATAAATCCTGTGTATCGTTGGGCGGTTTTTGTTTCCTCGTTTTCCATTGCTCGACTCCTTCCACCATTTGCTTGCAACCCAAATAACCATAACGCCCGCAAGAACCGTTTCACGCTAACTCTGAATCCGCCCGGTTGCGGTCGCACGCCCGGCCCGCTTATCGGGCCAGCATCGGGCCGCGCAAAGTTCGGCTTGTCGCGTATGGGTCCGGGTTATCGCTTTGCGGAACGGGCGGACTTGCGAACGTGTCCACTTGACCAGCGGCGCGTGTAACCTTTTCGGGCGGTTCGCCATTGGCGCGCGGCAATCCGGTATTCACTGGGGCCGGTTGGCTTTTGCTTTGGGCGGTTAGGATCACGCAAGTGCGGCGGCCCGTGCGCGGAGTTCCAGCACCAAGGGACTAACGCCCTCCGTAGGCGGCGGCGGCAATGCGCGCTGCGGTGTAGCTGGCCGCGCCAGCAAGGTGCGCCCAACGTGGCGAACCGTGACATGCTTGTTAATGTCCACATTGATTTTGCGGCGCGTATCGAATCGACGAGACTCGAAATGACCAGATTGCGCGTTGTCGCTGGAATCAGGTTGCGGCGTGTTGCTTGGAGTCGCCCGCCATCCGGCCCGTGCTGAAATGGCCAATCTTTATATAGCCATCGGTCGCCTTCATCCATTGCGGCGGCAACCGGATCAATCAACCAAACGGGTTCGCCGCTTGCTGTAAAAAGTTTTTCTTCAATTCCGTTCATTGCTTGATCGCGCAAAACCGCTTCGTAACGCATGGCGGAGTCTTGCCGCGCACGTCCCGCCAGAATATGGAAATAGTTGGACTCGTTGCGCCATGTCACCAATGTCGGGAAGACTTCGCGCATGTCGACTTTTTGATCCGCCTTAGATTGCGCAATCCATTTCCACAAGTTTCCTCACTAGCGCCGATGGCCGCCGCGCCCGATTTCCATTTGGGGCTGATCACGAGCGCGTCTAAAACTTTTATCTGGTTTTCAGGATTCAACAGCATGGCTTACCGCTCCGATGGCAGTTTTTAACTCTTGCGAATCGATTCGGCTTAAGTCCGCTTGGCGGCGGCCCGTATCGTTCAACAACTCCAGCGGCGTCTAGCGGTCTCGCTCCCGCCGCGCCTTGCCTGTCCCTGTTGAAAGCCGGGCGGAACGTGCCATCAACCCAAACGCCGCGCCCTAGCCATTGCTTTTTCTGTTTCAACACGTATCGCTTTGCGTCTACTCCGACAGGTTGGCCGCGCGCAACTTCCGCCGCGCGTTCGGCTTGGCATGACGCCAGATAATCGCGCTTTAGCTGTTCGGGCCTGACACGCGGTTGGCCGATTTGCCACGCTGTTACGGCGGCGGCGGTTGCGGCGCGTGCGCTGCGGAGCAACGCGGTCATTTCGACAACAGCGCGCCGCGCTTCCTGCAATCGTTCGCCCGCGTCCCGGATGGCGGCGGCGGCTTCCCTACGGGTAAGCGGAACGGGAGCGGCTTCGCTAAGGGCCACCAAAGCGTTGCCGCTCCCGTTCCGCCTCTTGTTTCGCGTCGCTGGTGTCAACGCGCGGAGCAACCAGATAATTATAGGCGTCGCTGTATTCGCTTTCGTCTAGGCCGCCGAAGCCCGGCCGCGCGAACTCTCACCGAGTGTATCAACGCGACGTAAGCGAAACTAAGCGACTTTTCGTTGGCGGCTTGTTCAAACGCCGCGACTATCGCCGAGTCGCGTGCGTCGCTACCTGTTGGGAAACTTGTCATTGGGGATTCCTTTCGTAAAGGGCTAAAAGTTCTTGAATGAGTCGTTTCTTTGCATTCCCAAGGCGCGGGCTTATGGTCAAAGTACGGTTGCCAATCTTGGGATTGCAGCGCGCCCGAGTCCGCATCAACCCACAACAGCACGGGAAGGCCCGGCGGCCACGGCGCGCTTGTGTTTTCTATCGCGTCAACATCGGCGGGCGTGCGGCAAACATGGTCGCCGAACGCAACGAAAATCGCGCCTTCATCATCGTCGGCGGCGGGCGTTTCATCTAGTTTTATTCGCTGGTCCATAGGGGACTTTCCTTTTAGTTAGCTCCGCCGCCGCCCGAAGGGAAGCCGAACGGCGGCGGAGCGGCACGCGCGCACCAAGCCATGACGCAAGAGCGCAGCGATTCGATTAGTTCCCGCCGCGCCGCAATCGCAAGCGCGGCGGGAGTGTTGATCGGAGCAGGTACGCCAACCGATCAACAGGCGATTTCGTAGGCGCGCGGCTTGCAACTCCTTCATCATTTGTTGGGCAAGCTTTACCTGTTCGTCGCTGTTGGAACCGCGCGGCCAAGCTTTGGCGATGTAGCCATTAAGATCGAATATTTCCGCGTCGATGGCGGCCACGTCGGCGGTTGCGCGACTTTCAGATTGTCGGCGGCGATTTGTTCCAGCGCTACCTTGTCCGCAAGGTCCAAAAACAGCGCGGCGCGGTTTTCATCGAGTCCCGCCAAAACTTCATCGGGCAAGCCGATAAAATCGCCAGCGCGCGAAAACGGGGAGGGGACTTCCGGGAGAATGTCCATTGTTTGACTCCTTCAATATTGGTCCCAAGCGGGAAACTCAGCGGCGAACTTTTCTAGTTCGGCGTTTATTTCATCGTCCGGGACGTATTCCGGGACGTGCATCGTGTAACCAGTCCCGCCAAACAAAAGCGCCGCGTTTCAGATTTTTTCGAGTCGGGAACGGTCATCGATGGCGGAGCGAAGCGGCGTCGCTTTCTCCGGTTCAAACCGGCTTGCGTACAGGTTGCCCATTACTTGCCCCTGCCGCGCCCGGAACCTTTGGATTGTTGGCGTTCGCGTCCTTACATCCAGCCGCAATCGGGAATGGCGTAGGGTTTACGTTGCGAGTTTGCGGGGATGGAATTCTTGCTCCCGTTCGCCATTACGCTTAGCAAGGTATCGTCCCGCGCCGCTTGGCGCATTTCCTCGCCAAGCTTGGAAACAACGCGATTTCCGGGCGTGACGCTTGCGGGCGCGGCAAAGTTTGATTGCCCGTAGGAGTACGCTTGCGACTTTCTGCGACGCGGCCAAGTTCGCGGGCAGAATGCGAATCGGCGCGGGAGTCGGTCCTGGTGCGCCGGTTGAATCTCCGCCGCCTTTTGTTGGATCAAACTTCTTTGGTAGTCCGCCAAGTTTTGTCATTTTCATTTCCTCCGTTTGTTGTTAGCTCAGATATTCGTCATAGAGTCCGCTTTGATTGAACCATCCGCCTTGGCTACCGCTCGAAAAATCTAAAAAGTCGCCGCGCGATAGCTGATACTGGTACTCCACGGGGTTTCCGCGATTTATAAAGGTTGCCGTGCAAACGCCCTCTTGTGCGCTCCCGTCGCTATCCCATACAAGCAGACTCGAAACAAGTTGCTTCCGTCCGGCGCTTCCAGATGCGACGCGCCTTTGGCGTTGTCGCGGAAAAGTTTTTTCTTTTGCGTGTCCCGAGTCTTCTTGTTTGGTCTAACTGCCGATAGCTGGTTTCCTTCCGGTTCTTTCGCGCCTTATCGTGCGCCGCGTAGTCCGTGCGCTTGCCGATGTTCTGTTTGCTGTTGCTCCGAAACTGGTCAAGGTATTCGTCGCGACTCATGCCAGCGGGCCGCGCGTCAACCTTGGCCCATGCTTTCGACGTGTCCAACCATTGGTCGCCGCCAATGCGGTCCATTTTTAGGTTTATGGACCGCGCCAGTTTGTTCAAAGCGTCTTTTGACCAATCAACCATTTATGCCGCCCTCCGCGCCGCGCGCCGCGCCTTTTGCTTCGCGCTCCGCACGGCCCGCTGTTCGGGAGTCCGCACGAATGGCAACGGTCGCCGGTCGCGCTTTGCCCTTGCTGCCGCGTTGACGTGTTCGCGATTTGCCGCAACCCATTGCTTATGGCGTTCCCCTGCGCACGCAACGCAATCGTAAGTCCGTGCCGTGTAACGCCGCGTTCCCCCGCACCTAACGCACGGGACGCCCTCAAATGTTGGCCGCCCGTCCAGTCTCGCCATAATCAGGTTTTCACGCAACTTGCGGGCCGCCATCAGCGCGGCCAGTTCGCGTTGCTTGCGTTCAATGAACGCGGGCGATATTTCGCGGGCGTGCCGTTGGGCCGCTATGCGTGCGTGTAGCTCCGCCGTCGCCTTCGCATCGCGCTTCGCTACGCTTGCCTGAATCCATTGCATACGGTCGCGGGCGCGGTCAGCGACGATTGCGCGGGCTTCCTGAATCGGTTGCCAGCTTTGAACCTCGCCAGATAGCCAACGCTCGAATGCAACCGCGTCTAGGGCGTGCGCCTGTTGCTTTTCGTGTTCTATTTGCTCTGCGGTGCGCGTTATCATATGTCGCCCCCGTTCAATGTGCGCAGCAAAAGCATTTGGGGGATTTTCGTAAACGTCGCCGCGCCTAGCGTTAGGGATAGCGGCGGTTCAATATTTGATGGCGAACTCCCCGTAACGGTCGCGCTTGCGGTCGCCTCATAAGCCGCGCTTCCGCCGTAAGCGCCCACAACGTCGCCAGCGTTGACGGATAACCCATTGGTAATTTGCAGAAGCCCCGCGCATATTTCCCGCGCGAGTCTGCGCTGGCGATTGCGCCACGAAGCCGCTTGATTTGCCGCGCCGCTCATAACATCCCCCGTGCTTCGCGCCGCTCCCGCCGCCGCACTATCGCCGCGCGCCGCACCGCAAGCGGAATGACGCGCGGCCTAAATGCCATCGGCGCGCTTTGTTGATCCGGTTGCAAAATCGGAATGGCGCCGCGATATAAGTCGATCTAACGCGCAATGCCACGCGGCTTGCTTCGGATTGTCCCTAGGTTTATCGCCCATGCTTTCCTCCCGCCGCTGGCCGGGTTACGCTATTAATAGCGAACGCGCCCGCGCCCGCTGCTACGCCAAGCAACGCTTTTAGAAAGAAAGCGCCGTTGCTAAATGTCGCGCGGTTGATCCCCGTTTGGTGCGCGGGGAGTCCCGCTTTCTCGCGTGCTTGCTTGGCGGCTTCCGCCGCGTCCCGTGCTTGTTGTGTCCATCCGGCCATTTATGTTTGCTCCGATGTTCAGTCCGGGAGTTTTGTTGACCGCTAAGCACGCATTCGGCCATGATGGCCGCGCCGAGTCCGTGCATGTCATCGGAGCTATGTTGTTTGGTCCGCGCCAAATTCTCGCCGTTCGCGCCAGAATGAAGCGTGTCAAAGTTGCGCGAACGCATGTCTCGATTGACGGGCGACGGGCCGAACTTTTTTGGTAACGTACCGTATGCGGTTTGATTTGGTCGCGCCGCTGCACTGTCGGCAATCGCTTGCGCGCCTGTTGATACCGGATGGCCTAAGCCGCCAACTCCTGCAAATGTTGCAGCGGCGCGGCTCATTCCATTGTGAGTCACATTTTCGCTTAGCCGCTTAGGAGCGGGCTTCAAATCAATAGCCATTGTTTCCTCCGCCGCATTTGTGCGCAGGATTGCGCGCCTTGTTGGGGGAGCGTGTCTTATGCGTCCCTACGGAACGCGCGCCCAAATGCGGAGCAACAACGGGCCGCATCTAAATCGTTCCAGGGGGCGGCGGGGGCGGACTGGCCGCTTGATTCGTTCCCGCTGCACTGGTTTGCGCTAGTGTTTTATTTGTCGCCATAGTTTTCCTCCAACCTTTGTTGGTCCGTTGGGTTATCAAAGACAAAAAAGAATGGACCTACGCTGATAAGCAAACCGTGTTCAGAGTCTGGTAAAATCAATCAAGTCCCAAGAGAAGGGCGCAAAGCCGAAACATATGGTTGCGTTTTTCATGTTTTTCATTGGACGGGCCTTGTTGCTTCCGATGAAGCAACCCAACAGATGCCGCGATTTGCGCGGCCCGCGCTGTTCCCATGGCGCGAACGTATCGCCTTGCTTTTTAAATTCCATCCGGCCCGTGACCACGGGTTGCTTAAATTGTCGACCTTTCTGTTGTCTGTTTTGGCTTTCGCCTTTTCCTGCGGCGACTAGCTCCCGCGCTTTGTCCGCGCCAACGTCGCGGGCAAGCTTGCCTAGCGCCGTAACATGTGCCATTGGTCGCGCTTGCGAGCGTTTGTCGCATCGACGCTTAGGGCCGGATCAACCGCCTTTTTGGGCGGCAACAAAAAGTCATAGTGTTTTTCGAAATGCGCCCGCGTTTCCGCCCAGTGTCGATTGCTTTGCCTGTCGCTTGCCAGATCAATTGGCCGCCCGGATTCAGGTCAAACAAATCACGTAGCGCGCCCGCTGCAATGTCGGCTTGGCTGTCGGTTGAACCGAAAACACTTTTGAAGGCCGCGCGGAGCGGCATAAACTTGTCAGCCATCGTTGGGGACTCCTACTTGTTTCCACGTCTTTTTGACCCAGTTCAACAACGTCGGTTAGTGAGCAAGACGCTTTACTCCGTGCTGGTACAGCCCAAATAGCCCGCCGCGATGGCCGCATAGATTTCCGTTCTGTGAACGCCCAAAGCTTCACCGCTTCGGAAACGCTCAAAAGAATCGGCCAGATGCGTCGCGACGTTCGCGGCATGGTTTCGCCTCGTTCTTTTAGGTTGGGGAATGTTTGTTGTTTTACAGATAAAGACGCGCGCCATCAACCCGGTTTAACGCGGGCCGCGAAAATCGAAATATGTCAACGTCTGGTAACTGTTAAGCGGAAGGCGACCGAAACAAACCCCTCGCCAGCAATCGGAGCAATCGCCGGAAACGCCCGCCGCTATCATCCGCGTGGCACGCGACCGCGACGACTACACGACGATGGTCGTGGAGGATATACGAGACGCCGCGCCCGGTTAAACTCTGATTTTCCGGCTGGCCGACAACGTGCTGGTACTCATTGCCGCCGATGAAGCCGCCAAGCCCTAACGCGCTCAACGCCTTCCCGAGCGTCGGTCTGACCGACCGCCGGCTTCGCCGCTTTCCGAGTTGGTCGCTTGGGTATGTGATATACGTGGCCGCAGCCCACTCAATCACTGGCCCCCATTGATCTTTGCCGGGCTTGCCGTGCTCGGCACTGCACTTTGGACAACGGTCATATTCTCTGACCATCGCCACGGCCTACCTCAGTCGCTCTCTATGTTCAAAGGGCACAGTTCATAAGATTTCACTGTAATAGCGGCACTTGAGCCGAGACAGTCGTCATAACAAATCTTGTTCATCCCGGAAATGTTCCCCTCTACTGAAACAGAGATAGGCGACCTTGATCGGCTACTCAGATTCAATTGTTGAGCATTCGCGGTTGCGGAAATTGCTAGAATTGCCAGTGCTAGAATGAGCCGCATTTGCATCTCCCCGTGGCTTCCTTGCCCTTTTTCAGAACTTCACTTCTTCTGCGCACTCATTTGTAAACCAGCGGCTTTGGCGGCGGCGGCGGTGGTGGCTTGTCATCCGCCGGTGGCCCCAATGCTGGCACGTAGTGACCGGGCGGCTGTAGCTGCACTATCAGCGAAGGGCATGTGTGATGGCAGCATCTAATCCGACTTCGCTGCTGCGCTGCTTGGGATCATTGTCGCCGACGTAGCAGCCTACGGGTTCATAACCGTTAGGTCGGCAAAAGGCGCTGCGGCCTCCGCACCTGCTGCCGTCCCTTGCGTGATCGTCGGGACAAGCGCAGGGGCCGGGATAGTCCTTGCGTAAGATCAAGCGGCCGTCCGCCAGTGCAACACTTGGGAGTGTGACGGCAGTGAGTAATACTAAAATGGCAAGCTTTAAACCCACTGGACCGTAGCTGCCCCAAAATAAAAGCCCGAGGCGAAGCATTTCAGTCAACGGTTGGGGCGGTCAATTAAGCCGGCTGGTTGTTGTCCCGCAAATCACACCCTTAGTGGGCTAACCGTCAGATTTTGAAACGGGGGAAGCGGCGCAACGCTCGCGCCTTGTCGGGCAAGTCTGCTTCACCGTAGCGCCGTCCTTCGCTGGCCGGTGCATGGCCGCAGATGGCATCAAGCATCTTTTCGGATATGCCTGCACAGTCGCCGATCTTCTTGAACGTGTGCCGCCAAGCGTGGTTCGGCTAAATCCCGGTATCGGTAACGCCAATCTCGCGGACCGATGCGGCCATGCGTTCGCGCGCTTTGACGGCGCGGTAAATAGCTGGTAGCCTTGGCCATCAACCGGCCCGCGTTTAGGGCCGGTTTTGCTTCCCCCAATCGCTTCCCCTAGTTCCCCTTTTCGCTCCGCTAAGCCATTGATTTAGTTAGACCGCACTGCCCTTGTAGGGAACATGCACGAACTTGGTGCCGGTATTGAGCGCCATCCACTCCAGCACGATCTGATTGATGCTGCCGTAGCCGGGTGTGCAAACGTTGATCTCGTTTGGCTTGGCTTTGGCCGCGGCAATCACGTCAGCGACCGTCTTGTATGGCGTATCGGCATTGACCACGAGCACAAGCGGCGCATCGCTCACGGCCGTGATCGGCGCCAAGTCGCGTTCGACATCGTATGGCACCTTCTTGAACAGCACCGGATTGATAGCAACGTCGCCGCCTGTAGCCATGACCAGCGTATAGCCGTCGGCGGCCGACCGCACCGCATCGGTCATGGCAATAAATCCATTGCCGCCCGGCCGATTCTCGACCACCACCTGCTGACCCCATGCCTCGGTGATTTTTCCCGCAACGATGCGGGAGGCAATGTCCGCAATCCCGCCCGGCGCGTACGGAACCAGAATACGAATTGAGCGCGCCGGATAATCCTGCGCCCGTGATGGCAGGGCGCTAACGGCGGTCAGGATACCGACGATGACAAGACGCGCGACATAACTCCGTTCGTTTCGCGCGATGACACGTCCTTTCATTCCAAACTCCCTATTCTTCCCTTCGCATCGGATCGGTTCGTCGGCGACCCTAGCACGGATGTTTGAGAGAGGAGCATCTGACTGTTTTTGCGGGGCGACGTACCATGGGAATAGCGCAGAACCGCGCCAAACACGTTGACACCACGATGCACCGATGAAAGCTTTCAGCGGCCAGATTAGCGAAGGGGGAAAACCGATGCGCACATCATTTGCTGTCGTCGCCGCCATTGCGGTATTCGCGCTCGTGGGCTGCTCGGGTCCGCAGGGTCCTGCGGGCCCACAAGGGTCCGCCGGGCCGCAAGGGCCCGCAGGTCAAAAAGGCGACGCCGGTCCCGGCGGTCCACCTGGGCCCCCCGGCCCCGCTGGATCGACAGGCCTGCATCTCGTCCGCCATGACACCTGCGCCCCGAGCAATAATTGCGACCTAAGTTGTAGTCCGGGCGAAATCTTGGCGGCTGTGACCTGCCCGGGCGCGACCATCGTGATCTCGAAGGATGGCGGCGTGGAATCGGCGGCATGCAGCAACACGCCGGGACCGGCGATCGCGCTGTGCATGAAGCAATAACGCTTCCGGGTGACCATGCGCGCTCCGCACCTTAGTGGCGCAGCAGCAGCGCCAGCAGAAGGGCGAGCGCAAGCAGCGCGGATACGCCTTGCCAGAATAGGACCGGACGACGCTCGTAGAAGGTCTGCGGCCTGCGCATCGTCGACGGCGCGCGCGCCGGTCCCATTTCCATCTCGACGGCAAATTCGATCATGTCGTGAAAGCGTTCGGCCGGATCGATGGCAATGGCGCGCCCGAGCACACCTTGCAGCCAAGCGGGCAAATCGGGCCGCAACGCGGAAAGCGGCGTCAGGCCTGGTCCGGCGCGGCGTGACTGACGGCGTCGAGATTGCCGTAGGGAAATTCCCCCGTGAAGGCGCGAAACATGGTGACGCCGAGCGCGTAGATGTCGGTCGCTTCGTTGCCCGGCTCGCCGGAAAACATTTCCGGCGCCATGTAGGCGGGCGTTCCCGGAATATCAGTCGGGCGGAAAATCCTCCAGCCCGGGAACGCGAACCACGCCGAGATCGATCAGTTTGAGCGATCCTTCGCTCTCGAGGATGACGTTGTCGGGCTTGATATCGCGATGGATGATGCCGGCGCTGTGCAGCGCCGCCGCCGCACGGGCCAACTTGATCGTGATGTTGCGTCCCTCCTCGAGACC
This sequence comes from Bryobacterales bacterium, assembly GCA_963713415.1. GTDB lineage: Bacteria > Acidobacteriota > Terriglobia > Bryobacterales > Bryobacteraceae > Palsa-89. The sequence goes on along the minus strand of CAVQLV010000012.1, from coordinate 589,336 downwards.
CAATCCCGGGACGGCGCCCGAGCCGCGTCTCCAGTAGCTCGCCCGTGTAAAGCGGCATGACAGTGTAGAGGCAAGTCTGCCGCCCGGGCGGCAGTTCGATCGTGCGGCCAAGCCACGGACTGTGCACTCGCGCGCCGACCCACGCCTCGCGCACGAACGCCGCGTGATAGTGGCCTCGCTCGCCACCTGCGGCTTCGGAAACTTCAGCACGACCTCGCCGCCTTCGACTTCGTCGACGGCGCCGAACAAGCGCGTGTAGCGGCCGTCCGACACCAGAACTTTGAGCACGAAGCCGTCGACGGCCTCGCCATCAATCGGCACCGGGATCAGCGGCAGCCGCATGATGGCGGCGCCGATGTCGGCGGAGGCCGCCGTCGGCAGATCGACCACGTCGACCACCAAAGCCGTGCAGTTATCGGTGCTGCCCGCGTCCAGCGCAGCCTTCACCAGCGCGCGGGCGGAATCCTCGGAAGCAGAGCGCTCGCGGAGAATGTCGGCGATGGCATCCGCCGGCAGGAAAGCGTGCACGCCGTCGCTGCAGAGGAGGAACCGGTCATGCCGGGCCAAAGGCTGCGTGGTGTAGTCGAGCGGCACTTCCGTGCCCACGCCCAACGCACGCGTCAGTACGTTCGACCGCTCAGCCGCTGCCCTCGCGCACATGGTCGATGGTCAGGCACGTCAGCCGATCGCCGCGCAGCCGGTAAACGCGCGTGTCGCCCACATGGAGCACGTGCGCCACGCGGCCGCGAAGCACCAACGCGGTGAAGGTGCATCCCATCCCGGCCAACTTGGCGTCACGCTGACCTTGAGCGTAGATCCAGTCGTTCAGCGAATTGAGGATTCGCGCGCCCGCGCGCCGGACTTCCATCGTCTCGGGTAGATCGCAAAAGCCATCGAGAAAGCCGCGCACCGCCATCTCGGCTGCGACGCGTCCCCCCTTCGCGCCGCCAACTCCGTCGGCGATCGCCGCGACAATGTCGCCGCGCGGCTGCGGCAGTTCCGGAGCCGAAAACGGCGCCGGCGAAATCCTCATTGCGTTCGCGCGGTCCGGTTTCCGAAGCGAAGCCCGCGCTTGCCTTAACGCCGGAAACTCGCTCGGCCATTACTGCAGCTCCGATCGCCTCGCGTGCGGCGATCGCAGCTTCAGTTATCCAGCTTGCATTGATCATGGAGAAAATTGCCGCCCGTGATGACGCGAGAATGACCGTAAGTTTTCCGGATTTGCGATCGAGTGTGTAGCTCCAACCATCCTTGGCGTCGCGCCACGAGATGGTGGCGTCATCGATACGGGCCGGGATTGGAATCGACCGTGCTGCGGTCGTAGTCGATCCTGATCTGCCAGGTCGCGCCGCTATATGGGTTGGTGCAGGTGACCGGAGTCTCGCCTTTTTGCGCTTGAGCGCTGACGGCGGTGATACGGCCGCCAATACGCTAAGTCACCGATCGCGCACAGCACAATTGCGGGCTATTGTCCGCATCCATCAAGCTGCACCTTTTATAGGCATTAGCATACATTTTGATCACCGCGACCTGGAAGAATCCAAGATTTCCTGGGGTAAAGACGCCCAGTCAACGGGTCGGCAAACTGGCATAACTTTTGCGACCTCCGCAATCGTTCTCTGTGCGCAAGCAGCGGGTATAGTTGCCTAGGGCGACAGTGTGCACAAAGGGGCATTTTTGGGGGAAGGCAAATGGCAGTAGAATTGGCACTCGTACCGTCACCACAATGGCTGGATACCGGCGATAATGCTTGGCAGTTGGCGGCCGCGACGTTCGTTGGCCTGCAAAGCATTCCCGGACTAACGGTTCTCTACGGCGGCATCGTCAAGAAGAAGTGGGCGATCAACTCCGCCTTCATGTCGATATACGCTTTTGCTTCGGTCCTCGTCGTCTGGGTCTTGTTCGACTACAACATGGCGTTCGGACCACAATGGTTTCCATTCCTCGGCACGCCGGGATTGGCGACCTCGGCCGTCTTTACGACCGGCCAAGCAACAATTCCGGCTGCAGCATCGGGCATGCCGCCGCTTGCCTTTCCGATGGCGACGCTGATCTTCTTCCAGTTCGTGTTCGCCGCCATCACCGTCATCATTCTTGCCGGCTCGCTGCTCGGTCGCATGAACTTCACGGCGTGGATGATCTTCTGCCCGGTGTGGATGACGCTCGTCTACACGGTGGGAGCATTCAGCCTGTGGGGCGGCGGCTGGCTCGCCGGCATGGGCGTGGCGGACTTCTCGGGCGGCTACGTCATCCATCTTGCCGCCGCAACCTCCGGCTTCGTCGCCGCGTGGATGATCGGCCCGCGGCTTCAAGCCGACCGCGACACTTTCCCGCCGAACAGCTTGCTGGTCACGCTGGTCGGCGCCGGCATCCTGTGGCTGGGCTGGAACGGCTTCAACGGCGGCGATCCCGTACTTCGCCAACGCAGATGCGGGCGCGGCGGTGCTCAACACCAACACTGCCACCGCGGTGGCGCTGCTGGTCTGGACGCTGATGGACAAGATGGCCTACGGCAAGCCGTCGGTGCTCGGCGCGGTCAACGGCATGATCGCCGGTCTCGTCGCGATCACGCCCGCCGCCGGTTACGTCGACGGCATGGGCGCGATCATCATCGGCATCGTCGCGGGCATCATCCCGTGGCTGTCAGCATGAACAAGTTCCAAAAGACTTGGCTTCATGATGAAGGTGGACGACGTGCTGAGCGTGTTCTCCACCCATGGCGTCGCCGGCCATCACCGGCGGGCTGCTGGTGGGCCTCCTCGCCAATCCGGACATGCTGCGATATATCGGCACCGACAAAGAGGCGCCCGGCGTGAACGTGACCGGCCTGCTCTACGGCAATACCGGTCATCAGCTCCTGCTGCAGGCTGAGGGCGCGCTGTTCATCATCGTGTTCAATGCCATCATGACCTTCATCATCCTCAAGGTGATCGGCCTCATCGTGCCGCTGCGCATGGACGATGCGACGCTGAAGGTTGGCGACGACGCGGTTCACGGCGAGACCGCCTACGCGATCGGCACCGAGGGCGAATAAGCCACACTCACCGCGGGTCCTGACCGGCACCTCCATGTTCCTTGCGAGCAGATGGCCGCTCGCAAGCCTGGGTCCGCGGTGCACTCCTCCTGTCGCGGTCCCTTTGGCGGCCCCCAGTCTGGGGCCGCTTTTTTTATGACCGTCAGTACGACAGATATTGTGGCACCGCGCGATGGATGCGGCGCTTGCCGTGCGCAGGATGGCGATGAGCCAGCGCGCCGTGTCCAGCCTTGTGAGATGGAGCAGCACTGGCGAATTTCAGTGCGTTTGTCAGATCGCCCATCGGCGGACTGCCGTTCGCCTGCAACGCCTCGTCGCGCTCGGCGAGGCCCGGCAGCACCGGCAGCTCGAAGCGCCGGGTGATGAAGCGCAGGATCGACGTCGTGTCGTATTGCGTGTGATCGACGAAGCCTTCGCTTGGCGAACGGCGAGACGATGATCGCCGGAATGCGCGAGCCCGGTCCCCAGCGGTCGGCCTTGGGCGGCGCCACGTGGTCCCAGATGCCGCCGTTCTCGTCATAGGTGACGACGACCAGCATGTGCGCCCATTGCGGGCTCTTTTCCAGATGCGCGACGACATCGGCGATGTGCTCATCGCCGTGCAGCACGTCGGCATAGCCGGCATGCTCGTTGAGATTGCCCTGCGGCTTGTAGAACGTCACCTGCGGCAGCGTGCCGGCGTCGATCGCCTTGATGAACTCGCGCCGTTCATGCCGCCGTCGCGCAGATGCTCGGCACGCGCCGGCGTGCCGGGCGCGAAATTGGCGAAATAGTTGAACGGCTGATGGTGAAACTGGAAATTCGGCACGGCGATCTGCGTGTCGCCGTCGAGCGCATCCTGCCAAGCGCCGGCATACCAGGCCCAGCGACGCCCTTTGCGCTCAGAAGATCGCCGATCGTCGTGCGCGTTTGCGGCGGCAGCGTTGTCGGCTTGCTCGGATCGGCAAAGCGCGGATCGCCGCCCGGCGCCGGCTTGTTGGCGCTCGGCTGATAGGGCGGCTGCATGCGTGTTGACGGCGTAGAAGTCCGGCGTCAGCTGGCCCGTCCGTTGACGAATTTCGGAATGCCGTCCATGCGCCGATTTCGGCGAGTGTCGGCGCCAGCGGTCAGCGACACGCCGTCCGGGTCGACGACCGCGATCGAGTGCTTGGCGGGCTCTGTCGGCATTCGGGATAGACCGGCGCGCAAGCGCAGATCAGCCAGAAATGATTGAGGAACGAGCCGCCGAACGCGCCCATGAAGAAATTGTCGGCCAGCGTGTATTTCCTGGCGACGTTCCACAGCGGCAGTTTGCGTGCCGTCGTAATGGCCCATGACCAGCGCGCCGGAATCGGCATAGGCGACGAACCGATCGTTCTTGCCGCCATCGATCTGCATCTGGTTCTGATAGAACAGATGCCACAGATCGTTGGTGGTCACGGCTGAGCGGCGTGTTGAAGCCCTTCGGATCGTCGATCGCGAAAGGTCTTGTTCGGCAGATGTTCGGTCTGCGCCTGCGTGACCGGCGGCGTCACGCCCTTGGCGGTCAGGCCGCCCCAGATCGGCGGCAGCTCCTTGAGCACGCGCGCCGTCACGGTCGCGCTGGATCGGAGTTTGCGCGCCGTGACGTTGCTGCAAGCCGTTGGCGCCCGGAAACAAGCCATACAGATTGTCGAAGCTGCGGTTCTCCGCATAGATCACGACTACCGTGTCGATTTTTTCGATGCCGTTCGCGGCCGGCCGCGCCGACGCTTGCCGGCAGACAGGGCGGCCGCAGCAGTAGCATCGCCAGCAGCGAAATGGAATGCCAGCATGTTTGCAGGGTGTCATGGCTGCTTCAGTGCCGGGGAATGACCGGCTCTAGGCCGCAGTTCCGTTGTTCTAGCCACGATGACAGGCGCGTTACAGTGGCCGAATTCCGTGGCAGTTGCGTGAAGGCTTGCAAACGGCCCGTTGTCAGAATACTGTCATGGAGCGCATGCAATTTGCCGCTGCGTTGACGCATTCGATGCTCATGCCATTCGCTCTGACAAATACTGTCGGGGACGCTGCTTTGCGGCGCGCTTTGTCGTGGCCGGGCCGCCGCGCAGTCGAGGCGATACTGCGATGACACGCGGCGGAGGCTTATGCCCGCGCCGCGCAGCTCGAAGCGCTGGGCCGAGCAGCTGTTCTTCGATCCTTCGCTGTCGGCCTCCGGCCGGATGTCCTGCGCCACCTGCCACGATCCGCAGCACGCCTTCGGTCCGCCCAACGCCCTTGCGGTGCAGCTTGGCGGCAAGGATATGCTGCAGCCCGGCGTGCGCGCCGTGCCGTCGCTTGAATATCTCCAGGTCGTGCCGCCATTCACCGAGCATTACTTCGAGTCCGACGACGAAGGCGACGACAGCATCGACAACGGCCCGACCGGCGGCCTGACCTGGGACGGCCGCGTCGACCGCGGCCGCGACCAGGCGCGCATTCCGCTGTTGTCGCCCTTCGAGATGGCGAACGGCTCCCCGGCCGACGTGGTCGCGCGGTGCGCGACGGCCGACATGCCGGCGCGTTGCGCAAGCTGTTCGGCAACGACATTTTTGCCGATCCCGAGAAGGCCTTTGCCGGCATCGCCGAGGCGCTCGAAGTCTTTCAGCAGGATTATCGCGCATTTCTATCCCTACAGCAGCAAATATGACGCCTTTTTGGCCGGCCGCGCGACGCTGACGCCGCAGGAAGCGCGCGGGCTTGCGCTGTTCGACGATCCCGACAAAGGCAACTGCGGCAACTGCCATCGCAGCGAGCGCGGCAACGACGGCACGCCGCCGCAATTCACCGACTACGGCATGATCGCGCGTCGGCGTGCCGCGCAACCGCGACGATACCCGGCCAATGCCGATCCGGCCTACTTCGATCTCGGCCTGTGCGGACCGCTGCGCACCGATCTCTGCCGGGCACGCACGAATATTGCGGCCGCTTCGTTACGCCGACGCCTGCGCAACGTCGCGCTGCGGCAAAGCTTCTTTCATAACGGCGTATTGCACAGTTTGCGCGAGGCCATCGCGTTCTACGTCGAACGCGATACCGATCCGGCGAAATGGTACCCGCGCGACGCCGACCGGCCACGTGCGAAAATTCGACGATCTGCCGGCGGACTATCGGGCCAACGTCAATATGCGAGCCGCCGTTCGGCGGCAGCCCGGCGATGCGCCGCGCGCTTGTCGGCCGCGAGATCGACGACATCATCGCGTTCCTTAACACGCTGACCGACGGCTACGAGGCCATGCATAGATTACTCTCGCGCAGCGGCACAGGAATGATCCTGCAACTCCTCCCCTCTGATAAACGCGCCGCTTCCGACCTCCACCCGGGCGTTGAGGACGACAAAACCCGGCCCCCTATCAGCAAATTGCGCCCCGACCGCGGTCAGTGTCTGCGCGTCCATTGCGGCGCGGGCGTCTGGCACACCGTCGGCCAGCAATACGCAACGGATTGGCCGCGCCGAGGTCCTCGGCCAAGATCCGCCTCGCCCGGTAGGTGTGGCCAACGAGCGGTTCCGGAAGTACCGTCCAGTCGTCCCCGATCCCAGCCAGCAGGCGCTGCAACGTCGGGTGCACATCGAGGCGAATGCAATCCATATGAATGTGCAGGTGATTTGCGACCGGTTCAGCACCGAGTTGACCGTGAGGCTTATTCCGGAACGCGGCAGCCAGCGCCGCGCCGCCCTTTCGACATGGCCGCGCTCCAGCCAGGCGGCGGCGAAGTAATTCGGTGCATTCGGCCGCAGCAGATCGGGATTTTCAATTCCGCTCACGAAGGCCGTAGGCAAAAGCAGATACTGTGTAGCACCGATTAAATCTTTTAAGATCACGTAGCCACGCTCGACACCGTCCTGCAAATTGACGAGCGCGCACGGCGCCGGATTGCCGTGCTGCTCCTGGTCTGGAACTCACTCCTCGTGGACGATCTGCCACAGACGGTTGGAATGATTGGCTGAGGCGGCGCTCAGCAACGACGACGGCGATCGCGCCGACAACAATCAGGCCCGCGGCGACAACGAGGTATCGGCGCTTGTGCCGCAGGTCTTTCACAAGGGTGTCTACCCGGCCCTAGCTTTCCTTTATCTAGTATTACATACCAGAGCTGATCGAAAGCGACTTGGACGTTCGACCAATTGGCAACCGAGCCAAACAACCCATCTACGATTTTTTTCGGAGGGCCGTCTTTTTCGGGATCGCGCGTCAGGCCGAAGTCACATCAACGCAAGCCTATCGCCGACCTGGCGCCCTTCAGCGCGATCCAGTCGAGGATGACGACGTCGATCTCCTCGTACCCAGCCGGAAGGTACTCGCAGCATCGCCGCGGGTCCTGCACCACAATTTGCGAGTGGGCGATCATCGCGGCCAGCGTCGCAATATCGGGGTAGTACGTGATCAACATCGCCTTGATCGCCTCCGGACCGCTTGGCGGGCGATATTGCCGGCGCGGTCCCGTTCTAAGCCCTCAAGTCACGCGACGCACGCTACTGGCAGGTAAGGTCGGATCCCAGGGTGGCTGACCGAGGGCGTCACTGCGGCAAACTCGCGGCGTCCCCAGAAGTTTCACTCAAGGACTGGTGATCCGCTTGCCTTATCCGAAAACTCTTGCCCGATGTGTGCTGGTCTTAGCCGATTCTTTCAAGGCTTTCCGAACTCTTGAATGAATACCCCCTTACGCGAATCGAATCATTTCGATGGTTTAGGCTAGTATTGAGGCAGTTTGAAACGTACATAAGCATGACCATACATTCGAGACAATCAAACAGCCCACACGACGGAGGTTTTCCATGGCACTAGCAATTGGCGACACCGCCCCTGATTTCGAAGCCGAAACGACCGAAGGCAAAATCCGCTTCCACGACTGGATCGGCAACAGTTGGGTGGTGCTGTTCTCGCACCCGAAAGATTTTACGCCGGTCTGCACGACCGAACTCGGCACGATGGCGCGGCTGAAGCCCGAATTCGATAAGCGCGGCGTCAAAATCATCGGGCTGTCGGTCGACCCGGTCGACAACCACAAAAAGTGGGCGGCCGACATCAAGGATGTGGTCGGCTTTGCGCCGAACTATCCGATGATCGGCGACACCGATCTGAAGGTCTCCAAGCTCTATGGCATGCTGCCGGCGCAAGCACAGGCGGCACCTCGGAAGGCCGCACGCCGGCCGACAACCAGACCGTGCGCAACGTCTTCGTCATTGGCCCGGACAAGAAGATCAAGCTGGTACTGGTCTATCCGATGACCACGGGCCGCAACTTCGATGAGGTGCTGCGCGTCGTCGACTCGCTGCAGCTCACCGCCAAGCACCGCGTGGCGACGCCGGCGAACTGGAAACAAGGCGAGGATGTCATCCTCACCGGCGCCGTGACCGACGAAGAGGCCAAGAAACTTTATCCGCAAGGCTGGAAGACGCCGAAGCCCTACATGCGCGTGGTGCCGCAACCGAAGCAGTGAATTTCCGACCGAGTTCGGACCGGTCTTAGAATGTCGAGGAGCGCGGCTTCGGCCGCGCTCTTTGCGTATTGCCGGCCGTTCGGGAGACTTCGATGCTCGTGCTCTATCACGCCGCCTCATTCCACATGCAGCCAGAAGGTGCGCATGGTGCTGCACGAGAAAGAGCGTCAGATTCGACGAAGTGCGCATCGATCTCGGCAAGAAGGAACAGCTCAAGCCGGACTATCTGCAAGCTCAATCCGAACGGTGTCGTCCCCACTTTGGTCGATGATGGCGTGCCGATCATCGAATCGAGCGTGATCTGCGAATATCTCGACGAGAAATATCCGCAAAACCCCCTCGTCCCCGTCCGACATCGTCGACGAGCGCGCAAATGCGCGCCTGGACGCACTACATCGAAGAGGTCGCCGTCGGCGCCATCCGCGTGCCGTCCTTCAATCGCGCATTTCTGTATCGCTTCGAGCGGCCTCGATCAGAAGCAATTCGAGAGCCCAGGAGATCAACCCCCGGCCGGTGCGCAAGGAGCTGTTCCAGCGCATGGGCTCGCCGAAGGGCTTTTCCAAGACAGGAGATCGATCGCTCGCTCGGCAGCTCTCCGAAACCTGCCGGCGCATGGACGAAGCGATCGCAAGACAAGGCCCCTGGCTGATGGGCGAACAATTCACGCTGGCCGACGTTCTGGTCATGCCAAGCATCGACCGCATGGCCGATCTCGGGCTGCCTCCATGTTGGGAGGACAAATATCCGCGCGTTGGCGAATGGTATGAGCATTTGCAAGGCGCGGCCGGCTTTCAAAGCCACTTATTTTCCGGGATCGCGAGTGTCCGATTTTCTGCAAACTTCGAGCCGCTCTATGCGGCCGAGAGGGACTGAGGATGAGCAGCACCATGGACAGTGATCCCGACATACAGCCGCCGTTCGCGGAATTGATGGGAATGAAAATCACGCAGGTTTCGCGTGATAAGGTCATGGCGGAGTTGTTCGTCCGCGACGAACTGGAAAACAGCTTGGGCGTGCTCCACGGCGGCGCCATCATGGGGTTTGCCGACAATCTCGGCGGCACCGCAACGTTGGCCAATCTGCCGCGCAGGCGCACGCACGGCGACCATCGAGAGCAAGACCAATTTCTTTGCTCCGATTCCGATTGGCGACACTGCACACGCTGAATGTACGCCGCTGCATCGCGGCCGCACCACCATGGTCTGGCAGACGCGTATTACCCGCAACGACGGCCGGCTCTGCGCCATCGTCACCCAGACGCAGATCGTGATGCCGGCCGGGAGCAAGGGTTAAGTCGGCAGCTAATTCGCCCGCAGGCCCATGCGCGCCAGACGTGGCAGCACCTCAGCGCAGAAATACGGCACCTCTTCCAGGTAATTGACGAAAGAGACCGCGATGCCGCGCACCCCGGCGCGGCCGATATCGGCGAACTCCCGGGCAACCTTGTCCGGTGTGCCGGCGAATGGAAAGCCGCCGACGCCGCTCTCTGCCTGCAGCGACCGCTTGGCGGCGTATTCGTCTGCGGGCGTGTTTTGCCGGGTGACATTTTTGAGCGCCAACATCTGCTCGATGGCGGGCCAGTCCGCCTGCTCGACGTTGGCATAGCGATGGTAGTCCTCGGCCTCGTGCTGCGTCGGCCGGCAGATGACCTGACCCTGCGTGTAGACATCGATCTCGCGGCCGAATGCGCGCGCATTGGCCTTGATGCTGTTGACCTGCTGCACGATGCGATCGAACACAGGCACGCTCGTATCCTTTGCGGTTCCGGCGACCGCAAGCCGGAGCGCCGCGGTCGAAGTGAAGAACGCATCGCAGTTGCGCATCGCAAAGGCCTGACCGGTTGGCGACGACCCCGCGTTCATAATCACGGGCCGCGTTCCACCAAACGGCCGAGGCTTGGCGCGCACCCCGGTAAGCTTGAAAAACTTGCCGTCAAAATCGAACTCTTCCTCGGTCCAGGCGCGCCTCACCACGTCGATCCATTCCTGCGCGAATTCGTAGCGATCTTCATGCTCGCGCTGCTGCGACGCCAAACATGGCGAATTCGCCTTCGTTCCAGCCGGCCACGAGATTGAGCCCGAAGCGGCCCGCGCCGATATGATCGGCGGTGACAAACTCCTTGGCGGCAATCAACGGATGGAACAGCGGCGCATGCACTGTCCCGAAGATCGTGATGCGTTGCGTTGCAGCGAGCAGACCACAAGCCCAGGTGACGGTCTCAAGCGTGGTCCCGTGAAAATCGCTCGAGCCGCCATAACCCTTCCAGCGCCCAATCGGCAGTAGGAAATCGATGCCTGCTTCGTCCGCCAAGCGTGCGAGCTTGAGACAGTCAGGCCATTCGGCAAGCCAGCGCTCTGGCACGAGGGTGGCGGTGCGCGCCGATGAGCAATTGGCGCCGAACAGGCCGATCTTCAACGCGTTGGCGTTGTGCATGGCGATGCGGCCGTCCATCGATCCGTTTTGCATTGCCATGTCGTTTCCTGCCTTGATGCCATCATAACAGGCTTTTTCGCAGTGCTGATCTGCGGCGGCGTCCTTGAGGCTATGCGGCATTGTTCGTATGGGATGCGTGCGACCACGTGCGCAACTTTTTATCGATTCCAATCAATACGATTTTTGCCATGACTGCCGTTACGCCGTCCGCAACGCGAGCATTGGTCGGCCATCGGCCGTTCGTGCTCTATTTCTGCGCGCGTACTTGTTCGGAATTTTCCGCCCAGATCGGCGCGGTCGCGGTGGGTTGGCAAGTGTATGCGCTGACTGGCAGCGCATTCGACCTTGGCATGGTCGGCTTGGTGCAGTTCATTCCCACAGCGGTCCTGGTCTTCCTCGCCGGTCACGCCGCGGATCGCTACGATCGTCGCCGCGTGGTGCAAGCCTGCCAGATTGTCGACGCAGCGACAGCGGCTTTTCTCACCTGCGGAAGTTTTGGTGGCTGGTTAAACGTCGAGCAGATTTTCGCCGCAGTGGCGGTATTTGGCGTCACCACCGCATTTGAAAGTCCCGCGGTCGCCGCGTTGCTGCCCGCAGTCGCGCCGCAAGGAATGCTGCAGAAAGCGACCGCCTTCTCTACCGGCGCCTTTCAGGCGGCGATGATCAGCGGTCCGGCCCTCGGCGGTTTCGCCTACGCCGTGGCGCCCGGCGTGCCGTATGCCGTCATGACGGTAATCTTCCTCCTGGGCTTCGTGCTGAACGGCCTTATTGCCGCACAAGCGCCGCCCGGCGGAAGCGCGCAGCCGACGATCAAGGCCCTGTTCGCCGGGGTCGGATTCGCGCGCCGCAATCCTGCGATCCTGGGCTCCATATCCCTCGACTTGTTTGCGGTCTTACTGGGCGGCGCGACCGCTCTGTTGCCGATCTACGCCCACGACATTCTCCATACTGGGCCGTGGGGATTAGGCGTGCTGCGCGGCGCTCCGGCCGTCGGCGCGCTGCTGATGACGGCTGTCTTGACCCACTACGCTATCACTCGTCGGGTTGGGCTGCGGATGTTTCAGGCTGTCATCGTTTTCGGCGCGGCGACGATCGTGTTTGCCGTGTCCCATTCGATTTGGCTCTCGATTATCGCGCTCGCGGTCATGGGCGCGGCCGACACCATCAGCATGGTGATCCGCATTGCGCTTGTTCAGCTTGCCACACCCGATGAGATGCGCGGACGCGTGGGCGCGGTGAATTTTCTGTTCGTCAACGCCTCTTATCAACTTGGCGAATTTGAAAGCGGCGTGACGGCGGCTCTGTTCGGTGCAATGCCGGCCGTCGTGCTCGGCGGCCTCGGCACCATCGTGGTGGCGCTGATATGGATGAAACTGTTCCCCTCACTGCGGCAAGTGGAAAGGCTGGAATAGGCCCTTCGGCTTTCACGCTACCTTGTAAAACTGCAGCGTTACCCTCTCCGGTTCACGCTGGCCCGTGCAAATAACAATGTGTTTGGTCATCCATGCGTAACGTTCGTCGGTGGTTTCGAAAAAACGGTGCCGCAGAAGTAATAACTGCCCGGTTCGACCGCCCGACCCGCGGTAAGCGCCGCCATCACTTCAGCGGGGCCGTGGCGCCGCGCCAGGTTGCGCACATGGATCGTGGCGCCGTCGTCGGTGCTCAGCGTGTAGCGCGCTTCGAGCTCAGCGACGCCATCGTGGCGAACGAGTTGCCAGTCGGCTCCGGGCAAAACCTTGCCGCGCATGTCCGGTCCAGAAAACTCGCCGCCGGTGATCGGCACGACGCGGCGATGGCCTTTGTTAAAGGGGCCGAGGTCTTGCGGCGTATCGACCGTCACCTGCGCGCCGAAGATAAACTCAAGCCTCGGCGGAAGTGGCTGCGGGTTTGCCATTTTATCTCTCCAATGTCATCGTCCGCGAACGATCCAACATTTACGGACATTTGCAATGCCCATGGACGTCCGCGCCGCCGTGGCCTATGCGCCCGGCAAGCCCCTCGAAGTCGGCACCGTAAAGCTCGATGGCCCGCGCGCAGGCGAAGTGCTGGTTGAACTGAAGGCGACCGGCATCTGCCACACTGACGAGTTCACCCTGTCGGGCGCCGACCCGGAAGGTTTGTTTCCGGCGATCCTGGGCCACGAGGGCGCGGGCATCGTCGTCGACATTGGCCCAGGCGTCACGTCGGTCAAAAAGGACGATCACGTAATCCCGCTTTACACTCCGGAATGCCGCCAGTGTCCGTCCTGCCTGTCACGCAAGACCAATCTGTGTACGGCGATCCGCAGCACTCAGGGCCAAGGCGTGATGCCGGACGGCACCTCGCGGTTCTCGGCCGATGGCAAGAAAATCCATCACTACATGGGTTGCTCGACGTTCGCTAATTTCACCGTGCTGCCGGAAATCGCGGTGGCGAAGATTCGCGAGGACGCGCCGTTCGAGAAGGTTTGCTACATCGGCTGCGGCGTCACCACCGGCATCGGCGCGGTGATCAATACAGCCAAGGTTGAGCCTGGGGCCAAGGCCGTCGTCTTCGGCCTCGGCGGCATCGGGCTTAACGTCATTCAGGGCCTTCGGCTCGTCGGCGCCGACATGATCATCGGTGTCGATGTCAATCCAGACAAGAAGGCCTGGGGCGATCGGTTCGGCATGACGCACTTCGTCAACCCGAAGGAAATCGGCGGCGGATGGCCGAATTAGTCGCCCACCTCGTGAACATGACCAAGTCCGGAGCCGACCAGATCGGCGGCGCCGATTACACGTTCGAATGCGTCGGCAACGTCGGCCTCATGCGCGCCGCCCTCGAAAGCTGTCACCGCGGCTGGGGACAGAGCATCATCATCGGCGTCGCCGGTTCGGGGCAGGAAATCGCGACGCGGCCGTTTCAGCTCGTGACTGGCCGGACGTGGCGTGGCACCGCTTTCGGCGGCGCCCGCGGCCGTTCCGATGTGCCGAAGATCGTCGACTGGTACATGGAAAAGAAGATCGAAATCGACCCGATGATCACCCACACAATGCCGCTCGACGAGATCAACAAGGGCTTTGACCTGATGCGCGAAGGCAAGTCGATTCGTAGTGTGGTGGTTTATTAGCCGCGAACTCATCCAATTCCCGTGCTGCCATCGAACCGATTTATTCCGACCTGGGCCGTCGCGCTTCTCCTCGTCCTGGAATTGACGATGACCGCAGCGCAGGCTCAGCCGCATTGCGAGGGTCGAGCGGACGCGCTCGGCACGGAGCGCATCCTCGATGTCGATGCGGCGACGACTCCACGGGTCGGCCGTAAGTCCTTTCCACAAACCTTGCCGCTTCGTCCGCGTGAGGTCGTGCTGACTTTTGACGACGGTCCTTGGCCAGGTACCACTCCACACGTTCTCGACGCGCTCAAGGCCGAATGTGTACGTGCCACTTTCTTTCTCTTGGGACGCAACGCCATTGCGTATCCCGGCCTCGCGCGTCGCGAAATCGCCGAAGGGCACACCGTCGCCTCTCACACCTATTCGCATCCTTTGCTTGACCGGATACCAGTCGCGGCGGCCATTGCCGAAATCGACCGAGGATTCGTCGGCGTCGATAGCGCACTTTACGGTCAGTCGACCCGAGGCTCCGCACACTCCGTTCTTCCGCTTTCCGGGGTTTGCCTCTACACCGGCATTGCTCGACTATCTTGAAAAGCGCGGAATTGTCGTGTTCGGAGCCGACCTATGGGCGAGCGACTGGAATCCGCAATCGCCCGATCAGCAACTTCAGCTCGTACTTCGGCGGCTTGAAGCCTTGCGTGGAGGTATTGTGCTGTTACACGACACCAGGGCGCAAACTGCGGCAATGCTTCCGGAGTTTCTGCGCGCACTTAAGAACGGTGGATATAGTGTCGTTCACGTGGTTCCCGCACGCCGTGCATCTTCCCAATCCTCTCCCTTATGAAGTCTTCGCGCCTGCCTACAAAACGGCACGTTATTTGATTTCGCTATGTGGCCGATATGCGCGTCTTGTTGCTCGCGGTGCCGTGGCGCGCCATTCTGTGCAGCGACCACAGGCCGGAGTAGAGCAATGAAAATCACGAAAGTCGAACCCATCCTCATCGCCGTGCCCTATGAGCACGGCGGCCCCAAGCAGATGCGGCCGCTCGGGCCGTGGACGCACATGGAGACCCTGTTCGTGCGCGTCGACACCGATGCCGGCCTCACCGGCTGGGGCGAGGCGTTCGGCTTTGCCGCTTCGGCGCTGACGCGGGAGGCGATCACGCGCGTCGTGGCGCCGCTGTGCGTCGGGCGCGAATTCACCGACGTGCCGTCGTTCATGGCGGACTTGCAGCGCAAGCTTCACGCCATGGGCCGGCACGGGCCGGTCAGTTTCGCGCTTGCCGGCATCGACATCGCGCTGTGGGACATTGCCGGCAAGGCGCAGGGCGTGCCCCTCCATCGCCTGCTCGGCGGCGCCACCCGGGATCGCATTCCGACCTATGCGAGCCTGTTGCGCTACGGCAAGCCCGATCTCGTCGCCCGCTACACCGAGGAGGCGGTCGCGCGCGGCTACACGGCCGTCAAGCTGCACGAGCATCTGGTCGAGACCGTGGCGCCCGGGCCGCGAGGCCGCCGGGCCCGACATCGCACTCATGGTCGACACCAATTGCGCCTGGCCGCCGGACGAGGCCGTCGAAATGGCGCGCAAGCTCAAGGTCTACGACCTCGCCTGGCTCGAGGAGCCGGTCGATCCGGTCGACGATTACGACACCATGGCGCGCATCCGCCGCGAGACCGGCGTCACCATCGCGGCCGGCGAAAACATCGGCCATGCCGGCGAGGCGCGCTACGCCATCGAGCGCGGCGCGCTCGATATCTTCCAGCCGAGCGTCACCAAGATCGGCGGCATCGTCGCCATGCGCAAGGCGATCGCCATCGCGCAGCAGCACGGCGTGCGCGTCATGCCGCACTCGCCCTATTTCGGGCCGGGACTGATCGCGACGCTGCACGTCATCGCCGCGTGCCTTCCCGATTCGATGTGCGAGCGGTTCTACTGCGAGCTCGAAGCGACGCCGCTCGGGCGACGCGATCGCGGCGCACGACGGGCACATGCAGGTGCCGCAAGGGCCCGGATTGGGCATCGACGTCGATGAACGCGTTATCGCGCGCTATCGCGTCGCCTGACTGCGCGGCCGTCAACCCCGTCGCATTCGTTCTCGTATGAACTGGGGTGCGCCGCGGAACCTCTGCTCCCGGCGAACGGTTAGAGCAACGGTCCTCGATTCGTCCGCGGTTTAGCCGTTGCAATGGTTGCGAAATCTCGCCAAACGAAGACGTCCCGCCTACACAAGACCGTCACGCGCTATCGCGCCGCCCGGAAATCGCTGCACACGCCGGCATCCCCGCAGAGCCGCTACGGCCTCGACTGGATGAATTTCTTCGTTGCCGATGTGCAGACCGGCTTCGGCACATTCGTCGCCTTCTACCTCGCCCATCTCGGCTGGTCCCACGGCGATATCGGCTTCGGCGCTAACCGCCGGAGGAATCGCCGGCATGGTGGGCCAAATCCCCGGCGGGGCGCTTGCCGACTCGGTGAAGTGGAAGTGCGGATTGGTGGCGCTTGGGATCGTCATGACGGGCGCGGCAGCGCTAATCCTGGCGTTCGTCCCGTCGTTCGTTATGGTCTTCACCGCGACGTTGCTGCAGGGCGCGACAGGGGGATCATCACGCCGGCTATCGCCGGCATCAGCCTCGGCCTTGTCGGGCGGCGCGGCATGTCGGTGCGCACCGGGCGAAATTTCCGCTATGCCGCTGGCGGCCACGCCGTCACAGCGGCCCTCATGGGCGCCGCGGGCGCATACTTTGCCGACAGCGCGATCTTCATCGCGGCAGCCATGTTATGCATTCCGGCACTCATCGCGCTCAGCTTCATCCGGCCTGATGAGATCGACTACCGGAAAGCGCGCAACGCCGCCAAGGGCAAAGACGCCCGCAACGCCCGCGTTATCGATCTCGCGAAAAACCACAAGCTGGTGCTCTTCACTTCAGCCATCGTGCTGTTCCAGTTGGCCGATGCCTCCATGCTGCCGCTCATCGGCGAAAATCTGGCGGCGACGATCAAATCGCAGGCACCTATTTGGATGTCGGTCCTGATCATCGTGCCGCAGAGTCGTGGTCGCGGCATTTTCGCCCTGGGTCGGCTTCCATTCTGAAAAACGCGGACGGCGGCCGCTCTTGCTCATCGGGTTCGGCATCGAGCCCATTCGGGCGGCGCTACTCGCCTTTACGACCGGCTATCCGTTTCTCATCGTCGCGCAGGTGCTCAACGGCATCACCGGCGCCATCATCGGCGTGCTGACGGTCCTGGTGATCACCGACCTGACGGTCGGCACCGGCCGCTTCAATCTCGCGCAGGGTGCGGTCGGCGCCATGAGCGGCGTTGCCGCCTCGCTAAGCACGTTGGCGACCGGATACCTCGTACAGGCCTTCGGCCCCGCGAGTGGGTATCTCAGCATCACTGTCGTCGCCGGCGCCGCGACTGCCCTGATCTCGGGTTTTTGTCTCAGAGACGAAGCCTGCCGATTACGACGATTGATCGCTCTCGCCGCATCCCCGCGCGACCTACTCGACCTTGATATTGGCCTCTTTGATGATCGGCGCCCACAAAGCCTTATCCGCCTTGTTCCTGGCGGCAAGCTCGGCCGGAGTCGAACCCTTCGCCAATACGCCCAGCACCTTGTATTTCTCCTTGATGGCGGGCTCGCCGAGCATCGCCACCATGTCGGCGTTGATTTTGCTGATGATCTCCGGCGGAGTCTTCGCCGGCGCGTAAATGCCATACCATGACGATACGTCGTAGCCAGGCACGCCGGACTCTGCGACGGTCGGCAGCTCCGGCTCGTCCGCAAAGCGCGTGGCGCTGGTCACCGCGAGACCCCGCACCTGCTTCGCTCTGACCGGCTGTAACAGCGATCCCGTGGTGTTGAACATCAAATCGAGGCGGCCGGAAATAAAATCGCTCATCAGCCCTTCGGTGACGCCGCGATACGGCACGTGCGTCATTTCGATGCCGGCCATGTGTTTGAACAGTTCGCCGGCGAGATGCGGGACCGTACCGACACCGGGCGACGCCCAGCTGACCTTGCCCGGATTAGCTTTGGCGTAGGCAATGAGTTCCTGAAGGGTTTGGAACGATGAAGAATTCGGCACAACGATGATGTTCGGATAGGTGCCGACTAGGGAAACCGGCGCGAAGTCGGCCGCCGGGTCAAAGGTCAGCTTCGAAAATAACAGCGCCTGGACCAAAGGCGATCCCGGGGCCAACAAAACCGTGTAGCCGTCGGGCGGTGCGTGCGCCACGGCGTCGAGGGCAATTCGGGCGCCGGCGCCGGGCCGGTTCTCGACTATCATTTGCTGGTGCCAGATGTCCGACAGGCCGCTGGCGACGATGCGCGTGGCCAGGTCCGCACCGCCACCGGGTGGAAAGCCGACGAGGATTTTGACCACTCGCGATGGGTATGTGTCCGCGCGCGCCGGACGAGCCAACGACCCCAGTGCCATGGCACCGGCAACCTGCAAAAGCCTGCGACGCGGAAGTTTCATCAGTTCGGTGTCCTCTGTGGTGAAAAGAAGAATCGCCTATTCGCCCTTGATGTTGGCCGCCTTAATGATGGGCCACCACTTTTCCGCCTCGGCCTTCTGATAAGCGGCGAGCGCTTCAGGCGTTTGCTGATCGCGCGGCGCGACCTGCTGGCCGAGCTTGCCGAGCTTGGTGCGCACGTCGGGATCCGCCAATGCCTCGACGGTGGCGGCATTCAGCTTGGCGATGATATCCGGCGGCGTATCCTTGGGCGCCCAAATTCCAAACCAGATCGAGGCATAGAAACCCGGAAGGCCCGCCTCATCGAGTCGTAGGCACGTCGGGCAAGCTCGGATGGCGCGTTTTCGCCGGTACGGCCAACGCACGGATGGTGCCGGCCTGCACCTGCGCCACGGAATTGGATGACGGCTCGATCATCAGATCGATGTTGCCGGCAACCAAGTCCTGTACCGCAGGACCATCGCCACGGTACGAAATAAACTGGAATTTTGTTCCGGTGGCCTTTTGAAATGCGAGGCCGGCGAGATTTCCGGTCGAGCCGACGCCCGGGATACCCGCATTGGCCTTGTCCGGATTTTCCTTAAGCCAAGCGATAAACTCCAGCAGATTTTTCGCCGGCAACGAATTCCTGATGCAGATCAAAAGCGGCTCGCTGCCAATCTCGGCAATCGGCGACAAATCCGTCAGGAGGTTGTACGGCAACTGATAGAGGGCGCCGATCAGCACGTGGGTGGTTAGCGTGCCGACGCTGAGCGTGTAGCCGTCGGGCGGCGATCGCACCGCGCGCGTGACGCCGATGCTTCCCGCAGCGCCGGTGACATCTTCCACAAGGACGGGCTGGCCGAGGGACACCCGCATACGCTCGCCAAGGATGCGTGCCAGCACGTCTGTAGCGCCGCCCGCCGCGAACGGCACAATAATGGTAATGGGCCGCGACGGGTAAGTATCCGCCAGACTGACGTTCAGCGAGGCTGGCAGCGCAGCGGCGCCGGCCGCAAGAGACAAAAATCTTCGTCGCTGCATTTTCATGTTCCCCTCCCCTTGCTCGCTTTTGCTCGCCCTTATGTTTATTCGACCTTGATGTTGGCGAACTTGGCCACCTTGATCCACTTTTCGGTGTCGGCGGCGATGAACTTCGGCGACATCCTGCGGACGTGTTCGGCGGCATGATTTGTACGCCGAGGTCGAGGAACTTTGCCTTGATATCGGGATCGGCCGTAGCCGCGTTGATCGCCTTGTTCAGCGTTTCAATGATGGGGGCCGGCGTATCTTTGGGTGCGCCGAAGCCGATCCAACCGAACGCCTCATAGCCAGGCAAAAATTCCGCCATGGCCGGAATGCCCGGCAGCATATCCATGCGCTCCGGCGTAGTGACGGCGAGCGGCCGCAGCTTGCCCGCTCTGATGTGCGGCAGCGACGAGGGCGTCACGTCGAACATGACCTGCACCTGACCGGCCATCAGATCGACCAAAGCCGGCGTCGAGCCGCGGTATGGCACGTGGACGAGATCGACGCCGGCCATGAACTTGAACAGTTCGCCGGCGACATGTTGCGGACCGCCAATTCCCCCCGACGCCATATTGATCTTGCCCGGATTGGCCTTCGCATAGGCAATGAATTCCGGAACCGTTTCGGCCGGGAACGCCGGATTGACCTCCATCACCAGCGGCACGCGGTGCGACCAAAGCGATCGGCGCGATGTCGTGGACAAAATCGAAATTGAGCTTGGTGAAGAGCGCCGCGTTGATCGTGTTCTGCGAGTTGATCAGAAGGATCGTGTAACCGTCCGGCGCGGAGCGCACCACTGCCTCTGTGGCGATGTTGCCGGTGGCTCCTGGCCGGATGTCGACGACGAACTGCTGGCCGAGATGTTCGCTTAGGTATTGGGCGATCAGCCGCGCTGAAAGGTCCGAAGAACTGCCCGCAGCCTGGCCGACAATCATATGGACCGGACGCGACGGATAGGCCTCCGCGCGAAGGGTGCGCACGCCGACGGCGAGCCCTGCCCCTAACCCGGCCAGTCGCAAAAATTGTCGGCGGCGAATGTTCATGAATGACCTTCCCAGCTCAGTTCCCGGCATGCCGTGCCGCCGGCGTCAGAGGCAACCGTGCGCCCTCTCGTCGTTGCGAATGTCCTGGACCTGGGCGCGTTCGGCGTCAGAAAAGATGTGCGCATACACATAATCCTGATCGTTGTAGGTGCAGCCGGTATTGTCGAAATGCGCGTTTGCCCGTTGCGTCTGGAAACAAAGACCGTGCGATTTGTAGAAGGAGTTGCGCTTGATCCATAGCCGCTCGCACTCCGCTGCATTCGCGGAGGTTGCCGACTTTAGATACCAGACCGCGCCGATGGCGATCAAAGCGACACAAGCGCCGATGACACCAAGCGTCACCCGGTTGCGTTGCCAAATGGGCGTGCCAGCGGGCGGGATGGATGCAGGCGGGATGGACGCTGCCGCTGCGGCCCGTTCGAGCGGTGTCATGATGGGCGTCCGTACCGGGCCTTCCGCCGCGCCCGAGGAATCGATTCGCAACAGCACCTTTACGGCCTCAGCGAGACGTTGAAGGTGATTTTCCAGCGGCGGCGTCAGCGCATCGAGCCAGTGCACCGCGCCGATGAAATATTCGAGCGATTGCGTGGGCGCGATGTTCTCGATGCGCAACGGCACGATCGGCAGGCCTTTGCTTACAGCGCGCTCAACCTCCCGCCTGATCTGCGGTGATTGATTGGCATTGGACGAAAACACCAGCACCAACGCCCGCGACTGATTGATCGCTTCGACGATCGCGTCGCCATACTCGGATCCCGGCATGATATCGCGCGGCGCAATCCAGCAGCGGATGCCGTTCGAATTCGAGCGTGGCGCAGACGGCCTGGGCAGTCAGCTTGTCGTGGACCGAATAGCTGATGAAGACGTCGAAGGGCATCCGACCGGCGTCCGCGAAGAAATGCTTCGCGAGAGCACTATCATAGGGCGACGAAATGGTCACCGCCGAAACCGGGCCGCCAACGCTGGCAGGCCACGGGCCACCTCCGTAACCAGCGGCGGGTTGCCGCTATCGTCATGGCGCGACATTTGTTAGCAGGTGCGGGCAAGAGCACGGACGCCTTTGGGGAGGGTCACCGTGAGCGAGCATGGAAGGCAAGTCCTGCGCCTCGCAGTCCCGGCGGGACTATTGTGCGGCGCCTTGAGCTTTCTCCTCGTCGCCGGTTCGGCCACGGCGCAAGCGCCCTGTCGCATTCGCCGGCAAGACCTTCACCATGATCATCGGCTTCGGTCCGGGCGGCGGCTACGACATGTGGGCGCGGATGGTGGCCGGTCACATCGGCAAGCACCTGCCGGGCAACCCAACGGTCATCTCGCAGAATTTGCCCGGCGGCGGCAGCTATCGGGCCGCGAGTTTCATTTACAGCCAGGCGCCGAAGGACGGCACCACGATGGCGCTGATCGCGCGCGATGCCGCGCTCGGGCCACTCACCGGCGAGCCGGGCGCCCAGTTCGACGCGACCAAATTTTCCTGGATCGGCACGCCCGCCACCGAAACAAACGTGTGCATCGCCTATCACACGGCGCCTGTTAAGACCGCGCACGACCTCACCGAAAAGGAGCTTATTGTCGGCGACACGGGACCGGGCACCGGCACGCACTCCTATCCGAAGGCGCTCAACGACATCCTGGGCATGAAGTTCAAGCTGGTCGGCGGCTACCCTTCGTCGGCCGACGTTTTTCTCGCGATGGAACGCGGCGAGGTGCAGGGCTTTTGCGAAAGTCTCGATAGCGTCAAGGTGCGCCGGCCCGACTGGATTTCGTCCGGGACGGTTTCGGTGCTGTTCCAGGGCGGCGCCAAGCCCAATCCCGAATTGAAGGGCGTGCCGTTCGTGCCCGATCTCGCGCAGCGCCCCGAAGACAGAGAGGCGATCAAATTCCTTTACATCGGCCAGGGTATCGGCCGGCCCTTCATCGCGCCGCCTGGCATGCCGCCGGATCGATTAAAGATGTTGCGCGAGGCTTTCGATGCCACCATGAAGGACCCGGAGTTCATCGCCGAGGCCAACCAGCGCAAGTTTTCGCTGGATCCCGAGAACGGCGAACAACTCGCGGCGCTGATCGAGAAAGCCTACGCCACGCCGAAACCGATCATCGATCGAATCGCGAAGTTGATTCAGTAGACAATCTTCGGCGGCCCGCGTGGCTGGCAGCTGCTATTTTCCATCAGGCGCTGACGTGAATAGCTTACCAGTATTCCGCGCGGTCCGGCCAGATATGCGCCGGTCAGCGGCGGCGACTTTCTGAAATCGCACCTGGAGCCGACATACAAATCCGCAGGGTGAATAATTGCCTGCAAGTGCTTGCGAAAAGGGAAGGCATTTTGGATCGGGAGCAGATTGGTTCGCACCTGATCCGTGTAGGGTTCTAAGAAAAATCGACGATCGAACAGCCCAACGCGCGTTTGAGACACAGCCGCAAGAGGATTAGATTTTTAATACGCGAATTTACGTACACGTAAGAGGCGTCAACTAGCCTTTAATTTGGAACTGCGGAAGGCCAAGGGGGCTACTACATGTCCGGACTTTTCGTTCGGGTCGCAAAGGACGAATCCGGAGCGACAGCAATCGAATACGGCCTAATTGCCGCAAGTGTTGCCATCGTGATCCTCGGAGTGGTGCAAGCTCTCGGCACAAAGGTGACCGGATTGTTCGTTTCCGCTCTAACCACGCTGAAATAAGCTCTTTCAGGAATCCCACGGAGCCAACCTAAGTTGCGCTCGATACCTTCCGGGCGTTAAGCAGTTTCCGTCCGCATTTTCACTTTTAGATTTAAATCCGGTGACCTAAAAAATCCGACTATTGAGGATACGGTCGCTGGCAGCCAACCGCGGCGACATGTTCATCGTCAATTCCCTCCGCGCGGCCGCCATTTGCTCCGGCGTGTGCACGGACTGTTCATCCAGCATCCATTGATAGGCGAAGCCGTACACGAAGGCACATCGCGCGTAACGCGTTTGCGAATACCGCATCAGCCGCGCCTCGATCGGGACATCGCCGGCGAGCACCTCACGCGCCAGGATGTAGCCATCCTCGGCGGCCATCGCCGCGCCCTGGGTCAGATGCGGCGGGAAGGTGTGAGCGGCATCGCCGCCGAGCACGACGCGGCCGCGGAACCATGGCCACGGCAGCATCATCGGCTCGATTGGGCTGTAGACGATGTCGGAGTTCGCATTGAGCGATGCGGCGACGTCGGCAACGTAGCTGCCGTACGGTGACAGCCGCGCCTTGAACAAGTCCGTATAATCTTCGCGCTTGAAAACCGCATCCGCGGTCCTCCGGACAGATGTGAAAGATGTACATGAGATCGTCGCCGAGCGGCATGGCGCCGGTCTTGCCGCCGATGCCCTGCAGAAACTCCATGCAGCGCACGTCGTCGGCGTCGCGGCACCTGCACGCGCCAGCCGCCGTAGCCGGATGGTCGAGGCGCGAAAGCCGTTCCGAACAAATGCAGCCGCGTCGTCGACCTTATCCCGTCGAATCCGGCGATGAGATCGAACGCATCCGCGCGCCCGTCTGAAAATTCCACCGTCGCGCGGTCTTTCTCGTCGTGGATTTCGCTGACCACAACCCCGGTCCGCACCTCCACACCGGCGCGCCGGGCTGCGGCCAGCAGGATTTCGTGCAACTGCAATCGCGACAAGGCGCACGTAGCCGGCACATCTTCGTCGCCGAGCAGGAACTTGTGTTCGACGATCAGTTCGCGGTTGGCGTCGAAGATGCACATGCGGTCATAGCTGAATCCGGTCGCCAAAATTTCCGGCAGCACCCCGAGCGCTTGGTAGACGCGGAGCGCATTCGCCGGCTGCCCGAGCCCGACGCCCGGCACGTCGAAGGTCGGCCGCCGCTCGATGAGAACGACTTCAACGCCGCGCTGCGCCAAAGCCGTAGCAGCCGTCAGGCCACCCACGCCGCCGCCAACCACCAGGACGCGCCGAATGTCGCTCACGGCCGTCAGCTCGCTGTCGCCAGATGATCCGAACTTCAATTGTGCCGATGACCCTCGTGCCCGATTTGTAATATTACTTCCGATGAGAACCGGGAGGAATCCATGAGACGAAAGCACCCCACGTAGACGGCCGATGGTCTTACACATGCTCGTGCTGCACGTCTCGCCGCAGCTTTCTCGCTGGGGCTGGCGGCCGCCGGCGCGACCGCGGCGCTGGGCGGCAGCGCGGCCCCCGCAGAAGCCGCCACGGCAAAATTGATCGACACCCATCACCACTTCTATCCGCCGACCTACCAGAAGGCTTGGGCCGACTGGGAGGATCAGCGCAAGATTCCGCACTTCGGTGTGCAGCTCGCTTGGACCAAGGAAAACGACATCGAAGCGATGGACAAGAACGGCATCACCACGGCCGTGTTGTCGCTCGCATCGACACCCGGCGTCTGGTTCGATGCCGGTGCCGAGAAGGCGCACGACATGGCGCGCTTGTGCTGCGATTTCGCCGCCGAGATGGTGCGCGACAAACCGGGCCGTTACGCCCTGTTCGCCCCGTTGTCGATGCTCGAGGTCGACGCGACACTGAAGGAAATCGAATACGTCTTCGACACGCTCAAAGCCGACGGCATCAATCTGCAGACCAACTACGGCGACAAATGGCTCGGCGATCCGGCCTACAAGCCGATACTCGAAGAGCTCAACCGCCGCAAAGCAGTGGTCTACGTCCATCCGTTGGTGGCAAGCTGCTGCGGCCGTCTCAGCGTCGGCGCTTTTCCCGCCGTCATCGAGGTGCCGCACGATACCACGCGCACCGTCGTGAGCCTTTTGCTCAGCGGCACGTTTGCGCGGCTGCGCGACATCAAGTGGCTGTTCTCCCACGGCGGCGGCACCATTCCGTTTCTTGCCGGCCGCATCGAGGCATTCTACGAGCAGCGGGCACGCGCGCCAGGCGGTTTCGCGCCGGACGGCATCGAGGCCGAATTGCGCCGTCTCTCCTATGACACGGCGAACGCAACCCACCCGGCGGCGATGGCGGCCCTGATGAAGCTCGTGCCGGTTTCACAGATTACCTATGGCACCGATTATCCGTATTTTCCGCTCAATCAGATCGACAGTTTGCGGCAGCTTGGCCTGCCGCAGCGGACCTCGACGCGATTGCGAGTGGAAATGCCGACGCGGCTGGTGCCGCGGCTAAGTGCGTAATTGGATATAGGAGCGCCACCCTTCCATGGATGGAGACCCGCATCGTCTTGGGAGCCGCCGCGGCATCCTGTCGTGGCTGCTCCTGGCGCTTGCCGTGCTCGTCTCGCCCGCATCGGCGCAAAGCCAAACTCCGGCGCCGGGAAACCGTCCGGCGCAAACCGACGTCAGCGTCGCGATTGTACTCGCGGTCGACGCCTCCGGCAGCGTCAGCAACGCACGCTTCGAACTGCAGAAGCAGGGCTATGCGGCAGCGTTCCGCAATCCACAGGTGTTGAACTCGATCCGCTCGCTGCCCACACAGGCCATCACCGTCACCATGATGCAGTGGACCGGTCCGCGGCTGCACGTCGTTGTGGCCGACTGGACGTTGATCAACGACAAGACGAGCGCCGATGCCTTTGCGGCGGCGATCGAAGTAGCTTCCCGCCAACTGTTCGGCGGCGGCACGTCGATCAGCGGCGCCATCGACTATTCGCGCGTCCTCTTGGCGGAGAGTCCGTTCCGGGCCACCCGTCACATCATCGACATATCCGGCGACGGCTCCAATAACAGCGGCAGGTCGGTGACCCAAGCGCGCGACGAAGCTGTGGCCGAGGGCATCGGCATCAACGGTTTGCCGATCCTCACGGTGGAACCCGGGCTCGATCGTTATTATTACGATAATGTTATCGGCGGTCCTGGCGCTTTCATGATTCCGGCAGAGAATTATGACACCTTTGCCGATGCAATCTTGAAGAAGCTGATCAATGAGATAGCGAAAGTTGAGCCAAGCGCAGATCAGTCATTCGCGACAGTTGTAGTGTCGGCTTGGCCTACGCCAAGATTTCGCGACATCGCTACGTCGGATGTCAGGCAATGCCGTGAGGGCAAACCATGCGTGGTTTCCAAAGTTGCGCGTTCGATCCACAGACGCTGGTGATCCTCGAAACCGCCTTCGACGAAGCGTGGCTGACGCTTAAGGCGATCGGCAACACCTCCATCAAGCCCGATGAGTTGGCGCGAAGCGTGCTGCGGCTTGCCATGGACGGCGAGCGCGACCCGGTGCGCCTGCACGATGGCGCCCTAAAGGGCCTCGATTCCGATGACGGCTTGGCGAGAAGCAGGCTGATGAGGGAGCTGGCTTGGCTCCCTTCTTGGCACGTCAGGAATGGGCGGCCAAGATCGCAATCCCGGCGACCAGAGCGGCCGCCATGGTGCCGATGAATATTGCAACGACGAATGGAAGTGTTTTCCGCAGCTTTGTGCGCATCTGCCAGTTCCCCCATCCCCAACGGCCATAGATACTGATTCGGCGAGGATTAAAAGTGTTTGGGCTGTGAAAAACGGCGATAACAAGTCGGCAAGATGATGCAGCGACGGAATTTGAACGGTTTCAATAGGATCGAGACCTGGGTCTTCGATCTCGACAATACGCTCTACCCACACCACTTGAATTTGTGGCACCAGGTCGATGAGCGCATTCGCGACTACATCGTGGACTTTCTCAAGATCGGCCGCGAGGAGGCGTTCCGGCTGCAGAAAGACTATTACCGGCGCTACGGCACGACCATGCGCGGGCTGATGGAGGAGCACGGGCTTCAGCCGGACGAGTTTCTCGAAATGGTCCATCAGATCGACCACTCGCCGCTGATGCCAAACCCGGCGCTCGGCGCCGCCATCGCCGAATTGCCGGGGCGCAAACTCATCCTCACCAACGGCACGCGCGCCCACGCGGATGCGGTGATGCGGCCGGCTCGAGATCGCCGAGCACTTCGACGACATTTTCGACATCAAGGCCGCCGATCTCGAGCCCAAACCGCGGCCGAGAGTCTACGAGCGCTTTCTCGCCCGCCACGACGTCGATCCGAAGCGGGCGGCTATTTTTGAAGACCTTGCGCGCAATCTCGAAGTGCCGCACGCGCTCGGCATGATCACCGTACTCGTGGTGCCCAAAGGCGCGGGCGTGGTGTTGCGCGAGGACTGGGAACTTGCGGGCCGCGACGCGCCGCATGTCGATCATGTCACCGACGATCTCGCGGACTTCTTGCGCGAGATCAAAGAACAGGCCGCATAAGCGAAGCGACCCGCGGGCTGGTGCCGCCAGGTGTGCCCCGGATTTCGCGAGCATCATCCAGGCTACAATTGCTTGACATCGCTTCTGCGTCCTCCGACAAACCGCGGCAGCAGGGGATGCCTTCATGTCCGCAGCCGAACTTGAAAAAACCATCGATGCCGCGTTTGAGCGGCGCGAAGACATTGGACCTACGACCAAGGGCGCCGTGCGCGAGGCGGTCGAGCAGGCGCTCGATCTGCTCGACCGCGGGCACCGCGCGGGTTGCCGAGCGTGCGGCCGACGGCAGCCTGGCAGCGTCAATCAATGGCTCAAGAAAGCCGTACTGCTGTCGTTTCGTTTGAATGACATGAGCGTCATCCTCGGCGGCCCGGCGCACGCGGCCTGGTGGGACAAAGTCCCGTCGAAGTTCGACAATTGGGACGACAAGAACTTCCGCGCCGCCGGCTTTCGCGCCGTGCCGGGCTGCGTGGTGCGCCGCTCGGCCTATATCGCGCCGGGCGTGGTGCTGATGCCCTCGTTCGTCAATCTCGGCGCCTATGTGGATTCCGGCACCATGATCGACACCTGGGCGACGGTGGGCTCGTGCGCGCAGATCGGCAAGAACTGCCACATCTCGGGCGGCGTCGGCATCGGCGGCGTGCTCGAGCCGCTGCAGGCCGGACCGGTGATCGTCGAGGACAATTGCTTCATCGGCGCGCGCTCGGAAGTGGCCGAGGGCGTCATCGTGCGCGAAGGCGTCGGTGCTGTCCATGGGCGTGTTCATCGGCGCCTCGACCAAGATCGTCGACCGCGAGACCGGCGAGGTGGTGCAGGGCGAAGTGCCGCCCTATTCGGTGGTGGTGCCCGGCTCGCTGCCCGGCGCAGACGCGCGGCAAAGGCAAACCGACGCCGAATCTCTACTGCGCCGTCATCGTCAAGCGCGTCGACGAAAAAACCCGCGCCAAGACCAGCATCAACGAACTGCTGCGCGATTGATCGCCCCCCGCGCGATGGATTGGCGTTATCTCCTCGACAGCTTCGACGGCCGCATCGGCCGACAAGACCTTCTGGATCGCCATGGGTCTGGTCGGCGCGGGGAATGTGCTGGCGTGCCTTGCCGCCCAGTACATCCAAGGCGACCAGCTGAACGCCATCGTCGATTTGGCGTTCAACTATCCGGAATTCGCCATCGCGGTGAAACGCGGCCATGACCGCAATCTGCCGATCTGGGTGGTCGGGATCTTCTTCGCCGCCAGCGTGCTGCTCGACCTGTTCACGGTGACCGGCTGGGGCGGCACCGACGAGCAGCCGAGTACGCTCGCATTCGTCGTTGCGGTGCCGTTCACGGTTCTCGGCCTTGCTCTGTCGATCGAGCTCGGCTTCCGCAAGGGCACGCCGGGTCCAAACCAATACGGCCCCGACCCGCTCGCTGGCGTCAACGGCGGGAGGCTAGACTGCTGCGATGACCGCGAGCATCCCGTAGCGATCGCGCGCGATTTGCTCGCGCTGCCCGTCGGTGACGCCGGAGGAGGGCGGCGCGCTCGCCTATCTGCACGACGTGTTGGCGAAGGCGGGATTTGACGTCCATCGCATGACATTTGCCGAGCCCGGCACCGCGCCGATCGAGAACCTCTACGCCCGCATCGGCAGCGAGAGGCCCAACCTGGTATTCGCCGGGCATACCGACGTGGTGCCGCCGGGCGATGACGAAGGCATGGTCGCATCCGCCTTTTGCCGGCGACGTCGACGGAAAACGTGCTGTACGGACGTGGCGCCGTCGACATGAAGGGCGGCATCGCCTGCTTCGTCGCGGCGGCGCTCGATTATCTGGCGGCGCATGGCGGCAGGCCGAAGCGAGGCTCGATTTCGCTGCTCATCACCGGCGACGAGGAGAGCGTCGCCGTCAACGGCACCATAAAACTGCTGCAATGGGCGGCCGAGCGCGGCGAGAAATTCGACCATTGCGTTCTCGGCGAACCGAGCAACATTTCGGTATTGGGCGACACCATCAAGGCCGGCCGGCGCGGCTCGCTCAACGGCACGCTCGATCGTCATTGGCCGCCAGGGCCACGTCGCCTACCCGGATCGCGCCGACAATCCGATCCGCGGGCTTGTCGACGCTCATTGCCGCGTTGCAGGCGCCGCTCGATCAAGGCAGCGAGCATTTCGATCCATCGAACCTCGAATTCACCTCGGTCGACGTCGGCAATCCGACGGTCAATCTCATTCCCGGCGAAGCGCGCGCGCGTTTCAACATCCGCTACAACGACCTGCACAGCCAGACCGCGCTGAAAACGCTGATCGAGCACCGGGCGCACGCCGCCGCCGCGGGCCGCATCCACTATGCGTTCGAGTGGCAGCCGTCGAACGCCGACGTATTTGTGACCAAGCCCGGTCCGTTCACCGATCTCGCCGCTGCGGCCATCGCCGAAGTCACCGGCATCAAGCCGAAGCTCTCCACGACCGGCGGCACTTCGGACGCGCGCTTCATCAAGGATTATTGCCCTGTGCTCGAATTCGGCCTCGTCGGACAGACCATGCATGCGGTCGACGAACGCGCGCCGGTCGCCGACCTCGTTGCGCTCACGGCCGTGTATCGACGGATTATCGAGAAATATTTCGAGCTCCTGAGCAATGAAAGCGATCGTCGTTGGCGGCGGAATTGGCGGGCTGAGCCTGGCGCTGAGCCTGCATCAGGTCGGCATGGAGGCCCGGGTCTATGAGGCGGTCCGCGACTTGGTTCCGCTCGGCGTCGGCATCAACCTGCAGCCGGCAGCCGTCCGCGAACTCACTGAGCTTGGGCTGGGCGACGAACTCGGCAGCACGGGAATCGCAACGCAGGCGCTGAGCTTGTTTCAACAAATTTGGACAATTGATCTGGAGCGAACCTCGGGGCGTCGCGGCTGGGTACAAGTGGCCACAATACTCTATCCATCGCGGCCGATTGCAATTCGTGTTGCTGCGGGCGTTACGCGAACGCGCCGGAGAAGACAGTTTCCGCAGCGGATTGCGGCTGGCGTCGTTCGAGCAGAGCGCGGGCGGTGTCACCGCGAGCTTCCGCGACGACGCGACGGGAACGACGTTCCTTGATCATGGCGATATCCTGGTTGGCGCCGACGGCATTCATTCGACCGTGCGGCAGCAGCTTTATCCCCGCGAAGGCGAACCGCGCTTCGCCGGACAGATTTTGTGGCGGGCCGCCGTCGATGCGGAGCCGTTTCTCGGCGGGCGCACGATGATCATTGCCGGACACTTCGACCAGCGGATCGTCGTCTATCCGATCGCGACGGGCGCTAAGCCAGGGCAAGTCTTGACCAACTGGATTTGCCAGATGTCCGTCCCGAAAACCGCGATGGAGCGCGAGGACTGGAACCACCGCGTTTCGCAGGAACAAGTATTGGCAGCCTTTGAACAGTGGCGCTCTCCATGGCTCGACATGCCGGAATTGATCCGCCGCACGCCCGACATCTACGAATTTCCTTTAGTCGACCGTGACCCGGTGCTGACCTGGACATTCGGCCGGGTAACTCTCATCGGCGATGCGGCCCATCCGATGCATCCGAGCGGGTCTCAGGCCGGCTCGCAGGCCGTCATCGATGCGCGCACACTGACCGGCGCGCTGCTTAAGGAACCGAGCCCGGCCGACGCGCTCCAACGCTACGAAGCCGAGCGCCGGCACGTACTGAACGACATAACTCCTGCGCAACCGGCAGCTTGGGCCGGAAGCGGCCCTGCAACTGGCCGAGGAACGCGCACCCGAGGGCTTTGATCGCATCGAGGATGTGATCGCGCCGGACGAGATCAAGTCGATCGGCGAACTCTTTCTTTGCAGCCGCCGGCCTCGATGTCGAAACAGTCAACAACAGGGCGCCCTATGTGCCGGCGAAATATCCGCCGTCAAACGCGTCCTGACTAGGGCGACACCGCGGGCCGATCTAATGGGCTACCGTTGGGACAGCGTGCTTCCCGTTTGGTCGCCACAAATATTGTGCTGCGTCGGAACGGGCGTCGGTTGGCCCGCACCATCCAGTTTGTACAACTCGCAAATCGGGTAATGAGCAATCATAGGATCGCTCTTTGTGTACGTAGCCGCAGCGTCCGTGGCCGCCTTGTCGGCGTCGTCCGCCCCTGTCGCGACCAACGCAATCACTTTACGCTGATCAGGTTCGTCTCGTTGTTGCTCATCACTGTAGCGGCCCAAATTGAGTACGTACGCCGAGACGGCGACGTCCGTCGTGCATCTGGTCTGCAAATCTTTCTTCAGCGCGGAAGCCAGATTGATCCCCCGCCGCAAGGCACGGGCCCGCTCTCAGTCGCATTAATTCCTTTGCTTGAGGCCACGCCAACACCAACAATTACGGCGTTTTGGCAAGCGACCGGGCCGTCAACGACCGGGCTAATGCGGCACGATGTGACAAGCGAAGAAGCGCGACCGGACGCCGAGTCTATGAGTTGGACATTCGCAAACTCCCAGGAGGTCGGAGATCCCGTTGCACAGTCGAGCGACGCCGGCGAAAGCAATGAAGCTTTTGGCTCCTGTTTGATTGTTGCCGTCGCGCTTGGCCCGTCCTCGGCTTGCTTTACGTCGCTTGATAGCGGGTTGCCCGGTGCCGGCTCGCTTGACCCTTTGATGCTTGGCTCCTCCTCGCTTGGCCTCGTTTCGCCTGGCGGAGCGGCGGCTGGCGTCGGCTCATTCGGGCTCGCGGCAGCTGACTCTGTTTCGCGTGGCTTTGTCTCGCTTGGCCCCACGCTGTTTGACCGCGCCTCGATTGGGCCGGGAGTGGAAGGCCCGGCAGATGGAGGCGTCCCTTTGCTAACGTTTTGGTAGATCGCCGATCCGAGCACGATGAAAAATATCAATGCCACGAGCTGCATCGCCGTCTCCAGCCGGCGACGCAACGACGATCGATCAGACCTGGCCGGGTCTTTCCTGGGCATAACAGATCACTCTTCGAAGCGCGTTAGCTGTTGCCGAAAGCGGCTAGGCCGCACTTTCAAAATCCAAACCCACGCTCACGAATTGTCGAGCGCGCAGCCTTTCGCCAAGGCTCTCGGTCTACTCAAAGCGCTTTACAGAAATGACCCGCCGAGCATTAACTCCGGCGACGCTCCCTTATACGACCGAAGCCGAAAGTTATCAATGTCACTGGCCGAAAACGGCGGGCCGGCGCCCCGACGCGACCTGCCGTCAGCCGAGCTGCAGCTTGGCGGCTGCACTCACTCCAGATAATTTGTCGGGTAATTACATAACGAGGAAACACTCCCAGGGGCCCCATGAGTTCAAAACACGCGGCGAATGCCGAGGCGTTCGATTTCATCATCGTGGGAGCCGGCAGCGCCGGATGCGTTCTGGCCAATCGGCTAACTGCATCGGGCCGCGACAGCGTGCTCTTGCTGGAGGCCGGCCCTAACAACAACTGGCATCCATGGCTCCATATTCCACTCGGCTTCGGCAGGCTTTTCACCAATCAACGCTATAACTGGTGCTACGAAACCGAACCTCAGCCCAATTGCCACAACCGCAACATCATCGCTCCGCGCGGCAAGGTTATCGGCGGCTCCAGCTCCATCAACGGACTAATCTACATCCGCGGACAAGCGGAGGATTTCAATCACTGGCGGCAGCTTGGCAATGCAGGCTGGAGCTTCGACGACGTCCTACCCTATTTCCGCAAGGCCGAGAACAACGAACGCGGCGCCGACGAATTTCACGGTGTCGGCGGGCTCCTCGGCGTTTCGGATCTGCGCGACCGGCATCCGCTTGCGGTGGCCTATGTCGAGGCGGCGGTGCAATGCGGCTATCCGCGCAATGACGATTTCAATGGCGCGGTGCAGGAAGGCGCCGGCTATTACCAGACCACCATGAGCAGTGGCGTGCGCTCCTCGACCGCCGCCGGCTATCTCAAACAGGCGCGGCGCCGCACCAATCTCAAGGTGATCTCCGAGGCGCTTGCCACGCGTATTCTTTTCGACGGCCGGCGTGCGACCGGCGTGGAGTTTCTTATCGGTGACGAGAAGCACAGCGCCCGGGCCGATGTCGAGGTCATTGTCGCCTCGGGGGCGTTCAACACGCCACAACTGTTACAGCTCTCAGGGGTCGGCCCGGCGTCGCTGCTGCAGTCATACGGCATCGCCGTGGTCGCCGATGCTCCGGGCGTCGGCAACGATCTCAACGATCATATTTCCGGCCGCATCATCCTGCGTTGCAAAGAGCCGATTACACTCAACGACGCGGTACGCAACTGGCGCGGAAAGCTCGCCCATGGCGCGCACTACATCCTCACCCGCCGCGGCTACCTCGCCATCCCGGCGGTCTCTTCCGCGGTTTTCCTGCGCGCGCTTCCAACGTCTGCAACGCCCGACTCGCAGTGCTCGATCTCCCTGTTCTCAGCCCAGAGCATCGGCGGGGACCTGCATCCGTTCCCCGGCGTGACTGGCAATTGCGTGTTGTTGCGTCCTGAGAGCCGCGGCTATGTACGCATCAAGTCCGCCGATCCGCGCGAGGCTCCTGCCATCAACCCAAACTATCTGGCTACACAGAAGGACCGTGAGACCATCACGGCGGGCGTCGCCGCGATGCGCCGCATCTTTCAGGCGCCCGCCATGGCGCGCTACATCGCCGAGGAGATCGAACCGGGAGCCCAATGCGATAATGACGACGAATTGCTCGATTTCATCCGCGAGCGCGGCTCCACCACCTACCATCCGGTCGGCACCTGCCGCATGGGCCCGGATCCGAAGGCCGTCGTCGACGAGCGGCTGCGCGTGCGCGGTTTCTCAGGCTTGCGCGTAGTCGATGCCTCCATCATGCCGGCAGTCGTTTCCGGCAACACCAACGCGGCAACGATCATGATCGGCGAAAAGGGTGCGGACATGATCCTGGAGGATACGAGGGGCGGAGCATCAGCCGCCGCTCATGCGGCTTAATCGATAAGTGCGCGAGAAGCTCGGCAATTTCGATTCCTCTGTTACTCGGTCTCTGAAAACGTATCGTCGGTCATTGGCGAAATCGAGCTTTCGCCCGACCCGCCGCTGACCATGTCGGCTGAAATGCTAGGCGATGGCGTCAGCCCCTGTTGCGCCACATCATGAGCCCAGCTATCACCTCCGCACTTTATTGGAATTTCCAGTGCGGCGCTGAAGTCTGCCTTCGCCCGATCCTGATCCCCTTGCTTCTCGTATGCCAATCCCCTCGCCGCAAAGGCGCTCATGAAAATCGGATCGAGCTTGATGGCCTGATTGAGTTCGGCAATGGCCTCATCCGGATGATCTTGGAGAAGCTTGGCATAGCCACGCGAGTAATGTGCCAATGCGTATTTGTCATTGACTTGAATTGCCGTATCGAAATCGGCGAATGCCTGCTCAAATGACCCTTTTCTCGCATACGCCGCGCCACGCATCGTCAAAGCGAACGCGTGCTTGGGATTTATCTGAATGGCCTGACTGTAATAAGAAATCGCCCGATCCAGCTCATTCTTTTTGGCGGAAACGGTTCCGAGATTGACGTACGGCGCCGTAAGCTTGGGGGCCAGCCGCGTCGCCTGCTCAAAATCTGCCGCCGCGCGGTCGAGCTCCCGCTTGTTCACGTAGACAACACCGCGATAGTTGTACGCCAGCGCGAATTTTGGACTGAGTTGGATCGCCTTATCCAGGTCGGAGATCGCACGGCTGAGAATGCATTCGCGGTCATAAGCAAATCCGCGGGTCGCGTAGGAATTGGCATAATTTGGATCGACCTGCACGCCGGTACTTGCGTCCACAATTGCACGATCGAAACTGCCCATGTTGAGGAACGACAGGGCGCGATAGTTGTATGCGGGGGCATAGTTCGGCCGCTGCATGATCGCGGTGTCAAAATCGATGACGGCGAAGTTGTATCTTCCAAGCTTTCCATAGGCGAAACCACGATTGAAGTAGGCCATGGTAAAATCAGGCTCTAATTTTATAACCTCGGTCAAATCCGAAATCGCGCTTTTGAAATCTCCCGTTCTTCCCATTGCGATCGCCCGACTGAAATATGCCGAAGCACGGTCCTTCACACTAGTCTGCCCCGACGCGATGATTGTTGAACAAGCCGATATTCTTTCATTCAAATCATTGTCTTTGCTTGTGCAAGTACGAAATGCTGGGGGCGGCTCTGCCGCGGCGGCCGCCAGCGCGCCGAACGAACAAACCAAAGTAGCAATGAGATACGCCCGCAATGGTCGAGCCCTAAAGAAAAACATTGCCCCCTCCCCTGAAGATAAAACTTCTAGGACTTGTCCATCGCGTTATCGGCCACGAGCTCAGCGCCGTTGATATAGCTCGCCGCATCCGAGACGGCGAAGACGATGAGATTGGCGATCTCCTCGGGCGTGCCCCAGCGCGCGTCGCGAGCACCTTGATTGGCGGACCATTGCGCCCGCTCGCGCGCCGCCTCATCCGCGCTGAGCTTTCTTTTGGCGACCTCGCGTTCCCATTTGGCGAAACGCTCCGGCGTATTGATGAAGCCCGGTATCACGCAGTTGACGCGGATGTTGTGGGGCGCAAGCTCGTTCGCCAGCACCTTGGAAAACCGTATCTCGGCGGCTTTCGCCGGGCCCGTGCAAGACGACAGGAACGGCGGGTTCAGCGTCATGATTCCAGTCTCGCCGCTCACGTTGAGAATGCGGCCACCACCTTGCGCGATCATCATCGGCACGACGCGCCGACAGATGCGAAACTGAGCGAAGAAATTGATCGCCATGCCCTCGACGAGTTCCTCATCTGTTACTTCGAGAAAAGGCTTGTAGGTGCCCGTGCCGGCATTGTTGACCAGGATGTCGATGCGGCCGAGCTTGTCACTTACGATTTGTGGAATTTTTTCGATCTGTTCGAGCTTGGTGACGTCGAGCGGATGCGTCTCGATCTTCATCTGCGTGGTCTGCATGACGTCACGAGCCGCTTCCGCAAGCGCCGCCTCACGGCGCGCGCAAATCAGAACCTTCACGCCCTCCCGCGCCAGCGCCCGCGCCGTCTCAAGCCCTATCCCCTTGCTCCCGCCGGTGATGAGTGCCGTCTTGCCTGAAAATCCGAATTCCATCGCCCTGTATCCTCGCGCCGCCTCCGGCCAATGGTCGCGCCAGCAAAAAAACCTGATCGCCAGTGGGTCCCGTCCCACGCCGGAAACGACAGCTTATCGCGCTTTGCGCCCCATCGAGGCGAGGATATAGTACGCCGCAACGTGTCAAAGAACACGACAAACTGCGGGAGCAAACGGAAGCAAGCTCAAGGAGGAAATCAAATGACGCTGACTCGTCGTCAAGCGCTGAAGTCTGCCGGCGCCGCCGTTGTTGCAAGCAGCCTGGCCAAGCCCGCGATCGCGGCGAAGGATCCAATCCCGGTCGGCTATCTGCCGGCGCTTACCGGCCCGTCATCTTCCACCGGTATCGGCATCAACCGCGGAATTCAATTGGCGGTGAAGGAGATCAACGATGCGGGCGGCATCGACGGGCGCCCAGTGGAGCTGATCACCCGCGATACGCAAAGCGATCCCACCAAGGCCGTCAATGGAGCAGCCGAACTGACGCGCGGACAAAACGTGAGCGTCGTGTTCGGTCCGGTAAATTCCGGCAAGTCGCTTGCGGTCGTGCCGCTGCTCGCACGCACAAATACGCCTCAAGTGCATCCCTGTTGGGTCGACACCCTGACCGACGCGCAGAAATATCCGATGTGTTTCCGCAACGCGCCCACGAACCAACAGATCGGCGGCGCGGCGAACCGGTATGTGGTCGAAGTGCTCACCCGCAAGAAGGTCGCCGTGATCAGCGACACCACCGGCTACGGCACCGCGTCCGTCAATGCCTATGTGCCCATGCTCAAGGCAAAAGGCGCCGAGGTGGTCTATCAGGGCAACGTCGACGCCGCCAATCCCGACCTCAAGCCCGAACTCCTGCGCATCCAGTCCGCAGGAGCGGAAGCGATCATGCCCTGGAGCGTGAATGCCGGCTTCCTGTCGCGCATCATCAATACCCGTGGAGACATGGGCTGGGATGTGCCGATCGTAGGCCAGACCACGCTCGGCTCCGGCCAGACCAGGGCCTTGCTGGAAAAACCCGAATACTGGGCGAAGGTCTATCCGAACAATTTCCGCCCGGTCTGCTATGCCCCGGGTGGCAAGCTTTCGGATCGCACCTCGGCTTCTCGACCGGCTGAAGAGCGCCAACATCGATATGGGCGACACGCTGCTTTGGTGGATCGCGCTCGGCTACGACTACCGCGGATGATCGCCGAGGCGATGAAGGCGGCCGGCGCCGAGCCGAGCAGCTCGTCGGCTATCTCAACAAGCTCAAGGGATTTCCGGGCGTCTACGGCGACATCAGCTTCAGGCCCGAGAAGCACGACGGCTATCCCGACGAAGAAGTCGTGATGGTGGAAGCCAATTCGCTGAAGGACGGCGCGTTTAATCTAGCACCGGGCTACAACGCTTGAGCCGATCGTCCAATCGATTGTTTTGTCGGGGGTAGCGGTCGGTTGCATCTACGCACTGATCGGCATCACCTATAACGTGATGTTCTCCGCTTCACGCGTGTTCAGCTTTACGGCTGGCACGCTCGGTATGCTCGGCGGTGTGCTCGGCTCGCTGTTCATCACCCGTTTGGGCATGCCAGTGGCGATCGGATTTCCTCCTTGCTCTGGCCGGCGGCGCACTACTCGGTATCGTCACCGAGATCGTCGCCGTGCGGCCAGTACTCCGCAGTCTCGATCAGCATCTTTATGTCCTCTCCACCCTGGCGCTGGCGCTGATGGTCCAGCAGTTCACCGCCATCGAGTGGGGCACGGACGCGCGGCCGTTTCCGCGGCTGTTC
This sequence comes from Bryobacterales bacterium, assembly GCA_963713415.1. GTDB lineage: Bacteria > Acidobacteriota > Terriglobia > Bryobacterales > Bryobacteraceae > Palsa-89. The sequence continues at coordinate 550,817 of CAVQLV010000012.1, read as the reverse complement.
GGTATCGTCCCCGGCAGCTTCGATCAGCGGTTCTGGCTGCCGATGCTGGCCTGCTTAGTGGTGATCGTCGGGTTGGAGTTGCTGTATCGCCACACGCTGGTGGGCCGCGCTTTTCTCGCGATCGCCGAGGACACTTACGCGGCGCGCGCCCTTGGCCTGCCCGAACGTGCCTTGCGCATGGCGAGCTACGCCCTCGCCGGCGTCATCGGCGCGCTCGCGGGCTTTGCCGGCGGCGAGTTGCTGCTGGCTTTCTTCGGCAATGCGCCAATGCTGACCTTCTATGGCTTCGTCCCGGTGGCCCTCGGCGGGATGGGCAACAATCGCGGCGCTGTTGTCGCCGGCCTGCTACTGGGCCTGTTTCAACAAGCCGCAAACTTCCTGGTCGGCGGCATCTTCGCCTCGGTGGCCGTCTTCACGGTCTTCATTATCGTCTTGTTGGTGCGACCCGAGGGCCTCGCGGGCGCAGCAACCCAGCGCCGCGTTTGATGGATATTCCAGCCGCACAATTACGCTCGAGTCGAGGCTCAGACGCTCGGCTCGCCGAACGTAGTCGGTGCGGCGCTGCCTTTTCTCGTTTCTGCTGCTTGTCGGTGCCACTTTTCCGTTTTTGGCGGCGGCTATTGGGGCGTGATCGCAACCCGCGCCTGTGTCTACTGGGTGCTGGTGTCCGGTCTCAACCTGGTGGTGGGGTTTGCTGGTCAGATCGCGATCGGTTGGGTCGCGCTACTGACGCTCGGCGCCTACACCACAAGCGTCCTCGCAGCCGGCAACGTCATGCCACCATTTCCGCCCTATCTGGCGCTGGCGGTGGCGGCAGTGGTCGGAGCCGCCTTCGGTTTGATCGTCGGCCTGCCGGCGCTGCGACTGCGCACGTTCTATTTCGCGATCACCACCGTCGGCTTCGCCGCCATTGTCACCCAAGTAGCGCTGGCTTGGCAGAGCGTGACCGGCGGCGGCGTGGGCGTTCCCGGACCAGTCTTCCCGGAGCCGTTTTCTTCGTTGTGGGGTTTTTATTATTTCTGCTTCGGCTTAGCGGCGATCTGCACCTGGATGACGGCGAATATTGCGGCGAGCAGGTTCGGCCGGGCACTCACCGCGATTCGCGATGCGGAAGTCGCAGCAGAAGAAGCGGCATCTCCAAGCCTGCGCTCCTGGCCTCAGTGTTTCTGTTCAGCGGCGCCGTCGCTGCAGTCGCGGGCGGACTGTTCGCCTCATTGCAGTCCTACATCACGCCGGACGCGTTCACGCTCGACCTTTCGGTGCTGTTTTTCATCGCTATCCTGATCGGTGGCCGCGGATCCATTCTCGGGCCACTGCTCGGTACCGTTCTGTTGACCGTGCTGCCGGAATTCGCCGCGCCCTTGGTGGCTTGGTCGACGTTTTTGTATGCGGTGCTGCTGCTTGTCATCGTGCTGGCGATGCCAGGCGGGATTGCGGAGATTTTGGACTTCAAGAACCGCCGCCCTCTCGCCAGCAATCGCGCCGTCATTCCGCGGCCTGACCTGCTTCCGCATCTTCTCGGCGCACCAAACGGCGCCGCCGGCGCCTTGACGCTGGAGCAGGTGGCGCTGAGTTTCGGCGGCGTGCGTGCCGTCGACTGCCTCGATCTCGAGATCCATCCGGGACAGGTGCACGGACTGATCGGCCCCAACGGCAGCGGCAAGACCACGACGCTGAACGTCATCTCCGGTTACTACGCCCAGCAGTCAGGCGTAGTCAGGCTTAACGGCGCGATCCTGCCGGTGTTTGCGCGCGAGCGGCGCGCGCGGATGCGGATTGCGCGAACGTTCCAGACCCCGCGCATCGTCGGCTCCGCGTCGGTGTTGGAGAACGTGATGATCGGCGGCACCATCGACGGCGAAGCCACATTGGTCGAGTCGTTGCTGTCGCTCCCCCGCCACCGGCGTGACGAAATCATGCTGCACGACACCGCCACGCTGGCGTTGAACGTCGTCGGGCTGGCGCAACTCGCTCCCGTGCGCGCCGACCGCCTGCAGCACAGCGAGTTGCGCTTCACCGAGATCGCGCGTGCCCTGATGCTGCGCCCGGCATTCTTGCTGCTTGACGAGCCGGCGGCCGGACTCTCGGCCGACGAAATCGCGCGGCTCGGCGCACTGGTCGTGGCGATCGCCCGCGCCGGCACGGGCGTGCTTCTTGTGGAGCATCATGCCGATCTGATCTTCGACATCTGTCATCACGTGACCGTGCTCAACCTTGGCAAGAAACTGGCGGCCGGCACGCCGGCTGAAATCCGCTCGCATCGGGAGGTGGTCAATGCCTATCTCGGCGGCTGAACCGCTGCTCGATATCGCCGGCCTCTCGAGCGGCTACGGCAAGATCGGCGTGCTGCACGGCGTCGACCTGACGGTGGGGGCGAGCGAAGTCGTGGCGCTGCTCGGACCAAACGGCGCGGGCAAGACCACGCTGCTGCGCGCGGTGTCGGGATTGCTGCCCTGGTCGGGACGCGTGCGTTTTGCCGGCCGCGATCTCGGTGGCTCAAGTCCGCGCGAGACCGTCAAAGCCGGGCTCGCACACGTCATCGAAGGACATCGGGTTTTCACCCAGCTTACGGTGCTCGACAACCTCCTGCTCGCGGCTTACGACCTGCCACGCGCCGAGCGCGCTGCCCGCGTCGAGGAAGCGCTCACGCTGTTCCCCGAAATCGCCGCCAAGCGTCATCAACGCGCCATTGCACTCTCCGGCGGCCAGCAGCAGATTTTGGCGGTTGCGCAGGGTCTGATCCGGCGGCCGCGGATGCTCATGCTCGACGAGCCGTCTGCCGGACTATCGCCGGTGCTGGTAGATCGCGTGCTCGTCGTGGTGCGCCAACTGCGCGAGGCCGGGACGGCGGTGCTGTTGGTTGAACAGCTAATCGAAAAAGCCTTGGCGCTTGCCGACCGCGTCTATGCACTCGCGCGCGGATCGATCGTACTGGAAGCCAGAACAGGCGAAGTCGATCTGCCGCTACGGCTGGAACACGCCTATTTGGCGACACCGAGCCGTCCCCATTGAGCGGTATTTGGCATTGTTTCGTGTTTCATTGGAAGGCGGGCTCGGTTCGGGCCGGTGCGTGCAACGAACCCATCACCGCTGACTAAAACGGCGCCAGCCCACGCGTCGTTCAATACTCCACCCGCACCAGATAAAGCCCGTGCGGCGGGGCGACCTGGCCGCAGGCCGAGCGGTCGCGAGCGGCGAGTGCGGCGGCAAGATCTTCGGCGCTCCATTTGCCTTCGCCGACGTGCACCAGCGAGCCGACCATCGAGCGCACCTGATGATGCAGGAATGAGCGCGCCGACGCTTCCACGCGCACCTCGTCGCCGTCGCGCATGACATCGAGGCGATCGAGCGTCTTCACCGGCGACTTCGCCTGGCATTCGGCGGCGCGAAAGGTGGTGAAGTCGTGCTGGCCGACGAGCCTTTGCGCGGCGGCGTGCATGGCGGCGGCATCGAGCGGGCGCGGCACGCGCCAGGCCCGGTTATTGGTCGAGCGCGAGATCGGCGCGGCGATTGACGATGCGGTAAAGATAGTGGCGCTTGATCGCCGAGAAGCGCGCGTCGAAGTTCGGCTCGACCTGCTCCGCCGCGAGCACCGCGACCGGCTGCGGGCGCAGATGAAAATTGATCGCATCGCGCACCGTGTCGTTGTCCCACTCCTTGGCTAGATCGACATGGGCCACCTGGCCGAGCGCGTGCACGCCGGCATCGGTGCGTCCGGCGCCTTGCACGGCGGCGCGCTCGCCGGCAAACGCCGCGATGGCATCGGTGAGAACGCTTTGCACCGAAGGCGCCGTTGTCCTGCATCTGCCAGCCGACGAAGGGCGTGCCGTCATATTCGATGGTGAGCTTGTAGCGGGGCACGGCCGGCTCAGCTCAGAACGCTTGCGGGCATGATCGGCATGCCGCGCAGGAACTCTTCCGCCCGCATCGGCTTGCCGCCGGCGCGCTGCACTTCCACAAGCCGCACCGAACCGGAGCCGCAGGCGATGGTCAGCTTGTCGTCGAGCACCCTGCCCGGCTGTCCTTCGCCGCTTCCCTTTGTGGTGCGCAAGATTTTCACGCGGCCCGCGCCGGGAAGTTCGCACCACGCGCCGGGAAACGGCGACAACCCGCGGCAATGGTTATGGACCTCCTGCCACGGCTTGCATCCAATCGATGCGCGTCTCGTCCTTGTCGATCTTGTTGGCGTAGGTCGCGCCCGTTGCGGCTTGCGGCGTCAATTGCAGCGAGCCGCGCTCCAGCGCGCCGAGCGCCACCAGCATCAGGTTGGCGCCGAGCCGCGCCAATTCGTCGTGAAGATCGCCGGTCGTCGCGTCGGGGCCGATCGGTACGCGGCGCTCCATGCGCGACCGGACCGGTGTCGAGCCCTTCCTCCATCTTCATGACCGACACGCCGGTCTCCTTGTCGCCGGCCATGATGGCGCGATGGATCGGCGCGGCGCCGCGCCAGCGCGGCAGCAGCGAAGCGTGCAGGTTGAAACAGCCGAGCGGAAAGACTTCCAGGATCGCCTTCGGCAGGATCAAGCCGTAGGCGACGACCACGGCCGCATCGGCGCCGTGGGCGCGCATGGCGCCTGCGGCGTCGCTGTCTCGCAGGGTCTTCGGCGTGAAGACCGGCGATGCCGAACCGTTCGGCTTCGCGCGCAATCGGGCTCGGCCTTGGCTCCTAGTCCGCGCCCGGCGGGCTGCGGCGCGCGCGTATAGACCGCGACGACCTCATGGCCGCCACCGACAAGCTCGACCAGCGTGGGCACGGCGAAGTCCGGCGTGCCCATGAACACCAGGCGGAGCGCCAATCACGCCTCCACCTTCTTGGCCGCTTTGGCGAATTTCTTGATGACGCGGTCGCGCTTGAGCTTGGAGATATGGTCGATGAACAGCACGCCGTTGGTGTGGTCGATCTCGTGCTGCAGGCACGTCGCCAGCAGACCCGACGCCTCGATCTCCTGCGCCTTGCCGTCGAGATCGAGGTATTTGACCTTGACCTGCGGCCGGCCGCTCGACCTCCTCGTAATATTCCGGGATCGACAGGCAGCCTTCTTCGTATTTCGAAGTCTCTTCCGACTTCCAGATGATCTCCGGATTGATGAACACCTGGGGCTTGTGATCATCCTCCTTCTTCGACAGATCCATGGTGACGACGCGCTTGGCGACGCCGATCTGGATCGCCGCAAGCCCGATGCCGGGCGCGTCGTACATGGTCTCGAACAGGTCATCGACCAGCTTGCGGATAGCCGGAGTCGACGCGCTTGACCGGCTCGGATTTGAGCCGCAGCCGCTTGTCCGGGAGTGTGATGATCTCGCGCACAGCCATGATTGGGCGATTTAAGGGGTGCATAAACCGCGGTCAATCGGCGCGAACTGTTGCGCGCCGTGGGTCCGACCGGCTAAGACTGTTCGCTCTTTGTTCCATGCGACCCGAATCGCGTAAGCTCAGCCGATGACCGATACCCTGGCGATCCTTGCGGTTGTGGCCGCCGTTGCGCCTTGGCGGCGTGCGTCGTGCTGGCCATTTTGCTTTGGCGCGCCCGAAATCGCGGGCCGGCGCCCGAAGCCCTCATGGCCGATCTGGCGCGCCAGCAGAATGACGCGGTGGCGCGGCTGCAAGGCATGATCGCTTCGCTGCAGCAGGGCCAATCGCAACTGCAAAAAGCGGTCAACGACCGGCTCGACTCGGTCTCGCACCGGCTCGGGGATTCGCTGCAGAAGACGACGCAGCACACCACCGAGAACCTGCAAAAGCTCAACGAGCGGCTCGCTATTATCGACGGCGCGCAGAAGAACATCACCGAACTCGCCACGCAGGTAACGTCGCTGCAAAGCGTGCTCGCCAACAAGCAATCGCGTGGCGCGTTCGGGCAGGGCCGGATGGAGAGCATCATCGAGGATTGCCTGCCCAAGGGCGCCTACGAATTCCAGCACACGCTGTCGAACCGGAGCGCGCCCTGACTGCTGCGTGTTCCTGCCCGACAAGCGGCCGCTGGTCATCGACGCCAAATTTCCGCTGGAAGGCGTCACCGCCTATCGCGACGCCAAAATCAGACGAGGATCGCAAAGTCGCGGCCCAACGGCTGCGCGCCGACATCAGCAAGCACATCGGCGACATCGCGGACAAATACCTCATTCCAGGGGAGACGCAGGAGTTCGCGCTGATGTTCGTTCCTTCGGAATCGGTCTATGCCGAAATCTGCACGACGGCTTCGACGACGTCGTGCAGAAAGCCTATCAGGGCGCGCGTGGTTCTCGTCTCTCCGTCGCTATTAATGCTGGCGATCGCGCTGGTTCAGCAGATCCAGAAAGACGCGCGGATGCGCGAAGCTGCCGATCTCATCCGCGACGAAGTCGGCCGGTTGGTCAAAGATGTCGGCTTGCTCGGCGAGCGCGTCCGCAAGCTGCAATCCCATTTCAATCAGTCAAACGAAGATGTCCGGCAGACCATTATCTCGATCGAGAAGATCGAGGCGCGCGGCGAGCGCATCCAGCAGGTCGAAGTTCGGTGCCGAGGATTCGGCCGGCGCCAAGCATCTTCCGCCTCCGATTACCCCGCAAGCTGGTGGCGGGCAAATAACCGCGCGTTGGCACGCCGTGCCAAATTCGGCTAGGCGGGGCGCATGTCAGTGACGCCTGATGCCACCGACCAAGTAGCCAAAGCCCGCCCGTCTTTCACGGAAACGCTCGCCGTCTACTGCAAGCGGCGGGTCTTGATCGTGCTGCTGCTCGGATTTTCGAGCGGGCTGCCGATCGTGCTCATCGGCTCGACACTCCAGGCGTGGATGACGCAAAGCGGGATCGATGTACGGACCATCGGCCTGTTCGCCGCCGTCGGCATTCCCTACAGCATCAAATTCCTCTGGGCGCCGCTTGCCGATGCCCTCGACATTCCAGTGCTGTCGCCACTTCTGGGCCGGCGCCGCGGCTGGCTGTTGTTCACGCAGATTTGGCTCATCATCGCTGTCGCGCTCATGGGCCTGTGCGATCCCACGGCCTCTTCATTGGTCGTAGCGATCGGCGCACTGTTCGTCGCCACTGCCTCCGCGACGCAGGACATCGTCATCGATGCGTTTCGGGTCGAAAGCCTGGAGGAGAGCGAGCAAGCGGCCGGCCTCGCCTCCTACATCGCCGCTTATCGCATCGGCGCGCTGGTTTCCGGGGCAGGCGCACTCCTGCTGGTGAGCGGTTTGCGCGCTCTGGAATTCAACGAGCGGACGGCGTGGGCTGCCTGTTATGGGTTCATGGCCGTCCTCATCCTCATCGGCATTGCGGCGACCCTGCTGGCGACCGAGCCCGACCGGTCAGCCATGGCCGAGGCCGACCACGCCGCGCACGCGGCGCACGAGAATTGGCTGGCACGCGCCTTCTGGTCGGCCGTCGATAGCTTCCATGATTTCTTTTCGCGCGACCTTGCCCTGGCGGTGCTGGTCTTCGTGATCCTGTTCAAGCTTTCCGACGCGCTGGCCTTTTCGCTGTCGACAAATTTCCTGCTCGGACTAGGATTTTCCCTGAAGCAGCTCGCGACGATCCGCAATTTATTCGGCTTCATTGCCACCCTGCTCGGCGGCTTCACCGGCGGGTTCATCGCCCGAGCCCTCCCGCTGGCGTTGAGCCTTTGGATCGGCGGCATCCTGCAGACGGCGATGATTCTCGCCTTTGCGTGGCAGGCGATGATCGGCATGAGCGCCACGATGCTCACGGCGACGACATGCATCGAATATTTCGCGGACGCCGTCGGCACGACGATCTTCGTCGCTTACATCTCCGTCCAGTGCAAGAACCCGCTCTATACGGCAACGCAATTCGCGCTCTTGAACGCGCTCGCGGCACTCGGGCGCAACGTGTTTTCGCTCGTCACCGGCTACGTGGAGCACGTGACTGGCTGGGTCTGGTTTTTCATCATTTGCGCGTGCGCCGGTTTGCCTGCCCTGGGCATGCTCGCCTGGCTGCAAAAGCGCCGCCATTTTGATGGATTATCCCCGGCACGGCAATAGCTTTATGTCGCAAAGCCGTTTTCAAACGACCGTCTTATAAATGTCTCAATGTCACCGCCGCCATACTAAAAAAAGTCCTTTTGTAAGGATCAGATCGCTATATTGATTGTTGTGTTTAGGTTACCGTCCCCAACTGTAGCTATGTCGCCGCCCCATGGACCCAATTCTGGTGAAGATTTTTGCGACCGCGCTGGCGCTCAGCGAGGTCATGACCCAGCCGCAGGCGGTGAAAACGCACTTCGATCCGGCGACCGATCAGGCTGCAGGTGGTGCAGATCCTGCGCAACGGCTGCGCCCATATGCGCCAGGCCTTCGACATCGAATCGATCAATGTCGACGATCTGATCACCACCGCGCTTGACGACCCGAAGGCGGTCGGCGCCAACGCGGCAGTCTTTCACGGCATCAATTTTGCCGACCTCAACACCGCCTACCACCAGTTCTGCAAGAACGAGAGCATCGACAAACCCGTGGTCGATCTCGGCCAGGTCATCAACTTTTTCGACGATGCGGCTGCCGATCTGCCCGATCCGACGCAGTTGAAGGACAAGAAGCTGCCGGCCATGAGCGAGGTGCGCGACGCCAAGGGCCAGAATTTTGCCGACGTGTTCCAGCCCGGGCAATCGCCGAATCTGGGTCCCGCTCGCGGACGTCCCCGATTTCGTGCAGAAGGCGTTCATCGCCGCCGAGGACCAGCGGTTCTACCAGCACCACGGCATCGACGAACGCGGCATCATCCGTGCCTTCATCGGCAATCTTGCCAATCCCGGGAAGGCCGGAAGGCGGCTCGACCATCACCCAGCAGGTGGTCAAGAACCTGCTGGTCGGCGAGGACGTCACCTACCAGCGCAAGATTCGCGAGATGATCGTCGCCTCGCGGCTCGAAGGCACCCTGAGCAAAAACGACATTCTCCAGCTCTATCTCAACTCCGCCTATCTGGGCCGCGGCTCCTGGGGCGTCGAGATGGCCTCCCGCAGCTATTTCGGCAAGTCCGCGAAGGATCTCACGCTTGCCGAAGGCGCCATGCTCGCCGGCCTGCTCAAAGGACCGAGCTTTTACAATCCGGACCGCAACCCCGGGCGCGCCAAGGAGCGTCTCGCCTATGTGCTCGGCCGCATGAAGGACGACGGCTACATCACCGCCGATCAGAAGGACCAGGCGCTTGCCGCGCCCCCAAAGCTCGTGGCTTTCGAGCGGCCGCACCGCGACAGCGGCTTCGAGTTCGTCGACTATCTCGGCCGTGAGGCCAAGTCCGACGGCGTCGAGAGCCTGACGGCCAATTCCTACATCGTGCACTCGACCATCAACGCGGAATCTGCAGCGGCAGACCGAAGCGCGCTTTGCAAGAGGGCCTGGCGCACTACGAGATTTCCACCGGCCGGGTGAAATTTCACGGAGCAGAAGCCAACATCGCGGATGCGATGCAGAAGGCAAATGCGGGTAAGCCAGGCGATGGGCCGGCCTGGCAACAGGCCCTGCTCGCCGCCCACTTGCCGCTCTATGACGTGCACTGGACGCAAGCCGTCGTGCTCGACAAGGGCGGCAAGAAAGGCGACGGCCCCATTCGCGTCGGCCTTCCCGATGGGCGGATCGTCCCGCTGACATCGTACAGCGGCGACGTGCGGCGGCAGCTCAGCGTCTACGACGTCATTTACGTCAAGGTGATCGAGCCCAAAGCGCCCGCCTCCGGCACCAGCGAAACCGAACGCCCGGCCCGCGGCGGCTCCCGAAAAGGCCAAGCCGCTGCCGATGGCGCACGCAGAAATCCGGGTGCGGCCCACCGTGCAGGGCGCGGCGCTGTGTCTGGAGAACAAGACCGGTCGCATCCTCGCCATGGCCGGGAGCTTTTCGTATCCGTTGAGCCAGCTCAACCGCACTTGGCAGACCCAGCGCCAGCCCGGCTCGGCGATCAAGCCGATCACCTATCTCACGGCGCTGCAGCGGGGGCTGCAGCCCAATACGCTCGTACTCGACGATCCGATCACGCTGGCGCCCATCGGCAGCGGCGGCTCCGTCGACATCGCGTCGCCCAATACGCCCGCGAAGAGGATTACTGGTCGCCGCGCAACGCCAATTTCGGTTCCGGCGGCCTCTACACGCTGCGGCGCGGCTTGGAGCATTCGGTCAACGTCGTCACCGCTCACCTGCTCGACGGCGCCATCGACGCCGATCCCGAGAGGAGTCTCGAGGCTGTTTGCGCGACGGCGCTCGCGGCGAAGATCTATACCGATTGCATCCATTACTATCCGTTCGTTCTCGGCGCGCAGCCGGTGCGCATGATCGATCTCGCCGCCTTCTATGCGGCTGTAGCCAACGAAGGCATCCGCCCGCAGCCGCACGCCATCGACTCCATCGAACAGAACGGCCAGACCATCTACGAATATCCCAAGGTGCCGCTTTTCACGCGCATCGGTGCGGCCGACCGCGCCAGCTTCTATCAGCTCAAGACCATCCTGCAGGGCGTGGTGGCGCGCGGCACCGCGCGCGCCATGAGTTCGCTGTCGCCCTATGTCGCCGGCAAGACCGGAACCACCGAGAATTCCGTCGACGGCTGGTTCGTCGGCTTCACCAACGACGTAACGGTTGCCGTCTGGGTCGGCTACGACAACGGCGACGGCAAGCGCCGCTCCCTCGGTCCCAGCGAGGACGGCGCCAAGGTGGCGTTGCCGATTTTCCAGCCGATCATCGAGAGCATATGGGCGGACAACATCGCGCCCAAGGAGCCGTTGAGCGGCCCCTCCCCTGAGGCGCGGAGCCAGCTTGTCGACCTGCCGATCGACTACATGACCGGCACGCCGGTGCAGGCCGGCAGCCGCGGCGACTTCGTCGAGCATTTCCGCATCGGCTCGGACGGCCACGTCGCCGATACCCAATATGATCTCGTATCACGCGAGGAGGCCGAAGAGCGGCGCAACGAACAGACGCAATATACGACCAACGAGGAAAACTCCGGGTGGTTTGGCCAGCAGGGCTGGGGCCAGCCTGCCCCTCCTCGGGGCAGAGTTTCTTTGCGCCGTGGGGGAGCAATCAAGCGCAACGCCGCAGCCACAGCCCCAAGCGCGTGGCCTATTTGCGCCTTGGGGCAATCAGGGCTATCAACGCCCACAGCCGCAGCAGCGCGATCCTAATTATTTCTGGGGCGGGCATTTCAACTGAGCCCTCCGATCGAGAGACAATTTCCGATGTGCATCGCGGCACGCGATCGTGCTTGCGGCTCTGATCGGCTCAGCCTCCGCCGCCGGCGCGCAGCAATTCCACATCGCGGACGTGGCTTCGGCCCGCAACGTGAATGTGGCACAGCTTAAGCCCGCAACGGTCGCATTCAGCGATAAGCCCGCGGGCGACGCCGCCGACGCCAATTTGGACCTGATCCATTTCGACGATTGGGCCAACAAGCGCCCCATCGAGAAGAAGTATCTGGCACTCTTTCCCTCCTACACCGAGCCGGTCATCGGCAAGGTTGAGAACGGCAAAGCCGACGACGGCAGCGCCAAAACGGAGGTGCAGAAGCTTTATGTCTACGTCGCGCAAGCGCGCTTCGCACTCGACCGGGCGCCAGGCGCTATCGATCTGTCGCGCTATGTGACGCTCGATTTCCTTTCGCGGATCGATCCGGCGATCAAGCACAAGCTCATCACCCCTGCCGACGTAGTGCCGTTCACGGACGAAGCCGGCGCGGGCAATCAAAATCCCGACCGCAAATGGTGCACCGGCAGGCAAACTCTGATCTGCCTGCAATCGACCTACACGCTTGAGGGCAAGATTCCTCTCGGCATCCTGCTGGTGAACAAGCTGCGCGAAACTGCGAAGAAGGTTTCCGATCACATCGATTTTCAGAGCGAGTTTGCACAGCTTGCACCCGCCGATATCGATCAGCCCGGATTGCAACAATTGACGATGCTCGATACGCCGATCAGCGGCACGCTCGAGCAGAATATTTTCTACGTCAATCAGATCATGAAGTTCGGAAAATTTCTTGCGGTATTCCAGGCGCACCCGACCGATCCCAGCAAGACGGTGGTGACCGCCTTCATGACGCTTGCGATCGATGCCAGCGTGTTCGACAAGAAGAAGGATTACGAAAAGGTGCCGGTGCTGCGCAATCTGGTGCCCGCCGAAGTGCTGATGGGCAAGTCTTCGTTCAACGCCGGCAATTCGATCAGCGCCGGCCTGCCGCAATACGCGCGCAACGAAATCATGACCATCGCCGGAATTCTGGAAGGTCGCGCGCCGAAGTAGCTTGCGGCCAGCTCAGGTCCCGCTTGCCGCCGGCAGCGGCACGAAAAGCTCCTCAATGGGCATGGCGCGCGGGATGAAGTGCTGCTCGACCATGTATTGGACGAGCGCCTGCAGGGTCGGCCGGTTCGGTTCGATGCCGTAGGCGAAAGGATCGCCGCCCGGAAACACTTCGTCGATCTCCTCGATCTCGTCCTGCAGCCACGGCAGCATGGCGGCGAGCGAGCCGGCATAGCGCAGCCGCGCTCGCGCGATGCGTTTTGATTCCACAAACGCCGCATAAAGGTTGCTGGCGATCCATGGGTGCCGCTCGTAGAGCGCGCGGCGGATAGCGACGAGATGCATGATCGGAAAAATCCGCTCGCGCTCGTAAAGCTCGCGCTCCAAGCGCGTGATGGTTCGGCAACAGCCGCACCACGTCGGGATGGAGCGCCGAACGACGGCGGCTTGCGCGAGCCGAGATAGGCATCGATCTCGCCGGCGGCGAGCAATTCGCCGAGCGGGCGGCCGCTGCGGTTCTGCTCGATCGGCACCGGGCGAAGAAGCGGCAGCGCGTGCGGATGGCCGTGGCTGCCGCCGGTCTCGACCGCGCCTTGCACCCAACGGATCGCGTCGATGTTGACGCCGAACTGATGCATCAGATGGCCGCGCACCCAGATCGATGCCGTCTGCGTATAGAGCGGCAGGCCGACGCGGCGGCCCTCCAGATCCTTCGGCGTGCGGATGCCGGAGCGCTTGTTGACGAAGATGTAGCCGTGCCGGAACACCCGCGAGGGAAAGACCGGGATGGCGACAAACGGGCAATCGCCGCGTCCCATTAGGCTGATGAATTCGGAAGCCGACAGCTCCGACGCGTCGAATTCCTCGCCGCCGACCATGCGGTCGAAAATCTGCCGTCCCGAAGGAAACACCATAACGTTGAGGTCGATGCCGTTCGACCCGCACTTCGCCGGAGCGCAAGCGCCTCGATGCGGTCGTATTTGCAACTGGCGTAAGTGAGTGAAAGGCGCGGCATCGCGGGTCTTCCTTACGGCGCCTTCGCGGTGGCCGGAGCGCGCAGGCACAGCGACGATGGAACGCTGCAGCCGCGCCTCGCGCCAGAACAGGAAAAAGCCCGAGCCCACCACGATGGCGGAACCGGCCAGCAGGCCCGTGGATGGGATATCGCCCCAGATGAAATATCCAAATCCCAGCGCCCATACGAGCATGAGGTAATAGAACGGCGCCACCGCGGTCGCGGGCGCGAGGCTCAACGATTGGGTCCAGAAATATTGGCCGACGGCATTGAGAAAGCCCATGCCGAACATCATCAGCGCATCGATGGGCGCGGGCCAGCGAACGCCGAAAAACAAAAGAAAGCTGTGAAAGAACGCGATAACGGTGAGCTGCCAGATCATCAGCGTATTTGCCGACTCGGTCTTGGTCATGCGGCGCACCGCAACCGTAACGCTGCCGTAAAGGACAGCGTTGCCGAGAGCGAACAGCGCGCCGAGCGTGAACGAGTTTCGGCCCGGATTGGTGACGATGAGCACGCCAAGAAAACCGATCAGCAGCGCGCTCCAGCGCGAGACAGTGCAGCGCTCCCTGAGCCAGATGATCGAAATCAGCGCGGAAAACAGCGGCGCCGAGAAATTGATCGAAACGGCGCCCGCGAGCGGCATGAGCGTGAATGCGAGCGCGAACAATGTCTGCGAAATCGACTGCGAGATGCCGCGAGCCAAATGATCGCGCGGCCGGCTGGTCTTGTAGACCGAAAAGCCGGTAATCGGCAGCATGACCGCAGCGCAGACCAGGAACGACGAGAACGAGCGCGCGAACACCACCTCACCCACCGGATAAATGCCGACAAGCCATTTCGTCATCGCCGAGGCGGCCGCAAACAAGTTCGTCGCCAACACCATGTAGCCGATGCCGAGCGGCACGTGATCGTTGTGTCTGTTGAAATATTTGGTGAAGTACTTGGACCCGGCGCTCGATTCTGGTCGCGCGCCGGGTTGGGACTCCTCGCTAGGCAGGTCGGCGGTGCGCTCGTCCATGCTGCAGTCGCGCGGGTGTTACCGGCATTCCATAAATTTGCCTCACGCGCACCGAAGCATCCGCCAAGGCTCCGATCAAGCTGCCAGACGGAACATTCGGCCAACGCCGGTGTTCAGCAACGGAGAAGCCGCTTCGGCTTCTCCGCAGAGGAGTGCCCCAGAAATGTGCGATTACAGTCTGCATCTCGTCGCTTCCCGGCCGGCCAAAGTCGGCGACAAGCTCGTCGCGACCGATTTTGCCCGATCCATCACTCGCGGCTTCTCGGCCGTCGGCGAGCCTGAGGTGGCGGTTTGTCTGTTGCCCGGCACGGAGATCGCCTTTGACGAGGAGGTTCAGTACGATCGCGCCTTCAGCCTGTTCGGCAAGGCCCGCGTCGAGCACAAAGTTGCCCGATTCCGGCACGTCAACATGGACGACCCGCATGTCCATCACGACGCCCTCGAATTCCCGGGCGGCCAGATCGTGATGGTAACGCGGCTAATGCCGGGCCAACGCGCCACGGTGCTGCAACTGCCGGCGTCCGCGCGTGAGCACGAGCAGCCAAAGGAAAGCGCGGCGCAGAGCGAGCGGTCTATCGAACCGATCACGCAATAGCCGACGCACGGCTAGCGGGACGCAACGCCCGCTTGGCTGGGTTCTCACGTCTGCATAGGCGGTGAAGTCTGTCTTCACCGCCATTCCATGGATTGTGCGCGCTGCGAGTCAGTCCTCGACCCTTAGAGCGCGCGCCTGCCGTGACCAACGATGACCGCTGCGTGTCCATCGTCCCATGTCCGCGACACGCGGGTCATGCCGGCCTCCTGCATCATCCCAATGTGCGTTTCGATACCGCTCGACATGGCGAAAAGATCGTAATCGAGAAACGGCGCACCGGGCTTGAGCAGCTTCGCGACGCCTCGATAGCAGGCGGCGATGAGTTCCATTTTCCGAAGATTGTGGATAGCGATGGCTGACACGATCATATCGAACGGGCCGCCGACGCTCTCGGACCAGGCCGGATCCGTGAGGTCGGCCAGGACGAACGACAACTTTTCGGCCGATTTAGCGAGATGCTTGCGGGCATGCGCCAGCATCAACTCGGAATAATCCTGCAGCGTGACGCGCACATTGGGGAAGGCACGCAACACCTCTTCGGTAACGAACCCATAGCCAGCGCCGATATCCAGCACGCTTAGCGCGGCGTCGCGCGGCAGCTTTGCCATGCGCGATCATTTGCCGGATGCGCGGGCGCCGCTCGTCGTCGCGGCTCTCGTCGCGCTTGATCCATTGATCCACATAGGTTTCCGAGTGCCAGTCATGCGGGGCGTGCGCGTGGCCGTGGTCATGCCCGTGCTCATGATCATGGTCATGGTTGTGATCGTGATGGGAATGGCCGTGTCCATGGGCACCACCGTGCTTCTCGTTATTGCTTGCCATGGTCGACGTCCTCCGCCGCCAAAGATAAGGCGCGCGCCCCGATTTGTCTCGGCGGTCTACTGGGAGGATGCGGCGTTACCGGCCGTGGCGTACTTCTCGACGAGCGGCATCAGCGTCGGCAAAAACCGGTCGGCGGCCATGGCATATCCGCTTCGCGTGAAATGGATGTGGTCGGGCGTCATCAGCGGCGGGTTTGCCGTGACCCAATGATGCGCTCCGCATTCCTGCGGCATGATCGAAGCCCAATTCCAATAGGCCAAACCGCGACGGGCTGCGATCTCGCTTTCGGCGTTGCGGACTTCCGAGAGCTTCACAAGCTGATGCCAGCGACAATCGGGCGCCGCATGATTGCCTTGACCGAGCTCTACTTTTGCCGGCGACGACGGATTGGCGCCGCGGCAGTCCACCTCCGCAAGCGCGCCTTTACAGGCGCTGTCGCGCTCTTCCCGTCCGGTGGTCCTACGATCACGATGTTGGCAGACGGGACCGCAGCTTTGACCCTGTCCAGCACCTGCTCATAGACCGCCGTGTAAGCCTCCGGCCGCAGCATGTCGTTGGAAGCTTCGTTGGTGCCGAAGGCCAAGATCACGACCTGCGGATCGATCCGGCGCAGATCGTCGGACAGCAGATCCGGCGCGAACCTGTTCAAGATGCCGACAGTGGCGCCGGGATAACCGACGCTGCTCAGCGAGACGCCCGAGTGGCTGTCGTAGACCGAGACGCTCGATAGGACGACGGGACCGTCGCTTGTCGTCTTGATCTCCAAGTTGCGGAATTGCTCAGCCGCCTTCTTCTGCGGCCGAATGCGGAAGACCATGGGCTCGACTTTAGCGCCACTGAAGTCGAACGTGCTGGCTAGAACACCATCCAATCTGACTTCGACGCTGCCGCCCCGTGGCTGGCGAATGCCGTCGAGTTCGATGGAATCGAAAGTAACCAGCCGGTCCGACGCATAGGTAATGGAGTTACCCGTTGCGGCTGATACGGCATTGAAG
This sequence comes from Bryobacterales bacterium, assembly GCA_963713415.1. Taxonomy (GTDB): domain Bacteria; phylum Acidobacteriota; class Terriglobia; order Bryobacterales; family Bryobacteraceae; genus Palsa-89. The sequence continues at coordinate 534,147 of CAVQLV010000012.1, read as the reverse complement.
CCAGATAGCCAAAACTGGGAGGGATTGTCCGACTTCTGTAGGGTTTGGTACGTCCAGCCGGCGGACGCCGTCACTTTGAATAGCCCCGTGCGCACGCCGAAGCGCGGCGTTCCGGCGGCAAGATATCCCGGTCCGCCAATGCCAAAGCGAGCTTGCAGGCGCTGGCGCAGCTCTCCCGAGAAAAAATCGGCGGCCGTGTGGCTATCGCCAAGCTGAAGAATGCGGATCGCCGGACGGGGGCGGCCGGGAGCGGCGTATGCCGCAGGAATGGCATCAGGCGAAGGGGCTTCCTCCTGCCCCACGGCCGCCAACTGAGAACCGCCCTCGCCTGCCGCATCTGCCGGCGACCCACTTTGCGGCGCGGGTCCGGTGTTGGCCTGCACCGCATAAGCGAGCGGAGTCGCCTTCTCCTCCGTTGACCGGGGTGCGCGGTCCTGGCTGACGAGGAAGGTCGAGCCGGCGCGAGACGATTGTGGAATTGCCGGCGCACGCAGAAGCATTGCGGCGCATCCGATGACGAGGGCCGCCAGCGCGCACGTCACGACAATCAGTACGTTCGCCGGCTGCTCCTGCATGGGACCGTATTCAATCCGCGCTGGCGCGTCGCTCCGGTAAGCGGCTCGAACGCCATCTGATCTGACAAGACCTACTAATTCGATAACCCCGTCCAAACGATGGGCGACGAAAGTGCATGCGGCGGCCGATGGATCTCGACGATCATGGGGCCGATCTTGTCGCCGCCAGCCTGCGAAGAAGCCGCCGATACACCCTGTGAGGCAGCAACCACCATGGCCCCTGTCGCTGCATTTCCGAGCCGCTGCTCCGAAGCGGTTGCGACGGGCTCGGCGCTGTCGACGCCGACCAGCGCCGGCCACGATACGGCCTGTTCGGTCTTCGCCCACATGTAGCGATAGCCCTTCATGGTCGAAATGCCACGCCGTCGGGCTCGTGAAAGACGCCGCTGCAAAGGCGCTCGTCGCGCATGCTGACATATTTGACGCCCATGCCGGGCAGACGATCGCTCAAGATTTTGTCGAGATCGCTCGCTTTGCTGTCAAAAGAGCGGCGCACGCATGATGGTCCAACCCAGATCATCTTCAGTTTGCGACGCTTGCCCGCGTGCACGACGTCATCGATACTTTTCTCGATATTTTTCAGGCTGCCTTCTGCATCGTTCGTTCCGAGAACGATGAAGGCGGTTGCGCCGACCGGCGTCGCATTGATTTGATCGATGGCCTTGGAGCCCCTGATATGAATGCTGATACGCGCCAGCTTCTTTAAGCCCGACGCAATCGCCACGCCTTCGCCAATGCTGTCGCCGAGGACATAAGCATCGGCCAGCGCGGGCGGTGCCGACGCTGCGGACGCACAACATGCTGACCCTGCGGCGAACGCCAAAGCCCACGCCACAATGGGTACAGGACGCTCCAACACACCCATTTTCCGCTACACACCCCTAGGGGTCCCAAATCACGACCTTGCAAGACTTCATCGCAATATTTCTTGGCAAAATATGGTCAATGAAGAATTAACACTCGCCTATTGGCCCTCGGTCTCCGTCAGGAAAGCCGCCCGCGCGTGTAGGAAAGGCGCGCTCAGACCAACCCGATCCGACACCGTTTGCACCACCTCGGCGGCGTGGAGCGCATGTTGCTGTAGGGCACTGGTGTTGAGCCCCTGAAGCCAACTCACCACGCTTTCGGGCGTGGTCACGAACAGCAGGAAAAGGGTGCCGTAAACGATCAATGCGGCGGCGAGAACGGGGTTCCTCGCGGTCCGGCCTGTTTTCTCGATTTGTTGGTCCAACGTCATCGCGCGCTCAGAACTGGAAGTAGATGAACGGGGGGATGCCGCTCGGACCCGCAATCGCAATTATGAAGATGACTGCAAAGGGCACCGCAATGCGCATGGGCAGCGAAGCCATTTCGTAGCGTGCCCGGAGCTGCCGCCCACCAACCGGCGGGAATCGCCTGGGTCGCCGCGCCAAGCACCATCATGGTAGCGACAAACGGCGTCATCGTCGTGCTCCAGCCGGCTCCGCTGGCGAGCCGGCTCAGGATAGGCAAACGATGCCTCCAGGGATGGCGCCCGAAAGAACACCCAGGCGAGCGAGACGAAGTTGAACGTGATGAACCAGCGTATCGCCGCAATCGGCCGCGCAATTTTTGATTCGGCCGACCAGCGTAAGACCTAAAGCCCGTTCGCGCGGCCAACCCGAGACCGTGCAGCAAGCCCCAGATCACGAAATTGAAGCTCGCGCCGTGCCACAATCCGCCGAGCAGCCATGGTGATCATGATATTGCGATAGGTGTGCACGCGCTTGTTGCCGCCAAGCGGAATGTAGAGATAGTCGCGCAGCCAGGTCGACAGCGACATGTGCCAGCGCCGCCAGAAGTCGCTGCACCGATATGGCGCGATAGGGCTGATTGAAATTCTGCGGAAACTCGTAACCGAGAGATTGGCGATGCCGATCGCGATGTCCGTGTAGGCGCTGAAGATCGCAGTAGATCTGCAGCGCCGTAGCGCATAGGCTGCCGAGCAGCAGATCGAGCGCTCGAATAGTCTGTCGGCACCGCGGAATATATTGTCGACAAAGTTGCGTCGCCAGGTAATCGGCGATGATCACCTTCTTGAACAATCCGCCCAGGATCAAAAATACGCTTTCGCCGAGACGGATCTGACGCTGGATTCGATCGCTGGCGTGGTCTGCGCCAGGAATTTCTTGGCGCGCACGATTGGGCCGGCGATCAAATGCGGGAAAAAGCTGAAATAGAACAGGATATCGACCAGCGACTTGGTCGGGCGGCAGTTCTCGTCGATAGACGTCGATGATGTACGACAAGGCGTGGAAGGTCAGAAATGAGATGGCGATGGGAAGTGCGACTTCAACGAAATGCACCGGCAGGCTCACACCGATGCTGTCGAACAAGCCAATTAGAGAGAGCAGAAAGAAATTATAATACTTGAAATAGCCGAGCACGCCCGAGATTGAGCCGCTACCCCAATCCAAAGGACCGCAAACCGCGACCGCCCGTCGGGGAGCTTGCCGATCTGCAGCGCAATGACGAAATTTGCAAGCGAGCTGAAAAAAAGCAGCGGTACGTATTCGACCTTCCAATAGGCATAAAAGTAGTAGCTAACAGCCGACCAGAAACCACTTCTTGCATGAATTAAAGGTATTGAGCAGCCAAGTTACTGGAAACACCAATGCGAAGAAAACGGCAAAATCGATGGTCGGAAACAACATCTACGCCACACCCGACGATCCCAGATTCATCTCATTGCGTCGCCTGCTTGCGGACTTAAGCATTGGTCCAGTTGCGCGCCCTTGCTGGTTGGCCGCTGCGACGATCTTCGGGAACAGATATTGACCGCGACGACATCCTCGCCGGCATCGGTGAAATGCTCGCCGTCGCCGGTTCGCAGTTGCACCATCCGCCCGTTTTTGTCGCGCCCGTAGGAAGCAAAAGATATCAGTCTTGGCCGTGGGATTGAGCTTCCAAGGCTCGATATAGACGATGTCGGTGATTGCCGAAGGCGGTGACCGCCGCCGCATACATGGCGCTTTTTTCCAGTAGGTCGGCATTCTCCTCGGCGCTGCGCACGGCCGGAAGTCCAACCAGCAATACGGCCGCGTTGCCGGCCGAAGCGCCGCGCAAAAAGGCGGTGACTTCAGCGCGATACTTGTCAGTCCAATCGGGAGCACCCCACGCGGTGTGATACTCCGTCGCCATCGACAATGAACTGACTGATCATTCAGCCCAACCGACAGCACCACAACGGTTGGCTCGAATGTTTCGACAATGCGCCGGATTTCGCGCGGCCAATAGAGACGGTCGCCGCGCGTCGAGGCCGGTCCCGTTTTTCGCAAAACGCCCCAGTTCGATCATGCCATTCAGACACGGCGTCGACCGCGACAATCTTCTCCGCGCCGGACCAGTAGTTATCGACGATAGAATCTCCGGCGAATGCGATCTTCACCTTGTGATCGCTGACCGCGCTTGCTGCAGCCCCCGCGCCGCGGACGCCAATGGCCGCCAACACTGCGGCGGCGACGCACACCAACGAAGCGAGGATCAGCGCGCGATGTTTGTTGGTCATGGGGGCCCGTGCTCATCTGGCAGCGAAACGCCACCTCCCGAAATCTTTCGAACAGAGAACGCTCGGGAGAACAGTTGCCGCTGCGGCGAATGACAGCCTGCTGCGGACGATTCGAGTGCAGATCACCGAGGGCCCAGCACTACTCGGTTGCGTCCACGACTATTGCCGCGCGGGTACGACACGTCAAGAAATTCTGCGGGAATGCGCGCGAACTCCACAAGTTCCGCCCGCCCGCCGCAAGGCAGTCATGGAAAATTGATGGGCCAGCGCTATTTCGCTGGAGACCTATACGTCGTATCGTAGGTCAGCAGATTAGCAAGGCCGATTATGCAATTCACACTCCAGGTCAATGGCCGGCAACACACGGTCAACGTTGACGGCGATACGCCGCTGTTATGGGTCCTGCGCGACGAAATTGACCTGAAAGGCGCCAAGTTCGGTTGCGGGGTCGGCCTGTGCGGCGCCTGCACAGTCCATCTCGATGGCGCGCCGGTCCGCTCATGCAGCCTGCCGATCGCGAGCGTGGGGAAGGCGGCGGTGACGACAATCGAAGGGATCGGTGCAACGCCGATCGGCGCCCGGCTGCAAAAGGCGTGGCTCGAAGTGGACGTGGTGCAATGCGGCTATTGCCAGGGCGGCCAGATCATGTCGGCCGCCGCGCTGCTCACCCGTAACCCGACGCCGAGTGATGGCGACATCGACGCAGCGATGAACGGCAACATCTGCCGCTGTGCGACCTATCTGCGCATTCGGGAAGCTATCAAGCAAGCCGCCAAGACAGACTTCGGTTCGGCTGACACTAAGAAGAGGACCTAAGCCATGTTGCACGAGCGCCTCTTACCGGATTCACTGGATCGAACCGCAGATCACGAACCGCGCGCAGCCAGACAGTTTGGACGTACGTCGCGGCGGAATTTTCTCAGAGCAAGCGCGGCGGCCGGCGGCGCTGTTGCTGACGTTCGGCTTCCGCGGTCTCGCCCAAGCGGCGCCCGCGGATTTGGCTGAGATACCGGCCAGAACGATCACTGCCTACGTGCGGATTTCGCCAGACAACGTTGTGACGATCATGGCGAAGAACCCTGAGATTGGTCAGGGCGTCAAAACCATGTTGCCCATGCTTGTCGCCGAAGAACTGGACGTCGATTGGTCGCAGGTCCGCACTCAGCAAGCCGACCTCAATCCTGCGCTCTACGGAAACCAGCATGCTGGCGGCAGCACGTCGACCCCGCAAAACTGGGATCCGCTGCGCAAGGCAGGCGCTGCCGCGCGGCAGATGCTGGTCGCCGCCGCCGCCAAACGCTGGAGCGTGCCCGAAAGCGAATGCGAAACGTCCTCCGGCCAAGTGCTGCATAAGGCTTCCGGGCCGCTCCTTGACCTATGGCGCTGTGGCGGCCGATGCCGCCACGCTACCTGTCCCTGATCTGAACAAGGTCAAACCGAAAGACCCTGAGAACTACAAGATCATCGGCCATTCGATTCCGGGCGTTGACAGCCCGTTTGTGGTCAAGGGCGAGCCGCTGTTCGGCATCGATACGGTCGTGCCGGGAATGCTTTATGCGGTTTTTCAGAAATGCCCGGTTTTCGGCGGCAAGGTGGTCAGCGCAAATCTCGACGCTATCAAGAGCATGCCGGGTGTGCGCCACGCTTTCGTGGTCGAAGGCGGCGGAAATCTGGCCGGGCTCATGCCCGGAGTCGCCATTGTGGCCGATCGCTGGTGGCTCGCCGACAAGGCGCGGCAAAAGCTCGAGGTGAAGTGGGACGAAGGCGCGACCAGCCAGCAGAGCAGCAAAGGCTTTGCGCGACAGGCGGCGGCATTCGGCGGCCAAGCTCCGCAAACGAGCCTGCGCAATGACGGTGACGCGGCTACCGCGCTAAGCGGAGCAGCACACGTTGTCGAGGCGGCTTATTCCTATCCATTCATCGCTCACGCGCCGCTCGAGCCGCAGAACTGCACCGCGCGGTTTCAGGACGGCAAGGTGGAGATTTGGGCGCCGACGCAAAATCCCGAGCCGGGCCGCGCGCTGATCGCGAAGACGCTCGGCATTGAGGAAAAGGATATCATCGTTCACATGACGCGAGTCGGCGGCGGCTTCGGCCGGAGGCTGATGGTCGACTACATGGCGGAAGCAGCCTGGATCGCCAAGGCCGCCGGCGTACCGGTGAAACTTCTATGGACTCGCGCCGACGACATGCAGCACGACTTCTATCGCCCCGGAGGCTGGCACTTCCTTAAGGGCGGGTTGGATGCCGACGGCAAGGTCGTCGCCTGGCAGCAGCATTTCGTCAGCTTCGGCCGCGACGGAAAATTCGCCCCATCCGCGCGATTTGTCGGCGGATACCTATCCGGCCCGCCGCATTGCGAATTTGTCTTATGGCACTTCGCTGATGCCGCTCGGCGTGCCAACGGGTCCGCTGCGCGCGCCGGGCGATAACGCGCTCGCCTTCGTGTTCCAGTCCTTCATCGACGAACTGGCCCACAAGGCCGGCAAGGATCCGCTGCAATTCCAGATCGAGCTCCTCGGCAAGGACGAAGTGCTCCCCGGCAAAGGTCTGGGCTTCAACACCGCCCGCGCCCGTGGCGTTCTGGAAAAGGTGCGCGAGGTTTCCGGCTGGAGACAACGCAAGCTCCCGGCTCGGACCGGCCTTGGCGTCGCCCACTACTACAGCCATCTCGGCTATTTCGCCGAGGTCGTGGAAGTAGCGGTGGCGGCCGATGGCAAGATCAAGATCAACAAGGTGTGGGCCGCCGGTGACATCGGCAGCCACGTCATCAATCCGACGGCCGCTTTCAACATGGCGCACGGCGCCATTCTCGATGGATTTGCCGAAGCTTTGTATCAACAAATCACCATCGAAAACGGCCGCGTCGTGCAATCCAACTTCGACTCGTTCCCGTTGATGCGAATGAAGCAAGTACCGCCGATCGAAGTGCACTTCGTCACGACGAACTATTCGCCCACCGGCCTCGGAGAGCCGCCTCTGCCGCCGGCGATTCCGGCGCTCTGCAACGCAATCTTCGCGGCAACCGGCAAGCGTATCCGCTCGCTGCCGATCGATACTTCGATGTTGAAGGCCTAGAACTTCAGCGGCGCGCGCGCAGGCGTTCGGTCTCGATCGGATCGAGCCGGCCCTGCGCGTCGATCGCCACGCCGTAATCGCGGCGCGCCTCTTCGGCGGTGATCAGCCCGTCGAGCACGTCGTCGAGCACCCGCTGCGCATCGCGCGTGCGCGGATCGCCAAAACCGCCGCCGCCCGGCAGGCCAAGACAGATGGCGTCGCGCGCCGGCACGGTCTGCCGCCCCTTGGGCCGGATCGGCCGGCCGGAGCGCAGCGCCACGGCGCCGTGCGCCCCTGCCCCGCCGCCGTCGCGGCCGCGCGCCGGATTCTTGACGCGCTCGAAATTGCACAGCAGCGCGACCGGATTGGCGCCGGCGCCGCCAAGTTCGATCGTTTGGCCGAGGCCGCCGCGGAATTTTCCCGGACCGCCCGAGCTCTCGCGAAACTCCCGGCGATAGAAGATGACCGGCGCGATGCTTTCGGTCGCCTCCACCGGAATCGTGCGCACGCCCGATGGAAACGAGGTGGCGCTCAAGCCGTCCTTGCCGGGCCGCGCGCCGGCGCCGCCGCAGTGGAAGATGACGGTCGAGAACAGCGGCAGGTCGTTGGCGTCGGTCCCTTCCTCGACCTCGTCGACCAGCGAACCGCCGCCAAAAATCTGCGGATTCCACAGCGACGATGCGCCTTCGGCCGGCACGCCGCCGGCAACGGCCTGATGCAGGCAGCCGGCGACCACGTCGGGCAACATCTGGCCGACCGTGTGCCGCGCCGCCACCGGCCACGGCCGTTTGACGTTGAGCACGCAGCCTTCCGGCGCGCTGACCGTGATGGGGGCCAGCGACCCGGCATTGTTCGGCACGTCGGGCGCGACCAGGCATTTGACGCCGAAGGCGCTATAGGCGAGGCAATAGTTCATCACCACGTTGATGCCGTAGCTCGATGCCGGCGACGTGCCGTCGAAATCCACATGGATGCCGTCATCTGAAATCGTCGAGCGCCGCATTGAGCACAAGCGGCTTGTCGTAGCCATCCATGGTTAGCGTGTTGCGGTAAGTACCGTGCGGCAAGGCACGGATGCGCGCCAGCGTCGCCTCGCGCGACGCGTCGATGATCGAGTTCGCCCAGCCGGTCGAGATTGGCGATCTCGAATTCGTCCATCATCTCGATCAGCCGCCGGCTGCCCTCGTCGTTGCACGCCGCGCAGGCATAGATGTCGCCCTCGACCTGCAACGGCTCGCGCACGTTGGCGCGCACGAGCCGCAGCAAATCCTCGTTCATGCAGCCTTCGCGGGCGAGCGGCATGATCGGAATAGAGAGACCTTCCTCGAAGACCTGCCGTCCGTCCGGCCCCATGCCGAGCCCGCCGATATCCACCACGTGGATCGTGTTGGCGAACAGCCCGACGGCTTCGCCGCGATAGAAACTCGGCGTCACCACCGTGATGTCGTGCAGATGTCCGGATGTGAGCCACGGATCGTTGGTGATGTAATGATCGCCGGGCTTCATGCCGGAAATCGGATAGACATCGAGAAAATATTTCACGCCGTTGGCCATGGAATTGACGTGGCCGGGCGTGCCGGTGACCGCTTGCGCCAGCATGCGCCCATGCCGGTCGAACACGCCGGCGGAAAGGTCGCCCGCCTCGCGCACCGAGGTCGAGAACGCGGTGCGGATCATGGTCTGCGCCTGCTCCTCGACGACCGCGATCAGGCGGCTCCACATGATCTGCTGGTGGATCTGCGCGAGCGCGGCGTTGGAGCGTGCGACCATGGTTTTGCTCAGCCTTCGCGAACCGTGAGTTCAATATAGCCGAAGCGGTCGATGCGCGCGTCAAAATCCGGGCTGACGACAGTCGAGGTTTCGTCCTCGGCAATCACCGCCGGCCCTTTGATGCGGGCGCCGGGCGCCAAATCCGCCCGCCAATAAACCGGCGTTTCGATGAATTCGCCCGCTGTCCGGATCGAACACGGCGCGACGGGAAAGCGGCTTCGGCTCTGCCGGCGTTTCCGCCGCCGCTGCCGCAAGGCGCCCTTCGGCGGGTGCGCTCAGCGCGAGCACCCAGCTCAGAATCTCGACTTCGACGCCAGGGATCGAGCGGCTGTAAAGGCGGCTATAAGCGGCTTCGAACAGTTCGACCAGTGTCACTCGATCGGCAGTGGTGAAGGCGCGCGCCGGAAGCTCCACCGCGATCTCGTGACCTTGGCCCCGATAGCGCATGAACGCGGATCGCTTCTCCCCAAGTTCAGCGTTCGGCGCGCCGCGCCGCACCACCGCTTCGGCTTCGGCGCGCATCTCAGCCAGCAGGCGATTGGCGGAAGCAGGATCGAACTCGGAGAGGCGCATCAGCCGGCTACGCACGATGTCGTAGGCGACGGGCGCGCGCAACAACCCGACCGCCGAACCAACGCCCGCATTGGCGGGAATAAGCACCCGGCAAATGCCGAGCTTCTCGGCGACGCGCGCGGCGTGGAGCGGCGCCGCACCGCCAAAGGCGATCAGCGTCCGCGCGCGCAAATCCTTCCCGCTCTCGATGGCGTGCACGCGCGCGGCGTTCGCCATGTTCTCGTCCACCATCTCGCTGATGCCGAGCGCCGCGTGATCGGCCTTGAGACCGAGCGGAGTGCCGATCCGCGCGGCGATGGCTTGTGCGGCGGCAGCGCCATCGAGCGCAATTTTGCCGCCGGAGAATTTCTTTGGATCGATGCGGCCGAGCACCACATCGGCGTCCGTCACAGTCGGCTCCGTGCCGCCTTGCCCGTAGCAAACCGGGCCTGGCTGCGAGCCGGCGCTGTCCGGCCCGACGGCGATGCGCTTGAGCGCATCGAGGCGGGCAATGGAGCCGCCGCCCGCGCCGATCTCCACCATCTCGATCACCGGAATGCGCAGCGGCAAGCCGCTGCCTTTGAGAAAGCGATAAATGCGCGCCACTTCGAGCACGCGCGCCGTCTGCGGCTGCGCCTTGTCGATCAGGCAGATTTTCGCGGTAGTGCCGCCCATGTCGAATGACAGGACCTGATCGAGTCCGTTCTGCCGCGCGATGCGGCCGGCGAATATGGCGCCTGCCGCGGGCCCGGACTCGATGAGGCGCACCGGAAAACGAATGGCGGTCTCCACCGTGGTAATCCCGCCGCCCGATGTCATCAGCAGCAGCGGGCAGACAAAGCCGGCGCGCGCAAGCTCCCGCTCCAGTCCGGTGAGATAGCGTCCCATCAGCGGCTGGATGTAGGCGTTGGCGCAGGCGGTGGAGAAGCGCTCGTATTCGCGCATCTCCGGCGAGACATCGGACGACAGCGTCACCGCCACACGCGGCAGGCGGCGGGCGACTGCCTCGCCAGTGCGGCGCTCATGATCGGGATTGGTGAAGCTGTGGAGAAAGCCGATCGCGACCGCGCTCGACCTGCTGCGCAGCGAGCGTGTCAATCGTGCGCGCGAGACCGGCCTCGTCCAGCGGCACCAGCACGTTTCCCTGGGCGTCGATCCGCTCGCGCACCGGAAATCGCAGGCGGCGCGGCACAAGCGGCGGCGGCAGATCGATGTTGACGTCGTATTGCTCGAACCGGTTCTCGTGACGGATTTCGATGACGTCGCGGAATCCTTCAGTCGTGAGCAGCGCGGTCTTGGCGCCCTTGCGCTCGATCACCGCGTTGGTGGCAAGCGTCGTGCCATGAATGATCAGCCCGACCTGGCGCGGCTCGATACCCGCTGCCCCGATGACCGAACGCAGCGCCGCCAGCACTCCCTCCTCGGGCGCACCTGGCGTAGTCAGCGTCTTCGCCGTAAAGCGCCGCTCGCCGACTTCGAGCGCCACGTCGGTAAACGTGCCGCCGATATCGAGACCGAGCCGGATTGCGAGGGAGGATATCACGCAAGCATTTTCAATGACTGGCGCGGTTCGTCAATAAGTGCCGGCCGGACGTACGGGCAGCGCACGCCACGCCGACCGGATCGCTGTTGGCCTAGACTACCGCAAGCTGGAACGGAGGACGAGAAGCGCGTGGCCGAGATCAGAACGCTCGAAACCGCCGCGGACAAACGCGACAAGCAAGACGCTAAAGGAGAAGGATAAACGTACTTGTTCGTCGCACCTAACTCCTATGAAAAAGCTAATTAGCAGTCACCCGCCAAGGGAAATCAGGACACGCAATCAATAGTAAGCCCGCGGGTTACGCGGCGGGACGCCGCTGTCGCCCAATGTAAACGTCGTTCTGTTTGTGAAGATATGTCGAAGAGAATTAGAACGGGCCATCTACGAATTGCAAATCGCCCGCCCCCAGAGCGTAACTAAATACGCTGTTCGATTTGTCCCTCAACGACGCTGCGAATTATATTCATTGGGATGTTTTCTTCGAGCATCACTTTCCCGACCGCCGTCGGCAAGATGAATAGATTTACACCCGCCCGGAACTTTTTGTCATGTTTCATGGCCTCCAGTACTTCATCCGCATTTGCAGACATTTTAGTGGGCAATCCGGCTTACTCAAAAGGGTTTCAAGCCTTTGGGTTACGCTTGAGTCAAGCTTCCCAAGCCTTTCAGCGATTTCGCACGCGCACAACATCCCTACCGATATTGCCTCGCCATGAGTGTAAACCTTGTATTCTGTCGCGGTTTCGAGTGCGTGGCCGATCGTGTGTCCAAAGTTGAGATGCGCGCGAATGCCTAAAACATCCCGCTCATCTTTCTCTACGACATCTACTTTCAATCTTAGGCACTTTTCAATGACTGGCTCCAAAGTAGCCGAATGGCAGGCCAATATGTCGGAAAGCTTATCTTCGACAAAGGCGAAAAGCGCCGCATCGGCGATCATTCCGTATTTGATGATCTCTGCAAGCCCAGAGCGTATTTCGCGCGGTGGTAGTGTTTTGAGAAATTTCATATCCACTAGCACAAGCCGCGGCTGATGGAATACGCCGATAAGGTTTTTTGCCTCTCCAATACCAAACGTAAAATTTATCGCACACTTTCCACCCATTCCGCAATCCACGTGTCCAAGCAACGTAGTAGGGATTTGGACATAATCTCGTCCGCGGCCATAGCACGCAGCAGCAAATGCGCCGACATCACCGACAACGCCGCCGCCGAGATTAATGAACAACAACCGCGTCTCGCTCTGCTCTTCTATTTCATTTGCGGCCACAAGAAGCGATTGCCAAGATTCTATCGTTTTGTATTCTTCGCCGTCAGGAAACATTGCAAACCTGACCGGATCAAACCCGGCGTCCGTAAGCACCTGAGCTACCTTCGTGCCGTACAACTCATTAATCGTGGGATTGGTGATAATAAGAACAGAGCGCGACAGCTTTAGACTCGTTATGCGCTTTGGCAATTCTCCCAGAATGTCGGTCCCGACGACAATATCATGCTCTGGCTTTCCCGGTATTCGCACTGGAATGGTTTTAACCGGCGTTGGTGAGGAATCCGGAACAATCGACGCGTGAGCGGACGCCTGACGCAGTCTTACCTCTGTGTTCAACGGTGCATGTTTGTTCATGGCTAGCCTCGCGGCGCGACGAGGTCGAGCGAATGCACACGCGGATTCGAGCGCGCGACGATCCGGGTGCTGCAATTAGAAATGCGCGGCGTCTCGTTGGGCGCCGGCGCTCCGATTCTCTTCATGCATCCGCTCCCCGAGATCCCGCGCGCCCCCCGGATGCGACCTCGCAGGGCCTGCAAACCACTATTAATCATCTCTTCACTGTCCTTCGCAACTACCGCGAAAGCCAGCTCCTGCGCGGAGCGGGGGATAGCTGAATTCCGCTGAGAATTGTGTCGTGGAAACAACATCGGCTATTTCTCTAACGATTCCTTTAACTTAGGTCAATAATGTGATCTTTTCGCATCTCCTAGGAGAATTGGCATATCCAGAGGGCGTTCCGGTCAGCGTGGCCTTCCGCCGCGCCTTTATCGGGATGCTGCTATGTCAATCGACTTTGGTCGGTGCTCAACATGACCCGAGTCCCTGCCGCTTTTGACTGCCCCCGCGGACCCTGAGGACGGATTTGAAATGCATCAGCTCATCTTGGACATGAGGCAGCCGGATCAGGGTAGTGACAGCACACCAAGGAGACGAAAGCCCAAGTACAAGGTGATATGAAAGAGGCCGCCAACTGAGACGGCCCCTGCATCATGAGTTTTCACATGCTCAAAAACCCATGATCTTTGATCCGCTCGTGTGATCTGAGCCGAAAGCTAGGTCTCTGAGACTTTCTCATCCTCATCACCGGCGCAGTCACCTTCGTCATGGTGCTCCTCTGCTGCATCCAACTGGAACAGCGAGAAATCAACTGGGGCGACACCAGCTGTTTGCAAATGGACGAACCCCGAAACCCGGATTCCCAATAAGCATTCGCAACGGAGTGAGCTAAGCGCTGGCGCGCTCGGAGAGATTCGAACTCCCGACCCTCAGATTCGAAGTCTGATGCTCTATCCAGCTGAGCTACGAGCGCGTGCGGCGCACAATAGCGCGCTCCGGGCGAAACATGTCACGGACCGCCGCGCTGCGCGTCACGGCAGATGAAACATGATCAGCTGATCGGTCGTGCCGCCGCCGCCCGGGTCAAGATTGCCGCCGACGAAGTAGGCGTTGTCGCCGATGGCGGCGCCGCCAAAGCCGTGCCGGCCGTGGGGCATCGGCGCCAGCGGGGTCCAGCGGTCGGTCTTCGGATCGTAGCCCTCGTTTTCGGCGAAGGTGTGATCGGGCGGCAGCTCGCCGCCGAGCACCATGATCAGCCCGTGATAGTAGGCGCTCGCCAGCCCGCTGCGCGGCGTCGGCAGCGGCGCGGCCGAGGTCCACTTGTCGGTCGCCGGATCGTAAACCTCGTGCAGCCCGGTGCGGTCGAGCGGGCCTTTGAAGCGGCCGCCGATGACGTGAATTTTTCCGTCGACTGCGATGACAACCATGTGGTCGCGCGCCGTCGGCAGCGGCGCAGCTTCGCTCCATGTGCCGGTTTGCGGATCAAACACTTCGTGCGCCGCCACCACGACGCGTCGAGGCCGCGGCCGCCGATGACATGGATCTTGCCGTCGACCGTTGCGGCGCCGGCCGAGCCGCGCGCGCGTCTTCATCGGCGGCAGCGTCGCGCCAGCTGTCCTTTGCGGGATCGTATTCGAAGGCGCCGGTGCCGGCGCCCTTGTGCACCGAGGCGATGAAGCCGCCGAACGCGTAGATCTTGCCGCCGGCCACCGCGACGGCGAGATGATCGCGGCCCTCGGGCAGCGATGCGCGCGGCGCGCCACGTATCGGTCGCCGGATCGTATTCATCGTGATAAGGGCCCGCCGTCCCATTCACCGAGCCGCCGAGCGCATGCAGCTTGCCGTCGAGCGCGACCGCCGCCACTTCGCCGCGCGCGGCGCGGAACGGCGCCTTCATGGTCCATGTTCCAGTCAGGCTCCTGCGCGCGGACGGCCACGACAATGGCCATTGTCGCAGCCGCAACAAGCATCGCGCCAACGACATGCCTGCGTTGCGCCCAGATTGAGCTACTTCCCATGTGCGTCCCCGACCGTCCGTTTGTTCCACTTCGGCGTCGCCATGCCAAATGTGACGCTTATGCGAGGAAGAAAAACTATGACCTCAGCATACCGCGGGCAATGGCGAAACTTCCGACATGCCCGACTCGCCTAGGCGCTATGCCCCGCCGCTCAGGAACAGTGAAACAACGGACCAGCCCTTCTGGTTATCGCCGGGTACTGACAAACGGGAGACCCGCCATGAGCGATTATCGCAATCAGAACGATCCGCTACAGCGCGACTCGCCCTACGACCTGAATGCACGCACCGGCAACGTAGCGTCAGGATGGATCGCCGGGCGGCGTTCTTCTGGCCGTTGTTATTGGACTGGTGTTGGGCATAGGCCATCTGCCGAACCAGGCCAACCACAACACGGCAGTCAACAACGCATCGCCGCCGATGGCGCAGCCGAGCGGTCCAGCGAGCAGAACCTATTCGCCGACGCCCATGAACCCGGAACGCAAATCCTGCGCCGGCGCCGGTACAGCCTTAGCAAGGGAAGTGCGCTACGAAACAAAGCGGCCCCGTTCTCCAGCGGGGCCGTTTTCATGCCGACATCACTCTGCCGTCTCGCGCGCGATATCGAGCGGCGCGCGGGTGACGGTGACGCCGGCCGCTTCGCTCAGGCGCACGACATTCACGGTGCCGGCATATTCGGGCGATCCAGAATAATGCGCCGGCACCGATCCGTTGCCGACGCGCACAGCCCGATTCCAGTGGCCCAACGCTACGTAGTCGGCGCCGGTCGCCGCGATCTCAGCGTCGCCGATGAGCCAAGACGGCCGCGGCCCTTTGCTGCGATCGGGCGCAGGCTCGTAGTGACCATGCGCCATCGCGATCTGCCAGCGAGTGCGCCGTGGGCGGCGCTCGCGACGGATTTCGAACGGAATCATGTCGTCATAGTCGCGATGGGCGCGGCCCCAGACTTCGAGCCGACAGCCGCGGAAACACGATCGACTCTTCGTGGGTGATGCCGATGACGTGCAGATTTTCCACTGCCGCAAGCGCGCCGCCGCGATAGACCGCTTCGGCCATCGCCGGATCGTGATTGCCGGGAAGCACAACGATAGGCAGCGCCGCGCCGGTCATCACGGCTGCGGCACGCTCGATCAGATCCTGCGGCACGCGGTGGCTATCGAATGTATCGCCGGCGAGGATCACGACGTCGGCTGCAAGGCCGCGCGCCGCATTAAGCACGCAAGCCAGTCCTGCGGTGCCGTCGCCGCCGTGCAGCCGCGCCGTATAGTCGTGATCGACGTGCAGGTCCGAGCTGTGAACGACAACGATGTCGCGAACGAGCGGCGGGGCTGATGACATTCTGCTTGGCGCCGATTTGCAGCCCTAGCGCTCGAACGCGGGATCGATCGGCACGCGATAGCCGTTGGCCAAGCGGTTGGTCTCGTTCGCCATGCCGACCACGGCCATCAGCTCGCCGAACATCTGTTCGCTCATGCCCGCCTTGCGCGCCGCCGCGCCATGGCTGGCGATGCAATAGCCGCAGCCGTTGGTAACGCTGACCGCGAGATAGACCATCTCCTTGGTCACCGCGTCGAGCGCGCCCGGCGCCATGATCTCCTTGATGCTCTCCCAGGTGCGCTTGAGCGTCGCCGGATCGTGCGCCAGATATTTCCAGAAATTGTTGACGTCCTCGACCTTCCGCGTGCGCTTGATATCGTCAAATACGGCGCGGACCTCGGGGGGCGCATCGCGATATTCGATCGGGCCGTGAGCGCTCATGATTTGTTCCTACGCGCAGTTCGAGGCGCACGTTAGCGCGCATTATGCCGCCGCACCACCTATTCGCCAGTTCACCAGGAAGACGCCGGCAACGCAGCTCGCCATGCCGGCCAGGGCAAGCGGCGCAAGCCGTTCGTCAAAGAAGAGCCAAGCCATCAGCGCCGTCACCGGCGGCGTCAGATAGAACAGGCTGACCACGCGGGTCGCGGCCGAACGGCGGATGAGGATAGTAAAGGAGCCAGACGGCCGCGAGCGACATCACAAACACCATCCAGCTCAGCGCGAAGACGAATTGCGGCGTCCACTGCACGACGCGATTTTCGAACATCGCGGCTCCGAGCGCGAACAAAATCCCGGCCGCCACGTATTGCACCCACATGCCGGTGCGCCAGTCGATGCTGCTGCCAAAGCGCTTCTGGTAAAGTGTGCCGACCGTAATTCCGATAAGCGCTAGCGTTCCGAAGAGCCACGCCACGGGCTTGGCTTCGCCCGCCGCGACATTCTCGCGCACGATCAAATAGACGCCGGCGAGACCCAGAGCGAGGCCGAGCCATTGCCGCGGCACCACGCGTTCGCCCAGCCATCGATTAGCGATCGTGGACGTCAGCACCGGCTGCAAGCTGACGAGGAGCGCGATGACGCCTGCGGAAAGCCCGTTTTCGATGGAGATAAACACGCCGCCGAGGTAGAGGCCATGCACCATGAGGCCGGTCAGGGCGCTGCGCACCATGCCAATGGCGATCCGGCCATTTTGGCCGCGTGACAATAATGACGGCGCCGAGCAGGACCACGACCCCGGCCATACGCAGCGTCAGGAACGTCAGGGGCTCGCACATAGGGCAGACCGAACTTGGCGGCGATGAAACCCGACGCCCAGAGCACGACGAACAGGCTAGCAATACGTACTCAACGAAGGCAGCGGCGACAACAAAAAAAAAAAAAAAAAAAAAAAAAAAAAAAAGATGGCACCTCTCATCTCTGCGCGGAAGTCGTCGTTCGACTTCTCACTGCGCGCGACACCGACGACCCCGAAGCCACCGGAGAGGGAGCCGCTCACCGCCAAGTTGTACAGACCGGGCATGAGCTTTCGCTTCGTTAGATCGCCCGACGCTCCAAAGATGACGACGGCACATGGGTCGCTGGTGCGGTCGTCGGCGAGTCCGCGCCGCAAGGGGTTCTCTGTTCGGGTCATGGTTCGCTATGGTCGGCCCGCCGCTCTCGGCCGGCCGGGCCGCATCACGTGGGCGGATAGCACGAACTGAGCCAAGCGACGACAGAACCCCCCCCCCCCCCCCCCCCGTTATTGCGAGGCAGCCAATCTGGAGAAGACCCATGGCCTGTGTTTCGTCATATCCCCATCCTCGAAGGCCCGAAAGCAACTCTCGCCCAAATCGCGTCCGGGAAAAAGTGTCGCGATCCAAATCCAGATCAGTATAACAAGCGAGCCGTCCGTCGATTGCCTTCACTTCTCACCTTCACTTCTCAACGCGACGACTGCCGCCGCTTGGGGACATTTTGTTGATCGACAATTGTGGTAAACCAGATGTCTAGGGTCTAACCCAATATGGAGCCGTCACCCGAGAAGTGGGAAGCTGTCAAGGCGTTGCTTGAAAAGGCTCTAGAAGTTGCTCCCAGTGAACGCTCCAGGTTCTTGAAATCCGCGTGTCACGAAGAAGACGTTCTCTTGGAGGCACAGAGGCTTCTGGCAGAGTTCGAACAGGCTGGAAGCTTCTTGTCGAGACCGGTTCTCGAACCGATGCGCGAGTGCGAAGCGCTTAGCATTAGTCCCGGCGCCAAGCTCGGACCCTATGAAATTCTGGAACGAATCGGGAAAGGGGGCATGGGTGAGGTTTACCGTGCACGTGATAGCCGGTTACGAAGAATCGTGGCGGTCAAGAT
The DNA here is from genome assembly GCA_963713415.1 of Bryobacterales bacterium. GTDB lineage: Bacteria > Acidobacteriota > Terriglobia > Bryobacterales > Bryobacteraceae > Palsa-89. Next base: position 515,844 of record CAVQLV010000012.1, on the reverse strand, counting down.
TCTGCCGATCGAAGTCCGCGGCGACGCCAGCAGCCAGGCCCGTTTTGAGCGGGAGGCGCGGGCAGCCAGCGCGCTGAATCACCCGAATATCATTTCCGTTTATGACGTCGGGCAACAGGATGGAATTTGCTTCATCGTATCCGAGTTCATTGAAGCAGAATCCTTGCGTAGCCTGATCGAACACGGCCCGGTTGAAGCCCGGCAAACTCATCAATGCTGCGATTCAGATCAGTGAAGGGTTGAAGGCGGCGCACGAGGCGGGAATTGTCCACAGGGACCTGAAGCCAGAGAACATCATGTTCACGCGCGATGGACGAGTGAAAATCCTTGATTTCGGGCTTGCGAAGCGGACTTCGCTGGACAGTAGCGTCGCGGACAGCACAGAGACCCAGATTGTGACCGCGCACAGAGCGGTAATGGGTACCGTTGGATACATGTCGCCCGAGCAGGTACGCGGCGAGCCGGCCGACGCGCGTTCTGATATTTTCAGCCTCGGTGTCGTCTTGTATGAAATGGCTTCTGGCCAGCGGGCTTTCGCGGGTGGCAATTCCATCGAGGTGCTCAGCGCGGTTTTACGGGATGAAGTTCCTAAGTTGACCGATGTCCCGCCTGAACTCGGCCGCATCATCTTGCGTTGCGTGGAGAAGCAGCCGGAGAACCGTTTCGAAAGCAGCGCGGAACTGCTCGGCGCATTGGAAGGTGCCCGAGAACGATTGGCGACCGGCCGGCGTTCGCGTCCAGGTTTGGCTCTCGGGACTCTCGCAGGAGCGGCTGTACTCGCGGCCGGGATCATCGGCATCGTCTATAAAACCAAGCCGCGTGCCCCAGCGCCGGAACGAGCGATTTCGCAACCGTACCCGGTCATGTCCGATCATGCTGGCCAATTGCCAGTTGCGCCTCCGATTGCTACGACAAGCGTGAAGCCGACAGGTCGTCGTGGCACAAAACCTGCCGCCCTTAAGCGAGCTGAATCGACCCCCGAACCGCCGCTTCCGGCCAGCGCCCCGTCGGTCGGCCGCTCAGTCATTCCGGAACCTGGTCCTCAGGTTGCCAGTGATCGGATGAAGTCTGTGACCATCGATCTCGGGAGGGCGCTGGCGGAAGCCCGATATGCTGATGTGCTTGCCAATCTGACTGAGGTTGCCAAGGCGGCGGTTGCGCCCGATATACAGCGAAAGTGGGACCAGGCTCGTCAGGAAATGGGGAGTATTCGCTGGGTCAGTCCGCCTTTCGTGCATTCAAATACCGAGTTCGTGTGGTTTGAGTTGGCCCGCGGGATTATTGACGTAAGAGTCGAATTCGGCAAGGATGAGCGCGTGAGCGCGCTATATTACTGGTTTTATCACACTGGAGCTTTGCAAGAACCGGAGGCATCGGCTGCGTCGGATCCGGCACGCGCGCGCGAGGCGGATGATCGGGCGGAGCAGCTGCTTTCCCAGGAAAAGTACGACGACGCGCTGAAAAGCTTTGATGAGGCCATTCAACAAAACGCCCAGTATGCGGAAGCCTACCGCGGACGGTGCGCCGCCCATGTCCGTTTGCGGCAATACGCGGCCGCGCTGATGGACTGTACGCACGCGATTCATCTGCTGCCGACTGATGCTAAGAGCTACCGTTGGCGTGGGGATGCCTCGGCGGGATTTAGACACTGGGAGTACGCGATCCCCGCGTACGACGAAGCGATTCGGCGCCAGCCGGGCGACAACGTTTTCTTCAACCAGCGCGCGTGGGTCAATTTAAACCAGGGGCGCTACGACTTGTGCGTCGAAGACGCGTCCGCTGGCCTGCAGTTGAATCCCCGAAACGTGGCGTTATGGACCAACCGTTCCAGTTGTTATGAACATTTGCAGAAATACGATCTCGCCACACAAGACGCGACTCAACTCATCAATCTGACTAGGGATGCTAAGGATTACAACCGCCGGGGATCACTCTACACCGAGGCGAAGGACTACCAGCGTGCCATTGCTGATTTTAATGAAGCCATTCGCCTGAAACCCGATTACAAGGACGCATACAATGCCAGAGGTTTCGCCAAGGACATGCTGGGCGATGCTGTGGGCGCCGCTGCGGACAGGAAGTATGCGCGTGAATTGCCTTAATGAGCCAGAGGCATACGCCTTGCCCTCGGCGGCGTCGCCAAAAGATGCTTTGATGATTGTGATAAATACCTCTGGAGCCGAAACGGATGGGATCTTCCGCGAAAAACGTCGCCGTACTGCTGGCCGAAGTGTCACAGGGCCGCGCAGAAGCTGCCGCTAAGCTCATCCCGCTTGTCTACAATGAATTGCGACAACTGGCGAGATCGCAGATGCGGCGGGAGCGTCCCGATCACACCCTCCAGGCCACCGCACTAGTGCACGAGGCCTACCTGAAGCTGGTAGGCAGCGGTCCCCAAACTGGCAAAGCCGTGCTCACTTTCTCGGGGTCGCGGCACAGGTGATGAGGCGCATTCTGATCGATCACGCCCGTAGCCACGACAGGAAGAAACGAGGCGGCGATCAACAACTGGTCCCGCTGGATGAAGCGATCGTTTTTGCGCCGGAGCACTCCGAGGAGCTGTTGAGAATCGATGAGGCGCTCAAACGATTAGCGAAACTAGATCCGCGGCAGGCCAAAATCGTCGAGATGCGCTTCTTCGCGGGTCTGAGCGTGGAAGAAATCGCCGAAGTGCTCAACCTTTCGAGCAAGACGGTGAAACGGGACTGGGCCATCGCCAAGGCGTGGCTTCATGGAGAACTGAAGCCGGCCGATGGCCATCGCCTGAGGCCGCGCGGCGCGGGATGAAGCAACGTCTCGCCGAGCACGAGCAAGCCGGAAGCGTGCTCGGCGATATCGGCTGCAGCATTGTCAACTTGGGCGGGAGCGAGTCGTTTTGGTTGGTAATGGTCGGTTGTCCTGGAGTCGCCTCAGGCCGCAGTCACTGTCCGCCAGACCGCGAAGGATCGCGATCGCAAGAGTCGATGATTCGTCGATCTCAGCAAATGGCGCCCTACTCGGAAAAGATTCTGGACCACACCGTGGAGGGAGAGAAACCGTTGAGCTTGGCCAGCAGATTTGAATCGGCGCATTTGCCGTTCCCTTTGGCGAGTCGGCTGATGCGAGGCTTCGGCGCGATTGTTGGCGTAACGTTCCGCGTTGTGAGTTACGTCGCATAGCATCGTTCGCATGGCGGCCGAGTAGCTTCTTAGCTTGTCGGTAATGACACGAAATGGTTCTCTTCTCTGGCCGCGCAGCAGTCTTCGAAAGAATCGTTCCCCGGCGCGGTGATCGCGGCGCGGCTGAACCAGGATGTCGATCACGTCGCCGTCTTGATCCACGGCACGCCACAGATATCGTTGTTGGCCGTTGATTCGAATGAAGACTTCGTCCAAGTGCCAAATATCGCCGAAGGCGGCCCTGACGCCGCTTCAGTTTTCGGGCATACTCAGGACCGAACTTCTGACACCAGAGTCGAATCGCCTCATAAGAGACAATGATTCCGCGTTCGGCGAGAAGATCCTCCACATCTCGGAAGCTCAGGCAGAAACGACGGTAAACCCAGACGGCATAGCTGATGATTTCTGCTGGGAAACGATGACCGTAATAGCGAGACCGATCGTTCTTCATGGGACCAGTGTTTCAGTTCGCTGCCCAAGTTGGCAATGCCGTTTAAAATTATCGAGAGCAAGTCACGGGCTACTGTGTCCGCCGACAACCAACACAGATCGGAGCTGGTATCGGAGCGTTGGGCCGTGGATTCTGAATTTGAGGACCGTTCCACTGGGTTGGGGTCTGTCCTACCGGGGGAGCAAACAGATTGTTGAGTGGGGATTGTTCAATTTGGGACTCGTAGCTCTTGTAGAACTGGTATGCACTGATCTCTTCTTGAAGCTCTTGCCACTGTTGCTGCCAGAGCAAGGGTTCATCCTGCTCCCAAGATGCCGTAGAAGAGGAACCAAATGCGGCGACGGCCGCACCGATAGGGCCCGCCAATTCGGCTGCCTCCCCGAAACCCACCTCTGCCCCAATGTTCGCGACCGCATTCTCGACAGCGGACGAGATTGACATGGGAATGCCCGGTAGATCGTAGAAATTAGCGACTCCCGCTCGCAGCCTTGATAGGCTGAGAGCAAATTTTCTTTCGCGAGAAAAAGGAGAGTCGCTATGAAGAAACCATATCAAATTGAAACGCAGCGAGCTGTGAAGGAGCTCGAGGCAATGGCCGCGGACGGAAATCCGGCGGTGCAGATGGTACTGCCGATGGCGGAGATGGTGGGCTGGTTGCGGCAAGGCGTGGGCGAATTAATTCGTCAAGCCGGGTTGCGGTTGATGGATCTGCTGATGCAAGAAGAAGTCCGGGAACTGGTCGGCGAGCGCAGCCACCGGATAGCGGAAAGGACGGCCAATCGGTGGGGCAGCGAGCGGGGCTATTGCGTAGTGATGGGGCAGAAGGTTCCAGTGAAGCGGCCGCGCGTTCGCAGCACCGATGACCAGGAAGTGCGCCTGGGTAGCTACGAGCTGTTCCATCGAGGCGAGCCGCTGACGGAAACGGTTTGGGAGAAGTTGATGCTCGGCCTGAGCACGAGGAAATACGGCCAAGCGGTGCGCGAGTTCACGGAAGCCTACGGCTTGGAGAAGAGCGCCGTCAGCGAGCACTTTATCGAAGCGAGCCGGGAAAAGTTGAAGGATATGATGGAGCGGCGGCTGGACAAGACGCGGCTGTGTGCATTGCTGATTGATGCAACGCCATTCCAAGGGCAGCAGATGGTGGTCGCATTGGGAATCGCCCAGGACGGGCGGAAAATGATCTTAGGCATTCGGCAAGGCGCCACCGAAAACGCCACCGTAGTCGGAGAGTTGCTCGGCGACTTGGTCAGTCGCGGGCTCGATTTTACCGAGCCGAGACTCTATATTCTGGATGGCGGCAAGGCACTCACTGCCGCAGTAAAAAAGCACGCCGGCGACTCGGCGGCGATCCAGCGCTGCCAGGTCCATATCGCGGGCCGAGACCCGCGCTTTCCAGAGGGGTGGAACGTCCCCTCCCGGGCAAGTCCCTGCGAACCCGGTAGCCAGAGGTCAGGCATGGCGGGGTAACTTGTCATGTCGCAGCAGACCCGACACGTAGCCTCAGTACCCAGTCCGGAGGCACGGGCAAAAGTTCAGGCCGTACCGAAAGGGAATGTATGGCACCGTCATGGCATCTCGAACGAGTATTACTGGGAGAGTTCGGGAATGGGATGGTCGAGCCTCCTGTGTATGGGCGAAGACAGCAACGGCTGTGGATGCGTAGGGAAGAGAAGCAGCCGTCATCCCCGGTGTTTCGAGCAACGGCATGAACGGAAGGAAGCGTGAGGGAACGGTCGAGATCCCACGAGGTCGGCGGATACTCCGTCGCCGTAAGCGGACCTATAAGACGAAAGTCGAAGTGGTTTGCGATGCCGCGTGGGAAGTCGGAAGAGGCCATAGCGTAGCGAAGAGGGCGTGGACAGCAAAACCCGCCGGAGCGAAGGGCCTCGACTCGAGCCATGCCAACAATGAAGGAGGGATTTCGTGACTGCCGATGAGGCTCAACGCACGACGTTAGAAAAGGTCCGTGTACTTCAGAGGAAGCTATACCGAGCGGCCAAGGCTCAGCCGCAACGAACGTTCGGAGTTCTGTTTGATAAGGTTTGCAGTCTGGAGGTGTTGTGGGTTGCATGGGAGCAAGTTCGACGTAACCGCGGAGCCGCAGGCGTCGATGGCGAAACTATCGAATCGATCGAGGCGAAGGGAACGCTGTGGTTTCTTCTGGAACTGCGGGAGGAACTATTGCAGCAGCAATACCGGCCCCAACCGGTGCGCCGGGTATTCATCCCCAAGCCTGATGGACGGCAGAGGCCGCTGGGAATCCCAGGAGTGAAGGATCGGATCGCACAGGCAGCGGTAAAGCTAGTCATCGAGCCGCTGTTTGAAGCCAGCTTCCGGCCGGGATCGTACGGATTCCGGCCCAAACGGAGTGCCAAGCAAGCGATCTACGATATTCGCAAGTGGGTGACCTACGGCTACGACCAAGTCATTAACTTGGATCTCAAGAGCTACTTGGATACTGCGTCATACTGCCCCCTGGTTCATGAAAGTTGCTCGAATAGCTCCGGCTGTTGATCGATCACTTTGATTCGCAAGCCTTTGCGGCGACCTTGTCTCACCAGCACGGCTTGGAGCTCGCCGCGCTTTACACGCTGCAATATCGTCTGTCGCGAAACGCCGAGTCTGATGGTGGTCTCCAGCATGGGCAGATATTCCGGCGGCGCCTCTTGCACGATGCGCGCGCGCAGTTCATCGGTGATTCGAATCTGCCACGGCGCGCCCGGCGTGATCTGCTCACCGGCAATGAATCCATCTGCCAGCCAGCGATGAATGCTGGAAGTATTCATGCCCAGAATCTGCGCCGCTTTGCGGATCGAAACCAGTTCTCCGGTAGGTGGCTCAGCCGGCGGTTGGAAGCGAGCAATGTTGCGATACCGCCTCAGGCTGCCCACATGGTTGGCGGTGAAGCGTTCTCCGGTGGCTGTTTTGCGATCTTGGCGATTCAAGATTCCAGCGATCACTTCATCGGGATAGAGATCTGCCAGGCGGCGCAACAGCGAGATCGTATCTTCGTCGGTGCGCGGCCCTATGGGCCGGAACTTCGGTACGGCCACATCCAGCGTAGTAACCGCTCCGCCGCGCCAGCGGAGTGTCAGATGAGCGCGTCCTTCGGCCCGTTTGAGATTCAGAACCACTTCTTCCAATAGTGTGCGCAACAGTTCCTTGCGATCGCGGTCGGTGGTCGTCGTCGCAGCCCACACTTGGCGAATATCGGAGCCGAGCTGCTGAATTGCTAGGAGCTGTTGGGGTGCAAGTGAGCTGGGTCGTTTTTGCTCGCGGCTGCGCAGTTCCGTTTCTGCGGTGCAGAGGTTGCGCAGACGATTCTCCCATTCCGTCTCCAGCCCGTGGGCGACCAGCCGGTTCTCGGGGTCTACAGTTCGATAACGGCGTTCGGCTCGTTCTGCTTCGTAGCGAGCTCGTTCTACTTCCAAACGCCACTGAGACAAAGCGGCGTCCTGGTTGGCCTGGAGTTGTTGGACCGAGAGTATGGTTGCTTCTACGGCCGCCGGCGTGACAGCTTCGAGAAAGGCCTGGGCCACGGCTTGCTCGATTGCCAGGCCACCGATCGTGAGGCAGTACTGCCCCCGTCCATCCACGATGTCTTTGCCTGCGCAGTGGTAACCCGGCGTCGAGTTCCGGCCGCGATAGTGTGTCATTAATCTCCGGCCGCAATGCCCGCAAGTGGCGATGCCTTGCAACAACGCCGAACCCTCTCTCACTGCGCCTCCCGCCTGGTGTGGTTGCGGTCGTGTGTTGGAATCGAGCCGCGCTTGATTGGCCTGAAAGGTAGCCCAATCGATGAAGCCGGGATGATGGTCCGGAATGAGCACCGCCCACTGATCCATGGGAAGATGCCGAATGCGTTTCTTGACGGCGCCCTGTTCATCGACGTAACGTTCGTACTTGGTCTTGCCGTACGTGTAAGCGCCAGCATACACCGGATTGGTGAGGATTTGATGGAGTGCGTGGTATGTCGGAGCGACCCAGCGGATCGGGCCCGGCATACCCGCAGGCGCCGTTTGCAATGGAAAAGGCAAACCTTCGGAGCGAAACCAGAGCCAGACTCGCCGCGCTGAACCGAACTCAGTGAAACGTTCGAAGACTGTGCGAATGGCGCTGGTGACCGCTTCGTCCGGATGAAAGAGAACTTCACCATCCTGGTCTCCCCAAACGAGGCCGATCGGCAAACCGCGGCGCAGTTCGCCGCGTGCGGCTTTGTTGCGGATGCCCCCGTCCAACCGGGCGCGAATGATGTGTAGCTCGGCCTCGCTCATCGTACCTTTTAAACCCAGCAGCAGGCGATCGTTGAACAGCGCAGGATGGTAGACGCCATCGCTGTCGCCAATGAGAGTATCAGTGATGCCGCATAGTTCCAGCAAGCGATACCAATCCGCGTTGTTCCTCGCCAGGCGGGAGACCTCCAGACCGAGAACGATTCCCACGTGGGCGAGTGCCACTTCGTTGGTCAGGCGCGCGAACCCGGAACGCTTGTCGGTCGCTGGAGCCGGACAATCCGAGATCTTCATCGATGATGACCACCTGCTGCTTGGGCCAACCCAGTTGGCAGGCTCGATCGGCCAAAGCGTACTGGCGGGCGGTGGATTCGCGATTATGCTCGACTTGGCCAGGCGTGGACTGGCGAATGTAAACGAAGGCGGCGCGCTGGGTATGTGTCGGTTTGATTTTGGAGGGATCAGTCATCGGTCTGCTCCTGGTGCTTATCGACGGCTCGCTTTGACAAGGAGGCGCGCCAGAGTCTCGATGACGATCCGTTTTTGCTCGTCGTCGAACTGCTCCCAGAGGTGCGTTTCCGGAATCGGGATATCGGTGAAGTTCAGATTCAGTTGCGGCATGGCTCTCCTGGCCTGCCCCAGATATTACTGGCAACTCGGTAGCGCGGCACAAAAGAGCATCGACGAGGCGGCGAAGGCGCAGCAGATCATCGAGTGAACCGACGAGTTCAGAAGCCTGTGGCTCGCGCATGGAACTCTTGAAGTCCGTCCAGTCGGCGGGGATCAGTGACTTACTTCCGTCCGGCAGAATAAGAACAAACTGCAATCCGCCGGGCATGCGGGCTTGCCGAAGGACTTCCAGAGATTGTCCGTGGAATGGATGATGCGAACGCGTGATGGTCACACGTTCGGGGAAGTCCTGACGGTGGGTAGTGTGTGGTGGTTTCCTTCGACACGATGGACCATGATTTGCTGATGAAGCTGGTTGAACGGCGGGTCCGTGATCCGCGCGTTCTGCGGTTGATTCGGCGGTGGTTGAAAGCCGGAGTGCTGCACGAAGGGATTCTGGAAGAGACCACGGTCGGCTCCCCGCAAGGGGCAGTGATCTCGCCGTTGTTGTCCAACATCTATTTACATCCGCTCGATCTGTACTGGGAGCGGGAGGTGAAGGCGACGAAGATGGTCCGCTATGCGGATGACCTCGTGGTGTTGTGCCGATGGAAGCCACCGGAAACTTACATGCCGAAGCTGAGGCAGTTCCTGGCGCGGCTGCGGGTGACTGTCAATGAGGACAAGACTCGCATGGTCGCGGCACAGGATGGCTTCGACTTTCTGGGGGTGCACTTTCGGAAACAGCCATCGCGGCGCGATACCAGCAAGTGGTTCTGCTACTGCTGGCCATCGCAACGTTCGATGCAGCGGATTCGGGATAAGGTGAAGGCGGCTATCGGCCGTGATAACCGCCCGGCGGTGCAAGAGAAGTTGGACCGGCTGAACCCGATACTGCGGGGATGGTCGGCCTACTTCGGCTGGCTCAACTCAGCCCAGCATTTTCGGAAGGTGGATCAATATGTCACGCGGAAACTTCGGATTTGGTTGCGGACCAAACATCAGCGCAAACGGCGAGCGTTCTGGAGAACGCCACTGGCTTACTGGAGAAAAGCGGCCTGTACTCGATTCAGGGCCGAATTGTGCATACGAGCTGAATGCCGCCGGGGGAAGGCTCCCGGAGAGCCGTATGAGGGAAAACTTCACGTACGGTTCGATGAGGGGGTGCTGGAGACGGAGCTATGGAGCGGACTGCGACACCGGCGTAACGGCGAAAGCCGCCGGTCAACGGAAACCTCCGTTCCTGTGGCCACCGCGCCAGCGCCCTACTCTGCAGCGCCGGAATGTGCTCGATCATCTGACCGACGAACACAAACCGGCGGTGGCTAAAAGGCTCCATGCGGCTTATGCCCTGGAGGACCACGCTGCTGCCAAGCAGGCGTTGAACGCACTCCATCGCGAACTGATGGACCTCAATCCCAGTGCGGCGCGGAGCTTGGGCGAAGGAATGGAGGAGACCCTGACCGTGCACCGGCTTCACGTCCCCATGCAACTGCGAAAAACGTTGGCCAGCACCAACGTGATCGAATCGGCGTTCTCGATCGTGGAGCAGGTTTGCAAAAATGTGAAACGCTGGCATGGCGGCGACCAGCGAGAGCGCTGGGTCGGGTCGGGACTCCTGGTTGCACAAAAACAGTTCCGAAAGGTCACCGGACACAAACAGATTCCGGCGCTCATCAGAGAATTAGAAGCGCTGGCACCGTCGAAATCGGAGGTTGTCAAAAAAAGAAAGGCGTCGTAGAGTGGGTTGCACGGGAGCCGCTAGTTTCAACGGAGATCCGGGCATTTCCATTGACATTGGACAACCGGTGGTCTTCTCTATGACCGTTTGCACGGCCGATCCTGGTGTCGTCGGAATTCTAGTCTCGTGCTCCGCGATCTCACGAGTAGCGTCAATCAAGACGTTCGCGTCTGAGGTACTCGATTCTTTTGTGTTTATTGCGTCTTGGTTTGGTTGTAGAGTACTCAACAGAGACTGCACTGAGCTAGGACTATCCAGTGCGATGAGCAGGTCTTGGGCGCTCGTCGAGGAGTTTGAAGCGCCTGCGGTGTTTGTGCTTGCCGAGCCAATTTTTCCGGAGCCTGCGTCATTGGCGCGAAGGCCTTCTTGGCACTGACCTGAACTCAAAACCCCCTGCGCGTTCGACAACTCAAGCGAAAAAAAAGCTGCTACCATCGTCGTCAACATCGCCTTGTTTGCTAAAGGCTTGAGCATAGGCCTGCTTTTGCGAACCGTGGCCCTTACGAAGAAAGCCAACATTGTTATCGAGTTCATTTTGTCCTCCTTAGCAGACTTTTTTGTTGCTCGCACCGCTTCATGCTTACGGCTTCTTGCTCAAGTCTTCCGCCTTCAGACCGGTGTTGAACTCATACGAGACTACGGCTGCCTCTCTGGTCTGGCCGTTATCGAAACGGAGCAGGATCTTGAACGGCATCTTCACGCCGCTCGCGTCCCGCCACTCGGTCATGAACTCCGATGCTTGGGAATGATTGCTCGCCTGCACAATTGCCTATTTCGATTCGCCTCGTCGTACCGCTTTTGCGCCTGCAGGACGTAACCGGCAATCATATACGCCTCCCACCGATTCCCTTCAAGCGCGATGGCTTTTTGGCTATCGGCCAGGGCTTGATCCATTTGGCCTGACAATAGCTCTGCCTTGGATTGAGCGATCAGCACGTCGTAACCGCTTGATTGGCCGTTCACAAATCCACAAAGTACGGCGACTGCTGCTATAGCCAACAGTGGTGTTGATGTCATTTTTGTGCTCCTCTTCATCACCGTCTCGCGAACGCCCTCTAGTTTACGTAGCGATGTAGGGAAGCAAAACAGGGACATTCATTCGCAGATTATTTCCTATGATGACGACTGTCCGCTGCAGCAAGCCACCTTTAGGGCTTGTGGTACGGCGGGAAACTTCCGGAGCTGGCAGAGGGCCATGGCGCATCCGAAACATTTTCGTTCCGTACCTTAAAATCACCAACACGATTCATGGCCCGGCTCATGCAGTGCAAGTACAGAATTCGTCGCAGATTACCGTCGCACCGCCTGTCCCGTCTGGTATTTCGACGCCCTGGGATTCGCCGAACTGGAGCGCCGTCGTGGTTACGAGCGACGTATCCACCTTCGGCGACAATTCGTTTCGCTCCGTCGAAGCCGAGTGTGTGGTTCCGGTAGCTCTGCAACCCTACGGGGACAGTCGAAGGACCGTTTAACATTAACTGCGGTGGTGCGGTTCGACAACAAGCGGGGCACGGCGGAGCAGTGGATCAAGGAAGGCAAGCAGGCCACGCATTGGACACGGCCGTTGAGTCATCGCTTTCGATCCAACGAAGTGCACCTGCAGTTGAGCGTGCTGGCATACAATCTGGGGAACCTGTGGCGCCGGCTGGTGCTCCCGAAGAAAATCAACCACTGGTCGCTCACCAGCTTGCAACAGCGGCCGGTGAAAACGGGTGGGCGATTGGTGAAGCATGCCCGCTACTACTGGGTCTTGCTGGCCGAAGGTCACCTGAGGCGGCGGGTGTTCGGGGCGATTTTGCGGGGGATCTGGGCGATGCCCCTGCCGACTGGATAGAACGGGGCGGCGGGGGAGAGAACCGGTTGAAGGAAGGAGGGTGGGACGACGAGGCGTCCGAAAAATCGCTTGTACTGCGGCACCTTCAGCCTTTTTAGTAACGGCGGGAGGCAGATCTGGTCCGTTCCTGGGCCATCGGCGTGGCGCGGGATGGAAAAACTTCAGAGAAGCCGGCACAAGCGGAGCCGGTTGGGTTTATAATGACCGGCACGAAAACCAAAAGGGAAATTCCGGTTGAAAACTGATACTAGCGGGATTAAAATTTCAGGATGACGAAACCCGTTTCGGCGTAGATAAGTCATGCTTTTTAAATGGTTGGCAGCGATCATTGGCCTCGCCTACCTGGGATTGAAGGCCTGGCGAATCCTTGGGGAAGCAAAGTGGCCTGTCGCCGAAGGGACAATCGATGGGGCCGAGCCACGGGAACTGCAAGACAATCAGGGGTTGACCAGAACAGTGCTCGAAGTCAGTTATTCCTTTCGAATTGACGACACCTTCTTCGGAGGAGAGAAGGAGTTCGGTTTCTGGGCGGGCCGGCCGTATAGACAGCTGCTGGGGAAAAAGGTTCGGGTGCGATACAAGCCGGATCAGCCGGACACGTCGGAGTTGCTCTCAGATCCCTTTGAGACGAGTTCGAGCGCTCCCGAACCCACAAAAGATACTGAACGACCAATCAAGATATTCCGGTGCCCGTCATGCAAGCAGTACATCAACGACTCGATGACGAAATGCCGCTACTGTGGCACGCCGATAGATATGACTGCGGTCGCAATCAATCGGATCTCTTCGTTGCCGTCTGCGAAGCTGATGCTGCTGTCGATCGCGTTCTGGGCGGTGGCAGTCTTTATGTTCACGTATCGAAAATGGATTCCCGCTGGGTTCTTTGCAATCTGGCCGTTGACGCCGATATTCTTATTCCCCTCTATGATGTTCCCGTGGCTCATGGTCAGACAGTTGGAAATTGGCTACCCGAATGTGAACAAGGCGCGGCGGGTTGCTGGAGCCCTCGTCTGGGTCTGGGCGCTAAGCTTTGTGATCGCGCCAATGGTTCTTTTCGTCGCTCGCCCGGATCTGCTAGCCCAGGTTAGCAAGATCGTGTGGTGGGGGTTCACTCACTACGTTCCCCCTTATCCTTACTAAACCCCGAGCAGCTGGTCTTTGCGCGCCGTCGCCGTCATATAGTACACAACGCTGGCGCGGCATGTCAGTAGGAGGGTGGAAGGCTCGGGTACGGCTTCAACATTATCCATGGTCCAACATAGCACCGGGTTCCAGCGTGCCAGCAAATCCTGTTGGTGAGTGCGGATGACTTCGGCCAACCCAGGCGGGCTCCGACAATATGAAGGAATTTTGAGAGAAAAATTGCAAAACCGTGTTCTTGGGGAGCCAGATTCCCAATTCTCGTGCAGACCCCGCTTTCTCCTTTCCTTTCTATAAGTTTCTTGGTTCGAGTGGCGCAGGATTTCGAACGGTTCGAACAGGGCCGTCTGCAACGTGCCGTCCTTCCAAGCCGCTTTTTGCACAACCATCTGGAGCAACCGGCGTTGTTCGACGGCGGGTTGTTGGAGGAACAATTCGCTCGCCCGACTCGTCAGGCGAAGCATGTCAATGGCCTGATCGATAGGGACTGGTGCGGCCTTCCGGATGTCTTGGATCTTGCGAAGGAGACTATCCTATTCGCGGCGCAAGGAGCCAGCCTGTTTATCGAAAAACTCCTGCGTGATGCGCCCCGTCGAGTTTATCAAGATACATCGTCCCGATGCGCGCTTCGATTTGGTCGTGGCGGGCCTGAAGCTTCTTGTTGGCTTCTGCACGGGCGGCCTGCTCGGTACGGTCCGCATTCAGAACCGCCTCGCCCAGCTAGTCCAGAATGGCCGGAGGGATAACGAGTTCTTGCAATATGCTGGCGAATTCGCCCGAGAGGATTTCCTCCCGTGTGTACGGCTCCGGGCATTTCCCGCGGTTGCCCGTACAGTGGTAGTACACATACCTGCCCTTCTTCAACTGCCCTTCTTCAACTCGCCAACGAGCAGGCAGCCGCAATGACCACAATGCACCAGTCCGGTGTACGCGAAGCCTCCGCTTCTGATCCCGGACTCGTTGCTGTTGGCGATTGCGTTCGACGATGGCCGCATTGCTCTCACGGCGTCGCCGCCAGTACTCGGGATTCCGTGTCCGCCATTTGGCGGGAGCTGTCCTGACAGCTCTGCCGGTATTCCGGATCAGAAGCGATCTTCTGGCGGTGATAGTCGGCGCGCCGCTGCTGCTGGCACTCCGGTTGGTTGCAGACCGATTGCCCCGGCTGAAACTTCGAGGGCTGGAAAACCCGCTCACAATAGCGACACCGCCGTTCGACCATACCGGCGTTGTCGCATTGACGGTCAGGCGAAGAATTTAGAAACTGTTGTAGAGTACTTTACCGCGTCCTCGCCGTAGGCCGTTTTTCCAACTACAAAACCGATGGAAATGCGGTCGTTTTATTCCGGTGTTGACAACTACATAGCCAAAGCCAAGTACGCTTGAGGTCGGCGAGGAGCCTCATGGCGTTTGGGGGCCGAGATGCCGCGCAGCGACTTGCGAGACCATGGAAGCCCGCATAACTATTGCCACTTGTGAGTGCCATCTCTTGCTCACGTTGAACGGCCACAGATCGCCGCCTGACGATGTCGCACACGACCCTCAGGACTAGCGGATGCTGAGCAATACGATTACGCGAGATCCAATAGCGGAACGCCAAGCGCGCGACCGGCTTCTTGCAGATCGCGATCTAGCGTAGCCAACTGCATCTTTTCTCGCTTTGCCAATTCGAGATACGCCACATCGTAGGCACTCAGGCGATGTTTGCGAGTGATGGGCAGCACCGCCTGCCATAACCAAAGTGCTTCACGGCGCTCGATCTGGATCGGAAGCCGTTGGAGCGTCTCTAGGAACTCCACAATCCCTTCTTGGGTGATACGTTGACGGCGGTCTGCCACCGCGAGCGCGTTGGCGACCTCAAACGGCCATAGAGCCGGCACGACTGCATAGGTGGTTTGGAGCGCTGCGAGTATGCCCCGGCTGTATGGTGTCGCCTCATCTGAGAAACACCAACTCAGGGTGAGAGAGGTGTCCACGACGAACGGACCCATCAATACTTATGGCCTTCGTGGATCAGATCGCGGATGCGAAGGCCCTCTCCAAGCGTAAAGCAGTGTTTGTCAGCGAAGTCCAACATGTCCCGCACAGCTTGTTGACGGTCCTTCTCTTCCAATCGCGCCGACTCCTCTCCTGCCAGCGTTTCGAGGGCACGAGCGACTACCTCCTCAGGAGTGTTAAAGCGGCCTGCGCGCAATTGCTGCTCGATCAGGTGCTCACTGCGGGGATCAAGTCGAACGTTCATACCATTCAAGTATACCTGCGCGGGTAAAGAGATACCCGAGACCTGATTCCAGCCTGGCAGCGCCGGAAGGAGGGCATTGATCGCGACGGCGCCTCTCAACTGTGGTCTGATCACCCGAACCTCAAATCTACCTCGCCGAACAGCCCAGGACCAGGAGCCCCTGTAAGTTTTGAACTGCTACCGGCTTACTACGAGTAGAAATTCGTTGACCAAAGCTGGGGGGTCGTTCTAAGGATGAACTGTCCGGAGCGGTTAACGGCGCGCCGGTCTTGTGCGGCGGAGCGAACCATTAACGGCGAGAACCGCCGTGGAAAGTTGAGAGAGGGAAGGGAGCGCCTACATGTTCACGATCTGTATTGGGCCTCGACTCGGTGATCGGTCCCTGGCTCCATTTGGCTCCAATAAGCGGAGCCATTGAAAACTGCAGTGCTTGAAATCGCCTGAAACGTTCCGTCGTGAACGCTAAATTCTTGATTTACAAAGTAGCGCTGATTTGGGAAGCTGGCATTCTACCACTGAATTACTCCCGCTCAAATCACCTCGTGATCTTAACAAAAAACGTCAGTTGTCGACAACGTGAAAACCAGCCAGTGTGAGAATCTCAGATTCTAACTCCGGATGTACCGCTGTTCATTCTAAAACACGAAGCGCAAAGAATTCGTGCAGCCTGGGCTAAGAAAGGACAGCACCGAACCTAACAATTCCCTTGCGGTCGAGATTCGCGCCATCCAATCCCATGGGACGGTGGCGTTCACCGCAGCCGGCGGACGAAGTGGACGTCAATGCCGGATAGTGGAGCGCCGACCTCATGCATGGCACCACCCGTAATGAGGGATCCGAGGTCAATGGCGACAAGTCCGGTGCCGTTGATCAACCCGATCACTAGCTGTTTGGCTTCGGCGTCGTCCCCAGATGTAAAGATGACGGTACGGGGTTTGTTGGGCGAGAAGTCCTGTATCCAGGCCATCGGGATGTTGCTGATTGATTTTACAAGCCGTGCGCCAACCGCCATCTCAGAAACAATTTCGCTAGAGGTGCGCCCCTTCAACGCGGCACGTGATCTGGTCACGCCAGCCAGACTAATGTCGGGGGGCTCCAGGTGGGCGTTCGTCGCATCGATCAAGATGCGGCCTCGCCAATCAATCCCCTTGAGAGCTTCGGCCACACTGACCCAATGCGTGGCCAGAATGACCACGTCGCATCCGGCTGCTTGCTGCCTGGTCCCGGCGATCGCGCCTGGACCGAGATCAGCGACAAAATCAGCCAGCGTTTCCGGTCCCCTCGAGTTTGAGACGACTATCGTATGGCCAGCGGTTAAAAAATGATGGCCGATCGTACGCGTTACATTACCAGCACCTATAAATCCTATTTTCATGATCAATCTCCTCTCTTCCGTGGAATTGGAATCAGCCGGGCTTCGCCAGGTTCACGAATTATCTGGAGGCGGTGCCGCCATCGACCGGCAAGTCGATGCCAGTGATGAAGCTGCTTTCGTCCGAAGCGAGGAACACGGCTGCTGAGGCAAGCTCATCCGCGGTTCCAAGTCGTCCCATGGGAATCATCTTCCGGAAGTATTCGCTGGTACCCTCCGGAGATCCTTTCGAGCCGGCATGGATCATGGGAGTCTCCGTCGGTCCAGGGCTGATCACGTTGGCTCGGATCCCGCGGCCGGCCAACTCCGCGGTCCAACTCCTGACGAAGGAGACCAGCGCCGCTTTCGTCGCCGAATAGGCGCCGTAGCCCGGAATGCCCATCTGCCATGCCGCCGATCCCGAGAGGATGATGGATGCTTTGTCGGCGAGCAGCGGAAGCGCCTTCTGTACGGTAAAGTACGCCCCGCGTGCATTCAGGTTGAAGTGCTTGTCAAAGGTTTCGGGCGTCGATTCTGTGAGTGAAACAGGATCTACGACGCCGCATTTGCGAATACGATATCGACGCGTCCCTTCACCTTTCGCACCACTTCGTAGAGACGGTCAAGATCCTCGAGTTTTGAGGCATCTCCTTGAACGGCGGTTACGTTCTTCCCGATCAGCGATACCGCCGCGTCCAACTCCGCTTGCCGGCGCCCGGTGATAAACACGTAGGCCCCTTCCTTCACGAAGCGCTTGGCCGTGGCAAGGCCGATCCCGCTATTGCCACCAGTGATTACAGCTACCTTCCCATCCAGTGCGCCCATTTTCTTCTCCTAGAATTAGTTCTTCAAGCAATGCACGAGCGTCGCTTGATTCCATTAACTGGCCGCTCTCGCTGGCGCCTGACGCGCCCCCGCCAACCGCTCTCTCAGAAATGCGCCGATGGCGTCAAGAGCCTGGTTGGCGGCGTGCATTCTTCCGACGGCGTTGGTGAACCCATGGGCCATGCCCATCCACACGTCCAGCGTCGCATCGACGCCCGCCGCGACGGCACGCTCCACATAGCGGCGCGAATCGTCGAGCAGCACTTCATCGTCTCCGACGTGCACGCGGATCGGGGGCAGAGCGGTCAGATCTCCATAAAGAGGCGAGGCCAGCGGATTCTTCGGATCGGCGTCGCCCAGGTAGGAACGGACGAGTCCGGCGGCCTGGGACTTGAGGAAATACGGATCGGCCTGTGCGCGCGTTTCATAGCTGGCGCCGCTGAGCGCGAGGTCCGTCACCGGCGATAGCGTAACCGCTCCAACCGGGAGTACACCGCCCGAGGCACTTTGCGCAGTGGCGATGGAGAGAAGCACAAGGGCCAGATTGCCTCCCGCCGAGTCGCCGCTCAGCGCGATGTTGCGTATTCCCCGGTCCACGAGCCCGCGATAGCAGGCCTCGGCATCCTTGACGGCCGCGGGAAACGGATGTTCCGGTGCGAGCCGGTAGTCGGGTATGAATGCCGCTGCTCCAGCTCTCAGGGCGATGTGGCCCACCAGGTTGCAGAATGCCTGGGCTGTTCCCCAGTTAAACCAGCCGCCGTGCAGGTGAAGGATTGCGCTTCCTTCGCGCGTCTCCGCCGGCTTGGCCCACCAGCCGGATATCCCTCCGACGGTGTCTTCCTCAAAGGTAACGCCTTCCGGGGCTTCGACCCGCTCGATGATGCCATTGAACGGCGCGCGGGCGGTTATACCTTCGAGCTTGCCCTTCATGCCCGCCACGGCGGATCGCAAGGCGGTCATGGCGGCGGCGTCTTCAGAGGTGAGGGGATGGACGAACGACCAGGGATCGTTCGCCGGTATGCTTTTGTGTTTAGCGGATTGCATTTTCTTTCTCCTTTCAGAGTTTCTAGTCCGCGCTATTACGGAACACTTGTTACGGATTTGGAGCGAGGCGAATCCGATTCACGATGGTGCACTCTAATAAGAAAGTGGCGAGCAAACGTATGTAAACAGGGAACGGAAAGACAGGACGACCGATCAGCTTTTATGGGGGCGCGGCGCTCGATGCGGCGATGCTGCTCTTTTGGGAACAGGGCCATGAAGATACTTCCATGGCCGTTCTTACCCAGGTAATAGGTTTCAGCCCGTCGATCATCGTTCATGATTCTCCAATCTCCGAATCACGGAAACTATTGCGACCTTGTTTGCAAAAGGATTTCAGCGTTATCACTCTCGTCTGGGATTTGCGCAGTACGAATCGGCGCTGGCGGTACGACGATTTCAACAAGCCCGGTCGCCACGTCATAGACGAGGCCGGAGATAAGCCATTCGCCCGGAAGTGCCGGAATCGCCCGGAGCGCAGCAACGTCGACTGCAACCGCCGTGCGAGGATCGGAGACCGATTTGGCCCTGAGTTCCGGTTCCTGGATTTGAAAATAGCGCGTCAGCAGTGCCGGCTCGCCAGCGAGGCGCGTGATGCCGCAATCGGTGTGCTGAAGTACGATGAGGTGAAACTCCCCGCCGCCTCCAGGAATCTCTCCGGCAACCTGGCCGATTCGTCCGAGCAGACCCAACTGCTCCAATAACCCTGGAGTTATTCGCCCGCCGATGTTCCGCATGATGACGGCCTCGCCCGGTTTAATTCCAAGCACATCAGCAGGATCGACGCGCATATCCGCGCAACCGATGATTACTGCCTTCACATTTGGTAACGAGTGTGGAAGCGAGGGCAAGAGTGTGCCAGCAGCAGACTGCCGAGCAGCAAAGTCTTTGTTGCGTTCCAACATTGAGTCCAGAATGTTCATGTCGATTCTCCCGTTTGTGAGCTATGAAGTTAGCCATTCGGGCGGCGCGATTTGCATGAGGTGCCTCGACGGTCACCCTGATCCGCCCACAATCATGTGATGCGAGCGATCAGAGAGTGACCCGACAGAGAACCCACGATTACTGCCATTTATTGCCGAGCGATCTACAGGGCTTTTACTTGCCGGAACGAAGCTCGATATTGCCCGGGAGTCACTCCCAGGCGTCGAGCGAAGGTCCGACGCAGAATCTCCGCGCTCCTGAAGCCGCTGGCATCGGCAATTTCCTCCAGGCTCGACGATGTGGTATCGAGTTGTCGTCGGGCAGCTTCGAGCCGGAGATTTTCGACGTGCCGCGCAGGCGTCTCGCCGACCTCCTGCGTGAACACGCGGGCGAAGTTGCGAGGGCTCATGGCCGCGCGCCGCCCAAGGGAAGCAACAGACATGTCTTCGGTGACATTGTCCGCCATCCAGGCCAGCAAATCTCTGAGCGGCTGGCTTTCGCAGGCTTGCGCCGCGAGAGTTGCACTGAACTGTGATTGACCGCCTGAGCGCCGCAAAAATACGACCATCATTCGTGCTACTTGAAGGGCCACGGAAGCGCCCAGATCCTCTTCCACTAAGGCGAGGGCAAGATCAATTCCCGCCGTGACCCCCGCGGACGTGTAGAGATTTTTGTCGCGAATGTAGATCGAGTCGGCATCTACTTTCACCAAAGGATGCTTTTCAACCAGCTCATTGCACCAGTTCCAATGGGTTGTTGCTGGCCGTCCATTGAGCAAACCTGCATCCGCCAGAACAAGGGCGCCAGTGCAGACGGAACCCAAACGACGGACCTTTGTGCTTTGTTCTCTGAGCCAACTCAAAAAGTCGGGCGGATGCCGTTTGTCGGGAGGCCATTCGCCTCCGCCGACAAGAAGCGTGTCGATCGGACCGCGCAACTCTCGGTATGTCCGGTGAGCTAGGATCGGCAGGCCGATTTGGCTCGGAACGGTTCGGTCTTCCCCAGCCGCGATGATCTCCACCTCATATGCCGGTTCGCCGCCGCGCAGCCTATTAGCATCAGTAAACACTTCCGCGGGGCCGACAACATCGAGCATCCGCGCCGGAGGTACGGCTATAATCGCGACTCGTCTTACACGAGCGACATTCGCTGGACTTCCTCCACCCTTCTTTCGTTGTCTTGCGGCCATTACTGGCAGAAAACGTGGGGTTGGCTCCCATCGACATTATTTCAAAGTACGAAGTCCACATTCAGCCTGGTTGTTCCAGGCTGGGTCTCGCGACGCTAGCGGGCATCAGATCACGGAGTCCGCCGCGGACGCAGCAAGTATGGGCTCACTCACATGCTATCCCCCAAATATGAGGAAGGAACATAAATGATGTTTCTTTTTGCCTAGATGGAGCCGTAAACAGAAAGCGGCGTGGTATTGGTTAACTATTTATTAGCTGTGAGCCGAGGCCGTTGGCGGTGAGGCTCTATTTGGCGCGTTCGATTGTTGTGGTGGTTGTCGATAATGGCTAACTCTTGAAATGGGGCAGGTGGATCACCCGGTTTCATTACGCTTGAAGCTGATGGTGAACCCCAGACGACCGCGTTTGAAATCGAAGACGGAAAGATCGCGGCAATCTACGTGGTCCGAAATCCGGACAAGCTGAAGCATCTGCATTGAGGATGAATGTCGTGAACAACTCACTTAATCCTGTGGAGCTGGAAACCGCAATGCACCGGGTTCATCGCGCAGGCATGCCGGGAGTGATCGCCGAGGTGCGAGACGGCGACCAGGTATGGCGCGGCGCGGCCGGCGTAGCCGATGTCAGCACCAGTCGCCCCATTAGCTCCGACATGCGGCACCGCGTCGGCAGCATCACCAAGAATTCACGGCCGCCGCGATTCTGCAGCAAGTCGAAAACGGTCAGATCGCGCTCGACACGCCGATCGGCCACTACTTGCCGCCGTTGGTGCCCGGCCAACGCGGCACTGCGACTACCGTCCGAATGCTGATCAATCACACCAGCGGCCTCGCCGACTATTTTCCCTATGCGTACCCGTCCCTTAAGGCGTTCCCTTCGCTGCGGAATTCGACCCCTAAAAGCCTGGACGAGAACCGGTTCAAGCGATTTCACCCGGACGAACTGATCAAGATGGGCGTCACGGCACCTGCTGTTGGAACGCCAGGTGGCACTCCGGGCGTCTATTCCAACACCAACTATCAACTTCTCTGCCAACTCCTGGAACTGGTGACCGGCACAACGGCGGAGAAGTGCATCACCCAGAACGTCATCGAGCGCGCCGGGCTTCGCGACACCGAGCTTCCGACGGGAACACATGTCAGCGGGCCGCACTCGCAGATGTACGAGGCGCGGTTCGGCATGATCGATCCGCCGCGCGACTACAGCGTGTACGACATGTCCTGGGTGGGGCCGGCGGCCTCGTTGATATCGACCGTTGCGGATCTCAACCGCTTCTACGGTTTGCTGCTTTCCGGCGAGATCGTCAACGCCTCGTCACTGGCCGAGATGCAGCGCACCGTGCCCGTCATCTCCTTCGAGGGGAAGAAAATCGAGTATGGCCTCGGCCTGCACAAAATGGAGATTCCTGGCCACGGCACGTTCTGGGGTCATGACGGCACGGTCTGGGGTGCCGGAGCGATAACCATGACCCGAGCCGACGGAAATCGACAGATGTCTGTCGCGGTCAATCTCATGAGGTGGAACAAGCTCGACTCCTCGGGGAAGCCGCAGCACCACCCGATCGATGAGGCCCTGCCGGCTTTTTACCAGGTGGCGATGCGCGATGGTGACAACATTCCATAAAACAGTGGCATAGATCGCCGAAACCAGGCACTGTCACACGCGCAGATAAGCCACTACTGCGCGAACGGCCTCCTCTTTCGCCGTTGCCAGCGACAGGCGTGGCGGCCGTCGAAGCACCGCACCATGGGCCAGCGAGTCGACCATGTGCGTCACGATAAACACTACTTTGTCGAGGTCGCGCTGTGATTTGAGTTCGTGCGCTCTCGATGAAATCGCGAGCCGGAACGCACCGTGAAGCCGAACCGTGAAGTCCCGCGTTCCCTCAGCCCGGTGCGGAACCTCGGTCATAAGCAGCTCGTAGAGCTCAGGGTCCGGCGTGTGTGCATCGATCATCGCCTCAATCATGGCGCGAATCAGATCTTCAAGCGGTGACTCGGCATGCTCGAAGAGTTTGCTTTCAACCATGCGATCGATCTGCTCAATATGACGCTCATGCAGGGCGACAAAGATCGCGCGCTTATCCGGGAAGTATTGGTAGACCGAGCCAATGCTGACGCCCGCAACCTCGGCTACGCGGTTCGTTGTGACGGCTTTCACGCCTTCGCGCTTCAAGATTCTGACTGCCGCGTCGAGTACCGCTTCAACCGTCTGCCGGGCCCGCTGCTGCTTAGGCCGGCGGCGAGCGGCAACGTTCGTTTTTGCCCGGACCGTCATGAAACCAATCTTATCTCAAATATGAGCAAACGTATATATATAACCGTATCTGCATGCCATTACAATGCGCCCGGTTACCGGGAAAGCGAGTTTACAAGGGACAGAGGTCATGTGAAGCTTGAGGAGAGTTAATGAGTAACACTACACCTAATGTTCAGAGGGGACTTCGATGACGACCTATCTTGTTACGGGCGCAACGGGAGCCATCGGGTCACTCGTTGTCAAACAGCTGATCAAGCGCGGTGACCGGCCTCGCGTCTTCGTGCGCGATGCAGATAAGGCCCAGTCGCTCTTCGGGAATTGCGTTGATGTTTTCGCCGGCGACCTTGCCGATGCGGCAACGCTGAAGCCCGCGCTCAAAGGGGTCGATGGACTTCTGCTCGTCAATGCGGGTCCGGATCTGGCGGCGCGAGACGCAGCGGCGGCGCACGCCGCGAAGTCGGAAGGCGTGAAGCATCTTGTCAAGCTTTCCTCCTACGATGCCGGGCAAAATGTCGGCACGGGCGTGTGGCATGCACTGGGCGAGAAAGCCATTCGCGCCACTGGGATGCCGTTCACGTTCGTACAGCCTTCCGGGTTCATGTCAAACGCTCTCTTCTGGGCACCCTCCATCAAAGCGGAAGGAATTGTTCGTTCCGCCACTGGCGAAGGCAAGATCCCCTTCATTCACCCTCAAGATATTGGGGAGGTCGCGACCGTAGCATTGGCGTCGCGCGAGTATGCTGGAATGTCGTTGCCGATCACCGGCCCGGAGGCGCTAAGCTATCGCGAGATGGCGGCTAGGATTGGATCTGCTATCGGGAAAAAGCTAACATTTGTACCGATCTCTGAAGAACAGGTTCGGAACCGGATGATCGACAACAACGACCCGGAGGATATCGTCGTGGCCCATCTGTCAATCTATCGCGCGATTCGGGAAGGGCGTTTGGCTGGGGTTACCGGCATGGTTGAACGCGTCCTGGGTCGAAAGGCGATCACGTTTGATCGGTGGGTCGAAGAGAATGCCGAGGTGTTCGCTGATTGCGCGCGCGTGAACTTGCTGTCTTTTAGGCATCATGGAATTGGAAGTGGCTTCTGAGCCAATCGCGTAAATTGGGCGTTCAACAGTAGCCGCCGCCAGTGAGATTCAAATGGTGGTCTTACTTGTCCTGCTTGTTTCTTTCGCTGTTCTTCGCCTGACAGGTTTCCTCGGCGTGGCGGCTCTCGATAACTGGAATCTGCCGTTGCGCCTCGCGCTTTGCCTGATGTTCATGGTCGCGGCTTCGGCGCACTGGGGACGCGGCCGGGCCGATTTGATCCGCATGGTGCCGGCCGCGCTTCCTGCTTCCGGCATGCTCGTCACGATAACGGGACTCTTGGAGATCGCAGGCGCCCTTGGCCTGTTGCTGCCCCAGACCGCGCGAGCCGCTGCAATCTGTCTCGCGGTTCTTCTCATCGCGCTATTCCCCGCAAACGTGCGCGCGGCCCGGCATGGCCTCACGATCCTCGGGCGCCCGGCGATGAGCGTCGCGGTCCGAGGCGCCATGCAGGCCGTAATCATCGTCGCACTCCTGGCTGTTGCAGCGCTTTCCTGATTGACGGGATCAGGACCTGTAGTTGGGGGCTCTCGTTGCCCCATCTTGAAAAAGAACGGGCGTTCGTTTTATAATACGAACAGGAGCCAATCCACGATGCCTAAAGTTTCTCAGGAGCATTCCAACATGCAGCGGAAAGCGATCCTGGATGCTGCAATCCGATGTTTCGCAAAGACTGGATTCCACCGAACAACCATGCGCGATGTCGTGCGCGAGTCGGGCATGAGCGCGGGCGCCCTGTATCTCTATTTCAAAAGCAAAGATGAACTGATTGAAGCGATTGCCGCAAACCGGCATCAACGCGAACGCCAGTGGATCGTTTCAGCCTTAAATCAGGATGATTTTGAGGGCAGTGTCCGAGCCCTGATCGAGTCCTTTGCCAGAGCTCTGATGGATCGTGGTGAGCGGCAGGAGAGGCGCCTCTCTGTTCAGCTTTGGGCTGAATCATTGCAAGACGACAAAATTCGCCGAAGTGTCCTGTCTGGAATAGACACGCCGGCCGATCTCCTTACAGAGTTTCTTAAGGCCGCACAGAAGCAAGGCAAGGTTCCCAAGCCCCTCGATTGCCGTGCTGCGTCCCGTGTGCTCGTTGCCCTCTATCAAGGGTTGGTTCTGCAGTTGGCCTGGGACCCTGGAATCTCATTAACACCGCACCTGAAGGTCATTGAGTCCATGTTGTTGGCGCTGAGCGCGGGATCAAAAAGGCGGTAGCGTTGGTGCATTGCATCGAGATTTACAAAGGTCTTCTGGCCGGCGTCATCGCGGGACTGGCCTCAGGCTTCCTTGGTGTCAGTCCAGGCGGCATCCTTGTTCCGGTCATTTCGCTCCTGTTGCCATTTTCGCAACATGTAGCTCAAGCCATATCCCTCGTAGTGCAAGCTCCGCCGGCCAGTATACCCAGCCTCTCAATTTATGCAGGCCGGGGACGCCGCGTCGCTCCTACTACGCTCCTGCTCGTCGCTGCTGGATTTATCGCAGGAGGGCCTGTTGGCGCCTTTGCTGCAAAGATGTGTTCGGAACGCGAACTCCGCTGGATGTTCGTTGCTTATATCTTGATCCTCGCAGTCCTCGCCACTTGGAAGAAGCAGGAAAACGACAACAGAACTTCAGAAACCAGCCCTTTCCGAAAGCGCTCAGTTGCCGCGCCGGCCGGAATCGGTGTTATCGCCGGATTCTTCTCGGGTCTTCTGGGGATAGGAGGAGGCTTGGCGGTAACCGCGTTATCCGTGGGCTTGCTTCGCAAGGATCAACGCGACGCGCAGGCGCTGAGCCTCGCTGTCACCGCATTGCCGCTGACACTTCCGGCAGCCTGGGTATACATCCGCCAAGGGTTGCAGTTGCCCTGGCCCACAATCGGATGTCTCGTGGCTGGCCTGGTACTGGGTGGATGGATCGGCGCGATTTTTGCGAATCGGCTGACGAAGCGAACACTAAAGCTTGCGTTTGTGCTGTTGCTGGCTGCGATGGCAGTCTACATGGCCGTCGTCGCGAGCACGTCCTAGACGGATCTGGGATTGATTCAACACCGGCTATACAGATCGCGCTCGTGCGGGTTAACGGATCTATGGTTCTTTTTTTGTTGAAAACGGCGCCAGCGGCGTCCTGCACCTGCGGGTTCTCCGTCCGGGAACACGTAGACGACGCCATGGCTTCTCTCACCGCCCGAATCCGCGAGCAGGATTTCGCCCTGGTTCCCTTGTAGCAGGAAACGGGGCACGGCGAACCCGCTGGCCCACTCCTTGAATTTGAAAACCACTGGGTACGTGCAGCGATGCACCGGCCGGCCGGGGAATGACGGTCGGGCGATTATTGGCGGATGGGGTCGCGTAAGGCGGCGGAAGTTGCTGATTACCGATACTGGCGGCCGTCAGCAGGAAGCCGGAACCGGCAAGAAACGGGAACAGGATGCGATGGCGGAGGATCATAAAGCACTCTCTGTCTGGGGACTCATGTGCTCATTCGAATGTTTCCACTGCGGCTGGGAGCTCTCACGGTAAGTGCAGCAACAATCCTTCATCGCTGTCGTCCAACTGAATGGAATGAGCGGACGGAGGATTTCCTTGCGTTCACTCCGCAAAGGAGTTGCGTAATGTACGGACAGGACATTATCGTGCGATATTTGCAGGACGCCGAAGCCGCCGAACGAACTTTCGAGGACGCCTTGGCTTCGCTCAGCAAACGTGGCGATCGACCAGAGGTCCGGAGCGCGCTGGCCGGCATGTCGCGGAGCGCGCGGAGTCAGCATGAACGATTGCAGGCGCGGCTGGAAGCGCTGGGAGCCGGCAGGTCCAGCGCCAAGAGCGCGCTGGCGCGCGTGTTGGCGTTCGCGCCGGAACTGGCGCAGTGGGGAGAAACGGAAGATCAGAAGAGCACGCAGGACCTCATGATCGTGATTGGCGCGGCAGCCGCGGAATCGGCCATGTATGAGGCGCTGGCAACAGCGGCGGCAGCGGCAGGCGATCCCGCAACCGAGACACTGGCCCGGCAGCTACAGGACGAAGAGCGGCAAGATTATCGGCGCGCGCAGGCCTTGCTGCGACAGAGCGCAGTGGAAACCTTTCAGCGGGCGATGAACGATGTGGTGGCGCAAACGCCGTCCTCCGCCACTCGTTGAGGAGGTTTGTGGTAACGAGGAGCTTTGTGGTAACGAGGAGCGTTTATGGCAACCGAAAAAGCGGTCCGATTCATAAGAACCCATCTACAGGACGCGATTGCCGCGGAAGAGAGCTTTGAAGCTCAATTGCGCGGATTCGCGCGCGAAGGGAGCAGCGATCAGGTTCATCGGCTGTTTCTGCGGCATGCTGACGAGACGCGCAATCAATGCGATCGGCTGAAGCGCCGTCTGACGGAATTGGGAGGGGAGCGTTCCGCGGCGAAGAGTTTTCTCGCGCACCTGGCCGGACTTTCTCCGAAGCTGGCGCAACTGGGTCACGACACCGTGGACCGGGTAACGCAGAACCTGATGATCGTCTATGCGGTTGAGAACTGCGAAATTGCGATGTATGAATCATTAATCGCGGTGGCGGAAGCAGCAGGCGATCCCGAGACCGCCGAGTTAGCCCGCGCCATTCAAGACGAAGAACGCCAAACAGCGGAAAAGGCCTGGAAACTGATTTCCCCGTGGGCCGAAACAGCTTTCAAGAAACTTGCGGGAGCCGAGCAACAAAGGGCATAACGAACGCCCGCTCGAAACGTGGCAGTGCAGCGGCAGTCAAATCATCAAGGGTTTCCAGCATGAAAAGAAACATATTGATAACGGCTATCTTGATCACGGGCGCCGCGCTTTTATGTGCCGCCGGCGTGAAGACCGACTACAGCCATTCCGTCGACTTCAACCAATACCATACCTATTCCTGGCTGAAGGTGGACGGCGGTAATCCCTTGCGGGTAGACCGCATCAAGCGCGACGTCAATCGTCAACTCAGTGCGAAAGGCTGGATGGAAGTGCCTTCGGACGGCGATGCCGCCGTTTCCGCTTTCGGCGCCACGCATAATCGACTGACGCTCGAAACCTTTTACGATGGCTTTGGCGGCGGCTGGTTCTGGCGCGGGTTCGGCCCTGATTTGGCCACCACTTCGGCAGTGAATACGCCGGTGGGCACCTTGGTGGTCGACATTTTCGACGCCCACACCAAGCATTTAATTTGGCGCGGTACGGCCCAAAAGACTCTTTCGGACAAGCCGGCTAAGAACGAGAAGAAGCTCGAGGATTCCGTCCAGGATACGTTCAAGCATTTCCCGCCTCCCGCCAAGACTTAGTTCCAGCGCGGGCCTAGAGACCGGCTAATGCGCCCTCCAATTCCTTGCAGCGCTGCTGAATCGCGGCGCGGGTTTCGCTGTTTTCCACTCGATCCAGGAAGCGCCAGATGGTTTCGGCCGCTTTTCTCGCGTCCTTCTTGGCCTGTTCGAAATGCTCCAGGCTTCCCGAATCGCGCGCTGTGGCAGCCATATCCAGAAACGTAAACCCGAGTTGGATTTCAGTTTCCAGGAAATCGACGAGTTGGCGCCGCGAAAGGGCGAACAGCTCATCCAACTCACGGAACGGGCCGGTAGTGTTCACCTCATTTGATTGGAACACAGCGGGCTCAGGGGATGCCCGAGGAAACAATTCCAACGCCCAGCCGTCCGATGTGCAGGGAAAGGGTGGTTTATTATGTCCGATGTTCAGAAGTGCGCTCATCCGGCCTGCAACTGCACCGCGCCGAAGAATAACAAGTATTGCAGCCAGTATTGCGATGATGCCAGTGACACGACGGAGTTGTCTTGCAACTGCGGCCATCCCGGCTGCGCCGAAGAACTGGCGCACCAGGCATGAACTTCAATTTCGCCATGCCTGAGACAGATCAAGGCGGTTTCCACTCCATCATTGAGATTCTGGACCGGCTTCTCAGCAAGCCTCTGCCCGAGAACTGGGGCAAATGGAAGCTCGACCGCGACCGGAGAGTTATCTACTACGATGGCCGCCACGAGTTCTGGTTCCCGCTCGGTCAAATGAACAACTCCGCGGAAGTTCTGGATTGGATTGTCGAACTTCATGAGAAGAGCTGGGCTACAGCGGAAGACATCGGGAACCTGGTTGCGGCGTTGGATGACATCTTCGACCTGCAGAACAATATTTGCGGCTGCGGCGTCGACCATCGCTTCAACGCGCAGGACCATGTCGCCAAACTGTTTTCCTCTCCCCGCCAGAATCCCGAAACAAACTGACAGAGCGGGTGCCAGGGCGTCGACAGATAAAACCTCCGAGCGTAAGGGCGTTGGTAGTATCATGCAATTGCTGGCGAGCACCGCTCGCGAAGACCACGCCGTTCAGCGCAGAGGAGGATCGTGCCAACAGCCAATAGCAGGCTTTCAGAGGTTTTGGAAAAACGGGAACAGGAAATTACCGACCAATGGATGGAGCAGCAGCAGACCATCGGCCGAAAGCTGACTGCCGCTGAGCGCGAACACGCCAATCGGCAGTCCCGCGAGTTCGTGCGCTCGCTCAAGAGTGCGTTGCAGCGAAACAGCAGCGGAGATATCTCAGGGCCAGACTGGGTGGCCGTTCGGGAATTTCTGGTCGACTTATCGTCGCGGCGGGCGAAGGATGGCTACACTCCCCGGGAAACCGCCGCGTTCGTGTTTTCTCTCAAGCAGCCGCTCTTTTCGGCCCTGCAAAGCGCCTTCGGAACCGACTCCAAAGCTTTGGCCGACGAAATCTGGCTGGCAACACTTCTGATTGACGAACTCGGTCTGCTGACGACGGAGGCGTTCCAGAAAGCGCGCGAAGAAGTGATCACGCGGCAGCAAAAGGAGCTACTGGAGCTTTCCACCCCGGTGGTGCGGCTCTGGGAGAATATCCTGGCGCTTCCGCTCATCGGAACGCTGGATAGCGCGCGCACCCAGGTGGTGATGCAGAATCTGCTGGAAGCCATCGTCCAGACGCGCTCCGATTACGCCATTATCGACATCACCGGTGTTCCTGTGGTCGATACCTTGGTGGCCCAGCATCTGTTGAAGACCGTGGCCGCGGCGCGCCTGATGGGCGCCGATTGCCTGATTAGCGGCATTCGCCCGCAAATCGCGCAGACCATCATTCATCTGGGTGTCGATCTTTCCGAAGTTACTACCAAAGCTACCCTGGCCGATGCCTTCGATCTCGCATTGCGGCGCAGCGGGCACAAAGTGGTTCGCCAGGAAGCGGCTACCGCCGGCGCCGTGGCGAGGTAACCGTGGGCCGGATACCGATCCTCAAAATGGGCGAGTTTCTGCTCGTCACCATTCAAGTGGACATGCACGACCGGCTGGCGCTCACTCTGCAGGACGACCTTACCTCGCAGATTGTCAGACATCAGGCTCACGGCGTGCTGATCGACATTTCGGCGCTCGAAATCGTCGATTCCTTCATCGGACGGATGCTGGCCAGCATCGCTTCCATGGCGCATCTGCTGGACGCCGAAACGGTAGTGGTGGGAATGCAGCCGGCGGTGGCGATCACGCTAGTGGAGCTGGGGCTGCCGATGCGAGGAATCCGTACGGCGCTCGACGTAGAAAAGGGGATGATCGCGCTGCGCGGCGCGATTTTGGAAGCAGGGCGGAATGGCGATGCGGGTAGTATCCGCTGAGTCGATGGAAATTCGGGCCTCCGACGATGTCGTCCTGGTGCGCCAGGCCGTGCGCAAGAGATCCGTCGCCCTGGGGTTCGGGCTGGTGGACCAGACCAAGGTGGTCACCGCTTCGAGTGAACTAGCCCGCAATACGCTCGATTATGGCGGCGGGGGAACGGCTCATCTGGAGTTAGTCGAAAACGGAACCCGCACCGGATTGCGCATCACTTTTGAGGATCAAGGCCCGGGCATTCCGGACGTTGAACTCGCTTTGACGGATGGCTACACCACCGGGAACGGCATGGGCCTGGGATTGAGCGGCGCCAAGCGGCTTTCTCACGAGTTCGAGATTTGGTCGAAACCCGGCGAAGGGACCAGAGTCTCTATTCTGAGGTGGAAGTAGTTGTCTACGGCAGTCAGCATTTCAGTCGAAGAAAGCAGTCAAACCGGCGATGCCCGCAGGGCTGCGCGCGAAATGGCTCTCGCCCTGGGCATGGACGAGAGCGGAGCCGAGCACGTCGCCATTGTCACCACCGAAGTGTGCACCAATCTGCTCAAGCACGCCAACGGCGGCCGGATCCTCCTGCAGACCGTCACGGAAGAACCCGCTGCCGCCCCATTACTGGAACTGCTGGCTGTGGATCAGGGTCCTGGCATGAGCAACCTGGACCAATGTTTGCGTGATGGCTACAGCACGGGATCGAGTCCTGGCCAGGGCCTGGGCGCTATCCAACGGATGTCGAAGCAGTCCGACATTTATACGCTTCCCGGCAAGGGTACGGCGGTCCTGGCTCGCTGGTGGCTTGCTCGCAATGGCGCGAATACTACCGGTCCCATCCGGCTGGGCGCCGTGAATGTTTCCATGCCCGGCGAAGACGTGAGCGGGGATTCCTGGGGCTCGGCATACGACGGTCAGGATCTGGTAATTATCGTCGCCGACGGTTTGGGGCACGGGCTGGAAGCCAGGCTGGCGTCCACTGAGGCGGTCCGGCAGCTCTATGAAGATCCGGAGCTGCCGCCCAAAGCGTTGCTGACGCGGGTTCATCAAGCCTTGCGCAGTTCGCGCGGAGCGGCCGTTGCGGTGGCTCGAATTGACTGCCAGCGGGGCAAGCTGACGTACGCCGGAGTGGGCAATATCTCCGCTCGTATCTACGCCGGACCCGAAACCAGGCAGAATCTGGTGTCGCTGAACGGAACCGCCGGCCACCAATGCGAGCGGATTCAGGAATTTAGTTATGCCTGGCCCGACGACGGCTTGTTGGTTCTTCATTCCGACGGTCTTTCCACCAGCACGGGACTGGAATCCTATCCAGGCCTTGCGGCGCGCGATCCGGCCCTGATCGCAGGCGTACTGTACCGGGATTTCTGCCGGGGCCGCGATGACGCTACAGTTGTAGTTGTAAAGGCTGCATAAATGGCAGGTACGATTCTTACCCTCGCCGTTGCTTGCGAGCGCGACACGGTAGCCGCGCGCCAGAGAGCCCGGCAACTTGCCCGGCTGCTCGGTTTCGACGCGCAGGACCAGACGCGCATATCCACCGCTGTTTCCGAAATCGCGCGCAACGCCTTCAATTATGCCGGCGGCGGGCGCGTGGAGTATTCGATCGAAGGCCGCACCTCACCCCAACTGTTCATTGTCAGGATTCGGGATACCGGGCCGGGCGTGCACAACCTGGACGACATCCTGGAGGGCCGCTATAAGTCCTCCACCGGGATGGGGATGGGCATCCTGGGCGCCCGCCGCCTGATGGATCATTTCGAGATTGACTCGGCGCCGGGGAAGGGCACCACGGTTTGGCTCAAAAAACTCCTTCCCAAGCGGACGAAGGTTTGGAAGACGCAGGACTTGCCGGGCTTGGCGGCGATGCTGGAGGGCGAGGGCCCGCAGGACGCCTTTCAGGAACTGCAGCATCAAAACCAGGAATTGCTTAACGCGCTGGAGGAGATTCGCACCCGCCAGATCGAACTCACCAGGCTGAATCGGGAATTGGAAGACACCAATCGCGGTGTGGTGGCGCTCTATGCCGAACTCGACGAAAAAGCCGATCACCTGCGCCGCGCCGACGAGCTGAAGTCACGGTTTTTGTCCAACATGAGCCACGAGTTCCGCTCGCCGCTCAATTCTATTCTGGCTCTGACTGGCCTGCTGCTGGATCGCTCGGACGGCGAATTAACGGGCGAGCAGGAACAGCAGGCCGAATATATTCGCCTGGCCGCGCGCGATCTGCTCGATCTGGTGAACGATCTTCTGGATCTGGCCAAAGTGGAAGCCGGCAAAGTGGAAGCCAAGCCGGTGGAGTTTCGCCCCGCCGACCTGTTCGCGGCCCTGCGTGGCATGCTGCGTCCCTTGCTACTGAATCAGGCGGTGGATCTGGTGTTTGAAGATGTGGAGCACATTCCCGCGATGTTCTCCGACGAAGGGAAAATCTCGCAGATCCTTCGAAACTTTATCTCCAACGCGCTTAAGTTCACCGAGCGTGGGGAAGTTCGGATCTCCGCCACCCTTTCCGGCAGCGAGGATATCGTTTTTTCGGTAGCCGATACCGGCATCGGAATTGCCCCGGCGGACCAGCAGCGCATCTTCCAGGATTTCGCGCAGGTGGACCATCCTATTCAGAGGCGAGTGAAGGGTACCGGCCTGGGGTTGCCGCTCTCGAAAAAGCTGGCGACCTTGTTGGGCGGCGAGGTGCTAGTGGAAAGCCAACTGGGCATCGGATCGACGTTCACTGTTCGGCTCCCCATGAGATACGAGCAAAGCATCGAGCTCAGTCCGAAGTCCGAAGCGGCCATTGAAGTAGCGCAGGCCGATACGCAAAGCCTGCCGGTTCTGGTGCTGGAAGACAAAGCCGAAATGATGATGATGTACCGAAGTTATTTGAAGAATTCCGGGTACCAGCTGATTCCCGCGTCCACCATTCGGGAGGCGCAGGAAGTGCTGGAGAGGATTCGGCCTTCCGTCATTGTTCTCGATCTGGTGTTGCGATCCGAGGATTCCTGGAGGTTTCTCGCGGAGATCAAACACGAGGCCCGCACGCGCGATATCCCCGTGATGATCGCCAGCACCATTGAGGATCAGGCTAAGGCATTTCACTTGGGCGCGGACGAGTATCTTTTGAAGCCCGTGGAACGAACGGCATTGCTTGAAAGATTGCGGGCGCTGACAGCGGCGGCCCAACCCACGCGTATCCTCATTATCGACGACGAAGAACGCGATCGCTATTTGCTGAAGCAGCAACTTCGCGATTCCCGGGTGCTCATCCAGGAGGCATCCGACGGAGCCGAGGGAATTCGGGAGGCAGCGACAGGAAAGCCGCATGCCATCATCCTGGA
Source organism: Bryobacterales bacterium (assembly GCA_963713415.1). Taxonomy (GTDB): domain Bacteria; phylum Acidobacteriota; class Terriglobia; order Bryobacterales; family Bryobacteraceae; genus Palsa-89. The sequence continues at coordinate 481,842 of CAVQLV010000012.1, read as the reverse complement.
TCTGAGCATGCCCGGCATGAGCGGGTTTGAAGTGCTGGACGCTTTGAAAAGTAACGCCGCCACCCAAGACATCCCTGTAATTATTTGCACTTCCCACGTTCTCACCGACTCCGAAAGGGTACAATTAGCCGATAGAACTCTGGCGATCCTGAGCAAGGGAGGACCGGGTCAAGTTGATATCGCCGAAGCCGTCCGCCGGGCTGTAGGTTCCTCAGGGCTTCCCCCTTCGGCAATTTCTCGGAGCGCTTGACAACAAATGGATATTGTAACGTCCATACTCAACGTTGACGACTACGCCCCGGGGCTTTACGCTCGCACCAAGGTCCTGCGACAAGCGGGCTTCGATGTGATTGAGGCAACCACGGGCAGCCAGACTCTTAAGACTGGTGTCCGAACACAAGCCGGCCGTGGTTCTTCTGGACGTCAACCTTCCCGACATGCACGGGTTCGAGGTCTGCCGGCGAATCCGGACCAATCCCGCTCTGGCCGCCACGACCATCGTGCATATCTCGGCATCCAGTATTCAGGACCAGCAGCAAGTAAACGGATTGAATACCGGCGCCGACGCTTATCTGATTGAACCGCTGGACCCGGCCGTTCTGGTGGCCACCATCAAAGCCTTCTTGCGGGTGCGCGAAGCGGAGAACGCGTTGCGCCGGTCCAACGAAGATCTGGAGCGCTTCGCCTACCGCGTTACTCATGAGTTAAACGAGCCGCTGCGAACCATCACGATGTATGGACAGCTTTTGGAGAATCGCCTGGCGGGAACACTGGATCCGGACGCTTCCCGATCCTTCCAGTTCCTGCAGGACGGCGTGCGGCGCATGCGCGCCTTCATCGACGATCTGCTGCGTTACTCCCAATCCACGCACGCCGGCAGCGACGTCCGGCTGCTGGATTTTGCAAGCGTCCTTAGCGAAGCTCTCAGTTCCTTGGGCGCGGCGATTGAAGAAAGCGGCGCGCAGATTACGCACGGTTCGCTGCCGGTATTGATTACCGATTCCAGGTTCGAGCAGGTGCTGCAAAACCTGATCAGCAATGCGATTAAGTATCGCCGCAAAGATTTGACACCCGAGATCCACGTCTCAGCGAAACTGGAGGGCGATGCCTGGGTATTCTCAATCAGCGACAACGGAATCGGGATTGACGCGAAATACAAACAGGCCATATTCCAGGTCTTCCACCGCTTGCATGGCAAAGATATTCCGGGCACCGGGGTTGGCCTCGCGTTGGCGCAAAAGATCGTTGAAACCAACGGCGGAAAAATGTGGGTGGACTCGGAACCAGGGGTTGGTTCCACCTTTTACTTCACAATTCCGAACGCTGACGAGAGCGTGCAGCCCAACCTTTCTTCCTAACGATATGTAACAGGCGTCCCTTGCGTCACACCGTGCAGGAGAGCATCCTGCCGGAGACGACAGCCAATACAACATCCATTGAGGACTGGTGCCCCGATTGCAATCCCTGGCTGATTGCGCTCGCCGTAATTCTGCCCACCTTCATGGAAGTGCTGGATACGGCCATCGCGGCCGTCATCTTGCCTTATATCGCCGGGAGCCTTTCAGCCACCACCGATGAGGCAACCTGGGTACTCACCAGCTATCTTGTGGCGAACGCTGTGGTCCTGCCTGCCAGCAGTTGGTTCGCATTAAAATATGGACGCCGGAACTTCTTGCTGATTTGCATCGGGATCTTCACATTTGCATCGTTCACTTGCGGAGCCGCGCAAAGCCTGGGAATGATTTTGCTTTCGCGCGCGCTACAGGGCGCCGGTGGCGGCGCGCTGCAGCCTTTATCGCAATCGATACTGCTCGAAAGTTTTCCTCCCGAAAAGCGCGGCGCAGCGATGGCGCTGTTCGCGCTGGGAGTGGTGGTGGCGCCCGTGCTGGGACCGACATTGGGCGGTTGGCTGACCGAGCAGTACAGCTGGCGCTGGGCTTTCTACATTAACATCCCGATCGGTGTGGTGGCGGTCTTTTTGATCATGCGTTTCGTCAAAGACCCGCCCTATATTCAGTCCGCGAAGCCGGGCAAAATCGATGCCATTGGCTTGGGCCTGCTGGCCGTCTGGATCGGGACCCTCCAAGTGATCCTCGACAAGGGGCAGGAAGACGATTGGTTCGGCACGGTCTGGATTCGCTGGGCGCTGGTGATTTTGCTGATCGCCTTCGTGGCGTTCCTCATCCGCGAACTGCGAATCAAATATCCAATCGTGAATCTGAAGATCTTTAGCGATCGCAATTTTACGATGGGCTGCATATTAATCGGGGCCGTGGGGGCGGTCCTTTACGCCATGATCACGCTGCTGCCCTTGTTCTATCAGACGCTGATGAACTACACGGCCTGGGCGGCCGGTCTGGCCGTGAGTCCGCGTGGCATCGGCGCCATTTTGATCATGCCGATCGTGGGTGCATTAACCGCGAAAGTGGATAACCGCTACCTGATCGGCAGCGGATTTGCCGTCTTCGGGTGGTCCGCCTGGTGGATGTCGAACCTGACGTTGGATGTTTCTCAATGGTCGCTGCTGTGGCCGATTATCATCAGCGGAGTGGGCACGGGTTTGATGTTTGTGCCGCTGGCCACCACTACGGTGGGGACGTTGCGGAACGAACAGATCGGCAACGCCAGCGGACTTTTCAATCTGCTGCGCAATATCGGCGGGAGCGTCGGGATTTCGGTGGCGGAAACTTTTGTGGCGCGCCGCCAGCAGGTGCATCGCAGCGAACTGGCGCGGTACCTGGCGCCCACTAGCTTCCTACACCAGGTGTTGTTTCGGATTGAAACGTATATGTCGTTGCACACCGGGCCACGGCTTGCGAAGCTGCGCGCCTATGGGATTCTGCAAGGGGCCCTGGATCAGTAGTCCGTACTTTATTCTTATGTCGATGATTTCCGCTACATGGTCCTGATAAGCGCGCTCTGCCTGCCCCTGGTGTTCCTCTTCCGGCCGGTGAAGGCAAAACGCGGCGCCCCGCCCAGCGCGGACTGAGAACGCTCGCGCGATGCTACTTGTTCGAATTCAGCCAGACCTTCGGCTCTACCGACATTCCGATTCTCAGGCGATGCTGGGGATCTTCTCCGGGTTTTAGCCGGATTCTTACGGGCAACCGCTGCACTACTTTGACGTAGTTGCCTGTTGCATTCTCTGGAGGAAGCAGGCTAGTCACCGCTCCAGTGGCGCCCGGCATGTCTTCCACGTAGCCATGAAACGTCTGGTCGAACGCGTCCACCTTCACGTCCACGGATTGGCCGGGATGCATGCGGCGGAGCTGGGTTTCTTTGAAGTTGGCCGTGATCCAGATATCGTCTATCTGGCTGATGTCCAGCATATCCTCGCCGGGCTCCAGTCGCTGTCCCACCTCCACGGTCTTATTCACTACCACTCCGCCCACCGGCGCCACGATCTTGGTGTAAGAAAGGTTGAGCCGCGCCTGATCCACTGCGGCCTTCGCCGTGACGACTTCGGCTTTGCGCGTGGCGACCGTTTCCTGCCGCACCGCGGTTTGCCGGGGCGCATTCTTGGTGGCCTCTTGCAATCGCGTCTGGGCCTGCGATAGCTCCGCGCGGCGCTCGTCCAATTCGCGCACCGCCACCTGGACATTCGCTTTGGCCGCGTCTACATTCGCCGCTTCACTTTGTGCGGTTGCCGTGACTGCGTCGAACTGCTGCCGCGAAATCTCGGCTTTGTCAACCAGGGGATGAAAGCGGACCACGTCTCTTTGCGCTTTGTTGCTCTGCGCTTCCGCACTCTGCAAATCCGCGACCTTGGCCTGGTATTCCTGCTGAGCTGCGGCCACGGCTTTTTCCGCCACGATCACGGCGGCTTGTCCTTCCGAGATGGTGGTCTGATTGGTGGTTACCACGATTGGAACGTTGGGATTTTCGGCGCGCAACTGCGCCAGCGCCTGCTCATACGCGCCGGTGGCCCGGTCCAGAGCTACTTTATAATCCCGAGGATCCAGATCCACAATCACCTGGCCGGCCTGGACGGTCTGGTCATTCTCCGCATAGACGCCCACCACGGTTCCCGCGATCCGCGGGCTGATCATGTTCAGGTGTCCATCCACTTGGGCGTCGTCGGTTGATTCATAGGACGACAGATAATTCCACAGCAGCGCGGCGCCAACGATTACCGCAACCAATAGAACGGCTCCCAGCAACACGCGCCCGGGATGACGCTTCAGATACCGGCGCGTTCGCTGCGCGAAAGGCCTTTTGGGCTTGTCCGGTGGCTTCGTTGCCGGAGGTTGTTGGCGCGGCTGCTCCTCCAGGTTGTCTGCTTTCTGGTTTAATTCACGGACGGACGTCTCGTCGGGCATAAAACTCGGTAAGGCGGCTTTTCACAACTTAGTAACGAGCCTTCCCTCACCCGATATGACGGCCCACGGCGCAGTCTGTTTCCGGTACAAATCGCAGCGGGCGTTTTTGAGGACTCGCGCAAAACGGAGCGCGGCGCGAAGCGGTTTCTGGCCTGTTTTGTGGTGCGCGCCGCACCATTTGCGCTTTCTAACCGTTATCTCAATGGATCCGCGCGAATGACCACCGGCTGCTAAGGTGAAACACCGATTGGCCCTCCGGCCCCCTACTGATAGATTCAGGATGGATGCTCAGGAAGCTGGCCGTCATCGGTGTGTTCCTAGCCGCGCTCGCCCCTTCGGCCTATTTGGCCTGGATGCTGCGGACCATGCCGCACCTGGGCTTCTATCACGACGACAGCATCTATTGGGTCTCCGGGCGCAGCTTGGCGATGGGCGATGGTTACCGCATCCAGAGCTTGCCGGGCCAGCCCTATCAAACCAAGTATCCGCCGCTTTACCCCGCGCTGCTGGCCGGAATTTGGAAACTCAACCCAAGCTTTCCCGCCAATCTGCCGCTCGCGACGCTGTTCTCCTGGCTGCTCTTTCCGCTGTTCCTGGCTGCATTGTGGTTCTTGCTTCAGGATTACGAATTCAGTCCGCGCGAGCGATATCTCTTGATGTTGATGGCGACGTTGAGTCCGGTGGCCGTGGTGTTCAGTTTCTCCCTTATGCCGGAACTGCTGTTCGCGGCATTGCTGTTAACCAGCCTGATTCTTGCCGAACGGGCAGGGAAGCCGGACGCGCCGCGCTGGCTGGCATTGGCCTCGAGCATTTGTGCCGCGCTCGCCTATCTCGCGAAATCGATCGCCGCGCCGCTGCTGTTCACGGTCCCGTTGTGCTTCGCGTTGCGCAAGCAGTTCCGAAAAGCCGCGCTTTTCTTTGCCGCGATGCTGCCCGCCGTCGCTGGCTGGGAGTTGTGGATGACGCGGCACATGGCGCATTCCTGGGACCTGGTGACGCTATATTATACCAACTACGTCGGCTTCGAAATTTACAATGTCCCGCTGCACGACCTGCCGCTGGTGATCTGGTACAACCTGGATGGTTTCCTCCAGGGAGCGGGGAAGGCGCTGATCTTCGACGTGCCCTATGGCTCCAAACATCTGGAACGCGTGGTTGCCATTGGCGCCATCGCCGGATGTGTTCGGCTCACTCGCCGCACGCAAATGCTGCAATATCCGCTAGCCGCGCTGGGCATGTCGGCGATTCTGCTGGTCTGGCACTTTCCGCCGGATCAACGCTTCGTCTTTCCGCTCTACCCGCTGTTGCTGATGGGGCTGGCCACCGAAGTTCGCAACCTTTGCCGAGCGCTGCGAGTCGCGTGGGCGAAACCCGCGTTTGCGGATCGTTTCGCCGTAGCTGGTTTCGGCGCGCTTCTCGCTGGCCTCGCGGCATTTTGCATTTTCTGCACCGGATTCGGACTGGCTCACTTTGTTCCCGATCTTTTTGCGTCCTACTGGGCCGACTTTGAAGCACGCCGGCCCGCGTACGAATGGCTAGCCAGCCACGCGCCCAAGGATGCGAATGTCTACGCCTATCAGGATCCAGTGCTGTATCTTTACACTGGACACAAAGCTTGCAGCCTTCCCATTCCCCCCAAGTTTTACTACCATCGCGATGACGAAGGAATCGAAAAGCTGATGGGCTCCATGGCGGACTTCGCCCGCGACTATCGGCTCCAATACCTGCTTCTGACTCCCGACGATTATTATCGCGACCTGCACGCCGGTGGCACGCGCGGGCTCACCGAAGCCATGCAGTCCAGCGCGTTCGAAAAGCTTTACGGATCCCCCCGCGCGGCCATCTACAAATTGATGCCGCCTCCCGATGCTGCTTTGAAGACCAGCGCCAGTCTGCACTTCGGCCTTTAGGTACAATCACAGCAAGTGTCGCTCCGCCGGATTGTCTTGTATCTCGTTCTCACCATTTCGCTCCTCGCCCAGAGAAAGCCCATCACCATCGACACGGTGATGCAGCAGGGCTACGGACGGACGATGTCGGCGGTGGTGTGGGCTCCCGACGGCCGGCATTTCGCCTACTTTCAAGGTGGCGAGATCATGCTGTTTGACGTTGCGGCGAGAACGGAAAAGTCTCTGCTGTCGCTGGGCCCGCTCGAAAAAGCCGCGGTGCCGGTGGCCGAGTCCCGGCGATTCGACTGGCAGAACCGCCGTGTGAGCGAAGACAGCCTGGAGTGGGATCACTCCGGCAAGCGGATGCTATTGAGCGTGCGTGGCGACCTGTTTCTTTTTTCGGTCGACAGCGGCACGTGGGAGCAGCTCACGGCCACGCCCGAGCCCGAACGCGATCCCAAGCTCTCCCCCGATGGCTTGCGCGTGGCGTTCCGGCGCGCTTCCGATCTGTATACGCTCGATATTGCCACACGCCAGCTTTCGCGGCTCACTGATGACGGCAGCGCCACGCTGCTGAATGGCGAACTGGATTGGGTTTACCCGGAAGAGCTGGATCTGAGCACGGCTTACTGGTGGTCGCCCGATTCCAAGCGCATCGCCTATATGCAATTCGATATCGCCCGCGAGTTTGTCTATCCCCAGGTATCGCTCACAGGATTGCGCGCTTTCGCCGAGCCCGAACGTTATCCGCAAGCCGGAACGGCGAATGCCGACGTGCACGTCGGGGTGGTTCCAGCTACGGGCGGCGCCACGCGTTGGATGGATTTGGGTGAGACTCGTGATGCTCTCATATCGCGCGTTTACTGGACGCCGGATTCCGCGCGGCTGGCTATCGAACGGATGAATCGCGTGCAGAACCACCTGGATTTGCTTTTGGCTGACGCCAGCGGGGGAGCATCTCATCCGATTCTTTCGGAATCCGATCCTTATTGGATCAACCAAAACAACTTGTTCCACTTTGTGGGCAAGGATGAGTTCTTGTGGGGGAGCGAACGGGACGGCTTTCTTCACTCTGTATCTTTACTCGCTGGATGGCCAGCAGCGCAAACGCCTCACCGAAGGCAATTGGGAAGTAACGGACGTGGCGGGAGTCGACGAATCTCATCAAAAGGTTTACTTTGTCTCAACCGAAGCAAGCCCAATGGATCGAGAGCTTTACTCGGTGAAATTGAATGGGAAAGATCGCGCTCGGGTCAGCCATGAGTCAGGTACGCACACCATCTCGATGGGCCCCACCTGCGAATACTACCTGGATACTTTCTCTTCTCTGCAAGACCCGCCGCGCACCGATCTCTATTCCGTTGGCGGGGAGAAATGGGCGGGCTTTCGTCGCGGCGAAGCTTCTGGCCGATGAATACGCATTGCAGCCCGTGGAGATCGTGCAGATTAAGTCACAGGATGGAAAGCTCCTCTACGGCCGCATGATCAAGCCACCCAACTTCCGGGCGGATGAGAAGTACCCGGTAGTGGTGATGGTATATGGCGGTCCGGGTGAGCAGACGGTTGTGAATGCCTGGGAGGGCGCGAATTGGGATCAAGTTCTCGCCGCGCGGGGCTTCGTGATTTGGCAGTTGGACAATCGTGGCTCAGCAGGGCGCGGGCATGCTTTCGAGAGCCCGTTGTATCGCCGTTTCGGGAAAACAGAGCTGGCCGATCAGTTGGAAGGCGTCCGGTATCTGCTCGCGCAGGGCTTCGTCGATCCGGAGCGCGTGGGAATTTATGGCTGGAGCTACGGAGGGTTCATGACGCTCTATTCGTTATTGAACGCGCCGGAAACATTTCGCGTCGGCATCGCGGGCGCTCCGGTAACGAATTGGCGGAATTACGACACCATCTATACGGAACGCTATTTGGGGCTTCCCTCTGAAAACCCCGAAGGGTACCGCGCCAGCTCGCCGGTGGATTATGCGGCGAATCTCAAATCCAAGCTGCTCATCGTTCACAATATCGAAGACGACAACGTGCTTTTTCAGAACACCGTGCAAATGATCGACGCTCTGGAAGGAGGCTGGGAAGCTTTTCGACATGGTGATCTATACCGACAAATCCCACGGCGTCACTGGGCCCGTGCGACGGCAACTGCTCGAAACGTTGACCGACTTCTTCGATAAACATCTGAAACAGGCTCAGTAAGCTGTCCCCAGCAAGACGGCCGCCCGCGCAGGCGCGCGTGTACGCTCGTGTGGAAAGGGGCTCATGAGCGTACTCCAAAATTTGCCCGAAGTGGTGGTGGCTATCGGAGGACTTGGCACCGCGGCCTCCGGCTGGTGGATGCAACCAAGGTCTTTGGCGGTGGTGTGAACCATATCGGCTTCCAAGGCATCCGGGCAGCCGTCCAGGAGTTGACCCCGACGCCGCGGAGACAGTGAACGCCCTATCGCAGAAAAAGATTATAGCGACGCTGGAGGCGAACTGGATGAACGGGACCGACCTCGCGAGTCAGAAGGACATCGCCAAGTCTCTGATCAAACTGAACCTGCACCCGCGCAATGCCCGGGCTTTGGCGGATGCCACCGGCGTGGATGCGGATATTCTTACGAGCGTAGCCGCCAGCATCGCGGCTGGAAACCCGCTAAGCGCCGCCGAGTCCGAGGTTTTCGCCCGCTTCGACCTGATTGTGACGGCCGTGCTCGATGAAGCCTACCAGCGCAGTAACCAGGTTTATCGTAATTGGACCCGGGCGCTCGCGGCACTGGTCGCAATTGGGCTTGCGATGGCAGGTGGAAGGGAGTTGGGGATGGCCCCCGCTCTCTCACTCTTAGCTGGCTTGCTGGCTACGCCGTTCGCGCCTATCGCTAAGGATCTCTCCAGCGCGCTCACGACAAGCGTAAACGCCATGCATCTCGCAAAAAGGTGATCGCAAAAAAGTGTTAGAGAGACGAGTTTACCGGTGCCCGCCGCCGCCGTGACCACCACCGCCGCCGAACGAGGCATGGCTGCCACCGCCTCCGCCTGCGAATGAGGAGCGAGGCTTCCACCGCCACCAAAGGAGGCACGTGCGGTGCTAAACGATCGTGCGCTGGAAGTAAATCCGGTAGCGGCGCCCCGATGGGTAGCAATACCGGCCAACCGGCTTGCGCCACTTAATCCAGCCACACGGTTGGCGCCGCCGTAAGCGTAACCACTGCCGCCATAGGACGGAGCGTAAGCCACTGTCGTCGGGCTGTAGTACGTGTAGCCGAACGGGCTGTAACCGAAGCCCGAATAAGGCATGTAAGTGTACATTCCGAACATGGGATTAAACGCCCAGCCACCGAGGAACGCGGGATTGTAGCCGAAGCCGCCGAAACCGAGCCCGCCATAACCCAACCCACCGTATCCTAACCCACCATATCCCAATCCACTATAACCCAGCCCGCCGTAACCCAGCGCATCGTAACCGAGACCGTTGTAGCCATAACCACCGTACCCGCCGCCGCTGCTGGCGCTGGCAGAAGCCGCCGACGCCACATTCGCTTGAGCGACATAACTGGCGCGGCGATCGCTCCAACGATACAACGCGTCCTGATCGTCAGCCTTGCGGTCGAAATTCTCCGCCATCAGAACACCCGCCAGATTCGTCTGCTTGCCGCTCCGCATCGTCAATTGCCCGGATGGGTCGGTAACCACGGCTTCGCCTTCGAACACTTGAAAGCGCGCCGGCTCGGTATCCAGGCGATACAGACCCTGTTTCTGGAGCTGGATGGCATCCTTCTTATATACCAGCTGGATGGAATTGTCCTTGGGGATGTCATTGCTCTCTACCATGGCGGAGCCGGAGAGCACTTCCACACGCGTGTCGGTAAGGCTGGTGGACAGCATCCGGATGGAGCTGTTTTCACCCAGCCGCAGGAACACGCCCGGCGTCAGCAGAATTTCCGCGCGGCCATCTTCGGTGCGAAACTCCTGGTTCTGCTTGATGTCCGGGAATTGTCCGAATTTCGGCTCAACTGGCTTATCGCCCAGAAAGGCACGCCCCTCCACGTATTGGACGACGCCCGAATGAGTAGAAATCACCGATTGGGCAAAGGCCGAACCTGCCACCAGAACGCCCACGGACAAACCCGCCACCAGGTAGCGCATTGCGAAAGCTCCTTAGATAGATCGTGCACCTCTTTGGTACGCTTGTCAACCCTGGCTGGTTACGAAAACTTCCCGGTTTTGAAGGATGTAGCTGGCGATCGGGTCGAATCTGCGCTTCCCCGCCAGGCGAACCATCAGGGACAGGAGGGCGGCCTTGCGCAAGTCGTCTAATTGCAGGTTGAGGAGGGCACAAACGTGTTCGGCCGTCCGCCGTGCATCTCCCGCCAGCACTGTGCGCAGAAATGCTTCGAGCGATTGTTCCATTTGGGGCGCGATCTTGGGTTTTTCCGACAGGCCATCAAGGATCTCCTCAAGCTGGCGGTTGAGCACCGCACGGTCCAGCAACCCGGACTCGGTGAGCTCCGCGCCGACCAAATGTGAGCTGCTGCCCTTGGCGCTGTCAGAGACTCGCTGCCGCAAATGGTCGATTTTGGCGGTTCGATTTGGCATTTCCCAGCCGACTCAAAACAATTCTGCCCGAAAATGATTCGTGATTCAAGATGCTAACATCAGGCTAGATCCGCCCTATGCATTACCGAATTGCCTTTGTAGTTTTCCTCACATTCGCTTGCGCTCTGGCCCAAAGCGACACACCGAAAGCCGCGGTCGCGCCAGAGGTGCAGGCCGCGCTGAATGGAATCCAGGCCGCCCCGCTGCGCGGCGATCTTTCCTATATCGCCTCGGACGAACTGGAAGGGCGCGATTCTCCTTCTCACGGGCTGGACCTCGCCGCCGATTATATCGCGACTCAGTTCCGCCGCGCGGGCTTGGAACCGGGCGCCGGCGACAGTTATTTCCAGAGTGCCCCCATGCTGGTGGAGCAGGCCAATTTTAGTAATTTCGACCTGCAGCTCAGGGCCGGCGGACGCCACTTTTTAGCCACGGAGAAGGACGCGGTGCTCAGTGTCACCGACGCCGTGGATTTGAAGGATGAGCCGGTGTTCAAACTCGATTTGACGGACGAGGCGCTGGTGCAGAGTCTCACGGCGAGCCAGGTGGACGGCAAGGTTGTGATCACAGAGATCGAACCGAGGCTGCGGGCCCGCTATCGCACCGTGAGCCGGCTTCTCCGGGAAGCCAAGCCCGCGCTGCTGATCCTGGTGGACAAGCGAGGTTTCACGACACGCGAGCGCCGTCCCCGCCAGTTAGTAGATCCGAAGGAACCGGACGCGCAGATGACGCTCCCGCGCGTGACGCTGACGGGCGACGACGCGGCGCGCTTCTTTTCCTCACTCAAGCACGGGGAAGACGATGCAACTGTTTCGGTGCATATCGCGGCGACGCATCGAGAGCCGGCCACGCTGCGCAACGTGATCGGAGTATTGCGTGGTTCCGATCCGGCATTGCGCGATACTTACGTGCTGCTGACCGCCCATTACGATCACCTGGGCGTGCGCGCCAATGGACCGGGCGACCGCATTTACAACGGCGCCAATGACGACGGCAGCGGGACGGTCTCCGTAATGGAAGTAGCGCGCGCGCTGGCCCAGCTTCCCAAGCACCCGCGCCGCAGCATCGTGTTTATGACGTTCTTCGGAGAAGAAGAGGGCTTGATCGGATCTGCGTATTACGCCCATCACCCCGTGTTTCCGCTCGCCAAGACCGTCGCGGATTTAAATCTGGAACAGGTGGGCCGAACCGATTCCACCGAGGGCCCGCAGATTTCCAACGCCTCGCTCACCGGGTTCGATTATTCCGATGTGACGGGCTACGTGGCGAGTGCTGGAGAGAGCACCGGCATCCGGGTCTATAAGAATCCGCGGGGAAGCGACGATTACTTCGCCGCCAGCGACAACTTCTCGTTGGCCGAAGCCGGCGTCCCGGCCGAGACACTGTGCGTGGCGTTCGATTATTCGGATTATCACGCCGTCGGCGACGAGTGGCAGAAGATCGACTACGACAACATGGCCAAAGTGGATCGCGCGATTGCCCTGGCAATGTTTCTGATGGCCGACAGCGAGCAGCCGGTGCGCTGGAACGAAAACAATCCGAAGACGGCGCCGTTCGTCAAGGAGTGGAAGCGTCTGGACCAGGAGTGATACTCTCCATGGGCTCTACGCTGCGAATTCCTTGCTCGGGAATAACAACGCTGACGCGGCACGCTGGGCCCGGACACCCAGGATTCGATACTTCCACCGCACTGGGCGCAAGATCGAAAAATGTCTGCTGGCCGGGAGCTGGCGTGGCTGTGCCGAACAACACCAGGCGGCGAATCGCCGCCGCATCGTAGCTGTTGAGCGCTCCCCAGCGTGCAGCCACGCGGGCGCGATCGGCCAGTGTCTGGCGCACGAACAACAATTGGCCGATACTGGCCATCCCGAGCAGCAGTCCCATGAAGGCAGCCAGGATGAGCGCGGACTCTATCAGAGACTGGCCTTTGTATGAGGATCTCATTGCGCCGCTCCAGCCGTGACCGGGAACGTAACCGTCGGCCGTCCGTCCAGGTTCACCTTCATAAAGAGCGCGTCTAACGCGAAATCGTGCAGCGAGACAGTGCTGGTATCCGGGCCATTCACCAATTCCACGTGATCGGTGGTGAGGCCGGGAACGAGCGGTTTGGCGCGATTGTCCGGAGCGGGGTCGCCATAGACCACCAGGTTGCGCACCGCCTTTGCGACCGCCGGATTGGCTGCCGACTCGCGTGGCTGCAATGCGGCGTAGCGGGCGCCGGCGCGCACCGCAGTGACCAGTTCGCCATAGGTGTAGAAAGAGTATCCAATTTCGAAGATGCCCGAAAACATCACCGAAAGCAGAATCAACGAACCCGCGAATTCGATGAGCGCGCTGCCGCGCTGGGTGTGCCGCGTCATTGGGTGCGCTGCCTCATGGCATCAACCTCGCGGATTGTTCGGTCTTCGCGGCCACGCTCGCCGCGGCCACCGTGGTGGACGTGAGCGGCTGAAAAACTCTCAGGAAGATCACGGGCGCCGGTTCGGTGACGATCACGCGTACGAAACGGAGATCACCGGGCTGCTTGGGCTGCTCCCGCCACGTGGCCCGGTCCGACGAAAAGCTGGTGGTGATCTGGGTGATCGGCTGCGTGCCCATGTCCCACCGCATGGCGTGCGGTCCATTCGCCAAGCGGCCGGCGCCGGCGCGGGCGCGCGCCAATCCTGACTCCGTGCCATTCAGTTGCAGAGCCGCGCTGAGCGCCGCGGCATCGGTGAACGTTTGCAGCTCCGCGCGAATCACATACATGCGCCCGATGTCGATGGCCAGGCCGGCCAGCCCGAGCAGGAGCGTCATCGAGATGGCGGTGACGATCAGGACGAACCCTTTTCTGGTTTGAGCGGTTTCCGGTCGACAGACTCCCACGATCACAACATCGGCAATTGCGGCGAACTTCGTTAGTGGGCTGCGAAACGATGAATTGGCGGGCGAGCACCGGCAGTTCCGGCATTAGAAGTGGAGAACGAATTGCTTTCCGCGCACGTAAGCTATTCCAGGGGCATATGGCATTTCAAGATTTTGTCGAGGAAGTACAGGTCCTTGGAAGAGACCTGGTGGATAAAGTCAAGTCACTCATCCACGAGGGAAACGTGCGACGAATCATCATCCGGGATGAACACGGCAACACCTTCATGGAGATCCCGGTAACCGTGGCCGCCGTTGGCGCGGTTTTAGCTCCGGTCCTGGCGGCGCTCGGTGCGATTTCGGCGTTGGTGGCGAAATTTACTGTTGTGGTGGTGCGAACCGAAGATAAACCGCCTGGCTGAGCTTACAGTTCCCTCGCGCAGCCGCGCCGTGCTAGCGGCGGACGATCACTTCTCTCAAATGATCGCGAGTAAGGAAGAACTTGACGGAATTAAACTTCTGGAACAGCTTTTCCAGGCTGCGATTGTTGAAATACTGAACCGGCCGCACCTGATTGCGCGGGGTGAGCGACATGATTTTCGATTCGACAATGCGGTAGGAGTACAGCGGCGCGGTTTGAGCTTTCTCTTCGGCGTGGAAAAAGGCCAGCAAGGACGACTGGGGACGCAGAATGCGGTAGAGCCGGTCGACCGTGTCCTGCAACAGAGGCGGGGCCAGGAACTGCAGCGTGTCCCAGATGAGCGCGCCGTCGAAGGTGCGGTCGGGAAATTCCAGATTCTCGCGAAGAAACAGCGCGGCGCGTTCCGGATCGGATTGATTGGCGATGAAGTCGCCGCCGGTGCCAAAGGCTTCTTCCATGGTGCGCAAGGCATCGTTGGAATAGATGCGGTGGCCCATGGAGGTGATGAAGCTGATGTTGGCCTGGCTGGCGCCGGAAAAATCCAGGATGGAGAGGCTCTCCTGATCCTGCAACGAGGAGAAAAACTGATCCAGGCCGTTACTGGCGCGATTCTGCGGCCCGGAGCCCGATTTCTTGGGAGGCGAGTGAAGCGAGGGTGAAGACGGTTCGGATCTTAACCGGTCCTTCAGCAAAGCTCCACTCCTTCCTTAGATCTCATTGCCGGGAGATCGTCAGATCTCATTCAAAAGATCAGCAATTAGCGCGAATCGCCTGCAACCGCGGTGGCGGGCGTGGCGGCCGCGTTGGAGCTCGCATTGGCGGGCTGCGATTTTGGCTGAGAGGGCGCCGGCGTTCGGGTAGCCGCCGCCTCGGGCCGCGCGATGTCGATGCTGCCCTTGAAATATGCCCCATCCTCGATCACGATGCGAGCAGTCTTGATATCGCCCACCAGTTTCGCGTCCTTGCGAATGTCGATCTTATCGGACGCCTCCACGTTACCGTGAATGGTTCCCAGTACCACCACCTCGCGCGCCTTCACCCCGGCCTGTAACTTGCCGTTCGGTCCGACGGTGAGCCGGTGCTCATGCAGTTCGACGGAACCGTCGATCTCGCCATCAATGGTCAGGTCTTCACGGCTGAAGATCTGGCCTTTGATCATTACGGACTTTCCGATGATCGCCGGTCCTCTGGACTCGGTGGGATGGTAGCTGGGAGCTGGATTCGTCGACATAGGGGCGTTCTCCTTGATCTGGCTAGTGGGCGCCGCGGCCGGCGTCGCGCTCGATTTCGGTGGATATTCTTCTTCTTTCCGTTTGTTCCACATTCGGAAGATCTCCTTGGTTCAATCTCGTTCAATCATGACGTTTTCTTACTACTGGTACAACCCTATAAGGATGCAACCATCGTACTACGGTCCCCGGAGTCTGTCATTTGGTTGTTATGGTGATGCTGGTTACGGTAGTCGTTGGGGCGGTTCAGGGTGAAATTTTGAGCTGTCCGTCCGATCTGCACCCTTGAAACGCGTGGGATAATAAACTCGTGTCCAGGGTAAGAGAACTAGAACAGCGCCTGGAGCGCACCGAGCAGCAGTTGCGTCTGCTGCAGAAGATCAGCCGTTATTTGGTGCGGCAGACCAAACTTCAGGATGCTCTCGATGGCGTGGTGACGCTGGTAGTGGAATTCATGGATTGCGATTCTTGCCTGCTGTACTTGCTGGATAATCGCGAGCTGGTGCTGCGGGCCAGCAATCGTCCTTCCGCGGTTGGCAATGTGAAGCTGGCCATGAACGAAGGCTTGACCGGCTGGGTGGCTCGCGAGAAGCGCCTGCTGGCCATCTCGCGGGAAGCTTTTCGCGATCCGCGCTTCAAGTTTTTCAGCGATCTTCCGGAAGACACCTACGAAGCCTTCCTGTCGGCGCCGGTGATTTCGCGCCGCGGGGTGGAAGGCGTCATCAACGTGCAGCATCGCGATCCTCATTCCCATACCGGCATCGAAATGGAGCTCCTCACCAGCGTCGGCGAGCAGTTGGGTTGTTTGTTGATGCTCTCGCAAATGGAGAAGCCAGCCAATGAGAACGCGGACCTGGTTCGTGCCAGCGGCTGAATCCATACGGCCGCAGATGAACGCAGATAAACACAGATTCCCGCCAAAAGGTTTATCCGTGTTCATCTGTGTTTATCTGTGGCTAATCCTTTTCTCGCTCTCCGCGGCGCCGCGCTGGAAGATCCAGTTCCTGTACGATCATGCCGACTCCAACTTCGCCATTGAGGATCTGGAATGTCCCACTGCGCTGCACTGCGTCGCCGCCGGGTTGATCGACGACAAGAAGGGGCACGAGCAGGGCGAGGTGGTGGTGACCAGCGACGGCGGCTTGCATTGGTCGCAGTACGAGGTGAAGGAACGGCCGGTGTCGCTGTTCTTCTTGAACGAGGGCCTGGGCTGGATGGTCACCGATCGCGGGCTGTGGTCCACCGTGGAAGGCGGACGCACCTGGACCAAAGTGGAATCGCGCAAAGGGATACTGCAGGCCTGGTTCCTGGACGCCAATCACGGCTACATTGCGGGACTGAAGGGCCTGGTTGAGGAGACTACCGACGGCGGAAAGAAGTGGGGCAAGCTGGAAGCGAGCGGTGACGGGCCCGAGGCCCGGACGCTCAACTACGACATCATCTCGTTCCGGGGAGCGCACGGCATCATTATCGGCGCGCCCGATGCACCGTCGCCCGATCCATTCGATCCGGCGCCGGAGCAGGGAAACGGAAAACTAAGTGTGCTCGAAACTCTGGACGGCGGCAAGAAGTGGAGCTCCGCCGCCATCCGAATCGATGGTGAACTTGCGCAGTTGAAACTGTCCGGCAAAGGCACCGTGGTGAGTGTGATCCTGTACTCCAATCCCAAGTATCCGGTTGGCTCGGCTGTGTTCGAGACACCCTTGGGATCCCCGGACGGCCGCGTGATTTTTGCCGAGCGCGACCGCTCCGCCACCGATATCGCTCTGCTGAACAACGGCGGTGCTGTCGTAGTGACCGTGGAACCCCCGGGCAATTCCACCCAGGTTCCTATTCCAGGCAAGCTGAAGATACTCGAGAGCGGCAATTTGAAAGTGTGGAAGGAAATGGACGTGGATTATCGCGCCGTGGCGCAGCGCGCCATCATCGCCGCGCCGGACGCCTCAGCATATGTGGGTGGCTACCGATACGGGGGCGATTCTGGGCCTGGTGGATTAAACATCCAGCGCGGCTGTTGTTTTATCCACACGTTGTTCACAATGGAAATCCCGTAAAACACTGATTCTGCGCAGTATAAAAGTTTTGGAAAAGGCTTTGTCATCGGCGTTTAACAGTTGACTCCCGTCCGCTTTCGCGCAATCATGGACCTGGTTCCAAGAGGTTCAGAGAGCAATAAGCCTGGTGAACGGTAGCGAACCTGGAGCGGCGATCCGAGCGTGCTTAGTTAATAAGACTAATTAACGCGTTCGGGGAGTGAAGGGTGATCGGGCCGGACACAAAGGTAAGCTTCTCAGATCGAGCCGCCGACCGAGCGCTACGATCCCGCAGGGATGCAAGTCCCGAGGGGGAGCGAAAGTTGGATGGACGTTTGAGAGTTCTGGGCTTGCGAGACGGCAACGGACTTCGAGCGACGATCATCCCCGGCTGCGTGAAGAGCGCGGCAGAGGGTGGGAGCGCGAAGGCGAACGGGCCGGAAGAAAAGCTTAGAATTTCGCCGAAGAAATAGGCCGGGAGTGCTGACCTCACCGCGGTGGTTCTCGAAGGGGAACAATCGTTGCGGGCGAGCGAAAGGCCGTTTCGAGGCGTTGGCTTCTAGCAGGTGGTTAGGCAAGCGAATTCTGGAGCGCTGAACCGTAGCCGGTCACAAAAAAGACGGTTGCGGGGAGCAAGAGAATATGGCTTCCGCCACGTTGCATGCTATGCTCTGGCCGCGCATGCCGGCCGGGGAGTGGATTGCCGCCTGGGTCACCTGGAACCTTTTCTTTTTTTGGTCCCGCTACTGAGGAGCGCACGCAAGACGGAGCGCGGCGCGAAGCAGTTCCTGGCGTGTTTTGTGGTGCGCGCCGCACCCTTTGCGCTTACTGAGAACCTCGCGCAAAACGGAGTGCGGCGCGAAGCAGTTCCTGGCGTGTTTTGTGGTGCGCGCCGCACCCTTTGCGCTTTAACGCAGTTGCCCCATCAGCGGCGCGGCGTTTCGCTTCACGTAATCTTCGCGGTATTCCTCCAAGGCCTTCACCAGCGAATCGACTACCGATCCCTCATTTCGCGCCTCGAAGCCTTCGATGAAAGTTGCGGGCAGCAGATCGCGCGTGGTTGAGGTGATGAACACCTGATCGGCGCGCTCCAGGTCTTCCGGCTGGAGCGCACGCTCCATCACTTTAATTCCCGGGACGCGCACCACGTCCAGCAATAGCTCGCGAGTAACGCCGGGCAGGCAGCCCGAAGCGAGCGGCGGCGTGAATACGTGGCCTCCGGTGGCCGCAAAGATATTCGCCGATGTGCATTCGCTGACTTCGCCGTGCTCGTTGAGCAATACCGCTTCATCGAAGCCGCGCTGACGCGCTTCTTCGTACCAGGTGAGGTTTTGGGACCAGGACAAGATCTTGCAACCGGAAAATTCGTTCGCGGCATAGCGCGCATTCGGCTGGATGGCCAGCCGCACGCTATTTCCCCAGGGATTCATGTCCTTGGTGAACGCGAGCACGTCGTAGTCCCGCTCGAGATCCGGCCCTTCGAACATTCCTCCGCGATTGCGAACCACCATCACGCGGAGGGTGGAGTTGAACGCGGAATTGGCCTCCACCAAGCGGAGCAGCTGCGCTTTCAACTCCGCTGGATCGGCCGGAAACGGCACGTGAACCTTGGCCGCGTCGCGCTTCATGCGCTCCCAATGGCGCTCGAAAGCGAACAGCACTCCATCGGCGACGCGCAGCGTGCTGAAAACGCCCCAGCCGTTCAGCAGACCCACTTGACCAGCGCTCAGGCTTTTCTCATGCGCGTCCAAAATTGCGCCGTTGTGCAGCACGAAGCGATGCATATCTTATAATGTTATCGCTTATCGGATGAATGCACGAAATCGACCAGCTTGGTTGTGCACGTTCTGACCTTTCGAGCCGTACTATCAGTACGCAGAGTACCGGCCCTTCTCACCCAGCACGTTTCCGTCTTGTACCAGTGACGAAGCCATGTTAAGCTTGCCAAGAAATTCCCGGCATAAGAATGGCTGTGTTGAGACCTTGCTGATGCCTGCGCGGTTTGCGCCGGCCTGCTTATCATGCCTAATTAACCATCCATGCCTAATTAACAATGGAGTTGCGCACACAACCATCGCGTGATGATTCTGAAGTTTTTGCCGCGCCAGGGCGCTTGAAATTTCTCTCGTACGCCGCATACGGGATTCGAATCGGACTCGAAACCACCTTGGACGTGCTTCCGTATCTTTCATCACCGTTGATCCCCGGCGCGGAACTGGACACAGCCGAACCCCCGCTGGCCTGTTTCCGTTTTCAACCGGCGCGATCAGCGAACGGAGATTTAGCTTTTCACGTATCTGGCGAGAGCTCCGAGGAGTTCTCGTCCAGCAACGTCGAGGCCGCGGCACGGGTACTGGAATCGCGCCTCCATCACTATGTCGCGGCGTCCACCGAAGTTGCCGTGTTCGTGCATGCCGGAGTTCTCGAGTGGCGTGGCCGCGCGATGCTGATTCCCGGGCCATCGCAGAGCGGCAAGAGCACGCTGGTGGCGGCGCTGGTGAGTAAGGGCGCAACTTACTTCTCCGATGAATACGCGGTGATCGATCTGGAAGGCCGCGTGCATGCTTTTCCGCGGCCGTTGCATCTGCGTCCGGATATTTTGCGTCAACAAGCTGCCTCCGTTCCCCCGTCCGTTCCGACGATGAATTACAGTGGGCGGCTGGATCCCCGGCCGCTCGGATGGGTGTTGCATATTCGGTACAACCCGGCTGGAACCTGGCAACCTAGGGCGCTCACGCCTGGGCAGATGCTGCTCGCCTTACTGGAAAATACGGTGGCGGTGCGTCGCCAGTCGGAGTTGACCGTGCGGACGCTTAAGTCCGCGATACGGCAGGCAGCCGGGTGGCAGGCCGAGCGCGCGGACGCTATGGGCGCTGCTCAAAACATACTTGAATTACTAGACCGAAGCTGAAGTGCGTGGCCGGTAAATACCGAGCCGCTACCAAAAGGAGACGAGGGGCTATGGACAACCCAAAGGCACGGCGAAGCGGCCTTTTTTCTGAGCGTTTGGCCGAGGAGACAGTTATCTATGACAAACTGAACCACCGAGCACATACGCTAAATAGGACAGTGGCGGCGGTCTGGGAATCGGCGGATGGAGACAAATCCGTAAATGACTTAGCCGCTATTCTTCACGCTACGCTTGCTATCCCTGCAGATTGCGGGATTGTGCTTCTGGCGCTGGAACAATTAGAAGCAGCCGGCCTAATGGAAACCTCGGCCGGACTGGAACAGGACGCCGAGCGTACTTCGCGGCGCGAGGCTGCCCGCCGGCTCGCGCTCGCGGGAGCATCGGCTTCCCTGGTTCCATTGGTTGCCTCTGTACTGGCGCCCACTCCGGCCATGGCCCTCAGCATCGGCTCCATCGAGTAAGTGCTGCGATCGGAAGCGCGGTAAGGCTTCCAGATCGAGAGCCAAGCTACGGCAATCAACGCAATACTCACGTCCGCGAACCCGGCAGGCGATCGCGGGAACGCTCGCAACGATTACCAAGTTCTGCTACGATGCATGCGCCGCGCGTTGCAAACGAGCCGGGAACCGCTGGTTTTTCCGTCCGAAGGTTGGCCACGTCTCATCGCCTTGGCGCATCGTCACGATGTGCTGCCGCTGCTGAACGCCGCATTACGCGACTCGGTCTCGGTTCCCGCTCCGGCGCGGCGGCGGCTGGAGAGCCATTGCCGCACGGTGATCGCCCATAACCTTTCTCTGGCGTCCGAACTGGCGGAATTACTGGAACTATTCGAGCGGTCGGGTATCAGTGCTGTGCCCTTCAAAGGTCCAGCGTGGACGCAAGCTCTCTATGGCGATCTGGCGCATCGCCAGATTCGGGATCTGGACATTTTCGTGGAGCCCGCTAACGCCGCGCGAGCTTGCGATCTGCTCTCAGCACGGGGTTATGTTGTCACCGAAAAATCGAAAGCCAAGCCGATCGCTCAGTGCAAGGACCTTCAATTGATGCATCCTGGAACAGGCCTTCACCTGGAGTTGCACTGGTCCGCCTGCGAGCCCTGGCACGATAAGCGGGCGTCCCGGCTAAAGCTCTGGAATCCCTGCTCCACAACGATCCTCCTGAATCGCCCGATGCCTTTGCCCTCAGCGGAAAATATTTTCTTCCTGCTGGCGATTCACGGCTCCAGGCACCGCTGGGAGTCGCTAAAATGGATTTGCGACATCGCCGTATTACTTCAGGCGTTCCCGCAGTTGGACTGGGACGTAGTCCTCGCCGAGGCCGGTAGAATCGCGCGGAAACGTATGGTTTTGGTGCCGCTCGCTCTGGTAAATCAGCTCTTCGACATACCGTTGCCGTCTTCTGCAATGAAAGCAATCGAACAGGACGCAGCCGTCTTCCCACTTGCCGCGTGTATTCAACGCCGCCATTATGCGGATCAGGGAGAGGATCGCGGTTCACGACGAGGCTCCGTTGCCGAGCTCGTTTACTGCGAGGGAATGCGCATCCGGATGCGGGAAAGCACGTTCGAACGGTTCTATTTGCTGGCAGTTGTTTTTCTTCACCAGATCAAGCCGAACCTGAACGACCGCGTGCGCTGGCCGCAGCGCGAGCTGCCCAGGCCGCTTTATTGGCTACTGAGGCCGATCCGGCTGGCTCGCATCTATGGTCCAGCGGCGATTGTAAAATTCGCCCGTGATTTGATCGGCAGTGGCGAAGGACCGGGCCCGGCCCCGCCGACAACCCCGCCGGCGGGCCTTGCCAGGTAGTTCAATTGATGCCATAATCCATTCGCCAGTTATCGCGTGTTTCGCTTCATCGGAGGAACACGCGGTACAACCAGTACGCCCGCCTCTGGTACGTCATACCAAAGATTCTGTCGCAATCGAATCAAAACGAACCTCGATGTGACCCGGAAGTGAGCGTTTCCCAGCGATGGATTATATTGAGAACCCTCCGCGTAAAAGTGCGGAACGGCCCCGGTCTTTCCTGCTCCGCTATGGCTGCGCTGTACTCAGCATCGCGCTGGCAACTTGGCTGCGGATTCTTCTGGTTCCGGTGCTTGGCGAGCAGATTCCTTACCCACTCTTGCTTCTCGCCATTCTGCTGACAGCTTGGTACGGGGGCGTACGTCCTGCCTTGTCGGCGGTCATCCTGGGCGTTTTCTTCGCGGATTACTTTCTAGTTGCACCGTACGACAGCTTTGCGTTGAGGGGAGCGGCCCAGTATGTCGGCCTGGGCCTGTACTTGGCCGCGGGCCTTGGCATTGCCTTCGTGGGCGGAGCGATGCAAGCCAAACCCCTCGGCAGTCTTCGCAAACTCCAGCGAGCACGCGAAGCGCTCGCGCAATCGGAGGAGCGCTTACGGCTCACGCTGCGGTCCTCCGGGCTCGGTGTTTGGAGCTGGGATATCGCGAAGGATAGCATTCAGGGCGATGAGAATTGTTCAATCCGTTTTGGCCTGCCGATCGGCCAATACCCCAAAACCTCCGAGGAGTTTGTAGCGTTGGTCTACCCGGACGATCGCGAGCGCGTTCACCAGGAAGCGGCTGCTGCTGTAGATCGCGGCGCGGAATACGACACGGAATTCCGAGTGTTATCGCCAGATGGCGGTGTCCGCTTCGTGGCTTCGCGCGGAAAAGTCGATTATGGCGCCGGCGGAGAGCCACAACGGCTCACCGGCGTCGCTTGGGACGTGACCGCCCGGCGGCAAGCCGAAATGAACCTGCGCGCCACCGCCCAGAGACTCGTGGCGGAGGGGAAGTTCCGCGAGTTGCTGGAAGCAGCGCCGGATGCCATCGTGGCGGTGAATCGAGAAGGGAAGATTGTCCTGGTCAATACCCAGGCCGAGAAGCAGTTTGGGTACACGCGGGAAGAACTGTTGGGGCAGGCTCTTGAAATGTTAGTGCCGGAGAGCCTCAGGGAAATTCATCCGGAGCGCCGCGCTGGATTTTTCACGGATCCCCGCGTGCGACCCATGGGGGCTGGCCTGGAACTCTATGCGCTGCGTAAGGACGGCAGCGAGTTTCCGGTAGAGATCAGACTCAGTCCGCTCGAGACCGAAGAGGGTCCCTTGGTTTCGAGCACCATCCGGGACATCACCGAACGGAAACGCGTGGAACGGAGCCGGGAGCAACTTGCCTCCATCGTGGATTACTCCGACGACGCCATCATCGGCAAGTCGCTGGATGGAAGGATCGTCAATTGGAACAAGGGAGCGGAGCGTCTTTACGGGTACTTAGCCGAAGAAGTCATCGGCCAGCCCATTTCTATTCTGCTTCCACCCGACCGCCCGGACGAGTTGCGCGAAATCATAGCTAGGCTCGAACGGGGGGAAATCGTCAATGAGGAGACGGTGCGGCGCCGCAAGGACGGCACGCTGATTGACGTCGCCCTCACCGTTTCTCCCATCAAGAACTCGGGCGGGCAAGTCATCGCGGCTTCGGCCATCGCGCGCGACATCAGCGAACGGAAGCGGGCGGAGGCCAAGTTCCGAGGGTTACTCGAGGCGGCGCCGGACGCCGTGGTGGTTGTGGATCGGCGGGGAAAGATCGCACTGGTCAATGCGCAGGTGGGAAAGCTGTTCGGATACTTGCGAGAGGAGTTGCTGGGTCAGAGCGTTGAGATCCTGGTTCCGGAACGCTTCCGGCACAATCATCCGGAGCTCCGTACTGGTTTTTTCGCCGATCCTCGCGTGCGGGCCATGGGCGCCGGCGTGGAACTCTACGCGCTTCGCCGGGATGGCAGCGAGTTCCCGGTTGAAATCAGCCTCAGCCCGCTCGAGACCGAAGAGGGAACCTTGGTTTCCACGGCCATTCGCGATATCAGCGAGCGCCGCGTGGTGGAAGACGAGCTGCGCCGCAGCCGAGCGGCGTTACAGGGACTCTTCGAGTCGCTGCCCGGTCTCTTTTTGGTCTTCACCAACGAATACCGGATCGTCGCCGCAAGCGATGCACTTTTGGAAGCCACCATGACCAAGCGCGAGGACGTGATCGGCCACAACGTCTTCGAGATTTTTCCAGACCAACCCGGCACCTCGACCATCTCGAATTGGCGCTCGTCCCTGGAGCGAGTGCGCCAGACTGGCTTTTCCGACACAATGGCCATCCAAAAGTACGACATTGTCGGACCCAACGGCGTCGCCGAGGAGCGCTATTGGAGCCCGATGAACTCGCCCGTGTTCGGGTCCGGCCGCCAGATCGAATGTTTCATCCATCGCGTGGTAGACGTTACCGAGTTCGTGCGGCAAAATTCTCAACCGGGCGGCGAGCACGTGGGGCCGCGCAACCGGATCGAGCGCATGGAGGCCGAGATTTTGCACAACTCATCGCAGTTGGAGGCTGCCAACCGGCAGCTCCACGATGCCAACGCGCAGTTGCTGCAAGCCAAGGCCGAGGCGGAAGGCGCCAATCGCGCCAAGAGTACGTTCCTCTCCACCATGTCTCACGAAATCCGCACCCCGATGAATGCCATTCTCGGCTACGCTCAGTTGATGTTGCGGGATCCGGGGCTGGGCGCGGAGGCGAAAGCGAACCTGCAGATCATCGGCCGTAGCGGTGAGCATCTCTTGGCCCTCATCAACGACATTCTGGACATGTCCAAGATCGAAGCTGGCCGCGTCGAGCTCAATCCTACGACATTTAACCTGCCCAGGCTGCTCAACGATCTGGCCGCGATGTTCCGCTTGCGAGCGGGCGCGAAGGCGCTGCAATTCGAAATGCTGCTGGATGGGGAAACATCGTCGTACGTGGTGGGGGACGAGGGCAAGATCCGCCAGGTACTGATCAACCTGCTTGGAAACGCGGTCAAATTCACCCAGCTTGGCCAGATCACGCTCCACGTTACTTTGAGCCAAAGGAGCGATCAGTTCTGGCTGTCAGCGCGCGTTGCGGATACCGGCGTGGGGCTAACGGCGGAGGAACAAGAGAAGTTGTTCGAGTCGTTTACCCAGGCCAGGCGGGGACTTCGAAGCCAGGAGGGAACCGGCCTGGGGCTGGCCATCAGCCGCAATTACGCCCGCCTGATGGGCGGTGATATCACGGTTTCCAGTTGCCCGGGGGAGGGCTCCATTTTTCGGTTTGAGATCCCGATCGAACGTGGCAACGCGGAGGTGGCCGTGCGGCGAAATTCCGGCCGGCGCGTCAAGGGTGTGGGTGCTGGTACTGGCGTCCCGGGCGTTTTGGTGGTGGACGATCACCAGGAGAATCGGGACTGGCTGATCAAGCTGCTGAGCAGCCTTGGTTTCGCTGTGCGCGGCGCGGAGAACGGCGAGGCGGCCATTCGAATCTGGGAGGAGTGGAGCCCACGCCTCATTCTGATGGACGTGCATATGCCCGTTGTGGGAGGCATTGAGGCAACGCGAAGGATCAAGGCCGAGGCACTCGGGAAAGACACCATTATTATTGCGTTGACGGCCAGTGCCCTGGAGGATGATCGGCGTGCAGTTTTTCAGAGCGGCGCCGATGACTTCGTCTCGAAGCCATGTAGCGAGAATGAACTCCTGGAGAAGATACGTGGGCTATCGGGCATTGCCTACGATTACGAGGAAATCGAGGAAGCGGAAGGCCAGCCAGCCGGCCTGGCCGGCTGAAGCGCTAAAAAGCTCTCGCAATTGCCGGCGGAGCTGATCGAAGAACTCCGGAAGGCCACGGCCAGCGGCAATAAAAGAGCCTTGGATCGGCTGATCCTCAAAGTAAGCGAGACTGTCGATGCCGGATGTGCTCACGATCTCCGGGCGCTGGCCGATAAGTATGACTACGATGCCTTAACAGAGTTGTTGGAGGCGGCTTGCCGGCGATAAAGGAGCGTTGCCATGACCCCGAGCGAAGTCATGATCGTGGACGACAATCCCGCCAATCTGAAGCTGCTAGAGGACATGCTTCTCCAGCAAGGATATGAAGTTTGTTCGTTTCCACTGGGCAGACTGGCGCTGGCGGCGGCCGCAAAGCATCCGCCGGATTTAATTCTGCTGGATATCAACATGCCGGAGATGAACGGCTATGAAGTTTGCGAACGCTTGAAGTCCAACCAGGCGCTTTCAGATATCCCCATTATTTTCCTAAGCGCCCTGAACGAAACTGAAGACAAGATGCAGGCATTCCGGTCCGGTGCGGTAGAGTACATCTCCAAGCCGTTCCACTTCGAGGAAGTCGACGCCCGCGCCGCAACGCATCTCAAACTGCACCATCTCCAGCGCGCATTGAAGCTGGCAGAATGAGCGCCTGGAGGAAGCTGTAGCGGAGCGCACACGGGAACTTGCCGAGGCGAACCAGCGGCTGACCATCCTCGATCGCTCCAAGAACGACTTTCTCAAGCTGATTTCGCATGAGTTCCGCACACCCCTGAACGGACTTCTGGGCGCCGGCGAACTCATTCTGGAAAAGATGCCTTTCAGCGGGGAGAACGACCAGCTCCGAGGGTTGTTTCAAGAGATCGCGCCGAAGAATCCTGTCGATGCTGGATGATGCCTTGCTTCTCACTGAAATCGACGTAAACCGGGAGGGATTCAGCTCAACGCCTGTTCTCTTTAGCAGGGTGCTGAGCCGCGCCATCGAAAGCGCAGCCGAATTCGCCGCGTCCCGGCACGTGCAGCTTCCCCGGTCTTCCGCTGAATAGGACCTCGTCGCGGGAGACGAAGACCTGCTGGTGTGCGCATTTCAGGCCCTTCTGGAGGCCGCCGTCAAATTCACTGAGAAGGGCGGCACTGTCCGGCTATCGCGCGACGTTGTGCCGGATTCCTCCAGAGCGATCATCGAAAGCCGCGGTAGGACCATCCCTGAATCCTCCTTGGGAAAATTCTTCGACCTTTTTTCGATCGGTGAAGCCATCACGCCCGGGGGAGACTTGGGTGTGGGCCCTGCTTTGGCATATCGCATTCTGGCGCTGTTTGGCGCCTCGGTCAGCGTCGCGAACCTGCATCCGCCTGGCATCCAACTGAGCATTTCGCTCCGGCATCCCGTTGCCTGCGATCGAACCCCAGCCCTGAGCTGAAATTCTGTAGAATGAAGTTTCACGCCGTGAACGTCTTACATCCCCGGCGATGAAATCGTTACTTTCAGACAGGAGTTCAGGAGTTCAATGCCAGTTACACAAGCGGGGCTCGAAGGGATTGTTGCCGCCGAGTCGAATATCTGTTTCATCGATGGAGATTTGGGAATCCTGAGTTACCAGGGCTACAACATCCACACCCTGGCCGAGCACGCCACGTTTGAGGAAGTGATCTACCTGCTCTGGTATGGCAAGCTGCCCAAGCAATCGGAATTGGATGCGCTCAAAGCCAACCTGGTTCTGTATCGGCCCATTCCGAAAGAAGTGGTGGATTTTCTCGGCAAGGTGCCGAAAGCCCCTCCCATGGACGTGCTGCGCACCGCGGTGTCCATGCTGGCGCTTTACGATCCCAAGGCGCGCGACAACTCCATGGAGGCGAATGTCGAGAAGGCCACCCGCCTGATGGCGCAGACGGCGACCATTGTTACTACCTTCGATCGCCTGCGCACCGGCAAGCCGGTCTTGGAGGGCGATCCGAAGCTGGGATTTGCCGCCAACTTCCTTTACACGCTCACCGGCAAAAAGCCGGACGAGGTGATGGAGCGCGTGTTCGATGTCGCGCTCATCCTGCACGCCGATCATGAATTGAATGCGTCCACTTTTGCGGCGCGCGTGGTGGCGGCCACTTTGTCCGACATCCACTCCGCCGTAACCGCGGGAATTGGGGCATTGAAGGGGCCTTTGCATGGCGGCGCCAACGAAGAGGTGATCCGCATGCTGCTGGACGCGGGCGATGAGAAGACGGCCTTGGCGCACGTGCAGAGCATGCTGGCCAACAAGAAGAAGATTCCTGGCTTTGGTCATCGCGTCTATCACACCGAAGATCCCAGAGCTACGCATCTGCGGGCGCTGTCGGAGGATTTGGGCCGCCGCACCGGGCACCTGGATTTGTATCTCACCTCGAAGAAGATCGAAGAGACCATCAAGGACCAGAAGCACCTGAACGCGAACGTCGATTTCTATTCGGCTTCCACTTACTATTCGCTGGGAATTCCGATCGACCTGTTTACGCCCATCTTCGCCGTCAGCCGCATGTCGGGATGGACCGCGCACGTGCTGGAGCAATATCGCAACAACCGGCTGATCCGGCCGCGGGCCGATTACACGGGCAAGCCGGTGGGCGAAAAGTGGATTCCGATCGGCGAACGCTAATCGGCCACAGATGAACGCCGATAAACGCAGATAATGCATGATCTCTCGTTCTTCCGGGCCAACCTGGACTCGATTGCCCAGCGGTTGGCTACGCGCGGGTATCAGCTTGACCTCGAACAGTTCCGGGCGTTGGATAGCGAGCGCCGCGCCGCGCTGACCCAGGCTGAGACGCTGAAGGCGCAAAAGAACGCCAAGAGCGTCGAAGTCGGGAAGCTCAAGAAAGATGGGCAGGATACCTCTGCGATCCAGCAGGAGGTCCGGGAGATCGGCGATCGAATCACCGCGCTGGATGAAAAAGCCAAAACCGTCGATGAATCGTTTCGCGAGTTGATGGCGGGCGTTCCGAATATTCCGCACGAATCCGTGCCGGTGGGCAAAAGCGAGGACGACAATGTCGAGGTGCGCCGCTGGGGCCAGCCTCGCCAGTTCGATTTTGAGCCTAAGGCGCATTGGGATCTGGGGCCGGAGCTGAAGATTCTGGATCTAGAGCGCGCCACCAAGATCACCGGCGCCCGATTCGCTGTTTACTGGGGCATGGGTGCTCGTCTGGAGCGGGCGCTCATCAACTTTTTTCTGGACGTGCACACACGCGAGCACGGATATACCGAGGTGCTGCCGCCGTTTCTGATCAACTCGGCCAGTTTGTTCGGCACCGGGCAGCTTCCCAAGTTCAAGGAAGATCTGTTTAAGATTGAGAACACCGATTTTTGGCTGGCGCCCACGGCCGAAGTTCCGGTCACCAACCTTTTTCGCGACGAAGTGCTGAACGCCGCCGATCTCCCCATTTCGCTGTGCGCTTACACGCCGTGCTGGCGCAGCGAGGCCGGGTCCTACGGCCGCGACGTGCGCGGCATCATCCGGCAGCATCAGTTCCAAAAGGTGGAACTGGTGAAGTTCACGCTTCCCGAACAAAGCTGGGAGGAGCACGAAAGGCTGACCGCGGACGCCGAAGACATCTTGAAGCGCCTGGGGCTGCCGTTCCGGACGGTGGTTCTCTCTACCGGCGACATGAGCGCATCCTCGGCGAAGACCTACGACCTGGAAGTATGGCTGCCGGGCCAGAATGCGTACAAGGAAATTTCCTCGTGCTCCAATTATGAAGCCTATCAGGCCCGCCGCATGCCCATTCGCACCAAAACCGGCAAAGGCAAGACCGAGTTTGTTCACACGCTGAATGGCAGCGGACTCGCCGTTGGCCGCACCTGGGTAGCGATTGTAGAAAACTATCAGCAGGCCGAT
Source organism: Bryobacterales bacterium (assembly GCA_963713415.1). GTDB lineage: Bacteria > Acidobacteriota > Terriglobia > Bryobacterales > Bryobacteraceae > Palsa-89. The sequence goes on along the minus strand of CAVQLV010000012.1, from coordinate 452,151 downwards.
GGCAGCGTGATCGTTCCCGAAGTGCTTCGTCCCTATGTGGGCGCCGAACGCCTCCAGGCCGAGTCACGAACCTTCCACTAAATTTCCTCGCGTCCGAAGTCTTTGCCACGCTGAAAGTTGATTCGCTCCAGCCCTCGGTGTGGTGCGGTTTGTCCGAGGACTCCATGGGTAACCTGAAGCCGGAATCCATCCCGATTCAAGGCATGGTCCTGGAGGCAGAATGTTCCGTTTCAGATCCTGGTTGCTGTGCGTGGTGATGCTGTGTCTGGCGCTCAGCTCGAAGCTGGGGGCCACTCCGCCCCTCGCCACCATTAGCGATACGCTCTTCAACGCGGACGGAACGTTCTTCAACGGCGTTGTCGTGATCACTTGGCCCAGTTTCGAGGCCTCCGATACCTCCAACGTCGCGGCCGGGACCCAGAACATTACCGTGAACAATGGAACCTTATACGTCCAACTGATCCCCACCACCAACGCCGACTCCGCGGCCGTCTACACGGTCCAATACACCAGTTTCGGGGTTACCCAGTTCAGCGAGGCCTGGGCCGTGCCTCCAGCCAGCATTCTTCCGTATCGGGTGCGCGACGTGCGGCTGGCCGCCGGATCGGTGAGCGGCTCGGCTCCCGCTGCTGCGACCATCATCACGATTGCCGACGTTACCGGGCTGCAGAGCGCACTCAACGTGCGGCCACCGGCCGGGACTGCATTTACCATTTCCCGATCGGCGGTGATCGATGCCACCGGCGCCATTGACGGCGCGGTCGGAAATCTGGGGGATTGTCTGCACGTGGACGGAACCTCGGGGCCATGTGCCAGCATCTCCACCACGTTTGTCGATGGCGAAGTTCCTTCCGGAACCATCAATGGCACCAATACGATATTCACTCTGGCGAATGTGCCGGATCCACCCACCAGCCTGGCTCTGTTTCGCAACGGATTGCTGCTGACGCAGGGCGGCGATTACACGCTCGCCTCAAACGCGGTCACTTTTCAAACCGGCGCGCTGCCGCAGACCGGAGATGTCCTGGCGGCTTCATACCGGCTGTCGGTGAGCATTCCCGGGGTTGGCTTCGTGGATCAAGAGGTGCCTGCCGGAGCCATCAACGGCGTGAACGCCATTTACACGCTCAGCCAGACGCCCAGCCCCAGCACCAGCCTGGCGGTTTATCGGAATGGACTCCGGATGACATCCGGGGTTGACTATACTTTGAGCGGGGCGGTGATCACTTTTATGGCCGGTTTGGTGCCCCAATCCAGCGACACCCTTAGTTGTTCCTACCGGATCGCTCAATAGATTGTGAGGATTAAGGGTGTTTGATGACCCAGCTACGGTCTTTTCTTAGTTGCCCGTAGCCCGCAACGGGTTCAAAATAGAACCATTGAGGCCGAAGATTATGAGCGGATTACTGCTACGTTGGTGGCTGGTTCGTCTGTGGAAGGACGAGCGCGGGCAGGACTTGATCGAATATGGGCTTATGGCGGCAGCCGTCCTAGTCGCCGTGGCCGCCATTCTTCCTACGACGCTCATGCCTACGATCAGCAACGTTTTCTCGATGATCGGCAGCGTGCTGAGCGCTAGCTAACTTTTCGCTGGCTCATTGCGGACCAGCAGAATCAAGACCGCCGCCAGAAGCGACGCGCCGGCCAGATACCAGATCCCGGCAGAGTAACCGCCGGAGGCCGTACTCAGCGCTCCCAGCAGATAGGGTCCGACGAATCCTCCCAGGTTTCCGATGCAATTGATCGCGCCAACCGATGCGGCCGCCGTTGCGCCTCCCAGCAGAGATGCCGGCATGGCCCAAAAGGCCGGCAGGCGCGCGCTGATCCCAATGCCGGCGAGTGAAAACATCACGATTCCGGCCGCGATATTGCCGCCGGTCCAGATGCTTCCCGCCAGGCCGGCAGCCAGAGCGAGATAAGCCGCCGCCGTGTGCCATCGGCGCTCGCCCAGGCGGTCCGAACTCCAGCTCAACACCAGCATCACCGGCCAGGACGCCAGGAACGGCAGGGCGGCGGCCATCGCCACCTGGAACGAACTGAATCCCGAAAGCCGCTGAATCATCTTCGGAAGAAAGAAGCTGAACCCATACTGCCCGCAAGATCCCAGGAAGTAGACCAAAGTGAGCAGCAGCACGTCGCGATCCTGAAACACGTGCCAGAATGCCTGCCACGCCGATTGGGACTGGGCCGGCTTGCCCGCGGCCTCGCGCGCCAGTTCGCCGGTGATCCAGGCGCGCTCTTCGTCAGACAGCCAGCGCGCGTCACGCGGGCGATCCGTCAGGTAGAACAGCGCCATAATTCCTGCAATCACGGCCGGAACGCCTTCTAAGAACAGCAACCATCGCCAGCCGGAGTATCCGAGCCAATGAATCTGGAGCAATGCGCCGGAGATGGGAGCGCCGATCACCTGCGCGACCGGAATGGCCGACATGAACATGGCCATGGCGCGGGCGCGATCCTGCTCGCGATACCAATGCGTCAAATAAACCACCACGCCGGGAAAGAATCCAGCCTCGGCGACGCCCAGGATGAAGCGCGCCCAATAGAATTGATGGGCGGTGTGAATCAGCCCGGTGAGCGATCCCACCACGCCCCACGAAATCATAATGCGCGCGATCCATTTGCGTGCGCTCCACAGTTCCACCAGCAATGATCCGGGAATTTCGAGCAGCACGTAGCCGGCGAAAAAGATACCCGATCCCAGGCCGAAGACGGTGTCCGAGAATCCCAGCTCGCGCGTCATATCCAAGCCCGCGAAGCTGACGTTGATGCGATCCAGGAACGCGATGATGTACAGCAGAAACAGGAACGGCAGCAGATGCCGGTTGATGCGTTTCCGCGTTCGTTCGGCAACGGAGGCGGACTCGCGCGTGGGAGGGGCTCGCAACGCAGAATGATATCAGAGTGCGCCGCTATTATTGCCAGCCGCCGCCGAGCGCGCGATAAAGCTGCACTACCGATTGCAGTTCCACCAGCCGCAACTGCGCGAGCGATAGCTGCCCTTCGAACAGGTTGCGCTCGGCATCCAGGACTTGCAGGTAGCTGTCCAGCCCTCCGCGATACCGCAGAGTCGACAGCCGTACGCTTTCCGACAGCGCATGCACCAGCTTTTCTTCCTCGATTCGCTGTTCGCGCGTGCGGGTGTGTGTGGCCAGAGCGTCGGCCACTTCGCGCAGCGCGCTGTAAATGCTTTTTTGATAGGTGAGCAGCATCTCGCGCTCCTGCGCTTCGGTCAATCGGACGCCCGCGCGCAGACCGGCGTGGAAAATCGGCAGCAGGGCCGTGGGGCCGATGGATTCCAGGCGCGCCGGGCCGCTGAACATGCCGGCCAGCGAGCGGCTCTGGCTTCCGAGCAGTCCGGTGAGCGAAATATCTGGGAAGAACAGCGCGCGGGCCGCGCCGATTTGCGCGTTGGCCGCGATCAGATTGTCTTCAGCCTGGCGAATATCGGGGCGGCGTTCGAGTAGGGACGACGGAACTCCGGCGGGCAGGTCGGGCGCCGTGGTGATCTGTTCCAGAGTCTGACCGCGCGGGATTTCCGACGGTGCGTTTGCCAGCAGCAGGCTCAATGCATCCTGCGCCTGAGCAATGGACCGTTGTACGCTCGGAATCACCGAGGTGGTGGTGTAGAGGAATTGTTCGGCTTGCTGCACTTCGAGCCCGTTGGCCGCGCCGCGATCCTTGCGCTCCTGGATCAATCGCAGATTGTCGCGCGCGATGCCGTTGTTCTGATGGGCGATCTCGAGCTCGAGGTCCTGCTCCCGAAGTTCGAAATACGTGGTCATGACATCGGAGATCAGCGAAATGAGGACGCCGTTGCGCGCCTCTTCCGACGACAGGTATTGGGCGCGCGCGGCTTCGTCCAAACGCCGCAATCGGCCCCACAGGTCCAGCTCCCAGTTAAACTGCAAACCGGCTTGCGTGTAGCTAGTGGCGAGATTGGTTCCCGAAGCAATGAACGGAAACGAACCGATGGAAGAACTGCGCGATGCCGTGAACGAGCCCTGAGCGTCAAGCGTCGGAACCAGATTGGCGCGCGTGATTCCGTATTGCGCACGAGCTTCCAGAACGCGCTCGGCCGCGATGCGGACATCGAAGTTTTTGTTTAGGGCCGTTTCGACGAGCTGCTTTAAGGTTGCGTCCTGGAAAAGATCGAACCACTTCTTGTCGGCGATCGATTCTTTGGTCGCCGGAGAGCCGGGGAATTCCGTGGGAAGGCTGGTGGCCGGCCGATGATAGTTCGGCCCCACCAGGCAACCGCACAGGCCAAATGTAAGAAGCAGCGGGAAGAAGAGACGCCGCATCAATCGGTGGCCTCAACGGTTTGCGGCTCATGCTGCCTCTCAAACTTCTTTCCTCTGCCGCGCCGCTCGACGAAACTTTCGATGACGTAGTATTGAACCGGTACAAAGAAGATAGCGAGCAGCGTGGCCGCGAGCATCCCTCCGAAGACCGCGGTCCCAAGCGAACGCCGAGACGCTGCGCCGGCGCCCGTGGCCACGAACAACGGCACCACACCCAGGATGAATGCAAACGACGTCATCAAAATGGGCCGCAGCCGCAACTTTGCGGCGTGCAAAGCGGCTTCTCGAACCGGCATCAATTCGCGCTGGTGGCTGTCCTTGGCGAATTCGACGATCAGGATCGCGTTTTTAGCCGCCAATCCGATCAGAGTGACGATGCCGATCTGAGTGTAAACGTCATAAGGGTAATCGCGCAAATAAACAGCCAGCAGCGCGCCGAAGAGTCCCAACGGCAGCGACAGCAGCACCGCCAACGGAATAGACCAGCTTTCATAAAGCGCCGCAAGACACAGGAAAACCAGCACCGTGGCGAATCCGAAGATCACCCCTTCGTGCCCTTGCGCCAGCTTTTGCTGATAGGTGGTGCCGGTCCATTCGTAGCCATAGCCGCTGGGCAGCGTCTGGGCCGCAACCTTTTCCATGGTGTCGATGGCCTGGCCGGAGCTGACGCCCGGAGCAGGCGAGCCCAGAATCTGAACAGCGCGATAGCGGTTGTAGCGGAACACAACCTCCGGGCCGCTGGAAGGTTTGATGGACGCCAGCGTACCCAGCGGGATCATGTTTCCATCCATGCTGCGCACGTAGAAACGATCGATGTCCGAAGGCTGGTTGCGAAACTCGGGCTCGGCCTGAATCAGCACCTGCCAGGTGTGGCTGAAGCGGTTAAAGTCGTTCACATACAAACCGCCCAGAAATGTTTGGAGCGTGTTGTAGGCGTCGGACACCGGCACTCCCATGGTTTCAAGCTTGTCCAGATTCATGTCGATGCTGTAGGTGGGCACGCTCGATCGGAAGGTGTTTACCGCGTTGCCGATCTCAGGATGTTTGCGCGCCGCATCCACCAGCGTGTCCGCGACGTTGCTGAGCTGTTCCAGCTCGCCGCCCCGCCGGTCTTCCAGCATGAACTGGAACCCCCCGGTGTTGCTCAAACCCAGAATGGGAGGAAAACCAAATACAGTGGTAAATGCTTCGGGAACGTCTGCAAACGCGCGCTGCGTGCGGGCCAGAATCGCATTGAGCTGCAAGTCTTTGGTTTTGCGCTGATCCCAGGGAGTGGTGACCACCACGATGGTGGCCACGTTGGAAGCGTTGGTCTGCGTGGTGAAATCGGTGCCGCCGATTACGAACCAGGACTCTACGCCTTTCACTTTGCCCAAGCGCTCTTCCAGTTTTGCGACAGCGGCATCGGTGCGATCGATGGAAGCGCCATCGGGCAAGCGCACCGGAACGAAGAAGGCGGCTTGATCCTCATCAGGCAGGAATCCGGCGGGCAAGATCTTGAACAGCCACGCGCCCGCGAGCCAAAACACACCCAATGCCACAAGTGCCAGAGCCGAGCGTCGGATCAAAACACCGACGCCCGCCAGATATCGATTGGTGGCCCACTCGAACGCCCGATTGAAACGGGCAAAACAAAAAATCAAGCGGTCCACGCGTCTTGGTATGCGGCTTCAATAGCATGGAGCTGAGCGCCGGGCTAAGCGAAAGCGCGCTGAAGGCCGAGAGCAGCACGGAGCTGGCGATGGTCAGCGAGAACTGCCGATAAATCTGCCCGCTGATTCCACCGAGAAACGCGACGGGAATGAACACCGCCGCTAAAATGCAGGCGATGGCTACCACCGGCGCAGACACCTGGTCCATGGCGCGTATGGTGGCTTCGCGCGGCTCCATCCCGTCGTCGATATTGCGCTGCACCGCTTCCACCACCACGATCGCGTCGTCCACTACAATGCCGATGGAAAGCACCAGCCCGAACATGCTGGTGATGTTGATGGAGAAGCCGAGCAATGGGAACAGCGCGATGGCGCCGATCACGGCCACCGGAACAGTCAGTAGCGGAATCAACGTCGCGCGCCAGTTTTGCAGGAAGATGAAGACCACCAGGATGACCAGGCCGATGGCGGCGAGCAACGTGAAAATGACGTCTTGAATAGACGCGCGCACAAAGCGCGTGGAATCGTACGTGACTCTGTAATCGACCCCAGCCGGAAAGTTCAGCTTGGCCTGCCGCATAAACGCGTTGACCTGGTTGGATGTGTCCACCGCATTCGCGCCGGGCGACAGAAAGACGATCACATTGCAGGAAGGCTTGCCGCCGGTGCGGCTGAAGCCCGAGTAGGTGAACGCGCCGAGCTGCACCTTGCCGATATCGCGAATGCGAAGCAGTGAAGCGTCGGGTTGGGCGCGCAACACGATGTCGCCGAACTGTTCGGGATCCACCAGCCGTCCAGGAGCGGTCACCGCATACTGAAAAGCCGTTCCATTGGGAGCGGGCGCCTGGCCCAGCGCGCCGGCCGGATTCTGCCGGTTCTGCGCGTTGATGGCGTTGTTGACGTCGGTGGCGGTCAACCCGAGCTTGGCCATCTTGTCGGGGTCCACCCAGACGCGCATCGAATAGACTTCCTGCGATGAAAGCCGCGAATCGCCCACGCCCGAAAGGCTGCCGATTTGATTCAGCAGATTGATCTGGGCGTAGTTGGTGAGGAACAACGAATCGTAACGGTCGTCGGGCGAAACCAGGCCGATCACCATGAGGAACGCGCTCGATACCTTCTTCACGGTCACGCCTTGGCGCTGCACTTCGGGAGGCAGGCGCGGCAGCGCGATGTTCACTTTGTTTTGCGTTTGAACGGTGGCGGTATCGGGATTGGTGCCGAGCTTGAAGGTGACGTTGATGGTGATGGAGCCGTTGTTCGCGCTGCTCGAAAGGAAGTACATCATCCCATCCAGGCCTGCCAGTTGTTCTTCGATGGGCTGCGCGACGGTCTTTTCGAGATCGATGGAATTGCCGCCCAGGTAGCTGGCCGTGATCTGGACGACGGGCGGGACAACTTCCGGAAAAGCCGCGATCGGAAGATTCGGAATCGCAACAACGCCCAGGATGACGATGACGATCGCGATGACGATCGCGAAGACGGGCCGGTCAATGAAAAATCGCGCCATGCCGAATCAGCGGCCCTCGGTCCCGTCCGCCCGATAAGCTTTCGGAGTCACGCGCGCGCCGGGGCGCACCTTGAGCTGGCCCTCCACGATGACGCGATCGCCAGGCTTCAGCCCCTGCTCAACAATCCAGTTATCGCCCACGCGCTCGGCGGTAGTGATGGCGCGGAGTTGCACGATATTATCCGACCCGACAGTTAACACCGTTTGCTCGTTTTGCAGTTGCTGGATGGCGCGTTGCGGAACCAGAACCACGTTGCGGCGCAGCTCGGTCTCGACTTGAATTTTGCCGAACTGGCCGGGCAGCAGCGTGTGCCGCGGATTCGGAAAGCTGGCCTGTAATTCCAGCGTGCCGGTTTTCGGGTCCACTTGATTGAGCGTATTTTCGATACGCCCCTTTTGGGGAAATTCGCTGCTGTCGGCCAGGATCAGCGTCAGCGGCGATTTCAGCAGCCTGGGATTCTTCTGGAACGAAAGATAGCGCGACTCGGTTACTTTAAAACGAACCCAAATGGGATCGAGCGGAACGATGGTGGTGAGCGGCTGAGCGGCGTTGGCCGTTACCAGTCCGCCCACCGGGACCAGCGTATCGCCGATCAAGCCGCTGATGGGGGCGTGGATGGTGGCGTAATCCAGATTGAGCATTGCGGTGCGCAGCGCGGCTCGCTGCGCTTCCATCTTTCCCTGGGTGGACGAAATCTGCGTCTCGGTGGAGAGCCGCGTCTGATCCACGTTGGCCTGGCTGGCCCGCACGTTGGCTTCGCCGGCGTGCAGAGCGGCAACGGCTGTGTCCAGTTCCTGTTGCGCGGCGGCTTCGTCCTGCACCAGCGGTTTCAGGCGATCGTAGTCCTGCTGCGCCTTCAGCAAATTGGCTTGCGATACGGCCAGGCTAGCCTCGGCTTGCAGCAGCGCCACCTGCTTGCGCGCGAACTCGAGATCCGCCTCGCTCTGCGCGAGATTGCCTTTGGCCTGTTCCACCGCGGCCTGGTAGGGGCGCAGATCCAAAACGTAGAGCACGTCGCCCGAATGCACTTCCTGGCCCGGATGAAAAAGCCACTTGTCGATGTAGCCATCCACCCGGCCGCGCACTTCCACCGTATTGCGCGCATAGGTCTGCGCCGGATATTCCGAGATCACCGGCACGTCGCTAGATTGCACTTCGGTGACTGCCACTTCGGGCGCGGGAGCTTCCGCGGGACGCTGGTTCTGGGCCGCGGAATCGCACCCGGACGTCAAGGCGCAAGTCGCAATCGCGAGGATCAAAACGAGTTTCGAATAAAGGATACGATCGGAAACCATCAACAACCTTTGGGCTAAAAGCCTTTGGATGCACCGCGGCGCTCTTTGGAGCCGACTTTTTGCAGGTGAACCTCTCCATTTTAACGAATGCAGTCTGGCCGCGTGCCATGCGGTGGAATGACGGCCCGTGGAGGTTCCGTTTATTGGGTAAACGCGTGGATCGGGGCTTCCAGTACTCGAAATCGCACTGCGTCGCGTGCTAAGGCTCGGGTTGGTCCTCGAACTGCGCGAACTGCTCGAACCGCTCCAGTTCCCTCTGGCTACGGCGCTCGCGGTGGGCGAACCATTCCAGGTACGCGGCGGCTAGCAAGACCGTCACGGCGATACCGAACAAATAGGCACGCATCGGGAGACGATGCAGCGCGAAATCCAATGACAGCCAGGCCGCCACAATGGCTAGTTGCACCGCGAGGAACCATCGGCCGATGCGGGTGGCGCGTAATTCGCGGAGACATCGCCGGCGCGAAAGATCCAGAAAGGCGGCGTTCGATTGCGACAACGCTTTCCACGTTCCGGACGAGTTCCAGATGATAAACCCTCCGGCGGCGAAGGCGCCGGCCCATATCACGGCTGCCCAGAGAATCCACTCCACTGTCGGTCTGCGCGCAGCAAACCAGGCGGTGAAAGCTAGTAAGGCCACGCCGAACATTAGATGACCAAACAGAGCGAGAGCCATCCGGCGGCGCTTGCGCTCTACCAGGCGGCGCAGGTCCAGCCGCAGCATCGCGGCGTCGGAGGGTTGATCGGCCAGCCAGTCTGTGCGCCATGCGGCCAGTTCCATATCCATGTTCATGGGCGTTGCTCCAAAAGCCTTCGAAGCGCCTTGCGGGCGCGACTCAACCTAACCGCGACGTTATTCTCAGTGACGCCGAGCACCGCGGCGATCTCGGACGGCGTCAGATCTTCCAAGGCCAGCGTGATCACCTGGCGATAATTCATGGGTAAAGTGCGGATGGCGGCGAGCAAGGTCTCGCGGCGGCGGTTGTCGATGGCCATCGTTTCGGGATTCTTGCGCGGATCGGGAACTTCAGGCAGTTCAGCTTCGCTCTCTGCCGCCTTGCCGCGCCGCCATACGTGCGTCAGACAGCGGTTATGGGCGACCCGAAACGCGAAGGTCTTTTCCGAGCAATCGCCCCGAAAGCCGGGCAGCGCTTTCCAGATGGCCAGCAATATTTCCTGCAACAGGTCCTCGCGCGCCTGGGGCAGTGATTCGTAGCTGGCGGTAAGGCGCACCAGCGCTGGGCCGTAGGCATTGAAAATGCGTTCGTATTGGGCATTCCGGTCCGCCGGGCTCATGGCTTGCAGTCCGGCCAGGTTCAGAGCCGCATCATCGACCAAAGACCACCCTCTCATCCTGCAACAGACGCGCGGTGGCAAACGCCGCCGCGATTCCTAGGAGCAGCGCGCAAGCCGCGGACAAAAACAGCCACCTCAGGTGCGGAATCTCGCCGCGAGTGATCGCCGATAACATCCTCTGCTGGCCTAAGAGCGGGATCGCGGCGATGACGGCGCCGAGGCGTACAGGGAAAAACTCCGCCAGCATCCCGGTGAGCATGGGCGCAAGCAAGGCCACGCCCAAATACGAATTTCCTTCCTTAGGAGTCCGCGCGAAGGTGCAAATCAACAGATCGATGCCGGCGGCAAAGGGCACTAAAGGCAGAGCGACGGCCAGCATCCATAGAAGCGCGCTCGCATGCATGCGAGCATTCAGCGGCGTGGCGTACAACACCGCTAGCGATAACAGCAGCGTCAACGCTACGCCGCCGAAGCTGAAAGCACAAATCGCCAGCCATTTGCCGAGCACCAGATCGCCGGCCAGGACCGGATTCATCAGGAGAGGCTCCAGCGAACCACGCTCGCGTTCGCCGGCCAGGGTGTCGTTGGCGATGTTCATGGCGCCGGTGAAAGCGGTCACCATCAGGAACGCGGGCAGCAGCGCGAGCGCCGTCGGCTGCCGCCACAGCAGGCCGACCAGCAGAGGGCCCAGCCAGCAAAATATGCCGGCCGAAAACAACGAGCGATGGTCACGAAGCGCGTCCCGTATTTCTTTGCTGAGGACTGTGGCCGCTGTCCGTGCGCTCATGCCGTCAGCTCCACGAAGGCTTCTTCCAGGCTGCGCGCGTTGCTCGATCGCATCAGTTCGTCGGGCGATCCGTGGGCCACCACCTTGCCGCGGGCGACCACCACCACGGTATCGCACACCAGCGAAACTTCGGCCATCAAATGCGAGGAAAGCAGCACGCAGTTGCCGGACGCGCGCAGGCTCTCCAGCAGCGTGCGTAACGCGCGTGTGCTCGATACGTCCAGGCCATTGGCCGGCTCATCCAGCAAGAGGTTCGGCGGGTTGTTGATCATGGCCCGTGCCAGCGCCAGTTTCATGCGTTCGCCCTGGGAAAACCCTTGTGCGCGGCGATCGGCAATATCGCGCATGTCGAAGAGTTGGAGCAGGAAGTCGATGCGCGCGTCCAGTTCGGCGGCGGGCATGCCGCGCAGCTCTCCAAAATACCGCAAGTGCTCGCGCGTGGTAAGGCGCGGATAGTTGCCCAAGCCATCGGTGAGCGCGCCAATGCGGCGGCGAGCGCCTAGCGGGTCTTGCGCCGGATCGATGCCGTCCACCAGCACCCGGCCGGCGTGCGGGCGAAGAAGGCCGGTGATCAGCCGCAGAGTGGTGGTCTTTCCGGAGCCATTGGGCCCAATCAGACCCGTGATGGCGCCGTCGGCGGCGGAAAAAGTCAGGCCTTCCACGGCCGGTCTGCCGCCAAACGATTTGCGAAGGGTGTCAGCTTGGATCATGGCTCACGTAAATAGTCTCGTTGGGAAGTGAAAACTTACAGCGGGGAAAGGAGCACGTTATAAGAGGTTCGCCTTAGCTTGCTAGGGCTTCATCTTAGGCCAAATTGATCTAACAGATGCATTGTTGCGCGGCAAACTGTCGTCAATAATGGAACCTGCGAATTACAAGCGTTGATCACGTGGGCTTTCACGTAGGGCAGACATTCGGCGATTATTCCATCACCGCACTGCTGGGCGCGGGCAGCATGGGGCGAGTGTACAAGGTGGAACACTGCCTCACCAAGCGAACCGAGGCGATGAAAGTTCTGTCGGCGGAACTCGCGTCCGAGATTCAGATCAAACGATTTGAACGCGAGATGCGCGCGCTGGCCCGCTTGAGCCACCCCAACATCGCGGCGCTTCACAATGCCGTTCATTCCGAAGATCAGCTCATCCTGTTGATGGAATATGTTGAGGGCCAAACGCTGGAAAACATGTTTGGCACCGGGCGCCTGCCGCTGGATCAGGGCGTCGGATACGTCAAAGAAGTTTTATTGGCGCTGGGGTACGCGCACCAGAAGGGCGTGGTGCATCGCGACGTAACGCCGGCGAATGTCCTGGTTACCGCCGCCGGCCATATCAAACTGAGCGATTTTGGATTGTCGAAGTCCTATGGCGATCCTCTGCTGACCAATTGTGGAGAGATCCTCGGTTCTTTGCCCTATCTGGCTCCAGAGCGATTGAAGGGGACCACGCAGCCGGACCGGCGGTCCGATCTTTATTCGGCCGGCGCAATCCTGTATGAGCATCTCACCGGGCAGAAACCTTTCGGCGAAAACCGCCGGCTGGCGCCGATATTGACAGACTCAGAGAGCGAGCCTCGGCCGCCGAGCGAGGTGCAGCCCGGGCTCTCACCGATTTGGGACGAGATTCTGCGCCGTGCTCTGGCGAGAGATCCGGTGCATCGTTATCAATCGGCCGACGAATTCCTGGAGGCGATTACCCAGCTTGAGCAACCCACAGGTGGGGCGGACCTTCCACTGCCCCAACTGCGGACGCTGGGAATCGGGGTAGCCATTTTTGGCTGTCTCGTGCTGGCCTTCGTCGGGCTGGGGGCATTCAAGCCATCTCGCCAGGTGCGGCCTCCCGCGGTGCCATGGCAGCGGCTGCACATCGCCCCGCCGGCATTCGCTGCCGACAAGACGCCTCCCATGAATGAGGTCGCAATCGCGCCGCCGGTCCGTGTGGCCAAGCGTGCCGAGACACGGCACGCCAAGGGCGCCGCGCCCGCGGTGGAGATCCCCGCTAAGCTGAGCGTTTTCGATCCGCGTCCGTCGGTAGTAGCATCGCCACAGCCTGTAGCCGTTCCAATCGCGAGGCCCGCGCCAGCTCCTGTTCCTCCCGCGTTCAGCGTCGCGACGGTTCCTCCAGCCTCCGATGCGGGGAAGGACGCCAGCGAAACTGCTCCCGCCGGCGGGCCTGAACCGGTGGTTCAGCCAGCGGCCAAGCCAAAAAAGAGAGGGTTCTGGGGCAAGTTGAACGTGTTTCGGAAGAGGAAAAAGACCGATTCGGACGAGACCCAGTGACTTGCCGGCGCGGCTTACGTCAAGACGCCGCGCGAGCGCAGTGCTTCCTCGATCAGGGCGATCAGTTCATCGCGAGTAAGATTCAGCCGGTTCGACGCACCGTCCTCCGCGTCTTCGGCCACCACCGGCTTGCCGGGTTCCATGCGGTTGTGGGATTTTACCCCATAGCGCCCGCGCGCTTCGAACAATTTTCCTACTTCGTGTCTGGGAAGAACTTTCGGCCCGCCCAGCAACTCGGCCACCAGCGTGACGCGCGCGAAGTGCTCCACGGTTTCCATCTTGAAAAACGCCTTGTACACATCCTCGCCGTAGCAAACCGAGCCGTGATTGCCGAGCAGAATGGCGTCGTATTGGGGATGTAGGGGAGCATGCCATCGGTGAGCGCGGGGGTGCCGGGGAGCCCGTATTCGGCCAGCGGCACGCATCCCAGGCTGACCACCACTTCGGGCAGCAGCGCCAAGTCCAGCGGGCGGCCGGCGACCGCGAATCCGGTGGCCACCGGCGGATGCGCGTGCACGACGGCGGACACGTCCGGCCGCATCTGGTAAATAGTGAGGTGCATCGCGATCTCGGTGGTTCGTTCGCGCGCGCCGTCGATTTTGTTGCCTTCCAGATCGCAGACGATGATGTCGGCGGGAGTCATCATGCCCTTGCTCACGCCCGTGCAAGTGCACAGAATGCGCCGGTCATCTAAGCGCACACTGATGTTCCCATCGTTGGCCGCGACCCATCCTTTTTGATAGATCAGCTTGCCGACGTCAAGGATGTCCTGGCGATATTGTTGCTCCGTCTTGGCCATCCAGGCCTTCCATTGTATCAATCGTTTTGTATGCAAAGTGGTTCGGGTGTTTTCAGGATGTTCACGAAACAGCGCGCTGTACAATGGGTGCAGTGGACAAAAGGCGGATGTGCCCGAACTGCCGGGCGTTTGTGACGACCAGCGACCGGGTATGCCCTTATTGCCAGGCTCCCCTGGGCGCCCGTGCGGTGGAGCGGCGCAATCCGGGCGAGATTTTGGGCGGGTTGATTCCGCATGCGCGCTTCACCACCATTATCATCATGGTGCTCAACACCGCGCTCTTTCTTGTGCAGCAGTTCGTGCCGCAGTCCGGAATTACCCAGGCCGGCCAAAGCGTTCCCGCCGCGTTCATGGACGGACAGTGGTGGCGGCTGGTCACGGCCGGCTTTCTGCACGGCGGCTATCTTCATATTCTGATGAACATCTGGGTGCTGTTCGATCTGGGGGCCGAAGTGGAGCTGTTGTATGGCACCAGTCGGTTGATCGTCTTTTACTTCGTTTCCACCGTCACCGGCTTCTGGGCCAGCTCGCACTTCGGCAGTCCAGTATCCCCTCGCTGGGGGCCTCGGCCGGCATCTTTGGGCTGATCGGCGCGATGCTGGCGTTCGGGTTCACGGATCGCTCGTCGCTCGGGAGGCAGGTGAAGGCGCTCTACACGCGCTGGGTAATCTACGGGCTGGTGCTCAGTTTCATCCCGGGCGTGGATATCTGGGCGCACCTGGGCGGAATCGCGGGCGGATTCGTGGCCGGGCTGCTGGCCAGCACTCCCCGCGCGCGGCTGATGTGGAAGGAGCCGCTGCTGAGGGCGCTGGCGGGCGTATGCATTGCGATTACGGTGGTGGCTTTCGGGATGATGTATATGGCCTATGCAAACGTCCGCGTCCATCCAGTAACTTGTCTGGACCCGCACACCGCGTCCCACAAGCGGACACACCGGGCGCGCGCGGCACGCGGAATTCACCCATCGCACCTTATTTTTCAGTAATATCGACATTGGCAGATTATTTGCGAACTGACATTAGGAGAAATCTCCCATGGCAATGGATGTACCACGCGGTAAAGAAGTCGCTCGCCGGAAACTGATTCGCCGGATCGTTTACATTGTGCTTCTTGTGGCGGCCATCCCGCTGATCACCTGGGGGCTCTCCCGGCTCAAGCCCGCGGCGCCTTCGGTGGATGCGGCCACGGTTTGGAGAGACACGGTGAAGCGCGGTCCCATGGTGCGCGACGTGCGAGGCTTGGGAACGCTGGTGGTGGAACAGTACATGTGGATTCCCGCGGATTCGGACGGCCGCGTGGAAAAGATCAATTTCCTGCCCGGCGCCGCGATTCATCCGAACGACGTGATCATGGTGCTGAGCGATCCCGAGATGGAACTGGAGGCGGCGGACCTGGAATGGCAGATCAAGGCGGCGCAGGCCAACCTGGAGAATCTGCGAGTGACGCTGGAATCGCAGCAACTGGCGCAGAAAGCCACCACCGAACAGGTGAAGTCGGACATGGAGCAGGCGCAATTGCAGTCCGATCGCGATTCGCAGTTGACGAAGCTGGGCCTGAAGTCGGACCTGGATACCAAGCTTTCGGTCGCGAAGTAGCAGGAGCTGAAGGGACGCTACGCGCTGTCGAAAGAGCAATTGGACATCAGCGACAAATCGATCCAGGCGCAGATGGACGCGCAAAAGGTGGAGATCGAAAAGCTGGAAGCGGCGTACAAGTTGAAAAAGGAACAAGTGGATCAATTGACCATTCGCTCGGCAACCGATGGGACGCTGACCCAGCTAGGCACGAC
The DNA here is from genome assembly GCA_963713415.1 of Bryobacterales bacterium. Classification (GTDB taxonomy): domain Bacteria; phylum Acidobacteriota; class Terriglobia; order Bryobacterales; family Bryobacteraceae; genus Palsa-89. The sequence continues at coordinate 436,443 of CAVQLV010000012.1, read as the reverse complement.
GGCCATGCCGCTGGAAGTGGGAATGCGCGTGTCGCCGGGCACCATTCTGGCGAAGATCGCGCAGCCCAGCAAGCTGAAGGCGACGCTGAAGATTCCAGAGACGCAGGTAAAGGACGTGGCGATTGGGCAGGCAGCGTCCATCGATACTCGCAACGGAATTATTCCCGGCCACGTCTCGCGCATCGATCCAGCGGCGGTGAATGGAACGGTGGACGTGGACGTGAAGCTGGATGGTCCGCTGCCGCCGGGCGCGCGGCCGGATTTGAGCGTGGACGGAACCATCACGCTGGAGCGGTTGGCGGATGTGGTGTACGTGGGCCGGCCGGTGGTGGGGCAGCGCGGGCGCGAAGATCTCGCTGTTCAAGGTGGACCCGGACGGCAAGGAAGCGCAGCGCGTGAACGTGACGCTGGGGCGCAGCTCGGTGAACAACATTGAAGTGGTGGACGGGTTGAAGGTGGGCGATCAGGTGATCTTGTCGGATATGTCGGCGCAGGATGCGTATAACCGGATTCGCTTGAATTAGAAGCCGCCCCGCAGGGAGCGGGCAACGGAAAGGTGCTCATGGCGATTGACGAAACAGCTTTGATCAGCATGGACGGCGTGACCAAGGTCTTCCAGACCGACGAAGTGGAGACGCACGCGCTGGCGGGCATTCATCTGCACATCAAGAAGGGCGAATACCTGGCGATCGCCGGTCCGTCGGGCTGCGGGAAGTCCACGCTGCTGGCGATTTTGGGCCTGCTCGATTCGCCGTCCGACGGCGCCTACGTGCTGAATTCCAAGCCGGTGCAGAACCTGAAGCTGTCGGAGCGGGCGCGCATCCGCAATCGCGAGATCGGATTTATTTTCCAGGCGTTCAATCTGATCGGCGATCTGACGGTGTACGAGAACGTGGAACTTCCGCTCACTTATCGCGGAATGCCATCGGCCGAGCGTAAGAAGCGGGTGCACGACGCGCTGGAGCGCGTGGGCATGTCGCACCGCATCAAGCATTATCCGTCGCAGCTCTCGGGCGGCCAGCAGCAGCGCGTGGCGGTGGCGCGGGCCCTGGGCGGCGATCCGTCCATCCTGCTGGCCGATGAGCCCACCGGAAACCTGGATTCGGTGAACGGCGAAGCGGTGATGGATTTGCTGCGCGAGTTGCATCGCGGCGGCGCGACCATTTGCATGGTGACTCACGATCCGCGCTACGCAAGTTACGCGGACCGCACTATCCGGCTGTTCGACGGCCGGATCGTGGAAGAAAGCGTGGGAGTGGCGTAATGTTGGGACGAAATGTCGATTTCTTCGGTGTGTTCTTCATCGCTCTCGCGATGCTCGGGTTTGCCGAGTTGCGGAATTGGCACTTGCCGGATTCGATTCGCATCGAAAATGCGATCGACGTTGAGCACTGCCCCATTTCCCGGCAGGTGCTGTCGAATCTCTCCGTGATTTTCCGCTGACTCCTTCATCGATCCGCGGCTCTTCGCCAGTAACTGGCCAATCGTCATAATATAGGTACCTTATGAGTTCCCCCTTGATCGTTCTGCGGAACGTGGAGAAGTATTTTGAGCACGGTCCCACCAAGACCTTTGTGTTGCGCCGCATCAACGCGGAAGTGAAAGACGGCGAGTTTGTGTCCATCATGGGCCCGTCCGGCGCCGGCAAGTCGACGCTGCTGCATTTGCTCGGGATGCACGACAGCGCGTGGACCGGCGAATATTACCTGGCCGATCACGCCATCCACAAGCTGCCGAAGAAGGATCGGATGGAGCTGTACAAGAAGTATTTCGGCTTCGTTTTCCAGAGCTATCATCTGCTGGATTCGCTCACCGTGTACGAGAATCTCGACATTCCGCTTTCGTATCGCAATATCAAGAAGTCCGAGCGCGACAGCATTGTGTGCGATGTGCTGGACCGGTTTCAGATTGTGGGCAAGAAGGATCTATATCCGAACCAGCTTTCGGGCGGCCAGCAGCAGCTGGTTGCCATCGCGCGCGCCATTGTGGCCAGTCCCAAAATCATTCTGGCCGACGAGCCCACCGGAAATCTGCATTCCAGCCAGGGCAAGGAGATCATGGATCTCTTCAAGCGCCTGAACGAAGGCGGCACCACCATCATTCAAGTGACCCACAACGAAAAGAACGCGGAATATGGCGATCGCATTATCAATATCGCCGATGGCTGGATCGACAAGTGATCGACAAGGAATGAAGGACTCGTCCAGCGCCGCCGCGCCCCGCATTTTAATCGCCGACGATCAGGCCGACGTTCTGGAAGCGCTGCGCCTGCTGCTGAAGGGCGAAGGCTATCAGATCGACGCCGTGACTTCGCCCGCGGCAGTAATTGCAGCGCTCGAAGCGCGCGATTTCGACGTAGTGATCATGGATCTGAACTACACGCGCGACACCACGTCCGGGCAGGAGGGGCTGGACCTGCTTACACGCATTCGCGCCATCGATTCGGTGCTGCCGGTGATCGTGATGACGGCCTGGGCCACGGTGGGCCTGGCGGTGGAAGCGATGCGCGGCGGCGCGCGCGATTTCGTGCAGAAGCCGTGGGAGAACGACCGGCTGCTGAACATCGTCAAAACGCAGATCGATCTGAGCAATGCCATCCGGCGGGGCCTGCGTCTGGAGGCCGAGAACCGGCTGCTGCGCGCCGAAGGCGTTCCGAACTTAATCGCGGAGTCGCAAGCCATGCAGCCGGTGCTGCAGATGATCTCGCGCGTGGGGCCTTCCGACGCGAACGTGCTCATCACCGGCGAGCCGGGGACGGGCAAGGAGGTGGTGGCGAAAACTCTGTTTGCGATTTCGCCGCGCAGCGCCAAGCCGATGGTGACGGTGAACGCCGGCGGCCTGGCCGAGGGAGTTTTCGAAAGCGAACTGTTCGGGCATGTGAAAGGCGCATTCACCGACGCCAAAACCGATCGCGTGGGACGTTTCGAGCTGGCCGATAGCGGCACGCTGTTTCTGGACGAGATCGCCAACGTCCCGATGAATCTGCAAGCCAAGATGCTGCGCGTGCTGGAAGTGGGCGAAATGGAGCGCGTGGGATCGTCGAAAACCAAGCGCGTGGATGTGCGCGTGATCTCGGCGACCAATGCGCATCTGGATGAAGAAGTGAATTCCGGCCGCTTCCGCCAGGACCTGCTGTTCCGGCTGAACACCATCGAAATTCATCTGCCGCCGCTGCGCGAGCGGCGCGAGGATATTCCGTTGCTGGGCGCGCATTTTCTGGCGGCGCATTCGCAGCGCTACCGCAAACGCATCGGAGGTTTTGATCGCGCGGCCTTGCAGTTGATGCTGGAGCATCCCTGGCAGGGCAATGTGCGCGAGCTGAATCATGTGATCGAGCGCGCGGTGCTGATGGCGCAGGACAGCCAGATCAAGCCGGGCGACCTGGCGCTGCGCTCCGGACGCGACGTGAGCCCGCGCATGGAAGACATGAGCATCGAGGAAGTGGAAGCGTTCCTGATCAAGAAAGCGCTGGCGCGGTACAACGGGAACGTGAGCCACGCCGCCAATGCTCTGGGCTTGAGCCGCAGCGCGCTGTATCGCCGCCTGCAGCGCTACGGATTGTGACCGCGCCGTGAAACCGCATAAGCCTCGCCTGGTCCACGAGCAGCGGATCCTCGTGATGGCGCTGGTGGCGGGAGCGCCCGCGGTGATCACCTGCATGCTGGTGCTGTGGCTGGGCGACTATGCGTCGAGAGTCCAGTGGACGCTCACCGCGCTGATTGTCGGCGTCTGGCTGGGCTTTTGCTTCGCGTTGCGCGAGCGTGTGGCGTCGCCCCTACGGACGCTAGCCAATCTATTGGAAGCCATGCGCGAGGGCGATTATTCCATCCGCGCGCGGCACTCGAAAAGCGGCGATGCCATGGGCGAGGTGATGCAGCAGGTGAACGCCATGAGCGCCACGCTACGCGAGCAGCGGCTGGGAGCGCTAGAGGCCACCACACTGCTGCGCAAGGTGATGGAGGAGATCAACGTCGCGGTGTTCGCCTTCGATGGCAACCGGCGGCTGCGCCTGGTGAATCGCGCGGGGGAGCGGCTGCTGAATCAGCCGGCGGTGCGGCTGCTGGATCAATCGGCGGAGCTTTTGGGCCTTAGCCAATATCTGGAAGGCGACGCGCAGCGGACCGAGCAGCGGACGTTTCCGGGCGGTACCGCGCGCTGGGGCGTTAGCCGGAGTTTGTTTCGGGAAGGCGGTCTGCCGCACCAGTTGGTGGTGGTGACAGATTTAACGCGGCCGCTGCGCGAGGAGGAATTGAAGGCCTGGCAGCGGCTGGTGCGCGTGTTGGGGCACGAGCTGAATAATTCGCTCACGCCCATCAAATCGATCGCCGGAAGCTTGGAGAGCATCCTGGCGCGCCAGCCCCGGGCGGAGGATTGGGAAACGGACACCCGGAAGGGCCTGGCCGTGATCGCGGCGCGCAGCGAAGCCTTGAGCCGCTTTATGAACGCCTATGCCACGCTCGCCAAACTGCCCCGGCCGACCATGACCGCCGTCGGCGTAACGGAGCTGGTGCGGCGCGTCGCGAGATTGGAAACGCGCATCACGCCGCAGCTCGAGCTTGGCCCGGAGATCGTGATCCAGGCGGATGCCGATCAGTTGGAACAATTGTTGATCAATGTGATTCGGAACGCCGCGGATGCATCGCTCGAGACGGGCGGCGGCGTGCGAGTGGGCTGGGATCGGCAGGACTCGCGGCTGACGGTATGGGTGCGCGACGAAGGGCAGGGATTGCCGAACACCGCGAATCTGTTTGTGCCGTTTTTCACCACCAAGCCGAGCGGGACGGGCATCGGGCTGGTACTCAGCCGCCAGATCGCGGAGGCGCACGGTGGGACTTTAACGTTACAGAACGCCACGGAGGGTCCGGGATGCGAGGCTCGGCTGGTTTTGCCGCTGAGTTGACGGCTATTGAGCCACAGATTCACACAGATAAACGCCGATAACTTTGGCTCGGATCCTCCATTTCTGCCTCAACTAAGTTTTTGTGAACCTAACTCCCGCCCGCTGCGTACGTCTATCAGAGCTGAGCGCTGGGCAAATCCGGCCGCTCCGGGAAGGAGACGTTGTGGATTCAGACGCGACACTCATTAGTCTCAAGAGCGTTTTCAAGGTGTTCACCACCGATGAGGTGGAAACCCATGCATTGGCGGGGATTGAGCTGACGGTTCGCAAGGGCGAATATGTTTCCATTTCCGGGCCTTCGGGCTGCGGCAAGTCGACTTTGCTGGCGATTCTCGGCCTGCTGGACACGCCGTCGGATGGCACCTACGTGCTGAACGATACGCGCGTGGACCAGATGAAGCTTTCGCAGCGGGCGCGGGTGCGTAACCGCGAAATCGGGTTCATTTTCCAGGCATTTAATTTAATCGGCGATCTTACCGTGTATGAGAATGTCGAACTGCCGCTCACCTATCGGAATATGCCGGCCGTGGAGCGCAAAAAGCTGGTGAAAGACGCGCTGGAACGGGTAGGCATGTCGCATCGCATCAAGCATTATCCGTCGCAATTGTCGGGAGGCCAGCAGCAGCGCGTTGCAGTGGCGCGAGCTCTGGCCGGGCGCCCGTCCATCCTGCTAGCCGACGAGCCTACCGGCAACCTGGACTCGGTAAACGGCGAGCAAGTGATGGGGCTGCTGACCGAACTGCACCAGGAAGGCGCGACTATCTGCATGGTGACGCACGATCCGCGCTATGCCCGCTGTGCCGACCGTACCATCACGCTGTTCGACGGCCGGATTGTGGAGGAGCGGATTCAGAACGCGGCACAGGCTTAGAGCTAGCCCGGAAATAACCCATTTTGATGTGGCGCACGCACTCTTGCGCACCGTGTCGGGTCTCGTCTCGACACCTTTGACCCTACGGAACAACTGGCGTTCACAGGAGTGTGAACGCGGCACGCGTGGGCGCGTGCGCCACGCCGGCGGCCGCGCAATCGGAAGGAGCATTTCCTCACAAGCTCTCATTTCGTCCGGCTTAGCGATCCGGGATGGCCGCCGGCGGAATTGGCGAATGCGATCCGCGGACGAACTCCAGCCAGGCGGGCACCGTGACCGGTCTGCCGCCGCCGGTTCCCGGACGAAAGCGCCAGCCCGAGCGGACCGCTGCCAGCAATTCGTTCTCCCACTTTGCATGGGACGATTTCACAACGCGAAGATTGGCCGGCACTCCGTTCGGAGGAACATCGAACGCAATCGTCACGGAAGCGTTTTCTTCCAAGTCGACAGTCGCGGGGAATTTGACCTTGATGAGAGTGGGGCGCAGGGCGTTCGGCGGCGGATGAAACACCGCGCGCACCACATGCCAATCCCACAAAGTTCGCTGCGGGTGGAAGAAGACCTCTTCATTGACGACCACCGCCACGGGAGTTCCGTTTCGGGTGCCTGGTCTGAATTGCCACGCGCGTACGTTTTCCACCGCGCTTTCGTCCAGGCCCAGGCCGAGCGGACGAGCCACTTGAATATCGCGCGGCTGGCCATCGGCGCCCACCACCAACGAGAGCAATACGCTGCCTTCCAGTTTCGCCATGCGCGCCTCATCCGTGTATCGCGGCGGTGTCTTGGCTGATACAAATGGGGCGATAATACCGGGACCCGGGTGGAACGCGGGAGGCTGAGCAGCGGCGCTGAGACAACCCAGCACGGCGAGCGGAGCAAGCATGTTTCCGGCCTTCAAATTCTGTTATAGCTCAGGGAGCCGGAAAATCGCCGCCGCGAGTTGTTCTATAACCAGAAGCGCGATGCCGAGATCAACATGAGTGGCGATTCCGTACCGTGGGTTCTGCCGCTCGCGCGCTTTCAAACTAGCGATCGCGAGGCTACAACTCTGTTTCGAGAGCTGCGGAAACCTTTGCTTCGATACCTGGTGTGCCTGGGGCTCTCGTCTGATGAAGCGCAGGACGTGGTGCAAGACGCTTTCCTGAGCCTGCATTGCCACCTGTCAGCGGGCGGATCGCAAGAAAACATCCGCAGTTGGCTGTTTCGAGTGGCGCACAATCAGGCTCGAAACCGGCAGAATAGCTATCATCGGCGGTTCAGCGCGCCTTTGGACGAGGGCTTCGAAGCGGCCCTGGAGGAGGCGACGCCTGAGACTGTGCTGCTGGATAAGGAAAAATTCCAGCGTCTGGGGATGCGATTCGAACGCTGGCCGCTGCCGAGCGTGAATGCCTGCTGCTGCGCTCGAGCGGGTTGCGGTATCGCGAGATCGGCGAAGTGCTGGGAATTGCGACGTCCACCGTGGCCGATATCGTGGAGCGCGCCGTCAAGAAACTAGCGGAGAAATGCAATGTGTGAATATTCGGGAAGATTGATCGCTTGGATGGATCGGGAACTGCCGGATGAGGAAGCGACCAACGTTGCGTGGCACCTCGGGCAGTGCGCCGAGTGCCGCCAGGCCGTGCGCGCGTACGAACAAGTCAGTGGCGCATTTCTGGCGTGTTGCGAGGCTCGTTGCGCTCCCAAAGCCGCGACAGACCCATCGCGGGCGAAGGCGTCCGTGTGGATGATGGGTGGCTTGGCCGCCGCCGCGCTCTTGGTGGCACTCCTGCTTATCCAGCCCAGAACCGAGCAGCTCACGATTCACGCGCCGGCCCCGCCGCACGCGCCGCAGATTGCATTCGAAACGCCGCCGGCGCCCGAGCCGATACTTCATGTCTATTCCAGGCGCGCTCCGGCATCGGTTGGATCGCCCGTTCGGCCACAGTGGATCGCTGTTGAGCCGACTGTGGAAGTGGCCTTGCCGGCCGAGGCGCTGTTTCCTCCCGGTGCGGTGCCTCCAGGCTTCAGCTTTATCGCGGACGTTCGTCCGTAAGAGTAATCTACAGAGGAGAAGTCTATCTATGCGACGTACGCTCATTTTCGCCTGGCTCGCGGCTCTCATTGCAACCGGCGCCGCTTTCGCTCAGCAGGAGACCAACCATGTTGTCGTTGCCCGGGCCGGCGCCTTCGGATTTCCAGCCAGGATGTCCGCTGCGGCGGTGCAAGGCGCCCCTTATACGGCCACCATTACCAACGAGTCGATTCAGACGCTGGCGGACGGCAATCGGATCGTCCAGACCAGCACCGGAACCACGGCGCGAGATTCGATGGGCCGCACTCGCCAGGATGCGCCTTTGCCGACTATCGGTAATATGGCTCCGGCCGATGCTCCACATTTCGTCTTCCTGCAAGACCCCGTAGCGCAGGTCTCTTATACCTTGAACTTGACGGACAAGACCGCGATGAAGGGCCCTTCTTTTGCTGGCATGGCCGCCCCGGAATTGAGGCAATTTTCCGATCACGGGGCGTTCGGCGCGGAAGTTACCATCCGGGCAGAATCGATTGGCGCGGGTCCAGTGCTGCAAGGGATTGCCATTCAGAAGGCCTCGATTGCCGACGAGGGTCAGGCGCAGACCGAGGATTTGGGATCGAAGGTCATGGAAGGCGTGAACGTCACTGGCACCCGCGTCACCCGCACGATTCCCGCCGGCCAGATCGGCAACGACAAGCCAATCAGCATCGTGACCGAAGTCTGGACCTCACCCGATCTGAAAACGGTGGTCTACAGCAAGCGCAGCGATCCGCGCATGGGCGATCAGACTTTCAAGCTCACCAACATCGTGCGGTCGGAACCCGATCCGGCGCTCTTCACCGTTCCCGCGGACTTCAAGATCGTGGACGCACAGGAGCCGATTCTGTACAAGACATTGGGGACACCCGCGCAGTAGCGCGAGCATTCGCCCCAGCTAAAACATCGTGCGCGAATAAACGCCGCTGGGCGATTCGGGCGAAGCGAGATAGCATTCGGCCGCGTAAGTGACTTCGCCCGGCTTCAAGGTTGAGGCAAAGTTGGAGGCGCGCGCCGAAACGTCGTTGGTCCAATCGCGCACCTTGCCGCTCGCCGGATCAACAGTGGCCGGCGTTCCGAAGGAGCTGGGGCGCAGCGACCGGTTTCCCAGCACGTAGCGCTCAGTGACCACGGGGTATCCCTCGTTCTTGCATTTTTCCGTGTTCGCCGGGCAGTCCGACGAGTGCACCACGCGAATCTTGCTGAGGATGAGGACGCCTTTTCCACCCTGGATATCAATGCCAATGCCCTCCGCCACGCTCAACGCAATGTTCTGATTGGCGCTCTGCGAGAAATCGACGCCCTGCGCATACATGCTGCCGACATCGTGGCTGATCTTGTACGCATAATCGCTCTGGCTGGCGTTGTTGGTGACCAGCACGATGCCGATGCACAGCGGAATCAGGAAGATCGCGCCCAACACGTAGAGTTGTAGCGAGGTGCTGCCGGGATGTTTCGGGCGGCGCAACATGGATGAAGCTCCACGTTAAGCGATAGGAGCAAGCTTTGCCAGACTGTCTTGCCGCCAATTTGTCTCGAATTCTGACTTAGTACTGGATGGCAGGTTAGTTTCACCTCGAACAATCGTTACGTATGCCTCCCAGTACCCCGGCGCGCGAAGTTACAACAAGGGATCCGCTGTTTGTTACCGTTCTTCGACGTTTGCCCAGGCAATGGTGGCGTCGCAAGTGCGATTGTCCGGCCATCGTCTCAGCCCAGTTAAGGTTACTCGGGCGCGGCGGTGCGCGGCTTCTGGAAGCAATGCCAGCGTAGAAATGGCCGACTTCGATTTCCCGGCCCCTTTGCGAATCATTGACAATCACGTTGATCGATTGCAGTTCGCAGTCTAGATGCTCGGTGTGGATGGCGTGATCGTCTACGCCCACAATTCGGGCGTCAGTACCTGCGCGCGGATCATTTCCGTAGTCACTCGTGAATTTCGCGAGTGACTCAGAGGCGGCGATTCTTTGCGGCCCGCTATATGGCAGGAGCGCCCACTTCTCAAACGCCGGAAACACATTTGAACCATGACGCCCGTCCGCCCGATACCAGTAGTTGCCCTGTTCGATGTAAGCAGCCGTAATGAAATAGCCGGAACGTGTGTCCGGAACCCGGTTCGTCTCCACCCAATCCTGTTGGAGCAATTCTGGGCCTCTTTTGTCAAGGTCGAGAAGGTCTGTGATTCCCTGGTGATCATATCCGTTATAGGTGTTCAAATAAAATGGATTCGGTCTAGCCTGTTTGTCGAATGAAAGAACAACAATCCAAGTGCCAGGCGCCATCCCCGCACCGCCGGTGTACCCAGCAAAGTAATAGACGCGGCCCGCGCCACGCTTGATTTCCCAGAGGCCGTGCGTCGCCGAGGGAAGAAGCAGTGTCCATCGTTTTCCGGACTTATCGCGCCCGCTAACGAGCTTCGCTGCGCCGTCATTCTCAGTGATCGAAAAATCGCGCGTTTGTATCGCGGGCGTAAGCGGTTCGCGCTCGTAGAAAATCGTGGTCATGCGCGCGGGTAACTGAAGACCCGATAAGGGGATGACCTTTGTTTCTAGGGCGCATACGTTCTAGGGCGCATACGCGAAAGGTGCCGATCAACGCCGCTAAAATGCAGGCAACGGCCAGGCAACGTCGGGGCATGCTCGTAATCCGTTTGAGCCAATTCTCCACTTCGCACCCAAAAAGGGCAGGCGTCTGTACTACACTATTGTATATACAAATGGTTTTCGCCTGGGACGAAACCAAGGATCGCATCAACCGGCGAAAACACCGGGTTCATTTGAAACCGCGACCGAGGTGTTCGATGATCCCGACGCAGTGGCGTATTTGGATCGGATCGTCGATGGCGAGGAACGCTGGCATACCATCGGTCTGATCGATAGGGTTGTTATCTTGTTGGTCGTTCATACAATTGAGGAGCGAAATGGCGAAGAAGAAATCCGCATCATCTCCGCGAGAAAAGCGAATTTCCGCGAGCGTACTCTTTACGAAGCCTCTTACTGAACGGCAGCGGCGCGAATTGAAACACCTTGCCGAGATGCCGGACTCTGAAATCGATTACTCGGATGCGCCCGAGGCCTATCCACTACCGTCAGATATCCATGTCGGAAAGTTTTACAGGCCGGTAAAGCACCTGGTCAGCCTGCGCCTGGACGCAGATGTACTCGCCTGGTTTCGCGCGCGTGGCAAGAAGTATCAGACCTATATGAACGAGGTCCTGCGGCGCGAAATGCAGACGCACCCGCGCGGCCGTTAGCAGCCTGCATCCAATCGCCTTCCTCGTTCATCAAAGGTTGTTGGTGTTCGAGTACCGGGCCAAGGTCCGGCGAGCCTCGAATGTTATCCTGAAAATAAATGACTTACGACCTGATTGTGATTGGGAGTGGTCCGGGTGGCTACTCCGCTGCGGTTCGCGCCGGCCAATACGGCCTGAAGACCGCGATTGTTGAAAAAGATCCGAAGCTTGGCGGCACCTGCCTGCACGTCGGCTGTATCCCGACCAAGGCGCTGCTCCACACAGCCGACCTCTGGGAGCACTTCGTGAATCCTGGCGATGAGGGCATCCAGTGCGAGAATCCGCGCCTGGATTACGCCAAGGTGCTGGACCGCAAGAACAAAATCGTTGCGAAACACGCCAAGGGCGTCGAGTTCCTGATGAAGAAGAACAAGGTCGACTGGGTGAAGGGCCATGGAACCATCCTGCCGCGCTCGGGTAACGGACCGATTCAAGTAGAGGTGAAATCGGAAACGGGCTCCCAAACACTCGAGACCAAAAATGTCATCATTGCCACCGGATCGGAAGCGCGCATGTTACCGGGGTTGGAGGCGGATGACAAGACCATCCTGACCAACATCGAGATCCTGGATCTTCCCATGATCCCCAAGACTATGTTGATCATCGGCGCGGGCGCGGTGGGCGTGGAGTTTGCGTCCATATTTAATCGCTTCGGAACCAAGGTGACGGTGCTGGAGATGCTGCCGCGCCTGGTGCCGGTGGAAGACGAAGAAGTTTCCAAGGAGTTGGAGCGCTATTTCAAGAAGACCGGCATCCGCTGCGAAACCGGCGCGAAGGCCGAGAACATTACGCGGACCGAAAACGGCGTCCGGCTGTGCGCCGCGCTCGCGAATGGAAAGCGCGAGGATATGGAGGCCGAAACGCTGCTGGTTGCCGTCGGCCGGAAGCCGAACACGGAAAACATCGGCTTCGAAAAGTTGAAGGTGGAGCTGGATCGGGGCTTCATCAAGGTGGACGGGCATCAACTTACCAGCGAACCCGGCGTCTATGCGATCGGCGACGTGGTGGCTGGGACGCCACAATTGGCGCATGTCGCGGCGATGGAAGGCATGGTGGCCGTGGCGCACATGGCGGGCAAGCCGGCCAAGCCGATCAATCGCAATCGTATTCCCGGATGCACCTACACGGAACCGGGCATCGGCAGCGTGGGCCTCACCGAGGCGCAGGCGCGCGCGCAGGGATTTGCGGTGAAGGTGGGCAAGTTTCCATTTGCCGCGAATAGCAAGGCGAGCATTCTGGGAAGTCACGAGGGTTTCGTGAAGGTGGTGGCTGAGGAGAAGTACGGCGAGATCCTGGGTGTGCATATCATTGGGCCGGAAGCGTACGAATTAGTTGCCGAAGCCGTGCTGGCCATGGAGGCCGAAGCTACGGTGGAGACGCTGATGGGCACCATTCACGCGCATCCGACGTTGTATGAAGCGATGGGCGAGGCGTTCAACAACGTCTATGGGCTCACCATCAATGCCTGAAGGTCAAGAGCCGGGCGTCGGCACGAGTGCCGACCCGGCACGCATGAGTGCGTGCGCCACAACGGCCGGGTCCACAACGGCCGGGTCCACAACGGCGGGGGCTGGGCGCGTGATTGGAATTCGAGACTTAGGGCGCATGCGATACGGCGATGCGCTGGCGGTCCAGCAGGAAATGGTGGAACAACGCAAGCGCGGGCTGATTCCCGATCAGCTCTTATTCGTCGAGCATCCGCACGTCATCACGCAGGGCCGCAACGGGCACGCCGAAAACCTGCTCGCGAGCGAAGAAGCGCTGCGCAGCGCCGGCATCGAGTTCTTTCCCACCAACCGCGGTGGCGACATCACGTATCACGGTCCCGGGCAGATTGTCGGCTATCCGATCGTGGATTTGCGAGAATGGAAACGCGACGTGGTCGCCTATGTTCGCGGCATCGAACAGGTGATGATCGATGCGCTGGCTGAGTTCGGCCTGGTTGCCGGACGGGTTCCGGGCTGCACCGGAGTGTGGATCGATGGCAAGAAGGTGGCCGCCATCGGCGTACACATCAGCCGCTGGGTCACTTCGCATGGTTTCGCGTTGAATCACACCACCGATTTACGCTACTTTCAGTACATCGTTCCCTGTGGGCTAACGAAGCCGGTCACCTCCATGCAGGAGCTGGGATCGGGCGCGAGCCGCGAACAAGTGCTCGCCGCGTTGTCGGCAAGTTTTACGCGCCAGTTCCATGGGCAGCCGGGCTTCGAACAACGAAATTACGACCAACCGAGCCGCGACCATGAGGGAGCGGGCTTTTCATATACGGAGACATATTCATGACTGACGTTGTAATGCCTCAAATGGGCGAAAGCATCGTGGAAGGTACCCTGACCAAGTGGCTGAAAAAGGCCGGGGAGCACGTGGATCGCGACGAGCCGTTGTTTGAAATTTCCACCGACAAAGTGGACACCGAAATTCCGTCGCCTACCGCCGGCGTGTTGAAAGAAGTGCTGGTGGAAGAAGGCAAGACGGTGGCGATTAGTACTGTGGTGGGCCGCATCGAAGAAGGCGCGGGAAATGGGGCGTCGGCTCCCGCGGCGGCCGCGAAAGTAGCGCCCGCACCGCAAGCAGCGCCAACCGCACCAAAGCCCGCTCCAGCGCCTCCGGCCGCGAAGGCGCCCGCCCCAGAGCCTGCGCCTTTGCCGGAGCCGGTGTCGCACTCCGCGGGACCATATCCGATTCCCGTGGAAGAGCCCGCACCGGCCATGGAAGCTGAGTCGCCTGCCGGTCCGCTGTCGCCGCTGGTGCGTAAGATGGCGCGCGAATACGGTATCGATCTGCGCCAGGTAAAAGGCAGCGGCGCCGGTGGACGCATCACCAAGCAGGATCTAGAAGCGTACATGTCGGCGCAAGGCGCGCGGACCATGGCGCAATCGAGTGCGCCGCCAACCGCGGTTGCTACCACCACACCGTCCGCAGCCACTGTTTACACACCCGCGGTTCCCTCGGCTCCGCCTCCCGCTCCCCCTCCCATGCCGCGCGCCGAAGCTCCGCGCGCCCGCGTGGAACCGATGAGCGTGATGCGGCAGCGCATCGCCGAGCACATGGTGATGAGCAAGCGCATCTCGGCGCACGTCACCACGGTCCATAAAACCGACATGACCAAGATCGCGAAGATGCGGGAGCGCAACAAAGCCGAGTTCCAGGCGCGCTACGGCTACTCGCTCACCTACCTGCCGTTTATCGCCAAAGCGGCCGCGGAAGCGATCCGGCATTACCCCATCGTGAACGCTTCCATCGAAGGCACCAACATCATCTATCACAACGAAATCAATATGGGGATTGCGGTGGCGTTGGAAAATGGCCTGATCGTGCCCGTGATCCGCAATGCCGATGAAAAGAACGTCGTGGGATTGCAGCGCTCCATCGTGGACCTGTCCACGCGCGCCCGCTCGCGCCAGCTCAAGCCCGACGAAGTGCAGGGCGGAACGTTCTCCATCACCAATTTCGGCAGCTTCGGCAGCGTTTTCGCCACACCCGTGATCAACCAGCCGCAGGTGGCCATTCTGGGAGTGGGAACGGTGGAGAAAGTGCCGGTGGTGATTGACGATGCCATCGCGATTCGCTCCATCGCTTATCTCGCGCTGACCTTCGATCATCGGTTGATCGATGGCGCGCTGGCCGACCAGTTTACCGGAAAGGTGAAATCGATTCTCGAGAATTGGTCTGAAGAAGTCTTGTGACCTCGGACGAAATATTTCTGAAGTTTTCGGCCGAAAAGCTGGAACAAGTTCACGGCCGAATCCTGGATTGCCTGGCGCACCTGACGCCCGAGCAAATCTGGACGCGCAGTTCGGAAAACGAAAACGCAGCCGGCAATCTGGTGCTACACCTTTGCGGGAATGTTCGGCAATGGATCGGCTCGGGCGTTGGCGGTTTGGCGGACCATCGTCAGCGCGACACGGAGTTTGACGCACGCGGCGAGAAAACGCCCGCGGAATTGTCGGAGCTTCTGAAAACAACCGTGGCGCAGGCAGCGGGCATCATCCGCGAAGTGCCCGCCAGCCGGTTGACTGAGCGCATCCTGCCGCAAGGCTACGACGTGACGGTGCTGGAAGCGATCGCGCATGTAGTGGAGCACTTTTCGCATCACACCGGGCAGATCATTCTGCTGACCAAGATGCTCACTGGCGACGATCTGGGCTTCTACCAACATCTTCGCGGCTCCGGCCGGGCGGCCAGCGAGCGGATGCCCTAACAGATGCGGTCCCGGCCTCAATGGAAAGCCAGGATTAAGTATTCCACGCTCGCGGCCGCACTCCGCACTAACCGAAGTCTGAGACCGGGGCAACAGCCCGCTCCCGTCGCTTGTTACTTCACTTTTTGTATTTCACTGAACCGCCACAATTCAAACACCGGGCGTCCGTTGGAATCCGGGACGACTTGGATCACATGTTTCACATAACCGGCGGAGGCGGCGACACCTTCGATGCGGGCGCGCCCGCCCTTGAAGATTTCTCGCGCCGCGACATGAGTCACGAACAGGCCATCCGGATCGGCGATCATGGCCGTGATCGCGCGGAGCTGGCCGGCGGTAGGATGTTCCACGACCAACAGAGCTGGTGAATAATGCATAGTCAGCCGGCCCTGATGCAGGAATTCGAGTGTCTCGTCCATTCCCCAGTCGACGATGTAAACGGAGTCGTTGCCGGCTAGCGGGAGAGCCTTTGATAGAGTGGAGATTGCATCGGTAAAAGTTCCCTCCGCGCCATCTTGGTCAAGTTGAACAAGATACTGGTTGATTACCAGCAGATTCGAAATTAGGAGTGAAACCACCAAAACGGATAGCAACCAGCGTGGCCGCAGAGCGGACAGCGCTATGCCAACGAACAGGTGCGGCAGCGGCCACAACAACACCGTGTGATGAATTCCCGTGCCGGCACCTCGCGTGATCGCCATGGCCAGAAAGGTGACTGCGCAGAAGACGACGGCAAACATTCCAGCCCTGCGGGCAGGCGATCGCCACCAGAGGGGCGCGAGGAGGTTTGCCAGTAACAGCGCATAAGGAAACAGAGAAGAGTGGAACTCGCCGAGATGATCCCTCAGCCAGACGGCGGTCCGGCCAGAATTTGAGGAAGGTAACTTCGGCTGCGGCGTCGTCCATTCCTCCGACGCGAGATAGCCGAACAATCCGGAACCATCTGCGGCCGCGCGCAGTTCGTGGAACTTCAGGCGCAAATCTTGAGTGGAGAGTCCGTTGGTGGAATGCAGGGTGGCGGCGGTGCGATGCAAATTGAAGAGTAGTAATGGGAGCGCACCCGCTAACAACGCCATCACGCACCGAATCACCAGCCGGCGATCCCGAAGGCCGCGGCTGAACTCGGGCCAATACGCGATGAACGCGCCCGTCGCCAGTCCCGAGAGCGCCCAGACGAATGTCGCCTTGTTCCATAACGCGAGCCCAAATAGAAAACATGCGAAACTCGGGCGGCGGGATACCATCGCCAGGCAACCGCCCACCAACAGTAGGTGTTCCAATGCCACCGTCCCCAGTCAAAGGTGTCCGTCAAAAGAAATGTGGGATCGGTGGCCAGGAGAACCACAGCTATCACGGCCGCGACCCGGCCCGCGAGGGTGTCCGCGAGGCGAAAGAAAAGAAGGATAGTCGCCGCGCCTGCCAGGACCATCGGCAGGCGTATGGTAAAGGCAGAAGGCCCGAAGACGTGCAGGATCGGCCAGTAAAGCAACGTTTTGAAAGCCCCTACATAGGCGATCAGCATCACGGGGACCTTGTGGTGCAGAACGCCAAGTTCAAAATCGGAACTCAACGAGCTGTAGAGGGGATTGGTGAAGAGCAGTTCATCCACCTCGAAGCCCGCGCGCGGAATCAGCAGTGCTCCAAGAAGGATAAAGAGGAAGGCAGCGCCAATGATAATCCAGACCGACGGCGAACTGCGGTTCAAACCCGTCGCCCGCACGACGGAATTGGTCTGGGTGGCCAGGCTCATCGTATCTCCCGAGGCCATGCGCTAAGGATCTTCGAATCCGTCGGCACTAATCTAGCATGAGCGCGCCCTAAATTGTGGATTTTGGGCGAATATAACAGCTACAGCGGCGAAAGCCATCGCACTAAAGACGGCGAAACTCAGATATTAGGGTGGAAAAAAGCGTTGCCCACCGGACAAGGGCTCATCCTCAAGGGAGCGCCCTTGCGTCGTGCCTAGCTTCCCTCCATACACATATGCCATATGTGTATGGCAAGATTATATGTATGAAGAAGACGCTCAATATCGATGAAAAGCTTTTCCTGAAAGCGAAGGCGGCTTGCGGCGCCGCCACCGACACCGAAACTGTGCGTTTGGGCCTGGAGGCGCTGGTGCGCCACGCCGCTTACCAGCGTCTGAGGGCTCTTCTTGGAACAGAACCCAAGGCGCATGACGTGCCGAGGCGGCGTGAGAAGCCGTCCACGAAGCGCAGAGTAGCCTGATGGTTTTAGTTGATACCTCTGTCTGGATACGGTCTCTCGCCAACCGTCCGCCGTTTGTCGTCGGGCTGGACAGGCTCCTGAGCCTTGATGAGGTGGTCGGGCACGAGTTGGTTTATGGAGAACTCCTGATCGGTGATCGAGGCGGCCGCAAGAAGCTTCTGGCCGCCTACCGGCAGATGTTGCAAGCAAACACCGTTCCCCACCAGGACGTCGTTACGTTCGTCAACGCCCGGAATTTAAACGGCCGTGGCGTCGGCTGGATTGATATTCATCTGTTGGCCTCCGCGATTGCTGGAGGATTGAAGCTCTGGACTGCCGATCCGCGTTTGTCACTCCTCGCCGAAGAGTTTGGAATCAACTATCCGTAATCCTGCGTCTTCCTTAAGCCCGACGCCGGACAACTTCAATCGCCGGGCTTCGTTCATGAGGAACAGCAGTTTGTGCGCGGCGGCCGCGTAGCTCAGGCCTTCGGCGCGAATGTTCGAGATGCAGTTGCGCTCGGCGCCCGTCCGGCCTTGGCGCGGCTGCCAGGTCAGATAAGCACCCAGGCTATCGGGAGAACTGAGGCCGGGACGCTCGCCGATGAGGACCACGGCCATGCGTGCTCCCAGCAACTCGCCAATTTCATCGCCGATCGCAACGCGCGCCTGTTCAACGATGGCGACCGGCGCGACGCGCCAGTCCAGTTCGCCGAGCAAAAGATCTAGCAGCGGCACTGCATGGCGATGAACGGCGAGCGAGGAAAGGCCGTCCGCGATCACAAAGACCGCGTCATATTCCGCGCGCAACGGAACTAACCGTTTGCGTGAGTCTTCGCTTAAACGCCGGCCCAGGTCGGGACGTTTTAAATACTCGTCGCGATCGCGTGCCGCGCTCGACAAACTGATCGAGCCAATCCCTTTTTGCTTGAGCTCCGCCGCCAGCGAATGCGCGGCCAGCGGCAAGTGGACCGCATCGCGCGCTCTGGCGTGCGCTAGCTGGAACTCAAGCAGCGCACGCGTAGGAAGGCTCGCGCCTGGCGCGGCCCAATTCCACGCGAGCCGGCGTGAAATCCCGCAGGCGTGTCATGCATTCAGTATGGCTGAGAACTCTTTTTCTTGTTTTCGTTCTTGTCCAAAACCCGCAGATTGTCGGTCACGGAAAAGACGTTGGGCACCGTATTGGCGCGAGTGCGGATGAGCGTGTCGTCGAACTGATTGTCCACCACGCCTTCCAGCGTGACATGGCCGTTGTCGACAATGATATGAATCGACGGCAATGCCTGATAGCCGTAGCGCATTCCAATGCTGGACGCGCCGTAAATGGCTCGCGCCTCAGCCCGGCGGATTTGCCAGTCCAAGGGAGACAACGGCAGAAGCTTGATATTGTCGATTACCTGCGTAACTCCCGGAACCTTTTTAACAGCGTGTTCCGCATCGGACTTTATATCCCACGGAGGCTCGGGCGGACAGGCGCCCTCCAAGGTGACAACGCTTCCGTCCACGCGGAAAGCGAGGTCGTCGAAGATGCTGTAGTACGGCAACGTCAAGAGCTTGTGACGGATCTGTTTGGCCAGTTGGGATTCGTTATCCGGCCCGGGCATAAAAGCGTCATTATGGTCCTTGGTGGGATTGTTGTTCGCGGCGATCCCCGAGGTTACAAACAAGGCCGCGACAATTGCTGGTCCGATTATTTTTCGCATAGTCCTCTTCCCCTACAAATGAGATGCGCGCCGCGGTGCATCGTTACAGGGATTGACATCACAACACAACAGGGCAGTCCAACGGCCGCAGATGGACACGGATAAAGCAGTTGCTCTGAATCCGTGTTCATCTATGTTTATCTGTGGCCTGTTGCATCCTTCAGCATCCCGCCAGCAGCAACCCGGCCATGCGTGGCAGCTCCTGGCGCGCCTGATCGAACCAGGCTTCGAATTCGGGCGCGGGCCGCAGCCCGAACAAGCTGCGCAGATACAGCGCATCGTGAAACGAGGTGCTCTGGTAGTTGAGCATCACGTCGTCGGCGCCCGGCACGCCCATAATGTAGTTGACGCCGGCCGCGCCCAGCATCGTCAGCAGCGCATCCATATCGTCCTGATCGGCTTCGGCGTGGTTGGTGTAGCAGACGTCGCAGCCCATCGGAAGGCCCAGCAATTTGCCGCAGAAATGATCTTCCAATCCCGCGCGCAGAATCTGCTTGCCGTTGTACAGATACTCCGGTCCGATGAATCCCACCACGGTGTTCACCAGCAGCGGTTGAAAATGCCGCGCCAGTCCGTAAGCGCGCGCCTCGCACGTTTGCTGATCCACTCCGTGATGCGCGTTGGCCGATAGCGCGCTGCCTTGCCCGGTTTCAAAATACATCACGTTATCGCCGGCTGTGCCGCGGCGCAGTTCCAGCGCCTGCTCGCGCGCTTCGCGGAGCATCGCGATATTCACGCCGAACGATGCGTTGGCGGCTTCGGTGCCGGCGATGGATTGAAACACCAGATCCACCGGAGCGCCGCGCCGCATCGCGTCCATCATTGTAGTGACATGCGCCAGCACGCAGCTTTGTGTTGGGATTCGATACAACTGGCGCACGCGGTCCAGCAGACGCAGCAGCGTTTCCATGCTCTCCAAATTGTCGGACACTGGATTGATCCCGATCACCGCGTCGCCGCTGCCGTAAAGCAGTCCGTCGATGATGCTCGCGGCGATGCCCTTGGGATCGTCGGTGGGATGATTGGGTTGCAGGCGCGTGGAGAGCCGCCCGGCCAGTCCCAGCGTATTGCGAAACCGCGTCACCACACGAATCTTGGCCGCTACCGTGACCAGATCCTGAAGCCGCATGATTTTGGAAACGGCCGCGGCCATTTCGGGCGTAAGACCGGGCGCCAGCGCAGCCAAAATCTCGCCAGTGGCATGTTCGCTCAGCAACCAGTCGCGAAAATCGCCCACCGTAAGATGGGCCACGGGTGCAAATGCCGCCCGGTCGTGTTGGTCGAGAATCAGTCGTGTAACTTCATCCGATTCATAGGGGACCACGGACTCGCTCAGGAAAGTCTTTAGGGGGATATCACTCAGGGCTATCTGGGCGGCCACGCGTTCTTCCGCGCTGCGGGCCGAAATCCCAGCCAAATCATCGCCAGACCGCGCGGGCGAAGCCTTGGCCAGCAGGGTCTTCAAGTCGTCAAAGTGATAGACAGCATTGCCGATCGTGCTCTGGTAGCTGGTTGAGTAATCGGTCACGGCCAGTTCATCCAGTGTAGACCGGATTGGCCGGAAGATTGCTCCATTCGAAATCCGAGATCAGAAACTCGGATGAAATGCCGCCCCTGGTTCGTCTTAGATCCCGTGAAGGGTTTCGTGACGAACCGGCCGGCGGCGCTATACTAATAGTTTCAGGAGCGGATATGAATACGTACTGGAAATTCGGCGCTATCGTGGCTGTGATCATTGGCGCGCTGGTGTGGCTCGCGATGGGCGGAACCACCGAAAGCAAGACGTACTACAAGGAAATCAAGGAAGTGAAGCAGATGGGCGATCAGGCCCAGAGCGAGAAACTGCGCGTAAACGGGTATGTGCAACAGGGCTCCATCGTGCGCAACGGCGCCTCGGTGAGTTTTGTCCTCCATCAGACGCCCGGTATGCTCCAGAAGGACCCGGTGCGGCTCGCGGTGGTGTACACCGGGATCGATCCGCTTCCCGACACATTTAAAGATAACGCGCAGGCGCTAGCCGACGGAAGATTAGGTCAGGACGGCGTCTTTCATGCCAGCAAAGTGCAGGCGAAATGCGCATCCAAGTACGAAGCCAAGCCCCAAATGAAGACGGACGCGAAGCCTGCCGTAACACAGGTCAGAACTCAAGCCTCCAGCTAGTTCTGCTCGCGCTCCGGTCCGCGTAAACCCGGCGGCTCAGGCCGCCAGGAGGACTGAACAAGCTCGCAATGGAAAATATCGGCGCTCTCTCGATTCTGCTCGCCTTCTGCTTTGCCGTGTATGCCGTGGTTGCCTCGGTCATCGGCAGGCTCAAGAAGAACTCCTTCCTCACTGTCAGCGGACAACGCGCGGTCTACTCGGTTTGGCTCTTGCTTACCGTCGCGGCCGGGCTGCTCATCTATTCCCTCCTCACCGGTGATTTCCGCCTGGCGTATGTAGCCGCGCACACCGATACGTCCATGTCGAAGATCTACAAGTTCACGGCATGGTGGGGCGGACAGCAGGGCTCGCTGCTGTTGTGGTCGTGGCTGCTGGCCACCTACTCGGCCATCGTGGTCTTCATGAACCGGCGCAAGTTCCGCGACATGATGCCGTGGGTGACCTCGGTTCTGATGGCCACCGAAACGTTCTTCCTGAGCTTGATCGCATTTGTACTCAGCCCGTTCGCAGTGCTCCAAGCCGGCCGCGGCAACATCGTGGAGGGCGTGGGTCAGGGTCTGAATCCGCTGCTGCAGTATTGGACCATGGTGATCCATCCGCCGATGCTGTACCTGGGCTACGTGGGGTTCACGGTGCCGTTCGCATTTGCGATAGGTTCGCTGATCACCAAGCAGCCGGGCGACGCCTGGATTCATACTACCCGGCGATGGACCATCGTGACGTGGCTGTTCCAAAGCGCCGGCATTCTGCTGGGACAGGGCTGGGCTTACGCAGTGCTCGGATGGGGCGGCTACTGGGCCTGGGATCCGGTGGAGAATGCATCGCTGCTGCCCTGGATCACCGCCACCGCGTTCCTGCATTCGGTAATGATGCAGGAGAAGAAGGGCATGATGAAGGTGTGGAACATGGTCCTGATCTCGGGGACCTTCTTCCTGTGCATCTTCGGAACGTTCCTGACGCGCTCGGGCGTGGTCAGCTCCGTGCATGCCTTCGCGCAATCGCCCATCGGCAAATACTTCGTGATCTTCCTGGCCATCGGTATCGCGGCCACCGTGATTTTGATCCTGGAGCGCTTGAAATATTTGAAGAGTGAGGCGCGCCTGGAGAGCGTGATATCGCGCGAGTCCAGCTTCATGTTCAACAACCTGATCCTGGTGGCCAGTTGCTTTGCAGTGCTCTGGGGCACCATGTTCCCGGTGATCTCCGAAGCCCTGACGGGCGAAAAGATCAGCGTGGATGCGCCGTTCTTCGATCGCATTAATGTCCCAATTGGTCTGGCGCTGATTTTCCTCACGGGCATTGGACCGTTGATCGCCTGGCGCAGGAGCTCGCTCGAAAGTCTGAAGCGCGCGTTCTTCATCCCCACGGTTGCGGGAGTGGTGCTGATGGGCGTGCTGGCCGGTTTCGGTGTCTGGGAGCATCCCTACGCGCTGGTGTCCTTCGGATTGTGCATGTTCGTGACTGCCACCATCGCCATCGAGTTCTGGAAGGGCGCTTCGGCCATTCGCGCTAAGAACGGCATCGGGTTTATCCCCGCGGCCATCCAGTTAACCCACCGCAACACGCGGCGCTACGGCGGATATCTGGTTCATATGGGCATCGTGTTCATGTTCATCGGCTATACCGGGGCAGCGTTCAATCGGGACATCACCAAAGAAGTGCCTCCGGGCGGCAATTTCGAGCTCGGCCACTACAATCTGCACATCGCGAATATCGAACAGGGCGAGAATGATACCTACGCCTGGCAAAGGCTGACGGTGGACGCCTCGCGCAACGGCAGTCCGCTCGGACAGCTCTTTCCCGAACGGCGCCTGTACAAAGCCAGCCAGCAACCGACGTCCGAAGTTTCCATTCGCCGGCGGCTGAACGAAGATTTGTACATCAACTTCGCGGGCCTTTCGGCCGACAACCGGCGCGCCGTCATTCAGGCCTATGTCTTCCCGCTAGTCTCGTGGATCTGGCTCGGATTTTGGGTGCTCGCGTTCGGCACCATCGTCTGCCTGATTCCCAATAAAGTTCGTTTATCTTATGCCCGGACGCAAGTAGTAGGAGTTGCTGAGAAACATGCGACGGTTGAAAATTAGCAGGCTGGCTCTCAGCCTGCTGGCGGTCGGTTTATTTGGCGGCGGATGCTTCGCCCAGTCGGCGGAGGAGCTGGAGAGTCCGGCGGTGAATCGCATCGCCGATCGGTTGAATTGCCAGTGCGGCTGCAAGACCAACATGGCTTGCCGGATGGATCCCTATCCATGCCGCATGTGCTGGGAGAACAAGAAAAAGATCCTGAAGATGGAAAAGGCCGGGATGTCGGATCAGGCCATTCTGGCCAGTTTCGCCAGCGAAATGGGGCCGAATGTGGTCATCGTTCCGCCGGGCATTCTCGGATCGCTTTCGTTTTATACTGCTGCGGCTCTCGGTCTGCTCCTGGTCGTGTTTGTGATCCGTAAATATCGCCGCAAGGAAATCGCGGTGGCCGCGGCCTGCCCGCCGCCGCACGATCCGCTTTTGGATCGCTATCACGATCAAATCGAGAAGGAAGTGGAAAAGCTCGATTGATGGTCCTTTCCGCAGCCGTTGTCCTCGTGGTGGGGACCCTTCTGTTTACACTCTTCGTGCGTTCCCAAGATATTCCTGAGGCGCCCCCGCTTTCGCCAACAGCGCATCTGGAAGAGCGCAAGGCGCAGATCTACGAAAACCTGCGCGATCTGCAGTTTGAATTTCGCCTGGGCAAATTGTCCGACGCCGATTACCAGAAGACCAAAGTCGACTTGCAGGGAGAACTGGCCAGAGTGCTGGCGGATATAGACGCCGTGCAGCCTCCAGCGGTTGTTCGGGCCAAGGCCGCTAAGGCCGCCGTTGAAACTGCCGTCAAGGTATCCGACAAGTGTCCTCACTGCGGCGCCAAGTTCCCCCAACCTTTGAAATTTTGCGGCGAATGTGGAAAGGCGATGGCCTGATGCGTTTCGCACTTTGCTTATTGCTTGGGATCGCGCCCGCGTTCGGGGCCGTTGACGGCGTCATCATGAATGGCGCCACGGGCCAGCCGCAGCCCAACACGGTGGTCAACCTGATCCAGCCCACGCAGGCTGGAATGCAGAACCTCGGCAGCACCAAGAGTCGACGCGCAAGGCAAATTCACCTTCGACAACAACGACCAATCCGGACCTCGCCTGATTCAAGCGGTTTTCGACGGCGTGGAATACAACAAAATGATCCCGCCCGGCATGCCATCCACCGGCGTTCAAATTCCGGTGTTTCCAGCCACTAAAAAAGCCGGCACGGCCAAAGAGATGCAGCACTTCATCGTGCTGCAGCCGGGCGACAAGGAAATGACCGTGAATGAGGGGCTGCTGTACGTCGGCGATCCCAACGTCACTTACTACGACCCAGTGAACGGCTCGGTGCGCTTCTATGTTCCACCGGAAGCGAAGAACCTGACCAGCGTCACCGTGAATCCGGCGGGCGGAATGCCAATCCAGCGGCCGATTTTCAAGACCAAAGAGCCCAACATCTATAAAGTGGATTATCCGGTGCGGCCGGGCGAAACGCGCTTCGATCTGAACTACACCGTACCCACCACCAATCCCATGATCTTCACCGACAAGCTTCTGCACCCCGATGCGGCATCGAACCTGGTGGTTCCGAACGGCGTAACGGTGAAGAGCGACGACCTGGAACTCGCCGGAACGGAGCCGAAAACCCAAGCCAGCATTTATCGCATCAAGAACGCGAGCTTCAAAGTGGAAGTGGACGGGACTGGGACTATTGCAGGATCAATCCGAAGGCTCCAGCGACGACAACGGCCAGCCGCAAGTGGAGGAAGTGAAGCCGCGCATCTACGAAAGCATGTATTGGATTTTAGGAATTGCTTTCGCGATTCTGGGCCTGGGATCGGTGCTGCTGGCGAGAAACAACGCGAAGTAGTTGTTCAAAGTCCCCCGGTGTGGGCCGGCGGCGCGGGCGGTTCAAGATTTCCGAGTCGTTGCCCGGGAGCGGATGAGATGGCGGGCGAGGTCCGCCGCGAAACATATCCCGGATCGCCGGCCCGAGCTTCGCCTCCGCCAAAGAGCAGAATAGCCAGTACCAGAACGATGATAAGTTCCGGTAAACCTATTCCATGGGTCTGCATGCCGGCCTGACTATCTGGGTTTGGTATCGAACATCACCATCTCTTTGCCATCCGGCAGCGTGCAGTGCAGGAACGTCCCGCCCTTTTTCCCTTCCTTCAATGGATAGATGGTGATGGTTACTTTATCGCCCGGATTCAAGGTGTGCTTGCTCCAGCCGCGCCGCCCCAGAAAGTTCGGACTCATGCCTTCGATGCCCCAGGTATCCACGCCGCCCTTGTCGTTCGGAACGTCGATCCAGGTCCAGGTATGCGGATTGGTCCACTGAAAGTCCTTGATGGTCCCGGTGAGGGTCACCTGGTGCGTCATGTCGAACATGTCGAAAGAATGATGCGCCCAGGCCGGCGCGGCGGCGAATAAGAGTGCCAGGCCCGCTGCCGCAAGACTTGTCCGGATAAAGTTGATTCTCATTGTTGTCTCGTTTTACTGTTTTGGAACTGTCAGATTGATTCCCGATTTGCCCGACGCGTCCACGGAGTTGCGGTTATTCTGCTGGCAAATATATTCAGCCAGCGTCCAATCGGGATGGCGCGCATAGGTGATGGTTCTGGTGAACGGCTTCGCCAGCGCTTCCGGATCGTCGATGGTGGTGGTGATATCGAGCGTTTTGGGATCCTCAAGATGGAAGCGCTCGACGATGTGCATCTTGTCGCTGTGCCGCGTCCCCATGTTCATTCCGAGCGGCGTATCCGCGGTAAAACCGACTGAATCCACCACCAGGGTGTCGCCGTCCCAATGCCCGATGGAGTTGCCATTGAACGTAAGATCAGGATCGACGGGATGAGGGCGGCCATCGGTGTAGATGTGCCGAACCTGCATGTACGCTTCGGCGATCACAGTGACCATGCCCGGTGTATACAAGATTTCGATGGGATAAGGCTGGCTCATGATCCCCGGCATTCCGGGCGGCACGCAGTTGGCCTGCGGCGAATCGTGCGGCGGATTGGCCTGGAAGGCCTTGAGCATCGCTTCATATTTCGGCGTGAGCATAACAGGTTCCGGCCGGGCGCCTCCCCGGCGGCCGCCGAATGACATCTCCCAGACCCCGTTCATGTCGGGCAACTGCGCGATGGCGGCCCACGTACCGCCCGGGAGTTTGCTGGCGTCGGCAGCGGAGCAGGGAAGAGCTTCGAACGCGATCAAACCAAGGCTCAAAAACACCGAACCGAGTGAGGAGAGAAGTTGAGCGCGTCTGTGCATCGTTAAATTTTCCTTCAAAACCGATACTACTACATACAGTCGTCAAGGGTTGGCGCCGATGCCGGCCTTGCTTCGCGGCCCACCGGGTGCAAAAATGATAAAAGGAATTCACTTCGAAATTAAGTAAGAAATGGACCAGCAAGAGACGCCTTCCGCAGTCAACACGGCTCCCGGTGCGAGCCAGCCGGAGCCTCCGAAACGCACCTTGTTAGCGTCGGTTGGCCACTGGGCGCGGGACCTGATGATCTCCGTCGTGCTGGCCATCTTTGTCATCCTGTTCATCTACCAGCCGGTGAAGGTGGAGGGCACCAGCATGATGCCCACGCTCGACGATCAGGAGCGCATCTTCATCAACAAATTTGTTTACCGCTTTCACTTTGGGAATATCGACCGCGGCGACACGGTGGTTTTCTGGTTTCCAGGCGACCCCACCAAATCCTACATCAAGCGCGTGATCGGGATGCCGGGCGACCGTGTGGCAGTGGATGACGGCAAGGTGATCGTCAACGGGCAGGCTTTGGTTGAAAATTACGTGCCGCCTGAGTATCGCGATCAGAGTTCCATGCCGGAGCGGACGGTG
The DNA here is from genome assembly GCA_963713415.1 of Bryobacterales bacterium. Taxonomy (GTDB): domain Bacteria; phylum Acidobacteriota; class Terriglobia; order Bryobacterales; family Bryobacteraceae; genus Palsa-89. The sequence goes on along the minus strand of CAVQLV010000012.1, from coordinate 409,155 downwards.
CCCGAAGACGAATACTTCGTGCTGGGCGATCATCGCAGCTCGTCGAACGACAGCCGGGCCTGGGGTATGGTCCCGCGCCGCTACATCTACGGCAAGGCCGTATTCATTTACTGGCCGCTGGACAAGATGGGTCTCCTCCACTAACCTCCTTCCGATTGCGCTCCCTGAGTTATTCTGAGTTCAATCGGTTATGAAGAAGGAATCCTTCGATCCCGGCTTAACAACGAAGTTCAGCGGCCAGTTGCGCCGAACTATCAACGAAGACGGCTCCTTTAACGTGAAGCGCACGGGATTGCGGTGGCGCGACGCCAATCCCTATCTCATGCTCATCGATACCACCTGGCCGCGATTCCTTTTGGTAGTGCTGGCGGGCTTCGTGGCTATCAATGTGTGTTTCGCGTGCCTCTATCTGTTCATCGGCGTCCAAAACCTCAAGGGCCTGGAATCCGATATGGGCGCGTTTGCGAACGCTTTCTTCTTCAGCGTTCATACCATGACCACCGTCGGGTACGGCAACGTTTATCCCGAAGGCCCCTGGGCCAACCTGATATCGTCGCTCGAAGCCGCCACCGGCCTGATGGTCTTTGCCATCGCCACCGGACTCCTGTACGGGCGCTTTTCCAGGCCTTCGGCGCGCATCGTTTATAGCAAGAATGCGATCATCGCTCCTTACCAGGACGGAACCAGTTTGCAGTTTCGGGTCGCCAACGCGCGCAGCAATACTCTGATGAACATGGAGGCGCGCGTTTTGCTCATGACCGTGGATGCAAGCGACGGCGAATTGAAGCGGAACTTTATCGATCTTCCGCTGGAGCGCCGCCACATCTATTTCTTCGCCCTCACCTGGACCATTGTGCATCCGATCGATGAATCGAGTCCGCTGTTTGGAAAGAGCCGCGAGGATCTGGAGAAGCTCGCCGGGGAATTTTTGATTTTGATTCAAGGCTTCGACGACACGTTCAGCCAGGTGGTCCACTCGCGCTATTCGTACCCTCACGACCAGATCGTCTGGGGCGCCAAGTTCAACCCGGCTTTCCGGTTCGATACCAAGGGCGACATGATCGTCGAAGTGGACCGCATCGACGAACTGAGAGTTCTGGGCTAAGTGCCATGGAGACGGTGTTTGCCGCCGATCGCGCGGAATGGCGGCGCTGGCTTCAGAAGAACGGCGCGCGGCGCCAGGAGATCTGGCTGGTGTTTTACAAAAAGGCCTCGGGCAAGCAGACCGTCTCCTACGATCATGCGGTGGAGGAAGCGCTCTGTTTCGGCTGGGTGGACGGCCTGAAAAAGAAGCTGGATGAGGAATGCTACGCGTTCCGGTTTACGCCCAGGAAGCCGAAGAGTGCGTGGTCGAAGTCGAATCTCGATCGTGTGGAGCGGATGATCGCGGAGGGCAAGATGACGCCTGCGGGTCTGAAGGTGTACCACGCATCAGATCGCCGAGACGTTGCGCCGATGCCGGCAGAATTGCCTAAACAACTGGAGGAAAAGTTTCGGAAGCAACGCTCGGCTTGGGCGAACTACCAGAAATTCCCGCCCGGCTACCGGCGGATAACGGCCGGATGGGTGGCGAGCGCGAAGAAACCAGAGACCCAACTCAAGCGCCTGGAAAAGCTGATCGAGCATTCGGCGCTCAACCTGCGGATCACCTTTATGTAAATCATCGAGTTTATGTAACCAACAAGGGCGCGATTTGTTCCCAGACCTTGGCGGCAATCGCCTCCGGCGTACCGCGCCCGTCGATTAACCGAAAGCGCTGAGGTTCCCTCTGCGCTAGTTGGTGATAAGCCTCGCGGACCTTATGATGAAACTCGACAGCTTGTTCCTCCAGACGCGTTTCCATGCCGCCCCGCGCCAGCGCACGCGCCAGTCCAGTTTCCGTGTCGATATCAATGCAGATCGTCAAATCCGGAATCAGCCCTTTACAAGCGATGCGGTCCAGTTCCAGGACAGTGCTGGTTCCTAATCCACGGCCCGCGCCTTGATAGGCGACGGAAGAATCCGTGAAGCGGTCCGAGATCACGATCTTCCCGTGCGCCAGTGCGGGCAAGATCCATTGCTCGACATTTTGCGCGCGTGCGGCGAACATCAGCAGCAGTTCCGCCGTCGGCGTCAGCTCCTGATTGGCCGGATCGAGCAGAATACGCCGGATCTTTTGTCCGATGGGTGTGCCGCCAGGTTCCACACTTTCGACCACCGCGCGTCCCTCGCCTCGCAACCGTTCGGCCAGCATGCGAGCCTGCGTGCTTTTGCCGCTGCCGTCGGGCCCTTCAAAAGTTATGAAGAGGCCGCGATCAGTCGTAGACATAGTGCAGGACCTTCTTCAGGTCCTCCCACGCTTCCTTCTTCGCATTTTGATTGTAGGGCCGCAGCAGGTAGGAAGGATGATAGGTGACCATCACCTGGATGTCCCGCCAGCTGTGCCATTTTCCGCGCAGCCGCATGACGCCATCTTTGGTGTTGAGCACAGCTTTGGCCGCCGTGGATCCGAGCAGGCAGATCGCTTTCGGCTTGATGGTCTGAAGCTGGCGGTACAAGAATTGGCCGCAGATCTCCATTTCGTCCGGCTGCGGCGTGCGATTCTCCGGCGGCCGGCACTTCACCACGTTGCAGATATAGACGTCGGAGCGCTTGATCGGAATGCCTTCCTTGGACGCCGTGCCTTCGATCATTTGCGTGAGCAATTGCCCCGCGCGGCCGACGAACGGCAGCCCTTGCTCGTCTTCATCGGCGCCCGGGCCTTCGCCGACGAACACCAGCCTTGCTTGCTCGTTGCCCGATCCGAAAACGATCTTGTTGCGCGCTTCGTGCAACCGGCAGCGGTTGCAGTCGCCGATGTCGGCGATGATCTTGAGCAGCGAATCCTGCGCCGGTTCGATGGTCGGCAGTACGGGAACCGGGATTGGGGCTTGGGACTTGGGGATGGTAGGCACTTGCACAATTGTGGATGATCGGCGGTAGAGCGTTTTGATGCCTAAATCCTGATAGAACTCCAGGCGTTGGCGAAGCTCGTCCTTGGTTCATTGAGCGGCGTGCAGAGCCAGGCGAAGCTTCAGCACCTGATCGAAGATGCGGTCGGCGATCTCGCGCTTGGGCGCGCGGGAAAGCGGAATGGTTTCGCCGGTGCTCAGCACCAGCACCACTTCGTTCTCGTCGGCTTCAAAACCGGTGGCTTCCTGATTCACCAGATTGGCGACCACCATGTCGCAGTTCTTCGATTCCAGCTTCTGCCGGGCGCTTTCGATCAGGTTCTGGGTTTCCGCGGCGAATCCGATCAGCAGCCGGTCGCCTTTCTTGCGGCCCAATTCGGCCAGAATGTCGAGCGTCGGATCCAGATCGAGAGACATGCGCATCGCGGTCTTCTTGATTTTATGCCGCGGCACCTGCGCCAGATGATAATCGGCCACCGCGGCCGCCTTTACGATGATGCTGGCTTCGTTCAAGTGCGTCGAATACGGCGTCGTGCATTTCGAGTGCGGTGCGGACATGCACCACGCGCACGCCCTTAGGCTCGGCCAGTTGAACCGGGCCCGAGACCAGGATCACTTGCGCGCCGCGATGCGCCGCCGCTTCGGCCAGCGCATAACCCATCTTGCCGCTGGAACGGTTGGAAATGAAGCGCACCGGATCGAGCGGCTCCTGCGTGGGACCGGCGGTAATGAGAACAGTTTCGCCTTCCAGATCGCGCGCCAGAGAGTTCGAATGCCGGAGCAAACCTGCGACCACCTCAGCGATTCTTTCCGGCTCGGCCAGGCGTCCCGGGCCGGTGGTGCCGCAAGCCAGCAAGCCTTCCTCCGGCTCGACGATGACGTGCCCGCGCTTGCGCAACGCGGCCAGGTTCTCCTGCGTGGCCGGATGCGTCCACATGTTGTTGTTCATCGCGGGCGCCAGCACCACGCGGCCGGTGAACGCCAGGTACATGGTGGTTAGAAAATCGTCCGCCAAGCCGTGCGCCAGACGCGCCAGCAGATCGGCTGTGGCCGGCGCGATCACCAGAACTTCGTTGTCCTGCGCGACGGCGATATGTTCGATGGCACTCGAAAGAGTTTCCTCCGAACTCCCCGACGCGAACAAACCCGTGATCACTTTGTGCCCGGTGAGGCTCGCAAAGGTGAGCGGCGTGATGAACCGCTGGGCGGCGTCCGTCATCACCACCTGGACGCGCATGCCGCGCTCCATCAGGGCCCTGGCCAGTTCCGCGGATTTGTAAGCGGCGATGCCGCCGCCCACGCCGAGCACCACGTTCATGTTTTACTCTTGTGGTACGAGCTCTTCCGGCACCACGCGCAGCGAATCGGTGTACTTCACCAAACCGCGCCGCACTTCCTCCATGGACGTCACCGTCGGCTTCTTCGACGTGGTGGGGAGAAATGGACGAGCGCCATTCTGCAATTGCCGCGCGCGCTTGGCGGCCACGATGATGAAGCGATAGGTGCTCTGCTCGCTGTCATCGGGGATCGAGTACATCGCGTTGTTTCTCATTCTCTCAGCCATGCCGTAATTACCTCTCCTAATGAATCTTGAAACTCTCGAGGATGGGACCCACTTCCTCTTCCATCCGGGCCTTGCGCAACCGCTCGGCTTCGACGATGTTGGCCAGGCGAGCCGAAGCTTCCTCAATATCCCGGTTGATCAGAACAAAATCGTATTGCGTGTAGTTCTGAACTTCTTCCGCCGCTCCCCGCAACCGGCGCTGGATCACTTCTTCGCTATCTTGCGACCGCGAGCGAAGCCGCTGCTCCAGAACGTCCCGCGACGGCGGCAGCACAAAAATACTGATGGCCTGCGGAATCGCTACCTTCAATTGTCTCGCACCCTGGACATCGATGTCGAGTACCAGGTCTTTGCCCTGGCGGGTGGCCGATTCAAACGTCTCGCGGTTGGTGCCGTAGTAATTGCCGAAAACCTCGGCATATTCCAGGAACTCGCCGCGCGCCAGCCGATCCTCGAAGTCCTTGCGGGTGATGAAGATATAGTCCACGCCCGGAGTCTCGCTGGGGCGCGGCGAGCGCGTGGTGTAGGAGATGGAAAACGCCAGGTTCGGGACCGTTTTGAGCAGCCGGTGAACCAGCGTTGACTTGCCCGAGCCGGAGGGCGCGGAGATGATGAAAACGGTCGTCATTCGGCTCATTCCAGATTGAGCGCCTGTTCGCGGATCTTTTCGATTGCGGCTTTGGATGCCAGCGCCAGCTCCGTAATCCGAAGGCCGAGGTCGCCGAGACCGCTGGTTTTCGACAGGATGGTGTTGGTCTCGCGGTTCAGCTCCTGCAGCAGAAAGTCGAGGCGCTTGCCCACTTCTCCGCCGGAATCGAGGATCTCGTCCAACTGCCGGGAATGAATCTGCAGGCGCGAAATCTCCTCGCCGATATCGCCGCGGTCGGCCGCGAGCGCGGCCTCCTGCGCCAGACGCTGCGGATCGATCATGGTGTTGCCGAGCAGCTCCTGCAGCTTCTCGATCAGGCGTTTCTGGAAAGCGGGGATGGCTCCGGCGCGAATGCGCTGCATTTCCTCGGACCCGCTACGAATAGTCGCGTTCTGTTCGCGAATGAAGGCGGCCAATTCCGCGCCCTCGCGCTCGCGAAACTGGTTGAGCATTCCCACCGCTTCTTCGAGCGCCGCCAGGATGGCTGTTTCGGCGGCGGCGTCCGGAGCCACCTGGTCGGAAGCGCCCAGGATTCCCGGCAGCAACAGGATTCGATTCAGATCCGGCTGGGCGTCGATGCCTTCTTCCGCCGCCGCTTTGCGAAAGGCCGCCAGATAGGAGCGAAACAGCGGGCAGATTCAGACCGGCCGGAGCCGCCATTGGCCTGAGCGCAGCAGGGAACAGCGCACGTCCACATGCCCGCGGATGACCGAGCGTTTCAGCGCGGCCCGCATGACATGCTCAATCGAATCCAGTTCCGCGCCCAAATGAAAATGCAGATCCAGGCCGCGATGGTTGACGCTCTTCAGGCTGACGGTGATGTCGCCATGTTCGGTGGCTTTCTGGACGCGGGCGAAGCCGGTCATGCTCCGGATGGGCGCGCTCATCGTTCTGCCATTCAGGGATTCACCAGGGGATCCGACAGGAATTGCAGCTCGTGGAGCCGCTGATAGATACCGCCATGGTTGATCAATTCTTCGTGCGTTCCAACTTCAGAAATGCGGCCCCGGTCCACCACCACGATTTTGTCCGCCCGCCGGATGGTGGAGAGCCGATGCGCAATCACGATCACGGTGCGGTTGCTCATCAGTGTCTGCAGCGCTTTCTGCACCAGTATCTCCGATTCGGTGTCCAGGTGCGACGTGGCTTCATCCAGGATGAGGATGGGGGCGTTCTTGAGCAGCGCGCGCGCGATGGCCAGCCGCTGCCGCTGTCCCCCGCTCAGCTTGATGCCGCGCTCTCCGATGATGGTGTTGTAGCCTTCATTCATCCGCTCGATGAACTCGTCGGCCAGCGCATTCCGGGCGGCTTCGCGAACCTCTTCGTCCCTGGCCTTGGGCCGGCCGTAGCGGATGTTGTTGGCCACGGTGTCATTGAAGAGAAAAGTCTCCTGCGCGACGATGCCGATCAGGCTGCGCAGGGAGGCGATCTGGAGATCGCGCACGTCCTTGCCGTCGATGCGGATCGCGCCCCCGGTGGCCTCGTAGAAGCGCGGAACCAGGTTGGCGAGGGTGGTTTTCCCGGCGCCGCTCGGGCCCACCAGCGCCACCACTTCGCCGGCGCGCACTTCCAGGCGCACGCCACTGCAGAGCGAATCCGTTGGGGGCGTTTTGATAATGGAAGTCGACATTGTCCAGCAGAATCGCGTGCTGGAACTTGCCCAGCTTCGCCGCGTTCGGTTTCTCGACGATCTGCTGGCCGCGATCCAGGTATTCAAACACCTTTTGCGATGCGCCCAGCGCCTGCTGGAATATGTTGTGAATGCCGGTAAGCCGCTTCACGGGCTCATACAGCATCAGCAGCGCGATGACGAAGCTGGTGAACTCGCCGGCCGTTAAAGTGCCGCTCTTGATTTGGATGCGCGCGTAGCTGAGCAGGCCCACGATGGTGAAAGCGCCGAAGCATTCGATGAGCGGTGAAGATAGCGCCTGCTGTGCGATATAGCGCAGGCTGCTGGATTTGAAGCGCGCGGCTGCCAGGGCGAAACGGTTGGACTCGACATCTTCGGCTCCGAACGATTTCACCACCTGGTGCCCGCTGATGGTTTCCTGCAGAATCTGGTTCAAGTCGGCTGCCTCGTCCTGCGCTCTGCGAGTGGTGCGGCGGATGCGCCTTCCGATGCGCATGGTGGGCACCAGCACGAACGGCAGCAGCGTCAGGCTGACCAGGGCGAGCCGCCAATCCTTTTGGATGACCACGCACAACAGAAAGAGCACGGTGAAGGTCTGGCGCATCCAATCCGCCAGCATGTGCGATGTGGCCACCTGAATCTTTTCAATATCGTTCATGATGGACGACATCACGCGGCCGGTGGAGTTGGATTCGAAGAAGTGGGCGTCCTGCCGGAGTACCTTGTCGAAGACCGTCTGGCGCAAATCGGTGACGGCCGAAAAGCCCACGTAGTTGATGAAGTAGTTCCCGAAGTAATCGCAGGTGCCTTTGATGAGGAAAGTGGCGACGATGGCCACGGCCACCATGGTCCAGACGTTGTGAATGGCGGCGGGCAGAAAATCCTGCAGATAAACGTTGTGATGAAACAGCGGAATGGTAAAGAGCAGAACCGGCGAATCCGGCGAATCCGGCTTGAGTACGCGATCAAACACGGGGCCAACCAGAATGGCCGTGAAGCCTTGCGCCGCTCCCACCAGCGCCAGCAGAATCACCGAGAGCAGTAAGGGCGCCACGTAAGGCCGGACGTAGCGGAGCAGGCGCCGAAGCTCATTCATACCGGTTGGCGAGCCAGCGTCTCGACGGCTCCCAGCACTTGGGAAATTTCGATCGAGTGGATTCCGTTTGCGCTCGAGAGCACTGCGTGCTCGGTGCGCCAGGGCCGCCAGTTGTCCAGGTCCGACGATCCGAACAACACCACCACCGGGCGGCCGAATGCAGCGGCCATGTGAGCGGGTCCACTATCGTTTCCGATGAACAGCGCCGCGCCCGCGAGCAGCGATTTTACTTCTTCGAGCGGCGCGCCCTGCAGGCAAGTATGTGCGCTGAAGGCCGATAAATCCTCGCCGGGGCCCGCAGCGAACAGCGGTTCGATCCCCAGATCCTCATTCAGGTATTTTGCAACGGCCAGGAAATTTTCGGCCTGCCAGGTTTTGCCTGGCTCCGATGCGAACGGATGCAGCACCGCGTACGGACGCGGGCGGGAGTGGGGCTCGGCGAACAATCGCGCGCGCGGGATTTCCGATTGCGGCACTCCCAGATAAAACATGGCGGACGCGAGATGTTCGGCGGTATGGACTTTCCGATCCACGCCCAAAATTTCCTGGGCGCGCGGAATCTTCACGTTGTACATCGGCTGGAAACGAAAGTGGCCGAACCCGGCGCGCAGGCCCGATGCCGCAGCCAGCATCAAACGCACGCTGGTGGCGCCGCCGTGCAGGTTGAGCGCGAATTGCGGGCGAAACCGGGACACGCCGCTGGCGTTGGGCGCCAGGATTTGATCTACATCCGGATTGCCGGCGAACACCGGCGCGAAGCGATCCTCCACCACCACCGCAATTTGCAAATCCGGCCGCGCTTGTTTCAGCAGGTGGAGAGCGGGCGTAGTGAGCACCGAATCTCCCAGCGACCGCAGACGGATAATCGCCACCCGTGCGCCGGGCGGCAAGCGGTCTAGCACATTGGTCATTTCAGCAGGTCAGCTTACTCCTCGACCTTCGCTTCGTCGATCAGCATAACCGGGATGTCGTCCCGAATCGGGTATACGCGCTTGCACTGGACGCATTTTAATCCGCTCTGATCCGGCTTCATCTCCAGTTCCGCTTTGTCCAACGGACAGACCAGGATGTCGAGCAAATCCTTACTGATCGGCATGGTTTCGATTCAGTTTAACAAGGTTATGGAATGAAAACATCAACGTCTCTCGTACCGGGCCAGCATCGTCCGCACGATTCTCACCGGTATAATGTTGACGTGACACGCTGCTTCCGGCCCGGCGTCTGGTTGTGGACTTGCGCTGTCTTCGGATTCGCCGGCGTGATTCCACTCGCGGCACAGGCCCCGGAGGCCAGCCGCCATGTCTGGAAAGTGTACACCAATGTGCGGTTCCAATACTCTATTTGCTATCCGGGGGACCTGTTAGTTCCGCAAGGCGAAGCCGAGAATTCCGACGGCCAGAAGTTCCTGGCGAAGGATGGCGCGAAGCTCCTTGTTTTCGGACAGAACAACGCTTTGAACGAATCTCTGAAGGACGCTCTCGAAGACACCGCGTCGCGGTTAGCGGGCGCGTCAGGCAAAGTGACCTACAAGGTAATCAAACCGGGCTGGTTCGTGGTCTCGGGCCAGAATGGGCCATCCACCTTCTACGCCAAGACGGTGTACGCGCATGACCAGTTCAAGTCGTTCGAACTTACCTATGACGGTGCAGAATCCAGCGTGTACAAGCCGGTTGTCGCCAGGCTTGTGAGATGCTTCGAAACTACCGCGCGCTGAGTGGCCGCGCTAGTCGTACTGATACAGGTTGTGGACTTTCATGATTCGTTTCAGCGCGGTGCCATAATTCGGATCGGTTGCGTAGACGCCCGTGAGGGCATCCGCGAATGCATTCGGGTCGCTCTCGAGGGTGCGCGCATGCGCATATGGCGAGGCGGTGGCGAGCAGCCGTCCGTGATCGTCAAAGGCATCGTTGAGCGAGGCGAATTTGCGGAATTTCGCCACGATTGTGATGCTTTTCCCATGGATCACCTCGCGCGTACGGGCCTCCACGTAGGGGTCTCCCGCCACGGCTTTGATGCCAAATGGATTATTGCTTCCGGCGGGCATTGCCCGGCCCCAGTTGCTTTCCAGCGCCCACTGCGCCAGCGTCACGGCGGCCGGGATCTTCCAGGTTTTCTGGGAGGCCTGTGCGGCGGCGATCACGTCCGCGGGAAACGTGCCGGAGGGTGCGGTCTGCTTCTTTGGAGGCTGAGCGCCGTTTGTGAGAAAACGCAGCGTGGCGCCATGCGGATCCACTTTGCCATCCGGCGGATTCATATGGAGATCGCGGCGCTGGATCTCCTCGATCGCCCCGGTGGTCAATTGGCCGCAGTTGCCGTCGACGTCGATGGGGCGCAGCGGAATCGGCAAATGGACGTTGATCAACTGCTGGACCAAGGATACGTCGTTCGGTAAATTCCGGCCTCCCCGGCCGACGGAATTGGAAATACGAAACCTGTGGGTTGCCGGCGGCATAGCGCCCTCCTATCAGCCACACTCTAGCATGGCCCTCGCGCCGTGGCGCACGCACTCCCTGCGTGCCGCGTTCACAATCGTGTGAACGCCGGCCCTGTAGCTCACAGTGTTCGCTGGAGTGCGGACACTGCCCGTTTGAGAACGTGCGCCACGCAGACTAGCCGCTGGGGCTTAGAACGTGAAGCGTGCTTGCAAATCGATCCGGCGGTTCAGGCCGCTCTGGGCGAAGGCGCCAAAGCCGCCGGCCAGGCTATTCGATTCATCAAACAGGGGCGAGGTGACGATGCCGTTGATGGGCCCCGGATTGACGTGATTGAACAGATTGCGCGCTTGCAAAGATATGGTCAGGTTGTAGCGCTGGCCGGTGGAACCGCCGTTCAGCCCTCGGAAGAACCCGCCAGGACCGCCGCCCGGCCCTCCGCCAAAACCGCCGCCGGGACCGCCACGGCCTCCTCCACCTCCGCCGCCAAAGCCGCGGCCGCCGCCATCGGGAGGTCCGCCGCCCTGGTTGTTGCGGGCTGACCCCTCCCGCGATCCACCAAAACCAAAGGTCTTCGCTAGGCGGAAATTGAGGCTGACGCTGCCGGGGCTCCGGCCAAAGTTGCGGGGCAGGATCGCCTCGCCGGGCGTGGGATTCGGGTTCAGCCAGCCATACGGCGTCCGCACCGCGCCGGGCGTAGAAGGACACGACGTAACCGCGAGGGTGCAACCGGATACGATGCCGGGCCGCTCGTTAAATAGCGTGTCGCCGTAGGGATCGGTGCCGGTTGTGATGTTAAATGGAGCACCGGAGTTTGCGGTAAAAAAGGGAGCCGCCATGATTCCCCACCAGGTGTTGATGGTACCGCCCACAAACACGCGATTGCGCTGGTCGAGCGAGGAAGGTGCGTACTCGCCTTCCAAACTGTAAGGGTTAGACGGCAGTGTGCCGACGCCGTCCGTATTGCTATAAGCGCGGCCATACATATAGAACCCGTTCAGCGAAATTCTTTTGTTCAATTGCGAGCGGACGTTGGTGATCAACTGCCACTGGTTATACAAGCCGGAGGACTGCATCAGCAGCACCGGATCGGTCAGGTATTGACCGTAGAGCGGGTAAACGCCTGTTCCCGGCCCCGTCGGCGCATTGATATCCGCCGAGCGCAGTTCGTGCAAGCCGTGCGAGTTCACGTAGGATTCCGATATGGTAGTGTTCTTCGGCAACTGGCGCTCTACGGTAAACGCTTCCTGCAGGATATAGGGCGCGTGTAACTGCGAATCGAGCAGTTGGATGGTCTGAGGAGACGCGCTCGGCAACAGCAGGCCTGGAGGAACGCCGACCACGTTGGGCAGGAACGGGATCGGATTGGCGGCGCTCTGCGTAATCACGTACTGCTGTTGCAAAATGCCGTTGTAACGGTCGGCAGTTTCGATGTCTTGTTCGCCGACGCGGTCGTAAAAGATTCCAAAGCCGCCGCGAAAGACGGTGGAGGGGCGCGGATTACTCTTGCTCTGGCCCGGCGCCCAGGCGAATCCGATGCGCGGCGCCCAATCGTGCCAGTCGTGAATGTCGGTCTGCGTTTCGAAGCGCAGGCCCAGGCTCAATGTCAGGTTGGGTTTCATGCGCCAGTCGTCACCGACAAAAGCGCCGACGTCCACCATGTTGACGTTCACCAGAGGACTGCCGTGGTTAATCGTGAACTGGGCCGGACCGCCGCCGAGTTGCTGAATCTGGGCCGCGGTGTAATTCAAGCTTTGCAAGGCCAGGGTGCGCTGGTAAACGTCAATGGATTGGAGCAGCACGCAGGCTGAGGGATCGGGATTAGTCTGGTCGCACTGCACTCCCGGCGCCACTGGTTGATAATTCGCATCCAGGATGGGCGCCCAGCCGCCATTAAAGTTGTATGTTCCGCCGAAGTTTTGCCCCGAAAAGTTGTTGACGGTTACGGCGCGAGTACGAACGCCGAACTTCCAGGTGTGCGCTCCGCCGGAAATGGTGGTGTAATTCTGCAGTTCGTAATGATTTTCGGTGTCAGTCGAGTTTCCCAATTGAGCGCCGCCGCCATTGAACGCACCCCCGACGATCACTGCCGGCAGATCGCTGTTCTCCGTCTGGCCAAGATTGGTGTGATACAGCTGAAAATGCGTCTCGTTGATTACCTTGGTGCTGAGGACCGCGGTCTCGATGATTTGAAACGTGTGGTCCGTGCTCAATTCGTGGAAAGCACGCGACAACAGGCTGAGATTGCCGGCGCCCTGATCCTGCAGATCGTTGCGTGTGTAGCCGTACCGGAAGGTGATCGTGTTGTTCTGACTGAGCTGGTAATCGATTCTGGGGCTGATTCGCAAACGGTTCTGCGGGGCTTCGAAGACGCTGTTGAAGGGCGAAACTAGAAACGTGCTCGGGTTTACGTTGAAGCCGTTGATGATGCTCCCGTTGTTAATGTCGCGGTCCTGAACGTCCAGGAAGAAGGACGCCTTCTTGCCCAGAGCGCCGCTGAGCGATCCGCCGAAATTTTTCTGAAGGAATGGAGCTTTCTGGGCGGCGTAGGGATTCCGCGCGTCCCAAATGGCGTCCCCGAAATCCACGTTCACGTTCCCATGCAGCTTGTCGGTACCGGGTTTGGTCAGGATCTCGATGCGCCCATAGCCGAGCTTGTCGTATTCGGGCGAAAAAGGATTCTGGTTGATGCGAATCTCGCGGATGGAGTCTTTGCTCGGCAGCGTGCCCCCGGTGAATCCGTCGATGTAGATCTGGCCGCCGCTCGGCCCGGCGGAGGGTCCGGCCAGGGCTTGCAAATCGGCTTGCAGATCGTCGGGATCGTCGGACAGCGCCTGCAAATCGGCTCCGCGCAAAACTAACGCGCCTGCGTTCTGCGAAGGATCGACGCTTACCGCCGGTCCGGCGTTCTCCTGTACTGTTACTTCCTGTTTCTCCGCCACCACCTGAACTTGCAGGTTGGCCGTGGCGGCGCCCGATGCAGCCACGTCTACTGTCGCTGGCTGGGCTTGTTTCAAGCCGGGAGCGGAAGCTTGGATGGTGTACTTGCCGGCCGGCACGCCGCTGATGGAGTAGCTGCCGTCATCGCCGGCGGTTCCCGATTTTACCGGACCGGCTGCGTTGGAAACCGTAACCGTGGCGCCCGGCACCAGCGCACCGGATTCGTCGGTGACCACGCCATGCACCACTCCGGCGGATTGAGCGTAGGTCGCCGGCAGGAAAGTCAGTACTAGCAACAGCAGCAGCAATAGGGGTTTCATTTCGTGCCTTTATTAGCGATCCACGTCTAGCAACGCACCGGAACTCATTGGTCCTGCCCGCCGCCACCGCTCAGATCGAGATTCCAAGATCCTAGATTTACTTCTCCGGCGGTGCGCGGCGCGGCTGCCAGAAATGGCTCCACGCCCGCGATAAACGCGAAGGCGGTTACCGAATCGCCAGGACTTTTCGAACTGGAGACGATTACCGCGTCCCCCTTCTTCAACTCGGCCAGCGAGAGCTGCGGCATCCGTTCCAGGACTTGCTGGAGATCGCCGTTAGCAGCGCCGCCCGGGCCGCCGGGCCCGCCACCGAATCCGCCGCGAAACCGTCCCTCTCCGCCGCCCGGGGGGCCTTGGGACGCACCTTCGGGCCTGTTTCCGCCGCCCGGCGAGGCAGCCCCGCCACCGGAGGAGGACGCCGGACGAAGCCGCCGCGCCAGCATTGTAGCCACCATGGGATCCAGCCGCCGCAACAGAGTATTTTGATTGGTTCGAACCACCACCGGCTTCTTGGTTTGCAGGTTGGTGATGCGTACCTCGCCCGTTGCCGCGTCCACGGAATCCACCGTGCCCGCCATCGTCTCGAAAGCCCCCGTAACCAGCTCTTCGGCTTTCAGACGCGTTCCGTCTTCGTTCTTGTCGCCCAGCGCGCGCACCGTGTCGCCCGGCTGGATATCGGCAAACGAACTGGCCTTGGCATCCGCGAACCGCACCGAATCGGGCGAATAACGCCGGAAGTTGGCCGCCGAAGCGTCTATGGCAACCGTCTTGGAATCCCGGCCGCGCGTTGTAATGGTGACTTCCTTGGTTTCGGCGTTCACTCCAGTGACTACACCGGTGATCCCGCGCTTTTGCCATTCCTCGCGGTCCTTCTCATGCTTCTGGGCCAGATCGCCCTTGGTCATGATGACTAGGGTGCGCGCGGGAACCGTTTTACCGTCTTCGGCGATAGGGCCCCGGGCCAATGCCCGGTCGCCAACCGTCACATCGGAAAACGCAATTTTAGTGGCCTTCTTGAGATCCTTCTCGCCCGGAGGAATGCTAACCAAGGACGTCTTGTCGCCCACCGTTACCGTGTAGGCCGCGCCATCGTCGCCCTTGAGCTGGATCTGCTTTCCCGCCGCATCCACCGCGGTGATTTCGCCGATCACCGACTTCAAAGCCGGCGGAGCCTGGGCGCAACACACCGCGCCATACAGCACAACAGCAACAAGGCTGACCCGCACTTTCATCATTTAGACTGGGCGAACAAGAACTTACGGCGGTTACTCGTAAAGTGTCAATAAACGTAAAAGCGCCCGTTGATCAAGCACTTTCGCGCGTCTGCGAACTAAGTCCTTGGGACTATTCCGGACTGACCACCAGTTTGTCGTCTACTCCGGTGACGCCCTTTACTTTCTTCGCCAGTTTTTCTACTTTTGACTTGAGCTTGTCGTTGGTGACCTTGCCTGTAAGCACCACCACGCCGTTGTGAGCGTCCACCTGAATCGGCTGGCCGCCTACTTCGGAATCGTCAGCGATCTTGACGCGGACCTGATCGACAATGACATCGTCGGAAACCGGCGTTTTGTCCTTTTCCGCAAACAGGGGCGTCAGGACCAAAGCGAGCAAAATCGTAAGACCAATGAGTCGCATAGATGAGAGCAATCGCATTAGGAAACCGGACCTTCGTCCGAGTCCAATTCTCCTCCCCGCATGGATCGCCAGTCAATGGCGCTGAGAAATTCGGGATTTTCGCGCCAATCTTTCTGCACCTTGACGAACAGCTCCAGAAAGACTTTGTGTCCAACCATCTTTTCGATTTCATAGCGCGCCAGCGTTCCGATTTTCTTGAGAGCCGCGCCGCCTGCTCCGATGACGATGGCTTTTTGTCCATCCCGTTCGACGTAGATGGTGGCCGCGATCCTGGTGATTTTTGGCGACTCTTCCCAGCGGTCGATCAGCACGGCCACCGCATGCGGCACCTCCTGGCGCGTGTGGCGCAGGATCTGTTCGCGGATCAGTTCGCCGGCCAGGAAACGTTCGGGCTGATCGGTGAGATGATCGGCCGGAAAGTAGGCCGGGCCTTCCGGAAGCCGCGCGACGATGGCCTCGCGCACCCGATCCAGGCCTTCGCCAGTGGTGGCGGACACCGGGAGATATTCGTCGAATTCACGGACGGCTTTGTATTGCTCGATGAACGGCAGCAGTTTCCGCTTATCCTGCACCTTGTCGATCTTATTGACCAGCAGCAGGACCGGCGCAGGCAAATCCTTCAACACGGAGACGGCTTCGGCGTCTTCCGCGGAGAAGGGAATCGACGCGTCGGCCACATACAGCAGGACGTCGCGATCGGCCAGCGCCGCGCGCACGGTCTCCATCATGCGCTTATTGAACAGCGTTGTTGATTTGTGAATTCCAGGCGTGTCCATGAAAACGATTTGAGCGCCAGGCAAATTCACCACGCCCTGAATCGTGGTGCGCGTGGTCTGCGGCTTATCGGAAACGATGGCCAGCTTTTCGCCGATCAGCGCGTTCAGCAGCGTCGATTTTCCCGCGTTAGGACGGCCGATCAGCGAAGCGAACCCGGAGTGGAACGAACTCATGAATGCGTCTCGGGCACGGTTTCGTGCGCCACTTTCGAGACCCGCACCTGTTCCACTTTCAGCTCGTCCCCCGCCAAAACCTCCAGCCGGATGCCGTCCCGTTCGATCACCTCGCCGATATGCGGCACGTGCCCCAGCCATTCTGTCACCAAGCCTCCGATGGTAGTGGATTCGGTCTCTTCGGGCGGCCGAAATTCCAGCAGATCGTGCAAACGGTCCAGGTCTAAGCTGCCCGCTACCACGAAGCTGCCGTCCGGCTGCTTCAACACGTCGCGCTCGGGCTCGTGCTCGTCGTGAATCTCGCCCAGGATTTCTTCCACCATGTCTTCCATGGTCGCAAGCCCCGCGGTGTTGCCGTACTCGTCGATCACGATGGCCATGTGCGCGCCATCCTGCTGCATCTCGCGCAGCAGATCGTTTACGGGCTTGGTCTCGGGAACAAAGCGGATGGGGCGCGTCAGTTCTTTGACGCGGCGTCCCTGGCGGTTTGCTTCGTCCAGCTCGAACATGTCGCGCACGTGCACGAAACCGATGATGTTATCGATCGTGCCCTCATACACCGGGACACGAGAGTATTGCTCGTGAATCACCAGCTCGCGCAAGTCCTCCAGCGACCGGCTGGCTTCAATAGCTACAACCTTGGGACGCGGCGTCATTACTTCGCGGACGGTCTTGTCTCCGAACGCTACTACGGACTCGATCAGCTTGCGGTCGTCTTTCTCGATGATGCCTTCCTCTTCACCGGCCGAGATGAGCGCCTCGATGTCGCCGGATGGGCCGGGTCCTTCTTCGTGCGTGCTGGCGGTCTCGGAGAGCTCCACCAGCGATTGGAAGAAGCCGAGAATCGCGGTCAGAGGCCGGACCAGCAGCGCGCACAAGCGCAGAATGGGCGCGAGTGGCAGCAGCCAGCGCCCGCTGGTTTTGCGGTACAGCACCTGCGCCAGAACGTAAGTGGAAACCAGCATGGTGAGCCAGGCAAACAGAGCTGCTTCAAACAGGTTCTCCCAGGGCTGAGTAGAATCGTCCGCGCGCGTCGCGAGAAAACAAACTCCCAGCAGCACCACCAGCGTGTGCTTGATGAGCGAAAACGCCAGCACGCCTTCGTCGCCCTTCGCGCCGATGCGATCCTCCAGGGTCTCTTTGAAGAATTGCAGAGCCGGCAGATCGCGCGAACGCAGCCTCAAGGATTCGGTGTAGAGGCTCTGAACCACGGTGATCAGACACAGCAGCACCGCCCACATCACGGTAGCGCCCACGGCGAACCAGGTCATGATCGCACTCGCTCAATCAAGCCGCGCGGCAATCCGAAAGCGGCGCGCCATTTGTTTTCGGCCCGCGCCATCTGCCCCCTATCCTTTTCATGATCCATCCCGAGCAGATGCAGGACGCCATGCAGCATCAGAATCTCGATCTCGGTGTCCACGCCGTGGCCGTACTCCGCCGCCTGACGCTGGGCGTGTTCGAACGAGATTGCGATGTCGCCCAGGAATCCGAGGCTCTGCCTGGATGGAAATGACAGCACGTCGGTGGCGTAATCTTTCTTGCGAAACTCGCGGTTGAGCCGGCGCAGCTCCGGATCGCTCGTAATCAGGCTGGCAAACGGGCGCCCGCCGGTCACTTCCGCTTCCAGGCGCTTGGCGAACGCCCGCGCCAGCCGTCTGGAAAGTCCCGGCGTGGCGGAATGGAATAGCAGAGTAGTCTGCTCAGCAGGCATGGCCGGATCTTAGACCAGTGGGATCTCGCGGTTTTCCGCTGGCGCGGCGGGCAGCGGTTGACCGGCGGCGGGAGGCGCGGCTTCAGCCCCGGGATCCGTCAGCTTCAAAGCCAGCTGCCGTCCGCCCATGGCTTCCTGATGCCGCTCGTAAGCTCTTACGATCTTTTGCACCAGTGCGTGGCGAACGACGTCGCGTTCGTCGAAATAGACAAAGCTGATTCCTTCGATGCCGCGCAGTACCTCCACCGCGTCGTTCAAACCGCAGCGTTTGCCGGAAGGCAGGTCGATCTGCGTGAGGTCGCCCGTCACCACCATTTTCGAGTTGAAGCCCTGGCGCGTCAGCACCATTTTCATCTGCTCGGCGGTGCTGTTTTGCGCTTCATCCAGGATGATAAAGCTGTCGTTCAAGGTGCGGCCGCGCATGAACGCGATGGGCGCCACTTCAATTACCGCGCGCTCCAGCAGCTTCTCCACTTTGTCGGCGTCCAGCATGTCGTAGAGAGCGTCGTAGAGCGGGCGCAGATATGGGTCCACTTTTTCCTGAAGATTGCCGGGCAAAAATCCCAGGCGCTCGCCGGCTTCGACGGCCGGCCGCGTGAGCACGATGCGCGCTACGCGCTTGTTCAGCAGCGCCGAAACGGCCATGGCAACGGCGAGATACGTTTTCCCCGTGCCTGCCGGTCCCACGCCGAACACCAGATCGTTGCGCTCGATGGCATCCACGTAGCGGCGCTGGTTGACGGTCTTAGGCGCCAGCGTCTTCTTTCCGAAATTGCGCTGCCGCCCGCTGTGAACCAGGCTGCGGAGGGTGACTTCGGGATCCGCCGTAACCACGCGCAGGTAGCTATTCAGATCGCCATTGGGGAAGGTCTGGCCCTCTTTCACCAGACTGACATAATCCTCCAGAATGCTGGCGGCGCGAATCACGTCGGGCTCGGCGCCCTCGATATCCAGCGAATCGTTCATCAGGCTGGCCGTAACGTTCAGGCCGTTTTCGAGCACACGGATATTTTCGTCGCGGGTGCCAAACAACGACTCAATGCCGCGGGTGATCTGAACGCTAAGTTTCATTCCTGGGGATTCATTCCAACCTGGAGATTCATTCCAAAAAGATAATTTGGCTTAGTTGCATGTGGCAACGGCAAGACGGGCCGGAGTGCGACGAGAGCAGGGATCGGCGCTAGCGGGAATTTTCATCCGCGATCGCGGAGGAAAAGCAAACATCTAGACAGATTATACCAGAGGCGGGAGCGGGTGTTGTTGGCGGCTTTGGCGCCAAGCCGGGTCCAATTCATGACTGAGCCCCGTCCCTGTCGCCGTTGGCATTTTCGGCAAGCCTCTTCCGCATCTCCGCTATCTCGGTCTTGAGTCGGAGAAGGTCGCTCTTTAGGTCGTTAGACCCGGGTTTTGACAGTACTTCGCGAGCGTTGGCAAGCGCCTCGTGCTTTGATGCAGTCTTTACGGATTCGGAGATGAGCGCGGCCGCGTACCGGTCGGCGGCAGACTCAAAGCCACCCGCATCTGTCCTCAAGAGTGAGTAGAAGTCGTCTTCAAACGGACCAAATAGATCAATCCTCCGATACCCGGCTCTCCCCAATAAAGCTTCACGAGGATCGGTCCCGGGCCTCAGTCCGTCGAGAGCCGCCCATCGAGCGGCGCGATCTCGCGGGTAAGGAGAGCCCAACATCGACATGGCCCTTCCGACAAGGTCTGCAACCTTCAGCTGACCAATCGCGACGAAACCCTCAACTGCCTCGGGAGCCAGCACCCCCGTGCTGTTCCAGAAAAACTGGGTGAAGCCACCGTTGCAGACCTCCGACTGACAAAAGTGAGCCGCGTATAGCACGCCCAATTCGCGTCGGACGTTCTGAAACGTTTCATGAAATGAGTCGACATTATCGATGTTGATGTCGTCCCAAATTGGTTCGATCGCGGTCCAATATACTTCTCGCTGCTCCATGTCCATTCAAGTTTGACACAGGGAGGCTCGCGCACGGTCAAAGTTCGCGTGTGGACCGCGCCGTACGCCGCACCCGTCCAAATGGCAAACTGGAAAGGTCCGCAATGCTCCGCTTGACCTACGTTCCGCGCCCGCCGCTCTCGCAATTCATGCACTTCCTGTGGCTCTACGAAGGCTACACGCAGCCGCACGCCAAGGAACGGGCGCTGCCCACTGGCCAGATGCAGATTGTGATCAACCTGCTCGAAGACAGGTCTTGCATTTACGACCGCGATGATCCCGATCGCTGCCAGACCTTCAGCGGTTCGCTGCTGGCGGGTGCGCATTCCGAATACATCGTCATCGGCACCGCCATGCAAGCCTTCATCATGGGCGTGGCCTTCAAACCGGGAGGCGCTTTTCCGTTCCTGCGGATGCCGGCCGGCGAATTGCGTGACACCACCGTCTCGCTGGAAGCGCTGTGGGGCGCGGCTGCGGTGGATCTGCGGGACCGATTGGTGGAAGCGCCGACGCACCAGGCTCGCTTCGAAGTTCTGGAGCAAGTCATGATGGCCGAGTTCACCCGAGGTTTGGAACCGCACGGCGCCGTCGGATTCGCGCTGCGCCGGTTCCTGGCCGAGCCGCATGTAACCACGGTCGCCCAAGTGACGGATCAGATCGGCCTGAGCCCCAAACGCTTCATCGAAGCGTTTCGCGATGAGACCGGATTTACGCCCAAAGTGTTTTGCCGCATCCGCCGCTTTCAGCGCGCGCTTGAACGCATGGAGGACTCGAAGATCGTCGACTGGGCAGCGGTTGCACTGGATTGCGGATACTTCGATCAGGCGCACTTCATCCACGATTTCCGCGCCTTTTCCGGGATCAACCCGAGCGCCTACCTGGCGCACCGGACGCCGCATCGCAATCATGTGCCGTTGCCCCATTGATCCGCGGGGAAAGGAAAATTTTTACAATACGGGCCACAGCCTTTTGGTACAGAATGGCTGCATGACAACCAAAGTAAAACCCGTTCCCGAGGGTTACCACACGGTAATCCCCTATCTGGTGGTCTCTGGCGTTGGCAAGCTGATCGACTTCGCCAAGCAGGCCTTTGGCGCTACCGAAGTTTTCGTATCCAAGCTTCCCGACGGATCCGTAATGCACGCCGAAGTCAAGATCGGCGATTCCATCGTCATGATGGGCGACGGAGCGCGCGCCGGGAAAAATTTCCCGGGCATGCTGCACCTCTATATGGAAGACGTGGACGCGGTCTATCAGCGGGCCATCCAGGCGGGCGCCAAGTCGCTGCGAGAACCCGCCGACCAGCCCTATGGCGACCGGTCCGGCGGCGTGGAAGACGCGTTCGGCAATCAATGGTGGATCGCCACGCACATCGAAGATGTGACGTCCGAAGAGATGGAGCGCCGGGCGAAAGCGGCCAAGGGTTAGCGCCGCGCTCAGAACGTAAACCGGCTGGGATGTTTCACAGCGCCCTGCGCTAACATGAGATATCTCCATGCCCCCCGGTGCATCCATCGACTGGTTTCCGCTATGGCTCAGCTTGCGCGTCGCGGCTATTTCCACCGCCATCGCGCTGGCCGCCGGGCTCTGGCTGGCATGGACTCTGGCCAACCGGACCTTCCGTGGAAAAGAGGTTTTGGACGCCGCCGTTACCCTGCCGCTGGTGCTGCCACCCACCGTTCTCGGCTACTATCTGCTGGTCGCGCTGGGCGGCGCCAGCCCAATCGGCCATCTCTATGAATGGCTTTTTGGCGGACCTCTGGTCTTCACCTGGCAAGCTGCGGTGGTGGCATCGTTATTTCATTCCACGCCGTTGCTGGTGAAGTCGGCGCGGGCCGCTTTCGAGAGCGTCGACCGCTCCTACGAGCGCGCCGGGCGCAATCTGGGAGCAACCGAGCTGCGGCTGTTCTGGCGCGTCACGCTGCCGCTGGTGCGGCGCTCCGTTCTGGCCGCCACCGCGCTGGCCTTCGCTCGATCGCTGGGCGATTTCGGCGTCACGCTCATGATCGCCGGCGACATTCCGGGCCGCACCCAAACGCTCTCCATCGCGATCTTCGACGCTGTGGAAGGAAGCAACGGCGCCGCCGCCCGCGTGCTGGTCCTGATTGTTTCCGGTATCGCGCTGGTTATCCTGACGCTGGCGAATCGTCTCACCCCCAATCCCTTCGGACCCCGCCAGACAGCATTATGATCCAAGCCCCATGATTCAGGCAAAGATTCGCAAGCAGTACGCGGCCGGGCCGGATTCCGCTGGTTTTTTGCTCGACCTCGAATTCCGCGCCGCCGCCGGAGTGACCGTGCTGTTTGGATCGAGCGGCGCGGGCAAAACGCTCACGCTCGATTCCATCGCCGGATTCGTGCGCCCCGACGAAGGACGCATCCTGCTGGACGATCAAATCCTGTTCGACGCCGCTTCCGGCGTGCATCTGGCGCCGCGCGCGCGCCGCTGTGGCTACGTCTTTCAAAATTACGCGCTGTTTCCGCACATGACGCTGCGGCAAAATCTGGAATTCGCGGTGGAGCGGACGCCGCGCCTGGGACGGCATCGCAAGGTGACCGAGATGCTGGAGAAGTTCCGCTTGACCGATGTCGCCGGACGCCGCCCCTATCAGCTTTCCGGCGGACAAAAGCAGCGCTGTTCCATCGCGCGTGCATTGATCGGTGCCCCGCGCATTTTGTTGCTGGATGAACCCGGCCGCGGTCTCGATGCTCCGCTTCGGGCCGAGTTCTACGCAGTGCTCCGGCAGGTCCGGCAGGAATTTGGAACGCCGATGCTGCTGGTGACGCACGACACCGAAGAATGCTTCGCATTGGCTGGCGAAATGGTGGTGTTGTGGGCCGGCCGCGCGGTGCAGAGCGGGACCCCGCGCAAGATTTTCGAGCAGCCGGCCAACGTGGATGTGGCGCGCTTGCTCGGCCTCTACAACATTCTGCCGGTGGAGATCCGCTCGCTCGATCCCAGCCGCAACGCCAGCCGCCTGCGCTATCAGGATTTCGAACTGGCTGGACCTTACTTTCCCGGCCGCTTGATTGGCGACCAGGTCTGGCTGTTTGTGCGGCCCGATCAGCTCTCGGTGGCTCCGCGCAACGGCCGGCCGGCGTTCAATCAGATCCCGGCCACGCTGCTGCGCACCGTGGAAAAGCCCGAGCGCCTGCGGCTGGAATTTTCGGGCGATATCGCGGTTGAAGTGCCGGCGGGGGCCCCTTTCGGTTCCATGGACCAGTGCGGCAACGTGAAGGAGTGGGTAGTGGAATTTCCGAGCGCGGGTCTTCGGATCTTGTGAAGCGCTACTGTATTACCGACTCCCTCGACGTGGCCGCGCGTGCTGCAAATGACAGCGTGGAGATGATTCAGATCCGCGCGAAGGATCTTTCAGCCCTCGATCTCAGCGATTTGGTGCGATCAGTTCTGCGCGTTGCAGAAAGCAGCCGGATTCTGGTGAACACACGCACCGATGTCGCGCTCGCGTGCGGCGCGCATGGTGTTCATCTGCCCGCCGGATCGATGTCCCCGGATGTGATTCGCCGCATCGCACCCCCGGGCTTTCTGATCGGGGTCTCTTGCCACACCATCCTCGAGCTGCGCGCCGCCGCAGCCGAAGGCGCGGATTTCGCGGTCTATGGCCCGGTGTTCCCCAGTGTCACCAAATCTCTTACGCCCATCGGCATCGAAGCATTTCGTGAAGCCGCCGCCAGCGTCCATCTGCCGGTCTATGCGCTGGGTGGTCTCACGGCCAAGAACGCGCCGCAGTGCATCGAAGCGGGCGCAGCCGGGGTCGCGGGCATATCGCTATTCAATTAACATGAGGGTTGTTGCCCTCGCCGCCAGTCTCGACCGCGGATCAGCGCAAGAAACTTCTCGGCGTTTTCCTGCGCGTGGGCGTCTTCGCGCTCATCGCCGCGCTCGGCTATTATTTCGCCTTTCCGCTTATCATCGCCTTCCTGGGCGCGCCCGTTCTCGTGATTTCCACGCTTGGAACGTTTGCCGCCGCCGCCGTCGCCAACACCATCGCGCTGCGCATCTACGAACGCGGCAACTTGTCCGATATTGGACTGGGCTGGACCGTCGCATCCCGCCGCAATCTATCGCTCGGGCTGCTGGGCGGCATCGGCGCCGGGCTGGTAGTGGTGGTGCTGCCGTTGATCACTCGCCTGGCCGATTATCAGGCCGTTCCAGACGAAAAACTCCGCTGGCCATCGCTGCTGTTCGTGTCCATCTTGCTGCTTTTCGGCGCGGTGGGTGAGGAAATGCTATTCCGCGGCTACGGCTTTCAGGTTCTGGTGCGCGGCATCGGCGCATTTGCAACTATCCTCCCGGTCGCCGTGCTCTTCGGCTTGGCCCACTCGCAAAACCTGAATTTTGGCCCGCTCGCGCTTTTCAACACCATTCTGTGGGGCGTAGTGCTCGGCTACGCCTACATTCGCAGCGGCGATCTGTGGCTGCCCATCGGCCTCCACTTCGGCTGGAACTGGGCCCTCCCCCTGCTAGGCGCGAATCTCAGCGGGTTTACAATGGATGTTACGGGGTACGCGATGCACTGGAGAACTGGCCTTTTGAATGCGAGGATCGGTGGACTCTTGAGTGGAGGCGCGTATGGTCCGGAAGGCGGCCTGCTCACCACCGCGGTGGCCATCGGTTTGTTCTTCTACGTTCTGAAGGCCCCCATCCAGCATCAGGAAACGAGCCGGCAGGAGGACACATGATTCGTAAGCGTCTCGCCAATCATATTCTTGTGCCGTCCGCGGCGGTTCTTCTGTTGTCCGCTCTTGCGCCGCCCGCAGCGCAGGCCCAGAAGCTTACCGAAGACGACCGTGTGGAGATCCTGCGCGGCCTGCTGTCCGAGTACGCCACCGTGAAGGCCTATCTTCCGCGCTCCAGGAAGCCGCTTCCGTTTTTCGCCAGCGGACAATGGGACAAACAGTACTGGGCGCAGGTGGGCCAGCAGTTAGGGCCGGCCGCGCGGGTGGGCGATCTGGTCCAGATTACGCACGTGGATATCGATAACAACCAAATCGTGTTCGAAATCAACAACGGCATGAAGGGAGCCAAGGGTAGCTGGAAAAATCACGTGCAGATCGGCATGGGCCCCACCATGTCGCCCATTAATCAGCAGCAGAACTCCAACGCACCCAGCGGCACCTCTATCGCGCTCTTGTTCGGCGAACCGGTTCCTGAACTGAAAGCGGACGACATTAAGAAGATCATGGCGCCCGTTCTCGACTTCGACAAGGAATCTGCCACCGGCAACTACGTCGAAAACCTTCCGGAGCCGGTTAAGACCGCCATCAAGGCAAACAAAGTGATCCTGGGCATGACTCGCGATCAGGTGATCCTCGCCATCGGCAAGCCCCGCCAGAAGGAACGCAACGTCACCGAAGATGGCACCGAGACCGAGGACTGGATCTATGGCGATCCTCCCGGTAAGATTACTTTTGTGACCTTCACAGGTTCCAAGGTGACCAGGGTCAAGGATGACTACGCCGATATCGGCGGGTCTACGGCGCCGCCCCTGGTGGCCAAGTAGCATCGCAAAATAGCAAAATAGGAATGGCCACGTAAAGCCTTTACAGTCGCGCCCCGCCGGGGTGTGCGGCCAATAATACAAACCCAACGAAATTCCCTGGAGGGACATGTCCATCAAAGTAGGTATCAACGGTTTTGGCCGCATCGGCCGCAACGTGGTGCGTGCAGGTCTGCATCATCCGAATATCGAATTTGTAGCCGCCAACGATCTTACCGACACCAAAACGCTGGCGCATCTTCTGAAGTACGATTCCATCCTCGGCCCGCTGCACGAAGAGGTGAAGGCTGGCGATGATTCCATCTGCGTCGGTGGAAAAACTATCAAGATTTTCGCCGTAAAGGACCCGGCGGCGCTCGATTGGACTTCCCTGGGCGCGCAGATTGTCGTGGAATCCACCGGCAAATTCACCGACAAGAAGGACGCGGCCAAGCACCTGCAAGGCACCGTAAAGAAGGTCATCATCTCGGCGCCCGCCAAGGACGAAGACATCACCATCGTTCTGGGAGTCAATGAGAACGCCTACGATCCGGCCAAGCACAATGTCATCTCCAATGCCTCCTGCACCACCAATTGCCTGGCGCCGGTGGTGAAGGTGCTGCACGAAACCTTCGGCATCCAGAAGGGTTCGATGACCACCATTCACAGCTACACCAACGACCAGAACGTGCTCGATTTTCCGCACAAGGATCTGCGCCGCGCGCGCGCCGCCGCGTTGAATATGATCCCCACTACCACCGGGGCCGCCAAAGCGATCGCGCTGGTGATGCCGGAGCTAAAGGGCAAGCTCGACGGTTACGCCATGCGCGTTCCCACGCCCGATGTTTCGGTGGTGGATCTGGTGGTGCTGACGTCCAAGAACACCACCGCCCAGGAAGTGAACAAAGCGCTGGAAGACGCGGCCAACGGCCCGCTCAAAGGCATCCTGGCCTATACCGAAGACCCCGTGGTCTCCACCGACATGTTGCACAACCCCAATAGCTCCATCGTCGACGCCGGCATGACCAAGGTGCTGGACGGAAATCTGGTTCACGTCATTTCCTGGTACGACAACGAGTGGGGCTATTCCATGCGTGTGGTGGACCTGATCGATTTTCTCGGCAAGAAGGGCCTGTAGCCTGGTTCATTGCGCGGCCTTCCTGACCACCCACGTGGTCATCGAGCGCTGGTTCTGCACCACCGTAGTCTTCAATGGATCGGCCAACTGGCCGCCCAGGTTTTTCGTGAGCGCCATCAGCAGCGCTTCATCGACTAGTGTGGTGTCCAACAAATAGCTGGACATTCCAATAGGACTGGTCCATAATCAGTCATGCCCCGCCCAACACGCACGCTGGTCGTGCCGGAGGATCAGCGCAAACAGATCGAGCAGTGGTTGGCAGCGATGGGAACGCCGCAGCAGGTGGCCCTTCGCAGCCGCATCGTTCTCGCGGCCGGTCGCGGTAAGTCCGAGTCCGCGATTGCCGCCGAGATGAACGTAAATCGGAAAACAGTTCGTCTCTGGTGCGAACGTTTTGTTGCGCAGGGGCTGCCAGGCCTATGGGAGGTCGCGCCAGGCCGAGGCCGCAAGGCCACCTACAGTGCCGAACAGATCCAGGCGGTGATTGACGCCACGTTGCAGTCGAAGCCGAAAGGCATAACTCATTGGAGTTGCCGGCTCATGGCGGCCAATCAGGGTATGAGTAAATCGACGGTGAGCAATCTGTGGCGGAGTCACAACATCAAGCCACACCGCACCAAGACATTCAAGCTATCCCGAGACCCGAAATTCCTGCAAAAGCTCACCGACGTGGTCGGTCTCTACTTGAATCCGCCAGACCAGGCGATTGTGCTCTGTGTTGATGAGAAGAGCCAAATTCAAGCACTAAACCGCACCCAGCCGGGCCTGCCGCTCAAGAAAGGCCGCTGCGGAACGATGACCCACGACTACAAACGAAACGGGACGACGACGCTATTTGCCGCTCTCGATCTGCTGCAGGGCAAAGTGATCGGGGACTGTCATAAGCGACACCGGCATCAGGAGTTTTTGAAGTTTCTGCGACACATCGACCGGGAGTTTTCAGGCCAGACCCCGCTGCATCTGGTGATCGACAATTACGGAACTCACAGCACTGCCGAGGTCAAAGCGTGGCTGAAGAAGCACCCTCGCTACGTCGTGCACTACGTGCCCACCAGCTGCAGTTGGCTGAACCTTATTGAACGTTGGTTCGCCGAGTTAACCAACAAGCGCATCCGCCGCGATTCCTTTCTCAGTGTCGATGACCTCATCGCCGCCATTGAGGAGTTCCTCGCCGCCTGGAACGAAAATCCCAAGCCATTCGTTTGGACCGCCACCGTAGATTCTATCCTCGCCAAGCTCGCCCGGTGTCGTCAAACCTTGGAGCAAATTCAGCCCGGCTGTACCGTTCCCAAAACCCGCAAACGAAAGTCCAGCTAATTCTTGGACACTACACTAGATAGCGCTCCGAACCATCCGGCAACAGGAATCGGCGCTCCGCCACCTGCTTCACTTGGCTCTCGATTCCGATCGACGATGCCAGCCGGCAGAACAACAGTCCGCCCGGCTTGAGCACCCGCCACGACCCGCGCAGCATCGCCTGGAAATGATCGTCGCCGCGCGCGAAATGCAGAACCGCGCTGCTCAGAACCACGTCTGCAAAAGCGTCCGGGAAGGACATCGCTTCAACCGGCTCCGCGCGAAAGTTGTCCGCCGGAAGATTTGGCGCGAGCGATTGAGCCAACTGACGCACGGCATCAACCGCGCGCGAATCTGCGTCCGCGCCGAAGATTTCGTAACCCTCCCGAAGCAAATAGACCAGATTGCGCCCATGGCCGCAGCCCGCGTCGAAGATACGCATCCCGGGCGCGATGCGTCCGCGAAGCAGTTGATCGAACAAGTAAATGTCGATCTGTCCGAATTGCTGTTGAAGGCCAAGCATGGCGGTATTCCGATCATACGAGATACCCTGAGGGCTGGATGCACCGCACGCTTTACATGGTGGGTTCTGCAGTCACCCTGCCAGTGCGTATGCGCTCTCATACGGCACGCATGGATTGGCCAACAGGGCTGTCTCGCCCGGCGGATGACTTGGTTAGAGTGCAGCGCGCTGTTCAGGTCCGCGCAGATATATCTTTCTCATCACCCGTTCTCCGGAAAGATGTGTTTCTGATACCGTTAAAGTGTGCCGCGGAGGCCACCGATACTGCGCCGTCATTGTAACCACGATGTCGGCGCTACTGGGCGGTCTGCCGCTCGCGCTCTCCGCCCGAATGGGATCGGAGCTGAGGAGCCTCTAGGAATCACGTTGTTTGGCGGACCCATCTTAAGCCAGCTCTTGACGCTGCACACCACGCCCGTGAGTTGCCGGTGGTTAGGCCCGCAAATCAGACCGGTACGGGTGATGAGCGACTAGGGCATGAACATCTCCGAACCATTTATTCATCGGCCTGTCGGGACCGCGCTGTTGACCGCGGCAATCGCTCTGGCGGGCGCGGTGGCTTATAACTTGTTGCCAGTATCGCCTCTTCCACGGGTAGACTTTCCGACCATTTTCGTGCAGGCCAGCCTGCCCGGGGCGAGCCCGGAAACGATGGCATCGTCGGTGGCAGCGCCGCTCGAGCGACAGTTTGGACGCATTGCCGCGGTCAGCGAGATGACCTCCACCAGTACGCTGGGCGGCACTGGAATCGTTTTGCAATTCGAGCTGAACCGCGACATCAACGCCGCGGCGCGCGACGTGGAAGCGGCCATCAATGCCGCGCGCGGATATCTTCCTGCCAATCTGCCCAGCAATCCGGGTTATCGCAAGGTGAACCCGTCGGAAGCTTCTATATTTCAAATCGCGCTGACTTCCGATGTTCTGGATCGCGCCCAGCTCTACGACGCTGCTTCTACCATCATCGTGCAGAAGCTTTCGCAGGTCCGGGGCGTCGGACAGGTGTTCGCGCAGGGTTCCGCCCTGCCGGGCGTTCGCGTGGAACTGAATCCGATGGCGCTGAATAAGTACGGCATCGGGCTGGAGCAGGTTCGTGGCGTTTTGAACAACGCCAACGCCAATATTCCCAAGGGGCATTTCTCGGATGGATTCCACCTCTGGGAAGTGGGCGCGAACGATCAGATGTTCAAGGCCAGGCAATACGCTCCGCTGATCGTGGCCTACAACCACGGCGCGCCGGTGCGGTTGGATGATGTTGCACAGGTGACCGATTCCGTCGAGGATCTGCGCAACATGGGATATGCCAACGGCAAGACCTCGGTGAACGTCACCGTAAACCGGCAGCCGGGCGCGAACATTATAGATACCGTGGATCAGATCCGGGCGGCTCTGCCCCAGATCAAGGCCGCGATACCCCATTCGATTCACCTCAACATTACTCGGGATCAGACCGTAACTATCCGCGCGTCGGTGCGAGACATCGAAGGATCGCTGGGGATATCGGTGCTGCTGGTGGTCCTGGTGGTCTTTCTGTTTTTGAGAAGCGGCCGCACTACCCTCATTCCGAGCGTGGCGGTTCCGGTCTCGCTGATCGCCACCTTCGGCGTGATGTATCTTTTCGGGTACGGCCTGGACAACCTCTCGCTGATGGCCCTGACGGTTTCCAGCGGCTTCGTGGTGGACGACGCCATCGTAGTGATCGAGAACATTACGCGCTATCTGGAGCAGGGCATGAAGCCTTTGGCCGCGGCGCTGCACGGCGCGCGCGAGATCGGCTCGACGGTTTTCACCATGAGCCTTTCGCTCATCGCCGTCTTCATCCCGCTGCTGATGATGGGCGGCATCGTCGGACGGCTGTTTCGCGAATTCGCGGTGACCATGTCGGTGGCGATCGCCATTTCCATGGTTGTCTCACTGACCACCACACCGATGATGTGCGCGCATTTGCTCAAGGAACACGCATCGCACGGCTGGATGTACCGGACCAGCGAACGGGGTTTCAATTGGATCGTCAGCCTGTACGGAAGCACGCTGGATCGTGTGCTGCGGCATCCCGCGATCACGCTTGGGGTTCTTTTTGCCACCATCGGGCTGAACGTTTACCTGTACATTCACGTGCCGAAAGGATTTTTTCCGCAGCAGGACAACGGGGCGCTGAGCGGGACCGTGATCGCCGATCAGGACACCTCATTCCAATCCATGAAAGATGCCCTGTTGAAGATGGTGAAGATCGTACAGCAAGATCCGGCAGTGGACACGGTAACCGGTTACACCGGAGGCAGCGGTGGCAACGGCAACACCATCAACCAGGCGCGCTTGAACATTGAACTGAAACCGCTGGCCGTGCGCAAGATTTCGGTTTATGACGTGATCGAGCGGCTGCGGCCCAAACTCAACATCATCAGGGGGTCCAGGCTGTACCTGCAAGCGAACCAGGATGTGCGCATCGGCGGCCGCAGCAGCGCCGCGCTCTATCAATTCACTATGCGCGGCGACAACGTCGAGGACCTGACCGCCTACGGCCGGCCGATGCTGGACGCCTTGCGGCGGCTGCCGTTGATCAGCGATGTCAACAGCGATCAACAGAACAGCGGCCTGCAATCGATTGTAAAATACGACCGCGATACGGCGGCGCGCTTCGGAATCTCGTCGCAGCTCATCGACAACGTGCTATACGACGCGTTTGGCCAGCGGCAGGTGTCTACCATCTATACTGGGCTCAATCAATACCACGTGGTGATGGAAGCGGCTCCGCGTTTCTGGCAGAATCCCCAGTTTTCGCGCCAGATTTACGTGGAGGATCCGCAGGGCCAGGAGGTGCCGCTCAATGTCTTCAGCCATTTCTCACGTTCGGTGGCTCCGCTCGCCGTGAATCACCAGGGTCTGTTTCCGGCAGTGACCATCTCCTTCAACCTTGCGCCGGGCGTGGCGCTGGGAGACGCGGTCAATGCCATCCAGGCCACCGCTCGCAAAGTGGGCTTCCCGGACACCATCAAAACCTTCTTCGCCGGCACCGCGCAGGCGTATCAGGATTCGCTGCGCAATGAGCCCATTCTCATCGGCGCGGCCCTGTTGACGGTCTACATTGTGCTCGGCATGCTGTATGAGAACTGCATCCACCCGATCACCATTCTTTCCACGCTGCCGTCGGCGGGCGTGGGCGCCCTGCTGGCCCTGCTGCTGTGCCGCACTGAACTCAGCATCATCGCCATTATCGGAATCATTCTGCTGATCGGACTTGTGAAGAAAAACGCCATCATGATGATCGATTTCGCGCTCGACGCGGAACGTGCCGAAGGGCTGCCGCCGCGCGAAGCCATCTACAAGGCTTGCCTGCTGCGCTTCCGGCCCATTCTGATGACCACCATGTCGGCCCTGCTCGGTGCGCTGCCGCTGGCGCTGGGGCACGGCGTGGGCGGAGAACTGCGAAGGCCGCTCGGCATCACCATCATTGGAGGTCTGCTTGTCAGCCAGCTGCTGACGCTGTACACCACGCCGGTAGTCTACTTATCGCTGGATCGTCTCCGCCTGTGGTGGAACGGCGAGCGTGCGGCGGACCTGTTACATGGGTAGTCATCATTAGGTCGATCCTGCTGAGCGGAGAATGCATTTCCGACAACGATCGGCCGGCCGCGCCAAGGAAACCGGCGATTTCGCTCCTGGCTGGACTGCATTTGCTCGCGATCCGCGAGCAGACGACGGGATCCGACGTCCAGTAACATTCGCCAGTAACATTCAGACGAAGAAAGGTGAAACAATCCGTCACATGGGAGGGCTCCGGTGTATACCTCGCCTGCCATTCTTCACAATGCCTAATACTGCGGTTGCGAAATCACTTCCTCAACGGATGGGAGACCGCCGACGATGATTTTCAAACTGACGACCTCACGCGCGCGCCTTCACACGAAGCGGGTCCCGATGATCGGGAGAGTGCTGCTTACGGTGTGCTTTCTCATGATCGCTCTCAGCCTCGCATCGAGCGCGCCGCCGCCGCGCGGAGCATCCTGTCGTGCCGGCAGTTTCTCCCTATATCGACGCCCATACGCATTTTGACGAAAACGATCCCGAGGGATCCATCCGTGCCATCATGCAGGCATTCCCACGACAGAACATGGTGCAGGCCTATCTTCTCATCTCACCAGACACGAAGAGCCCTTCGGGAGCAGCAGACGCGGCAGGTATTCTTGCGGCCGCGAAAAGCTTTCCTGGCAAACTGGCGGTTCTGGCGGGAGGCGAGACTCTAAATTCGATGATCCAGCAATCCGGGCGCTCCGGTGATACCGGCGCGGCGATTCAGCGCAAATTCCGGGAACGCGCTGAGGAATTGCTGCGCATGGGGGCAGCCGGATTTGGGGAAATGGCGGCGGAACATTTTGCCGGCGGCACGCCTTATCAATTCGCACCACCAGACCATGCTCTTTTTCTGTTGCTTGCCGACATTGCCGCGCAGCATGATGTGCCGATTGACCTGCATATGGAGGCGGTTCCACGAGCGATGCCGCTCCCGAGGGATTTGAAGTCCCCTCCCAATCCCCCGCGGCTCCGGGAGAATATTTCGGCTTTTGAACGGCTGTTGGCGCATAATCCGCGCGCGAAAATCATCTGGGCGCACTTAGGATCGGACGGGACCGGCTTTCGCACGCCCGAGCTCTGCCGCCGGCTGCTTCAGAAACATTCCAATCTCTACATGGAAATCAAGCTGGATCCGAAGGCGCCGGGTAAGAATTACTTATTGGCCGGTGAGAAGATCAAACCGGACTGGTTGAAGCTTTTCGAAGATTTTCCAGACCGATTCATCATCGGCAGCGACCAGCACTACCCGGAGCCCAACGGGCCTCAGCGCTGGGAAACGGTTGTCCTTCTATTCAATCAGCTGCCAGCAGATTTGAGAAAGAGCATCGGAACAGAAAATGTCGCTCATCTTTATGACGCCGGACTGCACCCAGGTGCGAAGCATTGAGAGAAAGCCACATTTTCGGCTTCCTCCTTCGGTAACGCCTCCCCAAGCCCTTGCAGCGAAAGAGCACTTTAGTTGGTGGGGGCAGCGTGCGCTCCGAACAGGTAAATGTCGCAGAAATAACCGGCAAACTCCGCCGGTCCAACCCGGCCACCTTTCTGATACCACTCAACCACCCGATCCAGCAGCCCCTGGAGCATGGAGGCCAGATAGCGCGGGTCCACATCCGCGCGAATATATCCGCTTTTCTGTGCGGCGTCGATGATTTGACGAATTCCTGCGTGATAAGACTTCCGCAAGCTGACAATCTCAGCCAGGCGCTCCGGCGACAGCGCTCGTACCTCTGCCAGCGCGGTTGCGTGCTGGGTCTGGTCCCGCAGTAGGCTCATGCAATGGGTCTGAATGAGCAAGACCAATTGCTCAAAGGGACAAGTGGTTCCATGGACAGCGGTGTCCACGTCCCTTTGCAGAGTTTCGATGGACGATTTCGAGATCAGGTACAGAAGGTCTTCTTTGCTCTTGACATGGTAGTAGAGCGTGGCTTTCTCCATACCGATTAATTTCGAGATGGCTCGTGTGCTGGTGGACGCGTAGCCCTGTTTCGAAAACAGTTCCGCCGCGGTGCGAACGAACTTACCCAGAGTTCCGCTGTGTACCGCGCCGGACCGTGTCCGCCGCGGATTCTGCAGTTGAGGCAAGGAGGGCCTGGCGCGGCCCGGAGTGGCAATCCCTTCGAAAAACACGCGGCCGTAGATTCCGGCGAGTTCGCCGAGAGACATTGGACCAGAGAGCTGATACCAGCGTGGCGTCCAGTTCAGATAGTTCAGGAGGGCGAGCCGAAGCACCGAGGCGGGAATGTCCTGGCGCACGATGCCGGTCTTCACCGCCGATGCGAGTTCTCTGTCGAGCAGGTCAGAATAGTTGCCGCGCAGCCCGGCGAGTTCCTTGTGATGTGCGCGCGACAAAGACCGGTATTCACTGATTGAAGCAAGCGCGCGATTGGGATTTTCAAACAGCCCTTGAAGATGGGCATGGATCAACGCACTCAGGCGGTCGCGCGCGTTGGTGCAGTTCTCCATCGCCCGGCGGACGTGCTGCTCGACGGTCTCGAGCGTGTGCCTGTTGATGCGATACAGCAGGTTCTCTTTTGTTGAGATGTGGTAGTAGAGCGACGCCTGATGAATATTCAGCCGCGCGGCGATTTCGCGCGTGGTGCTTTCGGTGAATCCCTTTTCGCAGAATAGTGCCGCGGCCGCATCCAGCACGAATTGAGCCGTGGGGCCGCCCAATTCGGCCGGGCGCGCAGCATCTTTGGCCGCGGCGAGGCTTCGATTGGCGGAGCCGGCCTTGGGTTTCGCCGCGACATGGGTGGGCCGGTCGAGCGCACTCTTCACTCCCTGCAGCGCGAATCGGGCGTGCTCACGAACGAGTGTCTCCGCGCGCGAAAGCATCGCCGGCCTGTATGGCATCGAGAATCGCATCGTGCTCCCGGATCGCCCGCGAGAACCCGCCCGGTTCGGCCGGAATTACCACTGCCGCTGGAGAGGCGAAAGCGATGGACTGAACACGATCCAGCGAAAGCTGCAGCATCGGGCTTTTCGCAAGCGCGATGAGAGCCTGGTGAAAAGCCAGATTCAATTCGCCGAAGCGTGCCATCTGCCCGGCGGTCGGCGATTCCGTGGACCCGAACGAGGCGATCGTTTCGGCGAGCTCCGCATTGATGCGGCGTGCGCGGACGAGTTGCGCGGGATGGGTGACTCGCTGCGCCGCCAGACCCGCAGCCAGACCCTCCAGCGCACCGCGCGCTTCAATCGCATCCGCGATATCCTGCTCCTGGAAAACACGAGGCGCGTATCCGCCGGCGGCCAGCTCTTCCAGCAGCCCTTCCTCGTGCAGTTTTGCCAGCGTCGCACGAACGATTGGCCGGGATGCAGCCGAGCTTTTTGGAAAGCTCAACCTCTTCGATGGTCTTCCGTGGGGGCAGTTCGCCGAGCAAGATCATCTCTCGAACCGCAACCAGGATCTGTGCACGGCGTGAACTCATGTATTGTCGATTCGAAAGCGAGTCGCGGCCGCGCCCTTCTATTGTTTTGGGTCGGGGAAATAAGTCTTGATGCGATCGTTCAGCGTGAACTCCATTCCCAGGCCCGGATACTGAGCCAGAACCTTGGCCTTCATTTCCGCTGCATCCTTCGAGGCAGCGACGTCCGCGTCCCAGTCCGCGATGTATTTCTTCATGAACTGAATCGAGCGCATGTCCCGAGTAGCTCCCGGCCCTTCGTGTCCCGGCACGATGATGGCGGGATCGAGAGCCGTGATCTGATCGATCGTCTTGCTCCAGTCCTCACGCGCCTTGCCGCGCGGCACTCCAAAGTAAACGTGATCGAACACGATGTCGCCCGTCACGACGGCCTTGAGCGAAGGAATGTAGACGAAGCTGTTACCGGGTCCATCGCCTCCTTGCACCGGGCCTGTGATTGGAAACTGCTCCCCCTCTAAGCGTGAGGACCGGCGTCGTCAGTGCTTCGATCTCAACCGGATCGGGCCCGGGAATATTGTTCCCGTAAGTGGAGAACCAAAACTTCTGGCGCGCCGGCCAGGCCGTTTTCTCCGCCTCCGCAGTGGCGGGCAATGCGACGACCCTCGCATTGGGAAATGCCTGTTTGAGAACCGCCAGTCCGAAGAAGTGGTCCGGATGCGGGTGTGTGATGTAGATGGTGGTCAGGTTCTTTTTGGATTCCAGTATTTCGGCCGCCAGACGATGCGCCTCGCTCAGGCTGAATTGCGAATCGATCACGATCATGTCCTTCTCACCGGAAATCATCGTCGAGTTCACGTCATAGCCGGTGACTCCGTGGCCGGTGTGAACTTGAATCTCCAGGTGCGACTGCGCCATGGCGCCGGTCGCGAACAGTATGGCGCCGGCCGTCGAAATCAGAAAAATGGAATGAATTCTCATCGAAACTCCTTCTGTACCCGGACCGCCGATTCTACCCTCTTCCAGCGCGTCCTGTCAAAGCGGGCGGGGCTTGTGTTCATACCTGTCGGCTGGTATGATTCCTAGGCATCTGAGGCTTCCGGCCTGTTGGGAAAACGATCGATGAGACCGACGTTCACTGGATTGCTGCTTGCCTGGTTCGCTTCGCCCGTCCTGATGCCTGCCGTCGCATCAGACGCGAAGATTGCCGCCGCCGCGCGGGACGGTGAGCGAGCTGCGGCCATCGCACTGATTCGCTCGAATCCGGAGAACGCGAATGCAAAACTGCCGGATGGAACCTCGGCGCTGCATTGGGCCGTCACATCCGACGATCTCGAAATAGTTTCGCTGCTGCTCCAGGCCAAAGCCGACGTGAACGCCGCCGATCCCCATGGCATCACTCCGCTCGCGTTGGCGTGCGCGAATGCCAACGTAGAAATCGTCCGCAAGCTCATCAGCGCTGGAGCCAATCCGAATCTGGCCGACGCTGCGGGCGTGACGCCCCTGATGGTGGCTGTGCACCGCCCGCAACCCGAGATCGTCCGCCTTCTGCTCGACGCCGGGCGCTCAGGCGGACGCGCGCGATACCAGACCGCAGCAAACCGCTCTCATGATCGCTGTGCGAGAGAATAACGCGGCCGCCGTCCGGCTTCTTTTGGATCACGGCGCGGACGTGAATGCGGCCACGCGAGTGGGCAAAACGCCCGCTCGTCGTCCTCCGGGCGCAGGCGGCGGATCGCATGGCCTCGGCATCGTGCGCAGCGGCTGGCCCGAGCGCGGATATCAGGATGCCACGCCGGGAGGCATGACGCCGCTTCTTTACGCCGCCAGAGATGGCCGTACCGAAATTGCCCAAATACTGATCGCCGCGGGCGCAAAGGTGAATGCGCCGGACGCCAACAAAATCACTCCGCTGCTGATGGCGATCACGAATAACCAGCCGGATGCGGCCGATCTTCTGATCCAGAACGGCGCCGAGATCAATAGCTCCGACTTCTGGGGCAGAACGCCTCTGTGGGCCGCGGTGGAGATGCGCGACATCGAGTACAGCCGCAGCGGCGAGCATAATGTCGACCGGGAGCGGTTGCTGCAACTCATTCGGACGCTGCTCGATCGCGGAGCGAATCCAAACGCCCGCACGGCGGAAGTCCCGCCGACGAGAAGATTCCTCATGGGACTCGGAGATCTCTCCTGGGTCGACTTCACCGGACAAACGCCGTTTCTCCGCGCCGCGCTCTCGGGCGATCTCACTGTCATGAAGCTGCTGATCGAAAAAGGCGCCGATCCTAACATTGCCACCGCCGCAGGCACCACGGCGCTGATGGCCGCTGCCGGCATCAACTGGGTCCTGGGCCAAACGTTCACAGAAGATCTGCCGACGCAGCTCGAAGCTGTGAAGTTGTGTCTTGAGAAGGGTGCGGACGTCAACGCTGCGAACTCCATGGGTCTGACGGCGGTATTCGGCGCAGCGAATCGCGGCGCGGACGACATCCTGGCGTTCCTGGTGGATCATGGCGCGCGGCTGGACGTAAAAGACAAACAAGGAAGAACGCCGATGGCCTGGGCCGAAGGCGTCTTCCTGGCAACCAATGCACCGGAACGGAAGCCTTCCACCATCGCGCTGATTGAAAAGCTCATGAAGAAAGATGCTGCCTTGGCAGCGCCGGTGGCGAGCGTCCAGTGAAGATGTCTCGTCTGATCGCTGCTGCGGTGTTGGTATTCAGCGCGTGCCTTCCAGCTTGCCGCGCAGACGCCGGCATCATCCGATCAGCAGTTCGTTACGAAGTATTGCCAGGTCTGCCACAACGACCGCCTGAAGCCCGGCGGCCTCTCGCTGCAACAAATGGATCCATCGCAGGTCTCGCGAAGTCCTGAAACTTGGGAGAAGGTTGTCCGGAAGCTGCGTGCCGGCATGATGCCGCCTGCCGGAATGCCTCGGCCGGAGCGGGCCGTCATTGACACATTCGTCGGCCATGTCGAGAGTTCGCTGGACAAGTACGCGGCCCAGCATCCGAACCCGGGCACAGTAGGGTTGCACCGCCTCAACCGCGCCGAATACGCCAATGCGATTCGCGATCTGCTGGCTCTTAATGTCGACGTTTCCACGCTCCTGCCTTCCGACGATTCGAGCGAAGGATTCGACAACATCGCGGACGCCCTCGAAGTCTCGCCGGCGCTGCTCGAAAGCTACGTCGGAGCAGCCACGAAGATCAGCCGGCTCGCGGTGGGCGATCCCTCGATCACGCCCTCAACGAACACCTGGCGCGCTCCGGGCGACCTTTCGCAGACCAGTCACATCGAGGGCCTCCCAATCGGCACACGCGGCGGCATGCTGTTCGCCTACACGTTTCCGCTCGATGCGGAATACACGTTCAAGATTCGAACGCGCAGCGCAGGTTTCGGCGTAGGCTCCGGCGCTCTGCCGATACCGATCGAGATCACTCTCGATGGAGCGCGCATCGATCCCGGCAAGAGCCTTACAAATTTTCGTCTCAAAGTCACCGCGGGACCGCATACCATCGGCGTTGCCATGCCCGCAGACGACTCGGCTGGTGCCAACGACGTTTATGCCGTGTATCCCGATAATGCCGCGGTTACAAGCGTGGCGATCACGGGACCGACGAATCCGACAGGACCCGGTGATACGCCCAGCCGCCGGAAGATCTTCGTTTGCCATCCTGCTTCAGATAACGAAACCACCTGCGCCAAACGAATCCTGACGTCGCTCTCCACGCAAGCGTTCCGGCGTCCGGTCCGCGATACCGATCTCGAGACGTTGCTCAGCTTTTACCAGGAGGGCAAGAACTCCGGCGGATTCGAGCATGGAATCGAAGCGGCGCTGGCGCGCATCCTGGTCGATCCCTGGTTCATCTTCCGCTTCGAGAAGGAACCGGCGGGTACGTCGCCGGGCGGCATCTATGCCATCAGCGATCTCGAGCTGGCCTCCCGGCTTTCCTTCTTCCTTTGGAGCAGCATTCCCGATGACGAACTGCTTCAGCTGGCAGAGCAGAACAAGCTGCATGATCCCCGGATTCTTGCGCATGAGACTCGCCGCATGTTGGCCGATCCCAAATCGGCAGCGCTGGCCGAGAACTTCGCAGGCCAGTGGCTTTACCTTCGAGAGCTGAAGAACTCCCGGCCGGAAACGGCCGATTTCAATGACAATCTTCGGGAATCCTTCCGGCGGGAAACCGAGCTGTTCTTCGACAGCACCATTCGGGAGGACCGCAGCGTGGTCGATCTGCTGGATGCGGATTACACCTTCGTCGACGAACGCCTCGCACA
Source organism: Bryobacterales bacterium (assembly GCA_963713415.1). Taxonomy (GTDB): domain Bacteria; phylum Acidobacteriota; class Terriglobia; order Bryobacterales; family Bryobacteraceae; genus Palsa-89. The sequence goes on along the minus strand of CAVQLV010000012.1, from coordinate 369,661 downwards.
GCACTACGGGATACCAGGCGTCTACGGCAGCCGCTTTCGCCGCGTGAAATTGCCGGATGACACGCGCCGCGGACTGCTGGGCCAGGGCAGTATTCTGCTGGTCACGTCCGTCGCGACCAGAACTTCTCCGGTGGCGCGAGGCAAGTGGGTTCTCGAAAATATCCTCGGCTCCTCACCGCCTCTTCCTCCGCCGAATGTGCCGGCCTTGCCGGAAAATGCGTCCGCGGCGAAGCTTGTTTCGGTGCGAGAAAAGATGGAAGCGCACCGCAACAATCCCGTTTGCGCGGCGTGTCACAAGATTATGGATCCCATCGGATTCTCGCTCGAGAATTTCGATCTCACCGGCAAATGGCGGACTACGGATGGCGGCGTGCCGATTGATGCATCGGGCCAAATGGTCGATGGGACCAAATTGTCCGGCCCTGTCAGCCTGAGGGAGGCGCTGTTAAGCCGCTCGGACGTTTTTGTATCGACAATCACCGAGAAGCTGATGACCTATGCCCTGGGCCGGGGTTTGAAATATTACGATATGCCAGCCGTTCGCGCCATCACCCGCGATGCGGGCCGAAATGACAATCGTTTCTCGTCGATCGTGCTCGGGATCGTAAAGAGCGCGCCGTTTCAGATGAAAATGAAGCCGATCGACAAGAGCCGAACCGAAGTAGAGACCGCCGTGTTGCACTGACCGCGGCGCAGCGACAGGAGACGCAGCCATGAACTTCATCACGAAAAAACATCTTCCACGCCGTACGTTCCTGCGCGGAGCCGGCGTTGCGATTGCGCTACCGCTGCTGGATTCGATGGTCCCGGCGCAGACGCTTTTGGCGGGAACAGCCGCGAGTCCGCGCAGCCGCTTGGCATGCATCTACGTGCCGCACGGCGCCACCATGGACAAGTGGACTCCGGCTAAGGAAGGCAGCGGCTTCGAGTTCACGGAGATTCTGCAACCGCTGGAGAAATACCGGGACCATCTGGTGGTGGTGAGCAACCTGGCGCATAGGCAGGCTGCCGGCATCGGAAGCGACGCGGGCGCCGACCACGCGCGTTCTGCCGCTGTCTTCCTGAGCGGCGCACATCCTGAAAAGACGGCCATCCACGTTGGAACCACCATCGATCAGATCGTGGCGCAAAAGCTAGGGCAGGATACGCCGCTGCCGTCGCTGGAAACTGCCATCGAAGAGAACGGCCTGAACTGCGGGGCTGGTTATGGATGCGCGTACACGAACACCATCGCTTGGAAAACGCCCACCCTGCCGCTGCCCATGGAACATAATCCCCAGGTCCTGTTTGAAAAGCTGTTCGGTGAAGGCAGCACGCCGGAAGAACGGCTGGCGCGCAAACAGCAATCGCGCAGCCTCCTCGATTCGGTGAAGAACGAGATCGCGTCTCTGAATGTGGAATTGCCTGCGTCCGATCGCGCCCGATTGGCCGACTACCTCGATGACGTTCGCGAGATCGAACGCCGCATCCAGAAAGCCGAGGAACAGACACCCAAAGATTTGGAACTGCCCGCCGCGCCGGTCGGAATTCCCGAAGCCTTCGACGATCACTTCAAGATCATGTTCGATCTGCAGACTCTTGCGTTCCGGGCGAACATCACGCGCGTCGCCACCATGATGTATGCCCGCGATACCAGCGGAGCCGTTTATCCGCAGAGCGGCGTCAGAGATGGTTTCCATGTGACCTCCCATCACTCCAACGTTCGCGCCAACATGGATCGCTTCGCGCTGATCAACCGCTACCACACCAAGCTTCTGGCCTATTTTCTCGAGAAGCTCCGGTCCACCGCGGACGGCGACGGCACCTTGCTGGATCATTCGCTCATTCTCTATGGCAGCAGCATGAGCAACGGCAATCAGCACGATCACGATCCTTTGCCCGTCGTGGTCGCCGGCGGCGCTTCCGGCAAGCTGCGTGGCGACCGTCACATCGTGACGCCGCCGCACACGCCCATGTCGAATCTCCTGCTGGCGATTCTTGACAAACTGGGAGTGGAGCAAGATTCGTTCGGCGACAGCACCGGCAAACTAGAGATCTGATGACGATTCAAACCAGCAAATGGAGCCGGCGGGAGGCGCTGACCGCGGCCGCGGCATGGGCGGGCGTGTGGGCTGTCGCTGCCCGGGCGGAAGAACCTGGGTCGGAGCCTTTGCCGCTCCACACCACCGGATTGGAACATATCGGCATGACCGTGCCGGACCAGAAGGCTGCGGCGGAATGGTACGGACGGATCTTCGATCCTCAATTGTTCCAGGAGCGCGATGCCCCGCCGCGCTATTACGTCCGCATGGGAAGCGCGTACATTGCCTTCGGCGGTACGCGAGGCGAGGACACAACTCCAAAAATCGATCACTTCTGCGCGCTCGTGAAGGACTACAAGCCCGACGAAATGCGCGCCGCCCTCGAAAAGGCCGGGATCAAGATGGGCGCCGGCCGCTTTGGCATGCCCACCGATGACGATGGAATCCGCCTTCAGTTGCTCGGCGTACCGGGCGGGCTGGCGAAAACGATCATTCCGTCCACGCGAATTACGACTGACGATGCGCGCTGTCGAGGCGGTTGGTCTCGATCACATCGTTCTCGCGGTGTCGGATCTCGATCGCGCTTCTTCCCACTACGCGCGCTTCTTCGGATCTCCGATCGGCAAGAAATCCGGCCAGGTCTGGTTCCAGGTTGCAAATACGCGCCTCGCCTTGGAGCCGGTCTCATCGGGCGGAAAGCCCGCCATCGAGCGGCTCTGCTTTCGCATCGCAGGCTTCGACAAGAAGCTGGCCGCTTCGAGACTGCAGAAGCTGCAAGTGGAAACAACGCCCGCCCCAGGCAATCACGCGCTGCGCTTGCGTGATCCGAACGGCTTCACTATCGAATTGATCGGTGAACAGCGGCGAGCGTAGCTCGCCGAACTTCCGAATCGCGCGGCGACAGTCATCCCGGGCTGAGATCGAGAGTGCGTCCCGCTTGCGAGCGCCCCTCCGGGAAGCGCTGCGGATCATTTATCAGACAGCAGGACCTCATTCCCATAGAGCACCCGTCCGTATTGTTTCTTATCCACTCATGGAATGGCGGGAGAGTCCTCTGGGCGCGATCTGCGATCGTGAGCGTCGATAGAGGCGACCACGTCCTCTGAGGGGTATGCCTCCCTCTCAATCGCCCGTGGTGGGCGAACTCGAAATATGCTGGCGCTACAGAGCGCGCCGATTCCGAGTCCGCCCGACTTGGCCGATGCATCGGCGCGGCAAGCTGGCATTGAAAGGCGTTAGTTGCAAGCCCGCCTGGGGCTTGGCCTATTCAGCCAAAAGATACTTTTCGAAGAACCGAAACTTGGCCGCGCTTCCTGCCGCTGAAATCGGTGCGGTTTTGTCGCCTACTTCCATGATTTCGGGCTTTTCGCCGATTGTCGGCCAGTGAGGCAAGCCTGTCCCATTCGGATCTCCCGTCGCGGCGAAATGTGCCCAGTAGGAAGACATCATGTCCGCGATGCGCCGGTCGGCATCGGTGAACGGACGATCCGACATATAAAGGGTGTTCATTACGTAAGGAACTTCCGAACTGTGGAACGCACCAAAGCGCTGTGCATCAGGCCCAGGGATGGCGTGATCCCACAAGTATTCGTACACCTTCGTCTTCGCCGTCTTGGAACGCTCCCTCGCCCAAAGATACATCGAGACCAGCGCTTGATCCCGGACGCTCTGGCTCCGCGCCAGTTTCGCCTCCTCATCGGTTGCCGCCGGATACAGTTTCAGGAATTCTTCGGCGTCAGCCCCGAAACGCTGCTGCGCCAGTTTTCGAAATGATTCGGCTGTCATGGGCCTTTGTGGCCCAAATCCACCCAGTTCGTCTTTATTTGCGCCAGTCAATGTCACAACGTCATTCTGTTTTCCCTGAGCGAAAATCTCACGAACCGGAGCCGGTAACGAATACCCATCCACAATTGGCGCGAAACGCAGACCCGGCGCCACTGGTCCGGCTGGCCCGGCTTTCGTTAGTTCTTGCCAGCTCATCGCGCGCAGATCTTTGAGCGACTTCGCACCCTTGCTCTCCGCAAACTTCATCCCATCGGCTTCGGCCTCAGCGAGGCCGCGTGCGCTGAGACTTAAGCCCGCTTTATCGATATTGGAACCGCCACTTTCCACAGTCGCGCGCTGAAACAAACCCTTCGCGAGCGGGGAAGCAGTCAGGTCGTGCACGGACATTCCACCGGCGGACTGCCCCGCAATCGTTACCCGATTCGGGTCGCCTCCAAAACCCGTGATGTTGTCGTGCACCCATTCGAGCGCCGCGATCTGATCGAGCAGTCCGTAGTTTCCCGAGGCGCGATGGTCGGATTCGCGCGTTAATTCGGGGAAAGCCAGGAATCCCAGCACGCCCACACGATAGTTGATCGTGACCACGACAAGCCCTTTTTTTGCCAACCCGACCCCGTCGTAAACCGGTACGGCAGCGGAGCCTTCGGAAAAACCGCCGCCGTAAAGATAAACGTACACAGGCCGTCTTTCGGCCGGCGATCTCGCGCCCGTCCAGACGTTGAGGTACAGGCAATCCTCGCTGATGTCGCCGTGCGTCATGAACTCATGGGTCCATGGCTTGCGCTCCTCAACGACGTTTTGGATGCAACTGGCCGAAAACTTGTCCGCCCGGCGAACTCCCCGCCACGGTACAACTGGCTTTGGCGCGCGCCAGCGCAAGTCGCCGACGGGTGGTGCGGCGAAAGGAATTCCTTTGAAGACCACAATCGACGGGTTTTTGTCCGCAATTCCGGAAACCAGCCCGCCGTCGATTTTGACTGGCCGGCTGACAGCCGCGGCGAGGGAGCTCACTGCTAAAATCACCGGAATGACGGTAGTGAGAACGTTGCGCATCACATCTCCTCTCGGACTCGACGACGACCCGTTAGTATACTAAACGGCGATGAGTTCAAAATCGCGGACTGAGTGGGTAATGGTCATCATGCTCTCCTCGGCGGTGTTTTGCCCGGCGCAGACCGTTTCGCCCAAACAGCCCTGCGCACAATTGCTTCAATTCAGCGCTCCGGGCGTCGAGCTTTCCAAAGCCGAGTCCATCGCGGCGAGTCGCGGGTTGCCGGCATATTGTTTGCTGCGGGGCACCATCAACAAACGAATCGGGGCTGGCGGGAAGCAGTTTGGTATCGGCTTCGAGTTACGGCTGCCGGAGGTCTGGACGGAGCGCTTCTTATTTCAAGGTGGCGGCGGTATGGACGGCGTAGTGCGGCCCGCAACCGGCGCGATTCCGATTTCGGGATCCACTGCCGTACCTGCACTGTCGCGCGGATTTGCGGTAGCGACCACGGATTCGGGACATCAGGGACAAGGCGGATTGATGGGAGCAGCGGCCGATGCCTCGTTTGGAATCGACCAGCAAGCGCGGGTGGATCAAGCCTATGGCGGTTTTATGGCCGTGACGGAGCTGGCGCGGCAGGTAATCGTTCACTACTACGGTCGGCCGTGGAAGAAGTCCTATTTCATGGGTTGTTCCAATGGAGGACGGCAAGCCCTTTTGGCGGCGCAGCGTTTTCCGCTCGCATTTGACGGCGTGATGTCGGTGGCACCGGCTGCTCGGGTGGGCACGGCGACGATCAGCTCCGTGTGGGATACGATTGCGTTCTCTGAAATCGCCCCCAAGGACGCCGCCGGGCGGCCGATTCTTTCCAAGGCGTTCTCCAACGCCGACCTAACTCTGGTGGCCGATGCGGTGGCTCGTGCTTGCGATTCGAAGGATGGCGTCAAAGACGGCCTCATCTTTAACACGCAGGAATGCCACTTCGATCCAGCGGAACTAACCTGCCGCGAGCGTAAGACGGACAGATGTCTATCAGCGAAGCAAGTGGCCGCACTGAAGAAAGTTTTCGCAGGTCCGAAGAATTCCAGCGGCGAAGCGCTGTATTCGGACTGGCCGTACGATACCGGTGTTGCGGCTCCTGGCTGGCGGGCACTGAAGCTCGGGACTTCAGAAACCGCAACGCCGAATTCCGCGGACGTAACGTTGATGTTCAGCGGACTCAAGGGCTTTTTCTTCACGCCGCCCGATCCGCAATTCGATCCGATGAAATTCAATTTCGATACGGATCCGGCTCGGTTGAACGACACCAGCATATTGCAGGATTCGTTGCTAACATTCCTTTCGACTTTTTCCGCGCGCGGCAGCAAGCTGATGCTGATTCACGGGATGAGCGATCCCTTCTTTTCAGCCTACGATACGGCGCGCTATTACGAGCGCGTGGTGCGTGACAACGGCGGTTTGGATAAGACCATGTCGTGGGTGCGTTTCTTTGAAATCCCTGGAATGAACCACTGCGGAGGGGGCCCGGCGCTTGAGGACTTCGATCCGCTCACTGCGCTGGTGGAGTGGACGGAGAAAGATCAGGCGCCCAAGTACATGGTGGCGACGGGCAAATCGTTTCCGGGCGTCAGCAGGCCCGTGTGCGCATATCCTTCGTTTCCGCATTATCGCGGGACGGGCTCCGAGAACGATGCGTCGAATTTCGATTGCAGATAGACAACCGCTAACGTTTCGCCAGCTCAGCGAAGAACGCGAAAATGCACGGGATGCTTTTCGAGATTATGCTGCCGCATCTTCTCCGGGTAGTTCGACATACTCGTAATTCATTCCCAGTTCTTTCAGGGTTTCGATTCAGCGGCTCTTATATGCCACCGGCAAACTCCCCATATTGTGGAAAAGCAAAAACTAAGTGGATGCTATGGAGCCAATGGTCGCAAGGGTTGTTCAAAGTGGGTCTCAACGGTGGTGTCGCCGATCCTGTGTAAACGCCTCCCGAGTTTGATTAGTGTTTCGGTTCTCGGCCGCCAGAAGTGGTCAGTCGCTCTTACTTTCGAGCAACTTCGCGCTGCCACGATTTGAAAACACACGGCGACTGATCGAGATATGTGCGCTCCGGAACCCGCGCGGTGCGCGTATTCACCTCTCGGCTGGACCCATGCGCCATCCATCAGTTCTCGGAAGGCTTCCGAACGGACCCGATCACCAGGACCTCCACGGGAGCCTTGGCCGGCTCCAGCTTCAGCCCAACCTCCTGAATCGCTGTGAAAAGCGAGACACTCGATTCGGCTTCGACCGAAGTTGCGGCCACTGGGCTGAACACCAGATGGATATCGAATAGGCCAATGAAATCGGTCTTATCCAGAATCAAACGATCGGATTGCCCCTGCAACAAGCTAAGGACCCTTGAGACCGGTACCGCCGTTCCCGACAAAGTGACACCCGAAGCTTCCGTGACCATGCGCATAGCGCCGCGCGGAAGTGTTGTCGCCTGATCGGCTGATGACGCGAATTGAAGGAACAACTGGCGAGGGTCCGGTGGGGTCTGGTCCGCCGATAACTTTGGGCCGCCTCTTATGAGGACAAGGTTGTAGACCGGCAGGTCGCGGGTTTCGCGGTGGACCTTCAATTCAAAGCGTTCTCGGAGAAGAGACTGGAGCATCCGCTTCGTCTGCTCCACCGTAACAGCAACCCCGTCATTGGGCAGTTTCGCCTGAATATCAAAACGGTCTCGACCGGCCCATTCCGGCGCGCCCAGGATTTGAGATTTCAATAGCGACCCGCCTGGGGGGCCATAGGCGTAGTCAAGCAGGGCTGTTAACGGTACATTCGCTGCCGCGAACGTGCCTCCCCGCCGGCCGACGGAACCTCCATCCCGTCCGGACGTGTTGGGCCGGATCGAAGCGACTTCGAAGGTGGGCGTTTGGGCCGCCGCCGTCCACGAGCACGCAAACAAAGTCAGAGCGATTTTCGATGGGCGGATCATCGTTGGCTCCTCCAACATTAATAAAATAGCGCTAAGATGCTTGAATCGTCACGCCATAAACCTAGCCAAACATATTTGAAATTTTGACTCCACCGGCCGCCGGACCGATGATCATGTTGTCAAGACCTGATCTGAGGAGGACGGCCGATGGAGACGTTCACAAAGCTGTTTGGCAGCCTGCTTGTCTTTGTATACCACTGCTTCGACCGCATCGTCATCAACGGGTATCTGAGTGGTTTGTCGCGCCCCAGGTGTACTTTTTCCGGGATGTCCTCGGTGCGCCAGTCATCGAGAAGGCGGTTTTGTCGAAGCGCACGGAAGTTTACCGGGGCTGGGTGGAGGCATACGCCGCCAATCACAGACTGCCCATCGAATGGGCCGAGAAGGGCGTGCGCGAAGAGGATTACGTACAGCCGCATCTGCGACGGATGGTGAAGCAGAACGCCTACGGCGTTTACTTCATCTTCAAGAGCATGGAACAAGGCTCGACGTTCCGGATCAGCATCCCTAAGTTTCCCACGCAAGATCCCAACCATCGGATTCTGGCGCGACAGCGCAGCCGCTGCACGCACTACTATTTCTACGTACGTGATAAAGTCCCCGGACCCATCGTGATTCGAATGAACAAGTGACCACCAGGAACCAGAATCCTAAAGGCCCTTGCGGCGAACGATTCGAAGAAGGCCCTTAGGCTAGAGCGATCCGATTCGGTGAGAACGGTAAAACGTGGAACCGGGCTGCGCGTGCATCCGTCGAACGACGGTGGAATTCTCCATATATCCCCACGTCGGCTTCGAAGTTTTCGTTTCTCATCTGGCGAATATTCCTTCAGGCCATAAGGTGGATCGGTGACAATCGCGTGTACCCTCGATCCAAGCTGGCGATCCATCCATCCCAGGCAATCCGCCTGGTAGAGGGAATAATCGATGCCACCGATCTTCCGATGGATTGAATGACCTTCCACAGGTGGCGCTATGGCAGTTCCATCCATGTCTTTCATAAACTATTGCAATCTTCCACAGAGCAAACATTGGAACAGCAAAATGTTCCATCGCAAGAGCAACATGAAGCATATCGGCGGACGGGACAAAAGTTATACCGTGCGAAGCATAGCCGATCTCCCTTTTGCAGATTATGCCGGCGGCGACGCCACGAATCGATAGCCTACGCCGCGGACGGTTTGCAAATGGCGGGGGCGCGTCGGGTCGTCTTCGATATAGCGGCGCAGGCGCACGATGAAGTTGTCGATGGCGCGCGTATCGGTATCTTCGTGCAGGCCCCAAACGTTGGCGAGCATGGCTTTGCGCGAAACACGCTTGCCCTCGTTCTCGATCAAATAGCGAAGGACGTTGGCCTCCATCAACGTGAGCGGGAACACCTGGTCGCGGACGCGCAACTCCAGCCGGTCGAAATCCACCGATTTTTCGCCGAAGGTGAAGGTGTGCTCGGAGGCGGCTGGCACCTCAACCGGAATCTCGGCGGACGATTTAGCCGCCGCGTGAAACCATTCGCGACGCCGCAGCAGCCCCCGAATGCGCGCAATTAATATAGACAGCTCGAACGGCTTGGTCAGGTAGTCGTCGGCGCCGGCTGCGAAGCCCTGCAGGACGTCGTCCGGATGGCCGCGCGCGGTGAGCATCAACGTCGGCACGTATTGGCCGGCCTGTCGCATCTGGGAAATCACTTCAAAGCCGCTAATTCCGGGCAGCATGACATCCAGAACCACGATGTCGAAGGGCGCGGTTTCCGTCTTCAGCTTTTCCAGCGCGGCTTCGCCCGCATCCACCAGTTGGACCTGGTAGCCTTCGGCCTCCAGATTGAATCGCAGGCCTTCGGCGAGATGCTGCTCATCCTCCACTACTAAAACCCTGCTCATTGGACCCGGCTCATTTCGTCATCTTCACGATCGGAAGCTGCAGGATGAATGTGCTGCCTCGGCCCGGACCTTCACTCTCGGCCCACGCGCGTCCGCCGTGGCGTTTGGCGACCGATCGAACGATATAGAGCCCCAGGCCGGTGCCCTTCACGCGCGTCGCGAGCGGTCCGGGGACGCGATAGAAGCGTTTGAAAATCTGTTTCAGCTCCATTTTAGGAATGCCGGGCCCTTGATCGCGCACGCGGACCGAAACGAACTTATCGTCCACCGGCTCGGTTTCCACCAGCACCTGCACGGCGCTTCCGGAATACTTCACGGCGTTATCGATCAGGTTCGATACGGCGGCGCGCACTTCGTCCAGATCGCCCATGACAGTAACCTGCGGACCCGGCCGGTACTGGAGCGCCTCGGGCACGAGCCGATGCAGCGTGCGCGTGCGAGTGAGGCAATCCTCAATGACGCCGTTCAGATCGATTCGGCTCAGGTGCAGCCTGCGATGGCTGCTGGACCCGATGCGGCCGGTGCGCAGAACCTGTTCGATGGTGGCCAGCAGCCGGTCGCTATCTTCCACCATGGTGCGATAGAACTCCTGGCGTTTGGACTCTTCCACGGGCCGCGTTTGCAGCGTTTCGAGGTAGAGGCGAATGGAGGCGACCGGCGTTTTCAGCTCATGCGTGACGGCGTTGATGAAGGCGTCGTGCTGTTCGTTGCGGCGAATTTCGCGGACCAGAAAGGTGGTGTTGAGGACCACACCGACGATGATCACCAGCGCCAGCAGTGAGCCGAGGAACAGCAGGATGCCGGTGTGCCAGCGCAGCAGCACCCAGCCGATGTACAGCAGAACGATGACCGAGATAAGCCCGATGCCCAGCGCGATGAAGAACGCGATGGATCTGCGGCGGCCGGCAACGACCATACTTCCAGAGTAAGATAAACCGCGCCAGGGAGGCGCCGTCCCTCACGATACGGCGGGTTTCTTTTGTAGCACAACTCTTAGCGTTGATAACGCTAAAACACGTACGACTCTTTGCCTCAGTTGGCCAAGTACGTGCCAACTCGACCGTCGGTGATCTCCGCGCTCACCACCACTTCCGGAGGCGTAACGACTGCCACTGCGCCAACGCGGCGATCTCGGCCAGTCCCATTCCGCCTGACGCGGCGGGTCAGGGACGCACGACCTTTGATTCCCCGGCAGCGCTGCGCAAGGCGCAGCAGGAGGTGGCTGAATTTCATCGATTTCAAAAGCTGGCGGAGAGGTGGTCGAGTCAGCGAAAAGATCTGCGCGTTGCGCCCGGTCGAGGACACGCTGACGCCAGAGGAAACGGCCGCGGCGATCCACGCCGAGGTTGCCCGCGAAGTAACGACGCTGCTGGGTCGTATATTCACCGAGCGCAAGCAGGCCGCGATCTGGATCTGGAGGCGGTGGAGATGGCCGTCCGTGCCGCCCTGCATCAGGCCGGGCAGCAGCCCTCAGTCAGTTGTTGCAGTTCCCGGCCGCGCTGATCGGCGCATCATTCCCTGCCCATGCGGCCGTCAGGCCCACTACCGCGAACTGCGCTCGCGGCGCATTCTCACCGCTCTGGGTGAAGTGGAACTGAGCGCCCTTGGTATCTGTGCTCGTGCTGTCACAACGGCCAGTTCCCCGTGGATCGCCAACTGGACGTTGAAAACCAGGACTGCTCACCCGGAGTACGCCGCATGGATGCGCTTGTGGGCCAGCAAGGGCCTTTTGATCGCGGCCGGGAGCAGATGAAGGTTCTGGCCGGATTAGAAGTGACCACCAAATCGGTGGAGCGCGCGGCGGAGGCCATCGGAGCCGACATCGCCGCCCGCGAGCAGCGGGAAATCCGCAAAGCCGTCCAACTGGACCTGCCCGTCATTGTGGGTGAACCGATTCCGATTCTGTATGTGCAAATGGATGGGACCGGAGTGCCGGTGGTGAAGAAAGAGACTGAGGGACGCAAAGGCAAAACCAACGGCCAGCCTGCCCACACGCGCGAAGTCAAGCTGGGATGCATATTCACGCAAACCGGGTGGGATGAAGAAGGTTATGCCATTCGCGATCCGGATTCCACTACTTATACCGGAGCGATCGAAACGGCCGAAGAGTTTGGCCGACGCATCTATCTGGAAGCTTGGAACCGCGGCTGGAGTCGCGCGCAAAAGAAAGTTGTCATGGGCGACGGCGCCGAATGGATTTGGAATCTCGCCGATCAGCACTTTCCCGGCGCGGTGCAGATCGTCGACCTCTATCACGCCCGCCAGCACCTATGGGACCTGGCCCGCAGACTGTATCCCAACGATCCAGCCGGGCAGCAAGCCTGGATGAAGGTCCACCAGAAGCGGCTCCTCGACAAGGGAAAGATCGAAAAACTGGTCCTCTCGTTGCGTTCTACCGAATCTACCATTACCGAAGTTCTGGATAAGATTCGCACCGAGGCGGATTACTTCGAGCGCAACGCCGAGCGCATGCGCTACCCGAAGTTCCGCCGACAGCACCTGTTCATCGGCTCAGGTGTGATCGAAGCTGGTTGCAAAACCGTTATCGGTTGCCGCCTAAAGCAATCTGGCATGTTCTGGACGATTCGCGGAGCCAACGCCATCATCGCCTTGCGCTGCTGCCATCTCAATGGTCGCTTCGAAACCTACTGGGAGCGGCGTCGGGCGGCATACTTCCACTCACCCCCCTCATTAGCAGGGATTCACCCGGTGTTACGCGGCTTCGCGTTCGGGAACGGCCGTATGGACCTTGGCGACGCGCACCGCTCTTGCGATGCCCAGGAATTTCAGGATCGAGATTTGAATCCAGGAGAAATCGATTTCATACCACGCTAAGCCATGCCGGGCCGAGGTGGGATGGGCGTGATGGTTGTTGTGCCAGCCTTCGCCGAAGGTAAGCAGCGCGATCAGGACATTGTTGCGGGAATCGTCGCGCGTGGTGAAGCGGCGCGTGCCCCACATGTGCGTGATGGAGTTGACGGTCCAGGTGGCGTGCAGGCCGAACGTCAGGCGCATGCAGGTGCCCCACAGCAAGAGCGGAAGGCCTCCGAAGATCAACAATAGTGCCGACACCACGATGATCGGAATCCAATGATAAGTGTTCAGATTCGCGTAGAACGGGTCCCTCGCCAGGTCCGGCGCGTATTTGGCCATCAGCTTGGTGTCGTTATGTTTGGATTCGCCGGTGAGCAGCCAGCCGATGTGCGACCACCAGGCGCCATCACGGGGCGAATGCGGGTCGCCGGGCTTGTCGGAAAACTGGTGATGGATGCGATGGGTGGCCACCCAGAAGATGGGTCCGCCTTCGAGCGACAAAGTTCCACAGAAAGCCAGAAAATATTCGAGAGCGCGGGGCAAACGGTAGGAACGGTGGGTGTGCAGCCGATGGTAACCCATGCTGATGCCCAGCCCAACGCTGGCCCAATACAGCAAGATCGATATGATGAGAGCGTGCCAGCTAAACATAAACAGTGCAGCAATGGCGCCCGCGTGCAGAACGACCAGAACACTGATGATGGCCCAGTTCAGTCTCCGGTGTTCATAGATACTTTGAATTTCGCTGGTCAAGAAGTCTCCCTGGTTTTCTAAGCTTAAGTTCCAACGTAACAGGGAACTCTCAGCGCGTTTGTAAGAGTTGTGTAATACCGCGTTCAGTTACACTTGGCGCGGTGTTCGGCCCAGTGGTTTGCCTTAGGTCGCACTAGCTTTTCGTTTGCTGCGGGATAATCTAAGCATGCCTGTCTCCGCCGACACTCTCCGACTGCAACTCGACTATTCCGCGTGGGCCAGCCAGCGCCTGATGGATGCGGCCGCCCAGCTTTCCGACGAAGAACTGACGCGCGATTTCAAGACCGCCGATAAAACCGTGCTCGACACGCTGGTCCACGTCTATGCGGCCGACCGCATTTGGCTGGCGCGGGTAACGGCTCAGCCGCGAGCGACGTTCATCGATCCGGAAGATCGGGATTTGACCCTGCTGCAATCCGAATGGCCGGCCTTGCACGAGCGCTGGAAGCTGTGGCTGCGCGACTTCACCGATGACAACGTGTTGCGGGTGATCGAATACAAGGACACCAAGGGGCGGGCGTATTCGCAGCCAGCCTGGCAAATCCTGCTGCACCTGGTCAATCACGGGACGCACCATCGCGGGCAGGTTTCCGGATTTCTGCGCGCCATGGATCGCACGCCGCCGCCGCTGGACTTGATCGCCTATTACCGAACCATCGGGTAGCGCGTGCTGCGGAACGGCCACAGCAACTGATGCCAGAAACCGGCGGGAGCGCGGTCGTCCGCCAAGCCGAAGCTGATCGGCTTGCGTTGGGGAAAGTGCGCGGTGCCGAAGAGGAAATCGAAGAGCGGCAGCAGGCCGCTGTAGTTCTTGTTCAGCGCCTCCCGATCGGCCGAATGATGCCAGCGGTGGAGTAGGCCGGGCTGGAGACATGTAGCTCCAGCGCCGAAGCTCCAGCGCATTGCAGGCAGGAGCGAAAATCCCAGCAGGAACAGCGGCAGCAGCGCGATCACCCTGTTCCAGGCGCTTTCCAAAGGATGAACACGCGCGGCGGCCAGCCAATCCAGGCGCTCCGAGCTGTGGTGGATTTTGTGCAGCCGCCAGAGCGCGGGGATCTGGTGCATCATGCGATGCGACCAGTATCCGCAGAATTCAGCGGCCAATACGGCTTCTACGGCCTGCAGCCAAAGCGGCTGGTGAGCGAGCAAGGCGAGCCGCGGCATTCGTAAGACGACGGCTGCGATGAGCACGACGATGGACGCGGCGGTGGCTAGTCTCTTGGCGACGAAGAAGTCGAAAAACCAATAGATGGCGTCCACTCTTGTGCCCGGGCGGAGAGCGCGCTGGGCGGGCCGCTCGGGGAAGAAGCGTTCCAGCAAATAGAAGAGGGCCGCCAGCAGCAGAGTGCCGATGAGGAGGCCGGTCAGGGCTTTGCCGGGGGGCTCGGACGCGGCTGGCGGATACATGCGGCTGAGTTCGGCGACGGCGTGGGCAATTGCGATTGGCATGGCGCCTCCTGTTGCTGGTAACGCAGAGGCTCGATCAAAAGTTCGGTGGGGTCAAGCTCACCACCAATAGCTTTCCCGCTTGGTTTTCTGTGGCGACTCATATTACACTGTGTATATACTCGATGAGATACGAGTGGGGACGAGGCAAAGGATATCTCAAATCAGCAAAAACATGGCTGGGGGGCCTCATTGACGTATATAGGACTAAGAGGTGGCGCCCAATTGGCAAGGCGCAAATTGAACCAAGGTTCGAGGCTTTACTGCTGGTAGTGCGCGTTTACAGAGAGGAATACAATGGCGGCCAAATCATCCGTATCATCTCAGCCCGCGCGGCTGAAAAACGTGAAATCCGAAGATATCAAGGACAGGCGATGGAGTGAGAAGGAGAAGCAGGCGCTCCGCCGCATCGCCCGGCAACAGGCGGCTGGCAATGACTCGCAAATTGATTTCTCGGACATCCCGCCATTGACCGACGAGCAGCTTGCCGCGATGGTGCGATTGCGCGCGGTACGAGAGGCCAAAGTGCTCATCAGTTTCAGGATTGATGCGAGGGTCCTAGCATGGCTCAAATCCAAGGGTGACGGTCATCTCACGCGGATTAATGACATCCTGACCAATGTCATGGAAGCCGAGCAACGGACCTCGCGACGATAAGGCCACCGCTTTTTGGGCCTTTTTCGGCGAACTACAAGAAGTTGTCGGCGGCAGAGCATTTTCCAATCGAAGGATGAGCATGAAAATCGGACAGGGAATGAGGAGGCCGCGCAGCGGCCGACTTCCTTTCTTTGGTTTTTGGTTTTCAGAGAGAGAACGGTGGTTATGGTCGCGAGCGGTCGTGGGAAAGTGGGAAACCTGCTTTTGGTTTTCCACTTTTCCATGGACGCGAAGCCGGGCGGTGGGAATGTGGGAATCTCGCGCTTTCTGCGAGATTTCCAAGGGACGGTGGAAAGCGTGGGAAACCCGCTCTTGGTTTTCCACGCTTTCCACGGGCCCGGCATTTCCACGGCCCTCCGTTAGCGGAACTTCGGCAAGGACGGCGTCTGGCATTGCCGAAGCAGCTTGGCCTTGGCCGCGCTCATCCGGCGAGCGCATTCGGTGTCGCTGATCGCCAGCGACCGCTTTTCCAGTTCCCGCAAACTCAATCCCGGTTTCAAAAAGCTCTCCCCTTCGGGCAGCGATTGCAGTTTCTCGAACGGCGTCCGGTAGTCCTCGATCTTGTATTTGCGTTGGCGTTTGCCGCGCTCGTCCAAGCTCACTGTCGCGAATCCGCAGGGCCGGTGAAAGTTCAGGTACGGATTTAAATGCTCGGCGTAGAAGTTCTGCAGCTCCCCGGCGTGTGCGCCGGCGATGTGTCCGTAGCCGATCAACTTGCGGATCACCGCACCGTTCTTGCCTTCCACCAGTGCATTGTCCTGGCTTCGGCACGCTCGGCTCTTGGTGAATTCGGCGTGCAACTTCCGCAGCATTTCCGCCACTCGATGGTTGATATACTCCGAGCCGTTGTCGGCATGAAAACCGCGGATCGGAAATGGAAATTGCGCCAACACCGCTGCCAGCACCGGCATCAGATAGGCCTCGCTGATCTTCTCGGCGCAGCCCACCACTTGCCATTGCGTCACCGCATCCACGGCGTTGATGTGATACACGCCCTTGGTTCCCGCGCTGTCCCCTTGATGCACCGTATCCACGCGCACATACCCCGGCCGCCCTTCCGGATCGGGCTTGCGCCGCTGTCCGATGGCGGCCGCAGTGGACTGCGTCGGTTCGAACACCGCCGCCTGGTTGCGATAGCGCGCGCTCGCCCGCAGGTTGTACAAGTGCGCCACGCTGATCTTCGACAGTCGCTCGCACTGCTTCTCTCCGAACTGTTCGTAGGCGCGCTGCAAGATCCGGCGCGTGGCGGGTCCGCTCAACCGCCTGTGTGCCCGATCCACGTCCGCTAACAACGCAATGTCTTCCGCCGTGTACCTCACTGCGAACGCGTGCCGTTGGTACGACTGGGGCCGTATTACGCCGCAATCGAGATACGCCCGGATCAACCGCGTGGTCTGCGCCTCGCTCAACCCGGTCACTTTCCGCAGGTAGGCCCGTACCAAGCCCCGCTCGCCTTTTCCCAAACTTCGGTACTTCTGCGCCGCCAATACCCGCTCCACCCACAGGTATCGTTCCTCCCGCCCGCCACTGCTGAACTCGATCGGCTCGCTCGACCGCAAAAACTCTCGGATCTGATCCCGGCTCAGGCTCTCGGCATTCTGCATCCGTATCTGCACCCGGCCGCGCCACGCCTACCCCATTGTTCCCGTTTTCATGCTCATCTTCCATTGGAAACCGCCCCAGCCAATTCACTAGTTTCATGCTCATCTTGCGTTGGACAATTCTGCCAGCGGCGTACGGAGGAGGGATGTTGATCCAGCCAATGTGCTATGTTGTGGGTGGATTGGCATGCTTGCGATCAGGCCATTAAATCCCGAAGAAAAGTCTCCGCTTTTCCGCCAACTCTATGAGCAGATCAGGGGTTTGATCAATTCCGGCGTATTGCTGAAGGGCAGCCGCTTGCCGGCAACTCGCGAATTGGCTGGCCAACTTGGACTGAACCGAACGACGGTTTCGGCTGCTTATGCCTTGCTGGAATCCGAAGGGCTGATCACCGGACATGTGGGGCGGGGAAGCTTCGTGGCCGGGAGTGCACGAGCCACGAGCGATGCTCCGGCGTCCGCCAGTTTCTCTCGCTCGCGGCCTTCCGAGTTGCTATTTCCGCTGGAAGAATTCCGCAAGACCTGCGCGGAAGTGATCACGAGCGACGAAGCGGCATCCATCCTGCAACTGGGAACGCCGGCGGGATATCCGGCGTTACGGCGCTACCTTCTGGAACAGGCGCGAACGGAAGGCGCGGCGCGCGAGTCTGACGACATTCTCATTACTAGCGGCTGCCAGCAGGCTTTCGACTTGCTGCAAAGGACCATCGGTCAAGGCGCCACGGTGCTGATCGAGGATCCGGTCTATCTGGGCGTGCGCAGCGTGTTCGAACGCGCGGGGGCGCGGCTGATCGGTGTTCCGATGGGACGCGATGGCATCGATCTGGAAAGCCTGGAGAGAACCATCGCGCGGGAGCGGCCGCGATTGCTCTGCGTCACGCCCAATTTTCAGAATCCGACGGGCGCTACCATCCCGCTCACGGCGCGGCATGCCTTGCTTCGAATCGCGCGGGACGCGGGCGTCACGGTGATTGAGAACGACATCTACGGACCGTTGTGCTATGCAGGCGAGCCGGTCCCGTCCCTGAAACATCTGGACGAAACGGGCGATACGATTCTGTTGGGGAGTTTTTCCAAAGTGGCGTTTCCGGGGTTGCGCGTAGGCTGGGTGATCGCCCGCCGCGCGCTAATCGAGAAGCTGACCGAAGCCAAGCAGTGGAGCGATCTGCACACCGATCAGCTTTCGCAAGCCGTGTTGCTGCGCTTCGCCGAGTCGGGACGCCTGGAGCAGCACCGGCGGCGAATGCTGGTGGCCGGAGGCGCGCGTTTGCAGGCCGCGCTGGAAGCTTGTAAAGAATATTTGCCGGCGGGCGCGAGATTTACGCGGCCGCGCGGCGGAATGAGCCTGTGGATTGAACTGCCGGAGTCGCTGGATGCGAGTGAACTGCTGCCGCGCGCCGAACGGGAAGGCGTTACGTATTTGCCGGGCAAGTACTTCGCGGTTTCGCGGCCGCAGCCAAACGGCTTGCGCATCAGTTTTGCCGGGATGACTCCGGAGGAAATCCGCTCTGGGCTGGCTGTTTTGGGCCGTATATTTCAAGACGCGCTGGAGCGCGTTCGAGCGCATGCGCCATTGCTGGAAGCGGCGGCGCTTGTTTAGGAAAAAGGAGAACGCAATGTACATGGATGAAACCTTTCGCCTGAAGGTGGGATTGGCCGAGATGCTGAAGGGCGGCGTGATCATGGACGTCACCAATGCCGAGCAGGCCGTGATTGCCGAGAAGGCCGGCGCGACGGCCGTGATGGCGCTGGAGCGCGTGCCGGCCGACATTCGCAAAGATGGCGGCGTGGCGCGCATGGCGCCCATCAGCAAGATCCGCGAGATCATGCACCAGGTCAGCATCCCGGTGATGGCGAAGGCCAGGATCGGCCATTTCACGGAGGCGCGGATTCTGGAGGCGCTGGAGGTGGATTACATCGACGAAAGCGAAGTGCTGACGCCGGCCGATGAAGAGCACCACATCGACAAGCGCGGATTCAAGGTTCCCTTTGTGTGTGGA
Organism: Bryobacterales bacterium; assembly: GCA_963713415.1. Taxonomy (GTDB): domain Bacteria; phylum Acidobacteriota; class Terriglobia; order Bryobacterales; family Bryobacteraceae; genus Palsa-89. Next base: position 350,734 of record CAVQLV010000012.1, on the reverse strand, counting down.
GCGCGCAACCTGGGCGAAGCGCTGCGCCGGATCGCCGAAGGCGCGGCCATGATTCGCACCAAGGGCGAAGCGGGGTCGGGCAATATCGTGGAGGCGGTGCGCCACATCCGGACCATCGTCAAAGAGATGAAGCAGCTCACGGTGCTGGGGCATGAGGAACTGGTGGCGGAATCGAAAAAACATCAGGCGCCGCTGGAGCTGATTGCGTATGTGGCCGAGCACGGCCGGCTGCCGGTTCCGAACTTCTCGGCCGGTGGCATTGCGACGCCCGCCGATGCGGCTTTGGTGATGCAGCTGGGCGCCGAGGCGGTGTTCGTCGGGTCAGGAATTTTCAAGTCGTCCGATCCCGAAGCGCGCGCGCGTGCCATCGTGAAGGCGGCTACCTATTACAACGATCCTGCGAAGCTGCTGGAAGCGAGCGAAGAGCTGGGCGCGGCGATGTTCGGCCTGGATATCGCGAAGCTGCCTGAATCGGAGCTCTTGCAGACAAGAGGCTGGTGAGATGGCGGCGAACGCCGGCAAGAAGCGCGTAGGCGTGCTGGCCCTGCAAGGGGATTTTGAGGCCCACGAGCGCGCTCTCGCGCGTGCCGGGGCGGACGCCGTAGAAGTGCGGTCTGCGGCTGATTTGGAAGGCATCGAAGGGCTGGTGATTCCGGGCGGCGAGAGCACCACGATGATGAAACTGCTCAAGGAGGAAAAACTGCTGGACCCGCTGCGCGAGTTTGGCCGCCAGCGTCCGATCTTCGGAACGTGTGCAGGAGCGATCCTGCTGGCTACCGGCGTGGTCAATTCCGAGCAGGCATCGCTCGGGCTCATGGACATCGATGTGGAGCGCAATGCTTATGGGCGCCAGCTGGATAGCCGCGTTGCGCGCCTGCAACCGCAAGGGATGGAGGGCGAGTTGGAGGCGGTTTTTATTCGCGCTCCGATTATTCGGCGGGTGGGTGAGGACACTAAGGTACTGGCTAGTTATCAAGGCGATCCGGTACTGGTGGAGCAAGGCCGGCATCTGGCGGCGACGTTTCATCCGGAACTCACGGACGACTCCCGTGTTCACCTGATGTTCTTACGAAAGATACCTTAATCGATTTCGGATCGCGTGTACTCCGGTAGACTGGAAGCTGGTGGCAAAAACTCGGGTGTTGTTCTTATGTATCGGGAACGCCTGCCGCAGTCCGATGGCAGAGGGTTTCGCGCGGGCACATGGGTCGGATGTGCTGGAGGCGCAAAGCGCAGGTTTGGCGCCGGCGCTGGGCGCAGTCCCGCTGACGCATCGTGTGATGCTCGAGAAAAACATCGATCTGGGCGACAGCTGTCCCAAAGAGATGGGGCACGTGGAGGGCGCGATCGATCTGATCGTGAATATGTCGGGTTATGATCTGCCGGGGCAGGGAAGCGCGCAGGTGGAAGTGTGGGACGTTCGCGATCCGATCGGCGAATCCGACGAGGTGTATCGCCAGGTGCGCGATGAGATTGAGCAGCGCGTGCTGGAGTTGATCGAACGGCTGCGTTCGCGCAAGCCGGCCGGATCGGAAGCAATGCCGGCGGCCGCAAAGGTTGACACTCGCGGGCGGCCTACTCGACAATAAGAGCGTCCCACCCATCATGCGGATGTGGCGGAATTGGCAGACGCGCTAGATTCAGGTTCTAGTTCTCGCAAGGGAGTGGAGGTTCAAGTCCTCTCATCCGCACCAAAAGAAATCCTGTTCTCACAAGTTGTTGCAGCGACCATTCGAGTTTCACTTGGTCCGGCGAATTTTGCCCTGTGCCCGGTCCTGTGCCCACAGACATGCTGGCGACGGCAACCTTCGGCAGTGAAGTATCGTGAGATGAATGCCTGAAACGGGATTTGTTCTCACCGGGCCTGACGAACTCTCCCTCACTGAAGCAATCTTGCAGACGGGAGCCGTTCTGATCCCCGATCTTCATTATCCTGACGACCGCCCCGTTCAGATTGGCGATCTTCAATCGTTCGGTGAGAACCGGAAACATACCCGGCTGTTCTTTGTTCTGCACCCTACGTTTCAGGAAGAGCCACTTGAGATGAGGGAGATCGTCAAGGATGGAAAGCCCTCCTGGTACGTCGGACAACGCAATGGTGGTCCTGCGATCACGTTGCTGTTCTGCGTAACTTTCGAGCGGAACCACAAGAAATTCATCAGCGAAGGTTCAGTGCATCACTACCACTCCTACTGGTATCGCAATCTTGAAGTCAACAGGCCAGCTTCAACTCCCCTCAAAGAGTTCTACGGAAAGATCGTTGCTCACTTGAAGTTGAATGCCCGGAAACAGAAGGTTGGCAAGCGCAACTACTGGATTGGTGAGGCTACTGGTTCCGAACTCGCTCGTGAAGAACTCCAGTTGGGATTCGGACCTGAAGGGGCTGCTTCGCAGCCGTGAAGCGTTCCGCTTCACGTTCCAATCTTATTTTTTATCGTGTCTGCGGCTGGTGGACGGCTTGAGACACGAACCCCTTACCGAAAAGGGATTCGCATCGAAATCCTGCGTGTTGGAGCCGCACGGAATCGGCACACTTCGTTTTAGCGCGGGCAAGGTCTGGCAACTTGGAGCCAATTTGGGAGCGGAGATATCGCTGAAGGACTTCCGCAAAGACATCATCATTGAGCTCTATAACGAGGCCGGAACGAAGCCACCTGCATGCTTCGATAATATTGCGGCTGCACGGACCAGGACATGTCTTGCGCGTCCAGCAGCACCAGAATGCCGGTGGCGCGAATCACATCTTCATAGTTGCGGCATTCCACGGACACCAGAACGTTGCCTCTCTTGACCCGGCCATGGCACCATTCCGGAGGAACGCCCATCGCCGCCAAAGCGTGGGGCAATGCGCCCTCTCGCGGCCCGGCGCCGGGATCGGAGAATCCCCAGGTTCCATCCAAAGGCAGATCTGCTGTCGGGCCTTCCGCTGTTCCAGCAGGGCAATGGGTTCCTTGCTGCTGGCGAACTCCCGGGACTGGGTATTCTTCGGGAACAGCACGGTAACCCTTTCGCCCGGGAATCCGCCGGCAGTCATCAATTCCTGTACCGCCTCTTCGGCAAACTCTCCGTTCGCATAAAGACCAAAAACAGTGTTATTCGCTGGCGAAAATTCGCTCATTCAGTTCGCTCCTTTCGTTGCTAACAACTCGGGCGCAGAACTCAGATGCACCAGGATTGCCAAAGCGCGAAGGCCGGGCATTCGGGCCCACTCCAACCAAAATCGTGACGAACGAAAGACGCGCGCGCCCATCCGTGGTCTTTTCATGTGATTCGCAATACCGCGGGCTTCGCAGCTACGTGGTTGCCGCGGCGGAGGTTACGCGCGCGTCCTAGCGCCGGCGAACGGTGGCCACTGGGCTGCATAGGTAGCGGCACATGTCCCATCATCTGGATTCACCCATCGCCCGGCAAGACATCCGGCTCGACATCACAGACCTCTATGTATTTCGCGGTGAGACTGGAACGGCGTTCGTCATCGATCTCTGCCACTCCATCTTCGGACCCATTCCCGCGCCCGGCTATCATCCCGAGGGCATGTACGAATTTAAGGTGGATCTCGATGGTGATGCGGTCGAGGATCTGACCTACAGATTTACTTTCGACGAGCGCGATGCGCAGGGAAACCAGCGCTACATTGTGCGCGCCATTCGCGGCACCGATGCAGTGAATCCGGACGCGCCGGGCACCGTGGTGGCTCGCGGGGCTACGGGTGAGACAGTCGCCACTCCCGCCGGTCTGAGGGTTTGGGCGGGCAAAGCGGGCGACCCCTTCTGGATTGAGCCGGATGTTTTGCACGCCGTCGGGCATGCATTCCAGGACGGCAAGCCCGTTGGACCTTTCCACTTGGGATCCCAGCCGCGCGAAAAACCTTTTTGCCGGCCATACTGTGTATTCGATCGTGCTGGAAGTGCCTGACCAGGAACTGCTCGCCGGTGCAGGGGATCAACCCCGGATCGGCGTGTGGGCTGTCTCGACGCTCGCTACCGACGCGGGCGGGTGGCGTTCCATCAACCGCGTGGGCCTTCCCATGATCCATCCTTTGTTCACTCAATACAACGAAGATCTCGGCAATCGTCTCAATGCCGGATGCCCGGGGGATGACTTAACGACTTACGGACAGACCATCACCAAGGCGATCGCGGGCGCCGTATCCGCGATGGGAGCCGCCGAGGACCCCTGCGCATACGGGGAAAAGATCGCGCGCCGGTTCTGCCCCAATATCCTGCCTTATGAAGTCGGGACCCCAGCGGTGTTCGGCTTTGCCGAGTGGAACGGCCGCTCGCTGACGGACAATACTCCGAATGTGATGTTCTCTATTGCGGCGAATGCTCCTATCAGCCTCGGGATCGGCAAGGAGTCCATCACGTCGAAACCGTCGAAGACATTTCCCTATGTCCCTGCCGCGCAATGAGTGCGGCTCAAATCGACGCACCAAAGACCAGACACCTCGTGGAGAGTAATTTGCAAAGGAGGACACGCTTCGCGAACTAATGAACACCCGGAACGAATATTCCCTGGCCTTAGCTCGAATCGCCTTGGGAGCGGTTTTCTTTGCTCACGGAGCGCAGAAGATGCTCGGCTCGTTCGGCGGATCCGGCTTTTCGGAAACCATCGGCCAGTTCGCCAAGTCTATAATGCCCACCGCCGTCGCATTGTGCGCGATCTTTGTGAAGTGTTTTGGAAGTTTGAGTCTTGTGTTCGATTCCAGAGCGGTGCTTGGAGGCGTCGCAGTAACGCAAACATCTCGAACGAGGAATTTCTGAAAGAAGGAGCTGCTATGTTCCGCTTCCCACTAACCCAACGCCCACAAACTTCCCGGGAACCATTCAGCCTGCAGACGCTCGGGAAGGCTTCGCGGCTGCGCGGCGCCACCGTCACCGAGAGCGTCTGTCCTTACTGCTCAGTCGGCTGCGGCCAGCTCATCTACAGCAAGGGCGGCGAGATCATTGACATTGAGGGCGATCCTGATAGTCCCATCAGCGGGGGCCACCTGTGCCCCAAAGGGGCCAATGCCTGCCAACTCGCCGTCAATTCGCATCGCGTCAAGCAGGTCCTCTACCGCGCTCCCAACTCCGACCACTGGGAGACGCGCACGATGGACTGGGCGCTGGACCAGATCGCGCGGCGCGTTAAGGTCACCCGCGATGCCGATTTCACCACGCGCGACGAGCAAGGCCGCCTGCTCAACTCGGTGCGCAGCATCGGCACGCTGGGTGGGGCAACGATCGACAACGAGGAGAACTACCTCATCAAGAAGCTGTTCGGCGGTGGCTTGGGAGTGGTGTCGATCGAGAACCAGGCCCGTATATGACATAGTGCCTCGGTGCCCGGTCTGGGCGCCTCCTTCGGCCGCGGCGCGGCCACCAATTATCAGCAGGACATGGCCAACAGCGATTGCATTCTGTTCATGGGATCGAACATGGCGGAGGCGCAGCCGGTCGGATTCCGCTGGCCCATGCAGGCCAAGGAGAAAGGTGGAACGCTGATCCATGTCGATCCACGCTTCACCCGCATGTCAGCCGTGTGCGATGTTTACGTCGGCATCCGCTCTGGAAGCGACATCGCCTTCCTCGGCGGCCTGGTGAATTACGTCTTGAGCAATGACCGTTGGTTCCACGAATACGTTCTGGCCTACACGAATGCTTCGACTATTATCGAGAAAGGTTTTCAGGACACCGAAGATCTGGCCGGACTGTTCAGCGGCTTCGACCAGCAAGATGACTCCTATGACGCCAGGCAGGGCCATTGGGGTTACGCGGAGCGGAACGGCCACGCGCCTAACGCGAGTTCCGCCAAAGACCCGCATGGACGTTTCGGCCACTGCATGGATGGCAGCGGCGAACCATACACCTCGGCGTACAGCGACATGGCAGCCGCGGAGCGCGACCCGACTTTGCAGCATCCGCGCTGCATTATGCAGATCCTGCGCCGGCACTTCGCCCGCTACACGCCGGAGGTGGTCTCGCAGGTGTGCGGCTGCACGCCAGAAGAGTTTGTGCGTGTCGCGGAATTGCTCTGCAGCAACTCCGGACGCGAGCGGACCACTTGCATCGCCTACGCGCTGGGCTGGACGCAGCACACTACTGGCGTGCAGATCATACGCACGGCCGGCATCTTGCAATTATTGCTCGGCAACATGGGCAGGCCTGGCGGCGGCATCATGGCCCTGCGCGGCCATTCTACGATACAGGGCGCCACCGACGTCTCCACCCTGTATGACACGCTGCCGGGCTATCTGCCGCAGCCGGCCGCACATCAGCCTGAGCACGAGGATTTGACTTGCTATATCGATTATGGAGGGATGCCTACCGGCTACTGGGCGAATTTCAGCAAATTCATTGTTAGCTTGCTCAAGGCGTGGTACGGGGACGCAGCCACGCTTCAAAACGACTTCGGATTCTCCTGGCTGCCGCGCGTGGATGCCGATTATTCGCAACTGGCCTACTTCGATCGCATGGCCAAGGGCGACGTCAAGGGCTACTTCCTCTTCGGTCAAAACCCCGGCGGCGGTGGACCCAACGCAGGACTGCACCGTGCCGGCCTGCGCGATCTCGAGTGGCTCGTGGTGCTCGATTGGTTCGAGACCGAGAGCGCCACCTTCTGGAAGAACGACCCGAATGGGCCGCCGTCGTCTGAGATCGGCACCGAGGTCTTCTTCATCCCCGCCGCGGCCGCGCCCGAGAAAGAGGGCAGCTTAACCAACACGCAGCGCCTGATTCAGTGGCACAAGAAAGCCGTCGATCCATCCGGCGATTGCCGTTCCGACGCCTGGTTCATCTACAACCTGGGCAAGCGTCTCAAGCAGCTCTACGCCGGCTCCACCGATACCAAGGGTCAGGCTCTGCTGAACCTCACTTGGGACTACGACTTTGACGAACACCCGCGTCTGCCCGATGGCACGCTCAGCCGCATCCAGGGAGAACCGGATCTTGAGAAGGTGCTCATGGAGATTAACGGTCACCGGCTGGACGAAATCGACCCGCGCACCGGGCAGCCTCGTCTTGTCAGCGGCTATTCGGAGTTGAAGGACGACGGTACGACGGCGTGCGGCTGCTGGGTCTACAGCGGCGTTTTCCCCGAGCCAGGCCGGAACCGGGCGAACGAACGTAAGATCATGAATGACCCGTTCCAACCGGAATGGGGCTTCGCTTGGCCCAACAATGTTCGTATCCTGTATAACCGCGCCTCGGCTGATCCCGACGGGCGGCCCTGGTCGGAACGCAAAAAATTGGTCTGGTGGGACTCTGAGAAAGGGCGCTGGGTGGGACTCGACAAACCCGACTTCGAGCTGGACAAGCCGCCCGACTACCAACCGCCTCCGGGCGCGACGGGCATGGCAGCCATCGGCGGTGCGCAGCCCTTCATCACCAAGGCCGACGGATTGGGCTGGCTATACTCGCCCGGCATCAAAGACGGTCCTCTGCCGGCGCATTACGAGCCGGTAGAGTCGCCGCTGGGCAACCTGCTCTATCCCAAGCACAATAACAACCCAACGGTACGCTTCTTCGAAGGGCCGCTCAACCACATCGCCCACGCGCCGACCGCCGAGTATCCAGTAGTGGCCACGACATTCCGTCTCACCGAGCATTACTTGAGTGGGCCGATGAGCCGCTTCAATAGCTGGCTGAACGAACTGCAGCCGGAGATGTTCGCCGAGCTGAGCTACGAGCTGGCCGCCGAGCGCGGTATTGTTCACGGCGGCTGGATGACCATCCAAACGGCGCGCGGCCGGATCGATGCGCGGGCGATGGTGACGCGGCGGCTGCGGCCCTTTGCCGTCGAAGGACGCGTGGTCCACCAGATCGGCCTTCCCTTCCACTGGGCTTTCGCCGGGGAGGTGGTCGGCAGCAACGCGAACGACCTGACCGCGCTCTTGGCCGACCCGAACGTGAGCATGCACGAAAGCAAGGCGTTTGCCTGCCAAGTGCATGCTGGAAGGCTCAGTGGCCTCGCTTTGCAACCGACCGTGCCCACGGCGCCCTGGCCGACGCTGGATCCGATACCGGACACGCCGTTGAGCGCCCAACCGGAAGGGAGACTCGGACATGGCAAGTAGAGAAATGGAACTGTCCGGGTTAGTGCAGATCAACGATCCGCAGCGCGGCCCGGTGTCGGAGATCGTGGGACGCCTGGTCTATCCGTTCCAGCATGGTGAACCGCCGGAGCCCCAAACGGCTACCGGATTTTTCACGGACACCACCGTCTGCATCGGCTGCAAGGCTTGCGAGGTGGCGTGCAAGCAGTGGAACCAACTTCCCTCGGATGGATTCAACTGGTCCGGCAATAGCTACGACAATACGGCGGAGTTGTCGGCGTCCACCTGGCGCCATGTGAAATTCATCGAGCAATTCTCTGTGGAATCCCCCGGCGAGCCGGCTCTCAACCGCTGGCTGATGATGAGCGACCATTGCAAGCATTGCCTGGCGGCGCCTTGCCATCAGGCTTGCCCCACCGGCGCCATCATTCAGAATGAGTTCGAGAACGTTTATATTCAAGCTGACATCTGCAACGGTTGCTCGTGCTGCGTGGCGGCCTGCCCGTTCGGCGTGATCACTCGCAGCGACGTAGGCGGTCACTCGCACAAATGCACGCTCTGCTACGACCGCCAGCGCGACGGTCTGGAACCCGCCTGCGCCAAGGCATGTCCCACCCAGTCCATCCACTTCGGCCCGGTGGACCAGCTGCGCGAGCAGGTGCGTCAACGCGTGGAGCAACTTCACCGGCGCGGCGTCCCGCAGGCGTACCTTTATGGCGACGCCCCAAGTGATACGTACTCCGAGATGCATTCGTTCTATCTGCTGGTCGATCGCCCTTCTGTTTATGGCCTGCCGGATCATCCATTCAATCCGTGGCTCAACATGATGGGAGATTACGTTCGTTCCAGCGCAGGCGGCTTGGCCGCTATCGTTGTACTGCTCGTGGTCGTGTTTCTTTTGAAGCCCTAAAATGCAAGGCTACGAAAACATTCCTGTGACCAAGGTGCCGGGGTGGCACGGCGTCATCGCCTGGGATGCTTTACTCAATGGCATGGCGATGGGACTGTTCCTGGCCGCGGCGGTCAGCGAACTGGCGGCGCCCGCGGTCTTCAGGCCCGTGGCAAAAGTCGCTTATCCGGTGGCTCTCGTGCTATTGCTCGTTGATCTCGCATTGCTCGTGACGGATCTGGGCGACCCGTTGCGTTTCCATCACATGCTCCGGGTTTTCAAACCCGGTTCGCCCATGTCGGTGGGGACGTGGTGCCTGACCATCTTCTCGCTTCCTCTGGCCGCGGCGGCGGTGCTAAGCCTGCTTGCCGAGATCGGGTTCGACTTCGAGGGGGCTCGCCTACTCGCGGTGGTGGCGGGACTGCTGCCCGGCTTCGGCGCCGCGGCTTACAAGGGCGTCCTGCTCAGCACGAACGCGCAACCAGGATGGAAGGACGCGCGCTGGCTGGGAGGTTATCTCACCAATTCCGCGGTCCTGATGGGTTGCGCCGAACTGCTGGTTCTGGGCGCCGTGATCGGGCGCGCGCAGGCGACCGCCATCCTGCGTCCCGCTTTCATCGTGCTGCTCGTGCTCAACGTGATTCCGTTAGGACTGTTGTTTCGGAATCTCCAACCGATCCACGCGCGACTCTATACCCGCGAACAACAATGGCGTGTTGGGGCCCTCATCTTCGCTTCCGGAACCCTGCTCCCTCTGGGTCTGACGCTCGCCAACGGCGGTCTCCTATTCATATTGGGCTCCGTGATTGTTCTTTTGTTGGCGAGTTGGGTCATCCGCTTTGTGTACGTCAAGATCCCTCACAATCCTTTATTGGAAGTCCGAAGCGGGATCGTCTAGTGTGTAGTGTCCAAAAGTTAGCTGGACTTTCGTTTTCGGATCTGAGGAACGCTGCAGCCGGGTTGGATCTTGTTCCAAGGTTTGACGACAGCGAGCTTGGCGACATTGGCTTGGCCCATGCTGCGATAGTGGGCAATGGACAGATGACTGATGAAACTCGCCGGAGGCTGGAAGACTGGCATCTGATCGGCCAGAATGCGGGTCAACCCAAGGACCATGCGGCAGTCGATCTTCGGTGCTGCGCCGCCGAAGCGGAGATCGCGAAACGCCTCCGTCACCGATTGATACAAGCGATAAGAGATCTCGCCAGGAACTGCGGCAAAAACACGGATTGTCCTTCTCCAGAAACACGCCGGAGCAGGCCTGAAAATAACCTCGGTAGCGGAGCCACTCTAAGAAAGGCTCGCTCCAGGAATCCTTCGATTTGTCGCTCCGATCCGTTCCGGCGGGCTTGAGTTGCGAATAACCGCGCGCGGCTTGCGGATTAAACAACTGGACCAGGGACGGCTTAGTCACGAAATCTGCTCGCCCGTTCAACCCCTCCCATACCAGCGTTGCCCACTGGCGCGCGGAGAGCTGGCTGAATCGAAGCATCAGTTTGTTTGGCCCTCCCTCGGCTCCCAATCGCGCGATGATCGAGTACATGCGCTGGTCAGGGTCGAGCGGAACTCCGGCCGCCCTCACGAGTTCGTAGATTGAGGCACACGGCAGTTTGGGTTGCTTCCTGGAGGATTGATCCAGATAGCGAAATCCTGGATCGCTCCGCGTCAACTCTTCTACGGTCACGTCACGCCGCAGGCGGATCTCGAAACGGTCGCTATAGCCTGCGACCTCCGCCTCGAATGCCTGGAGCAAGCTCGCGGCTCCCACTGCCGCAAGCGTATCAGCGTGTGTCCCTGTGCGCCTAAAGACCGTAAAGTTGTGCATCGGGCTTTCGCCTGGGATATATCGTTGAACAAAACACCATGTCGTGTTACAACGACCATAGCGTGTTTGAATGACACAAGCGGGACGCACGTCAGCGGACAGCGCCCGGGAGATCCCCGGCATGATGGCGACCCTGTGCTCTTATCAAATGATGTTTGGACCCTACCACCTCCAGACGTTGGGGATGACTGCGGTGCTCGCGGAGGCGCTTTGCAGCGGTGGCGATCGAGCGCTGGGGAAGCGGCTGCTGGAGCGCGCCGTTGGGGATCTTACCAAGCATCACGGCCGCTACCATCCCCTCCGCCTGAGCGCGCTCCAGGCGTGGTCCAAGATTTTGTGCCAGGAAGAAGACTGGCTTAACGCCCTGACTGTACAGCGCGAACTGCTGGATTGCCGCGATCACGTGCTCGGTCCCGGCGCCCCCGAGGCGGTTGCGGCCCGCAACGAACTCTCCGCCACGGCGGCCTGTCTGATGAACGAACCCGTGCGGGTTTCTGCCTGACTGGCTGGGCTCCCCAGCAATACCGGTTACATGCGCTCAAAAACGTGATAGTGTCTATTGCAGCAGACATTGTCGCGAATACAGAACACAACAGGATGAGGCGCTGGATAGCCCTCTCCGGCGCGGCAGCTGCCGGCTGAGTCAAAGGAGCAAAATCATGGCATCTGTGTTGTCCTCTCCGTCCGAAAATCGCGTCGCTGTGTCGGCGGCAAAACTTCTCATCAATAACCGCTGGGTGAACAGCCAATCCGGCAAAACCTTCGCCACGATCAATCCTACAACTGGCCAGGAGATCTGCCAGGTAGCCGAGGCCGACGTGGCTGACGTCGATATCGCAGTGAAGGCCGCGCGTGCGGCGTTTGACCGCGGCCCGTGGCGAAAGACAAACGGCGTGGAGCGGGCCCGGCTACTAAACCGGCTCGCCGATCTCATCGAAAAGAATGCCGACGATTTGGCGCGGCTGGAGTCGCTCGACAACGGCAAACCGCTAGCCATGGCGCGCGGTGTGGACGTATCCGCCACCATCGCCTGTTACCGTTACTACGCCGGGTGGGCTGACAAAGTAATGGGCAAGACGATTCCCATCGATGGCCCATTCTTCTGCTATACGCGTCACGAGGCGATCGGCGTTTGCGGGCAAATTATTCCGTGGAACTTTCCCATGCTGATGCAGGCTTGGAAGCTCGCGCCGGCGTTGGCAGCCGGAAACACTTGCGTGCTCAAACCCGCTGAGCAAACGCCGCTCTCGGCTTTGCGGATCGGCGAGCTGATTCTCGAAGCCGGGTTCCCGGAGGGGGTCGTCAACATTCTTCCCGGTTTTGGCCCCACGGCTGGGGCGGCGATCGCGAATCACATGGACATCGACAAAGTCGCCTTCACCGGTTCCACCGAGGTCGGCCATCTGATTTTGGAGGCCGCCGGCCGATCCAACCTGAAACGCGTCTCGCTGGAACTTGGCGGCAAAAGCCCGAACATCATCTTCGCCGATGCCGACATGGATCAAGCCATCGAAGGCTCGCACATGGGCCTGTTCTTCAATCAGGGCCAGGTGTGTTGCGCCGGCTCGCGGGTGTTCGTCGAGGATCGGATCTACGACCAGTTTGTGGAACACAGCACGGCTCGCGCGCGCAAGAGGACCGTCGGAGATCCGTTCCTTCCCGGCACCGAGCAGGGACCGCAGGTGGATCAAACGCAGATGGAAAAGGTGTTGGGCTATATCGAAAAAGGCCAGCACGAAGGCGCGAAGCTCACCACCGGCGGCGCCCGCGTGGGTGATAAGGGCTACTTCGTCGAGCCAACCGTCTTCTCCGACGTTCATGACCACATGACCATTGCTCAAGAGGAAATATTCGGGCCGGTGATGAGCATCATCCGCTTTAAGAACCTGGATGAAGTGATCGATCGCGCCAATAAGACCGTGTATGGCTTGGCCGCTGGCGTCTGGACGAAGGACGTGAGCAAGGCTCTCGCGATCGCCAACAACGTTCGTGCCGGCACGGTTTGGGTAAACTGCTACAACGTGCTGGATACGGCAGCGCCTTTTGGCGGCTTCAAACAATCGGGCATCGGACGCGAACTCGGCGAGTACGGCCTGCAGCAGTACACGGAAGTGAAGACGGTTGTAGTGAAACACTGATCGCCGCGGCTTCTGGTTGATCGGCCGGCCCTGTGATAGGCTGATCAACCGGGCGCTGCCCACTTTCAGGAGATTTTTGATGATCACGGCACCTTATATCAACGGACACACGATCGAAGTCGAGCCGGCGTCCATGACACCGGTCGTCAATCCGGCCAGCGGCAAGGCGTTTTCCAAGGTCTTCATGGCGCGTCCGGAGCATATGACGCGAGCCATCGATGCTGCCTACGCTGTGAAGGATGTCTGGGGGAACACGCTGCCATCCGAGCGCGAGTTGATTCTGATTCGTGCGGCGGATGTTTTGGAATCCATGCGTGCTGAGGTGGTGGACATCCTGATCGATGAAGGCGGGTCCACTTTCGGCAAGTCTCAGTTCGAAGTTTCCTATGTTGTGGGAGTGCTTCGGTCGGCGGCCGGCGAGTGCCGCCGCATTATGGGTAACACCATACCGTGCGATGTCCCTGGCCGCATTTCCCTGGCGATCCGAAGGCCGCTGGGTGTGGTAGGAGGCATTGCGCCATTCAATTTTCCCCTGATCCTGGCGACCAAGAAGGTCGCATTTGCATTAGCAGCCGGCAATACATTCGTTCTCAAACCTTCCGAGGAGACTTCGCTGGTTGGTCTCAAGATCGCCGAAATCTTCGATAAAGCCGGATTACCGCCCGGAGTTCTGAACGTCGTCACCGGTGATGGTCCAACCTTAGGCGAAGCGCTTTACAGCGATCCGCGCGTGAAAGCGATTCTCTTCACGGGCTCTACCGCCGTTGGCCGCCAAATCGGCGTGGAGTGCGCGCGCCGGGGAAAGAAGTTCGATTTGGAAATGGGCGGAAAGAGTCCGCTGCTGGTGATGAAGGATGCCAACCTTAAGTACGCGGTGGACACGGCCGCATTCGGTATCTTCATGCACCAAGGTCAAATCTGCATGGCAGGATCTCGGGTGATTGTAGAAGAACCCGTCTGTGAGGAGTTCTTGAAGCTGTTCGTCGCGAAGGTGAAGACACTAAAAGTGGGCGACCCGCGCGATCCTCAGACTGTCATTGGACCGCTGATCCGCGCCTCGCAGTGCCCGTTCATAGCCAGCCGGATTGAAGCGTCAAAGGCGGCAGGCGCGCGCGTTCTTTGCGGCGGCACGTACGACGGGAATTACTTCCAGCCCACCGTTGTGGCCGACGTCACGCCTTCCATGCCGATCTTTCAGGAAGAGCTTTTCGGACCGGTGGCTAGCGTCAGCAAAGCTAAGAACGCGGCGGATGCGATCCAACTGGCCAACGATACCCGCTACGGACTCACATCAGCAGTCATCACCAACGACCTGCAACTTGCCATGCGCTGCGCGTTGGAATTAGAGTCGGGGTCAGTACACATCAACGGATCCACGGTTCACGATGAGCCGCACGGGCCGTTCAGCGGCGTCAAGGATTCGGGCATGGGCCGCGAGGGCGGCCAGTGGTCCATGGATGAGCTGACGCAGCTGAAGTGGATCACAATCCAGCAGGGCGAGTCGCACTATCCCTTTTGATCGGGAACGTACCTTTGGTGTTGAAATAGAGCGAGGAGAAATGAAGATGAAATTGGCGAAAGCGACTTTGCTTTTCACCCTGGCGTCGGTAGCGGCCTGGGCCCAGGTAAATATTGGCGAACAGAAGCCCGAAGCCAGCCTGCCCTTCAGCATGACCACGGTGGCCACGTTTGAGCTGCCCTGGCGGATAGCCTTTCTGCCGGACGGCCGGATGCTGATCACCGAAAAGGTCGGGCCTATTTGGCTGGTATCGCAGGACGGAACGAAAAGCATGGTGAACAATACGCCCGCGGTGTATTGGCAGGGGCAGAGCGGTATGATGGGCGTTTTCCTTTCGCCGACTTATGCCACCGACCAACGGATCTATCTCACCTATGCCGAACCTGGTGACTACGGCGGGGGCCTGGTGCTGGCTCGCGCCAAACTGAACACCGCCGGACGTGGCGGGCCTGGCACCACCGGGCCCGTGGCCAGGCTGGAAAAACTGGAAGTGCTCTGGCGCCAATTGCCCAAGGGCCTGGGCGGCCAGGAAGGCGCGCAGATCGCCTTCGCGCCCGACGGCCAGTCGCTATTCCTCACAGTTGGGGACCGCCAGCGTTTCACCCCCGCGCAGGATCCGAATCAACCGGAAGGAAAGATCCTGCACCTGACGCTGGACGGCAAACCCGCGCCCGATAATCCCAACTACGGAAAAACCGGTGCTTCCACCATTCCGCTGATCGACCCTCCGCGCGACACCGAAACCGCCAAGACTGCGCCGGTGGTGAGCACCTATACGTTCACCGGTGTCCCCAATATGACGCCAGCCGAAACCTGGGCCAGTGGCGTCCGTACGCCCTACGGCCTGGCGTTTTCGCCGGCCGGTGAGTTGTGGGAAGTTGAGCATGGCCCGCGCGGCGGCGACGAGCTGAACCTGATCGAGAAGGGCAAGAATTACGGCTGGCCGCTCGTCTCCTACGCCCCCAACTATAACGGCGTGCCGATTCCCAGTCCCGAAACGCGGCCCGATCTGGCGAAGCCAGTGCTTTATTGGACGCCCGTAATCGCGCCCGGCAACCTGATGTTCTACCATGGCACGCAAACCTTCCCGCAATGGAACGGCAACGGCTTCGTGAGCGGCCTAGGGACCCGTTCGCTCAGCCGTATCGTCTTTGACGGCCATGGTGGCGCTAAATCCGCCGAGCGCTGGGAGGTGGGCCAGCGCATTCGCGACGTAGAAGAGGCTCCGGATGGCTCGTTGTGGATGCTGGAAGACGCTGCTCCCGGCGCTCTGATTCATGTGACACCCAAGGACGTCAGTTCGCGTTAAGAGCGCGAGAAAGAGAGGATTGGAGCGGCGCGCCAACGGGAGCCTAGACGGTGCCGCTGCGTCGCTTGCGAGTTTGCCGTGACAGTATCGGCGCCCGTTCCTAATGGTTCGGCGAGCCGATTACTGGGGGTGCCAAGTCTTGGCGGCTGCACAACAGCGATCGAATTCTGCGCACATCTTCGAAGCGAGTGCCTCACCACGCTCGACGAACCGTGACGTCGCCGGACTTGCCTGGGCAGAGCTAATGCTCCTGCTTTTATGCCAAAACTGCGTCCGACTCCCATCTATTCCAACTGAACCGGTTACCTTTTGAGCGAAAGCCGATTCCCCAGATTGTTGTAATTGATAGGATTCAGCGAAAAACAAGGGAGCTTGTGGAAAGGATTACTCTCCCTTCTAAGCAGGTGGTCGCTGGTTCGAGTCCGGCCGCGCCTGCCAAATACTCATCGATTTGAAAACGCATCGCCTGCGCCGTCTTTTCTTTCTTTACCCGATCGCAAAACGCGTCTCGCCTTTCAAAACGATTCGGGCGTGCCGTTGAAGCGATAACCCACCCAGGGTTCGGTGCTGACAAATTCAGGATGATCGGGATCGGATTCGATCTTTTTTCGCAGATTTCGGATGAACACGCGCAGGTAGTCCACCTGATCGCCGTAGTCGGGACCCCAGACCGCTTGCAGCAGTTCGCGGTGGGACACGGCTTCGTTGGCGTGGCTGGTGAGATAACGCACCAGATCCAACTCCTTGGGCGTGAGATGGCTGGTGCGGGCGCCATTAAAGGCGGTGCGGCCGGCAAAATCGATCACCAGCTTGCCGATGCGAATACGCGCGGGAGAAGATTGCGGGGAGGCCGGAACGCGCCGCAGCGCCGCACGGATGCGCGCCAGCAGCTCGGGTGTGCTGAACGGCTTGTTCACGAAGTCGTCGGCGCCCGCGTCCAGCGCCTGCACTTTGTCGGCCTCGGTATTGCGGACGGTGAGCATGATGATTCCCACGCCGGTGCCCGCGCGAATCTCGCGGCATACCGCCAATCCGCCCATGCCTGGCATGTTCATGTCGAGCAGCACCAAATCGGGATGATAATCGCGCAGCTTTTCGAGCGCCTCTTCTCCCGTTTTCGCGTCGTCTACTTCGTCGCCGGCTCCGGTGAGGGTGGTGCGCATGATGCGCCGAATTTGAGGCTCGTCGTCGACCACCAGAATTCGTCCGGCGCTCATGTGCGCGCTCCTTTGCTGTCCACCACATCCGCCAATGGCAGCGCCACTCGAAACGTCGTTTCTCCGGGACGGCTGCTGACCGTCAGTGCGCCATGATGCGCCTGAATGATGTTATGCGCGATCGCGAGCCCGAGGCCGAAGCCGGGGACTTGGTTCTTGACGGACGGACTGCGGAAAAAGCGCTCAAACAGGCGGCCCTGTTCTTGTTCGGGGATGCCCTGGCCGCGATCCGTAATTTCGAAGTTCACCGAGTCGCCGCCGTTGGATACGCGAACCTCAACGGGAGAGCGCGGCGGGGAATATTTGAGTGCATTGTCCAGCACCTGCTTGAGCGCCAGCTTCAGCAGCCGGCGATCCAACGAGAGTTGAGGCAGCGAGCCTTCGGACCGAATCTCCACCGGCCGGTCATCAATCTGCGTGTGGAGGGAAGCCACCACGTCTTCTATGAGTTCCTTCGGGTCCGTCGAGCTCGCGCCGCACTTGAATATGGTCGGACTCCAGGCGCGCCATGTCCACCGCGTCATCGATGAGCGATTGCAAATGCCTGGCCTCCTCATCCGCCACCTCCAACAGTTCGGTGCGGCTCTCGATGGGCTGATCTGGGGATGACAACAGCGACGTAGTGGCGGCGCGGATAGAAGTGAGCGGCGTCTTGAATTCGTGCGCCATGGCGTCAATAAGCGTGGCGCGAAGCTGCTCGCTGCGCCGCGCGGCTTCCACCTGATGCGCAAGGTCCTGCGCGCGGGCCCGCTCCAGTCCGATGGCGATGAGATTACTGACGCCCTGTAAAACCGAATCCTGCATAAACACGCCCTGGATGGCAAAACTGGCGATGGGTTCCGAGCCCAAGCGGACCGCGGTAATCACGCGTTGGTGTTCTGGGTCGAAGAAGGAGGTGCCTTGCGAGGCGGCTTCGCGCAGCTGATCCTCCATGCCGTCGAAGTCCGAAGGGCCGGCGCGATGGATCTCGCCGCTCCGCCGGTCATAGAGCACGGCGGCGCGCAGCCCGAAAACTTCCGCCAGCTTGCGCGCGAGCTGCTTGGCCACCGGTTCCACCGGATCGATCAGCAGGATGGCGCGGCTGAAGGTGTAGAGGCGCTCGATATCGCGCTGGCGATCCACCGCGTCCAGGGCCTGCTTCTTCACTCGCGAAGAGAGCCGGCTGGCGATGAGCGCGGTGACGAGAAAGCTGAAGAGCGCAACCCAATTCTGCGGATCGGCAATGGTGAACCTTCCAACCGGAGGGAGAAAAAAGAAATTGAAGGTGAGCGTGGCCGCCAATGAGGCGAGGGTCGCTTCGGCCAATCCCCAGGTGCTCGCTATCGCCAGAACCAACAACAAGTACGCGAAGCCGACCGTAGTGGGATTATGCGGAATGACGAAATACGCGATGTACGTAACCATCGCGACGCCCGCGAGTGAAACCAGCAGGCGCAACGCAAGCCGGCGCAATGGAACAAACCCCCGCTGCTATTCTATCGCGAGGATTTCGCGGCAGACCCGTTCAGAGGTAGCTGGGGCGAGCAGGACACCGTTGCGGTAGTGTCCATAAGCCAGCCAGAGCCGGCTGGATGGGACGCGCCCGATGTGCGGGGCGGGAGAGTCGGTGGCGGGCCGGAAGCCGATCCAGGCGGACTCGGGCTTGAGCGATGCCAGCATGGGCACGAGGGTACCCGCGCGGGCCGCGATGTCTGAAACGATTTTGGGATCGATTGTGCGGTCGTATCCGGCGTCTTCGGTGGAGGAGCCGGCGATGGTGAACCCGTCAGCGCGCTGCAGAATCTAAGTGTGCTCGTGGCGGACCGTGGCGGCGAGCGATCCGGCGGGGAGGCGATAGCCGAGCAGGTGGCCTTTCATCGGAAAGCAACGCGGCAGTGCGTGGGGCTGGTGATCGATGGTTACGGCGATGCCGCTGCTCCAGGCGCCGGCTGAGAGGACGGCAGACGAAGCATCGATCGCTTGATCGGCGAGACACACGCAGGCCCCGTTGTCGCCGGCCGCGATCGATGTGACGCGTGTGTCTTCTTGGATGATTACGCCGCGCGCCAGGCAGGCCGCACGCAGAGCGGTAGCGAGGCCGGCCGGATCAACCACGGCTTCGTTGGTGTAGTGAATAGCGCCGATCGCGTCTTCTCGAAGCAAGGGGACAAGCGCGCGCAGCTCATCGCGAGTAAGGACAGTCGAAGCAACGCCCCCGGCGCGTTGCGATGCGGCGCGCCGTGAGAGCGACTCTAGTTCGGTGCCGGTAATAGCGACCTGTACCGCGCTAGTGTGGCGGAATTCAACGGGAAGGCCGCCATCGGCCTGGATCGCGGCGGCGTAATCATCGTATTTCGCCAGGCTGCTGATGGCGAAATCGAGCATGGGCGAAATCTGGCCGAACTCGCCGCCAGGCGCGAGCATCCCTGCTGCCGCCGAGCTGGCCTCCGACCCAATCTTTGCGGCGTCGATAAGCAGCACGCGCCGCTGTTCCCGCGCGAGCCGCCAGGCAATGGACGCGCCGATGATGCCGCCACCGGCGATGATGACGTCGAAGCGATCTGGCATAGCTAGGAATTGGGTGGCGGGGTTTTGAAGGAATTCACGATCGTGACGGCGTCTTGCTGGCGGCGGCTATCGACGAACTGCAAATAAGCCTTACCGCGGCGCTGCGCCATTCCCATGAGTGCAGCCTTTGCTGGCTTCCTCAAATCCGTCGAACAAGCGCCCGGCGCCCGAACCGGCCAGCGTTTCCATGCGGTGCGGCTGGCCCTTCTCGACGGTATAGCGGGCCACGGTGCCTTCGGCGCGCAGCACTTCGGCCTCCCGCTTCATTTCGTCGTGCCACATGTATGGATCATTCTCGCCCACGTACATGAAGACGCACATCTTCGAAATCGCCTGGAGCTTGGCCGGGCTGGGCTCCCACATGTATCCGGGGAAGGCGGTAATGGACAAAAAATATTGAGGATTCTGAGCCGCAACATGGAACGCGGCGATTCCGCCATTGGAGGGTCCGGCAATATGAAACTTGTTGTCTTCGATCTTGTAGTCGGCCAGGATCATCTTCAAAAACTCTGGAAAAATGCGGGCCCCGTCCTCGAAGAACATCTGGCCGTCCGGAGCGGCGGGAGCGACCACGATATAGCCTCGTTTTTCGGCCTCCGCGCGGAGGTTGCGGTTCAGAACGCCATCCACCGTGTTCATGGTCTGAGGACCGCCGCCGAAGGCCAGGATCGCCGGATACGCTTTCGCTGGATCATACCCGTTGGGAAGAACAACTTTATAGTGGACCGTTGTACCAGCCACCTTTTTGCTCTTTTCAAGAAGTTCGGCGTGCATGGGCCGGATTGCGAGCGTCGCGGCAACAACGGCCGCGCAGAACAACGGCATCCACTTCCGCTTCGGTTGTTTCATATGTAGCCAGTATGCGCCTAAGGCCGGTGATTGTGATGGTCTTGAAAATCCTTGAGGCGGACCAGATCGTCGGCTAATACGGCTCGGTCGCGCTCCGCAAGACGCTGGTTGTTGGAGGATTTCCGAATAGAATCGATGACATCGTTGAGAATGCCGTTATCCCACCGGCCCTGATCCAGATCGGCCTGCATTTTCGTCAGCTCTTGCTCGGTTCTGTCCAGACGCCGTTGTTCCCGGTCGGCGGCCCGGCCGCTCCAGACGTGTTCCAGATCGGTTCTGACGTGCATGAAGACATGGGCTCGCCACTGCTCGCCGCGGTAGCGTTCTTCACGTTCGTGATACCAGTCCTGCGCAACGGCGGTGAATGCTAGCGCCGTCATGATTATGCCGGCCGTAACAAATCGATGCATGGCTGAATCCCCCCGAACCATTATCGCTGAGGGAAATCCCATTGGGCTAGCAGGCTGTTCGGGTCCCATCGCAGGACCACGCACAAAATGTTCTAACAAAAACCAGCTTCCGGTCACTCGCCTGTCGATTTTCGCTTGATCGCCCGTCGTACTCATGAGGAGAATAAGCTTATGCAATTTCTGCTACTGATTTACGACCGGGAAGCGCGGGCGGCCACGCTCAGCGAGGCGGAGAACGCCGCCGACTATCAGGCGTTCGCGGACTTTGGAAAGGAATTCGCGACCGCGATTCAGGGCGGCGAAGCATTGCAGCCCACGCCGGCCGCGAAAACCGTCCGGGTACGGGACGGCAAATCGCTGGTGACCGATGGACCATTCGCCGAGACAAAAGAACAACTGGGCGGTTATTATTTGGTGGAAGCGAAGGACATCGACGCGGCGCTCGCCATGGCCGCGAAGATCCCCTGGGCACGTTATGGATCGATCGAAGTCCGGCCGATCATGAAATTTTCCTAGCGGCGCTGTCGATTCCAATAAAACCAATCGTCGTCCATATGAGGTTGCGAAAGGAGAAACAACATGCAAGCTACTTCACCGGCGGCTTTGGCCGCTGAACGTCCGCTCACGCCCGCGGAACTCGAACTGGCGACATTGCATCTTCAGCAAACCCGCGACGCCGTGATCGGCGCGTTGCGGGGAGTGTCAGAGGCGCAATGGAAATTCAAGCCGGCGCCAGGGGTCTGGT
Organism: Bryobacterales bacterium; assembly: GCA_963713415.1. Classification (GTDB taxonomy): domain Bacteria; phylum Acidobacteriota; class Terriglobia; order Bryobacterales; family Bryobacteraceae; genus Palsa-89. Next base: position 329,251 of record CAVQLV010000012.1, on the reverse strand, counting down.
CCATCGCCGAAATCGCGGAACATATCGCGTTCGTGCAAGAGCTCGTCCTCGGGATGTTGCAGGATCAACTCCCAGACGCGGCCCCGGCTCCCGCCGGCCGCGATCTCGAACTGGTGGATGCGCTCATCATCAACCATTTCCCCAACCGGCTCGCCAAATTTCCGGCGCCCGAGCCTTTGCATCCCAAAGGCGACTGCGCATTGCCCGTCACTTTGGATCGGGTAAAGACGAACACCAGGACCTTGGCCGAGTGCCTGGAATCGATGCCGGATCTGCGGGACCATGTCCTGGAATCGCCGCCGTTGAAGAGACTTTCGAAAGGCGAGCACACAGTGATGGACGGCTATCAATGGATTCTCGCGGCTTCGGCGCACACCGAGCGCCACACCAAGCAGATTCTCGAGGTGCGGGCCGATCCCGGGTTCCCCGTGAACTGATTCGTGCCATGATTCAGGAGGGAAAATCGCGATGCGCTATATGATGCTGGTCTATTCCACCGAACCGCCCGGCGGCATGAAGCCCGAGGAAGCCAAGCAAATCCGCGCGGGACATCGGCGAGTGATGGACGAAGCCAGCAGGAAAGGCGTGCTGGTGGGGGCCGAACCGCTGGCTCCCACCAGCACCGCCACCACGGTTCGGATGCAAAACGGAACGGCGCTCGTCACCGACGGGCCTTTCGCCGAGACCAAGGAGCATCTCGCCGGTTACTACATTCTGGAATGCGAGAACCTGGACGAAGCCATCGACTGGGCGGCTAAAATTCCAACCGCTTGCCAGGGCGGTGAAGGTTGCATCGAAATCCGGCCGATGCGCTTGCTGACCCAGGGCCCCGAAGCGGAGCCGATCGCCAGCCACGCGCCGGTTTCGGATGGATGACATTCGTTCGGCGGTGGAATCCGTTTTCCGGCAGGAATCCGGACGGATCGTCGCCAGCCTGATCCGAATCTCCGGCTCTTTCGACCGCGCCGAGGAGGCGCTGCAGGAATCGTTTGCTTCCGCGCTCGCCTCCTGGCCGGCCAAAGGAATTCCAGACAGTCCAGCGGCTTGGATCATGACGGCCGCGCACCGCAAGCTGATCGATGTGGTGCGCAAGGAAAAGACTCGACTTGAAAAGCTGGATTCCTTAAAATATCAGGCTGCGATGGCGGAGGCCGAGAATTCTGAGTTCGAGGCAGATCCGATGCACTTCCCCGACGACCGGCTGCGCCTCATCTTTACTTGCTGCCATCCCGCGTTGAACGGCGAGGCGCAGGTAGCGCTGACGCTGCGCACGCTCGGCGGGTTGTCGACTCCCGAAATCGCCAAGGCGTTTCTGGTACCCGAAACGACGCTTGCGCAGCGGCTGGTGCGCGCCAAGCGAAAAATTCAAGAGGCGCGAATTCCTTATCAGGTGCCTTCCCCGGACCGGCTTCCGGAGAGGCTTGCTACGGTGCAGGCGGTGATTTATCTGATCTTCAATGAAGGCTATGCCGCGACTTCAGGCGCCAAGCTAATGCGCGAGGATCTGTGCGCCGAAGCGATTCGCCTGGGCCGGATGTTGTGCGAGCTGCTTCCGCAAGATGCCGAGAATATCGGACTCCTGGCGTTGATGCTGCTGCATGATTCGCGCCGGAAGGCTCGCGTGGTGGAGAGCGAGTTGGTCACATTGGAGGATCAGGATCGTTCGCTCTGGGATCGCGATGCGATTGCAGAAGGACTGATGCTGGTGGAGCGCGGCTTGAAGCTGGGCCGGCCGGGACCATATCAGATCCAGGCAGCCATCGCGGCGGTGCATGCCGAAGCGGAAGATTCTTCGAAGACCGATTGGGCCCAGATCGCCGCGCTGTACGAAGTGTTGATGGAAATGAATCCATCTCCTGTGATCGCCCTGAATCATGCTGCGGCGGTGGCCATGAGCGGGCGGATCGAAGAGGGTTTGAACCAAATCGACGATCTCTCGGACTCTCTGGATAAGTATTATTTGTTTCACGCCGCACGGGCGGATTTGTTGAGGCGGCTGCACCGGCATTCCGAGGCTGCCGCGGCATACCAACGAGCTCTCGGCTTAGCTGCCAATCAACTGGAAATCGATTTTCTCTCGCGCCGGCTTCGCCAGGTGGAAGCGCTCCAACGTTGACCCTTGGCCTCGGCTCGCGAAGTGGATCAGTTGATACCGAAATACAGGTACAATGAGACAGGACATGATTGCGGTAACGCAGATCGCCGACGTGTTGGGCGGCAGGCCCGTCTTGCGCCGGCGCCTGGCATCGCTGGCCGCGCTTAATGACGCAGTCGCCGAAGGATTGCCTAAGGCGGCGCTGCGCCAAACAGCCAGCCGCATCTTCGCGCGCAGGATCGAGCAGAAGCAGTTCATGAACCGGATCGTTCCGGAAGCCACGTTTAAGCGCCGCCGGGACCGTCTGAGTCCGGCCGAAAGCGAGCGCACCGAACGCGTCGCGAGAGTGGTGGCGAACGCCGAGTACGTGTGGGGCGACCGCGAGGACGCACACCGATTCTTAACTACCCCGCATCCTGCCCTGCGCCGGAAAACTCCCATCGATGCCGCCATGACCGAGCTCGGCGCCCGTCAAGTGGAAGAACTTCTCGGCAAAGTCTTCCATGGCCTCCCGGCCTAGCGGGCGCTGGAACCTACCCTTACGGCGGGCGTATCGAATCGCCGATCGCCGTCGCCAGATTTTCGATGGAGAAGGGGCCGCGGCCTTCGGTGGGCGCTGGAATTCACCGGGGCGGCGCGTCATTTATGCCGCCGAGACCTATGCCGGCGCGATGCTGGAGGTTCTGGCCAACGCCAACATCGGCCGGGTGCCCGAGCAGCACGCTTGCATCGAGGTTCTAATTGGCAAGGGCGTGAGTGTTGAAGAGCTGGATGCAGCCAGGGTCCGAGGCTGGGATGCGTCCGATCAGCGAGCGAGCCGGCGTTTTGGCGATGACTGGTACGACGAAGCGCGCTCCACGGTTCTGATTGTGCCGTCGGTGGTGGCGCGCGCGGAACGCAATGTGGTCATCAACCAGGCGCATCCGGGATTTCGCAAGCTTCGGGCAACTAAGCCGCGGCCGGTAGTTTGGGACGAACGGCTGTTTCGCTAAGAGCCGATACCTCTTGACATAGGAATGCCTTCGTAGTAATGTCTTCGTATGTCACGCCAGCCACCCCGGCCGACCGAAGCCGAGCTCGAAATTCTCACAGTCCTGTGGAGCCGCGGGCCCAGCACGGTGCGCGACGTCCACGAAACCATCAGCCGGCGCAAACCGACGCAGTACAGCACCGTGCTGAAATTCATGCAGATCATGGCGGAGAAAGGCCTGGTGCGGCGAAACGAGAAGCAGCGCGCGCACATTTATGAAGCCGCGCAACCTCGCGAATGGACGCAGCAGCGGCTGGCAGGCGACTTGTTGCAGCGGGCCTTCGGGGGCTCGGCGACGAACCTGCATGATGGGCGCGCTTTCCGCGCGCAAGGCTTCGAAACAGGAATTGGCTGAACTGCGCAAGCTGCTGGATGAATACGAAAAGGGGGCCAAATGATCTGGCTGGAAGCGTGGCTGCAAACTCCGCTGGCGGGCGCGATCGGTTGGACTCTGTTTCATTCTCTTTGGCAGGGCGCGATCGTCGCGGTGGTGCTGGCGGGCGTTCTCGCGGCCACTCGCTCCGGCCCGCGCGCGCTACATGGCTGCATGCCTGGCGATGTGCGTAATCCTGGCTCTGCTTCGGCGTCACGCTGCTGCGCCTTGCGCCCCGGCATGCCTTCGCGGGCGCCGGCGAGAAATCCGATCGTGCTCCCTTCAAACAACGGGGCCGTTCTGGCCGATGGTCGCCCAAGTGTCGATGCTCCGATTGGCCGACCTGCTGCCGTGGCTGGTTCCATTCTGGATGGCTGGAGTCGCGCTCTTTTGCCTCCGGCATCTGGCTGGCTGGGCCTGGACGCTGCGTCTGCGCCGGAGAGGCGTCTGCGCCGCTCCGGATTTCTGGCAGGAGCGGTTGACTGTGCTGGCGCGAGGTCTCCGGCTCTCGCGGCCGGTTGTGCTGCTCGAATCCTGCCTTGGCGCGAGTTCCTGTTGTGATGGGGCACCTGCGTCCGGTGATTCTCATGCCCGTGGGTCTGCTCACCGGCTTGCCCGCCGCACAGATCGAATCCATCCTGCTGCATGAACTGGCGCATATCCGGCGCTGCGATTATCTGGTCAACATGCTGCAAACGTCGGTGGAAAGCCTGTTGTTTTATCATCCGGTGGTCTGGTGGATTTCCGGCGTGATCCGTACGGAGCGCGAAAATTGCTGCGACGATCTGGCGGTTGCCTTGAGTGGCGATGCGCATGAATACGCCGTCGCGCTGGCTGCCTTGGAACAATGCCGCTGGGGCTCATCGGAAGCCGCCCTGGCCGCTACAGGAGGAAATCTGGTGAAAAGAATTCGCCGTCTGCTCATTCCCACGGAGGGTCCCGGTTCCGTCGCTTGACGCCCTTCGTTTCCGCCGGAATTTTGATGATCGCGGCCGCCGTTGGGCTCACCGCGTGGCAAGCGAAGGCGCCCGGTACGCCTGAAGTCCCCACACAGCGTTACGTCGCCCAAGCCCAGGCTGGGCAGAACGCCCCACCGGAGGCGTCGAAGGTTTCGCCTTACACCAAATGGCTGGAAGAAGATGTGGTCTACATCATCACACCCGAAGAACGCGCCGCGTTCCTGGCCTTGCAGACCGACGCCGAACGCGAAGCGTTTATCGAGCAATTCTGGAAACGCCGCGATCCCACGCCCGGACACCGAAGAAAACGAGTTCAAAGATGAGCATTACCGGCGCATCGTATTTGCGAACCTGCATTTTCCAACGGCACACGGCAAGGCCGGCTGGAGAACCGACCGCGGTCGCATCTACATCGTGTACGGGCCGCCCGATGAAATCGACGATCACTCCACAGGCGATGCGGCACCAGCGGTGCCCGTATATCGACTGGACATACCGCTATATCGAAGGCATCGGCACCAATGTCAAAATAGAATTTGTGGACCCAGCCAGGACCGCACGATTTCAAAATGACTTCCGATCCGCATCCCCCCGCCAAATGATGACGGAAACACCGCTGCCGCTCGAAATCACGCCGCAGGAAATCCAGCGCCGCTTACAGGCGGGCGAGAAACTCGCTCTGATCGATGTCCGTGAGCCGGGCGAATTCCAACTCGCCCGCATCGGCGGCGCCGAGCTGATTCCGATGCGCAGCGTACCGGCCGAGCTTTCGCGGTTGGACGCGCAGGCGGACGAAACGCCGCTGATCGTATTTTGCCATCACGGCGTGCGCAGCTTGAACGTGGTTCACTGGCTGCGCGAGCAGGGCGTGGACGCGTGCCAGAGCATGGCCGGCGGCATCGATCGCTGGAGCCTGGAGATCGACCCGGCCGTTCCGAGATACTAACGCGCCGCGATATTCCTGAGATTTTCAAGCGGCGTTCCGAACTAATGGATCAATGCCATCGGTTCGTTTCCCTTTGGCCCTGCTGTCCTGTCTGGTGCATGCTCGGGGCCGAAAAACCCGTGCCCCGAGTGGCGCCCGTTTACGACGCCGCCAGCATTGTCAACGCGGCCGACAACCAATCCGGCGCGCTCGCCGCCAACACGCTCGGCACCATTTACGGCGCGAACCTGGCGTACAGCACCGCGGCGATCACATTGAGCAATATCCAGGGCGGCGTGCTGCCCATCGTGCTCGGCAGCAGCGAAACCGCAGGTGTTCGTCAACAATTATCCCGCCGACCTGTATTATGTTTCGCCCACGCAGATCAACTTCCTGGTTCCACCGAATCATGACCGCGCGGTCCGGCGGTGGTGCAGGTGACCATCGACGGTCTGGCGCGGACCGGCCATTCACAGTGACGCTGGCTCGCGCCGCGCCCGGCCTTTTCCAACTCGACCTTCAAAACGCGGTTGCGACGGCAGCCGATGGATCGGTTCTCACGCCCGCCATCGCCCGCCAAACCCGGCGATATCGTCATGCTGTATGCCACGGGCCTGGGCGCAAGTGACGCCGCCCGCGATTTATGGCCAGGTGCCCGCCGCCGCGGCTCCGTTGGTTAGCCGGCGCAAATCTGTCCATCCTGCTGGATGGAGTGGCGGTGGACCCGAGCGCGATCGACTATGCGGGCGTCGCGCCAGGCTTCGCCGGGCTGTATCAGATCAACCTGACGCTGCCCCTATCCACCGGTTCGAATCCCGAAATTCGTTTGCAACTGGACGGCGCCATCAGCATCCCCGGCGTGCACCTTCCAGTGAGCCCGTAGTGTTAAACTGATCGGCTTGGCGCGCCATCAATTCGCAGTTCTGTCGCTCGCGGCCATCGCGCTCGTCTCCAGCTTTTGGTTCCTGCTGGATGTTTTGGGAGCCGCTACCCAGCAGCACCCAGGCCTTTGGCGTCGCCGCTTTCGAAAACCGGTTCAACGATTTTCGCAAAACATTCAACCCCACACCGTGTACGGCTACCTTTCGGACACTCCCGCCCACCGATCCGAGCGCCCTGGCTGAGTTCCATCTCACGCAATACACGCTCGCGCCGGCGATCATCACGGCCATCCGTCCACGAGAATCTGGTGATCGTGAACTATCACAGCAAGCAATTGGACATGAGGCTTCTGCAGGCCAATCATCTGGGACTACTGCGGCCGGTCGGGCAACGGCCTGGCACTCTGCCGGGGCGAGAAGCAGATGATGCTGCTGTCGTGTCTGGCCGCGATGTGGCTGGCCGGATTCGGCCTGGTTCGTTGGATGTTTCCGCAGCCGCATGCGCTGGTCGCTGCACAACATTTGGCTGTTTTCACTCGGCATCGGGTTGGGCGCGGGCATCGCATCGTGCTTGTATTTTTTGATGCTGGTGCTGGCGGGGCCGAGCGTCACGGTGCTGGCATCGGTGACGGTGCGGCCGTCGTGATTGCGTTGGCGTTGGGAGCTGCTCGCCAGGAAAGCGGGCACGCTGCTCGATTGGGACATCGGAGGGTCCCGGCGGTCCCCTGGTATTTGACCGCCTTGTTCGTGCTCGCGATCGTGCTGGCCCTGACCATGTTTCTGGGCGCGGTTGGATACAATCCGCACGGCGACGAAGGCGCGTGGTCCATCTGGAATCTGAGAGCGCGATTCCTGTTTCGCGCGGGCGCATTCTGGCGGGACGCTTTTTCGAGCGATCTTGCTTGGACCCATCCGGATTATCCGCTGCTGCTGCCGGGCGCTGGTGGCTCTGTGCTGGAAGCTCAGCCGGGCAGGAATCCACCGACGCGCCCATCGCCGATCGCGTTTCTTTTTTCTCTCGGCACGGCGGGTCTGTTGGTGAGCGCGCTCGGAGCCTTGCGCGGCAAAGCGCACGCGTTGCTGGCCGGGACGATCTTGCTCGGCACCGCGAGCTTTATCGCGCTGAGCGCCGCACTCTATGGCGACGTTCCGCTGAGCTTCTACATCCTGGCGACACTCGCGCTAATTTGCCTGCAGGACCGGCATCCGGACAATCTGCGCTTCAGCGCGCTGGCGGGCTTGATGGCCGGGTTCGCGGCCTGGACCAGAAACGAAGGGATTGTTCTTCGTGGCGGCCGTGCTTGTCGGCGCGTGCCATCGCGTTGCTCCGGTTTCGAGAGCGGAAGCTTGCTGGGCGCCTCAGCTACTGCGCTTGGCGCTCGGTTTGGCGGCGCCGCTGGCCGTCGTGATCTATCTTCAAGCTGCGCGTCGCCGGACCGAGCGACTTGAGTTCGGAGCCTGCCTCGGCGATCCTCAAGCATCTGGCCGACCCGGCGCGTTGGATCGTGACCGCGGAGGGCCTGGTGATCGTGCTGTTCAATTTTGGCCGCTTCCTGATCCCGATTGCTCTGGTGCTGGCGCTGTATTGGTATCTGGTGCGTTTTCGAGTGAACACGCGCGACCGGGCGGCGCTGGCTACCGCCGCAATTGCGCTCCCAGTAACGCTGGCCGCGCAATTGCTGATCGATATTCTTTATGTGGACAACCTGCCGCTCGAAATCAGCACGTCGTTCGAGCGCATTTTGCTGCAGCTGTGGCCGGCGGCGTTGCTCGCGTTCTTCCTGGCGTCAGGTCCGTTGCAATTGATAGCGGCCAAGCCGCAGGGAAAGGCGAAGCAGGAGAAGAGGGCAAACAGGCCCGTTCGCCGGGTTGCGGAAACCCGCTAACGGCGGCCTGCGTTTAAACTGGAGAAGGGGAATTCGCGATGTACCTTCGATCCGCCGTGCTGACGTTGGCCGCAGCGCTCGCCCTATGCGCGCAAGAACAGGGCGCGCCAGAACAGGCTCCTGCTCCCGAAGCGGCGTCCCCAGTACAGCGCCCGGCTCCCTCTAAACCCGATGAGTTCGTGGTGGCGGTGGGCACCCGCATCCCCTTGAGCATGATCAACAGTATCAGCACGAAAACCGCGGTGACCGGCGAACGAGTTTATCTGGAGAGCGTGTTCCCGATTCTGGTCAACGGGCATGTCATCATTCCTCCGGGAAGTTATGTGGCCGGCACGATTACGGAGGTAAAGCGTCCGGGCCGTGTGAAGGGGCGCGGCGAACTGTACGTCCGGTTTGACTCGCTGACGTTGCCCAACGGCGTGACACGCGATTTTCGGGGACGCATGGATAATTTGGATGGGCGCGCGCCGGAAACGCTGGACAAATCCGAAGGCAAGATCCAGGGCGAGGGCGATAAGTCCGGCGACGTCAAGACCGTAGGTGAAGCCGCGGGCGTGGGTGCAACTATTGGAGGCCTGGCGGGCGCAGCTGCTGGACATGCGGGCATGGGCGCTGGCCTGGGCGCCGCCGCCGGGGTGACGGCCGGCTTGCTCGGTGTGTTGCTGACACGCGGACCCGACGCGGTCCTCGCCAAAGGAACCACCATGGAGATGGTGCTGGACCGGCCTTTGTCGTTCAACACCGCGGATATCGACTTTCGCAACCCGATGCCGCGCGCGCAATCGAGCGATGGGCCTGGCCCTCCACCCAGCCGCAAATTGCAGACCAGGCACTTTCCCCCGCTCTATTGAGGAACTTGCGCAAAACGGAGCGCGGTGCGAGGCAGTTCCTGACCTGTTTTGTGGTGCGTGCCGCACCCTTTGCGCTATTGAGTAACAGCCGGTATCAGCCGCAGATGAACGCCGAGCAACACCGATAAGACAAATTCGTGTATTTTGTTCTATCCGCGTTTATCTGAGTTGATCTGTGGCCATTATTCCCTTATGGCCGTTTTTCGGGTGGCGAAGTGAACGATTAATTCTTCTCGCGCTTGGCGGCCGCGACAATCGAGTTCAGCGTCGTAATGTCCTTCAGTGGAGGAGCCGAGCTTTTGAACGTCCGGATGTAGGCATAAATGTCCTTCGCCTTCTTGTCGGGCATAACTGCCGCGCTGAAATTGGGCATCCTGTCGGAAGGAACCACCGGCGCGACATTCACACGGGCGCGCAGGAACGAAATGAACTCCTGCTCAGCCCCAAGGTGTCCCCAATTTCCCACAAAAGCGCGGTAGCCGGTCTCGCCGTTGTAGCCATGACAGGCGTAGCAGCCATAGGAGTAAAACAGCTTCTTTCCAGTGACCGCATTTCCGGTAACCGGGCTGGTGGGCTCCGGATTATGTGGAAGGCCACCGCCGGCGCCACGCCCGCCCTGCTGGGCGTATAAAGTAGCAGCCGGAACCGCCAGCGCGGCCAGCGCCGCAACCAAAATCCAATGCGTCTTCGAATTCCTTTTCATGCCAATTTCCTTACCGTGGCTCCGTAATCACATCGATCATATACGGCTCGCCGCGTTTCACCGAAGCGATTCCGCGCCGCAGGGCCGCCGACAATTTCGTGGGATCGGAAATGGGTCCTTCGCCCGCCATGCCGTAGCCGGCCGCCATCTTTGTATAGTCGATGAACGGATCGCGCAGCGTGTTGCCGATAATGGCCCGCTCGGCGCCGCGTCCGCGCACACCGGCCATGTATTGAATGAACATGTATTCCTGATGCCAGGCGCGATTGTTGTGCATCACGCTGAGCACCGGAAGTTTGTGATGTACCGCGGTCCAGAGGACGCCGGGTGCGTAGTTCATGTCGCCATCAGTCTGAACATTGATGACGATCCGATTGCGTGCTTTCGCCGCCAGACCCGCGCCCATGGATGCGGGCGCGCCGTAACCCATGCCGCCGGCTCCCTGCCCGCCCAGGTAGCTATAGGGCTTGTTGTGTTCCCAAAGCTGTACGTTGTGTCCGCCCGAGAAATTGCTGGGAGAAGACAGGCACCAGTCTTCGTTCATGATCAGCGGCCACAGTTCGGCGTAAACGCGAGCCGTGCTGATCGGAGAACCATTCCATCCAGCCCTGGCTCTTTCCACTGCGACCTCGAGCGCGGCGACATGCGCATCGTGGTTGGCGTGGGCGTGTTTCGTGGAACGATCCTGAATGCGCGTTTTTTGGTCAGGTGTCAACTGGCGCTTCACCTCATCGATGATGAGCGGAAGGCTGGCTTCGGCATCGGCCTGGACGGGCATGGCCGATTTCTCACGCTCCCCGCGGCCGAAGTTGGCAGGCGTGCGGACACCCTTAAAATCGATGTGAGTGACGTCGCGCGCTTCGGCGACTTTCGCCAGGCCCGGACCGTTGATCGAAACCTGTGCGCCTGGAGCTTCCAGTCCAAGGGTGTAATCGTAATTGGTGTCCGCTCCCGGCCCGCACAGCGGATGGCGCTGCGGGAAACTCATCGGACCGCGCATGGCTTCGGTGCTGGTGCACGCGCCCACCAGTTCGGCGAGTTCGATCGACCGCTTGACGCCTTCCGGAGTTCGCATGCGTCCCACCGCGATTCTGGGATTCTGCGCGGCCAGCAGGCTCTTCGCGATCTCGCCGGCCGTGGTGGTGTCGATGGTCGGCATCTGTGGCGGCTTATAGGTCGGAATCTGTACGTTCGGTGAATTTAGTTTCTGGATCTCCGAGCTCAACACCACCAGCGTCGGCCCCATCGGCGGCGTGATGGCTTCGTTGTACGCGCGCTGAATCGCCACCAGGGCGTCTTCCACGGTGTCGGGCTGCGCGTCCCATTTCGTAAAACTTCGAACCATCCCCGCCATATCGATCGCAGTGTGGGCAGGGATGAAATCCACGTCGTTGCCGGCCACCATCACCACCGGCACGCGATCGTAGTAGGCCTGGTAAATCGACATTGCCGCGTGCTGAATGCCGATGGTGCCATGCAGCGCCGCAAGCATCGGCTTGCCTTCGGCCTTGGCGTAGCCGTGCGCCATGGTGACGGCCGACTCTTCGTGCAGCGCGGTGATCCACTCGGGCATCACGTTAGGTGGATTGCCGTAATTGATAACGGATTCCTGGAAACCTTCGAAACTGGATCCTGGATTGGCGGCCGCGTATTCGATGCCTAGATCCTTCAGCGTCTGGACCATCAGATCCGAGCCGGGCCGAGTGATTTTGCGCACCTCGACAGCTGGCGGCCGGATGTTCCCAGCCTCGCGGAAAAGCTGCGCCTCCGTGGGTGCTGGTGCGCCGGCGGGGGCTGCCTGCTTGGCGCGACTGGCTGGAGTTTGCGCATCCACCAACGGGGTGGAGGTCACCAACGCCGCTGCTCCGGCTGCTCCGGCCGCAGCGTTTTTCAGGAAGCCGCGACGGCCAACGGAAGTCTTTTGTGATTTCGCCATTTGTTTCATCTCCGCGTTCAATATTCGATCGCCGCCAACGATGATATCAAGCTCTGAAGGGCGCTGGGCGCCGGCAGGGCGCCCGGGTGCGCGACTTGGGCGTAACGATTCGCGAGTTTTCTTTTTTGGTGGCATAAAACCGAGCGTAGTGATACGCTAGATTCATCAGGAGACTTTATGCACGATTCTCTGGCTGACCTGGAAAGCCGCCGCGCCACTGTTCAATTGCAGATCGTCCAGTTGGGTGACATGCGGTCCGGCTGCATTACCGGAACAAGTGGTCGTTGTGGAAATCTTAACTGTCACTGCCATCGGACCGGTGATCTTGGCCACGGCCCTTACTTTCGGCTGACACGCAAGGTGAAGGGCAAAACCGTCACCGAGACGTTTTCCTCTCCGGCGAGTTTGGCCAAAGCGCAGCGCGAGGTCGCCGAGTGCCAGCGCTTCCGGGAACTGGGCGAGCAACTGTTGGATGTCAATGAACAGATCTGCGAGTTGCGGCCAGTGGAGGAGAACTCGCCGTCAGCCCAGGAAAAAAAACGGTCGAAGCGATCCAAAAGGAAGTCACGCGCGAAGTAGAGCAACTGTTGCGCGTAGCCTTTGGTGCCCGCCGCAAGACGGGGCGTTTGGATCTGGAAGCCCTGGAGTTGGCCGTGCGTTCGGCCATGCATCAGGCGGGGGCGGCAGTGCTAACCAAACTGTTGCAGTTCCCAACCCCGACTGCGGACCAGCACAACATTGCTTGCGCCTGCGGACACCAGGCCCGTTATCGGGAGTTGCGCTCCAAGCCGGTCCTCACTGCGGTAGGTAAGTCGGAAGTGTCGCGCCCCTACTACCTGTGCCCCCATTGCCATACGGGCCAATTCCCCGCTGATGTCGAACTGGATATCGAGAACACGGAACTCTCTCCTGGGGTGCGTCGCATGCAGGCGGTAGTGGGCCAAGGGTCGCCCTTCGACCACGGCCGTCAGCAGATGAAGCTCCTCGCCGATCTGGAGGTGACAACCAAAGCTGTGGAGCGGACGGCTGAAGCTATCGGAGAACACATCGCAGCAGACGAGCAGGAGGAGATCCAGCGGGCCGTGCAGTTGAATCTGCCGATGGTCGTGGGCGAATCGGTTCCGATCCTGTATGTGCAAATGGATGGAACGGGAATACCAGTGGTGAAGAAGGAGACGGTGGGTCGGCAAGGCAAGACCGAAGGCCAGTCATCCCATACGCGGGAAGTAAAGTTGGGATGCGTCTTCACCCAGACCGACTGGGACCAGGAAGGCTACCCGATCCGCGATTCTGACTCCACTACCTACGCCGGCGCCATCGAGACCGCCGAAGAGTTTGGAAAGCGTATTTACCTGGAAGCCTGGAAACGCGGCTGGAGCCGCGCTCAAAAGAAGGTGGTCATGGGCGATGGGGCCGAATGGATCTGGAATCTTGCCGAGCAACATTTTCCCGGCGCGGTGCAGATTGTCGATCTGTATCACGCGCGCCAACATCTCTGGGAGTTGGCGCGCCGGCTGCACCCCAATCAAGAGGCCAACCAGAAAGCTTGGATCAAGCTCCACCAGCGGAGATTACTCGACAAAGGAAAAATCGAGAAGCTGGTGTGTGCCCTTCGTTCCATCGTTTCCACCAATCCCGAAGTGATCGAAAAGATTCGCATCGAGGCTGACTACTTTGACAGGAACGTGGCGCGCATGCGCTATCCCAAGTTTCGACGCGAGCACCTCTTTGTCGGCTCGGGTGTAATCGAGGCCGGCTGTAAAACCGTGATCGGCTCCCGGCTCAAACAGTCCGGCATGTTCTGGACGGTTCGGGGTGCCAACGCCATCGTCTCCCTCCGATGCTGCCATCTCAACGGCCGGTTTGAGGACTACTGGGAGGCGCGCCTGCCAGGGCGCCCGCGTCGCGCACATGAGTGCGCAATGCCGCTTCGGTTGGCGTGTTCCGGCGCAGAGAGAACATTTAATCGCAGTTGTGTTTTTGGCTGGCCAGGCGTCGCGATGAGTCGCGAGGAGCAAACACGAGAGGGAGTCTGCCCTGAAGGCAGTCTCTAGTGTCACAAACCAGGAAAGAGTTGAAAGGTTTTCGAATTTGCTGCAGTTCGCTGCCGTAAGGCACTTACCGGTTGGCTGGGTTTGTGCCCCACCAACGAAACCAGTGGGGGAAGGTGCTGAATCGACGGACCCTGTCAGGCAGCCCTAGCCCTGCTTCGGAGCGAAAGTTACTTGGGCGCCCGATATCGTAGCCTGCGCACTCGGCTGGGTGCGCCCTAAGCCATCACCGTGGTGGCCCGCAAACTGGCGTGCCTGGTTTACCGGCTGCCCAGAAACGGTCAACAGATCCGCCGCCTTCTCAAATGCAGCAAAATAATTTGGCCTTCAAATTTCCGTTCCAATGGCGCAAGAGCCCGTGCGCCACATACTAGGTCCCATAGAGGGACGGTGTAAAGCCCGTGGGCGCCTGCAATAGCTCCAGCAGAGCTTGCCCCGCGCGATGGAAGCGTTTTTTCCTGCGGTGCACGATGCCGACGGGACGAAACAACTCAAATCCCGCGATTCGAATCGGCACCAGCCGGCCCTGTCCGATCTCTTCCTCCATCACGCGCGCCGGCATGATGCTGATCCCGGAGCCGTGCGCCACCGCTTCCTTGATCATTTGAATATTATCGAAGTGCAGCGTGATGTTCACGTGTACGTGATGCTCGCGCAAGAAGCGATCGATGTCTTTGCGAATCGGAAGGTCTTCATCGAAGCCGATGAAATCCAGGCCGTCCAGGTCTTCCGGCTTGACCTCGGAATGCTTTGCTAAACCATGATACGGAGAAGCCGCCACTGCCATCTCTTCGCGCCGCCACGGAAGGACCGTGACCTCTTTGGTCGGCTCCGGGTAGCTCATCAGACCAAGATCGGCTCGATCGGTTGCCACCGCTTCGTACACCTTTTCCGGGCGCAGGTATTCCACTTCAACGCGCGCGTGCGGATAGCGCCGCAGAAACTCCTTCTCCAGGCGCGATAGTTCCGAAAGCCCCACCGAGTAAATGGAAGCCACGCGAACGGTGCCTTCCACTTCGCCTTTCAGCAAATCCAAGCCTACTTGGAATTCGTCGCGCCGGTTCAAGACATCGCGGCACATCTCGAGATAAAGCTTCCCGGCTTCGGTAACAGTCAGTGGACGGCTGCCGCGATCCAGCAGCATGATTCCCATCTGCTCTTCGAGATCCTGCAAGTATTGGCTGACGGCCGATTGGCTGATGCCATTCATCCCGGCGCCTTTACTGATGCTCCGGCTGTGCGCCACATCCCTGAAAAGCTTGAGGCGGTCAAAATCCATCTGTCGCCATAGTATTAGATGGGCTAATTCAGTGTCAATGAAAATTTCTGGTTACCTAATATTGCTCCCGCCTGATAGTACTGATATACTCAGGCATGGTCGGACTCCCGGTTGAGCAGGGTCTCTACGATCCAAGAAACGAGCATGATGCCTGTGGCATCGGCTTCGTAGTTAATATTCAAGGCGTGCAGTCGCATGACATCATCGTCAAGGGACTGCAAATCCTCATCAACCTCGCTCATCGCGGCGCGTGCGGATGCGATCCGGAAACAGGCGATGGCGCCGGAATCCTGATTCAGATCCCGCACAAGTTCTTTGCGCGGGAGTGCGCCGAGTTGGGCTTCACACTGCCGCCGGCGGGCGAATACGGGGTGGGCATGGTGTTTCTGCCCGTAGAGCCGTCGCACCGGTTGATCGCCGAGGGAATCCTGGAACGGATCGCGCGCGAAGAGGGGCTCACGGTGCTGGGGTGGCGCGACACGCCCATCGAGTCCGACGCCATCGGCCGTATTGCGCGCGCTTCGCAGCCGTATATCGAGCAGATCTTCATCGGGGGCGCGTCGGGGATGTCGCCCGACGAACTGGAGCGGAAGCTTTATGTAGTCCGCAAACGGGCCGAGTCTGAAATCGCGGCCAGCGATCTGCCCGACAAAAGTTTCTTCTACATCCCCTCGTTGTCTTCGCGCACCATTATCTACAAGGGCCTGCTGCTGGCGAATCAGATCTCCGAGTTCTATAAGGAACTGAGCGATCCGGATGCCGTGAGCGCGCTGTGCCTGGTGCACCAGCGCTTCTCCACCAATACCTTTCCGTCTTGGCAGCTCGCGCATCCTTATCGCTATCTGTGCCATAACGGCGAAATCAATACCGTCCGCGGCAACATCAACTGGATGAATGCGCGTGAGAAGGTGCTGTCCTCTCAACTGTTCGGAGACGATTTCAAGAAGCTTCTTCCGGTGATCACACCGGCGGGCAGCGATTCGGGTTCGCTCGACAACGCGGTGGAATTGCTGACACTGGCCGGCCGCAGCCTGCCGCATGTGATGGCGATGCTGATTCCCGAAGCTTGGGATGCCGACAGCACCATGCGTCCGGAAAAGAAAGCGTTTTACGAATATCACGCTTCGTTGATGGAGCCCTGGGACGGTCCGGCGGCGATCGCTTTCACCGATGGCCGGTCTATCGGTGCGACGCTCGATCGCAACGGGCTGCGGCCGGCTCGTTATCTGGTCACGCACGACGGCCTGGTGATCCTGGGATCGGAAGCGGGCGTACTTCCGGTGAAGCCGGAAGAGGTCAAGTTCAAGGGCCGCCTGCAGCCCGGTCGTATGCTGCTGGTGGACACCGAGGAAGGTCGCATCGTTCCCGATGAGGAGCTCAAGGAACGGCTCTGGAGCCGCCAGCCGTACGGCGAGTGGCTGAAGGCGAATCAGATCACGCTGGATAGTTTGCCGGAGCCGCCGCGCGTTTACGAATCGGATCTGGACAGCATCGTGATGCGGCAGCGGGCTTTCGGCTATACCGACGAAGATTTGCGCGTGCTGATGCTGCCGATGGCGGAGAAGGGCGAAGAGCCTATCGGTTCCATGGGCACCGATACGCCGCTCGCTTGTTTATCCGACAAGCCGCAGCCGCTGTTCCATTACTTCAAGCAGTTGTTTGCGCAGGTAACCAATCCGGCCATAGATCCGATTCGCGAAGAGCTGGTGATGTCGCTCACCAGCTACATCGGGACCGAGCGCAATATTCTGGAGGAAACCCCGGCGCATTGCCACACGTTGAAGTTGCCGCATCCGCTGCTGACCAATCGCGACCTGGAAAAATTGCGCCGCGTCTCGGCCGGCGATCTGCTGGCCAATACGCTGCCGATGCTGTTTCGAGTGGCTGGCGGCGAGAAGGAATTGGAGCGCGCGTTAGATGGCCTGTGCCGGCGCGCGTCGCTTGCAGTGCGTTCGGGCTATAGCCTGCTGATTCTCACAGATCGCGGCATGGACGAAGAGTACGCGCCGATTCCGAGTTTGCTCGCGCTTTCGGCGGTGCACAACCATCTGGTTCGCGAAGGCACGCGCACGCAGGTGGCGCTGATCATCGAATCCGGCGAGCCGCGCGAAGTGATGCACTTCTGCCTGCTGATCGGGTACGGCGCGAGCGCAGTGAATCCGTATCTCGCCATCGAAACCCTGGAAGACCAGGCCGCGCGGGGCCATCTGCCTCCCGGATTTACGTTCGAGACGGCCTTGAGGAATTACAAAAAGGCCATCAACAAAGGCTTGCTGAAGGTTTGCTCCAAGATGGGCATTTCGACGCTGCAGAGCTATCGCGGCGCTCAGGTTTTCGAAGCCATCGGATTGAACAAATCGCTGATCGACCGGTATTTCACGGGCACCGCGTCGCGCATTGAGGGTGTGGGCTTGGATGTTCTGGCGCGCGAAGCCAAGATGAAGCACGACTACGCGTTTGAATCGCTGTCGGAGGCTGACACTGAGTTGGACGTGGGCGGAAGCTATCAATATCGCGTGCGCGGCGAGTATCATCTGGTGAATCCGCTGACCGTCAGCAAGCTGCAGCACGCCGTGCGGCAGGAGAGCTTCGCGACGTTCCAGGAGTACACATCGCTGGTGAACAACCAGAGCAAAGAGTTGTGTACGCTGCGCGGGTTGATGGAGTTCAAGCTGGCAGACAAGCCGGTTCCGATGGAAGAAGTGGAGCCGGCGAGCGAGATCGTGAAGCGCTTTGCCACGGGAGCGATGTCGTACGGGTCCATCAGTAAAGAAGCGCACGAAACCCTGGCGATAGCGATGAACCGCATCGGCGGGAAGTCCAATACCGGCGAGGGCGGGGAAGACGAGGCGCGCTTTGAGCGTGATGCCAACGGCGACTGGCGGCGCAGCGCGATCAAGCAGGTGGCTTCGGCGCGTTTCGGCGTCACGGCGCACTATCTGGTGAATGCCGAGGAGTTGCAGATCAAGATCGCGCAGGGCGCCAAGCCCGGCGAGGGTGGACAGTTGCCCGGCCACAAAGTGGATGAAGTGATCGCGCGCGTGCGGCATTCCATTCCCGGCGTGGGCCTGATTTCGCCGCCGCCGCATCATGATATTTATTCCATCGAGGATCTTGCCCAGCTCATTTACGATTTGAAAAACGTAAATCCGCTAGCGAGAATTTCGGTGAAGCTGGTGGCCGAAGTTGGTGTGGGAACGGTGGCCGCGGGCGTTGCCAAAGCGCACGCCGACGTGGTGCTGATCAGCGGATACGACGGCGGCACTGGCGCGTCGCCTTTGACGTCGCTCAAACATGCCGGTATTCCCTGGGAGCTTGGGCTTTCGGAAACCCAGCAGGTGCTGGTGCTGAACGATCTGCGCAGCCGCGTGCGCGTGCAGACCGATGGCAAGTTGCAGACCGGCCGCGACGTGACGATCGCCGCGCTGCTGGGCGCCGAAGAGTTCGGATTTTCCACTGCGCCGCTGGTGTCGATGGGCTGCATCATGATGCGCAAGTGCCATTTGAACACTTGCCCGGTGGGCATCGCGACGCAGGACCCCAAGCTGCGGGCCAAATTCCAGGGCACGCCCGAGAACGTGATCAACTTCTTCTTCTTCATCGCCGAAGAAGTTCGCGAATGGATGTCGAAGCTGGGCTTCCGCACCATGGACGAAATGATCGGCCACGTGGACCGCATCGAAATGCGGCATGCGGTGGATCACTGGAAAGCGCGGGGCCTGGATTTTTCCTCGATTCTTTACAATCCACAGGTGCCGCGGCGCGTCGGCCGGCGCTGCCTGATCGCGCAGGATCATGGACTGGATGAAGCGCTGGATTACCAGCTCATCGAACACGCCAAACCCGCGCTCGACCATCGGACGCCGGTAGAGTTCAGCGTGCCGATCCGCAATGTGCATCGTACAGTGGGTGCGATGTTGAGCGGCGAGATCGCGCGGCGCTACGGGTCCGCGGGACTGCCCGACGACACCATTCGTTTTCATTTCTCGGGATCGGCCGGCCAAAGCTTCGGCGCGTTCCTCGCCAAAGGCGTCACGCTGACGCTCGAAGGTGACGCCAACGATTACGTCGGGAAAGGGCTTTCGGGCGGACGTCTGATCGTATACCCGCCGCGCACCTCCACCTTCCTGCCGGAAGAAAACATGCTGGTTGGCAACGTGGTGCTGTACGGCGCTACGTCGGGCGAGGCATTTTTCAATGGAATGGCGGGCGAGCGCTTCGCGGTGCGAAACTCGGGCGCGACGGCGGTGGTGGAATCGGTGGGCGATCACGGCTGCGAATACATGACCAAGGGCCTGGTGGTGGTGCTGGGCCGCGCCGGCCGCAACTTCGCGGCGGGCATGAGCGGCGGAATCGCCTTCGTGCTGGATGAAACCGGCGAGTTTTCGGGCGTGCTGTGCAACCAAACCAGCGTGGATCTGGAGCCGGTGGTGGATCCGGCCGACATGCAGGCGCTGCTGAACCTGATCACCCGGCATGTCGAGGCTACTAGCAGTCCGCGCGGCAAATGGATTCTCGAAAATTGGGGTGAGATGCTTCCGAAGTTCGTGAAGGTGTTCCCGCACGAGTACAAACGCGTGCTCGGCATTCCGAAATATCAGGCCGGGAAAGCGGAAGCCGCTCATCCTCAGATGGCGCAGGGTGCGACCTTGAAACAGGAGGCCGCGCATGGGTAAGGTGACCGGCTTCGTCGAATACACGCGCGAAACCCCGGGCCGCCGGCCGCCCGCCGAGCGCATCAACGATTGGTTCGAGGTCTATCA
The DNA here is from genome assembly GCA_963713415.1 of Bryobacterales bacterium. Classification (GTDB taxonomy): domain Bacteria; phylum Acidobacteriota; class Terriglobia; order Bryobacterales; family Bryobacteraceae; genus Palsa-89. Next base: position 309,519 of record CAVQLV010000012.1, on the reverse strand, counting down.
GGATTTTTCCGAAGACAAAGTTCGCACCCAGGGCGCGCGTTGCATGGACTGTGGCGTGCCCTTCTGCCATACCGGCTGCCCGCTGAACAACATCATTCCGGACTGGAACGATCTGGTGTATCGCGACCGCTGGCGCGCCGCGGTCCGCGTGCTGCATTCCACCAACAATTTCCCCGAGTTCACCGGACGCATCTGTCCCGCGCCGTGCGAAGCCGCGTGCGTGCTGGGTATCAATGAACCGCCGGTGGCCATCAAGGTGATCGAGAAGACCATCATCGAACACGCTTTTAAAGAAGGCTGGATACGGCCGGAGCCGCCGCTGCAGCGCACCGGGAAGAGCGTCGCGATTGTAGGTTCGGGGCCCGCGGGATTGGCCGCGGCACAGCAGCTCAATCGCGCCGGCCACACCGTAACGGTTTTTGAAAAGGCCGACCGCATCGGGGGATTGCTGCGTTATGGCATCCCGGAATTCAAGATGGAGAAATGGGTGCTGGACCGGCGATTGGAGCAGATGACCGCCGAAGGGGTGGATTTTCGAACCGGCGTGAATGTGGGGCAGACCATCACGGGCGAACATCTACAGAAAGAGTTCGATGCCATTCTGCTAGCCGGTGGCGCGGAACTGCCTCGCGATTTGCCGGTGCCGGGCCGGGGATTGAAGGGCATCCACTTCGCGATGGAGTTTCTGCCGCAGCAAAACAAAATTTGCGCGGGAGACGAAGTGCCGGATCAGATTCTGGCCACAGGCAAGCACGTGGTGATTATCGGGGGCGGCGATACGGGCGCCGATTGCCTGGGTACGTCCCATCGCCAGAAGGCCGCCTCCGTGCATCAATTCGAGATCATGCCGATGCCTCCGAGCGACCGCGCTCCCCAAACGCCCTGGCCTTTGTGGCCGCTGCAACTGCGCGTGGAGAGCTCGCATGAAGAGGGCGGCATTCGCGAATGGAGCATGGCCACAGCATCGTTCACTGGCGATGAAAATGGCCGCGTGAACAAGCTGCACGGGATTCGCGTGGGTCCGGCGCCGAAGTTCGAGCCGATTCCCGGCTCGGAATTCACCATGGACGCCGATCTGGTGCTGCTGGCCATGGGCTTCACGGGCCCGGTGAAGCAGGGGCTGCTGGAACAGCTTGGAGTGGTGCTGGATGGGCGCGGCAATGTAGCCACAGACGCCAATTACGCCACCACCGTGCCGGGGGTTTTCGCCGCGGGCGATCTGCGGCGCGGACAATCGCTGGTAGTCTGGGCGATCGCCGAAGGCCGCAAAGCCGCCGAGGGCATGCATCGCTATCTGGTGAATGCCGAGAGCCTGGCCGCCGGGCACGCCTAAAATCGGTCAAATTCGGCCACGGATGAACACGGATGCACACGGATAAGACAATCTCTTGGTATCCGTGTTCATCTGTGTTTATCCGTGGCGCTATTGTTGGTCGCCGCAAAACATTACATATCGAAGTACGAATTTCCGCGAGTATAACAACGCAATGGGACAATACGGAGCGGCAGCAATTCTCGCGGCGAAGCTATATTCCAAAGTGGCACCGCCGGATTCTGGGATGCTGCGATAACGACGCTTACTACTAGTTAACAAAGCCAAACGAAAGGCTGCCCGCGAGCCGCCTATCTTGGCCTGTGCGAGGCAGGGCTGGTTCGCGGAATTCCGCGTGGAAGATACCTTCAGAGAGCCAGCAAGAATGCGGAATATGCCGTCCGCGCTGTAACCCTTCTTCGATCACAGCCGAATCTGTCAGCGGACCAGGAAAAACTTTGGAAGCTCTCATCCGAGTCTCCGAATAAGAAGCCCAATGGACAGATGGATGTTGTCTTGAGTCTCTGGAAAAAAGGATTGCTGAGCTAACGCCCTTTAAACAGGCAGTCGATGAGACCATTAATTCTCGTTGTGACTAGTTTGCTTGGAATCTGCGTATTCGCCCGCGCCACTTCAGGCGATGACATCTCGTCGGCCCGTTTACTGAATGGTCACGCTTGGTTGGACATGACCATGCTTCAAAAAGCAACTTATCTGCGGGGCGTCTACGATGGCGTGCTGCAAGCTCGATATATACTCGCTGCGAGTAAGGACAAGGAGGCTGACGGGCAACTCGCGCAAGTAGCTATCCGGACGATGACTTTTCGCGAGACGGTGATTGCGTTGGATGGGTTCTATGCAGACACCTCCAATGTTGCGGTGCCAATTGTCTACGCTCACGAATGGCTGAAACATAAGGTCGGCGGCGCATCCAGGTCAGAGCTAGACGACGAAGCAGCCAAACTCCGCTCTATATTCTCAAAGGAGCGAACCTCTCAGTAGCAACCTGAAGATTGATTCGGCCACGGATGAACACGGATATAACAATCTCTTGGTATCCGTGTTCATCTGTGTTTATCCGTGGCCATTAAACATCAGCCCGCGCTCAACGCAGCCAGGACGCGCTTGGGCGTCAGCGGGAACTCGGTCATCCGGACGCCGGTGGCATCGAAAAACGCGTTCGCGATCGCGCCGGCTGCCGCGGCCATCACTTCCTCGCCCGCGCCGCTGGAGCGCTCGTTTACCCGCTGCACCACGACCGGCGTCACCTTCGGGCATTCCTCGAAACGCAGGATCGGATAGCTGGCCCAGTCGAGGCTTGTGACGTTGGTTTTGCTGAACGTCACTTCCTCATGAAACATGCGGCTGGCGGTTTGTACCAACTGCCCGCTGATCTGGCTCTCGACGTTGCCGGGATTGACCACCAGGCCGGCATCGATGGCGCCATAAAGGTGCCTGGCGATCACCTTGCCGGTCTCTTTGTCGATCTCGATTTCAGCGACGGCCGCGCCATAAGATGTCAGGTGCGTGCCCATTCCTATGCCGCGCCCGGTCACCACCTTGCTGCGCGACAAGTTTGACGCCGCCTGCCGTGGCGACCAATTCGCCGCCTTCGCCGCCGCGTCCAAAACGCCCAGCCAGCGCTCATCCTTAATATTGCGCCGCCGAAACTGGTACGGATCCAGCTTTAGCAGAAATGCCAATTGATCGATGGCCTGCTCGGAGGTGAAAGAAAACGACAGGTCGAGCGGCGAGCGCAACCATGCGCCCTTCAGGAAACCCAACCCCGGCACGTGATGGTTCACCAGCCGCACGTTGGGAATGTCATACATTCCGCCGCAACATCGTGGGTTCACCTGCATCGCTGGGTTCGGCCGCCATTCTCCCGCGGGCTTGCCGAGCGCCAGCTGCTCGCTGGTTTCCACATTGCTCCAATGATGCTGCCAGCCTTCATACTCGTACCCAACGATCTTTCCCTGCGCCGGCGGCCGCGCGAACTTCGCCCACGTGCGCGGGCCCGTAGTTGTCCCAGCCATGCTCATCCCAACGCATGAACTGCAGCCGCACCGGCTGTCCGGCCAGCTGCGAGAGCAGCGAAGCAGCCTGCGCCACGTCATCGTAACAGCTATGGCCGTAGGTGCCCGATCCTTCGTAATACTGCACGCGCACCTTCTCCATCGGCAGTCCCAGGATGGGGGCCAGCGTCCGGCGCGTGCCGTAGACGTCTTGGGTGGAACACATGATCAGCGCCGAATCAGGCTTCACATCGGCGAGCGCGCAGTTGGGCCCGAAGGGAGCGTGGGATTGGTAAGGCGAGCGGCAAGTATACGCAGCCTTGTGAGGAGCCGCTCCGATGGCATCCGCCGCGTTGCCGTGCTCTAGCACGACGCGGTCGTCCGTCCTGGCGGCGCGCATTGCCTTGTACAGGCCGTCGCTGCCGGAAAGTGACGGCGCCGAATCCCATTGAACTTTCAACTGCCGAGCCGCGCGCACCGCATCCCACTCGTTCTTAGCGACCACGCCGACGAAATCGCCCTTGCGCACAACGCGCGCGCCGGGAATATTGCGGATGGATGCGGCGTCCAGCGCAATCACTTTCGCGCCGGCGCCATATGCGCCCTGGCCGCGCGGACGAACCACCCGGCCATGCAGCATGCCTGGTACGCGCACGTGCTGCATGTAGACGTACTTGCCGCTTACCTTATCCGGCAGGTCGTTGCGTGGAACCGGGGTGCCCACCACTTTGTAATCGGCCGGGGATTTCACCGGAGCGGAGCCCGTGAACGCCAGGTGGAAGGGTTTGTCGCCGACCAGCTCTCCATAGGCGACCGATCCGGTTGCGCCCGGCGCAGAAACAACACCCTTCACGACAGTCAGCCGATCGAGCGGCGCACCCAATTTTTTCGAAGCCAGTTGCAGCAATGCTTGCCGGGCTTCGGCCGCCGCCGTTCTAACCTGGGGTCCGCCTCGTTGAATCGACGCGCTCGAATACGTTCCGCCCTGATTGGGTGTGACGTTGGTGTCCAGCCGCACGGTATTAAGCTGGCTCATATGCATGTCCAGCTCTTCGGCCGCTACCTGAAGCAGAGCCGTGGAATTGCCTTGTCCGAGTTCGGCGAAACCAATGTAGACAGTCGCGGTGTTGTCGGCGTGAATGGCCAGCCACGTGTCAATCTGTTTGGGATCGGGCGGTCCAGCCACCGTCCCACGCGCCACGGGCGCCTCCTGGCCAAGCAGTGCATCGCGCAGTTGAAAACCAACCACCAGCGCGCCACCCGCTTTAAGAAAATCGCGGCGGCCGGTCATGCTTTGGCCTCCGACATTACGCGCGACGCTCGTTGCACGGCCTGGATGATGCGCGGATAAGTTCCGCAGCGGCACAAGTGCCCGTTCATCGCGGTACGGATCTGCGTTTCGCTGGGCCGGGGATTTTTGGACAATAATTCGGAAGCCTTCACAATCATGCCGTTGTAGCAATAACCACACTGCACGGCCTGTTCGTCAAGCATGGCCTGTTGCACGGGATGCAGCGCCGGCACTTGCGCGAGCTTCTTCTGCGCCGCGTACCACGCCGGCAGGCCTTCCAGCGTGGTCACCGATTTTCCACGGACCGCCGACACCGGCGTCACGCACGAGCGCGTCTCCACGCCATTCACCAGCACGGAGCACGAGCCGCACTGCGCCAGTCCGCAGCCGAAGCGCGGGCCTTGCAGCATTAATTCATCCGAAAGCACGTACAACAGCGGTGTGTCGGGAGCAGCCGAAACCGTCCACGGCCGTTCATTCACTTCTATTTTGAGTTCACCAGCCATTTGGAGCCTTTGGATAACAGGTTATCAAATCAGTCTTTCTTCCGATGCCGGCGGAATCGAAATGGATCATGCTGGAGTCATCATGGCAACCGATCTCGTAAATCTCTCGAATGAATTGGCCGCCACCGTGGAACGCGCTGCCGCGGGCATCGTGGCTGTGCACGCCCGGCGCGGCATCGGGTCCAGCGGAATTGCCTGGCGCGACAACTTGATCCTGACCTCTAGCGAAGGTATTCGCGCGGAAGAGGGCATCAAACTTTTGCTCCCGGATGGCCGCGTATCCATGGCTCGACTGCGGGGGCGCGATTCCGGCACCGATCTTGCTGTGCTCGAGACCGACGCATCCGGTCTTCGTCCGCTGGAATTTGCGGGCGATCTTGCCTTCAAGGCGGGACAACTCGCGATCGCGGTAGGGCGCACGGCCAACACCGGGCCGATTGCGTCGTTCGGAATCATCAGCGGCGTTTCCAATGAATGGAAGACATGGCGCGGAGGAAAGCTCGATCCGTTCGTTCGTCTCGATATCTCGGCTTATCCGACGCTCTCCGGCGGCGCGGCGTTGGACGCCAGCGGCAACTTGATTGGCCTGGTCTCTACTGGCCTGTCGCGCAGCTCGGTATTCGCGATCACTGGCAGCACCATCGATCGAATCGCGGGAAAATTGAGCCAGCAAGGCTACGTCAGCCGAGGATTCCTCGGGATTGCTCTTCAGCCGGTGGCATTGCCTGGCGAGATGAAGGAGCGGCTGAAACAGGATTCCGGAATTATGTTGTTGGGGATCGAACCGGAAGGGCCGGCGGCGATTGGAGGACTGATTCTGGGGGATGTGTTGGTGGCTGCCGATGGCCGGCCGCTGGTGCAGCCAGACGCCCTTGCCGAGCTTTTGGAAGGAACGCCGGCCGGCCAGGTTGTGAAGTTCCAGGTGCTGCGGGCGGGCGCGGTGCAGGAGCTGGACGTGCGCATCGGAGAGCGTCCGAGGCGCGGGAAGTAACAACATGGGCGCCCCTTTTGGAGACGTAATCGAAAAACTGCGCCGCTCCACGGTGCAGGTGGGCCGTGGCGGATCGGGTGTGATCTGGTCTTCCGATGGGAGGATCGTGACGAATGCGCACGTGTTGGAGGGCTTGGCCATGCCGGGCGCCGTTGAGGTGGAACTCTGGGACGGACGCCGCTGGCCAGGCGAGATTGTGAGGAGAGACCGCCGGCGTGACCTGGCAGTTCTGCGGATTGTGGCTTCCAACTTGCCAGCGGTCACGGCGGGCGATTCCAACGCGCTACGTGTTGGCGAATTTGTAATCGCCGTTGGCAATCCACTCGGCTTCATCGGTGCGGCCAGCACGGGCGTGGTTCATAAAGTTGCAGACCGGCGGTGGGTGGTCAGCCAGCTTCGATTGGCGCCAGGAAACTCCGGCGGTCCGCTGGCGAACGCTCGCGGCGAGGTAGTGGGAATCAACACCATGATTGCCGGCGGACTGGCATTTGCGATTCCATCTCAGAGCGTGAAACAATTCTTGACCGCTCCTGGCGAAGAACATGTCGGACTGGGTGTAGTGGTGCGGCCAGTTTGGCTGGAGCGAACGCATCAACAAATTGGGCTCATCGTGCTCGAAGTGATTTTGCATTCACCCGCGGATCGGGCCTCGCTGCTGCAAGGCGATATTTTAGTCGGCGCGCGCGGCCGGCGATTCCAGTCGATCCAGGACCTTGAGGGCGCGATCCAATCGAGCCGCGGAAAAGTTCTCGAGCTTCAATTCCGCCGGGGCGCGAGCGCCAACATCCGCACAGTGGCGGCACAAATGGCCGCTGGCACGGCAAAAGCGGCGTGATTCGCGTTCTGGTGGGATCGCGATCGGGCCTGGCTGCCGCGCCCCTTGAAAACTCCGTACGATCGATCGCATCGTTCGAGTTCGCCGGAGCAGTTGACCCGCATCACTTTCCGATAGAGCTTTCGGGCGACGTATTACTCATCGAAGTGACGGACACGGATGACTACGATTGGCGCGCACTCGGCGACTTATCTATTCCAGTGGTTCTGCTCCTGGACTCCGCCGACACCGCGCTGATCAGCTCGGCTCTGCGCGCGGGTATTCGAGGCGCCATCTCGTGGGACGCCACTCCGCAGGAAATTGAAAGTGCTGTCGAAGCTGTGAACGCGGGGCTGGTAGTGATTACGCCGCCCGCCCTCGCCGCGCTTCTGCCGGATGCGCCGCCATTCGCCGAAGAGCTGGCCGAACCACTCAGCGCCCGCGAGTTGGAAGTGCTAGAGCTGGTGGCCGAAGGGCTCAGCAACAAGCTGATCGCCCACAGCCTGAACATCTCCGAGCACACAGTCAAGACGCATGTCGCATCCATCTTCGCGAAACTTGGCGCGTCTAGCCGTACAGAAGCGGTTTCGCAAGCCATCCGGCGAGGCTTGGTGATGTTATGAGTGCCGTTCGCCGTAGGTCACGCGCCAGATCTTTTTGCCGCCGTCGTCCGAGATCAGCAAACTTCCATCCTGCATCTGGAACACGGCGACGGGCCTTCCCCACACATCTTTATCGCCGGGCGAAATCATCCAACCGGTGGCGAAATCCTATGGCCCTCCCGCCGGGCGGTGATTCTTGAACGGCACAAAAGCCACTTCATAGCCGTCGCGCCACGATCGATTCCACGAGCCGTGGAACGCCAGAAACGCGCCGCCCTGATATTCGGAAGGAAACTGGCGGCCGGTATAAAACGTGAAATCGAGCACGGCCACATGCGCGGGAAAGATCACGTCGGGCACAATCGCTTTGCTCACCAGGTCGGGCCGTTGCGGCTTGATTCTCGGGTCTTCGTGCTGGCCGATATAAGAGTACGGCCAGCCGTAAAATCCGCCCTGTTGAATATGCGTGGAATAGTCCCATTTAAGAGCTTGAGTCCCGCCTGCGTGAGCATGTCCCGGTTCACTTTCATGGACCCATCATGATCAGGCTTGCCATCACAAAGTCATTGAACGCTGTTTGAGAAGTGGAGCGGCTCGAATCGGCCGAATCACGCAGAAGAGGAGAACCGAGATGAAGGCAGCCATCATAAATGCGCCCGGCGCGCCGCCGATCTATGGGACTTCCATGACCCCGCCGCCACGGAAGGAATGGCATGGGGCCGGCGTCTACCGGGATGGGAGTCCGCTAGGGATTGCCTCTCCAGACGCTGGCCACCATGAGCAGTTCCGACCGCGATCCTGCGGCCCTCCGTGAATTGGAACCGCTTGGTCTGGTGCTGAGAAACTATCCGGACCGTCGGGCGCAGGAACTCGGCATCTTCATAAATGCTCACCCAAATCGCCTCTGCCCTGGCCAATAGCCTTACTGATAGTTATCTCCCGTTGCATTTCTGTGAGCGCCCGGGCGGCTTAACATGGGGTTGTTGTTATTGAGGCGCATACTGAATGAGTCGGTTGTGTGTCGACAAGGGGATTCCCTCATGCAGCTGCCCCGGGGGATCGAGTTCGAAGGCTGCAAACCATAGATCCGTTGTTCCGGAGCGTACTGAACCCCTGGCTTGTGGACTCGTGAATCGGAGGAACAGGCTGACCAATCGCCCACCCACATCGGCTCGTGTTGCCCGGCATACTGCGATTACCCGCCAATGATCAGTCAGAGGATCGCCGATCAACCGTATTGCAATTTTGCTTCGCCACGAATTACGTACGCATGCGGGCCTACTTAGGACTAAGCTTCCCTCCTCCGAACCTGACGGAGCGTCTCGCAATCCTCTTCGAAGTTGGCCACGGTGAAATCGCAGATCTCGTGCTCCTTCAAAAAGCCGTCCACCCGCATGCGCGTCTCGGCGATGCTTCCGCGCGCAAGCGCGAGCGCTCCGCGCAGTTGAACATCGAACATATCTTGGCCCAGCACGCGAGACGCAACGGCTGGAAGGCGCGTTCCACCTCCGCGATTCCAAGATCGGTGAGCGCGCTTGCGATGCCACCGATCTGCTGCCGCTAATCGCCGTTACAGCGGAGCGTTACGCGGCGAGCGACATCGCCCGACGTTGCTCCAAGGGCGAGACGGATGCCGAGTTCGCGGCGGCGTTCGAGGACGGCATAGTTCAGAACGCCATACAATCCGACGGCCGCCAATATGAGAGCCACTGCCGCGAAGAACAGCGACAGCGCGGCGAGCAAACGCTCGCGGATCATCTGCGACTGCACCAGTTCCTCTTGAGAAACGATATTGGCAACGCGGATCTGCGGCTGCAGTGCCGGAATTGCGTGCCGGAGCGTGGATGCGAGCGACGTTGGATCGGACGATTTGGTGCGGACAATAAAGGTCGCCCGATGCCCGCTCCCGCTGCGACTGTGCAGCGCTCGAAATGGGACATACGCGGTGGCTGGAAGCGGAAGGCGCATGTCCTCGTACCGTGCATCGGCTACTACGCCGATGATGCTTATCGGAACGCGGCCGTTTCTGCCGGGACTCCCCGCGAATCCGCCGTTGGATTGCACCTCGAAGCTGCGTCCCACCGGATTCTCCGCACCGAAATACCGACGCGCGAATGTTTCGTTGACGACCGCCACTTTCGGGTATTCGTCATTCCAGCGGATATCGCGGCCCTCCAGCAACCGCACCTGCAGTGTTTCGAACCATCCCGGCGATACACCCAGGAACCAGCTGCTGTGGCTCCAGGTGCCATCCGGTGACTGCCCGTTGGCCCAGGTGTACGCGGTCTGCGCGTTAAAACTCATCAGTGCATATTGAGACAGCGCGGCAGACTCGACGCCGGGCGCCGACCGTAGTTGTTGCGTCACCTGGTACCAGGCCGTCGTGGGGAGATCCGCGCTGCTGATGGATTCGAGCGTGAGAACACGCGCCGATGAAAAACCAGCCGGCTGATTGGCCATTCTCTGGAATGTAGAAATGAACAGCCCCGCCACAAAAAGCACGAAAGAGCAGAATGCGACTTGCGCGGCGATCAGCACGTTCATCCACCGGCGCCAGGCTATGCGGATCGTCGCCGCCCTTCAGCGCGATGGCCGGCTTGATGGACGAAGCTCCGAGCGCGGGAGCAAGGCCGAATAACATCGTGACGGCGAACGTCAGCGCCAGCGCGAAAAGGGTGACGCGCCAGTCCGCTTGCAATGCAAGTTGTAACGGCTGGTCCGGTGGATTGAGCTTGCCGACAACCAAAGGCGGCGCCCACCAGGAGAAGCCGAAGCCAAGCACGGATGCGGCCAGGGCGATTAACGCGCTTTCCATCAGGACCAGTTGGATGAGCCGTGCTCGCCCAGCGCCGATGGAGACGCGCAGGGCCATTTCACGGGCGCGGGCCGCGGCCTGAGCGGTCATGAGATTCGCCACGTTCGCGCAGGCGATCAACAACACCAGTCCAACCAGCACCGCGAAAATGGTCAGCACGCGCCGGTATCCGTGCTGCGTGCTGGAAGTGCCTGTAGCGGCTCCTTCGAGCGAAACCGGAGCCGCAACGAAAAAGTCCCGATCCTGTTTGGGCCGCAGCGATGACCAGGTCTTCACTTCTTCCTCGCGATAGGCGTGCAGCACCGCGGTCAAATGTTCGCGGATTTGATCGAGACTGGCGCCCCTCTTTGGAATGACGAACACGCGATACACGTTCCAGGTTGTGTAGCTGGCGAGAGCATCCATCGCGTCGGGGATGAAAATATCCGTGAATGTGCCGGGATCGGTGCCGGTGAAGCCTTGCGGCGTTACGCCAATGATTTGGAGAAAATCGTTGCCGGTGCGGAATCGCCGGCCAATCACGCTGGGGTCTTTACCAAAACGCCGCGACCAATAATCGTAGGAGATCACAGCGTAGGGATGCGTTCCCGGCGCGACATCATCACTGGGGGAAAACAGCCTTCCCAGTGCCGGCTTCAAGCCAAAGTCGGGGAACATCGATCCGGAAACATATTGCCGCCAGACGCGCTCCGTCTCCTGATCCGTACCAAAGGTGATATCGATGCGAAGCGGGACCGATATGGCCAGCAATTCGGCTTGATCTTTCGCGGCTGCGTGCAACTGGCGAAAGGCCGGATAGTCGAATCTATCGTAGGTGGATATCTGGCCCTCGAAGAGATTCTGATAGCTGAGCTGGTACAGCCGCTCGGGATGAGCCACGGGCAAAGGGCGCAGGAAAAGTGCGTCAATCAGCCGAAAAGCGGCTATGGAAGCGCCGATACCGAGAGCGAGTGAGACAATCGCGGCGGCGGAGGCAGCCTTATGTTTGAGAAGCTGCCTGGCGCCGAAAATGGCGTCGGAGGCCAGTGATTCCAGCCATGGAGCGGACCACGGGACACGCGGCACGTGACTAGACGGTGATGATCTCAATAGCCTGTTTCAAACTCTGGAGCGGATCGCGGCCCGGCGCCGGACGAAATTCATGCGCGATGTGGCCGGTGAACCCCAAATCAGCAATCGTTTTCGCGATGAAACGGTAATTCAATTCCTGCGTATCGTCGATTTCGTGCCGGCCCGGCACGCCGCCGGTGTGAAAATGCCCGATCCATTGGAAGTTCTGCTGGATGTGGCGGCAGATATCGCCGTCCATGATCTGCGCATGGTAGATGTCGTAAAGAATTTTAACGCGCGGCGAATTCACGCGCGAGACCATCCAGGCCCCATGTGATCGCACATCTGATCCTTGCGGCCGAGACCGGGGTCCTGGAGCTTGCTGTTCATCACTTCGATGCAGATGGTGACACCTTTGTCTTCGGCGCGCGATTTGATTCGATTCAGAAATTCGACGGCGTTATCCGCGCCTTCGGCATCCGGCATGCCCTGGCGCTGGCCGCCGACAGTAATAATGTTGGGGCAGCCGGCGGCGGCGCACTCATCGATGGCCGCGCCGAGCGAGGCCATGAACTTCTCGTGAGTCTCTTTGTGAATGAGGCCACTCTCCATGGTGACTCCGCCGGGCGGCGCCATGGTGGGGATGAGGCCGTATTTCTTGAGCGTGGGCCAGTCCTTGGGACCCACCAGATCGTACCCGACGCAGCCCAGGCGCGCCGCTTCCCGGCAGCGGTCATCGAAGGGCATTTTGGGATCGAACGGAAAGTTGGTGACACATTGTTTCAGGCGTCCCTTGCTCGGGGCCGGTGCGGTTCCGGTTTGGGCGCTGGCACGCGCGCCGGCAACGGTTGCGGCGCCGGCGAGGGCGGCCGCGCTGACGAATTCTCTGCGTCGCATGGCTGGTATTGTACTAATTGTCCGCACGGAGCGCAGTGGCCAGATCTACTGCGGCGGCCCGGCGCGCTGGGATCCAAGCGGAGATTATGGTCAGCAGAACGAGAAAGCCGGCGGCGCTCGCGAGTGACCATGGGTCGAGCGGCGAGAGGCGATATACAAAGCTCTTCATCACGCTGGAGAATGCCAGCGCGAGGAGCAGGCCGGCGGCGAGTCCGGGAGCGATGAACATTGCGGCTTCGCGCAGGATCATCGTGACCAGGTCCCATCGCGATGCGCCCACCGCTCCCCGCACTCCAAACTCTCGGACGCGCGTGTTTACCGAATAGGCGAGCAATCCGTAGACACCAGCCGCGGTAAGCAGTGCGGCCATGGCGCCGAAGATACCGAGCAACAGGAGTGCAAAACGGCGTCGCGCGAGCGAGTCGGCGACGTTCTGAGAGAGCGGCTGGATTTTGGAAATGGGGATCTCGGAGTCGAAGGCTTGAATGGCGGCGCGAACCGCGGGTAAAATTGAACCGGATCGGATGCAGTTTTGATCAGCAGCGTCATCGCCGGCCCGGCGGAGACCGCGTAGAACGCCGGCTCCACTTCCTGATCCAGCCCCAGATCGCGTACATCTCCGACGACACCGGCGATCTCGAACGCGCTTTGCTTGGGATCCATCACGCCCAAGATTAGCTGCTGTCCGACTGGATCTTGATTTCCGAAAAAGCGGCGGCCCAGGGTTTCATTAATCAAGACGCGATTCTGATCCGCTGCGGAGTCCGAGAGCAACCGGCCGCGCCGCAACGGAATTTGGAGCACACGAAAATAGTCAGGTGTAATCAGGCGGATCTGCGTGACCGGGAAACTGCCGGAGTCGAACGTTCGGCCCTGAATACCAAATCGCGTGGCGAAGCGGCTATGCTCTGTGGGCCCCAGGCTCATGGGAGCGGAGTTCACAGCGGCCACATCCTGGACGCCTGGGATCCGCCGCAGTGTGGGAAGCAGCGATTTTGTCCCAATTGCCAACGAGCGGAAGATTCGGAATCTCGAGCACGCGGGAAGATTCGAAACCCGGCGGCTCCGATAGGAGTGCGGCGAAATTGCGTCCGAGCAACGCGGCGCCGGCCAGAACCAGGAATGCCATGGCGACCTCGCCCGCCAACAGCACGGATCCGATGCGGGCCCGGCCGCGTACTACGGACCTGGAGGAAACCGTGAGTCGCCGGCGGTCGCGCAAGACGTGCCAGCAAGCGGGCAGACCAAAGAGTAGACCGGCTACCACGGAGATGGCGATCGCAAAAAGCCAAACCGGTGCTTGCCAGGCTTTCGGTTCGGAGGGCGCGAGTTGACTTGCGCCAATCGCAAGTGCGACACCCAGGGTTCCGCCCACCGCGGCGAGCACGAGACTTTCCGACAACACCTGGCGGATCAAGTGCGACGCGCCGGCGCCTAGCGCCTCGCGAATCTTCATCTCCTCGCCCCGCTCGATCATGCGCGCTAAGAAGAGATGGGCGAGATTGGCGCAGGCCATCAACAGCACCAGGCCCACCGCGGCCCATGCCAGCAACAACGAAGGGCGCACATCGCGGGTCATCTCGCGCGCCAAGGGGATGACGAATGCGCCGACGGTGGCGTTGGTATCGGGATATTCCCGTGCAAGCAGGCGAGCGATGGATTGAACTTCAGTCTGCGCTTGCTCCACGGTCACGCCAGGCTTGAGGCGCGCCATGATTTCCAGCGGATGGTATTTGCGGCGATCCAGATAGTCGGGTCCGATCAGTGAGAGCGGCATCCAAAAGTCGGCCCACTCGGGAAACGCCTGGCGCTGCGACACTACGCCTACGACGGTGAACGTATCTTTGTCCAGGCGGATCTGTTTACCTGCGATGTTAGGATCGGCGGCGAACTTGCGCCTCCACAGGCTTTCGCTGAGCACGGCTACGTGCGCTTTGGAGCGGTCTTCGGCTTCGGTAAAATTTCGTCCGGCGATGGGCTGAATGCCCATGCTGGAAAAAAGATCGCTGGTGGCCATCGTTCCATGAACGATCTCCGGCTGGCCTTGTCCGAGCAGTGTAACGGTATTCATGGCGGAAGCGGTGTGTGCGGCCATCGCTTCGAAACTGCGAGATTGACTGCGCCAGTCGCGAAAATCGGGCGCTGTTACCTGCAATTGCGGGAGCGCGGGATGCGTCTCCCAGATGCGAACCAGCTTGCCGGGATCGCGAAACGGCAGTGGCTGAATCAGGACCGCGTAGATGACGTGGAAAAGAGCGGTGTTCGCGCCGACGCCCAGCGCGACGGTGAGAATTGCGGCCAGCGCGAAAGCCGGCCGGCGGCGAAGGGAACGCACGGCGGATCGCATTTCTACAGTTTACAGATCCTAACTGATAGAGAACAGGGGCGTGGACGCATCAGGGGTATTTTTGTGTTTGGTGACGCATTTTTTCTGAACGATCCGCGAACTTCCGGGCGAACGCGACGTTGTGTTCGTTATACATCCGCTTCTATTTTAATAATGGATGTCAAGGAAATCAGGGCGGAAGGAGGGCTAAGCGGCTGATGCTGCTGTGCGGATGGGCTTGTGACTCTCAGCCAAAGAAGGAAATATTCTTCATCGGGTAGTGTTTGCGATTCTGCGTCCATAGCAGCGCGTGGTTGGCTTGCGCGCCTGCGGCAATCAGCGCGTCGGCTATTTCCACGCCATGGCTTTTTCTGTACTCCCGCAGATAAGCGCCTGCCTGGCGTCCGGTATCGGCATCGATCGGAATACAAATGAGCGCGCGGAAGAGGTTATTGAGTGCATTGTGCTCGCCCGGACGAGCACCGGCCCAGAGTTCAGCTACGCTGATGGGCGAGTACAGAACGGCCGCGTCGGAGTTGCTTAATTCAGTCCATTTGGAAATGATGCCGGCGTTCCGGCCACGAGAAACCTCGATCAGGATGTCGGAGTCGACAAGAACGGTCATTTCTTAAGGAGGCGGTTCAAACGATCGCCGCGGCGAAGGCGCTGGATGTACTGAACCGAGTCAGCCATTTCAAGGCGATCCCTTCGGATCCCGACGAATTCCTGCATCGCCTTGGCCTGTTGGTCCCGTTGACTGAAATAACGTTCGCGGATGGCTTCGCGCACGAGCTCCGAGATAGTGGTCTTTCGGCTGCGCGCGCGAGCATGCAGCGCGCTCCAAAGATCGTCGTCCAGATAGAGCTGCGTTCGCCTCACGATGTATATTATACATCGCTGCTCCGGGCGCCCGAGGGCGTTCAAGCGCCAGCGAGCCGCATTCGGACTTGACATATTCCTATATAGGAATACAATTGACTTGTGCCCCGCGCAGCCACCACGTCCGACGCCTTTAACGCGGTTGCCGAACCTCGGCGCCGGGAAATCCTGAGCTATCTCGCGCTGAAGGAACGGCCGGTGGGCGACATCGTGAAGAGCTTGCGGCTGGAGCAGCCTTCGGTGTCGAAACACCTGCGGGTGCTGAAAGACGTGGGCTTGGTACACGTGCGGCGCGATGGACGCCGCGCGCTGTATCGAACCAATGCCGAGGCGATCCGGCCGATCCACGAGTGGACCGGTACCTTTGAACGCTACTGGGCAAATCAATTGAGCCGCATTAAGGAACGCGCAGAAAGAAAAGCCAAGGAGGAAGCATGAACGCAACAGTGCAAGCCATGGACAATTTGACTTTGAACGTCACGCAGGAAATTCACGTCCGCGCATCACTGGACGCGACATTCGCCGCGCTGCTGGAAGAGATTGGACCATACAATGCGATGGCCGACGGCAAACCGATGCCGATGAAGATCGAGCCGTGGCCGGGAGGCCGGTGGTATCGGGATCTGGGAGACAACAACGGTCATCTATGGGGACACGTGCAAGCCATCAAGCGGCCGGCATTGCTCGAAATCAGCGGGCCGCTGTTCATGTCGGATCCGGCTATCTCGAACGTACAGTACCGGCTGAATGAAGCGGATGGAGGGACGCTGATCAAATTCCGCCATCGGGCGTTGGGTTTGATTCCGGAAGAGCTGCGGAACAATGTGTCGACAGGATGGAGCAGCCTGCATGACCGCGTGCGGGCGCGTGCCGAAGGGGGCCGATCATGACCGTTATTGATGTCGAACATCCGAATGTAGTGTCGGAAGGCCGAATGGCTAGCGGCGCGCAAGGATCTGCTCGCGAAAGAAAAAGAATTCACGCGCCAGAGGGACGCGCTGAGCGCGGAGCGCCGCAAGATGCCATGGGTCAAAGTGGAGAAGAAATACGTCTTCGATTCACCGGGCGGAAAAAGGTCGCTGGCCGATCTTTTCGATGGCAAAAGCCAGTTGATCGTATACCATTTCATGTTCGGTCCCGGGTGGGAAGCGGGTTGCCCGAGCTGCTCTTTCCTGGGCGATCATTTTGACGGCAGTATCGTACACCTTGCGCAGCGCGACGTGACGTTTGCTGGCAGTATCACGGGCGCCCCTGCCGCAGATTGAAGCGTTCCGGAAACGCATGGGCTGGCGGTTTCCGTGGGTATCGTCGAATGGGAGCGAATTTAATTACGACTATCACGTGTCGTTTAGCAAGAACGATACGGCGTGCGGACAAGGTGTATTACAACTACGGCGAGACCGAATTTCCGAGCGAAGAGGCGCCAGGGGCCAGCGTCTTTTTCAAGGACAAGACTGGCGTCGTTTTCCACACTTACTCCACTTACGCGCGGGGGCTGGATATTTTGCTGGGCGCGTACAACTTCCTGGATCTTACGCCGAAGGGCCGCGACGAGGAAGGCTTGAAGTTCACGATGGCGTGGGTTCGTCATCATGATAAGTACACAGACAGCGGGCTGGTAGATCTGAGCCGGTCCGCCGGCCAAGGAGGTGCGAAATGATAAAAATGCTGGAACCGATGAGCGGTGAGATCGCCCACGAGGCGGCCACCACCAAACGAGTGCTGCAACGCGTCCCCGCAGACAAATTGACCTGGAAACCGCATCCGAAATCGATGTCGCTTGGCCAGCTCGCGATGCACGTCGCGACCATTCCCGCCGGCATTTGCAGACTGGCGGCCGTGGATGAGTTTGAAATTAACCCCGCGAATTTCGCTCCGCCCGTTCCCAAGAGTTCGGAAGAAATTATCGCGGCGCTGGATGCCAGCGTCCAGGCGGCGCAGGACTATTTAGGCGGAGTGAGTGAATCGGCCGCAGTTGGACCGTGGCGAGCCACGCTGCAAGGACGCGAGCTGATGGCGATGCCTCGCGCGGTGATGCTGCGAACGCTCCTGTTCAACCACTGGTATCATCATCGCGGCCAGTTGTCGGTGTACTTGCGATTGCTGGAAGTGCCGGTGCCGTCGATCTACGGCCCCAGCGCGGATGAAAATCCGTTCGGGTGAACTTCGGGAACATTTCTTCGGCCGCTGCGTAAAATAGGCTGATGAAGCCGCGGTCGGCGCTCGGTACTCTGTTGGTTCTGGCGGGGCTGCGCCTTTTGCTCCATACGCTCACCAACGGACACTACGGGTTTCATCGCGACGAGCTGGCCACGCTCGACGATGCGCGGCACCTGGCGTGGGGATACGTGGCCTATCCGCCGCTCACGCCCTTCGTCGCGCGCATTGCTTTGACGCTGTTGGGATCGGCGCCGGCCGCGGTACGATTCTTCACGGCACTGGCGCAATGCGTGGCCATGGTGGTGGCGGGATTGATGGCGCGCGAACTGGGCGGCGGCCGCGGCGCGCAGATCGTGGCGGCGCTGGCCGTAGCAGTGTCGCCGATCTCGATGTCGGCGGGGCATCTTTTTCAATACGTCTCGTTCGATTTGCTGTGGGGCGTGCTGGCGCTCTACTTCGTGATCCGGCTGCTCGATTCCGGCGATGGGCGCTGGTGGATGGCTATCGGCACGGCGATCGGGCTGGGGCTGATGACCAGGTACACCATGGCGTGGCTGGTGGCGGGTTTGGCGGTGGGGTTTCTTCTCACGCCTGCGCGGCGATTGCTGATGAGTTGGTGGCTCGTTGCCGGCATCGCTATTGCGTCAATCATTGTTCTGCCCAACTTGATTTGGCAGGCCAATCATGGATTCATCTCCATCGAGTTTCTGCGCTCGATTCATGCGCGCGACATTCGAATCGGCAGGACGGATGGATTCCTGTGGAAACAGTTCCTGGTGCCCGCAAACCTGTTCACGGTTCCTCTGTGGATCGCCGGTTTAGTTTTCTACTTTCGAAAACCCGAGGGCGAGCGTTATCGCGTCCTGGGGTGGACTTTCCTCGCTACGCTTGCGTTGTTCACCGCAGTCCGTGCACGAGACTACTACACAGCGCCGCTCTATCCGATGTTGCTGGCCGCCGGCGCCGTGATGTGGCAGCAGTGGCCGCGCTGGGCTCGGGGGCTGAACTGGGCCGGACTGGCAGTGGCGTTCGCGCTGGGTGTGGGACTGGTCCTTCCCGTCGCGCCCCTCCAGTCGCGCTGGTTCCAGGCAGAGGTTCGCGTGAATGGCGACTTGCGCGAGGAGATCGGCTGGCAGGATCTGGTGAATCAAGTGGTGAAGATCCGCGATTCGCTGCCCGCCGGGGAACGATCTACCGCCGGCATCCTGACTGGCAACTACGGCGAAGCGGGCGCCATCGATCTTTATGGCGGCGTGCAGGGCTTGCCGCAGGCGTTGAGTATCGTGAACTCGTTCTGGTTGCGCGGCTATGGCGATCATCCGCCGCAGACGCTCATCGTCGTCGGACTGTCGCCGCGCTTTGTCCAAACCAATTTCGCAACGTGCGAATCAGAGGGATTGATTTCCAATCGTTACGCCGTCCCGAACGAAGAGACCGTGGACGACAAGTATCTGTGGGTGTGCCGGGGACTGCGTGAGCCTTGGCCGGAATTTTGGAAGAAGATCAGAGCGTGGGGATGAGGAGGCTGCCGCGGCTCAGGGTAAGAGCCGCGGCCTTTGTGTTCACCGCAAGAACTTAAAAGAGGTACTTCACCCCGAACTGGAGAATCCTGGGATTGACGCTGGTAGATGTAATCTCGCCGAAGGTCGGTCCCAGTTGAACCTCTCCGGGCGCGGGCGATGCGATCGGATTGTTGAACTGAGCGTGATTGAAGGTGTTGAAGAACTCGGCGCGGAATATGAACGTCTGCCGCTCCGTGATTTTTGTGGTTTTCACGATGGAGATGTCCCAGTTGAATTGGCCGGGCCCGAGGACCACACCAACTCCCGTGTTACCGAAACCGGTCCCGTTTCCGAAGATTCCTCCGGTTGGAGCGGCGCAGAATGCCGAGGTATTGAAGTAGCCAGGGCCACCGCTATTGCCGCCCAGACGCTGCGTCAGGCTGCCACTCGATAAAGTGGAGCCGTAAGTTTGACCGGGGCAAATTTGGGCCGTGGCCGCCGCGGTAGACGTGCCGTAAATGGTCCCCGCGTTGGGATCCACAATGGTCAGCGGTCCACCGTCCTGCACCGTCGTCACTCCGGACACATTCCAGCCTTCCAGCGCCTTGCCCAGAAAGCCCTGGTGGGTGCCGAACGGCAGATCGTAGCTGTAATTCACCACGAAACGCTGGGGCCGGTTGAAGTAGGCCGGTCCGTACTGCTGAGCGAGATTACTGGCATTGTTGACGTTCGCGCCCACAGCGCCGCCGCTGTAGTAGCTGATGTCGGTCAAGTCCTTGCTGTAAGTGTAGGAAGCCTGCATGGTCAGCCCATGCGAAAATTGCTTCCTGAGCGTGACTTGCAGGCTGTTGTAGTTGGAGGCGCCGTCGAACGCGGTACCCTGGACGCCTACCGGCTGGTAGCCGAGATAGGGAACGCGCAAGGCCACGTTCTGCAGGCTGTTGCTGGTCTGGCCGTTGATCGGATTGCTGGGGGTTGCCAGCTGAGCCGTATTGTAGTTGTGGTAAGCATCCAACAGGTTGATGCCGCTCGATCCCACATAGCCCGTCTCCAGTACCCAGTTCGTTGCAAACTCATATTGCAGATTGAGGTTGTACTGGCGCACCAGGGGTGTGTGCATGTCCTGATAGACGAACGGCGCGCTCAAGTATGAGTTGTAGGTGGGCGAGTTGCACGGGATGGGAGCCACCGCGGTGGGCGCTGCACTCAAGCAGGCCGGGTTGAAATAACGCTGAGGGAATACTCCGATGGGAGTTGCGGGAAATGGATTGGCCAGGGTCTGCTCGTTGCCTGCGCCAACGTCGGCGGTGCCGGAGTAGGGAGGGCCCTGTTCCAGGCCGTGGACCAGAGCGCTGACATCCACGCGGTCATAAAACAAGCCGACGCCGCCGCGAATCACCAGCTTGCTGGTGGCTTGTTCGGCGAATCCAAAGCGCGGAGCAAAGTTGCTGAGCGGAGGATGATCCTGAATCGGAAGGCTGCCTGAATTCTGCAGCACGCCTGCGGGAACCGGTCCAAACGTGGACTTGCTGTAGTTGTTCGGCACCACCCAGCCAACCAGATTATTGGCGCCCATGTTGGGCCCGGTCGGCGGAACGGGGACCGATTGCAACTGGCTGGTCCAGAGGTTGGTCAGGTTTCCGTACTTGTCACTGAGCGTTCCATCATATTCCCAGCGGACGCCCAGATTCAGGGTCAGCTTGGAACTGACTTTGTAGTCGTCCTGAACGAACGAGTTCATGTCTGGCAGGCGGTAACCGTGAACCACGCCCTGCTCGGGGCCGGCGACGCAGAAAATGCAACTGTAGATATTGCCGGGGCCGCCCACCAGGAAGTCGTTGAAGGTGCCCATCAAAAGCCAGCCGCGTTCGAAACCCTGGTAAACGATGTTCCACTGGTTCTCTTCATATTCGAAGCCGGCGCGAATGGTGTGCTTGCCATGCGACCAGGAAATCTGGTCGGAAATTTGGATGCCGGTGGTGGGACTGAAGGCGGGATTGAAGGTGTCGAACATCGTGTATCCGCCAGTGAGGATGTCGATGCCCGGAGGCAACTGCAGACCCGGAACCAAGGGCGTGATACCTAGATCCTGGGGCGTGCTACCCGGGATAGGAGTATCGGTCAAGCGGGCCAGGTTGCGCTGCATCGATCCACGGAGCTCGTTCACCATGCTGTTGGTGATGATGGTGGTGAGCTTAATAGAGGCGTCGGTGTTGGAATAATAATCGGTCTGCGGCTCGCCCGGCAGAAAACCGTTCAGCGGAATGGTCTGCGGATCGCGCGTGTAGAAGTAACGCATCGCGAGGGTGTTCTTGCTGTTGATCAAGTAATCGCCGTTGATGACCATTTGATCCGCATTGTAGAGGGCGGGAATACTATAGGCGACGTTGGTAGGAACGTTGGCACCCGTGCTGGGAAAGTAATATTGGCCGTTGGGCAACTTCAGGTTCAGGATGTTGAGCGCCACCGGGCTAAGGTTCGATCCATTGCAGGCCAGGTTCGGGCCAAAGGCGATGCCGGAGCAATTCATGGCGGCCAGTTGCTGGGCCCACGCGGACGTGGGGGACGTGCTCCGGGGACCGGCTGGAACGGGAGGCAGTATCGCATCGGTAAAGCCCTGCGCGGCCACACCGTTCTTCTCGCGGGTTCCCTCGTAGCTGCCGAAGAAGAAGAGCTTGTCCTTCTTGATCGGTCCGCCGATGGTGCCGCCGAACTGGTTCATATTCAAAACCTGGTGGGGACAGCTCTGGCCGGCGTAGGTGGTGGAACAAGTGTCTCGATTGTAGAAGAAATCGTTGGCGTCCAGGTCGGCATTGCGGAAGAACTCGAACGCGTCGCCATGGAATTGATTGGAACCCGATTTGGTCAGCACGTTGACGTTGGCGCCGGGATTGCGGCCGTAGCTGGCGTCATACGTGGAGGTTTGAACCTTGAATTCCTGAATGGCGTCCGGGTTGGGAATACCGATGCCGGCATAAATATTGACATCGTTGGCGGTGTCCGGGTGGGCGATGTTGTTGATGGCCACGCCGTCCATCTGGAAATTGTTCGACCCGGGCGAGTTTCCGTTGACGCTCATATCCTGGGTGCCTTTGCCGAGCGATCGTGCGTCGTTCACGGCGGCGTTGGCGCCAGCCGCGAGGCTCAGGATCTGCGTGTAATTGCGATTGCTCAGCGGAAGGCCCGTCATTTCGGCGCTAGTGGCGACGCTTCCTAAAGTGGAGCTTTGTGTCTGCAGAGTTCTCGGCCGTAGCCTCTACCGTCACCTCTTCGGTCTGCTGGCCGATTTCGAGCGTGCGGTTCAACTCCGGCGTCTCGGTGACGTTCAAAGTCACTGCGCCTACATCCGCTGTTTTAAAACCGGTAGCGGCGAAACGGACGTGATACGTGCCCGGCGGCAACAGGCTGAACCTGTAGGAACCATCGGCGCCCGTAGTTGCCGTGCGCGTTAGGCCGGTTTCGTTGCTGGTGATAGTTACGGTGACGTTGGGAATCGGCTGCGCCGGATGGATCGGTTACGGTGCCGGCTAAACCCGACGTTCCAGCGGATTGAGCCATTAGGATGGAAGCCGATATGGCCAACAGCGTCAACATGGAAGCAACTGCGAGCCACATACTGAGTGGCTTTTTGAATCTCATACCCCTGGTTCTCCTTTGAACTCTCGGACTAGCGCGGAGGGGCATTTGGCCTGTCTACGACCATCCAACTGAAATACAGATTACTGTTTTGCCCCTGGCGTCTAAACCGCGTCTAGCCTTTGAGGTGATTCTATGACAGATTCACCGTGAGTCGCGGTGAAAAAATCGTGAAATTCAGTACCCCGTGATTCCGGAAGGAGTATGCAGGCGCCGGCTACTTGCCGACCATGTGCTGGACGTCGCGGTTGTTCTCCGCGCAAATAAATTCGAAGATCTCTTCATGCGCCAGGTCGGCTATCCGCTTCTGGGTCCAGGGTTTCGCCAGGACTCCGGGGTCGTCGACCGTGATTTCGATTTCGAGATGGCCCAGATCCGGGCGATGGTAGCGCTCGACGATGTGCAGTTGGTCGGAGTGCGGATGCGCTTCGATGTCGAGCCAGACTCGGGGGTCGAAGGCGACGCGATCCACCACCAAAGTGTCGCCGTCCCAGCGGCCGATGGAATGCCCGTACCAGGCCGGGTTGGGATCGGCGGGATGGCCGCGGCCGTCCAGATAAATCTGATGGAAACCGGGACTTTCGTCATCGGAAATGTACACCAGGATGTTCTTGCTCTGGACGAACTCCCACAGGGGACCGTCGCGCAGCGGGGCGGAGGGCAGGCAGCGGGCTTGCGGGCTGTCCTTCGAGTTGGCCTCTAACCGCTGCCTTTGGATGGCAATCGCCGCAGGGAGAAACTCGGGCTGGCCGGGATCCACTGTGCGCGGCTGCCACCAGACGCCGGAAAGGTCGGGCTTGCCATCCACCGTGCGAGGCGTGGGGCCGGAGGGCGGTTTGTCGCGCTGGTTGTCGGCGCTGATTCTCAAGCGATCCTCGCCCAATGTGTTGAGCTGCGAGGTGTCGCCCAGGCGGATGTCGAAGCGCAGGGTCAGCGAGGCTTTGACGATGACACCCTTCATCGCGAAGGGCTTAAGACCAGGGGCGGAGGCCGCGACGAAGTACTTGCCCGGGGGCAGGCCGGATAGCGTGTATTTACCGGCGGCGGACGTGGTGGCCTTGAATACAGCGTGGGACTCGGCGTTCTCTGCCAGCACGGCATTGTGGCCGATGGGGTCGCCGATCGAATCGTAAAGGGTGCCGCTGATGGCACCCGCCGGTTCGCTATTTTGCGCGAAGATCGCTGATGCCGCCAGGCCAAAGGCCAAGACAACGCAGAGCGATTGGGACCTTTTCATTCGCAAGTCTTATTTTCTACCAAAGTGCAGGGTAGCTGCGGACGGGGTGGGGAACAGACGGGCCGTAACTTTCCAACTGGGTGGTAGTCTAAACGTCATCTATGCTTCGGCGTGGTACCGTCTAATGAGCGTCTAGTGTTTGGCGACTCTATGCCACACTCGGGGGTTAGAAGCTTTATGAAATCGAAGGCCTGGGAACTATGGAGCAGGTGACGTTCGGCCCCTTCTCTGTGGACGTGGCGGCACGCCGGCTGACGACGAGGAAGTTCCGAACTGGAATTGCGGCCGCAAGCATTTCGGGCGCTGAACGTATTGATTCAAAACAGCGGACGGTTCGTGCATCACGATCAAATGATCCGCGAAGCCTGGGACGGCATTTCCGTTTCACCGAATACCGTGGCGGTAACGATGGTGGAAGTAAAGAAGGTTTTGCAGGAGTATGGGTCGTGGATCCGGTGCCGTCCTAAACTTGGCTACGCCTTGGAGGTACCGAGAGCGGAGGATCTGATCAAGAAGGGCTGGCACCTCTGGGAGCGCCGGACGCGCGAGGGTTTCGAAAAGGCTCTGGCCTGTTTCGAGGAAGCCGCGCATGAGGATGGGTCCGACTTCCGGGCGTTCGAGGGGATTTCACTTTCGTACCTGCTGCTGTGCACCTATGGAATGCGGCCTCCCAACGAGATGTACCGGAGCTTCTTAGAAGCGCATAATCGCGCCGTGGAGTTGCGGGGTTTGACGGCGGCCCTGCGTTCCAATCGCGGGCACGCGCTGCACATTTGCGAGCGAAATCTGGACGAAGCCGAGCGAGAACTGCTGCATGCCTTGCGCGAGGAACCAAAGCTGGGAACCACCTACGTCCGTCTGGCCGTTCTGTATTCGACCATGGGCCGGTTGGATGCCGCACTGGAGATGGTGGTTCAAGGCCGCGCGGCGGATCCGCTGTGCCCGGTGTTGCTGTCGACGGAAACCTTCATCCGGCTGTGCCGGCGCGAGTTTGACGAGGCTGTGCGGTGCGGCAAAAGCTCCATCGACCTGCATCCCTACCAGCACGTGGGACGCGCCCATTACGCGGAGGCGCTGGAACGCACCGGGCGGGTGGAGGAAGCGCTGGCCGAGATGCGCCTGGCGTGCGTGATGTCGCCGGATCTGCCCTGGCTGCGGGCGCTGGAAGCCGCCTGCCTGGCCAAGCACGGACGGCGCAGTGAGGCGCTGGCGGCGTTCGATGAGTTGCAGAATCTGCGGGAACGGGAATACGTGGACGCATATTTCGTGGCATTGCTGCTGGATGCGTTGGGAAGACGGGACGAAGCCTTCGCGGAATTGGAACGCGCGTGGATGGAAAATTCCGCATCGCTGTTCCAGATGAATGTGGACGCGCGTGGGGAGGACTGCGGCAGCGATCCTCGTTTCAAACAATTGCTGCGGAGGGTGTTTGGCGCCAGGCAACGCTGGAGCGCCCGGCCGCGATTGTCACCGAGGGCGGTACGAAGAGCGGCCGCGCCGGCATAGACGAAAGCTGCATTAAAAACGTTGGCCACGGATGAACACGGATTAACGCGGATAATTAAAGAATTGACCGGCTCGCAACGCGTCTGATACCATCCCTAGCCATGACACTCAACCGCTGGAAATTCAAAGGTCCGGCACTCCGGACAATTACTGTTTGCGGCATCGCGCTCGCTTCCTTCGCCGCCGGATCGCTGCTCACTGCCCGGCTGATGCATATGAATCAAGTCCAGGCCGATAGCAATCGCGTCTTTGAGCTGCGCATCTATCACACCGTGCCCGGCAAAGTTACGGCGCTTGCAGACCGAGTTTCGCGATAAGGTGACCAAACTGTTCGCCAGGCACGATCTGAAGCCGGTGGGTTTCTGGGTGCCCGCCGATGCGCCCACGTCGGACAACGAATTCATTTACATCCTGGCTCATCCCAGCCGGGACGAAGCGAAAGCAGCACTGGGCGGCATTTCAGGCCGATCCGGAATTCAAGGAGATGATCAAAGCGCAGGCGGGTGACGCGAAACTCGTGGAGAAAGTGGATTCCACGTACATGAACCCCACCGATTTCTCGCGGTTGAAGTAGTGCCTGGTTTCACCTTCCACCGTCAGGATGTCGAGTTCAACGCGGATGGAACATCCATCCGCGGATGGTTGTATCTTCCAGAAAAGACCGCGGCACGGCTTCCGATCGTGGTGATGGCGGGTGGATTCTCTTGCGTGAAGGAGATGCATCTCGCGAACTTCGCGGAAGTGTTCGCGGGCGCGGGGCTGGCGGTTTTGCTCTTTGATTTTCGCAATCTGGGAGCAAGCGACGGCTTGCCGCGGCAGGAGCTGAATCCGTGGCAGCAAGCGGAAGATTACCGGCACGCCATCACGTACGCCACTACGCTGCCGGACGTGGATGCCGGCCGCATCGGCATCTGGGGCAGCAGTTATAGCGGCGGGCATTGCCTGATGGTGGCGGCCACGGATCGGCGAGTCAAGTGCGTATCAGTGCAGGTTCCGACTATCAGCGGCCACGAGAGCGGACTGCGGCGCGTTGCGATGGACAAGGTGGAAGCGCTGACGCAAATGTTCGCCGAGGATCGAGCGCGTCGGATGAAGGGCGAGCCTCCGGCGATGCGGCCACTGGTGGGCGACGCGTCCGTAAATCCGGTGTATCCTTCCGGAGAGACGCGTGAGTATTTCCTGAGCGCCGGCAAAAACGCGCCGAACTGGCGAAACGAAGTGACCCTGCGCAGCATGGAGTACGCGCGAGGCTACGAGCCGGGGATTTATGTGCCGTACATCAGCCCGACGCCGTTGCAGATGATCATTGGGCTGAAGGACTCGATCACCTGCACCGATCTCCAGCTGGAAGCGTACAATCGCGCGCTGGAGCCGAAGAAGCTGGTTCTGTTGGCGGGCGGCCATTTCGCGCCGTATGAAGCAGAGTTCGAATTAGCGAGTGGCGCGGCGCGGGACTGGTTTGCCGGTCACTTGCTGCCGTTGCGGATCGGATATCATAAAGGGCATGTATACAGCAGGCCGTGTTCTCTTGCTGTTATTCGTTTTCGGCTTCCTGGGGCGCCGGGTTCTTATCGGCGCAAGACAAAGTTTACATCTGCCCCATGGACCCGGACGTTCGCTCCAATCAGCCCGGCAAGTGCCGCCGCTGCGGGATGGAGTTGCGCGCCGGCATCCCGGACCCGGTGGAATTCCACATGGACCTGGCGCTCACGCCGCGCGCGGTGAAGCCGAACCAGACCACCGAGCTCAAGTTCAGCGTGCGCGACCCGTGGAAGGACCGTCCGGTAAAAGATTTCCAGATTGTACACGAGAAGCTGTTCCACATGTTTGTGGTGAGCCAGGATCTGAATTTTTCGTGCATGACCATCCCGTGATCCAGCCGGATGGCGAATTTCTGTATAACATCCAGTTCCCGAAGCCCGGCATGTATCGCGTGCTGGGCGATTTTTATCCGGATGGCGCGACGCCGCAGCTGATCGCCAGGACCGTGATTGTTCCCGGAACGCCCCCGCCGCCGGTCTCGATCCCGCGCGATTATTCCACCAAGCAGGCCGAAAACCTGCAAGTATCGATGACCACCGATCCGCCGCAGCCGCTGGCCGCGCAAAGGACGCAGATCTATTTCCATCTGTCGCCGGCCGATGGCATCGAGAAATACATCGGCGTGTGGGCGCACATGCTGGCCGCGAGCGACGACTTGATCGACCTGATCCACACGCATCCGTTCATCGCCGATGGGGGCCCGCAGGTCAGTTCAGCCTGGAGTTTCCGCGGGCGCGCACGTATCGGGTATGGGTGCAATTCCAGCGCAAAGGCGTGGTGAACACCGTGCACTTCGATGTTCCGGTTAAGGAACTGGAGTAGCTTTCGTGCGTGGCCGTGCGCGGGCCGGCAGCAAAACTACAGTCGCCCCCGGCGGAACGCCGTGAATTTTGGTTCCGGCTGGCAGCTCAATCGCATTTCGATACAGGAACGGATGAGCGAACTTGGCGTGGTAATGTTCGAACCATAGCAGCGGTTCGATGCTGCCGTCCGGCCTTTCGGCGGTGATTTGAAACGCCGCGTCATCCGGGATGGTCTTGGGCAACAGCCCGTCCAGCGAAAAATCCTTGGGAAGCTGGAACTCGCCGCTCACCGCGAGCACGCCGTGCGAGGGAACGCGGCAACTGCGTCTGATCGAACTTGGGAACAGGCGCGAGATCCTTGGCCTCGCCCTCCGGCACGCCGCCGCCCTCCCAATTGATAAAAAGCTCCAGTTGCTCGGGCGTCAGCGCCTGGTCATTACGGAAATCGCCGAATCCTTTCACCGCGCCCCAGGGAGGCATGCGCCGCTCCAGCACTTCTTCTTTGATAGCGACCGCCCAGGGACGAGCGTCCGCGTAGGTCATCAACGAGAACGCCTGGCCGCCGTCATGATGGCAGGAGGCGCACCGCGAATAAATGATGCGCGAGATTTCGCGATCCCAGGTGATGGGCGTGGTGATGATGTCGTGCGCGGGCGCGGTGGCGGCGGTGATGAGAATCAGGCCGGTAATGAGGGTCCAACGGTGCCCCATGCGTGTATGATACACCGGCCATCGGTCGATCGCGGAGGGCACCTACCGTAGCTGGTCAGCTAACTGCTTCCGAAACGATTGCTCGGACTCTTCAACATACTTCTTCATTTCCGTGGGATCGACGAAAGCGTCAAGATTGCCGGCTTCCAGTTGCTTGCGTTTTTCTTCGAGATGGAAAAAGCCGGCGTGTGGTGCAAGGAAAACGTCGCACGGCATTTTGCGCAGCTCGGTGAAGCTATGCATGTAGTCGGAGACGATGTTTGGGTAGTCGGAATTGTTGACCAGTTTGTCAACCACCGAGGTGCTGCAATAGAACACGACTTGATAGATTTTGCCCGAATCGTCGACGGGCATGGTCCAGGTGGTACAGCCTTTGGTATGGCCGGGCGTGATATGGGCCGTCAAAGTAACGCCTCCGAGTTGCACGGTCTGTTCGTCAGCGATGATGCGATCGACGGCGACCGCCGGGAACGGCGCTGCCCCACCAAGGGGGCTGGTAAGCACCGGAGCATCGCGCGCGCTTGCAACCATTTGCGCCCCGGATACTCTTCTTCAACTCCGCCAGGCCGCCGCAATGATCAAAATGCGCATGGCTGTTGAGCAGAAACTTGACGTCCTTCATGGAGAAGCCGAGTTCCGCGATGTTCTTCTCGATGAGCGGAGCGGTTTCGGGAAGGCCACCGTCCAGCAGGATGGCGCCTTGGGGGGTTCGGATGAAGAACGAAGAGACGTTGGCGGCGCCTACGTAGTAGATGTTGCCGATGATGCGGAATGGCTTAACGGGCTGGTTCCACGCGGCACGTTCGCCGGCATTGCTTTGGGCCAATGCTTGCGAGCCGAGCAGAAGCAAGAAAAGGATGCGCACCTGCCTACTTTACCGCGCCCGTGATTTTGCGGGACGTTGAAATGCCGCCAATGCTGGCGGGAACCGGGCGTTTCCGGTGGCCTTGCGAAGTCCGCGAGCTGATCTGAGCACGCCCGTGGTCAGGAACGGCGCGGCGCCGGGCCTGAACTACCTGACAGCCGGCTGATTGCCCATCGTGACTGTGCAAGGTTGATTCGAGATGGAACAAGGTGTCGAAATGACGAGGGGCAAGTCAACGCGATCGGGGGCGGCGGATCTACCGATCCCCGAAATGTTGGTTTAACTCACTATGGCGCGCCGATTGTGGATCGGATGAACGCGCCGGGCATCACGGTTGATATCTCGCATTACAGCGATCGCACCACTTTGGACGCTCTGCACGCATCGCGGAATCCGGTGCTGGCGGCACATTCCAATTGGCGGCCTTGGCGCTGGCCTGCGCCCGCTGTAAGACGGACGAAGCGATCCGGGTTGCTGGCGGCCCAACGCGGCGTGATGGGAATCACCATGGTTCGTGCGTTTGTGGAACCGTCCGGGCCTGCCACCATCGAGGACGTTCTGAATCACGTAGCCAATCTGGTCGACGTGGAACATGTGGGTATCGGGAGTGACGTGGATCTGGACAGGCGCGAAGCGCGGATTCGCCCGCGGAAGCGGTTCGACCTGAATGGGGTCAATTATTCGCAGAAGATCTTCGATCTTACGGGCGGATTGATTCGCCGCAAATATTCAGCCGAAAACATCGAGCTGATTCCGGGCGGAAATTTCCAGCTCGCGCTGGCGGCCATCTGGTTGCCGGAGGGCCGCCCCAGCTTCCAGTTGAAACTAAAAGCGGCCCGCGCCCGTTACAATAGTGAGCAGGCTATCTTCAGGAGAGCCTATATTCCGCATGAAATCACCCACACTCCGGTTCGCTCTTCTATTGCTCTGCCCGCTGTTGCTGGCGGCGCAATCACTGAAAGATTTTGAGAAGCGGGTCACCGAGTTTACGCTCGGCAACGGACTGCATTTCATCATTTTCGAGCGCCATGAGGCGCCGGTGGTCTCCTTCCACTCCTATGTCAACGCCGGGTCGGTGGACGATCCGGGCGGCGAGACCGGGATCGCGCATATGTTCGAGCACATGGCGTTCAAAGGGACCGAAACCATCGGCACCAAGAATTATCCGCTCGAGCGCAAGGCCATGGACGAAGTGGAACACATCTACGACGAGTACGATGCCGAGCGCAATAAGGGCCTGAAGGCCGACAAGAAGACGCTGGACGATCTTCAGCAGCAGCTCAAAGCCGCCATGGAAAAGGCCGACAGCTATGTGATCCCGAATGCGTATCCCGAGCTGATCGAGGCCAACGGCGGCGTGGGATTGAATGCGGGAACCGGCGAAGACTCCACCAATTACTTTTACAACTTCCCGCGCAATCGCCTGGAATTGTGGTTTCTGCTGGAGTCGCAGCGCTTCTACGATCCGGTGTTTCGCGAGTTCTATAAAGAACGCGACGTGGTGCGCGAAGAGCGGCGCATGCGCGTGGAATCGAGTCCCGCAGGGGCAGTTGGCGGAGGCGCTGCTGGCCACTGCGTTCGCGGCGCATCCCTATCGGAACATGCCCGGCGGCTGGGCCAGCGATATCGAAAATTTCCGGCTGACGGAAGCCATCGCGTTCTACAAAAAATATTATGTGCCGGCCAATATCACGATCGGCATCGCTGGCGATGTGGATCCGAAGGAATGCCGCCGCCTGGCGGACAAGTATTTCTCCATCCTGCCGTCCGGGCCGCTGCCGAGTGGTCCGCGCACTGTGGAGCCGGTGCAGAAAGGCGAAAAGCGCGTGGAGGTGGAATCGCCCGCGCAGCCTTTTATGGCGATCGCCTACAAGCGGCCGAATCAGCTCGATAAAGACGATCCGGTGTTCGACGTTCTGGGCGAGATCCTGGCCGGCGAGCGCACCGGACTGTTGTATACGGATCTGGTTCGCGACAAGAAGATCGCGCTGGGCGCCGCGGCCGAGGCATCGTTCCCCGGCGGCAAATATCCGAATCTGTTTCTGTTCTTCCTGGTCCCGAATCAAGGCCACACCGTGCAGGAAAACGAGAAGGCATGCTATCAGATTATCGAGCGCTTGAAAACGCAAAAGGTCAGTGAGGAAACGCTGCAACGGATCAAAACCAAAGTCCGGGCCGCGCTGATCCGCCGGCTGGATAGCAACTCCGGCATGGCGGACGCGCTCACGTCCTATTACGCCAATTACGGCGATTGGCGCAAGTTATTCACCAGCATCGACGACACCGACAAGGTGACGGCCGACGACGTGATGCGCGTGGCCAAGGAGTATCTGGTGCCGGAAACGCGCACTGTGGTTTACACCGTCCCGCCGCCCGGCAGCGGCGAAACCGGAAGGAGGCGCGCAATGAAGAGCCCTGATTCTTTCGCTCGTGCTGTGCGATGGCGGCTGGCGCGCAAACCGAAGTTCGCCGCGCCATCGCGCTGCCTTCCTACAAGGATCTGAAGTATCCGCCGCTGCCTCCGCTCAAGGTTCCCGACTCCCACCGAGATCACGCTCTCCAATGGCCTGAAAGTGCTGCTGCTGGAAGATCACGAGCTTCCGCTGATCAGCGGCGCGGCATTGATCCGCACGGGCAATCTGTTCGATCCGCCCGACAAGCGCGGGCTGGCCGGGCTCACCGGCGAGGTGCTGCGTTCGGGCGGAACAAAAACGCGAACCGGCGATCAGCTTGATCAGGATCTGGAAAACGTGGCCGCATCCATCGAAAGCCAGATCGGCGAGACCAATGGGACGCTCTCGTTCTCCTGCCTGAAAGAAAACACCGATCAGGTGCTGGCGCTCTTTCGCGATCTGCTCACTTCGCCCGAGTTCCGGCAGGACAAAGTGGATTTGGCGAAAACGCAGATCGCGCAGCGAAATCTCGCGCCGCAACGACGATCCCGACGGCATTGCGGAACGGGAATTCAGCGACATCGTTTACGGCCGCAACACGCCCTATGGCTGGTCCATCGAGTACGCCGATATCGACAACATCCAGCGCCAGGATCTGATCGATTTCTATCATCGCTATTATTTCCCGGCTAACATCACGCTGGAAATCATCGGCGATTTTTCAACCGCCGATATGAAGGCCAAGCTGGAGCAGATTTTGGGCAGCTGGAAGTACACGCAACCGGCGGTTCCCGCATTTCCGAAGGTGGAAGAGAAGGCCGAGCCAGGTGTGTTTCTGGCGTCGAAAGACGATACCACGCAGACCTTCTTTCACGTCGGAGAACTGGGCGGCGAATTGCGCGACAAAGATTATCCGGCGCTCGAAGTGGCCTCCGAGATTCTGGGCGGCGGTTTCTCCAGCCGCCTGTTTCGCAACGTGCGCACCAAGCATGGCTGGGCGTACAACATCTCGTCCAGCTGGGCCGCCAATTACGATCATCCCGGAACGTTCGAGATCTCCGGCAGCACGCAATCGGCGCACACCGTGGATACGCTGAAGGCGATTGGCGAGGAGCTGGAGAAGATCCGCACCACCGAGGTCACCGACGACGAACTGCAGACCGCCAAGGACACGGTGCTCAATGGCTTCGTCTTCAATTTCGACCGGCCCAGCAAAACCATCAACCGGCTGATGATTTACCAATATTACGGCTATCCCAAGGATTTCATCTTCCAGTATCAGAAGGCCATTGCGGGCGTTACCAAGGCCGACGTCCTGCGCGTGGCCCAGAAGTATTTTCAGCCGGAGAATTTGAGCTATGTGGCGGTGGGCAATCCGAAGGACTTCGGCACGCCGCTGGCGAGCCTGGGCATGAAGGTGCAACCGATCGACCTGACGATTCCCGAACCCAAGCCGGCAGGCCGCGCAGGCCGACCCGGCATCGCTCGCCAAGGGCAAAGCGCTCCTGGCGCGAGTGCAGCAAGCTTTGGGCGGCGCCGACAAGCTGGCGGCTGTCAAGGATCTGCAATTTCACGCCGATCTCGAAGTGTTTACTCCCGGAGCGTCCATGAAGGTGAAGCAAACCAACTCCTTCATCGCGCCTTCCACCGTCCGGCAGGACAACGAGCTTCCTTTTCTGAAGCAGTCCGTCTATTCGGACGGAACCTCGGGCTGGCTCTCCGGAATGCAAGGCGTGCAGAACTTGCCGCCGCCGGTTCTGAAACAAATCCATGGCGAAGCGTTCCGCGCAGCTCGCGAGCCTGGCGCTCAGCGACCGCGATCCCGATCGCACCGTGAACCAAGTTGCCGATGGCGTGCTCGAAATTTCCTCCAAGGACGGCGAAAGCGTCCGCATCACCGTGGATGAGAAGACCGGCCTTCCCGCCAAGCTGGCCTATAAGCAGTCGCCCGCCGAAGGCGGAACCGCGGTGGAAGAAATCTTCTCGGACTGGCGCGACGTGGATCTGCTGCATCTTCCATTCCAATGGCAGGTGATGCAAAGCGGCAAGAAGTTCGCGGGCGTCGCGGTTCAGGATTACAAGATCAATTCGGGTCTTACGGCGGAGACGCTGGGCCAGCGGCCGGCGCCGCTCCTCGCCGCTAATTCGCGCCGCAGCCAGTGCCGCGCCACCGAAGCATGAAGCGGGTTGTTTTCGCGGCTGCTCGCCGCCGCGCTTCTGCTGCACGCCGAAACTCCCGAACAGCGCGGCAAGCGCGTGGTGGACGAATGCCTGCAGGCGCTGGGCGGCGATCGCTATATGAACATGCAAACCCGCGTAGAAACAGGCCGCGCATACTCCTTCTATCGCGACAGCCTTGACCGGCCTGAGCATCGCGAAAATCTATACGCGCTACGATTCCGGCGTCACCGACACGGCTCACAATCTGGCGCAGCACGAGCGCGATAACTTCGGAAAAAAGGAAGACTACGGCACTCTGTTCACCGACAAAGAAGCGTGGGACGTCACCTATCGCGGCGCGCGCCCGCTGCCGGCGGACCGGTTTGCGCGCTACAAAGACACCACGCTGCGCGACATTTTCTATATCATTCGCGTGCGCCTGCACGAGCCGGGGTGGATGATCGAGTCCAAGGGCGCCGACGTGATCGAGAACCGGCCGGTGGAGATCGTCGATTTAACCGACGCCGACAATATCACCACCACCGTCTACTTCGATCAGATCACCAAGCTTCCCGTTCGGCAGGTTTTCTACCGCCGCGATCCCGTCACCAAGGACCGGAACGAAGAGGTCACGCATTTTACGAAGTACCGCGATGCCGGACGGCGTCCAGTGGCCCTTCGCCATCGAGCGCGACCGCAACGGCGAAAAGATCTACGAGATTTTCTCGACGTCGGTGGAGATCAACGACAAGAAGGTCAGCGACGATTTATTCATGCTGCCTTCCACCATCAAGCTGCTGAAACCGGAGTAGCGGCCGGAACCGGCTTGGAAGATGGCGCACTCCCGTCCGCCGGGCCGACGGGGAATTCCATGGTCACCAGCAACCCCGGATGCGCGTTCTGCGCGGTGAGCTTGCCCTTGTGCAGTTGCACGGAGCGCCGCGCGA
Organism: Bryobacterales bacterium; assembly: GCA_963713415.1. Classification (GTDB taxonomy): domain Bacteria; phylum Acidobacteriota; class Terriglobia; order Bryobacterales; family Bryobacteraceae; genus Palsa-89. The sequence goes on along the minus strand of CAVQLV010000012.1, from coordinate 274,559 downwards.
TCGCCAGGCCCAGTCCCAAGCCGCCGCTGGCGCGATTGCGGTCCGAATCCACGCGATAGAACGGATCGAAGATTCTGGTCAGCGCATCTTCTGGAACGCCCGGGCCGTAATCGCGAACGCTGACCACCGCGGCATCGTGGAACTTCGCCAGCTCGATATCCACGGCCGTCCCGCGCGGCGCATAGCGGATCGCGTTGCGAATCACGTTTTCGAGCGCCCGGCGGATCAGTTCTTCGTCGCCGCGTTACCACGGCCGACACCGGCGCCTTCAACAGCAGCGTGCAATCCTTGGCCTTGGCTTCCAGCAGCGAATCGTACACCAGATCGGCCAGCAATTCGTCCAGTTGAACCGTATCCATCTTTTGCATGGATGGATCCGCTTCCACGCGCGTCACCTGCAGCAGCTCTCCCACCAGCTCATTCAGCCGGTCGGCTTCTTTCTGGATGCGATCCAGCATGTGCTCGCGATCTTCGCCGCGAGCGCGCCAGCTCCACCGCCACGCCCAGACGCGCCAGCGGGCTGCGCAATTCGTGCGAAATGTCGAGCAACAGGCGGCGCTCGGCCGCCAGCAGCGTCTGGATGCGGCCGGCCATTTGATTGAAGCTGCGCGCCAGCTCGCCCAGTTCATCCTTGCGATTGGCGGGCGCGCGGGCCGAGAAATCGCCGCGCCCGAAGCAATCCACCACCGCGCGCAGCCGGCGCACGGGCGACGTGAGATGGTAGGCGAAGGCGTAACACAACAGCACCACCAGCCCGATAATCCAGAGGTGCTGCGGCTGGAGGAAGAAAAAGTTCAAGCCGCGCTGCTGATTGTTGATCAGGAACAGGCGGTAGCGATGCGTGGAATCCTGCCGGGCGATGATCGGCGGCCGGCTGGCGAAAGGGAACGGGAGACGCCAGCGTCCGCGCTGCTTGGGAAGATTCATCAGCTCCGGATGCGCCTTTCCAGTGAGCAGATCGATCCCCTTGGCGTCGGTAAAAACCACACGAAATTGCGTGATCTGCTGGAATTTCGCCAGCGCCGCGGCCAGAGCCTCCCGGCCGCCGGTCTCGTAGGCGCGTTTGGCCTGCTCGGTTTGCACGCTCAGGAGCATGCCCAACGGGCCGCGTCCCTCCGTGGTGCTGAACGTCGCCGCCGTGGTGATGATGATGCCGCTGATGGCAACCGCCGTCGTCGCCAGGAACCAGAGCAGCGTCTTTGCAAACAGTGATCTCATATTGTGCCGGTACCGCTTAGGCCGATACCGCGTCCTCCGGGCTTTGGCAGAACTGATAGCCCACGCCGCGAATGGTTTTGATCACGGGCCGGCTGGTTTCCAGTTTGCGGCGCAGATGGCTCACGTGCATGTCGATGGAACGGTCGAACGGCGTGGCTTTGCGATTGTACAGGCTTTCCATCAAACCGTCCCGCGAAACCACCCGGCCGGCGTTGCGCATCAGTTGTTCCAGGATATCGAATTCCAGGGTGGTTACTTCCACGGGCTTGCCGTCCGACGTTACTTCGCGCGTGCCGGGATCGAGCGCCACGCCGTTGATCTCCACCTTGCCGCGATTGACGCGCGCTTCGGTGCGCCGGAGAATGGCCTTGACGCGCGCCGCCAGCTCACGCGGGTTGAAGGGCTTGGGGAGATAATCGTCGGCCCCGAGCTCCAGGCCGACAATGCGGTCCACATCCTCGCCGCGCGCGGTCAGCATCAGCACCGGGACACGGCTGGTGAGGCGAAGGCGCTTAAGGATTTCAAAACCGTCCAGGCCAGGCAGCATCACGTCCAGGACGATCAGGTCGTAACCGCCTTGCTGCGCGGCTTCGAGCGCCGCATGGCCCTCATGAATGCAATTTACCGTGAAGCTCTCGCGCTCCAGGAATTCCTTCAGCAGGGAGCACAATTCAGCGTCGTCGTCGATGATTAACAGACTCATCCAACTTTATGGTAGCGCAGGGGCGCGGAATTGTTGCCGTGCTCTGCGGCCTCTGTTAAGCGCCATCGAAGCCAATCGCAGAGGAATGGGTGCGCGACTTGGGCGTAACGATTCGCGAGTTTTCTTTTTTGGTGGCATAAAACCGAGCGTAGTGATACGCTAGGTTCATCAGGAGACTTTATGCACGATTCTCTGGCTGACCTGGAAAGCCGCCGCGCCACTGTTCAATTGCAGATCGTCCAGTTGGGTGACATGCGGTCCGGCTGCATTACCGGAACAAGTGGTCGTTGTGGAAATCTTAACTGTCACTGCCATCGGACCGGTGATCTTGGCCACGGCCCTTACTTTCGGCTGACACGCAAGGTGAAGGGCAAAACCGTCACCGAGACGTTTTCCTCTCCGGCGAGTTTGGCCAAAGCGCAGCGCGAGGTCGCCGAGTGCCAGCGCTTCCGGGAACTGGGCGAGCAACTGTTGGATGTCAATGAACAGATCTGCGAGTTGCGGCCAGTGGAGGAGAACTCGCCGTCAGCCCAGGAAAAAAAACGGTCGAAGCGATCCAAAAGGAAGTCACGCGCGAAGTAGAGCAACTGTTGCGCGTAGCCTTTGGTGCCCGCCGCAAGACGGGGCGTTTGGATCTGGAAGCCCTGGAGTTGGCCGTGCGTTCGGCCATGCATCAGGCGGGGGCGGCAGTGCTAACCAAACTGTTGCAGTTCCCAACCCCGACTGCGGACCAGCACAACATTGCTTGCGCCTGCGGACACCAGGCCCGTTATCGGGAGTTGCGCTCCAAGCCGGTCCTCACTGCGGTAGGTAAGTCGGAAGTGTCGCGCCCCTACTACCTGTGCCCCCATTGCCATACGGGCCAATTCCCCGCTGATGTCGAACTGGATATCGAGAACACGGAACTCTCTCCTGGGGTGCGTCGCATGCAGGCGGTAGTGGGCCAAGGGTCGCCCTTCGACCACGGCCGTCAGCAGATGAAGCTCCTCGCCGATCTGGAGGTGACAACCAAAGCTGTGGAGCGGACGGCTGAAGCTATCGGAGAACACATCGCAGCAGACGAGCAGGAGGAGATCCAGCGGGCCGTGCAGTTGAATCTGCCGATGGTCGTGGGCGAATCGGTTCCGATCCTGTATGTGCAAATGGATGGAACGGGAATACCAGTGGTGAAGAAGGAGACGGTGGGTCGGCAAGGCAAGACCGAAGGCCAGTCATCCCATACGCGGGAAGTAAAGTTGGGATGCGTCTTCACCCAGACCGACTGGGACCAGGAAGGCTACCCGATCCGCGATTCTGACTCCACTACCTACGCCGGCGCCATCGAGACCGCCGAAGAGTTTGGAAAGCGTATTTACCTGGAAGCCTGGAAACGCGGCTGGAGCCGCGCTCAAAAGAAGGTGGTCATGGGCGATGGGGCCGAATGGATCTGGAATCTTGCCGAGCAACATTTTCCCGGCGCGGTGCAGATTGTCGATCTGTATCACGCGCGCCAACATCTCTGGGAGTTGGCGCGCCGGCTGCACCCCAATCAAGAGGCCAACCAGAAAGCTTGGATCAAGCTCCACCAGCGGAGATTACTCGACAAAGGAAAAATCGAGAAGCTGGTGTGTGCCCTTCGTTCCATCGTTTCCACCAATCCCGAAGTGATCGAAAAGATTCGCATCGAGGCTGACTACTTTGACAGGAACGTGGCGCGCATGCGCTATCCCAAGTTTCGACGCGAGCACCTCTTTGTCGGCTCGGGTGTAATCGAGGCCGGCTGTAAAACCGTGATCGGCTCCCGGCTCAAACAGTCCGGCATGTTCTGGACGGTTCGGGGTGCCAACGCCATCGTCTCCCTCCGATGCTGCCATCTCAACGGCCGGTTTGAGGACTACTGGGAGGCGCGACGGGCGGCATGATTCCCACTTCTACGTCGCGCACCCCAGAGGAATCTGACGCCGCGTTTCGCGCTATATCACTCACCCCTGCTTGACGCCTGAAGGCCTCTTGCATCTCCTCGATCGCTGATTGCATTAGGTTTGCGCGCGCCAGCGCCTCGGGTTCACGAATTGCACCTTCGCGCGGCATGAAGGACTTCCTGCGGAGCATCGAGCACCTGATCCGCGTGGTGGTTATCTTGGCAGTGGGCGTGGCCGCGTTCCTGCTCATCCGGCGGGCGGTGATCCCGGCGAATTTCGGCGAGTATGGCCATTTTCGTCCCGCTGCCATGGACGACATTCGCGCTCGTCCCGTCAAGTTCGCCGGGCATGCGGTTTGCGAGGCCTGCCACTCCGACGTGGCCGAGCTGAAGAGCAAGGGCAAGCACGCCGGAGTCGCTTGCGAAGCCTGCCATGGTCCTTTGGCAAACCATGCCGAAGATCCCGGAAGCGTGATCCCGAAGCTGCCTGACGCGGCGGTTTTGTGCGTGCGCTGTCACGAGGCTAACGCTTCCAAACCCAAATCGTTCCCGCAGGTGGTTTCGGCCGACCATTCCGGCGGCCTGGTCTGCACCACGTGCCATCAACAGCACGATCCGCTCAACGCAGGAGGAGGAAAGCCATGAGCCTGACACGGCGCGATCTGCTCATCAAATCCGGCAAGTTCATACTTCTGACGTCCGCGGCCGCTTCGGCGTGGGAGCATGTGCTGGCCGGAACGCCGGAAGTGTCGCCTAACTACGACAAGACCAAGCACTGGTGGGCCATGCTCATCGACCCCGGCAAGTGCATCGGCTGCGGCAACTGCGTGCGGGCATGCGAAGCTGAAAACGATGTTCCACCCGGCCATTTCCGCACCTGGATCGAGCGCTATCACGTGGATGATGACGACCTGGAACATCCGCTGGTGGACTCGCCCAACGGCGGGCACGACGGTTTCCCGGACAAGTACAAAGACGGCGGCAAGACGTTTTTGATACCGAAGCTGTGCAACCATTGCGCGGATCCTCCGTGCGTCCAGGTGTGCCCGGTGGGAGCTACCTTCATCGCGCCCGACGGCGTAGTGTTGGTGGACGAGAAGTACTGCCTGGGCTGCCGTTATTGCATTCAAGCCTGTCCGAACGGCGCGCGCTTCTTGAACCCCAGGAAAAATACGGCCGATAAGTGCACGCTTTGTTACCACCGCATCACGCAGGGCCTCACCACCGCGTGCTGCGAGGTGTGCCCCACTCAGGCGCGCGTGCTGGCTGATTTGAAAAATCCAAAAGATCCGATCCACGAGTTCTTGCGAACCCACAGCGTGCAGGTGTTAAAGCCGCAGATGGCTACCGGCGCGAAGGCGTTCTACAACGACCTGGATGGATCGGTTCGATAAGGAGCAGATGCATGGGACCTCTTCTCCATGGCGTTCAAGGGTACATCTACCCCAACGAGCTCGAGCTGCAGTGGAGCATCTTGATCGTCTTGTACCCGTACATTACCGGGCTGGTGGCCGGAGCGTTCATTTTGGCGTCGCTCGAACGCGTCTTTAAGGTGGAGGCCGTGAAGCCCACCTATCGTCTGGCATTGCTCACCGCGCTGGCGTTTCTGCTGGTGGCACCGCTGCCTCTGCAACTCCACCTGGGGCATCCTGAGCGATCGTTTGAGATGTACCTCACGCCGCATCGCTCCTCCGCGATGGCCATGTTCGGCTTCGTGTATCTGTGGTATCTGATGGTGGTCCTGCTGATGGAGATTTGGCTGGATTATCGCCAGGAAATCGTGGCGCGGGCCGAATCCAGCCAGGGCGTCGCCCGCTGGATCTACCGCGTGCTGACGCTGGGATCGCGCAACGTGAGCCCGGCGGCGCTTAAAGTGGACGAGAAGGTGGGTTACTTCGTCACGGTGATCGGTATTCCTTCCGCCTTTCTGTTGCACGGCTATGTGGGGTTCATCTTCGGATCGGTGAAGGCCAATCCCTGGTGGTCCAGCCCGTTGATGCCGGTGGTGTTCATCTTTTCGGCCATGGTCTCGGGCATCGCCGCGGTTCTGCTGATCTACATGCTCACGTCGAAGCTGCGACGCGCGCCCATCGACATGCGCTGCGTGGATACCATCGCGCGCTACTTGCTGTACACGTTCATTATCGATTTTTCGCTCGAAATGCTGGACCTGGTGCACCGCACCTATGAAGCCGGCGAATCGCTGCGCGCGCTGGATTTCATGGTCCACACGCGGCTGTACTTTTCGCAGATCATTCTCCAGATTTTCCTGGGCACGCTGCTGCCGATCGTGCTGCTGGGCTTGATGCAATTGTGGAAGCTTAGCGACGGAGCGCGCAAGGCCGTCTACGCCGTCGCCGGATCGTTCACCATGGTGGGCATTTTCGCCATGCGCTGGAACGTCGTCATTGGAGGCCAGCTCTTCTCGAAAAGCTTCCTGGGCTACACCAGCTACAAAATGGGATTCGCCACGCGAGAAGGATTGTTGCCGGCCATCGTGCTCACCCTGTTGCCGCTCGCGATTCTTTACGGATTGGTGAAACTGCTGCCGCCCTGGCCGAAGCGCGAGGCAGCGGCATGAGGAGGGCGCCATGGACGGGCCTCCGGTTGAGGAAGCCACTCATCAAGTAGAACAATTGATCCTGGCGGTCGAAGATTTGCGGCGGCGGGTGGAGGCGCTGGAACACCCCTCTGCGAGCGCTAGACTCCCGGCAGCGCCCCAGTGGGAGCTGACTCCGGCCGCCGTTGAATCCAGTGCCAGCGAAATCTCGTCCGGATTGCTGGCCGGCATCGGGCGCGTGCTGCTGGGGATTGCGGGCGCCTACCTGCTGCGCGCGGTCACCGAGGCGAGCCTCGTGCCGAAACTGATTGGCACGCTCGCGGGCGTGTTGTATGCCTGTGCCTGGCTGGTCCCCTGGCGAACCAGTAAGGACGACGCCTGGGCAGCTACTTTGCACGGTCTCACGGCTTCCGCCATTCTCGCGCCGTTGCTGTGGGAAGCCACCATTCGGTTTCACACGGTGGCGCCATCCGCCGCGGCCGCCATCTTGGCGATATTCATTGTCCTGGGGCAGATGCTCGCATGGCGCCGCGACTTGTCGCCGCTAGCTGGGATCGTCGCGCTGGCAGGCTCGGCCACCGCGCTCGCACTCATGGTGGCCACGCTCCATCCGTTGCCTTTCTCGGCTGCGCTCGCCGTCGCCGCGGCTGTTGTGGAATACGGCGCCTGTCGCGACCGCGTGCTGGGCATGCGCTGGATCGTCGCGCTCGCGGCCGACTTCGGTGCGTTTCTGCTGCTCTATCTGCTCACCCGGCCGCAAGGCCTTCCCGAAGGCTACGCGACGATTCCCTTGGCCGCGGTGTTTGCGATTCAATGGGCCCTGGTCGCGATTTACCTGGCGAGCACCAGCGTCCGCACATTGGCGCGCGGTCTCGATGTGCTGTGGTTCGAGATTGGGCAGTTAGTAATCGTCGTCGTGCTGGCGATTGGGAGCACACTGCGGTTGCTGCATGGAACGGACGTTGCGCTCGTCATTGGTGCCGGTTGTCTCGCGGCCGCCGCGGGTTGCTATAGGGCTTCTGGCACGGTCCAAGCGCGCGGACTCAATCGTAATTCCCACGTCTACGCCACGTTCGCGCTTCTGCTGGCTATAGCGGGAAGCAGGCTGCTCATGACTGGTTTGCCGCTTGCCATGCTGTGGTCGGCCATGGCGCTGGTAGCGATCTGGTTCGGCGAGCGGCGAAGCAGAAATGTGCTGCGCGTCCATGCGGCTCTTTATCTGGTGGCCGCGGCTGTGGCCTCGGGCCTGATGAATTGGTCGCCTGCAATATCGGCGGCGGCTCTGATGGCAACTTCCACCGCGCTCGCTTACCTGCTGATTTTGCGGTTGCGCGCTAAGACGCTGGCATGGCCCGAGCGCGCGCCATCGGTAATCGTGGCTGGGCTGTTGTGCTGGAGCTTGGTGGCACTGGCCACACCGCTGGGCGGCACGCGTCGTACGGTCGCCATCTCGGTAATCGCGATTGTGCTGGCGTGGCTCGGATCGCGCTGGGGTCTGAAGGAATTAGTCTGGCTGCTGGTTCCCTGGATGGCTTTCGGAGCGATCAAGTTAGTATTCGAAGATTTCGCCCAGGGGCAGTCGGCCACCTTGTTTGTTTCGCTCTTGGTCTATGGAGCGGCGCTCATCGCACTGCCGCGCCTGCTGCGCCGCACCGAGCCGGCCTCTCGAATGATGGTGTAGCTGAAAGCCCCTGTTCTCAGCCCCTTCAGCTACAATTCTACACAGGGATCTTCGAGTGCTGGAATCGCTCCTCAACGATCTTAAACACTCTCTCCGCATGTTTGCGCGGAGCCCGGCGTTCACCGTTACGACGATAGCCGCGCTGGCGCTCGGTATCGGAGCAAACACGGCGGTCTTTTCGGTGATCAACACTGTCCTGTTGAAGCCGCCGCGCTTCGCGGATCCGGAACGAACCGTGTGGCTGGCCACCACCATGCCGACTGGCCCCGATTACATGAGTTCGGATCCGAAATTCACTCTCTGGCGGGCGCAAACCAGCGTGCTAGAGGACGTCACGGGGCAAGCATATGCAAAGGTCAACCTGACGGGGGTCGATTCTCCCGAGCAGGCGGAGGCCGCGCGCGTTACGTCCAATTATTTCCGGCTGCTCGGCCTGCCCATTGCGCACGGCCGCGGCTTCACTGCTGAAGAGGATCGCCCCAACGGCCGGCGAGTGGTGGTTTTAAGCGACGGATTTTGGAAACGGCATTTCGGCGGCGACCCGGCGATACTCGGAAAGAACATCACGCTCGGTGGCGCTCCTTATCAAGTAGTGGGCATTGTTGCACCGGGCGCTCAGACCGAAGCTCAAGTGCCGCCCCAGATTTGGATTCCCCTCCAAATCAATCCCAACAGCAACAGCCAGGTGGAGTATTTCCTGACGATTGCCCGGCTCCGGCAAGGAGTCACGCTCGACATGGCGCGGAGTCAACTCCAGATCGCCGCCGAAGAATATCGCCGAAGGTTCCCGAATACGATCACGATGCGGCCGCATTACAGTTTCGGAGCCGATCCGGTGGAAGAAGCCATGGTCAAGAATGTACGTCCATCGCTGCTGATCTTATTCGGAGCGGTTGCTTTGGTGCTGCTCATCGCTTGCGCCAATGTCGCGAATCTCTTGCTTTTCCGCGGTGCCGGCCGGGCTCGCGAGATCGCCGTTCGATTAGCGATTGGCGCTGCGCGAGCGCGCATTATCCGGCAACTGCTCACTGAAAGCGTGATGCTTTCGCTGCTGGGCGGGGCCCTCGGATTCTCGCTCGGCAGCCTCGGGATTCGCAGCCTGCTGACTTTGAGCCCTGCCATTCCTCGCATCGGGGACTATGGTTCTCATGTGGCCATCGATTGGCGCGTCCTGATCTTCGCGGCTCTGGTTTCACTCTTCACTGGCATCGTGTTTGGTTTGCTGCCCGCGGTCCAGTGTTCCCGCGCCGATCTGAATAGCAGCCTGCGGGAAGGAAGATCCAGCGCCGGTTTACGCCAGAACAAAACCCGGTCCGTGCTGGTGGTGGCTGAAATTTCTCTTGCTTTGGTGCTTTTGATCGGGGCTGCGCTGCTCATCCGGAGCTTTGTCAATCTCCAATCGGTTCATCCGGGCTTTGACGCGCATAACATGTTGACGCTTCGAATGTCGCTCACCAGTTCGCAATTTCAGACGGCGCAACAAGTCAATCAGTTCGTGCGCGACAGCGGCCAGCGCCTGAGCGGACTGCCGGGGATCGTTTCCGCCGGCGCGGCCTCCTGGCTGCCTTTCGAAACCGGTGCCACGCTCCCATTCCTTGTGGTGGGGCGCCCGCTCTTTGGCCCTTCTCACGGATTTGGGCACTGGCGCAACATCTCGCCGGCGTACTTCGATGCCATGAAAATCCCTCTGCTGCGCGGTCGGAGTTTTACTGACCGGGATGATGGAAAGGCCGCGAAAGTAGCCATCATCAATCAAGCCATGGCGCGGCAATACTGGCCGGGAGAAGATCCGCTCCATGCACAAATCGATATTGCGCCCAATGTAGGCCCTGAGTTCGACGAGCCCCCTCGCCAGATTGTCGGCATTGTCGGCGACATACTCGAAGACGCTCTCGATCAACGCCCGTTTCCGACCATGTATGTTCCCATGGCACAGGTGGCCGACGTTCGCATTCCCCGCCTCCGGCAGAGTATGGTTTGGATCGTTCGTACCCGCGCGGAGCCGCACGCCTTGATCCCGGCGATTGCGCACGAGCTCAGGGAAGCAAGCGGCGGTCTCCCGGTGGGCGGGTTCCAATCCATGAGCGAAATCCTGGCGCAATCCACTGGTCGCCAGCGCTTTAACACAGAGCTTCTCGGTATCTTTGGCGGCGTGGCGCTGTTGCTCGCGGCGATCGGAATTTATGGGTTGATGGCCTATTCGGTGCAGCAGAAAACGCACGAAATCGGAATCCGCGTGGCCTTAGGAGCGGGAACGGGCGATGTTCTGAAAATGGTTGTGGCACAGGGGATGCGATTGGCGATGATTGGAATCGCTCTCGGCATATGCGCCGCGCTTGGCCTGGCGCGCGGCTTGGTTGGATTCCTGTTTGGCGTCCAAGCCCGGGATCCCGCTGCGTTTATAATCGCGCCGATTGTTCTGTCTTTCGTAGCCTTGCTGGCGGTCTGGCTGCCGGCACGCCGCGCCAGCCGGCTTAACGCGATCGAGGCCTTGCGCTGCGAATAATCGATGGCCTTGGCGGGCTGCTTGCCCGTCGAGACCATCCCCCCTACGTTTGTTCTAGAGAGGTTGTGATGTGGAACCAGCGAGCGATTCAATCTAAGAAAGTTCAGGACAGCTCAGACAGTTCGTTGAACTCGCCGTTGCTATCGCCCAGCTTCTCCGCCGGCACGCCCAGTTTGTTCAGCAAGGTCAGTTGCAGGTTCGTCAGCGGCGTGTGTTCGGGGAAGACCAAGTGCCGGCCGCCCGTCAGCGTTCCGGCGCCTCCGCCCGCCAGAAATGTCGGCAGCGGGCCGTGCGTGTGCCGATCGCTATTACTGATGCCCGAGCCAAAAAGAAGCATCACATGATCCAGCAGCGATCCATCGCCATCCGGCGTATTTTTCAACTTGCCGAGATACTCGGCAAACAGCCCGATGTGATAGCGCTGAATCTTGGCGCATTTTGCCATCTTTTCCGGATTGCCCTGGTGGTGCGTCAGCGGATGGTGCGGCTCCGGCACGCCGATCTGCGGATACGGCCGGGCGGTCTGCTCGCGCCCATACATAAAGGTGGTCACGCGTGTAAGGTCAGACTGGTAAGCCAGCAGTTGCAGATCATACAGCAACCGGACCTGGTCCTCGAACTTGTCTGGGATGCCGGAAGGCCGGGCCACGTCGGGCACTTCTTTGGAGCTCTGTTCTTCCGCCTTTTGAATTCGCCTCTCTACGTCTCTGAGCGACGCGAGATAGTCGGTCATCTTGCGATTGTCGGCGGTGCCGAGTTCGTGCTGCAGTTGATTCACGCGATCGCTGACCGAATCGAGCAGGCTCTTGTCCTGATTGAGACGCGCAGCGCGCACTCGCGGGTCCGTGCTGTCGCTTGAACCGAACATCCGCTCGAACAGCACGCGCGGATTGTTTTCGGCCATCAGCGGCAAGGTCGGCGTTAGCCAGGAGAGCGTGCTGCTGTAGGCGCAGCTATAACCCAGATCGCAGGAACCCAGCAGGCTGTTTTCGTCGGCGGTCATTTGAAGCGAGGAGAGCTGCGTGTCGCGCTCAAAGTGCTTCGCGACAATCTGGTCCATCGAGACAGCGTTCTCGAGACTGGTGTCGGACTTTTTCACGTGCACGCCGGTCAGGTAGGAGCCGCAAGCACGCGAATGGTCGCCGCCGCCGTCGCCGAGCGCCTCGGCCTGATCGCTGAACAGGCCCGTGACCACGATCACCTTGTCTTTAAACGGTTCCAGTCCCTTCAAGGTTGGTGAGAGCTCGAACTCAGTGCCGGTACCCGTGGGCAGCCATTGATCATAGATAATGCCGTTCGGATGATAGACGACGCCGAAGCGGCGAACAGGCTTGCTGGCGGCAGCCGTCGCGAAGGCCGGAATCATCGCGTCGAGCAACGGCAACGCGACGGCCGTTCCTACGCCGCGCAGCACCGTGCGGCGCGAAATGGCTTTCTTCGTCACGAACATGGTTCTGTCCTCCTTACCTTCTGGCTGTGGTTACTGTCGCCGGAGTCGCTTGCCCGGCGGTTCTCATCAGGAATGGCGCGCTCTTCACAATACTCTGGATCAGCGACGACCAGCGGTATCCATCGGCCGCCGCGGAGCGGTCGATCGAGCGGACCGTGGGAGCATCGTAGTACTGCAACCCGCGGCCCAGAGCGTACGTCAGCAGTTTCTCCGTCACCGCTCCGACAAATTCCGTTTTCTGCGCCATCAGGGCTTGCCGCAATTCGCGCGGCCCGTCCACCTTGGTGCCGTCCAGCAACACGCCGGACGCGTCGATGGGATGGCCCGCGTCGGTGGTACGCCACTGCCCGATGGCGTCGAAATTCTCCAGGCTCAATCCCAGCGGGTCCATGCGCGCATGGCAGCTCGCGCACACGGGATTCGCGCGATGCATTTCCAGCATTTGACGAACCGATAACGGCTTGCCATCTTTGTTGCTGGATTCAAGCGATGGCACATTGGGCGGCGGCGCCGGCGGGGGCGCGGCCAGGATATTTTCCAGCAGCCACTTGCCCCGGATGGTCGGCGAAGTACGGGTGGAGTAAGACGTGACGGCCAGTATGCTGGCCTTGCCCAGCAATCCAAAGCGGTTCTCATCGGTGAGTTTTACGCGCCGGAAGCGGGTGCCGTAGACACCGGGAATCCCGTAATGCCGCGCCAGTTGCTCGTTGAGAAAGGTCTCATCGGAAGTCAGCAGGTCGGTGACGCCATGGTCTTCTTTCAACTGCGCGTTGAGAAACATTTCCGTCTCGGTGACGAACGCGGAACGCAAATTATCGTCGAACCAGGGGAACTTGGTCCCATCCGGATTCAGCAGCCAGACATTGCGAATCTGAAGCCAATCCGAGAAGAAATTGTTCACGAGCGACGCGCGAGTCCGCGGATCGGCGAACATGCGCGCGACCTGCTGGTCCAGGATCGCCGGTTCATGCAGTTTCCCGCTGATCGCGAGATCCAGCAGCGTGTCGTCCGGAATGCTGCTCCATAAGAAGAACGACAATCGCGAAGCCAGCTCCACATCGGAAACGCGATACACGGAGCCAGGAGCGGCGCCGTCGGGATCGGTCTCGATGCGGAATAGAAAATCTGGACTCACCAGCACGCGCTCCAGCGCGGCGCGAATCCCATCGTCGAAAGTTCCGGCCGTGCGTCCGCGTTTATAGAACGCGAGCAGCGTGTCCACGTCGTCGCTAGTGGCGGAACGCCGATAGGCACGGCGCGCCAGGTGAGACAAGATCTTCTTTGCGCAGGGAAGCTCGTCCGAAGCGCTCGCGGGATGGCAAACGAACAGAAGCTGGCGGCTGGCCGAATCGGCCGGCACTTTCGCGTCATACGGACCCCCGATCAGCAGCGATGCAATCGCAATCGGGGAAGTGGGCGTGTCGGATTGGCGGCTGAATAGAGGAAGGCGATCCGGACCGGGGCCCTCCGGCTCCACGTCGTCGGTCTTGAGCATGGTCGCCATCACCCGGTGCAGGCCGGCCGTCACTGGTACCTGTACATGCAGCGCCTCGTCGCCATCGTAGCGGAAGGTCTTGGACTGTATTTTCTCGCCGCCCAGCGTGAACTGTTTCACGAGCTGGCCGTCCAGGCGAATTTCAAATTGAGTGGGCACGTTCAGGCCGCGGATTACGATATCCCAGGCCCGCTGCAGACGAATCTTGAAGACGTAGTCGCCGTCCACGGGAAAATAGTGTTGCGCCGCCACGCCGCCTTTGGACCCAAGCGGAAAATCCTCGCCCAAACGGTCGGTCTGGCGAAGATAAGTCTGGTCGTTCGCGTTGTCCTTCAATGCCCCGTAGCGCACGAACGTGGGTGGGATGGTGGCATCGCCCACGGCCCGGCGCGCAATGGCCGTCGCCGCGGACACGTATCGATCCAACAGTGCGGGTTGCATCGAAAGCGCTTCGGCGTTGTTTTCGAACCCGAACGCCTGTTCATCCGGAGGCAGGGTTTGCTGCGCATCCACTTGAACGGCGATCAGGTCGCGCACCGCGTTGGCGTATTCAGCGCGATTGAGGCGATGCAAGCTGGCAGAGCGGCCCGGATTCACGTGCGCGGCCGCCGCGCGGTCGAGTTCGGACTCTAGCCACGTGGCAACCTTGTCGTAAGTGGCATTGTCGGGGCGCGGAAGTTTGGGAGGCGGCATCGCGCGGCTGCGCAGCTTCACAATCACTTTTTCCCAAGTCTCAGCCGAGTTGAAGACGTGCTCGGTATCCGTATGGTTCAAATCCAGGCCCGCCGTTTTCAGCCTCTCGTTGTGACAAGCGACGCAGTACTTGGTCACCATCGCGCGGGCCGGATTGGCGGGATTCGAGGACGGCGCTTGAAAACCGAAAGCCGCGGCGCAGGAAATCGCCAGCGCGGCCGCAGGAAAAAGATAGCGTCTCACTGTTCGGCCCTGCACTTATTCTGGGCCTCGCACGGATGACCCAACTTCGGATCGGCGCCATGCTTCAGCAGCATCTCCGCGCCTTCCTTGTTATAGAGCACGCCGCCCAGCCGGTCGCCCTGGCCGTTGGCCGCAAGGTAGGGCGTCACGCCAGCCCTGCTGACCACATTTACATTCACGCCCAGATTGATCAATTCCGCCAGCAGTTTATTCCAACCGCGATACGCCGGCCCAAACAAAGCGTTCTCGCCGAAGGTGGTCTCGCCCTTGGGGTCCACGCCCAGATCCAACAGCAGCTTTACTGTTTCCATGGCTTGCGGCTCGGTGACCGTGTCCTCTCCGATGGAGTGGTTCAGGCCCGAGGCCGCCATGATGGCCGACGCATTCGTGGCGCTGAGGATTTTAGGATCGGCGCCGGCGGTGAGAAGAATGTGCATCATCTCCAGGTCATTGGCCGAAGCGGCGAGGAGGAACGGAGTGGCTCCTTTCGCGTCCAGGTATCCGCCCGCGAAGTTCGGCTGCGGCATGGTCATGCGCGCGTTCACATTCGCTCCGCGGTCCAACAGGGCTTTCACCAGCCGCAGCTTATCCCGGCGATTCGGAATGCCGGACATGGGATCGTCAAAACCATACACCGGATTCGCGGTGAAGCTTTCCCACTGGCTGGACGCCCAGTGGAGAGGCGTGAAGCCGCCCGCCAGGTTGTTGGGATCGGCGCCATGATCCAGCAGCCACAGCGCGGTTGGCACCTCGCCACGCACTACGGCTACCAGCAAGGGAGTGTAGCCGAATGCGCCCACCGTCTTGGAAATGCCCAGGAAATTCGAAATACGATTTGTTTTACCTTCCGCCTGGGTCAGAAAGTTCACGTCCACGCCTGCGGCCACCAACAGTTGAATGCTTTGCACGTCGCCTTCCCGGGCTGCAAAGTGAATCGCGGTGAATCCCTGTTTCGTATTGGCCTTGAGATCGGCATGCGCGTCTATCAGCGCCTTCACGACGTCGGGATGATGCTCCGCCGCGGCCCACATCAATGCCGTCTGATTTTCTTCCGGCTCTTTCGCATTCACCGCGGCGCCGTACTCGATCAGCATCCGAACCGCATCCGCGCTGCCACTCTTCGCACACGTCATCAGAGGAGGTACGCCGGTGGCGATGGGTGTGTTCGGATTGGCGCCCGATTTCAGGAGTAACCGTACCAGCGCTGAGTTTCCATTGGTGCAGGCTTCTGACAGCGGCGTCATGCGGAATTCATTGGCGATATTCGCATCTGCCCCGGCGCCGAGCAGCAGATTAGCGGTGTCCAGATCGTTCCAATGCGCCAGCCAAAGCAGCGCCGTGGAGCCATCACTGGACGGGGCATTCACGTCAATCTTTTGGGTCAGGAGGGTGCGAATGGCCTTTTGATCTTGCTTCCGGGCCGCCTCGGCAAGCCGCGAGTCGGTAGTTTCGCCGGCATATGACAAACTGGACAAGAGCAGCGTGAGCGCCACCCCGATTACCCATCGCCTACTGGCTCGGTCAGACATGTGAGTTAGAGTTGCCGCAAAAGCATTCCGGCCCAAGCCATTATATGAGATTTGAACGGCCGGCGAAGGCCCGGTAGTGGGTCACTCTGCGGGAGTCATCCTGGAGCCACAGGCAAGGTCGCAATTCGCCCAGGGGATACCAAGGGGTGGCCACGTTCTCAAAAGACCAGTAGGCCCCGGGGCCGTTCACACTAGTCTGAACGCGGCACGCAAGAGTGCGCACGCCACGCGGCCCATACACTTTATGGTTCTACCCCAGGATCTGCTTCGCGATGGTCAGCTTCTGGATATTCGTGGTGCCTTCGTAAATCCGGCCGATTTTGGCGTCGCGATACAGCTTCTCCACCGGATAGTCCTTGGTAAATCCCACGCCGCCGAAAATCTCCACCGCGCGGGAGGCCGTGTCCTCGGCTACTTGCGACGCGAAGTATTTGGCCATGGCCGCTTCGGTGACATAGGGATGCCCCGAATCGCGCAACCGCGCCGCGTTATACACCAGCAGCCGGGCCGCTTCCACTTCTGTCGCCATTTGCGCCAGTTCAAACTGGACGCCCTGAAACTCGGCGATGGGCTTGCCGAACTGCTGCCGCTGCTTGGCGTACGCGATGGCGTGGTCCAGCGCGCCCTGCGCCAGGCCGGTCATCTGCGCTCCGATCGCGATGCGCCCTTCGTTCAACGTCTCAATGGCGATCTTGTAGCCTTTGCCCACTTCGCCGAGCACGTTGGCGGCGGGAACGCGGCAATCGTCCAAGATCAGCTCGCATGTTGAGGAGGCGCGGATACCGAGCTTGTCTTCCTTCTTGCCCACCTGAAATCCGGGGAAATCGCGCTCCACCAGAAAGCAGGTGATGCCGCGATAGCCGGCCTCGGGATTGGCGTTGGCGAACAATAGGAACAAACCGGCTTCGGCGGCATTGGTGATCCAGAGTTTGCGGCCCGTGATGAAATACTCATCGCCGCGCTTAACGGCGCACGTGGCCAGCGCAAACGCATCGGAGCCCGAGCCGGCTTCCGACAATGCAAACGAAGCCACTATCTCGCTTGCCAGCTTCGGCAGATAACGCCGCTTCTGATCGTCGCTGCCCCAGCGAATGATCACGTTGTTGGTGATGGTGTTCTGCACATCCACGATGACGGCCGCCGATGGATCCACGGCCGCCAGCGCCTCCACCGCTAATACCGCCTGAAAAAAAGAGCCGCCCTGCCCGCCGTATTCTTCGGGAATTTCGATGCCCATCAGTCCGAGCTCGAAGATTTCGCGCAGCAGGTCCTTGCGGAAGACCCCGGCGGCGTCCATCTCGCGCACGTGCGGACCAATGCGTTCGCGCGCGAAGCCGCGCACGGCGTCCTGGAACATCCGCTCTTCCTGGATTAACGCAGTCAGGGGAGCTGGAGTCACGTTGGAAGTCTCAGCTACGTTCGGCATAGCCCCAGTCTACTCGCCGGGCGCTCGCACCGCAGCGGCAGGGTATATAATTGCGGCCACTGGAGGCGCCTATGAAAGCGTGGTTGACTGTTGTACTGTTATGCTCGGCCGTGTTGCCCGCGGCGCTATTGGCATTCCAAGGATTACCGAGATGTACAGCGGTGGATCCGGATACGGCGAAAACTGGGGATATGGTGACCGTGACGTGTGACAACGCGGACAAGGGAAGCTTCGCCGAGATGTACCTCACGGATGGAAAGGACGACACCAAGGTGGCCGTCATGGAGCAGGCCGCCGGCAAAATCAAATTTCAGGTGCCGGCGATTAAGCCGGGCCGCTATCACATCGAGTTTCTCACGGCCAACAAGGCGTCCATGGTGGAGCAGCCGGTGGCGCTCACTGTGCAGTAGTCGTTATTGATAAAGATAAACGGGCTGGTCCAGCCGGAAGCTCAGAACCGTTTCCGAAGGGACGTGCAACTTGGGGCCGCGCGTCAGCACCTGGGTCCCCGCGCCGGCCGCGCCACCCGCCAGAGCGCCGATGGCCGCTCCTCTGCCGCCTCCCGCAATTGCGCCCAGCACCGTGCCGAGCAACGCTCCACTTCCGACGAACTTGCCGGTGCTTTTGTTGGCGCCCAGCCCGTCGCGGACGTGTACGCCCGTGATGTTGGCGCTGTTGAGAATGTAACGGCGGCCATTGACGTTCACCGAGCGCAGGTCGATCGCGATCTCTCCGTTGCCGACGTCGTGCGCGATCAGGTGCGCGAGAGCGCCACGCGGGATCGCAACCCGGCCATTGGAATCCAACACATCGCGCTCGACGGAAGCCAGGAAGTGCTGCCGCGGATCGGGATGGCGGACATCGATGCGATCGATGGTTCGGACCAGCATCTCGGTGCCTGCTGGAATGGTGGACGCGCGGTTCCAGCCAGTGGCGGGTTCCACATCCGAATCCACGTAACCCCGTTCAACCAAGCTGGGCGAGGGTGCGATGGACGCTACCGGCGTTGGCAGGGGGCCGGCGAATACCAGGCTTTGGATCTGCGAGATATTGAATTTGTGCCTGCCGCCCTGCTGGTCTATAAACTTGATCGTGTGGGCGTCGCCGCCGTCAAATCGTCCTTGCAATTGCGTTCCGCCAGTGAGCAAGAGAACCTGTTGCGCGAAAGCCAGGGAGCCGGCCATGAGAAGGAGAACTGCTGCGCGATAAGTGTTGGTCATATAGATCGTTCCAGCGATACACTGGGCAAGTCATATGCCAATCGCGCGCGCGCGAGGACGTATATTTTGCAATTACTTTGCGCAGGCGTCTGGGAATATCGTCGTAAGGTGGACTGCACCGTGTCCAAGATCGGACATCCTGTCAGCGCTGCGGTAATGAAATTGTGATGTTGCGGTATTTCAGTCCGCCGCTGTGGTCGCCTTGCAGGTAGATCGGTCCGGGCTGGCCTTCGTGGCTGTCGATTGCCCCGCCCGTAATGCCTGGAATTTCGGCGTTGTCGATGATGAGAACTCCATCGCGAACCACGGAGACATTGCGCCCCACCAGAGTCACGTCGTAGCCTTCCCATTGGCCCGGACGCGGGTCTACGACGGTGGAGGGAGCAATGAATCCGTAAATGGATCCCATGGCATGAAAAGCATCGTTCTTGCCTGCCGGTTCGTACTCCACCTGCACTTCATAACGGCCGCGCAAATACACGCCGCTGTTGCCCCCGCGCGGGCAGTCGTATTCGATATGCAGCTTGAAGTCGCCGAATTCACGCGTGGTGCGAATGTTCGCGCCTGCTTTCAGGTTCTGAAGCTCGCCGTCCTGGGCCATCCAATGATTCACGGCCGGATTGTCGGACGACCATCCGGTAAGATCGCGGCCGTTAAACAGCGGCTCAGGGCTGCTCCACGCGCCGGGCGCTGCGTGCTTCAAGGCGGGAGCGGGAACGCCGCTCAGTGAACCATCCGGCGCCTGCCCGCTCAGCTTTCGATCTTTGACTACCAGGCGCCATTGTCCGGGCCCGTCGTCAAACGTCAGCTTGGTTCCCTCCACCTTCGCATTACGCACCGCATGCACGCTGCCCGCGCGGCCCACGATGCGCACTGCTGGCGTGCCACCTTCATCGGCGAACTCCATCCAGGCCGGATGTTCACCCGCCGATGTGATAATGGTCAGGTCCCATCGTCCGGAAAAAGGCGATGCCGGGCCGGCCATGAGTGCCGGCGCCGCACCAACCATCGCGAGTATGACGGTTCTAATCCCAAGGCCTTGCATCGACGATTAGTCTACAAGATCCCAAAATAGGTCTAAAATCGTTTTGAAACCCACACTTCGAAGCAGCCATCCTACAGCTAAAGAACTCCACTCCATGATCCAGTCTACGCGCACTTGCTTGCGGACTACGTTTTTTGTGATCACTGCCGCTCTCGCGACGGTCGCGCTGCGCGCGCAGCCTGACCGCCTCAGCGTGCCGATCGACAGCCGCCGAACTGTGGTGCTGGCTGCTAACGTGCCTCCTCAAACCAAGCGTGAGCTGGACCAGGGGCCAGTGCCCGCATCCTTTGCGATGCCGGCCATCTCGATGCTTCTGAAACCTTCGTCCAGCCAGCAGACCGCTCTGGAACAGTTGCTGGCCAACCAGCAGAATCCAGCATCACCCGATTATCACCAGTGGCTCACTCCAGAACAATATGCCGCCCGTTTCGGTGTGAGCCAAAGTGACGTCAACAGACTCACGGCGTGGCTCCATGCGCAAGGCCTGCAAGTTCAGCGCGTGGCCCGCAGCCGCACCTGGATCGAATTCAGCGGAACGGCGCAGCAGGTGGAGAACGCGTTTCATACCCAGATCCACCAGTATCTGGAAAATGGCAAGCTGCATTATGCCAATTCCACCAATCCATCCATTCCCGCGGCTCTATCCGATGTAGTGCTCGGCTTGCGCGGTCTGAACAATTACCGGCTCAAGCCGCGCAGCAAACTAAGAGGAGTTGCCCCAGGGCGTGCTCCAAGAGATACCACTAGTCAGGGCGTCCATCAGATGGCCCCTGATGACTTCGCCACCATTTACGATGTCACTGCGCTCTACGCCGCGGGCATCGATGGCACAGGCCAAAGCCTGGTCATCGTGGGACAGACCGACATCAACGTTTCCGATATTGACGCATTTCGGAGCAAGTACAATCTCCCGGCAATGAATCTGCAGCAGCATCTGGTGCAGGGACAAGCCGACCCCGGCATCAGCCAGGGCGATCTGCCGGAGGCCGATCTGGACCTGGAATGGTCGAGCGCGGTGGCCCGAAACGCGACCATCATTTTTGTGAAATCCCCCGACGTCTTCACCTCTTTGCAGGACGCGGTGGATAACGCCTATGCGCCTGTCATCAGCATGAGCTATGGGATCTGCGAGGGCGCCGATTTGGTGCAACTGCCGAGCGAGCGCCAAACCGCCCAGCAGGCCAACTCGGAAGGCATCACCTGGCTGGTGGCCGCCGGTGACTCTGGAGCCGCGGATTGCGAGGACCCCAACGCCCTCATCGCCCAGGATGGTTTAGCCGTGGACGCACCGGCCAGCGTCCCCGAAGTGACCGCCATGGGCGGGTCGGAATTCAACGAAGGAAACGGCAATTATTGGAGCAGCACCAACACCGCCAACAGCGCCTCGGCCCTATCTTATATTCCTGAAATAGTATGGAACGATACCGGCCTCGGCGGTGGTTTGGCGGCGGGCGGCGGCGGAGCCAGCAGTTTTTTTTCGAAGCCGGTCTGGCAGACCGGACCGGGCGTTCCTAATGATGCCTTTCGTCACCTGCCGGATC
Organism: Bryobacterales bacterium; assembly: GCA_963713415.1. Lineage (GTDB taxonomy): Bacteria > Acidobacteriota > Terriglobia > Bryobacterales > Bryobacteraceae > Palsa-89. The sequence goes on along the minus strand of CAVQLV010000012.1, from coordinate 253,349 downwards.
TTTCCCTGGCCTCTTCGCCCGATCACGATGGTTATTATGTCTACACCGGCGGTTCGCTCCAGATTTATGGCGGTACATCGCTGGCGGCGCCCACCATGGCGGGCATCGTTACGCTGCTCAATCAGTATCTGGTCTCTTCCGGCGCTCAGAAACAAGCCGGATTAGGCAATATCAACCCGACGCTGTATCGGATGGCGCAAACGCATACCTCGCCGGCCGCATTTCACGATATTAGTGCCGGCAATAATAGCGTTCCATGCGTTATCGGCTCGCCCAATTGCAACAGCGGCACCATCGGATACAACGCGGGCACGGCGTACGACCAGGCCAGCGGCCTCGGCTCTCCCGACGCGTATAACTTCGTCCATCAGTGGAGCAGCCTGGCGCCCACGGCCGCCGCCGTGGTTCCCTCCATCGATAAGAATCCAGTATTCGAGCAAATCAGCCGCGGCGGGGATCCATGGACCTTCACCATTACACTGACGGAGGAAGCCGGAGTAGCCACCACGCTGACCGGGTTGACCATCAACGATGCCGGCTACAACGTCGCCACAGTGTTCGGAACCACCAGCCTCCCTGCCGACGGATCTGTTTCCTCCACCGGCTTTGGCCTTGCGAACCTCACCGTTCCCAGCAACGTGGTCTTCGTGTTCACGGGCACAGACGCGAAAGGCAACTCCTGGACGCAGACGCTCTCGGTTCCTTTCGATGGACCGCAGACGCAACTGATCGTCGGCGGCGCGAGCAACGCTGCATCGGGCCAGCAATCCTACGCGCCCGGCATGCTGTTGAGCGTGTATGGAACGGCGCTGGGCGATTTCATCCAATCGGCCGGCACCATTCCACTGCCCCAATATCTGGCCGGGTTTGAGGCTTTCGTCAATGGCGTCACCGCGCCCATCTATTATGTTTCCCCGAATCAGGTGAATATTCAGATTCCTTACGAAACTCAGCCCGGTGCTGCCATGCTTACGGTTGGCAATCCCTATGTTAATGTCAACTACAACATCAACATCGTGGCGGCGGCGCCGGGAGTTTTCATGACCACCACCGGTTTCACGGCGGCTCCGTTTTCAAGCGCTGCGGCCGGACAAATCACTACGCTATTCATTACGGGCGATGGGCAAGTCTCTCCCACGCTCGCCGACGGGACCACACCCGCTCCAGGAACTGCGCTCACGCGGCTACCCAAACCCACGCTCCCGGTGACGGTTACGGTAGCCGGCCAGAACGCAACCATCGATTTCATCGGCATCCCCAGCGGGCTAGTGGGCGTGACGCAAATTAACTATACGGTTCCCGCCAGCACGCCGCCCGGTGAACAGCAAGTGGTGGTGACGGTAGGGACCGTGGCCAGCCAGCCCGCCAAGCTGACCGTGACGCAGTAAAGTGTTCGCGCGGGAACCGGCTTCGAAACCCTGAAAGCGGCCTGCCTGCCGGGCGCGATCCGGATGCAGAAATCTGCAACGCTGGAGTTGCATATCCCCAGGCGCAGCCGCGCCCTGCGGGAATCTCTTCCCCGGGGCGGGATCATCGCGGGGCTGTCAGGACGAAAAGCCAGTGGAAAGTCAGCTCGCGCTGACCTGTTGGCACACGGGCTCTGGCACCGAGCCGCCGCTGGCTTTGTGCAGCAGCTCCACGATCGGCTCGAACAATTGCGATTTCACCTGGTAGCGCTGCGGCGCGCGCGTGATGTACCGCACGATGACATCCATTCCGGTGGCTGATGGCCTGAGCTCCGCCACAGGTTTGGCCGAGAACGGACGTGTTCCGTATTGCTGCGTCACTCGCTCCCAGTCCTTTTCCGCTTCGCTGGCATCGGCCTGGGTGCCGCGCTCCACGATTTCGCGGATCTGCTGCGCGAGCAGATACGGATCACCACCCGCCGGCAGGGATATTTGCAGCTCGTCCCAAAGCCATTGCCCGGCGGTAGAAAAATTAAAGTAGTGACCTTCAATCGCAAAGCTATTCACGAACGCCACTCGCCGGCCCGTGGGATGTCCGGTCACGCCCGAGTTCCCCATTTCGAGCAGCACGGTTTTCAAGACGCCGATCTCCACCACCTCCCCGCCCACCCCCAGGATCTCCACCCAGTCTCCGATCCGAATGCCGTTCTTGCCCATCAGCGCGAACCATCCGAAGAACGCGACGATGAAATCTTTCAGCGCCACCGTAAGCCCCGCGGTTGCCAGCCCGATGATGGTGGAAACCTGGCTGGGCGGCCCAAAGATAATGAGCACGATGACGAGCAGCGCGATCACTTGCACCGCAATGGTGCTCATTACTTTCATTTGATGCAGGCGCCGTGGATCGGCTTGGCGATTGAACATGTGCCGGATGGACCGGTTGATCAGAACCATCGCCAGCAGGATCACCAGCACCACGGCAAACGATTGCAGCAGCGCATGCAGCACCGCGTTCCTCCGGGTCGCTACCGCCGAGCCCCAGCGGCTGTAGGCGTCCTCCAACTGCTGGCTGTCCTGCACGCGTTTATCGAGATCGGACATAGCCTTGCGCTGGTCCGAGAGCCGCTTGATGCGCGCCAACGCCGCCAGCGTGTCCGTGTCTCCGTCTCCAGCCGGCGTCGCGGGCGCAGCCGCAGGTTTGTGGGAGGCGATCGCCTCCAAAGCCTGATGTTCGCTCTCTAATGTCGAGATGTGGCTAGCCGCCTGGTTTTTGGCCGCGTCCAGTTGCTGCTGGCGGCCTGCGAGTGACAGCCACACGCGCGCCTGTTGGAGCAAAGTTGCGGTGGGTGGCGTTGCGGGCGTCGTCTTCGCGGCCGCCGGCGCCTGATGTTGTGTCGCTTCGTGCTCCTGCAACTCGCGCTCGATGGCCGCTTTTGGATCGCCCCCTTGGCGCGCCAGATCCAACTGAGCATCTTCCAGTTCATCCTGATCGAGCGCCAGTTGCGCCTTGGCTAATTCGAACGGATCGGACCCGGCGGAATTCGCCGAAGCGCTCTTGCTCAGGCTGGCGATGCGCTTCTGATCTTCGGCCACAGCCGCGGTCCAATGCGCCACGCGATCGGCCAGGTGTTTCAAAGGTCCGCTGGCCGGCAAGCTGGGCGCGTCGGTCTCTCGCAAGGCCGAAGCGAATGCCTGGTCCAGCTCATGATCGGACAGGCGCAGCGCCTCCGCTGCCAGGGGCAGCTCTTCCGGCGTATCGGCCAAGGTGTTCATGTCGAGCGCGGTCTGGAGAAGGCGCTGGTCCACCGGCGGACTCGCGGTTTGTGCCGCTACGGGATTCGGCGCGGCCCCTCGCGTGACATACACTCCGATGGCACAGGCGATCAGAGCCAGCGCGAGCAGCCCCGGGAGCACCGCGTGGACGCGCGTCAAAAACAGTTTACGGTGTTGCATTGCAGGCGGGCGGCCCTCATAAGAGCATAGCCGAGCTACAACTGGAGGGCGGACTTCAGTCTGCTGGACTTTTACGCGATAATCCCCTTGCGTACCGCGTAAAGGATGAGCTCCGGCACGCTATGCAGATTCAGTTTCTGCAAAATATGCGTGCGATGCGTGTCCACGGTGTACAGGCTGAGGTTCAGCGTGTTGGCCACCTCTTTATTGGTCTTGCCCTCCGCCACCATTTGCAGAATCTCGCGCTCGCGATCGGTCAGCAGGTCGTAGCTGTCGTCGGCATCCCGGCGTCCCAGCGCCTGAAAATAGTCTTCCTGCAGAATGCGGCTCACCTTGGGACTGAAGAACGACCGCCCGTCCACCACCGCCTCAATCGCCAAAATCAGCTCGGCCTTCACCGCGTCCTTCAGCAGGTACGCCCGCGCCCCCGCCTTGAGCGAGCGGATGATGTAGCTCTCATCGTGGTGCATGCTCAGGATCACCACGCCGATGGTGGGATGCTGTTCGACGATGCGGCGCGTGGCCTCAATGCCGTTCATGTTCGGCATGGCGATATCCATCACCACCACGTCGGGGCGCTGTTCGGCGACCAGTTGCAGCGTCTCGCGGCCGTCCGCCGCCTCGCCCACCACCACGAATCCGGGCTGCCGCTCCAGCAGCAGGCGCATTCCATCGCGCAGGATATTGTGATCGTCAGCCAGCAGTATGCGAATCTGCGCCATCCGCCAGGCCTCCGTTCCACACCACCTGGGTGTCAAACTCGGGCTGCGGCGCCAAAACATCCCTCGGCTTCGATGCCTCGCGCGCCGGGGTATTAAAGATGGCCGAAAGCGGCAGCGTCACGCGCAGCAGCGTCCCGCGCCCGGGCCGCGAATCGATCTGGAATGTGCCGCCCAGATGGCGCACGCGTTCTTCCATTCCGAGCAGGCCCAATCCGCGCACGCGCTCCGGATCAAACCCGCTGCCGTCATCCTGCACCGTCACTAAAATCCGGCTGGAGTCCTGCCGGACCGAGACTTGCACTGCGCTAGCCTGCGCGTGCTGGGCGCAGTTGTTCAGCGCTTCTTGCACCACCCGATAGATGCAGGTCTTGTGCTCCTCCGGCAGCTCGCCCGCCATCTCGCTGGCCACCTGCACGCGCAATCCGGTGCGCTTGCCGATCTCGCGCGCCTGCCACTCCAGGGCCGGCAGCAGCCCGAAATCGTCCAGCATGGACGGCCGCAGCAGCAGGGCCATGTTGCGAATCTCGTTCATGCCCTTTTCAGCCACTCCGCGGATGGAATCCAGATGCGTCCGCACTTCCGGCGCCGGGTCCAGATCCAGCAGGTTCTCAGCCTCCATTAGCACCGCCGAAAACGCTTGAGCCACTTCGTCGTGCAGCTCGCGCGATAAAGCGCGCCGCTCTTCTTCCTGCGCCCGCACCAGGCGGGCCGAAAGCTCCTGCAAACTGGCTTCCGAATGAACGCTTTCTTTCAGCCGCTGCTGCACCTCGGCTTCCAGCTTCAGGATGTGGAAAATGGTGAAAGCGGCCAAAGTAGCGCCCCCCAGCAGCGTGATCGCGATCATGGCCAGCAATCCGAATTGCAGCCGTCCGAACAAATCGCCCAGCTTGGCATCGCCGCGCCGCAGCGCATCCTCGTTCAACGCCTCGATGCGGTCGGCGATCTGCAGCATCGACGTGCGGCGCGGAACCAGCTCCTCATAGAAGAACGCATAGCGATACTTGCCGCGCTCTTCGGCGCTCCAGGCAAAAGTGCGATCCAGCACCTTCCAATAGGATTCGATTTGCGACCGCAAATCCTGGAAGGGCGCCTTTTCTTCCGGCTCCAGCCCGGCCGCATAGTTGTTCAGCGCGCCTTCCGATCCGCGGCGCAGCCCTTCCAGGCTCGCCAATTGAGCCTGTGCGCCCGATTGTTCCGGCGCCAGCAGCGAATCCCGCACAAAAGTACCCGAAAGATAGATATCCGATCGAATCCGCTCCAGCGTGCGGTTGCGCGCCAGGAAGCGCGCTTGCAACGCCGTGTCGTTATGGCGCAGGCTGTTCAGGAACAGCAAAGCCCCGGCTTCAGCCAGTGCCATGATGAGCAGCAAGCCGCCAAAACCCGCTACCAAAACCACTCCCGGGCGCTGTCGCATTCTTCCCTCAGTGTAGCGGACAGTATGCGGGAGTAGCTCGGCGGCGGGACGAAACCACATCTATTCTAAGGTAGAGCCTGGAGCCCGATACAGGAATCGCGTCCATCCTGTATGGGAGTAATGAACCTTTATTAAGGTGATCAACTAAGGGAAATACAGTGCCAACGGGATTCATTGCCGCGCTAGCCGCCGGTATGCTGTAACTACGAAAGCTTAGGAGGCTTTGGATGAAATTACGATTTTTGGCTTGCGCGGCCCTGACAGCGCTCACGCTGACTTTCTCCGGTTGTGCGAAAAAAGTTGCTGCAAAAGCGCCGCCGCCGCCGGCTCCGGAGCACAGCACGCCCACCGTCGCGTCGCGGCCAGCGTCCACACCAAACTATTCTCAGCCGGCGCGCGCCGCTTCGACCTCGCCTTCGCGCCTGCCGGATGCCGCCACGCGTGCCCAAATCCAGGAACTGCTGAACCGCATCCAGGATGCTTATTTCGACTACAACCAACACACGCTGCGTCCCGACGCCGAGGCTGCTTTGAAGAAAGATGCTCAGACGCTGGCTGACATTATTAAACAGTACCCGGATTTCAAGCTTACCGTCGAAGGCTTTGCCGACGAGCGTGGATCGGAAGAATACAACCTGGCGCTCGGCGATGCGCGCGCCAAACAAACCAAAGAGTATCTGTCCAACCTGGGGCTTCCCGGCAACCAGCTCGCCGTTATGAGCTATGGCAAGGATAAACCGGTCTGCACCGAGCATGATGAGGATTGCTGGCAGAAGAATCGCCACACCCACATTACGCAGGCGCAAGCCAACTAGTCAGCTATCTTGAGTACCTAGCCGGCTGTTACTAAACAGCGCAAAGGGAGTAGGCTTCCTCCTGTCCTTCGGCCCGCGCCCTTTGCGCTTTATGTTGTCCTCGCCCGCACTCCACGTCTTCTGACACTTCTCGAAAGCCCCGCTCACATCCTCATCCAGTACCGGCCCAACGATCGTACTAGCCGGCCTGTCCGGCCCTAATGGGCTCTTCTATTCCTCGACAACCGCTTTAGCGCGCTCTCGATGGCTTGGTAATTGGGATTTTGCCTCGCTCCGCATGACGCGAACACTTTCCAGTAACCGCGCCCGGGGAATGACAGTGCAAGCTGAGGATTCTAAATTGGGCGATAACTACCTTGACTCATCAGGCATTCCGTGTGAAAATGGGCACGCGCTCATTCTATTGGGGATGGTGGCGCTATGATTGTATGGCCAACCCCCGGAGACACTACGGAAATTATGCCCAAGATTGAATTCGATGAGGAAACGCTCGGCCTGATCGTTCGTAACAGGCAGGGCCTTAGAGTACCTATAAACCAACGCTCCTACGCATGGCGACAGTCCCACGTTGAGGATCTATTCACAGATTTGAATGGGGCCATCACCAAAGGAGCGAGTGAATATTTCCTCGGAAGTGTGGTGGTCGTCAATCCGCCTGACCAAGCAAATTTGATAGAAGTTTACGATGGTCAGCAGCGTTTAGCGACAACGATGATTCTGATAGCAGCGATCAGGGACTTTTTCGCTTTATCACTGAAGGATGAACGCGAAGCGCAGACGATAACACAACAAAGCCTACTTTCAGTTGCGCGACGTGGAAAGGAAATAGCACATCTAACACTCAGCGCCGCAGATCATAATTTCTTTGTTGCACGCGTGTTAAGAGAACCAGATAACCCAGAGAGAATAGCGGCACGGCCTGATCCCAAGAAAGAGTCACATGAGCTTATACAAGAGGCAGCAGAGGCGGCAGCATCTCACGTCAAAGTCATTACAAGGACTCTGCCTGCTGATGTACAAGCCTCGACTCTGCAAAAGTGGCTTGACTTCTTAGAAAACGGAGCCAGAGTAATTTGGGTAGAGGTTCAGGATCAAGCAACAGCTTACAGAATCTTCGAGACAATGAACGACAGGGGTCTAAAGCTATCGGCCGCAGATCTCGTCAAAAACTATCTGTATTCGCTATTGGATGAAAAAGATCCAAGCCAGTCAGAACAAATCACCCTTAGATGGCAGTCGATGGCGGCTGTCCTCGAATCATTGGGACGAGAAGATGGGGATGCTGTTGACTACATCCGTTACTTCTGGATCACGACACACGGCCAGACAAGAAGTGCTGATCTGTTCGACAAAATAAAAGCAGAGGTAAATTCCGAAAACAGCGCATTGGCTTGGGCAGAGTTGCTTTCCAAGCGAGTGGATGACTACGCAGCGATATTAACTCCGACACATGACGCATGGAGTACCTACCATCAAGAGGTGAGAGCACAACTCGATACACTTCGCTATCTAGGCGTAAGCCAGATTAGGCCACTCCTGTTATCGGCCTTTGGCAAGTTTTCCGACAAGGAGTTGCAACGGCTGATAAAAAATGCCGTCAACTGGTCAGTTAGGTGCTTGATAAGTGGCGTTCCGAGCGGAAATCTTGAAGGTGTCTACAGCAGGTGCGCCAAGGCCATAAGCGATGGAGCCATTAAGGATGTCGATCAACTGATGCCAGAGTTGGCAAGTTTGATACCTGCGGATGATCGTTTTGAATCTGCGGTTAGAACAGCCGTAGTCCCTACGGCTTCGCTCGCTAGATATTATTTGAGAAAACTCCAGATTGTTGCGGACGGCAAGGATGAGCCACAATACACGCCAAATGATGGCACGCCAATAACGCTAGAACATATTCTCCCGCAGAGGCCGGGGACAGAGTGGACGCTTCCCCCAGACAAGATGCGGGAGTTGTACAACCGACTAGGTAATCAAGCCCTTCTAACTGGTTCCGTCAACTCGCGGATAGGGAATATCGGTTTTGATGCAAAACGTAAAGCTCTTGCGGACTCCGAGTTTAGTCTCACTAATCAAACGAGCAAATGTGCGGGGTGGAGTGAGAAGGAGATTGCCGACAGACAGAGCGAACTAGCCAAGATCGCGATCAAGGCGTGGCCTCTCTTGGTATGACTTTGCTAACATGAACATTGATGAAACACTCAGCCGAGTACGAACGCTTCACGGATCTTGTGGACCGCGTGCTGGCGGTTCCCCATGCGGTCATAAAACAACGCGTCGAGGAACATCGCAAACAGGCGGCGCTCAACCCGAACAGACCCGGCCCGAAACCAAGAAGAAAACGGAAGGCCGTCAAGCCTTCCGCTTAGGTCCGCGTGGTAGCGTAGGAATCTTAATTGATCGCCGGTTTTTCTTCCACCTTGCCAGTGACTTCGGCCCAAGTCAAGCGCTTTCCGAGAATCTGGCGGACTGCCAAATCAAAGCGGTCACTGTCATTCAACGGCGTTCCTTCTGCGTCCTTCCGATTGTTATAGCGGAACGCCTGTTCGTCAACATAACGGAACAAGTGGAACGGCTCGACGCTGACATAGGTTCCGCTGATTCCACGCTTCAACAAACTCCAGAAATTCTCCAAGCCGTTCGTGTGAACGTTGCCTTCGACGTATGCCTTCGCGTGGTCGATGACTTGATGTTCGTAATCATCGGCAAGCCCGGTGTAGCTTTGTAGCGCATCGGTGAAAACCTCCGATCCAGCTTCGACATTCTCGCGAACCTTCTTGTGGAGAATCGTGCGCCGAGTAGTGTCTACAACGTGAGCTCGGACCTTCCCCTTGCGTTCAAGGATGCCCATAACAATCGCCTTGCCAGCGCCGCCCGTTCCGGTGATGCGCCGCGCCTTCACGCTCTTGTGCATGTTCCGCGCCTTGCCGCCCACATAGGTTTCATCGACCTCGATTTCGCCCGCGAGCTTGCCGCCGTTCTCGCCTTGAAGCGCGAGCCTGATGCGTTGCAGCATGAACCAAGTAGACTTTTGGCTGATGCCGGTGGCGCGGGAAATTTCGTAACTAGAGACGCCGTTCTTGCAGTTGGCGAGCATCCACATTGCAAGCAGCCACTTGTCCAGACTGATCGGGGAATCCTCGAAGATCGTCCCCACCTTAATAGAGAATTGCGCCTTCGGGTGCCGGGTGCGGCACTGCCACAGCTTGCGCGACAGAACGAACGAAACCTTATCCGATCCGCAGGTAGGGCACACGACAACGCCGTTCGGCCAGCGCCGCGCCATCAGGTATTCGCGGCAGTTGTCGGCGTCCGCAAAGTAGATGATTGCATCTTGGAGAGTCTTAGGTTCGCTTGCCATGAACCTAGTATGGAGCAAAACGTCTGATGAGTCAAGTTAATTATTGCCCTAAATTGCTGCCGTCAATATCCGCAGTTTGCCCCCGCTGGTCTCGCCTAGTGGTGCTAGAGATCAACCGAAGGATGGATTCCCAATGGTGTTTGCGCGTCGCGACTCATCGCGACGCCCGGCCAGCACACGAAAATCAAGTAGCGTTGCGCTTATTGCCTGGACAACCGCGCCAGCACGCGCTCGATGGCCTGGTCATTGGGATTTTGCGCGGGACCCGTGCTGCACAGCTTCTGCTCCTGCTTCCACAGATTTTCAGCCAGCGAGAGATTCTTATCGGCTTCATCTTCCAATTGCGCCCGAAGAGGCTTGCTGGCAAGCGCCGTGCGCGCCGCGGCGGCCGGATCAGCCAGCCCCGCCGCTGTGCTCGCCGGCTGGCACTGATCCACTCGCATCACTTCGGCCTGGAGCAGTTCTTTGCTTCGCTGGTAACGCTCGGCCGACCTCAATCCCCGCGCGTTTGGATCGAGCGCCAGCACCCGATCGCTCAGGTCCAGCTGCATCGTGCTCGCCGCGTCCGATGGGTTCAGTTGCACCGCCTTCAGGAAAGCATCGCGCGCGTCCTGGTAATTCTCCATGGCAAGCTCAGCCTCGCCGAGCCCCATGTAGGCATTCGCATTCCGGCCGTTGGTCTGCACCATATTCCGAAATACATCCGCGGCCTCGCGAGGGGCGCCGTAATTCAGCAGTAACTGCCCGATCTTGCTCTTGACATCGGTATCGTGCGACGCCGGTCCCAAAGCCGCCAGCAACTCAGCGATGGCCTGCGTCCTTTGTCCGGTTTTCTGCAGCAGCGCTACCAGATCGAAACGCGTCTGCATCCGCTTGTCATCCTGGCCGGCCGGCCACGCGCCATCGATCGCACGCCGGTAAAACTTCACCGCATCCGCGGTTTTGCCTTGTGCCACCGCAATCTGAGCCTCGCCCAGATTTGCCAGCGCATTCTCCGGATCGCGCTTCAGCAGCGCATTCAGGTAGACGGCGGCTTCCGCCAGGTGCTGGTCCTTCACCAGCGCTAATCCCAAAGCCAGCCGGTACTGCTCGTTTCCAGCCGCTCCCGAGAGAGCGTCGCGGAACTGCTGCACCGCTTCGTCATCTCGGCCCTGCTGCAATAAGTCGTTCCCGGTTTTGTAATATTCCGCGGACCGCTGCGAGCGCTCGGAGCGGTAGTAGTAATTAATAAATCCAATCACCAGCAGCACCGCCAGGCCCGCTGCAATCACGCCGGGCACCAGTCTGGTGGAGGTGTGAACCTCTGCCGTCTCGGCTTCCGTTTCGCTCTTCTCTCCCGCCACGCCATAGGCCTGCAGGATGTCCTTCAGCGACACCACGCCTTTCACATCGCGAATATCCGACCGCCCTACCACCGGCAGCACGTTCAACTTGGTGTGCGCCATGCGCCGCATCGCCATGTCCAGCGGATGATCCATATGCAGATGCGGAAACGAGTCGGCGTTCAAAAACGGGTTGGGCACATCCGCCGGCAATAACTCACCCAGCGCGCGGTTGCCATGGCCCGCCGCGATTTCCTGCTCCACCTGCGCCAGCGTGATCATCCCCGCCAGGTGCCCGCCATCCATCACCGGCCACGCATTGTGATCCGCGTCCAGAAACCTTTGCGCATCCTCCACGCGATCCGTTCGGGTCAACACGTGCAGCGGAGCTCCGGCGGCATCGCTCACGATCAACAGGCCCTGCCGGTAGCGCAAGCCGGACGGCAGGTGGATGCCATCCTGATGCTGCAGGGCTTCGTAAATCGGCTCTTCCTGCAAGCGGTAGGAAATGTAAAAGCTGATCAGGTTGGCAATCATGAGTGGCACGATGATGGAATAATCGCGCGTCATCTCGAAGATCATAATTACCGACGTCAGCGGCACGCGCACAATGCCGGCAAACAGCGCGCCCATGCCCACCAGGGCGTATGCGCCCACCCCGCCGGTGAAATCCGGCAGGATTTGATGCGCCACGGTTCCCACCGCGCCGCCCAGCATGGCGCCAATGAACAGAGCCGGGCCGAAGATGCCGCCTGCGTTTCCCGTGCCATAGCAACTGGCTGTCGCGAGCACTTTCAACACCACCAGTATCGCCATGATCTCCAGCGTCATCTGCCCGTTGAGCGCTTCGCTCACATGGCTGTAACCGACGCCCAGAACATCCGGCACGAACCATCCCATCAATCCCACCGCCAGGCCGCCCGCCGCCGGCTGCATCCATTCGCTCCACTTAGGTAGCCCAAGAAAATATTGCCGGATTCCGAGCAGCAGCTTGACGAACGCCACCGAAACCAATCCCCCGGCGATTCCAAGCAGCGCGTAGTTGATGAACTCAATCGGGCTGACCAGTTGGTAGGACGGGACATGGAACAGCGGCTCGTCGCCCAGCAGCAGGTGCAGCGTAACCCACGACGTAGCCGAGCCCAGAACGATAGAGCCCAGCACCGGCGCATGCAGATCGCCCATTACTTCTTCCAGCGTGAACAGCACTGCCGCCACCGGTGTGTTGAATGCCGCCGCGAGCGCCGCCGCCGCGCCCACTGGAATTAACTCGCGAATCCTGTTCGGACCCAGGCCCAGCCGCCGGCCAAGCACCGACGCGATTCCCGCGCCCACCTGCACCGATGGTCCTTCGCGCCCCAGCGCAATGCCGCTCGCAAGCGATGCCGAACAGCATCCGAACTTGCCCAGCACCGTGCGCATGGTGATGTATCCATCGCGCAGGAAGAGCGCCGCTTTGGTCTGCGGGATGCCGCTGCCGCGGGCATTGGTGAAGAAACGCGAGAGCAGATAACCGGTGAACAGCGCGCCCGCGGTGGGGATCAGCACCCGCCGCCACGCCGCGCTTCCGTCCGGATACATGCGTGCGCCCAGATTTTCAGTGACGTAGATGAACGCCGCTACCACCAGCCCCACCACTGCGCCGATGATCAGCGTGAGCAGCAGCAGGATTTTGTCTTCGTGCTGGAGGAGCGCCTCCCCATCTGTCCAATGCCCTAAACGGCGACGCCAGCTTTGAGGAAGTGCAGGAGAAACAACTTCAGTCGGAAATGACACCCAGTCTTAGAATATCAGCCTGACGCCTGAGTTACCAGGACTTTTGCGTTGGGCAGTTTTTCCAGCCGATCCATGTCGCCTGCCAGGCGATCGCGCTGTGCCGGGGAAAGAAAGCCGCTCGCATTGTCGTCGAATTTCGCGCGCAGCTCCGGATACGTCATCGGATTCTCCGCCGACCCGCGATTGTATTCTTCCACCGTTTCAAACGATCGCCCATCGTTCATTCGGATCTTGACCGCGCCCTTGAAGCGGCCCGGTCCGGGATAATCCGGATCGACGTGATATCGCACGCGGCGCGCTAGCGCCAGAATCTCCGGATTCTTGAGGCTCTCCGCGCTGTAAGCGGACTTGCCGAGCGCGCCGTGGTAGAGCGCCTCAGCCAGACTGTATTGCAGACTCACGCGCCCGTGAGAGTCGGACGCCGGCGCGAACTTTTCTTCCGTGGGTTCGCACACGATGCCCACGATGAACGCGGTCACCGGACACTCGATGCGCTCCACATCCTGCGGCCGGATCCCGTGTTGTTCGCGCAGCCGCAATATCGCGCTGATGTACGGATGAATCACGTGCGCCGCCGGAAACGGTTTGAACGATGAATTGCGGCTCTCCCAATGTTCGCCGAGCCGGTCATTGATGCGTGTAAAATCGCGATGCGCGTTCGGGTCCTGAACGTGCGTGGCGAAAAGTCCCCAGCGTCCTTCGAACACTTGCGCCGGCCCAGTAACGCCGGACCGCGCCAGCAGCGCGGCCGTGATGCCGCTCTGCGCCGACCATCCGGGATGCAGAAACTTGGTTTGCGTTCCATCCACCCAGCATTCCAGCAACCCCGATGCGAAGCTGCCCGCAATCCCCGCCGCGCGCGCCAATGCATCGGCGTCGAGCCCGAGCAATTTGCCCGCAAGATACGCCGCTCCGAACGTCGCGAACAATCCCGTGGGATGAAATCCTCTGCGATGCAACTCGCCCGAAGACACGCTGCCCACGCGGCACGAGATCTCGTTGCCCATTGCGATGGCGGTAATGAGATCGCGCCCGGAGACCGCCGTGAATTCCGATAAGGCCAGCGCCGCCGCCACCGCCGGGCTGCTCATATGCACGATGGACTCATTGTGCGTATCGTCGAATTCCAGCGCTTGCGAAAACGCTCCGTTCGCGAACGCCGCTGTCGTTACGCCCACGCGATCTCCGAATCCAAGAATGCGGCACGGGCCAGGCGTGGATATCGCCAGCGCCGCGTCGCGAACAGAACGCCCAAAATCTGTTTCGGCGCCCGCCAGCGCCAATCCGATCACGTCCATCACGCGCAGCTTGGTGGCCGCGACAACGTCCTCGGGCAAATCTTCGAACTGAACGCTCGCGGCCCAGCGCGCGAGTTCGGTGGACAGTGGAGCGCTCAACTGATGGACCACCCGCCGTCGATCGGCAGCGCCGCGCCCGTGATATCCCGGCTCTCGGGCCCGCACAAAAACAGAATCATGCCCGCGACATCGTCCGCCTCAATGAAACGCCCGCCGGGCTGCTTGTTCGCCAGGAAGCGCTGTTCGGCTTCCTCGTGCGAGAGAGATTCCGATGTCATCATGTCCTCGATCCGCTTGGTGTGCACCGGAGTTTCCACCGTTCCCGGGCACACCGCGTTGCACGTAATATCCTGATCGCGCGTTTCCAGCGCCACGGCTCGCGTCATCCCGATGAGCGCCGTCTTGGTGGTGACATAACTCAGCCGGTTGGTGGTTCCTTTCAGTCCGTAGATCGAAGAGACGTTGATTATCCGCCCCCAATTGCGCTGGCGCATCGCGGGCAGCGCCAGCCGGATGGTATGAAACGCGGCCGAAAGATTCACGGCGATCGCCAAATCCCATTCGCCCACCGGAAACTGCTCCACCGGAGCCGCGTAGCGCACCACGGCGTTGTTTACCAGAATATCGATGGCGCCGAAGGTCTCGTTGCCCACGCCGATCATCCGCTCGATCTCGATGGCGTGCGCCAGGTTCGTGTTCGAGTACATCGTTCGCACGCCGTATTGCTTTTCGATCTGCGCGCGCAGGGCGGCGATGTCGCGCTCGTCGCCAAACCCGTTGATGATCACATTGCATCCGGCTGCCGCGAATCGCTTAGCGGTGGCCAGGCCCAGGCCCTGCGTGGATCCGGTGATGAGCGCGCACTTCCCTTGGAGCATTGTCCATTATAATGATCGATCTGGCTGCCATGGAACCATTCGAAGTTTTCGCCATTCGCTACGGGCATTTGGGCAATCGCCATCCCGGACAAAGTTACATTCTGGCCGATCCGCATGAGTTTGGACCGGACCTGGATTATTTCGTTTGGGTGGTGCGCCGCGGCGATTGCATGTTCGTGATCGACACCGGATTCGCCGAAGAAGCGGCCATCCGCCGCAAGCGCGAGCATCTGCGCAGTCCCGTGGATGCGCTGCGGCTGCTGCATATCGATCCGGAGAAAGTCACCGACGTGATCCTCACGCACTTGCATTACGATCATGCCGGCAATCTCGATCGCTTTCCCGCCGCGCGTTATCACATCCAGGATCGCGAGGTATCCTACGCCACCGGCCGCTCGATGTGCCATCACTTCCTGCGCGAAGCGTACGATCTGGAAAACGCGCTGGAGATGGTCCGGAAAATTTATACCGGCCGCGCTGTGTTTCATGATGGCGAATCGGAAATTGTCCCCGGCCTGACGCTGCATCGCGTGGGCGGACACACGGCCGGTTTGCAGATCCTGCGCGTCTGGACCAAGCGCGGCTGGGTGGTGCTGGCCGCCGACGCATCGCACCTGTATTCGAATTTCGAACAAAACCGGGCTTTTCCGGTGGTCTATAGCGTCGCCGAAATGCTGGAAGGCTACAAGACGCTGTATCGCCTGGCCGATTCACCCAATCACATCGTGCCGGGGCACGATCCGCTGGTGATGAAATACTATCCGGCGCCGAGTCCGGAGCTCGATGGCATCGTGGTGCGGCTGGATGTTCCGCCGTCGCGCTGAGCCCCGCGTGATATCCTAACGGCTTTGGAACGGAGAGAACCAGAAATGGCTCAGCAGAACGTCGGCTTTGTCGGCGTGGGACGAATGGGCGGCCCGATGTGCCGCCGGTTGATCGAGGCGGGAAATAGCCTCACGATTTTTGACAAGAGCGACGCAGCGATGCGTCCGCTGGAGGCGTTGGGCGCCAAGCGAGTGGATTCACCCGCCGCGGTTGCATCGGCGGCCGAAATTGTTTTGGCCAGTTTGCCCACGCCGCCCATCGTGCAAGCCGCGGCTCTCGGGCCGCAAGGCGTCATCGAGGGCAGCCAGGTGAAAATCTTCATCGATGTTTCCACTACCGGCTCCACGTACGCCAAGCGCGTGGCCGAAGGGCTGAAAGCGAAGAACATCGTAGCTGTGGATGCGCCCGTCAGCGGAGGCGTGGCCGGCGCGGAGAAGGGCACGCTCGCGGTGATGGTCTCCTGCGACGACCAGACTTTCGCCACCATCAAGCCGGTGGTGGAAGTGATCGGCAAAGTTTTTCACGTCGGCAAGCAGCCGGGCCAGGGCCAGACCATGAAGTTGCTGAACAATCTTTTGTCGGCTACCGCCATGGCCATTTCGTCGGAAGCGGTGGTGATGGGAGCGAAGGCCGGGCTCGATCCGCAAGCAAATGATCGACGTCATCAACGCCGGCAGCGGCCGCAACACCGCCACCATGGACAAAATCCCGCGCTGCGTTCTGAATCGCAAATTCGATTTCGGTTTCGCCATCGGCCTGCTCAACAAAGATATCCGGCTGTGCATGGAAGAGGCCGAGGCCATGGGCGTGCCGATGGTGGTGGGCAGCGCGGTGCGGCAGATGCTGGCGATCGGCACCGCGAGCGAAGGCGCGGACGCCGACATGACCGAACTGATCAAAGTAATGGAGGGCTGGGCGGGCGTGACCGTTCAGGCCAAATAACAAGGAGAACAAGTGGAAAAGGAAATGTTTGAGAAGGGCCTGAAGATTCGCCGCGAAGTGCTGGGCGCGGAGTATGTGGACAAGGCCATCAGCACGGCTGACGATTTTAACCGGCCGCTGCAGGAACTGGTCACCACGTATTGCTGGGGCGAATGCTGGGGCCGCCCGGGCCTGGATCGCAAGACGCGCAGCATGCTGAACCTGGCGATGATCTCGGCCTTGAACCGGCCGCACGAAGTGAAAGCGCACGTGAAGGGCGCCATCAACAACGGGCTGACCAAAAACGACATCCAGGAAGTGTTCCTGCAAGTGGCCATTTATTGCGGTGTTCCAGCGGCCGTGGACAGTTTCCGCCTGGCGCGGGAAGTCTTCCAGGAAATGGGGATTTAATAACGGCAAGCCGGATTCTGTTTGCCGATTACGATCCGGAGTGGCCGCAGCTCTTCGATCGTGAGGCTGGCAGAATCCGGACCGCCCTCGGGAGCCGCGCGTTGCGGATCGAGCACGCCGGTTCGACGTCAGTACCGGGGCTTGTGGCGAAACCTGTTATCGATATCGTCCTGGTAGTATCCGATTCGGCGGATGAGAGCGCATACCTGCCCGCGCTCGAGTCGGCCGGTTACTCGCTTCGCATTCGCGAGCCCAACTGGTACGAACATCGCATGTTCAAAGGGCCGGACACGGATGTGAACCTGCACGTGTTCTCCCTAGGCTGTCCTGAAGTGGAGCGCATGCTGCTGTTTCGCGACTGGCTGCGTGGAAGTCCAGCGGATCGCGATCTGTACGCGCGCACCAAGTTGAAATTGGCCGAACAGGAATGGGAGCACGTCCAGGATTACGCCGATGCCAAAACCGCTGTCGTCGAAGAAATTCTGGCGCGAGCCGGCCGCGCCTAATCCGTTCGCAGAGCCGCTTCGCGCCACAAGCTTTTCGGGACGGCTCAGCCAAAACCACAACGCCGTGCCCAGCACCGGGAACAGGCTCGCCGAAATAAATACCGCGCCGTACCATTTCAGATCGAAGCAGCGGCCCCAGACCGGCAAAATCAAAGCCAGCACGGCGGACCAGGATCCCGACCCGATGCCGCCCACCAGCGCGGTCTGATCGCGCGGATATAAATGCGAGCCGACGCGCAACGACAGCACCACGAAGCCGTCGGCGATGAACGTCGCCCAGAAGAATAAAGCCAGAACCACAGGCCACGAGTCGATGCGGGTGACGAGCGCGGTGGGCAGCGCGAGCACCGTGAGCATGCAAAACAGGCCGGTCGGACGCTGCCCGCGCGTCACGAACTTGTCCGCGATCCAGCCCCAGAAAAAATAGCCGGCTTCCCAGCCCACCAGCGGAATCCAGAGTATTTTCCCGAGTTGCGCTTGTGAGAGATTGAATGCGCGGCTCAAGTACAGCGGGCTCAGTACGATACCAACCCTAGCGCGACGGCGCCGAGTCCGAAGCTCGACACCACGATCCAAAGACGGCGCTCCAAGAAATTAGGCCACGCAACTTTGAGCGATGAACGCCGATGCTTGGCCAAATACGGCGGCCGTCCGATGATCGCCCACATCGCCAGCCAGCAAGCGCCCATCGCGCCGGTTACCAGGAATGCCGAGCGCCATCCGAAGCGCAGCGCGATCGGCGTCACGATGCAGCGGCGTAATGATAGCTCCGAGCGATGCGCCGCTGTATCCGATGGCTGTTCCGCGCGATTGCCGGTTCGGCGGCAACGATTCGGCCGCTGCTTTCAGCGCCGCCGGGAACGCCGAGCCTTCGCCGAAACCCAGCACGCTGCGCGCCACGGCGAATCCCCAGAAGCCCGACATCCAGGCGTGCGCCGTGCTGGCGATGGCGCGCAGCGAGACGGCCGCGAACATCCCTTTGCGCAGACCGATGAAGTCGAGGAACGAGCCGAACACCGGGTTCCCGATCATGTAGAAAATGGAGAACGCCGAGAGCGCGTTCGCGTAGGCTTGCGCGCTGAGGCCGGTGTCGTGCAGAATCATCGGCGAAAGCACCGCCAGCACCTGCCGGTCGACATAGGACAGCAGGCTGGACAGCATCATCGCCACCGAAGGAACCCACATCATCCAGGTGCGAACGGACGGTGTGGCAGCGCTGATCGACTCGGTCTGGGCTGACGCCGATTTCACTCACCACTGGAGTTTATCGTAATCGGGTATTGTATACAGGGAGGGTGAGTTTGAGGTACGCGAATTCTCGCTGATAGCCATCATTAGCGCCGTGTCCTTGCGTGCTGCCGATACGTCTGGTTCGAAAAACTGTGACCGCGCTTGTCTGCAAGGTTTCGTCGATTCCTACCTGGACGCTCTGGCGAAGCACGATCCGTCCAAGCTGCCTGTCGCGCCCGCGGTGAAATTCACCGAGAACGGCAAGGCGCTGAAATTGGGCGAAGGATTTTGGAAGACCGCGGGAGCGAGCACCTATCGCCTTTATGCTCTGGATCCCGAAAGCGGCAACGCGGCGGCGCAAGCCGTGGTGGAAGAGAATGGCGGGCTCGATACATTTTTCGTTCGCCTGAAACTGAAGAACAAGAAAATTACCGAAGCCGAGACGCTGGTTTGCCGCAAGGGACAAGCAGGGTTCTTCGCGCCGGAAAAGCTGACCACCGCGCCGGCCATTTACAGCCAACTGTTGCCGGAATCCCAAAAGACCGCGCGCGCGCAACTGATCAAGCAGGCCAGCGCCTATTTCACCGCCGTTCAAGCGGAGGGAACCAAGGATTACAGGGCCGCGCCGCTGGCGCCCGAGCATGAACCGTTTGAGAACGGAGTGCAGACCACCAACGTTCCAGTGATGGGCAATCCGGCGATGAGTGGCGCCGAGCAATTGGATAAGGGCATTTTCAAGGGCCTGGCGATCGATCACCGGCGTTTCCCGGTGGTTGATACCGAGCGCGGCGTGGTGGTCGGGCTCATCCTGATGCACGCGAACCTGAACGGCCAAATGGGCGGGATTCTGATTTCGGAAATGTTCAAGATCGCGGCGAACCAGATCCAGCAAGTGCAGGCAGTGATGGTCAACGTTCCGAACGATTCCGACACCGGCTGGAAATGAGCCTTTCGCGCAGCATGGCGCGCGCCGCGCGCTCAGTGACATTCGATCAGCTTCCGCCCGAAGTGATCGCGAAGGTCAAGATCGGATTGCTGGACATGCTCTCGTGCGCTTTTGAAGCGCGCGATTTGCCGTGGGGCTGCCAGGCGATTCGGATGGCGAGCGCTGCCAGCGGCCAAGCCACGGTGATCGGAACGTCGGTGCGTTCCTCGCCATCGGAAGCGGCATTCGCAAACGCCACGCTCGGCCATGGACTGGTGCGCGAAGACATGCACACCGGCGCGGTGAGCCACCTGGGCGTCGTAATTTTTCCAACCTTGCTGGCGCTCGCGCAGCAGCAGAAAGTCGAGCGGCCGCGATTTCATCCTGGGCGCGGTGTGCGGTTACGAAATTGGCGCGGCGGTGGGCCGGGCGATCATGGACCAGGAGATGGTCCGGCGTTTTCGTCCGACCGGGATCACCGGTCCGCTGGCGGGCGCGATCGCCGGAAGCCGGCTGCTTGGGCTGGATGAAGATGCGACGGTTAGCGCGCTGGGCTTCGCGGCGAATGCCACGGGCGGCCTCAATGAATGGCCCTATTGCGGCGGCGACGAAATGTTCTTTCATCCCGGATTCGCCGCGCGCAATGCGGTGACGGCGGTCGAACTCGCCTCGCTCGGCGCTCGTGCATCGGAGAGCGCGCTGGATGGGCGCGCGGGTCTTTTTGCTGGACTGAACAAAGCCGATCGCATCTCGCGAGTCGACGCCCTTTTCGAGCGGCCCGCTTGAAATTCTGTCGGTCTATTACAAGCCCGCGCCGGCGTGTAACTACGCGCAGACGGCGTGCCAGGCTGCGCTCGCTTTGTCGATCGAGGATGGCTTCCGTAGCGGCGACGTTGAATCCATTGTAGTGAAAGCCTCCGCGGCCGCCGTGGGTTATCCTGGTTGCGATTATGCCGGTCCGTTCGAGCGCATCCTGCAAGCCAAGATGAGCATCCAGTATTGCGTGGCGGCCACACTTGCGCGCGGCGTCATCGACGGAATCGAATTATCATTTGCTGGATGATCCCGAAGTCAATCGGCTTGCAAACGTCACCAAGCTTGAAATCGATCCGGCGTTCACTGCCGCGTATCCGGGAGCCCAAGGATCCGAAGTTACGGTGAACTTTCGCGGACGAACCGCGCGGTCGCGAATGGATGATGTGATTCCGGCCACGCCCGAGCAGATCCGCGCGCGATTCCGATCGGCGTGTGCGAACTGGCAGGCCATCGAAGAGATGGTCGATACACTGGAACTACAAGAAGATGTCGGTGCCTTAGGAGGTCTGGCAGAGTGAAGAAGCATCAGATGTTGATTGGCGGGAAGTGGGTGGATCCCGCCTCGGGAGAATGGTTCGAATCGACGAATCCGTTTACGGCGAAACCGTGGGCGCTGGTTCCGCGCGGTTCGAAGGCCGATGTGGACCAGGCCATCGCCGCCGCAAAGTGCGCGTTTCAAGGCGAATGGCGCAAGCTGACCGCAACCGCGCGCGGCGCGCTGCTGCACAAATTGGGCGAGCTGGTCGCGGCGGAAGCCGAGCGGCTGGCCGAGATCGAATCCACCGACAATGGCAAGCTGATCGCCGAAATGCGCGGCCAGCTCAATTACATCCCGCAATGGTTTTATTATTTCGGCGGCTTGGCCGACAAAATCGAAGGCCGCGTGATTCCCATCGACAAGCCCGGCGTGTTCAACTTCACGCGCGAGGAGCCGCTGGGCGTGGTGGCTGCCATCACGCCGTGGAATTCGCCGCTGCTGCTGGCCACCTGGAAACTCGCGCCCGCGCTGGCCGCGGGCAACACGGTGGTGTGGAAGCCATCGGAATTTTCGTCGGTTTCCGCGTTCGCATTTGGCGAGTTGTTTGAGAAAGCCGGATTCCCGCCCGGCGTAGTGAATATCATCACCGGCTTCGGCAACGAAGTGGGCGAGCCTTTGATCACGCATCAGGACGTCGCCAAAGTCGCCTTCACCGGCGGCGACAAAACCGGCGAGCATGTCTACGGACTGGCCGCGCGCGGCATCAAACATGTCACGCTGGAACTCGGGCGGGAAATCGGCGAATATTGTTTTTGACGATGCCGATATCGAGCAGGCGGTGAAAGGCGTGGTCTCCGGAATCTTCGCCGCCACCGGCCAGACTTGCATCGCAGGCTCCCGCGCGCTGATCCATCGGCTCCATTCATGCGGAGTTTGTGGAACGCTTGCTCGCTCTCGCCAAGACCGCGCGCATGGGCAATCCGCTGGACCCTTCCACGCAGGTTGGTCCCGTCACCACGCGCCCGCAATACGAAAAGGTTCTCGATTATATCCGCATCGCCAAAGAAGAAGGCGCGGTGTGCCGTCTGGGAGGCGCTCCGGCCGCGCGCGAAGAATGCGGATCGGGCTGGTTCGTCGAGCCGACCATTTTCACCGACGTGAACCCGCAAATGCGCATCGCGAACGAAGAGGTGTTCGGTCCGGTGCTCTCGGTGATTCCGTTCGACGACGAAGAGGAAGCGATTCGCATCGCGAACAACACCGTCTACGGACTGGCCGCCGGCGTCTGGACGCAGAGCATTCGCCGCGCGCTGATGATGTCGGAGCGCCTGGAAGCCGGCACGGTTTGGGTGAACACCTATCGCGCCGTCAGCTATATGTCGCCTTTCGGCGGCTACAAGCGCTCCGGAATCGGGCGCGAGAGCGGCATCGACGCGATTCACGATTATCTGCAAACCAAGAGCGTCTGGATCGATATCGCGGGCAATGCCCCGAATCCGTTCGTAATGCGATAGTCTGGTTTGCTCAACCTGTTTGCTCAACTCGGTGTGCTCAAAGTGGAAAGCTCATGGTAGACGACGCAACCGCAGCTTATATTGTCGAAAATCGGAAATGTTTTGAAGATCTGAAGCAGGTGGCATCGCAGCTTGCGGGGCTGCTGGTGCTGTCTGCCACCGGATCGAAGAAGCTGTGCCCGATCATCCCATGCTCGGCGCGGCTCGCGAGCTTTATCGCGAAGCGAGCGATGCATTGCGGCGAGCCGGCCCAACTGAAACGCGCACGCCGGCATTACGAACATCTCGCGGCCGCAGCTACGTTGCTCGGCGTGGCCCTGCAAGAGACCAGCGGCGCGCTGAACGTGGACCGCGTCCTGATTCCCTTGCGCGCCGGATACACCGAACTCGAGCGCGCCGCCGACGCGCTGCCCGGCTTTGAAAAGGTCGCCTATGAACGAGCCTGCTGTGTGGGAGCGCGCGCATGACGCCGGCGTACTCATTGTGGGTGATGGAATACGCCGCGGTTCCCAATTATCCGCAGAGCGGCTTGATCTACGGCATGCACAACCAGGGAACGCGCAAGCTGCCTTATTGCTACATCGTCATCAAGGGTCAGGGCCAGCTTGCGATGGTGGACGTCGGGTACAACCACAAAGCGCACGGCGAGGTGCTGGCCAATACGTACGGCGTGCGCGGCTGGCATCCGCCGCGCGAAGTGCTGGGCGAGATTGGCATCCAGCCGTCCGACGTTTCCAACATCTTCATCACCCATTCCCATTTCGATCATATGGGCAACATCGAGGATTTCCCGAACGCGACGTTCTACATCGAAGAGCGCGAGCTGTCCAAATGGGTCTGGACCATGTCGCTCGAACGCCGCTTCCGCTGGCTGATGCTCGGAATCGATCCGGCGGATATCATGCGCGTGGTGGACCTGGCGCGGCAGGGCCGGCTGGTTTGCGTGAATGGCGATCGTGAAAACGTGCTGCCGGGCGTCGATCTGCACGCCGCGTTCGACACGCATACCTGGGGATCGATGTACGTGACGGTTCGCAACGATCTGGCGGCGAATTCACAAAGCAGTTGGGTGTTTTGCGGCGACCTGGCCTATACCTACGAAAACTTGCGCGGCCACGATCCCGCGGATCCCGAGTACATTCCCATTGGCTTGGCCACCGGCAGCCAGTTCAATGTCATCATGACGGCGGAGGAAATGGTGAAGAGCGTGGGCGGCGATGTTCATCGCGTAATCCCGCCGCATGAGGAACGCCTCAAAGATCTCTACCCTTCGCGGATCACCCAGAACGGGCTGCGCATCACCGAACTGGCTTTGGCCGGCGGCGAGAAAAGCCAGGTGCGATAAGCGCGCCTGAATCGTCGCGCAGCAAGCAGGTTCCCATGTATTGCGCGCGCGACCGCGACGCCGCCAGGTCGTGATAGACGAACGATCCCTTCACGAAGAAGTGGCACACCAGCGAGCGCCGCGAATATTGAAGATTCCTGCGCGCCGATCCGCCATGCAGCAAATTTGCGTGCCAGATCAGCGTGTCGCCTTTCTGCGCATGAAAATAATGCGGCTCCAGCCCGTGCTTCGCAATCAGGTCCTGGATGTACGGCTCGTATTTTTGATGATACGGACCGTAGCCTTCGCGCTTCAGATCGAACTCGCCCAGTCCCACGTCCTTGCTGAACACGTACGGCAATTTGTGGCTGCCGGGATAATAGACCAGCGGTCCGCTATCGGGATGAATGTCTTCAAACGCGATCCAGGCCGCCGACAAATACCCGAGCGGGTAAGTGGTCATGTGGATGGAATCGGAATGCGTGCCCTGCTGCGAACCCTTGTGCGACGTGATGGTTTGCAGCGTCTTGGCCTCGCGTTCCATCAGCAAGCGAATCCAGCGGAGCAATTCGGCGTGCTTCAAAATGCGGCAGAAGCTCCCCGATTTTTTGTGAGGATTGAGGAAACGCCCCGGATGTGGATCGCCGGCGCCGGCCGGGTCCTCCTGCAACCGAATCCTGCCACTCGCCACCGCTTTTTCATAAGCAGTCCAGATTGTATCCAGCGTCTGGTCGTCCACCAGCTTCTTTAAAATGATGTAGCCGTCGCGAGACCAGCAGCGGCATTGCTCGGCCTCGTCTTCCGTCAGTTCGCCACGCTTCAGCTTTTCGTCGATGCGTTCCAGCGCATCCGGGCGGTCCAACCATGGATACGGGCCCGCGTACGGGAAATGCTCGGCCCGAAAAGCCGGCACCCGGGAGAATTTCACTTCCTGATCCGCGAAGAAACGGCCTTGCATCCGAAACCATCGTATCGCACCGATGTGCGGAAAACGCGTTACAGTAACCGGCAGGCTTCTTCGAACGCCAAGCGCGGATTCCGAGGGAAGAGCGCCGGCGCATCGCCATAGCCGAGATTGCACAGGAAGTTCGACTTCACGTCGACGAACTCCGGCGGATTGCCCGCAGCCGCGGAGAAAAACTCGGCGTCCACCTTGGCATTGTCGAAACCCGACATCGCGCCGCAATCCAACCCCAGCGATCGGGCCGCCAGAATCATGTAGCCGCCTTGCAAAGTCCCGTTGCGAAACGCAGTGGTTTCGGCCAGCCTGGGCGTATTGGCAAAGAGATCGCGCATGGCGGGGTTGTGCGGAAACAGCTTGGGCGTCTGCTCGAAGAATTTCAGGTCGAAGCCGATGATCGCGGTCACCGGCGCCTTCATCGTCTTATCCACATTGCTGGGACTCAGAGCCGGCCGCAGCCGTTCCTTGGCTTCCGGTGTTCGCAAGAAGATGATGCGCGCCGGGCAGGAGTTGGCGCTAGTTGGCCCGTACTTCATTAATTCGTACAGCTGATGCAGCATATGGTCGCTGACGGGCTGGTCCAGCCAGGTGTTGTGAGTCCGCGCCTGGCGAAAGAGAACATCTAGAGCGTCGTTGCTGAGTGGAGTAGCCATATTGTCGGGAAAATGCGCAATTTATTTGCGGACGGCGACGATCTGGTCGCCGTCGATGTAACCGATATACTCGGTGCCTTGCAGAGCGGCGTAGCCTTTGGTTTTCGTTGTCCTGCCGGTTTCAAAACTGCGAATGGCGGGTCCGTCTTCGCTCTTGGCGGCCACGGCTCGCACGGCCAGCTTTCTTCCGTCTACCGCCTGAACCTGTGTCAGACGGAACGTCAACTTGTGCCCTCCGATGCCGAGGAACTTCTTCTTCGTCTCGACGGTAACCACTCCAGTAACCGGCGCTCCTTTGGCGATTACCGTCTTGTCCCCCACTTGCAGCGGCTGGCCCACCGTGAAATGCAGGGTCTCTCCTTCGGTGGCATCGGCTGGAACATCCTGAGCCAGGTTGATGACGAACGGCAGGGCGTCACCCACCACCATCGGTACGGTTACAATCACCGGTTTGGTCACCGGCTTGGGCGGCAGTGGAGTTGGTGCGGACACGGGCGCCGGTTTGGGCGGTGGGGGAGGCGGTAAAGCGGGCGCCGCGGGAAGTGTCGCGGTCTTGTCCGGCTTCGGCTTGTGTCTCCGCTTTGGTTTCACTACCGGGGTAGGCTCAGCGGGAGGTGGAGTTTCCGCTGGTGCAACCTGAACCGGCGGAGGCGCCGGGGTCAGGTGAGGCACCGCTGCCATCGTCACTGGCATGGGCGCCGCGTAATGGCTCTTCCACCAATACCACCCACCGATTCCCGCTCCTGCAACGAGAGCCGCCCCAAGCAAACCCAGAATCACAACCAAGAACTTAGGCGAAGTTCCGGATGGCCGACGGACCACCCGCGCGCGCGCGACGGGAGGTTTCGAAGGCGGATTCCGGATCAGGCCGACCCGTGATGGATCAAGTCTGGATGGATCAGGCCTAGGTGGGTCAAGTTTGGATGGATCAAGCCTGGGTGGATCAAGTAGCGACGGACTGGTCTTGGAGGGACCATTGCTGGGCGCGGCAACGCTCGCAAGCGGCGGAAATTCCATGGACGGGTCCGAGTCCATGGAAACGGAGGTCACGGCCACGGGTGAAGCCGCCGAGGCCGCCGCGGAGCCCGGTGAACGGCTGCACTGACGGAGCCGAAAGCAGCGGCATCTGACCCGCTGGAAGCGGCGAGGCGAAGTGCCCCTCCGGATCCAACTGCCGCTGGAGGGTATGCAAAGCCGCTTCAATCTCCTTCATAGACTGCCAGCGAGCGGCGGGTTCTTTGGGCAGGCAGCGCAGCACAATTTGTTCCAGAAGCGGCGGGACATCCGGCGCCGCTTCGTAAATTGGCTTGACGTCGTCCCGCAAGATGGAGGAAAGCGTGGAGATGCCGGACCGTCCTTCGAATGCCCGGGTGCCCGTCAGCATCTCGTACAGCACGGAACCAAAGGAGAAAATATCGGAGCGCCCATCCACCCGTTTGCCTTCGGCCTGCTCGGGCGACATATAACTGACCGTGCCGATGATGGAGCCCTCGCGTGTAAGCGCGGTCTCCACGGTGCTCTGTTCGCCGGTTTGTCCAGCGATGCTCGAATCCACCCATTTGGCGAGGCCAAAGTCGAGAACCTTGATCAAGCCGGACGTGGTGACCATGATGTTGGACGGCTTGAGGTCCCGATGAATGATGCCCGCGGCATGGGCTGCCGTGAGGGCGCTCGCGATTTGAGCGGCGTATTGCAGCGCCTGAGCCGGGGGCAAGCCTCCTGGAGGAATCAGGTCGCGCAGAGTTTTTCCGCCGATATATTCCATCACGATGCATTGCATGTCTCCTTCGGAGACGATGTCGTACAACGTAATGATGTTGGGATGATTCAGGGCCGAAGCCGCCTGGGCTTCCTGGAAGAAACGGCGCTTGCGCTCCGGGTCTGTGGACATGCCCGGCGACAGAATTTTTACCGCTACCAGGCGATTGAGCCGGTCATCTTGCGCCTTGTAGATCTCGCCCATTCCGCCGGCGCCAATCTTGTCGATTAGTTCGTAGTGAAGGATCTTTTTGCCGAGCATGGTGCGAGAGAGCGCTCACGCGCATTATGACTCGAATGAGCTAGCCAGCGCAATCACGTCCCGGTACCACGGGTTTGAACGCAGTTCGAGCAGCCGGGTCGGACCGGACGCAGGTTGGACGCCTCAGGGCACTTTTAGTGTTTGGCGACGAGTTTTTCCGCGTAGCAGAGGCGAACGTAAGACGAAGAGAGCGTGCTCAACGTGGATACCCTTGTTCGTAACATGAGTAGATGAAGCATGCGATTCATAGACCGTGAAGAAGTTGCCCGGCGGCTGACTTACGAGCTGTGCATTCCAATCGTCCGCCAGGCGATGATCGCGCTCTCGACAGGGCGAAACCAAGCAACTGCTGCGGTCCATCATTCCGCTGTCGGAGGGCCGGCTCTTTGGCGTCATGCCCGGCGCCATGGGCGCGAACGCGGTGTTTGGCGCGAAGTTGATCAGCGTTTTCCAGGACAATTTCGCAAAGGGAATTCAGTCGCATCAGGGTCTCGTGATTCTGTTCGATCCCGAGACGGGCGCGCCGGTTTGCGTGGTCCATGCCGGCGAGATCACGGCCATCCGAACGGCCGCGGCCAGCGCGGTGGCGACTGATGCGCTGGCGCGCAAAGACGCCCGGCGGCTGGCGATCCTGGGCTATGGCGAACAGGCCGGGACCCATGCGCGGGCCATCGGGAAGGTGCGGGATCTGGAGTCCATCGTGGTTTGGGGGCGATCCAGGGAACGCGCGCGGGCATTCGCCGAGCGGATGCAGACGGAACTCGGCGTGTCTGTGGCAAGCGCCGGAAGCGTGGAGGAAGGCAGTTGGGGCTGCGGACGTGATTTGCACCGTCACCGCGGCGTCTGAGCCGATCCTCAAGGGCGCGTGGGTGCGCCCGGGCACGCACGTGAACGTCGTCGGGTCCGGCTTTGCCGGGCCGGTGGAGGTGGACAACGACCTGGTGGCGCGGTCGCGCTTTATCGCCGACAGCCGGGAGGGAGTGCTGAGCCAAGGCGCGGAATTTCTTCGGGCCAAGGAGGCGGGGCTGATAGGCGACGACCATATCGTCGCCGAGATCGGGCAGGTGCTGGCGGGTGAGGTGGAAGGGCGCCGGTCGGCGGAAGAAATCACGATCTATAAGTCGCTCGGGCACGTGGTGCAGGATTTGGCGAGCGCTTGGGCGTTGTACTCCGATTCCGGAAGTTCGGCGTAGCGATCCCTGCAACTTTTGCGACAATAGAACCAAAGGCCTGTTGTGAAACCAATCCTGCTGCTCCTGGCGAGCGCCGCGCTGTTTCTGGGCGCCGGCAACGTTACCAAGCTCCAATATCCGGTTGCTCCGAAAAGCAATCAGGTGGACGATTATCACGGCGTCAAGATCGCCGATCCGTATCGCGGGTTGGAGAATGCCGACGCGCCATCCACCGAAAAATTTGTCGAGCAGGAGAACGCGCTCACGTTCAGCTATCTGGCGAAGCTGCCCGGACGCGAAGCCATCAAGAAGCAGCTCACCGAGCTGTGGAATTACGAGAAATTCGGCGGCTTCCACAAAGCCGGAAATCATTATTTCTATTTCCATAATTCCGGGCTGCAGAATCAGTCGGTGGTGTACGTGACGGATTCGCTCACCGGTCCTTCGCGCGTGCTGCTGGATCCGAACACCTACCGCAAAGATGGGACGGCCGCGCTCGCTGGCGAGTCGGAGAGCTGGAACGGCAAGCTCTTCGCCTATGGCGTGGCACAAGCGGGTTCGGACTGGACCGAGTGGCGCGTGCGCGACGTGGCCACCGGCAAGGATTCGCCCGACCTGATCCAGTGGACCAAGGGCAGCAGCGTCTCGTGGGCGGCGGATGATCACGGGTTCTACTATTCGCGCTTCCCTCAGCCTCCGCCCGAAAAGCTGCTGACCGTGGCGGCGCTGAATCAGAAGGTTTACTTCCACAAGCTGGGCGATCCGCAGTCGGCGGATAAGCTGATTTACGAACGGCCGGATCATCCCAACTGGACCATCGACGCCCATCGTGATGGAGGGCAGCCATTATTTGCTGCTGTACATGGAGAATGGCGTTCCCGGGACGAATCTGCTGGCGTATCAGGACCTGCAGGCTGCCAATCCGCATACCGTGATGCTGACTCCTTCGGCCGATTATGGCTACATTCCGATCGCCGTGCTCGGTTCCACCTTGTATCTGCAGACCAACGACGGCGCGCCGCGCTGGCGCGTGATCGCGATGGACATGGAGCACCCCGAGCGTGCGAATTGGAAGGAAATCGTTCCCCAGCGCGCGGAGACGCTGGATAGCGTGCAAATGGCCGACGGCAAGCTGCTGCTGTCGTATATGAAGGATGCGCATTCGGCCGCCAGGTTAGTGAGCCTGGATGGCAAAACCAGCCAGGACATCGCGATGCCGGGCCTCGGCACGGCCGCATGGTCGGGCGCGCGGCTGCACGACCAGGAAATGTTTTATAGATTCGACGGCTTCACCATTGCGCCCAGCATTTACCGGCTGGATTTGACGACCGGGAAGAGCACGGTGATCCGGCGGAGCAAAGTCGCGGTGGATCTGTCGCAATATGAGACGCGCCAGATTTTCTATACGAGCAAAGACGGCACGCGTGTTCCGATGTTCCTGAGCTACAAAAAAGGGCTGAAGCTGAACGGGGAGAATCCGACGCTGCTCTACGCGTACGGTGGTTTTGATATCTCGGAAACGCCCGGTTTTCGGCCCAGGATCGTGGAATGGATGCAGATGGGCGGCATCTACGCTGTGGCAAATATTCGCGGCGGAGGGGAATACGGCGAGGCTTGGCACCAGGCCGGGATGCGCGCGAAGAAGCAGAACGTGTTCGACGATTTCATCGCGGCGGCGGAATGGCTAATCGCGAACAAATACACGTCGACGCCCAAACTGGCGATTTATGGCGCGCAGCAACGGAGGGCTGCTGATCGGCGCGGTGCTGAATCAACGGCCGGATTTGTTTGGCGCGGCCATGCCCGCGGTGGGCGTGATGGACATGCTGCGATTCCAGAACTTCGGGTTCGGGACGCAGTGGGTGGGCGAGTACGGCTCGTCGGCGAATCCCGAGGATTTCAAAGTGCTGCGCGCCTATTCGCCGCTGCACAACATCCGCAAGGGCGCGCAGTATCCGCCTACGTTGATCACGACGTCGGATCACGACGATCGCGTGATGCCGGGGCATAGCTTGAAATACGCGGCCACGCTGCAGCAGGCGCAGGAGGGTCCGGCGCCGATTCTGATTCGCATCGAGACCCGCGCGGGGCATGGAGCGGGCAAACCCACCACCAAACAGATCGATGAGTGGGCGGATCGGTATGTGTTCCTGAAGAGCGCGCTGAAAATGGGCTCGTAGGCGTGCTGGAAAAACCCTTTCGCCCCGAGACGCGCGTGGTGCGCCGTAACGGTGCGCCCGTCGTTACGGGAACACTCGGCCGATATCTGCGTGGTCGGCGCGGGGATTTCGGGCGTTTCGGCGGCGATAGAAGCGGCGCGCTTGGGACGCCAGGTGATCCTGATCGATGGTTTGCCCGCGCTGGGCGGCCAGGCAGTGAATTCGATCATCGGAATGATCGTGGGGCTGTTTGGCAACCCGCCGAAGAGCAAACAACTGACGCATGGAATCGCCGACGATATCCTTCGCGATTTGAGCGCGACCGGTGATCTGCACGTGGTGATGGGCGGCGTGTCATTGAACGCGCTGTATAACGAAGTCGCGCTGGGCGCTGGGTGGAGCGCAAGGTTCTGGAGTTGGAGATCACGCCGCTGGTAGGCGCGATTTTGCGCGGCGTGCGGCGCGAAGGGCGCAGGATCACCGCGCTGGAACTTGCGACGCGCTATGGCGATGTGATCGTTCGCGCCGATGGCTTCGTGGACGCGACCGGCGATGCCGCGGTGGTTTGGCAAGCGGGCTTGGAATGCCGCGAACCGGCCGAAGGCGTGATTTACGGATCGCAGATGATCGTGATCGAGAATTTCGATGAGGCGCACAAACCGAGCCGCGCGGAGATGTCGGAGCGCATTCGCGAACGCGGCGGGCATTACGGAATGATCCGGCGGGATGGATTCGCGATGAGTTTTCCGGGACGCGCGACCGCGGTGGTGAACATGACGCACATCGAGAATCCGATGGATCCGTTTGGTGCATCGAAGACCGGACTGGAAGGCAAGGAGCAGGCCGACCGGACGATGACATTTCCTCCGGTCGGAATTTCCGGCGGCGTTCGGCGAGGCGCGCGTACGATCGTATGGGCTGCCCGGCATCCGGCAAACGCGTTGGATTGTGGGGCGGCATCATCTGACCGTGGACGAAGTGCGGGCGGGCGTGAAGTTTCCCGACAGCATCGCGCGGACGGCGTGGCCGCTGGAGCAGCATCACAATGCCGAGGGCTACGTTTGGGAGCCGTTCGATGCGGACCATGTGCATTATGTGCCGCTCGGAAGTTTGACGCCGCCGGGGGTGGATAATCTGGTGGCCGCGGGCCGCTGCATCGATGGCGATGCCACGGCGTTATCGAGCGTGCGCGTGATGGGTCCGTGCATCGCGATGGGCGCGGCAGCCGCGCATGCGCTGGATCTGGCGGGGCGGGGAAGCGTGCATGACATCGATTTGGCGGTGCTGCGCAAGCGGCTGGCGGCCAACGTGGACGAGTGATGGCGTGTGAGAGAATAGTCCCAGGCGGGTTCCACTTCCCTTGGTGACCAACGAACAGCTTTATATTGTCATCGGCATTCCGATGCTGTTTAACGCCACCTTGATCGGGCTTGTCATCGCCTATATCAACGCCAAGATTGGCAGAGTGGAATCGAAATTCGACGGTGCTTTTGGCTCCGTCAACTCGCGTTTTGATGCCGTCAACTCGCGTTTCGATGCCGTCAACGCGCGTTTTGACGGGGTAGACCGGCGCTTCGATGCCATCGACCGGCGCTTTGACGACATGCGCGATCTGTGGCGTGCCGAGCTCCGGCGCGTGGAAGAAGTGCTCGATGCGCGCTTGAAGCACATCGAAGAGCGCGGCTGACGGCTGTGAGAGAATAGTCTCAGGCGGGGCCCACTTCTCTTGGTGACCAACGAACAGCTCTATATCGTAATCGGCATTCCGATGCTGTTTAACGCCACCTTGATCGGGCTTGTCATCGCCTATATCAACGCCAAGATTGGCAGAGTGGAATCCAAATTCGACGGGATCAACGCTCGTTTCGATGGCATTGATCGCGCGCTTCGACGGAATCGACCGGCGCTTTGACGACATGCGCGATCTGTGGCGGGCCGAGCTCCGGCGAGTGGAAGAAGTGCTCGATGCGCGCCTGAAGCACATCGAAGAGCGCGGTTAATCAACAGAAGCCATGTTCCTGGCAGACGACGAAAAGGCCATGCTGGATGGCGCCGGCGGCGTCGCCAAACAAAAGGCGATGGAGTTGTTGGTGCGCTATGCCGAGGCGCTGGGGGCCGAGCGGTTCGTCAATACCAACAATATCGCCGGCGTGCCCGGGTCTTCAACACTGTTTCTGCAAAAGTACTTCGAAGAACACGGAGGCGATGGAAGCTTCGAGGCGGTTTTTTCGCTCTATGATCTGGATGCCGCGGAGGTGATGTCTGTCCCCGGCGTGAGTGGGAATTGCTGCCATCTGCAGGGCGGCATGGATCTGAATCACTGGATGGAGCAAGGCATGAGCCAGGAAGCGATGCAACACCAGCGCGAAGATGAAGCGGAGCTGGCGCGGCACGGCGTCCGGATCATGAAGACCTGCACGCCGTATCTGGCGGGCAATTTGCCGGTGAAGGGCGAGCATTGCGCGTGGATGGAATCGTCCGCCGTGGTGTACTGCAATTCGGTGATCGGCGCGCGCACCAATACCGAGGGCCGCGAAAGCACCAGTGCCGCGATGCTCACGGGCAAAATTCCCGACTGGGGCTTCCATCGCGATGAGCATCGTCACGCCACGCACCTGATCGAAGTGGAGACGCCGGTGGAAAGCGTCATGGATTGGGGGATGCTCGGCTATTTCATCGGTGAGGCTGTCGAAGAAGACATTCCTGTTTTGACGGGCGCCATCCGCCAGGCCGATCCGTTGCGCCACAAACATTTCGGCGCTGCCGCGGCATCCTCGGGCGGCGTGGAGATGTATCACATCGTTGGCGTCACCCCGGAGGCGGCAACTCTGGAAATCGCGCTCGGCGGGCGCAAGCCGCTTGCAACGATCAAGTACGGCGCACAGGAACGGCGGCGAATCTACGAAACGCTGAACGCGAATGGACGCGATCGAAACGTGGATTATGTGATGCTGGGCTGCCCGCACGCATCGATTGAACAGTTTCGCGAAGTGGCGCGCTTGCTGGATGGCAAGCGGATCAAGACATACCTGTGGATGTTCACGTCGCGCGCGGTGAAGACAGTAGCGGACATGAGCGGGTTCACCCGGAAGATTGAGGATGCGGGCGGGTTGGTGATGACCGACACCTGCTCGGCCATCGCTCGTGCGGTTCCTAAGGGCACAAAAGTAGTTGCGCTGGATTCGGCGAAGCAGACTCATTATCTGCCGGCGATGGTCGACGTAGGCGCCTGGTTCGGTACAACGGAAGATTGCATCCACGCGGCGTTGACGGGGCGTTGGACCGGAGAACTGCGATGATTGTGCTGCGCGGGCGCGGTATCGTCGGCGGTTGCGCGGAAGGGGAAGCGCTGGTGACGCGCGAAACGATATCGGGTTGGGGCGGCATCGATCCCATGACCGGAACCGTGATCGAGACACGGCATGAGCTGCGCGGGCAGAGCTTCAAGGACAAGGTGCTGGTCTTTCCCGGCGCGAAGGGGTCGTCCGGTTGGTCGAACGCGTTTCATATGACGCGGCTGACGAAGTCGGCGCCGCTCGCGATGATCTTTAATCAGATGACCACCAAGATCGCGCTGGGCGCCGTGGTGACGCGAGTCCCGGCCGTGACGGAGCTGGATCAGGACCCGCTCAGCGTGATCGAGACCGGCGATTGGGTGAAGGTCGACGGTGATGCAGGCATCGTGGAAGTGATCAAGAAACGTGCTTGATCACTTGGCGCGCATGTGCGCGAAGTCCTGCTCGCCTTCCGTGCAAAAGGATTCGATCAGATCCGTCGGGGCTGAGTTCCTCATTGAAACGAATGGTCACCGGCTTAGTGAAAGTCCTCGGATCGTCCAGACGAAGTTCCACTTCCAGATGACCGAAGTCGCGGCGGTGAAAGCGCTCCGTCACTCGCAGTGCTTCGCTATGTGTGTGGCCGGAAGCGTCCAGCCAGCCCTGATCGTTGAGTCCGATGGTGTCGACCACCAGCCAATCGCCCTCCCACTTTCCGACCGAATAACCCAGCCATGATGGCTGCGGATCGTCCGGCTGTTTCCTGCCGTCCGTGAAGATTTGCCGGAAGGAGTTGTCGAGTTCCGACAACATCACGATCACGCCGGGCGTTTGAATCAATTTAAAAGGACTGGGAACCAGGTCGTCTGCGGGCACGCCGGCGGGAAGGCAGCGCGTGATCGGCGCATTGCCAGGTCTGGATAAGTTTTGACGAAACGCGGCCGCCGCCGCGGGGAGAAGTGGTTCCTCACGCCGTTTAAAATCGGCCAGGATGTCCAGGAAGTACTTGGACGGGATGGATTCTCCCAATCCATTTACGCCGCCGGGCAAGAGCGAGATTAATTCGGGGATGGGCGAACTTTGCGCCATCCAGATACCCGACAGGTCGGGCTTGCCGTTGGACGCACGCGGCGCGGGTGCGGAAAGATTGGGTTCGCCATCGAGCGTGCGCGGAGTCTCCGGCAAACGCAAGTGCAGCCATTGGCCGTGAACGCACGGTGCCGCGCTGGTGCATACCATCAGAATCCAGATACGGTTTACTCGCATGCTTCTGTTCCCTTCGTCTAGTTGGCCGGCAGGTGAGCCTGGTCCTTCTCGCTTTCCGCGCAGAACGTTTCCAGCAATTCCGTATCAGGAATCAAGTCCAGGTTGAATCGGACGGTAACCGGCTGCGTGAAGGTTTTCGGATCGTCCAGCCGCACTTCCACTTCCATGTGGCCGAAGTCGCGGCGATGAAAACGCTCGGTAACATGCAACGCATCGCTGTGAATATGGCCGAACGCATCCAGCCAGGCTCTATCGTTGAATCCGGCGCTGTCGACGACCATCCAGTCGCCATCCCATTTGCCGATGGAATAGCCGAGCCAGGCCGGTTGCGGATCGACGGGCAGCTTCTTTCCGTCGGTGAAGATCTGGCGGAAAGTAGTGTCGGCTTCGTACAGCATGACAATCTCACGCGGCGTTTGAATCACTTTGAACGGAATCGGAAGGAGCGTGGCGGCGGGAACGCCGCAGGCAAACAGCGCGAGGTTTGGAAATCTTTTCCAAACGATTTGAGGTGCCGCCGGTATGCCTCGGCGGCCGCGGGCAGCAGCGGCGCATTTTCGGGTTTGAAATCGGCCAGGATATTGACGAAGTACTTGGACGGTGGCCCCTCTCCCAGTGCGCTGACGCCGCCCGGAAGCATCCGCATCAATTCTTCGATGGGCGTGGGCTCGGCCTGCCAGATGCCGGTAAGGTCGGGCTTTCCGTTGGAAGCGCGAGGCGCGGGCGCGGACAGGTTCGGCTTTCCATCAGTCGTTCGAGGCGTTCCGGGCGTGGGGTTGTGCAGCCATTGCGCGCATAACGGCGCGATGGCGATGAGCAGGATCCAGGAAGCCGGGACTCGCATCTGGTACATGATACGTCACCGATCGGACTTACGGAAGCGTGAACACGTATATGGCGTTGTGGCCGCGCGGAACCTTGAACTCGGGCGTAACACCGGCGAAGTTGGTGTCGCCCAGCAGGCCCGGGACGGCCAGATTGTCGCCCGTCATGACGCAGATGTACTGCTTGCCTTTCACCGCATAGGTGATGGTGCTCACCGAAATCGGTCCGCCGACAATTTGCTCCCACAAAATCTTTCCGCTGTCGGCGTCGAAAGCGCGTAATCGCCGGTTCAAATCGCCCCAGAAAACCAAACCGCCGGCGGTGGCGAGCGCGGCTCCGGTGCTGGTGGCATGTGTCCCAGTGCTGAAGTGTTGAATCTCGCCGGTGGACATATTGATCTTCGCCAGGCCGACGCGAGCATTTGGATCGGAGCCCGGACGCGGGACACCAAAACGCTTTTCGCGCGCTTCGGGCTGGCCGGGCGTGCCCGCTGGTACGGCCGACGTCATGTCGAGGCAAGTATCTAAATAAGGAACGTAGAGCGAATTGTTCTCGGGACTGTACGCGGTGGGCCAATAGCTGCGCGTGTTCAGGTAACAGATCACGTGGTGATCGCCGGGATGCTTGGCCACCAGATCCCAATTGATGTAGGTCTTGCCGGTCTTCACGTCGATCTTCGAGAGAATGAAGTTGGGCGTATCAAATGGAAAAGGCAATGCCCACAGAAACTGACCCGTGCCGCGATCGAGCGCCCACAGGCCGCCGCCTTCGCCGACGTTGACCGAGATGTCGCGCACCTGTCCGCGCGGAATATCGGGATTGATCCATTTCACAAACTTCGGATCGGGGCTGATGGCGGTTCGGATCAGCGTGCGCTCCTCGTTGATGTCCATGTCCCAATCGTCGCCGGGCAGGTGCTGGTAATACCAGACCAGTTTGCCGGTATCGGGATTGAGAGCCACTGTGGAATTACTATAGAGATCGGCCGGCGCGGAGCGGCCGGTGCCATCGGCATTGCCGCCGTGACGATCGGCGCGAGTGTTCGGCGTGGGATTCGCGATGCCCCAATAAAGCAGATTGCGCACCGGATCGTAAGAGCCCGGCAGCGCCCACGTGGATGCCACGCGCTTGTCCACCGGAGCGCCGTGCCAGGAATCGCCGGCGGGATCTTTATCGTCCTGCGTCGTGTAAAAGCGCCAGATTTCCTTGCCTGTGATGGCATCGTGCGCGGCGATGTAGCAATTCGCGCGCAGGCCGCCCACGCAGGTTCCAGCCGTGATCACTTTGCCGTTCACGACGATGGGTCCGGAAGTGTGGCCGCGCTCATCCGCTTTCGTCTGCCAGCGCAGTTCGCCGGTGCGCGCGTCCAGGCCGACCACGTAACTATCGGGCGCGGTGTAGAGCACGACGTCCTGATAGATGGCCAGTGCCTTGGGCCGCGCGATGCCAGCCACTCCGGCGGGAACTTTGCGCTTGTACTCCCAGATCAGATCGCCGGTGGCGCCGTCCAGCGCCTGGACGATCGCGCCGGGATTGATCACGTACATGACGCCATCGTGCACCAGCGGGATGCTTTCGGTTTGGCCGGGCGTCATGCCGCGCGCCCAGGCCAGCCGCAGCGTGGCGACGTTGCTCTTGTTGATCTGCTGGAGCGGGCTGAAGCGCTGCGCGTCGTAGGTGCGGCTGAACATCAGCCAATCGCCTGGGGCCGGATGCAAGAGCATTTCGGGCGTGACCGGCACGAAGTTCTGGACCACCTGGGAGTGCGCGGGTGCGATGGCGGCGAGAAGAACGAACGCCGCAAGGGATGTTTTGATCATTTGGCTAGTTCGCCGTTTTGCCGGGCAGCTCGAACACCCACAGCTCTGCCCCGCCGCTGTCCGGGTTCTTGATCTCGGGCACCAGAGGCGGCCATGTGATGGCCTGCGCGCCGCCGTCGCCCACCACCATCGCGACGTACTGTTTGCCGTTGACGCTGTAGGTGATGGGGCAGGAACTCGGCACGTCGTTCAATCGCGTTTCCCAAAGAACCTTGCCGGTGGCTTCATCGTACGCGCGAAAATAGCGGTCCAGTGACCCAGCGAAGACAACGCCGCCCGCAGTCGCAAGCACGCCCGTGGTTTGCGGCGCGCGCTCGCGATCGGTCCAAACCACTTTGCGGGTTTCCAGATTGATGGCTTCCACGCGGCCGTACTTGCCGTCGCCATCCAGCCGCGGCCGTATGGTGAATCGCACGCCGGAAGACAGCCCGCCGCGCTCGCCGGGAGCCACCGGGATCAGATCCATGCAGGACTCGACCAATGGCACATAGAGAATCTTGGTGGCCGGATTCAGCGACGCCGGAATCCAGCTCTTGGCTCCGCCAGCGTGCGGGCACACTGTTTTCGTTTCGCCATCGCCAATAACAACTTTATGATTAATTGTTTTTGCGCCGGTAACCGGGTCCACCGATTCGATCACGTTTTGCAGTCCCAGATCCATGGAGAAATCGTATTTGCCGGTGGCCGCGTCCAGCGCATCGTAGTACGCTTCCTTGCCGGATGTCACGACCACGCGCCTGGTCTCGCCCTTGACGGGCAGGTTGACTAACTGGCGCTCAAAGGCCCAATCCAGATCCCACTGATCGTTGGCGACGTGCTGGAAGTGCCAGACCAACTTGCCCGTATCAGGATTGAACGCGAGTGTAGTGTCGGTGTACAGACCATCATTGGTGACGCCGGGTTCCTTGGACGGATGCACCAGCGGGCCGGTGTCGTAGGTCTGTGCGGCTCCGAAAAACACCAAATTCAGCGCAGGATCATAGCTGCCGGGCGTCCATACCGAAGCGCCGTTGCGTTTTTCAAGAGGCAGCCCGTTCCAACTATTGCCGCCGGGCTCGCCGGGCCGCGCGATGGTGTAGAAGCGCCAGGCCTCCTTACCGGTATCCGCATCCAGCGCGACGATCATGTTGCCGCCCGGGGTCTGGCCGACGGTTCCCACCATCACCTTGCCCTTGGCGACCAGCGGGCCGCCGGTCATCATAACGCGTGGATTCTTGTCGCGATTCACCACCTCGTGATCCCAGGCCACTTCGCCGGTTTTCATGTCGAGCGCCACCACGTGCAGGTCCGATGTTTCCATCAGGATATGGTTGCCGTAGATCGCGATGTCGCGCTTCACCAAATTGAGGAAGCCCGTTTTGGGCGTGGGCAGTTCCCGCGAATATTCCCACAGCAGATCGCCCGTGATGGCGTTCAGAGCCTGGACGTGATCGCCCGAGCTGTGCACGAAGATAACGCCATCGTGGACCAGCGGCGTGTTTTCGTTGGCGCCTGGAAATAGGGACCAGGTCCATTTGGAGCGCAACTGGCCGACGTTCGACTTATTGATCTGCTTCAGCGGGCTGAAGCCCTGGTCATCATAAGTGCGGCGCCAGGTGAGCCATTCGCTGGCCGGCGGATTTTGCAACAGCGCGTCGGTAACGGGAGTGAGTTTATCGAGCGGATTCGGCTCGGATGGCGCCGGAATCAAGCTGGCGTAGGGCGACAGGCCGCCGCCGGGCGACGGGCGAGCGCGCGCACCGCCGCTGCGATTAGCGCTGGTGGTTGGAGCGCCGCCGGAGATCTTCATCGCAGCCAGCGCGCCGGCATCGGAAGTAAGCGCCGTTGCGCCGGGCGCGATCCCGTTGGACTGAAGAAGGAAAGCGGTGATTTCAAGATAGGTTGCATCGCCGAGTGCACCCGCGTTGCTGGGCGGCATCTTGGTGCTGATGTAGGTGAACAGATCGCCCGCAGTCTTGCCGCCCCATTGCGCCGTGAAGGCCGTGCCTTTCACGGGCGGCGCGAATTGGCCGTCGTCCAGATTCTGGCCGTGGCATCCGGCGCAATTTTGGACGTATGCCGATTGTCCGGCCGTGGCTTGAGCCGCCGTCTGCGCTTGAACGGGCAGCGCCATTGCGGCTAATGCGGCGGGAATGAATGTATGGAGCAGCTTCTTACTCAGTAGCATGTTTCCTCGTGTTAACGAAGTGCCTAGTTTATAACCTCACAGGCAGTTCAATCAACACTTGCATGCAGCGATGCTTCGCGGCTCATGGCATTTCGGGACTGGCGGACTGGAGAATCTTTGCGATCCAATCGGCGTGCGGGAGGCCACAGGAGGCAAGAGCCTTCAACTCGCGGTCTATGTCATATTCCACGCGCCGGATGGACGGCTTGGATTCATCCAGCAACAAATACGCGGCGCGCTGGTCGCCATCGTAAGAGAGACTGACGCTGCCGGTGTTGGCGACGGAGATTCCCGCTGCGCTTCGAATATAGGAACGATGGATGTGCCCGTAGATGGCAACCGGCCGGCCGAGCGGCGAATACACCGATTGCAATTCGGCGTCGCTTGCTTCGGGGCCGGGTGCTTGCCACAGGCTAGCGGGACTGGCATGCACCAGCGCCATCGATCCGTGAACCTGCATCCGCGGCAGAGCGCGCAGCCATGCGAGCCGTTCTTCTCCGAGTGCATCACAGGTGGCCGAGGCCATCTCCTGAATCGCGTCCCACATGGTTTTGAGATTCGGCAATTGACCCGCAAGCTCCGTCAGGGTTTCCGGCTTCCAAAGCATTTCATCGGTATTGCCAACCACGCCTGGCCATCCGAGATCGCGAATACGGTCGACAATTTCCGCGGGACTCGCTCCGCCGTGCGGCAGGTCGCCGCCGTGGAAGATCAAGTCGGGAGAAGTCTGGCGGAGATCGGCCAGCACGGCCTCAAATGCGGTCCGGTTGCCGTGGATGTCGGATACGATTGCGATGCGCATCGCGTTTGGCGAGAGAATGCGGTTCTACCTGCGGAACAGGAACGTCAGCAGGAACGCCACCAGTTTGAAATTCAGAAGTTTGAGAGCATTTCTCCCCTCTTGCGGAGTCAGCTTCGCCGTCATCGGCATGGAGCCGAACACTTTCCCTTTGATCACCAGCACGTTGCCATCCCGCTCCAGCAACGTTACCTGCATCAACTCGCTGTTGTCCTGCCCGTAGATCTTCATCATCGCTTGCGGCCAATCTTATCGAAATCGATTTTCATGTCTTCGCACATCTTCATCGCCGTCGCACGGCCCGCGCCGAATACTCCGCCGCCGGGGTGTTGGAACGGCCCTACTAAATACAGCCGCTCCACGCCGGGTACGGTGTTGCGGCCCAGGTCCGGCGTCGGCCGGTGCGCGCCAGACTGATAGATATACGGCGCGGCGCCGTGGACGTCGCCCTTCTGGAAGCTCGGTGAGGACCGCTCGATATCCAGCGGACTGTCCGCCACGTACTGAATGATGTTCTCCGGCGTGAGGTTGTCAATAAATGGCTGCATCCGGGAGAGCATGGTCTGCGCGAATGCATCCTTGGCTTTATCCCAATGCTCGGGTCCGCCATCGGGATGCGCGTAGGGAACGTAATCCCAGACGTGCAGCGTGGCCTTGCCTGGAGGGCAGCGCGTGGTATCGAATGTTGACGGAGAGGTCAAGCCAAGCAGCGACGTATCGGGCATGCGCCCATAGCGTAGTGCGTCGAAATACTGCCGCAAAACGTTCATGTTCGCGGGCATCAATTCGGTGAAGTATGCCTGGCTGGCGTGTGGCCCGGCTTTGAACCGAAGCGGCTGGTTCAGGGCCGCGTGAACCGTGAAGCAAGAATTTGCCGAAACCTCCACGCGCTCCGCGGCACTGGCGACCGTCTCATCGACTCCTGGGACCAGGCGGCGCAGTAAGTGCGGATGGATGGCGCCGATCACCGCATCCTTGGCAGCATATTCGGCTCCATTCGCCGCTACGCCGGCCGCTCGTCCGTTCTTTACCAGAACCTGATCCACCGAAGTGTTGTTCAGCACCTTGCCGCCGTGAGCCTGGATGCATCGAATCAGCGAAGCAGTCAGGGAACCACTTCCGCCGACGGCTACGCCGATGCCGTACTGCTCCATGAAACCAAGAAAAACGAAGATGCCGACTCCGGTGCCTTTTTCCTCCGGGCCCGTGAGGTTTTCACCCACCATGCGAGTGAAAAACAGCTGGACTTTCTCGTGCTCGAAGTTCTCGACGATGATGTCGTACGGGCTTTTGTGCATGTAGGCGAAGAGCTCGCGGCCTTCGGCGCTCTGATCGAGCATGGCGAACATGGCGCCCATCGGAATGGGCGGCGTGTAGAGCGACGCCGAGAGCATCGGAAGATAGCGCATGGCCGTCTCGGCGAATTTGAGGAACGCATCGGCGTCCTTCTTCGAATATCGGGCGATCTCCTGGTAGGTTTTATTCCGGTCGCGATGCAAGCCGATTGTGGACCCGTCTTCAAAGACGCACAGGAACGGTATGTCCGGATAAAGGTATTTGAGGCCGAAACTCGAGAGCAGCTGCAACTCATCGTTCTTGATCAGCGGGTTGGCTTGGATGAAAATGTGCCCGGTGCTGAACCGGTCATGCAGGTATCCAGGGCCGGTAAGTTCGGCGGTGACAACGCCGCCGCCAAACCATTCGTTGCGCTCCAGAACCAGAACCTTTTTGCCCGCGGCGGCCATGTACGCCGCGGCAACCAGTCCGTTGTGGCCGGACCCGATCGCGATAATGTCGTAATTTTCAGGCATTCGAATTCCTCTGCTGCTCCCGAGAAGCACTACCCATCGAGAACACTCGGCCCTGGTGCGCGCCCCACAGGATTTGTATCAGCCGGTGGGCGATCAACTCGTGCAGCGTCAGGAGCTCCCGATGCGCCGCTGTAATGGCTTGCGCGTCTCGAACATCGCCGGAGTATTCGGCTCCAGCCTTGAGTGCGCCGGTGGCTTCCTGGATCACCGGATCGGCGATAGCCTCGCCCGCCATTTCCCATAGCGTGATGAAGCGATCCACGGCGGAAGGAAAGCTGACCTCGAAGACGCCGAACTGGCTGGTGGTTCGCGGAGGCTTGTAATCCAGGTTGAACGGTCCAGTGTAGTTG
The DNA here is from genome assembly GCA_963713415.1 of Bryobacterales bacterium. Taxonomy (GTDB): domain Bacteria; phylum Acidobacteriota; class Terriglobia; order Bryobacterales; family Bryobacteraceae; genus Palsa-89. The sequence goes on along the minus strand of CAVQLV010000012.1, from coordinate 210,179 downwards.
TGGCTGCGCAGCAGGACCAGGACGTTCAACCAGTCGAGCGGATTCACCAGGCCGATTCCAATATCGACGTCGTGCTTGAGCCGGTAGCCGTCGTTAATGTCGAAGTGGAAGAGTTTGCCTGCCACAAGAGCGCGCGCCAGCGCGGCCCGGGGAGCGCCGCCCCACATGAGTTCGTGCAGGTATTCAGGATTCAAACCTGCCATCTCCGGATGCGTCAGGAGCCCGGAAGAAATAAACGCAAGCATGGCGTCGCTAGTGGGCAGAAGGATTTCAGCCTGGGGCTCGAACGGTTTGGCCTCCAGGCAGTGCTTCAGCGGCGAGCGGCCCCGCTGGGCTGATACTTGAATGTCGTGTTCGCATGCGGCGTTCAGCGCTTCGGCATACCAGCGCAACGTCTCGGTTTCTTCTACCGCGCCTTGCACGTAGTAGCCGAGCGAACCGGGCCAGTAGACGGCGAAGCTCGCGCCCAGTTCGTGGCCGATGTCTACATTGTTGCGAACCCGGAATTTCGCGTACTCGCGCACGTGCGGGGATTCGGCGGCCGGGCTCGCGGCCCATACGGCGTGGTGGAAGGTTTCGGCGGTGACCATGGAACATCGGACGCCATGCCTGAGCAGCGCTAATTTGATGCGTTCGAGGATTTCGGCTTGCTTGGGAGTGCCCAAGGCGTCAGTAGGAATGACATCGGTATCATGCGTGCACCAATGTCCGATGCCGATCTCGCCGTAATGCCGGATGATGTCTTCAAATCCAAGCGGCGGCCTGGTAGGAGCATGAAACAGGGCGCTGCCGTCGTAAGCGGCGGCCCATTGCGGGCCCGATATAAAATATTTTCGCCGGACTTCGGGGCTATAGGAGCCACCGCAGGCCTTCATTAACCGCGAGACCAGAGATTGTTGTTGGTCCATGGGAATCGGTTTCATGCAGTCTTTCTTTTACCATGGGCGTTGTACCATGAGCGTGATGCGCGGCGTACGAATCGGGTTGCTGTTCGTGTGCATCGCCGCGTTCAGCCTGCACGCCGAGAGCGGCTACGACGCGTGGTTGCGATATCCAAGGCTCCCAGCGGGAGTGTCCGAAGCTGATGCTCAGGTGCTGGGCAATTCGGTGACATTGCTGGGGCGCTCTGAAGTCCTGATGGCCGCGCGCGACGAATTCTCGCGAGGTATTCGGGAAATGCTCGGCCGCAATCTGCGGCAGGTATCCACCGTGCCGGTTGGCGGAGGTGTCGTGATCGGCCAGATGCGCGAAGTGGCGACGGCCATCCCAGCGGCTGGATTCGATGCGAATATATCGGGCGACGGTTTCATGATTAAGACGGTGCGGCGAGGATCGGCCCGTCACACCGTGGTCACTGGCGAAACGGATCGCGGCGTCCTTTATGGCGTGTTTGCGCTGCTGCGTAAGATCGCGCTCCAGCAGCCGATCGATTCCCTGGATGAAACGGAGGTTCCCTACGCGCCCATCCGCTGGGTGAACCAATGGGACAATCTGGACGGCTCTATCGAACGCGGTTACGGCGGCCGTTCCATCTTCTGGGAGAACCGGCATGCGCGTGCCGATTTGTCGCGCGTCTCCGATTACGGCCGCATTCTCGCATCCATCGGTATTAGCGCTTGCTCCATCAACAACGTCAACGCCGATCCCAGGATTCTCTCGGCGGAAATGCTGCCTGAGATCGCGCGGATTGCCGCGGCATTTAGGCCGTGGGGCGTGCGGGTCGCGATATCCGTCGATTTTGGGAGCCCCAAAACATTCGGTGGATTGGATACGTTCGATCCGCTCGATCCGCGCGTGGCGGCATGGTGGAGTGCCCAGGTGGACGAAATGTACCGCGCGATTCCAGACATGGCGGGAATCATTATCAAAGCCGATTCGGAGGGACGCGTGGGTCCTTCCGCGTATGGGCGGACACACGCGGATGCCGCGAACGCCGTAGCCCGAGCGTTGAAGCCGCACGGCGGCCTGCTCTTCTACCGTGGCTTCGTTTACGACCACCACATGGACTGGCGGAATCCGAAGAACGATCGCGCTCGCGCGGCCGATGACAATTTCCGCCAACTGGATGGAAAATTCGAATCGAACGCGGTGGTGCAGATTAAGAACGGCCCCATCGATTTTCAGGTGCGCGAACCGGCATCGCCGTTGTTCGGAAATCTAGAAAAAACCAATCAGGCGATCGAGCTTCAGATTACGCAGGAGTATCTGGGGCAGGCGCGTCATACTGTGTTTCTGGCGCCGATGTGGAAAGAGGCTTTGGATTTCGATATGCACGCTCGGCCCGAAGCCACACCCGTAAAGGCGCTGGTTGCGGGGAAGGTGTTCGGGCAGCCAGTGGGCGGTTTCATAGGCGTCGCGAATGTGGGGTTGAGCGAAAACTGGTTCGGGAATCATCTCTCCCAGGCGAATCTCTACGCGTTCGGGCGCCTGGCGTGGAATCCGGATTTAAGCGCGCGCGAAATCTCGGAGGAATGGACGCGGCTTACGTTTGGGTCCGATCGGCGAGTGGATTCGGTGGTCAACGGGATTCAACTCAGCTCGTGGAAGACTTACGAAAACTATACTGGGCCGCTGGGATTGCAAACTTTGACCGACATCACCGGCAATCACTATGGCGTGAATGTGGAAGCGTCCGAGAGAAACGGCTGGGGGCAATGGCACAACGCCGATGCGCAAGGCGTGGGAATGGATCGCAGCGTAAAATCGGGAACGGGCTTCGTGGGCCAGTATCGGGCCGAAGTGGCGAAAATGTACGAATCGGCGGCCAGCACGCCGGACGAGTTGCTGCTCTTCTTTCATCACGTGCCTTACACGTATCGGCTGCATTCGGGCAAGACCGTGATTCAATCCCTCTATGACTCGCATTATGCGGGCGCCGAAACCGCCGCGAATTATGTACGGCAATGGCGAACGCTTCGAGGATTGATGGACGAGCGGCGTTACCAGGAAGTTCTGGCGCAACTTGAATATCAAGCGGGCCAGGCCGAAGTGTGGCGCGATGCGGTGGTGAACTGGTTTCTGAAAACATCCGGCATCCCGGATGAAAAAGGCCGGGCCGGAAATCATCCCGGCCGCGTGGAGGCGGAGTCCATGCGACTGGAAGGCTACACGCCCGTTCCTGTCACTCCTTGGGAAGCGGCATCTGGCGGAATGGCGGTGTCGTGTCCGATTTCGCGATGCGCCGCGAGCTTCGTGTTTGACAGGAGTCCAGGCAGGCACGAGGTTCGCGTCCGATATTTCGACCAAAACAACGGGGCTGCCCGATTCCGTCTTCTCGCGAACGGCGAACTTCTCGATCAATGGGTTGCTTCGGATCATTTCCCGGGCAAGAACATCGACGGCACATCTTCCTCGCTGAGAATTGTGCCCGGGGTAGAGCTCAAACCGGGAGACGAGATCCGCATCGAAGGGTTGCCCGATGGGGGAGAATCCGCCGCATTGGACTACATCGAAATCCAATGAGTACGTATTGGCTCGGGGTGGATGTCGGAACCGGCGGTTCACGGGCGATCCTTGTCGACGCGAGCGGCAAAGAAGCCGCCGCGGTCTCTGTTCCTCACGAAGAGATGGTGATGGAGCAGGCGCTGTGGGCGGAGCAGCGGCCGGAAAACTGGGCCGGCGCGTCGTTCCAGGCGATTCGCGGCGCGCTGGCTGCTGCCGGAATTACGGGCGATCAGGTCAGAGGCGTCGGACTTTCGGGGCAGATGCACGGCCTGGTGATTCTCGATGGCCAGCACAACGTCATCCGTCCGGCGCTCATCTGGTGCGACCAGCGCAGCCAACCGCAGGTGGATTGGATCAATCGACGTCTGGGCGTTGCGAAGGTGCTGGAGCTTACAGCGAATCCGGTGCTGACTGGATTTACTTTGCCGAAACTGTTGTGGGTGCGCGATCATGAGCCGCAAAGATTCGAGAGTGTGCGGCATGTTCTGCTGCCCAAGGACTACGTTCGCTTTCGCCTCACGGGCGAACTCGCCACCGAAGTTTCGGACGCGTCGGGAACCGCAATGTTTGACGTGGTTCGACGCCGCTGGTCGTTCGAAATGATGGATGGTTTGGACCTGGACCGTTCCATTTTGCCGCGCGCGTACGAGTCCGCCGATGTCACGGGAACAATCTCGGAACCGGCTGGAGCATTGACGGGCTTGGCCGCCCGGCACTGCCGGTGGCCGGCGGTGGTGGCGATCAGGCCGCCGGTGCCGTGGGCAATGGCGTTGTGGAACCGGGCGCGGTCTCCTGCACGCTGGGAACTTCCGGCGTCATCTTCGCGCACATGGAACGCGTGGCGTACGATCCCGACGGACGCGTGCATACCTTCTGTCACGCGGTTCGGGACAAGTGGCACGTGATGGGTGTGACGCAAGGAGCCGGTCTGAGTCTGCAATGGTTCCGAAATCAATTTGCACCGGGAATGTCTTATGACGAATTGCTCGCCGAAGCGGCCCGATCGCCCGCGGGCGCGCGCGGATTGTACTGGCTTCCCTATCTGATGGGCGAACGCACACCGCATTTGGATGCCTCGGCACGAGGGGGATGGATCGGCCTGACGGCGAAACATACGCGCGCGGATTTGATTCGAGCGTTGATCGAAGGAGTGGCCTACAGCCAGAAGGATGGTTTGGATTTGGTGGCAGCGCTGGGCGTGAATGTCGCTTCGATTCGGGCTTCGGGAGGCGGCGCGCGCAGCAAGCTGTGGCGTCAGATCCTGGCGGATGTTTTTGCGACGCCCGTGGTCACCATGGCTTCGAATGAAGGCTCAGCGTTGGGCGCGGCGATCCTGGCGATGGTCGCGACCGGAGAATACTCGTCGGTTGTGGAAGCCTGCGGGGCGATGGTGCGAGAGCGCGATATCGTGGAGCCTCGGGCAGAGGAAACGCAAATTTACTCCGAGGGCCACGCGGTGTACAGTTCGCTGTATCCGGCGCTGAAGCCATTGTTTTCTCATTTCCGGTCGCTTGGGTCGCCGGTGGGCGGCGGCGCGTGATCTTCCGCCGCCGGGGGCCCAAGAATTTCCAGCAGGATCGGTTTCAACGCATCCGCCCACATTTGATAACCCTGCACTGACGGATGCAATAGATCCCGATTCATCATTCCGTCGAGGAGGTTTCCGTTCTCGTCCGCCAGCTTCTGGTTGATGTTCAAGTATCTAATCTTCTTTCCATCGGCGAGGTGTGCGAGGTTCTCGTTGATGCGGTCGATCACCGGCATCATTTCCATGTCGTCGTTGCGCGGGAAAATCGCGGTCAGAATAATGGTGGCGCCTGGAGCTTTCGATTGCATGAGCCGCACGATGGCTTCTAATCCTTTTGTGATTTCACCCGGCGGCTCGCGGTCGCCGACATTGTTCGTTCCGGCCAGCAGGACGATCACTTTCGGATTTACCCCGTCGAGTTCGCCGTTTTCCAAGCGCCACAGAATGTTTTCGGTTTTGTCCGCGCCCCATCCGAAATCGGCGGCATTCCATCCGAAAAAGTTGTGGTTCCAGTTCGCCAGCAGCGCAGGATAATCGGTCGCTCCCCAGCGCCGCGCGATGGAGTCGCCTTCGAAATAGACACCGATGCGGCCCTTCTTGGTCTTCGCGAGCAGCTGCTGGTGAGCGATCAGCGAGTTCTGGTCTGTGCGCGCGGCGGGCTGGTCGGCAGGCTCCGGCGCCTGAGCCGCGATCTGAAACGACAGGGAACAGGCGATCGCAAGAGCGAGGATGAATCTCATCGCATCGGTTAATTCGGCGTTACTCCGCCCACGGTGGATGATCCCGTTCCGCTGCATCCGGTGGCGCCAAACCGGAGAAACTTCTGGATTCGCTTCGCGGTGTCGACCTCTCCGGTATAAATGTGGCCCTTGCTGTCCACGCTGACCTGATGCAAATAGTGAAATTCTCCAGCGCCTCGCCCATGTCGCCCAAGCTGGCCGAGTTCCTGTAAATTATTTCGGTTCAGAATGTAGATGGTCATATTGGCGTTGTCGCCGACATACAGGCAGCTCTGGGCTTTATCGGTGGAGAAATTCATGGAGACCGCTGTTCCGATGATGTTGGTGTGATCGCTGACAAATTGCTCAGCCAGGAAACCGCAGGTACCGGCTTTGCCTTCCGGATTGCTGCATGGTTTGCCCAGAGCGGGATCATTTTTATCGAAAACCTGGAGGCGGTCATTTCCACGATCGCAGACATAAAGCTTGCCGTCGTTCGAGATTTTCACGCAATGCACGGGGTTCCGGAAGAAAGCCGGTTTCCGGTTGCCTTTGGTGGAGTCCGCGATCCAGGACCCGGCGGCTTCGGCGGCCGCGTCGTCCACGGGATTGTTTCCATAGGCGCCGAAATGGCCGATGTATTTCCCGGTGTTCGCGTCGACAATCAGGACACGGCGGTTTCCGTAGCCGTCGGCAATATACAGATGATTGTTGGCGGGATCGACCACCATATCCGCCGCAAGATAGAGCAAGGGCGTGCCATTGATGCCGCCGTTCGTATCGTTGCTGTTTGGTCCGCCTGGTGTTCCGCCGATCCTCATTTTGAAATTGCCATCCATATCGAACTTCAGTACAAACCCGTCGCCGCCTTGCTTGTGTGTGGTCCAGGGCGGGGCCTGGCGTGGTTGCGTGCCGCCGCTGGGCGCCGCGGAATTTCCAGAGATCCAGACGTTGTCGTTGTGGTCGACATAAATGCCGTGCTCGTTGTTCGGCCAGATGCAGCCAGCCTCGGCCTTACATTTGCCGCCGACGAAGCCGGGATCGGACGGACCACCCCAGGCGCGCAGCAGCTTGCCATCGGTATCAAATTCGAGAACCGAGGGCGCCGCTTTGCAGCAATCGGATACGGGCCCAAAGGAACGCTCCTGGCCAAGGCCGTCGACCGGATGACCCTTGGCGTCGGTCGCGCCCGGCACCGGCCCTTCGAGTCCAGCTTCGTCTGTGGACATGGTGCGCGGCCGGTTGTAGACCCAGATGTGATCGTGCTGGTCGACATAAAGCCCGCCGATTTGGCCGAGCAGCCAGTGGTTGGGCAGCGGTTGCGGCCAGGATGGATCCACGATGAAACCCGGTGTCTTGCCGGTGCTGGATGCGTTGTATACGCCGGTTTTTTTTGCCAAGCGGTCGAGGGCGCCGCTGTTCTTCAGTAGGTCGCTGCCGGAGTCGGCGGCATTGAGCAGACAGGCGGCGATCAAAATCATCGCAGGGAGTGTGGCCAGGAATTTACAGTGCATCATTTTGGGATCCATTAGGTTCTCGCTCGCGGAAAGAGTATATAACGAATCGCGAGCCGGTCTCTTGGCGCTCCAGATAGAACTGGCTCCTTTACCCTCAAGAAGCAGTTTCTCTGCGCGGGCGGCTTCGCGCTAGATGGGTGGCGGCATGTGGAAGAGCACCTGTTCGATGGGGCGCGACTGGTTGAGACGCATTAGGGCGAACGATTCGATTTTTTTAGCAACTGGCGTGACGGGAGTGTATACACAAAAGATGGCGCTTTGGTTCGACAATTTCCGAGGCAACATCCGATCGCCACTCAATCATCTGCGCTTCCCTTGCTGGGCTCGCCAAAGTACTGCCGCTCCCGATAGTTCCGTATGTCAGGCCGATTTCCAAACGATCCCGATCCAGGTTTCTCCTGGGACAAGTCACGCCAATCGGGGGTGTCGATGGCAGGCAAATTGGACGCGATCCACAAGAGTGAGACGTCGCCATAGCTTCGGATCTCGAAGTCCGTCCCAGCCAGCGATATGATTCAGAGGGGAAGGACGGTGGCCACCATTTGAGATACCGGCCGCGGTCTTCGCCCTGCTAGAGCGCCAAGGAGCACACGAACATGAAGCCAAAGAACACGATCTGTCTCTGGTTCGACAAAGACGCGCATGAGGCGGCACGCTTCTATGCCGTCACCTTTCCGGACAGTAAAGTTATCGCTGTTCACGAAGCTCCCGGCGATTTTCCGGGCGGCAAGAAGGGCGATGTGCTGACGGTGGAGTTCACCGTCCTGGGCATTCCCTGTCTCGGTCTCAACGGCGGACCGGCGTTCAGGCACACCGAGGCCTTTTCCTTCCAGATCGCGACAGAGAATCAGGAAGAGACAGACCGTTACTGGAACGCGCTGGTCGGCAATGGCGGCGCGGAAAGCGCGTGCGGTTGGTGCAAGGACCGCTGGGGCCTCTCGTGGCAGATCACCCCGCGCGCGCTAACCGACGCGCTCGCGACTGGCGGCGGTGAGGCAAAGCGCGCTTTCGAGGCGATGATGACGATGAAGAAGATCGACATCGCCACCATTGAAGCCGCGCGGCGAGGCTGACATGAACACGCTGAAATGTCGCCGTCGGGCCGCTAGTGCGCGGGGGCGGCATCGAGCGGATTCAGGCCTCTGGGATAGCCTGGATCCATGGCGGCGAGGTCCGTCCGATAACTGACCGAGTTGGCGGTGGGGAAATCGGCGGGAACCTTCTGCGTCACCTTGCCGGTTGCGGCCCACTCGGTTCCGCGCTGGAAGGTCACGACGAAATCCACCGAGCTGAGCGCGTTGATGTCGTGCCCCAGCGTGGTATGAAACACGCGGCCGCGGCCGTAGCTGAGGGCCATCAACATCGGCTCATCATGACCGGTTCCGTTGTTGGCAGGATCCGAATACGCGGTGGCGAGAACCGTCATATTTTTTCCTGGGCCGCGGAGCCTGGCGTAAAGTTCATCGCCCTGATGCATCCAAACCTTGGGCAGGCCGTTGGTGATGGGATGATCCTGACGAACGACGATCTGAAATGGCGTACGGCGCCCGTGGCTGCCGGCCGGGCCCGGAGCAGGATCGGAAACCAACTGGCCGTCTTTGAAATACCAGAACGGTCCATTTTTCTCCGTTCGACCGCGCCAGCCTCCCACGCCGATCATCTCGTTAAACGCCAGCCAGTTGGGGAACGCGTTATCGGAGGCATGCACGCTGACGAAGCCTCCGCCCCCGCGAACGTAATTCTCAAAGGACGTTTTTAACTCCGCCGGCCAGCGCTCGTCGGGCGCGTCGTAATTCCACACCACCACCGCATACTTCGCGAAATCGGGGTGAAACGCGCTGAACTCGCCGCCGGCCGGAGGCGCCGTTACGACGTCCACCTGGAACAGGCCGGTCTCCTCCAGTTCCCTGCGAAGCACGGGCGTGGTGAGCTGCCATTTGTGATAAGGACCGGCGCTTTCGCCATCGAGCAGCATCACTCGAATCGGGGGACGAATCGGGGCGCGGCTTTGCGGCGCGGCTCCCGGCAGAGCAAACGCGTACAGCGAGCTGCCACCGCCCACCACCAGATACTGTCTGCCGTCCAGCTCATAACTGATGGGAGCATTTCCAATCCTGGAATTTCCAATCTCCCCGAGGGACTGGTGCCAGAGCGTGGCGCCGTCGCTCGATCGCAGCGCCATTACATTGCCGGCCACGTCGCCGCTGAAGGTCAAGCCTGTGTCAGTGGTGAGTACGCCGGCCGTGCCCGCGCCATCACCGATCGGATGGTTCCATACAATCTTTCCCGTGTGGTAGTCGATGGCGCGGAGGAAAGCCCGGCCAGCGACGCCATAATCGGCGCCGGCCCATCCGTAGGCTCCGTGCTCGGGTTTGAAGAAATAGATTCCGTAGCCGTCCTGAGCGCTTACAATGAACAGCCCGGTTCGCGGATCAAAACTCGGCGGGCGGAAGTTGGTGGCGCCGTTCTCGTTAGGAGCCACCAGGACACCGCTCCTCTGCGGAAACTTGGCTGGATTAGGAATCGGGCGTCCCTGAGGATCGATTCCCTTGGCCCAGTTCACGGTTGCGAATGGAGTAGTGAGCAAACTCTTGCCATTCGTCCGATCGAGTACGAAGAAGTAGCCATTGCGCGAGGCTTGCATCAACAGCTTGCGCGGTGCCCCGCTGAAATCGGCATCCACCAGCACGGGGACTTCGTTCGCATCCCAATCGTGCGTATCGTGCGGCGAGACCTGGAAGCCCCAGACCAGTTTCCCGGTGTCCGGGTTCAACGCGACGATGCTGCAGGTCCAGGGATTATCGCCGGGCCTGGCTTCGCCGTTCAGTACCGGCGTTGGATTCCCGGTACCAACGTAGACCAGATTGAGCGAGGGATCGTATGTGCCGGTGGTCCACATCTGGCCGCCGGTTGCGCTCCCGCTCTTCGGTGCCTTGCGGTCCGGCGGACGCGTGCTGTAAAAGATCCACTGCGTCTCCCCACTGTCGGCGTCGATCGATTTCAACTGACCCGGCAGGTTATCGAAATCGCCGGAGACGCCGACCAGGACGTGATTGCGCACGATCAGAGGAGCGTTGGTTGACCAGTAGCCCTTGTTCGAATCGGCAATCACTATGTTCCATTTCACCTTTCCGTCTTTGGCATTGAGCGCGATGAGGTGACAGTCCGGGGTGGTCAGGTACACGGTGTCCTTGTAAATCGCGGCGCCGCGGTGGCCGATGTGGAACGCGTTGTTGGGAGGATTCTGGTAATGCCAAAGTTGCCTGGCGGTGCGCGCGTCCATGGCCCAGATGTTGTCCGGCGTGGTGATGTAGATCACGCCGTTCGCGACAATCGGCGAAGCTTTGATCTGTTGATTCTGGTGGGTCTCGAATCGCCACACCTGCTGGAGTTGGCCGATATTTTCGGGAGTAATGTCGGTCAGGCTGGTATGCCGTTCGCCGGAGTAGGCGCCGTGAAACGTGAGCCAGCCATCGGCCGGCGGGTGCAGCAGATCGTTCGGATCCACGCCTTGGGCGTGCAAAAGTGCCGTGAGAACGATTGCTATTCCGAGCCTGAACAGAGCGCGCATGTTGCTTTTACTTTAATGTGAGCAAATAGGCGTAGACGTTGTGCATGTCATCGTCCGTGTATTTCCCGAGTTGATCGAAGTGCGCCGTCATTGGATTTTCGATCTTAAACTTCACTGCGCCTTTTTCGTATTTGTGGCGCTCGCCTGAGGGATCGATTATTACGATCGTGAACTCGTCTTCGCTAGCCAATGGCGCAACGATGGTCTGGCCCGAAGGAAGCCACACGGTGGCTTTTGGACGTGCGGGAGCGGGACGCCCGCCGGGGTACAGCATTCGTTGCAACAGAGCCAGGCCCTCATATCGGGAGGCGATTCCGGCCAGATCGCCGGTAGCGGAGTGGCACGCGCTGCAGCCGCCGGGTCCGTTGAAATAGAGGCGGCCGGCCGCGGCGTCACCGGTTGCCAGGTCCGCGTCGTCCACCGAGCGGCGCCCGCCGCCCAGCGCTTCGGCCTGGGCTTTCTGATCGTGGATGAAAGCGACGATCGCGGCCAAATCCGCACTGTTCAAGCGAAAGGCCGGCATACCCTGATCCGGACGTCCAGCGCGAACCAGCGGCCCGATCTTATCACCGCGATTGTCTTCGGCCACCAGCTTGGAGCGAGTGAGGTCCGGCCCGGTTTCTCCGCCTGCGGCATCGCGCCCATGGCAGAATCCGCATTGCGAAGTGAAGCGCAACTCGCCGGCCTGAATCTGCGCGCGCGAATAGGTTTGGGGCGTAACTGTTTGCGGCGGACGTTCGGAGGCCGGGCTTTGCGTCGGATCGCGGGGCAGAGCTTTCGATTGACTGCTGGCTGATCCCGCGGGTGCTTGTGCGATTGCCAGGCTCGCGGCAACGGCGGCGATCGACAAGATCCTGAGAATTTGCCTCATCCCTCAGCAATACTGTCGAAAATCCGGACGGAATGCAACTTGATGCGATTCGACGGGCTGCAGGTGGCCGATCGCGCTTTACAAAGCAGTGTTTGAGTAATTTTGGTGGACCTGGTGAGATTCGAACTCACGACCTCTTCCATGCAATGGAAGAAATATTAATCGCTTGCAAGACAGTTTGGCGCAAAACAAGACTCAGCAAGAGCCGACCTGGACTCCGGTGGACTCCATGGAAAGCCGTTTTCACAGTCTGGATTCCGCGCGGACTTCCGGACCCTGCGAAACGGCGCGACGCAGGCTTTCACGCGCGCGGTTGCAAGCCGTTGTGATTGTTGTCCCGAATTCCCCTATCTACAAGGATGATGCCCACCGGAGCGGTGACCGCCCTTGTGGCTTCGCGAGCGAACTTGATGTTTCGCAATATTGCGAATAAGCTGGGGTGAGGTGCCCAAGACCAGAGTCGCCCTCTACCGGGAGGAAGACGGATCGTGCCCGTTCATCGAGTGGTTCGACAAGTTACCGCCGAAAGTGCAGGACGAGTGCTACCTGCGGTTGGAGCGCCTGCGCGAGATGGGCCACGAATTGCGCCGGCCCGAAGCGGACTTCCTGCGAGACGGCATCTACGAACTGCGCGCCAGCCTGGGAGGCGTTCATCACCGGATACTGTACTTCTTCCACGGCGCGGTGGCGGCCGTGGTCTCTCACGGCCTTGCGAAAGAGCGGGCGGTCCCGCCCAAAGAGATCGATCGCGCCGTTGAACGTAAAAAGCGGTTTGAGGCGAATCCAGCGAAGCACACTTATGCGGAGGCTTGACCATGGCAGACAAAAAAGCCAAGACACTGAAACCGACCGGCGACGCGGTGGAGATCCTTCACCGCCGGATCTACGAAGGCAAGCCGGCCCGGCTGAAGAACCTGGAAGAGGCGCGCGCGAATGAAGAGATCGCCCGCAAAATCCAAGAACTGAGGGCGGCGGCTGCCCTTACCCAAACTCAGCTTGCTAAGCTCATAGGCACTACCGCATCGGTGATCTGCCGCCTTGAGGACGCCGATTACGAGGGCCACTCCCTGGCGATGTTGCGCAGGATCGCGGGCGCGCTGAATCAGCGGGTGGAGATCCGTTTTGTACCGATCCGGCGGTCGGCATAGACCACGGGATGGACGAAAACTGGCAACGCCTGACGGAACTTTCAAATTGTGTCTGGGCACAGGCGGGCGTAAATATCCAATCGTGATCGATCGCGGCGCATTAAGGGCCGGGCGCTACAAGGGAGACGTGATGGGCGACATCAACTCATTCGCACTCGAACAGGCCGAGGCAGCGGCGGCAAAGCTGTGGGCGTTCGGGAGCGCTCCATACCCAATCTCCGGTGGCGCGATCATCCAGCGCCACATCGAGCAGGAGGTCACGAACACCGCAATTGCTTTCGCTATCCATGCTCGGCGAATTTTGGACAACAGGGCCGTCCGCACCAAATTCGTGCTTGATGAACCGTTCCGCATTTGGTCCCCAGCGGATGGCCTGACCAAGGTGAACGCTCTCCGTGACGCTCTTAACCGCATTATCCACGCCACGGAGTTTAAGGTTGGATTTGAGCGGCTTCCGGACGATGCATCGACGATTCGCGGTGGTGCAATCGGAGTCATTTATCTCTCAACCCGAACCGACCAACGTGACGAAGCACTGATCGACGTCTTCGCGCTGGCTTCGTGTTTCTTTCACCAGGTCTTGCCCGAACTGCATGTGCTGGACAGGCCGTCCGCACCTGAAAGCAGTTCATTGAAGTGTGGGTAGATCATCGATCAACAGCCGTCGTCTATCGTTACTCAAAAGAAGCAGGTGGGGTCACAATTCTGAAAGTGTGAGACCTGGTCAAAACTGTTTGGCTCAGCGGATGGCCGGCGCACATCTGAAGAAAGCCATGGACGGTCGGACGCATCGCAAGACCACTGGCCCTCGCCGCGTGAGCTCAAGCCGCCAGCCACATTCAGATCCGCTGGCTGGAGTCCAAATTCTGGCGGATTTGGGCTGCAAATAGACTCTGCGTGACCTCTTCCGCGCCATGGAGCCGCGGGCATTTTCGTAAGTCCATGTTTTATCGGGCTTTGTTTTGGTGGACCTGGTGAGATTCGAACTCACGACCTCTTCCATGCCATGGAAGCGCGCTCCCAACTGCGCCACAGGCCCATTCCTGGTGCGTTTTCAATATATCATGAGGTCCGCTAACATGGTCACCGGGAGTTCGAATTATTGATGACGCGGGAGCAAGCCTGGGAATTGCTTTGCGAGTTCACCAAATCGGATGGCCTGCGGCGGCACGCGCTGGCGGTGGAGACGTGCGTGACAGCGTACGCGCGGAAGTTCGGCGAGGACGAGAGCAAGTGGACAGTCACGGCGCTGCTGCATGATTTCGATTGGGAGATTCATCCCACGGTGCCCGATCATCCAATGAAAGGCGAACCGATTCTGGCCGCGCGCGGCGTGGATGCCGAAATCCGGCGCGCCATCTTGTCGCATGCCGATTTCAGCGGCGTGCCGCGCGAATCGCTGCTCGAGAAAACGCTGTTTGCCTGCGACGAGCTGGCTGGATTCCTTACGGCGTGCTCCTACGTGAAGCCGGGCCGGAGCATTCACGAGGTGGACGTCAAGTCGGTACGAAAGAAGCTGAAGGACAAGGCCTTCGCGCGCTCGGTGAATCGGGACGACATCACCAAAGGGGCGGTTGAGTTGAATGTGGATCTGGACCAGCACATCGCGTTCTGCATTGAAGCCATGCGGCCGTGTGCGGTGGAGTTGGGGCTGGCCGGCTCGGATCCGCCCGGCTTGAGGAATTAATTCTCCCACCCCTTGCAAGAGGTCGAAGAATACGGGCACCCGCGCGAGGATCGGAAGCCGGAAGGCGAAGGCAGTGGCTACATATGGAAGTTGTACAGCATCGCTCGCTTCGAAGAGCGAGACGACGGGGTCCACATCGAATTGGAGGCAATAGCGTTGAGCCGTAAAATTGTGCGCCGTGTTTCGCGGAATTCGCTGCTCATCTCATCCCAGTGAATGCCGCAAGATCCTCGCGGTAAGGTGACGTCATGCGTCCAAGTGGTGATCGTCGTTCCATAACCGGATCACAGGCTGGGACAGGGTGTGCTCATAACCGAGCGCGCTCAGGCTCGCCGTGTCCAGCAGCAGATGCTTTCCCACGCATCCTGGGCTGAGAGCCAGCCAGCGGTCGGCCAGAACCCGGATGAAATGTCCGCTGGAAAAAAGGAGTACATCGCCGGCAACTGCTCGGGCACGCAGCACCACGCGATCCGCGCGCTGACCTATCTGCGCCGGCGATTCGCCGCCGGGGCAGCCGTCTCGGAACAATTGCCAGTCTGGACGTTTTTGCAGGATCTCGGCCAAGCGCAGCCCTTCATATTCGCCGTAGTTCCATTCCACAAGATCTGGATCGGTTTCCGCCACGGCTGCGAAACCCGCCAGTTCGCAGGTTCGCGCCGCACGCTGCAATGGGCTGGTAAATACCTTTGCGAATTTCAGGCCTTTCAGCCTTTCCCCAAGGCGCCGCGCGTGGAGTTCACCATCCGTGGTCAGGGGCAGGTCGGTAAGACCGGTGTGCTGGCCCGATACCGTCCAAGCGGTGTCACCGTGCCGTGCCAAATAAACAATCGGAAGTATTTCGCTCATGCTTGCTGGCGCTCTGAAAATTCACAATCCCAAGTCGCCCAATCCCACGAGGAGTCCACGCGTTGACCGAGAGTTGACAATTTGTGACAACAACTCGACACCGGACCGTCAGACGGTGGGCCGCCGCTGGGCCGTCTACTTTTGTTCACGAACCGCGAGCGCGGGCGCCGGTGACTCTGCCTTTTTCAGGGTCTCGGCCACATTGCGGGCCAGATTATGAGTCGCTCGCAGGTTGCCTCCAAAAAAGCGCACATCACCCTCGACAACCCGCTCCAGAACAACTTGCCCCTCCGGGTTTAAGATCTGGTTTTGGACGTTCAACTTCGTGGCACCGCTCACCGTGGTAACGGCGCGCCGTGTCTCGCTGCCCGGTGTATACTTCTCCACAGTTGTTTTCAAAATCAATAGGTCTGGTCTGCTGGCGTTGCGATCACCGCCGCGAAACACTTGTTTGAATTGCTTCGTCTTGGCCAACTCAACCAACAGGTTCTCGTAAATCGCGGCTCGGAACGCAGGTTCGATGTTCACGTCCCCCGGGTCCACCTTGTCCACCTGCACGCTCCAGGCCTGAGCGAGTATGCTTTCACTTTTGGCCTCCGGAGCATTCGTTTTTATGGGTTGACGTTCTCCATTCGTCACATGCGCGCCTTCGGCCACCAGTTCATCTTTGAGACCCTGCCCTTGGCCCTTGTGAAGCTGGAATACCGCGCCGTGAAATCCCCCATTGGGATCGAGATACTCCACCGTAAGGGTGTCGTACTTCTTGTGCGAGAACAAGCTAATCAATCGCCCGCCACCGTACGGTGTCGCCGCCCTGCCCAAGGCCGCCGCGGTACCGCCAATCTGCTTGTCTTCCACTCCCAGAGAGATGTCCTGGATAGAGTTGACGCTTACTTGAGCCATAGCGCCGTCGCCTTTTCGAAATCGCAAGGTATGCTCTTCAATTGAGAGCTCTCCTTTGGCGTTGTTCGAAATATTTTCGAAGCCCAAAACATGCGTGACGCGCAGGGGGAGCCTGAGGGCGGAACCGTTCCGCCCTGATTCTGGGCCATCAAAGCCGCGCTGCAGCAAGCGACCAGCAAAACACAATTTAGCGCGCGTCGATTCTGTCCGAATGAAGCAGTCTTCAAGATCATCTTTCCTCTTCCTGGCCACGCCCGATGTTCCAGAACGACTATGCACTCTGGATGCCATTACCTCTCACCCTGGGTACGGGCAGCCTGGGCAAGAACAGGCGATCGGGGTCCGACAGGCCGCCCGCGGGGCTATTTGATTGGCCGCGCACCCAAGATGAGAATCTCCACCAGTCTCCGCGCACTTTGCTGCCAGTCAGGGCTGGTTGAAACGTTCGCGACGCCGATCAGCGCGCGAAGTAGATCGATGGGATCCCGCCGTGGCAAGAACAAACTCCTGTTCGTAACCGTTATAGGATATTCCCATTTATCACGGAGAACGAGAGAAAGCGGTGAGCCGATCGTCAAATAAACTCATCAAACTAACTGAGGGTAATGTGATGAATATTCCAAAACAGCTCATAGCATTTGCCGGTATCGGAGCGTTAACGTCGGTCGGGCTTTTCGCGTCCGTAGCTCCGGCGCAAAAGCCAGCCGGTCACCAGGATCGGTTTGTGAGCGAAATGGAGACGGTATTGGCAATGACGCCGCAACAAAAGGATCAAGCCCGAACGGTTATCCAGGAGGCTCGCCAATCGGCAAAGCCGATTCGGGAGGAACTGATGAACACGAACAAGGCCCTGCAAACCGCAGTCCGATCGGACGAAACGGGAGCAATTCAGCGGCTATCGACTACCGAGGGGCAGGAGATTGGTCAACTGCTGGCCATTCGAAGCTCGACTGTAGCCAAAGTATATGAAACCCTGACGCCCGATCAAAGAGCGCGGGCAGACGCTCTCCATCAGCTTCTGACGCGAGGCGTTCGCCAGGAAATGGCGCATACGAATTCGCGCGCGAGATCGTAGAAATAGAGCCGGGTAATTTTAACGCGCGCTGCTTAATGCGGCGCGCGGCAACCTTCAGTCGCCAGATTGCGGCGACACATCCACCGACACGCTGATGACTTGCTCCCCGCCGCCCAGCGCCACACCCTTCACGGGCGTGACATCGGTGTAATCGCGGCCCCAAGCAACAGTGAAATGTTCGCCGCGCGGCATCACGTTGTTGGTGGGATCGTAATCCTGCCAGCCAAACACCGGGCACCATACTGAAACCCAGGCGTGCGATGCCTCTTCGCCCGCGAAATCGCCGCCGGTCCGGACATAGCCGCTCATGTAGCGGGCGGGCAGCCCGAGCGATCGCAAACAGGCGATCATCAGGTGCGCGAAATCCTGGCACACACCGCGGCGTGAATCGAGCACCTCATCCACCGGAGTCCCGATGGTGGTGGCGCGTTTGTCGTAGTGAAATTCGGTGTAAATGCGGTGCGAGAGGTCTTCCACCGCGCTGAGCAAGGGACGGCCCTTGGTAAAGGAGCTGGCGGCATACTGCGCGAATAGCGGGCCCACCCGAATGGAAGGCGATTCAAAAACAAACTGGCCGGCTTCAAAGGTTTCCGGTGTGTCACGTTTCGCCACTTCCTCGCGCACCTGCTCCCAGGCCGCCGAGAGTTCCAGAGCCGGGGGAGCCACAGCCTCCAGATCGGCCAGACAGCGCGACGTGATGATTAATTCGCGGTGGGGCTCGGCGATGGAGAAAAAGGTAACTTCGTTGCCGAAATAATCTTCACGCGAGAGCAGGGAATCGGGCGTCGGGGTGACTTCCATGCCGAATTCCAGAATGGTTTGATTCTGCCGCGGCCGCGGCTGCAGGTGCACCTCGGTATGGCACATGGAGACTGGTCCCGAGTACCAGTAGCGAGTGATATGCGTGGCGAGTAGCTTCATGTGCTTTTCACAGGCGCCGCGACTGCGCCGCATGGCTGAAATAGGCGCGCGTTAACGTTTCCGACAGCACGGTCAGGTCCGCCATCAGTTTACCGAGCAGCCCTTCGCGAGCTTCGGCAGCGGCGCGCCCTCCCGAACGAGTCATCTCGCGCACGTCGATGAGCTGCACGGTATTGAGCAGCGAGATCGCCATGCGTTCTTCGGCAGGCCGCCGGATGGAGGTCTTGCTGCCCGGAAGCTCGCCGATGTGTTCGCGCAGCCGCGCCAGCTGAAACGCGATGGAGCGGGGATTGGCTTCATCCACCAGCAGCAGATCCAGCACCAGGTCTACTTGCACGGACGTGAGATAGCGCGAGCGATAGGTGATGGAGCTGTCGGCCATTTCCAGAATCGCTTCCAGCACGCCAACGCCGCCGAAAGCTTCCTTCGGCAGACCGTTGCGCAGCAGTTCCACCATCTGGATGGCGCGCTCCAGGCGCCGGCCGATATCCAGGAAACGCCAGCCATCCCCGCGCGTCATGCTCTCCATCACCAGGCCGCCGAACGCCGACAGCGTGATGATGGCGTGGTTTAAGCGATCCTGCGCGGCGCTGACGCGGAACTCTTCCGATGGTTGTTGCGGCGCGGAGAACTGCTGGTCCAGCTGATTGAGGATGAGCCACGCGTCCACCGAAATGCGGTCGCGCAGCAGCCAGGCTACGCGGCGCACTTGATGGATGCTGGAGACCAAGCCGTTGGCCTCCTCGGGGGCGTAAATCATCGAGAGCACTTCGTGTTCGGCGGTAGCGGGTTTTTCGCCCTCCACATAACCCAAGGCGGAAAGAATCTCGAGGCCCGCCCTCAAGCCGGCGGCGCGCGTGGCGTCTTCTTCCTGGAAGAAGCGTGAAAGAATGGCGCGCGTGATTCGCACCGCGGCTTCCACGCGTTCGGTATAGCGGCCCAGCCAAAACAGATTGTCGGCCACGCGGCTGGATAGATCGAACGTGGCGCGGCTGACATCCAGCGGATGCGTGGCCGGCCGCAGCAAAGTGAAGGGAGGCTCGGGCCCCTCGCCCAACACCCAGGTATCCTTGCTGCCGCCGCCGCGCTGGATGGACACCACCATGCTATCGAGCGAAGTGGAAACGCGCGTCAAGCCGCCCGGCATCACGGTGTAGGTTCCACCGGATGGCACCGCATAGACGCGGACCACCATGTGGCGCGGATGCAGCGGGCCGTCCTCCCACACTGGAACGGTGGAAAGCGCGACGCGTTCCTGAGCAACGTAGCGGCCGGGCTCGGCGCGCACTTGATCGAGCAGCGCCTCGCGTTCTTTGCCGCTCAGTGCCGCACCGAAAATGGGATCGCCGCGCGTGCCAGGGAAGGTCGGCTTCACTACCAGATCGCCCAAATGATCCAGGACATATTGCAGAGGCTTCTCCTGGCCGCACCACCATGTAGCCACGGTGGGGATTTTCAACTCTTCGTTCAGGAGAAGGCGGCTCAGGCCAGGAAGGAACGCGGCATAAGCGGGAGATTCGGCCAAGCCCGATCCAAGCGCGTTCGCAATGGCGACATTTCCGGAGCGCACCGCTTGCACCAGGGCAGGCACGCCCAGCATGGAATCGCCACGCAGTTCCAGCGGGTCGCAGAACTGATCGTCTTGCCGGCGTACGATGACGTCCACTGGGAGCAGGCCGCCCAAAGTCTTCAGGAAGACGCGATTGTCGCGCACCGTGAGATCGCCGCCTTCGACTAACGTGTAGCCGAGATAGCGGGCCAGGAATGCGTGTTCGAAATAGGTTTCGTTGTATGGGCCGGGCGTCAGCAGCACGATGCGCGGATTCTCGCGATTGGCGGGCACCAGGCGCTGCAGCGCTTCCCGATACGTCTGAAAGAAATTGGCGAGGCGGCGAATGTGCGAGGCGCGAAAAACATCGGGCAGGACGCGCGTGCTCACCAGCCGATTTTCGAGCGCGTATCCGGCGCCGGAGGGAGCTTGCGTGCGATCGGCCAGCACCCACCACTGCCCGTCGGGCGAGCGCGCCAGGTCGGCCGCGTACATGTGCAGGAACATGCCGCCGGGCGGCTGGATGCCCCAGCAAGGCCGCAAAAAAGCGGGATTGGGAAAAACCAGTTCGGCCGGAAGCATCTTCTCGCGCAGCAGGCGCTGCGGCCCGTACAGATCGGCCAGGATGGAATTGAAGAGCATGGCGCGCTGGATGACGGCGGCTTCGATGGTTTTCCATTCGGCCGGATCCATCATCAGCGGCAGCGGATCGAGCGGCCAGGGCCGTGACGTGCTCTCCGGATCGCTGTAGACGTTGTAGGTGATCCCGTTGTCGTGGATCAGGCGCTGGCCTTCACGCCAGCGGCGCGTGAGACCCTGGTTGCCGATCGCCGTGAGCGATTCCGAGAGCGGCAGCCAGTGTGGGCGCAGTTCCTTGGCCGAGCCCAGCACTTCGTCATAGAAGCCGGGCGTGGCTTCGTAACTCCACATGGGACCTGCGTGGCTCTGCGCCGCTGTGAGCTTGCCGGTCATGTCAAGGAATTATCCTTGTAGTTTTGCACACCGTGGCGCACGCACTCCTGCGTGCCGTGTCGAGACTCATCTCGACACCGTTTAGACGCCATGCATCGACACGAGTGTCGATGCGGCATGCAAGAGTGCGTGCGCCACGTCATAGCAGGCCGTCCGCGGCGCTGGGCGGCGGCCTCCGCAAATCCAGCGTGACCGGGAACTCGGGATTTTCTTCCGGCGGCGGGACGCGCATCGCTCCGGGCGTGTGGCCAAAAGGAAAGAATCGCGATCCGCGGCGCGACTCCGCTTCGTTGGCATTCACCGGGAATGTGTCGTGACTGCGGCCGCCCGGATGCGACGCGTGATAGGAGCAGCCGCCCACCGATCGGCCGGTCCAGGTGTCCACTACGTCGAAGATCAGTGGCGTATGAACGGGGATGGTGGGATGCAGGCAGGAAGGCGGCTGCCACGCGCGAAATCGCACGCCGGCCACCCACTCGCCCTGCGTGCCGGTGGAGTGCAGCGGCAGGCGGCGGCCATTGCATGAGATCACATAGCGGCCCTCCACCAGACCGTCCACCTTCACTTGCAACCGTTCCACCGACGAATCTACATAGCGCGCGGTGCCGCCCGGGCTGCCCTCTTCGCCCAGCACATACCAGGGCTCGGTGGCCTGGCGCACTTCGATGTCGATGCCGGCGTGATGCGCGTGGCCGAAAACCGGATAGCGAAACTCGAAGTGCGGCGCGAACCATTCGGCTTCAAATGAATATCCCGCGCCATTCAGATCGCGCAGGACGCTGCGAAAGTCCTGCGCCACAAAATGCGGGAGCATGAACTGATCGTGCAAGCGCGTTCCCCAATGGATGGGGCGCTCGGTATAGGGCTCCTTCCAGAACCAGGCGAGCAGCGCGCGCACCAGCAACTGCTGGGTGAGGCTCATGCGCGCGTGCGGCGGCATTTCAAAGCCCCGCAGTTCGAGCAGTCCGAGACGTCCGGTGGCCGAGTCCGGCGAGTACAGCTTGTCGATGCAAAACTCGGCGCGGTGGGTGTTGCCGGTGACGTCTACCAGGATGTGGCGCAAAATGCGATCCACTAGCCATGCCGCCACCGGGCCTTGCTCGGGCCCAGGGATCAGGCCGAACGCGATTTCGAGTTCATACAGGCTGTCCTCACGCGTTTCGTCCACGCGCGGCGCCTGGCTGGTGGGGCCGATGAAGATGGTGGAAAACGCGTACGAAAGCGCGGGATGATTCAGCCAATAGCCAATCATGCTGCGCAGCAGGTCCGGCCGGCGCAGGAACGGGCTGTCGGCCGCCGTCGGACCGCCCAGCACGAAGTGATTGCCGCCGCCGGTTCCAGTGTGGCGGCCATCCAGCATGAATTTTTCGGCGCCCAGGCGCGATTGGCGGGCATCTTCATAAAGCGCCGTGGTGTTTGAAACTAATTCCTGCCAGTTCGCGGCGGGATGCACGTTTACTTCGATGACGCCTGGGTCGGGTGTGACCTTAATTTGCCGTAAGCGCGGATCCTCGGGCGGCGTATAGCCTTCGATCACCACCGGCATTTCCAGGTGCTTGGCGGTGTCTTCGATGGCGGTGAGCAGGTCCACGTAATCTTCGGCGACGGGCAAGGGCGGCATGAAGACATGCAGGCGCCCGTCGCGAGCTTCCACGCACAAGGCCGTGCGCACAATCCAGGGCGCGGACTCGCCCACCGCAGGCTTGCGATCGCGTTTGGCTTGCTTGGCCGATTGGAAGCGCGGCGCGTCGGCGGGAGCGAATCTGGGTGGCACCGGCAGCGGAGCGCGATTCACCATGGGATCCACCGGATAGGCCACAGGCGCTTCCGAGGGCGCTACCCAGGGCAGGCTGGGCAGCGGAAGGCGCAAGCCAACCGGTGAATCGCCAGGCATCAGAAACAGGTGCTGCCCTCGCAGCATCCAAAGCCCCGTCTGCCATTCGGGACCTTTCAAACCAGGGATGCGCTCGACGGGAAGCACGAATCCGGTGGGCGTATCGAGCCCGCGCTCGAAGACTTTGCGGAGGCGCTCGCGTTCGCCCGCGTCGCTCAGCCGGTTGTCCACCGGATCGACGTTCACGGGCAGCTGGCGCTCTTTCTGCAAATAGTAAACCGGATCTTCGAAGGCGGGGTTGACGTATTCGGGGGCGAGTCCCAAGCGTCGCGCCAGCGTCTCAGCGAAATGCCGCGCTTCCAGCGGACCAAAGTCTGTGCGAAGGTGCTCTTCTGCGAGCAGGGAACGATTGTGCCACAGCGGAACGCCATCGGTGCGCCAGAAGCAGGTGAGCGCCCAGCGCGGCAGAGGCTCGCCCGGATACCATTTGCCCTGGCCGTAATGCAACAGCCCACCCGGCGCGAAGCGTTTGCGCAGACGATCCAGCAGACGCTCGGCCAGCTTGCGCTTTTCCGGGCCCAGTGCCGCGATGTTCCACTCCGCGCCGTCCATGTTGTCGATGGAGACGAAGGTGGGTTCGCCGCCCATGGTGAGGCGCATGTCCGCGGTGCAAATATCCTGATCGATGCGGCCGCCCAAAGCCTGAATGCGCTGCCACTGCGCTTCGGTATAGGGCAGCGTGACGCGCGGATCTTCGTAGATGCGCGTCACCTCCATCTCGTGCGTGAACTTTACTTCGCACTCGTCCACGGCCCCTGAGATCGGGGCGGCTGAGGAGGCTTCCGGAGTGGCTGCGAGCGGGATATGACCTTCGCCCGCCAGCAGTCCCGACGTAGGATCCAAGCCCACCCATCCGGCGCCCGGCAAGTAGACTTCGGTCCACGCGTGCAGATCGGTGAAGTCTTGCCCGGGCCCGGGCTGGCCCTCGAGTGGTTTCATGTCCGGCTTCAACTGGATCAGATAACCGGAGACAAAGCGCGCCGCGAGTCCCAGATGACGCAGGATTTCCACCAGCAACCACGCACTGTCCCGGCACGATCCGCTTTCGAGCGTCAGGGTCTCTTCGGCGGTTTGGACGCCCGGCTCCATCCGAATCAGGTATCGCACCTTGTGCTGCAACTGCTGGTTCACAGTGACCAGGAAATCGTTGGTACGCTGCTTGGAGACATTGACCGTCTTCAAATACGCCGCCAGCTTGGGACCGGTAGGGCGGATTTGGCGAAACGGAGCCAATTCATGCTCAAGCGCCGGCTCATAGCAGAACGGAAATTTCTCAGCGTATGGTTCCAGGAAAAAGTCGAACGGATTGATGACCGTCATTTCCGCGACCAGGTCGACATCGACCGAGAAGTACTTCACCGGCTGCGGAAAGACGGCGCGAGCCAGATAGTTACTTTGCGGGTCCTGCTGCCAGTTCAGGAAATGGGGCTTCGGCTCAACCTTGAGCGAGTAGGCTGTGATGGGCGTGCGGCAATGAGGCGCGGGCCGCAGCCGGATGGTCTGCGGGGATAGATTGACAAGCCGGTCGTAATGATAAACGGTCCGGTGATGCAGCGCGACGCGGATGGGCATAGTGGCTCGAAATAGTTGTGGCCAACGGTGCCTGCAGCATCCACAGACCAGGGGGAGACTTGTGATTGATTATACCCCGGCCGCGTGCAACAGAAATGCCCATCCGTGTCGTTTTATGAATGCAACCCCGATCAGGCCGGCGGGGCGGCTGAGGGCGAGACCACCCGCCCTGCTCTAGTTCGCAACCGCCAGCACTCTGGCTGGGGCCGGATGCTCGTAAATCGACTTCATGGTGTCCACCACGTCGGTATAGGTCAGCTCGTCGGTGGGTTTTTCTCCGGCGAAGAGCACCACGTCATCCAGGCTAAGAATGCCCGCGAGCGTGCCCTGGGGATCTACCACGGGCAGGCGCCGGACTTGCTGCGCCCGCATGGTATCGAGAGCGGTGTGGATGTCGTCCTGCGCGAGGCAGAAGAACACCTTGGGGAGCGCGACATCTCGCACGAAGGTATCGCCGGCCTTGGCGTTGCGAGTGCCCAGCGCAATCGAGATATCCCGGTCCGTGATCATGCCGATCGCACGGCCATTTTCCACTACCGGTAATGCGCCACACCCTTGTTCCCAAAAGATTTTTGTAACGGTCGCCAGATTCGTATCAGGACTGCAGAATCGGACGCCTTTTACCATGACATCTTGGACTTTCATAGTACAGGTCCTCTCTGGAGCCGCACCTCTACTGGGGGTACGATTCCATCGCTAGTACGTGCACGTGACCGTCCAAGGAACACCTAGATTTTAGGCTAAGGTGCGAGCACCATTGCGCAATCTGTGTAGTCTCACGCAACGCCTGAGTCACCGCGCGCTATTTCTTCCAGGTGCGCATGTAGGCCACCACGTCGGCGGCCGACCCGGCGGCGCTGGTGGTGGGCTTCATTTTGCCCTTGCCGTCGGTGATGATCTTTTCCAGATCGGCATCGCTCATGGCCTGGACTTCGGGAGACTTCAGATCCCGCATGTCCACCTTCATCATTTTTGCGATGGCGGGGTTTGCCGCGCCATCTGCTCCATGGCACGTTTTGCAGGCTTTGTCGTAAACAGCCTTTCCGGCTGTCGCGCTGGCGGCCTGCAGACCAGTGGCCGCGGCAACCGCAAAACAGAGTGTAATTAGTATAGTTCGCATGATTAATCTCCTAGCATTGTGTATTTCTGTTTATGGATGTCCCGATTTATTGGAGTTCAAATAGGCGATCAGATCGGCCATTTGCGAGCCGTCGAAGCGCGGCCATTCGAGACCCTTGGTTTTCATCAGATCCAGCATGCGCGGTCCGTGGCGCCAGAGCACGGAAATCATAGTGGCTCCGGTAAAATCGCTTCCCGGGATGGGCAGGTGAGGAGCGCCAGTGGAAGCATCGCTGTGGCAGACGGTACAGTTCTTCGTCATGAAGATGCGGCTGCCCACGGCGGGACGGCCCGTATCCTCGAAGAACTTCGCGGCCCAAAAAGAGCTGACCAGATCGCGCATCTGTGTGGGAGTCAGTTGGACCAAGGGTGCGCCGGCGGCCGCCATGCGAGATGCGTGATTCCACATGTCGGCTCCAATGTCGGTGAGTGTTTGGCCTTGCACCCGGTCGGCCAGCGAAGCCACCGTTTGATGGCATTTGGCGCAGCCGGAAGATTGAAATACGGCGTCGCCCGCGCCCGCCGCTGCGATGCCCAACACGCCCGTTTCGCCGCGCGTTCCGGGAAGATTGCGCAGGTACACCAGCATGTCGGTAAGTTGCTGCGCGCTAATCTGCGGAAGCGAGACGCCCTTGGATGCGGTGGCGGCCAGCATATCGGCGCGATGATTCCACATGGCATCGAGAAGCGCAATCGGATCCGATAGCCCGGCCCATTGGTTGACCGGCTTGGCGGCGGGGTTGGGCGACGACGTTAGACCGTGGCAGCCCGCGCACCCGAGGCTCTCGAACGCCCGCTTGCCGCGACCCGCGTCGCCCGGTTTTTCAAAGAAACGCGCGGCGTAGAAGAAGGCCATCAAATCCTGAGCGGCCTGCTGGTCGAGTTCGCCGGCGACGATCTGCCGGTCCCGCATGGCGGCCCACATCCCCGGCGCGTGATTCCACATGGTGGCCGCGAGCGACGCGGGCGTAAAGTCGCGATCTTCCATCTGGCCCAGGTCGGGAGCCACTTTCCCTCCCTTGCCGTTGATGCTGTGGCACTGGACGCAGGCGAGCGTCGTGAACAGGCGCTCTCCGCGCGCCGAATCGGCCGTGAAGCCGGCGGCCTGCGCCGCGAGCGCGGAAACCAGCAGAACAAACAACGCGCGGTTCGTCATGCTCATCGGGTTAACCTCAAACCTGTGGTCAAAAGGTGCGTCCGGAATCCTTCATAAAGATAGAACGCTTCACCGTATCCGTAATACCGCCAATCGGTGAACCAGCTCACGTGCTTGCCGAGCGGTACCCAAAGTTTCACCACCGGCTGATAGTAGCTGGTTGGCCGGCTCCCGGAGGAGATGAAAAACGACCCGCCAGCCGATAACTTCGGAGCAAAACGCTTGCCATGCGGCCAGGCCAGATCGAGCAGCGCGGTACCTGTGTGGGAATCGTCGACATAACGCGAAACTTCGGGCGAGAGGGTGCCGGGGTCGAGGATCCCGATGTTGGAAAGCAGATCCCCGCGGGAATAGGAGCCCTGGAAGTCGAATATTTTGCTGTTTTTGGGTGACCAGTAAAACGATACCGACTCCTGATGAGAGGTGTACTTGTAATTGGTTCCCGACAGCGGGTTCTGATTGTCCAGCAGGATGAAGTCGCCCGAGACGCTGAGCGTTTGCAGGGGTTGATAGCGCACCTGCGCCCGAACTTTCTGGTAGTTGTAAAGGCTGGTGAGGAAATAAACTCCGCTCGATGACGCGGCCTCCACTTCACCGGTCAGCGAGATTTTCTGCGACGGCCGGAAAGTGGCCGATCCCACTCCGACGTTTTGCCGCAGCTGCTCCTGGGCGGAACTGGCCAGGCCCGCCGGCGGCAGGAACGCGTAACTCGCATCGCCCCATACGTAGCGGTAGCCGCCCCGCAGCGTGAGCTTGGAACTCACGTCGAAAAAGAGGTCGAGCGACTCCTGGCTATAGTTCGTCACCAACGTGGAAGCGAGCAGCGCGCTGAGCGGCAGGGACGATCCGGCGGCGAGCAGCGTGTCGAGAGAGCTGGATGATCCGGCATCGTGAAACCGGTCCGTCATCCAGTTTTCGACAATTCGCACGCGTTTGAAGGGCCGGATTTCCGCGCCCAGGCTGCCCGTGGTATGCGGCTGCTGGGCCGCGGCGTTGATAATTTCCTGTTCGCTCGAATAAAACAGAACCTGGCTTTGCAGATAAAGATTCCCGGCGTCGTACTGCTGATAGTGGACGTTGGTGTTCGGCTGGCTGTAGAGAAACTGGCCATAAATATCCAGCCAATTGGTGGGACTGGCGGTGAGCAGCGCTTTGCTATAAGCGCTGGTTCCACCGACGCCGTAGGCCGCCAGGAGGCTGGTGAGATCCAAGGTTTGGCCGAAAACCGGCGCTGAGAAATTCCCGGTATTTACGGAACCCGGCGCCTGATACAGGCTCTGATTGCTCTTGAACGCCGTGCCGCCCTCTTCCAGCGTCAGGTGAAAACGCGGCTTCTCAAAGCGCACGCCGCCGCGGTACAGGTCGGTGGAATCAAAGAGCGTATTGGGCACGGGATATTCGTTGTTGTCGCTGACAAAAACCGAAGCGCCGGTGCCTGAATCGGAATCGTGATCCCAGCCGAAATAGGGAGTCCACCAATGGCCGGGCCGGATGTCGAGCGACAACGCGGCGATTTTGCGGCGCGTATCGAAGGATTGCTCGTCCAGCACCACGCCTTGGCCGAGCAGCGGGTCGGCGAACGAAGGCAGGACGTTGAAGTAGGCGAAGTCGCGGTAATCGGCGTTGAAATCGTAAATGCCGGACTTCCTGGCTTCGACGTGCAAGGATTCGGCCGGCTCGGCGCCCCAGGTGGTGGCGCGCACCTGAATGGTATCGAACCAGCGGTGTTTCGGATCGGTGAGAGTGAAGTCCGCACCCAGCAGCTTGGGACCGGAGTGAATGTCGATGATGCTGCGATAGGTATCGTAGCTTCCTCCGACACCGGTGTTCCACAGATAACCGAAATCGATCCAGCCGGTAAGCAGCGGTTCAGAGGAAGGAACGGGCGACGCCGCATTGCCCGAAGCAGCAGCCGCAGGCGCGGGTGTGGCAGCCGTCGTTGGAGAAGGGGGCGCCTGCTGCGCGAGCAGGGGCAGGCCGGCGAGAATGATCCACAGCGCCTTCATTTGAGCAGGTTCCGATCCACGTAGCTGCCGTGAATCTTCTGATGGCACACCGTGCAATTCTGAAACACCGGTGAGCGCAAATCGTGAAATGACGGCGGCACCACGCCCATCACTTTCACCGGCGTGGAAGGCAGGTTGGCGTGACACTCCAGGCAGACGAAGCGAACGTCGGCGCGCGTCAGCATTCTGGGATTTGCCGAGCCATGCGGCTCGTGGCACGCCTGGCAGCCTTCAAAGCGCACCGGCGCGTGCTCGAACGTAAACGGACCGCGCTTATCGCCATGGCACTTGAAGCACCCCGGCTCATTGGACGCGAAGCTCTGCAGCATGGCTGGCCGGATACTGCCGTGGGGATTGTGGCAGTCCACGCAGGTCATGTCGCCTTCGGGAAGCTTGTGATGGAAAGGCCGCTGGAACTGCGCCCACTCGCTCAGATGGCAGCTCGCACATAGCTTATTCGTTGCATCGGCCGTGCGCACCACCAGCGGCTGATCGCTCGAATGTACTTTGTGGCAGGCGGTGCAGGAAATCTGATTATGCGCGTGGCTGCTCTCCAGCCGCCCGGCCTGGGTCGGCTGATTCAAGTGGCAGGTGAGACAGATTTGATCGGCCGCCGCGGGCGCGAGCTTCGCCGGATTGCGGATGTTGGAGGCCGAGGGCGATTCGGTGTGCGCCTGGCCGGGACCATGGCAGGCCTCGCACGACCGGCCCTCCCAACCGCGCTTAGTGTCAACCGCCAGACTGTGATGCGGGCTCTTCTGGAACCCGTTGTAGATATCCTCGTGACAGATCTTGCAAGTGTCCGAGCCGGCGTAGCCAGCCGGAAGAGTTTGAGCGGCTGCCCACCGGGGAGCAGCCGCCAGGAGGAGAGCAAGCACAACTACGTACCATCGAGTCATGAGTAGAATGGGCTTCTAATCTCTCGTTTCAGGTTATCGCGCTATGGTTACAGACTACTCAGTGTGTTGCGAATCAACACTGAACTGCGCTCCGGAGGCATGGCACACGCTGCAGCTCTCGCCCAGCGTCGGGTCGGTATTGGCCAGGAAGTGCGCCGCTTCCGCCTTGGAAACGTGGCACCCGCTGCAAGCCGACGCCGTGGGCTGTACCGGATTGATCCAACCCTGCGGATCGGTTACCGGATTCAGGCCGCTCAGCACCGGCAGATCGTTTTGCTCCGAACTGTTGACGTGGCATAACGAGCAGTCTTGAAGATAGGTAGCCGAGCCCGTGGGGCTAAAGGCCGGGAAGAGCACGCCGGAGAAGTCATTATGGCTGCCGCCGTGGCCCACCACAATGTAGGGATTCTTGGCTCCGGCGGCCGCGGCATTCACGCCATCGTGAATGCGGTGCACCAACAAATTGAAATTGATGCCTTGCGGAGGGGCCGCCTTATCCGCCGCCACCGTCGCTGCGGCGCGCGTGCTGGCATCGGTGTTCGAGGGATTGTGACAGAAGACGCAGTATTCCGTGTTGTTGCGCAGGCCGCCGTGCAGCGAGAGCGCGACGTGGCAGTTATTGCAGTTGCTGAGCGCAACCACGGTGCGGCGCGGCGTCACCGTGGAGCCGTCCACCGAGAAGATTGACTACCGGGTTCTTGGCGCCGTACTCCACGCTTTGCGAAGAGGTGGTGCCGGCCAGCACCGTCACGGTGGTGCGCGACTCGCCACCAATGGAATAAGTTCCCGTGGCGGCGGCCGGAATGGCGTGCGTGAAGGTGTAGGAGCAAGCGCCGCTGGAACTACAGGTCGGCTTGGTTACGCTCTCCGTTACATAACCGGGAGTGCTGGCGGTATCGCTCCCGAAACTGGTGTAACCGTAATCAGTGGTCGGACCGGCCATGGTGAAACTCAGGGTGGTCGTGCTCGACACAGCGATATTGTTGCCCTTGTCATCCTGCAAAGTGAAGTTGACCGTGGGCGTCTGCCCGGCCTTGGTGTTGGTCACGCTGGTAATTGCCAGGTTGATGCCGGCCAGCAGCGTATCCGGGTTCTGCGGGTACATGGCTGCGGTATCGGTAGGCACCACGTGCGCTCCCATGATAGATGCATCGAAGGGCGTTTCACCCTGCGGCACATGGCAGTTCATGCACTGGGTGTCATCCGTCTGGAATCCACCCGGATGGTTGGCGCCGGTCGCGAAATTGACATCGTCGTGGCAGGCGCCGCAGGCCGCGCGGCTCGGCTCCATCAGGAATGCCTTGGATTGTGCGGCAACGCTGGTTTTCGAGGTGCCCGGCGCAACGCCGGTGCCCGGAGTCGAACTGGCAGTCTGGCTGTGGCAAACTTCGCAGCGGCGGGGATCGGCGGGATCGATTACGGTAGAAAAATTACTGAGGGCGTTCATGTAGCCGGCGATCTCATACGGAACGCCAAGCGTGGTTGAAGTACCAACCACGCTCGGCAACTGCGATCCCATGTGGATCTTATGCGCCATTACCTTCAAATCCAGCGTATTGCCGGTGGTCGGGTCCTGGTTTTGCGGCTGATGGCACAGGACGCACTGCTCGATTCCAACCGCGTGAGCGCCGTGAAAGACCAACTGATCGTGGCAGGTGTTGCAACTGGCGGTGCGAATGACGTCGCGCGTGACAGTAACCGGCGAACCATTGGGAACGAAATTGAAGGTGTTCCCCGCGTAGCTGGTGCCCAGGTTGAAGGATGTAAGATCGCGGCTGCCAACCACGCCGATGGTGGTAGTGACGGTGGGATCGAATCCCGCCGGAGCCTGCGCCTTCAATGTGTATTGGTATTGGCCCGCGGCTAACGGCGTGAGCGTCCCCCCGCCCTCTTCAAAAGTCGGCCGCGTGATGGTTCCGAGCACCTTGCCGGTGGCCGGCGCGGTGGTGTACGCCACATACTGTTCCTGGCCCTTGGGAATGTAGGAGGCGAAATACGTCACCGCTACGGCGCCCGGAGTATTCACGCCCGCCTCATCCAAAGGCAGCCCCGACGGATCGGCGAGCGTGTACGTCACGCTGATCGCGCCGCTGCTGCTGATAGCCGCCGAGTTGATGGTGATCACTAAGCCCGGCCGCACAAAATCAACCAAGGCCGGATCCGCATAGAAAGCCTTTTCACGCGGACTGTACTCATGCTTCTTCGTCTGCCCAGTCAGGCAGAGAGAGATGAGCGCGACGAACGCCGCCATCCGTAATACCACAGAGAGACGTTTCATAAAAGTCCTTATCGGTTTGTACAGCTATTTCTACAACACAGGAATTTGTAGCACCAGCAACCCAATGCTCTCAATCCTTGTTGCTTTTTCGAAACCGGTTCGCGCACGTGAGTAACCAATGATCTGCCTTTGTATTCCGTGACTTATAAGGTGGTGATGGGTGAATCCACGTGCTCATGGGGAATATCCCCCACTGTTCCCTGCGGGATATCGCGGCTTAGAAGGGGGCTTCTGTTATTCCCCTTACCGTTGCCAGCCGAGGACCCGCAGTTGCTCTGCCTCCCTCGGGCATGGAACACGAACACACCCGAGAGGCTATTCACCAGCGGCTCGCGGCCGGCCCCGAACAAAGCTATCTGAGGGATTGGGTTTATGGCGGCATCGACGGCACGGTGACCACCTTCGCCATCGTCGCCGGGGTGATTGGCGCGCACCTGGCGCCGCGCGTCATCCTGATTCTGGGCGGCGCCAACCTGATTGCGGATGGATTCGCGATGGCGGCCAGCAACTATTTGGCGACTCGATCGGAACGCGAGGAATTTGAGCACGCCGAAGCGGTGGAGCGCCGTCATATTAAATCCTTTCCGGAGGGTGAGCGCGAAGAGGTCTCAGAGATTCTGCGGGGACTCGGCATCGTTGGGGACCTGCTGGGCCGCGTGGTGGCCGCCATCACCGCGGATCGCGATCGCTGGGTGCGCGTAATGCTGCGCTATGAATATGGACTGCCGGCAGTGGTGCGTTCGCCGTGGCGGGCCGCCGGATTGACATTCTTCGCCTTTCTTGTTTGTGGACTGATTCCACTCCTTCCGTTCGTGGCCGGATGGAAGGGCGCCTTCGGGGTGGCCTGTGCGGCCACCAGCCTGACGTTTGTTTCGATCGGCGCGCTCAAGAGCCGATGCTCCATCGAACCATGGTGGCACTCGGCTCTGATTACGCTCGCAATTGGCGGCGGTGCAGCCGCTGTCGCGTACGTACTCGGGGCGTGGCTGCGCTCGCTAACCTAAACCAACGGACACCAAGCACCTTACCTGGTTCCTGAGTGAAATCGCTCATGCCAGCACGCCTCTTCAGAGGAATTCAACGCTCGCCGATGGCCTGCACCACGAATCATCTAACGGTAAACATGGCAGGCGGCGTGCACAATCCTTAAGTTGAAAGGCGGGTCCCATGCGGGCTTTTCAGAAGATCCTTTTTCCAGTGGACATGTCGGACAGTTGCACGGCGACAGCTCCTTTTGTGGAAGCCATGGCGCGGAGATACAACGCGGAAGTCACCCTGTTGCATGTACTCGAAATGCCCTCCGGCTTGATTCCGGATTGGTATGGAGGCGCGGTGCCGGTAATCGATACCACCGCGATCTGGCAGGCGGAAACCGAAGCGGCCCAATCCTATCTGACGGACAAGTTCCAAGGCCTCAAGATCCATCGCGTGGTTGTAGAGGGCGACGCAGCCCGCAGCATTGATGACTACGCACGAGAGAACGGCACGGACTTAATTATGATGCCGACGCACGGTTATGGGCTATTCCGAACGCTGCTGCTCGGCTCGGTGACGGCCAAAGTGCTGCACGATTCGCCTTGCCCGGTATGGACCGGAGTGCACGTGGAAGACGCACCGGCTGTGTCCCCTGAGTTCGCAACCATCATGTGCGGCGTGGATCGCACCGAAGACAGCGTTGCAACCATGCGGTTCGCTTGCCGGCTGGCGCACGACAATAACGCCAAGCTCTTCCTGGTGCATGCCATCCCCGGAGCGGAGGTTGCGCCCGACAAGTATTTCGACACCGATCTCCGCCAATACCTGGAGCAAGACGCGCGGAAGACCATCGCGCATTTGCAGGAAACCGCCGGATTAGCCGCGCCGCTTTGCCTGGGCGCGGGAGAAGTATCGCACGTGGTGCGGGACTCCGCGCTCGGTCACAGCGCCGACCTGGTGGTGATCGGCCGCGGCAAGTCCACCCGAACCCTCGGGCGTCTGCGCAGCAACGTTTATTCCATTATCCGGGATGCGCCTTGCCCCGTCATCAGCGTGTAGGTGGCGGGAGGGAGTGACATGTTGCCGTTCCACAAAATTCTGTTTCCAGTCGATTATTCCGCGCCCTGCCAGGCCGTGATTCCCTACGTTCAGGAGATGGCCTGCCACTTTTCGGCGGAACTAACGGTCTGCCACGCGTATGCCCCTCTGGCGGCCATCGCGCAGAGCGAATTGCTCATCACCGATCCTGAGCTCGAAGCCAAGGCACGCAATCTCGAAGAAGACCGTCTGCGGCAGTTTTCCTCTCAGGTTTTTCCGGGACAACGGACGGAAGCCATCGTGGAATTAGGAGAACCGGGCAACGTGATCGACCGGGTGGCCCAGCAGCAGCGCGCCGATCTGGTGATGCTGGCCACGCGCGGCCACGGGCCGGTGCGGCGATTCCTGCTCGGATCCATCACCGCCAAAGTGATCCACGATGTGAGCGCCGCGGTGTGGACCGGCGTGGGAGCCGCGTTGTCGGATCATCCGGTGCGCATTCCCTATCAATCCATTGTGTGCGCATTGGACGACAGCCCCGAAGCCGAAGGCGTGCTGCGCGCCGCCGCCTCTCTCGCTTCCGCGTATCGCGCGCAGCTTTGGATCGTGCACGTGGTGCCTACGCCGCCCGTCTATCCGGATGTCGATCTGGGAGAACACACCGAGGAACTCAAGGAAGCCTCGCAAGTCCGGCTGCGGGAGCTGAAGGCCAAATTAGGCGTGGATGCGCCACATACCGTGATCGACGCCCTGCTGGGCGATGGCATTCATCATGAAGTTGTCCGGCGCAAGGCCGATTTGCTGATCACTGGCCGCGGCCATTCCATTGGAACCTTCAGCCGCTTATGGTCGCATCTGTATTCGATTATTCGCGACTCACCGTGTCCCGTGCTCAGCGTGTGATGTTGGCAGGAATGTCGGCGTCCGACCAGTGCGGCCCGATCCGGTTTTGCCGGCGTGCTCTTTTACGCCGGACATTCCAAAGTTAGAGCGCCCTCGTCGTATTTGGCTCCCCAACCGGCTGGTCGGCTTGCACTGGCGCACTCTGTTCCGCTGACCTCGGCTGCGGACGGATTACGGGGCCTGGCTCAGAATGCCCCCGCGCCGCTAGCTGCAATCCACAGCTTGGCTTATGATGATATTGACCAATGTCGGTTGACGAAGAACTGCAAGAACACACCGAACATGCCAAGGAACCCTTCGACAAGAAGGTGGCCGCCACCATGGCGATCCTGGCCGCATGTCTCGCCGTAGTTTCCGTGCTCGGCCATATCATGACCACCGAAGAGCTGCTGCTCCAGCAGCGCGCTTCGGACCAGTGGTCGTATTATCAGGCCAAATCCATACGGCGCTACCAGTCCGAAGTGGCGCGCGATCTGTTCTCCGGCATGAATTTGAGCGGCCAAAGCGCGCAGTACCAGAAGAACGCCGACAAATACCGCTCCGACGACGACGACATCCAGAAGGAGGCTCAGGGATTGGAACACGAAAGCCGCTTGCGGGGCCGTCAGGCGCTCGGCTTCCATTTCGGCGAGGTGTTTTTGGAGTTTTCCATCGTTCTGGCGTCCCTGGCAATCCTGGCAAAGCGGCCAATGCTGTGGCAGGCAGCTATCTTGAGCGGAACCATCGGCGCCATTGCAGCGGGGACCATTTTTCTGTTCCCCTCGATTGTAGACAAGCTCCAGCAGTAAGATAGACTTGAATGGTTGAAAATATACGACCGGGCATTTCTGCCCGC
The DNA here is from genome assembly GCA_963713415.1 of Bryobacterales bacterium. GTDB lineage: Bacteria > Acidobacteriota > Terriglobia > Bryobacterales > Bryobacteraceae > Palsa-89. The sequence goes on along the minus strand of CAVQLV010000012.1, from coordinate 174,753 downwards.
CAGGCTCGAGTTGTGCTCTTCGACTTCGATGGCACGTTGTCGTTGATTCGTTCCGGCTGGATGAATGTGATGGTGCCGATGATGGTGGAGATCCTGGCCGATCTCAAGACCGGAGAATCGGATGAGCAATTGCGCACGATCGTGGAAGAGCTCGTGTGGCGGCTCACGGGCAAGGAAACCATCTATCAGATGATTGCCTTCGCCGAGGCCGTGGAGGCGCGCGGCGGTAAGGCGCTGGATCCTCTGGTGTACAAGAAGATGTACCTGGATCTGCTGTGGCAAAAGATCGAGAAGCGCGTGGAGGGTTTGCGCACAGGCCAAACCGACCCGGAGGAGTTTCTGGTGCCGGGTTCACGCGCGCTGCTGGAACGTTTACGGGGGAAGGGGTTGAAAATGTATCTGGCCAGCGGTACCGATGAAATTTATATGAAGGAAGAAGCGCGGCTGCTCGGCGTCACCGAGTATTTCAATGGCGGCGTGTATGGCGCGCTGGACGACTACAAAAGCTTTTCCAAAGCGATCCTGATCCACCGAATTCTCTCCACTGCCGAGTTTCAAGGCGATCAGTTCCTGGTCTTTGGCGACGGCTACGTGGAAATCGAAGAGGTGAAGAACGTGGGCGGCGTGGCCGTCGGTGTTGCGAGTGAAGAGCCCGACTGCATCCGCGTGGATCCATGGAAACGCCAGCGCCTGATCGGCGTGGGCGCGGACTACATCGTTCCTAATTACCTGTGCGGTGAAGAGCTGTTCTCTTCACTCTTCCCAGCGTGATGCCGCTCAGCGCCGCGGAGATCCTGGGGGCGTTTCCCAAATACTCGGCTCTGGTGGTCGGCGACATTTGCCTGGATCGCTGGTGCACTTACGATCCGGGGTCGGCCGAGCCGTCGCACGAAACCAGCATCGCGAGGATCGGTGTCATTTCCACCGAAGTGGCTCCCGGCGGAGGCGGCAATGTCGCCAACAATCTCGCTTCGCTCGGAGTCGGCCGTGCCGCGGTGCTGGGTGTGATCGGCGACGATGGCTATGCGCACGAGCTGACGCGGGCATTGAATGCGCGCGGGATTTCGACCGATCTTTTGGTCCGCTCCGGCCAGGTCTCCACTTTCACGTACACAAAACTGATCAACGTCACCACCGGCGTGGAGGATCTCCCGCGCGTCGATTTCATCAATACCCAGCCGCTGCCCGATGAAGTGGAAGAAGAGGTGCTGGAGTATTTACGTGAATTCGCGCCCTCCTTCGATATCATCTTCGTCTCAGACCAGGCCGATACCCGCCGCGGTGGCGTGGTTACTCCGGCGGTGCGCGCATTGCTGGAGGAGATCGCGCAGGCCGATCCCCAAAAGATTATATGGGTGGATTCGCGAATCCGCATCGAGCGCTTTCGGCACATGATTCTGAAGCCGAACGAGAGCGAGGCAACCGCGGCTTCCATCGGGCTGTTCGGCGATGTGAATTACCAGCGCTTGCGGATGCATGGAAATTCGAAACTGGTATTCGTGACAAAAGCGTCTGAGGGAGTGATTGTAGTGGAGGACGGCATCGATACTGTTGTTCCGGCGTTTCCAGCAGGCAATCCGGTGAATGTCGCCGGCGCCGGCGACAGTTTCTCGGCGGGCGCCGCACTGGCGCTGGCCATCACCGGATCGGCCAAGGATGCGGCGCGCTTCGGCAATTTGGTGGCGTCCATCACCGTCAAGAAGCGGGGCACCGGAGTTGCGAGTCCGCAAGAAGTGCTGGCTGCCGCGGGCGCATGAGCACGCTCGCGATCGACATTGGCGGCACCAAATTCAGCGTGGCGGTGTTTGAAGGCAAGCGGATGGTGGAGCGCGAATCGCACTCGACCGACCGTGACGGCGGACGCGATTGGATGCTCGCCAAGATCGCAGACGTTATCCGCGATTTAAGCGCCCGGCATCGCTTCGATTGTTGCGGCATCGGCTTTGGCGGCCCGGTGGATTTCGACCGCCAGCGCGCCGTGTTATCCACGCACGTTCCCGGATGGAGTGATTTCGACCTTCCCGCTCACCTCACAAATCTGCTCGGTTTTGTTCCGGTGATCGATAACGACGCGAATGCCGGCGCGCTGGGCGAAGCGTTCTATGGAGCTGGACGCGGGTACCGGCCGCTGTTCTACATGACGCTTTCCACCGGGATCGGCGGCGGCCTGGTTTGGAACGACACCGTCTATCGCGGCGCCGATTCCTACGCGGGCGAGATCGGACACCTGACCGTTCGTCCGGATGGTCCCGAATGCCTGTGCGGATCACGCGGTTGCCTGGAGCGAATGTGCTGCGGATTGTGGCTGGAGCGCGATCATGGCCGTCCTGCGAGTGAGTTGCTGTGCGATCCAGCATTTGTCGAGCGCTATGTGGTGGATCTGGCGCTGGGGCTCAAAGCTGCGATCATGCTGCTGAACCCGGCGCGCATCGTGATCGGAGGCGGCATCAGCAAAGCAGGCGATCGATTATTCGTGCCGCTGCGCGCGGAGCTGGGAAGGCAAGTAACGGCTTGGTCCCGAGCGCGCGTGGATGTGGTCGGCGCCGAGCTGGGCGACGACAGCGTGCTGTGGGGCGCAATGGCGCTGGCCACCCGGCGTACCGCATGAAGCTACCGCCGTTTTATCCGATTATCGATGCGGATCGGGTTTCTGCCGTCTCAGCAGCCGAGGCCATACTCGAAGCCGGCGCGCGGATTCTCCAGTACAGGCGTAAAAGCTTCTTTTCGCGCGAGGCATTGGAAGAGGCGAGCCGGATCTCGGAACTTTGCCGGAGCGCCGGAGCATTGTTTATCGTGAACGATCGCGCCGACATCGCAATGCTGCTGAACGCCGGATTGCACCTGGGCCAGGACGATCTGGCGCCATCGGATGCTCGAAAGCTTCTGCCAGCTACGAGCATCATCGGATTCTCAACACACAACGAGCAACAATTGCGCGATGGCGATAGCGAGCCCGTGGATTACCTGGCGATCGGCCCGATCTTCGCCACCGGATCCAAGGAAAATCCCGATCCGGTGGTTGGATTGGATCGATTGCGAACCTTGCGGCTGCTCACGAAGAAACCGCTGGTGGCGATCGGAGGAATTACCCGCAATGTAGCACCGCAGGTTTTCGAAGCGGGAGCGGATTCGGTGGCGATCATCGGCGACCTGATTTCCAATCCACGCGCACGCGCGAAAGAATGGATCGCGATTAGTGCTCGTGTTCGTGATGCTGGGACGTAACCAGAATATTGCAAGGCGCATCGGATAACGCGCACTTGCTGTGTTCGAACTGAACCGTGGTGTGGTGAATCTCGTATTTGCAGAGCACGTCGTTGATGCGCTGCAAAATCGCGTTGCTTTCCGAAGGCGGCATATCTTCGATGAGCACGTGGCAGCTCAAGGCGTGCGCGCTCGAACCCAGGCTCCAGATGTGCAGATCATGGACGTCGATCACGCCGTCGATCTCGCGCATGGCAGTGGTCACTTCATTCAGCTCCATGCCGCGCGGCAGGCCTTCCAGCAGCACGTTCAGCGATTCTTGAATAATGTCCCAAGCCGTCCAGACGATCAGAATGCCGATTAAGACCGACAGCACCGGGTCGATTACGGTGAGTCCGGTGAAGTGAATAGCGATGGCGCCGGCCACGATGCCGAGCGAACTCACGGCATCGCCCAGCATGTGAACGAATGCGGCGCGGATATTGATATCGTGATCCTTCTCGCGATGCAGGCCCCACATGATGCCGCCGTTGAGCGCGAGCGCCGCCAGGGCCACCCAGAACATGGTCCACTCTTCGATGTGCTGCGGATGCAGGAAGCGCTGCCAGGCTTCATAGAAGATGAAAACAGCAATTCCCACCAGCGTGAGCGCGTTTACGAAAGCCGTCAAAACGCCGGCGCGATGATAGCCGAAAGTCTTGACACTATCGGCTGGCTTGGATTGCATGTACACGCCGATGGTGGCCAGCACCAAGGCGAGCGCATCAGTGAAATTATGGCCGGCATCGGAAACCAGCGCCAAGCTTCCGGAATGAAACCCGGCGGCGGCTTCAACGACGACGAACAAAATGGTGGCTAAGAATGACCACTTCAGAATGTTCTCGGTTCCGCGTTGGTGGCCGTGATGATGCAATCGATCCCTTTATCTCTATTTTACCTCTCAGAACCGGGTAACTTCCGTAAAGTTGAAGCCTCGCACCTTCATGGCCGGAACCACCATGTCGAAAGCCTCTTCGCCGGAGGCGCGGACCGAAGGGGAGAGCGCTTCGACATTATTCAGCAATTCGATGATGCCCTGATTGAAGCGGAAGTTCCGCAGGCCTCGCGTGACGCGGCCGTTTTCGATCAGGAACGTGCCGTCGCGCGTCATGCCGGTCATGATCTTTTCGTAAGGATCGACTTCGCGGATATACCAGAGGCGGGTGACTAGGACGCCGCGTTCAGTGGATTCGATCATCTCATCCAGCGGTGTAGATCCGCCGGCGATCACGATATTGAGGGGCGCTTCGCCCACTTCGTTCGGCAGCGGGAAGCCGTGTCCGGTGGGCTGCACTCCCGCGCGGTGCGCGCTCGTTCGCGAAAAGGCGAGGTCGCGCGGAACGCCGGATTCGACCAAGGTGAGTTTACGCCGCGGGACTCCTTCGCCATCGAAAGGCACGCCGGCCTGGAGCGGATGCGCGACATCGTCCGTGATCTGGATGTTATCGCCGAAGAGCTTTTTGCCCAGCCGATCGGTGAGGAAACTGCGGCTGTCGGCGACGGCGGTGGCGCTGAAATCGCCGAACATCTGGCCCACCAGATCGAGAACGGCGGCGGGTTCGAGGATTACCGTGTAGCGGCCGGGAGCGATCTCCTGCGGATCCCGGGAAAGGCGCGCCTTTTCCGCCGCGCTGCGGGCGAGCTCGAGCGGGTCCATGGATTCATACGAAACGGTGGAGGCCTTGGCCCATCCGGAGCTGTCCGCGGCCATAGCAGTGATGGAAAACTGCGCCATGGTTTCGGCGTGCCAGGTGGCGACGCCGCGCGAGTTGAAGATGGCCTCCACGCCTTGACCGGTGGAATAGATACCGGCGGCGGTTTGTCCCGCGCTTTCGACGATCCGGATGGCTTCGGCCACGGTTCGCCCGCGATGCTCGGCGGTGGCGGCCGCGGTGGCCTCATCGAAGCGCTTGGTTTCGGAAACTACCGAGGGCTCGGCCAGCGGCAGCAGGTCGGGATTCGGAGCGGCCGATCGGGCCAGCGCTAAAGCCTGCTCCACGGCGCGGCGAATGGAATCGGGATCGAATCGATTGGTGGTAGCGCGCGCGGTTTTCTGCTCGAGCGCTACGCGGACCGAGATCCAGCGATCCTGCTCGGCCACGTTCTGATGGATGGTGTTGTTGGCGAAGCGCGTGAGAGCGCCGAAATGCGCGCCGAAGAGCGCTTCGACGTCGAAAACGCCCAGCGATTGAGCGGCCTGCTGCACCGCGTCGAACAGGTTGCTGCACTCCTTTTGAGACAGGATCTCAGCCTGCATACGCGGCTCCCACTTTAATGTTGTGGAAGCGCGCGGGGCTGGCGCCGTGGCCGGTGCCGATGGTCTGCTCGGGCTGTCCCTTGCCGCAATTCGGAACACCCCACAGCACCCAGTGATCGCGATTGGAGACGGCCGAGCAGGAATTCCAAAATTCGGTGGTAATGCCGCTGTAGGTGGGATTGCGCAGCATGCGCACGCGCTGGCCGTCCTTGATCTCCCAGGCGATTTCGCAACCGAACTGGAAGTTGTAGCGCTTGTCATCGATGGACCAACTGCGATTGGTCTCCATATAAATGGCGTGGCTGACGCCCGCGAACACTTCGTCGAGCGTTTGTTCGCCGGGCAGCAGGCTGACGTTGGTCATGCGAATGAGAGGGAGGCGGGCCCAACTGGTGGCGCGCATAGTGCCGTTGGAACGCGTGGCTCCGATGGCTGAGGCAGTTTCCCGCGAGGTCATGTAACCGACGAATTGCCCGTTGCGAATGATGTCGGCCGATTGCGCCGGCACGCCTTCGTCATCGAACGCGAAGGTTCCCATGCCGGGGCCGTGCTCGAGGCGCGCGTCGCAAACGGCGTTGACCAGATCGGAGCCGTAGCGCAGGTGATTCAACTTGTCGAGCGTGAGAAAGCTCATGCCCGCGTAGTTGGCTTCCGAGCCGAGCACGCGATCGAGCTCGATGGGATGGCCGATGGATTCGTGAACCTGGAGCCCGAGCTGGCTGCCATCCAGGATCAGATCGAAGCGGCCTTCGGGACACTGATCGGCCGAGTGCAGCGCTACCGCCTGCTCGGCGACGCGCGGCGCGTGCTTCAGCAGATCGAGCTCGTGAACGAGCTCGTAACCCTTGAGCTGATGCTGGCCGCCGAAGGAGTTTGGATACGAACGCTTCTGGATCTGATCGCCCTTGAAGCTGAAGGCTTCGAAGCCCGCGCCGCTAGTGGTGCGAGTTTGGTCGATCACGCTGCCGTTGGTGGAGACAAAGACTTGCCGGCTGCGGTGGAAAATCATGGACGTTTGGGCCAGCGTGACGCCTGCGGCCCGTCGCAGCTCTGCGTCGACGGCGGTGAGGAGCGAGAGCTGTTCTTCGACGCTGACCGCGAAGGGATCGATCTGGCAGGGTGAAACCCAGGTGGCTACGTGACCGGCTTCGGGCGCGAGCGTGACATCGTGTTTTTTGGCGAGGGCGCTGGCTCGGGCGATGTCGACAGCGAGCGCGGCCGTGGCTTCGATGCCCGCGCGGGTGAGATCGTCCGTCGCTGCGAAACCCCAGCAGCCATCGGCAAGCACGCGGATTCCGATGCCAACCGACTCGTCGCTCGAAACCTGGCCGGGCTTGCCGTTCTTGGTGCCAAGCTCGCGGTCGCGACTTTCAATGAGGCGAACGTCGGCGTAGGTGACGCCGGGGCGCTGGGCCGAATCGAGCGCTTCCAGGGCAAGCTGCTTCATGCATACAGGATAACCGGAGGGAGCGGTGGGACAAGAAAAATTACGGCGGCGGGCGGGAAATCAGATGGAAAGTATTGATTCGGAAGGATTGGACGCATCAGGGTGTTTTTTGTGCGCGGTGGCGCATTTCTTGGGACAGTCGGACGGAATTGTGACGAAGGGTTGATTTTCGGCGGATTGGGAGGATATTCGTCATTGGGATTAGAATATCGCTACGCTTCCGCGCGGCGTGGGTGAAGCTCGGTAAGTTATTGGGGGGCGGGGAAGAATGGGTCTGGTTGGCTGGTGATTGGAATGATGACTTTAGTGCACGTCGCGAGAAAATTTAGCGACAGTCCACGGGGATCAGGCGTGAAATTCGGCTGACGGGAACAAAGCGGGGGCGATTAATTGCCTACGGTTTTGGTGACCTTTTCGGTGGTAGCTTCCACCGCTTGCAGGCTCGAAAGGGCGTCGTCCCACTTGTGGTCGCGCAATTCGTCGGCGGCTTCATCCAGCAACAGCTTCAGATGATCCACGGACGCGGAGGTTTGCGCGTTGAGCGACATGCCTTTGACGGAGAGGTTGCGGCGAATCTGATCGGCGTTCTTCCAGGCCGTTGCGGCGTGCGCGGCATCCATGCTGTAGCGCTCGCGCAGATCTTTGGCGGTGTCCTGGTCCGCTTTGGGGATGTTGGAGAGCACGGGCGCGGTCATAACGAAAGGCGGTTCGCCCGGAGGAGGCGGTGGTGGTAGGGCAGCCGCGGCGGGAGGACGTTGGCCCGGAGGGAGCGCATAAGCGCAAGGGAAGGCGCCCAACGATCGCGTCAATCTTCGAAGCGACAGGTTCATCTGCCGATCGCCCGCGGCCACCTGGACGCTGGCCAGGTAAGTGGCCATCTGGCGGACCAGAGCCTGGTTCGCTTCGTAATCGCCGGGAGTCAGCCCGGTGCAATATTGGCCGGCTAGCGCCAACTCGGTTTCCATCTGTTGGAGATCGCGTGCATTGAGGCTGCCCGGAGGCCGGTTCATGAGGCCGGTGAATGATTGCCGCCAATGAGGAACCTGAGCATAGGCGGCGGCACAGAGGAACAGCGCGCCAATCAGGCGCAGGCCTTTACCCCAAAACATCAGTAACCTCCGATCTCCTTGGCAAAGCGATCGAGCAGAGCTTCGGCGCGCGTGAGCGCCTCTTCGGCGGCGGGATAATCGCGCTGATCCATTTCGTAGCGCGCTTCGCTCAGCGCAGCTTCAATGCGCATGCGCAGAGCGGCGAGCCGGGGATGCAGGACTGCGCCATCTTGCTGAAGACGCGCGTCGATGGAGTCGGCGGAACGGAAATTGGCCGCAGCGCGAATGGCCGTGAGGTCGAACTGATGCTTGGCCTCACGCTGCGCGGGAGTTTCTTGAGCCCCGAGCGCCACGGCTGCCAGGCCGAGGAGGAGAAGATACTTCATTTCCTCACCACATCCCCGACTACCGGCTTCGCTCCGCCGTTGTAAGTACCCATGGAAATTTTGTCCCGAACCATGGTGATAGTGAGCTGGCCGAGCGGTGTGGTCTGGACATCCAGCACTTCGCCGGTGGCCGGGTCCTTAATTACTTTGCCTTTGTGGTAAACGGTAAACGTCTGCCCAACCTGAAGTCCGGCAGCTGTTCCAGCGTTGATGGTGATGGTATCGCCGCTGACGTCGGCCACCAGCGCGTCCAGATCGTTCTCCCGGGCGTCGGCGCCGCCGTTCAGGCTGACATTGCGGACATCGAGCGCTAGTTTATCGACGGCGTCCATGGTGGCTTCGCCGATGATGGTTTCGGCAAAATTCGAGCTGGTCATGTTGACGCCCGCGCCGCCGAAGACGCCGCCGGCGAAGAATCCGGCGCCGCCGCCCGCGCTGATGCGTTTCGATTCGCCGCGCGCCTCACCGCTGGCAATCACTTCGCTGGTTTCCACGTCGACGATGCGATAGTCGAGCACCACCACTGCTTTATTGGTCTGTTTGTAGCCGCCGGCCACCGCGCCAACGCCAGGCACGCCAGCGCCGGCGAACCCGCCATTGCGGCGGTCATCGCGGCCGAACACAACGATGTCGCCCATCAAGGTCAAGTCGGCGCCCTTGATCTGGCCGATGCGCGCGCCACTGCCGTGCTTTACGCGATTGCTGGCGTCGAAATCCTGCTCATGGATCACCTCGTTCACTTTGCGCCGCTCCACCACGGTGAAACGGCCATCCTGCACGATGCGTTTGGTCATCATGGCCTGAATGCCCTGGCCGATGTTCACCTGGGTTCCGAAAATGGCCTGAACCCCCGTCATGACAGCGGAATAATCGAAGGGATCGATGGACATCGCCTTCTTCTGCTGGGCTGGGGCCACGGCGGCGCCAGCCAGGAATAAAACTACGGCTGTTTGGATTTTCATGCGTGGTCCTTATTGAGCTGCCGGCAGTCTCTTGCGCGCGATAAAGTTGACCGCGGCCGGCTTGCCCACGTACGTTCCCGACGCGATTTTGTCGCGAACGCTGGTGATGGTCAACGTACCAGCAGGGTCGGTGATAGTGTCGAGCAGTTCCTTGGTTTGCGGGTCCCGCACCTCGCGGACCACCTTGAGGATATCGAACGTTTCTCCCACATTTACGCCGTCGTTGGCGCCGGCCGCAATGACCATCGTGCCGCCGGAAACATCGGCTACACGGGTCTCCACCTCGCGCACGGCCTTCTTCATGGTGGTAGCCTGCTGGCTTAAGATGTCGCCGAGTTTATTGACACAATCCTGGGTGGCTTCGCCAATGATGGTCTGGCCGAAGTTGGAGCTGGTCATATCGATACCGCCTCCACCGCCACCGCCCCAGCTACCGCCCATCCCGCCAATTCCGCTGCTTTTACGCAGGGACTCTCCGCGGGCTTCGCCGGTGGCGATGACCTCCGACGTTTCGGCATCAATCAAGCGGTAGTCAATGACAACCACTGCTTTGTCCTCTTCCTTCTTGACATGCAGACCGCCGAACGGGCCATAGCGCGCGAATCCGCCAGCGCCGATGTTGGTCTTCTTGTCATCGCGTCCGAAAACGACGATGTCGCCGGCGAGAACGGCGTCGGCGCCGGAAATGCGGCCCACGCGAGCGCCCGAGCCTTGTTTCACGCGATTGCCGGCATTGCGATCCTGCTCGGCCATAAGCTGGTCCACCTTGGCGCGTTCCACGACAACCACCTTGTTGGCGTCCGCCATGCGCTTCACCAGCATGGCCCGGATACCCTTTCCGATGTCGGCCTGGGTGTTGAAGACGGCCTGAACGGAGGACTTCACGGTGGAATAGTCGAACTCATCCACAATCACGCGCTTCTTTTGGGCCTGCGTGATGGGGCCGGCGGGAGCGGGTTCCGCTGGGGGAGCGGACGCTACTGGCGGAGCAGGAGCCGGCTCGGCGACAGGCGGTGCCGGGGGCGGGGATGCAACGGCGGCAGCGGGCGCAGGGGCAGCGGCAGTTGGACTAACGGCGGCAGATGGGTCCAGCATCACGCCGATGATGTTGTCCGAAACGCCGGCTTCCTTGAGCTTCACCATATCGGCGGGCGTAAGATCCACCGGTTTATTGGTCTTCTTCAAGCTCTTGATGATCAAGCTCTCCGACATGCCCGACTTCACTAACGCAATTACCGAGTCCACCGGCGAGGCAGGTTTTTGGGCGGTGTGCTTGTGAGGAGCTGCCGCGGGCGGGGTTTGCCCCAACGCCACAGTCGCCATGATGGCAATGAATACAAACGATGTAAGTCTCAAGAACTTTCCTCCTGATTAGTCGCTGGGCCTGGCCCGGGGCCTCTGACAATACTTTCGGCCTCCCGCCATCAAATCTGCATGGGAATACACCCCTGGCAGCTCCCCGAAACGCTCGCCCGTGCCTGTTTTCGTTGCTGGTTTAGTATGTGGACGCCCTATTGCGCGTGTCAAGGGGGGTAAGTCCCACTTCGTTTCCCGAAGGATTGCATAACGTATATGAGTCTATGCGCGAAAACCTTGCAAAAAGTATCAGTACGTTGGCTTGCTCACAATTCTGAAAGTAAATCAGCCAGGTACGCATTACTCCCTTGTGGAATGCCCGGCCAGGAGCGGGAACGGTCCTACTGAACCAGGTTGGAACTGGCGTTCGCGGAGTTAGTCAAAGACAGGAGAATAAATGAGTTATCGGTATTTGCTGGCGATGGGTTTTCTTTCCGCTGGCGTGTTTCTTCAGGCACAGGGCATCATTAGTACCGTGGCCGGCAACGGCAGCCTCGGCAATTCGGGCGACGGGGGGCCGGCCACCAGCGCGACGCTGGGCGTGACCGCTGGGATCGCGGTGGATCAGGCCGGCAACATCTACATCGCGGACGCCGTGTTCAACGTGGTCCGCAAGGTAGATAACAAAGGCATTATTTCCACCTTCGCTGGCGGCGGAAATCCGGGCGCCTTGGGCGACGGAGGACCAGCCACTAGTGCCAGACTCGTTTTCGCTGCAGCCACCCATCTCGGCCTGGCGGTGGACGGCGCCGGTAATCTTTATATCGCCGATTATGGCGATAGCCGCATTCGCAAAGTGGACGCCTCCGGAACCATTACCACTGTGGCCGGCGCGAACACTTCTCTGGGCGTGGGAGGATTTTCCGGCGATGGCGGACCCGCCACCAGCGCGCTGCTCAACTCGCCCACTGGCGTTGCGTTCGACGGCTCCGGGAATATGTACATTGCCGACTTTGGAAACTATCGCATCCGCAAAGTGGATACGCAGGGAACGATCACGACCATCGCCGGAATCGGCGGGGTGACTGCTTCCGATTCCGGGGATGGAGGACCGGCGACCAAAGCCGAACTGACGGGAGTTTACGATGTAGCCGCGGACAGCAAGGGGAATGTGTATATCGCCGACCTGGAGCATATCCGCGAGATCAATCTCTCGGGGGTGATCAATACGGTGGCGCATGGGTTTTTTGGTACGTGCGTCCTGGCGCCCACGCCGGCGTCGAACGCTGACGTTGCCGCGAATGGGCTGGCCGTGGACAGCGCGGGAAACCTGTACATCGCCGACAAGAGCGCCGATTGCGTGCAGGAACTGGAGACGGATGGCATGGTGAGCGTGGTGGCGGGAGCGGGTACAAATCTGCACGGAGACGGCGGGCCGGCCACCAGTGCAGTGCTGGGCTACGCGGCGGCAGTGGCGCTCGATAGCGCCGGCAACCTTTACATCGCGAGCGGCAGTACGGTTCGCAAAGTGACCCCGTCCACATCGCAGCCCTCCGCCAGGCCGATTATTTCCAGCAATGGCGTGGTGAACGGTGCGAGTTTCAATCTCGGCATTTCGCCCAATTCCTGGGTGACCATCAACGGGACCAACTTCAGCAATCGCACGGACTCCTGGACCGTTACGGGCGGCGTGCTGCCCACCAGCCTGGATGGGGTGAGCGTGAGCGTCGGCGGGTTGCCAGCTTATGTGGACTATATCAGCCCGACCCAAATCAACGTGCTGACGCCGGCGGACCTGACGGATCAATTTCCCACGGTAATCGTGACGAACTCGGCTGGGTCCAGCGCGCCGTCCACGGTGTTTTCGCAGCCGGAGATGCCGGCGTTCTTTACCTGGCCGGGCAACCAGGTGGTGGCGACGCACGAGGATTTCACCTGGGCGGTCAAGAACGGGACTTTTCCGGGAACCACTACCGTGGCGGCGAAACCCGGCGAGACGATTATCCTGTGGGGCACCGGTTTTGGGCCAACGACGCCGGCGATTCCCGCAGGTGTGATTGTTCCTTCCGACAAGACTTACTCGACCACCGCGGTGCCTGCGGTGCTGCTCGATTTGATAAGCACTACGGTATACGGAGCGGCGCTGGCTCCTGGCTTCGCGGGATTGTATCAACTGGCTTTCCAGGTGCCGGCGTCGCTGGCGGATGGAGATTACCAGGTGATTGCGACGATTGGGGTGCCATCGGGGAATATACCGATGCTCACGGTGAAGCAGTAGCTGGCGTTTTAGCGCGTGTCACCTTTGACTGTGTGAAATAACTCGCGTTCACATGAGTGTGAACGCTGCACGCATGAGTGCGTGCGCCACGTCGTGGTCGCGCAATTGGAAGGGCTTATTGTGCGAACAATTGCGGGGGGAGCGGCGACGGGTTGCCGGTGAGAATGACGGGCGACCAGTAGAGGAAGCTTTTCTGTTGCGGGGTTCGCATTACCTGCAGCATGGCGAAGCGCAGAGCGTCGGCGCGGCCGCGGCCCAGGCTGAGTTCCTGGTAGAAGCGAGCCATCAGAACGCGCTCGGTGGAATCGGAGACGTCCCACAGTGGCGCGACGAACGTTTTCACGCCCGCGATGGCGGCGGCGCGGCGCATGCCGTATACTCCGTCGCCTGAGGATGGAACGCCATCGGCCATGCGGCACTGCGAGAGCACCAGCATTTCGGTGCCGTGAAAGTCCAGTGTTTCGAGTTCGCGCGCGGTGAGCAAGCCATCTTGCGTCGATTTAGGCCCGCGACCGTATGCTTCCTCCAGCATGATGGCCGAAAGATTCATAGCGCGCGATCCAGGATCCAGTCCGGCTAGCGCACAGGCGGGGCTGCCGGGTTCGGCGGCACAGTTTTCATTGCCGCGAATCGTGCCGTGGCCGGCGATGTGCAAGAGCGCGGGTCCGTGGAGGGCTTTCACGTTTTGTTCGGTGGCTTCGCCAACAGACAAAAGCCGGGCGCGCGGAATGAGTTTCTGGAGCGAGCGAGCTTCCATCGTGGCGCCGTCGAGATGTTTCAGGCCGCCGGGGCCGGGGCTGAGCGCGATCACGGGTGGACCGGCGGGCTGATCTGTGTTTACGGGAGCGAGCAGATCGCGGCCGGCCGAAAGGTAGCTGATCGCGAATCGTTCGATCAGGAAATGCCCATGCAAGTCCGGGAGGGCGGCGAAGGGGGCGAGCGTCAGCAGGCCGTCGGGCGAAATGCGCAGGCGGCGGATGGTTTTGTCGTCGTCCAGGCCGGCGCGCAAGGGCGCGAGTTGTTTCGACAATTGGCGGAGCGCGTCCGTAGCGGTGCTTTCGGCGGACTCCGCGGCTTGTTTTTCCTGACCAGCGAGCGAGAGGCTCCAATCGTTGGCGCCCGCGATCAGGTCTCGGACGGCTTGGTTGATGGGCTGCGCGGGCCCCAGATCGATCCAGCGGAGCGCGCCCGAGTGATCCAACAAAAAGGCACCGTAATGTTTTTCGAAGGCCACGATCTCGACCAGCAATTCATCGGGCGCGAGCCGCGCGCGCATATCTTCCAGACGCGCGGGCCGCGTGGCATCGGCGAAACCGGGAACGTCGCGGCTCAAGGCTGCTTCCAACGCGTCGCTGCGCTGATTCAGGTCGTGCAGTCCGGCGAGGGCGCGGCGGCTTAAGGCGTCGGTGGAGTTGGTGCGCAAGTCCGATAGCAAGCGGCCGTAACCGGCGAGGGGGCAGGTGCCGGCGACCGCCGATTTCAAATCGCGATAACCCACGGCGGTGGTCAGCGAAGATTCGCACTCCAGCAGGGTCTGCCATTCGTTCACACGGGCGCGGACGCCGGCGGCGGAGTCTTCGCGCAGGCTTTCGCGCCAATCGCGCACATGATCCAGTACGCGGCCTTTGCGGCGCGCAACGGCTTCGAACGCAAGAACGCGAGCCTCGGGAAGCTGATCGCCCGCGCGTTCCTGGAACCGGAGGAGGGCAGGGAGGGGATCGTCCAGGTTGGCCAGGACCTCGGCTTTGGTGCGTTCGGACCCGACGTTCAAAATGCCGCTCAGAACGCGATCGTTGATTTCGAAGCTTTGACGATAGAGAGGGAGCGCGGCGTTGTAGTTGCCTTGTTGATCGTAAAGCGCGGCCAGATCGCCCAGGTAGCGGGCGAGATCGGGATGGTTGGCGCCTTCGCTTTCGGTGACGATCGCGATCGCCTTGCTTAGCTGGTCGGCGGCCTCCGTGTTTTCGTGCATGGCTTCGTGCACAAGCGCGAGACTGGCTAGCGCATTCGCGTACACTGGATGCTTTTCGCCCAGGCCTTGCGAGGCGACAGCGCGGGCCTGCTGGAACGTTTCGAGCGCGTCCGCCAGATCGCCGCGTTTTCGTTCCGCTTCACCCAAAGCGAGCAGCGTGCTGGCATACTCGAACGCGGGCCGGTCCGAAGAATTGGCGTAAATATCGGCGGCCTCGCGCAGCAGCTTTTCGCCTTCTTCCGGATTTCGCTCGTACAGCAGGCGTCCGTAGTTGCGCAGCGTGGCGGCCACCAGCACGTGACGCGGTCCGTAGATTTTCCGTCGCAATTCGAGGGCGGTTCGATAATCGGCTTCCGCACCGGTCCGGTTGCCCATGGCCTGGTAAAGGACCGCGCGATGGTCGAGCAACTGAACATAGATGGGGTGGGTTTCTCCGAGCGAACTTTTCAGCAGCGGCGCCGCTTCGTTGTAAGATTTTTCGGCGGCCGCGTAGTTGCCGAGCTCCATTTCCAGATTGGCCGGACCCATCAGGCTGGTGGCGTAGATGGGATGCGTGGGCCCGATGGTTTTGCGCAGGACATCGAGCGCGGTGGTGAAATCGGCTTCCGCCTCATGATATTTGCCGAGGCGATGATAGTTGCCGGCGAGATTCACCAGCAGCGTTCCATACTCGGGCGGCGCCGGATGTTGAGGATCGATGTGGGACTCGTAAATGGCTCGGGCTTTTTCGAATGTTGCGGCCGACTTTTCGTATTCGCCCTCGGCGCTGAGAATGGACCCGAGCGTTTCCAGCGTCTCGGCCACCGTGGGATCGTTGGCGCCCAGGACGCGGGTTCGCACGGCCACGGACTCTTCGGCGAGAGACTGCGCTTCGGGAAGGCGCCGCGTGTCACGGCAAAAGAGGGCGAGATCGTTGGCGCTTTCGGCGTAGTCCGCGGAATCGGCGCCAAGCTTTTCGCGCCTCAGCGCCAAGCCCTGGCGGAGGAATGCTTCGCCATTTTTCAAGTCGCCGGAGTTGTAATAGAGAAATCCGAGGCGATCGAGACTGCGGCCGGATTGTTTGGGAGTGGACGCGGCATCGACGGCCAGTTTGGCAGCGCGGACAGCCCCAGCGATGTCGCCTTTCAGATAAAGCTGTTCCACTTGCCCATCGAGCGAGTCCCAATCGGGCTTTTGCGCCAGCAGCATCGGCGCCGCCAGCAGGCAGGCGAGGAGCGCCTGTCTCATCGAGGCTTCGTGACGCGAGACAGATTCGCTTCCACCGCGCCGCGCGCGGACTTGGATGTACTTAGGAGCAAGGCTTGATTGTAGTAGCCGGCAGCCTTGGGGCGGTCGCCACCGAGTTCGGCCACCGCGCCGAGATTGTTGAGGATTTGCGACCGGAGAGCGGGATCGGTTGCTTTGGCCAGCGCCTTATCGAGGATCTCGCCGGCTCGTTCGCGATCGCCGCTCAACAGAAGCAGAGCGCCATAGCTGGCGTAATTCGTGGCCTCTTCGGACGCACTGGCCGCCGGCGGCTGGTCGAAATTGTTGACCGCCACTTCGTAGTGTTCGCGTGCCGCGTCGGGCGCTCCAGCCCGATAGTCGAAGGCCGCCAGGTGTTCCAGTAATTCCCGCGTGTCACCCTGGGAACCGGAGGCGATGGCGTTGCGGGCAATTTCGCGCGCGGCTTTCAGATCGCCTTTGGCCGCGAGCGCGTCGACCTGCTGGAGAATCGCCCGGAGGTGCGCGGCTATGGGAACGTGCACGGCATCGTTGGTTTGAATCGGGGCGTCCGGCGGGAAGCTGCCTCGGGCGCGATCGCGAAATACGGTCGTGATGGTGATGCGCCCGACCTCCTGGTTTCGGACTACCGGAAGTTCAGTTCCCTTTGCGAGACCGTCGATGGACCCTAAATTCACGGTAGCCATATCGTCTTCGATCGAAACAATGACTCCATCGGATTTCGGCGAACGGCTGGGGGCAGCGGCGCCGCGAAAGAGCGGAGGAATGAACGAACGCGCGGGCTGCAGATCGCGGGTGAGGATAATGGTTGGAGGTACGGCGGGCGTCTTCGGGATGACAACACGCGCCGTCTCGGGGGGATGTGGAGACGGCCGTAGTACAACGAAGGTGAGCAGCGCCGCCGTCGCAGCCGCGGCCAGTCCCGCCGCCCAGAGGAACGTCCGAAACTTTCGGCGATGCGGAACTCGAATGGATGCCTCCATCGCGCCGCGCGCCACCAGGGTGTCGAACAGATCCGGATCGTCAAGCGCGGATTGGGCCAAGCCACGATCGGTGGTAGCGGGCGATTCCATGGCGGCTCGCACCAAGGCGACCGCGGTCAATTCGTCGAACAGACCGGAATCGTCGAGCGCTTCGTGAGCCAGCGCGCGCGCGGCCGCCGGATGCAGTTCGCGATTCGCGAAGCGATCGATCCGGCTGTGGAGATCCAATTCCATCGGCGGGTCCTTTATTGGCGCTCCAGCCCGCGTGACGCTTTGCCGAGTGGTTGTGTCCGCCTGCGGACGCATTGCGCCAGCGTCCGGATGCCCCGGCTCACCCAGGTAGCCACGGTGTTTTCACTCACGCCCAAGCGTAGCGCGATATCGCCATATTTCAGCCCGTCGGCGCGCATTTTCAGGACGCGCTGGTAATCGGCATCGAGCGCCGGCATGCACTCCACCACAATCTGTTGCAGCTCTTTCTGGATGAGCGCGTCGAGCTGGTCCGGGGCAGGATCGGCGTGATCCAGGCGATTGGCGTAGCCGCTGTCGTCGGCCATTCCGGCAGTCAATTCGCGGCGATTGCTCCCGCGATTGTGTTCTTCGAGCACCACGAAACGAAGTACCCCATGCAGCCAGGCCATCAACTGATCCAGCGGCCAAGCGGGCGGTTCGGCTTCCGTGGGTAACTCTTCACTGAAGTAATATTCGATGGCGGGCTGGGAAAGCGGATGTTCGAGCGAGCGCTTCAGCGTTTCCTGCGCGGCGCTTTCCGGATCCCGCGATCCCATGCGGCGGGCGCGCGAGCCAAGCGCATTGAGCAAGCGGCGATAGTCGGCGATAGCGTCGCGGGTCTCGCTCAAGATGGACCGGCCTCCCGGGGAATCGAAACGATTCATGAGAAACCTTCATTTTCGCTTAAATCCGCGAGGGCTGCACAGATTGCCCGCTTGAGCCGGGACCGTGACTACCGGTACGGTAGTGAGTGATGATCCGTCACCTGCGGCACGCCGTTCGGACGCTCTTGCGAAACAAAGCCGCGTATTTCAGCGCGGCCGCGATCCTGGCGCTGGGGATCGGAATGAGCGTGGCGATGTTTTCGCTGGTGGACGCGGTGCTGCTGCGGCCGCTGCCTTTCCCAAAACAGGAATCGATTGAGGTGATCTGGAAGGTGGATCCGCTGGCCGGGAGCCATGTTGAGGAACTGGCTTATCCCGAGCTGCGCGATCTTGAGGAGAGCATTCCGGATTTTGAATATGTGGCTGTGATGCCGACGTCTCTCTATGGCTACGCGAGAGTTCTTCAGATTGGCAAAGGCGAGCCAGTGCAGATCGAGAGCGCGCCGGTGTCGCACGATTTCTTTCGGGTGCTGGGCGTTTCTCCGGTCTTAGGCCGCGATTTCACAAGTTCCGACGAAGGAGTGGGTGCGCCGCCCGTGGTGGTGATCTCCGATCACGTCTGGCGCAACCAACTGGGCGCGGATCCGAAGATCGTCGGACGGATCGTTCGCCTGAACGGGCAAGGTTACACCGTAATCGGTGTGATGGCGGCTGGGGTGGAGTTTCCGCGCGGGGCCGGTTTGTGGATTCCGCTGGGCGTGGAGCGCGCGATTGTGGATCGCCGGGGCGCGACATTCCTGCAGGCGATTGCACGCGTCAAGCCAGGCGTCTCGCGCGAACGCATCGCCAGCGAAGTGAATGTATTGTTTGCCAGGCTGGCGGTGGACCATCCGGAGGCGTACACGCGCTCCCAGCGCGGAGTGGTGACGCCGCTGGTGGAATACTGGACCGGTTCGGCGCGCGTTCACTTGTGGATCATGCTGGGCGCATCGCTGCTATTGCTGATTGCCGCGGTGATCAGCACCAGTAATTTGCTGTTGTCCCGGGCCTTGTCGCGGAGGTCCGAGATTGCGACGCGTTTGGCCCTGGGAGCGCGGCGCGGCCAGATCCTGGCGCAGCTTGGGGCGGAGGGCGCATGCGTCGCGATCGTGGCTGCGGCGGCTGGGCTGGGGATCGCGCAATTTGCGATTCGATTTCTGGTGCGGTGGACGCCGGGCGACATTCCGCGATTACCGGATGCGGCTCTGAATCTTGCAAGCTTTGGCTTCGCCGCCGGCGCCGCGGCATTGGCTGCCACAGCGTGTACCGTGGTGCCCGGATGGTCGGCGGCGCGGATGCATTTGGAATCGGCTCTGCGGGAGGGTGGCGCGCGATTGTCGCTGTCCCGGCGCGCCGGCAGAACCAGGAATATCTTCATTCTGGCGCAGGCGGCGGTGACGGTGATGTTGCTCGTTCTGGCGACGTTGCTGGTTTTGAGCTATCGCGCGATGATGTCCGCCGACATCGGATTTGCGAATCGCGATGCGCTATCGATGAATTTGCAATTGCGCGGCCCAGGTTTGTTTGGAGGGCAGGCGTTCGATCCGAAGTTCCGGCGCGCGTTCTACAAGCAACTGCTGGACCGGTTGCGGGCGGCGCCCGGGGTTACGTCGGCGGCCGCGATTCTGCTTCGGCCGCTGGAAGGAACCATTGGATGGGATGTTTCGTACGAGTTCGAGTTCGAAGCCGGGAGTAAGGAGGGCCGGGTGCTTCCAAAGACGAACTATGAAGTGGTGACGCCGGATTATTTCAAGACCGTTGGCACGGCGCTGCTGGGAGGGCGCGACTTTAACGAGCACGATTCTGAGAGTGGCGAACCGGTGGTGATCATCAGCCAAGCGCTGGCCGAGCGGATTCGGGCGGCGGGGCGCGCGCCGCTGGGATCCAGGATTCGGTTGGGATTGATGGGCTCGCGTTGGAGCAAGGTGATCGGTATTTCTGCGAACGCACGGTATCGCAGCATTACGCAAAAAGGCGCCGATATTTTTGTTTCCTACTTGCAGGCGGTACAACCGACCAACTATGTGGTGATTCGTGGAACGCAATCGGCCGGGGAGCTTGCAGCGCTGGTGCGGCGGACATTGGCGGCTATGGATTCGAGTCAAACGATCGCCGGCGTCGCGACCATCGGCGAGCTGGTGGATGCCAATTCGGCGCGGCATCGATTCAACATGATCCTGCTGTTATGGTTTGGGATATGCGCGGCGATTTTGGCGGCCAGCGGCGTGTACAGCATCATCACCGAGAGCCTGGCGGCGCGCGAGCATGAGATCGCGATCAAGACTGCGTTGGGCGCTCCAAGAATCCGCCTGGCGCGCGAAATGGTTGCGGGCACGTTGGGGTTCGTGCTGGCGGGGGAAATGTTGGGAGCGCTGACGGCGTGGGCGTTCGGCAAAGTGGGATCGGAGCTGTTGTATGGAGTTTCGGCGCGCGATCCGTGGCTGCTTGGTTCGGTGGCTGGCTCCCTTTTTGCTGTTTCATTCATCGCCGCGCTTTGGCCGGCGTGGTCCTCTGCGCGTTACGATCCGAAAGCGTCGCTAATTTTCTGACGGGTTCTCGGCGTGATCGATCACCAGTGTCTCGATCCGGCCCTGTTTCGACTCCAGTTTTAGTCCAAGCTGTTCGGCGACCGCGGTGAAAAAGGAGGGTCCCGACGGATCGATTGGATTGCCGTTCAAATACACGAGTTTGCCGGCGGCGGATCGAAATTGATCCGGCGTCCAGGTGAGCTGGAAATCGAACGCGCCCGCCAGTCCGGTTTCATCCTGCACCGGACGGCCGGCGAATGGCGATAGCTCGCTTGCGATTCGGGTCATGGGGACGCGCTGGCCGATCATTAGCCCCGGTCTCGGAGCGACGCCGCAGAAGTTGGAGCCACTCGGATTTGCCGGGCATTCTGCTTCCACCGAGCGGCTTATTTTGGGCCCCAAACCTGTTCCCTTTTTCGCGACAATCAGGGCATAAATCTTACCGTCCTTGGTTTCGCGATGGTATCGGAGCTGGAACCTGTCTTCGAGCAGTGACCGGAGCATTTCCCAATATTGATCCCCGCCGATCTGGCCGGCTGCCTTGGCAACGATATCGAAATGTTCGGAGCGGAGCGGCTCTGGAACGCGCGACAGATCGAGCAGTTTGGTTTGAAATGCCAGTTCGACCAAGGTAGTGAACGGGGCATTGCGGGCGGTAAGTCCGGCGGGAGTACGGGCAAGGGAGCTGCCAGTGGTGTCTTGGCTAGGCTTGATTGAGGCCACGTCGAACGCACGGCGCGCCGAGATCGACTGCGCCCACCCAATCTGTGACGCAGACAGGATGGCAACGGTAATCGCAGTGAACCCGACGCCAGCCATATTATGGAAGAAGACACCGGCGGCGTTCGAAAGGTTCCCAAGCTATTTATGAACGCTCTGTCCCACCGGTTCGGCCGGCACTTGCGCGCGCCAGGTGTTCTGCAGCCAGCGCTCGAACGAGTGGAGCTGCGGAAGCTCCTGCCGCACGCCTGCGATATCGACGTGATACCCCACCTGATCGAACCACTGAAACATCTTGAAATGCGCCGGATCGATGCGCTTGCTGAAATCGTCCCAGTGAACCTGAACGTAGCGGACTTCGTGTCCCACCATCCGGCTGAACGCTTCCGCCAGTTGCGTCATGGAGAGCTCGTCGCCCGCGAGTTCGAAGGTGCGGTCCATCCATTTTCCGGGATGTTCGAAAGCCAGGGCCACGAAGGCACCGATGTCGTCGACGGCGATCATCTGGAGGCGCGTCGCCGGTTTGAGCGGCAATTGCAAGCGCCCGTTTAGAATCTGATCCTTCATGTTGAGCCAGTTTTCCATGAAGAACACCGGCTGCAGAATGGTGTGCTTGATTCCGGTGGCGTGGATATGCTGCTCGATGCGGCCTTTGCTTTCAAAGTGCGGGATTCCGGTGTGCTGATCGGCCGCGGCCACCGAGCTATAAACCAAATGGTGGATCGACTGCGTGACGGCCGCGTCCACCATGTTGGTGCCCTGCCGGATTTCGGCATCGGTGTCCTTAGACGTCTGCATGGAATAGGCGCCATAAACGCCGTCCATGGCGCGCTTGAGCGACGCCGGATCTTCCAGGTCTCCACGCACCAGTTCCACGCCCGGTCCGGCCAGCGACCGCACCTCGGGTTTCTCTAAATCGCGGACCAGGACGCGCAGCGGGAATTTGCGGTGCAGGTGCTGCAGCGCCGCGCCCCCTTGATGTCCGGTAGCGCCAGTTAGCAGAATAGTTTTGTTGGAATGGGTTGCCATGATTTTCGGGCTCCTGGAGGTTGGACTCCGGCGCGGGCGATCGGAGACATGCTTTCGCGGGTTAGAAGTGTGAGGTCACATTTTGTTAGCATTGACGCTAAAGGAGAATGTCCATGCCCGATGAACAGGGGATTGATCGCCGATCGCTGTTTCAGGCCCTATCGCAGGTCTCGCTTGGCTTGGCCGCAACGGCGGCGATTGCCGAACAAGTGAAGGCTGCTCCATCTGAAGAGACCAAGGCCGAGGAGCTGGAGCCGTTCAAATACGATATCGAGAGCGAGAAGGGCTGGGTTGGACCGGGCGGGTCAGCCAAAGAGGCGACGGTCAAGCAATTGCCGGTTTCGCAAAGCATCGCGGGCGTTTCGATGCGTCTGGCGCCGGGCGCCATTCGCGAATTGCACTGGCATGCGCTGGCCGCCGAATGGGCCTACGTCCTGGCGGGGCGTTGCCGCACCACGGTGATAGCGCCCAACGGGCAAGCCGAAGTGGACGATTTCGAAGAAGGCGACACCTGGTATTTTCCGCGCGGCCACGGGCACGCCATCCAGGGGCTGGGCCCCGGCGAATGCCATTTTCTGCTCGGGTTCGACAACGGGCATTTTTCCGAATTCGGGACTTTCAGCATTACCGACTGGATCAAGACCACGCCGCGCGACGTTCTGGCGCGCAATCTGAAGCTTCCCGAAGCGGTATTCGGCCAGATGCCGCAGAAAGAGTTGTATATTGGGCCGGGGCAAGTTCCGCCGTCGCTTGAAGATATTCGGAATTCGGAACTGCAACCCAGCCAGTCCTCCCACAAGTTCCGTCTGGATAGGGTTTCGCCCCATGTTTTCGCGGGCGGCGAGGAGCGGATTGTTACCCAGAACGAATTCCCGATCCAGACGACGCTGACTGCCGTTCGGATGGATCTGAAGCCGGGAGCGTTACGGGAAATGCACTGGCATCCGCACGCCGACGAGTGGCAATTCTACGTGAAAGGCCGCGGGCGGGTGACCATCTTCGGGTCCCATGGACGAGTGAAGTCGGAAGAATTCGGCCCCAATAATGTAGCGTTCATCAAGCAGGGCTACGGGCACTTCATTGAGCAGGTGGGCGACGAGCCAACCCAGATCCTGATTTTGTTCAATAGTGGACTTTATCAGGAAATTTCGCTGACCAACTGGCTGGGGGGCAATCCGAATTCGCTACTGACCAGCAATTTTGGGATCAGCCGGGAGATGCTGGATCGGCTGCCGAAGAAGGAAGTCGGGATCTTAGGCAAGAGAGCCTAAGGCGCTTAGGGCTTCCGCGCCCTGCGCCAATTCACGCACGAAAGCGCAATTCTTCGCAATCCAGAACCCGTTGAAACTTCAGCGAGTTCGCCAGTCACATCGCTAAAACCCCGAAAATCATTGCCGATATGTAGAACGGGCCGGTTTATGCCCGGCGAGTATCCTCTGGGCTAAAACCTGCTTTAGTGTTCTACGGCAGTGAGTTAGACGGGCGAATTAGGGAGATACCAAGATGTGTCTGGCTGTACCCGGAAAGCTCCTCAGCGTCGAGGGTGATGACCCTGCGTTTCGCGTGGGCCGCGTGGATTTCTGCGGCATAAAGAAGACGGTCAACCTGGCCTTCACCCCCGACGCTGTTCCGGGTGATTTCCTGCTGGTGCACGTGGGCTTTGCGCTTACCCGCGTGGACGAAGAAGAAGCGCGGCGTACTTACCAGTATCTGGCACAGATCGGGGCGCTAGGGGAGGAAGGGTTGGCGCCCGTGGACGCAGTGGGGCTGGAGCCCTTGCAGGGGGGAGGGCTCGCCCCATGAGGTACGTCGACGAATATCGCGATCCACAAATCGCCCAAGCGGTGGCCGGCGAGATTGCCCGCAAAGTCACGCGGCCGTGGGTGCTGATGGAAGTATGCGGCGGCCAGACGCATACTTTGATGCGCTACGGCATTGATGAATTGCTGCCGCGCGAGATCGAACTGGTGCACGGGCCGGGCTGCCCGGTATGCGTCACGCCGCTCGAAATGGTGGACCGGGCCATCCGCATTGCCTCGCTTCCGGGGGTTATTTTCACCTCCTACGGCGATATGCTGCGTGTGCCGGGTTCGGAATCGGATCTGTTTCAAGCCAAGGCCCAAGGCGCCGACGTTCGCGTGGTGTATTCGCCACTGGATGCGGTGAAAATCGCGCGCGAGAATCCGGACCGCAAGGTGGTGTTCTTCGGAGTTGGTTTCGAGACCACGGCGCCGGCCAATGGCATGGCGGTCTGGCAAGCCAAGCGCGCAGGGCTGGCCAATTTCTCGATGTTAGTGTCGCACGTTCTGGTGCCGCCGGCCATGCGGCTGATTTTGAATTCGCCCGCCAATCGAGTGCAGGGCTTTATCGCGCCGGGGCACGTTTGCACGGTGATGGGGTATCGCGAGTACGAAGAGCTGGTGGCCGATTTCCACGTCCCGATGGTGGTGGGAGGGTTTGAGCCGCTCGACCTGCTGGAAGCCATTTCGATGCTGGTATCGCAGCTGGAAGAAGGGCGCGCCGAGGTGGAAAATCAATACGCGCGCTCGGTGAATCTGGAAGGCAACCTGCCCGCGCAAAATATTCTGCGCGAGGTGTTCGAAGTTTCCGACCGCCAGTGGCGCGGCATCGGGCCGATCGCCGAAAGCGGTTACAAGTTGCGCGAAGAATTTGCGGACTTCGACGCCGAACGCATTTTCGGGGTGGAGGATTGGCACGCCGAGGAACCCAAGGAGTGCATCAGCGCGCTGGTCCTGCAGGGGTTGAAGAAGCCGCTGGATTGCCCGGCGTTCGGAAAGCGCTGCACTCCCATGACGCCGCTGGGCGCACCCATGGTTTCGGCCGAGGGCGCGTGCGCGGCTTATTACCAATACAGACGCCATGCCGCGAGCCACAACTGAAATGTCCGACACCGCTACTCAAGCCGCTTCGTTTGTTTGCCCGGCGCCTTTGCCGCAACAGGCGAGGATCGTGCTTGGCCACGGTAGCGGCGGGCGGCTGAGCGCGGAGCTTTTGCGCGACGTGTTCCTGCCGCTGTTTTCCAATCCGGTTCTGGACCGGATGGACGATCAGGCCATTGTCGAGATCGGCGGCGCGCGGGTGGCTTTTACGACGGATTCGTTCGTCGTTCAGCCGCTGTTTTTCCCGGGCGGCGATATCGGGTCGCTGGCCGTGCATGGCACTGTGAACGATCTGGCCATGGGCGGAGCCCGGCCGCTGTTCTTGAGCGCCGGGTTCATTTTGGAAGAAGGATTTTCAACTGAAGCCCTGCGCCGCATTGCGGCGTCCATGGCCGCTGCTGCGGCTGCGGCGGGCGTGACGATCGTCACGGGCGATACCAAGGTGGTGGAGCGCGGCAAGGGCGACGGCCTGTTCATCAATACCACTGGGATTGGGATTGTGCCGGATGGTGTGCGTCTCTCGGCCAGCCAGGCGCGGCCGGGGGATCGCGTCTTGTTGAGCGGCTCGATTGGCGATCATGGCATCGCGATTTTGTGCAAACGCGAGGGGCTGGAATTTGAGACCGAGATCGTGAGCGATTCAGCCGCGCTGCACACTCTGGTGGCTCGGATGCTGGCCGCGTCCGCGGTCCCTGATGCCATCCGCTGTTTGCGCGATCCCACGCGGGGCGGCGTGTCCAGTTCCTTGAACGAAATCGCGGCGCAATCGGGCGTGAGCATCCAGATTGAGGAAACCTCGATCCTGGTGCGCGAGGAAGTGCGCGGAGCTTGCGAGTTGCTGGGGCTAGATCCGCTGTACGTGGCCAATGAAGGCAAGCTGCTGGCTATCGTCGCGCCAGAGGCGGCCGATGAGATTGTTGAGGCGATGCGGCGCGACCCGCATGGCCAAGAAGCCACCATCATCGGAACGGTCGGAGACGAAAGTGCGGGACTCGTAACTATGAGGACGGCATTTGGATCGACGCGCATTGTCGACATGCTCGCTGGCGAGCAGTTGCCGAGGATTTGTTAGGGGATTCCATGCACGAAATGGGAATTGCGAGTTCGATCATTGAGGCGGCGGGCGCTGAGGCGCGGCTTTATCCCGGACATCGCCCGGCCAAGGTCGGCGTTCTGATTGGCGAATACGCGGGCGTGGATACCGAATCGCTACGGTTTTGCTTTGAGACGCTCGCAAACGGGCTGGAGCTCGACATCACGTGGCGCACCGGGAGCGATGAACTGAAGCTGGCGTATCTCGAACTGGAAGAGGTGGCCAATGCAGGTGGAAATCGAGAAGAAGGTTCTGAGCGCGAACGATCAAATTGCGGCGCGGCTGCGTGATTGGCTAGAGGCCAAAGGCACGCTGGCGGTAAACCTGATCAGTTCGCCGGGTTCCGGCAAGACCACGCTGCTGGAAAAGACGCTGGACATGCTTCCGGCCGGAACGCGCGCCGCCGTGCTCACCGGCGACATCCAGACCGACAACGACGCGCGGCGCCTGGGGCGCTACGGTTACCCGGTTCGGCAGATCACCACCGCCGGCGCCTGCCATCTGGATGCGCGGATGGTGGAAAACCATTTGACCGATTGGCTCAACGAGCGGCTGGATCTGCTGCTGATCGAAAACGTCGGCAACCTGGTCTGCCCCACCAGCTACGATCTGGGCGAAGACGCGAAGATCGTGGTGCTCAGCGTCACCGAGGGCGAAGACAAGCCGCTCAAGTATCCGGGCATTTTTCGCAAAGCGGAATTGATGATCTTGAACAAGATCGATCTGCTGCCTTATGTTCCCTTCGATCCGCAACTGGCGCTCGAAAACGCGCGGCGGATCCATCCGGGAATTGAAATTATCGAAACATCTTGTACGACCGGAGCTGGACTGGAGCGCTGGCTCGCGTGGCTCACTGGCCGCGCGAAGACGAAGAATGCCGCGTTCCGCGCGGAGGAGGTTGGCTATGTCGTTGGCTAATATTTTGTCACCCGAAACGGATGTAAGCACCGTGCTGGCGCGCAGGGGCATTTCCCGCCGGCAGCTGGTGAAATTTTGCAGCGCCATGCTGGGCACGCTGGCGCTGCCGGAACGCTACCTGGCGCAGGTGGTGCAGGCAGTGGGAAAGGCCAGGAAGCCGGTGCTGGTCTGGCTGCAGTTCCAGGACTGCACGGGCTGCTCGGAATCGATGCTGCGCTCCAGCCACCCCGACGTCGCCGAGGTGGTGCTCGAACTGCTTTCCTGGGAATACCACGAGGTGATCATGCCGGGCGCCGGTAAAGCCGCGAGCGCAGTGTTGGACCGGGTAGCGAATGAAGACAAAGGCAAGTACCTGGCGGTGGTGGAGGGCGCCATCCCGACCGGGAAACGCTTCTGCAACATCGGCGGCCAGAGTGCGATGGAGATCGCCCGCAAGGTCTGCGGAAACGCCGCGGCCACTATCGCGGTAGGCGCCTGCGCTTTTGACGGCGGCCTGGTGCGGTCGGCGCCCAATCCCACCGGCGCGCTCGGGCGTGCATGAGGCTTTGCCGGACGTCAAGGTGATGAATATGGCCGGTTGTCCTCACAATCCGGCCAATACGGCGGCGGCGCTGGTTCACTATCTCACCTTCAACGATCTGCCGGCGGTGGACCAATACAATCGCCCGCTATTCGCGTATGGCCGCATCATTCACGATCAATGCGAACGGCGCGCGCATTATGATGCCGGACGCTTTGTCACCGAGTGGGGCGACGAAGGGCACCGCAAAGGCTGGTGTCTGTACAAGATGGGCTGCAAGGGTCCGGCGGCGACCTTTAACTGCCCGGTGGTGGGCTGGAACGACCATACCAGTTGGCCCATCCGCGCCGGCCATGGCTGCATCGCCTGCGCCTCGCCGCGCTTCTGGGACCACATGTCGCCGTTCTACGACCGGCTGCCTTCGGTGCCCGGATTCGGGGTCGAGGTATCGGCCGGGCGAGATCGGCTTAGGGCTGGTGGGCGCGACGGTGGCCGGCGTCACCGCGCACGGCCTGATCCAGTTGATCAAGCCTGCTCCCAAAGCGGCGCCTCCGCCACCGGAGCCAGGGGACCCAGTGCGGCCCGAAGAGCCCGTATTGACAGGAAGGGGGAAGAAAAATGGCACGCCTGGTAGTTGATCCCGTTACCCGCATCGAAGGCCATTTGCGCATTGAAGCCCAGGTGGACGGCGGAAAAATATCCGACGCCTGGAGCGCGGGCACGATGTTTCGCGGTATTGAATTGATTTTGCAAAAGCGCGATCCGCGCGAAGCCTGGATCTGGGCGCAGCGGATTTGCGGAGTGTGCACCATGGTCCACGCTTTGGCTAGCGTGCGCGCGGTGGAAGACGCGCTCCAGATCGAGGTGCCGGAAAACGCACGCATCGTCCGCGATCTGATCGCCGGGGCGCAGATGGTGCAAGATCACGTCATT
Source organism: Bryobacterales bacterium (assembly GCA_963713415.1). GTDB lineage: Bacteria > Acidobacteriota > Terriglobia > Bryobacterales > Bryobacteraceae > Palsa-89. The sequence goes on along the minus strand of CAVQLV010000012.1, from coordinate 146,140 downwards.
CACTTCTATCACCTGCATGCGCTTGATTGGGTGGACGTCACCGGCGCGCTGAAGGCCGATCCGGCCAAGACATCGCAACTGGCGCAGTCCATCTCGGATTACGAAAAATCGAGCACCACCTATTTCAAAGGCGTGCAGGGCCGGGTGAAGGCCCTGGTCGATAGCGGCCAGCTCAGTCTGTTTACGAGCGGTTATTGGGGACATCCGGCGTATCATTTGCCGCCGGAGGCCAACCTGCTGGCCGTGGCGCATTACCTGGAAGCGCTGACGTGGCAGAAAGATTTTATTCGCTTGCACGCCGTGCTGGGCGGCAAGAATCCCCACCCGCAGACGTTCCTGGTGGGCGGGATGTCGACAGCCATGGATCCCAACGAGCCGTTCGCGGTGATCAATCCAGAGCGGATCGGGTTCCTGCGGGACCTGGTCCGCGGAGCGCGCAAGTTCGTCGATCAGGTCTACATTCCCGATGTTTTGGCCGTCGCCGGATTCTACAAGGAGTGGTTTGCGCTCGGCGAGGGCGTGGGAAATTTCCTGTCTTACGGCGACTATGCGTCGGTCAATCAGAACGACGCGAGCACGTTCCTGTTCCCCAGAGGCATCGTGCTCGGCCGCGATATTTCAACCGTTCATCCGGTGGACCCGGCGCAGATTACCGAAGCGGTCAGCCACGCTTGGTATGAATATTCGGATGGCGACAAGCCCAAGCATCCCTATGACGGCGAGACCAATCCCAGGTATTCCGGGCCCAAGGCGCCCTATGAATTTCTGGACGTCGATCAGAAATACTCCTGGCTGAAATCGCCCCGCTATCAGGGCAAGCCCATGGAAGTGGGACCGCTGGCGCGCATGGTGGTGGGTTACGCCGCTGGACAGCCGCAGATCAAGGCTGCCGTCGACGGCGTGCTGAAGCATTTCAACGCCCCGCCCACGGTGCTGTTCTCGACGCTCGGCCGGGTGGCGGCACGCGCCATCGAGTCTCAATTAATGGCCGCCCGCTTGGAACAGTGGGTGGATCAACTGGATTCCAACCTGGCCCACGGCAAGGTGGCTATCTGCAACACCACCAAGTGGGATCCCGGCACCTGGCCCTCGAGCAGCCGCGGATTCGGATGGCACGAGGCGCCGCGCGGATCGCTCGGGCATTGGGTGGAGATTGAAGGCAAGTCCATCAAGAACTACCAGGCCGTGGTTCCCACCACCTGGAACGCCGGTCCCAGAGACGCGGAAGGCCAGCGCGGCCCCTACGAAGCCTCGCTGATCAAGACGCCTATCGCCGATCCCAACCGGCCGCTGGAAGTTCTGCGCACCATTCATTCCTTCGATCCCTGCATTGCGTGCGCGGTGCACGTGGTGGATGCCCAGGGCCGCGACTACTCTGTGCTGGATGCGGCACGAAAGGCCGGTTAGGAGGAGCCACCATGCCTGCTCAACAGATTCGCGGCATCGAGACAACGGCGCCGGTCTACGTCTGGCAGTATCCGCTCCGTCTAATCCATTGGGGAATCGTTATTTCCATCGGCGTCCTTTCCGTCACCGGTTACTACATTCACGACCCATACATCTACGGGCTGACCAATCGGCCATTTCTGATGGGCTGGTTTCGCTTCGTCCATGAGTGTTTCGGGATGCTGTTCCTTTCCCTGGCGCTGCTGCGCATCTATCTCTTCTTTGGCGGCAACAAATGGGAAGGCTGGCGGCAGTACATTCCGCTGCGCAAGGAGCATTTCCGGGAAATGTGGGAAATGGTGAAGTTTTATTGCTTCATCCGGCCCAGGCCCGTCTCCAAGATCGGACACAATCACCTGGCGGCGCTTTCCTACGTGGGACTTTACTGCATGATCCTGGTGGAGTCTGTAACCGGTCTTGTGATGTATCAGCGGCTGCTGGACAATGCCTTTTTGCGGGTGTTGGTGGGATGGATTCCCCGCTTTGTGAACGTGCAGACCCTGCGCGAGATTCACTTCTTCCTGATGTTTGTGTTCATTGCATTCGGCGTCTTCCATGTGCACCTCGCGATGCTGGTTTCAAGATTTGAGAAGCACGGGCTGATGGATAGCATCTTTATCGGCTACAAAGTGATCCCGGTGGAAGAGATCGAGCAAGAAGAAGCCGCAACGCATAGGTGATCCGGATCATGACGAATCAGAAAAAGACACTTGTGCTCGGCTTGGGCAACCTGGTTCATTCCGACGATGGACTCGGGGTTCATGCGATTCAACGTTTGACCGCAGATCCTCGAGTCCCGCCGGATGCCGTTCTCATGGACGGAGGCACCCAGGGATTAAACCTGCTCCCGCACATCGCGGCGTTTCAGCGGCTCCTGGTGATCGATGCCATGGATGTCGGCGAACCGCCCGGAACGCTGGTGCGAGTGGAAGGCAAAGCTCTCCAAAATCTTCCCGGCAAAGCCAGCGTCCATCAACTGGGATTTGCGGACTTGATGGTCGCGCTGGAACTGCTGGGGGAACTGCCCGAGGAAATCGTGCTGCTCGGCGTGCAGCCGCTGTCCACCGAATGGGGAACGGAAGTAACCCCGCAGGTTCAGGAAGCGCTCGAACGTCTGCCCGATCGGGTGATCGAGCAGTTGGAAATGTGGCGGCTTAGGAAGCGTGCCGAAGATCGTGCGCCCGCGCTTGGCGCAGCGACGTAACCACCGATAGCAGATCGTAGTGCGGCACTTTCCGCTCAGGGAAGAAGCTGTTGATCGCGTCCGCTTCGCAGCCGAAGACATCAAACACCGTTTCCAGCCGAGCCACCAGCAACACTTCCATGTGAGCCGGATGCAGGTTGGCCAGCGCCAGACCGCCTCCAGCCCTGCGCAGCTCCGCGCGTGCGTACAACAACGTGCCTAAACCGGCGCTGTCGATCTTATCCACTCCGCCCAGGTCGATGACCAGGTGGACTCTGCGCGCGGCCAGCGCGTGCCGGATTTCATCGTTGAGCAGCATGTCTTCTTGCCCGAACGTGAGGCGGCCTTTGAGCTGGAGAATCGAAATTCCTTCTTGCTGGCGGCGGGTGATTTGGAGTGCCATTGGGTATCCTTGCCAGAAACAAAGGCACGAGAGAGTCCAAACGGCAAAAGCTTGATTCTAAACGAAGTCTTAGTCGCACCCGTCCAGGATCGGCCGGTTAACTTTACGCGATGGCGCGCAACCCTGTGCTTTGGGCCGCACTCAGGCGCTTCGGAAATAGCGCTGTCTTGCACTAGACGCGCCACCGCGCGGCGTTGTAGCTTGTCAATAGCCCTCTCGCATGAGATCCCTCGTTGCAGGCCTGGTGTTGCTCTCGGCCAGCGTCTGTGCGCAGCCAGTCGCTCAGATTCCTACGCCAGAAAGCCATTTTGGCCATCGCATCGGAGTGGATCGCGAGCTGCTCGATTGGGACAAAGTGGTCTCCTACTATCAGGCGCTGGCAAAAACCAGCGACAAGATCCGGGTGGAGGAGCTGGGGAAAACCGCGGAAGGCCGCCCGTTCATCGCCGCCACCATCAGCTCGGCCGCGACGCTCCGTAATCTGGATCACTACCGCGACATCCAAGCCAAGCTGGCCGATCCGCGGCGCACCACGCCCGCCGAGGCGGCGCGGCTGATCGGCGAAGGAAAGACGGTGGTGGTGATCACCTGCTCCATCCACGCCACCGAAGTGGCGTCCACGCACTCCGCCATTCAGTTCGTCTACAACCTGCTGACGCAGGATACGCCGAAGTTTCGCGCGATCCTCGACAACGTGATCATCCTGCTGGTGCCGTCCCAAAACCCCGACGGCCTGGATATCGTGACGCGCTGGTATCGCAAGACGCTGGGCACGGCGTATGAAGGCACCGTCGCCGCCGGAGCTTTATCAGAAATATGTCGGGCACGACAACAATCGCGACTGGTACATTTTCTCGCAGCCCGAGCAGCGCCTCACGGCTGCGCTGCAAAACAGCTGGCATCCGCAGATCGTCTACGACGTGCACCAGCAGGGCTCGTTATGCGTCGCGTATGTTCGTTCCGCCCTGGCTGAATCCTATCGATCCGAACGTGGACGCCGACGCTGGCGCAGGAAGGCAACTATCTGGGGCTGGGCGTGGCGGCGGATTTGACGGCGGCTGGGAAGAAAGGCGTGGTGACGAACGCGCTTTATGACTTCTGGACGCCCGGCGCGCCAGTACATGGCCTATCACGCCGGCATACGCATCTTGAGCGAAGCCGCCAGCGCGTCGCTCGCCAGCCCGCTGACCGTGCGGCCAGATCAGATTCAAACCAGCGCCCTCGGCTACAACCCGCGCGAACGAAGCTGGAATTATCTGCAGCCGTGGGTGGGCGGCACATGGCGGATCGGCGACATCGTCGATTATCAATTGATTGCGTTTGAGAGCTTGCTCTATCAGGCCGCGATCCGCCGCGCCGATCTGCTTGCGAAATTTCTATGAAGTGGGGGAGCGGGCGGTGGCGCGCACTTCGCCGTACGCGTTCGTGATTCCGCGCGAGCAGATCGATCCGGGCGCGGCTCGAAAGATGCTGGAACTGCTGAGCTTCGGAGGAGTGGAAGTGGAGCGTGCGGACGACACGTTCACGGCCGGCGGAAAGCAATACCCGCAGGGCAGCTACGTCATCCGCATGCAGCAGCCTTACAGCAGCTACGCGAAGACGCTGCTCGAACGCCAGCATTATCCCGATTTGCGAATGTATCCCGGCGGCCCGCCGCAGCGGCCTTACGACGTGACCGCGCAGACGCTGCCGCTGCTGATGGGCGTCGAGACGGATACCATCGACGCGCCATTTAATGTGGCTTCGGCGCCAGCGAAATCGTTTCAGTTTGACGGCAGCGCGGTGTCAGACGTAGATTCCTGGCGCAGGGTGAATCAGGTTTGGAGCACCGGCGCACCCATCTGGCGCGACGCCGCGAGCGGCGAGTTCTCGGCCGACCGTCCGCAAGCGAATCAGAGCGGTTGAAATCCCGCGGCCTCGCATCGCACTCTATAAGAGCTACGTGCCCGCCATCGACGAAGGCTGGACGCGCTGGCTGCTCGAGAACTTCGGCTTCGCCTACCAGAACGTGCTCAACCCCGACATCGAAGGGGGCAACCTGCGGCAGCGGTTCGATGTGATCGTGTTTCCCGATCAGCCGGCCTCGCAAATCGCGAGCGGCTTCGCAATTGGAACCATGCCGCAGGAATACACAGGCGGATTGAATGCGAAAGTCCGCGGCCAACTTGAAGGCTTTTGCCGAGCAAGGCGGCACGCTGGTGTTTCTGAATCGCTCGGCCAACTACGCTGTGGAGCACCTGCATCTGGACGTGAAAAACGTGCTGGCTGGAGTGCCGAATCGCGATTTCTATTCGCCCGGCTCGTTGCTCAGCGCGACACTCGACACGCACAACCCGCTTACGTATGGCCTCCCCGAGAACATCGCGATCTGGAGCGAGGACAGCCCGGCGTGGGAGGTTGCTCCGGGCAGCAAAGATCGCGTAGTCTGCACGCTACGTGGACGATCATGTGCTGGCGTCCGGATGGCTGCTGGGCGAGTCATATTTAAAGGGCCGCGCCGCGCTGGTGGACGTTCCTATGGGACAAGGCCGCGCCGTGCTTTTCGGAATGCGCCCGCAATACCGCGCGCAAAGCTATCAGGCGTTCAAGTTGTTTTTCAATTCGTTTCTGCTCGGTTGGGAACATTAAGAGCTGCCGATCAGAACTCCGGTGAGGAACACCAGCACGCCGCCCAATCCTACCTGCAGAACGGCAGACACCGGGGGCGTGTCCATATAGCGGTGCCTTATCCACGAAATGACACCGAGCTCCACAACCACCACCAGCGCCGCGACAATCATAGCCAAACGAAAACTGGGGATCAGAAACGGCAGCGTGTGCCCGATGCCGCCCACGGCGGTCATGAGTCCGCACACGATGCCGCGCGCCCAGGGATGACCGCGGCCGGTGAGGCTGCCATCGTCGGAGAGAGCCTCCGCAAAGCCCATGCTGATGCCGGCGCCGAGCGAGGCGGCGAGCCCCACTTTGAAGGCATCGAAACTGCTTTGCGTAGCTAAGGCCGCGGCGAACACCGGCGCCAGTGTTGAAACGGACCCGTCCATCAATCCAGCCAATCCGGGCTGCACAATCTGCAATACGAACAGACGGCGATTGGCTTCGTCCTCGCGATGCTTTACGTCGGGCTGCAGCTTAGTTTTTTCGAGCTCCTCCGCGCGATCTTCGTGCGTGCGCTCCTCCTGCGCCAGATCGTCCAGCAATTGCCGGACGCTGGCGTCCTGGGCGCGCGCGGCGGCCTTTTCGTAGAAGCGGCGGCTCTCCACTTCCATGGCGCTGGCCTGATTGCGGACGGTGTCAAGACCGAGCGGCTGCACCAGCCACACCGGATTGCGATGCACGAAGCCGCGCACATCCTGGCGGCGGATCAACGGGATATGCTCGCCAAACCTCTTGCGAAATAATTCGATCAGCCGGCGCCGATGTCCGGATTCCTCTTCCCGCATTCCATCGAAGACCTCGGCGGAGGCTCGAAAGTTCTCGCGAAGACCTTCGGCGTATTCGGAATAGACGCGCTCGTCTTCCTCTTCGAGCGAAATAGCCAGCGCCAGGATCTCACGTTCGGAAAGGCTGTCAAAGTTGCGCATGTCACCATGATCTCAGGCTCCGATCTCATGCGCCCATCTCAAGCCCGAAGCCGAAGAACGAACCACGCAACGCCAACCGCCAGCAGAAGCGACGCCGCTACCGGCACGGCGCGGCGCAGGAATGACAGGCGCACCAGACGGTCCAGAAGGAAGGCAAACAAGGCGATGAGAAGCAGCTGGCAGATGACCACGCCGGTCAAAAATGGCGCCAGGTGATAGCCGCTTTCGGTGAGGAAGGCGGCGAAGTATGCACCGTGAAACAGGCCCAGCACAGCCACCACCAGCCAGCGCAGGCCGGAGTGCGGAAGGAGAATGATCTCGAATGCCAGATAGGCGATGGTGAGCGCGGCGGCGGCTTCGATGAAGCGCGGCGATAGGGAGAGCACGATGCGTGGCGCAATCGCACAAGCCAATGTCTCGGCTGCAATAAACGATGCGGTCAGGGCGATCAACTCGCGGCGGCTGCGGGCGGCCAATACCAGGCTCACCAGGAACAGCAGCGGCGCCAGTCCGCCGGCCGCACGCATGAATCCGGCCGAGATCTCGCGGGTGGCCGTCTCGAAAGCCGTCGGCGGGCGGAAGCGGATTTCCGCTTGGGTGTAGGAGAGATCGAACACGGCCTGGTCGGTTTTGTCGCCACGATAGGCCCGCAACAGGTGCACGTGGTTGGGGACGGTGACAGAAGCGAGCGTGCATTCCACTTGGAGGGTTTCAACGGGGGCGGGGAATTGATACTCGGCGGTGCAAACATACGTGTCCTGCTCCTGGCGGCAAACTTCATCGGACGCCTTGCCCCACGCGCCGCCGCTTTCAAAGCGGACGTGATCGAGCAGGGTGTGTTGCGGATCGTGCACGTGCGCTACTTCGTACATCGGCATGCGCAATTCATAGCTGGCATGCGCGCCGTCCACTTTCAGATCGCCCGTGCTCATGCTCACCATGTGGGCGGCGAGGGGCAGTGCGAACAGGAGCGCAAAGGGCGCGGCGTTGGCCAAACGGATCAGGGATTTCCGCGCGCCGCGCTCCGTCTTGCGCGTGTTCTTGAGAAGCCGGAACGCCGACCGCGTCATATTTCACCGCGGGGAGCCACCAGATCGACGGCGCGGGCGCGCCGCAGCCGAACAAAGAGCACACGCAAAATCGCGAGCAAGGGCACCGACAGAAACATGCCCAGCACGCCCGCGATCTGATCGCCCGCCAGCACCCCAAACAGCACCAACATGGGATTCAGTTGCACACCCTTGCTCATCAGGTACGGTGACAAAATATAATCTTGGGCCACCCGATAGAGGGCCCAGAAGAGCAGGTAGAGAAGCACGTGGCCGTAGCCGCTCAGGCCGCTGACCAACACGATGATCACACCGGCAGCCACCGGCCCAACCACGGGCACGAACTCGCCAAGCCCTGCAACTCCGGCCAGCAGGACTGCGTAGGGCGCTCCGCTGGAAGCCAGGAAGAGGCCGTTGGCGGCGAAGCTGGACACCGACAGCAGGACCAGAGCACGGATATATTCGCCCAGCAGCAGATTGATGTCTTCGAGAATATTGTCCACCACTGGCCGGCGGCGTTCTGCCACCAGAGCTGAGACCAGCTCATCGCGAATTCCCGATCCGTCTTTCAAGAAGAAGAACGCGAGAATGGGAATCAAAACCAGATAAAGCGCGTATTTTGCGCCGGACACCAGTTGCCCGCTCAGTCCTTTCACATAGGGCAGAATCTGCGCTCCTCCGCTGCTCAGCTCGTCTTCCACTTTTTCAATCATGGCGGCTCGCGCAGGCTCCAGCCAGGACGGCAAGGGAATCCTCTGCATCCAGGCTGGATTCTTGACCAGATCCGGCAGCCGCTGCGCCAGGTTGTTGGCTTCCTCGGCAAGCCGCGAGCCAAGTGTCAGCGCCAGAGCGATAATCCCGCCCACCAGGGCCAGGTAGACGATGGCGAGCGCGATGCGCGGTGAAACCTGACGTGGCGTGACGCGCTCCACGAAGCCTACCAGCGGGATGAGCAGATATGCGAACAGGAGGGCGATTACAAAAACCGCGAGCGTCTGGCGGATCGCATAGGCCACGGCCACCAGCAACGCCAGCAGGAAAACGGTCCACGCGGCGCGCGCGGCCTTCGAATCGATGCCCAACACGCCCTTAGCATAGCGTGTCAGCCGCCGTGAAGCGCGCCATCGAGTACTGTATTCTGAGAATGGTGTCCACCACCAGCACGGGTCAGATGCGTCAGCTTGTCGATGATCTGCAGACGCTCGAAGACAAGCTGCGCCAAGGCGGCGGCCCCAAGCGGATCGAGAAACAGCACCGCGACGGCAAATTGACTGCGCGCGAGCGAATCGCGAAGCTGGTGGATCCCGGGGCGATGTTTCTCGAGATCGGCCTGCTGATCGCCTGCGATCAATACGACGGGCAAGCTCCAGGCGCAGGCGTAGTTACGGGCGCGGGAAAGATCGAAGGACGGCCGGCGATTGTCGTCGCCAACGACGCTACCGTGAAGGCCGGTGCGTGGTGGCCGGAGACCATCACCAAGATTTTGCGCGCGCAGGAAATCGCGATGCGCAATCGCGTGCCGATCGTGTATCTGGTGGATTCGGCCGGCGTGAATCTGCCGCTGCAGGACGGCATTTTTCCTGGCCAATATGGCGCGGCGCGCATCTTCTATTACAATTCGCTGATGCGGCGGCGATTGCATGTTCCGCAGATCGCGGCGGTGATGGGGCCGTGCATCGCGGGCGGCGCTTATCTGCCGGCGCTGAGCGACGTGATCATTATGGTGGAAGGCACCAGTTTCATGGGCCTGGGTGGGCCCAATCTGGTGAAGGGCGCGGTGGGACAAGTGGTGGACGCGGAATCGCTGGGCGGCGCGCGCATGCATACGACGGCTAGCGGTGTAGCGCATTACATGGCGAAGGACGACGCGGCTTGCCTGGACTTGATCCGGGAGAGATTTCGCGCGATGCCGCCCGGGCCCGATGCACTGGAAGGTTCGCCGCCCGCCAAGCCCGCCGAAGGTCTTTACGATTTGATGCCGGCCGATCACCGGCTGCCGTATAACGTCGAAGACGCGATTGAACGGATTTTCGATCGAGACGATTATCTGGAATTCCAGCCCCATCATGCGCCCGAGTTGCTGTGCGCCGATGCGAAGTTGTTCGGGCGTCCGGTGGCTCTGGTTGCGAATCGGCGTGGATTCCTCAAAACCGAAGGCGGAGCGCGGATCGGGGGCATCGTGTACGCGGAGTCCGCGCGCAAGGTGGCGTACTTTGTCGAGAACGCGGAAAGAAATGGCGTGCCCTTGATTTACCTCCAGGATGTTTCCGGCTTCATGGTGGGGCTGGAAGCGGAGCGCGACGGAATCATTCGCGCCGGAGCGGAGATGGTGGAGACCATGGCGTGCGCCACGGTGCCTAAGATCGTGCTCACGCTGAATCATGCGAGCGGCGCGGGATATTATGCGATGGCGGGGCAGGGATTCGATCCGAACTTCACGTTCGGGTGGCCGACGGCGCGCATTGGCGTGATGGAGGGCGATTCGGCGGTGCAAGCGATTCACGGACCCGAGTTGGAGCGGTTGAAATCGGAGGGAAAGCCGGTAGCACCGGATCTTCAGGAGCGGATCGAGCGCACGCGCGCGGATTACGAGCGCTGGCTGGACGCGCGTTATGCGGCGGCCAGAGGCCATGTGGACGCGCTGATCGATCCTTTGCAAACGCGGCGAGTGCTGGCGTTTGCGTTGGAGATCGCCAGTGCGCATGGACACCGCGAGCATTTGGTGTTGGAGACGCTTTAGCGTATGATCCGAATCGCGAACGGGCAAGGTTTTTGGGGCGATTGGCTGGAAGCTCCGGTGCGGCTGGTGGAGCAGGGGCCCATCGATTACCTGGCGCTCGATTATCTGGCTGAGATCACCATGTCGATTCTCCAGAAGCAGAAGGAGGCCGATCCGAATCTTGGCTACGCGCGCGATTTTCCTCCCTTGATTGCGCGCATCCAGCGGCGGCTGATTGAGCGCGAAGTGAAGGTGATCGCCAACGCGGGCGGCGTGAATCCGATCGCCTGCGCGCGCGAGGTGCGGCGTGTGGCGCCTTCGCTGAAGGTGGCGGTGGTTCTTGGCGACGACGTGTTTGGACGGCTGGATCAGTTTCTCGCGGCCGGGCACGCGATGAAAAACATGGAAACGGGCGAGCCGCTGAGCACTATTCGCGATCGCATTCTGAGCGCGAACGCTTACATCGGCGCGTTTCCCTTGGCGGAGGCTTTGGCCGCGGGGGCCGACGTGGTGATTGCGGGCCGCTGTACCGATACGGCCCTGTCGCTCGCGCCCATGATCCATCGCTTCGGCTGGCAGCCGGACGAATGGGACAAACTTGCCGCCGGAACAATTGCCGGGCATATTGTCGAATGCGGTGCGCAATGCACCGGCGGAAACTGCCAGGTGGACTGGCAGAACATTCCAGACATGGCGAACATCGGCTATCCGATCATCGAAGCCGAGCCCGAGGGGCGCTTCAACATCACCAAGCACGAAGGAACCGGTGGGCGGGTGTCCGTAGACGTGATCAAGGAACAACTGCTCTATGAACTGGGCGATCCGAAGAATTACATCACGCCCGATTGCGTCGCCGATTTCACCACCATTCAGTTAAAGGACGCGGGCCCGGATCGGGTACAAGTGTCGGGCATTCGCGGAGCCGCGCGCCCTGAAATGCTGAAGCTGTCGATCGCCTATTCGTACGGCTGGAAGGCCATCGGTACGCTGGTTTATAGCGCGCCGCAGGCTCTCGAGAAGGCGAAAGCGGCTGACCGGATCGTGCGCGAGCGGCTGCAACAGCTGGGGCTGAAGTTTGAGGAGATCTACACGGAATTCTTTGGCGTGAATGCGTGTCATGGCCCGGTGGCTGTCCCGAATCCCGATCCGCCGGAGGTGCAACTGCGCATCGGTGTGCGCGGCCAGGATCGAAAGACTGTGGATCGTTTCACTCGCGAGTTGATCCCGCTGGTGTTGAGCGGTCCCCCGACGGGCACCGGCTTTGGCGATGGGCGACCGCCGGTGCGCGAAGTAGTGGCCTACTGGCCGGCGCTGATTCCGCGCGAGCTGATCCAAACGTCGGTGGAGGTGGTGGAATGAAGATTCCGCTGTCGCGCATCGCGCACGCACGCTCGGGCGACAAAGGCGATACGTCCAACATCGGCGTTATCGCTTTCGATGCGCGGAATTACCCGCTGCTGGCGCGCGAAGTCACCGCCGAACGCGTGAAACAATTCTTCGGCGAAATGGTGCAAGGCAAGGTGGAGCGCTACGAATTGCCGAATCTGGGCGCGCTCAACTTTTTGCTGCACGAAGCGCTCGGCGGCGGCGGGACATTGTCTTTGCGGATCGATGCGCAAGGCAAAACGCTGGGTGCGGCACTGCTGCGGATGGAGATTGAAGCGGCGGAAGAAGAGCTTTCGAGCTGATGGGCTGTTCCGGCCCCGTGGCGCACGCCCGGCGTGGGGCATCGACACTGTCCAGTAACCACGCCCGCTAAATGACACTGCAAGCTAACTCGTGGCGATGCTTGGCGCTTCCCAAATGATTTGGAAAGACCAGCTACGGCGCCTTTTTCACGGCGTGTGTTGTAAGAAACGACGTATCGAAGTTTCCGGCGACAAAATCCGGATCGTTCATTATGCGCTGGTGCAATGGAATCGTGGTGTAAATGCCTTCCACCACGAACATGTCGAGCGCACGCCGCATGCGCGCAATTGCTTCGTTGCGATCGTGCCCATAAGCGATCAGTTTCGCGATCAGTGAATCATAAAACGGCGGAATCACATAATCGGTGTAGGCAGCAGTGTCCACGCGAATGCCGACGTCGCCCGGCAGGTTCATCGCGGTGATTCGCCCGGGCGATGGCGCGAACGTCTCGGGATTTTCGGCGTTGATGCGGCACTCAATGGCATGGCCGCGGATCTCCACCGGCTGCTGGATAATCTCAGGCAGTTTATAGCCTGCCGCGATCAGGATCTGACTCTTCACCAGATCGATGCCGGTGATCGATTCCGTAACCGGATGCTCCACCTGAATGCGTGCGTTCACTTCGATGAAGTACAGGTCGCCATTCCGATCCATCAGAAACTCGATGGTGCCGGCGTTGGTATAGCCGATCCGTTTCATCGCCGCGCAGAGGCGCTCCCGCATGGTTTCGCGAAGCTCCGGACGCATGGCCGGCGAAGGCGCTTCCTCCAGCAGCTTTTGATGCCGGCGCTGGATGGAACAATCGCGTTCGCCTAGAATCTCCACGTTGCCGTGCTCGTCGGCCAGCAACTGGAACTCGATATGCCGCGGCGCCACCACCAGCTTCTCCATGTAAATGTCTTGCGATGAGAAGGCCGCCCCGGCTTCCTGCTGCGCCTGCGTCAGCAAGGACGGCAATTCGGAAGCTTCCTGCACCATGCGCATGCCGCGGCCGCCGCCGCCAGCCGAGGCTTTGAGCATCACTGGATACCCGATGCGCTGCGCCGTTTCGAGCGCCTCTTCGGCATTCTGCAGAATTCCAGTAGAGCCAGGCAAGATCGGCACTCCGCACTCCGCCATCGCGGCGCGGGCATGCTGCTTCAGGCCCATGGCGCGCGTCACGTCCGGCTTGGGTCCGATGAATTTGATCCCCGACATTTCGCATACCTGGGCGAAGTCGGCGTTCTCGCTCAAGAAGCCATAGCCGGGATGAATGGCATCTACGTTGGTGATTTCAGCAGCGCTGATCACCGATGGAATGTCGAGATAGCTGCGCGAGCTTTTGGCCGGACCGATGCAGATGGCTTCGTCGGCGAAACGCACATGCAGGCTGTTGCGATCCGCTTCCGAATAGACTGCCACGGTCTTGATGCCCAGGTCCTTGCAGGCACAGATGACGCGAACGGCAATTTCGCCCCGATTAGCGATCAGGATTTTCTGGAACATATCAGCGCGGGCGAATAGCGAACAGGGCCTCTCCGTACTCTACCGGCCGGCCGCTCTCCATCAGCTTGGCCACGATCGTTCCAGCGATTTCCGACTCGATTTCGTTCATCAGTTTCATCGATTCAATGATACAGAGCACCTGTCCTGGTTCCACCGAGTCGCCCACTTTGACGAAAGGCGGATCACCGGGCTTGGGCGATTCGTAATAGGTGCCGACGATCGGCGATTTCACGATGTGCTCATTCGCGTTGGGCGCCGGCGGAGGAGGTGCCGGCGAGGCTGCGCGGTTTCGACAACATTTCCCCGCGGCGGAGGCGCCTGGGAGACTCCATCGTGAGCGGTCTTGGCTCCACGGTTCGGCGAATGCGGACACGATCCCCGCCGCGCTCCAGCTCCAGTTCCGCGATCCCGCTCTCCACCACGAGCTGGATCAGCTCCTTGATTTCGTCGTTCGACATTTAGAGAAGTCTTAGCTCCTTGGAGGTGGGGGTGAGAACTTCGCAGCCATTCTTAGTCACCAGCACGGTGTCTTCGATGCGAATTCCTCCGAAGTCGCGAACGTACGCGCCCGGCTCGATCGTGATCGCCATGCCAGGTTGGAGTTTCGTTTTGTCACGGCGCCCCAGGCGCGGACCTTCGTGAATTTCGAGCCCCAAGCCGTGACCTGTGGAGTGGACGAACTCCCTCCCCAGGCCTTCCGTTTCAAGCACGCGGCGAGCCGCGCGATCCACATGGGCCGCAGTGACACCGGGACGTACGGCGTCGATAGCGGCTAGTTGCGCTTTCAGCACCGCGTCGTACATCGTTCGCACGCGGCGGCTGGGCGTACCGAGAAACAGCACGCGCGTCATGTCGCTCATGTAGCCATCCTGACAGGCGCCCATGTCAATCAATAGTAGTTCATCGTTTGCGAGCTTCCGCGCGGTGGGCTGCGCGTGCGGCAGCGCGGATCGCGGTCCAATAGCCACGATGGTTTCAAAAGCGGCTTTCTCGGCGCCCAATCGCCGCATCTGGTACTCGAGCTCCGCCGCGATGGCCGATTCCCGCGCGCCGGGACGGATGGATCGCACGGTTTTTTCGAAGGCTTCCGAATTAGTTTGCACGCTGCGGCGAATACGGGCGATCTCGTCGTCCGACTTCACCATGCGCAGCCTGTCCACCACGGGCCCGATCGGCTTGAGCTTTACTCCGCGCGGCAGAGATTTCGCGATTCGCTGATAAACCTCATACAGCATGCGCGAGGCTTCAAATCCCACGCGCTTGATGCGCTTCTTGCCAATGGCCTGAAGAGCGGCTTGATCCAGGGGCGTCTTGGTGACGATTTTCACCTCGCAAGTGCACTCCTCCGCGGCTTGAATGGTGAAGCGCGGATCGGTGAATAGCGTTTGCGATGCGGGCGTCACCAGCAACAGGCCGTTGTCGCCGGTGAAGCCGCTCAGGTAGCGAACATTGGGCGGCGCGGAGACGAGCAGCGCGTCGATCTTCAGTTCGCCGAACGGAATGGCCGCGCGATCAGGCGACACGGAGCAGCAGCTTTCCGGTGGTCTTGCGGCCCTCGAGATCGCGATGCGCCTGGGCAGCATCGGCGAGTGGATACACCTTGTAAATATGCAGTTTCAGCTTGCCTTGTCCAATCCAGTTCAACACGTTGTTGGCGCGCCAGTCCAATTCCTCGGGCGTCGCGGTATAGCTGGCTAGCGTTGGGCGCGTCAGGAACAGCGAACCCTTCTGGCTCAGGATGAGCGGGGCAAAGTTTTCCACCGGTCCGCTGGCATTGCCGAAGCTCACCATCATGCCGCGCGGGCGCAGGCAATCCAGGCTTTTCGTGAACGTGGATTGGCCCACCGAATCGTACACCACGTGCATGCCTTTCGCTTTGGCGCTGAAATCTTCTTTTGTGTAGATGATCACTTCGTCGGCGCCGGCTGCTTTGGCTTGCTTGGCTTTTTCTTCATCGCCGACCGTACCGATGACGTGCGCGCCCAGCATCTTGGCCATCTGGACGATTAAACTGCCGGTGCCCCCAGCAGCGGCGTGGATCAAACAGGAGTCGCCTGGTTTGAGCGGGTATGTCGAATGCGTGAGGTAATGCGCGGTCATGCCCTGGAGCATCGCGGCGGCGGCCGTTTCGAAATCGACCGAAGCTGGGATCTTCACTAATTGCCAGGCCGGGACCACGGCATGTTCCGCGTAGGATCCGCGCGCCATTGCGTACGCTACTCGATCTCCCACAGCCACGTTCTTCACGTCAGGCGCCACGGCTTCCACCGTTCCTGCGCCTTCGCTGCCCAGCACAATCGGCGGAGGGGCGGGATACACGCCCTTGCGGAAATAGATATCGATGTAATTAACGCCCGATGCCGCAATCTTTACCAGCGCCTGGCCGGGACCGGGCGCTGGTGTCGGAATGTCCGCATATTTCAAATTCTCAACGCCGCCGGGCTGTTCGACAAAGACAGCTTTCATAGGGTTCGCAGGATCCTCCGGGAATGAACGGTAATTGCGTACAAGATCAGGTATAGCAGGCTGAACGGGAACAATACCACTCGCGCGAGAGTGCGGACGGCGCCGGAGCCCGTCAGGCCGGCGCGAAACAGAATGAAATAGCGAATGGTGGGCAGGTGCCCGTAATCCACGAAGAAGTAGTCGCCATTTTCATTGAGGACGAGAATTTTGCCCGGCAGCCGCGCCGCCAGCATCCATTTCCACTTGGTCATGATGGCCTCGGCGGAACAGATGATACCGACGATGTTGTAGCCATTTCCCCCGAGCATTTTGTAAAACTGCTGGCGGGCCGGGCCGGCGGGATAGTCGGTTACGCGGTACACCGCGCCCTGGTCCTCGCGAAAGTTCTTCGGCGCGCCGGCGTAGCAGGTGACCAGGTCGCAGAGTATTTCGGGATGGTTTTGATACAGGACGGGAAGCAGATTTTCGAATAGCTCGCGGCCTCCGCTTTCTACCAGCAGAACACGCGAGAACGGCGGGACGGATCGGGTGAAGAAGTGGCGCATCGACGCGGGCTAGGTCAGCTCGAAGAACGCGGCGACGGGGGATGAGAAGCCCGGCAGGAGGGGATCGGTGATCGGCTGGTCGCCCTTGAGCTCGCGAACTGCATCGCGAGTGTAAACCATCACGGAACGGACTTCGGGGAAAACGATCCAGACGGAATGCGAGCCGTTCGCCAGATAAGCCTCTGTTTTGATTCGCAGATACGCCGCGCTCTCATTCGGAGACACCACTTCGATCGCCAGTTCCGGCGCGCCCTGTATGTACTTGTGCTCATCGGCCAGTCGCGCGGTCGCAATCACGGAAACGTCCGGAATGAAGGTATCATCGGCGCTCACAACGAACTCCGTGTCCGGAAGAGCCTTAAGACCCAGGCTTCGGTTTGGTTTCAGGTAGACGATTAGAGCGTCTAGGGTATTGCTTCGGATAATATCGTGCCGTTTGGCCGCGTGGGGCATGCTGACCACCTCACCGTTGATCAGCTCGCGCTGAACGAAATTGCCGTCCCGATCCAATTCTTCGGCCAACGCCAGGAACTGATCGGACGTGAGGAGGGTAGTCGCCGCCATCGCTACCATTCTAGCGCGTGGTTAAAAAGCTCCTGAAGCGTCCGCGGCTAGGCGAGTTCGAAGAACGCCGCGACGGGGCAAGAGAAGCTTGGCAGCAGAGCATCTTCGAGGTGCTGATCTGCTTTCAATTTGCGAATTGATTCACGGTTATGAACCATCACCAAGCGGGCCTCCGGAAAGACGATCCACACCGATTTTGCGCCGCCCTGCAAGTACGCGTCAACTTTTCGTTCCAGGTGCTTGGCGGTATCGCTCGGAGAAACGACTTCAATCGCGAGTTCCGGTGATCCTTGGAAGATCCTGGTCTGGCCCGGTAAGCGGGATCGCTGTACAACAGACACATCGGGAATAAGTGCATCAGCATCGCTTACCAGTGCGCCAATCTCCACCAGGCTTTTCATGCCGAGCCCGGGATTTGCGCTCAGATATGCAATCAACAGTTCGTTGATTCGATTCTTAATCAAGTTGTCAATTAGCGAAGCGGGCGGCACTTTGGCGACTTCGCCTCCAATCAATTCGTCTTTGATCCGATTCCCGTGCTCGTCGGATTCCTCGGGCAACGCCAGGAACTGATCGGACGTGAGGAGGGTAGTCGCCGCCATCGGTGCTATTCTAGCGCGCTGGGTCGAGCGCTCTTGAGGAGACCGCAGCCAGCGCGCTCCACTTTGCATGCGACCATTGATTGGCTTAGCGCGTGTCAGGAAATGACAGTGACATTTTGATGTGGCGCAAGCTTTCTAGCGCGCCGTGTTGAGACCCGTCTCGACATCTTTGACTATATGGATTAACTCGCGTTCCCATGAGTGTGAACGCGGCACGCACTCCGAGCCTGTCGGAGATAGAATGCGAATTTCGGTTACGGGGAGGGATGGATCTTCGTCTTAGAAAGCAATGAGGAGATTTCGAACCTGTTCGCTGGATCAGCCACTGTTGTTGGCGCCGTTGTTGCAGGATTGGCTTCCCGAAAAGCACTTGGGGCGATTTATCGCTGGCGTGGTGGCCGAATTGGACCTGAGTGAACTGCTGCGAGAGTAGGAGCGCAAAGATGGCCGGGGAGCAATCGGCTACCATCCGGAAATGATGGTGCGGATATTGATATACGGATACGCGGTGGGGGTTCGGAGCTCACGAAACATAGAGAAGGCGACGTATGAGGAGGTGGCCTTCCGCTACCTGTCGGCGGACCAGCATCCGGATCATGACTCGATTGCTGAATTCCGTAAGGTGCATCTGGAAAAACTGAGTGGGTTGTTTTTTAGGCTCTGCGCAGGAATCTGTGGAGGCCCGCATTTTAGGCTGCTTTCCTGAAGACAACAAATTCGGTCTTGGTGGCCGCCATCCGTTGCGCTTTCAGCAGGAGGTAACGGCGGTTCTTATAGCCCCGGCCGCGCCGTAGCAGGCTCTTGATGTTCCCGTTCACCGATTCCACGACTCCCATCGGCACTTTGGTGCGGCAGTAGTTCAGAATCCCTTCCAGGTGATCGACCAACATCTGGGCCAGCTTTTCAAACGGTTTCAACCTTTGCCAGCGCAACTGATCCATCCAGTTGTGCAGATACCGCATCATGGCGCCTTCGTAGCGATAGGTCCAGAGACGGTCCAAGCTTTCCTTTAACAGATACGCCTTCAGGACCCGCCGGTTGAGCGCGAACAGCTTGTTCAACTGCTGTTTCTTGCCGGTCTCCAGGTTGACCCATCGGCTCAGCAATAGCCAACGCTTGCCCCTCACCACATTCCTCATCCGTCCACCCTTGCGGAAGAACTCCGCCCTTCGCACTTCATCCACCGCCTTGTTGGCGTGTTGCATGATGTGGAACTTGTCATAGATGATCTGGCAGTTGGGCGCCCATTGCTCGATGCTCAACCGATAGGGCTTCCACATATCCAAACAGGCCGCCTGAATCCCGCGCCGCTGCTGGGCGCTGAGCTCGGTCTGAAAGAATCCATCCAAGGTCTCCTTCTTCCTTTCCTGGCCGAACCACAAGGGTTCGCCGGTTTCCAGGTTGCACACCACGCTGAGAAACTTCTGTTTCTTTCCCAGATAGATTTCATCGACGCCCATCTGACGTAAAGCGGGTTTCCTTCGCGCCGCATTCCACCGCTCCAGATATCTCAGATCGATCGCCCGCACGGTGCTGGCGGGCAACCCGAACTGGCGTGCCACCTGTCTGGCCGAGGCCATTTCGCATGCTAATCCTACGGCGTCTTCAAACCTCTTAGAAAATGGCGCCTTGCTCGGCAGCAGTGGCACCTTCTCGCGCTTCACACCGCAGTCCGGGCACTTCACCCGGTAAATCTCGATGAACACCGTCGCCGTAAACGCGCTCCAGGGAAGATCCCGCACCGCCCGCTCGCTGGTGTCGTACAGTTCGCTGAACTTCCGGCCGCAACCGGAGCACTCGATCTTTCGATTTCCTCGCTTGCGCCGTATCCACAGTTTCAGCGTCTTCGCTTTTTCGTCAATCTCATGTTGATAGACCTGGTATCCCGGCCAAGCCAAGATCCTGGTGAACTCGTTATCCGTCGGCAAACTGCGAGTTTAGCCCAAGTTCAGCAATTCCGGCACTTCCCACGAATTCCTGCGCAGAGCCGTTTTTTCAGGCGCTGCAGTTATGCCAGAAGGCGGGGCTGGTGAAGTTGGGTCAGGTGGCTCTGGATGGAACCAAACTGGCGGCCAACGCGAGTCGACTCCAAAGCCGGAGTTATCAGCGGCTCAGCGAGCAGGAAGCAGCGCTGGTGGCAGAAGTGAAGCGAATGCTGGAAGAGGCGGCGCGGGTAGACGAACAGGAAGATGAGCGGTATGGAAAAGGCCAGCGCGGGGATGAACTGCCGGCGGATTTGGCTGCCGCGCAACAGCAGTTGGAAAAGATCCAAGCCGCCAAACGGGAACTGGAGCAAGAGGCCAAGCAAAGGGCCGAGCAAGCAGAACGAGAGAAGGCCGAACAGAACGGCAAGCCCAAGGATGGTGCGCAAAGGATGCGCTGGAGTCGAGCCAAGAGCGGGCTGCCAGCCGAGCAGACCAAAGGGAATCTGACCGACCCAGAGTCCGGGCTGATGATCGATGGCGCGACCAAAGCCTTCGTGCAAGGCTATAACGCGCAAGTGGCGGCGGCAGGAGTTCCGCAGATCATCGTAGCGCAGACCGTAGTTTCCGACCCCACCGACCGGCAGCAATTAAAGCCGATGATGGAATTGGTCGAGCAAACTCTGGGGACGGTTCCAGAACTGACGACGGCGGATGCTGGGTACTGGAATGAAAGCAGCATCGCCGAGCAGCAAGCTAAGGGACGAAATCTGCTCGTGCCACCAGACCGCGGCGCCAACAAACTGACGGGCAAACTGGCTGTGAATGCGCCGCAAGGACCGGCAGCGCAGCAGATGCGACAAAGACTGAATGAGCCCGAAGATAAAAAGCGGTATCAGAAACGTGCCGGCATAGTCGAGCCTGTGTTTGGCATGATCAAAGAGACGCTCCGATATCGACGCTTTCTGATGAGAGGCTTGGCGCAAGTGCAAGGCGAGTGGGCCATCATCTGCACTGCCTTCAACCTTCTCAAACTGTATCGCTACGCGGCCTAGCGAGAAGCACCGCTCTGTTTCTAAATCGCGGTGACAACGATTTGTTCTTCCAGCGCCGTTTTTGCACGCACTCTTCGACTAATCGGCGTTGCCCGATCGACCACCCGCTCGCGAGGCTCAAATCCCACAAGATTTTGGTTGCTGGCTACACCAGCCAAGCTTTTTCACCCCGACAGGCTCCTCATGCGCGCCACAAAAGACGGTACTGGTCTTCTGGAATGTGTTGGCAAAAGAAGGAGTGTGGAGGCCGATAGTGGGGTTAGTCGGCGCGGAGGGCGGTCATTGGGTCGGTGCGGGCTGCGGTGAGCGACGGCGCGAGCGCAGCGGCGATGGCGCATCCGATGAGTAGCGCGGCGACCACAGCGATGGTGAGAGGATCGCGGGAAGAAGTTTGATACAGCATCGAGTTGAGCCAGCGGCTGATGAGGAGCGCGCCTGCGATGCCGAGGGCGGCACCGGCTAGCGTGAAGCGCAGGGCGGAGCGGAGGATCATGGTTGCGATGCCGGCGGGCGATGCACCCAGGGCAATGCGAACGCCGATTTCCTGCGTGCGGCGGGCGACTAAGAATCGGACCAATCCGTAGAGCCCGCTGACCGCCAGCAGCAGCGTTATCGCGGCGAAGAGGCTGAACAATATGGCATGAAAACGTTCGGGGACGGCGAAGTCGCGAACGTGGTCCTGCATGGTCATTACGTCGACGGGAACAGAGGGTTCCAGAGATCGAATCTCATCGCGCAGCCAGGTTTCGAGGAATTGCGGGCGCAGGTTGGCGCGGACGGCTACGGCGATATGACGGCTGGTCATGCCGCGCAGCCAGAATTGCGGAAACTGTTCGCGATCGAGATAGAACTCGGGATCGGGTGCGCCCGCGAGCCCGGAATTGCGGACATCGGCGGAGACGCCCACGACAGTGTATGTTCCCGATTCAGCGGTGGTGACTTGCTGGCCGATGGGATTTTCGCCGGGCAGAAGTTTGCGGGCCAGCGCTTGGCTCAAGATCATGCTGGGAGTGTTCGGAGCGTTCTTGTCGGAGGCATCGAAGGCGCGGCCTTGGAGCAGGCGCACATGAAAAGTCTGGAAGTAATCGGAAGAGACGGCCCGCCACGGAACCATGCCGCCGACGCCGTGCTGGAAAGCCGGATGTCCGGAAACACGGATCGCAAAGAAAGGGATCGATCGGGAGAGTCCGCCGGGCGGAATGGAATCGGCGAGGGCGACGCTGGTGAGGCCGGGCTGGTTCCGCAGGCGTTGTTCGAGCGTTTCAGAGAACGCGCGCACACGCGCGGGGTTGTAACTGGATGCTAGCGTGAATTGCGCCGTGACAACGTGCTCGGCGTCCAGACCGAGCGGGACGCTTTCGAGTTTCCACAAAGTGCGGAGCATTAGGCCCGCACCGGTGAGCATGATGAGGGAGCCGGCGATTTGCAAGGTAACCAGCGCATCGCGAATCGAAGTTCTGGAGGGCGAAGTGGAACGCCAGCCGGTGAATATTTCGAGGGTCGGTTGGCGCAAGGCGGGCAGTGCTCCGAACACCAGGCCGCTGAGCAAAGAGAGCAATGCGGCAAACACAAAGGTGCGAACGGAGAAGTGGACCTCGGTAAGTCCGGGGATGCTATTGGCGGACGTGGCGAGCAATATTTTGAGGAGGAACACAGCCAGTGCGCAGCCCAGCGCGCCGCCGCACAGGCTGAGAAGAACGCTTTCGGTGATGGCGTGGCGGGCGAGCCGCGAGCGGCTGGCTCCGAGGGCCTGCCGCATGGCCAGTTCGCGCTGGCGGCTGGTGGCGCGCGCGAGCAAGAGGCTGGCGACGTTCATGCACGCGAGCAATAGAACGGCAAGCACCGCGAGCAGCAGGGCCCAGGACGCTGCGCGGCGGTCGCCATATTGCCAATCGCGGAGGGTGCGAACGCCCATATGGATTTCGTTGCGATAGGCCATGGGCGCTCCCGCGATGTCGCGTTGGAGCATGGGTTGGAGCGCGGAAATTGCTTGCGCCGGAGTCCACCCGGGGCGGAGCCGGGCGAAGGTACGCAGCATATGGCCGGTATTGGGGAACACTTGCGCGGCTTCGTTTAGTTGTTGGGGAAGGATGAGGTCGAATCGGCGAAGAGTCGGCATCACAAAATCTTTGGGAAGAACTCCGATGATGGTGGTGGACGCGTTGTCGAGCGAAATGTGGCGGCCGAGCACGGCGGCCTGGCCGCCGAAGCGAGTTTGCCAAAGGCTGTACGAGAGCAAAGCGACCGGGGGCGCGTGCGGGCGGTCCTCATCGCGTGTGAAATTGCGTCCGATGATGGGCTGGACCCCGAACAGAGGAAAGAACGTGGACTCAACGTGGGCGCAGGCCAGGCGAGCTGGGTTCGTTTCAGTGAGGTCGCAATCCTGGTCGCCGGGAAACATGGACGTAACGGCCCGGAAAGCGGGAATTTTACCGCGCCAATCGAGATAGTCGAACCCAAACTGAAATTCACGTTCTTCGATGGGCGCTTTCATTCCGTAGGCGACGATGCGGCTGGGATCGGAATAGGGCAGGGGACGAAAAAGCACGCCATCTACGACGGTGAAAACGGCGGTGGAGGCGCCGATGCCGAGCGCCAGGATCAATAAGACCGTTACGGAGAAAACCGGGTTGCGAAAAAGCTGGCGCAGGGCGTGGCTCAAATCCTGAAGGATGCTTTCAAGGAACGGCGCGAGATGGAATTGGCGGGTGTCTTCCAGCACGATGGTGGAATTGCCGAATTTCCTGCGGGCGGCGGCATCGGCTTCGGCGGCGTTGAGGCCGGACTGCCGTTCCAGATCGGCGCGCATCGCGAGATGGGACTGGATTTCTTCCGCGATTTCGGCATCAATGTGGGAGCGCCGAAACAAAGTGAGCCAGATGCGTTTCATACATACCTCAGGATGCGTGTTACGCCTTTCGAGACGTTGTCCCAGTTCGCTTCTGCCTCTTCCAGGCGTGCGCGGCCGGACGCGGTGAGCTTGTAGATGCGAGCCCGGCGGCCATTTTCGGTTTGGATCCAGTTGGCTTTGACGAATTTGTCGCGCTCCAGGCGATGGAGGGCGGGGTAGAGCGAGCCCTCCTCCACGCGCAGCAGGCCTTCGGAAACAGTTTGGATATGGAGGGCGATGCCGAAGCCGTGATTGGGGCCGCGGGCGAGTGTTTTGAGGACCAGCAGATCCAGCGCTCCGAGGAGCGCGTCGGAAGACCGGGCCATAACTACCTCCCTAGAGGACTCACTAAGACAACTATGGGTAGTATTATGACACAAACGGCCGGCGGCAGGATAGACTTACCGCTCGCCAGCGGCATTATCCTGTGCCCTGATGAAAAGACGCTGTACGTCATCAACGGCGCAATAGTCTACGCGTTCGACGCTAAATCGGACGGCGCGCCGACCAATCAGCGCGACTTCGGCGAACTACGGGGCAGGGAAGGCGGCGACGGGGCGTCCGTCGATCAGCAGGGCCGCGTCTATATTGCGGCGGGGAAGTTGGTGGATGTCTTCGCGTCGGACGGCAAGTTCGCCGGCAGCATCCCCGCCCGCAGGGATTGCACGGCAGTTTTTCGGCGGCCGCGACAAGAAGACGCTGTTCGGCATCGTGTTTTACGGCGGATGGGGAACGACCAGCGCGCAGGGTTATACGGGGGGAGCGAAGTAGCTGCGAGCGCAGATTTGAAGTCGCCGGCACAGATGTGAGTTCTTTCGATCAGCGGGGTGGACCCTGGGCGCCCTCCTTATACCGGGCATGGCAAGAGCTACACGCTTGCTCAACCTCCTGGAGTTGTCTTGAAAAACCTGGTGTGTCGTTGGCCGCCGCCAGGGCACTGAGCCGCGCGGCGGCGTCCACATAATTGGACGCAGCCCGCTCGAAGCCGGCGCGGTTGCGCCAGATCGCAGAAGCAGCTTGCGTACTCACAGATGTCTCACCCGGGCCGGTGCCGGGCGGAAACATTCGCGGAAGCGCCTTGGCCCATTTGGCAAGAGCGGCCGCCGGATAGCCTTGACTCTTTGCCTCGCGTCCCGCCTGCATGCCATCGACCATCGAGCGGAACGTGATGGAAGACATATCCAGGCTCGCCTGGCGCGCGATGATAGCGCCGCTGCCCGGTACGCCGGCGCCCTTCTGGGATAACCCGACGCCCGTGAAGCCGATCCATACGCCACACAAGACCATCCAACGTCTCAGCATTCATGCACCCCCGGGATTGACTGAACCGCCAGTCGATGATACCTTGTTATCCAAGGGTTGTAAAGCAAGACTGTGGAGAATGGATGGAAGCTAATGGATATCGACACACAATTCTTGAAGGGTAGCGTCGGTTTACTGCTGCTCAACTTGCTGTCTCGGGGCGAAATGTACGGCTATGAAATCCTTCAGGAGGCCTCGCGCCGCAGCGCCAACGCGTTCGAGTTCAAGGAGGGCACTCTGTACCCCGCGCTGCATCAGCTCGAAAGAAAAGGGCAGATCAAGTCGGCATGGCGCAGAGCCGAGAACGGAAGGGAACGCAAGTATTACTCGCTGACCGCCAAAGGCCGGAAAGCCGCCGCCGAATACGAAAAGCAATGGCTTCATCTGACGGGTGCGATCGCAGCCATCCTGGAGAGCAAGTAAGTGGCGCGCGTCGGTGAGCGGGTAGCTAAAAAAAGTCGTTCTCGCTGCACCAGCTCCTTTGGCGAGAATTTCAAGACGTTAAGGGTACGCGTTGCAAGAGGCGTGCACGTTTCCTTCCGGCCTTTGCCCATGACCCGCACACTCGTCTACGTAGTCGTTGGATGAGCCGCAAGCTCAAATTTTGGAATGGCGCTGTCGAGCCTTGCGAAGCGCGTGGCTGAAATCGCAACCTGGGACCATAAATTTGCGATGATGTATGGTCGTGAAGCGACTCGCGCTCGTATTGCTGCCACTGTGCGCGCTGGCGCAAAATCCGCGCCTGACGGCCATTCGCAAAACCGTTCTGGAGCTGCGCCGGTACGCCAATCAACACCAGGACGTTCGCGGAGGCGTACCGCAGGTCACGGTCGCCAAGCACGAGATTCGCGACTGGATCGAAGCTCGCCTCGCAAGATTTCCGCAGAATGGGGATGTCGCGGGGCTGAATGAAACTTTGCATAACGGACTCAGCCAGGCCAAGCTGTTCTGTGATAAGGATTCAGATTGTCTTCCCACCGCGCTTGGTTTTCTGGATGAGATTCAGATCGAACGCCAGGGAGATTTCCTCATCGCGCTGACTGCCGTAGGCGTCGGAATTCGCTGTGGGTACGATTATTCTGCGTACATCTATCAGTGGAGCGGCGGTAAGTGGCAGCGCATCTGGGAGAACGAGCAAAACGACTACTCCGCCAGTGCTTATTTTCCACAATTGCTCCATTCCGTTGAGGTTTCCGATCCCGGTCCCGACGGCAAACGGCTGATCCTCACGCTCGGCACGCAAGCCGGCTGCCTGACTTTCAAAGACGTCTACTACCGGGTGTGGCGGCTTGGCACCGAAACGCCTCTGCTCGATAAACGCGAGTTGCTGTACGACGAAGGCGACCCGCCGGTATGGGGGAGAATTCAACCCGGGGACCTGCGAATCGAATTCACGGCTGGAGGCGGAGGCTACGGCTATCCGCATAAAGCAGTCCGTCACTTCGAAATTCACGGCACAACGGTGAAGCAGGTGGATCCAATCGCGCCTACGCCCCGCGACTTTGTCGACGAGTGGCTGGCGGCGCCCTGGCAGGAGAGCGCCGGACTGGCTGAATCCCCCGCTCTGCAGCAGTGGCATCAAAAGCTGCACCGCGACGATGACGAAGGGGATTTCCCGGACGATCCAGTCCGCTGCAGCAGTAACCCCGAGCTATGGCAGATCGGCACTCATCTGCAAGACGAGCCCAGCCACTATTTTCTCGTCCGCTGGCGTCATCCCGACCGTTTTACCATGGTGCAGATCGGCGATCGGCCGCTCGATGCCTGCAAGTAATACCGTTCAGCGCACGCTGAATGGCAGCGCTACTGTTCTGGTCTCGATGTGCTCGGTAACTTTGTTGAAGACATCGAGATCGAACGGTTCGCCGATGTGGTTGCCGGCCAGATCTTCTAGGCCGGTGTCGACGACGATCCGGTAATTGCCGGCGGCCCAGGGCTTGTCTGGCGCGAAACGCCATTCGCTTTCCTGCCGTGCGATGTCAACCGCGCCAGAAACCATGGCACCCTCGGGCCCCGACACATGGATCATGCGCTGCAGCAGCGGATAGTTCATGGGTGTGGGGAAATCGATCGCGAGCGGCGCCCTGCCGCCGGCCTTCGGAACCATGATGTTCCAGCGTTTGGGATCGGGCGGAACGCGCTCGGCCGGTCCACCGCGAAAGGCCTTGCGGAACTCCCCGGCCATTGGCACACCGCGGGCGTCGGGCCAGCCGGCATCGATTACGAGCGTGTAGCGCTTCCCTTCCGTGAGCGGCGGTCCGATACTCTCATTCGAGGTTAGGCCCCGTTTTATGCGACCCGGATCAAACGTCATGGTCAGACGCCGGAAGGCAGGGTCCCATAGCTCTTCACCGGGTAGAAAGATACCACGCGATCCGGCCAGGTCTTTCCCTTGCGAATCGAGGACGTGAATGTGGCGTGCGGCCTCCGCACGGCTCATGGGCTCCGAAAAATAGATGTACAGCCGAAGCTGATTGCTGGGCCAGGCGTCGCCTGAAGGAAAGACATGCTCGACGCGTGCAATGCGATTGGTGGGTAGCGGAGGTCCATCGAATGATTTCTCGACCGTCGCGCCGCCGGAAGGCGACTTGAAAATGGCCCGGTAATGAACGCCCGCCGCGATGGGATAAGTGGGATGAAACACCAGTGAGCCGCTTTCCACCGCGTAGCTGCCGAGCAGCGGAGGCACATCGCCGCTCCCCGCGTATACAACGAAAACAGAAGCCCAGCCTTTGGCCGGCGGCGCTGAGGGAGCCTGCCAGCCAGTGACCTGGAACGTGCCGCCTTGAAACTGAATGGAGATGTTTTGCGCGGCGGCCATCCCCCAGGAGAGGATGACCGCCAGTCCGGCAAAAATGAACTTACGCAATGTGGTGCTGCTTGGACAACCGCGAGCTTTAGGGCAGTGCGACGGTTTCCAGATTGATCGGACCTACCGGCGGCCCAGGATTGTAAACCGGACCGGAACCGGGCTGGCCGGTCATGACGAGCACGTTCGAGGAATCGAGCGCCGCGAGATGCTGAACGTTCTCAAGCCCGCTAACCTTGTCGTAGGGAACACCAGCGACGTCGGTGCGCTGCGGCGCGGAAATCGCCGGGTAGGTCTCGATCTTGTCGGCCTTCAGCTTCACCACGCCGAAGCTGGTGTTGGCGATCAGGATGTATTGATGACCACCCTTCTTGTAGGGGACCATATCGAGGGGCTGGTTGCCCGCGCCCAGGTCGGCGATTTCAGCGCCCTTCACCTGCGCGCCCGGCTTCAGTTCGCTCACCGGGATCTTCACCAGCGGAGTGCAGGTGTAGGCAGCCAGCACATACTGCTGGCCGGAAATATCGTAAGGAACAAAGGTGCGGATGGGGGCCTGCGTTTCGTAACGGCCATGCGAAGAGTGCCAGATCTGGAGCGTGGCGCCCTTCTCGGCGGATGTGAATGGGAACGGAATCGAACGCAGCGCCGAACTCCATTCTTCGTTCGAGAGACCAGCCACCATCAGATCGCCATTGACGTAGGTCATGTCCGTGATGGTTTGCATGCGCGGATTTCGGCCACCCGACTTGGCTTCGGGAGCATCCACCAGGCTTATCGCCTGATTCGGCGCGCTGTCGAGCGACAGCATGGTTATTTTGTGGTTTGTATCGACTTTCGCGATGAGCGGAGCGGCGTCGGGTCCCTTGCCGCGAGAGGCCGACACATAGGCGTTCTTCGAAATGGGATTCACCACAACGTCATTGATGACGATCTGGTCGGCGGGCACGCCAACCATCGCGGCGATTTTGGCGTCCAGGCCTTCGACATTGATGGAGGCTTTCGCCACCGGTTTCGTGTCTTTCGTATCAATAGCCACGATTTGTGCGCCGGGCGAATCGGCCACAAAAAGGATGCCGTCGGGCCCGAAGGCGAGCGACCCGGCGGAAGTCAGCGGCACTTTCCCGACCGGCAGATTCACCTTGGAAGTGGCGGTTCGGCTGACGGTGCTGAAGGTTAATGCGAGGGCGGCGGCAGCGCAGACGCAAAAAGCGGTTCTGATTGTCGTTTTCAGACGCATGCTTAGATCTCCTCTCCTCGGTAGTTTATAACAATTCAGTGCGGCGGTCCGACAGGCGCAGATATCCCGTGGCGCAGATGTCCCCTCGGTATGGTTCGAACCAGCGAACCTACCTTCCGGGCCCTGTGCGCCTCGGCATTTTCCGTTCGCCGTTTACAACCGGCGGGAAGTCCTTCACTTCGTCGTACACTTCGGTGATGAACCGATCCTTGCTTTGCTTCGTGTCGCCCAGCGTGGCCGCGTCATAGGGTGCAGTCAGGTTCGCGGCCAGAACCTCATCCAGCGACTTGCCCTCGTCGCGGAACTTCTGCACCTTTCCCAGGATGTCGACTAGCATGGCACGGTAGCCCAGCAGATCCTTCTTCCGGACCAGAGTTCCGTGACCCGGGACGAGCGTCGTATCGGGGTCCGCAAGCTTTTCAATGAGGTCAACGGCCTGGATCATTCCCTTGATCGAACCGCCGTTGGCCTGGTCGGCAAACGGATAGCCGAAGTTGCGATAGAAATCCTCGATATAGATCACGTTCGCCTGGTGGAAGCGCACGATAGTGTCACCTGCAGTGTGGGACGGCATCATTGGTATAAAGTCCACCGTTTCGCCGTTCATATGGATCGTGACGGCAGGGACGCCTGGTGAGCCGTACCGATACGTAAGCGGTTGGAACGCCGGCGGGATCGAGCGGGCGATTGGCGTTGCCCTGGCCCGGCGGGCTTAGCATTTCATCACGCAGATTCTCCTGCGAGAAGATCAGCGCTCCCTGTTTTGCGAAGAATGCATTCCCGCCGGTATGGTCGGGGTGAATATGAGAGTTGACCACAATTTTAATAGGAGCACTAGTGAATGTCCGGATAGTGTCGAGGGTCTTGGGGGCCAGTTGCCGGTCTTCGGTATCCACCAGGAGCACGCCGTCTGAGCCGAAGAGCACTGCAACCCTTCCACCGGCCGCATCGGGATGCGCCGGGTCCAGCCCCGAAGAACCGTGCAGAGAATAGAGATTCGGTTGCCAGCTTCTCAGTAACCAGCATCTCGATCTTGTCCCAGGGCGTTTGGTACCCTTGAGGAAACTGGAACGGTCCTTTTCCCGGCGGGACGAGCGTGATCGGAAAACCTGGTTTCTGTGCCCACGCGCTGGTGAAAACAGAGGCCACGGCCAGCAGCAATATTACTCCTCGTTTCATAGCCTTGTTCCTTCCGAGCCTGAGCTTCGATATTACCGGATCTGAAGTTCGGGGTTAACGGTGAGTCGCGATCAACGCAACTCGCGGACTCGGTTTCGGTTGAATTTGGATGCCAGCCCGCTCGGCGGTCGAAGCCGCTGGCCGCCCCCGATCTCTGCCTGGCTTTGCGCCGGCAAATCGGTCCGGAGCTTGCGAACGAGGAAGGTAGGCGTTGACCGGCCGATCATCGATTGGATTGAAGAACGCACCCACGCCGAAGATCAAAGGAGACCCAGCAGCCGGGCCAGTTGAACCGGGTCGACGCGATTCGGCGAGCCCGGTCCTTCGAAGAAGTAATGGTCACGGATGAGGTGCACGATGAGGCCGGGTCCGATCATTTCAGTGTGGGCGTTAGCGTTGGAGATAATCCAGTCGACCGAGGCGTGGCGCACACCGCCGCCCGCTCTGCACTGGCCGCGATTCGGGTCTGGGGTCCAAGGGCAGAGTTGGAATCCCTGATGCACTTGGACGCGGCATTCGAGCGGGCCGGCGCGGGCCTGGCGGGATGGTGACGACTCGGCGGCCGTGATGAGCGATTCGAGCGCTGACGCGATCTCTGCGCAGCTTAGGTTGAGATCGCGCAGCGTCTCCTGGTCGTGAGCAAGCACTTCGGCGAGCTTGTCGCCGGGGCCGAGGAATCCGCGCCGGGAGAATCCGCCGGGCCGCATTCGTGCTTCCAGTTCCGGCTCGGACGGATTCGTTTCAGGCGGCTCGTTCATCGTTCGAGAGCGGCCGGCACTCGCGTTCTCTGCGCAGGCGGTTTGGCCGGAATGAGTGCGGCCAGGCTTCCTACGGTGTTCACGGCTGCCGGGGTGACGAAGATGTCACCGGTGCGAATGCGCGGGTCCTGACCGATCAGAGTAGCGAGGATCATGTACGCCGGTTCCAGATAGGTCTGCGCGCTGTTCGGGCCCAACTCAAAGTAGCAGAGCCGCACCTCGCGCACTTCCACTTCGCGGACGCCGCGCGCGGTCCAGGCGCGGTTGGCTTCTTCGAGAGCATCGCCCGGCGGGCGCAGCTCGTTTACCTCGCGATAGACCACGCCGGCCGGCCGGATGAAATGGTCGACACAGGTCAGGTTGCGTTCGTGATCCAGGTACACGTTGATTCTGCCGCCCGGACCGTCTACCGGGATGTCGCGCAGCAGGGGTTGAATGTGCACGCCGATATCGACGACGCGCCGATCCTGGATGACGCGGTCGGGCCCCGCGGAGGCGACGGCCAAGCGGCTGACCTTTTGCACGCGCGATTCGGCCGGAAGCAGCCGGAAGACGCCCAACAGGTCGCGAGCACGCTCGACGGCTTCCTCATCGGACATTCTGACATCGGCGCCATGGTCCACCTGCCAGCGGGTCCGGTCTTTGAAGGTCAGGTAGCCGGATGCGCGGTGCAATTCGACGTCGAAGGCCGCTTCCGAGTAAGTGAAGTGAGACGAGCTGCGGCGCATGGAGCCCTCGTCTTCGTGAGCCTTCAGCCCGAAGGTGCGAGCCAGATTCAGCAATCGTTCTTCGCTCGCGTTGGGGCGCTCGAGCGTGAAAATCGGCGGCGGGATGCGCGGGACCTCGGGCATTTCTCCGAGCAGTTTCAGATTGGCCATTTTAGTATCTCCATTTCCAGGCAAGCCAGCTGGTGGACGTGAGTGCGTAGTCGCGCCAATTCACGGTTTCGTTTTCGCGCCGGTTGATCGCCTCGGCTTGGCTCGCGCCGGCGGCGATCGCGATAGGCATGTTCGAGATGCTGGAGCTGAAGGTGCGGTTGAGCCAGGAATTCGAGAGCGGCTGGCCGCTGCCTGCGTCGTTGCCGAAATCGCTCCCCTCGCTGGACGACCAGGGAGAGGTTGTATTCACGAAGGTGAAGATCATGTGGATGCCCTGCATGGGGCCTCCCCACACGTCAACGACCGCGGCTGCGGTAGTGTCAAGCGTTCCGTCGCAGACGTCCAGCACCAGCCACTTCAGGTTCTTCACGCCGAGTTTCCAGGTATCGGAGGACCCCAGGCACTGGTTGTGCGATCGCGAGAACGCGATGTGCATGATGTTTGACCAATTGCCGCCATGGTCGGCAAAGTAGCAGAAGTTGACGTTGTCGGACCAGTTTAAGGCGTCGCCTCCACTACCGGAGGCGGGATTTCTGAAGTCCGTCTCCCAGGCATTGTCGTCACCCCAATCGAAAACGCCGCTGTGGCCGTGAGAGACCATGGAGTTTTGAAAGCCCTCGGCGTGCGTGTTCATGTAAATGAGCTGGTTTTGGCTGCATGCGTCACTGTGAAAATCGTTGATCCACTCGACACCTACGGTGACAATCGACACGGTGTACCATCCTTTCGTCTGCTTGATGAATGCTGGTGCTTCCGCTAACGATAGGTTGTGAATTTGGTTGGGCTAGCGTTTCATGGTTACGAGAACTGGTTTCGCAAGCGGTCATGTCCACCACAGCCGCGACGCTTCACGGCACGGTAAGACGCATATCGACACGGCCCGCCAGGCTGCGGAGGCCTTGCGGCCTCTTCTGGTAACGCGGCCTACTGGCTCTTAGCGCTGGGTCTGATGGCACGGGCATGCTCGAGTGCCGGGGCCGCGGGGGCGAACGGAAGTGTTATGGCGTGTTGGCATCGGCGATGATCGGCGGTCCCGTCATCAATTTCATGGGTCTCGATGCCGTGAAGATACTCTGGGCCGCGGTGATCCAACGGAGTGCAAGTTGTTGGCTGGTGCGTGGCATGATGGGCTCGACTGATTATGCGTTTTCAACACCAATAAACTCCGCCAAAGCGATAACTGGATTTCAATGTTTGGCGGCCGCCCTCCCGGGTGTAGGATGGTGTCGATATATGGCCGGCCTCAAGAAATTCTCATTCCTGTCTGCGTTCCTCCTCCCGGTGTCGGTTTTCGCGCAAGCCGGTGCGGCCGCGCCAGCCACAACGTCGCAGGCCACGGCCATCCCGAGGCTTTCAGACGGTAAGCCGGACCTGAATGGCGTGTGGAACCACCCCTACGTGCCTGATATGTCCAAGTCCTCGCAGCGGGGCGGGATGTCCCAGGAAGGTCCTGGAGAGCTTCCTTTCACACCTGAGGCGCTTGCAGCGTTCCAGAAATACAACCCCGCCGTCGACGGCGATTATACGGGCAGTTGCCTTCCCTTCGGTTATCTGCGCTCGTTCAACGCTCCCTATCCCATTCAGATCATGCAGACGCCAAAATATGTCACCTTCCTGTTTGAGCAAAATACATGGTTCCACGTGGTGAGGATGAACCAGGAGCATCCGGCCGATCTCAATCCGACCTGGTTTGGAGATTCGGTGGGCAAGTGGGATGGAGATACGCTGGTGATCGACACCATCGGCTTCAATGGGAAGACGCGGCTGGATACGCTGGGGCACCCGCACTCCGATGCCTTGCACGTAATTCAGGAGCTCCGGCGGCTGGACAGTGAACACCTGTACGTGAAGATGACCATCATCGATCCTAAGACGTTCACCAAACCATGGTCGAACACGCGGGTCTTCCAACTAATGAAGCCCGGCCAGGAGCTCATGGAGTACTCTTGCGAGGAGAACAACCGCGATTTTACTCAAGGCCATATTAAGGAACCCGTGTACAACAAGTAGTGGCCGGCTGCCGAAGCCGAAGGCAGCAGCGTTGGCGAAGGCAAACAATACTCCCGTACCATCCATGCCCGCCGAGGTCGCTGCCAACACCACCGAACCCGTGGCCAGCGTGCCAGCGCCTTCGGTGGCCATGAGCCAGGCTCCTCTGAAAGCGCAAAAGCCGGATGAAGAGGAAGTTGAGATTGCGGAAGTGTTTATTGCCGAGGTGGCGCCGCCGGCCGAATTGCCCCAAACTGCCGGACTTTTATCGCTTGGAGCGCCCTCGGGCTGAGATTTGGCGCAGCGAAAAGCTGGCTAGATCCGTCTCATACACGAAGGAGTTCAAGAATGCCAACTACCGAAGACAAACTTACAGCGCGCCGACAGGCCGCCAATGGGACACGCAGCGATCTCGGCTCCGAAGCCGTCAAAAACATCAGCGGTGCACTAAATGTGCTGCTGGCCGACGTTTTTGCTCTTTATCTCAAAACCAAGAACTTCCATTGGCATATGAGCGGACCGCACTTTCGCGACTACCACCTGTTGCTTGACGAGCATGGCGACCAAATTTTCGCGATGACGGATGATATCGCCGAGCGCGTGCGCAAGATTGGCGGCGTCACCATCCACTCCATCGGTCATGTGGCCCGCCTGCAGCGCCTCAGCGATAACGACGCGGACTATGTTGATCCGCTCGACATGCTCTCCGAACTGCGCGAAGACAACCGGGCTATGCTTTCCAGCATGCGCGAGGTGCATGACCTGTGCGACGAAGAGAACGACGTCGCAACGGCGAGCCTGTTGGAGAACTGGATCGATGAGACGGAACGGCGTATCTGGTTTCTCTTTGAGGTCACGCGGAGCAGGTAAACTCGATTCCAGACATACGGTTCAAGCTGCCCGACGGGCGCCGTTGCAAAAGGCGCTCGCGGCATCCGTTGGTACCGAACGGGGTTGCTCCTTCCGAGGTGCGAAGGTCGGCCTGAACGTGCTCGGCATTGGTGTCGCGATAGGGGCGTCGCTCACACGGCGGTGATTCGCTTCGTCAACCGTCACCACTCCACTTTGCCGGCGTTTCCGGCGCCGATGTCGCATAGAGAGCGCTCGGTTGCCTCGGCGTCTGGGCTCTGTTTGTATGCTCTTCTGGTTGTGCAGCCGCTGGTGGGTTGAGGAATCTTGCGGGCAGCGCGGTACCCTATCAATCATGATGCGCGGCTCCATTCAACTCGTTCCCATACTTTCCCAGTGTTGCGCTGGGCCGACACGGTAACGGCGCCGTGGAGAGTCGCGCAGCGTATACGGTGGCACCAGAGGAGCTCATGAGCGAAAGATTCCTAGAACAAGTGGTGTTGGTCGCCGGGGGCACCGGTGGATTAGGGCGAGCCGTCAGCGCAGCCTTCCTGGAAGAGGGCGCGGCTGTGATCGTTACTTACCGCAGGCAAGACGAGTTCGATGCCTTGCGCAGTGCAGTTGGCGCCCATGCCTCGCGTCTGGAGGGACTGACCGTCGACGTGACGAACGAAGCCGCGGTGCTCGAAGCCGTCACTGCGATTATCGCGAAGCACGGCCGGTTGGACGTTCTAACAAATGCGGTCGGCGGCTACGAGGCCGGCCGCAAGCTATGGGAGATGGACGCAAACGTTCTTGATAAGATGCTGTCCATCAACTTGCTTCCGGGCTATGTGTTGTCTCGCGCCGCCGTTCCAATCATGCTTAGACAGGGACATGGAGTGATTGTGAATGTTGCTTCGACGGCGGCGGTTGTGCATGCAGCTTCTGCGGCGGCGTATGCCGCATCCAAAGCTGCGGCGGTGGCGATGATCGATTCACTCGCGGCAGATTTGAAGGGCACCGGCGTGCGGGCGAACTCGATACTGCCGAGCATAATGGACACCGAAGCGAATCGCAAAGCAATGCCAAATGCCGATTTCAGCAAGTGGCCCAAGCCACAGGATGTAGCGCGTGTGATCCTGTTCTTATGTGGCGACGACGCCAAGCTGATTCATGGCGCATCGATCCAAGTCTGACGCGATGAAACGAACCGCGTCGATCAGCGCCTGGACAATTTGCGTGGCCGGAATCGCGGTGCTCCTCCTATCCTCGTTTGGCTTGGCCGCCCAAAACGGTGGGACCACAGGGGCGCCTCCCTATAATCCATATCCGCCTGGCATCTTGCCGGGCGATTTGAATTCCGAGATCCAAAGAGTCCTCGGTGAGGTGGATGTCATGGAAGGCCGGGCGCTCGCGCGCTGGCACGCCTTGGCGCCGCCGATTCGAAAAGGCCAGCGGCCAACCTTGCAGAACATTGGAACCGAGTTGATAGAGACGCTCGGCGAGCTTATGAATTTCGACAAGAACATGTCGCCCAATAGAAATGAAGCGTGCATGTCCTGCCATATGCCCTATGCCGGGTTTGGCGGACCCATCCCATCGGTCAATCTAACAATAATTGCGTATCCCGGTACGGCTCATTTCCGGGTGGGCAAGCGGACGCCGCAGCGACATCCCTATGCTCCGTTCTTCCCGGTGCTGCAGTACAACCAGACTCAAGGGCTCTTCTTCGGCGGGAATTTCTGGGATTCACGCGCTACTGGATTTTTGTTAAGGAACCCGGACGCCGAACAGGCGCAAGGTCCTCCCGTGGACACTCAGGAAATGGGCTTCCCAGACACTGCCTGCGTGGCCTTCCGCCTGACAACCGCTGCGTACCGGCCTCTGTTTGAGCTGGTGTGGGGCGCTGGCTCGTTAAACATCAAGTTTCCAAAAAATACTGAGGCTATATGCGACACGCCTGGTGGGGCTTCGAGATTTCACGGGAGCGCTACGCCAGTTCCTCTAACTGCCGAAGACCGCACCAAAGCCAGCGAAGTTTATGGACACTGGGGGCAGTCCATCGACTCATACGAACAATCCCTGCAGGTCAGCGCTTTCTCATCTAAATTCGACGCCTTCCTGGCCGGCAAGTACAAGCTGAAGGCTGACGAGAGGGCTGGTTTCGAGCTGTTCAATGGCAAAGGCAACTGCAATTCATGTCACCTGGACGGGAGAGGAACCACTCTGACTGGGTCCGACACAAGTGTCGCCGCCATGGTAAACCCTCTGTTCACATGTTTCGGCTCGGCCAATGAAGGTGTGCCTCTGAATCCCGCGGGTGCTTTCTATTATCAGAGCACGCCCGATTCGTTCGGGTTTGTCGCAAATCCGTACGGCTTCGGCTATCGAGATTTGGGATTGGGAACTTTCCTCAGGAGCGGCTTCGGGTCCGGGCCCAATCCGAACTCGATGTGGACAAAGTACGCACCAACTGTCGACGGCCAGATGCAAATATCGAGTGCGCGCGATGTGGCCATGACCCCGGCACAGTGTCCTACTACAGAAGCGGGATCGGCGCCTTATTTTCAGAAGGCGTTCTTTCACAACGGCTATATCAAGAGCCTGAAACAACTCGTACATTTCTACAATACGCGCGACAAGTACGCGTACCCCGTCACTTCCGGTCACTGTCCGGCGGGGACGATCGAAAAAGTAACCTGCTGGCCAATGCCCGAGGTTAAGAACAATATCGATATGACCAGCGGCAATCTCGGGCTGACTGATAAGCAGGAGGACCAGATCGTCGCCTTCCTCCAGACGCTCACGGACGGGTTTACAAGACCATACCCCAACGTCGACGTGTTTACAGGGAAGTGCATGATCTGCGATCCCGCAAAGGATCCGAACTGCTCGCCTTCAAGGCAAGGAAATGGTAGCCTGATCCCAACTCCGCCCCTTCCACCTTGCGCGGCGGCTATCTGCGCCGTGCCGCCTGTCCCCAGTTCGCCAATTCCTTGAGGCCTCTGAACGTGAACAAGCTATTTCTGAAACTCGCGAGCACGGTTGCCGTGATTGCTCTGCTCACCTCAAACCCCGTGTCCGCTCAAGCAAGTCCGACTACTCCAAAAACGGCACGCCCCCGGATCATTGAAGGGCCGGAGATCGAAATTAACAAAGCGTTTCTGACGATCATCCGTTGGACGGCCGACAATCCGGGAGGCTCACCCGAACATTACGGCGTCGTCCACTATGGCACGGATCCCAAGAACCTACGCGATTCTGCGAAATCTCCCATCCGGCTGAACCCGGACCACGCATTGACCATTTTCCGCGTGCGGCTGGATAACCTTAAGCCGGGAACAACCTACTACTACACCGTTAGTTCGATGGAAGCCAATGGCACGGACGATGCGGCGAAGAGCGCCGTCAGGCATTTCACCGCTCCGGGCGGACCGCTCTCAAAGCGTTAAAGTAGTGCTCCTTGCGATGACCTTGCGTCGACGTTTAGTGTCGATCCAAGGGCATCCACTAGAACTCGGCTGCATCACGAATCGCCGCTCGTTTTCTTCCGTTGGGCACTTTCGACTGATTCTCTAAAAGCCCCTCGAGTGGCTGTGAGAATGCACACGATCGCGTCGTAATGTGAATCGTCCACTTGGCGCTCGCCGCCCGTACACGTTCATCGTGATGGCCATCCTGATTGCGATCATGGGCGGTCTTTCGATTGTCACCACACCGACTGATCTTATAGAGATCACTCCGAAATTCCCGAAAGTCAGTACCTAATCGCCTCGAAGACAATCCGAGGCAGGGTTGGGCAATATAGATCCCGCGCTCTATGATCTGGCGCAATCGACGCCGGAAGTTTTTCGTGATGTAACTGTTGCAAGCCAACATCGTCCCGTGCGCAAACGTCAACCGTAGCTGCAGCGATGGCCGCCTCGGGTATCACGCCAATATCGGATATGATCCGGCAACCGGTTTGGACTCGTCGCGCCTATGGCTGCGGTTCCTCCAAAGCGGGCCAGCGTTAGTTCGAGTCTTCCAGTGCCGGCGCGGCGGCATTGAATAGGCCGGCGCTGTTCGGACTTCCCCAGCCAGTCACCAAATCATAGCCCGTCCCAGCGGAATAGCTGCCGTTGCTGCCGCTGCTGATGTCGTGGAAATAAGTGGAATAATTCTGGCCTAACCCGAGCGTGTAGATCCCCGAGTTGATAAAGCCAAGAGTCGAATTTCCCCTGGCGACCGCTTGTTCATTGAGCAACGCCAGGAAGGCGGCCCAGCGCGGCGCCGCGAAGCTGGTTCCTCCCCATCCTCCAGCGCATGTGCCGTTGTAGCAGATGTAGTTGTCCGTGTTCGCTTCAGCGGCAACGTCCGGGCAATTCCGCCAAATCGTGGAGCCTGCGTTGGTGGCGGTGATTACTCCCGCCTTCTTCTGGTATTTGGGGATCGAGATGTTTGGAGCAATCCCGCCGCCGCTGCCGCCCCACGCAGCTTCCGATTTCCAGGAGCCGCCCGGACCGCTGGTTGTGAGGCTAGTTCCACCCACCGAGACGACCAGCGCATCGTCGGCAGGATAGACATACTGCGTGGTCTTGCTATATGCACCGCTATCGCCGGATGCCACAAACAGGGTTTGGCCTTGCAAGGCGAACTCCAGGAATATGGGATCGTCGCTGGCGGGGTCGGCCGGGCTCCAGCCCCACGAA
This sequence comes from Bryobacterales bacterium, assembly GCA_963713415.1. Classification (GTDB taxonomy): domain Bacteria; phylum Acidobacteriota; class Terriglobia; order Bryobacterales; family Bryobacteraceae; genus Palsa-89. The sequence goes on along the minus strand of CAVQLV010000012.1, from coordinate 106,867 downwards.
CAACTCAAGGACTTGGAGATGTTGTCGGTAGCCATCCTGTTGAAGATGCTGACATCGCTGTTGCTGGCCACGTATACGCGCACCTGGCTCATGCCGGGGGCCATCGAGATCGCTTCTTCGATGTCCAACGCTTGTTCGCTGTCGTCGCATCGGCCCGTGCAGCTCAAGCTGGATCCGTCGGTTGAAATAGCATTTACAGGGACATTGAGCGACTGCCCGACATTGGCGAAGTACGCCTGCACGTCGGCAACGTTATAGCCCCCGAATTCCAGCAGCCCGACTGACTGGCCGGTACCGGTGAGAGACGTTCCGCCGTAGTAGGCGGCCCGCATGTCGCTGCCGAAAAAATTCCCACCGGGTCCCGACCCGGTCGCGTTGCCGCTCAGTTCCCATCCCCGCCTGAGCCCGGCTGGACGCGGAATCGAAAAATTGTCCAGACCCGAAATATGCCAAATGAGCGGATCCAGGCGCGCCACCGACGGTTGCCTGTCGGCGGAATAAAACGTCCGCTGTTCCGTGGGGTGTCGATAGGCGCCCATCTTCACCTGGAATGCGTTCTCGATGCTCTCCACGCTGCCCTGGACGTTCAAGACCACTCGATTCGGAGAGGTCCCAGTCACCGTCATGCCGTTGCGCTCCAGGAAGCGGATCACCGCGGCGTAAGCCTCCTGGGTTGGCCCAAACCGCTCGGTGAACTCCGCCACGCTCAGGAAGTGGTGGAATGAGGGGCTTTGGGGATCGTACAGGTCCTGCAACAGATTATCCAGTTCCGATTGATTGCGCAGCGCCAGAACGATGTCCAGGCGCAGAGATTGACTGGCGGGCAGAGGATTCAGGAACACAGCTTGCCCGCCCGTGACTTCCTGCCGCACATGACGCGTAGGCATACCCTGCGCGAGCGCGCGGGTTTCCACGGCAAGGATGAGCATCGCCAAACACAGTAATGCATTCACTCCAAAGTGTTTTCCCGGCGCAGCAGCCCTGACACTCCGGTTAAGATTTGTTCTCATAAGCCTTCCGATTCTAAATTTGGTCCCGTAACATCCGATTTCGCTTATCGGTTGTCCAGGCCGATTCCATTTAGTATATGGAAGAGCTCGAGGTGTGGTCACGTTTTTGCGGCGGTACGCTTCGCTCGCTGCGTGCTATGGCGAGCTCAACTGCGGGTCAAGCTGCCAAGACGTTTGCGCATCAATCCAACCAGCGCCAGCACGCCCAGCGGGACAAGCGTGGATGGCTCTGGCACGGAGCTGAAGGCTGAAATGCTAGCGTTGGAGACGCTGGAGCTTAACGCTAGTCCACTTGCGTCGGACAGAGTAACGTCGGCGAGTGAAAAGCTTCCACTCCCGGGACCGGTGGCGGTGAAGTTCAGGGTGGCCAACGTAAACGCATCTGGCTGGGTCGAGTTCAGAGCGGCCACGGATTCGAAAGAAACTTCGATAAGCTGGATGGTATCCGAGCCGAGGATGGTTTCGGTAAAGGCACTCGAACCCAGTTGATCGCTCTCTAGAACGGAATCGCCGAAAGCAGCGTTGTTGAAGGTGAAAAAGCCCGGCGTATCCACGGTGATGTCATATGCTCCGAGCGAGGGCGCCGTATCGTCACCCAATCCACTAATGTTGAGTTCCACGGACACCGTGTCTCCAACCGAGACGTTGGACTCCGAGGGGACCAACGTTAGTGTGGCCGCTCCGGCGGTCTGAAACCCAGCCGTGCATAATAAGGCGACGAACAGGCCCGTTTGAAGCCGTCCCTGTATCGGGCGGCGGACCCCTAAAAAGCTTTTGTCTGGCATCATTTTTCCCTCGCGATCGTAGATGGATCTTGCCAGATCGTACAGGGAAACTGCTGTCTTTACAAGCCCGTACCGTACTAAAACTAAAGTTGAAAATGCAAGTTCAAAGTACTATTAGTTTAAGGCGTATTACACCCTAATCCGCGCTGAACTCTCACCGGTGAAGCGAGGAATTACTACTTAGCAGTAAAGACTGCGCTGCGGGCGGATGGGATATAGTCCTCGCGCAGCATCTCGAAACCAGCATCGCTAAAGGCCTTCTTCCAGGCATCCCGGCCCATGGGCTTTTGCAAGCTCAGATCGTGAAACAGGAAATACTCTACCGCCATGCCGGGCTTGCGGCGGAGATCCTCCGGCGCGGGACGAATGGTTTCAATCACATGGAGCGGCACGCCGGGCAGCGTAGTGCGGAATGCGCTCAGGAATTGGACGGCCCGCGGGTTGTCACCCAAGTCGCACAGCTCGTGCAAGACGAAGAACGTGGCTGCGGCATCCACGCCTGCCAGTTGGGGCTTCAAACGCCCGATGTCTAAAGCATCCCCCACGTGGAGAGAGATCCGATCTTGCAGGCCTCGCGCCGCCAGCAGTTCGTGGCCGGCTGTAATTGCGTCCGGGGTAAGGTCGATGCCGACACCCTGGATTCCGGGAATTTGCTCGCAGAGATAGGCCAGAAACGTGGCGTCTCCGCAGCCAATATCCAGCACCTTCCGGTAGCCTTCGCGCCGTACAAACTCGGCCACCAAGGGAAAGTAAAAGTCCATGGAAGCCCAGCCGCTGCCGATGGCAACGTGGCGCCCGTCGCGGACCACCTCTCGACCGTAAGTGGACTTGCGCCGCAGCAAGTCCTCCATCTGATTGAGAACTATTTCATAGCCATAAGCCAAATCGAACCAGCCCCGAACCAGGTCCGTTTCCACCAAGAACCGTCCGCCGTCGTCCAGCGCGTAGCGCGAGCCTTGTTTGGAAAAGAAGCCGCGCTCGTAAAGCGCATTGCAAAGGCCAACCAGCAACGGACCGTCCAGGTCGTGCTGTTGCGCAAACTCCAGGGCATCCACCGAGGCCTGATTCCGCAGAGCATCGATCAGGCCCACATGATACAGGGTCTGGATGACGCGAGTCATGAAGTGCGCGCTGATGAGCGATTCCCAGCCCGCGGAGCTGGCTTTGCGCATGCGCCGCAGCTTTTCCAGGCCCAACAGCCCAACTGCGTTCCAGGCTGAAAAGGTTTTCGATTCACATTTCATGGGCAGAGCTCTTTCGGAGAGAACGGATGATGAATTAGTCATGTATTTGATCCATTGAGGTCCGGGTGGCCAGCGTACGCTGGATAGCCAGGGTTGTGGTTCGGCTCAGGGCATAAGGCGAGATGAGTGCGATGGAGGCGACCAGCATCAAGCCTGGCACGAGCCCGTAAAGGATGGCGAGATGGCTGACCGTTACCGGCGATTGCACCGCTGAACCTGGCGCCAGCCGGACAAAGTATTCCAGGACGAAGCCCCCCAGCAGCACAGCCACTCCGGAAGCCACTTTCTCGCCGAAATTGAGCATGCCGAAAAAGACTCCCTCGCGGCGCGAACCGGTGACCAGTTCGTCCTGATCCACCACGTCGGCGAGCATGGATGCGGGCAGTACCCATAGGGCGCTGGCGAAGATTCCGGCCAGCGCATAGCCGGCAATCAGCGGCCACGCTTGGCCCACGCCGAACGGTTTGCCTGGCCCGATCAAGAACGTAGCCGAGGCCAGCATCACCGCGGTGCCCAGAATTCCAGCGGCATAACACGTTCGTTTTTCGCCGCGGCCGGCCAGCGCCAGCCATAACACAATGCCAAAGCAGGCGCCGACGCCGAAAGCTCCCTGCACGGCGCTCAGCACACGCGAATCATGCACCTGGGCGCACCAGGTGAAGAAATAGACTGCCAGGCTGGCATTGAGGATAACGGCGGTATAGAAGGCTGTAAACGACAACCAGATGGAACGAAATGCACGATTCGCCACCGCCAGATGGAAGCCCCGGAAAAAGCCCAGCATGTGCAGCGTGCCATTACGTCCGCCGGGATCGCGGTGGCCGCGCGTGCCAAAGAAGGCGATCAAACCGGTGACGGTCAGCAGCGCGCCGAAGGCCAACCCCATCTTCGGATAGTTCAGGTATTGCAATTTCGGATCGATACCATTGGCGCCGGCGCGAAAGAAAAGGACAAAGGAAAGCGCGGCAGCCAGTAGCGCTCCTACTAAACCGCACACGGAGCGCACGGCGTTCACCACCGTTCTTCGATCGTAGTCCTGAGTTAACTCGGCGCCCAGGCTCAAGTAGGGAATGCGATAAATGGCGGTGGTGATACGAAAAAGAATGGAGCAGCATAACAGCCATCGAAACAGACCATTTCCCATCGCCAGAAAACGCGGGGGGAAGAAGATCATGACGAAGCAAACGCCCATGGTGCTTGCGCCCAGAAGCATGTAGGAGCGGCGGCGGCCAAAACGATGGCGGCTACGGTCGGAGTGATATCCGATCAACGGATCGATGGCCGCGTCCAGCACCAATCCGGCCGCGGACGCCAATCCAACCAATGCCGCGGGCATACCCATGACGGTGTTGTAGAAGAAGAGCAGAAATAATCCAAACAACACCATGGAGGCGGTAATCGGAATCTCGCCGATTCCATACAACCAGATGCGCATCCAACCGAGCGAGTCGGGCGGCGCCGCAGCATCGAGCGGAGCCACTTGGGGCTGCGTCATCAAGTTCTCCGGCACGAAATCTCCCAGCTTGCGAATCGAGCGCAAGATTCCCGACGGCCGCACAAGTACGCGGTGATAGCAGGTGAATCGGCTCGGTTCGGCGTGCACATCGGATTCGACCTATTCTATATAACCAAGATCGCGCAGGCGCTCCAGGATTACCTGCTCGTCTTCCGAACTCAGCGCGGCAGGAGCGGTTTCCGGCGAAGCGGCGGCGACGGATGCCACCTTGCGGACGGCATGGCTCGCCAGCGCGGCGGGTTCATAAATCTCCTCCGGCACGCGCCCTTGCATCTCTTCGGGCACCGGCAATCCGAGGCTATGGAGAACCAGCGGGGCGATATCCAGGATCGACAGCTCCTCAAGCTTCTGGCCGGGACGAATTTCCGGACCTGCGGCCATGAAAATCCCGAGGGGATGGTGCTGGCCGGCGGTTTCATCGCGCCAGGACAGCTCGCAATCGGCGGGCAGAATCGAAACGGTAGCGGCGCCGGTGAGGGCCAGCGTCAAGTCCGGTGCGACGGCGCCGCAAGGACCCTCGAAAGCTTCTTCGCGCGTGGCGATGCTTTCCACCACCGGCTGTTTGGTGTCCGGGTCGGTGAAATTCGTCAGGTCGTCCATGAGACGGCGGCGAAACGAAGCGTAGTCACCGGCAGGCACTCCGCCATCGCCGTTGTGCGCCACATTGATGAAAATTCCATTGCTGGTGGGAGTGGCGGCGAAAGCTGTGGTACGGCTCCAATCGATCATCCAGGTGTGGCGGGCAACCTGGCTGACGCCCAGCAAGGCGCCCCCCGTGTCCCACTGAGCCGCATCGGCGGACCATCCCAGGTAACCACGCTTGGCGAGCCACGCGTTCAGATGAAATACGCGGCGCGTGGAACGGAAGCCATGATCGGATGCCATGATCACGGTGGCTTGGGGCCCCGCGATATCGCACATCTGGCCGATGATGTCGTCCAGGTTGCGGAAATATTCAATACACAGCGCACGCGCGCGGTGTTCCCACTCCTGATCGAGCGGCCGCCCGTCCTGAGGGCGGAGAAAACGCCAGCACAGATGCTGCAGCTTATCGACACCGTCCAGCAGAACGGCGGTCAAGTCGCTCGGGTCTTCTTGAGTCAGGTGGCGAAAAACCTCGAACCAGTTGCGTTCACGCCGGGTATGCAACTCGATCCAGGGAGCGTACTGTTCCGGATCCGCGCAGCCCTCGGTGGTCTTCTCTTCGAGCTTGATGTCCATCGCGAGCTCGCGCTGGTTAAAGCCGGGAAGAGCACGCAGAGAATCCATCAAAGACTCCGGCCAGCATGCCAGCCGAAGTTGCCGCCAGGGCACCCAGCCAGGTACCACATAACCGTTCAGGCGCGGCGGCGGGAACATGGAGGGGAAGTTGAGAGCGGTAACGCGCAACCCCGCTTGTGATGCCAGGCCGAAAATGGTCGGAGACTTCAGATCGTGGGAGGTGAAGAAGCGGATGTGCCGGTCCTGCGGAGACTCCATGCGGAAGAAGTCGAAGACGCCGTGGTGCCCCGGCGTGCGGCCGGTCATCAGCGAAGTCCAGGCGGGCGGTGTGAGTGGAGGAATGATGGTGCGTAACGGCGCGCGCGTTCCCCGGGCCAGCAACGCGCCCAGCCGCGGCATCATGCCATTCTCGACCATCACATCCAGAATGGTGAAGGTTGCTCCGTCAAGACCGATTAATAAGGTTCTGATACTCATGGATTAGTTTTGCCTTTTCGCCAGATCATTGCTTGTCAATTAACGGGCCGGCGCAGGTTGCGTAGATATAGTCATCACGCCGGCTGGTGTGTGCGGCGAATTTGTCGGCACGGTCCGGCACTGCCAGTTCAACTTTTCCGCTGCCGGGTTGGAGTCCGGTGGCTCGCAAAAGATTTGCGCGCACGCCGCCTGGGAGCGCGTTGCAGAGCGCCCTCTTGGCACAGGCCACCCGGGTACGCCATTCGGCCCATGCTTCCTGGGGCAGGTTTGCGAACAAGCCGTGGCCTTCTTCCGGAATCGTGACCGCGCCGGAGGCGGACACAATTTGCTCTATCGCAACGCCCACAGGATCGCCCGGATTGAGAGAAGCAACCGCAACCGCCTGTTCACCCGAATAAGCGGCAGCCACCACCGGGGTAACGCCAAGCCGGGTGACCCAGCCGCCGCTCACCTGCACCAATCCTTGCTCATCGATTCGGACGCTGATATCCGCGGGACAGAGACTGACACCACAGCTTTGGGCCACCAGGAGCCGAACCGCATCTTTAGCGGCGCAATGAAGGAACAGCCATTCCGACCGCTGCGCGCCCGCGAGACTCAGGCTCTGCCATTGCGCCTTTTCCGAACGGCTGAGCATCAATCCAGCCAGCATTTTGCCCCAAATGCCGAAGCTGGCATCCAGGAAACCCAAAGGAAAACGATCCAGACGAACGCAGAGCGATCCCGGCCTGCCGCCGCCGAGCAGTTCGGGCGCAGGTTTGGAAATCACCGTGTCGCGTGGCGAAACGCGGAAGTGCCACAAGTCCTGCGGCTGTGGAAAGCGGCGATCGGTCCAGTCCATTACGCGGTAGAGGACGCGGCCCGCAGGATTGAGCACTTCCAGGTCGCAATGTATGTCGCGCTCACCCACCTCCCGGACGATCACCCGGCCTTCCATCCGAGTGCCAACCGCAGGCATCGGAGCAAAGTACTGGACACTGTCAAAGCGATACGGCAAAGTGTCGCAGATGGAATCAACCTGCTCCTGCGACCAGAAGGAAATCATCTGTCCCACCGCGTCCAGCGTGACGGGGTCCAGCACGAACCGCAGATCCGGCTTCCCGGAGAGCAGCAGATCGTGCCGCAAAATCTCCAAAGTTCCGGTTGAACCGTTGGTCCCCGTGCGATCCACACGAATAACGCCGCGCAGCAGCGGACCATGGAACATGCCCCAAGGGTAGAGCGTCCCCTCCGTCCACTTGGACGGCTTCGGAGATTGTAGTTCAAAGGGAAGCGGGGTTGGTGCAGCCGGGTAGCTGTCCGAAAACACAACGGTGACTTCCATCCAGGTGGGACGGATGGCCTTCGCCTCGTCAGCATCGCGCATTTTCACTTGGACAATGCCGGGCTCCACTTGCTCGGCGATCATTTCGAGCACCGCGAACGGAGGGGGATCCAGCATCACCCAGCGCTGCGAACGCATGTCGCGCATCTCCACCACAACCTTGCCTGGCATCAATACGGCGGCCGCTTCGGCCAGGATTTCCACGCTGACGGTCAGGGGGATGATGGCCAGGCCGGTCAACTCCGGATCTTCGTCCGAAATATCACGGCCGAAGGAATGGTGCTCGTAGATCGGTTCCATGGCGACGCGATAGATGCTGCGCGCGCGGACGCCGGGGACAAATTCCAGAACTTCTGAGATCAGTGGCAGCGGCCGGCGCTGCGCGGTTTTTGGCTGAGCCGGCGGTGTGGGTAGGGGCAGGGTAGTGGAGAACAAGGCCGGCGCGCCGGATCGGCTGGCTAAGGCGCTGCCCATCACTTGCTGCTGCACCGCAAGAAACTGCTGCATGGTGGCGAAATGCTGCTCCAGAACAGCGGCCCGTGCGTTGACCGCCGGCGGTGCGAAGGCAACAGCGGGTTGGCGGATCGCTTCTCTCGAGGGGGACGTGTGTCCATTGGTCTGCGCCGGATGTCCGTTAGAGGCAATCGGGCTCACGACGGCCGGCGCCTGGCGGCTGCTGGCGTGAAGGAAGCGCGAAACCAGGCGGCAGTTTCATGGGCTCGATCCCGAGCTTGATGTGTGTTTTTGGCCTGCCCGCCATCTTTATTTCGATGGGCCGCGGGTTACGACGCCGATACAGGTGCTCCAGACGAAGCGGAACCCCGTGGGCGAACAACATCGCCAGCATATGCTGCAACTGCAGAATTCCGGAGCGGTGCTGAACATTGGAGGCCACCGCCAGGTAGGGCTTACCGCGCAAGATATCATCGATAAAGCTCTTCAGGTTGCCGCGCGGACCCACTTCGAGAAATATGCGAGCGCCATCCTGGTACATCTTTTCGATGACCTCGCGGAAGCGCACGGTTCTGGACCAGCCGCTGGCGGCGATCTTGCGAATTTCGCCGGCGTCGTCCGGAAACGGTTCCGCGGTGGCGCAGGAATAGAGCGGCACCCGCGGCTTGCCGGCACGCGTGCCCTGGTAATAATCGTGGAGCCGTTCACTGAAGAGGCTGAACCAGGGAGTGTGGTAACCGCGCGCGAAGGGCAGTTTTTGACAGATGGCCGGAGTGGATGACAGTTCTCGCAGCACCTCGTCGATGGCCGCGGATTCGCCGCACAGAACCACCTGATTGGGACAATTGTCAATCGCAAGATAAAGGCGGCCTTCACTGGCGGCGACCAGCGCTTCGAGACGTCCGTGATCGGCGCCGCCGATGGCGAGCAGAGTTCGCTCGGAAATCTGGTTGTCGGACTTAAGATCTTCGAAGATCGAATTTACCGAGCGTACGCTTTGCACCAGCTCGCTTTCGTCCGCACTCGGCACCGCCTCGGCAAAACGCAGCGCGGTGTGCTCGCCGGTGCTATGGCCTACCATCATGCCGGCTTCTACGCCCAGGTTCTTGAGCAATTCGAACATCGCGCAGTTGGCAAAAAGGACGGCCTCACTGCCGAGATCCATGGACCACAGGCGCTCGGGGGCCGACGACATCGGCGGCGGCGCCAGAAGCTCGCTCGGGAAGTAGCCGCGCGGATGACCCACATAAGCCCGGTCCGCCAGATCGAACACCTCGCGAACCTCCGGGAAGTGCAGCGACAGGTCGCCCAGCATGTTGGTGTATTGCGCGCCTTCACCGGGAAAGACAAAGGCGAGTTTGCCCTCCGGCGCAAGCTGCCGGCGGAAGTAATAGATGCCGTCGGCCTGGCGAATGTTCACGGCCTTGGGATCGGCCAGCCGCTGGGCGGATTTTTCCAGCTTCGCGGCAAGATCGTCACGCGATGTTGCCACAATGGCCAGGCGGGCTGCGGCGAACGGCTTGGCGCTCAGGGACCATGCCAGGTCCTTCAAAGATAATTCCGCTGGAAACTCGTTGACGAACTTGGCCAGCGCCCTGGCCTCTTCCACTAATCCGGGAGCGTCCGCGGCACTGAGCACGAACAGCTCACTATCCCAGTGCTGATGCAACAAGGTCTGGGGCGCTTCCTGAGTATGTTCCTCCAAAACAGCGTGGGAGTTGACGCCGCCGAATCCGAAAGCGTTCACCGCGGCGCGCCGCATGGTATCGCGCGAGGGATGAATCCAGGCACGCGTTTCCGAATTGATGTATAAATTGCTGTTTTCCGCTTGCAGCTTGGCGTTCGGCTTCTCGCAATGGATGGTGGGAGGCAGGATTTTGTGATACAGCGACAGCGCCATTTTTATGATGCTTGCCATTCCGGAGGCGGGAATAGAATGGCCGATCATCGATTTGACTGAGCCCAGGCCACAGCGAGGCATCTGGCCGGATCGCGCGCCGAAGATGCGGTTCAATACCTCCAGTTCGGTGGCATCGCCCACCAGCGTGGCGGTGCCATGTCCTTCGATCAGCTCTACCGTCGCGGGGTCTACGCCGGACGCTTCGTACGCGCGCCGGATGGCCAGTTCTTCGCCTTCCAAACGCGGCGCCAGCAATCCCATGGCGCGGCCGTCGCTTGAAACGCCCATGCCCTTGATTACGGCATAAATGCGGTCGCGGTCGCGTTCGGCGTCCTCGCGGCGTTTGAGTATCAAACAACCGGCGCCTTCGCTGAGCAGAGTGCCGTCCGCCTCGCTGTCAAAAGGGCGGATCTCGCCTTTTCGCGAAAGCCCGCCCATCTGGGAGAAGATAATCAGAATCGGCGAAGAATTCGACGCGTGAACGCCGCCCGCCAGCGCCATATCGCAGCGGCCCGAAAGAAGCTCGCGGCACGCGATATCCAGAGCCAGAAAAGAGGACGCGCACGCTCCGTCCACGCAGAAGGTGGGGCCCATCAGGTTGAGGCGGTTGGCGATGCGCCCGCTCACGATGTTGGGCACCAGGCCAGGCAGGACATCGGTGTTCAACGGCGGCAGGCCGGCCCGCAGTTCTTTCCGGATGAGCGCCAGTTCTTCGCCGGTGTGCTCGGGGTGAAGCTGCTTCAGAATCTGAATGGCGGCGTCCACAGCTACCCAGCGCTGAATCACTGACGAATGGCCGCGATTGACGTAGCCCCCATGCCCGATGATTACGGCCGTGCGTTCGCGGAAGGGGTCCATACGAGCGAGGTCGGCGTAGCCTGCGTCCTCCAACGCCTCTGAGGCCACGCGAATTGCGAGAAAATGATCGGGAGAAGCTCCGTCGATGGAATTCGGCATTACGCCGTATTCCACTGGGTCAAACTCGGCGAGTTCCTTCAGGAATCCGCCGCGCTTGGTATAGCTTCGATCGTCGGCGCCGGAAGTCGGATCGCAAAAGAGCTCGGGATACCAGTCATCCGGAGCGTCGGAAACGGAATCGACCTTGTTCAGGATATTTTCCCAGAACTGCTGCACATTGCCGGCTCCCGGATAGAGGCAGGACATCCCAATGATGGCGACGTCGCCCCGGACGGGTGAGATCACTGGGCGCTCCGAAAGGCTTCCAGGAACGAATTTTGGTTGACGGGAAGCGCGTTCTGGCTCCAGGGGCCGCCGCCCAGAATCACCACCGGATCCGGATGCGCGCTGGCTTCAATTTCCTTGAGCGCGGCCTCGGCGCCGGCCTGCAGCGGGATGATTTGGACTCCCAGCGAGGCAAACTGTTTGCGGATATGTTCTGGGACCATATTGGGTTGATCCCACGGACCCCAGTTGACCGAGACCACAGCCCCGGGCCACGCAGCGGCGAGCCGCAACGCCATGCCGTTCATGATTCCATTGGCGGCGCCGTAGTCGGCCTGGCCCCGGTTGCCAAACACTGCCGCGATGGAAGACATCAGCAGCAGGCACCGCAGTCCGTCCGGCCGGAGTTTGTTTTCGAGAATGTAAGAACTGTCGGCCTTGGTATGAATGACACGATCGAACGATTCGGGTGTTTTGTCGCGAATGAGCTTGTCTTCGATAATGCCGGCTCCGTGGATGACCACGTCCAAGCGCCGGTGCCGCGCATAGATCTGGTCGATGATCCCGCCAAAGGCGGATTCATCGCGAACGTCCACGGCGTGATACTCAACCGGCGCGCCAGTGCGTTTCAATCCGTCCAGAGTGCTCCGGATTTCCCGTTCCTTCAGCACGCGCTGAACAGAGGTTTCTATATCGGCGGGGCGAATGCTCGCTCCAGTGGCCCGCAGGCGTTCCATCAGAACGGTCTTGAGACGCGCTTTATCCGCGATGCCGCTGGTCTCCGCCGATTCGGCTTTGTCCGGCAGGGGAGTTGTACCCACCAGCACGAGCGTCGGGTGGTAACGCTCGGCCAGTAAGCGCGCAACCTCGGCTGTGATGCCGCGCGCTCCGCCTGTGATCAGGAAAACCCAGTCCGAACGGATGGCGTTCCGGGGCGCGCCGTTCCAGTCCGCGCTTCGGATCAGCGGCGTCAAGCGGCGATCGCCGGGGAGCCCCACTTGCAGCGTGGAATCCGTCGACGTCAGCTCTTCCAGTAACTTTTCTTTCAAGACGCCCACTGGGTCGGACAGATCCAGATCGATGATCTTGCAGCGGGCTTCCGGGAATTCGATGGCCACCGTTTTACCGAAATCGGCTACCCCCTGATGCGTGGGTGGCGTGGAGAGTTCCGGTTGCAAACCGAATCCGCCGCCTCTTCCCGTCGCGACGGCGATGAGCGCCCCGCCGGTGGTCCCAGTCTGCCGTATGTCGCTCTCGGCAGCGTGCAGCAGCGTGTAGAAGGACTTGATGTCCTGCTGAAGGTGGTCCCGCCATTCCGACAGATTGCTCCGCGCGGCTGCTGCTTCGATCCGCAATGGCAACAGATGAATCAGGGCGCCGATAGCGCCGTGGCGCGCGCGGACAAACTGAACCAGCTCCTTGACAGTGGATGAGTCTCTCAGGTCACCGGTGATGACTTGATCGGTCATCAAGAGTCCGTTCAGGCTGTGGCGGACCAGCACCACTTTCTCTTCGGCCCGCGTCCAAGCATCCGCAATTCCCGAGGCAATTCCCGTTTCATCGTCGGTGATCAGGCAAACGCGGCCCGGGTAGTGTTTCCCCGTTCCGGCACGTTCGCTATCCGCTGCCACGAATGCAAACCGTGGAATATGGACCGGGGGCATCGCGCGCTCCACCTGCGGCGCGGGAGCCTGAACACCGAGAGCCGCGGTGATGACATTGGCGATCTCGCGCAGGCTGGGCGCGGCTGTCAGCTTCTCCATTACGGCTTGCAAGCGCGCCTGTTCTTCGCTGGTGAAGAGTTGCTGCACGGAACTCAGAATTTCCACGCGCTTGATGGAATCGATGCCCAGGTCGGCCTCGATGCTGGCGTTCACATCCAGGATCTCGGCCGGATATCCGGTTCGTTCGCTGGCGATGCGAACGAGTTCGGCCAGAACGTCGCGCGCGGGTGCGGCCTTCGCAACAACGGCGGGTGCCGGCGCGGGCGCGGGCGCGGGCGCGGGCGCGGCGTGAACACCGAGAGCGGTGGTAACAATGCTCGCGATCTCGCACAGGCTGGGCGCGGCCGTCAGCTTCTCCATCACGGCTTGCAGGCGCGCCTGTTCTTCGGCTGTGCAGAGCTGCTGGACTGAGCTTAGAATCTCTACGCGTTTGATGGAGTCGATGCCCAGATCGGCCTCGATGCTGGCGTTCACATCCAGGATTTCCGCCGGATATCCGGTGCGCTCACTTGCGATGCGAACGATTTCGGCCAGAACGTCGCGCGCGGGTGCAGCCTTTGCAACAATGGCCGCCGGCGCGGGCGCGGCGTGAACACCGAGAGCGGTGGTAACAATGTTCGCGATCTCGCGCAGGCTCGGCGCGGCCGTCAGCTTCTCCATCACGGCCTGTAACCGGGGCTGCTCTTCTCTCGTGCAGAGCTGCTGCACGGAGCTCAGAATCTCCACGCGTTTGATGGAATCGATGCCCAGGTCGGCCTCGATGCTCGCGTTCACATCCAGGATTTCGGCGGGATATCCGGTTCGCTCGCTTGCAATCCGAACCACCTCGGCCAGCACGTCGCGCACGGGTGCAGCCACAGCAACAGCCACGGGAGCGGCCACCGGCGGAGGCGTCGCTGTTGGATGCGCTTTCTCTTTTGGTGGATGCGCCTTCTCTTGTGGCGCGCTGGGCGGAAGAGGAGCAGCCAGGGCGTCCGGGGCAGGGCTTGGCGCCTGAACCGGCCCGGACGAGCCTTGCAAATAGGCTGTCATCACCGCGGCCTGCGTCTGCAAAAACTGACTCATAAGCTGCTGGAAGGGGATCATGAGCGCATCCACCGATCCAGCCGGAATTGCACCAGCCGGCATGGTGCCCGTCACCATCGGCGCATGCCCGGCGCCTTGCATGGCCACGGGCACTTCCACGAGTTTTTCGATTTCGACGATCTTTTCCACTTCCACGGTTCGGACAATTTGAACCGGCCGCACCGGGGCAGGCGGGCGAGATAACTGATACGCTCGCCCTCCATTCACAAGCCACTGCGAGCCGGCCATCACTTCCGGCTTTAACTGTTCGATATTGAGCGAGCCGGCGGTCCGTCCGCGAAACAGCTCGGAAGTGTCCACCGGGATTCCGCGCACCATCAACTGCGCCAGAGCTTGCAGCAAAGACGTGACACCATGACGGCCAGTTGTGTCCATCTGAATAGCGAGAGCGTCGGTCCCATCGAGTATCTGCCGGGTTAGGCCAGTGAGCACGCCCTTCGGACCAACTTCGAGGAAAATGCGGGCGCCTTGCTCGTACATGGTGCGAATCTCTTCGACGAAACGGACTGGCCGCACTACATGCTCGGTCAAAACATCGACGATTTCCGCCGTTTCCTCCGGATAGCGATCGCCGAGAGTATTGGAAAAGACCGCGACCCGCGGCCTGCCAAAGCTCGCGCTGGAAAGCGCCGCGGCAAGCTGAGTACGCGCGCCTTGCACCAGCGGGGAGTGAAAAGCACAGGCCACCGGGAGCTTCACCGCGCTGATCTTCGCCGCCTTCAGCCGTTCGACGACTGTATCGAGGAGTTCCACGGGCCCGGCGAGAACTGTCTGGCGCGGACTGTTGTAGTTGGCGATCGTAATACGATCCAGTTCGCCGAGCGCGGCGGCAACCGCTTCGGACGGAGCTTCGGCCGCGACCATGGATCCGGGCTCGACACGGGTGGCTTCCTTCAGAGCGCGCCCGCGCGCCTCGGAGAGCTTGAACAAGGTGTCCCGCGAAAAAACGCCCGCGGCGCACAACGCCACGTATTCGCCGTAGCTATGGCCCGCCGTCATGGATGGCCGGACCCCCAGCCTTTCGAGCACGCCGGCCAGCGCGATTTCCACGGCCCCTAGCGCGGGCTGCGCGACGCTGGTGTCAGTGATGGCGCGCATCTGCGCCTTTTTCGCCTCCGGCGTGAAAGCCGTTGGCGGGTAGATGAACGCGGAGAGACGACCGGACAGCCGTCTGTCCAGGACCTGATCGGCAGCTTCCAGGCTGGCGCGGAATTCCGGGAAATGGAGCGCCAAGTCCCGCAGCATATCCGGCGCTTGAGAACCCTGCCCCGGGAACAGGAATGCGATCGGAGCGGGCGCGGCGGCGCCGCTCTCCAGATAAATGGACGCTTGATCCAGGCGGGCAAGCCCCGCGGCGATAGTTTCGCGTGCCACGGTGAGCTTGGCCTTTAGATCATCCAGGGAAGATGCCACGATGGCGAGCCGAACGCTGCCCGAGCCAACGGAATTGGCGCGCCGGCACACAGCGGCGGCTAAATCACGCAGTTCCGGCTGGGCGCCCGCTTCGAGCTTGCCGTAAATCGAAGCCAATGACGTTTCGAGCGCCGCTGGCGAGGCGGCGTTCCAAACCAATAATTCGGCCGGCCAGTTGGCGATTACGCTATCCGCGGAGTCCCGGTATTCACCGCCATACTCTTCGAGAACCGCGTGGAAGTTGGTGCCTCCAAAACCGAACGAACTGGCGCCTCCACGCCGCGGAGTGTTCACCGGAGGAAGCCAAGGCAGCGCTTCGGAGGGGACAAACAGCGGCGAACCCGGCTCACTCAGTTTGGCATTGGGTTTCTCTACGTGCAGCGTTGGCGGGAGCACTTTATGATAGAGCGCCAGGGCGACGCGCATGACGCCGGTAACGCCCGCGGCAGCCTTGGTATGGCCGAGCAGGGACTTCACCGAGCCCACGGCGCAACTATGTTCCGCGGCGCCCGCTTCGGTAAGCACTTCGGACAACGAACCCATCTCGGTGGTGTCGCCCGCCACCGTACCAGTGCCATGTGCCTCCATCAGGCCCACGGTGGAAGGAGAAAAACCAGCCTGCTTGTAAGCTCGGTTCAGCACCAGCTTCTGGCCTTCGCGCCGGGGAGCAGTCATGCTTCGGCCGCGGCCATCGCTCGATCCACTGACGCCTTTGAGGACCGCATAGATCCGGTCGCCATCCCGCTCGGCGTCAGCCAGCCGCTTCATCACCAGAACCGTAATTCCTTCGCTGATCGCGATTCCGTCGGCGCTTTCGTCGAATGGACGGCAGCGGCCACGCGGCGAAAGGGCCTGCGCTTTGCTGAAACAAAGGAAACAGAAGGGGCTCTGAACTGTATCCACCCCTCCGACAATCACCATGTCGCTGGACCGGCTGGTTAATTCCTTGGCCGCGATATACACAGCCGCCATGGAGGACGCACAAGCGGCATCCACGGTAAAGTTCACGCCACCGAGATTAAAACGATTCGCTACCCGTCCGGCCGCCACATTGGGAAGAAGGCCGGCAAACGAGTCTTCGGTCCATTCCGGCAGTTGATCCAGGAGTTGCCGGCGGCACATCGGAAACAAACTCCGACAGGGCGGAGCGAATGGCATAGTGACCGCCCAGGTCGCCCAAGCCGCCGCTCGTGCCGAAAATCACGGAGGTCTTTTCGCGGGGAAATTCGCGGGTGCGATACCCGGCATCGTCCAGTGCGCGATCCACCACGATGAGCGAAAGCAGTTGCATCGGGTCGATGGAACCAAGCGCGGCGGGCGGAATGCCATAGCGCAGCGGCTCGAACGGCACGTTGTTGATGAAGCCGCCCCAGCGGGAATAGATTTTGTCGCGCGCTTTGCGGTCCGGATCGTAATACAGGTCGATGTTGAAGCGTTCCGAAGGAACCTCCGTGATGGCATCCACCTTGTTGATCATGTTGGCCCAGAAGGTGCGCACGTCGGGCGCCTTGGGCAGCGCGCAAGACATGCCGACGATTGCGATATCGCAGGGGTTCGCCTCGCCCAGGCCGTCGGCGGGCGCGCCGGAATGAATGGCCGCCGATTGCAGCCAGCGCTCGCCGCCACTGGAAACATTCTGGTGCAACTCACGGATGCTGCCTACTTCATTTCGCAACGCCGCCAGTTGGCCGATCATATACATACCCTGGCTCAGTTGCTCGGAGACGGAAACATTCTTGTACTGCGGCTCGCCGGATCGCCCCTGTTTTCGGACGATGCCTTTGCTGGCCACACGCAGGCGGCCCAGATTCAACTGTTCCAGCTCGTTGCGAACATCGTCATGCGACTTCTTTTCGGTGGCCAGCTTGCGCTTGGCTGCCAGGAATGCGGAATAGAACGGCGTATCGGCGCAGCGTGTGGCGTGGCCGGGACCGGTCTCCAAAATCACCGTCCCTGAACATCGCTTGGCTTCGTCCTGAAAAGTTTGAACGATGGCCGCGCCTTCCACCGCTTCGGTGGTAAACAAATAGGCCGTGCCCATCAGCACGCCCACCGCGGCTCCTTGTTCGGCCAGCGGCCCAGTCATGGCTGCCACCATGGCCGCGGAGGCGTCATCGTGAATTCCTCCGGCAAACACGAGGTGGAACTGGGCAGCGGGAATTCCGCCGTCGATGGCCCGCTGCACCACGTCGATCATGCTCTCCCAGAGCACGAAGCTGGTGCGGGGGCCGATGTGCCCTCCGCATTCCAAACCTTCGAAGATGAAGCGGCGCGCGCCGTCGCGAATAAATACTTCCAGCAGCGTCGGCGATGGCACATGCAGATAGCAGACAGTACCCTCTTTTTCAATGCTGGCGGCCTGGTCCGGACGGCCTCCCGCGATGATGGCGAAGGGCGGACGGATCTCGCGTACAACTTCCATCTGCTCGTTTCGCAGGTCCGCGGGAACAAAGCCGAGAATACCGACTCCCCAGGGCAGACTTCCAAGCGCCTCTCGCGTTTCGACCAGCAATTTCTTCACTTGCGGACCGCGCAGGAGCGCGAGCGCCAGGAACGGCAGGGCTCCCCCTTGCGCTACCGAGGCTGCGAAGGCCGCCGTATCGCTCACTCGCGTCATGGGGCCTTGTAAGATCGGAAACTCGGTGCCGTGGGAGCGGGCGAGAGTGGAGCCGGGGGCGAGTGGAGAACACTTCTGCGCCGCAGCGACGTGTTTTGCGATGGAGTCCCGCAGGCCGCTTACGAATGCTGAGACCGTCGAGAAACGAGCAGCCAGCGGCGCCGCGAAGGCAGCATCTTGACCTAGCGGTAAAAACGCGTCCGGCTGGCCCCAGTCGGCGCGGACACGCAAAGCATCGCGCCAGGCAGCGCGAGATTCGGCGCCTGGCCGAGCGGCCAGGTCTTTTTCGATTTCCTGCAAAGCTTCCAGCGCGGGCGACCGCTGCCGCCGATAGCCTCGATACCGGCATCCCAATTCACGGCCCAGAATGACGGTGTCGTCTCCCTCGCTGCGCTCTACAAGTGCGCGTACGCGCGGGGGCAGGGAAGAATCCGACAGCAACAGCAGTTGGCTATCCAGTACCACTCCAGCCGCGCCACCCACAAAGCAAGCCGCGACCGAGTGCAGTCCGATGCCGCCGTGCGCCCACACGGGCGTCGAGAATCGCCCCAACAAACGCTGGAGGAGAATCAGTGTGGTCTCTTCGCCAATGAAGCCACCAGCTTCTTGTCCCTTGGCGATCAAGCCGTCGATAGAGAAGGGGGCGGCTCGCGAGGCTTGTTCCTCGCTAGTAACTTCGATCAAAACCTGCTCGGCGCAGGCGCGAGCAAGTTTGACGGCTGCCGTCAGCTGCTTGGCGCCGGAATCGCCGGCGATCAGGACGATGGAATCGAGCTGAGCCAAGCCCTCCAGGAAGCCGGCGGTCCAAGGGCAATCGACCTCCAGCTTCAGTCCAATACGGCCGCGTGAGTAGTGCCGCAACCGGTCCAGAGCCTCGCGAACTTCAGCCGGATCGGCAATCCCCTCGCAATTCAGTACGCCGACTGCCCCACAGCGGCTAGCAGCGATCGCGATATTGGGGTCCAGCCAACCCGGCATGTTCGCGAGAATCATGCCGAATGCAGACACTTCTTGGCTTCCGTGATGCGCTTGCATACTTGTCCCCCTCCGTGGTCACAAGATCAGCGTCCGCTGCTTTCTTTGAACGCCCTGCCCGATCGGGCGTCACAACCGAAAGCAATCGCAATACGGCGTGGTGTCCTGGCTAACTTAGCCTACGAAATACGAATTCCTACTCTTGCAGCCTTATGGCAACCCGTTGTCTCTCAAGCAGTTGCCCGCACTGTATGTTGCTCCTACTCCCTTGAGAAGATTCATTTTAAGGTTCATGAGGGAGGGCTGTCAAGGCGAACAGGACTAGGCCGGAGACCCTACTAGTTACATAGCAGTACTGAAGGTACCATTCCGGCGACGCGTGGTGGAAATCACAAAACCCTTGCATACTTGAGGATGCAATTTGAAACGAATCACCTGGGTTGTTATGATCGTTGGACCGCCGCTCAGTCTCCTATGTTTGGACCCCGGCCAAGCCTGAACCAGAAGTTATGAGCCGTTTTTTGTTCACTACTTGGCCTTTTCCCGGTCATGTGCTGCCACATGTGACCATTGCGCAAGCTCTTCGCGAGCGGGGTCATGAATGCGCCTTCTATACCGGCCCCCGGGGAGCTGGAATTCTGAACCGGGAAGGAATTCGCTACTTTCCGTTTCAGCGAGTGAACGAGGACGAACTTTGGAATTTGCTGTTCGAGGAGCAAGCCGGGTTCACGCATTGGCGCAATGCCTCGCGATTTCAGACTCTGATGCGCCGCTGGCTGCTGGAGACGCTGCCCAGCCAGGTGGAGGACCTAACGCCGATTCTTCTCGAGTGGCAGCCGGATGCCATCATTTGCGATCCCACCATGTGGGGGCCGATTTTGATTCTTCGCGAGAAGTACGGCATTCCGGTAGCGGTGTCCTGCTATTTCGCATGCAAAGTACCTGGGCCGGATATGCCGCCATTCGGCTTGGGATTGCCGCTGCCCACACATTGGTATAGCCGGGCGATGTGGCGCGTCCTGGGGAAAGCCGTGGATCTGTTTTCAAGACGGTTCCGGCAGCGGGCTGATGAAATCCGCGAGAGTTTCGGCTTACTGGCGATTCATCAATCGGTATCGGCATTTGCAGGAAGCATGCCCCTGTACATAGTTCCGACATCTCCGGAATTCGATTACAACCGCAGAGGCCTTCCGAAATCCGTTCACTATATTGGCCCCTGCCTGTGGAACGATCGGCACGAAGCGACAACCGCGTCGCTCAGCAAGCTCCGCCGGGATCGTCCCTGGGTGCACGTTACGGAAGGAACCATCCATGTGCAGGCGCCGGTGGTGCTGAAAGCGGCGGCGCAGGGGCTGGCTGACCTGCCGATGGAGGTGATCATGACCACCGGGGGCAACCGGGATCCATCGGAAGTTGATATTGGCAACCGGGCGGCAAACATCCATCTTTTTTCATGGGTCTCGCATAGCGAGCTATTGCCGCAGACGGCTGCCCTGGTGACTACCGGAGGCGCCGGTTCGGTAATGGCCGGCCTGAACGCCGGTGTTCCGCTGGTGGTGATCCCCACCGAATGGGATAAGCCGGAGGTTGCACAGCGAGTGGTGGAGTCGGGAGCCGGCATCCGGATTTCACCGAGTAAGTGTACGCCGAAGCGGTTGCGCGAGGCCGTGGAGCGCGTCTTGAGCGACCGGAAATTTCGCGAGAACGCCGTCCGCCTGCAGGCATCGTTTCGGCGTTATGGCGGGCCCGCGCAAGCTGCCACGCTACTGGAAGACCTGCTGGCTACATCCCCCGCCCAAAAGACCCCCGCCCAAAAGACGGGCGCCAGTTCAGTCGGCTAACTACAGGTCCAGGATCCAAATCTCGCCCTTGGTTTCGCGTTCGTCTGAGATGACATACACGGCGAGGGATCTTCCCTCCGGGCTCCAGGAGGAGTCCGCCGGACCGATTCCGGTGGTGTAAGCGGGCGCACCGGGATGATGAAAATCCATCAGCAACCGCGGCTCGGATCCGTCGCGATTCATGATCCAGAGGTTGAGGTCGTTCGTTCGGTTGCGCGACGAAGCCCACACGATGAAGCGGCCATCCGGACTGAACTGCGCGTGCTCATCCCAACTATCGGGCGTGTTCGTGAGGTCGGTAGTCTGTCCAGTCGCTAGATTCATCGTGAAGATGTCGGCTAACCCGGAATCAATCTGGGCGGTGAACAAGATTTGCCGGTTGTCGGGACTAAAGCCATGGGTCTCGTAGAACTTGTGCACGGCTCCGGGCGTAAAGGAACGAATGTCGCTGATTTGAGGATCGCCATCCACCACTGCGAAATTAGCGAGCTTGATCTCCCAAATACCCAGTTTGCCGGAACTTCTCAGCAATTGGGACCAGATCAATTGCTTCCCATCGTTGGAAAAGTGCGGGTGAAGCACTCCTCCGGCGGGGAGCCGGGGCACATCCACCAGCTTCCAATACTGGCGGCCGCTCGAATCCATTAACCAAAGATCGTTGGCCACGCCGCGGCCAGGTTCGGCCAGGTGATTCAGAAACGGCAAGGTGCGATCCTTCTGGCCTTCGAAAACGATGTATCGGCCGGAAGGATCCCAGGCGGGATTGCCCTTGTTCTTGCGAGGGGCGCCGGATTGGCCGCAAGTCAGGCAGCGCTCGCCAGTTCCATCGGGATCGATAACCCAGATGTCGTAAAACCCGTCACGCCCCCGGCGATCAAAGGCGATCTTATTCTGCTTGGACCAATCAACCCTGCCTCCATCCGCGGTAAGAAGTCTCGCTCGCTTGACCGCCGGTGGAGAACCCTGGACGAGGATCGTCAACGAACTCAACATCAGGATTGATTTCAGGGCGGGGTGCATCTATTGAAAAAGCAATTGCACGGGGTTTGCACTTTGCCCGTCCACCGAGACGCTGATTGTTACCAGGCCGCTGCCGGCGAGCGAGGCCGGGATCAGCAGATTGATTTGATCCAGGCCGGGATAGACGCCCTGCTCGCCGGCATATTGCACGGAAAGCGTGTGACCGGCGGCCGTCGCAACCACTCCACCCAGGCTGCTTCGGTTGCGCAGGCCGGTGCCGTAAAGTGTCACATAGATCTGATTATTCGGATTGCTGACATTGATGGGCGTGGCGGTACATGTACCGGCGCCTGCAGTGCATTGAAATGCATCAAAAAAGGTCTGTGTGCTGCCTGCCACCTGAACGTAAGTAGCCGCGGCGACACCGGTGCCACTCGCATTGGCCGTAAATAGGGAAGGCGCCACTTCCTGGACGGTCAGGTTTCCGCTTGCGACCAGGAAACCATCGCGATAGACCGACATCACCGCGGGGCCGAGAGCAATCTGATCCGGCAAATAGACGTTCACCTCACCAGCCGATACGTAGTACAACGGTGCTGCTAATTGTGCTCCCGAGGAGTCTTTGAGCGCCACGGTGGTGGTGCCGAGCTCGGTTTCGAGCGGCAAACTGGGCGCCGCAACGTTCGTTTCGCTCATGTTCCGGCTGAAGAACGAGACCACGGAGGAGGGAGCCAGCGGACCGGCTTGAAAACTAGCGCCCGAAACCGGCGTGCCCGGTGCAACCAGATCGATGTCCACAATGGGGCCGGCGTTGCCGAAGTTGTCCGTGACGACGTAGCCCAGGAATTGCGAACCATCCGGACTCCAGGCCGAAGTGGCAGCCGCAACCGGAGCGGATTGTGATTCGGGGAAACCCGGCGTGTTGAACCAGGTTAAGCGGCGCTTGTTGGAACCATCGGAATCCATGATCCAATAGTCGGTCTTTTCGTTTCCGGACACGAGTTGAATGCCGGAGCTGGATACCCAGACAATCTTTGTTCCGTCGGGCGAAAGGTCCGAGTGTTCATTCCATTGGTTGGTGGTGTTGGTAAGGTTGATGAGTTTCTGGGTAGAGGGCGTGAAGAGGTAAATGTTTACCCCATACCATTGCTGGGTTGGGTCCGGGTTCGCGCTGAAATAAACGGACTGATCGTCGGCTGAAAACCCGTGCGTTTCGTAAAACCCCGGCTGGGCTCCGGGCTGGTAGCTGGCCATGTTTGCGAGCGACGGCGTTCCGTTGTTGAAGACCAGGCTGGCAATCTGTACCTCCCAGGTTCCGAGCGGCAGCGGGCTTGGATTCAGCATTTGCGCCCAAGTGATCTGCTGGCCGGAATGAGAGAAGTGCGGGTGCAGAACGCCGCTGTTCTTGGATGGGACGTTGGTGAGTTGGAAGAATTGTGTTCCCGCTACGTCCATAATCCAGACATCGTTGAACAAACCGGAGCCCGGGGAAGCGAGCGTGTCGAAAATGGTCGCGGTGCCGGGCTTCTCGGCCTGGAAGATAATCCACTTTCCGCTGTAATCGAAATCCGGGTCGCCTTTGTGTCCGGGAGGCAGTTCCGCACGGCCGCATGTGAGGCAGATGTCGTTGGAACCGTCCGGGTTCATGGTGTGAATATCGTAGTAGCCGTTGTCAGAGAGCCGGTCATAGGCGACCAGGTTCAGCACTCTCGACCAGGCCACTCGCCCGCCTTGGCTGGCGGGGCGAAGCGTCGATATTCCCGGGTAACTCAACGAGCTGGGTTGCGCCAGACAGGATATCGCGAGAAGGACGAGGCCACAGACACGATACACAGAGCACCTCTACCCACTCTAAAACAAGTAGCGCGTCCAGGACCGCATGCAGGCCCGGCCTCTCGCGGGTCTCTAATTCAGATTCAGGACGGTAACCGTTGGGGTACTGGTGGCAGCGACCGGCGCGGGCGCCCCCACCAGATTGGACGGCTCGGACCGGTTTCCGAAAGCATCCTCGGCACGCACAAAGTAAATCGACTGGAAGGATGTGGGCGCCGCCTCCTGATACGTCGTGCCGCCGGTGACACCAACCTCGGTCAAAGTCGTCGGGAAGCCCAGGGTATTGCCTGGTTGGGCGGCTAATTCGAACAGATAGATGACGTCGCAAAGCTCGTTGGTCGAGCTGAGGTTCGGCGGGCACAAGCCCGTTGTTCCAGTCAGCCAGGGGTACGTATTGTTCAGAATATCGTCAGGAACGACGATCGACAAAGGACCGATCTTAAATGCGATCCCCGATGGCGGAAACATCTGATTGAGCGGGGTGTTCGTCTGCCGGTACACGTGATACTGCGTAGCTCCGGGAACCGCATTCCACGTTAATTGCACTGGAACGCCCGCGCCTACTGTAACACTGGGATCGGCCACCGCTAGATTGGCTGGGGCGGGAAGTATGGCCGGCAGATTGCCCGCCACCGCGCAGCCGGAGTTGGTGCACTGGGTGGCCAGCAATCTCGCGTCCAGGACTGTGATCATGCCATCCTGGTCGATATCCATGGGATCGTTGGTTCCGTTGGCAGCTTGGCCAATGCGAGCAATGAGCTGGTTGACGTCCGTCTGGTCGATCTCTCCGTCTCCGTTGTAATCAAGCTGGGTCTGATCTTGCCAGACCTGGAGACCGCCCTCAAACCGGCCGGTGCCGAAAAATGTGCCGAACGGCGTGGGCTGAACAATACGAGCTCCGTAGTTATATCCGTCGCCAAAACCTGTTGTGGTGACGGCTTTCCAAGTGATTCCATCGGCGGTGGTATAAATGTCGGTTCCATAATCGCCCAGGACCAAGTCCGAGAACTCCCAGATACCCTTCAACTGCACACTCCAATCGTAAGTGGTCATGTACAGGCAGGCATGGGCGCCGGACGGCACCACGCCGAGACGCCAGAAATGCCGGTTGAACTCGTTGTCGAAGTACTGCCCAAAATTGGAGAGCGGACTCAGCAAGCCCTCTGAGGTGGTTCGCGGATCCCCGATAATAAGGTCCCAACTATTGTCCGGGTTCACGCGGATCAATTCGGTGGGTCCATCGGTGCCGACATAAAGGCTTCCGTTGAAGACCGCAATGCTCAGAGCGGACCCCGGTTTCCCCTGCGAGTTGCCGCCAGTGACAATCGTGTTGAAGGTATACGGTGGTGAGCCGGATGCACTGGTTTCGGCTACGGTATAGCCGGCGTTGGCGGCCGGGTCGCCCGCGACCACGAAAAGTTCGTTATTGTAAACCGCCATGTCCCAGGCTGCTAACTGGCTGTAGGTTGGGCCGGCGGCAAACCAGGCATTGTCTCCGGCGGAGGGATTCGCTGAGGCAATGATATAACCCGCGCCCTCATAATTGCCGGCCGTAGCAAACAACATTCCGTTGTAGGAAGTGAGTGAGCGGAACCCAAACACGTTGGCAGTGGTGGGTGCGCTGGAACTGATGTTCGCAAGAAACGTGCCCGTGTCCTGGGGGACCGGCGTGAAAGTCACCCCATCGGTGGACCGCAACAGATGCGGGGCCGGATACGTTTGGAATGTGTAAGGCGGAATATTGCCATAGATTTCGCCGGCAGTTACGCCTCCCACATAAAGAGCCTGTGTCCCGTCAGGTTCGGTGAACACGGTCATTCCGCGATACCCGATATCTTCCGCGGCGAAAACCTGCTTGCCGGAGGAATCTGCGCCGATTGGGATATCGGCTGGAGACTGATAGACTCGGGTCCAGGTGTGGGCTTGCGGATTATACGCCCAAATCTCCGCTTGCAGCTTGAGATCCTTTGGATCCGTGGGGCACGATCCATCGGGCGGCGGATAATTCTTTAGTCCCTGCTGAACATCGCCCGCCTCCACGCTGACACAGCGAACTTCCCGGCCGGTGCCAATGTAAAGCTGACCTTTGAACCAGGCCGAGGACCAGGCAAACGAGTTGCTGTCGGTGCCAGGGGGGCCTACAACCCCTGCCAGTCCGGTGCCACTGCTAAAACCTCCGGTGGCGATCTTATTAAATCCCCGCATCTGCTTTTCAAGGCCTTCTACTGGGGGATCTATCGCTGGGAAGGTGTTCGGCCCCTCCAACATGAGGTAGTGATTGAAACCGTTTTCCCCCAGCGGCATGGCGTAGCTAAATGGCAATTGTGTGGCTGACACGGGCACCAAACCGTCGTTCGGTCCGGTAGATAGGGTGTCCAGTATCAGGCTTGAGAGCGTCAGAACCAGATTGAAGGTGCCTCCCCCATTGGGTGAGTTACCGGCATAAGTGTAGAACTGGATTCCGGACTGCGCGAATACGGGGTCGGCGACTTGGCGGAAAGGCGAGACGACTGCTACTTCCAGGGATTGTACGGCTGGTGTCGCCAATCCGAGAAGGGTTGCCAACCCTTTGCCAGCCCCGAAAGCCCAATCTGCGAGCGGGGTTCCTTGATTGGGTGTGTCAATGGTAAAGACCGCTTTGACCATGGGAGCGATGGTTGGATCAATGGCGGTATACGTGGGATTCAGCAACGCCGCCTGGATGTCCAAACCTCCCTCGGAGTGTCCAACCAGGTAGAAACGGGAACCATTAAAGTGCTTGGATACTGTTTGCAGATAACCCTTGAGCGTTGTGCCGTTGGTCTGCCACGAGTCATTGTTGCGGGAGTTGTCGGCATTCAAGCTGATGAAGGCAGTCCGGTAGCCGGCCGAGTACGCCATGTTGTACATCAGGTTGGGAGTCCCGGCCACCTGGTTGAGCCACCAATCCGCGGCTGTTCCGTTCAAACCGTGGACAAAGACCAAAATTGGACCGCTCGCCGCAGCGGGCAGGACCGAGCCGTAAAAGATATTGGCTGGCCCGTTAGGATCGGGCGCCGGATTGGGCTGAGCTGCCGCAGGCAGCCACGCCATACTCAGAAGCGCGAGGACGATGCCTGCTTGGCGCGCGCGGCGGAGCATCGAGGAGGCGCCACTTGTGTGTTCAACAGACCCAAGAGTGATGAAGTGTTGCATGCTAACCTCCCCTTAAGAACGGACCACTCAGGGTGCATGGCAGCCCTGAGACACAGCACTTTACCTTTGAAATCAGCCAAGGTTAACATCGCTGGTGAAGGAATGTCCATATGGGTATGGGCTAGGAAGCGCCGAACCGGTACTAGGACTACCTGAGTCCCGCTCAGTTCTTTTCAGCGTCTGCGCTTGGCGGTAAACTTGGTAATCCACCCCGCAATGGCTCAAGAACCAGATCGCAGGTTCCTTCATTTGCTGGATGGGGTCTCGTTCGATCCCGTCTTTATCGTTGGGGATCACCGTTCCGGCACGACGTTGCTTTACAAGATCCTGGCGGATACCGGAAGCTTTCAAGTTTTCACCGCCTACCACGTTATTCACTACGACGAAATTCTGGTGAACCACGAGGCCGGCCGGGAATTACAGGCCAAACAGGAATTGGCCGGGCGTTTCGCCAAGCTTGGAATCAGCAACCGGATTATAGACAGCGTTCCAGCCAGCCCGGACACACCCGAGGAATATGGCTTCGCCCTGGAGGATTCACAGCGTCCCAGAGTCCGCCCGGCCAATGAGGCGCGCATGGTGGAGATCTGCCGCAAGCTTCAGTTCACACAGGCCGGTGCCAAGCCTTTGCTGTTGAAGAACCCCTGGGATGTCCTTAGCTTTGCCGACCTGAAAACCTTCTTCCCCAACGCCCGGCTGGTTTTCCTCCACAGGCACCCCCTGGGAGTAATCAACTCGCAACTGCGGGCCATACGTTCGCTCATTAGCGTCCGCAACGAATATACCGCTCTGCTGGCGAATTGGTACCTGCGCCTTTGGCAGTCGCCTGTGAAGTTAGCGGCCATGCGGTTGATGTTCGGCAAAGGCTCTCCCTTGTGGCGATCCATCGTGCCTCCCCATGTGCTTCGGGCGAACCGTTACTTCGCTGAGAATATCGGAAAACTCCCTCCGGACGATTGCTTTTCCTTATGCTACGAAGATCTTTGCCGCAGCCCGCGTGTGACCATGGAGACGCTGTTGGCGTTTCTGCGCGTTCGTCCCGAAGTGCCGCCATCCTACGAAACGATGATTTCGCAGCGCGATCCGGAGCTATTGCCAGAGATTGCACGCTACCGGAAGCAGATTCTGAAACCATTCCAGCCGTATCTCGCCGCGCGCGGTTATGCTGAGTAGCCGGCCTGGGCTTCCCGGCGCTATAGAACTACTATTCTTGCGCCGAACCGGGATGCTAGCTATCCTAGCGCTATACTAACCTCGATTTACTGACGGGGATCGGGCTCCGATCGAGACGGAATCGATCGGGGCGTTTGGAGAAAACAAAGAGTGAAGGTTCTGGTCATTGGCCTGGACTGCGCGGCCCCGGAAATCCTTTTCCATCAGCCGCAGTTGAAGAACATCCAGGCGCTGATGCAGCAAGGTTGCTTTGGCCGCCTGGAGAGTGTCATTCCCCCCATCACGGTTCCCGCCTGGATGTGCATGTGCACCAGCCAAGATCCGGGGTCGCTGGGCGTTTACGGGTTTCGGAATCGTGTCGACCAGAGTTATTCCAATCTGGGAGTGGTAAACTCCGCTTCGATTCAAACCCCCGCGATATGGGACGCCTTGGCCAAGCGCGGCTTGCGTTCGGTTGTGGTTGGTGTGCCGCCGAGCTATCCTCCGCGGCGAATCAACGGCGTCAATGTCGGATGTTTTCTTTCGCCCGATACGCGCACGGGCGATTACACCTGGCCGCCCGGCATTAAATCCGAGATCGAGGCGCTGGTGGGTGAGTATCCGGTCGATGTCAAAGGATTTCGAACCCCCAATAAAGATTGGCTCCGCGATCAGATCTATGACATGACGCGCAAGCACTTTGAGGTGGTCCGATACCTGATGGCGACCCAGGACTGGGATTATTTTCACTTCGTCGAGATTGGACTGGACCGGGTGCATCACGGCTTTTGGAAGTACCACGACCGCGAGCATCGCCAATACGAACCGGGCAACCCCTACGAATCGGTAATACTCGATTATTATTCGTACCTGGATGAAGAGATCGGGAAGGTGCTGGAGTTACTGGACGAGGACGTCGCGGTTCTGGTGGTCTCAGACCATGGCGCGCGCAAACTGGACGGTGGCTTTTGCGTGAATGAATGGCTAGTTCGAGAAGGTTTGCTGACCTTGAAGGAACGCCCTTCCAAGCCCACCCCCTTTTCTCCTTCCATGGTCGATTGGAGCAAGACAAAGGTCTGGAGCGAAGGCGGTTATTACGCGCGCGTGTTTTTCAACGTGGAAGGACGCGAACCACAAGGTGTCATACATCCAGCGGAGTATGAGGCTTTCGCGAGAGAGATGACGTCGCGTTTCGAGGCGATCCCCGATGACTTCGGCAAGCCGATGGGAAGCCTGGTCTTCCGGCCGGAACAGATTTACAAGCACGTGAACAATGTTCCACCGGACTTGATTGTGCATTTCGGAGCCCTGGCGTGGCGTTCTATCGGAGGCGTCGGGTACGACACTTTGTACCTGCAGGAAAACGATACGGGCCCCGACGATTGCAACCACGCTCAGTTCGGCGCGTTTATTCTGAGCGCGCCTGATTTACCGGCAAACGGTGAAGTTGAGGGGATGCATCTGCTGGACATCGCACCCACGCTGTTGGACGTGATGGCTCAACCCATTCCGGCCGCCATGCAGGGCAGCAGTCTGTTGAAGCGGGGTGTCGCACAAGGCAACTCCGATTGAGACAGACGTGATGGCGACACCCGGACAGAGCCCTGAAACTCCAGCGTGCCCGACGCTGAACCACATCTTCGCCGGAAGCGTCAGCAAGGTTCGGCATCCCCTCCTGCTGGCATATCGAGACGGGGGACGAGTCCAGAATTACTCCAGCGAAGAATTCCATCAGGCCGTGTTTTCGCTTTGCGGATATTTTCAGCAGGCGGGCCTCAAACGCGGCGATCGCGTAGCGGTGCTCTCGGAAAATCGCCCGGAATGGCACATCGCGGATTTCGCGATACTTCTGTGCGGGCTGGTGACCGTGCCGGTTTACACCACGTTTTCCGCGGCCCAGATCAAGTACATTCTCGAGCACAGCCGCGCCGCGGCAGTGCTGGTGTCCGGAGAGCGGCAGACGGAGTTGATCTCCCAGCTGGTTGGGGACCGGCCTTGTCAAGTTATTTCACTCGTGTCATTGGGGCGCATTCTCAATGGCGCGAAAACCGATAGCGAATTTCAAAAGACCCTGCTCCGCGATGCCCTCTCCACGGACCCTGGCACGCTGGCCACTGTAGTCTATACGTCCGGGACCACCGGGATTCCCAAAGGCGTGATGTTGACGCACGGTAATCTGGCCAACAATCTGGCCGAGTGTATCCGGCGGCTGGGATTCCGCTCCGTTCCCAGCGCATTGACAGTTCTTCCATTGGCGCACATTTTCGAACGATTGCTCTGCTATGGCTATTTTCAGATGGGCGTGCCAATCGCCTATGGAGATCCGCACAACCTGGCCGAATTGTTACCGGCTCACCGTCCCGCGGTGATGGGCTGCGTTCCGCGGATACTGGAGAAAATCCGCGAGAATGTTCTGGAGCAAATTCGGGCGCAGCCATCATACCGGCAGTCGATTGCCGGCGGGCTGCTGAAGATCGGGCACGCCCGCATCGGCGATGGCGTCGTCAATCGCCGCCCCAAGTTAGCTGGGCGCGCGGGCTACCCACTGGCGCACCTTCTGTTGTACCGGAAGCTGCACAAAAAGTTGGGCGGGAACCTGCGGTTCGTAATTTGTGGCGGAGCGCGCCTGAATCAGGAAGTGGAAGAGTTCTTCTTGTCGGCTGGCATTCGGGTTCTCCAGGGCTATGGGTTGACGGAGACCTCGCCGGTAATCAGCCTGGCGCCCTTCGACGCCACGAAACCTGGCACGGTGGGTAAGCCTCTCGAGAACCTGGATGTCGGTTTCGGCGAGGATGGCGAGATCCTGGTGCGCGGTCCGAGCGTTTTCAGCGGCTACCTGGATGATCCGGATTTGACCGCCGAAGCCTGCCGGGAGGGATGGTTTCGCACGGGCGATTTGGGCCGGCTCGATTCAGACGGCTATCTGGTGATCAGTGGGCGCAAGAAAGAGATGCTGGTTACGTCCGGCGGAAAGAACGTCCATCCTGCACCGATCGAAGACCGGCTCGCGGAAAGTCCTATGATCCGGCAAGCATTCGTGCTGGGTGACGGCCGAAAGTTTATCGGCGCCTTGATCGTTCCTGAAATGTCGAAAATTCTGAGCATCGCAAAAAACCTGGGCGTGGATCAGCCGGAAGGCGAGGTCTTACAGAATCCGGCGGTACGAAAGGCGATGCAGGACGAGGTCAACCGTTTACTCCAGGATTTCTCAGGTCCGGAGCAAGTCAAGAATTTCGAATTTCTCGACGAGTCGGCTCTTACCGATCCGGAGCTGATCACGCCCACCCAAAAGCTGCGGCGCGGCGTGCTGGAAAAGAAATACGCCGATCGCATCGAGAAAATCTATCAAATCCCGGCAATCCCGCAGGCTCAATCCGCGGCGCAGGCCGGCCTGTGACGGGATCCCTGTCCGGGAAAAACCGTTCAGTCCTGGTGACGGGAGCCTCCAAGGGACTGGGTTGCGAGATTGCTATCGAGCTGGCTGAGCGGGGATTTCGCGTTTGGGCGGGTGTCCGGAATCCGGAACAAGCGGCCGTTGTGCCGGAGGCTGCCAAACGGAACGTCTCGATCCAAATGGTTCGGCTGGACGTCGCTGACGACGAATCGGTGGCGGGCGCATTGCGGCGCATCGAGCAGGAGGATGGCGCGCTTTATGGCCTGGTGAACAACGCGGGCGTCACGGCGCGCTGCTGGTTCGAAGATTTTCCGGAGAGCCGGATTCGGGAGATCTTTGAGGTAAATACGTTTGGGCCCATGCGGGTCACCCGAATGGCTCTGCCGCTGCTTCGAAAAAACGGCAGCGGGCGCATCGTCATGATCAGTTCCATCGGTGGCCGGATCGGTTCTCTTTCGGTGGCGCCCTATGTCGCCAGCAAATTTGCTTTGGAGGGCTTTGCCGAATCGCTGGCGATGGAATTGAAATTTTTCAATATCGGAGTCACTCTCATCGAACCGGGCATCGTGAAGACCGAAATCTGGGGTGACGAGAGAATCCTTCCCGAAGCGCATCGGCGTGAAAGCCCTTATTTCGACGTATTCTGGAGCGCCGAAAAATTGGCCGAACGCGCCCTGCGAAGCTCGACGCTCACGCCCGCCGACGTAGCTCGCGTGGTTGTTCGAACGCTGATCGCCAAGCGTCCGCCGCTGCGCGAAGTGGTGGGCAGGCGAGCGGCATTCGTCGTCGGTCTGCGCCGCCATCTGTGGGGCGAATGGTTCGAAAAGCTCTACTTTGGAGCGCAGGCGCGCATGATCCGGAAACGCCTGCCGAACGGCTAATCACTTTCCGAGCCAACCGCTCCGCGAGTCACTGGCGTTTCAAGTGCGAGGTCAGTACCGAAATCATTTTTTGGTCGGGCTGATTGTGATCCAGCTGGATGGCCTGGATGAACTCCTGCATCGCCTCCCGCGTCTCGTTCCCCTTCGGTTTGCCCAGAGCCAGCGGTGAGGAGTCTCTCTCTACGACATGCTTCCACTGCGCCGGCAAGTCGATGGTCATCAGCGTGGGATTCGGCGCCGGCCCTCTTTTCCAGGTCCAAAAGGCCCAGCCATCCACATCGTTCGCCGGGTTGTCGAACAGAGCCAGCGTGGAATCGATCATTTGGTAGGTGTTCTCCCCAAACTCTCCGCACCACATGGGAACGTTTTGACTTTTTGCAATGCGGGAATATTCGGCAAGTTTCTCCGAACGGTCGTCCTGCTTCCTTGTATACATATGAAAGCTGTAAGCCTGGTTGGGCGACAGGGGCTCGTTGAACATCGAGAAGTCCGAGGCGTACTTGCTGCCTTCTACGATCACCAGATGCGCTGGATCAACTTCGCGAATGCCGGCGACGATCTTGCGATCCATATCGGCGAGCTGAGAGTCGCTTTGCGGGGCTGGCTCGTTCAGAAGATCGTACCCGGCCACGATGCGCCGGTCCTTATAACGCCCGGCAATGGATTTCCAGAGCGCCACGGTTCGGGATTGATCCTCGGGGGAATCCCACAACAGCGTTCCTCCCTCCGAATCGGCCGTGAAAATCTTGGCTTGGCCGCCTGGAGCGGAATGGAGGTCCAGAACGACATAGACATGGTAGCGGTCAGCCCAGGAAAGCAGCCGGTCTAGAATCTGGAATCCCAGACCGCCATTTTCGAAAATCGTATGGTTCATCGGCACCCTGACGACGTTGAATCCCAGTGTTGAAATTCGTTGAATGTCCCCTTCGGTGATGAAGTTGTCGTAGACTTCCTGACGGAACCTGGACATTTCCTGGGCGCCTACAACCGACTCCAAGCGGCTGGACAGCTTTGACTCCGAGGCCAACAGATGTCCGCCCCACATCCACGGCTCCCACAGGAGCCAGCCACCCAGATTCACTCCTCGCAGCTTCAACGGATGTCCATCCCCGTCCACAATCTGGTTTCCGTCCCGATGCACCATCCGATTCTCATGCGTGGGCGTTTCCGCACTCAACGCGAGTCGCGGAAGCACGCTGAGCAGCGTGATTGCCGCTGCCAACAAATGTTTGGCGGCCATGTTTGCTCCTCCTTTTGATTCCAAACCTGCGCCCCGGCACAGCTCACAAGAGGAGCGCTTGCTATCTCGTTGTTCGGCATCGGCCCCGAGTCCCGATAGGCCGCATTTATTGGGTTTCGTGTTGTCCGGCTTCAGCGCGGAGCCGGCAGTCCGATAGACTTCCCTGGATTCAGCCAGATCGTCGGTGCGCTCCGGGCGCGCTCATCTGTTAGAAGGAATGGCTGAACTTAGTGTTACAAAACAATCCCGCAAAATCTATGAGGTTCGAGCTGAGGTACTTTTGTGCTCGCCGCGCCGGGAGGGGCGCCCACCGGAACGATTGCAGCGGATCGGAATTATTTGCGACTTAAGGATTGTAAAAGCTACCCATTCGAAAACTGCGATACGCCGTGGCGGGGCGGCTTCTTAGCTGGAACTCGACCGCGCCGCTCGGCGAAGCTTCCAAATCCTGCGCAGACTGAAACAGACCGGGATTGACCCAGCCGGACATAAAAGCGTAGTTGCCGTTTTGCAACAATTGAGTGGACCCAAAGGCTTGCGAATAAACTCCGAGATCCTGGTTTACAAGCAGAGTTACC
Organism: Bryobacterales bacterium; assembly: GCA_963713415.1. Classification (GTDB taxonomy): domain Bacteria; phylum Acidobacteriota; class Terriglobia; order Bryobacterales; family Bryobacteraceae; genus Palsa-89. Next base: position 72,887 of record CAVQLV010000012.1, on the reverse strand, counting down.
GAGCGGCTGGCTTCATCGATTTCGAGTACCTGCCCGCGACTGTTTTCCGTCAAACCAGGATTTTGGGCCACCCGGGTATTTCCGTTATCATACAGCGACATGAGGGTGGTGCCACCCGGTTCATAGGTGGCATCGTGTTGGTGCGTGAACCACGGGTAAGGATCACTCGAGGTCATCGTGAAATCGCCTTGCGGGCCGAGGCGCCAGATCACGTTGCCCGTTCCGGTTCCGTTGTCGTAATCGATCTTGATCACCCAATCCTGAGCGCGGAGGGAAACAATGAGATTGCCGTCCGTCGAGCTGTAGGCAATGGAATTGGCATGCAGCCAGTCGTTAGCTGTGCTGGCAAGCATGAGCGGAGGGCAGCCGACATTGGTGGTAGTGCAGATGTCTCCCAGGGTCGCGGGACGCGACACGTCCAGGTGATCGAAGGCGTTCCAATACCAAACGACTTGAAAATTTTGGTCCAGGACAACGACGATGTCTCCCAGGATATCCACGGGCCCAGTGGAGCCTTGCGTTCCGGACGGGTACATGCCCTCGACACTCGCCAGGACGGCCGTGTCTCCGTTGGGCAACCGTGTCGCTTCATGGTTGAACGAATCGATGGGCTGAGGCTCGCCCATGGCAAGTAACTGCTCAGAAACACGCTCGGCGGACGTTTCCCGAAGGGTGTTTCCGGCCAGGTCGATTTCGCGCACCAGCTGGCCTCGCCCCTCAGCCGCTTTGCTCCCCACCGAAGCAGTCATCAGCATGGTTCCACCGGCCACTGGGCGTTGAACAATTCCCAGCTGGGGATAATACCAGATGATATTTCCGTAAAAATCGGTGGCTGCAGCTCTCGGCCAGTCTGCAATATAACTGTGCAACAGGATGTTCTGGTTTAAGCTGGCGCCCAGGCCGGCCGAGTGCTGCACCGTCAAATTTGGGAAGGTCAGGCTGGTGGGGATCGAACCCGTCGTAAAAGATTGCTCCGGACTCTGGACCGACTTCAAGCCAGTCACCACTTTATGGGAGAGCATATAGGTTGTGTTGGCTTGCATTCCGGCTATGTAAAAGTTCATGCTCAGACCAGACACACAGGGCGTCGTCGAAGTCCACTGCGTGTAGCCGGTTCCAGGCTGCGATAGCTCCACCGCGATCGAGCTGCCCACCGGGCAAGCCGGTGCGCTATACAGGGCAACCAGGGGGTGAGCCGTCGGGGAAACCACTGCCTGACTCCCCGTAATTAACGAAGTAACTTGAAATATTGCAATGGCTTGTGTCGTCGCTCCGGTATTGTTATTCCGGACCGTTGTCTCGATCACGTACCAGCCTTCGTGCTGGCTGGGAGTCCATTGAAAGCTGTTGGCCGCTTCATAGTCGCGGACGATGTTCAGCGGGGATCCTAATGAACCGACACTGAATCGATAATTCAAGCTGGCCAGAAAGCTGCCGGTCGTGGTCGTCTGCCAAGTGATGATGGTTCCTACCGGCTGTGGGGAGGTCAAGCTGGGGCTCAATTGAGCTTGCATGCTGGCTGAGAGGTGAAGGGTGAGTGGCCCAAGAAAAACGAAACAAAATGAAAGAATAGAGCGAGTTGATTTAGGTAACCACATGATTTTTTTCACGTAAGCCCGGCTTCGTCAGGTTGGAGCGTAGCAGAGCAATTTCGGCTGAGTCAAGATGAGTACCAGCGGGCAAGTACTGTTAGTTCCATCACTGTTGGATGGTGATTTTCACGTTCGGGGAGGGCTGGCCTTGGACAGTGGCGACCAGAACCGCATCTCCGTTGGGAGCATTGGCCGGAACAGTGGCGTTCACCTGGTAAAGGCCCGGCGCGATCAGGCCCGCAAAGGTCACGGTACAGTTCACTCCCCCGATCGAAACCGTGATCGGATTTGCGGTCGGTTCAGGCTTGGCCACAAGTTGTCCGGTGGGCGTGGGGGGATTGGTGGGACCGAATCCGGTACCGTAGAGCTCAACAGTTTCTCCTGGTTTAGCCGGGCTGGCGGCGCTGCCGGGAAACAATCCCACAGGAGCCAGCAATGTTCCGTCAACGTGCTCGGCAGCCACGTAGTTGTTGGGGAAAGTAAAGAAAGCCGGAGAAAAACCTTCCTTCTGCACATTTGAAGAGGCCGTTCCGCCCGAGTTCTTCACCACCACGGAGACGGTCCCTAATGCGGCGTCATCGGGCGTAAGAAAGTTAATCTGCGACGGGCTGATGTAGGAGACATAGGCTGGAGTTCCGTCTATCAAGACGGAAACTCCGTCAAGCTGGGTGGGCAGTTGGTTTCCCACAAAATCGGAAGTCTGCCAGGAGCGGGTTGTCTGGGACAAGTTGGTTCCTGTCACGGTGGTCCATGCGGCTGACGCTGTTCCCGGCAGGAAGCTTGCCCCGTTGACAACACCGGTGATCGACGGGGGACCCGCAGCCTGTCCCTTGAGGCCGGCCGTCAAGGCGCTGTTGAAATCTTGTTGGATCTGGATATTCGACGTGACGTAGTTAGAAAACTTCTGCTGCAGAACGCTGAACGAATCGGTATACGGGTTAGCTTCGTTCCAGGGAGTATCGTTGGTGAAGATTCCCCAAATCTTATCCGTACCGCTGGTTGGGTCGAAAATCTTGTAGGACCACGGAGTCCATGACCAGCCGGTCGAGTTCAAACCGTTCAAATAGGCGGGCAATACACTGAGCGCGGCGGCTCTCGAAATGAACGTTCCTTCGGTACTGAATTCTCCGATATAGATCGGCGCGCCGATCGATCGTTGCTGCGTTTCATCCATAGGGAACTGAGTTGTAATGTCGTTCTCGAAAGGATCAACGCTCAGGGCCGTCAGATGGTAAATATGGAAGCTATAACATATGTTGGTCCAGCCCATTTGGGAAGGAACGGGGAAGGCCGAAGCCCCTAAGTATCCGTCCTCCATGATGATGATGTGCTTCGGATCCACTGCCCGAATGGCTTGGTAAATGCGATTGTGCAGGTCGATCAGTTCGGGAACGGTCGCTCCCGTGGGTTCGTTGATGAGGTCAAATCCAGCGACCTCGGGGTGATTCTGATAGTGAGCCGCAAGCAGGCTCCACAGCTCGATGGTTTGCTGCTGGTCGGCTGAACTGCTGAAAAGTTGATCGACCCCGGCCTGGCCCGTCGTAAAGTTACTGCTCTGGCCGCCCGGAGCCCCATGCAGGTCGAGTATCGCGTACACGCCGTACTTCGCGCAGGCGGCCACCAGGGCGTCCAGGAGCGCGACGCCTCCCGGGATGAGCTGGCCGGGATTTGAGTCGTCTTGAACCAGTTGATAGAAGAAAGGGATGCGGACTACGTTCCCGCCCATGGAAGCTACCTGGGCGATGTCCGCCGGAGTAAGCCAGGAAGTGCGCCAGGTTTGCTGCAACTGCTGCATTTGCGACGAACCGAATCGCTGGGACAACACCGACCAGAGAGTGACTTCATCCTGGATCTGTGGAAAACCCGACGGCGGCGTAGACAGATTCATGGCTGACATCCACGGCTCGATCTCAAACGCGCCGCCCAGATTGATTCCGCGCAACACCACCGTGTTTCCATTGCTGTCGACGATATCCGTGCCCGACGTGCTCAGCCATGGCAGGGCAGCCAGCGGAGCCGGAAGCATTCCCACCACGATGGCACAGACAAGCGTGAACTTACGGCTCAGCATATTGATCCTCATCGTAACAGCAATCGCTTAGCAAACAGGTGACCACTTCTCACGCTGCGCAGGGCAAAGCCGAAGCTTTCTGGGACATCTAGTACTGGTCGGGGAGTTCCAGCGGAGTAGGTTGCGGTAAAATCCAAGGACTAGCCCTGTCAGAGAAACTAGCGTCGGATGGTTTACTCCATCCCCACCACACAGTCGGAGGATCGATTATTTGTGAGCGGTTATCGAACGTTTAAGGCGTATAGGTCTGTTTGTCTTGGCTTGACAGTCGGATGGGCAATCCTCGCGAGCGGCGTTTGCCTGGCGCAAGAGCCTCCATCCGCACCGCCGGAACTGATCGTGAGCATCAGCCTGAAGCAGGCCGTGGCACTCGCCTTCTCCAAAGACGGAAACGCCGCGGTTCAGCTTGCAAGACTGGAGACCAAGAGGGCTGCGGCCCAGAGCCGCGAAGCCCTGTCGGCGCTGCTTCCCAATCTGTACGGCACGTCCAACCTGACGGATTACACGGAAAGCTTCGCGGCGCAGGGCTTTACTCTGGTGCAGCTTCCGTTCGGCCTGACGCTGCCCCAGAGGCTGGGACCTTTGGACGCGGCCGACGTTCGAGCCCAAGTGAACGGCAACTTATTGGACATCAGCGCGATTCGCCGCTTCCAGGCCAGCCAGGCTGGGACCCGGGCATCGAAATCGGAAATCGACAGCACCATGGAAACCATCGCGGCTCAAGTTGCCCGGCAGTACATGGCGGTTTTGCGCGGAACCGCGGAGGTGGAGGCCGCCGAAGCCAACGTGAAGCTGGCCAATGCCCTGGTGGAGCAGGCCAAGCGGGTGCGCGAGGCCGGAAATGGCGTCTCGCTCGATGTGACGCGGGCTCAGGTGGAACTTGCCGAGGAACAACAGAGACTGCAGGCCGCAAACGGCGATCTCCAGGAGGCGCAGCTGAACCTGCTCAGAACCATGCGTCTGAATCTGGACACCCAACTGCACCTTACCGACAAACTGGAGTACGTTCCGGTGGACCCAGTAACATTGAGTGCGGCGAAATCGGAAGCCAAAAAAATGCGCCCCGACCTCCGAGCCGAGACCGAACGGCAAAACGCGGCGCGTTTGGCCTTGAGCGCCACCCGGATGCAGCGCCTGCCGTCCATCGTGGGGTATGCCAACTACGGCACCACCGGCAACGCAAGTCAGGATTTACTTCCTACCTACACGCTGGGGATGTTGTTGCGCCTGCCGGTGTACGACGGCGGCCGGCAAGAGGCCCAGGCGGCGGAAAGTATAACTCAGTACCACGAGGAGTCCGTCAGGGTGCGCGACTTGAGCGATCAGATCGATTTGGAGATCCGCGTGGCACTGGAGAGATTGCAGACCGCGGAACTTCAGTTCCAGACCGCAGCGGCAGCTCTGGCGCTAGCCCAAACGGAGCTCGATCAAACCAGCCGCCGGTACGCCGAAGGAGTGGCCGGCAATATCGAGGTAACAGACGCCCAAACCAAACTGGCGCGAGCGCAAGACAACCGCATTGCGGCGCTTTTCAGCCATAACGTCGCGCGTATCGATTTGAACTACGCGATGGGATCTTTAGTGCGCATGATCGAGGAATAACGCCAGGATGCCTGCAACCGGAAATAAATTACTAATCGGCGCCCTGGTGATACTAGTGGCCGGGGGCGCCACGGCTTTTGAGTTTTTTCACGTATCGAACGATGCGGCAGCGGATCGGCTGACGTTTTCCGGAAATATAGAACTGGAACAGATCGATGTGGCATTCAAGGTAGCCGGCCGGTTGGTGGAGCGGACGGTGAGCGAAGGCGATCGCGTAAAAAAGGGCATGGTTCTGGCCCGGCTGGATGACCAGCAACTGCTCAGTCAACGGGAGCAGCAGGAGGCCGCGCTACGCTCGTCGGAAGCTCTGATGCGGGAGGCCGAGACCTCGCTGGAACTCCAGAAACGGACGCTACAAGCCGACCTGGAGGTAAGGAGAGCCGAAGTCCGGTCGGCGGATGCGCACCTCAAGGATTTGCGGCAAGGATCGCGGCCGGAGGAAATCCAGGAGGCAACCGATGTCGTGGTCGGGGCCCAGGCCGAGTTCCAGCGTGCCAGCGGAGACTATCAGCGCGCGCAACGCCTGCAAAAGAGCGATGACATCCCGTTATCGCAATTGGAGTCGGCGCGAACCCGGTATGAAAGCGCGCAGGCCACGCTGCGGCAGGCGCAGGAGCACCTGAAGTTGCTCCAGGCTGGGTCGAGACCCGAGACCATTGAGGGTGCCGATGCGCAACTTGCCCGGGCCCAGGGCGCGTTGAACGAAGGGATCGCAAATGAACTGCAGACTCAACGCAGCGAAGAGGAAGTGGCAGTCCGCGCGGCGGAGATAGACCGTTCGAAAGCGCAGATCGCGGTTATCGATGCTCAACTGAAGGACATGGAAGTAACCTCCCCCATGGATGGAATTGTTCTGGTGAAGTCCGCTGAGATTGGAGAGATTCTGGCTCCGGGGTCACCAGTCATGACGGTGGGTGACATCGAGCATCCATGGCTTCGTGCCTATGTGAGCGAGCGGGATCTGGGGAGGATCAAGATAGGCGCGCCGGTGAAGGTGACGACGGATTCGTTTCCGGGGAAAGTCTACCCCGGGCATGTTTCGTTTATTTCGTCGGAAGCGGAATTTACGCCCAAGCAAATCCAGTCCAAAGAGGGACGGGTGCGGCTGGTATATCGCATCAAGATCGCGATTGAGAACTCAAGCCGGGAGCTAAAGTCCAATATGCCCGCGGACGCCGAAATTCAGCTCTCCGAATGACGCTTCCCATGCCGGCGCCCGTTATCTCCACCACCAACCTCACGCGCCGGTTCGGTCCGCTCACGGCGGTGGACGGATTGAGCCTGGAAGTGCAGCGCGGGGAGATCTTCGGCTTGGTGGGGCCGGATGGGGCTGGCAAGTCCACTTCGCTACGCATGATCTGCGGCCTGGACAAACCTACATCCGGAGAAGCGTCGGTGGCCGGTTTCAACGTGCTCCGGAACGCGGCGGAGGTGAAGGAACGTATCGGCTACATGCCGCAGAAATTCAGCCTGTATTCGGACTTGAGCATCGATGAGAATCTCAAGTTCTTCGCCCGGCTCCACCGGGTTTCCAGGCGCGACCGCGACGCCTACGTGCCCGAACTGTTGCAGATGACCGCGCTGAGCCCTTTCCGGAACCGTTTGGCCGGCCAGCTCTCGGGAGGCATGAAGCAAAAGCTGGCACTCATGTGCACGCTCTTGCACCGCCCTCAGATTCTGGTGCTGGACGAACCTACCAACGGCCTGGATCCGATATCGCGGCGAGATCTCTGGTTTCTTCTTTATAAACTTGCCAAGGAAGGAACCGCGCTGCTGATCAGTACCGCCTATATGGATGAAGCGGCCCGGTGTCACCGCGTCGGGCTGATGGATCGGGGCCATTTGATCCTGTGCGACTGGCCCGACCGTCTGGCGAATGTAATCCGCGAGAGCTGCTACGAAGTGAGCGGGCCGGACCGGCGCGCACTCCAGGCGGCGCTCCAATCCTGCGAAGGCGTCGTCAGCGTGGAGCGGTGCGGCAGCAGCATGCACATATTTGCCGATCCGGCGCGAGTCTCGCGGGACGTGCTCATCGAGAGGTTGCAGGCGGCTTCGGTTTCCGTGACAAGTTGTGAACAAATTGCGCCGTCGCTCGAGGACGTATTCATCGCGAGCGTAGCGAAATTGGACGCACCGGGCCATCGCAATGGATAAGAGCACGGAACCGGACAAAAACGTCATCGAAGTGGAAGGTTTAGTGAAGACCTTCGGCAATTTCACGGCGGTGCGAGACGTCAGCTTTCATGTTGAGGCGGGGACGATTTTTGGCCTGCTGGGACCCAACGGGGCGGGGAAGTCCACCGTAATCCGCATTTTGTGCGGTCTGCTCAAGCCCACGTCCGGGCAAGCCAAGGTGGCTGGAATCGACGTCGCCACCAGCCCGGAGGCGGTACGCCGGCAAATCGGCTACATGTCGCAAAAGTTTTCCTTGTACAACGATCTTCTGGTCGAGGAAAATCTCGAATTCTTCAGCGGAATCTACGGAATTCCGAAGGACCGGCGCGAACAGCGCAAGCAAGCGGTACTGGAGATGGTGGGGCTGGAGGGGCGCCGCAAGACCTTTACCCACGACTTAGCCGGAGGCTGGAGGCAACGGCTGGCGTTGGCCTGCGCCATCGTGCACGATCCTCCGCTGATCTTTCTGGATGAGCCGACATCCGGAGTGGACCCGGTGGCCCGCAGAGCCTTTTGGGACCTGATTTACCAGCTTGCCGAGAGCGGCCGCGCACTGCTGGTGACCACTCACTACATGGACGAAGCCGAATATTGCGATCGGTTAGGACTCATGCACGGCGGAAGACTGGTGGCATTAGGCGAGCCGGCCGCGTTGAAGAAGCAACTGGGTTCCTACGCCGTGTTGCGGCTGAAGAGCCCCGACCCGGCCGGCGGCATGCGGACGCTGGAGAACAAACCGTATCTGGTGGATGTCTCCACCATCGGCCAGGACCTGCGCCTGATCGTGCGTGAAAAGGAGAACAACGCCGGCGATATCAGCGAGAGTTTTCGGAGGAATAATCTTCCGATTATCGCGCTAGAGACGCTGGAACCTACCATCGGCGATGTCTTTGTGGTTTTGGCCGATTCCTCGGCGCGGGAAACGCTGTGAGTATTCCGCGTACCTGGGCGATGTTCGTCAAGGAGTTGCGCCACATCCTGCGCGACCCGCGCAGCCTGATGATGGCGCTGGCGCTTCCCCTATTTCAGTTGCTGCTCTTCGGTTATGCGTTGAATTTGGATGTCGACCGCATCGCAACCACGATTTACGACGGTGACCGAAGCCCCGCCAGCCGGGACCTGATCGAAGCGTTTGAGAGTTCCCGGTTCTTTCAAGTCCGCGCCGTGGTTCCCGAATATTCCGATATCGAGCAGGCCATCGACCGAAGTCAATCGCTGCTCGGCATTGTGATCCCCAACGATTATTCCCGGCAAGTAGCCGCGGGAAACCGCGCCGAAATTCAAGTCATCGCCGACGGTAGCGACTCTAACACGGCGTCGATTGCTTTGGCCTACGTAGAAGCCGTGATCCAAGATCAGAGCGCGCGCCTGCGGATTCACGCGCAACAGCAGCGCGCGGGTTTCACGCCGGTTCAGCCGGTCGAGGATCGGGTGCGCGTTTGGTACAACAACACACTGGAATCCAAGAATTTTGTAGTGCCGGGCCTGGTAGCCATCATTCTGATGATCATCGCTTCTCTGCTCACGTCCCTGACGATCGCCCGGGAATGGGAGACCGGAACAATGGAGCAGTTGCTGTCCACTTCGCTGCGGGCGTCCGACATCATTCTGGGTAAAATGGGCGCTTTTTTCCTGGTGGGTGTCATGGATACCGTCCTGTCGGTGCTGGTGGCGGTCTATGTATTTGCGATCCCCTTCCGCGGCAGCGTTTTCCTGCTGGCCGCGACGAGCTGTGTGTTTCTCTGCGGGGCTATGTTTGCGGGCCTCTTGGTGTCCTCGGTGGCCGAGTCGCAATTGGTGGCCTTCCAGGTAGGTATGGTCACCTCGTTTTTGCCTGGATTTCTGTTGTCCGGATTCATCTACACCATCGCCAATATGCCGGCGCCAATTCAGGCGATTACACGGGTGGTTCCAGCGCGGTATTTTGTCACCATCGTCAGATCCATCTTTCAGAAGGGCGTCGGCTTGGAGGTGCTTTTGCCGGACGTGCTGTTTCTGCTGGGCTTTTCCGTGCTGGCTTTTGTCCTTTCCACCATATTTTTGCAGCGGCGGATGGGCTAAGGAAATCGTATTATGTTTTCTGGAATCGAAGCGATCGTTAGAAAAGAGTTTCTGCAGATGCTGCGCCACCGGCGCATGCGAGTGATGCTCTTTCTTCCTCCTGTGATCCAGTTGATTGTGTTCGGATACGCGTGCAATCTCGACGTGGACACCGTGCGCATCGCCTGGATGGATGGCGACCATACTCCGCAAAGCAGGGAGTTGCTGGAGGACTTCACCGGCTCCGGGCGCTTTTTGCTGGACGCCGTTCCGCAAAGCGACGGCGCCGCGCGCGCATTATTGGATAAGGGCACAGTGAATGCCATTGTGCGGGTGCTGCCCGGTTTTGCCGAAGAGATTCTGCGTGGCCAGAACGCCCAGGTGCAGTTGCTGATCGACGGCACGAACCCCAATAGCGCTTCTTTGATCTCCTCCTATGCCACGCAGGTTATTTCGCGCTACTCGGCTCATGTAGCGGTGGCCCAGCAGACCATGGAAGCCCAAGCCCGGATCACTTCCATGGGCATCTTGACCTTGCGGGCGCCACGGCTGTCCAGCGAAAGCCGTGTCTGGTTCAATCCGGAACTAAAGAGCCGCAATTTTTTCATTCCCGGGGTGTTGAATAACATTCTGCTGGTGGTGACCGTGACTCTAACTGCCATGTCCATCGTTCGCGAAAAGGAGATCGGCACCATGGAGCAGTTAATGGTTACTCCCATCCGTCCCATCGAGCTGATTGTCGGAAAAATGATTCCCGCCGCTTGCATCGGTATGATCGACGTTCTGCTGATCACGACGGCCGCCGTAGTGTTGTTCGGCGTTCCTTTTCAGGGCAGCGGTTTTCTGCTGTTTTTCTGTTCGCTGCTTTTCTTGTTAACGGGATTGGGCACAGGGTTGCTGATCTCAACCATTTCCCAAACTCAGCAGCAGGCGGCGCTATCGGCGTTCCTGTTTGCCACGCCTGCTTTCATGTTCAGTGGATTCGTTTTTCCTATCCGCAATATGCCGCAAGTGGTTCAATACGTCACTTATGCGAATCCCCTGCGATATTTTCTCGAGATTGTGCGGGGAATCATGTTGAAGGGGTCGGGTGTGAATCTCCTGTGGCCGCAGATGTTGATGTTGCTGGCTTACGGGGCAGTGATCATGGGAGTGAGCGCCGCCCGCTTCCGGAAGCGGCTGGACTAAGTGCTTAGCGATCTCGGCAGAAGGGATTTACAACTATAATGCATACCATGATCAAGACCGTCCGTTGGATTGCGCCCGTCGCGCTGGCCGCTGCTTTCGCGCTGGCTTCGGCTTCAGGAACATGCCTGCCGGATGGAGTACAAGCCAGCGGAGCGGCATATCGCATTTGCATGCCGGATACGGGAAAGTGGAACGGCAGCTTGTTGATTTTCGCGCATGGTTATGTCGCAACCACCGAACCGCTCGGAATTCCCGAGGACCAACTGGTCTTGCCCGATGGAACGAATATTCCCGCACTCATCAATTCCCTGGGGTTTGCGTTCGCCGTGAGTGGTTACTCTGTCAACGGATTAGCCATCTTGCAGGGTATTTCAGACTCGGCGGACTTAGTCAATATCTTTACGAACACCGTCGGACAACCGCAAAAAGTGTTCATTGGCGGCCCTTCCGAGGGAGGCCTGGTGACGGCGTTGTCGGTGGAACGCTTCCCCAATGTTTATGATGGGGGCCTTGCAGCCTGCGGACCGATCGGTGATTTTCCGGCGGAAGTCAACTATATAGGAAATTTCCGGGTAGTCTTTGACTATTTTTTTCCGGGCGTCCTGCCCGGTTCTCCGGTTTTGGTTCCCACCGAAGTCATGAACGATTGGGATTCAGTTTACCTTCCGAAGATTGAAGCAGCCGTCAACGCGAACCCGGCGGCCACCCAGCAGTTGTTGAGCGTCACCGGGGCTGCGGTTGGATCGGATCCGGCTACGATTCTCGAGACGGTTGAGAACGTCTTGTGGTATTCGGTTTTCTCAACCAACGACGCGGAGACCAAACTGGGAGGCCAGCCCTTCGACAACAGCAAAAAGATTTATTCCGGGTCGTCCAATGATCTCCTTCTCAACCTCCTGGTGCGGCGTTTCAGTGCGGATAGCCAGGCGGTTGCTGCGATGAAGGCCAGCTACAACACCACCGGGCTGCTGGCCAGGCCGCTGGTCACCATGCACACCCTGCTTGATCCGATCATCCCGTATTGGCATGAGCCGCTGTATACTTTGAAAACGGTCTCCCAAGGCTCCGCGATGGAGCGGATTAGCATTCCAATCCAGAGCTACGGCCATTGCAATTTCAACGAGGCCCAGACGCTGGTGGCGCTGGTGGCCCTGGTGCTCAAGGCGGGAAGTCCGGCGCCAACCGCTCTCGATCAGGTGCTTTCGAACGAGCAGATCCGCCAGCAATTCCGTAGTCTCACGCAAACTTTGTCACGCTGACAAACGCCCGTGATTTATCGCGGAATCGACGATCCATCCCGGGCGGGCGTAGGGAGATCACTGGAAAGAGAATCGGCTTGGCGGCGCGGACGAGTAACCATTCTCCGAAGGATCGCCCAATAAATGTTCTCGAAAATGGAGCCGGGGATATACCGGCGGCAGGCGAGCACCAACTTAGCATTGCGGCCTACGACATAACGCAGTTTGGGATGCCGTGCCTGAAGTATTTCATTTACGGTTTCAGCTACCTCGCGAGGTCCGAAACTGCTCCGCTCCAAAATTCCGTCCACGATGTGTTCGTGCTGGCAGAACCACGCGTAGTAAGGGCTGGATGCATTGACAGCGTTGCGGGCCCGGTTGCGGTTTACCGTGAAATGCGGAGTAGCAACCAGACCGGGCTCGAGCAAAGAAACGTGTATCCCGAAAGGAGCCACTTCCTGGCGGAGACATTCTCCGAACCCTTCCAGGGCGAACTTACTGGAAGCATAGCCGCTGATGGTCATGGAACCCATCCGGCCGCCTACCGATGATGTCAGGACGATGCGCCCGGATTTCGTTCGCCGCATGTCCGGTAACACGGCCTTGGCCATAGCCATGGCGCCGAAGACATTTACCTCGTAGACTCGCCGGATCTCTTCCAGGGTGAGGTCTTCAAAGAAACCTCGCAATCCCAAGCCCGCGAAATAGACTAAAGCATCGATGCGCCCCGCGCGGCTCAACACCTGTTGGATGCCGGCCTTTGCCTGCTCTTCATCGGTGACGTCGATCCGCAGAATCTCAACACTCACCCCGCGGCGTTCGGCGTGCTCCCGCAGTTGGGACTCCTCGCCCGAAGTGAGAACGGACCCATAGACATTCCTGCCACGGGATGCAAGAAGCAACGCCGTTTCCAACCCGAGACCGGAGCCGGCGCCGGTTACTACAACCGCACCCGGCTTGTCGTTGCCGTCACTCATCACTCATCATTCAGCATTCAACAGTTATCAGTCACACGGGATCTCGGGCCGGCCAGCTTCCCGGTCTGCCGCAATCGGGGGCAGCGATTCGTTGAGCTGTCCGGGATCCACACCCACGAAATCCACGATGTGCTGGGTGAGCAGTTCTGGCGTCTCCAGCGGACCGAAGTGTTCGCCGCCCGCCAGCAAAACCGGGGTGCAATTCGGCAATGCAGACTTGAGGAAATGATAAGAACCGATAAACTGGGATTGGTCGCCGTAGATCAGCAAAGTCGGTGTTCGGATGCTGCGTACCGCATCCCGCGTCAACTCACCCACGTCTTCGTAGTCGTTCATCAGCGTGGTGCCCTTCAGCAAGCGCAGCAGCGGTTCACGGTTGCGGGGCAGTCCCCGCGCCGGTCCAAAAATCTTGCTGGTCTTCAGACTGGTCTCCAGCAAGTAATCGATGTCCGTGCGCTTGTCCTCCGGAACGGTAAGTCCCACTTCTTCCAGCTTGGACACCCAATAAGCCCAGCCTTCCCAGTCTTTGCTCTTCCGCTCAGACACCAGGCAGGCTAGACCGGGTTCGATCGCCACCAACTTTTGCACCCTCTCCGGATGTTTGAGGGCAAAATACATTGCGATGTCGGCCCCATAGCTGTGGCCCACCAAGGTGGCTGTATTAATCTTTAATGAATCAAGAAGAACGCCCAAATCTAAAGCCATCTGGCGTGCCGTATAACCGGTGGGAGTTACTTCGCTGTAACCGTGGCCGCGCAGATCGTAAGTAGTGACTCGATAAAGCTTCCGAAGCTGGGGAGCGATCTGCAGATGCCAAACCGCCAAGTTGCCCAGAAAACCATGGATCAGCACCAGGTCCGATCCATGACCAAACGCTAGGTAGTGAAGATCGATTCCATTGGCCTTGATTTTTGGCATCGCTTTATTAGTTTCCGCATTTCGCGGTTACACCCTTTGTGGCTCCGCCGCCATTTGGCTCAGGTGCTGGTACACGAAATCAATCAGCTCGCCGATCGAAAGATCGCGGCGTTGTTCGCCTAGCTCCGCAAGCAATTCGGCGAAAGGCAATGGACGGCCAAAGTGCTCCTGAATTGCGACGCCGAGAACCACGGCATCCAGCGATTCGAAGCCGAGCTCGGAGAATAGCAGCGAAGCTTGGCCAACCTCAGTGGGATTGTCCCAGTCCTGCGACAGCTCCAGAAGTTTTTGTAGGACGTAGTCCTTTACCTGATCTCTGGTGACGTTCATAGAAAGAACTCACTCCTCGCTCCCCGCTCTCTCGAGACCCATGGGGAGACACCACTAGCTACTCCGCAGCCACCTCTGGTCCGACTTTCCTCTGCGTGGAAGATGTTGCTCCGACGGGATATGATGCTACCAGGCCCCCTCCGTTCATCGTGGGCCTTTTCAACATCTTAACGGTAGAAACGCCGCGAGTCAACGGGCACACCTTGGCTTAGTCCTATTAGTCCTAACTAGGACCATATTCACCAAGAAGCAGATTGCGTTTCGAGCGCCGTTCCCTTATGATCTACATTAAACAGATCAGCGATTCTGGCCAAACCGCAACCTTAGCGAATGTGGTTCGTCAGCAAGCGCCTCTCTCCGTTCGAGACTTAACTCCGGCTGTCGGTTCTCGATTCTCCGATGGCGGCGAAATACGAAACGATGCGAAGAGTGGCTATCACTGGAATGGGTGTCTTAAACTCGTTAGGCCAAGGAGTGGCCGATGTCTGGAGCCGTCTGATCGCGGGCGAGGAAGGGATATCCAGGATCACGCTTTTCGATGCGAGCCAGTACCGCTGTAAAGTGGCCGGCGAGGTTTCGAGCATAGATGGATTTGGAATCGAGCAGCGTGACTCGTATGTTACTGCCTCCCCGATCCCAACACTTTCCCACCGCGAGATCCGGCGAGGAACGAGTATCTTTTTAGCCTGCGCGAAAGAGGCTTTTGCCGATAGCCACCTGGCTGAGAGCGGTTTCGACGCGGAATCAGTGGGAGTGGCGGCTGGCGCGAGTGTGGCGTTCGTGAATCACGAGCTCACCGAGGAGTACTATCGCGTGCGGCGCAGCGATCACACCGACGTCGATCTGCCTCGTTTCGCGAGCGACGGTGTCCAGCCCGGCGAAATATTCCCTCGATCGCTTGGCGACATGATGGCTTGCTTGCCCGCCAAAGTGCTCGGCCTGCGCGGCCCCGCTTTGGTAATGGATACCGCGTGTGCGGCCAGCGGCCATGCCATCGGTCAAGCTTTTCGGTTGATACGCCGGGGGGACGCCGTGGCGATGATTGCCGGTGGCGCCGCTGCTACCGTGTCGCCCATTGGAATCCTCTATTTCACCGTACTTGGCGCGCTGAGCCAAAACGACGATCCGAAGAGCGCCTCCCGGCCGTTTGACAAACATCGCGATGGGTTCGTCATGGGAGAAGGCGGTGGTGCGGTGGTTCTGGAGGACTACGAACACGCCCAGGCACGGGGCGCTAAAATCTACGCCGAGCTGAAAGGATTTGGATCCACCACGTGCGCCATGAATCTTACGGATCCCTCACCGGACGGCAGCATCGAAGAGCAGGCCATGAGATCCGCGCTGGAGGATGGCGCGATGCGCCCTGAGGAAATTCAGTATATCGCCCTGCACGGCACCTCCACTCAGAAGAACGACTGGACCGAGTGCCAGGCGGTTCGCCGCCTGATGGGTAGCCACGCGGGCAGCGTGCTGGCGTCCTCCAACAAAGCTCAGATCGGACATACGATTTCGGCCGCCGCGGTCAGCAACCTGATCATGACGGTGAAGGCCATCGAGGAAGGCATCGTGCCGCCCACCATGCATCTCCGGACTCCGGATCCGGAGCTTGACCTTGATTTTGTTCCAAACCAGGCTCGGAAGGCCGCTGTATCGGCCGCCCTGGTGAATTCTTTTGCTTTCGGCGGTCAAAACGCGGTGCTCGCAGTTCAGGGAGTGTTGTAGCGGTTGTGGACAGTACGAGGAGAAATAAAATCAACTACCCAGTCGGAGGACTGAATGATGAAATCAAATCTGAGTAGACCTGAAATCTTGGCGAAATTTGCCGACATTGTCTCTAAGAGTCTTCACATAGATGTGGCCACGATAAGCCCGAATGCGTTTCTGAACGATCTGGGAGCCGAGTCTTTGGACCTGATCGAGATCACCATGGAAACCGAAGAGGCGTTCAATCTCTGGATTTCCGAGAAGAGCATCCTGCAAACCGCTGCCGACGTGTTTGGTCCGAACGTGCTGGAGAAGGATGGAGTTTTGACCGACGCCGGCAAGGCGCTTCTGATGGATCGCATGCCGGACCTGGATCCAGCCATCTTGCAAGGCGACGTCGCCGTGGCGGACATCACCCGGCAGTTTCTGCGCGTTGACGCCTGGGTGCATATGATCGAGGGGCTCTTATATCAAACGCCCCAATCCTGCCCGCAATGCGACACTCCGCTGCCACCCGCCATCGCGTTCAAGATGAAATGCAAGCAGTGCGGAGTTGAGACGCCGCTGCCATCCGGAGAGGAACTCAATAAGCAATGGGCGATTGACTTCCGGGAACGATATTTTCTCTCGGGATCGCGCGCCGAAGCGGCCGCGTCCTGATATCGATTGCGTGCCTGGCAGCCTCCGAAGAGTCTGCGGCCCGCTTTGATCGCACGGGTCCTGGGCATGTACCCTGATGAAGTATGAGCCCCGATGAACGGATCGTGATCACGGGCATGGGTTTAACAACCCCGCTCGGAGACACCGTCGGCGAAGCTTGGGAGCGCTGTCTAGCGGGTCACTCTGGAATTGGAGCTTGCACTCGCTTCGATACCGGCGGCCATGCCTGCCACGCGGCCGGCCTTGTTCCCGCATACGAACTGAAAGATTTGCGGGGGCCCAAAAATCAGAAATTCATGAACGCGGGTGCCCGGCACCTGGTGCATGCCGCCCAGCGCGCTCTGACGGGTGCGGCTCTCGGTATGAAAGGCCTGTCACCTTCACGCGTGGCCCTACATGTGGGATCTGGCCGCGTTGGTCCTGAACCGAGCGAGTTCTTTCGAGCATTTGAAGTGGCGCGCACACCGGCGGGCACCCCGGATTGGGACCAGTTGGGGGGACGCGCTTCCCGTTTAGTGGACCCGTACTTCCCTCTCCGCACGTTGTCCAATTCCGGCGCCGCGCTGCTGGCGATGGAAATTTGCGCTCGAGGCCCCAGCACCAATTTTGTCCAGTCGGATGTAGCATCTGCGCTGGCTTTGAACGCGGCGTATTGGGACTTGAAGGAAAGCCGCTGCGACGTGGCTATCGCGGGAGGATTCGATTGTTTGGTGACCCCCGCCAGCTATCTCGCCTTCGAGAAGCGCGGCCTACTTTCCGGCCAGCCGCCGGAAGAGGCTCTGCGCCCCTTCGACCGGGAAGCCGACGGGTTGGTTCTCGGTGAAGGCGCGGCAGTTCTAGTTTTAGAGCGGTTGAGTAATGCCCGCGCGCGCTTCGCGCCGATTCTGGCGGAGATCGCAGGCATCGCCACATCGGTCAGCGCCAGCCATTCCATGGAGCCCTTTCCGGACTCCGCCGCGATGTCTGCAACGGTGCGGCGAGTCGCCGGCGCCCGGTCCGATTTGGATTTCCTGGTTGCGTCCGGCTTCGGCGTTCCGGATGCCGATTGCAAGGAAGCCGCGATCCTTACGCAGGTGGTGGGCAACCAAGTGCCGGTAACCGCGTTCAAGGGGCTGACCAGCTATCTGGGAGCCGCTACCGCATTGGTCGAGATCGCCCTCGGAGTGATGGCCATGAACCAGCGGATTATCCCCCCTATAGCGCGGCATCGTCAGCCAGCCGAAGGCATCGCGATAAACCTGGTCTCTCGACCAATCGCGCTCGAAGCGAACAGAGCCCGCTCGGCGCTGTTTCTGAGCAATTCCTGGACGGGCCAGTCGGCTGCCGTGTACGTAAAGGGCTGGTCCGAATCAACAGTCGATTAGACTACGAGTCCACGCTGACAGAGAGTCTCTAAGATCCGGCGCGCACTTTCGTCGGGAGTACCGGCGCTTGCGTCCAAAGTGACGTCCGCATCGTCGGGCGGCTCATACGGGTCGTCCACTCCAGTCATTCCGTGCAGTGTGCCCGCGCGGGCCTTGGCGTAGAGCCCCTTTACGTCGCGTTGTTCGCAAATCGACAACGGCGTGGAGACGTGGACCAAGACGAAATGCCCGCGATTTGCACCGGCGTCGTCCACCATGCAACGAACCAGCTTGCGCGCCGCGTCGTAAGGGCTAACCACAGCGCAAATAACGCCGCCTTGATGGCGTACGATCTCCGACGCCACGAAGCCGATGCGGGCGATGTTGGTGTCGCGATCGGCGCGGCTAAATCCAAGGCCAGCCGACAAGTGGGTCCGGACCACGTCTCCATCCAGGACCGTGAGCGTCCTCTCGCGCTCGGTGAGCAACTGCACCAGTACGCCCGCGATAGTGGATTTTCCAGCGGATGGTAAACCGGTCAACCAGACACAGAAGCCCTGCCCGAGGGGCCGTTGCGATGGCATAGTGTTAGTCAACTCCTTGGATGGAATAAACAGTTAGCCTATGCGCAGGGCACGGAACTGTCGAAACTTGTTTGGCGCCGCCATTCGGCTGGCAGTGGGCGCATTGGGAACTCAACCCAACGGTCTTTCTCATACATCCTCCGGTAAATTTGCCGCCTCTATTAAAACGGTGCGCGGTTCTAAGGTGCGTGTGAGCGTCGCCGTGGGCTCTTAGCTAGTCTACTTCAGGTCGGCAAAATTGGTACGCCTGCAATAGTAATGGAACCCCTAGTAGTCGCCACGATCCTCCGTTATGGTAGATTGCGCGGAGGTTATGATACCCTTAGTTCTCTCGCTGACGCTGTTCCGGAGGGCGCGTGATCAGAGAATTGATACTAACCGCTACTGTAGTTGTGTTTTTCGCTCCGCACCTTGCAGCGCAGCCCGCAGTTGCTTCCGGCGGCGTCCTAAATGTCGCAAGTTACAGCTATCCCCCCTTGCCGGGTGGTTCCATCGCTCAGGGCTCCATGTTCGTGGTTTTCGGATCGAACATGGGTACCACCAGCAGCGGCAGTCTCGCGTTCCCCTTGCCCACTTCCCTGGACAAGACCTCCATCAAAGTGACTTCCGGTTCCACCAGCGTGGACGCCATCATGATCTACACCACGCCGGGCCAAGTGGCCGCGATCCTTCCATCGAACACGCCCCCTGGCTCTGGGACTTTGACCCTTACCTACAATGGCCAATCGAGTGCCGCGGTGCCCATTCAGATCGTGCCCAGTTCCTTTGGCGCGTTCACCCAGAATCAAGCCGGCAGCGGGCCCGCCGTGATTCAGAACTATGTCTCGGCCACCGATTTACCTGTGAATACGCTGCTCGCCCCCGCCTATCCGGGCCAAACGGTGATTCTGTGGGGAACCGGGTTGGGCCCGGTCTCTTACAACGATGCCGATGCTCCTCCCAGCACTCCGGTAAACATGCAGGCCGCTCTCGATGTACAGGTTTGGGTAGGGAACCAACCGGCCACTGTGAGTTACGCGGGCCGTTCCGGTTGCTGCTCCGCGATCGATCAAATCGTTTTCGTGGTTCCGCAGGGCGTGCAAGGATGCTACGTACCGGTTGTGGTGAAAGCCGGGACCGCTGGCGTGGTGGGCAACGTCACGTCGATGGCTGTGGCGCCGAGCGCGGGAGGTGTTTGTTCCGACGCGGATGGAATCGATCCCGCCGACGTTACCACCCTGCAATCCGCCGGCTCGGTCCGGCTCGGCTCGGTGAGTTTCACTCGAATCGACATCAATGCGGCAGCGTTGGGGCAGACCATCAGCGCGGTGTCCGATAGCGTAAATTCGGTATTTGGCCGGTATTCGCAGGCGCAGCTTTCCGCGTCGCTGGGCATGACTCAGTCACCCTCGGTAGGATATTGCACCGTCTCGCAGTTTCTGGGACTGAATCCACTGCCCATTGACCCGATCAACCCCACTCCGCTGGACGCTGGCGCGTCTTTATCCATCACCGGTCCGGCCAGCGCCAAGGCAATTCCAAGCTCGTCTACTGGAGTCTATGCAGCGACACTCGGTGGAGTGGAGCTGGACCAGATCCTTACCGGCACTCCCGGGCCGCCGTATTTGCTTCCGGGTTCCTACACAATCTCTGGAAGCGGCGGTTCCGCCGTTGGTTCGTTCTCGCAACAGTTCACTATTCCCACGGACGTAACCTGGACGAATTCGGCGGCCATTACCACCATCGACCGGTCGAAGGATTTGACCATAACCTGGACGGGCGGCGCCTCGCCCAACTACGTGGCCATCAGCGGATTAGGAGTTACGGCGACGGGGCCTCTCGGTCCCAGCACCACCAGCCCGGGCACTGTATTTTTGTGCGTTGTTCCAGCCGCCGCGGGAACTTTTACCGTCCCCTCCATTGTTCTGCAAGCGCTCCCGCCCAGTTCGGCCAGCGCGATACCTACCAGTTTCTTACTGGTGGGCACGCAGCTCCAAACCGTCAAATTCAGCGCATCCGGCCTGGACGATGGCTACGTGACTTATCGCAGCTTGACTGGCAACAATGTGACCATTCAATGACAATTCGGGGCGATCTATGACCACTGCCGGCTCGCAGTCTTCCGCTATCCCTCCGGAGAAAATCTACGAGCGGCTGCGCGCCATTGTCACCGAGCGCCTGGAGCTGACGCCTGAACAGATCGCCGCCCTGCGGCCCGAACTCCCAATTGTGCAAGGCCTTCAACTCGACTCTTTGGCGACCGTGACCTTGATCGCCGGGATTGAGGATGAGTTTCAGATCGAACTGGATTTAGAAGATCGTCAGCGCATCACAACGATTGCCGATCTGATCACACTGATTCAACAGCGGTCGGTCGCAAATTGAGCGGGATCGAATATGCAGCGTGAATTTATGCAGCGAACCATGGTGGACGTATTAATTAGTCTATCCAGCCAAACGCGCACAGGCGCCCGGTTCGTACGGCGGAATGGCGCGGCCGAATTTTACCCTTACCGGGATATTCTGGCATCGGCGCAAGCGGCCGCCGCGAGTCTTCAGAAGCGCGGAATCCAGCCGGGCGACCGGGTGGCGCTGGTGCTGCCCACTTGCAAGGGATTTCTGGATGCGTTTCTAGGCTGTCAATTGGCGGGCGCGGTGCCGGCCGCTCTTTACCCGCCCATTCGTCTCGGGAAACTCGACGAGTATTTTACCCGGACCCGGCAAATGTTGAGCAAGATCGGCGCTCGCCTGCTGATCACCGACGCGCGTGTCAGGAAACTGCTGGGTCCTGTGACCAGCGGCGTGGAATGCCTGGAATCCGCGATCGATGTGAACGATCTTACCGGTGAGGACGCACAGTGGCGCTTTCCGGAAGTGCATCCGGACGATCCAGCGTTTCTACAGTTCTCTTCCGGAAGTACGCGGGAACCCAAGGCCGTCATCATGACGCATCGAAGCCTCATCGCCAATCTGGAAATGATGGCTTCCGCGTTTCGCGCCATACCCGACGCCGATCCCGAAAATGGCGGCGTATGCTGGCTGCCGCTCTATCACGACATGGGCTTGGTCGGATGCATGCTCAGCGGCTTGTACTACCCCGGCACCGTCACCTACATTCCTCCGGAGGACTTTATCGTTCAGCCGTCGATCTGGCTAAAGACGATTTCGCGCTACAAAGCCATCGTGTCTCCAGCTCCGCACTTCGCCTACCGGCTGTGCTACTCCAAAGTCCGCGACCAGGAATTGGAAGGCGTCGACCTTTCCAGTTGGAGATTAGCCTTGAACGGCGCCGAGCCGATCGAGATTGAAGGCATGCGGCTGTTCCAGGAGCGTTTCTCCAAGTGGGGATTTAAGCAGCACGCGATGACGCCGGTTTACGGCCTGGCGGAAGCCGGCCTGGCGGTTACTTTTTCCGATCTCGGCGCGCCGCCGTTGATCACTGAATTCGATCGCGAACTTCTCGCTACCCGTAACCAGGCGGCTCCCGGAGCCGGGCGTCCGCTGACCAGCGTGGGGAAGCGTCTCCCCGGGCTGGATGTTCAAATACGGGACGACAACAATCAGGAGCTGCCCGACAATCTGGTCGGCAAAATCGTGGTGCGCGGCGCGTCCATTACACCCGGTTTCTTCAACGATCCGGAACTGACCAACGCTGCCATCCAGGATGGCTGGCTGGACACCGGCGATCTGGGATTTTTCCACGAGGAAAATCTTTACATTGCGGGCCGGGCGAAAGATCTGATCATCATCCGCGGACGAAATTATGCTCCCCAGGAAATAGAGGATCTGTTGTTCGATCTCCCAGGGGTGCGGACCGGTTGCACCGTCGCACTGAGCGCAGCCGCCGGCTCGGAGGGCGAGCAGTTGATCATACTGGCCGAGAAGGATTTGCGCGTGCCGGTCGCGGAAGCGGAGCTAAGCGCCGCCATCGGCGAACGGATTCTGGCCGGCCTCTCTCTGAAGCCCTACCTGGTCCAGATTCTCGAACCGGGCACGTTGCCTCGCACTTCGTCCGGTAAGTTCCGCCGCGCCGACGCGCTCCGCATGTTCATCGCCGGTGAGCTGGTGCCCCCGGAAAAGGTGACTGCGTTGAAGCTGTTCGTCGAGCTGGGTAAGTCGCAGATCGCGTGGGGGCGGTTCCGCCTTCGCAAAGAGTAATTCTACTTGCTTACATTATCCTCACTTACGATTTTGCGTCTGTGCTGTCTGGTCGCGTTGTCGGCGACATTGCTGTATTCGCAGGCTCAGAGCAATTCGGCTGACCTGAAGGGTTCGGTGCAAGATTCCTCCGGAGGCGCGATTGTAGGCGCAACCTTATCCGTCAAGGATCCTCAAACCGGGCTGTCCAGAAACGCAGTGTCGGATCATGACGGAGAGTTTCTCTTCACCTCGCTGCCACCCTCGCGATACAGCCTGCGTGTGGAAGCGCCCGGATTCGCCGTCAAAAATATGGAGGGCATCGAGCTTCGCGTGGGCGACACAGTGAATCTAACCGTCGGGATGACGGTGGAACAAGTGGGAACTCAACTCGACGTCACTTCCGAAGCGCCGATTGTCGAGACCGATCGCTCCCAGCAATCCAGCACGTTGGAACAGCAGACCATCGAGAACCTGCCCATCAATCGCCGCAATTATCTGGACTTCACGCTCCTCACTCCCGGCGTCGCCGATTCCAACACTTTGGTGGATAGCAACGATTACCGGATTGCGCAGACTCCGCAATCGGGGCTGAGTTTCGGAGGCAGCAGTGGCCGTTCGAACGCCTTCTTCATCGACGGCGTGGAGAACTACGCGAACTCCGGCGGCGTCAGGATGTCGGTGAGCCAGGAGGCCGTGCAGGAGTTTCAAATCAACCGCAGCAGCTTCTCGGCCGAGTATGGAGGCGCCGCGGGCGGCACGGTAAATATCGTCACCCGTTCGGGAACGAACGCCGTGCATGGCGATTTTTTCGGATTTCTCAGGGTCACGGCGCTGGAGGCGCGCAACTACTTCGATCCGGGCAAGGCCTCCTTCACACGGTCCCAGGCCGGAGCCACGCTGGGCGCGCCCATCAAGCACGACAAGACGTTTGTATTTTTGAGCTTCGAAAGGCTGGATCGCCATGAGGCGGCGTTTGTGTCCATCCTGGACAACCCGTCGATCCTGAACCAGATCACGCCGTCGCAGCAACAGCTATTCGACTTCTTCAGTTCTTCGAACAACTTCCTTTTGAAACTGGTCGCGAGCAACGGAGAAAAACTGCTGGTGCCCTCGGCGAATCCGGCTGTGACGCAGTTGTTCGATCAGAACAGCGGCGTGTTCCCGTTTTCGGAAGAGAATCCCGCCTACTCCGTGCGTGTGGATCACCATTTGTCGGACCGCAACAGTCTATTCTTTCGCGGCAATCTGAATACGCTCTTCCAGCAAAATGCCCAACTGGGCGCGCAGATCGGCTACAACCGCGGGGAAAGCTTCAGCCAGATCGATGGCACCATGGCGGTGGGCGACACCTTTGTCGCAACTCCCAATTGGGTAATCGAGACGCGGGCCATGTTCAACTACAACCGGAATTTCATCAATCCGGTGGAACCGAACGGCCCGGAATACAACGTGGAAGGTTTTGGGTCCTTCGGCCGAGATACCTTTCTGCCCTCCGCTACCTACGAACGGCACTACGAGTTGCTGCAAAACACCAGCTACCACGCCGGAAAGCACAGTATCAAATTCGGTTGGGACATAAATCCTGTCCGGGACGCGGTTCGTTCCGATACCTACTTCGGCGGCAGATTCGAGTTCGGCCAGGAGATTCCGCTCTCGAACCTGTTCGCAACGGCGCTGAACGATCCCAACTTTCCGGCAGAGGCCAGCGCCTACTTGACGTCCGCGGGCAGATCGGACCTGATTGCCAATCTGAACGCGCCCGTCACCGCCTTGCAAGCCTTCTCCGTGGGCGCGCCTATCTTCTACCAGCAAGGTTTTGGAAACCCAAACTGGCTGGGATGGTTCCTGCGCTACGGTTTCTTCGCCCAAGACTCGTGGAACATTCTCCCCAGCCTGACCATCAACTATGGGCTGCGCTATGACCTGGAGGTGAATCCCTCGGTGCTGGGCACCGATCCAAACACCGCGGCGCCTCGCATCGGCTTTGCCTGGTCTCCGGATCGCAGCCGCAAGACGGTGATTCGCGGAGGCTACGGTATTTATTTCGCGCCGTCCAACGCCCAACTTGCAAACGTTCCCGCCACTCTCGGCCATACGATTAATCTGGTGGTAATTACAGCTCTGGGTTCGCCTTCTCTGATCAACCCGTCTACTGGGCAGCCGCTCACCTCCATTGATATTTATCAAGGCCTCACCGCGGAAGGGATCCTCGGCACCCGGCCGATTGCCGCGAGCGATCTGGCGCAGTTCGGATTGGTCCCGGGGCCGAACTCGCCCGGCCGCGTCATCTTTGGCACAGATCCTTATCGAAGCGCCTATGCAGAACAGATGAGCCTGGAAGTCGAACGCGCCTTCGGCGATTACAGCGTGTCGCTGGCCTACAACTATAGCCGCGGCGCGCACATCGCACATACCGATGGACGAAACGTTTACCAGACCGGAACCCTGCCGGATGGGCAGCCGACTTATGGCTTGATCAATCCAGACATCGCCCAGTTGAATTACTTCGCCTACAACGCCAATTCCTTTTACAGCGCTGGCACGGCTCAAGTTACCAGAAGACTGCGCAAGAACCTTTCCCTCAATTCCCATTTCACCTGGAGCAAGGCCACGGACGAAACCACGGATTTCAATTCCGATTACGCGCCAAACGACGAACTCGACCTGCGGGCCGACCGTGGCTTATCGCCGTTCAACGCCTCTTACCGCGTGGTGTTTGATGCCGTCTACCAGTCCCCGGTCGAAAAGGGTTCGACCGTCGCCAGCCGTCTGTTATCCGGCTGGACACTGGCCCCCGTGATTCAATACAGCTCCTGGCGGCCCTTCAATATCCTCACCGGCACCGATGATTACGGCGACAACTACATCACCAACCACCGCCCCTGGGGAGCCGGCCGGGACATCGGGCACGGGCCGGATCTGTTTACGACAGATATGCGCCTTTCCCGAAGGTTCGACTTCGGTGAGAAATTGCATGTGGAAGCCCTCATCGAAGGATTCAATCTCGAAAACCGTACCAACTTCCGGTCCGTAAATAACATCGTGGGCGACGTTCCCCTATCGAGCTTGCCCAATCCGGTCCAAGCTTTCCGGGGCGATCCAAATGAACCGCTGGCCTACACCTCCGCTTTTGATCCCAGGCAGTTTCAGGTCGGCTTGAAGATCAGTTACTAATTCCCGCCAGCCACCGAACTGGCGCTGACGCGCATGGAATCCAGCCAAGTCCTCGGGATACAGATGTTGCCGTTGATCCCGGTACCCAACGCGATGGAAGGCTTGTTGGTGCCGTGGAAATCCGATCCGCCCGTGGCTTGTAAACCATGAGACTTCGCCAGGGTTTCGTAAAAAGCCTGCTCAGCCGCCGAGTGCTCGCTGTGCCATACCTCCAAGCCCTGCAGACCGGCGGCGCACAACGCCTCCAGCAGCACTCGCATAGCATCCGGTTCATTTCCGAACGGAAGCCGGACGGGGTGGGCCAAAACAGGCATCCCGAAGCTTTGCCGCAATACCGCTATGCTTTCCGCCAGGCCCGGCTCGTCCCGCTCAACGGCCGCTTGGGCCGTGTCGGCCAGATAAAGGTCGAACGCCTCCTGCCGGTTCCGGACATATCCTTTCCGCAGCAGGAATTCCGCAAAATGCGGACGGCCCGTCAGCTTCCCTCCCAACTGGCTCACTTCGTGCAATGTGATGTCGAATCCAAAACCGCGCAGTTTCTCAACCAACTCCAGGTTCCTTTTGTGCCGGCTTTCTTGATGGCCCAAGATCCAGGAACGGAAGCTGGCTGGCGGCGCGGCGGCGAGAAAGTACCCCAGAAGATGAATGGACGGAAGGCGCTTTGAACCTAGCCATGGCCTGATCAGTTCCACTAACTGCGGTTCCAGCCGGGTGCTCAATTCGATTCCCGCAATTAATTCGACGCCCAGATCGGCGGCCACCGGCGCGCCTTCATCACACCCTTCCAGCGTGTCATGGTCGGTAATCGCCAGAGCTTCCAGGCCGTTTTGGAGGGCCAGACGGATCAGGTCCGGCGGCGAAACCGATCCATCGGAAGCGGTGGTGTGAGTATGCAAATCGATCATAAGCTCTAGGACAGCATAGTTAGCTTTTTGGAACAAATAGTACGTCCGACGAACCGCGTGGTTTGAACGAAACTCCGAAAGAGTCGGTACCAGTACTCCCTGAACCACGGTTGAGGTTTTCATCGTGGAGTTCCGTTGTATACTGAGCGGGTCTTTAGCCTATATAAAAGGGTATTGCCTACCATGAACAGACCTAATCTGCGCCTGTCCAACACGCTGGTTGTTGCCATCATACTGTTTCTTGCTTTTTCATCAGCAGCTTACGCTCAAGTAAGTTACGCCATAACTGGAACTTTGAACCTGACCAGCGGTGCCGGAACGGATCCTCTGAAACTCGCTGGGGACACCGTGCTCGCGCAGGCGACCTTGAGCCAAGGTATGTCCGGCGTGGGCTCCACGACGCCGACATCCTCGACGAATACTTACAGCAACGTGAGTGGGGTTACGGTGACTCTTACCGGGACTGGCGGGAACCCCTCAACCGTCAGCTGCTCGGGGAACACCTCGGTCGTACTAACGGACGTCGTCGGTGGTCCAGATACCCTCCAAATCAACAACTGCTCACTATCGCTTAAATTAGGGCAAACCACGTTTACGGCCACGATCAGTGCTAGCGCCGTACTCCCCGACGGGAACATGAGCACCGCCGTGCCGGCTGCCATCACGCCAACCCCCATTACGGGAACCGTCAACTACTCTCTTGTCGTCAATACGACCACCATTAACGGGTCGTTCAGTCTCACAAACGGAGCCATCACTGCAACCGGTACGCCACCACCCACCATCACTCCCAGCCCGGCATCCTGGACGCCCGGCCGCTCAGCAGGGTTCCACAACGGTGCTGTCGCAGGCCGTTACCTTGTCCGCAGCCGCTGCGGTTTCGTTCACTACCAGCGCGACATCTTCGGGTTGGCTATCGGTGACGCCGGCTGAGGCCAACACCAGTTCATCCCTAACAATCAAGGCGAATCCGAGCGGTCTTTCACCGGGCCCTTACACCGGGACAGTGACGTTGACAGCCCAGCAGGGCGTGACAACCCAGATTTCCGTGACGTTCACCATTACGGCCCCAACGCCGACCTTGACGGTACCTACAACACCTTTGACGTTCAATTACACCATCGGCGGCGCTGTTCCCCAGGCGCAATCGGTGAGTATTTCGGGAACGTCCGGGACCAATTTCACCACGGCTTCCACCACAGCAACGGGCGGCTCATGGCTTTCGTCGACGCCGAGTGGAACGATACCGTCCTCCATCAGCGTGTCGCTGAACCAGTCAGTCCTGTCCGGATTTACAACCGCCGGCATGTACAGCGGATCAGTGACGGTAACGGCAACGGGCGCTACCGGCAGTCCCACCAGCATCCCGGTCACACTCAACGTGATAGCGCCGGTGCTGACGGTAAATCAAACGCCGTTGAATTTCACTTATCAAATTGGAAGTACGGCGCCCGCTTCGCAACCCATCAGCGTAAGCAACCCGTCGGCGGTCACCTTCACCGCTTCTGCCGCCACTATTCCAGCGGGCGGCTCGTGGCTGTCGGCCAGTCCCACTTCGGGCACCGCCAGGCCCGGTCAGCGTGTCTGTAAATACAACCAACCTGACGGCGAATACGTACAACGGGACCATCACCATCTCGGCCGCCGGTGTTGCAGCGCAAGTGGTCAACGTGACCTTGGTGGTGACTCAGCCGACCATCACCGTTGGATCTTCGTCACTCAGCTTCGCGTTTCAAACTGGAGGCACGGCGCCGCCGGCACAACCGGTCACTGTCGGAGGCACTTCGGGTCTGGCCTTCACCGCGACG
The DNA here is from genome assembly GCA_963713415.1 of Bryobacterales bacterium. GTDB lineage: Bacteria > Acidobacteriota > Terriglobia > Bryobacterales > Bryobacteraceae > Palsa-89. The sequence continues at coordinate 44,459 of CAVQLV010000012.1, read as the reverse complement.
GTGGGGGCGGGAACAACCTGGCTGTCCGTGACTCCCAGCGGGGGCAATGTATCCAACTCGAGCTCCGTCAGCATTTCCGTCAATACATCCGGCCTGGCCGCGAATACGTACCATGGGACCGTCACCATCGCAGCCGCCGGCGCCACTTCGCAACCGATCAACGTCACCCTGGTGGTTTCCAGCACGCCCACCATTTCCGCCAGCCCGGGTTCGCTGAGTTTCGTTTATCAGATTGGACAAACTGCGCCGGCCGCGCAACTGGTCAACATCGGAGGTAGTTCGGGGCTTGCCTTCACCGCCACCGCAGCCACCAACTCGGGCGGATCGTGGCTTTCGGTGACGTCTACCGGCACTACGCCCCAGTCTGTCAGCGTAGCAGTGGCGACGTTGGGTCTAACGGCGAATACTTACACCGGGACCATCACGATCGCGGCCAGCGGCGTCACCTCGCAAACAGTCAATGTGAGCCTGGTGGTTTCCAACGGGCCCGCCATCACGCTAAGTTCTACTTCATTGAGTTTCACAGCTAAGACAGGTGCGGCTGCACCCGCAAGTCAGAACGTGAATGTGACCAGCAGCACCTTGACCCCGGTAAGCGTTTCCATCAGCGCCGGTTCGTGGCTCACGGCTACTTCCTCGTCTTCCACCACCCCCGCCATCGTTACGGTGTCGGCAAATCAGGCAAATCTAGCGGTGGGAACCTATACAGGATTGGTAATCGTTGCGTCGGCGGGTGCCTCCAATTCCCCACAGTCCATCTCCGTCCAGTTCGTGGTTTCGGCTCCGACTACCATTACAGCGACACCAGCCAGCCTCAGTTTCGCTTATGTTCTGGCGGGCACAACCCCGGCTTCGCAGTCCATCAGTGTGACTTCCACGGCGCAGGCCACGATCTCGGCCTCGGTTGCGAACGGCTCCTGGCTTACCGTCACTGGGTCTTCCGCCAGCACGCCATCCACTCTGACGCTCAGCGCCAACCCGGCGTCATTGGCCGCCGGCACTTATAACGCAACTGTTTCAATCACCAGTGCCGGCGTGGCAAACTCTCCGCTGACTATACCCGTGTCGCTGGTGGTTTCGAATAAGCCGACGCTGGCCCCCAGCCCATCCAGCTTGACCTTTGCAGGATCCAGCGGAGGCGCCAATCCCGCGAGCCAATCGATCAGTCTTTCGGGAAGCTCGGCGCTCCCGTTCACCGTCGCGACGTCACCCAGCTGGCTGAGCGTCTCGGCCGCGTCCAGCACCACCCCTGCCACCCTGGTGGTGACTGTTAATTCCAAAGGCATGGCCCAAGGATCTTACCAAGGCTCGATCGCCATCACGTCCGCTACGGCGGGCAACAGCCCGGTCAACATTCCGGTAACACTGAACATATCCGCACCGCTGGTTGTCCCCGGTCCGACTATCTCCGCGGTTGTGAGTGGGGCGAGCTATGCCTCCAGCGGATTTGCGGCTGGCACCATCGTGAGCATCTTCGGCAATCAGTTGGGACCGCAGACCGGAGTCAGCTTTAGCCTGAATTCCAGCGGGGGCGTCGACAACTCTTTGGACGGCGCTACCATCACTGTGGGAGGGGTTCCGGCGATTCCGCTCTTCGTCCAAAACGGCCAAGTCAACATGATTTTGCCGTTCACCTTGGGCACCAGCGGCCAAGCGGCCGTGGAAGTGAAGTACAACAACCTTACTTCCGCTGACTTCAACATCCCGCTAAACGCTGCCGATGTTCAGATCTTCACGGCCGATGCCAGTGGAAGCGGGCCAGGGTCGATATTAAACCAAGACTATTCAGTGAACACCGCGGCGAACCCGGCGGCCGCGGGTTCGGTGGTACAGGTCTTCGGCACCGGTGGGGGCGCGGTCAACCCGTCTGTCACCGCCGGCGCTGTGGCCGGAGACACCCTTTCGTGGGTCACCTTGCCCTATTCGGCTACCGTCAATGGCGAGACCGCTAAGGTGCTCTACGCCGGATCGGCGCCGGGGCTGGTGTTCGGTGTCTACCAATTCAACGTTCAGTTGCCCGCGGATGTCACAACGGGCTCGGCGAAGATCGTGCTGCAAGTAGGTAGCAGCACCAGCCAATCCGATGTCACGGTCTTTGTGAAGTAGCTCTTGAGCCCGGCAGTGGCAGAGCATTAGCTATTAAGGAACTCGCGCAAAACGGAGCGCGGCGCGCAGCGGTTCCTGCTTCGTTGGGTGGTGCGCGCCGCACCCTTTGCCGGTAGCCAGGTGTGTTGCTCGAGAAATTGCTATGTATGCGGGAGCCGGTTTGCTAGAATACCGCAGGAGGAAACGCCGTTGAAATTTGTCTCTGGAATGGTTCTTGGAATCGTGTTATGTATCGGGACGTTCACGCTGTCCGCGCAGAATGAGCGCGCGATGCATCCGCGCCTGGCGGCCGCGATCACGGCTTTGCAAGATGCGCGGGCCTATTTGAGCGAGGCTCCCCACGACTTTGGCGGCCACAAGGTAGCAGCCATTCGAGCTTGTGATAACGCGATCCGTCAGTTGCAACTCGCCATGGCATATCGCGCGCGCAAGGATCGCTAAATCTTGCCGCTTTGCGAACACGACTCCTAGTTCTGACCTCCGCCTTCGTCATGCTGACAGCCAGCGCAGCCGGGCCTTCCGGCGAAGATGCTTTCCTGAAGGGTATCCAGGAGCTTGATGCTCGGGACTGGGACAAGGCGCTCGATCTGCTGGAAACGGCATTGGCGGCGGACCCGGATAATCTGCAATACGGCAGCGAATACCGGCGGGCGGCTCTTCTTCGTGCCGAGAGCCTGCACGGCAAGGGAGGCAAGCCGGAGGATTTCGACCGCCCCATTAAGTTCTTCGAGCGCCTGGTGGCGGCGAATCCGGATGCCGCCAACGCCTTTTTGAATTACGGCCTGGCTTACGTCGATAAGGTCCCGACGGTGGAAGCGCTCACTCGGATGAATATCGCCAATGCCGCTCTGGGCGAGTTCAGCAAATCTCTGGAACTGAAGCCGAGCTGGGTGGGCTATTACACGCGCGGCACAAGCTACCTCTTCTGGCCCAAATTCTTCGGCCGGGCAAAGCTGGGCGTCGCGGATTTGGAAACCGCCGTCAGAATGCAAGCCGGCCATAAGAAGCCCTACTATGCGCACGCTTGGCTGGCGTTGGGAGACGGCTATTGGAAGATCGAGGATTTGGAGAAGGCTCGCTCGGCCTGGAACGAGGGGCTACGAGAATATCCGGATAGCCCTGCTCTGAAGGAGCGGCTTGCCAGTCAGGGCGACGCTCTGAAAGCGATGATTGAGGATGCGCGCGATCCCCGGAAGCGCGTCGACACCAACCTCGAAAATATCTGGTTGTACCCCTGAATACCACGTTCATCCGCCGGCACAAGTTGCCGGATCGCGCAGATTTCCGATATTTGGCGTCTTCTTTATTGGAGATCAGCACATCGAGACGGTCGACCCTGCCGGTGGCGCCCCATTGAGAGGGGCTGCCTTGATCTCCGTAAGGAGTCGACAAGCCAGTTCGACCATCTGTGCAGAGATTGCAAGCACCGCCCGCGCACGGGGAGGCGGCTCGTTATGGTAGCCCTGGAGTATCGCGTGCTCCAGATCGGAGTAGGCCCAATGAATGTCGTGGGGCTGGCACGACCTGTCTTCGAATCGAAAGGCACGCGCGATTCCTTCCAATATTGCGCTGACTTCATTGTCGAAGTGTATGGCCGCGCGCACGATGGTGGCAGGCAGATCCTGCGGAGAGACCTGCAGCCGGTACTGCAACAGTGCAGCCTCCAACAGGAAGAGCGAACGGAGCTGAGGTTGCCAGGCGCGCAGCCGCGTGCGCACGGCCAGGCTTTGATCGCGCGACCGGCCAATCTCAAATAGAACTGCGTCTCCCTGTGAGTTCACGGCGAGAAAGTTCTGGCTGATTTTCTCGCGAAGTGTGCGGATCTTCTGGAGGTCGGGGGGCTTTCCGTGTGGCCAGGGGCGGGCCAGCTTGGCCATGAGGTGAAGGTTCTCGGCGAACAGCTCGCGCATGACTTGCACCGCGGGCTTGGATCCGAGCGTTTCAAAGACGAGCCACATCATCACGAGTCCGAGCATGATACCCATGATGTTGTCGCGTGCAATTGCCAGGTTGGTCTGAGGAGATGGCCCGTGAAGTTGGATGAGGTAAAACGCCAGGGCGAGTTGGTTGCCGAAGTAGGCCAGGCGCGCACTCGATGTGAGAAACCAGGCTGCCACCGCAGTTACAGTCGCGAACATGACGGTGAAGCCGGTGATGGTGTCGAGCATGGGCAGGATCAGGACTTGAGAACCGATGCCCAGCACAACGCCGCCCAGAAGGGCGCCCGAGAAGCGCATCAACTGCTTCTGCCGTGAGGAGCCGATGCTGGTAACCGCAGTGACCACGCACGTGAATAGCGAAGTGTTGAGCCCGGGCCAAAAGACGGCGTTGAAAATGAAGGAGCAGAGTGTGGCCGCCAGGCAGCCGCGAAGAGCAAAGTTCAGATGCTCGGGGTTATGGAAAGCATCGGGCTTAAGCATGGTCGGAGAGGCGGGGTTGATTTGGTCGAGCGCGAACGACTGGCCAAGCGCGGGGGAGAGACTGATCCGCAGCAGGTTGAGCGTCTGTTCGAGACCCACCAGGATCAGTGGCCCGTCGGACGGGGATCTGAGAGGCTGGATTACTTGGCCAAATTTGCGGGCGCGAATTTTCTGTTGCAGCTTCGGGATCTGATCGGCCATGGCCAGGAGGCGAGGTGCGTCGCCGGAGGTGAGCGTATCGAGGCGCCCGAAACCGGCGAGGATGTCCACAAGCCGGCCGGTGAGAGCGACCGCGGTACTGAGACGCGCACGATCCTGCCGGACAGGGTTCGCCCTGAGAGCAAGCCGCCTCAGGCGTGAAACACCGATCATGGCAAACTGAGCAAGCTTGCCCATGGCTTCAGGCGTGACGGCGCGGCGGGCGCTCTGCGCGAGGACCACGCGGACGGCTTCCAGACGCTGGTCTAAGCCCTCAGTCAGTTCATCCCGCGTGTCGAAGAGCGAAAACGCGAATTCCACCAGGATGGTCACGGTGACCGCCAGCGCCACGCTGCCGAGAACCCAAAGGTTAGCGACGACCCGCGCGGCTTGAGCGCCAGCCTGATCCCAAGCTGGCACCGAGAGGACTGTGACGATTGCAAAGGCTGTCCCTGCGCCATAGTTGGACATGGCGCTGAGGCCGTAAAAGGCAACAAAGAAGCTGAGGATCACCCAGAGAAAGTGGGTCAACGGATAATCCACCAGGAGGATCGCTCCTGCCAGTACGAAAGCTGTGCCGCAAAGAAAGGCGGCAACGGTGCTGATACCTCCGCGCAAAGTCGTGATCGGCGCCTCGCGTGAGAGGAGGAGTGAGAAGAACCCTCCGACGGCTGCGCCCGGAAGGCGGAAGGTAACGATCAAAACCATGGTGATTGTTGCTGCAACGGTATACCGGAGAGCGAGGATGGCACGTCCCCGATAGGGCTTCAGCTCCTCCCGAAGGAAGCTTGCGAACCACTGAAGAAAGGGAGGCGAGGGAGGCGCCGATGCGCCGGCCGGCGCTTGCGGGTTGGCCGCTGACCGGGCTGAGCTAAGGCGGGCACGCCTACCTCACCTGGCCGTGCACGGGGTGGACGACGGCCACAGCCGTCTCGCCGATACGCAGGAGACCGGAGGGTGGCGATTCGATCCGGATGCGTACTGGATAGCGAGCGGCGAGGTGAACCCAGTTCAGCGAGCGCTCTATGTTGGGAAGACCCGGTGAAAGGACACCAGCGACGCTGGGATCGGGCGTGACGCCGTGCCCGATGCTTTCCACCACACCATGCAAGGGAAGGTTTTCGTGAGACATGAGAAAGAGGTCGGCCGCAGAACCGAGCGTGACATGGCTCAGTTGGGTTTCGCGGAAGTTTGCGACCACCCACCAAACGCGCGAATCGATCATGGTAAAGACTTGAGTGCCGGTGTGCACATACTCACCCACGGAGGTGGTCAGATTGGTGATGTAGCCGTCGAAGGGGGCATAGACGCGACAGTTGTCGAGGTTGTACCGGGCGGTGCGAATCGCGGCGGCACGCTCCTCGCGCTGATTGGTGAGCGGGGCCAGCGTCTCCACTCCGTTAGCTGCCTGCTCGCGCTGGGCCTCGCTCTGCTCCACTTCTGCGCCGGACTGTTGATAGTGTGAGCGCGTGGTCCGCACATGGGCTTCGCTGAGGGAGACCTGCGCTGTAGCCTGCTCGACGGCGCGCGTGCGCGTCTCCAGCAAGGTTCGCGCTTGTTCCACCTGATCCACCGTCACAAATTGCTGGTCCAGCAGAGGCTCAAGCCGGTGCAGATTGTCCGCGGCGTACTTGCGATCGGCCTCGGCCCGGAGCAAAGCAGCGCGCGAGTCGGCTAAGTTAGCGTCGGCTTCCGAGATGGTCGCGCTCAGAGCATCGCGGTTGGAGGTATTGCTGGCGATGTTCGCCTGCGCCACATGGACGCTGCTGATCTGCGAGTTGATGGAACGCTGGCGATCTTCGATTTCGCCTTCGAGCGCGGCCTGCTGGGAGAGCGCGCGTTCCAGCGCGTAACGATAAGGCCGCTCGTCCACGACGAAGAGCAGGTCGCCAGCCTTGACGTATTGGTTATCCCGAATGGGCAACTGCATGATGGGCCCGTCCACCTGAGGCGCCATGCCGATGAAGTTCGCAAAGACCTCGGCGTCGTCCGTACGGGGGTTTTCGACCGCGCGGCTTACAGCGATCACAACGGCGATCGAAGCCAGCAGCACGACACAGCCCAGGAGAAGCCATCCAACCAGCGGTTTCGGTTTTCGCAGTGACTCGTCGTGCTGATACTCTTCGTGCTCGTGCTGTGGTTCGCTTTTCTGTTGCTGCTCTTCGTTCTGCTTGTTTTGGGACGAATCCGCCTGAGGCGGTCCGGAGCGTTGGTCTTGGGGCACGCCCACCTCAGCCTGTGCCTGGTCTTTATCCTTGCGATTGTCGTCTGTCACGCAAACCTCCTTTCCGTTTTAGTCGAACGCGATCAGCCAGATTAAGCAGGCGATGAGCAGTGCAATGGCGAAATAGAACAGAGGGAGAGCCGGAACGTTTTGCTCCCATTGCAATCGATTCAGTACGAGTCGCACGACAGCAGTCACCAGGATGCTGGCCACCATGCAGGCGATCCAGCCGGGGAAGTAGGAACCGAGTACGTTGAACGAAGGTGAGCGCGCACAGCCGGTCAACGTGAAAACCAGAGTCGCAGCGAGGGCCCGCGGAACTGCGTAGCGCGACAAAATTTTGTCCGGGTGATTCCTGGCTCATGGATTGGACTTTCGCGATGCCGACTGCAGCAGATCGCCGGTGCGATAGGCAAAATCTGCCAGCCCCGTCAGAAGCGTTGTTCGTGCGGCGACATCGCTGCTGAGCGCCTGAGCCAGGGTACGTTGTGCCGAGACTACGTCGACGGTACTGCGCAGACCGAGTTGATAGGACCTGAGAGCGGCATTATAGGAACTCTGCGAGGCAGCCAGGAGCGCTGCGGCGGCGTCGCGTTGGTAAAACGCGGTCCGCACACTTACGTACGCAGTCCAGACCTGCTGCTCTACTTCGTCGCGCGTCTGGTCGATCTGCGCCTGTGCTTTTTTCTCATTGGCGCGTGCTTCGGCAAGTTGGTTGGAACGGCGGCCTCCGTCGAAAACATCCCATTCCAGACTCACATTGACATTCCACTGCCCCTGGGGCCCGGTGGACGCTCCTGGAAATAGATTCTGCTTTCCGTAAGCACTGAGCTCACTGGCCTGGCCCTGGAACTGAAGGGTGGGAAAGTAAGCCGAGCGAGCGGCACGAATCTCAGCGCGCGCGGCCTCGCGCTCCGCGGTTTGCTCCCCGATCTCGGGCCGCAGTGACAAGCTGCGCTCGGTGGCTTCCTGCACGTCAATGTCGAAGTGACTCGGTGTTGGAATCTCTGCCAGGGGTTGAACTTGAAGGCGCTCTGACGGCGCCGCTCCGAGCAGCGAGAGCAGGTCGCCACGCCGGATATCGAGGTCGCCGATCGCTGCTTGCAAGTTGAAGTTAGCCTGCGCGGCTGCGGCCCGCGCCTCCAGAGCATCAGGCAGAGTAGCGAGACCGACACTTAAACGGGCATCCACCGCCTTGCGCACGGTCTCCGCATTGTCGAAGTTCGCTTGCGCCGCATCCCTCTGGCCCATGGCGTTGAGAAGTTCATAGTACCGGCGCATGGCCTCGAAGAGTACGTCCAGAAACGTTCGATTGAAAGTGAGGTTCGCAGCGAGTAGTTGTTGCCGGGCTTCGTCGATGCGCGCCGAGCGAGCTCCAAAGTCGAAGATGAGGTAGTTCAGCTGAAGGATTGGCTGGAAGATACCCAGCGTCTGCCGCACGAAAACATCGCCGAAGAGTATCCCCTCCCGAGTGGTGTTGGCCAGAGCAACGGCGTTCACAGCCGGCAGCAGATCGCTGCGAGCAATACCCAGCCGTGCGGCTACAGCACGAGTGTTCTCCCACGCAGCGCGGGTAGCGGGATTGTAACGCTCGGCCAGATCTACCAGCTCGGATAGAGTGTATGGATGGCCGGCATCGATATGCGTTCGGCGGTCCTGCTCGGCGGCCTCACGCTGTTTAGAGGCGAAGCCCGAGGGTGGTTGCCAAGGCCTTTCAGCCTCGACTGAAATGAGTTGACCTGGGGCGCATCTCAATGCGCAAAGCATCGCGCCTGCAAGCACCAGTAACCTGCCCGCCCATACTCGGCTCTTATCGATCATGCTCTTAACAGCGACCTCCAGCGCATCTCCATTCCTTGATCATAAAGCCAGCCGGTTCATTCGTTCTTCTGCCTGACCAAGTCCGCGCTTCCGGCCTAGTCATTCGAAGCCGGCGTCACCAAGGCACGAGCCCGGCAAGCCCGATTGTTGAAGAATGCCGGCCGGTTAATGGGTGTATCGCGATTGGATATGGTGAACCGTGGCGGAGAATAAATTCCATTTTCTGAGGCAACCGGCAAACAGATCCCGGAGGCGCCGCGGAAGCGTGGTTCCTCATCGGCAACCTTTATTCGTCATTCCGTGGAACAGGAATTGTTGGGGACCGGGGAAGAACGAATGGATACCGAAGAACGCCTGGTCGCCACCCTAGACCAAGTCCGGCACGGGCGCAGCAAACTTTATTTGCACTATCTGGCTTCGCACATACTGGGACGCATGGCAAAACTTTGTTCCGCAGGACTGGCAGCACCTCCGCGCGCATCCTATTTATTGGTTGGAAACCTTCGTGGACAGCTCGCGTTTTCGTGGGACGTGTCGCGCGGCGAACCGGCAGGTAATCGGCACAACGGCGGGCCGCGGACATCGCACGCCGACCGTCAAGCGGACGCGGCCTGCGAAACAGATGCTCGGCCTGCCACTGAACGCCAAGTTCCGGGAGTTACTCGGTGCATGAAACGTCCCCGGGTGGACGTAAATCTGAAGAGCTGGACCGCGTGCTGGATCAAGCGCGCGAAGCTCCGTTGAGCGAACCGGATTACGACAAGCTGAAGAACGCGCTGCATGCCCTGGCCGGGATGGTCCCGAAACCACGCACGACAGAGAAGACCAAGAACGTTTTGGAGCAGCCAGAACCGCCCGCGCCTGAAAATGATTCGGAGTCGCCTGCTGATAAAACGCCAGGCGACGGACGCAATGGCGCCGCGGCCTACACTGGCGCGAAGAAAGTTGTCGGTGTCCAAAAATGTGGCTTATCAGATGCCCAGGCAAGTCAGTGAGCGCCCGGGATCGTAACTGGCTCATTTCTGCTTCCAGTGGTTGTCGGGGCCCGACGCGGCAACTGACGGACGCACCAGATCAAAACTCTGGTGTTGTTAGCACAACAGGACTTGCCGAAGCGAATGCGTTCCACCGCTAGCACATCTGCTGATGAGTGTAGCGTTGGTACAAGACTTTCACTTGGGTCTCGGTCGCTTAATTAAAGTGCGAGCGCTGCGTGCGGCAATCCGAGGTTAAAACGAACACGGTCGTAGTCGATGAACGGTTCGAAAAACTCTGGTTCCCTTAGCGCCCAAACCGTGGCTTCTGGAAATGCTGACCCGGAACGAGCCAGGATCTGATTCACGGCTCGTCGCGCTGCCTCATTGGCAGATTCCATGCAGGCAACATCAGTATTCGTCCGCACGTAATCCGACGCGACGAACAGATTGGCAATTTCGGTTTCTGCGTTGGGGCGGTATTGAAGCGAATTGACGGTGTTCACCAGTAGTGGTTCCTGATTCGCGACCCCAGACGCGTTTGGAAAAACGATATCGGGATCGAGGAAGTAACCCGCAAGGTTGTCGTCCGCAATGACCCCTTGGGTGCCTACATTGAGATGAAGTTTCAGCTGCGCCCAGACTTCCTCCCTAATCTCATCCGCGGTGCATGCGTTAGCCGGCTTGCCGAAGCGAATTCCGGACTTTTCCCACTCTGAAATATCGACGGAGAGAATACCGCCGGCCTGTCCAGTGCCATAATCCGACAACTGTAGATTGGCCCAGAATTGCTTCTGTGAGATGGACGTTAGCGCCCAGGGCGAATTCGCGTAGAGGGTGTGCCCGCGGTTCAGAGCAACGTCCGTCTTTAGATAGAATTGAATGCCATTCATCCAGCGAGTCTGCTGGCTGAAAGCGCTGGGTCCGGATATGGTCGGCAACGTCAATTTGACGCAGATTCCATCGAGTCCGGCGGAGGTTGTCCTGAAACATCAAACCGCGCAACCCGGAGCTGCCATCGAAGGCGATGCAATCGGACTGGCGAGTGGAGTCGTAGTCGGTTCCGGCAACGGAACTCTCGGAGCGTTTCTTCAAGATAACCAAAGCCCGCCTAATATCTGGCTACTCAGCGCCAACCATGTTATCGGATTCAACGGCCGTTTTAGGACGCAAGTGGTGCTGGGCGGCCAGGGTATAATCAGCGACGAAACGATTGTCGTCCATCTGCAGGAGTCCCCCGCGGTCAACACAGCCGATGCTGCCATCGCCAAATGTAAGCAGAGTTTGCAAGTGGTTCCTGCAATACCCATCCTTCCACTTGCCAGTGCCACTCCCGCCGCTGCACCATCTTCCGGAGCTGTCGTGGCCAAAGTCGGGGCCGCGAGTTCAGCGTCTACTGGCTCAGTGGCGTACCACGCCAATCGCCTCGAAATCAACTTGTCGGGGCTGGTGGGAATCGAGCAGTGCCAGTTCCAGGATCAATACCTGATTCGCAATGGGCTAGCTGGCCCGTTTGCTGTCCCAGGTGATTCGGGAGCTCTGGTAACCACAGTCCAAAATTGCAAGAGTTCCTTTCGGACTGCTGATTGCTTATCAAGAAGTGCCGGACGGTGCGCTAGGCGTTGCGCCCGCCGATAGCGGACAAGCAATATTCAGCGTCGTGACTCCCATCGCCAACGTGATCCGGGAGCTGGAATCTGCAAGCGGCCTGAATCTGAATTTACTGATTGAGAGCCCTCAGTAAATGCTATGACTCTATCCAATGTGATTCGGCGGTCCCGATTCCGTCGCTCCACGACACTCGCGCGCCGAGTCACTCCAGATTGAGTCATAGCGTTAATCGAGAGTAATCCAACGGAACTCCCTAAATCCAGTTCAGGCGGGAGCTCCGCAAGGAGAGCAGCATGATCGGTACTCTGTTGCGAATCATTTCATCACCGACAGATACTGTGCCCACGGGCCAACCTCCTGCTTATAGCGCTTCGCCATTACACGACTGATCTGCAGAATGTGCGCCAGATCGTGCGCGGTCCACGTCGCCAGAAGTTGTCGAACAGTTACCGGGCCCAACGCCGGGTGCTTCCCGCTCAATTCTAGTTGCGCCGGCGTCAAGTGCGCCGCCCGCAAGCGGTCGACACTGTCATTGCGGAAATCTCTGAATTCGTCCAGCAAAGCAGAAAGCGATTTCTTGTCAGTGTGGCGGAGTTGTGCCTCGCGATCGAAGGGTTCGAAGGGCAGGCTGTCGCCATGCTCCAGGATAATGAGCAGGCGCGGGATCCAATCGGTTCTCTCTGCGTGGATCAGATGGCCAATGACGATGTAAGGGCTCCAAGTTCCGGGTCCCTCGTCGGCTGAGGTCCACGCGTCGGGTAAATCGCGCAGCAGACTGTCCAGAGTCGCGGGAGTGCGGGTCAGTATCGCTAGTGACTCCTCTAGAAAATTGGACTCCATGAAACCATTTTAGTCGGAGCAGTGAAGAAATCTAACGGACGATGGTGTGCGTTGTTGTGGGTCATTAGCGGTTTTCTTCAGCGGAGGCAGATCCGCGAGTCGGGCGTTTCTCGTCAATTGGATTCGGGCGAATCCGCCACCTGAAGAGTGCGTGGCACGATTGGACAGACGGAGGACGGCCCGAGGATGTAGAATCGAACGTATAGTGAGACGGGCGCAGTTGGTTCTAATCTCATTTCTGCTCTGGCCGTTCTACCTCTTCGCAGCCGACGTTATTACGTTTTCAAGCGGAACCATCACCCTTCAAGGAGTTATATACAAGCCGGAAGGAGCAGGGCCGTTCCCAGCCGTGATTTATAACCATGGCAGTGCCGCCGGCATGCTGAGCAAAGAGGCGTTCGACGCGCTCGGTCCGGTATTTGTCGCGCACGGATGGGTGTTTTTCGGACCTTACCGACGAGGTCAGGGGTTGAGTGCCTCAGCGGGTCCCTACATTGGTGATCAGATTGAGGCCGCGAAGAAAAGTGGTGGCATTTCGGCTGGCGCCGCTGTCATGGTCCGTTTGCTGGAAACCGGTCACCTGAACGATCAATTGTCGGCTCTGACATGGTTGCGAAAGCAGCCCTTTGTGGACGCGGATCGTATTGCAGTCGCGGGGAACTCATTTGGTGGCATCTTGACCGTCCTCGGCGCGGAAAAAGGAAATTACTGCGCCGCAGTTGCTTCGGCGGCGGGTGCGCAAAGCTGGGCACTGGCACCGGAATTGCAGTCGGTTATGACTGGTGCGGTCCGAAATGCAAAAACGCCGATTTTCTTCTTCCAAGCCGCGAATGATTACGATCTCTCGCCGAGCAAGACCCTGGCGGCAGCGATGAAACAAGCGAACAAGAAATACGAACTCAAGATCTATTCTGCGTATGGCGCCTCTTCTCAGGACGGACATACATTCGGCTATTTCGGAGCCGCCGTCTGGGCCAAGGATGTTTTCGAATTCCTCGGCCAGAATTGTGCCAAGTAGGCAATCGGTTACGTCGGTGCCGCGAGATAAACAGCGTTTGCGGGATCCGCTCGGTATGCTGGACGGGGGATTGCGCGAAGACGCCGGGCGTTACTCGCCGCGATGCGCGAAGCTCATGTCGCAAGCGCCATCCTGTTTAGAGAACTGGACCGACCAGGCCGAACGTCGCATCCAGTTCCTGTTCGAAACCGGATGAACAAGATAGATTCAGGCACTGACGACGTTAGAACTGATACTCGGTGGGAGTGATGCCTTTAGCCCGCAAATACATCTCGGCTGAAGCGCGATGGTGGGTAGTGTGGGTCGAGCAGCTCGAGCAGCACGTCGAGGCCGGTGGATGTGCCCTCGCCCGTGTTATAAGTCTTCGCAAGCTGTGCGGGTGTTAGCTTTGAAACGCTGGCGATCGCGTCATCGAAGGATTTCCGCATAAACGCAATCACGTCCTGTTTGCTCATCGAAGCGGGCTTGCCTGGAGCAGCCGTTCCGCCGGTCATGGGAGACAGGAACTCGTCGAAGGCTTGCGACAGATGGACCAATTGTTGCCCGAAGCTCATCTGTGGTGGAGTGAGCTTGAAATTGTAGTCAGCCGCCGGCATCTGATCGGCTACTTTCAGCGTGAAATCGCGCGAAGTCTGCAGGTGCTTCAAAACGGTGGCCTTGACATCCATCTGCGCGAAGGCCGGACTTCCGGCAGCCGCGATTACGACCAAGCTGACAAAATGACTGAGTTTGGAAGGCATACGTCGAGTGTATAGTATGCGCGAGCGAGCCTGAGGAGGACTCGCGGTGGAATCCTCCCACGTCAGAGTGGTCCGGCGGACCCGAATATGCAAGATCAGAAGGTGAATCGCGCGATCAACTGACCGCTTCTGGGCTGAGCGCCAGCGCCTGCCGCGAAAGCCACGAATCCATAGCCGCCCGACAGAAGACCCTGCTCGTTCACCGCTCCGCTCCCGCCCGTGATAGAGCCGCTGCGATCCGTCGGGGTTTGGCGATTGGCCGAAGGGGCGCCGAAGATTCCGACTCCACCAGCGAAAGAGCGGTCAGTCTGGGGCTGGCCCACGGTGGAACCCTTACGGACCAGCCCGCCTGCGCCGACATCTGTACCGGCGAAAAAGTGACGCGGCGTCTCGATCGATTGGCCTGGAATCACGGACGAGCGCAGCTCGGACCCGGCTACGTCACGCCGCGCCCAATGCTAGGATTACCTGAAGAGATGATCGAGGAGGAGAAATGGTCAACCGCAGAACGGTTTTGAAGATCGGTGCGACAAGCCTGACCGGAGCGCTGGTCAACGTGCCAGTTCTCAGCCGGAACTGCGGCGCCCGCACGCGCACACACAGCGCATTTGAGCGAGTTGTTTTTGACGACCGCTTTGCGGAGTGCCAGGCTTTCGCAGCCGAATTGGAGAGTGCAGGCGCCGTCACTTCCGCGATCCGCGGCGATGTTGGCGAAGCTGTGGTACCAGGATCTGCGAGTCCATCTGAGTAAGAACCGGGCGCCGCTTGCCGGGTTGACGGATCGCTCAGCATTGTTTTGTCTCGAAGAATTGGCGCGCGACGTGGGTATGCGCGTGATCTTTCGAGCGGATCACATTACGGAACAAAACGGGCACACCCAACACGCGGCTGTTGGGCTGGCGTCGCTTGTCGCGGTTGCCCGTAACCTGGCGCCGGAACCTGGATTCGGGCGCGAGATGGCCGTTGTTCGGCCGGTTCGATGGCAGTGGATTGAATATCGGCGAACCTCGCGATGCGGCCGCCCAGAAGCGCACGGGGCCATTTTCTCCTGAAAACAAAACTGACGCTGGTGTCTAACGTGGGTGATTGCGTAAACGTGTTTATCGCTTGAAGCGGAAAGGGAATTGCATATGGTTTTACCTCCAAATGTAAGCGAAGCGGACTTCAACGCGGCCCTGAATGAATTCCGGTCCGCCGTGGACCCGAGTTGGGTCTTCAGCTCGGACGAAGACGTGGCGCTCTATCGCGACTCTTACTCGATCAATTGGGGCGAACCGGATGAGCGCGTGGCCTCGGCGGCGGTGGCCCCGGCCAAGGTCGAGGAAGTGCAACAGATTGTTCGCATCGCGAATCGTTACCGCATCCCTCTGTATCCGATCTCAACCGGGCGCAACCTCACCTACGGCGGATCCGCGCCCAATATGCGCGGCAGTGTTGTGGTGGATTTGAAGCGCATGAATCGCATTCTGGAGGTGGACGAAAAGCGGGCGTTCGCCTTAGTGGAGCCGGGCGTTTCGTATTTCGACCTTTACCACCACATTCGCGAACGCAACCTCAAGCTGATGCTGGATGTGCCGGACCCGGGGTGGGGCAGTCCCATGGGCAACAGCCTGGATCATGGCGCGGGCTATACGCTGGCTGCGTTCCGCGATCACTTCAGCTCCCACTGCGGCATGGAAGTGGTGACGCCGGATGGAGAGGTAATCCGCACAGGCATGGGCGCCGTGCCCAACGCGGATAGCTGGCAGGACTTCCACTACGGCGCAGGCCCTACGGTGGACGGCTTGTTCGCGCAATCGAACTTTGGAATCGTCACCAAAATGGGTTTCTGGCTGATGCCCATGCCGGAAGCTTTCTTGTCTGGCACCGTCACCGCGCCGCGCTACCAGGATCTGGACGCACTGGTGTATGAGGTCAGCTACCTGGAAGATTTGGGCCTCACTGGAATGCCTCAGTATGCGAGTCCTGTCGGACGGTCGGCGTTTGGTCCCGGCGCGGCCGCCATAGCGAGCTTGATGCAAAATGGCTGGCCTTCCACCGTGGCGGTGGAAAATTTCGTGGCGGCGCAGAAGCACCCGGCCTGGTCTGTGCAGCTTTATTTTTATGGTCCGGAGGAAACGGTTCGCGCCACCTGGCAGGCCGCCAAGCGGCGTATCGGCAAGGCAATTGCCGGCGCGACGTTCCGGGACGGCGAGTTCCTGACGCTGCCCATCCCCAAGGAAAAAGAACCGACCCAATCCGACAAGCCTCGCCTGGGAATTCCCGCGCTGGAAGTGTTCAACATGGTGGCGCGGAATCCGGGCAACACAAACGACCCCCCGGATGGCCACGCCGACCTTTTTGTCACCATCCCGCGCAAAGCCTCGGCCCTGTTCGAATCGGCACGCGTCCTATATGAAACCTACAAGGAGCTTGGCCTGCCGGCCCAGCAAAACCCTTTTCCCACGCCGTTCACTTACTATTCGCGCTGTTTCTGGACGGGCACCACGGTACCCACCTGGCGCGACCCTGAAAAGAATGCACGCAGCCGGGCAATCTTCGAGAAAGTGATAAACCGCTGCGCCGAGCATGGCTGGGTCGGCTATCGCACGAACCCCGCGTTTCAGGACCTTCTGATCAGCAAATATTCTTTCAACAATCATGCCCTGCTGCGCTTCCAGGAAAAACTAAAAGACAGCATCGACCCCAACGGAATCATCTCGCCGGGCCGCTACGGAATCTGGCCGGCAAGTATGAGGAAGAGCCGCGCATGAGAGAGACGCTCTTGCTAGTCTTGGTTGTCGGACTTGGCAATTCTCTTCTGGCCCAGACACCTTCGCAGACGAATGGAAAAGTCGTGTTCGATAAGTGGTGCGCTCCCTGCCATGGAGCCGTAGCGCCCAAGAACGTCATGTTTGGCAATGGCGCTTTAGCAGGCACTTCTGCGCTTGCCGTGAAATACAAAGGCAAGCTTCCCGCTGTGCTTGAACAACGCACGGATCTTACGCCTGTGATGATCAAAAGCGTGGTGCGGCACGGGTTGTTCGCGATGCCCATTACGCGCAAGACGGAAGTCAGCGACGCGGAGCTGGAAGATGTAGTGGCCTATCTGACCAGAAATCGGAAGAAGTAAGGAAAGACGGTTCATTTGAGGTCAGCCGTCCCTTCGGGGTCTCTTGGGTTTGACCTGATCCCCGGGTTTGCGCCCGAAAGGACGTGTGATTTCCTCGAGGGTTCCGGTGACATTCGCGTCGCACCGCAGATGACATCGAGTACGCAAGAGCCTTGTGGTTTCTAAGCGCTCAACAAGTTTCACGAGACCATGCTGACTTAATTAGCGAGCTCGGCGATCTGCGCCCGGGCAGGCACAGGCGTCTCCGTTTCGTCTTGAACGATTTCGCTATTCGTTAGTGGCTGTTCATACAGCGCTTTGTCGCCGGATTCGTCAGGTTTCAAGGTTGCGCCATCAAGGACGAAGCCTGCGAACGCGCCTTTCGTGCAGCCGAAGAGCAGAATCTTTGCATTGCGGTCTTCGTGCGCGGATTTGCCATTCCCCCAAGCAGCCGAGGCGTCAGAACCGATGGTGAAACGATCGCAAGGCAACTTCGGCCGCCGTTCCCTGTCGAGCGACAGGATTACGATATCGATGGCCTCGCCTCCGAGCTGGACTCCCAGGCTGCCGCTTTCGAGCGCCACCGCCGCCGGGGCTGACCAACTCCTATTGCGACAGGAGACGAATCCCCGCCCGTACCCAACGCCAATAACCGCGGCGCCTTTCTTGAACCCAGGAATAATGGCGATGCAGTCGGCTCTGGCGATTTGTTCGGCTCGAATCCCATGCTCAGGCTGTGTCATCGCACTCAGGGCGCCTACAGCCCGTTCAAGCCGTGCCGCTGTGTCGTCTGCGGCCGCCAACGAAAAAGCTGTCCCAATTGTCAGGAAGAGAATGTACTGTGCTGTTCTCATAAGTCTTGCGAGTCCTTGGGGATTTAGAACCGACATTTCTACTACGCATAAAAAGAGATCGCCGAACACTTCTTTGTTGGTCTGCCCTGGGACGAGTGAGGAGCCAATAAATCCAACAGGAATGCTGCGTAAGCGCTCCTTTTTCTTGAACGCTCTTAAATGCCACGATCATAGTGCAACCGATAGTGACAACAATGCTGGCTGACATATTGGCACAAGTTGGACAAACGGGAACTGTGGTGGTTGGGTGTTATGGAATTTTCGTGGCCTTGCGAAATCAGCATCGGCGGTTGAATGCGCAAATGTTCGTTGAGTTTTCCGGGCGATTCAAGGAGCTTCTGCGGGAGTTTCCCACCGAAGCGTGGCTTGCGAACCGTAACCCCACCGAACCGATCCCGCCGTCAAGCAAAACTGACAAATTGCACTTTGTACACGATCCAGTTCATCTACGATGTCTACCACCTTCACAAGAACGGGTACATCGCGAAGAACCTATGGACGCTGTGGGAGCGGGAAATCAAGAATACGTTGAACGGTCGCGTCTTTCAACGGGAGCGGGAGAAAGTGGCGGCTGAGTTCGCTCACAGCCGAGAGTTCGTTCAGTACATAAACGCGATCATGCGCTCGAGACCGGCGCAATCGGCGGCCAGTGCCGGACAATCGGGTTATTGAGGTACTTTGCGGTCGTTGGGCTGGCGGAGCCGCCTCGTTCTTGTGGATGTTCAGGTTGTCCACGACCACATGGAGAGTGCGATCCGGATAGGCTCGCACAACTTCATTCATGAATCGAAGAAAGTTCACCGAGGTGCGCCGGTTGCGGACATGAGCCACCACTTTACCGGTGGCAATCTCCAGGGCAGCAATCAGCGTTTGTGTTCCGTGTCGGACGTATTCGTTGGTCCAACTCTGCGGTTTCCTGGCACGCAGCGGAAGTAACGGCTGCGTGCGATCGAGCGCCTGAATCCCAGGCTTCTCATCCACACACAGCACCAAAGCATTCTCGGGCGAATTCAAATACAAACCCACGATGTCCAATAATTTTGGCTCGAACTCCGGATCGGGACTGAACGTGAATGTCCGACTGCGGTGTAACTCCGATGCTTGCAGAATCGCGTGCACCGTACTGTGCGGCAAACCGAGCAAGCGTGCCAGAGTTCTTACCGTCCAGCGTCCTTGCGATTCCGGCTGTTGGCAGGCCAAGGTCTGCACTTTCTGCCAAACCGCCGCATCGTGTTTCGGTGGCCGACCCGAGCGCGGCGCATCGCGCAACCCGTCCAATTCGAACGCCGCAAACGAGCGCCGCCACTTCCCCACCGTGACTTGGGGAATCTCCAAATCCGAGGCGTTCTGTTGGTTTGCCCGACCCGCTGCAGCCGCAAACACAATCCGGCTCCGCACCACCAGGGCCTGCGCCGTCGATGGCGCCCAACCAACCGTTCAAGGTCGCTTTGGTTTTCGGATCGAGGGGGCGATTCGCGGCATGCCCCAGCGTGCTAGAAGTCCCCTATATTACAAAGGACTATTTGGACGATGCACTAGCTCGGTCCGGCTTGGAAGCGCGGTTTCCCACTCGACGAGTTTCCACTCGCCCCTCGCTTGCGATACCGACCTGTGTGAATGAAGTCGGCGGAGATTTCAACAATGGCGGTAATTAGATGGCGCCACTGGCTCCAGGTTGGATCCCATCGGATCGGTAGCAACTGATGATCGATGAGCACCTCAAGTTTGCGGTTCCGGTCGCGCAGGATCGCAAAGTCGTCGAAATAGTCGAGCTTTCGGAGAGGCACGGGAACCTTGCGGAGCCGGCGCTCGGGCATGAAGGCCAGAATCCGGTTCGCGAAAAAGACACCGTTCTCCGCGGCTCGCTCTCCCCGCAGCAAGAGAGATCCGAATCCAGAGTACGAGAATGGAACTGGAATCGTAGGATCTCGGCGCAACTCGTTATAGACAGCGCGGAGCTCCGGGTCAGCCAAGCATGTTGATAGGCCCGCTCGATGGTTGCCAGATCTGCTTTTGAAGCATTCTCCTTCCGCAATTCGATGCGCCGGATCCGATAGCCGAGACGCAACTCTTTGGATTTGACGTCCTCGGGCAAGTGAAGGAGGTAGTAGAAAGAAGGCTTCGACGACCACGGGGCGCTGCGATTGGCGGCGAAGAAGTAGTCGCGAATCGCATGGCATGGCATGGGATGTGGACAGTGTTGATTCCAAGTTGGCTCACCGACGACCTGAACACGTACGAAAAGTTCGCCGCGCCTGTCCTGCTTCGGTAGTGCGGCATAGCCTGCCTTGACCTGGTAGACGTCGGCCTTGGATGACGAGGGCTTGCGGATGTAGATTTCCGCTTCTGTAGTCGCGGCCTCGGTTGAGGCGGGCAGGAGGATCTCGTCGCCGATTCGTACGTTCGAACCGACGAGGCGGGAGAGCGCGATCTCGCGGCCGCCGGAGAAGACGCAAACAAGTTTCGATTGTTCCGGCTTGATCTCGAGCACGCGAGCCGGCATTTGCTCGGCGGAGTTGCTGCCAGATCGCGCTAAGGATGTCTCCACGATCGAATTCACGGCTTGAGCATAGCCTAGATTCAAAACCCGCGCAAATGAAGGCCGATTGAGGACGAGGAATACGTATAAGTACATGCTGGATAAGGAGTTCGGGACGTTCAGAACAGCACGCTCGATCTGGAAGGAGAACGAAGATGCAATCAGTAAACGGTGCCGATCAAGGCCATCCAGCGGTGCCAGCATTACCGCCACCCTATCGAGAATTCCGGGGAGCTGATTCAGCTTCCAGAGGACTTGAAGACGAAGTTGAAGGAGCCGCTTCCCGCCGAGGCAGTGTCACCCAATCCGCTAAAGCCTGGGCTCTCGGCAATCAAGGTGATCTACGTTGTAGAGCGGTTGAATGACGTATTCGGTCTCAACGGTTGGCACATGGACAATGAGGTCGTCGAGACCGGCCGCATGGTGGTGGTCAGAGCGACGCTCGCGATCCCGAAGTATGGGATTGCCATCGAGCAGTTCGGCGGCAATGACAACCCGGATCGTGGTGACGCATACAAAGGCGCTTGCACGGACGCGCTGTCGAAGTGCGCCAGCTACCTGGGAATCGGCATGGACGTGTACAAGGGTTTGACCGAGAATCGCCCGCGGGACGGCGGTGGGAGTCGCCATAACGTAAGAGCGCCAATCGCTTCGCCGGCGCGGGAAGGAAGGACAAACAGGACGGTGGCAGGAATGCCGCTCCTATGGGCCTGACGAACCGGAACATGGCTGCGCGCTTCAGCAGCATCCGGGGCGTTTTGGGCGCGCAAGCATACGAGGAAATCCTGGGGCGGCATGGATACCAGGAAGTAACCAATATCCCGAGTCTCGAAAAGGCACGGGAAGTCTACAGCGACGTTGCTGGACGCTTTCCGGCTTCGATTCGGAGAAGCAGAGAGGAAGATTGGGAATGCCGAGTACGCGAAGATCCTGCGTGAACTGCGTTTCAACCCGAAAGCGCGCCTGAACCCCGACCAGGCCGTCCGGGTCTTCAATCACATGCAGGAAACTCTCGACGCCAGAGAATAAACACGGCGAATCAAGCACGCGATGGTGCGAACTTATCTATGGTGGATTCGAACGCTCCGCGGGGGGGGCGGGCAGTTGGATGCTGTTTAACTGTACCTACAAATGAGGTACACTCAGGAGGGGAGCATGAATGGACCCGACATCGAGTTCGATTGGGATGAAGCGAATGTGGGCCACGTGGCTCGTCACAGCGTTCTTCCGGAGGAGGCGGAATAAGTCGTCCTCAACGATCCGGTGGACCTTGGAATGGAGATCGTCGAAGGGGAGGAGCGCTATCTCAACCTCGGTGCGACAATGCAGGGCCGCGTTCTTCTCGTGGTGACCACATGGCGCGAAGACCGGGTACGCGTTGTGACGGCGTTCGAACCGATCAAACGGCTCATTCAGTTTTACTACCAGGAACGAAAGAGGTGATCCATATGGCCAAGAAACAGCCGCCCTTCAAGACTGAGACACAAGAGGCCGAATGGTGGGCGGAGAATCAGAACCTTATCGCGGACCGCTTCGATCAAGCCAAAGCGGCGGGCAAACTCGGCAAGGGAACCGTGGCGCGAGTCGCCCGCGAGCGCGCCGGCCAAGCCGGGGCGTCGCCAACAATCACTATCCGGCTGGCCGAAGATGACCTCGCGCGAGCCAGAACCCTCGCCGCCGAGAAGGGGTTGCGGTACCAGACATACCTCAAAATGCTGTTGCACCAAGCTCTGAACTCCGAGGAGAAAAGGGCCGGCCGCCGGTAGCCCCAGGGTCCGTGGAACATACCCCGGCTGCCTTATCCCCGCATCGGAGAGCGAGAGTTCTTCGCGGAAAAGATATGGAGGCGGCAGGCGGTGACCTTTACCCCGAGTTTCTCGGCGGTCTTCTCTCGCATGACCTTTACTCTATGCCATGCGGCAATTCGTTACGCCGGACGGTTTTTTGCAACAACGGCTTCAGTGGATCGCTTATCCGCCCAGCGTTTCCTCGCAGCTAGGCTCTTCTGCGGTTAGCCGCTGTTACCCTGCTCCGGAATTGCCTGAGCTCAACATGCTGCAACTGGTACATCGGAGAAGATCTTGAAGATCTGGCAGGGCCCGGCATCGTCTTCGCCGGGCATTTCTGAGAAGTGAACCCTTGACGCGGTGATCCTCCCCTTAGAACGTGTGTAGGGAGCGGCCGCTTGAATCGTGAACAGCGGTGAGTCGAATATCACGAATAATGGCAGTGGCAGTGGTATCGGCTACTACCTCTTTGTCCTCTGACTCGAACGCTCCCATTCGAACGTCCAGCGTGATCAAAGCCGCTTGTGGCTTGTTGATTTTCGCTAGCGTGCGCAGGTGATCGAAGCTCCGCACGGTACGGACGTCAAAGTGTTCCAGGATCGAAGGCCTCTAGTTCGAACCGATCCAGGAGCATGAACTCGCGGAGGATCTCGTAGTACGCCAGCGGGTTGCCATCGTGGTATGTGTGGATCAGGTCGGGGAGCTCTTCGAAGAACCATCGGACTTCCTGTGGCCTTTGCGGGGGCTGCACCCCCGGACATACTGAATATCTGAGGTCGAGAGTGCGGTGGCGCTGACGCAGTTATAATCATGGGCTACTCCTTCAAGAGCAACACTTGTGAGTTTTACCGTCCTTAGTTTCCTCGTGCGTCCGTCTGTCCCAATCAGGGCATCGAACAGGACGGATCCCTTCCTGCCGGTTCCGGCTAGCGGTGTGGATAGCGGTGGATGGTAACGAGATTCTTCGACTGCTCTTCTTTGCTTATACGAAGAGCGCCTGCTGGAAACGCGGCGGGGGGCACCACGCCGTCCTGCCACAGATCTTCTTTCCGATAGAATGGCACCAACGCACCGATTGCGTCGGCGACGCTTTTCGGCGTTGGCCCAGATAGCGCTCTTGACCACAGTGATGAAGCGGGTTCCAAATCTTGCGCCTTCTTCAGCCAAGACCGGCCGACCTCACTTTTCGGAAAGACCGAATTGCGGGTCGAACCATCCTGCTTCTGTCCCGAGCCCCAAACGAGTGCGCCAGTAAATCCCAGCGGAAAAAAAGCCCTGAGAGTCTTCACAACCAGATGCGCAAATGGTAATACCGCTCTCGCTCGGGCACCACGAACATAAGTAGCGGTGTTGACCTGATCATACTGTTGAACCAATCTGAAATTACCACGTGCGCCAGGAAGGGCGCCTATTTTGAAGTCGCAAAGTGCTCGCGCGTCGCCGGCCCGTCATCCAGGACGCAACGAAAACCAACGTTGTCCAGACCCTTAGTTGGTGGAAATTTCTCGCGATAGGAAATTCGCAAATGCTTAGTTGGATCGCTTGAAAACGAACCGCCCCGCACCACGCGCTCTTTGCCCGATTCCGGACCCTTTGGGTCATCCGCTGGCGAGTTGTTGTAGTAGGCCGAATCGAACCAATCCGCAGTCCATTGCCAAACATTTCCCGCCATGTCGAACAATCCCCATGGGTTCGGATCAAACTTCCTTACGGGCGATGTGTACTCATAAATGTCGTTCCCACGCTTCCCGTAGAAGTTGGCCTTGTCGCGGCTGTTTTCCGAATTCATGGGGAACACCTCGTCGACATTGCCGCCGCGAGCTGCATACTCCCACTCCGCCTCGGTTGACAATCGGCCCCCGACCCACTGGCAATACGCCGCGGCATCCTCCCAACTCACGTTGACTACAGGATGGATGGATTCCCACCATTCTTTCTTGCTTACCCAAAACGGAGCGTCTGGCTTTTTCCGGCCCTTGTTCTGCTGTAGAAAACGTTGATAGTCTGTTGCTGTGACATCAGTGACAGCCATCCAATAGTCCTTTGTAATATTCACTTGGTGGCGCGGCTTCTCCGCGGTGTCGCAGGCGCCCGTTGGAACGCATCCCATCTGGAAAGAACCCTTGGGGATGAATCTATATTCCTCACGATCCTGTTTATTCAGTTGTGGGATTTTGGTAAGCAGGTCCACTTCCGAAGGTGGCGCCTCCACCGTAATGATCTTCGGAGGGGGTGGAGGGGGAGGGGGTGTGAAGTAGAACGTCTGCGTTACCTGATTGGAAAAGAACGGCCGGTTCCCCATCGCCGACGCTACCACCTGCATGGTCTTATCGAGGCTACTGGCCGGCTGCAGGATCGCATTCGCGAAGTCCTCCGCAAGCAAACCTCCTGACCCAGCTGGCGGCGCCGGCGCGGTTTGATTGAGAGGGGCGGAGAACAGAAAGCAGGTCTCGGAACCGGATAGGTCGGGCGTTCCCAGGCCTGGACCTGAGCTACGCGCGTCCAACGCTCTCTCGTCGCGCGCCGCGTCCACCAGCACAATCTTCAGCGATGCTTTCTGATCTTCCACGTCATCCTGCAACCGGGTAAGCGATATCGCGGTGTTCACAAGGGGATCGGTCTGGCGCGGGTCGAAGGCTACCGGCAGCAGGAAATTGTCCATCTTCGACTGCACTGCATAGCCCGAATAAAAGATCAGGACGACGTCGCCCGGCAAGACCTTCTTCACAAAGAGCTCGTCGAACTGATCCGCCAACACCAGGTTGTTTTCAAAAATTGTTACCGCGAACCCAGTCTTCTTAAGAGCGCTCTCCAGCGCTACCCGGTCCAAGTGTGGCGAGGCCAACTTGGGCAGTTTCTGGTACTCGGAGTTCACAATCAGAACGGCAAGTTTGGACGGCTCCTTCTGTTGGGCTGCACCAGCCATGCACAACAATAAGGAGAATACACTAGCCCCTAAGATCGTCCGGCACATAGCCACTGCGTCTCCATACAGTCTATTTTACGAACCAATTGATGCGAATCTGGTTGACGGGAACTCCGGTTGAGTTCTTGATCATTATCCTCTGCGCGGGTAGGGGCTGAATCTCAAGACCCGGTGGAAAGGTAATGCTAATCCGCACATCGGTGGAAGGGATCTCGTTGCCGGTCAGTGCTCCGCCGCCCTCGATTACGTGGGATTCACCCAATACGAGATGGGCGCCTGCGGCCAGCAACCCCGACCAATTCGCGGTCCCCCGCTTCGGACCGTTGTAGGGCTTCTTCACCCCTGGAACCACGGCCGCCACAGTCTTAGGTGTCTCGGGATTCTGCGCTGGCGTGACAGCCGCCGGAACCGTAGACACCGCCGTGTTCAGGGTCTCGGGATTCTGCGCCGACGTCACAGGTGGAGATGGGAGCTCGCTCTTCGGGGTAGGTTTTTCGGCTGCCACCCTTTCCGCCATCACCCTAAGAGTCACATGCACCAGAGCCTCCTCCTGGTTCGAAGCCACCTGCACAGTCCCCGCGTAAAGTCCGGCCGGCAAGAATGCCGCGTAAGCCGCTTTAATGTCGATAATGATTCGCCCGGCAGACGCCTTCGCCGCCAACCAGGGCGCACCTGAGGGCGACGCGCTCCCGGCTAGTACCATGGCTCGCAACGAGGCCCGGTCAACCATCCAGACCTTCTCGCTCGAAGGGTCGCCTTTGCGATAGACAAAACTCACGTTGGACGGAAGCAGCGACGCCAAGGCCGGACCGAGCGGCTTTACCGGAATGTCGGCGTGTGGAGTGGCCTCAGGTGCGGAAGATCCGGATGTTAAAGGCTCGGGGACGGGACCAGGAGACGCAGACTTCACTGGTAACTGTTTGACCGATGAGCGCGTAACTCCGCGCTCGTGTTCTGAAGGCGTGTTAGAGGTTCCGGCCGGATTAGCCTCGGTAAATAGACGATATCCCAATCCGGCGCACAGTAAGACCGCCGCCACGCCACACCCGGCCCAAAGCCTGCGGCGGCTGGGCGGAGCGAATTCTGGCGAAGGAACGCTGGGAACTAGAACCTGGGACGGCGGCTCGGAGCCTTGCCGGGGCAACGGATCCAGTAGGGCAGGCTTGGGAGCGAGCAAGCGAACCCGCTCCTTCACCAGTTCCGCGGCATTCCGGTACCGCGTAAGCGCGACATCCAGAACATGAACTGCCTCAGAAATCCGACCGCTTCGTTCATGTTCGCGGCTCATTTCCAAAGCCCGCCCGATCACTCTCTCAGCTTCCGCCTTAGCTGCCTGGGGAGAAGCTTCCAGTGGCACCTGAGGGTCCGCGAGCTTCTCCTGCGAAACGTGGCGATCCGTGATCCGGCGCAGCCGCGCTTCCTCTCGGTCGACAAAATTCAGCAGGTCCTCGATGTCGGCATTGCTGGGAAACTCGGCAGCCAAAGGAGCCAAAATCAGAGATGCCATCGCGTACTCTCCCTGGCGGGCGTGCTCGCTGGCTTTGGCGACCGCCCCTTCCAGGCGCGCTTGCGTGAGGGCGGCGGTTTCGGCTTGCCGCACTTCCGTCATCGCTTGTTGTAAGTCGCTGCCGTCCCCCACCGTGCGTGCAAAATTCGCTAGCACTTCTATCGCCTGGGTGAACTGTTGCTGTGCCGAGAGATAGCGGGCGTGCAGGATGGCATCCGCGCGGGCCACGTCATCCTGACGCCTGCTCTCATGCTGGGCCGCGCTCATAAGACTAGTCGCTTCGACATTGTCCGGGTCCTCGGCCAGGACTCCGCCAAGAATCCGCTGCGCCTCCTTGGGATTACCTCCCGTCAGCCGCGCGTGCGCTTCGTTCATTTCCTCGCGAATCCGGCGCGCTCTCTCCGCCATTTGCTGAGCGCGCTCCATCCTCATCTGGACCGTCGAACTCCCCGGACTCAGGCGGGACGCCTGCCGGTAGGAGTTTACAGCCTCTTCGTAACTACCGACCGAGAAATCCTGATCTCCTTTTTTCAGCAGCTCTTGAACCTGTTTGCTCACTTCACTCGCGCGAATCTGGGCAATGATGTAATCCCGAATTTGCTTGGCCTGGGAATTAGAAGGGTACCGTTCCAGGACTTGACGGACGATCTGGTGGGCACCCTGCAGCTCGCCTCGCGCTGCAATTACCCGAGCTTGGTCCACCAACCGGCTAGCCTCCTCTGCGGCGAGGCTCTCCAACATCGGGTTCAGGTCGACCCGCAAGTCTTCAAAAGTCTGGTACCGCGCCGAGCGGTCGCGCATCAGCAGTTTGCGCACAACTTGGCAAAGGTCCTCCGGCACATCGGGATTGAGCTGGTGAATATCCGGTATTTGAAGGTTCGTTATGTTGTAGATTACCTGCGGGGTTTCCGCGCCCTCGAAAAGATTTCTTCCAGAAAACATCTGGAAGGCGATCACGCCGAAAGCCCATAGATCCGACAGGGGGTCCACTGCATGCCCTTCGAACTGCTCCGGCGGAATGTATTGGAGCGTCCCGACCACAACGCCAGTTCGCGTGTGATGAGTTGCTCCCTCGCGATTCAGCCGCGCGATGCCGAAATCCATGATCTTCACGGACCCGTTTTTAAGGACCATGATATTGGCCGGCTTCACATCGCGGTGAATGATTCCATTCTCGTGCGCCACTTGCAGGCCTGTCGCAATCTGGCTCAGGATCCGTACCTTTTCTACTAGCGATAGTTGCAGGTTCTGTTCGCGGAGTTTCTGCAGGTCCATGCCCTGCAGGTACTCCATCACGATATATGGGACGCCTTGCTCGTCGCCGACGTCATAAATGGTGACGATACTCTCGTGATTCAGTCTGCGCGTGGCCGCCGCTTCATCGCGGAAGCGCGCGAGCATATCTGGATCATCAGCATGCGACAGCACCTTGATGGCGACTTCGCACTTCATGAGAGGGTCATTGGCCAAGTAAACCCGGCCAAAGCCGCCGCGGCCTAGCTCACGGATAATTTCATAGCGCCCGATACGTTCCATGCATGCCGCGCACCCGTCGAGTTTGTATAATACCGCACCCCGTTGCCGACAGGCGTGGAACACCAGCCTATCACGCCAACGATCGGGGAGTGGGTTCGCCTGGTAGCCCTCATTTCAAGAACATTGCGTTCATAATTACGGCCCAATTCGTTCCCTCCACGTTGAGAATGACTTGGATCGATGTCACATTCTGGATGTTGAACTGCCCGGTCTTCGTCGCAGTCCAGCTTGAGTTACCACTCAAAGGCGGCGTCAGTGTGATCCAGCCCTGGTAAGAACCATCGGCCGCAGACGGACTCACAGGCGTCAGCGCCAGCGTTCCATTCGCGGATACGAGCTTGAATGATGGGGATCCGGCGACCCAATATCCGGGCGGAACGTCTGACTGCAGGGACATCTGAATCGTCGAAATCGTGGAGAGATCCCATCCGTTGGCTGGCCCTGCGCGCGTTAGAATGATCTGGTTGGCGGTCGTCGAGTAAACGTACATCGAGGAGCTTCCATCCAGGACGTCTGACGGCGAAGTATCGTCGGTCGCCCCACCCCCAGCCGTCGCTCCGTTATCAAGGAACTGGATTTGCCAGTCGGTGATGGATTGGGCCAGGTTGTTGGTCGGCGCTGCCGCTCCGGGTTGATTCGGACATGTTCCCTGCAGCGTCGTCACAGTGGCGAGGATATTCGCCGCTGTCGGAGAGCCGCCGCTAGAAGTATCCACTAGAAGATAGCTTTCGTTCGGTGTCGTCGTTAGGGTGACGTTGCCGTGGGCACCTCCGGTGGCTACCACAGCACCTCCCAGCGATCCCAATACCACTTGGACTGATGTCACATTATTCGATGTCCACGCCAGGGTCACGCTAGCCGTGCTGGTCGCGCTGCACACGTTCAAAGGGTTCGGCGTCACTGTCAAAATTCCGCTGGGCACCGCAGGACACACACCTTGCTGCAGCGTCACCTGGGAAAGCACGTTGGCGGCTGCCGGAGTTCCGCCACCGGAGGTGTTTACCAGAAAGTACATAGTTCCTGGCGTTGCAACCACCGTCACGCTGCCGCTGGCGCCACCCGTTGCCACCACGTCTCCCGCGATGGACCCCTTCAGCACTTGTACCGATGTCACGTTGGTTGTCGACCACATTAACGTCACGTTGGCCGAGGTCGTGGCGCTGCACACATTCAGCGGATTCGGTGTCGCTGTTAGAGTTCCGGTGGCGGGCGTTGGGCATATCCCCTGTTGCAGGGTCACAGTGGCGAGCACATTTGCCGAGGTCGGAGTCGCCCCGCTTGAGACGTCCGCCAAGACATATGTTGTATTGGGAGCAGCAGTCAACGTAACAGTGCCGTTCGCGCCGCCAGTGGCGACTACCGCGCCCGTCACCGAACCAGCCAGAATTTTCACCGCGCTCACGTTGCTGGTCGACCAAGTGAGGGTTACCATAGACGTCTCGTTCGCGCTGCACACGTTCAGCGGATTCGGATTTGCCTTCAATGTTCCCGACGGCTGCGCTGTTGTGCCCTGGAGCGCCACCGTAACTCCTGCCGCGCTGAGATTACCGCCCACTGAAATCACAACCGGCTGGTTGCCTTGCAAACCGCTCGGAACCATTGCGTTCACCTGAAGAACGCCTGCCACCAGACCTGGCGCCGCTCCTGCGTATGCGACCTGAGCATTCACACCGCCGATGGTTACCGTTACCGGCAACACCGGCTGCGGCAAGACCGAGGAGACAGCTATCAGACCGTCGACCCCTGGCGGATTCGTTTGGCCCTCGCCCGTTCCATACAGCACCACCACCTGCCCTGGAGACGCTGGATTTGCCGCTGAGTTGATGCTCAAATCCTGGTTCAGAATTGCACCTTGGCCCGTTCCGGACGAAGCTGCTGTGAAGAGCCCCGGCGCTGCCGCAACCACGAGTAAGGTCACCGGCGCGGACGTAGCGCCGTTATATGAAACCGTCAGCTGCGTCGACGTTTTGCCAGCCACAGCGTACGGAACAATAGCCGTCACCTGTCCCGCGGACGAATAAATCATCGGGCTGGCTACGCCGTCGAACAGTACCTGTGTGCCGCCCACTTGAGTTGGAAACGCACCTCCCGCGAGGGTGGCGCTTAACAGGGCGGGTGGACCTTCGTTGGCTCCAAATAATGTCACTATCTCACCCGGCGAGACGCTGCCCGCGACGAAACTGCCGGCATTGGTTACACCTGCCGCGGTAAATGTAGGAGGAGTACAGCATCAGCCGGCCGCCTGTGAGATCGCAAAAGTCGTCGTGGCTACACCTATCGACGATGAGCGCGCCGTACCAGTCGAATTGGCATCCACGGCGAATGACACCTCACCAGGCCCGTTGCCATTGCTGCCTGTCTTAATATGTACCCAGGTGTCGGTCGAAGGCTGGCTGGTCTGCCAGGAGCAACCGGACGCGGTTTGTACCTGGAAACTGGAACTGCCGCCGGCGCTGGTGAAGGACGCACTGGAGGGCGATAACGCGTAGGTGCAACCGGGCGTCGGCCCTGCGGCTTCCATGATGGCAAAGCTGACGCCGGGAGCCACTGTAATTGACGACGATCGCGCCCCCGAACCGGTAGGATTCGCGTCGACCGTGAAGCTCACCATGCCAAGGCCCGTAACGCTGGCGGTGGATTGCAAATGTACAAAGCTGGCGTCAGCGGCAGGCTGGCTAGCCTGCCATGTGCAATTAGCGGTCGTTTGTACCTGAAAGGTAAAAGAGCCCCCGGTGTTGGGGAAGGAATTGCTCGTCGGCGATAGTGTGTAAACGCAGCCCGTCGGAAAACTTGCGGCTGGGTCTTCCGTCACGTAGGCCGTAGCCACGTCTACTGAGATCTGGGCGGTACGCTTGCTGGTAGTGTCGTTTGCCGCGGCTTGTAAGACCAACTGGCCGGAACTTGTGCCACCACTGCCAGACGGAAAACTAATCCAACCCGGGCTGTCCGTGCTCGCGGTCCAAGTGCATCCGGACGCCGTTACGACGTTCAATGTGAGCTGGCCCCCATTCAAGGCGACATCCTGGGGCGTGGTTTGCTGGAAACTGTAGACACAACTCGTGGTTGCCGAGGCGAGCTGATTCAATTCTGTTTCATCGCCCGTAGTGAATCTTAACGTGGCTTTTCGTTGGGATGATGTGGTGTTGGCGCCGTAGCTAAATTGCAATTGCGATCCGCACGATCCAGAAATCGAGACGGGTGAAATCCAAGTCGGGACGCTGGAGGGATCTACGGCCCAATTGCAGGGGGTACCGTTGGTCGAATTTATGGGTATCGCGTCCGAACTCGCAACAGGCTGCAACGTCTGGCTGGATGGAACGTCTAGCGGCGCGGCTGCCGTACCGGCCTGATCCACTTCCAGTTGCCAAGTGCCGGCGCTCGTATCTCCGGTCACTAGGATGATGGCGTTCTTGATGACGCTGGTGCTGGTGTTATTCTGTGCTGCTACCGTAAAAGTGATGTTCTGACCGGAATTCGCCTGCACGCTGGCGGGTGTAATGGTAAACCCGCTGGTGGATATGGCGAAAGAGGCGTTCATGCCACAGCCCGCCAGCGTCCGGTTGACCGTAAACTGGACGGGGTCGCCCGCGGCATCCATCTCAATGGGTACCTGGGGTTTCGTCGATCCGCAATTTCCCAACTCTGCTGCTGGCCGCTCTCCGATCGCCAGCGTCCGGCGCCCGTGTGAAGCGTGAGCAATGGCGGACGATTGCGGCGAGGACGTGTAGTTTCCCGCCTGATCGCGCAGATTGGTGTAGACGGATGCTTGGGTAATGGTACCGCTCTGGCTACCCACTGAAATCGTGCCGGTTCTGGGTTGGCCGGTGGAATTCGGCAAGACGTTAAACCGCACCGTGCCGCTTCCGTAATCCGTAATCGCAACAAGCCCGATCCAATCCGGGTTCGGTGTTTGTGCCTGCCACGAGCATTGATTCGAACTGGCTACTACCTTCACCGCTCCAAGCCCGCCAGCCGGGCTGAACTCGAGGGCTCCCGATGACAAGGTAATGACGCAGCCGCCCGCGCTCTGCCCTACCACGATCGTCTGGCCACCGATGGAAAGCGTTGCGGTGCGGACCGCAGTGGTATTGTTCTGATCGGTTCCAATGCTGATTGTGCCCGTGCCCATACCACTGGCAGGTGAAAGAATGTGCAGCCAACTCTGGCTGGACGTAGCGGTCCAGGTGCATGACTGGTTGGGCGCTTGAATGGTGACTTGGTGTTGCTCCGAGTTGCTGCTCAGCGCCATGTCACCTGGCAGCAGAATGTAGTGGCACACGCTCTGCCCAGATTGGTAGACGAAAGTCCGCCGCGAGTTTGCAGCGACGATCGCCAAACGCGAGTCGGTACTGGGATTGGCGGTGACACTCAAGTTGATGGTCTGATTGCCGCTACCGCTGGCCGGGTTGAATTGAATCCAAGTGGCGGTCGTCCCCAACGTCCAGGAACATCCCGGGACGTCCGTGGTCAGGGTCAAAGTAGTGGAGCCGCTGCCCGCACTCAGCAGCGGGTCTGCTAATACAACAGTTGGATTGCAAGTCTCCAGGTTGAACTTCGCCACCATTCCATCAGCGTTCTGATTGGTCCTTTGGAACGCATCCGAGGTAACCGGAAGATCCGCCGATTCCGTTCCACCTGCCAAGTAAACATTGCCCAGACGATCGACGGCTACCTGGTACCCTTCATCTTGGCCCGTTCCGCCGAAGAACGTGGACATGATTAGTTGCGTACCGTCCGTGGAGACGCCAGTGACGTATGCGTCCCCTTGACCTCCGCCATAGGTGGTTTGTGGGGCGCCCGGTGTGACCGGGAAGTTCCGCGAGTTCGTATAGCCCGTGACGTAGGCGTTACCGGAGCCGTTTACGCCAATGCCAATCGCGTAGTCGTCTCCATTTCCACCCAGGTAGCTACTGTAAACTACCTTGCCGGTGGTGTCGATCCGAGCGACAAAGCTATCGTAAAGAGGACGGTTGTTCACATCGCCCAAGGGACTATCATCGACGTTGGGAATTTCCCCCGGTGATCCAATCACCTTTTGAAAAGCGCCACCGGTGACCTGAAAATTCTGAGAAGTCGTGTACCCTGCGACATACACGTTGGCGTTAGGGTCCGCTGCAATGCGCAGACACTCCTGATCCCGGCTTCCGCTCAAGGTTGTCGGCGTTAGCCAAACCGTATGTCCGTACTGGTCGAACTTGGTCACCTCGCAAACAAGATTAGGTGAAGGTCCATTCGCGTAGGTACCGTCCGGTTGCGGAAGTGCCCGCGTAATTTGGTATTGGCCCGCAATGGTACCGGCAACGTAAACATTGCCGGCAGTGTCCACTGTGGCATCGCTGAGACCGCTAACGTATCCGGCTTCTGACGGGGGCACATAGTAGCTCGCGTACAGCTTGGCGCCATTGGGATCAATCTGCATCAGGTAGCCTGTTTCCTGGTCAAAAGCCGCGGCGCAAGTAGCTTGTTGCGCACCGCCGGTGGGCTGAAATTCATGCAGCTCGGGGTCGCTCTCGACATAGCAGGTTGTGCCCCCCACAACCCAAGCGGCGCCACTGGAATTCAGACCGATTCCGTAGGCAGCCCCCGTTGCGGTGTAGGTGCTGTAGGAAAGCCTGGATCCATCGGGAACAAAACGTGCCGCAAATCCATACGGGCCATAGGCAAATAGTGCAGGATGAGTTAGCAGGGCATTCACAGTGGGCATGTCGGGTGACAGCGTCTCCCCCACAATCGTCACTGCTCCGGACGAATCCACAGCTAACGACCAGGGCGCGTCATAGACCGTGCCGCCGAAGTAATCTATGTAGACAATCTGTTTGGTATTCGCGTCTAGTTTCACCAGGAAGACATTTGCCCCCACCAACAAATTCGGGGAGAGGCGAAGCCCCGCTGGCGTCGATTTGAAATCCGCGAACTGCGTGTATCCCGTCACATAAATGTTGTTGCTGCTATCCACCGCCACCGCAGTGGCTAGATCAAAACCATTCCCACCAATGTAAGTGGCAAACTCCAGTACCGGATCAATCACGAGCCCTCGGGAGCGATCGTATGCGCCCAGCCAGAAACCCACTTGGTTCCTGCCCTTCATCCGGTAGCCTCCGTCCACCGCCACCCGCCGGCCATTGATGTCCTGATAGATCAGGGGATGTCGCTGTTTGGCCTTTCCATACTGGTTGGCGATCCACAGTTCACCATGCTCGTCCAGGAAGATCTTTTGCGCGCCATTCACCTGCAGCCGGATTTTTCCTGCATTGGCATAGGGCGCAACGTTGAAATCGTACTCCAGGTTGCGGTTCTGCGCATAAAAGACTAGGTCGACTCCCGGCCACAGGGCGTCATAGCGGACCCCTGCGTAATGCTGGCGCCTGGACCATCGCGATGGATCGCTCCCGAGAAAGTAGTTGCTGAATGCGGGCAAAGCGCTCTGGCCTGTTGGATCGATCCCTCCGCGCGCTCCATGGAACTTCACGCGAACTGAGCTGCCCGCAGGCCCGAAGCCCATCCAGAAGCCGCCGCGGTCGAACAATAGGGCCGAATTTTGCGTGCGCGCCTGAAATCGGGCGCGATCCGGCTCTTTCTCAAAGTAGACCGGCATCGAATCTGGATTGTAGACGGCTGCCCGCCGCGACGCGGCTAGGCGGACTCGCGCGGGTTGCGCAGGGCGACCCACAAAGCGAGGTAGATCGTTCGCTCCGGCCCCAACAGTGAGTGCGAACAACAGCCCGAAGGGAGAAAAAACACGTGCGAACAAAGGAGATATTGCCAGCATCGACCCTTCCGATATGGGATGCCAAATCCCCTGCTAATGGCCTCCGAACTGGAAAAAGATTCCAGCCTCAAACTTGCTGAAGAACTTCGTGAACTGCCCGCTCACGGGCCGGTATTCTTTGTACTCGGCTCGATAACCCAGGTGAGAAGTATGGTAGAAGCGCAGGCCGGCTCCGAAGTTTACAGCGGGATCGCTGGCCTTGATTTCAATTTGGGTCGTTTTGGCCTGAATCTCTGCTGGAGTGCATGGAGTGCTTCGAACTCCCGGGACGATACACACGTTAGCGTTAGGCTGGTCTTGCCCGGTCGTGTCCGAACGCAGCACGCCGAAGCCTACAACTAAATACGGCACGATTCGTGATTCGTGCGGCAGAATCCGAATGTGCACGCCGCCGTGAAAATCCTCAAGTTGCGCCGATAACACAAAGTTATCCGTGGGAGTGTTGTAGTTGCGGACCAATTCCGGAAAATAGCTGAACTCTACGTAGGGCAGGAGCAACTTCGGGAGCGAGTAGGAGAGATTGACTCCACCCATTGGCCGAAAGTTGTCCACTCCATAGCTGGCTCCAGCGAACAATCCCAGCTCAAAGTTGCCTGGTCGTAAATCGGGGGTCTGGGCCATACCCACGCCCTGAGAAAGACATAGAGCGAGGGCAATTCCCAAGCAGCAGGATCCAAAGAACCAAGATGGTGTATTCGACATTTGCCTCTCTGTTTCGTTTCTTTCAAATGTGTATACTTCTAGCCTCGATTCCGGCTGATCGGCTTCGTCTCAAGGCACAGCCGACTGAGACGCATGCGCGATCCTAGCAGTGCTCTTCCTTTTAGGCTTCCTGAGAGTATACACCCTTTTTTCATTTAGCTAGCCATAATTTCGCGCCAACCTTCCGTCGGTTATGATGTGCCCAGTTTGATCAGTACTAGAACGGTATGATCCTGGTAAGTGGGGGAGGAATCTTGCCAGCGTGGATCCTCATAGGATACTCAGGCGTCCTCGATCGGCTTGTATCGGATCATATGGCACTCGCCTGGCTATACGACTTCAGGCTGTTCTGAAGGCCTGAAATGAAATAACCCGCTGCCCCAAGCGACAGCGACGGGCTCCCGGATATTTTCACGGCAATCCAGCAGCAGTTGGGGTTGCGCCTCGAAGCCACTTAGACGCCAACCGAGGTTAGGTCATCGATCGTCTGGAAAAGCCGTCAGAAAACTGACCGCCGGGCGTGACGCGACGTATTGGCCGCCCGGGTATATTGGTTTGTGGCTGAACAATGCGCATTGCGGAAGTTATCTTCCAGCCCGGCGTGCGAGCCCTTGCATACGGCGCGTGACCACCCGTGTGAAGAATGGATTTCTCGGCGTCTTCGAGCGCGAGCATGCTCTACACATAAACCAAGAGCAGACTTGCAACTGCGGATTGGGGGATCAAAAAGTAACGAAATGGATGTATACTGACCGATACCCGGAAAGTGAAAATGGAAACCCGCGCTGAGGCCGGTCTTACACTTTCCAGCACGCGCCTTGCGCAAACAATCGGGGAGGCATGCTATGAAGAACTCGGCAGTTGCCACAGCGAAAGCGATCACGCTGCAGAGCCTTGACACGCTCAGCCTGCGAAGCGGAGACAACGACGACTCCTGCCGTTGGGGAGGCGCCGTACAACGCAACTTGATGGGCCGTCCAGTAAGAGAACTCCAGGAAGCATTGCTCGCGGTAGGAACTCTTAAGGGGCGTGCCGACGGTGCGTTCGGCCATAAGACGCGGGACGCAGTCCGGCGCTTTCAGTGGTATTTGGACAACATAGACATCCGGCTTAAGGTCAACTCCGCTGGGGCTGCGTCAGGGGGAATGATCTCGACGTTCGGAAGCGTCTCCAGCGGGCTGCCCGGATCTTGCGATGGGCGGCTTGCGCGCGAGTTGGCCTCCTGGTTGGACGGCAATTACGTTTGCACAACTCCTCTGGTGCGTTTGAGTCTCGGAGGTGCGTCGAATGTGGATACGGCCGACACTTTCAAGGTGCTTGATTATCCGGTCGCTCAGGCCGGGGAGGTGCTCGTTCATCAGGATTTCGTTACAGTGATCTCGGACACGATGAACGAGGCGGCCAAGACGGCAAAGGTGACTCTCAAAATCAATCAGACGTTTCGCGTGCAGAGCATTCCGCCGTCGGGCGCGGTAGTACCGCCTGCCAGCAAATCGCAACACCTGATCGGGCACGCGGTGGACCTCAATATTGTGGACGGGACCACCATCAATAGCTCCGCAATGTTCAACAACGGGACGGAGACGGACAACGCAGATGCCTTTGTCACGGCGGTGAAGAAGAAAGGTATCCGCTGGGGTGGGGATTTCAACGATACAGACCCGGTACACTTCGACGATTTCGTCAAGCCGAATAGCGAAGACTATGACATGATCTTCTTCTTCGCACAGCATTGCTATGATGACGATCACCCCATGCGAGTGGTGGGCTGATTTCCATGCAATCGCTCAGCGTGTCGCATCTTACCGTGCTGGTCGTGCTGGCGTCAGCGGCGGGCGGGCTCTCTCAAAGTACGAGGCTACCTAACGAGAAGGCTGCGCCGAACGAAATACAGGTGGCACTCAAGAGCGGGCGTCCAGTGGTCCTTGTGGTGCAGCCCTCCGGCAGGTCCGACGACAGCGAGGCTTATGGCGATTGGGCGGAGTACCTGAACGCTTTCGCGGCGCGGGAGAAATCGGTGAAGATTGTGAAGCTGAGCGGCCGGCGTTACTTCGAGCTGGTTACTGCGCCGCAACTCAACAAGCGGTATAACACGCTGTTTCTGCGAGACGCCGGCCACGCGCTACTTTATCGCGGCATGATCCTGGAGCCCGATATCTACGTTAAGGGCAAGGCTTATATGGCGGGAAAGCCAGGCCCTGAACCCGCTCCGAGTACTGGCCTTGAAGAAGTAAAGCT
This sequence comes from Bryobacterales bacterium, assembly GCA_963713415.1. Taxonomy (GTDB): domain Bacteria; phylum Acidobacteriota; class Terriglobia; order Bryobacterales; family Bryobacteraceae; genus Palsa-89. Next base: position 6,558 of record CAVQLV010000012.1, on the reverse strand, counting down.
CGAGATGCGACCTTAAGATGGACTTTGCCTAACTGGTGGTCGGGGGACGCATTCCTGCCAACCTCAGCTTTGATACCGAGCAGAATCCATCTGATCCAGTCCGCATTGAGTCAAGTTTCGCGCAAGCCCAATTGGATTTTGGAACGAAATGGAACAAACCGAGGTGAAGGTGTGGCTGTAAGCTATTGAAAAAATTGTGGCCAGGGACGGAATCGAACCGCCGACGCCAGCCTTTTCAGGGCCTCCTACCGAATTGGCCAAGTGGTCTGGAATCAGCGGATGTGATTGATAGCAAAAAGCTTCTGAGTGAAGCCAATAAGGATGGTTTAGGATCGAGTAGGGTATTTTCCGCCCGGCGATGTTCGGGTATTGTTCGGGCGCTGCAGAGACCTGTAGGTCGCCAAAACACGGTAGGAACGATCTCATCGGCACACCCTCACGCTTTGTTATAAGGTCGGATTCATGCTTGGGCTGATTGTGTGCGCTCACGTGGCTGAGAAGCGTTATTCGGTCTCGTCACGACTTAGGACGTGAAATCGTCGCTTTGAGGCAACAGTTGTTGGTCTTTAAACGCCGGACTAAGCGGGCCCGCTTGCGTCGTTCTGACCGATTGCTCTGGGTCCTGCTGCGACGAGTGTGGCCGCTGTGGGCCAATCCTCTCCCGATCGGCCGTCTGAGCCTGGTTTCGACCGCGGCTTTGAACAGCCTTCCGAAGACCAGCACAACCTACCGGCAGTACGACGCCAACGGTCGAGTGCTGGCCAGCCAGGAGACCATCGGCACCCAGTCGCCGTTTAATTTCAGCTACACCTACAACGATCAGAACTTGGACACCGAAACTTATCCAAGCGGCCGCGCCGTCCAGACTTGCTACGATTCAGCGGGGTGCGTGATTCAGTTGAATGGAACCAGTTCAGCCTGGAGCGTGCCATATGCCAATCTGGGCTACACGCTCTCCGGCGGCACCGTTACGACCACGAACACGATGGGCAACCAATTGGTCGAGACGGACACGACCAACGTCCGGCTGCAAACAACCGGCATCCAAGTCGGCAGCCTCATGACGCTCGGCTTCAACTACGGGACCACGAACAACAACGGCAACCTGCTGAGCCAGACCATCACGCGCGGCAGCCAAACCTGGACTCAGACCTACGGGTATGACACGCTGAACCGGATAGCTTGCGCCACCGAAACGCCCAACTCCACGGGCGTGACATGCAATCCGACATCGGTTTCCAGCAGCGGGGCCAACTGGTATCGGGTTTTCGGCGCCGATCCGTGGGCGAACGAATTCGTGACCTCGAATTCGAATTCGACGCTGGCTCTGAATTCCTTCACGCCCACGGCGCCAACCGATTTCGACAGTACCAATCACTTGCAGCCGGCCTCGACGGTAAATTCGTCGAACAGCTCAACCGGGAATCAGACCGCGATCGGCGGATATACATTCGGCTATGACGCCGAGAATCGGATGACGTCAAGCACACTCACCGGCAGCACTGCGGCGTACGTCTATGATGGAAGTGGACACCGGGTCATGAAGACTTTGAACGCCGGGACGCCAAACGCGCTGACGACCACCTACGTGTACGATGCGATGGGCCAGCTAATTGCCGAATACGGAAACCCGAGCGCGCCGGATTTCGGGACCAAGTACCTCACTGCCGATCATCTGGGGTCCACGCGCCTGGTGACCGATGCGGCTCAGAATCAGGAGATCTGCTACGACTATCTGCCGTTCGGCGAATTGATCCCGACCGGCACCGATGGGCGCGCTGGTTGCTACGGTTCGACCGCCACTCCGCTGACGCAGAAGTTCACCGGCAAAGAACGAGAAGGTACCGAAGCCGCCAGCATGGATTACTTCCAGGCGCGGTATTTTTCCGCGTATCAACAGAGATTTACAAGCGTTGACCCCAGAAATGCTTCCGCAGCCCTAGCTGATCCTCAGCGTTGGAACGGCTACTCATACGTTCGAAATCTTCCGACGATGCTGACGGACCCGCACGGGCTGAGTCCGGCCTGTTATGTGGACGGGTTTCAGACTCCTTGCGCAGCCGCGTTAGGATCGGTCCACTCTGCGGCGGCAGAGCAATGTCCAAATAACGTTTGCCCGAGCCCGCTGCAGCAGCAAACGCAGCAACAGCAATCCCCAAACAGCGGGTCCGGGTTCTGGAGCGGCACTGTGCAGCGATTCGCAAACCTCTTTAGAGGTAACGGATTCCATACCAATGCAGACCTGGGGCTAGATTCGTCGAGCAAGCCGGATTTCTACAGTGTCAGTGTGTCGCTTTACTTCTACAACGGATCGTTTAGTTACATCCCTGGAACGAACAACTATGTCATCAGTCCAGGAGGTAACCTTCCGAATAGCCTTTTCCCGGCGGTTTCTGCAACCGCAGGTTGGTCAAACAATCCAGAAGATTATGTGACGGGTTGGAGTTGGGCCGCCTGCGGATTCGCCGTTGCGGGAGGGTGTTTGGGCACATCTTTGAGTGGAACTCCTGTTACCCAAATTGGCCTCGCAACCCCTGGGAAAGGCCTTTCTGCCGGCTACGGACTAGATTGGAATAGCACTACTCTCGGACTCTATGAATCCATGCCAGTAGAAGAGAGTCCCTTCGGTTCCGTGGGCATTGGTAGTGGGCTGTACTACAATCCGTGCATGGATGGAGGGGATTGTGCAAACTGACATGCGATTGTTTCCCTCTGGGAGTTCAAGTCATTTGAACGGCACGCCGAGCGTGTCTCGAAAACTCTGAAGAAACGATGACCTTCATTGCATTTTTGTACGTGCGATTCGTTCTTGCTCTTCAACTGCTGCTGATTCTCTCCTCTGGCTTTGTCCATCTGTGTGTCGCCGCGGGCACAACCGAACTTTTCGATCAACTTGGTAAGCCACTGCTGTGGGGAGCATTCCTGACACTCGTTCCGGCACTAGGCCTAGCAAAGGAGCGAAATGTTTGGCGAAACGAGTTCAGGAGGTGTCCGAAATGGCTCAGGGTTGCGGAGATGACGGTCATGGTTTATGGATTCCTGGTTATACCAATTGCGATGGTTTTCGCGGTAGGTGGAGCGCGCGAGCCCGAGCTACTATTTGAATCTGCCGCGCCGTTCATTCTTGGATCGATGACTCTGTGCATCCCTTATTTCTTGATACGCCCCGGCTCGGTGAGTGCATCCGAACTCAACGAACGAGTGCGACGCTCGCTAGGCGCGTCGGCGATATGCATAGCGTTTGTTGTCGCCGCGCGCCTCGGTTATTTGGCTCCCCTGAAGCGACAATAGACCATGTCCTTTGTCGAGCGTTGGGGAGGGATGAAAATAACGGTTCTGTGGTCGATGCTGCTCGCTATCGCCGCTGGAACTGTCTCGTCGTGCTCTCGCTCTCCAGACGCTTGGAGCGGAATCTGGAAACTAAATGAAACCCGGAGCAGTGTTCCTGGGCCAAGCCTTTCAATTACAGTTACGTCGAGTGGCGAGTACCATATAACCCGCGGAACCATGAGTTAGGCCTTCGCTTGTGACGGAAGGGAGTACACGATTGCGGGAGATCGTACCATTGCATGCCGCCAATTGAGCAAACTGGAGATTGAGACGCAGTTGAGGAGGGATGGGCACCGTGAGGGGCTTACTCGCTGGCAACTCTCCAGCAGCGGGGCTACGCTAAGGATCACGTCACTACCAGGTGGCTCTCAGGGAGCCGTTAAACCGCAGGAAAATGTCTATGTTCGCGCGTCGGATTCAAATGGTTTTTCGGGCACCTGGAACGATGCAAAGCCCTTCGAATCGCAGCCTAGGTTACTTGAGCTGAAGTTAGCTGGGCGCACTTTGCACTATTCTTTCCCGGAAACCGGACAATACCCCGACGCGCCGCTCGATGGCTCAGACGCGGCAGTTCATGGCACAGGAGTTCCGTCCGGTGCCACGATAGCGATTGCACAGCTGAGTTCCCGGGGAGCTATCTATGGCAAAGAAACTTAATGGCCGAGCTCTCAATGTCGGCACGCTGAGGATCAGCGAGGACGGGCGCAGTCTGACGCAAACATATTGGCGCCCAGAAAGGCCGGGCGAAAAAGCTGTGATGGTGTATGAGAAGCAATAAGCGACAACGTGCGGGTCCGGCCCGATCATCAACGAGGGCGCAGTGCAACACCGGTCGGGAACGTGAGGGGGCACGGGCATTGCGATGGAGGAAGGGGCAAAGCTCGAAAAAAAGAAAGCAGTGCCTCGGCATCCGTACAAATCGCGGTGCAACGACCAGAGCCGGGACACCGAGACCTATCCCAAGCACTACGCAGATCCAGACTTGCTACGAATCGAAAACGCGGATTCGAACCTTGAGGGACATGGTTCTCTGGCTAAACTGGGTGCGCCAGCATCAGCGTGGTTGAAAAACGCCTTCGAACACAAAATCAGCGGGTTACCGGGCGGTATCCAAAACGGCAGCGAAGAGCCGCCTTTGGCGGCTGGTGGAGGGGTGACACGTCACCCCGGCGCGGGTGCTGCGGAGGAGCGGAACGGGTAGCCGCCGGTAACTTGTAGAATCGGCGTATGGGCGAGGGGCGGCGGTCGCGGTCGGTGGGGACGAAGCTGACCGAGGAAGAATACGCGAAGCTCGAAGCGCTGGCGGCACAGCGGGGAGTGACGCCGGGGAATGCGTGCGGGACTTGGTTCTGGGCTCGTTCGGGGAATCGCAGCCGGAAGCGACTCCCACCGAGCAAGCTCTGCTTTCCGAACTCCTGGCGCAAGGTGTACGTATCTGCTATTGCGCTGGAACCACTCACCAGCTGCCTTTCGGAACGGCTGGCGTCGTAGCCGTAGTAACTAGTCACGCCATAGATTTGTCCCAACCGCGTTTAGAACATATCTAAGAGAAATGTCTTGGTTCTATTTTTTGGCGCGCTAGCCTTCACCGAAAGCGCAGAAGATCCCAGCTCGATAGCGAGATCACTTGATCGGCGCGCGCCGTTGATCAACGATGCTTGATACGACTGCGCAAAAAAAAATGTGAATAACTCATGGAAGAAGAGGAAGAATACCACAAAAACCGCTTAGCACCCAGCTCTTCGTCGATACTTGTTTTAATTCACAACTCCAGTGGCGCCGCGTCTTCACCCCGAAATAATTTTCATCCCTCACCCATGCCTTTACACGGTAGCTCCCGTCGGGAAGATGCACCACTTCTACCTCGTCAGCGTTCAGGCCGAACGAGGGGAACTCAGCCGTCGAAGGTACGTGCATCTCCCTTCTTATAAATGGCTGGGACATGAGGTATGGTGTTTCGCTCTCGCCTATGGGCAGCTTTCGCGCGCCAACACGATGAGTCCGATCGCCGTCGAATGTCAGTGTCGCTACAATCACGATGCCCGCGAAAGCTAACAGTGCGAATAGGAGGCGGCCGTTTTCGATTCGCAAGTGGATCTCACTTTGGTATCCCGAAGTTCTTCTTCTCTCTAAGTCCTCTGTTGATCTCTGGCCGCGCTGCAGAGGCGGCCCCATCGGCCTAACGGATCAATTTCTGCCCCACATGCGAAGTGCTCTACAGCGCCGCGAACTTCGGAGAGCGCCACTAGGGACATTCCCGCCTTGTAATGAATCTGGGCAAGAGGGCCTCTTGTTTTCCGCGCTCCGGTCTTTAGTGCCACATCAATGGTTTTCCGGGCTTCCGCAGCGCGGCCACAAGCAGCCAATGCCCACGCTTGGGTCGCCAAAATGGCTCCCAGCCGTGAGCGGCTACCAATTCGCTCCGTCCCGTGCTGGAACAAATTCAGCGCCGTCGTAGCGTGCCTTAAGGCATTTTGGGGGTAAATTCCCTGGCGCAGCAGCACCTCCGCCATTCCGTTCGCCCAAACGCTGCGCTTGGTACGGAGGTCGGCAGCGCTCTGGAAACATCGTTGCGCTTCTTCAAAGCGTCCTGTATCCAGTAATACATCTCCGAGGTCTTCGAGTGCGAGTATAACATTTGCTTTGGCGCTGCCAGTGTGATTGATGATTTCGCGCAAGATGCGTTCCGCCTCGTCGTATCTCGCGGCCTCTTTTAGCACGTACCCGAGGGCATAACTTCGCCCGCCACCGAATGACGACAACGGTACTAGCCACAAAGCGAGGTCGTACCGGCCTTGTCTAACGAGATGGTCAGTTAACGCCGCGAGCCCGATCCAAATCGCTCCTACAACAAACAGCGTTAGCAGAACCAACCAGAGAAATTCCGAGAGATGTGGGAACTGCTGAACGTCAGCCAAACCCGCAAGAAGGAGAAGCTCGCACTGGAATGCCATCGCCGATTTGGCAGTCTTTGATTCCGATGACTCACCACGGCCGATGGGCTTCGCGCACTCCTGCTCGCGTAGTTTGCGGGGGACTGACGCCCCGTTGAAACGCCAGCAACCGTGGTTACGGATTGGGCGGTCCTGAGATGAGCGCCTCAACAACTCTCTCGGTCTCCTCGAAAAGGTACTCGAGCTCAAGTTCGACGTGTGGTAGAACGGCTTCAAACTCCTCCGAGCTCTCCGTCGACGTCCACAATTCAGCTACAAGCGAGGCGACGAGGGG
>CAVQLV010000011.1:0-1056007 GCA_963713415.1 Bryobacterales bacterium | reverse complement strand
ATATCGATACGGATGGCTTTTACCCGAACGCCCGGCCATTCGAGCGCGGCGGTTTTGGCAAGTCCTGAGAGGCCTGCATCCCAGGGCCGCGAGCTGTCCTCTACGGTGATGAACACGCCTGGAAATCCGCTACCGCGCCGCGATGCGGCTTTGGCGAACAGCAATGCTCGCCAGTGCGGTTGAGTCAGGCAAATCCAGGCGTTAGCATCGCTGGAATCGTTTCCAATGGTGGCGTGATAGCCGCGCATTTCGAGCATGCCGGCGAGTGCGGTGGCAATGCCGCGCGTATCGCCGGCGATCACGATGCTTTCCCCTGGACGCAGCATCGCATGGCCCGATGCGGGTGCGCGACGCGGCGATACGATATAGCGCTTCGGCAGTTCTGGGGCCGGCACGTCCGGATGCGCCGCGCCATCGAGCGCTGTGACGATATCCCCGAGTGTGCTCAGCGTGACAAGGCTTGCCGATTCCATATTGGCGAGGGTGGGGAAGCGCTCCTGCAGCGCCGAAAAGATCTCCACGCGCTTGATGGAATCGATGCCGAGGTCGGCCTCCAGCGCCATGGCGGGTTCCAGCATGTCGGCGGGATAGCCGGTTTTTTCGGCCACCACCTCCCACACAGCGCCGCGCGAGGAACTGTCCACGGCGGCAGGAGCAAGTGCTGTCTGTGATGCCGGCACTCCGTCGAGCGCCTCGACAATGTCCCCTAGTGTGTGAAGCGACACCAGGCTGGCCGATTCCATACCGGCCAAAGCAGGAAAGCGTTCCTGTAGCGCCGAGAAAATTTCCACTCGCTTGATGGAATCGATGCCGAGATCGGCTTCCAGCGCCATGGCCGGTTCCAGCATGTCGGCCGGGTAGCCGGTCTTCTCGGCAACCACCGCCCAGACCACTGCGCGCGAAGACGCGGCCGGCAATGGCGGGGCGGCCACGTCGGCTTTCACAACCGGCTGCATCGGGAGGGCGGCGGGCTCTGCGGCCTGCAGCGGACGCAGGTCTATGGACGCGTTACCCTGGGCGCTTCCAAACGCCGCCTCCATGCTCCTCAGAAACGCATCATGACCTTTCGCGAGATTCGCTTGCCAATCCCGGTGCGCGGCGGTGATGGATTCCTGGAAGATGCGATAAGCTTCGGTTGAATCGCCTTTGGCGGCTAGCATGGGCGCGTCTGCAACCGGGGACGGGAGCGCGCGGCACCGCCCGGTGGCGGATAGGGACGTCCGTAACTCCTGCCATCGATCGGTATCGAAAATTTCGAGTCGCTTGGCCCTGACAGATCCGTGGATACACGGTGCCCTTGCCGGAAGTTTTTCCAGTTCATCGCGATGCCTGAAACGGCCAGCGCTCCCAAGCCTTCCCAAAACGCTTGCAGGCCGCGTTGGGCGGCCCGATCGAGCGCGATTGCCTGATGCTCCCGGCCTTCGAGAATGCTTCCGACCAGCGACGTGAGGACATCGCGCGGACCAACCTCAAGAAACGTTCGGACACCATCCGCGTGCATGCGTTCGATCATGTCGCCGAAGTGTACGGGCGCGGCGATCTGCCGAGAAAGATCTTGAGCGACGGCTCGTCCGTCTGCCGAGTGCGGAGCACCATCTCGATTCGAATAGAAGGGCAAGCTAGAAACCTGGATCGGCACTCTGTTGAGGTATTCGCCAAAAGCGTCCGCAGCGGGCCGCATCAGAGGCGAATGGAATGCCGTGGAAACCGGAAGAGCGATTACCGCAAACCCCGCGCCGCGAAGCCTGCGATTCGCCTCGGCGAGCGGACCTGCGGCACCCGAGAGCACCACCTGTGCGGGGCCGTTGTGATTCGCCGGCGTGACGGCCAAACCCTGGAGCACTTCCCGAATGTGCTCCCAAGTGGAGCGAACGGACAGCATACCCGCTGGCTCGGTAGAGGAGTCCCGCATCAGTTCGCCGCGCCGGCGCGCGATGGCAAGCATGGTCTCCAGGCCGATTCCGCCCGCTGCGAACAGCGCTGTGATTTCGCCAAAACTGTGCCCACCCACGCAATCAGGCCGCACTTCGAGCTGATTCAGCAACGCGAGCAACGCGGCGCTCGCGGCCCCCACCGCCGGTTGCGCCCATTCCGTGGATGTTAGTTTTCGCGATTGCTCTTCCTCTTCCGCCGGTGAATATGCGCGCGGCGGAAAGACAACGCAAGCGGTATCGCGAACCTTCTCCCACACCGCAGTGGCCTCAGGGAAGGTCATCGCTAGGTCCGAACCCATGTTCAGGTATTGGCTGCCTTGCCCAGGGAAAAGGAACGCGATCTTTCCAGCAACCGTTTGGTTGCTCATGCTAGTACCCGGCACGGTTTTTCCGTCCGCCAGGTAGCGCAGCTTTCGCGACATCTCCTGAAGGTCCGCAGCAATCGCGGCCACGCGATGCGGCAGCGACGCGTCAAATGCATATTGGCTCGCTACAGCGATGTTCGCGAGACGGAACTGCATCCGCTTCGCAAAGCGCGGCAGTTTCCCGGCAGGATTTTCGCAGCGCGCCCATATCGGCTGCGCTCAATAGCACCAGCTCCGGACCTTCCGGCCAGATTCGTTTCGGCCGCGGATTCGGACCTTTGTACTCCTCCAATATGGCATGAAAGTTGGTCCCGCCGAACCCGAAGGAACTCACCGCGGCGCGCCGCCCGGACCCATTTCGCGGAATCCAGGGACGGGCGCTTGCGGTTCAGGTAAAACGGACTCTCGCCGAGTTGCAGCGCCGGATTCGGACGCTCCACTTTGATGGTCGGCGGAAGCGTTTGATGATGCAGCGCCATGGCGGTTTTGAACAATGCTGCCGCGCCCGCCGCCAGCCTTCGTGTGGCCCACCTGCGATTTCACACTGCCCAGCGCGCACCACGCTCGCCCGCCGTTCGCAGCAGGCTCGAAGACCGCTCGCAAGCCTTCGATTTCCGCGGCATCTCCCGCCGCCGTTCCGGTTCCGTGCCCTTCCACCAGTTCGATGCTGTCCGGACCGTATCCCGCCGTCGTCATACGCCCGCTGCATCGCGCGCGCTTGTCCCGCCGAGCAGCGGTGCGTAGATGCTCTTTGGAACGGCCGTCGGAAGATGATCCGATGGAACGAATCAAGGCGTAAATGTGGTTCCCATCGCGCTCTGCATCGGAGAGCCGCTTGAGCGCGAACATGGCGATGCCTTCACCCAGCACCGTGCCATCCGCGCGATCCGAGAAAGGCCGGCAATCTCCGCTGGGAGAGAGCGCGGGCGTTTTGGAAAATGCAACGAACATCGAAACGTCGTTGAACGTGTCGGCGCCGCCAGTGATCACCAGATCGGACCGGCCGAGACGGAGTTCATCCACCGCCATCGAAATCGCCGCAAGAGAACTCGCGCAGGCAGCGTCGGTCACGCAATTGGTGCCATGCAAGATCGAAACGATTCGCGATGCGTCCCGCCACCACGTTTCCCAAGAGTCCGGGGAAAGTGTTTTCCTTCCACGGCAAATACGATCCAGCAATGCGGTCGCAAATGTCGCTCACCTGAGTTTCGGCAATCCCGGATTCGCGCAGCGCCTTTACCCAGATCGGCCGGTTCATACGCGACGCGACTTCCAGAAAAAGCTGCTGTCCGGAGGTAACGCCCAAGATCACGCTCGCGCGTTCGCGATCGATCTCGGCGGCTTGTCCTCTCGCCACATCCTCCAGCACGCGCTTGGCCGCCACCAGAGAGAGCAACTGACAGGTATCCGTGGCGCTGAGGGCGTGCGGCGGCACTCCGAATTCGAGCGGATCGAACGAGCAAGGCGAAAGAAAAGCGCCACGCTTGCAGTAGGTTTTGTCTTCGGCGCGCGGGTCCGGATCGTAATGGTCTTCAATCAGCCAGCGGCTGGCGGGAACGTCGGTAATCAGGTCCTTACCGGCGACGATGTCGCGCCAGAATCCCGCCTCATCTTCTGACCCGGGGAAAAGGGCGCTGACGCCCACAATAGCAATCGGTTCGTTATACACAGGCTGTCTCGACGGAAGTCTGGTATCCGCGAAGGCGGGATTTCAACTCGCGCGGCGCATAGGAAAACAGGCGCTGCGGCACGTTGCATCCGGCGGCGCGAAGCTGCTGCGCACGCGTGAGGGCCGCCGCTCCGTACAGCAGGTTCAGCCCGATTTCGGATACAGTGCGATTCTCAATTGGTTCCAGAAACGATCCGGCAGCCCACGCGTTGAATGCGCCCATGGCGGGCCCGCACCAGATCTGGTAATCCACCAGGCGATCTTGGTTGCCGTTAATCGCCCAACGGCTCGACTGCCCCAGGTACCAGCGGAACACCAGCGCCATGCGATGCTTCGGCTCGCGCTCGGCCCGTTCCAGTTGCGTGGGATCATTGGCCTGGAAGTGGCGCCTCGTTTCTTCCCACACGCGTGCCACCGGCTGCCGGAACACATCCTTTTCCAGCGAAGCGATCAACGCCGGTGGGATTTGTTCGAGCGACTCATGCGATCGATAGACTTCATACAGCTTGGTCGCGCGCAGCGGAAAGAAAAGGCCGCGCTTAAGCACCTGCACCTTCACCCCGAGTTCGAACATATCGCCGGCCGGCGCCATGATGACATCGGCGATGCTCGCCGCCGCCAGCAACTTTTTCCCCTGTTCGCTGAGGCCGCTTTCTCGAGTGCACTGATTGATGGAGCCCGTTAATACGTATGCGGCACCCAGGGCAAATGCCGCGCTTACGGCGCCCGGAGTTCCGATGCTGCCCGCGGCGCCGATTCTGGAAGGGACCGCAAACTTATAGCGGTCCTGCAATTCGTCACGCAGGGCGAGAATCGCAGGCAGAAGCGCGGTGAGAGGACGGTTGTCGGTATGGCCGCCTGAGTCTGCTTCCACGGTAACGTCTTCGGCGATGGGCACGCGCCGCGCCAGTGCCGCTTCGGCCGGTGTAATGGCCCGCGCTTCCGTCAGCGACTTCAGGATCGGCTCCGGAGCCGGCGAAAGAAAGTGCTTCGCCACTTCCGGCCGCGAAATCTTCGCGAAAACGAAGTTGCGGCGGATCACCGATCCATCGGGTCTTTGCGTCAGTCCTGAGCATGCGTATCTCACGATCGACGGCCGCATCGCCATAAACGCCGATGCCGAAACGCGCCGCACGCCATGACGCAGATAAACGTCGACCGTTTTTTCTTCCAGTTGCGGTTCGTTTGGCGAATGAATCAGGTTCGAGCCCCAGGATGCCTCGGCGCATTCGGAGCTGAGCCGCACCACGGCCTGCTCGATTCTGTCCAACGAACATCCGGCGGCGCCGAAAAAACCGAGCCAACCCGCGCGCGCCGATTCGGCGACCATTTCAACAGTGGCGATGCCGTTGGCCATTTCGCCGCATACATATTGAAAGCGCACGCCGTGGCATCTGCTGAAAGAGCTTTCGCCAAGATTCTCCGGGTGAATTCCGGGCAGACATTCGACGACATGATTGCCGCCGGAGGGACGGACAAAAGTCAGCGCCGACGCGCTTCCCGGGCCGTCGCGCACAAGATACACGGGTTCCTCGTGCTGCTGAACGGCTCTCTCTAAGTCCCACCCGGAACCGCTCGAACCTAGTTCCGTTACTGCTGAATGCATTTACCGGTCGTGATGAGTGAAGGGTAGCACGATCACTCAGATCGAATCAGTTCTTGAACGGCATCGAACAGCCGCTGGGTGAATGCGTCGTAGTCCTCTTCGGGCTGAGCGCGGATCCTCGCGCCGGCTTCGATCCGAACCGGGGCGAGGCGTATCCGAAGGCTGGCCCGGCCCCAAACCTGTCCCGTTCCAGTGATGCCAATCGGAATTGTGTCCACGCCGCTCTCCACCGCAATGATCGCCGCTCCTTTACGGAACGGCTGCAGCTCGCCGTTCATCGAACGATGGCCTTCCGGAAAAACGCACAGCACCATGCCGCGCCGCAGACCTTCGGCGGCGAGCCGGAGCGCCGTGCGCAGATTGCGATCCGCGTCGATCGGTACTGCGCGTGCCGTGCGTCCGAACCAGGATTGGAAGCCGCTTCGCACCAGCCGGCTGGTACTCAAGCTGAACATCCGGCGGAAGACGCGATACGGCAAGGAGCCGGCAATCAGCGGGAAGTCGAGATAGCTTTGATGATTCGCGCAGAGGATGAAAGCGCCTGCGGCCGGCCACGGTTGCGCGGCGCGAAAGCGATACCGCAGTAGAAGCTTGGCGATCAGGCAGTAAGTCTTGGTGGCCGCAAAAAACAGCGGCGCCGCCAGCGGGCGCGCGCAGAGGTAACGATCGGCCATGGCCTGCTCGGATTCAGACAACGGCTCTCGCAGGATATCGCGCCACTCGGCCCAACCCGTTTGCAACGCTGTTCGATCGCGCGCCAGGGCGAGCACGTCGCCCACTGTGAAAATACTCGCAGCCTGCTCCGGCGCGATTCGAAATCGGAATGCCTCCTGAACGTTCGCCAAAAGTTCCACCCGCTCGAGCGAATCGAATGCAAGGTCGAGCTCAAGGTTCATACCCGAATGGATCTCACGGCCCGGCTTGATGCGCGCGATCATCTCCCGGATCGCCGCCAAGCCTTCCGGTTCTCTTGTGCGATCCGACGCTGTTGATTTTTCCGCGGAGGTTTTTCCGACACGGGCGAACTCCTCCTGGATTCGGAATCGCTGCAGCTTGCGCGAACTGGTTCGGGGCAGAGGCTCAAAACGGATGTCGAAGCCGTTCAGCTTTTCGTGCGGCAGCAGGCTGCGGTTGAGATTATCGATCCGGTAGCGGAGCTCTTCGCCTATATTGACGACCCCGAGTTCGCGGAGCCTCTGCGAATCTGGAACCAGCAGGGCATGCAGCCGTTCGGCGCCATTCCGATCGTCATGAGTTCCGAAAATACAAATCTCCTGGATCAATGGGCAGTTGGTCTGGAACCAGGTTTCCAGCGGCTCCGGAAAAATGTTCTTGCCGGAACTGAGGACGATCACTTCTTTCCTGCGGCCAATAATATAGAGATCGCCGCGGGAGATCCAGCCGATATCGCCGGTGCGCAGCCATCCATCCACTAACGTCGCGCGCGTGGCATCCGCGTCCTTCCAGTAGCCTTGCATGATGTTGCCGCCCCGCAACAAGACCTCGCCGTGCCCTTGCGCGTCGGGCGCTTCGATCCTGATTTCGACGTTCCTCAGCGCGCGCCCGCTCGAAAGGCCGCCTTGCAAGCTCATCGGCGAGATGGCCGCGAGACCCGATGTTTCCGTCATGCCGTAGCCCTGAAAGAAGGCGAAGCCGAGATCGTGCAGGTCGGACGCGATCTCCGGCGAGAAACGCGCCGCGCCTACGCCAAATCCGCGCAGCCGAGTCCCGAACCGTTTGTGCACTGGCCGGAAAAGGAGACGCCCCACGTTCCATCCCACAGTTGTACGAAAAAATCGCGAAAGCTTGAGAAGGGCACGAAACGCCGTCCTCTTGGCCAAGCGTTGGCGGGCAATCTCGCCGAAGATGCGGCGGTGCAGTTGGTAGTAAAACAGCGGCACACAGAGAAACGCCGTGATGTCCTGTTCGCGAAACGCAGCCACGATGGCCTGCGAGTCGCGCGATTGCAGATAGGTGATCCGCGCTCCGGTGTACAAAGGCGCCAGCAGGTTGGCTTGGATCGCCATGATGTGAAAGAGCGGGAGGATGGAGAGAATATGGTCGCGCTCAGAGAGCGGAAACACCGCGAGCGTGTCTTGAATCGTTATAAATATATTGGCGAGGCTGAGCCGCACACCTTTCGGGGCGCCCGTGGTTCCACCGGTGTAGAGAAGGAGGAAATCGTCCTCCACATCCCGCGACACCAGCGGCCAGGGGGGCAGAGCTGCCGGATCCTCATCGCGGGCCGAGACCCGCGCTTTCCAGAGGGGTGGAACGTCCCCTCCCGGGCAAGTCCCTGCGAACCCGGTAGCCAGAGGTCAGGCATGGCGGGGTAACTTGTCATGTCGCAGCAGACCCGACACGTAGCCTCAGTACCCAGTCCGGAGGCACGGGCAAAAGTTCAGGCCGTACCGAAAGGGAATGTATGGCACCGTCATGGCATCTCGAACGAGTATTACTGGGAGAGTTCGGGAATGGGATGGTCGAGCCTCCTGTGTATGGGCGAAGACAGCAACGGCTGTGGATGCGTAGGGAAGAGAAGCAGCCGTCATCCCCGGTGTTTCGAGCAACGGCATGAACGGAAGGAAGCGTGAGGGAACGGTCGAGATCCCACGAGGTCGGCGGATACTCCGTCGCCGTAAGCGGACCTATAAGACGAAAGTCGAAGTGGTTTGCGATGCCGCGTGGGAAGTCGGAAGAGGCCATAGCGTAGCGAAGAGGGCGTGGACAGCAAAACCCGCCGGAGCGAAGGGCCTCGACTCGAGCCATGCCAACAATGAAGGAGGGATTTCGTGACTGCCGATGAGGCTCAACGCACGACGTTAGAAAAGGTCCGTGTACTTCAGAGGAAGCTATACCGAGCGGCCAAGGCTCAGCCGCAACGAACGTTCGGAGTTCTGTTTGATAAGGTTTGCAGTCTGGAGGTGTTGTGGGTTGCATGGGAGCAAGTTCGACGTAACCGCGGAGCCGCAGGCGTCGATGGCGAAACTATCGAATCGATCGAGGCGAAGGGAACGCTGTGGTTTCTTCTGGAACTGCGGGAGGAACTATTGCAGCAGCAATACCGGCCCCAACCGGTGCGCCGGGTATTCATCCCCAAGCCTGATGGACGGCAGAGGCCGCTGGGAATCCCAGGAGTGAAGGATCGGATCGCACAGGCAGCGGTAAAGCTAGTCATCGAGCCGCTGTTTGAAGCCAGCTTCCGGCCGGGATCGTACGGATTCCGGCCCAAACGGAGTGCCAAGCAAGCGATCTACGATATTCGCAAGTGGGTGACCTACGGCTACGACCAAGTCATTGACTTGGATCTCAAGAGCTACTTCGACACGCTTGACCATGATTTGCTGATGAAGCTGGTTGAACGGCGGGTCCGTGATCCGCGCGTTCTGCGGTTGATTCGGCGGTGGTTGAAAGCCGGAGTGCTGCACGAAGGGATTCTGGAAGAGACCACGGTCGGCTCCCCGCAAGGGGCAGTGATCTCGCCGTTGTTGTCCAACATCTATTTACATCCGCTCGATCTGTACTGGGAGCGGGAGGTGAAGGCGACGAAGATGGTCCGCTATGCGGATGACCTCGTGGTGTTGTGCCGATGGAAGCCACCGGAAACTTACATGCCGAAGCTGAGGCAGTTCCTGGCGCGGCTGCGGGTGACTGTCAATGAGGACAAGACTCGCATGGTCGCGGCACAGGATGGCTTCGACTTTCTGGGGGTGCACTTTCGGAAACAGCCATCGCGGCGCGATACCAGCAAGTGGTTCTGCTACTGCTGGCCATCGCAACGTTCGATGCAGCGGATTCGGGATAAGGTGAAGGCGGCTATCGGCCGTGATAACCGCCCGGCGGTGCAAGAGAAGTTGGACCGGCTGAACCCGATACTGCGGGGATGGTCGGCCTACTTCGGCTGGCTCAACTCAGCCCAGCATTTTCGGAAGGTGGATCAATATGTCACGCGGAAACTTCGGATTTGGTTGCGGACCAAACATCAGCGCAAACGGCGAGCGTTCTGGAGAACGCCACTGGCTTACTGGAGAAAAGCCGGCCTGTACTCGATTCAGGGCCGAATTGTGCATACGAGCTGAATGCCGCCGGGGGAAGGCTCCCGGAGAGCCGTATGAGGGAAAACTTCACGTACGGTTCGATGAGGGGGTGCTGGAGACGGAGCTATGGAGCGGACTGCGACACCGGCGTAACGGCGAAAGCCGCCGGTCAACCGAAACCTCCGTTCCTGTGGCCACCGCGCCAGCGCCCTACTCTGCAGTGTGTGCGGATGGAGGATCACGAGCGCGGGAAGGCGGTGGCCGATGGCGCACGCCTGCTCGGAGAAGTCTCCTTCCGCGGGGCAAATCAGCAGGCGGCATTCGGCATGGGCGATCACTTCACAGAGCCGCGCGGCGTCTTGCGAAGAATCCAGCGGGACGATCACTACGCCGGCGCTCGCCGCTGCAAGAAAAGCTATGCCGAAATGGTGATCGTTCGGCATCAGCAGCGCGACGCGGTTTCCCGGCTCGCCGCCCGCGTCGCGGATGAGTTGGCTCAGGGCGCGTGAATGGGCCATCAATTCGGAAAACCTGACGGATTCCGTGGATGTTTCCGATATGGTTTGCAATGCGACGTCGTGGGGGCGTGCGGCGGCATGCCGCTCCAACTGCGCAAAAAGATCGATTGCCAAGGCCAATTGTTGTGAGACTTCAGTTTGACATATCGGTTTTGCAACGCGCCGCCAAAAGGCCCGTCGCCGCGGCGAGATCGATATCGGCGATGAGCAGTCCTTCTTGGCCGTATGGCTGATAGCAGAGCAGCGTCCCATCGGGACGCGCAACCGCGGAAGTAGTGGGCGAACCCGCGCTCGCGACGTTTACCGTCGCGATATAGCACGTGTTTTCCGCAGCGCGGCACAGGACCGCTTTCTCATGGAAGGAATTCGCGGGATCGGCGAAAGTAGAGGGCACGTAGCCGCCTGGTTCGGCTTCGTGGAAATGAGGGTGGAATATGATGCGTGCGCCGCGGCGGACCGCCCAACGGACGGTTTCAGGGTAGCGCCAGCCCTCGTGGCAGATGGCGACACCAAATGTCAGCGCACCGGTTTGGAAGACCCGTCTGCCGGAACCGAACGAGTAAATGCCTTCCTCGGAAGGATCGAGCTGGACCTTATCCTGAAAACCGGCCAACGTTCCATCTGGGTTGATGACGAGCGCGGTAGCCAACAGGGCGTGATCCAGCACACGTTCGGTGCCAAGAAGCACCGCGATATTTGCCTTGGCGGCGGCCGCTGCAATGATTGACCATGCGCGTTCGAGAAACGCGGGATCGGGAGGCGGCACCGCTTTGCTCATGGCCCGGTAGCCGGGAACGAAACATTCCGGAAAGCAGATGATCCCGGCGTTCTCGATACCCGCTTGAGCAATGGAATCCACCGCCAGCGCAACTGATTCCTCAGGAGTGGCCGGGAACCGGATGTTGGCAAGTGCGATTCGAAACACGCTCATCCCGATTTTATCGCTTGGGTGAGGCCAGGAGACATTCCTCTCGGCTACGGTGGAACGCTGGTGGAGGAAACTTGCTTCGATGCGCGGTCCGGAGATACGGCATTGCTGAAGCTTGCGGCAAAAATTCCGCCCGGCCTTACCGGAGATTGCGCGCAGGTTTCGGCAGGTGCGCAGGGGGGGGCGCGCCAATCCCTTAGAGACGAGTGCGATGAAGCAGTAGCCTGAAATATGATGTCTGTCGCATCCCCGAGGGCTAGCTCGGGGACAGGAGAATTTGCAAATGAAAGCCACCTTGTTCTCGATTGGCGTGAGCGCGCTGTTGGGCGTCACGGCGCTCCAGATGATGGCGACAGAACCGGAGTGGGGTCCTTCTCGCGTCCAGGACTGCGATCGGGAATGCCTGGCCGGCTTCATGGATGGCTCCATGAATGCCATTTACCAGCACGATCCCAAGGCTCGCGATCGACGTCCACATGACCGAGAACACTGGGCGCATGGACGTCGGCGAGGGTATGCTGTGGCGATCTAAAGTGGAACCGACATCGTCCAAAATTTACATCGCCGATCCGGTGACAGGCCAAGTGGCATTGCAGGCCCGTCTCCTGATTTAGGGACGAAGCGCGCTGGTAGGGGCGCGCCTGAAAGTGGATCGCGGCAAGATTTCCCAGATTGAGCAGCTTTATGACCGCAAACATCAACGATGCGGCCATCCCTCTGTTGACCACGCCGCGGCCCGGCCTGGTAACGGACATTCCGCCGGCCGAGCAAAGCTCACGCGAGGTGCTGGATTACGCCGTAAACTCTTACTTTGACGCGCTGGAAGGCGATGACGGCAAGATCGGGGCCTTCGCCGGCGATTGCGTGCGCCACGAGAACGGTTATCAGACCGTCAACAATCCGCCGCCCGGCGGACGCATGATGCCCGCGCCGCCGCTCCCCAATCCGAATACGCCACAAGGTAAGGATCAACTGAAGTTCAGCATGCTTACCTGCGCGCAGCAGATCGACAGCAAGATCTTCGCGTATATGAAGCACATCCGGCCCCGGCGCATCCTGATCGACCGGCAGAAAGGCATCGCCACGGTCTTTGCGTTGTTCGTCCACGATGGAATCCGCCGCGGAGCGCCTCCCGACGCGTCGCCGGGCACGCTGATGAACGCGATGATCGTGGAGACCTTCGGTATCCGCGGCGGCAAGATTCACCAAGTGGAAGCGATGCCCTTCGTCACGATTCCCTACGGCTTGGGCGATGGCTGGACCGAGGGTTCCGGAAGGTAGCCTTGCTGGCGGTGGCCGTGCGGATGACGGATCTCGGGCCAAAACTCGCGCAGAACATTGGTGCCCGCATCCACTCCCAGGGTTATGCCGCCAGACAGGAATCCATAGGAAAGTGCGCGTCACTGGCCGGCTGCCACAACCGGGAAATGAGGCCGCTTCCGAACGCGCCTGCAATTTCGTCCACCGCTACTGTCTTTTTTCCGTTTGTCGTTTTGTACGTTATCACGGTAGCTAACTAAGAGCGCGTGCTCAAGCCGGGGACGAAATCCTTGCTGGTCCGAGCGCCGATAGCCGATCTCTTCGTGAAGCAGGCGGGCCACTGGAAGCTGGATGGCTTTCTTCACCAGATGTTTTGCAAATGCCGGGCCCAGGCGTTTTCCGAATCCCGCCGCGCCTTGTCCCCATTCGTGCGGCGTGTCGGTGGCTTGGGTCACTGCGGCGCCCACGCCCGCCCGCACCACAGCCAGAGGACTGAGGGACCGTTTTATATATTGGCGGGTGCTGGGCTGCTCCTGTTGTCTAGACGCGCAGGGGAGTCGGCTATTTCCCAATCATGTGCTGGACAGACTTTTCGTTTTCCAGGCAGATCTCATCCGCCAATTCCGTATCTACCTGAATCGCCTGCTTCAAAGTGACGGTCCAAGGTTTGGTGTACGCCTTCGGATCGCTCACGGTTACTTCGATCTCCAGGCTTCCATAATTGGGCCTGCGGAATCGCTCGGTGACTTTTGCCGCGCTGGTCATGGGATTGCCTTTCATATCCAGCCATAGGTCGTCCCGGAATCCGATGGTGTTCACTACCAATGTGTCGCCCTCCCATTTGCCGGACGAATATCCGTTCCAGGACGGCTGCGGATCTACTGGGAAGGGACGCGCGTCAGTGAAAATCTGCCGGTAGCTGGCGTTGAATTCGTCCAAAATTACGAGCAGACCCGGAATCTGGATGATCTTCTGCAAATGCGGAAACGCGAAAGCGCGGGGAAAATTGGGCGGCAGGCAGCGTGCATGCGGATCGTCTTTGGAAAGATTGGCCACGCGCTGCTTCACCAGGGCCGCGGCCCACGACTGATACGGCAAGCCGCCGGGAACACTGGCGCCGAAATCTACGGCTTCCTTCGACAGGCCAATCTTCTCGATGCAATTGTCGCCGTCGCGCAACTCCTGGGGACACGGCAGAGCGTTGCCGGCCAGCCAGATGCCCGAAAGATCCGGCTTGCCATCGGCGGTTTTGGGCGTTGGAGCGTTGAGATCCGGCTTGCCGTCAGCCAAGCGAGGGACGCCCGCGGTGGGATAGTGAAACCATTGTGCCGAAAGTGGAACGGCGCACAGCAGGCCCATGCAAAGAAATCCCCAACCAGCTCTCACCTGTATGCACCCTCCGCGAAAATGAACGTGTTCCATGTTATCGAAGTCCGGCGTCACAATGGAGGGACGGAGGCCCGGATGAGCGAAACGCTCTTTGACGTGATTGTTATCGGCGCGGGGCCCACGGGCGAAAACGTTGCCGATCGGGCTGTGAAGGGCGGACTGACTGCTGCGATCGTGGAATCGAATCTGGTGGGCGGCGAATGCACCTTTGCAGCCTGCATCCCGAGCAAGGCATTGCTGCGGAGTTCAGCCGCCCTGGAAGCTGCCCGCCGCGTGGATGGCGCGAAGCAGGCCGTTACAGGGCTTCTCGATCCATTAGCCGTTCTCAGGCGGCGCACTCACTTCACCAATTCATGGCACGATGACGGACAAGTGGAATGGTTGAGAAATGCCAAGGTTGAACTGCTACGCGGGCAGGGCCGTCTGGCGGGTGAACGCGTGGTGGAAGTAGCCGGCGCCGATGCTTCCATCATCCGGCTCACCGCGCGCCACGCCGTTGCCATTTGCACCGGAACCGGTCCGATGCTGCCGCCAATTCCGGGCTTGTCGGAAGCTTCCCCCTGGACCAACCGGGAAGCCACTCGGGCGGCTCGTATCCCGCCCAGACTCGTCGTGCTAGGAGGCGGACCCGTGGCGTGCGAACTCGCGCAGGTCTTCCACTCGCTCGGCGCAAGGGAGGTGACCATTCTCAATCGCGGCGATCGGCTGCTCGAACGGTTCGAGCCGTTTGTGAGCGAAAAGACAGCCGCCAGGTTCGGTGAACTTGGCATCTCGGTGCACAAAGCGGCGAGTGTGACGCGTGTCCAGCGCCGGTCCCCAACAACTCCGGTGCAAGTCTGGTTCGACACGCCGCAGGCGAATAACCTGAGTGTCGAAGCCGATGAGATTCTGGTCGCCACCGGCCGCACTCCCAACACGAGAAACATTGGACTGGAAGCTGTCTTGTTGAAACCGGGCGATTGGCTGGATGTCGACGATACCTGCCGCGTCAAGAACGTGGCCGGTGGCTGGCTTTATGCGGCGGGCGATGTCAATCACCGCGTTCTGCTCACTCACATGGGCAAATATCAGGCACGCGCGTGCGGGGACGCCATTGCTGCTCGCGCCAGAGGGCAGCTTACCGAAGACCCTCAACCATGGACACGATTCGCGGCTACCGCCGACCATGGAGCGGTACCGCAAGTGCTCTTTACTGATCCGGAAGCTGCGGCGGCGGGACTCACCGAGGCGCAAGCGCGTCAAGCCGGCTTGCGCGTTCGCGCCGTGGAATACGACATGAGCCACATCTCGGGGGCGGAGATCCTCGCGGATGGCTATCAGGGCCATGCGAAAATGATCGTCGATGAGGACCGCCGCATCATTGTCGGCGCAACGCTGGTGGGCCAGGACGTGGGTGAGCTCATCCACGCTTTTACCGTTGCAATCGCCGGCGAAGTTTCGATCGATCTGCTATGGCACGCGGTTCCGTCGTTCCCGACGGTGAGTGAAATCTTGCTGCGGCTGCTGGAGTCTTACGGATTATAGGACGGACGATATGGGATTCGTGCTTCATCATCATCACCTCAATATTCATCAAAGAGAACGAGAAGGGATCGTCATCCTGGACCTGGATGGCAGGCTGGTCATGGGCGGCGGCGATATCGCGCTGCGCGATTTCGTCCAAGCGCTTCTCGACGGCGGCAATCGCCAGCTGATTCTCAACCTTGTCAAGGTTTTCGAGATCGACACCTCCGGAAACGGCGTTCTATTGCTGCTGGCCGAGCAATATCGCGATGCGGGCGGGAAGATGGCGCTCTTCAACATCGCCCACGCGCATGGCAAGCTGTACGAAATGGCGCGATTGGAAACAGTTGTCGAAATCTATCGCGATGAACTGGATGCCGTGAACAGCTTTTTCCCCGATCGTAAAGTGTCGCATTACGACATCCTTGAATATGTAGAAAGCCACATGCCCCATGAAGACAAAACCCACAAAACCTGAAGCCGCGCCGCTGGAAGAATACCGCGGCAAACGCAACTTCGACGTCACGAGCGAACCGAAAGGCACGCGCTCCGGCGCGAAATCGCCCAGCGACCTGCTGTATGTGATACAGAAACACCAGGCCTCGCATCTGCATTACGACTTTCGCCTGGAATGGCGCGGAGTGCTGCTTTCGTGGGCTGTGCCCAAAGGACCCTCGCTCGATCCTTCGGTGAAGCGTCTCGCTACTCGCGTGGAAGACCATCCGGTGGAATACGGCGGCTTTGAGGGTGTGATTCCGGAAGGCGAGTACGGTGGTGGCACGGTGATGCTGTGGGATCGCGGCACGTGGAGGCCTGAGGTGGAGGACGTGGACGCGGCGCTCGAAAAGGGCGACTTAAAGTTCACGCTTCTCGGGAAAAAGCTGCGGGGATCGTGGGTGCTGGTCCGAACCAAGCTTGGCTATGGGGGCTCGAAAAAGCCGCAATGGCTGCTCATCAAGCATCGCGACCGCTACGCTTCCACCGACGACATCCTCATCGAAGAGCCGCGCTCTGTTCTCACCAAGCGCTTGCTCGTTGAAATTGCGCGCGAGGAAGGCGGCGATTTGGCGCGGGCGGCCAAGGGTGATCCAGTGGGAGCGCCGGCTGCGCGCCGATAACCCGCGCCGATGACCGTACGCGTACCATTTCGCGTTCCACCCATGCTCGCAACGCTCGTCAAAGAGCCTTTCCGCCGGGCGGGCTGGGTCTACGAAGAGAAGTACGACGGCTATCGCATCCTCGCGTACAAGGAGGGCGATCGCGTGACATTGCTTTCCCGCAATACGAAGGATCGCACTGCACACTTCAGGGCCGTCGCAGACGCGGTGAGCGCGCTCAGGCAGGAAACTCTGCTGCTGGATGGGGAAGTGGTGGCCTTTGATCGCCGCGGCGTCTCGCGTTTTCAGCTTCTACAAAATCTCGCCGACAAACTGCATTACGCGGTATTTGACTGCCTCTATCTCGATGGCCGCGACCTCCGCGCGGAACCTCTTCGATCGCGCCGTGCGGCGATCGAGAAAGTTTTGGGGAAACCTGCCGGGAAACAGCCTACGCTCTTCTCTTCCGCCCGCCTCGCAGACGACGGACTCAAAGCGTATGAAATCGCCAAGCAAAAGGGATTCGAGGGCGTGGTGGCGAAAGACGAATCGGCGCCTTACACCGAAGGCCGCTCCCCCAAGTGGCTCAAGTTCAAGGTGAAGCAGGAGGACGAATTCATCATCGCCGGTTACACCGCGCCCGCCGGCGCCCGCGAACATTTCGGCGCGCTGCTGCTGGCGGCCCATGCCGGCGACGAATTGAAGTACGTCGGCAAGGTGGGCACCGGTTTTTCGCGGGAAACACTCGCGCAGCTTTATCGTAAGTTTCAATCGCTGGTTCGCCAAAAGTCGCCGGTGGTGGATCCTCCGCGCGAGCGCGATGTTACCTGGCTGGCGCCGCGCCTGGTTGCCCAAATCGCCTATGAGGAATGGACCGACGATCGCAAGCTGCGCCAGCCGGTGTATCTTGGGCTGCGCGACGACAAACGCGCCGACGAAGTCACCATCCCGGAGGCCAAATGAATCTGGACGAACTGATCACTCACCCCGACAAGGTTTTTTGGCCCGACGAAGGTTACACCAAGCTCGACCTGGCTCGCTACTACGATGCGGTCTTCGCCAAGCTCCGGCCCTATGTCGACGATCGGCTGCTGTCGCTGGAGCGCTGCCCGGACGGGATGCGGGGCGACTGTTTCTATCAGAAAGCCGCGCCCAAAGGATTGCCTCAAGACACGCCCACGCATCGCATCCACCACCAGAATCGCGATGTTGAATATGTGGTGGGTGGATCGAAAGATACCGAGCTGGCGCTTACCAATCTGGGCTGCATTCCCGTGCATGTCTGGGCCAGCCGCGCCAGCTATCCGCAACAGCCGGATTGGATGGTTTTCGATCTGGATCCCACGTCGGGCAAGTTTTCCGACGCGGCCAAAGCCGGTCTGGTGGTGAAGGAACAGCTCGACGAACTCGGCCTGACATCCTTCGCCAAGACATCCGGCAGCCGGGGCTTGCACGTTTTCGTTCCGCTGCGGCTCGGCCCGACTTACGACGATGTTCTGCCCTTCGCCAAACAGATCTGCGAGCGCCTGGCCGCCGATCATCCCAAGGAATTAACGGTCGAGCAGCGCATCGAAGCGCGCGGGCAGCGCGTGTATCTGGACCCGTTTCGCAACGCATTCGGCGCCACCGTGGTTGCGCCCTATTCAGTCCGCCGCCGCGAGAAAGCGCCCTTCTCCATGCCGCTCGATTGGACGGATGTGAAGCCCTCGCTCGATCCATCCAAGTTCAACCTGCTCAATTACGAAAAGGTTCTTGCCGGGCCCGATCCTTGGAAAGATTTCTTCAAGAGCCCGCAGTCTCTGAAGTTGAAGAACACTAGCTCGAAAAAAAGATCCGCCAGGTAGTGGCTACCAGCGCGTGCGTCACCATGCTAGCCCGGACGCTGCGCGCTCTGAGCAGCGACAGTCCGCAGAAGATGCCCAAGACAGCGGCGACGATGGCGAGCCGCCAATTCGGAAACTTCCGGAACGGCAGATGCACCAAGCCAAACAGTACTGCAGCGAGCAGAAGCCCGGCGGTGTCGCTATGCGCGCCCTGCGCGATCACGCGTTGCAGAAAGGCGCGAAAGAAGAACTCTTCGGCCAGCGACACCACCCAGAAGATTCCCCAAAACGTGAGCACCAATACGAGCGCGAAGTTCAACCAGGAGTGTGGATGCAGATGGAACCGTCCTAAGCGCACGATGTAAACGAGTGCGGCGCCGATGGGCAGGAAATAGAGGAAATGCCGGGCGCCGATGCGCCACTCTTCGCGCGTTGGCAGGAAGCCGAAGCGCGCCTCATCCAGCGATCGTAGCGACAGCACGGCCATCAATCCCAGCCGGATCCACATGAGCTGTCCCAGAATCCCGAGCGCGACATGCGGCGTCGGCCGGCCGTATATGTGATCGAACATCCGGCTTAAGTACACCGCCGCCATGAACGCGAGGAAAAAAAGGTCGGCGGCCATCCCGCGGCTGATCCACGCGTACCAGAACGCCGCCACCAAAACCGCCGCCAGCAATTCCGCGAAGGAGACCAGATGAAACGTCCGGGTCAGCGAGGATTCGATCAGATAGGGGATCACGCCGCTGGCTGCCAGCAGCGCGGCGCGCAGCGGTTTCGAACCAAGCGCATCAAACTTTTTTCGAACGGAAGCGAATCCCGGGACCAGATAGAAAGCCAGTTCGGCCAGGAACGCTGGAACCACAGCCAGCGCGACCGTCGAGGATATATGCTGTTGTTGAGAGTAAACGTAGGCTGCGATGCAAGCTGCTATCCATACCAGGGACAGCGTCGTCAAGAACTGGCGCATTCGCTTCATCCTAGCATCGGGGTTGTTAATTTCCGCGCTGGCTTTTCCCGCGCGCACCGCGGCCGAAGATCCTCCCGCCAATCTGGTTCGCTTGATTGCCGCGCGCGAAACGGAGACGGCGCAAGCGCAAAACAACTACACCTATCGCCAAACCGTCACTTTGGATGAAATGAATCCGAAAGGTCTTGCGGAAGGCACCTATCGTGAAGTGCGCGACGTTATCTTTTCGCCGACCCAGGAACGCTCCGAACAAATGGTCGGCAAACCGTTCTCCACCTTGACGCATCTGAAATTGACCGGCGAAGATTTCCGCGACATGCGCGAGATCCAGCCGTTCCTGCTCACCAAAGATCAGGCGTTCCTCTACGAAACGCAATTTCGCGGTGAAGAGACCATGGACGGCGTGGATTGCTTCGTGGTCCAGATCAGCCCCCGCCAGATTCTGGAGGGCCAACGATTGTTTGATGGCATGCTGTGGGTATCGAGGAAAGACTATTCAGTGATCCGCAGCGAAGGCCAGGCCGTACCGCAGATCCACACGCTAAAGAGCGAGAATCTGTTCCCGCATTTCACCACGCTACGTGAAAAAGTGGACGGCGATTTCTGGTTTCCGGTAATGACCTACGGCGACGACACGCTATATTTCCGCGGAGGCGCGCAACGAGTCCGCCTGAGCATTCGGTACACGGAGTACCATCGGTTTGGCGCCGACTCCAAGATCACCTACGGTAAATAAGCGCGGAACCCGCTCGTTAAAAGCTTCGTATAGAAGGTAGAATCGAGATAACTAACAGGAGGGCGCTTGGCACAGCACGTGAAGATCTTGGGGATTTTGCACATCGTGTTTGGGGCGATGGGCGTTTTTGCAGCGATTATCGTGCTCATGATTTTCGGCGGGATTTCGGCCTTCGTAGGCATGTCGGATCATTCGACGAACCTGCCGGCTCCCATCCTGGGCGTGATTGGCGGATTCGTATTTATTTTGTTGTTGGTGCTTTCGCTTCCGGGCCTGGTCATTGGCGTTGGCTTGATGCGATTCCGCCCCTGGGCGCGCATCGCTGGAATTGTACTGTCGGCTCTCGACTTATTTAACATTCCGTTCGGGACAGCCCTCGGTATTTACGGCCTGTGGGTGCTGCTGAACCAGGAGACGGAGCGGATGTTCGCATTTCCGCCCGCGCGCGTCGCGTAAGCCCGGTGCGGAGTTGGAACCTAGGCGCGAAGCTTGAGTCCGGACGGGTCCATGCCGTCGCCCGTACGGCGCATCCAGTCATTCAATAACGCCTTCAGCTCATCGCGCTTCAATTCCAGCGCGGGATCGTGCGCGCCATTGTCCATCTCCATCGGATCTACGCCGAGATTGTAGAGATGCGTGACGTTTTGCGATTGATCCACCACCAGCTTGTCTAGCCCGCGAACCACCATGCGCCATTCCGCCGGAGTTCCGATTTGGCCGGCGCAATAGATGGATTGGGGCTGCGCGCGCATGATGTCGCGGCCCTGCATGGAATCGCCGGGGCTTAGTCCGCAGAGCCCGAGGAGCGTCGGTGCTACGTCGACATTGGAAGCGAGCACGCCGGTGCGCCAGCCAGGCTGGAGCATCGAATAGCGCAGCATCAGTGGAATCCGCACCGAGGGTTCCAGCGGGCCCGAGCCATAACCATGGTCGGAGGTGAACACCGCGATGGTGTTGTTGGCGAGCTTTGCGCTATCGAGAGCGGAGAGGATCTGCCGCGCGTTGTCGTCCACCACGCCTGGGTCCGACCGGCGCCAGGCCACCAGCAGAAAGAACGGATTATGCTGATTTTGTTTGATGACGTTGGGGGCCAGATCGGTCTCGCCGGTTTTTTGCGGCCCACCCAAGCGCCAATCCCCGAGGACGGCCGTTTGGTAACCGGCTGCTTTCAAGTGACTGGCGATGGTGGGTTGATCCGCGGGGAGCAGGACGCCATCGCGCGGCACACCGCACGCGAACGGAAAACGCCCGGTGATTAAGGACGCCTGCGACGGACCGCTCTCGGGGCAAGAAACATAGCTGCGCTCGAACTGCACGCTTTCCTGGGCGAACCGCGCCAAAGTCGGAGCCCGAATAGAAGGATCGAGGGCAAGATCGGGGAGGCCGCTCGCCAGCATGACAACGATGTTAGGCTTGCGGGGCTGGGCGGAAGCGAATTTCGCCGAGACGGCCAGAATTCCCGACTGGATGAGGAAATCCCTGCGGCTCGGCATGGCTGTTTTCCTTGGTAACACACTAAGGCCGCTCGCGGGAACGACCGATGGCTTATTTGGATAGATTCCATGCGGCGACTGCGGGTCCACAATCCATCCCGAAACACGACACTGGCCGACCGCGCCCAGATCGCCGACACCAGCAAGACGCGCAAAACGGGACTCTTGAAGCATCAGGGGCTGGAGCGCGGAGAAGGCCTGTGGATTACGCCGTGCGAGGGCGTGCACACCGTGGGCATGAAATTTCCCATCGACGTCTTGTTCCTGGACAAGAAGCGCAAAGTGGTGAAGATTCGCGCAGCGATGCCGCGCTGGCGAATGGCGGCGTGCTTGTGGGCGCATTCGGTGCTGGAGTTGCCCAGCGGCACGGCGGCGGCCACCAATACAGCGGCTGGGGATCAATTGGAGTTTGAAACTTACGAAGGTTAGGGGGAGGGCTGCCGCCAGGCTTGCGCGACAGGTCCCCCAGGGCTCCTTCAAAAGATGGATAATCAACGAAGGAGATACTCACATGAAACTGGTTTTGTCTTTAGCGGCGACCTTGGCCATGGGCGCGATGGGACTGCTCGGAGCGAGCTGGACCGGCACCATTAGCGACAGCATGTGCGGCGCTACTCATCCTTCGGGCACGCCCGCGAAGCAGTGCACCACGGGATGCATAAAGAAGGGCGCCAAGTACGTAGTGGTGGTGGGCGACAAAGTGTACAGTATCGCCAATCAGGACGCGCCTGGCCTGGCGAAGTACGCAGGCGATCAGGTGAAAGTCACCGGGAAGATGGAAGGCGACACCATCACCGTAATGAAGATCAAAAAAGCCTAAGAACTGGACCTGCTTTCTAGGCCAAAGCGCGGGAACCCGAGCTGATCTTTTGGGTCCAATCGGCGGAGGGAACAATGCCGGGCTGGATTACGGCGCTGGGCATGGCAGGTATGTTGTCCCTGCCATTGACCCGCGGGGTCTGTCAAGACGATCCTGACGGCCAAATCGCGGAGTATGCTCGGCTAGTGGCGGCAGACTCCGCAAGCTCCCTGGCAAATTATCGTCTGGGAGAAGCTTACCTTCGCTTCGACAACTTGCAATCGGCCGTTGGTCAGTTTACGCAGGCTTTGCGCGGTGATCGCGATCCGGTCTGGACCCAGGTTTGGTCGCACATCCAGGTGGGCAGGATTTTTGACCCTACCGGCCAGCGCGACCGCAGATTGCGCGAATATGCACGGGCACAGGAAACCGGCGATCAGAGGCCGTCATTGAATGGCATTCCCATCAAACCGGGGCAGACGATTTCCTTACCGGTCGTTCCCCGTCCTGTCCTGATTGTCCATCCCATCCAAAAGACCGATCCGGAATACACCGACGAGGCGCGCGCAGCGGAACTGGAAGGCACGGTTGTATTGGACGGGGAAATCGATGCGGAAGGTTTCGCGCGGAATTTGAAAGTGGTGGAGCCGCTAGGGCTCGGGCTGGATGAAAAGGCCATTGAAGCGGTGAAGCAGTGGCATTTCGAACCGGTTGTGGACCAAGGCCAACCCTATCATGCTGCCGCTCGCATTACCGCCGAGTTTCGGCTTTCTACGAAACAATCGCGCTGGCACTTGATTCAGGCGCAATTCGACACTCCTGCAGGGGCGTCGCGTCCGGTTTTCAGCAACGCTGAATATCCCATCGGCGCCGGTATTGGGCCGGAGGCAATGGAGGAAGGCCGGGTGGTTGTGGCGATGGGGCGCCTTGCCACTGCCAAACTCACTTTCGATGTGGATCCGCGTGGAGTCCCGGTTAACTTTCGGATATCGAACGCTTCTGAACCTGTGTGGGGTAGTGAAGCCGCGGCCATGGTCGGGCAGTGGCGCTTCACGCCGGGGATGAAGGACGGGATCGCGATCTCAGTGCCCTGCACGCTGGAACTGGTCTGGGGAGAAAAACAACTTACCAGCGATTTAGAGCGTCAACTGCACGACGTGTTCGCCGCGCGGTAAGGTAAGAACAAAATTTGGGCCGGATGGAAGAAGCTTTGGATCGCAAGGCGCGCCGTCGATCTCGAATTTACGAGGGTGCGCGGTCAAGACCGCTAAGGCGCGCGCGCTGCTGGCATAGGAAAAGCGCAAACCATTGGCAACAACGCTGGCGGAGCGCAAATCCCCGCTGAAATCGGTGATTCTGAGCGGAGCGTCCTTGGGCGCCGGTTCAACCACGTTGGGTCCCGGCGGAAGCGAAAGCGTTGTTTCGCTGTGAACGGGCCACAGCCGGCCATTCACCTGTGCCGGTCCCTGCCACGGCACACCCACGCCATAACGCGACTCGATGACAATCCGCGAGCCGTTCTGTTCCGCCTTATCCACGCGGGCGGCGGCCGAGGCGAGCAGCGGAAGATCGGGCGTCAGGATGGAATTCTCGAAATAGAGCGCCACTCGCGGGAAAGACTGTGCGGCCAAATGCATCAGCTGGAACAATTCGGTGCCGGTTTGTTGCTTCGTCGGATAGACGTCCTGGTAGCGCTCCACGATGTTGATGTCGATCGCCAGATGGTCGGTGTGCTTGGTCAGGGGCTGGTAACGCGCTGCAATTTGCGGATAGCGCTGCGGGCCCAGGTTCCAGATCGTCGCGGGATCCTCGATCAGAAAAGTGAAGTCGTGCTGATCGAGCAAGGGAAGCACGCGCGCCGCGTCGGCCCCGATGAGATCGTGCATGCGCGTATCGAAGCGATCGTCCACGTGAGTGAGCACCAGGTCCAGATTGGGCTTGGAGGCGCGGATGGCTTCGATCTGGCTGATCCATCTTTCCTGCTGGCGGCGCGCAAGATCGGCGCGGTAATCCAGAAACGCCCGCAGGTGACCCTCATCCGGCTTGGAAGTTTGAAACAGCTGGATGGGGTCAAATCCATGGAGACCCCGGAATTCGTTGCGAACATCCTGGTTCATGGGCGTGAAGCGGGCGGGGTTCGCGGCGCCCTCCAGCGATTCAAAATACAGCTCGGCCAGGTTTACGCCATCCCAATCAAAGCGTCCGACCAGTTGCTTCACCCCTTCTGAGACCGCCGCGAAGCAATCGGGATTGTTCAGGTTCATCAGCTTCCGCCAGTCCAGCTGAGCGTCCTGGAGGATGGCGGTTTTCTCGCGCCACTCGGGATGCGCATCCCAGAACTTCTCGCTGACATGCGGCAGTTCCAGCCACACATAAACCAGGATGGCTTTGCGATGACAGGCTTCGATGAGGCGGCGGAGGTATTCGTCGGACTCGGCGTTCTGCTCGTAGTAGTGCCAGCCGGCCACGTGGATGGCGCCGATACCGGCTTTGCGCCAGCGCTCGGCGAAATAGTCGAGGTCTACGCGCGAGCGGTAGGCGCCATCGAAGAAGGCCCATAAGCGTTCGCTCTGGAAGGGCGGCTGCATCCCGAGATCGCGGAGAGCCTGCAGTAAATAGGGAAAGCGCTCGTACCCTTCTTTGCCCGGCGGCGCGGCGATCCACAACACGGCGCCCATGCCACGATGCAAAGCTACGATCACCGGAGCATGGTCCCAATGTTCGACGGCCAGAATCGCCGCGTCCTTGGGCACATTGAAGATGGGTATTTCGAGCGGCGATTCCCAGATGATGGGCAGTTTCGGCGCGTGCT
The DNA here is from genome assembly GCA_963713415.1 of Bryobacterales bacterium. Taxonomy (GTDB): domain Bacteria; phylum Acidobacteriota; class Terriglobia; order Bryobacterales; family Bryobacteraceae; genus Palsa-89. Next base: position 1,031,068 of record CAVQLV010000011.1, on the reverse strand, counting down.
GGTCGACAATGCTGCGTACCACCACTCGCTGGTTGCTGGGAGTAATGCCGAGCGCGGCGGCAAGTTCTCCCTGCCCCTCCAGGACCACAATGCCGCCTTGCTCGATGCGCTGGATCCATTCCGGGACCGATCCCGGAGCGACGTTGCGTACCACGAAGAGATTTGCCGGGCCCCCGCCGGCGCGAGTGATTCCGATGGAGGAGAAGATTTGCGGCCAGGGGCCGGGATCGTCACCCGCAATGTGGTAGTGAAACGTGGCGGCTGGAAGAGAGGCAGCCCAGAGCAGAACGAGCGGAAACTTAACGCGTAAATGCATACCAGAGTCCGATTCGAAGATCGAAATAATTGGGCCGGCGCGGATTATCCAGGTTGATGGTGTAGGCGCCCCGCAGGAAGTTCACCGAGAACAGCACGGGCTTGGGCAAATTACGGAAGCGGAAGCGCAAGCCGGGGCCGGTTTCCAGGTAATTGGCCCAGTATTGATGGAGCCGGTCCGCGGTGGCGTTGGCGTTCCAATAGACCTGGGCTTGGAGGCCGCCGAATCCTTCGGCGGAGGCCAACGTGTAGCCCGAGCGGTTCTGCGAATAGTAAAGCATATCGTCTTGAAAGCGGCTGACGAACACCGCATCCTCGTTGGTTTCGAAGAAGAGCCCTTTGGAGCTGCCCATGAGATGTCCGAAGCCCTTGGCGTAGGAAACGCCGCCGCGATAATCCGGAATCATTGCGCCAACGTCGGTGCGGTTCGGAATATATTTGACGGCTTCGCCGGCCTCAAACCAGCCCGTTATCCCGCGCCAGGGAAGCGTGGCCAGGCCGGCGCCGAGAATGAAGGAGCTTTCCGAAAGATATTGAGGGGCGATGTTGCCGGTTGTCGGCCCAATGGTCTGGCGAGTGTCGCCGACGAATCTGACCGAGAGATACGGACGGATGGGAAGACGGCCGAGCTTCAGTTCGGTTTTGACTTGGCCGTAACCAAACAGGTCGTGCCAGCGGGTGGAGAAGAACGGAAAAATCCAAACCGTAGTGCGCAAGCGCTGAAATTGCGGCGCCAGGTTATGATACGCTTTCTTCGCTTCGCCCGAGATGGCGGGGTCGGAGCTTTTGCTCGCCAGATTGAACCATTTGACGGCGTCGCGATCGTCATGCAGAACGTTGTAGACCCAGCCCAGTTTGAGCATGGTGGAAAAGTCGATCGGATCGTTTTCGTGGGCGATGGTGAGATACTTCAGAGCGTCCTTTAGATAGCCCGCCTTCGTACTCTTCTCGGCCAGCGCCTTGGCTTCGTTGGAAGTCTGCTGCGCTGACGTCTCACGGCTGATGAGCTTCAAAGGAAGTTTGAGAGCGACACGGACGCGATCGGCCAGTTCCTCATCACTGCCTTTCAACACCTGATCGAGCAAAGGCTGAGCGCCGGCGAAATCCTGGTGATTCAAGCGCAGGAACCCAAGCTGGGCTGAAGTCAGCAGGTCGTCCGGCGAGGCGTCATGCAGGATTTGGAACTGATGTTCAGCTTCATCTTCCTTGCCCATTGCGAGCAGCAAGTAAGCGTATTCGCGCCGGAGTTCGAAGTTGTTGGGATCGAGTTGGAGCGCCCTTTCAAATTCGTAGACATACGGGTATGCATCGGGCAGAAGTTCGCGGGCTTCCTCGGCAACGCGGGGAGGTTTGCCGCGCGACGCCGCCAGCAGCAAAAAATCCGCGTCTTCGGTTCGGCCCAGTGATCTCCACACCCGGCCCAGATCGAGCATCAAAGAACGCTCAGCCGGACGAAGCTTCCAGGCCATCTCATAATGTTCCGCGGCGAGATCGAGTTGATCGCGCTGTTCGGCCAGTGTCGCGAGCTCTTGATGCGCGCTGAAGTTGCCGGGCTCCAGTTCCACCACTTTTTGCCAGCGTGCGATCCCGGAGGCGAGCGGCTGGTCGATATTTTGGAAAGCCTGTTCAGCCGTATCGCGCAAGGTTCCCTCGGCGGTTTTACGGATGCGATCGAAAATACGCCGCGCGAGTGCCTGCTGTTTGGTCTCGAAGCACAGAAAGGCGTATTCGAGCGCCACGTGCTGATCGGTCGGATCCAGGCGCATAGCGTCGCCAAATTGGCCGCGCGCGGCTTCGTTTTCTCCTACTTTCAGCAGCGTGTAGGCGAGATCCTTTCGAATGGATGCGCGGGCCGGCGCCAGCGCGATACCTTGATTGAAACCCGCGATGGCTTGATCGTAGTTCTTGTCGCGGAGCGCTTGGTAGGCTCGTTCCAGAGGCTGATACGCGGGGTCCTGCGACTGCGCCGAACAGGCCGCCGCTAAAGAGAGCACGAACGTGATTCGGGACAGCATGCAGCTCTTGGACAAAGGACTAGTGTCGATGAGCCGGAAGTTCTCTCACTTTTGCCGGGGCGCCTGAACGGCAAAGCCGAAGGAGCGCTTGGCCGGCGTCGCGGCGAGCAACGCGCGGATCGCTTCGAAGACTTCACGGATTTGGCCGTCGTGCCTTTGAAACCTCGTTTCCAGTTCTTCGAGGCGCAGAGCCAGGTCCTTATGCGTCGCGAGCACTTCGCGCAGCTTGACAAAAGCACGCATGATCGCGATGTTCACCTGGATCGCCCGCTCGCTCTTAAGCACGCTCGATAGCATCGCGACGCCCTGTTCGGTGAAGACCAACGGAAGGTAACGGCGCCCACCCCAACTTGAGATAACAATTTGTGATCTCAAGTTTTCGGCTTCTTCGCCGGTTAGTTGGAACATGAAGTCCGCTGGGAAGCGCAGTATATTGCGGCGAACAGCTTGGTTGAACGTTCCTGTGGTTACGCGATAAAGAGCGGCCAGATCGTTGTCGATCATGACCTTCTTTCCACGGACGAAATAGATGCGCCTGTCGATAGCCGAGCGCTGAACTACCGCGGTACGACGGGCGCTGGGTTGCTTTCTCTTAGCTTTCATGTAAGGGGAAGTAGGAAGACGGAAGGGGTTGTCTCGGTTCGAATCCGCGCGACGGCGCGCTTAGGCTTCCAAAATCACGATCGCCATGGCCTGAACGGCTGTATGAGTGATGGAAAGCGCGATATTCCGGACGCCCAGTCTATCGGCGAATTGAGCAGCCGCGCCATGGAAGCGCAGCGTGGGACGCCCCGAGGGCAGGTTGGTCACTTCGAAGTCCCGCCAGCGCACGCCGCCCCTCCACCCCGTCCCGATGGCCTTCATCCCGGCCTCCTTGGCGGCGAATCGGGCCGCGTAGCGTTCATAGCGGTTGGCTTTCCGTTCGACGTAAGCAATTTCGGCGGGGGTGTAGATGCGCTCGATGAAGCGTTGTCCATGGCGCTCGATGGCCTCGCGAATGCGGTCTACCTCCGCCAGATCGACGCCCGTTCCGACGATCACAGTTCTGCACCCGCAGAGCGATTAGTTTGGCGTGCATAGCTGATTCTCTTCGCCGCGTCCGTCTTTCCCGTGACAACCGACTCCTCCGGGCAGGTATCGTGCTCGATATGCACGTGCCTGCTGGAAAGGGCATTGTGAAAGTAGACCAGAGCTATCGTGCCGCGCAACAAGTCGTGAGGGGCCTCTGGCAGGCTGGTGTACTTGCGAAAAGCTGTCAGGTGACCGCTCATTGGTATAGCCAGATTAGCGGAGGCTGCCTCGCGCGGCAAGCTGTTGCTCACGGGCACCACGCCTGGCCGCGGTCGAGCAGGAATGACGTAAAGCGGCCGATGTTGCGGGAAGTCCACCTGTTTTGGAAGAGGTGATGTTCGTGCCGCGAGGTGCAAAGAGGGGAGGCTCCGGGCGAACTTTACTTACTTCAGTTACTCCGGGATTTCCCCAGCCAAGTTAGTGGTCGGAGCCGTGAAACGACATTTCCCGGCGGCGCGAGTGGACCTATTCGGGGATCTTCCGCACTCTCGGTGCAGATCAGCAAGCTTAAAATGGTCCAAAACAATTCGTTCTCGTATTGTTCTAAGCTCAACTTGCAATGGCACCTCCCCCGAGCCATTCGCAAGCGGTCTTACCAGCTCAAAATCTCGTGCTTGATAAGATCGAACGTGTTGACGGACGCTTTCTGGTCGATGTTCACGTTCGACAAGCCGCTCATTGTCCAGCGTGCGGCAAACGGTCTCGGAGCCGTCACAGCGCGTACCTTCGCCATCTGAAAGACCTGCCTTGGCAAGGGTGTGCGGTGGAACTGCGGTTGAAAATCCGGCGCTTTCGATGCCGTAACAGGGCTTGTGTGCGAAAGATCTTCGCCGAACCGATACCGGAGGTCACGCGATCCCATGCACGCTGGACTACACGAGTTGGCGAGATCATACGGCTGATCGGCTACACAGCAGGCGGATTGCCGGGCAGTCGTATTCTGGACCGGTTGGCGATCCCGATCAGCGACGACACTGTGACTCGGTTTGTGAAACGCTCCGGCGACGGTTCGGGCAGTGGTCCAATCCGACACATTGGAGTAGACGACTGGGCTTGGCGCAAGGGTCAGAGCTACGGAACTATTCTGGTGGACTTGGACAAGCATCAGGTCATCGACCTGCTGCCCGACCGTTCGGTCGAGAGCTTGCAAGCCTGGCTGGAGAAGCATCCGGGTGTGGAAGTGATCACTCGGGATCGTTGCGGCATCTATGCCGAGGCCGCCGAACAAGGTGCCGCCCATGCAGTCCAGGTGGCCGATCGGTTTCATTTGTTTTTGAATCTTTCAACAGCCATCGAGAGATCGCTGGAGGAACGAAGCCGGGAACTTTGCCTTCCCGATCCGGCGCCGGAACAGCCAGCCGTCGAAGTCGCGCCGCCAAGCAAACGAAGAACAACGCTGGAGGAGCAACGAAAACAACAGCGCCGCCAGCGCAGACAGGAGCGCTACGAGCGAGTCGTTGAACTCCATCGTCAGGGGCACACACAACTGGCCATCAGCCTGGAGCTCGGCATCCAGCGCAAAACGATTCGCCGCTGGTTAAGCGCTGGTCAGTTTCCCGAGCGGAAGCCGGTGACCGGCCGACGCAGCCATGTCCGCGAGTTCCATGAGTATCTACAGCAACGCTGGAATCAGGGCTGCCATAACGCGACTCGCTTGTTTCAGGAGATCCGGGCGCGCGGATACCGCGGCAGTCGTCAGATGGTTTCTCATCATGTTTCGTCCTGGCGGGCTAATCCTGAATCACGTTCCTCATCGAAGACGCGAAGACTCGACCGCATCGCGCCTAAGCATGCGGCCATCCTGACGTGCAGACCAACGGAGCGTCTGTCGGAACAGCAACGGATTTTGTTCGAGCAGGTCGCAGTGAACTGCCCAATTATTCGATCGATGCGGTTCCTGGCCCTGGATTTTCGCGAAGCCATTGCTACTCAAGACACGAATGGCATGCTGCATTGGATTCGCACCGCAATGCAGTCCGGCATCGGGCCTCTGGTTCGATTCGCGTACGGCCTGAAGAAGGACTGGAACGCGGTCATGGCAGCGGTGGGAACCTCCTGGAGCAACGGCCAGACCGAAGGACAGATCAACCGCCTGAAGGCTATTAAGCGACAAATGTATGGGCGCGCTGGCTTCCATCTGCTGCGGGCACGCGTCCTGCCCTACCGCGCAATGGCACCTTGATCTGCACCGAGAGTGCGGAAGATCCCTATTCGGATTTGCGACCTGCCGATTTGCGGTACTCGGCCCAGCGGCGCTTCTGAGCGGCGGCGATTCGCTTTCGAGCGGCCACGCTCAGGCGGCTTGCGGCGCGCTTGGTTGCGGGACCGCCGTTTGTCGATCCACCGTTTATCGATCCAGCATTGGCCGAACCAGCGTTGGCTGAACCACGCGGGCGTCCTCTACGGCCCGGCGTTTTTCCCAAGAGTGAACGCACCTCTTGAATCTGCTCGTCGATCCGCTGTTTCTGCAGCTCGAGTCCCTCGAGAGCTGCCGTCAACAAGGAATGATTCCGAATTGCGTTTCCTGTACGAGGCATTGGTGCTCCTAATTCGATGATACCCAACCGAACATGAGGCTGGGATTACTCGGCCGGTTACTTTTGTTACGGGGCTTCCGCTAGAGTGTGCGCGGCGAGACTTCTCGTGGAATCCAGTATGAAAGTCGCCGGACCGTCATTAATGAGGTGGACTTCCATCTCGGCCTGAAAGACGCCGGTTTCGACGGCAATGTTACTTGATTTTAGGCGCCGAATAAAGTCTTCGTATAGAGAGCGCGCTTGCTCGGGTGGGGCGGCATGGTCAAAGCTTGGCCGGCGACCCTTTCTGCAATCCCCATACAAAGTAAATTGCGAAACCACTAACACCGCGCCACGCGTATCGAGTAAGCTGCGATTCATGCGGCCCGCTTCATCGGGAAATATGCGAAGTTGAACCACCTTCTCCGCCAGATACGCGGCGTCTTCCGGAACATCCGTTTGCGTGACGCCCAGCAAGATCAGGATTCCGGCTCCGATAGAGCCGACGGTTTGGCCCGCGACGTCGACACGAGCGCTCTTCACTCTCTGCAAAACGATTCTCATGAAGCGGACTGGAGCAGAACGGCTAAGCGCCGGTTAGGACCAGTATGCCATTGCCCTGCTGCTCGGCAGAACAGCTCACATCGGCAAAAGATAAGGTAGGTAGATCCGCCGAGCTAGGGCGATTCACTGATCTGCAACTGGACCAAAGGTCCTGATAATAGAACTGATGATCCACCAGGGTATCTTTAAACGCCGCCGCATCCACAGCAAAATGCCTGGCGGTTTCTTCAATTTCGAGGAAGAGGGTACCAGCACGCGTCTGTATGGCTTCGGCCACGGCGATCACCTGCGCTTGCGCGACGAATTCGGTAACATCTGGCGCGGAACCGCCGAAAAGGTGAGCGAGGAATCGGTCCGCTATACGTTTCGCGACGCCAACGGCCGTACCATCACCGGAGTTTCCGATAGCTTCGGCGTCGTGCTTCGCGATGGGCGCGGCAAAACCTGGCGTGGATTTATCGACTAGTGGAGCCAGCGCCCCCGCGTTACCATCAGCGGGAGTGTGGCAGAGAACCATCTAATTCCTCTCCCCGTAGTGCTGGGCCCCACCGGCTCCGGCAAAAGCGACCTGTCGCTTTACCTGGCCCGCGCCATCGGCGGAGAGATCGTCAATTGCGACTCGCTGCAGGTGTACCGGGGCTTTGACGTGGGCACCGCGAAGGTCCCGCCCGCCGAACGCCAGGGCATTCCTCACCACTTGATCGATATTGTTGAACCTGTCAGCCTTTTCACGGCGGGTGATTACGCGCGCCTGGCCGAGGCCGCGGTTCGCGAAATCTCAGGGCGGGGAAGAACGCCCGTGTTGGTGGGAGGCACCGGCTTCTATCTGCGGGGCCTGCTGGAAGGCCTGTCACCGGGCCCCGCCCGCGACGATACCCTGCGCGGCCGGCTGCGGGAGCGGGAACGGAAGCGGACCGGGAGCCTGCACCGCATCCTGGCGCGTCTCGATCCCGTTTCGGCGGCGCGCATTCATCCCAACGACAAGAACAAAACCATGCGCGCGCTCGAGGTCCGCCTCCTCCAGGGAGCGCCGCTGTCCTCGATGTTCGAACGGGGACGCGCTGCGCTCTCCGGCTTCCGCCCCATCAAGATCGGGTTAGACCCGCCGCGGGAACTGCTGTACGCACGGGTGAATGAGCGCGCTCGAAAAATGTTTGAATGCCTTTTAGTCGAAGAGGTTCGTCGCTTACTATCCGCCGGCGTGCCACCAGAAGCAAAACCCTTTGAATCGCTGGGCTACAAACAGGCGTTAGAAATGGTGCGGGGGCGCATCACCCTGGAGCAGGCCGTCGAGTCCACGCAACTGGAGACTCGCCGCTATGCGAAGCGCCAGCGAACCTGGTTTCGAAAGGAAGCGGGCGTGCGCTGGATTCCAGGCTTCGGCGACCACCCGCGCGTGCAAACGGAAGCGCTCTCTATCGTTCGGCGCGAACTTTAACTCACAAAATATTCACAAAAATTGTTCGGAACAGAAAGGCATCCTCAACGTATCAATACATGAAGTTAGTAAGTTTCACAGAGGAAGTCCAAAAAATGTTGAGGAGTTACAACAATGGTTAAGAATATCGTACTGGGATTTGCGTCCATCGCCTTAGCTGTCGCGAGTGCTGCCAATAGCTATCACGTTACGTTCTATCAGCCCGTCATGATTCATGGCTCGGAGCTGCAGCCGGGCGACTACAAGCTGGAACTGAATGGCACCACCGCGATCATCAAACAGGGCAAGACCGAGACTGAAGCGCCCGTGACGGTTCAGAATGACGACGGTAAGAAGTTTCAGCGAACTGCGGTGCGCCTGAACGGTAACCAGGTAGAAGAGATCCGTATCGGCGGCACCCACACGCGCGTGGTCTTCGACAAAACGTCGAACGCTACCAACTGAGATTTCGATTTTGCGTTTGAGGCTCATTCTCCCCGGGCCTCTTTGAGGCGGCGGCCCACCGGCTGCCGCCATTTCATGAGTTGACCTGGTAAAAGCCCATGCGCGGTAAAGAAAGCCTGTGGCGCGGTAAAATGGATTCGTGCTCCGTATCATCTGCGTCCTTGTGAGCGCGGGTTTCCTGCTCGCTCCCGCGCAGGCCGCCACTTATCTGGTTCTGCCATTTTTCAACGTTTCAAATAATCCCAATCTGGACTGGATTGGTGAGAGCCTGGCAGACTCGGTCCGGGAAGGCCTCGCTTCCGAAGGGCTGATGGCGCTCAACCGGGACGACCGCGTGGAGGCTTACAGCCGCTTGTCGCTTCGGCCCTACGCGCTCCTTACCAAAGCGTCGGTGGTGAAGATTGGCGAGGAACTGGACGCCGAACAAGTGATCTTCGGTCAATACGACGTGAAAGCCGCGCCCGACTCGGCTACTAAAAGCCTGGGTTCACTGCAGATCACCGCGCGCGTGCTGGACTTGAAGCATGTCAAGCAGGGCCCCGAGTTCCGCGAAGTAGGCGCTCTGGAAGATTTGGCGGCGTTGCAAGAGCACCTGGCGTGGCAGACCCTGCGCTATCTGAAACCCGCCAGCGCGCCGTCCGAAGCCGAATTCCAGCAGCGTCATCCGGCGGTGCGCGTGGATGCCGTGGAAAACTATACCCGCGGACTGCTGGCCACCAATGCCGACGACAAACATCGCTTCTTCACACAAGCCGCTCATTTGGACGCCCACTATTCGCTGCCCGATTTTCAGCTCGGCCGGTTGCTCTGGAGCAAGAAGGAGTACAGCTCGGCTGCCGACTGGTTCCAAAAGGTGCCGCTTGAAGACGTCCACTATCACGAAGCCAGCTTTTTCCTGGGGCTGTGCCGTTATCACACCGGCGACTTCGCGGGCGCCCAAGCCGCATTCCAAATGGTGGCGCATGTAGTCCCCCTCAGCGAGGTTTACAACGACCTGGCGGCCGCGGAATCTCGCGCCAATATCATTCCGGCGGCGGTGGATAACTTCCGCAAAGCGCTGGAAGGCGACGCCAGCGATCCGGTTTATCAATTCAACCTGGGCTACGCACTCTGGCGGGCCGGAAGCTTCACCGCCGCAGCCGAGCGATTCCGCAGCGTGCTGGATCACAATCCCGACGACGCGGTAGCCGCGCTTTTGCTGGAGCGCTGTGAAAACAAAAGCGGCCCCCGGCCCGGCGACTCGCAAACCGAAGGCCTGGAGCGCCTCAAAACAAATTACGAAGAGAGCGCATACTTGCAGTTGAAGGCTGTGTTACAGCCCGACAAGCCCTGACGGACAAGCCATGAATCCTCCCCGGCGCGACCGATGGCCATGGGAGTACCCCGGTACCGCGGTTTAAATTCGGGAAACGGGTATAATCCAAAAAGCTCATGCTGGAAGCCTTCGGCCTTTCCGATCCTGGCTGTGTCCGCCAAAACAACGAAGACTGCTATCTAATCTCTCCCAACGACCACGTCTATATCGTGGCGGACGGCATGGGCGGCGCCCAGGCGGGCGAGCACGCCTCCAAGCTGGCCGTCGAGACCGTGGCGGCGGTAATTCAGAACGCGTCGCTGCCGGACGCTGAAACCCTCTTTCAGGCGTTTCGCGAGGCCAACCTGCGAGTGATGCAAGCCGCCGCCAGCGATCCGGAACTGGAGGGCATGGGAACTACCTTGGTGGCGGCGCTCGAATCCGGACCCGAACTGCTGATCGCCAGCGTTGGCGACAGCCGGGCCTACGTGTACGACGGCGAGTTGACCACCGTCACCGAAGATCAAACCTGGGTGAACGAGGTGGGCCGGCGGCTGGGGATCGACGAAGCCGCTTTGAAGACTCATCCCATGCGGCACGTGCTGACCATGGCCATCGGCGTGAGCCCGGAGTTGCGCGTGCATTCCTACACGGTTCGGCCGCACCCCGGCGAGTTGATCCTGATTTCGAGCGACGGTCTGCACGGTGTGGTGGAGCAGCGTGTAATTGCAGACAGCTTGTCCGGCAACGGTTCCCTGCAAGCGAAGTGTGAACGCCTGATTGACGCCGCCAAGCAAGCCGGCGGCCCCGACAACATCACCGTAGTGCTGTTGCAGGCTAAATAGGCTCGGACGTTTACCCTCTTTTACACCGATTTCGGTAACCGCTGAGCTATTCAGTGCGATCCTTTAGACTAGTGCGGCGGATTTTACTTCTGTTGTCTTTTTCGTGGGTGTCTCTCTGCGCCTCGCTGTGCGCGCAGAATAGCGTCACTTCCAGCGGAACTGTGAAGTTTGGAAATCAGCCGCTGCCGGGCGCGACAGTGACCGCTACTGAAGGCAATCATCGCGCGGTCACCACAACCGACGAATCCGGCGCTTATCAATTCACCGATCTCGCTCCAGGAGCTTACACCGTCGAAGTCCAGATGTTTGGTTTTCAGACTGCTCGCAAGCAAATCCAGGCCGGTGCCGCGGCCCAGCCCACGGTGTGGTCGCTCGAGTTGCAGACTCTCCGCCAAAGAGAGCCAAGGGAATTCGGACAGCGTCCCCAGCAGCAAGCGGGCGGCTTCCGCGCCGCGGCGGGGACCACGGAAGCGGAATTGGATCAGATCGCGGCAGCCGCGCCGCAAGACAACGCCCCGCCGCCGGCCACCGTCTCTTCCAATGCGAACGAAGCTTTCCTGGTGAACGGATCGCTGAGCAATGGCTTGCAAACCGGTCAGGATGATTTCGGATTGCGCGGCCCCGTGTTCGGGATTCAGGCACCCGGAGGCCTGCCCGGCGCGGGCATCGAAGGCCAGCCTGGGGGTATTCCAGGTGCTCCCGGTGGAGCGGGCGGCGGTGGTCCTGGTGGCCCGGGCGGAGGCGGATTCGGCGGAGGACGTGGCGGCGGCTTTGGCGGCGGGCGTGGTGGATTCGGCGGCCCAGGAGGCCGGCGCGGCGGGCGCGGTGGTAATGGCGGATTCATCGGCAATCGCAGGAATCGGGGCCGCCAGGGCATCCACGGCAATGTGTCGTTCCAGTGGCATGGCGCCGACACCGACGCCAAGCAGTTCTCATTGAGCGGCCAGCCCGCGCCGCAGCCGGATTTCAATAATTACCGCTGGAGCGCGGTACTGGGCGGACCCTTACGCATTCCCCATTTGCTCAAAGGCGACTCTACATTTTTCACGCTGAGTTATTTCGGTACGCGCGGCCAGAGCCCGTTTTACAACATCGGCACGGTACCCACGGCCGCCGAACGCACCGGAGATTTTTCACAAACCTTCATCAATGGTGTGGTTCCGAGTATCTACAATCCAGCCACCGGCGCGCCTTTCGCGGGCAATATCATTCCAAATAGCCTGATCAATCCCGCGTCGGCAGGGTTGCTCCAATACATCCCCCTGCCGAACCTTCCCGGCACCGTCCAGAATTTTGAGTTCGTCACCGCGGTTCCAGCGGACACCGACAACGTCAGTTTGCGTTTGAACCAGAACGTTGACAAGAACGACCGGCTGGCGTTAAACGAGAGCTTCCAGCGGCGCAAGAGTGATAACGCGCAACTGTTCGGCTATTTGGATCCCGGCAACGGTTTTGGCGACAACACGAATTTGAGTTGGACTCACAACATCGGCTCCAACGCCCTCAACACGGCGCAACTGACCTTCAATCGCAACCGCACCGCGCAGGACTCCTATTTCTCCTATGGAACCAACGTGGCGGCCGAACTCGGCATTGAGGGGACTTCGCAGCAGCCGATCAACTACGGCCCTCCGACTCTGTCCTTCACGAACTTCGCCAGCCTCACCGACGCCCTTCCGTCCAATTCAGCAGTACAGTATCTTTCGGAGGGCGATTCCTACAGCTGGGTGAAGAAAAATCACACGCTGACCTTCGGGGGCGATTTCAAGCGGCAGGATCGCAATACGACTACCGATCAGAATGCACGCGGCACCTTCCAGTTCAGCGGAATTGCCACCAGCGCATTCAATGCGAGCGGCCAGCCGATCCCTAACACGGGTTTGGATTTCGCGGATTTCCTGCTAGGCCTCCCGCAGTCGAGCTCGGTTCAGTTCGGCGACAGCAGCGTGTATTTTCGCCAAAATTCCTGGGATGCTTATGCAAATGACGATTGGCGCGTAAATCCGAATCTGACCTTGATGTTCGGCCTGCGCTACGAATATTATTCGCCGCTTTCGGAAAAATACGGGCACATTGTGAATCTCGATATCGCGCCCGGCTTTACCGCCGTCGCTCCCGTTTTACCCGGAGCGATCGGCCCGTATTCCGGCGCATTTCCGAACAGCTTGATCGAACCCGATCGCGACAATTTCGCTCCCCGTGGCGGCTTGGCCTGGAAACCGAGCTCGAAGCATTCGACAGTGGTTCGCCTGGGCTATGGCATTTACTACAATCCAACCGCGCTCAATCGTCTGGCCACCGAACTTTCCCAGCAGCCTCCCTTCGCCCAAACGCAGACCCTGACCACCAGCGCCGACAACGTGCTGACGCTCCAAAACGGGCTCGCTACCGCCCCCACCAACGCCTCCATTCTGAACACTTACGCGGTCCAAAAGAATTATAAGATCGGCTACGCGCAGAGCTGGAACGTAAGCGTGCAACAGAACCTGAGCCGCTCGTTTTTCATTGAGCTGAGCTACCTGGGGACCAAAGGAACCGACCTCGATACCGAAACCATTCCGAATCGCGCGGCGCTGGGCTCGTCGCCGCTAAACTCCCAGCAGAATCTGCAAATCTCCAACGCGGAGCAGTTTACCTACGACAGCTCCTGGGGCAATTCGATTTACCATGCCGGCCAGGCGCGATTGATGCGGCGTTTCTCGCGCAACATGTCGTTCAACATCATTTACACGCTTTCCAAGTCCATTGACGACAGTTCCACGTTTGGCGGCGTCGGCAACGTGGTGGCGCAGAACGCGTTCGATTTGAGCGCCGAGCGGGGACTGTCGAGCTTTGACCGCCGGCATGTGCTGAATCTGAACTACGTCCTCAGCACTCCCACGCAGGCCAGTTGGTGGAAGCGCAATTGGACGCTCAGCGGGTCGGCGCTGCTCGAAAGCGGCACGCCGCTGACGGCCCGAATCCTGGGCAATCAATCGAACGCCGCGGGCACCGGAGTGGTGGGAAGCGGCCGTGCCCAGGCCACTGGCCTGCCTGTAACAGATGGAAGTGGATACTTCAATCCGGATGCGTTTACTTTTCCGCTGCCGGGCGAGTTGGGCGACGCGGGACGCAATACCATTCCGGCGCCCTGGTCCTGGTCGCTCAATACGGCTTTCGGCCGCTATTTTACAATTGGTGGCGAGGGCAGCCGCAAGCGTATCGAGCTGCGTTTGGAGACAAACAACACTCTGAATCACGTGAACATCACCAACGTGAATACCGTGTTTGGTTCCGCGCTCTACGGCTTGCCGACCACGGCCGGCGCCATGCGAACCGCCGACATCAACATCAGGTTCCGTTTTTAGGGAGATGCCCGCTATGTCCAGAAGCGCGTTGAGAGTTTTTTCCGCGATGCTCGCTTGCGCGGGGCTGTTGGCGCAGGACCAGCAGGCGCCCACCTTCCGGACCAGCACCAACCTGGTGATCATCAACGTCGCCGTAAAAGACAAGAGTGGCAAAGCGATTGAAGACTTGAAGAAGAACCAGTTCACACTCCTCGAAGACGGCAAGCCGCAACAGATCTCGGTGTTTGAGCTGGAGCACCTGAACGGAACTACACTGCCGCCGCTCGAGGTGCCGGCGCCCACGCTCAAGACGCGCGGACCGGTGGAGTCCAAACCAACCCCGCCCGCCGAAGCCCCTCCTGCAAACCCGACCCTCAAGTCCGACCAACTGAAGGACCGGCGGCTGATCGCAATGTTCTTCGATCTTTCGTCCATGCAGCCCGCCGAGCAGATCCGCGCGCGCGACGCCGCCACCAAGTTCATCGATACGCAAATGACCGCGTCCGACAGCGTGTCCATCATGACGATGACGAACGAACTGCGCGTGGTGCAGGACTTCACCAACGATCGCGAGACGTTGCTGACCGCCATTCAAGCGCTGCGCATCGGCGATTCCAGCGAGCTAGCCGCCCTGGCCGCAACCGGCGCCGATGCCACCGACGACAGCGGGGAGTTCACCGCCGACGACACCGAGTTCAACATCTTCAATACCGATCGCAAGCTGAGTGCGCTAGAAGATGCCGCGCGTAAACTAGCGCCATTTCCGGAGAAGAAGGCGCTGGTCTATTTTTCAAGCGGCATCGGAAAGACCGGCGTGGACAATCAATCGCAGATCCGCGCTACGGTGAACGCGGCGGTGCGCGCCAATGTTTCGTTTTATCCGATCGATGCGCGTGGCCTGGTGGCCATGGCCCCGGCCGGCGATGCGACTCAGGCTTCGCCGAAAGGTACGGGGGTATTCACGGGCAGCGCGCAACTGAGCGCCCGCAGCTCGTTTCACGATTCGCAGGACACCATCTTCACGCTGGCGGCTGACACCGGTGGAAAGGCCTTGCTCGATAGTAACGACCTGACTCTTGGCATCAAGGCCGTGCAGACCGATATCAGCAGCTACTACGTTCTCGGTTACTACAGCGCGAATCCCGCGCAGGACGGCAAGTACCGGCACGTAACGGTGAAAATCGGCGCGCTGCCCGAATCGGCGAAGATCGATTACCGCAAGGGGTATTACGCCGGCAAGGTCTGGGGCAAGATGAATTCGAGCGACAAGGAGCGGCAGCTCGAAGATGCGCTCACGCTGGACGATCCGTTCACCGATCTTCCGCTCGCCATGGAGGTGGATTACTTCCAGACCGGGCGCGACAAATATTTTGTCCCGATTACCGTCCGCATAGACGGTTCGGCGCTGGATCTGTCCCCGAAATCGACCACCGATCTGGATTTCATCGGCCAAATCCGCGATCTGCGTGGAAAGCTGCTGGGCGGCGTTCGCGACGAGATCAAGCTGAAGCTCAGCGAGGAGAATGCCGCGCAGCTCGCCCAGCGCCACGTCGAATATGACACGGGCGTGACGCTGCCGCCGGGAGATTACAATCTCCGCTTCCTGACGCGTGAAAACCAAAACGGCAAGATGGGAACGTTTGAAATGAAGTTCACGGTTCCCGATCTCAGCAAACAGTCTTCGTCGGTCCGCATGAGCTCGGTGGTATGGAGCAACCAGCGCGAACCTCTGTCGGCCAGCATCGGAACGGCGGGTGTGAATAAAAAACTGTTGAACGAACATCCGCTGGTAGAAAATGGCGAAAAGCTGATTCCCGATATTACGCGCGTATTCCGCAAGAATCAGAAGCTGTACGTCTATTTCGAAGTCTACGATCCGGGGACCGTGGCCTCACCCAGCGTGTCGGCCGAGCTGACGATGTTCCGGGGAAAATCGAAGGCGTTTGAATCGGCGCCGGTGCGCGTCACCAAACCAAAATCGGGGCGGCCGAACACGCTGGCGTTCGAATTCCAGATGCCGCTCTCCAACATTCCGCCCGGCCGCTATACCTGCCAGGTGAGCGTCATCGACGAACAAGCCCGAAAATTCGGCTATGCCCGTGCGCCGCTGGTAGTTTTGCAGTAATTCCTCAGATTTGCAGTTAGTTTTTGCTACTTGAGGTTATATTTAAACGCAAACTGCAGCCTGATCTCCTGCCCCTTAAAATCGTTCGGCAGCGGCGGGAAGGGAACCGACGCGCTGATCCCGGCCACCGCCGCTTTATCCAGAGCTTCCGATCCAGAGGGCGTCGCGATCACCACCTTCGGCACCTGCCCGTTGCGATCGATGATGAACTGCAATTCCACCACCCCGCGGTTACCCAGCCGCGCGCTCTCTGGAATTACCGCGAACCAATTCTGGCGAACCAGCGCCAGGATTCGGATCAGGTAGGGCCCGAAATCCGCGCCCATCGGATCGCTCATCAGCTCCAGGCTGCTTCCGGTACGTCCGGGTGATGGCGGCAAATGAATCCCGGGTGGCAGATCCGGCGGCTGATCCACGTCGCCCACCACGATCCTGCCCTGCCCGCCACCGCCGCGCGCAACCTCGCGCACCGCTTCCTGGACACTCGCCTTCGGCGGCTGCAGCTTCGCCTGGCCTTTATGCTCGCTGGGTCCGCCCTGTCCCGGCGTTTCAAACGCCAGCTTGGGTTGCTCCACCGGCTGAATCTGTGGCGGAGGGGGAGCTTTCGGAGTGCCGGACAGCGCGGGCGGCGCCGGGGGAGCGTTTTGCGCCGTGACAGGCGTCTCGATCTTCGGGGGCTGCGCAATGCGCGGCGCCGCGGGTGCCTGCTGCGGTCCAGGCGGCAGCGGATTGGGCGGTTTGAACGCTCGCACGGCGGGCGCGGGAGGCAGCCGCTGCTGCGAGGCCGGACGCGGCTTCAAATCCTCCACGTTCACTTCCTTGGCCACCTTGCCCTTGTTGGGCGCCTTCTGCGTCAGATCCTGCGGCAGGATCAGATGAACGGCCTGCCTGAAATCGGGAATTACCTCAGGGCCTTCCTTCAGCGCCGGGCCGCTCAAACTCGCCAGCAAAAACACCAGCGCGAGGATCCCGGCGTGTACGACCAGCGTCCCCAGGGCCGGCCCGCCAATAGCTCTTCCGGTCCGCGGACTCGTGCCAGTCCAGCAGGAAATTGGGACCGGAATCCGCGCCTGGTGTCATGATGCCCAATGAAAGACGTTCATCGCGCGCCCACCGTTGCCAAGTAGTTGCTAGCTAAGTGATTGGAGCCGTCGCGTGACCAACTTCGCGTGCTCCTCAATTTTATCAAGAATCGCCAGCGCCACTTCGAGTGCCCGCAGTCCCTCTTCCCCCGGAACCAGCGGCCGCGTGCGGTTCGCGACGGCCTCCAGGAACGATTCCACCTCCAGCCGCAGCGGCTCTTCCTTCACCGCCGGGAGCGGCTGAAAACCGATCTGCTGGTTTTCGCCCACCGTGAACGCCACTGCCTCCTGCTTCTGGTAGTCGAGCGAAATGTACTGGTGCGGCTGGAAGAGCCGCAGTTTGCGCACGCGCTCGGTGGAGACGCGGCTGGCCGTGAGATTGGCGATGCATCCGCCCGGAAACGCCAGCCGCACATTCGCGATGTCCACTTTCTCCGACAGGATGGATATACCCGCCGCGCGAATCTCCTCGGGCATTGCGCCCGCCAGGTCCAGCACGATATCCAGGTCGTGGATCATTAAATCCAGAACTACGTCGACATCCAGGCTGCGCGGGCTGAACAGGCTGAGCCGGTGAATCTCGAAGAAGAGCGGAATGCTCGTGATTTTCTTGAGGGCCGCTACCGCCGGATTGAAGCGCTCCAGGTGGCCGATTTGCAGGATGCGTTCGTGCTCCGCCGCCGTGTCCACCAATCGCCGCGCGGAGGCCAGATCGGCCGCAATCGGCTTTTCCACCAGCACGTCGATGCCGGACTCCAGCAACTCGCACCCGACGTCGCCGTGCAGCGAAGTGGGCACCGCGACTATGGCCGCATCCACGTTGCCCTTAAGCTCGCCCAGCGTCGCGAACGTCAGGCAATTATGCTCGGCCGCGGCTTGCGCGGCGCGTTCCGCATCGGAATCCACAACGCCCACCAGCGTGGCATTCAACGATTGGTTCAGCACGCGCAGATGGTGCCGTCCGAACACCCCCGCGCCGATGACGGCGACTCGAATCTTGGTCAAAACTTAACTTATCATGGGAACACAGGCGATCCATGGCAACGACGTATCTGAGTCCGCAGCAGTTGAAGGATTTCGCGCAAAAAGTGGATGAAGTCGCCAAAAAGTTCCCGGCCGAAGTGGTGCGTATCCGGCACTCCTTCAGCCGCGATTGGGATGGCGACCCGGCGATCTATTTTCGAATCCTTTTGACGGACGAAGCGCGAAGCGACCTGCCGCCTTTCGGAGCTTACGGGCCGGATCGGAAATGCTGCTGATCAATGATCTGGCGCTCTTCGACGTCCGATTACTCGGTGTACATTCCCTACTTCTACTTTCGTACCAAGGCTGGAACAGGACGATCTAAAAGACCCGGAATGGGAATAGCCGAAGACCTGCTAACGCTGGCTGGCCGTCTTGCCAATCCAGCGCCAACCGATCCAGAGCAAGCTTCTTTGCGTCGATCGATTTCCACTGCCTATTACGCGCTGTTTCACCTGCTGGTTCATGAGGCGGTCCAGGCGTGGAATGGCTCTCAGTCGGCTCGCGTTTGGTCTGGAGCCAGAAGGTTTGAACACAAGACCATGAAGGAGGTGTCGCAATGCGGTATTGCGGAGCTCCTGGCGTGGCTGGAGTACGTCCCGTCACCTGTGGTGCCTGCGGAATTGCAGGCCGTGGCGAAGGTGTTTGTTGAATTGCAAGAGGACGCGCCAGCAGGCAGATTACGATAACGCTAAGATCTGGGCGTCCACCGCATGTACATGCCAAGGTCACGGATCGCCCGGACTGCGTTTGAGAACTGGGCCAAGATTCGGACCCATCCCGCCGCCAACGAATACCTGCTCTCGCTTTTAATCGGCAACAAACGCGAATAGCGGTCGCTACGCTTCGGGCTCGCAGCCCACTATCGCAATCTTGCACTTGATCGGCCCGTGCCAGCATCGCCTCGCGATCCAGCAGCAGCGTCCGGCCCGCGTCCACAGCCAGTGCGGTCGCACCGGCTTTCCGCATGGCTTCGATCGTGCCCGGACCCGCCACCGGAACGTCGAACAGCAAGTGTCCCCGCCGCCGCGAGACTTTCACCAGCCGCAGCGGCTTCCCGTTCACCAGCGACGCCGCGCGCTCCAGCATTGCGTCGGTGCCCTCCATCGCTTCCACGGCCACGCAGGCGCCGTCGCAAATCGCGACGCTCTGGCCCACATCCATGCCCGCCAGCGTATTCGCGATCTTGCGGCCATAGGCGATATCGCGTTCCTCCTCCGCTGACGGCTTGCGCTTGCTCAACACGCCCACGCCCGCCAGCAACGGCTTGAGCAGCAGCGTGGAATCCGCCAGATGAATGCCTTCCTCCGCCAAAACCTGCGCTACGCCGCCGATCAACGCCTCCGTGTTCTTCTGCTTCAGGCCCGCCAGCAGTTTCACCAGCTTCCAGTCCGGCCGGATGGACGAAAAAATCTTGGCGTGCTTCACCTGCCCGGCCATCATCACTTCGGTGATGCCCTCTTCCTTGAGGATTTCGATCAAGCGCGAAAGCTGGCCCAGCGAGATCCAGTGGCAGCGTCCGGCGAGTTGCTCCACTTCGGGCGACGCTTCTTCCTTGATGGCGAGCACCACCACTTCGTCGCCCGCGGCGCGTGCCGTTTCCAGCGCCAGCAGCGGAAAACGGCCGTTGCCCGCGATCATGCCGTAGCGGCTCATTTCACAAAACCGCGCTCGGACCGTTCCATGAACGCCAGCAGATCGCACACCTCCGGGCAGTCGGGAACTTCCGCGCGAATCCGCTCCACCGCCTGCGTGGTATTCAGCCCCGATTTGGTGAGCAGCCGGAACGCCTTGTGCAGGCTTTCGATCGCCTCCTTATTGAATCCGCGCCGCTCCAATCCGACTTTGTTTTCGCCGAAAACTTTCGATTCCCGCGGGCTCACGGTCATCGAATACGGCAGTACGTCTTTCGTCACCACGCTGTAGCCGCCGATAAACGCGTGCTTCCCGATCCGGCAAAATTGATGCACGCCGCTGAAGGCCTCAATCACCGCCCAATCTTCCACGATCACGTGGCCCGCGAAGGTGACCGCGTTTCCGAGTTGCGCGTGGTTGCCGATCCGCACATCGTGCGCCACGTGCGCGTAAGCCATCAACAGATTGTCGTCGCCGATTTGAGTGACCAGCCCGCCACCCGCGGTGCCGCGATGGATGCTGACAAATTCGCGGATTTTGTTGCGGCTTCCGATATGCGTTTCGGCGCGCTCGCCTTTGTATTTCAAATCCTGCGACGCCACGCCCACTGTCGAGTAGGGAAAGAAGACGTTGTCTTCGCCGATCTGGGTCACGCCTTCCACGTACACGTGAGCCATCAGGCGAGTGCGCGCGCCGATTTCCACTTCGGCGCCGATGATGCAGCCCGGCCCGATTTCAGCGCTTGCCGAGATCCGAGCCTGTGGATCGACGATGGCAGCCGGATGGATCGCCATGCGCTGGCTTAGGCCACCGGCACCGGCTCTTCCACCGGCGCTTCGCGTGCGATCCTGCAACACGCACATCAGCACGGCCTCGGCGACCACGGCTCCATCCACGGTGGCCTTGCCGTGCATTTTCGCGATGCTGGCCTTGCGCTTGGTGACCTTCATCTCGATGCGAAGCTGATCGCCCGGCCGCACCTTGCCCCGGAATTTGGCTTCTTCGATGGTGGCCAGCAGCACCAGCTTGTTCTTGCGATCCGGCAGCGACTTCAGCACCAGCACGCCCGCCACCTGCGCCATGGCTTCCACCACCAGCACGCCCGGCATCACCGGATACTCCGGAAAATGGCCCACGAAGTACGGTTCGTTCACCGTAACGTTCTTGATTCCGACGATCCGCTCCTCTTCCAGCTCCAGGATGGAATCCACCAGAAGCATCGGGTAACGATGCGGCAAAATGTCGCGAATCTCCTGGATGTCGAGAAGGGGCATGCGAACTGGCTATTATAACAGGCAGTGCATCCGTTTCTTGCTTTTGCGGAAGCGAAGCAGCCGGCCATCGTCGCATTGATTCGCGAGTTGGCAAGGTGCGAGTCTCCGAGCGATCAGCCGCAGGCCGTCAACCGCTTCGTGAATCTTTTAGCCGGCCGTCTGGACGGCGCGGCAAACGTGAAGACCCTGCCGGGTGGCCGCTTCGGGCCTCACCTGCGCTGCGAGTTCAAGCTGCCTGGCGCGAAAGCCGGCGCCGGCAAGATCTTAGTACTGGCGCATTCCGATACCGTTTGGCCTCTTGGCACGCTGGCGCACATGCCGCTCCGCGAGGAGCAGGGCCGCTTGTGGGGGCCGGGCGTGCTGGACATGAAGTCGGGCATCGCATTTTTCATTTATCGCCATACATACGCTGCGCATGCTCGAAATCCCGGTTCGCCGGAACATTCTGTTTCAAATGAATTCGGACGAAGAAGTCGGCAGCCAGACCTCGCGCCACTTTACCGAAGAGGCCGCGCGGCAAAGCGCGGTTGCACTCTTGGTCGAGCCGGGCACGGGCCTCAAGGGCAAGCTTAAGACTGCGCGCAAAGGCGTCGGCGATTACACGGTCACGGTGAAGGGCAAGGCGTCGCACGCGGGCGTCGATTACGAAGCAGGCGCCAGCGCGGTGGTGGAGCTGGCGCGCCAGATCCCGAAAATCGCGGCTTTCACCAATTTGAAGCAGGGCATCACGGTGAACCCGGGCGTGATTGCGGGCGGCACGCGCACCAATGTCGTGGCGGCCGAGGCACGCGTCGAAGTGGACATCCGCATCGCGAAAGCGAAGGATGCCGCGGTGCTCGACAAGAAATTTCGGTCGCTGCGTCCAATCGATAAGCGCTGTTCCCTTCAGGTGGAGGGCGGCTTGAATCGTCCGCCCATGGAACGAACGGCCGCCATTCGAAGCTTATTTCAGGCCGCGCGCGCCTGTGCCAAGGAACTCGGCGTCACGCTGGAGGAATCCGCTACCGGCGGCGGCTCAGACGGCAACTTTACCGCGGCGCTCGGTGTGCCCACGCTCGATGGACTGGGCGGAGTGGGCGAAGGCGCGCACGCCGCGAACGAAAGCATCCTGCTCAATCGCATCGTGGATCGTACAGCGCTGCTTGCGATGTTATTGTCGACGCTTTAAGAAATCACGCGCAGGCCGTGCGAATTACTCGCGCCAGGTCGTCTTCTTCTTGCTCGAACACTGTCCTCAGATCCAGCAGCAAGCGTCCATCTCCAATCCGCGCCGCCACCGGAGGATCGCCCAAACGGCAGCGCCTCTCGGCTTCGACGACATCCGCGCAATCAATAGCGATCAGCCAGCTTTGAAGCGGCTGCTCGGGGGTCGAGCCTCCGCCGATCACCGAGCTTCCTTCGATCACCGACGCCCGCAGGCCATCCAGGCGTCGAAGCATGTTTTCCGACCGCGCGCGGAGTTCGTCACTCGATTGCGAAATCATGCGCAACGCCGGAACCTGGTCCCACCGCTCCAGAACCAGATTGCGCAGCGTGGTTTCGAGCGCCTGATAAATCAATTTATCGAGGCGCAGCGCGCGAAACATCGGATTGCGGCGCAACCGCGCTACCAGCGCGGCATCGCCCGCCAAGATTCCCGCCTGCGGGCCGCCCAGCAGCTTATCGCCGCTGAATGACACCAGGTTCACTCCCGCGCGAATACTGTCCGCCACCAGCGGTTCCTCCACGCCGAACGCGCGCAAATCCGCTACGCAGCCGCTGCCCAGATCCTCGTACAAAGGAACGCCGCGCTCTTTTGCGAGCGCCGCCAGCTCGCGCAGCTCGGGCCGCGCCGTGAATCCCTCGATGCGAAAATTGCTCGGATGAACCCGCAGCAGCAGCCGTATTCGTTCGTTGATGGCCTCGCGATAATCGCCGATGTGGGTTCGGTTCGTCGTCCCTACTTCGCGCAGCACGGCGCCCGAGCGCTGCATGATTTCGGGGATGCGAAACCCGTCGCCGATCTCGATCAGCTCTCCGCGCGACACCACCACTTCAAATCCTGCCGCCAGCTCATTCAGCGCCAAATAAATCGCGGCCGCGTTGTTGTTCACCGCGATGCCCGGCGCGCCAGTCAGCCGTTCCAGCAATTCGGAAGCATGCACGTCCCGCTTCCCGCGCCGGCCGGCCGCAAGATCGTATTCCAGGTTCGAATAGCCGAATAGCGGCTCGAAAGGCGCCAGCGGAGCACGGCCCAGGTTGGTGTGCAGAACCACGCCGGTTGCATTAATTACGTGCCGCAGCGACGGAGCTTCCAGCTTCGCCAGATTACGCTCCACGCGCTTCTCGATCGTCGGCCGGCTCGCACGCTGCGCCCGGCGCGTATCTCGTCACGCGCTTTTTCAAGCACGCGGCGCACTTCTTCCACGATTAACCGCCGAGGGAAACGCCCTTCCAAATGGCTTAACGCAACCAGCACTTGGTCCACCGCCGGCAGTTCGCGCAATTGCGCTTGAAGCAGATCTGGGGCCGCCACAGCACGATCTTATCAGCCTCCGCTTCGCTTCGTGTTATCTTCCTGGTTTCATGGACTCCATCACCCTTCTCGTCATTTCCAGCCCGCATTATCCCTTTCTGCGCTTCCTGGACCGTCTGCCGCAGCCGGTGACCGTGTTTACCGGAAACGATCTCGATTTCCTGAAACAGCACGCTCCGGAAGCGGATGTGATCCTCAACGGCTTTCACGATGGCTCCGCGCTTGCAGCCATCCTGCCGCTCGCCGAGCAGGTGAAGTGGATTCATGCATTATCCGCGGGCGTGGAGAAAGTTTTATCTCCCGAACTGATCGCATGCCCCGCGCCGTTGACCAACGGCCGCGGTGTGTTTGGTCCGGCACTCGCTGAATTCGCTATCGCCGCCATGCTCTACTTCGCGAAAGATTTTCGCCGGCTGATTCGCCAGCAGGAAGCGGCACGCTGGGAGCAATTCGACGTGGCCTTCCTGCGCGGCCAAACCCTGGGCGTGATCGGCTACGGCGGCATCGGACGGGAAGTGGCGCGCCTGGCCCACGCGCTCGACATGACGGTACTAGCTCTTCGCCGCCGCACTCCTTCAGACGAGAACGACCCCGTATTGGAGCGCTCCTTCACGCGCGAACAGCTAAACGAAATGCTGAGCCTCTCCGATTACGTTCTCGCCGCCACGCCTCTCACATCGGAAACGCAAGGCATGCTGGGCCCCAGCGAGTTCCATTTCATGAAGAACTCCGCCGTATTTATCAATGTGGGCCGCGGCGCGGTAGTCGACGAACCGTCGCTCATCTCCGTGCTCAACCAGCGCCAGATTCGAGGCGCGGCGCTGGACGTTTTTGAGAAGGAGCCGCTTCCCGCCGATCATCCGTTCTATCGCATGGAGAACGTCCTGCTCTCGCCCCACTGCGCCGACCACACCACCGGCTGGATGGAGCTGGCGGTGAACCAGTTCATCGAAAACTTCGAGCGTTTCCGCAACGGGCAGCCGTTGGAATTCATGGTCGACAAACAAGCGGGCTATTAAACCGAGCTCGATGCCCGACCATTGAGCTCTCCGACATTCAAGCTGCCGCCGAACGCACTCGCGCCATCGTGCACCGCACGCCGGTGTTCACATCGCGCACCTTTGATGCCTTGGCCGACGCCAGTGTCTTCTTCAAGTGCGAAAACTTCCAGCGCGGCGGCGCGTTCAAGATTCGGGGCGCGTCCAACTTTATCCTGTCGATTCCCAACGGCGACTTGCCGCGCGGAGTTATCACCTATTCGTCCGGCAATCATGGACAGGCGGTCGCCATCGCCGCAGAATCGCGAGGCATTGGGGCAACCATCGTGATGCCCGCCGACGCGCCTGCATCCAAGCTCGCGGCTACACGCGGCTATGGCGCGCGAATTGTCACTTACGATCGCGCTACCGAGGATCGCGAAGCCATCGCGCTCGGGATCGCGCAAGAAAGCGGCGCTACCGTTGTTCCTCCCTACGATCATCCCTGGACCATCACCGGCCAAGGCACCGCAGCCTTGGAATTTCTCGCCGAAGTTCCCGACCTCGACGCGCTAGTGATCCCGATCGGCGGCGGCGGATTGATCTCCGGCAGTTCCATCGCGGCCCACGCCATTCGTCCCGGTATTCGTATCTTTGGCGTCGAACCGGAGAACGGTAACGACACGCTGCTCTCATTGCGCGCCGGCCAGCGCATTGCCATCCCCATGCCCGAAACCATCGCCGATGGGCTGCGCTCCAACAAACCCGGTGCACTCACGTTTCCCATCGTTCAGCAGCACGTGGAAGACATCTTCCTGGTAAGCGATTCGGAAATTCGCGAAGCCATGAACTTTCTGCTCATGCGCATGAAGATCCTGGTGGAACCGAGCGGCGCCGCATCAGCCGCGGCCGTCCTGCAGAAAAAGTTGCCGCCGGGCATTCACAAAATCGGCGTGATCCTCTCGGGCGGAAACGTGGATCTCTAGTCGCCGGTCTCTTCCAGAAAGCAGCTCTCAAACGCGCGGTCCACCAGATCGTCCGTCAATTCAAACGGCAGCTTTTCGAAATGGATCAAGTCGATGGCATGCGACAGAATATCGCGCGGATGACATCGGCGAAATGGGCGCCGTGCCTTGCGGTAGTGCTTGTCAATGAAGCGCGCGATCAGCCCGTCGGGATGCGCCAGGCTTCTGGATTCGCAGAAACGGCGGAAAATCGTGCTGAACTCGTGCTCGTCGGGGCTGCGCAGCAGCATCTTGTATTGAATGCGGCGCAGAAACGCTTCATCCCCTAATTGTTCCGGATTCAGGTTGGTGGAAAAAATCAGGAACGCCTCGAACGGAACGGTGATCTTGCCTCCGCTGTTGAATTTCAAGTAATCCACGCGCCGTTCCATGGGCACGATCCAGCGGTTCAGCACCTCGGCCGGAGTACACTGCTGGCGGCCGAAATCGTCGATCAGATAAATGCCGTTGTTCGCCTTCAACTGATACGGCGCATCGTAAATCTTCGACGTCGAGTTGAAATTCAGATCCAGCATTTCGAGCGTCAGCTCACCGCCCGTGACGATGAATGGCCGCCGGCACTTGATCCAGCGGCGGTCATGTTGCGGCCCGGTGCTGAAGACCGACTGCTCTTCGGTATCATCCACCCGCTGGTGATACAGCGGGTCGAATACCTGAACGATGGTGCCCTGACAATCCAGCGCATGCGGGACGTAAACGCACGAATCGTCGACGTTCATGAGCGCTTCGGCCAGAAACGTTTTCCCGTTCCCCGGCTGGCCATAAATCAGGAACGAGTTTCCCGAACTCACCGCCGGACCGATCTGAGCCAGAACGCGCGGTGTCACCACCATCCGGCGATAAGCCTGCTGCAGGGCATCGGGCGTGAGCCAACCGTCGGCGCGCCGCTGCCTTCGAACGATTTGCGTGTACTGATGCAGCGGAACCGGCGCGAGGCCCGCGTACTGATTGCTCTCCATGCACTCGCGCGCGGAGTTCCGGCCGGTTTCGGTGAGCGCGAACAGCACCGTGCTGTTCCCCATGCCGAGCGACTTCTTGGCCTGAATGAAGTGCTGCTGCTTGAAAAAATCGATGATCCCTTCAATCAGGCTGAACTTGAGCCCCAGCGCCTCCGACAGCTCGCGGCCCAGCATATCGCCCCGCGCGTACAACAACTTCAAGATGAGCTGCTGGAGTGTGGATTCGGCCAGGCCGGTTTCTTGCAGCGTCTCGGGCACAGGCGGTACGACGCTGGCGTTTTCAGAGTCCTCTTGCGGCGCCCCGCTCTGAGATCGTGAAAGAAGTTCCAGGCCCTTCGGTGCGTCTTGTTTCAGAGCACCTTCAGATTTGTGTGTGGACAGAACGGAAACAGACTGCATGATTGGTGAAGACTCAGTGTGGGACTTTGGTACGTTTGCCGCAATAGGAAGTTGGTCCTTTTTCGCGTAGGTAGAATTCCCAGGTTGACAA
The DNA here is from genome assembly GCA_963713415.1 of Bryobacterales bacterium. GTDB lineage: Bacteria > Acidobacteriota > Terriglobia > Bryobacterales > Bryobacteraceae > Palsa-89. The sequence continues at coordinate 1,004,135 of CAVQLV010000011.1, read as the reverse complement.
AGGGCTATGTAATACGGCGCCCGGTTAAGTGACCCTTAGCTGCTCGCTGTCGCTGGCCGCCGCTTGGGATCGCCGCGCGGTCCACTCCGCTCCCGCCAGCACCACCAGCGCCGCCACAAAGCCCCACAGAATAATGGTCACCGTGTAATAGAAGGGCCCGTATTCGGACTGCAGCTTGGCCCGGAGAAACGGCCAGGTCCACAGGTTGATGTACTTCAGGACCTCCAGCAAAAGCCCTACAATGATCGCGGCCGGCGCGATCCGCATGGGCTTGATTTTGCAATTCGGCAGCAGCCAATAAATCAGAAACAGCACCAGCATCGACATCGGAACGGCCGCCGCCTTGAACATCAGCAGCCCGATCAGGTTCGCCACCGGCGCCGTCTGCCGAATCTTGATGCCGGTGAGGTACTCGTTGTTTAAGGCCGTCAGCGTGGTCGAAAACAGCATCAGCGCGCCGCAGGCGAAGATCAGCCCCAGGCTCACCAACTGGTTCTTGAAATAGTTGCGGTTCTTCGGGCAATTCCATACTCGATTCAGTGCCACTTCCAACGGCTCGAATATTCCGCTGGCGGTGAAAAACAACAGCACCAGCGAAATCACCTGAACCGGCCCGCGCGATGCCACGGTGACTTCGAAATTCCTCCGAATGAATTGTCCGAATGCGTCCGGGAAATAGTCATCCAACGCAAAGTAGACCGCGCTCACGCCGGCCCGCCATTTCAGAACATACCGGCAGATCGAAAGCATCACCGTGAGAAACGGAAAAAAGGACAGCAACAATCCGGCCGACACCGAGAAGGCGAATACGTGCACTTCGGTTTGCATCAGGTAGCGGCAGGTGGGGAGCAGTGCGCGGCCAAGCCTTCTCACTTCGTTACCCCGCAATCACGCGCCGGCCCTCCATGCGCCAGCGCCCCGACAGAACCAACCCGATGGCCTCGCTATAAATGCGGTGCTCTTCTGCAAGAATCCTAGCGGCCAGCGTTTGCTCTGTGTCGTCATCCAGAACCGGCACGGCGGCCTGCAAAATAATCGGGCCCGCATCCAGAAGTTCGTCGACAAAATGCACCGTGCAACCGCTGATCTTGGCGCCATGTTCCAGCGCCTGTTTCTGCGCATCCAGTCCCGGAAACGCGGGCAGCAAAGACGGATGGATATTCAACGCGCGCAGTGGAAAGGCCCGGCAAAACTCGCCGGTCAGAAGCCGCATGAAACCAGCCAGGCAGACCAGTTCCACGCCGCGGTTCTGAAGTTCGGCCACCACGCGCCGGTCATACTCCTCGCGCGGCACGCCCCCCGAAGGCAGCACCACCGCTGGTAAGCTGCGCTCCCGTGCGATCGCGATCCCCTGAGCGTTCGCACAGTTTGAGATCACCGCAGCGATCTCCGCATCCAGCTTCCCGCACTCGATATTTCGGGCGATCGCTTCGAAATTCGAGCCCCGGCCGGAAAGCAGGATGCCCAGCCGCTTCACACATACTCCACGCGCGGACCGCGCGATTCCACCACCTCGCCCATCTGGAAGCACGCCTCGCCCAGTGCGCTCAACAGCGCGCGCGCTTTTCCCAGATTCCGCTTCGCGATCACCAGGATCATCCCGACCCCCAGGTTGAACGTCCGCCGGTAGTCGGCCACATCCAGGTTGCCGATCGCTCGCAATTCCTCAAAGAACGGCGGGATGGTCCAACTGGAGACATCCACGCGCGCGGCCAAACCCTTCGGCAAAATCCGGGGAGTGTTGTCGGTGATGCCGCCACCGGTAATGTGCGCCGCGCCCTTGAGAAAACGCGCATCGATCAAAGCTCGAATCGGCTTCAGGTAGCTGTGATGCACCTTTAGAAGTTCATCGGCCAGCGCATCGGTGAGCGGACGGCGCGCCGTCTCGAACAGCAGCTTGCGCGCCAGCGAATATCCATTGGTGTGCAGCCCGTTCGACGGCAAGCCCAGCAGCACATCGCCAGAGCGAATCGCCGCGCCGGTCAGCATCTGCTTGCGCTCCACGGCGCCCACAATAAACCCCGCCAGGTCGTACTCGCCTTCCTGGTACAACCCCGGCATCTCCGCCGTCTCGCCGCCGATCAGCGCGCAGCCATTCGCGCGGCAGCCTCGCGCTATGCCCTCGATCACCTGCCCGGCGACTTCAGCATCCAGCTTTCCAACAGCGAAATAGTCCAGAAAAAACAGCGGCGCCGCGCCTTGCACCGCGATGTCGTTCACGCAATGATTCACCAAATCTTCGCCGATGGTATTGTGCCGGCCCGTCAGGAACGCGATTTTCACCTTAGTCCCTACGCCGTCGGCTGAGCTCACCAGTACCGGATTCTTCCATCCAGACAGCAGATATCCGCCGCCGAAGCTGCCGATGTCGGTCAAAACAGAGCGCGTGAAGGTGCCGCGCGCGTGCTTGCGGATCAGCGCTACCGCGCGGTCCGCTTCATCGATGCTGACTCCCGCATCTTGATAGGTGATCGCTTTTCTGGAAGCCATCGTTGAGGGTTCGCCCGCTAAACTGGGCGCGAACCCTAATGATACGCGATTGATTGCCATACCGGCCCCGCCGCTTCCCTGTTGAACTCGGGCCTGTTGACTTGTCCGCACTGTAGGCTCGAATCGCCGGCTGGCGCGAAATCCTGCGACTGCGGGTACCTCTTCCTCGTCCCGCTCGATCAGCAACCCACGCTGCGCCCCACCAGCAGGATCCCTGCCGCTCTTCGCTCTATCTTCGCGATGTTCGGCATTTTCATCTTGGGCGTCATTCTCGTGGGCTGGTGTTTCTATTTCCTTCTCGTATACAAGGCCGAAGGCACGCGGATCGCGGCGTTTGATGATTTGATTCTCGGAACAGGTGCAGGCTTGCTCATCGCTGCGGTTCTGCTTGTAATCGGCCTGGGGCGATAGGCCGCCAGCTTCTGCGACCACTTCCCAAGTTCGGGGTTATACTTAAAAGCGAAGAAGTCTGTCCCTGGATCAAGCGATCCGGGTATGGGAAAGAGAGCCCCTTTTGATGAATCCAACGCGCCGGTTGGCACCCCTCCCCTGTTTTCTGTTGGTAGCTTCCGTGGCCTTCACGCAACAAGCTGCCTTCGCCCAAAAAGCTCCTGCTTCCGCCCCAACGGCAACTTCGGGACAACCGGACAAAGCGACTGCGTATTACGAATACTCCCTCGGCCACCTGTATGCCGAACTCGCGGCGGCCTACGGCAATCGCGGCGAATACTTCAGCAAGGCCGCGGACGCCTACCGCGCGGCGCTTAAAGCCGATCCCAGCGCCACCTTTATCGCCGAAGAACTCTCGGACTTATACATCCAATCCGGCCGGCTGAGGGAAGCGGTGCTGGACGCCGAAGACGCGCTCAAACAGAACCCCAACGATTTGAACTCGCGCCGGCTGCTGGCGCGCATCTACACCCACCTGATCGGCGATTCGCAGACCAACCAGATTGATCCCGACATGGTGAAGAAGGCTGTTGAGCAATACCAGAAAATCACCGAAGCCGATCCCAAGGACGTGGACAGTTGGATCATGCTGGGCCGCCTGCAAAAGGCGCTCATGAACTCCACCGAAGCGATGGCCGCATATAAGAAAGCGCTGGAGCTGGACGCGAGCAACGAAGACGCCATGACCGGCTTGGCCACTGTTTACGCCGATCTGGGCGATAACAAAGCGGCGGCCGAGATGCTGCAAAAAGTTGCGGACAAGGACCCCACGCCTCGCAGCCTCACCAGTCTGGCCAGCGTATACGAGCAGTTGAAGGATTATTCGCTCGCCGCGGAAATGCTGCGCCGGGCGCTCGATCAGCAACCGGGCAATACCGAGCTCAAGCAGGCCCTGGCCGAAGATTTGCTGCTCTCCAACCAACTGGACGATGCCCTGAAGCTGTATCAGGAAGAGGCTGCCGAAGATCCGAAAGACATCAAGGCGGAGCTGCGCATCTCCCAGATCTACCGGCAAAAGATGGATTTCGCCAAGGCTCGCGAGGCCGCGGACAAAGCCAAGGACATCGATCCGAACGATCTGGAAGTCCAGTACAACGACGTGAATTTGCTGGAAGCGGAAGGCAAAATTCCGGACGCGATCAAGACCTTGAAAGGCATCCTGGATGCCACCGCCAAGAAAACGTACAGCGCGTCGGAAAAGAGCAGCCGGAGTTTCCTGCTCTCGAACCTGGGGGACTTGGAGCGGACCATCGAACAATACGGCCCCGCTGTCGACACCTTCCGCCAGTTGGCCGATCTTGACCCGGACGGCGCGGCGCGCGCGGAAGCCGAAATCATCGAGACCTACCGCGAAGCGAAGGATTATCCCAAAGCTGAGGCCGAAGCCGACGCTGCCGTCAAAAAGTTCCCCAAAGATCGCACCGTGTCCGACACGCGTGCCTCCGTGTTATCGGATATGGGGAAGACCGATGCTGCGGCCGCCGAAGCCCGCCGGTTGATGAACGGCAAGAACGATCGCGAAGTGGATCTGAACCTGGCCGACATCTATGAGAAGGCCAAGAACTTTAACGAAATGGCGAAGGTGTTGGACGCCGCCGGTGCCCTGTCGCAAACCAGCCAGGAGAAGCAGGATGTCGCGTTCCGCCGTGGCGCGATGTACGAGCGCATGAAGAACTATTCGGCCGCCGAAGCGGAATTTCGCAAGGTGCTCGACATGAATCCGGACAATGACGCCGCTCTTAACTACCTGGGCTATATGCTGGCGGACCGCAACGAGCGCCTGGACGAAGCGCGCGACCTGGTCAGCAAAGCAGTGTCCCACGCGCCTACCAGCGGAGCGTACCTGGATAGCCTGGGATGGGTCTATTTCCGCCTGAATAAGCTGCCAGAAGCCGAAGACAAACTGCGCGAAGCGCTGCGCTACATGTCGCGCGACCCTACCGTGCACGACCATCTGGCTGAGGTTTACTTCCGCGAAGGCAAAATCCGCGAAGCCATCGCTCAGTGGCAAAGCTCGGTTCGCGAGTTTCAGGCCGGGCCGCCCAGCGACATGGATCACGGGGAGCTCGCGAAGGTTCAAAAGAAGCTGGAAGACGCCAAAGTTCGCCTGGCAAAAGAAACCGGAGCCAAACAGCAGTAAGGGACTTGGCGGGTGCGTAAGCGCATCTTCGCGCCGCTCATGGTCGCTTGCGCGTTTGAAGCCGCGTTTGCGTTTCATCTCGACGCCCAGAAGTTCTACACCTATGTGATGGACCTGGGCCCGGACTACGTCCAGTTGGGGTGGGGCACCACATCCGGCGAAAACACCATTGGCCGATCATCGCCTTCCTTCGGTAATGCTACCGTCGAGATCGCCAATCGCAAGCTGATTTCAGTCGGCAATTCCATTACGGTGGGCGATCTGGAGCCCGACCATTCCTACAAGTACACCGTCTTGCTGCATGGGATGTTGCTGGGCCAAGGCGAAGTGCGAACTTGGGCTGTCCAATCCCAGAAGCTCACGTTTTTCGTCGTGGGCGACTTCGGCGACGGCAAAGCGCCTGAGTACAACATCGCGCGCGCCATGTGGCAGGAGTTCCAGCGCCGCGCCGGCACCAGCAACCCGGTCCGCTTTCTGCTCAGTGTCGGCGACAACGTCTATGGCGATGTTCGCGGGCTAGGCTTCGGCTTTGGCCACACCGGCTCCAGCGACGAAGACTGGGGTTCGAAATTTTTCCAGCCCTACCAGCCGCTGCTCGCGAGCATTCCCTTCTTTCCAGCCCTCGGCAATCACGACGGCAACGAGTCCGAGCGCCATCGCGATCTGGCGGCCATCCTGGACAATTTTCCGTTTCCCCAAAACAAGCCTGCCCGCTATTACGACTTTACCTACGGCGGCCTGGCCCAGTTCTTCGCGCTCGACAGCACCAGCAACACCGTGTCGGGAGCATCCCATGCCAACTATTTGGAAGACAGCCCGCAGTTCCACTGGATGCAATCCGAATTTGCGAAGCCCCATCCGCTCTGGGTGATTCCCTACTTTCACCATCCGATGTTCACCGCCGGACCCGATCACCCGCCCAGCCTGGAGCAGTTGCGCCACTGGTTCGCGCTGTTCACCGGCAGCGGAGTCAAGGTGGTGTTCTCCGGCCACGAGCACAACTTCCAGGCCAGCGAAGTCAGCCCCGCTACCGGCGGAATTCGCTTCTTCGTCAGCGGCGCCGGCGGCGAGCTGCGGCGCGGAAATGTGCAAAAACATATGCAGCGCGCCCACATTCAGGCCTGGGCCGAACAGAATCATTTTCTGGAAGTGGACATCGACGGAAAAACGATGACGGTGACGCCGCTGTCCTACGAGCCTCTGAAAATCGTAAATAGCGCCGGGGCCGCCGTTCCGATTCCTTTCACCGTCACCCTGACGCCGTGAAGAAGCCGGCTCTCGCTGTACAATGGATCTCTCTATGGAACATTTCACTTGGGACTCGGTCCCACTCGAGGTCATGAGCGACATGATCTCGCGCAAAATCATCAGCGGCGAAAAAGCCATGATCGCTCAGGTCTTCTTGAAGAAGGACGCCGTGGTGCCCGAGCATCAGCACGAAAGCGAGCAGGTAACCTACATCCTGGAAGGTGCGCTAAAGTTTGAGTTGGAAGGCAAACAGGTGGTGGTGCACAAAGGTGAGGTGCTGCGCATCCCGTCCTACGTACCGCATCGCGCCGTGGCGCTCGAAGACACGCTCGATCTCGACATTTTCTCGCCTATTCGCAAGGATTGGCTGGCGAAGGATGACGCCTACTTGCGGCATGGAGACCGTGAAGCGACGGAATGAAAGCGGCTACATTGCACCATCGAACCCCCGAGTATGGTAAATTTCCACCGATAGGAGCTTGTTCATGAAAAGTCATCTCGCCGGCTTGGTGTTGCTGGCTCTGCCCTGCGTGTTGCCGGTTGCCGCGCAAGAAAAGCAAAGCTTTACCATTAACACCAGCACCCCCGAAGGGCAGTTGTTGCAGTCGCTCGGCCAGGAAACAGACGACGCCAGGAAAATTACGATATCTCAGGATTTTCTCGCCAAGTACCCCAAGAACGAGGCGGCGGGCTGGGTGGCCTCGCAATTGGAGTCGGCCCTGCTGGCGCAAAAAGATTACGACAAAGTTCTTCAGGTGGCCGACATGGCCTACGCCAACGGCCCCGACATGGATGCCGCGTATTATGCCCTGAAGGCCGCGGTTGCCAAGGGCGACATCCCGGCTGCCAAAACGTGGTCCGCTCGTACGGCGGAGGCCGCGCAGAAAGTCGTTGCGTCGGACAAAGCCCCCGCCGATGACGACGCAAAGCATCAACTGGAGTACGCCAAAGAAGTGGATGAGTATTCCGAATACGGCCTGTACGTGCTCGCCTTGAGGGCACAGCCCAAGGAAGTAGTGGATCTGGTGGATGAGATGATCAAGCAGGATCCCAGGAGCCAGTATCTGCCGCTTATCTCCGGCAACTATTTCGCGGACCTGGAAAAGGCCGGTGAAGGATCCAAAGCCTGCCCCGCCGCTGAGAGAATGTCGGCGGGCGCATCCAAGAACGCTGAAGCCATGATCTTCTCTGCCGATTGTTCCATGCGCGCCCAGAAGGGAGCCGGCATGATTACCTACGGCGACAAGGCGCTCGAAGCCATCAACGGCCGGACCAAAGAAGAGGGCATGAGCGACGCCGAATGGGCCACCAAGAAAGAGGACATCATCGGTACCGCGCATTGGTACGTGGGCGTAGGCTATAGCCTGGAAGGAAAATACGGCCCGGCCAACAAGTCGTTGCGCGTCGCCCTGCCGATGCTAAAAGGGAACGAGCAGCTCCGGGGTGAGTGCCTCTTCTATCTCGGATTGGCCAACTACAGCTTGGGAAAAGCGATTGGCGACCGCGGCCAGATCCGCCAGGGGTTGCAATTCTTCCAGCAGGCCGCCGCGATCAGCAATCCGATGCAGGATCAGGCATCGCGCAATGCCAAGCTGGTGCTGAACGAACTGGGCGGCAGATAAGCGCCGCACCTCTAAGTTAATTGGAGGAAGAGGATACGTCATCCATGAAATGGAAAGTGACCCTTCCTGCCATCGGCTTGCTGGTTTCTGGACTTCTCCTTACCAGCCAACCGCCGGATACGCCTGCTACTTTCACCGCTGCTCAAGCCGAGGCCGGCCGCACAGCGTATCAGAGCAGCTGCGGAAAATGTCATACCTGGACCTTGCTCGGACGTAAGGGTGAGGCCGGCGAACTTCCGCCGGTAGCATCGTTGCCGGCGTCTTATCAGAAGTTCATTGGAAATCCCGTTCACGTTCCGCCACTGGCGGGGAAAATCTTTCTCAGCCGTTGGGGTCAGAAGACCGGGGCTGAACTCATCGCCCGGTTTGGTGTCACTGCCAAGGACCCTTTCTTTCAATTTGAGGGGATGAATGACGAAGCCATCGTGAACATCACCGCATATGTTCTCCAGATGAACGGCGCAAAGGCAGGGACCGAACCCTTGACCACGACGAACAGGGTTGTCGTCGATTCCATGGTAAGTGAAGTTAAGTAAACTGTTGCCGGGCCGCCGGCTAGCCCGCGATCGATTTCCAATTTTTCGCCAGATGCTCGGCGCTGCGCCACGCCAGCGCTTGCATGGTCAGCGTGGGATTGCGCGCGCCGCTGGTGCCAAACACCGACCCTCCCAGCATGCCGAGGTTCGGCGCTTCATGCGAGAATCCCCAGCGATCCACCACGTTGCTATCGGGATTATCGCCCATGCGCGTCCCACCGTAGGTGTGCGTGGATAGCGCCGGGCCGAACGGCCGTCCTTTAACCACCTCAATCGCGCCCGCAGCGCGAAACCATTCTTCCATTTTGTCCTGCGAGTGCAGGGCTGCGCGCGTCTCGTTTTCCTTGGGGCCGCTGGTGACGCGGCACACCGGATCGCCCAGCGGATCCTTCACCTCCGGATCGAGATCCAGATAAGTGTTCTCGTACGGGAAGCTGTTGCCCTGAAGATACGCCGAGGTCCAACGCGATGCGTTTTCATGGACAAACTGTTTCCATTTGGAACCCCAGCCGGGAGCGCGACCAAACGTGCTCATGCTGGCCCCCGCAATGGGATGCTTCTCCATGAACGTGCACAGGCTGGATCCGCCGATGAACCCGAGGCCGGAATGATCGAACGTATCGTCGGCCCATTCATCCACCACCACGCCCTGCGAAAGCATGGCGCCGTACCAGGTATTGATGTCCTCGGGGAACAAAGCCGTCACACCCACGCCCGCCTGCGCGTCCCAATGCCCGAAATAATGTTTGCCCACCTGGCCGTGATTGTTCGAAAGGCCATTCGGATATGCCTTCGATTTCGAAAGCAGCAGCAGCCGCGTATTCTCGTACGTGTACGAACCCACCAGCACTACTTTGGCCGGCTGAAAATACTCTTTGCCGTCGCGAATGTAGAGCACGCCGCTGACCTTGCCGTCGTTATCCGAGACGATGCGCGTCACCTGAGCGCCATCGAACACCGTCAGGTTTTTGGTCTTCTGCGCCTCGGGAATAGTGGTGAAGCAGGTGGAATTCTTCGCCCGGATCTGGCACCCGCCGCGATCGCAATAGCCGTGATACGCGCACGCCGGCCGCCCCCGATACGGCTGCGAATTGATGGCCGCGGGTGCGTGAAACGGCTTCCAGCCAAGCGATAGCGCGGCTTTGTGCATCAGGTCCAGATAATCGCAGGTACGCAGCGCGGGCATGGGATATTCGCGCTGCCGCGGACCTTCGTAAACGTTGCCCGCCGGATCCAGCTTGCCCTGAATATTGCCCGCTTTGCCCGAAACTCCCACCTCGTGCTCCACGATGTCGTAGTACGGTTCCAGTTCGTCGTAGCTGACCGGCCAGTCCTCAAGCGTCGAACCTTTCGGAAGCAAACTAGCGCCGTATCGTTTGATCGTTTCCGACCGCGTCTTGAAATCCCAGGGCTTCAGCCGCCAGCTCTGCGCGTGATAGTGAATCGATGTTCCGCCCACCGCGTTCATCATCGGATGCGCCGCCGCCTGCCGCGCCTTGGCGTCCGGACTGGTGCGAAACGTCGGAATTTCCTTCTTGGCCTTGGGAACGGTGGTCACCAGGCCGCGCACGTTGTTATGAATCTCGTCCGGCTTGAAATCCTTCACCGGATCCATCCACGTTCCGGCTTCGATTCCGGCTACCTTCAATCCCGCCCGCGCCAGCGGCAGCACGGCGACTCCGCCCGCCGCGCCTAATCCCACCACGGCCACATCCACGGGCTTGAGATTAATGGCCATGATTTTCTCCCGCGGCGCCGTAAGCGGAATGATGATACGGCTTAATCTCCACGCCCATCTTCTGTTCGTTCTGCGAAGTGGCCATGCGCGGCCCAGGGTATCGGATCAGATCCCAACCGGCAAAATTCTTGTTGCCGCCGTAATATGGATCGCCAAACATCCCTTCCATCGTCAGCCGCCGCGCGCGATTGAAAAACGCCCGGGCATCCGCGAAGCCATCGGCATTTCCATTCTCCATCGCGGTGAGGACAGCGTCCTGCTTGTCGGCAGTTAATTCCATCAACGCGCCACCCTGCGAGCGGCGCGCGAAGGCGTCCATTGCCTCCAGGCCTTCGATGAACGCCGTTTTCTCGCCCGTCAGATAATCGCCCAGCGCGCGATTGATATACTCCGTCACGCCGCTCTCCGACGCGCTTGGTCCCAAGTCGTCTTTGGGAATGATGCGGTCCGTAAAGGCCGCCAGAATGCGGATCTGTTCTGTCGAAAGCGCCGATTGGGACTGCGCCGCAGCACTGAGCGCGGCGACTGGAATAATCGCCGCGCTAACAATCACTGCCCGTCTGGAAAGTTCGCCAGCGTGGTCTTCAGACATGTCACTACCGATGGAACAACCCGTTATACACGCCGCTCGCCAGGATGTGGCCGCTCAGCGCCTTCTCCAGTTCGTCGCGATTGGAAGTGGCCGGAATCTCTAGCTTCGAATCCAGCGCGTAAACTTCCAGCGTGTAATGATGCGGCAGGCCGGGCGGCGGGCAAGGCCCCATGTAGCCGTTTCTGCGCGCGATGTTTACACCCTGCATGGTGCCATCCGGCAGATCGGCTTTACCGGCCACGTCGGCGGGCAACCCGGTGGAGCTGGCCGGAATGTTCCAGGCGATCCAGTGCGTTACGTCGTCGAACGACTTGCCGGGATGCACATCGCCATCGTGAAAGATTAAAGCGAAGCTCATGGTGCCGGACGGCGCTCCGCTCCACTCGATCTGCGGAGAACCTCCCGGCGGCTTGGCGGCGCAGGTGTACTTTTCCGGAATGTCGCCGCCGTCGCTATACCCCGATACCGTGAGTTTGAGTGGCGCAGGAATGCCGCCTCCGCCGCCTTTATTCTGAGCGAAAGCGGCACCGGCGGTAAGCGTCAGGGCGGCCGCGAAAATGGTGAAAGATCTCATTGTCCTTTTCTCCTATTTGCCCGTGTAGCTCACACGCCAGATAGCCTTATAGGCATCGTCGGTGAAATACAGCGAGCCGTCTTTTGCCACAACCACTGCCACCGGCCGGCCCCAAGCATTGCCGTCCGGCGTGACGAATCCGGTGACGAAGTCCTCGTACACTCCGCTGGCATGGCCGTTCTCCAGCGGAACACGCACAAGCTCATAGCCCGCGCGTGCCGACCGATTCCAGGACCCATGCTCGGCGCCGAACAGATCCCCGCGATACTCCTTGGGAAACTGGTTGCCTTCATAGAACGTAATCCCGAGCGAAGCGTTGTGTGGCTGCATCAGGACATCCGGCACAATCACTTTGTCTTTGAGTTCGGGATGCTTGCCCTCCAGCCGCGGATCCTGATTCGCACCCATGTAATACCAGGGCCAGCCGTAGAAGCCGCCTTCCTGCACGTGCGTGATGTAATCCGGCACCAGGTTGTCGCCCAGTTCGTCGCGCTCGTTCACCGAGCACCACAGCTCGCCCGTCCGCGGATTCACCGCCAGCCCCACCGGGTTACGGATGCCCGACGCGTAAACTTGCACGAACTTGCCATCCGGCGTGTATTCCAGAATGTCGGCGCGATGCATTTCCTTCGGATGCGTATCCGGATCATCCACGTTCGAACCCGAACCAACCGCCACGAACATGCGCTTGCCGTCTTTGGAAAAAACCACGTCGCGAGTCCAGTGAAAGCCGCCGGTGGGAATCTCCGGGATGATCGTTTCGGACGGTCCCGTGGCCTTCAGATCGCCGACATGATACGGAAAACGAACCACGGAATCCGTGTTGCCGATGTAAATCCACTGCGGATTGTTGCCCACCGGATAAAACGCGATGCCGAACGGCCGCTTCAATCCAGTAGCGAAGGTGGAAACCTGCTCGGGCTTGCCATCGGCGCTGCGGCCGCGGAAAACTTTGATTTGTCCGGGCATGCTGTCGGCCACGAAGAAATCGCCATTGGGCGCCATGCGAATCTGCCGGGGCTCGGTGAGCCCTTCATGCGTGTACAGTTCCACCTTGAAACCGGCCGGCGCCATGGGCCACATATTGTCGGGCTTGGCCACTACTTGCGGAAAATTCTGGCTCGATTTGGTGGCGTACGGCTTCGGAAGATCGGCGGGGGTAATTTTGTGGTATAGCCCGGGCTTTTCCGTTCGATAATCGGCAAACGCCTGCTGGCCGGTGACCAGATCCTTACTATCGATCTTGTCGCTCTTGCCGGCGCCTTGTAAAATCCAGCTCGCGCCGGCGATCAACACACCGGCGGGAACCATCCAGAACAACTTTTTCATCTTGCCTCCCAGCGACGGTCATTATATCAGTCGTATCGAGGGCATTTCGTGGATTCGTCCGGTTACCATGTTGGGATTGGGGCTTAGGGATTGGCAGCCAGGCGCGCGCAGGTTCGCCAGCACAATTCGGAATCAGGCGGGATGATTGCGCGAAGTGGGCAAATGCCTCGACGTGGGCTTTAGGGATCAATCGTCGTGGTATCCTTCAGCCTTCCTCACCGATGTCCAGGCCGTTAGGCTGATTCTCCCGCCTTTTCTCTCGGTAGCGAGGCACGGGGCTGGAGACGGTCCTAAAATCTACGGCGCTTATGTAATGAATATCAAAACTCGAGAACTTTAGCGAAGGGCCGTCAGGCTCCGACGATACCGAGTCGAAGTCTGGCGCCTCCTCTACCACGTGATATTTAGCATTAGGGTCATCGAAGTTCGGGGTGTTTCCGCCGAATAGGTCGCCGCACAAGCTGTCATCGAAAACCTCTATACGTGTGCCCTCCGGGAGGTCGAATTCGCGGACGCTCGCTGCCTTGTGAAACAAAACCACATTTCGGCCGCCTCTGTTGCGCCCCAATACTCTACGCCGAGCCATATCACCGCCTTGGACGGATGAGTAAATGATTCCGTCCAGTGGCGGGCTCGGCACCGTTGCGAGGAAGTCGGCTACCGCCTGAGTTGGAAGATAATCGCGAGGTTCGTCGCTCGGCATCACTGGCCTTGAGATGCGCCTGCCGAGCCCCCGTAGGAACTCAGCCCGCTTCAGGCATTCGACATGGCTCTTGTCAAACATGCTTCCTTTCTCGTCGGCAATGAATTCCAGTGCCTCAAGGTCGAGAAGTCGCAGCGGCTGAATGATCTCGAATCGTGCCACGAGCACACGGCTCCCAACCGGTGGCCGCACCTCGGCGAGTGCGACCATGGGGTCTGTAGCCCCATAGAAGACACTGATACCAGCGCCGTTCATCCGCCCAGCGGGCGCAAGGGACGAAGGCGGGGGCCCGAGATGCTTATCTGGCCTCTTCATCGCCTCCGTGAGTTGCTCTCCGCTCTGAAATACTCTCGCGCGGAAAAGCTCGGCGTATTCTGTTCCAGGCCCAGCGTCAACAATAATTTGACGGTCATTGATCGTCGCGTGTCCGTCGATTCCCTCAAAGACACGTCCCAGCGTCAGCTCGGCAGTCGGGTTGAATATCGGGTTTCCGATTTCAGGCTCCGTTCGAAATCAAATAGCCAGTCGCCTTCGAGGTCCCACCAATCCAGAGACCTTCTGCGGACGTAGTGTGCCTCGGGGCCGAACAAACTTTGGTTAGGCCCTGCGTCTTCCTCCCGAGGCTGATGTCGATCCGCCAACACCTGCCGGACATCCTCGGCAGCATCCGGGCCGACGCCGGCCGAGTCGCCGATCACATCCAAGACCCGGCCTTCGTCTGGCTGTTCCGTGTAGCAGAAGAACTGCGAGATCCCAAAATCAATATAGTCCGTGATTTGGTCGATCGAGAGGGTTTTTCCCCCGCCCTCACAATAGCAACAAGCGCCGTCATCACCCCTCCGCTCTATCTCCGCCCGAAGGAACTCCTCCTGTACGCAGTCCGAACACAAACTTCGATCTTTGACATCTTCGGTGAATTTCTGTTCGGATTGCTTGTCCGACATAACCAAATCATCTCAAATTCAAATGTAGCCAACGCCAACCATGCATACATCGTTCATCATGGCTTCTCGCCTGATATTATGTTTTCAATGCGCAACTTCCGACGGAGGCGTGCTGCATCGGTGCTGCTTGCGCGAATGAGCAAGCCGCTTTTCGGTCTCGCATTGATGCTGGCACTCGCGGCCATTTCCTTTAGCGCATCAAAGCATGAGTTCCGAACGGGCAAGCTCCTGGATGTCACCACCGACACCAAGCTAGTAGATGGGACCTCAATGCGACATGCGGTATTCGTGGTACAAATCGACGACGTGATCTACACGACGAGAGGAGACCGTCTCGGGCGTGTCAAGGCCAGCCTCATAACGATGGCCATCACCAAGCCTGGTGACAGCGGCCAGGACCTGATTGTCGGTGACCCGGTTGAAGTCTACCTTCATGGTGACGACCTAATCATTCGGAAACCGAGCGGCAAAGAGTTGAAGACCAAGGTCATTAAACGAGTGCGAGCGCAATAATTAGCTGCGTCATCCGGGCCGCATGCTGCTTTCGCAATGAAAGTCATACAGGTTTTCCTTCACGAAAAGCTCCTGAAGGCGGCGAACATCGCAGCTAAGCGGCAAAAACTGAATCGATCCGCGCTAATTCGCCAGGCGCTTCGGGAGCATTTGAAACGTCTCGATGACATGGAACTCGAGGCGCGCGATCGGCGGGGTTATCAAACTAAGCCGCAGTGCGCCGACGAGTATCGTCCCTGGGAGAAGATCGCGGCTTGGCAGTAGGGCTGCGCAAGGGCAGACTTCTCACTTCTCCCCAATATTCTCACCCGCTACCACATCTACAGTACTAACCCCCACCGGCCGATCAATTCAAAGCAAGCTAAATCCTAAAACTGTTCCTATTGGGAGAATCTTCCGGTGTTTCCGATTATCGGTATCCTCGTCGTCCTCGGCTGTATCGCCGGCGGCTATCTCATGGAAAAAGGGAACCTTTTGGTTCTCATGCAGCCCGCCGAGCTGATCATTATCGGCGGCGCGGCCATTGGCACCGTGCTCATTGGTAATCCGCCTTACATTCTGAAGTCGATCATCACCAGTATCCTGTCCGTGTTCAAGGGCGGCCATTACGGCTCAACCACTTACCTGGATACCCTGCGCTTTTTAAACGACTTCTTTGGCACCTCCCGCAAGAACGGCATCACGGCCCTCGAAACCGACCTCGACGAACCCGACAAAAGCGCCCTCTTCAAGCGCCATCCGTCCTTCGCAAAGGACAAAGAGGCCATGCACTTCTTTTGCGACACCATGCGTACCCTGCTGGCGGGTGGCGTGGAGGTTCATGACCTGGACCAGATTATGGAGACCGATCTGGAAGTCCTGCACAAGCAAGCTCTTCTGCCCGCGGCCGCCATCTCCACTATGGCCGACAGCCTCCCAGGATTGGGAATCGTCGCGGCCGTTCTAGGCGTCGTCATCACCATGAGCGCGCTGGGCGGGCCGCCGGAAGAAATCGGGCACAAAGTTGCCGCAGCGCTGGTGGGAACATTCCTCGGCATTCTTCTCTGCTACGGATTTCTGGGGCCCATGGCCGCCAACATCAAGAAACAAACCAATGCCGAGAGCGAATATTTCCTGTGTCTCCGCATGGGCTTGCTCGCATTTATGAAGGGCGTGCCGCCCATCCTCGCGCTCGAAGCCGCGCGCCGCGCCATCCCGCATCACGTCAGGCCGACCTTCCAGGAAATGGATAAAGCGTGCCGGAAACCCGCGGGGGCTCCCGCCGAGGCCGCCGCTTGAGCGCGAAGAAGGGCCTTGCGCCCATCATCATCATTCACAAAAAGGCCGAGCACCATGACGACGAGCATGGCGGAGCGTGGAAGGTGGCTTATGCCGACTTCGTGACTGCCATGATGGCGCTCTTCATTGTTCTTTGGCTACTAAGCGCCAGCGAAAAAGTTCAGAAGGCCGTTGGCGGCTATTTTCAGGACCCCACCGGCAAGGGCCATCAGGTCGGCTCTACAACCGCCGGCAACGGCGAGACCTTGACGCTCTCCGAAAAGCAATTGAAGGAGATCAAAGACAAGATCGAGCAAGCCATGAAGCAGATCCCTGCGTTCAAGGACATGCAGAATCAGATCAAAATGACCATGACGGCCGAAGGGCTGCGCATCGATCTGCTGGAGACCAAGCGCGGGCTATTCTTTGAGACCGGAAATCCGGCCCCCACTCCGGCTGGAGGCGAGCTACTGAAAGTGCTCGCGGGTGAACTGATGAAGCTCCCCAACAAGATCGCGATCGAAGGCCATACAGATTCCACGCCCTACGGCCGCCCCGATTATTCCAACTGGGAACTCTCGGCCGATCGCGCCAACGCCGCGCGAAGAATCCTGACCGAATCCGGACTCCCGGACGACCAGATCAGCCAGGTGCGCGGCTTTGCCGACCAGCGCCTGCTGCTCAAAAACGATCCCACCAATCCTTCCAACCGCCGCATCTCCATCATCGTGCGCAATCAGGGTATGGACCTGCAGGAGGAAAAGATGGCCAGTACGCCGCCGGCACCCGCGAAATCGGCGGCGCCCGAGAAGGCGTCCGCTGTCATGCTGCCGCCTCCCGCTCCCGCGAAGAAGTAGCCCTGCTGGCTCGTGCATGGACTGCAATGCCAGCAGAAGTGCGTGGCGCGCTCGATCTTGGACGCTGGGGTCTGGCCACGGCAAGCCTCGTTTGGAGAATTTGTTGCGGGCCTTGGCTGAAGGAGCTTCAGCGGGTCACGCCATCTCCCGCCTGACGCCCTCACTACCGGCTGCATCGGTCTTCCTCCTTGCGCGCTAGTCTCCTGTCCCAGTGGTTCGTGACATAAGTCAAACGGGGTGGGCGGTCCAGGTGCGCTGAGCGTAGCGGGCGATGCTGGCCAGAATTTGGTCGGCCGTTTTGGTCCAAACGAAGGGTTTGGGCTTTCGTTGTGCACCTCGATGTACTCGCGGATGGCCTCTTCCAGGTCTTTCACGCTGCGAAACACGCCCCGTCGAATCCGCTTGTTAGTGAGTTCGGCGAACCATCGCTCGACCAGGTTGATCCAGGAGCCGTAGGTGGGCGTGAAGTGGACATGAAATCGTGGACGCTTCGCGAACCATTTCCGGATGAGGGCGGTTTTATGGGTGCCGTAGTTATCCACGATGATATGCACATCCAGTTCGGCGGGCACGTGATCCTCGATCAGATCCAGGAACTGGCGAAATTCGACGGAGCGATGACGGTGGTGCAGTTGGCCGATCACCCGGCTGGTCTTCAATTCCAGCGCCGCGAACAGCGAAGTGGTCCCGTTGCGTTTGTAGTCGTGGGTGCGACGCTCGACCTGCCCAGGCTGCAAGGGCAGCAGTGGTTGCGTGCGGTCCAGCGCCTGAATCTGGCTCTTCTCGTCCACGCAGAATACCAGGGCATGATCGGGCGGGTTCATATACAAGCCCACAATGTCGCGCACTTTCTCGATGAGCAAAGGGTCGGGCGAGAGTTTGAAAGTGTCGGTCCGATGCGGTTGCAAGCCGAAGGCGCGCCAAATCCGGCTGATCGTCATCCGGCTGAGCCCGGTGGCCTGCGCCAAACCGCGCGTGCTCCAGTGCGTTTCTCCGCGCGGCGTGCTTTCCAAGGTCTGAATCACAACCTGCTCCACCTGAGCATCACTCACTGTGCGCGGCGCTCCGGGTCGGGGCTCGTCATAGAGTCCTTCCAGTCGGGCTTTCAAAAATCGGGAACGCCACTTGCCCACCATGCCCATCGAGCAGCGCAGTTTCCGGGCCACCATTTGATTGCTCAGGCCCTCGGCGCAAGCCAGCACCACGCGTGCGCGCCGCGCCAACAAGGGCTGGCTCCGCGCTCGATGCGCCAACGATTGCAGTCGCTCGCGCTCTTCCTCCGTCAACATCAACGGCCGTTTGGGGCGTCCGGTTCGCATCTAAGCCTCCTACATCTTAGACGCATCCCGGCCTGACTTAGTTCACTTATTTCTGGGACAGGAGACTAGTTCCCCGTGCATTGCCTGGGCAGTGGCACAGGAGTTTCTTCGGGAAAGAGGTCGGGCCTGTCGTACGGATGGTCGCTCCCTTCAGCACTTACGATCGTTTCCACATGATTCGCGTTTGTGGATCGCTATCATAACCTGTTTCTCCCAGGCCGCAACGGCGCTACGGAGATGGATTATCATGAATCCCGCGGCGCGCTGCGACGGCGGATTCCCGAAGGTCACTGAGTTCCGCGGCTAGACCGCGCACGCGCGCGAATCAGGCGATCCATGAATACAAGCAACGCTAGTTCTGCGCCGAGCAGTACAAGGGTGGAGGGTTCCGGAACCGCCGACGCCGATGCTGGCTCTACATCCACGGAAAAACTCGCCTGAGCCAGATTGTCCTGCGCGGTTTGAGCGCCCCCATCCATTCCGCCCAGCAACCCGTAGGTCCCTGAATAACTTCCGAAAGGATCACTCTCCGGATCGGCCAGCACGACATCGAACAGATCGATATCGCCCGACGATTGGCCTCCAGCCAGAGAGATTGGAAAATCAGCGGCGAAGAAGTTGTCGTTGATCGTCGCGTCGGTGAGTGCCAGGTTGAGGCTGTCGCTGTTCAGGTATATGGCGTCGGCGGGATCCGTATCGGAACTGGTGTTCGTGATGGTGCCAAAGAAATTCAGCGTCTCGCCCGGATTGCCGGTCTGGTTCGGGTCGTCCAGGGTGATCACAATGTCCGCCCGGGCTGCTGCGGCCGCCAGTGCCGCCAATGCAAGCAGATTCATAAACGTTTTCATAGTCTCCTCCGAGGTTGGGATCTGCTCGTCATGGCAGCGTAATACGCGAACTCGAGTTGAACGTTCCGCCGGAGTAGGTACCGCTGACGACCAGAGAGCTGGCCGCTCCTGAGGCGCCCACCACACCGGGCACGGCGACTGTCAGCTGTACGGAGGCTCCCGCGCCGATTGTTCCGAGATCCAGCGGTAGCCCAGGGCAGAGGGCTGAGGTTCGTCCGCGCACAACGGCGTGGCGGAATACGAGCCCACTTTGACGCTGCTGAGCTGGACATGGGAGGCTGTGGTTCCGCCGGTGTTGGCGAACGTAAGTCGGACGGCCACGTCGTTGCTGCCGCCTGACTCGGAAGCGATGACGATGCGGGTCAGCACATGGGTGACGACAAGGTTGGCGGGTGAGGACGGCGGCGCCGCGGGATTGACGCTGATCGTAGTGGATGTACTGGCCGCAGTGTAGTCGATTGAGTCGCTTGGCGTGAACGCTACCGAGAGCGGCTGGTTCGCGCCGACCGGGAGCACTGTGCCGGCTGGTGGGGTGTACGCGAAGCTGCCGGGGATCGCGGCCGTCGCATCCAACTGGACAGCGGACAGCGCGCCACCGTAGGTGATCGCAGCGGGAGCGCCCCAGGTGAGGACGGGGGTTGCCTGCTGGATAGTGAGCCTTTTGGTTGTGTCGCTGCTGGATGTGAAACCGCTTGCCCCGCTGTAGGCGGCCTGTATCGTGTATGCCTGCGCGAGCGTTCCTCCTGGAACCGTAAAGAGGACGCTGGCCGCGCCGCCACTGACCGTTCCGCTAGTCACGGCCGAGCCAACTCCCACCACCGTGAACGTCACCGTACCGCTATTCACGGTTCCACCCGTGCTGGTTACGGTCGCAGTGAGCATTACGCTTTGGCTTGTGGGGCTGAAGGTAACCGTAGCGGGCGAACCCGTGGTGACGGTGGAATAAGTGGGAGGATACGGGTTCGCCGCTACCACAGCGACGGAATCATATCGGGCGTACCCGATCTTCGTTCCGTCCGGTGAATAGGCCACGCTCCCCAGCGGGTAACTCGCCGACAATGGCATATTGCCTGTCTCCTGGTTGTAAGTCTCGAGAAGGGTCCCGAAGTTGCCGGCGCCCAGGCTCCAGATACAGATGTTGTCGTTGCTATCCGTGGCGGCAAGAGTCTGGCCGTCAGCCGAGAATGCGATGCTCTCGATTCGGCCAGTGTTCCCCACCAGCGTCGCGAGCAGGCTTCCACTCGAGGTGCTAAACACCAAGACTCGCCCTTCCGTACTGGTGCCCACAGCCAGCAATGTACCGTCAGGAGATATGGCGATGGCGTTGATCCCATAAGAACCGAGCAGCGAGTTGCAGAAGCTCGCGATGGCCGGTTTGGACACCGGGGACAGGCTTGCGCCCGCGGTGGACAATTGTTGCACGCCATAGGTCGGGCAAATTTCGCCATACTCGTCGTAGAACGCGGCAAATAACGAGCTTCCGCTCGGGGAAAATACCACGGGAATATTCAGGAAACTGACATAACCGCCGGCGGTGGCCTGCAAGGAGGCAGTGGCGAGCAGGGGGCCATTGGATGAGTAAAGGCTGACGCCGGGCACCGCGACCTGGCTCCCATCGGGCGAATAGGTGGCCAGCCGTTGTCCCGACTCGGCGGCCGGCACCAGGTTGTTTACCAGCGAGCCATCGGAAACGTTGTATTGGTTTACACCACCGAAACCTCCCACCAGTATCTTGCTGTTGTCGGGCGAAAATGCAACCGTGGTCCCGTTGGCGGAGCACGGTGGCGTGTGATCGCCGCAAGAGTCCTGGATCGTTTCCAACAACGCGCCCGTGCTGGCGTTCCAGATTTTCACAAACGTCGGTCCGCCATCCTCGCCCACCGTGGCGAACATCGAAGTTGGATTGTCGTTTGAAAACGCGATCCCGCCCACGGCTTGCGCGAATTGGCTGATTGGTTCCGTGACCGTCGGCACATTGGCCGTCGACCGGATTTCCAGAACGCCATTGCCATTGTTCCCGATGTATGAGTCTGCGAGCTGGGACGAGTCGGGCGAGAACGCGATCGGCCCGAGGCTGCCGCTATACGAGCTTGGAGCGCCAACCGTCACCGAGCCCGCGTTACTCCACCCGTTCGTGCTGAACAGGTCCAGCGTAGCGGTGGTGGTTGACGAATTCCACCAGAAGGCAAAGAGGCTGGAATCCGGCGAGAAAGCGCCAAAGGAGTTGTCCACTACAGTAACGGCGTTGGCGATGACCGGACAGCCCGTTTTAAGCAGCGCGCTTCCGCAGCCTCCTGGGGGAAAAATTCCCACGGTATAGATGTTCGTCGCGGCGATCCACTCATTGTTCGGCGATGATCCGAGGAACAGAGTTTCCGCCGGAGTAACCTCCGTCAATGCGCTGGAGTAAGTACCTACCGTGTAAATTACGATGTTGCCGTTGCTTTGGCCGTAAGCAACTATGCTGTCATCTCCTTGAAATGCGAGCGGGTATAATGGGCAACCAAAGCAGGCAGTTCCATCGGTTGCGGTGTTTGGAATACTGTTGACGATCGCGCCGCCTGGAGTCGCCAGGCTGTAAACATTCAGCGGTCCCGCCGGTGTCCCGACGGCCAAAAGCATTGCATCTGGGGAAAGCTGAAAGTTTACGAACGCGCCGGTCAGGGCCACAGTGTTCACGATCGTAGAGTCGCTCAGCCGTACGAGCTCTATCGACCAGCCACTGGCGCTCAGCGAGCTTGTTTCCGACGGGTTAATCGGCACCGCAGCATATTGCCCGTCGGGAGTGACGCTGATACCGCCGTACAAATCCTCCCCCGGCAGTGAGATGGTGTACAGCAGCACGCCGTCCGACACCCGCCACACCTTGATGGAATCCTCGTCACCCCAGGAAGCCGTCACCAGTTCGGTGCCCGCTGCCGCATACGTCATTGCGATCACGCTGGTTGTGCCGCCGCGCATCCACAGAATATTCGGCTGGTCGGCGAGCGCAAAGCTTGCGTTCAAAGACACAATTAGCAGTGCCAGCCGGGCGCGCCGGCATATCTTCTTCACACGCTGCTCCTTCGGTTTAGAGGTAAGGGAAAGGTATCAGACAAAGCCGAAGGTGTCGTCACCCAAATGGGTGAAAAATGGATCAATGGAAAGGTCGGTCATCGGAATAGTACTATCGAGCGCAGAATCAGAGAGACCAGTTCGCTTTGACGGCTGGTCGAGGTTTTGGAGAAGATTCGCTTGATGTGGCTGCGGATGGTCTCCACCGAAGTCTTGAATTCGGCTGCAATGTCCTCGGCATTCTGCCCGAGCGCGAGCTTGGCGCACACACGCGCTTCCGCGGGGGTGAGTGAGAACACTTCGCGCAGGACCTCCGGGTCGGGCGCCGAAAAGGAATCGGAGTCAATGATGACAATACTGGCGGCGGGAACTGCGACGCCTAGAGGAACTGTCCCCGAGTCGTCGATCGGCATGAGAATCAAGCGATACGATTTGCGGCGCGAGGGCCTGGGAACTTCCAGCCGCCGCACGGAGGGAGCGCGGCAGGCAGCTGAGTCAGCCATAGCCTTACTGAACGCCACCTCCGACCGCGGTGACATCGCGATGAGGTGGCCATTCTCGATGGCAAGGCCGTCCCGCGCGGCGACGATCTCTCGGGCGGCCCCGTTGGAATAGAGTACCCGGCGCTCGGCATCGGCCAGCAGGAAGCCATAGGGAAAGCGCTCCAGATGTCCGGTGAACGTGGAGAGCTGGCGCCGCAAAGAGCCGAGTTCGCCGTGCAGCAGCGCGGCCCGCTTGAGATGCGGCATCAGAGGGCGCAGGATCGACTTTTCTTTCTCTCCGAACGGTCCCGCTTTCACACCGCGGTGACATGTGATCATCGACTGACCGGTCCCGGTGCAGAGGATCATGCCCCCCATGGTGTGAATGGAATCTCTGGGGCCGTAGAATTCACGGAAGATGACGCTGAACTCAAACTCTTCCCTCGGATAGAGTTCGTAATCGGCGGCGACGGTTCCCTCGGGCGTTGCGGCGCAACCCGCCCGCATTGGATCGATCGTCAGATATCGATCGAAATAGAGCCGGATATCATCGTCTGGCCACCCATGCCAGCGGACTGCAGCGGCCCCGTCCCCCTCCGGATCGTGGATCAGCAATGCGCAGCGCGATGTGCCGATGGCACGCGCGAATGCGTCCAGGAAAGCGAGCCAGCGAGATGCGTCGTTCACGGAATCATAGATCAGGCCGGTCAATCCCGGTTCGGCAGACCTATGAGGTTGTGGCTCGTCGGTCATCGCGCAGGTGGACGAACGCAAAGCACGCAATAGGATCGCATGGAGATGCAAACCCGCTGCGGCAGAATAGTCGCGGCGAAAGTTGGGCGCGTAGCCCAGGCGGTTTCCTACCCGCCAGGCGCGGGAGTTTGCACCTCGATCAGGAACTTTCTGCGAGAATGAGGTCGGGCCTGTCGTACGGGTGGTCGCTCGCGGGGTGGTTTACCGCTTCGCGGGAGGAAAGTCCGGTCTCCACAGGGCAGCATGCCGGCTAACGGCCGGGGGGGTTCGCTCAAAGCGGATTTCACGGAAAGTGCCACAGAAAATATACCGCCGGGAGTTGGGCGCAAGCTCCGCTTTCGGTAAGGGTGAAAAGGTGCGGTAAGAGCGCACCGCAGGCGGAGCGATCCGTCTGGCAGGGCAAACCCCATGCGGAGCAAGACCAAATAGGGGAGGAGGAGCGGCCCGCTCCGTTCGACTTCCGGGTAGGTTGCTAGAGCTTGGCAGCAATGCCTTGCCCAGAGGAATGACTGCCGCCCTTCGGGGTACAGAAACCGGCTTACAGTCCGGCAGGCCCAATCGAAAGCACGGAATCGTCCGCCCCGGCGTTGGCCGGCTCCAGGCGAGCCGTGAAATGGAACGCGCTGCCCCGGCCCTCTACACTCTCCACCCAAATGCGGCCGTTCATCATCTGGACCAGTCTGCTGGCGATGGTCAACCCCAGACCCGTGCCGCCAAATCGCCGGGTGAAGGAGCCGTCCACTTGCGTGAATGCCTCGAAGATCAGGGCCTGCTTCTCCGCCGGGATGCCGATCCCGGTGTCCCGTACCGAAAATTGCAACGCGTCCGCGCTATCGGGCGAGCGTTGAATTGTTACCGAGACTTCTCCACGATCGGTGAATTTGATCGCGTTTCCCACCAGATTGATCAGAACCTGCCGGAGCCGTCCGGAATCGCCGCGCACCCGCGCCGGTACATCCGGCGCCACCCGGCATACCAGATTTAGCCCTTTGACATCCGCCGATACTTTCAGGCCCTTCAGCATGCTGAGAACAACATCGCGTAAATCGAGCTCCCGTATTTCCAGCAGCAGTTTGCCGGCTTCGATCTTGGAAACGTCCAGGATGTCGTTGACAATGGTGAGCAGCGATCCCGCCGAGCTCTGGACCAGCTCTAAATATTCCCGCTGTTCATCGTTCAGAGACGTATCCAGCAAGACTTCGGTCAGCCCGATAATGCCGTTCATCGGGGTGCGGATCTCGTGGCTCATGTTCGCCAGAAACTCGCTCTTGGCGCGGTTCGCCGATTCGGCGGACTCCTTGGCTTGGAGCAAACTGGCTTCGGCTTCATTACGCCCTGTGATGTCCACGCCATGCCCTACGATGTTGCAGATCGTGCCCTGCTGGTCGCGCAACGGGCCAAACGTGAAATCGATCATCATGCGCTGCTTATTTTGATCGAGAACACTGGTCTCGAAACGCACCACTTCCCCTTGAGCCGCCCGCATCATCCTGCTTCTCACCTGAGCTTGCTCGCTGGGAGCGTGAGCCCAGCCGGGAGTCTCCCAGAACAGTTTGCCCAGCACCTCCTCGATCCGGAGGCCGGCAGCCTGGATCGCCGGGCCGTTGCAGTCGATTAATTTGCCATCGAGCGTGAACAGCCCCACAAACCCGAACAGGGAATCGATAATGTCACGAAGCCGTTTTTCGCTGGCAGCCAGCTTGGCGGCCGATTCCAGCCGGTCTGTCATGTCGCCGATCGCGCCGACAATACGAATCGGCTCGCCTTGATCGTTGCGGACAATCCGGCCGCGCGATACCACCCAGCGATACGGGCCGTCGCGGTGTTTGAGCCTTAATTCGTCCGAGAACCGGTCCTTGGTAAGGTCGTGGTTGTAGCTTTCCACGGTTGCCGCCATACGTCCGCTGTCATCGGGATGGATCAGCCCGAAGAACGAACCGGGATCGCTCGGCAGCTCATCTTCGCGATATCCAAGGATTTCCTTGTAGCGCGGCGACAGATAATACGCGCCGGTGGGGATGTTCCAGTCGAAAATTCCCTCATGGATGGCCTCGGTCACCAGGGCATAGCGTTCCTCGCTTTCGCGCCGTCCGGCTTCGGCGTTCAGCCGTTGCGCGATGTTGCGGCCATTCCACAGCAGATGAGTGCAATTTCCTTGTTGGTCCAGAACCGGATAAAGGGAGACTTCCAGCGCATCGCGCAGATCGGATGCGGGGCTATCGAAGCGCAGCGGCGTTTTCGCCGCGATGGCCTGGGTATAAAACGCGCGCCGGCACTCGATTTGTTCGGGAGTTAGCCCGGTTTCCGCCAGCAAATCCCCGATGTCCCGTTCGAGAAAGTCCGCGGCCGTTTTACCCATCCGCACTTGAAAATTTTCAATCAGCGCGCGATTCACAGCCTCGGTGATGAATATATTGCCGGGCTCCACCCGAAACAGCGCCTGGAGATCGGAAGTGGAATTGAAGATGACCTTTTGCCGCGCCTCGCTTTCCCGCAGGGCTGCCTCGGCCAGCTTCTGTTCCGTGATATCGAAGCAGTAACCCGCGATTTCCAGCGGATTGCCGGCCGCGTCTTTCACCAAGCGGAGTTCGTCGTGCGTCCAGCGATACTCGCCGCTCTTAGTGCGGAAGCGATAGTCATAACAGTGGGCGCCGCACTCCAGCACTCGGGCCAAATGGCCATAGACCGCGACGAGGTCATCGGGATGGATGTGGTGAGCCCAGAATCCGGGTTGACGCAAGAAGTCCTCAGGCTCGTACCCCCAAAGCAGCCGGACGCCGCCGGTGACAAACGTGGTGGCGAAATCCCCCCCGGCCTGGCAGGTGAACATGGCGATGGGGCCGGAGTTCACCAGGGTCTCCAAGCGCCCGAGCATGGTTTGCCGCTCTTCCAGATTCTGCGCAAGCGATGCTAAAGAGGTTTCCATTACGAGCGCGAACCTGCCCGCTGGGCTAAGCGTATCGTGCTGCATCTGAAGTTGGGAAACATGGATCGGTCCCGTCTACCAGGAAATCGGCTGGCCTTATGCCAGGCTTTAGCGGGCCGTGCGGTTCGGCAGACAATTTTCAGCCATCTCCGGGCTAATTTCGCCGCCGCCCCAGGGTGTGGGATCTTGGAGGAAGTGCTGAAACCCTGGCCCTGGCTCCGCTCCGCCCTCGACCATGGCACCCGCCAGCAGGTGACGCGCCTGGGACTTTTGTTCACCCTGACCTGCGTCCTGGTGTCGCTGGCGGCCTTCGTCTCGGCCAACAATCTGCTTTTCCTGATACTAGCGCTTTTGCTCGCTACCTGGATGGTGTCGGGCTTCATCGGCCGCCTGTCCCTGGCAGGGCTGGAGCTGGACTTCCTGCTGCCCGAACATTTGTGCGCCCGCCGCAAGCTGATGGGCCGCGTCGTGATCCGGAATACCAAGCGCTGGATGCCTTCCTTCTCCATCCACGTAGCCGGATCGAGCGATAGCGGGCTCTCGCAGTCGCTTTACTTCCCGGTGATTCCCGGCGGGGCGCGTATTGAGGCGCCGGTGGAGCTTTTCTTCGCGCATCGTGGCGCCTACCGGAAGAACAGCTTTCGCTTTTCCACTCGATTCCCCTTTGGATTTGCCGAGCGTCGCATCAACGTGCACCTGGCACGCGACATTGTCGTGTATCCTTCCATCGATGCGCAGGCCGGTTTCGAGGAACTGTTAATCTCCCTGCAAGGCGAAATTGCGTCGTTTTATCGCGGCCAGGGCAACGATTTCTACCGCATCCG
The DNA here is from genome assembly GCA_963713415.1 of Bryobacterales bacterium. Taxonomy (GTDB): domain Bacteria; phylum Acidobacteriota; class Terriglobia; order Bryobacterales; family Bryobacteraceae; genus Palsa-89. The sequence goes on along the minus strand of CAVQLV010000011.1, from coordinate 976,936 downwards.
CCCGTACGAAGTGCTCGAAAGCGCCCATCATGTGGATTGGAAAGCCACTGCTCACACCGGCGACCTGCAGGTCCGCGAATTTGCGCGCGAGCGGGAACAGGCCATAGCGTTTTTTCTCGATCTTGACCTCCCCGCGTCCCAGGAGGCGTGGTTTGAAACCGCGGTGGACCGCTGCGCCTTCCTGGCTTGGAACCTTTCGCAGCGCGGCTCGCGCATCCGCTTTTGTACGCAGGATGTGGACTGGCAGCTTCCCGAGGAAGCGGATGTCTACACCATCCTGAAGTACCTGGCCATCGTCTCCCCGCGTCACGGCCGCCGGCTGAGCGCGTCACAGGATCGGAACGTGTTCCAGATCGTGTTCAGCGCGTCTCCCGATCGTCTGGCGGAAGAGGGATGGGAGCTGGGCGGAAGCAACATACGCCTGCTGACGCCGGAGCCGGATCCGGCGGAAGCGCCGGCGGGGATAAAATAAAACTCATGTACGCTCACAATCGATGTAACACAGTCTCTCATTGGTTGGCGCTGGGTCTCGCGCTGGCCGGGCCCGTGTTTGCGGCGGGGCCCGCTCTCGTTGTGGATCGGGGTTTGCCCCAGGCCAACCTGAACAACGTATCGGGCGATTACCGCAGCAACGTCCGCTGGAGCTTGTACGAAAGCGGATTCCTGGGCGACGATTTTAAGGTCGGTGCCCAGGGCGAACAATGGGTCATCGATACAATTCGCGTCTGGACCGTCCCCGGCGTCAATGCAACCGACCCGGACCACTTGGGTGATTATTATCGGGATGTCCGTTTATACTTCGGAGACTCGGAGAGCGGTGTCACGCCGCTGGTCACGGGGTTGCTCGCGCCGGGCAGCGATCAGGCCAGCAATCGCAATATTGTGATTTCCGATTCCACCGCGGACGGCGTGGTTCCTTATGATGATTTCGGTACCAACATGCGCGTCTGGCAAATCGATTTCACGAAGTTGAATCTGACCGTGCCTGGCGGCGAGAAGGTTCGTTTCGGCGCGTGGGGTTTAGGCCGTCCCGTTCCAGGCAAAGCTGATAAGACCTATGCGTGGTTTAGTGCAGCATCGAATGCCCCGCTCGCCGCGGCCAACCAGGACGGTGCAGACGGCACCATGCTGCTGTTCACTTCCGGTGGCAAGTTCCAGAGCGCCTTTGATGGCAAGGGTGCCGGTTGGGACAAAAGCTCTGATATCGATGTGCAAGTCTTCGGCCATCGAGTCGACGCACAGTAGCTGAATCGCTCACACGACCAAAGACTCTATTCCTTCGCATAGAAGACGCTAGCGTATTGCCTCTCGATCAGAGCCTCTCGCCCTACAAGATGAGGCTCTGTGTCGAAACGGGCAATCCGAACCCGGTAGTACTTCAAGTCTCGATAATCCAGCTGGTTCCAATCAAAGAAAGCGATGAAATTCATCTCGACTTGTCCAATCCTGACTCGGTTCACCGGGTCATCCCAGCAGCCCGGCTCAAGACTTGCGATCATGATCGGGACCGAGTCGGTGGACGGCGCCACTTGAACGAAGGGAATTGGCTTCTGAAAGAGATCGTCCACCGGAAATGCTTCGCCGAATTTTTCCAGGACGAGCGCGTCGAACAAGATCTTTTCGATTGATCGGAAATCCTCGACGAACTCCCACCCCCGCAATTCCGGGTCGGGCCAAAAGGCAGTATTCCACACCGACCGAGCCGATATTCGGTAGTGATCGAAAATGCTGCTAACGTTTCTCATTCATGATCTGATTCGGTGACGGCTCACGGTCCCGAAACTCAGAAGCGCAAAGGGTGCGGCGCGCACCATAAAGAGGCCAGGAACTGCTTCGCGCCGCACTCCGTTTTGCGCGAATTCGTTAAAAGATCAGCTTCAGCCCGAATTGAATCTGCCGCGACGTGGTGGCCGTCGTAGTGATCAAACCGGCTGATGAACTGATGGCGCCATTCGAAAATACCGTCGTGTTCGGCGGCCCGAAATTGGCATGGTTCAGCACATTGAAGAACTCCGCGCGGAATTGCAGATTGGCGCGCTCGGTGATGGCCGTGGTTTTGAACAGCGACGCGTCGACGTCGGCTAAGCCAGGGCCGCTATAGACGCCACGCCCTAAATTCCCGTATGTGCCGGCAGTGGGCAGAATAAAAGCCTGGGGATTGAACCACTGATTCGGATTACCCAATACCACCGGCCCTGAAAACGCGGGATTGAGCGATGGGCGATCGGGATTTCGGGTGTCGCCGTCGCCGGATCGGTTGGAACCCAGCAGCGGCGTGAAAGGAAATCCACTCATCAGCGAAACAATGGTATTGACCTGCCACCCGCTTACGAGCCGGTTCCCAAATCCGCCGAAGTTATTGGCCCATGCTTTGCCCTTGCCGAACGGCAGGTCGTAAGTGCCCGAAATGCTGGCCGAATTGGGAATGTTGTACGCGGATGGTCCCCAATCGCGCTGCAGATCGTTGCGGTCCAGAATCATCTGCGCCTGATTGTTGGCTTGCGCGCCGGTGAGCGCCGAATTCATGTCCAGATCTTTCGACCAGGTGTAGTTCCCCCGGAACTGCAGTCCATTGCTGAAACGATGGACCACGTCCACTTGCAGAGCGTTGTAGCTGCTGTTGCCTTCGGTGTACCAGAAGAATCCCGCGCCCAGATTCGGATTGGGACGGGTGGCTCCGGGTCCGGGAATGTACTGCGCCCCCTGGGGCACGATGTGAGGAATGCTGGCCAGGCTGGCGGCCGTGGCATCGCCGCCCGCCGAACAGCCGGCCGAGCTAGAACAAATCTGCGCGGGAATGGTGTTGGGATCGATACTCAAAAAGCCGTGGTATCCGAACTCTCCGACATAGGCCACGCGCAGTACCGTGTTATGGCTGAGTTGCTGCTCCACCGTAAAATTCCATTGCTGGACCGTTGGGGTCTTGGCGTTGGGCTGCACGCCTTGCGGAGCATAGATGGTGCCTGGCGGCGGTGGCACGCCCGCGGTAATCGGAATCAGGGAAGGCAAAGATCCTGTTTTTGAAACGGAACCGTTGTAAGGAGGGAGGGCGTTCATCAGGAAACTCAGATCGTCGATCAAGGAATAGTAAGTGCCGTAACCGGCGCGCACCGCGGTTTTCCCGTTGCCAAAAACGTCCCACGCCAGACCCGCCCTCGGACCAAACAGATGCGTCGCGTTGTTTTGCGTGAAGACCGAACTGCCCACTTGTGGATTGGTGATCAGGACACCGTTCGAATCGGTCAGATAGTTCGCGGCGCGCCCGGATTCCTCGTTCCATCCGGTGGTGAATTCATAACGCAGGCCGGCTTGGAAAGTGAGATTGGGGCGCAATTTGATGGCGTCTTCCACGTACGCGGCGCCGAACAGGCTGCGCCAGCCCAGTTCGTTGGGGTCCGGCACCACTTGAAACGATGTCACGGTGCCCTGCAGAAACGTAGTCAAACTTGCGAAGCTGGCTTGGCCGAGCTGGCGCGAAGCAGTGTCTTCGTTGTCCTGAACCCGCTGGAACCACACGCCTGCGCTGATCTGGTGGCGCCCTTTGATGATCTGCACGCCATCGGTGTAAGTGAAAAGATTTCGGCGGTTCCAAACATTGGCTGCATTGTTCGGGCCGGCCGAGGTAATGGTTCCACCCGCTGTCGTGGTAACCCCGCCGCCGACCACGATGCCGCCGGGTCCCAGGCCAGTCACAAACGAGGTGCTCGCCGGAAAAGAAACGAAATTGACCGCATCATATCCGAACGCGGCGCGAGAAAACCCGGCCCGGAATGTATTCAGGATTTCGGGGGAAACGACGTGCGTCTCCTCCAGGCTGGCTACCTGGCTGCGCAAGGTTTCAGCCGACCCGAACAGCGGGTCGGATTGGGGAATCGTGCTATTCCCATCATCGATCGTATAGGCGGCGGAAAACGTGTCCCGCTCGCTGAGGATATAGTCGGTCCGCAGGGTTCCGAAATCTTCACGGACGGTCTGCCTCGGATTGTTGTAGGACAGCGCTATACCACTCGGCAGGCCGCCCACCGTCAGCTCGGGACCATTCACCGCCGGCCAGAGCTGCATATATTGCAGCATCGCTGGATTCAGCTTGGCGACTGGAGTGTAGACGCCAGAAGCATTGGGCAACAAACCCAGCCGCGCCTCCGCATCGGGAACCACGCTGACATTGCTCTCCGCCAGCACCTGCCGGAAGCCTTCATAGTTGCCAAACAGGAACCACTTGTCTTTCTTGAGGGGCCCTCCCAGCGCGCCGCCGAACTGATTTCTCCGAAACGGCGGAGCCGAGCCCTGGTCGAAAAAGTTACGAGCGTCCAGATCGCTATTGCGGAGAAACTCATATAACGAACCGTGCAACTGATTGGTGCCCGATTGAGTGACTACGCTGATCTGAGCACCTGCGCGCTTGCCATATTCGGCGCCGTAGGTGTTGGTGAGCGCATTAAATTCGCGGATGGCATCAATGCCCAGCAGTTCCCCGCTTACGCCTCCAGGCGTAACGGCCAGCTGGCTGCTTCCCGTATACTCGATGCCGTTGAACAGGACCAAGTTCTCGTAAGTACGGCGGCCGTCCACCGAAAAGGTGTTGCCGTTGCTGGTGCTGGTTCCCGGGCTCTTCATGGCGCTGTAGTTGATGGCCCCGGGATTCAGGGTGATCAGATTATCGAAGCTGCGCCCGTTCAGAGGCAGGTCCTTGATCTGCTGCTCTCCCACCACGCCGGAATCTTGCGAGGTTGTGGTGTTCACCAGCGGAGTTTCAGCCGCCACCGTCACTTGCTGGGCAAGTTCGCCTACTGAAAGCTGTAGGTTGACCACCGCCTCCTGGCCCACCACCAGATCGATCCCGGTCCGCACCACGGACTTGAAGCCGGCTTTTCTCAGCCCTCACCTGTTGCGGACCAAGAGGGAGGGAAAGAATGGTGTAGTGTCCCGCCGAATCGGTGGTCGCGACTCTGGTGGCCCCGGTTTCCAGGCTCTTCACGGTCACCGTTGCATCTGACACACCGGCGCCGGTGGGGTCGCCAACCGTGCCTGAGATGGCGGCCGTCACTTGCGCCCGCAGTGGCATCGTGCCCGCGCAGATTGCCAGCGCGCCGAGCGCCAGACTCAGGAACCCGCACGTCAGAGTGCGTGCTTCACTCCTGGAGCGATCGTTCAAACAGCCCTCCTCACAACATGTTGTATCAGCGAAACGGTATTAATGATTATATGCGAGACCGCTCAGACTCAAGGAGATCGAAACGGCTCCGGCGGCGAAGCCTTAATCTTCGGCCTTGTTCCGCTCTGCGCGGTCGCGCTCGTACTGGCGGATGATTCCCGTCGGATCTTCGGGCCACGGGCGGGAGTTCACCAGTTGGTAATACGAGGAGACGCGCCCGCCCTCCGACAGCTTGCGGTTGAACGTTTCGATCTCCCAACCCAAGTAGCGCAGTTCGCGGACGCGCTTTTTCCAGTCGTCCTGGTTGGCTACGAACTCCAGAGTTGCCGCAGGGACGGCCTCGCCCTTGAAGGCCTTCAGCGTTTCACCGAGCCGAACGTGTACGCTCTTGTGAGCCATCACCTTTCGCATCCAGCCGGCATCGACTGACTTGAAGTAGTTCTTCTTCCCGGCGTTGCAGTCCTCGCAGATCGCCCACAGATTGTCGGGCACGGGCTCGCCGCCCCACTCGCGGGGCACTTTATGATCGACAACCAGCACGATGCCGTGCTTCTCGATGGTCCGCCCGCAGTTCCCGCAACGTCCCCGCGATGCGTGGAGTGCCTGGGCCCTTAGCCTGATGTTGATCTGGCTCGTGTCTCGCGGCTTGGTCCTCGGTCCCTTGTAGATGTAGAGAACCCGCGGGCCGTCCTGCACCTTCTCGATGAGGTAAAGGTAGTTGAGCTCCCGGCGGCGCCGGCCGAAGTTTGCCTGTTCTGCCGGCGGGATCTTCAGCTTCTCGCGGATCTCACCCTCGGTGATGCCGTCTGGGTGCTGTTTCATGACCTCAAGTATCTTGAGGCTCATGTCGCTGAGCTTGGCCATGGAAAACCTGATTTTCGCCGGCCCCAGATTGGCAGTCAAGCAGAACGTGCAGGGCATTATAATCAAACGAAGCGTGATGCCGATAAGACGAGAGATGACGTGTCTTGAATTGTGCGCCGGAGCGGGCGGCCAGGCCATCGGCCTGGAGCGGGCCGGTTTCGAGCACACCGCCCTCGTCGAGATCAACAAGCATTGCTGCGAGACGCTCCGGCTGAACCGCCCTAATTGGAACGTCGTGCAGGACGGCGACCTGCGGAAATTTAAAGGCTCGCCCTTCAAAGGCGTGGACCTCGTCGCGGGAGGGCTCCCCTGCCCGCCGTTCTCGGTGGCGGGGAAGCAGCTGGGCAAGCTGGACGAGCGCAACCTGTTCCCCGAGGCCATTCGGGTCATCGACGAGTGCCGCCCGAAGGCCGTCATGATCGAGAACGTTCGCGGCATCCTTGATGCCGTCTTTGACGACTACCGCAACCACGTTGAGAGGCAGCTTGAGAAGCTGGGCTACCGGCCCGGCTGGCGGATGTTCAACGCCGCTGACTTCGGCGTGCCGCAGCTTCGTCCCCGCGTTCTGTTCGTAGCCGTCCGGAAGGACCTTTACGAGAACTTCTCCTGGCCGATGCCGGGCTTCGTCCTGCCTCCCACTGTCGGAGAGATTCTGTACGATTTGATGGCCGCCAATGGTTGGAAGAACGCCAAGCATTGGGCAAGAGAAGCCGGCGCGATCGCCCCGACAGTTGTCGGTGGCTCGCACAAGCACGGCGGCCCGGACCTCGGCCCAACAAGGGCGCGCAAGGCGTGGGCGTCGCTCGGAGTGGACGGCCTCGGCATCTGGAACGAGGCGCCCGGCCCCGACTTCGTCGGCATGCCGCGGCTCACGGTCCGAATGGTGGCGCGGCTCCAGGGCTTCCCCGACGATTGGCAGTTCGCTGGCGGGAAGACGCAGTCGTACCGGCAGGTCGGCAACGCGTTCCCTCCGCCTGTCGCCTGCGCTGTCGCCGAGCAGATCATGAAGTGCCTGCGGTCGCGGAAAGTCGTGCGGATCGCTGGCTGACGATCAGGTCTCGGATCTTCTCGATCACTTTGGCTGGGGAGCTCTCTATCTCGTGCTCCCAGATTCGGACGACCCGCCAGCCATCGCGCCGCAGCAGCTGGCCCACGCGCCGGTCTCTGGCCTTGTTGCGCTGAAACTTATCGGACCAATAGCCGCTGTTGGAGGTGGGAGCGATGTAGCATCTCGGGCAGCCGTGCCAGTAGCATCCGTCGAGGAAGACGACCAGGCGGGCGTCCTCGAAGACAAAGTCGGGCTTCCCGGGCAGGTCGCTCGTGCAGAGCTTCCACCCGCACAGGCCAGCGCGGATCATGCGGAAACGGATGGCCTTTTCGGTGGACTTGTTGCCCCGCGAGCGAATCGCTGACATGTTGCGGGAGCGCTGCTCCGGCGTGAGCCAGTCCATCAAGGACGAGTATAAGACACTGCTCGACGCGAGCGCACGGTGTCAGCAACTTCGGAATCTAGCTGGCGCAGAGCCGGCCCAGCCTACTGCGCGCTACGGAACGTAGTCCAAGGGTGCGAATCGAGATCGCGCAGCACGCTCTTCTCCCAGGCGAACTCCGGATGCTCTTTCAGGTGTTGGGCGGCCTTGAAATCGATTCCATCGGCGTGCCCCATGGCCGCCGTGAATGACATCTGCGTCAGCATGGCGGCGTCGGCTGCCTTGTTCTGCACGGTGCCGGCGGGCCCGATACGGCGGCTGCCACGGACTGGAACCGCGCGTCGAAAGGTCGATGTGGCCGCACAACGTCCGTTCGCTGGGCGCGGTCTGGTGCGTGAACGTGTCGTAGTGATCCGCCAGGAACCGCTGGGCCGCCGCAACATCGATCTTGCCCTTGTTCTCCTGCATGAGCTCGTCCCAGCGCATGTGCCGCGCATTCGCGCTGATACTCATATCGTTCACCGGATAATCGCTGGCCTCATCCCGAATCAGCTGGGGATTTTCGGGAAAATTCGACCCGACGTAATAGCCATCGTGCGTGCGCTGCAACGTGACGTGCCTCAACCCCAGCTCCAGGCTTGCGATTTCATTGTTACGCGTATCTGCCAGCAGCCAGGTGTTGGCGTAGCCTCCGTTGTTGCCGTCTTCCATAATGCGCGCGTAATCGTCGATATTCGCGGCATATTGCATGGCTTTACGCGCGCGCTCGAACTCGGGAATGCCTTGCGGATCGAAGCCGCTGAAATGGCCGATGGTGGTTTCCGTGATCGCCAGCCCGGCGCTGTTCACGCCATAGTCGTCGCCGCTGTGAATTAACCCCGGCATGCCATCCATGAGAATGCGATAGCCTTCCGACGGCACGATATCGAAGATGATGTTCCAGCGCGAGCCTTCCTTATATTCAGTCCAGTTGTTGTGCGCGATCACCACCTTGCCATCGCGCGTGTAACTTCCCACCGCGACGAACGCGCTGCAATGCTCCGGCACCGGTCTTGCCAAGCTCGCCAGCTGATGCTGTTTGTCGTACCAGTTGGTGTAGTAGGGCGAAAGCTCCAGCCAGCCGTTCATCGCCACCACGTCCCACAGATCCAGCGCCACGCCGCGCGCCTTCAACCCTTCGACGATTCCTTTCAGCTCTTCCCGATACTGCGGCTCCACGCGCGGCCACAGCACCTTCTCGGCGGCAGTTCGGAAAAAGCTGTAGGGCTTATGGCTGTCATGCGTGAGGCCGAGCCGGATCACGCTCTGAGCGTCTTCGATTTCAGGCGCCAGCAAATACCCGTGCTGAAATCCGATTTCCGACGGCGTGCCTTCCAAATGCACGAAAATCCAGCCGTTCAATTCCGGCCGGCGAAAAGCTTTGGCCAGACGGGCATCGGACGGGCTCAGGCGGGCGGGTGCGGCGGCATACAGGCTGGCGACGGGGAGACTGGCCGCGAACAGGAGAGCAAACACAGTTCGGCGAGTCATGATTTTATGAGGATAGCAGGAACTAACCAAACCGGCCGCGCGTAGTCTAAAATACGTTAGCCGTTGAATACTATGCGATCCATCGGAAAAGATATCCAGTTCGCGTTACGGGCATTTCGCAAATCGCCCGTGTTTACCGCTGTGGCTCTTTTGTCACTGGCGCTCGGCATCGGCGCAAACACCGCCATCTTTAGCCTCCTTGATCAGGTGTTGCTCCGGCTGATGCCCGTGAAGAATCCCCAGCAGTTGGTGCTCCTGAGCATGAAAGGTTATCACTATGGCAGCAACTGGGGCGATCACGCGCTGTCGTACCCGATGTATCGCGATTTCCAGGCGAACAATTCGGTTTTCTCCAGCATGTTTTGCCGCTTTGAGGACGACTTCAGCATCGGCTTCAACGGAAGAACCGAACGTGTCAGTGGCGAGTTAGTGTCGGGGACCTATTTCCCGGCGCTCGGTGTCGGCGCCGCAATCGGCCGCACCTTCACGCCCGACGATAATCGCATTCCGGGCGGCCATCCCATAGTGGTGTTGAGCTACGCCTATTGGCAGTCGCGCTTCGCGGGGGACCCCGCCATTATCGGAAAGACACTGGCAGTGAACGGGCATAATTTCACTGTCATGGGAGTAGCGCAGAAGGGCTTCCAGGGTGTGGACATCAGCAGTGCCAGCCAGATCTTCGTGCCGGTGATGATGCGTCCGCAACTCATGCCGCTGTTCAACGACTTCCTGGATTTCGAGAACCGGCGCGCGCGTTGGGTGAATGTTTTCGGGCGTTTGAAACCCGGCATCTCGCGGGAGCAGGCGCAGGCGTCGCTGCAGCCCTACTTTCACAGCATGCTGGAGATGGAAGTAAAGCAAGCCGCGTTCAGCAAGGCCTCGCCCGACGTGCGGGCGCGCTTCCTCCAGAACGTGATCGAAGTGGTCCCCGGCGGCCAGGGGAAACCGCGGTTCCGGGAGCTGATGTCTACGCCGCTCTGGGTCTTGATGGCGCTGACTGGCGGCGTGCTGCTGATCGCGTGCGCCAACGTCGCCGGCCTATTGATCGCGCGTGCGGCCTCGCGTCAAAAGGAGATCGCTATTCGTCTGGCAATCGGCGCCGGACGTCTCCGCATCATCCGGCAACTGCTGGTGGAAAGCTTGCTGCTTTCCGTTACCGGCGGAGCTTTGGGTTTGATCCTGGCGATTTGGACGGACCATGCATTGCTCGCCTTCCTGCCGCCCGACACCCTGACGCTCCAGCTGTCCACCGCACCCGATTTGCGAATCCTCGCGTTCGCCGTGGCAGTGTCGCTGCTCACCGGGCTGATCTTCGGGCTGGTGCCGGCCCTGCAATCCACCAAGCCGGATGTGGCGCCCGTTCTGAAGGACACGGTCGGCGGAATCGTCGGTGGTGGAACACACGTGCGCGTGCGCAAGGCTTTGGTTGCAGCGCAGGTGATGTTATCGCTGCTGCTGCTGATCGGCGCTGGGTTGTTCATTCGAAGCTTGCAAAATCTCCGTGATATGGGCCCCGGATTCAGCACCGGCAATCTGGTGGCATTCGTTCTGGATCCTTCCCTGAACGGCTATAATTCAGACCGCTGCAAACTGTTTTACCGCCAGCTTACCGGCGAGTTGAACGCCATCCCGGGCGTCCGCTCCACCGGATTGGCGCGCATGAGAATCCTGGAAAACAACGAATGGGATAGCAGTGTGACGGTCGAAGGGTATCAAGCCAAGGAAACCGACACGCCCGAGCCCTTTATGAACTCCGTCGGACCAGGCTACTTCACCACGCTGAACGTTCCCATCCTGGCTGGGCGCGATTTTACAGTGGAGGATACCCAAAACCAACCGCACGGTGAGAAGCCCGAAGACGTGGCGCCTCGCGTCGTTATCGTCAATGAAAAGTTCGCGAAGCGATTCTTTGGTTCGGCCGGAAACGCCATCGGCCGCCACGCTGGATTTGGGGGCGATCCCGGAACCAAAACGGACATGGAGATTATCGGCGTGATCAAAGATATCAAGTACACCAACCTGCGCGATGAGATCCCCATTCAAATGTTCGAGCCGTATCTCGCGGACAACTTCGTGAGCAACATGACTGTCTATGTTCGCACCACCATGAACCCCGATCAGTTTTTTTCAGTAGTGCGCTCGAAAGTTCGCGGATTGGACCCCAATCTGCCGGTCTACGCCCTGCGCAGCATGGACGATCAGATCTCAGACTCATTGCTGATTGAGCGGCTGATTGCGAGTCTATCCACTGTGTTCGGATTTCTCGCGACGCTACTGGCCGTCATCGGACTATACGGCGTGATGGCTTACACCGTCGCCCGCCGCACCCGTGAAATCGGAATCCGCATGGCTCTCGGCGCTTTTCAAGACGACGTCATTTGGATGGTGATGCGCGAAGTTCTGGTGCTGGTGTCGATAGGCTTGGCCGCCGGTTTAGCCGGCGCGTTCGTTCTCACGAAACTGGTGGAGAAGCAGCTCTACGGCATCACCGGCCACGATCCTGTTACGGTAATCCTGGCCGCGTTGGGCTTAGCCGCCATAGCCTGCGCCGCCGGTTATATCCCCGCGCTGCGCGCCAGCCGTATCGATGCTATGCGAGCCCTGCGCTACGAATAGATTTCACCGTTGCGATTGCAGCGAATACGGCCGGTCCCAAAGCGCGTGCTTCCCGATGCTATTGCCGTAGATCACTATTTCGACGCGGCGGTTCTGCTGGCGCCCCGCCGCGGTCGCATTCGATGCTATTGGCCGGGCATCGCCGAAGCCGACGGCCGCCACCGTGTTCGGACGCGCCCCGAGTGCGACTATCGCATCCCGCACAATTTGCGCCCGCCTTTCCGATAACTCCTCTGGAGTAGCGTAGCTTTCCACGCGTACGCTCAGTCCAGGATGCGACGACAAGATGGCGGCGACATTACCGAGGCGCTGGCCGGCGTCCGGGCGCAGATCGTCAGTGCCCGGCTCGAACATTGCATCGGTCAGCGTCACCACCAAACCTCGGGGCGTGTCTCGCGTCGCGAGGTTACCGTTTAACTGCGCCAGAAGTTGCGCGCGAAACTGTCTTTGCGCCGCGCCGGAATCGCGAAACACGACTGCGGGCTGGCTCGGCGCCGGCGGTGGAGGGGGCGGAGCTAGCGCAGCCTGTTCCGCGGCCCTGGCTTGGGCCTCTGCCTCGCGAGCTTGCTGACGCGCATCGGCGGCTTGTTGCGCTTCCGCTGCGGCATCGGCCCGCGCCTGTGCGGCATCCTCCTCTGCCCGGCGGATCTGGCCCTGATCGCGCGAGCTTTGTACTTCGCGCTGATGGCGGTCTTCATCGCGCCGCTTTACGGCGATGGTGCGTGCGTCTTCGGCCATCTGCGCGGCTTCACGAGCGGTGGACACGATGGTATGCGTATCCAGTTTTCGCGCGTGCATATCCTGTGCTTGCGCCAACAAAAACTCCGCTTTACTAAACGAGTCCGGCGCATATTGATCGGCACCCAGCGATCGCGCAATCTGGACCGCATTCTGCGCCTGGTATAGCTCCAGAAGAGCCTCGTACCGATCGTACGGCAACTTCTCCGAATCGGCGCTGATCGATTCCAGCCGCGATGGCTGGACATTCAGCGTGTACTGGCCGCGCGGCAGCAATTCATACTTCGCGGTCACTTCCTCGCGCGCCCCAATGGTGTCGGGCCGCACGATGTTCTCGGCCACCACCACGTCGCTCGGGATCGTCACCGAGTAATATGGCTCCGCCGTAACCATCAGCCCGAATGCCTGCAAATCAGTGGTCACTTTGACGTGCGCCTTGTTTGACGAATCCACCAGCACTTCACCGAGATTCTTGGGACGGCCCTCCGGTGTGATCGCCCACAATACATAAGTCAGATATTCGCGCCCAAAGCGGGTGGGAGCATCCAGGTGTTCGAATTTCGCGTCGATCGAGACCGCGCCCCGGTGGCTGTCCACGATCGCGGTGCCTTTGGCGTTGGGAAGCAGCACGGTGCCTTGAAAATCGATGGGCGTGGGGCCGCCGCGATGTTCGTAGTTCACCGCCTCCAAATTGCGCGACACTACGGTGACCCGATAAATCGGCTGCGGGCCAGGGCTCACGGGCGCCTGCGCGAACCCCACGCCCAGCAGCATCCCGGCGCCCAAACTTGCGGAGAGAATGGCTCTCATGTCTTCACCTCCATCGAGTCGGGAAGAAGCAAATTCGTGGCCGCCGCTTCCAGGGAGCAATTGCAAAAACTTAGACCGGGTGACTTAAATGTGACGCGGGCGCCCGCCGCCCGACCCGGTAAAAAGTGACGGGTCGCGGAAACATTTCGGTTCTGAATTGTTAAGTCCTTGCAGAGCCACGGATTCTGTGACATTCTGAGACACAAGATGTCAATCTGTCAGGGTTGTGAATGGAGGCCGATGATTCCAAAGACGCTGGGTCGCCTTGTGGTTAGCCTCGGGGCGGCAGTGTCGGCCTGTGCGGCTCAGGCGGGCCCTGCCCCGCGGCCGCAGAACTTTGGATCGCTGCCCGCGCCATCTTCGTTCTTGCTGGTGGTTACCGGGCTGGCCGGCGTGGTTGGTTGGAACTGGTGGCGAAACCGCTCGCGCGCGCAGCAAAACTCGCGGGATTAGTCGTCCGGCCGGTGCTTTAACGCCAGAGTCTCCGCGCTGTCGTGCGCATCCGGGGAACGGCGCTTCGGGATCCAGCTTTCCTGGCAATTGAACCCTGGCTTTCCATCGGTCTTCGTTCGTACATAGCTGCCATCGGAGAGCATGTGACGCGCATTCGCCGTGTCTCTGAGGTAGCCTTGCAACAATTCATCGCGAACGCGCGCGATGATTCTGCCGTCCGCCAGCGGAAACAATATTTCCACCCGATGGTCCAGATTGCGCGGCATCAGGTCGGCGCTGCCCAAGTAAATCTCCTCGTCTCCGCCGTTACGAAAATAATAGATCCGGCTGTGTTCCAGAAACCGTCCCACGATGCTCGTGACTTCGATATTTTCGCTGACGCCCGGCAAGCCCGGCCGGAGCGAGCAGATTCCGCGCACCAGCAATTGACATCGCACGCCCGCTTGCGACGCGCGGTATAACAACCGAATCATCTCCGGATCCACCAGCGCATTCGTCTTGAAAATCAGATGACCACCGCGCCCCTGTTTCTGATGTTCGATCTCCCGCTCGATCATGGCTTCCATGCGCGCCCGCAGATTGACCGGTGAGACCAGCAACCGCTTGTAATCGGCCTTCGCCGAATAGCCGGTCAGATAGTTGAACAGGTGCGTCACGTCGTCGGCCACTTCTTCATTGGCGGTAAACATCCCAAGGTCGGTGTACAAGTGCGCGGTGACGGCGTTGTAGTTGCCTGTGGAAAGATGCACGTAGCGGGCGATCCGGTCGCCCTCGCGCCGCACCACCATGGCCACCTTGCAATGGATCTTCAGTCCGATGAGCCCATAAACCACGTGCACGCCCTCGGCTTCCAGGGCCTTCGCCCATTCGATGTTGCTCTCTTCGTCGAAGCGGGCTTTCAGCTCCACCAGCGTGGCCACCTGCTTTTCTTCTTCGACGGCTTCGAGCAACGCCTGCACGATCGGTGAATTGCGGCCTGTCCGATACAGGCAGGTCTTGATGGCGAGCACGTTCGGATCGTGCGCGGCTTTTTTCAGGAAATCGATCACGGGTTGAAAGGATTCGTAGGGATGATGCAGAAGAATGTCCTGGTGGCTGATGAGCGCGAATAAATCGTCCTCCGGGCCGGCTTGCGCCAGTGCAGCGGGAACAGCCGGCACAAATGGAACATCCTTCAAATCGGGCCGGTCGAGATTATACAGTTGCATCAACCGGGTGAGTGAAAGCGGCCCGTGGATGCGATAAATCTCACTGGCCTCCACTTCCAGATTATTCATGAGGATTTCCAGGACATGAGGCGGCATGTCTTCGCCCACCATCAGGCGCACCACGTCCCCGAAACGCCTTTGCCGCACGCCGGCTTCGATGCTTTCCAGCAGGTCCTCCGCTTCCAGTTCTTTGATCGCCATGTCCGCATCGCGCGTAACGTGAAACGGATGCGTTTCAAGCACCTCCATCCCCGGAAATAACGCCCCCAACTGAGCCGCGATCACTTGCTCCAGCCACACGAACTCGAGATGAGATTGCGAACGCCGGCGCTTTTGCTTGGGTACGGCGGCGCGGTTGATGGGAACCAGCGGAGGCAGCGAATCGGGAACCTTGATGCGCGCGAAGCGCTCGTTGCCCTGGGTATCGCGGATCAGCGCGGCCAGATTCAGGCTGAGGTTTGAAATATGCGGGAACGGACGGCCGGGATCGAAGGCCAGCGGAGTTAAAACGGGAAACGCCGATTCCGTGAAGTAATTCGTGGCCACGCGCAGTTGGACTTCATTGAGTTCGGAGTAATCGAGAATCCGAATGCCCGCTTGAATCAATTGGTGGTGCAGGCCGGCCAGGCACTTGTAAGCGTCCGCCACCAGCCGCTTCATTTCCCTGCGGATCGCAATCAACTGCGCGCGGGGCGCCATTCCGTCGGGACCGGCGTCAACGATGCCCGCCTCCATCTGGCTGACCAATCCTGCCGCCCGCACCATAAAAAACTCGTTGAGGTTGGAGCCCAGGATGGCCAGAAACTTGACGCGCTCCAACAGTGGATTGGTCCGGTCCTCGGCCTCTTCCAGGACGCGCCGCTGAAACGCCAGCAGGCCCAGTTCCCGATTGATATAGAGGCTTGGGTCGCTTAAGGAGGCCTCATTGACTTCCACTCGTGGCGTGTCAGGTCCGGCACGCGCGGCTTTCTTGTGCTTGCGCGAGGTGGCGCTCTCGGCCTTGGTCCCTTTGTCCACGTGAATAGTTAGGCTGGCATCCTCGCGTTACAGTACCGTGGCGCCGCGATGAATATTGGATGGCATTGCACCCAAAGCCCGGCCTCAATTCCGCGACGAGCTACTTCGCGATCACGCCGCAGGCGATGCGCGCGCCGGCATTCCCGGCCGGATCGCTCTTCATGTCGTCCGCCTTTTCATGGATCACCAGCGCCGTTCCGCCATTAGCGAACACGGAGTGTGCGTTGTCGTCCAGGTTCACGCGCTCGTCCACTACCGTGGTCTTGGCCGTCCCGTCGGCCTTGACCATGAAATTCTTCATGTCCCCGGCGTGCGGTCCCTCGGGATTCTCCAGCCCGTGATGTTTCATGTCGGGATTAAAGTGTCCGCCCGCGGAGGTAAACGGCGGCTCGCACTTCGCCATCTGATGGATATGGATGGCATGCTCGCCCGGAGGCAGATTCTTGAGATCGAGTTTGATCTTTACGCCGCCTTTGCTCGTCCTGAGCACTGCCGTGCCGACAGCCTCGCCCTGGGCGTTCTTCATATCCACAGTCACGGATTTGCTCGCGGCCTGAAGTGAAACGGCCAGCACTCCGGTTGCGGCGATCATCACGAGTTTTGATGTTATGTTCATTTTTCTCCTTCGCGGAATTCTTCCCGCCGCACCCACCCCTATAGGCGGAAGAATCGGACGTTGTAGAGCGTCAACACATCATACTAAAGACCCCGGACCCAGAGCGTGAAAAACATCTGTCACAAAAATTGCTTCGAGCGGGATATACCAGCGTGGACGCACTGAGTGAGGCCATCGTTGAGATGGAACCCGGCGATGCCTGGCGGGAGGCTGAAAGAATCTTCCACGCCCACTGTGCGCGGCTCGCCCGCGTGATCGCCAAGGTGATTCGCGACCCGGCGCGCGCCGAAGAGATCGCCGTCGAGGTCTGCCTAATGTGAATTGCGCTGCGGGACGGAGCCACCCGGACGGTCGCGCTAGGGAGTGGGTTGCCCTCAAGGCATCTGTTCCAGGACTGCCATCAAGGCAAAAAGTAAGGATTCAGTAGTGCAAACCTGGTTCGACAGTCTTGCCCAGATTAAGGACATCACGCCGACGGGCGCCTTGTTCGTCCTGAAAGACGGCACCAGCCGGCGATTGCCTCTGATTTACGATTTTCGGGTTCTCTATCTTGCGAATCGATTGGGCGGAACGGACAAACTGGACCTGGCAGCAGTGAAGACGGTGCAGTTCAACGCGCCCGCAAAGTAATTCTCGCGGATGGCCGCTGTGTGCCCCTCGCGCTGTGCGCCCAGTGTGCCGAAAAAGCACGCGTGTTAGAACGTGCCAGCGGCCACTCCAGTGTGGCATCCTAAGGTATCCGCAGAACTTACTTGTTGCGCGCGGGTTCGTTTCTATTTCGCATTATGACAATTCGGCACTTTTTTATGCCCCTCACGTTAGGGGTTCTTTCCTTGAGTTGTGTTTGGGGCCAGCAGTACGTCATCAACACGTATGCCGGTAACAGGAGTGCCGGATTCTCCGGTGACAGCGGCGCTCCTACCAGCGCCCAGCTCGACTTGCCGCTCGGCCTGACGTTCGATTCCTCCGGAAACCTGTACATCGCCGATTCTGTCAACGATCGCATCCGCAAAATATCCGGAGGTGTCATCACCACGGTTGCGGGCGATGGCACCGGAGGTTACTCCGGCGATATGGGCGTTGCCACCAGCGCCGAGCTGCTGAGTCCCGCGTCCGTAGCCGTGGATTCCAGCGGCAATATTTATATAGCGGACACCGCCAACCATGTCGTCCGCGAGGTGGTGACCGGAGCTGCGGCGACGAACGCAGGGGTAGCGGCCGGCGACATCATCACCATCGCGGGCACCAACACCGGAGGATATGCCGGTGACGGAGGCTTGTCCGGTTTGGCGGAACTCGATTTTCCCACCGGCGTGGCCGTGGATTCCGCCGGGAACATTTACATCGCCGACTCCGGGAATAACGTCATCCGAGAAATCTCAGGGGCTACCGGCATCATCAATACCATTGTGGGAGGCTTTGCCACT
The DNA here is from genome assembly GCA_963713415.1 of Bryobacterales bacterium. Taxonomy (GTDB): domain Bacteria; phylum Acidobacteriota; class Terriglobia; order Bryobacterales; family Bryobacteraceae; genus Palsa-89. The sequence goes on along the minus strand of CAVQLV010000011.1, from coordinate 959,072 downwards.
ACTCAGCAGCTGAACGATCCCGAGACAGTGGTGGTGGATCCCTCCGGCAATCTTTACATCTCCGAGCAGGATGGCGTGCGGATTTCGAAGTTCTCCAACGGAAATTTGACCGTGATCGCCGGCAACGGCTACATCGGCTACTCTGGCGACAATGGACCCGCAACCCAAGCCGCACTCGACGATCCTACCGCCATCGCGCTGGACGCCAAAGGCTACCTCTACATCTGCGACACGTTGAACGACCGCATCCGCAAAATATCGCCTGATGGAATCATTACCACCATCGCCGGTTTGGGAATCCCAGGCTACTACGGCGACGGCGGACCCGCGACGGGTGCGCTCCTCTCGTTTCCGAGAGGTATCGTCGTAGATTCCTCCGGAAACGTGTACATCTCCGATACGGTCAACTCCATTGTTCGGGTGATGCAACCTCAGGCGCCTGCGATCGCGTCCGGCGGTGTGGTCAACGCGGCCAGTTTCACGCCCAGCTTTTCTCCCGGCGCGCTCGCCAGCATCTTCGGTAGCGATTTCACCGGCACCGGTCTGCAGGCGGTGGCGTCCCTGCCATTGCCGTCCGATTTGGGCGGCGTCTCGGTTCAAGTAAATGGAATCGCGGCTCCCGTGCTTTATGAAAGCGAGGGCCAGATTAACTTCCAGATTCCGTGGGAGACCAAGGCGGGTTCGGCGACTGTGGTGGTGAGCACCGGTGGCGTGGCAAGCGCCGCTATGAACATTACGGTGCAGGCCGCAGCTCCTGAATTGTTTGTCCAAGGTTCGCACGCGATTGCGCAGAACTCCGATTTCAGCCTCAACAGTTCCAGTAATCCCGCAAAAGCGGGCGGCTCTATTCTCGCTTATCTCACCGGTGCCGGCCCCGTGAGCAATCAGCCCGCCGATGGCGTGGCCGCGGGTTCCAGTCCTCTTTCCATTGTGACTTCGACAGTCACCGCCACCATTGGCGGGCAACCGGCCGATGTGTCGTTCGCCGGGCTTGCTCCCGATTTCGTCGGTCTGTGGCAGGTGAATATCACAGTACCAGCGGGCGTCACGAAAGGCGATCTCCCGCTCACCGTTACTGTCGGTGGGCAAACCAGCAATACGGCGAACGTCAGCGTCACCCCCTGAGCGGGCCGCAACCGCCCCTCCCGATCGGCATAGAAGCCTGTGGAGGAAACATCTTCCTGGCTTGATCGGTCACACTGAAGATAAGTGGCGACCAACAATTCCACCACCATCCCCGACTCGGACCCGCTCTGGTACAAAGACGCCATCATCTACGAAGTCCACGTGCGCGCGTTCTACGACAGCGACGAGGACGGGATGGGCGATTTTCGTGGTCTGACCAAGAAGCTCGATTACCTGCAGGACCTGGGCATCACCGCCATCTGGCTTCTGCCGTTTTTTCCGTCACCCTGGCGTGACGATGGTTACGACATCTCCGATTACACTGACGTCCATCCCTCCTATGGGACGCTCCGGGATTTCCAGAACTTCCTAAAACAAGCGCACCGCCGCGGCATTCGCGTCCTCACCGAAGTGGTGCTGAATCACACCTCCGACCAGCATCCGTGGTTCCAGCGGTCGCGCCGCGCCGCGCCCGGCACCCGCTGGCGCGATTTCTACGTCTGGAGCGACACGCCGGAGAAGTATCAGGACGCGCGCATTATCTTCCAGGACTTCGAAACCTCCAACTGGGCTTGGGACCCTGTCGCCAAGGCGTATTACTGGCATCGTTTCTACTCCCATCAGCCCGATCTGAACTTCGACAATCCCCAGGTGCAAGACGCGGTCCTGGATGTGATCGACTTCTGGTTCGACTTGGGCGTCGACGGATTCCGCCTGGACGCGGTGCCTTACCTATACGAGCGCGAAGGAACCAACTGCGAAAACCTGCCCGAAACGCATGCGTTCCTGAGACGGCTGCGCCAGCACATCGATTCGAAATACAAGGACCGCATTCTGCTGGCCGAAGCCAACCAGTGGCCCGAAGACGCGGTCGCCTATTTTGCCGACGGCTCGGAATGCCACATGGCGTTTCATTTCCCGCTGATGCCGCGCCTGTTCATGGCCATTCGCATGGAGGATCGCTTTCCGGTGTTGGAGATCCTGCAGGAGACGCCGCCCATACCGGCCAATTGCCAATGGGCGCTGTTCCTGCGCAATCACGATGAGCTCACGCTCGAAATGGTGACCGACGAAGAGCGCGATTATATGTATCGCGTGTACGCGCACGACCGCCGCATGCGTATCAACCTCGGGATCCGCCGGCGCCTGGCGCCCCTGCTCGAAAACGACCGCCGCAAGATCGAGCTGATGAATGCGCTGCTGTTTTCCTTGCCCGGCACGCCCGTCATTTACTACGGTGACGAGATCGGCATGGGCGACAACATCTATCTGGGCGACCGGAACGGAGTGCGCACCCCCATGCAGTGGAGCGCCGACCGCAACGCCGGCTTCTCGCGCGCCAACCCGCAGAAGCTTTACATGCCCATCACCATCGACCCGGCCTATCATTACGAAGCCATCAACGTCGAAGGCCAGCAGAACAATCCGCATTCGCTGCTATGGTGGACCAAGCATTTAATCGAGCAGCGCAAGCAGTTTAGGGCGCTCGGCCGCGGGACGCTCGAATTTCTGCGGCCTTCCAATCGCAAGGTGCTGGCTTTTTTTCGCCGCTATGAGGATGAGATCGTGCTGGTGATCGCCAATCTCTCGCGCTTCCCGCAGCACGTGGAACTCGATCTGGCGGAGCTGAGGGGCATGACGCCCGTCGAGATTTTCGGGCGCGCGGAATTTCCGCTGGTGAGCGATCAGCCGTATCAAGTGACGCTTGGGTCGCTAGGCTTCTATTGGTTCGCTTTCCAGGCCAAGCAGGCGCATCAGGAGAGCATCGAAACTCCCGCCACCCCGTCCGGTTTGCCGCTTATCGTTGTGGAATCCTGGGCACAGGTGTTTCAAGGCCGGAGCCTCGCGATTCTATTGCGCCGCATGCCCGCCTATCTCAAAACACGGCGCTGGTTCCAGGGCAAGGACCGGACCATCCGCAACATTGAAATTTTGGACGTCATTCCCATCCCCGACACATCGGCGCAACTGTTGCTGGGAGAAATCGAATACACCGACGGCGATCCGGAAATTTACGTGCTCCCCGGCTCGGTGGCCACCGGCGAAGCAGCAGAACAAGTCAAGGCTAATCTGGCCGATGTCTCGGTGGCACAATTGCACGCCGAGGACGGGACCCGCGGCGTCCTTTACAGCGCGATCTTCGATCCCACGTTTGGCAACGCGCTCTTTAGCGCCATTCTTCGCCGGCGGCGTTTTCGCGGAAAGTCCGGCGAACTGGTGGGCTCGCACACCCGCGCCTTTCGCGCCGCTTGGGGGGAAAGCCATCCCGATCTCGGACCTGCGGTGCTGAAGGCTGAACAATCCAACACGTCGATTGCCTTTGGAAATCGCTTCATCCTGAAGATCTATCGCTGCGTCGAGCCCGGCATCAATCCGGAAGTGGAGATCGGCACATTTCTCACCCAGCGAAACTTTCCGTACAGCGCGCCCCTCACCGGCGTCATCGAGTATCGCGCCAATAACGGCGACGCGATTACCATCGCGTCCCTCCATGCCTTCGTCCAAAATCAGCAAGGCGATGCCTGGACCTATACCCTCGATTCCCTCAGCCAGTTTTTCGAAGCGGCGCTGGCGCGCAAGGAACTCGACTTCGCGGGTCCGGATGGCAGCCATCATCCGCTCGACCTGCGCGGTGCCGAGGTCCCGGCGCATGCCCATGAATCGATCGGCAGCTATCTTGACTCCGCGCAACTTCTGGGCCGCCGCGTCGCTGATCTGCACCTGGCCCTGAGTTCCGATCCCACCGATCCACAATTCGCGCCGGAGCCCTTTACCGATCATTATCGCCATGCGATATTTCACGGTTTGATGGGATTGTCTACCGAAACCTTTCAGCTTTTGCGCCAGCGCCTCAAGTCGCTGCCGGCCTCAGTGCAGCCCGATGCGCAAAAGGTGTTGGATCACCGGGAAGAAATTCGTGCCCGCGCGCGCCTCATCTCGGAGCGCCGCATCTACTCCGTCCGCACCCGCCTCCACGACGATCTTGGATTGAACCGCGTACTGCATACCGGAAAGGATTTCGTCTTCATCGGCTTTGACGGCCCTTCCGATCGCACCTTGGGCGGCCGCAGGATCAAGCGTTCGCCGCTGCGCGATGTCGCCAGCATGCTATTGTCGTTCCAATATGCGGCCCAGGCCGTCTTCTTCGATCAGCTCCCCGGTGTAACGCACCGTCCGGAAACGATGAATGCGCTGGAATTCTGGGCGCGCTATTGGTCCGATTGGGTGTCTGCTGCCTTCTTGAAAGGCTATCTCGACGCCCTCGGCCCAAGCCCGCTCATTCCACAGAATGATGCAGACCTGCGATTGCTGCTGGACCATTGTCTCCTCGAGCAGTCGCTCGAAGGAGCGCGCAAGGAACTGCGCAAACGCCCGGATTGGGCGCGAGTTCCTATTGGAATGCTGCTGCGGCTCGTCCAATCCCCAGTGGCAGTAACCTCTTCGTAACTGGACCTGAAATCTTATCTCCGTCGTGGAGTCCATAAGGGAGAGACCGGGAGAGGGGACGCCTCTCACCGTTACACCCATGAAGCGTCGCGAAGCTCAACCCGTCTACACACCTTCGGCCACGTATCGGCTCCAGTTCAATAAGTCATTCACATTCCAAGACGCCGCCGGTCTGGTGGATTACCTGGACGAGCTCGGAATCACCGATATCTATGCCTCTCCGTTTCTGATGGCGCGGCCCGGTAGCGTTCACGGCTATGATGTCACCGACCACTCTCGCTTCAATCCGGAGATCGGCGATGAGGCATCCTTCTCGGAGCTTTCCGCGGCGTTGCGGAGCCACAAGATGGGATTAATTGCCGACGTGGTTCCCAACCACATGTGCATTACACATCCTTCCAATGTATGGTGGTGGGACGTGCTGGAGAACGGACCAAGCAGTCCGTTCGCGCGTTACTTCGATATCGACTGGCATCCCCCCAAAGAGGAGCTGGTGAACAAGGTTCTGCTCCCAACGCTCGGGGATCAATATGGCCGCGTGCTGGAGAATCAGGAGATCCAGATTGTCTATGGCGATGGACAGTTTCACGCTTCCGTCTACCAAACACCTCTGCCGCTGGCGCCGCGAACCTGGACCATGCTTCTGGAGCCGGCGGCCGCCCGGCTACGGGAGAAGCTGGGGCCGGAAAATGAACATGTGGCCGAAATGGAAAGCATCGTCACCGCGCTGGGGCATCTCGCCGGCCCGACGGAAACGGATGATGCCAAGGTTCGCGAGCGCCAGCGGGAGAAGGAGATCGTCAAGCGCAGGCTGACTGCGTTGTTGGACGCCAGCCCCGAGGCAGCGGCGTCCATCAATGCCTCGCTGGCTGAAATCAACGGACGCCGCGGCGAGCCCCGCAGTTTCGACCGCCTGGAAAGGCTGCTTGAGAGCGAACCCTACCGTCTCAGCTTCTGGCGCGTCGCCATGGACGAGATCAACTACCGGCGCTTCTTCGACGTCAACGATCTGGCGGCCATTCGCGTCGAAGATCCCGAAGTTTTCTCCGCGGTGCATGCGCTGATTTTCGATCTGGTGCGGCGGGGCGACATCCGCGGCCTGCGCGTGGATCATCCGGATGGCCTGTTCGAACCTGAAAAGTATTTCCGCTTTTTGCAGGACGGTTGCAAAGCGGGGAGCGCAGAAACGTTTTATGTCGTGGCGGAGAAAATCCTCACCGCCAACGAGCCTCTGCGCACCGAATGGGCGGTGGAAGGCACCACCGGTTATGGCTTCCTGAACCTGGTGAATGGCCTCTTCGTGGATCGCACCAAGGACAAAGCCTTTCAACAGCTCTATCGCCGCTTCACTGGGTGGGCCACGGCGTTTGACGATCTGGTGTGTGACAGCAAGCGGCTGATCCTGCAGGTGGCCATGTCGAGCGAGTTGAATGTTCTGGCCCGCAGGCTGGATCAAATTTCCGAGCAGCACCGCTGGTCTCGCGATTTTACGCTCGAAAGCCTGCGCGACGGTCTGCGCGAAGTGCTGGCGGCTTTCCCGGTTTATCGCACCTACGTCGCGCGCGGTCAAACCGAAGTGGACCCTCAGGACCGGCGGCAGGTGAATATTGCAATTCGTCAGGCCAAGCTGCGCAACCCCGCCATCAGCGAATCGGTTTTCGACTTTATCCAAAACGTTCTCTTGCTGGAGCATCCCAGCGGCGTCGATGACGCCCAGCGCGCCGAGCGGCAAATGTTCGCCATGCGCTTCCAGCAGCTTTCCTCGCCCGTGATGGCGAAGGGCGTCGAAGATACCGCCTTTTATCGCTACTATCCGCTGGCTTCATTAAACGAGGTGGGTGGCGATCCCTCGCACTTTGGCACCTCGCTGAATGCCTTTCATCGCCGCAATTTGATCCGCCAGCAGTTGTGGCCCAACAGCATGAGCGCCAGTTCCACGCACGATACTAAACGCGGCGAAGACGTTCGCGCGCGCATCAACGTCCTGTCGGAAGCGCCTGGAGAATGGTATCGCGCGATTCGCCGCTGGCGCGAGCTGAACCGGCCTGCAAAAACCAGAGTCGCGGAGCGTCACGCGCCCGACGCCAACGAAGAATATCTGCTGTATCAAACGCTGGTGGGCACCTGGCCCTTGTATCCGATGAATCCCGGCGAGCATAAGGTCTACATTCAGCGAATCGATGCCTACATGCAGAAGGCCCTGCATGAAGCCAAGGTCCATACCAGTTGGGTGAATCCCAACAGTGAGTATGAGCAAGCGGTATCAAAATTCGTGGAGCGCGTTCTGGATCCAGTGCCGGGCAACATATTCTTGCAGGAGTTGCGACAGTTTCAAGCGCCGGTGGCAAACGCGGGAATGTGGAACTCCATCGCGCATCTGGTCTTGAAAATCGCGTCACCGGGCGTGCCCGATTTCTATCAGGGCAACGACCTTTGGGCCTTCGATCTGGTGGACCCCGACAACCGCCGCGCCGTGAATTATGAGGTGAGGGGGCAGATGCTCCGAAACTTAGGCGACCAGGCCGCGCGCGATCGAGCAGCGCTGGTGGATCGCCTGCGCGAGAACCCCTGCGACGGTGGCATCAAGCTCTATGTCACCAGCGAGGCGTTGCGATTCCGGCGCGACCACCGCGATCTGTTCGCGCAAGGTTCCTACACGGCCCTCACCGCCGAAGGCAGCCGCGCCCGGCACATTGTGGCCTTTTCCCGCTCGGTGCCGAATCAAAACATGGTCGCTGTCGCCGGCCGCTTCTTCCTCAAATTGTGCAACTCGCATAGCAAGCCGATCGGCGACGTGTGGGGCAACACCGCCGTCGCGCTTCCCAGGAAGACCGCGCATCGGAACTTTCGAGATATTTTCACCGGTGAAACCCTGATCGCGGAAGATCGCGATGGCGCCCCATTTCTCCCAGTGAACAAGCTGTTCGCCCGCTGTCCCGTCGCCCTCCTGGTTGCGGAGAGCGCGGGTTAATGCTTTACGGCGCCACTGCTCTTCCGGGCGGTGGTGTGCATTTCCGCGTCTGGGCTCCGGAAGCGACGTCGCTGGCGCTTCAACTCGCCGGACACGCGCCTCTACGGATGACCCGTGCCGGCGAGGATTTCGAGCTTTTCGCGTTCGAGGCGCGGCCCGGAGACAGGTATTCGTTCGTTTTTGAAGATGGCCGCGTGCGTCCCGATCCGGTTTCCCGATCGCAACCGAACAGTGTCCACGGTCCGTCCCAGGTCATCGATCCCGCGACCTTCGCTTGGTCCGACCAGGATTGGAAAGGCCTCGCCCTGCCCGATTACATCTTGTATGAGCTGCACATCGGCACTTTCACGCCCGAGGGCACCTTCGCGAACGCCATCGCAAAGCTCCCGCACCTGAAGGATCTCGGAATCACGGCGGTAGAGTTGATGCCGGTCGGCGAGTTCCCTGGCGCGCGGAATTGGGGTTACGACCAGGTGGACCTATACGCCCCGCACTCAGCCTACGGCGGCCCCGACGGCTTGAAAAGCTTCGTAGACGCGTGCCATCAAGCGGCCCTCGCCGTGGTCCTGGATGTCGTCTACAACCACGCCGGCCCCGAAGGCAACTACCTGGCTGAGTTCGCCCCTTATTTCACAGACCAATACCGGACGCCCTGGGGGCGCGCCATGAATTTCGATGGCCCATTCAGCGACGGGGTCCGCCGCTTCGTCATCGATAACGCGCTTTATTGGCTCACCGAGTATCACATCGATGCACTTCGCGTGGACGCGATCCACGGGATTTTCGACTTCAGCGCCCGGCACATTCTCGCCGAGCTTCGCGATCGGTTTCATGAACAAGCCGCGTACCTGGGGCGCCAGGCATGGCTCATAGCCGAAAGCGATCTCAACGATGTCCGCGTCCTTCATCCACATTCCTCGGGCGGCTACGCTCTCGACGCCCAGTGGCTGGATGAATTTCATCACGCGCTGCGCGCCTATTTGACCGGCGCCAATCGCTCGTATCTCGCAGGGTTCGGCCAGCTCCGGCACATTCAAAAGGCGATCACCGACGGTTTCGTTTACGACGGCTGTTACTCGGCATTTCGAAAGCGACACTTTGGAAGTTCTTCGCGGGATCTGCCGGGGAATCGCTTCGTCGCGTTCATTCAAAATCACGATCAGGTTGCGAACACCAGCCAAGGCGTCCGTTTGTCCCAGCTCGTGCCGATGGAGCTATACAAAATCGCCGTCGCGCTGCTGATATGTTCGCCCTGCTTGCCTCTGTTCTTTATGGGCGAGGAGTTTTGCGAAACAAATCGATTCCTGTACTTCACCAGCCATGGCGACCCCGAACTGGCGCGTCTGGTAAGTGAAGGCCGCTGGAAGGAATTTGAAGAATTCACAGTCGCGGCCGATTTCGTCGATCCGCAATCGCCTGCAGCCTTCGAGCGCTCGAAGCTCAACTGGGGCCTGATCCAGGAACCGGAGCATCGCGCCGTTCTTAATCTCTACTGCGAGTTGATCCAACTACGCAAACGCTGCCCGTGCCTCAACAACGGCATAAAAGACCTGACGCGGCTTGAGGTCGACGAGGCAGCTCAATGCCTGAGAATGGAAAGGGCCGACCCTTCGGGTTCTCGGGCGGTGCTGCTGTGCAATTTCTCGAATAGCGAAGCCAAGCCAAACCTTGATGCGACCCCATGGAGGTTAGCGCTCTCAACTGCGACTCAACCCAGTGACCCGTCCACAGTTCGAGCCTGCAGCGCGTCGCTGTTCCTAGCCAATCCCTAATCCCGAACCAACCCCTGGGGCTTCGACGCAATCGTTCGCGACCGCGGGCGGTCGCTGGCGGCGAAATCCGCCTTGGATTCCGTAGTCGCCGAGACGTCTTCGGCGCCGGTCTGCACCAGAATCTCGCGCGCTGTTTTCACCCACTCCCGATCGTCGCAGTGCACCGAAAGCAAAATCCCGCCCTTGCGAATGCGCCCTTCGTAGCGCTTGGCTTCGTACTCCGGCGTTCCCAATCCAACCAACGCGCCCGTCACTCCTCCCAGCACTCCGCCCACGCCGATGCCGCTTAGCATCGCCAGGATCGGGCCAGCCGCGACAAACATTCCGAGACCAGGTATCGCCAGTAAACCAACTCCAGCCAGCCACCCGAGGATGCCGCCAACCACCGCTCCGCTTCCCGCGCCGGCCGCTGTGCCTTCGGGAGCCTTCGTGTTCCGTTCCAAAGCCAGGTCCTTGGTACCCGTATTGTCAGGAAACAGGATCGAGATATCCGTGCTGCGAAAGCCAGCCAGCTTCAATCCATGAACCGCGTTCTCCGCGTCCAGCTGGCTAATGTAAATGCCAAAAGCCGCTTTGTTTTTTGTAGACATGACCGACTCCTTCGTCCTTGGCGAAAGTGTGCCCTGATATTTCTACCGACACCACGGCCTCCCACCAGGGACGCGGTTCTCGGCACACTGGTTAATTCCCCTTAATCTCACAGCAAATCAAGGGCCGCGAAAAAACCAAAGGCCAGGCGAAGAAGGCGTATAGAAAATACCTTGTTGGACGCGTTTGTGGGAAAAATCTTCCACTTCCTCACGGTTTCATCATGCCCCGTAGAATTCCACCCCCGCTATGCATCTAACCAGCAGACATGCCGAAAACCGCTCGCGATTCCAAGGGCTTCAAGATCAGCAGTTTACTTCGGCCTCATCTGAAACTTCTGGTGATCGGCTTTGTGGCGGTGGTGGGCGAGGGTGTGGCTAACCTGCTGGGGCCGTGGCCTTTAAAGATTGTCCTCGATAACGTCCTGCGGTCTAAGGACAAACAAGGCTGGCTCAACAACTGGATTCTCGCGACATTCGGCAACAACAAGCTTTCCGTGATCGAGTTCGCCGCATTAGCAGTGCTAGTCATCGCGCTGCTGGGCGCCGCCTGCTCCTATGTCGAAAAATACGTCACCACCACTACCGGCCAATGGGTGACGCACGATCTGCGCCGCACGCTCTACTCGCACATCCAGCGTCTTTCCTTGGCCTATCACGATCACAAGCAAACCGGCGATCTGATCAGCCGTGTCACCGGCGACATCGACGCCATTCAAAGCTTTATTGTCTCGGGCCTTCTCGACTCCCTGATCAACAGTCTCACGCTGCTGGGCATGTTGGGCGTCATGCTCTATTTGAATTGGCAATTTACCTTGATCGCGCTCTCGGTGGCGCCGTTTCTGTTTCTTGTCGTGTTTTCCTACACCCGCCGCATCAAGAAGGCCTCGCGTGAGGTTCGCAAAAAGGAAGGCGAAATCGTTTCCGTCATGCAGGAGGTCCTTTCCTCCATCCACGTCGTGAAGGCCTTCGCCCGCGAGGACTACGAACAGAAGCGTCTGGAAGAAGAGAGCCTGGAAGGGGTGGAGATTGGGCTCCGGGCGCGTTCGCTCAAAGCCAAGCTCTCGCCCCTGGTGGAAATCCTCGTGGCGGTAGGCACGGCGCTGGTGCTATGGTTCGGCGGCCGCATGGTGTTGAGCCGCGCTCTCTCCGCCGGATCGCTCGTGCTGTTTATTATGTACCTGGGCAAGATGTACAAGCCCATGCAGCAGCTCTCCAAAATGACCGACGCCTACTCCAAGGCCGTAGTTGGGTACGAGCGCATCCGTGAAATTTTAGAGACCGACAACGAAATTAAGGACCTGCCCGGAGCGCGCCGCGCGCCGAGATTTAGAGGCGGAATCGCGTTCGAGGACGTCAGCTTCGCTTATGAGCCGCGAACCATGGTTCTGAAGGACGTCAGTTTCCAAATAGAGCCGGGACAAGTGGCCGCCCTGGTGGGCCCCACCGGAGCCGGCAAAAGCACCATCATCAGCCTGATTCCGCGCTTCTACGATCCCGCCTCCGGAGTAGTGAAGATCGACGGACAGGACGTGCGCCGCTACCGGCAAAAATCGGTGCGCCAGCAGATCAGCTTCGTGTTACAGGAGACGCTGCTGTTCCACGGCCCCATCTGGAACAACATTGCATACGGGAAGCCCGAAGCCTCGCGCGCGGAGATTTTGCGCGCGGCGGAGCTGGCCAACGCGAATGAATTCATCGAAAAGCTCCCGGAAGGGTACAACACAATCCTCGGCGAACGCGGCGTTACGCTCTCCGGCGGACAGCGTCAGCGGATCGCCATCGCGCGGGCTATCATTCGCAACACGCCGATCCTGATCCTGGATGAGCCGAGCTCGGGCCTCGACGCGGCTTCGGAGAAGCTGGTTTTTGAAGCGCTGGACCGATTAATGGAAGGCAAAACTTCCATCGTAATCGCCCACCGGCTTTCTACCATTCGCCGGGCGAATTGTATCTTTGTGTTGAACGACGGAATGATCGTCGAGCGTGGAACCCACGAAGAACTGCTGCGCGCCGCGGGACTCTACGCGGAACTGCACGACATCCAGTTCCAACAGGACGAGCACCTGGTTGCGGAGCCTCAATCCTGACTTACAATTTCTTCAGCTCGGCGATTCTCTGCTCAAAATCAGAGGTAAATCCATCCAGTTCCGCTCCCGAATATCCACCAGACCGAAACGCATCGCGGATCTGATCCGTGGAAAGCTGGCCCAGCATATCGCCGATCCAGCGCGCGTCCAGCCGCGGGATATCGCGCCCAATCCACCTAAGCCGCATTCTGCTGAAGAACTCGTGCGGAAGAAGCAGAACCATGAGGGACGGACGGCGCGGCACATTGAAATTAACAAACTCCGGGTCAACTTTCTTGATGAATTTTGACCGGGTGTAAGAGCGCAGGTTTCCCTTGGACTTGGTGTGCGAAAACAAGCGCCCGGCCGTGCCGAAGCTGGCTCCCAGGTCGCTCACTTCATACACTTGCGCCTCTACACCATCGCTGCGCTTCTCCTCCCGGATGGCGTTGTTCATGTCTTTGAGGTCCCAGTTATTGATGACAGCCATCATCACCCGCAGCCCATCCAACTCGCGCGTGCCGGCAAACGGATTATCCCGCCAGCGCCAGGTGCCTTCCTTTTTCTGATCTTCAGTTCGCTTCAGGCGCACGTTGTACATCACGCCACCCGGGCCAATCAGCTTCCCTCCACGATGCAGATGCTCCGGGAGCCCCGTCACGCGAACCTCCGGCAGGAAATAATCTTCATCCGCGTGATAGCCCACCGCCCAAACCAAACGGGTAGCTACCGTTTCGGGACGCGCCTCCGCTCCCAGCTTGATCTTCCACTTCACGCCGTCCTGGTCGCGAACGTCGTACTTTGGATTGGTCCCATTCAGGTCCTCTTTCATAAACGTGAAAGGACCGTGCGGCTGGTGCGCCTCTCCGCCAGATCCATAGAAGAGGTTTTCCGAGCGGATGTCGTTGGGCTGGCGCCACAACTCCGTGAGCACCGGCTGTGTAATTTCTCCTATCGCACCTGCCGCGACGTAACGATTTTGCGCGATAACTGTCGATGGGCCGACTATCGCGGCCAGCAACCAAACTGTGCTAAGTCTCTTTCCGCTGATGCTCATAGACCCCCTCCGCCGAAATGGCATTCATCTTGATTAAGCAAGAGTGATGCCAGCGTGACTTCGTTTCATCAGAGGGAGGCATTTTGAAACTGCTGATTCAACCAGGCGACGGGGTGGCGCCATTAATAGAAGCCATCAACGGGGCCAAAAGCCGCGTGGAGATCGCTATCTTCCGCTTCGATCGGGGCGAGATCGAAAAGGCGCTGGCCAGCGCCGCCGCCCGAGGGGTGTTTGTGCACGCGCTGATCGCTTACACCAATCGCGGCGGTGAAAGAAATCTGCGCAAACTGGAAATGCGCCTCCTGGAGGCCGGCATTACGGTGGCGCGCACCGCCGATGACCTGATCCGCTATCACGACAAGTACCTGATCATCGACCGCCGCGAGCTCTTTCTTCTTTCCTTCAACTTCACCTACCTGGACATCGATCACAGCCGCTCTTTCGGCCTGGTTACCACCAACCCAAAGTTGGTAGCCGAAGCGGTGAAACTATTCGAGGCCGACACCAAGCGTCAACCTTACGTGCCTGGTCTGCCGGCGTTTGTGGTGAGCCCCCTGAACGCACGCAAGCAGCTGGCGGCGTTTCTGAAGGGCGCCAAGAAGGAATTGCTGATCTATGACCCGGAGATCGCCGATCCCGCGATGTTGCGATTGATGAACGCGCGAGGCCAGGCCGGAGTGAATATCAAAGTGATCGGACGAGTCAGCCGCCGCGGCTCCGGGCTTGAGGTCCGAAAGCTTGCGCCCATGCGGCTGCACACGCGCACCATCATCCGGGATGGCAGCCAGGCCTTCATCGGAAGCCAGAGCCTGCGCGAAGTGGAGCTCGGCTGCCGGCGAGAGGTGGGGATCATCTTCCGCGACAAGAAAATCGTCAACGCGCTGATCAAGACTTTCCACGACGATTGGGATGCCATAGAGCGCGCCGCCCAGCAGCCGGTCACGGAAGAGGAGCCGGAGCATTCCGTTCAGCAGGAGGCGGAGCAGCTTGCTAGAGTGGCCAAGAAAGTCGCCAAAGCCGTTAGCAAAGACCTGCCGCCCGTGGCGCCCGTGCTTCGCGTCGTGGTCAGGGAATTGGTTGGCGAGACGGTAAATCATGATCTGGAAACCACCATGGTGGAAGAGCGTGTGGAGGACGCCGTCAAAGAAGCGGTGAAGGAAGCGGTTCGCAGCGCGGTGGAAACTGTCGTGGAGCAGAACGGCTCAGCCAACCATTGAACTCGGGGTGTGTCACCCTGGAATTCAGAGGAGGCAAACCATGGCGATTAACCCGGCGGCGGGCCAGCCCGCGCAACCATCCAATCTGGCCGACATCCCGCGACTGGTGAGTGTCTATTTCGCGAATCGTCCCGATCCGAAAGTTCCCGAACAACGCGTATCGTTCGGAACCTCGGGACATCGCGGTTCCTCGTTCAACCACGCTTTCAACGAATGGCACATCCTGGCCATCACGCAGGCGATTTGTGAATACCGGCGAGGGAAGGGAATCGATGGGCCGCTGTTCCTCGGCATCGACACGCACCCGCTCTCCGAACCGGCCTTCATCAGCGCCATGGAAGTGCTGGCCGCCAACGGCGTCACAGTCTTGATCGCGCCCGCCATCGAATACACCCCCACGCCGGCTGTTTCCAGGGCGATTTTAAACTTCAACCGCGGGAGAAAGCTGGGATTGGCCGACGGTATCGTGGTTACGCCTTCGCATAATCCGCCCGAGGATGGAGGCTTCAAGTACAACCCGCCGCATGGCGGACCGGCTGGAAGCGATGTCACCGGATTCATTCAGAACCGCGCCAATGAACTGCTCGAAAGCGGATTAAACGGAGTGAAGCGCACCCTGTTCGAGAAGGCTTTGCGCGCTTCCACCACCGAGCGGCACGACTTCATCGCCGAGTATGTCGCCGACCTCCGCCAGGTGATCGACTTCGATGTGATTCGGGGCGCGAAGCTGAATCTGGGCGTCGATCCTTTGGGTGGAGCGAGCGTGCACTATTGGGGACCAATTCGCGATCTGTATGGATTGAACCTGACCATCGTAAACGACGCAATCGATCCCACCTTCCGCTTCATGACGCTCGATTGGGACGGCCGTATCCGCATGGATCCGTCGTCGCCCTACGCCATGCGGCGGTTGATCAGCTTGAAGGACAAGTTCGATATCGCGTTTGCCTGCGATACCGATTCGGATCGTCATGGCGTCGTCACGCGCAGTTCCGGTCTGCTGCCTCCCAATCACTACCTCGCCGCTTGCGTGCACTATCTTTTCGAAAATCGCACGGGCTGGCGCAAGGACGCGGCTGTGGGCAAAACCGTGGTGTCCAGCAGCATGATCGATCGTGTGGCCGCCAAGCTTGGTCGAAAAATTTACGAAGTCCCCGTCGGATTCAAATGGTTCGTGGACGGTCTGCTCGGCGGATCGCTCGGCTTTGGAGGCGAGGAAAGCGCCGGTGCTTCCTTCCTTTGCCGCGACGCCTCGGTGTGGACCACCGATAAAGACGGCATCATCGCGGCCCTGCTCTCAGCCGAGATCACCGCTCGCGTAGGGCGCGATCCGGGCGAAATGTATGCGGAGTTCGAGCGTGAATTCGGCGCCTCGGTTTACGAGCGGATCGATGCGCCGGCCAATGCCGAGCAACGAGCCGCGCTCGCGAAATTGTCGCCTCAGGACATTACGGTCACGGAGCTGGCGGGCGAAAAAATCCAGCAAATCCTGACCACTGCGCCAGGCGATGGCAGTCCCATCGGCGGCATCAAGGTGATCACGGAAAGCGGCTGGTTCGCCGCGCGTCCCTCCGGCACCGAAGATATCTACAAGATCTACGCCGAGAGTTTCCGCGGCCAGGACCACTTGAAAAAGATCCAGGAAGAAGCCCAGTCGATCGTGTCGTCCGTTCTGGGCGCCGTGGCAGCGTAGAGCTGCTCTATTTCGCCGCCAACGCCAACGGGCTGAAACTGTCCGCTCCGTAGTTCAATAAATCGCCGATCCGTTCCACGCTGATGTCGGCCGGCGGATATTTCTTGAAAACGTCCGGATCATGCGCGTAATGCCCCTGCCTTACGAACACTGTCGTGACGCGCGATTGCCAAAGCTTCTTAATCGCATCCAGAATGCGCAGCTTGTCGTCCACCAGCACGTAATGATCGGCCGGGTAGCGCTGCTCCACGTCTTTGAGCTCCTGTTCCTTGTGAATGTAGATCAATACATCGCCTTGGAATAGTTCGAAAAGGCCCGAGCGATACACTTTGTGCGGCTGAAAAACCACGTCGCCGTCGGAAAGAATCACAGGCTTTCCCCACTGTGCGACGTGTTGCACCGCATCCACGGAATTCGGAAACAAGCGGTTTGCGAAAGGATAGCTCATTAGAAAATACGACACCGCGAGCAGATTGGGATCGTGCGGATAATCGAAGCGATAACGCTGCAGCGCTCCCAGGTAATCCGCGTATCCGAGCTCCGCGCGGATCTCTTCGAAACGCTGCCAATATCGTTGGGACCGCTCCAAGCCGACGCGGGTCGCCAGATGCCGCTTCAAGTCGGCAGTCACATGGTCGTTGTCGAGCAGAGTGTTGTCCACATCGAAGAGAAAGACAGTGTTGTTGTCCGGCATGTTTCTCCTTACACGGGTTGTAGCTGCGGCCGGTTGGCCCGATCGGCCGCGATGGTAACTTGCATGTCGCGCGCCAAATGCACCACCTGCTGCACCAGGCTTCTGCGGGACAACGCCGGCCACTGGCTGGGCTGCGGCCTGGCCAGGAATAAATGCGTGACGTTATTCAGGTGCGCAAACTCCACCAGCGTCTTGGCGACGTCCTGCCCTTGCAATACGCGCGTTTCGATGTGCAGGTTGCGCGCGAAGTTCAAATGACGCTCTACCATGTCGCGATCCTGAGCAGGCATGTCATGCAAGTCCACTTCGCGCGACACGGCCACGGCGAAACAATCCGCGTGCAGGTAATCGGCTACCCGCTTGCCCCGGCGAATCAACATCGCGGTTGCCGGCTCGGGCGTCACCAGAATTAAAATCCGGTCGGCATTCTCGGATGGCTCTTCCGCTTCGTCGCGATAGCCGGGTTCCGGTTCGAAGCCGGGAGCGTCGTAGTCCACTTGCCGGATTTCCACTTCGTGCGCCGTCTGCCGCAGCGCCAGCTCGCGCAAAACCACCAGCGTCGATTCCTGGAAAAAGTTTTCCAGCGCCTTCTGGGCTTTCTCCTGCGAATACACCACCCCGCGCGCCAGCCGGTTCAGCAGAGCGCGCGGCGTCAAGTCCACCATTACCACCTGGTCGGCCTGCTGCATCACCCAATCGGGGATGGTCTCGCGAACCCGGATTCCGGTAATGTTCCAGATCTGATCGTTCAAACTTTCCAGATGCTGGATGTTCATGGTGGTCAGAACATCAATGCCGGCATCCAGCAATATTTGTACGTCCTGCCAGCGCTTCAAGCGCTCCGAACCCGGCACGTTGGTGTGCGGGAATTCATCCACCACGCACAGCTCGGGGTGGCGGCGCAGAATGGCGTCGGTGTCCATCTCCTCGAAGAGTCCGCCCCGGTAATCGATTTTGCGGCGCGGAATTGTTTCCAGATTCTCCGTCTTCGCAATCGTGTCTTTGCGGCCGTGCGGCTCGAAGTAGCCGATCACCACGTCGATCCCCTGGCGCCTGGCTTCCTGCGCCTCCTCCAGCATTTGATAGGTCTTGCCGACGCCGGCGGCGTAGCCCAGGAAGATCTTCAGTTTTCCGCGCGGCGGACGGTCGGGCATGGTTAATGGGGGAACACTCGCACGTCAATGTCGTTGGCGCCGCGAATCAGCCGGTCGAGCGGAGTGCCGGTGAACCGTTCCCACCATTGTTCGCGCGTGCTGTGTCCGACAAAGATCTGCGTAATGCCGTGTTCATGGGCGAATTTCAGGAGCGTCTCAATGGGGTCCTGTCCGTCCAGAATCTCGATGCGCGACTGGGCCGCGCGCGCGATGGCCAGATTGCGCTCGAGCGCCTCCTGATCGCTGGCCGATATTTCCGCCTGGCGCACGTAAGCAACAATAAGATCGCCATGAAACCGGTCGGCGTTGCGCTTTCCGCTGGCGATCATGGGCGCGGCGTTGGCTCGGGGCGTAATGCAAACCAGAATGCGTTCCTGCGCGCCGAACGTTTGCGGCATCCCGTTGCGATGCAGATAGGCTTCCAGTTGCTTGTCCACCACGTCGGCCGCGAGCAGCAATGCAATTTCCCGGAGTTCGGAAAGTTTCTGCTCCGGCCCCGCCGACCCGCCTGCGATCTGGCCGTCTTTCGCGATGCACATCTCGGGCGGCGCATCCACCACCACGATCTCGTCGGCTGAATTCAAAAAACTGCGCGGAACCGTTTGGCTCACGCGCTTGCCGGTGATGCGCTGCACGCGCTCCCGCAGGTCGTCGATGTATTGAATGTTGACGGAGGTGATGACGGAAATACCCGCGTCGAGCAGTTCCTGTACGTCCTCCCAGCGGCTGGCGTGCGCAAAACCGGGCGGGTTGTCGTAAGCCAATCCGTCCACCAGGCAAACGCCGGGGTGGCGCTTGAGAATGGCGGGTGTGTCCATCACAGACGCTCCGTCCACCTGGCGCAGAGGGATCACTTCCAGCTTGCTCAGCACCGCTTGGGTCTCGGGCGACGTCTTGGGCTGGATAGCTCCCACCACCACGTCCTGGCCCCGTTCCTTGCGCCGCCGGCCTTCGTCCAGCATGCGAAAGGATTTGCCCACCCCCGAAGCGTACCCCAGGAACACCTTCAACCGGCCGCGGCGCTCGTAGTCCTCCTCGGCCTGAACCTGTTGCAGCAACTCCTCCGGGCTGCGGCGTCGAATCGCGGTCGGCATGGGTTACTTCTATTATCCCCGTTTATTGCGGCTCGTCATGCGCCCTCGTTATTCTGAAAGGGCTGCATGGTGAAAGCAATCACACGCCGGTATGAACGATGGATTCGCGCGCGCGAAGAGGCGCTCTGTTTTCGCGCGACGAACCGCGTTGTTCGGGACTTTGAATGGGGGCTGGAATGGACGCGGGATTGGCCTTGCGCGCAGAGCTATCCCAAGAATGGCCAAACCCCGGAAGAGTACGTGGCTCATCTGAACCACCTGGCGATGCTCGAAAGCGACGAGTTCTACGGATACGAACGCCCCACCGATTTTCAGCTTCAAGATGGCATCGTGCGCTTTCATTCCCCCGTTCGAACGCCATACCCGGAAAACAATCTCGTCCACGCGCAGTGGTTCCCGGCGCCCAAGTCGAAAAGGGCCGTAGTCCTGCTGCCGCACTGGAACGCTCCTGTGGACGGCCACAACGCACTGTGCCGCGGATTGGCGCGCTTGGGGATTTCCGCGCTGCGCATCAGCCTGCCTTATCACGATTACCGCATGCCGGCCGAACTGAAGCGCGCCGACTATGCCGTCTCCTCCAACATTTGCCGGACCATGGATGCCGCGCGGCAGGCCGTGATCGACGTGCGCTGCTGCCTGGACTGGCTGGAACTCCAGGGCTTCGAACGTCTGGGGATTGTCGGTACCAGCCTGGGTTCGGCCTATGCCTGCCTGGTGAGCGCGCATGACGAACGGATCGCAGTCAACGTGTTCAACCATTGCTCCACGTATGTGGCCGACGTGGTGTGGGCCGGCCTTTCCACGCAGCACGTTCGCCAGGGTCTGGAAGAACATATCGATCTGGACCGCTTGCGACGCGTCTGGATGGCGGTCTCGCCGGTGAGTTACATGCAAAAATTCGCTGCCATGAAACAGAAATCACTGTTCATCTATACCGCGTACGACACCACTTTCCCGCCGGAGCTGTCGCGCGACATCGTGGCCAAAATGCGGGAACATTCCGTGGATCACAAGGTGGTGGTACTGCCCTGCGGCCACTATACGCTGGGCGAGACGCCGTTCAAGTTTATCGACGGGTATCATATCTGTTCCTATTTGAAGCGGCATCTGTAGCAACGCGCCGGCGCCTAAACTGTTTTGTCTTTGGCGTAGCACAGCGGATCCAGCTTGCATTCCGCGCATTTGGGTTTACGCGCCACGCACAGCGCGCGCCCATGAAAAATAAGCTGGAGCGGAAATTCAAACCATTTCTCGCGCGGGATGATTTTCATCAGGTCCTGCTCAATTTTTACTGGGTTGGTGTTCCTGGTGAAGTCCAGCCGCTGCGCGTTGCGCTGGACATGCGTGTCCACCACGATTCCCTCATGGACGTTGTAACAGGCGCCCAGAACGACGTTGGCCGTTTTCCGCGCCGCGCCCGGAATGGTCAGCATTTCAACCATGGTCTTGGGGATTTCGCCGCCGAAGTCGGCGAGGATTTTGTGCGCCGCGCCGATCAGGGACTTGGCCTTGTTGTTGAAGAATCCCGTGGAGCGAATGGCGAGCGCAAGCTCCGCCTGATTGGCCGATGCAAAGTCCTGGATAGTGGGATATTTCTCAAACAAGCCCGGGCGTCACTTCGTTCACGCGCTTGTCGGTGCATTGCGCCGAAAGAATGGTGGCCACCAGCAACTCCCAGCAATTCCGGTGATGCAGAGGCACGGTGGGGTGAGGATACATCTGGTCCAGAATCTTCAGGATCTTGCTCACCCGCGCGGTGCGTTCGGCGGCGGTTTTTGGACGGATTGCACGCGGGCGGCCCGCGGCGGCTTGATTTTCGATGCCACGCCGCTATCATCTCATGCAGCGGGACGGATCTGGGGGGGTTATTGGCGTGTGATCAGCACTTCGGTGTGCAAGGAATGCCAGTCCGGCATCGCCGATGGAATTACGGATGGATCCAGGTCCGTATGGATCTCCTTCGATTGGTTCGGACCGAGAGCCGCAACGATGCTGGATGTGCTCAACAGGGGCGAGTCGCCCGGTGCATCCACCGGGCGAACCACAATGTGAATGTTCATGCCCGATGATTTCGCTCGCGGAGTGATTGACCACGACATACTGGAGCTGCGGTCTCCTGTTTGATCCCGTGACAATGCGGACGCCGGCCACTTCCACGGATCTGGCAGCGGGGTGCTCCTCCACCACACGTGCCCGGGGCGCGGGGGCGGGCGCGGCCTTGATGGTTTGGGCGGGCACCGCTTCAGAAGCCGCCTTCGTATCGCGATCCTGGGTCAGGTATTGGAGCGTCGCTCCCGCGCCTAAGATTACGACGGTGGCCACCAGCAGGCTGACCGGCCAGGTGGACACCCGTTTGCGATTCCGGCGCAAGCTCGAATTCTTCGGCTCGAAGCTGGCCAGCTGCGGTGGAAGGCTGGGGCCGGCCAGCGTTGGCGCCTGTGGACCGGCGGTAACGGTTGCGCGTCCGGCGTGCTCCGGCGCGATCGCGGTGAATTTCGGTTTCTGCGCGATCAGCCATTGCGCCGCGGGAGGCGCGGGCGCCGTCACGATTTCCTCCGGCGCGCGCAACAGGCCCACGGCGGGTTGTTCACGGAAGGACGCCTGAATCGCATCGACACCGGCCTGATCGAGTTCCTCGGAGGAGACCTTCAGAGCGTTCAGCAGATCCGCCAGAGAATCGCCCGTCACATTCAACTGCGAAGGCAGCAAGGACGGCTCGCCCGCTTTTGCAGTCTAGCGGCGAGGCAAAGCCCCGTTTCGGCTGTCCGTTCCGATTAGGGAGCACGGGCTTGAAGGGTGCAAGGTCCAGGGGAGCAAGATCGGCCAGCGCCATCCCGCTGTGATCGGACACGGGCAATTCAGCACGTACAAAAGCCACGGATTGACGGCGCGACAGCAGCGGTTGCGCGGGCTCCTCAATCAACTTCGGCCTGGCCGCCGGGCGCGGCTTGAAAACTGATTTCACCAGCTGGCGTGGGGTTCGCGGGCTGGAAGCCAAACTGATCGCGCGCAGCGGTGGTGGCCAATCGAGCGGCAGGGGAGGAGATGCGAACCGGGACCGGCGCCGCGCACCGGCTTCATCAGTTCCGAGCGGCGCGGGCGCGCCGGGTTCAGGGCCAAGCCGTCGAGCGACGCCAGATTTTTTGATAGCTCGGGTTCGCGGCGGAGCGGCTTTCGGCGGCTCTGCGACGGCGACCGCGGCCGCAGGCGCAAGCAGGGCCACCGAGGCCGAAGACTGAAAGCTCTCGAGCGAGCGAGAGCAACTCCTGGCTCACACCCGCTCGCTGCTGCACAGTGGAAGCGCGCGCGGCGCTCTCCGGGGGCGCCGTACATGTCGGACATTCCCGGATGGCCGGCGAGCACTCGTGCCCGCACTCAGGACAAATCCAGTACAGCATATATATTCACTCTAGAACCAAAGTGCTTTTATATCTGTCGGTGACTCACCCTAGCTTGTTCTAAGAGGGGCCTTATCTTGGTAACTCACGGCACCTAAAAGGCATTGCCGCGTAAGACTCTATACTGGAAGGGCTTGGAGTTCTACCGCCAGAGTTCTGTAAGGCCGCTGAAGCTCGGGCCTCATAAGGTCGGGATACTGGCGGGAAGCTTTAATCCTCCTACGGTGGCCCATCTCGAACTGGCTCAGGCCGCAATCCATCGCGTGGATCTCGTCATTTGTGTGGTTCCGCGAGTATTCCCCCATAAGGAATATTCCGGCGCGACGCTGGAACAGCGGGTCGAGATGCTGGATGCGGCGGGGCTGCCCGTGCCCCATGCCATCGCATTTACCAGCCAGGGATTGTTTATCGACATCGCGCGCGAGTGTCCGGGAACATTATGGCACCGGGACCGAAATGTCTTTCATCTGCGGGCGCGACGCCGCCGAGCGGATTCTCCACTGGGATTACGGGCGTCCGGGCGTGGTGGAGGAGATGCTCGGCGAGTTTGAGCTTCTCGTCGCGCCGCGGGGAGGGCATTTTTCTCCGCCCGAGGAATATGGTCATCGAATCCACAGGTTGCAGGTGAGCGGGCACGAAGAAGTTTCGTCAACCGAGGTGCGGGCACGAATTGCGCGGGGTGAGCCGTGGGAACATTTGGTTCCCGAGAGGAATTCACGAAAAAGTGCGCGAAATTTATTCGTGCAGCGACGTGTCGAGAAAGGCGCGCAAGCGGTGACTGCGGCTGGGGTGGCGCAGTTTCCGCAGCGCCTTGGCTTCAATCTGGCGGATGCGCTCGCGCGTCACGGCGAAATGCTGGCCCACTTCTTCGAGCGTGTGCTCGCTGCCATCCTGCAGGCCGAAGCGCATTTTGATGATTTTTTCTTCGCGCGGGCTGAGCGTCTTGAGCACTTCGGCGGTTTGCTCGCGCAAGTTGAGGTTGATCACCGCTTCCGACGGCGAAACCACGCGCCGGTCCACGATGAAATCGCCTAAGTGCGACTCTTCCTCTTCGCCCACAGGCGTTTCGAGCGATATGGGTTCCTGGGCGATGCGCAGCACTTTGCGAACCTTGCCCACCGGCAGCTCCATCTTTACCGAAAGCTCTTCGGTGGTTGGTTCGCGTCCCAACTCCTGCTGGAGCATGCGCTGGGTGCGTACCAGCTTGTTGATGGTCTCGATCATGTGCACCGGGATGCGAATGGTGCGGGCCTGGTCGGCAATAGCGCGCGTGATGGCCTGCCGCACCCACCAGGTGGCGTAGGTGGAAAACTTGTAGCCGCGGCGGTAATCGAACTTGTCGACGGCCTTCATCAGGCCGATGTTGCCTTCCTGGATCAGATCGAGAAACTGCAGACCGCGATTAGTGTAGCGTTTGGCGATGGAAACCACCAGGCGCAGGTTGGCTTCGATGAGCTGTTTCTTGGCGGTTTCGGCTTCCTGCTCGCCGCGCTCGACGATCTGCAGCGTACGGCGCAGCTCGGTGGCGCTGGCTCCGCAGTCTTCTTCCAGTTGCTGGATGCGCTGGCCGCATTGGCGCAGTTCCTTGCGCAGATCGCGCGCCGGATGGGTACCGTTAGCGGGCTCTTCCAGCTTGCGCTGGATCTTGGCGATTTCCCGTTCCAGCGGTTTGAGCTCTTCCACCGAGCAGCGCAGGCGCCCAGCCAGGCTGCGGCGGACGGAAGTGCTAAACCCGATGTTGCGGATGATGCGGGAGATCTGCACCATGTTGCGCGCCAGCCCGTAACGCAGGCCGCGATGCTGCTTAGGCTTCATCTGGCGGGAGACGGCTTGCAACTTCTGGCGGAATTGCTGGCTCTTCTTGTAAAATTTCTCGATTTCGGAGATCTGCGCGAGCAGATCGTTTAATTGACCGGTGAAATCCTCGTCGGTGATGACGAATTCGGGCAGCACCAGGACATCGCGCACGGAGCTAACGCCGCGTTGCAGATCCTCGCCCAGTTGGATAATTTCGCGGATGACCAGAGGCGAGCGCGAGAGCGCCTTGCGCACGGCCCATTGCCCGCGCTCGTTGCGCTTGGCCAGCTCGATTTCGCCTTCGCGCGTGAGCAGCGGTACAGTGCCCATCTCGCGCAAATACATGCGGACGGGATCGTTGGTTTTATCGCCGGTTTCCTGGACTAGCTCCAGGTCGCCGAAGTCGTCGGGTTCTTCTTTGGATTTCTCGAAGTCGAGCTTGGGCTCTTCCAGAATCTCGACGCCGGCGCTGTCGAGATCGGTCAGCAAGTCTTCGAATTCGCGCCCGGAAGGAAATTCCTCGGCGAGCAACTCGTTGACTTCGTCGTACAAAACGAATCCCTTTTCTTTGCCCACTTCCATGAGATGTTTTAGCCGACCAAACTTTTCATTTGTTGCCACTGGCGCCCCACTTACCAGCGATACCTCAAAGGGGCCCACGCCAAGGTGACTGCCCAACTTGTTTGACGGTGCCCGCCGCACCTTTTGCGTCTAGCCCTGAACTCATTTAGTGTACAACATCGTGTCCAGGCTCTCTGGCCCGTTTCAAACGGTGTTGCGGTGATGTTGGCCCGCGTCATTTTCTTTGGCCTTCGACGGTCATCTTGGGGTGGCGGTTGCAGCGCGAGACCTTTGATCCAATTCCTGCGCCAGCCGCATAGCTTCCGCAAGATCTCCCTGACGTTCGGCAGCTTTGATCCGGGCGCGAAGAGCGGCCACTTCCGACCGCGGATCCTGCGACTTGAGGCTGCGCAAACATGCCATGGCTTGTTCCGCGGCCTTCTCCTCCTCTAATATTTCATCGGCAAAAATGGCCGACGACAATAGATCCCGGTCGGCTTCGGAAAGACGGCCTTCCAGATCCGAAAAACGGAACGGCCCGCCATCGGAATGCATTGCAAACAGAGCCTGAAACACGTTCCTGGACACAAAGCGTTCTACCGCGCTCAAGCCGCTCTAATTCCGGGATCACCTGTGCGCGCGCGGCCTCACTGGCGAGCAATGAATAGAGCAGCAGCCGCTCGGTGGGAGGCATTTCGGCGCGGCGCGGCGCCGTGGGACGCTCGGCGGCGCCCTTGCTGAAATGATCGCGCACCAGCTTTTCTTCCACGCCCAGGTAATCGGCCACGTCGTTGGCGACGGCAAAGCGCTCCAGGCGGTCCGAGATGCGCTGGATGGCGGGCGCGAGGAATTTAAACGCATCCATGCGCCCCTCGACGGTCCGCATGTCGAACTTCTGCCGGGCGCGGTCGGCCAGCCAGTGGAAATAGACCGGCGCTTTCTCCAGCCGCTGGCGATAGGCATCGGCGCCCGAGGCTTTGACGTATTCGTCGGGATCGAGATCGCCACCAAGCGCCAGTACGCGCACCCGCAATCCCTCGTCGAGCAGCTCTTTAATGTACTTTTCCGTGGCGCTCGCTCCGGCGTTATCGGGATCGAAGTTGACTACAACATTGTCCGAGTGGCGCTTGAGAATACGCACCTGAGTATTGGTGAGAGAGGTGCCACAGCTTGCCACCACATTGTGTACACCCGCCGAATAGACTCCGATGACGTCCATGTAGCCTTCCACCAGAACGGAATAATCCGACTTGCGCACCGCGTCCTTGGCGCGATGCAGGTTATACAGCACGTAACTTTTGCGGTAGAGCGCGGTTTCGGGCGAGTTCAGATACTTGGGCTCCTCACCGGGGCGCAGCGCGCGGCCTCCGAAGCCGATCACTTTGCCCGACTCGTTGTGGATGGGAAACATCAGGCGGCCGCGAAAACGATCGTAGAAGCCGGTGCCTTCCTGACGCTTGAGGATCAGGCCCGATTGTTCCAGTTGCTCAGGCGGGAAGCGCGATTCAAACTGGCGGACCAACTGATGGCCGGAAGGATCGGAAAGACCGAGACCGAACTCGGCTATCTGTTCCGGCGTCACGTTGCGGCCGGCGAGATACTGGCGCGCTTGAGCGCCCGCGGGTCCGTTCAAGTTGCTTTGAAACACGCGCGCCGCGGTCTCATGCATCTCCATCAGCGCGCCGCGGAGCTTGGCGTCCGGATCCGAGTACTCGCGCTTGGGCATCGCGATGCCGTTGCGCTCGGCCACCAGCTTCAACGCTTCGAAGAAACTGATGCGCTCGATTTCCATGACGAACTTGAACAGATCGCCCTTGGCGTCGCAGCCGAAGCACCTGTAAAACTGATGCCCGGCGTGCACGGAGAAGGACGGCGTCTTTTCGGTGTGGAACGGGCAGAGGCCGGTATAGCGCGGCGAGGCGCCCGCTTTCTTGAGGCGCACGTACTGCCCGATCACTGCGACGATGTCGACGGACGATTTTACTTGCTCGGCGAAATCCATGATCGTTGCGAACTGCCTTAGCCGGGGAGTTGTTGCTTTATAGGTAACATATCGCGGGGGTGGAGAGGGGCATCTCAGGGTGACGCTGCTGAAACCGGCGCATGGGGCAAGATTCATGTTTGCGCGCGCGATTCAAGTCAAAAGGCTTCTGAATTCAAAGTGACCTGTGGCGATAAGTTCCTCGGTCAAACGACGAGCAGCCTGTCATGCTAGCGCAGAACGTAACAGCCGGCGTGCCGCGACTTCTGCTTCGAGCAAAAGCCAACCCTGGCGATCATCCTCAAACATCAGGCGTAAGCAGGCCACACATTCCTGCGGGTACCTCGTTGTCGGTCACCTTCGTGAGACGCAGCACACTGATGCAAAGTGCCCAACGCTCAATGCCGATCGAATTTACTAGACGTGAAGCAATAACCGAACTTGGACAGGTCCCTAATGAACTCGGTTGGGGAAGGTACGTTCTCGCCGCTTTTAGACGCCTGTCAATCAGTCTGCGCAACGCTCGTACGCCTTGTGAGCGACTCGGCGCGTAAGTTATTGAAAGATGGTAGCGCTAACGGGAATCGAAATATTTAACCCCCATTTCGGGTGGGTCCAACCAGGTGTAAGTTATTCATTCTACGTTCAGGCGAGTCGGCGGTTTTGCCTTTCTTACGCCCACGATTTTCCAGCGTGTGACCGCGGTGTGACCGCGAGCTTGTTTTGAGGTGGATTTCCATAGGGCGAAAAGGCGCCGGTTCGAGCACGAAAAACTAGAAAGCGCTCCACACGAAAACTCGTTTTCGCGCAGAACGAAAAGCAAGTTTCACCCAAAGCCTCTTCGCTGAGAAACTGGCAGAATCGCTCGACTGCGTCATTTCAGATGCACGGTCAAGAAGCGGAATCCGGGCTGAAGATATTCGTTTAAAGGGTGTGAGCCACAATCGAATCCGACTCGGTCGTGATGACGCATCAACGCTTCTCCGCGCCTCCAACGCTCATCTTCACCCGCGGCGCTTCCGTCTTTTGGCACCGGCGCGCAAAGCCGGCGTCGGCTTCGGTGGGTGTTCCAAAAATTCTAGGACTCGAACGCTATCGCGAGCCGTGAGAACGATGCGTTCATGCCGCGCCACAATCTCCTCCGCAACAGGTAGCGCCGTCCGCATGACGAAGCTGGTGAGGTCGAGGCGCTCGTATGCGGCCGCTGCAGCGAGCAGACGCTTTTGCTCACGAGAAGCGCGCAATTCGATGCGATCGCCGCGAGTGGGAGAACGTGTCGGCATCTAATAAAGCTTCACTTTCCTTTCGTGCCTACATTGTACGAGCCTTGAATCGTTGAATTCTTATGAACCCGCTATCGCTCGACCTCGTCGAGGATGGCTTCATACGCATCGCGAAGCTTATAGCGGCGCGACTTTTTTGCAGGATCGATCGTCTCCAGGAATCTATCTTCAACCCAACGCTGGCAGAGAAGCGTCGCCGTCCGCGGCCGGTAGCCAAATAGCTCGGCAACATCCTTGGCAGTGATCACCCGTGATTGTTGAAACAATGTGAGGGCTCTACGTTGCTTCGCGTCCAGGTCTCGGAGCAGTTTCGATTGATCCTTGCGGCCTCTTTCGGCTTCTCGCAGGGCTTGATCGCGGACCTTTTCGAATGAATTGGCCATGCCCTCGATGAAATACACGACCCACTTCGTGACGTCGGCGT
This sequence comes from Bryobacterales bacterium, assembly GCA_963713415.1. Lineage (GTDB taxonomy): Bacteria > Acidobacteriota > Terriglobia > Bryobacterales > Bryobacteraceae > Palsa-89. Next base: position 930,748 of record CAVQLV010000011.1, on the reverse strand, counting down.
CGGCACGGCCCATGTAGTAGTTGTGTGACGGGCCGATCGTCAGCGCTTCATAGTAGGCCCTGAGATCACGTGCATAGTATTCTTCGAGCGCATAGAGCCCTTTGAGATCGTAGCCGCCCAGATGGAGAATCAGCGTGGTTAACAGGCGCGCCGTTCTTCCATTGCCGTCGTAGTAGGGATGAATCGTGGCGTATTGGTAATGCGTGAGGCTAGCTCTGATCGGGACCGGCAGGTCGTCGTTTCGGTTAATCCAGTCGATGAGCTGCGTCATCAGGCGTTGAACATCTTTGGCCTCCGGCGGCATGTAAACGATCGCGTTGGAGCTAGCATCCCGAATGACGTTTTGCCCGTCTCGATATGGCGTCGCTTTGACGCGCGTTTTGCCGCCGCCCATCACTAGCGCATGCAGTCGCTGTACCGTCGCCTCAGAAATCATCATGTGCCTCTTCGTGAGGCGCTCTACTTCGTCGAGCGCGGCATAGTATCCTTTGACCTCCGCCTGATCTCTTTCTCGGCCCGGAAATTGATGATCCTTATCAATCACCTGTAGCACCTGTTCCTGGGTAAGGCGGTTGCCTTCGATCATTGTCGAGTAGTGGGTAGAAAAAAGCCGCGCCGTCTCGCGCAAGTTGGCGAGGACACGAGGCGTGATCGGGAGAGTCTGGATGGTTTGCCTAACCGCTTCAATGCGCATTAGCGCGCCGGCGACGGCTGGAGTGATGCTGAAAACCGGATTGAAGCTTGCGCGCCTGATCGTCGTCATTGCAGTCTGGGTATGCCGATATCATAGCATTAACATGCTGTTATGATGCCGATATCGTGCGGTTAAATCCAGGTGGTGGGCTGACGTGGGGGCCCTTTCAGTATTTAACTTTCAAACGTTCGCCCACAGCAGGCCAGCATTACGCCAGTTCACGATGAGACGCTACCGGCAGTTTCAATGCAGACTGATCCCTCACACATGATACCGCCCGCCCCCAATTAAAGCGCCGGAAATGATCGAGTCATGCCCCCGAGCGAAGCACGGGACGTCTGCAATTTTCATTGCCCTATCCGGCTAGGCCCACAGAAAATAGCGGCGATTTCCGAAATTCGATAAGCTTATCGATTCGGCGAGACTTCGGCATCAGCGCGCGCTTATGGCGTATGGGGGGTGGAGCAAGAGTTTCCCGAGAAGTGCCGATGATTTGGCAAAGGCATGGAAAACGAAGCCATTAAAGAATCGGTCGAAGAGTCTGGCCCGAAAATCAGCCTGGACTTCCTTACGGGGAGCACCGAAATCGGCCTTGACCGCATCCGGACGAGGCTCCTCGACCTTACCAACCGAAACAAGCTTCTGAATTTCCGGCATTCCAACGCTTCATCCCTGAGGATCGTGGACGCCTCAATGGACGGCGCTTTCCAGCGCCTGCGCGACCACGAAACGGTCGCTTTCGAACCAGTGCCCGAGGCGGAGTATGAACTTGATGGTGAAGAAGCGCCGAAACCGAAAGGGCGGCGTTGGCGTTCTGCGCGCAACCGTTCCGACGACACTCCGATGCCGGGCGGTGTGGTCCAACAGGGCGACAGGGACGGCCAGGAAGAGCAAACGTCACGCAGAGAAAAGCCAACCCCGAAGGACCATGCGGAGAGGATCGGCTGGAACACTTCTTACGACCTCGATGACCAGGTCCAAGAAGATAGCGTTTTTCGAGTCCTCCACTTCAAGGAACAACTCGATACGATTAGCCGGAAGATCGCAACCGCAGCCAACACCGCCATCGAGGAATCCGGTACGAACATGCTGTACCTCGTTTTCGGGTTCCTTGAATGGTATGAGTCCGATGATTCGAGGGTTCCGAGGCTCGCGCCCCTCGTCACGCTGCCTGTGAGTATCGAGCGTAGCGGCGGGAAGGGGAAAGCCGTTGATATTGTGCTTGAGTACACCGGTGAAGATATCGAAACAAATCTCTCGCTCTCGGAAAAGATGCGCCGCGACTTCGGGCTCGAAATTCCCGTATTCGACGAAGAGGACACGCCGGGAAGCTATTTCGCTAAATTCGATGAAATCCTGAAGGACAAGAAGCGGTGGTCCATACGTTCCCACATGAGCCTTGCCCTCTTAAGTTTTGGCAAGCTGCTCATGTACCGCGATCTAGATCCGAAGAATTGGCCGGCGGGCGAAAGCATAGCCAACCATGAGCTCGTGCGGGAACTGTTTGAAGGAACGAAAAGCACAGAAGTTGAGCGCGCCGAGGAATATCCGATTGACGCCCCCGAGCTGAAGGAAGTCGTGCCGCACCTCATCAGGGATGCCGACAGCTCCCAGCACAGCGCGCTTATACACGCCTTGCGCGGGCAGAACCTTGTTATCGAAGGTCCGCCAGGAACCGGTAAGTCACAGACCATCACTAACCTGATCGCGGCGGCCCTCGCGAAGGGGAAGAACGTCCTGTTCGTCGCAGAAAAACTCGCGGCTCTCGAAGTCGTGCGTAGCCGCATGGACGATGCCGGGTTGGGCCTATTCTGTCTCGAAGTTCATAGCCACAAGACGAAGAAAGGCGCGCTGATGAACGATCTCGCGCAGCGCTGCAAGGCACGGGGCAGTTTCCGGGACCCGCAAGACCTGGATCGCCAACTCGTCGTAGTCGAAGAGAAGAAACGTCTCCTTTCGCGTTACGCCGAACTCGTCAACTCGGTGGTCGAGCCGTTCAAGGCCACGGTTTTTGATATTCTCTGGGCACGAGAACGATGCGGGCAGGAGATTGCCCTCCATCGCGAACGGCTCGGACACGTTATCTTGCCCGCCGTTGTTGACTATTCGCACGTGCACTTCACGCAGGCCGACGACTTTATGGCTGTCTATGCACAGCATTTGAAGGAAATCCTTGCGCTTGCCAAAACGGTCAACGTGCATCCTTGGGCGTGGGTCGAAAAGCCTCTAGTCTTCGAAGAAGAGGAAAGGCTGCTGGCGCACCTCGATGATTTCGTGGAAATCATCAGGCGTGCTGAGGAACTCTGCCAGCACCTCACCGAAAAGACGGACCTCACCTTCCCCCGAACGGCGCGCGGGCTCGAGCGCGCCTCGATGACATTGGCCGCGCTTCCGTCTTCGGGCGATGGGGTTGTCGAAAGCCTGCTAGAGGCCTGCCAATCTTCGCAAACTCGCCGCAAGCTCGTAGAGTTCATCGACAACGTCAGAACATTCCGGCGCGGATTTGAGGAACTCTCGCAGTCGGCTGGTGATGTGAACGCGTTCCTCGATGCTCAAGCGATGGACCGGTTGTCCAGCGCCTTTGAAACACTGCGCCGCTGGGGATTGGATGGTCAATCCGTTGCGGAGCTTAGAAGCCTTGCGAATACGAGTACGGAGACCGCAAAGCTGGTTGGGGAGGCCCACGCATCCTTTCGCGTGCTGCTTGCCGTGGTCGGTTGTGAGGCCCCCGCTTGTCTTGCAAGCGCAGGATTTTTGCTGGAGATGGTGCGCATCGTGGAAAGTGCGCCGTTTGAATGTCTCCATCTCCGCCACGACTCCTTCGAAATTGAAGGCACAAAAAGGCTCATTGAAAATGCCGCCGCCGAGGCGAAGGCTCTCAGAGACAACGAGAAATCGCTCGCGGAGGAATTCGACCTCACCCTAGGTGGAGGCATTCACACTCCGTCTGAGTTGTTGCAATGCGCCGATGCGTTGGATAAGACCTCCTTGTGGGGGCGCGTCTTCGGAGGCGAGTACAGGAAGTCGGTGAAGACCTATCGCCGTTTGGCTAAGAACGGCAAAAGCGCTGCGCGCTCGCGGATGAGCGGCCTCCTTCGGAGCGTCGCGGAATATATGCAGTCCCGTAGCCAATTCGAAAACCACTCGGCATATCGCTCCGGGAAATGCCCGGATCTCCGTTGAAACTAGCGACTCCCGTGCAACCCACTCTACGACGCCTTTCGTTTTTTGACAACCTCCGATTTCGACGGCGCTAGCGCTTCTAGTTCCCTGATGAGCGCCGGAATCTGTTTGTGTCCGGTGACCTTTCGGAACTGTTTTTGTGCAACCAGGAGTCCCGACCCGACCCAGCGCTCTCGCTGGTCGCCGCCATGCCAGCGTTTCACATTTTTGCAAACCTGCTCCACGATCGAGAACGCCGATTCGATCACGTTAGTGCTGGCCAAAGTTTTTCGCAGTTGCATGGGGACGTGAAGCCGGTGCACGGTCAGGGTCTCCTCCATTCCTTCGCCCAAGCTCCGTGCCGCACTGGGATTGAGGTCCATCAGTTCGCGATGGAGTGCGTTCAACGCCTGCTTGGCAGCAGCGTGGTCCTCCAGGGCATAAGCCGCATGGAGCCTTTTAGCCACTGCCGGTTTGTGTTCGTCGGTCAGATGATCGAGCACATTGCGGCGCTTATGGACCTGGCAGCGCTGGATCGCCGCTGAGTCGCCGGCGTGCTTTTTTACTGCGGCAGTGAGTGCCTTGCCGCCATCCAGAATATAGAGTCTCGGCTCGGTAAAATCGAGCCCGCGACTGACCAAGTCGCCGAGCAACTCTCCGACTACGGTGGCGTTTTCGGTGGCGCCTTGCCGAATGCCTAAGATCATTTTCCGCCCGTCCTGGGCGATTCCCAATGCGACCACCATCTGCTGCCCTTGGAATGGCGTTGCATCAATCAGCAATGCACACAGCCGCGTCTTGTCCAGCCGCCGCTCCATCATATCCTTCAACTTTTCCCGGCTCGCTTCGATAAAGTGCTCGCTGACGGCGCTCTTCTCCAACCCGTAGGCTTCGGTGAACTCGCGCACCGCTTGGCCGTATTTCCTCGTGCTCAGGCCGAGCATCAACTTCTCCCAAACCGTTTCCGTCAGCGGCTCGCCTCGATGGAACAGCTCGTAGCTACCCAGGTGCACTTCCTGGTCATCAATGCTGCGAACGCGCGGCCGCTTCACTGGAACTTTCTGCCCCATCGTGAGTTTCCGGTGAGCGTGCGTGACTGAAGGCATCGAAACTTGCTAGCGTCAGCAGATGGCGGGAGGCCCCAAGCAATGATGCGAGTAACCCATGAGAGCAGCTTCGATGATGTGGAAGGACTGAGAAAGCGCTTTGAAGAGTTCCGGAGCCAGCACCAGCGGCGGACGCGACTCCCAGAAGAGCTATGGCGGGCTGCCGCGGAGATCGCGGGACGGCGCGGCATGAATCTGGTTTGCCGTTGCTTGCGGCTAGACGCGAATAGCCTTAAGAAGTGGATGGGCAAGGGAGTCAGTGGACCTAGGCCGAAGCACGCGAGGAGAAAACGCTTGGCAATGACGCCTACGGCAAGTTTCATGGAACTGCTGACGCCCGTGACTGGTGCTGCCGCGAGTTGCATCATTGAAGTCGAATCGCAACGTGGCGGGAAGCTCCGTTTGGAACTGAAGGGCGTCGCAACCAGCGAGATTGCGCAGTTGATTCACGGCTTCGCAGGCCAGTAGGCCATGCTGCAGATCACGCCGCAGATGCGCATCCTGGTCGCGCTGGAGGCGGTAGATGGAAGAAAAGGGATTGACGGACTCGCACAACTGTGCCGCGAGAAACTGGCAAGCGATCCGTTTTCTGGCTGCGTGTTCATATTCCGCAGCCGTAGCGCCAAGTCGATCCGACTGTTAGTTTACGATGGCCAGGGCTATTATTTGGTCCAGAAGCGTCTCTCCAAGGGGCGGTTTCGGTGGTGGCCCATCGGCGATGGGCCGGCGCGATCGGTGGAAGCCTATCAAGCACAGTTGTTGCTGGCCGCCGGCGATCCAGACACCAAAGCCGCCCCGATGTGGCGGAGAGTGAGCTAATCTTAGCCACGAAAACAATGCGTCAAAGGGCTTGCGTTCAAACAGATTTTCTGTCACACTGCTGCTGTGCCGGCAGAATGGCGATATCGAGGACGTGAGATTCGCGGTTCCGATATTGCTTTCCTTCGAGAGCTGATCAGCGAGCATCCTGAACTTAGTCGGTATGCCTTGTCCAAGAAAGTCTGTGAGGCATGGCAGTGGAAGCAGGCGAACGGCGAGTTGCGCGACATGGTGTGCCGGGGCCTGTTGCTCATGCTGGATCGAGCGGGAGCGATTCAGTTACCTCCGGCACGGTGCGCTTCGCGGAACAGGCCAGAGGGACGTGACCGCCCCGAACCGTTAGTGCCTGACAATCGGCCCGTGCGTGGTCCTTTAGGTGAGTTAGGCGTGCTGGAGTTTCAGCAAGTGCGGCGCACATCGCAAGAGCCACTTTTCAACAGCCTGATGGAGCAGTATCACTATCTTCAGTATCAGCAGCCGGTCGGAGAACACCTGAAGTATTTGGTATCGGCCAAAGGGCAAGTGATTGCATGCCTGGCGTGGTGTTCGGCACCGCGGCACTTGGCGAGCCGGGATCGTTACATCGGTTGGAGCGCGGAAGCGCGCAAGCGCAATCTACGGTTGCTGGCCTACAACACACGTTTTCTGATTTTGCCTTGGGTGCAAGTGCCGCACCTGGCTTCACACATTCTAGGCCGCATGGCGAAAATCGTGTCGCGCGATTGGCAACAGGCGTACGCGCATCCGGTGTATTGGCTGGAGACCTTCATCGACCCAGCACGCTTCAAAGGCACCTGCTATCGCGCGGCCAACTGGCAGTGGCTGGGAACCACTACGGGCCGCGGTCACAATGCGCCCACGAAGAAACGTACACAACCAGTAAAAGAGTTGTTCGGCCTTCCGTTGAGACGGCGCTTTCGCGAGTTGCTCAGTCAGTTATGAGGAACAGGGCAGCACGGCGGCGGATCGAAGTGAATCTGGAGGAACTGGATCGGATTATCGATCACGGCACGCGTGCGCCGATCAGCGAGTCGGATGGCCAGAAGATCAAAGCTGCACTGCATGCCATGGCTGACCGATTAACACCGAAAAGGAGCACGGAGAAGACTAGCGCCGTCCTACCTAAGCCCACTCCGAAGCCTGCTCCGCCAGCAGTCGGTGAGGACTCAAGTGGGCATGGGCGAAACGGGGCCGCTGCCTTTGCGGGTGCAACCAGAGTTACGATCCCGCATGCCACGATCCAGTCCGGCAATGCTTGTCCGGAATGCGGCGCGGGAAAAGTCTACCGGCAAAAGGAACCGGCCACGTTGATACGCATTGTGGGGCAAGCGCCGCTGAAGGCAACGATCTTCGAGATGGAGCGACTCCGCTGCAATGCCTGCGGGGAGGTTTTCACCGCTGACGAACCGGAGACGGCGGGCCCGGCAAAGTACGACGAGACCGCCGTAGCCATGATCGCCCTGCTGAAGTACGGTACTGGAGTGCCATTTAACCGACTGGCGAGACTGCAAGGCCAACTGGGAATGCCTTTGCCCGCAGCCACACAGTGGGAACTCATGGCGGCCGCCGCGAAACCACTCCGGCTGGCGCTGGAGGAGTTGATCCGGCAGGCGGCGCAAGGCCGCGTGATGCACAACGACGACACCAGCATGCGCATTCTGCGATTGATCCGCGAGCCGGGCGACAAGCGGACCGGGACCTTCACCAGTGGCATTGTATCGCTGGTGGGTACTTGGACCATCGCGCTATTCTTCACGGGAAGCAAGCACGCAGGCGAGAACATTGCCGAGGTTCTGAAACAGCGTGCGCACGGACTGCCGGCACCCATCCAGATGTGCGATGCGCTATCGCGCAACGCGCCGAAGGGCGTCGAAACTCTGATGGCGAACTGCCTCGCCCATGGAAGACGGCAGGTAGTGGAGGTGGTGGATCATTTTCCGGAAGAGTGCCGGTATGTGCTAGAAACGCTGAGCGGCGTTTATCACAACGATGCCGTGTCGCGGGAACAGGAACTGTCGCCGGAAGACCGGTTGCACTTTCATCAGCAGCACAGCGGGCCGCTAATGAAAGGGCTGCATAAGTGGATGGAGGCGCAACTGGCGGAGCACAAGACGGAACCGAACTCCGGACTGGGCAAAGCGATCTCCTATCTACTGAATCACTGGTCGAAACTGACGCTTTTCCTGCGGCAGCCGGGCTCGCCAATCGACAATAACATCGTTGAGCGTTCTTTGAAGAAAGCCATTCTGAATCGGAGGAACGCACTCTTCTACAAGACGCTGAACGGCGCCGGAGTCGGCGATCTGTTCATGAGTCTGATTCACACGTGCGAACTGAACGGAGCCAATCCGTTCGATTATCTGACCGAGTTACTGCGGCACGCCGAGGAGTTGAAGCGAAGCCCATCGGAGTGGATGCCGTGGAACTAGTGTGCTGCAGAAGTACACAGAAAAGGAGGTCATTATTACAATGACCTAGCCGAATCGTGGACGAGCTGTGCAATCGATGAGGGCAGGCCCCTCGGGATCGGCTTTCAGGAGCAGGTCTCAAACCCCCTCCAAGCCGCTGCGGTTAAGAGCCGTCGGTGGTGAGCGTTGGAGGAAAAGCGCGAGGAAACTTGTGCAGGTGCGCATCCGAGAGACGAACGAAAGTGAACCCATCGATGACGCGTCGTTACGCATTCAAGTGTCGTCGAAACCAGGCATGTAGTTCCTGTCTGGGACAAAATCCGCTGGGTACCTGATTACGGAGCGGGTGGCGGCAGGCGTAGAGAGGGCGTGAATCGGATGCAGGCGGTGGCACGGAACTGCAGGAACCAGTCGCCCTGATGATAAAGGGAGAAGCTCAAACGGCCAAAACCGTGAGGCGAGAGTACCGAAGCGGGGCACTGGGACGGACCGACCCGTAGTAGCGATGAAGGCTCTGTAATAGGGCTGGAGCGAAGGGGTCGGGTCAGGCGGTTGCATGACCGACACAACTGGAAACAGGATGATCTCGATGCGTGCGACAAACAAACCGTTCCATATCGATAAGCGCCTGGTGTACGAGGCGTATAAAGCAGTCAAATCCAATCATGGGGCGGCTGGAGTGGATGAGCAGACTATCGAGCAGTTCGATGCTGACTTGTCAGAAAACCTGTACAAGATCTGGAATCGGATGAGCTCGGGAAGTTACTTTCCACCGCCAGTCCGCGCCGTCTCCATTCCCAAAAAGAATGGAGGGGAAAGGATTTTGGGTGTGCCCACTGTGGCCGATCGCGTGGCGCAGATGGTGGTTAAACGGGTAATTGAGCCGATTCTAGACTCGATCTTTCTGGCAGATTCCTATGGATACAGGCCGAACAAATCGGCCTTGGACGCTGTAGGGGTCACGCGAGAGCGGTGCTGGAGGTATGACTGGGTGTTAGAGTTCGACATCAGAGGCCTGTTTGACAACATCGACCATGACCTTCTACTACGGGCCGTTCGGAAACATGTGACGTGTAAGTGGGCGCTGTTGTACATCGAAAGATGGCTCAAGGCGCCCATGGTGCAGGAAGATGGGACCACTGTTAGGCGAAGCCGCGGCACGCCTCAGGGCGGGGTGGTTAGCCCAATCTTGGCCAATCTCTTTATGCACTATACGTTCGATGTTTGGATGGTACGGACCCACCCTGGGCTCCCGTGGTGTCGGTATGCAGATGATGGACTGGTGCACTGTCGTAACGAGCAAGAGGCACAGGCGCTCAAGTCTGAGCTTCAAGCTCGTTTGGCGGAGTGCTGTCTGGAGATGCATCCGACGAAAACCAAAATCGTTTACTGTAAAGACGGAAAACGGAAAGGCAAGTATCCGAATGTCAAATTTGATTTTCTCGGGTTCTGCTTCCGGCCACGTCTGGTCCAAAATTTCCGAGACAAGACGCTGTTCGGGAGCTTCAATCCGGCAGTTAGTCCCTCGGCGATGAAGGCCATGCGGAAAACGATTCGGGACTTGAAACTCTGGCATCAATCGCAGTTGACCTTGCAGGATATCGCTCGGGAACTCAATCCACTCCTTCGGGGGTGGACTGGTTACTACGGGCGTTATGCCCGCTCGGGACTATACCCATTGTTCCGGCATATCAATTTAAAGCTCCGGACATGGGTGATGCGAAAGTTCAAGCGCTTCAAACACCACACAGTCCAAGCCAGTCAGTTTTTACAGACACTGGCCAAGGAACGTGTGGATCTCTTCGTACACTGGCGGATCGCGCTGGCCGGTACGTTTGCCTGATGGGAGCCGAGTGAGGCGAGAGCCTCACGCTCGGTTCTGCGAGAGGCTGGGGGCGAAATTCCCCCGGCCTACTCACCCCGCGACACATTGGCACGGATCGCCACACTCGCCGCCGCGTAGTAGGATGAACCTACGTGGCCGGAAAGGATCGACTGCGGCCATGCTTGGGTGACACTCCGAAATGGCCGCCAGACGAGCCTTTCCAAAGGCAAAATCCGATAACGTTTTTGGCCAGGCACGGAAACCGGCGAAAATGTTCCGCGCCGGCCTGTACGCCCGCGTTTCCACGAACGATCAGCAAACACTGTCCATGCAGAGTCGCGCTATGCGGGAGTATGCTGCCCGGCGCGGCTGGACGATCGCCCTGCAAGCCCGCGAGGTCGGTTCCGGTGCGGCGAGGCGAGAGGCTCGTGAGAAGTTGCTGGAGGCCGCCCGCCGCCGAGAGATCGACGTCGTGCTGGTGTGGCGGCTGGATCGCTGGGGCCGGTCGGTCACGGATCTACTGGCAACGCTTCAGGAACTGGAGCATCTCGGAGTGGGCTTCGTGTCGCTGACCGAGGCGCTGGATCTGACCACACCCGCCGGCCGCGCCATGGCCGGCCTGCTGGCTATATTCGCTGAGTTCGAAAGGGAGATTCTGCGGGAACGAACGCGGGCTGGCCTGGCCCACGCCCGGCAGAACGGCCAAAGGTTGGGCCGGCCTGCCACCGCAGCCTTACATACTGCTGAAATCCAGAAACTACACCGCGCGGGCGTTAGCAAATCCGAGATCGCGCGCCGTCTTCAGATCGGCCGCACTTCGGTGCGGCGAATCCTAGGATTAAAGTCATGAAGAGACCCAACAGAGACCCTGGCCGAGAGGACCGCATCCATAACGAAGTCATCGCCGATGCCAATGGGCCGGAAGAGCAAGTCATGGGATGGCATTGCTACCTTGACGACAACATCCGATTCCCTTTTCAGGCCAAGTGCATCGCTGTCAAGATCGTTTCGCCTCTCAGGAAAGGGGAAAGCGTCGAGGCCCTTCGTATGGCGCCGGAAGATGCCTGCTCAGCTGACATGCTCGTGGTGGTCCACTGGGAAGACCGCACCATGGCCGTTCCTTTGTCACAATTGGCGGCTGTTGATCCGGACGACGCGACAGCCGAAGCCATCGCCGACTGGCATTATTGGGTGGCACAAGGCTACTGCTTCTGACTTACGCACGCCAGCCGAAAGCTCACAACACACTGGCGCGGAGCATCTTCACCGAGCAGCCGGAACTTTCTCATGTGACGGGCGTTACACAAGAGCAGGTACGGCAACAATTCGCCGCCGCGGACCGCGAAGCGATCCGGCTTTACAGCGAGCGCGTTGCTGCGCTGATAGATCGGCGTTACGTTCCGGATGGTGAGCGAAGCGGTCCTGTCAAGGACTGGACGGAGATGTCGCTGATCGTCAAGGAAATCAACAAGCAAAAGCGCCATATTCCAATCCGGCAGTTGTTCCAGCGGGCGCCGCGGGCTCTCTTGGCCTTGAAGCCGTGCTTCATGATGGGACCGCTCTCCGTGGCGCAATACCTCGCGCCGGGAATGATGAAATTCGATCTCGTCGTCATGGACGAAGCTTCGCAGCTCAAGCCCGAGGATGCAATCGGCGCACTGGCGCGGGGCGGCAAGGTGGTCATTGTCGGCGACCCGAAGCAGCTCCCGCCGACGAATTTCTTCCAACGCGTGTCAATGGATGCTGAGGAAGACGAGGACGCCGAAAACCGAGCCATAGTGGAAGAAGGTGAGAGCATTCTCGATGTGGCCAGCACGCTATTCCAGCCGGTGCGGCGGCTGCGCTGGCACTACCGTTCACAACACCACAGTCTGATCGCCTTTTCCAACCAGGAGTTCTATCAGGGCGATCTTATTATCTTCCCGTCGGCATATCACAAGAACGAAGGGCTCGGTCTGAAATATCATTCCGTTCCCGACGGCATCTGCGAAAACAGCCGTAATCCACGCGAAGCTGAGGTGGTCGTAGAGGCCGTGCTGGAACACATGCGGCGCCACCCCACACAATCGCTCGGTGTTGTCACTCTGAATTTTGAGCAACGCGAGCTGATTGAGGAGTTACTCGACAAGCGTCTTCGGGACGATCCGAACGCCATTGCATTCCAGGAGCGCATGAGCGGCGGACAGGAAACACTGTTCGTCAAAAACCTTGAAAACGTCCAAGGTGACGAGCGGGATGTCATATTCATTTCGACGACCTACGGTCCGGATGCCCAAGGAAACCAGTACAACCGCTTCGGCCCCATTACGCACACGAACGGGCACCGGCGTCTGAACGTCCTCTTCACGCGCTCAAAGATGCGCACCGAGGTGTTCAGCAGCCTCGATCCAGATAAGATCCACACGGCTGCCAATAGCCCTTGGGGCGTCCGGGCGTTGAAGGAATATCTGGTCTTCGCTCGGAGCGGTATTCTGCAACAGGCGGATTACGGGAGTTCGCAGGAGACCAACGATTTCGAGCGCTCGGTCGGCGCTGTGTTGAAGGAAAAAGGTTACGAAGTCGTTCCACAAGTTGGCGTGGCGGGTTTCTTCATCGACCTGGCCGTGAAGCATCCAGCCAAGGGAGGTACATACCTTCTCGGAATCGAGTGTGACGGCGCTAGTGTGGTGTCCAACAAATAGCTGGACATTCCAATAGGACTGGTCCATAATCAGTCATGCCCCGCCCAACACGCACGCTGGTCGTGTCGGAGGATCAGCGCAAACAGATCGAGCAGTGGTTGGCAGCGATGGGAACGCCGCAGCAGGTGGCCCTTCGCAGCCGCATCGTTCTCGCGGCCGGTCGCGGTAAGTCCGAGTCCGCGATTGCCGCCGAGATGAACGTAAATCGGAAAACAGTTCGTCTCTGGTGCGAACGTTTTGTTGCGCAGGGGCTGCCATGCCTGTGGGAGGTCGCGCCAGGCCGAGGCCGCAAGGCCACCTACAGTGCCGAACAGATCCAGGCGGTGATTGACGCCACGTTGCAGTCGAAGCCGAAAGGCATAACTCATTGGAGTTGCCGGCTCATGGCGGCCAATCAGGGTATGAGTAAATCGACGGTGAGCAATCTGTGGCGGAGTCACAACATCAAGCCACACCGCACCAAGACATTCAAGCTATCCCGAGACCCGAAATTCCTGCAAAAGCTCACCGACGTGGTCGGTCTCTACTTGAATCCGCCAGACCAGGCGATTGTGCTCTGTGTTGATGAGAAGAGCCAAATTCAAGCACTAAACCGCACCCAGCCGGGCCTGCCGCTCAAGAAAGGCCGCTGCGGAACGATGACCCACGACTACAAACGAAACGGGACGACGACGCTATTTGCCGCTCTCGATCTGCTGCAGGGCAAAGTGATCGGGGACTGTCATAAGCGACACCGGCATCAGGAGTTTTTGAAGTTTCTGCGACACATCGACCGGGAGTTTTCAGGCCAGACCCCGCTGCATCTGGTGATCGACAATTACGGAACTCACAGCACTGCCGAGGTCAAAGCGTGGCTGAAGAAGCACCCTCGCTACGTCGTGCACTACGTGCCCACCAGCTGCAGTTGGCTGAACCTTATTGAACGTTGGTTCGCCGAGTTAACCAACAAGCGCATCCGCCGCGATTCCTTTCTCAGTGTCGATGACCTCATCGCCGCCATTGAGGAGTTCCTCGCCGCCTGGAACGAAAATCCCAAGCCATTCGTTTGGACCGCCACCGTAGATTCTATCCTCGCCAAGCTCGCCCGGTGTCGTCAAACCTTGGAGCAAATTCAGCCCGGCTGTACCGTTCCCAAAACCCGCAAACGAAAGTCCAGCTAATTCTTGGACACTACACTAGCTATCATTCGGGGCGCTCGGCCCGCGACCGGGACCGCCTACGGCAGGAAATCCTCGAAAAGCTCGGCTGGAAAATCCACCGGATCTGGTCCACGGATTGGTTCAGGAGCCGGGAGAGCGAGACTAAACGGCTGGTGGGTCGCATTGAGTCGCTCCTCCAAGCCGATCCTCCCTATGGCCAAATGCAGGACAAGACCGCCCGCAGCTTTGGGGCGGCCAGCGGCGGCGAATCCGACGCCGGATGAATGCAAGATGGGCTACGACAGTTGACAAATCTGAAGCGGGAGAAGAGCCCCTGGGCTACTGCAGATTTTTGCCAAATCTGGAATTCGTTTGAGGGGGAAATTGGCTGACGAGAACAAGATCGGAAGGCCGTGGAGCGACGACGAACTGGATGCGATCATCGCCGATTACTTCGCCATGCTTCTGGCCGATCTTGCCGGACGCGCGTACGTGAAGTCACGGCACAGCGCTGTTCTGATGGCTCAGATTGGCCGAACCCATCGTTCCGTCGAATTCAAGCATCAGAACATCTCTGCCGTTCTGGAAATTCTTGGAATGCCCTGGATTCCGGGTTACAAGCCCAAGCGGAACTATCAAATCGCGATATTCGATGCGATTGATCGATATCTGACTGGCCACCCGGAGTTGCTCGCGCCTGTACCCTCACACCAACCGGCGCGTTTAGAACCATCATTCGTTGCGGCCCCAACCTTTGATGCTCGCAAAGACCAGATCCCTGAGCGCCTGCGGCGCCTCGTTTGCAAGTTTGATCCTTTGGAGCGCGACTATCGTAACCGGTCTCTGGGCAAGGCGGGGGAAGAATTTGTCATCGACATTGAGCGCCGCGCTTTGACCGGTGCGCACCGTTCTGACCTCGCGCGGAAAATCCGTTGGGTTGCTGCCGAAGACGGCGACGGCGCTGGATATGATGTACTTTCGTTTGATTCGAGCGGGCGGGAGCGCTTATTAGAAGTTAAAACCACAAACGGGTCGGCGCGAACACCATTCTTCCTGACGCGTAACGAGTGCCAACTCGCGGCGGAACGTCCAGCCGATTGGCGCATTTATCGCGTTCATCTGTTTGCGACCGAGCCTCGGATTTTTACGATTGCTCCACCGCTGGATCAGTCGGTTCATCTATCGCCGGAGACGTGGCGGGCATCCTTCTGATGGTCCCCAGCGCCTTACCCTCGTGGTACTGATTGGGGCAGCCGCGACCTTATTGTCGCGGTCACATAGGCGCTAGAACCATTCAGCATCGAGGCCTGAGACAGGTCGGTGCCATTGTGCGGTGCTAATCGTGCCGAAGCGTGACGGCTGGATCTGACTGCGAGGCCCTTCGCGCAGGTAAATAGCAAGCAAGTAAAGCGACGGCCGCGAGCAACGTGACCACGGCGCCTAATGTGAACGGATCGTCGGGCTTCACGCCATAGAGCAGCGTACGGAGCGCACGCGTAGCAAACATCGCGCCCGCAATGCCGATTGCGACACCGCAAACCATAAGAGTGATACCCTGGCGCAGCACCAGCCGGAAGGCTTCACGAGGCTGAGCTCCCAGCGCCATTCGAATCGCGATCTCGTGCGACCGTCGGCTCACCATAGACGCAATCACCGCGAAAATTCCGACGACGGCCTGAATTAGCCCGAGAGCTGCAAAAGTGGCCATTAGCAGCATGTTAGTCCGGTCGCTCGAAAGAGACTCGGCGATGCGATCGTCCATCGTCGCGACGTCGTCCACCGGAAGAGTCGGATCGAGCGAATGCACGAGGTCCGTCGCGGGCTTTACCAGAGCTCGCGGGGTCTTCGACTTCAGGATCAGCATTTCTTGCGGAAAAAAGAACTGCGCGTATGAGGAGTACACCCGCGGTTCGTCGGAAACGCGCAGCCGTTTTCCCCGCACGTTATCCGCGACTCCTACGATTTGTTCCCAAGGACCGTGGCCTAGCCGGATGCGCTTGCCAACCGCATCTCCTCCTGGAAAGAATTTGTCCGCGAAGGCTCGGTTTACCACGTCCACGCGCGGTGCATTGCTGATGTCGCTTTCGAGAATCGGGCGCCCTTGGAGAACCCGGATTCCAAGCGCGCGGAAGTATCCGGCGCTGACCGATGCCATTGCCACCGTGGGTGCTCCTCCGGGTGGCGGTGCGGGCCGGCCTTCCACCATGACACCCAATCCGGCGACTCCCGACGTATCCGCTGCCGGTAGCCCATCTCCAAGGGCCGCTGCCTCAACACCGGGCATGTGTTCCGCGCGCTTGACGAGTTGAGCGAAGAACTGGACCTGTTTGTCGCGGGTACTCTGCGAAAAACCCTCGAACGCAAACGGAAGGGAGATGCGCATCGTCAGCACGCCGTGTGGCTCGAAGCCCAAAGCCGCCGACGTAAGCCGCAGATAACTGCGAACGAGCAGCCCTGATGCTGCGAGCAGAACGATGGCAAGAGCGATCTCCGAGGCGACAAAAGCGCCACGCAATCGGTGATGGCCGAGCGAGCCAGTGCTCCTGGCCGAGCCCTCTTTGAGAGCTGCGGTTAAATCGGGTTTCGAAGCTGCGATCGCTGGAGCGACGGCGGTGAGAATCCCCACCAAAATCGCGGTGCCGGTAGTCGCGATCAATACCATATAGTCGATCCTCACCGTCGGCAAGAGTTGCAAGTTGGCTGGAAGGGCCAGTTTCAAATACCGCAGCGACAGGTCAGCCAAAACCAGTCCCGCGCCCGCGCCCATGATGCTCAGCAGTAGGCTTTCGGTCAGCAACTGGCGAATCAATCGGACGCGTTCCGCGCCCAACGCCGCACGCAACGCCATCTCGCGCCATCGCGTAATCGACCGGGCGAGCTGAAGATTGGCCACGTTGAAACAGCCGATTAGAAGCACTAGGGCGACGGAGAATTGAAGGATCAGGATCACGGAACGCACCCCGCCGGACAATCTTTGGCGCAGCGGCGTCGCGAATACTTCAAGGTCCTTGCGCATGGTCGCGAACTGCGGCGATTCCTGCCCCGAGTTGCGGCGCAGAATCGTATAAAACTCGCTTTGAGCCGTTTTGCCTATCACACCCGGTTTCAACCGGGCGAGCACGCGCAGGATGCGCACCGACGGATCCTGCCATGACGGATCGGCAGGCAGCCCCATCGGGATGAGAATTTCCGCGTGAACGGTATCATCGGGAAAAACAAACGACGCGGGCAGGACGCCAACGATCGTGCAGATATGGCCATCCAGGATCGCCGTTTTTCCAACAACGTCGGGCGCCGCTCCAAACTTGCGACGCCACAGAGAGTGACTCAGAATAACCACCTTCGGACCGCCGAAACGGTCCTCATCCGCAGTGAACGTTCGGCCAAGGGCCAGTTTGGCGCCAAGCAAATCGAAAAATCCCCGAGTTACTGCTGTGCCGTGAAGACGCTCGGCATCGCCCCTTCCCGTTAAAGTAAGCTCCGTACCTCCGCCATAGGCCTCCAGCTCATCGAAGGATCGGCCTTGGCGCCTCCAGTTTGCAAAGTCCGGACCCGCCGCCCCTTGAAACATCAGTTCGTGAGGCCAAAGTTCCGAGACATAAAACAAGTGGTCTGGATCGCGATATGGTAAGCGGTGCAGAAGTAGCCCATTCACAACGCTGAATAGCGCCGTGTTGGCGCCGATTCCCAATGCGAATGTCAGAAGGACCACGGCCGCATAGCCTGGGCTGCGCATGAGCATTCGAATGGCGGAGTGGCTGTCTTGTAGAAGCACATCGAACCAGGCGCCAGGCGCGGGCCGAACGTACTTCTTCCTTCACCTGCTCAACTCCGCCGGCTTCGATTCGCGCCTGCCTCTTCGCTTCTCGTGGTGTTAGCCCCGCCTGGATCTTTTCGTCGACCAGCGCATCGAGATAGGATCGGACTTCAGCATCCACATCCGCGGCGCTGCGTTTGCGAAACTGCGGGAATTTCATTTCGCCTCCAGCATGCGCGCCATGGCCAGCGCCACTTGATCCCAGCGCTTCGCCTCTGCACCCAATTGCTTCAAGCCCGCCTTGGTGAGCCGGTAATATTTGGCTTTGCGGTTGTTTTCCGAGCCACCCCATTGGGAAGTGAGCCAGCCCTGATCCTCCATACGATGCAGTGCCGGAAAGAGCGATCCCGGCTTCACGATGAACGTGCCTCCGGTCAACTGTTCAATCCGCCTCGCCACGCCAAGCCCATGCAAGGGGCCGAGCGAGACGGCTTTCAACACCAACAGATCCAGCGTTCCTGGCAAAAGCTCCTCCGATGGCATCGCATCCCCCTATAGACAGACTATAGGATAGATTTGCTCCCATCGATTGTCAATACGAGATCCCTCCCTGTTGCCGCCAACGTGAGAGCGGTCCCTCGACGACGGAGAGAGTCAGGCGGTGAGAGATGATGGTTGGTAAAGCAAACGCAATCTCTAGACCAGGAAGTATTTCCGCGCCTGCGTGCTTCCATTTAACTCGCCTGCGCTAACGTACTCGAAGGGCGGGCTATTGCACCTCCGGGGCCCGAATTACCTGTCCGTGAAGTCTAGTAATGCCGAAACGGAATGGGTGTCCTATCCACGCTGCGGTTTCTGGGGATCGCTCAGAAGCCGCAGGGGTTCATCCGGATTGAACTGGAAATCGTCTGAGGAACTGACTGGAGCTGGCTTTGGCCGTGCTTTGAGCGCGGCGATTCGGCGTCGAACTTCTTCATCTGTTGGGCGATCGGCATTTAACGTCGGCTTGGCTACATGGGACGGTGCTGCTGCGCGATTATGGTCGCCGATAAGCCTTGCTGTGGCTCGAAGGAGCTTCGCCGCCTTTCTTTCTTCTCTTGTTTTCACCCGTACGAAGTCGTGGAGTGTGCTGATCGAAATCTGGAGACTGCATTTTTCCGCGAGCACCTCGAGGATCTCACGATAGGTCCGCTTGCGACGCCTCAGCTCGATGATCAACTCAGCGTAAGGTTCCAAGCGCGAGCGCGGCGGTTTCTCCGGCATGCTATCGAAGATATGTTGAAACTTGTCGCTCACGGGGCCAGGTCTTGGACTTGTGACTCCATTTAGTATACCGAACAAACACCGAACACGCACCGAATGTCTACCGAGCAAACACCGAACAAATGGTGGACAACTGTGCCCAAGCGCGGACTCGCGCGTGCCTAAGCCGCAGGCGTTAGGGATGGTGTCTCTTTTCATCATCCGCTCAGTCCCGGACGGTCGGAAGCCAGCGAATCTGATGACAAACCTCGTCGCGTGACCAGTTCAACCAGACGAGCAGCAGACCTTCAATCACCGCACCGATCGGACGCGACGACGGCACCAAGATCACACCGGGCGACTCGCGCTTGATAATGAAGTCCTCAAAGTGGCCGCTCAACGGGCGGACATCGCCGGTAACCAGCACGCGACCTTGGTCGGCACAAAGAGCCAGAACATCAGCGTCCGGAGCGGCGTCGGGGATCACTCCTGTCGCCTCGCGAAAATCGATAGCTGGTTCTCGACGGCGAAGGCCCCGCGCTACTTCCGGATTTAGATTCGCAGCCGCTTGAGACGCGATCTTCAAGCCGGCTTCACTGCGTTGTCTTTTTTCGCCCGCTCAAAAAGGTTCTAGCATCACGGTGGGCATGGGATACTTCGTTTTGACCTCTTCAAAGAGGCGATCCTGGTCTTTGAGGTACGCGTCTACCTCGGTGGGATGCTCTAGAACGAACGTAATCGCGCCGTAGACCTTGGCAAGCGATCCGATCGACGGGTAGGCGTCAAAAATAGCCTCGGCCGAGCGGCCATTGCGAAAGTCGCGAATCACTACGTCAAGGCCGATGCGTGTCCCGGCCACATAGTAGCCCCCATTTCGAAGTTCAACGTATTGGTTACCTGATGCCATCCCAGCTACGGTCCCTTGTCCGAATTATCTCGCAATACGCTTCGATCTTAGAGACCAAGATCCCGCTGATCCATGCGCCGTGGCCGAGTCGAACCCGAACGTGCGTTATCCTCAAGTTGATGGCGCAGGTTACCCTCGACCTTCCCGACGAGCTTTCTACTGCCTTGGCGGCGCCTGGCCGAGAACTTTCCAGGACTGTGTTCGAAGCCTTAGCTCTGGAGGCCTACCGCGAGCACAAGCTTTCCACTGCGCAGCTTAGGCGGCTGTTGGGCTTTGAAAGCCGCTATGAGCTCGACGGCTTCCTAAAGGCGCATGAAGTGTGGCTGGAATACGGCATCGATGATTTGGAGCGAGAGAGGGAAGCTCACCGCATTCTGGGCATCTAGCTCATGCGGGTAGTTCTTTCCGACACATCGCCTCTACGCTATTTGGTGCTGATCGGGGAATCGGACGTTCTGCGCGCTCTCTATGGTCGCATTCTGATTCCAAGGTCAGTAGCTGACGAACTGAACCAGCCCAATACGCCAAACATGGTGCGGGAGTGGATCTCTCAGCCGCCGACATGGCTTGAAATCGTGCCTACAGCGAACAACGCTGATCCGCTCTTGCTGACCTTCTTAGATCGCGGTGAACGCGACGCCATCTTGCTCGCTCTCGAACTAAAGGCGGACCTTTTACTCATGGATGATCGCGAGGGAGTCGAAGAGGCCGTTCGACTGGGCCTGGTTGTAACGGGCACAATCGGCGTGCTGGACCGGGCAGCGGATAAGGGGCTGCTAGACCTAGCGGACGCATTTGGACGGCTGCAAACAACGAACTTTCGCGTCTCGCCGGCTTTGCTCGACCGGATATTAGCGGATAATGATCAGCGGAAACGCAAAGCGCCATAGGGATGGTCACTGGTTGCGAGGCAGCGATTCAATCTTAACGACGGAAAGCTCGTGGATGGACGGGGTCGCGCTGTTCGCAAATCGGTCTGATCGCATGGGCTGCTGTAACCTAGCGACGCGCTGGGCGGCGAGGTCAACGAGCAACGCCCCGAGACCACTGCCTTTGATCAAAATGTCGTGGGTGGTGAAAGAGACACGGATCTCATCGTCGCCGCCCTGTGCAAACAGGAATTGGCTCCACGGAAGGACATAGCTGCACTTTGGAAGAACGATCTCGAGACCGGCGGGGCGGTCGTGAGCTATCGTTTTCCAGGAGTTGTGGCTATCGGTCGAAAGAGTAGTCATGAGTTCGTTCCATCCTGATTTGGTGGGTCACGCTTGGTTGCGGGGCTGGCCGCTGGACCGGTGTACGTTCCTGGCGCGCAGTATGTGCAGCGATTTCGCGCGCTGCAGAGACACCTCTGTACGATCCCTGGTGGAGACCAGGGCGCGCTTTTCGCGCCAACTCGGATGCTGATTGTCGCGCTGTTGAGCGTCCGACGGACTCGCGAAGTTGCTCCTTATCGCTGGTAATGATCTGCACGCTTCGTTTGCCCCGAGAAGCAGCCACGTAAAACAGTTCCTTCCGCATTCCGTCGCCAGATACGATCACGGTGTCGACGGATTTCCCTTGGCTGCGATGGGCGGTCACTGCGTAGCCGTGTGCAAATTGTTTGTAGTTTGACGGCAGCTCACGGCCATCTTGGAGCCGAATGCGACCGTCCTCTCTCACACGCGAGACCGTAACGAGTTCGCCATTGGTCGCCCGAAACTTGGGATCGCGGCGATTTGCGGTCAGTAACAACCTGTCGCCGGTGGCCACCTCGATGTCGCGGCGCTCAAATACATCAAAAGCTTTCGCTTGCCTGGCAGTGATGATTCGTTCGTCGCCACGGTCGTTACGCGCGACAACGCTGTTCGCCTCGGTTCGGACCACATCCAGCGTTTCATTCTTAGTGACGCCTTTGACAGCCCGATGAAACGTCAGACGATGGCCGGCACGATAGCTTCTGGTATCGCTCTTCTGCGCTTTCGTCCAATTGAGCGAGACATCCCGCGATACCCGCACAGCCGCGCCGAGGTCACCAGTTTGCTTGCGAGCTTCCCGAATTGCTTCCGTCACCCGGTTGATCTCATCGTGCGTGGCGCAGACAACTAAGGCGTCGCGGCCCTTCGATTCGGCATAGGCGTGCGCTACAGCCTGGGCACGATCTGCCCAAGGCACTTGGCGAACGGCGCCGATCTGATCCAGTTTCTCGAAGCCCGCTTCTGGATTGCGTCGCAACTCCTGAATCGCTTCGCGGTAGTCCGCGGCGGTTTGGCGTTGGACCTGGGTCAGCGAGGTGCTCTTCAGGCGTGATTCGTTTTCAAGTACGCGCAGTGCGTCGCCAGCTTCCACACCCTGGATCTGCTTCGTGTCGCCGCCAAATACGATGCGAGATGAGTGCCGTTCGGCTAGCTTGAGCAACTCGTGCATTTGACGGCCAGAAACCATTCCGGCCTCGTCGGCAATGATGACGCTCCCTCGAAGCGTCGATTGTGCCTTTTGATCCTGCAGTAGCCGCTCCAGCGTGATCGCATCACGGAATCCGACTTTCTGTAATTCCTCGACCGCGCTCATGGTCGGCGCGATGGCAAGGACCTTCCTATCGGCTTCTGCGAGTCCCCGCCGCAGTTCCTGAAGTGCGGCAGTTTTGCCGGTCCCGGCCGCGCCCCGAAGATTGATGGCACGATCGCGCGTGCCAAGGACGAACTCAACGGCGCGTTTTTGCTCTGGCCTCAGGCGATCTGATGCGATGAACGAGCTGTTTCCGCCGAGGCGATCGAACCGACCGATGCCGCTATTGACGATGTCGATCATCTCGCGCTCACGTTGCAGACTGCTGGTGGTGGCGATCTCGGTGCGGTCTCTGAGGATGGCGCCAGACGACTCTTGCAACGAGAGCGTGCCTTTCAGCTCCGAATGATCAATTTGGCCGCGCCCGTGGCGAAGGGCCTCTGTCAGGATCTCGTGGTCACGCGCGACGGAAACCCGCTCAAAGAGGTGATCCTCGGCGTAACGGAGGGACGGTGCGGACGGCTCGGTTCCAAGATCCCGCGTGGACGCATTCTCGTGCAGGTTTACAAGGACATCGCCTTCGTCGCGCGTGAGCCGCGCTCGTTGACGAGAACGCACGTCGTCCGTCGAAATCTCGATCAGCTTGTCGGCGCGCGTCTCACGGACCAGGACCGCGACTTCGTTGTCCGTTGGCGGCCGTCCGTTCTTCTCGGTGAATTCCTCAATCGCTTCATCACGCTGCTGGCTTCGCTGACTGAATTTGCTCAGCATTTCGGCTGAAATACCGCGAATCTCAAAGCCATTATCCCGTCCCTTTTCGTCCCGCCGATTTTCGATCTTGTATCCGAGTGACCGGACTTGGCGGGCCAGCGAATTCCGATAAACCTCAGTCAGATACCCGCGGCGCTCATAAATGCCCGATGCCTGTAGCGCTTTCCAGCGGCCTTCCGTCCCGTCGTAGGTCAGATTCGCCGCCACCGCATGGGTGTGAAGCTGCGGATCGAGCTCCCGGCTGGTGTCGTGATGATACACGGCAATCGCGAGATTGCCGGTTGTACGGTCGGTATTCAGCGCCATCCTGCCGCACGCGCGTGGCGGCATGAGCTTCCAATTCTTGGAGGGCTTCAGCGACCGCCTTTTCATGAGCGTCGATCAGCCGCTTGTCGCCGCCGACCACAGCCATGATCGACACCGACTTCGGTGCAGAGATCGTGAAGTCGTAAAGGTGCCTGCCGTGGGATTGCGTGGTTCCGTCCGCAGCGATGCGGTCGGCGCTCTGGCGCTGGCGCAGAAACTCGCCGAGTTGGCCGGATCGAGTCCCTTGACGCAGCGCTTCGAAGCTCCTCCGACTCCACTTGCCCGCGAGGCCGAGCAGCTCCGCCCCACGACCCAGCCACTGCCCAACCACGCGTTCGCCCTCGGCGTAATAGTCGGCATGTTCCAGATGCCGGGACGAATATCCTTTGCCGTCGGACATGGCTCGGATCGTGAGCATTGGGCATCCTAATGCTTGGCCCGCGGCTTCGTTCACTGCGGTCTTGCTTGGGTGGCGCCTTGATCTGGAACTGGTGAGCTTGCTTGCGGCGCCGTCACACGATCTGCGGCGTCGACGGAGAGATCGAGGAAACCATTGATACCCGAGCTCTACCCCGACGCCGCACAGAAATGCGGCTGCCAGCAGCACATATAGCGACCAACGCTTTCCCTGATCGAAGACGTGCTTGGAGTTCGCAACCATCCGTTCCGTGTTTCGGTCAATTCGGAAGATTCCGATTCGAGGCTGGCGATGGCTTCGCGCGTCTCCCCTCAAGACGCCGGTATGGATGTCGCTCAGCTCCCTTGCGGTCTGGATCAACTCAACGTTGGACTTCTTTATCTGCGCGCTGGTAACGGCGAGCGCGCTGGCGGTTTCTGGGATCGTCGATTGGAGAAATTGCTGCCGTAAGCTCTCGTTGATTCCGAAGCGGCAATCGCCTCTGGTCTAATACCCGCGGCAACAGCTTTCGGGAGCTGTGCCAACCGCTGATCGATCTGCGCTTGTTGCGTCTTCATCGATTGCAGAGTCTCTTGGAGTGTTCCGAACGCCTCGGCCAACATCTCCTTGAGCTTCTCGTTTTCAGCGGCCGTTCTCAGGGGAGCATCAAAAATGAGTACACCTAGGAACTGCATGGCTCGCAGGATGCGAAGCATCTCGTCATTCTCGGGGAGCGACCGGAGGTGCCGCATCTCGCGATAATAGTCGGCGCGCACTTCGGCAGGAAGCGCGTTTGCAATCCGGTCCAGCGTATCGGGTTCCTGAGGATCAGTAGCTCCGTTCACGGCAAGAGCAACTCCTTGACGCTCTCGAACTCGGCAAACATGCGACGGCGATAGCTTTGCGCGCGCATTACCAGCGATGATCGCTGCAATTCCCCCGCGTTCGTTCTCCTGGCAGCGACATCGCCCAATGTCACGCCGTGATTCCGAACGGCGTTCTCTAGTTCGGCAAGTCGGTAATCCATGCGAATCACCGCTGGCTCAAAGCGCCTTTGGAATTGCGTGGCCTGGTCGCTCTCGCGCCAATAGGTAAAGTCTGCTGTGGTCGGTGATGCTGTTCTCAACGATCAGGTACTTGACCCGGTCCTGGAGCCGCGCTGCCCATGCGAGCACGCTTTCGACGCTTGCAGGATCGGCGGTCACAATGCCAATCGCGGTGAACGCGATTCCAGCAGCCGAGACGTCCGGATACATTTTGTCGAACCAGTCATAGGTGACTTGGCCTGCTCCGGCGCCCATATCCGCCAGAATCACTGGCGGACCGTCCGCCAGTTGGTCGACGAATGAATCGAGCCCGGCGGGCGTGTGGATGTTCACCTTCGGGACGCTTCCGCCGAAGAAGTGCGTCAGCGATCCGCGGGCCTTGTTTTCCGTGTCGAGGTCCAGCAGCTTCACCGGAATCTCGTTCTCTTCGAACCATTCGGCCAAGCCGGCCATCACGCTGGTCTTGCCAACTCCGCCCTTTGCCGCCCATCGAGAGGATGACCCTCTTTTCGGCGGCGACTGCTGCGGCGTTTGCATCTTGATTAGTGCTGGTTTGTTTTGAGTTGCTCATATCTCCAACCCCTTTCGTTCCGTTTCAACCGCTCCCACACTACGGCTAAAGTTCGCCGTAGAGGAGAGAAAGCTCTTCGTACCTCTTTTGCAGCTTCGGAGTTCGCTGCCGCTTGCGCGAAAACGCTTTTGAGACCCTGCCATTCCTCGTGCCGAGAATTCGATGGTGACGTTATCCCGATGGCGATAAAAATGAAATCACTAGTGGCCCGATCAGGGTTTTCTTGATCTGCGAGCGCCGTAGAAGTAGTCTCCGTTCCAGTTGCGATCGAGCGAGACCTGTTCCAGCATCGCCGAGAACTCTCGGATTTGGGGATATGTACCCATCGGATACGTAATACCCTTGTCTTGCATTGAAATCTGCAGTGACAGGTTGCCATCGCCGATCCCGAGTAAACGTCAGCCGAAATCCCGGAACCGTCACTGGCGTAATCGACTTCCGTGACAATCAGAGGCTCGCGCAAGGAAATCACGGGCCGCTTTTCCCGCATCCAGTGCCCTCGTGCCGCCAGCCGGAACAATGTCTCTATATAAGGAAGCAGCGCTCGGTTGAGGGCGACAATGTCCGGCAACTCTTCGTCGCGAATTGACGACGTAAAAGTTGCGGCCGGCGAAGACGGGCATACGGCAGCGGAGAGACTCGCGCAATTCCTGAAGCAACGCGCGGTCACGCGCGGCACAAGGTCCGGGTCGAGTTGGCGATCATTGAATACGGCCTGTTCTTGAGAACCGAGGTTGCTCAAGTAATAACGATCGAGTTCGACGCCTCGATCTGCGCGCAACTCTCTCACGGCGAGCACGCTTCGAGCACAACGGCAAACGCGGCCGGAGTCGGATACGAGCGATCCTGCTCGGGCTGTCCTCGCACGCAATCTGGATGTACTGCGAGAGAAAGATCCACTCGGCACGCGAGAGGTCGTGCTTTTGCTCCCACTTCCGCCGGATCTCCCACAGGGACTGGGTGGACGCTCGCTGCAGGTCGGCAACTTCCAGCCGGAAATCGAGACGATCATCTTTGGCGGACTCCAGCAGGGTCTTGGCGACATCGGAGATGGATACCTGCTCGCCCCGGCTATTGGAGATAACTTGTTTAGAACGTTCGAGAAACTCGCGGAGAGCGTCCGAGATCCGGATCGATAGCGTTTGTTGCTGAGGCTTTCGCTCCATCTGCAGCGACCATCGCACATTCTGTTTTCGATTACAACAGTATCGATACAAATGCTTGCATCTTTTGGGAACTCGCTTAGACTGGTTCTTTGGCTGAGCGACGGTTCTTGGCTTCATGGCCAGAAACTCCCCCATTCCATCGCAGTTCGAAAAGTAACCCATCGCTCTCTCTTACAGTTCCCGCCAAGGCGGCGAGAGCGCATCACTATCGAGGAGATAGCGTCCCGTCTATCGATAGGGAGACTCGCCGTTTACGCGCTGCTGGATCGCGGCGAGATCCCAGCTATCCGGCTCGGGCGGCGATGGATTGTCACTCGCCACGCCTACGAGCAGTGGGAGCGAACATGCGGAACAAAACCGCGACACATTGCCGTACAATCCTCCTATGGCCGTCCATAAAAGAGAATATCCGTCCGGGAAGATGTCCTGGTCTTACGTTTTCGATGCCCCGGACTCCACGAGGGCCACTCGCCGCCAGATCAAAGCTACCAATTTCGCGACCAAAAAAGAAGCAGCCGACGCCGAAGCGAAAAGGCGTATCCAGGCTCAAGAAGATTATGAAGCGAGTCTACGTGGCGCAGCGGCATCCGTCCCCACCACGCTGCGCGGTTTGATCGAGGAGTTCTGCAAGGAACACGGCGACAAGAATTTCGCTGCCAAAACGGTAGAGCGATATCGGGAGACGATTTCATATATTAGCGCCGATCTACTTTCGATGCCAATCAAGGATATCACTCCGCTTCACCTGACGCGCGAATGGAACCGCCTTCGCGAAAAAGGCGGCCATCATCGAAAGACGAAAGCTGCACGACCTATCTCAGGCAAGTCAGTGCGCAATATCGCCGGCGTGATATCCAGCGCGTTCAGTCGGGCGATTCGATGGGGACTCGCCACAAGCAATCCGGTCACCCATAGTGATCTTCCGCGGCCCGCCCAAAGGAAGGCCTGGCATTCACTCCCATGCAACAGGCTTTGCTACTTGAGGCTGCCGAAGCCCATTGGGCTCTTCCGATGATCCTAGAGTTGTGTGCCGCGACTGGCGCACGCCGCGGAGAGGTCATGGCACTGCGATGGTCCGATTCGCATGACGGCAAGATCCGCATCTCACGCTCATTGACTCAAACAAAGGCTGGTCTCGATTTTAAAATGCCGAAAAACGGCAAAGCGCGAATTGTCGCACTTCCACAATCGGCACTGGCTGCTCTCGATCGACATCGGAAAAGCAGGAAACCTATCGAACCCAGTTCGGTCCCGATTACCGAACTGATCTCGACCTGATCATTGGCAACCCGGATGGGACGCCGCTGCGTCCCGATTCGATTTCGGCAACCGTTTCGGCGCTATTTCGGCGTTTGAAATTTCCGAAGGGTGCGAGCCTGCATTCACTCCGGCATACGCACGGGTCACACTTGCTCGCGGCCGGGATGGAACTGACCGCAGTTAGCGCCCGCCTTGGACATTCGAGCACTTACGTGACGGCCACAGTCTATTCCCATGTCCTAGCCGGGCGTGACGAAGAAGCAGCCCGAGTTTGGGAACAATTTCAGGGACGCAACCAAGATGCGCGCAAGGAACGTCGAGCCCAATAGCCGTTTCCGCAGTGGATCTTGTCGCGCGCGCCTGGCCGAATTCATTGCAGTAGATCGCTATAATCGTTGCAATCTGCAGGCTTTGGTTACAAGTTCGCAAACCCTGTCAGCCTTTCTTTAGACCGGCAGTGCGCGGATCTGGTGGATTAACGCAAGCTGGCATGGCGACTGTAGTACGATATCTCTTCAGCTGACCAAGGCATCGCTGACCCCGCGGTGGGACGCATGAATTGTCACGGCCTGTGGCCACTTGACTCAGTGGGCAGAGGGCCGTAGATAGACTCCAGGAGACACGTTGTAGTCGATGGAAGCAACTGCAAACCGATTCGGCGACGAAATGCGGCGAATTGGGGTGATCGGCGATGTCCACGCGCGTGTGGAATTACTGGAGCGGGCTGCCGATGCATTGTATAGGGCAGGTGTCGAAGCAATTGTCTGTGTGGGCGACATCTATGGCCCAGGTGACGGGACTGCAGCGTGCTGTAGGATTCTGCGAGAAAGGCAGATCCCTGCCGTGCGCGGGAATCATGATCGATGGTTTCTGGAAGCGGCCGATAGCGATGGCGACCTACGCGCAAGCGTTGGTTTGGAGGCGATTACGTTTCTGTCCACCCTTCCGACCACTTTGCGAATTAGGTCGGTGACCGGACCAGTCCTCGTCTGTCACGGAGTGGGTACAAACGATTTGGCACACTTGCCGCACACATTCCCCCATGCGTTCGTGCACCGCGCCATCCGGGTAGGGCTAATACCTCCCGAATGCAAGCTCATCGTTCATGGTCACTCCCACGTACAACGAGTGCGGACGTGTGGCGGCGTTCGTTTTATAACGGTCGGACCGCTCCGCTCTCACCCAGAAGGAGGTTGCGTCATAGTTGATTTCTGTTCCGCAACCGTTTCGTCCATTTCGTATTGATCGCGCAACGCGATGAGACAGGCAGGAACCGGAAGTAAATAACTATTTTCCCTTATGTTCGCATGGTTAATGTCGCTTCTCCATTTATTTTTTGTATCGGCGTCATTGTTCCCAGCAATCGCTTTCGCCCGGGCTAACCTCGAACGAGCCGGAGGTCGTCGCAGGCCAGAGATCACAGTAAGCGGGAGATCCTCAGGTGAGTGACGCGGCGATTATCGGGATCATTGAGTTCGGTTCGACGGCTCGCAACGACTCAGATCAATACTCCGATAAAGATATTTTCGCGGTGGTCGAAGACGTAGACGCTGATCGTCTTGATGAGCTTCGAGCGAAGGTCGCAACTGAATACGACACCGCGCCCGTATCGGTCGCTTGCTATTCTGCTTCGTCATTCGATCAGATGATCGCCCACGGTTCATTATTCACCTGGCATCTGTGTTTAGAAGGACGCATTCTCAGCGATCCGGACGGCATTCTCGCAGAAGCATTCGCCAACTTAGCTCCATACGACGCGTTTGCAGCCGATTTAGCGCGCTTCAAGGATATCTACACAGATGTCCGCGATGCCTATACTGCATCCGCGGTTTTCGATAACTTTGAGAGACACGTTCTTTTCATAGTAGCCAGAAACGTCTGTATGCTGCTCACCGCGCGGCGAGGTAAACCCACTTTCGGACGGAGAACCGTCATACCCACTGCGAAGCAGTTATATCCTGAACTGCCATTGTCATTCGCGGTCGCAGATGCGCTCTCAGCCGGGCACCTCACGTACACGCGAAATGTCTCAGTCGAACCGCCCCAGACAGAATCGATCGAGACGGACAGAATCCTTAGCGAAATCGACAGGCTCCTCAATTTCGCAGGGGGAGAGTTACAGTGAAATCCTACGTTGAAACGATACTTCAAGCCGCAGAAGATCTGGCTGCAGGTCGAGGACTAACATATCCTCAACGGCTAAAACTTGAACGTGCCGTGTACCGCATCACCGCTTCTCACAGCTTGCGGACGTTCGGTTGGCCTCTGCAGAGCATGGCTGCCGCAGCGCACGATGAGTTGTTCGCGTATTGCAACGCGTCAGGAGTTGCGCCCGATGATCCGAGGTTGACTATTATCGATCGCGGCTTCGCTGTGATGCGATTAATCGCGTCTATCGCGAACGTCGATCCATACGTGCTTAACGAGAACATCTCCCGCATCATTTATAGGTATTCGAGCGGGGTCGCGACACTTCCCTCAGTGCTTCATCAATTTGTAGCCGGCGAATCACAATCGAACAGCAACGACTAAGCGTCGCAAAATGCTACCGCCTGCTAAAGCGCTTCGTCAAGATGGACATGAAGAGGCCGAACATGATTAGCCTACTTATCAGAATGATCGTTAGGTACCAACTCGGATAATCGGATGGTGTAAGAGTTCCGAAGAAAACCTCAGATGATTTGGCCAGTCCCGAAACATAACTGCCGACAAGATGCCAGTCATTGTAGAACGTCGCATCGATGACAGCCAACCCGGCAAGAAGGATGCAGGCTGTCCGTATCAATTTCCACGGACTTTCTCCATTTCCCCAAACAATATCGAGAATCTTAAAACTCACCCATCTCGTAAACATCCGAGCGCGTAGCAGGCCGGTATACTTCTTCCTGTAATAGGACTCGTTTGAATGCCAAGCCTTGTAGAGATCTGACTGCTGCGCCTCTAGTTCCACCCTTATCGCTTTGTTAGCTGACTGCGAATCGCCGATTTGTTGATAGTTCATTCTGAGGGTCCGGGCAAATTTCAACTTCAAGTTGTCGAGACCCGGGCATCCGGTATCCAAGATGGAGTTGTCCAATAGGGTTCTTTCGAACCAAGAATAATCGAATCTGCAGCCCACAAACTTTGTCCCGTAAAGATTAGAGCCTACAAAACGGCAACCCGTAAAATCACATGAGTCAAACTTGCAATCGCGCAGGTAGCAGGTGTCGAAAATGGAGTACTTAAACTTAACGTTTTGAAATGTTCGTCCTTTGGCGACCAGCCGGAGGAATAAGCGATTCTCGAGTGTCGCGCCTAAGATATCGGCGCAGACGCGCTCGTCGATGACGGTTGCTCTGTTGCTGGGAACCATCGATTGGCGGGATGGCTCGTGCCCAATTAGTTCGTTCGCAGATGTCCTAGGCGTGTCCGGCGTCATAGATACGAGGCCCTCTCGATGATTCTACACGGGCCAAGCGGGCAAGTGATGGACTTCTGTGAGCAGCCTAAACGAAGCGATTCAGCAGCTTTCGTGCGCAATCGGCCCCGGGCTTGACGAGCGGAGTTGGTTGAAGCGTCCTCTTTTCCATATCACTCCCGCTTCTTTTCCACGGTCCGGAAACGCCCTGGAGCTTGCGCAGCGGCCCCATGTTCAACTCGGCGGATGAGCTGTGAATCTGTAGCATCCGCGTGGGCGGCGCGAAGCCGCTGACCAGTAGATGCCCTTGCGGGCTGGTTCAATTGCGGTTCAGGATGGCGGCTTGCCCCCATTGTTGGCGTAGAGCCGAAATTCTCCGCCGCAGACGTTTCACCGGACCGCGCTCAGAAAACTCGGAAAATGTGTGACCGTGTGTGACCGCGTTGCCCGTAACTCTATGAAAAAATGGTAGCGCTAACGGGAATCGAACCCGTATTTAAGCCTTGAGAGGGCTCCGTCCTAACCGTTAGACGATAGCGCCATCGCGAACTGCAACCATTATACTCAGCCGGCAGCGTTTCCTTCCAGCCTGTTAAACTGGAATTTCGCTCGCGACCCCGCTCTGGGCGTCGTCAGAGCCAACGGAAGGAAAGCGACTCAACATGATTTCGGCAACACAGCTACGCCCGGGTATGGTCATCAAGTTCAACAACGAGCTGTACTCCATCTTCAAGATGGAACATCGTACGCCAGGCAATCTTCGCGGCTTTGTCCAAGTAAAGATGCGCAGCTTGCGCAGTGGCACCATGACCGAGCACCGTTTCTCGTCGGAGGATCGCGTGGACCGCGCGGCGCTCGAAGAGATCGAGATGGAATATTTGTATGACGATGGCGAATATTACTACTTCATGAACACCGAGAACTTTGAGCAGATGCATCTGACCCGCGACCTCCTGGGCGATGCCGTGGAGTACCTGGTCCCGCAGCTCAAGGTGCATGTCGAGTTCTACGAAGGAAAGCCCATGAGCGTGGAGTTGCCGCCCACCGTCGATCTCACGGTGGTTGAAACCGAACCCGGCCTCAAGGGTGCCTCAGTGTCGAACGTCACTAAGGCGGCGAAGCTGGAAACCGGGCTGGTGGTCCAGGTCCCGCCGTTCATTAATGAAGGCGAAAAGGTCCGCGTGAATACGACGGAAGGCACCTACCAGGAACGCGCGTAGATCAAGCTCCCCCCAACTTGCGTAAGGTGTAGCTCGTACTCCGGCCTCCACTCTCGCCGTGGTTCAGCATTCCCCGTTCCACCAAGCTGAGGATGTCGCGCAACGCAGTGTCCTGCGAGCACTTGGTGAGCTTGGCGTATTTCGACGTCGTCAGCTTTCCCTCGAATCCGTCGAGCAGGCAGTTCACAACCTTGCGCTGGCGATCGTTTAGCGGAGTAGTGGCGAACGTCTCCCAGAACCGCGCTTTGGCGAGCACTCCCTGCAGAGCCGTCTGCGCGCCGTCGATAGCGCGGCCCAGGCATCCGAGAAACCAATCCATCCAGACCGTGACATCCATGGTTCCGCGCTGGGATCTCTCGAGAATGTCGTAGTAAGCGCTGCGTTCCTGGCGGATCTGCGCCGACATGCTGTAGAAGCGCTGTGGGCTGCCTTCCGAGCGCGCCAGTGCCATATCGGCGACGGCCCGCGCGATCCGTCCATTGCCGTCATCAAAGGGATGCAGAGTCACAAACCACAAGTGCGCCAGCGCCGCTTTCATCACCGCGTCCCCGTGCGTGTTGGCGTTAAACCACTTGAGAAACGCTCTTGTTTCCTCCGGGAGCCTCCGGGCAGCCGGCGCTTCAAAGTGAACCTTCTCGCGATGCATTGGACCCGAGACCACTTGCATCGGTCCAGTGCCGTCATCCCGCCAACGGCGCGTTTTAATCTTGCGCGGTCCGCTGTGGCCTGTTGGGAAAAGTGATGCTTGCCAGCCGAACAGACGGCTCGCCGTGAGCGGCCGATCATATTGGCGCGTTGCATCCAGCATCATTTCCACTACGCCTTCCACATTGCGGTCCGCCGGTTTGAGCGCGCCGATGTCCACGCCCAGCTTGCGCGCGATCGACGAGCGGACCTGCCCGGCATCCAGGCGTTCTCCTTCGATCTCGCTGCTCTTCAGCACGTCCGAGGTAAGAGTCTGGAGCACCGCTTCGGTCCGAAGAGGAAATCCCAGCGCTTCCATGTGCCCGATCAGCCGGCCCTGGCGCAGGCGCACCGCCGCCAAAGGCTCCGCCAGCCGGTCCCGATCCCACTCGAAGCGGGGCCAGTCGCGCAGATCGTGGATGTATATTCTCCGCATTCTCTGCGGTGATTATAACGCCGATTCTCCGCGTCGTGCAAGCGTATTCGCCGCATAATATGCGGTGAATAGCAGGGTTAATCTCCGCAAGAGATCGGCGGATACTATGCTTTCAATCGTTTAGCTCGCACCCCCGGTTCCGGCCCAGCATTTTCTCATTGCCAGCATTTTCTCATTGAAGAATAAGCCGCCGATATTGGAAACCTGCTATTCTTGAGTTTGTCCTCGTAGAGGCGCGGAGACCATGAGTAGCCAGCCGCGCAGTTCCGGGATCTTCGGAGCGCTGGCGAAAGGGGTCGGCAACATCATCCGCCGAAATCGGCCGCGGCAGGTCCCGCCCGGCACGGTTGGGGGGCCAGGCTAATACCTGCCCACTGTCATCCGGATCTCTTAGGACTCGAGATCGGATGGAGCGCTACCGGGAAGCACGTAAGCTGTTCGCGTGTCCTTCCTTCCTCCATCCCTCTCATTAGTGGATTGGAATGAACGTATTCGAACTCACGCGCGCGCTGGTGGACATCGAATCCATCACCGAGAACGAAGAGCGGATGGGCAGCGTGCTCTTCGCCCACTTGTCGGAACTTGCCGCGCAGCACGGCGGGCATGCCGAGCTGATTCCGGTCGAGCCCCGGCGCAACAACGTTCTCGCCTGGTGGGGCGAGCCAACGGTCACGCTCTCCACGCACATGGACACCGTGCCGCCGTTCTTCCCTTCGCGCGAAGACCGTGAACACATCTGGGGGCGCGGCGCTTGCGATACCAAGGGGATTATCGCGGCCATGATCTTCGCGGTCCGCGACTTGCTCGAATCCGGCCACACCAATCTCGCGCTGCTGTTCGTGGTGGGCGAAGAGCGCAACAGCGCGGGCGCGTTGGCCGCTGCGAAATCACCGCGTGGCTCGAAATTTCTGATCAACGGCGAACCCACCGAAAACAAACTGGCGCTCGGATCCAAAGGCGCGCTGCGGCTGGAGGTGGTGGCGAGCGGACGGATGGCGCATTCGGCTTATCCTGAACTGGGCGAATCGGCCATCGAGAAACTCCTGGATGCGCTTCAGGAGGTGCGCCGCGTGAAGCTTCCGGTGGATAAAATCCTGGGCGCGAGCACGCTTAATATCGGCACTATCTCCGGAGGCCGCGCGCCCAACGTCATTCCCGATCACGCGCAAGCCGAACTTTTCATCCGCCTGGTGGACAGCGGAAACGCAACGCTTGAGGCCATGAACCAGGCGGTGCAGGGCAAGGCCGAGATTCGAGAAGTGCTCACCATCCCGGCGGTGCTGCTCGGATCCTTGCCGGGTTTTGAAACCACGGTGGTCTCCTTCACCACCGACATTCCAGCGCTCGGAGAATCCTGGGGCCAGCCGTATTTGATTGGCCCGGGTTCCATTCACGTCGCCCACACGATTGAAGAGCGAATCCCGAAGGCACAGATTTTGGAAGCAGTACAAATCTACAAACGAATGGTCCAGCAACTTTTATGAACGACAACAGAATCCCCATCGGCATCCTGGGCGCCACCGGCATGGTGGGCCAGCGCTTCGTCAAGTTTCTCCAGAACCATCCCTGGTTTGAAATCGCGTGGATGGGCGCGAGCGACCGCTCGGCCGGCAAACCCTATCGCGAGGCCACCAGCTGGCGATTGGATGGCGCCATGCCTGCCGGCGTGCAGAATCTCGAAGTGCACGAGTGCAAGCCGGTGAACGCGCCGCGGCTGATGTTCTCGTCCATGGACGCCTCCGTTGCTACCGATATCGAGCGCGAATTTGCCATGGCCGGTCACGTGGTGGTCTCCAATTCGCGCAATCATCGCATGGAGCCGGATGTTCCGCTGCTGATTCCCGAAGTGAATCCCGAGCATCTGAAAATCATTCCGCACCAGCAGCGGCTGCGTGGCTGGAAGGGGCAGATCGCCACCAATCCGAACTGCTCTACCATCGTGCTGGCCATGGCGCTTGCTCCGCTGAAGCAGTTCGGCATTACCCGCGTGGTTGCCACCACCATGCAAGCGATTTCGGGCGCCGGTTATCCGGGCGTGGCTTCCATGGACATCAACGCCAATGTGATTCCTTTCATCGGCGGCGAAGAAGAGAAAATGCAGCAGGAGACGCAGAAGATCCTCGGCGATTTCACGGGAGAAGGCCTGCGTCCCCTGAACGCCAAAGTCAGCGCCCATTGCAATCGCGTCCCGGTGGTGGATGGGCACACGGTCACGGTCAGCGTGGAGTTCGAGCGCAAGCCGAGTAAAGACGACATCATCCGTGCCCTGGTGAATTACAGAAGCGTTCCGCAGGAGCGCAAGCTGCCGAGCGCGCCGCCGCAGCCGGTGATTTATATGGAAGAAAACGACCGGCCGCAGCCTCGCCGCGACGTGGAACGCGAGCGCGGAATGGCGGTGTTCGTCGGCCGGCTGCGCGAATGCCCGGTGCTGGATTACAAGTTTGTCGCCATGGGACACAACACCATCCGCGGGGCCGCCGGCGCGGCAGTATTGAATGCCGAGCTGATGTACTCGGAGGGCCTGCTCGACTAATGATTGTCATGAAGTTTGGCGGGACCTCCGTTGAATCCGCCGAAGCCATCCAGCGCGTCACCGGTATCGTTAAATCGCGGCTGGATCGGAGACCGATCGTCGTTGTCTCGGCGATGGGCAAAACCACCAACCGGCTGCTGAAGATTGCCGATCTGGCCGTCTCGGGTCACCGCGACGAAGCGCTGCGCGAATTAATGTCGCTGCGCGATTTCCATCTCCGTGAATCGGGCATGGAGCGCACCGTCGACGAGCATTTTCAGGAACTCTCGGAGCTGGTGAAGGGCCTGGCGGTGCTCGGAGAATTAACCCCGCGCTCCATCGACGCCATCTCCAG
The DNA here is from genome assembly GCA_963713415.1 of Bryobacterales bacterium. Classification (GTDB taxonomy): domain Bacteria; phylum Acidobacteriota; class Terriglobia; order Bryobacterales; family Bryobacteraceae; genus Palsa-89. The sequence continues at coordinate 894,400 of CAVQLV010000011.1, read as the reverse complement.
CTTCGGCGAACGCTTATCGAGCTTGATCGTGGCGAACTATTTTCAGCATCACGGCCTGAGCGCCGTGCACCTGGATTCGCGCAAAGTCATCGTTACTGACCATCGCCATACTCAGGCCATTCCGCTCTTTGACGAAACCTACGCCAAGCTCGCGGCCGCCATTCCGCCGCTTGCAAAGCAGCACGTGGTAGTGATGGGCGGCTTCATCGCATGCACCGAAAACGGCGTTACAACCACGCTGGGCCGCGGCGGATCCGATTTCACGGCTTCCATCGTGGGGGCCGGAATTGGGGCTGAAGAAATCCAAATCTGGACCGACGTGGACGGCATGCTCACCGCGGATCCCACCGTCATTCCGGGCGCGCATCGTGTGAAAGTGATCTCGTTCACCGAAGCCGCCGAGCTCGCCTATTTTGGCGCCAAGGTCCTGCATCCGGCGACGGTTATGCCCGCCATCGACCGCAATATTCCGGTCATGATTCTAAACTCGCGCCGGCCGCAAGTGGAAGGCACGCGCATCCAGTCCGCGACAGTTCCAAGCAAGAATGTTGTGAAGTCCATCGCCTGCAAAGGCAAAGTGATGGTGCTGAATATTCGATCCACGCGCATGTTCATGGCGCATGGTTTCATGCGGCGGATCTTTGAGGTATTCGACCGCAATACAACATCGGTGGACATGGTTGCGACGTCCGAAGTCAGCGTCTCCCTTACCATCGATCAGCCCGAACGCATGGAAACCATCGTCACTGAATTGCGCGAGTTCTCCGAAGTTTCTGTCGACGAGAATCAGGCTATCATCTGCATTGTGGGTGAAAACATCCGCCATACTCCGGGTGTTGCGGCGCGCGTGTTCAGCGCGCTCGGCGGCATCAATGTGCGCATGCTGTCTCAAGGCGCGTCGGCATTAAATCTGGGATTCGTTGTCGCGGGCGCCGATCTTTCTGCTGCCGTTCAGGCTCTGCATACGGAGTTCTTCACCGATCTGGATCCGGCGGTCTTTGAATTGAGTAAACCAGATGCCTAATCTCGCTATCGTCGGCTACGGCAAGATGGGGCGCTTGATCGATCAACTGGCGCCGGAGTACGGATTCACTGTCACAGCACGTGTGGACGTCGATCGCAATGAATCGCTCGACGGCGCCGACGTGGCGGTTGAGTTCTCGGTGCCCTCGGCCGTGCTCGGCAATATCCAAAGGTTGTCCGCGCGCCACATTCCAATTGTCATCGGCACCACGGCCTGGCACGAACATCTGGCCGAAGCCAAGGCGCTGATCGAGGCCAACGCCAGCGCTCTGGTCTGGAGTCCCAACTTCTCGGTGGGAGTCAACGTTTTCACGCGCCTGGTATCGGAAGCCGCGCATCTGCTCGCGAACGAAAAAGAATACGGCGCGTGGGCCTGGGAGATCCATCACATCACCAAGAAAGACGCGCCTTCCGGCACCTTGATTCAACTCGTGGATCGGATGAAAGCCGCAGGCTACAGCCGCAATATCGACGTCAGCGCCAGCCGCGCGGGCGCGCATCCCGGAACGCACGAAATTGGCTTCGATTCCACCGCCGATACCATCACTCTGCGTCATACCGCCCGCAGCCGGGAAGGCTTCGCCCGAGGCGCTCTGAAAGCGGCACAATGGATTATGGGGCGCAAAGGATTTTACGAATTTAGCGACGTTCTCTTTGGAGCGGACAGCGTGGGAAGCTCCCGCTAACGGGTAACAACAAATCGCGGCCCGCTCCGTTGTGCGCGATTTAATTTGGAGGCTGACATGTTATTTCAAGGCTGCGGCACCGCCATGGTCACCCCGTTCCGCAAGGACGGCTCTCTCGACGAACACGCACTCCGGTCGCTGGTGAAGCGGCAGATCGAGGAAGGCATCAACTTCCTGGTGCCGTGCGGAACGTCGGGCGAAAGTCCCACGCTGACGCACCAGGAACATTTGCGCGTGGTGGAAATCACGCTGGAAGAAGCCAAGGGCCGGGTTCCGGTGCTGGCGGGCGCGGGCGGTTACAACACGGCCGAGGTGATTGAGCTTGCAACCGAGATCAAGGCCATGGGCGCCGATGGCATTCTCTCCGTCACTCCGTATTACAACAAGCCGACGCAGGAAGGCTTGTACCAGCACTACAAAGCGATCGCGGCGGCGGTAAAGCTACCCATCATTGTGTACAGCGTGCAAGGCCGCACCGGCGTGAACGTGGAGCCGGCTACCCTGAAGCGGCTATCGGAAATCGATTACATTATCGGCGTCAAGGAAGCCTCGGGCAACATCAGCCAAATGGCGCAGGTGGTGCATCAGGTTCCATCCAGCTTCGCGGTACTTTGCGGCGACGATTCCATCGCCATTCCGCTCATTGCGTTGGGCGGTCACGGCGTGGTTTCTGTAGTATCCAACGAAATCCCGCGCGATTTCACCAAGCTGGTTCAGCGCGCCCTTGCGAACGACTTCGCCGGTGCTCGCGAATTGCAGCGCGAGTACCTTCCGCTCATGGAAGTGAACTTTGTGGAGTCGAACCCAATTCCAGTGAAGGCGGCGATGGCGCTGATGGGCTTGCTGGAGCCGCTGTGGCGCTTGCCATTATGCCCGCCGATTCCGGCGAATCTCGCAAAGATTGAAAAGGTAGTCGAAGCACTGGGTCTGCTGGCCGGCCGGAGCGTGCATGCAGGCTGAGATCGAGAAGCTGTTCGACGAAAAACCTGAGACCTACACCGACGATCACTTCCACCTCTTCCAGAGCTTTAAGCAAGCGCTGAACGCAGGCGAGATTCGTGCGGCCGAGCCCGACCATTCCACGAAAACCGGATGGCGTGTGAACGTGTGGGTGAAAAAGGGCATCCTGCTGGGATTTCGCATGGGCACCGTAGTCGATATGTCGATCAACTCGACGCGGCAGCCCTGGTTCGATAAGGCGACATTTCCCGTGCAGCATTTGACGGCCGATCGCGGCGTCCGCATCGTTCCTGGCGGATCCAGCATTCGCGATGGCTGCTACATCGGCAAAGGCGTGACGTGCATGCCGCCGATGTACATCAATACCGGGAGCTGGGTGGGCGACGGCTCCATGATCGACTCGCACGCGCTGGTGGGAAGCTGCGCGCAGGTGGGAACCAATTGCCATATTTCCGCGGCTGCCCAGATCGGCGGAGTGCTAGAGCCGGTGGGCGCGCTGCCGGTGATCATTGAAGACGAAGTGCTGATGGGCGGCAACACGGGGGTCTATGAAGGCACTGTGGTGAAGCGGCGCGCGGTGCTCGGCTCGGGCGTCATCTTGAATCGTTCTATGCCGGTATATGATGTCGCGCGCGGGCAGATCCATCGCGCCACCGACGAAGATCCGCTCGTGATTCCAGAAGGCGCGGTGGTGGTGGCGGGCTCGCGCGCCATCACATCGGGGCCCGGTCTCGATTGGGGCTTGTCGCTGTACACGCCTGTCATCGTTAAGTATCGCGACTCGAAGACCGATACCAAGATTCAGCTGGAACACTTGCTGAGATAGTCCAGTGTCGCGCGAGCCGTTTTCTCCCAGGTGAATTGCGCGGCGCGGTGTAGGGCGGCCTCGGTTGAAATCTTTCCCGAAGCGAGCAGCAACAGCGCGTCGCGAATCTCGCGATCGCTCGCTGGATCAAAGAAATGGACTGTCGATTGCGCGATCTCACGGAGCGGTGGGATATCGGAGCATGCCACCGGGACTCCAGCGGCCATCGCTTCGAGCACGGGCATGCCGAAGCCCTCGAAAGTAGACGGATAAATGAACCCCAAGGCCCCGCGGTAAAGCCGGTGCAGTTGTTCACGCGGAATCCAGCCGGTGATCTCGACCGAGCTGTCCGCCAGGCTCTCAATCTCTTTAGCTGCGAATCCACGCACGCCGGTCAAGATCAATTTCGGCGCGTTCTTCATTTGAGCGTGCACGCGCAACAGCCTCTCCAGATTTTTGTGCGGGTGCGTGGTGGAGACGCACAGCAGATAATCCTTGGGATGCCGGCGATATCCGATTTCAATAAACTCGCGCTCCACGCCATGATGGATTACCTCGGATGTCCGGCCATAATAGCGCTTGAGATCGTCATGAGTAGCAAGCGAAACCGCGATGGCTCCTCGCGACCTGTGCGCTGAAGCCCATACGAAAAAATTCCAGAACGGCAGATCGAACCAGCGAAAATATTCCGGATGGCGCTTGTGCTGCAGATCGTGAAACACGGTGACCATCGAGCAGGCGCACAGGAGCGGCGCGGTGAATCCAGGATTAAACAAAACATTCAATCGATGTTTGCGCGCCGCGAACGGCAGCACAAGTTGTTCCCAGAGAATGCGTGCGGGGCGGAAACTGGCACGGACGGGCTGCGGCACGTGCGTAAAATTCGGGCGCTCCGGTACCAGATCGGCGCCTGTCTCACGATTGGTGAAGACAATGTATTGGTTCTCTGGATCAATTTCGGCTAGCGCCCGCAGCAGGTTTCGGAGGTAAATCTCGGTGCCTCCCACGCCTCCCGGGATGAGATAGAGAGCGTTCACCCCGATCCGAATCATCTGTTCATGTCGATCATCGGCCCATACGGGCCAAAGCCTCGGCCGCAGGCGCATTATGCGGGTCTAGCGCCAGCACATGCTGATAGTCTTCGCGCGCTTGCACCGGGTTGCCTTGGATGGCGTGAATGTTCCCGAGATAGTAGTAGGTCATGGCGAATCCGGGGTCCAGCCGCTGGGCCGTTGCGAGCGCTTCCAAGGCCTCCGGATATTTGCCGGTCTTTCCGTATTCCATGCCGATTTGCGAATACAAGTGTCCGTCCGGATGTTCAGCCGCCGCCTGCTGGAGCTTCGCGATGGCCTGTTGCGGATTCCCGGCGCAATCGTAGGCGAGCGCCCAGTCCAGCAGCAGGTCGTAGGTGGGAGGTTCCAGCGCGGCGGCCCTTTGGAACTCGTCGACCGAGTCAGCGCAGGCGCCGGCTTGAAATTCAGCAAATGCCAATTGAAAGCGAGGGCGCAGTTTCCGGGGAGATTTGGAGACGGTGTCTTTCCAAATGTCGATCGCGTTTCCCCATAACAGATTCCGTTGGTAAGTGATGGCGCCTTCGGCCACCAAGACCAGCGCCAGCGATCCAATGAATACGTTCCTGGACGTCTTCCAGCGCCGCAGAAACTCCACGGTGATCAACAAGAGCCCGATGAACGGCAGGTACATGCGGCGTTCGGCCATGGGATCGTGAATCGGCACAAAGGACGATGTAGGCGCGAGCAGAATCAGAAACGCGAACCATCCGTAGGACGCAATCGGAAAGTGGCGCCGGTAAATCCAAGCCAGAATGCTGACCGCCAGCAAACCGGCCAGGCCGATGATCGCGCCGTGCGCTGTCACGCTCCGCGATATGTCGATATCCGGATCAAGGTTCTGCCCGAACGGAAAAACGAATAAACGAATGTAGTCCCAGATGACCCGGCACTCAGTGAAAAAGTATTCGTACCACGTCAGACCCTGAATCTGGAAGCCCGCGCTTTGGTTCCCACGGAGAATGCGCAGGATCTCTAGCAAGGCGAAAAGAGCGCCGGCCGCGATGGGAACGTATAGTTTCCAATTTCGCCAGATGACAGAGGGGGAGAATTCAAAGCTCCAATAGTAATCGGTGAGAATGAAAACGGCCGGAAGAACGACGGTGTGTTCCTTGGAGAGCGCGGCTGCGGCAAACAGGGCTAAGAGCGCGAGGATTCTCGGGATCGATACGACAGCAGTCTTCCGATTGAGATAAACCACCAGAGCCGCAAGAACAAAAAACACGCTCAGTGTTTCCGACCGGCTGGCGATGTAACTGACCGATTCGGTCTGCACCGGATGCAGCAGGAAAAGGCCCGCGGCGAAGAACGACAGGATGCGAGCGCGTGTTTCCTCCACGCTGGCCCAGCTCAGCACCTTGCGAATGGCCAGGAAAATGAAAATGGTGTTGAAAAAGTGCAGGAACACGTTCAATGCGTGATAGCCGAATGTATTTTGCGCGCCGGATTGCTGGTAGTTCAGCCAATAGCTGAACATGAGGAGCGGCCGTAACTGGGACAACCAAGCGCGGAGCGGAATGTCGGCGGCATCCGGCTGCATGTACGTGAGGTGGGTATCGTCCAGCAGAAACGGCCCACGGATGGCGGGCCAATAAACCTCAAACGCGGCGAACAGCGCGATCACCAGGCAGGCGGCATAGATCCACATCCACGGATTGGTGCGCGGCTCCGCGGCCACCGCCATCGGTGCAGCGTGTTTCGACTTCCTGGTCCTGCTATTCTTCATCTCGGTTTTGCAAATGAAATTCGATAATCGCCAGCCGCTGGGCCATCGCGACGTTAGCGTCCTTCAGGTCGGAAATGATTACCGAAAGACGATAGATCACGATCACGAACACGCAGAAGACCAGCAGCATCAGGGCCAGGGGAGGATCGGCCAGACCCAACTGGCGGGAGATCCACGTAAGCGCGAAAGAAGAGCGCGAAAGCACCAGCAGAATGACGGCCGCGGCCAGCCAGCTTACCGAATACTCAACACGGATATGGGAGCGGCGAACGGAAAACAGGACCATCGCCATGAGCAGAATGCTGAGAACGGTGGTGACATTGAGTAGACGCTCCATGTTATTCCTCTGCTCGCGGGAAATCCGTCCTTCGGCGGCGCTCAAATTTCAGAACGTTGATAAACACGCCCAGCAGAACGTGGAAGATGTAATATAGCGATTTTACCGCGGTGATGGTGCTGCGGCCAGTTTTGCGCGGGCGCACGGGGCAGGGCACTTCCTGGAACTGAAAGCGCTTGCGCTGCAAAACCACCAGCGCCTCAATTTCGGGATATTCCAACGGAAAACTGCCGGTGAAGACCTGCAACGCCTGCCGGTTCACGCCGACGAAGCCTGAAGTGGGATCACGCACCGGCTTTCCCAGGATGGGCCGCAGCACCAGTCGAAAAAACCAAATCCCCACGGCGCGAACGGCGCTAGTATAGTCTCCATTCCCGTTCTGAAACCGCGAGCCGATCACCATGTGGCACCCGCTTTCGCGCAGCGTCTTGAGCAAAACTGGTATGTACTTGGGATCGTGCTGGCCATCGCCATCCACGCGAATCACAAACTCGTAGCCGAGCTCATACGCCAGTTTGTAACCGGCCTGAACGCCTCCTCCCAGGCCCAAGTGATAGGGCAAGCGCAGGACATCGGCGCCGGCCGATCGCGCGCGTTGGTCCGTGCCATCGGTGGATGCATCATCGACCACCAGAATTGGTGCTTCACGCATCACTCCTCGGACTTCGTGGATGACGCCGGCGATCGCCCCCACCTCATTGAAAGCCGGTATCAGAATCAAAAGCTGATTGGGTCCAGCGGCCGGCTTCACAGCGCGGCCACCCGACGGGGGCTGATGGAGTGTCGCCGGATCAAGCGGTGGAATTGTTTGGCGGTAAGCCGGCGCTTGATCCCGCGGCGCTGCCGCCAGACCTTAGGGAACCGCACGATTAATTCGAGATGGCCGCGAATGACATACCAGGGAAGACGAATCAAGCCGCCGCCCTGCTGCTGGAACTCGGCGGCTTTGCCGCGTCCACCGAGCGCGTAGAGGAAATGCCAGAAGTAGCGTGAAATTGCATAGAACGGCACCAGCAGCAGAGCACGCAGCGGAAAGTTCTTGAAGATGACGAAAAGGCGATTGCGCTCCACGTAGTAAGCTTTGAGGGCGGATGCTCCGCCCGCGGACTGCGAATAGCGATGTTCCACGATGGCCCCTGCAACGTACAGGCATTCCCACCCCGCCCAGCACGCACGCAGGCCGAGATCGGTGTCTTCGCAATACAGAAAGAAGCTCTCATCGAAGAGACCGATTTCCTCCAGCATTTCGCGGCGATACAAAGCCGCTGAGCCGCTCGGCAGCAGCGCCTCCTCTGTGCGCGCGTAGGACGCGGGAGATTCCAGATGGCCACGCTGCTTGCTGCTTCCATCTAAACAGAGCAGCATGCCCGCGGAATCCAGCCGGCCGTCGCTCGCAAGGCGGACTTGCGACGCACACATGCCGGCGTCGGGCCGCGGCTCGATGGCCGCCATCAAAGCTTCCAGCCAGCCCGGATGCGCGGTGGCGTCATCATTCAGAACAGCCAGGTAAGGAGCGTCCGACTCGCGGAAAGCTTGATTGACGGCCGCTCCGAAGCCAACGTTCCGGTCGTTCGCAATCACCCGGACATGCCCGCCGCATTGCACCTTCCGCTGTACCGCCTGCCGCCCGCTGTTGTCCACCACGATCACTTCAAAATCGGAAAACGTCTGGTGCTCCAAAGAGGCGAGGCATTCGTCGAGCGTGTCGTCCGCCGCCAAAGTTGGAATAACCACGGTCACCGCAGGGTGGATTTGGCCGGACCGAGGATCTCGTCCCATCGCAGGTTCTGCATCGCCTCCATGCCCCGGGCCAAAACATAGGGTAGGATAGTGGCTTGCATAGACATTTACTATACATTCTCCTTGCTGCTGGCGGGCTAGGGCAAGTTCTGCCGGCGCAAACTTCGGCCCATCTCGGCGAGACCCGGCAGCTCACCAATGGCGGCGAGAATGCGGAAGCGTATTGGTCGCCGGACGGTCAGCGCATCATTTTTCAATCGACCCGCGATAAGCTGGAATGCGATCAGATCTTCATCATGAATCGTGACGGGTCGAACCAGCACATGGTTTCTACCGGCAAGGGACGTACCACGTGCGGCTATTTTCTGCCGGATAACAAACATATTCTCTACGCGTCGACGCATGAATCCGGAGACGCGTGCCCGCCTGCGGCCGATCGCAGCAAGGGCTACGTTTGGGCGGTGTACCCCACGTACAAAATCTACCTGGCTACCGACGACGGCAAGATTCTAAAGACGCTGGCCGGGGCGCCGGGCTACAACGCTGAAGGCACGGTGAATTTCAAGACCGGCCGCATCGTGTACACATCCATGGAGTCGGGCGATCTGGATTTGTGGACCATGAAGCCGGATGGCTCGGACAAGAAGCAAGTCACCAAGACCGATGGTTACGACGGAGGCCCTGTGTTCTCCCGCGACGCCAAGCAACTGGTGTGGCGCGCCAATCATCCCCAGACGCCCGAAACCGAAAAGACTTATCACAACTTGCTGAAAGATAATCTGACATCGCCGATGAAGATGGAGCTGTTTGTGGGCGACAGTGCTGGAAAGAAGTCGCGGCAGATTACCAATTTCGGATGCGCCAGTTTCGCGCCGACGTTCACGCCCGACGGGAAGAAGATTTTGTTCGCATCCAACCGGCACGACTGCGACGGGCGCAAGTTTGAGCTGTACCTCGTTAACACAGATGGCACCGATCTGGAGCAGGTGACCGACTTCGGCGGTTTCACCGCGTTCCCCGAGTTTGCGCCCGACGGAAAGACCATCGTGTTCGCGTCCGACAAGGGCGCGAAGTCGCAGTACGAGTTCAATATCTTTACCGCCGCCTGGAAGTAACGCAGTCCGGGTACGTGTAGACCTGAACTGCGTTCCCTTCCAGAAACCCGGCCTGCTTCAGAAACGATACTTCAGAGCGAACTGAAGATTCCGCGACCCGAGCGAAGTGTTTACAACTCCAGTCGGGATGCTGGCCGTGTAGGCCGGATCGGTGCCGTACCGCGAGTTATCGATCCCGCCGCCCGGATAAACATCCGTGGAGTAACCGTTGAGCGCGAAAACCGGGGTATTGAACGTATTGATCGCTTGAAAGATAAATTGTATGGACTGCCGTTCCGTGATCGGGAAGGTCTTGGTGAGGCTCATGTCGACTTGCTTGATTCCCGGCCCCCGTTCCGTCGAAATCCCACAGGTGCCGAGCTGCCCCGGCCCTGGAATCGACATCGTAGTGGGATCGAACCACACATAGCCGCCGCCGATGAAATTCTTGTAGGGCGTGGCGACGGAAGGCTCGTTGCAATTTGGCCGGGGTTGGAAATAAGCACCCGTCGGATCGTAACCGAACTGGATCATCGAAATCGGGAATCCCCCGTGCACCGTCGCGATGGTGTCATAGTGCCAGCCGCCGAATACGGCATTGACGAACTTGTTCGAGTTGTTTCCAAATTGCCGCCCGTGTCCGAAAGGCAGATCGTAATTCAAATAGCCGGTGAACGAATTGGTGATATCGGCGTCGCAGTACCCGTAGTCCAGGCCGCGCACATTATATACGTACGACTGGAACGCAACATCCGCCGTGGTTTGGGAAACGGCAGCGTTGCCGTAACGCCCGTAATAGCCCTGATTATCGGTTAAGCATTTGCCCCACGTGTAGTTGAACTGGAAGGTCAGTCCGTGCGCCAGTTGCTCGCGAATCAGCATTTGCAGCGCGTCGTAATTCTGAACCGCGGTCGAGGTGTTCAGCCGCTGCTGTCCGGTGCCGTCGAACTTCAGCGCCGCATTGCCTGCCAGATAGGGCCCTGGCTCGCTGTAGGGGCCTCCAGGCGCCGGATTCGGGATCAAAGCGTTTTGTCCCATGTCGTAGATGGCCGCAAGATGATCGCTGTGCTGGCCTACATATCCCGCTTGCGCTGTCAGCGTGTGGGTCAACTCGCGTTGGATGGTAATGTTCCATTGGTTGGAAACCGCCGGGCGATAGTTCGGATCGGTGGCATGAATGCGAACTCCCGCAAAGCACGAAGCCGGCGCGGAGGTTACATTCTGCACCGTACAAGTTCCACCCGCGCCGAGCGCGGCGAAACCCTGATCCAGCGTAAGTTGACTCGCTGGAATTGCGCCGTCGGCGTTGGTGGCGCCCCATTGCCCCACCAGGTCGGTATTCCAGGGAGCATTGGTTGCCAGGCGATTGTACTCGCCCGTACCCTCCTGGAAGCTGGTCCGCCCAAATGCCGCGCGAACCACCGTCTTGGCATCGGGACTCCAGGCCAGGCCAACTCGCGGAAGGAAATTGGCGATGCCGTTGTATTGGTTGTAGAGCGCGCGGCTGTTGCCATCCACGCCGGCCAGCTCAATCTGGCCGGTGTATTCGCCGAAATTGGTCATGCGATTGTCCACTTCGTAAAGGGGCGTGAAGAGCTGCCAGCGAAGGCCGTAATTAATGGTCAGATGCGAGTTGATGCGCCAGTCGTCCTGAATAAAAGCACCCAGCGCTTCATTGCGCTGTCCCACGGTGCCTGAAAAACCCTCGCCATATCCCATATAAGAGGGCAGGCCCAGAAAGAAATCCGCGATTGAGTTTCCGCTGTAGGTCCCGTTGAAGCTGATTTGCCCAGCCGCTCCGTCACTAGTAGTGGCGGGAACATAATTGTTGCGATAACGGTTCGCCGAGAATCCGAAGCGGACGTTGTGCGCGCTCTTGGTCCAGGTGGCCGCGTCGGAAAATTGGATCGACGTTTGGTGAAAAATCTCCGGCGCGTCGGAGGCGCCGAATGCGAATGGCCCGTTCAATGCCCCGCCGATGGCTGTGTTGGCAAACGAAAGGCCAGGAAGATACTGGGTGGGCTGGCCGCGAATCAAATCCGCGCCCGCTGTGGTGGACAGACCCTGCACGTTGGCATCCGCCGGAAAATAATTCATGCCGATGCGAGCGTCATTCACCAAAGTCGCGCTGAACACCCGCGTATAATCCAGAACCGCTTGCTGGAGCGGAAAGATGTTGCTGCCATTGCCGCTGTACAGCAACGCTTGGCTGTTCACGGTCGGATTTTCGATGTGCTGCTGAGAATACCGCGCCATGATCCGGTCTTTATCGTCCGGCGCCCAATCCATCTTGATGTCGCCCTGATTTCCGTGCGTGTAAGTATCCACCGAATTGCTTAGGTTGTTGATGGTTCCGTTGGCCTGCCCCGGAAGATTCGGCGTCGGCAAGGCGGTCGCGATTTTGAGCGCTGTTGCGCTGATTCCGTTGATGCACGGATCCACGCCCATGGTCTGCCCCGCGCCGCAAATGGCCGCGTTATTTAAATTCGAAGGCATGGGAATCCGGTTGCCGTTCTTATCCACGGCGCCCGGATAATACAAGGTGAGTCCCAGATCGCTCAGATTCCCCGTCCGTTCCGCCGTGGTGAAAGTGGTCTTGGCACTGATGGTTGCCGGCAGATCGAAACGCGAGCCGTCGTAATCGGCGAAAAAGAACAGCTTGTTGTGTTTGATGGGGCCGCCCAGCGTCCCACCGTATTCATTCCACCGTTCGCGCGGGGTGGGGAGGCCGTTGAAATTATTCGACCATTCATTCGCGTTGAAGAAATCGTTGCGCAAATATTCGTAGGCTGAAGCGTGGAATTGGTTGGTTCCCGACTTCAGATTGACGTTGATCACGCCGCCCAGGAACTGTCCGAATTCCGTGCTCGGATTATTGGTGATTACCTGAAATTCCTCAATGGCTTCGACACTGGGGGTGTAGGCGACGTTGTCGTCGACAAACTCCATGTTTTCCATTCCATCCAACAAATAGTAGTTGGCTTGCTCGCGATTACCGTTCAGATTGGGGCGCGCGGCGTTGAACGTTTTGAGTCCCGTGTTGAAAGACGCTGGACTAATGGTCACCGCGCCGGGCGTCAACAGCGTGAGCTGATTATAATTACCAGTCTCCAAAGGCAAGTTGGCGATGACACCAGCGTCCATCACCGAGCCCACTTCGGTGGTCTGCGTCTGCAACGGGGGCGGCGCTTCGGTAACCTCAACGGTTTGCGATACCGCTCCGAGCGTCATTGAGAAATCGATCCTCGCCGTCTGGTTCAGCTCCAGCCCCACGCCCGCCCGCAGCGCGGTCTGGAATCCGTTGGCCTCCACGCGCAGTTGATAGATGCCGATGGGGAGCTGCGGAAAATTGTAGACGCCGTCAGGATTCGTCTGCGTCCGCAGGCTGGTGCCTCGCTGCGTATCCGTCACGGTAACAGCCGCGCCGGCTATCGCCGCGCCGGACGGATCCGTCACCACGCCCGTAATGGACCCAGTGGCCTGCTGCGCGCGAACCGCCATGGGAAGCGCCAGCGCCACCAATAGCATAACCACCACGCAGAAAATTCGTCGCGAATCGCCTGTTTTCATATAGCCCCTTTCGATTTCCGGCTTCCTTGGGCCGGCTCGCCGGCCCGGCTTGCCGTCCTTACCTTGTTCGGCTCTCGCCAATCGTGAACCCGGCTTTCCAGATTGTCCAGTTCACAACGGTTGCAGCCGCGTTACACCCAGGTTCATTACCTAACCGAACGCTCCTGATTTCAATCACTTGTTGCCGCCCTTGGCATGCTGGCGCGCGGCCCCTTCCACTAAGATCCGGACCGGCCGGACTGCCAGCCAATCTCACTTCCGCAGTCGGTTTTTCCATTTCAGCAAGCGCCGCCCGCTGCTGCTCGATCCAGCCATCCGGTGGCGCCTGGCCCGAACGCAGATATTCCAGGGTCTGCTGCCCAATGGATCCCAAAAGTGAAAGATTTTTCGACAAGACCTGGAGTTCACCCGTGGGCTGCAGCCGCACGTCATTCTCGGCCCAGAGAGTCAGCATTGCCCGGAGTTCCGCCATGTCGCTTCCAGCCGCCAGCGGAGCCGCCACAACCTTGCGCGCGGCGTGTTCCAAATCGCGAACTGTTTCGCTCTCGGGCCTGACTGCGTCCACGAAGCGATTCAGATCCACCAGGCTCGTATACTTCCGGGCGTCGCGCCGTCCTTCGATGCCCAACGCCTCCGAAGCGTCCGCCAGAATGCGCAACGGCTCGGCGGATCCTTCGCCGGCTAGCCGTTCCAGCATGGGCTCATAATTCACCCGATGCCTTAGTCCCACCCAATCCAGCATCCGGCTCACTGGTTCCAGTCGCTCATACATCTCGTCCACATCGGTTACCGACGCGGGCGACCATAAACGTTCCGCGATGGCGGCCAGGGATGGCCACACTCGCGAGTCGACGGTTTCAGCATCCACATACTCGGACCACATGCACGCCTCGCCGCCCAGAATCCGGCCTTTCTGCTCGGGATTCAATTCGCGCGCCGCACCACCCAGCGGATCAACGGCATAGTGAAAGCTGGCCGGCTGCAGGTGATCCAGGTAATATCCGAACGACAACACGCCGCGATAACCAGCCCGCGAAGCATCGGCGAGAGACGCCTGCCCGCGCCAGGATTGAATCACCGTGTCGTGATTCAAACCGGATTCAAACACCTCATCCCAACCAATCATCTTCTTTCCATGTTGCGCCAGAATTTTTGCCACCCTGCGGTCGAAGTAGCCTTGAATCTCCCGCGCGTCGTTCAGGCCATTGCGCGCGGCCCAGGCCTGGATCGCTTTCGACTGGTTCCACTCGGTAGGATCCACCTCATCGCCGCCGATGTGGAAATAAGGATCCGGAAACAGCGCCGCCATCTCAGCGATGAACTGGTCCAGAAACGCGTAAGTCTGCTCGCGCGACGGATCCATGGTGGGCTGAAAAATCCCCCACTTCCGCTCAATCTGGTACGGACCAGGGGCGCTTGCCAATTGCGGGTAACCCACAAACCAACTGGTCGTGTGCCCGGGCACGTCAAACTCTGGAATCACGCGAATCCCGCGATCGCGCGCGTACTCGATCACACGCCGCACGTCTGCCTGGGTATAGAAATGACCGTCCGACCCGAGGCCCTGCAAGCGCGGAAAACGCCGGCTCTCCACCCGAAATCCCTGGTCGTCGGAAAGGTGCCAATGAAAGACGTTCAGCTTCACCGCCGCCATCGCATCCAGGTTCCGTAGGATAACGCCGATTGGCATCCAGTGCCGCGACGCATCCAGCATGAACCCGCGCCAGGCAAAGCGCGGACGGTCCTCAATATGAACTTCCCGCGCTTCAAAACCTTGCGAACCCAAAGAAATCCACTCGGCAAATGTTTCCATCCCACGCAGCGCCCCGGTGACCGTCGGCGCCGTGATCCGGGCGCCTTCCGGCGACACATCCATCCGATACGACTCATCCTCGCCGAGCGAAGGATACGCCGGTCCGCTGGCGCGGCAGTCGATCGACAAAACGCTTCTTCCGCCGCGAATCGCTATGCCGGTCTGCCTCGAAATGCGTGCGACTAATCTTTGCATGGAACGCTCCAGCCGGGCATCGGAATAGCCGACCGCCTGCACCGCGAAACTGGAATCGATCGCGAGGCTACCCGCACCCGGCGTGACCGTGGCCGGCATGGGCATCAACGCTGCGAACGCGGGGCTCAGAGAAAGCAACCAAAGAATCTTTCTCATTGGCTGACGGCGCCCCAACCCCGCCGCGACAAATCGAACCAGATCACAGCTCCCCCGGCCGCGCCCATCGCCAGTAGCGCGAAACCGGCAGCCATCTCGCCCAACAGCAGTTTGCCGACGCCGAACAGCGCTCCATAGATCAGCGCGCAGCCGCAAATCCAATCCAACGCGTCATACCACCCGCCGGCCGAGCTCACCACTTCCGGCGCCATCTCGCTCACCGGCCGCCAACCCGCGCGAGGCGGCCGCACGCGGCGAAAAAAAGCGACCAGCGTTTCCTTGCGCTCCGGCCGGGTCAGGAATGTTACCGCCAGCCAAACCGCCGTCGTGATGGAGACCGTCAGAATCATGATCCAGGCGAAGTCGAGCGGCTTGTCGGTGTCCAAGCCCCAGCCCATTTGCAATGCCAGCGACGTTGCCGCCGCCGCAATCATGGCCGATATCTCGCTCCATGCGTTGATTCGCCACCAATACCAGCGAAGCAACAGCACCGACCCGGTTCCCGCGCCGGTGGCAAGCAGCATTTTCCATGCGCCGCTGATGGATCCCAGGTAAAACGTCACCACCGCGGAGAGCACGGTCAGCAGCACTGTGGTCCATCTCGAAACCCATACGTAATGCCGGTCATCGGCCTTCTTTCGAATGAAGCGGCGGTAGAAATCGTTGACCACGTAACTGGCGCCCCAGTTCAATTGGGTGGCGATGGTGGACATGTACGCCGCCGCGAACGCCGCCAGCATCACTCCGCGCAGCGCCGGCGGCAGATAGGCGATCATCACGCGCACATATCCCGATTCCGGATCCTGCAATCCGGGAAAGACCACCAGCGATACCAGCGCAACCAGGATCCACGGCCACGGCCGCAGCGCGTAGTTGGCGACGTTGAACCACAGCGTGGCCAGCAGCGAATTCTTTTCGTCCTTGGACGAGAACATGCGCTGAGCGATGTATCCTCCGCCGCCCGGCTCGGCGCCCGGATACCAGCTGGCCCACCAGTTCAACGAAATGTAGACCAGGAACGTCATCATCGGCATCCATGGCGAGGTCAAGTCTGGAATGAAGCTGAGCACTGAACCGGCGTGTCCCCCGCGCGCTCGATCGATCACGGCGAGTTTCATCTTCAGCGCGTCCATTCCACCGACGGCGTGGACTGCGGCGACGGCCAAAACGATCACCATCGTCATCTTGACGACGAACTGCAACAGGTCCGTAACCAGCACGCCCCACAGCCCCGAGAGCGCCGAAATCGAAGAGGTGATCGCGATCAAACCGATCACAATCGCGAGCGCCTGGAAGCGTGTCACTCCGAGCGACAGCATCAAAATCTTCACCATCGCCAGATTCACCCAGCCCAGCACGATGCAGTTGACCGGCACGCCCAGATACAGCGCGCGAAATCCCCGCAGAAACGCCGCCGGCCGGCCGGAATAGCGGATCTCGGTGAACTCGATGTCCGTCATCACTCCGCTACGCCGCCACAATCGCGCGTAGAAAAATACGGTGAGCATTCCGCCGGCGACGAAACTCCACCACAGCCAGTTGCCGGCGATGCCTCCGCGCGCCACCATGCCGGTGACCGCCAGTGGGGTGTCGGCCGCGAAGGTAGTGGCCACCATCGACGTGCCGGCCAGCCACCACGGAACGTTGCGGCCCGAGAGAAAAAACTCATCGATGCTTTTGCCCGCGCGCGCCCGGTAGTAAAACCCTACGGCGGCATTCAGCGCGAAGTACAGCGCGATCCAAATCCAATCCAGCCAGGTGAGTGCCATCCGTTACATGGTCCGTGTGATTTTCTGGAGCGTGCGCGGCAAGTCCGGATTCAGTCCCTTCAGCGCGGCCAGATGCCCGGCGAATAATTGCGCCGGGACGATGTAGGGAATAGGCGTATATAAATCCTCCTGGAGCGTGCCCGCTCCCGGCGCGGTTGGAATCTCGATCACTCGCGCGGCCTTGTCATGCGCCGCGGTATTCCTGGGGTCGGTGATCACCAGCGTCTCGGCCTTCAACTCCTGCAAACGGTCCAGCACGGACGCCATGGACGGCCACGTGACGCCCGCGGGAGCGAAAACAAACACAGGAAACGCGCGTTCCACCAGCGCGATGGGCCCGTGCATCAGATCCGCCGCGGAAAAACGCTCAGCGATGACGTAACAAGTCTCCATCAACTTCAAACCGAACTCGAGCGCATTGGCATAATTCAATCCGCGGCCGACTGTGACGGCGCGCAGCATGAAAAAATACCTCTCCACCAGCGCTTCGATATCTTCTTCGAGCTTGAGAACGGCGCCCACCCACTCGGGGATCTTTCGCAATTGATCCAACTCGATCCCGCCGTTGAGTGCGTAAGCCACCAGGTACAGCGCCAGCAACTGGCACGTATACGTCTTGGTGGCGGCGACGCTGATCTCCGTTCCGGCTTCGATCAGCAGCGGGAACTCGACGATGCCGGCCATCGCGCTCGCCCCGTCGTTGGTGATCCCGATGGTGGTCGCGCCTTGTTTGCGCGCATCCTCCAGCACCGCGTTCGTGTCAGTGGATTCCCCGGACTGCGAAATTCCGATTACCAGGACGTCGTGAAGATCTACCGGGCAGCCGTAAAGCGTCAGAATGGACGGCGCGGCCAGCGATACCGGAATCCGAGTGGTAATCTCGATCAAGTACCGCCCGAATTGCGCCGCATTGTCGGAAGTTCCGCGCGCCACCAACACAATTAGCCGTGGCCGCCGTTTCCCCAGATGTCCGCGCAATTGTTCCACGCCAGCGATACCGCCGCGGAGTGTCTGGCTCAAGGCCTCCGGTTGATGCCTGGTCTCTTCGAGCATCTTTGACATTTCGGTCACTGGATGCACATCATCGTGGAAACATCTCGTCCAACTCCTGCGCCGAGGGCTGCCGTCCGTATTCGGAAAGCTGCACCGCTTCGGCATGCCGTACCATCGCCGCATTCCCGGCGCCGTATCTCCGAGCCAGGGCCGCGAGCGTGCAGACGCTCGGCTCGCGAGCCCAGGTGGCGTCCAGCCACTTTCGCCGTGCCTCAGGATCGTCCGGAACCCGTTGGCCACCCGTCTTCTCGCTTAGCCAGGGCAGCCATTCGTAGACCTGCGATCGATGCGCATCCAGGGCATCCAGCTTGCGTTCCCACACGTCGTCGATATTCACAGCGATATCAGCCGCAAAGGGAACCGGCAACTGGAACGAGTCCTCCAAATAGAAGAAAGCCGGATTCCAGTCGAGCGCCGGCGTATCCGGGCAGACGTACGGCACCATCACCAGGTACGCTGAATCCTGCACCAGTTGCCCGGTGTAGCGATGGTCCGGATGATAATCCCAAGGCCGGTGCGTGATCACCACATCGGCGTCCCACTTCCGGATCTCGCGAACCACCTGGTTTCGAACGGCGATGGACGGCATCAGTTGCGCATCCCGATTCTCCAAGACCTCCGTCATGGCAATCCCCAGCCGCCGAGCTGCTTCGTCGGCCTCCGCTCGCCGGATCTTCGCCAACTCGGGACCGGGATACAAATGATGTCCGGCTTCGCCGTTGGTCATGGAAACGAATTTGACCGCGTCGCCTCGCGCGGCCAGTTTCACGGCCGTACCCCCGAACTCAATCTCGCAATCGTCCGGATGCGCGCCGATGCAGAGGACCCTCACCGTTAAATCCTGGGGCCGCCGGGATTTTCTGTCCAGTTCGCAACCGTTGCGATGGGCGTTATGCGCCGTTCGCAACCGGATCGAACATGCTTATTTTGAATTCGTTGCGTGATACAATCGAATTCAGCGTTCACAAGGGGGCAGGATGACCCAGGGATCGGCTCCGGGGGCGTCCCAGCAAAAAAGTCGCGTACCGGAGGAATCGGTTCGCCAGGAGTTGAACCGCGTCCTGGCCAGCCACGAGTTCCATTCGAGTAAGCGCAGCCAGGATTTTATCCGCTATGTGGTTGAGCACACCTTGGCCGGCAAAGCCGAGATGCTCAAAGAGCGGACCATCGGGATCGACGTATTCGGGCGCTCCACTAGTTATGAACCCAGTGACGACGCTACGGTCCGCGTAAAAGCCGGCGAGGTTCGCAGGCGGCTTGGTCTTTATTATGCCGGGCAGGGCGCAGCCGATCCAGTTCGGATCGAGCTCCCGGCCGGCACCTACGTTCCTGAATTCCACTGGATCGATACGCCTGTGGAAGCGCTGCCTCCCGAAGTGCCCGCGCCGGAAAAAGGCACGGGCAAATCAGCGGCAGTAAATCGCTCCCGCTGGGTGCCGGTTGCGGCAGGGGCCGCGCTCCTTGCCGTGGCCGCGCTTGGATGGTGGTTCGCGCGCGGGCGCTCGGCCGCTCCGCTCGATGAATTTTGGTCGCCAGTGCTGACCGGAACCGCGCCGGTCTCCGTCTGCGCGGCATACGTTCCCGTCTACGGCCTGAATCGTGCTGCCGGCGATCCCACGCGGCCTGAAGATTTCGTTCTGCTGACCGATCAGTTCGTAGGCGGAGGCGACCTGCTGGCTACCGCGCGGCTTTCGGCCATGCTGACGCGCCTGCGGCATCCTTACACTTTGAAAATTGGCAACGACGTTTCGTTCCAGGATCTGCGCTCGGCGCCTGCGATCCTGGTCGGGTACTCCTACACTCGCTGGAAGGAAATCAGCAGCGATCTGCGGTACTTTATTGAAGTTTCCAAAGAGCGGGTGGGGATCACCGACAACGGCAAGCCAACCGCGTGGACCATTGCCGCTCTGCCCGCCGATCGCAGAACCAACGAAGACTACGCCATCGTTTCGCGCGTTTTTCACCCCGACACTCACGCCATGCTGGTGGAGGTCGCGGGCATTACACAGTACGGCACGGACGCGGCGGCTGAGTTGGTCACCACGCCGGATCTGCTGGCCGACGCCATGCGCGGCGCGCCGCCGGACTGGCAGAAGAAAAATTTGCAGCTGGTTCTCCACGTGAAAGTGATCGCCGGGACGGCCAGTTCGCCCAAAGTGGTTGGGGCTTATTATTGGTGAACTACACTGCCGCTACAACATCCGATCGGAACGTTCCGATGGTTTGTTTGACTGATGCGGTTCACGGGATCGAAGTCGAGATTTTACCGCCTCTCGGCAATCGCGTATACCAGATGAAGGTACGCGGTGAGAACATTCTTTACTACCCTTCCGGCGACCTCGCCGATCACCTGACCAACGCGCCCTTGGGCGGCATTCCATTCCTGGCGCCCTGGGCGGACCTGCTGGACGAACCTGCCTTCTGGGCCAACGGCAGAAGGTATCGATTCAATATGAGCCTCGGAAATGTACGGGGCGAGAGGCCGATCCACGGTCTTCTTACCGATTCACCGCACTGGCAGGTTACGGACGTGACGGCCAATGCCGATTCCGCATCCGTGACAAGCCGCCTCGAATTCTGGAAATATCCAGACCTGATGGCGCAATGGCCGTTTGCTCATGAATACGAGATTACGCATCGGTTGGCCGGTGGCGCACTGGAAGTGGAGACCACTGTCACAAATCTGAGTACGGCTCCCATGCCACTCGCCATCGGCTTTCATCCGTACTTTCAAATACCCGGTATTCCGCGCGATGAATGGATCGCGCGGCTGGCGGTCAGAACACATGTGATAGCAGACCAATACCAAATTCCGACTGGCGAAATGCAGCCGCTCGACATACCGAACCCATTGCTGCTCCGAGGGCAGATTCTCGATGACGGCTTTACGAACCTGGAGCGGGATGCGGAAGGCCGCGCACACTTCTCCATCGAATCGGGAGGCAAGATGATCAAGATCTTGTTCGGTCCGAAATATCCAGTGGCCACCATTTATCTGCCGCGGCCTCAGCCCGACGAAGCCAACGAATTCATCTGTATCGAGCCGCTGACCGCAATCATCAGCGGCGTCAACTTGGCGAACCAAGGTAAGTATTCCGATTTGCAGACCGTGCCCGCAGGAGGAACGTGGACCGATAGCTTCTGGATCCAGGCTTTCGGCTTTACTAACGTACGGCAATGACCAGACCGGTGGCGACAGAGGCGCGATCACCTCGGTCGGTTGCGGTTGCGATGAATTCTCTCGCGGCGATGCGCCAGGTGGCGGGCTGGAACCTCGATAATGTTATCGGATCGAGTTTTTAAATTTCTCGTATCTATGTTCAACAACGATTCGAGCTGCTTTTCAACACCATGTTAATATTTCCTTGCGGGCGTCTAGCTCAGTTGGTTAGAGCGTCTGGTTTACACCCAGAAGGTCTGGGGTTCGAGTCCCTAGACGCCCACCACCTACAAAGCCCTATAGTTTCTGGAAAGCGCAGCGGCGGATACCATTCGGAAAGCGTCAGCGCCAATTCACCAGGGTCAGCTCCAGGATCCTGAGACCGCGACCGGCAGGCGCCGAAGCGTGGTTCAATCGCTATGACAAGATGCCGGCGGAGTTGACGGAAGCCATGAAGGCTGCGTCAAAACTTCCTGTGGACCTCTGGCCGATTTTTTCGTTCAAAGTTATGGATTGAGCAATCGTGCCTGAGAACGCCGGCCACGGATGAACACGGATGAACACGGATTAACCCCGATAACAAGAAATTGATGATGGAGTTCAATTACCTGGCCGGGCAGAAGGCCATCAATCGCGTGGCGGGCAAATATTCGGTAGACTACGCGCGGATGCCGGCGGCCTTTGCGTCCCTGGCGAAAGAGCTGACCACTGAGCCGCATAAATAGGCATTTGCCGGGGGACGATAGGATTCCAAGAACTCGCTTCCCACGATTGATCGGCTTCCGATGTCTCACTCGCATCAGTCCACGATGGAACATTTCCGGACATTTGGGTGGATCCGCATTCCCGCGGCCTTCAGTTCCTCAGACGCGGCCGCTATGTGTGACGTCATTTGGGCCGCACTAGCCAAGGCCGGAATCCACCGTGACGATCCGTCAACATGGAGGACCGCGCGGCCGGAACACTTGCAGCACGTGAAGGCTGATCCAGCTTTTCGCGCGATTGGCAGCACTTGTACCATCCAGGCGATCGATGAGGCATTGGAAGGCCAAGCTTGGCAGCAACCGCGTGATTGGGGCGCCTTCTTCTTGCAATTTCCGATCGGGCGCGAATGGGGCATACCAAGCACAGGCTGGCACCTTGACGGCGATTATACGGGCCTGCTGTCACCTCCCTGTGGCGTGAAAGTACACGCCATGCTAACCAATGTCGGACCACGTTGTGGTGGCGCGAACATCTTAAGCGGATAGCATCGCCTGGTTCATCGGTGGTTTTCTGAGAATCCACCTTCGCCTGACGCTCGAGGTTCGCAGGTGGCACCCGTACATCCGGATCTGTGCACCCCGGGAAATCGTGAGGCGCGCATCGCGCGGTTTCACGAACGTATCGAAGAGGTGGATGGGATACCGCTCCAAGTCATCGAGAATACCGCCTCGGCCGGTGACGTGATCCTGATGCACTCCTTACTCCTGCACGCCGCGTCACCCGCCGCGCATCTCGGTACGCAGCCGCGCTTTCTGCTGAACCAGGACATCCACCAACGCTACTGGTGAGCCGTGCCGGACACCGCGGCATATCACGCAGGCGCGGCGCGCCATTCCCGCTGATGGTGGCCGGTCCGCCGCCATCCGCTTGCCCGAAAACGGATGAAACGGCCCTCCTCTCAGTTTCACTATACGGTCAGAAGTCGAGATTAAGCTTCGGCTAATTCTCGGCGCTTAACGAAACCGTCGAAAGGGAGCACAACAATTATGGCCTCGAAGGCATTCGAAGAAAAACAAATCGAGAAGCAAATTGTGAAGGAAGTCGACAAGGAGAAAGAACTCCTGAAACACGAGAAACAGGAAAAAACCGAGAAGAGCGAAAAGCTTGAAAAAGAACACAAAGATCAGAAAGATAATCCGGACACCAAACAACATAAGGACGCGAAAGATCAAAAAGACGGCCCGGATACCAAGCACAAGCACGAGAAGGAAAAGCAAGAGAAGGAGCACAAGCCCGAGAAGGAACACAAGGTCGAGAATAAGGAAGCCCTGCTCGAGAAGGTCCACAAGGACTACGAGACCCAATACCCCCCGGCTCCATTTCCCGAGGCTGTCGCCGTCGCCGGGGTCCAGAAGCTTACCGACAAGTCTGTGATTGCCGACAAACTGCCGCATCCTGAGACCAAGCTGCACAAAGAGATCAAGCTCGAGATCAAGGAGCACAAGTTCGAAAAGATCGAGATCAAAGAGCACAAGCTGGAGATCAAAGAGGTCAAGTGGGAGTACGAAGGATATAGCGGATTCAACGATCCGGGAGGGCCGGTGGAGCAGCGCCTCGCCGCCCTGGAAGCCGCAGTGACAAAATTGCTGCACTTCATCCCCGAGAATCTGCGCCCCGATCTGACGCAAGGGGCGCTCAAGCAGGAAGCCGATGCGCCGAAGGAAGGCGCCAAGCCCGAAGAGCATAAGGCTGAGCCTCACCAGAAAGGCAAGAGCTAGCACGTCCGTCTCGCCTGAACAGTTGCCGGAAAAGTGAGAAGGCGTTGCGCTCTCTTGCGCCGCGGGTCTGTACGTCCAAGGCGCGGCCACAGCGCGGTGTTAATCGCTTTTCCAGCAACTGTCGGGAGCTAAGCCAAGGAGCTCATACACAATGTGGCTGGTATTTTGTTCGTCCTCCGATCCTTCCGGGCTCTGGGTTTACCAGGGCCTCAAGCAGCTCGGCGTCGCTCCTTTGGAGCTGGTTCTGGCGGAGTGGCTGGCCTACGGCGCCCAATGGGAGCACCGGCTGGATGCCGCCGGCACACACCTGAAAATCGGCTTGCCCGACGGCCGCGTGCTGTGCAGCTCCCGCATTCGTGGGGCGATCAATCGTCTGCTGGCGCCGTCGCCGGCGCAGACGCAGCGCGCCGCCGAGTCAGACAAGGATTACGCGCAGGCGGAACTACAAGCGTTCTATCTAAGCTGGCTGAACGGACTGCCCGGTGTTGTTATCAACCGGCCGACTACTGTTGGACTTTGTGGGTCCTGGTTTCATCCGTCGGAGTGGGCATACCGGGCAAGCCGGGCTGGGTTGCCCGTTCCCACCTATCGCCAAAGCAGTCACGATGCCCCGGAGTTAGGCTATAAGTCGCTCGCGGCCCCGGGCGCGGAGACGCTCAACGTTATCGCATTTCGAGGCGAAGTGTTCGGCGGAACGCTTCCCGAAAGTATCGTCGGTGGCTGCGCCAGGCTGGCCGAAGACGTCCAGGCCGAAATGTTGGGAATTGAATTCTATGCCGCGGAAAATGGGAAATGGACCTTCGCGAGCGCGAGTCCCTGTCCTGAACTTTCCACGGGCGGCCTGCCGCTCATCCAGCGCTTGGCCGATGCTCTCACGGAAGGAGGCCGGGTATGATCCTGCTTTGTGGCATTCCATCGGAAACACCGTTGCGGATGGTGACGTCGCGGCTGGAAGAGCTGGGCATTCCGTTCGTCTTGTTTAATCAACGTGAATTCGCGAACTGCGAGATGTGGTTCGAAGTCAAGGACGCACAGGTTACCGGAGAGCTCCGGATTGGCGATCAAACTTACAAGCTGCAGGATTTCACCGCAGTCTACCCCAGGATGATGGACGACCGCTTCCTCCCGGAGCTGTCCTCTGAGCCTTCAGAATCGAGCCTCCGAAACTACTGTCGCTCCCTCCACGACACGCTCATGCGCTGGATGGAGATTTCCCCCGCCCTGGTGGTCAATCGTTGCGCCCCCATGGCCAGCAATTCGTCCAAGCCGTATCAGGCTCAATTGATCCGCAAGCAGGGCTTCCTGGTTCCCGAATCGCTGATTACCACCGATCCGGAACTGGTGCGCGATTTTCGCGCCTGGCACGGCCGCGTCATTTATAAGTCGATCAGCGCCGTGAGATCCATCGTGCAGGAGCTCAGCGATGAAGACGAGGAGCGATTGGAACGCATTCGTTGGTGTCCCACCCAGTTTCAAGCCTTCGTTGGCGGTACGAACCTGCGCGTGCATACCATCGGGGACGAAGCGTTCGCTACGGCAGTGCGCAGCGAGGCTACGGACTACAGGTACGCCGCGCGCCAAATGGGGGAGTCTGCCGAGTTGCGGGAGGTAGTGCTCTCAGCCGAGCTCACCGAACGATGCCTGCGGCTTTCACGCTCGCTTGGACTCGAGTTTGCCGGTATCGATCTGAAAGTGACACCGGACGACGAGATTTATTGTTTCGAAGTGAACCCTTGTCCGGCCTTCAGCTATTACGAAGCCAGCACCGGGCAACCGATCTCGGCCGCGGTGGCCCGCCGTTTGGCATCGATTCGGGCCGCCTGACCGGGCTCGCCTATTTCGTTGAAACGCTTTTTGTTGAAACGCTCGCAGCCCGTTCTTCACTAATGGTTTGACGGCCAATTGAGGCGAAGCATGCCGGTCAAACGGTTTTCATGAAATTGAAACACTCGACCCTCGATAACTGCGCTAAATCATACGTCCTCGCCGGCGAACTACACCCGGTCGTATTGAGGCCGAAGACGTTTTCTAGTACTCTAGCGTTTACTGGAGCCCCGTTGGATTATCCGGCCTTCGATGCCGACTATTTGACGCGTCTGAAAGATGGGGATCACGAGACGGAACGTCATTTCACCTCCTATTTCAGCAACGCGATTTGGTTGAAGCTCAGGAATCGTGTGCGCGTCCGGCACTTGATCGATGAGATTCGGCAGGAGACGTTCGCTCGCGTCCTGACCTATTTGCGATCCGGCAAACCCATTCAACATCCCGAACGCTTCGGCGGGTTCGTTCTCGCGGTTTGCAATAACGTAATGCTGGAAGTGCTCCGCGCGGAATTCTCACACCGGCAAACCAACGAGGATGTGGTTGACGCTCCGGACCTTCGTGTAAGGTTTGCATCCGACATGGTTACCGAGGAGCGGAAAAAGGCTGTGCGCGAGGTCCTCTCCGATATGCCGGAGAAGGACCGGGCGCTCTTGAGCATGGTGTTCCTCGAAGAGGACGAGCGCACTGAAATCTGCAAGCATTTTGCGGTAGATGGCAACTATCTGCGCGTGCTGTTACATCGCGCCAAAGAGAAGTTCCGGGAAACCGTTCGAAGGCGAGGGCTGGACACGATCCTGCAATGAGGGAAGAATTCTGTGAGGAAACATCGAGCCTGGGAGGCGATGACCAATGAACCACACGGAGGCAGTGAGTGCTGGCGCCGTTGAGCGATATCTACTCGGCCAGCTATCGGCCTCGGAATCGGACGCGTTCGAGCAGCATTTCTTCGACTGTACGGAATGCAGCCGCGATCTTCGCGCCGTAGCGCTGTTTCAAGACAACGCCCGATCCGTTTTTCTGGAAGAGCGGCCGGCTGCCAAACCAGTGCTTGCCAAACCGTCCGTTTGGGCAAGGTTCGGCTGGCGTCCTTGGAGCTGGGCGCCCGCGCTGGCCAGCCTGGTCTTGGGCGCTGTCGCCGCATATCAGGCCTGGATCGTAATTCCGGGGCTGCGTGGCCAGTTACACGCGGTTTTGATCCCGCAAGCGGTGTCGAGCCATGCATTGCCTCCCCTCTCGCGTGGCGACGGCCGCGTGCTGGAAGTTCCGCCAGGCAGCCGTTTCTTCACCATATACATGGATCCGGTCTGGCAGGGCTCCTTCGCCAATTACTTGTGCTCGATCGAGGATGCATCCGGATCCATCAAATTCAGCGTTCGGGTGCCCGCGCCCGCGCCGGGTGAGCCCGTCCAGATCTTGATGACCCGGTCGCTTCTCCCTTCGGGCCGATACACTGTAGTAATTCGCAACGCCCCGGAAAATGGTAAACCGGAAGCTATACTTGCTCGTTATTCACTGACTCTGACACTGGACTAGACAGGAGCTTTCGTGGCCAAGCAGAACAACTCGAAGCGGTATCTCTTTCAGGCGGACGCCACTGGCGTCGCGGCCCAATTCGCATCCCCTTATGACGATGTGATTCCCATCCAGTCCGCGTCGACGCTGCCTTCCATCGGAGGCCGCGGTTCCTCTCACCACGGCGGATTTCAATACAAAGATATTTTGTCTTTTGGTTCGGCCTACACCGAGGTGGTGGGGATCGAAGCGGAGGACGGTGTTTTTGAGACGGTGGCGCTGTCAGTCGTTGAGAATTTCAATCTCCTTGGCATCGTGAAGTGCGACCGGATCGTGGCGAAATTATCCGGCCAGGCATCCTGTCGGAAGCAACGTTCCCGCCGAGAACTTCATCGTGCCGGCAGGCAGCGTCTTCGAAGGGCTTCGCATACGCGATGTATTTTCCGCGAAGAAACTGGTTGTTGCGCCGGATTTCTTTTGCACACCGCAGCACTCCACCTGGAGTGGCCTGCTGGCTGCACTCGAAAACGAGCGCGAACGAGCGCTACTGGAGCCTCTCTCGCTGCCGGCGCCGAATGGCGATCCAGTCCAGTTGCCGACATCTGGACGAAGAAAAGATTTGCTCGGCTTTTGTATCGCCTTAGGCGAACCCACTCCCGAATCTGAGCTAGGCGCTCCGCTGATTATCCCGGTGCCGGATTTTGGTACTGTGCATCTGGGAGAGTTTTTCTGCGAGCCAACCTCACGCCGCTTGATCATGCTCCGGGCAGAATTGGACGGCGCGGTGCAGGGTCAGGTGGTGGTGGGCGACCCCATTGTCGACGGTGGCCCTTACCCGCCGTAAAGATTTTGGCCGCGCTTCTCCTAGTGATCGCGATCGGCTGCGATCGCAAGCCAATTCAATCGAACGATGCATTTTATAGAGACGCCGAAACGTCGTTTCAGAAGGGCGACACTGCGATAGCACTCGATCGCGCGGATGCCGGGCTCCGGCGATGCGGGTCTTCCCCGGAATGGTGCTGGCAGTTCAGGCTTCTGAAGGCTGAAAGCCTGATGGCGCTGGGCCAAAGCAAAACTGCGTTTCAATTATTGGAGGAAGCGAATAACCCTCCAGGCCGGGAGCTTCAGGCACGCCGCCGCATGGATGAAGGCTGGGCGTCCTACTCCATCTCCAACCTACCGCGTGCGTCCCAGCTATTGGCCGAAGCACATACGCTCGCCGACGCCAGCGGCTCCGAGCTCCTTGTGGCGGAGGTAGAAGTGCGCCAAGCCCCTCTGCTGCAAGCCGCTGGGAAGGTCGATGAAGCGGATAGTAGTCTACGGCACGCCTTGGCCTTGGCCACCCGAGCGGGTGATTCCTACGTCCAGGCCCTGGTTACCGGCAACCTGGGCTTTCTCTTCCTGACCAGCCGCTTTAGCTGCGACGAAGCGATCTATTGGTTTGAACGATCGCTGGCTTTGTCCGAGCGTATCCGCGCTCCCGCCCTCAGTGCCCAGACGGTGGGAAACCTCGGGTCGTGCTACTACCAGCTCGGCGATCTCGACAAGGCGCTAGCCAGTTTCGCGGATGCGGAAGCCCGCTTCGCTCGAATCGGCAACATTCGCTCGCAGGAGCTTTGGCTCGGCAACAGCGGAAGTATCTTGTTGGAGCAGGGGGATTTCAACCAGGCCATCGATCGGTCCAAACGGGCGTTGTCGTTAGCGAGACAAGTCAACGATAAATTGCGCAGTATCGAATGGCTGACGAACCTGGCTGAGGCAAACCTCCGGATCGGTGAATTAGACGCAGCCGAGAAGTACAACCAAGAAGGCGAGGCCTTGACGAAAGCGATCGGGGCGCCCAGGCAACAGCTTTACATCCGGTTGAACTCCGCGAAAATCGCCGAACAGCGGAAACAGTTTGAACAAGCCGAGGAGCAGTATAACTCTTTGGTCATTTCCAAGTCCGAGGATCCCGCCCCCGCACTGGAGGCCCAGGCGGGACTCGCCAACCTCTACATCGAAACACGCGAGCCGCGGAAGGCTGAAGTCCAATTTCAATCCGCCATCGCCGCTATCGAAAATCGCCAGGCAGGCCTTACGAAGGAGGACTACAAGATCTCCTATCTTGCCAGCCTCGTCCGATTTTACAGGAGCTATGTCGATTTTCTGGTGCAGCGCGGAGAGACGGGCCAGGCGCTGGCCGTAGCGGAGTCCAGCCGCGCGCGAATCTTGACGGAACGCTTGACTGACGGTGGCATCGCGCGCACCGCTGGGGGCGCGACTCAATTTCAAGCGCTGGCGCGGACCTCGCGGCGGATTTTCCTCTCCTATTGGCTCGCGCCCAAGCAGTCCTATCTCTGGGCGATCACGCCAGATAAGATCCAGATGTTCCAGTTACCGCCGGAAAAGGACATTCGGGCTTTAGTGGAAAGCTATCGGACGGCAATTGAGGATTTGAGAGACCCCCTGGAATCACGCAATCCGGCCGGCATCCAACTATCTGAGATCCTGCTCGGGCCTATCCGCGAAATCGCCAGGCCGGGGGCTCGCGTAGTGATTATTCGCGACGGGGCACTGCACTCGCTGAATTTCGGCACGCTGCCTTCGCCTGAGGACGCGGCCAAATATTGGATTGAGGACGTGACATTGTCCGTGGCGCCGTCGCTCGGCCTGGTCTTAAACTCTCGCCCCGCGAACCAGCCGGAAAAAACTAACGTTTTGGCGATCGGCGATCCCGAATCGCCGGGCCAGGAATTTCCCCCTTTGCCGAACGCTCGCAAAGAAGTGGATACAATCGCCGCGCTGTTTTCAAATTCCGACCGGGTGGTGTATGAAGGCGCGGCATCGCAGCCCTCGGTATACCGCCGCTCCAATCCGGCGCGTTTCGAATTCATTCATTTCGCCGCTCACGCCACGGCGAATCCAGCCAGCCCGCTCGACTCCGCTCTCATTCTTTCGCGCGAGGGAAACACCTACACGCTCACCGCTCGTCAAATCATGCAGGTGCCGCTCCACGCCCGTGTAGTGACGCTTTCCTCCTGCCGCAGCGCGGGCGCGCGCGCCTATTCTGGCGAAGGTCTGGTCGGGCTTACATGGGCTTTCCTCCAGGCCGGCGCGCGCAATGTGGTGGCAGGACTCTGGGATGTGGACGACGAATCCACTGCGCGATTGATGTCGAAACTGTATAAAGATTTAGTGCGGGGCGTGCCGCCGGCCGATGCGTTGCGAACCGCGCAGCTCAGCCTGCTGCACGCTGACTATCCTTACAGGAAGCCATATTATTGGGGGCCTTTCCAACTTTACTCCGGCGTGGAAAAGCGTTAAGCGGCGTCGTTCGCTGATGCCGTTCAGCGGGTCAACAAAAAGAGATGGTCAGCTTCGCATGAGGACCAATCCCCACGAAGCTGACCATACAGTTGCTCCCTCCTCCTGATTCGCTCCTCTATCGGAAGCGTTTGCGAACAAATGGCGGCAGGCAGCGTCCAGTGGATCAAGACGCGGCGGATCAAGACGCGGAACGAAAGCTCGTTCCCCACAATGCATCCTTCTCCCCCAGCATTAACGTGTTCCTCTGTGATCCATTTAGCGTGTCTGCACCAGTAGTGAAGTCTTTGGGCAGATCGTTTCGTACTTTTCGAGATAAAAGCTGAAACGCCGCGCTCCTCCCCCATCACATACCGAAGTACATCCGGACGGCGGCGTACCAACCGTGGGAACGCGGGCTTGGTCCCCTTCGAGGAACGATTGCCCGATCCAGATGTACTCCCACCCGTAACATCCACCCACTCAGAAATGAAACCGTTCCCGCTGTTGAAACGTTCCGATCCAGCGCTTCACGTAACGGTTGCAGACGCGATTCAAGCGCGTTGAGCCGGGGAGGTTCCGTTGTGAGCAACTCAAACAATCCCAGTCCCGCGTCGAACCAGGATTTGCAATTCGTCCTGGACGCACTGCTGAAAGCCTATAAGCCAGTTCTCGAGGGCGAATTGAAGCAGGCGGCATCCGCGCAGGCTTTAATTCAGGAAATCGAAAAGAATCCGCCCACCTGTGACGACGAGATCGCGCAGGCCACCAAACTCTTCGAAACATTCTTTACCGCCGATGTTGCCATCCGTCTGCTCCCCGAGGAAAGCCGGCCCATCTTCGGAAAATCGGATCAGTGGTCCTGGTGCTATCGCCACATCCTGTGCTGTCTGATGTTCGGCTGGC
The DNA here is from genome assembly GCA_963713415.1 of Bryobacterales bacterium. Classification (GTDB taxonomy): domain Bacteria; phylum Acidobacteriota; class Terriglobia; order Bryobacterales; family Bryobacteraceae; genus Palsa-89. The sequence continues at coordinate 863,230 of CAVQLV010000011.1, read as the reverse complement.
TGGTGTGCCGCGGGCCTCGCACGTACCGGGGGTTTGTGTACTATTTGAACCTTTATTGGCGCTGTGTGCGCCAGGCCATCGGGCAGCCGGTCTCCGATCCGCCCACCATTCAAGAAACGCAGGACTTCGCAACGCTGAATCAAATTCTGGCCAGGGCCTACGCGCCATTCATTCAGATTCAGGCCCGGGATCTGGAGTATCCCACCAGCATTCCAAGCCAAATCGCGTCCGGCCAAATTGATTGCCACACCGACGACAACGCCGTCAATCCAATCTTCGAAAGGCTGCTCGCGCCGGACGCAGCGGCTGCTCTGTTCGGAAGTACGGCCTTTGCGCAATACAGCAAAGAGGCGATCTACCGAAGCTGCCGCTGTTACTGTATCTGCGCGCTGGAGTTCGGGTGCTGCCTCGGCAGGGCTCGTACGCTCCCGGAAGCGCTGCGTTGCCTGGAAGGTTTCTTCAGCTGCCTCCAGAAATGTTTCCAGCCACTCATCGCCGAGATTGACGCTCCGCCCGCGTGCTCGTCGCTCACCGTTGTGCCCGCTTGCGGCAATCTGTCTGGAATCGAAATCACCGGAACGGCCGCCGGCGCTGCTTTCACCAGCTATGCGCTGAGTTACAGCCTGGGCGGTCCCGCGATCAATACTGCTGTCGTCTACCCCGATTGCTCCAGGCCTCCGCTGAATCCTTCCTCCACCACTCCGGTTACCGCCGGTGTTCTCGGGTACCTGGATATCACTTTGCTGCCCCCGGCCACCACTCAGGCGACTGTCTATCTGGATGTGTACGGCAGTGGCGGATTGCATCTCCAGGTGAGCGCCGTCTTCCAGTTCAGCATCAGTGCGATTGCCATCACCGCGGTCGCCACGGTTCCGGCCATCACGGGTCAGGATCCCTTCAACACCACTGCGTCCAACATCAAGATGGTGCAAAACCTCTTGCAACCGGGTTTTGAGCGATCTGTCGGCGGAAGCGTCACCATCACCGGAAGCGCCTACACGTTCGGGTGCGGTGATCAAATCACGCAGTATCAACTCGCACAGTTTGGGCCGGCGCTGGGAGCTCTGCCCTTGCCATCTCCAACCCCGAGTCCCACGGCATTGGGCGGAACGCCGTTGATCGCGCCCGTGGTTTACGATGACACGGCCGCTCATCCCTGGTCTTCCGGTTGCCCGTTCAGCTTCCCAACTCCCAACATCATTCTGAATGGCGACCTGGTGGCCGCGTGGTCCACTCAGACCTGCCCCTTCCCGTTCAGCAGCGTGCCGAAGATCAGTTCGGACAACAAATGGCCCAGCAATCCCAATGGACGCTTCGTCGTTTTCCTGGAAGTGGACGAGGGCCCAATTGTGTCGCCGCACACTCCGGTGGTTCCGGCGGGCACCGATCAGATTGTCGTCTGGATCGACAACTCGCCCGTGGTCGGACTGATCACGCAAGTGGGCAGCGTAATCGGTTGCGGCGACCTGCATCTCAAGGATTACGTCGGAACCACGGCTGCGATCATGGGCATCGCATGGGACTACCCGATCGATATCACAGCCGCGCAAAAGACGCCGAACGACAACTTCGGTTCCTATTCACTCGCCTATCAGAAGAACGGAGGCGGAGGACAAAGCTTCCTGTCGACGGATTACAACCCAAATGGAGCGGGCAGGGGAACCAGCCCCACGGTGCGCGTGCCCAACTTGTGGCAGACGGCTCCGCCGCTTCCTGGCCAAGCTGCGCTGCTGGCTTCTTGGGACATCGTGACCGCGCTCGACGGTGGCGCGCCTCCGGACCCCAACAATCCGTGCGCTCCGGCGAATCCTTGGCAGTTGCCGCGCGGCTGCCGGTGCGCGTACGTGCTATCGCTGGGGGTTCAGGACACTACCTGGGTGGGCGACGGAGGCGACGCACACACTACTCTGGCGCTGTTCGCAATAAACATCATCAATGATATCGGCACCTAGCGGGAGAGCTGTGTGAACGATACGCACCTGTGGTTCCGGCTTACGATTTCCGCTCTGGCGGTGTGGCGGGTAACCCATCTTTTGGCCGCCGAAGACGGCCCGTGGGAAATAATCGTGCGGATCCGTCTTTGGTTGGGAACCACCATTTGGGGACATTTGATGGATTGTTTCAACTGTCTCAGTTTATGGATCAGCATCCCGCTGGCCTTCTTCGTGGCTGACGGGATGCTGGCCAGATTGGTGGCGTGGCTCGCGCTATCGGGTGCTGCGTGCCTGGCGGAGCAACTCAGCACAGGCCTATTGGCCAAGCCGCCGGTTTTCTTTGAGAGTGTGGCGAAACAAGATAACTGAAAGGAGATGACCATGGGATGTTGCGGTCAGCAACGCGCCGCGTTAGTTCACGGCAACGCTGCCGAAAGCCGGGAAGCGGGCGCGGCAACGTCGGATGGGATCGGTCCGGATGTGTTACTCGAATTCACGCGGCGAACCAACATCGTGGTCCGCGGACCGGTTACCAGACGAGGGTATCGGTTCCAGGAAGGTGCGTACCTACAAGCGGTCGATCACCGCGACGCCGCCGCTCTGATTGCGACGGGTTACTTCCGGCCAGCTTAGCGCGGTGGAGCATCGCCCTACTGAAGCGAATGTTCCAACACCCGCGCGCGGGAACAAGGCAACTTGCGTCGGGTTTATCGCTCCGCGATCTTCGCCATCGCGGGCGAGTAACGCTCGCCCACCGCGATGGACGCCAGCCGGCCCAGTTCGGCCATATCGTCGGGGGTCAGGTGGACGTTCACTGCGCCCAAGTTATCGTCCAGATACGTCCGCCGTTTTGTGCCCGGAATCGGTACCGCATCGGGCGCCACCGCCAGCACCCATGCCAGCGCAACCTGCGCGGGAGATGCTCCCCGGCGTCCCGCAACCGCCTTCACGATGTCCACCAGTTTCTGGTTCGCCGCCAGGTGCTGATCGTCAAACCGCGGCAGACTGAGCCGAAAATCACCTGGCCGGAAGCCGGAACTGGTCTGAAATGCTCCCGTCAAATATCCGCGCCCCAAAGGACTGAACGGCACGAACCCAACTCCAAGCTCTCGCATGGCCGGCAGGATGGACTCCTCAATCCCGCGCTCCCAGAGCGAATATTCACTCTGCACAGCGCCGATGGGGTGCACCTTGTGAGCGCGCCGGATGGTCTCCGCGTTTACTTCCGAAAGACCGAGGAAGCGAACCTTCCCGGCCTCTACCAAGCCCTTCATCGCACCTACGGTCTCTTCGATGGGCACCGCTGGATCTTTGCGATGCAGGTAGTAAAGATCGATGACATCCACGCCCAGCCGGCGCAGGGAACCTTCTACCGCCCGCCTGGCATTGGCAGGAGATCCGTCCAGTTGCGGTGCCCCCGATCCCCCCACAATACCGAACTTGGTCGCGACCACCACCTGCTCGCGCCGTCCGCGGATCGCCTTGCCCACCAACTCCTCGTTGGTGTGCGGGCCGTAGACCTCCGCCGTATCGAGCAGCGTGACCCCCAAATCCAGCGCCCGGTGAATGGTCGCAATGGACTCCACCTCATCGCCCGATCCGTAGGCATGGGACATGCCCATGCAACCCAGCCCGATCTCGCCCGCGGACAGACCTTGGCTTCCGATTTTTCGCGTTTCCATTCTCAATACCTTTCTGCGTCGTTCGCCGGCGAAATGGGATTCACGGGAGCCTCCTGGCCGTCGATGCTCGCGCCGTTGTAACCAAACTGCTTCACGGTTTCCAGAAAATCGTGTGGGAAATTCAGCTTGGGTTTTGAAACTTCGTCCAATTTCTTGATCTGCTCGGCTGTGAGCTGGACCTCGAGTGCACCCTGATTGTCCTCCAGTTGTTCCATGGTGCGCGCGCCGATAATTGTGGAAGTGATAGCGGGCCGTTGCAAAACCCAAGCCAGCGCCGCTCGCGCAATGGTGGTCCCGGCCTCCTGTGCCAGCGGCGTGAGCACGTCCAGAACCTGGAACGCCTGCTCGTTAAAAGCACGCGAAACGAACCATCCTCGCCCGGGAGTCGCAGTCTTCACGGACTCTCGCGTGTACTTGCCGGTCAGCATCCCGCCCTTCAGCGGCGACCACGGCGTTACGCCCAGCCCGAACTCCATTGCCGCTGGAATCAGTTCGCCTTCGATGGTTCGCTCCAGAAGCGAATATTCCAGTTGCAATGCGATGAGCGGCGTCCAGCCTTTCAGCAAGGCATTGGTTTGCGCCTGTGCCACTTTCCACGCGGGCGTGTCGGAGAAGCCGATATAGCGAACTTTGCCCGCCGCCACCAGATCGTCCAGCGCTCGCATGGTTTCTTCGATGGGAGTAAAGCGATCCCAGAAGTGCATCCAGTAGAGGTCGATGTAATCGGTTTGCAACCGCCGCAGCGAGTGCTCGCAGGCTGAGACGATGGACTTGCGCCCGGCTCCGCCGCCATTGGGATCGCCGCGATACATGTTCGTCAGAAACTTGGTTGCGATCACCAGCCGGTCGCGCCGCGAGGGATGACGCCCAATATGTTCGCCGATAATCGCCTCGGAGTGGCCTTTCGTATAGCCGTTCGCGGTGTCGATAAAGTTGCCGCCCAGATCGATGTATCGATCCAGGATCTGCTTTGATTCTTCGACTTCCGAGCCCCAGCCCCAGTCTTTCCCAAACGTCATCGCGCCCAGACAAAGTGGACTCACGCGTACGCCGGAACGGCCGAGAGAAACGTAATTTCGCAATGTCATAGTCATTCGCTACTGTCAGGTTAGCCAACTGAACCGCGCTCCGTCGAACCCACGGGCTTCGGGAAAAGCGGCAAGACTTTCTTCCCGAGCCGTTAGAAGTTTCCCGGTTCATTCCCGCTCCTGAAGGTGAGGGCTTGAATTTCCCTCACAAACTCAGCAAACAGGAGAAAAACGATGACATCGCGAATCAACGCTGCCATGAGCCGGGCCACAATAAGCGCCACCGTGCTTATCTCGCTCGCCACCATTTCAGGGACCGCCTACGCGGGCGAACAGTTTCCGCCGGCACCGGTTCCCTGCGCGTACATTTCCAACATTCCCACTTGGGGCATTGCCTACAACGGAGCTATCCAGTGCTTTGTCGGTACCGATCCACGATTAGGAGCCGCGACAACCGAGATCATCACGCCGGTTGTCCCGATTATCGTGCGTTTTCTGAATTCCAAAGGCGACGTCGAAGACACTTCCGACCCCACTGGCCCGCTCTTTGCCAATCCGAAAACCTCGGCATTTGATGTAGTGGCCAATTCGCCGCTGTTCACCCCTTACAACTACAAACTGGGGGCCACAACATTAGGGGAAACGGAGTGGATCGAGGCGACGGAACGCGCTTCCTTCTGGAATTTACCCGGCGCCAACTTTAAGGATTGGCACTTGAATCTTGCGTTCTTCCCGATTCCGGCGGTCACGATCGACGTTCCGAACGGGGATTGGGCGACTAACGGGACTCACTCTTTCAAGGTAGATGCAGGCTTTCTGAACCCCAAGCTCCAAGCGCTCCGGCCCGACTATGGACACGGCGCGATGCCCGTGTTCCTGTTCTACAACGTTAGCGAATACGCGCACGGCAAGCCCACCAACTGCTGCGTTGAGGGTTACCATCAGGCCGTGGAGTACAGCCCCGCCCAGTACGAGTTCTTTGTGTATGCCACATACTTCGACGGCTCTGGAACGGATGCGGACCTGGAGCCGCTGAGCCATGAGATTGCCGAATTTGCTCACGATCCTTTCGGAAACAATCCCGTTCCACCGTGGCCATCTCCCTTCACCTTCAGCCTTCCATGGAAACCGCCATACACCTTCACCAAATGCCAGGGGAACTTGGAGGTTGGCGATCCTTTGGAAGACCGGGACGCCTCGGAGGAGCAATTCACCATCACTACCGGCGGCATGACGTACATCCTGCAAAACGTGGTGACGGCTGCATGGCAAATGCATGCCGAGCCGTCGTTCTCGGTCAACGGCTGGTATACGCTCAAAGGCGCCGTGGATGGCGAATTCGCCGCGCCGGCGCCCGCTTGCCCGTCGAAATAATGCAGTCTTCGACGGGTGCCCAATTGCGTGGTCCGTTGTTCGTCGAAACGGCGGGCCACGCTTACGGCACTGTATTCTGCTTTCTTAAAGCGCTGGCTTTTTTCATATCCTCTTCCGCCGCCACGGTCTCATTCAGCTTCAGCTCCGCCCTTGCCCGATTTTGATAAGCCTCGTAGAAATTTTTGTTCAATTCGATCGCCCTGGTAAAGTAGTCCTTCGCCTTTTTGTATCCACCTCTCTTGAGATAGATCAATCCGCGCCCATTCCAGCTCCGCGGCCTCTCGGGATCGATTCTCAAAGCCTGATCATAGTCGTCGGCGGCTCGCTGGTCCAGACCCAGGCGCATTTCGCAGAGCGCGCGATCGTGATAGGCGACGGGGCTGTCCGCCTTGAGACGGATGGCTTGCGAATAGTCGGAAATGGCCTTCTCCATTTGCTCCAGTTCGCGGTATGCGGTAGCGCGCCCGAAATAAGAACGGAAGTCGGGTTTGGTTGCGATCGCCTGGGTGAAATATTTCACCGCTTGTGCATAGTCGCCTTGCTTGAGAAGTGCTTCCCCTTGCAGTGCCCCCGCTGGCTCAGGCAGCGGATCGGTGGCCCGCGCGGCGGGCGGCCTCGGCGACCGCGGAGGCCTCACAGCAGGTTCCTTCGGCTGCGGCTGTGGAACCGGGGGCGCCGGCTGAATTGCAGCGGCGGGAGGAGGAACTGCGGTCTTCGCAACTTCCACTTTTGTATTCGCGCTACCGGCGCCCCTGCGCTGGTACACAAGCCAACCTGCGATCGACAAAATCGCCAGCAGCGCCGTCACGCAAGCGGCCACCATCCACGTTTGCTTGCTCCGGGCGACGGGCAGGGGCGCCACTGCAGCCGGAGCCGGAACGGGCAGCGCCACGTTCTCCCAGGCTCCCCTGAGCGACCGGGCGAACTCGCTGCAATTGGGATAACGCGCTTCGCCAGTTTTCGCCAGTGCCTTGCGCAACACGACATCGACCATCGGATTCAGCCGTGCATTGAAAGTAACCGCGGCGGGCGGTTCCTGATACAGGGTCATGGCCGCCAGCGACGCCACCGAGTCACCTTCAAACGGCCGGCGTCCCGTGAGCAGCGCGTAGGCGACGGTGGCCAGGGCGTACTGATCCGCCTGGCCGGTCACGGGCTCACCGCGCCACTGTTCGGGCGCCATGTAATGAGGCGAGCCCACCGCCACCGCGCTCTGGGTTAGGGTCGCGCTTTGGGATACTTTGGCGATGCCGAAATCGGCGATCTTCACCACTCCATCGGCCTGCAGCATGATATTGGTGGGTTTGACGTCGCGGTGGACCACGCCTCGGCTATGTGCGTAATCGAGCGCCGCCGCGCATTCCTCTAAGATGCGCAAAGCCTCGCCGCTCGACTGCAGCGTGGAATCCTCGCGCATCACCCGATCGAGCGTGCGGCCCTGCACATACTCCATCACGATGTAAGAAGTCGGGCCCTCCTCACAGATGTCGTGGATGGCGACGATGTTGGGATGCGATAACCGGCCTGCCGCTTGGGACTCGCGGAGCAATCGCGCGCGCAGTTGGGAATCCTCGCCGCCGGCTTCGTCCGTGAGGATCGTTTTGATGGCGACTACGCGGCCGATCGCTGGATCCATGGCGCGATAAACCACCCCCATGCCGCCCTTGCCGATTTTTTCGATTAGCTGATAACGCCCCAGCTTTTGGGTGACGCCGGACGTTGCTTCGAACTTACCGGAGATCGTCGTGCTGACGCCGGATGCCTGCGAAGCCACTTCCTGAACGGCGGCCTGCAGCACGTTGTCGGCATCGGGGGCGAACGAAAGCAGAGACGCCACTTCGTCGCGCAACGCGGTGTCGGCAGCGCAGGCTTGGGCCAGGAACGCCGCTCGCTCGTCCGGCCTCTTCTCCAGAGCAGCGAGGTACAGTTGCTCTACTTGCCGCCAGCGCTCGGGGTCCATGGGTTAGCTTCGGGTCCTCGGACCGCGGCGTTTCGTCGCTCATTTCGCGGGCAAGCCAGGATCGGGCGAGGCTCCAATCGCGGTGTACGGTCTGCACCGAAACTCCCAGCACCGCGGCAATGTCTTCGGCATGTAGTCCGCCGAAGTAGCGCATTTCGACGATCTGCGCCTTGCGTGAATCGAAAGAGGCGAGTTGGGTTAATGCATCGTCCATCCGTACCAGCGCGGGATCGATTTGAGCCGAAACCACCAGCGCTTCATCGAAATCCACGCGCTGCGCGCCGCCTCCACGCTTGGCGTACCCTCTGGAGCGGGCATAATCCACCAGGATGCGGCGCATGAGCCGAGCGCCGATCGCGAAGAAATGAGCACGGTCGTGCCACTCGATGTTTTGAATGTCGATGAGCCGGAGATAGGCTTCGTTGACCAGCGCGGTGGCCTGCAGAGTGTGGCCGCCACGCTCGTTCATCAGGCAGCGTTGCGCGATCTTGCGCAACTCCGGATAAACCAGGACAAGGATTCGCTCCAGAGCGTCGCGATCTCCGCCGCTCCAGGCTCGCAGCAGCCCGGTAATTTCCGCCGCAGGGGCCGAACCCAATTCGGACCTCCGTTTCCAGGATTCTAGCACGCTGGCTCGTTGCTCTTTCGTTTGGAAAAAACCCGATCCCGCCATTAGTAATTCCGCCGCCGGTTCCCGCCTGTAGGGGTGAAGGCAATGAAACGGCCTTTTAGAACCAAAGCAAAAGATCCAAGGAGGATATATGAACCGAAATACGCTTCGTAACCTGATTTTCGCGGCCGTGCTGGTAACCACTTCAGCGTGTGCGTTCGCTCGTACCGTCGTATCCATCACAGTGGCTCCGCCGCCGCTTCCCGTCCACACACAACCCCCGTGCCCCGGCGACGGCTACATCTGGACCCCTGGTTATTGGGCGTATGGCGCGGCCGGTTATGCTTGGGTCCCTGGAGCCTGGGTGCTGTCGCCGCAACCGGGTTACCTCTTTACTCCTGGATATTGGGGTTTCGCGGATGGCGTGTACCTCTGGCATCGCGGCCACTGGGGTCTGCACGTGGGTTATTACGGTAGCGTGAACTACGGGTTTGGTTACCCGGGCTCCGGCTTCTACGGCGGGCGCTGGGAGGGCGGCCACTTCTTCTACAACCGCGCAGTAAGCAATGTGGACGGGGCGAGGTTTCACAACACCTATCGCGACGAACGGTTCGAGCATGGACGCGACGGCGCGGGCTTCCACGATCACCGCGAAGACCGGCGCGACGGCCACAGGGAAGACCGGCGGGACCGGCGTGAGGATCACTCCCGCGAACATGCGGATCATGGCGGGAGAGAGCACGCGCATCTATCGAAGGTCGCGTCTCATTCTGGTAGTGGCCATTCTGGTGGCGGCCACACGGCTGGACATCACGGACGCCGTTAGCGAGAAGCGGGCAGGCGGCCGCTCCGCCTGCCCCAATCTGACACCGGACGATCCTCACCTCTCGTATGGCCTCTGTGAACCCCGCGCCGGATTGCTCGATTTCTGGTACTATCGGTACAATGATAAGTATTCTTTTCGACCGTTTCCATCTCGGCGGAATGGCTTCCCATACCGCCCCCGCCTTTCAATGATTCCATCCAGAAACTACCCGCCCCGCCGTCCCAGGGTCCGGGAAAATGTGAACGAGGCAATTCGAGTGCGTGAAGTGCGTGCCGTATTTCCGGACGGATCCGTCGAGATCATGCCAACGCTGGCCGCTGTTCGTAAGGCGCAGGAGATGGGGTTGGACCTCATCCTGATTGCGCCCACCGCCGAACCCCCGGTTGCCAAGGCCATGGACTATGGCCAGTGGCAATACGAGAACAAAAAGAAGCAGCACGAAGCTAAGAAGAAACAGCACGTGATCCAGGTGAAGGAGCTGAAATTTCGCCCCAACACTGACGATCACGATTACGAGTTCAAGAAGAACCACGCCATCCGGTTCTTGGGCGAAGGCAACCGCGTGAAGGCTGTGGTTCAATTCCGCGGCCGCGAGATCGCGCACGTCGATCTGGGCAAGAAGCTGCTGCTGCGCTTTGCGCAGGACCTTTCCGGGCACGGGCAGGTGGAAGGCCAGCCCCGGCTGGAAGGACGTAACGCGCACGTGATCATCAGCCCGGTGAAGGCCACCACGCCGACCAAAGACAAGCCCAAAGAACCAGGGCAAGCCCCCACCGCGCGCTGACGGTTCTTAGTAGCGCAAAGGGCGCGGCGCGCACCACAAAACAGGCCAGGAACTGCCCCGCGCCGCGCTCCGTTTTGCGCGTGTTCCTGAAAAGCGCAAAGGGCGCGACGCGCACCACCAGACGAAGCAGGAACAGCCTCGCGCCGCGCTCCGTTTTGCGCGTGTTCCTTAAAGCGCAAAGGGCGCGGCGCGCACCACAAACCAGGCCAGGAACTGCCCCGCGCCGCGCTCCGTTTTGCGCGTGTTCCCTAATAGAACAGATACTTCCGCCACTGATCGTCGCTCTTGGCAAGCAGGCGCATCAGGTGACGGCTGGTATGCAAACTGAACGGGCGCGGCGCTCGCGCCAGTTTCATCCCCGCTTCTTCAGGCGTGCGGCTGCCTTTACGGTTGTTGCAAGGATGGCAGCACGCCACCAGATTCTCCCAAGTGGTTTCGCCGGCGCGTGAGCGCGGAACCACGTGGTCCAGCGTCAGCTCGCCGGATGGCATGGTGCGATGGCAATATTGGCAGGTATAGCGGTCCCGCATCAAAATGTTTTTGCGCGACAGCGCCCGGGTTTGATGCGGGATGCGCCGGTATTCGAGCAGCCGAATCACCGACGGAACACGAATGGAATGGCGCGTGGAATGGACGTGCGCCTGCGACTCTTCCTCGGCCGACGCCACGCCCTTGAGCACCAGCACCAGCGCCCGGCGCGCGGCGCAGATGTTGATGGGCTCGTAGCTGGCGTTCAGCACTAAGACCGGTCTATGCAAACGATCGAGACTGGGCATCTTCGGATCTCCCGGAGAAATTCGAGTCAAGCAGTAGCGGGCCGGCCATGATTCTGCGGTCCGCCCGCGCCAGGGTCAATAATGTAACTTGCCGCGCGCCGCCTCGCTTCAAAGCACGCGCGCAGGACGCCGCGGTGGCACCCGTGGTCATCACGTCATCAACGAGCAGCACGCGCCGGCCATCCAGCGCCTTGCGATTCTTTGCCCCACGCGAGGCTTGAAAGGCGCCTGAAACATTTTCGCGGCGCTTGGCGCTGGTTAAGCCGGCTTGCGAAGCGGTATTGCGCACACGGCGCAGCGCGTTCCGCACCGGCACATGGGTGCGCCTCCCGATCTCGCGCGCCAGCAGCTCCGCCTGGTTAAATCCGCGCTGCCAGCGTTTGCGCCAATGCAGCGGCATCGGTACGATCACATCGAAACTTTGTTCGCGCGGCAGCGCACGAGCCAGCAGACGTCCCAGAGGCGCAGACAACGTCTGGACACGGCCATACTTGAACAGATGAATCAGCTTGCGCAGCTCGTCTTCGTAGAACCCGAAGGAGTACGCTGCGTCGAATCCGCGAACACCGCGCCGGCAGAGCGCACACCGGCCCTGATCATCCAGGGGGAAGCGGCTCAGGAACGGAGTGCGGCACTGGATGCAATAAAATTCAGCGGCCAGAGGCTCAGGCTTGGCCAGGCATGCCCGGCATACCGGAACGCGCGAGAAACCTTTCAGGGGCTTATCGCAGACCCGGCACTCGTCAGGGAACAGAAAAGAAAAAAGGACAGCGGGGATCTTTATTACCGAAGGGCGAGCAAAACGGTACGCTAGCTCACGAGAGGTTCTTCGTGGGAGCCAACTACTGCTGAAGACGCACCCCCTAAAACAACTAGTGTACACGAAGTAGTGCCCCGTTCGTACTTGGATTCTCTTGCAACCGGAGGGATTCTGCCAAAACCCGCAGCCTGCCTCAACGTGAGTACAATGGAATCGAAAGCCTAAGCATGCAGACTTTCTATATCGAGACCTTCGGGTGCCAGATGAACGCGCACGATTCCGAAAAGGTCATCGGCACGTTGTTGTCACAAGGATACACCCAGGTAGCCAAGCCGGATGAAGCCGACCTGGTTCTTTACAACACCTGCAGCATCCGCGACAAGGCCGAACAGAAGGTGTTTCACCGCTTACAAGAGTTCAAGCGTCACAGCCGGGGTAAGGTGTTTGGCGTACTCGGTTGCGTTGCGCAACAAGAAGGCGAGCGCATCTTCGAGCGCGCCCCACACGTCAGCCTGGTGGCCGGATCGGCCAGCTATGCCAAGCTGCCGGAGATGCTGATCCAGCTGGAAGGTGGAAACCGCCGTGTCACCGGCCTGAGCCTGGACAACGATCAGGCGTTCGAAACGCCGTTCACCCGGCGTGACAACCCGCACCGAGCTTACATCACCATCATCGAAGGCTGCGATAAATCGTGCGCCTATTGCGTGGTCCCGTTCACGCGCGGGCCCGAGCGCAGCCGCACCAGCGAAAGCGTGCTGAACGAGGCGCGCGAACTGGCTCGCATGGGCTACATCGAAATCCAGTTGCTCGGCCAGAACGTGAACAGCTATCGCGATCCGTCGCCCGTCGGCTGGGACTTTGCGCGCTTATTGCGCGCGATGGGCGAAGTGGACGGCATCCGGCGCGTGCGCTTCACCACGTCGCATCCGCGCGACTTCGTCAAGGAAATCATCGACGCCATCGACGACAATCCGGTGCTTTGCAATCACGTTCATCTTCCGGTGCAGTCCGGATCCTCGAACGTGCTGGCGCGCATGCAGCGCCTCTACACGCGCGACGAATACATGCGCCGCATCGATTGGATGAAGCAGGCCCGCCGCAACATCTCCATCACTACCGACATCATCGTGGGGTTCCCTGGCGAGACCGAAGAAGATTTCGACCAGACCCTGGCGCTCTTGGACGAAGTGGAATACGATTCGCTGTTCGGCTTCAAGTACTCGCGCCGCCCCAATACCGCCGCGTTGGATTTGGCCGATCACATCAGCGAAGAGGAAAAGATCCGCCGCCTGGCCATCGTGCAGGAGAAGCAGCGCGCCATTCAGATCCGCCGCAACGCGGATTTAGTCGGCACCGTCGAAGAGACCTTCGTGGAAGGTTATAATCATGCAACAGGTCAATGGATTGGACGCACGTCGCAGAACCGCACGCTCAACTTCGTTCATCCCAACGTTGCGGGGCCGCGGGATGGCGCAACTCCTTCCGGTGCAAATCTGGCGGGTGCAAATCTGGCGGGCACGTCGTGGAGCGTTCGAGTCACTCGCGCTGGTCCGAATTCGTTAGCGGGTGAGGCAGTGATTTGAGTATCGGCGCGCGCAGGCGCGATACTTGCTATGAAAGGGGGGCGCATGGAAGTCGAAATGAAAATCCGCGGATTGATGATGGATCCCGTCACCAACATGCCTATCGTGGTGTTGAAGGATCTGAATGGGAATACCATTTTGCCAATCTGGGTCGGCATATACGAGGCCAATGCAATTGCCCTCGAGATCGAAAAAGTTTCGACGCCGCGGCCCATGACGCACGATCTGATCAAGACGCTGCTGCTCGGCCTGGGAACCGGCATTCGCAAAGTAGTGGTGAGCGAGCTGAAGGACGACACCTTCTATGCCGTGATCTGGCTCGACAAGGATGGCGACTTGATTAGCGTCGACTCCCGGCCCAGCGACGCTCTGGCGCTGGCGCTGCGCCTGGATTGCCCCATCTACGTCGATGAGTCCGTGCTCAAAAGCTCCAAGCGTTCCAACGCCGCCGCCGACAAGGTCAGCGATGAGGAACAGCGGCGTTGGCTGGAGAGCCTGGACGACGAGGATCTCGGCCGCTACAAGATGTGAATCCGGAACTGGTCGAAATCCTCGAAAAGCTCGCGGCCGCGGGGATTCAGATCGTCCCCTCTGAGATCACTTCCCATTTCATCCTGGAGCGCGACGGCTTTGTCGCGTTCGTAGAGCGCCGCGAACAGGCATTCGGGAACGCCGGCGCTCCGGGCCTGATGACCGAACAAGGCTTTGCGGCGCTCATCTGGCGCGGCGATCGATCGTTCTTCGTCGGAAAGGGATTCGAGCAAGCCGGCGTCGCCCGAACAAGTGCAAAAGATCCGGGCGTTCGCCGCGGATTTGACGAACGCCCTGCATTGATCTCGGGATCAGTCTGGGATCATTTGCTTGCGGATGTCTTCTTGTGAGGCGCAGCGTGATGCGCAGGTGCTGCGTTCTTGCCCGTCCAGCCGTGTAATTTCTCCGGGTCTACGTTGAAGACCACCATGTACGGGCTGGCGGTGTAGCTGGCCGGCACTCCTTCAAACGATAATTCCGTGCCCGGCTCCACCTTCCCGGCCAGCGGCATTTCAAATTTCAACGTGGCATCCGGCGTGCTGCCGTCTTCGAGCGCCAGCACCACCATCTTGGGCTTCACTTCAGGTTCCAGCTTTACCACTTTTCCTTTCAGGGTCGGCAGTTGTGCGTCCTTCATGCTCGAACTGAAGTAGTTGGCGCCGTCCGGTCCGGTGAGCTGCGTCTTGATGTTCTTCCACAGCACCAGTTCGGGATGGCTGGCCAGCTCGTCCGCATCCTTCTTCTGCTGTTCCTGTTGTTGCGCCAGCGCGATTTCGCCCGCCGTCTTGATGTGATAATCCGCGGCCGGCGCGGCCTGACCTTTCGCCGCCGTCAGCAGATCGTTGAAGCCATCGTCGCTGCCGTGATAACCCTTGTAGGCACGCTTCACATAATCCGTCACCTGCTGGCGTCCGGCCGGCGCCAGCCCGCCCGTTCCGTCATAAGTAGCGGCTCGCGCGAAGTAGAATAGCGCCGCCGACATTTTTTGCGGATTCTTCTCCGACGCGATCACGGTGCCCATGAAGTAGTCCACTTCGCCGTTATTGGGATTGAGTTGGAGCGATTTTTGGAATTCGCTTTCGGCGGCATCCCAGCTCTTGCGCTGCATCGCGATCCATCCCAGCGTCGAGTGTCCCAGCACCTCCACCGGCGTCCGCGCACCCTGCCATTTGTCCGCGGCCACTCCCGGCGGCGGCGTGTCGATATTGGTCAGTAGTGCGTTGGTGGCTTTCTCGCCCTGATCGAGCACGTCGGGAGTGGGATTATTGCCCGCCAGCGCGCGAGTCAAAGACATGGTGTAGTACAGCGACCAGAAATCCTTCGGATCGTCAGCCAGGATCTGCTTCGCCTCGTCCACCGCTTCTTTGGGCTGGTTCAACTTCACGTAGGTATCCAGAAAGATTTGCTTGCGCGGCATGGCGAACTCGGTAGTGGGGTATTTGGTTTGCCATTCTTGCAGCTTGTCCAGTCTGGTTTTGGGATTCGTATCCGCCAGGATAGAAGAGTAGAGTGTGTACTCCCCCTGGTCTTTATATTGGGGTTGCTTCGCCGCTGCCGCAGGCTTATCTTGCCCGGTCACCCAGGCCGGCGCCAGCAGCCCCAGGACCGCAGTGAGCAGCAACAGATGCTTTGAGGGTTGATTAAACATTCGGGCCTCCAGTTCTCTATCTTGGTAGAGCCTATTCCGATTTCCGTCTTCCAAGCGGAAATGTCGTTAGTTGGAATAGTATCAGAGTCCGAAAATGAACGCAGCCTTATGTGTCAGGCCGGTGTGCCAGCCTGGTGTCCCAAACTGGTGTCCCAACTGGTGTCCCAGACTAGGCTGCCGCTTGCTGCCTTCTATTACTTCGCCACGTGATGATGATGCACCGGGGCGGCTTCGTTCTTGCCGGTCCAGCCATGCAGCTTATCTTTGTCCACGTTGAAAACCACCATGAAGGGGTTGGCCGTGTAGCTCTCCGGAACGCCTTCGAATGTCAGTTCCGTTCCCTCGTCCACTTTGCCCGGGAGCGGCATCTCGAACTTCAATGTCGCATCGGCGGTGGTTGTATTGTTGGTTTTATCTTCCATCGCCAGGAGTATGGTTTTGGGATGCATGGCCGGCTCCAGCTTGATCACTCTTCCCTTGAGCGTCGGCACCGCCGCGCCCTTCATGCTCATGTTGAAGTAGTTGTCGCCGTCCGGACCCGTCAGCGCCATCTTGAGGACCGCCCACAAAGCTTCAGAAGGGTGAGTCTTGTTGTACTCTTCCTCGTTCGCTAACTGCGCCTGAGCGATCTCGTTGGCATTTTTGATGGTGAAGCCCGCGGGTGGCGTGGCATTGGCCTTGGCCGCCGCCACTAGATCGTTGAACCCGTCATCGCTGCCGTGAAAATTCTTGTATTGCTTCTGCACATAGGTGAGCGCGGTCTGCTGGGCAGCGGCCGGCAATGCGCCTGGGCCGCTGTAAGTGGCGGCGCGGGCGAAATAGAACATCGCAACCGGTAACTGATCCAGCTTCTTTTGCGAAGCGATCACGGTGCCCATCCAATAGTCCACCTCGGCGTCGTTCGGATTCATCATCAAGG
Organism: Bryobacterales bacterium; assembly: GCA_963713415.1. Lineage (GTDB taxonomy): Bacteria > Acidobacteriota > Terriglobia > Bryobacterales > Bryobacteraceae > Palsa-89. The sequence goes on along the minus strand of CAVQLV010000011.1, from coordinate 846,815 downwards.
TCTTCTGGAACTCAGCTTGGGCGGCATCCCAGCTCATGTGCTGCATCGCGATCCATCCCAGATTTCGATGCGCCAGCAGCTCCACTTGCGGCCGCAGCTTGGCCCAATCCGCTTCTTTTACGTTCGGGGGCGGAGTATCGATATGCTCCAAAATGGCCTTCGCAGCCTTCTCGCCTTCGTCCAACGCGTCCGCCGACCGGGTCTGCGCGTACAACGCCTGCGTAAAATACATCGTGTAATACAGCGCCGTAAAATCCTTGGGATCGATTGCCAGGATCGCCTTGGCTGCTTCCACCGCGTCTTTGGGATCGTTGAGCGCGGCGTAGGTGGTCAGGAACGCTGTCCGGCGCGCATCGATCCAATCCGTTTTGGGATACTTCATTTCCCATTCTTTGAGTTTTTCCAGGCGCGTCTTGGGATTCGTGTCCTGCCCGATCGAGACATACAGATCGTACTCGGCACGATCCTTCCAGTTCTTTTGCGGCGTCGCGGACGATGGCGCCGCCGCCTGTCCAAACATACGCCCGGGCACCGGTCCCAGCATTCCAGTCAATGCAAGTGCTAGCAAGAATTTAGATGATTGAACCGACACTCCCCGCCTCCCAGCGATCCGAATTTCATGGGCGATGGCCTTCGATCTCGTGGCCATCCACCCTGGCACAACTCTGAATTATCAGAGTCCGTGCAATTGCGGAGTATACCGAATCACGACCGTGGTCGCAACCTTCGCCTAACACCTTCGCCTAACAACCCCGCGTAACGTTAGATGCGCTTTCGCGCTATCCTGTTCCGTTTTTGGTATTTTTTGAAGTTACTTGAGAATGAGTACCAAGAGAACTATGCCCGGCGGGTGGGTGGACCAGCGTACGCTCCCCAAGGGCCCGAATGGCCGCAATCTCTGCCGCTGGTGCAATTTAGAAGTTCCTAAGGGACGTGTTAGCTTTTGTTCGGCCTGGTGTGTGGAGGAATGGCGTTTGCGCACCAATCCGGGCTATCTTCGCGAAAAGGTGTTGGAGCGCGACCGCGGCGTCTGCGCCGGCTGCGGAATCAACTGCCTGCATGCAGAACAGCAATTAAAGAGACTTCGTGGCGCGCCGCGCCTGAAAGCTTTTCTCGATTGGGGATTGCGCGCCGGCTCCAGAAAAAGTCTCTGGGACGCCGATCACATCGTGCCTGTGGTGGAAGGCGGCGGGGAATGCGATCTCGAAAACATCCGCACACTCTGTCTCAAGTGCCATCGCGCGGCCACTGCGGAATTACGCAAGCGCCGGAACGAATTAACGCAGCAACGGCTTTAGATAGCGCAGAACCGTCTTCGCCACAATTTCGTTGCCTTCCGCGGTCGGGTGTATGCCATCCTGCTGCATCAAAGCGGGGCGAAGCGCGACGTCAGAAAGCAGAAACGGTATTCTCGCCACTTTGTATTTCGCCGCCAGATCGACATAGACCTGCTGGAACGCTTTGATGTAATCGGGGCCATAGTTAGGTGGCAGCGTCATCCCCGCCAGCAGCACCTTCGATCTGGCGGCCTTTAGCATCTGCACGATTTCATCCAGATTGGCGCGGGTGGTGTCGATCGGCAGTCCGCGCAAACCATCGTTGCCGCCAAATTCTACAATGGTCACGCGCGGTTTATATGCCAGCACCTCGCTCAGGCGAGTGAGTCCATCGGTAGTCGTGTTGCCGCTCACGCCGGCATTCACCACGCGCCAGTGCAGTCCCGCCGCGTCCAAATCCTTTTGCAGAAAATCGGGAAAGCTCTTGCCGGGGTCGGCGCCGTACCCGGCGCTGAGACTATCTCCGAACGCAACGATCACCGGACGCGTATCTTCAGATGTGGGCGCGGGCGCAGGAGCTGCGGGTGCGACTTTTGCGGCTGGAGTCGCCGTAGAAGGCGGAGGGGCTTCGGATTGAGACTCAGCCGGCTGTGATCCGCCGCAGCCAAATAGCGTTAAACCCAGCGCCACCGCCAGACATCCAACGAAAAGAGACCGATCGAACGTAATGAACGCCACCCAATGCCATAATAAAGAATTGCAGGGAGATCTGAGTCAACCGCCCGCCCCGGCCGCCGCTATTCGCGTCTCCGCGCTCACCAAAAGCATCCCCACCGCCACGCATCGCGTGGATATCCTGCGGGGAATCGATCTGGAAATTGCACGCGGCGAATTCGTCGCCATCATGGGACCTTCGGGCAGCGGCAAAAGCACGCTGCTGGGCCTTCTGGCCGGCCTCGATACGCCCACTTCGGGCCGAATTGTTCTGGATGGCGAGGACATCACCGGTCTCAATGAGGACCGTATGGCTCTGCTGCGCGGCCGCAAAGTGGGCTTCGTGTTTCAGTCCTATCATCTGCTGCCCACGTTAACCGCCGAAGAAAACGTCTTGCTGCCTTATGAACTGACGGGCGGCAATGGCATCGACGGTCCCAAGCGCGCGCGTCAATTGTTGGAGAGTGTCGGCCTGCTGGATCGCCGCGATCATTATCCGATTCAACTTTCAGGCGGCGAGCAACAGCGCGTGGCGCTGGCTCGCGCGTTCATGGTGCGTCCGCCCATCCTGCTGGCTGACGAACCGACCGGTAACCTCGATACCCAAAACGGCCAGCACGTACTGGAGCTTTTGATCTCGCTCAACCAGCGCGAAGGAACCACGCTGGTGCTGGTGACGCACGACGCGGCGCTGTCCGCCCGTGCATCGCGGTGCATCACGTTGCGCGACGGCCGCATCGTGAGCGACGAGCGGGCGGCGTAGAGACATGCGATTCTCCTGGAAGACGGCCGCGAAAATCGCCTGGCGCGAATCGCGATCGTCGGCGTACAAGTTTATATTCGTAATCCTCGCGGTCGCGGTGGGCGTCGGATCGCTCACCGGCGTGCGAGGATTCAGCCGCGCGTTCCACGAAATGTTGTTGACTCAGGCTCGCACCCTGATGGCCGCCGATCTTTCCCTGCGAGTCTTCGAGCTGCCCACCCTTGAGCAGACCGCCGAAATGGACGCTCTCGCCAAATCCGGCGTGGACCGAACCTGGATCACCGAAACCGTCACTATGGCGTCCACCGGCGCTCAAAAGCCGCCCATGCTGGTGTCGGTGAAAGCCGTGGATCCCATGAAATATCCGTTTTATGGCGAGATTCGCCTGTCGCCGCCTGCGCCGCTTTCCAAAGCGTTGACCGCCGATAACGTGGCCGTCTCCGACGACGTGCTGCTGCGTTTGAATCTGAAGGTGGGCGACACCATTCGCCTGGGCGGCCAGCCGTTCCGCATCATCGGCCAGGTTACCTATGAACCGGATCGCATGCTGGGCAGCCTCAACGTGGGCCCGCGCGTGATGATAACTCGCGCTGGCCTGGATCGCACCGGGCTCATGATGCCTGGCAGCCGCGCGGCCGAGCGTTTCCTGTTCAAGATCTCACCTAACTCACCGAACATCGAACAAACGCGCACGCTGCTAAAGGCCGCGTTCCCCGACTCTTTGATTGCCGACTATCGCGAATCGCACCCCATTGTCACGCAAGGCTTGAACCGCGCCACCACTTTTCTGAGCCTGGTGAGCCTGATCACGCTCATTATCGGAGCCATCGGCGTGGGGACTGCTATGCGCGCGCACATCCAGCAGCGCATGGATTCCATCGCGATCATGAAATGCATCGGCGCGCGCTCCAGCCACGTGATGCGGATCTACCTGCTCCAGACCATCGCGCTGGGGCTGGCCGGCGGTTTGCTCGGCGTGGCCTTCGGGCTGGTGGTGCAGCGCGCCTTCCCAGCGTTTCTCGCGCGCTACTTCCAACTGGAGCCGACCGCGCATTGGGATTTCCTCACCGCTGCGCAAGGCATCGCCATCGCGATCCTGGCGTCGCTCCTGTTTACGCTGCCAACTCTGATCGGTATCCGGAACATCCGGCCCAGCTTGATTTTGCGGCGTGAAATGGAGGAAACCAAACCCGGCTGGCGTACGCGTCTGCTGCAGGCGCGCGCTTCCATCGCCGCTGGTGCTTTGATTCTCATCGGATTCGCCGGCATCGCGATGTCCTTTGCCACCGGCACGCCCAAAGACATTTGGCGGACGGGAGAATACTTCGCGGGAGCGCTAATAATCAGCTTCGCGGCGCTGTCGGCGGTGGCTTGGCTGATGCTGCGCGTGTTGAAGGTCGCCAGCCGCGGCAAACTGCCTGCCAGCGTACGCCACGGCATCGCCAATCTCTATCGTCCTGGCGCCCACGCGCAATCGGTGCTGGTGGCCTTGGGCGTCGGCGTGATGTTCACGCTCACGGTCTATCTGGTGCAGCACGGCTTGATCGCGGAAATGAATCGCACCTCGCCGCACGGCATGCCCAACGTGTTCCTGATCGACATCGCGCCCAAGGATCGCGACGCGGTTCTCGATCTCATCAAGCATCAGCCTGGCGTGGAGGGGACCCCGGAGTTGATCGGCACCGTGGCCGCCAAAATAATCAGCGTGGACGGCCAGGATGTAGCCGGCATGCCCTTGAAAGGGTTCGGCCGCCGCTATCGCTCGCCGCGCTCGGTCACCTCCGCGGGCGCGATGCCGGATTACGTGAATCTGGAACGCGGCGATTGGTGGTCTTCGCCCAACGGCAGTCCGCAAGTCTGCGTTGATGAAGACGCCGCGAGAATTCTGCGCATCGAGCCGGGATCCCAGTTGGTCTGGAACATTTCGGGCAAAGACGTGCCAACGCGCGTGGCATGTGTTCAAAGCATCGATTCCGTGCATCTTTCCAGCCGCGTTGAATTCATCTTCAACACCAGCGCGCTCGCCGGCTTCCCGATCATCTACTACAGCAGCCTGCGCGCTCAGCCATCCGCCGTTCCCGCGCTCCAAGAGGCGCTCTACGAGCATTTCCCAACGGTAACCGTGGTGAACGTGGCGGACGTGCTCCAGATCGTGCAAGGCGTCGTGGATCGCATCTCGCAAGTGATCCGCTTCATCTCGATGTTCGCCATTCTGGCCGGGGCCGTGATTCTTTCCTCCAGCGTGGCCGGCACGCGCTTCCGGCGCATGCGCGAAGTGGTGATTCTCAAAACGCTTGGCGCCACGCGCTGGCGCGTCAGCCGCATCTTCTCGGTCGAGTTTCTGGTACTGGGAGGCGTTGCCGGGCTGATGGGCAGCCTGCTGGCGGGCGGGTTCGCAAATCTATTGTTGAAGCGCATGCTGGACGCGCAAACGTCCATTCCAGTGGTCCCGATCCTGCTGTCGGTGATCGCCACCGCTCTGGTGGCCAACGCCGCCGGCTGGATGGCCAGCTTTCCGATCCTGAGTCAAAAGCCGCTCGAGATCCTGCGCGAAGAATAGTCTACTGGCTGTTCTGCACCGTAATGAATGCATTGGCGGGGGAGGCTACGCCGCCCACCGTGATCACCAGCGGCTGATTGCCATCGGGCACCCCGGCCGGCACTTGAATGTCCACCTGATAGAGTCCCGCGAATTGTGAAAGGCCGACGTATAAGATGTCCGACGAATCCAGCGTCACGCCGCCGAATGTAATCGAGACAGGCGCCGTCACTTTTGGCGTGCCAGTTGGAAGCACTCCCGGAGCAAATGCCGGATTTGTCGCGCCAAACCCGGTGGCAAATAGCGTCAGGTAATCGCCGGGCTTGGCCGGAGTGAATGTGGCGCCACTGATCAATCCCGGAGCGCCAACGTAGCCGCCAGTGACCGCGCTCACGGCGGCGATTGGATTCCCGCCACTGGGCGCGGCGGCGAAATAGAAGAACTCAGGCGCGCTGGCTTGCGCCGCAACGCTCGCGGGCGGACTCGCAACGGCCTGCGGAGTATCGCAACCTGTGATTACTTGCACCGGAACATTTCCAGGCGTGACCGAGGGAACCTGCACATTGACCTGGCCCGGATAGAGCGCAAAAATCGGCGCGCGCACGGTGGCGAACTCCACGCAGACACCGGACAAGTTGGTCGGAAGCTGTCCATTCACCAGCCCGGCCTGCTCTGCCGTTCCCGCCGGCGCGAAATTCGTGCCGAAGATGGTCACGATCGCGCCCGGCGACAGCACCTTCACTTGCGGGTTGCTCAGCCCCGCGCTGGTGATCCCGCCAGCCGCGATGGCCGGCGAGTTCGACGCCAGCGCGGTCAGCGAAAAGGTAACGTTCGCGACCCCGTTAGACTGGGCCGTGATCGTCACCGCGCCCGGGTTGCTGCCGAGCGTCACCATGGCGGTCACGGTGCCATCGTTCAACGTAATCGCCGGCGAAGGCGCGATCGTGGCTGCACCCTCCGGGCTGACCGTGAAGTTCACCACCACTCCGGGAACCCCTGCGCCAGTGCTGTCAGCAATCTTCAAGACCAAAGGTTGAGCCAAACCAGTGTCCACCGGCGCACTCTGGCCGTTGCCGCTCACGATGCTCATACCCACCGCCTTCACGGTCTGCGGCGTCAGCAGCCGGACGTGATCGTTGAACGAGTCCGTGACGTACAAATTTCCGGCCGCGTCCACCGCGATGCTGAACGGATTCAGTTGTGCCGCGGTTGCCGGGCCGCCATCGCCCGTGCCGGGTGTCAATGTGCCGTTGCCGGCAATGGTGGTGATCAAGCCGCCCGGTGTTACTCGGCGCACTACCGAGTTTCCGGCGTCCGCGATGTAGATGTTTCCAGCGCTGTCCAACGCGATGCCCGTCGGAAAATTCAATTGAGCTTCCGTGGCCTGCCCTCCGTCGCCGGAGTAACCTGCCAAACCTGTTCCCACAACCGTCGTGATCGTGCCAGCCGGCGCGATCTTGCGGATGCGGTTATTGGACTGATCGACAACCAGAACGTCTCCCGCGCTATGCAGCGCGAGATCGAAGGGATCGATTCCGGCGGCCGTCGCGGGCCCATTGTCGCCGGAGAAGGGAAACTTGCCGTTCCCGGCGATGGTTTGGATGGTCCCTGTGGTATCGATCTTGCGGATCCGATTATTGCCGTAATCGGCAACGTAGATGTTCCCCGCTGCGTCCGCTGCGACGCCCTGAGGCGAGCTCAGCGCGGCCAGAGTTGCCAGACCGCCGTCACCAGCGAACCCGTCGGGCGCGCCACCAGCCACGATCGAAGTGGTGCCGTCCACTTCCAGTTTCAGAACGTGCGCTATGTCGCCCGATGAGCCCGGTTCCTCATCGGTGACATAAAAGTTTCCGGCCTTATCTACAGCGGCGCCAACGGGCACGCCATCTTGCAATTGCCCGACACTGCTGATGTTGCCGCCTGCCTTGAACCGGCGCGCCTCGGCGTTCCCCGTATCGGCAACCAGAATGTCCCCGCTGCCGTCAGTCGCGATGCCCTCGGGGAAGTTGAGGAAGGCGCTGGCGGCCGGCCCATTGTCGCGGATGCCCGTTCCCGCCACCGTCGTAATGACGTTGTTCGCTACCTTGCGAACGCGCTCGTTAGATGCGTCGGCGATGTAAACCGCACCTCCACTAATGGCCAGCCCAGCCGGGGAGTCGAGTTCCGCGGTCACTGCCGGGCCCCCGTCCCCTGTGAACCCGACCACGCCCGACCCCGCGACGGTGTAAATCAATCCCGTCGACAAGTCCACGCGCCGAACCACCGTGTTGTTTCCGTTAGCGTCAGAAATGTACAAGTTCCCGGAACCGTCAAAAGCTACGCCATCGGGATCCATTACAGCCGTATTGGCGGGAACGCCGTCCGCGATGCTGCCATATTGCAAACCGCCGGCGAACAATGTCATCATTCCGCTGGTGTCAATTTTCCTGACCTCGTAATTGAAGTAATCGGCCAGATAGACATTTCCGGTGCTGTCGACCGTCAGATCGGTGACGAAATCGATTTCCGCGTTGATGGCCAGTCCATTATCGCCCGAGTCCCCCTCCCTGCCGTCGCCCGCGATGGTGGTGATGATGCCGTTGGTATCGATTTTGCGGATGCGATAGTTGAAGCCATCGGCAATGTACAGATTGCCCTGGCTATCCACCGCCACGGCCACCGGATCAATTTGAGCGGAGATCGCCGGGCCATTGTCTCCCCCGAACTTCGGATTTCCGTTCCCAGCCACGGTATTGATGGTGCCATCCACCGCTATGCGGCGAATTACGGCATTGCCCGCGTCGGCGACATACAGATTCCCCTTAGCGTCCAGCGCTATGCCGGCGGGAAGGTTGAGTGTAGCGTTCGCGGCAGATCCGCGATCGCCGCTGTAGCCGGGAACGCCCGTGCCCGCGTAAGTGCTGATAATGCCAGAAGAGTCAACCTTTCGAATCCGGTTGTCGAGATCATCGGCTATATAGAGATTTCCGCTCGGATCGACCACCACCGCGAGGGGCTCGCGCAGCGGCGCCGAAATAGCCGGCCCTCCATTTTGCAGCCGGGGAGCTCCCGCGAGGGTGCTGATTACGTAAGGCTGAGCCCGGGCATTTGCAAGAAAGAAGGAAGACACCAGCAGGACCAGCGCAGTTGTTCGCATGGAAATAGGGAAGATTCTATCACAAGTGAAAGCCGCGACTGACAATTCGAGCGATTATTGTCGCTGGTTATGCCTTCCACGTTCCCAACAATCGCCGTAACAGCACGATTTGCCCCAGATGATACGAGTTATGATCCGCTACCAGCAGGGCTTCGCGCAGAATAGTCTGCCCCGTGCCATGCGGAATTTTCGCGAAGAGGTCGGTTTTCTTGTCCGCCACCAGCTTAGCCATGGCCTTTAAATCAGCGCGAAAGCTGCGCAGGCTGTTATTCCAGGACGCCGCGTTGGGAGGCGCTTCCGTTTTCGGCCAATAACCCTCAGGCCATGGCGGCGACTTATATTTCCCGTCGCGGCTGAATTCCAAAATGTCCGATTGCGCGATTCGCATGTGCTCCAGCAATTGCCACGCGGTGTAGGGCACGCCCGGCGGTTTCACTCCGCGGAGCCGGGACGGGAGATCGGCCACCGCAGTGTCGAAGTCAGCGTGGGCATTGCGTCCACGCAGCAGGTCCAGAACATGTTGGCGCAAAGCCTCGGATTCAGCCATGACATAGAAAATAGCATGCCCGCCGAACTCCCCATCGGCATTGGCTGCCTTTGTGCCCGGGATTTGCGACCAGGGCCTAATGGGCGAGCTCTCCGCACGCTTTGCACGCCGGCGTTCCTTTCGAAAAACATCGCAAGGCTGGGCCGCGTTAGCGAGGCAATGGAACCGTGCAGACTGTCGTCTATCACCTGACCCGCTAAATGCACGGCAGTCAGCCGCTACGTGGCAGCCGGCGAGGGCCGAGAAAACGCAGCCGCTTCTATAGTCGCTGATCCGTAGGCTCGCTTTCTGGCGCCAACACTCCGATTATTCGTTCGTGCACGCGGCGGAGTGGCTCGCGGGCGGGACGCATCAGGGTACTTTTTGTGTTTGGTGACGATAAATTCTTCTTAATGTCTGGATCTTGACGAGCGCGCATGGGGGATGGCGCGCCGATGACAAGGTCGCGCTTGGTTGGAGCGTAGCAGGAAGGAGCGCAGACCGGCGGAGCAGGAAATGGCAAGCGGTTGGTTTTGGGGAGGAAAGGCGATGGGGAATTCCGTCACCGACCGTCTCAGTCGATCATTCGGTTGCGCGAGGGGCTATACTGAGCGAGTACTCTCCGATGAGAAAAGCTTTCTTCGCCGTTGTCACTTTCGGGGTGTGGCTATTTGCTGTGTCGGTTCCCGGGCTGGCCCAGGACCCGCATCAACTCCATATTGACGACACGGGAAAAGTACTGCCGCAGCATCAGCAGCACCACGCCAGGAAGGGCGACAAGATCTCTTGGACCCGCGATTCTGGCGGCAACAAATCCTGGTACGTCAAATTCACCGGCGACAGCCCGTGCGCCGAGGGAAAGCAGTTTGCCAGCGGCCGGCGTGGATCTTGCACCGTAACTGCGGTCTGCAACAAAGCGGGCGATCCAGGCTGCAAGTCGTATCACTACCAAAGCGGCACTGCGCGCCGGGCGAAGCTGAACGATCCTGAGATTATCATCGACCCGTAAAGGCCGGCGGGGCCACGCGCCCCGCTCCCGCCGGGGGCATCGACATGGTTGGGCGGACCATTTCGCACTTCGAGATCCTGGAGAAACTGGGCGAAGGAGGCATGGGCGTGGTTTACTGCGCCCGCGATCTCAAGCTGGATCGTCTGGCCGCGCTCAAAATACTACAGGCTGAATATACGTCCGACCCGCGCCGCCGCGCGCGTTTCGCCGCTGAAGCCAAAGCCGCATCCGCCCTGAATCATCCCAATATCGTTACGATTTATGAAATCGAAACGGTGGCGGGCGTGGACTATATTGCGATGGAGTACGTGCGGGGCGTCACGCTACAGCAATTGATTCAAAGCCCGCGGACAGAGCTCCCCGCTGTTCTCGATTACGCTGCCCAAATCGCTTCGGCGCTCGCGGCCGCGCATGCCGCCGGGATCGTCCATCGGGATATCAAGCCGGGCAACATCATGGTGACCAAATCCGGCGCTGTCAAGCTGCTGGATTTCGGTTTGGCGCAGTTCGAACAGCCCGACGTCGATCCGGACGCTCCCACCGCAACCATGGCGTTTCTGACGCGACCGGGCACAGTGGTGGGCACCGTGGCCTATATGTCGCCCGAGCAGGCGCAAGGCGGAAGCGTCGGCGCGCGATCCGATATCTTCTCTTTTGGCGTGGTGCTGTATCAGGTGCTCACTGGAACGCTGCCGTTCCAGGCGGGCTCGCAAATCGGGCTGCTCTATGAAATCGTGCATACGCCGGCGCCGCAGTTGAATCAACTTCGCCCGGACCTTCCGCCGGCGCTGGGCGGAATCGTGGAAAAGGCGCTCGAAAAGGATCCGGAGCGCCGTTATCAGCGCGCGGAAGATTTGGCGAGCGACCTGAAAGAAATTACGCGCCAGTTGGAAAGCGGCATCCCGTCTCACCACATTTCGCTCGCCTCCATCCCGCGCCGCAAACCGGCCGGCCGCAGGGTTTGGAGCTTCCTGGCTCTGGCGGCCAGCCTGGTTCTCCTGCTCGCGGTTCTGGCTTGGCGATTTGCACCACGCTGGCTCAACCCGGTTCCGGCGGAAAAGAAAATCGCCGTGCTGCCGTTTCGCAATATCGGCGGCACTCGCGATAACCAGGCGTTTTGCGACGGCATGATGGAAATGCTTACCAGCGAGCTTACGGAGCTGTCGCAGTTTCACGGATCGCTGTGGGTGGTTCCGGCCAGCGAGGTACGGCGCGAGGGGCTGGCCAGTCCCGGTGAAGCGCGCCGCGCGTTGGGTGCGAACCTCGTCATCACCGGCAGCGTGCAGCGCGACCAGGATCATGTTCATCTCACCGCCAATCTGGTGGACGCCGGCACTCTGCGGCAGCTTCGCTCGCGCGAGATTGAGCGGCCGCTGGGCGAAGAGGCTGAACTACAGGATTCGGTGGTGCAGGAGATCGCCGGGATGCTGCAGCTGGAACTCGGCGCGGGCGAGCGTCAGGTGCTGGCGGCCGGCGAAACCGGCACATCCAGCGCGTACGATTTCTATCTGCAAGCCCGCGGCCACCTGCAGCGGCGCAGCGGGGACGACATCGATCTAGCCATTCAAATGTTCCAGCGAGCCATCCAGCTGGATAAGAATTATGCATTGGCCTACGCCGGGCTGGGCGAGGCCTATTGGCGCAAGTATCGCGATACTCGCGACACCAAGTGGGTGGCGCCGGCGCGCGAGAACTGCCAGCTTGCGCTCAAACTCAACAGCCAGCTCGCGCCCGTGTACGTGACGCTCGGAATTATCGAGGAGGGTGCGGGACGGCACACCGAAGCTCTGGATGCGCTCCAAAAGGCGCGGCAATTGGAGCCATCCAATCCGAGCGTGTTCAGCGAACTGGGCGCCGTGCGGGAGGCGATGGGAGCGTTCGACGATGCGGAAGCGAATTACAAAGCGGCGGCTCAGTTGCGCCCCAGCGACTGGACCAGCTTGAATTCGCTGGGCGGGTTTTACTATCGGCGGGGGCGTTATCAGAACGCTATTCCACTCTTTCAACAGATCACGCAGCTAGCGCCCGGCAATAGCCAGGGCTATACGAACCTGGGCGCAACTTACGCTATGGCCGGCCAATACGAGAGCGCGGCGGTCAGCTTCAACCAATCGCTTGGGCTGCGGCCAACGGCATCGGCGTACACCAACCTCGGGACGATCTACTTCTTTCTGGGGCGCTGCGCGGAAGCCGTTCCGCTGATGGAGCGCGCGTCGCAACTTGCGCCGCAGAGCGAGCAGGTGTGGGGGAATTTGGGTGACGCTTACGCATGTATATCGGGCAGAAAGGGCGACGCGGATTCCGCGTATCAGAAAGCGGTTCAACTGGGACAGGCGCGCCTGGCGGTGAATGCCAGCGACGGCGAAACATTGAGCGTAGTGGCTTTGTACCAAGCCAAGCTGGGCGAGAAAGGGAAAGCGCTGGAAAAAATAGAGAAGGCGCGTCGTCTGGCGCCAGGCAGCCGCAAAGTGCAGTGGGAAGCGGCGTTGATCTATGAGCTGGCGGGGCAGCGCGATCGTGCTCTCGCTGCACTTGGGGCCGCCATTCAAGGGGGGCAGCCGCTGGACGAAGTGCGCGGTGAACCGGCTCTCGCGAATCTGCGAAACGATCCGCGCTATCAGCAGTTGATGGCGAGCGTCGGGAAAAACTAGTGGATCCAACCCACGATCCGAATCTCGCGAGCTGGGTAGAGTCCGCCAATCGTCCCGACGCGGATTTTCCGATTCAGAATCTGCCTTACGCCAGCTTTCGCAAACGGGGCGAGGAGCAAATCCGAGTGGGAGTGGCCATCGGCGACATGCTGCTGGATGCGAGCCAGGCTCTCGGAATCACATCCCTCAGCGCGGTGATGGCGATGCCAAGGGCCCAGCGCACCGGGCTGCGCCGCCGCTTGAGTGAATTGCTGGCGAACTATTCGCTGGGCGCGGAGCGAGCGACGCAGCCTTTATCGGAAGCTGAGTTGGTTCTGCCGTGCGATATTCCCGATTACACCGATTTCTTTGCGTCCATCGATCACGCCCGGAACGTCGGCAGCCTGTTTCGTCCCGATAAGCCACTCTCGCCGAACTATCAGTGGATTCCGATTGCGTATCACGGCCGCGCTTCGTCCATCGTCTTGAGCGGCACTTCCGTGCAGCGGCCTTGGGGGCAGATTCTTGGGAATGGCGCGCCGGTTTTTGCGCCATCGCGGATGCTCGATTATGAATTGGAGGTGGGCGCGTTCGTGGGTCCAGGTAGCACGATGGGCCAACCGGTTGCGATCGCGAATGCCGAGGATCATCTGTTCGGCGTGTGCTTGTTGAACGATTGGTCGGCACGCGATATCCAGAGCTGGGAATATCAGCCGCTGGGACCGTTCCTGGCGAAGAATTTCGCCACGTCCATCTCGCCTTGGATTGTGACGCTGGACGCGCTGGAACCTTTTCGGGTGCCTGCATTGCCGCGGCCGGCGGGCGACCCGCAACCGCTCCCGCATCTTCAAACGACTGGCAACGGTGCGTTTCAAATCACACTGGAGGTTTGGCTGCGCTCGGCGAAAATGCCGGCTCCCATACGTGTGAGCCAGAGCGATTTTGCGTCGTTGTATTGGACCCTGGGACAGATGATCGCGCACCACACCAGCAATGGTTGTCCGCTGCGCCCAGGCGGTCTGATGGGCAGCGGGACGGTCTCCGGGCCGGAAAAGCAGAATCAGGGCTGTCTGCTGGAGATGGCGCGTCGAGGCGCCGATCCACTCCAGCTTCCCTCTGGTGAAACGCGCAGTTTTCTGGAAGATGGCGATGAAGTGATATTGAAAGGGTGGTGCGCGGCGTCAGGTTTTCGTCGCATCGGCCTGGGAGAATGCCGGGGCCGCATTCTCCCGGCTTTGCTGGCCTAAACGGCTGTGGGCGAGAAGAATCCTGGCTTTGCCACCGTCGAGATTTTGCCACTTTCGCACGCGCCTCCGACGCAAGGTCAATGACTTCCGATTGGACCTCCGGGTGCACTGTGGGTGTTGCACAACGCTCGCTGGAGTATCGTATTGGCCACAACGCAAGCCGCTCTCACTGAAGAAGTTCGCGCCTACACAGCCCAGGAGCGAGCCCGGCCGCGCCAACGCATCGACCTGTTCTTTGTACTGGGCGTGGCGGTGGCGATCGGAGCGATCCTGGCCGGGGTGAGTGCCGCCGGCATTGCAATCACCTATTTCTTGCAGCCAGCCGGCGCGCTGATCGTGATCGGGGGCACGCTGGGAGTCATGCTGGTGACCACTCCCAAGAATTCGCTGGTTCACTCGTTTCGGCGTGTGATGGATCTTATCGCTTCCGAGGACGTGAACCGGGAGGCGTTGATCGATGAGATCATCTTCCATGCGCGGGTGGCGCGCCGCGGCAGCTTGCTGGCGCTGGAGCCTTTGGTGCCGCAGGCCATGCATCCGTTTTTCGGTCAGGCGCTGCAGCTCGCCTTGGATGTCGGCAGCCGCACGGAATTGCAGGCCATCCTCGAAAACGAGTTGCGCATGCGCGAGCGCCAGGGCGAAACCGATGCCAAGACCTTGGAAGTGGCCGGCGCATTCGCGCCTACCATCGGAATCATCGGGACCGTGGTGGGGTTGATCGAAGTGCTGCGTCATTTTTCCAACCTGCAATCGGTTGGATTTGGCATCGGTACGGCGTTCGTCTCCACCATTTATGGCCTGGCTCTGGCGAATCTGCTGCTGTTGCCGGCGGCGCATCGGATTCGCGCGCGCGTGGCCGAGAACTTCGAAATTCAGGAGCTCATCATCGAAGGCGTGCTGTCATTGACCGACAATGTGCATCCCGCTCTGATCCGGCTGCGTCTGAACGCATATATCCGCGAGCCGCAGGTTGAGCAGATACGTGACGCGCGGACCCAAGCGGCCCATGAAGCGTAAGCTCAAGCCTAAATATCTGGAAGCCGCCCAGGGAGGGCAACGGGAATCCTGGCTGGTCAGCTACACCGATTTCGTCACGATTCTGCTGATCCTGTTTGTGGCGATCGCAGCGCAGGGCCTGCACCCGGCTGTGCCGCCTCGGCCGCCTGCGCCGCCAAAGTTCGATGCGCCGCCAGAGAGACCGCAAACTGTCAAAGCCGTCCCTAAAGTTGTGTCTCAGCCACAACCGCCGGAAGCACATCAGGCCGATTCACATCAGGCCGATTCACATCAGGCTTTGGTCCGGGCCGATGAGAAGCTGCGATCGCAAGGATTGGATTCGCGGCTGGAAGCGCGCGGGCTGGTGATCAGCCTGCCGCAGGCCATTCTGTTTCCCTCGGGCGATGACCATGTCGCGGCGGCCGCGCTCCCTATCGTTTCCCAAATTGCGGAGGTGCTGTCGAGCGTTCCGAACAAAGTGGCATTGGTGGGACATGCCGATTCCATCCCCATCCACAACAAACGCTTTCACAGCAATTGGGAGCTTTCGGCGGCGCGCAGCGTAAGCCTGCTGGAGGTCCTCAGCCGACGCTACGGGATTGCCGAGTCGCGGCTTTCGGTCCAAAGCTATGGCTCCATCGACCCCAAGGATTCCAACGATACCCCGGCCGGCCGGGCCGAAAATCGCCGGGTTGAAATTTTGCTGCTGGACGAAACTGCCCAGTAGAATCGCGAGCCGGTCTGGTATCGTTGATCTTTGAGTGTCCTGAATATTCCTCGCGAAGGCGCGCTGGGGCTGCTATCTCTGGGAGCGCTGGTGTTCGCCTGGACCCCGGCGTAGTCCCCTTCCGCAAAGCCACCGAATGCAAAATTCACGTGAGCGGCGGCGAGTTCAATGTCGCGGCCAATCTTGCTAACTGCTTTGGCATCCCGACCGGCATCGCGAGCGCGATGGTGGACTATCCCATCGGCGACTTGATTGCCGAGCGCGTCCGCGCCATGGGCGTGCAACCGTTCTACAAGCGGTTCGAACACAACGGCGTCACTGGTCCGAACATGGCGACGGTGTACAGCGATCGCGGATATGGCGTGCGCCCGCCGGTGGTATTCTACAATCGCGCGAACGAAGCCGGCGCGATGCTGAAGCCCGGCGATTTCGATTGGAAGGCTATTTTCGCTGGCGGCGTGCGCTGGTTCCACAGCGGCGGCATTTTCGCCGCGCTCTCGCCCACCACCGGCGATCTGATCGTCGAAGCCATGCAAGCCGCCAAGGCCGCCGGCGCGGTGGTTTCGTTCGACCTCAACTTTCGCGAGAAGCTGTGGAACGTCTGGGGCGGCGCCGACCGCGCGAGTGGCCGGTGCTGCGCCGCATCGTTCCAGAATGTCGACGTGCTGGTGGGCAACGAAGAAGATCTGCAACAGGCGCTCGGGATTGGCCGGACGTCGCAGCGAGCCGTCAAGACATTACCCGCAATTGAAGATCGTGGCCACCAGCCTGCGCGAGGTGCATTCGGCCAACCGGCACACCTGGAGCGCGACGGCCTGGATCGGACGGCCGAACCTACACCGCGCCGAAATGCGAATTGGATGTCTACGATCGCGTGGGCGGCGGAGATGGATTCTCGGCCGGATTCTTTTACGGGCTGCTGGCGGGCGAATCTCCCGAGGATGCTCTCAAGCTGGGCTGGGCGCACGGCGCGCTGGTGACCACGTTTCCGGGCGACACGACCATGGCCACGCTCGATCAAGTGCGCGCGTTCGCCCAGGGCGGCTCGGCTCGAATTCAGCGCTAAGCGCGTTCGCAAAAAAGGTATTCTGAGGATAGTGCTGCAGAGCGCGATTTTCTTTGAGACGCCCGAGGAGATATTCGCGCGCGTCTTCGCCGAGTTGAAGCCTCGCACATCCGTCCCAGACCGTTCGGCTGAAATTCTGCAAGTTCGCCAACGCAAACAGCTCGGTGCGATGGGACCAATCCGGCCTGGATTTCCGCATCACCGACGTGCTGGAAGGCGCGCCCGCGGCGATCCTGGAATCGCTGGCGCACATTCTGATGTCCAAGCTTTTGCGCCGGCCGCAGCCGCGAACTCATGCGGAGCGCTACCGCCGGTATCTGAATCGCAAGGAAATGCGCCGCAGCCTGCAATTGGTAAAGCAGACGCGGGGGCGCAAGTTCGTGTCCGGTCCGCAGGGCGAGTGCCTACGATCTTGAAGCCATCTTCGAAGAACTGAATCAAGCGCACTTCCACGGACTGATGGCGCAACCGCTGCTGGGCTGGAGCCGCCGGCCCTCGCGCGTGATGTTGGGGCACTACGATCCCTCGCACAACGCGATCATCTTGAGCCGCCTGCTGGACAGGCCGGAGCGTTCCCAGGCTGGCGGTGGAATACATTTTGTTCCACGAGATGCTCCACTTGCGTTTTCCGGTGGAGCACCGGGGCGCGCGGCGCTGCGTCCATACCCGCGAGTTTAAAGAAGCCGAGAAACAATTCCCGCTGCTCAAGGAAGCCAAACAGCATCTCAAGACGCTTTGCAGGTAGCGCTGGCAGAGGCGCCATCACGTGATCTCTAACTGGCCTTGGCTGGAGGACGATAACATCACCACCTGATTGCGCATAGCGCCGACGGCCGCCACCAGAGTGCGATCCGCCGCATCGCCAGCGACCGGTCCATCCCAGAGGAGACAGCGCGAGTTGGAGCCGCACCGCGCAAATCGCGGCGTAAAAGCGGATCTGCTGGCGCCACAACTGGCGCGCGAATTCCTGCCGGTCCTGCGTGGAATAAACAATCATCAGTTTGCCAATGCCGATGAGTTGGTTGAAGTCCTGCACCAGATGGCGAATGTAAATGCGATAAATCGCGCGCCGCTCGGCCATGAGGCGCTTGGCGATTTCCTCGCTATATCCGGCCTGCGACGCCAGAAACCGCAGGTCGCTAGATCCAACAAGCGCTCCATGGGAGCATAGCTTTCCAGAGAAAAGCCGTCCAGCCATTCCGCTGTACAATGCCGCGCGTCAAAGCGAGACGCGAGTCTCCAGAATAGCCGGCAAAACAAGCGGCTAGCAATGTGAGCGCGAGCGCAATCGGAAGGATCAACTGCAAATGCACGTTTCCTCCTCGCCTCTCGCTAAATCATAACCAATAGTTCGAGCAAAAGCAATACATTTATCCTTTTTCCGGAGCACATCAGCAACATAGCAACCGGTTTTCTCTATGCTTATTTTTTGGAACGTAAAAGGCTGGCGTTGATTTCTTCTAGTTGTGCCAGCAACCGCTGTTCGTCTCCGGGATTCCAGTGGTGGCCCACCACGACGCGTTTGTCCTCCCCTTTGCGATTGAGCGCCAACAGCCAAAAGGTCAAACAAGCCACGGAGATGCCCATGTCGACATTGCCTTTTTGGCGGTTCCAGAAGTAGCCCAGGTTGTTGATAAATACCATTGTCACAATGGTGACGAAGTATACCGCATAACCCGTCAGGTACACAATCACATTTCGACCCAGGGGAACCGGATAATAGACGAGGAATGCGCTGATTAAAAGGACGAAGACGACGAGGCTGGACAGAATTGGACGCTCGAAAATGAACAGGTAACCGGTGAGCGTGTTCGGCGTCTTCTCGATTCGCAAAGGTAACAGGGAGACGACAATGGCAAGCACCAGGGTGATCTTGATGTAGCGGCGCGCCACGCTTGCGATTCCCTGCAGGTTGCGCAATATAACCGAGTACAACTCTAGAACTACCAGCGCATAGAATGCGACGATCAGCCCCTGGCTGATCACGAAGAGGTCGCGATACAGGCGGCTTTCGAGCGGTACCAACACCGGAATCAGCGCCTGCAGGAACTCCAACACCAAGTAGCTAAAGAAAAAACCGTACGTTTTGTAAAGGCCGTTCCAGCACAATTTCGAGCACAGGGCCAGCAGCACCGCAATCTGAACCAGCGCCAGGACTTGTTGCTCGATTGGGAGCTGGTACATGGATGGAAATCCAGTCTATCACCAGCTCCCCGGGCCGAGACGGACCTAACCGGCTAAGGATGCTTGGATCAAACAGGGGTTGCAGGGCGGGGTGGGGATATCCGCGGAAACTGCCGTAACCAGCGCAAGTGCAACACCTGCAAGCAAAAAAAGCTTCTTTAACATGCTCAAATCTCCTCGTGGTTTTGAATTGAATTCGGAGAATTCTCGAATCCACGGCAAGATTAAGCGGTGTGAGGCGTGGTAAGTGAAAGCGCGGATAGACTTTCGGAAACCAGAACATCCGGCCGCTGCGCGTCAGCATCCAGCCGCTCGGCGGCGTTTTGACAATCTATCTTTCCTTCCCGGAAGATCCGGTGTATGATTTCAGGTGTTTGGTATGAAAGGCGAAAGAACTGCGGGCGTTGCCTTCGACCGGAGTGCCGCTGCCGACCTTTGGCGCAACACTATCTCCCAGATTCCTTCTGTCTTCGGAAAGCTGGTCTACCTGGCCTCGTTGCGCAATGCTAACAGCGGCGCCTACGAACATCACGGATTAGCGCTGGTATTCGGAGACGATGAGGCGAATAAGGCACTGAAGAACAGCCACAGCAAGGTCTTCGCTGAGTGGTTATACTTCAACCTCGAACAACAGAAGGCAGATCTGGATCTATATATTTCCTGCCTCGTTCGAGGACAAACGCCTGGTGGTGGAGACCTGGATCCGGCTGGCGCCATATCGGAATTTACCGCCAGCTTCTGTTCGAGGGGTGGAGAGACGTCTCTATCTAGCTGACTTTACAGCCTTGCTCGACCTGCTCAAGGCCGCGTACGGCGTCGGCGCGCCTGATCCAGACGCATAGCGATCCCAGACACTTGGCCGATCAAATCGACGTCAATGGGATACTTGTAGACCCGCGGACTACAGCCCGACAACGGGTGGGGGAGCAGGATCAACTGCTCACCGTTCAAGCTGGCCCACCCGCAGGCAAAGCCCTGGCGATGCTCGAAAAAGTAGATGGGCCGTTCGAACTCGTTGTTCCAACCCGAGTTGGCGATCTTTTGCTGGGTCTCATCAATGCAGACGAAGGTCCCCGGCTGGAGCAAGGGGTACATGAACCAGTCTTCGGTTCCCATCAGGGCGTAGCGCTGTTCCTTGAGGTCGAGAGACTCAAGAAACAGGAGTGGCAGCTTACCCCAGCGCTGCACCATGCGAGTAAGATAGGTGGTGCGGCGAAGATCGAGGCCGGGATCGAGCGCGAGCGGCAGGAGCACTTCACTTGAAACGCGGCCATGACCGGTATTGCCATGAAAAGAAAGCAAGTGCGTTTGCGGGACGTCCACCGACGCGGCATCGGTGGGAAGGGAACCGAGCGAGACTCCATACCATTCAATAACTTCTTGAAAATCAAGGCGATAAATAGCACACAGGGAGTACAGCTTGTGGATGGTGGGAACTAGATTACGATTCTCGATTTCCGAGATGCGATTGATGAGAACCGCGAAATCGTCATTGTGGTACTTATCCGCAATCTTCAGGCTGGCCTGTTCTACGTCCCGAACCCGTAAGTTAAGCCGTTCTCTGATACGCCGTAGTTTCTGTCCAGGATCCTCCATGGTATGATGCATTTCCCAGCACCTAAAGAAAATGACCGGGGGTTTGCGGTTTCCAGTTTGCGCACATCAGTCAGACGTTCTACAGGGTCGAATTATAACGATCACAGCAGCAAAGAGCAAGACAAGGAGGAATTCTTTGTTCGGTTTTCCGAACAGCCGCCCGACTTTACAACGGTTTATCGTTAGCAGAAACGGGCCTGGAATGAGGCTTAAGTTCGGTTTTGAGAAAAACAGGGGAACCGCCGACACTTGAAAGTGAGAATGGGCGTCCGGGTGGGAGTGGAGAAGAAAATCGATGAAATTGCAGCGCACCGGCATCCAAGGTGAATTGGGGGCCTTCAGCCAGGAGGCCGCCCGCCAACTGTTGAGCCCTAAAACGCAGGTTGTTCCCTACCCCACGTTCGAATCCGTATTTGCCGCGCTGAGCGCTGGAAAGATCGACTCAGCCGTGATACCGATGGAGAATACCCTGGCCGGGTCCGTTCACGAGAATTACGATCACCTGCTGCATTTCGATGTGCGGATCGCCGCGGAGACCAATGTCCGCATTGTGCATAACCTGATCGCGCCGCCGGGAGTTCGGTTCAAGGATCTTCGCAAGGTGTATTCGCACCCGGTGGCGCTGGATCAGTGCCGCAAATTCTTCGCCCGTTATCCGAAACTGGAGAAGGTCCCCTTCTATGACACGGCGGGCAGCGTGAAGATGGTGATGGCCGAAAAGGGGCCACAGGCGGCCGCCATTGCTTCCGATGTGGCCGCTGGCATCTACGGGGGAACGATCCTGAAGCGGTCGATTGAAGACGACCGGCGAAATTTCACGCGCTTCTTTTTGCTGTATCCCGCCAAGAAGCTGCCGCCGCCGCGGCGCGCGAAGGAATGGAAGACTTCGCTGGTGTTCACGACGCGCAACATTCCGGGAGCTCTGTTCCGCGGTCTGAGTGCCTTCGCGCTGCGGGATTTGAATCTGACCAAAATCGAGTCGCGCCCGCTGCGTGGCAAACCGTGGGAGTATCTGTTTTATCTGGATCTGCTGGGACGCGAGAATGAGCCACGCGTGCAAAACGCGCTGCGGCATTTGGCAGAGATCGCGGATTTTCTGCGAGTGTTAGGCAGCTATCCGCCCGGGCGGTAAGTCGCCACCCACTCACCCGAGGATTTGACAATCGCCTTTAAGCCAGGATAATATGTTTACATCCGGGTAAAATATCGAAGGCAGCTCAATGAATGAATCTCCTGTAAAATCCTGCACGGCCTTTGCCGGCACAAGACGAATTGCCGGCGGCGCGGTTGGCGAGGTTGCACTGAAAACCAAAGCGGTGCTGGATCGAGACAGGCACGCGCAAATATTGATCTTCGATGACCATACCAGCCAATTAGTCGAAGTGGATTTTCGCGGAACTCAAGAGCAGGTCTTGCAACGTGTCTCGGATATCGCGGAGAATTCGCCGCCAACCAGTGAATCGGCATCATCCATTGCCGAAACACGGGGGCCCGGTCGCCCGAGGTTGGGCGTGATAGCCCGCGAAGTGACCTTGTTGCCCCGGCATTGGGATTGGCTGGCTATGCAGCCGGGAGGCGCCTCGGTGGCTTTACGGAAACTGGTGGAGCATGCCCGAACGGCAAACCAAGGCAGAGATCGGTTGCGGCGCGCACAGGATGCCGCATACCGGTTCCTCTCGGCGATGGCGGGAAACGAGCCTGGCTACGAAGAGGCAATCCGGGCGCTGTTTGCGGGCAAAGGCAAGCGCTTCCTAGAGATGATCGAGCCCTGGCCGCGGGACATTCGGAATCACGCGAAGAAGTTGGCCGCCGCTGCGTTCACCGAATCCGAGGCGACACCTTCAGCCGCTGATCAAAGTACAGTGGAAACCAAGACGAAAAGATGAGGTATCAGAGGCAATCGGTGGAAACCGCTTCTTGGCTGGGCCGTTGTCCGGGCGGATCCGATGCAAGCATTTGAGTTCGGGAGGAATCCGCACACTCGACGCGCACCACATCCGTTCGTTATTCTAGCGAAAAGGTAGTGAATGCCGTCAAATCCAGTTCGCGCCTTTATTAGTTGTAGTCACGAATCTCCGCGGCATAAGGAAAATGTGCTCGCGCTGTGCAATCGGCTGCGCGCGGGCAGGATCGACAGGTATGAGCCGCCGCCGCAAGGTTGGCCGCTGTGGATGGAAGAACAGCGCCAAGCCACGGATTTTGCTCCTCGTCGTCTCGGCCATCTGGAGCCAGCGAGCGAAAGGTAAAACGGCCAAAAACTTAGGGACGGGGGTGCGGTGGGAAGGCCGCCTCCGTCGCTCACCACGCGGTCGCTCTTAGCGACTTTTTTCAGCCTCGCGCCGCCAGGCGAAATAACCGTTCAGCACTTCGAGCTTCTGCAAATTCGGAACATCTACGGCTTTGGACGGATCGTCCAAGTTCATCACCTGCGCGCTCGAGTTGGTGAAGTTCGGCCAATGAGGGAGGCCGCTCCCATTGGGATCGCCGCTTTTGGCGAAATTCACCCAATAAGAAGACACTTCATCGGAGACCGTGCGATCGGACGGCGTGGCAGGCATCCCCGCCGTGAAGTTGTCAAAAACGTAGGCGATCTCGCCCGCATGCGCAGCGCCCCAATCCTTAAACGCGGGCGCGTTCGGATAATTCGGCCGGTGGCTGAAGTAGTAAACGTAAACCTTGCCTTTGCCGGTCTTGGATTGCAGCCGCGCCCACGTCCAGGTGGGCCAGGCAAAAGTTGCGTCGCGGAACATATCGCGCGAGGAACGGAGAGCTTCGGCGTCCGTGTTGCCCGGATAGGCGGCCAGAATTTTGTCCGCGTATTCGCCATACCCGTCGCGAATCGTCTTTTGATACGAATCAGCATTCGCGGAAGCAACAAAAAGCGCGCCTTCGTCGGAATTGGTTCCGATCAAAACCGGCGTGTTGTTGTAGCGTTTCGCTTCATACAGCTTGTATTGATCGCCCAGCAATACATAGCCATCGATAATGGGCCAGGAGCCTCCCAGGCCGGGAGGCGAGTTCTTGAGAATATCCGCGGCTGACAGTTTGCGCGCATCGGCAATGGAAGCCGCACCCAGCTTGGTCAGGAAAGCAGTGCCATTCTTCTCGGCGGTGGGGAGCGAATCCATGTTCTCGCCGCCCTCGCTGCCGGTTTGATGCACTGGCGCGAAGTTTCCGCCGCTCTCGGAGATGGCGCCGCGGAACAATCCCTTCGCTAGCGGCGATGCCGACAGCATGCTGACGGCAATTCCTCCCGCCGATTCGCCGAAGATGGTGACACGGTTGGGATCGCCGCCGAACGCGGCAATGTTGCGCTTCACCCACTGCAAGCCGGCGATTTGGTCCAGCAGCCCGTAGTTGCCGGAATGCCCGCCTTGTTCGCGCGTTAGTTCGGGGTGCGCCAGGAAGCCGAATCGGCCCAGGCGGTAGGCGATGCTCACCAGAACCACGCCCTTCTTGGCGAAATTCTTGCCGTCATACAGCGACATCGAAGTGCCGCCAATGGTGAACCCTCCGCCGTAGATCCAGACCATCACGGCCAGCTTTTCGCGCGGCAACTTCGCGGGCGTCCAGACGTTCAAGTAGAGGCAGTCCTCGTTGGTGGCGACGGATTCCATCCCGAGGTCGGCCTGCACGACTGGAACCTGCACGCAGGCCGGGGCGAATTTGTCCGCAGTGCGGACCCCGGTCCAGTCCGCGGCCGCTGCGGGCGCTCGCCAGCGCAAATCGCCGATAGGCGGGGCGGCGAACGGAATGCCTTTGTAGACAGTGATGCCGTCTTCTGTCATGCCCTGGACCAAGCCGGCCTGCGTGCGCACGGGCTGGGGTGTTTGCGCGGCTAATCCAGCGGCGAGCGCAAGCGAAATAACTACGGCGATGTGGATCGTTTTCATGTGGATCTCCTTTCCGGCTATCGAACCCGCCATTCAGTTTAATTCATTCTTTAGCCGGAGCAGCCGGCACGGAGCCAGATATACTGGAGTGGTGGCGGGTCTGGTCAAACTGGCAGCCGCGCCCAAGCTCGACTTAGGAATCCTGAAGGCGAAGCAAGACAGATTGTTTTCGATTCTGAAGCCGATGCGGCGCGTCATCATCGCATACTCCGGCGGCGCCGATTCGGCGTATCTGGCGTGGGCGGCACATCGCGTGCTGGGCGAAAATGCCCTGGCCGTCACGGCGGATTCCGCATCCATTCCCGAATCGCACAAGAGCGATGCCGAGGCGTTCGCGCGCGAGTGTGGTTTCCGGCACGAATACATCGAAACGCGCGAGTTCGACAATCCGGATTACATCAAGAACGATCCGAATCGCTGTTTTCACTGCAAAGATGAACTCTTCACGCGCCTGGAAATCGTGGCGCGCGAGCGCGGCATCGAGAATATCGCATATGGCGTGAATGTGGATGACCTGGGCGACTATCGCCCCGGCCAGCACGCCGCCAAACTGCACCAGGCCAAAGCGCCACTCGTCGACGCCGGATTGAGCAAAGCAGAAATCCGCGAGTTGTCGCGCCTCACCGGCTTGTCCACCTGGGACCGTCCCGCGGCCGCCTGCCTCAGCTCGCGCATCCCTTACGGAACTCCTGTGACTATTGAAAACGTCAAGACTGTCGAACGCGGCGAAGAAGCCATTCGCGCTTTAGGCTTCCGCCAGTTCCGCGTGCGGTTCCACGGCAAACTGGTCCGCATAGAAATCGCGAAGGACGAACTCGCGACTGCGCTCACTCCCGAAATGGCCCACAGATTTGTTCAAATCTTCAAGCCGCTGGGCTTCCATTACGTGACTATCGATTTGGAAGGCTACCGGCAGGGCTCGTTAAATGCTGTATTGGCCGATGCCGATCCGCAGTAGGTCTATTGGCCATAATCGTGATTGGCCACGCTTGTAGCGCACGCACTCTTGCGTGCCGCGTCGGCACTCATGCCGACGCCTGACTGAAGGGGACCCCTTGAGTGAGACACGCAGAGTGCCGACACTTTACCGTGACTGAAGAAGAGGTGTCGAGACGAGTCTCGACACGGCACGCAAGAGTGCGTGCGCCACAAAGAGGCAAGGAGCACAAAGAGGCAAGGAGTAAACAAGAGGCAAGGAGTAAACAAGAGGCAAGGAGTAAACAAGAGGCAAGGAGTAAACAAGAGGCAAGGAGTAAACAAGAGGCAAGGAGTAAACAAGAGGCGCGGGCTAACAAGGTGCACGGCCTAATTCGCCGGCTAGCTAGTTGCGCGTACCGATGCTCTCGCTGCGCCCGGCCAGCGGTTTCACAATCGACCCGCCGCATACGCCCACGCCGGTGTTCAGCAGCGCGTTGAGCAGATTGTAGAGCACGGCGTAAACCACCTGTTCGTTCACCGGCTGTTTGCCCGGCATTCGGAACGTCACCGGCAGTTCCTTGGCGATTTGCAGCCGCACCGAATCGGGCAATGTGCGCCCGGCCCGGTCCTTTTGGTTCGCGAGCGACATGGGCGTTTGCAACACGGCGCCGGTCTTTCCATCGACGTAAAACTGGCAGCGCGAAAACCAGCCCAGATTGCCGGGATCGGCCGCGTCGAAGAGCAGCAGCGGGGCCTGGCGGTCAATCGCAGCAAGGTACAGGTTCATGGATCGCTGGCTTTCTTCGATCCGATACTCGAAGCCGGCCTGCTTGGCGATGTTGGCCACGAAGTCGGGATCGAGTTCAAGCAGGAGGAATTTATGCCCCCCCGCCAGCAATACCTGCATAAGCCTCATTGTAGCCGTTCCCAGCGCCGGGGCTGCGCGCCGGGTTCGCGATATAATGACAAAGGAGTTTTCCACTTGTCCATCCGAAGCTTTTTGCGCCTGAGCGCCCATATTCAAATGCTGCCCGTGCTCGAAAGCGGCGAAGAGACGCTGGTGGGCGGGCAGGCCGTCATGGAAGGCGTCATGATGCGCGCGCCTCACAGCTACTGCGTCGCGGTGCGCAAGCCGAATGGCGAGATTGTTACCGAGCAGAGCCCGCTGCCGCGCATCTCTGAGAAATATCCGATTTTCAAGCTGCCAATTCTGCGAGGCCTGGGAACGCTCGGCCATGCCATGTATCTGGGCGTGAAAGCGCTGCAATTTTCAGCCAACGTGGCGCTGGGCGAAGAGGCCGCCAAGGACGGCCAGAAGCCGCCGGAGCTCACCGGCTGGATGCTGGCCATGCCGCTCGCGTTTTCGCTGCTGTTCTTTCTGTTCATGTATAAATTCGTGCCGCTGCTGCTGGCGACTGAGGTGGGCAAGGCGGTCCCGTCGCTGCACGGCCGGTTCGCCATCAACATGATGGACGGCCTGATCCGCCTGGTGCTGTTCCTCGGGTTCCTCATCATCATTTCGCGCATGAAGGACATTCGCCGTATGTTCCAATATCACGGCGCCGAGCACAAGGTTGTGTTCAATTTCGAATCGGGGCAGCCGGTAACGGTGGAGAACGCGCAGAAATTCGTCACGTTTCATCCGCGCTGCGGGACCAGTTTCCTGCTGCTGGTGATGGTGCTGACGATTTTGGTTTACCCGCTGCTGCCCTTCGATGCGTTTGCCGCTAAGCTGATCGCCCGCATCGCGCTGCTTCCGCTGATCGTCGGCGTTAGCTATGAATTTATTCGATACGCAGCCCGGCATCAGCAGGGCTTGATGGCTACCCTTACCGCGCCCGGCCTCTGGCTGCAGCGCGTGACCACGCAACAGCCGTCGGACGAACAGGCCAGCGTCGCCATCCAGGCGCTGGACGGCGCCATGCAGCTGGAAGAAGCACAGGGCGGCGAGTTGGTGATCGCGTAAGCGATCGGTATTCGCTGGAATCGGTCATGCAATTTTCCCAAAGGCTCGACGATATGGAAGCGCGCTTTGACGCCGTTACCCGCCAGATGGCGGACCCGGCCGTCATTGCCGATGGCGAAGCCTATCGCAAAATCGCCAAGACGCGCTCGGAGCTGGAAGAGGTGGTTGCCAGATATCGCGATTACAAACAGGCCAAGCGCAATTACGACGAAGCGCGTTCGATGGTGGAAGAGCCCGACGCGGAGCTGCGCCAGATGGCCAACGATGAAATCGCGCGGTTGGAGCCGGAGCTGGCACGGATCGAAGAGGATCTGAAGGTGCTGCTGCTTCCCAAAGATCCGCTGGACGAAAAGAACATCGTGCTGGAAATCCGCGCCGGCACGGGCGGCGATGAAGCCACGCTGTTCGCGGCTGAAATGTTCCGCATGTACTCGCGCTACGCGGAATCGCAGCGCTGGCGCGTGGAAGTGACGGACGTGAGCGAATCAGCGGTCGGCGGCCTCAAACTGGTGATCGCGCTCATCAGCGGCCACAAGGTTTACAGCCATTTGAAATACGAAAGCGGCGTGCATCGCGTGCAGCGCGTGCCGGCCACCGAGCAGCAGGGCCGCGTGCATACTTCAGCCATCACGGTTGCGGTGCTGCCCGAGGCTGACGATGTCGAAATCAAGATCGATCCCAAGGATGTTCGGATCGATACGTTTTGTTCTTCGGGGCCGGGCGGCCAGTCCGTCAATACCACTTATTCCGCTGTTCGCCTCACGCATTTGCCGACGGGGCTGATCGTCTCCTGCCAGGACGAAAAATCGCAGATCAAGAATCGCGCCAAGGCCGAGCGGGTGCTGCGTTCGCGCCTGTATGAAATGGAGCTGGAGAAACAGCGCGAGCAGATCGGCGCCGAGCGGCGCAGCATGGTGGGCTCGGGCGACCGCAGCGAAAAGATTCGCACCTACAACTTCCCGCAGAACCGCGTCACCGACCATCGCATCGGCCTGACGATGCACCAGCTGGACCTGATTATGGAGGGGCGCCTGGATCCGCTGATCAACGCGCTCACCAATTACTATCAGGCGGAGAAGTTGAAAGAGCAAGGCGAAGCGGCCTAGCGCTTCGATGACCGTCCACACCGCGCTCCTCCAGGGCACCAAGCTTCTGGAAGACGACGCTATCCCGGCGCCGCGCCTGACCGCCGAAGTTCTTCTGATGCACGCTCTGCGTCGCGACCGAGCGTATCTCTACGCGCACTCCGATGAGGAACTGAGCGAGGTCGCCTGGATTCACTACGGCCGCTATCTGCACGAGCGGCTGAAAGGCAAGCCGACGCAATACATCACTGGCCGGCAGGAATTTTACGGCCGCGATTTCCGCGTGACGTCGGATGTCTTGATCCCGCGCCCGGAAACGGAGCATTTAGTCGAAGCTGCCATTGGTCGCATTCGGCCGGGCGATTTAGTCGTCGATGTAGGCACCGGCTCCGGCGCAATCGCCACCAGTTTCGCGCTGGAAACCGCCGCTCGCGTCTTCGCAACCGATATCTCGGCAGCCGCGCTGCGCGTCGCTCGATCCAATGCCAGGAACCTTTCGGCGCAAGTCAGCTTTCTCGCCTGCGATTTGGTCGATGCCCTTCGCGGTCACAGTGTCGACGTCCTGGTCTCCAATCCCCCCTACGTTCCCAAGACCGACGAACCCGGCCTGCAGAGGGAAGTCCGCGACTACGAACCGCCCATCGCTTTGTACGGCGGGCCCACGGGTCTTGAAATTTACGAACGCCTGATCGTGGACGCCGCCCGTGTCCTTCGCCCCAACGGTTGGCTGCTCCTCGAACTCGGCTACAATTCCCTAGACCCGGTTCGGGCGATGCTGCATTCGAATTGGACGGATATCGCAGTAATGCACGACCTCGCCGGCTTCCCTCGGGTGCTCGCCACCAGATTGCCGCATTCGTGCGGCTAGTCGTGGTCATACAACAAGCGGCGAGGAGTGTGCGATCGGCCGCGTCTTGACATTTCGTGTGCCGTTCACGGAACTGTTGATATTCTTAAACCATGCGAGACAGCTATAGCTTCACGGGTGCTGACTTCGTTCTGCGAGTCTTTTGGGCTGACGATATTCGAAACGAGCGAATATCGAAAGGCTGGATTGCCGACGTATCCGCAGATAACCAGTCTATCGTTGGTATTACAACCGATCCCACCACAGCAAAAGAATTGGCTATCCTAGTCGCCAAACATCTTTTTCGACGCGCTGACAAAGATGTGCCGGAGGCGCTGGAAAATCCGCAGTGGACCTCGGCCTTGGAGATCTGAGTCACTTCGTTGATGGAACGTAGATACGCCAGGCTCGCAGGCCGTAGTCGCGGGCCCAAATCTTGCGTCCCCGGTTATCAATCTTCCATGCGCGAAAGATTAGCTTGAGGCATCTTCCATCTCTATCCCTGACTGGGTCGTTAGCCGATTCACGGGAGAGGTGCTCAATTATCCAGTTGGTTGATGCGTGAACAATTCCAAAATGTCTCTGAACAGCTGCTGAACTACCCCAGTAGGGGCACTTAGGGGCCGGACAAACGTGCCAAGCCTCTTTGACCTCAAGCATATTCAAGCTCCTTCCCAGAAAACGAAAACCGAGGGTGGGACGTCCTAAGACGACCTACCTCGGCTGATACTCTACGGCGATCAACTTTCGGAAGAAACGCCGCGGTTGTTCTAATCAAGGCTAGTGTATCGTGACTGTCAAATGTTGCGGACACGGCAGGTAAGTGTCCGCGTGGTTCGACATAATATAGACGGCTATTTCGGAAATGAAGACCTACTTCCACGTCGACATGGACGCCTTCTTCGTCTCCGTCGAAGAGCTCTTCGATCCTTCGCTCAAAGGCAAACCCGTGGTGGTCGGCGGACAGGCCAACCAGCGCGGCGTCGTCTCGGCCGCGTCCTACGCCGCGCGCAAATTCGGCGTCCACTCCGCGATGCCGCTGCGCACCGCCGCCCGCCTCTGCCCGCCGGCCATCTTTGTCTCGGGGCACCCGGAGCGCTATCGCGAATACTCAGGCAAGATTTACGAAATCCTCAAGAGCTTTTCGCCGCAAGTGGACATGGCGTCGGTCGATGAAGCTTACATGGATCTCACCGGCACGGAACGCCTGCATGGGCCGCCGCTCTCGGCCGCGCATCGCCTGCACGAAGCGGTCAAGCGCGAGACCAATCTCAATTGCTCCATCGGCATCGCCACCGCCCGCATGGTGGCCAAAGTCGCGTCCGATCAAGCCAAGCCCAACGGAATTCTCTGGGTGCTGCCGGGCGAAGAGGCGCGTTTCCTGGCGCCGCTGGATGTCCGCAAAATTCCCGGCGTCGGCAAGGTCACCGAAAAGAATCTGCAAGCCTGGGGCGTTCGCAAAGTCGGCGACCTGGCCGCGCTCGATGAAGATTTCCTGCGCCAGCACCTCGGCCAGTGGGGTCTCGCGCTGGCTGGAAAATCGCGCGGCATGGACGCGGGCGGTTGGTTCGATGGCGAAGTGGGCGACGACTCGACGCCCAAATCCATCAGCCACGAATTCACGTTCAACGAAGACACCGCCGAAGTGGACGCGCTGGAAGCCACGCTCGCGCGGCTTTCCGAAATGGTGGCGCGCCGCCTGCGCGAGCACGATTTGCACGCCCGCACCGTGCAATTGAAACTGCGCTACTCCGATTTCACCACCATCACGCGCGCGCATTCTTTCGATCACGGCACGCAGCTCGACACCGAAATCTTCCAACAAATGCGCGCCCTGTTCCGCGCGAATCGCAAGCCGAACGCCACCATCCGGCTGCTGGGCGTCCACGCTTCCGGACTCAAACCCGCCGAAGGCCAGCTCAACATGCTCGAAGAACCAAACACCAACCGCTGGCGCAATGCCATGACGGCCGTGGATAAGATGCGCGACAAGTTCGGCGAAGACAGCGTCTCGCTCGCCATGGGACTGAAGGGACGCTTCCGCGAGCGCGTCCACGAGAATCCGCCGGCCTTCCTGGCAAGACCCCTGGCAAGACCCCACGCTAAGATTCTGCCTAGCGTTAAACTACAATACAGGCACACCTGGATGAAACAACTTATTGAAGACATCGCGAAGGCTCTTGTTGATTTGCCCGACCAGGTAAACGTCCACGAAGTTCAGGGCGAGCAGGTGACCGTCTTGGAATTGCGAGTGGCGGCCAGCGACCTGGGCAAGGTCATCGGCAAACAGGGCCGCACCGCGCGATCCATCCGCACGCTGCTGGGCGCGGCGGGCATGAAGCTGAACCGCCGGTTCACGCTGGAAATTCTGGAATAAATCTGAAGCTCGTCACCATCGCCCGGCTGCTTCGCGCGCGCGGGAACAAAGGAGAGCTGGCCGCCATCCCGCTCACCAGCCAGCCCGATCGCCTGAAGAGCGTCTTCGTCAACCAGACTCCCATGGAGGTTGAGAACATCTGGATGCATGGCGATCATTTGATCTTCAAGTTCCAAGGCGTGGACACGATTTCCGATGCCGAGAAGCTGGCGGGCGCCGAGGTGGCCATTCCGTTTGAAGAGCGCGCGCAGCTGGAAGACGACGGCGAAGTTTATCAATCCGATCTGGTGGGCTGCGAGGTGTTCGACGCCACCGGCCGCTCGCTCGGGGTTGTCACCGATTTTGAGGAGACCGGCGGCACGCCGCTGCTGCAGGTGGGAAGCGATCTGCTGATCCCGTTCGCGAAATCGATTTGCACCAAGATAGATCTGGAACACAAACAGATCGTCGTCAATCTGCCCGACGGCCTCCTTGACCTAAACTAGTTGTGTAGTCGTGGCGCACGCACTCGTGCGTGCCGCGTCGCCACTCTTGGCGACGCCAGGTCCGGCCCAGGCTAGAGGGGGTATGTCGAGGCGTTCACACGAGTGTGAACGCTGCACGCACGAGTGCGTGCGCCACAAACATGATTTTTCGCATCCTCACCATCTTCCCCGACTTCTTCCAGGGCCCACTTCAAAACGGGATTGTCGCCAAGGCCGCGGAATCCGGCTTGATCCAGATCCACATTCACGACCTTCGCAACTGGACACATGACAGGCATCGCACGGTCGACGATCGCCCGTTTGGCGGGGGCGAAGGCATGCTGCTGAAACCCGCGCCCATTTTCGATGCCGTGGAAAGCATCTGGCCCGAGCGCAAGCCCACTCAGCGCGTCCTTCTGCTCTCGGCACAAGGCCAGCGTTTCACCCAGGAAACCGCGCGCCGCCTCACACAATACGACGAACTCCTGCTCATCTGCGGGCGCTACGAAGGCGTGGACGAACGCGTGGCCGAGCACCTGGCCGACGAGGAGCTTTCCATCGGCGATTTCGTCCTCAGTGGCGGCGAGCTTGGGGCCGCCCTGGTGCTGGATGCGGTGGCCCGCCTGCTTCCCGGCGTTCTCGGCAACGAAGACTCGGCGATCCAGGAATCCTTCACTGAACCCGGTCTGTTGGACTGCCCGCAATACACTCGCCCCGCCGATTTCCGCGGCTGGAAGGTTCCAGAAGTACTATTGGGCGGAAATCACGAGGAGATCCGGAACTGGCGCCGGCAAGCCGCCCGTGACAAGACTGCGAAGAACCGCTCAGATCTACTACAATGAAGATTCAAGGATTTGTCACATGCCGAACCCGTTATTGACCAAGGTAGTAGCGAAACATCTCCGCCCGGTGCCGGAATTCCGCCCGGGCGACACCATCCGTGTCCACGTAAAGATCAAAGAGGGCGACAAGGAACGTTTGCAGGCTTTTGAAGGAACTGTCATCGCCCGCAACAACTCCGGGCTCGGCGCAACCGTAACCGTGAGAAAGGTCAGCTTTGGCCAAGGGGTAGAACGCATTTTCCCGCTGCACGCCCCGGTGATCGACCATATCGACGTGGTGCGGACGGGCCGCGTGCGCCGCGCCAAGCTGTACTATCTGCGTGAGCTTAAGGGCAAAGCAGCACGTCTCCGCGAACGCACTTGATTTGGCTCGCGAGCGCCGTCCTGTCGATCGGATCAGCGAAACCGCCTACCGATGAGATGCCAGGCTAAGTACGAGAACGAAGCGCGGGCGCAGGGTTTCCAGCGGATCGCCGGTGTCGACGAGGTCGGGCGCGGCGCTTTGTTCGGACCCGTTTTCGCCGCGGCTGTGATCCTTTCCCCTGACCGTCCCATCCGGGGCCTGCGCGATAGCAAGATGCTGGACGGGGAACGGCGCGAGGTATTGGCTGGCCGGATTCGCGAGCGCGCTGTGGCTTGCGCTGTAGCGGCCGCCGATGCTTTTGAGATTGATCGCATCAATATCCTGCAAGCTTCGCGCCTGGCAATGAAGCGGGCCATCCAGCGCCTGAATCCAACGGCCGATTATTTGCTGGTGGATGCCGTCACCGTCGATCTTCCCCTAAGTCAGCGCGCGCTCATCCATGGTGATGCTCTATCGCAATGCATTGCCGCTGCGTCCATCCTGGCAAAGGTAACGCGCGACGCCTGCATGCGCGAATGGGATCTGGTTTTCCCGCAGTACGGTCTCAAGAATCACAAGGGTTATTCCACTGACGAGCACTGGAAGGCGCTAGAAACTCACGGCCCCACGCCGATGCACCGCTTCAGCTTCTGGCCGGTTCGGGAGCATTCGCCGCAGGCGGTCTGGACCGGATATCCGCGTCAGGGGGATCTGTTTGTGGAAGAGGATGCCGGCTTCGACCAGCAGGATCTTGCGCAGGAAGCGGCATGCGCCCAGTAGAACCCAAGATGGCCGGGCAACCGGATCATCCGGGTCCGGCGCCCATGCGCACCCGCCACACCTGGTATCACAAGCTGGGCATTTTCTTGTTCATCATCGTGTGTTTCGAAGTGGGAGCGTTTCTGGCCGTATTTCCCTGGACGCCGCAATGGGACACCAATACGGTGGCGAATCTGCTCCCATGGCTGCGCGGCGTGTGGGGCAGTTCCTATTTCCGCGGCGCATTGAGCGGCCTGGGACTGCTGAACATCTATATTTCGCTTGGCGAGGTGCAGCGCCTGCGCGGGTCAGGCGAGTCCCGTCCTCCATCCGATAGGCGGCCGCCTGCTGATAAACTGCCTCCTCCTGATAAACTGCCTCCGCCTGATAAACTGAAGGTGTCGACGCTATGAAACCCACTTCGGATCGCGGAAAAACAGCAGCTACAGCCGATCCCGCCGCCCTTCCCGCGACGCCTGCAGCCGTCCCGCCGGCTAAGCCGGCCGCGAAGGAACCGCCGCGCGGAACAATTGCCGAATGGACCATCACCATTCTGCTTTTATTGTTCGGCACCACCTTCCTGGTTCAGGCCTTTGTAATTCCCACCGGATCCATGGAAGACACCCTGCTGATCGGCGATCATTTGCTGGTAGATAAGCTAGCCTTCGCATCGGAGGGCAGCTTCAGCAAATACATCCTGCCCTATGAGACTCCTCGCGACGGCGATATTATCGTGTTCCGCTATCCGGTGGACATCAGCCAGACCTTTGTGAAGCGAGTGGTGGGCAGTCCCGGCGATCACATCAAAATCATCAACCAGCAGGTCTATCGAAACGGGAAAAAGCTCACGGAGCCTTATGCGGTTCACAAGAGCCCTTACGGCGACTCGTTCCGCGACAATTTTCCCAGCAGCGAAGCGAATTTCACGCAGCTCGACCGCGGCCGCGAGATGCTGGCCAACAATGTGGTGAACGGGGAAGTGGTGGTGCCGCCGGAGTCATATTTTGCCATGGGCGACAATCGCGACAATTCGCTGGACAGCCGCTATTGGGGATTCGTTCCCCGCGAGAATATCATTGGCAAGCCACTCATCATCTACTGGTCCTACAATGCCAGTACGGAGAGCCTGGCGAGCTCGTCGGTTACCAACCTCGCGAGCCACTTTCTGGACCTGGCCGAGCATTTCTTCACCAAGACGCGATGGAATCGTACATTCAAGTTGATCCATGGCTACTACAACTACAACTAAGCCGGTCCAGCCCGCGCCTCGGGAATCCAAACCCGCGCAGCGCAACTCGGTGGCCGAGTGGGCTATCACGATCCTGATCCTGCTGTTCGCCACCTCCACCATCGCGCAGCCGTTTGTGATCCCTACCGCGTCCATGCACAATACCTTGCTCACCGGCGATCATTTGATCGTCGACAAGCTGGCCTACGCGCCGCCGGACGCGCTGAGCAAGCACTTGCTGCCCTATGAAGACGTGAAGCGCGGCGACATCATCGTTTTCCGCCATCCCACGCTCATCACCGTGGATTACGTGAAGCGCTGCATTGGATTGCCAGGCGATCACTTGAAGATGGTGGACAAACGCGTTTTCATCAACGGCCAGCCGCTCAATGAGCCGTATGTGATCCATCAGGACAATTCTTTGCTGTATCGGGACAATTTCCCGCAAGGCGAGCCGGAGTATATCCAGGATCCCAAGATGGCTGCCCGGGCTTATAAAATGCTGCACGACGATGTTGTGAACGGTGAACTGGTGATCCCGCCCGGATTCTATTTTGCCATGGGCGACAACCGCGACGATTCGCTCGACAGCCGTTACTGGGGCCTGGTGCCGCGCGACAATATCATGGGCAAACCGCTGCTGATCTTTTGGTCCTACGATGCGGATACCGAGGACCTGGAGAATTACAACCTGCATCACATGTTCGATCTGGCCACTCACTTCTTCAGCAAGACTCGCTGGAACCGCACCTTGAAGCTGATCCACGGCTATCACGATTACCCCAAAAGCTGATGGCGCGCCCAACCAATTACTACGGCCTGATCCTGGCGGGCGGCCGAGGTACGCGCTTCTGGCCTCGCAGCCGGCGCGCGCACTCCAAGCAGGTCCTGCGATTCCTAGGGGAACGGTCGCTGATCCAGCAAACCGTGGACCGGTTGAGCCCGGTGATTCCGCCGCAGAACCAGTGGGTTCTCACCAACGACCATCTGCGCGCCGAGATTATTCGGCAATTGCCTGAGGTTCCGAAGAGCCAAATCCTGGCCGAACCCGCGCAGCGCAACACCGCGCCCGCTATCGGCCTGGCCGCCCACATTTTGCAATCCCTTGACCCCCATGCGGTGATGGGCGTTTTTCCATCGGACCACGTGATCGCAAAACCCGCGCACTATCTGCGCTTCATTCGTCCCGCGCTCAAAGCCGCCGCCCAAGGCAAGATCGTGGTGCTCGGCATCCAGGCGCGCTGGCCCGAGACCGGCTACGGATACATCGAGTTTCCGAAGGATGTGCAAGCCTGGCCGCGCGAGGCGGTCGGCGTGCGCCGCTTTCGGGAGAAGCCGGATCTGAAAACCGCGCGGCGGTACGTGAAAGCTGGCAACTTCTATTGGAATGCGGGCATGTTCTTTTGGAAGACGTCGGTGTTGCTCGAGGCGCTACGGGAATACTTGCCCAAAACGGCTACGCTGCTGGCGAGCCTGCCGGAATTCTCCAATCGACGCTTCGCCGCCAAGCTGAAAGAAGTGTTCCCGCACTGCGAAAACATTTCAATCGATTACGCGGTGCTGGAGAAATCGCCGCATGTTGTGGGGCTGGCAACCGATGATTTCGGCTGGAACGACGTCGGAAGTTGGAATGCTGTATATGAACTGCTCGCGCGCGACGAAAATGGCAATGTGTTCCGCGGCGAAGCGCTGGCGCGCTCCAGCTCCGGTAACTATGCGGACGCCGATGGCAAACTGATCGCTCTTTTGGGTGTGAAGGATCTAGTGATAGTGGATACCCCGGACGCGCTGCTCATCGCCGACCGCTCCCGCGCCCAGGAGGTCGGCGAAATCGTCAAGGAATTGGAAAAGCAGCACCACCACCTGCTCTGATATAAACAGTACGGGAAGCCATTTATAATCACCCGCGTTGAGGCAAAGAGGTATCGGTGCCTCCAGTCTGTAAATCAAGATCGCATTCCTCGGACACTAGTGTCAGAAGGTCTGGCTGCGGCAGTCGACAAGCGGAGCGAGAACTTCCACGATCTGGTTTGGTCACGCGAGGGTAGTTGTTTTGAGCTAGCGAATGAAGCGCAAATTCCTGAGGGATTTAAGGTCCCACACAACTCGATATGAGGTGACTGTCCGGATTGAGCATTCATCTGGTAAGGTCCAGCGATCGAACCGCTGAAATCCCCGTTATTAGCAGGAGTGAGAAGAGCGTTTGATTTCAGGCAGAAAACTCGCCGGATTCGTACCCCTTCGAACTCCAAACTAGCCACTCAGCATTGGCCAGTCTGCCTCTTGATCAGTCGAAATTCGCAGCCAGTGTATGGTTCAAGGAGTTGCTCCGGGAGGGTGTTCAAACCAGGGCCGGCCGAAAATAATTGACGGCTTCAACTTAGCAAGGCTGGTCGCCCAACTCTACGATCAATCGCAAGACTTATTCCATCGCTGGCTTAGCCATGTCCAATCCTGCTCAACTGACCTGGAGTCAATTCGAACTGTACTCCGTCCCGAAGACAAGCATCTATTCTTAATGCTCAGGTTTAGGAACCGAATCGAAGCCCCGTCGTGGTATATCCGACGGTACGCTTCGCCTCCTAGCGCTTACGATATTGGCGTATCTGCCCGACTTTAAGGGGGATTTACCTGGTGGAAGAACCGGAGAACGGCGTCCATCCGACCGCGTTTGCAGGCAATCTTCATGCTTCCAGAAGACACCAACAGGGACTGAGATTGCATGCCGCGCGTTCGCCCGCGTCATCGAATGGAATGGGCGAACCGGCAGGCTCCACGCGATGATAGATCTCCTGCGCAACGGCCACGAATCCCTAGCCGGCCAAACGCGACACCGAGCGCAGCATGGGGCCGGTGAGTTGGAAGATATCGGAATAGCACAGGATGCCGGGATATTTTCCAGGGGCTTTCGGCGCAGCCAGAAACATCCGCATCGCCGAGCCGCCGGAGGAAATGTTGGCATACTCGGTAGTGATCACCATTGGCTGCATGATACGTCAGAGCACCTGTGTATCCAAACCTGCGTATCCAAACATTGACGGAATCGGCGCTCTGTTATAGCCTGTCGCTAGTGATCGGGAACAATCAGCTGACCGCGTGGCAGCGCTGGGTTCGGCAGCCGCAGAAGATCTGGTTGCGAAGGGCGATTTTTCAAATCCACTTATGGTGCGGCATAGCCCTGGGGCTCTACATCCTGGTGATCAGCGTTACCGGCAGCGTGCTGGTGTATTGGAACGAACTTTACTTAGCTGCGGCGCCCGACCCGACCGTTTCCAAGGATTCCAAGCCTCCTCTGACCGACGACCAACTCGCGGCCGACGCCCGGCACTGGTATCCAGGTTATCGAGTGGTCAAAATCGGCCACTCGCCGGATCCGGATCGGGCCGTGGATGTCGGCCTGCAGCGGGGCGATCAGATTAAACACCGGCTGTTTGATCCGCGCACCGGCAGCGATCTCGGCGATGCGGTGCCAATGGGCATGCGCGTCGTAGCCACCGTGCTGGATCTGCATGACAATCTGCTCGCGGGGCAGACCGGCCGGATGGTGAACGGAATTGGCGCATTCG
Organism: Bryobacterales bacterium; assembly: GCA_963713415.1. Lineage (GTDB taxonomy): Bacteria > Acidobacteriota > Terriglobia > Bryobacterales > Bryobacteraceae > Palsa-89. The sequence goes on along the minus strand of CAVQLV010000011.1, from coordinate 808,117 downwards.
CCGCGCTGGCCCTCACCGTCACCGGTCTGGTGATCTGGTGGCCGGGCAGCAAGACCTGGCGGCGCGGCCTAAAGCTGCATCGCGGCGTGGGATGGAAGCGCCAGGCCTGGCACTTGCACAGCATGATCGGTTTCTGGAGTTTTGGATTCACCGTATTGTTTGGACTCAGCGGCATCTATCTCTGCTTTCCTGAAACGGTTCAGAACCTCGCCGACCGGCTTGAGCCGGTCACTGCCGCGAACATGCGGGCGCGCCTGGTGGATCAGGTGATTTATTGGGTCGCCTACCTGCATTTCGGCCGCATCAACGGCATCGGGATTCCCTGTCACGGCCCCGGACTCTGCGACCAGACGACGAAGGCGATTTGGGCCCTGTTCGGACTTGCTCCCGCAGTGATGTTCGTGACCGGCGCCATCATGTGGTGGAATCGCGTGCTGCGTCCCCGTTTCTGATCGGCTTGGACGCGCAAACGGGCCAGCCTGCGACAATAGATGTAGCCCCCTCTGAATGGAACTCCGGGAAAAAGCCGCACAACTGCCTCTGCTGCCTGGCGTGTATCTGTACAAGGACCAGCACGGCGAGGTGATCTACGTCGGCAAGGCCAGGAACCTGCGGGCCCGCGTGCGCAGTTATTTCTCCGACGACCGGCTGGCCGACTCCAAAACCGGCACCTTGATCTCGGACGCCCGCGACATCGAATACATCCTGGTGGACAACAACAAAGAGGCGCTGGCGCTTGAAAACAACCTGATCAAGCAATGGAAGCCGCGCTTCAATATTTTGTTGCGGGATGACAAAACATTCCCCTACATCAAGCTGACCAACGAGAAGTATTCGCGCGTGTACGTGACGCGCCGCCTGATCAAGGACGGGTCCACTTACTACGGCCCGTATTTTCCTGGCAACCTGGCGCATCGGCTGGTGCACTTCATTCATCGCCACTTCAAGGTTCCGTCCTGCAAGGTGGATTTCACGCGCACGCACACCCATCCGTGCCTGGAGTACCACATCCATCGCTGCCTGGGGCCGTGCGTCCAAGGCTTGACCACCGATGAAGCCTACGCCGCCGCGGTTCACGATGTGAAGCTGTTCCTGGAAGGGCGGCACAAGGATCTGGCTCGTGACTTGCGCGTCCGCATGCGCGAAGCTGCGGAAGACACGCGTTTCGAAGAAGCGGCCGGCCTGCGCGATCTGGTTTCCACCGTCGAGGAGATGGAAGAAAAGCAGAAGATGGCCGCCGCCGAAGGCGAGAATATCGACATCCTGGCCTACCACGCCGAGCCGCCGCTGGTGGCCGCCAACCTGTTCCACCTGCGCAACGGCCGCATCGTGGACCGGCGTGAATATTATTGGGAGGACCTGTTCGATTTCCAACCCGACGAATTCTTTTCGTCGCTGCTCAAGCAGATTTACCTGAACGAACAGTACATCCCCAGCCGAATTCACGTGCCGGTGGATTTCGAGGATCGCGAAGAGCTAGAGGAGCTGCTCAGCGAGAAACGCGGCCACAAGGTGGAAATCCTGATGCCGCAGCGCGGGCAGAAGAAGGCGCTGCTCGACCTGGTGGAGACCAACGCCAAGCACGCGTTCCAGCAGCGCTTCCGCATCATGCGCCCGTCATCGAAGGCCATGCAAGAGGCGCTACAGGATGCGCTGGGATTGCCCGAACTGCCCAAGCGCATCGAGTGCTTCGACATCTCGCACATTCAGGGTACCGACAAAGTGGCCAGCATGGTGGTTTGGGAAGACGGCCGCATGAAGAAATCGGACTATCGCAAATTCATCATCCGAACGGTGGCGGGCAACGACGATTTCGCGTCCATGCGCGAAGTGGTGACGCGGCGCTATTCGCGGCTGCAGCAGGAGAACAAGGCTTTTCCGAGCCTGATCCTGATTGACGGCGGCCTGGGCCAGTTGCACGCGGCGGTGGAAGCGCTGGAGGCGATCGGTGTGATCAATCAGCCGGTGGCGTCCATCGCTAAGCGTGAAGAGATCATTTACGTCTACGGCCAGGAAGACGAACCGATCAAGCTGGATCATTATTCGCCGGTGCTGCACTTGATCCAGCAAGTGCGCGATGAGGCGCATCGTTTCGCGGTGACGTTCCATCGAACGCGGCGCGGGGCGGCGCGTCTGACCTCGGAGTTGGAACAAGTGGACGGCATCGGCGCCAAGACCATCGCGAAACTGCTGCGCGAGTTTGGAAGCCTGGAGCGCGTTCGCGAAGCTTCGGCGGACGATCTGGCAAAAGTAATCGGTCCCGCGGCCGCGCGCCGGCTGCGCGATTACTACAACCTGGCGGGCGCCGCCGAACTGAAGGTCTTGAACTGAAGCGGCCCACGAAAACCGCAGGCACCGCCGCGCGCTTTCAGCGCATCTGAAAACCAAGTGGCGCACGCACTCCTGCGTGCCGCGTTCACACTCGTGTGAACGGCTGTCCACGTTCGCCACTTTGGGCCATCCACGGCATCTCTTGGCCGTCTGCTATGCTCAAGCAGTGCCGAAGCCGGTAAAACGGCTCCAACCGCGGTCCTATCATGCCTTTCGCTGTATTGGCGCCGATTGTGACGACACCTGCTGCGTCGGTTGGATCGTTAACGTCGACAAACCCACCTACGACGCGTATCAGCGCTGCGAAGATCCCCAGCTAGGCCCGCGCCTCCATGAGCTGGTGACCATCAACACCGAAAAAGCCAGCGACGACAACTTTGCGCGCATCAATCTCAACGGACCCGGTTGCCCGTTTCTGTCGGAGGGATGGTGTTCCATACAGAAAAAGTTGGGCGAAGAGTACCTGCCCATTATGTGCTCGGCTTATCCGCGCGTCATGAACATCGTAGACGACGTGCTGCAACGATCGCTCGATTTGTCGTGCCCCGAAGCTGCCCGTATCGTCCTGCTGGACCCCAATCCCATGGAGTTCGACGAAGAGGAGGGCCCGCCGCGCGACCCGCGCCTGGCCCACCTTTCCGTACTGCGAACGGCCAATGGAAAATCCGAAAAGCCCTACCGGCATTTTCGCGAGATTCGCGGCTTCGTCATCTGGCTGCTGCAATACCGCGCCTATCCTCTGTGGAAGCGGCTGGTGATTCTCGGCTCGCTCTGCGACCAGCTCCAGGAAACGGCTGCGGCGGGCCGGAGCGACGAAACTCCCGACGTCCTTTTGGCCTACCGCGACGCTGTTCAGCAGGATCGGTTCGACGAAGCGGTAAACACCCATGTCCCGCAACCGGCGAAACAGCTGGAACTGGTTCTGGAGCTGATCGTCGGACGCATCAGTTCCGATTTCACTGCTCCTCCGCTTCTGGCCTGTTATCAGAAATTCATGCAGGCCATGGATTGGACCGTCGAATCGAGCATGGACGACATCGGACGGCGCTACGCGGCGGCGCATGCGCAGTATTTCGAGCCGTTCCTGAGCCGGCATGGACACATGCTGGAGCATTACCTGGTGAGCTACGTTCACCGGACTCTGTTTCCGCTGGGCCCGCAGGAAAGCACGCGCGGCCTCAGCGTCCATCACATCGCGAACACCATTCGCGACCAATACATGCTCATGATGGTCCATTACGCCATCATCCAGACTCTGCTGATCGGAATGGCCGCCTGGCACAAAGAAGAGTTCGGCACCAAGGAAGCAGTCCTGGTGATTCAGTCCTACACCAAGGCGTTTGAGCACAGCCCTTCGTTCCCGGAACGCTCTCTCAAGATCCTGGCCGAAAAGGGCCTGAAGAGTTGCACTACGCTCGGGATCCTGATCCGCAACTGACATGGCCTGCGGTCCAAGCGAATAGAATGAAATCAGATGAATTACCTGCTTTTGTTCCTGCTGGTGGCCGCTCCCTCGGCCACCGATATTGCGCAGCGGCTGGCGCGGTGGAAACCGGTGCAGATGCCGTATCATTCCGAAACGCTCAGCGTGCGCGAGCGGCAAGAGGTGGACAAACTCGTCGGCGCCTCGCGTGAGATGGAGGCAATCTATTGGCAGCAAAGCGACCCGGAAGCGCTGAAGCTGTACGAAACCACGAAAAACGCGAACCTGAAGCAGTTGCTCTTCATCAATGGCTCGCGCTTCGATCTGATCGACGACAACAAGCCGTTCGTGGGAACCAAGCCGCTTCCGCCGGGATGGAATCTATACCCCGAGGGCCTGACCAGCGCGCAGATCGAGGCTTATGTGAAGGCGCATCCGTCCGAGAAGGACGCCATCTACAGCCCCTACACGGTGCTGCGGTGGAACAGTAATAAGCCTGGAAAAGAGCTGCAAGCGATCCCGTATCATGTCGAATACAAGCAGTGGCTGGAGCCTGCCGCGAAATCGCTGCGTGAGGCGGCGGACCTGAGCGACGACCAGGACTTCGCGCAATTCCTCCGCATGCGCGCCGACGCGCTTCTTTCGGACGACTATTATCCGAGCGATCTGAAATGGCTGGACCTGAAGAATCCGAAGATTGACGTGATCTTCGCGCCGTATGAGACGTACCTGGACGGCGTGCTGGGCGTGAAGACTTCCTATGAAGCGGCGGTGCTGATCCGCAATGAGCCGGAGAGCGCCAAGCTGGCGCTGTATCAGAAATACGTTCCCGATCTGCAAGACGAATTGCCGCTCGCCGCCGCCGACAAGCCTTCCAAGCGCGGCCAGCCGACCCCGATGGAAGTGGTGGACGCGCCGTTCCGCACCGGAGACATGCTGCACGGATATCAGGCCGTGGCGGACAATCTACCGAACGATCCGCGCATTCACGATACCAAGGGCACCAAGAAAATCTTCTTCAAGAATTTCATGGACGCGCGCGTAAACTATGTGGTGCTCCCGTTGGCGAAATATCTGATGCCCGCGGCACAAGCCGCCCAGGTGTCGGGCCAGGGCTATCTGGCGGCGGTGGTGCTGCACGAGATATCGCATGGGCTGGGGCCGGCGTATTCCCGCGTCAATGGAAAGCAGGTGCCGATCACAGAGTCGATCGGCCCGGTGTATTCGGCGCTCGAGGAAGCCAAGGCCGACGTGGTGGGCATGCTTGACCTGGCGTGGTTGATGGATCACGGCGCGCTGCCGAAAGACCGCGCGCAGGAATATTATGCGTCCTACGTGGCGGGGATCTTCCGATCGGTGCGCTACGGCGTGGCCGAGGCGCATGGGCGCGCGGAGATGATGGAGTTCAATTACCTGGCCGGGCAGAAGGCCATCAATCGCGTGGCGGGCAAATATTCGGTAGACTACGCGCGGATGCCGGCGGCCATTGCGTCACTGGCGAAAGAGCTGCTGACCATTGAAGCGACCGGCGACCGCAAGCGCGCCGAAGCCTGGTTCAATCGCTATGACAAAATGCCGCCAGAGTTGACGGAAGCCATGAAGGCTGCGTCGAAACTTCCCGTGGACATCTGGCCGATTTTTTCGTTCAAAGTTATGGATTGAGCAATCGTGCCTGAGAACGCCGGTGGCCACGGATGAACACGGATAACAAGAAATTTGGATTTGAGTTATCTGTGTTCATCCGTGTTCATCCGTGGCTAGTTTACTTTCTTAAAGCAAAAGGGCCGAGGCTTGCGCCCCGACCCTATCACTCCTCCGAACTCGTTGGCTTAGTTGTAGGGAATCTCGGTTAAGTTGTCGACCTCCGCGTAGGCGTAGCCGAAGCTGAGCCCCGTGGCGGTGAATTTCACCGGATTGGACACGTTGATCACGTCCAGTTCTCCGCTGCCCGCCGGTAGCGACAGCGTCACCCAGGATGGCACCGTGAACTGCAAGGCCGACTGTTGCGCCAGGCAGTAGAAGCCCGCGCCGGCCAGGTTTCCATCGGAATAGCCGCTGATTTCGACATAGGTTCCCGGCGCGCCACCCTGCCAGTTCACAGTCACCCCGTTCGAGCGCGTCACCGATGTAGTGGTCAGCATATTGGTCCAGCTAAATATGGGCGTCGAGAGATCGACGGTGGTGCTGAAGGGGCCGACATCCTTGCCGCCGGCTCCGTTAAAGGTGAACGATCCACCCGTGGAGGGGATGAAGGAACTGGACAAAGAGGCATCGTAGATTCCGGCGAAGCCGCCCAGCGACATCAAAGGCGTGCTGCCCGCGGGTCCTGTAACGGTGATGTTGCCCGCGTCCAACCCGGTCTCGGTAAATGGAGTGGTGGAACGTTGGTGGAGGACAACGACACCTGATAAACCACGCAGCTTCCGATGGACGCAGTTTCGTAGCTGGCGTAATTCCCCAGCTCCACGCCTTGGATGCTATCGAAGACTCCAATTGCGTCGTTGCTGGTGGTTGGGGTCGCCCGCGGGCCAAAAGGAGCCGTGAAAGGCTGCGTGGTGCGGAAATGCGTGGAGGTACGGGCCAGGGCCGTGTCAGTTAACAAGCTGACCGACTGCGAGACCGCCAGGAAGCCAAAGCTTACGGTGCTATCGCCGCTGAGCGATGTGATGTTGTACGGGCTGTTGGGATCGGAGCAGGCGCCGCCTCCCTGGTTCACCGCGATGGTGGTGAAGTTGCTCGCGACGTTCCCGCTGACTAAAACCACCGAAACATTACAACCGGCCGGGACATTGGGCGGGATGGTGACCACGATCTGATCCACGCCAGGATAAGTAGAACGCCCGCGGTACACGATGGTCGCCGAGACTCCGCCGATGTACGCCGTCATCGGAATGTTGGTCAGGTTGTCCTGATTGGGCAGAGGATAGGCTTTGTCGTCGTTCTTGGTGTCGGCGCCCACGCCCGAGCCCCAGATAATCACGGTCTGGCCCGGCGACGCCGAGGCCGTATATCCAATCACGTTGTAATTGGCGTCGGTGACTACGGCTTGGCCAGTTCCGGTTCCGTACAAGGTGTCGGATCCGAACGCGCTCTGGACCACCTGGAAGCTGAAAGACGCGCTGGTTTGCGAGCCGTTAGTGACAGTGATGCTGGCGGTGCCGGTTGGAGTGCTGGAGGGAAGCACCGCGGCGATCTGCGTCGGGTAAACGTAATAAAGTCCCGGTTGGACGGTGGTGCCGTTCACTGTGACCGAGACGCTGGTTCCGCCTAGGCTATTGGAAAGAGGAAAGGGATTGGAAGGAACGTTTTTCGCGGCAGTCAGGTCCGTGCCATAAATCACGAACAGGCTGCCGGGGGCGATGCCGTAGTTGGGAAGACCGGCGGCCAGGTTGCTGTAGTTGTTGGTGATGCCGGTGACGCTGGGGCCCGTCGGCGGGGTAACGGCGGAAACGAACGTGTCGAATTTCAGACTAATCGACGTGCCTGTAATGGAGGTCACCAGCACCGCCGAGTAATTGCCGCTATTCGTATGCACGATGATAATGTCGTTGGCCTTGGGCGTGATGGCCGCTGACGTCAGGTAGGAACCAAGCACGCTCGCGTATGTTGATATCAAGCTGGAGCCTTCCCCTACCAACGTGTTGTAGCCGTCCTGTCCGCTGAAACTGCTGCCCAGAATTGTGGCGGCCAGATCGGCCGCTTTGGCGGATCCTTGGGGTGCGAGGGTGGTGCCGTTCCAGGTGATGTCCCCGGATGCGCCGGTCGCGCCGGTGTCGAGATTCAGGGTGGAACCCGACGATAAGGTTTGCGTTCCGGTCACATCGGCCAGCGCCGCGATGGGAAAAGTTAGAACTAAAGCCGCTAAGGCATTACAAAGATACAGCTTTGACATTACTTCCTCCTCTTGGGTACCGCAAAACATTGCGATTGTCGATCTCTCCTCTAGATGGTACGCGAGAATGCAAGGCGAAAAGGATCAGACCAAGCCTTACAATCGACCTCAGGATATACTGAGACACAAGTACAAGAGATTCCTCTGTTGAGTGAGCTTTCAGACCAAAACGTTACACATTTGCTGATCCAGTGGAGCAAGGGCGATTCAGCCGCGTTGGAGGCGCTGGTTCCTCTGGTTTACGATGAGCTCCGGCGCCTGGCGCAGGTTTACCTGAGCCGCGAGAAGCCCGGCCACACGCTGTCGTCCACGGCCTTGGTGCACGAAGCTTATCTGCGGCTGGTAAAACAGAAGGACGTGACGTGGCAGAACCGGGCGCACTTTTTTGCGGTGGCGGCGCGGATGATGCGGCGGATTCTGGTGGATCATGCGCGCCGGCATGGATTCGCAAAGCGCGGCGGCGGGGCGATGACGCTTTCGCTGGACGAGGCGATGGCGCCGGCTGCGGAGCGTGAGCTCAACCTGGTGGCGCTGGATGACGCGCTCGATACGCTGGCGAAGCTCGACGAGCGGCAGAGCCGGATGGTGGAGCTTGCGGTTCTTCGGAGGGTTGTCGATCGAAGAGACGTCGGAGGTACTGGGGGTGTCGGCGCCGACGGTGAAGCGCGAGTGGGCTTCCGCGCGGGCCTGGCTGTATCGCGAGATCAGCGGGTACATCGTCGAGAAGTCGGCGCGTGAGCAACGGCAATGACGCGGGAACAGTGGCAGACCGTGCGGAAGATCCTGGAGCGCGCGCTCGAGTTGGATCCGGCGGAATGCGCCCGGTATCTGGATGAAGCCTGCGCGGGCGATGCCGAGTCTGCGACGCGAAATAGATTCGTTGCTCGCGGCCAACGAACAGGCGACGCGGGGGTTTCTGGCAGGCAAAGCGATCGATCAAGTGAGCGATTTGCGTCGAGCGCCGGCTGCGACACCCTGCAAGGCCGTAGAATCGGGCCCGTACCAGGTGCTGGAGGAGATCGGGCACGGCGGCATGGGGACCGTGTATCGCGCAGTCCGCGCCGACGATCAATACCAGAAACAGGTAGCCATCAAGGTGGTGCGCAGCGGGCTGGGCGATCGGCTAGCCATCCAGCGCTTCAAGGCCGAACGGCAGATTCTGGCGAACCTGGATCACGCCAATATCGCGCGCCTGCTGGATGGCGGCACCACCGAAGACGGACGGCCCTATGTGGTGATGGAGTACATCGAAGGCCTTCCGATCGATGAATACGCCGACTCCCGCCGCCTGAACCTGCGCGCGCGCCTGAAGCTGTTCCGCACGGTTTGTTCGGCGGTGGCGTTCGCGCATCAGCGGCTGGTGATCCATCGCGACATCAAGCCCGCCAACATTTTGGTGACCGAAAGCGGTGAGCCGAAGCTGCTGGACTTCGGCATCGCAAAGATTCTGGATGACGAGCAGGCCGGGGGCGGCGAGGCGACGGTCACCCTGGTCGCGGCTTGATGACGCCCGAATACGCCAGCCCGGAGCAGGTGCGGGGCGAGCCGGTGACCACGGCGACCGATGTTTATTCGCTGGGCGTGGTGCTGTACGGGCTGCTCACTGGACGCCGGCCGTATCGGGTGAGCAGCAAGGCGCCGCACGATATGGTGCAGGCGGTGCTGGAAACCGAGCCGGAGAAACCGAGCACGCAGAACCGGCGGCTGCGCGGGGACCTGGACAACATCGTCCTGAAGGCCCTGCGCAAGGAGCCGGAGCGGCGCTACGCTTCGGTGGAGCAATTTTCCGGCGACATCTGGAAAGCATCTGGATGGGCTGCCGGTGAGCGCGCGGCCGGATACGCTGGCGTATCGCGGGTGCAAGTTCGTGCGGCGTCACAAATGGGCTGTGATCGCGGCCGGGCTGGCGGTGCTGGCGCTGGTGGGAGGCATGGCGGCGACACTGCGCGAGGCCTACATCGCGCAAAGGGAGCGCGGGATTGCCGAGCAGCGCTTCAACGACACGCGCCAGCTTGCCAACTCGCTGCTGTTTGAAGTGTACGACGCCATCGAGAATCTGCCGGGCGCCACGCCGGCGCGCAAGGTGCTGGTGGATCGGGCCTTGCAATATCTGGACAAACTGTCGAAAGAGGCCAAAGGCGATCTTTCGTCAGCAACGAGCTGGCTCTCAGCGCGAGCTGGCGTCCGCCTATGAACGCGTGGGCGATGTACAGGGCGGGTTTCGAGCGTCCAATCTGGGCGACACGGCGGGATTTATTGCCAGCTATCGAAAGGCGCTGGCGATCCGCGAGGCGGTTTTGCGCAGAGAGCCAGGGAACGTCCAGGCCGAGCGCGAATTGCTGCGTACTCATGGGCGTCTGAGCGACGCGCTGATGGCGACGGGCGATTTGAAAGGCTCGGTGAATCAACTGAAGCAACTGCTGCCCATCGCCGAGAAGCTTGCCGCCGCGGATCCCAACAATCTTACAAATCGCCGGAATCTGGCGCTCGCGTATTTGGATTATGGATGGAAGCGCGCTCCGTTGGGGGATTCGAAAGGCAGCCTGGAGGATTGCCGCAGGGCCGTGGGGATGCTGGAATCGGTGTCTGCCGCCGATCCCTCCGACAAGCGAACCAAGCGCGTTCTAGCGTTGGCGTACGGGCGCGTCGGAGAGCTGCTGTCGACGTACGAGAGCCGGCACGCCGAGTCGCTGGCCATGCACCAGAAGGCGCTGGCCATCGAGGGCGAATTGCTGCGGCAAGATCCGCGCAATACCGATCTGGAAAGGCTGCAGGCCTGGGACACCATGCGTACCGGCGAAGAAATATTGGCCGGCGGAGGCGTTGAACAGGCGATCGAGAAGTATCGCGATGCGCTCAGTCATTTCCGTGCTCTGTCTAACGCCGATCCGAAGAGCGTTCAGTTTCACAGCGATCTGGCGGCGGTGCTGGCGCGCATGGGCGCGGCGCATCTGGCGCAGGCGAAGGCTGCGGAGGCGCTGGCCGAATTGAAAGGGTCGCTCGCGGAAATCGATAACTTTTCCTCAGCGCAGGCGCTCGATATCGATGCGTTGGAAGTGAAAGCCGAGGACCAGTTCCGGCTGGGGAAGGCCTATGAGCAGACCAAACAATGGGGTGAAGCGGCGGCGTGGTTCGAGCGCTCGATCCCGGCGCTGAAGCAGGCGAGCGAGCGGGGAGGTTTACGCGGAGGGGGCGCTTCCATGCTCGCCGAGGCGCAGAGCGAAATGGCACGCTGTTCAGAAACGCTGGCGCTCCTGAATCAACGCTAGGATAGAGACTGCGCAAACGCGAGGAATCTTGTGACGTCTATCCACCGCAGAGATTTTGTAAAAACCGTCACCGCGGCCGGCATGTTGGGAGCCTGCGGCTCAGCCGGACTCATCGCGCGCGGACAAAGTATTTCGCGCTCCGGATCGGTTCGGGCCGGAATTCCCGAGTTGGTCAACGGCACAGTGGGCGTAACGGGATCAGTGATTCTGCCGGCCCCCGAAGAGTCGGGCATAGAGCATATTGTCGTCGTGACCATGGAGAATCGCAGCTTCGATCATTTCTTCGGATGGCTGCCGGGCGCCGACGGTAAACAGGCCGGGCTTTCCTACGCCGACAATAGCGGTGTCACGCATTCGACCTCCGAACTGGCGCCGGACTTCACCGGCTGCGGGCATCCCGATCCGGATCACTCCTACGACCAAAGCCGCGTGGCCTACGACAACGGGCTTATGGACGGATTTCTGCGGGCCGGAAGCAATGACGTCTTTTCCATCGGCTACTATTCGGAGCCCGATCTGCCGTTCTACAACACACTGGCCGAAGAGTATCTGGTCTGCGATCGTTACTTCGCTTCGATCCTCGGTCCCACCTTTTCGAACCGCATGTTCCTCTGGGCCGCGCAAACGGACCGGCTGGACGATACCGCTTCACTCACCACCCTGCCCACCATCTTCGATCGCCTGTTGGCCGCGGGAGTCAGTCACCGATACTACTTCAACAATTTGCCGTATCTCCTGCTGTGGGGTTTGAAGTATCTGCTGTGGACCAGCGAATTCTCGCAATTCCTGACCCAAGCGGCGGCGGGAACGCTGCCGGCGGTCTCTTTGTCGATCCGAATTTCACGATCATCGACAATGGAAAGGGCAATGACGATCATCCGCACGCCGATGTTCGAAACGGGGAGGCCTTCCTCTCCCAGGTCTTTCAAGCACTTTCGAGCGGACCGGCTTGGCGGAAGACGGTTCTCATCATTACCTTCGATGAATGGGGCGGTTTCTTCGAACACGTGCCTCCCCCGCGCGTGGCGGCGGCCAATAACGTGGATCAGGATCAGGTGAACGGGCAAGTTTTATTGGGTATGCGCGTACCCACGATCATTGCATCGCCCTTCACGCGGAACACTGGACCGTCGCCATTGGTCAGTCATACGGTGTTCGATCACACATCCATCTTGAAACTGATTGAATGGCGATGGGGGTTGCAGCCGCTCACGCCCAGAGATGCTTCGCCGCAGATTGGCAATCCCGCAACCGTCATGAACTTCACCTCGCCCAACAGCGGAATTCCAGGTCTTCCCAGCCCCGGTACCGTTGCCGCACCACCTTGTTATGGAGGAGGAGGCCTTCTGGATTCTTCGAGCGCGAGGCCGAGTTTCGCGAAGGCTGGTGGAGGGAACAATCCTTGGACCAGCTTGGCTGCCTCGCCTCCGGCGCGCGAGTGGCTGGCCGGCGCTAGTCGCCGGTGACCTGCTCTTCTGCGAGCTGCGAGCTGCCGATTTCCTGATCCTTGTATTGCAATTGGTAAAGCTTCCAGTAGATGCCGCGCACCGCGAGCAGCTCCTGGTGCGTGCCGATCTCGCGCAGCCGGCCTTTGTGCATCACGATAATGCGGTCGGCGCGCTGGATGGTGGAAAGACGATGCGCGATCACGATGGAGGTGCGGCCCTCCACCAGTTGCTCTAGCGCCTCGCGAATGCGCAGCTCGGTTTCGGTGTCGACGCTGGAAGTGGCTTCGTCCAGGATCAGGAAGCGCGGGTTGTGGGCGAGAGCCCTTGCAAAGTTGATGAGCTGCTTCTGGCCGGTGGAATATCCGGCGCCGCGCTCGCGCACCGGTTGGTCGAAACCTTCCGGAAGGGTTTGGACGAAATCCAGCAGGTTGACGCGCGCGGCGGCGCCGGAAAGCTGGTCGTCGGAAATGCCGGTGGTGCCGAGGCGAATATTCTCTGCGATGGTGCCGGTAAACAAGTGCGGGTCCTGCAAAACCACCCCGAAATTGCGGCGCAGGTCTTCGATTTCGAAATCGCGGATGTCGATGCCGCCGATGCGAATGGCGCCGCGCTGCACTTCGTAAAATCGCAGCAGCAGGCTGGAGAGGGTGGTTTTCCCCGCGCCGGTGTGGCCCACCACGGCAATGGTCTCGCCGGGTTCGATGCGGAAGCTGACGTCGTTCAAGACCCAATCTTCGCCATTGTAGGCGAACCAAACATGATCGAACTCCACGGCAGCGGGCGATTGCGGAAAGGGCACCGCCTGAGCGGGCGACTGAATCTCGACCGGCGCGTCCAGCAATTTGAACACGCGTTCGGCCGCGGCCATGGCGGATTGCATGATGTTGTACTTTTCGCTGAGATCCTGAATGGGGCGGAAAAATCGCATGCCGTATTGGAAGAAAGCCACCACCACGCCGATCTGGAGAGCGCCGCCGCGCACGCGGAATCCGCCGTAGGCTAGCAGCAATGCCAAAGCCAGCATTCCCAGAAACTCCGCGATCGGATAGAACCAGCCGTAAGCGACGATAGCGTCCTTATAAGCTTCCATGTGATCGCGATTGATTTGCTCGAATTCGGCGCGGCTGCGCGCTTCGCGATTGAAAAGCTGCAGAACCGCGATGCCGCTGATGTGCTCCTGCAAATAGGAATTGATGCGGGCGATGGCCACGCGAATCCGGCGATAGCTTTTCTGCACGGAGCGCCGGAACTGCATGGTCACCAGCACCACCAGCGGCATCACTGCCAGCAGGAACGCGGTCATGCCCGGGCTTAATTCGAGCATCGCGACGATGACGAAGCTCAGCATCAGCAGGTCGCCCAGGATCATCAGCAGGCCGGAGGAGAACAGCTCGTTGAGCGCATCCACGTCAGTGGTGATGCGGGTGACCAGGCGGCCCACCGGGTTGTGATCGTAGAACGAAAGATCCAGGCGCTGGAGGCGCGCCATCATTTCGCGCCGCAGGTCGAACATGGCCTTTTGTCCTACCCATTGCATGATGAACTGCTCGCCGAAGTCGCAAAACATGCCGAAGACCACAATCAGCAGGTATAGAAATGCGATCTGGGCCAGGCCAGTCCATGGACTTGTGGCCAGGTACGGGTCCAGGATGGTATGCGAAACTTTCCCGTTGGGCGCCAGATAGCGATCGACGGCCAGGGCAGTGAGCAACGGGCCGATCGCTTGCAGCACGGAATTGATCAGCAACAGAACCAGAGCCGCAACCACCGGTAGTTTGTAAGGCCGGATGTAAGCGAGCAGGCGCCGCATCAGACGCCCGTCGTAGGCTTTTCCTAAAACCTCTTCTTCCACTTAGTTTTAGTGTAGCCGGAATGGATCGGGCTTCAAGTTATGCTTGAGAGCGTGACCTTGGCGGAAGCGATCGCGGAGAAGAAGAACCGGCTGGACCAGCTACGCCCCTTCCCGCCTGAGGCGCTGAGCAAGCTGGAACATTACTACGACATAGAAATTACATACACGTCGAACGCGATCGAGGGAAATACACTCAGTCCCGTGGAAACCACACTTGTGATCGAACAAGGCGTCACGATCAGCGGGAAACCTCTCAAAGATCACCTGGAGGCGCTGGATCATTACGACGCCATTCGCTACGTCCGCGAGCTTGCCAGAGAACAAGCGCCCCTGACGGAAAGCGACGTGCGCAATCTTCACAGGCTGGTGGTGCAGCGGTCGAGGCCCGACATTGCCGGCCGCTATGCCGATCTGGCGCGCTACGTCCGCACCGAAACGGGCCGCTTTGAATTTCCCTCGCCGGCCGAAATTCCAGCCCTCATGGGAGACTTCGCTCGGTGGCTGGCCGCCGCTCCGGATGAGCCGGCGAGCGCATTCATGGCACATCGCCGCCTGGTGGATATCCATCCGTTTAATGACGGCAACGGACGCACGGCGCGTCTGGTCATGAACCTGATCCTAATTCGCGGCGGCTATCCACCCATCGCGGTGCGTCCGGAGGACCGGCCCGAATATATTCGAGCCTTGCAACAGTCGCAGGCCGGGCACGGAAGCGAGAGCTTTGACAATTTGCTGTACGGCCGGCTGGACGCGACTTTAGGGGAATATCTGAGCGCCTTGCAGTCGTGATCGCAGCCGTTCGATAGAATAGCAGCAGGATTCCCTATGTCCGTCATCACGAACGCCCCTCCCGAAATCGCCGCCGAACATCTGCCGGCCGTTCCACTCACGCTGGAAGGCTCCAGCATGCTGCATCAGATGCTGCGCGTCCGCTGGACCGCGTGGAAGCAGCTTGGCGCAGCCGAACGAGCCGCAATCGCCCAGGAAGCATCTGAAGCGCTGGCCGAAATGGAACGCGAAGCCGGCGGACAGAGCGCGGCGTTTTCCCTGCTGGGACACAAAGGCGATCTGATCCTGATTCACTTTCGCCGCTCTTTTGACGAATTGAACAAAGTAGAGCGGCGTCTGGCGGGGCTCGTGCTTTGGGATTACCTGGAACCCACGTCGTCGTATTTGTCGGTGGTGGAACTGGGATTGTACGAATCCAGCTTGAAGACTTACGGAGCGCTGGCCGAGCGCGGGATCGTGCCATTTTCGCCGGAATGGACGGCCGAGATTCAAGCCGTGATGGCGCGGCAGCGCGAGGCCATGGCGCCACGCCTGTTCCCGGACATGCCTCCGCACAAGTATTTGTGCTTTTATCCCATGGATCGCAAGCGCGGCGAGTTGAAGAACTGGTACCGGCTGCCGATGGCCGAGCGGCAGCGCCAGATGCATGAGCACGGCACGGTGGGCCGCAGGTACGCGGGCGAAGTGAAGCAGATCATTTCCGGATCCATCGGGTTCGACGATTGGGAATGGGGCGTGGACCTGTTCGCCGACGATCCGCTGGTGTTCAAGAAGCTCATTTACGAGATGCGGTTCGATGAAGTGAGCGCCGATTATGCGCTGTTCGGAACGTTTTATGTCGGTATCCGCTGCCCAGCGGCGGAGCTGGGAAATTGGTTGAATGGTTGAAGCAGGTTAGGGTCACGGAGGTGCGCGATGATCCGAAGGTTGATTCAGAGCTGGTGGTGCCTCGCATTGTGCGTCGTTCTCGATGCGATGATTTCGGTGATTTACTTCGCTCATGCGGGGAACGGCTTCCACGCATCAAAAGACATAGTGTTTCTGGGCAGGCTCACCCTGGCTGCGGGGGCTTGCACGATTGCGGCGGGTATCTGGAATTCGGGAACCGGTAAACGCTGGCTTCTGTTGCTAAACGGTCTTGCTCTCGGGTCGCTTGGAGTGGTGCTGAGCGGAATTTTCGGATCGAGAATTAGCTTTCGGACTGTCGCCCTTCTGGTGATCCTGATGGCCGTAAGCGCTGGCATTTTCGAAATGGGAACCGCGCGCACCCTGCAGCGCCAGCGTCATGTTACACAGGGATGGCTGCTTGGCGCGGCCGGAATGGTCTCGCTTGGTTTTGCTGTGGTGTTTCTTGCTTTGGGATTTGGCTGGATCAAACTGGATCCAGGGTCGCCGGGCCAAACTTTGCTTTGGCTGGGCTCCTATTTCGGCTTCAGCGCCATTTGCATGCTGGGACTGGGCCCGCGCGTCAGCGTACCGCTTTAACGCGCCGCTTTCAGATCCGCAGCCGCGCCCGCCGCATCACCCAGCGCTTTGCGCGTCACCGCGCGGTTCTTATATGCATTGGCATAGTCGGGTTCCAGGCGGATCGCATCGTTAAAATCGGCCAGCGCGTGCTGATAGTCACGCTGGCGCAGGTAGACATAGCCGCGCGCGTTGTAAGCATGGGAGGATTTCGGGTCAAGCTGGATGGCTTGATTCAGCTCGGCAAGCGCTTCTGGAAATTTCTCGGATTGAATGAATGCACGGCCGCGCGCCTCGTGTTCTCGCGCGGTTCCCTTGGCCGGTACAGCAATGGATGCGGTGGCGGCTTTAATTGGAGTAGGGGCCGGAGTGGGTACGCGGGCGGGAACTGAAGCGGTGGTTGGCGCTGGCTGCGGCACCGCCGGCGCGGCCTTCGCGGGCGCGGGATTAGCCGGCGCAGGATTTGCAACTGAAGCCACCGGCGCTGGGGTAGGCGGTGGCGGCGCCGCATTTTTACCTTCTTTCAAGCGCTCCTGGGCTTTCGCGAACACCTCCGCAGCTTCCTTATAATCGGGCCGCAAGCGCATCGCCTGCGCCAGGTCCGACTGGGCTTTGGCGTATTCTCCCAATAAGTAATACGCGCTACCGCGCGCGAACCAAGCCTCGGGAAGCTGCGGGTCCAGTTCAATGGCCTTGGTGCGATCCGCCAGCCCCTTTTCGTGCTCGCCCAACTGGTGATAGGAGCCGCCGCGCGCCAGATAAACCTCGGCTGAATTGGGCGCCAGTTTCACGGCTTGCTCACGATCCTCGAGCGCCTCGGCGTGGCGGCCCGTTTTCACGAACGCGGCCGAACGAGCCAGGTAGAGATAAACTTCCTGGGGCGTGAGTTTCATGGCAGCCGTGAAGTCGGCAATGGCGCCGTCGTTGTCCTCCAGACGGAACTTCGCCGCGCCCCGCAGTGTCAGGGCTTTGGCGTTGTCGGGCTGGAGCGCGAGCAATGTGTTGAAATCGTCGATGGCTCGATGGAAATCGCCGAGCTGTCCCCAGCAGAAGCCGCGTCCCAGCAGCGCATCCGGGTTGTCCGCCTTCAGATTGATGCTTTGGTCATAGTCGTCGATGGCGTCGCGATAGCGGCCCAGCGCGTTGTAGAGATCGCCGCGCTGCCGAATCGGCTCCGGATCATCCAGGCGCAGTTTGATTCCCACTGTGTAGTCGGCGATGGCGGCGTCGTACTCGTGCAGTTGGGTGTGCTCGTACGCGCGGCTATTGTAGACGGCCGCCGTACTGACGCCTAATTCGATGGCTCGCGTATAGTCGGCCACCGCTTTGCGCGGATTTCTCGAACGGCCGTCCAGGTCGCCTAGAAGCTTAAAGGAGACACCGTCCTTGGGGTCCAGTCGCGTGGCCGATGCGGCGTCTTCCAGTGCCTGCGGATAGTCGCCGGCGAAAAAGCGGACCCGTGCACGATGGAAATAATAGGCCGCGCTGTTGGGATCGGCCTGGTTTGAATCAGCCTGGATGGCTTCGGTGAAGGCAGCCTCGGCTTCCTTCCATTGACTCGCCTGTTCCAGGCGCAGCCCTTCCTTGAAGGATTTCTCAGCCTGCTTCAGATTGGCGGCTGACAAGACTTCCATGGACAGCGCGGGCATAAACAATGCCCAGACTGCCGGGAACAACCAACAACGGCGACAGCGCATTCAAAAGCTTCCGATATTAATACAGTAACCGAGGACGAGCCCGGAATGCTTCAGCCCGCGGGTTTAATTTCCGCCCTGGACCGCCGCTGTGGGAAGCGTGATGAGCGAGAAGTGTGACGTCAGGCGCGCAATGAAGCTATCCCGCTCCGATACGCTGACCCACTTCAACACGGATGACTCGCCGTCTTCGGAGAAGAAGCCCACGCCTCCGCGGCTGATGCGGCTGTCCATCCAGGAGCTGATCAACTGGCCGTTGACCGAAGTGAGGAAGCGATCCCCGCGCACGCTGACGCGCACCCGGTAGTCGACGCCGCGCTCGAGCGTCAAGGGAAGCGGCAATTCCACGCGCTCCCGTTCCCGTCCGTCCAGCACCACAAAGCGAACCAAGCCGGCATTGGGGAGCGGACCCGGCCGGGTCATCACCAGTTTGGTGGCGTAGTAATTGTGCAGATCGGCGGCGCGAAAGGCCCAGTCCATGCTCTTACGATCGATGTGTCCCTGGAACTCGAGTTCGTAATTAGTCAGTGACGTGGAAGGCTTCCAAAGCCGCAAAGAGGCGGGGCGTACCTCTCCAGCTTCCGTGTTCCAATCCGAACTCGACGATCGCAGGCCTTCCCAACCGCTCAACCCGGTGTGAAAATCGTCGCGCAAGGTCCCCGAGGTTTGGTTTTGGATCAGATTGCCGATCATTTGTCCAAAGCCGCCTTGATTGGGATGCGGATTGGTGTCCGGAAGGGCGGAGATTATCTTGGGGCCAGGAGAATTCGTGTGCAATTGCGAAAACACGAGCACCAGGACCACCACGGCCAGACCCACAAAAATGGTGGTTCCCACGCCCGCTTTGCGGTCCGATTTGTCTTCCGGCCGGTCCGCGGTGACAACTCGCCAACTGGTCTCCGGAATTTCGTCAAAGCCATATAAATCTTCGGCTTCACGCAACGCACGGGCGGACTTGCTGTACTTTTTGCGATGGTCTTCGGAGCAAAAATGCCGGTCCCTGAGCCTGCGCACAGGTCCGATGTTCTTCCGGCAATACAAGCAGCCCATAGGACTGTCGCTCACGATGATTCAGTGTAGCAACCGTCTGTCCACATTGAAATGTACTAAGGCAAGAATACAAGTGAGATGGGAAGTTCGTGCTGATGGGTCTAGGGAAAGGACCTTAGTGGATTTCTTATCCCGTGAAATTTTGTGAACTTACGCGATGGAATCGTTCGTATGCTGGATTAGGGTATTTAACGGATGCTGACCTCCTCCAAATTCAAATTCCTAGCGCCTGCGCTCGGCGTGAGCTGCTTGTGGCTAGCCGCGTGTGGGCCGCAGTGGGGTCCGCCCGGGCCGGAGCGGACGGAAACACGAAGTATCGAACTGGATAAATCAGAAGAAGTACGGGTGGATTTGAAGATGGGCGCCGGAGAGCTGCGGGTTCACGGCGGGTCGGACAAGTTAATGGAGGGCCGGTTTAGCTACAACCGCCTGCGTTTGCGCCCCGAGATCTCTTATGACTCCGGCGGCTTTCGAGGACATCTGGTAGTAGAGGAGCCTCACCATGTAGGCTCGGCTTCGCCCCGATATGTATGGGATCTCACGTTCAATGATCAGAAGCCGCTGGACCTGGACGTGAACTGCGGTGCGGGAGAATCCAGGCTGGACCTGGGTGACCTGACGCTGCGGCGGGTGAGCGTCAACATGGGTGTAGGGGAGCTCAAAATGGATCTGCGGGGCGCACCCAAGAACGACTACGAAGTCAGCGTTCACGGGGGCGTGGGCGAGGCGACCATCTATCTTCCAGATAACGTTGGCATTGACGCTCATGTGGAAGGCGGCATCGGCGGCATTCATGCCCCCGGTCTGGAAAAGCGGGACGGCCGGTATGTCAACCAGGCCTATGGCCGAGCCAAGACCACGGTGCGTCTGGATGTCGAGGGCGGAATCGGCGCCATCAATCTGATCGCAGACTAGAGCGGCGAAGAAATCGAAAGTTGCGATTCCGTTTAACGTGCCGGGACTAAACGACTTGGCCTGTTCTGACGATAGCCATAGTGAATGGTTTTCAGCGCAGCCGTATTGTGCATTCTCGCGATCATCTGGATCGTGATCCGCACGCGGAAGCCTGCCACCCAACCTGACTTTAGCAACGCCGATGAGGTGTTGTTTGACAGCGATGCGCCGCAGGATCTGTTTGAATCGGCACCTATCGGGTACATGGAAATCGACCGGGAAGGGATGGTGCGCCGGGTCAATCGCCTGGAATGTAAGCTGCGCGGGCTGGACCAGAACGCCATGCTGGGAGTGCATTGCGCGGAGCTGATCCCCGAGATCGATCGCGCGCGCTACCGCGAACAGATCCAGCGGAGAATTCAGGGGCACACCGCTCTCGTTGCCTATCAGCGCGAATATCCGCAAGAAGACGGCAGCAAGATCACGGTGGAAGTACACGAGGAGTTGCTCAGAAACAAGGATGGCGCTATCGCAGGCATGCGGATGGCTTCCATCGACGTCACCGAGCGCAAGAGTAGCGAAGAAGCGGCGTATCAAAATGCCGCCGAGCTGCGGGCGCTGTTTCAGGCTTTCCCGGATCTGTTCCTGCGGTTGGACCAGAGCGAAACGGTGCTGGATGCCAAGGGCGGCCAGCACTCCGACACATTCCTGGGCGCGGACAAGTTTCTGGGACGGAATCTGCAGGATCTTTTGCCGGCAGGCGCGCTGGCGCCGGTTCGCGAGGCTCAGCACAGAGTTCGAAAAAGCAATGCCATGGAGATGGTAGAGTTCGCGATCGAGGATCAGCTGGGTCAGCAAACCTATGAAATGCGCCTGTTGCCGCTCAACTGGGACGAGTGGATCGCGGTGGTTCGCAACATCACGGCGCTGAAAGCGAGCGAACAGCGCCTGAAGGATAATACGCAGGAGCTGGAGCAAAAGAACGAAGAGCTGGAAAAGGCGCTGGCGGCGGCGCGAGAAGCCACACGCATGAAGAGCCGGTTCCTGGCGAACATGAGCCACGAAATCCGTACGCCGATGAACGGCGTGCTGGGGATGACGGACTTTTTGCTCGGGACCGGGCTCACTGAGGAACAGCAGGAATACGCGGAGGCCATCAAGCGTTCGGCGGATTCGCTGCTGGCCTTGATTGACGACATCCTGGATCTGTCACGCGTGGAGGCGGGCAAATTGCGGCTGGACCACGCGGATTTTGCCCTGCAATCCACCATCGCGGAGACCGCTTCGATATTCGCCCTCCAGGCACGCGCCAAGGGGCTGGAATTCGTGTCCAACATCTCGCCCGGCCTGCCGGAAAATGCCGTGGGCGATCCCGGTCGGCTGCGGCAAGTGCTGACGAATCTGCTCGGCAATGCCATCAAGTTTACCGAGCGCGGCCAGGTGGCTCTGAAAGCTGAGGTGGTCAGCCAGGTGCGCGATGCTATCCAGTTGAAGTTTACGGTGCAGGATAGCGGCATCGGGATTCCACTGGGCGAGCAGGGGCGGCTGTTCGACGCGTTCACGCAAGTAGACGAATCGAACACGCGCAAATATGGCGGCACCGGGCTGGGTCTGGCGATTTCCAGGCAGTTGGTGGAATTGTTGGGCGGCGAGATCGGCGTCGGGAGCGAGCCGGGCAAAGGAAGCAAGTTCTGGTTTACCGCTAGCTTCGGCAAGTCCAAACGCCCCAGCACTGCTGCGCGCGCTGGGAACAAAGCAGATTCTCCCGTCCGTCCGACGCCAACTCCACGCGTGCCGGCGGTGAAATCGCAGACCGGGACCGCTCAGCGCACCGCGGGGCCCGCACTCGTATCGAAAAGTCCGCCGTCCCAGTCGTCCATGCGGATTCTGCTGGCTGAAGATAACGAGATCAATCAGCGCATCGCGCTGCGTTTGTTGCAGAAGCTGGGGCTTTCGGCCGACGCGGTGGTGAACGGGCGCGAGGCGGTGGAAGCGCTCGAAAAACGCAGGTACGATCTGGTGCTCATGGACTGCCAGATGCCTGACATGGACGGTTTTGAGGCCACGGCCGTTATCCGCCAGCGTGAAGGCGGCAGGCGTCACCAGACCATCTGCGCGCTAACGGCCAACGCCATGGATGGAGACCGGGAACGCTGCCTCGCGGCCGGCATGGACGACTACATCAGCAAGCCGCTCGGTTTGGAAAAGCTACGCCAGGCGCTGGATCGTTGGATTCCGGGCGTGGGGGAAGCAGCGGAAGGCTATTAAGCAGCCCGTGCTACCACACGCGGCAAGCAGGCGCGTGAACCATCGGCTGTCCCGCATGGCAGGCGAACGCTTCACGAAACTCCGGCATGTTCCCCAGCACGCCGTTGACGCGGTCGCGGCCCGGCGAATGGGGATCGATCTGAGCGAGCATCCGCGATTTCTCCGGCCGAGTGTTCTCGCAAAAGAATTGGCCAAAGGCCAGGAAGTAACGTTGCTGGGGCGTGAATCCATCAATCTTGGGCGGCTGCGGCTTGCCATCGAGCGACTTCATCAGCGCCATGAACGCCAGGCGAGCGCCACCGTTGTCAGCCGTATTTTCCCCGAGGGTAAGCTTGCCGTTCAGATGCACGCCATCCACTGGAGTAAACGCCGAGTACTCCTTGATGAAACATTCCGCACGCTTCTCAAACTCCTTGGCATCGTCAGGCGTCCACCAATCGCGCAAATTCCCCTGGGCGTCGAATTGACGGCCCTCATCGTCAAAACCGTGCGTCAGCTCATGTCCCATCACCGCGCCGATGGCGCCATAGTTGATAGCCGCATCCATGCGATTGTCGAAGAAGGGCGGCTGCAAGATGCCGGCCGGAAAGTTAATATTGTTCATCTGGGGATCGTAGTAGGCATTGACTGTGGGCGGCGTCATGAGCCATTCGCCGCGATCCACGGGCTGGCCGATCTTGCTTAATTGGCGGCGCACTTCAAACTCGGTGGCCCGTTGGTCGTCCCCCACCGCATCCCCACGCACAATTTTGACGCTCGAATAATCGCGCCACTTATCGGGGTAGCCAATCTTGTTGGTGACGCCCTGCAGCTTGATCATGGCCTGTTTTTTGGTGGCGGGCGTCATCCAGGCGAGCGACTCAATGTCTTGGCCCAGCATTTTTTCGATCTCTCCCACCATGCCCAGCACCCGCGTCTTGGCGTCGGGCGGGAAGGCTTGCTCAACATACTTCTGGCCGAGCGCGAAGCCCAGATCGTTGTCCGTAGCTTTCACGCAGCGTTTCCAGCGGGCTTCCAATTCGGTGGCGCCCGTCAGGGTCTGGCCAAAGTAATGAAAGTCCTCATCGACGAATGCTTTGGACAAGAAAGGCGCTTCAGAATGCAGCAGGTGCCAGCGCAGGTAAGTCTTCAGATCGGCCAGGCTGGTGTTCTTGAGAACCGCATCCAGAGCCTTGAAAAAATCCGGAACGTCCACGTTGAGGTCGGTGAAGGAAGGTGTGCCCAGCCCCGAGAAGTATTTCGGCCAATCGATGCTGGGAGACAACGCCGACAAGTCCTTCACGGACATCTTGTGGTACACCTGATTGGGATCGCGCCGCGACACCAGGTCCAGCGATCCCTTTGCCAAGGCTGTCTCGATGCTCAGCACAGTCTTCGCGTCGGCGGAGGCTAGCCCCTGCGATTCGCCTGACAGCTCCAGCATTCTCTGCACGTGAGCTACATACTGGTCGCGCAATTTGATTGACTTGGGATCGTCCTTCAAATAATAATCGCGATCCGGAAGCCCGAGACCGCCCTGGTCAGCATCCGCGATCACTCGCGTGGAATTCTTGGCATCCGGGTTCGAGGAAAAGTTAAAGAACACGCCAGCGCCTAAGAGGGAGAGGCGGACCAGCTCATCTGAAATCTGCTCTTTCGACTGGATCGCGTCAATTCTGCTTCAGCTCCGGCTCGATCGGTTTGATTCCCAGCTTTTCGATGGCGGGCTCGTCCATGCAGGAGGCGTAAAAGTCACCGATCTTCTGCTCCACGGCCGAGCGTTGCGGGTTGTCGGCGGAGGCCTTTTCCAGAATTCCTCGCAGGACCGCGCGATTGCGATCCGCCAGGTCGCTGAAAATTTCCCACGAAGATTGATCGGCGCGGAATCGGATTGTTCGCCATCCAGGTGCCGCAGGCATATTGATAAAAATCGACGCACGGATTCGCCGTCATATCCATGTTGGCAGTGGTAAATCCTGGCGGCCGTGGCGGGAGCTGTCTGTGCCAGCGCGCTAATCGCTACGAGCGTGAAGAGCAGGATCAGTCGCATATTGGATCTATATTAAACCTCCAGGCCAACCGAGCGCATCAGATCCAGGGCGTTGCTGCGCTCCACAACGCCAGGCTGCAAGCGGAAATCGAAGTGCAATTTGCCATTTTGCAGCGTGTCGGCGAAGTGGACGTTCAGGGCGCGGCCGGGCAGAGCTTCGGCGATATGGGCCAGCGCCAAATCGTGCGTGGTGATCAGTCCCAGGGCGCCATGATCGATCAGCGCCTGCACGATGCCGGCACGCGCCGATCTGGCGGTCGTGCGAGTTGGTGCCGCTCAGCAGTTCGTCAAGCAGGAACAGGACCGGGCGAGGTCCGCTGGTGAGGGCGACGATTTCGCGCAGGCGCGTGATCTCGGCATAGAAGCGGGAACGGCCGTCTTGGAGCGAATCCTGCACGCGAATCGATGCGCCGAGACTCAATGGCGAAATCTTCAGGCGCGCGGCGCGCACCGGAGCGCCGGCCCAGGCCAGCACCGTATTGATCCCGATGGTGCGCAGCAGAGTGCTCTTGCCCGACATATTGGAGCCGCTGACGATCCAAAGCCTGGTCTCACCGCCCAGTTGTACATCGTTGCGGACGGCATGGGATTCCGGCATCAGCGGATGCGCCAAAGCTTCGGCTTCAAACCAGCCGTCGGGGATGCCGGTTAGTTCGGGAAAAACATCGGCGGGATGCTCAAAGCTGTAGTCCGCCAGCGAGCACAGCGCTTCGAATTCTCCAGCAGCATCCACCCATTCGCGGACGTGGCAGCCCCAGACGCGGCGCCAGCGTTCAATTGCCATGGCCACCTGCGCGCTCCACAGCAGCGGAAAAGTGATCAGCGCGAAGATCTTGTTTTCCTGCCAGTCCAGGCGCTCCACCAGCCGGCCCAGGCGGGCAATTTGGGCGGACGCACTGTGGTCGCTGCCGGCCTTCAAACGCGCATGCAGTTGTTGCAGCCGGGGCGCGCGAAAAGTCTCCTTCTCCAGGCGCTCGAGAAGTACCGATAACAGAAGCAGATCGTGGGACGGCGAGTCCACCGTATGAGTCACGCGCTCGGTTGGGCCGCCCAGCACGAACACCGCATACCCGATTTCTAACAGGAGCGCGATCAGGACGGGAGTGCGGGTGAGGATGCTCGCCATATAAAGTGCGAACAAAATTACGACGGCGGCTGCGAACAGAGGCGCGATATAGCGCGTGCCGGTGGGAAACACCACCTCGGGTGCTTCGCCCCACGTCGCGGCGGCGTGCGAATCCAGTCCCGAGCGGACCGTAGCGCCAAGCACAGCCAGATCCTCGCGCAGGTCGAGCATCGGTGCCAGCTCGCGAACCGCATCGTGCCGGGCGGCCACTTCGTCCGCGGACGCGGGAGCCAGCAACCAACTCGCGAGAAGGTCCTCGCCGGCCTGAGTCCGGCCGACGGATAGTAATTCAAAAAGCGAGCCCTTGCCGAACAAATCGAGATCTTCCGAATACACGTGGTTGGGGTTGCGGAAACGCTCGCCCGTTTCTCCAGTGCCCATCCAGCGGTCCTCCAGGCGAGCCAGGCCACGCTCATAGAATTGGATGGCGCGCCGGGAGCGCTCCAGGCGTTCCACCACGCGAGCATGTACGATGACCAAAGCTCCAAAGATAGCCAGCGGGACCAGCAGCCACCAGAAGGAGATCCAGACCTCGCCGAACACGAAGAAAGCGACTACAACGGCGGATAAACCGGCGGCCAGCCGCGCATTTCCGATGCGGCGGAACTGCTTTTCCAGGAGGCCGGAAGCCAGGCGGCGCTTATCCCCGCGCGCCCGGTACTCTGCCAAAGGACTCACAATGTTAGCCTAACAGCAGTATGGACGACGAAGAGCCGATTCGTATTCCAGTTACCGATGTTTTCGATTTGCACACCGTTTCGCCACGGGAAGTAAAGCCGGTTGTGGAAAACTATCTGGAAGAGGCGCATCGGATGGGCCTGCGCGCCTTGCGGATCATCCACGGCCGGGGAATTGGGGTGCAGCGCGAGATGGTACGGTCGATTCTGAGTAAGACGCCTTTTGTTGCAAGCTTTTCGGACGCTCCGGGGGAAGCCGGGGGCTGGGGCGCGACAGTGGTAACGCTGCGGCAGCCGTAGCGCGATTTTATGGGCACCAATATTTGGAACTTTTCGGCGCCGGAGGCGGAATCCTTATCAAAGGCCGATGCGGATCGCCGCAATCAACTAATGCTGGAATCCCCGTCCCGTAGTGATGGCGATCTGCTTCGGCTGCTTTCAAGCGGCGACGAGAAGGCGTTCGTCGAGTTTTACCGTAAACATCAAGGCATTGTGTTTCGCTTCGCGCTCCAGATGAGCGGGAAGACCGAAATTGCCGAGGAAGTAACGCAGGACGTCTTCATGGTGGTGATGAAGTCGGCGAAACGCTACGACAGCGAGCGAGGCTCGGTGCCGGCGTTTCTCTATGGAATCGCCCGGAATTTCGTGCTGCGGACTTTGGAGCGGGAGCGGCCGTATATCACGGTGTTGGACGATCCGGCCGGCGATTACGCAGACCGGGCAGCGGTGGAGCAGGACCTGTTCGGCGACTTGGCGCAGAACGAACGCGTCGAAACGTTGAGGAAAGCAGTGCTGGCGCTGCCGCCAGCGTATCGCGAAGTGCTGGTGCTGTGCGATCTGCACGAGCGGGACTACGCCGAAGCGGCGAGCGCTTTGGGATGCGCGATTGGAACGGTACGGTCGCGCCTGCATCGGGCCCGGGCGCTGCTGGCTGAAAAAATGCGCGCCGGTGAGAGGTGTCCGGTATGAATGAAAACGATAGCGAACTGCTGAACGGTTTGCGGGCGCTGGCGGCCGATGGGCCTCAAGAAGCGCCCGGCCATATCGAGGAGCGGCTGAAGGCGGAGTTTCGCCGGCGGAATCGGCGGCACCGTCTCGCCGCCTGGAGTCCTGCATTCGGCGTAGCAGCCGCCGCCGTGATTGCGTTGCTGTTGTGGCCTCACAGCGAGAAATTGAAACTGACGCCCGCGCCGGCTGCCATAGTCTCACAGAGCGTAGTGGCGCAGGCCGCTCCGGTCACGGATGAGGACGCCGATACGAGCTTTTATCCGTTGCCTGAAGCCGAGGCGCTACCCGCCGTGGAGAACGCCATGGTGGTTCGGGTTCAGTTGCCGATTTCGTCATTGCAGTTGATGGGAGTTCCCGTCACCGAAGAGCGCGCCGGTGCGAGCGTGCAGGCGGAACTTTTGCTGGGACAGGATGGATTGGCGCGTGGTGTGCGGCTGGTGCAATAGAAAGGAAAAGTCCGTGATTCGCAGACTATCGATCATTTCCGCTGCAAGTCTTTTTGCTCTGAGTTTGTTTGGGCAACCGCCCGGCCCGCGGATGGGGCGCGGCGATTTCGCCTTGGTGCGGCCGGAATTCGGCATGTCGAATAAGGTGGTGCAAGGCTCGCCCTATTCGGCGCAGGCGGTGACGGAGTTCACCCAGACGCTCGCCAATGGCGATCATATTCAACGGACCACGACCGCGACCATCGCGCGCGATAGTCAGGGGCGGACGAGGATGGAGCGGTCCTTCGGAGCCATCGGCGCGCTGTCTGCCGAACGCGGTTCCGGGAAAGCCGTGATGATCTTCGATCCGGTGGCGGGCAAGAGTTATGTGCTGGACGCGAACAGCCGCACGGCCCGGTCGACACCGATTCCGGCGGCGCGCGCCAATGCAACCTTCCACGCGCGGCGGGAACAACAGTCCGCGAAAACGGAGGACTTGGGTACGCAAGTGATCCAGGGCGTCAGCGCGCAAGGCACGCGGGTCACGCGCGTGATTCCCGCCGGCCGGGAAGGCAACGAAAAGGAAATCGATATCGTTACCGAAACGTGGTATTCGCCGGACCTGCAAGTTGTCGTGATGAGCAAAACCAGCGATCCGCGCTTCGGCGACAGCGTCTACCAGTTGAACACAATCAGCCGGACGGAGCCCGATCCGGCGCTGTTCACGGTTCCTTCCGATTACACGGTGAAAGAAGGCCAGCGTTTCGCGGGCGGGCGCGCGCGGCGGGGTCCTGCTCCGGCGCAATAGGATAGGCGCGGGCTATCGAACGGCCCATTCCAAATGACTCTCAGAGCCAATAAACGACAAACTTGCAAGCGGATCGACTGGCGTACTGGAGACGGTCGCACTCGACGCGATACTCCGATACCTCGATATTCTCGCAGAATCCGATAACACCCTAAAAGCATTAGAACGCTCTGCGAGGGTAGATCCCGGCCCCGGCCGATCTCCCCGTTAAGACCCTGCTACCTTACACCAGAGCCAGCCTATACTAAAAGTAGTTGCGCTCCACTATTTTCCCCGCGGTCCTGCTGATCGGATGCCTGCGACTGGCGGCCGCGCCTCCTCCGCTTGACTCTGCTCTGGATTCGCTTTCCGCGCTGCATGAGTTTCGCGAAGTGGCTCTTTCGCCGGACCACGCACACGTAGCGTGGATCGAAACATCGCCTGGCAAGAGCGACAGCGACCACGCCAGCACTTCCGTATCGGTCTGCATCAAAGACCTGCGCGATAGTTCGCCCGCTAAGCGCATCGGCGATCCGGCGCCCAGGGTGCAAGGGTTGGCATGGTCTCCAGATGGCCGGCTCGCATTCCTCTCCGATGCCGACTCGCACGGCCAGATGCAGTTATACGTGGTGGAGAAGCCCGGGCACGGCAAAGCCCGCAAAGCGGCCGATTTCGAAGGCTACGTGGGCGATCCGCATTGGTCGCCGGACGGTAAGAGCATCGCCCTGGTACGAATTGAAGGCCTCACGCGAGTTCCCGGGCCAACGCAGGCGACTGCGCCCGAGTCCGGCGTAATCGCAGCGAAGATCGCGGAGCAGCGCCTGGCGATCGTGACCGTGTCCACCGGCGCAGTGCGATCTATTTCGCCGGCGGACATGTATGTGTACGAGTTCGACTGGTCGCCCGACAGCAAGAACCTGGTGTACCTGGCCGCGCCTGGGGATGGCGACGACAACTGGTTCATCGCCGAGGTTTACACGATCGACGCCGAATCGGGCGTGGTGCGCCACATCTTGAAACCGTCGATGCAAGTGGCGAATGTCAAATGGTCGCCCGATGGGAAGGCGATCGCGTTTATCGGCGGGCTGATGAGCGATGAAGGCGTTGTCGGCGGCGATATTTACGCCCTTCCGGCCGAGGGCGGCGCGCCACGCGATCTCACCGAGAATCGAAAGTCGACGCCCAATTGGTTCCAGTGGTCGCCCTCATCGAAACAGATTCTGATGGGCGAAAACATCGCCGGCGATTCAGCGCTTTCGACGCTGGATTTGGCCTCGGGAAGCACGGAAACCTTATGGAAGGGCGCAGAGAGCGCCTCGTTTTCGGGCGACGCCACCACCAGCGCGGTGGTTCGGAATTCCTGGAGCGAGCCGCCGGAAGTGTGGGCGGGCGCCACCGGCAAATGGCAGCAGGTCACGCATGTCAACGACTCCCAGCCGGGTGCGCGCGACCCACAGCAACGCGCCTGGGGCGAAGTGAAGAGTATCCAGTGGAAGAACGGCGGCTTAGACGTACAAGGCTGGCTGATGTTCCCACAGCCCTACGATCCGGCCAAGCGCTATCCGATGCTGGTGGAGGTTCATGGGGGACCGGCATCGGTGGTTCGCGCGGCGTGGGCGCGGCCGGGCCTGCCGCTGCAATTGTTTTCGGAACTGGGCTACTTCGTTTTCATGCCGAATCCGCGGGGCAGCTACGGACAGGGCGAAAACTTCACGCGCGCCAACGCGCACGATTTCGGGCACGGCGATCTGGACGATATTCTGGCCGGGGTGGATACGGTGGCGAAGAACTATCCAGTGGACGAGAAGCGCATCGGCATCGCGGGCTGGAGCTACGGCGGCTACATGACCATGTGGGCGGTTACGCAGACGCATCGCTTCCGCGCGGCGTTCGCGGGCGCCGGCATCGCGAACTGGCAGAGCTATTACGGAGAGAACGGGATCGATCAATGGATGATTCCGTATTTCGGCGCGTCGGTGTATGATGATCCGGCGGTGTACGCCAAAAGCTCGCCGATCAATTTCATCAAGAACGTCCAGACGCCGACGCTGGTGATTGTGGGCGATCGCGACGCGGAGTGCCCGCCGCCGCAATCATATGAATTTTGGCACGCGTTGAAGACGCTGGGAGTGAAGACCGAGTTCGTGCTTTATCCCGGCGAAGGCCATGGATTCCACGATCCGGAGCACATTCGGGACCGGTTTCAGCGCGTGGTGCGGTGGTTCAGTGAAAACATGCCGGCGTCAGGTGGAAGCTAAGGGCATATTTTCCGGCTAGCCGACCGGGCTGGGAAACCAGGTGGCAAGAGTTGTACGCAGTTCGAGAAAAGCGGGATCGGCGCAGTCATCAAAGTTTACTTTTGTTGCGACCAGTAATCATTTTATGCCAGCCATGCTTCAAGCGCTCGTGGTTGCCATCCCATCGCGGTGGCAACGTGAGGCGACTTGCTCCAGACCCAGTTCTGCAACTCGGGTTCGATTACCACGACAGCGCAACGTTCCGGCCAGCCGTTCTGGGCCAGACGGGTTTCAACATCTCATTCCAGCTGCTCGCGCGAGCGCACGCTACCACGTCCATCGCGACCAAACAGTACGAGCGCGCGGGCAGCCTTGCGTAGGAAGGGACGGAGAAATTCGTGAGCTTCTCGGTAGACGCCCGGGTCGTTCTTTGGATGAGGGAGAGGGCCAAGAATTTGAACCTCGTGCATTCCGATTCGCGCAGGATTTAGCAGTATGCCGCTGATCGCGGCGCTCAGCCGCAAACAAATCGCTCAGACTAACGTCCTCTTTCCAATCCCCAAGGAGCGGGTGCTTGTCGCTACGAAGAGGACGCAGCCAAAACACCAGTCGCGCATTTCGACGAAGATCGGCGCGCGGCGCTGGACTATTTGGCGAAACATCCGCAAGCAACCGAAGGCGAACTGGGCGCGATGGGTTTCGGCATCGGCGGGCATTTGGCATTTCGCGCCGCATTGGAGCCGGAGGTACGCGCCACAGTCTGCTATTACGGCACCGGCATCATGATGGCAAGCTCGGCCGCGATCCGGATGCTGGGTCGCTGGCACGCGCTAGAGAGATTCGCGGAAAGCTGCTGATGGTTTGGGGAAGCGCCGCCCGCGAGGGGAGTCGAAGGTCGATTATGCCATGAAGCTTTACCCCGCCGAACACACCTTGATGCGCGACGAAGGGCCGCGTTATGACGCCGAAGCCACCGATCAGGGCTTCGCCGATATGATCGGGCTCTTCCGCATTGTTTTTGGACCTCGCTATACTTGAGATTGTGGTGCGCAAAGCAGTAATCGGGTTTTTGCTGACCGGCATTCTTTTCGCTCAGGACGAGCCCACGCTGAAGAAGAGACCCGCCGACCAGAGCAAACCGCAACAACAGCAGGAGCAGGAGCCACCGGAAGAAGACGAGAGCCTGGCGCCGAAAACCTACTCCTTCAATCCGCTCGAAGCCGAGAAGGATCTCAAAGTCGGCCTTTACTATTTCAAGAAGGGCAACTACAAGGCGTCCACCAGCCGGTTCCGGGAGGCTACGCTTTGGAACCCCACTTATGCCGAAGCGTTCCTGCGGCTGGGGGAGAGCGAAGACAAGATGAAGGATAAGAAGGCGGCTGCGGACGCTTACTCGAAATACCTGGCGCTTTCGCCGGACGGCAAGGAAGCGGAATCCGTCAAGAAAAAACTAGCTCACGAGCGGTAGCTGTTTGCGCTTGCGTGCTTCGCCCTGCGCCTGAATCACGGCGACCAGCCGGCTGACGCCTGTCTCCCAATCGGGAAACAGATCCAGATATTGAATCTGCTTTGAGATCCGATTGGGCACCGCGCAATCATCCAGGCGCAGGGGAATGAGAAAGATGTCATCGAGCGGGACTTTCGCCGCGCAGAACAGCGCGTAACGGAGTTCGCTGTGGAAACTCCCGCGCTTCGAGACGGCCCGGCGCGAAAAGCACGCCACGAAGAAGTCGGAGGTTTGAATGGCGGTTTCAATGGCTCGCGGCCAGTTCTGTCCCGGCATTAGTCGCTTTTTGTCCAGCCAGGGGCGAAAACCGTTGTCTTTAAAGGCCCGGTAAAGCTTCTTGGCGAACGAAAGATCCTCTTCGACGTAGGCGATAAACACGCGCGGCCGGTTCTGCGCCACGAAGCGGAATCCCTGTTTGCCGCCTGGCGACAGGGTTCCCAAGCCGTCGATTTCCACCGATCCTCCCCGCTCCAGAGCCTCGCGGAGCAAGCTCGCGATCCGGCGCGTCAGCACTGCGCTCGACGGAGCTTCTTTCACAGCAATGCCTTACGCGGTTTCGGGGGTTTGACACGCCGGGCCCCCACGGGCAGGCTCTGTTCAAAATGGAACTTGGCTTCTGGTCCGGGCAAGAAAGTTCCCAGGCCGGGAAGGGAAGCGCTGCGACCGTGACGGATTCTCCGGAGTATTCCGGTCAGGATGCTATCCAGTTGATCGGCGGCGGCCGCGGTGGAGATGCCGGACTCTTTGGCCAAACGCCTGGCCAACTGTGCTTTCTTCATTCCTAACCATCCTAGGCGATAACCTGCCAATGCGAATGAATGATTCGCGCTGAAGACAGGTAAGTCCAAATTTATCAGTCAGATAATCAGATTGATGGCACCCTCGAAGATCTGTCACCGGTTGCGACAAATGAAGCGCTTTTAATAGGGTCTTAAGGTTGGGTTCATCTCTGGCTGAAATGATAGTCCTGAAGTTATCGACATAGCTTCTGACACTTAAGGAGATCTCAAAAATGAAGAAACTCATGACTTTGATGCTCGGCCTGTCGTTCCTGATGGGAACCGTCAGCCTGTTCGCGGCTCAGGATAAACCGGCCGATTCCACCCCCAAGACCAAGAAGAAGAAGAAGTCCAAGAAGGCGAAACCCGCCGCCGACACCGACAAGAAGTAGTAGGCAGGCTTTTTATTTAGCCAAAGTTTCTGCGTCGCGCATGTGTCCCGGGTTCCGGGGCTGCCATGCGCGACAACTTTTTTGGGGGCTCCGTTTCGTTTCTAGCCGTTCCAGTACTATGCAATGATTGCCGTAACTCTGGGTTCTGCGTTACCGTGGAATGTAGGCACCCAGCAATCTAAGGCTGTTGATTATGGTGGAATGTCCAACCTGCCACTCGAGCAATCCGCCCGAATCACGTCTATGCGCCAAATGCAGCACGCCTTTTGGGATTGATAGCGCCACGCTGCTGGCTGAGGCTTCACCTCCTCCGCCTGCCGATCCCGATGCCACTCAGGTGTTTACGGAAGTCTCGCTGGCGCCGACAGTGGTCGGGGGCACCGGCTGGTCGGTGCCTCTACAGCGCAGCGGCGCCTCCGATCCGAGCAGTCCGCTAGAAGAAGGGGTAATTCTCGGCGAGCGCTACGAGATCCTGAAGCGCCTGGGCGAGGGCGGCATGGGCGCGGTATACAAGGCGCGCGATCATGAGCTGGATCGGCTGGTAGCGCTCAAGGTGATCCGCCCGGAGCTGGCGGGCCATCCCGATATCCTGCGCCGTTTCAAGCAGGAGCTGATTCTCGCTCGCCAGGTGACGCACAAGAACGTCGTTCGGATCTTCGATCTCGGCAACGCCGATGGACGCAAGTTCATCACGATGGATTACATCGAGGGCCGGGATCTGAAAAACATCCTGGTGGAACGCGGGAAGCTGCCGCCGGCCGAGGTGGTACCCATCTTTCAGCAGATCTGCCGCGGCCTGGAAGCAGCGCACGTGGAAGGCGTGGTCCATCGTGATTTGAAGCCGCAGAACGTCATGGTGGACGACGCGGGCCGAGTCTGGCTGATGGATTTCGGATTGGCCCGGTCCATGGAACTGTCGGGCCTGACGCGCACGGGTGTCCTCATGGGTACGCCGGACTACATGTCCCCCGAGCAAGCCCGCGCCGAGAAGGTGGACGCCCGGTCAGACTTGTTCAGCCTGGGAATCATCGTCTACGAAATGCTGACCGGGCGGTTGCCTTTCCAGGCCGATACGCTCATGGCCAAGCTGCTGATGCGGGTGCAGCAGAACGCCATGCCGGTCACCGAGATCGAACCCAGCATTCCGGCTTCGTTAGGCGCAGTGGTAGCGAGATGCCTGGAACGCGATGTCAAGAAGCGCTATCAGAACGTTCGCGAGATTCTGGATGATCTTTTGGGAGACACCAAGACGATCGGCGCATCCAGTTCCTCAGGCACCGGCCAGACTGCCAGCGCGGGACCAGCCGAGGCGCCGATATCGCTATCTGCTCTAGGCCCTGGCTCGCAGTTCGGACCGCGCTACCGCATCGAATCCGAGATCGGCGAAGGCGGCATGGGTAAGGTGTACAAGGCGCATGACAGCGATCTGGATCGCACGGTTGCGCTCAAGCTGGTCCGGCCCGAACTGGCGCGGGATGCCAGTTCCCTGCAGCGCTTCAAACAGGAGTTACTGCTCGCCAGCCGCATTTCACACCGGAATATTCTGCGCATTCACGATCTGGGGGATGTGAGCGGCGTGAAGTTCATTTCCATGGCCTACATCCAGGGCATGGATCTGCACGAGTTGATCGCCAAAATGGGAAAGCTGCAGACCGAGCGAGTGATCAACATCGCCAAGCAACTGGCCGGCGCCCTGGAAGCCGCGCACGCCGAAGGTGTGGTGCATCGCGATCTGAAGCCGCGCAATGTCCTGATCACCGTGGACGATCACGTGTACGTTTCCGATTTTGGTTTGGCCAAATCGCTGGATGCCGAAACCACGGCCATGACCCGCGCGGGCGAAGTGTTGGGAACGCCGCGTTATATGTCGCCTGAGCAGGCTGAATCGAAGGCCGCCGACCATCGCAGCGATCTTTACTCGCTGGGCGTGATCCTGTATGAAATGGCGACCGGTGAAGTGCCGTTCACCGGCGAATCGTCGCTGCAGGTGATGTTCCAGCACGTCCAGCAGGCGCCCAAGGACCCGCGGCTCCTCAATCCCGAGACGCCCGAGTATCTCGCAATCATCATTTTGAAATGCCTGGAAAAGGATCCGGCGCTCCGCTATCAAAGCGCAACCGAACTGTTGCACGATCTGGAATCGGGCACTCCCCCCACGCGGATTGTTCGATTGCGAATCGCCGAAACCGGCTATTCGAAGTGGATGTTCGCCGGCATGGGGGTTGTTTTACTGCTGGCGATCGGGCTGGCGGTGCGCCCGGTCCGCGAGCGCGTGCTGGGCAGTTCGCCGATAAACGTTACCAAGCATGCGGTCGCTTCCGGCGCTGCTGCCGATGGCAAATTTGTCGCGGTGATGCCGTTGCGCGTGCTGGGAAAGGATCCCACGCTGCACTATGAAGCCGAAGGCGTGGTGGATTCACTTTCGGCCAAGCTGTTTCAGATGAAGAACGTCCACCTGGCTTCGCCAGCCGCGGTGGAAAAGATCAACGCGTCCGAGCCGGTGACGAAGATCGCACACCAATTGGGCGCCAAGCTGATCATCCAGGGCACCATGCAGGGGGGCGCGGGCGACAAAATCGATGCCGTACTGAGCCTGAGCGATGCTACTGGAAAACAGCTGTGGACCAAGGATTTTTCGGGAGTGCGCCAGGATCTTCTGACGATTGAGGATCAGATTTATAACGAACTGGTCACGGCCCTGGAGCTGAAAGCCACCGATGAAGAGCTGGCGCGGAACGCGCTGCGGCCCACCGAGAACATCGCCGCTTATGAGCTGTATCTCAAAGGCCGCGACATCCTGCGCGGGAAGCGCGACGTCAAACGAGTGCAGTCGGCCGTGGATTTATACGACGAAGCGATCAAGAAGGACCCCAGCTTCGCGCTCGCATTTGCTGGTTTGTCGGATGCCAGCCTGGTCATGTACAACCTGAACCAGGATCCCACCTGGTCGCAGAAGGCGCTCAGTGCAGCCCAGCATGCGCAGACCCTCAACGACGAGCTTCCGGAAGTCCACTTTGCGCTGGGCAACGTGTATCGGGCTACCGGCAAGACCACGGAGGCGATCGTCGAGCTGAAGCGCTCGCTGGAGCTGGCGCCCAATTCCGATGAAGGCTATCGCCGCCTGGGGGATGCCTACTTGGCCGCGGGCAAGACGGACGACGCGCTCCAGGCTTACCAGCAGGCTATCGATGTGAATCCCTATTATTGGCTGAACCACAACAAGTTGGGCTCGGTGTACTTCCAGCTCGGACAGCAACAAAAGGCGCTGGACGCCTTCGGGCAGGTGGTGAAACTGGCGCCGGATTCGCCGCTTGGCTACGAGAACTTGGGTGCCGTCTATTTAGAGGGCGGAAAGTGGAACGATGCCATCATCGCCTTTGGAAAAGCGCTGAAGATCCAACCCATGGAGGTTCTCTATTCCAATTTGGGCTTGACGTATCTATATCTCGGCCACTTCGCTGACGCCGTTACCATGTATCAAAAGGCCGCAGGCCTGAACCCCAACGACAATGAGGCAATAGGCTTTCTTGGCGACGCCTATCGCCTGTCTGGAGACCAAACCAAGGCCAAGGCCGCGTATGACCGCGCCATCGCGCTGGCCCTCAACGCGATCCGAGTGAATCCGGAGGATGCGAACACGCTTGGCGACCTGGCGTTCTACTACGCGAAGAGCGGAGATTCCAAGAAAGGGCTCGAATTCATCCGCCGCGCGCGCAGCATCGATGCCAAGGATAACGAGCTCATGCGCAAGGAAGCGGTGATTGAGGCTACCGCGGGGCAACAGCCCGAGGCCGTGTCCAGCTTGCGCACCGCGCTCCAGAATGGCTATTCGGTGGAGCTAGCCAAGAGCGATCCAGAGCTCAAGAGCCTGGCTGCGAATCCTGAGATGGGCAAGCTGATCGCTGAGTTCGAGCGGAAGACTAAATAGCCGACTTGCGGCGAGCCGCCACCCCGATGATCGCGGCGCACGCAACCAGCAGGAAGGCCCACTGGGATGGCTCCGGAACATTGGGTATGCCGCCGGGGCTGTATGGATTATAGAAAAATATATCGAGTGTTTCGGTGGGTACATTGGGCGGATCTTCAATAAGAAATCCGCAAGACTCGAAGATGGCGCCACCGTCACAACTGTAATCGTTGTACATGCCTAGTTCGTCGGTCGGTATCGTTGCCTGGATCTCAATCGACGTAATCGGTGCCCCGGTGTTATCAAAATACAGGATCTGGCTTCCAGTTGGGCCGGCGGAGAAATCGTAGGGCCCATTCTCTGGGGTGCTCCCGCCGCCATTGTCCACTCTGATGGAAGCATCGCCACAATAGTCGCCTACGGGAAGACACGCGTCCAGGTCGGTCGGAATCGAACTGGGGTCGGGAGTAAAGTTAAACTCCTGGTTCGCGTCCCATCCCTCCAGATCAATCAGGTAGTGCCCATCGGGCGGCGGAATGCTGTCTGCTTGAGCCCAAGTGCAAGCAAGCACCCCGAATGCGGCCACCATCAGCCAACGCGTCATGTTCATCGTTTTGCCTCCGTGAGAAAACCGAACTGACGCACACCGGAAAGAAAGAACGCTCAATTCGATTCCTAATAATAACCTCAGCGACTTTTATTTGAAAAGCCCCGGAATGCCCTCTTTAGTACTGGTAGTACTTCTTAGGCTGGCGCTAGCCACAACGGTACCAGGAGCGATTGTCTGTAAGTTCGATTTCCCCTATAATTTCCTTACGATGCTGCCTTCTTACTGTGTCAAGGTGATTGCCCGGTCCACCCGGTGGCTGGGTTTGGGCTCCCTGTTGGCAGCTCTCTCTCTTCCGGTTATGGCTGACTCCGTCACGGTGAATTTTGATATTGATGTCGCGAGCACCATTGGAACGGGCAGTTTTACCTATGACTCGTCGGCTACGGCCTCAGACGGCTTCGGTTCTTATGCCGACTATGGCAACGGTTTGGATTCGTTTACCCTGGCGTATGGCGGTACAACGTACAACCTGGGGGATGCCCTGGATTATCCCACCTTACCAACCGTCTTTTTGCCTGGGAACACGTATCCTTCGGGAACCCCTTCTCCAAATTACGGGCTTCTCGCGCTCTGGGTTGTCAGCGGAACCTGCGACGCCACCGGCACCCCCGGCGAATTCGACTGCGACGATGCTACGCTCCTAGGACTTAGCCGGAATTCAGTCCAAACGTTTTTAGCTAATGGTGTGACGGATGTTACAATTTTGGGCTCCGGGAGCACGCTGAAGTACAACATCGGCACTCTTCCTACCTTGGAAGTGACCTCGGGAACTCTCACATTCGTTCCAGAACCGACACTCTTCTCACTTATGGCGCTCGGCTTCGCCGGTTTGTTGTTCGTCCGCCGCCGCCAAAAGGTGCTCTAAGAACTCCGGCCGTCAGCGTACCGCCGTACACCTGCGGATCCGACGCTGCGGTTAGCCCCGTTCGAGATCCGGGCAGTGTTACTCAAGAGTGTCCATGTTAACGGGAAGGCGTTCGCCGATGTTGGCGCATTCGCCCGACGTCGAGCAGGCCGTGGGCCGGGTCATCGGTGTGCTCGGTCCCGCGGGTATTTCCGATGGAAACCTGCCGGCATACGAAGGTAAAGTAGGCTTTCAACCAGGTGGGCCAAACAGTGCGGGATGCCGCTGATCAAATACTCTGCGATGTCCTTCTGCCGTTGCTGCACTTCCAGTAAAATGGGTTCCACCATCCGAGCGTAGTCCTGTCGCGGGTGGACCTTTGCGCGCTTCCAAGAGAATTCTCCGCAAGTTGGCGATCCATTCCTGCGCGAGAAGCATTTACTCGCCGGGTCGAATCACCTGGACTCCAATCCCACCATAGAACAGCAGAAGCGCTCTCTCATGAAAGCCGCGGCCGTGACCGGTATATACTGGCAGCTACCCGAGAACGTGCCATGAGAATTCACCTCTCGCGCCTGCTCGTCCTGCTGTCCACCAGCGCCGCGTGCCTCCATGCACAGAATGCTCGTCCGGAAGCTGGGCCCCTTGACGCCGGTCGCATGAACATGCAGGCGCCGCCTGCGCAAGGCGTCGCGATCCGTGCCGGGCGCTTGTTCGATTCCAAATCAGGCACGATGCTCCGCGACCAGATCATCCTGATTCAAGGCGATCGCATTACCGCCACGGGCCCGGCCGATCGCGTGCGGATTCCGCCGGGCGCCGAAGTCATCGATCTCAGCCGCGCCACCGTCCTGCCCGGCCTCATCGATCGCCACGTGCACCTGATGCAGGACCAGCAGCCTAACGACGCACGCGCCGCATTTTCCGGCCTGAATTACGCGCTTAAGGATCTGAACGCCGGGTTCACCACTCTGCAAGACATGGGATCGCCCTACACCTATGCCACGGTCGAACTGCGCGACGCCATCAACAAAGGCCAGGTCCCCGGACCGCGCCTGCAGGTCGCCGGACCGCAGTTGAATCCGCGCGCCGCCGCTTACTATCCCGCGCCCTCCGTCGTGATGCCGTTCGGCCAAAATGTCGGCCCCAACGCGTGGCAGCTTTCGGGCGACGTGAATTCGCCTTGGCTGGCCCGCGCGGCCGTGCGCGAACACTCGCACTATGGCGTGGATTGGATCAAAGTTTATGAGACTGAAGATTACGAAGGCGGCGGCTATCCCGATCCGGCCGGCTCCGGAGCGTTCACTCCCGACGGCAAGATGATCAACGTTCCGTCGCTCACGCTCGAAGAGAACCAGGCGATCGTGGACGAAGCGCATCGCCGCGGCCTGCGAGTGGCCTGCCACGCTTATGGCGGGGAGGGTCTGCGCAATTGCCTGGAAGCGGGCGTCGACATGCCGATGCACGTCATCGTCGGAGTAACCGGCGCTGAAGGCCTGGACGACGAAACCATCCGCTTGTTCAAGAAG
The DNA here is from genome assembly GCA_963713415.1 of Bryobacterales bacterium. Lineage (GTDB taxonomy): Bacteria > Acidobacteriota > Terriglobia > Bryobacterales > Bryobacteraceae > Palsa-89. The sequence goes on along the minus strand of CAVQLV010000011.1, from coordinate 767,886 downwards.
CCGCTGTGGGACGGCACCCAGCGTCCGGTGATGCAGACGCTGTGGGATTTGATCGGCGACATGGAGGCGCGCGACTTGAAGGCGAGCGGCGGCCATACCACGCGCTTCCGTCTTACTGAAATGAGTTTCAAACGGCTGGTGGCGGCGGGCGTGAAAGAAGTTTTTGGAAGCGGCGCCTATACCATCGGCCACGGCGTCCAGGCTTTCCAGTTTGCGTATTACGTGAAATGGGGCATGGCGCCTGCGCAGGCTTTGCAAATGGCCACCAGCAACGCCGCTGAAAGCCTCAATTTCAATTTAGGGAAAATGGTGGGAAGCGTGGAACCCGGCAAATACGCCGACCTGGTGGCCGTTTCCGGCGATCCGCTGGCCGACATCACCGAAATGCAGCACGTGAAATTCGTCATGAAAGGCGGAGTGGTTTTTCGAAATGACATCCGGTAATATCACACGGCGATCCTTTGTTGTTGCCGCGGCGGCTCTTCCTGTGTTGGGCGCGAACGCGTCGCTCAGCCCCGTCATGGCCCGGCTCAGCGCGTACATGAGCGAAGCCGGCCAGGCGCCGCTTCCCGAAGAGGCGCGTGAAAAAACCAAACAGCACATCCTGGACACATTCGCGGCCATGGTCTCCGGGTCCGAGCTTGCGCCTGGGAAGTTTGCAATCAATTTCGCGCGCGCACATTCGGCGGAGAAAGTGGCAACCGTCGCCGCGTCCGACGTCGTCTGCGGCGCCATCGAAGCCGCGTTTTCAAACGCCATGCTGGCGCATTCGGACGAAACGGACGATTCGCACGCGCCCTCGGAATCCCATCCCGGCGCTTCCATCGTACCCTCTGCTTTCGCTGCCGGCGAACAATTCAATATCAATGGTCCGCGATTCCTGCGCTCGGTCGCGCTCGGCTACGACGTCGGAACCCGCATCACGATGACCGTGGGTGTCGGCGGTTTTCAAACCGCTACCCACATCAGCACGCACGCGCTGGCTGGCACTTTTGGATCGGCCGCCGCTGCCGGTTGCGCGGCCGGCTTAAACGCACGCCAGATGCGCTGGGTAATCGACTATGCGTCGCAGCAAGCTTCCGGAATCAAAACCTGGCAGCGCGACACGGATCATATCGAGAAGGCATTCCTGTTTGCTGGGATGCCCGCTCGTAACGGCGTCACCGCGGCACTGCTGGTGCAAGCCGGAGCTACGGGCGTCGATGACGTCTTATCAGGGCAGGATAACTTCCTGGCTGATTACGCGCCGCAAGCCGACCCCGCGAAGCTGATCGAGAAACTGGGCGAGCGTTACGAAATCACGCGCACCAATATTAAAAAGTGGACCGTCGGTTCGCCCATTCAAGCTCCGCTGGACGCGCTGGAGGCCATTCTCAAGAAGCGCGCCTTCACTTTGGACCAGGTGAAAACAGTCACGGTGCGCGTCGCCACCAGCGAAGCGGCTCTGGTGACCAACCGCGAAATGCCCGACATTTGTATGCAGCACATCATCGCGGTGATGCTGGTGGACAAGACCGCGACATTCAAAGCCGCGCACGACAAAGCGCGCATGCGGGACCCCGAAATCCTCAAGCAGCGCGCCAAAGTGCAATTGATTCCCGACGCCGAGCTCGAACGACGCTTGCCCGCTCGCGTGGCAATCGTGGAAGTAACGCTGACCGATGGAAGCAATCTCACGCAGACGGTGACGGCCGTGCGCGGCACAGCCGAAAATCCGATGCCGCGCGAAGAGGTGATTGCCAAAGCGCGCGATTTACTGACCCCGGTTCTCGGAGGCGAGCGCTGCGGCAAACTGATCCAGACCACCATGAATCTCGAAACCCTGAAATCCGTTCGTGAATTGCGTCCTCTGCTGCAGCGATCCTGATATACTTCGTCCTAATGCGCAAGAGTACCGTTGTTCGATTGTCAGTGGCTGTATTGGCTTGTGGCGCCCTGTTCACCGCGTACACGCAATTTGGCAATCAGCCTTCCAAGCTGAACACCATCAAACTCAAAGACGACCTGTATGTGATTCACAACGATTTCGTGCCCGGCAACACCACCGCGCTGATCACCAACGACGGTGTTTTGTTGGTCGACGACAAATTCGATATCGACCATGCCGGCATCATGGCCGAGCTGAAGAAGATCACCGACAAACCGGTAAAATACGTCATCAATACGCATCACCACTCGGACCATAGCGGCGGCAATGCGAAGTTCCAGGCAATGGACGTGAAGATTGTCGCGTCCCAGGAAGCTCGCGAACAAATGGTAGTGGCCAATCAGCCAGGCCTTCCCGATATCGTGATCGAACATCACGCGCACATTTACCTCGGCGGGAAGAACGTGGCGCTGTATCATTTCGGCCGCTCGCACACCAACGGCGACGTGGTGGTTTTGTTTCCCGCCGACCGCGTTCTCGCGTCCGGCGATATGTACACCAAGGGCGACGACGTGCCGGAGCTGATCGATTATTCCGGCGGCGGCAGCGCCGTGGAATGGCCTGGCACGCTGCGTTCGGCGTTGCAGCTCGATTTCGATACCGTGGTTCCAGGCCATGGACCGATCGCCACCAAACAGGAGATGGCCGATTTCCGTCTCAGCACTATCCGGCTGGTTGCTCGCGTCCGCGAAATGAATCGGGCGAAGAAGTCCAAAGACGAAATCGCGAAGATGCTTACCACGGAATTTCACTGGGCGCAGTTGCATCTGGCACGCGGGTTGAACGGTGTAATTGAAGAAGCGCAATAAGGCGCACGCACTTTTGCGCCAGCCCGCTTAGTTCGCGTGGTCCGCGCAAGCAGAACATTTAATTGCGGCTGTGTTTATGGCTGGACAGGCGTCGCGACGCCCCAAACGCGAGTGTTGGCGCCACTCGTGGCGTACGCACTTCTGCGTGGCGCGTTCATACTCGAGTGAACGCTCGGCTTGCAAACCTTCCGCCGGATCGCGCAAGATAGAGCATGCAATCCACCCGGCGGCTGTGGCTGTCGCAATGTGTTGGAATCGCGGCGCTGGTTGACGTTGCCGCGGCACAGCAGCACGCGCACGAGGCGGTGCAGTCGTCCACTCCGCCGCCTTTTCAAACGCTCGATTCCGCAATGGCCGCCGAGATCGACGCCATCACGTCGCGGATCATTCCCTCGACGGACGGGCCCGGCGCGCACGAAGCGGGTATTGTGTATTTCATCGATCGCGCATTGTCGACTTTCGACGCGGATCTGCGCGAGAGCTACCAGATGGGCCTGGCCGAAGTGCAGCAGAAGCGCAAAGAAATGTTTCCCGATTCAGCCAGCAGCGCGGCGCTCGCGAGCGATCAGCAGATCCAATTGATCCACGCGATAGAAGCCGACTCCAAAACGAGCGATTTCTTCGAGCTGCTCCGCACCCACACGCTTTACGGCTTTCTCGGCAATCCGAGCTACGGTGGAAATCGCGACCGCATCGGCTGGAAGCTGATCGGGTTCGAAAATCACATGGCGTACCAGCCTCCGTTCGGCTATTACGACGCGCGGGAAAAGAAATGAGTGGCGCAACATTCCGGCCGTCGGATGCTGTTGATTTCGTGGTAATCGGTGCCGGCGCCGCGGGCGGCGTGATGGCGAAGGAACTCGCCATCGCCGGTTTCCGCGTGGTGGTGTTGGAACAAGGTCCCTATCTTACCGAGCGGGATTATAAGCACGATGAGATCCGCTACACCTACCAGGCCGGGCTGACAAACGACCCCAAGGTCCAGCCCATCACCTATCGCAAGAACGAATCCGAGCCAGCGAAGCCGCTCAAAGCCATCGAGTATGGGCGGCAGGTGGGCGGCGGAAGCGTTCACTTCACCGCGAATTATTGGCGTTTCCACGAAAGCGATTTCGAGGAGCGCAGCCTGTTCGGCGAAGTGGCGGGGACGGGGCTGTCCGATTGGCCGATCAAATACGCGGATCTAGAGCCCTACTACACCAAAGCCGAGTGGGATCTGGGCATCTCGGGACTGGCGGGCTCAAATCCGTTCGACGGTCCGCGGTCGAAACCATATCCGCTGCCGCCCATGCCGGTAAAGTCTTCGGGCGTGCTGTTCGAGCACGCGGCCAAGAAGCTGGGGCTGCATCCATATCCGGCGCCGGTGGCGATCCTCTCCAAACCGTATCAGGGCAGGGCGGCATGCGTACATTGCGGCTTTTGCGAATCGTTCGGGTGCGAGATGCGGGCGAAGTCGAGCACCTTGGTTTCGGTGATACCGGTGGCCGAAAAGACCGGCCGCTGCGAAATCCGGCCGAACTCGTACGTGCGCAAGATTGAGACGGACGCGCATGGGCGCGCGACGGGCGCGGTCTATTTCGACGGGAATCGGCGTGAGATTTTCCAGCGGGCCAAGGCCGTGGTAGTCTGCGCGAATGGCGCCGAGACCGCGCGTTTGCTGCTGCTCTCCAAATCCAAGCGCTTTCCGCACGGGCTGGCCAACTCGAGCGGCTTAGTGGGCAAATATCTGATGTGGGACAACGGCGGCGAAGCGCTGGGTCTGTTCGAGCATCCGCTGAATGAGTACAAAGGCATTATGGTCACGCGCGTAATCCACGATTACTATCGCGCCGATCCCAAGCGCGGCTTCTACGGAGGCGGCGGGCTGGATGCGCGCTTCGATTATTACCCGGCCAGTTTCGCGCTGCATGGAATGCCGGACGATGCGCCAAAATGGGGCGCGCAATATAAAACGATGCTGGGCCAGTATTTCACGCACACCATGGCCGTCCTGGCGCACTCCAGTTCCTTGCCCCAGGAACGGAACAACATCTCGCTCGACCCGCACATGAAGGACCCCTGGGGCCTGCCCGTTGTGCGCGTCACGTATTATCCTCACGCCGACGACATGGCAACCATGCAGTGGCTGCTGACCAAGCAAGTGGAGATTCTGGAAGCGTCCGGAGCCAAGAAAATCTGGAAGACGGGCATCTCGGTTGAGGACATGCTGCCCTCGCGGCATCTGATGGGCACTTGCCGCATGGGCAACAATCCGAAGCTCTCCGTCGTGAATCGCAACAATCGCGCGCACGACGTTTCGAATCTGGTGATTGTCGACGGAAGCAGTTTCGTTACTTCGGGCCGGCAGCAGCCGACGGCGACCATTCAGGCGCTGGCGTATCGCGCGGCCGACCTCGCGATTCAAGCCGCCAGGCGCGGCGAGTTGGGCTGATTCCTCTAGGCCTCGCGCGCGGAGAATTCGTTGTCGGTAATGTGTGGCTGCGGAGTCTCGGCTGCTCTCCGGCCGATTCCGATGATGGAAGTTTGCGGCCACGGCAAGTAGGCGTCCACGCGCCGCAACAGCCACACCAAGCGGTCAAAATTCCTGAGCTGCAGGCGGCTGATAGTTCTGCGTTTGAGAACGGTTCCGTTCAGCCACCAGCCCGGCCGGGAAGCGCGATTAAAGCGCAGGATGGTTTCCACGTCGAATCCGGCGGCCGTCATTCTCTCGCGTAATTGATCTTCCGAATAGCGCCGAAAATGCCCCAGTTCTTCATCCAGGGAATTGAAGATGCTTTGTCCGCAGGGCACCAGAATCACCGCGCGGCCGCCGTCCTGGAGCATGGAACGGATATTTCGCAAAGCCTCCAGGTCGTCCTCGATATGCTCCAACACGTTCAGGCAAATCACGGTATCCATCTGGCCGCGGTAGGGCTCGTGATTTTCCGGAATGGCGGCGTTCAATTCCGCGATTTCCAGGCGCGGCCGGTGCGACAGCCGGTTACTGAGGCGGTCCAGATGCTCATGGTCAATATCGGTGGCTACGTATCGTTTTCTTCCCGGCAACAGCTGACGGGTAAGATTGCCCATCCCCGCGCCGATCTCCAGCACATTCCTGCCGATGTACGGCCGGATGGTGTCCGCCATCCAGCGATTGAAATTGGGAGCGCTGGCAAAAGCATCCAGGATGTCTTTGTCTTTCGCGAGATAAATATCGCGCGAAAGCGCGGTCTTGAGAATCACCCAGAAAGCTTCGAAAGCGTCCTTGAGTCCAATTTTTTTGCCCTCTTCATAAGTGCGGCCGTTATAGGAGATGGGCGTTTCATAGATGCGCGCCTGCCGCTTCGCCAGTTTAATCGTGATCTCGGGCTCAAATCCAAAGCGCTGGCTCCGTATTGGAATGCTTTGCAGGAGAGACGTGCGAAACGCTTTGTAGCAGGTTTCCATATCGGTGAGATTCAGGTCGGCGAAAATGTTGCACATGGCCGTCAGCAGATGATTGGCGAGCGAATGCCAGAAGTACAGCACGCGCCGCTCGCCGCTGGACATAAAGCGCGACCCGAATACGGCATCCGCGCGGCCTTCGATCAACGGCCCCAAAAGCCTCCTATATTCTTGCGGGTTGTACTCCAGGTCCGCATCCTGAATGATTGAAAATTCGCCCGTCGCTTCTGCAATCGCCCGGCGCAGAGCCGCTCCCTTGCCTTGGTTGCTCGTGGTGGTGAGCAAGCGAATCACACCGGGATATTTCTCCGCTACGGCCTCCACCTCTTGCACCGAAGCATCCTGGGAGCCGTCGTCGGCGACAATGATCTCCCGTTCGAAACCATCCGGCAGAGGGGCCGCAAGCACCTGCTCCAGCAAGGTGGCCACGAACTCCTCTTCGTTATACAAAGGCACCAGGATTGAGATTTTCATTCCCGCAACAATCATTGTCGCTGAAAGTTGAGGCTGGCGCGGCGGGTGCGAAAGCTGACTTTATGAATCTGGCGGAGGGCTTGGACCCCTGACGCTCCGATTATCAATAATCGCTAAACGAAGAATCATATACTTGCAGCGTCGCCCGCTTTTGCTCAAGAGTCCACCGAGCGTCTTCCCGTGACAGGCAGGCGCTCGTTGCCTTGGAATCAGCACGCGAAATACCTGGTGGGCAGGGGAATTTTACCCGCGCTCAGATCCGATCGCGATCGCGTAACCAGCGACCCCGCCTGACTAACGGGACGGCCGCGATGGCGGCCAGGCCCAGCAGCCAGGAGTTCGGTTCGGGCGTCGCGCTGGTCAACAGCACTCCTGAATTGGAAGTGAAAGAAACGCCATCAGGGAGCCCGCCGATGCTGAAGGCGCCGGTGTTACTGAAGTCGCAACTGGCCATCAGGCACGAAGCCTCGAGATACGCGTTTAAGCTATCGGTGCTAACGCCCGTGGGAACGGCGAACGTCCCTTGGAACGTTTCGGATGTTCCGTTGGCGCCGGGGATAATGGACGTGCTCACCCAGCCCGCGCTCGGCTGCGTGTTCGTCACCGTGCCGTCTGCATCCTGAAATTCGAACAGACTCTGGCTGTTGGGAGTGTGGATGCCCGCATTCGGGTCGCCGAAGCAATTGGTCCCGGCGCCGAAGCAGAAAAGCGAAATGAACGTGGAGTTAGCTTCCGCGTCGTTCGGGCTGATACTGCCGTCGAAGGTCCACGAGAGGGTGATGTCCTGAATGTGCCCGTGGTGTTCGTGAATGTCAGCCCGTCTTGCATCTCTGCAACTCCCTCCCCCTGGTCCGAACATAAGGCGGTCTGAGGAGAACACGGGAGGCCGTCCGCGGACACTCCCACCGTGCCGGTAGACAGATTCGCAGAAGCGGATGAGTCCGCGTAGCCTGTGACGCCATTCTGCGGGTCATATGATTGGCCGTTGGTAATCGCCACCGAAGCCGATGTCAGCCCCAGAGTGTTGCTCGAGGGCGTCGAACTGATAGTCGCGCAAGGCACCGTGTTGGTACTGCCTTCGGCGTAACAGGTCCCGATATGCTGGCTGAGCCCGTTCACCGAGTCGTAGTTATTCTGCACCCCTCCGGAAAAAATATACGAATCCGTGGTGACGTAGGAAATCGAAGTTGCCATAAGCGGCCCGGCAAGTAAGATAATGCCGGCGAATGTGAGAAACCTCATGTTTGCCTCCGACACATACGGCGAAAGTCCGGGCCAAAAGCCGTCAGGGACCTTAGAACTCGCCGGCTTCGAGGAGGCATCCGCCAGACTTCGGATCAAGCAGCCGAATGATAAGCTAAGGAGAATCCGATGGCAGCCGGGCAAGATAGCGGCGAAATCACCCGTCTTTTGGATAGCTGGGCGCACGGGGACGCCTCCGCGGTGGACCGGCTGGCCCCCCTGGTTTACGATCAGCTCCACCAGTTGGCCCAATCTCTACTGCGCAACGAGCGCGCCGATCATGCCCTGCAAGGCACCGCGCTGGTCAACGAAATGTTCCAGCAATTCATGAAACTGCGCAAGGTGAGCCTGCGCGACCGGTCGCACTTTTATACGTTCTCGGCCAAGCTGATGCGGCGTCTGCTGGTGGACTACGCGCGGCAGGCCAAAGCCATCAAGCGGGGCGTATCGTTCAAACGCGTGCCGTTGAACGCCGAACTGGCCTGGATCACTCCGCAGCAGGAAAATCTCCTGGACCTGTCGGCGGCGCTCGAGGAGCTCTATGCCATTGACGAAGCTAAAGCGCGGGCCATCGAATTGCGCTATTTCCTGGGCTGCACGGTGGATGAAACGGCTTCCATCCTCGGCGTCTCCTCTTCCAGCATCGAGCGAGACATTCGTTTTTCGCTGGTGTGGCTGCATGACCGGCTGCATCCGGCGCCCTGACGGGTTTCGTCCGGCTTTTGCGCCGTAATTTTGTATGACCTCCGTAACGCGAGACCACTTCGAGCGGCTGGAGCACCTGTTTCATCAGACGCTCGCACTCCCGCCCGGCTCCGAGCGCGACGAGTTCATGGAGGTATCGTGCTCGGGCGACACCGCGCTCCGCCAGGATCTGGCAAGGTTGATCGAAAAGGACCTGGCGATGCAGCGCTTCGCGATAGCGCCTGTTCGCCCCCTGCCGCGCTTTGGCGTCTACCAAGCGCAGGAACTGATTGGACGCGGCGGCATGGGCGCAGTCTACGCCGCCACTCGGGCTGATGGCGAGGTGACGCTGCGCGTCGCTGTGAAAGTGGTCTCCTCCCCGCTTTGGTCCTCTCTATTGGAGGACCGTTTCCGCCGCGAGCGGCAAATCCTGGCGCAGCTCCGGCATCCCAATATTGCGGCGTTCCTGGATGGCGGCGTGACGGAGGATGGCCTGCCGTTCCTCGTCATGGAGTATGTGGATGGCGAGCGGATTGACCGTTATTGCGATACACGCGGTCTGGGGATCCGCGAGCGGCTGGAGCTATTCCTGCAGGTTTGCCGGGCAGCCGCGTTCGCCCATCAACAATTGGTGGTGCACCGCGATATCAAGCCGGGAAACATCCTGGTGACAGGCTCGGGCGAGGCGAAGTTGGTGGATTTTGGCCTGGCACGCCCCATTGAAGAGGCCAGCGCGCGCGACGACAACCCCACTCTTTATTTGACTCCACAATATTCCAGTCCCGAAGTCCTCCGCGGCAGGCCCGCCGCCGTCTCCGACGACGTGTACTCCCTTGGCGTGCTTTTATATGAACTGCTGACCGGGAAGCGTCCATTTGGAACCAACCTCCCGGCGTCGGAAATCATCAAAGCGGTGCTTGATGCCGATCCGGCGCCGGCCGGCGCCATCGAAGGCCCCGAAGCGGAGCGCGCGGCGGAGAATCGCGGTCTCACGGTCCCAGGTCTGCATCGCGCTCTGCGCGGGGATCTGGAGGCCATCGTAGCCAAGGCCATGGAGCGGTCGCTCGCGCTGCGCTATCCCTCGGTGGATCGGCTGGCGGGGGACATCTCGCGCCACCTGGATGGGCGTGTGATCGAGGCTGCGCCGGCGAACGCGTTTCGGCGCGCGCGCAAATTTGTCGCGCGGCACAAGATGGGAGCGGCCGCGGCAGGTTTGATCGCGCTGTCGCTCGTCGGCGGCGCCGCAGCCACCGCCTGGGAATCGCGCATCGCGGCACGCCGCTTTGCCGAAGCCCGCGAGTGGACGCATTACCTGATGTTCGACCTCAATAAGTCCGTGACGCAGTTGCCGGGCGCTACGCCCGTGCGCGCGGAGATGGTAGAGCACTCGCTCAAGTATCTGGACCGCTTGTCGGCGGAGAACATTCGTGATCCAACTCTGCGAACAGAGGTCGGCGAGGGCTACGCGCAGTTAGGCTCCATTCTGGGGAATCCAGCCACCAGCAACATCGGACAGCCCGCCAAGGCCAAGGAGACCTATTTACGGGCCATTGCCATTCTCACCCCGGTCGCGCGGGCCGGAAACCGTCGCGCCGCTCTGGTGCTGGCGAATACCAAGATCAACCTGGGCCGTCTGCTGGACTTCGACTGCAATTCCGGCCGCGCCTGGATCGAGGACGGAACCCGGGATTTTGCCCGGATGGCCGGCCGTTGGGCCAACGATTACGAAATCCGCTACAACGCCGGATGGGCGTACTTCGCGCTCATGCGTTCTTTGAGCCAAGCCTCCGGAGGATATCTCACCGGACAGAATACCGGCGAGAGTTTAGCGGCGCTCCAGACTTCCATCGGACATGCCGAAGCCGCCATACGGCTGGATCCGCGCAGTACGGAGGCCGTTCGCCTGGTGGCGATCGATTACAACATGGCCGGCTCCATCGAAGAATTGCATGATCCGGCGGGCGCGACGTCGTATTTCCGGCAGGCGGTCAGCGCTATGGGCCGAATCGCGAGCCGCGACGCCGATACACCGCTTACGCGCAGTAACCGATCGAGCGTTCTTCTGGGACTCGGAAGAAATTTGGGGCAGTTGGGCCGTTTCGACGAAGGCTTTCATTATCTGGAAGAAGCGCGGCAGTTGCGCGACCGCATCGCCGCCGAAGATCCCAAAGACATTCAGTCGCTGTACCTGAGCAGTTTGCCGTATTATCAATTGGCCGATTTGAGCGCCCTGGCCGGGAATAAAAGCGAGGAACTGCGCTATCGTCTGGCGGACATCGCAGTATTTGACAGACTGTTAGCACGCGATCCCGACAGCCGCCCGTACCATCTGGCGCTGGCCGAGCAGCAGGTGGACGCCGCCAACGTGAGCTGGGATCTGGGCCTGCGCGATGAAGCGAGGCGGCTGGCGTCGGCGGAAATTCCGGTGCTGAAGGCCGCGGCGCTGGCCCCCGGAGCGGCTGCTCCGGAGTTGGGGCTGGCGGCCGCGGCGCTGCTCGATTGCAAAGTGCCCGGCTATTCCGACGCGCCGCTCGGATTGCGGCTGGCGCAGCGCGCCCTAGCGATGAACGGCGACGATGCCGATACCTTGCAAATCGCGGCGAAGGGGTATTGGATGAACGGAGATCGGGCCGCCGCGGTGACAACATTGGAGCGCGTGCTGAAATTGCTGAGCGCCACGCCCACCCCGTTGCGGAAGACCCTGGAAGCAACGTTGGCAAGCTACCGCGCAGGGATACGCTGACTGGATACTAGGGAGTCGGCCGCCGGGGCGAGGCGAACGAACCTGGATTTGTTGTCGCCGCCTGGAAGGCCCTTCAGCGGAGTGCACGATGCTTGCTCGCCGAACAGCCGTACTAAACCGGCTTCCCCGTATCGGCAGGCTCCGCCGGGCCCTGTTCTAAAGCCTCCTTCAGTATTCCGTACACGTGCTCCAGACGCTCGATTTCTTGGACGAGGTGTAATGCTTCATCGCGGTAGTTTTTTCGTTTCGATTCTACTGCCATCATCAGCTCCCCTAATTCGTGCTCGTTCAGGGTGACGGTATATTGCTTCTCCACACTCGCCCTTACGCTTTTGTCGGATTCACGCGAAGTCCGGACGACGCGCCGGCCCTCGCGTTCAGACTCTTCGCCGCTCCATCGCGCCAGAGCGTCCCTGACCACATTTAAGAACTCATCCATGTCGGACGGCTTGACGATGAATTCTTTGGCACCCGCGTTGATGGCGCGTTGGGTGTCTGCCGGATTGAGTGAAGCCGTTAAAACGATCACGGGCGGTCCTTGATTTTTGCGGAGGGCCTCTAGAAATTCAAAACTGTTGAGCAACGGAACCTTGAGGTCCAAGAAGACGAGGTCAGGCTCGAAATGGAAGTCATTGAGAAATCGGCGAGCCTGTTTCCCGTCGTAAGCGATCAGCACATCCGACATGACGGGCGAGGTGCGAACCGCTTCGCGGACCATGAGAACGTCGGCAGGATTATCCTCGACCAGAAGGAGGTGCAGCATGAACCTGAAGGTCCCAAGCGGGCAGTCACCAAGATGACTCCTGCAGGCGGCGAAACGTTTCACCGACCTTTGGTGGGGCACGCTGCACGAAGGAGATTAGCGATCCATCCGATCCCGCGCCCGAATGGAGCTGGCGGAGGGGCTTGAACCCCCGACCCTCTGATTACAAATCAGATGCTCTACCAACTGAGCTACGCCAGCCGATTGACATTGCGAACGTTTGGAGCGGGGTACGGGAATCGAACCCGTGTAAATCAGCTTGGAAGGCTGACGCCCAACCGCTAGGCCAACCCCGCGCTTGAAATCGAAACGGCCACCCAAACCATTGTACGGAACGGCGGCGAACGGGGTCAATTTTGCTACGCGCCGGCGCCGATGCCCGATCGATAAATATCGTGCAGCCGCAGCAGGCCCAGGCAGGTGCCGCGCGCCGGGTCTAGCACCGGAAGCACCGAGATTTGCGACGGCCGGTCTTCCATCAATCGCAGCGCATCCTGCAAGCGAGCGTCCGGCGCGATGGTGGAGGGATTTTGCGTCATCACCTGTTGTGCTTGCAGGCCGCGAATATCGTCGTGAGCCTGCAGCGCGCGGCGCACGTCGCCGTCGGTAACCAGCCCCATCAGGCGGCCGGAAGCGTCCACCACGCACGCGGCGCCGAGCGAATAGTGTGTCATCGCGATCACCACCTGCTTCAGCGAATCCTCCGGATGAGCGACGGCGATTTCAGCGCGGCCGTGCATCACGTCGCGAACGGTCAGCCGCAAGCTGCGCCCCAGATGCCCGCCCGGATGAACGCGCTCGAAATCCTGGACGCCGAAGTTACGCGCGCGCATCAGCGCAACGGCCAGCGCATGGCCCAGCGAGAGAGCGACGGTGGCGCTGGCGGTGGGCGCCAGATTATCCGGATCGGCCTCCCGTTCCACCGACGCATCCAGCACCACATCCATCTCCGCAGCCAGTGGCGCCGACGGATTGCCGAGAATGCCGATGCGACGCGACGGCAATTCGCGCAGGAACGGGATGAGTTGCAGCAGCTCGTAAGTGTTGCCGCTTTTGGAAACCATTAACGTAGGATCGCCCGGCGAATAGAGGCCCAGATCGCCGTGCGACGCTTCGGCGGCGTGCAGGAACACGGCCGGAGTTCCCGTGCTGCACAGGGTGGCGACGATCTTACGCGCCACGTGGCCGGACTTGCCCAGGCCCGTGACCACCAACTTGCCGCTGTGGGCCAGGATTAGTTCGATCGCGCACGAGAGATTCCCATCTAAGCGCCCAGCGGCGCGCGCCACCGCGCCGGCTTCAATCTGCATGGCCTTTTGAGCAGCCTCAATCCAGAGCGAGGCCGGTGCTTTTACATCCACCGGTGCATTTACATCCATAGGTTTGACTGAACCATCATCTCACTGCGAAGTACCCGCCGAACGCGACGCAGTGCTGCGGGGCGCCGCGTGTTCTTTCGCCTTTACCGCGAAAGCGAGAACACCGCCGGCTGTGAGAACGGGCTCAATCGTGAGAATGACGGGGCGCTTCCCGGGCGCTAACGCGAATCTTCGAACTTCCACTTCGGCCGGCGCAAGCTTCTCCAGCGCCTGACGCAAACCGCGGCGCACCGGCTCGCGATCCTGCGGCGCAAGATATTCGAAGATGGGCCGGTCAGCTCCCGGCACGGCGGCCAGCAGGGATCGATTCATGAAAAGCGGCTGGCCCTCTGGCGAGACCGCCAGCAACAAATCGGGCGGCTGCAGCAGCAGGGAGCGCAAGCTGGTCTCCAGGCTTTGGCGGTTCTCCTGGCTGCGCAGCAGCGCATCGATATCGGTAAGAGCGAGGATGGCGCCCTCGATTTTTCCGTCCGGCGTTTTGGATGGCCGGATCTTCAGGGCGTACGAGCGCCCAGCCAGATCCCGAACGTTCTGCTCGCGATGGTGGGTGCTGGCGATGGCGTCCCGGATCAATCCCGAAAGGTTCGGCTTGATGTCACCAATCGGGCGGCCCACGTCGGTGGGGATCAGGTTCAGCACCTTCTGCGCGGCGGAGGTGAAGCGCCGGATCTTCAGGTCGCGATCGAGCATCACAAACACCACTTCCACGGACTCGATCAGGTTGGTCAAGTCGCTGTTCACCTTGGCCAGCTCGGCGTTGCGATTTTGCACTTCCTCATTGACGGTGATCAGCTCTTCGTTGGTGGCCTGCAGCTCCTCTTTCGCGGTCTCGAGTTCCTCGTTGGTGCTTTGCAGCTCCTCGTTGCTCGAAAGGATCTCTTCGTTGGCCGACTGCAACTCCTCGTTGGTGGCTTCCTGTTCTTCGATGATGGACCGCAGATCGTTCTGCGTCCCAACCAGTTCTCCGCGCAGAGCGGTCAGTTCGCGCTCCGCAGCCGGCGCGGACTTTCCCTGGCCCTTGACCTGGTCCTTTGCGGAGCGCCCCTTTTCCGGCGGCTTCCCCCTCGGCTGGGTGTCGAACAATACCAGGTAGCAGAGATTCTTGGCACTGTTGGGGACGGATTTATCGACGACCGGGATGACTTCGAGAATCAGTTCCGCAACTCCGGAATCGCTTCTCACCCGCACGCCGGTTTTGCGAACCGGCTCCCCTGATTTCTTGGCCTGATGCAGCATGGCCCGAAGATCGATGGCCAATCCTTCTTTCGCCATCTTGAGCAGATTGAGCGTCGCCTGGCCGGGTGGCTGCTCCAGAAAGGGAGCTGTCCGGCCGCGGAATTGAAGAACTTCGAACGATGAATTCGTCAGAACCCCGGGCGGAGAATACCGCGACAAAACGATTCGGTCGGCTTCCCGGCCCAAGTCGGCATCCGGCTGCGAGAGCAGGCTGGACCGGCGGAGACGAACCGGATCTTCCACCATTTCGGCCGGATGAAACTCCAGTTGCGGCCGCGTGGAGGTGGGCAGCCGGGAATAGACTTTATGCTTCTTGTCGGTCTGCTGGAACGCCTCCGATCCGGCTTCCACGCTTTCCGAGGTTCCGAGCACAAGATACCCGCCCGGGTTCAGCGCGTAATGAAAGGCCGCCAGGACTTTCTTTTGAATCGGGCCACCCAGATAGATGAGCAGATTACGGCAGCTAATGAGATCCATCCGGGAGAAAGGCGGATCCCTGGTCACGTCCTGCACCGCGAAAATACAAACATCCCGCACCTGCTTGCTAATTTGATAACCGCGGTTGGATTTGGTGAAAAATTTTCGCAGCCGCTCGGCGGAAACATCCGCGGCAATATTTTCGGGATACTCTCCGTCGCGCGCGATCTGAACGGCTTCCTTGCTGATGTCGGACGCGAAAATCTGAAGCGCTGACGCTCCGGATGACGGCAGACACTCCAGCAATAAGATCGCGATGGTGTACGCTTCTTCACCAGTGGCGCACCCTGGGACCCAGATGCGAACCGGTAAATCACCGTGGCGATGCTTCAAGATATCTGGGAGCACATCGTTCTTGAGGTACTCGAAAGTTTCCGGATCCCGGAAAAAAGACGTCACATTGATTAGCAGATCGCGATACAGCGATTCCACTTCGGAGGGGTCGGCTTCCAGGCGCTTCAGGTAGGATCCGAGGGTCTCGGTTTTGTTGAGAACCATGCGGCGTAAGATGCGCCTGCGGAGTGTGCTGGGTTTGTATTGCGAGAAGTCCACCCCGGTGGAGCGCTTCACCCAGCGAAAGATGCTGGCCAACTGAGTTTCCTGCGGGGCTGCTTCGCCTTCCTCACCTGCCGCCCGCCAAAGGTACGGGTGGCTGGCGATGCGGGCCAGTTCGGCGGCGATTTGAGCGGGCGGAAGCACAAAGTCCGCCGCGCCGAATTGAATACTGGCGCTACGCGGCATGTCCGGGAACTTGGCGCTTTGCTGATCCTGTGCGAAAGCGATGCCACCTTCAGCCTTGATGGCCGCCAGACCCAGCGTTCCGTCGGTGCCGGTGCCGGAAAGCACCACTCCGATGGCCTGGCTTTTTCGGTGTTCGGCCAGGGAGCGGAAAAAAGCGTCGATCACCAGGCCGTGCCGGCTCGCTTCCCGAATCGGCTGCGTCACCAGACTGCCGTCCTCCATCGCGAGAGTGGTGTTGGGCGGGATCACGTAGATGTGATTGGGGAGCAATGGCGTTTGGCCGCGGGCTTCCGCCACGGGCATCAGCGTCGCTTTGGAGAGCAGCTCGCTCAACATGCTTTTGTAGGTCTTGCTGAGATGCGATACCAGCACGAATGCCATGCCGGTGTCGTTCGGGAGCGCTTCCAGCAGCTCGCGAAATGCTTCCAGGCCTCCGGCCGAAGCGCCAATGCCAACCACGGGAACTGCGGCGGCCGGGAAAGGAAGCGACGGGGCTGCGGACGGGGTCGCCTTCTTTACTGCAGGAGTTTTCGTCGCGTTGTGCGCCATTTTACCCGGGGTGGTCTTCTTCGACATCTTTTAAGGAACTCGCGCAAAACGGAGAGCGGCGCGGAGCAGTTCCTGGCCTCTTTTGGGTGCGCGCCGCACCCTTTACGCTACTAAGCAAGACTCAACTTTGCTTTAGGTTACAGTACCAGAATTCCACGCGTGCGAGAACAATATTATAGATTATTTACTGAATTGTGGCAGAATCTTGCGGCGGCGCGGCGAGGAAGGCCGCATAACCGCGGTTGGACAAAACTTGAACGATGGCATGGGCAATCCACTGATGCTGTTGCGCCTTGCGCGAGCGCTGGCCTTGCCTCCAGGCGGAACTGCGCTGGGCGGCTCGGGCGCTATCCATCCGCAGTTGCTGTGAAACCAGCCTGCTCTCGCTGCTCTCGCAAATGGTAAGAGCAACTTCGGAGCGGATGGCCTGAGAAGCCCGCATTACACTGGCTAAACGCGCAGCCAACTCCGCGCGGCTGGAAGCGACCGGTGTGCCCAGTGACTTCATGGGTGGTTCCAAAAGACTAAGGTCCGAAAAACCAGTATAGAGCATTGCAGGAAGTCACTGGGATAGACCGGTAAGCTAGATGACGCTAGCCGTGGGGCGGGCCCACGGTAGCGGTGGACGCGCGAAAGTCGGATCGGTTGCAACTGTGATTGGCTTCATGCCGGAACAGCGCCAGACGAGCCTTCTCGGCTGCTTCCCAAGACAGGCGGCACGAACGTTGCAGCAGTTCGACTTCTGACTCAATTCCTAAACCGACGAGATCTGTCATCTTGCGCACAAAATCGGCGTAGGTGCGCGTTGTCTCCCGGTAATTGGTAACCAGACGAATACGTTCCTGGCACATCATAGTGGGCTCAATTCTAGCACAACGGGATGGGGTTGAAATTTATCCTAAAGAAAGTGGACGCCCGTCCGATAAACATATCAAGGTAAGAATGTTACAGGGGCTCACCACCGTGTCGCTGCCGCAGATCTACTGCCGGTCATGCCACTTGTCCACCCGCTCGGACGTGCTGCGCTGTTTGCACTGCAACCGTCCGCTCGGGACCGCCCCGGTCCGGAAATCCAGAGTGATGGCGCACCCACGGGTGCGCGCCACGTCCCCACTGCTGGGGCTGCCCGATGGCCCGCCCACAAAACGCGCCCGCAAGAGCGCACATTCGTGAAACACGCAAGGTGCCAATACGGTCTGTAGCGAGTGCTCGGACTGACAACGAACTCGCCGTCATACGTCGTGGTCGGCGATACGGCTGCTTCAATTGAGGTATGCCGTACTTGTCGGGTTCCGCGTCGCAGGTGAAGCTCCTGGCCGCGTTGCTTTCGCTTAATACTCACATTCATAAATGCGTGACGTGACCTGGTCGATCCGGTCGCAGCGGAGGCACTGTCGAGCAAGAGCGACTTCAGCCTCCGCCAACTGCGCAATTTTCCATCACAAATGAATGTTCATGGAAAATCCTTTGGATGGGCAGGATCGAAAGGAGCTTAGTGGACATTACATTGCGCCGGTGAGAACATCAAGCTGTTTATGCCTGACTATCGAAGGCTAGGAGATGCGCTTCTGAGCAAGACGAACACCGTGGAAGATCTTCGAGCAGGCTTCTGGCAGCAGTGGCTCTGGCGGCCGAAAAACACCTGGATACGGAAGCTCGTATTCCAGCTTCACCTCTGGTCGGGTTTGCTATTGGGCCTCTATGTGGCCGTAGTCTGCGCGAGCGGTAGCGCGATTGTCTTCCGAAACGATATCTACGATTGGCTGGAGTCCGGTGGCAAAGCCGTTTCGTACAAGGGAGAGCTTTACCATTGGCTATCTTGGCTGGGCAAACTCCATGGCAGCCTGCTCCTGGATAGTGCGGGCATGACAGGGAATGCGATCGGTGGTTTTCTGACCGCCGCTCTTTGCCTTACCGGCATCATCGTCTGGTGGCCCGGTTTTGGGAGCTGGCGGCGCGCCCTGACGATACATGCGAGTGTGGGCTGGAAGCGTTTTTTGTTTGATCTGCATGGCGCCGTGGGCATTTGGACCTTCGCCATACTGCTGATGTGGGGACTTACGGGCGGATATTTCGTGTTTCCCCAGCCTTTCCGTGCTGCAATTAATTTCTTTACCCCAATCAACAGTCCTGCCGTGTTTCAGCCTTCCAGTCCGATCCCACTTGGCGAGGCGCCCCGACCGTTCCGGCGTTCCTTCACCTTGGGCGCTCGAATCCTGCGAGGATTTTCGTTCGCTCATTACGGCAACTTCGGCGGTTGGGGAGTCAAGTTATTGTGGGTAATTCTGGGCCTGGCGCCGGCGGTGCTGTTCGGCACCGCGCTGCTGATGTGGTGCAACCGCGTCCTGGCGCCCGCGGTGCGGCGCATGCGGCGGCGGTTTGTGGATCTGGCTCCGGAATAAGGGCAGTTACTCCGGTCCGAAGGCCAGCAACACGTTCCCGAAGGGCCCGCCGCCGACGCCATAGCCGGAGCCGATGTACATCATCCCTCCCACGATCACCGGGCCCACCGATGAAATCGCGCCGCCGTGCGCCTCCGCCACCTTGTTGACGGTATCAAAACTTCTATCGGTGTCGAATTCCCAAAGCGCGCTGCCGTCGGTGGCCGACAGAGCGTGCAGGTTGCCGTCGGTGCCTCCGACGAAGACCACTCCAGGGATCATGGTGGCGGCGGCGTTATTGCCGGCCTTCACGCCCGCGGCGTTGACCGGCTGGAACCACACACGCTGGCCTGTCTCCATTTTCAGCGCGACCATGCCGCCGCTACCCATTCCGTAGTAGACGTTTTCGTGGTCGGCCGCGCCGCCCCAAACAATACCCCCGCGCGTGCCAGCCGCATTGGCGGCCACGCGCCAGATCAGCGCGCCGCGATTATCCGGATCGAGCGCAAACACGTCGCCGCTCTTGGTGCCTGCAATCAGCACGCGCCGGCCGTCGGGCAGCGTCCTCAGGATGGGCGAATTGCCGATATCGGCATCCGGTCCCATGGTCTGCGGACAAGCCTTGCTTTTCTTCTCGCCGTAACAGCCTCCCATGAAAGCATCGTTCGGCTGAGCCTGATAGGACCACAGAACCTTGCCAGAATCCATATCCACGGCGACGATCGCGTCTCCCAGGGGCTGCGCGGGTTCGGTTTCCGTATCGCCCGTGCCAAAGTACACGGCATGTCGCACGGGATCCACCGTCGGTGAGTTCCACACTGAGCCGCCCGCCGGGGCGTACAACTGCACGCCGTTCGCGTTCTTCTCGGTAGGCTTGGGATCGCCCATGACATAGGTTTTCCACAACTCCTCGCCGCTGTTGGCGTTGAGCGCGACAACGCTGCCGCGCGAGGTGCAGCACTCATAGTCCTGATTGCCACTTTGCCATTCTTCGGACGACGACACGGGCACGTACAAGCGCCCGTTATAAAGCTTCGGGGCCGCGGTGATGCGGGCCAGAAAAAATTCATCCACTTTGCGTTTCCAAAGCAGCTTGCCGCTCTGGGCATCCAGCGCATACACGTTCGCCTTGGCGTCGCCGAAGAAGACCGCGTATTTCGTATTGCCTTGCCCAGTGACCGGACCGATACTGATGGCCGGGCGCACAGTCACGCCTGTTTCGTAGCCCCAGTAGTAGCAACCGGTTTTGGCATCGAGCGAATAGACCCATCCGATATCCGTGCCGACAAATACGCGTCCGGAAGCGATCGCGGGCGGACTATAGGCACTGATGCCCAGCGGAAATCCAAATGCCCATTTGAGCTTGAGCTTGGGCACATCTGCCTTGGTGATTCCAGCCGCTTCGGTCCTTTGATAACGGGTATTCTCAATGTCGGCGCCCCAGCCGCTCCAAAATGCGCCCGCGTAGGGATCGCTCATCGGCGGGTTGGAGGCGCAGGCGTTGGGAAAATTCTTCGGATTGCCGGCTTCCACGCTGCCGATCTGCCGGTAACCGCCCATGAATTCGGACAAGCGGCGCTTTTGCTGGTCGGTCAGAGCCTGATCGTGTTCGGGGCGGCTGGATTTGGACAGCACCGCATAGATTTGCTCCGGCGTCATTTGACGGATGCGCCGGGCGCTCGGCGCTTTTGAGGAATCGTTCTCACGATGGCAGCTCATGCAGCGCGTTTGGAAATAGGTCAGTCCGTTTTCCATGCCCATCAGTCTGGGGGCGGCGCTCGCGCCTCTCGGCTGTCCGGTGGGCGCCTGCGCTTGCAGTCCGCTTACCCAAACCAGGCTGGCAGCGGCGCATGCCGCCATTACGTACGTGCGAACGTTCACGTTCCGATTCATAACGATCCCCAATCTCTCATACGCCAATGCGCAATGCAAGAAGCTCTCGGGCGTCGGAAGGTCGGGGGCGGATGCCAGTAAGCGAATGTTGATAGTCGCCGCGTTCGCCAGGTTATGTCTTCACTTACCCGGCCAGGCACGTCACGCGCGGCTGACATTCGCGCGGCGCCGCCGGAATGCGGCAATGGCGATCAAGAAGGAGCCGCAAAGGATGGTGGCCTCCGATGCCGGTTCAGGAGTGCTTGTCAACGGCTCTGTGAGGAATTCTCCGGAGGCCGAGGTGAACGTCACGCCGGAAGGCAGGTCGAAGCTAACCGCACCCGTATCGGCATAGTCGCAAGTTCCGCCATTCTCGGCATCACAGGCCAGTTCGAGCGTGATTGGAACGATTGCGCTCGCGCCGGTCAACTGATACACGCCGCTGAAAATGAAGCTGTCGGGAGTTTGAGAAATGATCGAATCGGAAACCCAACCGCCATCAAAGAGCGTGCCATTGGCTGGAGAGCCCGCGGCATCGCTGTAGGAATACTCGGCTGAGGCCGCTCCCAAGGTCAAGTCGCCGCTCATACTCACCGAAGGACCAGCTTCGCCCTCGGCCAACGGCGTGCCCGGGGCAGCCGCGCCGCTGATGGTGAACTCGACGCCGATATCAGTAATGGTGGAAGCCGTGGCGTTGGCGACGTAGAACGTTAGTTGATCGGTAAGTTCCGCTGTGGAGCTGGCCTGGCTCTCCGCCAACGAGTTGCCGATGATGTCGGAATCCGCTGAGACGCCGACGGAGCCGGTCGCCAAATTCGCGGTAGCCAAAGCCGAACCGGTCAGGGTTCCGCTGACGCATCCGCTGGGGATGCACCATGGATTGCCGTTATTATCGTTGGAGCTGGAGACTTGGCTGGTGGCTGAGGTCAAGCCGAGAGCGCTGGGGTTGTTATAAGTGGTAGTGGGTTCCGGCTGGATATTGACGGTACTGCCGGCACCCGTGCCAAGGCCCGGGTTGTTGCTGTTGTAGCTGACAGTGCCGCCCACCATTGCATAGGTCGGCGCAATGCCGCCATCGTCCAGTTGGGCGTTCAAACTGATGTTCCACGGGATCGAATCGGCAGGTGCTGTTTGCGCCGCAAGAATTGCCAGCAGCGGCAAGGTTATCAGGGAAATGGTACGACCTGCAAAGGTGCAGGCGGGGAAGTGCGGGTTATTCATATAATTCGTTCCTCTGAGGAGTCCTCCGCCCGACATCGCGAGAACTCGCGGGCAAAACCCTCATGCTTTCCGAAACGCTTTCCTCGGTCAGTACTAGCGGTGGCCGCCGAGTTGCAGTACTGAGCGGTAAATTTCTTAGCGAAAACCTGAGGGTTTTCACCTCCGGTTTTCGCGATATGGGCAGGAGGAGAAGGTGTGCCCAGATGAAACTCGAGCAGCGCCGTCCAGCCGGTTCCATCCTTAAAGCGCAATGACCAGAAGCGGGCCTCTCCGTCAACGCTCCGTAGTAGACTGGGGCTTTGCATTGGCTGCCATGGCTGCTGGTCCAACGGATGTAACCGAGCTCCTGTTGCGCTGGAATCAGGGCGAGGCGAATGCGTTGGACCGCCTGATGCCGTATGTCTACCAGGAGTTGCGGTCGTTAGCGGCGGCTTACATGTTCGGGGAAGCATCCGGGCACACCATGCGCGCCACGGACCTGGTGCACGAGGTTTATCTCAAGCTGGTGGATCAGCGGCGTGTAAATTGGCAAAATCGCGCCCACTTTTTCGGTGTGGCAGCCAAGCTGATGCGGCGCATTCTGGTGGATCATGCCAAGGCTGCCAAGGCCGCCCGGCGAGGTGGAAACGTGGTTCGCACTCTGATTGACGACGCGTCGGTTTCCATCCTTCCGGACGAAGAGATCCTGTTACTCAACTCGCTCCTTTCAAGGCTGGAAGAGCTGGACCCGAGAAAAGCCCAAGTGACGCAGCTCCGTTTTTTTGGCGGACTAACCAATCAGGAAGCCGCGGAATTTCTCGGCGTTTCCATCGCCACGGTGGAGCGCGATTGGAAAATGGCGAAGGCCTGGTTATACCGTGAAATGAAATCCTCGGACGCTTCAGTGGAATAGCAATGCATCCGGAACCGCCGGAATATCTCGTCGGACCATATCGACTCGAAAAACAGATCGGCGCCGGTGGCATGGGAATTGTCTATCTGGCCTCACGAGCCGACCAGCAGTTCGAGAGACGCGTGGCTTTGAAGGTCGTGCGATCCGAGTTTGCCAGTGAATTTATCCTGAAGCGCTTCCGGATCGAACGCCAGATACTGGCAAGCCTGGAACATCCCAATATCGCCCGGCTCCTGGACGCTGGAACGGCCGCTGACGGGCGCCCCTATTTGGCGATGGAGTTTGTGGAAGGACTGCCGCTCGACCAATACTGCGCGCGCCACAATCTGCCGCTCGCGGCGCGGCTGGATCTGTTCCGCAAGCTCTGCTCGGCCGTGCAGTACGCACACCAGCATCTGGTGATTCATGGCGATCTCAAGCCAGGAAACATTCTGGTGTCGGGCGACGGCGAGCCGAAACTGCTCGATTTCGGCGTCGCAGAATTGGTGAACCCGGAAGATGTGGGTCAGATCGAAAACACTCAAACCATCGCCCCACAGCTCACGCCCGCCTGCGCGAGTCCGGAGCAGTTGGCCGGCGAACCTGTGACCACCGCCAGCGATCTTTACGCGCTGGGCATCGTGTTGTATGAGTTGCTGACGGACCGGCTTCCATTCGGCGAAGATACCAGCCGCGAGCGCGCGCCGGAGCCGCCCAGCCGCTTCCGCAAACAGCTGGCTGGCGACCTGGACAATATCGTGCTCATGGCTCTGCGCCAGGAGCCGGAGCGGCGCTATCGCTCGGCGGCGGAATTCGGCGACGATATCCGGCGTTATCGCGAGAACCTGCCTGTGGCGGCGCGGGACGACACAGTGTGGTACGTCGTGAGAAAGCTGATCGCGCGGCATCGCGCGGCTTCCGCCGCCACGCTTCTTGCGCTGGCTGCCATGCTCGCGCTGATCTTTCTCCTGACGGCACAAATCCGGAGAGCCCATCGGCAGCGAGCCAGAGCGGAGCGAATCAGTGGTTATATGCAAGCAATGCTCACGGGAGCTCCCAAGAGCAACGCAGGCCAAACTGGGCGCAACCTGAAAGTGCTAGACGTTCTCTCCCGAGCCGCGTCGGATCTGGATTCCAACTTGAACGATCAGCCAGGCGATAGGGCCGAATTACGCGCTACCATCGGGCTCACCTACTCGCGGCTAGGACTGCTGGATGGGGCAGACCGGGAATTGCGAGCGGCTCTGAGGACGCAGGCGAAGTTGTTCGGCGAAGATGCTTTACCGCTGGCCGAGACCCTGCACGATCTGGGCTCCAACGAGCACTACCAAGGCCGTTACGCCGAAGCCGAGCGTGATCTGCGCCGCTCCGCCGCCGTTTATCGCGAGCATGGCGATCCGGCCGAAGCCGACGCAATCAACGATTTGGCCGTCACCCTATTCGACGATGGGCACTACCAGGAAGCCGGCGTCTTGCTGGAAGGCCTGCTGCAGGCACGCCGCGCGCGCCATCAAACCAACGATGTGGACTTCATCGTCTTGATGAACAATGTGGCCGTGGTGCGGTTCAACAACGGGCATTTCGCGGAAGCCAGCCAGCTTCAGCGGGAGGTGGTGGATGCGCATCGCAAGCGAGACCCGGCCGGCTTGCCAAGCATGGAATTGGGTTATTCCGAGGTGAATCTTGGAAACTATCTTCGTCTGTCGGGCGACGCTGCCGCTGCCGAACCCGTCGCTTTAGCTTCTGTGGATGCGTTGCGGAGACGATTGGGAGACTCGCATTGGATGACCGTATATGCGGAGGTGGAACTCGCGAAGGTGTATTCGGAAGAGGGCAAACAGAACCTAGCCGAACAAGAAGCGCGGAAGGCTTTGTCGGTTTTGACCAAGACCCTTCCTCCCAGCCATCCGGAGTTCACCCATGCTTGGATCGCGCTGGGGAGCGTCCTAACAGCGGCAGGCAAACCGAAGCAAGCCGAGCCTTATTTGCGGGAAGCCTTTGCGCGCCGTCAGGCGCTTTATCCGAAGGGCGGCCAACGAGTGGCGCAAGCCGCCGATGCTCTGGCCATTTGCCTGATCGCACAAAAACGGTTTGCTGAAGCCCGGCCCTTTGCGGAAATGGCATATGCCGGTTTCCAGGCCAGCTATGGCGAAAACAATCGGATCACCCAGGGCGCGTTCGAGCGATTGAAGACCGCCGGGGACGAATCTCGCCCATGAATCTTGGTATGACGCCCGAGCAATGGCAGCGCATCGACGAGTTGTTTCAAATGGCGATCGAGAAAACTCCCGCCGAGCGCGCCAGCTTCCTGGCGGGATTGGGCGGATTGGAAGAAGACGTTTATCGAGAAGTCTCTTCTCTGGTGGCCGCGCATGAAGAGGCCACCGGTTTCCTCTCCTTGCCGCCGTTATTTGCGCAAGACCACACCGCCCGTGGTCCGGTTTGCGGTTCTACTCTCGGCCCGTACCGGATCGAGCGTGAGATTGGGACGGGAGGCATGGGAACGGTCTATGCCGCGTCGCGAGACGATGGTCAATTCGAGCGGCGAGTGGCGTTGAAGGTAGTGCGAAGCGGGCTCCGAAGCGAATCGATCCGAGTGCGATTCCACGCTGAACGGCAGATTCTGGCGGCGCTGGATCATCCCAATATCGCGCGGCTGCTGGATGGCGGCGCGACGCCGGATGGACAACCGTATTTAGTCACCGAACTGGTGGAGGGCGTCCCTTTGAACGAGTATTGCGCGGCCCGCGCTCTCACCATCGATGCGCGGCTGGATCTGTTCGGCAAGCTCTGTTCCGCCGTGCAGTATGCCCACCAGCGCCTGGTCATTCATCGCGATCTGAAGCCGGGCAATATTTTGGTGGATGGCAAGGGCGAGCCGAAACTGCTGGATTTCGGCATCGCCAAGCTGATCGATCCGGAGCATCCCGAGGGGATCCAGCAGACCCAAACCCTTCGCTTGTTCACGCCGCGCTACGCCAGTCCCGAACAAGTCGCCGGCGGCGTGCTCACCACGGCCAGCGACATTTATAGTCTGGGCGTCGTGCTATACGAATTGCTGACTGGACGGCATCCTTTTGAAGACGCCCTTGGCAACCCGGGCGAGATGCGAAGAGCGACTCTGGAGCGCGACCCGGAGCGGGCGAGCCGCTTTCAAAAGCAACTTGCGGGCGATCTGGACAACATCGTTCTCATGGCGTTGCGCAAGGAACCGGAACGCCGCTATCGTTCCGCCGCTCAGTTCGCCGGCGACATCCGGCGTTATCGAGAGAACCTGCCCGTTGCGGCGCGCAACGAGACGATGTTGTATATCGCCTCGAAATTTATAGCACGCCATAAGACCGCCGCTCTCGCGGCGTCGGCCGTTTTCGCGATGCTTGTGAGCGGTCTCGCCATTGCGGCTTATGAAGCCCGAGTAGCCGATCAAGAACGCATAAAGGCGGAGTTCGTCGAAAACTTCGTGAAGACCACTCTGAGCGGCGCGGACCCGACGTACAACTCTCCATTCGCCGACAAAGGGCGCGATCTTCGCGTGGCTGACGTGCTGGACGTCGCGGTGGATCGGGCGCGCGCGGAGCTGAAGGACCAGCCGTTGCTCAAGTCGGAATTGTTGCGAGATTTAGGCGCCGGCTATTTGCGGCTGGGGCTCCATGATGAAGGCGAACGCCTGGTCCGCGAGGCCGGCGATAGGCCGGGCGCGAAATGAGCTTCACCGGTTGAAGCTTGCGCCTTCTTACCGCAGCAGCGGCAAGCGCCGCACAAGCCATTCGCCGAACTTCGCGCCTGTCAGTTCGCGCAGGTCACGCAGAATCATTTCAACTCCTGGCTGGGAGAGTGGATCGGATCAACCCAGCGCACGGGGCTCGGCTCCTCCACCGGTTCGATATCCAGGTTCACAACCACCGCCTCGTTGTCGCTGCGGACCAGCACGCACTCCAGCGTTTCGTCGCTGGATGCATTGATCTCCTGGTGCGGCACATAGGGCGGGACATAGATAAAATCGCCGGGTCCCGCTTCGGCGACATATTCCAGATGATCGCCCCAGCGCATGCGGGCGCGGCCACGCACCACATAGATGACGCTTTCGAGCGCACCGTGGTGATGAGCGCCCGTTTTGGCGTTCGCGTGGATGCTTACGGTGCCCGCCCAGATTTTCTGAGCTCCCACGCGTGAGTAATTGATGGCGGCCGCGCGATCCATTCCGGGCGTCTGCGCCGTGTTGGGGTCCAGAGAATCTTTGGGGATTACTTTCACGCCATCCGTCTTCCAATCGCCCATATCGCTTAGTCTACTCGCCTTTGCACGATTCGCCCAGGCCCGTTTTGGGTTCGACTCGGCACCGTTCCAGCGAGAGGAGCCGCTCCGGATTTCCCATTGAAAAAGATCGGCCAGGGAATTTGGGCCGCGATCGTGAATGACGGAAGCTGGCGGCAACGCGGGATTTGTTCATGGCGACGACCGCACTCTGGTGATCGACACGTGCAGGATCCGCGGCCGATCCGTTTTGTCGTCAAACACGGATGATCAGCGCCCCATCCAGCTTGCGACGGCGCGCTGCGCGGGGTCTTCGCTAGCCGAGAGGGTAGTAATCACGCTTTCGCGGTCTTCCGGCTTGCGATTCTGATTGAGCTTGAACTTTCCTTCCAGCTTTTCGATTTTGATTTCGAATGCGACGATCTCCGCCAGCAGCTTCTGGACCCATGCGGCGCCTGGATCGAATTCCCAAGGCTTTTCGAACGAATTTTCCTGCTTGCGGGTGAGGTCTTTCAGGAGTTCGATCATCGCGGTCTTGTTTCCGATTTTCGGAGCGCCATAGGCGTGAACCACCGTGTAGTTCCAGGTGGGGACGTTCTCCGGATTCACGTACCACGAGGGCGAAACGTAGGTATGCGGACCTTGGAAAATCACGAGCGCCTGCGACGCGGATTGCAAATCTTTCAACTGCGGGTTGCGGATCGCAATATGCGCGCGCAGCACTCCGTAGGGCTCCACGCCGCGATCCAGCAGAAACGGTATGTGCGACGCGGTCAATTCGCCCGCGCTTTGCGTCACTACGGTTGCAAAATTAAATTCCTCCATGAAATCCTGGAGCTTGGGCACATCCTCCACCGCGAACGCTCTTGGGAGATACATATTTCCTCATTGCAACATATGCGCTCATTGCAACATATATGCAAAGACGGTTAAACTCGCAGCATGCCCGATCAGCCCGCCGATCCGTTGGTTACGCGCCGGGAAGCCGCGCAATTGTTGGGCGCCGCGGCGGCTGCGCAGTTGCTCATGGCCAAAAGTTCCGATATCTGCTTCCTCACTGCCACCGAAATGGCGGACCTGATCCGCCGCAAGAAGTTGAGCGCTCGCGAAACGTTGGACGCCCACCTTAAGCAGATCGAGCGCGTTAATCCGCAGGTCAATGCGATTGTCACGCTGGTGGCCGAACAGGCGCGGGAGAAGGCTCGCAAAGCTGATGAAGCGCAGGCTGGCGGCGCCGCGCTTGGGCCATTGCACGGTTTGCCTATCGCGCATAAAGATCTGGTGGAAACGGCGCGCATTCGCACCACATTCGGTTCGCGAATCTTCAAGGACTACGTACCGGCGCACGATGCGATCCTCGTGGAGCGGATCAGGAACGCCGGCGCGATCTGCTTGGGCAAAACCAACGCGCCCGAATTTGGCGCTGGATCGCAGACTTTCAATGCGGTGTTCGGCGCTACGAAAAATCCTTTCGACTTGACGAAAACCTGCGGAGGCAGCAGCGGCGGCGCGGCGGTGAGCCTGGCGTGCGGAATGATTCCGATCGCCGACGGCAGCGATAGCGGCGGCTCATTGCGCAACCCGGCGGCATTTTGTGATGTGGTCGGATTCCGGACCGCGCCCGGCCGGGTGGCGCACGCCGCGAGCGGAGATGCGTGGTCCACCCTCGCGGTTTCCGGTCCCATGGCGCGCAACGTCCCCGACCTGGCTCTGCTGCTGAGTGTGATGGCCGGCCCCGATCCGCGCTGTCCGATTTCGATTACCGAGCCCGGCTCGCGCTTCACGGGGAACTTAGAGCGCAACTTCAAGGGCGTTCGCGTCGCATGGTTCAAGGACATGGACGGGATTCCGTTCGACCCGCGAGTCCTTCATGCGGTGAATGCGCAGCGCAAAGTTTTCGAAAGCCTCGGCTGCATTGTGGAAGAAGCCGAGCCCGATTGGACCGGCGCGCTGGCGGCTTACGATACGCTGCGCGCCTGGGGCTACGCCGATTCGCAGGCCGAAAACATGCGGCTGCATCGCGATCTGGTGAAGGATACCATCCAATGGGAAGCCGAGCGCGGCTCCAAGCTTACGGCCGCCGACATCGCGCGGGCGCACACGTTGCGCAGCAAAGCGTGGGACAATATGCGGATCTTTCAGGAAAAGCACGAATACTTCATCACACCCACCACGCAAGTGCCGCCCTTCGACGTGACGCAGCCGTATCCAACCGAAGTGGCCGGCGTGAAGATGTCAACCTATATCGAGTGGATGAAATCCTGCATGATGATTTCGGCGCTGGAAAACCCCTCGATTTCGATGCCATGCGGATTCACGGAGGAAGGCTTGCCGGTCGGATTGCAGATTATCGGCCGCCATCGCGATGAATGGAGCGTCCTGCAGTTGGCGCACGCATTTGAACAGGCAACGCCGGAGACGCGGCGCAAACCGGCCATCGCGTAGACCCACCATAACTTCCACCGAGGTTTTCTTGCCGTACTCGATTTCGCGTGGCGGGAGGAAAAATCAAAGCGCTGTTTGTAAGCGTGTCTTACGGTCCCTTTCCTTCGTTACCAGATCTCAGACGACTAATGGCTCAAGCTACACCCTGGCGCGGCCGGTGGCCTGAGGCATCCGCGTACCGCTCCAGATCTTGGGCGGTCCTCCCGGTGACGGCATCGGTTCTTTGGGTTCCGGAGCTGTGGTGATGAGCGGCGGCGGGGGTAAGAAAACCGTTTCCCGCACCTCGATTGCCCGGCCTTTGCCTTTGAGCTTTTGCGCCAAAGGTTTCCAACATGCGGAACAGATGTCGTATTGCTTGCCTTCAATTTCCCTTGGCCGGCACTGTTTCTCCTGGCCGCAGAGATCGCACTGAATCATGACTGTTCCTCCAGTCGCCTCAATGGTAGCGCTTGCTTACAATCCACGCTTGCGGGCAACGATCATCCACCACGCGCTATCGGCGGGCGGTTGCACGAAATCTTCGTTGCGCTGGAGCACGTCAAATCCAGCTTGAGAGACGTCGTGTTCGGCTGATGAGAGAGGAAGCTCGTGGCCTTCAGGAGCCGCGCTTCTTTGTCCTGCCTCAGGCGGACCCCGGTCCACAATGACCAGGCGCCCTCCGGGAACAAGACATCGCGAGATTTGATCGAGAATCTTCGGGCGAGCGGTGAGTTCGTGGTACGTATTGACGACCAAAACAGCATTTACGCGGTCTGGAAGGCGTGAATTTTCAGGTTCGCCCTGGATGAGCTTCACGTTATACTCACCGCGTCGCAAAGTCCTGATCCAAACAAAGAGCAACGGAAATGTGCGAACGTCGATGGCCAAAACCTTGCCGCTCTTGCCAACCAGCGGAGAAAGTTTCAGCGTGAAGTAGCCAGCCCCAGCGCCAAGATCCGCTACCGTGTCGCCGCTTTTCAGGTGCAGCGCTTCGAGAATCTCGGAGGGATGCTGCCACTGGTCCCGAGCGAGTTCGACAACCTCCAGTTGGATGAGGGTATTGACGGTCCGCAAACCCAGGTCGAGAACCACCAGCAAAAGTAAGACGCCGAGGAGAAACAGCCCGACTCTTACGCGATACTTGCGTTGCAGCCCGGGATCAGACACGTGGTTTTGCATAAAAATAGCGCTTGCAGGAGACGACGCACCACTCTTGCCCTGCAAGCGCCTTAGCTAAGGAAATCCGACTTGTTGCGGGTTACTTTTTCGGATACTGCTGGTCCAGTGCAAGATTCAGTTCCAGGACGTTGACGCGCGGCTCGCCGAGCAAACCGAGATCCGGCGACTTAGTATGTTGAGCCACCAATTGGTTGAGCTGATCCGCCGAGATTCCGCGAGCGTTCGCCACTCGCGGCTCTTGCGCCATCGCGGATGCCGGGCTGATGTCCGGATCCAGACCGCTGGCCGAGGCAGTTACTAAGTCGGCTGGAATCGGCCCGTGATAGTCGGGATTGTCCTTGTGGAACTTCTCCACCGATGCCTTCACGCGATCGATCAGCTTCTGATTCGTAGGGCCGTAATTCGATCCACCCGACGCGGTGGCGTCATAGCCGTCGTTACCCGCGGCCGATGGCCGAGGCTGGAAATATTCGGGCTTGGTAAAGTTTTGCCCGATCAGCTCCGAGCCGATCACCTGGCCATTTCTGGTAATGAGGCTGCCGTTGGCCTGATGTGGAAACACTAATTGCGAGATGCCGGTGATGGCGAGCGGATAACCTATCCCTAACAGAATGGTCAGGAAAATATTGATTCGAAGTGCCGGCCAAAGTTGTGACAACATAAAATCCTCCCAGAGCTGAATAGCTACGCTAAATGGAATAGCGCCAGCAATTGATCGATAGCCCAAATGCCGGGAAATGGCACCAGGATTCCACCGACTCCGTAAATCAGCAGGTTGCGCCGCAACAGGCTGGCCGCGTCCAGCGGGCGGTATTTCACGCCGCGCAGAGCGAGCGGAACCAGCGCGATGATGATCAGCGCATTAAAAATTACAGCCGCCAGCACCGCGCTCTGGGGATTATGCAGCCCCATGATGTTGAGCTTGGCGAGCGATGGATAAGTGGCCATGAACATCGCGGGAATGATCGCGAAGTATTTGGCGACGTCGTTGGCGATGGAAAAGGTAGTGAGAGCGCCGCGGGTGATCAGCAATTGCTTGCCGATCGCGACCACTTCAATCAGCTTGGTCGGGTTGCTATCCAGATCCACCATGTTGCCCGCTTCCTTGGCGGCCATGGTGCCGGTGTTCATCGCCAGTCCTACGTCGGCTTGCGCCAGCGCGGGAGCGTCGTTGGTGCCGTCTCCGGTCATCGCCACCAGCCGGCCCGCAACCTGCTCCTTCTTGATGTATTCGAGCTTGTCTTTGGGTGTGGCCTGCGCCAGGAAATCGTCCACGCCGGCTTCGGCTGCGATGGCGGCCGCGGTCAGCGGATTGTCGCCCGTGATCATCACGCTGCGAATGCCCATGCGGCGAAGCTGCGCGATGCGCTCCTTCATTCCGCCCTTGACGATGTCTTTCAAATGAATGATGCCCAGCAGATGGCCGCCATCGCACACAGCCAGCGGCGTACCGCCGTTCCGCGCGATCCGGTCGCTCATCTCCTGGAAATAGCCGGGGACTTCGCCGCCCCGCTCTTTGACAAAGCCGCAAATAGCCTCGGTAGCGCCTTTGCGGAGTTCGCGTCCTTCGAAATCGACGCCGCTCATGCGCGTGTAAGCCGAGAACGGAATAAAGTTCGCGGAATGCTCGGGAATATGACGGCCGCGCAGCCCGTATTTTTCCTTGGCAAGCACTACGATCGACCGGCCCTCCGGCGTCTCGTCGGCCAAGCTCGATAACTGCGCCGCGTCGGCCAGTTCTTCGTCGGTGACGCCAGTGATGGCGAGAAACTCCACCGCTTGCCGGTTGCCCAGGGTGATAGTGCCGGTTTTATCCAGCAGCAGCGAGTTCACGTCGCCGGCAGCCTCCACCGCCTTACCGCTCATCGCGAGCACGTTGTGCTGCATGACGCGGTCCATGCCAGCGATTCCGATGGCGGAAAGCAATCCGCCGATGGTGGTCGGAATCAAGCAGACCAGCAGGGAAACCAGCACGGCCACGCTCGGCACTTTGCCGGCGCCGGCTTGCGCGACGCTGAACGCCGCATAAGGCTGCAGCGTAACAACCGCCAGCAGGAAGATAAGCGTCAAGCCCGCAATCAGGATGTTGAGCGCGATCTCGTTGGGCGTTTTCTGGCGCTCGGCGCCCTCCACTAGCGCGATCATGCGATCCAGGAATGTTTCGCCCGGATTGGACGTGATCCGAATCTTGATGTGATCCGACAGCACGCGCGTGCCCCCGGTGACGGCGCTACGGTCGCCGCCCGATTCGCGAATCACGGGAGCGCTTTCGCCCGTGATTACGGATTCGTCCACGGTGGCGATGCCCTCGATCACTTCGCCGTCGCCGGGGATCAACTCGCCCGCGTCGCACGATACTACGTCGCCCGCGCGGAGAGCCGAAGCGGTCACCTCTTCGATTTTGCCGGACTCGGTCAGCCGCTTGGCCAGCGCGTCGGTCTTGGTCTTGCGCAGGCTGTCGGCTTGCGCCTTGCCGCGCGCTTCGGCCATCGCTTCGGCGAAATTGGCAAATAGCACCGTGAACCAAAGCCAGAGCGCGATCTGGATTCCAAACTTCAAGTTGCTGGCTCCGGCGAATATGTCGCGGACCACAAACACCGAAGTGAGCAGTGCGCCCACTTCCACCACGAACATCACTGGATTCTTCGCCAGCGTGACCGGGTTCAGCTTTACAAAGGACTCCGAAATCGCGCGCTTGACGATGTCGGGATCGAACAAGGGGCGCGAGCGCGCCAGCTTCTTGGGAAGAAGCGATGTTGGATCTTCCGGCGGCGGCATATTGGGTGTAGTTTGCGGAGGTGTAGTAACTGTGGACATGTTTGGCTCCCGAGCTTCAGCTCCCGAACGGCAGGGTAATCAGCGAAAACAGCCTGCCGTTATGCATGAGGTAATGTTCGACGATCGGTCCCAGCGATACCGCCGGGAAATAAGTAAGGACGGCGATGATCACCACCGTGCCCACCAGCAGGCCCACAAAGAGAGGACCGTGCGTGGGGAAAGTACCGCTGGTAACCGGCACCTTTTTTTTCGCGGCCAAGCTGCCGGCTGCGGCGAGAATCGGAATCAGGAACAGGAAGCGGCCGATGAGTTGCGACAACCCCAGTGTCAGGTCGTACCATGGCGTGTTGACCGTGATGCCGGCAAAGGCGCTCCCGTTGTTGCCCACGCTGCTGGTGTAGGCGTACAGGATTTCCGATAAGCCGTGCGGACCGTCGTTGTTCATATTGGCTATCGCCGCGCCCGCCGGGTTCCAGTAGCCCTTGGCTGGCGAACTGGGCCTGGGTGGAAATGGCGCTGAACACCAGGATGCAGGCCGAGGTGACGATGATGGCGAGCATCGCCATCTTCACCTCCTTCTGCTCGAGCTTCTTGCCGAGATATTCCGGTGTTCGGCCCACCATGAGACCCGCGATGAAGACGGCAATGATGGCGTATATCAGGATGCCGTACATGCCCGCGCCCACGCCACCAAAGATGACGATATCGGTCATCATGTTGAGCAACGGAACCAGTCCGGCGATGGGGAGGAAGCTGTCGTGCATCGAATTCACCGCGCCGCAACTGGTGTCGGTGGTGATGGTGGCCCACAGCGTGGAATTGACCACGCCGAAGCGCACTTCCTTGCCCTCCATATTGCCGCCGGGTTGAGTGGCAGTGGCGGCGGTCTGAATCCCCATCTTGGCCAGAATAGGATTGCCCTGCTGCTCAAATCCGTAACAGACGAACACCCCGATAAAGAACATGACAGCGAAGGCCGCAAAAATAGCCCAGCCTTGCCGGGTGTCGCCGACCATCCTGCCGAAGGTGTATGTCAATGCCGCCGAAATCACCAGAAGCAGCCACATCTCGAACAGGTCGGTGATGGGATTCGGGTTTTCGAACGGATGGGCGGAGTTGGCGTTAAAGAAGCCGCCACCGTTGGTGCCGAGCTCTTTAATCGCCTCCTGGGAAGCCACCGGCCCTTGCGCGATGGTTTGCTTGGCGCCTTCCACGGTGGTTACCGAGGTGTAGGGCTTCAGGTTCTGAATCACGCCCTGCGAGCACAGGAACAACGCGGCGATGAACGAGATGGGCAGCAGCACATAGAGCGCTGCGCGGGTCATGTCCACCCAGAAGTTGCCCAATGTTCTCATTTCATGCCGCGCGAACCCGCGGATCACCGCGATGGCGACCGCCATTCCGGCCGCCGCCGAGACAAAGTTCTGAACCGTCAAGGCCGCCATCTGCACGAAGTAACTGAGCGTCGATTCGCCCGAGTAAGCCTGCCAGTTCGTATTGGTCAGAAAGCTGGTAGCCGTATTGAATGCCAGGTCTGGCGGAACGTTTGGAGTGCCGAAGTTCTGCGGGTTGAAGGGCAGATAGGCCTGGACTCTTTGCATCAGGTACACCAACAGAAAGCCGAAAATGCTGAAGGCCAGCAATGAGGCAGTGTATTGTGTCCAACGCTGTTCGACGTCCTCCTGGACGCCGGTAACTTTATAGGTCAACATTTCCAGCCAGCGGAGCACTGGATGCAGGAAGGTGCGCTTGCCTTCGAAAACGTTCGCCATGAAGGCTCCCAGCGGCTTCACACACACCAGGATCAGCGCGAAAAACAGCAGAATCTGTAAAACTCCAGCGCTTGTCATAATCGGAACTCTCCCTAGAACTTCTCCGGACGGAGAAGCGCGTAAACCAAGTAAACGAACAGACCGAGCGATGTGATTCCGGCGATGATATAGTCCATGGAATCTTCCTCCTAGAGCTTGTCGCAGGCCTTGGTGAAGGCCCAGCAGACGAACAAAAAGACACAACCGACCGCGACGTAAAACAGGTCGAGCATAAACGTTATTCCCTTTCTGCAACGATCACTTCATGGCCAACTCGCCGCAATTTGGCGGCCAGCCGTTTTTCACGGGTTGGCCACCAGCTCTTGCGGCTTCCAACCACAACCAGAGACTGGGGCCTTAATGTGGACAGGAGTGTCTGCATGGCGTCACGGCACAGGTAAATGCAAACCCGGGTTTCCACCGTGCAACTGCTGGCGATCACCCGCAGCCGCCGTTCGTTGAAATCCACCAGCACGGGTGGACTAGTGAGCGGCAGTGGATACGGAACAACCTGCGGGACGATGAGTGTGATGCGCCCTCCCAGGCTGCTCGCCAGGTTCCCGGCTTCTTTGAGTGCCGCCAGGGTGGCATCCACGGACGTGAAAACCACGGAAATATCGAGTTTGGAATCGGTCTCTTCCGTTAACGGCCGTGCCGGGACTCCGGTCACCGGCGCGATCATTCTTTCCAGTGCAAGTGCCATTAGATTCCTCCCTCCCACATTTCGAGGGTAGGTCCTGGAGCGTGAAGAAGTCCTTAGAAAGGGATAAAGAAATAGTGAAGAGTGCGTACCGCGCGCCCCAGTTGGTAGCCTGGGCTTTAACAGGTTGCTGAAAAAGCCCAGCAGACTGAAGTCCGCCCTACGCGGGGACATCGATGTTGTTGATAGCCCGTGCAGCGTAGGCGCCCACGCCTGCGGTTCGCGAATATGGAAGGGCTTTTCCAGCAACCCGTTAGGTTTGGTCACAAGATGACTGAGGAGATCCGGGTTCAGAGAGCGCGCATTTTCGAAGAAATTGCGGACCTATACGATCGCGCTCGCCCCCAGCGCCGGGATCAACTGTTCGATGATCTGTTTGCGCAGGCCGCGATGGAGCCCTCTGGTAAGGACGTGCTCGAAATCGGCTGCGGAACCGGGCAGGCCACATTGCCGCTCGCGCGGCACGGATGCAACCTAGCAGGCGTGGAGATGGGCGAGAACCTCGCGCGTATCGCGCGCAGCAAGATGGCGCAATACCCGAATGCCAGGATCGTCACCGGGCGATTCGAAGACTGGGATCCACGCGGCGCGATTTTTGATATGGTTTTTGCCGCAACCTCATGGCGTTGGCTGGATCCGCGCCTGCGTTACAGGAAAGCTGCCGAAGTGCTTCGGCCAGCCGGAGTACTCGCATTCACCAGCGGCGGCCACGCGTTTCCTCCGGGATTCGATCCGTTCTTCACTCAGATTCACGCCTGCTATAAAGCGATCGGGGAAGCGCGCATGGAGTGGCCGCCTCCGCCGCCCGGCACGATTCCCGATGCCGCCGAAGAAATCGGACGCAGCGGTTATTTCGATGACGTCCGCGTCATCCGGCGCGTGTGGGTTCAGGAGTTCACCGCGGACGAATATGTCGATCTGATGAACACCGCTTCAGATCATCGGTCGATGACGACGGCGAAACGCGAGTGGCTGTTTGCGGAGATGCGCCGCCTGATCAACGCCAGGCCGGGCGGCCGCATCCAGAAGCACAACCTCACGATCCTGCATGTCGCGGGCCTCGCGAAGCGCTAGTGGACGTGCGAGGCGGTCTGCAGCACGGCTTGGAGCGCTTGTTCGCGAACGTCCCGCGCCGCCGAAGTCAGATATTCCAGCGCGGCGGCGACGCCTCCCGTGGAATGCGGAACACCCGCCAGTGCCAGACTCATTTCAACGCCCGAGAGCGTGCCTGCCAGCATCAGATCGTTAAAGTCGCCGAGGTGACCGATGCGGAAGGCCTTGCCGGCCAGTTTGCCGAGCCCGCTGCCGAGCGACATATTGAAGTTTTCGAGCACTACCTTGCGGAATTCGTCCGCGTTAATAGCAGGCGGAACGTAAACGGCGGTCACCGAACTGCTGTAGCGTTCCGGGTCCGCACACACGGTCTCTAATCCCCAGGCGCGCACCGCCCGGCGGGTGGCTTCTCCGTGCCGCGTGTGCCGCTCGAACACGTTCTCCAAACCTTCTTCATGCAGCATCTGGAGGGACTCACGGAGTCCATAGAGCAAGTTGGTCGCGGGCGTATATGGGAAGAAGCCGTTCTTGTTTTGGCCGAGCATCGCCTGCCAGTCCCAATAGGACTTGGGCATCCGCGCCGACTTCGCAGCCGCCAGCGCTTTGTCGCTTACCGCGTTGAAGCCCAGCCCCGGCGGCAACATCAGCCCCTTCTGCGAGCCGGCGATGGCTACGTCCACGCCCCACTCGTCGTGCCGGTAATCCATCGAAGCAAGCGAAGAAATAGTGTCCACCATCAAAAGCGCCGGATGTTTGGCGCGGTCCATCGCTTTGCGCATGGATGGCACCGAGTTGGTAACAGCGCTGGAAGTTTCGTTATGCACCACCATGACGGCTTTGATCTGGTGATTGCGATCCTCGCGCAGAATCGCTTCCACTTCGTCCTGCTCTGCGCCGTGGCGCCAGTCACTGGAGACGAAATGCACGTCCAGTCCAAGACTGACCGCCATCTCCTTCCATAGCGTGGCGAATTGGCCGGTCTCAAACATTAGAACCTTGTCGCCGGGCGAAAGGGTGTTGACGATGCCCGCTTCCCAGGCCCCGGTGCCGGACGATGGGAAGATCATCACCTTGCCCGCAGTCTTGAAAACCGGTTTGAGCCCCTCCAGGAGTTCCAGCGCAAGGCGGCCGAATTCAGGCCCGCGGTGATCGATGGTCGGCCGCGCAATCGCGCGCAAGATACGGTCCGGAACGTTGCTGGGTCCGGGAACCTGAAGGAAATGACGTCCGCTTGTGTTAGCCATAGTGACTCCTTATAGTCTCTCTCAAAACGCGCCGCCTGAAAACTGACATTCCAATTGACAGCCGGCTGGGTACGCTGTCATACTTTGAAAAATTTCGTTCCAAGTGGAGGGAAAGGGTATGAGGTTCATTCCAACAGCGCTGTTGGCTGCTTCCTTGTTGTCAAGCGCGCTTTTTGGCCAGTCTGTTTCAACATCTCAGATTGCCGGCACCGTCCAGGATTCCAGCGGGCTCGCCATTCCCGGGGCGCAGGTGACCGTAACGCAAACAGACACGGGGGCTGTCCGAACCGCGACCACGGGGGCGGATGGAACATACCTGTTGTCGAACCTTCCCATCGGTCCCTACCGGATGGAAGTGAAGAAGGACGGCTTCAGCACCTACGTTCAGTCGGGAATCGTGCTGCAGGTCAGCAGCAACCCGACCGTCGACGTATCGCTGAAAGTCGGCGCGGTGAGCGAGCAGGTGGTGGTGGAAGCCGCGGCTTCCATGGTGGAGACTCACAGCACCGGCATCGGGCAAGTGGTGGATCAACAGCGCGTGGTGGACCTTCCGCTGAACGGGCGCAACGCCACCGACTTGATTTACCTGGCGGGCGCCGCCGCCACCGCGCCCAATGCCGACCTGGTATCGGCCAAGAATTATCCCGGTGAAGCGCCCATCAGTGTGGCCGGAGGATTGGCCACCGGCACCACTTACCTTTTGGACGGCGGCGAATTCAACGACTCGCTGAATAACCTGAATCTCCCGCTTCCTTTTCCGGACGCTTTGCAGGAGTTCAAAGTGGAGACCAGCGCGTTGCCGGCGCAATACGGAGAACATTCCGGTGGCGCGGTGAACGCGCTGACGAAGTCCGGCAGCAACGAGTTCCACGGCGGAGCATTCGAATTCGTGCGCAATTACATTTTCAATGCCCGTAATGCGCTGGCGCCCACGCGCGACTCGCTCAAGCGCAATCAGTTCGGAGGCTATGGCGGCGGCCCCATTAAGAAAGACAAGCTATTTTTCTTCCTGGGATACCAGGGCACGCTCATTCGTTCTAATCCGACGCAGGGTTTCACCTTTGAGCCCACGGCGCAAATGCTGGGTGGGGACTTTTCGACCATCACCTCTCCCACCTGCAGTTCCAAAGGACAGATCTCCATCAAGAATCCGCTTACCGGCGCCCCGTTCCCGGGCAACCAGATTCCCACCTCCATGTTCAGCCCGGCTGCTTTGAAGATGATGTCGTTCTATCCGCCCACCTCCGACCCCTGCGGGAAGGTGTTCTTCGGCACTCTTTCCAACCAAAATGAGCACCAGGGCGTGGCTAAGGTGGATTACCAGTTGAGCACCAAGCAAACGATGTTCCTGCGTTACTTCGTCACGCATTCGTTGCAGCCCAGCCCCTTTGACGGAAAGAATCCGCTGACCGAGACGCTGGCGGGCGCCGACGACCTGGTGAATTCGGGCGTGTTCGGACACACGTTCGTTTTCACGCCCAACATGATCAACTCATTCCACGTAACGTTTAACCGGTCCGCTGTGACGAAGATCCAGACGCCTTCGTTCGATGCCACCACGCTCGGTATCAACATGACGACGTTAGTGCCGGGACACATCGTGGCCAGCGTTTCCAACGCGCTCTACAGCTCCACGGTGTTCTCCTACAACAGTCTGGATCCCACCCAAAGCTTCCAGTTGGCCGACGACTACAGCATCATCAAAGGAAGCCATCAGCTCCAATTCGGCGCGAATTGGATCCACTACATCGACAATGTTTATGGACCGCTGTTTGGCGACGGCTTCTTCTCCTTTACCGGTGCCAGCACAGGACTCCCCATGGCCGATTTTCTGCTGGGCGACGCGGCCAGCTTTACCCAGGCGAATCTGCAATACGACGACAATCGTTACAATTACCTGGGTTTGTACGCACAGGACTCCTGGAAGGTGAACTCGCGCCTCACTGCCAACTTTGGCCTGCGCTGGGAACCCTACTTTGGAGGGTCCCTGAAGGCGGGCGAAGTGACCCATTTCAATCCCGCTCTGTTCGCACAAGGCGTGACGTCGGGTGTCTATGTGAATGCGCCCGCCGGCCTCCAGTTTCCGGGAGATCCGGGATTCGATACCGGCAACCGGCCGTCGTTCACAAGCTGGAAGGACTTTGCTCCACGCGCGGGCATAGCCTGGGATCCGCAAGGAAACGGCAAGATGACCATCCGGGCATCATGGGGAATGTTCTATGACATGCCGCAAACGCTATTCGGCTACGGCTTCGTGGAGGAGCCACCCTGGGGCGAGTCCATCGGGCGTACCAGCGTCTCCTTTGACAATCCCTGGGCCGGTTACCCCGGCGGAAATCCGTTTCCCATCACTTTGAACAAGAATTTTACGTTCCCGAATTTCGGCACTTACGCTAACTATCCGTTGAATCTGAAGATCACTTACCTGGAGCAGTGGAACTTCAGCATCCAGCGCCAGTTTGGAGCCAACTGGCTGGCATCGGCCAGTTACATGGGCAACAACACCATCCACTTGTGGACCAATAATCCCACCAACGCTCCGGTCTTCATGGGACTAGGTGCCTGCACCATCGCCGGAGTCTCCTACACCACCTGTTCCACGGCCGCGAACGAAAATCAGCGCCGGCCGCTGTATCTGGAAAATCCCGCACAAGGCAAGTATTACGGTGCGATTGATCAGCTGGATCCAAGCGGGACCGCCAGCTATGACGCGCTGCTGCTTTCGCTGCAGCACCGGCTGTCGAATAATTTCACTGTTCTGGCCAATTACACTTACTCCCACTGCATCACCGATCCCTTCGTGTCGGAACTGGATTCCACCGCCAGCCAATACACCGATCCCAGCGACCGGCGCTTCGACCGCGGCGAT
This sequence comes from Bryobacterales bacterium, assembly GCA_963713415.1. GTDB lineage: Bacteria > Acidobacteriota > Terriglobia > Bryobacterales > Bryobacteraceae > Palsa-89. The sequence continues at coordinate 726,782 of CAVQLV010000011.1, read as the reverse complement.
TGTATCGGCATCGACCACCGGCAGCTCTTCAATTTATCGGGTGTCGCCGAGACTCCCAAGTTCGCCGATCGAGCGCTCCGAATTCTTGCCAGCGATTGGCGCTTGTCGCTGGCGTTGCGCGGCCAGACCGGAAGCTACTTTTCGGTGACCACCGGGTCCGACACCGCGCTGACCGGAACCGGCGCAGCCCGTCCGAACCAGGTTTTGGCCGACCCTTATTGCGCTTCGCCCAGCCCCTCCTGCTGGCTCAATCCCAAAGCGTTCACCAACATCTCGGGGCCGTTGCTTGGCACGCTGGGTAACGTCGGCGCGGGCAGCATCGCCGGCCCGGGCTACCTGACTGTGAACCTGGCGTTATCCAGGCTCTTCTACATTCACGAGAAGCAATCCATCGAACTCCGCGGAGAGGCATTCAACCTGTTGAACAACTTTTCGCCCGGGAGCGCGGCGCCGGGCGTTTCCACTACCACCATCGCAACCGCGCTGAACGCGTCGAATTTCGGCCAAATACAGCTCGCGGCCGATCCGCGCATCATGCAGTTTGCGGTCAAATACGTTTTCTAGCGCCAGTTTTTCCAACGTTGCCCGGAGCCATAATGTCGGAAGTCCGACTGGTGGCTCCGGGAAACTCATTGCCAAATAGTTCTAAGTAGTCCTACTGAATTCCTGGCCATGTTGTCCTGCCCGCTTGAGACAGGTTGGCTCAAAACATGATAGGCCAATAATGCAATCACTTCATTCTTAGCCACTTATGTTGTGGCGCCTGGCGTGCTTTTATTTGCCGCATCATGATGTATTCCAGACGTACAGTGCGAACCGCATTTCTCGCTATCTTTTTGCTCCTGGCCAGCCAGGCATTCGCGGACAATTCCAAGATCTCGCCGGACTTGCTGCCGTTGCTCGCAAATCCGTCCAACCAGATCAACGTAATCGTGCAATACAACACGCCGCCGCCGCAGCAGCAATCGTCCGGAGGGCTTCTGGGCGGGCTGTTAGGTGGAGTGGTGAGTGGAGTATTGAACCTGGTCGGCGGGGTGCTCAACACCGTCTTTTCGCTGATTCCGGCGGTATCGGCGACGCTCCATCCGTCCGATATATTGGCAGTGTCGAATCAGTCCAACGTGGCTTACATCTCGCCGGACCGGGCGCTGGGCGCTTCACTCGACTACACGGCTGCCGCCGTGAGCGCCCCGGCTGCCTGGAGTTACGGTTTGGATGGGAGCGGCATCGGCATCGCGGTGATCGACAGCGGAATCTACAATCACCCGGATTTGAATGCGGCCAATTCATCCAAGAGCCGCGTGGTTTACCGGCAGAACTTCATCGGGGGAGGAGTGCTCAACGACGATTTCGGCCATGGAACGCACGTGGCCGGCATCGTCGCGGGTAATGGCCGATCATCGGAACAACAGGGCGCCTTCCGCACTTTCAAGGGCATCGCGCCGAATGCGAATCTTCTCGACCTGCGCGTTCTCGATCAGAACGGCGCCAGCACCGACAGCGTGGTGATCGCCGCCATCCAAAAAGCGGTACAGCTCAAGAATCAATACAACGTGCGCGTGATCAATCTCTCGGTCGGCCGCCAGGTCTTTGAGAGCTGCTCTCGCGATCCGCTGTGCCAGGCGGTGGAAGCGGCCTGGAAGAGCGGAATTGTTGTCGTGGTCGCCGCCGGCAACAATGGCCGCAACGGATACGGAACCATCCTGTCGCCCGGCTCGGCGCCCCATGCCATCACGGTCGGCGCCATGAAGACCGAAGCGACCATGAATACCAGCGACGACCGGATCGCAAGTTACAGCTCGCGCGGTCCCACGAACGTGGACTTGATTGCAAAGCCCGACGTGGTGGCTCCCGGCAATCTGGTGGACTCGCTGCTCGCTCCCGGTTCGACTTTAGTAAACGAATATCCCGGGAACATTGTCGCGGCTTCGAGCTATACCACCGCCAACGTTTCCGGTACGCCTCTCTATTTCCAGATGAGCGGAACGAGCATGGCCACCCCGGTGGTATCGGGCGCGGCGGCTTTGATGATCGAGAAGGACCCCAGCCTCACTCCGGATACCGTCAAAGCGCGGCTGATGAAGACCGCTTCGAAGACGTTCCCGGTGATGAGCACCGCGACGGACCCAACCACCGGCCAGACCTACACGGACTTCTACGACATGTTCACCGTTGGCGCCGGATACTTGGACGTGGCCGCCGCACTGACTGATTACGAACAAGCCAACGGGTCGGCCGCGTCGCCACAAGTGACTTACAACTCGCTGCTCGGCCTTGCTCTGTTATTGCCGAATTACTCCGAAACCTGGTGGAGCGCACCGAACTGGTTTACTTCGGTAGTGTGGGGGCCGGTTGTGGTTGTCCCCGGCGCGGGTGGAACATCGGCGATTTGGGGCAGCAACGCGTCGTGGGGCACCAATGCGTCATGGGGTACCAATGCTTCCTGGGGCACGAACGCTTCCTGGGGGACCAATGCATCATGGGGAACGAACGCTTCCTGGGGCACCAACGCTTCCTGGGGCACCGACACACAAGGAGAGCCGTAACCAAACGAAGCGGTACCGATGTTGCAGCCAAAATCCCAATTCGCGCGGCGCCTGGCCAGCCAAGTCCACCTGTTTGGATCCATCGGTCTAGGCGCCGTAACCCTGCTGTGGGCGGTGGCAAACTGGCACTGCAGCGATCCGGCCCGCTTAATATCTTTCATCCTAGCGGCGGCGCTCGGTTCCGTGTTGAAGATCCAGTTGCCAGGCGTACGCGGGGTGGTCTCCGTCAGCGCACTTTTCGTGCTGATCGGAATCGTGAATTTGAGCCTGTCGGAAGCGCTCCTGGTGGGAGCGGTATCCATGATCGTCCAGTGCACGTGGCGAACGGCCGTGAGGCCGAAGCTGCTGCAGACTGCCTTCAACGTCAGCGTTCTCTTCATCGCGATCGTGATCGCAGCCCGCGTATTCAGCTACTCGAACCGCTTCGTGGTGGAACCGGTGAGCTTGGGGCTGCTTGCTATCGTATACTTCTGCGCCAACACATTTCCTATCGCGGCGATTATCGGACTCACCGAGGGAAAGCGAATCTTCTCGGTGTGGAGCAATTATCGCTGGACGCTAGCCTATTACGCGGTGGGCGCTTCCATGGCGTGGGTGATCGACACTTTGCCGCACGGCATTCAGTGGGAATTCCCACTGATTTGCTTGCCGCTGGTCTACTTGGTGCACCGTTCCAACCGAACTCATCTGGTTCAGATGGAGCAAGAAAGAACGCATATGCACGCCATGAACGGTTTGCACCTGCGAACCATCGAGGCGTTAGCGCTGGCCATCGACGCCAAGGATCACACCACGCACGATCATCTGCAGCGCGTTCAACTCTACGCCACTGAGATCGGCAAGGACCTGGGACTCTCCCAGGAAGAGCAGGACGCCTTGACGGCTGCGGCAGTTTTGCACGATATCGGAAAGCTGGCGGTGCCGGAATCCATCATCTCCAAACCAGGCAAGCTGACGCGGTCCGAGTTTGAAAAGATGAAAATCCATCCGGTGGTCGGCGCCGAAATTCTGGAACGCGTCGAATTTCCCTATCCGGTGGTTCCGATCGTTCGCTCCCATCACGAAAAATGGGATGGCAGCGGCTACCCGTACGGTCTGCGCGGCGAGGAGATACCCATCGGCGCTCGAATTCTGTCTGCGGTGGATTGTCTGGATGCCTTGGCTTCGGACCGCCAGTATCGCCGGGCTCTGCCACTGGACGAGGCGATGGCGAGAGTAGCGTCGGAAGCCGGAACCGCGTTTGACCCCAAGGTAGTTCGCGCTTTGCAGGCTCGCTACCACGAACTGGAGGCGCGTGCGCGAACCACGGAGACTCCCGCGCAGACGCCGCTCTCGGTAGACATCAAAATCACCAACGGCAGCGCGCCGGCGGCCGGTTTTGAATCCGAAGAGCCGGCGGACAGGGCCGCGCCGCAGCATCCCGTGGCGCAGGCGCGCGCGAATCGCCGCAAGGAAGAGTCGATACCTGACATGCCAGCGGCCGGCCTATGCTCTTTGGAATGGGACGAAGCGCTGACCGTGGCGTCGCTTCGCATCCGGCGCATCGTTTCTTACGACGCTATCGCGCTCTTTGCCTGTGACGACGACTTTGTGCGCACCAAATTCGTGGCCGGCGAAGATAGCACCGGGTTAGAATCGCTGGCTGTCCGCCAGGGGCAAGGTTTGGTGGGTTGGGTGGCTGAAGTTGGGAAGCCCATCCTGAACGGCAATCCGGCCGTCGAACCAGGCTATGCCAAAAAGGATGGCGCGCAGGGCTTATCGTCCGCGCTCGCGCTGCCTTTGGTGAGCTCCGGACGCGTGGCAGGCATAGTAGCGCTCTATCGCAGAGAGAAGGATGCTTTCGCAGCAGACGAATTAGTTACATTGCTCGAAATGTGCCCGGCGCTGGCGTCTCTCATCCTGGACATCAATGAGCCATCCAACAATCTGTTGGAGATGGCCAACGCCGTCCGGCGCGATGGCACCAGTTTCGCCCGCACCTAGGCCGCCGCCCGCCTTTCGTTTGCTGTAACATCACCTCTGAGGATGAAAAACGAAATCGCTTTCGAGATGGCCGCGTCCAACATTCGCTTTGGACCTGGCGTTACGCGCGAAGTGGGCATGGATCTGGCGGATTTGGGCGCCCGCAACGTTCTGGTAATCACGGACCCGGTGCTGAGCGACATGGCGCCCGTGCAGACCGTGCTGGAATCGCTGGATAGCGCCGGCGTCAAGTTTGTTCTGTACGATCGGGTGCGCGTGGAGCCAACCGATGAGTCGTTCCTGGATGCCATCGCATTCGCCAGTCAGTCGCCCTATGATGCTTACGTCGCGGTGGGCGGCGGCTCTACGATCGACACCGCCAAGGCGGTGAATCTTTACGTCACTTATCCTCCGGCCGATTTTCTGGATTATGTGAATCCGCCCATCGGCAAAGGCATTCCTATCCCTGGTCCGCTGAAGCCGCTGTTCGCGATTCCCACCACGGCCGGCACAGGCAGCGAGACCACGGGCGTCAGCATTTTCGATCTGATTCGCATGCACGCAAAAACCGGAATTGCGAGCCGCCGGCTGAAGCCGACACTGGGGCTGCTGGATCCGGAAAACACCCGTAGCATGCCTTCGCAAGTTGCGGCGTCGAGCGGGCTGGACATTCTGAGCCACGCCATCGAGTCATACACCGCTCTGCCTTACACCGGCCGGCCATACCCGGACCGCCCGCTGGTGCGCCCCGCCTATCAAGGATCGAATCCGATCAGCGATGTTTGGTCTTTGCAGGCCTTGCGCATGGTGGCGCAGTACATCGTGCGGGCGGTGGAGGATCCATCCGACGACGAGGCGCGCGCGAGCATGCTGCTGGCAGCTTCCTACGCCGGCATGGGATTTGGAAACGCGGGCGTCCATCTGCCGCACGGAATGTCGTATCCGGTATCGGGCAACGTGAAGAGCTATCGCGCGCCTGGTTATCACACGGATCACGCGCTAGTGCCGCATGGCTTTTCGGTGATTTTAAACGCGCCGGCGGTTTTCCGTTTTACGGCCCCCGCGAACCCGGAGCGGCATATGGCAGCCGCGGAGGCGCTGGGAGTGGATGTTTCCCGTTGCAACAAATCCGACGCCGGCCGCATTCTCGCTGAGCGAATCACCTGGTTTATGCAGCGCCTGAAGACGCCCAACGGACTGCGGGAAATCGGCTACACACCCGCGGATATTCCGAAACTGGTGGAAGGAACGTTGCCGCAGCATCGCGTAACCAAGCTGTCGCCGTTTCCAGCGGGCCCTGAACAGTTGAGCGCGCTGTTTAACGATGCGATGGTCGCGTGGTGAGGTACTCATGAAACATTCCCGCCGAGAACTGCTGAAGACTTCCGCCGCCGGCATCGCGGGCGCTATGTTCGCCACCGCCGCCGTGCCAACGCTCGGGTTGATCTTCCCGGTCACGCGCCCCGTCCCGCCGGAGGGGCTGGCGATGTATCCACGGGGCGTGCGATTCATCACCACTGCGCTCGGCCTGAAGACGATGACGCCCGCGGGCTACGACGCGGTGATCGATCGCATCGGGCCAGCGGGTATGAAGCTGGCATCGGAAGGCGCGAATGCCGTTGTGCTGATGGGCACATCACTGAGTTTTTATCGCGGCGCTGCCTTCAATCAACACCTGACCGAAATGCTCAAGAAGGCGACGGGATTGCCGGTCACTACCATGAGCACGGGCGTGATCGAGGGGCTCAAGGCGGTGGGGGCGACAAGAGTGGTCGCCGCTACCGCGTACGATATGGAAGTGAACCGCCGCTTACGGGTGTTTCTCAAGGAGTCCGGTTTCGAGGTGCTCGGCGTGAAGGGCCTGGGCATCGAGAAAGTGGAAGACGTGGACCGGGTGACGCAAGACGGACTGCTGAAGTTTTGCGTGGGCGTGCGCGAAACGCAGCCCTCCGCCAACGCAATTCTGGTATCGTGCGGCGGCCTTCGCACCCTCGAGATACTGGCGCCTCTGGAGCGGCAAGGCCATATACCGGCCATCTCGAGTACGCCCGATGCGCTCTGGGCCGGTGTCCGGCTGCTCGGCTTGAGCGGGCGCGCGCCGGGCTTTGGAACCCTGCTCTCGAGGGCTTAGCAGTTTATGTGCAGGACACTTCCATCGGGATCCTGAAGCCTGGCGATCTCCGCTGGATAGCGCGCTTCGCGGATCAGAGATTTCCAATCGGCGGCGTGCACCGGAGGAATCATTCGCGTTCCGCGCACTCGTGTTCCCGAGCCGATGTCCGATTCAATCAGGTCCTCGGCGGCCAGCATTTCATAAGCTGTGAGCACTGTGGTTCTTGAAACGCCGAAGAGGTTGGCTGCCGCGCGCGTGGAGGGCAGTCGAGAGCCTGCGCGCAGGCTTCCGTCCTGGATGGCGCGCTCCAGCGCGTGGCAAAATTGCAGATACATCGGCTGGGCAGAGTTTCGCTCCAGCCGGATTGGCGGCAGGCTGAATGGGCGTTGGCGCGTCACGTGCAATTCTTCCGAAAGTGGTATTCCGAAGTGGACCTTTTCATTTTCGCAACTCTGAGCGACTCTGGTACCGGAGGCTGATTATGATCTCAGGCGGCAACATCACGGTTATGGTTTCGAACATGGACGCGTCCGTCCGTTTTTACACCGAAGTCATGGGCATGAAGCTGACCAATCGGTTTGGCGATCACTGGGCTACTGTCGACGCGGGACGTGGGCTCATCATCGGGCTGCATCCGGCTTCGCCCAAATATCCGGCGCCGGGAACCAAAGGCGGCACGCTGATCGGACTCGAGATTGATGAGCCGATTCAAAAGGTGGTGGATCGCCTGCAAGCGAAGGGCGTGCGCTTCCTGGGGCCAATCGTAAACGACGCCGGCGCGGGCTCCTTTGTGGATTTGGAAGATCCGGATGGAAATTTCATCTATTTGTGGGAAGTGAACCGCGGGATGATGGAAGAAAACGCTTCGCAGTATTCGCACGCCTGAGGCCCCGGTGCTGATGGGGGCCATGCCGATCCAAAGCGACTGGTCCTCGGATGCGTCACCATGTTGCTGGACCCGTCATGGGGTTGGTAGCATAAAACAACCAAAAGCATGGGAAAATGTTTTAGAAGCGCGGAAGCTCAGGGGCGCGCTAGAATATTCGAGAACTCCCCCGATGAGACAGTTAGGAGCTGAGCCGCTACCAACGTGCGATCACAGCAGGCAGCCACAGGCCGTCGCCGGCACTCGAAGCTTCAAGCTTCGTCACCTCTAACCGTTATTCCAAACCTTTTTGCGGCTGAGGGCGGCGTACATCGCTTTGATGCCCGAGACGAGATCTCCATTGCACGCTTGTTTGATAGCGATTCGCGCAGGTCCGCATTGATCTGCGGCGACACTGTGAGCGTACTGTCAAAACTGCCGGACGGTATATTCCAGAGCTGCGTCACGTCCCCGCCGTATTGGTCATTGCGGGACTATAACATCCCCGGACAAATCGGTCTGGAGGACTCCGTCTTCACTTATGTCGCCCATCTAGTGCGCGTGTTTTCGCAGGTGCGCCGGGTATTAAAGGATGACGGCACGCTGTGGCTGAACATCGGCGATTCTTATACCTCCGGCGGCAGGACGTGGCGCGCTTCTGACAAAAAGAACCCCATTCGCGCGATGAACGTTCGCCCCCCTACTCCAGAGGGATTGAAACCTAAAGATCTTATTGGCGTGCCTTGGCTGCTTGCCTTCGCGCTCCAGAGAGATGGCTGGTATCTCCGTGCCGACATCATTTGGAACAAACCGAATTGTCAACCTGAGAGCGTAAAGGATCGGCCCACTCGCTGTCACGAATATGTTTTCCTGTTCAGCAAGAGCGAGCATTATCGCTACGACCCTGACGCCGTCCGCGGTCCGAATGGGCGAAACGTCCGAACCGTTTGGGACATTCACACACGTCCCTATCCTGAAGCGCACTTCGCCACTTTCCCACCGGCGCTGGTAGAACCCTGTATTCAACTCGGATCGAGTCCGCGCGAACTGATCCTTGACCCGTTCATCGGTTCAGGAACAACCGGCCTGGTCGCATTGAAGCTGAACCGCCGTTTCGTAGGTATTGAGCTCAATCCGGCCTACTTGCAAATAGCCGAACATCGTCTCAACGGGGACTTGATTCGGTGAATGCCGGGGCCCTTAACCCTTCACGTCAAGTGGCTTTCCACCAGATGCTCGTGGCAGCGCGCAAGACTGTCCTCATGGATGCTCTAAGCGAAGCTTTGGGGCAAATTGACCCAAACGTCATGAAAACCCAGATCCTCGCGTACGTTCCTTCTGATGCACAGAGGATCGTTGCTGCCGCAGGAATCCGTGATGAGCACATCTTCCCCGTGCCGGTGGTCTTGGAGAGAAAGCCAACCTTGATCGCTTATTACCGGCTCCTGCTTGGGATTTCACAAAAGCGTTTCTATCGCAAGGGAACTGGCATGGGGCCGTTCAAGAGTATGGAGACCCGCGGACTCCTCAATCCGAGGAAGCGCCCAAACCTCGAATACTTCTGCGGCGCCATGGCAGGGAGCCTCGCCGAGTTGGTGCGTCAGATTTCACCGAACATCACTCCCCGCGATGTTTCTGAGCTGCCGCTCTTAACGCTAGGGGCACAGCTCTACGGCAGTAACAATAACGCGATCGGAAAGCAAGCGACACTCGATGTATTCCTCTCGGTCGTCGAGATCGTCAAAGGGTTTGTTGTCAGTCAGGATAATACTAAAATTGTTGTCAACAACGCCTCAAAGCGTAAGGTCATCATCGCCTTGAGCGGCGACCCCGACATTCGAATCCAAGAAGAGTTTGATGGAAGGCTCAGAAACATCCTCGCGATTGAAATCAAGGGTGGTACCGACGTAAGCAATGCACACAACCGCGCCGGGGAAGCGGAGAAGTCGCACAGAAAAGCCAAGAAACAAGACTTTCGAGATTATTGGACCGTTATATCTCTGGCTGGCGTTGATCCAAACATGCTTCAGCAAGAGTCGCCCACCACGAACTCATGGTTTGACGTCGCGCAGGTTCTGGCTCGCGACGGAAATGATTGGAATGAGTTCCGAAGCCGGTTCGCCGGTGCCGTAGGCATCCCCCTGAGCTGACCTCTGGCCCTGCGTTCCCGAAAACACTGGAACGCATAACTCTCTCGCGCGCGGCGGCGGGAACTTGCTAACATTGGACGGTTACAAATTCAGGAGGACAACCCACGTGCGTTGGCCAATCATTTTTCTGCTCGCAGCATCGGGAGCCTGGGCGCAGACTGGAACCACCAGCCCCACTTTTGCAACTGCCCCGATGGTGGCGAGTTCCAAGGTTTTTTATTCGAATGCGAAGCAGGACATCCTGCGCTCGGCGGAAAAAATGCCGGAGGATAAGTACGCATTCAAGCCCGTCGACACCGTCCGGTCCTATGGACAAATCCTGGCCCACGTCGCCGACGGACAGTACGAATTCTGCGGCGCCGCGGCAAGCAAGCATGACGAGAAGGGTGTGGAGCAGAACGCGAAAACCAAAGCCGATATCATCGCAGCGCTCAAGACCGCCTTCGCGTATTGCGATGCCATCTACGCCGGAATGACGGACGCCAAAGCAGGCGAGATGATACCGGCCTTCGGCGGCATCAAGATCACGCGGCTCAGCATGCTCGATTTCAACGTCGCCCATACCATGGAGCATTACGGAAATCTCGTAACGTACATGCGGATCGAGGGCCTTGTGCCGCCAAGCAGCGAATCGCGGCGCTAAGCTCGCTATTTCCACTCGCCCAGCATGACGTTCGCGCACTACCACTTCAAGCGTGGCTCGTCCATTCACGAACACTTCCATCCTCAGGAAGAGGTTTATGAGGTGATCGAGGGCGAACTTGAATTGACTATCGACGGCATCGCCGAAATTGCCCGGCCGGGCGTGGTTGCAATCGTGCCGGCCAACGTTCGTTATTCGGTGAAGGCGCTGACCGATGGCCGGGCCATTATCGTCGACTATCCGCTCAGGAACGTTTAGCGCAATCCGCCCGCGGCCGGTATAATCTGGCCGGTGATCCAGCCAGCATCATCGGAAGCCAGGAACGATACCACGGTTGCAATGTCGCGCGGCTGTCCGATGCGCCCCAACGGAGTCCGATTCACAAGCTGACTGACGAACTGATCGGCGCTGCCCAGCGCCTGAAGGCCTTCCGTTTCCACAGGACCCGGCAGTACCGCATTCACAAGTATTTTCTTCGGCCCTAGCTCCGCTGCGAGGCTTCGCGTGATGGCATCCAGAGCGCCTTTCGTTGCGCTATAAACCGAGCCGCCCGGAGGGGGCGCCTGCGAAGCCATGGAGCCGATGTTGATCACCGATCCTCCGCGTTCTCCAATCGCGCTGACAGCGGCCTGCGTCGTAAACACCAGCCCTCGGACGTTAAGATCGAACATGCGATCGAAGTGCGTTTCCGTGATTTGCTCCAGCGGAGAAAACTCGTAAACTGCCGCATTGTTCACCAGGATGTCGATTTGCCCGAACTCTGAGACAGCGCGATCGACAAGCTGTTTTGCCTCGGCAGGCTTACTCACATCGGCGCGCACGGCCTTGGCCTTTCCGCCGGCAGCCTCGATCTTCGCCACTACCCTGTCTGCACCCTCCGCACTGGTTGCGTAATTCACGATCACCGAAGCGCCGTTCTTTCCCAGATCTTCCGCGATTGCGGCTCCAATTCCCTTCGACGCGCCGGTAACTACGGCTACTTTGCCTGTTAGTTTTGCCATATTCGATTGCCTTCCAGTCCCTTCCGATGAAATTGTCTCGACGACAATCGATGAGATGAGGGAGACTTGCAATAGGATTCAATAGCGGATTTTACGGGTCTTCTTCCAGGCCACTCGCAAGCTTGGTAAACTGGTGGAAACTTTCTGCTGGGCCTCCATCGAGGAGTTTCTTGACCAAACGGGTATCAGGATCTACGCTGCACGTGTCGGCAAGCCCGAGTCCGGACCAGGTCCGTGCCCAAGTAGACAAAATCCTGACCAGCCGCCTGTTTGCGCGCTCCGAACGTTTGTGCCGATTCCTGCGCTTCTGCGTCGAGCTGACGCTCGATGAAAAAAGCGATCAACTCAAAGAACAACTGGTGGGAGTGGAAGTTTTCGACCGCAAGGGCGATTACGATCCGCGGACCGATCCCATCGTGCGCGTCGAGGCTAGGCGCTTACGATCGAAGTTAAAAGCTTACTACACGTCATCCGGAAGATCGGATTGTGTACTGATCGAATTACCGAAGGGCGCCTATGTGCCGTGCTTTCGCATGCGGAGTGTGGGCCAACCGGCCACTCAACAGGTTCGGCCGCAGCCAATATCGAGCAGTTCGGCCGAAGAACGCTCGATCGCGGTCCTTCCTTTCACCAACCTCACACCCGAAGCGGACGCCGATTACTTCAGCGACGGCCTGACGGAAGAACTGATCCATCTGCTCACGCGGATCCCACAACTGCGCGTGGTGGCCTGGAGTTCCATGTCGCAATTGCGCGGCAGGGAGAAGGATCTGGCGGGCATACGCCAGGAGCTCAAAGTGGCCACTGTGCTGCGTGGCAGCGTGCGGAGGACGTCGGCGCGAGTGCGAGTGACGGCGCAGTTGATCGACACCGCGTCCGGGAATTATCTGTGGTCGGAGGCGTATGACCGGCAGCTGGAAAACGTTCTCGCGATTCAGGAGGAAATGGCGCGGGCGATTGTCGATACGCTGCAGCTTACCCTGGCTTGGCGCGGAGGCGGCGCAGCACGCAAGGCTCCGGACTTGAAATGCTACAACCTGTGTCTGCAAGGCCGCTTTCATGCCAACAAGCGCACTCCCGATGGCCTGCGCCAGAGCGCGCTCTGTTTTGAGCAAGCCGTGGCGGCCGATGCTTCGTCTGCCGACGCGTTCGCGGGCTTGGCCGATGCGTACAGCCTGATGGCCAACTATGGCACTGCTGATCCCAAGGATGTGGTGCCGAAGGCCAAGCTGGCAGCGGAAACGGCACTGCGCTTAGATCCGCAATCTTCAGAGCCGCATGTTTCGCTGGCGTTTATTCGCTCTACCTTCGACTGGGATTGGTCCGCGGCCGATTCGCTCTACCGGCGGGCTATCGCTCTCAACCCCGGCTATTCTCGCGCCCGGCATTGGTACGGCACCGATTATCTCGCGCTGGTGGGCCGCTTCGACGAGGCGGTGAAGGAAGCTGAGATGGCGCGCCATCTAGACCCGTTGTCGCCCATCATTGTGGAAGGATGCGGTTATGTCCATATGGTCCGGCGCGATTACCAGACAGCGTTGCAGATTTACCACCAACTCTCGGACTTGGATCCCGTCTTTTGGAAGGCATACAGTGCGCTGGGGCGCGTCCTAAGCCTGCTGGGCCGCTATGACGATGCGATCGCCAGCCTGGAACGGGCGCGCGCACTGGCCGGCGACGTTCCCAGCGTTATCGCCGCCACCGGCCAAACCTTGGGGGCTGCAGGTTTTGTGTGGGAGGCGCGGGCGCTGCTGGACCAGCTTCACGAGATTCACAAGAGCCAATGGGTTCCATCGTCCTGCTTCGCCATTGTCCACATCGGCCTGGGCGATTACCAGGCGGCGCTCACTCATCTGGAAACTGCCTGCGACAAACGGGAGCAGGCGGTTAGTTGCATGAAGGTGCATCCCTTGTACGATCCGCTGCGCTCCGAGCCGCGCTTTCAGAGAATTCTGGAGCGAATTGGTCTCTTACCGTAAGCAATTCGGTTAGCTTACTGCACCATTACTTCCGAAAGCCGCGGGCTCGGGCCACAATGCTGCATGGAACGAGCCCTCGTCGTCTTTCTTGCGCTGGCCTCGATCATGCCAGCCGCCGAACCTCCTCAGTCTGCTGCTCCCGATTCCAAAACTGTGTGCCCCGCCGCGGAATCCGTGCGGGAGTGCGCTCTCAGCGACAACAACCTAGGAAGCCTATACTTCGCCGCTGGAAAATATCACCAGGCGGAGCTTCTATTTGGCCGTGCGATAGCGCTGTGGACCGGCCAAGCCGCTCCATCCGACGATTTGGCAAAGGCGCTGCATAATCTCGGCTCGGTCTATCAAGCCGAGGGGCGGTACCCGGATGCGGCGCACTTTTACTTGCGAGCCTTGGACCTGCGCGAATCGCTCGCCGGGCCTGACGCCATCTCGCTTTTGCCGATTCTCAATCAACTCGGCTTGGTGTACCTGGAGATGGCCGACTTCGTGGAGGCGGAGAAGGTTTTGCAGCGCGCCATCGCGATTGTACAAGAGCATCAAGCCGCGGAAACGGCCGATGGCGCGGATACGCTGAACAATCTGGGCCTCACCGAACGGCAGCAGGGACGGCTCAGCGCGGCTGAAGCGCTGTATCGGAGGGCGCTGGCAGTATACCGCCGCATCTCAGACCGTGAGCGTGAAGTGGCGGTGCTGAATAACTTGGGACGAGTGTTGGTGGAGCAGGCGAGATACAAAGAGGCCGAAGAACTCTACCGCGACGCTCTCAACGCCGCGCGGCAGGGGCTGGGGCCCGAGCATCCCGATGTTGCAGTCGGCCTGAGCAGCTTAGGAGAGCTGATGCTCGCGCGGCACAAGTTTTCTCAAGCCCAACGCGCGCTCCGGCAGGCCGAGCGGATCGATCGACAAGACTTTCCGCCGGACCATCCGCGAATCGGTTACGACCTCTACAACGAAGGTGTGGCCGCCGCCGGGCGCAAACATTATGCGGAGGCTGAGGGCCTGTATATGAAATCGGACGCGATCCTCGAGAAGGCATTGCCGCCGAATCACCCGGAGCTCGGGAAAGTGGTTGCACGCCTGGCGGATATCTACCGGCTGCAAGGGCGCTGGGATGAATCGGAACAGCTCTATCGCCGCGCGTTGAACATCCTGGGAACGGCCTGGGGACCGGAAAATCCGCAACTGCTCGCCGTTCTGGAATCCTACGAAGCCGTCCTGCGAGCGCGCCAGGAATACGCGGAAGCGGAAACCGTGGAAGTGCGCAGCACGAAGATTCGCGTGGCCCAGGCGCTACGGCAATCGAACCCGGAGCCGTAGCGGCCGGCGCTAGTCCAGATGGCAGAGCTTGCAGGCGAGCTGCAGGTCTGCGGAGTCGTTGGAAGCGAGCGTGTATCGCTGGCCGTCCATAACCCAGGAAGAGACGCTGCCGTTGACACGATCATGCGGCACGTCCGCAGATCCGGCGCCGGCTCGCGACACCAGCAATACCCCGGCATGGTCCCCGGCCCGGTAAGCGATCTCGGCACCCGCCCCCAGATTCCGCGCGCCGATCAACTGAATGGATGCCGGTGGCGCGGTTCGCAGCGGCACATCCAGTCCCGTCTGAGCACGCACCCAAGCGCGCAATTGGGCCGGATTCTGGCAGTGAAACGCGATCCGCTGCGAATCGCTGGCTAGCGCCCGAAGCGCGAACGTCTCATCGTCCACAGCTCCGTGCCGGTGGATGGCCGACAATCCGACTGCGATAAGAGCAACGCTAGCCGCTAACGCCCATACCACGGGACGGTTGCTTCGAGGCGGTTTGGTGAACTGCGCCGCCTGCACCCGGTCCCAGAGTTCTGGAGGCGCGGTGACACTGAGCAGCCCCTGCCGCAGCTCGCGTTCCAGCCTGTCCTCCGGCCTAAGCATTTCGCTCTCCTTCGTCCTTCCGCAGGTGCGACAAACGCCGCTCCAGAATCTTGTGCGCCCGGTTCAGGCGCGACGCCACCGTGCCCGGCGAACATCCCAGAATCTGAGCAATCTCGTCGTATGACAAGCCTTCGGTGTATCGCAGCACGATTACGATGCGATGCTCGGGCGCCAGCCTGGCCACCACATCCTGCACGCGCTGCTCGGTTTCGGCGCGCATCAGTTTATGCAACACGCTTTCGGCTGGCGCGCAAACGGCATCCAGCAACCCATCGAGGAACGGGGTCATCCGGCGGCCGCGCCGCTGGTCGTCGATGCAGCTATTCACCACCAGCCGGTATAGCCACGAATCGAAGCTGGCCTCGGCGCGATAGTCCCCGATGCGCGACAGCAGCTTCAGGAATGTGTCCTGCGCAATGTCCATGGCCGCCGCTGGATTGCCGGAATAGCGCAGCGCAATGGAGTAAACGCGGTCCTTGTAAGCCTCGAAGAGCGCCCGGAAGGCATCGGCGTCACCACGCTGGCAGGCTTCGATAACCTCTTCGATCACTGGGGGGGCGTTCGCGTCCAATACCATGCTCGAACCTTCCTCTTGGACGAGCGGCCGGCCGAATTCCTTCCCACTTTTCCAAAACACGGATTTTCCTATATGCTCATCTGAGTAGTATCACAAGGAGTGTGCCCGATGCCATCTAATGATGACCTTACGCGCCGCGATTTCGCCTCCACGGCTGCCGGCGCCTTGTCCATTCTTGGCGCGCTCGGCGCCACTTCGCTGGCCGCACAAACCGGCGCCACCGCGTCCGGCGACGCACCCATCGATCTGGTCGAGTGGAGCTTTTTCTGGGTCGGAGTAGAAAAGGCCGAAATTCCGCGCGGAACGGTGATCAACGGCAAACAGATGTATGTGGAGTACCAGATTCCCCGGCGCATCAAACATCCTTACCCCATTGTCTTGGTTCACGGCGGCGGCGGCCAAGGCACGGACTGGATGTGCACCCCCGACGGCCGTCCCGGATGGGCCACTCTGCTAGTGCAGGAAGGCTACAAGGTCTACGTGGTGGATCGTCCCGGACACGGCCGATCGCCGTTTCATCCCGATCTGGACGGCCCGTTCCCGCAGCAGAACATCACGCTCGACCAGATCTCGGGCATGTTCACGCCGCAGCGTGCCAAGCGGCCCGACCCTACCGGCCAGGGCCTGGCGAAACTTCATAATCAGTGGCCGGGCACGGGCGAAGTGGGTTCGCCCGAATTAGCGCAATTGGTAGCATCGCAGGGCGGATCGTACGTCTCGAACATCGAAATCACCCATACCGCGTGGCGCGAGCGCGGCGCCGAGTTGCTCGATAAAATCGGGCCCGCGATTATCATGACGCACTCCGCCGGCGGACCCTTCGGCTATCTGGTGGCCGAGGTGCGGCCCACCTTAGTGAAAGGCATCGTCGTGGTGGAAGGCGCGGGCACCCCGTTCGGCAAAGGCCCGCAAGCCAGTAAATGGGGCATCACCACCATCCCGATGACCTACGATCCGCGGGTGACCGATCCGTCCGAGTTGAAGACCAAGGAGATGCCATCGCCCGAGCCGGGCGTGGGTCCGTACCAGATTCAAGAAGGGCCCGCCCACAAACTAAAAAACTTGCGTGGCATTCCGATTGTGCTGGTGACGTCCGAAGCGTCGTTCGCATCGCCCGGCGCCCCAGGTGCTCTTGCGTTCCTGAAGCAAGCTGGCTGCACGGCCGAAGAACTGCGCCTGGCGGAACATGGCGTCCACGGCAACGGCCACATGATGATGGTGGAGAAAAACAATCGCGAGGTGCTGCAGCCAATTCTCGATTGGATGGACCAGAACGTATCGCCGCGCGCCAAGCCTGCGCCTCCGAGGAAAAATCCCGATGCAATCGCGCTGAAGCTGTCCGAGCAGGGCCATTTCTGGGTTGGGACGGAGGCGAAGCAGATGCCCTATGGCAGCATCGTCGCCGGCCAGATGTATGTGCAGTATTTGTTCCCCGCAGAAGTGCGCCATCCGTATCCCATCGTGCTGGTGCATGGAGGCGGCGGCCAGGGCACGCATTACATGGGACTCGGCAACGGCAAGCCCGGCTGGGTCCACTATTATTTGCAGGAAGGCTACAAGGTTTATCTGGTGGATCGGCAGGGCCACGGGCGCGCGCCATATCATCCCGATGCGCTCGGTCCCATCGGTCCTCTGCTGACGTTCGAGACGGTGACCGGCGATTTCATGCGTGCCGTCCACAATGCGCACCCGCGCTGGATCGGCACCGGCGATGCTCGCGATCCGCTGGTGGATCACTTTCAGGCCGGGCAGAATTCGCCGCCCGCCGACAACGTGATGGCGCATAAGCTGTGGGCCAGCCGCGGGCGCCGAGATGCTCGACAAAATCGGGCCGGCGATCATTCAGGTTCATTCGGCGGGCGGCCCGTTCAGTTGGCTGGTGGCGAACGAGCGGCCGAACCTGGTGAAGGCCATCGTCAACGTGGAAGGCGCGGGTATGCCGTTCGGCTTCGGCGCGGCTTGGGGATTGACGGACATTCCGCTGGTCTACGATCCGCCGGTGGCCGATCCGAAGGAAATTGCCACGCGCGACGTTGCGGCGTCCGAGATCACGCCCGCCTACAAGCTGCAGGCCGAGCCCGCGCGCAAGCTGAAAAACTTGCAGGGTATTCCGATCGTGATGGTGACCGCCGAGTTATCCGGCCGCACCCAAGGCCCTCCCGTTGTTGCGTTTCTGAAGGAAGCCGGCTGCGACGCCGAAGAGCTTCAACTGAAGGACAAGGGCATCCTCGGCAACGGGCACTTCATGATGCTGGAGACCAACAACCGGCAAGTGTTCGACGCGATTCGGGCGTGGGTGGAGGCGAAGCTTCCGGCGTGAGTTCAGGCGCGTTCACGGCCGCTTTGCCTCGCGACGAATCCCTTCGGCAATCCACATCCGCAATTGAGTCTGATAACCGAGCGACTTAGTCGCTGCGATTTTTTTCGCTGCCTCAATCTGTTCGGGGACCAGCCGAATCGACACTGGCGCCTTGGCTTTTGTGTGGCGCTCCCGGAACGATTTGCTCAAAGCGGCAGATGGCTTTGCCTGCTTGCTCGCCGGCAACTGATCTCACACTTGGGTTACGGAATGCGTTTCGAGATACTCTGCCGCAGTTTTATCCGAGCGTCGCGTTACGCCAGTGTCGGCGGGTGGGCCGCTAGCGAAAGGATCGCAGTGGCGAAAACGCAGGTAAGAGCTCCGCGCATCAGCCGCCTCCTTGAACTTTTCCAGTTTACTCCCAACTGCTAGGATCGATTGCAGTGGAAGAGCAACATGTTTATGCGGCGATCGGTCAAGCCGGATTCGAGCGCCTTACCGGCGCCTTTTATCGCCAGGTTCCCGCTGACGATGTTCTGGGGCCGATGTATCCGGCGCACGATCTGGAAGGCGCGAAACAGCGGCTGTGCGATTTCGTCATCGGCCGGTTCGGCGGTCCGCAGACCTACATCGAACAGCGCGGCCATCCCCGGCTCCGCATGCGCCACGCGCCGTTCGCCATCGGACAAACCGCGCGCGACCGGTGGCTCCAGTTGATGACACGCGCGCTGGGCGAAGCCGCCCTTCCCGACGAGCCGCGCGAAATCCTGCAATCGTTTTTTGAATCCACCACCACGTTCCTGATGAACCGGCCCGGCGCTTAATTCGTTACAAGCGACCAGCTGCTAAAATCGATTCGTGGCTTACTCCGAAGTTCTCATTGCTCCCATGCGCGCCGACCTCACCCGTCACGGGGTGGAGGAGGCTCGAACGCCCGCCGATGTCGATCGGCTCCTCTCGCCCGATAGCGGCGCGGTCTTAATGATCGTCAATTCGGTGTGCGGTTGCGCCGCCGGCCGTGCGCGGCCGGCCGTTGGGATGGCGCTCAAGCACGCGGTGCGGCCCGCTAAAGTTGCCTCGGTCTTCGCCGGCGGCGATGAAGCGGCGGTGGCTCACCTGCGTGACATCCTATCCGACTACCCGCCGTCCTCGCCGTCGATGGCTCTCTTCCAAAACGGCCGGCCCGTTTATATGATTCATCGCAGCGATATCGAGCGGCGCGAACCCGTCGAGATCGCGAAGCTTTTGACCCAGGCTTTCGATCGCTTCTGCGCGCAGCCTCAAAACGCAGCCACTGGCGACTAAGCGCTATTTCTTCTGCGCCGGAGTGAGCATCGAAGGCAGCACGGGCTCCGCATAGCACGACACCACGCTCTGATTGCCGTCGCGGTCCACAGCTTTCACTCCGATCACGACGTCATCAATGGAAACATTGGGCATCGTGTAGCTGGTCACGTTACCCACCCAGACTTCGCGTTCCCACACCGGCGACGTTGTGGAGCGCATCATCACCGCGTAGCCCGCCAGGTCCGGTTCGGTATTCGGCAGCCAGTGCAGCACCGCGTCGTACCCTGACTTCCCGCGGGTCAGCAACGGCACATGCCCGCCTTTGTCGGGCCCGGACTTCCACGTCCAGTTCAGCTCCGGAGGCGCCGGCGCCAGCGCCAAGCTCGCCAACACCGCGGAATTCATGCGAGCCGCTCGGGTCGCATAAGGTACCGATGTATTCGCAAAGCTGTCCGTAGTGGTGTGCTGATTGTCGAAATACTCGGCCGCGCT
Organism: Bryobacterales bacterium; assembly: GCA_963713415.1. Lineage (GTDB taxonomy): Bacteria > Acidobacteriota > Terriglobia > Bryobacterales > Bryobacteraceae > Palsa-89. Next base: position 706,960 of record CAVQLV010000011.1, on the reverse strand, counting down.
GGTCAGCCGCACCGCTGCGAATCCCTGATTGAGGAAAGGCGTGTGGTCGCCGCCGCGCAGAAATCGATCGCGGCGGAAAACCATCTCCACCTGCATGGATGGCACGTATCGTTCCGCAATCATTTTTGTGTAGCGCGCCAGCTCACGCTGGGTGGAATCGTCCGGACCGGGGGAGAACACCCGCAGCACATTCGTGATCGATCGCCCGTTGCCCGAAACATCGCTGCCGATGATATCGTTGTTCAGCACCGCCTCGATATTCATGCCGCTTTGTTTGGCTTGCGCGGCGTAGACCTGGCTTCCGCTCAATCCCACTTCTTCGGCGGCAAACGTTACGAACACAACCGTCTTGTCGAACTGGTATCCGCTCATCACGCGCGCCAGTTCCATCACAGCGGCGGTTCCGCTTCCGTCGTCGGTAACCCCGGGCGAGACGGTCTGCGCGGCGGTAGCTTCAAAATCCAGCGGACCCAATTCGCGTTCGGGCGGAAGGATCTTCGAGATATTGCCGTTCTTCAGATTCATCAATGCCCTGCCGAACGCCTTCCGCAACTAGCTGATCAATGCCCGTATATGGCTTCCGCACCAGCGCAACCGAGTCGTAGTGCGCCGACACCAGCACGTAGTGATCCTTCTCCATGGTGCCCGGCAGCACCGCGACGATATTTGATAAATCGACGTCGCGAATCACCTGGCCGCGCCGTGCGCCCTTCTTAATGCTGAAGTTTTGGTAGCTCACCTGCAGCCGCGGGCTGTAGCTTTGGAGCTCATCGTGAATCCAGCGCTTGGCCGCGCCGATGCCGTGCACTGGATCGTCTTGTGAGGAGAGAATATAACGTGTCCCAAAGCCTTCCAGCTTTTTGAGCGTCGCCGCGATCCGCTCTTCGGAGACGCTATCGACGATCTGCTTCACCGTCGGATTCAAGCGGGCCTCCGGCTGCTGCGGAAAAAGCCGGAAGGCGAAAAACATCGCCAGGCCAAGGATGCATGGGAGTCGCTTCATAGGAATCGATTTTACCGCGTGGCGGCTTTTTCGATTCCTGAAGCGACCGAGGGACTATCGGCCTTTCAGCGCGCAATCCCAGTGTTCGTCGGCCTTGCCGTTCACAAATCGCCAGGTGTCGAACCAGGTGGTGGTGTATGGCTGGCCGCTGGCGTCCTTGCGTTCCGCCACGGTGGCTACCGTAACGTAATCGCCCTCAGCACTCACGAAAGCGACTTTGGCGCCCAGGTGTTCCGGAACGGGCGTTGGCTTTCTGGTGGAGGAAAAGTACGCAACCACGCCAGCGCGTCCTGATTTTACGTTGGGATTGTGCTGCAGGTATTGCGCAGTCAGCCATTTGTCGGCTTCGTCCCAGTGATTCGCTTCGAGCAGATCTTTTTCGATGTGATAGGCAGCCTGTTTGTTGCGATCGAGCTTCTTATCCTTGCTGTGGAAGAGCGCGTCGACATCCGGGGCGGCGACCACCGGCTCCTGCGCGCGCACGGGCGCGGAGACGAGCATCGCGGCAAACAAGGCAGCCAATGTGATTTGGATTTTCATGGGTACTATGTTTAGTCATCTCGCGGGTAATTGTCAATGCCGGGTGGTGATTCGCGTAAAGTGCTCTCTGGAGGTGGCCCTGCTTGGATCACATGCTGCTCGCTCTTCTAGACGAAGCCTTCGATAAGAAGTCGTGGCATGGGCCGAATCTGCGCGGGTCCCTTCGCGGCGTAACGGCGGAACAGGCAGCGTGGCGGCCGGGTCCCGATCGTCACAACATCTGGGAGCTGACGCTGCACGCGGCCTATTGGAAATATGTCGTGCGGCGCCGTTTGACCGGTGAGAAGCGCGGCTCTTTCGAATTGCCCGGAAGCAATTTCTTCTCGCGGCCGGGAGAAGAGGCCGGTGAAAAAGCGTGGAAGGCCGACATCGATATTCTCATCGCCGAACACCGCAGGTTACGCGCCGTGATAGCGAAGTTAGTCGCGCCAACTCCCGCGCAAGCACACCTGATTCGGGGCATCGCCGCCCACGATCTTTATCATGCTGGACAAATCCGCTTGCTGCGACGCCTTTGTCCGATTGCGGACTAAGTAATTCCTCTGAGCGGCTGAATAGAAAAGTTTCGACACTCCTGAGAGCTGCTCGTGTTCATAGAAAGTGATGGCCATACCGCGGGTCGCTTGTCTCACCCTCCTGGCGTTCGGATTGTCGTTCGGCCAATCCAGCACGCAGCAAATGTCTGCCGGCGCCGCCGCGCGCTTTCTGGATCAGGCCACCTGGGGACCGACGCCAGCATCCATTGCCGAGCTGCAGCAAACGGGCATCGGCAACTGGCTCACAGCCCAGTTTGCATTGAACACCTCGAACATTCCGGACCAGCCGCTTCTGGATTCCACTGGAATGCCCAACCGCGACCTTCATCCGGTGCAAGCGGCGTTTTTTCAAAACACCGTCACGGGCCGGGATCAACTGCGGCAGCGGGTAGCGTTCGCGCTGAGCCAAATGTGGGTGGTCTCATTTACCGGGCTTCCCATCGCCTATGCTTATCCGCCTTACTGGAGGCTCTTTCGCGACCACGCATTTGGAAACTATCGCGATCTGATTCGCGCCGTGACGCTCAGTCCCGCCATGGGCCGTTATCTGAATATGGCGAACAACAATAAGGGCGATCCGGCTAAAAACACTTCGGCGAATGAAAATTACGCGCGCGAGTTGATGCAGCTATTCACGCTGGGGCTCACGCAACTGAATCCTGACGGGACACCAGTGCTCGATCAAAACAAGAACCCGGTGCCGACTTACGATCAAACGGTGGTGACGAACATGGCCAAGGTGCTTACCGGTTGGACCTATCCCACGGCGCCGGGCGCCGCACCCAAGAAAAACAATCCGCAATATTTCTTCGGCCAGATGTTTGCGGTGGAGTCCGAACACGACGCCAGCGCGAAGAGAATTTTCGGCAACGTCACCATCCTAGCCGGGCAAACCGCGGAGCAGGACCTGGAGTCACTGCTCGATGCCTTGATGGCGCAGCCCACCATGGCGCCGTTCGTTTCCCAGCAATTGATACAACACCTGGTCACCAGCAATCCGAGCCCGCAGTACATCGCGCGGGTGTCGAGCGTGTTTCAAAAGGATGGCAACGGAATCCAGGGAAACCTTCAAGCAGTGATCAACGCGATTCTCACCGATCCCGAAGCGCGCGCAGGCGACGATCCAACGGCCACAGCGGCAAACGCGAAGTTCGGGCATATGCGCGAGCCGGTTCTGTTTCTGCCCAATCTGCTGCGTGGCCTGAATGCGACGCTGACCGCGAACAGCGCCATTTACAATGACACCAATGAACTGGGAGAGAATCTGTTCGAAGCGCCGAGCGTCTTCAGCTACTTCTCACCGCAATATCGCATTGCCGGCGGATTGCTCGCTCCGGAGTTCCAGATCTATTCGACGCAGACCGCCGCCGACCGCGCGGACATCGTGAACTCGATACTATACGCCGCGATCGACAAGGGGACCGCGGTGAACCTGGCGCCGTTCGTGCAGCAAGCCGCCAGTACCGCATCGTTGCTGAACTACATCAGCTCCATCTTTCTGCATGGTTCCATGTCGCCGGCGCTGGAACAGGTGGCGACCGATGCTGTGGATGCGGCATCAACGCCCACGGCCAAAGCGCAGGCCGCGCTATACGTCGTCCTGACTTCGCACGAGTACCAAATCATTCACTAGGAGACCTGGCAGATGCTCTCACGACGCGGTTTCATTCGAGCAGGCGCGGCAACAGTGGGAACGCTGGCCTTGCGTCCCTTCGGACTGCTGCCGGCGATGGCGCAGGATAACGCGAACTATCGCGCGCTGGTATGCGTGTTTTTGTTCGGCGGGAACGATTCGAATAACACCGTGATTCCCATGGACGATACCAGCTACCAAGCCTACACGTCGATACGCGGAAGCCTGGCGCTCACACCCACTGAACTCACTCCCACTGTGTACAGCGTTTCGAACGCGCCGTTTGCGTTTCACGGCATGCTGGCGGAAGTGGCCAGCATGTTTTCGAGTAAAGAGTTGGCGGTGGTGGCCAACACCGGCTCGCTGGTGCAGCCGCTCACGCGCGCGCAATATCAAGGCTCGCAAGCGCCCATCCCGCTCAATCTGTTCTCACACTCCGACCAGCAGTTGCAATGGCAGACTTCCATCGCGCAAGGAAATAGCCCCACCGGATGGGCCGGGCGTGCGGCCGATTATCTCAACTCGGAAAAGATCAACTCCTCGAATTTCCCAGCATTCCTTTCGGTGGCTGGGAACTCGCTGGAGGGCCAAGGCGTGGCAACACAGCCCGTTGCCATCACACCCGGACAGTCGCTAACCCTGAAGGGCTTCAGCAGCTCTGCGGCGTCGCAGGCTCGCCTGAACGCGCTGACAACTCTGCTGACCTCCGACAATGGGCTTTCCCTCGTTCAGGCCGCCAACAGCACCATGGCGAACAGCATCGCCGACGCAGCCGCATTGGAGGCGGCTCTAGCAAAAGTCACGCCGTTGAAGACGCAATTTCCAACCACCAGTCTCGGCTCGCAATTGCAGCAGGTGGCGCAGATCATCCAGGTGCAAACGGACCTGGGGATGAGCCGGCAAATCTTCTTCTGCTCACTCGGCGGATTCGACACGCACGCGGGCGAACTGGAGACGCACAACAATCTTTATCCGCAGTTGAGCCAGGCTCTGGCGGCTTTCTACGCGGCTACTGAAGAATTGGGGATGGCGGAGAATGTCACTACCTTCACCGAATCCGATTTCAGCCGGACGTTCCAGCCCACCACCGCCGACGGCAGCGATCACGCTTGGGGAAGCCATCACTTGGTGTTGGGCGGCGCGGTAAAGGGCGGCCAAATTTACGGCCAGTTCCCAACTTTCGAGCTGGCGGGGCCCAACGACACCGATACGCGCGGGCGCTGGATACCAACCACATCCATCGATCAATACGGCGCGACATTGTGCTCGTGGTTCGGAATTCCCGACAGCGCACTCACCACCGTGTTCCCCAACCTCGCGAATTTTGGATCGCAAAAACTGGGCATTTTTGGATAGCGTGTCACCGCACGCAGCACTTGATCCAGCACCGCAGTACCTCGGCCACACTCCAGGCCTGAGCAATGCAACCGCGCGGGGTGAAGGGCGGCTCGGCATCGAATATTTCGCTGATGGAGCCGACGCAGGCTTCTCTCAAATGCGGTTGGAAGCCATCCAGAAATTTCCCCGCGCCTGGCAGATCGTCTGGATGCACCTTGAGCCACGCGTCGATAAACGGCCCGATCAGCCACGCCCAGACCGTGCCCTGATGGTACGCGGCATCGCGCGCCCGAAGGTCGCCGTCGTACTTCGGCTTATAGTCCTTGTGATCGGGGGAAAGCGAGCGCAACCCAACCGGTGTGAGAAGCTTTTCCCGCGCTACTTCCAGCACCGCCGGCCAGCGCGCGGCGCCGAGAATGGGATGCTTCAAAGAAAAGGCCAGCAGTTGATTTGGGCGGCAAGCCGGATCGTCGCCATGGGGGCCGTCGATCACGTCAAACAGATGCTTCCCTGGTTCATGCCAGAATCTTGCGTTGAAGGATTCACGGGCTTGTTGAGCCGACTTTGCCACGCGCTCGGCGTTATCCAGCTCGCTCTGTTCTCTCAGCCATCCCTCCAGCAGCTTCAGCGCGTTGTACCACAGCGCATTAATTTCGACAGCTTTACCGCGCCGCGGCGTCACCACCCAGTCATCCACCTTGGCATCCATCCAGGTAAGCGCGTAGCCTTCGGCGCCCTGCGTTAACAGTCCATCGCGCGAATCTACGCCAATCCCGAACGCAGTACCGCGCATGTGCCATTCGAAAATATCCAGCAGCTTGGGCAGCACCATCTGCAGCACCGAGCGATCGCCGCTCACCGCAGTGTAGCGATCCAGCGCGTGGAAAAACCAGAGCGTCGCGTCGGCGGTATGGTACAAGCCTTCGGTGCGCCGTTCGGGGAACAGGTTGGGGATTAAGCCATCGCGGATGTAATGAGAAAATGTCCTCAGTATCCACGCCGCCTCCGCATAGCGGCCAGTAGAGAGCGTCAACCCCTCCAGCGAGATCATGGTGTCGCGGCCCCAGTCCGTGAACCAGTGATACCCGGCGATCACCGTTCGCACTTCGTCGCCCACGGCGCGGGCGCGCGTCGCGTCGTCGGTTCTGCCGGCCGGCGTGATCAGGAATTGATCGGCCGCCCACACCAGCTCCGCGGTGGTGGGATGATCCTCCACCAGGCACGAAACATCCTTCCCTAGTTTCCTCGATGCGGCCCCAAGAATGCGGCCTTTCCGCTCCGCCTCCGATTGCAGCGCCAGAGCGGGAGTGAGCGCGCGCATATCATCCCAGGACTCGGAAGAAAGGATCAGCGTCGTGTCGCAATCCTTTGCAAGGTCGGCGTGAAAGAAGCCTGGGCTCCACAGATCGCCTTGCGCCGGATAGCCGCGCCGTTCCTCAATGCGGTACGTCACCTTTTCGATCCGAACGCGATCCACCGTCAGCGATGCATTCCGTCCATCCAGGAGAAGCCGGAGCGGCGGCAGATCGGTCCCGGCCGAAAACTCGTAGCGATCTTCTCCGACCGTCAGTGTGTAAGAAGATTGCAACTCGGCACTGACCGGCGTTTCGTGCGGCCGGAAATGAATGGAAGGCCGCAACACCAGCCGCACGCTTTCGTCACCCGAGAGGAGCGAATAGTTAATGAACGCCGTGTTCTGGCCGTGCGGCAAAACCAGCCGTTTCTCGATCGTGATGCCACCGATTTCATAGCGCCAGACGGGAATGCCCCTCTCAATACGAAATTCGCTGATGTGTTCCATGGCGTCCAGGTTCACCGGACCGCCGGAGCGCTCCTCGCCGCTCAATTGCACCGAGCGTCCATCGGGAAACTCAATGCGCTCTCCCAGTTCGTTGAGCATCATGATGCGGCCGAAGGGTGCGGGAAGGGCCGCAATCAAGTAGCCGTGGTAACGGCGCGTGATGACACCGGACAAAGTACCGGATGCATAGCCGCCCAGGCCATTGGTCACCAGCCATTCGCAGTTCAGACCCGCGTCGGAAGCGCGGCCGTTTTTGCCCGGCCAGGGCATACGGATTACCAAATCAGTCATGCTTTTCGATTAGGCTTCAACAAAACGGCAGCCTGGCCGGGAATTCGCCAGTTCTCCTCGGAATCGAGCGGCGGCGTTCCAATGCCTCCATACTTGGGATCTTCGCTCGACCATTGCGTGATCCATTCGGAATCATCTGGAGGAGCGAGCAATGGCTCCGGAGCGGGATCCAAATGCAAATCCACCCCGAGATTCACGAGCAACAGCCGGTTGTCTCCCTGCCGGCCGAAAAATCGCAGCAGGAAGGCTTCCGAAGAAAGGACCGCTCCGTCTACGCCATGCCGCTTCTGCGCGCAAAATACTGGCTCTTCGCGCCGAAGCTTCAGCAAATCGCAATGCAGATCGTAGATTTCCCGATGAGCCTCGCGCTCGGTGTGGTCCAGCTTGCAGCGGTCAAAGGTAACCGGATCGCCAGGGTCCGCAAAACGATCCTGCATCTCGAGTGTTGCAAGGCTGGGGAATTGCGCAAGGAACTCGGCGCGGCCCAGGCGAATCTCCTCCGCGAGTCTGGAACCATGATCGGCGAAGAACAGGAACGGGCTGGACGCGGCGAATTCCTGCCCTTGAAACAGCATCGGCGTGCCGGGCGCGAGCAGCAGGAGCGCAGTGATCGCGCGGAGTTTGCCAGGCGAGCTCAATGCATGACAGCGCTGGCCATAGGCAGAGTTGGCGATTTGATCGTGGTTTTGGATGAACGTTACAAAAGCGGCCGGATGGATGCCGAGTCCGGGCGTGCCCCTGCGCTTGCGCTGCCATTGGTAGCGCTGGCCTTGATAAAGATAACCGTATTTCACAGATGAAATAAATTCTTGTGGCGTTCCCAAATAGTCGCTGTAGTAGGCTTCGTTGTGCCCGGTGAGGGCCACCATCGCGGCGTGATGAAAATCGTCATTCCACAGCGCATCCAAACCGTAACCGCACTGCTCCGGCGGCTTCACCAGCTTCACTTCTTGCGGTTCATTTTCTGCGATAAAAATCACCTCGCGCGGAGCGCAATGCTCGCGAACTTCACGGGCCATAGCTCGCAGAATATGATCCTCCGAGCAATCATGAATGTCCTGCGTGGCGTCCAACCGAAGACCATCCAGATGGAATTCGTCGGTCCAGTAGCGCGCGTTCGCAATCACGAACTCCCGCACGGGTCCGGAATCGTTGCCGTCAAAGTTGATGGCTTTGCCCCAGTCCGTGGTTTTCTCGCAGAAATATTGCGGCGCGAATTTATCGAGATAGTTGCCGTCCGGGCCCAAATGGTTATAGACAACATCGAGGATCACGCCCAGCCGCAGCGCGTGCGCCCGATCTACAAAGCGTCGAAAATCGTCGGGGCAGCCATAGATATGTGCCGGCGCGAACCATTGCACGCCGTCGTAGCCCCAGCCGAATCGGCCGGGAAATTCGGCCACGGGCATTACTTCCAAAACAGTGACGCCGGTTGCAGCCAGATACGGCAGTTCAGCCGCCGCGCTGGACCACGTGCCTGGCCGGGTGAACGTGCCGATGTGCATTTCATAGATCACTTGATGCGGCAGGGAAACGCCTCCCCAATTGCGATCCGTCCAAGCGAATGCGCAGCCATCTACAATTTGCGACGAACCGTGTGGCCCCTCTGGCTGAAATCGCGACGCAGGATCGGGACAAAGCTCGTCCGAATCGAGGCGATATTTGTAGCGAGAGCCGTCGCGGTGGTTGGGCGCAAAACCCGAGAAATATCCCGACGCTTCCGCCTGGAGCGGAATAGTCTCGCCTTGGTCAAAGACCACTTCCACGGTCTTTCTTACAGGGGCCCAGACGCGAAAGTGAACTCCGCCGCTGGCGACCTCTGCGCCCACCGGGAGATGTCTGCCGTGCGGCTTCACCGGCGTTCCGGAGTCAGTAACCGGGAAACGCTGGGCGGTTTCGGTTCGCGGCACACCACCAGCGATAGGGGCACCAGTTCAATGGCATCGCCCGGTGCTGAGAACCGGGAATCGGCCTCGAGCGCAGGGTTATTGGTATCAATGATCACCTCCCATTTCTCCGCGCCGGGAGGCTTCGGGACGTAAAACTGAATCGGCTCATGGTGACAATTGAGCATGATAAGAAACGTATCGTCCTGGATGGGTTCGCCGGACTGATCCACTTCGCCGATGGTTTCGCCGTTCAGCAACATCCCGAGGCAGCGCACCCAGCCGAGCCCCCACTCCTCGTCCGTCATCTCCTGTCCGTCGGGGCGCAGCCAGACGATGTCTTTTTCCTCCGTGCCGCGGATGGCGCGGTCCTGATAAAACTTCCGGCGATGCAGGCTGGGATGGTCGCGGCGGACCTGAATCAGTTTCTGCGTGAATTCCAGGAGCGTAATTTTGCAGCCATCCAGGCGCCAATCCACCCAGGTGGCTTCGTTGTCCTGGCAGTAGGCATTGTTGTTGCCGTTTTGCGTCCGGCTGATTTCGTCGCCGCCCAGAATCATCGGCACGCCTTGCGAAAGTAGCAGCGTCGCGAGAAAATTCCGCTTCTGCCTTTCGCGGCGCTGCATGATTTCAGGATCATCAGTGGGGCCTTCGGCGCCCATATTCCAGGAATAATTGTCGTTGGTGCCGTCGTTGTTATCTTCCTGATTGGCGTCGTTGTGTTTGCCGTTATAACTTACTAAGTCGTGCAAGGTGAAGCCGTCGTGCGCCGTTACGAAATTGATGCTGGCGGAAGGACGGCGGCCATCGCGATCGTATAAGTCGCTCGAACCGGTGAGCCGATACGCGAGGTCGGACAACTGCCCCTCGTCGCTTTTCCAATAGCGGCGGACGGTGTCGCGATAGCGCCCATTCCACTCCGCCCAGCCTGCTGGAAAATTGCCGACCTGATAGCCGCCATCGCCCACGTCCCACGGCTCGGCGATCAGCTTCACTTGGGAGATCACCGGGTCCTGGTGAATGATGTCGAAGAAAGCCGACAGGCGATCCACGTCGTGCAACTCGCGCGCGAGCGTTGAGGCCAGATCGAAGCGGAACCCGTCCACGTGCATTTCGTCAATCCAGTAGCGCAGGCTGTCCATGATGAGCTTGAGCACTTGAGGATGACGGGCGTTCAAGCTATTACCGGTGCCGGTGTAATCCATGTAGTAACGTTGCTGGTCGGCCACCAGGCGATAGTAAGTGGGATTGTCCACCCCTCGAAAACTCAGCATGGGGCCCATGTGATTGCCTTCGGCAGTGTGGTTGTAGACCACGTCCAGAATCACTTCGATCCCTTCGCGGTGAAAGGTTTTCACCATGGCCTTGAACTCGGCCACCTGCCCGCCGCGATCGCCGGAGCCCGAATAGCGGGCGTCCGGGCTGAAGAAATTGCTGGTGTTGTAACCCCAATAGTTAGTAAGTCCTTTTTCCGAAAGATGCTTGTCAGTCAGGAACGCATGCACGGGCATGAGTTCGACCGCGGTGATGCCGAGCCGCTTCAGATATTGAATGGACGGCTTGGCCGCCAGACCCGCGTAAGTGCCCCGAAGGGCTTCGGGAATCTCGGGATGCCGCTTCGTGAAGCCTTTGACATGGAGTTCGTAGATGATGGAATCGCTCAACGGGAGGCAGAGCGGCCGGTCCTCTTCCCAATCGAAATACGGGTTCACCACTACGCACTTTTGCATACCGGCGGCGTCGTCGTTTTCATCGAACGACAGGTCCGCATCCCCATCGCCGGGCTGATAGGGAAAAATTGGTGACGACCAATCCACTTGGCCGGCGAGTCCCTTCGCGTACGGGTCGATCAGCAGCTTGTTCGAATTAAATCGCAGGCCATCATTAGGCTGGAAGGGCCCATGCACGCGATAGCCATACAACTGGCCTGGCTGCAGTCCGTGGATATAGCCATGCCACACGTAAGTGGTGCGTTCCGGCAGGCGAATCCGATCGGTCTCAGGAGCGTTCGGCTGATCGAAAAGACACAGCTCTACCCACTCGGCGTGTTCGGAATAAATCGCAAAGTTCGTCCCCGAACCATCCCAGGTGGCCCCCAAAGGATGCGGGCGGCCCGGCAAGATCTTGGTTGACATATCCGAACGGTAGACGCTCGAAGATGACAACTTTTAACAATTGATTTAACTCCGAAGTTACTTTACGGTGATGGGGACTTCGGCCACCGTGTTTTCCCACTCCAGTTGCAGCTTGGCTTTGTTTGCGCCCGCGCTCGAGAGCGTCATCTTGTAGGTTTCGATGGGGTGAGCGGGCTTGCTCATCTCCATCTTGACGCGTCCCAGGTCGTGGCTTGGGTCATAGTCCAGCCCCCATTCGCCGGTGGCCTTGCTAACCACAAGTTGCCACTGCTTGGGATCCAGATAAACGAACAATGTGTAATCGCCTTTGGGCACGGAAAGGCCACCGATATCTAGATTGGCGTCGGTGTGCAGCGCGGTGGCATCGTTCGCGCCGGCGCGCCACACGCGTCCGTAGGGCTCCAGGCCGCCGAAGATTTTGCGCCCGCGCATGGACGGCGCCGAATAGTTTACGCGGATGGTTTTGCCCGCAATAGTTACCGATGTTTCGGCGGGAGGGCTCTGTTGCGCCACCAGCGGCGCCGCCACTAACAAAGCTGTAAATATTCCGAACCGGCGAAACGGGACCACTTGAGTCACCTCCAACGTGCAGGATATCAAGTACCAGCGGTGGCTGTGTGTGTTTGTTTGGATGAGAGCGCGAGCGCCGCCGATAATCCGCAGATGGCGGGCGAACGACAACCAAAGGCCGGGAACGGCGCGATTGCCTGTGACGTGGATGAGATATGTGCAGATCGCTGGCGTAAATCCACCGAAGATGGCGGTGGCGGAGCTGTAAGCCAAAGAGAATCCGGAAGTGCGAACTTCGATGGGCATGATCTCCGTCAAGAAGACGGCCATCGCGCCGTTGTAGACCGCATAGAAAAGCGAAAACCACAGCTCCACAATCAGTAGACGTGTGAAGGACGGTGCGCTCACCAGCCACAACAGCGCCGGATAAGCGGTGAGCAGCGCGATGACGGTGCAGGTGATCAGAATCGGGCGGCGTCCGATGCGATCGGAAAGCGCGCCAGAGAGCGGCAGCACGATGAAATTGCAAGCGCCGACACAAAGCGTCACGACTAGATTTCCCGTGGCAGCAAGATGAAGCACGGTACTGCCGAAAGTGGGCGTGTACGCGGTGACCAGATAAAAGCACACCGTAGTCATGGTCGACATCATCATGCCGAGCAACACCAACCGCCAATTGGCGAAAAGCGATTTCACGATAGCGGTTGCACTGGGATGCCGCGGACGTGCCAGGAATTCGCCGCTTTCTTCCAGCGAACGGCGCAGGAAAAGCAGCAACGGAAGAAGTGCGCAGCCCGCCAGAAGCGCGACTCGCCATCCCCAGCGCGTCATTTGGCTGTGCGACAGCGTGGATGTAAGCGCGATGCCGAGCAGCGCCGCGAACATCACCGCCACCTGCTGGCTGGCCGATTGCCAGCTGACATAAAATCCCTTGCGGTTGGGCGGCGCAATTTCGGAAAGATAGACGGAGACGCCGCCGAGCTCGACGCCCGCGGAAAATCCTTGCACCAAGCGACCCGCTAAAACCAATAACGGCGCGGCGATCCCAAGGACGGCGTAGCCCGGCAGGCACGCGACGGCCAGAGTTCCGAAACCCATCAGGGCCAGCGTGAGCAGCAGTCCCGCGCGCCGCCCGCGATGATCGATGTAGGCGCCCAATAGGACAGCGCCGAGCGGGCGCATCAGAAAGCCCGCGCCAAAGGTGGCGAGCGCAAGCATCAGCGATGCGAACTCATGGCCGGTTGGAAAAAACGTCGCCGCAATCGCAGTGGCATAGTAGCCGAAGATTTGAAAATCGTACATCTCGAGCGCGTTGCCCGCGGCCACTCGCACCACGGGCATGATCTTCGCGCGCCGGGATTGGGAGTGGCTGGACTGGCGGATGGGCTGAGCTAGCACGTCGCTCTCAGGAACAAGCATAATGGAAAATCCATGGAAACCAGATTGAAAGGCAAGACTGCAATTGTGACCGGGGCCAGCCGCGGCATCGGCAAGGCAATCGCGATGCGATTAGCGGGCGAGGGTGCGCAGGTGGTGCTCTGCGCGCGCGACGAGAACCTGATGAACGATGCCGTAAAGCAGATCGAGAGCGCAGGCGGACGCGCCGCGGCGCTGAAGGTGGATCTGCGGGACATGGATGCGGCGAAGCGAGCGGTCGAGTTCACGCTGAAGACCTGCGGGCAGATCGACATCCTCGTGAACAACGCGGGCGCCACCAAGCGCGGCGATTTTCTGGAGCTGACCGATGACGATTGGGCCGATGGTTTCGCGCTGAAATTCTTCGGCGCTATGCGGCTGACGCGCGCCGCGTGGCCGCACCTGAAGGCGCAAGCCGGTTCGGTGCTGAATATTTCGGGCGTCGGAGGCAGGATGCCAGGAGCCCTGTTCACTATCGGCGGATCTGTAAACGCGGCGCTGCTTTCCTTCACCAAGGCGATGGCCGACATCGGCATTCGCGATGGTGTGCAAGTGAACGCCGTAAATCCTGGTAGCATCCGCACGGAGCGCTACCGGCGCATGCTGGAGGCGACCGCCAAACAGCAGGGTACGGACGTGGAAACCGCAGAGCGCAAGTTGATTGAAAGCGCGCGAACTACGCGCGTGGGCGAGCCGGAAGATATCGCGGCGCTGGTCGCGTTCGCCGTCAGCCCCGAAGGCCGATTCCTGCAAGGCTCGCTGATCGACATGGATGGCGGCGCCACCAAGGTGATTTAGGCCGGCGCCTAACTCATGTAGTAGCCGCCGTTGACGTTGATGGTTTGCCCCGTGATGTACGCATTGCGCGCCAGCATCAAGGCCACGCCGGCCACCTCCTCGATGTCGCCGAACCGGCCGATTGGAATCATTTCGGGCTTGGCTGCGGGATTTGAAATCACCATTTCGGTCGCCACCAGCGCGGGCGTGATGGCGTTGACAGTGATGCCTTCTTTCGCCAGCACTCGCGCGTAGCTGCGCGTGAGGCCAAGCATTCCGGCTTTCGACGCGGCGTAGTGCACGCCCACAATGCTGCCGGCTTGTGCCGCGACAGAAGAGATGTTGATGATGCGGCCCCACTGGCGTGCGCGCATGCCCGGCAGCACCGCTTGGGTCACCAGGAAGCACGACGTGAGATTGGATGCGATCATGTCGTTCCAGCTCTCCTCGGTCATCTGCTCGATGGACTGGATCAGGATTTTCCCGGCGTTATTAATGAGAATCTCGATCGGCCCGAGTTGCTTCTCAGCGGCGCTCACCAATTGCGTCACGTCACTGGCACGCGAAACGTCAGCCTGGATCGCAATCGCGCGTCGCCCGAGTTTTTCGATTTCGCGCGCAGCGGACTGCGCGTCGTCGCGGCGCTCGCGATAGTTCACCGCAACGTCGCACCCGGCACCAGCCAGCGCTAACGAAATCGCACGGCCGATTCCCCGTCCGCCTCCAGTGACCAGGGCGGCCTTCCCGGTCAATTGCTGTTCCATTATTTCGCTTGCGTCAGGCTCTTGTACGCGGCTTCCACGAACATATCGGCGGTCCAGAAAGCGCCGGGCGTGTTGTAGCGCGGATCGTAATCGAGCGTAGGCCGAGCCGCCTTCACTTGATCGAGCGTCATGCCCTGCTTGATCATGGCCTGAATGCGGTCGCGCACGATGGTGACCATGTCGCGATATTCCAGCACATCGAACTCATCGCACAGCCGGCCGTGGCCGGGAATGATGTAGGTGCCGCCTTCTTCATGATGCGCGGGAATCGCCAGATCGAGAATATGATTCAGCCCGTCAATCTCCCCTTGCAAACTGCCGCCATTCTTCAGATCGATGATCGGGTAGCCGTTAGTGACGAAGATGTCGCCGGCGCTGATGACGTCGGAGCGGCGGAAGAAAGCAATCGTGTCGCCGTCGGTGTGCGCGGCCGGTGGATGGAACATCTGAACGGCCTCGCCGTTGAAGAAGACTTCCTTTTCCGTGCCAAGGTAGGTGTCGGTGGGCCAAGCGGTTTCGGGATAAGGCTTCTGGCCGTTCGCCGTGGCGCTCATTCGGTCAAAAACATTTTGATGCGCGATGATTTGGACACTGTTGGCCGCCGTTTCACCCGGGGTGTTCACCAGAGTGACTTCGCGAGCCGAGCCGCCGCCGATCTTCGCCAGCGCTTCGTTCCCCCCGATGTGATCCGGATGCACGTGCGTATTGATGATGTAGTGGATCGGCTTGTTGGAGAGCGTACGAACCGCCGCGATCACCTGGTCGGAATACTGCGCAAGCCCCGTGTCCACCAGCAACACACCCATGCTGCCCACCTGCACGGTTATGTTGCCGCCCGCGCCCACCAGCATATAGACGTTGCCCTGCACTGGCAGAATATGCAGCTCCACGTTCTCGCGATTCTGCTGGCCGCGCGGCGCGGGACTCACAGCGGCCGCCGGCGCAGATTCGATCTTCGCGCTGGCGAGCACCTTTCTGTACTCGGGATACATGGTGGATGCGCCACCCATCACCGCGGCATGCGGCAAATGATTTTTATCCGCGTATTCGTAAAGGAACGGGTTCTTACCCGGAAGGTAGTTGGGAACCGCGCCCTTGGGCCGCGACAAAATCTCCTCCACGGCTTCGCAAGGCCACAGCCATCCACCCAGCTCTTTTTCGTCGAGAAGAAAGTCGTCCGTACGAATCAACGGCTGCGTCAGGTAAACCGGATCGTTCAGGATCGTCATGTGCGTCATGATGTTTCCGTGCCGCAGAAAATGCTCGGTCATCGTGGCTTCATCGCTTTCCGGAAGTCCGTTGCGGCGAGCCCAACCCTGCTTGATGTGCGTGGTGTAGACCGTCAGGATATTGCCTTCCCACTTGCCGGTGGAAAATCCCATAAACGTGTGCGCGGCGTAATCGGGCGGATGCGGGCGGCCATCCATCCAGATGGTGCGCGTCTGCTCGTAAGTGCTGATGTAATTCTTGATCGCGATTACCTGCTGGGTATTCGAGTCCTTTTCCTCCCAGATCCTCAGATGCAGAGGACCATGATAGATGTAAGGCGAAACGTGCACGCGGCACTGATGTTCCTGGAGCGTCAGCCGCGACGCGTCCCAGCTCTCGGCAAACGCGCGCGCGGAATCGTTGATGGGAAGGCCCGCAAAGTCGCCCAAATCCGGCCCCGGAATCCGCTCGTTATAATCTTCGTGATGCAGCGGGCTCCACTCGCCGTCCAATAAGTCCTGGCCCAACATCGGTGCGGTAGCAGCAGTCAGCAGCAGCGCGGCGCTCGCGATTCTCGATAACATGGCGTTGTTCATGAGTCGGCTTCCTTCGGAGCATATAACAATATGAGGGAGCCTGCATGCAACGCCCTGCTCATTTGTCCGATCGTCGAATGGGTACGGCGAAATAGATCCGCTGGAGAAGCGCGACCGCTTGGTCACGGCAATCGATGCGAGCTCCGGCGCCACCCGCTGGCGTTATCGCTCCGCGACGCCCATGCTGGCTGCGATTCTTCCGACCGCCAGTAGACTTGTGGTGACGGCGGACTTAAACGGCGACCTCTTGGCATTTGAGGCGAGCAGCGGCAAGCTGCTCGATCGCATTTGCGACCCACCAACCTGCGGGCGGGGGATCCTCGCATATGAAAACGGCGGCCGGGAACGAGTCGCGGTCGCCGCCGGCCTCCGCGTCAGGCATTTACAAGACGACTGGCCAACCCGCAGTCATTGTTGGTCTCTAGACCTCTTCTTCTTCCAGTTCCTCTTCCTCGGTTGGCTGCCCCGCTTCTTCCAGCAAAGGTTGCGCAAGCTTGGTCAGAAGTTGATCGGCCTTTTCTTCTTCCGCTAATGTTTGGCTCAAAAGCTTCGCGATATCCCGCCGGTTCATCTGTTCGGCGATGGCTCGCGCCGTGCCATATGCGGCGATTTCGTAATGCTCCACTCGCTGAGCCGCGCCGATTAGCGCCAGGTCGGCCGCGGACTCTTCCATCTGCTTGCCTTCTGCAATCACTTCCGCGCCTTCCTCCACCAGTCCAGCCATGCCCTTGCAAGGTTTTGCTTTGGGCTTTTCCTCCAGCAACTCGAACGCCTGTTTCAGACGCTCGACGTGGCCCTTGGTCTGCTCCAAATGCTCTTCAAACGCGGTCCTTAGATCGGCGTCCTTCGATGCCTTCGCCATCTTCGGCAGCGCCTTCACCAACTGGCCCTCGGCGTGGAGCAGGTCCTTTAATTCCTCGGTTAACAATTCTTGTAGTAATTCCATAAATGCTGTTGACTCCTTGCGGTTGGACTCGGCGCAAGGCGGGAAGTTTCGTTCAGAAAAGGTCGAGCTGACGCGATTCTGTACGGTGGCGATCGTCGAACACGGTTCTCCCACCAATGTTCCGCGAGATCGCATATTCGTGACGGACGATTGCTTGGAAATCAGCCTCGGGCTGGTGGTGTTCTTCCACCGATCGGACGAATTGATCCAGGCGCCGCATGCCATCTAACTTTTCGCGATCACCCGCCTTCGCCGAATCAAGCGCCGAGCGCAGGATTGACAGCGACACATCGTAAGTCTTGAGCGGCACGGGAAACGGATGGCCGTCCTTGCCGCCATGAGCGAACGAAAAGCGCGCGGGATCGGAAAATCGAACGGGCGTTCCGTGCACCACTTCCGCGATCAGGGCGAGTGATTGCAACGTACGTGGTCCCAGCTTTTCCAGCAGCAACAGCGACGCAAAGTCGTGCAGATCGCGCTCGTAAGCGACGGCCAGCACCGCTCCCAGGCGCTTGAGATCCACATCGGCCGCGCGCACATCATGATGCGCGGGCATGGCGAAACACAAGTCGCGAAGAGTGATATCCGGCGTCTGATGGCTGATGTCGAGCAATGCCGTCTGCGCCGAACGTGCTTGTGCATCCACCAGATTCATGATTTCGCCCTGATACGCGCCCGCAATCGCCGTATGCGGCTCGCAAGTGAAATCGCGCACCGTCGCTGAATGCCAGTGATAACGTCTGGCTAACCCGGCCTCGTCGTTCAATCCCTGCTGGATGACTGCCCACTCGCCACCTGCCGTCAGCACGAACGCGTGCAGATAGATCTGGAAACCGTCCGCGATCGCGTTGTTGTCGATCCGCGCAGTCAACCGGCTGGTGCGGACCAAACCCTCCCCATCCAAACCGGTCTTCTCGGCAACTGCACGCAGCTCATCGGGCGTGTTGCGAGAATGCCTCCCGCGGCCGCCGCAAATGTAGATGCCCAGTTCGTGCGCCCGCGGATTGAGCCCTCGCTTCAGTGCGCCGACCACCGACGTAGTGATGCCGGACGAATGCCAGTCCATGCCCATCACCGAGCCGAGCGCCTGAAACCGGAACGGATCGCTCAGGCGCGAAAGCAATTCCGATGGCCCGTAGTGCAGCAGGATGCTTTCGCTGATGGCCGTGCCCAATCGCGTCATGCGATCGGCTAGCCACGCCGGCACGCGCCCGCCATGCAAAGGAAGATCGGCGGTGCCGGAACGTCGCATGCGTTAGACGAACGTTATCACTGCGCCGATGGTGGTCCGGTCAGCGACGGCTTGAATCGCTTCGCGTGTGCGGTCGAGCGGATAGGTATCGGTAACGATCGACTTCAAATCGATGAGCCCCTTCTCTACCAGCGTCACATAGCGAGGCAGATCGCGCAGCATGTTCAATCCACCCTGCTGGCCCGAGTGAACCGTGCGCCCGCGATTGGCAAACATCATCGCTGGAAACGACACGTCGCCCTTTTGGCCGAAACCAAGCGTCACGATGTGGCCGCCGCCACGTGTGAATTCCCACGCCTGCTGCAACGGGAGCACGCCCGTTGGATCGGGGCCGGCTTCCATTTTGGGCGGGAAACTGTCGCCGCCCACGGCTTCAATGGTGAAATCGGGACCGCGTGGTACCGCGAACAGATCGTTGCCCCACGCTCGGCCGCCCGCGAATCGCCGGTCGGTCTTCCCTTTGCACAACTCGCGAATCTTTTCAACCAGTCCTTTGCCTTCGACATTCGGATCCATCACCATGGTCGCGCCCAGCTTGAGAGCCAGGTCGCGCCGCACTTTGATCGGCTCCACCACGATGATCTGCGCAGCGCCCATAATGCGGGCTGATTGAATGGCGCCCAGCCCCACCGGTCCAGCGCCTAAGACGACGCAATCCGATCCAGGTTCCACGCGCGCGAGATTCATCCCGGCCGCCAAACCGGTGCCGATAGTGTCGCCGAGCATCGTCAACTGCTCCGCCGGGAGGTCGGTGAAGACGGGGCAGCAATATTCTTCCGACACCACCATCAATTCGCTCAGCCCGCCCAGCGCGCCGCCTTCAAAGACCGGCGTTCCATCCGGCATCACGGCCATTGGGTGCGCGGGATTGGTCGCCAGGAACTGACACCAATCCGACCGGCCTTGCAGGCACTCGTAGCATTGGCCGCACTGCGGAGTGCCGGGGATGATCACGCGATCGCCCACCTGCACGCGCTTTACCTGTGGCCCGATTTCTTCCACCACGCCGAACCCCGAGTGATTCGGAATCGACGGACGCGGCGCGTCTCTGGTGCCGAGCGACTGGCCGACAATGGTATAGCAAACGCCCGACGCTTCAGTTCGGATCACCACTTCGCGCGGTTGAATGGGCAGCAGCCGCAGCTCCTCTACCACTGTTCCGGTTCTGTAGCGAAGGAACGCGCGGAATTTGCGTCCGGCGCTTTTCCCGAGTACATCGCGGCGGGATATCTGTGGCATCGCGTTCCTAACTAAAAACCACCACGGCCCCTACCACCGTGCGATCGGCGACGGCTTGAAACGCCTCGCGCGCGCGATCCAGCGGATAGGTCGCGGTGATGATCGCCTTCGCGTCGAAGAGCCCTTTTTCGATCAACCGGACGTAGCGCGGAAGATCGCGCATCATGTTCAAACCGCCTTGCTGGCCGGCATGAAACGTTTTGCCGGAAATACAGAAGGCTGGCGCCGGAAACGAAACGTTCCCCTTTTGACCGATACCATGCGTGACAATGTGGCCGCCCGGACGAGCGATCTGCCAAGCCTGTTCGAGCGGAAGAATGCCGGTGGGATCGGGGCCAGCCTCCGCCTTCGGGCGAAATTGATCCCCGCCCACGGCTTCGATCACGAAATCCGCCCCCGCGCCCCTCGGCAGATTACCGCCCGCGAACAAGCGATCCGTTCGTCCTTTGCAGATCTCCCGAATTTTGGCAACCAACTGATCGCCTTCGGCATTCGGATCCAGCGCCATCGTAGCGCCCACCTTGAGCGCGACTTCGCGGCGTACTCGGATGGGCTCGACGGCGATGATTCGTCCAGCGCCCATGATGCGTGCCGATTGAATCGCGGCCAATCCAACCGGCCCGGCCCCCAACACGACAACATCGGTGCCGGGCTGCACTTCCACTAGGTTCTTGGCGGCTGACAAGCCCGTGCCGCCGCTATCGGCCAGCAGCGCGAGCTCTGGCGATGGAACGTCGGTGAACACCGGGCAGCAATATTCTTCAGCCACCACCATCAGTTCACTCACGCCGCCCAAACCGGACATGGGATGCACCGGCGTTCCATCCGCCATCTCCGCGATGGGATGCACATCCACGCCCGAGAGGAACTGGCAATGATCGGCGCGGCCCTGCAGGCATTGATAGCACTGGCCGCATTGTGGCGTGCCGGCGACGATCACGCGGTCGCCCGGTTGCACGCGCTTCACCATCGGCCCCACTTGCTCCACCACCCCCATGCCCGAGTGATTCAGGATGGTGGCGCGAGCGTAGTTGTCGGTGCGGAGCGCATACGGCGTGATCGAATAGCATGCCACGGAGGCTTCGGTGCGGATTAAAACCTCGCGCGGCTGAATCGGCAGCAGTTTCAGCTCTTGTACCGAAACGCCTGTGCCGTACCGCACCCACGCCCGGAATTTTCGGCCTGACACTTTTGCGGCCTGTTGCGCGGCGGCCTTCCGAGCTGCCAGCGCCGCTCCCGCTGCCGCGGTTTTTAGCACGTTGCGCCGAGAAACCGATGAGGATGCCGATTCTTCGCTCAAGAAGTGCTCCGTTCCAGCACCAGAATATATCATTGCCCTCGCAAAAGCGTGTGTTACATTCAGAACAAATGAGTAATACAATCACGGTTCCTTCCCGAGCGATCTGGCCCAATGGCTCGAAGAAACGGCCCGCAAGACCGGCGTTCCCAAGGGGCGGATTATCCGCGATGAACTGGAGAAGGCGAGGAAATCGGAAACCCGTCCGTTCCTGCGGCTCGCTGGCACAGTCGCTGGGCCCGCGAACCTGTCCACCAGGAAGGGCTTCTCTCGCAAATGAAAGCGATTGCCGACACAGGCTTTCTGGTAGCTTTCGGCAATCGCAAAGATCAGCACCATGCCTGGGCGCGCGATCTCGCGCAGCGCGTTACCGAGCCGCTACTGACTTGTGACGCGGTACTGGCCGAGACCGCTTTTCACCTCGGTAGCAGCGCTCTCGCGCTAGCCTTCGTGACTCAGGGTTTGGTGCGTCCGGCGCTGGTGCTCGCTGATCATCTCGCCCGCCTGACAGAATTGGCCCTGCGATACGCCGACCGAGAACCAGATTAGCCGACTTATGCCTGATTCGCCTCAGCGAGCTGAATCCACGGCATCCCGTCATTACGACGGAGCTGGAATGACTTTCGCGTCTACCGGCGAGGCCGCCGTGAAACGATCCCCTTGCTTCACCCTCCGGCCTAAAAGCCGCGCGGCCTTACTTTACCGGCAGCAACTGCGGACGTCCCGGCGGCAGATGCTGGTCTGTCGCGTTCAGCATGATCGCAGCCATCGCGTAATCGCCGATGATGGTGGCCAGTTCCAGCGTTCCCTGCTTGCCGAATGTCTCAACTGTTTTGGCATATAGATCGGAGCTGATCCTGTGCTGGTGGAACGAGTCGCGAGCGAAGGTGATGATCAAAGTATCCCGGTCCGAAAGCCCCGCCGTCTCTTTGTTGTACTTGATCGCATCGATTACCGGCTGCGGCACTTTGGCGACTTGCGCGCCCCTTTCGTGCCCGCTCCATTCGTACTGCTGATCGAACTCCCGCGCCGCCACCAGAATCGCTACCTCAAAGTCGCGCGGCTTCAGCACTCCGTGAAAGCGCAGGTACTGATTCAGCATCTGGATTGCTTCGGCCACCTTGGGGCTATACAGCGAAATAGCCGCCGGCCCGGTCGGCGTGACGGTTTTGCCCTCGCCCCCGGCCAGCATGTCGTAGATGCGCTTGCCATCCTCGTCCAGGTCGTCGCGCTTTACCATCGGAAGGCGGGAAAACGATTGCGGATCGACATCCTTAGGTAATGCGGCCGAAGTAGGCGCCGGTGGTTCGCTGCCACTCTGCGCTCCCGCAACCGCGCCAAACTCAACATCATCCCCAGCTCCAATCGCGCATGCAGAAACCGCATTCGAATCTCCGGCCTCATCGTAATACCTCCAGCCCCGTAGCATATCAAAGCCACGTCACGGTACGCCCGCGCCTTTTGCATTACAATAAAGTTTAAAGTTTTGGGAGCGGTTGCACTCTCTGAGTCCGCGCCTTCCGGGCTTTCAGGCTCGGTTGACCTTGACACAGATCGCCGCTTCGGGTATCGTACATCGACATAAACCGCCGCACGCGAAGTAGCAGTAACTTGAGGGTCTCTCGCAAACGCCACATCTGTTGCATACAACCGGCAGGTCTATGTTCTCAGGAGAGTGAAATGGGCAATTTATGCCGAACCAGATTCAGGTCAATCCGGTTCCGTTCCAAGATGATTAGTTCGTTCCTGTTGCCGATCGCGGCTCTGGCGAGCGTCTAGCGCGTTCGGCCAGGGCGTGGTGGGAGAATTCGTACCCGATGTCGGATTCGATCTGTCGGGCAATTGGAACCCGCTGCTGCATGAGGATTTCCTGGAACGCATTCCCGGTCCGGAGTTGGTGAATTATTCCGGCCTCCCGATTACCGAGGGCTCGCGGCTGTGGGGAGAAAGCTGGAACTCGTCCCGGCTGACGTTGCCCGAGCATCAATGCCAGGTTCACGTCTCGCCGTACATCTATCGCGGCCCGCTGCAAATGCGCTTCTGGGATGAAAAAGATCCGCAGTCGCAGAAAATCATCGCCATCAAGAATTACATCAGCACCTACGAGCAGACCCGCACCATCTGGATGGACGGGCGTCCGCATCCGCCCGCTTGGGCCGCGCACACCTGGATGGGCTTCTCCACCGGCAAGTGGGAAGGCAATATTCTGACGGTTTACACCACGCACATCAAGCAAGGCTGGGTGCGGCGCGACGGTCTTCCGGAGAGCGATCAGGCCACGCTGGTGGAACACTTCATCCGCCACGGCGAAAACCTGACGCACGTCAGCATCGTTACCGATCCGGTGTATCTCGCCGAGCCGCTGGTGAAGTCCGAGGACTTCGTGCTGAACACCAACGCCGGCGGAAACTGGCTGTATCCCTGCGAAGAGGTGGAAGAAGTGGAAGGCCGGCCGCAGAGGCGCGGTGCCGAATTATCTGCCCGGCCAGAATCCGTTCATCAGCGAATACGCCAACATGTACCATCTGCCGCTGGTGGCGGCGTTGGGCGGCCCGGAAACGATGTATCCGGAGTTCGAGAAGGTGATCAAGAACCCGCCTCCCACTCCCACGAACGTGTTCCAGAAGGACGAGGTTCGCGCCCATGGACTTCAAAAACATGGCGCAGAACCCGAATCCGACCGACGGCGAAGTTCACGTTCTTCCGGTGCAGGGCAACATCTACATGCTGGTGGGCGCGGGCGGCAACATCACCGTGCAGGTTGGCGACATGGGCGTGCTGATCGTGGATACCGGGCTGGCGCAGACCGCCGACAAGGTGATCGACGCCATCCACAAGCTGGCTCCCGGCAAGCCGCTGCAATACATCATCAACACGCACGTGCATCCGGATCACACGGGCGGAAATATGAAGCTGCGCGCGGCGGGCGTCACCATCACGGGCGCCAATGTCACCGGCGACATCGCGGATGCTTCGAAAGGCGCGGCGATTATCGCCCACCAGGCGGTGCTCGATCGCATGAGCTCGGCCTCCGGCAATCAACCCGCCGCCCCGGCCGATTCCTGGCCCACCGATACGTTCCTGGGCGATCGCAAAACGCTGTGGTTCGACGATGAGCCGGTGGACATCACTGCACGAGAAAGCCGCCCACACCGACGGCGACAGCATCGTGTTCTTCCGTCACTCCGATGTGATCAGCACCGGCGATATCTTTGTCACCACCGGTTACCCGTTCATCGATCTGGCGCGCGGCGGCAGTATTCAAGGCGAACTCGACGCGTTGAACAACCTGATGGACCTGGCCATCTCCAAGCACGACGAAGAGGGCGGCACCTACATTATTCCGGGCCACGGACGTCTGTGCGACCGTTGGGAATTGGTCGAATATCGTGATATGGTAACTATCATTCGCGATCGCATTCAGGCCGACATCAAGAAGGGCATGACGCTGGATCAGATCCAGGCGGCCCGGCCCACCATGGACTACGATGCCCGCTATGGCGCCGACAAAGGATTCAATACAACCAACGAGTTTGTAGAGGCTGTTTACAAGAGCTTGGGCGGGAAGTAGGCTGGCCGTAGCATCTTGCATGCAGGATTTGAACGAGACGGTATATTATGAAATTTAGCCGGGAAGGAAAAGCAAAAGGAACCCTATGAAACGAACACTGTTGTTCTTGGTTATCGCCGCGGCATCCGTGTTGAGCACGCAGGTAAATGTGTATGCTCACCACTCTTTTGCGGCCACCTATTTCGAGGATCAGAAGATCACGATTCAGGGCAAGCTGGTACAGTTCCTGTATCGGAATCCGCATTCGTTTGTGCACGTCGAAGCTCCCGATGACAAGGGCGAGATGCAGACTTGGGCCGTGGAATGGGGCGCAGGCGGTCAGTTGAGCCGCGACGGCGTCACGCGCGAATCGCTTAAGCCGGGCGACGTCGTCATCATTACTGGCAACCCCGGCCGCAACCCGGATGACCATCGCATCCGCATGCAGAGCATCACTCGCCCGTCCGACGGCTGGAACTGGAAGGGCGTAGTCCAGTAAAGCATCCTGAACCGCGCCCGCATCGCTGACCGCGATCTACAGGAACCGCGTCCGATCCAGGGAGTGTTGTCTAACGATTATGCATCACCTACCTCGATGTAGGACCGCCTACAGCCTGTCTCTTGGCTGCCGTGGTGAGTCTTGCCGGCGTTCGCCCAAGTGGACTTCACCGGCGAATGGGCGCCTCTTTATCACGAGGATGGCCCGGAGCGGCTTCCGGGCCCCGAGCTCGGCGACTACACCGAGCTTCCCATCAACGCCGCGGCGCGCATGGCTGGCGACACCTATGATGCCGACCGCATCTCGGTGGTGCCCGGAGTATCAATGCCGCCCGCATGGCGGCGATTACTCCATGCGCGGCCTCGGCAACCTGCGAATCTGGCGGGAAATCGACCGGAATTCCAGAAAAGCTGATCGCCTTCCACACCCACATGCTGGCTTGGGATAGCGAGCGCACCATCTGGATGGACGGACGCCCGCATCCGCCCGACTACGCGCCGCACACCTGGCAGGGCTTTTCCACCGGCGTGTGGGAAGGCAACATGCTCACCATCACCACCACCCATCTGAAGACCAATTACATGCGCCGCAACGGCATTCCGCGCAGCGACAAAGCCATCTTCACGGAGCACTGGACGCGGCATGGCGACTACCTGACGGTGGTCACAGTGATTGAAGATCCGGTGTATCTGACCGAGCCCCTGGTGCGCAGCGACAACTGGTTTCTCGATCCCGGCCAGAACATCGGAATCTTCGGATGCGAGTACGCGCCTGAAGTGCCGCGGCCGGAAGGAACCGTTCCGAGCCATCTGCCGGGCAAGAATCCTTACCTGCACGAATTCGCCGAACTGGTACGGCCTGCCTTACGAAGCCACTCGCGGCGGCGCCGAAACTTTGTATCCCGAGTATCAGAAGAAAATCAAGAACGAGTATCATCCGCCCGACCACTGCGAGCGCTACTGCAAGTGCACCTCTCTGTTCGATTGCAATCGTCACCTCGAAGTAACCATGCGAACGGTACTGAACCGCGCGTGCCTGGCAAGCGGCGTCTCTTGTTGGTCTGCCGCCGCCTGCTTCGCCCAGCCCCCGCAAATCAATCCCGACACCGCCAAGCTCACCATGGCGCCCGTGCAAGGCAAGGTCTACGTGCTCATGGGCGACGGCGGCAACATCACCGTGCAGGTGGGCAAAGACGGCGTGATGCTGGTGGATACCGGATTCGCGCCGCTCGCAGCCAAGGCCATGGCCGAGATCCGCAAATTATCCAATGGCCCGGTTCGCTGGATCGTCAACACGCACGTCCATCCCGACCACACCGGCGGCAATGCGCAATGTCCAAGCTCGGTATGACGCGCGAGTCCATCGGGCCGCCCCGCATCGTCGCCCAGTCCAACGTGCTGAACCGCATGACTGCGGCGCAGCCGGGCAACCAGCCCAAGATTCCCGAAGCCGATTGGCCCAACGACGAATACTTCGTGCCCACCAAGGACTTCTTCTTCAACGGCGAAGCCGTGGTGGTGTATCACGTGCCCGCCGCCCATACCGACGGCGACAGCCTGGTGTTCTTCCGCCGCTCCGACGTGCTCAGCACCGGCGATGTCTTCACGCCCGCCACCTATCCGATCATCGACCTGGACCGCGGCGGAAGCGTGCAAGGCGAAATCGACGCGCTGAACAAGATCATCGATATTACCGTTCCGGCGAAATATCAGGAAGGCGGCACGCATGGTGATTCCCGGCCATGGCCGCCTGTGCGACGAAGCTGACGTGGTGGAGTATCGCAATATGCTCACCATCATTCGCGATCGCTTTCAGGACATGATCAAGCAAGGGCATGACGCTGGAGCAGGTGAAGGCCGCCAAACCCACCCTGGATTACGATACGCAATACGGCTCCACCACCGGATTCTGGACCACGGACAAGTTCATCGACGCCGTGTACAAGAGCCTGAGTGGAAAAACCGGGCGGAAAAACTAGATGATGCGACGCGCTGCCGAATTATTCGCTCTCGTCTCGCTGGGCGCCGCATCGCTGGTCGCGCAAGGCGTTCCGCAAGCCTCCGGAATCGGAGCAGTCGGCCCGCAGCAAGCTCCGAAATCGGCGCAGGCCGCCGCGCCCGTCGACTTCACCGGCTATTGGGTTTCCGTCGTCACCGAAGACTGGCGCTGGCGCATGGTGACGCCCATCAAAGGCGATTTCGCCAGCATCCCTTTGAACAACGAAGGGCGCCGCATCGGCAATGCCTGGGATCCGGACAAAGATACCGCTGCCGGCGAGCAATGCAAGTCCTACGGCGCGCCCGCCATCATGCGCGTGCCGGGCCGCGTGCATATTAGCTGGGCGGATGAGAACACGCTCAAGGTTGAAACCGACGCCGGCAAACAAACCCGCATGTTTCATTTCATCGGCAAGCCGCCCGAAGGTGGCGCACGTACCTGGCAAGGATATTCCGCCGCGAATTGGGAACGGCCGGTGCGCGGATCGGGAGTCCCTGGCTTCGGCCTGGGAGCGACGCGCGAAGGCACTCACGGGCGCGCGCTGGAAGTGGTCACCACCGGATTGCGCGCCGGGTATCTTCGCAAAAACGGTCCGCCCTACAGCGAGAATACCGTGGTCAAGGAATATTACGACCTGCACAAAGAACGCAATGGCGACATCTGGTTTACCGTCACCACGGTTGTCGATGATCCCAAGTATCTGACGGAGCCGTTCGTCACCAGCACCGATTTCAAGAAGATCCCGGACGGCGCCGGATGGAGCCCCAGCCCTTGTGTCGCAAAATGATTTTGAAATTTAGTAGCATGAAATGCTCGTCCCGTCAGCCGGGAACGCCTGGAGAATGAAAATGATTCGTAGATTTTTGACCCACCGTGTCGCGCCGATGTTGGGAGCAGCGGCGCTCTTGCTCGCACCCGCGGCCATGCAAGCGCAGTTTGGCCCTCCTCCGCCCCAGGCCCCCCGCCCGGCGAAACAAGTCGCGCCGGAGGATCTGACCGGATATTGGGTATCCATCGTTACCGAGGATTGGCGCTGGCGCATGGTGACTCCCGCCAAAGGCGACTTCACCAGCGTCCCCCTCAATCAGGAAGGCCGCAAAGTGGCCGAGGCCTGGGATCCGGACAAAGACACCGCCGCCGGCAACCAATGCAGAGCCTACGGCGCCGCCGGGCTCATGCGTGAACCCACGCGCGTTCACATCACCTGGGTGGACGACAACACGCTGAAAGTGGAGACCGATGCCGGCACGCAGACCCGCCTGTTCCACTTCAACGCCAAGATGCCGTCGCACGAAGCCGCGAGCTGGCAGGGCTTCTCCGACGCTACCTGGGACGGTCTCAGGCCAGCTCCCCGTGGCGGTGGCGCAGCGCCCCGCGGCGGCTCGCTGAAGGTGGTCACCACGGATCTAAAACCCGGCTATCTGCGCAAGAACGGCCTGCCGTATAGCGCGAACACCGTGCTGACCGAATACTACGACCGCACCAACGAGCCCAATGGCGATTCCTGGCTCATCATCACTACGATCGTTCACGATCCCGAGAATCTCTACCAGGATTTCGTCACCAGCACGCACTTTAAGATGGAGAAGGACGGATCCAAGTGGAATCCGACGCCCTGCGAAGCAAAGTAACGTTGCTGCCCGGCCACATCGGAGCCGGGCATGGGGTATGGAGGCCACGCAAATAACCCGCAGGCTTGTTTGGCTACTGATCGGCGTAAGCACACAGATCTACTTGGCAGAATCCGCGCCGAGGAAGGTGCCCTTATGTGCTTTGCAGCAGGGTGCCAAGGAGGGTGAGCAACGCTCTGTTCAAGTCGCCGGCACCTACAGCGACGGATTCGAAATGGGTGTTCTCACTGATCCGGCATGCCCGTCAGAACATACTTGGGTTGAGCTAGATCTTCGATCGACGGCAAACAAGGAGAAGCTTCGAACAATCCTCGATTCCAAGGGGCACGCCAATGTTGTGTTTGAAGGGGAGTTTTTCGGCCCCGAGCCTCCTGACCCCAACCTGCCGGAGGCCATCCGCAAGTCAGACCATTCAGGCTGGGGGCATCTGGGGGCGTTTAGGACAAAATTAGTAGTACATTTCATCCGCAGTGTGAAGGCTGGCAAGTAGGAGCCATCGCTGCTCCCATTAGGAATAACAGCAGAGTCACCGCTCCCGCAAGAGTCTAACCGTGGCCTGCAACAGAGTGAAACGGTCTGCAACAATATGCCATACTGGCGAGTTGAATGAAGGGCAAGATACAGCATCCCTGAGCCTCGCGGCTTAAGTCGGAGGGAACGTCGGGCGCGCCTTCGTTCGTGATTCTCTATCGGTAGGCCTCGGAACGATGACGGACGCCAAAAATGCGCATGGCGTCGGCTTCGAGAGTGAGCAGGACACGGTAATCATCGAGGCGGAGCCGGGACGCTCCTGCCATATCGCCGTGCAGCGCATTCACGTCGCCTGCGCCAGTGTGTGCAAAGCGGAGAATCCCCTTAAACCGCAACAGCGCGTACGTCGGCTTTGGCTTCATCGAGCCACTCGATCCGGTACGCTGGCATCTGCTTGTCTGGGTGAAATTCCTCGGACTTCAGTCCGAACTCGGCAAGCACTTCCTCCATCGGAACACCCTTGCCGCGCTGTGCAAACCAGGCCTGCCCGTTGTGAAAGCGCTGGCGGTCTTGCTCGGTTACGGGTTCATCGTCGGGCGGCGCGGTAGCCAGGGCGCGCCGGACGGGATCGAGCAGCATGAACTCCAGGAACCGAACTGCGGTGGCGATCTGTGAATCCGGAAGCCGTTCGATCGTGTGCGTGATCTTTTTCTGAAAATCCATTCATGGTCGTCCTTTAGCGCCAAGCCTCGGCCATCTCCCTGCTGACGCCGGAGCGCTTCACCAGGCTATGTGACTGGGTGATCGTTCTTTCCATCAACCAATGGCTCCACCGCCGTGGACTCGCCTCCACACCGGCATTGTCCCACTTAACGGGGTCCTCCGACGGAAGACGTGAGGAACAGACGCGCGTTTGGGCGCCGCTATTTCCCGCCCAAGCTCTTATACGCCGCTTCCACAAACTTATCTGTGGTCCAGAACCCCGTCGTAGCCCCATACACTGGATCATAATCCCGCGTAGGCCGCGCCGCCACCACCTGCTCCAGCGTCATGCCCTGCTTGATCATGGCCTGAATGCGGTCGTGCAGAATGGTGACCATCTCCTGATAGAACACCACGTCCGCCTGATCGCACACCCGCCCATGGCCCGGGATCACCATCGTCCCGCCTTCCTGCTTGCCGGCCGGAATGGTGAGCGCGATCAAACGGTTCAGGCCGTCGATAATGCCTTGCAGGCTGCCGCCCCGCGCCAGATCGATGATCGGATAACCGGTGGTGCGGAAAATGTCGCCCGCGCTCACCACATCGGACCGGCGGAAGAAGACGAAGCTGTCGCCATCGGTGTGCGCGGCCGGCTGGTGAATCACCCGGATGCCTTCGCCGTCGAAGAAAAGATCCTTTTCGTCGGTGAACGTATCGGTGGGCCAGGCAGCCTGGGGAAACGCGGGCTGATTTCCATCCTTCATGCTCATCCGGTCCAGCAGCGTCTCCTGCGCGATCACCGCCGCGCCCTTGCCCGCATCGGCGATATCGCCGGTAACGTTGCCGCCCACGATGGTGCTGCCCATCCCCGCGATCTTCGCATTGCCCCCGGTGTGATCGGAATGCACGTGCGTGTTGATCACGTACCGGATGGGGCCGTCCGACAGCTTCCGGATCGCTGCCGCCACCTTGTCGCTCATGTTCGCCAAACCGGTATCCACCACCAGCATGCCTTCCTTGCCCACCTGCACCGTGATGTTCCCGCCCGCGCCCGACAGCATGTAGATATTGCCCTGCACGTGCTGCGTGTGGACTTCGCCGTCGTTCTCAGCAGCCGGACGAATCGCGTTTTGTTCCGTGGCGGGAGGAGCGTCGGTCTCGGCCACGATTTTCGCGACATCCGGCGTGCCGGACTCAGCCTTCAGCTTCTTCTCATACTCCGGATACATTGTTTCGGCGCCGCCCCGCGTGGCCGCGAACGGCACATGAAAGCGGTTCGCAAACTCCGCCAGAAACTTGTTGTCGCCCGGCAAATGGTTCGGCACCGTACCCCTGGGACGCGGCACCTCCACAACGGATTCGCAAGGATACGGAGCAATCTGCTGGCGGGAATCGTACACAAAATCCGTGGTTCGGACAAACGGCTCGGTCAAATAATCCGGATCGTCGATGATCACCATCACCGTCAGATGGTCGTCATGCCGGAACAGATGCTCGGTGATGGTGGCGTTCTCACTGCGCGGGATGCCGTTGCGCCGGATCCAGCCTTCCTTCAAATGCGTGGTGGTGATGGTCAAAACGTCGCCATCCCACTTGCCGGTGGAAAATCCCTGCCAGGTATGCGGAGCGTCCGACGGCGGCTGCGGACGGCCATCCATCCAGATAGTGCGCTCGGGCGCCTGCCAGGAAATGTGCGTGTGATAGGCGATCAGCTTCTGCGTTTCGAGATCCACTTGCTTCCAGATGCGCAAGTTCGCCGGACCGCGCCAGGCATAATCGGAGGGGTGCGGGCGGCACTGATTTTCGGGCAGCGTGAGCAGCGATGCATCCCAGCTATCGCCCCGCAATCGCGCGGCGTTGTTGATCGGCAGCCCCAGGTAATCGCCGATGTCAGGCCCCGGGATGCGCTCCAGAAAATCTTCGTCGAACTGCGGCGCCCACTCGCCCGAGGGGTCCATCTGCGCCAATCCTGGAGCGGCCAGAATCACCGTCAGCAAAAGCAGCTTGGCATTTCGCATTTCACACACCTCGCGTAGTTTCACATGCTATCACTTGCCCACGGCCGTGGCTTGCGGAAATCGCACTTCCCTGAACAGAATCGTGACTCACGGCGGTTAACGCAGAATCGTTGCGATCGCCGTCACTTTTTCCTCGAACACTCCGTTCACCGACAGCGGTTCCAGCGCCTCCCGCATGGCGGCTTCAAAATCCGGCCGCCGGTCGCCCAGCACCTCGGGCGAAGTAGTGGACAAGGAGAGCGCGCGTCCGATCAAATCTTCAATCGTTACCTGATGCGTCTCCGCTACTTCGATTTCCTCCACCTTGCGGAATCGCGAGCCGCGGAACCAATCGTCCAGGTTGATGTGATAGCGGGTTTCATCCGGATCGGACGACCAAGCCCGGCGAACCTCGTGAAATTTTCCGGTCCATCCATGCGCCGCCGCGCTATATCCCCGCGTGCCGCAGATCGCAATCCAGCCAGTCGCCGCGACAATTCTCTCCAAAACTCCGATGGCTTCCTCGCGATCGAACCAATGCAGCGCGCGGCCGACGGTCACCGCGTCAAAACTTCCGATGTCCTGAGGCAGATCCTCAATGCGCGCCTGAATCAAATCCAGGTGGACACCGGCCCGCGCCGCCTCTACGCGCGCGGCCTCCAGCATCTCAGTCTCGACGTCCACGCCCACGCAGCTTTTCACGTAGGGAGCGAATCCGATGGCGAGCGAACCAGGCCCGCAGCCAATATCGATCAGTCTCTCGGCGCCGCTCAATCCCTGGCGCCGCGTCACCTCTCGAAAAAAACTGTCGGGATAGGGCTCGCGATATCTAGCGTAAAACGGAACGGTGGAATCGAAGCGCCCCACGGGGAGTCCATCGGAATTCTAGCAAAGCCGAAGGCGCTTGCGTGCACCGTGCTTTTGTTGTTACGGCGGCTGATATGATTCTGGTCAGAGGCCTCCGGCATTCTCAAGATCGCTCACGTCGACACCGGCCGGGATTTTCGCGGCGGCCAGGATCTTTTGCTTTCTCTGGCGCGCGGCCTGAAACAGCGGGGGCATCGCCAGGTAATCATTTGTCCGGAAGGAAGTCCGCTAACGCGGGCCGCGGCCAGCGAACAACTGGAAGTGATGGCGCTGAGTTCCGGTGGCGCCTTGCGCAGGCGTCTTCGCGAGGAGCAATTCGATATCGTCCATGCGCATGATGGCAAGGCGCAAACGCTATCCTTCCGCGCTTCCGTCGGCCTGCCGATCCGCCGCGTGGCCAGCCGCTTGGTCGCGTTTACACCGCGCCATCCACTGATCCATCGCTGGAAATATACTCACACCTGCCACGGCGTGATCGCACTATCGCAATCGGTGCGCCAGGTACTGATCGCGGCCGGTGTGCCGGACTCCCACATCGAAGTCATCGTACCGGGGATCGAAATGCCGTCGGAACTCCCCAGCCCAGACGTGCGCGCGGCGGCGCGTGCTCGGTGGGGCTTCTCCAGCGATGAATTCGTCATCGGACATGCCGCCGCATTCACGCACGAAAAAGGACAGGACGTGGCGCTGCAAGCGGCGTTGCTGCTGGCGCCCAGGCTCCCTCGCGCACGAATGCTGTTGGCCGGCGATGGGCCCCAGCGAACGAATCCGGAGATCGCCGAACTGGCGCGCCAAACTTCCGGCATCGCGCAGTTGCCTGGTTTCGTCGATGATTTGAACCAATTCTACGCCGCGCTCGATCTCTACATCATGCCCTCGCGTTCGGAAGCCTGGGGGCTCACCGCGCTGCGTGCCATGGCGTACGGGCTGCCGGTGATCGCAAGCAACGTGGGCGGACTTCCGGAGGCCATCGAGCACGAAAAAAGCGGCTGGCTGGTGCCGCCGGAATCGCCCGAAGCGCTCGCCGGCGCCATCCTGGACGCCGCCTCCGATCCCGCGCGACTCTGTCAATTCGGCCGCAACGCTCGCGAACGCGCCGCCCAGTTTTCCATCCAGCGTACCGTTGAAAAGACCGAACAGTTCTACCTCCGCCTGCTGGCCGATGCGACAATAAAGAAATCCTAGGCCTATGACATGGACCAGCAGAAATGTTGTGGTAACCGGTGCCGGCGGCTTCATCGGCAGCCACCTGGTGGAACGCCTGCTCGCCCTCAGCGCGAACGTAACGGCATTCGTCCGGTATAACTCGCGCAACGATCCCGGCTTCCTGGATCTCCTGGCGCCTCATACCAAACACATACGAATTGTTCCGGGCGATATTCGCGATCCGGAAGCCATCCGTAGCGCGCTCGAAGGAGCAGACACCGTCTTTCATCTGGCGGCGCTGATCGGCATCCCGTACTCGTACGTGCACCCGATTGAAGTCTTCGAAGTGAACGCCCAGGGAACTCTGAACGTCTTGGTGGCCGCTCGCGACGCTTCGCTTCAGCGTGTGGTGATCGCCTCCACCAGCGAAGTCTACGGCAGCGCGCTCTACGTGCCCATCGACGAGAAGCATCCCAAGCAGCCGCTCTCGCCTTATTCGGCAAGCAAGATCGCGTCGGATGCCATCGCGCTCAGTTTTCACGCCGCATTCCAGCTTCCCGGTAACCGTGGTGCGGCCCTTCAACACCTACGGCCCGCGCCAGAGCGACCGCGCCATCATTCCCACCATCATCAGCCAGGCACTGACGCAGCCGGAAATCAAAATCGGAAACACCACGCCCACGCGAGACTTCACCTATGTCAGCGACACCGTGGAGGGCTTTCTGCGCCTGGCGGAATCGGACGCAGCAGTGGGCCAGGAAGTGAATCTGGGAACCGGCTCCGAGGTGTCCATTGGCGACCTGGTGCAGCGCATCAACAGCATCATCGGACGCGACCTTCCCATTCGAAAGAAAGACGAACGCGCGCGCCCCGAAACCAGCGAGGTCAATCGGCTGCTGTCCAATAACGCGAAGGCTCGCGAGTTGGCTGGCTGGACGCCGTGCGTCACGCTCGACGATGGAATCCGTTTGACCGCGAAATGGGTGGAGGAGCGGCTGGAGATGTACGATCCCAGCACCTACCGTATCTAATGGGAGCCCTCAGCAACAAATGAAAGCCATGATCCTGGCAGGCGGCATGGGCACTCGTCTGCGGCCTCTCACGTTCTCCATTCCGAAGCCGCTGCTGCCGGTCGGCGAAAAGCCCATCCTGCAGAAGCTCATCGAGCAAATGCGCGACGCGGGCATCACCGATCTTGTTCTTGCCACCGGCTATCAGGCGGAGTTGGTACGCGCGTTTTGCGGCGATGGTTCCAAGTTCGGCGTCAGCATCACCTATATACATGAACACCAGCCGCTCGGCACCGCCGGGCCTGCCGGCGCATTGAAAGGCCAGATCCCGCCGGGCGAATTGCTGCTTCTGATGAATGGCGACCTGATTACCGATCTCGACTTCCGCGAGTTCGTCGAATCCAGCCGCGCCAGGGCTGCGACTTGACAGTGGCCTACGCGAAATACACTTATCGATCGCCGTACGGTGTTCTATCCATCGCCGATGGAGCCGTGCAGGGCGTGACGGAAAAACCGGAAACGGAATACGCCATCAGCGCGGGCATCTATTGCTTAACCAGCGCGGCGCTCGATCTCATTCCCGATGACAAGTTCTTCACCATGCCCGATCTGATGTCGCGGCTGCTGGCGGAGGGCAAGCGCATCCATGCTTTTCCGATCTCAGGAACCTGGATGGGCCTGGAAAGCATCGAGCACTTCAACGAGGCGCTAGCGAAGTTACAGCAGGAGTGACTTGCCTGCTGCGCTTCGCCTCCGCTTGCCACACCGCCGCGTATCCGCAGCCCATCACCGCCAGAAACATCGCGAGCACTTCGCTGTTATTGAGATTCCAGGAATAGAAACCGCTCACCAGCACGCCAATGATCACCGCCATCGCGCCGTGCAGCACCCAACGCTCCTCGGCATCCGCGGGCAAGCGGCGCAGCGCGCGCGCGAAATCAAACAGCGCCCATCCGATCATCCACAGCAGCGCCAGCATCGTGGGAACGCCGCGCTCGGCCGCATATTGCACATAGTCGTTTTCCAAATGGCCGTAATATTGAGACGCCTGCGGCTTGGGCATGTCCGGCCGGATGTAATTCTGATAGCTGCCGCGATACCTGTTCGGGTCCCACGCCCAGCCAGGGATGCGCCTTGATCATCTCCCAGCCGATGCGCCGCAGTTCCGCGCGATGAGCGTTGGAATCCGTTTGGCCCTGCGTGAGGAGTCAGCGCCGAAATGGCGCGCTCGCGAATATCGAGAGGATTCGCGATCAACAGCACCGCGATCAGCACCGGCACTGCCGCCAGCGCCCATTTCTTCCAAAACCAGATCAGGTACACGCGCGCCGCACAGAGTTCCCAGCCACATGCTGCGCGTCCAGGTGAGCCCCAAAGCCGCGCTGATCGGCAAAGCGGCCGCAATCAGCCATGCGATGCCAGCGCGGTCTCGCGCGAAGAAAACCAGCGCGCCGACAACTAACAGCACCATCATCAACTCCCCGCTCAGCGTCATCCAATGGCCCATGAATCCGGTGATGCGGGCATCCACGTACGATCGTGTAGAAGTTCTGATGGGCGACTTCCGCAGCGCGGTATTTTTCGTAAAATTGCTTCACCGCCCACAGCGACGAAAGCGCCGCCGCCAGCGCCCACCCAATCACCAGTCCAGCGAATCTCCCGCACGCTTCGAACGGCGCGTGGTCACCAGAAACAGCATCAGATAGACATAGAATTTTCGAACTTGGGGAAGGCCTTCGCGGACGTGGCCCGAAACAAAAAGCGATATCAATGTTCCCAGCAGGAACAACGACAGCGGCAACCAGACGGGAGGCAAGCGCCATCGCCGCCGCGTAACGATAAGCGCAACAAACGCCGCCGCCATCAGGATCTCGAAGACTCGGATGGAAACTAACGTCGTGACCGCAGCCGCGCCGACAAGATAAAGCGCGATGTCCGTACGCTGTAAAAGATCGTCGCTCACCGCCATGGCTCGATGCCCTCATGATACGGCACAAGAGTGGGCTATCGTATCGTTAGGATGTTGTATTCCCAGCCCACATGACTGACGACACCGTCCTGACCGTCGAGAACCTGTCCGTAACACTGGACGATCTCCCAGTTCTCCAAAATGTCTCCTTCTACACTCAAACCAGGTCGAGGCCTTCGCGGTGATCGGGCCCAATGGCGCCGGCAAAACCGTCCTGTTTCGAGCCTTGCTGGGTCTGCTTCCCTATACCGGCCTGGTGCAGTGGCGCCCGGACGTCAAAATCGGCTATGTTCCGCAGCGCTTCTCGGTCGATCGCTCCGCTCCTATCTCCGCCATGGAGTTCTTTTTGCTGCAATCGCCCAATTTCTGGCGGCCGAGCGCAGCCTTCACCAGCCATTTGGATCAAGAACTGAAATCGATGGGCCTCAGCCACAGCGTTCTGCGCAAGGGATTGGGAGAATTATCCGGAGGCGAAACGCAGCGCGTGCTGATCGCTTCGGCGCTGTTGCAAAAACCCAGCGTGCTGCTGCTGGACGAACCCACCGCTGCCGTTGATGCGGGCTTTGAAGAGACCGTCTACACGCTACTGCATCGCGTCCAGATGGAGCGCGGAACCGCGCTGCTGTTGATCTCGCACGATCTCAGCGTAGTCTACCGCTACGCGCAGCGAGTCCTGTGTCTGAACAAGAGCGTGGTGTGCCAGGGCCCGCCTGTCGAAGCCCTGAATCCCCAGGCCCTTGCCACCCTCTACGGCGAGGCCAGCTTTTACCAGCACGAGCACGGCTCGGGCCATTAATGCAACCGCCGCCGCATACTTCATTCTGGATTGCTCTGCTGGTGGGCATCGCCTCCGGCAGCGTCGGTCCCTTCATTCTTCTGCGGCGAATGGCGCTGGTGGGCGACGCGCTGTCTCACGTCGCACTTCCCGGGCATCGCGCTGGCGCTCATCTACCGGGTGGATCCCTTCTACGGAGTGATCGTCTTCCTGATCGGCGCCGCATTCCTGGTTTTCTGGCTCGAAGGCCGCAGCCGCGTGCCGCCCGACGCCATTGTGGGGCTCTTGTTTACCGCCAGCCTGGCGATCGGAATCCTCATGATTCCGAACGGCGACGTCATCGAGTCGCTGTTTGGCGCGTTTCCCGTGCTCTCTTCGCCGCTGTTGTTCGCGATTCTGCTCAGTGCGGTGGTGCTGTCCGCGCTGTGCTTCCTGCTCGCCAAACGGTTTCTGTTTCTGATCGTTTCGCCGGATCTGGCGCGGGTGCACGGCCTGGGCCGCGGTTACGACCTGGCGTTGCTGCTGATCTTCGCGATGATTGTCGCGCTGGGAATCAAACTGGTGGGAACGCTTTTGATGGGCGCGCTCACCATTATCCCGGCTTCCATCGCGAAAAATCTCGCGCAGAGCATGCGGCGCTACGTGATCCTGTCTGCGATTTTCGGCGGCGCAATCTCGGTGGCCGGAGTGTGGCTGGCCGAAAGCTTCCGCTTCCTGCCGGGCCCCGCCATCGTGCTGTTGGGCGTCGGAATGTTTGTCTTGAGCCTGCCGTTCGCGCGCCGAGGGATGGCGTAGCGCGAGCCGGGGACCGCACCGCGATTCGCGCAGACGCGGCTGCCGGCCGCCAAGGATCTACGGAGTCAGCCGGCGCCCACGTGTAAGGAATCGCCTGTCCCGCGACTACCTTGATTGTGCGGAACTGACTCCACCGGAAATCGCGGACTGGGCGCGGGATTCACTCCGCCGCAAAAATCGGATAAAGTTGACCATATTCAAGGAGCATTATGACCCTGCACAATGCTTTTGTTTTGTCGCAAGTCTCATTTTGTTAGCGATAGCGGCGTTCGCACAGGCTACAATAGATTCGCCGGTGCCGCCCGACAATGAAATCCACAAGATTCTCGCCGATCGCATCGGGCCGGAAAATCTTGGCATTGCCCTGGTGGTCGGCGTGATCGACGCGAAGAGCCGCCGGGTTGTCGCATACGGCAGTCTCGCGAAAGACGACCAAGCGGCCGCTCAATGGCGACACCGTCTTCGAAATCGGCTCCATGACGAAAGTGTTCACATCGCTCGTCCTGATGGATATGGTGCAGAAAGGCGAAGTCGCGGTCACCGATCCAGTGTCGAAGTACCTGCCGGCGAGTGTCAAAGTTCCCGAACGAAACGGCAAGAAAATCACGCTTGCAGGATCTTTCGACGCAAAGCTCGGGCTTGCCGCGAATGCCCGAGAATTTCAACCCCAAAGATCCGGCGAATCCTTATGTCGATTATTCCGTCGATCAGCTCTATCAATTTATATCGGGCTACCAACTCACGCGCGACATCGGCTCGCAATACGAATATTCCAATCTGGGAGTGGGGCTGCTGGGGCACGTGCTCGCTCTGCGCGCCGGGACGGATTACGCAAGCCATGGTGAAGTCCCGCATCCTGGATCCTTTGGGGATGAAAGATACCAGCGTCGTTCTAACGCCGGAAATGAAAGCGCGACTGGCGATCGGACATGGCCCCGGCCTGAATGTGGTGCCAAACTGGGACCTGTCGGAGGCCATGGCCGGCGCCGGCGCGCTGCGTTCCAGCGCGAACGACATGCTGACGTTCCTGGCCGCGAACCTCGGCTATATCAAGACACCGTTGGCCGCGGCCATGGCCGAGGAGATATCGATTCGTCGGCCGACTGGATCTCCCGACCTGCAGATCGCATACGCCTGGCACGTTCAAACCAAGAACGGAAATTCCATCATCTGGCACAACGGCGGCACGGGCGGATATCGCACGTATATGGGCTTCGACCCGAAAACCCGCGCGGGCGTGGTTGTATTGTCGAACGTCTTTACCACTGCGGGTCCCGACGACATCGGACGGCATTTGCTGGATGCCAGCTACCCGTTGGAAAAAGTGGAGCCACTCAAAGAACACAACGAGGTCACGGTCGATACCAAGATTTTCGACAACTACGTCGGAACCTATCAGTTGACTCCGAACGCGATCATGACCATTTCGCGCGAAGGCGATCAGTTATTCGAGACAACTCACGGGACAGCAAAAGCTCCAGTTGTTCCCCGAAAGCGAGCGGAAGTTTTTCCTGAAAGTGGTGGATGCTCAATTGACCTTCGATACCGATGCGCAGGGAAAAGCGACCCAGGTAACGCTGCACCAAAATGGCAACGAGACATGGCGGCGAAACGCATTGACGAGGCTCAAGCCTTCGGCCGTGGCAGCCGCGCTGGCGAAAAGATTGAAGGATCAAACCCCGGCGCCCGGATCGGGAAGCCGCGCTGCGCCGGAATATCGATGAGGTCGCGGCGCGGCCAGCCCAACTACGATCTGATGAGTCCGGCCTTGGCCGCTCTCACGCGCCAGCAATTGCCGCAGATCCAAACCATCCTCACTCAACTGGGCGCAGTGGAATCGGTGACGTTCAAAAGCGTCGGACCAAGCGGCGCCGATGTTTATGAGGTAAAGTTCGAGCACGGCTCCACGGAGTGGAGAATCGTGCTGGACTTGGACGGCAAAGTCGCAGGCTTAGGTTTCCGCCCGCTGTAGACCGCTCCCGTAGCTCATTCCGCCCGCCCCAAAGCCCCATGGTGGAAAAACCTGTCGGCCCAAGGAATAAAATATTTCCAATTGGGACCGTCCGTATGTCCTCCGTCGTGCTGGCGCCACGCCAAGTTCGCCATCCAGCAAGCCGGCATTCACCGGCGGCATTTTCGCCGTGTGGTAGTCGTCTCCGACGCCCAGATCCTTCGCGCCCAAGAGCCTGAAAACCGGCCCCGCGGCAACTGTAGCCATATAGCTGCCCTGCTGATCCAGCCATTTTGCGTCGCCCTTCTCCGGCACGCCGTAACTGATAAAAGTGAGCCGCGGCGCGCACAAAGCGATCAACTCGTGAGCATCCACCGGCAAATCTCCGGCATTCTTACTTCCAAAAGTGGCCTCAGCGGCGCCATATTTCAGGAAATTCCCAGCCATCCAATGATATTCTCCGGTCCCCGTGAGATTTTCTACCGCCTCTCCCCAATTCCGCCGATGCAATTTCGCTCCACCTTCCCCGGAAGAACCCACCAGCACAACCGCGAAGCGAGTATCGAACGCCATCGTCACCAGCGCAGCTTTGCCGTACCGCGAGACGCCTTCAATCCCGGCATGCTTGGCGTCCACCGCTTTATCCGTCTCCAGGTAATCCAGGCCGCGCGAGGCGCCCCACGCCCAGGCACGCAACGCGCCCCAATCGTCCGGCTTGCGCGGCTGCCCCTTGTTGGTCAGTCCGATGATGCCGCGCGTCAATCCGGCTCCGTTGTCCGCCTGAATACTCACCGGAACGATGGATGCGTAGCCCCAGCCATCGGCGATGAGCTGCTCCGTCGCCGGCGGATCGGCGCCCGGAACTGGCGGCCTCCGCGGAAAAGTGCCGCGCGGGTAAGTCATCATCATCATCACTGGAACAGGCCGCTTGGCGTTGGCAGGCGTCACCACCGTCATCTGGATATCGACGTTGATGAGCGGGTACGACGAATTGTCCACATGCCCCACCAGCTCTTTGCTGATGGCCGGGTACGAACCAACCATCGTGTTCGATGTCTGGGTGACGGTCCACGTCACCTTGGGCACGTTCTTCGGCACGCGGCCAATTACCTCGCGCTCAAAATCCTCGACAATCTCCGGCCGGCGCTGCTTCCACCACATCTTTGCGCTCGTCACTTTCTTGCCGTTGTTCAATGTCAAAACCGCGGGCAGATTCGGGAAAGGATTCGCCTTGGACTCGTCGTAATTCGCATGATTCGGCGCGCTCTCATTACCGCTCGGGCCCGGCCGCAGCGCCTGGATACCGAGCTGATCCAGCATGTTCTGATGGTCTTGCTCCGCCGTCCAATTCATCGGTTGCGGCACACCGCTGCTGCCAGCAGGCGCCGTGAATTGCTGACCGGACAGCTCCCCGATAAAGCAGGCCAACGCGGCTACCAGCAAGCATTTCGTCGATTTCATATGCTACCGAGAATAATCACAATCCTGGCTGAAGACAAGCCCGGACATGCCGGCTGCCAGGGGTGTAATCTTTTAACAGCGACTTGAGCCGTGAAATTAATCCCGCACCTGTTTCTTCTGTGCTCCCTTGCGGTCAGCGCGGCGCTCGCGCAGGACGGGCCGGAGATCACTTCACAGCAGGCTCCGGCGACTTTCAGCAGCGGCGTAAATCTCGTTTCCGTACCCGTAGTGGTGCGCGACAGTAACGGCCACGCCATCGGCGAACTGCGGCGGGAAGATTTCCGGCTCTTCGACAAGGGCAAGCAGCAGGTCATCACCAAATTCTCTGTAGAGGTGAACGCCGTGCGCTCAGATAATGTGGCCGGCGTGCAGGCAACCCCGGCAGCCGCGCTACCCACTCCGCTCACAACACCAACTACCACACCTCTCCTGCCTAATCGGTATGTAGCCTACGTTTTCGATGACGTTCACTTGAGCTTCCAGGATCTGGCGCGAGTCAGGACGGCCGCAGAACGGCATTTCGCCGAAGCGCTTACACCCGCCATGCGCGCCGCCATCTACACCACGTCGGGCCGCCTGGCAATCGATTTCACCGAAGATCGACAGCAATTGCATGATGCACTGCTTCGAATCGGCCCCAATCCGAGTGCTGCGGTGCCTCCCGGAACGGATTGCCCGGACATCATAGGCGCTTATCAAGCCGGCCTGATTTTGAACCAAAGCGATACGCTGGCGCTCGCGGATGCCGCGGTAGAACTGGGAAAGTGCCTGCCAAAAGCCGCCATAACCACCGGGACAGTGGTCGCTTATTCGCAGATGTCGCTCTCGGCCAACAACCTGAATGTCCAGGCCTCCATCAATGTCCTGGCGAGCGTGATTCAGCGCATTTCGGTGATGCCCGGAAGCCGGAACATCGTGCTGATTTCTCCAGGCTTCGTGTTGCTGGCCGAACTCCGCGCCAAGGAGATGGAGTTGATGGATCGTGCGATTCGCTCGCACATCACGATCAGCAGCCTGGACGCCCGCGGAGCCGATACCCCACTCCTCGCAGACGCTGGCCAGGATTCTGCTCTAGGATTCGGGCGGCGGGATCCGGATTCGCTCGCCAAGCACTATATGCTGGAGGAAGCTCGAGTCGGCAAATTCGTGCTGGACGAACTGGCCGACGGCACGGGCGGAAGTTCCTTTAAGAATGACAACGGTCTCCTGGAGGGCCTCCGGCAATTGGCGTCTCCGCCGCAGTACACCTACGTGCTTCGGTTCTCGCCGCAAAATCTGAAGTTGGATGGCAGCTATCACCAGTTGAAGATCATCCTCACTAATTCGAAGGGACTTGCGGTGCAGGCCCGGCGCGGCTACTGGGCGCCGAACCGCGCTGCGGACGCGGCCGAGCAAGCCCGGGAGGAGATTCAGGAGGCCGTGTTCTCTCTCGACGAGGTGCGCGATTTTCCCGTCGAAGTTACCACGGACTTTTTCAAACTGAACGATGCGTCGGCGGAGTTGACGGTCGCCTCGCACCTGGACATGAACGCAATCAAGTTTCGGACCGCCGGGGATCGCAGCCAGGATACCTTGACGGTAGTGACGGCCTTGTTCGACCAGGATGGCCACTACGTGCGCGGGATTCGGCGAGCGATGGATCTTCGCCTTCGGGAGCAAACGCTCCAAAAGGTGCTTGGCTCCGGCATGGATGTTCAAGAGACTTTCGACGTTGCGCCTGGGCGTTACGTGGTGCGCGTCGTGGTGAGAGATGCAGCAGGCACCATGGCGGCGCGTAACGGGACGGTCAACATTCCATGAAGACTTTCGCAATACTTCTCTGTCTCACCTGCGTG
Source organism: Bryobacterales bacterium (assembly GCA_963713415.1). Classification (GTDB taxonomy): domain Bacteria; phylum Acidobacteriota; class Terriglobia; order Bryobacterales; family Bryobacteraceae; genus Palsa-89. The sequence goes on along the minus strand of CAVQLV010000011.1, from coordinate 663,134 downwards.
CCCTTACCAGGCCAGCGGGCTCCGGTTTTTCAAAGCGAAACACGCCAGGTTTTGATAGACGCCATTGTGACCGGCAAAAGGGGAGAATATGTCCGCGACCTGAGGGCCAAGGACTTTCGGATCTGGGAAGACAATAAGGAACAGCCGGTGGAAAGCCTCTCGCTGGAGAACGCTTCGTCGCCGTCCGAACCCCGGCGATTGGTGTTGTTCTTTGACGACGTCGGTATGAGCGTGACCGATCAAGCCAGCGCGAGGCAAGCCGCGGTAGCCTTCATCGATGCCCACTCTGATCCCAACCAGTTGATGGCGGTGGTGAGTTTTGACGGTGCCTATCATGTGATGCAAGGCTTCACCGAGAACGCAGGCCGGCGAAGGAGGCTGTGCGCGCCGTCCGATTCTCCGGCCGAACTCCCATCCAACCCACTACTCGGAATGAGGGCATTATCGGCGACGCCTCCACTTCCGCCGCTGTGGCCCAGGGCCTGATCCCGTCCGTTGCGGATCTCGCCAGAAATCTGAACGCCGTGCCGGGCCGTAAGATCATCGTTCTTTTAACCGGGAGATGGTTGTTTAACCTGGCTCAGGCGCCCGATGCGGCGCGCTTGATTCAGATGAGCAACAACTCCAATGTCACGGTTTATCCTCTGGTGCAGGGAAGTGCCGTCCAGGACGCCTCGGGAACGTCGTTCGATCTTAGTCAAGACCCGGTTCGAACCTTTCCGGCTACGCCCCGCGGCAATGGGCCGAACCCGGGGAACGACGGCAATCCCAGGGTCCTGACAGACGACAGCCTTTTGTTTAGGGTTGCCAGCGAGACCGGGGGGCTGGTCTTATCCAACTCCAGTGACCTTGTCGCCGAATTGCAAAAGGTTGACGCGGAGCAGAGTCAATATTACGTGCTTGGCTACGAACCGCCGGATTCAAAGGATGGCGCTTGTCATCGGCTGCGCGTCAAAGTGGATCGGCGCGGCGCCGCGGTGCGATTCAGGTCGAGTTACTGCTCGGCAAAGCCCCAGGACCTGCTGGAGGAAAGCCGGCTGGAGCAGGATCTGGAGAAGAAGGCCGCCGCCCCTGAGGCCGGAACAGCGGCGTCCATCCAGGCTCCGTTCTTTTATGCCGCGCCGAACGTCGCGCGGGTTCACGTAGCAATGGAAATGGCAACCGATGCAGTGAGGCTTGAGAATGCAAAGGGCAAACTGCATGCCGAGATCAATATTCTGGGCATTGCATCGGCTCCTGATGGTGCTGTGGCGGCGCGCTTCAGCGATATTGTCAGGCTCGATTTCAACAAAAAAGAGGATGCCGACAAGTGGAGACAGACATCTCTGCATTATGAAAAAGAATTCAAGATCGTTCCGGGCCGATACAGTCTCTCGGTTGTCTTCAGCTCCGGCGGCGAGAACTTTGGGAAGGCAGAGACCCCGCTGACGATACCCGCGGATGACCGCGGCCAGTTCGCCCTCAGCGGAATCGCTTTGAGCAGGGAAGCGCGGCCAGCATCCGAGTTGGGACTGGAACCCGCTCTGATTGACGAGGGCACGCCGTTGATCGCCGGTGCCATGCAGGTGATTCCGAGCGGATCGAACGTGTTTACAAGGTCTGAGCAAGCCTTCTGTTATTTCGAAGTCTACTCATCGGGCGCTCAAGGCACAGCCAGTTTGCGCCTTCGCATTCTGGACCGCAAGACGGGTGCGCAGAAGTGGGACGGCGGCGTGGCGAAGCTTCCCCCTCCGACAGTCGGTAAGTCTACAACCCCGGTAGGACTGAGCGTGCCGATTGGATCGCTTCCTTCCGGTTCGTACGCGTTGGAAGTCACCGCCGCGGACGGGGCCGAGAAGACCGCCAAACAGACCGCGGATTTCGAGATCCGCTAAGCACCTCTATGGCGACGTTCTGCCTGCAATGTAATGAGCCCATGTCCGGTGAGTTGCCTCTCGACCTGCCAATTGAAAGTTGCCTGTGCCCCGCATGTCTGACGAAGGCCCTGAACTCAAAGCATCTGAGCTTATGGAAAAAGCGCCACGGCCATGTGCCCGACTGGGTGTGGCAGCGAATAAACCTTGAGACGCTGGTCCTCGCCGATAACGATCTATCAGAGGTGCCCGATCAGATTGGGTGTCTGAAAAACCTGCGCATGCTCGACTTGGGACACAACCGGCTGACGAACGTGCCGGATGCCTTGGCCGCGCTCGATGGTCTCAGCGATTTTCTCTATCTCCACGACAACCAGTTGACCGCGCTGCCGCAGTCGCTCGCCGCGCTGACCAAGTTGCGCTACCTGAATATAAGTGAAAATGCGTTGGAAGTATTGCCTGAATCGATTACCGGCATGGTCAGCCTGATCGAGCTACGGGCATCCGATAATCGGCTGGCTTCGCTGCCGGATTCCATCGGGCGATTGGTGCGCCTGCGAGATCTGCACCTGAGAAACAACAAATTGACATCGCTGCCGGATTCCATTGAGACACTCGTGGAACTGCGCCAGATCGATCTTCGCGGCAACCCTCTCACGCATCTCCCGCCTGCGCTCGCTCAACTCCCCCGCTTGGACAAACTCGACTTGCGCTGGGTGGACTTCGAACGGATGAACACAGCGACACCCGCCTGGATCGCAATCCTGGAAGCGCGCGGGTGCGTGGTGTACCGCTGAGCCGCCCGGGCCTTAGAAAGCCAGCTTGAGTCCGAACTGCACCACCCGCGGATTGTTTACCGTGTAGTTGATCACCGCAAACGTGGGAGAGTTGAAATCCGCACCGGAGCCGTTGCCGCCGGGCGCGCCGAATTGCGGATGATTGAACAAATTAAAGAACTCGGCGCGGAAATCGACCCGCCATCCTTCCCGCGGGACGAACTGCTTGATGACGGAAAAATCCGTGTTCACGAAATCCGGACCGGAAAGCGGTGTCCGGCTGGCGTTGCCGAGTTCTCCCGGCGCCGGCTGCGAAAAGCAAGAGACATTGAAGAACTCAGACAGCGATGAAACACCCGACCGCGGATCGCAAGTCTGATTGGGGCGAATGAAACTTTGGTCGTTCGTGTTCAGGAAACCTGCGCCGGACGTGTTATTGCTATCCACCACGAAGATCGGAAATCCCGATGTGGCATGTTCGATCACGGTGGTCTCCCAACCACCCAGCAGGGCATTGGCCGCCGCGTTCCAGTTGCTTCCCCATTTCCTGCCCTTTCCGAACGGCAAGTTGTAAATGATGCTAGCCGTAAAATTCTGGTTCAGATTAATCTGCGATAAGCCCCAGTCCAACTTTTGCCAATTCGGCATCGGAAAATAGGCGGCTCCGATGATACTCCCCAGGCCGTCCGTCAAGCCCGTGTCATAGGCTCGCGAATAGGTATATCCGATGAGCCCATAGATGCCGTACTTTGCGCTCTTGGTCTCGGCTTTGACCTGCAGAGAATTGTAATGCGCCAGGCCGGCGTTGTAAATATTCGCGATGTCTGAGTACGCGAACGCGGGATACGGAATCCCGAACGCCGCGCCACCCGGACCGCATCCCAGCGTGTAGCCGGTCACCGTTCCACAAGCGCTGGGCGATCCGACGTTGATATCGTTTCCGAATTCCAGAAGGTGCGAACTGCGGGCCCCGGCATAGCCGGCTGTCAGTACGATCTCTCCGGGGATCTCCTGTTCCACGTTGACGTTGAACTGCTGAATTCGGCCTTGTTTGAAGTTCCTGTCCTGCGCCAGGATCGTGCCTGCAAACTCGGCTGGAGTGGGAGGCGAAGTGAATATCTGAAATCCCTGCGACATATTGGCCCCACCGGCAAACGACTCCGCATAATACGGTGGATTTTGCCACAAACCCTGCGCGCCTTGGTTCCACGACGAATCATGGTAGATGGCGTAACCGCCGCGCACCACGGTATTGCTGCCGAATGGCTTCCAAGCTGCCCCCAAGCGCGGCTCCAACGCGGTCCAATCCATGTGAATGCCCGCGCTCGCACCGGCATTCACGCCGGCCACCAGGAACTGTCCGGACGCCGGATCGAAATCCGCCATACGATTTCCCACTTCGGTTTGCGGAGTCATCATCGCCCAAGCCAAACCGAGGTTCAACGTCAGGCTCTTACCTGCGCGCCAATTGTCCTCCACGAATGGGCGATACAGTTTCCAACGGCGTCCGGTATTTCCGCCGTCAAACTCCTGGTCATGGAGCGCGACGGCCGTCCATCCCGTCAGCAGATCCGCCGCGGGATCGCCAGTGAACTGTCCGGTGACCACCCAGAACCCGTTCGGGAAACCAACCGCAACTGTGTTCAACTGATTGGCGCGAAGATTGAATCCCACGCGGACATCGTGGTTGCCGCGAACCATGTCCAGCGAATCAGAAAATGTCCAAACGTTCGTCCCGCCGACGAACGGCGCATACCCGCGATCGCCCAGGGACCAATATTGACCGAGCAGTTCCACCGACGTCAGGCCGCAACTGTTGCCCCCCAAATTGGCGTTCGGAATGCCAATCGCCGCCGCGTAGCAGCTCGCGTTTCCCTGCGAAGTGATGTAGTCGAAGATGCGGTTAAAACCGAAGCTGATCTGGTTGACCGTCGTCGGCGAAAAGACATGCGTCTCAGAAATAACCGCGTTGCGCGCATGGTTGGCGATGCTTTGGTTACTGGCAAAGGCGCCTTGTTCGGCGAACCCCGGCGCGCCGCCCGGGACATAGGACTGCGCTTGATCGTAACTGAAGCGCGCAAACATCGTGTCCTTGCTGGTAAGGTTTTCATCCAGCCGCACATCGAACTTGCCCTCGTCCAGCGTCCTCACCGGCTCGCTCACATAGTTGTACCCGAGAGCGGGATTGTTCGCGTTGGGCAGCGGGTAGAGATTGATGAGCTTTTGGCCGATCGGGTTGATCAGGCTGGCCGGAATCTTGTCGCAGGGCGCACCCGCAGCCTGGCTTCCATCCGCTGCGGCAGGCAACGGGTTGCCGCCCGCATCGCACATCAAAGGCGTTCCGGAAGTGGAGGTCGGGTTGGTCAACTGGAGCGTGTTCGGCTGCCCGAACGGGTTTTCGCTAAAGTCGCCATTGCGCATCGCCGCGGTTGGCATGACACCGGTAAAGGGAATTCCGTGGCGCTGGTACTTTTCTTCATAGTCTACGAAGAAAAACGCTTTGTCTTTCTTGATCGGCCCCCCAAACGAGGCTCCAAACTGATTGAGGTTGAATTTCTCGGTCGACGTGGCGAAGAAGCTGCGCGCGTCCAGATCGGTATTGCGGAAAAACTCAAACAGGCTTCCGTGGAACTGATTGCTCCCCGATTTCGTCGTCACCAAAACCGTCGGGCCGCCGCGCGTTCCCCATTCCGCCGAGTAGTTGTAAGTGAGTACCTTAAATTCCTGAATAGAGTCGATCGAGGACAGAATCGCGATCGCGCCGGACGTCAGCTCGTTATTATCGTTACCATCCAACAGCCAATCGGTGCTGTTGGCGCGAGAGCCGCCCACGGAAAGCGAAAACGACCCGCGCGCGGACGCTTCGCTGCTGGCGCCGCCATTGAAAAAGCTGGCCGGATTGGTTTCCTGCGTGGTGCCCGGCGTCAGCGTGGCAAGCTGCACAAAGTCCCGCCCGTTCAACGGAAGGTCGGCCACCTGCTGGGTGGTGATCACCTGGCCGAGCGTGGCGTCAGCCGTTTGGATCGCCACAGCGGTGGCGCTAACCTCGACATTCGTTTGCACCGTCGCGGGGCTCAGCTTAAAATCCAGCTCTCGATGTTCATCTACTTGCAGCCGGATGTCATTGGCCGTGGCGGTCTGAAATCCCTGAAGTTCCACTTGGACGTTATAGTTCGCGACACCAAGCAAAGGAACCAGGTACTCGCCGCTTTCGTTCGTCGTCGAAGACCGCGTCAGACCGGTGGCGGGTACGGTCACGGTCACTTTCGCCCCCGGCACCGCAGAACCTGTGGTGTCCGTTACGGTCCCTGAAATACTTCCGGTGGCTTGCCCATGCACAAACGGAGCCACGGACAAAGTAAAGAAACAAATAATTACTGAGCGAGTGAGGAGTTTAGTGAGCATTCAATCCCTTTGCGGCTGAACGCACAAAGTTCAGTCTTCCAACTGTTAGCTATAGCCCTGGCTGATGAAGCCAGTCTTGCCTTTTTTCATCACTTTGTCAAGGAAAAACCGGATTGTTACAGAACCGAAAGGGGTACCGTGATGCTGGCGTCATGACCGCCGCGCGAGAGCGCGGGGGCTACGCCGGGACGCGCGGAACCATCAGATGAAACAGTTTGAGCGGCGAACCCGCGCCGGCTTGAATAATCGCCGACTCCGAAGGCCCCAGATAGACGCCTGCACCGCGAGAAACATCGTAATCCTTATTGTCCAGGCGAATGCTTCCTTGCCCGTCCATTAAGTAAATGAGCTGATGTTTTTCGAGCGCATCGGCCTGGAACTTTTCGCCCGGCGCAAGCCAGCGCAGCGTTCCTAAGACATTCTTCGCTCCAACCAACTGCTGGTTCAGGATCTCGGTAACTTCGCCCTGCGGAGTCTTCACGCGCGGCAACTTGTTCGTATCGATAAAGGTGAGTGATGTCGTCATGGCCAGTTCTCTTTATGTTTGGACCCAAACCCGTCCGTCCACGCGGTTCCAGCGCAGATCGTCCGGCGTTCCATCCAGGATGTGTGTCTTGAAACGATTCGGCGCCTGGAATTCGAAATAAAACAGGCCGGTCTCCGTCGCACGCAGGCGATGTTTGGCATCGGCCGGAATAAAGACTAAGTCGCCCGGCCCCACCGGACGCACGCCTTCCTCGCTTTCCACCGTGCCGTCGCCTTCCATGATGAAGTAAAAGTGCTCGCAAATCTCGTGGTAATGATAAGGCGAGGAGCCGTGCGCCTTATACACCATCACGCCGGCCAGCATGTCATCGATATTGGTGAGTTCCTTATTAACGAAAAAGGTCCGCTCCCGGCCAGGAACCACCGCAACCAGCTTCGGCAAGTCGTCTTGGTGGAATATATATGCCATTTAGTAAGTCCTCCTGTTACGCAATTACTTAGTGCGGCCGGTACGCGACGCGCGCTACCTCGGCGTACGGGACGGAGGCAACCGTGGCGCGAATCTCGGCCTGTGCGTGGCGCTCCACCGTTGGCTTGGTTGACCCGCGGCCTTCCTCGCCCCATACCAGCGTCACTTCCGTGCCCGGCTCACTGTACGCCACATCGACCACCCCCAGCGACAGCATCGCGCGTTCGTTGTAAGTGTAGCCAGTGTAAGTGGACAGCCCGACGATCTTGCCGTCTTTCAGCACTTTGTCAAACGGCAGCGTCGAATAGTTAGCCAAAGGTAAGTCGATATACTTGGTAATGTCGCCGGCATGAAATAACGAGCCAAAGGCCCGCGCGACATCCTCGCCGTTCCAAACCAGAGTTACTTTCTTGCGCGGCTGATTCTCGGCCATTTTCTCGAGTGCCGCCCGTCCGACAAAATCATGATCGAACTTGACGAAAGGCCCATAACCAAGATCGTACGGTGTCAAATAATAGTCGGTGATTTTATCCGAATAAAAACTTCCCCCCAGTGATGCCGTGGCTTCATAGCTCTTGGTGGTCAGCCACTGCCGGTATCCCTTCAGCTCGTCACCAACATAAATTGCAGGAAGCGGCGACGGAATCCAGCCGGACTCGAGACACGTGGTAGGGTAAGCGCGTGATCCCACCTGCCGAATCCCGTACTCCTGACCGGCTTGAACGATCGCGTCGCGCACCGCTTCGCCATCATCCCACGGTCCAAACAGTTCCCAGCCGGGCTGGCCCACCATTCCATGACGTAACGCGCGAACACTGCGGCCCGCGACGCTGAACACGTCCATATGGAAGAACCGTATATCGGGTGCCGGTTTCCCGGTTACCTTCTCCATCACGCGCAATGCATGGGGGCCCTGAATCTGATACCGGTAAGTCCTTCGCCGGCCTTGATTGACCGCGGACCTTTCGTCGCGTTCTGCCGAAGCCTGATAGCTGCCAGCCTCCACGTTATATTGCACCCAGTTCAGAGCGGGAGGGCGGCCGACAAGATTGAATTTGTTTTCGTCCAGATAAAATAGGATCGCATCGCCAATCACATAGCCATCAGGATTACAGGCCACGAATTGCTTCGCTTGATTGACTTTGAAATTCTTGTAGCTATTGATGCCAAGATCCGACAGCACCTTGAGCGCTTGCGGCCCTTCCACATACAAATCGGTCATGTGATGCGACTGATCGAGAAGCGCGCAGCTTTCCTTCCAGGCGCGCTGTTCATCCCGCCAGTTGGTGAACTCGGGGCGTACTACCGGGAAAGCATATGGTCCGATCTGCGAATTTCGCAATCGCTTTACCGGACTGCCGGACGCCTGTAGCGCGTCCTCTAAACTTTGCTGACTCATCGTTGCAGATAACTCCTCACTTCAGGTATGAAGGCCTTGCGGGATCTGGTGAATATGCCTGCGGGCCGGAACCGAACTGCATTATATCCAACTGAAGCGCACCGAAGGGCCCCAGGAAGCGCTTTCAGCGAATCGGCGGCCCGTCTGCCAGCTTCGCCCAACTATTCCATTTGGTTAATTTGGACGATCTTATATACTCTGAGCTAGTCAAAAACAGCAAGCGAAGGAAAACCGAAATGGGCCAACTCTATTGGATACCGTTGGGGATCGTGGCGTTCATATTGCTCTACCTGATTCTCGGGAGCTTTTTCACTGTGCGTACGGCGGAGGTCGCCGTCATCACGCGATTCGGAAAGTTTCTGCGAGTCGCGGAACCTGGATTGAACTGGAAGCGGCCGTTCTTGGATTCCGTCTCCGGCACCGTGAGTCTGCGTGTCAACCAGATCACCTTGACCATGGAAACCAAAACCAAAGACAACGTATTCGTCACCATTCCGATTTCGGTGCAGAATCGTGTGCGTCCGGAGAAAGTATTCGACGCTTACTACAAATTGTCCGATCCTGCGGCCCAGATTCAATCCTATGTCGAGCAGGTGATTCTGGGGCATGTCCCGGGAATGACGCTGGACGAAGTTTTCGCCTCGCAATCCAGTATCGCCGCGGCGGTGAAGCAGGAACTGGACGCGGACATGGCGCTATTCGGCTACGAAATTGTCAATGTGCTGGTCACCGATATTGTTCCCGACGCGAAGGTGAAGTCGGCGATGAACGATATCAACGCCGCGCAGCGCGAGCAGGTGGCCGCCAACGCCCGCGGCGAAGCGGAGAAGATTCTAGTGGTGAAGAAGGCCGAGGCCGAAGCGGAAAGCAAGGCCTTACAGGGGCAAGGAATCGCCAACCAGAGAAAAGCCATCATCGAAGGCCTGCAGGCGTCCATTGAACAGTTTCAGAAAGTCGTCGAAGGAGCATCTGCCAGAGAAGTCATGCAACTGGTCATGGTCACGCAGTATTTCGACACCTTGAAATCCATCGGCGAGAGCGACCGGACCAACACGTTGTTTCTGGCTCATTCGCCCGGCGCTGTCAAGGAGGTCTCCGATCAGATCCTTCAATCCTTGCTGGTTGCCGAGAGAGCGAACGCCTGATAAAACGGTATAGCCATGGCCGCAGATTCCCAATATTTACGCGAACACTACGCTTCGCTGTCCGACGACGCGCTTCTGGCGATCAAGCGCGCGGATCTGGTCGAGACGGCGCAGAAATGCTACGACGACGAACTCGGCCGGCGCAATCTGGCTTCGCGCGGTACTCGCCGGCGAGAGACTGGACGACCCTCGATTCCACTGCCGGAGGACTTATCCGACGAGAGCGTGGAAATCGACGAGGAAAGGGAGCCCGCCGGCGATGAACCAGACTGGTTGGATGATGCCGCCGAAGTCTTATCAAGGACTGACTCGCCCGGAGCGGTCCCTGCCGACGACATGGCGAACGCTCAGGAAGTCTTGGAGGCCGCCGGCATTCCATGCTATTTGGATCTGTACGAGATCCCCGAGGACAATAATCCCTCCCCGTCGCCGACGCATATCTGGCGCCTCCGCGTCCCCGGCAATCTGAATTTGCGCGCCACCAGCATTCTGGAACGCGACGTTTTCAATCAGGAATTCGAGGCGCAATGGCGAACGCATCTGGAAACACTCACCGATGAGGAGCTGCGCGGCATGAAACCCGAGGTAGCTTTCTGCGGCCTGTTCGATCGCGTGGAGCGCGTCACCACAGCCTACGCTGAGGAGATCCGCCGGCGCAGATTGTAACTGGAATGATCCTACCCATGGAAACAACTCGGCTCTCCACCAAGGGACAGATCACCCTGCCCAAGAACATACGGACTTCTCGATCTTGGGGACCGGGAACGGAGTTCACTGTCGAAGAAACCGGCGATGGAATTCTGCTGCGGCCTGCTGCCCGTTTCCCCGAAACCAGCATCGACCAGGTTGCCGGCTGTCTTCAGTCCAAAGGTAAGCCGAAAACGCTCGCCCATATGGATGCGGCCATTGCAAATGAGGCTGGCCGGCGTCATGATCGTGGTCGATACTAAGGTTCTGGTTCGACTGCTGATGGATGATCGCGAGCAGATCAAGACGGCCTGGCGTCTGCGCAGCCTGTACGGATTTGAGGAAAGTGCGATGTCAGATGCCTTCACCAGATTGCTCGGCCTGAAGAACGTGCATACCGAAGACGAGCCATCGGTGGCTGCCGCGCTTGCGCTTTCTTCCCATGGCATCGATTTGGCCGATGCGCTGCACCTGACCAGCAGACCGCCGGAAACCGCGTCTATGTCCTTTGACAGGTCGTTCATTCGGCGCGCCCAGCGTGCGGGCGAATCCGGCGTTTCCGCTGTGCGGGCCAGCGAGTAGCGCGGTCATCCTGTTCGCTTTCTGCCAGCGCCGTCCCAAGAACGAACGGCGCCCTCCCTGCGCCTGATCGCTATATTGCTGATCGCACAAATGGTTCCCAAACGGAGCGCCGCGTGCGTGAAACAACCTCATGCTGAACGACCTGCGTTACGCCGTCCGCACTCTTCGGCAGAATCCGGGATTCGCGCTCACCGCCATCGTTTCCATCGGGCTCGGAATTGGCGCTACAGCCGCCATCTTCAGCTTTGGCGATGCGCTCGTCCTGCGGCCGCTCACCGTGTCCAATCCTTCGCAAGTAGTGAAGCTGTCGTCCCGAACGCCCAGCGGAACCTACGCCGATATGTCTTACCGCGATTATCAGGATTATCGCGATAAGCTCCAATCCTTTGATGGATTGGTGGCCTATTCGCTGACTCCCTTCGGTTTCGCTAAAGACGCCCAGACGCAATCGCAAATGAAATACGGATACCTGGTGAGCGGCAATCTCTTCCGCGCCATGGGGACGGAGCCGCAACTCGGGCGTGGATTCCGGCCTGACGAGGACCAGGTTCCCGGACGAAACGCGGTCGTGGTGCTCGCGCACGATTTCTGGAAGAACGAGTTCGCCTCCGATCCATCGGTGATCGGACGCCGCATTCGGTTGGATAGTTTGGATTTCACCGTGATCGGCGTGGCGCCGGAATCTTTCACCGGGATGGATTTGTTCGTCCGGCCCGCACTCTATGTTCCCGCGCAAATGGCGCCGGCGATGTTCACCTCAGATCGCGACCTTCTCACCAACCGAAGCGAACGCACGTTCAGCGTGAAGGGACGTTTGAAACCGGGCGTCTCAATTCAATCCGCCGGAGCTGAAGCTGCCGCTCTCGCTCACTCGCTGGAGCAGTCTTACCCGGCGACCAACCGTTCGTTCGGAGCGGCGCTGCGCACGGAACTCCAAGCGCGTCTGGACAACGACCCGGTGACTCCTCTCATGGTCGCGACCTTGTTCGCCATCGTGATAGTCGCCCTGTTGATCGCCTGTGCCAACGTGGCGAACCTGATCCTGAGCCGCGGCCGCGCCAGGGCGCGTGAAATCGCGGTGCGGCTGGCCATCGGTGCAAGCCGCGGACGGTTGGTGCGCCAACTCATGGCGGAAAGTTTGGTGATTGCGGCGGCCGGGCGGCGCTCTGGCACTGTTGGTCGCGCAGTTCGGCATCGATGTGGTTTCTAAATTGCCAACCGCGGGCGATATCCCCATGCACACCGACGTTCAATTGGATGCCCGAGTGCTCTGGTTTACTCTGCTGATTTCGGCAGCCACTGCGATTCTGTTCGGGCTGGCGCCGGCGCTGCAGGCCACCAGAAGCGATCTGGTGCCGGCTCTGAAAGCTGCGCCCTCGGAGCAAAATCGCAAGAGGTTCTTCGGCCGAAATGCCCTGGTCACCGCGCAGATCGCCGGTGCTGTCGTCCTGCTGGTTGCGGCCACCCAACTTTTTCGGGGGTTTGGCTACCTGCTGTCGCATAGTCCCGGATTTCGCGTTGACCATCAGCTGAGCATGAGTTTCAATCCGGCGCTGATCCGCTACATTCCGCAGCAAGCCGACCAGTTTTATAAAAAGCTGATCCAGCGCGTGCGTGAAACGCCCGGGGTAAAGTCGGCGACGCTCTCGTCCGCCATTCCGCTGAACAACTGGGGTAGCGAGGTGGTGATCCCGGAAGGCTACCAGTTTCCGCCAGGCCAACAGAGCGCCAATGTGTGGGCCAGCACGGTGGATGATCGTTATTTTCAAACGCTCGGCATCTCGCTGTTGCAAGGCCGCGCATTTCAATCGACGGATCGCCCGGATTCGCCCCGGGTGGCCATCGTCAACCAATTGTTCGCCAAGCATTACCTGGGTAATAATCCCATCGGGAAGCGAATCCGGCTGGCTCAGCCTGGTTCTCCATGGATAGAGATCGTAGGCGTCACCCCTACCACCAGATATGTACAGATGTTCGAGCCGCCTCTCGATTATTTGTACCTGCCCTTCAGCCAGAACCCGCGCGGCCAGATGGCGCTGATCGCCGAAGCCTACGGGGATCCCGCTGCGCTGGCCGCGCCGCTGCGCCAAGTGATTCGATCGGTCGATGCGAATGTTCCGGTCTTCGGAGTGCGAACCATGGCCGACATCGTCGATCAGCGCGCCGTCAGGATCATGCACTTCATCAACGGAGCCGTTGCGTCCATCGGCCTGCTGGGTTTGGGCCTGGCACTCGTCGGCCTGTACGCGGTGGTGGCCTATCAAGTGGCCCGCCGGACGCGCGAGATCGGCATCCGCATGGCGCTCGGCGCGGACCGGCCGCAGGTGATGCGAATGATTCTGAAACAAGCTGCCACCATGGGATTAACCGGCGTAGGCATCGGGCTGGTGTTGAGCTTGGCCGGCAGCCGGGCGCTCAGCGCGAGCATTATGGCCACGCCGGGCTTCGATCCCGTGCTGGTCACGTTGGTGCCGCTGGGCCTGCTGCTGACCACTCTCGTGGCCGCGGCCATTCCGGCGCGGAGAGCAGCCGGTGTGGACCCAATGCTCGCGCTACGGCAGGATTAGCGAACACGCACGAAGTCCACTCCCTAGGCGTAAAATCGGAGAATGGAACTCGTCGTCAACCAAACCCACTATCGGCTTGTTGTTGACCCATCGCGCCGGCTGCTGTGGGTCCTTCGCGACGAGCTGGAACTTACCGGCACGAAATACGGATGTGGCGAGGGCCAGTGCGGCGCGTGCACCGTGTTGGTTGAGGGCGCGCCACTGCGATCGTGCATGATTCGCGTGTCCGCTGTCGCCGGCAAAGAAATCACCACCATTGAAGGTCTGGAGCAAAACGGCAAGCTGCATCCCGTGCAAGAAGCCTTTATCCAGGCCGGCGCGCTGCAATGCGGATATTGCACGCCCGGCATGATTCTCTCGAGCGTCGGTCTCCTGAAGAAGACGCCCCAGCCGAGCGAGCCCGAAATTCGCCGCGCCCTCGAAGGAAATGTTTGCCGCTGCGGCACGTATCCGCGCATCATCGCAGCAGTGTGGATGGCCGCCGGAGCCCAGCATGCGTGAGATCGAGCTGGAACGCTACGAACTCCTCGAGGCACCGGCGTATCGCTTCGAACCCGAGCCCAGCGGCTTCGATTTGGAGCGCCGCGACTTTTTCAAATTCCTGGGAGGCGGATTGGTGCTCCTGCTCGCGCTGGATGGCGTTGCGCGCGCGCAGGAATCCGGCCGCGCCCCGGCATTTCGTCCCGACGCGCGGCCTCCCGAGTTGGCCGCCTGGCTGCACATCGGCGAAGATGGCACCGTTACCGTGTACACCGGTAAGGTGGAAGTAGGCCAGAACATCCGGACTTCGCTGGCGCAGGCGGTGGCCGAAGAGTTGCGCGCGCCCATTGGATCAGTGCAACTCGTGATGGCGGATACCGATCTCACACCCTACGACATGGGAACCTTCGGCAGCCGAACCACGCCTGTGATGGCGCCGCAAATGAAAAAGGTAGGCGCGGCGGCGCGCGAAGCTTTGATCGATCTTGCCGCGGCCAAGTGGAACGTAGATCGCGCCTCCATCTCGGTCGCGGGCGGCAAGGTGACGAATAAAGTGAGCGGCCAGTCCGTCGGATTCGGCGAGCTGACACACGGCCAGAAGCTGGTAAAGACCGTGGATGGCGCTGCCGTTACTCCTGCGGCCGAGTGGACGTTGGAAGGAACATCCGCGCCGAAAGTCAGCGCGCGCGACATGGTCACTGGAGCGCATCGCTTCACTTCCGATGTCACGCGGCCCGGCATGCTAAACGGGCGCGTGCTGCGGCCGCCGGCATTCAACGCGAAGCTTGCATCGTTCGATGCCAAGGCAGCCAGCCAGATCCAGGATGTCGTGATCGTCCGTGACGGCGATTTTGTGGGCGCCGTTGCGCCGGACGAGGCCACTCTCGACAAAGCCATCGAAGCCATCAAAGCCGGATGGAACGCCGCTCCGCAACCTTCGAACAAGGAGCTGTTCGAAATACTCAAGAAGACCGCGCCGCAACGCGTGGCGGGGGATTTCAGCCCGAACGAAACCTTCGTGGATCATGCGCTCGAATCGGCCGATCACAAACTGGACGCCACGTACACGGTGGCGTACATCGCGCATGTTCCCCTGGAGCCGCGCGCCGCTGTCGCCGAATGGAACGACGGAAAACTCACGGTCTGGACCGGCACGCAGCGCCCGTGGGGCGTGAAAGATGAGCTGCTCCAGGCGTTCAAGCTGCCCGAGGATCGCGTGCGCGTAATCGTGCGCGACACGGGCTCGGCTTATGGTGGCAAGCACACTGGTGAGGCGGCCATTGAGGCGGCGCGCCTCGCGCAAGCGGCCAATAAGCCCGTCAAGTTGATCTGGTCGCGCGAAGAGGAATTCATGTGGGCCTATTTCCGGCCGGCGGGCGTGATCGATATTCGAAGCGGCATGAGCAACGATGGTTTGATCACTGCTTGGCGGTTCGATAACTACAATTCGGGGCCGTCAGCCATCGAGAGCCCGTATGATATCCCGAAACACGCGGCGCAGTTTCATCGTTCAGAATCGCCCTTGCGTCAGGGCTCGTATCGCGGCCTGGCGGCGACGGCGAATCATTTCGCGCGCGAATCGCACATGGACGATCTCGCCGCGGCGGCGAACATCGACCCACTGGAGTTTCGCCTCAAGAATCTAAAGAACGACCGGCTGCGCGCGGTGCTCCAAGCTGCGGCGGAAAAGTTCGCATGGGGCAACGCGAAGAGCGAACCGAATCACGGCTACGGCCTGGCCTGCGGCGTGGAGAAAGGTGGCTATGTGGCAACCTGCGCCGAGATTTCCATCGTGCCCGGTGAATTTCTTGGCGCGGAAGTGACGCCCCCGCCCCCGAAAGTGAGGATCGACCGCATAGTCACGGCCTTCGAATGCGGCGCGATTGTGAATCCCGAACATCTGAAAAACCAGATCGAAGGCTCCATGATGATGGCCATCGGCGGCGCATTGTTCGAATCTGTGGAATTTGCGAACGGCCGCATTCTGAATCCACATCTCGCGAAGTATCGCGTGCCGCGCTTCAGCGATCTGCCACTAATCGAGACGGTGCTGGTAGACCGCAAGGATCTGCCGTCGGCGGGAGCGGGCGAAACGCCAATCGTTGGCCTGGCGCCTGCGATAGGCAACGCCATCTTTCATGCCACCGGCGCAAGGATTCGATCGCTCCCCATGGCGCCCGCCGGATTCGTTAAGCCTCTGTGACGGACGCCAACGTCCTGGAACATATCGCGCGCCTCCCGCATGCGCGTGCCACGTTTAAGCAATTAGTCCGCGAGCTGGGCGCGAAGCTCGCATCGCGCGACGAGCTGGAGAACACATTAGATCGCTTGATCGAGCGCGGTCAACTGGTGGAAGTTCGCTCCGGTCATTTTGTGGTCACCCGGTTCAGCCGCGAGTACGCTGTGGGCCGCTTGAACATGCATCGCGACGGCTACGGATTCCTGATTCCCGATCACCCCATCGAAAGCTTAAAAGGCGACGTTTACATCCCGCGCGAATCGGCGCAGGCCGCCATGCATGGTGATCGCGTGGTGGTTCGCATCGTGCGCATCGAACGGGATGGACGCGCCGACGGCGAGATCGTCAAAGTGCTGCGGCGCGCGCACCAGACCGTAGTCGGCGAATTTCGCATTCGCAAGCGTGGAAATTTTGTGGCCCCCCATGACGAGCGCATCCGGCAGTGGATTCAGATCCCGGCTGGGATGGAGCTGCCCTCGGCCGCGCTGAGCCGCGACCGCGTCGGCGTTGCGCCGGTGGATGTGAAGTCACCGGAAGATCTGGACGGGATGGTGGTCAACGTCGAGATCCTGGAGTTTCCTGACGACGGCGAGTACGCGGTTGGACGCGTGATCGAAATCCTCGGACGGCCGGATGATTTCGGCGTGGACGTCGAGATCATGATCCGGAAGCACCATATCCCGCATCATTTTCCGCCCGAGGTTCTGGAACAGGCGCAAAACTTCTCCAATGTGATTCGCGAGGACGTGCTGGCTGGCCGCCAGGATTATCGAACGCTCGATATCGTAACCATCGATGGCGAAACCGCGCGCGACTTCGACGACGCGGTGTGGGTAGATCGCCTGCCGAACGGCCACTATGCGCTGCAGGTCCACATCGCCGATGTGAGCCACTATGTAAAGCCCGGAAGCCCCATCGACGAAGAAGCTTTCTTGCGCGGAACCAGCGTCTACTTTCCAGACCGCGCGGTTCCGATGTTGCCGCTGGAACTTTCAACGGAGATTTGCTCACTAAAGCCGAATGTCGATCGGCTGGTGCTTTCGGTGGAACTCGAAATCGACCGGCGCGGCGACATCCTTGCGCAACGGTTTGGCCGGGGAGTAATTCGCAGCGTGGAACGCATGACCTACACCGATGTCCATGCGCTGCTCGAAGGCGATGCCGCGCTGCGAGAGCGCTACGCGCGCCTGATTGGCCGATTTGAATTGATGCGCGAACTGGCGCTGGTGTTGAACCAGAAGCGTATCCGGCGCGGCGCCATCGATTTCGATATGCCGGAGCCGTTGATCGAGTTCGATGAATTCGGCGAGATGGCCGGGGTCTCACGGAGCCCGCGCAACATCGCGCACCGGCTGATCGAAGAGTTCATGTTGTCGGCCAATGAAGCCGTAGCATCGCACCTGGAGCAGGCGGGGATCGCGTCAATATTCCGCATCCACGAAAAGCCCGATCCCAAACGCGTGCTGGAGTTCGAAGAGATCGCCACTCATTTCGGGTATTCGTTGGGAATCGGCGCGGTGCCCGTGAAAAAGTTTCGCACCCAGCCGATGCGCCGGCGCGATGGGAAAATGGTGCGCAAGGAAATCGTGATCGCCGACGACAGCCTTTCCATTTCCTCGCGCAATTATCAAAAGTTGATCGCGCAAATCGAGGGGAAACCCGAGGAGCGCATCTTGAGCTACTTGATGTTGCGGTCACTCAAGCAAGCGCGCTACAGCGCGGACAACCGCGGGCATTTCGCGCTGGCCGCGACCAGTTATACGCACTTCACTTCGCCCATCCGGCGCTATCCCGATCTGATCGTGCATCGGCTCTTGGACGCATCGCTGGACGGCAAGCGCGACCTGATTGCCCCCGAACGCCTGGAGCTGATCGCGCACGATTGTTCGGAAACCGAGCGGCGCGCCGCCGATGCGGAGCGCGAATTGGTGGAGTGGAAAAAGGCGCGTTTCATGGAGAGCCGCGTAGGCGATGAATTCCGCGGACTGATCACCAGCACCACGCGATTTGGCTTTTTCGTGGAACTGGAGAACCTGTTTGTCGAAGGGCTGGTGCCCATCGATACGCTGCCGGGCGATCGATATATGTTTCAAGAGAACGTGCGCAAGATCGTCGGGCAGCGGACGCGGCGCGAGTTCAGCATCGGCGACACAGTGAATGTCATGCTGGACCGCGTGGATCCAGTG
This sequence comes from Bryobacterales bacterium, assembly GCA_963713415.1. GTDB lineage: Bacteria > Acidobacteriota > Terriglobia > Bryobacterales > Bryobacteraceae > Palsa-89. The sequence goes on along the minus strand of CAVQLV010000011.1, from coordinate 644,860 downwards.
GAACACAAGCTGCAATTTTCCTTGGTGGAGCCCCAAAAGACGCGCAAAAAGGGCCACCGCTAATTCGAAGCGACCGAGGCGGCCCGCAGTGGAAACTGCTGGGACGCTAGCGATTCGAGCAGTTGTTCGTGAATCCCCTGCTCCAGCATGTAATATTGCCGGCCGTCTTCCACCACCACGACGGCAAGTTTCTTGGCCGCCCAGAGCAGGCAAAGTTGCTGTTCGCCGGGCGAGAGCGCCGACGCTTCCACGCGCGCCATGCCGCGCGGACCGGGCGTCAGTTTGCGGAGGAAATCGCGCGTGAAGATTTGGTCATCCAGACCTTCGAGCGCCGCGCCGGCCGAGATCCAGCGGTGTTCCATCGAACCAAAGAAGTATGGACCCGTTGCGAACGCCAGCAGGAACACCACGATATCGATGAAAGCCGCCAGCATCAAGGCGAAGACATGCCGCGGAGTGGGCGCGGTGAAAAGTTCCTGGAAAGCGACTAGAAGATCTTCCTGGCCGGAGACGGTGCGATCGACAAAATCGCTGTAAGCGGGAGTTGGCGGCTTCGCGAGTTGTCCCGAGTGCAGCGTTTGTTCCACGTCGTTCCAGGGGACATTGTCATAGACCTGCCGATAGGCTTGCAGTTGTTTCTCGGTGGATTCGAGCGGCCGGGTGTTTGAGACAAAAGTGGCCAACTCCGTTTGGGAGCGCTGCATTTGCGCGAGCGACTGCCCGGCGAGTTTGGTATAGCGATCAAAAGCGGAATAGCGGACTCCGGCGCCCGCGCCTTCCTTATAGTTCTCGGCGTAGGTCTGCGCCTCTTTCGCAACAGCGGCCCGGATATTCGCGAGATACGGATCGGCGTCCTGGGCCCGCGAAATCAGGCCGTGCGTTTTCTCGGCTTCGGTCATTTCCTGAAGCGCGAGCACGTGCTTCTGCTGTTCGTCGATGGCGGAGGTGAGGAGTTTGCCGGTCTGGCCGGCGGAATCGTTCAGCGCGTCATAGAGCTTGCGCTCGATGGTAGCGGGGCGTTCGCGCGCACTGAACCAGGTGTAAAGACTGGTGTAAGAGAAGGCGATGGAAACGATGGCAGTGACAATATAGACACCGACTAACAGAGCGCGGCGTCCCACCTGGCGGGTTGCGGAGGAGCTGAAGCCAATGAGCCACGCCACCAACACCAGCGCGGTTTGCAGGCCGATGGATGCGAGCACGGAAAACCAGACGGACAGATACAAACGCATCCCTTCGAACGTGGTGTACCAGGAAACAATGGAGAGCAAACAGCTTGCGAAGAAGAGTCCCTGGACGATGGGGCGGTTGACGGAAGCCGAATTCGAAGACGCGAAAGCCATGGCGCAATACTCCTAGAGAGACTCTACGCAGGAGCGACGCCCGCGGTTCCAACTTATTCGGATCGCAGCGCGGCGACTGGATCGCCCCGTACGGCGCGGCGCGCGGGAATGTAACTGGCGAGCAGCGCGATGGCACCTAACAACAGAACGGCAGCCAACAACGACCAGCCGTCGTTCGCGCCGGCTCCATAAAGCAAGCTTGCCAGCACGCGCGCGAGCGCGAAATATCCAAGCGAACCGAGCGCCATTCCAGCTATGGCCAGAAGCAGGGCTTGGCCGAGAATCCAGCGAACGATGTTTCGGGGCGTCGCGCCGAGCGCCATACGGATGCCGATCTCCTGCGCCCGCTGCGACGTGGAGTAGGAAACTACGCCGTAGATTCCGATGCCCGCCAGCAGCAACGCGATGGCTGCAAACAGCGCCGCGAGCAGCGAATTAAGACGCGGCTTATCATTCAGAGCGGAGATTCGCTCTTGCATGGTGGTGACGTCGGCGATGGACTGCCGGTTCCAGCCAGGATCGCGAAGCGCGGCGCGCAACTCGGGAGCGAGAGCGGCAGGGTCGCCGATGGTGCGCAGCATCACATAGATGTTGGGCCAAGTGGTTTGAACGAACGGCAGATAGATTTCAAGCGACTCCTCGCTCGGTCGCGTGAGGTAGCGAACATCGCCCGCGACGCCGACGATCTCTCGCGTTACCTCGACGGCGGCCTTCCCGGGAGTGGCGACGATCAGTTTGCGGCCGATGGGATCTTCACCGGGGAAATAGCGGCGCGCGAATGAGTCGCTGACGATTGCGACGGGTGGGCCATCATCGCGATCGCGCGTGTCGAATTCCCGGCCTTGCACCAGAGGAATTCCGAGCGCGCGGAGATAGCCGTTATTGATGAGATTACAGGCGGCGGAGGGACGCTCCGATGGCGAGGGCGCGGCGCCTGGAACACGAAAGTACTGGCCGGTCAGCACGAAGCCGTCGAGCGGAAGATTGGTGTTCGCGGCTATGGAACGGACGCCGGGAAGCGCCTGAAGACGATCCAGCAACGAGCGGTAATAGGCGGCCATGGAAGGAGCATTCGGGAAATCCGAGCGGGGGAAGGAGGCACGGAACGTCAAGAGGTGATCCGAAACAAATCCTCGATTTTCGTTTTGGAGCCAGAGCACGCTGCGCGCCATCAATCCAGCACCCACCAGAAGGATCAAGGAAAGGGCGATCTCTGAAATGACAAGCAGGTTGCGCGACCCTCGTCCGCGCCGCGTATTGATGGAGCTGCGGCCCGATTCCCGAACAGCTGTGTTGAGATTGCGACCCAGGACTTGGCGCGAAGGGAGGAGGCCGAATAGCAAGCCGGTGACGGCAGTAACCGCGATTGTAAAAGCGAGCACCCGGCCATTCAATCCGGCATTTTCGAGTCCAGGCAGTTGAACGGCTTTCAACGCAATGAGCAGACGCAAACCGCCATAGCCCAGCGCCACGCCGGCCAGACTTCCTGCGAACGCCAGTAGCATGGTTTCGGTAAGCAACTGGCGAAGCAATCGGAGGCGGCTGGCGCCCAATGCGGCGCGAATAGCGGCTTCTTTAAAGCGCGACTCCGACCGCGCGAGAAGCAAGTTGGCGACATTCACGCAGGCGATCAGCAGCACCATGCCCACGGCGATCAACAAAGCCGCGATGGTGGCCCGGAGTTTGCCGGTTCCGTAATCTTCCAGTGCGGTGACACGGGCGGACCATCCCCGATTGAGATCGGGAAATTCGGATTCAAGACGTTTCGCGACGACCTGCATTTCCTGGTTTGCCTCTTGGATCGTGACCGAGGGTTGCAAGCGGCCGATCACGGCCATGTTATTGGATCGCAGGGCGGCAGTCTGGTCAAAAACGAGCGGGGTCCAAACATCCACGCCGCGCATGGCGAGCGACTCGTCGAAATTTGGCGGCGCCACTCCGATGAGCGTGTAGGATTCACCGTTTAAGTTGACGGAGGTTCCGATCGCCTGGCGGTCGGCGGCGAATTCGCGCTGCCAGAGGCCGTAGCTGACGACCGCGACATGATCGTGGTCCGCGTGTTCTTCGCCGGGGCGAAATTCGCGGCCGAGCATCGGCGGGAGACCGAGCCCGGAGAAAAATCCCCGCGAAACTTGCGCGCCGAGGAGTTGATGCGACTCGCCGCGCAGGCGGAAAGTAAAAAACAGATTGCGCATGCCGAGGAACGATTCGAAAGAGCGGACCTGCTTGGACCACTCCATGTAGTTCACGCCCGAGACCGGGTTTTCCGCCCCGTTGGGAAGTGTCTGCCAGACTAAGACGAGCCGGCTTGGATCGCGGTATGGCAGCGGGTGCAGAATCACCGCATCGAACACGCTGAACATCGCGGTGTTGGCGCCGATGCCGAGCGCCAGGGTGAGGATTGCTGAAACACAGAAGCCCGGCTGCCTGGAAAGAGAACGCAGGGCATAGCGCAGGTCGGGCATTTTTTAAAACACCTTGCGTCCCAAGGAGTGGGGACGCGGCACGCAGTGCGTGCGCCACAAGCTACTACAGACGTTATTCCTCTTCTTCTTCCTCGCCGGTCTTGGCGGCCTTGGCGGCAGCGATGATTTTGTCGGCCTGGAGCTGCGGCACGTAATCGTAGTGATCGAACTCCATTTGATAGGAAGCGCGGCCCTGGGTCATCGAGATCAGATCGTTTTGATACGTCAGCATCTCCGACATGGGGACTTGAGCGCGAATGATCTGCGTGCCGCCCTTGGTGTCCATGCCCTGGATGCGGCCCCGTCGGCTATTCAAATCGCCCATCAGATCGCCCGCGTACTCCACCGGCGCTTGGATAGTCACGTTCATGATGGGTTCCAGCAGCGAAGGCTTGGCAGCCTGCATCCCGGCTTTGAAAGCTTTGCGCGCGGCGAGCTTGAACGCCATTTCCGACGAATCGACGTCGTGATAGGAGCCGTCGTAAACGGTACATTTGAAATCAACCACGGGAAATCCAGCGAGATAGCCGCCCGCGGCCGCTTCCACGATTCCCTTTTCCACGGCGGGAATGAAGTTTCGCGGAATGGCGCCGCCGAAAACCTCGTTGGCGAATTCGAATTTGCCGCCGCGCGGGAGCGGCTCCAGGCGAATCCAGCAGTCGCCGAACTGGCCGTGGCCGCCGGTCTGTTTCTTGTGCCGCCCCTGGACTTCGGCTCTGCCGCGAATGGTTTCACGGTAAGGGATTTTCGGCGCGTGCAATTCGACATCCACGCCGTAGCGCTTCTTCAGGCGGCTGACGATCACTTCGACGTGCTGCTGGCCGCTGCCGGCAAGCAGGAATTCCTTGGTCTGCGGATCGCGATAGAAGCGCAGTGATTGGTCCTCTTCGAGGATGCGCTGGACGGCGTTGCCCAGGCGGTCTTCATCCTGGCGGCTCTTGGCCGAAATGGCGAACGCGATGGACGGCTCAGGCAGATGCACCGCGTGATAAGCAATGATGGACGGCTTGTCGCACAGAGTGTCGCCGGTGACGGTCTCTTTGAGCTTCGCGACGGCGCCGATGTCGCCGGCCTGGAGCTCCGTGACGGGCTCAATGGTCTTGCCTTCGAGAGAGCCGACGTGAGCCAGACGTTCGGTGGCGCCGCTGCGGGCGTTGACGAGATTAGCGTCGTTCTTGATCACGCCCGAAATCACTTTGAAGTAAGTGACACGGCCGGCGAAGGGATCGGCAATCGTTTTGAAGACGAAGGCTGAGGCCGGCTGATCGTTCTTAATGGCGCGCTGAACTTCGCCGCCGCCGTTCATGGTCCCGGAGATAGGCTCGTGCTCGGTGGGCGCCGGGAAATTCTCGACGATGAAGTTCATGAGCTGGTCTGAGCCTACGTTGTGGAGCGCCGAACCGCAGAGCACCGGGTAAATGCGGCGCTCGCGAATGGCCGGACGCAGGCCATCAATGATGTGCTCCACCGGGAGGGTGCCCTTTTCGAAGAACTCTTCGAGCAGCGCGTCGTTGCCTTCCGCCACCATTTCTACCAGTGCTTCATGGGCTTTTTGCGCAGCGTCGGCGAGCTCGTCCGGAATGGGGCCTTCCTTGCCCTTGCCGTCGCCATCCAAAGCGTAGGTGTAGGCCTTCATGCGGATCAGGTCGACGACACCCTTGAAATCTTTTTCGGCGCCGATGGGAAGCTGCACCGGAACCGCCAGGCGGCCGAAAACGCTCTGGACACTTTCGAGAGCTCGGTCAAAGGAAGAACGCTCGCGATCCAGCTTGTTAATAAAGATGGCGCGCGGCAAATTGAACTCGTCTGCAAAGCTCCAGACCTTTTCGGTTTGGACTTCGACGCCCGCTACGCCGTCGACCACCACCAGCGCGGCATCGGCGGCGATGAGGGAAGCTTTGGTGTCGTTGAGAAAAATATTGAAGCCGGGGGTATCCAGCAGATTGATTTTCTTTTTGGCCCATTCGGCGAACGCTACGCCGGTGGAGATGGTGATTTTGCGCTGGACTTCCTCGTCGTCAAAGTCGGTAACGGCATTGCCTTCGTCGACGCGGGTGAGGCGGTTGGTGGCGCCGGCGGTGTAAAGGAATCCGGAAGTGAGCGTTGTTTTTCCACTATGACCGTGACCGATGAGAGCGATGTTTCTAATATCGGAACCTTCGTAAACTTTCACTGGTTGCACTCCATTTCCAATATAAGCGCACGTCGGACCGCCCGGCGGCCGAGGGGCGCCGAAATGTCAAGATCGGATCTTATCACAAGCCGGGGACGGCACTGGGGATTGGGAACAGGATTGGGAACAGGATTGGGAGCAGGATTGGGGAGTAGGGGCTACGATGTCCTCCGGATATCGCCGAGATTAGGGGTTGGGGTCCGCGAATTGGTACAGCAGCTTACGCTGATGGCTCGTTTTTGGACGCATCAGGGGTATTTTTGTGCGCGGTGACGCTTTTTTTTCTGGATTCTTTGGCGAAGTTCATGCGGCGGCGCGGGGCGGTGAGATGACATTGTTGCTGAAGGCATTCGATTTCGAGAATGACACGGCCGCCGGGAGTTGGGCGGGGTGGGAGAGGGAAGTGGTTGGGAATGCTGGGGAAGAAAATTCGGCTCGCGCATCACTGGATGGGCGCTCAGCGCTCGCAGCGGCTACTGACGATTGCTGCCGGAAGGTCAGGGTTGGGGGCGGGTGGAAGGAAAAGTCGATGGGCGGGTCATCGCGGAACGCGCCTTGTTTCGGGCTGGTTCGCTAGAATGTAATGGTTCAACCATATGCCGCTGAACGTAGGGGACCGGCTCGGACCTTACGAAATCCTGTGGCCGATCGGCGCGGGCGGCATGGGTGAAGTGTGGAAGGCGCGCGATTCCCGGCTGGACCGCATCGTCGCGATCAAGCAGTTGAAGGGTAACCGGGCGGACCACTTTGAACAAGAGGCCCGTGCCATCGCGGCGCTGAATCACCCGCATATCTGCCATCTCTACGACATCGGTCCGGACTATTTGGTGATGGAGTACGTCGACGGCAAGCCGCTCCAAGGCCGGCTCCCGGTGGAAGAATCCGTTCGTCTGGTCACGGAGGTTGCGGGCGCTCTCGCAGAAGCCCACAGCCACGGCATTCTGCATCGCGATATCAAGCCCAACAACATCGTGCTGACGACGGCGGGCGAGGCGAAACTGCTCGACTTCGGGGTCGCGAAGTTGATGGCGCAAGATCCCGACGTGACGCGCACCATGGATGGGCCGTTGATAGGAACGCCGCCGTACATGTCGCCGGAGCAGGTCCGCGGCGAGTCCCTGGATGCCCGTTCCGACCTGTTCTCGCTGGGTGCCGTGTTCTATGAATGCCTTACCGGAAGGCGCGCTTTCCCAAGTAATTCGTCGCTGGGGATGCTGCTGGAGGTGGTTTCATCGGACCCGCCTGCTCCTTCCAGCATCGCGCCTGGCATTCCACAGCGGCTGGACACGATTGTGAGCAAATTGCTCGCGAAAGATCGCGAAGCGCGCTATGCTTCAGCGGATGAGTTGATAGCGGACTTGAGAGATAGCCGAGCGGCCGCGGCCAAGCCGGCGATCTCCCGGCGAACCGTTGCCGTTTGTGCGGCTGTACTGCTGGCGTTGCTGGTAGCAGCCACAGCCTGGTGGACCGCGCGGTCGCGCAGCGCCGAGAAGCTGCAGGGCGCCAGGTGGTGGTGCTGCCTTTCGAGAATCTCAGCGATCAGGCGGAAGGCGCGGCTTTCGGCGAAGGGCTATCGGAAGTGATCGCGGACCTGCTCGCGAGACGCGACGTGTTTCCCGAGAGAATCTGGGTAGTGCCGTCTAACGACGTCCGCCGATTCGGCGTCAGGACCGTGGCGGACGCAAGCCATATGTTCCAGGCCAGTACCGCGATCAGCGGAACCGTGCAGCGTACGCCGGATGGCCCTGGCTGGGTGATCACGCTGGCTGCGTCGGACACTTCGCAACGGCGTGCGCGTAAGTCGCGCGAGATTCGGCTGAAGGACCCCGAGATGGGTAACATGGAACCCAAGCTGATATCCGCACTGGCGGACTTACTCGATTTGCGCGGGAATGGAAACACCGAGACTGGAAAAGCCACGCCCGCTAACTATGCGCGCTTCGTGGTGGCGCGCGGGTACCTACGGCAGTATGACCAGAACGATAACCTGAAGCTGGCCGCTTCCGAGCTGGAGAGCATTGCCGCGGCCACGCCAGACTACGCGCCAGTTCAGGTTGCGCTCAGCGAGGCGTATTTCCGGACGTATTCGGCAACCAAGCAGGCGGAATGGCTGGCTAAGTCGGACCAGGCGGTCCGCCGGGCCGCCGACATTGACGAAAACGATCCTGAGATTGCCGTAATGCGCGGACGCATCCTGCGGGCCACCGGCCAGACCGAGGCAGCGATTCGCGAGTTGCAAAACGGCTTGGCGCGAACCCCCGGCAATGAAGAACTTCTATTGCAACTGGCTGGCGCGTACCAGAGCGCGAAGCAATTCTCTAAAGCTGAAGCCACTTATCAAGAGGGCATTCGTTTGAGACCGAGTTACTTCCCAGCTTATACTAATCTCGGAATTCTCTACATGTCAGAAGGTAAGTGGAAGGAAGCGGAGGAACCACTTACAATAGCTACACAGTTGGCTCCTGAATACGCAGATGGTTATACCAACCTCGGCTCGGTCGTATACTATTTGGATCGCCTGGATGAAGCGCAACGGTTGTTCAGCCGCTCGATTCAATTGAAACCCACATCCACCGCGTTTTCGAACCGGTGCGCCGTCGAGTTCGACAAAAGATCCATGGATGCTGCCGTGGCTGACTGCCGCAAAGCCGTGGAATTGCAGCCTGCGAGTGCCCTGGCATTGGGAAACCTGGGGGACGCGCTGGCGGAACGCGGCAACAGCTTAGAAGCCAGGGACACATATCGCGAGGCAATCGAAGCAGGCAATAAGCTACTCGCAATTAATCCCGCCAGTCCGGACTTACTCGCGTACATGGCCAACTTTGCCGCCAAGACTGGACAAAAGGAGCTGGCCACCGAACTGGCGACGAAAGCTCTCCGAGAAGGCTCCGATGTGCTCACACTGTATAATGCGGGGAAGGCATACGGCCTGGCAGGCCAGTGTCCCCGGGCAGTTGACTTATTGAAGCAGGCATTTCAGAAGGGTTATCCCCTCCAGGAAGCACGGCGGGACCCCGACTTGGTTCGCTTGCGAACGGCGCCGTTCGCGTGTGCAGTCCCACCCATTTAGACGATTACACGAGGGAATATGGCGGCGAAACAACCCAAAGCAAAATCAGGGAAAACGAAGCGGGCTCCCAAAGCATTTCTCGTCGAAGTTACCGTAGGGCTGGATGGGTCCTTCAGTTATTCGGCCCAGGGCATTCCGGATGCTTCCACCATCAGGCTGATTAACGGAGATACGATCTCCTGGTTGGCGAAAATGATGGGAATTCCGGTGCCGTTTCAGGTGGAATTTTCCGGGTTCAATCCATTTGGCGCGGTGGGCCAGGTAGTGAGGTCCCCGTTTGGGCCCACCACCCCGCTGACGGTGGCTCTGCCCAGTTTCTATCGCGGAAATCTCATTTTTAAATACACCGTTACCGCCGGCAATGGATGGTCTGACGATCCCGTTGTCGTCCCCGTGCCGTCCGACGGACTGATCAATACATTCGGAACTCAGGTGATCTCGCTGAGTATCGATAATACGGGCGACCTGGTGGTCAATCCCACGCCGGCATCATTCACCAAGGGAATTGTTACGTGGGAGTGGGCCGGCCAAGCCTTGGACGAATTCAGCCTGACCTTCTCGAACCCGCCAGCCGGATGGCCCGCACAGACCAACAGCCAGTCCCAGGAGATCGCATTGGACCTGGAAACCGCGGGAACATCGCCTTATACGATTCAAACTCTGACGTTGGGTTTATCGGCCCCGGGCACGCTGACGATATCCTGAGGGCTGGAGCGGGGATGTAGCTGGAAAGCCAATATGAAGACCGCCCAAGTCCGGGAGTTAAAAAACAAAACCTCTGAGTTGCTCCGTCAAGCCGCTACGGAGGAAGTTATCATTACTTCCCGCGGCAAACCCATCGCTTACTGATCGGCATCCATCCCGGCGACATCACCCTTCGGCCACGGGCGCGAAGCGGGAACTATGCCGATGCGCAGTATCGGAGGGAGGCGCTCAGAACGCTGGCTGCGTTCCGAGGAGCCAAGCCAGACAAAGGCAAAAAGTGGATCGCGCAAGCAGATCACGATCTCGTGCTTTACGGCGAGATGCCGGAGTGACGTTTGTTGACACCGGTGCCTGGGTTGCCTTGTTCGTGGACGCGGATGCCCAGCATGAAGCAGCTGGAAATGGGTGGATTCCAATCGTGACCGCTTGGTCACGAGCGAGTTGCGGCGATGAGCACATTCGCTTCAGGCCGGCCACGCTCTCTTTGGCGAACGACTCTCGGCGCTGATCTATCTCACGGAAGACGATGTAGCGCGGGCGTGGGCACTTTTTCGGTCACACAGCGACAAAGGATGGAGCTTTACCGATTGCACGAGCCTCGCGTTGATGCAAAGACTCGAAGTTTCGATCGCATTTGCGTTTGACCGGCACTTTTCACAGATGCGGGGAATCCGGCGGGTGCCCAATTGAGCTGAGCACGCGCGCATGGCCGCTAGTAGAACTATTTATTTGCCGAGCCAGTGCAGGGGCGCGGTGGTGAGCCAGGGGACGTAGGTGATCAGCAGGACGCTGGCCGCGAGGATCGCGAGGAACGGCAGCGTGGCCCAGATGATGGTGCCCATCGGTTTCTTGAAGCGGTACGCGGAGAGAAACAGGTTGATGCCGACGGGCGGGTGCAGATAGCCGAGCTCGAGGTTTGCGATGAAGATGATGCCCATCTGCACCGGGTCGATCGCATAGGCAGCGGCAAGTGGTTTGAGCAGCGGCACCACCACCAGGATCGCCGCGAAGATGTCCATGAGCGCGCCAACCACCAGCAGTGCGATGTTGAGCAGCAGCAGGAATACGTATTTCGACTGCACGTGCATCTGCACCCAATCGATCAGGCGGGAGGGCACTTCAGCATCGACTAAGTAGTTAGTGAAACCGAGCGCTACCCCCAGGATCAGCAAAATGCCGCCGACGATGGTGGCGCATTCGACGAAGACTTCGCGGTAGTCGCGCGCGAGCTTGAGGTCGCGATAGATGAAAACTTCGACGAAGAAGGCGCAGAAGGCGGTGAGGGCCGCGGCTTCGGTGAGCGTGCCGAATCCACCGAACAGGCCGGCGATCATGATGGCGGGCAGCGCCAGCTCCCACTTGGCGCTCCAGATGGCGGCGCAGGCCTCGCGCAACGAGAACGGCTCGCAAACGGCGCCGCTCTTGATTCCCATGCGGACGCCTACGAACGCGATGGCCGAGATCATCACTAATTCCGGGAGAATTGCACCGGTGAAGAGCCGGTCCAGCGGCGTCTGGGAATAGACGCAGTAAAGGATGGCCGGAATGCTGGTGGGAAACAGCAGGCCGAGGGAGCCGGAAGATGTGAGGAGTCCGATGGAAAAGTTTTCGGGATAGCGGGTCTTGATGAGCATCGGGACCAGCAGGCCGCCGAGCGAAAGGATGGTGAGGCCGGAGCCGGCGAAAGTAAAGACCGTGCAAATGGCGACGGTGGCGATGGCGAGGCCGCCGGGGATCCAACTAAACAGCGCGGTGAAGACGCGCAGGAGCCGCTTGGTGGCGCCGCCTTGCACCATGAAATATCCGGCCAGCGTGAAGAGCGGGATGGAGGGGAGCAACGGAGAAGCAACCAGGCGATACATTTCCACTGGCACCGACGCAACCGGCGTGCCGCTGGACCAGAAGAGCAAGAGCGCGAGGCCGCCGAAGACGGCGAAGATCGGGAGGCCGAGGATGGTGGCAAGCGCGAGAAGAGCCAAGGAAAGCGGAAGCACGCTGGGCGCAGTGGTGGGGATCGCGTAGCCGAAGAGTGCGGGGATGACTAGGCCGATGGCGGCGATAGCACGGCCGATCCAGACCGGCGCCGGCGTTCCAAACGGCGCGCAGCGCGATGACGGCAAAGCCGGCCAACATAATCGCAAGCGCTATCCATTTGGGAAGGCCGGGGAGGAGGTAGCTGCCGGCTGCGCGTTCGCTTTGGACGAAGACCCAACTCGCGTAGGCGAGGCACGTGGAGACGGCAGCGAGCGCACCGCTCCAGAAGATTTTCGCGGGCGCGATCCAGGATTCGGGGAGGAAGCTGGAGGAGGAAAGGCCGAGCAGGCGGCCGGATCGCGAGGCCAGCATGCCGCCGAGCATCCCGATCCACAGCGTGAGTTGCTGCACGATAACGGCCGAGCCGGGAATGCCGGACCAGCGGAACATTCGCGCGATCATTTCGATCACCGGGAGCGCGGTCATCAGAGAGAGCGCGAGGATGGAAAACGAGTCTTCGAAAATTTGAAGCAGTGTGGGAGGCGCGGAAGTTTCGAGAGGGAGATTCGCGCTCACTTGGTATCGTGATGGGTTTTTCTATATTCGTCGCGCAGGCGCTTCACTTCATCAAACAGGTCGGGCGGGACAGCGCCACCGCGCAGCTTGGGCCAGATGCTTTCGGCGAGCTGCCGCCATTCGGCGACGGCTTTGGGGTCGGCGTGCACGACGTTGAGTCCGAACTGCTGCATCAAAGGAATGGAGCCGGCTTCGGATTTGCGGATTTCATCGCGCAGTGCGACGCCGGCGGTGCGCGCGGATTGCATCATTTGCTTCTGCACGGGCGCGGGGATTTTGTCCCAGACGTCTTTGGAGATGACGGTTGCGCCGACCAGTTGAGCGAACGGAATGTCGAGCATGTTCTTGGCGCCGCCGAACCATTGGTTGCTGAGGGCCACCAGCGGAGGCGCTTGAAAAGCGTCGATGAGCCCGGTTTGCAGGCCCGTGAGAATGTCGGTGGCTGCGAGCGAAACGGGAAGAAAGCCGTTGATTTTATAAAGCTGGAATGTAGCGGTGTCGCCTTGCAAAACGCACAGCTTCATGCGGCGGATGTCGTTGGGACTCGAGGCAGGCTGTTTGGTGAAGAAATGAATCCAGCCGGCGTCGCCCCAATTCAGAACGACGAAACCGCGCTGGGCGAGCCCTTTTTCCAGCCGATCGGAAATGTGGTCACGAACATAATCGAGCTCTGGATAGGAGGAGAGCATCATGGGGATTTGCAAGGCGGCGACATCGGGGTCGATACCGCTTAATCCCGCGCCCGAGAGCGCGACGGCTTGCAGCTCTTGGATGCGCAGCTTCTGGACCATTTCGGGCTCGTCGCCCTGCTCGCCGCCGGGATAAATCTTGAGCTCGATTTTTCCACCAGAAGCCTTCTTCCACTCTTCGCCCATGTTCAGGAGGATTTGATCCCAGCGCGAGCCTTTGGGGACCAGCGTGCCGAGGCGAATGATGGTGGTTTGCGCGGGGAGGGAAAGCGGCAGAAGAAGGCAGAAGAGAACGGCGCGGACCATCTACAGAATGGTAACCCAGGGCGTTCACACCAGTGTGAACGGCACGAGGAGCGCGTAATTTCCTTAGTTTTGCGGCGACAAAACATTTCAAAGGGACCTACGTTTAACCGCAAGAGGAGCGTGTGGCAGCTCCGGTTTACAAGTATTGAAGCTGGAACGTCGGCACGAGTGCCGACGCTGCACGCAAGAGTGCGTGCGCCAAAGCAGCTAGCGAGTGGGGTGCGTGGCGACGTGCATTTCGAAGCTGACCGGAGGATTGTAGTACAGGATGCGTCCGCAGCTTTCGCAGAACATCATTTCTCCGCTGTTGCGCAGATCCTGGAAAAACTGCGGGCGCAGCAGGATCTGACACGCGGAGCAGCGGCCTTCGGTCACCTCGGCGACGGCCGAGCCGCCGTGCCACTTCTTACGTATGCGCTCGTAGGCAGAGTAGGCGGGCTTGCGCAGAGAAGCCACCAGTTGCTGGCGTTCAGCTTTGATCTCATCGAGCGCCTTTTGATCGATGGCGGTGCGTTCGCGGGCTTGCGCCTTTTCGGCCTCCACCTGTTGCTTCTCTTCCTTCAGGGCGGCTTCGGCCTTTTTCACGTTGGCGTCCAAGGGTTCCGATTCCGCCATCAGGTCGAGATTGCGATCCTCGGCCTTGCGAATGGCGGTCTCGCAGAAGCTGATCTCGTGCTGAAAGGCGCGATATTGTTCGTTGGTCTTGGCGCCCAGCATCTGGTCGCGAAGCTTGGAGATTTTCTGATTCTCCACCTTCACGTCGTCTTCCAGTTGTTTGCGTTCCTTCTGGTTGGCGGCCAAGGCGGCTCGGTCCGCCTCCAGCCGGCGCAGGTGGGAATCCAGAGCCTTTTCAATTTGTGCGATGTGTTTTGGTAAGGTAGCGACCTCCCGCTCCAACTCGGCAATCCTCAGATCCAGGGACTGCAAGCGGGTGACCTGCTCAATTTCAACGGTCATCTCTGCCGTCCATGGTAACATCCTGGGCGGCATTTCATGCAAGCGCCGGGGCGCGGTTGCGTCGATGCCGCCGGGATTGGGTTGTTGGGGATTAGGGCGAAGGCACGGGATACGATACTTGGCGATCGAAACGCACCCGATCTATTTGCAGCGCGAAGGCAGTCATACCCGGAGGCGGCGCGCCAGCGGATTGGCTAAAGCCCGCGTGGCGAGTTCCAGTTCGCTGACGCGCAGAGTGCGGCAGGCGGCATAGAAGACCAGCAGCCCGAGCGGAATGGATACGGCGAGATCCACTAAGCGGCCGAGGCGGTTGGCGCTTAGCCAGCCCTCGATCCAGTGGCTGGAAAGGAAAACAGCGGCGCCCATCACGGCGGATGCAACGACGATTTTCCAAACACTATCCATCAGATTGCGGCCGTAGATGCCGCCCACGCGCTTGCGAAGAATCACGAACAGCGCCACGCCGCCGAAAGTAGCGACCGCGGCGGTGGAAAGCGCCAGGCCGGCGTGGCCCAAGCTGCTGTGGCGAAACAGCAGGCTGGCGGTGAAATAATTCACGGCGATGGAGACCAGGCTGACGATCATGGGCGTGCGCGCATCATGCAGCGCGTAGAACGCGGGATTGAGCACTTTGAGCGCGGAATATCCGGCCAGCCCCAGAGCGTAACAGGACAGCGCGAGCGCGGTTTGCTCGGTGTCGTAAGCGCTGAATTTGCCGCCCTGATAGATGGCGCCGATCATCGTGCGCCCCAAAACGATCAGCCCCACCGACGACGGCAGAGTCAGTAAAAAGACCATGCCCAGGGACTTGGAGAGCGTGCGGCGGAATTCGTCGAAATCGCCGGCGCCCGCGCTGCGCGAAATGGAGGGAAGCGTGGCGGACGCGATGGCCACGCCAAACAGCCCCAGCGGGAGCTGCATGAACCGGAACGAATAGCCCAGCCAGCTTACCGGTCCGTTGCCGGGAAGGCGCGAAGCGAAATTCGTGATGACCAGCACGTTGATTTGAACCGCGGCGTTGCCGAGGATGGCCGGGCCCATCAGGCGGAAGATCTTGCGCAGCAGGGGATGGTGCCAGTCGATGGCCGGATGGAAACGGAATCCTTCGGCGCGCAGTGCCGGCAGTTGCCAGAGAAGCTGCAGAGCGCCGCCCAGCACCACGCCGATAGCCATGCCTGTGATGGGTTCGATACCGAGGTGCGGCGCCAGGACGTAGCCGAGGATCAAACCGAAAGCGACCGATCCGATATTGAAGAATGTGGAAGCAAGAGCGGGCACCGCGAAGCGGTTGCAGGCATTCAGCACGCCCATGGCCTGCGCGGCCAATGCCACCAGCAGCAGGAAGGCGAACATGATGCGCGTCAGCTTCACGGCCAGTTCGAATTTGCCTGGCACCTGGTGGAATCCGGAAGCGAGCAGATTCACCCAGACAGGCGCGAAGACAATGCCGACCAGGCAAAACAGGCCGACCACAATGATCAGCGCCGTCGCCACCAGATTCGAGAGCAGCGCCGCCTCCTTGCGGCCTTTGTGCTCGAGCGTCTGAGTGAAGATGGGAACGAACGCGGAGGAGAGAGCGCCTTCGGCGAAAAGATCGCGCGTGAGGTTGGGGATGCGGAAGCCCAGCAGAAACGCGTCGTAGACGAAGCCGGCGCCGAACAAGCGCGCCATAATGATTTCGCGCAGCAGTCCGGTGACGCGGGACATCGCCATCGCCACCGAGACCATCCCGGCCGATCGGACCACGCTCTCCGACGGCGCCGGATTGTCAATCTTGGTCGCCAAATGCCGCCTAACCTAACCGGCCGCTTCGCCCAATTTTTCGAAAAAGTGGGCGATCGTCATGATGCCGGTGTAGTAATTGCCGAGCCGGTATTTCTCGTTCGGCGAATGCAGCCCGTCGTCGGGGAGCCCGAACCCCATCAGGATGGTTGGGACACCCAGATGGGTAGCGAAGTCGCCCACCACGGGAATGGAGCCGCCGTTGCGCGTCAGCACGGTGGGCTTACCCAGCATGTCGCTAAACGCCTGGGCTGCGATGCGGAGCGCGGGATGATCGGGATCGACCATCACTGCCGGAGCGGCGCTCAAAACCCGCAGCTCCAATTGGATCCCCGGAGGCGCGTTGAATTGCAGGAAGCCGCGGAACGACTTGAGGATTTTCTCGGGATCCTGATTGGGCACCAGGCGAAAGCTCAGTTTAGCGACCGCCTTCGATGGGATCACAGTTTTCGATCCAACGCCGGTGAATCCGCCGGCGATGCCGTGAACTTCCATGGTGGGCCGCGCCCACACACGCTCCAGCACGGAGTAGCCGGCTTCGCCTGTCAGCTCCGTAGCGCCCACTTCCTGGCGCAAGAATTCTTCTTCGTCGAACGGGAGATGCCGCCAGCTCTCGCGTTCCACCGGGCCGGGAGGCACCACGTCATCGTACATACCTGGAATTCGGATGGATCCGGTGGCGTCTTTACACTTCGAGAACAACTCCATGAGGCCATGAATCGGATTCGGCGCGGCGCCGCCAAAGAGGCCGGAATGAAGGTCGCGAGCCGGGCCGGTGGCTTCCAGTTCCATGTAGACCAAGCCCCGCAGCCCGATGCACAAAGTGGGAAGATCCTCCGCGTAGAGTTGCGTGTCGGAGACCAGCGCGACATCGGCCTTGAGCCTGGCTGGATTTTCTGCCACGAACTTGCTGATGGATGCGCCGCCGATCTCTTCTTCGCCTTCAATCAGGAACTTCAGATTGACGGGCAGCTTGCCCTGGTGCACGGCACGCAACGCTTCAGCGGCCTTGATGTGCATGTACATCTGGCCTTTGTCGTCGGACGAGCCGCGGGCGTAGATGTTGCCGTCGTGCACGGCCGGCTCAAACGGCGGCGAATGCCACAGCTCCAGCGGATCGGGCGGCTGAACGTCATAGTGCCCGTAGCAAAGAACGGTGGGCTTGCCGGGCGCGTGAAGCCAATCGCCATAGATCAAAGGATTGCCCGCGGTGGGAATGATTTCGACATTTTCCAGGCCCGCGCGGCGGAGGCTTTGAGCCACGAACTCCGCGGCGGCCGCGATGTCGGGCTGATGTTCCGGAAGCGTGCTGATGCTGGGAATGCGGAGGAAATCCTTGAGTTCTTCGAGCAGGCGGTCCTGGTGCTGTTCGACAAAAATATCGGCGGGGCGGTGCATGGGCGCGGGTAGGACCATTATCGCAGACCGGCTAGAGATGTCACGGTTGCGTTCGAGCAGGGCCTTAGTGAAGGCATCAGCGTTTTCACTGAGCGCAGTTTTGCGCATTTTTGACCGATATCTAAGTAACGATGTCAGGATCGGCCGCCGGAAAATTTCAGGATCACTATGCGGTTCTCGGGATCGATCCGAAGTCGGGCTCGGAAGCGATTCAGCAGGCGTACTCCAAGCTCGCGCAGAAATACCATCCGAACAACACGTCCACCGGCAGCCAGGAGATGTTCGAAGCCATCAACATGGCTTACGAGACGCTGTTAGATCCGGAACTGCGGGGCATCTTCGACAAGCTGAAAGGCGTCGGGCAGGAAGAAAGCAATCCCAAGTTCAGCGGTGTCGAATTTTTCGACGCGCTGGGGCATGAAGCTCTACGGCGGACGGCCATTCTGTGCGTTCTGTACGATCGCCGGCTTATCAAACCGTCCACGCCGAGTCTTTCGATGCGGCACCTCGAGTTGATTGTGGAGGCTACGGCGGCTGAATTGAGTTCCGCACTGTGGTATCTGAAGCAACGGGGCCTGGCGGCGAGTGACGACAAGAGCAGTCTGCAGATCACGGTGGATGGCATGGATTTTCTGGAGAGCAGGAAGCCGCTGGCCGAAGATGTGTTGGCATTCATTAAGCCGGCGGCCATCGCCGCCGGCCCGGCGCCGCTCAAGCGCGGCGGTGAATCGGTCATGGCGACGCTCAATCGCGCATTGTCGCGTACGCCGGCCTAGCAGACCTGAAGCAAGCCCGTTCCATTTATTTGTTAATACGATTTCGCGATGACCACGCGGCGGTCGACAGGCTGGCCGGTCACGATACACTTGCCCGGGCCGTCGTATTCGTCCACCAGCGGAATGCAGCGGACGGTGGCTTTGAATTCCTTCAGGCGGGCGTCGCAGGCGGGATCGTCCTGCAAGTGCGCCATTACGAATTTGCCGCCGCCCTTTTCGGCAGTCACGCCGGCAAGAATCGATTCCACTTCGTCGATGGAATTTGCCAGCACGGTGTTGGATTTCAGGCGCTGTTTTGCGGCCGCGTAGAGATCGGTCTGCATCTGAGCGAGCGTTGAAGGAATCCGAGCGGCGACTTCGGTCTGCGGCAGCACTTCCTTCACCCCGGTATCGCGGCGTTTGAGGACGATGTTGTTGGCGGCCACATCGCGCGGGCCAAGTTCCAGAACCAGCGGCACGCCGCGGCGCTCCCAGTGGAAGAACTTCGCGCCGGGCGATTGGCCGTCGCGATCGTCCACCTTCGCGCCGATTTCCTTGGCGATGCGGTGCGCCGTTTCCAGCACCCGCGCCTTCTCGTCATCCTTGCGATAGATGGGCACCAGCACGGCCTTCACCGGCGCCACTTTGGGAGGCAGCACCAGCCCTTTATCATCGGAGTGGCTCATGATGAGGCCGCCAATCAGACGCGTGCTGGCGCCCCAACTGGTCTGCCAGACATAATCGAGCTGGCCTTCCTTGGTCTGGAATTTGACGTCGAAGGCGCGGCCGAAGTTCTGGCCCAGGTCGTGGCTGGTGCCCGATTGCAACGCCAGGCCGTTCTGCATCATGGCTTCGATGGCGTAGGTGCGCACCGCGCCCGCGAATTTTTCGGCGCGCGTCTTCTGGCCTTTGATTACGGGCATCGCCATCACGTTCTCCGCCACGTCGGCATACACATCCAGCATCCGCAGCACTTCTTCGAGAGCCTCTTCGTGCGACGAGTGCGCGGTGTGGCCCTCCTGCCAGAGAAACTCAGTGGTGCGCAGGAACATGCGCGTGCGCAGCTCCCAACGGATGATGTTGGCCCACTGGTTGATCAGCACCGGAAGGTCGCGATAGCTTTGGATCCATTTCGCGAAGAAATGCCCGATGATGGTTTCCGACGTCGGGCGAATGACGTAGGGCTCTTCCAGTTCCTTGCCGCCGGCGATCGTGACCACCGCCAGCTCGGGCGCAAAGCCTTCCACATGCTCAGCTTCCTTTTGTAAAAAACTCTGCGGGATGAGCAGCGGGAAATAGACATTCTGATGGCCGGTGGCTTTGAAGCGATCGTCCAGTTCGCGCTGCAGCACTTCCCAAACCGCGTAGCCATTAGGCTTGATGACCATGCAGCCTTTGACGATTTCAGCCGGCTCGGCCATGTCGCCATGGAGCACGACGTCTTGGTACCAGGCAGCGAAGTCTTGGCTGCGTTGAGTGATGGGAGATTCGGCCATGATGAGGGGAAAATCTTATTGTAGCCGCACGGCGGCGCGGAGCTTCTGAACACAAATGTGACTACACCTTCGGCTACTGTCTGAATTCCTTGCCTCAGGGCGTCAGTACGGATTAGTAACCTGCTGCCCTTCGATGCTCAGGAATTCACAAGGACCGTCGGTTTAACACGCGGTTGACGTGCTCGGGATCGCGAGCGATGAGCGCCAAATACGCTCGCGTCGGTTGATCAGGTTCAGCGCGGCCCTGTTCCCAATCCCGCAAGGTCCCAAGCGGGATATGGTAGCGATTCGAAAATTCTTCCTGCGTCAGCTCCAGCGCCCGGCGGATGATTTTCACCCGCGGCGTCCGCTTCATGCGCTTGAGATCGGCGTCGGTCAGCGGCTGCGTGTCAGGATCGGCGCGCGCGGCTTTTTCGATTGCCTCACTGGACATCGGTCGAAGCGTTTTGCTCGAAATAGTCGTTTTGCTCATGCTGGGTCGCCCTGCGCGCTGAGATGATACGAATGCGCTCGTCGGGTTCAGTAAACGCTACAGACAATAGAACGCGCCCTTCTGCCATACCGATAATAATGAGGCGTTCTTCGCCATAATTTATGCGATCGTCAAGACGCTCAACCGCAAACACGTCTCTGAACACCGTTTTGGCCAGTTCAAAGCTCACGCCGTGAGCCTTAAAGTTCGCCCTAGCCTTGGCGACGTCCCACTCAAATTCCATGATACTACGGGATATCAGTAGTCCCTGTGGAACCCGACTGCCCGCGTCTGCAGCAAGCGTCACTATCGCCGTCCGCGCTTCAGCGCCGGCTTCAGATCCATGGTCCGGATCAGCTTGTGCAGGTAGTTGGGGTGCAGTCCCAGGATCTTGGCGGCGGCTTCATGATCGTGATCCACCTGCTCGAAGGCCCGCAGCACCACCTGGCGCTTGGCGGCTTCCACGGCTTCTTCGTACATGCTGGCCGAGACCGCCTGTGGCCGCGATTCGCGGATGTGCTCGGGCAGGTCTTCAGCCAGAACCATTTCGGCCGAGCCCAGGACCACCGCTCGCTCGAGGGCATTTTCCAGCTCCCGAACGTTGCCGGGCCAGGAGTAGCTTTGCAGATACGCGCGTGCTTGCGGCGCCAGGCCGACGATCTTGCGGCCGCACTCGGCGGCGTACTTTTTGGCGAAGTGCTCGGCCAGCGGCAGGATGTCTTCCGGACGTTCGCGCAGGGTGGGCGCTTTGAGCGACACCACGTTCAAGCGATAGTACAGATCGCGCCGGAAATCGCCTTTTTGCACCGCCTGTTCGAGATCGCGATTGGTGGCCGCCACCAGGCGAATATTCAATTGAATGGTCTTGATTCCGCCCACCCGTTCCATCTCGCGCTCTTGCAGCACGCGCAGGAGCTTGGCTTGCAGGAGCATCGAAAGTTCGCCGATTTCATCCAGGAAAACCGTGCCGCCGTCAGCCACCTCGAGCTTGCCCTTCTTTTGCGTCAGGGCGCCAGTAAACGCGCCGCGCTCGTGCCCGAAGAGCTCGCTTTCCAGCAGATTCTCCGTCAATGCCGCGCAATTGATGGCGACGAAAGGCCCGGCGGCGCGCAGGCTGTTGCGATGCAGCGCGCGGGCGATCAACTCCTTGCCGGTTCCGCTCTCGCCCAGGATGAGCACATTGGAATTGGACGGCGCTACTTTGGCGATCTGGCGCTGCAAATCGTGCAGCTTCTCACTAATGCCCACCATGCCGTGCTCAATCCTGAGTTCCGATTGCAGACGTTCGTTTTCTTCCTGCAGCCAGCCCAGGATGGTGGCATTTTCCCATGCCACGGCCGCCATGCCTGCGACGGCGGTCAAAAGCTGGAGATGTCCTTCATCGAAACGATGCTCGGCGTCCACCGATTCCAGATACACCACGGCCGCCACTTCATCGCGGACAATGAGGGGAGCCGCCAGGTAGGAGGGGGCATTGCTGTCGGCGCCACCTTGCCAGGCTCCGTCCTGCCAGGCGCCATCCTGCCACGCCCCGTCTTGCCAAACCACAACGCGCTCTTGCATCGCGCGCTCCAACACCTTGGGATTGGGTACGGCGCCTTCCACAAGCGGCCCAACATTCGCTCCCGGAATGATGATGGCGGCGTGGGAGGCGGGAATCAGATCCAGAAGCAGTGAAGTCAGGTGGCTGCGAAGAATTTCCGCCGCCGACGCCGACGTAGTGTCGTGCAGCCCACGAAAGGAATGCAGCATGGTGCTGACACGGAGCAGCGTCCGCAGGTCGTGCAGCGCACGGGCCGAGGGCGGCAAGATCGTATATTCGTCAGAGGAGAGATAGAGCGATTCGTCCAGACGAAGCTCGCGGGTGCTGGATATGGACTCCTGCTTTTCTAAAGGCACGCTGGCGTTGGCATCCACCAGGAAGCAAAACACCGAACCGCCGATCCGAATCTCGTCGCCCGGCTCAAGGTGCTGCTCGGTGACCGGAGTCCCGGTTATGAAGGTGCCGTTGCGGCTGTCCAGATCCTTGAGAGTGCAGTCCTCGCCGGACCGGACGAATAGGCAATGGCGGCGGGAGACCGCGTTGTCTTCCAGCTGCAAATCGTTAGTTGCCTGACGGCCCACCCAATACTCGCCTTGCGGGAGCAGGATCACATGGCCTTTCAAAGGCCCCCGCACCGCCAGCAGTCTAGGCTCCACCCCCGTCTTCATTTTCAGCAAAGTTCTATGTTCCATCCGGACACTAACCAAAAGGTTCACGGCAGAAATCGATTGCTTCTGCCGCACCGGCTCTCCGACTCGTCCCCCGGGTGCCGGACGTTTCGGTAAGCGCGCTATAGCAATAGACTATCGTACAATTTTCTCGCGCCCGGAACACGAGCCCAAAGCGTGGCAGCCCAAGTGCAACTGTCGCGGCTTCCAAATGTCAGAAAAACCCATGCTCCGGCTGATGATCGGGATTGGTCTTCCCATCGCCAGCGCACTGGTGATGGAACAATTCCCCAAGACCGGCGTGGCTGAGGTGCCCTTTGCGTTCCAGGTGGAAGAACAGACCCTTCCTCCTGGATTCTATTTGGTTAAGCAGGCGGATCGAGGGCGGAGCGTTTGGATCCAACGCGAAAAGGCCGCGGGCCCGGTCCTCGAATGCGCGGCGGTGAAAGGCAAGTTCGGAAAGGCACAAGGGCCGAGACTGTCGTTCGAAAACCGCAAAGGGCGTTATGTCTTATCGGAGATCTGGTTCGACGCTGACGGCCGGGGCTTAGTCCTGCGGGAAGGCCAAGCCAGGCATGGCTCTCCAGTCAACCCGGACGGCCGGGAAATTCGCTATGTCCGATTTCAATAACAGAGTGGTCCTCAATGGCGCGACGGAGGAGCCGGCATCGTGCTCCTCCTTTTTTTGTAATCGCTCGATGCTCCAGTTGAAATCATTTGATTCTCAGTGGTGGCGCGCGGAACGCGTAAGTGCATGCTGGCCTTTCGTTGTACCTGTGGCAATCGAAATGCTCAACCTAAGGGCACTATGCAACTGACGATTCGGACCAAAGTCACTTACGGGTTCCTGATCCTGGCTTTTGGAATGATGCTCACGGATTTTTGCAAGCTGATGCGCGCACCTTCGGAAGCGCCCTTGTCAGCCAGCAGCAGCGCTCGGCACTTGCACAGATTTTGAGGAGATTTGAAGGGGGAGTGACGGAGCCCTGTACTTACCGGTACGGGGCTCCATCTGCGGCGCGATCCGTCGTTGCAGGTCAAACTCGCCGCGACATGTGAGTGATCAACGAGACGAGGAAGAGCACGATAAAAACGAAGAATAGAATCTTCGCGATCCCCGCCGACATAATTGCCACGCCTCCGAATCCGAATACCGCCGCTACGATCGCGATCAGCAGAAAGACCAAAGCATAATACAGCATTTTTTGTTCTCCTTTTCAGTCCGGCCGCTTCGAGTGACGGCCGCGCCGGTCTCGCTGCAATGTAATGCAGCTTGGTTACCACTTACCGATGTCGTTGAAACGCAATACTATGCACGCCGGCCCCGCGCACGGGAACGAGCAGAATTTGCAGCCTGTACCGGCATAAAGGGTGCAAAGTCAGTTCCGGCCGCGCCCAAGCGGGGGCATCGGCCGGCGGACAATAAAACATTCTAGCCTGGTTTTGTTATAAACAATTCACGCCAGTTACACCAAGATTTAAACACTCGTGCCTCAGATTTGAGGCATGCGACGTGGCTGGCGGCTCAATAGACGTGCACTTTTCCGATCCTGGCTGGTTTGCCTGCTCGGGAAGAGATCCTTGGCGTCGATCGCCGCCGGGATTGATCCGGTCAGCTTCAGCCTGCGAGGGTTTGCGCGGGCGGCCGCCTTTCAACGGCGCTATCGCATGGACGCGGCCATCCTGCTGCTGGGCGCGCCGCTGTTCACACGGCGGGCGGCTGGCGGAGCATACGCATCCGTTGAAATCAGCGGGCACCAAGGCTCGACGGCCACAGCACTTCAATTCGCCGCCGGGTCGTCGCCTGCCCGGGCGCATGGCTTAAACCGCTTCGGAATTCTTCGCGAGGCGGTGGTCGAACGCAGCGAGGGAACGGAACTGTCGTTCGCCGGCCTGATGACCCGGTCCGGCGAAGAAAGCTTCGAGCAAGGCCGGAACGCGCTCCTGTCTCGAGTACGTGCCGCCGAGGGCGTGGTGGCCCGCGGGACTAACTCTGGATCAACCATACAAACCTGGATCGACCACATTGCGCTCTCCCCGGATCGCGATTGGTCCAACGTGAACGATACGCTCGGCGACGCACTGCGGCACTCGCCGTCGGCGCCGCCTCGAGAAACCGCTTCGGGACTCGCCACAACCTTCTTGCACGCCATGCGCCGCGCCGCGTTCTGCGGCGATGCCGTGCAACGCCGCAAGTTCACACACGCCGGCAAGTGTTATTGGCTGGAAACGCGGCGGCAACCAGAGCGTCCCTTGGAGCTCACAAGTACGATCCGCGATCTGAACGGAGCACGCCGCGCCGAATTTCGCACTGCCTATGCGGCTAGTGACGAGAGCGGCATCCCGCTGCGCATCGAATACCAGCCGCGATCGTTTCTCCGCCTCACGTTCGAAGCCGAGTTGGAGGCTACGCAACCCGCCATTCATTCCTTGTTCCACGAGGGAGCTGACCAGGGGGAGAACGCTTGATGTCTTCCACCATTCACCTGCAATGGAAAGATGCGGCGGCCGCCGGCCGATTCCGCACGGGCGTGTCTTTACACAGCCACACTCTGCACTCGCGCGAGAGCCTGGATTTCATCTACCACGCGGCCACGCGCGCTCCCATTCTTGCGGCCGCCATTCGGCATGGCGAACGCATCTATCAGCAGATCCAAGGCGCGCCGCTCGATCTCGCGCGGGGCTGGTGGACTCCTCCGCTCGGGGCCCACGACGCGTGGCTGCTGGAGAAATCGCAAATTGAGGCGCTCGATCAGGACGCGCTGGTTTCCATCACCGATCACGACAACATCGATGCGCCGCTGTCGCTGCAAGTGCTGGACGAATGTCGCGGCACGCCCATTTCCGTGGAATGGACGGTCCCGTTCGGACCGACGTTCTTCCACCTCGGCGTACACAACCTGCCTGCCGGCCAGGCACGCG
This sequence comes from Bryobacterales bacterium, assembly GCA_963713415.1. GTDB lineage: Bacteria > Acidobacteriota > Terriglobia > Bryobacterales > Bryobacteraceae > Palsa-89. Next base: position 619,566 of record CAVQLV010000011.1, on the reverse strand, counting down.
CGCTCTGGGCGGAGATGAATAATTACCGGCAAAAGCCGGACAAAGGCCGGCTGGCCGAGCTCCTGACAGCGCTCGCGTCGATCGATCAAGCGCTCATCGTTTTCAATCACCCGTTGTGGAACGAACGCGGCATCTCTCAGCCGGCGCATCGCCAGGTTGCGCTGGAGTTTCTGCGGCGATTCGGACCAAGCCTGCATGCGCTGGAGCTCAATGGGCTGCGCCCGTGGAAAGAGAATCGCGATGTGATCGCGCTCGCCAAGGCTGAACAAATGCCCGCAATCTCGGGCGGCGACCGGCATGCCCTGGAACCCAACGCGCTGCTCAATCTCACCAATGCGGAGACGTTCGAAGAGTTCGCCGACGAAGTGCGCGCCGGGTGGAGCAGCGTGTTGGTGCTGCGCCATTCTCGCGAACAATATTCGCTGCGCATCCTGCACAACATGATGGACGTGCTGCGGACGTATGAGCGGCACGCCAACGGCTGGCTGCGATGGAGCGATCGCGTATTTTATCTTTGCCACGACGGGCAGACGCGTTCGCTTACCCAGCTCTTCGGCGAGCGCCCGCCCGCGGCCGTGGCGTTGTTCGTAGGGGCCATGCACGAAGAGGTTACCTTGTGACCGCCCGCCGCGTCGCATTTTTCACCGACAGTTTTCACGAAGTAAACGGAGTGGCGCTCACCAGCCGCGAGTTTGTGCGTTTTGCCGAGCGGCGTTCGCTGCCCATGTTCACCATTCACGCCGGGCCGCGCACCAGCCTGCTTCAGAACGGCTCGGTGACAACGTTCGAGTTTCATCGCGGACTGGTGAAATGGCATCCGGAGCATGACCTCGCCATCGATTTTCTGGCCCTGCGCCATCGATCGAAGCTGCGGGCCGCGCTGGCCGAATTCAAACCGGATCTGGTTCACATTACCGGGCCCAGCGACGCGGGATTCCTGGGGGCGATTCTCGCCTATGACTTGGGCGTGCCTCTGGTGGCATCGTGGCACACTAATCTGCACGAGTTTGGCGCGCGGCGTTTGGCCAAAATGCTGAGGTTTCTGCCGGAAGAAGCCCGCTGGTCCGCCGCAAGCTGGTTCGAGGTGAAGGCCCTGGACCTTTGCGTCCGATTCTATCGTCTCGCCAAGCTGGTCTTTGCGCCGAACGCGGAGTTGGTGGAAATGCTGGCGCAACGCACGGGGCGCCCAGCCTTCCTGATGTCGCGCGGCATCGACACGGAATTGTTTTCTCCCACGCACCGCTCCCGCTTGGATCGGGACTTCGTCATCGGATATGTCGGCAGGCTCAGCCCCGAGAAAATGTGCGCCTGCTGGCGGAGATCGAACAGGCGCTGATCCAAGCGGGCATGACTAACTATCGATTTCTGATTGTCGGCCATGGATCGGAGCACGCCTGGCTGAGCGGCGTCATGCAGCGCGCCTCACTGCCGGGCATCCTGCGCGGAGTAGATTTGGCGCGCGCTTATGCGTCCATGGATGCATTCGTATGCCCCTCCGCCACCGACACGTTTGGCAACTTGGTGCTGGAAGCGATGGCTTCGGGCGTACCGGCGATCGTCACTCACGACGGCGGGCCAAAGTACCTGGTCAGTCCCGGCGAGAACGGACAACTCGCGGGCGGCGCCGCCGAGTTCGCGCGCTGGCTTTTGCAATGGTCGCAGGCTTCTGGGCGCCTGGCCGAAATGCGGCTGAGGGCGCGCGAATCCGCCGAGCGATTCTCCTGGGACGCTGTTTGGGAAAATGTTTACCGCCGGTACGAAGTGTGCTTTCCGCGCGCCGAAGATCCAGGGTCAGGCGGAGCCCCGCAACCGGTTAGTTTGGCCCTTGCTATCTGACGCGCTTCAGCTCAGTGAAAACAACTTCGCGGCGTTTTCTTTCAAGATGAGCGGCCGCACTTCGTCGCGGATGGCGATGGCGGCGAAATCTGTCATCCAGCGATCCGGGGTGATGAGCGGATAATCGGAGCCGAAAAGCATCTTCTTTTTCAACAGTGTATTTGCGTATTGAATCAAGATGGGCGAAAAATATTTGGGCGACCAACCCGATAAATCGATGTAAACCTGCGGCTTGTGCAGACACACCGAAATCGCCTCGTCCTGCCACGGGAAAGACGGATGCGCCATGATGATTGGCATGTCGGGAAAGTCCACCGCCACGTCGTCGATGTTCATGGGATTGCCGTATTTCAGCCGCACTCCGCCGCCGCCCGGCATCCCGGTGCCGATGCCGCTGTGGCCAGTATGAAAAATCACGGGCAGTTTCGCTTCGGCCACCACTTCATAGAACGGATACGCGGCTTTGTCGTTGGCATGAAACTGCTGCAGCGGAGGATGCAGCTTGAATCCGCGAATGCCGCCGGTAGCGATCAGGCGGCGTGCTTCGGCTTCACCGCATCGGCGCCGCGCATAGGATCCACGCTCGCGAATGCCATCACGATGTCGCTGTTCTCAGCCGCGAACGCCGCCACTTCGTCGTTGGGCACCTGCGGCCGGCCAGTAAGCCGCTCGTCCACCGAAAAAACCACGCAGCCAATCTTCCTCGAACGATAATATTCAGCCAGCTCCTTGCGGCCGTAGCTGACGCCGGTGTTCCCAAAATATTTGCGGGCTGCCTCTTCGGCGGCGTTGCCGGTCGGTTCCGGCTCAATGTGCACGTGCGTGTCGATGGCGATGAGATTATCTAGTTTCATTTCTATTTTCAGATTACGATCACTTGCGCGGAGGGTTCGGGCGCGTACAATTCTTCCACCAGCGCCGCGCGATTGGTAAGCACGGCGCGCTGATTGAACGAACCTTTGTCGGTCACTTCATGCTTGTCGATGGACGGCGGCTCCTCCATCAGCATCGCGCGCACCACGCGATTCGAACTGCCGGTGCCCATTTGGGCCAGCTCCTGAAGCAACTTGTGGAATTTGGCGCGAACCCGCTCGCTGCGCACCACTTCCAGGTCCGAGCCGCCAACTACCAAAACACGGCACGCTTCCACATTCGGGAAAATCAACGCGGCGACATAACCGCCGTCGTGACCGGCGAACACGATATCGCGCAGGTAAGGCGCGCAATGCGAAAGGAACTTGGCGCGCATCGGCCCCACGCTTACCCAGGTGCCGGTGGCCAGCTTGAAGTCCTCCGCGATGCGTCCATCGAAGATGAATCCTTTGCCGGGATCGCTGGGATCGACAAACAGCAGCGCGTCTCCCAGGCAATAGAAGCCTTCCTCATCGAAGACAGCGCGCGTTAATTCGGGCTGGCGCCAATAGCCCGGCGTAATGCTGGGACTGCGCAGACGTGCTTCGGTCTTTTCTCCAGCCTTCACCAATTTCAGCTCGACGCCGGGCGCGGGCAAGCCCACGTGTCCCGCGCGATCTTCTTCCCAATACGGGAACATGGCCGACGGCCCGGTTTCCGTGGACCCGAGGCCGGTGAACATCAAGATGCGTTCGCCGCAGGATTCCACTGCCAGCTCCTGCAGCTCATCCCACACCGGCTGCGACAGGCCCGGCGCCCGCGTAATACATCAACCGCAGCCGTTGGAAGAAACGATCGCGAAATTCTTGCCGATCCCGCAGAAATGGCAAAACCATTTCGAACCCGCGCGGCACATTTAAATAAATAGTCGGCTGGACATCATCCAGATTGCGAATAGTCGCGTCGATAGCGCCAGCCACCGGCCGGCCATCATCGATGTAATAAGACCCTCCGTTGTACAGCACCAGCCCGAAATCGTGATTCCCCGCGAAAGTGTGATTCCAGGGCAGCCAATCGCACAACACCGGCGGATCGTCCACTACGAACGGCAGCATGGTGCGTACGATTTCCTGATTGCTGCACAGCATGCGCTGCGTGTTGATGACGCCCTTGGGTGTGCCCGTCGATCCCGAGGTGAACAGAAACTTGGCGATGGTGTCGGGACCGACCGCGACGTGCGCCCCATCCACGGCCGGGGTCTCTCCGGTGGTCTCTAAAACGGAAAACGGTGTGGCATGCAGGCCCGCCGGATCGCCGCTAATCACAAGTTCGGCATCGCGCGGCAGAACCGCTTCCAGCGCCTTGCGGAACGGCAAGCCCGACGAAACGAAAACCAGTCCTGGCGTCAGGATGTCGAAGATCAACCGCAGTTTTCCGAAATCCGAAGAGACCAGCGAATAGGCCGGCGAGATGGGCGCAAAAGGAATGCCCGCGTACATGGCGCCGAGCGCGAGCGCCGCGTGCTCGATATCGTTGCCGGAGAGAATCGCGATGGGGCGTTCCGCGGAGAGCGGCCGCCCGAGAAGCGCTTGCGCTACGTTGCGGGCCGACGCGCGCATCTCGGCATAAGTTGCCGTGCGCCATTCGCCGTTGCGGTCCCGCTCGCCCAAAAACACGCGATCCGGAGCATGCGCCGCCCAATAATCCAGGCGTTCGGTCAATTTATCGGGATAGGGCCCCAATGGATATTTCGGACGCACCACCAGCGAACCGTCCGGCCGCGCGGAACATTCCACGTCCGCGGGCGGGAATTTCACCTGGCGCACCGGCGCCGAAAGATATCGTTTGATCGTGGTTGCCGAAGTCATTTAAGCGACGGCTAGCGAATGATCGCGAACTGTGTCCCAAGCCGCAAACGTTTCGCCTTGGTCGGCAAGTTTGTTGAGCAGCGGTGCGGGCTCCCAAAATTCGCCATGCTTTCTGTGGAATTCTGCGATGCGGTCGCGCACCTTCTTCAAGCCGGCCGTGTCAGCGTACCACATGGGACCACCACGATAGGCCGGGAAACCGTAGCCGGTGAGGTAAATCACGTCGATATCGGCGGCGCGTAAAGCGTAGCCTTCTTCCAGGATCTTCGCGCCTTCGTTGATCATGATGTAGATGCAGCGCTCGATAATTTCATCGTCGGAAATGTGCCGGCGTTCGATGCCGCCTTCCCGCGCGGTTTTCTCGATGAGCGCATGCACTTCGGGATCCGCGATCGGCTTGCGATTTTCGTCATAACGATACCAGCCCGCGCCCGTCTTTTGGCCGTAGCGGCCCAGATGAAACAGCTTTTCGAGCACGATGGGCATCCGCACGCCCGGTTTTTCCAGATGCTTGTACTCCTGACGGACCCGGTACGCCAGATCGATCCCGCCCATATCGTCGACCGCGAAGATCCCCATCGCCATACCGAAATTGGTAAGCGCGCGATCCACCTGCTCCGGCGTCGCGCCTTCTTCCACCAGCAATTGAGCCTCGCGCATGTAGGGCAGCATCATTCGATTGCCGACGAATCCCCGGCAGTTGCCCACCACCACGCCTACTTTACCCAGCTTCTTGGCCAGCGCCAGCGCCGTCGCCACCACTTCCTTGCTGGTAGCCTTGCCGCGCACGATCTCCACCAGCCGCATGACATTGGCGGGGCTGAAGAAATGCAGCCCAATCACCATGCCCGGCCGCGAGGTCACCGAAGCGATCTCATCGATATCAAGTGTGGAAGTGTTGGACGCCAGCACGCAATCCGGTTTGGCGATCTTATCTATCTCGCCAAAGATCCGCTTCTTCAGCTCCATGCTCTCAAACGCCGCTTCAATAATCAGGTCGGCCTGCTCGAAGCCCTCGTAAGTGAGCTGTGGATGAATCAGCGCCATGCGCTGGTCCATCACTTCCTGCGAAAAGCGGCCTTTTTTTACGGAATTCTCGTAGTTTCTGCGAATGGTGGCCAAGCCGCGGTCGAGCGCCGCCTGCTCCACCTCTTTGATGCGCACCCCGATGCCCGCATTGGCGCAAGCCATCGCGATGCCGCCGCCCATGGTTCCGGCGCCGATAATGGCGGCCTGGCGGATGTTGTAGGGAGCAGTGTCCTTGGGAATATCGGGGATCTTGGAAACGGCGCGCTCAGCGAAAAACGCGTGGATCAGCGCGCGAGCTTGATCGGAAGCGATGCACTCCTCAAAGATTTCGCGCTCTTTCTTGCAGCCTTCGTCGAACGGCATGGTGACGGCGGCTTCGATAGCATCCACTACTTTCAGCGGAGCCAGCATATTGCGGCGCGTCTGGCGCGCCTGATCGCGCCCGGCCACGAAAATCGAAGCGTCCACGAATTCCGACCCCAGCTTGTCGGACAGGTCGCGCGTCTTGCGAAGCGCGCCGCCTTGTTCGGCGATCTCCCGCGCAAACGCAATGGCGCCGGTGAGCAGGTCACCTTCAATCACGCGGTCGATCAAGCCCAGCTCCAACGCACGCGCCGCGCGGATCGGTTTGCCTGAAACGCACAAATCCACGGCCGCAGCCACTCCCACCAGGCGCGGCAAGCGCTGCGTGCCTTCGGCGCCGGGAATGATTCCGAGGTTTACTTCGGGCTGGCCGATCTGCGCATCGGGAACCGCCACGCGATAGTGCCCCGCCATCGCGACTTCATTGCCGCCGCCGAGCGCGGTCCCATGAATGGCCATCACCACCGGCTTGCTCGCGTCTTCGATGCGCGCCAGGATGCCGTGGAACTCCGGCGGACCGCTGCCCCGTCCCGACGCCGCCAGTTCCAGTTCCTTGATGTCCGCTCCTGCGATGAAAGTTCTTCCGCCGCCGAGGATGACGATGGCCCGAGCCGAGGGATCTTTTTCCGCGGCGTCCAAAGCCGCCACCAGCCCTTCGGGAACTCCCGGGCTCAGCGCATTCACGGGCGGATTATTGATGGTGATCACCGCGACACCATCCTGCGTGGTCAGGTTTACGAGTTGGTCCATAGTAGTGATACGGCGGCCGCTCGCCTCCGCGCGCGGTTCTCAACCACGACCGACGAGGTGACCGTATCGATTATACAGCGGCGGGAATCCGAATCAGCGACGCGCCCGGCACGCCACTCAGGAGGCTCATATCGGAGAGCGCAAATTCCACGTTGCGCCTGGTCATCAGGGAATGTTCGCGCGCCAAAGCTTCCGCGCGCGTGCCGTGTCTTTGCTCAATGGCCTCCACGATGGAGCGGTGGTGCTCGTGAGAAATGGCGAACATCTGCGGCGCACGGGGGAGCTTGGCTCGCACGTACACCAGCGCGCTGGGCGATGCAAACGGCACTGCGTTCACGCGATCCAATGCCCGCCGCAGCATGGAACTCTTGGCCAGCTTCACGATCTCGGAGTGAAAGGCTTCGTTCAGGTCCAGATAGCGGGCGAAGGAATCGATATCGGGCTCCGCGAACTTGTCGCCATTGATGCCGATCATGGCGTCCATCTCATCGCGATGTTCGCGCAGTTGAGCCAGCTCGCTATCGTGCTCCAGACGCTCGGCGGCAAAACGGGCTGCGGCGCCTTCCAGCACACCACGCGTTTCAATCGCATCCCAAACATCCTCAATAGTGAAGGCGCGCACCACAAACCCGCCCGTGGGCGAAGCTTCCAGCAGGCCTTCGTGCGCCAGACGATCCAGAGCCAGGCGGATGGGTGTCCGCGATACGCCCAGACGCGCCACCAGGGGGAGCTCGGAAAGCCGCTCTCCCGGCTGAAAATCTCCGCGCAGCAACATGCCGCGAAGGTTCAGCAAGGTGCGGCCGGTTTGGGAGACTTCCGAAACCGCGGTTTTAGATTTGCTTTCGGTACTTTGCACTGCCAAATCCTCCTGCGCCGATCTGATATGGCACCATGTTACCACCGGGGAATAATTGCATGCAAAAACTATGGCACAGCAGCAACCGCCTGAATTGAAGTTTGAAAGCTCAACGTCTCCACCCAGCCTCCCTGCCGCTTCACCCAGATTCGCGTAACATGCAGCGGCTTTCCGCGATCGGGTTTGTGGTCCGAGGTCATCAGAACCGCATCCCCGAAATCGAACATTCGCGCCGACACCAGCGGTGTGGGCGCAACGCCGGCATTTTTGGAATGGTCGAAATCCCGCATGCGGCCGCGCTTGTCGGAGATTTTGTCGCTGTTGGAGCTCACCGCCACGAATTCATCGGCTACCAGCGTGCCGAAGACTGCCGAATTGCGCGCCGTGGCCGCGGTCTCCAGTTTCGAGTATGCCGCGGCGACCTCCCGCTCCGTGGCGTTCTTCGGCTCATACGGGATCACCTTGCACGGGTTTTCACAATCCTTTCCAGCGCCCGGCGCAAAGGACGGCGGAGCGGCGAGCGACAACACTTCCTGATAAACGATGACCTTCCATCCTTCCGCGCGCTTCACAAACACGCGCAGAAGGTGGACGCGTCCGTAGTTCTCCTGCACGTCGCCAAGATTGCCATAGGTATAGGTCGCCAGGGACGCATTGTCGCTGCCTTGAATTGCCATCTTGGGAGCTTTCCTCGCGACGTCGGATTTCGATTGTGTTCGCCCTTCGAAATCCGTCCACGTAAAATCGTTGTCGAGCAGTCGATCCAGCGCAACCCCGTCGGCCCGGCGAACCGCTTCGACAAAAGCCTGATTCGCACGAAGCATCGAAGTGTCCTGGGCCACGCTGTCCTGGGCCAGGCACAGCGCGCAGCCGGCGATTAGGATATAGAACGCGGGAACGCTTCGCATGAGAACTCCATTATGACCCCGGCTTCAGCGCAAAGTTCGAGCGCGAATCAGCCTTCGGGAGAGGCCAGAACCAGCCTGCGTTGCGCCTGATATGCAGGCATCGTCTGAACGGTGCTCTATATGCGTTCGTTCGTGGATCGCACCATCTTTGAACCTGCTGGTAGGGTCCATCCAGCGCGACCTCGGTATCACGGACACGCGCATCGGTTTGCTGCAAGGCTTTTCGTTCGCGCTGTTCTACACCATCATGGGTCTGCCGCCCGGACTAATTCCGGCGCCATAAGCGGCTCCAGACGGGCACAGCGTCGATTGGGCGCCCTCTACGATGGTCTCCGGGGAGGACATGGCAGGTCATCGCAACCGGACCATAGCAGCGCTGCATGCCGGTACCAGGATTTCCAGTTCACCGCCCGTCACCAGCACAGCTTCTGCTTGGCCGGGCGTCCATTTTCCCGTGGCGTTGACCTGCGATCCACCCAACAGCACACCGTCCTTGCTCGCGAGCGACGGTCCAGTGAGGCGTAGAGCACTGGCGGCGGCGATTCCTGGACACATTGTGCGCACGTGAGCGTCGCGCAGGGGTTCCTTATTCACCAGAGTGAGCCAGATGTCGCCGCGCTCCGAACGAACCGCATAGGCCGTGAGGTTCATGCCGGCGGCGTCCAGAGTTAATTTCACGCGATCGCCCCGGCTGGCTAATCGAAACGCTAGCATGCCGTAGTACAACGGAGTGGCTCGGTAAGCCTGACTCGTATCCACGCTGATCGGCGTGTACCAACTCAAGAATCCCAAATGATTAACCCCGGTTTCGATATTGACGCCGCCGGCATTGAATTGCGCGAGTGTAAACAGGAAATCCAGGCCCCACAGGCTGGCCGCCATGAGTGTCGCTGACACCCGGCTTACCGCCGCCGAAGCAGGAATTGGCCTCGCAAATTCGATAGGGAACTCCGCTCGATCGCGAAGCGGCTTGCAGCCGGCCGAGCAAACCGGGCAGTATCGCATTCGGCTTCAGAAGAGTTTCGATGGTGCTGGTGGGATTATCCGGCGGGCCCTCGGCGTAGTAATGATGCGTGAGCAGCTTGATGTCAGCGGCTTCGGTGGCCGCGAATTTCTCCAGCCAATCGGCATGGATGATCACATCCGGTCCGGCCAACGGCGCGTTCGGAAGCTTATCGCGAATTGCTTTCTTATAGCGCTGATATTCGGCAAAATAATCGGCATAGTTGTAATTGGCGGGCCGATGGACGCCCGCAAACAGATCGGGCTCATTGCCGATTTCGAACGCCAGCAGACTATCGCCGGCGCTCGCCGCGACTGCCAGGGCTTCGTCGACTGCTTGTTCCACGCTGCCGCGCCCCAGATCAAATCCCCAAATCAGCCGCCAGCCCGTGGCGCGCAAAAACGTTCCGAGATCCACCAGCCCGCGCCGGTCGACCACGGTTCCCTTGGGGGATGAAACCGCGGGGCCATCGGCCGACCAGGAGGCGTAGTCGCTGGTATTGCCGCCAATCCGAATCACGCCGGCCGGCGCCAGGGTACGCACCAACTGCACGTAGGTCCGGTTGGAGCCACTGAGCAAACCACGCTGGGAGACCGAGGAAACCTCATAACCGAGGCCCATGAAATCGGCCGGGATGCGGCCCAACCGGCTTTGGGGCTCCACTTGGACGCGCGCGAAATTTGCCTGCGCCAACGCGGGAACCGTCAGAAGCCCGGAACCAAACGCCCGCCGGGTGGTTCTCCCTGTCCGGAGTGCAGGTCCGTTGGCATTGCTGCCATAATAGTCGATCTGGGCTCTCTCCAATGGTTTGGATCCCAATCGCATGATCGTCGGGCGTGCATGGCCGGCAGCGCTACTGCTTCTTCTGGCCGGATGCCATCGCGTGAAAGCGCCCGCCAGCGTTGTTCACATGGGCGACCCGGCTACTGCCGATCAGTTGATGAGCGGATTCTATTCGATCGAGGGCGGCGCCGGGGATAAAGCATGGCGCTGGAGCGGTCCCGATTTCGCCGTAGCGCTGGCGCCGCCCCCAGCCGCCTCGCACGGAGCCCGTTTACTGTTGCGATTATATTTTCCTGAAACACAAATCCAAAAACTCGGTCCAATGACATTAACTGCTTTTGTAGACGGAGAGCCGCTCCCGCCTGAAACCTATGACAAGGGAGGCAGCTACGATTTTGTCCGGGATGTCCCGGCCTGCTTTCTTGAAACGAGTGTGCTGCCCATCACGTTTTAGCTTCGATCGGTACTCGCCCAAAACGGAGACGGAGGGACGCGATCTGGGGGCGGTGGTATTGATGGCGGCGCTGGAGCCGAAGTAACGATCTTTATGAGAACTATCATAGTCACGGGGGGCGCCGGTTTTTTCGGCGGGATTTTAAAGCGCGCGATTCTGGACGTCGGGCGATCGCTGCATCAACGTGGACGTTGTGCCCGGATCACGACGAACATCCCAATCTCACCAAACACCAGATCGACTTGCGCGATCGGGAAGCGCTGGACAAAGTATTCGCAAGCGCGGCGAATCGACGGCGTGGTGCACTGCGCCGCCATGCTGGCGCACGGATCGGAAGATCCCAAGGAGTTGTGGACCAGCAATGTGGATGGAACCCGCAATCTGATGGATGCCATGCGGAAACACGGCGTGCGGCAGCATGTATTCACCTCCACGAATTGCTTGTGGGGCGAGGCCATGGGACGCCCGGTCCGCGAAGACGATCCGCCCAATCCGGTGGAGCTGTATGGCCGCTCCAAAGTGGAAGGGGAGCGAATCATTCTGGAATATACCGATATCAATTCCATTTTGCTGCGCTGCCCGACCATTATTGATTTTGGCCGCCTGGGTTTGCTTTCCATCCTGTTCGAGTTCATCGATGAAGGCCGGCGGGTGTGGGCAGTGGGCGGGGGGCGCAACCGGTATCAGTTCATTTATGCGCAGGACCTGGCCAATGCGTGCATTCTGGCGCTGGATTATCCTCATTCCGACACCTTCAATATTGGTTCGGACGACGTGAAATCGATCGCGGAAGTCTACGAATATGTGATCCGCAACTCCAAGAGCAAGGCGAAAGTGGCGACGCTTCCCCGCGGCCCGGCGCTCGCGGCGATGAAGCTGGCGTATCATCTCAAGATCTCGCCGCTGGGGCCTTATCATTACAAAATGATCGCGGAAGATTTTCTCTTCGACACCTCGCGCATCAAGGAACGGCTGGGCTGGCGCCCCACCATGACGAACGAAGAGATGCTGTGGCGAGCTTATCAATACTACAGCCAGAACCGGCGGGAAATTGAGGCTCGCCAGGATGTTTCCGCGCACCGCAAAGCCGCCAAAATGGGTGTGATCCGGCTGCTCAAATGGGTTTCCTAGCGCAAGGGGTGCGGCGCGCACCACCAAACAGGCCAGGAACCGCTTCGCGCCGGGCTCCGTTTTGCGCGAATTCCTCAGAAGCCAACCATGCTACGCGAGAGTAGATGACGTTTGCCGAAACCGTTCGCTTCTTTCTGGACGAAGCCGCGCGATTCGTTTCGCCCCTGGCCGTAGCTCTGCAATGGGAATTGGTGTTTCTGGCAGCGCTCGGGATTTGGCTTGCGCCGGCGGCGATCGCTAAGCGATTGCGCCCTCTTCGCGCCGCATTCGGACGCCTGGCAAATCATCGCGCCGCTTCCATTGCGCTGTGCGGGATCCTGCCCGTTGCGATCCGGCTATCGCTGCTGGGAATTTATCCGGTGCCCGAACCGAGCATCCACGATGAGTTCAGCCATCTGCTGCTCGCCGACACGCTGGTCCACGGCCGCCTGGCCAATCCGCCGCATCCGATGTGGCAGCATTTTGAATCTATCCATATTCTGCAGCAGCCGACGTACGCGTCCATGTACCCGCCGGGCCAAGGCGCATTTCTCGCGTTAGGCGAATGGTTGTTTCACGAGCCATGGGTGGGCGTGGTTCTGAGTGTAGGCCTGATGTTCGCGGCCATGTGCTGGATGATGCAAGCCTGGCTCCCTGCCAAGTGGGCGCTATTTGGGACGCTATTGGCAATTCTCGCGTTTGGGGTCACCACCATCTGGATGAATAGTTACCTGGGTGGCGCGGTGCCTGGAATTGGCGGGGCGCTGGTGTTAGGCGCGGTACGACGGCTCAGACGCGCAGGACTTCACAAGGTGCGGCAATCCATTCTGCTCGGCCTCGGCATCGTGTTTCTGATGAACACGCGGCCGTTTGAAGGCCTGGTTCTAACCGCCGCTGCGCTGGTGTATCTCGCTCTCGGAGCTTCGCGCGCGGCATGGGCGCAAATCGCGATTCCCGCTGCCCTGATTCTCGTCGCGGGCCTGACGTTCACCGGCTTCTATAACTGGCGCGTGACCGGCAGCCCCATGCGAATGCCCTACGAAGTAAATCGCGACACCTATGGATGGCCCGAGAACCTGGGATTTCTTTCCGCAAAGCACGTGACGTTTCGGCATCCGGTGTTGCGCGTGATGTACGAGAAGGAGATCGCGCATCACAACATCTACAGCTCGTGGAATGCGTTTCTGGATAGCCTGGATATGCGGGCCTTTGAGAATTGGTCCTTCTTCTGCGGTCCGGTTTTGACCATTCCGCTGCTGCTGCTGCCGAATAGTTTTCTGGACCGGCGCACTCGTCCATTGGTGGTGATTCTGGCAGTGATGCTGGGGCTGAATCTTTTCCAAATGGTTTTGTACCCTTATCACCTGGGGCCGATTGTTCCGGCGCTCTTTGCGATCATCGCGCAAGGCTCGCGGCACATCTATGTTCTTTTGTCCCGAACCAGACCGGCCCGAGCCATGGCATTTGTGTTGCTGCTTCCGTTGTGCGTCGCCGCGGTAAGCACCATGAAGCTGGAGGCCGGTGATTTGGACATTCCTCTCTCGTATTGGGAGCACGGAGCGGAGGCGCATCGCGATGCGCGGGCTTACATCCAGGAATGGCTATCGCGCCGTCCCGGGAAGCAACTCGTGATCGTGCATTATTCGTCCACATCATTCGCCCGATCAGGAGTGGGTATATAACGGCGCCGATATCGACCACAGCAAGGTGGTTTGGGCGCGCGAGATGGATCCAAAAGAGGACGCGCAACTGATCCGTTACTTCAAAGATCGCGAAGTTTGGCTGCTGAATGCGGATTCCAAGCCCGCGCGCGTGATCCCGTATGATGCGGATTCAAATTTGTGCCAGCCGGTAACTGCGACGAATTGATCACGCCGCGGCGGCCGCCGCTTTCGCCAGCACGAAATCGGAATGCAGCCTGCGCCAAGGCGTGCCGATCTTCCGGCCATCCGGCGCGATGCCCGGCGATTCGCGCGTGAAATCGCGAATCAGCGAATTCTTCACCGCGAAGACGGCATCGCTATCCAGATACTGATCGCCATCCACAAACAGATGGGTCACCAGCGTCTCATGGCCATCGGCCATGATCATGAAATGCACGTGCGCGGGCCGGTAGGGATGCCGCGCAGACGCCTTGAGCATTTCGCCCACCGTGCCATCGTCGGGGATGGGATAGAACTTCGGCATGATGGTCCAGAAGCGGAAGCGGCCCTGCGCATCGCTGTGGAAGCGCGCCCGCAACGTCGGCTCTGCCAGTTCCGGCAACTGCACGTCGTAAAAACCTTCGGCGTCGGAATGCCACACGTCGATGATCGCGTTCGCCACCGGCTTGCCGTCTTCGGACAGAATCGATCCGTCGATATACAGCGGCTCGCCCTTCGCGCCTCCGCGAATGTCCGCGCCAAACGCCGCTTCGGGCGGATTCGGCACATAGAACGGCCCCATCACCGTGGTCTCGGTTGTGCCTTTCGCAAAGCGATGATTGATGGCGTCCACCAGCATGGAAACGCCCAGCGTGTCGGACAGCAGAATAAACTCCTGCCGCTTGTCGGTGCAGAGCTTGCCGGTGCGCGTCAGATAGTCGATGGCCTGCCCCCACTCCGCTTCAGTGGGTTCCACGTCGCGCACAAAATCGTGCAGGTGCTGGACCAGGCTGGTCATTATTTTCTTGAGCCGCGGATCGGGCGTGTTCTTGTAGCGGTCAATCACCGCGGCCGTGATATTGTTCTCGTCAAAATCTCGCATAGAGTTCGCGCCAACATCATATCGAATGCGGCGCTGCGGGGGCCTGCCGAGCGATATGTCTGACGATCCGGGGCGCGGTCCCGCCGAGAAGAACAATGGCGAAACTCACAATGTAGATTCTGAGGAGCCAGGGATCCCACCACGCCGCATCGCTGTCGAGGAACAACGCCCTTACGGGGTACGAGTAAGGAAGTCCCCATCCGGTCAAGAGCGCGGCTACGCCAACCCAATCGATCTTTCGCACCGAAGGCACTCGCCAGCGCCCGGTGAGGAAATCCGCACTCAGTATGGCGGCAACGGCGACGAGACATCTCGCGAGCGGTCTCACGACGACTGAGGCGTCCACAAATGTGGTCGCGGCGAGAATGGTGATAATGAACGCTGCGACACCCAGAATTGACCAGTACACAAAACGGCGGCTCCGTAAGATTGCCACGCACTCCGCCAACGCTCTCACTCCATACCGCGCAGTTCCCAGCATTGTGACAACCAGCACGGCCATGAAGTCCTGAAAATATCGGGTGCTGTCACCAGTGAATAAGGCTGACCCAATATTCGCGATTCCGTGCGCAGTTGCACCGGCGCTGTGCGCTGCGCGGTCAATAAATGCCAAAACCAACAGAACTGCCGCGACTGGCAACACGATTCCGAACAGGCTGATTAACTTGATTTGCTTCCGACTTTGACAGCCCCGGGCAAAGTTCGATGCCAGGAATAGGAGCGGCGCAGCCCAGAAAGAAAGCTTTGCCAATCCGATCCATAAATCCGGCGCCTCCACCAGGATGGTTTGTTTATCGAAGGCGTGGAACGCCGCAGGCCAGCCCGCCTTAACGCGGATCAGAGCGACAAACAAGAGCGCGACCGCCAATTTGTTGGTGAAGAACGCCAGTTTCGCGGCGATTGTGATGTTTTGCAGGGCTGTCCAAAAGATCAGAAGGACCAAAACGACGGCGGCGACGCCCTCGGTGGTCGCCGAGGCGCGCGATCCGTTCCAGAACAGGATCGACCACCGAACCATCACATTGACTTGCTCCCCCAGCCACAGCACGAGAAAGACAGTGCTCGCTACGCGCAGTCCAAGCGCACCAATTGAGCCCAGCGATATTTCAGCCAGCTCAAAGACAGAACGCTTTGAAGACTGAGCGGCGAGTGCAGGGCCCAGGTAAAAGAGCGCTGCGAGCAAAATCGCGCCGCCCAAGACTTGAATGAAATATTGAAGAGCGGGTCCGTGAAACTGAAACTCGGGACCTTCGCCATACCAAAAAGCGGGATTCAAGAATAATGGGGCCAGCAGTAGCAGGGAATAAAACCAAGGAACGATTGCTCCCTCGCCTGCCTGCGGATCCCACCAGCGGAGTCGGAGCCCTCTCACCTCTGCTTGGACTCCGCTTCAGCGCCTGAAGTTCCCACCGCAGTGCTGGCCGCTCACTTGGTCGGCGCGTAGTAGCCCGCGCGCCAATGCGCTTGCAGCTTGGGGAGCCCGCGCGGTGGGTCCAGTTTCACGCGGATATGGTGATATCGCCCGTCGCGCGTAGCATCGGTCGGCGTGTATCCCAGCATGTAGCGGTTCCGCAGATCGATAATAATCTTGTCGGCGAAATCTCCCAGTGACATCCCGACCGCGGGAAACATTCGCCCCCCGGTCTGTTCCGTCAAGTTTTTCAGCAGCACCTGGTCGGAGTAACTCGCGCCCATGCCAGTTCCGAACGTGCCGATGGCATAGATCAGCACGTCGCTTTCCACAATCGCATTCTTTACCTCGCCGGGCGTATAACGGCTATGATTCTCGCCGCCATCGGAAATGATCACCAGCGCCTTACGCGGATTCTTCGATTTTTTTACTTCATTCAGTCCCAGGTACACCCCGTCCAGCAGCGCCGTAGAACCGCCGCCCTTGGTGGACATCAGCTTGTAATCCACGTCGGCCGCGTTCTGCGTCAGCGGAACGGCCACGTGCGCGTCGCTCGCCAGTTCCACCAGGCAGAACTCGTCGCCGGGATTGGAGGTCTTGAAAAACTGCGTGGCGGCGTGCCGCATCTGCCGCAGATCTTCCGCCATGCTCCCGCTGATGTCGAACACCAGGCCCACCGCGATAGGATCGTCCTCCATCGATAACGAAACGATCTTCTGCTCCACCTGATCGTCGAATATATGGAAGTGTTGCTTCTCCAGGCCGCTGACGGGGCGGTTCAGCCCGTCGCTCACTTCCACGGGGACCAGCACCAGTGACGTGTCGATGCGCAGCCGATCCGGCCTCGCTTCCTCCTGCTTTCGCTGGATGGCGGGACGTGAGCGAGGCTCAATCGAAACCTGCTGCCCACATGCCGAAGCGATTACGATCGCTATCCCAAGCGAGCCTCGGAGCACGCGCATTGTGATAATCTCGCAGGCGATCATGAAGATCTTCCTCATTATGACGGTCCTGGCGGGAGCGCTGGTTTCCTCCGGTGTAGCCGCCGATCCCTTTTATCTTGGGACTTGGAAGATCACCTCGGCCGCTATTGCGCCGTGACAGGCCGGCCCACCGTACCAGTCCGATCTGACGGAAATGAAATCGCTCGTCAATCGGATTGTCTTGATCCAGAGCAACGCCATCGTTGGCCCGCGCCCAGTCGCCTGCAAAGGGCCGAATTATCAGGTCAAGGATTATCCCGCTGACATGCTGTTCCAGGGCGCGTTCGGGGAAATGCATCGACGTGACCGTTCCGCCGACCCGGCTCAGATCGCCGCCAGGCTGGGCTTCCGAGGCGCGTCGTGGAAGACGGTCGAAACGGGCTGTGGAAATGAACTCGACTACCATTTCCTGGACCCGGCCACCGCTGCGTTCGGCCTGGAACAATTACGTTTATACGATGAAGAAACAGTGAGCGCCGAACGAAGAGGGTCTATCGGGTGTTGGCTCTTCGTGGCCGCTCTTGCGCCAATCTCTCCGCCAGAAATACCTTCAGCAAAGACTGATAGGGAACGTCGCGTTGATTTGCGAGGAGCTTCAGATCTTCGATCATTGCTACAGGCAGGCGGAGTGATATAGTCCGCAGCGACGGCTTCAATTTGACGAGGTTCTTTCGTTTCGCCTGCGACCAATCAATGTATTTCGTTGAATCGGCAGTCGGCCAGAATTTCCGTTCTTCGTCTTCACTCTTGAACTTAGGAATTTCTTTCATTACTTCGATAGATCTCCTCTTCAGTCCGATTCATGTTCCGGCACGAGATAACGCGAATCAGGTTGCGTCGAATTGTAAAGGCTGCAAAAAGAAATCTTCCCGAAGCCGTCTGCCCCAGTGCGTAGTAGCGCTTCTCACTCTTGCTATGTCGCATATCGCTCCGGACCACCAGAGGTTCCTGGAAAAACGTTTCTTCCGCTCCCCATCCGGTGCACCCAGCCAACGGGTCACTTTTACTGGGCCATTGTTAGTATGTAACTATCGTATACAAACCTGATGATTGATTCCGCCACGCTCGACCGCCAGCTTGCTTATGTCGTGTTTCGCCTGACGCTAGGTATCAACATCCTGGTGCATGGAGCGGGGCGCATCTTCGGTCCGGGCGCGGAAGCATTCGCGTCCACCACGGCGGCTGAATTCAGCAAAACCGCTCTGCCGCTCGGGATGGTGCACGCGTTCTTGATCGTTCTGCCGTTCGCCGAGGTGGTGCTGGGCGCGTTGTTGACGCTGGGCCTGTTCACGCGCTGGACGTTGACGTTGGGCGGCCTGATGATCACCGCGCTCGTGTTCGGCACCGCCATGCGTAGCGATTGGACCACGGTGGGCGTGCAGATGATTTACGCCATCACATACTATTTCCTGCTGCTCCACCGTTCGGCGAATCGTTTCTCTCTCGACGCAGTGTGGTTCGCGGGACGCAGCTGAATAACGCCGCAGCTTTGTTTCAACCCGATACAATGTTGAGGTTTGAGAAAGGGAACATGCGCCAAACATTATTCGGAGTCCTGATTGCCCTCGCTCAACTGCCGCTGGCCGCGGCCACGTGCGAAAGCCTGAAATCGCTGGCTGTTCCGCACACCACCATCACGCTCGCACAGAATGTGCCCGCCGGCCAATTTATGCTCCCGGCCGGAAGTTCGCCGCCGTTCCCCGGCGCGGCGGCGCCAAATTTCAAAGGTCTGCCAGCGTTCTGCCGCATCTCGGCTACTTCGCGGCCCACTAGCGATTCGGAAATCAAAATCGAAGTCTGGATGCCTGCTTCCGGCTGGAACGGGCAGTTTCGCGGCACCGGCAACGGCGGACTCGGTGGCAATCTCAGCTTCGGCGGCATGGTCACGGCGATGCATGGCGGCTTCGCAACCGCCGCCGAGAACACTGGACACGAAGGCGGCTCCGTCTACGCGCTGTCCCATCCCGAGAAGATTATCGACTTTGGCGACCGCGCGGCGCACGAGATGACCGTCACCGCCAAAGCCGCCATCGCCGCGTTTTATGGCAGCGCGCCCAAGTTTTCCTACATGGACGAATGTGGCGGCGGCAGCATCGCGGCGCTGAAGGAAGCGCAGAAGTATCCGCAAGACTATAACGGCGTGGTGGTGGGCGGATTCGCCGCGCACCTGACGCATCATACCTTCGCGCAGATGTGGATCTGGCAGTCCACTCACAAGGATGCCGCCAGCGTGATTCCGCCCGCGAAGTTTCCCGCCATCCACAACGCGGCTCTCGCGGCCTGCGACGCAAAGGATGGAGTAAAGGATGGCGTGATCGAGAATCCCGTCACTTGCAAGTTCGATCCCGCCGTGATCCAGTGCAAGGGCGCCGACAGCAATAGCTGCCTCACCGCGCCGCAGGTGGAAGCCGCGCGCAAGTTGTACGCCGGACCCAGAAATCCGCGAACTGGCGAGCAGAT
This sequence comes from Bryobacterales bacterium, assembly GCA_963713415.1. Taxonomy (GTDB): domain Bacteria; phylum Acidobacteriota; class Terriglobia; order Bryobacterales; family Bryobacteraceae; genus Palsa-89. The sequence goes on along the minus strand of CAVQLV010000011.1, from coordinate 600,155 downwards.
TTATTCGCCGCTCTATCCCGGCAGTGAGCTGGGATGGGGACAGCTTACCGGCAACGCGCCCATCTTCATCGCCACGGATTTCTTCAAGTACTTCGTCTTCAAAAATCCCAACTGGGACTATAAAACACGGCCGATCAATTTTGATTCGGACGTCGCGCTGGCCGATAAACCAGCGAATCAGCCGGTGAATGCCATCGATCCGGACATTAGGAAGTTTGTCGCGGGCGGCGGCAAGATGATGCTGTGGGGCGGCTGGAACGACGCGGGTGTGCCTTCGCTGGAAGTGGTTCACTACTACAACAACGTCGTCAAGACCATCGGGACCAAGCCCGCGATGAGCGCCGTGCGTTTATACATGGTCCCAGGAGTGGGGCATTGCGGCGGAGGCGAAGGCACGGATCATTTCGATCTGTTTCCGGCGCTGCAAACCTGGGTGAAGCAGAAGCAGGCGCCGGGCGAGATCGTAGCCTCACGCATCGAAAACGGCAAGCAAGTTCGCACGCGTCCGCTGTGCGCGTATCCCGAGATCGCCAGCTACACAGGCAGCGGCAGCACCGACGCCGCCGCGAATTTCATTTGTAAGAAGCCGTAACCTGGCTGCCGCGCCGCAGCCGCTCGCGCAATTCGCTCTTCGTGGATTCCTGGATGAACGCCGCATCGAGGGCCGCCTGGTTGCAGGCCGTGAGATCCGCCGGCGTCCAGCCAAAGTGCTGCTCCAGGTTGCGATACTCTTCGGTCAGGGTAATATTCGTGATGGTGCGCGTATCCGTGCTGATGCTGAGCGGCACACCGGCGCGATAGAGCTCGTCGACGGCGTGCTCGGTAAACTCCTGCTTGATGCCGGTCTGCAGGTTGCTGGTGGGGCACACCTCCAGATGAATGCGCTTCCGAATGAGATGCTCAATCAGGGCCGGGTCTTCGATACTTCGCACCCCATGGCCGATTCTGGAGGGCTGAAACTCGCGCAGAGTCTCCCACACGCTATCCGGGCCGCGAGCCTCGCCCGCGTGAGCGGTGCGATGCAGACCGTGTTCGATCGCATAACGAAACGCGGGAACGTGCGCGTCACTCGGATATCCGGCTTCGTCTCCGGCAATGTCCAGCGCCGCCACGCGGCTTCCTCGAAACTGCTCCACCAGCGCGGAGGTCAGGAGGCTTTGCTCGCGATCGAAATGGCGCAGAGTGCAGAGAATCAGCCGCGCCTCGATGCCGCCCGATCGGATACAGGCTTCGGTGGCGCGATCCACGGCCGCCACCACTTGTTCGGGCGTTAAGCCGCGCTCCAAATGCAAGAGTGGGGCGAAGCGAATCTCGGCGTAGACCACGCCGTCGGCGGCGAGCTGCTCAAACAGATCCTCAACAACCAGTTGGAGCGCCGCTTCGTCCTGCATCAACTGAAACCCTCGCGGCGCGCGCGTCAAGAAATCGGCCAGGCTGGTGCAACGCCGCGGAGCGATAAATTCGCGCTGATATTCTTCGAGCGAAACGGAGTCATCCAGCTGCGCCACCGCGGCGTAGCTCAATGAGCAATCCAGATGCAAATGCAATTCAACCTTGGGAAGTTCCTTCACATTCCCAGGGTATCGCGGCTACTCGACGCCGAACGCCAGCAGCACGTTGCCAGTGTTGCCTGAAGTGACGCCGTAGCCCGATCCGATGAACAACATGCCGTCCGCGATGGTAGGACCGATGGACGCGATGGACCCGCCCTTGGCTTCCACCTTGTTCACTGTGTCGAACGGCTGCGTTGTGTCGTACGACCAAAGCTCAGAGCCGTCGGAGGTAGAGAGCGCGTGCAGTTTGCCATCGGTTCCGGCGATGAATACCACACCCGGCATGGCAGTGGCGGCTGCGCCGTTGTTCACGCGCTTGCCCGGCTCGGCAAGATCCTTGTGCCACAGCTTCTCGCCGGTGGTCAATTGAAGCGCGGTGATGCCGCCGCCGGTGGCGCCATAGTAGGCGGCTTTCTCGTCGAACGCGCCGCCCCACACGATCCCGCTGATGCGGAAAAACGGTGTTCCCGGCGGATTATCGGCCACTTTCGCCTGCCAGACAATCGCGCCCTTTTTGTCCGGATCCAGCGCAAACACTTTTCCGTCTTTTGTTCCAGCCACCACGATGCTCTTGCCGTCCGGCAGCGAGCGCAACACGGGAGAATTGCCGATGTCCAGGTCCGGCCCGTTCTCCGATGGGCAGTTGTCGGTTTTTTCCGGGCCGGTGCAGCCGCCCAGGAATGCATCGCCAGCCTGCGCCTGGTAATGCCACAGCACCTTTCCGGTCTTCATGTCCACGGCCATCACGGAGTCCGACATTTTCGCCGCGGGTTCAGTCTCCGAATCGCCCGTACCGAAATAAATTGCATGGCGCTTGGCGTCGATGGTCGGCGAATTCCATACCGAGGCTCCAGCCGGCGCGTACTGCTGCACGCCTTTCGAATTTTTGCGCGTCGGCTTGGGAGTCTCCGGAACCACGTAGGTCTTCCAGACCTGCTCGCCGGTGCTGGCGTTCAGCTTCACGACGCTGCCGCGCGAGGTGCAGCACGGATAATCCAGATTCGCCGCGGCGAATTCTTCCGACGACGAGACCGGTACATAGAGGTAACCGTCGTAAAGTTTGGGCGACGCCGTGATGCGCGCTACGAAGTGGTTGTCCACTTTCTTGATCCACAGCTCCTGGCCAGTCTGCGCATCCACCGCATAAACATTGGCTTTCGCATCGCCGAAGAACACCGCATACTTGGTCCCCGCGTGGCCCTTCACCGGCCCGACACTTGGGCCGCCGCGCACGTTGCCCTTGGCTTGATACGACCAATAAATGCATCCGCTTTTTGCATCCAGCGAATAAACGTATCCGATGTCGGTGCCGACAAAAACTCGTCCCGACGCCACCGCCGGCTGGCCGAATGCCGAGACGCCCGTGGGATAACCGAAAGCCCACTTCAGCTTCAAATGCGGCACCTGATCGGCCGTCAATCCCGCGCCCTTGCCGGTCTGGTAGCGGCTATTGGTGACATCGGGACTCCAGCCGTTCCACGCCGCATCCGCGCCCGGGTCGGCGATCGGGGGATTCGCTTCGCAATGATTGGGCATGCTCTTCGCATCGCCTTGCGCGGCGCTGCCGAATGTCCGGCCACTCATAAACACCGCGAGCATCAATTTCTGTTCGTCGGCCAAGCTGGCGCCTTGCGTCTTCATCGGGCCGGTGGTGAGCGCTTCATAGATCTTTTCGGGCGACAGTTGCCGCAGCGTGGCAGGATCGGGCACGCGTCCGGCCATGGTTGGGTTGCCATGGCAGCCCATGCATTTGGTTTGGAAGACAGCGAAGCCGGATTCGGTTCCCATCGATTGTACTGACCGCGGCGGCGGTGCCTGCGCTTGCGCGGTGGAGAGAGCAAGCGTGAGGCCTGCGAGAGCAAGCGCAACGAGGTGAGGCCAACGTGTCATAAGTGATTTCCTGTGGTTTCCTTGCGATCCCACAGCATATCGAACGTTGCATGCAGCCCGCAAGGATCTAATATATAAGGACAATATGCGATACCTCGTAATTGTAATCGCGCTTTCCTCGCCGGCAGCCGCCAGCACCTGCGAGAATCTAGCCAAGCTTGCCCTGCCGCACTCCACCGTGACCTTGGCGCAAGAAGTGCCCGCCGGACAACTCGCCCTGCCGGCCGGAGCTGTGCCCAGATTTCCCGGCGCTCCGCCGCCGACCTTCCGCGACCTTCCCGCCATTTGCCGCGTGGCTGCCACACTGAAACCCACCAGCGATTCCGACATCAAGATCGAAGTCTGGATGCCGGCGGCGAAATGGAACGGCAGGCTGGAATCGGTCGGCAACGGAGCGTGGGCTGGAAGCATTAGTTATCGCGACCTCGCCACCGCGGTCACCACCGGCTACGCGGCTGCCAGCACCGACACGGGCCACTCCGAGACCACGGCCGCTTTTGTGGTGGGGCATCCGGAAAAACTGATCGACTTCGCTTATCGCGCCGTCCATGAAATGACGCTGGCCGCGAAGGCCATCACTGCCGCGTATTACGGCAAGAATCCGATGCGCGCGTATTTCAATGGTTGCTCCACTGGAGGCCGCCAGGCGCTGGCCGAGGCGCAGCGCTATCCGGACGATTACGACGGCATCATCGCGGGAGCGGCCGCGAATTATCCGTCGCATCTGCAAGGAGCGCAGGTTTGGACCACTGAAATCACAAACCAAAGTGATGGCTACATCCCGCCTGCCAAGTATCAGCTCATCCATAAAGCCGTGCTCGAAACCTGCGATGCGCTGGACGGCGTGAAAGACCGCGTGCTGGAAGATCCGCGCCGCTGCCACTTCGATCCGCAATCCATCGAATGCAAAGGCCCCGGACAAGGCGGCGATTCGCCAACCTGCCTCACTCCCGCGCAAGTTCAAGTGGCGCGGAAAATTTATGCCGGGCCGGGCGCTTCGATCTTTCCGGGTTTGGAACGAGGCAGTGAACTCGGATGGGCCACGCTCTCCGGACCCAAGCCCATGGCGCTAGCGGCTGAGACGTATCAATACCTGGTGTTCAAAGATCCAAATTGGGATTATCTGAAGTTCGATCCGGCGCGCGATATCGCGACCGCCGATAAAGTGATCGGCCCGATCATGAACTCGACCGATCCCAACCTCAAACCGTTTTTCAAGCACGGGGGGAAGCTGCTGATGTATCACGGCTGGGCCGATCCCGGCATCGCTCCCGAAAACAGCGTGAATTATTTCACCAGCGTGGAAGACACGGTGGGCGGCCGATTGAAGGCGGCCAATTCGATTCGACTCTTCATGGTTCCTGGCATGGGTCACTGCCGCGGCGGCGATGGCACCGATGATTTCGACAAAATCGGCACACTGGCAAGCTGGGTAGAAACCGACAAAGCGCCCGGAGACATTCTGGCGGCACACAAGACCAAGGGCGTGGTCGATCGCACCCGTCCGCTGTGCCCGTACCCGCAGACCGCGCAATACAAAGGATCGGGCAGCACCGATGACGCCGCGAATTTCATCTGTGCTGCGCGGTAATCACGCGAGGAACGGATCAACCCGCGGAATCAGTTGGCCGGCACGGAAACCGGCTGGGCGGCGTACGTGATATTCGCCTGGGTTGGCACAGCCAGCGCCGTTCCCGCTGCCTCGACCGCGTCCAGGATCGCCAGGAAAAGATTCTGCTGGATCTTCATGAATTCGTCGCCATCCAGCGTGAGAATATAAATAAATATTTCGATATCCAGAGAATATGTCCCGATTCCAACAAAACGAACCGGCATGGCCCCGGTTTCGAACTTGGGATTGTCTTTCAACAGCTTGGTGATGGACTGAAGCAGCGTCCGCACCTGATCGGGCGTGGTGTTTCGGCGCAGGTTCAACGTGACGTGGAACAACATCTTGTCACGCCGGTTGAAGTTCTCCAGCGTCATGGTGGAGAACGAACCGTTGGGCACGGTCACCAGCGTTCGGTCCAGCGTGCGAATGCGAGTGGAACGCAACCCGATGTCTTCGACCGTGCCCATGCTGCTGCCGAACTTGCAGAAGTCGCCCACCGAGACGGGACGGTCGCTGATAACGGCTACGCTGCCAAATAGATTTTCGATGGTCTTTTGCGACGCCAGCGCCAAGGCGACGCCACCGATGCCAAGTCCCGCCAGCAGCGTTGTGGTGTTGTATCCCCATGCGCTGAGAACCGCCGCGATGATGAACAAGAGCACCACAATCTTGGCCACCCGTCCGGACAGCGGCAGGACGGAATAAGAGAAGGCCCGGTGCTTCGTCTCCAAACGCGTTCGAAGATGGCGGACGATGGCATCGATAATTACGGCGCAGAGCCAGAATATTCCCCAAAAGAACAGCACAGCGAGAACGCGGCCCAAGTAGAGGCGCAAGAGCGCCGAGGGCGCGAACCAATCCATGCCCGCCGCGAAAGAGCGAGACGGAAAGCAGCAAACGGAGCGGGCCCAGAAAAGTCTGCAAGGAGACGTGAGGTTCCAGCGGGGCGCCAGCCGCTTGGACGATCTGTTGCATCAGCCAGAGGGCCAAACGCGACAGCAGTTTGGAAAATGCGGCCAATGCGAACGCCAATAAAGCCAAGCCGATCCAGCGCCACAACGGAGTACCGACGAGTTGCACGTTGACCAGAGGAAGCGGCAGGTGCCGTTCAATGACCGAATTATCGGTCATCTGGGCAATCTGCGGGATTCTGGACGACGCTGTCGGAAGAAAATAACCAGACCCGAAGTCCGGAATGCAGAGTGACTCTTTCCAGATCCAACTCCAGCGTTTTTCCGTTCACGTGAAACGTGTCGACGCGATCGATGTTCGGCGGAAGATTATCCGATTGATCTCCTTCCGGACTGCGGCTGAGATTGCCGACGTCGAACTGGGTGTCGCGGTCCAGAATTGTTTGGAGCTCGCGAACCAGTTGGGTCCCATCGGCCAGCCGCTGGTCCTGCGGCATGCTCCGGAGGTCCAAATAGCGCCAAGCCCGCGAATAATTTTGGGCATGCGCCGCTTCGAGAAACTCCACCACGGAGCTTTGCGGCGAATCGCGATCTAAGGGATCTTTGTTCTGGGGTGGGCTGGCTGGCTTGGAAGCAGATGGTAGGATTTGCGCGAACGCGCCCAGGCTCATAAGCAGAAAACAAAAGACAATCCTGGCTTTCTTCATCGCAGGAGTGAACATGCACGTTACGCGCCAACAACGCTTGTAACGGTTAGAAGGCGCTGAGAACCGCCGAGGACGTTGTGAGGCGTCCTCCGGCCGCCGGAACTCGGAAAACATTTCGCGGGCCTTTTGTTCATCCAGGGCTTGCACGGCGTCGGTCACGATTTCCACCGGCTTCCCCGTCTTCAGCAGGCCGAACGCGGCGAAGCGCACGCAGATTTCGGTGACCACGCCGTACACCACGTAACGGTCGGCGTGGAGCCGTGCGAGCAGCGGATCCAAGATGCGGACTGCTGAAGCAATCCAGCTTCTGCTTTTCGAGAATCCACTGGCGAACGCCGGCTTGCGCGTCCGGTACTGTCGCGCGGGTGTCGAGCAAGGTGATAGCGGGCTTGTGCTGGCCCGTGGTTCCGGCCACGCAATGGTGGGGATAGATCTGAAATTCCGGATCGTCTTCGGAGTGCGCATCCATGGTGGAGATGACCACCGGCGCGCGGCGGTTCAGCTCGCCGATCACAGGCAGAATATGTTCGGCGCCCGGCACGTAAAGCGCGCCAGCGGGATAGACGAAATCAATCTGCGTGTCGATGTCGAAGAAGACCGTTTTCATCCTGGACCTTTTCGTACAGCTTCAGCAGCTCATGGCTCTGGTCCACCCGATATTCCTGGCCAATGTCGAAGAGGCTGCGAACGGCGGTGGGCAATCGCTTGATACACTCGGCGGCATGCTGGCGCGCCGCTTGGGCGGTGGGCAGCGGTTCAATCAATTGGCCCCCCAACATCACTGGACGCAGCAACGCCTTCGCCTCCGGTTCGCCGCTCCCACCGCAGCCCAGGCATTCCCAGGAGCATGCGATCACATCGTGGGTGGCAAATCGAAACACCTGCTTCGCTCCCGGCAGCGTGTGTTTGTCTTCGCTGAACTTCGCGGTGAAGCGTCCGTTCAATTCCACCAGCTTGTAGACCACGCCGAGATGCGGCGAATCGGCGGATGTCGCCAGATCGGTGCCCACTCCGAAAGCGTCGATCGGCGCGCCGGCGGCAGCAAACTCCAGAATCTTGTATTCGTTCAGATCGCTGGTGGCCATGATTTTCGCGTTCTTCAAGCCGGCGTCGTCCAGGATTTTGCGCACTTCACGCGACAGCTCCACCAGGTTTCCGCTGTCCAGCCGCACGCCCCACAGGGGTTGGCCGAGCGCGGCGGCCGATCGCGCGCCCTCAATCGTGTCATAGGTGTCGATCAAATACGCCGTCGCGTCTCCCAACAATTTCTGGAGCGCCAGGAATGCCTCGATTTCCGAGGCGAACGACTGTACCCAGGAATGCGCCGCCGTTCCAAAGACAGGAATGCCGTAGCGGAATCCGGTTTCGGTGTTGCTGGTGCCGATGCATCCGCCGATATAGGACGCGCGTCCGGCGAGAACTCCCGCTTCCGCCGAGTGCGCGCGGCGTGCGCCGAAATCGACTACCGCACGACCGCCCGCCACTTCCACGATACGGGATGCTTTGGTGGCGACCAGCGACTGAAAGCCGATCGTAGCGAGCAGATAGGTTTCGACGATTTGCGCTTCCATCAGCGGCGCGCGCACGGTGAGAAACGGTTCGTTGGCGAAGATGGGTGTGCCTTCCGGCATCGCGAAGAGATCACCGGTGAAGCGGAGCTGGCGCAATGTCTGGAAAAACTCGCCGGAAACGCGCCGGAATTGGGGCAGGCCGCGCAGGTAATCGATCTCTTCGTCGGTGAACTTCAGATTGAGGAGATAATCGACGGCTTGCGCCAGACCGGCCGCTACAACGTAGTTGCGATAACGCGGCAGATGGCGGAAAAACAGCTCAAACGTGGCGGTTTCTCCGGTCTTGCCTGCTTCGAAGTAACCGGCCGCCATGGTGAGCTGGTAGAGGTCGGTCAGGAGGCCTGTCACTAACTATTATTCTATCAACCGCTTACAAACCGCGCGGGCTGGTCGCACGCACCTGATCGCCCGCGGCCTTGAGCGCCAGGCCCATAGCCACGGATGTAAACTCGTTCCCAGTCCGGATTCGTTCCGGCGCCGAATCGCGTATCAAAGATTCGCCGGACGGCGGGTACGAACGAAGTACCTCCGGTGAGGAAGACCATGTCGACATCCCGCGCGTCCACACCGCACGTTCTGAATAGCGACTCAACACAGGTCTCCATTTGCGTCAACTCTTCCGCGATCCACAATTCGAAATCGCGGCGGTGAACGACGGAGTTTAGATTCACGCCCCCATCGGCGAAAGTGAATCGCGCGGTCTCCTGGTTCGAAAGATCGTACTTGGTCTTCTGGATGGCCCGGTGTAGCTGGTAGCCCAGGTCTTCCTGGATCAGATCGATGAGCGCGCCTATCTTCTCAGGCTGGAGCGCCTGAGTTTTGACGCTACGCAGCATATTCATCACTTCCTTGGTGCGCAGGAAGGACAAGTGATGCCATCGTTCCAGCTTGAAATAAACCCAATTGGGGACCGGGAGAAGCTTATTCATCGAACTGATCTGCGATCCGGCTCCCAGCGCCGGTGAGACGATGTGGCGAATCAGCTTGGCGTCAAACGAGTCGCCGGCCAAGCCGATTCCCGCATTGCCGAGTAAGTCCTTTGGCGATCTGCCGCGGCGCCCTATGCCGGGACCAACCCGCACCAGTGAAAAATCGCTCGTGCCGCCTCCGAAGTCGCCAATCAGGATCAGTTCATCGTGATCCAGAGTAGATTCGTAATAGTGGGCTGCCGCCACCGGCTCCATTTCAAAACTCACTGACTCGAATCCGGCTAAGTGGAACGCTCTTTTCAGCCGCTCCTGGGCGTAATTGTCGTCTTCGTCGCTCTGGGAGCCGACGAAATGGACCGGCCGGCCAACTACGGCGCTCCGTACTGTGGTTCGAAACTGATGTTCAGCCTCCTTGCGGAGATCGCCGAGAATGGCGGCGATCAGTTCCTCCAAAGTCCGGCGGCGGCCAAATACGTCCGTGGTCTGAAGACTGCGGCTGGTAAGAAAAGACTTCATCGATTGGATCAGCCGGCCTTTGTGCTCGGCTTCCAGGTAACGCTCGATGCCTTGTGGCCCACTCCACGATTTGATGAAGACCTTGTTTTGTTGCCTGATCTGCTCCAGATACAGAAGGGACCGGTAAGCGTCGGTCATTCCTCCAGCAAACGGAAAGCTCGCCAGAGCAACGCCGGAAACCGGGTCAGCACATGCGATGGAGCTATTGGTTGTCCCGAAATCGATGCCGATCGCGACGTCTGTCATTCAGAGGCGTGACCGGCACGAATCGCTATTTCTTGGCCGGCGGCGGCGCCGGTTTTACGTCGGAGGCTGCCTGCGAAAGGTCGTCGACAGTTTTCGCGTCCAGCCCGTACAGCGCCGGTTCGTTCTCGCGCTGCGCGACGTAATCCGAGCCTTGTTTCGCGATCAGCACTTTCTCGGTCAGCTTGCCGTTGTTGGAGACCACGGTGATGTCGAAGGTGGGCGTGCCGAGAGATCCGGTATCGATGAACTTACTGGCGGAAAAATCGCGCAATTTGTCGAGGAAAGACTGCACGCTGGTGCTGTCCATCTTCTTGCCGTTAGAGAACCAGTCGTCGCCGCCCTTCTGGAAGTCGTACGATTTTCCATTCACGTGCATCTGGATCTTATTCGGATCGTTGAAACCGAAATCGAACAGCTTCTTGGTGCGGAAATCGTCGAGCGATTTGTCGACGCCGGTGCCCAGTTCGGCCGTAACTTTGTAGACACCAGGCACGAGGCTGGATTTCGCGTAGTAGTCGTCCTTATCTTTGCGAACCTCGATTTGCTGGGTGCCGGAAGGGTCAGTCAGCTTTACGGTTGCAACGGGCATGCCGGAAGCAAACGCCGCGGCGGCTTTCTTCGCGTCGTCATCCGACAGGGACAGGTCCATCTTCGCATCCTTCACCTTGCGCAGCATTTCATCCACTTGAAGACCCTCCGCGCGCAGCGGCTTGGGCTTGACGATCTGCCACTGATCCTTGTCGCGGCCGAACTCGATATCTTGTTTTTTCGCGATCAGCTCCACGCGGCTAAGCTTGTCCTGATCGAAGGTCAGCAAGCGCTTATCGCGCAGATCGTTAGTCGATTTATCGATGCCAGTCTTAACGTAACTTGCGACAGTGAATAAGCGCGGGTCGCCCTGCAATATCGCGTAGGAACCGCTGTTGGTGGGCGTGTCGTCGCCGATCTTGAAGTCGCTCACTTTGCCAGCTTTGCCGGTAATGTCCACTTCCAGGGCGGGTGAATTCAACCCATAGGCCGACAGATTCGAAGCTTTATCTTCCACCACTCGATCGGAACTGACATTCGCGATTGAAGCGACTAACTGACTTACTGCATCTTGATCGGCGGGGTATGGCTTAGGCGACGTGATCTGCCACTTACCGTTGGCCTTCTCGAGAACTGTCTCGTCGGCGCCCTTCTTCTTCAAAGCTACCTTTGTGATGTCGCCTTCAGTGAGCGCGAGAATCTTCGGAGGTGTGTCAGAGGGAGGTTTGGCCGCTTCGGCTGCTTTCTCTTTGTTCGAAAAATACAGGCCAACACCCAGCCCGGCCAACAGAACAACGGCGACCAGCAGACCACGAATTCGCATCGCCCTTATCTCCGTTTCAGCCAGACCATCACGCCGCCAAAAATCACGATCATCGGCAGAAAGAACTGGCTAGTGAGCTGGATGGTGCGGAACTGCACGCGAGTTAAGTTGATGCGGCGATCTTCGGGCGGTTTGGGACGAATGGAGATCAGATCTTCATCCGACGACAGCCAGTTGACCATGTTCAACAGAAGATTGCGATTGCCGCTAAAGCCGAGCGCCTGATTGGAGGCCCAGCCGGAGTTTCCTACCACCACAAAGCGGCCGGAATCACTGGGTTTGCTGCCGGCGTAGGTGCCCGCCACCGCCAGGGTAAAGGGTCCATGTTTGTCCTTGGCTGGGTCAATCCGAATCTCTGACGAAGCCAGATTGTTCGTGGCAAAGCTGTCCGCGGAGGTGGAGAACAATTTTGTGATTGTGGTTTTATCGGTGTTCTTGGTTTCGAGCGACCGCGACAAGGGGAAGGCCGTGGAGATATTCGTGAGATCGTTCACGATGGGGTGCGAATCATATTGCAGAACTACGGGCGCCGTGGCGCCGCCGCCCAGCAACTGCGACGCCGCGCTCTCGTCCAACAGCAAATCCTTGTCGGGCGTGACACCCCAGCTTTCAAGAAGACTGCCCAGGGCGGCGTTATCGCCGATCTGTTTCTCCCCCAGCTTGAGTGGAGGGTCCAGCATGAAGAGCGCCCGGCCGCCGCCTTCCACGTATTTCTTGATGGCATCCACTTCGGGCTGGATGTAATCGCCGGTAGGTCCGGCGACCACCAGCACGGTGCAATCGGCGGGTACCACGGCCTTTTCCTGCAAATTGACGCTCTGGACTTTGTAATTATCTTTCTCAACGACGCTTTGAAAACCGGAGAACCCGTCACCCTGCGAAGAATCGTCCAGGCGATGCTCGCCGTGGCCGGAGACGACGCAGACCTCGCGCTCGCCGCCCTTCAGGGCCCGGACCAAAGCGCCGGTGACGCCTTCTTCATCGAATGTCTTGGCGTCTTCGCGCCGCGCTCCGATAGTTACCACCGCTTCGCCCTCGCGAGTTACGTTTTCGGCGCGCGCCAGCGTCGGATCCTTCAGCAGATCGACATACTGGATGTGCACCTTCGGCGATAGATTCTGATAGCGGTCCAGCAAATCCTTTGCGCCTTGCATGCCATTGGCGCGATCGAAATAACTGATGGTCACGTCCTGCTTCAGCTCGCCGACCACTTTCTTGGTTTGGTCGGACAGCGTATAACGTTTATTCGCTGTCGCGTCGTACGACTTGTTGTAGCGATTGGCGAAAAAATTCGCCAGCACCAGTACGGCCACAATCACGAGGATGTAAACCGTCGCATACGCGGCGTACTTGGTTTGTCTTGCCTGCATCCATCCGGTACTCACTTACGACCTCCACCTGAGGGACTCCATGGAACGAGATGTTAGAAAGAGCCCGAAAAAAATCATAGAAACATAAAATATCGCGTCCTTGGTGTCCAGAACGCCTTTGGAAAAGGAATCGTAATGCGTGATGACGGAGAAATACGCCAGCACTTTGGCCCACGTCGCCGTTTCGTATCCCGAGACCCATTCCAGCACCCAAAGCAACAGGCAGACGCCGAACGTGGCGGCGCCGGCGATAATCTGATTTTTGGTCAGCGTGGAGATAAACGTTCCAATCGCCAGGAGCCCGCCCGCCTGCAACAGCAGCCCCAGGTATCCGATCGCCAGCGGCTTCCAATCCGGATTGCCGTAGCGGAACAGGAACGCGAAGTTGATCGCGCTGAAGAGCAGCAGGACGCCGTACAGAATCAGGGCCGACAGCCACTTGCCAATGATCACCTCGGTGTCGCGGATGGGCGAGGTAGCCAGCAGTTCGATGGTGCCCATGCGCTTTTCTTCGGCAAAGAGCCGCATGGTAATCATGGGAATGAAGAACAACCCCACCACGCTGATGTTGCTCAGCAGCGGACGGATGACGTATTCGTTCACGCTCATGGGCATGGCCTGTCCGCCCAGTTGCGATTGCAGGCTGGCGGCGTTGAAATATCCCACCGAGTTCCAGAAGAAGAACCCGAAAATGATGGCAAACATCGTCAGCAGCAGATAAGCGACGGGCGAAACGAAATAGCTGTGCAGCTCTTTTTGGCAAATAACCCAAATATTTCTCATTTGCTCTCTCCTTGCGCAACAGCCTCGGCTGGGATAGGCTCCTCGCTCTTTTCCTCGGCGGCCACTTCGCCACCGGTGAGTTGCAGGAAGATTTCTTCCAGGCTCATCGCGGCCGGCCGCAGCTCGTTCAGATTCCAACCGGACTCCACGATGGCCCGCGCCAGATCGCCGCGAATGAAGCGGTCCTTTAAACTCTCCACTTCAAACACCGATCGGTTGTCTCGGGAATCCTTCAACAAAACGCGGCTAACGCCGTTAACGGTTTCCAGGCGATGCTGGATAGTCTGCGAATCGAGCGGGCCGCTGCGTCCCTCCACTTCGAGCATCACCGACTCAGCGCCCCGCGCACGATTTTGCAGATTGTGGACCGAGTCCGTCGCCACCAGCTTGCCTTTGTTGATAATCAGCACCTGCTCGCAGGTCTGCTCCACTTCGGGCAGGATGTGGGTGCTCAAGATAATAGTGTGGTCGCCGGCCAGGCTGCGGATCAGATCGCGCGTTTCGTTGATCTGCTTGGGGTCCAGCCCGGCGGTGGGTTCGTCCAGAATCAGAACGTCGGGGTTGTGGATGATGGCCTGGGCCAATCCCACGCGCTGCCGGTAGCCTTTGGACAGCTTGCCGATTAGTTTGGTGCGGACGTCGGCCACGGCGCAGCGCTCGGCCACTTCGGTGACCCGGTTCGCCAGGCTCTGGCCCCGCATGCCCTTCAGCTTTCCGACAAATGAGAGGTATTCTTGCACCTCCATTTCGTGATACACGGGCGGAGATTCCGGCAGATAGCCGATCCGTTTTTTCACTTCCATGGGCTGTTCCAGCACATCGAAGCCGGCCACCGTGGCGGTGCCTTCCGAAGGCGGAAGAAAACACGTCAGAATGCGCATGGTTGTGGTCTTCCCGGCGCCATTCGGCCCCAGAAAGCCCACAATCTGCCCTTTCTTCACTTCGAACGAAATATGATCCACCGCAAGCGTGCGGGCGTATCTCTTCGTGAGGCCTTGAACTGTAATCATAGTTTGACTCGGAGGAGCTGCGATGACTGGCCGGGAGCGCCTCTGAGGAGGCCTGCTCCGATCAGTCGGCTGCTTTTACATGATAAAAATCGTCGGAGGCGAATGTCAATGTGGTTAGGTGAACCAGGATCTCTCGATATGTTGGACGTAGCTACTGGCATTTTGTCATGGTGTCAGGGGTGCAAAGCCCATAATTTGCATACCCGCGTCGACGTAAATTGTATTGCCGGTGACCCCGCGGCCCAAATCGCTGGCCAGAAAAACGGCGGTGTCAGCCACTTCCGAAGGATCGGTAGCGCGGCGGAGCGGAGCCAGTTTTGCTCCACCCTCCAGCATTTTAGAAAAGTCACGGATACCGCGCGCCGACGTAGTTTTGACGGCCCCCGCCGAGATTGCGTTTACGCGAATGTTCGACGGGCCAAGATCGGCCGCCAGATACCGCACGGAAGCCTCGAGAGAAGCCTTGGCCACGCCCATAACATTGTAATTTTCCACCACCCGTGTGGAACCAAGGTAAGTCAGCGTCATGATGGATCCTCCGCCATGATTGTTACCTGGGTCCGCCGCAGGCATAAGCGGGGCGGCAGCGCGCGCCACAGCCACCAGCGAGTACGCGCTGACCTCCTGAGCCAGGGCGAAACCGGCCCGCGACGTTTCCACAAACGGGCGGCTCAAGTCCTCGCGGTTGGCGAAAGCGATACTGTGAACCACGGTGTTCAGCACCATTCCCTGGTCCTTCAGCTCTTTCGCTAAGGCGTCTAATTGGGCGTCCTGGGTTACATCGCAAGGCAGCACCTGCCGAGCTTTGAGCTCGGCGCCCAGTTCCTCGACAGTTTGTTTCTGGCGATCGCCCTGGTAAGTCAAAATCACTGCGGCGCCTTCGCGAATAAAGGCTTTGGCGATTGCGTGGGCGATGCTCCATCGGTTCGCGACTCCGAGGACAAGGGCAACCTTGCCCTCCAGCAATTGGGACATGAACATTTTTATTGTAACTCGCGGGTGTAACGGGCGGGGTTATTTGTCAAGAACCTTCAAGATCTGGAACAGATTGCTGTAGTCGTCGGTCCAGGGGCGCAGGTTCGGGCGCATCCGCGCGGGTTGCACGCTGGACGATTTGAACGCGGCGTCAGCGAAGGTGGCGCCATCGCTTGTCACCAGCACCCAGTCGCTACTGATGAAGTAGTCTTGCTCTTCGTCCTCGTCGTCGACGTCGACCACGGCCTTGCCGAAATCGTGAGCGTTGCGAGCCACTACAGGGACGAGATCGAGATAACGATTCGACACGTGCACCGCGAGGATGCCCGCCGGCTTCAAGTGCCGGAAGTATAGTGCGAACGCCTCGCGCGTGAGCAGGTGGACGGGAATAGCGTCGCTGGTAAAGGCGTCGATCGCCATCAGATCGAATTGCTGGCTGGGCTGCGCTTCCAGCGTGAGGCGCGCATCGCCCAGCAGCACCTGATGGTCGGCCTTGCAGTCCTGGAGAAACGTGAACCAGGTGCTGGCGATGGAAAGCGCCAGCGGATTGATTTCGTAAAAGCGAAACACATCGCCGGGGCGGCAGAAACTTGCGGTCACCCCGGCGCCCAGTCCGATGACGCCCACGCGGACGGGGCCGCGCTTCTGCAAGTAACCCAGCGCGCGGCCCATGCCGGAGTAGGGGCCGTAGTAACTGGTGGGTTCGTCGCGTAGGGAGGCGTCCAGAAGCTGGGTGCCATGATTGATGGTGCCGTGGATCAAGCGGCGCACGGCGGTGTTCTGTTCATCCTCGGGAATGTCGCGAACCCGCAAAACGCCGTAGAAGTTGCGCACCGACAGGCGGAAACGTTGATCGCTCAAATGCTTTTCATAGCCCAGGTGAATGGCGAGACCAACCGTGAAGGCAAGCATGGCGATGCGAACTGGCACGACGCCGATTTTCCCCTGCAACTTGTGGGGCGAGATCCACAAAACGATGGCGGCCAGGGCGCTGCACGCGACCATCGATAGTGGAAGCTCGAGGTAAGTGTGAAAAACATGCGGCGCGAGGATGGCGACGAACACGCCACCCAGCGTCCCGCCCAGCGAGATCATCATATAAAAACTGGTGAGATGCTGCGGGTCCGGCTTCAGTCGCGCCAGTTCGCCGTGACACACCATGCAACAGATGAACAGCGTGGCCACGAACAACGGGATGACCCAGGCAATGTTCGAATTGCCCTCATTGGCGTAAATCGCGTATGCCGAGCCGTCGAGCGCGACCACCAGTAATGGCAGGAAGATGGCGCGATTGTACACTTTGTCCCGTTCGAAGCACAGGATGAAGCTCAGTAAATAAGCGGCGAGCGGGAGCACCCACAGGAATGGAATAGGTGCGACGTTCTGGCTCAAGTGATTGCTGATCGCAAGCAGCAGCGTGGAAGCACAGGCCGCGAGTGCGGTCCACACGATGCGTGTGGTCCAACTGGGGGGCGGGGCCGAGGTTGCCGCCGCGGCTTCTCGCACTAGCAGCGGGGCTGCGCGCATCGCCCGCCAAGCAACAGCCGCGCAGATCACGACAAAGAGAACGTAGATGCCCGACCATCCAAAAGCCTGCTGATGAGTAGTGAGCGCCGGTTCCACGAACACCGGATAGCTGAGCAAAGCGAGTAGCGAACCGAAGTTCGACAACGCGAATAGCCGATACGGAATCGCACCGGGTTTCGCCGCAACGTACCAGGCCTGGAGTAACGGGCTGGTGGTCGAGAGCAACAAATAAGGCAACCCAATGGTTGCAGTGAGCAGCAGCAAAATGCGCAAAGAAGGGTCGCCGGCGTGAGACGGCTTCCAAGTCGGGGAAGGCAGAACGGGAAGCAGCGCCACGCTGCAAGCCATCAGAGCGATGTGCAGCGTAGCCTGCCGCCTGGGCTTCAGCAAGCGCGTGGA
Source organism: Bryobacterales bacterium (assembly GCA_963713415.1). Lineage (GTDB taxonomy): Bacteria > Acidobacteriota > Terriglobia > Bryobacterales > Bryobacteraceae > Palsa-89. The sequence continues at coordinate 582,805 of CAVQLV010000011.1, read as the reverse complement.
ACGGTCGGCATAAAAGTAACCTGCGAGTAACGCGGCTTGAAAGAACAGCAGGCAAGTGCTCCACACCGCAGCCGACCCGCCGAACCACGGCAGGATGATTTTGCCGATCATCGGCTGCACGGCGAAAAGCAGAAATGCACTCAGAAAAATTGTGAAAGCGTAGGCTAACATCGCGAGGTAACCAGCAATGATCGCACACGCCGCGCGAGCGCGCATCGTGCGATTTCGCGCCATTCCTATGCTAGACTTTAGGCGGTTTGAGGCTCGCCCCTGTTGACTACCTGATCCTGGCGCTGTACTTCGTTTTCGTTCTGTGTATCGGCTGGATCGTTAAGCGCAAGGTGGCAACCAGCGACGATTTTCTTACCTCCGGCCGCTCGGTCCCGGTTTGGATCACCAGCCTGGCGTTCATCGCGGCGAATCTCGGCGCGCAGGAAGTGATCGGCATGTGCGCTTCGGGCGCGAAGTACGGGATCATGACCGCGCATTTCTATTGGATCGGCGCGGTGCCCGCCATGCTGTTCGTCGGCGTCTTCATGATGCCGTTCTATTACGGCAGCCGTGCGCGCAGCGTGCCTGAATACTTAAAGCTGCGGTTCGATGAGAAGACTCGCGCGCTGAACGCCGTCACATTCGCCGTGATGACGCTGTTCTCGTCCGGCATTTCCATGTACGCGCTCGGGCTTCTCTTTGAATTGGTGCTGCACTGGAGTTTCACCGCATCGGTACTCCTGTCGGCCGCAATCGTTTTGGTATACACGTTTCTGGGCGGACTCACCAGCGCGATTTACAACGAGGTTCTGCAATTTTTCCTGATCGTGCTGGGCTTTGCGCCGCTGTCGATTTTCGTCGTCATGAAAACCGGCGGCTGGAGCGGCATGGCGTCGCGCCTGCCCATGGTAATGACGCACACCTGGCGTTATGCGGCGAAGGCGTCCGAGAACCCAATGGGCGTGGAAGTGTTCGGATTGGTGGCGGGGCTCGGGTTCGTACTGTCGTTCGGCTACTGGTGCACGGATTTTCTGGTAGTGCAGCGGGCCATGGCTGCGGATTCCATGTCGGCCGCGCGGCGCACGCCCTTAATCGCCGCGTTCCCGAAAATGGTGATGCCGTTTATCGTGATCATCCCCGGCGTGGCGGCGCTCGCGCTATCGCACATGGCGCTGGGCTATTCGATTCCGCTGAAGCCCGGCGGCGGGCCCGACTACGATCAAACCTTAACCACATTGATGGCTCAGTTTTATCCATCGGGCATGCTGGGCCTCGGGCTGACGGCGTTGATGGCATCGTTCATGTCAGGTATGGCCGGCAACGTGACGGCCTTCAACACGGTCTGGACCTACGATCTGTATCAAGGCCACATTCGCAAGGATGCTCCCGACTCGCATTACCTGTGGGTTGGGCGCGTGACCACGGTGGTGGGCGTCGCGCTGTCCATAGGAACGGCCTACCTGGCCAGTCACTTCAACAACATCATGGATTTTCTGCAACTCGTCTTCGGCTTTGTCAACGCGCCGCTCTTCGCAACATTTCTGTTGGGAATGTTCTGGAAGCGCGCCACGGGTCACGGCGCATTCAGCGGATTGCTCGCTGGTACATCAGCCGCGGCCGTGACGCACGGATTGACATTGGCCGAAGGGAAGGGAGGGTGGCTGGGGACCGTGCTCCACACCTTTCCTTCCACCATGGCGCAAAACTTCTGGATCGCGATTTTCGCGTGGTCTACCTGTTTTCTGGTGACGCTGATAGTGAGCCTGATGTCGGCCCCGAAGGCCGAGGCCGAGCTTCACAATCTGGTCTACGGCCTTACCAGGATCCCGCACGAGGAAGTCCGATGGTACAAACGGCCGGCGTATCTCGCCGTGATCGTCATCGTGGCTTTGGTGTTCCTGAATCTGCTGTTCTGGTGATATGAGCGATTTACGCATACCGATCGGGAGCTTCTTCGCGCTGGTGGGTCTGATCCTGTGCGTTGTCGGCTTCGCGGCGAATTATCGGGCACCGCTCGAATCAGCGAACGTGAATCTCGATTGCGGCGCCTCGATGCTGATCTTTGGCGCGGTTATGCTGTGGCTGGCTAGTCGTCGCGGTGAACCGTAGCGGGATCGAACGCGGCCAGGCATACAGCAATGTACTCGGCGCCCTCCGGTCCCGGAGTACTATAGCGCACCCATTCTCCGCGCGCTGCGATCACGGCTTGGCCGGCCTTCACTTCCAGGACGCCACTCTTCGATTCCACGCGCAGCGAACCCTGGAGAACGACGGTGTATTCATCAAACTCGGGCTGCTGGCCGGGCTCGCTCCAACCCGAAGGGCTGTGCATGTGCGCGATGCTGACGGCCGTGTCCTTGGTGTTCACGCGGCCGATGTATTCGTCGATCAGCTTGTCGCCGGGGACAGGAATGCGGATGGGGCTGGGAACTAATCGGGGCATTGGCAGGTCGAACTAATGATCGCGATCCGTAACCAACTCGGTCAGCGCGAACATCGCGCGCTGGTTGGGCGAATCGGGAAACTCGCTCATGATGGCCCGCGCCCGCTCGGTGAAGGATTGCGCGCGCTCGCGTACGCGATCGAATCCACGCCGGGCCTGAATCATGCGAAGGATTTGCTGAAACGGCACCTGGCCGTAATTGCCATCCTTGAGCACGGTGCAGACCAGTTGCCGCTCTTCCGGCGTCGCCGTTTCGAGCGCATAGATCAATGGCAGCGTAACCTTGCCCTCGCGCAAATCACTGCCCACCGGTTTGCCCAGCACCTTCTCATGCGAGGTGAAATCGAGCATGTCATCCACCAGTTGGAACGCGATGCCGAGATTCCAGGCAAACTCGCCTAGCCGCGCTTCAGTGGCTTCGTTCGCGCCGCCCGGCAGTTGTGCCGTGATGGCGCCCAGGCGCGCGCAAGCCGAAAACAGACTGGCGGTTTTGCGATCCACCAGTTCCATATAGTCGGCTTCCGAAATGTCGATTTTGCCGATGCGCTCCAACTGGAGCAGCTCGCCCTCCACCATCATCTGCGTCAGCGCGATCAGCAGATCCAGCACGTGGAAATTGCGTTCGCGCAGCGCCACTTGGAAGGCCTGCATATACAGCCAGTCGCCGGCCAGCACGCAAGTGTGATTGCCCCAGATGGTGTTCGACGACGGACGGCCGCGGCGCGTTTGCGCCACGTCGATGACGTCATCGTGCACCAGCGTTGCCGCGTGGATCATTTCCACCACAGCCGCCATGCGCACGGCCCCATCGCTCACTCCGCCTACCAACTGCGAGGCTAAGAGCACCAGGATGGGGCGCAGCCGCTTGCCCCCGCCGTCCTGCAGATATCGGGAAATGGTAGTGACCGCGTCGACGCTGGCCACCGACTCCAGGCTGATCTCGCGCTCCACCCGATCGAGATCCTTCTTCACCAGTTCGAAGATCTCCCGCGCGGTTAAGGTTTGTCCTAGCCTGCCGAGTCCCATGGGATTTTTTAGTTTAGCAGGTTGGTTGAAACAGCCGTCTTTCGGTAGTGCGCTATGGGTGCGCGACTTGGGCGTAACGATTCGCGAGTTTTCTTTTTTGGTGGCATAAAACCGAGCGTAGTGATACGCTAGATTCATCAGGAGACTTTATGCACGATTCTCTGGCTGACCTGGAAAGCCGCCGCGCCACTGTTCAATTGCAGATCGTCCAGTTGGGTGACATGCGGTCCGGCTGCATTACCGGAACAAGTGGTTGTTGTGGAAATCTTAACTGTCACTGCCATCGGACCGGTGATCTTGGCCACGGCCCTTACTTTCGGCTGACACGCAAGGTGAAGGGCAAAACCGTCACCGAGACGTTTTCCTCTCCGGCGAGTTTGGCCAAAGCGCAGCGCGAGGTCGCCGAGTGCCAGCGCTTCCGGGAACTGGGCGAGCAACTGTTGGATGTCAATGAACAGATCTGCGAGTTGCGGCCAGTGGAGGAGAACTCGCCGTCAGCCCAGGAAAAAAAACGGTCGAAGCGATCCAAAAGGAAGTCACGCGCGAAGTAGAGCAACTGTTGCGCGTAGCCTTTGGTGCCCGCCGCAAGACGGGGCGTTTGGATCTGGAAGCCCTGGAGTTGGCCGTGCGTTCGGCCATGCATCAGGCGGGGGCGGCAGTGCTAACCAAACTGTTGCAGTTCCCAACCCCGACTGCGGACCAGCACAACATTGCTTGCGCCTGCGGACACCAGGCCCGTTATCGGGAGTTGCGCTCCAAGCCGGTCCTCACTGCGGTAGGTAAGTCGGAAGTGTCGCGCCCCTACTACCTGTGCCCCCATTGCCATACGGGCCAATTCCCCGCTGATGTCGAACTGGATATCGAGAACACGGAACTCTCTCCTGGGGTGCGTCGCATGCAGGCGGTAGTGGGCCAAGGGTCGCCCTTCGACCACGGCCGTCAGCAGATGAAGCTCCTCGCCGATCTGGAGGTGACAACCAAAGCTGTGGAGCGGACGGCTGAAGCTATCGGAGAACACATCGCAGCAGACGAGCAGGAGGAGATCCAGCGGGCCGTGCAGTTGAATCTGCCGATGGTCGTGGGCGAATCGGTTCCGATCCTGTATGTGCAAATGGATGGAACGGGAATACCAGTGGTGAAGAAGGAGACGGTGGGTCGGCAAGGCAAGACCGAAGGCCAGTCATCCCATACGCGGGAAGTAAAGTTGGGATGCGTCTTCACCCAGACCGACTGGGACCAGGAAGGCTACCCGATCCGCGATTCTGACTCCACTACCTACGCCGGCGCCATCGAGACCGCCGAAGAGTTTGGAAAGCGTATTTACCTGGAAGCCTGGAAACGCGGCTGGAGCCGCGCTCAAAAGAAGGTGGTCATGGGCGATGGGGCCGAATGGATCTGGAATCTTGCCGAGCAACATTTTCCCGGCGCGGTGCAGATTGTCGATCTGTATCACGCGCGCCAACATCTCTGGGAGTTGGCGCGCCTGCTGCACCCCAATCAAGAGGCCAACCAGAAAGCTTGGATCAAGCTCCACCAGCGGAGATTACTCGACAAAGGAAAAATCGAGAAGCTGGTGTGTGCCCTTCGTTCCATCGTTTCCACCAATCCCGAAGTGATCGAAAAGATTCGCATCGAGGCTGACTACTTTGACAGGAACGTGGCGCGCATGCGCTATCCCAAGTTTCGACGCGAGCACCTCTTTGTCGGCTCGGGTGTAATCGAGGCCGGCTGTAAAACCGTGATCGGCTCCCGGCTCAAACAGTCCGGCATGTTCTGGACGGTTCGGGGTGCCAACGCCATCGTCTCCCTCCGATGCTGCCATCTCAACGGCCGGTTTGAGGACTACTGGGAGGCGCGACGGGCGGCATGATTCCACTTCTACGTCTTTCCTGGAGGAGCGCGGGGTGTTCAAGATTGTGTGGTAAATCTGTGAGTGAAGCGCCACCATGGGCGAGCAACTTCAACTCCTATTCACGCTGTACCGTAACCCGATGCGCGCGGCCAGCCGGATTATCGATCGCGGGCGATTTTGGTTCGCCTTGTGCGCCGCGCTGCTGGTGTTGCTGCTGATGCCGGGCGGGGTCTTCGTTCCGTTCAGCCAGCGGCCCGGATTGTTCGTGACGATTATCTTAGCCATTGCACCCACGGGCGTGGTTAAAACGATTGCCGCGATTGCGCTGGCGTTTGTACCAGCGGTGATTCTGGTTATGACCGTGTCACGGTGGCGCGAAAGCTTTGCAGTCATGCTGCGGCGGGATTATCTGTCGCTGCTGAATTGCGTCTTGCTGTCGATGGCGGCGGCGTTCTTGCCGCTGGCGGTCTTGATTCGATTCTTTCCGTTCGCAGGATATGGATTGGCATTTTTGCTGCTCGGCATCGCGGAGATCTATTTCTTGATTCTTGTGACCTGCTGTGTGCGAACGCTGTGGGGGAGCGGATTGGCGGCGGCCGGTGGCGCGGCCATGATAGGTTTGGCGGCCATGTTGGGCGGGCTCATTGCATTCGTGCTGCTGGGTTCATTTATGTACTATTTATCGTCGCCATTCGTTCTGGTTTACGCGTATATTCTGCTCGGCTCCGACATGCGGTCCTTGGGCGAAGGTTTGCGCGCGCGCCAGCGTCTGAGGCGCCAGTTGGATATTGCCGCCACCAATCCTCGGGACGCCGACGCGCACTATCAGATCGGACTGATCTACCAGGAGCGGCATCAATACGACGAAGCCAAGCGAAGATTTACGCGCGCGATGGAGATCGATGGCACGGAGGCGGACCCGGTGTTTCAGCTCGGGCGGATTGCACTGGAGGAAGAACGCCTGGATGACGCGATCGCACTGTTGAACCGCGCCGCGGCGCTGGACGACAAGTGCTGTTCTCACGAAGTGTGGCGGGATTTGGGTATCGCCTATTTTCGATCCGGGCGGCTACAGGACGCGCGAGCTGCTTTGAGCAAGTACGTGGAGCGCAGGGCGTACGATCCGGAAGGGCTCTATTGGTACGGTAAGTGTTTGCTCGCGTTAGGCCAATTGGATGCCGCGAGGCAGCAGCTTCAGCAGTGCCGGGAGGCGGTAGAAACCATGCAACCGAACCGCCGCAGGCAATTGGGGAAATGGAAGCGGATGGCTGCCGCGGAGCTGAAAAGCATCGCGAAGATGGCGGCGGTTTAGCCGAGCAGCAGACGGCGGAAGTTTTCCGTGGTCGCGCTGCAAAAGTCTTCGTAGGATTCGCCGCGCAGTTCCGCCAGCTTGCGCGCGGTGTGAATCATCAGCGCCGGTTCGTTGCGCTTGCCGCGCTTCGGTACGGGCGCGAGATAGGGCGCGTCGGTTTCAATCAGGATGCGATCGCGCGGCGCCATCTTCGCAGCTTCTTGCACCGTCAGCGCTTTGGGAAACGTCACGATGCCTCCGAAGCTCAGGTAGAAGCCCAAGTCGAGAGCGCGTCGCGCTTCTTCTGGTCCGCCCGAAAAACAATGCATGATCCCGCCGATGCCGTGCGGGGACCAATGCTGCTCGATCAGCGCCAGCGTGTCCTCCCAGGCCTCGCGCGTATGGATGACGATCGGCTTCCGCGATTGCGCCGCAATCTCCATCTGTTTGATGAACGCCGATTTCTGGACCTCGCGCGGCGAAAAATCGTAGTGATAATCCAGGCCGATTTCACCGGCGGCCAGCACTTTGGGATGTGCGAGCAGATCGGCCAGCCGTTTGAAATCGTCGGAGCCCGCCTTCGCCGCATCATGCGGATGAATTCCGACGGTGGCGTAGAAAACCGGATACTTGTCGGCCATCCGAATGCCGGCTTCCAGATCGGGCGGGCCTTCGCCCGTGCCAATCGCCATCATGTGTTCAATGCCGGCCGCGAGCGCGCGCTCGATCACTGCTTCGCGATCGTCATTAAACTCCGCACTGTCCAGATGGCAGTGAGAGTCGATGAGACTCACTTCAAGCGTGCTCCCACCGGAACATCTTCCAGGAAGCCCGCCAGCACGGGTTTGCCGCCTTCGAGCGACGCCGCGACGATCATGCCGTTCGATTCGATGCCGCGCAGTTTTCGCGGCTGCAGATTGGCGACAATCACTACCTTGCGGCCGAGCATCTCCTCGGCCGGGTATGATTCAGCAATGCCGGCGACGATGGTGCGCGGTTGTTCTTCGCCGATGTCAACTTTCATGTGCAGAAGCTTGTCGGCGCCCTTCACTCGCTCGGCGGAAACCACTTGGCCGACGCGCAAATCGACTTTCACGAAATCATCGATACTGATTTTCGCGGCATCAGCAGGCGGCGCCGTGCCCGCGGCGGCCTTGGCGACACCAAACAACTCGGCTTGCCGCGCCTTCTCCTGTACTTCCAGAACCTCCATCTTGGCGATGGCGCTCGCGTCCAAACGCGGGAACACGGCGGCCACCGAACCGATCTTTTGTCCGGCCGGCAACTTGCCCCAGTGCAGATCCGCGAACGTTACCGACTCGATGGGCGCATTCATGCCGAGCTGTATCCAAATGTTGCGCGCCGCGTTCGGCATCACCGGATAGGTCCAGGCGCAGAGGATCCGCAGCGCCTCCGCTGCACTGTACAGTGTTTCGTCCAACAGCTTCTGGGAGAGGGCTGAGCTATCCTTGGCCAGTTTCCAGGGCGCGCGTTCGACGATGAATTTGTCGATCACCGAAATAAAGCTCCACAGCGTCTCCAGGCCTCGCGAGAAATTGAACTCGCGGAACGCATCCATCGCCACTTCCGTGGTGCGGCGCGCCGCTTCGGCGATGTCGGGCGACCCAGGAGAATCGGGGATCCTTGCGTGGCGATTTTGCTGGATCAGAGTCAGCGTGCGGCTGGCCAGATTGCCGAGTCCATTGGCGAGATCCGCGTTGTAGCGCTGGATCAGCGCGTCGTAGCTGAAGCTACCATCCTGGCCGAACGTGATCTCGCGCAGCAGGAAGTAGCGCAGCGCGTCGGCGCCCACTACGTCGACGATGGGGCCGGGCCGCACCACATTCCCGCGCGACTTACTCATCTTGTTTTCTTCGTGCAGAATCCAGCCGTGCGCGAAGATCTGTTTGGGCAGTGGAAGATCGGCGGCCATCAGGAAGGCCGGCCAATAGATGGCGTGGAACCGTAAAATATCCTTGCCGATCAAGTGCAAATCGGCCGGCCACAGATCGTCGTCCTTCACCGCGCTCATGTAGGAGATCAGCGCGTCGAACCAAACGTAGAAAACATGATGGCCTTCCACGGGCGCGGGAATGCCCCACTGAATATTGGTTCGCGTGATGGAAAGATCGGTCAGCCCCTGCTGCACGAACGCGATCATTTCGTTGCGCCGGTGATCGGGCTTCACGAACTCCGGATTCCTTTCGAATAAATCCAGCAGCGGTTTCTGAAACGCCGAAAGCTTGAAAAAATAGTTCTCCTCGGTGACGGTCTGCGTAGGCGCGCCGCAAGTCGGGCAAGGCTCTCCGGGCTGGACATCGTTTACATAAGCTTCCTCGCTGACGCAATATGCGCCAGTGTATGAGCCTTTGTAAATGTAGCCGTTCCTTTGGCAGCGCTCGAACAGCCAGCGCACTGTTTCGCGGTGCTTGGGATCGGAAGTGCGAATGAAATGGTCGTAATCGATGCCGAGCTTAGCCCACTGGCCGATGAACTCGGCGGCCATCTTGGTGGTGTACGCCAGCGGGTTGACACCCGCGGCCTGCGCGGCGCGCTCCACTTTGAGGCTGTGTTCGTCGGAGCCGGTGGTCAGAACCACGGGATCGTAGCCTTCCATTTTCTTGAAGCGCTTAATCAGGTCGGCGGCGAACGTGGAGTAGGCGGTGCCCAGATGCGGCGCCGCGTTGACGTAATAAATAGGAGTGGTCAGGTAATATTTCATCGAGTGGTTTTGAGATACGCGAGATTCGCGTCAGCCAGGATTTGCCGGAGCGGTACGCCGGACTCCTTCGCCAACCGGCGGCAATCTTCATATTCTGGAGCGAACGATCCATTTTCGGCGATTTTTATTCGCACCTTGCCGTGGGGTGTCGCAATCTCCACCGAATGCCTGGCCTTTACGCGGCGCTCGGCTGAATAAATTCGCAGACCGAGCGTGGAAGTCTCTTCAAAGATCAGGCGCGCCAGCACTTCGCGATCGTCCGGGCGCGCGATCACACTCAGCAGCGTACCGGGGCGGCTTTTCTTCATTTGAACGGAGGTGAGCGTAACATCGAGCGCACCGGCTTCGAGCAATCGCTCCATGGTATAGCCGAGAACCTGCGGGCTGGAATCGTCGATGTTGGCTTCGAGCACCGCCACTGTTGTGGATTCTTCCGCGGCACTGCTTTCCCCAATCAAGACTCGCAGAACGTTGGCATGTTCGGGAAAATCGTAATCGCCCGCGCCGTATCCGCTCGCGATCACGCGCATGGGCGGTAGAGCGCCGAAGTCAACCGCGAGCGTAGCTGCGATGGCGGCGCCCGTCGGGGTGGTCAATTCCAGGCTCGGGCCGCGCGCATAAATGGGTTTACCAGTAAGAAGTTCGGAGGTGGCGGGAGCGGGAACAGGCAGGACGCCATGTTCGGTTTTCACTGTCCCGCTGCCCACGTTTACCGGGGAACAGTACACCGCCCCGATATCAAGCAAGTCCAAGCCGATGCACGCGCCGACGATATCGCAGATGGAATCCACCGCGCCTACTTCGTGGAAATGGACCTTTTCAATAGGAATATCGTGGACTTTGGCTTCGGCCTCGCCCAGGCGCTGAAACACGGCGGAAGCGTTTTGTTTGGCGCGATCCGAGATGCCGGATTTCGCGATGATTTCCAAAATATGCTTCAGATGGCGGTGAACCTTGCCATTACCGCCATCTTTGTCTGTGACAACATGAAACTTCGAAGCAGCGATGCCGCGCCGCTTGGTTTTCTCCACTTCGAACCTGGCGCCCGTGCCGAGCACCTCGAGCGACTGCATAAGCGTTGTACTGTCGGCGCCGGCGTCAATCAGCGCGCCAACCGTCATGTCTCCGCTGATTCCGGAGAAGGCGTCTAGATAACAGATCTTCATGCGATCAATTGGGGTAACAGTTCGCCCGATGGCCCTTGCAGGAATTCATCGATCCCATCGGACAGGCCGGTTTCCGCGATATTAATTTCGACCACCCGCGCGCCCGAGGATTTTGCAATGGATGCCAGGCCGGCGGCCGGATAGACTACCGCCGAAGTTCCGATTAGGAAAAACAGGTCGGACTGGCGAGCGGCAGCCTCGGCATCCTGCCAAATTTCGGATGGCAAGGCCTCGCCAAACCACACCACGCCGGGCCGCAGCATGCCGCCGCATTCGCAATAGGGAGGGATTTTGGGAAGCGGCACTTGGCGATCTTCGCGCTCGCGCTGGCATGTGACGCATCGCAGCATCCAGATGCTGCCGTGCAGGCGAAGAACATTGCGGCTGCCGGCCAATTCGTGCAGGCCGTCCACGTTTTGCGTGATCAGCGTGAACTCGCGTGCGCGCGTTTCCGCCGCCGCAAGGGCATAATGGCCGGGATTGGGCTCGGCTTGCGCGATCAGCGAACGCCGCCAGTCGTACCATTCCCAAACAAGTTTCGGATCGCGCGCAAATGCACCGGGCGTTGCGAGATCCTCGGCGCGATGCTGCCGCCACAATCCGTGATTGCCGCGAAAAGTGGGCACACCGCTCTCCGCCGATACTCCCGCGCCCGTGAGCACGGCGATGGACGAAGCATCGCGCAACCATTCGCGTACAGCTTGCATTAATTTCAGAGTAACCCACTAGCGCGCCATCTCACTTACCAGGCAGGCTACCAAGTCGGCGGCGGGGAGTGCTCGCACGCGCGCTACGCCCTGTCCAGCCCAAAGAGACAGGTAGTCGGCGGCTCCGCGCTGCGCCGCCGCGGTGCGCATCGGGCGTGTCAGCGCGTTCTGCAACGGATAAGGCAGAACCACATTTTGACGGCCGTCCACTTGGTTGATGAAAGCGTTGCGCAGGCCGCGCGCGGGCCGTCCGGAGAAGGCTCGCGTGACGACGGTGGTGTCTTGTTTTGCCGCCACGAGCGCACGTTTGTAGACGTCGGATGCGCCCGATTCGGGGCAGGGAAGAAAGGCCGTGCCCAGTTGCGCTGCGGATGCGCCGGCGTTGATTGCGGCCATAATGTCGTGGCCATCCATCAGGCCACCAGTGGCGATCACGGGAATGCGAACGGCTGCGGCGGTTTCGCGCACCAGATCCAGAGTCGGGACCATTGAAGATTCAAACAAGTCCAGAAATGTTCCGCGGTGCGCACCGGCTTCCGAGCCTTGCGCGACGATCGCATCCACGCCTGCTTGCTCTAGCTGACGCGCTTCCTCTGCCGTGGTGGCGGTGCCGAGAATGACAATTCCCCGCGATTTCAGGCGCGACATCGCATCGCGATCCGGAATGCCAAATGTGAAGCTGAATATAGGCGGACGGGCATCGAGCACGGCTTCCAGTTGCGAGGAGAACGGATCGGGTGCCGGCGTTGGCGCTATGGGCGGCGGAATCCCGAGCTTTTTGTGAGCCTCCGCAAGCAGTTCGATGATCGGGCCGGCGTTGAAATTGGGGTTCGTGATCCAACCGCCCGCAAACAGATTCACGTTGAATGGCCGCGAGGTAAGTCCACGAATGCGCCGGATGGCATCGGTGATTTGATCGGGCGTCAGATAGGCGGCGCCGAGCGATCCAAGTCCGCCCGCATTGGAAACCGCCGCGACCAGCTCCGGCGTGGACGGCCCGCCGCCCAGCGGCCCTTGAATGATAGGAAGCTCGATGCCGACGAGTTTTGTGGCCACCTATCTTATTTTCGCTGATCTGATCTGATCTTCGTGGCGACCGCTCTGGCGCAGAGCACGACCGCGACGGTCAGTGGCCAAGTACACGACATCACCGGCGCGGCAATTGTGAGTGCGAAGGCCGCACTGACGATGGAACAGCCACCGCACACGCTCTTTTCGGCTAGGACAGACAGCGACGGTGAGTTTCGGTTTACGACCCCTCCGGGGACGTATACCCTGAAATTGGTGCAGCCCGGATTTAAGATGCTCACGCTGAAGTCCATCCAAGTGGTGAGCGGTGAGCAAGAGCAGTTACGGCCACTTAGGCTCGATGTGGGCGGTTGCCCCAGTCCGACCTCGATCGATTATCTCGAGATCCTTTCAACGGAACGGGGCGTCGGAAATCTGCGCGGACGTGTGCTGCGCGAACAGAAGCGTTACCCTGGACCTCCGGTGGCACACGCTGCGGTTAAACTACTTTGCAGTGGACGCAACATTTGCGGCGAAACGAAAACCGACTCCTACGGCGATTTCAGTTTTTTCGACCTTCCGCCAGGGACAGACTTCACTGTCGATGTCAGCAAGCACGGATACTATCCGTTGGAGGAGCCGAACTACGAGGTCCGCGCAGGCTTCAGTTCCATCTATCCGCCGAGTACCTTGGAACCTTGCCACAACGGCAATTGCGATCCGAGATTACGTCCCAAGCGTCCGGTGGGTCTGTGTGAGTGATTCTCGCGCGGCCAGCACCGTCCGATAAGCCTCTTCCGGATCGTGATTCAGCGCCGTCAAATGCCCCATCTTGCGGCCCGGGCGCGGTTCCAGCTTCCCGTACAAATGCAGCTTGACGCCGGGAAATTCGCAGGCCGCCGGCCAATCCGGTTCGCCATTGGCCCACAGATCGCCGAGCAGGTTCGCCATGGCAGCGGGCCGGTGCATCTCCGTTGATCCAAGCGGCAATCCGCACACCGCGCGCAATTGCTGCTCGAACTGGCTGGTGACGCAGGCATCTACAGTCAGGTGCCCGGAGTTATGCGGCCGCGGCGCCAGCTCATTGATCAGCAGCGACGCATTGTGCGTGACGAAAAACTCGACGCATAGTACGCCCACCACTTCCAGCTCCTCAAGCACGCAGCGCGCCAGCTCCACCGCTTCCTTGGCAATCCGCGGCGAGACGCGCGCGGGTGCAATCGACACATCCAAAATATGCCGGCGATGCTGATTTTCGATCGCGCCATAGTGGACGAACTCGCCATTCTGGCCGCGCGCGGCTACCACCGAAATCTCGCAATCGAAATCGATGAACGCCTCGAGCACCGCTTCCTGCTTCCCGATCGCCGCCCAGGCTTCGGCCGCCAGCTCCGGCGCATCGACGCGAAATTGGCCCTTGCCGTCGTACCCGAACGCCGCCGTCTTCAGCACCGCCGGGCATCCGAGATCCGCGAGCGCATGCTTCAATCCCTCGAGCGAGTGCACTTCGCGATAGGGCGTGGTCGGCAGCCCGGCATTGGTGAGGAACGACTTTTCGCGGATGCGTTGCTGCGTGGTGTGCAGAACGGTTCCGCTGGGCCGGACAGGCGCGCAACTGGCCGCGGCCTCGGCCGTGGGAGCCGGAACATTTTCGAACTCGAATGTTACAACGCTGACGTGCCGCGCGAAGTCGGAAACCGCGTCCAGATCGTCGTAGGAGGCTTGCACTTCCAAGTCCGCGACTTGGCCGGTGGGCGTGTCTTCATCCGGCGAAAGCGTGTGGACGCGATAACCCATGCGCCGCGCCGCGATGGCGAACATCCGCCCCAACTGGCCGCTGCCCAGCACGCCGATGGCGGCGCCTGGCAGGATCGGTTTCGTCACGCCAACTCTTCCGAGCGCACTTTGCTGGCCTGTTCCTCGCGAAACAGTCGCAGCTTTTCGCGCAGGGCCAGATCGTGAGTCGCCAGGATGGCCACCGCCAGCAGCGCGGCATTTCGCGCGCCCGCTTTGCCGATGGCCAACGTTCCGACCGGAATCCCCCCGGGCATTTGAACGATGGACAGCAGCGAATCCAGGCCCTTCAGCGCATGGCTTTCCACCGGCACGCCCAGCACAGGCAGCAGCGTATTGGCTGCCACCATTCCCGGAAGATGCGCCGCGCCGCCCGCTCCGGCGATGATCACCTGGAGCCCGCGCTCCTCGGCGCCGGACGCATACTCCACCATCCAGGCCGGCGTGCGATGCGCGGAGACCACCTTCGCTTCGTGCGCCACGCCGAACTGTGTCAAGGTTTCCGCGGCCGCGCGCATCGTCTCCCAGTCGGACTTGCTGCCCATGATAATGCCGACCAGCGGCTGCGTCCCCTGGCTGTCTTGCATCCGGCTACTGTCCTTGCAAGAGTGTGTCAGCTTGTTGGACGATGTGGAGCGACGCCTCCATAATCTGGAGGCCGATTCCATGACCATGGGCGACCGTGACGGGGACGTTGGTGGACATACTTGGGAACCACCAAAATACCACGAGGGGCGATCGGCGCGCGTCCAATTTTGCCAGTTTTACCGGGATCGCCGCGGATCGGAATCCGTCAGCCGTTTTGACAGCGCGGCGCGCCGTTGTGCCGCGCGAGCTATTTCACCTGAGCCAGCAGGTTCCGAAGCTCGGTTGCGGCTTCGGCTGTGGGCTTCTTGGACAAGGCGGTCTCGGCCTGCAGCTTGGCAGCGGAAGGATTTCCGCTGTCCACCAGCGCCACCGCATAGTGGTAACGGAACGTCACGTCGTCGGGATGTTTCGATGTCAGCGCCTCCAAAATCCGAAGCGCCGCTGCCTGCTCGTGCCGTTTAATCTCCACCCACGCCAAAGTGTCCTGCAACTGTGCAAGGTTGGGCGCTTTGGTGATCGCCGCGTTCACCAGCCGCAAAGCTTCCTGGGTATCTCCGCCGGTGTCCGCCAACACAAACGCCAGGTTGTTCATGATGATCGGGTCCGACGGCGATTTTGCAAGAGCCTTCCGGTAATCGGCGATAGCTTCCGGCTTCTTGCCCAGGCGCTCTTCCAGGCTCGCGATCATTTGGTCGAGACCCTTGCGATCCGGCGCCAACTGGCGAGCGTGCTCGAAGGCCTGCAGCGCCTCCGGGAGTTTGCCGTTGGCTTGCTGGAGCGCGCCGATTCGTATCTGCACATCGGGGGACGAAGGATTTTGGGCGGCCATCTTCTGCAATTCCGAAAGCGCCAAATCACGCTTCCCCGCGGCCGCCGCGGTAGCTACCAGGAGCGCCTCTTTCCCTTTCGAGTCCGGTGTGCGCTGTGTTTCTTCCTGCATCAACGCTAAGGCCCGGTCCGGCTGGTGCTCGGCCTCATAGGTGTTCACCAACCCGGCCAGCGGCTGCAGGTCAGGCGATCCTTCCTTGTAAAGCTTGCGGAACAACTCCTCGGCTTCCTTGTAGCGCCCCTGCCCCAGCGCGATGACTCCCAGTTGCATCTCAACCTGGGGCGCATCCTTGGTGGCCTGGGCCAGTTGTTCAGCTTCAGCCTTAGCGGACCCATAAGCGTGCGTTCCGGTGAGACCGATTACGCGATACATCCGCGCGTTTGGATCGCCCGGGCGGATGGCCAGCGCTGCATCGGCATGCTGCAGCACGCGCGGCATAGTTTTTCCGGTCCAGCTCCAGGCGCGCCAAAGCCAACTGCGCGGCCTCCAACCGTGGATCCGCCTGAGCGGAGCTTTGCAGATGGCTCAAGGCTTCATCCCGCTTGCCGTTGAGCAAGAGCACCTGTCCGGCCAGCAGTTGAAGTCTCGCATTGGCCGGGGATTCCGTTGCCAGAGCGGTTGCCAGGCTGGCTGCGGCACTCAGGTTTTGCGCGCCGCCCATCCGCTCCAATAGTTCTACTTTGAGCGCGCGGGCGAACTGATTTTTTGGGTCCTTCGCCAGGATCGCGTCCGCGGCCTTGATGGCCTCCTCGCGCCGGCCCAGCGTGGCCAGCATGCTGGCGATGCGCTGCTGGTACACCTGCTCACGCTCGTGATCTCTGGATTCACCCCGTTGGAAGTCCGCCAGCGCCTTTTCCGGATTGCGAATCAGGGCATGAAAATCGCCGACCAGCAAATCCGCCTGCGGAAACTGGGCACGCCGGTCCAGGAGGGAATTCAGGGTTTTTTCGGCGTCATCTGGCTGCTTTCGCGCGTAGTAGAATGCCGCCAAACGGAGAACCGGGCTCGATTCGGTGGGATTATTCGCGCCCCACAACTTCAACAGTGCTTCCGCTTGGTCCCAGTTCTTTTGCGACGCGTAGATGGCGTACAACACCTCATAGGCCGGGTTATATTGAGGATGCTGTTGCACCGTTTGCCGGGCCGTCTTCTGGGCTTCGTCCGGCTGGTTGTCGCGCAGCAACGCCTGCGCCAATTCGCCTTCCACGTCCGCGTTATTCGGCGCGATCCCCGCCGCTTCGCGCAGAGCTCGCACCGCCTCACCCGGCTTGTTGTCCACCACAGCCAGCGCGGCCCCGATTCGCAGCCCTTGCACGCGATCGCCCCCCGGCGCCATCAGCTGATCGGTCATGGCCTGCGCCTGTTTGTAGAGAACCGGGGGATGCTTCGGATCGCGGGAGTAGATGATCAGTGCCAGGTTTGCCAGTTGAATCTTGGCGTCCATATTCTTCGGACTGAGCGTGACCGCGTGTGCGAAAGACCGATACGCGTCGCCCCCCTGGCCCTGCTTCAGCAGAACTAATCCAAGACGATAGTAGGCTTCGCCGGAATCCGGGCTCTTTTTTAGCGCGTTGCGATAGTTCAGCGTGGCGTCGGCGTATTTTCCGGCGGTAAAGAGCTTGTTTCCGCGAGCGATGTACTCATCCGCCGTCTTGCCGCACGCTATCAGGCACAGACACGCCAGGAGGCATGAAACGGCGGCAAAAGCCGCGAGGGATCTCGTCCGCGCGCGGCCAGTTTGATGCTCAGCAAGTCGGGGAGGTGGCAAATTCCTACGGTAACATAGCCAAAAGTTCATAGACTCAACCTTTACAATCGGCGGAATGGCTCATTCGCGTTATCGCCGAGTAACATTTGCACCCCAATCGCAGCCGCAACGTAGGATCTTCAAAAACGAACCCAGCGCCCGCCACCACATGGATCTCGGATCGGCATGTTAAGTGCCGTAGAGTGAAATGCTTACAGCCATCGATGGAATTTCCGATCCGTTCTCCCGGCGTTGGAAGGAAAACTGCCTGCCTTTGGTCAGGCAGGGTGATACAGAGGGAAAGGAAGGAAACTCTTATATGTTGATTCTGTTGATTATCTTGATCGTTTTGCTGATCGGCGCCACGCCGGCGTGGCCTTACAGCCGCGGCTGGGGTTACTATCCGACCGGCGTCCTGGGAACGATCCTGATCATTTTTCTAGTGCTTCTTCTATTGGGGCAAGTGAATCTGTGACGAAGGCTACGAGAAAGAACTGCGTGAAATACGCCGCGGGTCTGGCATTGTGGTCCGCGCTTATATCGCCGATGTTCGCGGTAACGCCGCCGGCCGGAGTTCAAAAGCGAATTGCCGCTTCGGCCGAGGTGTTGGGCGAGATTCTCCACGCCAGGGACCGGGGAATTCCCGAGGATCTTTTGGCGAAGGCGCAGTGCGTCGGCATTGTACCGAGCCTGAAGCGCGCCGGCTTCATCGTGGGCGCCAAGTACGGAAAGGGCGTGGTGGTTTGCCGTACGGGCCGCGGGTGGAGCGCGCCAGACACCATTCGCATTGAAGGCGGCAGCTTCGGCTTTCAGATCGGGGCCGGGGAGACCGACCTGGTTTTCATCGTAATGAACCAGCACGGAGTACGGGATCTGATGAAAGATAAGTTCACGCTGGGCGGCGATGCCAGTGTGATGGCCGGGCCGGTCGGGCGTTCGGGAGCGGCTCAAACCGACGCGTTGATGCGCGCAGAGATACTCTCGTATTCCCGATCGCACGGTGTTTTCGCCGGAGTATCGCTGGAGGGCTCGACCTTGCGCCCAGACAATGGCGATAACCATGAGTTGTATGGGGCTGGTGTCTCCCAGCGGGAGATTCTCACGGGCCGGGTGCGGCGGCCTGCCGCGGCCGGGCCGATCTATGCCGAGCTCAACCGTTACACACGCGTGAGACGTGCTTCCAGGTAAGACCTTTGTTTCTTTTGAGACGGTTACGTGGAAACACCGGCTGCGATGGCCAGTCTAACAAGCAGAGTCATTTTACTTGAAAGGACAAATATCATGACGAAAGATCCAGTTTGTGGAAAGCAGGTAGACGAAAACAAAGCTCCAGCCACCAGTTCATACCAAGGCAAGAAGTATTCATTCTGCGGGCAGGAGTGCAAGAACAAATTCGATCAACAGCCTCAAAACTACACTCAATCCACTCAGCAGCAGAACAGGCAGCAACAACCTCAGCCAGAACACTCTCACCGGTAGCTCTTCATAGTGGCTCCCGAGGCCCCAGTCCGGGCCCGGGAGCCGCACCTGCCAATGCCCTATCAGCCGATTGAAGACTACGGCGTCGTCGGAAACTTGCGTACTACCGCATTGGTAGGCAAGAACGGCTCCATCGATTGGCTTTGTTTTCCTCATTTCGATTCGCCAAGCATATTCGGTGCCATCCTCGACGAGCGCAAGGGCGGCTATTTCCAGATCGCTCCCACCGAAGCCGAGATTGCCCGCAAGCAGGTTTATTGGCCGGACACCAACGTGCTAGTGACGCGCTTCCTTTCGGCCGGCGGCGTGGGCGAAATCATCGATTACATGCCAATCGGGGAATCGAAAGATGAGGCGCCTTATCACGGCCTGATCCGCAGGGTGAAGGTGGCGCGCGGGTCCATGCGATTTCGCTTGGAATGCCTACCAGCTTTCAATTACGGACGCGATAAACACTCGGTTGAGATTATCCCTGAAGGCGCGCGGTTTTGTTCTCCGAATTTGCGCCTGGCGCTCGCCTCATCCGTGCCGCTCAAAAATTTCTCGGACAACGGCGCTTCCGCCGAATTTTCATTGGACGAAGGCCATACCCAGAGCTTCGAATTGCACGCCCTGAAAGCGGGCGTTCGAGAACAAATTGGCTTGCCCGAACACGAGAGCGAACGGCTGTTTCATGACACCATTCGCTTCTGGGCCGGGTGGATTTCGAAATCTACCTACCGTGGACGCTGGCGTGAAATGGTTCACCGCTCGGCTCTGCTGTTGAAGCTGCTTACCTTCGAGCCCACCGGGGCGATCGTCGCCGCGCCCACCTGCAGCCTGCCCGAAAGCCTGGGCGGCGCCCGCAACTGGGACTATCGTTACACCTGGATTCGCGATGCCGCATTCACGGTGTATAGTCTCATGCGCATCGGGTTCACCGAAGAAGCCGGGCGGTTTGTGGCTTTTCTCGACGCGCGCTGCCACGAGATGGATCCCGAAGGGTCGCTCCAGACCGTGTATGGGATCGACGGCCGGCACGTGCTGACAGAAGAAACGCTCGATCATTGGGAGGGCTACAAAGGGTCCAGCCCGGTCCGCATTGGCAACGGTGCCTACCAGCAGCTTCAGCTCGACATCTACGGCGAGCTGATGGATTCTTTGTATCTCTACAACAAGTACGGAACTGCGATTTCCTACGATCTTTGGAGTTATCTTCGCCGCCTCACCGACTGGGTTTGCCAGCATTGGCAGGATAAAGACGACGCCATCTGGGAAGTGCGCGGCGGTCCGCGGGACTTTGTGTACTCCAAGATGATGAGCTGGGTGGCCGTGGATCGCGCGCTGCGCCTGGCGAGCAAACGCTCATTTCCCGCCGATTGGAACGGCTGGACGGCGGTTCGCGACCAGATGTATGAGACCGTCATGAAGCGCGGCTGGAATGTGGAACGGGGAGCGTTCGTGCAGCAGTTCGATGGCGATGCGCTGGACGCGTCCACGCTGCTCATGCCGCTGGTATTCTTCGTCTCGCCCACCGATCCGCGCATGCTCCGAACCATCGACGCCATCAACCAGCCGCCCAAGGCCGGCGGTCTGGTCTCCGATGGGCTGGTGTTTCGTTACGACGTCGAGAAGACTCCGGATGGGTTGAAGGGCACGGAGGGAACGTTCAACCTATGCACGTTTTGGCTGGTGGAGGCGCTGACGCGCGCTAGCGCTTCCGATCCGGAACGGCTAGAGCAAGCGCGCCTGCTTTTCGAGCAGATGCTCGGATACGCGAATCATCTGGGCTTGTACGCGGAACAGATCGGGCACCAGGGCCAGGCGCTCGGCAATTTCCCGCAAGCGCTCACTCACCTGGCGCTGATCAGCGCGGCATTTAACTTGGACCGCTATCTGGATGGGCGGGAAAAGACGCCGCCGGTAAAATAGGCTGGTACGCCGGCTTCGCGAATCTTGCTTTTGTCGATACTTGTCGGGAGTAATCCTGCGAAGCCTTTTCGAACGCGTTCGCGCAACTTCCGGATACCCGAAAGTTCGTCCGCTGCCAGCGTGTTCGGCTACAATCGACTCACGTCATTCACGTCGGCGCCTGTACCTGTCCGGGGGCCCGGCTCAATGATGCGTTCCATGAATCGCACAGCCGGGGATCGAAATCATGAGACGAATAGCGGTCCTTGCGACCATCTGTGCCGGGCTGCTGAGCGCTCAAAATACGGCGCCGAAGGACCAGGAGCACTGGAGCGCTCTCAGCTTCCTTGAGGGAACGTGGGATGCCAGGACGCAAGGGGGGACGGCCGGGGCGAGCGCTTCCGGTACATATATTTTTAAACGAGAGCTGGGCGGCCATGTTCTGGCCCGGCATAGCAGTGGCGCGGGATGCAAGGGACCTGGCGACTTCGACTGCGAACACGGCGATTTGCTCTTGATCCTATCGGGAAGCGCCTGGGCAGCCCCTCCAGGGAATTTATTTCGACAACGAAGGGCACGTCATCCACTACACCGTCTCGACACCCGCTCTGAACAGTGCAGTTTTGACCTCGGACGCATCGGCGCCCGGTCCACATTACCGGTTGGTGTACAAATTGGAGGGAGGCGTTATGTCCGGGAAAGTTCAAATTCAAATGCCTGGGCAAACGCAATGGGGATCCTATTTGGAGTGGAGCGGGGGCAAGAGATAGTCGCTTTCGGTTCGGGAACGGTTTACCCGCCATCCGGAAGTTGGCCTGAGCGCGCGAGTGTGATGGTTTCACGGTCTGATTTCAAACTCCCGCGGACTCGGGGCAGGATTGATCCCGTAAACGCCGCTAGCAGAAACAACGAACGAGTGGGCACCCAGGATTCGTGGCGCCCCCTGGCCTGTCGAACGGTGCGCGCGCCGCGCCGGTATAGAGCGAAGATGAGAAAATAAACCAATGCGGATGCGAGTGAGCTCCCTCGTCCTGCCAGCCGCCTTGTTCACCGCTGCTTTCCCAATGGCAGTTCCCGCAACGGCACTGCGGGCTTCCCGGTCGAAAATCCCTCGCATCTTGGATGGTCATCCCAATCTGAACGGGAATCTGGCAGGCGTTCGGTACAGCGAATTGGGATCAGGGTCACTCCACCTATGGTGGTCCGTCTTACCAGATCGGCTCGCGGTGAGCCACTTCCACGCTGCTCATGCCGCAGTGTTTTTCGTGTCGCCCACCGATCCGCGCGTGCTCCGAACCATCGACGCCACCAACCAGCCGCCCAAGTCCGGCGGCCTGTTTCTGATGGACTGGTGTTCTACCACGTCGGGAAGACACCGGACAGCTTGAAGAGCACGGCGGGGACCTTCAACCTGTGCACGTTTTTGCTGGTCGAGGTGCTGACCCGCGCCATCGCTTCCGATCCAGAACGGCTGGGTCAAGCTCGTCTGCTGTTCGAGCAAATGCTCGGCTACGCGAATCATCTGGGCTTGTACGCGGAACAGATCGGGCACCAGGGCCAGGCGCTCGGCAATTTCCCGCAAACGCTCATTCACCTGGTGCCGATCAGCGCGGCATTTAATCTGGACCGCTATCTCGACGGGCAGGAAAAAACTTCGCCGGTCAAATAGGTGCGCCGGGCGTCACTACGAACCGACGTCAACGGTGGGATAGGCCTCGACGTACTCTTCTCCATTGCAGCCTTGATATGCGACCGTTCGCGCTGCGAAGTCGACATCGTAGCGGACAACGCCGGCGCACCAGGAAGCCGCTAGAAACTCCGGAAACGTGCTTTCCCCGGCCTGATCGGTCCGCAACGCCGAAATCAGCGCATCGCGGTTGAACCGGGGAACGTCCATCGTGCCGGTTGCCAATGGCGTGCCTTGGCTTACGACGGGTCCGAGGTTGGTCAGAAAGAGGCTCTGGCATGCGGGCAGAAACCAGAAGTTCCGAGTCACGCCGGCGCGCCGCAACGTCTCGGCCAGGTAGGGAAACCCTCCCACTCGAGGCCGGATGGCCATAGCACGCTTCTGAGCCGCCTCCAGGTTTTCGATTGCTTTACTCATAGAAGATTCTCCTCGTTTGTTGTGGGTGAAATCAGTTTGAATTTGGTGGGCTTACTCGATCGGCACTTCCCTGATCTGGTGAAACTCGGCCAGTTTCTCCAGCAGGCGCCGCAAGGCGGCCCTTTCGCCGGCTGACAAGCCATCGAAGAACTCTCGATCGTTCCGCTCCGCGATCTTCGCCAATTGGGGAAGAACACGGCCACCGTGCCGCGTCAGGGAAAGCAACTGTGCACGGCTGTCGTCCGGCTTGGCCGCGCGCGCGATCCAGTTTTTCGCTTCGAGTTTGTCGATGATCTTAGAGACCGCTCCGCGGGTTAAATCCAGGGCTTCGGCAAGTGCGCCCGGGGTAACTCCCGGCCGTTCCCGGACGTGGCACAACACGACCCATTCGGCGACAGAAGTGTGCCTCATCTGCAGCGCCCTGGCGAATGCGCCCGAGACGTGATTGGAAACGCGCCGCAGCCAGTATCCAAGGTGCAGCTCCAGGTTGGATGCCTTACGCCGGTCCGTTATTGTTTCCATGGAAACCATTATACTTTCCATGGAAACCATATGTCAAGCCCCGGCGCCCTAATTTCCAGGCGGGCGGTGCGTGCTTGGCTGCCTTTCGGCGGTGTTACTGCTTCGCGTGCGCGACGTGGTTGCCAATCGCGATCACGATGTTCCAAGTGCTCGGGTTCCAACTCAACTTTGAAACTGAGGAGTTCGCCTCGGCCTCGCGTGGCGATTGTGACCTCTTCCCGCGTCAAGGTGATCAGGGGCACTCGGGCCGTTGGGTTTGGATCGACCGTAGGGACCTGGACGCGATTTATGAAGAACACGCCTCGGCTCCGATCGCCGTCCCGGCCAGCCCGGCAGAGAATGGCTCGATATGCACGGCCGCCGCTGGCTAAACCGCAAATTGATCGAGTAGTCGCTCGCGCAATTTGATGTCAAACTTTGCTACCACCAGGCTTTGTCCCGGAGCCCAATTCCCCGGCGGTTCTGGTGGCTTCTTCGATGGCGCGCGCCAGCACCGAACGGATCTTTCCGTCTTCCAACATGAGCAAACCTGCAATGGTGCAACCGGCCGGCGTCGTTACATCGTCCCGCAGCGCGGCCGGATGCCGGCCCGTGGCCTGAACCATCTTCGCTGCGCCAACCGCGGTCTGGGCCACCAGCTTCAGCGCCAGGTGGCGAGGCAATCCCACGCGAACGCCGGCATCGGCAAAAGCCTCCATGATCAAATACTGGTAAGCCGGTCCGCTGGCGCTTAGCGCCGTCACGGCGTTGAAGTAACTCTCATCGGCCGGCAGGCACTGGCCCACCGCTTCAAAGATGCGCTGCGCGCGAGCCATATGATCCGGCGTAGCGTGACTGCCGGGACAGATGACCGTAATTCCTTCCCGCACCACGCAGGGCGTATTTGGCATGGCACGCACCCAAGGATTTTGTGTTCCCAAAGCCGATTCCAGTTGCGCGATCGTTTCGCCCGCCATGATGGAGATCAGCAAAGTTCCGGGGCGAAGCTTGGCCTCCTGCAATGCCGCGGTTACCTTGGCGGCCTGCTTGGGTTTCACGCAGATCAGAATCAAACCGGAATCCGGCACTCGCCGCGCGAAATCGGTGCTCACCGGTATGCCCAATTCTTCCGATGCCGCGTCGCAGCTCACCTGCGACTTTGCACTGGCCCAGGCCTGCTGGCGCGAGATTGCGCCACTGTCGAAGAGACCGTGCAGCAGTGTGCGTCCCATAACGCCCGCACCGATAACGCCTAGTGTTTCGCCTTCAGTTACTAACGTACAGTCCTTCGATCCATCGCCAGTCACGCAGATACCTTCTCAAGTAGTATACAAACCGCGACCCAGGCAGACCTCCGCGAGGTCGGCCGGTGACCGTGCAGCAAACCCGTGGTGCGGCCCATGCACAGACCAGCGCGCCAACTTCGCGTTCCGAATTTGAAGTGGCTTCCATCAAGCCGGACAATGGCATTGACGAGAGACCGGGGATGCAGGTTCGTCACGGCGGGCATGTGACGATTCATGCCATGACCGTTCGCACCCTCATCGGGGCGGCCTATAACATCGACGAACGCTTTCAGGTTTCAGGAGGGCCGCGGTGGAGCGAAACGGTGGGAATGCCCGGTAGATCGTAGAAATTAGCGACTCCCGCTCGCAGCCTTGATAGGCTGAGAGCAAATTTTCTTTCGCGAGAAAAAGGAGAGTCGCTATGAAGAAACCATATCAAATTGAAACGCAGCGAGCTGTGAAGGAGCTCGAGGCAATGGCCGCGGACGGAAATCCGGCGGTGCAGATGGTACTGCCGATGGCGGAGATGGTGGGCTGGTTGCGGCAAGGCGTGGGCGAATTAATTCGTCAAGCCGGGTTGCGGTTGATGGATCTGCTGATGCAAGAAGAAGTCCGGGAACTGGTCGGCGAGCGCAGCCACCGGATAGCGGAAAGGACGGCCAATCGGTGGGGCAGCGAGCGGGGCTATTGCGTAGTGATGGGGCAGAAGGTTCCAGTGAAGCGGCCGCGCGTTCGCAGCACCGATGACCAGGAAGTGCGCCTGGGTAGCTACGAGCTGTTCCATCGAGGCGAGCCGCTGACGGAAACGGTTTGGGAGAAGTTGATGCTCGGCTTGAGCACCAGGAAATACGGCCAAGCGGTGCGCGAGTTCACGGAAGCCTACGGCTTGGAGAAGAGCGCCGTCAGCGAGCACTTTATCGAAGCGAGCCGGGAAAAGTTGAAGGATATGATGGAGCGGCGGCTGGACAAGACGCGGCTGTGTGCATTGCTGATTGATGCAACGCCATTCCAAGGGCAGCAGATGGTGGTCGCATTGGGAATCGCCCAGGACGGGCGGAAAATGATCTTAGGCATTCGGCAAGGCGCCACCGAAAACGCCACCGTAGTCGGAGAGTTGCTCGGCGACTTGGTCAGTCGCGGGCTCGATTTTACCGAGCCGAGACTCTATATTCTGGATGGCGGCAAGGCACTCACTGCCGCAGTAAAAAGCACGCCGGCGACTCGGCGGCGATCCAGCGCTGCCAGGTCCATATCGCGGGCCGAGACCCGCGCTTTCCAGAGGGGTGGAACGTCCCCTCCCGGGCAAGTCCCTGCGAACCCGGTAGCCAGAGGTCAGGCATGGCGGGGTAACTTGTCATGTCGCAGCAGACCCGACACGTAGCCTCAGTACCCAGTCCGGAGGCACGGGCAAAAGTTCAGGCCGTACCGAAAGGGAATGTATGGCACCGTCATGGCATCTCGAACGAGTATTACTGGGAGAGTTCGGGAATGGGATGGTCGAGCCTCCTGTGTATGGGCGAAGACAGCAACGGCTGTAGATGCGTAGGGAAGAGAAGCAGCCGTCATCCCCGGTGTTTCGAGCAACGGCATGAACGGAAGGAAGCGTGAGGGAACGGTCGAGATCCCACGAGGTCGGCGGATACTCCGTCGCCGTAAGCGGACCTATAAGACGAAAGTCGAAGTGGTTTGCGATGCCGCGTGGGAAGTCGGAAGAGGCCATAGCGTAGCGAAGAGGGCGTGGACAGCAAAACCCGCCGGAGCGAAGGGCCTCGACTCGAGCCATGCCAACAATGAAGGAGGGATTTCGTGACTGCCGATGAGGCTCAACGCACGACGTTAGAAAAGGTCCGTGTACTTCAGAGGAAGCTATACCGAGCGGCCAAGGCTCAGCCGCAACGAACGTTCGGAGTTCTGTTTGATAAGGTTTGCAGTCTGGAGGTGTTGTGGGTTGCATGGGAGCAAGTTCGACGTAACCGCGGAGCCGCAGGCGTCGATGGCGAAACTATCGAATCGATCGAGGCGAAGGGAACGCTGTGGTTTCTTCTGGAACTGCGGGAGGAACTATTGCAGCAGCAATACCGGCCCCAACCGGTGCGCCGGGTATTCATCCCCAAGCCTGATGGACGGCAGAGGCCGCTGGGAATCCCAGGAGTGAAGGATCGGATCGCACAGGCAGCGGTAAAGCTAGTCATCGAGCCGCTGTTTGAAGCCAGCTTCCGGCCGGGATCGTACGGATTCCGGCCCAAACGGAGTGCCAAGCAAGCGATCTACGATATTCGCAAGTGGGTGACCTACGGCTACGACCAAGTCATTGACTTGGATCTCAAGAGCTACTTCGACACGCTTGACCATGATTTGCTGATGAAGCTGGTTGAACGGCGGGTCCGTGATCCGCGCGTTCTGCGGTTGATTCGGCGGTGGTTGAAAGCCGGAGTGCTGCACGAAGGGATTCTGGAAGAGACCACGGTCGGCTCCCCGCAAGGGGCAGTGATCTCGCCGTTGTTGTCCAACATCTATTTACATCCGCTCGATCTGTACTGGGAGCGGGAGGTGAAGGCGACGAAGATGGTCCGCTATGCGGATGACCTCGTGGTGTTGTGCCGATGGAAGCCACCGGAAACTTACATGCCGAAGCTGAGGCAGTTCCTGGCGCGGCTGCGGGTGACTGTCAATGAGGACAAGACTCGCATGGTCGCGGCACAGGATGGCTTCGACTTTCTGGGGGTGCACTTTCGGAAACAGCCATCGCGGCGCGATACCAGCAAGTGGTTCTGCTACTGCTGGCCATCGCAACGTTCGATGCAGCGGATTCGGGATAAGGTGAAGGCGGCTATCGGCCGTGATAACCGCCCGGCGGTGCAAGAGAAGTTGGACCGGCTGAACCCGATACTGCGGGGATGGTCGGCCTACTTCGGCTGGCTCAACTCAGCCCAGCATTTTCGGAAGGTGGATCAATATGTCACGCGGAAACTTCGGATTTGGTTGCGGACCAAACATCAGCGCAAACGGCGAGCGTTCTGGAGAACGCCACTGGCTTACTGGAGAAAAGCCGGCCTGTACTCGATTCAGGGCCGAATTGTGCATACGAGCTGAATGCCGCCGGGGGAAGGCTCCCGGAGAGCCGTATGAGGGAAAACTTCACGTACGGTTCGATGAGGGGGTGCTGGAGACGGAGCTATGGAGCGGACTGCGACACCGGCGTAACGGCGAAAGCCGCCGGTCAACCGAAACCTCCGTTCCTGTGGCCACCGCGCCAGCGCCCTACTCTGCAGCGCCGGAATGTGCTCGATCATCTGACCGACGAACACAAACCGGCGGTGGCTAAAAGGCTCCATGCGGCTTATGCCCTGGAGGACCACGCTGCTGCCAAGCAGGCGTTGAACGCACTCCATCGCGAACTGATGGACCTCAATCCCAGTGCGGCGCGGAGCTTGGGCGAAGGAATGGAGGAGACCCTGACCGTGCACCGGCTTCACGTCCCCATGCAACTGCGAAAAACGTTGGCCAGCACCAACGTGATCGAATCGGCGTTCTCGATCGTGGAGCAGGTTTGCAAAAATGTGAAACGCTGGCATGGCGGCGACCAGCGAGAGCGCTGGGTCGGGTCGGGACTCCTGGTTGCACAAAAACAGTTCCGAAAGGTCACCGGACACAAACAGATTCCGGCGCTCATCAGAGAATTAGAAGCGCTGGCACCGTCGAAATCGGAGGTTGTCAAAAAAAGAAAGGCGTCGTAGAGTGGGTTGCACGGGAGCCGCTAGTTTCAACGGAGATCCGGGCATTTCCCCCGTCACCCAAAGCCGTTGCCAAAGCGACCCATAGGATCAACATATGGCGTAGATTTCAAGCCTCACGATGTACCGCTTCAGTCCAGTCCGCTCTGGACAGCGGCTGCCAACCGCCCTTAAGAAACCTAAGATCAACCCGAAGCGCCTTTGCGAGTCATATTACAGACCAGAGAGTTTCTATCGGTGGAGCACCGGCAGTGCCGGTTTTACGGGCTCGGGAGAGCTTTGATGCACAAAAGTTTCAGGCACGTTTGGCGGAGTTTTTTTGGCGGGTCATTTTACGAGTTTCTAGGGTTATGATTGATACCAAGTTACGGGCGCATTCAATGAACTACGCTACTGCGGCGCCTGTACTGCTTGTCGAGGGTGGAGATCCGCGGCAAGAATACAGCTACCCCCAAGACGGGGACGCCGAAAACTGACGCTAACTGTGGCCGTCATGCCGGGCAGGACTGATACGCCCCGCGGACGAATCATTTCATAACGGACCGGAAATCTCTGGGTCCTTTGGTCAGGGACCTGTTCGACTTCTTTAATGCGGACTGGATACTGGCGTCCTGGCATCCCGCTAATCTCGGCAACCATTCCCACGATACCGGGCGAGCAGATGTCGGAAGTCAGGACGGTCTCCGGCACATCTACGACGATGTCGACTGCGTCGACGCCCTGGAGCCTAATCACTGGCTTGTTCACAGTGATGGACTGCCCTTCATCGACGAACCGCTGGGCGATCACGCCGTCGAACGGGGCGCGCAGTGTGCTGTCCTCTAGTTGGAGCTTGGCTTCCGCCACTTGGCCGCCCAGCCCGCGAACCATACCCTCTTGGGCCTCGACGTCCTCCTTACGAGTTGTTCTTCCCTTTCCGAGCAGCTGCAAGGCTGCATTGTGCTCTTCCTGGGCAACACGGAAGTTGGTTTCCGCGAGTTCGTACGCTTCGCGCGACACGTCACCCAACCGGACAAGTTTCGCGTAACGATCAAATTCCTTCCGCGCGTTCGCGAGTATCAGCCCGGTAACCCGCTCTTGCGTTTCATGCTGCAGTTGCTCCTCGGGGCTATCCCCCAGCCGCAGAGCATCAAGGGCGGCACGAGCCTGGTCGAGCTGGCCTTGTACCGTCTCTAGCCTAGCTTGAAATTCGGCTAAACGCAGTTGAGCGATAATCTGGCCCCTTGAGACTTTCTGTCCCGCTTTCACCGGAAAGTTGACAAGTACACCCGCTACCTGGAATGCAAGCTCTATCTGTTTCGACGGATCAACCCTTCCGGGGAATGTCCGAACTTCAAGTGCATTTCCAGCTGGTACGGTCAGCGTGTTGCCGGGACGGACATCCTCAGCGCGAGTCGAATTCGACCGCGAGCACGCGGCGGCAGTACAGGCTATCGATATCGCTACTGTCAACACCAGCGACCGGAACTGCGGGTATTTATAACTGCTTCTTCGCTCTAAGCGTTTGGAACTCAAACCGATAATAATTTGCATGTGAACCGGCATCTTTCTCCTCACATCGACTGCGGTAGAGGAGATGCGCGCAGTGCTTGGTCCGCCCCATCTGCTTTGCTCCTCACCTTCCATGAGGTCCTCCACTGTTGACTCGACAAACTGCTGAGATCGAACTCTGGTGCCGAAAACCTGCTCGCGAGCGACCTTAAGATTCAGCATCCACAGGAGGGGTTCTATTTTTTTGCCGGCATTGACCGCCGCATCATGGACGACTCGCGCAAAACGGAGCGCGGCGCAAAGCAGTTCCTGGCCTGTCTGGTGGTGCAAGCCGCACCCTTTGCGCTACTACCGAAGAACTCGCGCAAAACGGAGCGCGGCGCAAAGCAGTTCCTGGCCTGTCTGGTGGTGCAAGCCGCACCCTTTGCGCTACTAAGCATTCGGCTGTAGGATCTCGCTTTATGGTTCGCTAAAATGGATCAACCGTATGGGAACCGATCTAGTCAAAGCGCCCTAAAATCGATGAGAAGTGCGCCTGTTTCAAGCTTCAGATCCGGCGCTCCAAGATTCATCGATACGGAGTGTTCGCTGGACAACGAATTCCGCCCAATCGTAAGGTGATTGAATACACAGGCAAGCGCCTCAACCGCAAGGAAGCCAAGATTCGCGGCGACGGCGATTACACCTACTTGTTTGCCGTGGACCCGTATTGGACTCTGGATGGCTCGGTGGGTGGCAGTGGCGCCGAGATTATCAATCATAGCTGCGATCCCAATCTGGTCAGCCGCATCCAGAAGGGCCATGTGCTTTATATGAGCTTGCGCACCATTCAGCCGGGCGAAGAGCTGACGGTGAATTACAACTTTGACAAAGACGTTCGGACGTTTCCATGCTCTTGTGGCTCGCCTTCCTGCGGAGGCGCCATCGGGAAGACCAAGAAGTGAGGGGTGAGCCCAGATCGTGCCTGCGGGCCGAGCGAAACGCGTCCCATTCCATCGATGGCATGCCGGATCAGCCCGGCATGCGCCAGCGCAATCGCGTAAGGCGGAACACATTTTCCTATGAGGACGCAAGCTGGCCGGCCGCGAGCGGTTTTTCTGGCTACAGCATCAAGCCCGCCAGAATTGGCCAATAAGATAGCCAAGTGCTGGCCCGCCGCCGTCCATCGGATAGTACTGGGAATGGCTGGGGTACGTTCGTGAAATTCCACAGAGCCTGGAACCTGGGATGAGGGTTTCCCCTCGATACAAACTTGTCCCTGCTGAATCCAAAGGGCGCTTCCACGGCTTGTGAGATGCATCCGAAGTAAGCATGAACGCTCCCCTGGAATTGAAGCCGCCAGTCGTACTGGACGCATGCGAAGCCGACCAGGCTACCTGTCACCCACCAGAGCGCGCCTTGAGCCGCTATGTTTCCAACGAGATGGGCCCTCGGCGCAAGAAAGTGGTCTCCCGGCATCTGGACGGCTGCGAAGATTGCCGGAAGTCTGTCGCCAGGCTGCACGCGATCGCGCGTACATTTCGGGATTGGGAGCGAAGCGCGATCAGGGAAGTGGCGCGAGGCGGCCATGAGACAGGTCGGGCAAACTACTAGTATCACCAATCATTCCAGTACCTCCTTTTAGTGCTAGTACCATCAATAATGTTCAATAGGACCTCAGAACTAGTCTTATTTCCGAAAGAATTGCTACCATCGACCTACTAGTCGTCGGCGCATTTCGCGGAAAGTGTTGGCTCAGAGGGAGGACTTTGTGGAGTGGCATATCATCACGGGCGAGTATCCGCCCGAATTGGGCGGCGTCAGCGATTATACCTATCAGATCTCCCAGGAAATGGCCAAGGGCGGGGACCAGGTGCATGTTTGGTCGCCTGCCACTCATCTGGAGGTCCTACAGCGGGAGACGGCGCAGGTTCACGCTTTACCGCGGGGATTTGGCTGGAGCTGGCTCAAGGAACTGAATTGGCGGCTCCGATTGTACCCCGGGCCGCGCAATATATTGATTCAATACGTGCCGCACATGTACGGCTGGAAAAGCATGAACTTGGCGTTCTGCTGGTGGATATTCAGGCAGCGAAAGCATAAAGTCTGCGTCATGTTCCATGAGGTGGCGTTCCCTTTTCGCGAGCGGCCAGCCATTGCGGCATCACTTGCTAGCCCTGGTTCATCGCCTGATGACGTGGGCCATTCTCCGCTCTGCTCGGCACTCCTTCACCTCCACAGACGAGTATTTCGCTTTACTTCGATCGCTTGGGAAGCAACGAGACGCGGATCAGCATGTTGCGGATCTGCAGCAATATTCCTTCAGAAAGCTACGTGGAAGGCCGGTCCTCGCATGCCGCGAACGCTACCCGCGAGTGTTTCACGGTTGGCATTTTCTCCAATTTCAATTCGGCAATTCGCGAAGTTCTGGCGCCGGTGGTCGGATGTGTCCTGGAAAATCCCAAGATGGCCGTGGCTCTACTCGGGCCGGGAGAAGCGTTTCGCGAGTCGCTGGTGAAGCAATACCCACGGGCGGCCGATCGGATCAGAACGACGGGGCGATTGCAGGTCGCCGAAGTTGCCGGGCACATGCGGAGCTGCAACGCGCTTTTGCAGCTTTATCCGGATGGCGCTTCGGCGGCACGAGGCACTTTGATCGGGGCGCTGGCGTCGGGCGTGCCCGTGGTTACCACCGCCGGTTCCGCCACCGACCGGGTGCTGTTGGACAGCCAGACGATGCTGTTTCCCGCCCCACTCCGCAAGCGATCCGCGCGGCTCTGGAGCTTCTAGAGCAGGACCCGGCCTTGGCGCAAGACCTGGGAGCCAGGGCTCAGAACCTGTATAAGGAATCGTTCCAGCCTGCCGTGATCGTTACCCGGATTCGAAACGTCGCGTCTGGTCCGCTGGAAAGCGCGGGGTTAAACCGGGAACCGGTTCTGAACCGGCGATGACCTTGGTTTAACTGGGGATTTATCCAAGATCGAATTTCTCGTGATGCAGCAGCGGATCGGCCTTTACCAGCACGGGCCGGCGCAGGATTTCCTCCAGCTCCTCCAGATGTTTATTCTGGTTGGATTTGAGAAACTTCGCCACGTCGGGATGCACGCGCAGCAGAACATCCTTGCCCTCGATGGCGGAGGCCAGCTTGCCGGCCTCCTGTAGAATCTCGTTTACGATGGTCTGCACGCTCTTTACATAGCCCGCGCCTTCGCAATGCGGGCAAGGCATGCACAGCGCCCGCTCCAGGCTTTGCTTGACGCGCTTGCGCGTGATGGCCACCAGACCGAAATCGTTGAACTGCAGAATCTTGTACGGAGCGCGGTCGCTTCGCATGGCGTCT
This sequence comes from Bryobacterales bacterium, assembly GCA_963713415.1. Lineage (GTDB taxonomy): Bacteria > Acidobacteriota > Terriglobia > Bryobacterales > Bryobacteraceae > Palsa-89. The sequence goes on along the minus strand of CAVQLV010000011.1, from coordinate 549,837 downwards.
TCCAGAGCCTGCATCACCTTCTGGCGGTTCTTGCGCTCGTCCATGTCGATGAAATCCACCACGATGATGCCGCCCAGGTCCCGCAGCCGGATCTGGCGCACGATCTCCTTCACCGCCTCGGTGTTGGTTTTGACGATGGTGTCTTCCAAGCGATTCGACCGGCCGACATACTTGCCGGTATTGACGTCGACAGCCACCAGAGCTTCGGTCTGATTGATCACGATGTGGCCGCCCGACTTCAGCCAGACTTTCGGTCGCAGCGCTTTTTCGAGCTCCGCGGTGATGTTGAAAGCGTCGAAGATCGGCTCCGGCCGGGTATACAGCTTCACACGCGTCACCAGGCTGGGCTGGAAGCGCTGCACGAAACGCAGCACGCTTTCGTAGAGCTCTTCGTTGTCTACCCAGATAGCTTTGAAATCCTCGGTGAACTGATCGCGCAGCGTGCGCTGGACGATGTCGAGATCGTGATGCAGCAGCAGCGGCGCGGGCCTCTTTTCGGCCTTCTGGCGGATATCCAGCCAGAGGTTGAAGAGAAAGTTCATGTCGGCCGCCAGATCCTCTTCGCTTTTGCCCTCGCCGGCCGTGCGGACGATGAAGCCGCCTGGAATTCCAGCGTGATGGATTTGCAGGATGCGCTTCAGGCGAAGGCGCTCCTCATCGCTAGCGATCTTGCGCGAGACGCCGGTGTGCTCAAGCGTCGGCATGTAGACCACGTAGCGTCCCGGCAGCGCGATGTGCGAGGTGATGCGCGCGCCCTTTTGACCGAGCGGCTCCTTCGCAATCTGAACAATGATTTCCTGCCCTTCCTTCAATAGCTCCGTGATGGAAGGCAGCGGAGCTCTTTCCGGGCGGCTGTACGTTCGTGACTCGGACCGCGGCTCGGCGGACCTGGGAACAACCGCGTCGGTTGACGCAACGGCCGGTCCAGCTTCCGCGCGATCATCAAACCGGTTCTCACCCTGCCGGCTCTCACCCGGCCTGCTCTCACCTTGCCGTGACTCGCTCTGCCCTGCTCCGCGCATCTTACGGCGCATACGGCGCGGCATGCGATGCGGGAATCGTCCGCCTTGCTCACGCACCTGCGCCGACAGCGGCGGCGTAACACCAGATTGCGGAGGTTCTTCGCCGGCGGATGCGGCTTCGCTTTCGGCCGGTTCAGCTTCCGATTCCCCCGGTTCGATCTCGCTCTCGCCTTCTAACTCGATGACTTCGATCTCTTCCGGGATTTCTTCCGGCGGCTCTGCGACGAAACTCTCCGATACAACTACGAGTTCGACTTCTGGCTCAACCGAAGCCATTTGCGGAGCGGCTACAATTTCGCTGTCCTCGGCGACCGGCGCGTCGTCCGGTTCTTCGATGGCTTCCTCGGCAATCTCGGCGAGCGGCTCAGGCTCCGGAGCGACGGTGGTCTCCTGCAGGTCGCGAATCTCATCCTCTTCGGCTTCATCCAGCGGGTGGATGCTGGAGCGCGAATATTTCGCGAGGGACTCACCAGGGAGAACGGAGAAATCCGTTGCGCCGGCGCTGGCGAAATGGGGAGCGGGTTCAATGGCCGGAACTGGACTGCCGGTGAAGGGAGGGGAGCTTGGCTCGGCCGCCGCGGGCGCCGCTTCCGGGAAGCGCGGGGGGCGCGACGCGTCGGAAGAGGCGTATTTCGAATCCGGGAATCCGCGGCCGCGGCCACGGCGGCGACGGGAACGCCGGCCACGATCGCCACCGCGATCCGGGCGCTCGCCGCGATCGGTCCGCTCGGTTTGTGGCGCGGACGCAGGTTCGGTTTCAGCCGTTCCCAAATTCGCTGCCGGCGCCGCTTCGGCAACTTCGGCCGGCTCGGACGAAAGCTCCTGGACCGGTGGACGCTCGGCTGGCTGCCGGCTCCCCCGCTCCGAACGGACCGCTTCGCGGTTCACCGATACGCGATCGAAATCCTCGTCGGTCTCGTCGGAAAAGTCCGAGACATACAGGAACGTATCGCGCTCCAGGCCCTAAGTCGACGAAGGCCGACTGCATGCCGGGCAAAACGCGCGTCACGCGGCCTTTATGAATGCTGCCGGCGAGCGAGTACTCGTTGGCACGCTGGAAAAACACTTCCACCAGTTGGTCGTCTTCGAGAATCCCGACCTTAATCTCGTGGCGATTCGCTGCAATCACCAATTCTTTGCTCATGAATGCTCCTACAGTTCATGGCGAGAACCGGAGCTTGAAGAAAAGCCTGAGGGAGAACCTGTCAGCCCCAAACACCCGGGTGATCCACTGGACCGTTGGCCCGGCGCGCAGGACTCAAAATCTTTCAGCCTCGCAAGGCGGAGAACCAAATCTCTTACGCCCTACCCGCGGGAGGCCGCCCCTGCGGCGCTCCACGAAACCAAAAAACCCGGCCACGGCGAACCGTTAGCGCGAGCCTCCTGGAGAGGCGCTCAACCCTGCCGCTGGTCTTGGATCAAAAAATCCGGACGCGGACCAGAAGCGGAAGGAATCGAACTCGTTTGCCCTCAATCTTCTTAAAAGCCGGCCGTCTCTCGGCCACTCAATTTACAAACCGCCGGAGCCGGACGTTGTTCACGAGCCCCAGCATCAAAAACATCGCTACAATATTCGATCCGCCGGAACTCATCAGCGGCAGGGGAATACCCGTGACCGGCATCCGTCCCACCACCATTCCGACATTCACCAACACGTGAAACAACAACAATGCCGCTACGCCCATGCAGACGTACATCCCGGCTTTATCCGACGCGGTCTGCGCGTTCTGAACAATCTGCATCAGCAACAAAAAATACAGCCCCAGCGCCACGATGACGCCCACGAACCCGTGCTCTTCGGCAAAGGCCGAAAAGATGAAATCCTTCTGCGGCACCGGCAGAAAGCGCCCTTGGGTCTGTGTACCCTTGGTAACGCCGCGCCCCCACAGCGCGCCGGCCCCGACTGCTATTTTCGACTGGATCACCTGATAGCCCGATCCTTTCGGATCCTGGCTGGGGTCCAGGAAACTTACCACCCGCTGCCGCTGATAATCCTTTAACACCAACCAATAGCCAATAGGTGCGATCACCGCAACCATCACTACGATCGCCACCGCGTACTGCCAGCGAAACCCCGCCAAAAATACTCCGATGGCGAGGATCGGAAGAAACGTCAACGCCGTTCCGAGATCCGGCTGAATCATCACCAGGATCATCGGCAACCCAACCAAGCCCGCCCAGCTTGAGCAGATCCCGCAGCTCCAACTGGTCGCTCTTCAGCTCCGACAGATATCGAGCCACTAAGAGAACTATCACCAGTTTAACGAATTCCGAGGGCTGAATATGATAGGTGGGTGAGCCAATCCAGCGCCGAGAGCCGAAAATGGTTGTTCCCACGGCAAAAGTGGCGATCAGAGTGGCCACCGAAAGGACATAGAAGACCGCCACCTGCCCGAGCAAAGTGTGATAGTCGATCAGCGTTCCAATCCACAAGGCCAGGAATCCGGCCAGTATCCAGATGGCTTGTTTCCACCACGCCTCGGTAAAGTGCGTGTCGCGCGTGGCGCTATAGATTTGCAGCACGCCCAGCGCGCAGATGGCGCACACCAGAATCAGCATCAGCCAGTCGAAATCGCGGAGCGAGCGGTGGGCCGGCATACTAGGGAAGCACCGACGCAGTGGCAGCGGGCAGCGGGCGGCGGCGCTTGCAAAAAACCAGTAGGAATGTGCGCGATCTGCGGCGGGGGCTGCGCCAGCCGGGCCTTTTTGTCGAAGTACGCCTTGATCACATCCCGCACGATGGGCGCGGCTAGCTGGCCGTGTTCGCCATTTTCAAATAGCGCGGCCACCACGATTTCTGGATTGTCGCGGGGTGCGAATCCGACAAACCAGGCATTATCCTTGTGGGTCTCACCGTACGAGGTTCCCTTCAGCAGAGTCGTTGGAGGCCAGTTGCGCGGTTCCGGTCTTGCCGCATACCTCGATGCCGGGCAGGCGCGCGCGAACGCCAGTCCCTCCTGGTTCGTTCACTACGCCGTACATGCCATCGATCACTTTTCGGATATTTTCAAGATTTACTTCGGCGCGCCGCGCGGGCATCAGATGCACTTCATCCTTGACCATGTGCGGTTGAAACCACATGCCCCCAATAGCCATTCCGCCGATAGCGGACGCCATTTGCAGCGGCGTTACCGTGGTCGCTCCCTGGCCGATGGCCACCGAGATGGTCTCGCTGGGATACCAGCGCTCGCGGAAATTGCGGATCTTCCAGGCGCTGGATGGTACCAGACCCTCGGCTTCATGCGGCAGATCGATGCCGGTTTTGTGGCCGTAACCCACCATGTTGGCGTACTGCGCGATACGATCGATCCCCAATCGATTCCCGACGTTGTAAAAAAACGTGTCGCAGGAGTGCACCAGTCCCTGGTGCAGGTCAACCGATCCGTGTTTCCCCCAGCACTTGAAGTAGCGGCCGTAGAACGTAGCGCCGCCACCGCAGCTGACGCGGAAATTGTCGTCGATGACGCCGCTCTCCAGACCCGCCAGAGCCATGATTGGCTTAAACGTCGATCCCGGCGCCTGCTGCGCCTGAATGGCCCGGTTCAAGAGAGGATGATCCGGATTGTCCACCAACTCCTTCCAATCTTTCGACCGGATGCGGCCGGCAAACAGATTCGGATCGAAGGCCGGGCGGCTGACCATCGCCAGCACTTCCCCGTTGCGCGGATCGAGCGCGACTACCGCGCCGCGCCGGTTCTCCATGGTCAATTCGGCGACCGCTTGCAGATCCAGATCGATGGTGAGCTGCAGATCCTTTCCGGGAATGGCTTCTTTGTCGGCCAGGACGTGGCGCTCGTTTCCGAAACTATCCACTTCCACGCGCTTCTCGCCATTGACGCCCATCAGCTGATCGTTGTATTCGCGCTCGATGCCGTCCTTGCCGATGATATCGCCCTGATGGAAGCGAGCCAGCTCCGGCGAGTCCAATTCCGATTCGCTGATTTCGCCGACATACCCGATCACGTGCGCAGCCATGCCGTCGCGCGGATAAAGCCGATGCTGCACGCGCACCACTTCGAGCTCAGGAAAGGTGGCGGCATCCTTGTGTGAATCGACGAAGGCCAGTTCGCCCGGCGTCAGCTCTTCTTTGATCGGAATCGGTTCGTATTGCGGGGCGCCACGTGATTGAAAGCGGTGCACGCGGGCCACCAGGCTGTCGTAGTCCAGGTTCAGCCCCTCGGCGATCGGCCGCAGGTGCTCCATCTTCAGGTTTTCACGCGAAAGGTAGAGGCTGAAGGACGAGTGGTTGTCGACGATCACGCGCCCGTCGCGATCTAAAATCTTGCCGCGCGGCGCGAGCACAGGAATCGACTTCACGCTGTTTTCGAGCGCCCGTTCCTGATAAACCTCCGGATTGCGGATCTGCAGGTCCCAAAAGCCCGTGATCAGGAACAGAAACACGGCGATGATGGAGTACTGAAAAAATGCGATCTTCTGCGACGCGAATTTCGCATCGTCGCGCAAAAGCGTATTAGCGGAGCTTTGATCGTCTTCGCGGGCGACGTGAAGTTTCACAATATTCGGCTTTAGCTGGCTACTCTCAGTTTATCCAAAAGACGGAACAACGGCAGGGCTACGGCGGCATTCAATAGCCCAAAAATTGCAGTCTGCTGCGCATCGAAGCCCAATGCTTCGCCCAGCAGCGCGCGCGATAGAACCCAATAGAAGAACTGATGGAAGAAGTAAAAGAAGAACGCGAGGATGAAGGTAACCACCGGGTTCTGGACATCGAACCGCATACTGACGGAAGCGGCGAAATATCCCACCAGGGTTTTGACGATTCCATACATGCCGATCGGCTGATGGGACAGCGAGTCCTGCACCAGGCCGATGGACATCCCGTAAAACAATGATCCAATCGGCCCGCCGCTCGACAGCGCGAAATGCACGGTGATCAGCAACGGCAGCTCCAGATAGGCGAGAAACGGTACGAAGCGCGGCACGTAAACCTGGGACAGCACCGCGATCAGCGGAATTACGATCAGCCAAACGATGCGAAAACGATCCGCCGCGTCCTTGCGCGGGGTTTCGGTCAGCAATCGCTCGGTGTACTCGGTCATTGATTATCCGGAGGAGCCGGAGAAGCGGCGGCGCAGGTTTGTGCGGAGGAGGCGCCGGTGATGGGTCATCGCCGATTTCATCGAGCAATGGCCGTTCGGATTTGGGTTTGGGAACCACGGCTGGCGCGGGCTTGGGCGCGGCGGTCTTTTGCTGGATGTTTTGGACCGGGGCATTCTGGGGTTGGGTACCCGGGGCTGGAGCAGCCTGAGGTTGACCGGATCGGGGCTGACCGGCCTGCGTCCGCGCGGCTGACGGCTGTCCGACGGCTGTCCGGCCGGCGGCATTCGGTGCTGGAGCCCCTGCAGCGGGCACACCCACCGGAGGCCCGCCGTGAAGGCCAGGAATCTTGGTGAAATCAGGCGGCTTGGAACCAGGAGGGCCCTCCCCATACGTATGCTTCTCCTCCACTCCGACTTCCTTATAGATGGCGCGCAGGCGGTCCGCGTCGGTAGTCAAATCCCCCGGTTGCGGAGCGCCTTCCGGCGTCTGGGTGGTCTCCTTGGGTGCGGGAAGAATGGTGTAGGCCGGGGACGCAAGTTCTTCGCCCGGCACCTCCTGATGGACACCCTGCAATACGATCAGGACCTCTTCCACCCCGCCCTGCATCCCGCTGGGCGAAACATAAATTTCTTTGAATGTTTTACCATTTTGCACCGCGGCCACCTGGCCGACCGGAAAGCCTTTGGGGAAAATACGGTCGTCACCGGACGTATAAAACCATTCCCCGATATCGACGTGTTCCTCATTCTGGACGTAATCCACCAGGCATTCCGCGTGGCCCTGTCCCTTCAATGTTCCGTGCACCCGGTTTTTCTGCGAAACCACGCCGGCGGCGAAGGTGGGATCGGTAATGAGCATGACCAGGGATGCGGTGGGGTACGCGTCCACCACTTTGCCGACGATCCCGTCGGGCGTGACAACGGCCATGCCGCTTTCGACTCCACTGGTCGACCCGCGGTCGACAAACACCACTTTCGAGTTGGCGCCAGTGCCATTGCCGATCACCCGCGCAGCCACGGTCTTAGAGGGAGAGCGGGACTCGAACACACTCAAGGCGCGGGCGCGATCGGCCGTGGAGAGCTCGGCTTTCAGGTAATTGTTCTCGATTTTGAGCTGGCCGTTCTCGCTTTTCAGCTTCTCATTCTGACTGCGCACGCCCAGCAAGACAAAGTAATCCTCGACGAATCCCCAAGTGTAGCGGCGAACGAACTCCAGGCCCTGCTCCACCGGAGTGACGGCGGTAACCGCCCATACGCGAATCAATGGGATATCGTTATTGGTTTTGACTTGATAGGCGATCAGCACCAACTGCCCCGTAATCACGATGAGCAACACCGTGAGATGGCGGTAGCGGCTGAGAAAGAAATCCATACGTTACATCACGTTAGCTCACGTAAGCCGGTGAAACTCGTCGCATTCCACGGCAACCCGGCTTATTCAATTGCAACTCTCCGGAGCAATTTGAAGTCCGTAAGCATTTTGCCGGTTCCCAAGACCACGCTCGCCAGCGGATCCTCGGCGATCGAAACGGGCAGCCCGGTCTCTTCACGAATGCGCTTATCTAAATTCTTCAACATCGCGCCGCCCCCGGTCAAAACAATTCCGCGGTCGCTGATGTCGGCGCTCAGTTCGGGAGGAGTCCGTTCCAAAGCCACCCGGATGGCGTTCATGATGGTGGCCACGCATTCCGACAGCGCCTCGCGGATTTCGCTGTCGTCGATGGTGAGCGTCTTCGGCACGCCTTCAATCAAGTTTCTGCCCTTTATTTCCATCGTCAGAGGCTTGTCCAAAGGATAGGCCGAACCCACCTGAATCTTGATCGCTTCCCCGGTTCGTTCGCCCACCAGCAGGTTGTACTTGCGCTTCAGATATTGCATGATGGCTTCGTCCATGGCGTTGCCGGCCACGCGAACCGAGCGCGAGTAGACGATACCGGAAAGCGAGATCACGGCTACGTCGGTGGTTCCTCCACCGATATCAACCACCATGTTGCCAGAGGGCTCGGTCACCGGCAATCCGGCGCCGATGGCCGCCACCATGGCCTGTTCCACCAGATGCACCTCGCTCGCCTTGGCGCGATAAGCCGAGTCGATCACCGCGCGCTTTTCCACCTGGGTGATTTCACTCGGCACGCCGATCACGATCCGCGGATGCACCAGCACTTTGCGTCCATGCGCCTTCAGAATGAAGTAACTGAGCATGCGCTCGGTCACTTTGAAGTCGGCGATGACGCCGTCTTTCATCGGACGAATGGCCACGATGTTTCCAGGAGTGCGGCCGAGCATGTCCTTAGCTTCCTTGCCCACCGCCTCCACTTCACCGTTGGTTTTGTTAATGGCGACAATGGAGGGCTCGTTGACCACGATCCCTTTCCCTTTGGCGTAAACCAAGGTGTTGGCGGTTCCAAGATCGATGGCAAGATCCGATGAAAATAGGCTGAACAGCGAACGGACGTTCATGTAGAGACTTTTTGCTGCTCCTTCACCCTGAGAGGTCCTAGCACACGCATATTCCGGTTTTCAGAGATAAAAGGGAAGAGCGACGATCCTACAAAAGCGTATCATAATTCCTTCGCTATAGCTTGTGATTTGCGGGCCGATGAGCAGATTAGCAGCGATGGCATCGCCTGCTCCACTTCCATGCACATCAACCTGATACGCGAACTACCGACCGCCAAACGCCCCTCCGGCGAGCGAACGACCAACAGTTTGTTTCAGGATGCTGTAAACGTGTTCGCGCGCGACCGCGGACCTGCCATTCAATTAATGGGGAGGCTCCAATCTCTCGATCCTGCGGGACTGGCGCACGCGGCCGTGCAGGTGCTCAGTTCGGCGGAAGAGAAATCGCCAGGCTTGAAAAATGCGGTTGGGCTTCTCACCGCCGGCAAATTGCTGGCAGGCCTGCTTCTGAACGATCATGTTCTGCCACCCGGGCAGGCCACATCCCTGGCGCGCAAAATCGTTTCCATTGAGCCACTCTTGGACGTGCACCTAGTCCGGCGCCTGGTGGAGAACGCCGCGGGTAAAGTGAGCGCGATTAAGAATGCGGACGCTTTGCACGCTTTGGAACTGGTGGACGCGATTTCAGACTGCTCCCGCCTGGGATCCTATCTGATCCAGTTTCTGAACCACCCGCACGACAAAGTGCGCTCCAAAGCGGCCCTCATGCTGGGACGGTCGAATTGGAATTTGACGCGTCTGGAGAGTCTGCTGGCATCCGACGATAGCAGGCTCCGCGCGAACGCGGTGGAGTCTCTGTGGGGACATCGCCATGACGACGTTCGGAAAATACTGTGGAATGCAACCGAGGACCCGAGTGGTCGCGTGGTAATCAATGCATTGCTGGGGCTTTGCCTGGTGAGGGATCGTGAAGCGCATTCGCTCCTGACCAAGTTGGCAAAAGCGTCCGATCCGGCCCTGCGCAGCGGCGCGGCCTGGGCCATGGGGGAAACCGGCGACCAGGAATTCGGAGCAGAGCTTGAAAAGCTGGCAGCAGACGGCGACGCCAAGGTGAGAGCCATGGCCGAGAAGAGCTAGAAGAAACTTCATAGGCCGGGACCCTCCGCAACCCCACCGTTGTCGCAGGGGAGCGCTGCCGAGTCCAGCCCGGATGAGCCAGCCGGCGGTACCTTGGCCGGAAGTGAGGGATGGTTGTCGGGCAAACAAGCTGGACACAGACCATATGGGACAATCGAGTGAGATGGTTACCCGTCGCACCTTCGTCGCGAGTGGCTTAGGCGCTGGACTCGCCGGCAGTCTGGCGGGTCTGGCAGGCTGCGGCGGCCACGACAAAGCCACCGGATTTTCCGGGTACGCCTTTATCGCGAACCAGGAGGGTGGCGCCATCGCCGCGGTGGATCTGGAAGTATTCGCGGTGGCGCGGCACATCCGGGTGGAAGGGTCGCCGACCGCAGTACTGGCCAATCCCCGGACGGCGCGAGTGTACGCGCTAACGCCCGACAACGGATCCGTGCATGAGATCCGCACCGACAATCTCACGTTTGCGCACCGGCTGCCGGTGGCCCGGACGGCGCTTGAGATGCGGCTTTCGCCCGCCGGGGACGCGCTCTATATCTTGTGTCAAAGACCAAGGCAATTGGTCCGGCTGACCCTGGAGCCGATGCGGGTAGCCTGGACCCTCCCGCTACCGGACGAACCCACTGATTTCGACATCTCGCCGGACGGCCGCAGCGCCGCTATCAGCTCCAGCGCCGGATGCTCCATCACTTTCGTCGATCTCACCAACCGGCGTGGCTTTCCGCCCGTCCGCACCACGGGGGAAATTGGACTGGTGAGGTTCCAGCCCTTTCACCGTGCCGACCGCGCCCACTCGGATTCCCAGCAACTGATCGCCGCCAATGTAAGTCAGCGCATGCTGTCCATCTTCGATGTGCCGCGCCGCAGGCTGATCGTAAATCTGCCGCTTGCGGTGCGCCCGGATCACTTATGCTTCAATGCGGATGGCGGGCAGGTATTCGTTACTGGCGAGGGGATGGATGCAGTGGTGGTGGTGTATCCCTACTACACGCCGCAAATCGGGCAAACGGTACTGGCCGGACATAGCCCGGGCGCCATGGCCGCCTCGGCGTCGCCAGGATATCTTTTTGTGGCGAATCCCAAATCCGCCGACGTCAGTATCCTCGACATTGAAACCAGCAAGGTACTGGCGGTGACGCCGGTCGGCGCCGAGCCTGCTTCGATCGCCATTACACCTGACGATCAGTACGCCCTGGTGCTGAACCAGGCTTCCGGTGATATGGCCGTGATTCGCATCAAGAACGTCAGCCGCGCGTCTCATTGGAAAAAGGGGCCGCTTTTCATGTTGATTCCCGTCGGGTCGAAACCAGTAAGCGCCGCTGTAATGCGCGTTTGAGATGCAAAGTGCGGCCGCCTGGGCGAGTCGTCAAGAATACTTTCCACAGAAAAACAGAATAAATATGGCTTGACAACGGAAACCGATCCAGGTATATTTTTCGAATCGTGCCCCGTTTTAGCCTGATATCGACAGTTCATTCGGGACGGGATTCGCACATTAACAACGCGTTCATCCGCAGGCTGGCGCTGGGATCGGCGCGGCTTAGGCCGGATGTGCCGCTCCCCCCGGTGATTGACGAAGAAGGATGTTCGGTTCGCGAACGCTACCTTCCCATGCATCGATTGCTGGCGCAAGAGGATGAATTATTCCTGACAGCGCAGGGGTTTCGGGTAGCGGCCCGGGCATTGCGGCGGGAGCATCGGCGTTGCTACTTCGGCTATGTAACGCGCCTCCGGCGTGAAATTCGGGCGGCTAGGAAACTTGGCGCGCTGGCCATGGCATCCCAGGAGAATTGGAGCTTTTGGACGCTGCTGGCGCGGACGGTTATCTCGGAATCCTCACTGCTTTATTTGCAATGGCTCGGTTGCAGGCACGCGGCCGGCCTTAACGTACACGCGCGCGACGTCGAGGAGTGTCTCGATTTTCTGCTTGCCGGACCGAAATTTCGCCTGGTAACGACCTGATAGTTTCCAGCAGCTCGCGGTTGTACTCTTCCACCGCCCGAACCTGATCGAGCGAAAGCCGTTGAAATATTGGCACTTCCTCGCCGGCTCGCCGCATCCGGCGAAACCAGGCTACGAAGCAGGCCGATTGCGCCGCCAGCATCGCGCAATTGACAGGATAGACCAGCTTTCCGCCGGCCGTGAGGAGAACGGCCAAATTCGCTGCTCCGCTAGCCGCGAAATAGAAGGTTGTAATAGTCCAATGGGTCAGGACATTCGGGCGGAAGGGCTGGCGAATACTCAGAACGAAACGCAAAAACATCCAGGTGAGCAGGAGCGCACCAGCCATAATCTCGCTCTGGTAGCGCTGGGCCACCACCATCACGGCCAGGGGGAACGCCCATAAACCGGCCAGATTCGGGCGGAAAGTGGAGACCGCGGCCATCATAGCCACTAAGATCAACGCCACAGCCATCCCGATCCGGAAGGCGCCGATTCCGGGGAAATGCTCACAAATGCGTTCATAAAGCTCGGCCGCCACTCCCAGTCGAAAAACAAACAGGATCAGTGTGCAGATGCGGAACACTTCCGCATAGCCTGGACTCCTGATATCAAACTGCATCGCCACCAGGCTACAGATCAAATCCGCCGATACGAATGCCGCGAACAGCGGATACTTGCCGAGCAGTCCCTCACGGATGAGCCGAAACACCACCAGAGCTTCCGCCAGCAGGGAAGCGGCCCAAAGGACCGGTTCGATGTGAAGAAATAGTTCCACGCCGTGCCGCCAAGTATAGCAACACGGCGTGCGCGCTGCGAACCAACCTATACGACACGACATCCGGGGTAAGACTTCCTTCGGGTGCTCAATGGGAGCGCTCCCTAGTAAGTCCTTCGCTTTCCAGGGGCATTTGTCGGGTCAGCGAAGATCTTCCTGCGCGGGGCCACGCGAGAAGTGTTCGATGCTTGCTACATTGCCCCGAGTATTCATTTCTCCGGTTCACGGGACGGATAAAGCACTGCATAACGGGTTACTTCCGCCCGCGCATATGCGCAGAGGATCGCAAAAAGAACTCAAGAATCCCTCTTCCAGGCCCGCTCTGCGCTTCTCATACCAGGCCTAGGCTTCTGGTGCCGCGACTGGCCCGACGGCAGTAAGGCCGGCGAACCCGCCGCTTCATGCCTCCCAGCCCTAACTCTTACTTCTGGCAGCGGACGGGCACGACATCGGGAGCGCTTGCAAGGTCGTCCCAAAGATCTTCCACGAGCTGGAGCTTGGATTCATTGCGTTCTCCAGCATGGTTGTCTCAGGAGTCCGCAGGCTACCCGGCGCTCAACGAGGTTTTGCCGATGGCGCGATCGGGGCGGGAATATCGGCTTTTGTGCTTGTTTTCGGGGTACCAATATGGTCGGCTAGCTGCGCGCCGGTGAAGTTGCTGGTGGAGCTTTCGTCCACTTCCGGCAGCATCGTTGCGTTCCATGCATACCATTCCGCCACGAGGCGGTCATAAATGTCCTGGCGCCGCACTTTCAGGTTGGCACGCTCCATGGGATCGTCCACCACATTAAAGAGAAATGTATTATCGAGGATCTTCAGAAATTTGAAGTCGCCATCCCGCGCGGCCCGCTGGGCATTCGCTTTATAACGCCAGAACAGCTTGCGCTCCACGGCTGCCGCATTCCCGGTAAGCATCGGCAACAGGCTGATGCCGTCGGGCGGGAACGCCGGATCGGGTGCTACGCCTGCGGCCACCAGTAGCGTCGGCATCCAATCCATGCTGATAGCCACTTGATCCGTGGTTCTGCCGCGCGGAATGCGCGCCGGCCAGGAGATGATTGCCGGTATGCGCAGGCCGCCTTCCAGCAGTTCGGTTTTGCGGCCGGTGAAGGGCCAGGTGTCGGCGAACCGCTCGCCGCCATTATCGCTCGTGAAAACGACGATGGTGTTCTCGGTCAAACCGTTCGCATTCAGAGCCTCAAGAACGCGGCCGATCTGCAGGTCCATGTCCTGGACCATGCGCTGGTAAGTTTTCTGCGAGCCGCCGTCGAAATCGAAGAGGCTGCGCCCCAAATCGAGGCGGTCGGACTCGGCTACGTCGCCCGGCGCTTCCCACGGCCAATGAGGCGCGTTGAAATGCAGACTGATCAGAAAGGGACGGGACGATTTCGCATATCCATTGACGACGTCCACTGCACGGCTGCCCAGCAGATCCGTCATATAGCCCATCTGATGCACGGGCACGTCGTCGTCCCACAGATCGTCCTTGTGATTGAGACTGTGCCTGTAATAATCGACGCCGCCCCCGCGGAATCCGTAGAAATGGTCGTACCCGCTTTGAAGAGGACCGAATTTCGGGAGCAAGCCCAGGTGCCATTTCCCGAGGAGCGTAGTCCCGTAGCCTTCTTTCTTCAATAGCGACGGCAAGGTGGGATGATCCGGCGGCAGGCCGACATTGCGGGAGCCGAGAGGTTCCTCCAGCCCCACTGGCAGACGGTACTGGTAACGCCCGGTGATCAGCGCAGTGCGCGTGGCCGAGCAAACCGCGGAGTTGGCGTAGGCTTGCAGGAACCGAATGCCATTGGCTGCCAAGCGGTCGATATTCGGCGTGCTGATATCGGGCCGCCCGTAGCAGGAGGGATCGGCGTAACCCAGATCGTCGGCCATGATGAACACGATGTTGGGCGGCTGGGAGCCTCGCTGCGCGAGTATATTGTCAGCGACGGAAGCAAGCGCTGCTGTCCCAAGGGCGGCGCTGCGGAGCAGCTTTCGGCGCGTCACACTAGTTCTCTTTCAGCAATTCCTGGATCAGGGGGATGTCCTTGGCGTCGGGAGATGTGGGGAGCGTTTTGATGTAGGCGTAGATGTCCGCAAGCTTGGCGTCAGAAATGGCCTTGGGCGAATAGGACGGCATGCGTCCGGCGTTGCGCACGAACGCGATGAACGCCGCCTCCTTCAACGGCATGGGAACCAGCCGCGCGCCCGCTCCGCCGTGGCCATCGAAGCTATGGCAGGAGTAGCAGGCGTAGTTCAGAAAGAGCTGTTTGCCTTGCTTGGCGTCGCCCGCCGGAGCTTGGGCCATCAGCGTTGCGGATGCGAATGCGGCGATTAGAAATATTCTTTTCATGCGCTACCTCGGCTGCGTGACCACGTCGATCATGGCGGGCTCGCCCTTCTTCACAATTTCGATGCCGCGCTTGAGCGCCGGCACCAGATCGTTCGGATCGCTGATGGGGCCTTCGCCGTGCATTCCGTAGGCTTGCGCCATCTTGGCGTAGTCGATATTCGGATCCCACAGCTTGGTTCCAATATACGAGCGGTCGGCGCCGCGATTGTGCAGTACGGCCTGCTGCTCGACGAACATCACTTCCTGGTGATAACCGCGATTGTTGTGCATGATGGTGAGCAGCGGGATGCGATGGTGCGCCGCGGTCCAGAGCACGCCGGGTGCGTAGTTCATATCGCCGTCGGTCTGGATGTTGATGGACAGGCGGCCATGTTTGCGATTCGCGAGCGCGGCGCCCACCGAGGCCGGTGCGCCGTAGCCCATGCCGCCCGCGCCCTGGCCGCCGATATATTGATAATGTTTGTCGAACTTCCACAGGCGATTCGGCCAGTTGCCGATAAAGCCCTGCGGAGAAACCAGCGCCCAATCTTCGTTCTTGATGAGCGGCCAGAGCTCGCCGGTCAGGCGCGCCAGGCTGATGGGGCTGGAATCCCAACCGTATTGCGCCTGCGAAATCTGGTCGTCCCAGGCTTTTTTGTGAGCCTCGGCAAGCTTCGCGCCGCGTTCTTGCAAGGTGCGCTTGCGATCGGGCGTGATTAGCTTCTTGCACTCTTCGATCAAGGCGGGGAGCGTGGCCTGCGCGTCGGCGCCGATGTCGAGATCGATGTCGGCGTAGTGGCCGAAATCCTGAATGTTGCTCTTATGCGACACGGAGACGGAAGTAATCTGGATGGTTTTCGCGCCGCGCGTGCGATCGATATCGGCCTGCGGCAGAATATCGCCCACTTCCAGGTTCAGCGTGACATCGGGCTGATAGCCCGGCCAGCCGGTTCCGGCCAGCGGATGGCGCGTGGGGAAATTCATGCGCTCCTGGCTGTTGACGGGCGATTGCAGCAGTTCCGCCAATTCCACCAGCAGCGTCATCCCCTCGGGCGTGCGCGCCATGCGCTGCGCGATGATCTGCGGGCGCTCGGCATTCACCAGCATGGCAGCGGCCTGGCGGACCGCATTGATATCGCCCGCGGGCGGCGTGGTGAGCGTCAACTTGGGAATACGCGGCGTCGCGCCCTGCATCGGATCGCCTTGAATTTCGGCGTTGCAAACGATCAGCACAGGGCCGCCGGGCGGCGTCATGGCGATGTTGTAAGCGCGGACCGCGGTTTCAGCAAAATGGCCGAGCGACAATGGCTCGTCATCCCACTTGGTGTAATCGCGAACCAGCGCGCCCAAATCCTGTGCGCTATGCAGGGACTGAACTCCGGGCCTGCGGCGCGCGCCATCGGAGTGATTGCCTACGATCATGTAAATCGGGACGCGGTCCACATAGGCGTTGTAGATGGCCATGGACGCGTGCTGCAGCCCGATGTCGCCGTGGATCAGCGCCATCATCGGTTTGCCTTCGGTCTTGGCGTAGCCGTGGCACATGGCGACGGCCGACTCCTCGTGGCAGCACGTCAGGAACTCGGGCATCTGGTTGCCGCCGTAGTTGATCAGCGACTCGTGCAGCGATTCGTAAGTGGAACCGGGGTTGGCGGCCAGATATTCGAGGTTGAGCGTCTTGAGGACGTCCACCATGTAATCGGAGCCAGGGTGTTCGATGACGCGCGCCACGCCGCCGGGACGTCCGCCGGTTTCGCGCGCCAGGGCGACTTGCGTAGGCTCGGGAGCCGATCCGTTTGCACCCCTTGGGGCAGGTGCTTGTTGCGCGCTCCCAAGTTCCGGCGTCGCTACAATGGCCGCTGCTCCGGCGGCAGCGCCTTTCAAGAATCCGCGACGGCCCACTGATGTTTTCTTGGATTTCGCCATATCGAAGCCCTCCTGGTTCGCGATGCTCAAGCTGGAGCGGCGTTCCGCCCCGCGGAGCATTTCACACTTTATCAAGTGCGATGACGGCGGGTTTCTTTTTTGTAGCACAACTCTTAGCGTTGATATACGCTAAGAGAGGGAGGCCCACGATGAGCGACTCTTTGCCTCAGTTGGAAGCCCAAAAAAGTGAACTGCTTCGCCAACTTGCGACCGTCGGTGATCTCCGGCGCGGGTCCATCACCACCACTTCCGGCAAGTGCGGTAAACCGAACTGCCACTGCGCCAAACGCGGCGATCTCGGCCATGGTCCCAATTTCCGCCTGACGCGGCGGGTAGCAGGAAAGACCGCTACGGAAACCTTTGATTCCCCGGCAGCGCTGCGCAAGGCGCAGCAGGAGGTGGCTGATTTTCTCGATTTCAAATGCTTAGCGGCGAGGTGGTCGAAGTCAGTGAAAAGATCTGGAATTGAGCCCGGTCGAGGAGACGCTGAACGCCAGAGGAAAAAAAACGGCCGCGGCGATCCACGCCGAGGTTGCCCGCGAAGTAACGACGCTGCTGGGTCGTATATTCACCGAGCGCAAGCAGACCGGCGATCTGGATCTGGAGGCGGTGGAGATGGCCTTCCGTGCCGCCCTGCATCAGGCCGGCGCAGCAGCCCTCAGTCAGTTGTTGCAGTTCCCCGAGCCTGCCGCCGATCGGCGCATCATTCCCTGCCCATGCGGCCGTCAGGCCCACTACCGCGAACTGCGCTCGCGGCGCATTCTCACCGCTCTGGGTGAAGTGGAACTGACGCGCCCTTGGTATCTGTGCTCGCGCTGTCACAACGGCCAGTTCCCCGTGGATCGCCAACTGGACGTTGAAAACCATGACTGCTCACCCGGAGTACGCCGCATGCATGCGCTTGTGGGCCAGCAAGGGCCTTTTGATCGCGGCCGCGAGCAGATGAAGGTTCTGGCCGGTTTAGAAGTGACCACCAAATCGGTGGAGCGCGCGGCGGAGGCCATCGGAGCCGACATCGCCGCCCGCGAGCAGCGCGAAATCCGCAAAGCCGTCCAACTGGACCTGCCCGTCATTATCGGTGAACCGATTCCGATTCTGTATGTGCAAATGGATGGGACCGGAGTGCCGGTGGTGAAGAAAGAGACTGAGGGACGCAAAGGCAAAACCGACGGCCAGCCCGCCCACACGCGCGAAGTCAAGCTGGGATGCATATTCACGCAAACCGCGTGGGATGAAGAAGGTTATGCCATTCGCGATCCCGATTCCACTACTTATACCGGAGCGATCGAAACCGCCGAAGAGTTTGGCCGACGCATCTATCTGGAAGCTTGGAACCGCGGCTGGAGTCGCGCGCAAAAGAAAGTTGTCATGGGCGACGGCGCCGAATGGATTTGGGATCTCGCCGATCAGCACTCTCCCGGCGCGGTGCAGATCGTCGATCTCTATCACGCCCGCCAGCACCTCTGGGACCTGGCCCGCAGACTGTACCCCAACGATCCAGCCGCAGCAAGCCTAAATGATGGTCCACCAGAAGCGGCTCCTCGACAAGGGAAAGATCGAAAAACTGGTCCTCTCGTTTCGTTCTACGAATCTGCATTCTAAGTTCTGGATAACATTCGCACCATGGCCGATTACTTCGAGCGCAACCCCGAGCCATTCGCTACAAGTTCCGCCGTCATACCAGTTCATCATCTCGGTGTGATCAAGCTCGTAAAACCGTATCGGTTGACGGTAAGCTTTCTGGCATGTTCGACGTTCGCGGAGCCAACGCCTCATTGTCCAGCGTGCGGCATCTAACGGTCGCTTCGAGTTACTGGAGCGCGTCGGGCGGCTTGACTTCCACTTCCATGTCGCGCACCCTCTGCCTGCTCCATCGCGGTGGCTCGCCGCATGGGTACCAGCACCGCGATACCGGCTACAGCGCGTAAGCCTTCGCCATCTGAAAGCCTGCCATTGGCAAGGTGTGCGGTGGAACTGCGGTTGAAAGAATCGCGGCGCTTGCGATGCCGTAACAGGGCCTCCGATGCAGTACGGGGCACATAGCCTTCATCTTCTTTTGAAAGATTGTGTGCGAAAGATCTTCGCCGAACCGATACCGGAGGTCACGCGATCCCATGCACGCTGGACCACACGAGTTGGCGAGATCATTTACGGTCTGATCGGCCACACAGCAGGCGGATTGCTCGGGCAGTCGTATTCTGTGACCGGTTGGTACGCGCGGCCAACAATCCCGATCATGCGACGACACTGTGACTCGGTTTGTGAAATGCTCCGAGCACAGCTCCTTGCGCGTTGCTAAAGGCTGTGGTCCAATCCGACACATTGGAGTAGACGATCTGCCCCCGGCTTGGCGCAAGGGTCAGAGCTACGGAACTATTCTGGTGGTTACTTGCCCGGTCGCCGTTCAAGCGATGGCCCAGGTCATCGACCCGCTGCCCGACCGTTCGGTCGAGAGCTTGTCAAGCCTGGCTGGAGAAGCATCCGGGTGTGGAAGTGATCACTCGGGATCGTTGCGGCATCTATGCCGAGGCCGCCGAACAAGGTGCCGCCCATGCAGTCCAGGTGGCCGATCGGTTTCATTTGTTTTTGAATCTTTCAACAGCCATCGAGAGATCGCTGGAGGAACGAAGCCGGGAACTTTGCCTTCCCGATCCGGCGCCGGAACAGCCAGCCGTCGAAGTCGCGCCGCCAAGCAAACGAAGAACAACGCTGGAGGAGCAACGAAAACAACAGCGCCGCCAGCGCAGACAGGAGCGCTACGAGCGATTCGAACTCCATCGTCAGGGGCACACACAACTGGCCATCAGCCTGGAGCTCGGCATCCAGCGCAAAACGATTCGCCGCTGGTTAAGCGCTGGTCAGTTTCCCGAGCGGAAGCCGGCTGACCGGCCGCACGCAGCCATGTCCGCGAGTTCCATGAGTATCTACAGCAACGCTGGAATCAGGGCTGCCATAACGCGACTCGCTTGTTTCAGGAGATCCGGGCGCGCGGATACCGCGGCCAGTCGTCAGATGGTTTCTCATCATGTTTCGTCCTGGCGGGCTTCAATCCTGATATCACGTTCGCTCGATCGAAGACGCGAATGACTCCGACCGCATCGCGCCTAAGCCTCGAATAGTGCGGAGACGATCGCATGCGGCCATCCTGACGTGCAGACCAACGGAGCGTCTGTCGGAACAGCAACGGATTTTGTTCGAGCAGGTCGCAGTGAACTGCCCAATTATTCGATCGATGCGGTTCCTGGCCCTGGATTTTCGCGAAGCCATTGCTACTCAAGACACGAATGGCATGCTGCATTGGATTCGCACCGCAATGCAGTCCGGCATCGGGCCTCTGGTTCGATTCGCGTACGGCCTGAAGAAGGACTGGAACGCGGTCATGGCAGCGGTGGGAACCTCCTGGAGCAACGGCCAGACCGAAGGACAGATCAACCGCCTGAAGGCTATTACAGCGACAAATGTATGGGCGCGCTGGCTTCCATCTGCTGCGGGCACGCGTCCTGCCCTACCGCGCAATGGCACCTTGATCTGCACCGAGAGTGCGGAAGATCCCATTATCACTTTGCGCCGACACCGGACCGGGGAGGCTTGACTTCGACGCGTGCTCGTCATTTAATGATGGAGTTCCAAAGGAGGTCCCGTATGCCGACTTTGTCACCGCTTTCGATTTTGACGGTTGCGTGGGTAGCCGTCACCGTCGTCTTCCTTTCCCTCTGGTTCTACCGTTCCCTGGTTGGGATGAAGGAAGAAGACACATTAGTTCTCAGCGCGGCTGAATCTAAGATGGAGGAAGAGCAGAGGCAGATTCAGACCCGCCTGCATCAGATACAGCCCTATCTGCGCGGATTCGGTTGGGCGTCCCTAGCTTTGCTCGTGGCGGTAGCTGGAATCTGGCTGTATCGCGGCTTGAAAGATTTCGTCTGATCGTAACGCAGAGGGGCTAGAATGAAGGTAGAGTGTCAAGCCGCTGGCCGCTCCTGCTTGTCCTAGCTATCGGGCCGATGGCGGCGCTGCTTCCGAGCGCTGCAATCAACCCGTTGCCGGGCATGCCGCCGGTGGTGGATCCCAATGACATCTACTCGGAAACCCACGCGGGAAAGTTCAGTCCCGCGGTCAGGAATTTCCGTGAGTTGGTTTATGTCCCCAACAGCGATAGCAACAGCGTGGATGTCATCGATCCGCACACTTTTCGGATCGTGGATCATTTCAAGGTCAGACGCCAGCCGCAGCATGTCACGCCTTCTTACGATCTGAAGACGCTTTGGGTTCTGTGCGATCTGGGCGATAGCCTGACCAGGATCGATCCGGCGACGGGAAAGAAGGGGGAGACCGTTCGCGTCAAGGACCCCTACAACATGTACTACACGCCCGATGGCAAATATGCCATTGTTGTCGCCGAGCGTGTCCATCGGCTGGATTTTCGAGATCCCACCACCATGGCGCTGGTGGATTCTGTGCCGGTGCCTTGCCGCGGCATCGACCATATGGATTTTTCCGCCGACGGGCGCTATCTGATTGGAAGCTGCGAATTTTCGGGATCGATCATTAAGCTGGACGTCGTCAAGCGCGCCGTGGTCGGGACGTTGGAACTCCCGCATCATGAGGATGCGGGCCCGTCGCTGGTTCCGACGGCTCTGGAGCCGCGTCACCGGCGCGTCTCCATGAGGCGAGCCTACGATATGAGACATTCGCCGAGCGGGAGCATGCCGCAAGACGTGAAAATGTCCCCGGATGGCAAAGTTTTCTATGTCGCGGACATGCTGGAGAACGGCGTGCACCTGATCGATGGCGATAAGTTCGTTGCCATTGGCTTTATTCCCACGGGAAGCGGAGCGCACGGCCTGTATCCCAGCCGCGATTCGAAGCTGCTGTACTGCTCCAATCGCGATGAAGGCACCATATCGGTGATCAGCTTCGCCGAGCGCAAAGTGATCAAGAAGTGGACCATCCCCGGCGGAAGTCCCGATATGGGCGGCGTTTCAGCCGACGGAAAAGTGCTGTGGCTTTCCGGCCGCTACACTCGCGAGGTTTATGCCATCGACACCAGCGATGGGCATTTACTGGCCCGCATCCCGGTTGGCAAGGGACCGCACGGCTTATGCGTTTATCCGCAGCCCGGCCGTTATTCGCTGGGTCATACGGGCATTCTTCGGTAGCGGCGCACATCAGGAACGCGCATGGGCGTACAGAACGGCCGTTCGGCGGCGACACACTATCGGAACGTCGATCTCGACATCTACTCCAGGCATGATCTGCGGCCGCTCATCAAGGGCTTCGGTGCGAAGGTGCATGTTCTCTTCGTGGGGCGGGAGCGCGGAAAATACTGCGCGCACCTCGAAATTGCCCAACACCCTAAAACTGCGGATTCCGCTATACGGGCATTCTGCCGGCTGGTCGAAGGCCTTCCCGAACCAGAACGGCTGTTGTGGAATAACGCAACCGTCCGCAGCTTCAGCATCGGCATTCAAGCTGGGACTCATCCGAATCCTCGCGATTTTACAATTCGGCCGAGGACTGTCAAAGCCGTTTCCGAAGTGGATGCGCAGATCGTTCTCACCATCTACCCGAGTAGGCCCGTCGCATAAAAGATTAGGTGTTGCCAAGGTGCGCTGCCTCTCCCGCGGGCCGTGCGCGGCCCTCCGGATTTGGTTGCCCGCGTTCGCCACGCGCTGGGCGTGCAACAGCAGTAGTGCTGCCGCACCTGAAACGTGACGGAGCTTCTATTCCGTGGTAAAACGCTACGATAAGAGAAAGGCTATCAACATGGCAAGTCTGGATTGGTCGCAGTGTTCCGCCGTGGAGAGTATTCCTGGCAAGGTTAGCGGCGCATGGGTATTTCGTGGTACGCGTGTGCCTGTGTCGGCAGTTTTCGAGAATTTGAAGACCTCACCTCTGGAAGAAGTTCTTGAAAATTTTCACGTGACCCGCGAGCAGGTGCAGAATGTGCTAGATTTCGCCGCCAAGAGCGCGCAGCCTCCCCTTGAGACCCTGCGGGCCGGATGAAAATTCTTCTCGATGAAAGCGTCCCGCAGAAACTACGCTTACTTATCGACGGAAGTCATGCGGTTGCGACGGCGTGGTTTCAAGGCTGGTCTGGGTTGAAGAACGGTGCGTTGCTTGATGCTGCCGAGAAAGCGGGCTTCGATTTGTTCATCACGGCGGATCAGGAGTTGAGCTACCAGCAAAATCTAACAGGACGGACAATCGCGGTCGTGGTGTTGAGCACGAACAACTGGAGCTTCATCAAGGCGCATGTTCCCGAGATCACGGCTGCGGTCGATGCAGCGACGCCCGGCTGCTACGCCGAGGTTGAGATACCGGAATGGGAGTGAAGAAAACGCCGGAGAATCGGAGACCTCCTTTTAAGGTGAACATCCCGCATTGAATCTACTGTTTTCTTCCAGCCGCCGGAGGTTGCCCAGTTTTCGGCGTTCGCATGATTACCGTGAATGTCCCGTTGCCCCTAATCACGTCAGCTACCAACTCGCGGGCTTCGGTATCGTATGCGTTCGCATTCATAAAGTTGTGCCGCCAGGGCTGGCTGCGCGACAACCATTGGCCCGGCGCACTCACGGCCAGAAGTAGACCAAGCTAGTTTTGGAGAAAGGTCCATGAGAAAGTCCGTCACCGCGAAAGACCAATACACTTTGGCTCGATAGTTGCAGCCCGTCGAGTGCTCGTTCTGCGCAGACTACCTGCTGCAGGTCCGTGACTACGGCAACGCGCAGGTGAAATTCGCCGCCTCGTCGGTGCTGCCCGATCCGTTATATTTTGCGACTTTGGGATAAGCGCACAGCGGGCGCGTGCGATCCACAGTCCCTTTCGTGGCATGGGAGGCGATCATCACCTCCGGCGCCTTGCCTTGCTCCACCCATTGCTGGATGGCGGTCATTTTGTCAAAGTCGTTCGGACCTTCGCCGCCGGCGCAATGCCCCATGCCCGGAACCATGAAGAGCCGGACATCGTTCGATGCCTTGGCTTCGCCGCCCAGATTTTTCACCACGCTTTCGTAGTAGTTCACGCTGTTTCCGGGCGCGATGGCCTGATCGCTCCAGCCGTGGTACATGAGGAGCTTTCCGTTGTGGCCGAAGAACGCGTGGAGGTTCGGGTTGGTGGCGTCGATCAGGTTGCCATAAGTTTTCTCGATCTGCGCGACGTCGGTGTCGAGATTCATGGTGTGCCAGTCCCACTTCGGGTTCTTGTAAACGACATAGGTGAAGCTGTCGGTTGCGACGGAGGCAGCCTGCTGGCCGGCCAAAAGGCCCCAGCCTAATTCGCTGCCGGGCTCAAAGGTCGGGAAAATTGTCTTGCCGGTCTTCGGATCGCGCGGACCGGCATAGATGGCCTCGACCGCCGCCACTTGAGCGGGTTTCAAGCAGTTGGATGAATCTTCGCCCTTGCACTCGATGGTCTTGGGATCGAAATGGCAGCGCGTGGGATCGCTGATGAGGCCGTCTTTCACGCCATCGGTCGCGTCGCAATCGGCGACCACGGCTTTATGCAGGACCGCCAGTTTCTCGGGTGGAAGATAGCTGTCGGGGGTCTGATTCATTTTCTGCGCCACCCAGATGGACCAGACATGCAGATGGGTCTGGTAGTTGGCGGGCGCGCCGGCGATGATTCCGTTGTAATCATCAGGGAATTTCTGCGCTTCTTTCAAACCCTGGCGGCCGCCGGTGGAGCAGCCGTTCCAATAGGAATAGCGCGGGGTGCTGCCATAGAAGTTTTGGATGATCGCCTTGGAGGTCACCGTCATTTCATGCACGGCGCGATAAGCGAAATCGGTGAGCTTTTCCGGATGCCCGAGCGCGAAGCTGGCGCTGCCGCCTGCATGGCCCGTGTCGGTGCCGGCCGCGGCAAATCCCCGCTTCACGGCTTCGGCCAGCGGACCATAGCCCATCGTGCCGTTCCAGCCGCCATTGCCGATGGACTGCAGATCGTTGTTCCAGCCGGAGCTTGGGAGCCAGACTTCGATCTTGATATCGGAGTCGCTGGAGGGCGTCAGAGTCGCCATTACGCGGCAGAATGCGGGCAGACTTTTAAAGAGAGCAGTGTTTACTCTGCCCGGCCCGGGCGCGGGCGGCGGCAGGAAGGCGCCCGCGGCAACGCTCTCGGCCGACGTAATCGTGACGTGAAGCAGGCTGAGGCGCGAAAGATTTTCGCAGGTAGACCCTCCCGTGGGCGCGGCCAGCAGCGAGCCGGCTGAAATCAATAGCGACATGATCAACGACTTGGTAATCGAGAACTTCGTCATGGACAGGCTCCTCAACGTTTCGTCTTCGGCAATTATATACCTGCCGGATTCGGCTCCCTGCAGGGCATGGTATTCTGAGATCGCAGCTTTTCGTTCAGCCCAGTGCCGCTCATGCGTTTTCGGGTCACTTTCGCCTTTTGTTTTGTGGCGATCCTCTCCGCGTGGGGCGTGCTGCACGCGCAGAAGCCCTTCAAAGAATATCCCGCCATTGAGTACGAGAACTTTCCCAAGCCGCCGGACTGGGATAAGAAAGCCGAATGGGTGCGCGCGCGCCTCCGCTATCCGGATATTTTCGGTTATCCCGACCATCCGCGCATCATCAACCGCGATGGGAGTGCTTTCGCCGGCTACTGGACCATGGATTACCCGCGTTCGGATCGCCATTTGCTGGCTGGTATCCGCCGGCTGACCCGCATCGACACGCGATCGGTGGAACAGGTGGTGTCGCTCGATGGCACCGACGACATCTACAACTGGCCGACGCTTTATGCTGTCGAGGTGGGGCATTGGGATTTGGGCGATGAGAACGCAAAGCAGTTGCGCGATTTCCTGCTACGCGGTGGATTCCTGATGGTCGACGACTTTCACGGCAACGTACCTTATCGCCCCGTTCCGGAGTGGGACACCTTCATCGCCAGCATGAGCAAAGTTTTTCCGGATCGTAAGATCGAGGATATTCCCGACAACGATCCGATTTTTCATACGTTGTTCGACTTGCAGGATCGGTTTCAGGTTCCCGGCGCGCAATTCTTCGAAACCGGCATCACTTACGAAGCGGGCGACACGGGGAAGGTGCCGCACTGGCGTTGCATCCGCGACGACAAGGGCCGCATCATCGTCGCGATCTGCCACAACATGGACTTGGGCGATGCCTGGGAGTGGGCCGACGATCCGCGCTATGCGGAGAAGTGGGCGGCGCTGGCATATCGGATCGCGGCGAATTACTTCGTTTACGATTTGACGCACTAAACGTTAAGCCGGGCCTCGGCACGAGTGCCGATGCGGCACGCAAGAGTGCGTGCGCCACGTCAGAAGCCCGTGGGGCGAATCCAGAAGCTTTCAGTCCAGGTTCCGCCGGGTGGAATGCTCTGCAGATTCTTGAAGACGCCATCGTGCGCCAGATTGAAGCCGTCGGTGAGGCCGGTCATCGGCTCAAAGCACACCACGTTGCGTGTCTGGGGAGCATAGACGATCGCGATGGGGAATTTCGGGCCGAATCGCACCGATACTTTTCGGCGGTCCGCTTCGAGCGAGAACTCGGAGTTGGAATCCACACCGCCGAAGACGTCGTCCAACTGGCGGCCGGCCAGCGGCGCGGGATCAGGCAGATCCATGGGCCTGGTTACGCCAGTTGGAATCAGCTTCTCTGAAAGCACGTAATGCTCGCGGACCGGCAACCGCACCGTCCACCGGTCGCGCGGCGTTTCCGGGATTTGATACCAGGGATGGAAGCCGATGACGAGCGGCATCGGATCGGCAGAATGATTCTCGATGGTGGTGCGGACTTCGAGAACGCCGCCGGAAAGCCGATGCGTCATTTCGATGGAGTGGGCAAACGGAAATTGCGCCATCCATTCCGGATGCTTCCAGAACTCCAGGCGGCTAGTGACCTCGGCGGCCTGTGCGTCGGCGTGCAGCCGCGCCACTTGCCAAGCGGAAGCAAAGAGCAGCAGGCCGTGAATCGGCAGGCCATTCTGATCGCGCCGTATATCGATGGCGTCCGGGTTCAGCAGGTAGCGTTTCCCGTTCGCCCAGTAAGCATCGCCATCCAGACGATTGGCCCAGGGCGCAAGAAACGGGATGCCGGCTTGCGCGGGATGCTGCTTCCATTCGCTCAACTTCGGCGGGGACATGACGATCGATTGGCCGTGGACTCGGACGTCGAAGGCGATGTTGCCGACGGAGGGACAAATGGAGACTTCGATGCCATGGGCCGAGTCGGTGAGATGGACGGTCTCTATGGAATCGTCCGTTGCCTTTTGCGCAGTGTAGGATTCAGCCAAGGTAAGCCAGTTTCTTCCCCAGAGATTGGGCCGCGTGCAGCAAACGGCTGCCAGAAGCGCGCGCCGTCTGGTCACGCTTTATTATATTCACCGCGTACCAGCGCCTGCCTGGAACTAAAAACTGCAAACCGATAGTACTCGGCAGTACGGTTCTATTCCAAAGTACCTTGTCCAATCAATCCGTTACAGTTGAGACTGTTATTGGCATGGAACGATCTGACCTGGATCAGTGGCGGGGTAGAGAAGTCGCGCGCCTGCTGGCGCTGGTGGAAACGCAACGCCGCTACTATCAGGAGATCGTTGCCTCCATTCCGGTTGGCCTGTTGGTACTCTCCACCGATTTCAGCATCCTTCTGGCCAACGGCGCGGCGCGCAAGATTTTCGGGCTGCAGAGCGGCGAATCGCCGCGCCGGATGGACACCATCCTGCCGGCTTCCCTGCTCGATCGCATTGCTGAAGTGCTGAAGACCAACGGCCAGCAGACCGGAGTGATGGTGGAGAGCGGTCGCGATAAGCGCCGCCTGCGCGTCGGCATTTTGGCGATACGAAATTGGGATGAGGAAGCAGCGCAGGAAGCGCTTCTGACTGTCGAAGACTTGACGGAAGTAACGGGAGAAGCGGTGCCGATAGTCGCGGAGCCAGAGCCCGAGGCCGCAGTGGCGGCGGAAATTCCTGCCCCGGAAATCGTACCGGCCGTTTCCGCGCAGCAGCTTGTCGACAACGCGGACGCGATCATCTGGGTTGTGGAACTGCCGTCCATGAATTTTGTTTTCGCCAGCCCGCAAGCCGAAAAGCTACTCGGCTTCGCGCCGGAACATTGGACCAGCCATCCGTCCTTCTGGCTGGACCGGGTGCGCGATTCCGATCGCGACTGGGTGGCCCAATCTTACCAGCGCGCCATCGAAACAGGCGCCGCGTATACGTGCGAGTTCCAGGCCATTACGGCCAGTGGAAGCAGCGTATGGCTGCGGGAATACGCCCGTCTGCTCCCCGCCCCAGAGACTGACGCGGAGGGCCAGCCGCGTTACATGATCGGCGTTGCTGTGGATGTCACCGAGCGCCGCATGCTGGAAGAGCAGCTGCTGCAATCCGAGCGCGTGGAAGCAGTGGCACGCCTGGCCAGCCGCATGGCGCACGATCTGAACAACATGCTGATGATCCTCACCGGCTACAGCGAGGAGCTGCTCACTGGACTGCCCGCGGGAAGCACGCTGCGCTCCGATGTGCAGGAAATTCTAGCCGCCACCGATCGCATGAGCGGACTCACCAGCCAATTGCTTTCTTTCGCCCGGAGGCAGGGCGCAGCCGCTCCTGAAATCGATCTGGAATCCACGCTGGGCCGATTCGGCCCGCGCTTGAGCGCGCTGCTCGGAACACACGTGGGCCTGGAGTTCCGCGCGTCCAGCGAACCCAACCGGGTGCGCGCCGACACCGCGCAGTTGGAACAAGTGATGACTGCCATCGTCGAACGTACGCGCCAGGCCATGCACGCCGGCGAGAAGATGGTGGTGGAAACGTCGCGCATCGACGTTACCGAGGATTTGCGGCGTCCCAACGCGCCGCTCCAGCCGGGAAGCTACGCGGTGATTTCCCTTACCGCTCCGGGGCAACCGCTGGATGCCGAAGCAAAAGCCGCGATGTTTGAATGCTCTTTGCCTGGAAAAGAACCGTGGGACGACGTGGCGGCCACCTTGTCGCGCGCCTACGGAATCGTGCGGCAATGGAGCGGCGACATCTCGGTGGCCAATGGACCACGCTCGGCCACGGTGTTCCGCGTTTTCCTTCCGCGCCTGGAATCGCCCGCCGGAGAAGTTAGCGGTGAGCCTGTAATCGCAGCCGAACCGCAGCCCGCGCCACCCGAGCCGCCGGCGCCGCTCGCCACCATTCTAGTGGTGGAAGATGAAGCGGGCATTCGCGCGCTGGTCCGCAAGATTTTGCGCCGCCAGGGCTATGAAGTGCTGGAAGCGGCCAACGGGCAGGATGCGCTCGCGCTTTGCCGCGAACATGGCCAGCGGGTGGAACTGCTCATCACCGACGTTTTGATGCCGCAAATGGGCGGGCGCGAATTAGTGGAACGCCTGCAAACGCAGGGGCACGATATGAAAGTGCTGTACGTTTCCGGCTACACGGACGATGCCACCGTTTATTCCGGCGATCTTCCGCCGGGCACCGCATTCCTGCAGAAGCCTTTTACGCTCGGATCGTTGCTCGACAAGGTGAAGGAAGTTTTGGCGAAGTAGTCACTTGTACATCGCACTGTAGCCGAGCTGCTGCTTGACGAAATTGCGCGGATAGGACATTTCCACCTTCTCAATTTTTCCAGCGCCGCTAAAGGTCGCCGTAAGGTCGGGATTAATACCGGCCCAGTACGTGGGAATGTCGAGCCGCTGGTAGCGCGCCACCACCTGGTCGCGCAAGGCTGGATCGAAGTGCACGCCGTACTTGTCGATCAGGGCCTGGATGGCGTTGTAGTCGCCCTCCGCCTTAATGCGCATCAGCTCCGCCAGAAGCATTCCGACCCCTTGCCGCATCTTCGCGAAGTCGCGAATTTCGAGATAGGTTTTGCCGTTGCGCTTCACTTCCGCGATGGCATCGGTCTTGTCGCGGATGTAGTTCACAATCAATTGACGGTCCCGCTCATGATCCTCTTCGATGGTGTCGCCCTTCGGAATGCGGCGGAGCTGGGTGATGGCAGCGCGAACGGCATCATAGTACATCACCTTGGCCACGTCGGTATTCGGCAACAGCCCCAACTCCTGCGTCTTGGGCTCCCACACGCTCCACAACGCCATCAAATCCGCGCGGCCTTCTTCCAGCGTCGAGTAGTATTCCTTCAAGTAGAACGCCGGATCGTGAGTCAGCTTCGGATCGATCTTGCCCGAACCGTGCCCGATGATCTCGTGCAGCGCCGTCATCAGGTCTTCGGCTTGGTCGCCATACTTCTTGCCGAGCGCGATCTCTTCGGGCGTTGCGGCGAACTCTTCGAGCGGCCCATCGCCGGTGGCATGCGCCAGCGCTCGCGAGCTGCCCACGAACAGAAAGCTCTTGCTGCCGTATTTTTCGTGGATCTCGTCTTCATTGGGAAGATTGTCGCCCACCGTGGTGACGTGAAAATCGCCGGTTTCAATCACCGTCTCCACAGCCTTGGCTAGCGGCGGCTTCACGCCTTGCTTGCGATATTGCGGGGCCCAGGGAGCATGATCCTCGAAATACTGCGCGTTGGCGGCGATCTTTTGCATCATGGCCGCCATGTTGCTGTCGGTCACCGTAACGAAGCTTTGCGACGTGCCCTTGGCGCCGCGCGCATCTCGGTAGACCTCGATAAAGCCATTGGCAAAATCGACCGTCGCATTATTCTGCACCCAATCGACGTCGAACTGCAGCCAAGCTTTTGGATCGCCGCTCTGGTAATAACGAATCAAGTCGCGAATGACCTTGGCCTCCGCCGGCTCGGCTACCTCGGCCGCCTTCTCGAGATAGAAATTCGCTTTGGCGAGATATTCGGCGTACAGACCCGGTGGAACGCGATGATCGGGCGTGCCCGCCCGGTAAACCTGTTCTTCCAGATGCCCATCTATTTTCACCAGGCGAGAATTCAGCGGATAGTGTTCAGTAAAATTCTTGAGATCGGAAAGTTTGACACCCGCGTAGAAATTGTTGGCGCTCGCTTGCAGGATATCCAGGCCGCCGCGCGGGCTCTTGGCTGTAATCAGCGGTTCAAAGTTGGGATCGAAGAGCGATGGCCGCAGCTCCTCGATTTCCTTCTGGAAGGCGGCGTCCGTGAAGCCGCTGCCTCCGTGATGCAACGCCGAAAGCCCGGCCGCTCGCAACTCGTCGAAGGTAAATTCGGGAAGAAATTTCTGCGCCGTGGTTTCGTTGTGATTGCCGCGATTGGCCCAGAAGAGTTTCGTGAATGCCAGAATCTTGGCGTAGGCCGCGGGATTGATGCCCGCGTCTGGATGCGCGACGATCAGCTCCAGGACGCGCTTCTGGCGCAGTCCGAATCGCGAGACCTGATCGTAAATGATGGGGTTGATCGCGATGGAGGCCTGCGAGAGCCAATAAGAGAGAGCCTGCTGGCGCGGGGTGATATGGTGAAAACTATCAGCTTCTAGCTGAACGAATCCAGTAGCGCCAACGCGATCGACACGGGCTTGTGCGACGTCGCCGCTGCGTGATTGGGACCACGCCCGCGGCTGGAAACATCCAAGAAACAGCGTCAGGCAGATCAACCATCTCAAGCTACGCAGCATGTGCCAGGACCACCAATCCCAAACTACCAATATACGAATGCCTCCTCCTCGCAAATCAGTATCAGTGGAGGGCCGCCGCTGGAAATCGTCTGAGCATGAGCGATCACTTCTTTTCCGCCGTCCGACGCAACGATCTTCTGCAGATCGTCCATGGAAGGAAAATAGACTTCCGCGATCCGATAAGCCGCAACTTTGCCTTGGGGCGAGCCGGTGACTTTGGTGAGAACCAGACGCGTGAGACCCTTGAACTTACTCTCCACCATCGGCACGTGCTCGCTTAGGTACGTTTTCTCAAAGGCCTGCTCGTCTTGAGGCCGTGGATAAATGATGACCACCTTTACACCGTGAGTGCCCATGGAAAAGAGTAAGACACATCTTAGCACCTGGAGAAATTCAAACCGCTGGGGTAGGAGAGGACTGAACGGGCCGCTCGCGAACTAGACGCGACCCATCAGCATGAGGATAAGCACAATGATAAGTATTAGGCCAAGACCGCCGCTCGGATAGTAGCCCCAGCCGGTGCTATACGGCCACGCGGGAAGCAGCCCGAGAAGGAGAACGATCAGAACGATAAGCAGCAGGAATCGCATCGGGCTGCCCTAGGCGACCGAAGGCTGTGCCGCCATCGGCATGGGCGGCGCAAATTGCAACGCCCCCACCGGATTTAGAACTGCGTCCAGACGATACGTGCGCTGCTGCACATCTGCGAGTTGCTGGAGAAAACGTGTGCGCAGTTGCGGCCTGCTCTTCAGACGAGGAAACATCTTTTGCAAAGCTTTCTCGCTCTTCCGCAATTCCTCTAATTCAGCCATCAGCGCGTTCTCAAATTCATCTTGCGATGGCATGGATTTTAAAGCTTTCATAAAAATTATGACCTCCAGTTATTAGAACGCTGCTGCCCGTTTTCGCCGAACCAACAGCCTGCAACGACTAGAGCAATTGGCCTGCCAATGGAGGCAGAGTGATGAAAGCCTTAAGAATGAGTTACTTGGAAGAAGCCGACCCTGGACCGCCGAGGGACCGGGTGCATCCTTCGACAGTAATTACTTCAGCAGCTTGTCAATTTCTGCGAACAATCCCGCACCTTCAAAAACATTTCGCGTCGTTTCGTCATAACCGAAATCGTTGCGAATCATGCCGTGTTGATCGATGAGGAATAGGTGAGGAACTTCGATGCGCTGCATCGTCGCTGGCGTGGCTTTGAAGTACGAGGCCGTCATTTGCCCCATGTCGCACACTACGGGAACGGTGACTTTGTTGGTCTCAATGAATTTGGAAATGGTGGCCAGGTTGTCGGGCGGCAGTACCACTTCTAAGATCGCGACCTTATCACCGTAGCGCGCCTTCACTTGCTCCAGTGTCGTGGATGTCAACAAGCAGTGGGGACAACGTGTCGACATGATGTCGATAATTACCACCTTGCCCGCGTAATCCTGCAAATCGTAGTAATGCTCATAGCCGGCGTCGGGGAGAGCGAAGCCTGGCGCGCGGCGGTCGGAAAGCTCGCCCGAGGCGGCCAACAAAAGTCCGCTGGCGGCAAGCAGACAG
This sequence comes from Bryobacterales bacterium, assembly GCA_963713415.1. Classification (GTDB taxonomy): domain Bacteria; phylum Acidobacteriota; class Terriglobia; order Bryobacterales; family Bryobacteraceae; genus Palsa-89. The sequence continues at coordinate 517,189 of CAVQLV010000011.1, read as the reverse complement.
ATAGCGAAGCGAAGCATGCTCCTAAACTACCAGAGCCCTATCCCGCCAGGTTTCGGAGCGAATCCGAATAGGGCGCGCGAGCCACGCCGCGCTCGGTGATGATGGCGGTGACGTATCGATTGGGAGTCACGTCGAACGCGGGATTCGCAACCGTGGTGCCTTCCGGCGCCACGGGCACACCATGAACGTGCGTTACTTCCGTGGCTGCGCGCTGCTCAATGGGAATTTCAGCGCCCGAGGCCAGGCTTAGGTCGAGAGTGGAAATAGGCGCGGCAACATAGAACGGAACGTTGTTCTCCTTGGCGAGTACGGCCACCGAATAAGTACCTATTTTATTGGCAACGTCGCCGTTGGCGGCAATGCGGTCAGCTCCCACCACCACGCAACCAATGCGGCCGGAGTGCAGGAAGTGACCGGCCATGTTGTCGGTGATCAGCGTGGCCGGGATGTGATCATGCTGGAGCTCCCAGATGGTGAGGCGCGCGCCCTGCAGGAATGGACGCGTTTCATCGGCGAAAACGTCGATCTTTTTGCCGGATGCGACGGCCGCGCGGATTACGCCCAGCGCGGTGCCATAGCCCGCCGTTGCCAGCGCGCCCGCATTGCAGTGCGTGAGAACGGTTTTGCCATCCGGGATCAACGCGGCGCCGTTCTTGCCGATGCACTCGTTGATGGCGATATCTTCGAGACGGATCTGGATGGCTTCGGCCACCAGCTTTTCGCGGATCTCTGGAAGACCGCACCCGGCGAGTCCGGCGAAAACGCGCCGCATGCGTTCGATGGCCCAGAACAGATTCACCGCGGTCGGGCGGGTACGGCGAATGGTTTCGCAGATGTCGTCAAACTGATCGGCGGATTGCGCCTGCTGCATGCCCAGCGCGATTCCCATGGCAGCCGCGACGCCGATGGCCGGGGCGCCCCGAATCACCATGGACCGGATCGCGTCGGCAACCTGCAGGTGATCGGTACACGTGACGTAGACTTCTTCGCGAGGCAGGCGCGTTTGATCAATCATTACGACGCCGGAATCAGTCCACTGTATGGTTTCGATCATATGCTGCGCTGCTGCATCAGGAATGCCGCGAATTGCGTGAGATTGAACGTGGCGTGCATGAAGGCGGAAGTAACCGTCGATCGAGTTTTGTATTTGGCCCAGCCGAGAACGCAGCCGACCAATGAGATGAGCGCCATATACTGCCAGGCCCATTGATATTCATAGCCATGGATGCTTCCGAAGATCACTCCGGTGAGCACGACACCCGCGGCTGGTCCGAGGCTGCGAATGAGAAGCGGCATCAGGAATCCGCGGAAGGCGAGTTCCTCCGCGACGGGTCCGAGAATTACGACCAGGATACCGAGCAAGACTTTTGTCGCGGTAGAGCCGAGCATCTCTTCAAACGGAAGATTGATTTCGGGCGTCCGCAAAGCGGAGCCCAGCAGGCCGACCGATACCGCGAGCAACGGCCCAGCCAGCAGCGCGCCCAACGCGGCACTGAAAGCAATTGGCCTCCATCCGAGGGATTGCCACAAAGGCCGGCCATAGCGCATGCGAAACAGCGCGGCCAGCGATCCGAACACCAGGAAATACCAGACGCTTTGGACCAGCAGCAACTGAATACCCATCGGCATGGGCGCGAAGATTCGAACCAGGCGAATGAGCAGGAGCGCGATGAAGATGCTTGGAACGCACAAGCCGACGAAAAAGAAGAGATCGGTGTAGTCGAAGAAGGGGTCTAGGCTGGGGATTGGGGATTCGGGATGGGGGGACGGCGTCAAATCCACCGGCTCGCTGGATGGGTCGATGGGGTTCATGTCTCGGAGTCGATCAGCGCCGCGGCTAGCAGCGGAATCATAATTTCATGATGACCAGTGATGGAATAACCGTGCCCGCCGGCGCGCGCGTGCGGACGTTCCACCACGTTGACCTTAGGCCGGTAGTGCTGCAGAAAATCGAAGTTCACCGTGGTGAAATTGGCCAGCGGATGGCCCAGGTTGCGAACCACGGAAACGGCCTTCAAGAAAACTTCGGGCAAAACCACGGCGGATCCCACGTTGAGATAGACGCCGCCGTCGTCGATGTCTTTCACCAGGGAACAGAGCAGGCGAAAATCGTGATGCGTTGCGCGGCCCAATGCGTCGCCATTGGCGGTGGGATGGGTGTGCGGTGTATCGGTCCCGATTGCGACATGAACAGTCACCGGCGTCGCATTGCGATACGTCTCGCACAACAGGCTGGATGCGGCGAAGCGCGGATCGGCGATGGTTTCCAGATGCCGGCCGAGCGATTCTCCGAAACCTTGTTCGTGTTTCAGAGCGGCGTTGAACTCGCGGCCGGTTTCTTCGGCGGCGCCGAAGCTGCCATCGGGGAGCACAGCTTCCACATCTTCGCTGGTGTGTCCAGCGATCGCAATTTCGAAATCGTGAATCGCGGCAGCACCGTTCAATGCGAAGGCTGTCGCGTAGCCGCGCTGCATCAGATCGATCAAAATGGGCGCCAGGCCGCATTTGATCACATGGCCGCCGAGTCCCCAGAGGATCATTTTTTTGCGGGCGCGCGCGCCGGCTAAAGCGTCGACGACGGACCGGAGCGAATCGGCAGCCAGGATGTGCGGAAGCGAATCGAGCCACGCGGAAATGCTTCCGCCCGTATACCGCTTTCCAAAATGTTCGACACGCACTTTGCCGCCGCGCGCCTGGATGGGGACGGTCTTCAAACCTTCAAAGCTCAAAGGGCCGTGAGCGTATTTGCTCATGCGAAATACCTCACGCGACCCTGCCAGAGTGCAGCGCTTTTTCGAGTGCGCGGGCGGTGTGGCTTTTTTTGAATCGCAGAATCTGTTCGGGCGTTCCAGAAGCCACCACGCTGCCGCCCTTTTCGCCGCCCTCCGGGCCCATGTCGATAATCCAGTCGGCCGATTTGATCACATCCAGCTGATGTTCAATCACAATGACAGTATTGCCCAGATCCACCAGCCGTTGGAGGACGTCGAGCAATCGCCTGACATCTTCAAAGTGCAGGCCGGTGGTCGGTTCATCCAGGATGTAGAGCGTGCGGCCGGTTTGCCGCTTGCTCAATTCGCGCGCCAGCTTGATGCGCTGCGCTTCGCCGCCGGAGAGCGTGGTGGAAGACTGGCCCAGATGGATGTATCCGAGGCCGACATCGTAGAGCGTCCGCAGCTTCTGGTTGATTTGCGGAATATTTTCGAGGATCGGGACGGCGTCTTCGACCGTGGACGCTAACAGATCGGCAATGGACATCCCCTTATACTTCACCTGCAATGTTTCGCTGTTGTAGCGGCGGCCGTGGCACACGTCGCAGGTGACGTAAACGTCCGGCAGAAAATTCATCTCGATGCGTTTCAGCCCGTCACCTTGGCAGGCTTCGCAGCGGCCGCCCTTCACATTGAAGCTGAACCGGCCGGCCTTATAGCCGCGCTCGCGCGATTCCGGCAGCATCGCGTACAACTCGCGGATGGGCGTGAAAACCCCGGTGTACGTCGCGGGGTTGGAACGCGGCGTGCGGCCGATCGGCGATTGATCGATTTCCACCACTTTATCGATGTGTTCCAGCCCTTCGATGGAATCGTGCGCGCCTGGCGCGTCGTGCGATCCGTAAATTTCTTTCGCCAGCGAACGGTAAAGAATGTCGTTGATCAGCGTCGATTTGCCGCTGCCGGAGACTCCCGTGATGACGATGAAACAGCCAAGCGGAAATTCCACGGTGACGTCCTTCAGATTGTGCTCGCGCGCGCCCCGCACAATGAGCTGCTTCCCGCTGCCATGACGGCGGCCGGCGGGAGGATCGATGCGGACGGCACCGGAGAGATATTGGCCCGTGAGCGACGCTGGATTTCTTTCGATCTCGCGAGGTGTACCCGCTGCGACCAAATGGCCTCCCAGACGACCCGCACCCGGACCGAGATCGATGACGTAGTCGGCGCGTTCGATGGTTTCGGCATCGTGTTCTACCACGAGTACGGTGTTGCCCAGGTCGCGGAGCCGCGTGAGCGTGTCGAGCAGACGATCGTTATCGCGCGGATGCAGGCCGATGGAAGGCTCGTCGAGAACATACAGCACGCCGCGCAGTTTCGAACCGATTTGCGTGGCCAGGCGGATGCGCTGGGCTTCGCCGCCCGAAAGCGTCGCGGCGGACCGCGCCAGGCTCAGATAATTGAGGCCGACGGCGGTGAGAAACTCCAGCCGATTGCGAATCTCTTCCACCACGCGTGCGGCGATCTGCTGCTCGCGCTCGTTCAGCTTCCAGGCTCGAACAGTCTCGAGCGCCCGATCGATGGACATCTCGGTCAGCTCGGCGAGCCCCAAGCCTTTGACGCGCACCGCGAGACTGCCCGGCCGCAAACGGCGGCCACGGCAATCGGGGCAGAGCGACGGCGACATGTAGTCCATCAGCCACTCGCGATAGCCCGGACCGGCCTCTTCGTATGTATCGGCGAGGATTTTGATGATGCCGTCGAATCCGTTGCCGCCTTCGAGCAGCAGGGCTTGAGTCTTCTTCGGCAGCTCTTCGAAAGGCTTGTTGATCTTGATGCGCAGCAGCGCGGCCCCGTCCAGGAGCTGCTGCTGCATATAGGACGAACTGGCGCCGGGGCCCAGGCCGCCATCCAGCAACGGCTTGGAAGAATCGACGATCACCTTGGCCGGATCGAAGCTCCAGGTGCTGCCCAGTCCATGACAGGTTTCGCAAGCGCCGAAGGGACTGTTGAAGGAAAATGATCGCGGCTCAAGCTGCGGAATACTGGTGCCGCAATTGGGGCACGCGAGCTTCTGCGAATACAGCTTCTCTTCCCCGTTGACCACCGAGACCGTGACCAGTCCATTGGCCAGCTTCGCCGCGGTTTCGATGGAGGCTTCGAGCCGTTTTTCCGAGCCGGCCTTCAGCGGAAGACGATCCACTACGATCTCGATGGTGTGGTTCTTGCGCTTATCGAGCGGAATTTCTTCATCGAGCGCGCGCAGCACGCCATCCACACGGGCGCGTACGAAGCCCTGCCGAAAAAGCTTTTCGAGATCCTTTTTGTATTCGCCTTTGCGGCCGCGCACAATCGGCGCCAGGATCATGATGCGCTCGCCTTCGGGCAGAGCCAGGATCTGCTGCAGGATCTGCTCGGTACTCTGGCGCGAGATTTCGATGCCGCAGGTGGGGCAATGCGGAACGCCGACGGAAGAATAGAGCACGCGCAAGTAGTCGTATATTTCGGTGATGGTGCCGACTGTCGAGCGCGGGCTGCGGTTGGTTGTTTTCTGTTCGATGGAAATGGCCGGGCTCAGGCCATCGATCGAATCCACTTCCGGGCGCTCCATTTGATCCAGGAACTGGCGAGCGTAAGGTGAAAGCGTTTCCACGTAGCGGCGCTGGCCCTCGGCATAAATGGTGTCGAATGCCAGCGAGGATTTGCCGGAGCCGCTGAGCCCGGTGATCACCGTGAAGGTGTTGCGCGGAATCTCCACGTCGATATTTTTGAGATTGTGCTGGCGGGCGCCGTGCACGGTGATGCGTTTGAGCATTTTCGCGGGGGGGAATTCTATTTTAGCAGGGGCGGGAGGCGGCGCAGTTAGAGTAAAATGAGTTTGCACACCGAAAGTGGGCGGCTAGCTCAGCTGGGAGAGCGCTGCGTTCGCAATGCAGAGGTCGGGGGTTCGATCCCCCCGCCGTCCACCAAAAACTGTTTGTGCAACTTCCAGCGCGTGGAGCGATTAGAGGACCGTACCCGAACGGATCGCTAGGTTTTAAATGGACGACTCCCGGGTCAGATACGCCAGCCTTAACCCGCAAAATGTTTTTGGCGAATGGCGACGTAGCAAGATCTTCATCTAAGATCCGTAGCCTCGCCAGAAATTGGTTCGAGCTGCCGTACCCGGACCTTCACTTCCACACGCGAGCCGAGCCGGTTTAGAATCGACATCAATCGATCAGCCGTGAACCGGGCGAGGTCGTTGTTGCGAATCCGCGAGAAGTCGGCCGCCGCGAAGCCGGTTCGTGCCTGCGCGGCCCGGACAGTCATCTCGTCACGGTCGAGCGCCTTGATGATCTCAGCCGCAAGGAGCGCTTTCAGCTGTTCCACGTCAGCGTTCTCGCGCCCAAGATCGCGGAATACGTTTCCGCTCCCTCGAACCAATTTCAGTTTTTCGCCCTTCATTGGAGCGCCTCCTTCAATGCCTTCAGCCCGTCTTTCACCAGGTCCATCTCGCGTTTCGGGGTCTTGATTCCCTGCTTCGATTTCTTCTGCGAACTGGACAGCGTAGACCATGCGAAAAGCGTCGCCCCGGAACGCGAGAGCGATCTCAAACACGCCCGAGCCGAGACCATGCATCGGTTTCGCGATATCCGACTTACCCCCGTCCGCCGCGATGGTCAGCGCCGCCAACAGAGTGGCTTGCGCGTCCTTCGGAAAGGTCTCGAAGTCCTTCAGCGCCCCCTTGATCCATGAGACAGGGCGCGTTTTCCGGGTCTCGGCCAGCGCCTTGTCTACCCCGATCCGACACCATCATGTTGTCATATTTGACAACAGGCGTCAATGGCCGACATGGCGAAGTGGCACTGTTCCAACCGCCCGGCCGCGCCAACAGAAACAGTTAAATGCGCGCTCTCGTGGCGATTACCGCCAAATATTCGGCGCGAACAGCCGTACGTCCCTCGGTCCCTTCGTTGAACTCGCGCCACAGACTCTCCAGGTCGGCGGCATAAGCGGCTTGCGCATCGGCGGGCAACCTCGAAAACGCGACCTGAGTGGGCCCAAAATACTGGCTGAAAAACTGCACCACTTCGCGCGGACCAAAGGGATAATCGAATTCCACCATGCGACGCTCGGTTCGAATCTCAGACGCATACGGGCGCAGCCGCTGCCTCGCCACCTGCTCGTCGCCCCACAGGATCGGCCCCGGGATTCCTTCGGGCGGAGGAAGGTAGCGGTTTCCTGCGGCGAATTGTTTAGCCACAAAACTCTCCGGATTCCAATTGGCCATCGCGATCGTCCCTCCCGGCCGGCAGACGCGCGACAACTCCGACGCCACCAGCTCCGGACGGGGCGCGAACATTGCTCCGAACATGCTCATCACCACATCGAAGTGCGAATCGGGATAGGGCAACTGTTCTGCGTCGCCTTCCTCAAAGGTGGCTTGCAAATTTTCCGCGGCAGCCCTTTCGCGCGCCTGCTCCAATAAATTCGGAGCGATGTCGAGACCCCACACTTGCGCGCCTTTCCGCGCGGCCGGGATCGCAAGATTGCCCGTGCCGCAGGCCACGTCCAGGACGCGCGCGTCCGGACCCATCGGCACCCGATCGACAAACTCCTCCGCGCATTTCGCCGAATACCGCGCGATCTGTCCGAAATCTCCCGCCATCCAGGCGCCGCGCATTCTCTGTTTGAGCTGATCGAGTCCGGATTGGGCGGGTTGCATAAGCAATTTTCCTCCGGCACCGATTGTACACAAATCAACTTGTACAAAATCAACGGGCGTCCTTCTGATAGTATGGGTTCGGAACAAGTTCGTTCAAATCAGTGTGTTTTTTCGCTCGCGCATCGCACTCGCGGTTGGTTTTGGCGGGCTGTTGTCGATCATGGCTCTGGCCGGAATCGACGCCCTGCGCGTGCTGGGGCATTTCCGCAGCAGCGACCAGCAAATCCGGCAGCGCTATTTAGCCGAAAATCACGTACTTAACGATATCCGCTCCGACGTGTATGTGTCGGGCACCTACGTCCGGGACTACCTACTCGAGTCCGAAGCGCAGCGCGCCGACGTCTACCGCGCCAACCTGGAACAGGTGCGGAAGCACATGGAGGCGGCGCTGGATTCCTATGGACGCCAGGTGGGCCCGGCAGGCTCCCAACACTACACCGCGCTGCGAACCGAATTGGGGGATTATTGGGGAATCTTGGCTCCGATTTTCCGCTGGGACGCGGCGGAACGGCGCCGCTCCGGATATTCCTTTCTGCGCGACGAGGTGTTCCCGCGGCGGCAAAACATGCTCGAACTCGCCGGACGAATCGCCGACCTGAACGAGCAGCAGCTGGATGCCGGGAACCGGCAAGTAGTTACCCTGTTAGTGGACTTCCAAACGCGGCTGCTGCTGACGTTGATGGCGGCGCTGGCGCTGGGGTTAGGTTTGGCTCTCTTCACCATGGGGAGGATTCTAGGCTTGGAAGCTCAGGCCCGATCGCAGTATGGCGAGGTGGCCGAAGCGCGAACGCAGCTTAAGGAATTGTCGGCGCGCCTGGTTCAGGCGCAGGAGGAAGAACGCCGGTCCCTCTCGCGCGAGTTGCACGATGAAGTGGGGCAATCGCTGTCGGCGGTGTTGATTGAGCTGCGCAATCTTGCCACCGGGCTCACCGTCCGCAGCGAAGAACAATCCCGCCGGCATGTGGAAACGATCAAGGGCCTGGTGGAAAATACGGTGGGCGTGGTTCGCAACATGGCGCTCTTACTGCGGCCGTCCATGTTGGATGACCTGGGTTTGATTCCAGCATTGAAGTGGCAGGCGAGGGAATCGTCGAAGAGCACTTCGATGGACGTTACCGTCGCAGCCGAGCTCGATTCCGACGAGCTTCCCGACGAGTACAAAACCTGCATCTACCGCGTGGTGCAAGAAGCGCTTCACAATTGCGCGCGGCATTCTCATGCAACGTCTGTACGCATCCGCGTGGAACAAGAGCGGGATCGCTTGCTTTTGAACATCCAGGATGACGGCCGTGGATTCGACGTGCTGCATACCAAGGGCTTGGGGCTGCTCGGGATTCAGGAACGCGTCACCCGGCTCGGAGGAACATGCCAGATTCACTCCCGGCCTGGAGGCGGCACCACAGTGTCGGTGGAATTGCCTTTTGCCGTCGGGAACCGGAGCGCATGGATTCGTGAAACAGATTCGCATCCTGTTGGCTGACGATCACACCGTGATGCGGCGTGGTCTCCGGCTGCTTCTGGAAAGCCGTCCCGAATTCAGCGTGGTGGCCGAAGCATCGGACGGCCGGGAAGCCGCGGAACAAGCCGAAGCTACGCAGCCGGACGTGGCTGTGCTCGATATCGCGATGCCCAATTTGAGCGGGATTGAAGCCGCGCAGCGAATCAACGCATCCCTGCCGAATACCGCCATCGTGATTCTGAGCATGCACTCGGATGAAGGCTACGTTCTGCGGGCGCTCAAAGCCGGTGCGAAAGGTTATCTGCTGAAGGATTCCGCAGAGGGCGATCTGATCGACGCCATCAAATCCGTCCATGGAGGGAAAACGTTCTTCAGCCCGGAAGTCAGCCGGATGTTGATGGAAGACTACGTCCGCGAGATCCGGACTCGCGGCGCCGAAGACAGCTACGACCTGCTCACCCCGCGCGAGCGCGAGATTCTGCAGCTTTTGGCCGAACTGAAGTCCAACAAAGAGATCGCACAACGGCTCAATCTGAGTCCGTATACGATTGAAACTCACCGCCGAAACCTGCAGGAGAAGCTGAACCTGCATAGCTTCGCTGAGTTGATTTTATACGCAGTGAGGAAGGGCGTTATTTCTTAGCGCGCGGGACGTGTGCGATTCAAAGCAACGCCCAGGGTGTGGTTAATTGAGCCAATGGATGATTCCCAAAACCTGCGGCGCGAATTGGATCGCGATCCTTGGCAGCAGCATGGCAACCGGCAGTAGGAGCCACGGATTGCGCTGCTCAGCCCCAATCGCGGCCAGGCACAGCAATACCGGTGTATAGATCCTGCCATACGTGTAAACGTTCTCCCATTGTCCGGTGATCTGAAAGAAGAGCGCCATGATCGCAAACAGAGCCGCCGCGATGCGCGCTGGATCGTAAGGAACACGGACGAACCAGAGAAGCGCTAGTCCAAAACCGAGCAACACACCCGCGAATGCCAGGTAATCCGCACCGACCACGGCGGGGATGAAAGGTGCCGCGGCCGGATATTTCGATGGATGCGCCAAGGCCCGCGCAATCTGTACAAAAGGAATGAACGAAGGACGATACGTTGCCCCGCTGGTATTCGCCTGAACAAAGGCATACCAGGCTATGGCCGGCAGCGCGCTCAACGCGAACAGACAGGCCATCCTGAACTCGCGGCGCCACATCAGATAAGCGCAGTACGCCAGCACCAACAGGAAGCCGGTTTCACGCGCCAGAGCCGCGCAGGCCAAAACCGCAAATATCTTCCAGTTTTTGGACCGGCTGGGAGGCCACCGGTCGTAATATAGGAACGCTGCGGTGAGCGCTGCCAGCGCGCCGTCCACCACCAGCCGGTCGATGGTGATTGGGATCGCGGGCAAGCTCAGAAAAAGCAGCCCCCATGCCGGGGAAAGTCCCGCATTCAGTGCGAACCGGCAACACCAGTACACGCCCAGCCCGATACTCAGCAGGCACACCAGCTCGTATGTCGTATCAATCGCAGCCGGCTGTCCCCAGGCGAGGCCGTATGCCAGCAGCGGGACCAGGATGCGGTGATAGCGCATGCGCGGATCGTCGACGTAGGTCTTCAAATCGGACCGCAGGAACGGATCATGCGCGATGTACTGGTAGAATTGCCCGTCGTAGCCGGTGGAGTTCGCAAACAAATAAATGTGTTCCGCGGCAACCAGGGGCGGATGCCGTTTGAGGGCCCCAGTACAGAAGAGCGCGGTCCAGTTGCCCCGATAGTTCGTTGTTACGGTAGCCCACTGCCACAGAGCAACCAGCAGGACAGCGGCAACGGGGAAGGTCCAAAGCGGAAAGCGATGTCGAACGGATGCCCGCAACCTTCGATCTTAACCCCTAAATGTCCGAGTCAATGCCCGAGACCAACGACGCCGTGTGCTATTTTGAATCTCTATGGTTTTGTCCGACGTGGACATTCGGCGTTACATCGCGCAGGGAAAGATCAAGATTTCGCCGGAGCTGCCGCCCGAGCAGTTCGGAAGCTGCTCGGTGGATTTCAAGCTGGGCAACGAGTTCAACGTATTCGAGCACAGCCGCAATGCCTACATCGATCTGCGCGAGAACAAGGGCATCGAAGGGCTAATGCAGAGCGTAATCGTACCCTCCGGCGAATCGTTTATCCTGCAGCCGCGCGAGTTTGTGCTGGCCATCACCGAAGAGACGCTGGAACTGGATGACGACGTGCTCGGCAGGTTGGAAGGCCGGTCCAGCCTGGGACGCATCGGCATCATCGTGCATGGCACAGCGGGTTTGTTCGATCCGGGCTGGGCGGGCAAAGCGACGCTCGAGCTCAGCAACCTGGGACGTATGCCGGTGGCGTTATATCCAGGCATGCGCATTTGCTCTTTCACCTTCGAGCAACTCTCCACGCCATCGTCGGTGCCCTATCGCAAGAAGGTAGGCAGCAAGTACGCTGGACAGACTCGTCCGCTCGCTAGCCGCCTGGCCGGCGAGTTCAAAGGTTGATGGATACGCCCAGGCGCGTTCTCACGCTGTCGCCGATGCCGCCCGAGAAATGCGCGTTCGCGCTGGCGCGCTACAGCCGGTCGCCCGATTCGATTCGCGATTCCATCGAGTGGGTGCGCACGCACGATTCCACCAAGTTTCTCGAGAGCTTCTATTTTCAATATGGGCACGCATCCATTGCCGACCTCGGCCACATGGTGCTGTGCTTTGAAGGCATCTCCGAGTTGGCCGCCACCGAGATCGAAGACGAGCAGCTATGGGACGGCCAGGCGCGCTCATCGCGCTATCAGGATTTCTCAAAATCAGGATTCGTCACTCCGCCCGAGTTCGATGCGGCGCAAGCGGCCGTCTATCAGCAAGCCGCTGGAGAATTGCTGGCCGGCTACAACGAAGTTCACGCCAAAGTATTCGATCATCTCGCGGGAAAATTGCCGCGTCCGGAGGCAATGAGCCCGCAAGCGTATCAACGCAATGTCAAGGCGCGCGCATTCGACGTGGCGCGCTACTTGTTGTGCTTCGGAATCCCGACGGGCGTGGGGCAGGTGACCAGCATTCGGACACTGGAGCGTCAGGTGCGCCGCCTCAAAGCATCCGAATATCAAGAGCTGCGGGACTTGGCGGACGAAATTGCCCAAGCGTGCGCCTCCGAACCTTGCCTGCGATGGGATGAGACAGGATCGAGCGAAGCCGTGGCGCCAACTCTCGCGCGGCACCTGGATGCCGACGAGCACTCCCTTCGCAGCCGCGAAGATCTGCGCGCGTGGGCGGCGCAGAACCTGACGGCCGCATACAGTGCGGCGTACACGGATCACGTCGACCTGATCAAACCAAGTGACACGCTGACCGATATCGTCGCCACTTCGCTCTACCCGGTGACGCCATGGCCCTATCGCATGCTCTACGAGATGGCGTCTTCCTGGAGCGCTGCTCGGAGGAACGAGGTAATCGACGTTGCGCTGCGGTCCAGAACCAAACGCGATGAATTACTTCGGAATTTTCGGAGCGAGCCCTATGTTTTCGATATCGTCATGGACATCGGCGCGTATAGGGACCTGCACAGACACCGGCGGTGCCAACAATTCAGAAAGGATTACTCCGCGAACCTCGGCTTCGAAACGCCTGCTTTGATTATCGAAGCCGGCTTGAGCGAAGCTTACACGCAATTGTTATCACGTGCGCGTAACACGGCAGCGAGTCTGCCCGCGCCCGGCGCGCATTATCTCCTTCCATTCGCCGCGCGCTCGCGTTTTCTGTTCAAGATGGATTTTGCGGAGGCCGAGTACATGGCCCGCCTGCGGTCCGGAGTGAAGGGCCACTTCAGTTATCGCAAAATCGCCTGGGAAATGAAGCAAAAGATGACTTTGCTGGAACCTGAGCTGGGCCGCCTGATGGATGCGACGCCGCCCTGGGTGGAAGATCCGCTGCAGCGGTAGCGATGTATATGCGCGCAGTGAGCCAGCAGATGCGTGAAATCCCACATGCGGTCAACTACTGCGAAAACCTGAGCGGAATAGAGTCGCCGGGTGGACAGATCGAGTCCACAATTCAACGCTAAAACGGTAAAAGTTTCCTTGTCATCCGACAGGATTCTTTCGAACACGCTGAATCGAAAGCCACTTCTTTTTTGGCAGCAAAGCTGCGATGTTTAACCGCGGGTTACGGTGTTGAGCCGAACCAAATTTTACCGTGCGGTTGCGTGATGCGATCGCGAAGCGGCAATTAACAAAGAAGGAGTACACTATGATCCGTTTAGTTGTTGCAATGGCATCCGTCGGATTGCTCGGAGTAGCGCTCGCACCGAGCGCCCGCGCGGACGAATGGAACAAAAAAACAATTTTGACTGTGAACCAACCGATCCAGGTCCCTAATCAGGTGCTGCCTGCCGGCACGTACGTGATAAAGCTGCTGGATTCTCCATCGGATCGTCACATCGTCCAAATCTTCAACAAAGACGAGAATCACCTCTATACGACGATTCTCGCGATTCCAAATTATCGTCTCCGGCCCACCGGCAAAACCGTCTTCACGTTTTGGGAAACACCTCCCGGACAACCGAAAGCTCTGAGAGCGTGGTTCTACCCGGGCGATAACTTCGGCCAGGAGTTTGCCTATCCGAAGTCGGCCGCCGTGCAAATCGCGGCCGTATCGCATGAGCCGGTGCCAACCACGGAAGCCACCAAGCCGGCCGAGTTGCCCCAGGCCGTCGTAACTCAAACCCAGCCTGCTCCTCAGGAAGAGGCTCAGAATACGCCGCCTCCGGCTCCGCAGGAAGCTGCTCCGGCTCCAGAGCCGGCTCCTGCTCCTGCCCCTCAGGAACTGCCCAAGACCGCCAGCCCCTATCCGTTGATTGGTCTGGCCGGCCTGCTTTCACTTGGACTCTTCGGGTTGGTTCGCGTTTTCCGGCTGTCGTAACACGACTGTCGTAACATAAGACCGGGGAGCTTTTATGATCCGCAGCCGTGTGGTGTGTCTGGGAGTGAGTATTCTGCTGTGGACAGCGGTTAGCGTCGGTGGGCGGGGCCAAACAAGAGCCACCCACACCGCCGCCAAAGCCTCTGACCAGGAAAACTTCACTATCCAGACCACTTCGCGGCTGGTTCTTTTGGACGTGAGCGTGAAGGATAGCTCCGGGGGCTTTGTTTCCGGACTAACCAAAGATAACTTCAAGGTTTTTGAAAATGGCAAGCCGGAACCAATCAGCCAGTTCTCCAACGCCGATAACCCGGTAACCGTCGGGCTGGTGGTGGATGAGAGCGGCAGCATGCGGCCCAAGCGTCCGCAGGTGATCACTGCCGCGTGGGTCTTCATTCAAGCCAGTAACCCGATGGACGAAACGTTCGTCGTCAATTTCAACGAGAAACCGCGGCGCGGCTTGCCCGATAATGTGCTGTTTTCCGACAACCCGAAAGAGCTGCGGGCAGCGCTGTGGCAGGGCACTCCCGAGGGCCGGACGGCGCTGTACGACGCAATTGAAATGTCGCTCCACCAGCTTGAATTCGGAAGGCAAGCCAAGAAGGCACTGGTGGTGATCAGCGACGGCGGCGATAATCACAGCAGCCACACCGAACAAGAAGTCATGCATGACGTGCTTACATCGCTCGCGACTATCTATACGGTTGGCATTTACGACGAAGACGATCCAGAAAGAAATGAAGGCGTGCTGAAAGACCTGGCGCATGTGAGCGGCGGTGTGTTCTATCATCCCATGGACCTGAAAGACATTGTGCCGATCTGCCGCCAGATCGCCAAAGACATTCGCTCGCGCTACACCATTGGGTACGTTCCATCGGTAGAAGGCAAGATGGTCCGGCATCTCAAGGTGGTGGCGACATCGCCCAATCACCAGAAATTGATCGTGCGAACCCGCACGAAGTATGTATTTCCGGAGGACGGGGCGGAATCGCAATGAAGGCGCACTTGCGGTGGAAGGACGATCCGGTCAAACGCGCGAAGTCCAAGTTGCGGGCCCTGGAATGGGTGTTCCTGATCGCAGGGCTATTGGCCCTCGATTGTTTTGTGTGGGTGAATACCAGTAGTGTGCTGTATCAGGCTTACGAAGATTGGGCGTTCGATCAGACTTTGCGGGGGCTCACGCCCGGAGTCGGAGGATTCGTCAGCGACGAAGCGCGTTGGTTGCTGGGCCGCGAGCGTGAAAAACCCGAGACGGCGGAAGCCCCCGCGCCGGCAGCCCCCGCGCCGAATCAAACACCAACTGTCGGACCGCCGGCCAGGGAATCGCTGATCGGGCGGCTGGAAATTCCCCGGCTGAAACTGTCGGTGATGGTGCGCGAAGGCGCCGACGAAGGCACCTTGAGCCGAGCCGTTGGACACATCCCGGGTACGGCTCTACCCGGGAATATCGGCAACGTTGGATTAGCCGGACATCGGGATACGTTCTTTCGCGTCCTGCGGAAGATTCGGCCCGATGACATGATCGAACTCGAGACCACCGCGGGAACCTACCGCTACATGGTGAAATCCACTAAGATTGTCACGCCGCGCGACGTCAGCGTGCTCAATGCATCCGGCGGTGAAACTCTGACGCTGGTGACGTGCTATCCGTTCTACTATGTAGGCTCCGCGCCCAAGCGATTCATCGTCCATGCGACGCAGGTGGGAGCTAGCCCGCAGCGCCAGCCGCAGCCAAGCTCTTAAGCTTCGCGGTTAGCGTGGTTCGCTTCAGCCCGAGCATCTGGGCGGCCAGTTTCTTGTTGCCCCGAGTCTTCCGGAGAGCCTGTTCTAGAATGTTCAGCTCGATGCTCCCCACCGTACGCTCGAAATCGAGGCCTTGATCGGGCACCGCGATCATGGGCTGCGCGCCAGTGTAAACCACCGGATGGCGCCGCGGCGGCAGCGGGAAGTCGCCTGGCAAAAGAACCAAGCGCTCGCCGCTCAGGACAATGGCCTTTTCCACCGCGTTCTCCAGTTGACGGATGTTGCCTGGCCAGTCATGCCCGGCCAGGCGGCCGAGCGTCTCGTGGGAGATTTGCTTCATGGCAAGATCCTCCTCCCGGCAGATCTTCTCAATGAAATGCTGGACTAGCGGGGGAACATCGGAAGGATGCTCCCGAAGCGGCGGCAAGGCAATCGGCACTACGTTCAGCCGGTAATATAAGTCCTCGCGAAATCTGCCTTGTTTAATCAGGTCCGCCAGATCGGTATGTGTGGCCGCGATCAGGCGCACATCCGCGCGGATGGTCTCCGAACTGCCCAGCCGTTGGAACTCGCGTTCCTGGATCACTCTCAGCAGCTTGGCTTGCAAGGAGAAGGGCATGTCGCCGATTTCATCCAGGAAGATGGTCCCGTGATTGGCCTCTTCGAAGCGGCCGATCCGATGTCCCACCGCGCCGGTGAAGGCGCCTTTCACGTGCCCGAACAGTTCGGCTTCGAGCAGAGCTTCCGGAAGCGCACTGCAGTTGACCGCCACCAGCGACGACCGGTTGCGTCCGCTCGCCGCATGCACCGAGCGGGCCACCAGTTCCTTACCGGTTCCTGTTTCCCCCGTTATCAGGACGGTGGAACGGCGCGGAGCTACCAGCCGAATCTGTTGCGCGATCTGCTGCATTGGACGGCTGTCGCCAATCAGGAACCGGCCCCACGCCCCGGATTCGCTCTCACTAGACACGGGACTCGCCTCCTGGGCCCATTTGGAGTTCGCGGCCAGAAAAAGCAAGCTGGTGGAGTCGCCTTGTGTATACACATGGAATGCGCCCAGACGGAGCAGGCGGACTACCGCGGTGGCAGAGGATCCAGGAGTGTGCAGGACCACCGGCGTGCCTGGCTGGGCCCGCTGCAACTCTTCGAGCAAACTGGCTGCCGATGCGCAATCGGGTAGCGGAAGACTGGCCAGCACAACGTCAAAATCCTGACGTCGAAGGTATTCCAGACCCTCGCCCGCGCTGTTGGCCATAACAGTGGTCGCCAAGAGAATTCCACCAACCATCCCTCCGGGCTGTTCCGCGATGCAGAGCACTCTTGGCGTCAGGCTAGGGAGCGTGAGAGTGGCGGGGGCAAGACTTGCGGCTTCGAGAATGTCCTTATACCTCCAATGCTTTTCCATCGACACAACCAGCCACGCCTTTATTGGAAAATGCGCTTATTCCTACAATGCCGCGCAGGTGTAGTCCATTGAGACGGTATGCAATGAAACGACCGCGACCTAGGCGAGCGTTACACTACACTAGAACTTATGAACGATACCGAGCGCATGTCGCGCCCGCTTTCCGCCGTCGACCCGGAAATCTACGACGCGATTCAACATGAAGTTGAGCGACAGCATAGCCGCCTGGAACTGATCGCAAGCGAGAACTTCACTTCCGAAGCCGTGCTGCAGGCGACCGCTTCCGTATTCACCAACAAATATGCCGAGGGATATCCCGGCAAGCGCTACTACGGTGGATGCGAATTCGCGGATGCGGTCGAAACGTTAGCCCGCGAGCGGGCCAAGAAAATCTTCGGTGCTGAATATGTCAACGTCCAGCCGCACTCGGGCTCCCAAGCCAACCAGGCCGCCTACTCCGCGGTCATCCAGCCGGGCGATGTAATCCTCGGCATGAATCTGGCGCACGGCGGCCATCTGACGCATGGCCATCCGCTGAATTTTTCGGGCAAAAGTTACCGCGTGGTGGCCTACGGCGTGACGCGCGAGGATGAGCGGATCGATTATACGGAGCTGGCCCGGTTGGCCGACGAACATAAGCCCAAGCTGATCATCGCGGGCGGCAGCGCCTACCCGCGCGTCATCGATTTCGCGCGCTTCCGCAAGATTGCCGACGCGGTGGGCGCCCTCCTGGTGGTCGATATGGCGCACTTCTCCGGCCTGGTGGCCGCAGGCCTGTATCCGAATCCGTGCGAATATGCGGACATCGTCACATCGACGACGCACAAAACACTGCGCGGGCCCCGCTCCGGCATGATTCTCGCCAAGGCTCAATATGGCGCGGCTATCGATAAGGCCGTCTTCCCGGGAATTCAGGGCGGCCCGCTGGTGCACGTGATCGCAGCCAAGGCGGTGTGTTTCCTGGAAGCCATGACACCGGAATTCCGGACCTATTCCCAGCAGGTGATCGACAACGCGCGCGTGCTGGCCGAGAGCTTGCAACAGCAGGGCTTTCGCATCGTCTCCGGCGGAACGGACACGCACCTGATGCTGGTGGACGTGTTTGCCAAGGGAGTTCGCGGAAAAGACGCCGAGACGGCGCTCGATGAAGCTTATATCACCGTCAACAAGAACGCCATTCCATTCGATGTGAACCCGCCACTGAATCCGAGCGGCGTCCGGCTGGGCAGTCCGGCGGTGACCACGCGCGGTTTCGGCGTGGCTGAAATGCGGCAGGTGGCGGCGCTGATCGCCCAGGCGTTGAGCGATGTGCATTCCCCGGAAAATCTTATGGCCGTGCGGCGCCGCGTGACGGAGCTGGCCGAACGTTTCCCGCTTTATCCCTGGAAACTGGCGCGCACCACCGCTTGATATTCGTTTGACCTGGCTGCTCGCCCCCGATGCCGTTACAGATCGCACTCGACACTCGCCGCGTCGCGGACTTCGGCATTGGAACGTACATCCGTAACCTGGTTCGCGCGCTGGCCCGGGTGGACGATCGCAATCGATACCAGCTGATTACCACCGAGACTGCCGTCCCGGAATTCTCCGATCTGCCGCCAAATTTCCAAACGGCGATTTTTCCCGCGGCAAAAAAAGGCACCAGGCCAGGCCTGGCCCAGATCCGCTACGGATTGTTCCTGCGCAAGCTGGAGGCCGACCTGTTCCATATTCCACTGAATGCCGTGCCGCTGCTGATGCCCAAACCGTATCTGGTGACCATCCACGACATGAGCACGCTGCTGTTTGCGAGCCAGCTGGGGTTCCGCAACCGGCTGAGGCACTTTTACCTGCGGCGCGGCTTGCTGCGGGCCGATCGCGTGATGGCGGTATCCATGGCCACCTGCCGCGACGTGGAGGCGGTGCTGGGCATCCCGGCCAGCCGGATGCGCGTGGTGTACAACGCGCCCGATCCCACGTTTCATGCTTCCGGCGCGCGCGTGCGCGGCGAAGAGATCGATTCGCCCGAGATCCAGCGCGTGCTGGATCGCTACCGCATCCACTACCCGTTCCTGTTGTACGTCGGCCGAACCAACCCGCAGAAAAACATCCCGCGGCTGGTGGAGGCGTTCGCGGTGCTGCGCGGCGAAATCCAGGAGCATCCGGTCTATCGGGACTTGCGCTTGCTGATCATCGGCGACGAGATTTCGCGCTATCCGGCGTTGCGCCACGCCGTCATCCATAGCCGCGTCGAGGACACCGTGCGGTTTCTCGGGTTCTTACCCATCGACACGCTGCGGGCTTTCTACCAGGCCGCCTCGGCATTCGTCTTTCCCTCGCTCTATGAGGGCTTCGGACTGCCGCCGCTGGAAGCCATGGCCTGTGGAACGCCGGTGGTCTGCTCCAACGTCAATTCGCTGCCGGAAGTGGTGGGAGACGCCGCCGAAATCGTAAATCCGGAAAATGTTTTCGACATCGCGCGCGGCATGCGGGAGGTGCTGCTCGATCGGCCGCGCCGCAGCCAGCTGGTGGAACGCGGCTTCGAACAGGCGCGGCGCTTCAGTTGGGAGCGGACTGCGCAGCAAGTGCTGGACGCCTACGAAGAGATCGGATCGTACAAGAAGCGGCCGCGCTGAGGACGCGCATCCCGGTCCCCCGCGCGGCCCAGCCAGAGAACGCGGGCTTTTACCGCTTCGCGTAGTGCAGCGCTGGATAGCGTCAGCGGCTCCCATTCCGCTGGGTTGTCCAAGTTCGCGTCGGTGACCAGGTAGCAGCAGCGCGCCCCCCAACGCAGGTGGCGCAGCACCACCTCCCCGCTACGTTCGACGACATAGAGGCCCCGGGGCGAGATCGCAAGCCGGCTTGGCCCCGACGTATCCAGGAGAGCGATGTCGGAGGAGGCCAGCGTCACGTTCATGGCCGTGTCTTCGCCCAGATGCGCCATAATCAGTTCCGCAGAAACCGTGGGGGAAGCAAACGGCGCTGAGAAGCTCTGGCGCCAGTTCACACCCTCCGGCCAAGGTTTGCCGGGCCCGATGGGAGTTGCCAGAAAAGCGATTTCGGCCACTCGCTCGCGCGCGCGCCGACCATCGATCTGCGCTTCTATCTCTTCGATTGACGCCAGGTCCAGCAGGGACAGGTGAAGGTACTTTAATATCAAATCGAAGATTTCAGGTGAGAGAGTGCGAGCGCCTTTCAGCACATTATGGGCATGCGGCTGCGAAATGCCAATCAGACGAGCGAATCTTCTCTCCGTGAGCTCGCCGTTGCGAACCTGGTTCCGGACGTAAGCCAGCAGCCTGAGGCGAGCGTCCTGGAAGGTCAAATTGGCCTCTCCTCGTATTTCAGTTTGAAATAGGTCCCCGCAGGAATAAGAAAAAACGGAAGGATGAAGACATTACACCCATTAAGTGCGGCCAAGAAGTGAACCTACACAAGTAAATGACAGCCTTGGCCTTATCGGACTCTCTCCTTAGTCGAGGAAGAAATTCTTCCTTAGTAGCAGCACCCTTTTGCGTTGACGTGACTCGCAAGGGCCCTGAGACTAGAAATCACGTCGATCGATCTAACTCGGTTGCTATGCCGGGTTTTTGGAAGGAAGAGGACGAAATGGAATGGACACGGTCCGAAACGCTGGCGCTCGCGGCGCCTGCGTGTAACATCTGCCTGGGCTTAGGATTGCGAATCGGCCGCCATGGGGCGACGCATCCGTGCAATTGCGTGCTTCGAGCAATTTTCCGGGCATGTTTTGATCGCTTCCGCGAGTGTGTCAACCGAGAGAAGTACATCAGCCGCGTAACGCTGGATCCGTTGCCCGGCAAGGACCGCAGGGGCTCCTGGGGCCGCAAGGATGAAGAGTTCGCGGCCGACTTTTGCCTGGTCAGCAAACGAACTCTGACCGAGCCGGAAAATCGCATTTTCAAGTATCATTTCCTGCTCGGAGCAGACTGGAAACTGTGCTGCGCCAGGCTGCAGATGGACCGCGGGAATTTCTTCCACGCCGTCTATCGCATCGAACAGAAGCTGGGCCGCGTGTTTCGGGAATTGGAGCCCTATTCGCTTTTCCCGGTCGACGACTATTTCCACGGCCCTTCGAAGGACGTTTCCAGTTGCCTGGAATCAACAGGTGGTGCCGATCCGCCGCTTGGGCGGGCGGCCGGCTCAGCACGAGGTTTCTGTCCCCGATCAACGAACCGCGTAAAGAACCTTGTGAGGCGGGCGCAAACCCGCCTCACTTTTGCAAGGGGCTGATCCCCACCGGAGCTCATTCGAACTGCTTTTGGAATCCAGCGAACCGCTGTTTGAGATCCTCCACTTCACGCCGCAATTGCGCCACTTCGGTCTCGAGCGCGCTCAGGCGATCCACGCGCGGGGGTGCGCGGGGATTCCACGGCGTCCTGGTGTTAGGGCGGCAATCCGGGGACGCCCGCCAGCAACTGAGCGTAACGCGCTTCCTTCTCCCCCGGCGCGCCGCGGCAGCTTGGTCACCAGCTCCGGCATGCGATCCAGCACCGATTCCACCTCCGACACATCGTCAAAGCGATGCATGCGCTCGGCCCGCGTGCGCAGCTCGCCCAGCGTCTGGGGACCGCGCACCATCAGCTCGCACAGAATAGCCAGCTCGCGGCGGCCCAGGTTCAGCTTTTCCGACAAACGGTGTCCGTACTTGGGGACCCGGCTCCCGGCGCCGGTCGCGGTCAGCAGCAATCCCTTGTCGCGCAGCATGGAGAGAACGCGCTCGACCGTCTCTTCATCGAAATGCACTACCGGATCGCGGTTCGATTTCTGATTGCAGGCGTTCACCAGGGCATTGAGCGAAAGCGGATAATACTCGGGAGTGGTGATCTCTTTTTCCAGCAGCGATCCCAGCACCCGCACCTCATCGGCATCCAGGCTGAAGTCCATCGCTTCAGTTTTGCATGCCTTGCAGGCGTAAATAGAGAGGGCTGCGGTCAGGCGGTCTGTGCATCCCGGCCGGTCTCTGGCAACGCCACCCTCCGGCGAACGCGTTGCGCGAACTGGGCGAATTCCTGCTGTGCCCGGCGTGCCGACTCGGCCAGTTCGTTGCCATTACCCAGGCGCGATTCGAGCAAGCCGGCGATCTCGGAGAGCTGATAGCTCAGCGTGGCTACCTGGTGGTCCAGGATTTCGATTTCGTTATGGCTCAGGGCTGATCTCATTACATCCTACTCTCGTTCTGAACATCCCAGCCTCAACCCCGAAGCCGGCTTTCCTCCCAGACAGCACGAGCGCAAAAGGTAGCGGCGCAAGCCACCGAACCATCCTACCAAGTGTTCAGCGACGCGCTCCGTTTGGCCCGAATTTTCGAATGCGATGTACTAGTATTACCATTCCCCCGACGCGTTTCCAGTCCCCCGGGACGCAAACCATTCACATCACTGCGACAAAAAACTTTGCACCTGTTGATGCTGCCTTTCAATCCTTTCAGCGGCGCGACGCTCTGGCGCTTTGCGCGCATTCTTTGAGGCAATGGGAGCTTGACAATCCCGCAAATGATCTACACTGGAGGGTAGTCTAAATCGATACACCTTACTCTCCGCGACCGTTCTGCCGCGCTGGGAGTTGCAACCTCGGTTTCCTGGTAGCGATCGGCCAACAGTCAGTGTCCTGCGACGCACGGCCAGAAGCAATCGCATAAAATTGCGAGCCGCGCGACATCTCTCCGCCGGATAACGCGGAAGCACTGGAATCACACGTGTAATCGTGCCTTGTTGACGTCCGGAAAGAATGGGGCCGGAAACAGCATGTCTGCACGCATTTTGATTGTCGAAGATGAGCGGGTCACGGCCGAAGATCTTCGCGACACCTTGGCCGAACTGGGATATAGCATTACCGCGGCGGTCTCCAGCGGGGCCGATGCCATCGCGCAGGCCGAAGCGAACCCACCCGACATCGCTTTGATGGACATCCGCATCCAGGGAGAAATGGACGGCGCGGCGGCGGCCCTGGTATTGCGCGAGCGCTTCAACATCCCGGTCATCTATTTGACCGCCCACGCCGACAGTCCCACCGTGGCGCGGGCCAAAGATGCCGGGCCCTTGGGCTACATCACCAAGCCATTTCAAGGAGCAGCGCTCCACGCCAGTATCGAGATCGCCCTGCACAAACATCGCGAAGACCTGAAGGCGCGGGAGAGGGAGGATCTTCTGACTTCCACTTTGCGGGCCATCTCGGAAGGCGTGATTTCGGTGGATCGGCAGGAGAACATCACATTCTTCAATCCGGCGGCGGAACAATGGACCGGCTGCGCCGCCCGGGAAGCGCTGGGCCGGCCGGTAAACGACATCTTCCAGCGGGCCGTAGGAACGCTGGGGGCAGCGGGAACGAGTGGCGATGGGTGGGGGAAACTTTGGGAGCAAGTGCTTTCCGAGGGGTTACTGGTGGACCTGCCCGCGGGCATGGCGCTCGTGTCCAGCCACGGCGAGAAACGGCCCATCAGCGGGAGCCTCGCTCCCATTCGCGATCACAAGGGCTTGGTAGCCGGCGCGGTGCTGGTCTTTGGGCGAGGCGCCGAACAAGCCGTGCCAACCCGTCCCGCGGCTCCCGGGGCAACAGTCGCAGAGGATGGAGTAAACCTGGGCGGCTTCAAGATGATCGCGGCCTCGCCCGCGATGAAACAAGTGCTGACCTTCGCGCGCCGCGTAGCCCAAAGCGAAGTGTCCACGGTGCTGTTGGAGGGGGAAAGCGGAACCGGCAAGGATGTTCTGGCTCAATTTCTGCACTTCTACGGCCGCCGGCACGAAGGCCCATTCGTCGCGCTCAATTGCGCCGCCATTCCCGAAACTCTGCTCGAAAGCGAGCTCTTTGGCTACGAAAAAGGCGCATTTACCGACGCGCGCGCATCCAAGGCCGGCATCCTGGAGATCGCCACCACCGGGTCCATTTTCTTGGACGAGATCGGCGAAATGCCGCTCACTGTGCAAGCCAAGCTGCTGCGCGTTCTGGAAGAGCAGTGTTTCCGGCGGTTGGGTGGGGTGAAGGATATTCAAGTGGACGTGCGCGTGGTGGCGGCCACCAACCGAAGGCTGACGGACGCCATCGAGGAAGGCCGGTTCCGGCTGGACCTGTACTACCGTCTCAACGTGATTCAGGTATCGCTGCCCGCGTTGCGGGAGCGCAGGGAAGATATCCTGCCGCTAGCGCAGCATTTCATTCAGATTTACAACGGAAAGTTCAAGCGCAATATCCAGGGGATCTCGCACACTGCCGCGGCCGCGCTGATGTCGCATGCCTGGCCGGGAAACGTCCGCGAACTGCGCAACGTCGTGGAGCGGGCCATGGTCCTGGAGGAATCCGAACGCATCCAGAGCTCCAGCCTGTACATCGCGTCCAACGGCGCCGGGTTGAGCCGCTCGGCCGTCCAACAGCCCGAGGAAACCGACGCTCCGTTTCAAGCCAGCCTGGCCGAAGCCGAGAAGAACCTGGTGATGAAGGCCCTGCAGAAGGCCAGCGGCAATCAAACCCGCGCCGCGGTGCTGTTGGGCATCACCCGCGACACTCTTCGTTACAAGATGAAAAAGTTCAATTTGCGCTAGACATTGGTAACCAAAGTGACTAACTTCCGCCGCGTAACTGAATTTCACCGCGAGCTGGTCTAACAATTGCCGTGCGTGAGCAGGTCGGCGCGCATGATCTATCGCAAGCTGGGAAGAACGGGAGAACGAGTTTCCGCAATTGGCCTGGGAGGATTCCACCTGGGCTTTGCCACGGATCCGGACGAAGCAGTGCGCATTGTCCGCAGCGCCGTGGACCGCGGCATCAACTTCCTCGATAACTGTTGGGATTATCACTCGGGCGAAAGCGAAAGGCGCATGGGCGCGGCGCTGCGCGATGGTTATCGCGATCAGGTATTTTTGATGACCAAGTTCGACGGGCGCACCAAGAAATCGGCTGCGAGCCAGATCGATGAGTCTCTGCGGCGTCTCCAGACCGATCACGTCGACCTGATTCAGTTCCATGAAAACATCCGGCTGGAAGATCCGGACCGTTTCTTTGCCCCGGACGGCCCGCTGGAAGCGCTGCTGGAAGCCAAGAAGGCCGGCAAGATCCGCTTCATCGGATTCACCGGCCATAAGGATCCGCTGGTGCATTTGCGGATGCTGGAAGTAGCCGCGCAGCACAAATTCCGCTTCGATACCTGCCAAATGCCGCTCAACGTGATGGACGCCCATTTCCGCAGCTTCGGCCGCACGTTCTGCCCAAGCTGGTGGAGCAAGGCATCGGCGTGCTGGGGATGAAACCGCTGGGTGACGGTCACGTGTTGAAATGCGGCCGATGTAACGGCCATCGAATGCCTGCACTACGCGCTCACGCTCCCCACTTCGGTGGTCATCACCGGTTGCGAGAGCATGGAGCGGCTGGATCAGGCGTTTCAGGCCGCCGAGACCTTCCGGCCGCTCAGTAACGAACAGGTAACGCAGTTGCTAGCGAGAACGAAGCCGTTCGCGGATGCCGGACGGTGCGAGCCGTTCAAAATAACTTCGCAGTACGATAGCACCGCGCACAATCCGGATTGGCTGGGCGAGGAGCAGACGGTGGAGCAGCAAGCGAGCGAGGCCGTATCGGAGCGTTAGCGGTTAGTGAGTCAGCGCGTAAATAACGTAGTTCACTCCGATGCGGATTCCCAGCGCGGAATACTTTTCCGGATACTCCGGATCGTCGGCCCACTCCCAGGAATCTCCGATATCGGAATTGTATGACATCGCCACCATCACGCGGCCCTTGTCGTCCATGATGCCGCGCCAGTGCGGAATTGCGCCGCCCTGCGGGCCGTTGCGATAGGTGAGGCCGCGCCGGAGGGCCCATTCGCCGGGGACCTGATAACGGTCGTCCAGATCGTACACGGTATGAAAGATGGAATCGGCATCCGGGATTTCCACCACCGGCCGGTCCGGAAACACCAGCCGCATGCTTTCGTAAAATCGATCCCATTCTTCGGAGCCCCAAAAGTCGTCCAGCATCAGGAATCCGCCGCGCAGCAGGTAATCGCGCAGCTTTTGGACCTGGCTATCGGTCAGCTTCCAGTCGCCCATCTCGCCGGCGCACAGCCACGGCCAGTTGTAGACGTCGTCGCCATCGTCCAGATTTACCGGCTGCTCGACGGACCGCACCGAGATGCGAGTCAAGCGGCGCAGCGCCAGCGCGAAATGCCGGTCCGCCCGCGGATAATCCTGGGTCCAACTGGTGCCGCCTTCCAGCCACGTGGATTCCGCGCCATAGCCGTAGTAACGTCCGAAACGGGCGCGCGGATGCTGCGGATACATCAAACGGGCGAAGACCCACTCGGTTTTATCCTGCCAATCGGCGGCATGTCGACGTTATCGTAAGGCTCCATGCTGCGGTAGAGACGCCAGGGACGCTGGAAGCCATACAGCGTCAAAGCAAACGAAATTCCCGCGCCCAGCCACAGCGCACTTCGGAGAGTCATCGCGCCCTAGTGCGAGAATAGCACCCCGCGAGCATGTGAACTCGCAACCACCGTTTCTTCCCGACATCGCGCGCAGAAATGACGCGGGCCTCTGGCGAAGCCCCGCCGCATTCTTAGCGCTGGGTAACCGGACTCCGCAGCGCTTCCTCGTTGATCATGCTCTCGGCTAACTGGGTGAGCTTCTGATCGGCCTTCTTCTCCTCCTGCAGCGTCTGCTCGAGCAGCGCCGCCGCCTGGGTCATCCCGAGGGTCTGCGCGAACGTGCGGGCCGATCCATAGGCCGCGATCTCGTAATGCTCCACGCGGTTGGCCGCGGCAATCACCCCGGCATCGCGCAAGGACGATTTGTCGATGTCGCTGACGATGTCTTCCCCTTCGCTGATCAGCCCCTTCATGGCGTCGCAGGTCTGGCTCTTGGGATCCTTGCCCAACATGCCGAAGATTTTCTCCAGGCGGCTGACGTGGCCTTCGGTCTCGAGCAAGTGGGATTGCAGGGCTTGGCCGAGAGACTGCGAAGTGCTGGCTTCCGCCATCTTTGGCAAAGCCTTCACCAGGCGCTTTTCGGCATCGTAAAGATCCTCCATCTGCTCCAGGAACAGATCTTCCATACTTTCGATTTTCATAATGACGCTCCTTACGTAGGATTGGAGTGTTCACTCCCGGCTGTTAGACCGAATCCCGGCAAAAGGTTGTTCATTTTTTCTCGGAGGCAAAAACTTGGTTCACGATTGACAATCGCGTAACCAGTGCTGCTTACGGACTCCACCGGCCGCAACGAATCGTTGGCGGCCAGCAGCGCTTCCAGTCTCTTCGCGCCGGCGCGCGGGGCCGTATACATGACCTTGCACCTTGTCGCAGCCCAGCACGCGAACCAGATCCAGCTCGGCGCGTGTTTCCACGCCCTCCGCCACTACGCTCAGGTTCATGCTGTGCGCCATTCGCACGATGCTTTGGATCACCGCGAGCGACCCTTCGGGCTCATGCAGGTTGCGCAGGAACGACTGGTCGATCTTGAGCGAATCCACCGGCAGCTTGTTCAGGTAGCTCAAGGACGAATAGCCGGTGCCGAAATCGTCGATCGCGATGCTGACGCCCAGATTCCGGATCTGCGTTAAGCGGGCGGCCGCTTGCGGAAGATCCTTCATGATGTAGCTTTCGGTGATCTCCAGCTCCAGGCGGTCCGGAGGCAGCTTGCTCAGCGCCAGCGCGGCTGCCACGGTTTCCAGAAAATCCCGCCGCTCAAACTGCAAAGCGGACACGTTGACGGAAATCCGCGCCGCGCGATGGCCGGCTTTGTGCCAGCTGGCGGCCTCCAGACAGGCCCGCTGGATGACCCACGATCCGATATCGATGATGAGCCCGGTCTCTTCGGCGATGGGAATAAACTGCTTCGGCGAGATGCTGCCGTAAATCGGATGCCGCCAGGTGAGCAGCGCCTCCAGCCCCTGCACTCTCCCGTTCATGCTCACCACGGGCTGATAGAGCAGCTCGAACTCCTGATGCTCCAGCGCGCGGCGCAGCGCGTTTTCCAGGCGCAGCCGCTCCAGGCTGGCGGTATGATCTTTGTCGCGGAACACGCACCACATCGTTCTTGCCGCTATTCTTGGCGTGGTACATCGCCAGGTCCGCGTTGCGCAGCAGCTCGGCCACGGTCTGGCCGTGCCGGGGGAAGAGGGCCACGCCGATGCTGGCGGTGACGAACAGCTCGTTGTCCTCAATCTGGTGCGGCACTCGAAAAGCGTTCAGAAATTCCTGCGAAGCCAGCACCGCGGCTTGCTCGTCGGGCTGGCGCGTCAGCACAATCGTGAACTCGTCGCCGCCCATGCGCCCGGCCAGATCGTCTTCGGTGAGCAGCAGCTTCAAACGCTGGCCCACTTCCTTCAGCAGCCGGTCGCCCATGGCGTGGCCCAGGATATCGTTGATCTGCTTGAAGCGGTCCAGATCGATGAACAGAACCGCCAGGCTTCCGGACCGCTCGCTGGCATCCAGCAAGCGCCGCCTCCAGCAGCTCCATGAAGTAGGACGCGATTGGGCAGGCCGGTGAGCGAGTCGTGCCGCGCCTGGAACTCCAGCCGCTCGGTGAACCCGCGCTGCTCCAGCGCCCGCGCGGCCAGACGGCTGGCGGCTTGCAGCAGTTCGGCATCGCTATCGTCGCGCGGCTGCCTGGCTTTGTAGTGCAGCGCGAGCATTCCGAGCAGCATGCCGTCGGCGGACAAAATGGGCGTGGAACGGCACGATTCAATCCCCAGCTGACCGGCCAGGTGCGCGCGGTCCGCCCAAAACGGACAGCCGCGGATATCGTCCCAGAACACCGTACCCCGAGCCACTTCGGCGGCCGGCAATCCAGCGGTATCGCGCAGCACACGGAACGGCTTCAACAGGCGCAACCCTTCCGGGGGAAATCCCGGCGCCGCCACCCAGGTGAGCATCTCGTCCCTCAGCAGCAGCAAGGAGCACAGCGCTCCGGAGCATTGCGCCTCCACCAGCTCCACCACTTCCGCCAGAATGGTATCGATACTCTCGTTTTCGGCCACCATCTCGAGGACGCGGTTGCGATTCTTCTCCAGGCTCTGCAACCGGTCGCGCTCGGATTGGATTCGGTGCTCCAGCACCACGCGCCCGACGCTGCGCGCCATCAATTCGATCAGCTCACGGTCGGAGTGCGAAAACAGGCGCGGCGAGCCGTCGAACGGGCCTGAAAAACTGAGCGTCGCGAACAATTCCGAGCCCAGCCAGACGGGCGTTCCAATGTACGTTTCGAATTCGGCGCGGGGACCGCTGCCGGCCAGCCCCGGCTCGGATGCCGTCACCGTCCGCAGCCGGCTGGTGATGGTGTAGGCGCGCGTCTGCCACAAGGGAATCAGGACGCTCGCCGTTCAACTCCAGCTGGGCCGTGCCAAGCCTGGACCGCTCCGTTATTGCCCTCCACTTGCAGCAACATACCCACCGGCAGATTGAAAAGGCTGGCAGCCGGTTTCCAGATGATCCTGGAGCGCCTGCTCCAAAGTGACGTAGCTGGTGGTGCTCAGCCGGTGCAATTGCTTCAGTTGTTCGGCAAAGCGGCCTGCCTCGATTCGCCAAGTCTCTTGCTTCGCGCACGTCCGCCAAGCGCCGCCTCCGCGATGTCGCCCGTCGGCGTGTCCCGAATCCTGAATCGCCACCGGCCGGCCGCGTTCGAATAACAACCGCCTCACCACGGCCAGCCGCACCGGGCTGCCATCGCTCGCGATGCGCGGTGAGATCCACCGTCTGCGGGCCGCCGCCTCCCAACTGCGCGACAATCTGCTCGCGGGAACTGATCCAGGATTCCGGTTCGAGCAATTGGCTGAGATTCATGCCAACCGCTGCTTCGCGCGCGTAGCCGAGCATGCCCGCCATGGCCGCGTTCATCTCCATTACGTTTCCGTCCAGATCGAAGGAGTAAACGCAGGTGGGAGAATCGCGCGGAAGTCAGGATCGTCGGCGGGGACTAATGCGAACCGGGGCGAGATGGCCATGGGTATTTTTCTTCAGTCGAACGATGTTGCCTATCCACAATTTTCGCACCGCTAGCCGGTTGCCCTGCTGGGCTCCCGGCGAGTCTCTTCCCCGCCGTCCGGTTTGCGCTTGACGCGCGTGATCGGCACGTTCAGGATGATCGAGAGCAACGTAAAAATCAATGACGAACTCTGAACCACAACCTTCATGGGGAGGTGACTTGGTACATTGTCCCATATGCCGCAGAGCAAGGTCCGGCCCGCGACCGCCGGGACGCGCGAGCCCAGAACCGCCGAGCCCCGCTGGCCGGCCGTACTCGCCCTCCTGGCGGCGGGCGGCCTGCATTTCATCATTCCCGCGCCGCTGCGCTTCGGCCAGGAATGGCTGTTGCTGGCGGTTGTGACGGTGCTGCTGATCCCCACGGTAGTGGCGCATCGGATTGGCAAAAAATTGCTCAATCGCGTGCTCAGCCACATCGGTGCTCAGCACTGTCACCGCGTCCATGGTGTGGTCGCTGGCCTTGCTGATTCGCCGCCTGCCGCTGCATCTGGACCCTCCGCAAGCGCTGTTGCGAGCCGCCGCGGCGCTGTGGGTAGTCAATATTCTGGTGTTCGCCTCCTGGTATTGGCGCCTGGATGCCGGCGGCCCGAATCAGCGCGACCTTGCGGGATTCGCACGAAGAAGGCGCGTTCCTGTTTCCGCAAATGATCACTCCCTGGGAAAGCGACAAGAACTGGCGGCCCGGCTTCGTGGATTATCTGTTCCTGGCATTCAATACCAGCACGGCTTTTTCGCCCACCGATGTTCCGGTGCTCTCGCGCTGGGCCAAGCTGATGATGATGGTGCAGGCGTTGATTTCGCTGGCGACCGTGGCGCTGCTGGCGGCCCGGGCGGTGAATATTCTGTAGCCGGTATATACCCGGCGATTGCCCTAATCGTAGAATCGTTACATGAGCACGCTGTACATCAAGAATCCCGCCGCTCATAAACTCGCTGAAAAGGTAAGCAAAAAGATGGGCGTGACACTAACGGAGGCGGTAATCCGTTCTCTCGAAGCGCAGCTTCGCGGACCGGCTCGTCCCATCGATTGGAAGAAGGTAGAAGCCATCCAAAAGAAGGTGGCCGCCATGCGAACCTTGGATTCCCGCACGGATGACGAAATCCTTGGATACGACGAATTTGGCATTCCCCGCTAGGCAAAGAGCGAGGGCTAATGGTCATCGATACGTCCGCGCTGGTCGCAATTGTGTTGGGCGAGCCCGCCGAGCCGGGGTTACGGAGCCATGGATATCGGGGCGCTTCGGGGAGTTGTCCTCGATCCTACGAGCACACAAGGGCGCGCGATATACCCCTTTATATCGTTCGATTCGGCACAATCGCGGCGGCGATTGCGCGGTCTACGCGCTGGCGGCGCTCCGCGGTGAGCCTGTCCTTGCGACCGGCGGCGATTTCAAAGCAACCGACTTGATGACGGTACCCCTTAGGGCGGCACGAGAGTAAAATGTTCGATCGAAATCTTGGCGCTGCGATCGATGCGGAAGAACGCTCGATGAAATAGCACCTGCATCTCGTCAAATTCCCGTATTTCGGCGATGCGGGGTACCGGAAAGTCGAGAGTTTCCATTACCGGGATCGGGGACAAGTCCAACGGCTTGATTTCCGGCCGCGATAACACGTCGCGCTTCCCCAGGCTTTGCACTGGCTGGCCGGGCGCCTGGCTATCGATCAATAGAAGCTCCAGCGCGACCGTCCCGGGATAACGATCCGCGTTTTCGATGGCGACCTGAATCGCGCGGCAACACCCCAGATCGAGAGGATGGTTCAATTTCTGAAGCCCTTCCATGGACAAGGGTCTTTGGTCCGTCGTCAAGAACGATTGATCGAGCGGGCTGGCTCGCTTGAAATACGAACCGCGTGGCGGCGCCTCCTGCGGCGGTTTGAACATCCAGTACTGTCCCGAGAACGGAATATCGGACGGCGTGCGCGGGACCGGCGGGAGCGCACTCGGCAGCCAGGTTGACGCGGGTGCAACCAGGGTCTGCTGCTCCGGCTTTACCTCCGGCCATAGGATCACGCCCGGAAAACTTTTGTCCGTCACCTTCCTGCTGCGTGCGGATGAGGACGGCTGATAAAGGTCTGTTACGAATTCGCGCGGCCTGGCTTGCGTTTTGGGATCGGCATCAAATCTTGATTGAGATCCTAAATCGAAAGCCGGCAAATCGTCCGCCCACCGTCATACCCACGCCCAAGATCACGCTGACCACCACTTGCAGCAGCGACTTCGGCCAGTTCGACGGTCTGCTGCGCTGGGACGCGACACCAACTAAATGGAGCAGCCTGATCCCGGCCGCGCTGACGCATAGAAGCGCGGCAGCCAGGAGCGGAGCACGCATCCAAACGGCCACGATGGTCGTCTGCGCTCCCAGGGCCAGTGCGAATCCAGAGGCCCGAAACTGGGTATGCGGGCGAGTGCCGCCCGCCGATTCCGCCCACTCGGAATAGAACAGCTCCGTCGCACTGATCGTGAACACCAGCGTGACAACCAGAGCGGCCACGGGTGAGCGTGGAAACAGAATAGCGATGGGCGCGAGCCATATGGCGGTTTGCGCCGTACGGAGCGGAGTACGGGACCGGTCGAATTCGAGCGAGCCGGCGCTTACCGCTTGGAACGCGGCCATCACCGCAGCGCTGACCACCAGAGCAAGCAACGCAAGCTCCAGCGCGTGAGCGGCCACGCTGAACACAGACTGGCGCGGCAATCGAAAAGACGCCGCCACCGGCCAAACGACGCAGGCCGCCGCGAGCAAACTGGCCAACTGCGCCCATAAACGCATGCCAAGCGCTCTCCCTTATTCGTCGCGCAAAGCCGTCACCGGGTCGATGCTTATCGCACGGCGCGCCGGCCCAAACGACGCGATCAATACGATGACGGCTAGAAGAACCGAAGTGAGTACAAAAGTTGTGAGGTCGAGTTCGCTCACGCCGTATAGCATGGATCGGATGTAGCGCGTTAGCGCCCATGCGCCTCCCAATCCCGCGGCAATGGCGAACAAAATCAGCAGCGCGGTTTCGCCCAGCACCATCCGCAGGACGTCCGCCTGTCGCGCGCCCATCGCCATGCGAATGCCAATTTCGCGAGTGCGGCGCGCTACCAGGTACGACATGGTTCCATAGACGCCTGCCGCGGCGAGAACCAGGGCGATCAGCGCGAAGCTTCCGAGAAGCATCACTTGAAAGCGCTCCGGCGCCAGTGCCGCGTCCCGCCGCTGATCCATGGTCTTGACGTCGAAAATCGGTTGGTCTGGGTCCACTGCGCGCACCTGCTGTTCCACCGAGCGGACGGCCCCCAGCGGTTCGCCAGGCCGTGCGAACCAAAAATCCCGCGCGATATACCGGAAATCCCGGCGCAAGTGCAGCCATAGACCATCGACGGCGGGTCTGCATCGAGAGCGGCGCCACGGATGTTGCCCACTACGCCAAGGATGGTCCAGGTGGCGTTGAAATCATCTGGCCCATATCCGATACGCCGGCCCAGCGGATCCTCGCCAGAGAAGATTCGCCGCACGAAGGCTTCGTTCACCACCACCGGCTCCGTGGGAAGAAATCCGTGATTCGCTATGCCCGGCATTCGAACGAAATAATGCGCGTCGAAAATGCGGCCACTTTGGAGGGGGATTCCGAGAGTGTGGAAAAATTCCGGGCTGACGATCGTGTTATTGATGATCGGCCGCTCGGCGAACGCTACCGGCGGACGGCCCATCACGCGAATACGCCCGGATTGAATAAAGTCGTCGTCGCCTAGTGGAATGTCCCCGGCGAGCGTTGCGGAATGCGCCATCGGGAGATGCTTCAAGCGGTCAAGAACGTCGGCATAGAAGGGGCCGAAGTTGCGATCGAATGGACCAATTGGATTGACTCGAAAAGTCAGCAGATGGTCGGAGCGAAAACCGAGCTCAGTGCGGGCCAGATGCAACAAACTACGCGTCGAGAGGCCGGCGCCAATCAGCAATACGAGGGAAACTCCAATCTCCCCCACCACCAGGGTTTTTCTTATACGCGCTGCGCCGCGCGAAGCGCTGTGGGTAAGTCCTGCGGACTTGAGCGCCTCCTGGATCTGAATTCCCGCCGCTGATAGCGCTGGGACAATGCCGAAAACCAGGCTGCTGGCGAGCAGCAACGCAATCGTAAAAGTGAGCACGCGCCAGTCCATCGAAATCGCCGGATAACGAACCAGAATCGCGGGCTGGATGGCATCCAGAACATGTACGGCCAGCCAAGCCAATACGACGCCGGCCAAGCCGCCAGGCACTGCCAGCACCAGGCTTTCCGTGAGCATTTGTCGAGTGATCCGCGCCCGGCCCGATCCGAGTGCCAGGCGCACCGCCAGTTCCCGTTGACGGCTGCCCGCGCGCGCCAGCAGCAAATTGGCGATGTTCGCGCAAGCGATCAGAAGAACCAGGCCAACGGCGCCGAGGAGCATCACCAGCGCGGGGCGGACTTGTCCCGTGAGGTGCTCCTGCAGCGGCGTGGCGCCGATCACCAAGTCGTTCCGAAAGGCGTGTTTTCGAAATTCCTCGGGATATAGACCGCGGATGGCGAACGTTAGCCGATTCGTTTCCGTCGCGGTTTGGATCTCTGTCACACCCGGCTTGCGCCGGGCGAGGATAGAGACAATCGCAATCGGCGCGGTGGGCCGGAGGGGAAAGCTCTGCGTGGTTTTGTCGATCATCAGTGGCAGCCACATTTGCGAGCCGCGCGGGAAATCGAATCCTTGCGGCATCACGCCGATGATGGTTCGCGGCAGACGTTCCAGCGCAATGGTTTTTCCCAGATATATGCGGATCGCTGCCCAGCCGATTTCGCCAGAAGGCGTAGCTCAATACGGCCACCGGTGGCGCCTTCGGCCCCTCTTCTTCCGGAGCAAGATAACGCCCCAGCATGGGCTGCGTGCCCATCACGCCGAAAAATGACGGCGAAATCATCGCCGCATCCAGTTGCTCGGGCCGCTCCACTCCCGTCCAGTTCGTTGTTATCGGGTTGAACGCGGCGACATCCTCGAAAATCCGGTTCTGTTCGCGCAGAGCGAAATAGTCCGGAGCAGCGCCGACATCCTGTTGCGCGGGCCCGGAATGCTCGCTGATCCAGTCGATTCGATCGGACCCGGGGTAAGGAAGTGGGCGGATGAGAATCGAATTCGCCACGCTGAACACCGTGGTATTCGCGCCGATGCAAACGGCCAGCGTCAACGTGGCGGCCAGAGCCAGAAACGGATCGCGGCCGAGGTTGCGAACCGCGTAGCGTGAATCCTCCCAAAAATTGTCGACCATGCCCGTCCTCCTCGCGTCCCGGCATTCGTCTTTGTGCTGCGCCATATCGCCAAGCTCGCGCAAGGCGGCGTAACGCGCCTCCACCGGATCCATTCCGGTGGCCAGGTTTTGATCCACTTGGTGGTCAAAGTGAAAGCGAAGTTCCTCTTCCAGTTCGCGATCCACCACGGCGCGTTGGGATAGCGAACGAAAGCGCAGGCGAAGAATGTGGAGCCAGCGCATAAAAAGCTCCTAAGCGCGAACAATCGTCGAAATCGCCGCCGAAAGGCGCTCCCAACTGACCGACTCCCGATCGAGCTGCCCGCGGCCGGCTTTGGTCAGCGCATAATATTTGGCTCGGCGATTCTTATCGCTCTCGCCCCATTCGGCTTGAATCCATCCCTGCTGCTCCAACCGGTGGAGCGCCGGATAAAGCGAGCCCTGCTGCACTTGCAGAACTTCGTTGGACAATTGCCTGATCCGCTGCGCAATGGCCCAGCCGTGCATGGGCTGAAGCGCGAGGGTCTTGAGGATCAATAGGTCCAGAGTGCCCTGGACTAAATCGGTTGGCTTGCTCATGCGCGCTCCCCTAGATTATCTACAAAGCAATCCGAAGACAGATTACACCGCGCCCGCGAAGGAATCAAGCCCTCCGAAATAGCTTGACCAGCCCGTCCATCTGTGTATACTGAGTATACTGACTAAGCATACTGATATGAACGGCGCCTTCGCGATCTCGCAGTCCGACAAGCGCCCCATGTACCTCCAGATCATGGAGCAGATCAAGCAGCGAATTGCTGTCGGCGATTGGATCGAGGGCCAGTCGATTCCCTCCATTCGCCAGCTCGCCGTGGATCTTCAAGTCAGCGTTATCACGGTCAAGCGCGCCTATCTGGAGCTGGAACGAGAAGGCATCATCGTGACGCAGCAAGGGAAAGGCTCGCACGTGGCTTCCACGCCCGGGTTGGGCGCGCGACTGCGCGAGCAGGAGTTGGAACAACACTTGGAACAAGCCATGCGGATTGCCGTATTACTGGGCATCCGGCCCAAAGAACTGGAACACCGGCTGCGCGAAGCCGGTGACCGTCTGGCGGAAAAGGAAACCATATGAACGATCTCGCCATCGAATTGCGCGGCGTGGGGAAGAACTACCGGTACTTCTCGCTGGACAACATTGATCTCGCTGTCCCTGAGGGACAAATCATGGGCCTCATCGGACCCAACGGCGCCGGCAAGTCCACCACCATCCGCATCCTGATGGGATTGGTTCACCAGGATTGCGGCCGGGTCCGCGTGCTGGGCCACTCCATGCCGGACGAACAGATCGCGGCGAAATGGGACATCGGCTTCGCGTCGGAGGATATGCGGCTCTACGATGGGATGACGCTGGCCTGGCACATGGATTTCATCCGATCCATTTATCCCAAGTGGGACTCGCTTTATGCGCAGCTCCTGCTCAAACGTTTCGGCTTGCAGGCGGAGCAGAAGATCAAGGGGCTGTCGCACGGCCAGCGAGTGAAAGCGACTTTGCTTCTGGTTCTGGCGCGCAAGCCGAAGCTGCTGGTGTTGGATGAACCCACCACGGGTCTCGATCCAGTGGCGCGGCACGAAATCATACGCGAGCTGACCAGCGCGATGGCCGACGAAGGCCGCAGCATCCTGTTTTCGTCGCACAACACCCAGGACGTGGAGCAGATTTCCGATCAGATCACGTTCATCGACCGCGGCCGCATCATCGATTCCATGGATAAAGAGCTGTACCTGGACCGCTGGCGCCGCCTGCGTCTGGAGGTGCCCTATGGCATCGAGCTGCCGGCGCTGCCCGGGATCATTGACGTTCGCCAGGAGGGTCGGCTCGCAATCGCGACGGCGAATGAGTTTGTTCCCGGCCTTGCAAACGCGTACGAGAGCACGGGCGCGCGGGTTCACCGCATCGAGACCATGACGCTGGAAGAGATCTTCGTTGCCAACGTCGAACACAGCCGCGTGGAGGTGGAAGCATGACGGATTCCTTGGTCGGGCATTTGATACGGAAGGACTGGCAGCTGTACCGGAATCAGGTCTTCGTTACGATAGCCGCGGGGGCGGTTGCTTTGGCGATAGTTCAAGTGAGAAGCGAGCCCGCCATGGTGGTGGGGGGCGTATGGTTCTTCATCTCATTGATCATGGTGGGCACCATGTTGCCATTGACCGGGATCGTCAACGAGCGGAAGAAGCAAAACCTGGCGTTCCTGATGAGCCTTCCCATCTCATCCACCCAGTACACGACGTCAAAACTGTTATCGAGCGTGGGGATGTTTCTGATCCCTTGGTTCACGCTGGTGCTTGCCGCGGTAATGCTCGTCGAGGTGCGCGGCATCATTCCACGCGGCGCCATTCCGATGGTGCTGATCCTCGCTTTCCTGCCCTTCGTCGGCTTTTGCTTGATCACCGCGGCGGCGCTGATCGGTGAATCGGAGGGCTGGGGAATTGCGGCCAATGTGGGGTGCAGTTCGTCGTACGGGCTGGTGTGGTATTTCCTCAGCCGCATTCCGTCGCTTATGGTTCCCGCGAAGGGTTCTACGCCGGTGTGGAATTCGACGGCACTGGCGATTCTGGCCGGTGAAGCTGCCCTGGTCGTCCTGATGTTGGGACTGACATATTATTTTCAATCCCGTAAGCGGGATTTCATTTAAGGCCGCCCATAACACGAAAGGAAATGCCATGCGATACGTGTGCCTGTTTGTCCTGATGATGCCTGCGCTCTCCGCGCAGGACGGAGCTGCGATTTACAAGGAACGCTGCGCTCAGTGCCACGATATGCCGGCGGCGCGCGTGCCTTCCATCGCCACCATCAAAGCCATGAGCGGCGAGGCCATCTATATCGCGCTCTCGAGCGGCGTGATGAAGAGCCGCGCGGAGGGTCTGTCGACGCCTGAGATGTTCGCGCTGATCGGCTATATCGCTCCCACTGGTGGATCGAAGGCCGCTGCTCCCTCCTTTACTCCTACGTGCAAAAGCGAGCCGGCTTTTCGATCCAGCCGCGAACTCGCCGCAATGGAACGGCTGGAGCCCGAGCGTGACGAACTCGCGGTTCGAAGACGCCTCGGCGGGTCTGAGCGCCGCCGACGTCGGGAAGCTCAAGCTCAAATGGGCGTTCAACCTGGGCGACGTCACCACTGCGCGGTCACAGCCGGCGATTGTGGGAGGCCGCGTGTTTATCGCGACCGCGACCGGAGCCGTGTATTCACTCGACGCCGACAGTGGCTGCACGCGCTGGGGATATCAAGCGGGCACGGCGGAGTTCGATCGGGCTTGACGGTGGGCGAAGCCAACGGAGACGCCGGCGGTCTTCTTTGGCGACACCGGAGCCAACATTTATGCGCTCAACGCGCAGACCGGCGAACTGATCTGGAAGGTTCGGCCAGTGGATCATTTCGCATCGATGGCCACCGCCACGCCGCGATACTACAAGGGAGTGATTTACCAGCCATTCAGTTCGTTCGAAGAGGTGATGGGTCCGGACCCGAAGTATGGATGCTGCACGTTTCGCGGAAGCGTAGTCGCGCTGGATGCCGGCACCGGGAAGAAGATCTGGCAAAGCTTCACCATTCTGGAAGCAGCGAAGCCAACGCGCAAGAATCCCGCGAGTACTCAGCAGTTCGGACCTTCGGGTGCCGCGGTATGGTCTACTCCGACCATTGATGAGCTGCTTCAGGTGCTCTACGTTGCCACGGGAGATAACTATTCCGATCCCCCGTCGAATACCAGCGACGCGATCCTCGCGATGCAGCTCAAGACTGGCGAGCTGCTATGGTCCAGACAGTTGACCGAGAACGACGCCTACAACAACGGCTGCACGACGCCGCAGCGAACCAATTGCCCGGAAGCGCATGGGCCCGATTATGACTTCGGACAGCCGCCAATTTTAGTCAGCTTGGGAGATGGAAAGCGAGCGCTGGTGATTGGGCAAAAATCGGGCATGGTTCACGCCATCGATCCCGATCAAAAGGGCCAGGTTCTATGGCAGACACGCGCGGGTGAAGGCAGCGCGTTGGGGGGCAGCCAATGGGGCTCGGCGACGGATGGCCGAAATGTTTATGTGGCCATCTCCGATGCTGGAATTGGGGTGGCGGCGGATCCAAAATCGCCGCAGGGCTACCGCTTGGTGTTGGATCCAAAGAAAGGGGGCGGATTGCACGCGCTGGATCTCAAAACCGGAAAGATCGTCTGGAGCGCAAAGGCAACGCGGTGCCCGGAGGGAAGAACGGACTGTTCTCCCGCGCAATCGGCTGCGGTGACTGCGATTCCCGGTGTGGTTTTTTCCGGCTCTGTCGACGGTCACTTGCGCGGCTATTCGACGTCGACGGGCGAGGTCGTATGGGACACCGACACGGCGCGCCAGTTTGAAACGGTAAATGGCAAAGCAGCTCACGGCGGTTCGATCGATGTCGCCGGGCCGGCCATTGTCAATGGAATGGTGTTTGTGAACTCCGGCTACGGACAATGGGGTGGCATGCCGGGAAACGTGCTTCTGGCGTTTTCGGTGAATGGCCGATAGTTCCGCGTACGAATACCGGCGTCGTATCTCTACGCGTTAGCAGTCACTTTTTGCCTGGTGGCCGGCTGGTAGCTTCCTGGAACGGTGCGAAATGCGATATTGAACCGATTCCAGGAATTGATGGCTACGGTCGCGAGAGTCAGATTGGCCAGCTCCTCTTTGGAAAACTGCTCGCGCGCCTGTTCATAGACTTCGTCGGGGACTTCTCCCTCAGTTAAGCGGGTTACAGCCTCAGCCCAAGCCAGTGCTGCTCTCTCGCGCTCGCTGTAAAATGGCGACTCCCGCCATGCGTTGAGAAGATAGAGACGCTGTTCGGTCTCGCCATGCGCCCGGAGATCCTTGATGTGCATGTCGATGCAGTAAGCGCATCCGTTGATTTGAGATACGCGAACACAAAGCAAGTCCACCAGTTCGCGCGGAAGGCCGCATCCGGAAAGATATGCCTCAAAACCCATCATCGTCTTCATGATTCCGGGAGGAACGTCCCGAATATTTAATCGTGCTTCCATGGTTGTTGGCTCCTTTCTGCCTGGCTAATGTGATGCGGAGTTCCAAATCTGGTTTCCATGTTCCCAGCACGCGTAACCGTGAACGTCCCGCTCCTGGACATTGTTTCATAAACCTTTCATTTTCAATGGGACGGCGGCTTTTCCACAGTTCCGTTCGATGAGTGATATCCCCATCGGGACGGAAAAACGGCCTGTTCAACGCAATGGTGTAGCCTCCTTAATGGAGGGCACCTTATACTCGGAGTCACCAATAGCGCTATGCACAAGCCAATCAAGTATGTCGAAAAAGCGGTAACCGTGGCGGCAGGTGCCGCCTGGGTTGTGTTTGATAAACTCAACCAAATCAACCAGAACCCGTCCTTCACCCCGGCCTGGTCCGACAAGCCGCTGCTGAAGAGCTACGAAAAGCAGAAGCCGCCGCTCGGCTGGCCGCGCGAGACCGATTCGCTGTGCCCGCGCTGCGTTCCGGAGATCCGGCAGCAGATTGTGGACGGCAAGCTGCCGCACGAGATCCTGCTCAACGAGAAGGTCGGCGAAATCAAGGCGACCATCATCGAGCGCGACGGCAAGATTCTGATGGTGAAGGAGTGCCCCAAGCACGGCCGCTTCGAAGACCTGATGTCCATGGATCCGGCCTTCTTCAAGCATCTGGAAGAGGTCTTTCCCGGCCGCGACATCCGCGCGCACAACGACGAAAAGCTGCACAACCACGGAACCAGCACCATCAAGCACGGCCGCGGATCGGTGCTGACTATCGATCTCACCAATCGCTGCAACATGATGTGCGATCCGTGCTTCATGGACGCGAACCAGGTGGGCTTCGTGCATGAGCTGAGCTTGGGAAGACATCCAGACGCTGCTCGATAACGCCATTTCCATTAAGCCGCGCCGCCAGATGTCGGTGCAGTTTTCGGGCGGCGAGCCGACGCTTTCGCCGTACTTCCTGGACGCCGTACGTTACGCGCGCAAAGTGGGCTACAACAGCGTGCAGGCGGCGACCAACGGCATCGAGTTCGCCAAAGACCCCGAGTTTTGCAAACAGGCCGCCGAAGCGGGCCTGCGCTACGCGTATCTGCAGTTCGACGGAATCGGCAACGAAGCCAATTCGCATCGCGCGGTGGGCAATTTGTTCGACGTGAAACTGCGCGCCATCGAGAACCTGTGGAAAGCGGGCGTCGACATCGTGCCCGTGATCACCATCATCAACGGCATCAATAACGAGCAGGTGGGCGCGGTGGTGCGCTTCGCTCTCGATAATCCGAAGAAGATCCCGTTCTTGAGCTTCCAGCCGGTTTCCTTCACCGGCCGCGATGAAGCCGTGACCGACGATCGCCGGCAAGCCCAGCGCTACACGCTCTCGCACCTGGCGCACGACGTGAAGAACCAGACCGGACTCGGCGAACCGGTTCGCGACTGGTTCCCGATCTCGTTCATGAGCACCTTCTCCGATTTCGCCGACCTGGTTCATGGCCCTTCGGCCGATTGGGGACAACTAAGCTGCGGATGCCATCCCAACTGCGGCATCGGCATGGCGGTGATGTGCGACAAGGAAACCAAGGAAGCAGTGCCGGTGACCGCGTTCCTCAATGCCGATCGCCTGGCGAAGGATATCGCGCGCATCAACGACGCCGCGCGGCAGCAGCCGCTGGATGAACGTGATGGGCGTCAGCCTGGCGCTGCTGCACAATTACAACCCGTTCAAATCGCCGACTCATTTCAAGCTGACCGACCTGATCGCCAAATTCGACAAGTGCTTCGGCATGACGCCCAAGGCGCAGAGGGCGGCTACGGCAAGGTGACGGGCGACCGCACCATCGATGACATCACCAAGCGCCGCAATGACCGCTGGAACTTCCTGTTCGTGGCGGGCATGTGGTTCCAGGACCTGTTCAACTACGATTTCCGCCGCACCGAGCAGTGCATCATCCCCTATGCCACGCAGGAAGGCGAAATTTCCTTCTGCGCCTACAACACGGGCGTGGGATGGCGGAACATCATCGAGAAGATGCACATGACCGCGACGCTCACCAAGTGGTACGAGGAGCACGGGCGGCATGAGATCATCGCCGGCGGCAAGGCAGTGAATCTGAAAGCAAGGATCACTCGCTGGTGTTGCGCGTTGAAGACGTGAATCACGGCAAACAGCACGATCTGGACGATCTCGGCATCGCCAAGACCGCGCGCGAGGAAAAGAAGCGCGCCCGCGACGAGAAACTGAAGCAGCAGGAAAACGAGCGCATGGCGAAGTTGTACCGCGAGCAGATACTGAAGGAAAAGCCCGCGCCCGCGGACTTGGTGCAGATGATCGCGCCCGCGCCCAAGGCCGAACCGGCCGCCGACAAAGCAGAAGCGGTGGGATCGTTCGGGGATTAAAACAAACAACAGATCAGAGGAGAAAAGCCGTCCGAGCAATCGGGCGGCTTTTTATTTGGCTATCGTTCTCTGTAGCAGCACGTATCCTCCCAGTGAGGGCACGCCCGCGGCACGATAATTGGCCTTGATCCAGCTCTCCAGTTGCGGATAGTGCGGGTTCAGACGCTTGCCACCCGGAAATACACGTGCGAATTCGGATTGGTCCAGGTCCATGTAGAGCACCCACTCGGGCGGCCGCGCTTCTAGTTCCGACAGAGCGAGCCGGGCATCTTCATTGGTCATCATTCC
Organism: Bryobacterales bacterium; assembly: GCA_963713415.1. Classification (GTDB taxonomy): domain Bacteria; phylum Acidobacteriota; class Terriglobia; order Bryobacterales; family Bryobacteraceae; genus Palsa-89. The sequence continues at coordinate 474,324 of CAVQLV010000011.1, read as the reverse complement.
GGCCTCGAGGTAGGAATAACGCGTAGGATTGGTGGCCTGCGTCAGGAAATAGAACAGCGGCTTATATGGAAACACGAAAAGAGACTGTCCGGGCTGAACGCGCGAGAGCAGCTCCGCCACCAGGGGCGCCTCCGCGGCGCTGGCGCGAACCTCGCCCACCGGCGTATTGAGCAGCGTACCCCGGCCGGAACGTTGGCCCTGCAACGCAAACACGGTGGCCCACACTGCGATCCAAATCGCAAGCCAGGAGCGCGCGCGCGACGGCAGAAGGTGGGACAGCAGGATGCCGGTTACTGCGTAAGGGAGCGCCGATACCCAGGCCAGGTGCGCGACATCCGAGCGCGGGTATGTGGACGCGACCAGCGCAACCACACAAAGCAGCAAGTAAGGAATGACGGTTCGCAACGGCTGGCTATCGGATTTCCGTCGCACCCAGAAGAGGCCTCCTCCCGCAAGGGCCACGACCGGAAGAATCGCGGGGAGCGCGACGCAAAAGACCACGCACGATCGGACGAGCAACTCCAAGGCGCCCGCGCCTTCAAACAAAGCCCCATAGCCGCCGATGATGGCTCCGTAAGGCATGGCGTTATTCGCCGCGTAGTTTCGGGACAACCAGAAGATCTGCTGCAGTAGCGGCGCCAGCATTCGGCTACTCCACAGGACGCCGATTAGAGCAGCGCCAGCAGCAGACAGGCCAAGGAGATACCACGCAGCGCGCCCACGCCGACCTGCCGGCCATGCCAGCCAGGCCAACGTCACCATCGCAACCAGCGCGACCGACGGCGTTGCCACAGCCGCGGCAGCGATCAGGACGCCTGAAGCCACCAGCCAGCGGCGGCGCGATTCCGATTGCGCGCCCACACAGATCGCGATGGAGGCGAGCGCGAACGCGCCGCTATCCCAGCGATGCTGCGCCGTAAGCATGCTAGGATCCGCGGTTTGAAAGGCCAGAAAGAACAGCGCCGTCACGATGGCGGCGGCGCGCGACGCGTAGCGCTCCACCAGCCAGTAAATCAGCGCGCACTCCAGCGCCAAGTAAAAGAGAACGAGTACGCGCCCGGCGGCCAGCGTCATCCCGAACAATCGAAAAGCCAGAGCCTGCATCCAGAAACTGCCGGGACTCATATAGCCGAAAAAGTCGACGTACGGCTTTTGGCCATGCAAGATGCGCTCGGCCGCGTCGAGGTAAATGCCTTCGTCGTTGGTGCCGAGGATCAGGCGATTCCCGTACAGCAGCCATAACAGCAAAAACACGCCACCGAAGATCGCGAAAGGCACGGCGGCTTCGATGCGGGTCCGAGGCCAGATCGCGACCGGCGTCAAACCTTCGACTAAAGCGCTGTCAGACATTCCGCCAAACCCCCAGCACGGATTTGCCGACCGTGCCGCATAACAACGGGTCCAGCAAGCGCGAGCACGGAACCAGAACACTGTCCCAGGTCCTGACTTGGCCCACGGTTGGCATACTGCTATGAAGCAGCAGCCGATTTCCCAACAATGCCAGCAATCCAGCGGAATCCAGATACTGAAGCTTCTCCCGGCACAAATGAGGCGGCGAGACGGCCTGCAATGACTCCTTGGTGTACCGGCGGTAATGCCCAATGGCCCGGTCGAACGGAGTGAACAGCCAGGGGTGCGCCGGGGACAGAACGATAATGGCGCCGCCGCGGCTCAGATGAGATGCTGCCCGGCGCAACTCGCCGGCATCGTCCTCGATGTGTTCCAGCACGTCGACATATAAGATGGCGTCGAACCGCAGCGCGGGATCGAGAGCCTCCAGGTCGCCGATGATTACCTTGTGCCGGTCCAGCAGCGGCCCGCCGGGCTCTATCTGCTCGGCCAGCGACATGTCCGGTTCCAGGCAGGTCCAGCGATCAAAGTGCAGGCCCACAAACTGCCGGGTGTTGGCGCCTAATCCCGCGCCTACTTCGAGCACCGAGCCAGCCAGGTACGGCTGCATGGAGCGGCGCAGGTAGGCTTTCCAGTTGTGCGCCTTCTCAAAGATTTCCAGCTCGGAGCCGGCGTATTGATAGGGTGTCAAGGGGAAACACTCGCTCCTGGCGATCGACAAAATGGTGCGCATCGCGCAACGGGATAAAGCTCATGTTGGCGCGTGCGCCGATAATAATGAACACGAGCAGGAACGCTCCCAACGCCGCTTGCGTCAGCAGCACGAATACCAGGGCCGCGGTGTAACCGGCCCAGCCCGGAAAAGCCAGATGCGCACTCCAGTGCATCCCCACAACCGTGGCGGCCGCCGCTACCAGCAGCGCGATGAAGGCGGATGTCAGGATCAGCAAGCGGGCGCTGACAATATCGCTGAACACCGAGATGGCGCTCAGGCCGTGGACCAGGAGCGCGGCGAAATTCATGCGCGACTCGCCGGCCATCCGGCGGCCCCGATCCATGGGGATGGTGAGATACGGCAGGCGGGCGCGAAAAATCGCAGCCGCGTAATGATTCCAGATCTCGGAAACAACCACCAGCCGTTCCACCGCCTGCCAGGGCACGATGCTGAAGTTGCCGACCCGTACTCGCACGCCCGTCAGCATCCAGTGCGTGGTGCGGTACAGCCAGTAGCAGAGGCGAAATGCGAGTTTCTCCATTCGCTTGGCGCGCTCAGCGAAGAGGATAGTCCTCTGGCCGTGGCGATGGAATTCTTCAATCAACTGAGCCACGTCGCGCGGCCGGTCTTCCCCGTCTCCATCCATCACCACCACCGCGACGCACGGCAACTTTGTATAAATGTGAACCAGCCCGACCGCGATGGCGCGCTGGTGGCCGAGGTTGCGGCGCAAGTGAAGGATTTCGACGGAACGAAGATGTTCCAGGTTTTGTGCCAGCAATCCCTGCTCCGGCGGCTGGGTTGAACCGTCGTTCACCAGCAGTACATCAATCGGCATCCGGGCGTTTTCCAAGGCGTGATCGAGAGCCGGAAGCAGCAGGGCCAGGGCATGCCAGTCATTGAATACGGGAATCAGGATAACCAGCCGGTTTGTGTGATCCTGCTCCATTTCCGCCTGGGATCAGATCGGCAGGATCCAATGATTTCTTTATCTTGCAGGCCAGCGCCTGGCAGGGATCCGGCGTTCCTCCTCGAAATCGTCTGGCATTAGAGCGACGGCAAAATCGGGCGATAAGAAGGCGTAGATTGTCCGCCCCGCGGGCTTTGCGAGGCGCTGTGCGAAGGGAAGGCTGGTACCAGTTTGCCGAGAACCAAGTTTGGGCATCTCACGTTGCGGCAGAAATTGCTGTTCTTGCCCGCACTGACTCTGGTCGGCTTGGCGGCGCTGCAACTGACGAACTCTGCGGTGACGAATACGATCAGCCGGCAGGTGATCTTCCCGAATATCGAGACGCTGATGATGTCCGGCTACAAGAACGCTCTCAAGTCCGTGGTTGAATGCGAGGTGCAGAATCTCGACGGGCGGCTAAAGACTTTATCGACGCGGGATCAAAAGATCGCCGCGGTGGTGGCGGAAACCGACCCCATTCGCTTCTTTGACGATGGTTCGGGGTACTTCTTTTCCTACGACACGGACGGCGTCCGCATCAACGTTCCTATTAATAAGAGCGGCAACGGAAAGCCTATGCTCGATCTCCCCGACAAAAACGGGTATCAGTTCGTGCGCGCGCTGATCGGAAAAGCTAAATCGGGCGGCGGATTTGTCACTTACTATTTTGAAAAAGAAGGCAAGGGTGTCCAGCCCAAGCTGGCCTACGCCAAATTGATTCCGGGCACGGACTTCATGATCGGAACTGGAGTCTACATTGACAGTGTCAAGGCGGAGAGAATCGGTCTCTCGCAAACCATCGCGGATCAGGAGCGGCGGTATCGGGGCTATGTGATCGGCGTGTTTCTGCTGATCCTGGCGACCACCGTGACGCTCATTTTGCTGCTCTCCAACTCGGTGACCGCCACCGTTCAGGGCGTAGCGAGCAGGCTTCTGGCAGGCGCCGAACAGGTAGCCGCGGCGTCGGCCGAATTGAGTTCACAAAGCCAGCAGTTGGCCCAGGGCGCCAGCGAGCAAGCGGCCACCATCGAGGAAACCAGCGCTTCGCTGGAAGAGGTGTCGAGCATCATCCGGCGCAATACAGAGAACGCACAAAAGGCTAACGAAATCGCGAAACTGGCGCAAGGAACGGCCGACCGCGGCTCCGTCGACATGCAGGCCATGTCAGCGGCCATCGGCGCTTTGAAAGACTCCAGCCAGGACATCGGCAAGATCGTCAAGACCATCGATGAAATCGCGTTTCAAACCAACATATTGGCTTTAAATGCCGCGGTAGAGGCGGCGCGGGCCGGAGAAGCGGGCATGGGCTTCGCCGTGGTGGCGGACGAGGTCCGAAGCCTGGCGCAGCGTAGCGCGCAAGCAGCCCAGGAGACCACCGAGAAAATCGAAGGGGCCATGGCGAAGACCGCCAACGGAGTCAGCCTCAGCGGCAAAGTGGCCGAATCGTTCCATGACATCGCCGCCAGCGTGCGGCAGGTGGTGGAAATGGCCGGAAAAGTGTCCAGCTCCTCTACCAGACAGCTGGAGAGCATCGGGCAAATCAACGCCGCCGTGAGTGTCATGAACCAGGTAACTCAGAGCACCGCGGCCAGCGCGGAGGAGACTGCCGCGGCGGCTGAGCAACTGAATGCGCAAGCATATTCCGTCAAAAGCGACGTACTGGAATTGCTGAGCCTGGTGGGGAGCCGCTCCAGCCGGATCGATGAAATCAAACGGGAACAACCGCCCGAGAGAAACAGGAAACCAGAACATGTCTCATAACCGAATCGAACCTACATTCCGCATCAGGCGCACATGGTTCGGCGCGCTTGCAGCCGCCGCATCGCTGGCGTTCGCCGCAACGCCAGCCAGGGCACAGATCGCGATCAAGACCGAAGACGCTACGTTTAAGTTTGGCTTCCAGGGCCAGCTTTGGGCGGATTGGACCCAGGACTCCACAGCCGGCGAACAGGGTTACCAGCAGAACCTTTATCTGCGCCGCGCGCGGCTAATGATGTCAGGGGACATCGGCGACCAGATCAGCTTCTTCTTCGAGACGGACTCGCCCAATCTCGGCAAGACGCCCAAAACCCCCGGCGCCGGCATCATCGTGCAGGACGCCTTTCTGGAGTGGAAGCCCATGCAGGTCCTGCAAATCGATGGCGGCCTGTTCCTGGTTCCGTTCTCGCGCAACACCCTGCAATCCACGCTGAGTTATTACACGATTGACATCAGCTCTCTTACCACGGTCAATAACACCGCCACGCAGTCCGCCGGCTTGCGCGACCTGGGTTTTCAAGCCCGAGGCTTTTTCCTGGAAGATCACCTCCTGTACCGCGTGGGAGCTTTTCAAGGAGAGCGCGATGCCAACGCGCGGGACTCGCTCCGCACCGCCGCCTATCTGCAATATGATTTCTTCGACACCGAGACGGGGTACGTCTTCGCCGGCACCGCGCTGGGAAAAAAGAAGATCCTGGCCATCGACGTGGGCGGGGACAAGCAGGGCACCTACCGCAGTCTTTCCGCCAATACAGCCCTCGATCTCCCGGTAAATAAGGGCGACGAGATCGGCGGCCAATTCCAGTACTTGCACTATGACGGCCGCCAGAAGTTCCTGACCATTGCCGACCAGAACGATTGGTTCGTGGAGAGCGCCTACTACATTCATCGAGCCAAGCTGCAACCCTTTGCCAAATTCGAATCGCAGAGCTTCGTGAAGAATGCCCTGGACGGCAGTGACATCCACCGGGTGGGCAGCGGCGTGAATCTTTACGTGCGGGGTCAGAGTTTAAAGTGGACCTTGCAATACAACAGGCTTTATCCGCAGAACGGCTCTCCGCTCAAAGACAGCAACGAATTCACGATGCAGCTTCAGCTCTTCTATTTTTGAAGCGGCGGAAACGGCGGGCAGCGCCTGTGTGCGACGGCATTCACTCGAAGGGGAGTTCGCTACGCGGATGGGATGCTCGCCAGAAGCCCGGGAGTTGTCAGCTAAGATCCATGTCCTCGCTTCGTAGCGTACGGGATTCTTCAACGCACCTTTCAGGGACTTACCAAACGGCCAGCCGGCCACGCTCCGTGCGCTATATTCGGAGCATGCGAGCGTTGTGCCTTCTTGCTATCGTGCTCTCGCGTGTGCCTTGCCCAAACCCGTTCCGTGACCGACGCCGAAGTCCAGCGAATCCACCGCGGCCTGCTGCTCATCGACACCCATAACGACATCACCAGCCGCACCGTGGACGGCTACGACATCGGCAAGAACAAGAACGACGGCCACACCAACGTCACGGCGCTTAAAGAAGGCGGCGTGGGCGCGCAGTTCTTCGCCGTGTATGTCGCGTCCAGCTACGTACAGGGAAACCATTCGGCGCATCGCACGCTCGAAATGATCGATACCGTCCGGCACGGCATTGTCGAGCGCTACCCGAACGACTTCGCGCTCGCCACGACCGCCGACGATATCGAGCGCATCCACAAACAAGGCAAGATCGCGGCGCTGATGGGCATCGAAGGCGGCCACGCCATCGAAGACAACCTGGGCCTGCTGCGCGATTACTTCGACCTCGGCATCCGCTACATGACCCTGACCCACACCAACACCAACAATTGGGCGGATTCCTCGGGCGACATCGACAAACCCGGCGTGGAGCATCACAACGGGCTCACGCCTTTCGGCAAGCAGGTGGTGCGCGAGATGAACCGGCTGGGGATGATGATCGACATTTCGCATACCGCCGACAAAACGTTTTGGGACGCGCTGGCGGTGAGCAGGGCGCCCATCATCGCTTCGCATTCCTCCTGCCGCGCGCTGTGCAACGTTCCGCGCAACATGACGGATGAAATGATCGCGGCGCTGGGCAAGAAAGGCGGCGTGATTCAGATCAACTTCAACTGCGGGTTCCTGTCGGAGAAGTCGGCGGCGGCCGCGAAGAATGTGCACGCCAGCACGCTGCCGGGCGCGCAGGGCGAGGATGCCACCATCGCCGAGTATCGCAAGAAAGTGCCGCCCGCCACGCTTGACGACGTGGTGGCGCACATCGATCATGCGGTGAAGGTGGGCGGAATCGATGCGGTGGGAATCGGCAGCGATTTCGATGGCGTGTTCTGCACGCCGCGCGGCCTGGAAGACGTGTCCAAATTCCCCAACCTCACGCGCGCGCTGCTGGAAAAAGGCTATTCGGACGAGGACATTCGCAAGATCTACGGCGGGAACACTCTGCGCGTGATGCGCGCGGTGGAAGCCGAAGCCAAGCGCGAACAATCGGAGCCCGACAGTCTAACTGAACTCGTGCACTGGCGCGGGCTGATCGGCGCCCACCGTCCCGACCGCGATCTTCGCGACGTAGTAATTTTCCGCCGCGCACCGGCGCTCCCGCCAGCCGGCGCAGCATCGCGATCTGCCCGATATGCGTCAGCGCATCGGCAATCGGCGCTTGAAACAGCTTCTCGGGCCGCGCTTCGAGCGGGCTGTCGGAAGCCAGATAGTCGTCCAACGCTTCGAGCGCGGCAAAGAAGCGGTGCACTTCCTGGGGCCAGGGAAGCGGCGTCGAATCGTGCCAGTGCTGCTGGCCGCGCGCGGTTGACAATGCCCAATCCAGAAGATCGCCGATGTGAGCCAGAATCTGCCCGGGCGTCCGTGCGCCTTCCGACGCGTGAAAATCCGCGAATGTATCGGGCGCCCCGCGTACGGCTTTGCAGCCCCGATAAGCGAGTGTGGCGACGGTGTGTCGCAGCAATTGACGGGCGGGATCGGATTGGCTCATTTCTACAGCGTACTTCGATTATTTCGCGGATAGCGGCTTGATCCCGAACTCGATGTGCAGCCGGATGGACTCCACCCACACCGGACCGCGATCGTGATTGTAGGCCGGATTGTTGTAGTGCTGCACGTCGAAGCGTGGCGTAGAAGCCGCGCACCACTCGCGCGCTGTAGTAGCTTTCCCAAAGATACTCGGGCGCATAGTTGAGTTTTCCATCGCCGATCAAAAAGTCGAGCCCGCCCTGCGGCGAGATACACCGCGTGCACGCCCGAAATTCCGGCGGCCGCGAACGCGGTGGCCACCACGTCGTCCTTTCTGCTTCCAACGCGTTCCCTTCACCGACACGCCGCCTTCGGCCAGCCGATCGATGGCGGTGAACGCAAAGTCCTCGGTCTTGCCGTCGTTCCAGCCCAGCCGCGAGAAGACACCGATGTCCTGAGAAAACTTCCTGATCGAAGCTCATGCCGGTTCCGTACTTGAGCGTTCCCGGGCGGCGAATGGCCTGGACGTCGGGCGTGGTTCCCGTTCTGCTCGGCCAGGCGCACCGCTTCGACGTAGCTGCCGGATCGGGTGCGATTGAGATATTGCAGCCATCGGATGGCGCCCGGGGTGACTCGCGATCGAATAGCGCCGCTCTTCCTCGAAGGTTTGGCCTTGATCGACAAAAAGCCGCCGGTCGAACCTTCCGCCGTTGGCGACGCGAGGCTCCGCGGCCACTCCATATCTGAAGCGACCAGTTCCTGGTATGAAACTCGTTGACGATCCCCCAGGTGTAGCCGCGCGTGTCGGCCGGATAATCCCAGGCGCCGTTGTACATCATTCCCCACGCCATGAACTGCGTTCGTGGATCGTGGGAATAATTGTTGTCGTCGAAGAAATCGCTGTTGGAAAATCGGCCGGCGGTGATGGTGTAGCGGATCATCGGACGGTCGCCCGCCAGTTGATTCTCGTCGCTATCGAATGCTCCACCGGCGTCGCCGAAACCGAAGTCGTGAGAGATGTAGAGCCGCGCAAGATACGGCTTGGGAGTGGCGGAAGCAACGCGGGGCAGTTCGCCGTTGGGAGCATTGGCGAGTCCGTCGACGTGGCTGAATCCGCGCCCTCCCGCGATTTCGGGATCGAAGATAAAGCTGTGTGCCCTGGCCGAGGCGAAGAGCCGAAGAACAACGTGGTGGTGAGCGACACGTCGCTCTCGGGAGTGCTCTGCAAGACTCAGCGGCCCCTCATAAGGAGAGTTGAACGTTCCGTGATGCTGGCCGATGGAGGTGGCCTGGTAATAGAGATTCCAGTTCTCGGACGGCTCGCGGGGCGTGGAGCATCGCTGGATTGCGCCGAGAGCAGCGCAGCGGCAATAGCAGCGAGCAGACATCCAGCGCATCATTCGATTGTGCCATGCGCGGATCATACGCATCCCATTACAACAATGTCATCCAATTTGAGCGATCTCAGATCCGGAATGGCGATGAGCGGCGAGTGCGTTCGCAGCTCTTCGAGCGGAACGATGCCGGTGCCCACCGCAACCGCGCGAATGCCGTTGGCGCGGGCGGCGAGCACGTCGTTGGGATGATCGCCGATCAGCGTGATGGCGCTCTCGCGGCCGATCCAGCGCTCCTTGCGGGCACGCCGGATGGCGACGCGAACCAGCCCGGCACGGTCGCTGCGCCAGCTCCGCAAAAGCGCCGAAACGGAAATACGGCCGCAGCCCGGCGCGTTCCATCTTGCGCCAGCCGATGCGCGAGAGATTGCCGGTGACCAGTCCGATGACGACGCCGCGCGCGGTCAGGCGCCGCAGCAGGTTTCGAACGCCCGGGCAGACTTTTCTCGAAATGTCCGGAACGCGGCGGACGTAGATGGATTGCGCGCGAGCCACCACTTCCGGCATCACGCGTTGGATTGCCGCGCGCGACATGCCCGCGCGTCAGCATCATCGAGGCCAGAATGTCGCGATCCAGCATGCCCGCCACCGGAACGCCTTCGGTGGTGGTCTCCACATGCGCGGTTCGCCGGATGGCTTCCACCAGCGCTTCCCGGTGATGCGGCCCGGCGCGGCGAATCAGCGTGCCGTCGATGTCAAAAAGCACGAGTGCGTCGGATTGTTTCAACCTTTACTATAGCGTTGGCTGTACCATTACGAATATGGAGATGGATTTCCCGCACGGGAAGAAGCTCCGCTTGGTGGTGGGCGACATCACCAAGATCCGCGTGGACGCCATTGTCAATGCGGCGAATGCAGGTCTGCGCGGCGGAGGCGGCGTGGATGGCGCCATTCATCGCGCGGGCGGCCCGGCCATCATGCGCGAGTTGGATGGGATTCGCGGCAAGCACGGGCGGATGCCCCACCGGCAGCGCCGTGGCCACGGGCGCCGGGTCGCTTCCCGCACAACATGTTTTTCACGCGGTGGGACCCGTCTATCGCGATGGGCGGCATGGCGAACCCGAGCAGTTGGCGAATTGCTACCGCACGTGTCTGGACCTGGCCGAGCAGCACGGCGTCCGCACCATCAGCTTTCCCGGCCATCAGCACGGGCGCCTACGGCTATCCGCTGGAAGAAGCGGCCGCGATAGCGCTCGACACCATTGCGCCAGCGCCTGCGAGAATCCAGATTGCCCGGTGCAGGATGTTTTGCTGGTGCTGTTCGATCAGGGCACGTACGCGGTTCTCTCGCAGCCGCTGCCAAGCGTTTCCCGTCCAGCCAGGCTTCCCAGGTCACGTAACCAAGCTCGCCTCGCACGTCAGGGCTTGCACACCACTGGGTGGACGTTGTTCGTGACACCTGATGTAAGCAGCGTTCGCTGGTGCGCATCCAGATCGAACATCGCCAGTTGTGACGACCAGACGGTGTGTTCTCCCGTGGCGAGAGCGAACCGTATCGCGTCGCGTCTAAGTGAAAGGGTTCAGCTTCCGCTCCACGGTCACGGCTCATGCCGCGAGAATGAGCCGTGACCGTGAGGGGAGCGGTTTTGGGTTTTTTCGACGCCGCGAATCTACTTCTTCAAGAAGTGCTGAATCGCCTTTAGTGGCCTGCCGGGTGCGGTGCTGATTCTCGATGAGAGCGAAGCGCACGTGGCCTTCGCCCAGCGGCCCGAATCCGATGCCCGGCGATACGGCCACCAGCGCTTTTTCCATCAGCAGCTTCGAGAATTCGAGCGAACCTTTGGCGCGATGCTTCTCGGGAATCGGCGCCCAGACGAACATGGTGCCTTGCGGCGGTTCCACCGGCCATCCTGCGCGATCGAGACCGGTGATCAGCACATCCCGGCGCTTCTGATAGACGCTGCGGATCTTCTCGGTGTCCTTGGCGCACTCGCGCAGCGCGATGATGGAAGCGATCTGGATGGGCTGGAAGACGCCGTAATCGAGATAGCTTTTGATGCGCGCCAGCGCGCGCGATCATTTTCTTGTTCCCGAGGCAGAATCCCACGCGCCAGCCCGCCATGTTGAAGCTCTTCGACATGGAGTAAATCTCGACCGCGATTTCCTTGGCGCCCTCCACCTGCAGAATGCTGGGCGGCTCGTAGCCGTCGAAGCCCAAGTCGGCATAGGCGAAATCGTGCACGATCATGGTGCCGTGGCGCGCCGCCAGCGCCACGATGTCGCGGAAGAATTGCAGGTCCACGCAGTGCGTGGTGGGATTGTGCGGAAACGAAATCAGAATCATCCTCGGCTTGCGCGAGGACGTGTTGTACAGATGCTCCAGGCGATTGAGGAACTCCGCGGGCGTCGGCATGGGAAGCATGCAGGCGTGGCCTTCGGCCATGATGACGCCGTATTGATGGATGGGATAAGCGGGGTTCGGAGAAACCACCGCGTCGCCCGGGCCAATCACCGCGAAGAGCAAATGGGCCAGCGCGTCCTTGGCGCCGATGGTGACAATCGCTTCGGTTTCGGAATCCAGCTCGACGCCGTATTTGGTGCGATAGCGCTTGGCGATTTCCGCGCGCAGCCGGGGAATGCCGCGCGACATCGAGTAACGATGATTGCGCGGATTGCGGACCGCTTCGATTAATTTCTTGACGATCGGCTCGGGCGTGGAGCCGTCCGGATTGCCCATGCCGAGGTCCACCACATCCTGTTGCGCCGCGCGCGCCTTGGCCTTCATCTCGTTGATGACGGCGAACACGTAAGGCGGCAGTTTTTGGATGCGGTAAAACTCTTCGCCCGAAGCGGCATGTTGATGAAGCCATAATTGATTCTAGGAAATGCTAACCGATCTCGTCCAGATCCGCCGCCTCGAACAGCAGCAGCGAGGCGAAAATGCCGCGCTTTCGGGCCTATTTGAAAAGCCACCGGCATTCGGATCGGCGTCTGCGCCGTTTTGGCGAGGAGATTGAAGCGGAGATCGATTGCACGGCGTGCGCGAATTGCTGCCGCGTTACCGAGGTGGGCATCACGGAGAAAGATGTCGAGAAGCTGGCGAAGTTTGTGGGGACGAGCGAGAGCGAGTTCGTGGAGCAATTCACGGCGCTGGATGGTTCGGGCGCGCTGATCTTGAAGCGCAATGAAGGCGGCTGCGTGTTTCTGGAAGGCAATCTGTGCAGCGTGTATGAAGCGCGCCCGCACAATTGCGTCAATTTCCCGCACGTGGTGCGCGGCACGGGATCGATTGCGAGCCGCATGTGGCAGTTTCTGGATCGCGTGGGCTACTGCCCGATCGTGTACAACTGGATGGAGAAGGTGAAGGACGACATCGGATTCCGGTAAATGGGGTGAGAGATGCGATTCGCGAAGATGTTGACGGCTTGCCTTGGGGTAGCGTTCGCGGAGCCGAGCCAGGACGCGGATTCCAAAATGTCGTGCGTTGAGCGGCTGGCAGATGCCTGCCTATCCCCAGCTCGCGGATGCAGCACGAATTACAGGCCCGGTGAATGCCACGGTGGTCGTTTCTTCGGACAGCCCCACTCAAATGAAGGCTCGCGGGCACACAGTATTCTCGCCCCAGCCGTTGAGAAGGCGCGCTTCGGACATCGACGTTTCAAAAAAGCTGCGCTGGAAGATCCGTCACGTTAGTTTTCAACTTCGTACTCGGCGACGAATTCGACCCCGACAAGCTTCTGCAGCGCGTTTCGTTCGGCTATCCGAATCAGTTCTCGATTTCCGTGCCGTCCCGAGTCTTCGAGCCGTGATTAATTGAGCCGTTCGGTGATCGTCACCGAGTCCTGCACCTTGAAGCTGACCCGCGTCTCCACGGGAATCTCGGCCGGCTTGCCGCGCGTCAACAGCACATCGCCCGCGCCCGCCGCTCCACCCGCGCCCGCTCCGATCGCCGCGCCTTTACCGCCGCCCGCGATAGCTCCGATGATGGCGCCGATGGCCGCGCCCGCGCCGATTTTCGCCGCATCGGTCCCGGTTGAACTGGCGCCGTCCTTCACGAATGGCTCGGTGCGAATGCGGATGTTCTGGCCGTCGGCTGTCGCCAGCCGCACGATGGAAATTCCCAAGTGCGACGCGCCCTTCACGCGGCCGGCCTGGGCAGCGTCCACTACCCTGCCCTCCACGCGCGCGCCGCGTTCGGCGATGACCCAACCATCGATGACTAGCGGCTGGGTGAGCGTGGCAAGAAAGGTGTCGCCCACCTGATTGCGCGCCGACGAAAGCGTTTCGCCGATGCGAACCGGCAGCAACGTTCCGGCCGCGAGCGTCACGGTGGGCGGCACGCGGGCTTCGGTGTTCGGGAGCGAGACATTTTGCACCGGGACATTTTCGGCCGGCGCCGGAGCAGCGGGCGTGCTGGGCGCGGCCGGGGGTGGTAGCGCCGGTTCGAGGCTGCGGTTCCACCGGCGGCGGCGCGGCGGCGGGGCGTTGCGGGCGATCACCACTTCTTGTTTGCGCCGCACGGGAGGCGGCATGGGCGATGGCTTTTCGCGAACCGGGACTCGAACCGGCACTGGGTGACTTCTCGGGTGATGCGGCGGGCGCTGATCGGGGGCGCGGGCTGCGCCGAAACCGGCTGCGGAAGCGACTGTGCGATTGGAGTGGACAACGGTGACCCGCATCCGTGCTGCCTCACCGCGAAATACACGATCCCGGACGCAAGCACGGCTCCCGTTGCAAAAGCCGACACCAGTTTCCAATTCATGTTCACGCTTCACCCTCCGCGCTTACTACGTTAAACGCAATTACCGTCATTTACGTTTCGGACCCGAGCCGTTAAAATAGCTTAGGATGTCCGATTTTCCCAACGAATTCCATGTCGGAGCGACGCGCATTGCGCCCGCCACGGTGCTGGCGCCCATGGCCGGCGTCACCGACACGGTTTTCCGCCGGCTGATCCGCAACCAGGGCGGATGCGGCCTGATCATGACCGAGTTCACCAGCTCGCACGGCGTGGTGGCATTCGCTCAAAGCCAAGAAAGCCACGCGAACGTTCCGCTATCTGTATTTCGAGCCGGAAGAGCATCCCATCTCCGCGCAGCTGTTCGGCTCCGACCCGCAGGTGATGGCCGACGCCGCCAAGGCCTGCCAGGATTTCGGATTCGATATCGTCGACATCAACTTCGGCTGCCCGGTGAATAAAGTGGTGAAGTGCAACGGCGGCTCGGGCTTGCTGCGCGATCTGCCGCTGGTGGAAGAGATCCTGCGCAAGGTGCGGGCGGCCATCTCGATTCCGTTCACCATGAAGTTCCGCGCGGGCTGGAATGACCAGGAACTGGTGGCCGTGAAAATGGCGCGGCTGGCCGAAGATTGCGGACTGCAGGCCGTTGCGCTGCATCCGCGCACGCGCGAGCAGGGCTACAGCGGCAAAGCGGATTGGACGCGCATCGCCGAAGTGAAGGCCGCGGTGCGGAACATTGCCGTGATCGGCAACGGCGACATCGTGACGCCGGAAGACGCGGTTCGCATGGTGCGGGAGACGGGCTGCGACGCGGTGATGATCGGCCGGACGGCATCCTCGAATCCGTGGATTTTCCGCCAGATTCAGCAGTATCTGGCGACCGGAAGCTACGAGCAGCCCACCGAGCGGCAGCGCTACGACCTGATGCGCACTTACTATGGCATGCTATGCGAGCGCGGCGAGCCGGATACCGTCGGCAAGATGAAGCAGTTCGCCACTTACTTCACGCATGGCGTGCGCAACGGATCGAAGCTGCGCGTCGAGATCTACAAAACCACCGACGCCGCTGCAGATCCTGGATCACGTGGATGCGTTCTTTGAGCGCGAGTTAGCTGGAGTTCCCGCCTGAAGCAAGTCCAGCTCATCACAGACGGGGCCTGCATCGGCAACCCCGGGCCCGGCGGCTGGGCGTGCATTTTGCGCTATGGCGAGAAGAAGCGCGAGATCTACGGATCGGAGCGCGAGACCACCAACAATCGCATGGAGCTGAAGGCCGCGGTGGAGGGCCTGCGCGCGTTGAAAGGAGCCGTGCGAGGTGGAGATCGTGACCGATTCGAATTATCTGAAGAACGGCATCACGGCCTGGATTCACAAATGGAAGAAGAACGGCTGGCGCACCGGCGACAAGAAGCCGGTGGCGAATCAGGATCTGTGGGAAGAGCTGGACGAGCAGAACGCGCGGCACAAGACCACCTGGTCCTGGACCAAGGGCCACGCCTCGCATGCGGACAACAATCGCTGCGACGAACTCGCGACGGCGGCCGCGCGCGGGCAACTCAGCTCGAAATAGCGGCCGCTATTCTTTCGGACCGATTCCCAGCGCCTTCATCTTGCGATAAAGATTGCTGCGCTCCAGCCCCAGCAATTCAGCGGTCTTGGTGACATTGCCCTTGGTTTCGTCCAAGGTCTTGAGGATGTATTCGCGCTCGGCCGCAGCGCGAACTTCATGCAGGCTGCCCAGCCGATCCGCCGCCCGCTCGAAGACCGCGCGCTTGCCGGGAATGAGCGGAATATGCCGCGCGTCGATGCGCACCTGCGGGCTCATGATGACGATGCGCTCCATCAGATTGCGCAGCTCGCGCACGTTGCCCGGCCAGCGATGCTCCTTCAACACTTCATACGCTTCCGGCGTCAGCTCCTTGGGCCGGCGTCCGTACGCGGTGGTGAACTCCTTCAGGAAATGCTCGGCCAGCAGCGGAATGTCTTCGACTCGTTCGCGCAGCGGCGGAACATAGAACGGAATTACGTTGAGGCGATAGAACAGGTCCTCGCGAAAATTCCCGCGCTCGATTTCCTCCTCCAGGTTTTTGTTGGTGGCCGCCACCACGCGCACATCCACTTGAATGGACGTCTCCGCGCCCACCGGTTCGAAGCGCTGCTCCTCCAGCGACCGCAGCACCTTGGCCTGCGTCTTCAAACTCATGTCGCCCACTTCGTCCAGGAACAGCGTGCCCGCCGTCGGCCTTCTGCAGCTTGCCGGTCTTGTCTTCGGTGGCGCCGGGAAAGCTGCCCTTGCGATGCCCGAACAGCTCGCTTTCGATCAGGTCTTCGGGGATGGCCGCGCAATTCACTTCGACGAACGCCTCGGTGCCGCGCGCGCTGCTGTTGTGAATGGCGTGCGCCACCAATTCCTTGCCGCTGCCGCTCTCCCCATAGATCAGCACCCGTCCGTTAGTCGCGGCCATCAGCGCCAGCTGCTGCCGCAGCGCCTTCATGGGAACGCTTTCGCCGATGATCTGCAGCTCGCGCCGCCCCTCTTCCTTGAAGCGCTCCACTTCCAGTTCGAGCTTGCGCTGCTGCAGCGCGTTCTTCACCACCACCATTACTTTTTCGATGGTGAGCGGTTTCTCCAGGAAATCGAATGCGCCCAGCTTGGTGGCCTTCACGGCGGTTTCGATGGTGCCGTGGCCGGAAATGATCACCACCACCGGCCGGCTGGCGAACGCGATCTCCTGCAAACGGGCCAGCGTCTCCAATCCGTCCATCCCCGGCAACCAGACGTCCAGCAGGATCAAGATCATAGGCGCTGCGCGCGATCTCGGTGAAGCATTCTTCGCCGGTGGCCACGGCGTGCGTCTGATAGCCTTCGTCTTCCAGAACGCCGGCCAGCGACTGCCGGATCAGCGGCTCGTCGTCGACAATCAGAATGCGCGCCGGCTTCAAGAACCGGCTCTCCGCCGGGACAGCTTCCGCCACTTTCATGGCGGCTGCTTTGGCCTCTATTTCGGCCGACCGTTCGGATGGGCAGTTCCACGATGAAACGAGCGCCGGCCGGCACGTTGTCCTCCACGCGGATGGTGGCTTCGTGATCGGCCAGGATGCGATTCACGATCGCCAGCCCCAGCCCCGTTCCCCGTCCCTTGGTGGAAAAATACGGCAGGAAGAGCTTTTCTTTGTCTTCGCGCGAGACTCCGCAGCCGGTATCGGCGATGATCAACTCCACCGAATCGGCTTCGGTGGAGCGCGTTCCGATGTAAAGACGTTTCACCAGCGAATCCTGCATCGCCTCCGCCGCGTTGTCCACCAGGTTCACCACCACGCGCTTGAATTGCTCGCGATCCGCCTGCACCAAAGGCAGCTCCGGCGCCAGATCCTTGTCCACGCGGATTCCATCCAGGCGCCCTTCGAACACCGAAACGGCGTTGTCCACGATTTGATTCAAATCCGATGGCACGGGCTGCGCCGCCGGGAAGCGCGTGAACTGCGAGAATTCGTCCACCAGCGTGCGCACGCTCTCCACCTCGCGCGCGATGGTAGCCGAGCACTCCTGCAGGATGCGCCGCGTGTCGGCGGTCTGCTCGGGACGCGCCAACTGCCGCGCGATGCGGTCGGCGCACAGCGCGATGGGCGTCAGCGGGTTCTTGATCTCGTGGGCCACGCGGCGCGCCACCTCGTGCCAGGCCGCGGCCTTCTGGGCGCGCAGCAGCTCGCTGGTATCTTCCACCACCAGGACGAAACCGGAACTGCGCTGCTCATCGAGCGCGGCCACGGTGAGCGACAGATGCAGCACGCGCCGCTCGGCTTTGTACTCGATTTGCGTGCCGGCCACGGCGGTGCGGCGGGCGCGATTCATCAGGTAACGGATCTCCGCCGTATCTTCGCGCGAGAACAGGTCGCTCAAACGGGCCGCGCGCGCCACCTGCTCTTCCGGGAAAATCCCCATCAGAGCGCGGTTCACACGCTGGATGCGGCCGTCGGAGGTAAGCGAAATGACGCCGGTGGGAATGCTTTCGAGAATCGCTTCGGTGAATCGCCGCCGGGCTTCCAGTTCCTTGCTGTTGGTTTCCAGCGCCTCCGTCATTTCATTGAAGGCGCGCACCAGCGTGGCCATTTCGTCGATGGCGTCCACGCGCACGCGATAGCTCAGATTGCCTTTGCGGATCTGCTCGGCCGCCCGCAGCAGCGCGCGTAATGGGCGTGCTGATCTGTCCGGCCATGTAGCGCGCGATCCAAATGGCGAAGAAAAGAATGAACAGCGTGATCAGAGACAGCAGCAGCAGATACGTACGGCGGACGCCTTTCCGCTCCAGCCGACAAGCGGTTGTAATCGGCCACGGCTTGATTGATCTCGCGCTGCTTGGCCGCCAGCTTCAGCGGCATCCGCGCCGAAAGAACCAGCTTTCCTTCGTCGGTCTGGATGCTGGCTTTGTAGAGCTCGCCCTGGCGCGAGTCCGAAACCGAGCAAAGCATCCTGCCGCCGCCGTCGGGAGCGCTCGATTTCGGCCTTTTCGATCTGGTTCTCCTGGCAGAAGCGTTCGTAGAAATCGGCGCTCTGGACCGGCTGCGACGCCAGCCAATGAGCCTGCGCGGTGAGTTTGTCGCCCACCTCCTGATTCAGCGCATTGGCGATCTGCACCAGATCGATATTCATGGTCCGGGCCGGCTGGCTGAACCACTTGTCCAGGTTCAGATTCAGTACCGAGACGCTCCACAGCACCAGGAAAATGATGGGGAGCACGCTGAGCGCCAGCGCGCCGCCGATCAGTTTCGACTTGATATGCGACCCGGGGCGGTTAGTTGTGCCGCTCGATGTACAACTTCACCACGGTGCGGAACAGCATAAAGCCGAGCGTCACCGGTGAAGATAAAGATCAGCGTGGAAACGGCCCAAAACAGATAGGTCTGCTGGATGTTGGATGGCGCGGGGGCGAAGGTGCCCAGGTTAAAGGAGCCTTGCCAGACCACCAGACTCGCCAGGATGCTGAGCAGCACCACGGCCGACCCGAACATAACTCGCTTTCGCATGTCTTTCGAAAAGGTCCTGTACGAATTATAGGAGTAAGAGCGATGGAGCGGGGAGTTCAGGCAGGAGGGACCTGGGACATGAACCGACCTGAGGTTAGTACTGTTTCCGATTTTCTGTAAGTCGGGACGGCGATCTATTAGAAAACATATCCGCTAAACGCCTCGCGAGAGGTTAAGTCCATGCCATATAATGGATATTTTTATTAGCCTGTGGACCTGTGGTTTGGTACACCGGATGCTGTCACAAGGGCATCGAGACCAGGGGTGTTGTGTAGCTGACTCGATCTGAAGAGCCGTCGGATATTTCTCTGTAAGTTATGCTTCCTGAGAAGCGCAAAGGGTGCGGTGCGCACCACGTGCAGCCTAATGCGGTAGTTTCAACAGACGATAGTTTCAACATACGTCAAGCGTGCGCGCAAATTGCTACCGCGCGAACCGGGTCCTAAGACGATAAGAGAAGGGGAAAAATGCGAAAACTCACGCTGATCGGCTGGGGAGCGCTCGTGCTCTCCATGGCGACGTTTTGGAATCTTCCGGCGCAAGAAGTAGTGGCGCATATTCGTGGCACCGTAACCGACCCGTCGGGGGCAGGCGTTCCGGGCGCGGAGGTCAAGGCTACCAACGACCAGACCCAGGTGTCCTCCTCGGTGATGACTCAAGACGACGGGGGTTTTGAATTTCTCAGCTTGCCGCCCGGCACTTATGATGTGACCGTAACCAAGACAGGGTTCCGCACTTCCACGACACGCAATATCACTTTGACGCTAAACCAGGTTTACAACCTTCCAATTTCATTGGAAGTGGGGCAAATCACCGAATCGGTGCAAGTGGAAGCGAATCCGACTCAAGTGGAGACCACCACAACGCAGCTTGGCACTATCATCGACGCCAAACAGATCGTGAATTTGCCCCTGCTGGGCCGAAATTGGACGCAACTCCAGCAGTTGGTGCCGGGCGCTGTCAGCCAGAGCGACGGCAATCGCAGCAACTATGCCATCAACGGAAGCCAGAGCCAGCAGAATTCCTTCCTCCTGAATGGCTCCGATGCGATCGACTATCGCCTGAACGCGGTGGGGCTGGTTCCGAGTCCGGATGCCATCGATCAGTTCAACCTCATCGACAGCACCATCAATCCCGAATACGGACGCAACTCCGGCGGCATTTTGAATGCGATCGTCAAGTCGGGCACGAATCAATTCCACGGCAGCGTCTTTGAGTTTTATCGCGATACGTTCTTGAACGCGCGGAACTTTTTCTCGGTGGCGCCGCCCGTCTTTCACCAGAATCAGTATGGAGGCACGGTGGGCGGTCCCATTTGGAAGGACCACACGTTCTTCTTCCTGTCCTACCAGGGAACCAGAAACCGCCGTCCGGACACCAATCAGCAGTCTGAGACCACCACCGTCTTCACGCAAGATCAACGGAACGGATATTTTCCCGACATTGCCAGTCTCGGCGGAGCTTCGGCCATCCCGCTTCAGGGCGAGAACGGAGCCACGTATCCAGCGGAAACTCCGTACAGTACGCTATTCCCAACGGGCCATATTCCGACGGCAGACTTGAACCCGCTGGCGGTCAAACTGATGAACCAGTTCGTCCCTCAGCCAAATTTCGGAGTCAACCAGTATTCATTTACGTCCATCGAGGCCCAGGACGAGGAGCAAGGAATCGCGCGTGTCGATCACACTTTCGGCAGCAAGGACAGCTTGTGGGCCAGCTTGTTCATTGAGCATGACTCTACTGTGCGCGGGGTTCCGTTCCTGGGCTCTACGCTGCCCGGCTTCGGAGAGACCGATCCGGAGGCGACCAAGCAATACACCGCGCAATGGTCTCACACTTTTAATCCCACCACCCTGAACGAATTCCGCGCTTCGTGGTACCGCTTGAATTACGAGGCCGTGACGCCTGAGAATCCAGCGCTTCCGTCCTCCTACGGCTTTACCGGGATAAACTCGCAATTTCCGAGCGTGGCCAGCATGCCGCTGGTTAGCCTGAACGGATACTTCAATCTGGGCGGAAGCCCCGATGGTCCGCAACCGTCTATCGATAATACGTATGAAATGACCGAGAGCCTCTCCAAAGCGATTGGCAGCCATACGCTGAAGTTCGGCTTCGACTGGCGGCGTTACGAGGTCAACGACACATTCGATGCTTTGAACAACGGCGAGTTTGCCTTTGACGGTACTGGCGCTTACAGCACCGGGGATCCCGGCGCGGATTTCCTGCTCGGAGTACCGGATATATTCATCCAGGAAAGCGGTGGCGTGCAGGCGTTCCGCAGCTACGAATTCTACTCGTACGCCCAAGATAGCTGGAAAGTCACGAACAATTTGACGTTCAATTATGGGCTTGGCTGGCAGATCGACACGCCGCTAGTCAATCATCGCTACGACGGGTTGTACAACAACTGCTTCATCCCGGGTCAGCAATCTACTATATTTCCAACCGCACCGGCGGGTTTGGATTTTCCGGGCGACCCCGGATGTACGACGTCCGGCTATCACCAGCACAACGATAACTTTGCGCCACGCTTTGGATTTGCGTATTCACCCGACTGGGGCCCGCTCAGCGGCGGCGCAGCCAAGAAGTTTGTGATCCGCGGCGGATACGGCATCTACTTCAATCGCGCCGCGGAGGAACTGGCGCTCCAACAGCTCGGCGCGCCGCCCTTCTTCATCGCCTCCCTGGCCGCGACCGGAATTGGCGGAAGCCCCACGTTCGCTAACCCTTATGTCGACATCGCCACCGGCCAAGCCGCCCCGAATCCTTTCCCCTTCACTCCGGCCGCTAAAGGCCAGGCCGTGGACTTCTCACAGTTCGAACCGTTGAGCATCAATACGGTGAATCCGAACCTGACCAATGCCTACGCGATGAATTACAACCTGAACCTTCAGCGCGAACTTCCCGGACAGATGATCCTGCAAGTGGGCTATGTGGGGGCTCAAGGCCGGCATCTGGACATCGTCTACGAAGGCAATCCCATTTCACCCGCGGGAACAGCGGCGTGCGCCGCCGACCCGACTTGCATCGCCAACCGGGACAACCAGGCCATCCTATACCCGACCCACAGTATGTATGCGCCGGGCAACGTATTCGCTTCGGTTGGCGTGCAGGGCAGCCAAGGCGTCTCTAATTACAATTCGTTGCAGGTGCAACTCCAAAAACGCCTGGCTCGCGGACTGATGTTCCAGGCTGCCTATACCTGGAGCCATTCCATCGACGACACCTCGGGTTACGAGGGCAGCGGCGCGGCCTCGGGGTCTACTCGCACCAGCAATCCGTTCAATTTCGCGCTCGACCGGGGCGATTCCAACTTCGATGCCCGCCACCGTTTCGTCGTCAATTACACCTATGACTTGCCCATCCCACGTTGGAACAATGCTTTCGGGAAGTACGTGGTGAGTGGTTGGCGGGTGGCAGGTATTACTACGTTTCAGACGGGTTTTCCGATCATCGTAGGCGATTCGTCCGATTTATCGCTACAATGCCCGGTCTCGTCCCCCTTCAGTTATTACGGATGCTGGGACGCGCCCAATGTGGCCGGCTATCCGGGAATCTACGATCCGCGCAACGCTACGCTCCAGTTCGGATCGAATCCTGCTCAACCCAACTATTACTTCAATCCGAACGCTTTCGCGCAGGAAACCCCGGGTGTCCTGGGGAACGAAGGAAGGAACAACTTCCATGGCCCCGGAATCAACAACACCGATCTGGCTCTCAGCAAATTGATTACGTTTACGGAGACCAGGCAGATTGAACTTCGCCTGGAAGCCTTCAATGTCTTCAACCACACCAATTTCGCGTTTTCGCAGAATATTACCGCGTGGGAGGACTTTAACGCCCCCAGCACCTTCGGCCGCGTCACGACGTACAACCCCAATGCGGCCGGGCGGGTGGTTCAGCTTGGAGCGAAGATCTACTTCTGACGGACCCCAGTATCCACTGCTTTTCCGGGAGCCCCTTCGGGCTCCCTTTTCTTTTTGCATTCAAGCGGCTTTTACCAGCACCCCGGCAGGGTGGTGTCCGTTCCCGTTTTTGGAAGATCGCGGCCAAGGGCTACCGGAAGACATATTTGAAATCTCCCCTAGCAGTGCGTAAACCCTTGGTATATAATTAACGAGTTTGTTACTCAAGCCCTGTTAACTTGTGGTAAGGGGAATGCAAGTTGCTTTTGCTAACGCATTAGTAGCGGCTGAGCGCGGTTTGTTGGGATTCTGAAACGCCACGTCTGCTTTTTGGGTCGTTGTCTGGCCCGTGTCAATTTTGCGGCTTTCCAAAACAGGGGAAGCCCGCTGATCTGAGAATATGCGTGCGCTGAACTGGCGCACCGCCAAAGGGGAGAAACGCAATGAATCATTTGAATGGAAGCATAACTTTGACGCTCCCACGTCTGGGGGCGCGAGATACGGGCTCTTTCACCGGTTACGTGTGCGATGCGGCCGTGTCAGGATGCAAACAAGGATCCATGCAATGAAAAATAATTCAATGCCAAAATTTGTGAGCCGGATCGGCGCCGTAGCCATGGTTCTTTTGGCTCTGAGCCTGCCGAGCTTTGCGCAAACTACTTCGGGAGAACTAACTGGGACGGTATATGACGCCACCGGTGCGATCGTACCCAACGCCATGGTAACGGCCACCAACGAAAGTACGGGTGTTGCATCCACGGTGACCACAACTTCCTCCGGACAATACCGCATCGGCAATCTTCTGGTGGGTAAGTACGATATTTCGGTCGCCGCGGCCGGTTTCACCAAAGCGGAAATCAAGGCTGTAGATGTGACACTCAACCAGGTGGCGACGGCTAATGTCTCGCTGACCGTTGGGCAATCCACACAAACGGTGGAGGTATCCGGCGAGGCGGCGGTCATCGACACCACCACTGCCCAACTGCAAAATACCTACAGTGCGCAGCAACTGGCGAGTCTTCCCATGACGTCCGGCGGATCCGGGGTCATCAATACCTCGCTGCTGCAAGCGGGAGTTGCGACTGGTGGCGCGGTTGGACTGGGAACTGGCCCCTCGGTCGGCGGTCAGCGGCCCCGCAACAACAACTTCACCATCGAAGGAATCGACAATAACAATAAAGCTGTCACCGGTCCGCTGGTGCAAGTTCCCAACGACGCCGTTTCAGAGTTCACGGTGATTGCGAACCAATTCTCTCCCCAATACGGGCACTCCTCTGGCGGCCAGTTCAACCAGATCATCAAAAGCGGCACCAATCAGTTCCACGGCATGCTGTATGAGTACTTCACGAACCGCGATCTGAATGCTGCCGACAACCTGAATGCTATTGAAGGAAACCCACTCCATCCCCGTTACGACAACAACCGCTTCGGCGGTAACTTCGGCGGCCCGATCAAAAAGGATAAGCTCTTCTTTTTTGTCGACTGGGAATACAACCCGATCGGCCAGTCTTCGACTACCGGTTACGATGCCCCCACCGCTGCTGGATACAGCATGCTGGCTGCGATCCCTGGCATCAACATGACAAATCTCCAGCAGTATCAAAAGTATTTGGGATCTGCGCCAGTCGGCTCGGAGACATTCTACGTGAATCCGAATGTCTATTTGGGCAACACCGGAGCAGCTACCTCGCTCGCGGCGCTTACGACAGCGAGTGGGGGCCTGGTACCGGGCACTGTTGCTATTCCGGCGGGTACGATTTCCTCATCGCTTCCGAATTACCAGAACTACAACACTGGGTTGGCTTCCATTGACTACTCGATCTCCGATACGGACCAACTGCGCGGACGTTTTGTACTGGAACGCACGGGAACGATCGACACTTCCGGTTTCCCGGAGGCCTTCTTTCAAACGATTCCCTACAACTACTATCTGGCGACCATTTCCGAATATCACAACTTCTCGCCCAACCTCACCAACGAGCTGCGGCTCGGTTTCAACCGCTATTCGAACGATTACCCCGTACCGAATATTTCGTATCCAGGCCTGGATCAGTTTCCCAGCGTCAATGTGTACGAAGGTAATTTCGGCTCCTACTTCGGTCCGGATCCGAACGCTCCGCAGTACGGCATTCAAAACACCTATCAGATCAACGATGGTGTGAACTGGACCAAAGGAACCCATAGTTTCCACTTCGGTTTCGACGGGTATAGCTGGATCTCGCCCCAGTCCTTCGTGCAGCGCTCGCGCGGCGACTACGAGTATAGTTTCTTGTCGGACTATATGTTCGACTACTACCCCGACTACATTGCGCAGCGGTCTCTAGGCGGACAAGAGTACTCTGGCAACCAATATCTTTATGGTTTTTATGGCAACGACAGCTGGAAGATCCGGCCCAACATCACGATCAATATCGGTCTCCGCTACGAATATCTGACCGTGCCGATTGGCGAACAGCTGCAAACTCTAAACGCGGCTTCCAGCGTTCCTGGTCTGATCGAGTTTAACAAGCCGCAGGCCATGGGCACCGCGTTCATGCCACGCATCGGCATTGCGTACTCACCAGGTACCAGCGGCAAGACCGTAATTCGCGCCGGATTTGGCCGCAACTTCGATGTTCTTCCCGACAACTTCGGCCTGTTGACTGAGCCTCCGCAATTCACAACCACCGTGGACTGCACCGGCGGCCCCCAAACCGGCTGTAACCAGGCCGGAGGACCGGGCGCCGGATTCCTGGCGAACGGCGGCATTAAGCCCGGCAGTACCGTTAGCGTTCCTAGTCTGGCCGACTTGCGCGCCGGCACCGGCGGTTACGTGCCCAACCAAACGCGTCCTGAGGCCGTTCAATGGAACTTTGGCGTGCAGCACGTCTTTGCGAACGACTACACCTTTGAGAGCGACTATATCGGCACCCATGGCGTCTACTTGCCGGTGCAAGTTCAGCTCAACCGTCAACCAGTGGTAACGCCGTCCAACGCTCTGCCGCTTTACTACAGCATGCCCAGCCAAGCTACTCTCAACTCCTTGACCAGCACTCTCTCGGGTTTGGAAGGACAACTGGCCGCGGGCGGCAACA
Source organism: Bryobacterales bacterium (assembly GCA_963713415.1). Classification (GTDB taxonomy): domain Bacteria; phylum Acidobacteriota; class Terriglobia; order Bryobacterales; family Bryobacteraceae; genus Palsa-89. Next base: position 448,514 of record CAVQLV010000011.1, on the reverse strand, counting down.
TCCTTCCGGGATATCTCGCTGCGGGCTTCACGGGAATCATCACTTCCTATCAGCCCTGGGGCAACTCCCTTTACAATGGCTGGGCGAATACGTTGACCAGGCGGTTCTCAAATAATTGGCAGCTGGTAGGAGCCTATACCTGGAGCCACAATATCGACGATTCCACGGCTGAAGTTTTCTCCACCTACGTGACTCCGCGCCTGCCCGAGAATGCTCAGGACCTGGCTTTGGATCGCTCCAGTTCGGCGCTCGACCATCGGCAGCGCTTCAGCATCGAATCCATTTATGACTTCAATCCCTTCAAGAACGGCAACTGGCTCATGAAGAACGTAGTCGGCAACTGGGAGATTGCGCCGGTATATCAATATCAGACCGGTACACTCTATGACGTGCAAAGTGGCGCCGACTCCAATCTGAACGGAGATACGGCCGGCGACCGCGCGTTTGTGAACCCCAGCGGCCAAGCCGGAGTGGGTTCTGGTACCACGGCGTTGCAAAACAGCGCCGGCCAAACCGTTGCCTACCTGGTGAATAATACGAACGCCCGGTACATCACAGCGCCCAAGGGCACTTTCCCCAATGGCGGCCGCAATACCGGGATGTTGCCGCCGATTGATGATATCGACATCACGCTCGCCAAGAACTTCAACGTAACCGAGAAGTTCAAGGTTCAATTCGCTCTCCGCGCGTTCAATCTCTTTAACCATCCGCAATACGTCGGCGGTTTCATTAGTGATGTTGCCCCCGCTGGCCTGGCGCTTCCCGGCACCAACACCAGTCCCACCACATCTCTGGTGCATAATTTCCTGATTCCGACCCAGGGCATCTTCGCGGATCCGAGTCAGGCTTTCTCCAGCAATCCACGATCGATGTCGTTATCGCTCAAGGTTAGCTTCTAGTCAATTCGTTGGGTCTTACTTCGAACGGCCGGGGATTCCAATCTCCGGCCGTTTCCTTTTGCAGCGCCGCCTTTTCCTCCCTGAGAACACCGTGTCTCAAAGTTGCATGAGTAACCGTTACCCCGGTTCTACCCGCGCACTTCGCTACCGATTGCAGCAGCGGACTTCTTGATAAATTCCAAATTCAATAACGGAACGAGTCTCGTATTTACGTTACATTTTCTGGATTTATAACAACCTGCGCGGCGTGCCTGGAGTGGCAGCGGCCTTGCTAGTTGCTGCGAAGAAGATGTCGTTGCCTTCAGGAGCTTACAAATGCCGCTAAGATCGTTTCATTTTCTGTTTGCGCTCTGGTTATTCGCCGCGCTGACCATCCCCTCGCGCGCCCAATCCATTATCTCGGGAGATGTCACGGGAACCATCACCGATCCCACGGGCGCCTCTATCCCTGGCGCTACCGTAACGCTGACCAACGTCAATACGAACGTGTCCCAAACCGCGGCTACCAACGACGCGGGAAGTTATCGATTCGCATTCGTTCCTCCCGGCAGCTACAAAGTCGACGTGAAGGCCGGCGGCTTTCAACCTCAGCGGACGCCGAACGTGGTTGTCGTCGCAGGCCAGCCAACCACCGTGAACGTTCAGTTGATGGTGGCCGGCGCCACCCAGGTGGTGAACGTCGAGGAGGGCGCATCTGTGGTGCAGACTCAAAACGCCGACGTGGCCACCAACTATGACACGCAGATGATTGAAAACCTGCCGAATCCCGGAAACGACCTTACCTACTTCGCTCAGACCGCGCCCGGCGTTGTCATGAACACCGACGGCGGCAATGGAAACTTCTCGGCCAACGGCATGCCGGGCACATCCAATCTGTTCACCATCAACGGCATGAATGATAACGACCCTTACCTGGATGTAAACAACAGCGGCGCGTCCAACTTAATGCTCGGCGCGAACGACGTTGCGGAAGCGAACGTGATTAACAACGCCTACTCGGGCCAATACGGGCAATACGCCGGGTCCCAGGTCGCTTATATCACCAAGTCGGGAACCAACGAATTCCACGGAGACGCACTCTACAATTGGAACGGCCGATTGCTCAACGCCAATCAGCTCGAAAACAACTCGGTGGGGCTGCCTACTCCGTTTAATAATTTCAACCAATGGGGAGCCGATTTCCATGGCCCGATCATAAAGAATCGCACGTTCTTTGACGCGGACTATGAAGGGCTGCGCGATTTTCTGCCCGGATCCAGCAACCTCACCCTGGTTCCCAGCCCGCAATTCCAGGCTGCTACCTTGGCCAATCTGGCGGGCGATGGCAATGCCGCTGAGATCCCGTTCTACCAGCAAATTTTCAAGATCTACAATGGCGCTCCCGGCACCAGCAGCGCGACGGCCGTTCCCGGCGGTGGCTGCAACGGCTTCACCGGCTTGGGCGCCGGCATTCCGTGCGCGCTCCAGTTCCGAAGCACGCCGCCCGACCTCAACAAAGAATACTTATGGTCCGCCCGCGTCGATCACGTCTTCAACGACAAGGATCGGGGCTACATTCGCGTGTATCGAGACAACGGATTCCAGCCCACCTTCGCCAGCCCGTTCGGCCCCACGTTTAACGAGCAAAGCAACCAGCCGCAGATGCAAGGCCAGGTGTCCGAGACCCACGTTTTCGGACCCAACAGCGTGAATCAGTTCAACGGCTCGGTCCTGTTCTACGGCGCAGTCTTCACACCCACCGACGCCTCCGGCGCTCTGGCCGCCTTGCCGACCTATGTCAACTTCTCGGGCAACGCCTTCACGCCGGTGGGCGCCTGGGGCGAGCCTCCGTATCCTCCCGACTTCTTCTTCCCGCAGGGCAGGCGCGTTTTCCAATATCAAGTGTCAGACGACTTTTCTAAGATCGTCGGACGCCACACTTTCCGTCTGGGCGTTACCTGGGTGCACGATTCAGTCACCGATCTGAGTTTCAACGCGCTCGGCGGGCCCATCAACGGACAGCTCGTTACGAATTTGTCAGACTTCTACGATGGCGGTGGACCGAACACGTCTCTCAACCAGGCCTTTCCATCGTCCCCGGAACAGGGAATTAAGTTCAACACCATCGGCGGCTACATTGCTGACGACTGGAAGGTGAGCAATAGCCTCACCGTTTCCCTCAACCTGCGCCTGGAGAGCTACTTCAATCCTACCTGCGACTCGAACTGCTTCTCGCGTCTGGCCAACACCTTCACCGGCACGCCCGATCCCACCGCGGTCTCCACGCCGTACAATCAATTCATTATTTCGGGACAGCACAACGCTTACGCCAACACTCAAGCCGTGGTTTGGGAGCCGAGGATCGGAATCGCCTGGAGACCGTTCAACAACGACAAGACCGTGATCCGTACCGGTGGCGGCATTTTTGCGGACCAGTTGCCCGGCGGTCTGGCCGAGGACGCGGCGTTCAACGCTCCCACCCTCAACGCCTTCACCATCCCCAATGGAACTCTTGCACCCGGCGCTCCGGGCAGCCTTTTCACCCAAGCCGCGGCCGCGAATCAGGCGTTGGTCTCACAATTCAGGTCCGGGCGGCAGCTTTGGCTCCATTTCTCAAACGGTCCCCAACTTCGCTCCTCCCAACTTCTTCAACTTCCCCAACACATTCGATCAACCCACTTACTACAAGTGGAATTTCGAGATCGAGCAGGAGCTGGGAGAAAAGATGCTGCTGACCGTCAATTACTCCGGCATGCATGGCATTCACATTCCCATAGCGCCCGGGTCCGAATGCATATTGTCCAGCCTCGGTATGCACCAGCGGCTTTGACGGCCTGCCGACAGAGCCCGCCAATCCGGCCTTTGGCACAGTGTTGCAGTATATGTCCGCAGCCACGGCAAATTACAATGGACTCACCATCAGCCTGCAGCGCCGGCTTTCGGCGGGCCTCACCTTCAATCTGAACTACACCTGGAGCCACGCTCTGGACGATGTTTCCAATGGCGGCGTCTCCAACGAACAATTTGGCATCTTCCAGACCAATCCGAATATCCAAACGCCGCAGAACCCCTTCAATATTCGAGCCGACTATGGAAACTCGGATTACGACGTCCGCCACTACGTCAGCGCAAACTTCGTGCTCAGCGACATGTTCCGCCACACCGGATTCAAATGGGGTCCCAACCAGATTTTTGGAGGCTGGACCCTTTCCACCAATTTGTTCCTGCGCAGCGGCCTGCCCTTCACGGTTTACGATCTCAGCGCCACCAGCACGCTCTCCGGCTACAACTACAACGGCTACATCTTCGCTTCGCCGGTCGGCTATGTTTCTCAAAGCTGCCCCAGCGCCGTCAACTCACCGTGCATGAGCACCTCCCAATTTGCTCCCAGCGCCAGCGTTACAGGAGCCCCAACCGGCTTCGGGGACATTGGCCGCAATTCGATCTTCGGACCGCATTTCTTCGATATGGACATCGCCCTGATGAAGAGCATCCGGATTAAAGAGCGGCTCACCTTCTCATTCGGCGCGCAGGCGTACAATGCCTTGAACCATCCGAATTTCGATCAGCCCGTGAGCGATATCTCGAACGGAAACTTCGGGTCGAGCGTCGCGGAAGTCGCGCCGCCCACCAGCCTGCTCGGCGCCTTCGTGCCCGGCACAGCCGCTTCGCCGCGCTTCCTCGAACTCAAGGGGACCATTCAGTTCTAAGGACCGAGACGAGCGGCCGGGACGGCTTTCACTGCTTCTCGCCGCTTGTTTCCACATGCCCCGGCGCGTAATAGCCGCGCCGGACGGAAACGCGCAGGCCTGGCGAATGCAGTTTCACCGTCAGCCTGCGAAACTTGCCGTCGTGCTCTTGATTGACGGGCACGTAGCCGATGGAATACTGGCTGCGCAATTCGTCCTCGATGATTTGATAAATCTCGCCCAGCGACATCCGCTTCTTGCCCGCATCGAACATGCGGCCGCCGGTGGGCTCGGCCAGCTCCTTCAGAAAATCGCAGCCAAAGAACTTTTGGTCGTAGCAGATGGCATAGACGATCGTGTTGGTGGCCTGAACGGCCTCTAGCGCCTCTTCCATGTGCATCCGGCTGCCGTTATCCAGTCCGTCGGAAACGATGAGCATCATCTTGCGGCCGGGAACGCCCTGCAACTTGTGCAGCGCGGTCTGATACACCGCATCGTAGAGCAGGGTGCCCGGCATGGGCTGGCCGATGTCGGGAAGGCCGCGGAACGGAATTGCATGGAGCGCGGCCAGAGCGTTGTGGAGCCGCACGCTGGATGAAGTAAAATCCTGCCAGAGCACCAGCGTGCTGGAAAAGCCCAGCAGAAGCGCGTGGTCCGTCGGCCGCAGCACCGCGTCGAAGAACCTCCCCGCGGCCTCCCGCTCCGCCGCAATGGCCTCACGCACGCTACCGCTCACGTCCATCAGCATGGCGATGGTCAGCGGCAGATCTGTGTCGCGCGCGAAGTAGCGGATCTCCTGCTTGCGGCCATTTTCGCGGATCTCGAAATCTTCCTTGTGCAGATTCGTGATCAACGCGCCGCGCTTGTCCGACACGGTGCACAGTACGTTCACCACGTCGACGTCGACGCGAATGGGCGCCGGTTCCACTGTATCGCCTGCTTGCGAAAACAGGGGTCCGGGCATGGCGAGTAAAGCTAAACTAAGAAGGACCTTCAAAGTTTCCCCGAAGGTCAATGTTATCCGTTTCAGCTCTGGCCATGGCACTGACCGTCCAAAACGGCGCCTTCCTGCTCCTGATCGCAGTGGTGGTCGCGATGCTGACGCAGAAGCTCAACCTGCCCTATAGCGCCGGGTTGGTGGCGGCCGGAATCGCGTTGGCGTTCTCGCGATTCTCGCCGGCTGTGGCGCTCACCAAAGATCTCCTGTTCACCGTATTGCTGCCGCCGCTGATTTTCCAGGCCGCCTTCTATATTGAATGGCGACGCCTGCGCCGCGACCTGGGAGTCATCGTCGTGCTGGCGACGCTTGGCGTGATTCTCTCCGCCGGCATCACCACCGTTGGGATGCATTACCTGGCAAGTTGGGAGTGGGAAGGCGCGCTCATTTTTGGAGTGCTGATCGCGGCTACAGACCCGGTATCGGTAATCGCGACGTTCCAGGAAGCCGGCGCTCGAGGCCGCCTGCCGCTGCTGGTAGAAGCGGAAAGCCTCTTCAATGACGGTACCGCGGCGGTCGCATTCGCGATGGTGCTGGATCTGGTCCAGGGCCATTCGCCAAGCCCCCTTCAGGCAACGGGTCAACTGCTGCGAATGGCCGGCGGCGGTCTGCTCTGCGGCGCAGCAGTGGCGGCAGCCGCTTTGCTATTGGCCGGAAACACGCAGGATCACTTGGTGGAGCTCGCACTCACCACGGTGGCTGCCTACGGCTCCTTCCTGCTGGCCGAACGATTTGAAATGTCGGGGGTGCTAGCCACGCTGAGCGCGGGACTGGTGCTGGGCAATGTTGGCTCGCGCGGAAGGATATCGGACCGCGGCAAGGAGGCCGTTCAGGATTTCTGGGAATATGCCGCCTTCGTCGCGAATTCACTGATCTTCCTGTTGATCGGCATCCGCGTGGCCATGCAGGATTTCCGCGCGGTGTGGTGGCCGGCGGTGATCGCGATCTTGCTGGTCACGTTGGGCCGCGCCGCCGCGGTCTACCCGTGCTGCGCGCTCTTTGCAGGATCCGAGAAACGCGTACCGGCACGCTATCAGCATCTTCTCTTTTGGGGCGGCTTGCGCGGTGCCTTGGCCCTGGCGCTCGCACTGGCGCTTCCGGCCGAAGTTCCCGAGCGCGACGCGATCGTTACCATCAGCTTCGCCGTGGTGGCCTTCTCTATCTTCGCGCAAGGTTTGACGATGAAACCCCTATTACGCGCTGCCGGACAACTTCCTCGTGGCACGTGAGCCCCCGCTTTTGCCCCCGGCGTGCTTCTCACCAAGCCGGCCGCCTTGCTCACTGTTTGGGGCCGTTATCCGGCGAGCCCGCGAACAGCTTCCGTCCGTCCGGCGTCGTAATCTGCCGCGCGGCCATAGTGTGCGAGCCGTCCTTGGCGACAAACCCATGCACCTGGATGACGTCGCCCGGTTTCACCGTGTCCCGGCGCCAGCCGCCGCGATATAGCACGTTGGGCGGCCCGGCCTCCAAACCCCAATTGACAACGGTGCCGTCTTCGGACTTCACATCAATGTAGATCCAGGAATGGGGATTCACCCAATCGACTTTCGTAACCGTGCCCGTCAGATCGACCGGCTTGCTGCCGTCGAACTCGGCGGCGAACGAGTGATGCGCCAGCAGGGGCGTCGCGGCCAACACCAAGCCCACCGTCATCGCCAGAGCAAAACCGAGCGTTGTTTTCATGAAAATTCCTTACCAAATCATGCTACCCGATTCTCAATTCGACCGCAGTACGCTGCCGTCCGACAACTCCACTTCAGTGCAGCGCATGTGCGGCGAGCCGTCTTTGGCGCGGGCGCCCGAACACGTCACTTTGTCGCCCGGCTTCAAACTGTTCTTCCACCAGCCCTGGCGCCGGAGCGCGTTTGGGCTGTCAATATCGATCACCCAATGCTCCACCGCGCCGTCCGCTTGTGTGGCGTCCAGATAAATGTGCGCGTGCGGATTGGACCACTCAAAGCGGGTCACCACGCCGGTTGCAACGGCGGGACGCGTGAGATCGAATTCAGCCGTCGAGTGATGAGCGATGAGAGGAAATACGACGAACAAAAGCAAAAGCGCACGGGCGCGCATGAGAACTGTCTGCCGTCATGCTACGCGCCCTGTGCGAGGCGTGTCAAGCTGGCCCGACCAAGACGAGAGCACCAGCTTGAGCGCAAACTTGCAACCCGAGGCAACTTCAACTGCGGCTTAGACGCCACTATGAAGCTGATTCGTGCATCCTCACCGTTAAGGATGGTGGGGCGAAGGCCCCGTCTTCGTTACCTCCGCGCCGAGGGAGAGAAAGAAAACGAGCATGCCTACGCCGAGACTATTAATCAGCCGGCCCGTGTTTCCCGCATATCCGTAAACCCAGGGCGACACGAAAACCCACACGCCGAGCAGGGCACTCAGCAAGCGTAGAGGCACGGGCGGATTGCCAAATCGGATCGCAGCCAGAATTACGATGACCGCTCCGGCAATCCAACTGTTCAACGCGCCGGCACTGCCTAAGCCTCCGTACACCCAGGGCGAAACGAACAGCCAAATCCCGAGCATCAGACTCAGTGCATTCGGAATATTTTCGACGCCTCCTGGGAAGTCCATATGATGAGTCGAATTCGATGTCATATTGCATCCCCATTGGTTGGACGGCGTAAATCCGGGTTGGAGAGAGAAGCGTAACCGTGTCACGAATCACCGGGGACGGCGACTCCTCAAGGTTTACTAAAGCGAGAAAATACTGGAAGGAAATTGCGGGCCCCGTGATACGAGACCCGCGATGCTTTCAAAAAAGTTAGCGGCGCGCGGTTCGCGTGGGCACGTAGCGATCCAACTCCGCGTAAAGCCGATTCGCGGCAGCCGGCGGACGCACTCGTCCTGTCAGAATTTCGCGCTGCGTCACCGAAGGCCCATAAAGAGGGCGATTGTCTTCGTGATCCGGCCGCAGCGTGGCCCCGCTTAAATCAACTCCCGCAAAAAGTCCGCGCGACCGGGAGTAAGACAGGATCTCAGCGTGTAATTGCGCATCGGTTTCCGCTTGGGCGGTGCGGCCTACGGGACCAGCCATCGCTCCCGCGCTTGCACCGAGCGTGAACTTGTCCTGCATCAACTTCCGCTCTCCGTCCCTATTTTGCACAACCAGGACGACATCCGTTTCGCCGGCGCCGATCTGGAAGCCAAAGCTGCCGCCTTCCACGATCACAGTGGATGGCGCGCTCCAACCTCCGCCGGTCCGGCAAACCATCACGCCCTTGCCGTATTTCGCACCAACAATGAAGCCGGCCTTTTTCACTCCGGGAATGATCCCCACGCATTGCGCTTTTTGCAGGATGTCCTGCGGGATCCCATTATCCGGAGCGTTCATAATGTCTTGGAAAACACTCGCGGCATCCCCAATCCGGTCGATCGTGTCCGAACGGGTGCCGGCCAATAGAAAGGCGGGCGTTAACAATAATGTGACAAAAGCATATTTCATTCTTATTCGCACCTCTATCGAAAAGCATGCAGGCGCCTTACCAAAGCCGCTGCCCCTACCCGCGTTAACGCCCAACCGGGGTCAAAATAGCGCAAGCGCTGCCTGCGTTGTGTCTGGCTGTAACATAGGCGGAGCTTCACCACAGGACCACATCCCGGCGCCGATGTAAGTTTTGCAGGTTCAATTTAGTGATTGGCGCCCCGGATTTCGTGCCGGTTGTACGCGTCGCGCATTCTCTGGAGCTGGTGGACATCGGAGGAAAGCGCGTCGCGATCCGCTAACGGCATGTTATTGTTATCCAGCACGTGCTGGATGTGAGAGATAGCATCGTCCAATTCGCCTTTATCAAACGATCCCCGTTCCCACCTCAAGGAGAAGTCGCGCAGTTTCTTTTCCGCGTCGTTCAAGCGGTTACGATCCCCATTTGTAAAGTGATACGCCCCGTAGGTGCGGTTGAGGTCCAGGTGAACCTGGTCTACCAAGGAAGATACAGTGGATGGATCGTAACGTACCTGCGGCGCAAACTGAGCCTGCGCTAGCCATCCAGAAGCGAGCAGCAATCCCGCGGCAAAACTTATCGATTTGATGAGTTTCATTTTGAATCCTTTCGTTTATGATCGCCGGCTGTCATAGCCGGCACGGAGCACACAACAGCGGCCCATACGGCAGTCAGGCAGGCTTACCCACCCCGAGCATCGCCTGCCGTTAGTGGGACGCACAAAACCGGGATTATGTTTTACGGGGGAAGTTTCAGGAGAGCCGCTAGGGTGTCCTATGCGCGGCGCGGCATGGCATAATCACAAGTTGGCGCACATTCTTCCACTCCAACAGGCGATCCAGGAAATGGTTCGCGACGGTGATGTGGTGGCTCTGGAAGGCTTCACACACCTGATTCCGTTCGCGGCGGGGCACGAGATCATCCGGCAGGGACGCCGCGATCTAACGCTTATCCGTATGACGCCGGACCTGATCTACGATCAGCTCATTGGCTCGGGCTGCGCATCCAAACTGATTTTCTCCTGGGGCGGTAATCCAGGTGTGGGCTCGCTGCATCGCTTGCGCGACGCGGTGGAGCAAGGCTGGCCCGCTCCGCTCGCACTTGAAGAGAACGCGCACGCCGGTATGGCTGCCGCCTATGCGGCCGGAGCAGCGCATCTGCCATTCGGCCTGCTGCGCGGATATCTGGGAACCGATCTTCCGAAATACAACCGCGTGAAGTTTATCGAATGCCCCTTCACGGGTGAGAAGCTGGCCGCGATTCCCGCCATCCGCCCCGACGTCACAGTCATCCATGCGCAGAAGGCCGATCACAAAGGCAACGTGCTGATGTGGGGCGTGATCGGAGTGCAAAAGGAAGCCGTGCTGGCCGCCACGCGCGTGATCGTGACGGTGGAAGAGATCGTCGAAAAACTCGACGCGCCGCCCAACGCCGTGGTGCTGCCATCGTGGGTGGTAGGCGCGGTCTGCGCCGTGAAGGGCGGAGCGTTTCCTTCTTATGCACAAGGCTATTATCCGCGCAACAATGCCTTTTACAAACAATGGGACCCGATTGCGCGCGAGCGCGAAACGTTCCAAACCTGGATGCAAAAGCACGTGCTCGGCACCAAGGATTTCGATGAATTCAAACGCAGTCTGGAACAGGCCGTAACCCATGCCTGAGACAAAATACACCTCTGATGAAATGATGACCATCGCGGCGGCGCGCATGATCCGCAACGGCGCGTCCTGCTTCGTGGGCATTGGACTGCCGAGCGCGGCCGCCAACCTGGCGCGCCTCACGCATGCGCCGTACACGGTGCTGATTTACGAATCGGGCTGCATTGGCACCAAACCCACAGTGCTGCCGCTGTCGATCGGCGACGGCGAGCTTTCAGAAACCGCGGAGGCCGTCGTATCCATCCCGGAGATTTTCGCGTACTGGCTGCAAGGCGGCCGCATCGATCTCGGGTTTCTCGGAGCCGCTCAAATCGACCGTTTCGCCAATATCAACACCACCGTGATCGGTGATTATCACAAGCCTTCAGTGCGCCTGCCAGGCGCGGGCGGAGCCCCTGAAATTGCGGCGTCGTCCAAAGAAGTGTTGATCACGCTGCGGCAGAACAAACGCGCGTTTATCGAGAAGCTCGATTTCGTCACCTCCGGCGGCCACTTCACCGGTGGCGACAGCCGCGCGAAGATGAATCTGCCCGGCAAAGGCCCAACGGCCGTGATCACCGATCTCGGCATCATGACGCCGGATGAAACAACGAAAGAACTGACGCTGACCAGCCTGCACCCAGGGGTGACGGTCGAAAAAGTGATCGAATCCACGGGCTGGGCATTGAAGGTGGCGCCGAAACTCGCCACTACCGAGCCGCCTACCGAAACCGAGCTGCGCGTGCTTCGCGATCTGAACGAACGCACCGCGCGCGCTCACGCCGGACAGGCTTGATGCCCGGGGCGAGGCTCGACTTCGCGTACGACATGCTGCCGTCGCGCGTCATATTCGGCGTCGGCTGCCTGGATAAATTACCCGAAGAGATCGACCGGCTGGGCGCGCATCGCGCCTTGGTGTTGTCCACGCCGGAGCAGCGCAAGGAAGGCCAGCAGATGCTGGATCGCCTGGGCGCGCGCGCCGCCGGACTGTTCCACCAGGCCGTGATGCACGTGCCGATCGAGATTGCCGAACAGGCGCGAGAGCAAGCCAAGGCGCTGGGAGCGGATTGCTGCGTCGCCGTGGGCGGCGGATCCACGACGGGACTGGCGAAAGCCATCGCGCTGGTATCGACGCTTCCGATTCTCTCCATCCCGACCACATACGCCGGATCGGAGATAACGCCCATCTGGGGTATCACCGAAAAGGGATTGAAGAAGACCGGCCGCGATCCGCGCGTGCTTCCAAAGACGGTGCTTTACGACCCCACGCTCACCGTCACCATGCCGCCCATGCTGTCGGCCACCAGCGGCATGAACTCGATCGCGCATTGCGTGGAAGCGCTGTATTCCAAGGACGCGAATCCGATCATTTCGATGATCGCCGAAGAAGGCATCCGAGCACTCGCGGCGGGCTTGCCCGTGGTGGTGAAAGAGCCGGCGAATATCGAGGCCCGTTCCAACGCTTTGTATGGCGCCTGGCTGGGAGGCGTTTCGCTCGGAGCGGTGGGCATGGCGCTGCATCACAAGCTTTGCCACACGCTGGGGGGAACTTTCAACTTGCCTCACGCCGAGACGCACACCGTAGTTCTTCCGCACGCTACTGCTTATACCGCGCCGGCCGCTCGCGATGCCATGTCCCGCATCGCGCGAGCGCTCGGAGCGCCGTCCGCATCGCAAGGGCTCTACGATTTGGCGTCTTCGCTCGGCGCCCCCACTTCGCTCGCCGCACTCGGGCTCAAGGCAGCCGATCTGGACATAGCCGCGGACATCGCCGTTCAGAATCCTTACTACAACCCGCGGCCCATCACGCGCGAAGGCATCCGGGCGTTATTGCAGGATGCCTTCGAGGGACGCAGGCCGGCTTAAGTTACCGCCGCCAGCCGCGATAGTAGCGAGGTCCATAATACCGCGGCGCAACCCAACGCGGACCGTAATAAGCACGCGGACCCCAGTAGCCTCCTCGCCAGACGTAAGGATACGGCGCGGCAACCACGGGAGCTGGCGCGACATAAGCAGCGGCCGGCGGGGGCGGAGCATAATAACCGTTAGCCGGGGCCACGCCAACACCGACGCCAACTCCGCCCACTCCAACTCCGACCACGACGCGCGGCCCTGCAAATGCCGCGCTTCCCACCAGGAACAAAAGAGCAAGTAATTTGGTTTTCATCGATCTGTCCTCCTCACGCGCCCTGAATAGGCAATCACCATTCCAACCGCGATCCCGTGTGAAGTCCTGATGTTGCGGGCGATCGTCGCGAATCGCGGATGGCCGATATCCACCAGCCAGTTTGATTTCGGCCAATCCGGGTGGGAATTCCCGTTGGAGTTTCAGCGCTTCCGGACGATAACGCCTGTGGGGACGCGCATAAAGCCGAATGACCGATAATTTCCTCATTACCTGGCTGCCCGAATACAGCGTCAACATCGAGGCGATCGACAAGCAGCACCAAGTGCTGGTCGGCTTAATCCGCCAACTGCAGGAAGCCATGCAGGAAGGGCGTGGACGGGCTTTTCAACACCAGCTCATCGATCGCCTGGTGGCATACACCAATCAGCATTTCCGTTTTGAGGAAGAGCTGATGAGCAAGCATGGTTTTGAGCTGCTGGCCGAGCACATCGAACAGCATCGGGTACTCACCAACCAGGTTTCGGAACTGCATCAGAAAATCCAGAGTCATGAGGCCATCTCGAATGCTTCCATCATGTTGTTCCTCCGGAACTGGCTCACGGACCACATCATCCAGCACGATCAAAAGTACGCCCAAGTCTGCAATCCTGCGGGCTAAACCTGAACCGAGTGCCGGGGCTGCACCCGGAATCCAGCTTTGGTACTAAAGTCTATCAGGGATACTAAGAATACATCTAGGTTCTCCACCCGATTGGGACTGCGCAAACCTGCGCCTTAGAATGCATTAGGACCATGAACGCAGGTACGCTACCCTCCAAGCAGAACAAGACCCAGTACTCCGAAGTGGAGGCGGCTCAGGAGCTGGGTGTGACGGTGGAGCAGCTCCGCGTCTTGATTCGCCGCCATGTCGCTCAGAGCGACGAAGATCTGAACCACATCGCCATCGCCACCTTCCATCCGTCCGATCTTTTGCTGCTTAAGATTCTGGCCGGCCAAAGCAGCGTGCTCACTCCGCCCGATTCCCCCGAATAGCGCGCTTTCTGAAGGCGAAGCCTATCTCCGAGACCGCAAGCGGATCTGAAATTCTTGGGCTATACCATCACCCCTCCCATACCCTTTTGAGAGTCGCGCGGCTGCAAAGGCGCCGCCCAGAAAGAATGAGAGACACTCGCTTCCAGTTCCTCGCCGAACAGAATTCATAGCTTCGTTGGTACCATGCTGAGTATGGCAAAGCTTGGATTTCTTGGATTGGGTCTGATGGGTTATCCGATGGCGCGGAACCTGGCGCGCGCCGGTCACCAGGTGGCTGTCTGGTCGCACACAGCGAGCAAAGCGCACCAGCTCGCCTCCGAGGAAAAAGCGATCGCCTGCGCATCTCCCAAGCAGGTGGCCGAACAGGCCGACTTTGTCTTCGCCTGCGTCGGCGACACGCGCATGTCGGAGGAAGTGTTCACCGGGCCGAACGGCGTCATCGAGGGCGCGAAGCCGGGAACCGTCGCCGCCGATGCCAGCACCATCTCCCCCAGCGCCAGCCGAGGGATCGGCGAGAAGCTAAAGGCCAAGGGGATCCATTTCCTGGACGCGCCCTGCACCGGGTCCACTCCGGGGGCGATCAACGCGACGCTCACCTTCATGATCGGCGGCGATCAGAAGCATCTTTGAAAAAACGAAGCCATTTCTGGAAGTGATGGGCAAGCAGTTCTACTATTGCGGAGGGCCGGGATTCGGGCCTGCAGGCCAAGCTTACGCAGAACCTGATCCTCGCTAACTTGATGCAAGCATTCAACGAAGGACTGGTGCTGAGCACCAAGGGCGGCATCGCGCCGGATCTGATGCTGGAAATCCTCAACAACAGCGCAGCCAAGTCCGGACTGATCTCCTTCAAGGCCCCTTTCGTTTTTAGAAGGGACTTCACCACCAACTTTTCCACAAAGTGGATGCACAAGGACATCGGGCTGGCGCTTGGGTCGGCGCAGGAGCTGGGGATGCCTATGCCCATTACCAGCCAGACCGAACAGATGTTTCAAGCAGCAATTTCAGAGGGTTACGGGGAAGACGACCTGTGTGCCACCATCCGGGTGATGGAGCACTGGGCAGGCGTCGAGGTCAAAGGAAAATAAAAATACAAAAAACTGTTGCGTTCCAAGAAATCATATATTACTATTGGAATTAAGCCGGGGAGGCAACTCCCACCAAAGCGAGACTAACCTCATTAAAGACCCCTGAAGCAATCCTCCCCGGCGCCCGAAAGGGTTTGGGTCTTTCACTTAGACGCAGCAGACAGCAGGCCGGATACGAGGTTTCTCAAACCGTTTAACGCTATAATGGGGCGATTGAAGACGCTCACCCTCCTCGGGTCCACCGGGTCCATTGGTGTCAGTACTTTGGACGTGGTTGGACGCCATCCAGAAAAATATCGCATCCACGCGCTGGTCGCCGGAACTAACGTAGGCTTGCTCGTTCAGCAGATTGAGCGATTTCGCCCTGAAGTAGCAGTTACGGCAACCGAACACTCCCACAAGAATCTAATCAGTAGGTTGTCCGATGCCGGGTTACCCCGCCAGTCGTGGCCGCAGCTTTCCTGGGGCGCCAAGCCCGCGTGGAAGCCGCCATTGCGCCTGAGGTGGACTTCGTCATGTCCGCCATTGTGGGCGTGGCAGGCCTGGAGGCAACCTATGAGGCCATCCGCCGGGGCAAACGGCTCGGACTGGCCAATAAGGAGGTGCTGGTGGCGAGCGGCAAGCTGGTAATCGAAGCCGCCAGAAAGTCGGGGACTGAGCTGATTCCGGTGGATAGCGAACATAACGGCGCGCATCAATGCCTCAGAGCCGGCAAACGGAGCGAAGTGGCCCGGCTGATTCTGACGGCCTCGGGCGGTCCTTTCCGCGAGACTCCAGCCGAGAAGCTGGCTGCCGTTACTCCGGCCGATGCCCTCAATCATCCTACCTGGAAGATGGGCAAGCGGATTACGATCGATTCGGCGACCCTGATGAACAAGGGATTTGAGGTGATTGAAGCCTGCTGGCTTTTCGGCTTTTCTGCCGATGAAGTGGACGTGGTGGTCCACCCGCAATCTTCCGTGCATGCCATGGTCGAATATACCGACGGCAGCGTGATCGCGCAGATTTCCGCTACCGACATGCGCATGCCCATCCAATATGCGCTGACCTACCCGGCTCGCGATCCGGCGCCGGTGCCGCGTCTCGATTGGACCGAGCCGCGCACCTGGACTTTCTCGGCGCCCGACTTCAAGAAGTTCCCCGCGCTGCGGCTAGCCTATGAAGCCTTCCGGGCGGGTGGATCGGCGGCCTGCACGTTAAACGCGGCCGATGAAATCGCGGTGGAGGCTTTTCTGGCCGGCCAAATCTCGTTTCCTTCCATCGCCGCGGTGGTAGAGGAGACGCTGGCCAAAGTACCGAATCGCGAAGCCGCTTCGGTTGGGGAGATACTGGAAATAGATGAACAATCGCGTTCGGTGGCGCGTAAGATTGTTCTGGAACGCGCCGGGGGAGTTGGCGCCAGGCGTGGGTGCTTCCATAGAGGCCTAGATATTATGAGCTTCGTCGTCTTGCAGAACATTTTTTGGTTCCTGATCATGATCGGGGTCATGATCCTGATTCATGAGCTGGGCCATTATTGGGCGGCGCGCTTCTTCGACGTGAAGGTGGACACCTTCAGCTTCGGGTTCGGGCCTCGCTTGTTCGGCTTCAAGAAGGGCGAAACCGATTTTCGCTTCTCCGCGATTCTGCTGGGCGGCTACGTCAAGATGGTGGGAGAGCAGCCCGGGGACGAGCATGCCACCGATCCGCGCAGTTTCCTGAATAAGCCTCGCTGGCAGCGCTTGATTATTTTATTTGCCGGGCCGGCCATGAACGTGATCCTGGCTGTGGCGGTGCTCACCGGACTCTTCATGATCCGGTTCCCCAAGGTTCCTTCTAATCCCTCGCCCGAGATCGGCTACGTCGTGCCCAACAGTGCCGCCGCCAAAGCCGGTTTAGAGGAAGGCGACCGCATCGTACAAATCGGCGATACTTCGAATCCCACATGGGAAGACATCAACCTGAAAGAGGTGGCCAGCGCGGGCCATCCGCTGAGCGTTTGGATTGTGCGCAACGGAGAGCGCAAGCTGTACACGGTAACGCCGGTGCTGGATCCAAAAACCGGCGCCGGGTTCGCGGGTTGGGGAGAGCAGAGCCAGATTGAAATCGGCAGCGTTCTCTCCGGTTCCCCGCCGCCCAGGCAGGGCTCAGGCCCGGCGACATCATGGTGAGCGTGGACGGCCAGCCCATCTATTCCACGCCCAAGGTTCACGACATGATCAGCGGCAATGGCGGCAAGCCGGTGAACCTGGCGTTCTCGCGCGATGGCAAGCTCATGACGCGCTCGGCTGACTCCCGCTTTGTCCAAGAACGGCGGCACGAAAGAGTGGATGATCGGCGTCAGTCTCCAGCAGAAAGTAGTGTTTGTCGCCCTGCCGTTCCCGGAGGCGCTCACCGAATCGGTCCGCGAGAACGTGAAGAGCGCGGGGTTCATCTATCAATTGCTGCGCGGCATCGCCGAGCGGCGCATGTCGCCGAAGTCGGTGTATGGTCCCATCGGCATCGTGCAGATCTCGGGCGAGGAAGCTCGCGAGGGCCCCATCCCCTTTCTCGGGCTGATGGCCGCGCTCAGCTTGAATCTGGCAGTCGTGAATCTGCTGCCCATTCCCATCCTGGACGGCGGCACCATCTTCATGCTGCTGTTGGAAATGTTCATGCGGCGCGATCTCAGCCTGCGCGTGAAGGAAGCCGCGTTCCGGCTCGGCTTCGTCTTCATCATGGCGATCGTCGCCTTCGTGATTTACAACGATATTTCCAAGCTGGCCGGCTAAGGCTCCGGCTGCTTAACGCTCAGGCGCAAGCTGATTCGCCGTTACAAATACCGGCTGGATATCCACCGGAATGCCTTGCAGCCCCTGGAGCGCCTTCTGCATGTTGGGCCGAATCACGCCGATTGAATCCAGCATCTGCTTGCCGCGCGCGTAGTCGCCCGTAGCCTCGATGGTCAGCAGGTCATGATCCAGATCGCGAACCGCGCCGCGGATCTTCGCGAAGTTCACTTCGAACGTTCCATCGGGATGCGCGATGAATCCGCCTTTGTCGGTGATATAGTTCACCTGCATCGCCATCCCCTTGCCGTGCGCATCGTTTAAGCCGAAGCGCAGCGTGCGGAAAGTGGATGCCAGAAACGTCGTGTACAACTGGCGCTCTTTGTCCGGACCGCCTTCAATCAATTTCCGGTCGTAGAGATGTTGCAGCATGAACAGGCCGGTAACATCGGCTTTGGCTTCTTCGATGGCGCTATAAAGCTCCTTCATCTCCTGCCGCGGCGAAGTGGCGCGCCCAGCCACCGTGATCTGATGCGGCCCAATGCCATGGCTCAACTCGTGCGCCAGAATATGCGTGAAGAACGCATCGAAGCTCAGATCCTTCTGGCTGGCCGGCGACAGCACGCGCTTGGCGATCGGTTCCAGCGTGGAATGAAACTTGGCCTCCTGCACGTTCTTCAGCATCACGCGCTTGCTGCCCTTGAGCGTCACTACGCGCTCGTCGTTCGGCAGATTGTAAGCCGCGGTTTGGACGGCATGCGCGCGCATCGCCCGCGTCGAAGACTTCGTTCACCACGCGAATGGGCGACCTGGCTGCCGAGCTTCGGATTGCGATACTTCGGATCGATAGGCAGGTTGTTCTCCACTTCCTGCAAATGATCGGCGAAGAACCTCAGCTTGGCAGTCTCCGCGTCATCGCGAACATTGACGTAGGCTTCGAATGCAGCTTTGTATCCGAAAATGTCGTCGTTGTACGTTTCATAAGGGCCAATGGTGATATCGAGCGGCGCGTCCAGATCCATCCATGCAATGTCGCTGTCGTAATAGTCATTGGAGCGGAACGCCGCGGCTCGCGTCAGTCAGGAACTTCTTGAGCGTCGCGTTGTCCGTCAGCGCGGCCGCTTCCTCCAACAGCTTCGCGGATTTCTCCAGATCCGCGCGATACTCGCGGCTGTAAGGCACCGCGTACAGCTTTCGGTTTGCATCGCGACGAATCACGGTGAAGAAACCCTCGGCCTGCTCCCGCTCTGGTTTCGACAGCGTCTTTACCCAGGCTTCGAACTCTTCCCGCGTCATATCTTCGGGATAGAAATTCGCGCCTGGTAACTTTTTGGCCGGAACGTCCGGAAGGAATGCCTCATGATCGTCGATCTCGGACCAGGGCGACTTGTTCAGCCAGAAATAGTCCAGACGGGCTTTGCCCAACGGAGTGGTATCGCGCCGCAGTTTGGCGTAGAGCGCGTGATTGCCGCTCCACATTTGCGTGAGGAAAATATCGTTCAGCACGCGCGCGGCTTCAATCAACTTCGCCAGCGCCCGGGTGTCGTCCGGCGAGAGTTTCGACGTATCCACGCGCAGCTCGGTCGGCTGAAAACGCGCGATCATCTTTTGAAGTTGCGCAAGATCGGGGATAGCGGCAGTAGCAGTAAGCATAGGGACCAGCACGGTAACGAAAAGCAGGAATCTCTTCACTGTCCGCATCCTAGCACGAGCTTCCGGTAGAATTGCAGAATGCGTGGAAACGAAAAAGTTTTGGAACATCTGGGCACCGCATTGAAGGCGGAGCTTACCGCCATCAATCAATACTTCCTGCATTCGAAGATGTGCGAAAACTGGGGCTACTTCCGGCTGGCGGCCGATTACCGGAAGGAATCCATTGAAGAGATGGTGCACGCCGAAAAGCTGATGAACCGCATTCTGTTCCTGGATGGCGCGCCGAACATGACGGACCTGAGCCCGATTCACGTCGGCAAGAACGTCAAGGCGCAATACGAGAACGACTTGAAACTGGAGTTAGACGCGGTGCACCATCTGAACTCCGCCATCAAGCTGGCGGTGGAAGTGGGCGACAACGCGTCACGGGCGCTGTTCGAGGAAATTCTCAAGGACGAAGAAGAGCACGTCGATCATCTGGAGGGACAACTCCACGCTATCGCCGAAATGGGCTTCGAAAATTACCTGGCGCAGCAACTTCACAAGGGCGAGGAAGAAAAGGACTAAATCGGCAACATATCGAGCGCTGCTTGCAGTTCGCTTCTGGCATGCTGATCGCCGGTGCGGCTGGTCACCTCCACACCCTTTTCATAAAACGCGCGCGCGTTTTGCAGGTCGCCCAATTTCTCCAGCGCCTGGCCGCCATGAAAATAGCCGGCCGCATAATTTGGATTATGTTCCAGCAGCGCGCGAAACTCCGCCACCGCGCTCTCCAGTTGGCCGCTCTTCACCAGCTCCATCGCCAGGCCGTAGCGCGCGAAGGCGTCGGCGGGATTCTGCGCCAGCATCGCCTTCAAAACTTCCATTCGGTTGGTCGCCATATCTCTACGTGTTAACATACCGGGCAATGGCGTGCCCGTATTTTTTTCCCGTGGCGCGATTTGAAACCAGCCCGTGGAGTGTTCCGCCGCGCTTGCCGCTGGGCGATGCGTTCTCGGGCCAATGCCGCGCTCCGGGAAACACCGTTCAGCCTGGCGAGACGCGCATGCGCGAAGCGTGCAACCTGGGGCTGGGTAGCCACGGTTGCGAACAGTTCCCCCTAAACTCCGCGTCCGACGCGATTCGTTTCCACGTCGCCAAAGACTCGGGTGAGCTGATCCACATCCAATACGTCTTCGAAAAGGAGTGCTGGCCCGGAGAACACGGATCGTTCGATTATTCCGTCAGCCAGAAACCCTCCTTAGCCCTGGTGGATGAAACGTTGTGCCGCCAGGCCCAGGCCTTTCTCGAAAGCTACCTGCGGAGGCGAAGCGAAGCGTGAGCCCAGGACATGCCGGTTCAGAGCTAACCGGACGTTTCGTCCGTGAGTCCATTTCCGAGTATTCCGAATTTGCGCTTCCAACCGATGCCAATACGCTCGGCAATGTTCTCGGCGGGAAGGTGATGCACCTGGTGGATCTGGCGGCCGCACTCGCCGCCGTGCGCCACGCGCGCTCCCCGGTGGTGACCGCGTCGGTGGATCAGATGAGCTTTCTCCATCCGGTTCACATCGGCGAGTTGATCATGCTGCAATCCAGCGTGAACCGGGTGTTTCGGACCTCTATGGAGGTGGGTGTGCGCGTGCAAGTGGAGGACCTGCTCACCGGCCACAGGAAACACACCTCGTCCGCGTACCTGACGTTCGTTGCCATCGACAAGAGCGGACAGCGCGTTCCGATTGCGCCCGTGATTCCGGAAACCGACGACGAGACGCGGCGGTACAACGAGGCGGGCGAGCGCCGGACCTATCGCCTGGCGATGCGCGACAAAGCTTTACGAAAGCTTTAGTCGTTCCCCGCTTTGTACATGTACTTGATGTTCGGTTTGAAAATCAGCAGGTTCGGGTGGCCGTCGCGATTCACCTTCAGGCAAGTCTTGTCGTACCACTCGATCACGCCCTCCAGTGTTTCCCCGTCTTTCATGACGAACACCATGGGCGTCTTGGCCTGCATCTGTTTCATGTAGTAGAAATTTTCGGCGTTGGTTTGATCCGGCGGGGCGGTTTTCTTCTGGTGATTGTTATTCGGTGGACGGCGGTTCATTTGGTCCTTCACTTCGTTCAAAGACGGACGGATTAGCTTACGGTTCCCGGACTCCACGGCACGCTCCACAATTCGAGATGATCCAATCAGGCCCAAAACGCGTAGAGAAACCGGCCGGGGCCACTCGGAGGATTACTAGAAGCTCAACTAAAATCATTGAACCACACTGACAAGGCCTCTGCAAGAAGTGCGTCCATGCGCAGCGTGCCATCTTGAGCAGACGCTCGCGCGCGCCAGAAGTTACACGCCCGCCGTTCAATTTAGAGCACGTAATTCCACAACCAATGCATCCAATGCGATGGTCTTTTGAATATTGCGGCGTACCAGCGTCGAAATCTCGTCGGCCCGCTTTACAGCCGCGCGGATCCAGCGGAACGAAACGCGGCTGGCAAGGGCTTCCAGATCGCGGCGGATATCGGCGTTGCGGATCTCGGCGATCGCGCGCCTTCGGACAGCAGCAGCAAGTCCTCCAGCAGGACGTACAGGATGTTCAGCAGCGCATCCAGCTTCTCCGTTTTGCGAGGGGCCATAGCTTCGGCGTACTTGGCCCATTCGGCAAAGAGCGCGCGCCCCGCCGCCACTTCCAGCAGCTTCACCATTGCGGTGCGGCGCTCGTCGTACTCATCCAGATCCATCGACACCGCCAGTCCTGGACTTCCGGCCGCCAGCGCGATGCGCCGCTCGGCATCGGACAACCCGCGCTCGGCGACAAACGCGTGCATTTCCGCATTCGACAGCGGCGCCAGATGGAAGGACACGGCGCGCGAGCGGATGGTGGGCAGCAGATCGTAGGGATTTTCGGCGGCCAGCAACAGGATCAAATGGTCGGGCGGCTCTTCCAACGTCTTCAGCAGAGAATTCGCGGCCTGCTCGTTGGCGCGATCGATATGATCGATCAAAAAGACGCGGCGCATTCCATGCAGCGGCTTATACTGCGCGCGTTCCTTCAGCAAGCGCATCTGCTCGATAGTGATCTGCCGCAGCGGGCCATCCGGCGGAAAGGTAAGGAAGTCGGGATGGGTAGCGAACAGCAGCGGATCTTCGTTGCGCTTGTCGGATGGCCATTTCTCGCGCTCGGCGATGGTTTCGGCGTTGACTTCCCGGCTCAAATCATCGTGCTCGATTTTGTCCGCTCCGCCGATCATGGCCGCGGCGAATCGCCGCGCCAGCGTGGCTTTTCCCACTCCCTCCGGACCGTCCAGCAGAATCGTTTGCGGGATGCGCTCCTGCTGCGTCATCACGAACAAAGTTTGCGCCACCTTGGCGTTCCCGTAAAAATGTTCGAAGGGCAAGCTTTCAGTGTGACATACAGCTTCGCCTGCCAGGTGAGCTACAATCGCGATTGAAGGTACAGTTTTGGCATTGAAATCTGGTCAGCCGGTCAGACTGGGAATCGATTTCGGCACCACACGCACCGTTGTGGCCGCGGTGGATCGGGGAAATTATCCGCTGCTTTCGTTCGAAGCCCCGGACGGCGCGCATGTGGACTGGTTCCCTTCCCTGGTTGCGGTCCGCGGCGCCCAGCGGCTCTACGGATGGCAGGCTTGGGCATGCCAGCAGGATCCCGAGTGGACCATCATCCGCTCCCTCAAGCGCGTGCTGCAGGATGCCGGGCCCAATACCATTCTCGAGCTGGCCAATCAGCAGGTGCCGCTGATCCAGGTGCTGCGGGAAATGGCCTCGGCGCTGCGCGATCTGCTGCCGCAAGAAAAACTCGAAGTGATGCTCGGTGTCCCGGCGAACGCGAACACCAACCAGCGCTTTCTCACCGTGGAAGCGTTCCGCTCGGCTGGCTGCGACGTGGTGGGACTGTTGAATGAGCCGTCGGCCGCGAGTATCGAATTCGGCCACAAGAATAAGATCACCGGCGTGATTTTGGTCTACGACCTGGGCGGCGGAACCTTCGACGCGTCTTTGGTGGAAGTCGGGGAGAAAACCCATCGGCCGATCGCCACCGAGGGCATTGCTACGCTGGGCGGCGACGATTTCGATGAGATCCTGGCGGAGCTGGCTACCAGCAACGACGAGCGCAACGGCCTCTCGCAGGCCGAGCACTTCCGCTTGCTCGAAGAGTGCCGCCTTCGCAAGGAAGCCCTCAATCCCAACACGCGCCGCATTGTGATCGATCTGGATACGGTGCGTGAAGGCTGGGGAACCGTAACGGTTCCGGTGGCCGACTATTATGAGCGCTGCCGGCCGCTTGTCGACGAGACGCTGCACGTGGTGGAGGATTTACTCGAAGCGCAAGGCGGCACGGAGATTGAAGCGCTGTACGTCACCGGCGGTGGAAGCGAGCTGCCGATCGTCGGCCGCGTGCTGCGCGAGCAGTTCGGCAAACGGATCCGGCGCTCCGTACACGCACGTTCAGCGACGGCGCTGGGGCTCGCCATCCAGGCCGACGCGCAGGCCGGCTATATTCTGCGCGAAAAGTTCACGCGCTACTTTGGCGTGTGGCGCGAAGGCGATGCCGGGCGCCGCATTGTTTTCGATCCGCTGTTTCACAAGGGCGTCGCGCTGCCCGGTCCCGGCGAGCACGCGCTCGAAATCGACCGGCGCTACACTCCGGTGCACAACATCGGGCATTTCCGTTATCTGGAGTGCACGCACGTGGACGACGATGGTCAGCCTTCGGGCGACGTCACACTATGGGACGCGATTCAGTTTCCGTTTGACCCCGCGCTGCGGGACGCCGATGCCGTGGAAGTCGCGCACTCGGCGGCCGCGCGGTCGCACGAGATCGAAGAGGTTTATTCCATCGATGCGAGCGGCACGGTGACCATTACTATCGCCAATCTCACGGCCGGCTACCAACGGGTCTATCGGCTGGGGCGCTGGGCATCCAAAGACGCGCCAGTGACGCCCGCCAAGGCGCGCATGCGGCACGTCACTCGCAAGCAGGCCGAGGGTCGCCGGCGGTGAGTGAATTACTCGATCTAATCAGCAGACACAAACTTTACGACCTGGCGCATTCTTACTTCGCCGGAATGCCGCACTTTCCGACGCATCCGCCCTTTGTGTTCGGACTCACACGAAAGCACGGCGACATGGTCTTTGAAGGCGGCGCCAGTTCCTCGGCCGAGTCCATTGCATTGGGCGGTCACGTGGGCACGCACATCGATGCGCTCTGTCACTATTCTTGCGGCGGCCTGTTGCACGGCGGCGTGCAGGCCGATGCCGTGCAAAACGATTCCAGCGGGTTCGCGCAGCTTGGCGCGGAAACCATCGCGCCCATCCTGCGGCATGGCGTGCTACTCGATATCGCCGCGCAAGTGAAGGTGGACGCTTTGCCGCCGGACTTCGTGATTACTCCCGAGCATCTGGATGAGGCGATCGAGACAACGAAAGCGGCGATCGGGCCCGGCGATGTGGTGCTGCTGCGCACCGGATGGGCGCGCTATTTCTCGAACACCGCGCAATTCGTTACCGGCGGCCAAGGACACGCCGTTACTGGACCGGGCCCTGAACTCGATGGTGCGCGCTGGTTGAGCGAGCGCGGAGTGTTCGCAGCCGGTTCCGACACGATTGCGTTCGAGAAAGTGCCCGCCGCGCGCATGCCGGTGCACGTGCATCTGCTAGTGAAAACCGGAATCCATATTATCGAAGCATTGAACCTGGAAGATCTTTCGCGCGATCGGGTGTATGAGTTCGTGTTCCTGGCGGCTCCGCTCAAGATTCGTGGCGCCACCGGATCGCCGATCCGTCCTTTGGCGCTGGCTTAGGGCGTGGAGCATGCATTGTGGCGCACGCACTCTTGCGTGCAGCGTCGGCACTCGTGCCGACGTCCAACTTCGATACTCGTAAAAACCGAGCCACATGCCCGTCTCCCGATTAAATTATAAGCCCTCTGGAATGCTTCGTCGCCGCAAAACTAAGTGGCATTGAGCACTCTTGCGTGCTGTGTCGAGACCCATTTCGACACCTTTGACCGTATGGAATAACTCGCGTTCACACGAGTGTGAACGCGGCACGCGTGGGCGCGTGCGCCACGCCGGCGGCGGCGCTTTCCCGACAGCCCTCAGTAGCGATTCAGAAACGCCGTCAATTCGGGCGCCAGGCTCTTCCGCGCGGCGATGCACAGATCGATGCTTTCCAGCGTCTGCGCCAAGGTTCTAGGGCCGCCATTGTAATCCTTCACGCGATCGGCGAAGAACGCATCCAGTTCGTCGCGATGCTTGGCGTCGCAGAAACTGCCGCCCACCGAGGGAAGCACGGCGGCATAATCTTCGCCCACTTCGCGCGGGAGCCGCTTCAACAGCGCGTCCAGGTTCTGTTTCACAAATTCAAACGGAACATCGCGCGTATCCACGTAAGACAAGGGCCCGAACAGCAGCGGATAAAACGATTCGCGCGGATCGAAATCCTTCGAGAGCAGCAGATCGAGCGACGCGCGCGCCAGTTCCGGGACTGCGGAACGAACCGAGCGCTTCGAGCAGCACCTCGCGAACATGATGATGGCGCTCCCGAATGGCCGCCGCACGCAGCGAGTCGAAAAGCTCGCGATTCCCGAACTCGGCCGCGATGCGCAGCACCGGCTCCAGCATCTCCGGATCGATCCCGTGTCCGGCCTGGAGCCACCCGCGCGCCAGCATGCCCGCCTGCTCGATCAGCTCTTTTTCTTCGCCCGCGCTGGCTACGAACGGAACCAGCTTCTGGCGCAGCAAACGCGTGTCCTCACTATCGTCCGGCTTCGCCGTCCACCCCAGTGCTATCGCCTTCTCGCCAAATTCCTTGCGAATAAAGCTGGCGCCCTTTCCACGCAGATTCGCCGGAACGCTCTCACCCCGCAGCAGCGCGGCGATGTTGGCGGCCGCCTGCACCACGTGCCAGTCCGGATCCTTGCTGAACTCCGGCACCAACGCCAGCGCCGTTTGCGCCGAAACTTCTCCTTCGCGGCGAACGAATCCACATCGCCCAAAACGCCGACGCGCTCGGCCACGCTCAGATGGCTGCCACGATCGATCAGGACTTTCTTCAAAAGGTCGTCCTTATAAGCGACCTGGTAGTAGCCGGTCTCGCCGTCATTGGGCAGAATCCACGCGGGACACGTTTGCGCGCCCTCCAGCGCGATCTCTTCTTTGGGATCCGACAACAAGCTGCATTGGTGATGCACCGTGCCGTCCGCTTCAAACGCGACGCAAAGGGGAATCTGCCAGGTCTGCGGCTTGGCTTCGCGATCCGACGGGCAACGAGCGCTTCTGCGTCACCGCCAGCGACGGCTGCGTCCCGCATTTCAATTCCGCCGAAACCTCCGGCACGCCCGGCTGATCCAGGAAGCTATCGAAAGCCGGCGCCACGTTCTTCCCCGCCACCGCGCTCATGGCCGCTTCAAAATCGCTGGCCGTGGCATTGCCCCAGGCGTGCTGCTTTAGGTAAAGCTGGACGCCTTCGCGGAACTTCGCCTCGCCGATCCAGTGCTCGAACATCTCGATCACAGCGCCGCCCTTCTCGTACGTAATGTCGTCGAATGCGTTCGCGATATCGTCGTTGTTCTGGATGGGCTGGCGGATCTCGCGCGCCGAGGCCAGTTCATCGTCGCGCATCGCTCCCAAGCCGCGCCTTCACGATCGCCACGTCCAGATGCCACCCAGGCTGCCATTCGCCGGGAATTTTGCGCTCCATCCAGGTGGCGAACGCCTCGTTCAGCCAGGTGTCGTTCCACCACGCGGTAGTCACCAGATCGCCGAACCATTGATGCGACATTTCGTGCGCGCACAACCCCGCCAGCTCGCGCTTGTGATCGATGGTTTCGCTGGCCGGATCGGCCAGCAGCGAACTCTCGGCGTAAGTGATCAGCCCGGCGTTCTCCATAGCGAAGTCGCTCACCGGCATTACTACCGAATCCAGCTTCTCGTAGGGAAACGGCATGCCGACATAATCTTCCAGCAACTTGAGCTCTTGAGGAATCGCCATGGCGGCATAGGCGGCATCGGCGCTTCTTGCCTTTTGGAACGATCACTCGCACGGGCGTGGGACCCACGCGGCCGGCATCCACAACGTCGAACGCGCCCCACCGCCAGCGCGACCAGATAACTCGGCAACGGCGGCGATGGTTTGAATCGCACCATCTTCATGCCGTTGGGTTCTTTCGACTCCGATTGCAACCGGCGTGTTCGATAGCGCCAGATCGTCCTTGGGAACGTGCAGCGTCATCTGCCACGGCACTTTGAAACTCGGCTCATCGAAGCAAGGAAACGCGCGGCGGGCATCCGTCGGTTCGAATTGGCTGTAGACGTACCACTCGCGGTCTTCTTTCAATTGAAAAATGCCCGCGCTGCTGTTGCGGCTGATCTTGCCCTGATAGGCGACATGCAACACGCCCTTGGCCCGAAATCGCATGGTCGAAAGCAAACCCGAGGAACTGGCCGCCTCCCGGCACTGTCTTGGCCGGAAGCGCGCCGCCCGGATTCGGGGCGAAACGACGGCGTCCTGAATCTTCAGGCCGATCGCAGTTCAACCAAAGCACATCGGCGGGCGTGCGAATATCGACGCTGATGTCGACGCTCCCGTGAAAAGTATCGCGATCCGGAACGATGGTGAGATCCACGGCGTAACGCGAGGGTTGGGCCGAGCGGTCCAGGCGCAGTTTGGGAGGATCAAGAGTAGGCGCGGAGAAGGCCGGGAACGACGACGCGCAGAAAATCGCAATGGCAAGCGAATGTTTCATGAACAACAACGTGACTTACGAACGAACCGCGGCTTCGGCGGGCGTGGAAACCGCTACGGCTGCCTTTCGCAACAGCACTACCGAAAGCGCGGCCAAGTACAACAACGCGCCGGTCAATACCGTGGCGCGCAGACCGATATAGATTGCCAGACAGATGGCGGCGACGGACCCCAAGAACGCTAGCGGCCGCGTTCAACGCCCACGCCCAGCGCACCGCTTGCGGGTAGCTTTTCTGCAAGCGCGTCAGCCCGTGGGAAACGGAATGCCCATCAGAAAACCGGCCGGCGCGATCAGGCAAACCGTCACCAGCACTTTCATGGGCAGCGGCCAGCCCACTCCATACTCGCTCACCGGCGCCGCCAGAAAAGCCAAGGCGGAAACCGTCGCCGCCACGCCGATCAGCACCGCGCTCAGTCGGCCGGTCTGACTCGTACTGTTCTTCGATTCGCCGGTCAAACGGCGGCTCCAATAGCTGCCCAGGCCGCTCGAAATCAGCATCGAGAAAATGATCACCGTTAATGCATACGTCGGATGGCCCAGGAAGAGTACAAACTTCTGGATCAGCGCCACCTGGATCAAGATGTAACCTGCGCCGATACACACGAAGTACAGCAGAAATCCGCGCACGCCCTTCTCGGCCGGCAGCCGCTCGCCTAACAACAGCGGCGGGAACGCCAGCACCACGATGATCGCGAGCACGCTGATTCCCAACACCTCAAACAGCAGCGGCAGCGCGCGATTGATCTTATAATCCGCCGAGAGTCCGCCCTGCTTTCAGAAAATTCAACATGTCGCGCGGCTGCACGGTGTAAAAGAAAAATGGCCGGTCGTCGTCCACGGGCGTGACGTTGTAGCGATAGTTCCGCCAAAACGTCCGCGGATCGGCGCTCCGCAGCAGCTCGCCAAATTCGTTGGAGGGCGCGTCGCCCGGGAATGTACAGCGCCTGCAGATTGAGTCTGGCTCAAGGCCGCTTTCACCGCCGCGACATCCGCGCCGCCCAGCGGCTTGCGGAAAATCAGCACCGTATCCAGCGCGCCAAAACGCATTGATGTTCTGCGCATGATCGCGCAAGCACCACAATGTGCCGCCAGGCATCCGTTTCGCCCACCTCGCCCAGCGCCTCAATGGCGAGCGAAAGCAACCGCAGGCTCTCGCGCGGCGGCTCGAAACCCCAGCGCGTGAAAACCATCAATCCGTCGTCCGTTAAATGATTCAGATAATCGCGGAATGCGTCGGTGGTGTAGAGATTGTTTTCAGAAAGCGCGAACGCGCCGGCCGCGGTGGACGCCCAGGTATCCACCAGCGTGGCCTGCAACACCTGATATTTCTCCGGGCTCCGCCGCACGAAGCTGCGCCCGTCCTCGACGAACAGATGCACCTCCGGCCGGAAATACAGGCGATGGCTCAGGTCCGCGAAGCGCTGCTGCATGATGGTGTGCGCGATGATCGGGTTGATCTCAACCGCCGTTACGTCCTTGCTGCCGCCGGTGAGCGCCCGCGCCACGTCCCAGCCGCCGCCCGGACCGATCACCAGCGTCTTCGCGCCGGGCCGCAGCATGTAGGGAAAGCCGGGCCCCTCGTGCAATAAGTTGGCGCGCTGCTCCGCCGGTCAGATGCTGCAGATCGAACGTGGGAATGCCGGTGGAAGCGTCGGCATCGATCACGATTTCCGGATCGCTGCTCTTGGGATTCAGGAGCGCGATGCGCGAGATCGGGTTCCATCGCACGAACGCCTCCTGCCCGATCCGATGGCCCTTGGCGTAGCGAATATCGATCAGGTGGCTCTTGCCGTTGAAGGCCATCAGCGCCACAAACACCAGCGCCAACGTCACCGCGCCGGCGCGGCCGCGCAACGTGCCCGCCAGGTTGTACCAGATCGCCGCGGACACAGCCAGCAGAACCGCAGCCGCGATCACCGTATTGGGGCCGCCAAAGTAATCGAGAAACGGAACCAGAACCAGGCAACCGCCGGCGGCGCCGAGCAGATCGAAAAAATACACGCGATCCACGCGCTGGATGCCTTCCGCTACCGCGATGGAGACCACCGTGCCCGAAAAAAAGAACGGCAGCGCGCTCGCGAAATAGACGCCGGCCAGCGTCAGATTGCCGAGCTCTCCGGCACGCGTCAGGATGATAGACCAGCGACGCCACAACGGCCACGCTGTTCACCACCGCCAGGATGCCCAGCTTGTGGAAGATATTTCCGCCGCGGCTGGCGACCACGTAGGAAAACAGCCCGCCGGCGCCCAGCCCGAACAGCGCAATCGAGATCGCCAGAAACGCGAAATGGTAGTAGAAGACCACCGAAAAGATGCGCGTGAGCGACAGCTCCAGAATCAACGTCGCAAGCGTGGTGAACGCCACGCCCAGATAGAGCTGGGGCCACTTGGTCTTGCCGGATTCAGTGGACGAACTGACGCGAGGCAATATCTAATGGTAAAGGATCGAGTGCGTCAGATCGCAGAAACAGCACGGCTGAAACCAGCCGACAGACGCGCAAACGGCCGGCGCCTGGCGGCCGATCCTTCTTCCCTGTAGTTTCAGACGGAGCGGCCTGGAAGCTGGTTGCGGCCAGACTCTACATCATGGCCGCGGGCGGCGCCGGCTCGTCCGGACTGCCCGCCTTCGAAAGCGGCAGCCTGCACCAGCAAGGTTCCCAGCAAAAGAATGACGATGCGAGCCGACAATATAGGAGGGCTCCGGGAAAATCTTCGGCAGCGGCCATTCGAAGAAGCGGAACGTGGCAATCACCAGCCCCATCAAAGCCTCCCCGGCAATCAAGCCCGGAAGCCACCAGTATTCCCACGTTCTCCACGCGCGCCGATTGCGCTTCGTTGAACCCGGCGCGCTTGCGCATGGAGTCTGTAACCCAGCGAAAAATGCCGCCCAGAAAGATCGCGAAGGTGGTGTTAATCGGCAGATACATTCCCACCGCCACCAGCATGGGGCTCTTCACTCGGCCCATGATCATCACGATGCCGAACATCACGCCCACCACCACCAGCGGCCACGGCATGTCGCCACCCACGATGCCCTGCGCGAGCGTGGCCATCAATCCGGCCTGCGGCGCCGAAAGCTTCGGATCGCCAAAGCCGATGCCGCCGCCCTTGATGTTCGCGGCTTGCAGAATATACAGCGGCCAGTACATGGCGGCGCTGGCCACCACCACCGCGATCAGTTCCGCCATCTGAATGCGCCGCGGCGTGCCGCCCAGGATATAGCCGACCTTGAAATCCTGCAGCAGTTCGCCGGCCACCGCCGACGATACGCAGCGCCACCGCCGCCACTCCCAGCACCACCGCCACGCCGCCCGGGTCCCGATACGCCCAAGCGAAACCATCAGCAGCGCCGCGATGATCAACGTGGTAAGAGTCAGCCCGGAGATCGGATTGTTGGTGGACCCGATGGTGCCCACCAGGTAACCCGACACCGCGGCGAAGAAAAACGCGATCGATCAGCATCACCGACCGCCGCCACCAACGCCGCCCAGCACCTGATGCGACAAATAGATATACAGCGCAATCATGCAGGCGAACATCACGGCGATCAAGGCAAACACGATCTTCGGAGCTCATGTACTGCTCGGTGCGGATGGTTTCTTCGCGGCTTGGAGGCGGCGCCGCAGATCGGAAACGGCGCGCTTCAGGCCGTCGAAAAGCCCCTTGCGCATGCGGAACAGCGTGTAGGCGGCGCCGGTCATCATTCCGCCCACCGCGATGGGACGCACAATGTAACGCCACACGGCGTTGATCAAATCGATCCAGGAATCGCTCCGGCGCTCCGGCGGGCAAAAATGCCTGCAGTTGCGGCCCCATGAAAAAGATCAAGAGCGGTACCAGAAAGCCCCAGGCCAGCACGCCGCCGGCGAAGTTCAACGACGCTAATTCCGGCCCGATGATATAGCCGACGCCGATGTATGCCGGACTTACGGTGGGTCCCGAAGCCAGCGTCACGCCGCCCGCGTTCAACGCCTGCCGGGCCGATCCCAGCTTCACGGACGCTTTTGCCGAGCGTGCCCACGCGCAGGAGGAAATCCTTATCGTTGGCGAAAAGCTGGATCTCCGCCAGAAACTGAATCAGCGCGCCGAGCCCCAGGTTGTAGAACAGATATTTCGCTGCTTCCGCGCCGCGCCGGCCCGCCTTGTGGATCTCCGACGCAGCCAGCGATTCGGGAAACGGCAGATCCGGATCTTCCACCATGACGCGCCGCATCAGCGATACGAACAAGACTCCGAGAATGCTGCCCACCACCATCAGCGCCGTCGATTTCCAGTAGGCGTCTTTCGGCGAGAACGAAGGCCACGCGCCGGAGATGAGAAATGCGGGCAGCGTAAAAATCGCGCCGGCCGCGACGGCTTCTCCGATCGATCCCGCGGTTCGAGCGATGTTCTCTTCCAGCACCGATCCGTTCACGGTCCGCAGCACCGCCATGCCGATCACCGCCGCCGGATAAGTGGCGGCGATGGTGATGCCGGCGTGCAAGCCCAGGTACGCGTTGGCCGCGCCCAGAATCACGGTCATGATTAACCCCAGAAGCAGCGCTCTGAGAGGTGAACTCCCGCATTTTCACGCTCTGCGGGACAAACGGGCTGATGGCGTGGTTGTTCGCTCATTGGATCACAATGATAGCAGGTGGTTGGAGCATGACGCGGAGGCGTGGAACCGGGAGCCAATGCCTATTGAACCGTTATGGTGACGGCCGTTGGGCTGATATAGTCGCCGACCGTGACCACCACCTGATCGTAGGTCGCTCCAGACGCATTAGCGGGCACCACCACATTGATCTGCAACACTCCGGCGACCAAGCCGGGAGCGGCTCCCGCATAGACCACCTGGGCCGGCAGACCGTCGATGGTAACCGAAACCGGAAGCTGTCGGGTGTCGGATAGGACGTTATGGCCGCTGGAGCAGTGAGGAGACCATCCTGCACTGGCGGGCGTGGTGACTCCGCCGCCGGTGGCGTACAGCAGCCACTACCGAGCCGGGCGCCGCGGGATTGGTTGGGAATTCACGCTGCCGTCCTGGTTGAGGATCGCTCCCTGGCCGCCCCCGTCGCCGTTCATCGAAAATACCGCCGGTGACGCGGTTGAACCGGCACTGTGGTGGACGCAGTGGGCTGGCCCTGATAGAGCACCTGAACCTGGCGCTGGTCGCTCCGCTAACACCGAATGGAACTACGGTGTTGATCTGGGTGGATGAGGCGAACAAGATTGGCGCAGCTACGCCGCCGATGATCGACCTGCGTATCCTCAATGGTGTCCGCCACGAGGTTGCCATCCAGCTGGCCTTGCGCCTCGGAAGTCAGGCCCCAGGTTAGCGCCAAAGATGGTAACCAACTCACCGGGCGCCACCGCGCCCTCCAGATAACTCGCGCTATTGACCACCGAAGAAATGGCCGCGCTGGCGGCCATCTGGTGCGGCGCTCAATGTTCCATACACTGCCACCGCATTAGAAAGCGTCGGGACATATACACGTCCATTCGCCACGGTAGGCGGGACGAATTTCGTGAACGATCCCGGCTGATCGCGACTGCTGTTCATATCGCTGTTCCAGAGTTCAGCGGCGAGATTGGTCGCATCCAGGGCGTGCAGAGTGGCAGGATCGCCGTCCGCATTCGGGTCACCCGTAATAAGCCAGACGATACCGTTCTGTCCGCCATTGGCCGAAAGAGAGAGCCCGGCATATACGGAAGGATCGGTCGGAGTATATTGCAGAAAGAATCGTGGAATTGATTTGATTATTCACGATTTGAAACGCCTTGAGCGCTCCGGCCGGGGTCGTACTCATACACCATGGGCCGTTGGCGCGCTCGCTCCATAGACACCATATCAAACAGCCCCCATGCATTCACCTGCACGCCTTGGACTGTGCTGGTGGTGTCGGCGCCCAGATGCCCCAAGGAGTTGTAATTCGCCAGATAAAGTATTCCGGCCTTACCGCCGGCCAGCAGAAAATTGGTGCCCGGAATCAAGATCGCGCCAGCTGATCCCAGATCCCAGTCCTGATTGTTGAGGTTGCTCCATTCCTGCGGCGTGTACCAGTCCAGCAACGAAAGATTGGTGCCCGACAAATGCAGCAACGATTCGCCAAAATTAGCCGCGCCATCCCAATCGCCATTCCCGGTGACGGCGAAGACGTCTCCGTTGCCGTCAACGGCGGGCGCGCGCCCGGACTGCCAGAATGCCGCCTGCCGTCCGTTGGGCGCGCTGTTGAAAACCGCCATCTGCTGCAGCGTCGATGCGTCTATATTCCAGCATCCATCCCTGATAGTTGCCGGCATCGGCGTGCGATCCGAAGGCGATGTAAAGCATTCCGTTCGCCAGCATCAAACCCGGCCTTTGCAGTTGCCAAAAAGCATCGAAAGCGATGGTCCCGCTGTCGCTGCCGGCGCCGTTCCCTGGCACCGAAGCCGCAATCTGCACCGGTCCGCCAAACATCTCGTGTCCATCGACCAGCGAAAGCGCGTGCAATTGAAACACCGGATTACTCAGAGCCTGCGGCCGGCAGTGTGTCGGCGACTACGTACATCACCTGCTTGGCCGCGTCAATGGCCGGCGTGCCCAGAATTCCAATCTCCGGAAGAATATCGGTGAAATTGAACAGACCGGAGGGGACCATCGGGCCGAGGTTTACCTGCCAGAGCGGCGTGGCCGATTGCGGAGCATCGGCGTTGAACGCAAATATGCTGTTGTGCATGGTCGCGACATAAACGACGTTGTAGTTCACTCCGCCTATGGCGACGCCGCTCACATAGAGGGGCTGCGCGTATACCTGCCCGTCCACCGGATAAGTGCCGACCTTTCCAAAGTTGTTCCAGTTAGTCTGAGGCGCGAGGCGTGGTCTCCTGCAGATTGGCGCCTGTTTGGTGCGTGTCGTAATTCACGTTCAGCACATTCACCTGTGCGAACGCTACGGCAGCAGAAGCCCTAATAGCGCAGCACGAAGCCAGCAGGATCCAATGAGTTGTCGAAGCAGTACAGTTGTATTCGGCGAGATAGGATACTCAACGGTCCGTTCCGCTTCGCGATCGAGCGTCGCGAACTTTCCCTTCTTACTTGTTTACACAATCAAAATAGAGAAGTTGCGGCACTTACAATTTCTTGCAGTGTGACCGGGACTTGGCGAATGCTAACCCATCTGGAGTCACACGTTCGGTCACACGACTGTGAATCGCCTGAAGTTTCTCCCACAGCGCCGCCAGCCGGTCCAGGCGCAACGCGTTGGGTCCGTCGGACAGGGCCCGCTCGGGCTCCTCGTGAACTTCCACGAATACGCCATCCACACCGGCAGCCACCGCGGCGCGGGCGAGCGTCGGAATGAACTGAGGCTGTCCTCCGGAGGCATTGCCGAGGCCTCCGGGAATCTGGACGCTGTGCGTGGCGTCGAAGATCACCGGCCATCCAAAGTCGCGCATGATCTGCAATCCGCGCATATCCACCACCAGATTGTTATAGCCAAACGACGAGCCGCGCTCGGTGAGCAGTATTTTGTTATTGCCCGTGGACGCCACTTTATCCGCGGCATGGCGAATGTCGTAGCGGCGAGACGAATTGCCCTTTCTTGATATTCACAGTGCGGCCCGTGCGCCCGGCCGCGATCAAAAGGTCGGTCTGGCGGCACAGAAACGCGGGAATCTGCAGAACATCCGCCGCCTCGGCCGCCGCTTCGGCCTGCGAGGTTTCGTGAATGTCCGTGAGCACCGCGTAACCATCGCGCCGCAGATCCGCGAGAATCCGCAGGCCCTCCTGGGGCCCCGGCCCGCGATAGGAAGACACGCTGCTGCGATTGGCTTTGTCGAACGAAGCTTTGAAAATGAACGGACCGGCGATCTTGCGGATCTCGGCCGCGAGAAACCGCACGTGCTCCTCGCTTTCGATCACACAAGGGCCGGCGATCAACACCAGCGGCCGGCCGCTGCCAATAGGAGGAATGGTGCTCAATCGGCGTGTGTGAACTGCTCGGAGCGTACGCGCTGAGCGGACTTGGGGCGGCTCTTGCGATACTTGTGCGCCGCACCGATGAACGCGGAGAACAAAGGATGCGGCTCCAGCGGCTTGGATTTAAATTCCGGATGGAATTGGCAGCCCAAGAACCAGGGATGATCCGGGAATCTCGCAGATTTCCACGTACACCGAATCCGGCGTCTGGCCCGCGATGCGCAAGCCGCCGGACGTCAAAACTTGCTCATACTCCCGATTGAATTCGTAGCGGTGCCGATGGCGCTCGCTGATCTCGGGCTTCCCGTACGCCTGGCGCGCGAAGCTTCCTTCCGCCAGCAGGCACGGATATGCGCCCAACCGCATGGTTCCACCCAATTCGTCCACGCCTTTCAACTCGCGCAGCTTATAAATCACGCGATCGGGCGCCGCGGGATCGAATTCGGTGGAATTGGCGTGCTCCAGTCCGCAGACATTGCGCGCGAACTCGATCACCATGGTCTGCATTCCCAGGCAAATTCCAAAATACGGAACTTTACTTTCGCGCGCGTAGCGAATCGCGGAAATCATGCCTTCCACGCCGCGCTTGCCGAATCCGCCCGGAACCAGAATTCCGTCGTATTGTTCCAACTCGCGCGCGCAATCCGGCCAGCGCATGTTGTCGGACTCGATCCAATGGATGTTCACCTTCAGCCGGTGCGCCAATGCGCCATGCAGCAAGGCTTCCTTCAGGCTCTTGTAGGAATCCTCGTACTCCACATACTTGCCGATGAGCGCGATGTCCACCTGGTCTTCCGGATTCTGCATGCGCTCCAGCATTCCGGTCC
The DNA here is from genome assembly GCA_963713415.1 of Bryobacterales bacterium. GTDB lineage: Bacteria > Acidobacteriota > Terriglobia > Bryobacterales > Bryobacteraceae > Palsa-89. The sequence continues at coordinate 411,699 of CAVQLV010000011.1, read as the reverse complement.
AGCGGCTCAGATCGCGCTGCTTGGCGTCCATGCGCAGGATGCGCAGGATGATTTCGTCCACGCCCTGCTCGGCGAACACCAGCGGCACTTCGTACACCGAGTGCACGTCGCTGGCGGTGATCACGGCCTCCACGTCCACGTCGCAGAACAGCGCGATCTTTTCCTTCATGTCGTGCGGCAGCGCGCGTTCGGAGCGGCACAGCAGCATGTCCGGTTGAATACCGAGCGCCCGCAGCTCCTTCACGCTGTGCTGCGTGGGCTTGGTCTTCAGCTCCTGCGCCGCCGCGATCCAGGGAACCAGCGTCACGTGCACGAACGCCGTATTGTCGCGGCCCATTTCGTGCCGCAGTTGGCGGATCGCTTCCAGAAACGGCAGCGATTCGATATCGCCCACGGTGCCGCCGATTTCGACGATCACCACGTCCACGTCCGCCGCCACCTTGCGCGCCGCCGCCTTGATTTCGTTGGTGACGTGCGGAATCACCTGCACGGTCTTGCCCAGATAATCGCCGCGCCGCTCGCGATGGATGATCTGCTCGTAGATCCGGCCCGAAGTGAGATTGTTGCTCTGCGTGAGCTTGGCGTGCGTGAAGCGCTCGTAGTGTCCCAGATCCAGATCGGTCTCCGCGCCATCGTCGGTGACGAAGACTTCGCCGTGCTGGAACGGGCTCATGGTTCCCGGATCGACGTTCAAGTACGGATCGAACTTCTGCAGCGACACGCGCAGCCCGCGGCTTTCGAGCAGACATCCGATGGAAGCCGCCGCAATGCCTTTTCCGAGCGATGAAACCACGCCGCCGGTGACGAAGATATATTTGGCCATGGACATTCCCCTCAGTGCATTCTCAAAGATTGGTTCAAAGAGCGCCGACACCCGCTCCAGATCCTCCGGCGTGTCGACTCCCAACGATTCGTACTCGGTTTCCACCACGCGGACGCGATGACCATTCTCGATCGCCCGCAATTGTTCCAGCCGCTCCATCCGCTCGAGGGGACCCACCGGAAGACCGGAGTAGGCGAGCAGAAAATCGCGCCGGTAAACATATAATCCCAGATGCTTGTAAAATGAACGCCGCCGCCCTCGCGCACAAACGGAATGGGACAGCGGGAAAAGTAAATCGCGTCGCCGCGCGAGATTGGTCACCACTTTGACGACGTTCGGATCGTCGATCTCGCGCGGGTCTTCGATGGCCTTCTTGAGCGTGGCCATGGGAACGTCGGGATCGTCCAGCAGCCCCAGCGCCGCGGCATCGATCGCGGAAGGATCGATCAGCGGCTCGTCGCCTTGAATGTTCACGATTACCGATGCATTGTCGGCCGAGGCGGCTTCGGCCACGCGATCGGTTCCCGAAAGATGATCGGCCCGCGTCATCATCACCTGCGCGCCGAACGCCCGCGCGGCTTTGTGAATGCGCTCGTCGTCGGTGGCGATGATTACTTTGGAAAGATAGCGCGCCTGGCTGGCCCGCTCGTAGACATGCTGGAGCATGGGTTTACCGGCGATGGTAGCGAGGGCTTTTCCAGGGAAACGGGAGGAGGCAAACCGGGCTGGTATTACGCCCAGAATTCGCGTCGGCACAATAGATCATAGCATAGCCGCGAATCGTGGCGCGCGCACTTATGCGTGCCGTCTTCACACTCATGTGAAGACTCGTTATTGAGCCTGTACTGGCGCGGCCTTGGCTTCGGGAACCGCCATCAATTTGCGCAGCAACTCGGCCGTGCTCTCATGCACGTCGCGGCGGCTGCCATCGAAGCCGCCATTGCCCATCAGACCCATCGCGGCATCGAGCGGCGTGTGGCCGCGCTTGTCCTTGATGTCCAGCTTGGCGCCATGGTCCACCAGGAACTGGACCACCTGGTCATAACCTTTTTGCGCGGCGCCGTGCAATGCCGTGTCGCCTTGCAGATCGGCTGCGTTCACATCCACACTGGCGGCCAGGCATAGCTTAATGGACGCGATGACCTCATCCTCGGTCTTCTTGCGGCCCGTGGTGTCTTCTTCCTTGCTGCCCAGTCCCGCGGCCGCCATCAACGGCGTGATGCCGAACCGGGTGGCAAGCTTCGGATCGGCGCCCTTACCCAGCAGCGCCTGCATGGCCTCGGCATCGCCGGCCTTCGCGGCGCGCAGCAACGGCGTGGTTCCGGTGGTGAGCATGGTATCGTCGCCGCGATCCAGCTTGGTCCGATACGGCTGCAGTTTCTTCAACTGCGCATTCACGTTCGCGCCGTGCGCCAGCAGAACGTTGATCAGGTCCATGCTGGTGAGCTTATTTTCCACCTCTTCAGGCGACGGCCGGTTCGACGCCGGCATGGTGTGCATGTCCACCGCCGCGTACAGCGCCGTTCGTCCAGTGGCATCCTCAATGTTCGGGTCCGCGCCCTGATCCAGCAAAAACGCCGCGACATCGTAGTGCCCGTTGATGGCCGCCATCAGCACCGGGCTGATGTTATTGGGATCGGCCGCGTTAATCTGTCGCGCCGGCCTTCACCAGGACTTTCGCGCATTCCACGCAGCCCTGCCTGGACGCGAACAGCAGCGGAGTGAGTCCGCCGAGCGGCATCCATTTCTCGCGCGGCTCCTTGGTGACCTGCCGCTCCCAGTTCCACGCTACCTGCCGCGCATTCACATCCGCACCGTGCGCGATTAACTCCTGCGCCATCTCAGGATGCGATTCGGCCACCGCCCACATCAGCGGCGTCTGCTGGCGCCACTGCTCTTTCGAATTGACGTCCGCGCCATGCGCGAGCAAAACCTTGGCCGCTTCCACGGCGCCGGTGCGAGCCACGGTCATCAGCGCCGTCTCGCCTTCAGTGGTCGCGGAGTTCGCGTCCGCGCCCGCTGAGAGAAGCTTCTCGATCATCGGCGCACTGCCGTTCACGCACGCCAGATACAGCGGAGTGACGCCGTAGCGATTCGCGGCCTTCACATCGGCGCCGGCTTTAATCAGGCGATCGGCCATGTCTCGATCGTCCTGCCGCACTGCCCAATCGAGCGCGGTGGTGCCATCGGGCTGCGGCACGTTCACGTCCACGTGCTGCTTCAGAAGCGCGAGCGCAGTCGCATGATCGCCGTTCTTGAGAGCATCCGCGAGCTTGGAACCTGCGCCGTCGGTGCCTGCCATGCCAGCAAGCCAAGCGCCAACAGCGGCAGACCGAAGAATATCGCGCGCATAAGAGAGTGAGTGTCTAAGCCAGCCTAGATGTTGATCAACTCGCCGGTGCTATCGCCGATCTTATCCATCGGGATGCCGCCCCGATCGAGCAGCGTCAGCAGCAGATTCGCGATCGGCGTGTGATCTTCGTACCGCAGGTGCCGTCCGCCTTGCAGCTTTCCGCAAGCTCCGCCGGCCACCACATTTGGCAGCGGGAAGTGATTGTGGACGTTGCTGTTGCTCATGTTGCTGCCGTAGAGAAGCAGCGAGTGATCCAGCAAATTGCCATCGCCATCGGGCGTGCTCTTCAGCTTCCCGAGGAAACGCGCGAACAGCCCGGCGTGATAAGTCTGGATCTTCACCAGCTTTTCGATTTTCTCCGGCCGGTTCTGGTGGTGCGATGTGGCGTGATGTCCATCGTGCACACCCACCTGCGGATAAGTCTTGTTGCTCTCTTCGCGCGCCACCATGTAGGTGAACACGCGCGTGATGTTGGCGCGGTACGCCAGCGCCAGCATGTCGTACATGATGTTGATGTGCTCTTCGAAGTTATAGGGGATGCCCACCGGTTCGGTGGGCAGTTCCAGGCCGGCGTCGCTGGTGCTGAAATTCGTCCGCTCGATCCGGCGCTCGATCTCGCGCACGCTGTCCAAGTAATCGCTCAGAGTGGACTGGTCGCGCGGACCCAGTTTCACCTTCAAAGCACCGGCTTCCGACGTGATCTCGTCCAGAATACTGCGGTCCTGCTGGTTGCGCAGTGCGCGATCGGCCGCCGATCCGCCTTGTCCGAACATGCGCTCGAAGGCTTTGCGCGGATTGATTTCCATCGGCATCGGCGTGGTATGAGTGCGCCACGACAGCGTGTTCATGTAGATGCAGCCGTAGTCGCGATCGCAGGCGCCCAGAAGTGCCGAGTGATCTTCGGTGGCCAGCTCAATGGACGGCAGCAGCGTATCCTGCCCGATGTGCTGTGCCGCAATCTGGTCCGCTGTGACGCCGGCGTAAGCGTCCACGCCCTGCGTCGGTTTCGGACGTACGCCGCTCAGCCAGGTAGTGGGACTTAAGGAGTGTACCGCGGTGGTATCCGCGGCGCGGTTGCCCAGTCCGCTCACAACGTTGATGCTATTCCGGTACGGTTCCAACGGTTTCAAAACGCGCGAGAACTCAAAGCCGGAACCTTCCGCCGCCGGAGTCCACTGGTCCATAATCGCGCCGTGCGGAACATACACGAAGCCCACACGCGTAGTGCCCGCTGCCGCAGTCTTCTTCAGTAAGGTTTGGGCTGGAAGCATCGCGTCCAGCAAAGGTAACGCCAGTGTCACGCCCACACCCCGCAAAAACGTCCTACGCGGAAGATGTGCCTTCGTGATGAACATCTTAATTACTCCTTATGAAAACCATCGGCTTAATGTACAACGTTCCCACTAAGATCAGACCGCCGAATCGCCGCCGTGGTTACCCCCGGCCCCGGGCTTTCCAGCGCCCGCTTCATTTCAAACGGTTCGCTCTTGACGATTCCAGTAATTAACGACGAAAAACGATAATCGTTGCGCGCCGAGCCGCGTATGATTCCTCGCACCACTGGCATATCGTAATACTCCAGCGGACGCCCCAACGCGTAGGTCAGCAGCTTCTCCGTCAGTGTCCCGACAAAATATTCCGGATGCTTCAGCAGTGCCTCACGCAGCCCCACCACGCCCTGGATCTTGGTCCCATCTGCCAGTTGCCCCGACGAATCGATGGGCCCGGATGCGTCTTTGGTCCGATACTCGCCAACTCCGTTGAAATTCTCCAGTGCGAAACCGAGCGGGTCCATCACCTTGTGACAGGTGGAGCAGGGAGGATTCTTGCGATGCTCCTCCATCAACTGCCGGATCGAAAGCACCTTGCCGCCCTGGGCCTGATCCTTCAGCGCGGGCACGTTCGGCGGAGGCGCGGGCGGAGGCGTACCCATGATATTTTCCATGATCCACTTGCCGCGCAACACCGGCGACGTGCGCGTGGGATAGGACGTCACACTCAAGATGCTTCCCTGCCCCAGCAATCCGCGCCGCGCGCCGTTGTCATTCAGGCCGTCCAGCGACACGCGCCGGAACTGGCTGCCATAGACGTTCGGGATGCCGTACTCCTTCGCCAGCCGCTCGTTCACGAACGTGTAGTTCGCGGTGAGCAGATCCATCACGTCGCGATCTTCCTTCACGATGCTGTCGAAGAACAGCTCGGTCTCACGCTTGTAACCCTGCCGCAGGTTGTCGTCGAAATTGGGGAATGTGGATTCGTCCGGCGACACGCTCTGCACGTTGCGCAGAAACAGCCACTGCTCGGCGAAGTTATTTACCAGCGCTTCGGCTTTCGGATCGGCCAGCATGCGCCGCACTTCGCGATCCAGCACCGCCGGATCTGTGCAGCTTGCCCTGCGCCGCCACGTTCAACAGCTCATCGTCGGGAATGCTGCTCCACAAAAAGAAGGATAATCGCGAAGCCAGGTCCAGATCGCTTACACGGTAGATGCTGCCGGGAGCCACGCGCGCCGGATCGGGCTCCGACCGGAATATAAATTTCGGACTCGCCAGAATCAGCCGCAGCGCGTTCTCGATCCCGGAATCGAAGTTGCCCTGATTCTTCCCGGCCTGATAAAAGCTCAGCAGCGTCTCCATGTCGGCTGTCGTTGACCGGGCGCCGATAAGCCCGCCGCGCCAGCGTGCCCAGGATCTTCTTCGCGCACGGCACATCATCTTTGGGGCTGGCCGGAGTGCAAACGAAAATCCGCCGCCGGCTGGGAGTGTCGCCCGGTCCAGTGGCATTAAACGGCCCGGTGATCTGCACGTGATCGATCAGCGGAATGCCGTTCATGTTCTGCAAATCCAAATCGCGCGTGAAGGGCTGCAGCGGCTCGTCCGATTCGGCCGAATCGCGGCGCAGGAACGACACCGCAACATCGTGCGGACCCGCCTTCACATGCACCTTGGTCTTCAGCCGCGCATCCAGCGTATCGCCCGCCAGCGCCAGGTTGGTGTCCACCAGTTCCAGATCCGCTTGCCCGCCCACCGGCGCGATAAACACGCGCTGGCCATCAATGCTGATTTCGAGCTGATGGGGAAACTCCATGCCGGTGAGATAACCGACGATATTCCGCAGCAGAATCACGTTGAACTCGTAGTCGGCGTCCAGCGGAAAATTGTGATGGATCAGAATTCCGCCGCGCGTCCCGAGCGGCAGCCCTTCGATATGCTCGTCCTGCGCCAGGTCCGGCGGCACCTGGATGCTGTCGCTGATGGGCCCAATCTTCGGATCGCCCACGGCCAGGCTGCTGATCTCGCGCGACGCTGTGAGGTAGGACTCAAGCAAAGACGGCGACACTCGCAATACTTCGGCGATGTTGTCGAACCCGTTGCTCTCGTCATCGGCGGGAAGCAGCGCCGTCACGTCTACCTTCAGCCCAAGCAAATCGCGAATCGCGTTCGCATACTCGGTCCGGTTCAGCCGATGCAGGGCCGATCGGCCCGGCTCCGGGTGCGCCGCGTTGGCTTGGTCCAGCGACGCCTCCAGCCACGTGATCAATCCATCGATTTTCGCCTGCGCCGGCCGCGGCATGCCCTGTGGCGGCATCATCCCGCCGCGCAGCTTGCGCACCACTTTTTCCCACGTCTCGGCATGATCGGCCACGTGATCGATGTCCATTTTATCGAGCATCAACCCGGCGGTCTTCGCCTTGTCGTTATGACAGACGACGCAATACTGATTTATCAGAGCGTGTTGTGGAGAGATCGCGGAGGACTGTGCATGCAGGAGACCCGCGCCAATAAAAATCGAACTGCTGACGGCCAGCCACGAAGCAAAACCACTGGGTTTGTGCACCTACTCCCCCTCTGTCAGGTATACCGCATCCAGGCGCCGGCGTCAAACGGGAACCCTAATGTTTCGTATCAGTTCCCAACCCAATTCCGATCATGCATCCTTCCGCCGAGGCTCGAATGCAAGTCACACGAGTAATGGGCGGTAAAGCGAGCCCATGCGTTACTCAAAGGGAGCAATTCGCGGCAAGTTGACTGACGAACGGCCGTTACGCTTCCCAGGTCTGAAGTCTTGGTCTATCTCGGCCTCGCAAATTGACGAATCACTGATATTGATATAGACTCAATGAAAATTCAGCTTGCGGGAGGTTGGGGATGCTGCGTTTCGCATCGATTTTTGCGCTCAGTTGCGCCGCGATGTTTGCACAAGCTACGTCGCAGATTCAGGGAGTGGTGAGGGACACCTCAGGGTTGCCTGTTCCGGGCGCCGAGGTCAAAGCCACGCAGACCGACACTGGCGCCGAGCGCACCGCGGTCTCAGGGTCGGATGGCAATTACGTCCTCTCGAACCTCGCCATCGGACCATATCGCCTGGAAGTTTCCAAGTCGGGCTTCGCTAACTACATCCAGACCGGCATCGTACTTCAGGTGGCCACCAATCCGACCATCGACGTAGCTCTGAACGTCAGCGCCGTTTCGCAAACGGTCCAGGTGGAAGCCAATGCGGCGCAAGTGGAAACGGAGAACACCAGCCTGGGCTCGGTGATCGAGAATCAGCGCATTATCGATCTCCCGCTCAACGGCCGCCAGGCCACGGACCTGATCCAGCTTACGCCGGCGCACCATTCCCGCCGGAGTCAATGGTACCGCCGGTTTCCCGGGCGGCCAGAACATTGCGATCGCGGGCGGCCAGTTGTCCGGCATCGGTTACTTCCTGGATGGAACCCTATACAACAACCCGTTCGACGCCACCAATCTTCCCTTCCCGTTCCCGGATGCCCTGGAAGAATTTAAGGTGGAAACCAGCACGCTCACCGCGCAGAACGGAATCCATTCCGCGGCCGCCATCAACGCGGTGGTCAAATCCGGAACGAACGCCTTCCATGGCGACGCGTTCGAGTTTCTCCGCAATGGCGACCTGAACGCGCGCAACTTCTTCGCGGCCAAGCGCGACACCTTGAAGCGCAACCAGTTCGGCGGCACCGTAGGCGGCCCCATCAAGAAGAACAAGCTGTTCTTCTTCGCCGGTTATCAGGGCACCATCACACGCCAGGACCCCACCGATCAGACCACTTTTGTTCCCACCGCGCAAATGCTTCAAGGCAATTTCGGCCCCTGGGAATCGACCTGCAATGGAAACAAAACCTTGGCCGCACCGTATGTGAACAACGTCCTGCCGGCCTCGTTGATCAGCCCGCAGGCGCTGGCGATCGCGAAGATGCTGCCTCCTCCGAACAATCCCAGCGACCCTTGCGGCAAAGTAACTTACGGCGCGGTGACGCAAATTAACCAGCACCAGGTGCTGGGCCGCGTGGACTATCAGATCAATCAGAAGCAATCGCTTTTCGGCCGTTATATGGCGACGACTTATGTGCAGCCGCCCGCCTTCAGCCTCACCAAAAACATTCTCGCATCCACCCAGGGCGGCCTCAACGATCTGGCACAATCCGCCACCATCGGCCACACCTACCTGATCAACAACAGCATGGTGAACGCATTCCGCCTGGCGTTCAATCGCGTCGGCGTCCACCGCGACAACAATGATTATTTCTCGGGCTGCGACATCGGCGTGGATATGTACTGCTATATCCCGCACCAGACAGTTGTCAACGTCACTGGCGGGCCCGCCATTGGCATCGCCACCGCCATTTCTGCGTCGTTTATCCCCACCACCTATACCATCGCCGACGATGTGAGCTGGGTCCATGGAGCGCATCAATTCGCTTTCGGAGGAACGGCGTTTCGCTATGGATCGAGCTCGAATGCCAACGTGTACTCCGCCGGCTCATTCGGATTTACCGGAGCGGCCACCGGCGCGGGCTTGGCCGACTTCGTCGCCGGAGATCTGGACACTTTCACGCAAGGTGTCCCCAACACATTGTTCGTCACCAAGTGGTACGTGGGACTCTACGGCCAGGACACCTGGAAGCTGTCGCCGCATCTGACCGCCACCATGGGCCTGCGCTGGGAGCCGTTTCTGCCGCAAGACGTGAACAACGGCGCTATTTATAGTTTCAGCCTGAGCCGACTGGAACAAGGCATCACGAGCAGTGTGTTTAAGCAGGCGCCGCCCGGTTTGCTGTACGCGGGCGATCCCGGATTCCCGGGCAAAGCCGGCATCAACAACCGGTACGACCAGTTTGCACCGCGCCTGGGACTGGCATGGGATCCGCAAGGGAACGGCAAGATGTCCGTCCGGGCCTCCTTCGGAATGTCGTACGACTTCCCCAACGTGATGATTTATTCGACCGAAGCAACCGCGCCTCCCTTCGGCGATCAAATCACCGTCAACGGTCCCGAGCCTTTCGCCACTCCGTATGCAAATCAGCCCGGCGGAAATTTCTTCCCGGTGGCTTTCAGCGCGAACGCGCCCTTCACGCCCGGCGGGACTTACGTCGCCGTACAGCCGAACATGAAGGCGACTACGGTTTATAGTTGGAATCTGGCCGTCCAGCGGCAGCTCACCAATACCTGGTTCGTCTCCGCCACCTACGCAGGCACGGAGACCGCGCATCTGTGGGTGAGTTACCAGTTGAATCCGGCCGTGATTGTTCCGAATACGGCAGGAACGCCGCTCGGAACGTGTCCCAAGGGTGTGACCACGGGTTGCAACTCTACGACGAACACCAGCCAGCGGCGCGTGATCAGCCTGTTGAATCCCGCGCTGGGCAAATATTTCGGCCCGGTCGATCAATTCGATTCTTCGGGCACGGCGAGTTACAATGCCCTGATCCTGCTGGCGCATCACACGCTCTCGAAAAACGTCAGCGTGGACGCTAATTACACTTGGTCCCACTGTATTGGCGATGCCACGCAGGCTTCTACTGTCGGCGGCGCTCAAGCAGGGTTGCTCGAACCGAACGACCGCCGTTTCGATCGCGGCAACTGCCAGACCGGCACGTTGGGCGGAACCTTCGGCCTGGACCGCAGGCAGATCGTCAATCTCACGGTAGTGGCCCAGTCCCCGACATTTTCCAACCGTGCCTTGCGGGCGGCCGGAACGGGCTGGACCCTCGCGGGGAGCTGGCGCGCGAGTTCCGGCGGCTTCCTCACGCCAACCTACTCCACCGATTTTCAGTTAAGCGGAACCGGCGGCCAGCGGCCGAACCAGATTCTCGCCAATCCGTTGTGCCCCAATCCTGGACCCTCCTGCTGGATCAATCCGCAGGCTTTTGCGCAACCGGCCTACGGCACGCTCGGAGATTTGGGCAGGTCCAGCGTTCCCGGTCCCGGGTTCTGGGAAATCGACATGTCCCTGTCGCGCGACTTCAGGCTTCGCGAGCATATGAGCTTTCAACTCCGTGCCGATGCGTTCAATCTCACCAACAGCTACCGCGCCGGCGTTCCTTCGGGCCTGACCACATCGGGCGGCAGCGGAGTTACAACTACGGTGAATAGCGCCCAGTTTGGGCAAATCCTGACCGCGATGGACCCGCGCATCATGCAGGTGGCGGCGAAGTTCGTTTTCTGATCCGGGAACCGGAGTTGTAGCCTTTTGATACGATCTTCGAAGATGTCCATCTTCAGATCGCGCGAAATCCTGATCCTGGGAAGCTTGCTGCTCATCGGCTCGTCTTTAGCCATGGCCGCGCAACTAACTACAGACGGGAAACCCACCGAGTACGAACTTCCCCACCCCGGAAGCGGCCCCACCACCGTCGCCATCGCACCCGATGGGTCCGTCTGGTTCACTGAAGGTGGCGGCAATCGCATCGGCCGGATGGAGCCGGACGGCACCGGTCTGAAGGAATTCGAGCTGCCGCATCCCCGGCAGCCAGCCCCGCATCATCGCGCTCGGCGCCGACAAGAACATGTGGTTCAGCGAGCACCTGGGCAATCGCATGGGCCGCATCACTCCCGCCGGCGTCATCGCCGAGTTTGACATCCCCACTCCCGACTCCGAGCCTCGCGCCATCGCGTTATCCGCCGACGGGAACATCTGGTTCGGCGAATTCAAAGGCGGCAAAATCGGACGTATCACGCCCGAGGGCACGATCACTGAATTTCCCATCCCAACACCCGACAGCGGGCCGCGCGCCCTTTCGGCCGGGCCCGACGGCAATGTCTGGTTCTCGGAATTCAACACCGCAAAAATCGGCCGGATCACGCCGGAAGGAAAGATCAGCGAATTCAACCTCCCGCGCCCCGATATCGGACCTGGCGACATCACCGCCGGCGCCGACGGGAACCTCTGGTTTCTCGAACTCGACGGCCGCATGGATGCGCGCGTTGTGGATGGCAATCGCGTGGACCGCATCACGCCCGCGGGCGTCATCACTCAATTCGCGATACCAACACCGCACAGTGGACCTATCAACATCGCCGTGGGGCCCGACCGGAATATCTGGTTCACTGGCCGCGATATGCTGGGCCGCGTCACCAAGGATGGCGTCATCACGGAATTTCATCTGCCTGCCAACACCCGCCCGGTCGGCTTATCCGCCGGCAGCGACCGTCAGCCGGTGGGACTGCTCACCGACAAACTCTGGTACGCGGCCGCCGGCGCCAACAAAATCGGATTCCTCAATTTTCGCTGAACTGCCGGCCCGCGGCCTGCGTTCCCCTGGATATGGCGCCCGCACTCCCCAAAGCTCATAAAGACCGCGGCATGGAAGGTATGGTCGCGAAGTGGTACACCGCCAACACCGGCAAATCCTACGACGAGTTTGCGAAACTGGCCCGTCGAATCGCCAACCAACTCCCCCGCGGCAGCACGGTGCTCGAAGTTGCCCCGGGCCCCGGGTACTTTTGCATCGAGCTGGCGAAGCTCGGCGATTACTCCATCACCGGGCTCGACATCAGCCACACCTTCGTCGAAATCGCGAGCAAGAAAGCGGCCGACGCGGGCATTCGCGTCGACTTCCGCCAAGGCAATGCCTTCAACATGCCGTTCGGCGACAACACCTTCGACTTCCTGCTCTGCCGCGCGGCCTTCAAGAATTTCGGCCAGCCGGTGCGCGCGTTGCAGGAGATGTGCCGGGTGCTGAAGCCGGGCGGCCGCGGCCTGATCGTCGATCTGCGCAAAGACGCAACCATGGAATCGATCAATCAGCACGTGGATGGCATGGGCCTGAATCCGCTGAACAAGGTGCTAACCAAGCTGGCCTTCCGAACCATGCTGCTCAAGAGCGCCTATATCAGGCAGCAGTTTCAACAAATGCTGGCGCAAGCGAGTTTTCGAAGCGTGAATATCAATGAAGCGGATATAGGCTTTGAAATCTCGATGACAAAGTGAATTTAGCCGATTTGTTCAGAATCGCAGGCGTGCCATGGGGTTGAGTTCCAGTACCCCCGCAGTACTCATAAGTATTGACTGCCCAAGGCCTTAATGGTCAAATCAGGAATATGAAATTTGGATCGTATTCGCCCGGCGTCTGTCTCGGATTCGCAGCGGGCCTTTTGTTTGCATTAAGTTACCCCGCTGCCGCGTCGACGTTGACGTACGATTTTTCTTTTAGCGGCTCAGGAATCACGTCCAGTGGCGTATTCACGGTATCGGACGTCGCCGGAACCTACACGGTCACGAACATGACCGGCACCTACGACAGTCTTGTAATCACTGGTCTTTTGGGCCCGGGAACGTATCAAAGCAACGATAACCAGATCTCCCCTTCGGCACCTTTCCTGGATTTTGACGGCGTCAGCTTTGCGGTGGGAGCTTCAGACTACAACGTGTTCTATGATAATGGGCACAACAGCTGCGAGACGACATCCGGTTACTATGTCTATGTCGGCCAAAGCGCTACCGCGACTACTTGTGGCAGCACCGTCGACAAGAAAGTGAACTACAGCCTCACTCAGGTCGTGACGCCCACCCCCGAACCATCGAGCGCATTGCTGACTGGCTTACCGATGGCGTTTCTTTTTGGTCTTGCAATCATCCGCCGCCGCAGCGCTGCAGCAACCGGCTCACCGGCGAACTAACCGCGCGATCAGCCGCCGTCCCTCTGGCGCGAAGATTGCGCCAATGATCAAATAAACCACGCCGAATGGCCCCAGGGTAGCAATTGCGCCATAAATGGGATGCGCGGCAAACGGAGTCAATCGCCCCGCGCTCCCAACGATCACCGCCAGCGCCGCCGCCAGCCAGAGCTTGGCAACGAACCCGGAAATCGAAACTCCAGATCCCAATTTGCGATGCATCCCGCGCCGCAACAAGGCAAACTCCACCCAGCCCGCTATTCCTGCCGATGCCGTCAAGCCCGCCACGCCCCAGCGCGGATCGATCCCGATCCACAGCGGCAATGGCTTGGCGCAGATGTATCCGAGAACGGTGGTGAGCGCCACGCGCAAAACGGCGAACTTCAACGGCGTGCGAGTATCGCGCAGCGCGTAATAAGCCGACGAATACAGCCGCCCCATGGTGGACGCCAGCAAGCCGACCGAAGATCCGGCCAGGATGCCCCAAACGTATTGTGCATCGGTATGTGTAAAGCGTCCGGTCTGCAACAGCGCGCCTGCGATCAGATCGCCGAACGCGAGAAAGGCCGCGGCCGAGGGCACAATGAAAAAAGCAATATGACGCAGCCCTGAATCGATGCGCCCGCGCAGCGCCTCCTGAATTTCCTCCGTACTTCCGATGGCGCTCGACATCACCGGCAACTCAGCCGCCGATACGGACATGCCGAACAAGCTTACCGGCAGCACATAGATGATCTGCGCGTTGATGAGCCCGGTTACCGCGCCAGTGGGCAGCAGGCTTGCCAGCAGCGCGTCGATGTATGCGCTGATCTGCACCACGCCGCGGCTGACGAACACCGGCGCGAAGTTCCGAATCACCTCGCGCACGTGCCCTGAATCCAGATCCAGCCGCAGGTGCAAATGGCGCGCCAGCTTCAGCACCACCGGCAATTGAATACCGAACTGGAGCGCGCTGCCCGCCACCGATCCCCACGCCAGTGTGATCGCCAATTGCGACAGCGACCGTCGTCCGCCAAAAATTAGCAGCGTCGCGATCATGGCCGCGCTCCACATCACGGGAGCGGCGTAGGACAGAAACAGCTTGCGATGACTGTTCAGTATCCCGAGACACCAGGCCGAGAACACCAGCAGCCCGGCGCCAGGGAAAAGAATCCGCACCAGGGAGATGGTCAAGACGCGTTTCGATCCAGAGAATCCCGGCGCGATGAGATCGATCAGCCAGGGAGTAGCCAGGACGCCGGCGAGGCACAACACCGCGACCGCCAGCGCCAGCGTCGCAGCCACAGCGCCCGCTACCTTGCCCGCTTCTTCCTCTTCGCCCTCGGCCAGCAAGCGAGCATAGACGGGTATGAAAGACGCCGACAGCACGCCTTCGCCGAAAAGATTTTGCAGAAAGTTCGGGATGCGGAACGCGGCGTTGAAAGCGTCCGCGGCGTCCGAGCGCAGTCCGAAATAGTGCGAGAACACACGCAGCCGCACCAGCCCCACCAGGCGGCTGAGCAGAATGCCCGCAGCCACGAGAAACGCGAGCCGTCCCGTGCTCTCGCGCTTGCGGACCGGCATGTCTCCCAGCTGTTTATTCAAGATAGTCGCTTGTTCAAAGCCGGCCAATCATTCGGCCATGCGCAGGCCGTCCGCAGCCAGGCACGCAAGCTGTTATTATCCCCCGTCCGCGATCCGGGGCGTTGAGACAACCTACCAGTCCAGCTCCACCTCGTAATAATCGGCGCCAGGCTCTGGATCGTCAATCTCAAAAACCAGCCGGTAATTGTTTTTCTCCGATGGCGATTCGACCATCGATACCTGGCCGCGGCCGTGCAACTTCCGAATCATTGGATTGAGATCGGCGCGCGCGGGCAGCGGCCGGATTATTTCGCTCATGCTCACCGCGTGATGGGCGCGCCTTCCAGCACTTCGGAAAAACTCGCGCCGCCTTCCAAAGTGACGCGCACGCGGCCATCCACTGTCCCGGTCCAAAGAAAGCCGCGGCCAGTGGGATCGGGAATCGGCGCTGATTCCTTGGATCCGGCGCGATTCCACACCAGAGTGAACGAATACTCGCCCGCGCCCGCTTGTGGATCAAGAATAGAAACGCGCGCGGTGTAATTGTTGCGCTGGCGCGGCTGCTCGATCAAATGGATCTCGCCGCGCCCCTGCGGGTCCTCCAGGCCGAACTTCGGAGTCGCGATCGGGCAGGGGCCGCGAAAACTTGAAGCGCTCATCGGCCACCGGCGCGCCACGCTCGGCGCTCGAAACGCAACTTCGCTTGTGGAAACTGATGACGGCCTCTTGATCCACGCGGCCCGTCCAGGAGACACGATCGGTCTTCTCGGCCCCGCGCTCGAACACGTTGCTCGACGTATCCCAGTACAGCGCCATCGAATAAAACGAGCTGCCAGGCTGGCGGTCCTCGATCGCCACCGCCAGCGTGTAATGATTCTCGATGCTCGGCTGATCGATCACATGTACGTAGCCGCGCCCCTGCAGCACCTCGATGCGCACTATTTTGCTGGGTTTGAGGCAGCGCATCGGAGAAATGAAACTTCTCGCGTTCCACCGGCGCACCTTCCTGAATCTGCACGGCCAGGTGCTTGCCCGAAAGATGCAAAATTGCAGTGCCATCCACTTGCCCTTGCCAGACGAACTGCGGCCGGTCCTGAGCGCAAACGCAAAGTGGCAATCCGAGGACGCGAATCTCCAAGATGTTATGTAAGCCAAGTTACAGCATACTGTTACAATGAGCAGTATAGACCTAAACCTTTTAAGACGTTTACGGTACAATCTTTAGGTACTGTGTTAACGCCCGCAGGTCCCCGGCGTCCAACCTTGTTCGTTGCAGGACCCGTATGGTTATAGTGATCACTCCACCAGCCCTGTTTCTAGCAACATCCGCCACCGATCAATTGGTACGTTCGTTATTTGATGACACCTTCAACGGCGTGCATCAGCTGGAGTTTTTCGATTGGGCGCTGCTGATTCCCTATTTCACCATCCTGATCATCCTTTCCTTTTACGGCTGCCACCGCTTCGAGATGATCCGGAAGTATCTGAAGCACCGCCGGGACTTGGCGCCGGATCCCGCCGAGCGCTGGGCCACGCTTCCGCGCGTGACCATCCAGCTTCCGCTGTATAACGAGCGCTACGTGGTGGAGCGGCTGATCGAAGAAACCAGCCAGATGGATTACCCGCGCGAACTGCTGCAGATCCAGGTGCTGGACGATTCCACCGACGACACGCATCGCTTTCACCGAAGCGCTGGTGCGCGAATATCAGGCCGCCGGCGTGCCCATCGAGTATCTGCATCGCAACAATCGAGCCGGGTTCAAAGCGGGCGCGCTGCAGGAGGGCATGAAGAGCGCCACCGGCGAGTTGATCGCCATCTTCGACGCCGACTTTATTCCCCCGCGCGATTTTCTGATGCGCACCGTGCATCACTTCACCGATCCTGGCGTGGGTGTGGTGCAAACCCGCTGGAGTTACCTGAACCGGCATTTCAACCTGCTCACCGAAGTGGAAGCGATGCTGCTGGATGGCCATTTCGTCATCGAGCACGGAGCGCGTTTCGGCAGCGGCCTGTTTTTCAATTTCAACGGAACCGCCGGAGTTTTGCGGGCGAAGATGATCGAGGACGCGGGCGGCTGGCAGCACGATACGCTGACCGAAGACTCGGACCTGAGCTATCGCGCGCAGCTGAAGGGCTGGCGATTCGTGTATGTTCCGTCGGTGGATTGCCCGTCGGAGCTGCCGGTAGACACGTACGGGTTCCAGGTGCAGCAGTCGCGCTGGGCCAAAGGGCTGACGCAGGTTGCCATCAAGCTGCTGCCGAGGATTCTGCGCTCGAAAGAACCGTGGCGCGTGAAGCTGGAAGCGTTCTGCCATCTGACTCCGAACATATCTTACCCGCTGATGCTGATCATGTCGGCCCTGATGCTGCCGGTGATGATCGTGCGGTTTTACATGGGCGTGTTCCAGATGCTGACCGTCGATCTGCCGCTGATCATCGCTTCGTTCTGCTCCATCTGGGCGTTTTACCTGATGGCGCAGCGCGAGTTGGACCGGAAGAACTGGAAGCGGGCCATCGTGCTGATGCCGGCCCTGATGGCGGCGGGCATCGCGCTCACGTTGATCAATACCAAAGCGGTGATCGAAGCGCTGCTGGGGATCAAGTCGGCTTTTGCGCGCACACCCAAAGTATGCGGTGGGCGATCAACAAGGTGAAGATTCAGAACGCCAGTTACCGGCGGCGCAGCGGCTGGCTGCCCTACGCCGAATTAGCCGTGGGCGGATACTTCGCCTACATGGTCGCGTACGCGATTGAAACCTGGAATTTTCTGGCGGTTCCGTTCCTGCTGCTGTTTGTGGTGGGTTATTGGTGGGCCGGATTCACCACGCTCTATCAGGAGTATCAGGGCAAGCTGCAGTGGCAGCGCGAGCGGCGCTGGCGCTCGAAAAAAGCGGCTTAGCTCCGGGCTTCGTCTGGAACCAGCATCAGGCCGGATTCATCTAGAGTAAAGTTCGCCGCGCGGGCGTCGTTCACGAACATCTTCACGGTATCGAGCGAGTACTCGGTGAGATCGCGGCCCAGCAGCGGCAGCTTCTTCAGCAGATCGTGCGTCACCGTGATGATGTGGCAGCCGATGGCATCGGCCTGGACGATGTTGAACAGCTCGCGCGGGCTGGCCCAGATCAGCTCGATTTGCGGATAAGCGCGCATGCGCGCCAGCGCTCCGCACAGGATGGGCAGCGGATCGCAACCGGCGTCGGCGATGCGGCCGGCGAAGATCGAGATGCAACTAGGAGGCCCGCCGCGCAGGCAGGGGACCACCGCATCCACCTGGTCCAGCGTCATGAGCGCGGTGACGTTTACTCTTGACACCCTGCCGCGCCAGCCGCTTCACCAGCGCAGCCGAACTGCGGCCGCGTGTGTCGGTGATGGGGATTTTGACGTAAACGTTGTCGCCCCAAGCCGCGATTTGCAGCGCCTGCTGTTCCATCTCGCTCGAAATCGTCTGACAGGACTTCGAAAGAAAAGGGCCGGTCCGGGATGGCGCGGGCGAGCGAGCGCCCGAACGATTCATAGTCGGTGATGCCCGCCTTGCGCATCAGCGTGGGATTGGTGGTGAATCCCCGAATCCATGGATTGTCCGCGAGTTCCAGAATGGAGGCACGGTCCGCGCCGTCGGCGAAGATTTTGACGCGGAACGAGGCGATGTCAGGCATATTTCAGCGATTCCAAATGAAAGCCCGGGCGAGTGGTGCGCAGAATCCATTGGGCGGCTTCACGCAACGAGCGGACCCCCACATAGGGGCCATCCGGACGCTGTTCGGCATAGCCATAATCGACGAAAACCGCGCGGCATCCGGCGCGATGGCCGGCTGCGATGTCACGCCAACGGTCGCCCACGATGAAGCTCGATTCCAGATCGATGTTCCAGACGCGAGCCGCTTCGAGCAGCAGCCCCGGCTCCGGCTTGCGGCAGGAGCAGCGGGCGGAGTCATCGTGCGGGCAGACGCCGACGCCGTCCAGGCGCAGAAAGCTCTGCAAGCGCCGGTTCATTTCGGAAACCTGCTCGGCGGATACCAGGCCGCGGGCGATGTCGGGCTGATTGGTAATCAGGATCAGAGCGAAGCCGGCTTCGCGCAGTTTGTTGCACGCTTCGCGAACTCCGGGCAGCAGGCGCAGGTCCGAGACCGTCGCGGGCGGATAGGGCTTGCCCTGGCGGAGCACGGCGCGATTGACCACGCCATCGCGATCCAGGAAACACGGCGCGGCGCATCACTAAAGCCTCCCCAGCCGGGAATCGGCCAGCATGGAATTCAGGGCCACGCAGAGCGCCTGGCGGTGTTGCGTTTGCAGGTCCAACCCAGGCTGCGAATGCGATCGGTATTCAAGCGAACGATGGGCACGTCGCCTTTCCAGCCGCGATCCCCGCCGGTGTATTCCAGGCGAACTTGATCTTCGGAGAGCCCCGCCACTTCGATGGCCAGCCTGGCGATTTCGGTGACCGTGATGTAGTCGCCGGTGGCGACGTTGTAGACTTCGAAATTTTTCGGTGCGGTCGCGATGCGCCAGGAGAACAGCTTCGACGACGTCGTCCACATGAATGTAGGACTTGCTCTGCCGGCCGTCGCCCAGGATTCGCAGCCGATCTGGCTGAACGCGCAGCCGGCGAATAAAATCGAACCCGACGCCGTGGGTTTGCCGGGCACCGACCACGTTGCCGAAGCGGAACGCGCAGGCGCGCAGATCGAACATCGCGCAATAGGACGCGATGAGCGCTTCGCCCGCGAGTTTGCTGGCGCCGTACGTGGAGACGGGAACCAGCGGTCCGAAATCCTCGTGGGCTTCGAAATCTTTGAGATCGCCATACACGCCGCTGCCGGAAGCGTACAGAAGATTCGGCGTGCGCGTGCGGCGCATGGCCTCCACAATTTGCTGCGTGAGGAATGTGCCTTCGCGGAAATCGATATCCGGCTCGACGGCGGCGCGCGCGATGTCGGGATTGGAAGCCAGATGAATGACGGTATCGTGGCCCTCCATGTAGCGTTCGAGCGCGGCCAGATCCTTGACGTCGCCATGGATCACGCGCAGCCGGCGATCGTTTTCGTGATGGGCGTAGTGCCACTCGCGGCCGCTCGAAAAATTGTCGTAGAGCGTGACCGCTTCCACGTTTTGTCGCACAGCAGGCGGTCAGTAAAATGGCTGCCGATGAACCCGGCGCCGCCCGCGATGAAGACGCGCTGGCTCACAGTACGGACTCCCATTTCGTCGCGACGCGCTGCAACAGCGGATGGCTGACCAGCAGATGCCACAGCACGGCGCACAGCCCCTCGGTATGCGGGGTAACGCGATCGGGCGCGAGCGCGGGAATGACGATGCATTCTTCGGCGATCTGGCGCGTGAATCCGCCATTGCGCCCCACGATTCCGAAAATATGCGCGCCGGCTGTGGACGCTGTTTCTAATGCCCGCACGATATTCACCGATACGTTCTTCTCGCGGCTACCGCCGCCCACGGAAAAAACCAGCACGCCATCGCGCGGACCGATGCGCGAACCTTGCAGCCAGGCGGCAAAGCAGGTGTCCCAGCCTTCGTCGTTGGCGCGGGCGGTCAGCTCGGAGACGTTGTCGGTGGGCGCGTAAGCTTCAAAGCCGCACAGTTTGCGAAAATCGTTGACCGCGTGCCCGGCGTGCCCCGCCGAGCCGCCCACTCCCAGGATGAACAGGCGACCGCCGAGTTCGCGAACGCGCGCGAGACCCAGGGCCATGCGCTCAATGACCGCAACGTCGACCTGTTCCAGAATTGCGATTGATTCGGCGATGAATACGGCGGCAAAACCGCTGGACGGAGCCGGAGCCGAATTCGGCGCGGCTTGACCCACAGCAGCGTTACCTAAAGCGTCTTGAAGCGCGGCCAAGGTGGTCAAATGCGCACCAACCCCTGGTGATTAATCGGCCAAAGTGGTGGTTTTCGTTAGGTTCCGTTTAGGAGCTGGAAAAAAACGGGAAAACGCCAGGCGGAAGATGCGCCGGAAGGTCCAGACGGTGGAAGACCAGCGCTGCAGCGTGGTCTCGCCGATGCGCTCCCCATAAGGAATAAAGACTTCGCGCACCTGGAAGCCTTCGAGCGGGGGCTTGAGCAGCAAATCCACCGGCAGTGCGGGACCGTTCGGGTCAAATTCGACTTCCTGGATCAGGCGGCGGCTATAGGCGCGCATGCCCGGAATGGAGGTCTGTAGACTTGACGCCCACCAGCAGCCAGCCGGCGACGGCGAACAGCCTGTTGGCGAGGTAATTGGCCAGCGGCATGGTTACCGGGCGGCGTTCCAGACGGGAAGCGTTGACCAGATCGCATTGACCGGAAAGGACCATATTGGCCAGACGGAGAATTTCCGATGCCGGGTAAGTGCCGTCGCAATCGAGTGTTACGACGACGTCGCCATGGCACTCCTGGAGCACGCGGCCCATGGCGCGGCCGTAGCCCTTCGGGGGGAATTGCCGTATGACGCGGGCGCCCTGACCGGCGGCGATGGTGGGGGTGGCGTCGCGGCTGCTATCGACGATGACAATTTCGTATTCGCGGCCGTGGAGGGCATCGCGGATGTCCTCAATCACGCGGGCGACCGCTTTTTCCTCGTTCATGGTGATCATCGCGACGGAGATTAAATGGCTCATGGGGGACCTGATTGACTATTCGGATTTATACAGGTTTTCAGTAGGGGGCGCTGTGGCACGTGGACCGTGCCAGGTTCCGCCTGGTCATAAAGTTGACTTCAGCCACACCGATCATTAAGGTGTGGAAGGGACTTGCCCCATTCCCGGCGCCTTAGCTCAATCCAAGCGGCTGTCAAGAATTGAGGCTGCCGTCTGGAGGCTGGCATCGGCGAAGTGGGCTTGCATAGTCGCGTTCGCCCTGATCCCTTTGGGCTTGCGTCTGGCTCTGCTTCCCTGGATTCCAGCGCCCCAGCCCGGCGTCGAGGACGAGTTCAGCTATCTGCTGGCGAGCGATACATTCGCCTCGGGCCGGCTGACGAATCCGTCGCATCCGTTGTGGGTTTTCTTTGAAAGCATTCACATTCTGCAACAGCCCCACTACATGTCCAAATATCCACCTTTGACGGGCCTTATCCTGGCCTTCGGGCAAAAGGTGTTTGGTCATCCTTGGGCCGGGATTCTACTGAGCATGGCGCTGCTGTGCGGAACCGTGGCGTGGGCCCTGCGGAATTGGTTGCCACCGTTTTGGGCATTTCTGGGCACGGCGTTGGCGGTACTGAAGATCGGAATCCTGAGTTATTGGTCGGAGAGCTACTGGGGAGGGACCGGCGCGGCAATCGGAGGGGCGCTGCTGATTGGAAGCCTTCCGGCCCTGATTCGGCGTCCAACTTGGCTGCGCGGTATGCCTGCAGCTATCGGAATCGCGATGCTGGCGAATAGCCGTCCGTTCGAGGGGTTCCTGTTGACTATGTTGTGCCTGGGCTATGCAGCTTGGCAGATCATCCGGCGGGCGACGTCGCCGGCGGTTTGGTTGCGAAATTTGAGCCGTGGTATCGCTGTGCCGCTGATCATCGTCATGGTTCCGGTTGGGAGCTGGATGGCATATTACAACTTTCGTGCAACCGGTAGCCCCGTTCGCATGCCTTGGGCTGTTTACGAGCAACAATACGCGGCCTCGCCGACACTTTTCTGGTGGACTCCGCCACGGACCTCGGTGGTTTACCGTCATGAAGCGTTTCGCAAGCTCTTTCTGGGCTGGGAGCTCAAACGGAAAATCGTTCAGCGCGAGCACTTCTTGCTAACCCGATTCCTGTTCTTAGGAAATATTGAGAAATTTTACTTAGGCATTCTGCTGCTGATCGTGATCGTCGCATGCGCGCCGGCCCTCGTGAAAAGCGGGCGCGCGTGTCCTGCCTTCTGGCTCGCTGTAGCATTTCTGTTTGTCTTGGGCACGGAACTGGAACCCGTTCCGCATTATGCGGCACCGGCGACGGTATTGTTTTACATTGTTGCCGCCGCCGCCCTGCGTTCGCTACGGCATTGGCGAACGGGCCGGCCATGGGTGGCGCCCGCTGTTTATGGGATCGTCTTGATTGTAATTACCGCTCAGCTCTCGCTCGCCCTGTTTCAGCCAGAGCATCGTTTTTTATACGACAAGCGCGATTTTCAGGTGGAACGCTCCCGAATTCTGGCGTTCCTGAGTGACATGCCCGGCCAGCAGCTGGTATTCGTGCGTTACGGGCCGAAGCACGATGTCAACCACGAGTGGGTCTACAATCGCGCCGATATTGACGGTTCCACCGTGGTTTGGGCGCGGAGCATGGGGCGGGACAAGGATCGGGCGTTGATTTCCTACTTCAGAAACCGCCGGGTTTGGGTCCTAGACGAGAATGGACCAGCGCGGATCGCGCCGTATGACACGGCGGATCACCTGGCGGAGAAAGTTTCGAGCGCGGCGAGGTCACCTGGAAGATGATCGACTGCGACCGATCCCGGCAGCGACGCGGGCTGAGCCAGAATCACGAACTGGAAAGCCAGAAACCCGGGCCATAGGCCGCAGATCCAACGTTCCAGCGGATAGAGCAGCCGCAGATACGCGCGGTAGGGCGCCGACTCCATGATGGACGAAGAATCGCCTTGCTGGCCTGTTTCCGGTCCCTTGCCATACACCCGCTTGATAAGCGGAACGAACGGCCGGAGTATTCCGGGCGTGACGCGCTTGCGGCTGACGACGAGCCCGGCTTGGACCAAGAACCGGCGAAAGCTGCGGCGGGTGAAAAAACGCAAGTGCGTGCGATCCAGCGTGCCGGTGTCTCCGTACTCGAAACTGCCGAACAGCAAGGCCAGGCGCACATTCCAAATGGCGACATTCGGTAAGGAGATCAGGATGAAACCGCCGGGCGCCAGCAGCCGGTAGTGCCGTACCAAAACATCCAGCGGATCGGCCAGATGTTCGAGCATGTCGGAGAACAAAATTACATCGAATTGGCGGCGGCCGCTGAATGGGTACTCTTCGGGCCGGGTGACGTCGGCGACATAGGCGTCGGCGAGACGCGTCTTCGCCTTCTCGATGGAACCGGCCGAGAGATCCACGCCAACCACCTGATGGCCGTGCACGCGCTGTAATTCGGCCCCATGCACACCCGATCCGCAGCCGACATCCAGCACGCGCAGGCCGCGCGGAAGACCCTCCATGATCCGGGGAATTTCCGGATTGGCAATCTCGAAGTAAGGGCGCCGGGACGACATCATAGGGACATTTCCATCGGTTCCGGGACCAGGGTGCCGCGGTTCAGGCGGGCGGCCACCTGGCGGGCGCGCTCCATGCAAACGTCCATATTGATGTATTCGAATTCTGCGACGCGGCCGCACAGCGGAATGCCGATCTGCTCGAAGTAGGCCTTGGCCTGTTTCAGGTAGCGGCGGCAATCGTCGTTCTGGACGACATAGCCGTACTTGGTTCGGAGCACTCTCGTGTAGCAAACCTCAGAACGGCGGGCCAGGTCCATATCCTGCAGGTCATTGATTACGTCGGCGAGCAGATCTTCGTCCGGCATCTCGTGCGTGCCGTCGCCTGGATTAGTGGTGATTTCCGCCTGGATGATGGATTGGCCGGGCGGCGCGTTGTGCGGGCTGAAGGCGGCCGGGAACGACAGGCGATGGAAACGAACTTCCGGGTCCGGAACGTAGATGGCGGTGTAGTCCGGGACGCGCGCGGCATCCAAGCCGACCGAGATGGTCACGAGCGAGTTGTAGCGCAGCGCGTTGACAGCTGCGAGAACTTCGGGCGGTGTGCCTTCGAGCGCGGCCGCGAGTTCCTGAATCGGAATGGTGCACACCAGCGCGTCGTAGCGGCGGACCGCCCGGCCATCGCTCACGAACCAGTATGCATCCTGTTTCCAGATGCGCTCGACGTTGAAATCGGAGACGAGGTTTGGAACTTTGGCGCCCATGGCTCGCGGCAACGACTCGATGCCGCCGTGCGCCGGGTAATGGAAATAGAGCTGGTGCGTATAGCCTTCGGTTTCCACTCCGACGGCGGCTTTGATCACGTCTTCAAGGGGCGGCTTGGGGACGCGGCCCTCCACCCATTCCAGGCCGAGCTCTTCGGCGGGAACGTTCCAGATTTTCTGGTTGTAGGGGATCAGGTATTTTTCGGCGAGGCCTTTGCCGAAGTGGTGGTAGATCCATTCCTTAAAATTGGTCCGCGGCGGCGGATAGTCGTTCTGGATGTAGTGATACAGGCACTCGAAGCGATCCTGCGGCTCCAGATCGAAGAGGCCGTTTTCGAAGGGATACTTGACGTAACGGCCCTTATAGAAGATCTTGTTGTTGCGGCGCGCGCGGTGGACGTTGTCGCCGAGCAGCGACACCATGTAGTCCACCATTTCCTGGTTGCGAGAGAAGATGATGTGCGGGCCGCCGGCGTCATAGGTGAAGCCTTGCTCCTGGACAGTCTGGCAGTGGCCTCCGCCGCGGCTTTCCTTTTCGAGCACCTCGCAGTCGCGGTCCAAATGCGCCGCGATGGTGAGGCCCGCCAGCCCGCCGCCTAGAATGCCAATTGCCAACCCCGGAGCCCCCTTTTGTCCTCAGGCCGTGCCCAGTAATGAATCGGATGTTTGGCTGGGGTTCTGTAGGGAGTCCATACGGTGCCATCGTCTCCCATCACACTCAATGGATGCGCGATGAAAGGGACGCCGACTCGGCCTCGGTCGGGGAATACGGCGTGAGTTTGGGCGGCGATTGATCCGGCTCCAAGAGCCAAACAGTGCGGCCGCGAAAATATCGGATCAGCGGCGCGTCTTCGGACGGACCCATCTCGCGCGCCCAGACGATGCGGGCGGAGTCAATATCGGCGCGGTTGTAAACCCACTCTTGAAAAGCGTCATGGTTGGGAGCGTAGCGCACCAGCACCAGTTGGCGGCCGGGGAGCGCTTCCAATCGCCGCAGGATGTTGTGATAGGGCACGGCCATGGGCGGCGCAAACTCGCCGACGGCGAAAAGCTTCCACACGTCCCGGCCGAATTGAATCGGGATCAGGGCGATGAGCAGAACCACGAGCGCCAGACCCCAAGGCTTCGAATTGGGACGCCAGTTGCGGAGACGGTTGATGGAGTGCAGGACCCGCAGATAAACGAGCGGCAGGAGCGCGGCGGCGTAGTGATATTGGAAACCGTTGATGGGAAGCAGCGCCAGCAGGCCGCCCGCTAACAAGAGAACTCCGAAGCGTTCCTCGGGAGTTTGGAGCGGATAGGGCCAGATCAGCGCCGGCAGGAAGAGGGGATAAAAGCAGAAGAAAAAACCGTACATGCTGGAGAGCTTCACCAGGAACTCGGACCACATATGCTGGCGCATGTAGGTCACCTGATCGGCATTGGTCTTGGTCCAGAAAGTTTGCATCACAGAGTGATCGTAGATGGGAGGCTGCTTCGCGGAGGACCATGCGAACGCGGGCGCCGCGCCATATTGATGATCGTGGAGCTGGTAGGGCAACTCGAAGGGGCTGCCTGTTACGCGAGCGTTGAAATAAAGCATGAACACCGCGACGGGAATGAGAACCGCCGCGGCCGGCAAAGCGACGCGGGTGGCGAGAATGGAAAAAGGTGTGAATTTCCACGCGATCACCGCGGCTGAAAGTACCGCGAGCACCGCCCCATCATAAGGCCGTGAGTTGAGCAGAATAGCAAGGCCGAGAGCCCATGTGGCGGCGTGCGCATACTGGCGGCGGAAGACGATGCGCGGCACCGCTCCGAGCAGCAGCGCTCCACCAATAGCGGGTACGGCTCCGCCCCAGTAGGAATTCATCCAATAGCTCAGAATGCCGACGCGCATGGCCACCAGCAGCGCACCGATGAGGGCGAGCGAGGGCGTGGTCCAGCCCTGGAACATCCAGCAGGCGGCGGCACACATCAGACCCGCGCTCAGCCACACTCCGATCCATGGTTGATCGAACGGCTGGTTGAAAAATCGGTATCCGAGAGCCAGCACCAGACCTTGCAGCGGCGGATATTTCGAGGCATAGGTGGGCTGCTGAATCACGTGGAACGATTCGAAGTGCTTCCAAAACGGATGTGGCGGATTCGTGAGGCGGCCGGATGCGTACGTATCACCCGCCAGAAGATAACTGAATTCGTCGTGAACGGCCGGCATCGGAACGCGCAGGACGGGAAGCAGAGCAGCGCGGATTCCGATGGTAAACAGGAACACGGCCAGGCATGCCAGCAGAGGCCATTGGGCGAGGCGCGCCTCAAACGAGCTTGCCGGGATGGACGGACCGCCCATGATCTTGGATCGGCGGGTAAGTGCTTTACTTTAGCGGTCCAGGTGCTGAGAGCGAACTCTTTGTCTGCCGCCCGTACGCCGTTGTGGCGATCCAGTCTTGCGCGGTCTGAGCAAGGCGTTCACACGATTGTGAACGCGGCACGCAGGAGTGCGTGCGCCACGCGTGGCGCGAACACGCCTGCAACTATATGTTCTGAACACTGAGCAGCGTACGTTAGGAACGGCGGATCGGTTTCAGGAGAGCCTCTTGTTTGGCCAGCCGCGCGCGGCAGTTTTGACAGCGCAGCAGGTGCTCGCGGATGTCGATGACTTCGGGAACCGAAAGACCCTTGCCGACGGCGTAAAACGAGAGCGGGTCGTCGGCGATGTGCTCAATTTGCCGGCTGGAGGGACGCACCAGATCCTGGATACGGATGCCTGCATGGAAGGCACCGGACACCGCGCGGCAGTAGCGTACGTCGCCGAAGATCAAGTTATCGCGCAGCTTTACTTTTACCTGGGTGCCGCGGTCGACGCGCTTGGGGAGCGCGACGCGCAATCCGGAGCGGGAGACATCGAGAACTGTTCCGTAGATCGGTTCCGCGGGACCCGGCAAAAGTTCGAGCTCGGCCGGATACTGAGTGGGGTAACGGGTTTCGCTGCGGCGCTCGGAGTCCTGTTCCGAGGTCAAAAGGGACTGTGCGAGAGCAGCCATGGCATGATTGAATTGGTTTGGCAAAGGAAACCGCTTTCCAGACTAAAGACTAATATTACCCAAGAACGTTGCCGCGGCATTACTCCTAAGTACGTTTCTGAAGTGTGTACTGAGGGGAAAACCTGAGAAACTACGGATTCGATTCCCCAGTGAGCCAGTCTTCGGCGCGTTTTTCGAGCGCAATGCGGACCAGCTGGCTGCGGGTGCGGACGCCGGTCTTGTCGAATAATTGCTGCATCACGGCCTTGATGGAGCCTTCGGAGACCTGCAATTGGGCGGCGATTTCCTTGTTGGTGAGCCCTTCGAATACGCCTTGCAGAACGAATCGCTCGCGCTGCGTCAGGCCCTGCGAACTGCGCTGCTCTTCGGATTTGCCGGTAGCGCCGGCGATCAGCGACCGCATGGCCCGCGGATCGAGCCAAGGCTCGCCGGCCACCATCCGGCGGATGGCTTCCACCAATTGGGCGGGGGAGCTGTGTTTGAGGAAGATGCCCTCGGATCCGCTTTCGAGCACGCGCACGGTGGCCGCGTCGCTCATTCCGGCGGTGACCATCAGGACCCGCCCCTTGAATCCGTGCTTGCGGATTTCATCCAGAGCGACGGTTCCCTGCTCTTCGCCCAAATCGTAATCGAGCAGAATGATGTCGGGCTGTTCGGCGGCGATGACCGGCAGCGCTTCGGCGACGGTGGCGCAGGAGCCCACCATGCGGAAGCCGGGCTCAGTCTGCAACAACCGGCTGAGGCTGTCCCGGAACAGGCTGTGATCGTCCACCAGCAGAATCCGGATTTCCTGGGGCATAGGTCTCTTTTAGATTAACTGCTCCGGGTAGATTAACTGCTCCGGGTAGATTAACTGCTCCGGGTAGATTAACTGCTCCGGGTAGATTAACTGCTCCGGGTAGATTACCCGCCAGCACCGGCGAGAGTTCCACCACGAAAGTAGCGCCGTGCGGCTCCGGTTCATAGCGCAGGTCGCCGCGGAAGGATCGCATCAAGGCGCGCGAAAGATAAACGCCCAGCCCGGTAGACTGCGCTCCGGGCTGGAACGGGCGGAACAGACTGTTCGGGATGCACGACGCCACCGCCGGTGTCCTGAACGCGGACCGCGATGCGCTGGCCTTCGGCGCGAGCGATGATCTTGAGCTGGCGGGAGGGCTGGTCCAGCATGGCGCGCTGGCTGTTTTTAGTCAGGTTGAGGAAGACCTGCATCAGACTTTGCCGGTCGGCCCAAACCGCCGGGAGGCCGGGTTCGATGTCCCAGGAGACGTCGATTCCCTCTTCGCGCAGGGCCGGCTCGACGACGATGCGCAGTTCTTCGAGCAGAGCCGGCAGATCCACGCGGGCGGCGGGATAAGGCGTTTGGCGGAGCTCGAGCGCGGCGATTTTTTCGAGCGTTTGAATCAGCGTGCCGAGCGCCTCGAAATCCTTGTTGTGCGCGAGGGAGCTGTTGCGCGCGAGATTCTCATGCACCACGGCGATGGCGCCGCAGACGTTGCGAACTTCGTGCGAAACCGCGCCCACCAGAATGCGCGAGGCGGCCAGAAGCTGGTGGAGACTGAATTCTTCGCGATTGCGCAGTTCTTCGGAGGTGTCCACCACCATGGCGGCCAGGCGGGACCCGACGCTGGTGCGATAGGTGGAGAACCAGATGTCGGCGAGGAAAGCTTCGCCGTCCTGGCGGCTGGCCGCGGCACTGCATGACGGTGCGGAACGACGGTCCGTTCGATTCGGGAGCAGGGACGTTCACCAGCGACGGAAGATACTGGCGAATGGACGTGCCCGGAAGAGAGCCGGGCGGCAGGGCGAACAGACGGTGCGCGGCGTCGTTGGCCTGCAAGCACGGTGCCGTAGGCATCGGCCGTAAAGATAGCGACCGGGCTGCTGTCCACCAACACCTTCAACTGTTCCTCGGCCGCGCGGCGAGCCTCGCTCTCGGATTCGATTTGATTCAAATGCCGAAGAGCCGCCTGGCGGCTGCGGACCACTTCGTAGACGAAGAGCCCCATGCCGAGGAACGCCGCGAAAATCAAAATATCGCGCGGGATGCCGGCGCTGGGACGCCAGTCAAAGGAATCGAAAATCTCCGCCAGCAGCGTGCAAAGAGCGGCAGCGATAGCGATCTGCCAGCGCTTCAGAACGCTGCCGACCATCAGCATCGGAAACAGGTAGAGGAAGCCGAGAGTGACGTCCTTGTCGGCGCGCCAATCGGCGAACGCGATGGCGGCGATCAGGAGTCCCGCTTTGAGCAGAACGGACTTGGTGCCGCCACGAAGAAAGAACGAAAGCATGGGGATGCGCGCCGGTGTTAGTCATATTCTAGACACGCAATCCATTACCCTTCGCAAGACTTATGAGCGCAGATAGCAGAAAGACCGCCGCCCCTGGCCAAAAGATAGGCGCGTGGCATAACCGAACGATACTGGACTCGTGTCTAAACAGGACGCTACCTTTAGTTTAGATCCAGATTCGCCTGGAATGCCCCCGTCCGGCTACGCTTACCTTTAGCGCGGCTCGGAATGGGAGCGCGTCGGAATCGAGGATCGTTGGAATGAGCCAATTACAGAAATGGTGCTTGCTGATGGCCACGCTGGGATGGAATGCATTCGCGCAGCCGCAGAGTTTTAACTGGGAGCAGATTCGCGACCGTTTTCAAGCCAATAATCCAACCCTGCGGGCCGCGCAGATCAGCATCGACGAGTCGCGCGCGCAGGAGATCACGGCGTATCTGCGGCCGAATCCGGATTTGACGGGCTTTTGTAGACCAGATCAATCCGTTCTCGACGCAGACGCTGCCGAACGGAGGTCGGGTGCTTACTCGCCCTTCGCTTACGCGTTCCCGGCGAGCTCGATCAGCTACCTGCACGAGCGGCGGCACAAGCGGGAATTGCGGCGGGAGAGCGCCCAAAAAGAGACCGAGATCACCGTGGCGCAGTACGCCGATCAGGAGCGCAACCTGCTGTTCAATTTGCGCACCGCGTTCGTGCAGACGCTGCAGCAGAAGGCGATCCTGGATCTCACGCGCGAGAACCTGGCGTATTACAACCGCCTGCTGGCGGTGAGCAACGACCGGCTGAAGGCCGGCGACATCGCCAAGGTGGATTACCAGCGGCTGGAACTGCAGCGCGTGCAGTATGAGACCGACGTTCAGACCGCCCTGGTGAATCTGCGGACGGCGAAGATCCAGTTGTTGATGCTGCTGAACGACCGGACGCCGGTGGAGCAGTTCGACGTGACGGGACCATTCGATTTTTCGAATCAGATCCGCCCGCTTGACGAATTGCGGCGCCTGGCGATGGACAACCGGCCGGATCTGAAAGCCGCGATGGAGGCGGTGGACAAGGCGCAGACCGATCATCGGCTGGCGGTGGCGAACGGTTCCGTGGATCCAACGTTCG
This sequence comes from Bryobacterales bacterium, assembly GCA_963713415.1. Taxonomy (GTDB): domain Bacteria; phylum Acidobacteriota; class Terriglobia; order Bryobacterales; family Bryobacteraceae; genus Palsa-89. The sequence continues at coordinate 380,744 of CAVQLV010000011.1, read as the reverse complement.
GCGCGGATTTCGCGCGCAATCCGCCCATTCCGGTGTACTTCGGCGTCAGCGTTACCATTCCGCTGCGAATTTTCGATCGCAATCAAGGCGAAAAGCTGAGGACGCAGCAGGACATTACGCGCAATGAACGGCTGCGGGACGCCGCGACGGCGCAGGTGTTCAGCGATGTGGATTCGGCCTACGCCACCATCGAGAGCAACCTGACGCTGCTGCGGCCGTATAAGGAAACGTATCTGAAAGAAGCCGTGGAGGTGCGCGATACGGTTTCGTTCGCCTATACACCGCGGCGGGGCGTCGCTGCTGGATTTCCTGCAAGCGCAGCAGGATTATCGCAGCACCGAATTGAATTACTTGAACCTGGTGGGTTCGTACCTGACTGCCGCCGCGCAATTGAATCTGGCGGTGGGGCAGGAGGTTATTCCATGAAGAATATGAGCATCCATCGCCGTGGCATGCTGCTGCGCAGTCTGGCCGCGAGCCTGATCCTGGCGGGCTGCGGCGCAGAAAGTGGAAGCCAATCCCAAGGCAGGCGCGCCGCCGCCGGCCGACGTTATCCACGAATCGGACGGCAGCGTGTTTCGCGTGGATCATCCGGAGCAGTTTCCCATCGCCACCGCGGGCGAACACGACGCCGCGCCGGAATTGAACACCACCGGCACGGTGCAGCGCCGATGTGTCGCGCAACATTCCGGTGATTTCGCTGGCTTCGGGACGGATTGTGGAGATCGATGCGCGGCTGGGCGACACGGTGACCAAGGGCCAGTTGCTGCTGAAGGTGCAAAGCCAGGACATCGCGCAGGCGTTTTCCGATTACCGGCAGGCGGTGGCGGACGAAACCCTGGCCAAGGCGCAACTGGACCGGTCCAAAGAGCTGCTGGAAAAGGGCGCGATCGCGAAGAAGGACGAGGAAGTGGCCGAGGACACCGACGATCAAGGCCAAGGTGACGGTGGAAACGGCGATGGAACATCTGAAGGTCTTGGGCGCCGATCTGGATCATCCAAGTTCGATCGTCGAGATCCATGCGCCGGTTTCGGGCGTGATCACCGATCAGCAGGTGACGGCGGCGGCGGGCGTGAAGACGCTGGACAATTCTCCGAATCTGTTCACCATTTCGGATCTGTCGCACGTGTGGATTATCTGCGACGTGTACGAGAACGATATGTCGTTCGTGCGCGTGGGCGAGTTCGCGGATATTCATCTGGCGGCCTATCCCAACGTGGTTCTCGAAGGCGCGCATCGCCAATATCTCTCCCACGCTGGACCCGACCATCCGCACCGAGAAGGTGCGTCTGGAAGTGGACAATTCCGGGCTGCTGCGCTTCGGGATGTTCGTCACCGCGACATTCCATGGATCGCAAAAGCAATTGCACGCCACGGTGCCCGCGACGGCGATTCTGCACCTGCACGATCGCGACTGGGTGTATGCGCCGGACGGGAACAGTCAATTCCGGCGCATCGAAGTGGTGGGCGGAAACATGCTGCCGGGCGGTCTGCAGGAGATCCTTTCGGGAATCGAGCCCGGGTCAGCAGGTGGTATCGAACGCGCTGGTTCTTCAATCCACGGTCGAACAGTAAAGATCCGAGCAGTCGGACATGATTCGCAAAGTAGTCGATTTCGCGCTCAACAACCGCTTTGTGGTTCTGGCCATCGCGCTATTGCTGCTGGCGTGGGGCGCGATCTCCTTTCACAACCTTCCGGTGGAAGCCTATCCCGACGTGGCGAACAACTACGTCGACGTGATCACGCAATGGCCGGGGATCTCGGCCGAACAGATTGAGCAGCAGGTGACGATTCCGCTCGAAATCGCGATGAACGGCATTCCGGACGTGGTGCATCTGCGCTCCTTCTCGCTGTTCGGGTTGTCGGACGTGAAGCTGATCTTCGACGATGGATCGGACAACGCCTGGAATCGGGAGCGCGTGCTGGAACGGCTGGCGCAGGTTACCTTGCCGCCCGGGGTCACGCCGCAGATGGGAACCGATTGGAGTCCGGTGGGCCAGATCTATTTCTTCACGCTGCAGAGCAGGAATCCGAAATACGACGTGATGGAGCTGAAGTCGCTCGAAGACTGGGTGGTGGAGAAGAACTTCAAGTCCGTGCCGAACGTGGTGGACGTGGCCAGCTTCGGCGGGCCGACGCGCGAGTATCAGGTGCGCATCGATCCGGACAAGCTGATCGCTTATGGGCTGAGCATCGGACAGGTGGAGCAGCAGCTGGCGAACAACAACGCCAACGCAGGCGGAAGCTTCATCGAAGCGGGCTTGCAGCAGGTGGACGTGCGGGAAGTGGGCATGGTGACCAATGTGCGCGACATCGCCGACACGGTGATCAAGACGCAGAATGGAACGCCGCTGCACATCAGCGATATCGCGACAGTGGAGCAAGGCGCGAAGATCCGGCTAGGCCAGTTTGGCCGGGCCATCCGGCGCGAAGACGGAAAAATCATCGACAACGAGGACGTGGTTTCCGGAATCGTGCTGCTGCGCAAAGGCGCCGATTCCGACGACGTCCTCAAGGGAATTCACGCCAAGGTAGACGAGCTCAATAACGTCATTCTGCCCGCGGGCGTGAAGATTGTTCCGTTCATCGATCGCAGCGAGCTGGTGGAGTTCACCACGCACACCGTGCTGCACAATCTGACCGAGGGCATCATCCTGGTGATCATCATTCTGTTTCTGTTCCTCGGCAACGCACGCGCCGCGCTGATTGTGGCGGTCACCATTCCGTTTTCGCTGCTGTTTGCGTCCATCTGTCTCAGCTTGCGGCATATCCCCGCCAATCTGTTGTCGCTGGGCGCGCTGGATTTCGGCATGGTGGTGGATGGCGCGGTGGTGATGATCGAAAACATCGTGCGGCATCTGCACACCGAGCAGTCCGGAAATGGCGAGCGCCTTTCGGTGGGAGCGCAGATTCGTGCTGCGGCTCATGAAGTGCAACGGCCGGTGTTTTATGCCATCACGATCATCATCACCGCTTACATTCCGATCTTCACGTTGCAGCGCGTGGAAGGGCGGTTGTTCAAACCGATGGCGTGGACGGTGGCATTCGCGCTGTTGGGCGCGCTGCTGTTCTCCATTGTGGTTTCGCCCGTGCTGGCCAGCTTCCTATTCCGGCGCGGAGCGAAGGAATGGCACAATCCGGTGATGCGAATCCTCACGGTGCAGTATCGCAAGGCCGTGCGCTGGGCCATTCACGAACGCTGGGCCGTGGTGACGGTAGGGCTGCTGGCACTGGGCGCGACGGCGTTTCTGGCCACGAGCGGGATCATCGGATCCGAATTTCTTCCGCATCTGGACGAGGGCGCGCTGTGGGTGCGCGGAACTTTCGCGCCCAGCACGGGACAAACCGAGGGCGTGCGGGTCGCGAATTTGGCTCGCATCACGCTGGCATCGTTTCCCGAGGCAACCATTGTGACCAGCCAGGTTGGGCGTCCGGACGACGGCACCGACACTACGGGATTCTTCAACACCGAATATTGCGTGGATCTGAAACCGAAAGAGCAGTGGCGTCCGGTATTTCATCAGAATAAGGACGCGTTGATCGCCGCGATGAACGCGCAACTGGAAAAGATCCCAGGCGCGATCTGGAATTTTTCGCAGCCGATCGCCGACAACATGGAAGAGGCCGTCAGCGGCGTGAAGGGCCAGCTTGCCACCAAGATTTACGGCGACGATTTGCGGACACTGGAAGACAAAGCGGATGAAGTCCTCAAGGTGATGCACACCGTCCCTGGCGTGGAAGATCTGGGCGTGTTTCGGCTGCTGGGCCAGCCCAACTTGAACGTGCAGGTGGACCGGCAAAAGGCGGCGCGGTATCAGATTAACGTCGCCGACGTTCAGGATGCTATTCAAACCGCGGTAGGCGGCAGCGCGCTGACGCAGGTGCTGGAAGGCGAGCAGCGCTACGATCTGGTGGCGCGATACCTGGCGCCCTATCGCGATACGCAGGAGGCCATTGCGAATATTCGTCTGCTGGCGCCCTCCGGCGAGCGGGTCTCGCTGGCGCAGTTGTGCAAGATCCAGATGAAGGACGGCGGCTCCGAGATTTATCGCGAAGGCAACCAGCGCTATGTCGCGGTGAAGTACAGCGTGCGCGGGCGCGATCTGGGAAGCACGGTGGAAGAAGCCATCGACAAAGTGAACAAGCAGGTCCAGTTGCCGCGCGGATATCACATCAATTGGGAAGGCGAATACGAGAGCGAGAAGCGGGCCGCAGCGCGGCTGTTTATCATCGTGCCGCTCACGGTGCTTTTCATTTTCGTGATCCTCTACACGATGTTTCAATCATTGAAGTGGGCGTCGCTCATTATCGTGAACGTTCTGATGACGCCGCTAGGCGGAATGCTCGCGCTGTTGCTGACGCATACGCATTTCAGCGTATCTTCGGGCATCGGATTTCTCGCGCTCTTCGGGGTTTCGGTGCAGACCGGCGTCATCATGCTGGAATACATCAATCAACGGCGCGCGCGCGGGCATTCCATCGAAGAGGCTGCGGTAGAAGGCGCCGTCCTGAGACTGCGGCCCATCATCGTCACCAGCCTGGTGGCCACCTTGGGCCTGTTGCCGGCCGCGCTATCGCACGCCATCGGGTCCGATTCGCAGCGGCCGTTCGCGATTGTCATCGTGGGCGGTTTGATCTCCGGATTGCTGCTCAGTATTTTCCTGTTGCCAACGCTGTACGCGTGGGTGGCGCGCGAAGGCGACGTGCTGCCGGTGCCTGAAGTCCAGTTAGAAGACTCGCACTGATCGAAGAGCCTCGCCGATCTGATAAGCTTGGAGCGAAGAAAATGTTGTTGCTGGTGCTCCAAGCGGCATGATTCGCCGCCTCATCGATTTTGCCTTAGACAATCGAGTCCTGATCCTGGCGGTCGCGATCCTGCTTCTGATCTGGGGCGGAATTTCCTTTCATAATCTGCCGGTGGAAGCGTATCCCGACGTAGCGAACAACTACGTTCAGATCATCACGCAATGGCCGGGCCGCGCCGCCGAGGAAGTGGAACAGCAGGTCACCACTCCCATCGAAATCGTGATGAACGGAATTCCGCACCTGGAGAATTTGAGGTCGTTTTCGGTGTTTGGGCTCTCCAGCGTCATGCTGATCTTCGACGACCAATCCACCAACGATTCGAACCGTCAGAAGGTGCTGGAACGTCTGGCGCAGGCCACTCTTCCGGAGAATCTGCAGCCCCAGATCGGCACCGACTACAGCCCTGTTGGCCAAATCTATTGGTACACGCTGCGCAGCACGAATCCGAAATATGACCTGATGGAATTGAAGACCCTGGAAGACTGGGTGCTGGAGAAGCAGTTCAAGTCCGTTCCGAACGTGGTGGACGTGGTCAGCTTCGGCGGCGTGACGCGCGAATATCAGGTGCGGGTGGATCCCGAGAAACTGGTGGACTACGGCCTGAGCATCGGCCAAGTGGAACAGCAACTGGCGGCGAACAATGTGAATGCGGGCGGCAGTTTCGTGGAGGCGGGGCTGCAGCAGATCAACGTGCGCGCGCTGGGACTGGTGAGGAACATCTCCGATATTGAAAAAACTTTGCTGAAGACGCAGAACGGAGCGTCCATTCGCGTCGGCGACATTGCCACAGTGACGCAAGGGGCGAAGATCCGGCTGGGGCAGATCGGCAAAGCATATCGGCGCGCGGACGGAAAAATCGACGATGACGACGACGTGGTGGAGGGGATTGTCCTGCTGCGCAAGGGTGCGGATTCGGACTCGACACTGGTCGGAATTCACGACAAAGTAGATGAGTTGAACGATCACATCCTGCCGCCGGGCGTAAAGATCGTTCCGTTCCTCGATCGCAGCAACTTAGTGCACTACACCACGCATACGGTGCTGCACAATCTGACGGAAGGCATCATTCTGGTGGCCGTGATCCTGTTTCTGTTTCTGGGGAACATTCGCGGCGCGTTTATCGTGGCGCTCACCATTCCGTTCTCGCTGCTGTTCGCATCCATTTGCCTGAACTTGAACGCCATTCCAGCCAATCTGCTGTCGCTGGGCGCGCTGGATTTTGGGATGGTGGTGGAGGGCGCGGTGGTGATGGTGGAAAACATCATCCGCTACCTGGCGCATCGGGAACAAGCCGGGTCCCCTTTGGATAAGATTCGCGGCGCGGCGCACGAGGTGCAGCGGCCGGTGTTCTTTTCGATCGCAATCATCATTACCGCCTACGTGCCCATTTTCACGCTGCAGCGCGTGGAAGGGCGATTGTTTAAGCCGATGGCGTGGACGGTCGCGTTCGCCCTGCTAGGCTCGCTGATCTTTTCGATGCTGATCGCGCCGGTGATTTCCAGTTTCAGCTTCGGCAAGAACGTGAGGGAGTGGCGCAATCCTCTGATGACCGCGATGACGAACGGGTATCGCGCCAGCCTGAAGAAGGCGATCCAGTTTCGATGGATCACCCTGGGAGTAGCGGCGGCGGCATTGGGAGCGTCGGCATTTCTGCTTTTCAGCGGCGTAATCGGCTCGGAGTTTCTGCCGCATCTGGACGAAGGCGCCGTCTGGGTGCGCGGAACGCTGGCGCCGAGCACCGGACCAACCGAGGGCGCGCGGGTGATGAATCAGGCGCGGGTGCTGCTGGCGTCGTTTCCGGAAGTAACGCAGGTGGTTTCACAAGTGGGGCGGCCGGATGACGGCACCGACATCGCGGGATTCTTCAACACCGAGTATTTCGTGGATTTGAAGCCGAAAGAGCAGTGGCGGCCGGTGTTTCACCAAAACAAAGAAGCGCTGATTGCTTCCATGGATGCGGAGTTGGAGAAGATTCCGGGAGCGCTGTGGAACTTCTCGCAGCCGATTGCGGACAACATGGAAGAGGCCGTGAGCGGAGTGAAGGGGCAACTGGCCATCAAGATCTATGGCGACGATCTGAAAACGCTGGAGGCCACGGGTGACAAGATCGTCAACGTGATGAAGACCGTTCCAGGGATCGCGGATCTGGGCCTGTTCCGCGTGATCGGGCAGCCCAACCTGGAATTCACGGTGGACCGCGATCAAGCGGCGCGCTACGGGCTGAACGTGGCCGACGTCCAGGACGCTATCGAGACCGCGGTGGGCGGGAAGGCCGTGAGTCAGGTGCTGCAAGGCGAGCAGCGCTACGATCTGGCGGTGCGCTACCAGACTCCGTATCGAAATACGAAGGAGGCCATCGAGAATATCCGGTTACTCGCGCCATCGGGCGAGCGGGTTTCGCTGGCGCAATTGTGCACGGTGAAGGTGCTGGACGGCGCGTCGGAAATTTATCGCGAGGGCAATTCGCGCTACGTGGCCATCAAATACAGCGTTCCGGTGCGCGATTTGGGAAGCACGGTGGAGGAAGCAATCGACAAAGTGGGCAAGCAGGTGAAGCTGCCCGAAGGCTATCACATCGATTGGGCGGGGGAATATGAGAGCCAGAAGCGATCGCAAAAGCGGTTGCTGCTGGTGCTGCCGCTGACCATTCTGGTGATCTGCATGATCCTCTACACCATGTTCAAATCGTTCAAGTGGGTGGTGCTGATTCTGGGCAACGTCGCTATGGCGCCTATCGGCGGGCTGCTCGCGCTATGGCTCACCGGGACGCACTTCAGCGTTTCGTCGGGCGTCGGTTTTCTGGCGCTTTTCGGCGTGGCAGTGCAGACCGGTGTGATCATGCTGGAGTACATCAATCAATTGCGGGCGCGCGGGCATACTGTTCGGGACGCCGCGGTGGAAGGATCGGTGCTGCGGTTGCGTCCCATCATGATGACGATGCTGGTGGCGAGCTTCGGTTTGCTGCCGGCGGCGCTTTCGCGCGGGATTGGCTCGGATTCGCAGCGGCCGTTCGCAATTGTGATTGTAGGCGGGCTGATCGCCGCCCTGATCCTGGGAATTTACTTATTGCCAACGTTATACGTCTGGGCGGCGGGCGACAGCGATGTGCTGGCTCCTCCGGACGCCCATCCTGCCGAGCCTTCGTAAACGCCGCCCCGTATGTCCTTCGACATAGGGGAGGGGCGGAAGCTGACGCATAGTTTCTCGCAGTTGGGGATGAATGCGCGCTCGGAGCGTGCGACAAGCTGTTGATTCGCTTTAATTCACAGCTTAAGGGCACGATGGCTCGCAAATTGCAAGCTTTATCTATTAAGTGCGGATGAAAACTGTTCAAGTGGCCATCCAGGATCCCGAGTACGCGGATTCCATTCGAAATCTGCTCGTGCAGGATGGTGTTCATCGGGTTCACCTGGTGGAAAGACCGGACCTAAGTTTAGACGGCGCCATTGTCGTGGACGCCGCCCATCTGGAAAGCCTCCCTCTGCGGGCCAATGAGCAGGAACGCCTGATTGTGATTGTGCGCAAAGAGTGCGACGATCTTTCCAAGATCTGGGACGCTGGGGTGCGGCACGTTGTATTTTACGGAGATCCTCCGCAAACCGCCCGCGTCGTGGTGTTGGGCGTAGAGCTGGGGTTGGGGGCGAGAGTGCCGGCGTGAACTGGGTCATTTCACCCAACTGGCGCTCAATCCAGTACCTTGGCCGGAAGCCGACGGTAGACGAAGACCGAATAGACGGCCCCTAAAATCATTCCGGGAATCCACCAGGCCAGGCCGACGTAAAGCCCGTACGGCGCCGCCGAGGCGTTAAAGATGGTCAAGCCTGCTTCTGCCGACACGTTGGAAGGCAGGACGTACGGGAAAACCCCGAATGCCGCGCTGGTGAGCATACCAACTAAATAGAGGCAAGAGCATAGGAATGCGCTAGTATCGCGGCGGGAGCCGTAGAGCTTCATGCCGCCCAGCCCCAATAATGCAAGCAGCGGAAACACATAGCCCCAGGGATGCGCGGAGAACTGCTCGCCGAGGTGCGGTTGCAGGCGAAAGCTGACCAGCGTGATCAAAGCGGTGAATACCAGGACGGCCCACCATACTTTCTCGCCGAGCGCGCGGGCGCGCCGGTGCAAATCGCCCTCGGTGCGGGACGCCACCCAATAGCAGCCATGGGCCGTGAGAGCGACGAAGGACGCCGCGCCAATCAGAAGAGTGTACCAATCCACGATGCCGGCGTTCTTGCCGGGCTGAAAGTTGGTCCAGAGCGGCAGGAAAAAGAATCCATCGGAATCGAGCGGTACGCCGCGAACAACGTTGCCGAGGGCAGCTCCGAGCAACAGCGCGAGCAGCGCGCTGGATCCGCCGAAGACCAAATCCCAAAAGGGCCGCCAGACCGGACTCTCGATGTGGCTGCGGAACTCAATGGAAATGCCGCGCAGGATCAGCAGCCAGAGCACCATCATCAGCGCCAGGTAGAAGCCGCTAAAGGCCGCTGAATAGAGCGCGGGAAATGCGAAATACAGGGTGCCTCCGCCCGCCAGCAGCCAGACTTCATTGCCGTCCCAAACCGGACCGATGGAGCGCAGAACCTGCCGGCGTTCGCGGTCCGTGTGGGCCACAAACAGGTGAACGATTCCGGCGCCCAGATCGAATCCGTCCAGCACCACGTATCCGGCGATCATGATAGCCACCAGGCAAAACCAGACCACGGCGATCATCGAACCGCCTCCGGCAGGGGCGCGGATTGCGGGACCGGAGAGGCCTCGGGGCCGTGATCAATTTCGCGGCCCACCAAAAGTAGAAACAGTATCCCCAATAGGAAGTACATGCCCATGAATCCGATGAGCGTAAACAGCCCGTTGGCCGCCGACACGCGCGAGGAAACGCCGTCGGCGGTGCGCATCAATCCGTAGACCAGCCAAGGCTGGCGGCCGAGTTCGGCAGTCATCCAGCCGGCGGTAGTGGCGATGTAGGGGAAGGGGAGCGCGAGCATTAAAGCCCACAGCAGCGCCTTGCTTTGATAAAGGCGGCCGCGCCAGAGCGACCAGACGCATAAGAGCATCAGCAGAATCAGCATGGTTCCGATGCCGACCATGACGTGATAGCTGTAATAGAGCAGGGGGATGTTGTCGGGCCAGAGATCGCGCGGAAAATCCTTCAGACCTTTCACTTCCGCCTCCCAGCGGCGGTAGGTGAGAAAGCTGAGCGCCTTCGGCACCAGGAGCGGGTTGTCGAGTTCCATTTTATCGGTGTCGGGCTGTCCCAAAATGGCAATCGGGGCGCCGGCGCTGGTTTCGAACAGGCCTTCCATGGCGGCCAGCGTCACCGGCTGATGTTCGGCCACCATGCGTCCTTGGCCGTCGCCAGTGGGGAACAACAAGGCAGCCACAGCGATCGCGCCGGCGATGACACCAGTTCGCAGGAAGATGCGCGCGTGCTCCCGAAACTTGCCCATGAGCAGGTAGTACGCTCCGATGGATGCCATTACAAAACTGCCCGTCACGACGGCCGCGATCATGTTGTGCAGATATTGCCAGAGAATCCAGGGGTTCAGCACCAGCCCCCAAAAGCTGCTCAGCAAAATGCTTTCGTTAGGCCCGATCTGGTAGCCGGTGGGATGCTGCATCCACGCGTCGGTGGCAATGATGAAGAAACCGGAGAGCCAGGAGCCGAGGAAGACTAGAACCGCCGTTACCCAATGCATCTTCGGGCTGAGCTGTTTTTCGCCGTACACGAAGAGTCCGAGAAATGTCGACTCCAGAAAGAACGAGAACACTCCTTCCATGGCGAGCGTCTGCCCGATGACACCGCCGGCGTCTTTGGAGAATCGCGCCCAGTTGGTTCCAAATTGAAACTCCATGGGAATTCCGGTGACTACCCCCATGGCGAAGTTGATGGCGAAGATCTTCACCCAGAAACGTGCGGCTTCGTTGTAGTGCTGATTACCGGTTCGAAGAGCGGCCGTCTTCAAGATGACAATCAGAAGGGCCAAGCCCATGGTGAGCTGGGGAAACAAATAGTGAAAAGTGACCGTGAACGCGAAGTGCAACCTGTGGACTGCCAGGGCGGAATCCATGAACATTCCAATAGCAAATAGCGGGCCACTTCTGAGAGCGGCCCGCGCGCAATTTTCCGGCCACCCTATGCGACGGCGCGATGTTCGGCTTCGTAATGCGCGAACAGCGCATCTTGAATCGGGCGTTCGGCGCGGAAATCGGCGAGTTCCTCGGGGAAGTGCTCGATGAGTTGCGCCGGCGCCAGCCGGCGATCGTCGCCGAGGATTTGCGCCAGCTGGAGCGCGTTCACCACGGATTTTCCGCCCGCGTCATTGTTGGCGAAGACGAAAGCAGTGGCGGCGTGCTGCTGGATGTTCTCGATGCGCTGCTTCCACTCTTGCAGCTCGGGCGGCGAATAAAGATAGTCGTGCGCAGCAATCGCGCGGGCGGGACGGCCGAACTCGCGCTCCCAATGCTGCGGGTTGCGCCCGTGCAGGCGGACATAGCCTATGCGGGAAGTGAGGATGGAGGCGGGCGGCATGCCCTTGGTGTACGGCGCCTGATCGATGTTAGCGAATCCAATGCGGTAGTCGATCAATGTGCCCAGCGCTTCCTCGTGCAGCCAGCTCGCGTGCCGCATTTCAGCCACCAGCGGAAACTCGTGGAACGCGCGCCGCAGGGCGATCACGAATGCGCGGTTCTCCTCGGTGTAGCGAAAACTCCAGGGAAACTGCATCAGCACGCAGCCAAGTTTACGAGGGCGATGCAGCGGCCACAAACCTTCTTTGAAGCGCGCGACCTCGGCGGGAGCGAGCGAACGCTCATGCGTGAACCGGCGGCCCAACTTTACGGTGAACAGGAACTTCGGATTGTGCGCCACCTTCTTCACCCACAGGCTGGCGAGCTCCGGCTGAAGGGATTGATAGAAGCTGGTGTTGATTTCGATAGCGTCGAAATACGTGGACAGATCTTCCAGGGCATGAAAGCCTCGCGGCTTCAGCTTGGGATAGACGATGCCATTCCAGTGTGGATAGGACCAACCGGAAGGGCCGCAATAGAGTGTACGGGGGAGGGACATGGCACTCTTTGGTTCTCCTTTTCTTCGCTATTCATTGTAGGCGAATACAAGGCGAAAATCAAGCCCCCAAAAAACATCCTACGTTTACGTTCGCTTACAGACCTCTTGAGCTAGCTCGAAAGGGCCCCAGAAAAAGCTGAAGGAATTTTGCCGCTTCCCGTAACTTGACCGGTGCGGCAAGCGTTATGTATTCAAATCCCCGTTACGACGGCGGACGCTTCACCCTATCACCCCAAAGAGCGTCCGCCACTTCTATTTCCTCGGGGTTTCCGATTATCTGTTTTTACTCGCCGGAAACTCCTTCAAATAGTGGAGTGCTAAGGTAGCGCTCGCCGGAATCGGGCAGAACCACAACCAGCATCTTGCCCTTCATCTCGGGCTCCTTAGCGATGCGGACTGCGGCCGCGACCGCAGCTCCACTGGAAATTCCCGAAAGAATCCCTTCCTCTCGAGCCAAGCGGCGCGCCATTTCCATGGATTCTTCGTTGCTTACCTGCTCCACTCGATCCACCACCGATAGATCCAAGTTGCCCGGGATGAAACCCGCCCCGATTCCCTGGATCTTGTGCGGGCCGGGATGCAGCGATTGTCCTTTGCGGGCCTGTGTGATGACCGGACTGCCGGTTGGCTCGACCGCGATGGAGATCACTTTCTTATTCTTTTGAACTGAGGTTATAAAACGTGACACACCCGTAATCGTTCCCCCAGTCCCCACACCGCAGACCAAAGCGTCGATGGCTCCTTCGGTGTCGTTCCAGATCTCCGGACCGGTTGTCTTGAAATGGATCTCCGGATTAGCGGGGTTCTGAAACTGCTGTAGCAGCACATAGCGCTTGGGATCGGAAGCTACAACTTCTTCCGCCTTTCCGATGGACCCCTGCATCCCGGCCGCGCCTTCGGTAAGAATCAGGTTGGCACCGAATGCGCGCAGTACCTTCTGGCGTTCCACCGACATGGTCTCCGGCATGACGAGGGTGATCGGATATCCGCGCGCGGCCGCGACGAACGCCAGCGCGATACCGGTGTTGCCGCTGGTTGGCTCAATCAGTTCCTTACCCGGCCCCAGCAGTCCTCGTTTTTCTGCGTCCCAGATCATCGACGCGCCGATCCGGTCCTTTACGGAATACGCGGGGTTGCGTCCTTCGATCTTGGCCAGTATGGTTGTGTCATTCCCCTGCCCGATGCGGTTCAACTTCACCAGCGGGGTACGGCCGATGCTTAGCGAATTGTCCTGATAGAACATCAAATCTCCCAGTTTGGTACGTACTTGGACTGCTGTTCCCGCCATTTCCGGACCAGTTCGGCGAACGTGGTTTGATCGATCACATCGGAAACAGCTTGATCCACTTTACGCCAGGTATCGGCGAACGGATCCGCGGCGCTCTGCTTGCGCGCGGGCTTGCTGCTCTTGGCCCCTTCCACGTAGCGCATCACTTGCCCCACGGTAATGGCTTCGGGAGTGCGAGCCAGCAGATACCCGCCCTCCGCGCCGCGGCGGGACTCGACGAAACCGCCCTGCTTCAGCCCGGCCAGAATCAGCTCCAGGAATTTCTGGGGAATCTTTTGCCGCCTGGCGATGTCGGCGATTTTGATGGGGTCGCCGAACCTCTGCAAAGCCAGATCGAAGATCGCGTGCAAGGCGTAGTCGCCCTTGACGGAGATATTCATGAGCGGATTTTCAATCTCCCCCGGCCAAGTAGAGATTGTAGCTGGCGATCCCTGCGCGGCGCTAGCAGGGGTGCAAGTGTTTTTTTCAGACCATCGCAGTGGACTTATTTGGAGGCGCGCAGATCCCTAAGTGAGACGGTCATCTGGTCCAACGCCTGGCTGTTGCGCCGAGCGAGCAGTTGCATGGCGCGCCTGCGCAGTTTACGAGCCAGGGAGGAGTTGCCGGCGCGCCGGGTGGCGGAAGCATAGTCCAGCAGCAGGCCGGCGGTGGCAAGGTGCTCGGCGCCGAGCGTTTTTTCCTGAATGGCGAGCGACTGCTCGAAGTACTGCAACGCATCGGCGGGCTGGCCGGCGGTGGCCACTATGTTTCCAAGATTCCGCAGGACTTGCGCGCGCAACGCCCCATCGTTGTCGGGGCGCAACAGCTCCAAGGCTCGCTCTTCGGCTTGCCGGGCGTCTTCGATCCGGTCCAGGCGTTGATACAATTCGCCGGTGTTGGCAAACGCGGCCGCCAAGTCTGTGCTGGCCGGGGCGCCCACCCCTTTGAAGATGCCGATGGCCTGTTGGTACAAAGAGGCGGCCGCGTTCAGATTTTTCTTGCTTTCCAAAACGTGTCCCAGGTTGTTGATCGTGACGCCGTATTCCCGCGTGTCCGTTTGACGCCGCTTTTCATAGGATGTCAGCGCGGAGCGCAATAATTTTTCGGCATCGTCAAATGCTCTAAAGCGGCAGAGCACGACCGCGAGATTACTGAGGACGATAGGATAGCCGGGCGCATCTTTATTGGATTCCTGGAGGTTGCGCAGCGCTGTCTCCATCAAATTCCGCGACTCCCAATCCCGGCCCTCGATGCGATAGATCTCAGCCAAGTTATTCAGCGAATAAGATACCTCGACACTGGCGGGGGGGAGATGCTTCAGCCGCCAGCGCAAAGCATCGCGAAACAAGCCTTCCGCGTCGAGGTAGCGATCCTGCCGCTGATAGAACAGCCCCAGATTGCTGGCGATTTTTGCGCGAGCAAGATCGTCATCATACCCGGCATTCAGCGCGGCAAGGTAGAGCTTCTCGGCTTCCGCGTCCCGGCCTTCGGCCGCCAGTTGTGTGGCTTCGTTGTTCTGCGCAACGGCTTCGGGCAGCGAGATTGGCGGGGCACTCTGCGCCGCGCAAGTTCCCATGAAAAGAATCGCGATCAGGGCCGCGCGCTGGCTCAGCAACGCCTCCCGCTGGCCGTCGGCCGCACTGTGAAATCGGATGCTCGCGTGCCATTTCCCTCTCATGGCGGTTCTTATCGGCGGAAGGCGTGGAACTGAGAGAATTAGGAGGTGTTGACTTTCCCACAACTCTCGAATCATCTCGGCGTCATGCGCGTGAGAACAATCTCTCTGAATCTGGCCCTCGCGCATCGTGAGATGGAACTCCCCGCGGGCGGGGCTGCGAGCAAAAAGATAGCAAGGACTTATTCCGTGGTCCGGCCAATCTTACTTTCGCGCCAATGGCGACTCTTCCTCCAGTGCGCAACGTATTAGCCATCTTTGTTGAACTTGGGCCACGAAGGCACGGCGACGGCGATTTCGACCTGGTGCACGAAGTCGCGCCGGATGCCCAAGGACGCTTGTATGTCGCAGACGGTAGCAATAATGAGTGCAGATTTTCGATCAGGGCGGAAAGTTCGAATGTGCGGCGGCGGGAAGCTGAACGTGCCTGAAGCTGAATCTGGACGGGCAGGAAGCAGGTATGGTAATCCTACGGCAAGGCGCAGGGCACGCTCTTGACCGCACCGGCGCAATTTCCGTGGCCGAAGTCAAGAAGGGCGCGTGCAGAAATTTGTGAAAGATAATGGAAAGAAGAATGACAAACAAACTGATGGGCCTGTTGCTGTTGTTGCCGTTGCTGGTGTTTCCGATGCTGGGCGCCGGACCGGCCGGATACAAGTATTGGAGCGCGGCGGAATTGAAGAGCCTGTCCAAGCCGCTGGCGAACAAGTCGGACGCCATCACATCGTCGGAGAACATGGGGAACTTCGGCCGGGATCACGCGCTGATGGTGCATCGGGACGGCTCGGGCAAGGCCGAGTTGCACGAGACTGAGGCGGACGTGATGGTGGTGGTATCGGGAACAGGCACCATCATTGTGGGCGGGACGATGCCTGGGTCGAAAACCACCGCGCCGGGCGAGATGCGCGCAGCATCGATTGAGGGCGGCATGCGGCAGAAGATCGGGCCGGGCGACATCCTGCATATTCCGCCCAAGACCCCGCATCAAGTGCTGCTCGCGCCAGGAACGCAGATCACTTATTTCACTCTCAAAGTGAAAGAGTAGTCCCATCCAAACGATCGGGCTCATTTCCGATACTCACGGGCTCTTGCGCGATCGGGCGCTCGACGCGCTGCGCGGCTCAGAGCTGATCATTCACACCGGTGACGTCGGGAAGCCGGAAATCCTCGCGGCGCTGCGGCAGCTAGCGCCGGTCATCGCCGTGCGGGGGAACATCGACAACGGTTCGTGGGCTTCCCAATTGGCGATGACGGCGATCGTGGAAGCTGGTCCGGCTACAATCTATGTGCTCCATGACGTTCACGAGCTGGATCTGGATCCGGCAGCAGCGGGATTTCAGATCGTGGTAAGCGGCCATTCGCACCAGCCAAGCCGAACGGAACGCTCCGGCATTCTGTACATCAATCCAGGGAGCGCCGGGCCCCGCCGCTTCCAGTTGCCGGTAACCGCGGCGCGCCTGAATCTCGCGCCCACACCGTTCGAAGTGAAATTCATTGACTTAGTACTCACATTCGGAATTACGGTGACGTATTCCGATCAAGCTGCGGGAGCCAGCCGTTTGCCAGCGATCTTGGCAAGAAGTGTCTGAAGATCGCGACGGGTGAAGGTCCACTTGAAGGGCGATGCCGTTCGCTCGTAGTGGCACTGGAAGGCAAGGAGCCGCTGTTCGAGTTCGGCCAGAGAAGAAAAATCGTTGGGTGTGAGGACCTTCCTCTGTACGATGGAGAAATATATTTCAACTTGATTGAGCCAACTGGCGTGGACCGGAGTGTGGATGAGGATGGCATTGGGCCATGTCTCGCGCAGACGGTCGGCGGCTTTCTGGCCGCGATGAGCGGAGCAGTTGTCCATAATCCAAAAGACGCGGTGAGCGGATCTGTAGGGCTCTTGGTTCATGACTTCGCTGACGAGGCGATCCACCGGAGCGATCCCAGTCTTAACTTCACAGCGACCGAAAACCTTGGCCCGATGTACATCCCAAGCTGCCAGGTAGGTCCAAGCGCCTTGGCGAAAGTACTCGTGCTCGACGCGAGTGGGACGGTTGGGAGCGGGCGGCAAGGTTGGTTGTTTCCGGCGGCGGGCTTGAATGCTGGTCTTTTCGTCAGCGGAGATGACGTAGTCGTCAGCGCCCAGCTGAGCGCCTTTCCAGACGCGTTCGTACAGATCAAGGAAGGGGCCGGCTTCGTCGGCAAAGTTGGGATCGCGAGGGAAGATCCAGCTTCGATGTTGCCAAGGACGGAGGGCATCGCTGCTGAGCCAGCGCCACAAAGTGGCACCGCTGATCTCGGCAACCAAGCCCTGCGAAATTACGTGCTGCCGGATCTCCTCGATCGAGAGGCGGGACAACGGAAGTCCGAGGCGATGAGGAAGCTCGCAGGCCAGTGCCTTAACTTGCACGACGAGGCTGGGGGGAAAAGCGGGCCTTAACGCCCGCCTCGAGGCTGAGCCTCCAGGCCGGGCATGCGAGCAAGAGCAAATCGCTTGCGCCACTTGCTGACGATCTGACGAGGCGTGTCCAGTCGGGCTGCGATGACATCATTGGACAGGCCTTCCTCTGCGAGGAGGATGATCTTGGCGCGAATCACATCGCAATACGGTGACGTATATTTTCGAGCCATCGATTCCAGCGACATCCGCTCCTCGCTAGAAAGGTTCATATCGAATGGGCTTTTTCTGGGCATCAGAGATCGACATCCTCTGATGCAAGCCTAGCAGATTATGTCGCCGAATCGGCTTCCATAATACGTCACCGTATTAACGAACATAAGTACTTAGCCACAGATCAACACAGATGAACGTCTTTTAAACGATTTCATGAAGAAGTTTTTTATCCGTGTTCATCCGTGTTAATCCGTGGCTCAATTGGGTCTTTCCAAAACAGCTCGGCATCGGAGCGGCGCACATAGTTGGCGTCGATCCCGGCGGGGTCGCTCGATCGGCCGGCGGTGAAATCGTCCCAGGCAATATGGCCGATGGCCGCGGCGAGCGCGCGAGGAGCGCCGACGGTAGAGATCAATTCGCAGTTGTGCTTCGGCGCGGTTGCAAGAAAGGCTTCGAGCTTCAGTACCGCTTCCGGCTGCACCAGTTCGAGCCGGCTATTGTAAACGGCGGCGTAAACTTCTCCGCGGCGCGCGTCGATCACCGTGGCGCGCAAGGGCGCCGATCCGAAAAACGCCAGCGCCCGCAGGTTTGAAACCGCGACTACGCGCTTCCCGGTGGCTTCAGCGAGACCTTTGGCGGCCGCCAAGCCCACGCGCACACCGGTAAACGAGCCCGGTCCCGAGGCCGCCGCGAAGCATTCCATTTGATGCACGGTGGTCCCGTTCTTTTCGAGCAGATGCTGGATGTGTCCGAATAGCACGTGACCAAAGCCTTCCGGGGCATCGAGTGCGATTTCCTCCACCACGATGTTCGCTTCGGTAAGCGCGATACTGCCGAACTCGGACGTGGTGTCGATGGAAAGAATCACAGGAGCTAGGTTATTTATTTATTTAGTTGATACACGCGATCGATCGCATATGCTTTGCCGAAAGCATTCAAGGCCGTCAAGTGAATGCTGAGAACCGCGGGAAAATTCACGGCGACCGATGCGGGAACCACAAAAGTCCCGGGCGACCCGGTTCCCAATACGCGAAACCCCAGGCCGTCCGCCACCGCTTCCGCCGTCCAAAGATACAACATCGCGCGCGTGGCGCGAGATTCGCGCGTCAGCTTCACGGCGAAGTACGCGGGCTGGCCGGCCTGCAGCGTATTGCCGGGCGGCGCGGCCATTTCGAACGGAATCTTTTTCACGTCTGTCTCGATCTGCTGCACGGGCACCGGCTGCGATTCGAATTTGTAGGACTTCAGCATGGATTCCTTGTGGCCTTCCCGCGCGATATCCAGTACCCAGGAATGGCTGGCATCGGGCGCCTCCCCGGTGAAGTGCTCGCCGCTGTACTTCTTTTCTTCGAGCGATTCGCCGGTGGACGGATTGAACCACTTTACGTCGTAACCGTGCTTCTGCACCGACACTTCGACGGGCACTCCCGGATGCTCGATGTAGTTCACATACTCCACATCGTCCAGCGCGACGGCGCGCGCCCCGTCCACGTCGAAGTAGGGCTCCAGTTCCCAATGCCGCGTGCCGGCCATGAAATCGAACCAGTATTTCGCGACGCTGGGATTGTCGCCGCGGAACTCCGGATATTCGCCGTCCATGGTGGAGTTCCACAAGTGTTGAGCGTCGGTGACACCGACGAACGGAACTGGATAGAACTGATGCTCCACCGAGCCCACGGTATCGTCCTGGGAGCCTTCGATGACAAAGTTCATCCAGCCATCGGCGAGCAACGGCGATGAAGTGAATTTCGCGTTGGTGGATCGGGGATGCTGGTAGGGATCCAGCTTTTTCAGATCCAGGCCCAGCTCTTTCAGCAGCGCGCGGCCATCGGCGAAATCCTCGAATTCCTCCAGACCCAGCCAGGTGATGTTGAAAGCCGCGTAGCGCGCGACCAGATAACGAATGAAGCGCTCGCGCGCCTGCCCGTCGGGAAACAGGGCGGTGATGTCGCCGGGATCGGAGGCCAACATCAGGTCGGTGGTGATACCGCGTTTATGAATTTCCGCGATGCGGCGGTCGAGTTCATCGAAATATGCCGGATTCGGCCGATCCGGGCCGAGACAGACCAGCGCCCGATCCTTCGCACTGCCCAAAATGGAACCGCGAAAATGGTTGAACTTGTTTTGCGCGGCTTGGTTGAGCTGCTGATCGAATTCGGCGGCGCTTTCAAACGCGAAGCGGTCCGCGATATATCCCATCCAAAGGTGCGGCTGCTGGTCATCGGTGGCCCAATGGTGCACGTTGGCGACGTTGACAAAACCAGGCGCATCGGAAGCCGCGGCATGGAACGTGCCTTCCTTGCCATCGAACACGCTAATGTTGCTGGTCACCTTGTAGGTCCATTGGCCGTCTTCGGTAGGAGTGAAGCGGACAATTAACTTACTGCGGCTGGCATCCCAGAACGCCGGCATCAAGTAAGTTTTGAAGTGCGGGGAGCGAAACTCGACTTCGAGCGCGACTGTGACGTAAGGATTGGGATGCGCTGCGGCGTCGGCCGGTGACAATTCGAACGGCATCTCGCAAGGAGTGTAAGCAAGCGTCCCCTCACAGGGCGTTTGGGCAAGCGCGGAAACGGTCAAGAAACAAAACAGGAGCGGCAGACGCGCCAACATCAGCCTTCAGCGTATCGCACCTGTGCACCATTTGAACCCGCTCCGGCATCCAATTCGTTTAAGAGGAGGCGCCGTGGAGACTGAGCATCGCGTTTTGATCTTAGGCGGAGGCTTTGGCGGGCTGTATGCCGCAAAGGCCTTGAAGAAAGCGCGGGTTCAAGTTACGTTATTGGACCGGCGTAATTTCCATCTCTTCCAACCGCTGCTCTATCAAGTGGCTACGGGATCTCTGTCACCTGGTGAGATCGCATCGCCACTGCGCTCGGTGCTTCGCCGCCAGAAGAATACGCGGGTGCTGCTCGGCGACGCCGTGGATCTGGATATTGACTTCAACCGCGTCATTCTAGGCGACGGCCAGGCGGTGGAGTTCGATTCGCTGATCGTCGCCACCGGCTCAACCGATTCATATTTCGGCCACGACGAATGGCGGCGCAACGCACCGAGCCTAAAAACCATCGAGGAGGCCACTGAGATCCGGCATAAGATCCTATATGCCTTCGAGGCCGCCGAACGCGAGCCTGACCCGGAGAAGCAGCGCGAATGGCTGACATTCGCGATTGTGGGCGGAGGCCCCACTGGCGTGGAACTGGCGGGCGCGCTAGCCGAAATCGCTCACGATACGCTGCGGCACGACTTTCGGTCGATTCGTCCGGAGAGCGCCCGGATTTTCTTGATTGAGGGCGCGCCGCGCGTCCTGCCGACGTATCCCGAGGATTTGTCGGCCAAGGCCGAAGCGTCACTCCGGCGGCTGAACGTCACGCCGCGCACTGGCGTGTTTGTCACCAATGTGGACAGCAACGGCGTTACGACCAAGTCCCAAGATGGCAGCGAAAAGAAGTTCGCCGCCCGCACGGTGATTTGGGCGGCGGGAGTGGCGCCGTCATCCTTTGCCCAGGTGCTGGAACGTCGCGCGCGGGCGACGCGTGACCGCCAGGGACGAATTATCGTGAATTCGGATTGCAGCCTGCCCGGTCATCCGCAAATTTTTGTCATCGGCGATCTGGCGCGCTTCGAGGAAAACGGCAAACCGCTTCCCGGAGTGGCGCAGGTGGCCATGCAGGAGGGCGCCTATGTAGCCAAGCTCCTTCGCAAGCGGCGCCTCAACGACAAACCGTACGCGCCGTTTCATTATTTCGACAAAGGCAGCCTGGCTGTGATCGGGCGCGCGTCCGCGGTGGCCGAAATCGGGCCGCTGCACATGTCCGGGCTGCTGGCGTGGCTTACCTGGCTATTTGTTCACTTGATGTATCTGGTGGAATTTTCCAATCGCGTGCTGGTGTTTGTGCAGTGGGGTTTTCTTTACCTCACGTTCAATCGTGGCGCGCGGCTGATCACCGGATCCGACTCGGAGGGATCCACTCTGGAAACGCTGGATGAGTTGAATCGCTCCGCGGTGAAGCGCTAACGCCAGCAAAGAAAGATGTGTCGAACCGACACGACCAGGAAGCATTTCCGGCACAAGACTTTGCTCAAACAGACAGAGTTTCGCCGATTATCTGGAATTCTGCAGATGGCAAGAGACTCGCTATACTGGATGGCTTGTTGGCCAACTCTCCAACACAATCGTCGCCCGTTCGAGAACGGCCGCCCGTTCCCACAGAGTCCGTTCACCGCGTCTGGCCTCGAATTTTAGCAATCGTTGCGTTCTTCGCCGCGTTCGAAGGCATTCTCTTTCACACCGGGCTGTATTCCTCCATCGTCGAACCGGACTCCACCACCGGGTACATGGAGCTGCAGTTGCGCAACGAAATACGCCGCCCGAAACCGAATCGCAACCAGGTGCTGGCGGTGGGACATTCGCGGATGGCCCTGCTGCCGCGCGTGGTGAATGAAGAAACGCCGGGGACCGGTTATACCTTCGCCACTGTCGGTCTGGGCGGGACCACGCCGCGGATCTGGTATTACGCGCTGCGCGCGGTGGATCCCGAGGCCCACAATTACGCCGCGATCGTGATTCCCGAAGACGACTATAACGAGCCGGACACGTACGACTATCAGTCCGAACGCGAGGCCGACCTGCATTATCTGCTGGCGCGCCTGGAACTGCGCGATCTGCTCGACTTCCCGTGGACGTTTCAGAGCAAGAAACTGCAATGGCAAATTGTACGTGGAATGATCCTGAAAGGGACCATTTACAAACGTGATTTTCTCGAGTTTATCGCTCATCCCGCCGCGCGCGTCCAGAAGGCGCGCTATTTTGCGCGCGATTCAGCCGGCTGGTATTACGGCTATGGCGGCGTGAACGAAAATCTGACCGGGCTCACAATCGACTGGCAGCATAAGACGATTCACTATCCCGGCCGGTGTTTCCGCGGACCGGCGCAAAGATATCGAAAATGAATTGTTCCCCGATCTTCCGCCGGATGAGGGCCGCGAGACGGCCTATCTGCGTTATTGGTATGGACGGATCATCGATTACTATCGCGGCACGGGCACCAAGCTTATCTTTATGCGCGTGCCTCGCGCGCCCTTGTCTCCGCCCGACCCTCCACAACCCAAGCCCAACAGCGCCATACGCCAAATCGCCTCCCAGCCGGATGTGATTGTGCTGGATGAGCGCCTGTTCAACCAGCTGGAACATCCGGATCTGTTCTGGGATGGATGGCATCTGAATCGCGACGGCATGGAGCAGTTTTCCAGACTTCTTGGGACCGAAGTCCGGCGCGTACTGGGTCCGCCGAAATATTAGCTCATGCTGTTTAACACCCCGCAGTTTTTCGCTTTTCTCGCTGTCGTACTGATCCTGTTCTATACCGCGCCGCGATCCTGGCGGAAATACATCCTGCTGGCCGCCAGTTATTTTTTCTACATGAGCTTCATTCCGAAGTTCATTCTGCTGCTGCTGTCGCTCACCGCGATCGATTACACGGCGGCGCGCTGGATCTCACGGACCGAGTCGCCGCGCTCGCGAAAAATCGCGCTAGTGGTCAGCCTGACGGCCAATCTCGGGTTGCTCGGCTTCTTCAAGTACTACAATTTCTTCGCCTCCAACATTGCGCATCTTTTTCACCAGCCCACCGGCGCGTTCGCGCTCAGCATTATTCTTCCCCTGGGAATCAGCTTCCACACCTTCCAGAGCATGTCGTACGTGATCGATGTGTACCGCCGGGAACAGGAACCCATCACCAATCCCATCGATTATGCGCTGTTCATTTCCTTCTTCCCGCAGCTGGTGGCCGGGCCGATTGTGCGCGCGCGCGAATTTTTCGGCGACCTTTACCATTGGCAGCGGCCTTCTTCGGACGACGTGCTGCGCGGGCTGTTGCTGCTCTTTCTCGGCTTGGCCAAGAAAATGGTGATGGCCGATCAGTTCGCCCAGATCGCCAACGCCTACTTTCAGGACCCTGGCCAAGCATCCGGGAATGGTGCCCGCCTGGTCCGCCGTGATCGCGTTCGGCATCCAGATCTATTTCGATTTTTCGGGCTACACCGACATGGCCATCGGGATGGCCAAGCTGCTGGGCTTTCATTTCCCGGTGAATTTCCGGCGGCCCTATCTGGCCTCCAGCATCACCGACTTCTGGCATCGCTGGCACATTTCGCTGTCACGCTGGCTGCGCGATTATCTGTACATTCCGCTCGGCGGAAATCGGCACGGCCGGCTCGAAACGTACCGCAATCTGATGCTCACCATGCTCCTGGGCGGCTTATGGCATGGCGCTAGCTGGAACTTCGTCGTGTGGGGCGGGTATCATGGCGCGCTGCTGAGCTTTGAGCGCATGTTTCGAGGCAAACGAAACGGCCGAACCCGCGCGCTGGACGTGCTCTATCCGCTTCAGGCGATAATCACCTTTGGGCTGGTGATGATCGGGTGGGTCTTCTTCCGCGCAACCGCTTTCCACGACAGCCTGTACGTGCTGCACCAAATGTTCTTCGTGCCGCACGGACAGCAACTGATTCCGCGCTGGGAAAAGATACTCGCGCTGATGCACTCTGGTGCTGGCGTTGCTCGAAGAGAAGAAGGACTGGTTTGAGGAAATTTCGCTGGGACCGGCTTGGGCGTACGGAGCAGTGTGCGCGTTGCTGCTGCTTTCCGTGGAGCTGATTGGGTATACACAGTCCGCGGTCCCGTTCGTGTACTTTCAGTTCTAGAACCACCTAGAACTGATTAGGCTTGACGGCTTCCTCAATCTGAAACCCGCGCTTGTTTCCGGCTGTCACGATGTGCCCGGTAAACTTGTGTTCCCCATTGATCGTGAGATCCAACAGGCGTCCTACTCCGAAATCAAAGGCCAGCACGTCGTCCTCCTTTAAATCCATCAGGTCCGCGACGCTCAGGGTGGGCCCGCGCAGCCGGCCATCCAGCCACAGGCGCGACGTCCGGATCAAATGCAGAATGCGCGACTGTTCCTGCTCAGTGGATTGGCTTTTGCGCACCGACCATTGCTGGTCGAACTTGTTGCGCAACATCTTCACGACAATGGACGGGATGCCGATGTTCATCATCCCGGCATTTTCGCCGATCCGGACTTCCATGCTGACCGCAACCACCGCTTCGTTCGGCGCCAGGATTCGCAGCAGCCCCGGCTCCGTTTCGTGCGATTCGATCTCAAATTCGAGCGGCGTTACCGCGTGCCAGGCGGTTTTCAGATCGTTTAGCGTAATGCGAAATAGCCCATCCAGCACGCTTTGCTCGATTTCGGTAATTTCGCGATTGATTTTCGTCAGGGTCTTGGCAGCGCCGCCAAGCAGCATCTCAAAGATGGGAAACACCAGCGCCGGGTTCATCTCCAGCACCGCGTTGCCTTCGTAGGGCTTCATTCCCAAGGACACCAGGCAGGTGGGTGAGGGCAGAGCCTGCGAAAACTCGACGAAGGAGAGCTGCTCCACCGAGACCAAATTGACCGCTACATACGCTCGTAAATAGGCCGAAAGGCTGGACGCCAGGCTGCGCGCAAAGTTCTCGTGCAGCATGTGGATCGCGCGGAGCTGGTCTTTCGCGATCCGGTCCGGACGGCGAAAATCGTACGGCTCGGCGCGCAGCGCGGGGTCTTCATCGACGGGCGTCTCACGGAGATTGCGAAATACATCGTCGATCTCCTCCTGCGAGAGTACGCGGTCTACCATATCTCACTTCTCATGCTGCATCTCGCCATGCTTCCATCGGCCTGATGAGCGTTTTCTTTACGAAATTCGCCATCAATCGCCGCGCGGCCGGCTGGTAAAATCAGATCGTGCCGAGCTTTCACGTGCAAAATTTCGGATGCCGGGCGTCACAGGCCGACGGCGCGGCCATCGAATCGGCACTGGTCCGGGAAGGTCTGCACCCGGCCGCGAATTCCTCCCAAGCCCAGCTGGTGGTGCTAAACAGTTGCACCGTCACCTCTTTCGCCGATGACGATATTCGCAAGGCCATCCATCGCATCCATCGCGAGAATCCGGGGGCTCGCATCCTGGTCACTGGCTGTTACGCGCAGCGCGCGCCCGAAGAGCTGTCGGTATTGCCAGGTGTGTACTGGGTGGTAGGCAACTCGCATAAGGTTCGAATTCCCGAGATTGTCGCCGAACCCGAAGCGCCCTACCACGGGCAAATTCACGTCGGCGATATATTTGCCCAGCACGATTTTCTCTCCGCGCCGGTGGAAGAGGCCGCGGGCGACCGTACGCGCCCCAACCTCAAGATCCAGGACGGCTGTAATAATCGCTGCTCGTTCTGCATCATTCCCTTTGTGCGCGGGCGCAGCCGCAGTGCCCCGGCCGATCAAGTGCTCGGACAAGTGCGCGATCTGGCGGCGCGCTATCGCGAAGTGGTGCTCAGTGGAATCAACCTGGGCCGATGGGGGCGCGAGGCCGGCGGCACGATGCGTCTGGCCGATCTCATCCAGAGGCTGCTCGATGAAACCGCGATCGAACGCCTGCGCCTCAGCTCGGTGGAACCGATGGACTGGAGCGACGATCTGCTCCGCCTGGTGGCGTCGTCGCCGCGCATCGCCAAGCACGTGCACGCGCCGTTGCAGTCCGGATCGGATCGGGTGCTGCGCCGTATGCATCGCAAGTACCGGCCCCGGCACTATGAAGACCGAATCCGGAAAGCGCGCGCGTGGATGCCGGACGCGGCGATCGGCGCCGATGTGATGACCGGCTTCCCGGGCGAAACCGATGCCGAGTTTGAAGAGAGCCGCGCGTTCATCGCAGGCCTGCCCTTCACCTACCTGCATGTGTTCACTTATTCCGAGCGTCCGGGAACACCGGCCGCGGCCGCCGAGCAAGTTCCCATGCAAGTGCGCCGCGATCGGAATCGCGTGCTGCGCGAGCTGGCCGCTGCGAAGAATCTGGAATTTCGCCGCCGGATGCTGGGCCGTACGCTGTCGGTGGTGACGCTGAATGAGGGAGCCCTCAGCGATAATTTCCTGAAGGTGGAACTGGCCACACCGCATGCAGCAAATCAGTTGCTCGATGTGAATATCGGCTCACTGACTGCAAACGGTCTGCGCGAGCACAACGCACTAACCGTGCTGTGAGGATGGAGACGAGCGTAAAATCTGAGCGAATCCGTGTTCATCGGTGTTCATCCGCGGCTAAAATCTTTGTTGGCCACAGATCAACACGGATCAACGCCGATAACTACATCTCCCGCCGGTTTTCGAGCGACTTACCCATCGTCACTTCATCGGCGAATTCCAAATCGCTGCCCACCGGAATCCCCATCGCGATGCGCGTCACATTCACGCCCAGCGGTTTTATCAATCGCGATAGATAAACCGCGGTGGCTTCGCCTTCCACTGTCGGGTTGGTGGCGACGATCAGCTCCTTCACTTCGCCCGCATGCATTCGCTCGATCAAACTCGCGATGCGCAACTGCTCTGGCCCGATCCCGCGCAAGGGCGAAATGGAGCCGTGCAGCACATGATACAGGCCGTTGAACTGCCGCGTGGTCTCGATCGGCAGCACGTTATGCGGCTCCTCCACCACGCAAATCACGGAATGATCGCGATGCGGATCGCGGCAATAAATGCACAGCTCGCCGTCACTGATGTTGTTGCAGACGGAACAAATGCCGAGCTTGTCTTTCACGTCCACCAGCGCTTGCGCCAGCCGCTCGGCGGTTTCCCGATCGTTACGCAAGACGTGAAACGCGAGCCGTTGCGCCGACTTTTGCCCGATGCCGGGCAGGCGCTTGAATTCCTGGATCAGACGCGCGAGCGGTTCGGCGAAATCCGGCATGGAGTGGTGGCAGCAGGCGCCTAGAACATTCCCGGCGGCAGGCCCAGCCCGCCGAGCAGCCCGCTCATCTTTTCCTGGGAAGCTTCGTCCACTTTCTTGGACGCCTCGTTGAACGCCGCCATCACCATGTCCTGCAGCATCTCCACGTCGCCGGCCACCTCGGGATCGATCTTCACGGCCGTCACGTTCTTCTTGCCGTCCATATGCACCGTCACCATGCCGCCGCCGGCCGAGGCATCCACGCGAATCAGCGCGATCTCCTCCTGCATCTTCTTCTGCATCTGTTCGGCCTTCTGCATCATGGCCTGCATGTTTCCGGGAAGTTTCATATGCCCTGCCTTATTCCTTTAGATTACGCACCACGCGGACCTGCGCGTCCGGGAACAGCTCCTGGAACCGCTTCACTTCCGGGTGCGCCAGCGCGCGTTCGGCCACATCGTCTTTCGCTTTCGTCAGCGGAGCCGCTACCGCGTCCGGCTTTCCCAGCGCAATTTTGATTCGCATCGGCCGGCCGGCAATCTTCTGCACGACCTTCAGAATATCCTTTTCGTTCATGGCGAGCGACAACTCCTCCGGCGTGACGAACTGGAGCTCTCCGTTCAACTCCGTCACCTGCGAATGCTCCACCGCGTCGGCGGTGAATTGCATCCCCGCTTCGATCAGCGCGGAGTGCAACCGGTCCCGCCAGGGGCCAGTGGGCGCACTTGCCGCAAGCGGCGCGCTCACCGGGGTTGGAGGTTGGGGATTTAGGATTGGCGGCGCGGCCGATCTGGGAGGCGGCGGGGACGGTAGTGGCGCCTTGCGCACGGGCGGTGGAGGCCCACCGCTTCCACTGAGACCGGCTAGCGCTTCCTCGATTGGCACCAGCTTGCCGGCCTGAATCAGGCGGAGCAATCCGATTTCGAGATGCAGCCTGGGCTGCAGCGAAAACTGCAGGTCCTTGAACAGATCCAGCGTGAGCTGCAAGTAGCGCGTCAAATCCTCTTCGGAAAAACCGCCCGGCGACTTCGGCCAGCCGCTCCTGCTCGTGCGCGGACGCCGCAATCAGCCTGGTATTCGCGCCCGCCACCTTCACCACCAGAAGATTCCGGAAGTAGCGCGCCAGCTCGCGGCAGAAATGCTGCAGGCTGCGCCCGTTGCGTTCCAGCTCCATCACCAGATCGAGCATCTTGCGCGAGTCTTCGCTCTTCAGCGCGCCGGCCACTTCCCCCAGCGAGTCGAGCGAGAACAGCCCGAGCATCCCACGCACCTCGGCCGCGTCTAGCTTTGTTCCGCAGCACGCGATGGCCTGATCGAGCGCTGATAGCGAATCGCGCACGCTGCCCTCGCCCACTTGCGCCAGCACGCTCAGCACCTCAGGGTTGGTCTCGATTCCTTCCTTCGCGCAAATCTCTTCCATACGCTTCACCACTTCGGCGAAATCCACAGACCGAAAACTGAACTGCTGGCAGCGCGAGGCAATGGTAGTCGGGATCTTGTGAACCTCGGTGGTGCAAAGGACGAATACCGCCCATTCAGGCGGCTCCTCTAGCGTCTTCAGCAGCGCGTTGAAGGCTTCATTAGTGATCTGATGCGCTTCGTCGACGATGAAAACCTTGTAGCGGTCGCGTGCCGGCCGGTAGCGGACGTTCTCGCGCAGCTCGCGCATTTCGTTGATGCCGCGATTGGACGCCGCGTCAATCTCGATCACATCTGGCGAGTTGCCGCCCGCGATTTCCAGACAACTGGCGCACACCCCGCAGGGCGTCGCCGTCGGGCCGTTGACGCAGTTCAGGCAGCGAGCCAGAATACGCGCCACCGTGGTTTTACCGGTCCCGCGCTGGCCCGAAAAAATGTAGCCATGCGCGATGCGCCCCTGCGAAATGGCATTTTCGAGCGTGGTGCGGACGTGTTCCTGGCCGATCAGCTCCGCAAACGCTTGTGGCCTGTATTTCCTGGCGATGACCTGGTACATGGAGAATTGAGCGGAGTATGCCAGACCCCGGGTGATCCGCGGCACACGGATTAAACCGTTACCGTTGCTTCCTTCCGGACCTGGCGGGGTTCACAGCCATCCGTTGCACGAAGCCCGGAGCCTGACAACTTCCAATGCTAGCATGCGGGGTCGAGAAGCGGCTCAGAAAGGCCCATGCTCAAAGCAGGAGCTTGACGTGCTTGCCGAAAATGAGATCTCGATGGTTACTCCCACTCGATCCGATCGCCGGGCAGCAGCGGTAACCGCAAGGCATCCGGATCGCTGGCATCCACTTCCACCGGCGTCATTCTGCCATCGTGAAGCCGCAGCAACCGCAGCTTTCGGGGATTTTTCACAACGCTGTTCAATAGACTCGCCCACGCGACGCTCCGCCTGGCGCCATTGACGATAATCTCCATTTCGAGCGCCACCGTGCAGGCCTCCGGAAACACGGCGCAGTGCGGCGATCGCCCGCCGCAAACCGCATCGGGGTCCGTTCTCAAGCGCGCGGAAAGAGCGTCCAACTCGCCGCTGGCACTTGCTCCCAGCAGCACGGCTCCCCGGACCCCGGCTTTCTGTCGAAACACAATCTGGAAGAAGTACCGATAGTAGCGGTAACGCGACTGCGCCGGCCCAATCAGCTCTTGAACCGGCGGCTGATCCGCCGGGCGCTGCTCCAGGTCCGATTGCACCGAAATCCGCCGCAGGCCTGTGGCGCGGACTTCGTAGACTGCCTTTTCAGTGCCAAGGTAATTGGCGATGCCATGCTTGGGCGCGCCCTCCCGATAATAGGCGTTTTCGATATGCAACTCGGTGTTCGGATGCAGCAGCCACCCTTGACTGTCGCCGGCATCGCTATATCGGCTAAGCACCTCCGGAAAAGGAGTTTCCTGGGCATCGGGCGAGCGCACCAGGTAACTCGGTTGGCCCGGCAAGACGCGAAAGGAACCAGGCGTGCGTAAAGTGAAGCAACCAAGCAGCGGCAGCGCCGCGGATGCGGCCGCAACGGCCTTCCAACCCTTCTGGCTACCACACATACGGGTGATTAGACACCGAGGAACAAATGCCGGTTCCAGCGCCTCACCTGTGCTATGATCCCGTTTAGTACTCCCCTTCTGGCTAGCCGTGCAACGCGACGCTCGAAAGACCTGGATAGCGTTGGATTCTAAGGATAGGCGATAGCATGACGACACTGCGGCTCCCTCTGCTGCTGCTGGGGGTGGCATTGTGCCAGGCTTCCGCTCAAATCAAACCCACGCCTTTAGGAAATCCCGTTCCGGAAGCCAAGGCGTCAGCCCCGGCAGAGGCACCGCTCCCGATAAAGACGCCACCTAAAACGAAGGCTCCAGTTCAAACCAGGATCACCTTGGAACAGGCTGGATCGCGCACCGGCCGCGACCGCGTTCCCGCTTACGAAGGCAAGGACGTCGTGGTCACCGGCTTGGTCTCTACCAAGCCGATTTGGATCACCGATGCTTATTACGTGGCCATTCAAGACGAAGCTCTTTTTGGGTTACTTTTGCGGCCCCAGATCCCTCAATTGCCGGACCTCCTGCCGGGCGATTGGGTGGAGGCGCAGGGTACTGTTTCCAAAAGAGCCGGCTTGCCGATTCTCGTTCCCAGCGCGGTCCGCCGTTTGCGCCACGCGGCGCCGCCCGCTCCCAAGCTGGTCACTCCGCTGGACCTGGCATCCTTTCGCTACATGGGCGTGCTGGTGACGCTGGAAAGCGTCATCACCGGCGAGAACCAGAACGGCGGCGGCGATCTGCTTCTGATCGGCCAGGGAAACAACGAGCTGAACGTATTCCTGCCCCGGACGCGGCGTGACGAGGGCCCCAAACTAAGCGGATTCCGCGCGGGAGATCGCATCCGCGTCTCCGGTATCGCCAGCCAATACTGCACGCTGCCGCCTTATGATCGGTACTTCCAGATTCTGATTCCGGGCCCGGCGTCGGTGGCGGTGATCGAGCGGGGCTGGGCCATTCAGCCTCCGGTGCTTTTGGCTTCGCTGATTCTGGCCAGCGCGCTGGCGTCCATCTGGTGGTTCCGCGAACGCCGCATGGCGGAGTTGCGAAAACAGATGCGGCTGCTCAATTCGCTGGGCGAGCAGGTGATCGGCGCCACTTCTTCCACCGAGATCCTGCGGCGGCTGATGTTGAATCTTCCGGCGCTGTCGAATGCCACCGGCGTTGGTCTCTATATCCACAATCGCAGCACGAAAATGCTGGAAGGGGTCCACTCCAATAACACCTCGGTGGAGTCCATCGATCCGGAAGGGCCTTCCGCTTCGCTGCCGTCCGCGATTGCGGCCTGCTTTCGCAGCCACTCGCTGATTGCCATTCCGGACGTCCGGCGCAGCTCGCACTTCAAGAAGGAAGATACGATAATCGCTCCTCGATCCGTGCTGCTGGTTCCGATGTTCGCGCAGACCGACGTTATGGGCGTGCTGGAGATTCACCACAGCGGCCGCTTCCATTACTTCAGCGAGGGCGAGCAGGCAGCCATGCAGCATCTGGCCAACCAGATGGCCACCGCGCTGAAGCTGCAGGAACAGCATTCCATGCGCGAGCAGCTATTCCGCAGCGAGAAACTGGCGGCGGCCGGCCAGTTGATCTCCGACGTGGCCAACGAACTTCGTTCTCCGCTGCACTCCATCTCCACGCTCGCCACTGGGCTGCTTTCCCGGAACGGGGATGCGTATCATTCCGAACTGGAATCCATCACCAAAGAGGCCGGCCGGGCCTCGGAGATCGTATCGCGGCTGGTTTCGTTCGCCAACATGGAGCAGGCGCAGGCCGAACCGCTGGATCTGAATGCGATTCTTTCCGGGCTGTTGAAGTTTCGAGCTCCGGAATGGAAGGCCAAGGGCGTGGAAATCAAATCGCAGCTGGCCGTGAAGCGCGCCATCGTACTCGGCTCGCCGGGCCAGCTGGAACAGGTGCTGCTCAATCTTCTCGTCGACGCCGAAAAATCCGCCGCTGAGGCGCGCGACAAAGTGATCACTGTTTCGAGCAGCCTGCTGGCCAAACGCGTGCTTGTGGAGATTTCCTATCCCTTGCGCTCGCCCGACATCCGGGGCGACTCTACCGACGGCGACCACACTGGATCGGGCGCGCTCGGCCTGGGCGTTTGCCGCGGCATCATCGAAAGCCACGGCGGCGAGTTCCGCGTGGTCCGCACGTCGCCGGCGCAGGCTCGCTTTGACATTGAGCTGCCGGTGATCGAAGCCCGCCAGGCCGGCTCGGACGCCTCTGAACTATCCGAAGCCATCCGGCAACTCACCGTTCTGGTGGTGGAGCCGGACGCCAAAGTGCAGCGGCAATTAGTGCACATGCTCGGCAATCGCGGCGATCGCGTGGTTCCGGTCTCCAGCGCCGAAGAGGGCCTCGATATCGTCGAACGGCTGAGGTTCGACATGGTCATCTGCGCCGTGCGGCTGCCCAGTCTCAATTGGGTGTCGTTTTGCGAGCGCGTCCGCCTGCGCGTGGGCGGTTTCGTTTTGCTCACCGATGCTTTCAATAGCGATGTCGGCCGCGCTTTCCTCAACAGCGAAGGATTCGTGCTGAGCAAGCCGGTGGACGAAACGGATCTGCACCGCATTTGCCGGGCCGTGGAAGATCGCACCAGCCTTCTGATCCGCGAATAATTCGCGGGAGCACGATGACATTCAGCGCTTCCTACGATCGCACGGCCAAAATCATTTCCGCCCTGGCTGCTTTTCTGCGCTTACTCTCCGCGCGGTTACATTGTGGCCGGTCGCTCATTTTCAGTGCAGCGCCTGGCTGGAAGCGCCCGCACAGCGCTGGACGACGTTTGAAGAGCTACGCCCGGGGACTTCCGCGGATGTAAGCGGCTGGGGGGGCGGCGGGGTGTTCGGATATTATGGCCTGTGCTGATCGACCCCGACGATCCGGACCGATTCCTGGCCGTTGCTCAGAGATCGACCATGCGATTCCCACGCCGATAGCTGAACATACCCGGCGATTCTCGCCGTTCGGGGTTACACTGAACGCCTGAAACGCTTGCCATTCATGACCGCTTCTACCCGTGACGTTGCGGGCGGCCGAGGTGGATGTCCCGGGGGTTCGAATCGTCGATCTTCGCCAGAACACCGGATGGCGACCCACCCGGCGCACCGATGGATTCGCAAACTCGAATTACCAGGCTGGGTGGTTCGAAGTCGCCGGTGGCCAAAAGGTGCGCCTTTATCAAGCGGCGGACCCGGAGAAATTCGTCCGCGAAACCCGCACCGAGTGGAGTTCGGCGCCGCGGAGGCCAGCACGAAGCAGCGTAAACGCGGGAAAATGGATTTACTATGCGCTCTAACGCTCCCGCGTTTGTGGTCATCAGCCTGGCGGCGGCCGGCTGTGTGTTCGCCGCCGCTGAAAAATACAGCGGCCCCGTCCCTCCCAAGCCCGATATTCCGTACCTGCTGCATGCCTCATCTCTGCTGGAAACCGAAGTGGCCGATGCGCGGCAGGGCAAGAAGAACGACACTTTCATTATCTCGGGCGCGTCTTCTTCGGCGCGCACTCCTCTCGCCGAACCGATCTTCATCATCGATGCGCGCCAGATGCAGCCTGAGACCCTGGAGCTGTACCGGCTGGAAGTGAAAGGCGGCAATCGCGAAGTTTCCCTCGGCGGCAACCGGCGGCACGGCGGATCGCACGCGCTGCATCTGGCCGTCAAGCCTCTGGGCGGCCATCTCTACCGCGTGGAAGCGGACGAAGCGCTCGACAACGGCGAATATGCGCTTTCGCCCAGCGGCGACAATCACGCCTACTGCTTTGAGATCTACTGAGCTTTCTTGAGATCGACTACCGATCGCGTTCCCTATCTGGTAACGCAAGCCGCGGCGCCTTATCGAGGGCCTGCGCCCGATCCCGGTTTCCATCCTGCTCCACGACGTGCGCAGCCTGTACAATGTCGGCGCGTTCTTCCGCTCCGCCGATGCAGCCGGCTGCGACAAGCTGTATTTGTCCGGAATCACCGGCCGCCCGCCGCACGCGGGGATCGCCAAAACCGCGCTCGGCGCCGAAGAGACCGTCCCCTGGGAGCATCACGCCGACCCGGCCGCCGCTGATTCGCGCATCTCCGCCAGCAAGGCCACGAAATCGCCGCAGTGGAAACCAGCGTTCATGCCACCGACCTGTATGATTGGCAGCCGCGCTTCCCGGTGTGCGTGCTGTTCGGGCACGAAGTGGATGGCCTGGCCGCACCGCTGCTGGCTTTGTGCGATACCTACGTGCGCATTCCCATGCTGGGCCGCAAACATTCGCTCAATGTGGCCACCGCCGGCGGCGTGGTGATCTATGAACTGCTGCGAAAATACCGGGTCATGCTCGACAACGCAAAAAGGCCGTGAAGCTCTAACGAAGGGCTGCGCCGCTCCGCGGGTCGTCTGGCCTGTGGTGGCCGCCGGGCCGGGCGCGCACTGATTGGCCGCCGGAGACACCCGAGCCACCACCGGGATGGTCACGATGTTGCTGGTGAAGACATTCTGCGCGATATACATCTGTGTCAACGGATTGGTGGGCAGCGAAGTGTCGATCTGCAACTGCACCTCATAAATGCCCGGCAGCATGCCCACCGCGAGTCCCGCGCTGAGCACGTTCGCGGTGGTGCCCGCCAACCTGCGCGTTGTCGACGTTAGTTACGGGCACGTTCAGCGCCGGCCCCGGATATACCTGGCCGGTGACGCCGGCGGGCGTCAAGCCGTCCGCCAGAGTGGTGGGCCCAATGCCCGTGGCATAGATGGTGATCACCTCGCCCGGAACAACGGGATTGTCGGCCGTGACCAGCGAGCCGGCGATGTTCGCGCAGCAGGTTGACCCGCTGTCCAGCGGAGAGATCGTTACGGTGGCGTTGGTGCTGACGTTGCCGGTAATCGGGATGCCATTGCCGGCCGGCCCTCCCACCTTCGCCGTCAGGATGATGCGATCGAACTCGCCCGCCGGCGCCGCCGTCACCTTCTCGTCCGAATTCGCGTTGATCAGAACAATCAGGCCGTCGCGAACCGATTGCAGAGTGTCGGTGGCTTGAACCGTGTAGTTGTAGTTGTTACTGCCGATCGTGATGGTCGCGACGTCGCCTGCGGTAGTCGATCCATCGATATCCACCAGCGCTATCGCGTTGCCGCTGGTGTGATACGCCAACGCGACGCCGGGGATCGGTTCCATTGCGCCGCGAAAATGCCCGGATTCTCCTGGACAACCGGAACGCCGATGGCGTTGGTGGCGGTGATGGAACCGTCGTTGTGAACGGTTCGCACAAACGCGCTGACGCCATTGGAGCCGGACACGTCGAACGGAAGTTGAGTGTTGATTTGAGTGGGCGACACGTACAGAATCGGCGAGCGGATGCCGTCGAAGTACACCTCCACGCCGCTGAAGTTGGTCGGGATAGTTGCCTTCGCGTTGGGAGTGGCAAACGCCGGTCGTGTCGGCCAGGTTGTGTTCCAAAGATGCTCACCAGGGTCCCCGGCGCCAGTTCCGCGGCGGCTGCGCCACCCGCCAGGTCGCGATCCGGCCGCCGTAGCCGCTTCGGTTGGCGTTCCAGTGCTGGAAGAAGACGCAGTGGTGGCCGTATACCCAATATTGTTGCCGTTCAAGCCGGGCTGGCGCGCAATCAGGTTCACCACGAAATAGACTCCCAGCCACAATGTTCGCGCTCGCGATGACATTCGGATCCGGCGTGCTGCCGCTCGCTGTGCCGTTGATCAGGTTTGCCAAAGCCTGCACGATGCTAGCCAGGGTGTCCGTGCTTTTTACCGTGTAGGTGTAGCATGCCAAACCTGTCGAGGGACAGGTGGTGGCGGAAACGCCCGGAGACGTGATCGTCGATGGTGACCGTGTCGTCGGCGGTAATGGTTCCCGTAATGCTCACCGTGCCGACGGCATAGGTGTTCAGGCTGGCCCCGTTGGTAATGCCGGTAATGGGAATGTTGGGCGCGCCCGGCGTGAACACCAGCACGCGGACATCGTAAGGATCGGAGACGTAGAGATTGGTGCCGTCCCATGCCAGCCCGTAAGGAGTGCGAATGGTGTCGGCGGACGACTCCAGAATATTGGCGTCCGGGCGAAATGTGTCCGTGCTGGTGGTCACCTGATCGCTGTATTCATCCACCTGGCCCAGGTTCCGGTCGTATTTCGCCCCATTCGTGGTTGGAATGCTGTTATAAACCAGCACGCGATCGTTTCCGCCGTCGGCGATGAACAGGCGCTGTCCGTCCGACAAGGCGTAGCGCGGATAACTTAACGTGTACCCGCAGCGCAGGGGAAAGATGGGGTTGTTGTCGGCGTCGGTACCCACGGAAGGGCAAAAAGCTCTGGCAGCCGGCGGGATAGGTCGGGTAGCCGTCGCTGTCCGTCCCGTTGGTAACGCAAGTGCCAGAATCATTGTTATCGCCTTCGGCTGGTCATGTTCGGCTGGCCCACCACCACATCCGCGGCTTGCCCGTTCTGCGTGGGAATGGAATTCCAGATCAACACCCGGTTGTGGCCCAGGTCGGTGACGTAAAGGCGCTGCCCGTCGGAGGTAACCGAAACCGGCGAAAACAAGTTGCTGGCGGTGGGCGGAAGATCGCTCACTGTGGCGGGCGGAGCAGTGGTGAAGTTCGGCTCGCCCAGCACCACATCGGCCGGCTGATTGTTCGAGGTCGGGATGCTGTTCCATATCAACACGCGATGGTTCTGCGTATCGGCGACAAACAATCTGCGTCCCTTGCACCCACACGCCTTGCGGACCGCGCAGCCCGGAACTGCGTTAGCCCTATCGCAGCGGTGGTGAAATTGGGTTGCCCGAGCACGATGTCGGCCGGCTGATCGGGAACCGTAGGAATGGTCTTCCAGATGAGAACCCGGTTATTGTCGGTGTCGGACACCACCAAAATCTTCCCGTCGGAAGCAACATGGTGGGGTTACGGAAGCCGCTCTGGGTGAGATAAGGATTGGTCGTGGTGGTGAAATTCGGCTGGCCCAGCACCAGACTGGCTTGGCCTACGCTCGGCGTTCCAACGCAGACCGGGCAGCGGCCGCCCTGGGGAATTTCGTCCGTGGGGTCGTAGATGAATTGCGAGACATTGTCATAGATCAGGACGCGATTGTTTATTCGGCGGCATCAGCCCGTGCAGATTGGAATCCACGACGAACAAAGTGTTGTTGGCGTACGCCAGTCCCTGCACCGCGCCGATCTGATAAGCCGAAGGCTGGCCTGCACCCTCAAAGGTAAACGTGGGCTGGCCGATGATCTGCCGGGCCGCTTGTCCAGTTAGAAAATCCGTCGCCGGTTGCTGCGCGAACAAGGCCGACAGGGACAGAAATAGAATGCCAAGAAGCTTCATGATATTGAATTTAAGAAAGTACCGCCCCAGTATAACAATCACGGACGAATTAGCGCCGTTGGCTGGTTTCAGTGAATGCAGGTCACAGTGTGACGGGGCGAGCACAGCTGCTTACGTGGTCTCCGCTTTCACTTTCTCTCTCACATTGAACTCCAGCTTCCATCGGCGCCCGTCGCGCGCCACCGACCAAAGCTGCAACATCCCGGTCTCAGTAACCACCGTTTCCAACGTCACGGGAACGAACTCGTCCCGGCATTGTCCCTGGCCGGCAGTCCAGCGTCACTTCCACCGGCGAGAGCTCTTCGAGTTCCTCGCCGACCTCGTCCAGCATGGTGCCCGCGGCGTCGTTCTTGCGAACCGCCGATTGAAAGAAGCGGAACTCCGCCGGCTCGCCGACAATCAATCCGAATTCGCGGCCGCTGCAGCTCCAGGGAGCTGCCTTCCTCCATCCCGAACGGCGCCACGGTGAGCGCCTTCACGGGCGTGCGCATGCCGGGAACCGCGGGCAGCGAGCTTTCGATGCCGACGTAGTAGGTGCGCGGCACACCGCCGCGAATCCGCACGCCGCGACCCTGCCGAGCCAAACCATAGTAGGCCGCGCCGCGCGCCACGGCGTGCATCAAATCCTCGCCGAGCAACGGCGCGGCCGGAGCCAGGCCTTCCTCGCGCAAGCCAGCCGTTGAGCACCTCCAGGATTCTCTGCCGCACCATGCCGGCGCGCAACACTCCGCCGTTGAACAGCACGTGCGTGGGCGCCGCCAGTCCGCTGGCGCCACGGCGCACCGACCCATGTTCGGACTGCGCCGCCTGTTGCCGCAGGAAACGCGCCAGATGACGCGTGATGGCCGCGTCGGCGGCGTAAGGCAGGCCGATCTCCGCCAAGCCCATCCTGCGGCGCTGCGGCATGTCGTGACTGGACACCGCCGGCAGAAAGCCCTGCTCCAGGAGCCGCTCCACGTCTTCGGCCGCGAGCTTGGTCTTGATGGTTCCACCCACCAATCCCGTGCCACGTCCCAGGATGGTCACCGGCTCCTCGCGCTTCTTGTTGTCCTTGGCGAGCAGCCGCTCCTTGGCCAGCCGGCATTGCTGCCAGAGCGCATGCAACTGCATGGCCTCCAGCTTGGTGCCCTTTGGCGGCAAGTTGCTGCTCGAGATGCCGGGCCAGCGCGAGATCGATGTTGTCGCCGCCGAGCAACATGTGTTCACCTACCGCCACGCGCTCGAGCGCCAGTTCGCCGGCCTGCTCGGTGACCGCGATCAGCGTGAAATCGGTGGTGCCGCCGCCGATGTCCACCACCAGAATCAGATCGCCCACCGCCACGCGCTCGCGCCAGTCCGGATGCCGTTCGATCCAGGCGTAAAACGCGGCTTGCGGCTCTTCCAGCAACAGCAGATTCTGGTATCCGGCCTGTTCGGCGGCCTTCAACGTAAGCTCGCGCGCCACCGCGTCAAACGACGCAGGCACCGTCACCAGCACCTGCTGCTCGACGAACGGGCGCGTCCGCCATTTTCGAATCCCAGGCCTCGCGCAGATGCTCCAGATACCGGCGCGACGCCTCCACCGGGGAAACCTTCGCCACGCCCTCCGGGCGCATTCAGCGGCAGGATAGGGCGCGGTGCGATCGACGCCGGCATGCGACAGCCACGATTTCGCCGAAGCCACCAGCCGGCTGGCCACCTCGGCGCCGCGTTTCTGCGCCAGCGTCCCGGCCACGTAAATGCGGCGATTGCGTCCCAGGGCAGCGCAATGGACCCGGCGGGAAAATCGGAGGGTCCCGGCAGGTACAAGAACGACGGCAGCAGCGGCTGGTCCCGCACTTCGCCCGGATTCACTAACTGCGGGACTTCGAACAGCGCCACCGGAGGGCGCTCGCGCGGATCTCCGCCGGCGGGCGCATAAGCGAGCGCGCAATTGGTTGTTCCCAGGTCGATTCCGATGACGTATTGGCTTGGCAAAGCCCTTGATGAGCAAGGGCCTCAGTTTCAAGGCCCGTCGCTCTTACCTAGTGTAACCGTGCCGATCGTGAGCACAGAGACGCGGATGTTATAATGACTATTTTTGGCTACCGACCGACACTTTCATCGAATGCGGCCGGCCGCTGGTTCTTGCAATCGGGAATCCAGGAAGCAAGCGGTGGTGTGGCGCGATATTACCGATCGGATCAGCGCCAAAACGCGCCGGTATCGACCGAGATCACCGGCTATACGCTCAGCGCGCTGCTGTTTCTTCACCAGCGCACCGGAGATGCGGCTTACCTGGAAGCGGGCCTCCGCGCGGCGCGATTCCTGACTCGCACCGCGTGGGACACGCGGCTAGGCCACATTTCCGTTCGAGCACCCGGTGAATGGCGGCGGCAGCGCCTGGCGTATTTCTTTGATTGCGGCATTATCGTGCGCGGGCTGCTGTCCGCCTGGCGCGTGACCGAAGACTCCGAATTCCTGGACGCGGCTGATCGCAGGCCGGACACGGCGATGCTGGCCGATTTTCCGGGACGCGAGCGGCATCCATCCGATTCTGGCGCTGCCCGACAAGCGGCCTCTGCGCTTGGGAGCCGCGTTGGTCCCACGAGGCCGGGATGCTATCAGTTGAAGTCCGCGATGGCCTGGCGCGAGCTCTTCGAAGTCACCGGCGAAGCGCGTTTCAGCGCGGTTACGAATCGGCGCTGGAGGCCGCGCTCGAAAACGATCGTGAGTTTCTGCCCGGCGACGCCGGATCGGCATCGCGTCATGGACCGGCTTCACGCCTACTCGTATTTCCTGGAGGGCCTGCTGCCGGTGCTGGATCGGCCGGAGTGCGCCGCGGCCTTTCGAAACGGCGTGGATCGCGCCGCGTCAATATTTGCGTGACATCGCGCCCGCATTTGCGCGCTCCGATGTTTATGCGCAGGTGCTGCGGGTCCGGCTGCTGGGCGAGGCTAGCGGAGCGTTGCCGCTCGATCCATCCGCGGCGCCGCGCATGAAGCCGAACAGGCGGCCAGTTTCAAATCGAGTCAAGCGGATCCTCGCATCAGCGGCGGGTTCCTTTTCGGCCGCAAAAAGAGGCGAACCTGCCGTTCGTCAACCCGGTGTCGACGGCGTTTTGCGTGCAAGCGCTGGCGTCTGTGGGAAGACCGGAAGTCGGGCCGGCCGCTAGCCCAAGCCGTCACGCTCTGATTTGACTTGCCAGCCGCGTTAGCCCAGTTTAATCCCGAAAGCCGCGTAGTCGAGACCCCCGAAGAACTGTTTGCGGAAGCTCTCAGGCAATTCCGCCAGCGACGGCATGCTTTCGATGGCGGGCGACAGCCGCTCGATCTCGATCTGCCCGAAACCGGCTTCCTCCAGGTAAAAGCTGGCCAGCGCCGGCGGAATGGGATGCCGATGCGTGGGATCGATGTAGAAATGCGTGGCGAAAATCGCGAGGCACTCCGGATTGGGCGTTTCGATCGCCACCAGGCCGCCCGCGCGCAGTTTGGCGTGCACCAGCCGATCATCTCCGGCAATCGCGCCGGCGGCAAATGCTCCACCACCTGGCAGCAGATCGCGCCGCCCAGCGACGCATCCGGGCAGTCGCGCTCAAATAAGCGAATAGATCGGCTTTCTCGGCATCCAGCCCATTGGCTTGGCAGAGCGCGATGGAATCGTCGTTGGAATCGATGCCGCGCGCCGCGATCCCGGCCTCGCGGAATACCTGCAGCATTTCGCCGCGTCCGCAGCCGAGGTCGAGCACCGGCGCGTGCTCGCGGAAATCGCGCTGCATACATCCGCTGGCGGGCGCGGATGTCGTCTTCCGACCCCCGAAACCTCTCCGCAAACTTGAGCCAATCGACGTTCGCAGAAATCGGGCGGCGCGCTCTCGCGAAACCTGCTCCACCGTCGCGCGCCAGCGATCGCCCTTTGCCGCACCAGCCGCAGCTCGGAATGGATGAGGCGCTCGTATTCGGCTCGCACGCGAGCCAGTTCCTCCCAGAACCGCTGCTGGATCTCCTCGGTCTGGCGCTCCATGGCGCGTTCGAATCGGCGTGCTGCGCCTTCATCTGCTCGCGATAGTTGGCGTCCATCAAAGTGACGCGATGCTGGAAGGCGGCCTGCAATTCCGAGACGCTGCGCAGGAACTGAATTTCGGTGTGCGCCAGCTTCTGCTCCCAGCCGGTGTGCCACTCGGCCCAGTGGTCGCGAATATCCTTCAATTCGCGCGCCTCCTCGCCCAGGCCCGCGAGCATCGAAAGCGCCTGCTTACATTCGTTCAAAGCTCTCGATGGTGGATTGCACGCACGCCATCACGCCGCGATTGAACTCCACCTGCTCGCGCACGTGCCAGTCGAGCGCGCGCGCCACCATACGCTTGGCGCGCTGAATGATCGAATTCTTGAGCCCGCCCGCGCCGCGGATTCACCGTGCCGATGCTGGCTACTTTGGCTTCGGCGGCATCGCGCGCGTGCAGCAGCGGCGTCAGGTCCGGCAGCGGGATGTTGCCCGGACGCCATGCCGTTGGGATTGCGCGCGCGCACGCGCTGCCGGATTTCGGCGATCACCGCCGCGAGTTCTTCGCCCTTCGGCATCCATGGTCTATTCGCTTCGCGTTTTCTTGCTCCAACTGGCGGTGATTTTGGTGAACACGCCCCCGCGCGGCGTGAATTCGCCGGTGAGCGTCGCCTCCATCGGCTGGCACGCCTTTACCACATCGCGCAGAAACCGGTTTACCACGTTCTCCTGGAAGATTCCCAGGTTGCGATACGCCAGCATGTACATCTTCAGCG
This sequence comes from Bryobacterales bacterium, assembly GCA_963713415.1. Classification (GTDB taxonomy): domain Bacteria; phylum Acidobacteriota; class Terriglobia; order Bryobacterales; family Bryobacteraceae; genus Palsa-89. The sequence goes on along the minus strand of CAVQLV010000011.1, from coordinate 338,518 downwards.
ATTTCAGCTCCAGGCACAACTTGTCCGGCACGTAGCGCAGCGTCAGCTCGCCGTGATCCGGCAGGCCGGTCTTGGGACAAACCGAAGTGAACTCCGGCAGGACGATTTCGATTTCGTAGCCGGGATACTGGTTCGGCCAGGTCTCGATCTCGGGCAGCGGCGCGCGCACGCCGGCCGAGGCGTGTTCATCGGTGTATTGGCGCTTCATGTTACCGAGGTCATTTCGCCGGAATCAGGGTGCGCGACAACAGATCCAGGAACAGGCCGACGTCGGTGACCACGCCCACCGCCTGGCCGGTGCCGCGATCGCTCACCTTGGTGGCCACCGCCGGATTGATATCGACGCAGACGATCTTCACCCAGCTCGGCAGCATGTTTCCCACCGCGATGGAGTGCAGCATGGAGCCCAGGCACAGCACCAGTCCCGCGCCCTTCAACTGCTCGGCATAAGCGTCCTGCGCGCGATTCATGTCGGTGATGGTTTCGGGCAGCGGCCCATCGTCGCGCAGGCTGCCGGCCAGCACGAACGGCACGTTGTGCTTCACGCATTCGTACATGATGCCGCTGCGCAATCGCCCGCTCTCCACCGCGCCGCGAATGCCGCCGCAATTGTAGATGGCGTTGATGGCGCGCATGTGATTGCGATGCCCGTGCTCTTCCTGGCGCCCGTCGCTCTGCCGGATGCCGAGCGAAGTGCCGAGCAGCGCCGATTCGATGTCGTGCACGCCCAGCGCGTTGCCGCTCAGCAGCGCGGTGATGTAGCCTTCGCGAATCAAGCGCGACAGCGGCGCTGCGCCGCCGGTGTGAACCACCACCGGCCCCGCCACCGCGACGATTCCCTGTCCCGGCCGCGCGCGCCTGCTCGATCAGCGCGGCGGTCTGCTTGACGGCGGTCTCCACCTGCCGCTCGGACGAGATGCCGTTGCTCATGAAGGCGAACGCCAGCCGGTCGCGCTCCTTGGATTCGGGAACCACGCGAATGCCGCGCATCCCGGTGACCACCTGGTCGCCCGCCTTGATATCGCGCAGGCGCCGGCACGCAGCGTGCTTTCCTGCGCCGTCCTGCACCACGATCAGCGCGTCCATGCGCTGATTCTGCACCTCCACCCAGTGGCCGGCATGACGCACGTAGGTTCTGTGATTGGTGGTGGAATAGAAATCCTCGGGCGCGCAGCAATCGCGCTCCACGGTGAACAGCTCGGCATCTCCGGACTCCACCATGGCGCAGCCCAAGCCCAGCAACTGCGAGAGAATCTTCTCCATCGACTCGGCGTCGTCGGTTCGACCTTCAGCCGCAGATAGGAGCCGTCGCTGTTGGTGCGGCCGAATGCGAAACTGCTCCACTTCGAATCGGCCGCCGAACTCGACCACCGTGTCGAAGATCTGTTCCATGATGTGGGAGTCGATCAGGTGGCCCTGGGCTTCCACCCGCTCCTGGAGCGGAAGCGGCTGGCTGTGCGCAGGCATAGTTTCGGACTTGGTTTCCAAATTACTCATTTTCCAACCTATAGGATACCTGCTCTGGGAGTGAAAACTCGACTTTGCGGCAGAAACCGCATTTGCGCCCACCCACAGAGAAACAACTTTGTCTTGCTTTCCTAGGCGAGCGATGATGTAATTTCTTACCAGCAGCAACGTGGTCCCCTCTCATGATGAAACCGGTTACAGAAACCCCAGCGGCTAGCGTCCCGCTGACCTCCAGCCAGAAGCGAGCCTTCTGGGCCGCCTGGGCAGGATGGACCATGGACGGGATGGATTCGTTCATTTTTTCACTGGTGCTGGTGCCCGCGCTGCGCGACGTGCTGCCCAGCTCCGGAATACCCGCGACGACGGCCAATGTCGGCTACTACAGCGGCCTGCTGTTCGCGCTCTTCATGGTTGGCTGGGGCGTGGCTCTGGTTTGGGGTCCCATCGCCGACCGGTTCGGCCGAGCCCGCACATTGATGTTTTCAATCCTGTGGTTTTCGGCGTTCACGCTGCTCGCGGCGTTATGCAAGAACGTCTGGTCGCTCGCGCTGGTCCGGTTCCTGGCGGGCGTGGGCATCGGCGGCGAATGGTCCATCGGCGCGTCGCTGGTATCGGAAGAATGGCCCGAGCGACGCCGCACCTGGGGCGTGTGCCTGATGCACACCGGCTACTACATCGGGTTCGTGATCGCGGCCGTGGCGAATTATTTCATCGGAAGCCAATATGGCTGGCGGTGGATGTTCGTGGTGGGCGGCGCGCCGGCCATACTGGTGGCCTTCTTCTATAACCGGCTGCATGAACCCGAGCGCTGGAAGAACCGGCGCGAAGAGGGCGGCATCATCGCCATGCACCATGCTTTCCTCAAGCTTTTCACGGCGCAATATCGCAGGCGAACCATCCTGAACTCTCTGTACCTGGTGGCGTCCATCGTCGGGTTGTGGGCCGGCTCGGTCTACGTGCCGTCGGCCATTACGTACCTGGCGGAGAACGCACATCTGTCGACACTCACGGGGGCGCGCCTCGCGTCCTATTCAACCGGCATTCTGGGAATCGGAACCGTGATCGGAGCCTTGTTGACGCCGATTCTTGCCAAGCGTCTGGATCGGCGAGTTGTCCTCGGAATCTTTTTTGGTTTGATGCTGATTTTCCTGTGGCTCGCGTTCGGATACGTCTTTTATCTGCCGGTTCACGCCATCACCTGGTTCCTGATCTGCACGTTTTTCCTGGGCTTGGGCGGCGCGAACTTCGTGGTCTATTCGTTCTGGCTGCCGGAGCAATACGCCACCGATTGCCGCGTGAGCGCGTTTGCGTTTACCACCAACGTCGGCCGGTTTGCCGGCGCGGGACTTACGTTTCTGGTAGGCGCGTTGATCCGGCATTATGGAACTCTCGGCACTCCCGTCGCGCTGACGTCGCTGGCATTCGTGGTGGGGCTGTTGCTGCTCCCCTTTGGCTCCGAGACTCGCGGGAAGACACTGCCCGCATGAAGTTACCCCTATGAGAGCGATGGTCCTGCGGGCGCCCGGCGAGCTCGCGCTCGACGATGTGGCGCCGCCGGAGGTCCCGGCCGGGCACACTCTGGTGCGGATCACTCACAGCGGGCTCTGCGGAACCGACTTGAAGATCTACAAAGGCGCGATCCCGGCCCAGTATCCGCTCATCATGGGCCATGAAATGGTGGGCGAACTGGCGGGCGGCGAACGTGTGATCGTCGATCCGGTTCTCTATTGCGGAACCTGTTTTCATTGCCGCATCGGGCAAACCAATCTTTGTCCCAATGGCGGCTTGATCGGCCGCGAAACGAATGGCGGGTTCGCCGAGTACGCCGCAGTGCCGGAGGCCCAAATCTTTCGGCTCCCCGATTCGGTGGACAGCCGGATGGCGCCGCTGATCCAGGTTGCCACCACCTGCCTGCACGCGCAGCGGCTCGCGCAGTTATCGCTAGGGGAATCCGTTGCGGTGATCGGTCTGGGCGTCTCCGGCCAACTGCACGTTCAACTCGCCAGGGCGCGGGGCGCGGGCAACGTAATCGGGATCAGCCGCAGCCGGTTCAAGAACGATCTCGCCAAGCAAACGGGCGCGGACGTGGTGATCGAATCGGGCGCGGACGCTGTAGCGGAGGTCCTGGAAGCCACCGGAGGCCGCGGTGCCGACGTGGTGATTGAGTGCACGGGCATAATCGCGTCCATTGCGGATGCCATTCGGATGGTGCGTTTCGGAGGGCGCATCGTGATGTTCGGCATCACCAGTGCCACCAGCGGCGCCTTGCCGTTCTACGATCTCTATTTCAAGGAACTGGCGCTGATTAACAATCGGGCGGCCACAGCTCAGGATTTCCCGGTGATGATCGATCTGGTGCAACGGGGCGCGGTTTGCCTGGAGCCTCTGGTGACGCATCGCATGGCGCTGGACGAACTGGGAGCAGCGCTCGCGATGGTAGAAAACGGGTCCGAGCGGCGTCTGAAGATTATCCTGGATCATGTGTGATCGCAAAAGCTGCCATCTTGTTCGCAGTGCCGGCTCTGGTGTTCAGCCAATGGCTGACATATCCAACCGCCGGAGTGCCCAAGACCCCGAGCGGCTTACCGAACCTGGGCGCACCCACGCCCAGGACCGCCGACGGCAAGCCGGATCTTTCCGGCATCTGGGAAGCCGAGAACACCAATCCCTGCCCGCCCTATGGATGCCCCGATATGCATACGTCCAAGGAATTCGTGAACATCGGCGCGCGGCTCCCGGGCGGGCTGCCCTATCAGCCGTGGGCGGCGGAGCTGGTCAAGCAGCGCATGGCGGTAAATGGAAAAGACGACCCAGGATCGCACTGCCACCCGGCAGGGGCGCTGCGCCTGCTCACGTACCCCCAGTACCGGAAGATCGTCCAGACTCCGGAGTTGGTGGTGCTTCTCTCCGAGCGCGACGTGACGTTCCGCCAAATCTTCACGGATGGCCGAGCCTTGCCGAAAGATCCACAACCATCCTTCACCGGTTACTCATCCGGCCATTGGGAGGGAGACACGTTAGTGGTCCAGACGAAGGGTTTCCGCGATGGAATGTGGCTGGACCGCAGCGGCAGCCCGCTGACGGACGCCGCCACCATGACCGAGCACTTCCGCCGCGTGAACTACGGTAATCTGCACATCGAAATCACGGTAGACGATCCCAAGGCTTACACCGCGCCCTGGACCGTGACGCTCCATCAGTTCATCGTCCTGAATACGGAACTGCTCGAATATTTTTGTCAGGAAAACGAGAAAGATCAAACCCATCTGGTGGGTAAGTGATCGCTGTTAGGAAAGGGCCTGCCGGAGGTAGCCCGCCACGTCGTTCACAAACCGATGTACCGACCCTTCGGCGATGCGGTAGCCCACCATCGCATTCATAGCCTTTCCCAAAGCTCCGAACGGCGGTTCGTAAACGCCCGAAAAATCCAACTGCGTTTCGCTGGCCGTCAAAGGATACACGGAGAGCTCCGCTTTCATCAGCGGGAACAGGCTCGGCATTTTCGCTGCTTGCCATTCGAGCTGTAAGCGCGTGACGGGGGACGCCATTTCGGAAGTTTGTTCCTCAATCTTCTTCACCGAAATGATGATGTCGGCTTCCACCGCGATTCCGCTGATATCGACGCGTAGTTCGGAGGCGATGGATCGGGCGCGCGAGGTGGCGGCCCTGGTGGCCGACTGGAATATCGCAGGCGCGTCCTTGCTCAGGACATCACGAACCTGCGCATAGGGATGATTCACGTAGTCATAGCAGCGAACTTCACGCCCTGTACTCATCAGGATCGCGCCGTCCCGTGGCTGAACCCACATCCAGCGAAGTGTTTCATACAGCGATCATATCCGATGTTGGCTAGTACGCCGCGCTCCAGCAGGAGCTTGCGCGGACGCTTCTGAACGTATCGCAATCCAAAATTGTCCATCACGCGTTTTTCGATGAACGACACTGCTTCGGATGGGGAGTCCGTCACGAAAATCTGATCCAGATCGCGCTGGTCGATGGCCGCCTGCGTCAAGAGCGATTCCCGAATGAACTGGAGCAGAGGCGACCAGTATTCCACACCCAAAAGCACGACCGGAAAGTTCTTGATCTTTCCAGTCTGGATCAAAGTGGCCACTTCAAACAGCTCATCCAGCGTGCCAAAACCTCCCGGAACCGCGACGAATCCGTAAGAATATTTCACCAGCATCATTTTCCGCACAAAGAAATAGCGGAACTCTACCCACTTGTCGAGATAGCGATTTGGTTTTTGCTCTTTCGGAAGGACGATGTTGCAACCGACTGAGATGCCGTGGGCTTCTTTCGCGCCTCGATTGGCCGCTTCCATCAGCCCTGGTCCGCCGCCGGTCATAACCGTGAATTTCGCTTGCGCGATGGCCGCCCCCAGTTCACGTGTGAGCGTGTAGTAGGGATGCGTTGCCGGGAAGCGTGCGGACCCGAAGACGGTGATGCACGGACCAACGAAGTGGAGCGCGCGAAAGCCATGGATCAATTCGCGAAAGATCCGGAATGCCCGTCCGAGTTCGAAACCGCGGCTATGCGGGCCTTCGAGGAAAATCTCCTCCTCGGGGCTGGCGGTGGCTTTTCCCCAGCGGGAACGGCGTGTCTGATCGTCTGCGGTCATATGTGCTTCCGAATAACAATACCGCGGAGCGCCTCGCTTTGGGAGACTGGAAGTGATGGGGGCACTGCGTTTGGAACACGTCAGCAAGGATTACGTCACCGAAGGAAGCCCGGTGCCCGCTCTGCGCGACGTGAGTCTGGAATTTCATTCGGGGGAGTTTGCGGCGTTAGTCGGGCGGAGCGGCTGCGGAAAATCCACGCTACTGAATCTGGCCGGCGCTATGGATTTTCCGACGTCGGGAACCGTGTGGCTGGATGGCGTGAGCACGTCGACGCTGAGCGATGCGGCGCTAACGCGCGTACGGCGCGAGAAGGTGGGGTTTGTTTTCCAGAGTTTTCAACTGCTGCCGACACTTTCCGTGATCGAGAACGTGGAACTGCCGTTGATGCTCGCCGGGCGAGCGAAATCACGCGCCGACGCGGCCGAACGCTTGCGTTGGGTGGAGATGGATTCTTACGCGGATCGCATGCCGTATCAGCTTTCGGGCGGACAGATGCAGCGCGTGGCCATCGCGCGCGCGCTGGCGAACTCGCCTTCGATTCTCCTGGCCGACGAACCGACCGGGAATCTGGATACCACCACCAGCGAAGTGATTCTCGCTTTGTTGCGGCGCATCGCCGACGAGTTGGAGACGACTGTTCTGATGGCGACCCATAGCCTGGAAGCCATTGGGAAAGCGGACACGATTGTGCGGTTGCAGGATGGCCGGGTGGAAAGCGTAAGCCCGACCGAAAAGCTGATGAGAAAACGTTAGCCGTTTATGACCGCGCTGGAGCTGTTCTATCGTTTGATCCTCAGGCCATTGCGGCAGGAGCGGCTGCGAACCGCGCTCACCGTCCTGGCCGTTGCGCTGGGGGTTGCGGCGGTGCTGGCGATTGAGCTGGCAGGACAAGCCGCGACGGGATCGTTTCGCTCCTCGCTCCAAACCTTGACCGGGAGCGCGAACCTGGAAGTAACCGCAGCGGGTGGAATCCCTCCCGAAGTGTTCGCGCGTCTGGCAACGTTGCCGTATCCTCTGAAGCTTCATCCCCGCATTGAAGATTACGGCAGTGATCGACGGTGCGGTCAGGCGCACGGTCCCGATCATCGGCATCGACCTGTTTTCGGAGGGAGCGGAATCGCATGGTCCTGCCGATGAGCCCACCGGCGAATCCGTTTGGCTCAGCTCCGGGCTTGGATATAAGACCGGCGATCGGATTCGCTTGCTTGACCAACGACACGGCGTCGGACTTCACCGTTCGCGGAGTGCTGGATAACCAGGCGGGCGAAGTGATCCTGATGGATCTGGCGCCGGCGACGCGCATGCTGCGGCGCGGCGGAAGGCTGGATCGGATTTTGATCGAAGCTCCGCCCACGCGTTCCATCGAGGAGTGGGAAGCGTTGCTACGCCGGAGCCTTCCTGACGGCGTCACCATCGCGCGGCAGGGCACCGAGACCGAAGAGAATCGCCGCATGCTGGATTCTTTCCGCTGGAATCTCCGCGTTCTCAGCTATGTTTCGCTGGCCGTCGGCGCATTCCTGATCTACAACACGATTTCCGTATCGGTGGTGCGGCGGCGGTTTGAAATTGGCATTCTGCGGGCCCTGGGGACGCCACGCGCCGCGATTCTCGGCAGCGATTCTGGGTGAAGCAGCTGCTTCGGCCTGCTGGGCGGCATGGCGGGAATTGTTCTGGGACGCGCGATGTCGGAGGGCGCGGTCAAGCTGGTGGCGTCCACCGTAGCGTCGCTCTATTTCAGCAGCCGCCCGGCGCCAATCTCGCTCACCTGGGAAACAGCGCTGTTGCGGCGATCGTGATGGGCGTCGGCGATCTCCCTGCTGTCCGCTTTGGGACCCGCGTGGGAAGCGTCGCGCGTTGCGCCAGTGGAAGCAATGGCGAGAGGCAGGCGCGAACATCAGGTTCGCATGCACCGCTGGCGATCGCGCCGTTTGCGGCTGGCTCCTTGCGGCCGTCGCGTGGATCGCTTCCCAGCAAGACGCGGTGCAACGGAAAACCACGTCTACGGCTATCTTTCCGCATTGCTCGCGATTGTGGCGTGCGCCCTCGCGATTCCCGCGCTGGTCTCCGTGCTCGACGGAAATCACCGCCGGCGTGATCCGCCGCGTGTTCGGAGTAGAAGCGCTGCTGGCCACGCGCAGCCTGGCGGGATCGCTTCGACGGACATCCGTTCTGGTGGGGCGCTTATCCACCGCTATTGCGGTACTTACGGCGGTCGGCATCATGGTGGGAAGTTTTCGCGAAACCGTCGCTGGTTTGGATGGACGATATTCTGCAAGCGGATCTGTTCTTGAGCCCGGCGGTCCCGGCTGGAGCGGACCGGCATCCCACCATGTCGGCGGAAATTCCGGCGCAGCTCGCACGGCTTCCCGAAGTGGCACGCCGTGGATCAATTGCGCACGTACGAAATACGGTATGAGGGAGCTTCCCGCAACCATCGGCGGCATGGACGCGCGCGTTCGGAGGGCGACGGCGGAAGCGCATGTTTCTATCGGGATCGGCGCCCGAAGAAGTCTTTCGCCAGCTGATCGGAAACAACGCGGTGATCGTCAGCGAACCGTTTGCCAACAAGCACGGGATGCGGGCGGGCGACATTCTGAAACTCAGTCTGGGCGGAAAGCTTGGATCATTTCGCGTGCTGGATGTTTATTACGATTATTCGAGCGAAGCGGGAGTGATTCTGATGGATCGCGCGACTCTGTACCGATATCTCCCGGACACCGATCCAACCAACGTCGCCGTGTATCTGAAGCCGGGCGTGTCGCTGGACGATGGACAACGCGCCGTGGAGCGTGTGATTGCCGGGCGGCGCATTGCGGTGGCGCGGAATCGGACTTTGCGGGATCAGGGCATCCAGGTTTTCGACCGGACGTTCGCCATCACCTATGTACTGGAAGCGCTGGCGGTATTTGTGGCAGTAACCGGCGTGGGCGGCGCGCTTGCTCGCTCTGGTGATCGACCGCCGCCGCGAGTTCGGCCTGCTGCGCTTCCTGGGCGCGGCCGACCGCCAGGTCCGCGGCATCATTCTCTTCGAGGCCGGGCTGCTGGGCGCACTCGCGAACATCGCGGGCGTGACCTTGGGGCTGATTCTTTCGCTGCTCTTGATTCGTGTGATCAACAAACAATCCTTCGGGTGGACCATCCAGTTTCACTGGCCTGTGCTTGTGCTAGCTGAGCGCGCTCTCCGATCGTTTATGCCGCAACGGTTCTCTCGGCGCTCTACCCGGCCAGGATCGCGACGCGTCTGGTACCCATCGAGGTGATTCATGAAGAATAGCCGGGGTCCCTCCTGGCATTCGCTGCTCGCGCTGACATGCCTGCGGCCGCAAGCGATCCCTATCGTCTCGCGCTCCCGAATTACCATTTCGAATTCCCGCGCGATCATTTCAATCATCCCGAGTTTCAGACCGAATGGTGGTACTACACGGGAAATCTTCGAACAGCGCAAGGCCGGCGCTTCGGCTTTGAACTGACTTTTTTTCGTCAGGGCCGTCGATCGGCAGCCTGCTTCGTACCGTTTGGGATTTGAAGGATGTCTGGATGGCGCACCTCGCGCTGAGCGACATCGCTGGCGGTCAGTTCCTGCACACCGAGCGGCTGAACCGCGCGGGTCCAGGCCTCGCCGGCGCGGATTTCAAGCAGGCTCGCATTTGGAATGGCAATTGGAAAGCGCAATGGACTTTTGATCCGGCCATCGCCGGCGGAAGCACGCAGACGTTGCAAGCCATCGCGGACCGTTTTTCTTTTGACCTGTCGCTGAAAGCCGAGAAGCCGCCGGTAATCAACGGCGAAAACGGAGTGAGCCAGAAGGCCGAGGGCGCAGGCAAAGCTTCGCACTATATTTCCTTCACCCGGCTGGCAACCACCGGAACAATCATTTTGGACGGAAAGAAATTCTCCGTGGAAGGCAGCAGTTGGATGGATCACGAATTCTTCAGCCACCAGACTGGATGCCGGCCAGATCGGCTGGGATTGGCTCAGCCTGCAACTGAACGATGGGTCCGAGTTGATGCTGTTCTGTCTGCGCCGCAAAGGAGGAACCGTGGATCCGTATTCGGCAGGAACCTACGTGGATTCCCAAGGACACGCCCGACATCTGGCTGCCGGTGATTTTACGCTGACGCCCGGAAAAACCTGGACCAGTCAGGCAAGTGGCGCGCGTTATCCCGTGGAATGGAAGATCGAAGTACCTTCACTAAGTTTCCAGGCAGCGATTCGCACGCCGCTTGGCTCAGCAGGAATTCACGGGCGACGACAAACTACTGGGAAGGCGCGATCGACATTGATGCCACGCGGCAAGGCCGTCCGCTCCCCGGAGTTGGTTATCTTGGAAATGACTGGATATGCCGGACGCATCGCGGGTTTGGATTAACGCAAAAGCGCAGTGTTAGAGGAATGTTACTTGGCCTGGGTGGCAGCGAGGTGGTTGAGGGCCGCACGCGCTACCGGACGTTTAGACGGGAGTTTCACGCAATTCGCCCAGTAAGTGACAAACCAAGCTGCCGTCGAAAGGATCTCGTCCAGGTGGATCGGTTTACAGATGTACGAGTTCGCGCCGGCCTGGTAACAGCGATCGATCTCCTCCATATTCGTGGAACCGGACATGATCACAACGGGCAGTCGCTTCAAATCATCGGAGCTTCGGATCTGCTCCAAAACTTCGAAACCACTGAGCCGGGGAAGATTCAGGTCCAACAGCACGACGTCACAACCTAGCGATGCTTTCCCGTTCCTGGCCAGGTACTCGATTGCCTCTACGCCATCCTCCACCTGGATGATCTCCAGAGCCATACCGGTTTTCTGAAAGGCCGTCAGCAGCATTTGGGCATCGGCGGGATTGTCCTCCACCAGAAGTATCCGGAGCATGCGTTATAGTAGATCTATTACAGCGGCTTTTGTTTCTTTTCCGGCAAAGAAAAATAAAACGTAGCCCCTTCCCCCAGTTTCGATTCCACCCAAATCCGTCCGCCGTGCCGCTCCACGATTCTCTTGCAGACCGCCAGCCCGATGCCGGTTCCAGGATACTCCCGGCCATGCAGCCGTTTGAAGACGGTAAAGATCTGATCGGAATACCTTGGGTCCAGGCCGATTCCGTTGTCCTTCACGGAAAAGATCCATTCCGGCCCAGCCTGGCGCGCCGAGAGGTGAATACGCGGCGGCTCCGCGCCATGATACTTGATCGAATTGCTGATCAGATTCTGGAGAAGACGCAGCATTTGTGTCTCGTCGGCTGAAACCACCGGAAGAGGATCGAACGTTATATTCGCATGGCTGCTTTGAATGGCGAGCTGGAGGTTCAGAATCGCCGCCGCCAGCACGGCCTCCAGATGAACCTCGGTCACTTTCAGGTCGGCGCGCACGGCCTGGGCGTATCCTAGAAGGTCCAACACCAGTTGCCGCATCCGCACCGCGGCATTGACGATATGTTGGATTTGCTGGTCCGCCTGGTCGCCCAGTTTTCCTTCATTCTCTCTTTGAAACAGCTCCAGGAAGCTGGTGATGGTCCGCAGCGGCTCCTGCAGATCATGCGAAGCGGCGAAGGCAAACTGCTGCAGATCCAAGTTGGTTTGCCGGAGAGCTTCTTCATTCCGCCTGCGCTCGGTCACGTCGCGAATATTGACTTGAATCAGCGAGCGCTCCTTTACGCGATACGCGTTGGAAACGATGGAAACCACTGTTTCCCGCCCGTCTCGCGCCTGGAGCGGCACAGAATCAAAATGTGCAATATCGTTTTCTACGGTTTCCGGCACCAGCCGGCGCATTTCCTCCGAAGCCAGGAACAACGGCAGCTCGGAGAACGGCCTGCCCAGGAACTCCGCCTTCGGATAGCGGGACAGCTCGAGCAGGTACGGATTTACATCCACGACGCGGCCGGAAGGCGATTCCAGAACGATGACCCCTTCTTTAGCCGATTCAAATAGCCACCGGTACTGTATTTCGGCGGCTTCCTGCCGCTCGGTGACATCCTCGATCGCCAGCAGGACGCTCGATGCGGCGGAGCCCGGGCTGGTGATGCGGCGGCCGTTGAGACGCATGGTCTTTCTGCCGATATGCGGGAAGTCATGCGTCAGGTCCAGGTCCCGGAAGGGAACGTCGCGCAGCATGGCCTGCTCCAACAGGCGCCGCAATTCGGGGAATTTCCACTGGCCGTTGCCCAGGTCGTCGATGCTTTGCCTCAAAGTGTCTTCCGGGCGGACACCGAAGGTCTTATAAAACGCGCCGTTCGCGCGCGTTACGTGCAGATCCGCGTCCAGCACCAGCAGCGGATGCTGCACGGTTTCCACAATTCCATCCGCCAGCGAGCGCGACAGCTCGGCTTGTTCCAGAGCGCGCACGGATTCATCAATGTCGAGCAAAGTGATGACGGCGCCGTCAATTCTGTCGTCGATGGTTCGATAGGGCCGTATGAAGAGCGTGTACCAGCGGCCCTGGCGGTCCTGCACGCGCTGCTGCTGAACGCCCAGAGTCTGGATGGTTTCGAGCAGCAGCTCGGAAAGGTTCGGCACTTGCAGCGTATGCGGGATGTCGGCCATGGGGCGGCCGATATCGCTGGATGCGAGGCCAATCAGGCGTTCCGCCGCCGGCGTGAAGCGGCGCAAGTGAAGATCCATTCCCACCATCGCGATCGGGATGGTGGCCGCATTCAGAATATTGCTCAGATCGTTGGTGGTTACGTCCAGCTCCCGATTGCGATGCTTCAGCTCGTCGTTGATGGTTGTCAGCTCTTCGTTGGAAGACTGCAACTCCTCCTTGGCGGTGCGGAGCTCTTCATTGGTGCTCTGCAATTCTTCATTCGAAGAGCGGGCTTCCTCGTTGGCGGCCCGCAACTCTTCGGTCGTGGCCTCATACTGCTCGCTGATTTTGCGAAGGTAGTCTCTGGTTTGCGCCAGCTCGCGTTCGGCATGAGTGAGCTGCAGTTCCAAAGCCCCGGATTCTTCCGAACGGCCGAGAGCGCCCGCTGGCCGGCCGAAGCGGATCGGCGAGTCTTCCTCAAACAGCACTAAACAAGAGCGGGATTCATCGGCAATCGGAATCACACTGAGCCGGATGGTCCGCGTCTCGCCGTCGTGCTCCACTTGAATTCCCGATTCGTGAACCGGTTGCTTGCTCGAGTGCGCCGCGTCCACGGCTTTGCGCAGCGGGTAGACCAGGCTTTCGCGCACCAGCCGAAGCAAATTCAGATGGGTGTCACCGGCGGCATGCGCCAGGTAAAAGCCGGTTTGGCCGTGAAACTCCAGCACCTGCAAATTGGCGTCGATGAGCACTCCCGGCGGCGCGTAAAGATCGCGCAAAATCCGCGCCGCCCGGAACTCGAGTTCCGCCAGCGCGGGCACCATGATTCGGCTTACCGAAGGGGATGCGCCGGCCGGCGGCAGCGGTTCCTGGGGCGAAATCGCCCGCGATTCCATCAGGAAGCGGCCCGGAACGGTTTTCTTGCTGTAGATCCTGTTATCACCATCCACCACGCCAAACAAGTCCGTCCGGTTTCCGATGGTTTCGGCGCTGCCCAATACCAGCAGGCCGCCGGGCTTCAGACTGTAATGCAAAGCCGGCAGGACGCGCTGTTGCAAGGCCGAGCTGAGATAAATAAAGACGTTGCGGCAACTGACCAGATCCAAGTGCGAAAACGGCGGATCGCTGGTAAGATCGTGCCGCGCAAAGACGCAACTCTCTCGAATCTGCTGGCTGATTCGAAAGCCCGAATCGGACCGCGAGAAGAATCGCCGCAGACGTTCGGGAGAAATATCCTCCTGCATCTTTTCCGGATAAATGCCAGCGCGCGCCCGGTCAATGGCGGATTCGCTGATATCGGTTCCGAACACCTGTAGCGCAATATCCTTGCGGGACGCCTCCAGAACTTCAAACGCGGTGATGGCGATGGAATACGCTTCTTCCCCTGTGGCGCATCCAGGCACCCACAGCCGAAACGGCTCCTCGCCAGAGCGGCTCTCTGTATACTGCGCGATCGCCTGAGAGAGCGCCTGGAACATTTTCGGCTCCCGAAAGAATGCCGTGACGCTGATCAGCAAATCGCGATACAGGTCATCGATCTCGCCCGAATGCGCCTCCAGGTACTCGACGTACTCTCCGAGCGTCTCCAGGTGATGAACCACCAGGCGCCGCCCGATCCGCCGCCGAATGGTGCTCTGTTTGTACTCGCTGAAATCGACGCTGGTGGCGCGCTGAACCAGACCGAGTATCTTCTGAAGCTCGCCATCCGTTTCCAGCGCGGCAACGGGCTCTTCCAGTTGCTCCACCGGGATCGTGAGATAGGGATTGAACTTGATCCTGGTGAGTTCTCCCGCGATCTTGGCCGGCGGCAGAACGAAATCCACGGCCCCGGTGGCGATGGCGCTGTGCGGCATCCCTCCCGATTTGGCGGATAGCTCGTCCTGCGAAAAAGTAATGCCGCCCTTGCGTTTGATGGCCCGTATCCCCTGGGCGCCGTCCGAAGCGCCTCCGGAGAGCACGATGGCTACCGCGTTCTGCCCCTGATCGGTAGCGAGCGATTCAAAGAAAATGTCGATCGGATAATGCGGCTTGTCGCTTTTCGATCGCGGCGCCAGATGCAGGGCGCTATCGCGAATGATCATCACCTTGTTGGGAGGGATGACGTAGACGTGGTCCCGCTCAACAGACATTCCTTCTTCGGCCTGAACCACCGGCATCGAAGTGGCTCGCGCCAGAATTTCAGCAAGCTGGCTTTCATAGTTCGGTTCCAGATGCTGTACCACCACGAATGCCATGCCGGTATGCGGCGGCAGCGCGCGTAATAATTCAAGGAAAGCTTCTAATCCGCCGGCCGAAGCGCCGATCCCGACCACATAAAAACGCTCACTAGAGGGAACAGATTCCGGATCTCGCTCGTTGGCTTGCAGCATCCACTCAACCTTGCACTGCGCGGGTCAGTGCTTTTTAGTTTACACTCACGCGTCTGGCTTTTCGAACAGAATCAGCGAGCCCGAAGCCAGCGCGGTTATTCACGCCGTTACTTATAAGATAGATGCGGTCTGCGAAACGAAAAATCCGTAACAGGAACGCGCTGAAAACTGTCTACCAGTTTCGTGGCAGTACGAGCGAAGTGCTGGCGCTTGAGGCCCTGCGGAAGGAGGAATCGACCATGCCATGTCAGCTTGCGAGGTTGCTTGGAGCGAGGCGCCATCCTATGCCGGTTCGTGCGGATATCGTGGACGAAGTATCGGAACGCGCAGGGACATTGCTGGTGCGCTTGAACCGGGGCTCGGCGATGCAAGTTCGGCTGCAACCGGACACTGGCGGTGTTTTGACCCGAACTGTCCCGATTGCGAAAGTAACGCAACTGGCGGGCGATTCCCCCTGGCAGGCCGCCTCAGATTTCCAGCTCCGGGCCTGGATGCAGTCCGGCTCGGCAATCTGGCAATGGCTGCTCGCCCAGGGCATGGATGGCGACACAATTGTAAAGCGACTTGACAAACCCATCGCGCCATCAGTCTCTCGGCATCGCTACAGCTTTGTTACCCGCAACTCCGTCACTTTGCCGTAACGTTGCACCCGCGCGAAGCGTTCGTCATCGGCGCCGGACCGAACGGTTTGACGGCCGCCATCCTGCTCGCCAAAGCAGGGCTCCATACAACCATTCTCGAGGCCGAGCCGAGCATCGGGGGTGGAACGCGCTCGGCGGAATTGACCCTGCCCGGTTTCATCCACGACATTTGTTCCGCGGTTCATCCGCTGGCCATCAGTTCTCCCGCGTTTGCCGGCCTTCCCTTGCGCGAGCATGGACTGGAATGGATTCAGCCGCCCATCTCGCTGGCGCATCCGTTTGACGACGGCTCTGCGGCAATTCTCCAAAAGTCCGTAAGACCAGTTCTAGGAATCGACAGCGCTGCTTATGCCCGAGTGGTTGCGCCGCTCGCGGATCGCTGGCCGGAGCTTGCTTCCGAGACATTGCAGCCAATTCTGCATCTGCCGCACAGCCCGCTGTTGCTCGCCCGCTTCGGACTGCGCGCGGTGGAATCTGCCGCAACGGCTGCCCGGCGGTTGTTTCGAACACCTGAGGCCCAGGCGCTCTTTGCCGGGCTTGCCGCGCACTCCATGCTCCCGCTGGATGCGCCAGGGTCAGCTGCGTTCGGCTGGACACTGGCGATCGCCGCCCATGCGGCCGGCTGGCCGATTCCGCGCGGAGGGTCGCAGCAGATCGCAAACGCGCTTGCATCGTATTTCACTTCGCTTGGCGGTGAGATTGTCACGAACACGAGGGTCCGCTCTCTGGATGAGTTCGGGAACAATGCGCTGATCCTTTGCGACGTTACTCCCCGGCAGTTTCTCAAGATTGCGGGAGGGCGGCTTTCCGGTTCGTTTCGCGCACAGCTACAGGCGTATCGCTACGGGCCGGGAGTCTTCAAGATGGATTGGGCCCTGACTCAGCCTGTCCCCTGGAAGGCGCGCGAGTGCGCACGTGCCGGCACGCTGCATCTGGGCGGCTCGCTCGATGAAATTGAAGCGTCGGAGAAGGCAGCGTCGAATGGCGCCATCAGTGATCGCCCTTTCGTCCTCTTCGCGCAGCCGAGCCTTTTCGACAGCACCCGCGCGCCGGAGGGGAAACAGACGGCATGGGCGTATTGCCATGTCCCTCATGGTTCGCGTGCCGACGTGACCAGCCGCATCGAAGCCCAAGTGGAGCGCTTCGCTCCCGGGTTCACGGACACCATCCTGGCGCGTCATACCTTCACGCCCGAGGAATTAGAGAATCACAACGCAAATCTGATCGGCGGCGATATCTCCGGCGGCCTGAATAGTCTCAAGCAGCTGGTGTTCCGGCCCACGCGCAGCCTGTACCGAACGTCCTTGAAAGGCGTGTATCTCTGCTCTGCCTCCACTCCTCCCGGCGGCGGCGTGCACGGCATGTGCGGCTACCATGCGGCCCGGCTTGCGCTGCGCGATGCGGGGATGGGAAACGGTTAGTGCTAGGCTGAATCTCACCACCAGTGCGCGACGACATTATTTCGAGCGACGTACCAGCGCGGCTGGACCGGCTTCCCTGGAGCCCGTGGCATTGGAGGATCGTCATCGCTCTGGGGATCACGTGGCTGCTCGACGGTCTGGAAACCATGCTCGGCGGAGCATTGGTCGGGATTCTGAAAGATCCGCGCACGCTGCACCTCAGCGATTCCCAAATCGGGCTGAGCGCCACGCTGTACCTGGCGGGCGCGGTCACTGGCGCTCTGATCTTCGGATACGCGACTGACCGGTTGGGCCGCAAACGCCTGTTCTTCATCACGCTGGGGCTCTATCTTCTGGCGACAGCGGCGACCGCGTTTTCATGGAACTTTTGGAGCTTTTGCCTGTTTCGGAGCCTCACCGGCTCCGGAATTGGCGGCGAATATGCGGCTATCAATTCGGCCATCGATGAGCTGATCCCCGCGCGCGTGCGAGGGCACGTGGACTTGGTGATTAACTCCACATTCTGGATTGGCGCGTTTCTGGGATCGCTGGGCTCCGTGGTTGTGCTGCACCTTAAATCGGTGCCACCCACTTTGAGCTGGCGGTTCGTTTTCGGTATCGGCGCCGTGCTTGGGCTGGGCGTCTCTGATGATGCGCCGCTATGTGCCGGAAAGCCCCCGCTGGCTTCTGATCCACGCGCATAAAGGCGAAGCCGAGCGGGTGGTGAGCGAGATCGAGCAGGAAGTGGCGCGCGGGCGTCCACTGCCAGCGCCCAAGGGCATCATTCATCTTCATGTGCAGGATCACACGCCGTGGCGTGCAATCTGGAATGCGATGACGCAGCAATATCGGGAGCGCTCCCTGCTTGGATTCTCGCTGATGGTTTCCCAGGCCTTCTTTTACAACGCCATCATGTTCACCTACGGCCTGGTGCTGCTGCGCTACTACAACGTGCCGGCAGAATCGGTTGGATACTGGCTCCTGCCTCTCTCGGTTGGGAATTTTTTGGGACCGCTATTGATCGGCAGGTTGTTCGACACAGTGGGGCGCAAGAAGATGATCGCGATCACTTATTCCGCCTCAGGTATTTTGCTCGCCATCGCAAGCTGGCTGTTTCTGAAGGATTGGCTCTCGCTCTTCACGCAAGCCCTATCATGGAGCATCATCTTTTTCATCGCATCGGCGGCGGCGAGTTCGGCGTACCTTACGGTGAGCGAAGTGTTTCCGCTCGAAATTCGCGGGCTGGCGATCGCCGTGTTCTATGCCTGCGGAACGCTGGTGGGCGGCGTCGGTGCGCCGGCGTTGTTCGGAGCGCTCACCGAAACCGGATCGCGTCTCATGTTGTTTTGGGGCTACATCGCGGGAGCGGCGCTCATGGTGGGCGCGGCTTTGATGGAATGGACCCACGGCGTCGCGGCGGAACGTCAGCCGCTGGAGTCCGTTTCCGCTCCGCTGTCCAGCCGCTGAATTCTGGTTGCTACTGCACGGCAAGCGTGACTACCGGCAGTGACTCGGCGGATCCAATCTGAACTTGAATGGGAACACCAGCACCCGGCGTTAACCCGGCGGGCACCTGCGCATTGATTTGCAGGACGCCGGAGACCAAGCCAGGCGCCGATCCTTCGAAGTTGAGCTGGCAAGGAAGGCCGCCCATGGTGACGGACACGTTCGCGACCGGCGCGGGCAGAGGAGCTGCGGCGACGAATCCGTCCACGCTGACGGGTGTGGTCACTCCAGCGCCGGTGGCGAAAATGCTCACCCAATCGCCACGCGCAGCCGGATGTGCTGCAGAGTTTACGGTTTCGTCGCTAGCATTCAGAATTGCGCCCTGGCCAAGGCCTGAACCATTGAAGCTGAAGATGCCCGGGCTGGTAGCGGCAACCCGCAGCATGACGGGGTTCGACAACACGCCCAAGTATTCCAACTGAAGCACGGTTGCGGATTTTCCAGCGATCGAATAAGGAACCACCACGTTCACCTGGCGGGCGGATGCGTACAGCAAAGGCGCAGGCACGCCATCAAAGAAGACCTGAACGCCTGCGAGCGAGTTTGACACCAGGCGGGGATTGGTCAAGGTAAGGAAGGCGGGCGTGGGAGGGCCAATAGCAGATCCGAACAGCGACACGATTTCGCCTGGAGCTACGGCACCGGATTGAAACGTTGCGCCGTTCACCACGCCCGCCGCAGTTAAGCTGGGGATGGCATTGGCAAGCCGCAACAATGCCGCGCCATAACCGGGCAGCGTCACCTGCATCTGCGCCGAAGGAGTAAGTGATTGAAGCACGGGGCCGGCCGCCGGAGTTGCCGCGTCGAGCGCGATCAATGTGGCGGAGGTATACGTTCCGAGAGCGGACAAATCGAGCGCGAAGGTCCGTGAAACGCCCGCGCCGTTATTGTCTTTATAGATATTTTGAACCGCGTGATTGGACATCAGGATCACAACCGATCCATCGGGATTCCGCAGAGCCAGCGTGTGAGTATCCAGCCCATACATCGCACCGTTGTGATCGATCCAAAGACAACAGCCCGAAGCCGTGGTTTGCAGCAGGTCCTGGCCAGGCGGCGAGGGCAGCCAGTGGGAAAGATAATAATCCACCCAATAGCTGAGCGTGGGGTTCCCCGAGGAATCGGTCTCGCCGAACTGCACATTCGAGGAAAAATCCCAATGGTAGAGCGCCTGGGCGCCGGCTTGGCCGAGCAACTCGAACACAAGCGAACGCCAGGCGGAGAAGAACGGGCTGCTGCCGCGCGGGTCAAGAACGAAGGGCGTGCCATTGCAGTAGCTCAGGCCATTTTTGAGAGCATAGTCGGCATTGACATTGTTCTCGGTAACCCAAACAGGCACCGCGGCGAGGTTCGGTTGCGTGGCGAGCTCCGAGTAAATGTAGCTGACTTCGTTCGCAAAATTGAGCACCGTGGGAAAGATTTCGTCATCGGTAGTTTGCTGGCTGCAAGTGGAGTAAAAGTGCGTGGCCAGCACATCCACCGGAGCCGTTACGTTTGAAACGAAGGTTGGCAGGAATGCTTCCGCGTCCTGCCCCCAATCGGAAAGCTCCACGGCCGCGAATTTGATTGATGGATCCGCCTGAGCCATGGCCGGGACCATCGTGTTATACAGATCGACGTAATCCTGCGGCGTCAGGCCATTGCCATTCGGCTCGTTGAAGATGCCCCACCAGGTGATCGGGTAGGGACTCGGGCTTTGAAAATGAGCGCCGCCAGCATCGAAGCCGCCGGTATTGTAGTAGCGAACCAGGTTGGCGCTCAGGCTGGCGAAGTCCTCGTAACTGCTGGGGAGGAGATCGCCGTTCACATCGTTCATATAGGCCGGGGCGCCGGCGATTTGAAACTCCGGACTGTGGTCGCCAGAGCTTTGCATCGGCGCGAGCAGCGGATCCAACTGCGAGAAGTCCCATATTCCTGGATCAGTGAGCGGATCGCTACTCGGGACCAACTGCACGCGCGTGTGCTGCGGCTGAAGCGCGTCCAGTGTCGCCAGGGCTCCGGGCGTTTGGCTGAAAAACTGATAGGTGCCACTGCCCAGTTGAAACGACGTGGACATCGCAACCTGCAGCCGGCCATTCACCCCGGCCGACGGATTGATTTGATTGCTCACTACCACGTTGACCGTGGTGGATTGGGCCGCGCCGGTGGCGGCGCACAGCAGCAGGGTAACAGGAAGTGTAAATAGCGGATACCGGTACATCCTCAATTTCCTTTTTAGACGTGACCTGCGGATTTTCGTTCCAGCCGGACGCGGCTTCTCAACCGACTCTGCTACCGTGGCCTCATGGAAGTGAGTAGCTCCACCAAGCGGCTGCTGCCGTGGTTAGTGGCGGTCGCGTTCTTCATGGAGTCGCTCGACACCACCATTCTCAACACGGCCGTGCCCACCGTCGCGGCGGCGCTCAAAGTGGCTCCGCTCAGCATGAAAGCGGTGCTTTCCAGCTATACGTTGAGCCTCGCCGTCTTCATTCCAATCAGCGGATGGATGGCGGACCGGTTCGGGACGCGCCGCGTGTTTGCGTCCGCCATCGGCATTTTCACGCTGGGATCGGTTCTCTGCGGCATTTCCAACAACATTCACGTGCTGGTGGCCGATCGCGTTTTGCAAGGCTGCGGCGGCGCCATGATGGTGCCCGTCGGGCGGCTCACGCTAGTCCGGACCTTTGCCAAATCCGAGCTGGTCCGCGCCATGAGCTTCGTAGCCATCCCGGCGCTCATTGGGCCTATGCTCGGACCCATCGCAGGCGGCCTGATCGTCGGATATTTGCACTGGCGCGTGATCTTCTTTGTGAATCTGCCGATCGGCCTTACCGGCTTGTGCCTGGTCTTTTTGCATATGCCGGATTATCGTGAAAGATGGAATCCGCTGGACCTGGTCGGCCTTATTTTGTTTGGCTCCGGGATCGCGTTGTTGTCGTATGTGCTGGAGGTTTTCGGCGAACATACGCTGAGCGTTGCTGAAATCCTGGGATTGCTGGCGATCTCAATCGCGCTGCTGGCCGGCTACGGGCTGCACGCGTCGAAGATCCAGTTTCCATTGCTCGCCCTGAGCCTGTTCCGCATTCGCACCTTCCGCGCGGCGGTAAGCGGCAGTTTCTTCACCCGCCTGGGGATGGGCGGACTCCCGTTCATTCTTCCGCTGCTCTATCAGGTGGGCCTGGGGTTCACTCCCATTCAATCCGGTTTGCTTATCATGCCGCAAGCCATCGCCGCGATGAGCCTGAAGATGACGATGCCGCGCATTCTGAGCCGCTTCGGCTACCGCACGGTGCTGATCTCCAACACCCTGATTCTCGGACTGCTCATCTCGCTTTTCGCGACGATCGGAGTGGGCACGCCGGTTCGGAACATCGTGATTCTGGCGTTCTGCTACGGGTTCTTCAGCTCACTGCAATACACCAGCATGAACACGCTGGTTTACGCCGACATTTCCGAGGAGCAGACCAGCAGCGCGAGTTCCATCGCCAGCACCACGCAGCAGATGTCGATCAGCTTCGGCATCGCGACCGCGTCGCTGCTCACTGCCGTTTTCATCCCCGATCGCTTTCATACCAGTGCCGCGGAAATGATTCACGGCATCCACTATGCGTTGTTCGTTCTGGGCGGCATCACCGTTTTGTCGACCATCGTGTTTCGGGAATTGAAAGGCACGGATGGCGCCAGCACCAGCCGGCATAAGACCCTGGAGCACGCAGGCTGAGGATTCATTCAAGGCAGCTGCGTTGTCTGCGGCGGGCTGGAAAATACGATCATCGTCATGATTTCGTGCGATTGCGGCGTGGCGCCGGTTTCCGGACCCATCCTGCCGCCGTGCCATTTGGTTGCGTCTGCCAGTGCCGCTTCGTTCAAGGAGCGATCGGAAGACGCCAGCACCTCCAGATTCAATAGCTGCCCGTCTGGCGCTTGTACGCCATGCAGCATGACGATTTGAGACGTCGCGGCCTGTTCAGTTGCACCGGGCGCCAGTATGGGCGATGGTAAATTGATCTGCGATCGCCAGGCCGGCGACATCACGGGGCCCACGCCAATCTGGTTCAAGCCGGCGGTCTGAAACGCCGCTGGATTATTGACAGGGTCCGCCAGGCTTTCCGTCTGCGCTTCAATAATCGTTTGGCCGGCTTCGGTGATCGTGAAACCGTTTGCGATCAGTTTGCCGTGAAAACGCAGCCCTTTCGAATAATCGTAGAGTACATACGAGCCGGGCGCTTGCGAGTACGTAATCAACGTGCCCGCGTTCGGATCCACGCAATACTCTTCCTCTTCCCACTGGCGTCCGCCGGTTCCGGCCGGAACCGTGGCGTCGCGAGCAACCAAAGCGCAGGTTAAATTGACACCGTTCAGCGTTCCAGTGGCCGTTCGCAGCGTAGCGCGAGGTCCCACTACCGGCTGTGTATAGAAAATCGCCTCGCGAAACTGAATCAGACGTAAGGGCAGACCCGTTGCTTGCTGATCGCTATAGAAAATGCGGTTGAGATTCATATTTACGGCTGAGAAGCCGGGACCCTGCACGGTCCAGCGATAGCGTCCGGCTCCCGGAGACATGTCTTCCTCTTGCCACGTCCCGCTGGACAATGAACCGGAAACGGTGAACGTGGTCTTCAGATCGTAAGGCTGCGCGCGAACATTGGAATACCGGTGCGCGTTGACCAGCAGGTTGATGATTTCAGCGCGCTGGCTCACCTCCTGGACGGGTTGGGCATCGCCCGTGACCAGTTCCAGAGGATCGGACGGGACCGGCGGCTCCGCCAGTTGCTGGAATGCCCGCGCACGGGTGGGAACCTGCGCCGCGGCCTGGTCCAGAAACGGCGCTTGTAGAAGAATGCTCCCAATTACAATTGCGTGAAGGCGAGTGGGCATGGCCGACCTCCGATGAATATACTTATACCCTAAAACCAAGCACGCCAATTACTGGAATTCTGCGGCGTTCTTAGCGGGCGTTCTTGGCGACCCAGGCATTGATTTGCGGAAGACGTTCGGTTCTGAATTTCACATTTAAGTTGATAGTGGCAATCGCCGACTCGACATTTCTCCGCGCACTGGCCGGAATGTGCCGATCGGCGTAGGTCTCAAGATCGGCGGCGCGTTTCCGGTCGCTCGATTGGCCGGCAATTCCTGGCATCAACCTGAGCCGCTCGGAGGAATCCAGCGGAAAGCCCGGCTGATCGACATGTTGCAGCGCGAAGTTCCAAACCAGATCCGGATGATCTCTGGACACCAGCCGAAAGATGGGTCCCACGGTTCCAGCGGGCGCGTCCGGACTGATCGCCAGTTCCAGGACGCGCTGCGCGCCTGACGCATCGGCAATTCCGGCCAGCGCTTCCAGAATGTTTTGCTTTTCCAGCGGATCGCGAGTGGCGCGGTACAGCGCGATGAGCCTCTCGAGCGTGCTTGCATCAGCAGTGCGCGCTACGATCGCGAGAGCGGTTCGGCGGACGGCTGGCGACACCACGCTCGGCTTTTGTTGCGCCGCATCGAAACGGCCTTGCGCCTCGGCAATTACCGAAGCGTCACCGAACCGGCTGAGGGCTTCCAGGACAGCCTGGCGCAGCGTCCCGGTATTTGATTCCTCGTTCGGTTTAGCATCCCAGCCAAGCCGAACCGCCAGAGGATGCATCCTCGCTCGCGCATAAGCGACAAACGCGGCGTGGCCCGGATCATCTCCATAGAGGCGGTCAATTCCAATCAGCGTCCCAACAATCTGTCGCCACACGATGGGATCGGCGTCCACTGGAATTGCCCGCGAAAGATCGAAATAGTTGGTGATCGGCGCATAACCGGACTGCCCCAGCGCCCACGCATCATACAAGATACCGAGCTGATCGCGTGAGTCTACGGCAGCGATATTCGCACTGAGCGTCCGGATCATCTCTTGCGGGTAAAGGGTACGAACGTAGCTGGATTGCCCGGCATTCACAATGACTGGGCCCGTTCCTTGAACCGCCAGCGAGGCCGGCGCGGATCCCGACAGCAGTTGAGTTGCTGGCGCTCCTCCCGCGCTCACCGCTACGGGAATCCGCCACACCTGAGGCGGCGCCGAAGCGATGGTAGATGGATCCTCGGCGAATCGTCCCTCGTTCAGCGCCACCTTTGTCTCACCGTCGCGCGCCTGTTCGGATTGCACCTTGAGCAGTGGCACGCCCGGCTGGCGCGTGAAATCGGCTTCAACATCCAAAACAGGTTTGCCCGCCACCGCCTGCACTTCGCGCCACAGGTCCGCATCGACGGTATTTCCGTAGGCGTGCGCTCGCATATAGCGCCGAACGCCGTCGCGAAAAGCGGCGGGCCCAACGTAGCGTTCCAGCATGCCGATTACGGTGGCGCCTTTGTCATACGTGATGTTGTCGAAGGCTTGCTCCGCCTGGCTCGCGGTAAGCACGGTCTGCACAATCGGATGAGTGGAGGGCTTGGCATCGGCGCGCTTGCCCGCTTCGGCGACGGCTAGAGCCTGCAGCCCAGTCTTCCATTCGGGATGCAGATCGTCGGCGGCTTTGGTTTGCATCCAGCGCGCGAAACCTTCGTTGAGCCAGAGATTGTTCCACCAGGCCATGGTGACCAGATCCCCGAACCACTGATGCGACATTTCGTGAGACACCACTTCAAAGACCAGTTGGCGATCGGCTTCGGTGGACAATTTTGGATCGAACAACAGCTCGTCCTGCGAATAGAAGATCGCGCCCCAATTTTCCATGGAGCCGCCCTGGATCGAGCCGGGCGCGACCACCAGGTCGAGTTTGGGAAGAGGATAATGAACGCCGAAGTAATCGTTGTAATAATGGAGCAGGCGCGCCGCCTCCGTCAACGCGTAGCGGCCTTTTTCCGTATCGCCGCGATTCACCACCACTCCGACTTCAGTGCCATCCACTTTCGTCGAGATCCGCTCGAAATCGCCGATCCCGAGGAATAGAAGATAAGTCGACATCTTCGGAGTGGTTGCAAAGCGGACGCGCTTCAAACCGTTCGGCAGAGCCTCGGTCGACGCGATCGGCATGTTACCCACAGCCATAAGATTCGCCGGCACAGCCACCGAGATACTAAAGGTGGCTTTGAAGCCGGGCTCATCCCAGGACGGCATAAAGCGCCGTTCCGACGCCGGTTCAAAATTAGTAGCGATGGTGCGCCGTTTGCCTGCCGGACTGTCGTAGTCCATGGCGAAGAAGCCGAGCGTTGCCTTTCCGATGACGCCGTGATAATCGATCGAGAGCGTGTGGCGGCCGGTTGGCACCGGATGCGCGAACGTGAGCGTTGCACGCTGGAGCTTGGCGTCTAGCGCGACAATGCCGGATTCCTTGTCATCCAGCGACGCCTTATCCAGCGTGAGCGCGTCGGAATTCAACACGATGGATGGAGCAGGCGCGTTGACTTCAATCTCGATCCGCACCTGCCCGCGAAAGATCAAATGCGCCGCATCCGGGACTAACGCCAAATCATAATGAATCGGCGTCACACTGGAAGGAAGCCGCTCAGGCGCAGGAGCCGCGGCACCCGCCGCAATCAAGACGAGAAGGGTGCCGCAAACGATTTTTTGTGGCATGAATCAAACTAACACGCCACGGCCACTAAATCTGGCCCATTCCACCATCGACGAACAGCTCGGCGCCCGCGACAAAGCTGCTGTCGTCCGAGCCCAGAAACAGAGCGGCCTTCGCGATTTCGTCGGCCTCGCCCATGCGGCCCATAGGAACAAAGGATGCGAAGCGTGCCTTGGTCTGTGCGACTTCCTCTTTACTCTCGCCACCAGCCTCGAAGATCGGCGTGTCGATGGGGCCGGGACTCACTACGTTCACACGGATCTTGCGGTCCTTCAGGTCCAGCGTCCAGGAACGCGCGAAGGATCGAACAGCTGCTTTCGTGGCGCTGTAAACGCTGAATGACGGCACGCCCTTGCGCGAAACCACCGAAGCGTTGAGGATGATCGACCCGCCGTCTTGCATCAGCGGAAGCGCCTTTTGCACCGTGAAGAGCAGGCCTTTGACGTTGACGCGGAACACCTGGTCGAAATGCTCTTCGGTGATCGCGCCCAGGGGAGCGTATCCTCCCATTCCTGCGTTGGCGAACAAAATGTCGATGCGGCCTTTCTGCTCCTTTACAATGGCGTAAAGCTTATCCAGGTCGCCGAGATTGGATGCATCGCCCTGCACCGCGGTCACATTCTTGCCGATCTTTTTTACCGCCTCGTCAAGTTCACTTTGACGGCGGCCGGTGATAAATACATGAGCTCCTTCGCACACGAAGCGTTGAGCAGTGGCGAGCCCGATGCCGCTGCTGCCTCCGGTAATTACTGCTACCTTACCTTCGAGTTTCTTCATAACCCTGAGATGCCGCCGCTAGAGCGAAGATGCGCCTTTCTTTGCGGGACGCGTTTATATTGGAAGAGTGATCCGTGTTTGTTCGCTGCTGCTGTCGATTGTCATATGTTCTCTCCTTCGGGCGGCCGATCTAAAACCTGAAACCGCTGCCGCGTTCGACCGCTACGTGAAGATCACTGAAGACGGCTTCGCCGCCCATCAGGGCTTTGAAGATTTTCTGTGGCTGGATCACCATCCCAAAGAGAAATCGCTGGTGTGGCTCGGCCAGAGCGTGATCACGCCCATAAAGACGCTCGATCACGGCCAGGAGATCGAGGTCCCGGACGGTGTCCTTCAGCACTGGCTCGGTGCGGTCTACCTGGAAAACGCGGATGCCGATCATCTGCGCGGCCTGCTCATGAACCTGGCTGGGTATAAGGATTTTTTCAAACAGCAGATCATCGAATCCAAGGTGAACAAGCACACTGGCGACGATTACGACTTTTTTCTGCGCCTCTACAAGAAGCAACTCAGCACGGTTGTGTTAAACGTGAACGAAACCGCGAAGTACACCCTGATTGATCCCACGAAGTGGCGAGTGGCGTGCCATTCTACGCGCATCGGCGAGGTGGAGCATCCCAAAAACAAAAAGAAGTTCGATCAGGACCGCCCGGCGGACGAGGGCGAAGGCTATTTGTGGCGTTTCAACTTTTATTGGCGCGTAGAACAAGCCGACAACGGCGTTTACGTCGAGCTGGAAGCGATCACCCTGGCGCGCGAGATGGGCGGCCTAATCAAGCCCTCGCGCTTCCTGACCGGTTTTCAAAACTATCCGCACGACTTTACGCAGTACCTGATGGATACCTTGGAGGCGCTATTCCCGCACCACCGCTGACGGCGGCCGTTACTCGGCCTTCGCGGTCTCTTTGATTTCCTGGCCGGGCTCTCCGCCCGCTTGCCGCAGGCTGGCAGCAACGTCGTCATGCACGGGGCCAAGCGCGCCATTATAACCGCCCTTGCCCATAGCGAGATCGAGCGCCGTAAATCCGCGCTTGTTGCGCGCATTCACGTTGGCGCCTTTCGAGATCAGATATTTCGTGATGGAATCGGCACCTCGTTGAGCGGCGCCGTGCAACGCCGTCACACCTTTGTCGGTAGCGGCATTCACATCCAGGCCGAGCGAAACGCATAGCTTCACCGCTTCCAGCGCCTCGGCTTCGGTTCCGCGAATGTGATCGTTGTAGTTGACACCAGCAGCCGCCAGCAGCGCCGTCTGATTGTCTTTGCCAACTAGCTTCGGATTAGCGCCTTTGTCCAGCAGATAATGCATCAGCTCAATGTCGGCGCTGCGAGCGGCCCGCGTAAACGCCGTGGTGCCCGCGCCCAAGGTCTTGTCGCCCATGTCCTGCGCGTGTTTCTCGATCGGCGCGGGAGCGGTGAGTTGCGCATTCACGTTGGCCTTGTGATCCAACAGCGAGTGAATGATGTCCATGCTGGTGGTTTTGTCGGTGTCCTTGCGGGCCGGACGCGGCGACCAATCCATATCGTGCATTTCGACGGCGCTATAGAGCGCGGTGCGTCCGTTCTTGGCGGCGACGTTAGGATCCGCGCCGCGATCAATCAGCATTTGCGTCAGGTCGAAATGATTGTTCAAAATCGCCAGCGTCAGAGCGTTGTTGCCGTCCGAATCCACGGCGTTGATGTCGGCCTTGGCGTCCAGCAAAGCCCGAGTCGTGTCCATTTCGCCCTGGCGCGCTGCAAATAACAGAGCAGTCAATCCGCCGCGCGCGATGGGCGCCGACGGAGTGCCGGCTTCCATTTTCGGCGAGGTGGTGTCGCGATCGTAGGAGCGCACATTCAGATCCGCACCGTGCGCGGCCAGCAGGCTGACGATATCGGCATGCCCCTCGGCCGCGGCCCACATGAGCGCCGTTTGCCCGCGGAAATTTTCTTTTGCGTTCACTTCAGCGCCATGCTCAAGCAGAGCCTTCACGGCACCCGCGTTGCCGTCGCGCGAAGCTTTCATCAGCACTGTCTCGGCTTGCGCGGTGACCAAGGTGTTGGGATCGGCGCCGGCCTGGAGCAGCTTTTCAATCAGCGGAGCTCCGCCGATGCGCACGGCTTCGGACAACGGAGTGGCGCCGTAACGATTGAGCGCGGTCACGTTCGCGCCAGCCGCCAGCAGCGCGTCCACAGTTTCCAGGTCGCCCCAGTGCGCCGCCCAGTGCAGCGCCGTGGTGCCGTCGGCTTCCGCGGCGTTCACATCCACGTGCTGTTTCAGAAGCGCGCGGGCGGACTCGGTGTCCTGATTCTTTACGGCGTCCACTAGCGCGGTACCGCCGTTGGTGGCGGCGAACGCGGCCATCGACAGCAGCGCCGCGAGCGAGCATTTGATTGAGCTACGGATCAGGCGTTCGATTCGCATGTTCGTGTCCTTGGTCCTCACCTAAACTTCAGACAAAATCCCGGTGCTGTCGCCGATGTGATTTTCGTTCAAGCCAGCCTTCACCAGCGTCGTCGCCAGCAGGTTCGCCATGGGCGTGTCTTCGGGATATTTGATGTGACGGCCGCCCTTCATGCGTCCGCAAGCTCCGCCCGCCACGAACACCGGCAGCGGCGAATGATTGTGCATATTGCTGTTGGACATCGAGCTTCCAAACAGCACCAGCGAATGATCCAGCAACGTTCCGTCGCCGTCGGGGATCGCCTTCAGCTTGTCCATGAAATACGCGATGAGGCTGACGTGATAGGTGTTGATCTTGGTCAGCTTTTCCAGTTTTTCGGGGTTATTCTGGTGATGCGAAGTGGCATGGAACGGATCGGGCACGCCGATCTGCGGGAAGGTGCGGTAACTCACTTCGCGCGCCATCATAAAGGTAGAGATGCGAGTGATGTCGGCCTGGAACGCCAGTGCCATCAAATCGAACATCATCTTGGAATGCACCACATGATCGTCGGGGATGCCGATGGGCGTGTCCGGCAGGTGGACGCTCGTGCTGTTCTTCTTCTCAGTGAGCTGGATGCGGCGTTCGATTTCGCGCACGTTATCCAGATACTCGGCAACCCGGTTGCGGTCGTTCGCGCCCAAGCCGCGCTGCAATTGGCTGACTTGCGACGTCACCGCGTCCAGAATGCTGCGCTCGCGCTGGATGCGCTGCAAACGCTCGGCGGCGTTCGATCCGTCGCCAAACAGGCGATCGAAAACCACGCGCGGGTTGATTTCCATGGGCAGCGGCGAGGTGGGCGTGCGCCAGGAGATGGTGTTGGTGTAGGTGCAACTGAAACCAACGTCGCAGGCGCCGATCAGGCCGGTCATATCCTCGGTTGCCAGTTCCAGCGACGGCAACGGCGTATCCTGTCCGATGTGCGTGGCGGCAATCTGATCCACCGTGGTGCCCGCGCGAACGTCCTCGCCTTCGGTGCGCTTGGGATGGACGCCGTTCAGGAAGACTGAGGGCGATCGTCCATGGTCGCCACCGCTATCGTTCGGGCCGAACGGGCCGGCCAACTTATGGGCCAGATTGCTGACCACTACCACCTGGTCGCGATGCTGCGCCAGTGGCATCAGGGTGCGCGAAAGCTCGAAGCCGGAGCCTTCGCCGGCCGGAGTCCAGTTGCTCATCACGGCGCCGTGGGGAATATAGCAATAGGCTAATTTCATGCGGGGATCTGCGGCGGTCTTGGAGCCCAGTGTCTGCGCCGGGGCCATCGCGTCGAGAAAAGGCAGCGCCAGGGTGACACCCATTCCGCGCAAGAATGTGCGGCGGGGAAGATGCTTCTTCGTGATGATCATGCTCCCAATCTCCTTTTATGACTGCTAAAAATATCAAACACTACTAATGCCGGACGCTAGCGGTCACGGTGCGGTTCTCGCCTTCCGTGGCCTTCGTTTTCATTTGAAATGGCGTACTTTTCACAATTCCTGAAACGATCGAAGACAAACGATAGTCGTTCTGGCCGGCTTCGCGCACGATTTCCCGGACGGCCGGCATGTCGTAATATTGCACTCCGCGTCCCAACGCGTAAGTCAGCAGCTTCTCGGTAAAGACGCCCGCGAAGATGCCGGGCTTTGCCATCAGGATCTGGCGGAGCGACACCGGGCCGTCAATCTTGGCGCCATTGAACATGACGCCCGCTGGATCGATCTTCACGCCTTCGTCGGTGGTTCTCCACTGGCCCACCGCGTCGAAGTTTTCGAGCGAGAAACCGATGGGGTCCATTAGTTTGTGGCAGCCGGCGCAGGCCGGATTCTTGCGATGCTCTTCCATGCGCTCGCGCAGCGACGTGGGCTTGCCGGCGTCCGCGTGTTCCTTCAGCGCCGGGACGTTGGGCGGCGGCGGATCGGGCGGCATGCCAATCAGATTGGTCAGGATCCATTTCCCGCGCTGCACCGGCGAAGTACGGGTCGCATAGGAAGTGATGGTCAAAATACTGGCTTGTCCCAGCAGCCCACGGCGCCGGTCGTCGGTCAGAGCTACGCGGCGGAAATCGGTTCCATAGACATTCGGGATTCCGTAATGCCGCGCCAGCCGCTCATTGATGAAGGTGTAGTTGGCATTCAGAAGATCCAGGATGCTGTGGTCTTCGTGGATAATGTCGCCGAAGAACAGGTCCGTCTCCTGCTTCATAGCTTGGCGCAAGTTATCGTCGAAATCCGGGAAGGTCTCAAAATCGGGGTTGATATTTTTCAGGTTCCGCAGATAGAGCCACTGGTCGGCGAAGTTCTCCACCAGCGCTTTCGATTTTGGATCGGCCAGCATGCGCTTCACCTGGCTGTCCACAACAGCAGGATCGTGAAGCTTGCCAGCCGTTGCGAGATTCAACAACTGATCGTCCGGGCCCGTGCTCCACAGGAAGAACGAAAGCCGCGAGGCTAGTTCCAGATCGCTGATGTGGTACACAGCGCCTGCCGCTAGCGCCGGCGGATCGGGCTCGAAACGGAAGAGAAATTCGGGACTCGCGAGAACGAGTTGAATGGCGGCTTCAATACCGGAATCAAAGTTGCCGCCTTCGTTGCGCCCCTTTTGATAGAAGCTGAGCAGCGTTTCCAGATCGTTGTCCGATACCGGCCGGCGGTAAGCCCGGCGTGCTAGCGTGCTGATAATCTTCTTCGCGCAGGGAAGTTCGTCGGCGTGGCCAGTCGGCCGGCAAACGAAAATCAGTTTGCGGCTGGGCGTCTCGCCGGGTCCGGTGGCATGCAGCGGGCCGGTGATGCTCACGCGGTCCACCGCCGGGAGGCCCCGGAAATCCAGCGGATCGAGATTGGCGCGCTGGAACGGCTCTAAGATGTTGTCATCTTCCGATTCACCTTCAGCCAGAAACGTGGCCACCACGGTGCGCGGACCGGCCTTCACTGGAACGTGAACGGTAAGGCGCGCATCAATTTCGGCCGCGGATTTTCCGGAGTTGGTATAGCTCAGCTCCTGCTCGTCCTTGCCGCCGATGGTGGCCAGTTTGACGCGCTGGCCGTCAATACTGATTTCCACCTGGTGCAGCTCTTCCAGGCCCTTGATCACGTCGGCGGTCGCTCTCCACAGCCGCACTTTGATCACGTATTCGCCGTCCAGCGGAAAATAGTGCCGAATGGCCAGCCCGCCGCGCGTTCCCAGCGGCAAGCCTTCCATGTGGCCATTCTGCGAAAGGTCGGGCTTGGCGCGATACGTCGCTGTATCGGCTTCGATGTTCGGATCGCCCACCGCCAGACGGCTCAGGTTCCAGGACGCCGACATATAGCGCTCCAGCAGCGATGGCGAAGTGCGCAAAACGTCCGCGATATCGTCGAAGCCGTAGCTTTCATCGTCGGCGGGCAGGAGCGGGGCGGGATCGACATCCAGGGCAAGCAGATCGTGCACTGCGTTGGCGTATTCCGTACGATTCAGCCGGTGCAGGGTCGCGCGTCCGGGATTCGGATGCACAGCGGCAGCGCGATCGATCGAAGTTTCCAGCCACGAAACCAAGCCATTGACGCTGGCTTGATCGGGCCGCGGCATGCCCTGGGGAGGCATGGCGCCCAGGCTCAGCTTGTGGATCACCTTCTCCCAGGTTTCGGCGCCCGCTGCAATATTCGTCATGTCCGCCGATTGCAGCGAGAGGCCGCCGGTCTTCAGCTTGTCGCTGTGGCAAACGACGCAATATTTATCGACAAGCGCGCGTTCGCTGGTGACGGACGGAGAATTCGTGGATTGCTGAGGCGGAGGCGCAGCCTGTATACATGTGGAGCTGACCACAGCGAAAGCAGCAAGACAAACAATGTCTCTCCTGAACAAGTCCACCCTCCCACGGCCGCCAGGACGGCGTCATTAATGATGTCAAAAAACGCTCTTGCATGCAAGGGGGTGGGTAGTCCCCGAAATCCGCCTGCCCAGGCAGCCTGATATAACAGAACGTGCACCGCTGGATTTATTTACACTAAGGCTGGAACGTTATGCCGGACAAGCACGCGCAAAATAAGTCCCCGATGCAGACCACTATCCTCCTGCTCATCTCCGAACCTCTGGTGCGGCTGGTGATCCAGGAGTTGCTGGAACGCGCCGGATATTTAGTGATGGCCACCGGCGATCTGGGGACCGCCGTCGACCGCATGAGCGAATGCAGGCCGGACCTGTTGATCATCTCGCCCTACGTCGACACTCTCACCGGCCACCAGGCTGCCAAATACCTGCAATCGCGCTGCCCGAGCATGCGCATTTTGATGGTGGCGGGGCTGCTGGACGACGATCGCTTGCAGTATCGCGCCGAGGTGGAGAAAGTAGAGATCTTCCCGAAGCCGTTCACCGGACCGCAGCTACTGCATAAAGTGCACGAGGTGTTAAGCGCGCCGAAAACCCATAACGCGTAGCCGGGCCCTCACTTCTTTCCGCCCAGCAATCCCTTTAATAATCCAGTCGCGGCCTTCTGGGCATCCTTACCGCCAAGCTGCTTCAACTTGTCTACGGCGATTCCCTTGACGTCAGGCTCGAACTTCGGCTGGGTGGATGTTCCCTGAATCTTGAATGGCACGCTGGTATCCGGCCCCAGCACCGCCAGCATTCCGCCGGAATGCACCTTCGCGGTCATGGCGAAATCGAGCGCGTGCGATGCGCTCACCGTCCCCGCGCCCGTGACGTCGCCTATCTGGGGAACCACCAGCGAAACATTCTCGGTGCGAACGCCATCCGGATCGATATGAATATTCATGCTCATCGATTGGATCTGGGTACTGGGGCCCTCTTTGATGCCGGCCAGCTTGGCCATGAACGCAATTTTCGATCCCAAATCAAAACCGGTAAGCTGTGTGTTATTCAGCCCGAGCGTTCCATCCAGGACCATGCGATCAGTGGGCCCCGTGACGGTCACGTTGGCGCTGGCCGTACCACCCTGGAACGACGCGCCCGCCGGCAGAACAATGTCCAGCGCCGGCAGTATGGCCTCCAGGTCCTGAATCGGCATAGCCGTTCCAGCAAGCTTGACGTTCAGCATGGTGCTATCGCCCTGCGTTTGATAGGTGCCCGTGAGCGACGCCTGCGCGGCGCCGATGTGGACCACCCCGCGGTCGAGCGTTCCGGCATGCTTCTGCAGGTCGTGCTGGAGGTCGAAATCGAAGCTGACCGGCCGTTTGGCGGGTGTTCCGTTGCGCGCCAGGACCAACTGATTCGCCTCGAAATTTCCCTGGAGGTGCGCCACTGTCCCGGTTGAGGACAAGTCTCCGTTCAGTGACACCAAACCAGCGAAACCAGTGGCCGGCAGAAATCCGGAGCGTGCCAGGTCGAGATGCGTAACATTTACGGCCGCTTCAAGCGGTGTGGCGGCGGCCTCCGTGGGATTGAGCGGCCCTGCTTTGCCCGACAACTTGATCACTGCCCCGCCCGAGCCGTCGGCCGCCAGTGAGAACGGGAAGACGGCATTCGGCGCGAAGTCTTGCACCTGGATTTCCACGTTGTCGAAAACCTCCGGCTTCATTTTGCTCTGGGTTTTCGCAACCACGATTTTCCCGTTCGTGATGCGCAGTTCCTTCACCGAAAGATCGAGCGCGGGGTCGCCGGACTTCGCCGCCGGCGTCGCGCTGGCGGACCCGGAGCCGATTGTGGAGAAATTCCATGCGTCCGCTGGATCCTCCAGCAGCGTGATGCTCGGCTGGTCGATCGCAATCCGATTCACATGCAGTTGGCGCGACAGGATCAGTGGTGCGAGATCCACGCCAACGGTGAGCGACTTCGAGCTGAGGAACGCGCCAGAGCTGAATTTCGGGTCGTCGCCGATCGATAAATCCGAAGCCGAAACCCCACCGGAGAACAGCGAGAAACTGAGCTCACCCAGCTTCACTGGCCGCGCCAGCGCACTGCTGAGCTTCGCTTCCAGCAGGGGCCGGAATTGGTTGGCGTTGACGAAAAGGGGCAATGCTGCCACCACTATCAGCAGGACCACAAGCACAAGTCCGAACCCGATCAACAGGCGCTTCATGAATTGTCCTCCCCGTTAAAGGCTTTCTCTGAAATGCACGTACCGGTCAACAACCTCAAACCCCAATGCCTGGTGGGCGCGCAGTGAACCGTCGTTATCGATCAAGCTGTCGGAGCCCATCTCCCGGCAGCCTTGAGCGCGCGCCCAATCCTCGGCGCTCCGCATCAATTCCCTTCCCACGCCTTGATGCCGGAACTCCGGTTAAACGAACCAGCCTTCGATAAACCCACTGGACGATGAGGATCGCACCCGTCGGCGTCAGAGCGGAGCCCCACCTCCAGGAAGCCGATCAACCCGTCGGCCTGATCCTGCGCAACCAGGATAATCTTAGGGAGAGTCCCCGTGCTCCCCTGGCCCAAGAAGGCATCCAGTTCACTCAGCAGCTCTTCGGGCACCGCATCCGGCCAAAGCAGACCCTGCAGCTTGGCCAGTGGGCTCCGATCGGAAGGCTGGGCCACCCGGATGCTCCAATCCCCCATTCGGCCATTGGAGTGAATCACCTCTTCATCCACCTCCCGTCATCCAATGGGACAATGAAATTGGATGTTCGAAACGCTCCAGCTTGAAACATTCCGGCGCGGAACTTTAAGAGCGGAGTTCACGCGCCGGCGAGCGTTGCTGATTGTGCCGTTTGCGCTGGCCGGCGCGGCGCTTCTCGCAATCCGCCAGGGCCATGATTCCGAGGAAACAAAGCCGGCGGCCGATTCGAACGAAGAAGTTGCCATTGTGGAGTTCAATGCTGCGGGCGAGAGGCTGGGCACTGCGCGTGTAAAGAAAGTCGTCCGGTCGAACAGCGAATGGCGGAAGCAACTCAGCGCGGAACAGTATTATGTGACGCGCAAGCAAGGAACCGACACGGCGTTCAGTGGGACCTACTACCAGATCCATCAAAACGGACTCTTCCGCTGCATCTGCTGCGCCACCGCCGTGT
The DNA here is from genome assembly GCA_963713415.1 of Bryobacterales bacterium. Lineage (GTDB taxonomy): Bacteria > Acidobacteriota > Terriglobia > Bryobacterales > Bryobacteraceae > Palsa-89. The sequence goes on along the minus strand of CAVQLV010000011.1, from coordinate 302,348 downwards.
TCAGCTCCGACACCAAGTTCGATTCGGGTACCGGCTGGCCCAGCTTCTGGGCGCCCATCGCGGAGGAAAACATCCGCACCCGCTCGGACTTCAGCCTCTTGGTAAAGCGCACCGAAGTGCATTGCGCGCGCTGCGACGCGCATCTCGGGCACGTCTTCAACGATGGCCCCGAGCCAACGAATCTGCGTTACTGCATCAACGAATCGTCGCTGCGATTTATTCCACGGCCGGCCTGATGTGTCCGGCCTGATGTGTCCGGCCTGATGTATCCGGCCTGATGTATCCTTGATAAGCCCCGAAGGAGGGGCCCTCCGTGCGCATGCTATTGAAGGCAACTATCCCCGTCGAAGCCGGCAACGCCGCCGTGTCCAACGGTACTCTCGGCGCCACGATTCAGAAGATTCTCGCCGAGCTGAAACCCGAAGCCGCCTACTTCACCGAAGATGGGAACGTACCGGCTGGATCTTTTTCGACATGAAGAATTCCTCGGACGTCCCAGCGGTGGCCGAGCCCTGGTTCCTGGCGTTCAATGCAAAGGTTACGCTTCGTCCGGCAATGAATCCGCAGGATCTGGCTGCCGGATTGCCTGGGATGGAACAGGCCGTGAAGACCTACGGCAAGGCCGCCGGCGCGTGATTGCGCGCTTAGCGCTGGTAATATTGTTGGGCGCCGCGATGCTGCCAGCGCAGACGGATGGTTCCGTCGCCGGCGTTGGGCCATTCCTGCACATCGTCTCGGATCTGGATCAATCGGTCGCGTTTTACCACGATACTTTGGGGCTGGAACTTAGCGGCCCAGCGGGCGAACACAAGTTCACCGACAATCCGGCGGTGGCCAATTTGTACGGCGTGCCCGGCAAGCAATTTCGCGCCGCAGTTTTGAAGATTCCAGGATCCGCCATGGGGATCGAACTGGTGCAGTGGGGCGAAGCGCGAAAACCGGAGCTTCAACGCGCTGCCAACCCGGGCGCCGTCATGTTGATTCTTCGCCGCGCAGACGCTGGCGCGGCACGGAAGGTTCTGCGTGACCCGGACGGATTCGCGGTGGAAGTGGAACGCTCCGAAAATCCGGGAGCGGATTTGAGCGTGAGTGTCAGCGACGTGAAAAAGACGAAGGCGCTCTACGCGGGCGCCCTCGGATTCAAAGTGGATGGTGAAAGCCTTGAAGTGCCGGCAGCTTCCGTGCGGATCCGGCTGACCAAGGCGAAAAGCGCCGCCGGATTGAACATTCCGTTTCCAGAACCCGGCCGTGGCATGCTTCGCCTTCCGGTGCACAACATCGCGGCCCTGACCGATGCTATGAAGAGCGCAGGATTTTCAATTATCACCACCGGCGGCGAACCCGTCACGCTGCCGCAAGGCCCGCGCGTGATCATCCTGCGCGACCCTAACAATTTCTACGTGCAACTGATGGAAACACGCTAACGTGAACCGCAGAACCTTCCTTCAGGCAGCGGCAACGGCAGGCATCGCGACCATGGCGCAGGCGCAATCAACCACTCGATCGATTCAAACTCCCGTTCTCAACATCGCGTACGAAGAGAGCGGCAACGCGCAAGGTTTCCCAGTCGTTCTGCTGCATGGTTTTCCCGATGACGCTCACGCGTACGACCGTGTGGCGCCGCCGCTCGCCAAGGCCGGCCACCGCGTGCTGGTACCCTATCTGCGCGGCTACGGACCCACGCGATTCCGCGACGCGGCCGCGCCGCGCATGGCTGAGCAGGCCGCGATCGGCCAGGATGTCGTCGATTTTGCCAATGCCCTCGGGCTCAAGCAAATGGCGCTGGCCGGTTACGATTGGGGCGGGCGCGCGGCAGCCATCGCGGCGGCCCTGAATCCCGATCGCGTGCGCGCGGCGGTGATGATGGGCGGTTATCTGATCCAGAACGTTTTCGCGCCGCCTCGGCCTGCTCCGCCAGAAGTGGAGCGCGAGCTTTGGTATCAGTGGTATTTCATGACCGAGCGGGGCCGGGCGGGGCTGGCCGCGAATCACCGTAGCTTATGCAAACTTTTGTGGCAGACCTGGTCGCCCGGCTGGCACTTCAGCGATGAAGAGTACAATCGCACCGCGCCATCGTTCGATAATCCCGATTTTGTCGACTGTGTGATCCATTCCTATCGCCATCGCAACCAAGCGGCGCCGGGCGACCCGCGTTTTGAAGCGGTGGAGCACGAACTGGCGAAGCGGCCGCCGATCACAGCGCCCACGATTCTGCTCTATGGCGCGAACGACGCGTTGGTGCATCCAGCGCCCGAGGCGACGCCTGGCGAACGCGCGGTATTCCCGTCGCTGGTAGCGCGCCGCGTCATTGCTGGCGCCGGCCATTTTCTGCCGCGTGAGAACCCGGATTCGGTTTCGTCGGCGCTCCTGGAGTTATTGAAAACCTAAGCTCGTGGAAGGAAATAACCCCTCCAACTGCGCAGCCGCCGACGTGGCGCACGCGCCCACGCGTGCCGCGTTCACAATCGTGTGAACGCAAGTTGTTCCCAATGGTCAAAGCTGTCGAGACGTCATTTCTTGACACGCTCTAAGCTCGCTGGAACATATCAAAAGGCTCGAAGTCGCCGTTGAGCAGCGGACGTGTGTCTTTCAGCCCCAGCCATCCAGCGATCATGGTCGCGTACACCCGCCGGAAGTCCGTGGTGAACACCAGATTATCGCCCACATCCAACTGGGTGAGGCTGGGGATGGTCCCATATTGACCGCCCTTCACCTGTTTTCCAGCGACGAACATCAGGTTCGCAGCGCCGTGGTCGGTTCCCAGGTTGACATTCTCCGGAACGCGCCGCCCGAACTCGGAGAACACCATCACCACCACGTCATCGGCGCGCCCGATCCGCTCCAAATCCTGGAGAAACGCCGCTACGGCGTCGGACGCGTACGTGAGCAGGCGTTTGTGCGTGTCGTTCTGGAAGACGTGCGTGTCGAAAGCGTTGTTGCGATAGGCCGTGTAATAAAGACGCGTAGGCATGCCCGCATCGATCAGCGCCGCCACCTTGGGCAGATCGAGCCCCACCACGCCGTAATCGACCGGCGAATGATATTTCGACCACGCCTCGCGCACCAGCGCCGAAGCCTGCTTGGCGCTCTGAGCCGTTTCCAGGAGAAATCGCCGCGATGGATTGCTGATCTGCTGGCTTACGTCAGCGGTTGGCAGCGCGCCGCGCTCGTCGTAGAAAATTTCCTGCGTGAATTTGTTGGGGTCGTCAAACACCACCGGCACATGCCGGCGGCTGCGAACGGCGAGCGATTGGTGCGTATCGATATCGACGATGAAGTTGGGCGGCGCATCGGGCGCCATTGCATCGGCCAGGCGGCCCACCCATCCATATTGCTCGCCGCTGTTGGGCGCGGCAGTGTGCCAGTAGGCCATGGACGTAAAATGCGAGAACGATGGATTCTCGTAGCCGCAGCCGTGCACGATGGCCAGCTTTCCGCTTTTGTAAAGGCGCTCGAAACCAGCCATGCCGTGGCTGAATCCAAAATGATCGTCAATGGGCCGCAGATCCTTGCGCCGGATGCCAATGTTCGGGCGGTGATGATAATAGGCATCGTCGCCATAGGGGATCAACGTATTTAGGCCATCATTGCCGCCCGAGAGCTCCAGCACCACCAGGATCTTGCCGCTGGACTTGGCCTGTCCCGCCAGCGCTGCGGCAGCCTGCGCAAACAGCGGCATCGGACGCGCAAGCGCGCTCACTCCGATGCCGTACATACCGAGCCGCAATAGATCGCGCCGGCTGGATTCGGAAAACGAAAAATTCTTCTTCATTCGTTGTCTCCTCGGCCCTAACCCAACTGATATTCCGGCTGGCTCATGATCAGGTGTAGAACCAGCCGCAGCGGATCTTCCAAATAGGTCTGGGCGACCGCGATCTCCGTCGTGCCCAGCTCCTTATTCAGGAACGCAATCATCTTTTGGCGTGCCTCCTCGCCCGGCGAGACTCGCATGAAGCGATGAATCATGTAATCCACCACCTGGGTTGTATTGCTCAGGTGCTGGTCCAGAATCATGCGCGATAGATTGATCTGCGCCGTGTCGCGCGGAATCGGCTTCACCCGTTCGATAGCCATCTGCCAGCCGCGAAAACTTCCGTAGCGCGTGTTGAAATCTTCATCGCGATCGGCTGCCATGTCGGATTCCGCCAGTTCGCCGCTCTTGCCGGCCGGCTTGGTTGCGGCGCTGATGTCCATGCCCTGGCGAATACGGTCGGCCACGCGCCGCACCTCCGGATCCGGGTTGAACCGATCGGGCGGAAGGAAGTTGATATCCGGAAACAAAATGTCGCGGCCAAAATTAGCGCGCTCCAGCAGCAGCCCCGGCGTGATCCAGCTGTTGCCGCCGGCCCAGCCTGCTACCGTGGGAGGCGAGAAGAGCCGCTGGCCCAGCGCGCCGGTCGCGGCATTGAAATCGGGAACACCCGCAATACTGTTGAGGCCGAGCTTTCGATAGGTGGAAATGGCCAGCCGCACGGGGCTCTGAATCTGCGTACCCACCGATGCCGGACTGTAAAAATCGCGCGACAGGAAGATGGTTTCGAGGAGCGGCGCGATCTGATAGTCGTGATCGCGCAGCACGGAGCCCAGTTGTTTCTGAAGCTCCGGCGAAAGATCCTCGCGCACAAAGTAGCGGTAGATTTTGCCCGCGATGAAATCGGCCGTGGCCGGCTGCTGCAGGATGATGTCGATCACATTGACGCCATCGAAGCGGCCGGTTTTGCCGAGAAACGTCTTTTCGCCGTCGTCATGCTCGGCTTTGTTCACTACGAACTTGAGATCCACGTAATTCCATCCGGTAAAGGCGCGCGCGGCTTCGCGAATATCTTTTTCCGTGTAGTGGCCGACGCCCATGGTGAACATCTCCATGATTTCGCGGGCGAAGTTTTCGTTCGACGCGCCCTTCACGTTGACGCCGGCATCCAGGAACGACAGCATGGCCGGGTCTTCGGCCACAGCCACCATCAAATCGCGGAAGTTGCCGGTTCCCTGGTTCTCGAAGAGTTCCAGTTGATCGAAAAGCTTGCGGCAGTCGCGGACTTTGGCTTCGTTTACGGCGAAATGGCCGTGCCAAAACAGCGCCATGTTTTCGCGCAGCGGCTGCGGGCTGTTCAGCATGCGATTCGCCCACCAATACGCCACTCGGTTGGTTTCGAGCGAACTGGCACGCAGCCAATAGAAGAATTCGTTGACCACCGGTTGCAGACGCCGGCTACCGTCCGGCTTCACCTTAATGCCGAGCGCTTCACCGGTCTTCTTAGCCTGATCGGTAACGGCCGGTCGGCTGGGAGGAAACGGCTCCAGCCCCGGATCGTGAATGTCCGATGGATCGAAGGGCGGCAGTTGGCTCTCATCGGTGCCTTCGAAACGAACCAGGCGCGCGACCGCCTGCTCGGGCGTGAGTTTCGCAAGCGCCTGGATTTCTTCGGGTGTTCCGCCAAAGCCGGCGCGTTCCAGCAAATGGGCTGCGAAATCGTAGTTCCAATCCGCGGGAGCGATGGGCTTCAGATCGTTTTGCCAGTCGGCGGGTCCGGCAGTCTGGGCCAGGGCAGCGGGCGGATAGGCGGCAATCGCCACGCCGGCCACGACGAGAACACCGAGCGCCTCGATGCTTCGAAGCATGCGCGTCTCCTTTGTACCTAAAGATGTTCCCACGAATGGGAGCAGGATGCCAGCAGTTCAGAAATGTGGCCAATCCAGTCGATAAGTAGTACATTGGTCAGCGAAGGTCGTCGTATGGACACCCTGACACCCGCTCAGCGAAGCGAGCGGATGAGCCGAGTTCGTTCGAGGACACCAAGCCCGAGATGATTGACGCGTTGGTAGTCGGCCAGCTCTATTCGAACGAAGAGATCTTTAGCTCTCTGAAAGTTTCAAATGCTGGCGGTATACGCATCTCGCTTCGGGACAATGCGGTTCTGAGGGCCGTGATCATGACTTCCGTGCATGGTGTCCACAGCGCAGCCGAGAACCCCTATCACGACAGGCTGGAGGGCGGTGTCTTAACCTTTACGGCGGCCGGAAAGCTTGGCCAACAGACGCTAGCGGGTGTGAACAGTCGGCTGATCGAGCAAAAGACGTTTAATTTTCCGATACACGGATTCGTTTTAATTGCTAGCCGCAGGAACAGGTCCGTCGGGCCGAAGCGGTGGAGGTATCTGGGGCTGCTCGAATACGTTCGCCACTATCCGGACACCCAACTCGACGCAGACGGTAAGGTTCGCAAGGTCTGGCTCTTCGAATTCAAAATTCACCCTGACCAGGAAAATCTACCGCTATCGTTCGAAGCGGCAGCTTCGTGCCAGATACTCACCGAATCGAGGCTTCGGGCGGCGGCTAATTCTGACGATGATGAAATTATTTACGAAAGCCTCCACGAGCAATCCGAAAACTTCGAGCGAATTGAACGCGTTCGCAGCAAACTGCTGGCACTGGAGCCGAAGCGCTTCGAGCTATTTATAAGGGACCTGCTCGTACATTGTGGCTTCTCGGAGGTCTGCGTAACAAAATTCAGCGCCGATGGAGGCGTCGACGTCAACGCGAGAGCCGAGAGTCGGAATTGGGTCTTCGAAAATGCGTTAGTCCAGGTACAGGCGAAGCGCTGGCTGCACTCGGTTGGGCGCAAGGAAATCGCCGAGCTGCGCGGAAGCTTGCAGCCGTTCGCGAGAGGTGCCGTCGTCACGACCAGCCATTTTTCAAAGGCGGCTACTAATGAGGCCAGCGAAGTTGGGAAAAACCCGATCGCACTTGTCGATGGATTCCGGCTGTCCAAAGTCGTACTCGACGAGGATTATCACCTGGTGCTGTGATGTGTCTGTCGCTCCAGCTCCCAAGAGGGACAAGAGCGCCGAGGGATTCTTGCGTTGATCGAGTTCGCGGGCATCGTAGGGTCTGCCCGCGATGGGCCGCAGTCGAAAAAGGAGACGAGTCATGAGAAGCGACAAGTGGCTTCGCGCCCGCGCGAAGGAAATCTATTACCGGGATGGCAAAGTCGAAGTGGACGGAAATGCGCGAATATCCAGGGGCGATGATGACGGAGCGTACGTTGAGGCGTGGGTTTGGGTCCCGTTCAGGGAAGCGCGCGAAAAGGCTGCCGGCACACAGCCTCGGAGTGGCCGATCGACACGACGACTGGTGTAAGGGTAGGCATGGACACGAGGTAGGATCCGATGCCGGTCTTTGAGTGTCGTGCACAGCGCCGAACGGCAATTGTGTGAGCGCCGATGCACCGCCGCCCCTGTCTCTGGATCCATCAATTGTGTGAAATCACGCAGGGTGAAATGGCCGACGCCACCGAAAGCCGTGAACTGATTTGGCCTCAACAGCTTGCCATATTCCCCCTTTGGCTAGGCGAATGCCCCTAGAAGAGAATGAAGCCTTCTGAGAGGACGATATGTCAAAGATTGCAACGCTCATTCCGCTCGCGCTCGCATGCCCCCTGCTTACTTGGGCTCAGACCACAGTTCCCACCGGCACACCCGCGCAAATCATCGTAACGATTGGCCACCACTACGGCCACGTCCCGCCGATGCTCACAAAAGACGACCTGATCGTTACGCAACATTACAATCCTCTGCCGATCACGAATCTGGTCCCGCTGCGCGGCGACCGCGCCGGCCTGGACCTGTTTCTGTTGGTCGATAACTGTTCCACTTGCGAACCGGGCAACAAATTCGAGGAACTGAGCCATTTCATTACTTCTCAGCCGCCGACGACTAAGATCGGGATCGCATATATCCAAAACGCACGCTTGCAGGTAGCTCAGAATCCAACGGCGGATCATCAACGCGCCGTGAATTATCTGAGCACTCCCGCAGGCAGTAAACCCGCCAGTCCATTTCCTGCTTTGGCCGACCTGATTCGAGGCTGGCCGCAAGGTGCGTCGCGCCGCGCGGTGCTGATGATTTCGAGCGGCCTGGATCCATCGGCAAACACCGCCGTCGAGGACCCATCCGCCGAGGCGGCGCTGGCAGCCGCGCAACGTGCCGGAGTCACCGTTTACGTGATCTATCATCCCAGCGCCGATTATCTGTCGGCCGACTCTTCGAAGATTTATGCCGGACAGGTGCAATTGGCGCACGTGGCGGATGAAACCGGCGGCGAAGCTTATTTCCTGGGATTTGGCCCGCTGCCTTCTCTAGGGCCATTCCTGACCGACCTGGCGGACCATCTCGCCAATCAATATTTGCTGGAGTTCCTGGCAAGCCCCGCCGAAGGGCCCGGTGAGTTGCAACAGTTCACGGTGAAAACCAAGATCGCCGATCTCGAAGTGATGGTGCCGGACAAGGTTTGGGTATCCCAGGGTGAGGATCGTCCGTGAAAGGCACCCTCAAACTCGCACATCTGACAAGCCGGCGTGCATTCTAGGGTGAAGTTATTTGATCTTGTCCAGGCCCTCGGTGAGCTCGATTGAGACTCCCCAAGGGTCGACGATCATCGTAGTGGCGATGTTGTTCATGGCCGGGTCTCTTTTCCTGTAAGGCCGAACGGGCTGGATGCCCTTGGCTTCCAGCGCCTTCGTGAATGCCTCCAGGTTCTTCACTTCAAATCCCACGTGATCCACCACGCGGCCGGCGGTAGGGACGTGAGTGATGGACTGGTCGCCTTCCCACCGGAAGAAGTTGAGGCTGTAGCCGACGCCCGGCAGGTCGGCGCCAATGAAGAAGTCGGTTTGTCCGGGACGCAATGTAGCATCGAATGCCTTCATATACCACTGCTGCATCTCGACGTACTGCTTGTTGATGAAGTGGATATGATGCGCCACGATGGGCGGCGCGTCTTTTTCAGCGCTGGTAACGAGCTCGATTTTCGCCCCGTCAGGACCGAGAAAATACGCAAAGCGTCCATATACCGCCGACGTGCCCGCTGCCGCTGGTGGTGGCGCGCCCGGCTTCGGTTCCCGCCCGGTGGTTTCCTGATATCCCGCGGCTGCCAGCTTCGCCGCCATCGCCGGTACGTTGGGCACTGCGAATCCGATGTGATCGAAGGCCGTGCCGCGGGTGGGGCCGGTCGGCTTCTGCGCGCGCAGGAAGATGAACGCGTCGGGAAACTCAATTACATCGATCTTGCCGAACTTCATGGCTTTGCCGCCGAGCGTATCGGCCCAAAACTTCTTGTGGGCTTCGATGCTCGTCACGTTGAGGTGATAGTGGCCGATGCGTATCGGCGCGTCCGGATGACTGACCAGTTGTGCGAAAGCAGGCGACGCCGCGCATGACGCCAATGCCGCGAGAGCGAGAATAGCTGTTCTCATTTGATATTGACGAGTCCTTCCGTCAGTTCAATATTCGTTCCCCAGGGATCTTTGATGAACGCGATCGCGATGCCAAGCTGGGGCACTTTTCTGTAAGGGACGTCCAGTTTGATGCCTTCGGCTTCCAGCTTCTTGGTGAACGCCTCGAGGTTTTTAACCTCGAAGCCGATGTGATCGATCGATCGGCCAGTGGTGCCGACGGTCGGCGTCGGCGACGGGCTGAAGTTCAGAAACACGCCGGGCAGTTGGTCCTGCACGAACGCAGACTTCGGATTGGCCGGAAGCATGGTCGCGCCGAACGTCTTTGCGTACCACGCCTGCATCTCGGTGTTGTTCTGCCCGAAGAAATGGATGTGATGAAGCTGAATGGGGGCCTTCTGCGATTTGACCTCGACAAGCTCCACTTTGACATCCTCCGGACCGAGCGCAAATGCGATGTTCGTCGTCGGACTGGCGGCCGCGATGTCGTCAGTCACCTTCACGTTGGCGGCAACCGAATCGGCGGTGATCATTTTGAAGCCGTTCGCCTTGATTTTTGCCACCACCGGCTTGAGATCGGGAACGGAAAAGCCGATGTGATTCACGGTCGTGCCGATGGAGCCGCCCGTTGGCGCCTGCATCGGACGGAAAAAGATCAGAACATTCGGGAACTCGATGATCTCCTGCTGTCGGTCCCCGGAACCGAGCTTGACCACGGTGCCGCCCAGCGTGTCGGCATAGAACTTCTTCTGCGCGGCCATGTTCGTGGTGTTCAGATGGTGGTGCCCGTACACCACCGGACCCTCCCCTGCAACCAGAATCTGCGCATCGGCCACGGCCGGCACGAACAGCAGCCCGAACAGCAAAATGCCCAGCCCGATTCCCGTCGATAAACGTTTCATGAACAGCTCCTGGTGGCCAAGTCTACACGATTTGGCGGCTAGACTCGACATCGCCTGCGCTACGTCGTGATGGTCGCAAAGGCTCAGGATTGTCGTCGATGGCTGAGGGAGTTGACGGCGGAGACACGGGAGACAGCCGGAGATTCCTACGTACTGCGTTGCTCAAATTGGCTGAGTTTTTGGAGGCGCGGGGCGGGATCGAACCACCGAATAAGGGTTTTGCAGACCATCATTCTTGCGCGACAAGTTTCGTTTCATCAATAAGTTACTCTTTGGATTCGCGATTTGGTCCGGTCTTGGTCCGGTCTAGCAGACCGACGCGATGACCGCCGAGCGGTTTCTGGAGGTTTCATTAGAGGCCAGCGAGTCACGCCAAAAGGGGGCCGTCTACTGGTCCGTACACAGCTAGGCTCTACATCTGGGCCGAAGGGGGCGCCGGTGTGAGACCGTGGCGGCGCAGGATCTCCGCCATCTTTGCTCGGTCCGGCGGCCCGCCGGCCGCTGCGTTGATCACCTCGGCGGCCTCGCGGAAGTACTGCGGACCGATCGCAGCTGGCGTGATCACACAGAGCGCCTTCGCGTCCTGGTTTCCGTTGTTATCGAACCGGTGAATGGCACCGCGTGGAATGCACAGTGCTTGCCCCGGTCCGACTTCAATTTGTTTTCCGTATCCATCACATGAACACCGGTGACAGCCAAGCGGGGCGAGCGAAGATGAAGAGGTCGGCTTAGGTGCGAGCGGCGCCCCAGCGGTGCGGGAGCAATTCGTCGAGTTGCTGGATCGAGTGCGTTCCGATCCGGGAGAGCACATCCTGAAACCAGGCGAACGGGTCGACATTGGCCAGTTCGCAGGATGCCACGAAGCTTCGCAGCACCGCCATGGTCTTGCCGCCGCGGTCGCTGCCTACGAACGTCCAGTTGTTTCGTCCGATGGCGATTCCCCGCAACGACCGCTCGGTGTGGTTGTTATCAATCGATAGATCGCCATCCTCGCAGTAACGCGTCAACGCGGCCCAGTTCTTCAGTGCATACGACACCGCTTGCCCAGCTTCGCTCTTCGGCAACACCTGATCGCGAATCTTTAATAGATACTCGTGTAATGCGGTGAGCACCGGCTGAGAAGCCTGCTCGCGCAATAGACGCAATTGCTCGCCCTCGACACCCGACCGCCGTGCCCGTTTCTCCACCGCGTAGAGCTGCGCAATATAGGCCAGCACCGCGCCCATGCGCGCCGAATCGGTGTCGAGCGCCTGGTGAAAATGCCTTCTCGTGTGCGCCCAACAGGCGACCTCTACCAATCCTCGCGCCGGATTGGTGAAGAAGCTGTCGTAAGCCACATACGCATCGGCTTGCAAGTATCCGCGATAGCTTTTCAGGAATCGCTCGGGGCCGGCGCGTTCCCTGGTCGGCGTGTAATCGAACACCGCCGCCCGATGGTTCCGGTCTCCGAGATAGGGCCAGAACCGGCCCTTGCGCGTCGCTCGCGTCAGGCTTCGGTCCAACACTTTCACCGGCGTGTCGTCGGTGCCCACCACTTTCGAACTCAGCACGAACTGCTTCAACCGCGCATACAGCAGGTCGAGCAGTTCCGCCGACTGCCGCATCCAGCCGCACATGGTCTGGTCCGCAATCTCGAGGCCGAACCGGCGCAGGATCTTCGCCTGCCGATGGACGGGTACATGATCGGCTACTTTGCTGACGATCACCTGCGCCAATAAAGACGCGCTCGCCGTGCTCTTCTCGATCGGTTGTGGAGGCTTTGTTGCCGTCTTCACCGTGCAGGCGCAAGCGTACTTCTTGCAGATATCCTCGATCACCAGCATCTGCGCGGGGATGTATTCGTAGCGCTCGCTCGATTCTTCGCCGATGGGACGCAGACTCTGGTTGCAGGAGACGCAGTGTTTCTCCTCGTCCCTCAAATCGTGCTCGACACGCTCGCGCTTTAGATGCGCCGGCAGCGAACGCCGACCGCGCGGGCGGGCTTGATTCTCATTGCCGCTGGCCGAGCCAGAACCAGGCGGAAGATCGTCGTCCTGTTTGGAATCGGTCTCCGCTTCCGTTGCGTCATCAACGCCGAGTTCCTGTGCGAACAGTCTCAACTGATCGGCGCTCAACTGTTCGCTGCGCGTGCCGCTCTTGACGGCGAGCAACTGCGCTAACAGCCGCTGCGTCTTGTCCAGTTGCGCGGTCAGCTCAACCAGCATCTGCTTCAGGATCGCGGGATCGTGCGGCAGGCTGTCGGGATCGACGGGCACTATGGAAATTATAAAACGAACTCTCTCCAGGACCAAGCATAAAATGCATCGGAGGCCAATGTTTATGGGGCTTCCGCGCTCTTGCGCTGATATCGCTTGCGGCGCTTCGCCTGACTCAGATCGATGCCGCTCAACAACGCTCCCAACTCCTGCGCCGTGATCTCGCGGCGGCGCTCCTGTTCCTCGCCGAACGGCATCGCGTACGTTCCTTCCTCCAAACGCTTGGCCCACACCGCGAAGCCGTCGCGATCCCAATATAAGATCTTCACCCGGTCACGACGGCGGTTGGCGAATACAAAAAGATGCCCGGCGAAGGCGTCGAGTTGCATCCCCGCGTTCACCAGGGCGTGCAGCCCGTCGAAGCTCCGCCGCATATCGCACGGCGAGGTTGCCAGGTACACGCGCACGCTGGCCGGCAGATGGATCATCGCGGCTCGCGCAATACGCTCAACACCAGCCGCAGCGTGGCGGCGTCGATACCCGGCGCGATCCGTAACCGTTCGCCGGAGGTGAGCATCACCTCCACCGCCGCCACCGCCCCCGGCGTGTTGCGGCTCGTCTGCACCAACGCGAACTTCATCGGAAGCTGCTCTCCGAGGCGCTTGCGCCATTGATAGAAGCTGTGTTCGCTGATCCGGCGCTGCTGCGAGAAAGCCCGCACCGAAACTCCGCTCTGCTCTTGTTCCGCGATCAGCCTACGCCATAACTCGCGCCGCTGTTCCTGAGTCGTTGCCATGCCGCCAGTATCGGCGACCTATCGCGGCCCACCAAGTGGGGTTCATGTGATGGATACTGTTTTCCGTCCACAGTCCAGGTCAACACTCCCTCGATACCATAGATGGTCTCCTCGTAGTGGTCATGGCTATGGGCTGGAGCTGCCAGGCGCTGCGCGGCCGGCACAATCAGCTCAAAGGCCGCAATGCTGCCACTCGAGTTGTCCCCTGTGAGCAGGAAGCGTACCGCAAGCGGCCCGAGACGGATGGTCTCGTCGGCGGGATTGACATGTAGGTCGAACGTCTCTCGTGTCACGCAGGTTTCCTTCTAGACCAACCATCGGGCGGCAGCATCGGCGCTGTCCTGGGGCGTTGTATTGAAGGCAATCGCCGCGCCTGGAGCAGCTTTATGAACAGCGTTGATGACAGCTTCGAATAATGCGATCCTCCCGAACGGCAGGCGTACGCCGGCTCCGATTACCACACAATCGTAGCTCTTCAAAGCTAACTGACGCTCCACTGTCGGCCCAGCGGTTTCATCAGGCCGGATGAAACCGACGTCCCCCTCCCATCCGCGTTCAGCGAACTGCTTCAGCGCAACCGCGATGCCGGCGTGAATCTTCTCAACCGTCATACCCGGTGGCAAAGCAGGGTCAGAAAAATCCACAGTCTCTGGATCGTAGCCTACTAACAGAACCCGCTTCATGAAATCTCTCTTTACTCCTGCGAGCGCTTGGCGGCAGGGTCAGCTACCAGCTTCGCCAGAATTCGACAAGCTATCATAAGCCAAATAGCTCCTCAACAGCATAACCGCCCTCGGCCGAGCAAGTTGGCGGATTAGCGTCCAAATTTGTCAGACACTTGGAGAAAGCCCGAATTTCGAGGATTAAGAACGCCAAGTCCGGCATCGGGCCGGGAATGGAAGACGCCTCGGCCAATCGGCTGCGCGATGGGCGTTCTCAAGTAGCTATCTTTGCCTCCACAGTTTTCCCACGTCCCATAGTCGGAATCTGCGGAGCAGACGCTACTCCCACCCTCCGTTGCGCTTCTCCAGCGGAAAGATTCTCATGAACGCCTCCACAGCGTGGATTTTGCCGTCGCAGACCTTAAACGATTCCCACACCGTGAGCTGGTCACCGCCGCGCTCGCGCACGCCCCAAGCCATGCGCAGCCAGACGATGCCCATGCGCTCATCCACCGCCGCAACGCGCGTTTGCACGTTGCCGAGGCGATTGAAGATGGCGAGCGATTGTGTCGCGATATTCTGGCAGCCGGGGGCAAACTTGCAGTTGGGACCAGCCATCACCTGGCCATTTTCGTAGCGATAGGCATCCGCCGCAAATGGCACGTCCACATCGGCGAAAGTCTTGGCGGCGTTAAGTCCGGCCGGATAGTGCAGCGCCGCCTTGATGGCCTCGTCGCGGGTGGAAAGCTGCCCGGGGCGCGGCGCGTAGTTCATCACTTCGCTCGGTGCGCTGAGACCGTCAATGTTGAAGATAAGACCTTCTGCCGCGCTGCGCGTGGCCACCAGTTCGATCTCGGTCAACTTGTCCCCGACGACCTTCAGCCGCACCACCAGCAGCACGGGCGCTCCGCTCTCCTCCACCACCACGTCGGCGCCCGCCACGCCCGCGCGCTCGTCGATAATATCCTGGCGAAAGCCGCGCAGGCGCGTCACTGTCCTAACCAGACCGACTTTTGCAAGCGGCTTCTGGACGGCATCTTCTGTCACCCGCAGCGTGTCGGCTACGGGTAGTTTGCTCACGTCGTGCTTCAGGAAGGCATATAGCAGTTGCGTGACCTTGCCGCGCAGACATTCGCGGTCGCAGGTGACGGCGGATTGCGCCGCGTTTGCGGTGACGCCCCACATGCTAATCCCCAGCAGCAATCCAGGTATCATCCTGTTCTTCATCGTTGTTGCCCTCATGGGAGTCGATATTCGGAATCTTTCGATGATTCAATAATGCCAGTGATTGAGGCAGTGTGTTCTACCCTTGAGGGGCCGAGCTTCCGAGCCCGCAACCAAAGGGCGTTCGCTACTACCTCGAAGGCGCCGTTATCGATAAGTGCCGTCGCGGCTCTGTTTAGATCGTCAGACACTCGTACCTGCGGGTGCCCGGGCCGGTTAGCTTGGCGCGTTTTCGTCAACGGCTTAGTAGAATATCTGCAGAGGGGACACGATGCGAAAATGTTGCCCGCTGTGGGGAGCCTGTGTTCTGATTTCCCTGGCTGCCGGACTGCCTCAACGGGCTTTGGCAGACGGGCCGTACAAAGTTTCCAAAGTGGTAAAAATCGGTGGCGAAGGCAGGTTCGATACCGCCTTCGCCGACGTCGAGGGCCGCCGTTTGTACATTCCACGCAAGGACCCGGGCCGGATCACCGTTTTTGATCTGGACACGCTGGAGCCGGCGGGCGAAATCCCCGACGCAGCAGCGAACGGCGTTGTCGTCGACTGGAAATCCGGGCACGGGTTCGCAAGCAGTCAACCCGTGGTGATGTGGGATGCCAAGACCCTGAAGACGATCAAGACCATTGACGTCCAAGGCCGCCCGGATGCCATTCTGTTCGATCCATTTACCGAGCGTGTCTTTATCTTTAGCCATATCGCTCCGAATGCAACCGTCATCGACGCAGTGAATGGCTCTGTTCTGGGCACGATAGATCTGGGCGGCGAGCCAGAGCAAGCGGCCACAGATCGGAAAGGGCGCGTTTACGTGGATGTCAGGGACAAGAACGACATGGCCGTCATTGACGCGAAGACTCTCACCGTCGCCGCGCGGTATAGCGTGGCGCCTAAAGGTGGACGGTGTTCCGGACTGGCGATCGACATTAAGAACGAGATTCTATTCGCGGGCTGCCGGGCGCCGCAGATGATGGTGATCCTCGGTGCCACCGACGGAAAGATCCTGGATGCTCTTCCGATTGGATCCACCGCCGATTCCGCCATTTTCAACCCGGAAACGAATGAAGCTTACAGCGCGCAGATCGATGGGACGCTCTCCATTTTTAGGGAAACGAGTCCCACCAGCTTCGCCAAGGAGCAGACCGTACAAACGAAGGAGAGTGCCAAACAGATGGTGTGGGACAGCAAAACAAACCGGATCCTGCTCATCGCTGCGGATTTTCTACCTCCTACCGGGCCGCCAAGGGCGGGAGTGGCTGGGTATGGAGGAAAGATGGTGCCTGATTCGTTTTCAATTCTCGTGGTTACGAAGTAACTAAGGCGGTCGAGAACGTATCACCCTCCGTCAAACCTAAAGTCTTCAGGCGATTTGTCGCAGGCGTACGGCGGCATCGCGAGGCAGTTGAGCCTTCGGCGGACAAGTAACCTTCCAGAGGGTTCCAGAAACACCTACCGAGATCTGGTCGATCGTACGAGTGGTTACCCGGAGCGAGTTGCACCGATTCCGCAACCGAACTTCCAGCTCCCGAATTGTCTGTCGTCCAGCCGGGTAACATTAGGGCTCTCAATTACGCGAGGCTTAATTTTGCAACATTGCGCCCTGCGTGGACTTCGGATTCGAGGCATTCGTCAGATACGAGTGATCGCCGGATACAATTACTTCGATCCCGTGGCAGTGGCTTCGGGCTTCTTGAGAACTGTGACTGGTGAGGGTCGAAATGATCCCACGGGTCCGGTGAACTCTTCCTTCGTTCCGTCCTCGTAATATTGCACGAACTTCCAGACCAGGTTTGTTTCTTCTTTAGGGTTGATGCCCAGCATGCCGAATTCCACAAATTCGTAGGGCTGGACCTTCCCGGTCCAGGTCGCGCCCACGATTTTTCCGTTGTCGTCCTTCTTGAAATCGATTTTCCAACCCGGTTTGAACTCGAAGTCGTAAATCTGAAGTCCGGCGGGGAATTCGCCTTCCACACGAATCGTGTTTACCTGCTTCTCGTTCGGGACGCGCATCGTGTACTTTTCGCGAGCGCCTGGCGCAGATTCGGTGGGAGCGATCCTGATATGAGCGAAGGCCAGGGTTGCATAAGCAAGTGCAAAAGCGCTAGGGACGAGCGCATAACGTGGGGAAAAGTTCACTTTGTTCTCCCTTTGAAGAGATTTGCGTGTAGCATGGCCTAAAGCCAATGCTGAAACAAGCCTGCCGTGATCCGGAACAATTGCCGAAGCACGGCGAAACCCAAGGGCGCCACTCAGGCAATCGGAGCGCGAGGTCAATGACACCCAAAACTGCCAAGTCCTGCGGGTTCATTGTTCAACCTGGAACAATCCACCGCATATCGTCAGGCCCGGACCAAAAGCAACGCTTGCCACGAGTTGGCCTGGGTGGGCCGCGCCCGATTTCAGAATCTCGTTCCAAACGTGGGGCAAAGTTGCCGACGACATGTTTCCATAATTGCGCAGTACCTTGTGACTAGCCACGGATTGTTCCGGGCGCAAGCCCAGCGCATCCGAGACTCGTTCAATGATCTTTGGTCCGCCGGGGTGGATCGCAACAATGGCAGAATCCCTCTCGGCTTCGTAATCGAGATCAGCCTGTGCGAACAATCGCATCAGAAATGCGCGTAGCGCAGTACCGATCTTTTCCGGCACTTCCCGCGTGAGGGTCATACGAAATCCCCACTCACCGATACTCCATTGCATGTCGCCGGCCGAATCAGCCACCATCTCGTCCGCCAGGGCAAGGATGCGGTACCCGGACGGAGCCGTGTTTGGCGTGGTTGCGGAAGTTGGGCCAGACCCTTGGCTTAGCGTGTACCGGACGTGACCGTCCGCAAACAGGCTCTGCACCACAAGCTGTTCAGGGCTATGGTCCGACGGGTCGAGATGCAAGGTGCAGAGTTCGGTGGGCGCAATGTCCACCCGGTGCGCTGGATCGGTTGTGGAGGCCAGAAAGCCGCTTGCGACGCGAATCGCGGGCAGGGCTGCATAACAGCCCATGTGATAAGCATGGGTGACGCGTGTCTGTTGTTGCCAGCCTTTTCTTCCAACGAGTAACTGTGCCGCGCTAGGGGAGATGTATCCAGTGCAGGTCACATGAATGAGATCGTCCGGCGCATTGAATTCGCCCTCAAACATCACATCGAGCGCGCGCTGCGCGCCGCGTGCAAAGACTTTGCGAGCGTACCGACATTCCGGCCCCTTTTGAGCTCTCCGCGAGGCGATAAACTTCCATCTTTTCCCACGAGGTGTGCAGGTGATCGTTCAATTCGCAGCCACGTGCGGAGATTTTGTCGGGCGAACAGCCATAGCGGCGAAGCAGCTTGGGCATCAAGGCTGCGAAACCGGGATCGATCGGAGGAAGGCCGTTGTTCAGGCGATGGGTTTCTTCCGCTCGGATATGGGCGTCCGCCAGCCAATGCAACGCTTCTTCCTGTGTTCCGGAGTGCGGCGGACGAACCATGCAAAAAGAATGCATACGCACGCCGTGTGCGCTGAAAAGCCGGTCACGAACAACACGGGGCTGAATCAACGTCGCCATAAGGGAGCAGATTGGATGCAGCGTACAGAGCTAAGGTTGGACGTCGCTGCACTCTTTCGGAATTCAAAACACCAACCAAACAGAGCAACTGTTATTTCGGAATTGCATAGTTTCGAATTGACCTTCCCCGCGCCGGTCGTGGAGTTGCGTGGTGCGGGCATTTCATCCTTCACCCTTACGGTACGGCCTGCCGCGATCACGGGCTGAATGCCGGGGGATTCACCTGTGCGGTCAGCACGGATGATGCGGAGAGCCCGATGAAAAGCAAAACAGTCTTCATTGGCGCGCGAAGATTTGAAAATCGATCTCCACTTCGTTCTTGACCTTAATCATTCCGCCACCGATGCTGAGGGGCTTGATTCCAAAATCAGTTTGTTTGAGAACCGTGTGTGTCGTGTAGGACTCGCCGGTCTGTTTCACGGTCAGGCTGACCGCTTTGGTGACACCGTGTAAAGACAGATCACCATCGACCTTCCATTGGCCGTCGGCCAGTTTTTGGACGCGGGAAGAGCGGAATGTTATCTCGGGAAACTTCTTCGTCTCCAGTGTCATCTCCTCCATATGTGTCTGGATGGTTGCCTGATCTTTCGCGTCGATTTTGGGGTCGGGCTTCACCGTCATCTTCGCGGTCTCAACTCGGAATTCGATGTGCGGGGCGCCAGACTCCAGGATGGTGCCGGAGGATATTGGCGCGTTGATGGTATGGTCATGGGCGGCAGCTGAGAACAGCCCGGACTTGCCAACGTGAATCGTAATGGTGCTGCGCTGTGTGTCGATGGCTTTTTCTTGCGCCACGAGCGGCGCTGCCGCCACAATCGCCGTGCAGAGAGCCAGAGTGCTAAGCCGCATAAGAATAAACCTTCCTTAAATTCCGTTCAAAGATTTTGGCCGGAAGCATACCTGTCACCATCTGGCGCCCGGCCGCGATCAGCAGGTTCTCCCACTGCCCGATATGCCCCATGAGAAGGGAGCGCTGCTGCACATGGCGAGTTCGGCGGCGGCGCAGCGACTCATAGCGGCGGAGAGCCAACTCCGGAGTCGCCTCTTTGCAAAACGATTTTGCGAGAACCAGCGCGTCTTCGAGCGCCATGCAGCCGCCCAGTCCGAGATTCGGCGTGCAGGGATGAGCAGCGTCTCCCGAGCAACATCACTCTCCCGTGTCCCCAACGTTTCAGGGGCGGAAGATCGTACGCGCCATTTTTCAGGATGGCGCCTTCTTCGGTCGCGGCAATCAGGCTTTCGACCGGCTCGTGCCATCCCGCGAACATCCGCAGAAGCTCGCGCTGACGGCCTTCGGTCGAGTCGACGTGATCAGGATCGGTATTCGCCGTCGCATACCAGGTGAACCGGTCGCCGCCGGTGTTGAGAATACCGAAGCGTTTTCCCCGGCCCCAGGTTTCGCTGTTCGAACCTTCCGGGACAGCGCCTCTCAAGACGCGCCAATCCCCGCCAAACGGTGTAACCGCGGTAGATGGGTTCGTGGACTCCCAGTGATTGAGAACGGACGCGAGAGCGAATACCATCGGCGCCGATCAGGAAGTCATGCTCCACAGAAACACCATTAGAGAAGTGAATTCCTACGCTTGATTTTTGCCGCTCGAAATATCCGAAATCGTGGCCGAGACGAACACGGTCCGCCGGCAGCGCGGAGATCAATGCGTCCAGCAGATCCGACCGGCGGGTGCACAAGGCGGGCACGTCGAAATGGCCCAGTCCGATGTCCATCAGGATCGTGCCTGTGCTGGAGCGAACGAGGAAATGCTGGTTCGGCCCGCTCAACGCCACCACTCGTTCGAGCAACCCCAGTTCCTTCAGCACACGCGTGGCGTTGGGCCAAAGCATCATGCCCGCGCCCACCTCGCGAAGTTCGTTCGCCCTTTCGTAGACCGTTGCGTCGATGCCTGCGCGGTGAAGCGCGACGGCCGCGGCTACGCCGCCGATTCCACCACCGATGATGCCGATATTGAATTTAAAATTACCCATTGCCTGTTTCTATTTGTGTTTGCTTGAAAATTTCCGTTCGAGATCTGGCCGAATCTTGAGGATGCTGCGGGCCTTGCCGACAGAGATGCCGTCCGCGACCGGCCGTTCTGGTCAGAAATGGCGGTCTTCGGTGTCACGTTCGTCGGGATGCAAGGATTCAGATGTATAAGGAGACGGCAGGCGACGGTCTTTCGTTCATGACGATTCGTTCATCTGGGCCACGCTCGAACCCGATGAGGGCTCATCGTTACGTTTATATCGAGGGAAAATGACCCCTGAAGAACCGCTGGATGACGATATGTTCATTAACGCGAACTTTCTCGCAAACGGGCCGATACAGAAAGCAGGAGTTAAGACCACATATGATCAATCCAGTTTCTTCCGCATCGGCAGTATCACAGGCCGTTGCCCCGCAGAATACGGCGCAATCGAAGCCACAACCGGCTTCATCTTCCGACCCGAAGGACTCGGTTCAGCTGAGTCCGAAGGCGCAGGCCCAGGCGTCTGGCGACGTCGATCACGACGGCGACAGTCACTAACCGGAACGCCACCTCACCGAGTGGGGCGGCGAATCCGCGAATCGAACAGCCACAGGTGCCGATTCCAGAGAGAAACCCTGCACGAATGCATTAACATCAAGTCATGCGGGTGCTGCTGGTGGAAGATGAAGTCGAAATTCAAGGCTTCCTGCAGCGTTCGCTGACTGAAGCCGGATACCAGGTAGAAGCAGCGGGGGACGCCAGGACCGCCGAGCGCATGACCATCGAGAGCACGCATGACGTACTGGTCGTCGATCTCGGCCTGCCTGACGAAGACGGCCTCAGCCTGATCCTGCGGCTGCGACAGCTTGGGTTACGCGCACCGGTGCTCATCCTTTCGGCAAGGCGTTCGGTGGATGACCGTGTGCGAGGGCTCGAACAGGGTGGCGACGATTACCTGACCAAGCCATTCGCGCTTGCCGAGTTGCTTGCAAGGTTGCGCAATCTGGTAAAGCGAAACAGCTCTTCGGTCGCCGAGGCCACTCGCCTGCGAGTGCTCGATCTCGAACTGGATCTGCTCAGACGTGAGGCTTCCCGGAGCGGCGAGATCCTGAATTTGACGCCGCAGGAATTCGTTCTTCTGGAATATTTGTGCCGAAATGCAGGCCGCGTTGTCACGCGGTCCATGATCCTTGACGAAGTCTGGGGTATGCGAATACAGCCGGATACCAACGTCGTCGATGTACACATCTACCGTCTTCGCGGGAAGGTAGACACGGATGGGCGCCGACCCCTCATTCGAACGCTGCGAGGTGTGGGCTATGTTCTCAAAGACCGCTAAACCGATCATGCGGAGCGCCGCTTGGCGTATCTCGCTGTGGGCCACGCTGGCGTTCGCCTGCGGCACCATGGTCGTCTTCATATTCCTTCATCAGTTTGTCGCCGGGGATATCCAGCGGAGGACCGATGCCTGGCTGGCGGGAGAGGCTGGAGTTCTCAGCGATGTGGCGGCGCGAACTCCGAAAGGGGTGCTCTACAGACGAGTTGTCGGAGAGGTTGCCGAACTCGCGAGCAGGGAGGTACCGCACAAGCGAGGAGCCAGACGCCGGGCTGAACGATTCAGTGTTCTTCCTTCAAACCGCCGCCGATGGCTCGGTGGGTTTGTGGGTGGGAGCAGGGGATGTAAACGCCCATCTCGCTGCGGTCAGGAACAGCAGGATTGTCCCGGATACGCCGACGAGCGTGCACATAACCGGTTTTGATGCGCCGTTTCGCGTGGTCTGCGTCAGGATGAACAACGGAAGCCAAATTTACCTTGGCCTGTCCGAACGAGATCAACTGCGAGTGCTGGGGAATTTACGTCTTCGCTTCGTTCTTCTATGGTTGCTGATCGTGCTGATAGGTTCCGCGATCGTTTTTTACAGTACCCGGCGAGTGCTGCGCCACATTCAGGAGATCACGGAAGCTGCTTCAAGGATAGGTGAGGCTGACTTGAGCAGCAGGGTTCCTACGACGCGCAGAAATGATGAAGTCTCACAGTTGGCAATTACACTGAACCGTATGCTGGATCGCATCGAAAGATCGGTTCATCAACTGCACACCATCACCGGATCGCTTGCGCACGATCTTCGGAGCCCTCTGACAGCGGTACGCGCCAAGCTGGAGATGTCACTGACCGCAGGCGCGCGAGACGAGGAATCGGAATCGATTGTGTCGGCCATTGAGGACATGGATCGTCTTACGGAGTTTCTGGATAAGTCCCTGGACGTTGCCGAAGCCAAAGCAAATGCGCTCAGGCTGAATCGCGTGGCGGTCGACCTGGACGATCTTCTGAGAGTCATGATCGATCTGTACGAACCGTCCATGTCGGAAAAGGGACTGCGTGTGAACTTATGCAGCGCGGGGTGGTTGGAGGTCTCCGCGGATGCCGCTCTCCTCCATCGCATGATCGCCAACCTTTTCGATAATGAATTGAAGCATTTGCCGGCCTCATGCACCGTGACAATTTCTCTCAGCAGCTCGGAAGACTCCGCGTTGCTCGTCGTGGAAGACGACGGGCCGGGCTTCGAATCGGAGGTCCTCTCGCAAATCTTTGAGCGTCGCGTGAAGGGGCGAAACTCGACCGGACACGGCTTGGGTCTGGCGTTCGTCGAAGCTGTCGTGCGCGTTCATGGCGGGACTATTGAGGCGTCGAACGGTAGCGAGGGCGGCGCCCGGCTAACCATCACCCTCCCGCTCGCCGTTCCTTCAACGACCCCTCTTTCCCCGGCCTTGGCCCACGCCTGAATCAGAACACTATCTGTTCACGCGATGTACGCTCTACTTCGTTGTGACCCGTCGTCCAATAATCATCTTCACCAGCAAGTGATCCGTGCCGCCGGTTAACCCCACGCCCACTCCAAAGTTGAATTCCCATTTGGGGCTGAAGTTCAGATCGGTGACGGCGAAGATCTGTTGCTGTTGTTGCTGCAGCGGGTCGAAGCCGGTGATCGGGCCGAGCGCGCCATAGTATTCGAAGCCCGCATTGACAACCTTCGTGACATCGTAGCCGACCTTGACGTTAGGAGAGAATGTCACGCCTTGTGGAACCGACGGTCCGTGAAACGAGCGGTCGATGGTCGGGTTGAAACACAGATACAGCCTGCCGATGGTCTTGTCCACAATCGGCCGGATCTCGATCGTCCACGTGTCCGGCGAGTACACGGCGCGTTGGTAACCGATCTCCGTCGACAAACTGACTCCCACCGGCCACTTCCACGATTCCGGAACGGCGACGCGCGGCCGGATATGATCGCCGACCCATTGCCAGCCGACCCGCGAATCCGCGCTGGTGAAGACGTAAAAGCCAAGTTCGAACCAGTCGCTGAAGCCGTGAGTGATTTCGAGCGTTTCGTGTAACTGGTGTTCGGTGGGATATTGGCCGTCGACGACGGTCTTGCTCCCCTCGAAGGTAAAGTTGCTGTGAAGCTCGAACATTGTGGCGCCGGGCGAAACCAGCTCGGAACCGTACACCTGAATCTCATAACTACCCTGCGCATACAGAAGCCCGAAGGGAGCGGAGGCGAGGGCCGTGAGCAGCAGAATTCGCGTCAAGGGTAGCATCAAGTATTTGTTTATATCTCCAGAAAATGACTCCTGAAAAACGCCAGAATGACGAGATGTTCATCTTCGAGAGCTTATTCCTTCCTCGGGGCAACCTGTCCCAGCAAAAGGACGTCAAACAGTGCTAGCCGCGTCTCCATGCGCAAATCTGCCGGATTCATTCTTCTCTTCGTTTCCTGCGCCTTCGTACTTGCTCTTGCGGGCTCATCGTCGGCGGCGACCGCACCTCAGGAGAGCGAGCTCTACGCCGGTTGGCTCAAGATGTACGACCTCCAATTCGACGAGGCACACCGCGTCTTTGCCGCCTGGAAACAGAGCCACCCGGACGATTCACTTGGTCCAGCATCCAACGCCGCGGCCTACTTATTTTCCGAGCTGGCCCGATTGGGCGCTCTCGAATCTGAATTATTTGTCGACGATTCCCGCTTCAAAGACCGCGCGAAGTTGCGGCCCGATCCGGCCAGGAACGCACTGTTCGTTCAGGAGATCGCCCAGGCGGAGCGTCTGGCGGATGCAGCATTGCAAAGATCCGGCGCCGATTCCAATGCGCTATTCGTCAAGTCTCTGACCTTGGGCTTGCGCGCCGATAATGCGGCTCTGATCGAAAAGCAGTCCTTGGCCGCGTTGAGCTACACAAAGGAGGCACGCGTCTTTTCCGAGAGACTGTTACAGGCGAAGCCTGAGGCTGGCGACGCGTACTTTGGTCCGGGTATGGAGAACTATCTCTTGAGCCTGAAGCCGGCGCCTCTGCGTGTTCTCCTGCGAGTGACGGGCTCGAACGTCGATCGCGAGAGGGGCCTCGAAGAGATTCGCGAGACGGCGCTTCACGGTCATTACCTGGAGCCATTTGCAAAGCTGCTGCTGGCGGTGGCGGCGTTGCGCGATAACAATCCCGTCCGTGCACGCGAACTCCTTGGGGAATTGCACGGGCGCTTTCCGGACAACGAACTGTACATGCGCGAGATGGACCGCATCGATAAAGGAGCGCGTTGAAGGAGCCGACGCCAACAGCGCATCTAAGAGACGAATAATGGCATCTTCCACCCTGGTCACGCCCAGTTCCGACCGTTCCAGATTCAAAACCGTTCTCTGGATCTCCCTCGGTCTCACTGTGCTCTTTGTCTTCATCACTTCAGAAGTTCTTCTGGTCACCGATTACCCGATGTACCACGCGTACCGCCTGCAAGTGATCGCCGACCGCGGGCTCCTCATCCCCCATACACTCTGCGGCCTCATCGCGCTCCTAGCAGGCCCTGTGCAGTTCTCGTCGCGTTTTCGCCAGCGTCACCTAAAATTTCATCGCGTACTTGGCCGCATCTACGTCATCTCGGTCTTTATCGGTGCCTTGAGCGGGATCGCCCTCGCCGCCGGCCGTCCCGGCTTGCCAGGAACCTCCATGCAGGCCGCCGCCTGGATCGTCTGCACCACCGCCGCCTTCATAACCGCGCGTAACCGCCAAACCGTCCAGCATCGCCAATGGATGGCTCGCTCCTATGCGGTCACGTTTACCTTCGTCTCCAGCCGTGTACTGAATCTCTGGCCCCGCTACTGGAGCCATCTTGGCGACACCCTCGCCGCCGTCGGCGTCATCGCCTTCACGCTCGCTTCCCTGCTTGTCGTCGACCTGGCCCTCAACTGGCGCGAGCTCACCACCCGTCGTGCCTGAGATCCTTGCTCGTGACGTGGAATTTTCGTGTGCCGCCTCGTCAATCTTCGTCAGTTGGAATGGGTCGGCGAGAGGGCCCCTTTGAAGAGGACTCGGATCCAGGCGGCTCACGGAACGGTTCCACTGCAATGCGCTCGTAACGCACTTCCAGCACATCCAGGTATTCTGTACCGCCCGGCGCTTGGAGTACAACGTTGTCGCCTGCCGCCGACTTCAGCAAGGCGCGCCCCAGGGGCGACACCCAACTGATGTGGTTACGGTCGAGATCAACTTCGTCGGTGCCCACGATGCTCACCACTCGCTCCACTCCCGCGGCGTTGGCATAGCGCACGGTCGCGCCGAAGAATGCTCTCGTGGCCGCTTGCCCCGTTCTCGGAGTTTCCGGGTCCACCACTTCCGCAGCTTCGATCCGCTTCCTGAGAAAGCGAATCCGCCCATCGATCTGCCGCAGCCGCCGCTTGCCGTACTGATAGTCGGCGTTTTCACTCCGATCGCCGTTACTGGCTGCCCACGCCACCACCGCCGTCACGGCCGGGCGTTCCCTGGTGAGCAGAAACCGGAGCTCATCTTGGAGACGCTCGAGCCCGGCCGGAGTTATGTAGTTCTTGCCTGGCGTCGCGGGCTCGTCCGGTTTCGGTTTTCTCGTAAACCCTTTTCTCATCCCGTTATTCCCGCCGTGAACCTACTGATGCAATGGGAATCCAGACGGCAAAGCTGCCTCAAGATTGATTTGTTCTCCGGTGATGGGGTGGTGGAATTTCAGATATTGGGCGTGCAGGAAATATCCTCCATCGCCGGGGAGGCCGGGGAGAATTTGAAGAGGCTGGCCGGTTAAGCCGTAAAGAGGATCGCCTACCAGGGGATGGCCGATGGATGCCAGATGGATTCTGATTTGATGAGGGCGGCCCGAATTCAGGCTTACCTCAAATGTTGTGGTGCCGGCGCTAGCGTATTCAATGCTGCGTGAGATCACCTTTGCCAATGACTTTGACGGTTTGCCACTTGGGTTGGCGGCCCACACGGAACCGATGAGCGGGTGCGGTACGAGGCCGATGGG
The DNA here is from genome assembly GCA_963713415.1 of Bryobacterales bacterium. Lineage (GTDB taxonomy): Bacteria > Acidobacteriota > Terriglobia > Bryobacterales > Bryobacteraceae > Palsa-89. Next base: position 275,521 of record CAVQLV010000011.1, on the reverse strand, counting down.
TGTGAGGATTTCGTAGGCGTCGTGCTGTGCAATGTTTTGACCCAGCGCCCGGTAGATTTTTTGAATTTTGGGTGTGTTCCAGTTTGCGGATAGATTAGAGGCCGCCTGCGGTGTTTTGGCGAAGAGGACGATGCCGGTAGTGGCTCGGCCCAACCGGTGGACCGGGTTTGCGTTGGGGGTTCGCCTTTGTACGCAGCGCAGGAGGGTGTTTTCCATGAAGCCGCCGCCGGGGAGGGTGGGGAGCCCGCTGGGTTTGTTTACGGCCAACAGATGGGGGTCTTCAAACAGCACTTCGAAGTGCTGAGGGGAGTCTGGTTCGATCCAGGGTGGACGGTTCCAGACAAGGGTTTGGCCTAAAGTGACCGATTCGCTTCCGGTGGCGGTGACGCCGTTGAGGGTGACTTCGCCGTTGTTTAGTTTTTGTTGCCAGACTTGCGGGGTTGAGTGGGTGTAAAGGCTTGCCAAGTGGGAGAGCAGGGTTTGTCCATGGTATTTGCTGCTGATGATTGTGGTGTAGGCATAGCCCCGGTTGAGCATGTAGTTTGAGTGTAAGCTATGGCATCTGCGGCGCGTATGCACTGTGCGGCGGCGTCTAGCGCTTGCTAAAGAAAGGTTGATGCTTTCCGGACGCTCTTTGTCTGGCTGTCCGGTGGTGTCCGCGATTCTGTCTAAACGCCTCTGATGCCACGAGACATGAAGGGCGGACAAGGTGCGAGGACTTGTATTAAACGAATCGGTGCTATCCTTTAATAACGGCGGCCCTAATTAAGGGATCGCTGAATTCCAGTGGAAGATTCGCCAAATCAAAGACTTGGAACGTATATCGTCTCCACGATCGGTGGCGAAACCGTCCGATCTTATGTCCCGCCACCCCTTCCGCCTGTTCCCGCGGTTGGGATGGGACAGCTTCAGCTACTCCTCGAACAGGCGAATCAGGCGCTAGGACGGTTGGATGGCTTCACATCCGTGCTGCCCGACCTCTCGCTGTTTCTGTACGCCTATGTGCGTAAGGAAGCACTGCTGTCGTCGCAGATCGAGGGGACCCAGTCCTGCTCTTTCGGATCTTCTTCTGTTCGAGAACAGTGAAGCGCCGGGAGTTCCAATCCAGGATGTCCAAGATGTATCCAACTACGTCGCTGCGCTAAACCATGGTATGCGCAGACTGCGCGAAGGGTTTCCACTTTCGCTCAGACTCATTCGTGAGATCCACGGGGTTCTTCTCTCGGAGGGCAGGGGGAGTAACAAAGAGCCCGGCGAATTTCGTCGAAGCCAGAATTGGATCGGAGGTACGCGCCCAGGAAACGCCGCGTTTGTTCCTCCGCCGGCAGACCGCGTCATGGAGTGTATGGGTCAACTCGAAATCTTTCTCCACGAGGAACGGCGCGATATTCCGCTGCTGATCAAGGCAGGACTGGCGCACGTCCAGTTCGAAACCGTCCATCCATTCCTCGACGGCAACGGGCGTCTGGGCCGGCTTCTCATCACCTTCATGCTGTGCGCAAGTGGCGCGCTTCGCGAGCCGATTCTGTACCTGAGCCTTTATCTGAAGACGCACAGGGAGACATACTACGAACTTCTGACCGCAGTGCGATCGAAAGGCGACTGGGAAACGTGGCTCGAATTCTTCTTGACGGCGGTGAAGGAGACGTCGGACCAAACAGTAAATTCCGCGCGTCGGATGTTGGCTTTAATCGATGCGGATCGCCGAAAGATTGAAGGCTTAGGCCGACCAGCAGCATCCGTGCTTCGCGTGTTTCAACACGCTCAAACGAGTCCGATACTGGCAATCGCCTCAGCGGCAGAGAAAACAGGAATGTCATTTCCCACGGTTTCAAACTCGGTGGAACATCTGGAACGGCTCGGAATACTGAAAGAAATTACCGGTAGACAGCGAAGCCGCCTCTTCGTTTATGACGGCTACCTCTCGATTCTCGGTGAGGGAACGGAGCCGCTCCGCCCTTGATACATCGCTCCGCAGAGGGCGAAACCTGCACTGAGACTTCTAATCAGTAGCAGCCTGCAAAACCCAAACTAAATCTTCATCCCAGCCACAATTGTGTGCGGACTGTGTGCCTGCTTTCGAGCCGGAAGTGTGCGAATGCCTCGAGAAGCAGGGCAACTGATTTCACGCGGATCGGGAACACGGACTGGAATGATGACATCGAGAGCCCGCTCCGAAATGACCAGCGACGGGTTCTTCTCGATGCGTCCGAAAGCCTTCATGAATACTTCGGAGTCGAATTTCTCGCCGACAAACGGCTGGATCAGTGTGTGTTCAAGCGCCAGCGTCGCGCCGTCCGGCCTGGTGGCGATGACCTCGACGGCGCCATCCTGCTTTTCCTCCACCCAATCGAGCGAAGCGTCTTTCCAGGCGCCGTCTTCGCAAGCCGAGAGCAACATCCTGATGATCGGGCGCTCCTTCGGCTCCGTTTTGACGGGCATGCCCTATTCTCGCGCAGCAGGCGGGTTTTCCTGAATCGGATGGCCCAAGGTTTCCCGAAAGCGCGGCCGTGCGGCTTTCCGTCCCAGAATGGTAAAACTGTGTTGAAGCAGATTGTGGAAGGTGGCCGCAGGCCGTCTTCCAGAGTTGGCTGAGCCTGGTTGAAAGCAGCGGCCTTAGAAACCGCCGTGGTCCTCGGGCCACCAAGGGTTCAAATCCCTTACTCTCCGCCAAAGACCTTCCGCACGGTGTATCGCGCGACGCACGGTGCGGGAGGTTTTGGGGTTTTGGGGGCCTGCGGCAAAGACGTAAAATGAAATAAATGTTCCCCTCGGGGAGTTTGCCTCAGGCCGCATCCTTTACTGACGACACCTCGCTTTCGCGCGCAGGATGCCGGGTCTCGATCCACGCGCAAATCATCCGCGAGCACCAGATCAGCTGGTATTTCTTCCTGAAGGACCGCACGCCGCATGACCGGGGCGAGTTCAAGGATCAGGTTCTGAATACTTTCTTTGGGCTCCCCGAGGGCGATCGGGAGAAAGTGTTCAAGACGCTGCGCACCGTCCGGATTCACATTGTTGATCCGCGCCCTTACACCGTCGACCTGCACGACGTGCTGCAAAAGCATCTTCCGAAGGGCACGAGCGTCAGCGGCTTTCTCAGGCGGCTCGACGAATCGACGCGCCACCTCGAAGCGGTCCGGCGGATGGCGCTGTCATCCGTCGCCGAACGCATCCTGCGGGATGCGCCCGCCGAGCGCCTAAAGCTGGAATACCGGGCCTGGGAATACTCGCAAGGCCTACGGATCATGCCCGCCGACGAAACCGCCTTCACGGACAGGCCAGCGGAGCCGGAGCCTGCCACGCCGCCGTTCGACCTGACGCCATTCGAGCACCGGAATTCGAACATCCTCAACGATGTCGCCAATTTCGTTTCGGCGTCGGCTTCCGTGTTCTCGCCCGTTCTCGACGAATTCGAAAAGGCGAAGGACGATTATTTCTTCGCTTCGCCCATGGCCAGGCCGTGGCTGATCAATTCAACGCTTGGCCGCGCCCACGCCTTCGATGAAGGCCACGCGCACGCGGTCAGGTGGATCGAAGGGCTGCGCGAAGCCGTTCTGTCGGAGATCGACCGCGACGAGCAGTTCTATCCCGCCTACATGCCGCAGCCGCTTTTGGAACTGGTCTCCGTGGAGTCCGTGCCAATCCAGGCGGCCGATATCGCCGCCAGCATCGCGCGGGAGCTTTGGCACCGTCATAGCCTGCCCGACCTCGTGCGGCGGTTCGAATACGTCACGTTCAACGGCGAGCGGCTTTCGGAGAATCGCGCCAGCGGATATGAAGCGATTTTCCGGGCCATTCCTTCCCTGAACTGAACATTCCGCTGTGCAGCGCGGACCGGGAAACGAAACAAACCGTGGCCCCCGTCACAAGCTCAAAGTACGGCTTTGAAGTTGCCATCGAATTCCGGTCGATGGGCCGCTTTCTGTCCCGGGTGCATGATCTGCATAGCCTTGGCGATGAGCTGAAGCTTGACGCCGAAATCGCGGAGCGGCTGGACAACGGCCACCTGTACCTTCTGGGAAAGCGACTCCGCCTGTCCTTCGTGCCGGGCAGCCTTCGCGTATCGGACGAGAGTGTGACGTGCGCCGTCACCTACAACATAAGAAGGCGTCAGCCGCAGTCACGACGCCGGGTATGAAGCTGTTCTCGCCGGAATCTCTCGCGCAGGAACTCGGCATCTCCGAGCACACTTTGGCGAATTGGCGTTCAGCAGGTCGGGGCCCCGTCTATGCAAAGCTCGGTGGCAAAATCAGATATCGCGAGTCAGACATCGCAAACTGGATTGAATCGAACCTCAGGAGTTCAAACGATGCCCATCAGAAACCGTCACGGGATTTGTCACTACCGCTTTTGGCTGGACGGCCGCGAGTACACGGGGAGCACCGACTTGGTCGCCACCGAACGCAACAGGAACGCAGCGGCACGGGCTGAAGCGAAGGACGCGAGAACTCGTAGTCAGTGGTCGATCCCATGAGCTCAGACTCCTGGTAAAGCCTTTTAATGATGCCGCCGCAGACTTCCTTCTGTGGGCGGATGGCGAATACACGAAACACCCGAATACCGCGAAGCGGCTGCACACAAGTTTCGTGAGCCTTTTGCGGTTCTTCCGGAACGCTCCCGTTTCGTCTATCCTCCGCGGTCATGTAAACGACTACAAAGCCTGGCGACGTAAGGAACATGCGGTCCGCGAGATCACAATCCGGCATGACTTGCACGCCCTCTCGAAAGCCTTCGGCTACTTCATTGATCACAACTGGGCGCGGGAGAATCCGGTGCGTGGCGTCGAAATCCCGAGCGACAAGGACGCGGTCCGAATCCATGTGCTCACTGCAGGGGAGGAGATGCTGTACTTCGATGACGCGAAGCGTTTCCAGCCCTTCACGATTTAGGCCGGCTCATGCTGAATCAGGGGTGCAGGCCGGAAGAGATCCTTGCGCTGCAAATCAGCGACATCGACTTGGTAACGTTTCGGATGAGTATCAGTGACGTTAAGTCGAAAGCTGCCCGGCGGAAACTCAGGCTAACTGCAGAGAGTCGCGAGATCTGCGCTCGGCGGGTTCGCGAGGCAAAATCTGACTGGCTATTCCCCGGCAGACTTCCTGGAACGCGTGCGGCGAAAGTCAATGGTCGTCACAATGATGTGCCTGACGCGCTTGCAACTTGCCATTGCTCCCACCTGAGACGCCAGCACAAGAAAGGGAAGTGCGCGTGTGGATGTGACGACTTCCGAGAAACGTCGCGGTTTGGTTTCGTGATCTATGATTTTCGGCATCGTGCCGACTCCCCGGTCATGCCGACTTCTCGCACGGCGCCCTTGTAGGAGGGGTCCGCGGCGAGTTGGGATTCGGCATAATCAAAGGCTCTCCAGGAAGGCCAGCAGTTGATCGTCGGGCCGGTATCGTCCTGGTTTGACACCAAGAGGCGGGGTGCGCGAGAGCGCTTTTTCCTTCAATTTCATGTCGGCATGCAGATAGATCTGGGTGGTCTCGACTGATTCGTGTCCGAGCCAGAGAGCAATCACGGTTCGGTCGACGCCATTCTGGAGAAGGTCCATTGCTGCGGAATGCCTCAGCGCATGTGGACTTACGTTCTTACGCTTAAGGGATTGGCATTTGTTTGCGGCGACGGAGATGTATTTCTCCACCAGGCGTTCAACGGCATCGCGGCTGAGCTTTCCGCCTCGGATGCTGGCAAAGAGCGGATCGTCCGGACGGCCATGGCGCTCCCGTATCCAGGCTTCCAGCATTTTTGCCGTTTCTGGACGGAGCGGCGTGCATCGATGTTTTCTGCCCTTTCCCTGGCAGTGGACATGGGCACCCGTTCCCAAAACAACGTCCTGGCAAGTCAGGCCTATCAACTCGGAAACCCGAAGGCCAGTCTGCACGGTGAGCAGCAGCAAGGTCCGGTCGCGGCGCCCTATCCAAGTGGAAAGGTCGGTTGCCCCCAGAAGGGCGTCGATCTCTTCCCGATTCAGAAATTCGATTGGCCGCCGTTCGTGGCGTTTGGCAGGCATCGCGAGGATTCGCTGACAAAGCAACGCATGGGCCGGTTCTTCGAAAGCCACGTACTGAAAGAAGGAATGAATCGCCGCGAGGCGGATATTGCGGGTTCGAGCGCTATTCTTTCGGTGGTTCTCGAGATGATCGAGGAAGTCACCAATGAAGGACACGTTCAAGTCCTCGATCGTGAGATTCGAGGGCGCTTTACTGAGCCGTTCTTTTGCAAAATGGAAGAGCAGACGGAAGGAATCGCGATACCCCGCGACTGTATTGGGACTTGCTCGCTGTTGTCTATGCAGTCGATCCGTAAAGAAGGCTTGAAGTAGGGAGGGAAGGCCGGCCACTATCGTCGCGCCTCCTTCCCGTTGTCCAGGAGACGATCCGTGGCCAACTGAAGGAGTTCCGGCACCGCCTCCAGGTACCAATACGTTTCATTGATATGGACGTGGCCGAGGTAGGTGGCCAGCTTCGGGAGTTCTCGTTCCACATCGAGTCCCTGTCGATACCACTGGACCAACGTGCGAGCGGCAAATCGGTGACGCATGTCATGGAGCCGGGGACCGCGTCCGTGGCCCTTTGCCTTGCTACGGAAACCGAGTTGTTGAGATAGCTTGGCGAAGGTGTAGCGCGCCATCCATTCTGTGATCCGCGAGCCACGCTCGGAGAGGAAGAAGGCTTGGTTCGGTGGCGCGCGTACGACGCGATTTCTCTTTTCAGCGTACTCTTTCAGTCTGTCCACCGTCGATGAATGAACCGGCACGTGACGCGACTTGCCAAACTTTGTGCGGCGTATGGTGAGGATCCCTTGATCGAGGTCCACATCGGGCTTGTCCAGATGTAAAGCCTCATTCACCCGCATTCCAGTCACGGTGAGAAGGCCGAAGAGAGTGGTGTAGGTCGGGGCACGAAGTCCTTTCTCGGATGGAAGCTGCGTTGCGCTGCACAGCAGGCTCGCTATCTCTTCGTCGCTATAGATGTGAGGCGTTTTTCGTTGATACCGATGAGAAAGAAGCCCGGGCGCCGGGACCTCTGTTCGCGGTTCCATCGCACAGTGCCACGCGGCGAAGCGTCTGACCATACCCAAACGCCAGGCCCACGTGTAAGGCTGAGCATCCGCGGGTTGGGTTGCCCAGCGGAGCGCCAGTTCCTTCGTGATGTAGGAGGCACCTTCGATCTTGAGGAAGGCGACAAAGTTTCGCAAACAGCCAGCCACCTCCCGGAGTTCGAACCCAAGAGCGCGGCGAATCGCGATGTATTCGTTCAATGCCAGATCGAGCGAGTTCATCGTCCGCCTCCCACGCTGGGCCAAGGATGCGCCAGTGTGCGCAGACCATCGAAGTCGAGCTTGGCGTAAATTTCCGTGGTGCTGGGGGTTCGATGTCGAAGAATTTCTCCGATTTCATTCATGCTTGCGCCAGAACGAAGCATCGTCGTGGCGAGACTGTGTCTCAGCACGTGGGCGCCCCTTAACGCCGGATATAAATCCGCTCGATCGAGTGCGCGGCGAACGATCGTGCTCAATGTCGAAGGTCCAGCAAAGCCAGAACGCGGCGCCTTCATGCAAACGAACACGCGCCGCGTTTTGCATGGGGGACGATCCATACGCAGGTAGGATGTGAGGGCCTCCCCGACATCGACCGGCAAGGGCATCCGGTCGTGCAATAACCCCTTACCTCGAACGAGCAACTCCCCAGTTCGCCAGTCAACGTCATCGAGTTGAAGGGACACGACCTCTCCGGCACGCAGGCCGAGGCGGGCCAGCAAGAGAAGGATGGCGTAATCGCGGCGGCCAGTGGCGGTTTGACGGTTGCAGGTACCAAGCACACGTTCAACCTGATCGGGGCTCAGGTACTTGGGTATGGTGGACAGGCGCCGATCGGCGACGGAGGGCACCGAAAGAGCCAGGTTGACCTGCAGTTCCCCGTCTTGAAAGAGGAAGCGGAAGAAAGAGCGGAAAGCGGCGGTGACCAGTTGTGCCCTTCGAGGGCTCACGGTCGGTGCCTGCCGCAAAATAAAGTCGGAAACATCTGATGATCTGACTTCCCGTATGACTGGCGGTTTCTCTCGAAAACGTTCGATCAGGAACTTGCGAATGCACGGCAAGTAATTGATGACAGTGGCTGCGGCAAGCCCACGTTCGGACCGCAAATGCCTTTCGTATCGCGTCAGGATGGCGGCCAACGGAGAGTCATCGCAAGCCGGAGTCGGAGCGGGAATCACGTCCCGCTTTCGAAGATGATCCAGAAACTGCAAAAGTGTTTCTCGATTACCCCTGTGAACTCGGCCCTTCCGGCGCTTGTAAGCGATGAATCTTTCAGCCAACTGCTCGTCGAAATCTGTGATTGATAATCGTCGTCGCTCCAACCACTGGCCAAAACTCGACAGCAAATTCAGTTTCGACTGCATGGTCGACTTCACATAGCCGTTTTCAACCAGCGAAGTTGCAAACGGTGCGAGGTGCGAAACCAATGGGCTGTCTCGCAGGCGTGGGTCTGTCTCGGGGCGTTCAAAGGAATCTTTCGGCATTAATCTTCTCCTTTACTAGCTTCATGCCAGTAGGGAGAAGACACCCGGATTATGCCGACTTCGACCGGTCAGCTTGACACGGAACTCCGCGCCAGACGGCACGCAGGCGAGTCCCCTTTGGAGACAGTCGGCATGACCGGGGAGTCGGCACGATGGCGATTATGCCGCTAGCGGCATAATCGGCATACATTCGCCAACTCGTGCAGCCGAGTCAGGGATGCCCGTCGCCACTCTTGCGGCCATCCTAGGTCACGCGGACCTCCGGAGCGTCATGAAGTATGTCCACGTCCGGCAGGAATCGCAAGACCGCGAGATGGAGTTGTTCGACGCTAAGAACATTTCCGAAGCGAAACGTTGGTCCGGTTTTGGTCCGGTCGGGACCGCTGAAAACCAGGAATTCGAGGGATCGAACGGGAAGCGCCGGGAAGGTCTAAGTGATAGCAAAATAAACTAAATTGTTGGAGGCGCGGGGCGGAATCGAACCGCCGAATAAAGGTTTTGCAGACCTCTGCCTTACCACTTGGCTACCGCGCCGGAATCGGGAGGGGCTTCGCTGACAACACGGGGCTTCTCTTCGCACCATACCGCGCGGCGCTCGCCGAAGTCAATTCTGGCCCGACCGCCGCGCGCCTCGTTCGTCGGCGCCGGGAATCACCGGCAGCAGCACGTGCGATGGATATTGCCGCGAATGATAAATCATCTGCTGCGCCTTCCTGAGCGCGGTCTCGTCGGCGAACGCGCGCCCGGTATTCGGATTGCGATCGAAGCGCGGGAAATTGCTGCTCGAAATTTCGACGCGGATGGAATGCCCGGCGAGAAACACGTTGCTCGTCACGCCGGCGTCGATCAGCAGCGGATAAACCTTGCCCGGCTCGGCCAGCTCAGCTTTTTCCAACCCGTCGCCGATAGCGCAGGCGCAGGATGCCGTCGGTCAGATTGCGCGCTTCGCCATTCGGAAACACGTCCACCAGCTTGGCGGTGAAGTCGGTATCGAGAGCCGACGTGGACGCGTACAGCACCACGCGAATCGGCCCAGTCACTTCCAGATCCTGCTTCAGCGGAGCGCTGGTGTACACCAGCACGTCTTTGCGCTTTTCCACGCGGCCGCTGGTCGATGGGCCCCCACGGAAAAACCTTCGGATCGCAGCACACCGCGCCGCCGCGCGTCGGCACCGGATTGCGCGGATCGTAGGTAAACGAATCGGTGGCCGAATCTGCCGCCTTGGCCCGCTCCGGCTTCCATTGCAGCGCGCCGTCGCCCGACAAGCTATTCGCCGCGCGCTGCGCTGGCCAAGATAGAGCGCCGTGGCTCGCGCCCGCGCCAACGGCCAATCCGGCTCGTCACGCCAGCGATTCACACCCATCACGAAGATATGCACCGGCGCCTCGTCCACTTCCGCGCGCACGGCGTGCCACGCTTCCGGCGAAAATCGGCGCGCGTCTTCGGGAGCGCCCTTCAGCCAATGATCGAACCATTCGATCTGATAGCTGCGGATGGGCGACGACGAGTCGTCGCCATATGTCACGCCCGGAAACGGCGTCGACATGTTGTGCGCCCAGGGACCGATCATGATGCGATGCCGGTCGTCCAGCCGCCCATTCAGTTTGTGCAGCGCCGAGAAAGCTTCCAGATCGCTTTCGGCGAAATTGTCGTACCAGCCGCCGACCGAAAACACCGGCACATGCACGCGCTCGATGTTCTCGCGCACGCTCAGATTTTTCCAAAACGAATCATAGGTGGGATGATTCAAAATCGTCTGATAAAACCCCAGCGTCCGGCGCGTGGCCGAGCGATCCACGGTCCGCAGCGGAAGGTGATAAATGTAATCGTTGAACTTCGGCTTCGCCGTCCCCGGCGGCGTCAGGTTCTGCGACATCCACAACAGACGATGCCCCAGCTTCATGGCTCCGCCCGGCGAATAATAGCGGTCGAAATAATCGTCCGATCCGGAAACCACCGGAAAAATCGCCTTCAGATGCGGATTATTCAGCAGCGCCACCCGCCACTGCGCGATGCCCAGATACGAACCGCCGATCATTCCCACTTTGCCGTCCGACCAGGGCTGCGCCGCGATCCAGTTCAAGCGTGTCGTAGCCATCCGGGCCTTCCTGGTTCAGCACGTCGAACACGCCGCCCGAAGCATAGCGCCCGCGCACATCCTGCATCACCACCGCGTAGCCGTGATTGATGAAGGACTGGTAGCCCGCGGGAAGGTCGGCGCCTTTGCCATAAGGAGTGCGCGACCAGTACCGGTCGGGAACCGGCCGCGCTGCCGGCCGGGTGAAAGACGTTGGTGTCCAGCCGCACGTTGTCGCGCATCGCGACGCGCACGTGCAGCAGCTTGGCGTAGGGCACAGCGGACGGATACGTCGCAGCGCTCAATAGCGCCGCGCACACGGAAATCCAGCTGCGACAATTCTGCCCACAATAACTTCTTATACCGCATTCCTTAGGCGCGATCGGCATAACGCTCCTTACGAACGCGGCTTTGCAGCCATGGCTGATTTACTTTTATGGTAGCAGTCCGTCAGCGCGCGCCAGTAGAGCTGGGCCACGCGGGCGGGCGCATGATGTTCGCGGATGTGCTCGGCGGCGCGCTGGCCGATGGCGCGGCAGTCGTCGCGGGCAGCGCGCCAGCCACACCAGGTATTCGGCCAGCATTTCCTCTTCGGCCTGCCCGGGATCCACGCGCACGCAGGCCGCTTCGGGGAAGCGCGAGGTTTCGTCGCCCGCGCTGACCAGCACGGTCTTGCCCAACCCCATCAGCCGAATCGCGATCATGGAGGTTTCGCCCGCCATGGGATAGCGCAGGTTGATGCAGGCATCCACGGCGGAAGCGCACAGCCAGAAGTCGCGCTCGTCCAGATAGCCGATCCGCACGATACCGGCGTCGTTGCGCAAGCAGCGGCTCGGCCGCGCGAGCCAGATCGGACGAAACGAAATCGCCCGCCACCAGCAGCATGATATCGGCCGAGTGGCGCGCGCGCTGGAAAGCCCGGAGCAGCGCGAGCAGCCGCTTGGTCTCGCGCAAATGGCCGAACACGCCCACCAGGAACGTGCGCGGCGAAATGCCCAGTCCGGCGCGCCAGCGAATCACTTCGGCTTGCGCCGGAAGATTCGTCGGGCAGCGTGAACAGCATGCGGAATCTCGTGCACCGTGCGTCCCCCGCACGTGCTCGTGCACCAGCGCCGCCGCGCGCGGGTTGTGCACAATCACCGCGCGCGACCGCTCCGCCACGCGCTTGATCATCGGATAGCGGAAGTATTCCGGGATCGGCGGCCGAACGCGCGCGCCTGCGCCACAACTCGCGCGCCAGGTCTTCGCTCCAGTGACCGTAGTTATAAATGAACTCGGCGATGTACTGCCGCTCGTCCCCGCCGCCCAGGAAGAAATGATGCAGCACCGCGTCGTGCAGCACCGCTACGCCCGGCGTCTTGAGCGCGTGCCCGTAGATTTCGCCGTGCAATGGGTTGTTGCCCAGATGATAGAGCGGAACATCGGCGTCGCGGCTCGCGCGTTCACCTTCACCGCGCCCAGCGGCGAGAGCGCGCGCAGCAGTTCGGCGGAATAGTCGGCCACGCCGGAGCGCGCCGGCGGCAGAGGCGAAAAGATATCCGACCGTCAATTTTCTTACGCGGCTTTACGTGGCCTTTCTTTCCTACGCGGACCAAATAACGCCGTCCCCACGCGCACGATCGTCGCGCCCTCCTCAATAGCCACTTCAAGGTCGTGCGACATTCCCATGGACAAGATGTTGCAGGCCGTTTCGGCCGGCCAGTTCGCGCAAGCGCGCGAAATACGGCCGCGACCGTTCCGCTTCATCCGACCATGGCGGCATTGTCATCAACCCCAACAACCGCAGATGCGGGCACCCTCGAATGGCCTCCACCAGCGCCGGAACCTCCCCAGGTGCGGCGCCTGCTTTAGCTGGCTCGGTGGACAATTTTACTTCAATTAGCACCTGAATGCCAGCGGCTGCTCGCCGCGTTCAGCCAGCTCCAGCTCGTCGTTCAGCGCGCGATTTTGGCCGAATCCACGGTGTGGATGACGTCGAAAATCTCCGCGGCTTTTTTCGTTTTGTTGGATTGCAGATGGCCGATGAAATGGTAGCGGGCGCCCGGGCAATCGGCGAGTTCCGCGCGCTTGGTCTCGAACTCCTGCACGTAGTTTTCGCCGAAGTCGCGCAGGCCGAGCGCGTAGGCGTCGCGAATCGCCGCGGCCGGGAATTTCTTGGTCACCGCGACCAGCTGGATGTCGGAACGCTTGCGTCCGGCGCGCGCCGCCGCTTCTGCGATGCGGGATTCCACCTGGTCTAATTTTTGTTTGAGCAACGGACGATCACTAGGTTAGCGCAAGGTGCAGCCAGTGGCAGAAGTCCTCGTCTGCGGAAGTCCTCCAGGCCATCGAGCGGTTTCTCGACGCGAGCCTTGATCCCGTGCTGTGCGAGCCGGGTGAGGAGTGGCTCGCCATCACTCCGGATAATTTCGTGCTGGAAGCGCGCGGCGGGTGCGCCCAATTGCAGGCCTGGGATCTAGCGGCGCAATCTGGTGCGGCGCATCACCGCCATCGAACGCGAAACGCGCGGCAAGCTGGTGCTCAAGGTGGCGCGCTTCGGCAAGCTGCAGGGCACGCTGGAACTGATCGACCGGCGCCGCGCCGATGCGCGACAACGTACCGCTGCGCAGCGCCCGGCTCGAATTTCGCGAGCAGTTCCGGCGATTTCTGCGCCGCCAGTTCCCGGCCTACAAACTGGCCGAGCTGACCACCGAAGCCGATCTGGAACACACGCTTTCTCCGGCGTATCCACGCGCCCTCTTGCGGCAAGGCGCTTCGGCATGGGCGGCCATCGGCGCGGCGCCGGATGCCGTGCCACCCCGATGGCGTTCTCACTTTCGGCCTGATCTGGCTCGATTATCTGCGCCAGCGCGAGCCGTCGCTCGCCATCCAGGGCCTGATTCTCTATCTTCCGGCGGGCCGCGCGAAGACCACCTGCCTGCGGCTGCTGTTCCTGGATCCGGCGGCCGCGCAATATTGCGCTTTTGTCTTCGATGACGAGGGCCTGGAAGAACGCATCGATCTCAAGCGACTACGGGAATCTCGATACGCACCTGGAGCCGCATCGGAGGCGTTCGCACGATCGTCAGACCGTGGCGCTTCCCGGCGTGGAAACCATCGAGCTTGGCGATGGCGAACTCAGCTATCGCGTCCACGGGGTGGAATTCGGGCGCACCACGGGGTCTGGATTGCTTCAACTCAGCAAAAGACGGGCTTTGGAACTGTCACGGATGCGATCTCCCGACGCGTCCGATCGCCAGCATCCTCTTTATCGCCGGAATCCCGAGGCGTGGCTCGAATCGCAAGTGCGCAGCCATATCCAGGAGATCGACGCCAGCCTGTTGCCGCTCGCCGGTGTATGGCCAAGTTCCCGCTTTCGCGGCCGCCGACCGCGGCGTGCTGGATTTGCTGGCCGTCGACCACCGCGGGCGGCTGGCGGTGATCGAGCTGAAAGCGTCGGAAGACGTGCATCTGCCGTTGCAGGCGCTGGACTACTGGATGCGCGTCCAGTGGCACGTGGAACGCCGCGAGTTCCAGGCCAACGGCTATTTCCCCCGCGGCGAAATAGGTCGCGAGTTGCTCCGCGAGCCGCCGCGCCTGCTGCTGGTTTCGCCCGCGCTCGACTTTCATCCCTCCAATGAACGAGTCTTGCGTTACCTTTCGCCCCAGATTCCAGTCGAACGTATCGGGGTAGGATTAGAATGGCGGAAGGAGCTGAAAGTGATGTACCGCTCCTCAGCGCCATAGTCCGAACTTTCCGGCCATAGGCGGCCGCACATGTCAATCCAAGTTTTCCAGCACGTTAAGGACGCGATCCGCAATCTGGATCCGGAAGATATTCGCAAGCACACCGACCGGCCCCTGCGCCTGTTGCTCTACGCCGACAGCGAACAGCAATACCGGCACATGGAAGACTACCTGCTCCCGCGCGATCTTTCCGCAGCCAAGCGATCCCAGGTTCGCCGCATTATTTATCGCGGATCGGAAGGCGCCGGCCCCAGAGTGAAAGGCGATCTGGAGGTCTACTTCGATCCTTCGGAGAGTCTGGATCGGGGAATCGGACGTATTTGGGTTCGATCCAGCCAGCCCGCCGCCCCGGTCCATCAAGTACTCTACCGCCGCCCCGACCTTGCGGTTCCACTCGCCTTGCATGTGCTCCCCTTTCGCGAGGAAGTCTCGCGGCGCATGGTGAAGAAGGTCGCCAAAGAAAACGCGCTCTTCGCGCTGGCCACCGCGGTTCCCGACATCATTCCGTTCATTTCCCTGCCCTGGGCCATGGGAGAATTCGCGTCCGACACCGCGTTTCTGACCGCCAACCAGATCCGTATGGCCTTCCTGCTGGCGGCCGCCAACGACCGCGACATCGGTTATCACGAACAGCGCGGCGAGATCGCATCCATTATTCTGGGCGCCTTCGGATGGCGCGCGCTGGCTCGCGAACTGGTGGGCAAAATCCCCTGGGGCGGCGGCCTGGTGCCGAAAGCCGCCATCGCCTATGCCGGCACTCGCGTGGTCGGGCTGTCGCTGGAACGCTACTATCGGCTGGGCAAAGCCTACACGCGCGCCGAGCGCCGCTTGGCCTACCAAGACGCTCTCGAGCGCGGTAAGCACATCGTAACTGCCCTGGTCGAGGGCTTTCAGCAACGCGGCTCGCAGCGGGGCGCCTGACGCAACCATCGAGCTATCTAGCTCGTCTAACGCTCCAAAGGCAAGCTGATACTCAAGGGTGGGATCATTGTGCCTGCCAGCTGCTTTGTACGTTGTACCTTCAGAGGCTGGTGCTTTATATTAGTGCGGGAGGATCTATGTTGTTTCGTCTGGTGACGATTGGCGCAGTGCTAGTAAGCCTGTGTGCCGCCGACACCCTTACCCTGCGCAGCGGCAGGGTGGTAACCGGCCAGTACCTGGGCGGGGATGCGCGTCACATCCGGATGGCGATCGGCGACCACGTAGACACGTTTGACGTGGACGATGTCGGTGATCTGCAGTTCGGCGGAAACACGGCGCCCGCGCCGCCGCCAGCGGACCGGGATCGAGACCGTGATCAAGGACGACAACAAGGTTTCGCCCAGCAGCCGCCCCCTCCTGCGCCTGTACCCTCAGGCATCCAGATTCCAGCCGGCACTCCAATCACCGTCCGCATGATTGATGCGGTCGATTCCAACGTCGCCAGGCTGGGCCAGACATTTCACGCCAGCGTGGACGAGCCAGTTCGCGTGAACGATCAAATCGTCATTCCTCGTGGCGCGGATGCACTGGTGAAACTGGTGGAAGACAAGCAGTCCGGTAAGTTTGAAGGCCGCACTGTTTTGACTCTCGCGCTGACCGACATCACCATCAACGGGCAGACCATCGATACCACCACCGCTGACGTTACGCAAGCCAGCAAGTCGCGCGGCTCGCGCACGGCCAAGGTAGTGGGCGGCACAACGGCGCTCGGAGCCATCATTGGCGCACTCGCCGGTGGAGGCAGAGGCGCGGCCATCGGAGCGGCTTCCGGTGCTGCCGTCGGCGGCGGGGCTCAGGTGCTCACCAAGGGGCAGCAGGTCAAAATCCCTTCCGAGACGCGCCTGAATTTCACACTCCAACAACCCATTCAGTTCTAGGCGCTGGCCTTTTTCGGGCATCCTTGGCAGGTCGAAGGGAATCTAAGGGCTGAGGGGGAGTTGTGTTAACGAATCGTAACTGGTACATTAACCTCATACGTCTTGATAGTGCTAGGTGTACTATTTTGGGAGTTCAGAGGAGGATTTTGAGGCCACTTCTCACGGCTGTTTTCGTTGCAACCATTGGTTCTTCGATGGTGGTTTGCGAACCAAAAGCTCCGCCGATGCCGGAGGATCAGATGGTCAGCCGCTACCTGCAGGCCACCCAGGCGCAACAAAGCGCACTGCGCGGGGGCACCGAGGAAATCAACATCGATGCGGCGGTCCCTAAGTTCAAGAAGCAAGGAAAGTTGCACGCATTGCGCAGCATCTCGAGGCTAGGCAAGATCACCTATCACGCCTTGGGCTTTAGCGGCGACAACGTAGTGAAAACCGAAGTGATTGCAAATTATCTGAAGGCCGAGGTAGAGAGCGCGAAAGGCCCATCCAACTCCTCCATCACACCCCAGAACTACAAGTTCAAATACAAAGGCACCGAGGATTGGAATGGCCGGCCGGTATATGTCCTGCAGCTAAAACCGCGCGAGAAAAAGCTCGGTCTCTTCAAAGGGGAATTGTGGCTGGATGCCGAGACCTACATGCCGGTGCGGGAATCGGGCTCCTTTGTAAAGTCGCCTTCGTTCATGTTGAAGAAAATGCAGTTCGTTCGTGACTATGAGCTGCAAAACGGAGTTTCCCTCCCGCAGCGCACCGAAAGCCGGGTGGAGACCCGCTTCTTCGGCAAAGTGGAGTTGAATATCAATTACTTGACGTTTTCCAAAGACAACTCCCAAGCTTCCGTCGGCTCAGACGACGCTACCGCGGTGGTGGATACCGGAGCGGGCGATCAGCAGTAGCGCTTCAACCGGATAATGTGGCCTCTCAGCCGCAATAATCGCCTGAGAGTTGCGGACCGTTGTCGTTAGCCGAGAAACACCGCTAAGCTGTTAGAAGCAGACTGAAAGGGCTCATGAGAACGCTATTCCTGAATCCACCTTCCTTTGAGGGCTTCGACGGCGGCGCCGGCTCGCGTTGGCCGGCCTCGCGCGAGATCGAGTCTTACTGGTATCCGGTGTGGCTGGCTTACCCCGCCGGAATGCTCGAAGACAGCAAATTGGTGGATGGTCCGCCGCACAAAGTCAGCATCGAACAGACGGTGGCCATGGCAAACGATTTCGAGCTACTGGTGCTGTTTACTTCCAGCCCCGGATTCAGCGTGGACGTGCGCATCGCTGAGATGATGAAGGACGTCAACCCGAAGATGAAAGTAGGGTTTCGTCGGACCGCCGGTGACCATCGAACCGGAGAAATCGCTGCGGGCTTCCAAAGCGATCGATTTCGTGGTGCGCCGCGAGTTCGATCATCAGATCGTCCAGTATGCCAAAGGCACTCCGCTTTCCGAGCTCCCCGGTGTCAGTTACTGGAAAGATGGCGAAGTGGTGCACAATCCGGAAGGCGGCGTGATCGAGAATCTCGACGAGCTGCCGTGGGTGACGAAGGTTTATAAGCGGGACTTGGATTTCAAGCGCTACAACGTTCCTTTTCTGCTGAACCCGTTCATCTCGTTTTATACGACGCGCGGTTGTCCGGCCATGTGCACGTTTTGCCTGTGGCCGCAGACGCATTCCGGGCACCGCTGGCGCTTGCGATCGTCCGATGACGTAGCAGCCGAGTGCAAATACACGCTCGAAAATTTCCCCGGCCTCAAGGAGATTTTCTTCGATGACGATACCTTCAACTATCGCAAGGCGCGCGCCATCGAGCTATCCAAGAAGCTGGGGCCGCTGAATTTCACCTGGAGCTGCACGTCGCGCGTCACTACCGATTACGAGACGCTGAAGGCCATGAAGGATGCCGGGTGCCGGCTGCTGATCGTCGGCTATGAATCGGGCGACGAGCAGATCCTGAAGAACATCAAGAAGGGCGCCACCATCGACATGGCGCAGCGCTTCACCGAAAACTGTCACAAGCTCGGCCTGACCATCCATGGCGACTTCATCGTGGGACTGCCCGGCGAGACACGGCAGACGCTGCGCAAGACCATCGAGTTCGCCAAAAAGCTGGACGTGGAAACCATCCAGGTTTCGCTCGGCCATGCCTTCCCCGGAACGGAATTCTACGAACACGCTAAAGCGAACGGTCTGGTGAACATCGACGGCATGACCGACACCGGCGGCCACCAGCTACCCAATGCTGTGTATCCCGGATTCGATCGCGGTGAGCTGGTGGAATGGGTGGACCGCTTCTATTCGGAATATTACTTCCGTCCCAAGGCTGTCTGGCGCGTGGTGTCGAGCGCCATTCGCAACAATGATGTTCCGCGGCTTTACAAAGAAGCCCGCGAGTACCTGTTCGTCAGCAAAGGGCGCAAGAAGTTCGTAAAAGAACAGAAAGAAGCCTCCGCGGCGCTTCGGGGGGCCGAAGGCGGCGCATCCTAAATGGCGGCCGGGCGAGCCATCGCGGAACAAGCAGCACTCACCCAGTCCGGCACCAAACGAGTCGATCTCAAAACCAAGCTCCTGACCGCGTTTGTAGTAAGCACCAATGTGCTCGGCAACTTTGCGATGTCATGGGGCATGAAGCACCAGCCGCTAGAACTGGGTCTCGCTCCCTGGCCTTATATCCGCCTGATCTTCACTCCTTGGGTGCTGCTGGGAACAACTCTGCTGATTCTGTGGCTGCTGTCCCGTATGACCTTGCTCGGCTGGGCGGATTTGAGCTACGTGCTGCCCGTAACATCGATCGGGTACGTGGCCAGCGCTGTGTTGGGCAAAGTGTTTTTCGGCGAGCAGGTGACCTGGCAACGGTGGCTCGGAACCGGCTTCATCGTGATCGGCATCATTTTCGTGGGACTCACCGCAGCGAATACAACAAAACGGGAGCCAGCACAATGAAGTGGGCCATGGTGTGGGTGATTGTCGGCTCAACCGTGCTAGCGGACCTGCTGCAAGGTTACGAGATGAAGCGGCACAGCGTGGCTGTCGAGGATTTGCGCCCCGGACGGCTGGCCGGAGTGGTGCGCGGACTGGCTCAGCGCGGCCCTTTGGTAATAGCTGTGTTCTTCATGGCGATTTCTTTCTTCGCCTTCATGAAGCTTTTGTCGGTGGCCGACTTGAGCTTCGCTGTTCCCGTGACCGCGGCGAGCGTTGCGCTCGAAACCGTTCTTGCGCGCCTGGTGCTGCGTGAAAACGTCACGGCGCTGCGATGGGCCGGCGCTCTCTGCGTGGCTTGCGGAGTAGCGCTGCTCGCGATGTGAGCGGACTCTACGTTGCAATTCTCGTCGTAGCCGGCGCGGCTGGGCTGTATCAACTGTTGGCAATTGCCGCGGTGCTGAGCCACCGTCGCCGATCGGCGCGCCCTTCGATCCACGGTCTGCCGGTTTCCATCCTGAAGCCGGTCTACGGGAAGGATGCCGGCTTCAACGAAGCGATCCGCACCCACGCGATCCAGCAGTATTCTGAGTTCGAAATCCTGTTTGGTATCCGCCGGGTGGACGATCCGGCGCGCGTGGAAGTGGAACGGCTGATGCGCGAATTCCCCGCCGTGGCCATCCGGCTCATCTTGTGCACAACGCTCGCGCCCAATCTAAAAGTTGGCTCGCTGATCGATCTCGCGCGGGAAGCGCGCTACCCCATCCTGATCGTCAATGACAGCGATATCAGCGTGCCAGCCGGATATATCGGCGACGTAACCGGGCCTCTTTCCGACCCGGGCGTTGGACTGGTAACGTGTCTATATCGAGCGGAAGCGCACGACTGGCCAAGCCGCCTGGAAGCGCTGGCCATTGCGACCGATTTTGCACCTAGTACATTGGTGGCCGGATTTTTTGGCGTTTCTGAATTCGGCTTGGGTTCAACGCTCGCGTTCCGGAAATCAGACCTGGACCGCATCGGCGGATTTCATGCAATTGCCGATTATATTGCCGACGATTACCAGTTGGGCCACAAATTACACGCGCTGGGCCTGCGCAATATAATTTCCGAAGTTGTCGTGAGCACGCATCTCTCGGCCGGATCGTGGCTGGGCGCCTGGCGCCATCAAGTGCGCTGGGCCAGAACCATTCGGTTGTCTGGGGGCGCCGGCTATGCCGGCTTGCCGATTACCTATGCCAGCCTGTGGGCCGCGATCGCCGCAGTCTTCGGGCTATGGTGGATTGCGCTGTCGCTGCTGGCGATACGGCTCGGGATGGCGATCGTGTCGGGATGGCTGCTGCTCGGGAGCACGAACGTTTTCAGATATTGCTACGCGATCCCGCTGCGCGATTTGTGCGGCGTCGCGGTGTGGGCCGCCGGCTTGTTTGGGCACACAGTGGTATGGCGCGATCAACGGCTATCTCTGGACGCTGCGGGAAAAATCGTGTCGAATTCGAAAACCGTTCGACAGTAACCGCATCTATATTCAGTTTCCCAACAAGTTCTTTCCGGAAACTAGAGAAGTTCGGCGAGTGGTTTCTCGCCAAAAGAAAGGAATTGTGTTAGGGCGATCCTGTCACTTCTGAATCAAGCCCACGGCCCATTGCGGCTCTCCGCCAAGTTCAATGCGCCTCGGATGGTCCTTTGTCCAACGATCCGAGCACTCATCGTGCCGTGGTCCCCAGCTACATGCCGGTGACGCTCCACCTTCGGCGCGCATGCAGTCACGCTGGTTGCACTGAACGCATCCACCACGTCGGACCAGAACGACCCTTTTGATCTGGTGTTGCAATACTGGTCGGCGCCAGCGCCGTCGCTTGCTATAATGGACTACGCGCGCCCGTAGCTCAGTTGGATAGAGCGTCTGGCTACGAACCAGAAGGTCGGCAGTTCGAATCTGTCCGGGCGCACCACTCAAATTCCCTCAAATCAGATGTTTGGACAAGACACCGGCAACATCTCCAAATCTGCCGTTTGGACCGTATGTCGATCGGAACGCCGGGAAGCCAATGCGGCTCGCACGGCCAGTTAAGACACCCGTGTGCTTCTTGGCGTAAGATACGCGGACCAACACATGACGGACTCAGAACGAGAGCTCGGACCGCGCTGCTTTGAAGAGATCTGGACAAACCGTCGGCGCTAGACCATCGCCGAGCCGCTTGCCCAGACGCCATCATTCACGATGGCCGCACTTAGAGCCGAGGACCAGGACACCGCCGAAGGGGACAAGATTTGCATCCGTTGGTCGTGTGCGGCCACGACACTGGCAGGACCATAAACATCACGGGCATCACCGTCGCTCGAATCTCGGCGGGAACGTTCGTAGAAGCCTGGCGGAACTGGGACATGGTTGGGATGACGGAGCAGTTTCAGGTCGCTCGTACGGCGCCAACTTACATCGGTGCGCGCTAAAAAGAACGCAAGAAATGGACATCAACAAGATGCTCGCCGAACTGCGGCCGAGCAGGACCACGTCATCGAAGCGATCATCACCCTGGAGCGTCTCTTGGCGGGACGTGGCGGGCGCCGGAGTCGTCCGCCGAAGTGGATCGCAGCGGCAAACCCTCGCAGTGCCCTGCTGGCCCATTCGAATGCACCCTTGACCCGGCCGTACCAGCCGGGTACATTACTAAGCAGCTATTATTGAGCGGCGGTGTCGAGCCTATCTGGGAGGTATCGCGATGAGGTTCAAACGATCCGTTTTGATTGTGGTGGTGAGTTTGCTGTTCGTGCAAACGGCGCTGTTGGCGCATCACTCCTTGAGGGCGCAGTTTGATATCAACCGAACGATCACCCTAACCGGTAGAGTCACCAAGATGGACTGGAGCAATCCGCACGTACGGCTCTATATTGAAGTCAAAGGCGAGAGCAAGACAGTGACTTGGGAACTGTACATGGCGAGCCCAAACCTGCAAATCATGAACGGCTGGAAGATTGACACCTACAGGCGCGGTGACCATGTGAGCGTTGAGTTGTATCCAGCGAGGGATGGATCGAGGGTCGGATTTGCAAAGAAAGTCACCCCTGTCTCCGGCCCAAGGTTGTAGGACTCGGAGGGCCGCTACTCCCTGAAATGCGCTGAGCGGTCCTTAGGAATCGCTTGTAATCCCTCGTCGCGTTGATCCCATGCGTCCCTCGCCCGCTTCCTTTTTTCAAATCTTCCGACTTGACCGGATGAGACAACTGAAAGGTCTTGAGAGCAGCGTCATGATGAAGAAAATTACCTTGAAGATCTTTGGGCAGGTTCCTCGTGTTGATGCGCGCGATTTGGTTCCTTCAGAGCATCAACCTCCTGCCGGGCAGTTTCGTGACCGGCCAAATCCGCTGGGCCGTCTACGGCGGGATCGCAGTCGTGGCTGGAATCGCTCTATTGTTCGTTACCAACCGAAGGCTGGATAGCGGGCGCTTGAGCCGCTCGCTAGAGCCCCTGGTTCCTGAGGACCGCCGCCGTTAAGACGCTCCTCGGCGCACTCGCGCGGTGCTTTCCCCTTCAACCTTCCCTGCCAGGGGCCACTAGACGGGTATTGCGCACCTGCATAGCAGCACCATTCAGGGTTGCTCAGTGCGCTGGCGAAGTGCTTGAAAACGCGCGCTCATCAGCAAAAGTGAGCAGCGCTGCAAGACAATGATTTCTCGCGCGGCAATCGTTACGAACCAGAAGGTGGGTGTTTGAATCACTCCGGCCGCACCAAAAATCATAGCCAGGGCTTTCGCCCAGCCGAACGCAGAGCGCGTCCGGCCGGTGCAACCGAATCCCGAAGTGCCAGAAAGCTACTTGCCTTCTTTCCCCGCCCGCCGCTTCATCATCTCCTCCATGCGCTTGGTAGAAGGCGGCACAATGTTCTTGCTTCGCAGATAACCGACCATATTTCCGTAACATTCCTGGTCGTGGCCAAAATTGCCGTAGAGTGACGCCAGGCGCGGAGTCTCGCCGCGAAAGCTCCGGACTGCGGATAGATAATTCTCCGGCGTGGTTCCGTTGTAGGCCGTGTCGCACTCGTCGAAAGACGCTTTCAGCGCGGCGAGCAAATCCGCCTTGCTGGTCTTGGACCCGGCGTCGCTTTTTTTGCTCGCGCCGTTGATACCTGAGCAACTACCCATCTGGGCTTCAGCCACGTGAGCCACCCAGCCGCCGAAAGTACGCTGCGACGCGCTCAGCTTGAAATCGTAATCCGAATCCGGCATCGCCTCTGCGGCGGCCAGCAGATTCATCTTAACGCCCATGTAGGACTGCTGGAGATCCTTCACCAGCGCCTCGGCATTCTGCGCCTGGAGGGCGCAAGCGCCAGAGAGGGCGAGAATCGCGACAACCATGTATTTCATGAACTTTCTCCTTGGAATGGAACTGAAATTTCTGTTTTACTCGCGATTGCAATTGTACACCCGTCCGGGATGCGGGCGTCAGTTCGAAGTCTTGTCCAGACAGATGTCTTCTTCCAGCCGCTGGCCGGGATGGAACGAGAGGACGCTGCCGGATGTCCAGGGGTGACTGTAGGCGCCGGGATCGTCGATCGTTACTTCGTACTTCATCGTCAGAGGATTGGTCCGCGAAAATTTTTCGATCACGTGCAACTGTTCGGTGTGGGGATGCCCGGCGTCGTCCAACCACGTCTTGTCATTGAATCCGACGGAATCCACCACCAGGGTGTCTCCCTCCCAATGGCCGATGGAGTGGCCCAGCCAATCGGGATTCGGGTCTTCAGGCTGCGCGCGCCCGTCCATCCACACCTGCCGCCAGACGTGTGCGCCGCCTTCATACATGAACAGAATTCGGCTGGGTGTTTGCACGATCTCGACAGGACGCGCCATCAGCATGATCCGCGGGACGCCGGGAGGCAGGCAGCGCAGATCCAGATCGTTCCGCGGCATGGCGTGGTTCTTCTGAAATTTCAGCTTGGCTCCGGGTTGCAACGAAATCTCTGAGCCGGAAGAGAGGTTCGAAGCCAGGTCCGCCACGTGCCGTGGCAGCCACACGCCGTCACCGCTCAAATCAGGATGCCCATCCGCCAAACGCGCCACCTGACCCTGCGCCTGCAGGACCGTGAGCGCCGCCAAAAAGAAGCAATATTTCATCTCTTTTTTGCGTTCCCGATCATGTGCATCGAGCTTTTTTCGTCTTCCTGGCAGATGTTTTCCATCAGCTCCATCCCAGGGCGCCAGCGCACCGTATTGTAAGCAGTCCAAGGCTTCGAATAGGCGCCCGGATCGTCGATGGTCACCTCATACTTCAGCGTCAGCGAGTCGGTGCGGGTGTAGCGTTCGATCAGGTGCAGCTTGTCCGAAGTTGCATGGCCCGCTTGATCCAGCCAGGCGAGTCCGTTGAAACCGGTGACATCCACCACCAGCGTGTCGCCCTCATAGTGGCCCACCGAGTCGCCCAGCCAAGTTGGCTTGAGATTCTTGGGATGAGTTCCCTTCGGATCGATGGTGACGATACGCCAGAGGTAATTGTCGCCTTCAAAGACGAAAATTACTTGATCGCCTGTCTGAATCATCTGAAACGCGTAAGGATCGAACATGAAGCGCGGCACGCCCACCGGCAGGCATCGGGCCTCCGGGTCGTCTTTGGACAGATTTTCCACGCGTTCGTTGAAGGTGTTGAGGCTCCAGGGAAGAAACGGGACGTCCACGTGTTGGTCGGCGCTTTTCACGCCCTTCCACTTGGTCTCGGCGACGTTGCCGTTGAAGCCCGGGAACCACGCGCCGTTGCCGCCAAAGTCCGGACGGCCATCGGGCAAGTGCGGCGCCGGTCCAGCCACCGGTTTGGGCCCTGGCTGCCGCTCCACGCCGAAGCCCGGGAGGAACGGCCCCGGATCTTTGGCAAGATGCTCTTTGGCCGTCGGCGGCTGTTGAGCAAAGCCAGAAGCAGGCGCTACCAATGCCACGCCGGCGAAAACCAGCCAGGCTAAACCAGCTCGCGCACAGAACCGCATGCGCCCCTCAATGCGTGAAAGTAAGCTGGCCCGTGCCTTCGTTGTGAGCGATTTACCCAGTAGCGCAAAGGGTGCGGTGCGCACCACAAAACAGGTCAGGAACTGCTTCGCGCCGCACTCCGTTTTGCGCGAGTTCGTCAGTAGCGCAAAGGGTGCGGTGCGCACCACAGAACAGGCCAGGAACTGCTTCGCGCCGCACTCCGTTTTGCGCGGGTTCGTCAGAAGAAGCGGCGCTCTCACCGCGCTAGCGATCCACCTTCGTCGACAGGCCCTTCTTCTCCAAGTCTCGAGCGCCGCTCAGCGCGTCCAGCATCATGTAATTACCTTCGTGGCAGGCGTACTCGTAAATCTTGTAGCTGGGATCCAGCTTGTACGGCATGTGGAGAGTCCAGGGCTTGGTCCACGTTTTAGGATCGTTCACCGTGAGATCGTAGCTCAGCTCGGTCGGCGAGATGCGCTTGAAGCGCTCGGTCAAGACGGCGTCATCGGAAAAAAGTCCGCCGCCCGCGCCGGGTTGTGCCTTCAGGTTGGTGGTTTCCACCACCAGCGTGTTGCCTTCCCAATGCCCGCGCGAATCGCCCATGTACATGCGGATATCCTTGCCCACGTGCGGACGCCGGTCCAAGGGAATCACGCGAGTTTCGTGGATCATTTCGTTACGGATGATCACGTAACCGGGGGCCTGGAGAATCTCGTTGCCAAAGTTGTAAAGCGTCGGGAGCATGCTGCTGACCAGGCCGCGCGTGATGCAGCGGCTGTAAATATCGAAATCCTCCCAAGAGTCCACCTTGGTGGGGAAGTGGCTGCCGGGCCCCAGTCCGCCGCGCAACCCGTGAACCGCCGCCTCTCCTGCAGGAGTCAACGGGGGAATTCGGCCGTCGGGAGGATCGATCACGAGCGATGCTTGACGGTCTGGCTTGCCGCGTTCCACCCAATACGAAGGAGGATTGATGGTGACCTTGGTGTTCGTATCGGTTGCGATTTCTTCGCTATCTTCGGAGGCCTGCTTTTGGGACTGGCTCTCGCGCTGCGCCAATTCCGCGTCCGTGAGTTCGGATCGGGTGCCCATGCTGACCGGCCGTTGCATGGGAATGCGCGCGGTAGCCGGCCATTCTCCCTGAAGGTCTGGATCGCCCCAAGCCGTTTTGGGAGGCGTCCAGTTTTTCTTAGCCGATGTGGTGGCGATCTTGGCGGCGGGTGCTTGAGCTGCCACCGGTAAGAACGAAAGCGCCGCAACCAAAAGCAAAGCGAAAACGCGGTATTTCATGCGAGATCTCCTTTCCCTCACTGCTCCAAAGCGCCCAAGGGCAGCGCATCCAGAAACCCTGGCCTATTACTTCTGATTGTCGGGAAGGTCGGGGTTCGATCCGCCGACAAACAATTTCTTTCCATCCTTAAACGTCACGCTGCTGCCGTTGGCCCGGTTGGTGCCGTTCTTGGCCTGATATCCCTGAATAGCCAGCTCTGTACCCACTTCGAGCGACCGCTTGGTGAACCCTCTGCGCAGCATAATATTGGGGCTGCCGCATTCGACCATCCAATTGGTGACGGTGCCGTCCGGATTCTTCACATCGATGTGAATCCAGGCATGCGGATTGATCCATTCCATCTCAGTGACCGTTCCAACCAAATGCACCGGCTTGCCTTTGTCGAATTCCGCTTCAAAGGCGTGATGCGCCCACGCCGGCGCCACCGCAAGAATCAGACCCGCCACCGCAGCCACCATCGCTAATCTTCTTCGCATTCGGGTTCCTTCCTGTTCTGAAATTTTATATCAGTTCGAACTATTTCGTTTTCTTCTGCTCTTCCGCGCGGGCTCCGCTCAGAATGTCGCCCATCGCGATGTTGCCCTCATGACAGGCGTACTCCAAAAGCTTGTAGTCATCGTCGCGCTTCAAAACGATCAGAATGGTCCAGGGCTTGGTCCATGTTTTGGGATCGTCGATGGTCGCTTGATAGTTAAGCGTGTTGGCGTCCACCCGCGTGAGGCGTTCGGTCAGCTTCAAATCAGCGCTGTGATGTCCGGGATCGCCCGGATAGCCCGCGCCATTGGAACCGATCGCGTCTTTATCGGTGAAGTTGGTGGTCTCGATCACCAGCGTGTTGCCCTCCCAGTGGCCGCGCGGATCGCCCATGTACTCGCGGATCGCGGAGTTCAGATGCGGGCGACCATCCAGCGGGATGACGCGGGTCTCGTGAATCATTTCATTGCGCATGATCACCAGCCCGGGCGCCTGCAGAATTTCGTTCCCGTTGTTGTAAATCACCGGAATGATCGACCCTAACACGCCGCGCGTAATGCAACGGTAATAGAGATTCAGATCGGCGTAGGAATTGGCCTCGCCGCGCCATGCTCCCGGAAATCCTTTCCCGCCGCGCGCGGTTTTGCGAAGCTCCTGCTCCTCGGGCGTCAAGGGAGGCAATCTTCCATCCGGCGGATCGATGATCAGCGAAGTTTGGCGCGTCGGCGTGCCGCGCTCCACCCAATACGACGGCGGGCCGATTCCCACACTGCTATCGCTGGCCGCGGTGGACTCGCTATCGGCCTGCGCTTGCTTGCGCGCCTGCGCTTCCTTCTGTGCGAATTCGGCGTCCGTGAGCGTGGTCCTGGTTCCGAGTTTCACGGGCCTTTGCATGGGCACGCCCATGTTGCCGGGCCACATCCCTTCGAGATCGGGATCGCCCCACGGCGTCTTGGGCTGTGTCCAGCGTTTCGCCGGTTTCGCGGTCTGGCCCGAGACTGCGGGCAGGAATATGCCAGCGATTGCAATTATGGGGAGAACAAGCCGGGTGCTCATGCAAATCTGCTCCTTATTTGCTCGGTTCCTTCTTGAATTTCCCGTAGAGCAATTCTTCCGAGAACTCCACGCACTTGAATTCCAAGAGCTGGGCGTTTTTTTCCACTTTGCGGTACAGCGGCATACTGATCTTCCAGGGCCGCGTGAACACGGAGGGGTCCTCAATGGTGGCTTCGTAATTCAGATGATACGGATCGATGCGAGTGTAGCGTTCCACGACGTGCAATTGGTTGCTGGCGAAATCGCCGGCGCGGTCGAACCAGGCCAGCCCGTTTAAACCCGTGACGTCCACTACTAATGTGTCGCCTTCCCAATGCCCGTTGTTAGTTCCCATCCAGGTATCCGATCCGGCCTCTTCCGGCTTGCCCATGTTCACTAAACGATTCGCGCTGGCGAACTCGTAAACAAACATAATGCCGCGCGGCGTCTGCACGATTTGAAATGGATACGGCATATAGTTGGCGCGCGGAATGCCCGGCATGTAACATTTGGCTTCGGGATCGTTAGTGCGGCGGTTGGTCCAATTCGCCTTCTTCTTTTCGAGAGCCGCCGGTTTGTACGGGATCACGCCGCCCTCCACCACGCTTTGGCCTGCTGGTTCCGCACTGATCGAGCCAGTTTCCCACATGGTTCCGGGTTGGGCGGAATGATCCTCCAGATCCCAATTGGCGGTGTTGACGGCCTCATATATGCCGCTCAAATCGGCGTGACCGTCCGGCGTCCGGGGGGCGCGATAGGTCTGCGTGCGCGGCCTGCAGGTCGCAGCGAGCGACAGGAAAGCCACCGCCATGCTGGCGGCGATGATCGTGTGAAGAATATTCCGCATAATCCGGTATCGATGCTACGTGAGCGGCGTATCGGAGTCAAGCGCTGGCAGATCAGATTTTAGTTGCAAACCATTCTCACTTGTTGGCAGTTCATGAGATCGATAACACGGCGAGTGTGCCACTATTTGACAATCAGTTGCATCTGGAGTTGTAATGGTTCTGGCTTGCTTCCAAACCCAGTGGCGCGGAAACACAAGGATCTGTCGGATGGCATACTTCCGCGCCATGCCTTGCGGACGTTCGTCTTCGCGGCTCTCTGGATCGCTGGATTAGCCCTCGCCGCCGTGCTGATTTGGGAGGGGTTTACCGCCGGAAGCGATCCGAATCCTCTGGCGCCTCATACGGACACGACAGCCGCCGTTCTCGATATCGCCGTGCTGGTTTTTCGGGAAGGTCTGGAGTGCATTCTGGTGCTGGCGGCCGTTACCGCCGGCATGGCTGGATCGAGCGCAGTTTACCGCCGCCCGGTGGCCGCCGGCACGGGCGTTGCGGCCATTGCCACGCTGATCACCTGGCGCGTTGCCATTGGCGTGATCGATGACCTGGGCACGAAGATATCAGCGCTCGCGATTCAGGCCGCCACCGGCCTGCTGGCGATCGTTGTTCTGCTGGTGGTGATGAACTGGTTCTTTCACAAGCTTTACTGGACCGGGTGGATTTCGCTGCACACCAAAAAGAAACAAGAACTTTTAGGCGAGGGTAAAGCCGCGCAATCGAAAAAGAATCTCTGGTGGGGTTTCGCGCTGCTGGGATTTACGTCTCTGTATCGGGAAGGCTTCGAGGTGGTTTTGTTTCTGCAAAGCTATCGGTTGAAGCTTGGCGGCCAGCCAATCCGATATGGGGTCTTGCTGGGAGTTTTCTTTGCCGGCGTTGTCGCCGTCCTGACGTTCGTTGCCCACCGCCGTTTGCCTTATCGAAGAATGCTGGTTCTCACCGGCATTCTGCTGGGCGGCGTTCTGCTGGTGATGGTGGGAGAGCAGGCGCAGGAAATGCAGTTGGCGCACTGGCTGCCCACCACCGAGCTTCCGCGGCTCGCGAACGTGATTCCCGTCTGGATGGGGCTTTGGTTTTCGATATTCCCGACCGTTGAAACGCTCGCGGCGCAAGCGGTGGCAGGCCTGCTGGTTCTCGGTTCCTACTTCGCGGCGCGTTTGGGATCAGCTCGCTAACGAACAAAAATGTGCGTCGGGCCCTCGATCTTCACTCCGGGCACTTCAGTCCGCAGCTTTACTGGCTCGACGCCCTTATGGTTCAACGCTTCGATAGTTATCTTGTACTGATTGTTCAGACGGTCTTGAAAATTGTGCAGGAAAGGCGAGATCGAGACCGGATCGGTGAAATCCTGGAAGTAAGCATGGCCGCCGGTTTCCTGGCTGACCTCCTGCAAACGGGACTGCGCGACATTGGTCACCCATCCGCCCCGCCCATACAGGCCGGCGCCTCGAAGATAAATGGAATACACCAGCACGCCCTTCTTCAGCGCGTCGCGCATGGCCGAGTCGACGTACGGATCGTCCATGATCGCCGAGCCATAGTAGCGGTCGACGCCATCTGTCAACATCAGCACCGCCCGGCGGCCGGTGGCTTGTTTCGACGGCCAATGCTTCACCAGATCGGACAGCGCAAAGTAAGGACTGCCGTTCCCGCCCGGAATCGCTTGTGGCAGACGCAGGGCATCGGCCGCTTTTTCGTGATCAGTGGTCAAGGACTGGGTTGGGGAAAACGTCCCATTCCGCATGTAGCCGACTGCGACCTGCGTGGTGGCAGGCAATGCCTGGATAAACGTCTTCAACTGGGGCAATTGGATGCCGAGGCTGGACGACCGCGTAGAATCATCCAGCAGAACTACGAGTTGCATGTCCGCCAGATTGCCTGCCAGGCGCTCGAAGCCTACCACCGGCACTGGCGTGTTGCCCTGCAGGACTTTTACGTCGCCGGCTTTTAGCGTCTCATGCTGACTGCGGTCTGACGCCGCGCGCGCGGTGATCACTACCTCGGTGGGAACGCCCCCGGCGCTTGGGATGGAACCTGCGAAACCAGGGCTCGCAGCCAACAGCCCCACCGCGATCATCGAAGTGGCCAAACCCATACCGCACCTCATACCTTCCTACAGGTTTGGATGCGGGCATAATGTTTTCGGTTGCCGAGGGTATTTGAGCAGTTTTTGCGCCAACCTGATAGCAAAGGAGATCCTGAGTTGAAGTTACGAATTGCTTGGTTTCTATTGGTGATCGGGGCTGGCGTACCGGGCTGGAGCCAGGTCCCCACATTCACAATTTCGACGGCAGCGGGCACAGGAGGCGCGGGCGACACCGGCGACGGCGGTCCCGCCACCAGCGCCGAGGTAAATGGCCCCCGCGGCGTTACGGAAGATATATTTGGAAACTTATACATCGCGGAATATTATGGCCAGCGTGTGCGCAAGGTGACTCCGGGCGGCACGATCACCACATTGGCCGGTACTGGCGTCGAGGGCTTTTCGGGCGACGGCGGACCGGCCACTAACGCCGAGTTGAATGGACCCTATCGCGTGACGGTGGATTTGGCGGGCAATGTCTACATTCCCGATTCCGGCAATAGCCGCGTGCGCAAGGTTTCCCCCGACGGGACCATCACCACGATAGCGGGCAACGGCACCGTAGGCCGCGGTGGTGACGGCCAGCTAGCCACCAACGCGGAGTTGAATTATCCGGAGGCCGTGGCCTTTGATCCCGGCGGCAACTACTACATCGCTGACGAGGGCGCCAACGTGGTTCGCAAGGTGTCCACCAGCGGGATCATCACCACGGCAGTGGGCACCGGGGCCGCGGCCTATACCGGCGATGGTGGACCGGCCGCCAGCGCCACGCTGGATGGCCCCGTCGGAGTCCAGGTGGATGCGTCGGGGAATGTCTACATCTCCGACCAAATCAATAACGTGATTCGCAAGGTGACGAACGGCATCATCACCACTGTGGCCGGCACTGGCGCGTTCGGTTTTGCGGGTGACGGAGGACAGGCCGTTCACGCCGAGTTCGGCTATCCGGCCAGCGTAGGTTTGGATGCTGCCGGCAACCTTTACATTCCGGATGTGAATAACAACCGAATTCGCGTGCTGTTCACGAACGGAACGATTGAGACCGTGGCCGGCAACGGCATTGAGGGCTTTGGCGGCGACGGCGGGCCAGCTCTGGACGCTGCCATCAATGTGCCTCGCAGCGTATCGGTTGCTCCTAATGGAAACGTCTACATTGGTGACTTCGGCAACAACCGGGTGCGGATGCTGACGCAGTCCGTTCCCGTCAATACTCCTACCGTCGACAACGGCGGCGTGGTGAGCGCCAGCCAGTTTGGAAAATTCACATCGCTCGCGCCCGGATCCTGGATCGAAATTTATGGCGCGAACCTGGCCACCGCCACGCGGGAATGGGGCTCGGCGGACTTCAACGGCAACAACGCTCCTACGTCGCTGGAAGGGACGAAGGTTAGTATTAACGGGCAGCCGGCGTTCGTGGAATATATTAGCCCATTGCAGGTGGATGTCCAGGTGCCGTCCAACGTCAATACTGGCATTCAACTTCTGACCGTCACCAGCCCGAGCGGTACCAGTCCCAGTTACCAGATTGTGGTGAATCCGCTCGAGCCGGGATTCGATGCGCCTCCCTCTTTCAACATCAACGGAACCCAGTATGTGGTTGCCTTGTTCAACGACGGCGTCACTTACGTGCTGCCCACGGGCGCGATCCCAGGCGTCAACTCCCGGCCGGCCAAGCCGGGCGACACAATTACTCTCTACGGCGTTGGATTTGGCGCGGTGACCGAGAACATTCCAGCGGGACAGATTGCGCAGGGATTGACTAGCCTGGCTAGCAATTTCAGTATTTCTATCGGAGGGTTGCCCGCCACGGTGGTGTATGCGGGTCTGGCGCCGCAATACGTTGGGCTTTACCAGTTCGACGTGGTTGTCCCGCAGGTTTCCTCCGGAAACTCCGTACCGGTGTCGTTCACGCTGGGTGGAAACAGCGGAACGCAAACCTTGAACATCGCCGTCCAGTAAAGCGACACCAGTAAACGCGATCGAACGGCGGCACGGCCGGCTTGCTATTGTATGTAGTCGCGCCTCTCAAGCCGTTCAATGAAGATCCTGCTCTACTATGTCGGCAAGCCCCGCGATCCGAATGCCAATCGCCTGGCTGAAGAATTCATCCAGCGCTCCACGCGCTACGGCCGGTGCGAAATGCGCGAGATTGTTCCGACGCGCTTCGACCCTTGGGCCAGGCATCCCGCCGCGACGAAAGTTTTGCTCGATCCGGTCGGCAAAACGATGGATTCGCCTCGATTCGCGAAGCTGGTGTCCCAAGCCGAGTTGGAAGCGCGCGACCTGGTGTTCCTGATCGGAGGCGCCACCGGCCTTCCCCCCGAGTGGCGCAAGAACGGAGGCCTGCTGCTTTCGCTCTCCGCCATGACCATGCCGCATGAGCTGGCTCGCGTAGTGCTCGCCGAACAGATCTATCGTGCGTTCACCTTACTGCGCGGCCATCCCTACCCGAAGTAGCGCGCCAAAGTCAAACGCGGACTCCCTCTTATACTGAAGTCTGAATGGCATGGTTCACTCGAGTGAAACCTTCGGTGGCGCCGGAGGAAGGCGAGAAGCGCGTTCGCACCGAAGGGCTGTGGTTGAAATGCGGGCACTGCGGCCAGATTGTTTGGCGCAAGGCGCTCCAGGACAATCACCAGGTTTGCCCCAAATGCGGGCATCACGAGCGCCTGGACGCGCGCACGCGTTTGGGTATGCTGTTCGACGACGGAAAGTTCGAAGAATTCGATCAGCGCCTCTCATCCAGCGATCCATTGGAGTTCGTCGATTCAAAAAAATATCAGGACCGGCTGGCCGCTTCGCAGGAAGCCACGCATCTTCGCGACGCCATCATTTCGGCCGGCGGCAATCTGAACGGACGGCGGGTCCATATCTGCGCGATGGAGCTGAAATTCGTGGGCGGCAGCATGGGGACCGTGGTGGGCGAAGTGATTACGCGCGCCATTGAACGATCCCTGGAGCAAAAAGTTCCGCTGATTATCGTTTCCGCATCGGGAGGCGCGCGCATGCAGGAAGGCGCCGTCAGCCTGATGCAAATGGCCAAGATCTCAGGCGCATTGATGCGGCTGGACGAGGCTGGCATTCCTTACATCAGCGTTTTGACGGACCCCACCACGGGTGGTGTCACGGCAAGTTTCGCCATGCTCGGCGATCTGAACATCGCTGAACCAGGAGCGCAGATCGGCTTCGCGGGTCCGCGCGTGATCGAGCAGACCATCCGGCAAAAACTCCCCGCCGGATTCCAAACCAGCGAGTTCCTATTGCAGCACGGCTTCCTGGACGCGGTTGTGAAGCGGGCCGAGTTGAAGGATTATGTCAGCCAATCGCTGGCGTTTTTGGTGGGATGACAGAGCAGGCCAAGCGGCTATTCGGTTTTTTTGAAAAGATTGTCGAACGCAGCGCGAGCGTCGTTGGGGGTGCGCGGAACTTGCTGGGGAGGGGCGGCGACATGGTTGTTCGCTGGAGCCGCGTCCCGGGCCACCGTGACGCGAGGCTTAAACAGTTCGCATTCGTTGGCTTGATCCTTCACCGCGATGCGCACCGGCACCGGCTTCAAACATTGGAAGCGGGTGGAGGGCTCGAAATGCGCGCACTGTTTACAGCAATGTAACGCAGTTCCGCATTTGGGACATTTGCCTTTCCAGTCGATATCGGGCGAAAGCGCGGTGGAGCAGTTGAAACAGCGGGCGGCCACTACGTTTTGGAGCAGGCGGGGCAGGCGGGGGCCGGTGACGTCGATGGGCGGCCGCGGGCCCGAGGGCTTAGGCCGTTCAGTGAGCTGGCGGTCTCTGGATCCGCCATTAGTATCCATGTAGCCCCGTTGTCGGTACTTACGGTCGTCGTCCATGTTAAAAAATCGACTCCTGGATCTCGCGCTCTCGCAACGTTACCTGTATAAGGTGTTCGGCACAGGTCCACTGCTTGTTAGCTTGAGGATCGATGCGGAGGATAGCTGCGGGAACCGGCTAAAGCTGGAAAAGACGTTGTCCCGCTTGCGCCTAAATAAGTATGTACCACGAATCAATGCCAGAAGCTACTGAAATCTCACGATGATCGGGTGACGTTTCGGTGTCAGTACTAAGAGTTCTCGGTATCAGGCTCAATCGGAGCTCCATTTCAGCAACGAGTTACATGGCCGGGTGAGGGGATCGTCGTAGTGATTCGGACTAATTCGCAAAGAATACCCAAGCCTGCCTGTTTGATGCGGCACGAACTCTTTTAAGAACACATATTCGTTGCCGACTTGTTCGGACGCCGGAAGCGTCATCACCTGAGTTTCCTCGAGATTCCCGTTTACGCCGATGCGGCCGACCACGGCCTCCACTCGCACGTCTTTGGGCGACAGCCCGGCGAGATTCACCACCGCCCGCACTGGAATAGGAAGCCCGGTGAGCACGGAGACATCCGGGCCCGGGTCCGATTTCGACAAACCCGACTTTATCCCATACCTCATGAACACGCTGGTTCCAACCCGCACGATCGCGGGCCGGCTGGAAGCAATCGTGGGAGACCTCCAGATAAGCCTGATGAGCAGGCTCGTAGAGCTGCGCGAGGTACTCACCCACCATCCGTCCCAGAGTTGAACTGGTGGCTGAGATGCATCAGGGACTGCTTCACCCGGCGCATCCACTCCACGGGAACGCCGCCCTCGCGGTCCTGATAGTACATCGGCACAATTTCGTTTTCGAGTATGGAGTAGATGGCGCGCGCGTGAATCTCGTCCTGGTCGTCGGAGTAAGGCTCCCGGTCGCCGATGGCCCAGCCACCGGAGATCTCATAGCCTTCGTCAAACCAGCCGTCCAGAATGCTGAGGTTCAGCACGCCGTTGACGCCCGCTTTCATGCCGCTGGTGCCGCAGGCTTCTTCGCCGCGCCGCGGAGTGTTCAACCACAGGTCGACGCCCTGCACCAGCTCACGCGCCACCTCGATGCTGTAGTCCTCCACGAAAACGATGTGCTTGGCGATTTCGGGCGCGCGGGAGAGCTGCACGATTTCGCGAATCAGGGTCTTTCCGGGCAGGTCGCGCGGATGCGCCTTGCCGGCGATCACGATCTGCACCGGCCGCTCGGGATTGGTCAGCAGGCGCTTCAGCCGCTCGAGGTCGCGGAACAGAAGCGTGGCTCGCTTATAAGTGGCAAAGCGGCGTGCGAAACCGATGGTTAAAGTATCCGGATCCAGTACCTCGGCCAAACGCCGCTGCTCGGCCGCCGGAGCTTTGCGCCCCACGGCGGCGGTGACCACGCGCTCGCGCACGAAGGAAACCAGATACCGTTTGCGGCGGCGATGGGCTTCCCACAGCTCCTGCGGCGGAATGTCCTCCACCAGATCCCAGATGCGCGGGTCCGCATTTCGGTCGCGCCAGTCCGGCTGCAGGTGCTGATCGTAAAGCTGCGCCAGATCGCCGTTCAGCCACGTCAGCAGATGCACGCCGTTGGTTACCGAGGTGATGGGCACTTCCCACACCGGCAGCTTCGGCCACAGCTCCTGCCACATTTCCTGCGAGACCTGCCGATGCAGGCTGCTCACCGCGTTGCGGTAGGCCGACGTCTGAATGGCCGAGATGGCCATGGAAAACGGTTCGTGGGGATTCTCGGGACGGAAGCGGCCAAGCGCGAGGAACTTCTCGAACGGAATGCCGTTTTCCGAGCAATACTCGCCGAAATACTCATAGAGCAATCCGGGATCGAACAGATCGATGCCGGCCGGCACCGGCGTGTGCGTGGTAAAAACGCTGTTGGAGCGGCAGGCTTCGTATGCCTCCTCGAAAGTAAGCTTGTACTCCTTCATCGAACGGCGCATGCGTTCGATGGCCAGAAACGCGGAGTGCCCCTCGTTCATGTGCCAGACGGTGGGCTTCAAGTTCAGCCGGTCCAGCGCGCGCAGGCCGCCGATTCCCAGGATAATTTCCTGACGGATGCGCGTAAGATTATCGCCGCCATAAAGCTGCGCGGTGATCTCACGATCTTCCGGACGCTCGTTTTCCGGAATGTTCGTGTCGAGAAGATAGAGCTTCACGCGGCCGACGTCCATGCTCCAGACTTTGATGGTGACGTCCGCCGGTGGGCAGCTTCACCGTGACCATCACGTCTTTGCCCTGTTCGCTGCGAACCGGGCGCACCGGAAGCGTATAGAAATCGTTGACCGGATTGCGCTCCTGCTGCCAGCCGTCCGGATTGAGGGATCTGCTGCAAGTAACCCTTCTGGTACAACAAACCCACGCCTACCAGTGGAACGCCGCCGTCGCTGGCAGCCTTCAAATGGTCGCCCGAAAGGACGCCCAGTCCGCCGCCATAGATCGGCATGCACTCCACCAATCCGTACTCCATGGAGAAATACGCGATCAGCCGATCGTCGGCCAGCTTCGGAGCGTTCTAGGTAGTTGGAATAGCGGTCGCAAGCCCGGCGGTAAGCGGCCAGAAATCGCGGGATCCGCGGCCGCGCGTTCCAAAGTGGCTTGCGGTACCCGCCCCAGCATCAGTACCGGGTTGTGGCCGCAATTCCTCCACAACGCCGAATCCAGCCTCCGGAACAGCGAACGCACCGTATGGTCCCAACTCCACAGCACGTTGTAGGCGAGATCGCTCATTCGAGCGATGGCCGACGGCAGTGCGGGCCGGACAAGGAATTCCTTAACCGGTTGAATCTGAAAGGGCATGGACTAACGTGTGACTCTCAAATATATCACCGGGCACGGACGTGCCCCATACTTTGGACGTGGCTGCCGCCTGGGTTGACTGCATAATCAGTTACATAAGCTCCATTAAATTCTCTTCAAACGATGCGACTGGTTCCTCCGCTGCCTACTTCATTTCATCGGCAGGCTGCGGATTTCGCCTAGGGTAAAGAACGGGAAAGTCTGGGGGCGCGGTGCTATGCTGGCCCTGTGGATCCTGAACTACAACAGGCGTTCGCGCAGTTGGAGGGCCGTCTCGGCGCGCGTATCGATGGTGTTGAAACTCGATTGAAGACTTACATTGAAGAGCGAAGCGAAGTGACCGAAACGAAGTTGCTGAGCGCCTTTCACAACTGGGCACAAACCTTTGAAGTCCGCGCGCGTGGAACTTCGGCGGCGGTGCGTGAGTTCGACGAGCGTTTGGGACGGATTGAAGAGCGAGTGGCGAAGCTCGAACGCTCAAAAAACTAGAGGTCGATCAGTCCATCGCGCATATCCTGGCCAATGCTAAAATACTAGCCTTAGCGCGATGGACGACGATTCCCTAGCTGTGCTCGGACTCCATGGTAACCACCGCGTTTACTCTAGACGGCTTCACCATCGACCGGACCATCGGCATCGTACGCGGCATCATCGTGCGGTCCCGATCAATTTTTGGAACCCTGGGCGCCAGCCTGCAGACCATGGTGGGCGGCGACATCACGCTCTTCACCAATCTGTGCGAAGAGACCCGCGCCCACGCTTATCAGCGCATGGCGGAGCATGCCGCGCAACTGGGCGCCAACGCCGTGGTAGGCGTTCGCTATGACGCGACTGAGATCATGCAAGGAGTGACCGAGGTGCTCTGTTACGGCACCGCCGTGGTGGTGAAGCCAGCGGCAGCTCGCAGCGTGAACGAAAACCGATATCTTTGCATCCACGGCCACTTCTATCAGCCACCGCGCGAGAATCCGTGGCTGGAAGCGATCGAACTGCAGGACTCCGCGGCTCCCTACCACGATTGGAACGAGCGCATCACCGCGGAATGCTATGCGCCCAACAGCGCCGCGCGCATTCTGGATGCCGAAGGCCGCATCGCGAAAATCGTCAACAACTACTCGAGCATCAGCTTCAACTTCGGCCCCACGCTGTTGTCCTGGATGAAGGACAAGGCGCCGGAAGCCTATCAGGCGATCCTGGAGGCGGACCGCGTGAGCGCGCAGCGATTTTCGGGGCACGGCTCGGCGCTGGCGCAGTGCTACAACCACATGATCATGCCGCTCGCCAACGCGCGCGACAAGCTGACGCAGGTGATCTGGGGCATCGAAGATTTCCGTTTCCGCTTCGGCCGCGATCCGGAGGGCATGTGGCTTCCGGAAACCGCGGTAGATCTGGAAACGCTCGACTTCATGGCGCGCGAGGGCATCCATTTCACGATCCTGGCGCCTTCGCAGGCCAAGTCCATGGATGGCATCGACGTAACCGGCCAGCGAATCGACCCGGCGCGCGTCTACCGGCAGAAGCTGCCGTCCGGCCGCTCCATCAACCTGTTCTTCTATGACGGGCCGGTGTCGCGGGCCGTGGCGTTTGAGCGCCTGCTGAATGACGGAGGCCGTTTCGCGCGGCGGCTGCTGGATGCATTGTCGGACCAGCGCGAAGGGCCGCAACTGGCCCATATCGCCACCGACGGCGAAACCTACGGCCATCACCATGCGTTCGGCGACATGGCGCTGGCGTATGCGCTGGATCACATCGAATCCAGCGGCTTGGCGAAGGTCACCAACTACGGCGAGTTTCTGGAGAAATATCCGGCCGCGCACGATGTCGAGATTTTGGAGAACACCGCCTGGAGCTGCGTCCACGGAGTGGGCCGCTGGAATAGCAACTGCGGCTGCAACTCGGGCGGCCATGGCGAGTGGAATCAAGCATGGCGCGCGCCTTTACGCGCGGCGCTCGACTGGCTGCGGGACGAGATCGCGCCCAGCTACGAAAAAATGGCTAGGCGTTTCTTCAAAGACCCCTGGGCGGCGCGCAACAACTACATCCACGTCATCCTGGACCGCTCGCCCGAGAGCCGCGAGCGCTTCGCCGCCGCCAATTTCAGGCGCAAGTCGATCAACAGCGCCGATCGCGTGAAGATCTGGAAGCTGCTCGAAATGCAGCGGCACGCCATGCTGATGTACACCAGTTGCGGCTGGTTCTTCGACGAGCTTACTGGTATTGAAACGGTGCAAGTGATGCAATACGCTGGCCGCGTGCTGCAATTGGCGGAAGAACTTTTCGGCAACGAAGGCGAGCGGCGTTTCGAGAGCGGTTCCTTAGAGCGCGGTTTCTTGGAGAAGCTGGCGCTGGCCAAGAGCAATATTCCCGAGCACGGCGATGGCGCCGCAATTTACGCAAAATTCGTCAAGCCGGCCAGCGTGGATCTGCTCAAGCTGGGCGCGCACTACGCCATGAGTTCCCTGTTTGAAAGCTATCCGGACAACACGCGCATCTACGCCTACTCGGTGGACAACAAGGATTACCGCTTGAAGCGTTCGGGCAAGACGCGGCTGGCTTTCGGCAAGGCGCGATTCATCTCGGAAATCACGCAGGATTCCGACATGCTGATGTTCGGCGTGCTCCATTTCGGAGATCACAATCTGCACGGCGGTGTAGCGCTGTACCGCTCCGAGGAGGCTTATCGCGATCTCAGCAAGGCCGCCCGCGATGCCTTGAGCCGTTCGGATCTGGCGGCGGCCATTCATGCGCTCGACCAGGGTTTCCCCGGCCACACCTATTCGCTCAAGAATCTCTTCCGCGACGAGCAGCGCAAGGTTTTAACCGAGGTGCTGGAATCCACGGTGGATCATTCTTTCTCCGTTGCGCGGGCGATCTATGAAGAGCAAGCCCAGTTGCTGCGCTTCATGAGCGACTGCGGCATTCCGATCCCCAAGGAACTCAAGGCCGCGGCGGAAGTGGCTCTGAACGGCCTGCTGCGGCAGGCGCTGGGCGCCCCCGAACTCGATCAGGCTGCGATCCAGAATCTGCTGGAGGAGATGCGCGTGGCCGGAATTCCCTTGGATGAGGGCGGCCTGGAAATCGTGCTGCGCCGCAATCTGGAACGGGGCGCCGATCGGTTTTTTGAAGATCCCCGGGATCTGGCTCGGCTGGAAAAGTTCCGCGACAATCTGCTGGTGGCCGGTTCCTTGCCGTTTGCTTTGGTGCTGTGGTCGGTACAGAACCGCTGTTACGAAGTGCTGCAAAAACTGCGCGAAAAAGAAATGCCGGAAACCGATGCGGAATGGGTGGCGCAGTTCCAGGAATTGGCCAGCCTGCTTTCATTGCGGGTTGCCGATCCGGGGCCGTAAGCTGGCATGCCCCCCGAGGCGTGCCGCTCGCCCGGCCAAGCCGCATGGGTCCGAGATGACTATACGTCAAGTAGGATTTCCAAACAGGACGCTGTCAGTTTCGATCAATCCCGCGCGGCCCCGGATATCAAAGTCCGTACTTGAACACTCAAGCTACTCGATGATCCTTGGGACAATCCTGCCCTGACGTCAATCCCCCATAACGGGCTGCGCTACGGGAAGTGCCTGGCTGCGTGGCGCGCGCCCCAAAGTAAACACGAACCACACCATGATGAGTTCTCCGATCCCAAAAGTCGTGTCCCCCGGAACACGCATCCACCGCAACGTTTGCATGAGAGGCGTATGCAGAAATTCAGAGCTGCGAGCGTACCAATAGCCCTGGTCGACCGACGCCCAGGTCTGGAGCAGCCCTACAGGTAGCAGACTGCCGACGCACATCAGGAACAAACCCAAATTCATAGCCCAGAACGCAAACCTCAGCTGTCCTTCGCGCCAGACGAGTGCTGGCTTCATCGCGCGCAGACATATCAGCATCAGGCCCATTCCGAGTAACCCGTAAACGCCGAACAAAGCCGCATGGCCATGCAGAGGAGTCGTGTTGAGGCCCTGCATATAGTAAAGAGCGATGGGCGGATTGATCATAAATCCGAACAGTCCCGCACCGACCATGTTCCAGAACGCCACCGCAAGGAAGAAATAGACCGGCCACCGGTATCTCTCCGCCCACGCTGTGAGTCTGCTGCGCCTCAATTCGTCGATCGCGGGGAAAGCAACCAGCGTTAGCGGCACTACCTCAAGCGCACTGAAAACGCTTCCCCACGCGAGAGCCACTGGTGGAGTGCCGGAAAAGTACAGATGGTGGCATGTGCCGATAATCCCGCCGGCCAGATAGATAGATGTGGATAGCAAAGCCGCTCTCGTCGCTGTCGAAACATGGATCAAGCCCAGGCGCGCGAAGACAAAGGCAATTACCGTGGTTGCGAAGACTTCGAAAAACCCTTCTACCCAGAGGTGCACGACCCACCAGCGCCAGTATTCGACGATGGTGAGATTGGTATGCTGGCCCCATGTCAATCCAGCGCCATAAAACAATCCGATGGCGGCACTCGAAATCGCGAAGAGCCACAGCAAATGGGGAGTTTTTTCGCCAGGCTGGCGAAGCGTGGGTATGATCGGCCGCAGTGTGAGAAACAGCCATAGCAACAAGCCGATGAACAGCAACCATTGCCAGCCTCTACCGAGATCGATGTATTCGTAACCCTGATGGCCCCACAGGAAAGCAGTGCTGTCGGAAAGCTTGTTCTGAATGCTCAGCCACTCACCCGTAAGAGACCCTACGACAATGAAGAGCAGAGCTCCAAAGAGAATATTCACACCGAGCTTTTGGTGTTTGGGCTCATGACCGCTCACCAGTGGGCCGATGAAAAGGCCCGCTGCAAGCCAGGCAGTCGCGATCCAGAGCAGACCGAGTTGCACATGCCAGGTGCGCGTAACGGCATAAGGTAGTATTTTGGCCAGATCGAATCCATAGAATCCGTTGCCTTCAACTCCGTAATGGGCGGTGACGACCCCCATCAGCATCTGAACCAGAATGAGGGCGGAAACAGTCCAAAAGTACTTGAGAGTTGCTTTCTGTGAGGGCGTCGCCTTCCATGCTCCCAGAGGATCGGTCCGGGGTAGATCGAGCGACGGCTCCTTCGATTGCCGGGCCGCTTCCCACCAGACCAGGGCGCAGATTCCAGCCAGCAGCATTATGATGCTCACTCCAGTCCACATCACCATATCGCCCGATGGTTCGTTGCCTACCAGGGACTCGTGAGGCCAGTTGTGCGTATAGGTGAGGTTCTCGCCGGGGCGATTTGTGCTCGACGCCCAGGCTGTCCAAAAGAAAAAGGCGGCCATATCCCGGAGGCGGTCTTCAGATCGGATTGTTCCCGCAGGAATAGAATAATCAGCGTTCCCGTTCAGGAAGACTTCCGAATAATGTTGCAGACCCGAGGCGAAAGCGCGGGCACGAATCGAGTCGACGGTAATCGTGCCGGTTGCTGCGTTATACGTATTGGCGCGGTACATCTGCTCCAAACGGCCGCGCAGCCGGGCCTTATCTTCGGCGCGCAGGAAGCTAAAATCTTTTCCGTATTCCTTCTGGCTCCATTCGCCGAGTACGAATGTCAGCTCGCGGTGCAGCCAATCGGCGGTCCAGTCCGGCGCGACGTAACTGCCGTGTCCCCAGATCGAACCCACCTCCATCCCGCCCATGGATTGCCATACATTCTGCCCTCGTTCGATGGCGCCATCCGGGAAGAGCGCCTCCCCCGCGGTGGTCACCACGTGGACGGGAAGCGGAGGTCGTTCCTCATAAATGCGGGTTCCAATCCAGCCCAGGACAGAAAAGGACACACCCATCACAAGGGCGAACGCGATCCACAGTTTCTTCATAAGAGCTCCAGTTCCGACGTACGAGAAAACCTAACCTAAATAACGTCGTTCACCGGCGTGGCCGCGCGAGCGGGAAGTGCGATCAAATTGAGGTCAAAAGGATCGCAAGCTACTGTTCAACTATAACCGAAATTGGCTTTGACCAACGTGGTGCAGATTATTCGGAATCTGTTTTCCTGTCGCCGAAAAACGCCGATAGCTTCGGCCGTGACCGCTCAGGAGCGGATCATCGTCGAGAGCATCTTGAATCTACCGAGAGCCTTCAGTGAATGGGGCTGGTTAGCGGGCATCGACACCGCTTCGCCTGCGGCCGCCCGCAGTGCCTTGCCCGATATCGTGACTTGGGCCTCGCCCTCGAGCAAATGCGCCACCGCGTCGAATGCGGCCGTATGCTCGCTCAAACCTTCGCCTTCATCGAATGCGAACAGGGTGACAGTGCCTGTGACCCGTTTAACAATCGTTCGGCTCACAACAGAACCGTCCTCATAATTCACAAGGTCTACCTGTGCTCGTTGGGAACTCATTCCAGGCGACCTCCTCGGGCGCCACGGCACACTCGTTGATCTACGTCGAAAGGCGTTTGGTCCCGTGCGCTGTTTTGGTCCACTCTTTCGATTATCGAGCGCCCTCTCCGAGGCGCGACCATCTCAGCTCACGCCGGCGGGGATGGATTGTTCAAAAACGCGATTAAAGAGCGGGAATCGTCCTATAGCGGCCTTCGCAGGTCTGCCTCATTTAGTCGAACATCGTCTTCAGTGCCAGTATAGATTGACAAACGCACGCGAGGCAGCATTTCTGGTTTGCAACGCTTGTTCCCGGAATGTTCAGCCGCTCCGCAAAAGGTAATTGGCTCCTGTCCATGACTTCAGGGGCGTGTCACTTGGACGGAAAACGGCCGACCCATGGAATGAATTGAGGCTTGGTGCTGCAAAAGCGCGAAAAAGTGATGCCGGAGGCCGATGCGGAATGGTTGACGCAGTTCCAGGGATTGTCCGG
This sequence comes from Bryobacterales bacterium, assembly GCA_963713415.1. Taxonomy (GTDB): domain Bacteria; phylum Acidobacteriota; class Terriglobia; order Bryobacterales; family Bryobacteraceae; genus Palsa-89. The sequence continues at coordinate 231,307 of CAVQLV010000011.1, read as the reverse complement.
CTGCTTTCGTTGCGTGTTGCGGATCCGGCACTGTAGTCGTGTGCTAGCCCGGCAGATGGCACGGCCGGGTCCGACGGGGGCAACTCGTCGTCAATGTGGACCTTTCTGGGTTGGGTCGGACCCGGCCGAAGGCAGCGCTTACGCCGGCTGCAGATCCTTCTTGGGAACCTGTTTTGCAGCCTGACGTAGCCAGTCATCGAAGCGTGTCTCGCCCAGTCGCGCGCTTTCGTTCAGAACCAGTGTCCTCTCGCTCACCTCAATGCCGTAGTACCGCGCGTGAGGATCAGAGACTACCTCGCGTGGATCCTTGCGCGCAGCCAGATCCCGCCGGACAGCTTCATCCAGACGAAACTGTTCGGGCCCTCCAATTTCCACGGTGCCATTCACAGGTGAGCTCGTTGCGATTCGGCTGAGTGCACTGGCCACATCGTCGGCTGCCATGGGCTGGAAGAGCACGGGAGGCAGGCTCACCTTGTTGCCCTGAGTGGAAATGTCGGCGATACTCTTTACGAATTCAAAGAACTGCGTCGCCCGAACGATGGAGTACGGAATCGACGAGGCCTCGATCAAATTTTCCTGAGCCATCTTGGCGCGGAAGAATCCGCTGGCGAGCATACGTTCCGTTCCTACCACGGACAGCGCAACGTGATGTCCCACGCGCGCGGCCGCTTCATGCTTGAGGAGGTTACGGGTGGACGTCTCGAAGAACTTCAATACTGCCGCATCCTCCCAGGAAGGGGAGTTCGTTACATCGACCACCACGGAGGCGCCCTTCAACGCATCCGCGAGTCCCTCGCCTGTAATGCTATTGACGCCGGAAGACGGCGCCGCGGCCACCACTTCCTGACCCTGCTCGCGAAGCTTCTTGACAAGCCTCGATCCAATGAGTCCGGTGCCACCAATTACTACGATTTTCATGATTGTCCTTTCGTGTTTAACTGCGGCAATTCTCCATTGCCGGTTATTCGCCAGGACCGAGCAGCTTACCGTTTGGTAACGCCATGCTGGGCGGTCACAAATGGTGATCCCGCTCGGTCAGAGCTGCTACGGGACTTCAGGCAGCGCGCTCGTTCGCGCAAATTCCAACCGACAGAACGAGGATGTGCAAGAGCTTCGACGGTGGATTTGCCGGTATGGAGGGCTGTGGCGAACTTCTGTCATTGGCGATCGCGCCTCTGAGTGTCTGCCCGACTTACAATTTGATTATAAACCTCGCCGTCTGAATGGGCCGAGGTAAATGTGCGCGTCTGAAATTTAATTCTCGGACGGCCGTTCCACGTGATCGACAACCAGCACCGCCACTGGGCCTTTGGCCGATTCCAGTCGAAGCCCCAATTGCTCCTGGAGTACGGTGAATATCGAAGGGCGCGCCGTGTCGGCGGTATCTTCCATCGGTGCGAATTGAAGATCAAGATCGAACATGCCGTTGAAGCCGGTTTTATTGACGACGGTACGGTTCAGAATAGCCGCGAGAGTATTGGCTAGTTGTGTCATGTCCACGCCGATGGCTTCAACCCGGCCTCGTGTATGGCGCAGGTTGTTGCAGAGACGAGGCGGCGCCTCTCCCGGCCGCGCTGGCAGCGGCTTCTGCGGATCCGCCACCGTACAGGCCCCTTCTTTCAGCAGCGCGATTTTGATCCCGCTCTTCGCCGCAACCAATTCGTAGACCGGCGATTCCTTCGTCTCGCGGTGGAGTACGAGCCTGAAGCGATCCGCCAACAGGGACTGCAACATGGGCCGCCACCATTCAAAGGAAGCGGTGCGGACATTGGGCGCGGCCTCTGCGACGATATCCCGCCGCTCCGTTTCGGGAAATGCCCGGATCTCCGTTGAAACTAGCGGCTCCCGTGCAACCCACTCTACGACGCCTTTCTTTTTTTGACAACCTCCGATTTCGACGGTGCCAGCGCTTCTAATTCTCTGATGAGCGCCGGAATCTGTTTGTGTCCGGTGACCTTTCGGAACTGTTTTTGTGCAACCAGGAGTCCCGACCCGACCCAGCGCTCTCGCTGGTCGCCGCCATGCCAGCGTTTCACATTTTTGCAAACCTGCTCCACGATCGAGAACGCCGATTCGATCACGTTGGTGCTGGCCAACGTTTTTCGCAGTTGCATGGGGACGTGAAGCCGGTGCACGGTCAGGGTCTCCTCCATTCCTTCGCCCAAGCTCCGCGCCGCACTGGGATTGAGGTCCATCAGTTCGCGATGGAGTGCGTTCAACGCCTGCTTGGCAGCAGCGTGGTCCTCCAGGGCATAAGCCGCATGGAGCCTTTTAGCCACCGCCGGTTTGTGTTCGTCGGTCAGATGATCGAGCACATTCCGGCGCTGCAGAGTAGGGCGCTGGCGCGGTGGCCACAGGAACGGAGGTTTCGGTTGACCGGCGGCTTTCGCCGTTACGCCGGTGTCGCAGTCCGCTCCATAGCTCCGTCTCCAGCACCCCCTCATCGAACCGTACGTGAAGTTTTCCCTCATACGGCTCTCCGGGAGCCTTCCCCCGGCGGCATTCAGCTCGTATGCACAATTCGGCCCTGAATCGAGTACAGGCCGGCTTTTCTCCAGTAAGCCAGTGGCGTTCTCCAGAACGCTCGCCGTTTGCGCTGATGTTTGGTCCGCAACCAAATCCGAAGTTTCCGCGTGACATATTGATCCACCTTCCGAAAATGCTGGGCTGAGTTGAGCCAGCCGAAGTAGGCCGACCATCCCCGCAGTATCGGGTTCAGCCGGTCCAACTTCTCTTGCACCGCCGGGCGGTTATCACGGCCGATAGCCGCCTTCACCTTATCCCGAATCCGCTGCATCGAACGTTGCGATGGCCAGCAGTAGCAGAACCACTTGCTGGTATCGCGCCGCGATGGCTGTTTCCGAAAGTGCACCCCCAGAAAGTCGAAGCCATCCTGTGCCGCGACCATGCGAGTCTTGTCCTCATTGACAGTCACCCGCAGCCGCGCCAGGAACTGCCTCAGCTTCGGCATGTAAGTTTCCGGTGGCTTCCATCGGCACAACACCACGAGGTCATCCGCATAGCGGACCATCTTCGTCGCCTTCACCTCCCGCTCCCAGTACAGATCGAGCGGATGTAAATAGATGTTGGACAACAACGGCGAGATCACTGCCCCTTGCGGGGAGCCGACCGTGGTCTCTTCCAGAATCCCTTCGTGCAGCACTCCGGCTTTCAACCACCGCCGAATCAACCGCAGAACGCGCGGATCACGGACCCGCCGTTCAACCAGCTTCATCAGCAAATCATGGTCAAGCGTGTCGAAGTAGCTCTTGAGATCCAAGTCAATGACTTGGTCGTAGCCGTAGGTCACCCACTTGCGAATATCGTAGATCGCTTGCTTGGCACTCCGTTTGGGCCGGAATCCGTACGATCCCGGCCGGAAGCTGGCTTCAAACAGCGGCTCGATGACTAGCTTTACCGCTGCCTGTGCGATCCGATCCTTCACTCCTGGGATTCCCAGCGGCCTCTGCCGTCCATCAGGCTTGGGGATGAATACCCGGCGCACCGGTTGGGGCCGGTATTGCTGCTGCAATAGTTCCTCCCGCAGTTCCAGAAGAAACCACAGCGTTCCCTTCGCCTCGATCGATTCGATAGTTTCGCCATCGACGCCTGCGGCTCCGCGGTTACGTCGAACTTGCTCCCATGCAACCCACAACACCTCCAGACTGCAAACCTTATCAAACAGAACTCCGAACGTTCGTTGCGGCTGAGCCTTGGCCGCTCGGTATAGCTTCCTCTGAAGTACACGGACCTTTTCTAACGTCGTGCGTTGAGCCTCATCGGCAGTCACGAAATCCCTCCTTCATTGTTGGCATGGCTCGAGTCGAGGCCCTTCGCTCCGGCGGGTTTTGCTGTCCACGCCCTCTTCGCTACGCTATGGCCTCTTCCGACTTCCCACGCGGCATCGCAAACCACTTCGACTTTCGTCTTATAGGTCCGCTTACGGCGACGGAGTATCCGCCGACCTCGTGGGATCTCGACCGTTCCCTCACGCTTCCTTCCGTTCATGCCGTTGCTCGAAACACCGGGGATGACGGCTGCTTCTCTTCCCTACGCATCTACAGCCGTTGCTGTCTTCGCCCATACACAGGAGGCTCGACCATCCCATTCCCGAACTCTCCCAGTAATACTCGTTCGAGATGCCATGACGGTGCCATACATTCCCTTTCGGTACGGCCTGAACTTTTGCCCGTGCCTCCGGACTGGGTACTGAGGCTACGTGTCGGGTCTGCTGCGACATGACAAGTTACCCCGCCATGCCTGACCTCTGGCTACCGGGTTCGCAGGGACTTGCCCGGGAGGGGACGTTCCACCCCTCTGGAAAGCGCGGGTCTCGGCCCGCGATATGGACCTGGCAGCGCTGGATCGCCGCCGAGTCGCCGGCGTGCTTTTTTACTGCGGCAGTGAGTGCCTTGCCGCCATCCAGAATATAGAGTCTCGGCTCGGTAAAATCGAGCCCGCGACTGACCAAGTCGCCGAGCAACTCTCCGACTACGGTGGCGTTTTCGGTGGCGCCTTGCCGAATGCCTAAGATCATTTTCCGCCCGTCCTGGGCGATTCCCAATGCGACCACCATCTGCTGCCCTTGGAATGGCGTTGCATCAATCAGCAATGCACACAGCCGCGTCTTGTCCAGCCGCCGCTCCATCATATCCTTCAACTTTTCCCGGCTCGCTTCGATAAAGTGCTCGCTGACGGCGCTCTTCTCCAAGCCGTAGGCTTCCGTGAACTCGCGCACCGCTTGGCCGTATTTCCTGGTGCTCAGGCCGAGCATCAACTTCTCCCAAACCGTTTCCGTCAGCGGCTCGCCTCGATGGAACAGCTCGTAGCTACCCAGGCGCACTTCCTGGTCATCGGTGCTGCGAACGCGCGGCCGCTTCACTGGAACCTTCTGCCCCATCACTACGCAATAGCCCCGCTCGCTGCCCCACCGATTGGCCGTCCTTTCCGCTATCCGGTGGCTGCGCTCGCCGACCAGTTCCCGGACTTCTTCTTGCATCAGCAGATCCATCAACCGCAACCCGGCTTGACGAATTAATTCGCCCACGCCTTGCCGCAACCAGCCCACCATCTCCGCCATCGGCAGTACCATCTGCACCGCCGGATTTCCGTCCGCGGCCATTGCCTCGAGCTCCTTCACAGCTCGCTGCGTTTCAATTTGATATGGTTTCTTCATAGCGACTCTCCTTTTTCTCGCGAAAGAAAATTTGCTCTCAGCCTATCAAGGCTGCGAGCGGGAGTCGCTAATTTCTACGATCTACCGGGCATTCCCGGGAAAGACGCCGAACCTCGACAAGTTGGCGGCTGAAGGAATGCGCTTCACGGACTATTATGCGGAAGCAAGCTGCACGGCCGGGCGCGCGAATTTCATTACAGGGGAAATACCACTCCGCACGGGCTTGACGACTGTGGGTCAGGCAGGAGCGGACGTCGGCATGCCCGATCAGGCCGCAACGATCGGTATCGCGCTCAAATCTCTCGGCTACGAGACCGCCCAGTTTGGTAAGAACCATCTCGGTGACCTGAATAAATACCTCCCGTGCCTGCACGGTTTCGACGAATGTTTCGGCTACCTCTACCACCTCGATGCCATGTCCGATCCCTACTGGTTCGACTATCGGCAGGAGTGGATCGACAAAACAGGACCGCGGAATCTTACGCACTGCTGGGCCACCGAGACGAACGACCCTACGGTGATGCCGCGCTGGGGTTCGGTTGGAAAACAGAGGATTGTGGATGAAGGCCCGTTGGCGCCATTCCCCAACATGAGAGACATGCAGAACTGGCAAAAGAGCCGCCAAGCCAAGTACGACATGGAGACCTTCGACGAAGTGCTGGTGGGACACACCAATGGGTTCATGGACAAGGCTAAGAAAGATGGCAAGCCGTTCTTCATCTGGCACAACACTACTCGCATGCATGTCTTTACCTACATTCCGCCGAAGTACCAGGCGATGATGAATTTCCAGGGCGGCTACGGTCTCGAAGAAGCCGGCATGGCTCAACTTGACGACAGCGTCGGCGAGATTCTTAAGCACCTTGACGACATCGGCGAGGCAGAGAACACCATCGTCATTTTCACCACGGACAACGGAGCGGAGGTGTATACGTGGCCTGACGGCGGCATGACGCCATTTAAGGCCGCGAAAGGCACCTCGTACGAAGGCGGCTTTCGGGTACCTGCAATCATTCGTTGGCCCGGACACGTCAAGCCAGGTACCGTCGAGAACGGTATCTTCTCCGGTCTCGACTGGTTCCCGACGCTCGTGGCGGCAGCCGGCAATCCTGACATCGCGAATCAGCTCCTCAAAGGCGTGAAGCTTGGCGACCGGACCTATAAGAACCACCTCGACGGCTACACCCAGATGGACCTTCTGTGTGGAATGGCGCCGTCCGCTCGGCATGAGGTCTTCTACTTTAGCGGTGCCCAACTGGGTGCTGTTCGCATCGACGATTTCAAGTACCAATTCCTGCAGCAGCCATGGGGATGGCCCGGGGAAAAGCTTGCTACCGACATGCCTACCATCACTAACCTGCGCTGGGACCCGTTCGAGCGTCTGTCTCCAATCCGCGGCGAAAGCTTAAATAATAGCTCCCCTGCTTATCTGAACGACTTCATGGCTCGCGAGTTTTGGCGCTTCGTCAGCGTGCAACAGGCAGTCGGCAAGCTGGCACTGACCGCCATCGACTACCCACCCATGCAGGCGCCAGCTTCATTTAACCTGAGCGCCGTTAAAGCCAAGATTGATGAGATGATGAAGGCTCACGAAGGGCAGTAGCCAGGCTGGGTTGTGGCGTCCGGCCTTAGAAGCCCGGGCGCGTCAGCACCGGTCATTTGCCAGTCGAAGAAGCACCGGTTGGATGTTCTCGCCCTCGCGTTCACCGAGGCATTTGGGAGCAAGCGCTTCGCGATAAACCAACTAGCGCTGAAACAGCGCCGTGTATTGGAAGCGCAATGAATTCCCCTTCTGAAAAGACGCAACAGCGCCCCGCGAAGCACCTGCGTCCAGGTAAAGGGTTTTGGCGAACCGACATCGGCAAGGCCAGTGCGGATGACCCGCTACAGAGGAGCTTTTGATCAGCGAGACGGAGTCCCTGAAGAGGACACCGCCCCAAGCCGATTGCGCTTTATAGAAGTCACGACATCTGTCACCAATCGCTCGATACTCTGCTGCGAAGCCTGCCCCATGGCTGTGACAACCGCCTGCACATCGCTTTTCTTGACGACAGATTCGGAAGACGCGACGCCGGCCCAGACTTTTTCCCGGCGTACCGGGTCCTCCAATTCCGCCGAAATCGTAACTTGGGCTCTGACCGCGCCTTTGTAATCCACTTCCTGAAGCCGGTCGATACTTCCTCTTAGAACGTACCCCGCTCTTTCCGGACCACTCGAGATTTCAACCGACTGGAAAAGCCGTCTTGCCGTTAGTTGGTCCGCTATCGCCTTGGTAATAGTGTCTTTGGGAGGTTCAGCCCAGCGGTGGTAATCATAGAAGCCGATCTCTACGGACGAAGGACAGTAGACAATCCGATCTTGCCGCAGCAAGCTGGTGGTTCCGAAAGGCTCAATCCGAAGCGGTACCGATACCGATGGGCCGGCCGGCGTAGGGGTTGCTGGGATGTTGAGTTTGTAATATGTGATTGCTGGTCCCTGTATGCTCCCGCATCCAGCGAGCAGTCCCGCAACCACTGAAACCCAAAACGCCCGTATCATCATTTTGCTGCCCTAACGACGGGAACCGCGCGGTCAGGTGCGGGCTTGCCGCGAATTAGCATCCAAGGTCGCTGCTTCACTGACGACGTCAAGTCGCGCAGATTCTCCGATGCCGCCCGGAAGTTTTCGAGTGTGTCATTGATGTTGGATCGATTAGACGAGACGATCGTGTTCAAGTCCGTAATCAGCCCGCGTGCGTCGGTCATTGTGCGTTGCAGCTCTGCAAGATCGGCCTTAACCGGATCGCGTATTTCGTCAATCGTCCGATTCGCATTGTCAATCGCCCGATTCGCATTGGCAACCGTATCATTGGCGTTTCGAGCCGCAGTATGTATCTCGTCAAACGCGCCACTCGCCTGCGAGGAGGCGCGCTCGACGTTCTGTAGAACGCGATCGATTTGTGGGGACTCTTTGTCCAACAACTCGCGGGTATTGGCTAAGAGTAAACTGAGATTCCGCTGATTCTGCGGGCCTGACATGGATTGGAAATTGGCCAGAACAACGCGCGCATCGCCCGTGACCTGGTCGATGTCTTTTCGCACATCCTGCAAAGTGGACTGGACGGTGGGTATGACGGCACTCGCTTGTTTGGCGAGATCATCTAGCGAAACAGGTTCCGTGGACGGAATGGTTGCCCCGCCAGGAAGACGCGTGGCCTTGCTTGTACCAGTCGTAATCTCTAAGATATTTATCTCCAAGAGGGCTGAGGGACGTGAGCGTCGCTACGGAATCTGCGTTCACAGGGACACCTTGGTTGATTTCGAGCAGAACTTCGATCTTCGTGGGATCTTCAGGTGACGGGTGGATGGCGGTTATCGCGCCGGCCTTCATTCCGCCGAATCGCACTGGGGATCCGGGGTCAACGCCACCCGCATATTTGAAGTAAGTCTTGTAACGAATACGGCGCCCCCGTACTTGGACGCTTGCCACGTACACGAAGGTGGCCATGAAAATGGCCACGGATGCCAGAACGAACGCCCCTACTTTCAGTTCTTTGGACATTGCACACCTAGTCTTTCCGCGAGTTGTTGCAGGAGTTCCGCCTGGTCTTCTGATTTCCTATCGGGGACACGGTCCAGGAACTGACGCACCCATAGATCGGAACTCCGCTCCACGGAATCCTTGGGGCCGATCGCAACTAATTTCCTATCCCGGAGAAAAGCAAGCCGGTCCGCGATCTTCAATGCACTCTGAATCTCATGAGTGACTACAAGCACCGTCATCTGCAATGCATTCTTCAGATAAAGCACGAGTTCGTCGATGCCGGCGGCCGTAATCGGATCAAGGCCAGCCGAAGGCTCGTCGAAAAGCAGGATTTCCGGATCCAGGGCAGTCGCGCGCGCTAACGAAGCGCGCTTCAGCATGCCACCAGAAAGCTGGGAAGGATAGAACGAGGCGAAGTGGACCAAGCCCACCTGAGCCAACTTTAGTAACACGACCTCATCGATGGTGGAGTCGACCAGCCTTGTGCACTCCAAAAGAGGATAGGCCATGTTCTCCGAAACCGTCATGGAACCGAAGAGGGCCGCGCTCTGGAACGACACACCAATGGACCGGCGGACCTGATTGAGTTCGGCCTCCGAGCAACGGACAATGTCCACCCCTTTGACAACGATGCTCCCGGATAAGGGCTTTTCCAATCCAATCAGATGTCGCAGAAGCGCGCTCTTCCCTGAACCGCTCTCGCCCAGCAGCACCAGAACCTCACCCCGCGTAATGTCGAGGTTTATGTGGTCGAGGATCGTGCGCTCACCGTACTTGACGACTAAATCCCGGACTACGATCACGCTTTCGTTCGGCATCATCGCCACACAGTGTAAAAAAGCGCGGTAAACAGCAAGTCGGCCACAATTACCAGGAGTATGGCCCTCACGACCGCTGAAGTTGCAGCGCGGCCCACATCCTGCGGGCTGCCCTTGACTTGAAAGCCCTGCAGGCAACCGACTTGAGTGATGAGCGTCGCAAACACAATGCTCTTGATCAGGCCGCTAACAATATCACGAAGGTAAAGCGAATCGAGGGCGGCACGACCATACAACCACAAGGTTGTCCCGACGGTCGTGTACACAAACCATCCACCGGCGAGTATACCGGCGAAGTCGGCTACCACGGTCAAGCAGGGAAGCACGACCAGCAGAGCTAGGAACTTTGGGGATACCAGCGCATGAATGGGATCCAGCGCCATGGTTTTCAGAACGCTGATCTCATCGGTGATTACCATTGTGCCAATCTCGGCAGAGAAGGCCGAGCCTGAGCGCCCGCTGACTGTGATCGCGGTAATCAATGGTCCGGCTTCGCGCGTGATGCCGATGGCGACCAGTTGGATCACTAACTTGAGGGCACCCAGTTTGCGCAGTTCCGACCCTCCCTGAAAAGCCAAGATCAGCCCGGTGCAAAAAGCCGTTAGCGCCACGATGGGCACTGCGCCAACCCCCGCGGCCAGCATTTCATCAATTGCGCGTCTCCATCGTAAAGGATGCAGGGCGAACGGATTGATGGCTCTGAATCCGCCCAAGGACCGCCAAAACTGAACTGCTAAAGCCCCCACGTACTCAATGCCGCCGAGGCTGGAACGACCAATATCTTCTACCACCGCAACAGTAGTCCCGGTCACACTCAACTACTCCGCTCTGAACTCTCAATCCTGAAAAATCCGGTCAGCCCGTTGACATCAATCAGATATCGAACCTCCTCGTTCAGATCGCGTAAAGTGAGCTGCGCGCATCGTTCTTTCGCTGTGAGCAGAATCTCAAGCAGAGTGGCGAGCCCGGAGGTGTCGATGTAAGACACGTTAGCGAAGTCGATCGTAAGATTCTTGCATCGGCCCTTGATGTAAAGTTTGATCGCCATCTTGCGGAGGTTTGGTGAAGTGTTCATGTCGAGTCGCCCCGACAGCGTGATCACCGCGTCTTCACGAACTTCTTCAATTCGACTTCCGTTCGAACGTGATGGGGCTATCGAAATGTATCCGGCCTTGAGAGAGTGATTCACGTTTGCCGCAATTCGGAGCGGAGACTGGAGGAGAAACTGGCACTGATCTGGTGCATCGTAGTGCTATGATTCGAAAAAAGAGCACGCGATTTATAATATATTCAGCGCTCGCGCGCCAAACGGAGAACCGAGCCAAGAACCACTGTGGTCCGACAGGTGAGTGGAGGAAAACTAAAGCAACAAACTAGTCTGAGTACGAGGACCGCCTCTGTGGTTCTCGGAAATCAATCTCACTGAGATGACAAGGTTGCCGGAACGCGAGTAACCTGTCGAGCGATAATGGGCACCTCGTCTCAGTTTCTTGCCATGTTTTGTGAGCGTTCCGATCGCAGGCCGCTCCCCAAGAAGAGATCCTGGACGCTGCGACGCTCGATCCATCTGCTTCAGGGTGCGCCGTGCCTCATGATCGGCCATCTAAATGGTTTCTCATCGCACGCACACCGCTCTCTTAGGCGGCGACGTTGCTCGCGGTTCTACTTAACTGCCCCAAGTTTCATCGTCGCCGAATTCGCCGATTCGCATGATCGCATCGCGGACGATCAACAGGGCTGCTTCTGACAGTGTGAGAGCGTCCGGCTCCCCGGTCCAGGCATCCTTGCTCATGTATCTTGCAAACGCTGGATGCAGATACTGTGGAATCTCCGGCCACTCTGATCGTGAAATTCTGGTCAACTGGCGAAGCGCATGTTCCACCAACTCAACCTGTTTTCGCGTCGCACTCCTCGGATGGGCTGTCTGCAACATTTCGGGCCTCGGTTACAATCGCTTTCTTCACCACTCCAATACAGTTGATGCTGCCTCAGAAAAGCGTGACTCTCTTTTACGGTTCTTTGCTCGTGAAGGTAGCCACTATTGGGCTATAGTTTCGACCTCGGCGGCGTGATATCTGCGGCGGATGCGGGCGAGGTCGACAGCTGTTTCGGGCAGCTTCATGTCCAGATGCTCTAGCGTGCGTGTGATGATCCGGGATACTGTCAGATCCCGGAACCATTTATGGTTCGAAGGGATGACGAACCAGGGAGCGAACTGGGTGCTGGTCCGATGGAGCATATCTTGGAACGCTCGCATGTAATCGTCCCAGTGCTCCCGCTCCCGGTAGTCGGCTTCGCTGATCTTCCAGTGCCGGGCTGGGTCATCCAGTCGTCGCTTGAAACGGGCTAACTGCTCCTCCTTCGAGATATGGAGGAAGAACTTCAGAACCGTTGTCGAGTTCTCGACTACCAGAAGTCTCTCAAGGTCGTTGATCAAATTGTAGCGCTCGGACCACACAGGACCCGAGACAAGGCGATGAACCCGAGCCGCAAGGACGTCTTCATAGTGAGACCGGTTGAAAATCACGGTCTCGCCTTTGGCGGGCGCGTGTGGGTGCACGCGCCAGAGGAAGTCGTGTCCGAGTTCCTCGGGCTTCGGTTGCTTAAACCCGACAACCCGGCAGCCCGCTGGGTTCATTCCCGTGAGAATATACCGAACGACGCCGTCTTTGCCGCAAGCGTCCAATCCCTGAAGCACAATGAGGAGCGCGTGCTTCCTTTCCGCGTACATCAGGTTCTGCAACTGGTCCATCTTGTGCAGTTGACACAGCAGCTCAGGCAACGCGGGCTCGTGTGATTCCTGGCTACCACAGTAAGAGGGGTCGACATTGCCAAGCTTCATGCAGGCGCCTGGCTCGACTCTGAACCTCTTGAGGAGGTTCGACCCGCCTTCCACCTGCTTCCACGCTTCGGCGATGTCGACTCTAGCGGTATGGGTTTCTTGTAAGAATGTTTTCGGTTCCTTGGCACATAGCATCATGGGAAAGAGCCTCCCCGCACGCCTCGCGGCTTGGCGGGTTCGTTAATAAAAGATGATTGGGCTCAGATGGGTGGCTCTTTTTTAGGGGTCAAGAGGAGTGCCACTCTACGCGAACGGCCACGCCGATCGTAATCCTATGGCCGGGACTGCTGTATCGAGTCCGCGGCTCTGCTCGGCGCGGAATGATCGGGACTGGTGATGAAATAGTCCCAATAACGAATCTCGAGTTCACTCGTTCCGAGCAACAGGCCCGAGCTGACGGCTCCGGTGTGAACCGGTAACCAGAGACCATTAATCTGACTGAACTCTATCTCGATGTGGGGTGTCCCGATCCACATCGAAACGCTTGCCGCAGTTGCACCTTCCAGGCGCACGACATCATAGCTGCTGCGATCGACCCAGGCTGTTCCTTTCATCAAGTACTTGCTCTTGTGCTTCGGCACGAGATCGATGACGTAGCAGCTTCTTCCCGCCATGGTTTCTGTCCCACGCAGGCCCATCTCGTAATTAACTGGGTTGATTAAGTGACGGGCCAGCTTCGCTGGGCGGCTGATATCAGCTTCCGAGGCAAGCACCTTCTCTACAATTTCGGCGAGTTTCGGGGATCCCGAACTTTCCAGGATGGTGTATGCCATGCCCCTACCTGGGTGATAAGTCACTTGAACCGAGACGGTTGCCTCTTTCTCAAATCGCAGGTTGCGGAGTTTGTACTCGCGAAGCACGGAAAAAGCGACAGCGTAATACTTGACGTTATTAGCAGCGATTCTCTCTAGAATCTCATTAAACGGTTCTGTCGCCGGCGTTGAAGCGAACTGGCACAGTGGCACACATGTCAGAAGAACGGAGATGGTCAATGAGCAAGCAACGTGCCACTTATACCGTTGCTTTAGCTCGCTCTTCTTCGTAGCTATAGTCGTGGCGGGTTCTTTGCGCAAGTTCGGTTCCATGGCACCGAGATGACCTTTCCAAGCTGAGGATGTTTCGTTCTCACTAGAACGCCGCTGTACCCGACGCTTCTTAAGAGCCGTTTTGCAGCCTCGCGGAGCCTTTTTAATATTTAAGTTCGCCGGCGGCTTTGAGCATCCCAGAATAACGTGTGAATCCGCGAGGTGTCGCGCATCCAGCCATATGTTCAAGAACCGATGAGAACCGATTCAGATGGACGCAAAATCAGCTTCGGGCGCCTCCTGAGGCCGCACGCCGCTAGCCTTACGTTAGCGATCGTCGCAGTCATGATTGAAGGCGGCGCCAGCCTCGCGGAGCCATGGCCTCTAAAACTTGTTCTGGACACCGTGCTGAAGACGAAGCCGGGAAGTCGCTGGCTGCACCATGTGGCTGCCGCCGCCGGGGGCACGGATAAGCTCGCTATGCTGAAGTTCGCCGCGATTGCAGTACTGGTCATCGCCGCGGTAGGAGCCGTTTCCAGTTACACGGAGCGATACCTGACCACCACGATTGGCTATGACCTGATGCACGATCTGCGGCAGCTACTGTATTCCCATATCCAGCGGCTTTCGCTCGCCTATCACGACCGCAAGTATACTGGCGACCTGATCGGTCGGCTGACCAGTGACGTTGATTCCATCCAAAGCTTCGTTGCTTCCGGATTGCTGGGTGCGCTTGTCAGTAGTTTAACTCTGGCAGGCATGATCGCTCTCATGTTTTATTTGAATTGGCGATTCACCCTGATTGCAGTTTCCGTTGCGCCATTGCTGTTCGTCGTAATCTTCCACTACACCCGCAGAATCAAAAGGGGTTCCCGTGAGGTGCGGAAAAAGGAAGGCGAGATGGTCTCGGAAATCCAGGAGGTGTTGTCCGCCATCCATGTGGTCAAGGCTTTTGCATGCGAAGAATACGAGCAGCTGCGTCTAGCGGTAGAAAGCCGCGAATCAATCAGGATCGCATTACGCGTCCGCGGCCTGAAGGCCAAGCTCGGACCAACAGTGGATATGATCGTCGCGGTGGGTACGTGCATGGTGTTGTGGCTTGGAGGGCGTATGGTTTTGAGAGACGCCCTCAGCGCCGGCTCATTGGTCCTGTTCATCTGGTATCTGGGCAAAATGTACAAGCCGATGCGCGACCTATCCAAGATCTTAGACGCCTACGCAAAAGCCTCAGTGGGCTTCGAACGGATCCAAGAAGTTTTAGAAACCGACGGCCAAGTCAAGGATCTCCCCGGCGCGCGCGGCGCGCCAAACCTCCGCGGCCAGATCGAACTGCAAAACGTCAGTTTCGGCTATGGGCCGGATCACCCGATCCTAAAGCAGGTCAGCTTGGTCATAGAACCCGGACAGGTGGTCGCCCTGGTGGGACCGACCGGGGCGGGCAAGACCACCATCATCAGCCTGATTCCCCGTTTCTACGACCCCGACACTGGAATTGTGAAGATTGACGGCGTTGATGTGAAGGGCTTCCGGCAAGAATCGTTGCGACAGCAGATCAGTTTCGTGCTGCAGGAAACACTGCTGTTCCACGCACCAGTGTCGTATAACATCGCCTACGGGAAGCCAAATGCCAGCCCGGATGAAATCGTGCGCGCCGCAATGCTCGCTAACGCCCACGAATTTATCGAACGCCTTCCGCAAGGCTATGACACAGTAATCGGTGAACGCGGCATGATGCTCTCGGGTGGCGAAAGGCAGCGTATCGCGATTGCAAGGGCGATGATCCGCAATGCCCCGATCCTTGTCCTGGATGAAGCCGGCTCAGGACTTGATGCGGCCTCCGAGAAGGCAGTGTTCGCTGCGTTAGGCCGCCTGATGAAGGGTAAAACCTCCATCGTGATCACACACCATCTGTCAACGATCCGTAGCGCCGATGTAATTTTCGTTGTGGACCATGGAGAGATTGTCGAGCGCGGGAGTCACGCCGAGCTGTTGACGATGGAGGGCGTTTACTCGCGTCTGCGTGGGCTCCAGTTCCAGCGCGACGAGGCCACCACGCAGATTGCTACCACACATTGAGCGGCCCCCTAAACCAAACTGAGAATACCTTAACGAAAACAATAAATCCCCACGCAGCCGTTACAAGTCCATTCAATCAGGGAGCGCCCGTGATCGCGAACACGGAACTCATCGATGGAAATGAAGAGAAGGTCGACAGCGCCGGCAAACCATACTTCGCACTGCAAGCTGCCAACAC
Source organism: Bryobacterales bacterium (assembly GCA_963713415.1). Taxonomy (GTDB): domain Bacteria; phylum Acidobacteriota; class Terriglobia; order Bryobacterales; family Bryobacteraceae; genus Palsa-89. The sequence continues at coordinate 215,670 of CAVQLV010000011.1, read as the reverse complement.
TTTCGCCTGCGCGAGAAGCGAAAGCGTACGCAGGTTCCCGTCGGGCAAAAGCGAGCGGGATTGCGTCCGTGAAGCGAGCGGTATCAGCGGCGGGGGTCCGTGGGTCCCCATTTGTGGAAGTCTGACGCGGATGCGTTGTTGACCAGACAGGACGCCACATGCACCAGCTTTCAAGAACATTCAAAACGTCGGTCGCGGCTTTCGTCTTGGTTTTTCCGACCATAGGAACCCCAGCTGAAAAGAGCGCACCGGACTCGGCGGGAGCACAAGTGACCGTAGAAGGCCCCCATGTCTTGTGGCGTGACCCGGTGGACATCGCTTCCCGCAACCTGTTTTACGGTCCGGGCGGCAAGGCCCATGAACCGCAGGGAACGTTCACGTTCGATAAGGAGGACATGCAAGGTAGCAACCCGAAGTTTGACGTCGTCGATCAGCACGGTATCAGATGGAAAGTGAAACTGGGGGATGAGGCGCGTCCGGAAACCGTTGCGTCGCGGCTGATCTGGTCTGTTGGATACTTTACCAATGAGGACTATTTCGTGTCAGTGCTGCACGTTCAAAATATGCCGCGTCTGCACCGGGGTTCAAACCTGGTGTCGCCGGACGGCACCGTGCACAACGTTCGGCTGAAAAGACACCTGAAGGATCAAAAGAAAATCGGCGCATGGTCCTGGAAAACAAATCCTTTCGTCGGCACGCGAGAGTTGAATGGTCTTCGGGTGTTGATGGCGGTCATCAATAACTGGGACTTGAAGGACGCGAACAACTCCATCTACCAGGTCCGTGGCGAACGCCCCGAGCAACTATACGTCGTGAGCGACCTGGGATCAAGTTTCGGTTCACCCGGCCTGGATTGGGCTGCGAAAGGAAACCTGACCGCGTACGCTCATTCGAAGCTGATCGGCAAAACTTCACCCGCGTATGTTAACTTCAACGTGCCGGCCCCCCCAAAGTTCACCACCTTTATAGACGTTCCTGAACTCACTCGGCGGCTGGGCCTGGTCTGGCTCGGCCACCATATTCCGGTCACTGACGCGAGATGGATGGGGCACCTGCTGGGAGAGTTGTCGCCACAACAGATTCGGGACGCTTTTCGCGCGGCAGGCTACTCCGCGGAAGAGGTTGAAGCTTACGGCAGGCTAGTGGAGCAACGGATCGCTGAGTTGGAAAGATTGTAAGGAACAAGAAAGCACCTCTTCAGCCATGCCATGAAGAGGACCTCAAGAAACCTTCCGTTCTGCAATTCCCACCATCCACAAGCCGCGTTTGGCCAAATCCGTACGGCTTGAATCGCAAAGAGGCGCACCCTAGTAATTCGTCTAGCTATTCGGATGAACAACTAATGAAGGAAGTAGTTAATCGCAAGTCTGCTCGTTGTTAATCTCAAAGCATGATGACCCAAGAACTACTTCAACCAACTTATTCCGCTCAAGTTTCACGGAGTTCCGCTCCGTCGATCACAACCACTTCAACGATGTCTCAAATCGATACGGATTGGGGCCGAGTTTCGGTGAGAACAAAGCAGTACCCGCAGCAGCCCCAATCGAACAAGCAAGGAGAAGCCCCGAAGCGGCAACTCGACCCCGCAACGCGCGCGCGAAATCGATGGGGCATCGTCTTGGCCGGAGGAGATGGCGTCCGGCTGCGAGAACTAACCGAATGGGCCTGGGGAGACCATCGGCCGAAGCAATTTTGCCCCATTCTCAGTCAACATAGTCTCCTTGAAGAGGCCCGGCATCGGGCGGAACGAACTGTGCCACAAGATCAAATTCTGTACTCAGTCACGCAAGCGCACGAGGAGTACTATCTTCCAAGCCTTGCGGATCGCCTTTCTCAAACAATCGTGCAGCCGTCCAATAGAGGCACTGCTCCGGCAATTCTCTCGGCCCTGATTCGCATTGCGGACACGGATCCGAATGCGATGGTAGTCATTCTTCCGTGCGACCATTACTATTCGCCTGAGAGTGCCTTCACGGCCACCTTGGAGTCGGCCTTCGCGATCGCGGAACAACGATCGCAAAACGTCGTGCTTCTGGGAATAGAGCCGAAGGGCCCCGAAGTCGAATACGGTTGGATCGAGGTAGGAGAAACGATTCCCGGCCGTTCCGGACTATTCCAAGTGGCAGCCTTCCGGGAGAAGCCGCCGCTGCCCCAAGCCGAGGCACTCTTGAGGGCCGGTTCTCTTTGGAACACTTTAGTCATGGTAGGGCGCGTGTCTGCGTTCCTGGAAATCGGACGGGCCACGGTCCCGGGTTTACTTCAGGTTTTGGATTCATGGGAGGTAACAATGAGCAGCGGAGAAATCCGAATCCCGGATGCGGTGTACAAACGCATCGCTTCCACGGATTTTTCGCGGCAGGTACTTTCCGCCGGCACCGATCGACTGCTTGCCCTGCGGCTGGCTGATGTCGAATGGAGCGATTTAGGCGACCCCTATCGTGTGCTAGTGACGCTACTCGAAAAGAACGGATATTTACCGAGCTGGGCAAAACTTTGGCCCGAGGAAAGTACTTCGACACCTCGCGCATCGGCGGCCACCGCGTAGCAGATTCCGGTAGCCATCACCGGCTGGCGCCACAGTTACGTTGTATTCGCGAGCGTCAGGTGGGAGGTTAAATTCCTAGGGATCGCCGCGAAACCGGGGATCCAATTTGTAAGCCGCGCCACACTCGAGCTACATCAACCTAACTGAGGGAAGCGTAACGAAGTACTGGCGCTTCCAGAATCCGGAATTGTGCTTGTATGCTTGTGTCTTCTTAATCTAATGTTTCGACAACCGGCGATGTGCATCCACTATTTCGCCAAGCGACGCTGACTCATATAAGCACCGACCGTGAGTCTTCGGAGGTTTGCAAGCGCGCCCTCTGAGATCACGAAGATGGGAAAGCCGTGTGGCCAGACAAAATCGACCAGCGGGTGTTGGCACTGTACAGCCTCCTCGGGGTCCCGGCCCTAAGCGAGCGGAGGACAGCGGTTTGCAGAAGCTGTGGCGTGCCGACACTATTTCTCGCAGGATTTGGACGCTGGCCTGGCTCGGACTGGGCATAACCGCACTTGTTCTAATTGCGTTGATTGCCGGATTGGTCTTGCGCTTGGAGCGCCAATACTTTGTGAACTCGCAGCGCACCTATGTCATCGTCACGAGCGCACTCGATGTCCTAGAGAATACGGAGTATGCTGAAGCCCGGGCGCGTGGGTATCTTCTCACCGGGGATCCCAGCTACATCGAACCACACCAGGGCTCGCGCAAGGACCTGGATGAAGAATTCGACCGACTCCGAGGGCTGGTGAAGAACAATCCAAAGGAAAGGGAACAGGTCGAAAAGCTCCGTTATCTGGTTCGTCAGAAGTTGGACGAACTCCAGGCGGCGATTGAGGTTCGGACTACCGCGAGGCCTGAGGCCGCCCGCAACCTGGTTCGTACTGGCCGCAGTGTGCAACTCATGGATGCCATTCGCCAGCACGTCAGCAGGATGGAAGAGGAAGAGCAGGGCACGCTGGCCCGATTCTCGCGTGAGCGGCAGTCGAGATTGCGGGTCAGCCTAGCGGCTCTAGTTGGGAGCTTTTTCTTGGCGGGTTGCGGTTTACTGATTGGCCAAGTTATGCTCGCCCGCAGCACGACGCAGCGCCAAAGAGTGGAAGAGGCGCTGCGCGCGAGCAACAGCCGATTCGAGACCCTATGCGAGCAAGCACCCTTGGGGATTTATGAAACCGATGCGGCCGGCCGGTGTGTTTACACCAATCGCATGTGGACCACAATGTCTGGGCTCAGTGCCAGCGAGAGCCTGGGACATGGCTGGACGAAGGTTCTGCAGCCGGACGAGCGCGCGACAGTTTTCGAAGGATGGCAGGCAGCCGCGAAGCGAGGGACCGCGTGGGAATACCGCCTTCAGAACACCCAAGGACAGACCCGCTGGATTCGAGCGGTCGGTGGACCGCTCTATTCTGATGGCGGCTCGCTTACAGGCTATGTTGGGACACTTGAGGATGTCACCGAACGTAGCCAGGCTGTGCTGGCACTAAAAGACAGCGAGGCCTTAAATAGGGCCGTTCTGAATTCACTGCCAGCGAACATCGCGGTCTTGAAACCCGATGGCAAAATCCAAGCGACAAACGAAGCTTGGCAGCGCTTCGCGCAAGCAAACGGAGCGCATACACCTGGCGTGACCGACACCGGGGCCAATTACCTGGAAGTATGCAAGCGAGCTGCGACAGATGGGTCCGAGGATGCCCAGAAGGCGCTGGCCGGAATTCAACAGGTGCTGGAGGGCCTGCGGCCGACCTTCGTAATGCAGTATCCCTGCCACTCACCCATCGAAAAAAGATGGTTTCATATGGTGGTCACTCGCTTAGCTGGGGCCATTGGCGGCGCGGTTATAGCGCACGTGGATATCACCCAGCGCAAGCAGGCCGAACAGGGTTTTCGATTGGCGGTAGAGGCCGCACCGAGCGGGATGGTAATGGTGGACCGTGACGGCAAGATTGTCCTGGTGAATTCGCGAACCGAAAAACTATTCGGCTATGCGCGCAACGAGCTTCTGGGCCAGCCGATCGAGATGCTGGTGCCGGAGTCGTTACGGGAGAAGCACGCAGGCCTCCGAACGGAATATTTCAGCTGTGCGTTGGCGCGGCCCATGGGAATGGGGCGTGATCTGTACGCTCTGCGAAAGGACGGCACGCAGTTTCCCGTGGAGATCGACTTGAATCCCATCGAGACCGAACAGGGAACCTGGGTGCTGAGTTCGATCACGGATATCACAGAGAGAAGGCGCGCTCGGGAAGAGCGGCAAAAGTTCGTCTCGCTGGCTGATAGGAGCCTGGAATTCATCGGCATGTGCGACCTTGATTTCCGATGGTTCTATGTCAACCCCGCCGGCCTGCGCTTGGTCGGTCTGGACAATCTCGAAGCAGCTTGCCAGATTAAGGTCCAGGATTACTTCTTCGTGGAAGACCAACCGTTCATCACCAATGAGTTTTTCCCACGCGTGGTGCGCGACGGCCAAGGCCAGATAGAGATTCGCTTCAGACACTTTAAGACCGGCGAAGCGATCTGGATGCTGTACAACGTCTTTGGCATTTGCGACTCCCGCGGCGCCGTCGTGGGCTGGGCGACTGTCAGCGTAGATATCACTGAGCGCAGGCGAGCCGAACGCTCCCTTCAAGAGAGCCGGCAGGAACTTCGGGCCCTGGCTGGCCGTCTGATCAACGCTGAAGAAGAAGAGCGAAAAAGGATTTCTCGCGAGCTTCATGACGACTTGAGCCAGAAACTGGCGATGCTGGCTTTCGATACGGGCAGTCTAGTCCTGGCGCCGCCTCCGTCGATGGATGAGATGAGGGAGCCGCTCCGCAATCTTCAGGCGCGGATCGTGCAATTATCGCAACATGTTCGTCAAATCTCGCATCAATTGCACCCCACGATCCTCGAGGATCTTGGGCTAACCGCCGCTCTGAGCGAGTTGTGTGAGGAATTTTCCGCTAGAGAGGGAATTGAGGTCGCCTTTGAGCAGGAGGCCATGCCGAAGAACCTACCGGTTTACGTGGCTTCCTGTCTGTATCGCGTCGCTCAAGAAGCCCTGCACAATGTCTCCAAGCACGCCCGCGCGACTCGGGTTCGGTTAAAGATAAGCGGAAGCCCTGAAGGATTTCACCTTTCCATTTGCGACACAGGTATTGGCTTCGATTCACGAGAACTGCACCAGCGCGGGCTCGGGATCGTAAGCATGAAGGAGCGCGTGGGGATGGTGCAAGGCCAGTTCTCGATCCATTCTCAGCCCGGACAGGGCACGGAAGTCAAAGTCTTTGTTCCACTTTCGAAGGGGATAGAATGAAGCGCCCACGCCTGCTATTGGCCGATGATCATCCGCTCGTCCTGGCAGGATTGCGATCGCTGCTGGTGACGGACTGCGACGTTGTCGGTGCAGTGAGCGATGGAAGGTCACTGGTGGAAGCTGCCTCTCGGCTGAAGCCGGAAGTAATCGTCACGGATATCAGCTTGCCGCTGTTGAATGGGATCGACGCGGCGCGTCAGATAAAGAAGGATCAGCCCGAAGCAAAGATTCTGTTTCTGACGATGCACGCAAACCTCAACTACCTTAGGGATGCTCTGGCTGCTGGCGCCTCCGGTTACTTGCTGAAGACCTCTGCCAGAGAGGAGTTGTTGGGCGCCGTACAGGACGTCGTTCGGAACCGCATCCACGTCAGTCCCGGCTTTGGTGAGGAGATCGTAGATCAATTCGAGCGCTATCCTCGCCGCTTTACCGGCTCCAATTCTGTCCTCACGGCCCGCCAGAGGGAGATTCTACAGCTTGTAGCAGAAGGGCGCACCGCGAAAGAAATCGCGAGCGTCCTGAACGTTTCTCTCCAGACGGTTGCTTTTCATAAACATCAGATCATGGATAAATTGGGACTTCGCACGACAGCAGAATTGACGAAGTACGCGATCCAGGAAGGGCTCGTCGCAACATGACCCCGCAATCGAAAAGCCTAACATCTCTACTAGTATCCACTGGAGTGTCAATGTGATCAAATTGCTTTGCACACATAATGCACTACTGGACCGTTTAGAAGGTCTAAAGAAGATGAAGCAGGCTCGAATTTTGTTGGCCGATGATAATCTGCATGTGCTCGCGACCGTTAACAAGCTGCTGCAGACGGATTTCGAGATCGTCGCCATGGTTTCAGACGGGCCCTCCCTGGTGGCTGCCGCCCTCGAGTTCCGGCCGGATGTCATCGTAACGGATATTTCGATGCCCAAAATGAATGGAATCGAGGCGATCCGGCAGATTCGCGGCTTCCTGCCAGGGGTCAAGTGCATTTTCCTCACGATGCACGGGGCTAGTGGGTATCGAAGAGAAGCTCAGAACGTCGGTGCTACCGGCTACGTCCTGAAATCCTCAGCTCGGGAGGAATTGAACCAGGCGATTCGCCATGCGATTGCAGGCTCTGCATAACCCGTTCGGGTCGCAGCACCACTCTCCTTTCGGCCATACCACCAGTGGAAAGGATTTAGATCAGCCGAAAGACGATGCACGCACCAGGTCGCCTAGGCCGCGATTGTTTGTCTAGCTACGTGGCACGGTTCGCCCCAGCAGGTCGAAGTGGAGCGCATGCCGGGCCAATCTGGCAAGAGGAGGCTGGCCCTGCCAAGACTTGCAGAATCAATCTTTCTCGGAGACCTTGCGAACGTCGCCGGTGCTTTCCCGTTTGTTGCGTGCGCCAGCCTTCATCTTTTCATTCACGTGGACCGTGGCGGGGTGCGCTGTTGACAACCAAAGTATGCGGCCGCGCCGCGAGCTTCTTTTCGAGGGCCGCGTCCTCTCCATAGATATCCGGAAAAAAGTGCACCTCGCCATTCTCCATGACTACAGCGGTCGAGTAGGTCGTCACGATCTGAATCGGGCGTTTGACCTTCACGGAAATAGGTCCCGTCCCATGCATCGCCGCGACGACGCGATCTCGCGACCAACCGGCCTGCCCACGCAGAACCCACTCCGCCAAGTCCTCTGGCCGCTCCACCCGAATGCAACCGTGACTGAGATCGCGCCGTACCCGGGCAAATAACCACCGTGCAGACGTGTCGTGCATATAAACGCCGTTTTCATTCGGGAACTCGAACTTTACAAGTCCCAACGTGTTCTTCGGCCCCGGTTTTTGGCGTAGCAAAAGCTCTCCCGTGCCAAGTTCCAATAGCATGCGATCGGAAACAGTCCCAGCCTCCTCCACTACGCCCTGCTTATTGAGCAACTCGAAGTGGTTTGCCGAGACCCATGAGGGGTCTCGCGTGATCTCTGGCAACAGTTCATTGTGTTGAATACTGGCAGGCACGGTCCAGTACGGACAGAAAATCACGATCTTGAGTTGCGAAAGCAAAATGGGGGTTCTGTGCTCGGGAGCTCCGACCACCACCTTCATGTCAAGTTCGGGATCGGGCCCGGCAGCGTTCGTTCCACCGAAGGCACGTAATCGAAACTCTGGAAGGTTTAGAACAATCGCTGGACCGGCAGGATCGTAGGGACATCTTCGTAAACGCTCCAAAGCTAATTCCAGCTGTCGAACGCGCACGTGGAGTGGAGTGTTCAATTGCTCAAGCGTCGTTTCGTCAACGTGGCCGTCCGGCTCAAGTCCATGACGGGATTGAAACCTTTTGACTGCTTCCACTAGCGCGCCTTGATACAGGTTCGAATCGGCGGGAACCGCTGACGGGGGAAGATCTCCGATCAGCGTTAACAGGCGAACCAAACGAGGTACCCCAGTGTAGTAGTCACCGGGTTCCACGGGCTCCTCGGTAGTGGGCAGCAAAGCTTCGTCATACTCAGCCGCAAGGGTCCGATAGTGGTTCAGCACATGCAACGTGCGTTCGTATTCGTCCGTCGCACATGTCAAAACTTGTTCATTCGCCAGCCCCAGCGGAAATGCACTACACGCAAGTGTTAACAAACTCAGCATGATCCGGCTGCGGGACTTCGAGCTCACGTCTATAAGTGAGCATCCAACATGCCAATCTACAGATTGCCGCGCGCAGCATTTCGTAACAACCGGAGTTTTTAACTTTGGTGCAAAGCGCCGGCCGGAGACTGTCTTGGTAAGTTCCGCCGACAAGGAAGGATCTATTCGCTGAATCTAATGCCACGACTTATGGTTCTGCGCTACCAACGCCGGCTGGCGGGCCGCGAACATCGTAGGATTCCCGGCGCGTTACGTAGCGTGCTCTACGGGCGGCGGCTGCCACGTGCCATCCACAACCTCCTTTTTGGGCCAGTACAGCCGCATGAATATGTTGAAGGAAGCCGTTGGCGCGGGCAGCCAGTTCGACTCCTTATCCTTGCCGGGCGATCCGTGTTGAACGTAGATCGTCAGCGAGCCGTCGGGGTTGAACTTGAGCTTGTCCCGATCACCGATCGCGTATCGATTAATCGGATTCTCGATAAAAGCCTGCTTGGCGTTGTACATGGTCAGAGACCAGAAGGCGTTGACTGGCGGAAGCTGCCCTTTAGGAAAGCGGATCACATAGCGGTTGGCGCCCGAAAGCGCCGCACCATTCTCGTCTTCGGTCGCGTGCGGATACACGGCATCCTTGGGGAGGTTCGCTCCCAAGCCAACCATCGCGACCACCGCCCGATAGTTATAGTCGGTGCCGAAGTTCGCCGTATTCGCCGGCAGAATCCGCCATCCATTGACAAGCTTGCCCTGTGTCTTCGCATTGACCGCAATCGTGACCTGCCCAGCCTTGGGGCTTTCCTCGATAGCCTTCGCAACGGTCGGACTGAGGTTCTTGATGTCGAACGGCGCTCCCGGCGCGACGCCGACGGCAGCGAATCGCGCGAGTGCCGGAGCGTCAGCGGCAGCGGGTGGATTGTCCTTCATCAGAGCGTTGAGGCGCCCAAAGAACGTTGCTGAATCCATCCTGGCCACCTGTTCGACCGGAGGTGTCTTCGCATCAATGCCTGGATCGACGGGCACATTGGATGGCGGCGTGTATGCCTTACCCCAGGCACTGAGCGGAACGAGTTTGTATCGGTTCTGGATTGCGTGAACCGCCGCGTAATCAGCCTTCCCATTCGTCTGCGTGCGGCCGATCAGCCAAACAATATTAGTAGGGGACTTGATCTCCTTAACGCCAGCCGGAATCGCCCCTGTCCATCGCGGACCGACGATGGCAAAGTCGCCCTTGTTATTCCCGGTAGTACGTGTGCCCGGAGACGCGAATACGTTGGTCCAAGAATCCATCAACATCATCAAGTAGTAGCGCTTTCCCATCTCCGGCACGCTGAGAACTACTGGCTCCTTGGACAGATCCAGCCAAGCGACGGAATACAGCGTATCGGCATTGGGACTGACGACATCAGTAAAGGTGTAGTCCGGGAAAGCTCTCATGTGTACAAACTGATTGACTGGCGCCTTCATCGCCGTGACTGCACTTGGAACTGCCGTCATCACTCGCTTGCTGATATCGACAATCACAAGCGGGTAACCAAAGATGTAGGCGTCCTTAGCAACCTTTCCAGCCTCATCGGCTGTGAGCGTTGCGGAGGTTGTATCATCGCTTATTCGCCCGGTCTGGCAGCCGGGTATGACAACGGACAACGTTGCAACAAGCGCCGTCCCAGTCACTATCTTTAGCGTTCTTGGCATCGTCCTTTCCTTATTCTGAGGGCGCATTTCCTTGGGGCGCATATCTCAGATCGTCCTGTGTGTACCTTGGCCAACGAAATCGTGCCCAAAGGCGAAGCCGGTCACTGACTTAGATCGGCGCGACGTTCTAGAGCCGCAAAAGAAACTTAACGCGGTATCACCAAAAAAAAGAATCACCTGCCTGGATGCTTGCATCTTCGTTCCGGCAGGCGCGTCAAAGGCTAAAAAGGTCTACGAAACCACCTGTTTAACCGATTTCCGAGGGGCCTGTCTTGGTCCCCCCTCGGAATCGGCGAGTGGAGACGCCAGCCTTAAAGCTCTAAGGACGGACCCGAGCCGCTGGAACCGGATCAGCGGCTCTTACAAGTGGTTCACGTCCTGAAGGGCGTCGGCCCGCAGAAGCTTGTGGCTGGTGCAGTCTGCCTCGGCATCCGTACTATGAAAAGGCCCCACAAGCTAACGTACCCCGACTAATTTCCCCCGGGGGCCAGCATTTTGTGGCTTTCTCCAGCAGCGTCGTCAGGGTCGGCCACTAACCGGAATGACAAGCTCCTGGCCAATCTGGATCTTGTTGGGATCATTCAGCCTGTCCTTGTTGGCTTCGAAAATCCGCATATAATCGTTCGAATCGCCATAGAAGTGCTTTGCGATCTTGAATAGTGAATCCCCCGGTTGCACTGTGTAAGTATGCTTGGACGCGCTGGCGGGTTCGGGCTGCGGCAAGGACGAATCAATGGTTATATCCGCCGTTATGTCATTGCAGTCCGGGTTGATTTCCTTGATTTTGGTCCACAGAGCATTCTTGATCGCTTCCGAGGGAGCCGCGCCCTGTAGGTACAGATTGTTGTCTTGCACGTGTAAATGAGTCAAGCGAACGCCTTGCTGTTGAACTAGCGCGAGCGCGCTTGCATACTTACTTTTCAATTCTTCGAGACGGTCCATCCTTTTCTCCTTCTTCTGTCCTTCTTGCGAATCGCTGAGATCGCATTCGCTATCGACTGGGATTCGGCTTAGCCGGATTGATTCGCGGCGCTCGCCACGCCCAATGCACTCGCTTCCCCAAAGCCGTTTTGATTTGGGATCGAGATTGGCGATTTCTCTCCTGTTCTGACCGTTCCTTGAAACTTGTTTAGGATACACACTGCTTGAACAGCGTTGCCGCTCCTCGAAATACTCTTAAACACCCTTGCTGACAGGCGGCGAGTGTGTCCACTGGACCCTACTTCCAACTCGGGCCAAGGTTATTGGCGCGGTAAAAGCGGTTCTTCTGGGATAGTGTTGCACGAACCTACCTCCCGGGATAAGACCCGTACGAACCAAGTTGATGAGATGGCCGGCTGCGGAGATGCTTTTTTTGATCATGGTTATATTCGGCTCACAAGCGCAACTCTTCGAAACACGCTTCAGAATCCCAAGGGAGCCTCGGATTTCTTGCGCCGGGATGTTGGTTTGCCTAGTCAGTATAGTGTCATGCCAAGAGGTCTTCTATGACAATTCAAGGATTATTAGCCATTGTGTGCGTGGAGCTGCTCATTGTTCAGCCGTACGTCCCGGCGCAACCGCCACCGCCGCTAGCCCAACAGATGCCTGCCAACCCACAGCCGGGTCCCTCTCAAGAGACGCTAGCGCCAGATCAACTAGACAGTCTGGTGGCTCCCATCGCCTTGTACCCAGATCCGATTCTGAGCCAGGTTTTAGTGGCGTCCACGTATCCGCTCGAGATCGTGGAAGCCGCAAGGTGGCTTGGTCAGAACTCGAGCCTCCAGGGGAAGGCGCTTGTTGACGCGGCGGCGAAACAATCTTGGGACGCCAGCGTACAGGCGTTGGTGGTGCTTCCCGATCTGCTAAGGCGTCTTAATCAGGAAATCAGCTGGACGTCGGATCTTGGCAACGCCTTCTTGGCACAACAGCAAGGCGTCATGGAAGCAGTGCAGCGTATGCGCCAAAAAGCTGAGAGCAAGGGGGCACTGCAATCGACCAAGGAGCAACAGGTAACCACAACCACGCAGGGCGGCAACACCTACATCGAGATTCAACCCGCGAGCCCGGAGATGGTCTACGTTCCTCAATATGATCCGGCAGCGGTCTGGGGGCCGTCGGCGTATTATCCCTATCCCCCGATATACTATCCGCCGTCGACCGGCGCCGTCATCGCCGCCGGCGCGATCTCGTTTGGCCTTGGCGTGGCTGTAGGCGCGATTTGGAGCGGCGGTTGGGGAGGCTGGGGTTGGGGTTGCGGATGGGGACGCAACAACGTGGTCATCAACAACAATTTCATCAGCAGCAACCACTTCAATCGCGCGAATGTGGCAAACGGCAACAACTGGGTGCACAATCCGGTGCACCGCGGAGGTGTGCCTTACAAGAACAGAACCGTCGCGAATCGATTTAATGCTGCGCCCGGTAAACTCAATGGTCGCCCGACTGTAGCGCAGACCCAGCAACGCCTCAATCAGAGTAATCTCGGCCAACGCCCCGGTAACGGGCCCCGGCCCGACCAAAGCAATCTCGGAGCCGGTGGCAACGCCTTCCGGCCGAGCCAGGGCAATCCCGGACAACGCCCTCGCTGCAGCGCAGGGAAACTTCAAACCGCCCGCTGGTGCTGACCGCGTTGGAAACCGGAGCGTAGGCGGCGGAGGCGGTAATGGCGGTGCCTTCGGGGGCATGAATCAAGGCGGCAATCGTGCCCGCATGAATAGCAGCCGAGGTTTCTCGAGCGGAGGCGGATTCCGAGGTGGTGGAGCCCGAGGTGGTGGACGCCGCAGATAGGAGATCAGAACTATGCGTTATCTCAACATTACTGTATTTGCTGTAGCAGTCGAACTGCTGGCAGGAATTCCCCTCCATGCGGCTACGCCGGAAGGTCGTGGTTTCGCGTCAGCTCATGCCGCGGCAAAGGCGCTGGTCAGCGCAGCGAAGAGTGACGACGTGACGGATTTGATCGCCATCCTGGGGCCTGCTTCGAAAGAAATCTTGACGACCAGCGATCCGGTGGCCGATCAGCAAACGCGGCGAAAGTTTGCCGCGCGAGCGGCAGAAAAGATGAAGATAATCCCTGATCCAAAAGAGGCCAATGCGGAGACTCTCCTGGTCGGTAAGGACGAATGGCCACTTCCGATACCGATTGTGAAAGTGAACGGCGAGTGGCATTTTGACGTGGAACAAGGGAAGCAGGAGATTCTGGCGCGACGTATCGGCAGTAATGAACTGGACGCGATCGAGGTTTGCCGCGGCTATGTCGAGGCGCAGAACGACTACGCGGAAGAGGATAGAACCGGAAGCGGCGTCCTGCACTACGCTAAAAAAATCATAAGCTCGCCCGGAGGACACGATGGTTTGTACTGGGCCAGCACAGGCGGAAACGACGAGAGCCCAATTGGAGCGCTCGTCGCACGAGCGTTCGCAGAAGGATATACCAAGAGGCATGATCCTTACCACGGATACTATTTCAGAATTTTGACAGCCCAGGGCCCGCACGCGCCTGGAGGCGCGATGAGCTACCTCCACAACGGATTGATGACCTCGGGATTCGCTTTAATCGCATGGCCGTCCGATTACCGATCGACTGGCGTAATGACCTTCCTCGTGGACAAGACCGGTATTGTCTACCAGAAGGATCTTGGACCAAGAACTTCTGAGATCGCCGGTGCTTACATTGCCTACGAGCTGGACGAGACGTGGACGCCAGTATCGATCCACGCGAAAAAGTGAAAGCTGAACTCCACGAGATTCTGGTGCTGAGGCATGAGATAGGCCCGCCTCCGACGTTCGGCTAATCGTTTTTTGCAGGCATGATTGTCTCAGGTGTGACCGAACACCGCTGGTGCTGGCGAAAGGCGAGGCGTCATCGCGGGCATTGCTTCAGCCGGATCCCCGGGCGCTTCCCACGGGTGGATTCTGGCTCGCCTTCGAATTAGAGTCCTGGGATTCGCGCGATACCGGCAGGCAGTCTCGTAACTCGGTATGAGAACTACCTAACCGGGGTGGGCGGATCGAGTTGCATCACAAGGGGCACCCTTGCGACCTACCCTATCGCTTGAGCACTTCGATTCGTCCCCGGCTGCTTCACAAGTCACCGGGACGGTGTCGTCCCACGGCAGAGTCAATGGCACCGCGAGGTCGAGTTGCTGAATGGAGGCTACATTGCTGGGGATATTCTCGTAGCGGTGTTATCGCCCAGGGTCAAATTCATCTCGAGTTTTGTCGAGGGACGCCGGTTCTGGCGCCGCAAACAACAAAAGGAGGGCAGTAGATCCTTTCATCTTGGCAGATGCGGACAGCCCTCCGACGACACCGCAGAGGGTTCAGCCGGGCCGTTTCGATAGCAAAATACGGCCGTGTATTGACCCTTAGGGACGCTGATAATAACCGAATCTTCAGCGCCTTCGGAAGCGTAATAGTCGCTCAGCTTTGCCCTGAGCCGCCATGCCTGACTTCGCACAATCGTGTCAGACTTTGGATCGTAGTCGGGCGAGCGGCCAAATACCGATACCCCAATGGTTGTCTCCTTCAGGTAGTCACTATGACCGCTTAGAGTTGTCTCCACCAGGAAATTCAGAAGTTGGATGAGTCTTTCGGCCCGTTTTATCCTATTGCTTCTTCCGATTCGCTCGAGTTCGGACCACACTTCCATGGGGGTCGGTCTTTTTTGGCCAGTCCGCACGACAGCCACACCCAATCGATCCTGCTTTGTTGGAGCCAAGTCTCTCGCCACGTTACAGTCGATGCGCGTACGAATCGAGCAGCGTTATGAAATTGCTATGGCCTGGGCATGCCAGAGCGCGGAAGAGATTTCTCGTACGCAATTACCCCGGTGAGTTCAGGCATCTTAAGCTGGCCAAAGCGATGTGTAGGAGTGCCAGACGCAGGACTAGTTGCACGCCATGTAACTTTCTCTAACCGAGCGTGTATTGCAGTCTTCTCTTACCCGTTGTTCTAATCAATGAAAACCAGATGCCGGAATTTGTTCATGAAAAGATGACTCGCGACCGCGTTGTGCCAATCAACCAAACATTGTGAGCGACAACTCTCCCTACGCGCTTCATCTCTTCCAACGTGCGCCAGTGCGCCAGCGCGCCAGCCTCTTTTCGCGCTTGAATCGAACAACGTATCGGCCGCCGCCTTCCTCTTTGGAAACTACGGTAAGTTTTCCCTAAGCCTCGCTGAAGTATCACATGATATCGGCGCGGCTAGCTTGGCTCAAGATCGGCGCGATATTTCGCAAATTGCGGCTACGGCACCGGTCTGATCGACTAGGCTGACTTCCTCGGATGCTTGTTGAGCTTCTCATGATGGGCAGATGCTCCCGCAGCCCGTGTCCTCCGCCGCCACCAGCGATGCCCGCGATTGACAATCCATTCTGGTATAGAAATGCCTCATATGGGGCACTCATGGCTGCTATGGGTGACATCAACGTGCTTCAACCCCTTGAAAAAGATCACAGACCGTTCGGCGTCTGAGCCGGTCGCCCAAATGCTCTTAACGCTGCGATTTCCAGATGGGAATTAGAAACCGTAAAAGGCAAGGGGATAGAAATGTTTGATAACCAAGATGCTGACTGTAGCGACATCGATCTCGTCGATCAAGCCCGGGAAGGTGATAAGCAGGCGTTCGGCGAACTTATCAGACGACATCATCATCGCTGCGTAAGTTTGGCGTCATGTATCTTACAGGACCGTGGAGAGGCTGAGGACGAAGCACAAAACGCGTACTGGAAGGCATTCGAGCACCTCGATCAATTTCAAGGTGATGCCGACTTCTCGATCTGGCTATCCCGCATCGTGGTGAATCAGTGCTTGATGTTCATGCGCGCCAAACGGCGCACACGGTTTCTGTACTTGGATGCCGGCATTCCCGGGTATCCTGGCGCCAGCATCGAGCTACCATCCTGGAGACCTGATCCCGAGGGCGAAGTTGGTAGCCTACAAGTAAAGGAGGTTCTGAACCGCGAAATCCGGAGCATGCCGCCTTTGCTACGAAATGTCCTGCTTCTGCGTGATGTCGAGGAACTTCCGATCGCCGAAGCAGCCAATCGCCTCGGGATTACGATCCCGGCAGCGAAGTCGCGCTTATTACGCGCACGGCAGGAGTTGCGTCAGAGATTGCTGAGGCATTGCGGTTCATCAGGGCAGGTAAGCCTTGACGCAGGCAACGGTAAAGACCGGCAGATTGGTGGCAGATTGCGTTGCCCGTGTTGAGCAGCAGCTTGGCACGCTCAGGCAACACAGTTTGCCGGGAAAATCGAAGTAGCCATGATGTGAGCTTGTGCATCATGACTTACTGCAGACCAGCCATCTCGGCTCCCTTGAGTCATTTTCGTCAACACGCGTGCATGTATCGACCGCCCTCCTCCTCGACGACCCTCGTACGGATTCCGAAGCTCGTTCGGGACAAATCAGGGATGGCACTGGAGCGTTGAGATGACGAAGAGCTTTCTGAAAAATCCTTACTGGCTGTAGCCTCAACATTTGGGGAGTTTTCTGCAGAGAAGCGTGTTCCGCGGACTAACCGCCGCGTAAGATTCGCTCATCAGAAGATTGAGGATCTTGCTGCCACACCACGGAACAGTTAACTTATTGATCGTGCCTGCCAAAATTCCACGACTGCGCGGGAACTATCACGGGTTGTGCGAGTACTACCGCGGACGAACGATCCGAAAATAAAACCGTGAAGGCTACCGCGCCATTTCCGTTTATGGCAGGCTGTCCCAAGCCGATCAGGGTCTTTCCTCGAATCGCATCACCAGTCTTCGCAATCAGCGCTGTTTGTGTAAAGATGCCCGCCCCTCCAGGATATGTAGCGAAGAAAGCCACCAGGCCCATATCGTTGATCACCGGGGAACCGAAGCTGGTTATTTTCCTGCCGCCGATTGTATCGCCCGTTTGCTGCAATAGCGCGTTCTGAGTGAATATCCCTGTTCCTCCCGAAAACACGCCCATAAAGGCCACAGTGCCCCTGGAGTTCAGTGCGGGAGCAAAAAACAGATCGGTCAAAGTCTTGCCGCCAATCGTATCACCAACCTTTACCAGGACCGCAGTTGGCGTAAAAATGGCGGTCCCAATCTTTCCCGAAAGCCAACTCTGGAAGGCGACCGTCCCGTGATCGTTAATGGCGGGTGGACCAAAACTACTCAGTGTTAACCCCTCGATCGATTCACCGCTCTCTGCAAGCACCGCCGTTTGGGTAAAGATGCCGGTACCGCTTGAAGATGAACCCACGAAGGCTACCGTCCCATCGTTGTTAATTGCCGGAAGCCCAAAGCTGGTCAGCGTTTGTCCGCCGATCTTGTCGCCGGCCTTGGCCAAGAGAATCGTTGGGGCGAGAATAGCAGACTCCTGGGAAGACAGCAGACCACGGACCACCACGGTACCTCTATCGTTCAGCGCGGGCACGAAGCTGATTCCGTCCACAATATGGCCCCTGACTGAATCTCCGTTCTTTAACACTATGGAGTCCGAAGTGAAGACGCCTTCCCCTACCAAAGCTCCCTCCGAATATGTGGCGTAGAAAGCAACGCTGCCGCCGGCATTGATAGCCGGGGAGTTTAGGCCGAACGAGGGCTGCTTGAATCCGGTCAGCGTCTTTCCGCTGATGATGTCGCCTGTCTTCGCTACCACTGTAAATTTGTAAGCGATTGGAGCTGCGGGGACAGGAACGCTCCCTGCAAGCGCGATCATAGCGAGCAGGCCCCCGATGGCTTGCATTGCCTTCCAAAGCGAAAAAGTGAGAATATGCTTCATCTCTAGTATTCAGGATGGTTCATTTGACCCAAAGATCTCAAAAGTTAGCTGGCACTCGCGTACGCTGTTCGGCTGTATACGGCTGTCTCGAGGAGTGTGCCAGGGCCCTTGCGCCCGCAGTGCTTTACGAAGCGAGAACGTAATTCTCTCCTGGCCCGAAGCAGCCGTGACTTCGCAGCTGGAACCGTGAGGCCCAGCCGCTCTGCCACATCCGGCATTGGGAGGCACTCACGGTCATGAAGCAAGATGACATTTCGATACAAAGGGGGCATTCGCACCATCTCTTTGCGCAGTAGCGTCACCACTTCTTTCCAACCAAGCTTGTCTTCCGGATTGGTAGTCGTGGCAACCAGCTCAATCCGAATATTGGACTCGGTCAGGCTATCGAGGGAGACCAAGCGCGCGCTCTTTTGCTTTCGGAGTCGCATGAGGCACTCATTCTCGACGATGCGGCCCAGCCACGCCGCGAACGCTCCATTACCCTGAAACTGGTCCCGGTGTTGAAAAGCTTTTCGAAAGGCGCTTTGGACGGCGTCTTCAGCATCATCCGTGTTGCGTAACATCAGCAAGGCCCGCTTCATGCTCATATCCCTATGACGCTCAGTAAGTTCCTCGAATGACACGCTGTCCGCGCCCGGTGCAAGCGCCTGAGGTTCGTCACGGCTTGGAGAGCGAGGGATCAAAGGGATTCGTTCCGGCTCGACTGTCGTTCGAAGCGGATGAGAACCCCGTGGCTCGATAATGAACTTAATCGTATGACTGAATTCGTTTGTAGTGCTCAACATAACTTGAGATTACAAAGAATCGTCGCGGGACATAACTGGTTAACTTGTCAGTTGTTAACCGGGATCCTGCATAAACTGTGAGGTGTTGCGGCGTCAGCGCGCCAGCTGAGTTTGCCACTGTTCATGGATGCGTCCCGAGGCGGACACCAGGACCGGAGGCGCGAGCCGCTACAAGAAATGTGGTAATTCCAAACCTCCACTCGAAGAGGCATTCGAGGAGAGTCAATGCGCTGCCCCAGTCGCTTGCGCCGAGGACCAGTACAGTCTCGTTCTCGCTGAAGTGCGGCCACAGTCGGCGGCATCCATTCGGGGGATGCTTGAAAGGGGAACGCCCGGATCTCCGTTGAAACTAGCGGCTCCCGTGCAACCCACTCTACGACGCCTTTCTTTTTTTGACAACCTCCGATTTCGACGGTGCCAGCGCTTCTAATTCTCTGATGAGCGCCGGAATCTGTTTGTGTCCGGTGACCTTGCGGAACTGTTTTTGTGCAACCAGGAGTCCCGACCCGACCCAGCGCTCTCGCTGGTCGCCGCCATGCCAGCGTTTCACATTTTTGCAAACCTGCTCCACGATCGAGAACGCCGATTCGATCACGTTGGTGCTGGCCAACGTTTTTCGCAGTTGCATGGGGACGTGAAGCCGGTGCACGGTCAGGGTCTCCTCCATTCCTTCGCCCAAGCTCCGCGCCGCACTGGGATTGAGGTCCATCAGTTCGCGATGGAGTGCGTTCAACGCCTGCTTGGCAGCAGCGTGGTCCTCCAGGGCATAAGCCGCATGGAGCCTTTTAGCCACCGCCGGTTTGTGTTCGTCGGTCAGATGATCGAGCACATTCCGGCGCTGCAGAGTAGGGCGCTGGCGCGGTGGCCACAGGAACGGAGGTTTCCGTTGACCGGCGGCTTTCGCCGTTACGCCGGTGTCGCAGTCCGCTCCATAGCTCCGTCTCCAGCACCCCCTCATCGAACCGTACGTGAAGTTTTCCCTCATACGGCTCTCCGGGAGCCTTCCCCCGGCGGCATTCAGCTCGTATGCACAATTCGGCCCTGAATCGAGTACAGGCCGGCTTTTCTCCAGTAAGCCAGTGGCGTTCTCCAGAACGCTCGCCGTTTGCGCTGATGTTTGGTCCGCAACCAAATCCGAAGTTTCCGCGTGACATATTGATCCACCTTCCGAAAATGCTGGGCTGAGTTGAGCCAGCCGAAGTAGGCCGACCATCCCCGCAGTATCGGGTTCAGCCGGTCCAACTTCTCTTGCACCGCCGGGCGGTTATCACGGCCGATAGCCGCCTTCACCTTATCCCGAATCCGCTGCATCGAACGTTGCGATGGCCAGCAGTAGCAGAACCACTTGCTGGTATCGCGCCGCGATGGCTGTTTCCGAAAGTGCACCCCCAGAAAGTCGAAGCCATCCTGTGCCGCGACCATGCGAGTCTTGTCCTCATTGACAGTCACCCGCAGCCGCGCCAGGAACTGCCTCAGCTTCGGCATGTAAGTTTCCGGTGGCTTCCATCGGCACAACACCACGAGGTCATCCGCATAGCGGACCATCTTCGTCGCCTTCACCTCCCGCTCCCAGTACAGATCGAGCGGATGTAAATAGATGTTGGACAACAACGGCGAGATCACTGCCCCTTGCGGGGAGCCGACCGTGGTCTCTTCCAGAATCCCTTCGTGCAGCACTCCGGCTTTCAACCACCGCCGAATCAACCGCAGAACGCGCGGATCACGGACCCGCCGTTCAACCAGCTTCATCAGCAAATCATGGTCAAGCGTGTCGAAGTAGCTCTTGAGATCCAAGTCAATGACTTGGTCGTAGCCGTAGGTCACCCACTTGCGAATATCGTAGATCGCTTGCTTGGCACTCCGTTTGGGCCGGAATCCGTACGATCCCGGCCGGAAGCTGGCTTCAAACAGCGGCTCGATGACTAGCTTTACCGCTGCCTGTGCGATCCGATCCTTCACTCCTGGGATTCCCAGCGGCCTCTGCCGTCCATCAGGCTTGGGGATGAATACCCGGCGCACCGGTTGGGGCCGGTATTGCTGCTGCAATAGTTCCTCCCGCAGTTCCAGAAGAAACCACAGCGTTCCCTTCGCCTCGATCGATTCGATAGTTTCGCCATCGACGCCTGCGGCTCCGCGGTTACGTCGAACTTGCTCCCATGCAACCCACAACACCTCCAGACTGCAAACCTTATCAAACAGAACTCCGAACGTTCGTTGCGGCTGAGCCTTGGCCGCTCGGTATAGCTTCCTCTGAAGTACACGGACCTTTTCTAACGTCGTGCGTTGAGCCTCATCGGCAGTCACGAAATCCCTCCTTCATTGTTGGCATGGCTCGAGTCGAGGCCCTTCGCTCCGGCGGGTTTTGCTGTCCACGCCCTCTTCGCTACGCTATGGCCTCTTCCGACTTCCCACGCGGCATCGCAAACCACTTCGACTTTCGTCTTATAGGTCCGCTTACGGCGACGGAGTATCCGCCGACCTCGTGGGATCTCGACCGTTCCCTCACGCTTCCTTCCGTTCATGCCGTTGCTCGAAACACCGGGGATGACGGCTGCTTCTCTTCCCTACGCATCCACAGCCGTTGCTGTCTTCGCCCATACACAGGAGGCTCGACCATCCCATTCCCGAACTCTCCCAGTAATACTCGTTCGAGATGCCATGACGGTGCCATACATTCCCTTTCGGTACGGCCTGAACTTTTGCCCGTGCCTCCGGACTGGGTACTGAGGCTACGTGTCGGGTCTGCTGCGACATGACAAGTTACCCCGCCATGCCTGACCTCTGGCTACCGGGTTCGCAGGGACTTGCCCGGGAGGGGACGTTCCACCCCTCTGGAAAGCGCGGGTCTCGGCCCGCGATATGGACCTGGCAGCGCTGGATCGCCGCCGAGTCGCCGGCGTGCTTTTTTACTGCGGCAGTGAGTGCCTTGCCGCCATCCAGAATATAGAGTCTCGGCTCGGTAAAATCGAGCCCGCGACTGACCAAGTCGCCGAGCAACTCTCCGACTACGGTGGCGTTTTCGGTGGCGCCTTGCCGAATGCCTAAGATCATTTTCCGCCCGTCCTGGGCGATTCCCAATGCGACCACCATCTGCTGCCCTTGGAATGGCGTTGCATCAATCAGCAATGCACACAGCCGCGTCTTGTCCAGCCGCCGCTCCATCATATCCTTCAACTTTTCCCGGCTCGCTTCGATAAAGTGCTCGCTGACGGCGCTCTTCTCCAAGCCGTAGGCTTCCGTGAACTCGCGCACCGCTTGGCCGTATTTCCTGGTGCTCAGGCCGAGCATCAACTTCTCCCAAACCGTTTCCGTCAGCGGCTCGCCTCGATGGAACAGCTCGTAGCTACCCAGGCGCACTTCCTGGTCATCGGTGCTGCGAACGCGCGGCCGCTTCACTGGAACCTTCTGCCCCATCACTACGCAATAGCCCCGCTCGCTGCCCCACCGATTGGCCGTCCTTTCCGCTATCCGGTGGCTGCGCTCGCCGACCAGTTCCCGGACTTCTTCTTGCATCAGCAGATCCATCAACCGCAACCCGGCTTGACGAATTAATTCGCCCACGCCTTGCCGCAACCAGCCCACCATCTCCGCCATCGGCAGTACCATCTGCACCGCCGGATTCCCGTCCGCGGCCATTACCTCGAGCTCCTTCACCGCTCGCTGCGATTCAATCTGATATGGTTTCGTCATAGCGACTCTCCTTTTTCTCGCGAAAGAAAATTTGCTCTCAGCCTATCAAGGCTGCGAGCGGGAGTCGCTAATTTCTACGATCTAACGGGCATTCCCCTTGAAAGGGATTAGATCGACGACTCAAGAAAGGCTTTTAAACTTTCAACTCAGAATCGGAAACTTGGTCCCGCGCTGAACACAAACTGATTCATGACTCCGCCGTTTAGTACAACAATGCACCCCCCGGCACAAACCAATCTCTGAAGTTCAGCACTCATCACTACGGGTAAATACTCCACGCTCAAGCGGAATCCCCAATGCTTCCCGGGAAACACCTTGACACCGGTTCCGATACCAAACGCGAATCTTGTGGCACTGGAGGCCGGAGTTGACATGCGAGCGGCGCCTAAGCTTGCGGTAACGAAAGGGTATATCTTAGGCGCCTCTTCGATAGTGAACTCGTGCGTGAAATCACCCAGGAAGTGATCCAAGGCAATACCTGGACGGAATGAGGCAGTATTCGAAGGAGTGGCGACAAGAGGGTCTTGCTTGAGGAAAAGGTTCGTATCTTGCCTAAACCATCGGAATTCGATCGCGTCATAGCCTTCGCCCTCTTCTCCGTCAAATCGGAAGCCTCCGGCTATGCCGAAAATGAAGCTGTCAGCAACATGTGCATCAACGTTCGGCGTTGACGCCTGCTCCAACTTAATTGTGCCTCCATATGAGCCACCGATTAGAGGTGCAATCTCATATTTCTGACCATGTGCCGCTACAGCAATCATGAACAAGACGATAAAGAGATAGCCCCTTCTCACTACTCTCCTGAACAGGCCGGTCTGAGACATGACATGGCTCCTCGCTTTTCGAGTTACCTTCTAGAACCTTCTCAAAGATGCACTCTTGTGTACGGCAGAGGCAAAATATCTATCGCGGCTGATTTTCGCAATCCATGGGTGTTACTAAACGGCTCTGTTACACACCGATTAGGGCAACCGGCTACCTAAGGTCGCGTCCAGTTTTGTCGGCATTTAAGAGAGGGGCCAGTCTGCCAATTCGCGTCTGAATCCGCCGCCATCCAAGCGGCGCCGGCGTTCCTAGAACACCCGTGGTCAATTTCCCTTCACTTCGCTGCCTATTCATTGGATGTAAGTCATTCGCCCACCTGGCAGCGCCTGGTTTGGCCGGTTTCTGAAGGTGCAAGCCTGTACGCTGGACATCACGCGATCCAAAAGCCTTGCGCGGTGGTCGATTCCAGATTTTGATCCAACGTCTGAATGACTGTGGGGGAGTGCGACCTTGGCCTGAATGCTGGGGTCAGTCCTGGTTCCCCACCGCTTGTGCCCAATTGCTGGGCCTGTAGATTGCCATTCTGCGTCA
Source organism: Bryobacterales bacterium (assembly GCA_963713415.1). Lineage (GTDB taxonomy): Bacteria > Acidobacteriota > Terriglobia > Bryobacterales > Bryobacteraceae > Palsa-89. The sequence goes on along the minus strand of CAVQLV010000011.1, from coordinate 191,969 downwards.
CTGGCCGCTGGGCCCGGTTGCGCCTACTGCGAATACAGGACCACATTTCCAGCGCCATCGCCGGCGAGCCGATCAGTGCCAGCCCGCGGAACTACAAACAATTGCAGATCCATGCCATCGGTTTGGCTCGTTCGCCCCCCGACGCCGCATCCTGGTGGATTCTCCGTAGCAGCATAGGCTGCGCAGAACTGGGAGTTGGGTGCGTCCTTACATATCTCCCGCTCGCGGTCGCCCGGGTCACTTTCGACTCGCAGACGCTTGCGCAGCCACGATGGGAATCATCTCCGTTGCAACGGCCAAGGCTAGGACTGTGACGTGTGATGTTGGATCGGGTCAACCTCTCGAAGAAGTGCGCTGTTGGAACCACCTGTGGCAAATATATTCCACTTTCAGCCCATCAACAACATCACCATTCAGTAGTTGCAACGTGGGTCTTCAACCACACCCGCATATGAGGAGGTTAGTCGCTTGAGGAACAATCCGGAAGGAAAACGGCTCGAGGAATGCCGGAGAGCCGGAGTTCCTTGGAAGAAGTGGGGGCCATATTTGAGCGAGAGGCAGTGGGGTACGGTCCGGGAAGACTATAGCCCCGACGGCAACGCCTGGAACTACTTCACACACGACCAGGCACGGTCCCGTGCGTATCGTTGGGGCGAGGACGGGCTCGCCGGCATCAGCGACGACCAGCAACTGCTTTGTTTTGCGCTAGCGCTGTGGAATGGCCGCGACCCGATCCTGAAGGAACGACTGTTCGGTCTGACTAACAGCGAAGGCAATCACGGTGAGGATGTCAAGGAGTACTACTTTTACCTCGACAACACGCCGACCCACTCGTACATGAAATACCTGTACAAGTATCCCCAGTCGGCCTTCCCCTATGAGGACTTGGTTCAGACCAACGGGCAGCGTACGCGCTCCGATTATGAATATGAACTACTTGACACGGGCGTCTTCGACTCGGACCGCTACTTTGACATCTTTGTCGAGTATGCCAAGAACAATCCGGAGGACATTCTCATCCAGATCAGCGCGTGCAATCGTGGACCGGAAGCAGCCACAATCCATATTCTGCCGACTCTCTGGTTCCGCAATACCTGGACCGAGGGGTTCGCCGCGCCGAAGCCGACTCTGGCCGAAGTCGCAACGGCTAACGGCCTTCGCACCGTGGCGGCTTGCCACCCGAGCCTCGGCAACGTCTTCCTGTACTGCGAGGGAGACGCGCGCCTGCTGTTCACGGAGAACGAGACCAACAACCAGCGGATCTTTGGCACTCCGAATGACGGCCCTTATCTCAAGGATGGGATCAATAACTACTTGGTGTTGCGCAACCAAGATACCCTTAATCCAAAGCAGATAGGCACGAAAGTCTCCGCGCATCATGAGTTGACCGTCGGCGCCGGCAAAACAGCGACCGTCTGGCTACGCATGAGCAACTTACCGCCTGCGTCGATTGGGGAGCCTTTCGGGAGTCAGTTTGCCGATATCGTCCAAGCTCGCCGCCACGACGCGGACGAATTCTATCGGGCCATCACCCCCAATGGCATCAGCGGAGACGCTGCAGGCGTGATGCGCCAGGCTTTGGCCGGAATGCTCTGGACCAAACAGTATTTTGGACTTGATGTAGAAAAGTGGCTCCAGGAGCACGGCGCCGACCCGATCCGGCCCGATGGCCACACAGTACGCAACCGCGAGTGGTTCCACATGGTGAACCATCACATCTTATCGATGCCTGATAAATGGGAATATCCGTGGTATGCCGCCTGGGATCTGGCCTTTCATGCGCTCGCGCTCTCGACGGTGGATATCGATTTCGCGAAAGAACAACTCGACCTGTTGCTGCAAAATTCCTTTCTGCATCCAAGTGGTCAAATTCCCGCGTACGAATGGAACTTTAGCGATGTCAACCCGCCAGTACACGCATGGGCCACGATTTTCCTCTATCGGACGGAGCAGGCGCTACAGGGCGAGGGCGACTTGGACTTTCTCAGGCGTTCCTTTCGGAAATTGATGCTGAACTTCTCCTGGTGGGTGAATCGCAAGGACCGCCTGGGTCAGAACGTGTTCGAGGGAGGCTTCCTGGGGCTGGATAATATCGGCGTCTTCGACCGTAGCGCACCCCTGCCTGGCGGGGGTTACTTAGAGCAGGCCGACGGGACTGCGTGGGTTTCATTGTTCTGCCAGAACATGCTCGAAATCGCAATTGAACTGGCAGCGAACGATGCCAGCTACGTAGACATAGCGTCGAAGTTTATCGATCATTTCCTGTGGATCGCCCGGGGCATGAATCGGATCGGATCGCAGGGGATGTGGGACGAAGAGGACGGGTTCTATTATGACGTTTTACGCCTGCCCGACGGAACTGCGACGCGCCTCAAGGTCCGATCCATCGTGGGCTTGTTGCCTCTGTGTGCCACCACAATTATCGAGCCCTGGCAACGCGAGCGGGTTCCAGAAGCCGTCACTGATTTGTTGGACCACCTGAAACGGAGGCCGGACCTGCGACAGAGTATCCATCCGACTGGCCCAGGATATTATGGCGTAGCGGGGCGGGGAATCGCTGCCCTGGTCAATCCCGACCGGCTACGCAGAATCCTGTCGCGGATGCTCGACGAGAACGAGTTCTTGAGCCCCTATGGAATTCGTGCTCTGTCCCGCTACCACGCCGAGCACCCCTATGTCCTAAAAGTGGCAGGCAAGCAGTACAGCGTGACGTATCTTCCTGCGGAATCCGACTCAGGAATGTTCGGAGGCAACTCCAACTGGCGCGGTCCGGTCTGGATGCCTGTAAATGCTCTGCTGATCCGCGCACTGCTGAGTTTCTATCTGTATTACGGCAACAATTTCCGGATCGAGTGTCCTACCCGATCGGGCAATCTCATGAATCTTTTCGAGGTCGCACGCGAGATCGCCAACCGGCTGACCCAGATCTTCCTGCCGGACGCCTCAGGCCGGCGGCCGGTTTATGGGGGAACGCAGAAATTCCAGACCGATCCACTCTGGAAAGATTACGTGCTGTTCTACGAATACTTCCACGGCGACAACGGCGCCGGACTGGGCGCCAGCCACCAGACTGGGTGGACGGGTATCATCGCGAAGCTGATCGAAATCTTTGGCCGGCTCGATGCAGAGCAGTTTTTGGCTGCCGGCAAGACTTTGGCCGTTGCCAGCGGAAAGGCATCGGAGGAGTACCACTCGGATGTTGCCCGGTCTGTTCAGCAACGTTATTTTGACCGGTAAAGCCCGCGAAATGACAGGCACACTGAAAACTTCAAGCCGATCGCTTACACCCCCGCGAGCGGCAGCCTTTGCCGGAATTATTTTCGCGGTGCTGATGATCGCCAGTCTGGGTATCGTTCGGGTAACCCTGCCGGATAATCCGGCCACTCCTGGCGTTTGGCTGAGGCATTCCAACGGCCGGAACGCAGTCAGGCTCGCACTGAATCTGGTTCCCTTTGCTGGAGTTGCGTTCCTCTGGTTCATCGGCGTGCTGCGGAACAGACTGGGGGCATTGGAAGATCAGTTTTTTGCGACCGTATTTCTGGGTAGCGGCCTGCTATTTGTTGGGAGCCTCTTCGCCTCAGCGGCCGCTGCCGGAGCACTCCTGCAGGTCGCCCCTATAGTCAACATCCAACAGGCAGACGACGAAATCTACTATTTCGTTCAGCACTTGAGCTATACGTTCCTGAACGTCTTCGGGATAAAAATGGCGGGAGCGTTTATGTTCTCGACTTGTACCATCGCACTGCGCACGGCCCTGTTTCCGCGCTGGGTTGCCTTCTCAGGATTTCTGTGCGGCGTGACGCTATTGGTAGCCATTTCAAATTGGCTCTGGATAGCGCTGCTATTCCCGATGTGGATACTGCTGGTCAGCGCACAGATTTTGCTAGCGGACGGATTGCAGTGTCGAAGGTGCGGTGATGCATGACTATGCCTTGGTGCTGAACGCTGGCTCATCGAGCCTGAAGTTCGGCGTTTGCTGGAGACCCGAGGCGGAAGACTGGCGTTTGGAATCACGGGGCCAGATCGAAGGCATCGGTACTACACCGCGGCTTTACGCAAGGGATGCCGCGGGTCGAACTCTGGTTAATCAGAAGCTGGAAAAGGTGGATGACGGCCTGGATGCACTCGACGCAGTGGCTGCGTGGTTCCGAAGTAAGTACCGCGACGCGCAATTAGTTGGCGTCGGGCACCGTGTCGTACATGGTGGCACGCAGTATACTGGCCCAACGGTTGTGACACCGCAGGTCCTTGCCGAACTGTATCGCCTGGCGCCGCTTGCCCCTTTGCACCAGCCGTACAATTTGGCAGCGATTGAAGCGGTCTCCGAACGGTTCCCCGATGTGCTGCAAGTTGCCTGTTTCGACACGAGTTTTCACCGGAGCCTGCCACGCGTTGCGAGAGTAGTCCCCCTGCCCCGCGAAGTCTGCGGCCCGGAAGTGCAGCGATACGGTTTTCACGGCTTGTCCTACGAATATGTCGCCTCGGTGCTGCCACGAGTGGCGCCTGAAATTGCAAGACGGCGCGTCATCATTGCACATCTGGGAAGCGGTGCAAGCGTGTGCGCTTTGAAGGATGGAAAGAGCATCGATTGCAGTCTCGGCTTCACCGCGCTGGACGGGCTCTGCATGGGCACTAGACCGGGTACGTTAGATCCCGGCGTGGTTCTGTACCTTTTCCAAAACTTGAAACTCTCAGCCAAGGAAGTAGAAACGATCCTCTACCAGAAGTCAGGCTTGCTCGCCATTTCTGGCATTAGCAACGACATGCGCGATCTTCTCCAAAGCCGCACTGCCAGAGCAACTTTGGCGGTGGAATATTTCGTATATCGCGCTGCCAAGGAAATTGGTGGGCTAGCGGCGGGGTTGAGAGGCTTGGACAGTCTCGTATTCACGGCCGGTATCGGAGAGAACTCCACTGAAATCCGACAACGAATCTGCGAGTCTTGCGCATGGCTTGGTGTCGAAATCGACGCAACAGCGAATTCCCGCAATGGTCCCCGGATCTCAAGCCCTTCGAGTAAAGTTTCTGCATGGGTGATCCCGACCAATGAGGAATTGATGATTGCCAGGCACACCGGCCTGCTGCTCGGACTGGTAGCTGGTCATTCAGAACGGCGCGGTTAACAGAGACAGTTCGCAATGCCGAATAGCACACAACATTTGCCGATCGCCTGAACGACGGCGCGAGGCTACCCAAGCCCTAGTGCGCATAGCTAATCCGAAGCGTAAGATCGCGTTGCGTTGAATTAAATGAGCCTCCTAATCTAAGGTTCCTTCGAATCATGGTGTACGATGCGGCGGCTTGCTACGGTCTTCGTGCTGACAGCGGCGACGGTGGCAGCGGCCTGCCCCGACATTCCTGCACAACTCACGCTCTCCCAGGCTCTGACCATCGCCCTATCGAACAGCGCTCTGATCCGTGAGGCGATGGCTCAACTGGACGAGACCTCAGGGCGATACCAGCAGTCTCGAAGCACTCTGCTGCCGCAATTGTACTTAGCTGCCCGCCAAAGTTTTGAGACGGGGAGTCTCCTTGGGATTGGCATCGACGTGCCAGGCCTTAAGGGATTGATCGGGCCTTTCGGTTCGATGGATGCCCGCATACTGCTGAGCCAGGATTTATTCAACCTTGCGAGTGTGCGCGCCTGGCAGAGTTATCGATCGCGGCAGTAATCCTCCCGCCTTTTGGTCGATGATTCGCGCGAGATCGTTGCACTGAATGTCGTCTCAACTTATTTGGAAGCGCTCAAGGCCAAAACCACTCGGGATACGTTGATGGAGCAGACAAAGCTTGCGGATGATCTGTACAGGCTTACTAGAGATCGAGTGAGCCATGGGGTGGCCGCCGAACTGGATGCCAATCGCGCGATGCAGAAAGTAAACGCACTCGAACAGCAATCGCAGGAAGCCGCGCAGCGTTATATTGCTGCGAAACTCAGCCTGGCAAACATCCTGCAGGCTCGCATCACCGCGGATTTCGACGTCGCAGACGATGCGGCGTACGGCGCCGGATCGCCGCCGGATCGCGACGCCGCTATCAAAACCGCACTTGCCATGCGGGCGGATTATCGCGCGGCCGAAGCGAGCTTCAAAGCCGCCGAGTTGCAAGTAAGGTCTGTGAAAGCCTCCAGGCTTCCGACCCTGGCAATGACTTTCGGCGACGGGCAAAGCGGTAACACCCCAGTAAATAACGTGAATACTTACAAGATACAAGGATCAATCAGCGTTCCGCTCTACACCGGCGGTCGCATCCGCGGAGAGATCGAGGAGGCCGAAGGCAGCCTTCACGAAGCCCAAGCACAGCTTGATCGGAACCGGTCGCAGATCGAGACGGACGTGCTAACCGCAATCTCGGGCGTGGAGTGGGCTCTCAAAGAGGTTGAAACTAGCGCGCGGAATGTGCAGCTATCCCGCCAGGAAGTAGACTTCACGCGCCAACGCTTTGCTCAGGGCATCTCGGACAATACCGAGGTGGTGAATGCGCAGGACCGGCTTACACAAGCCGATGATGCGCACATTCGGGCGCGATATCTTCTCGGGCTGGCACGCGCGAATCTGGCACGGTCAACAGGGGCGGCTGAGAAAACGTATCGCAAATGAGGATGAGATGAAACGCATGTGGATGGTCTTGGGTATCGGCTTCGTGATTCTCCTGGGATGCAAGAAAAAGGCTGAACCAGAAGGCTCCCTTTTTGTGAGCGGCCGCATTGACGGCGATACGGTGGACATTTCTTCTAAAATCGCGGGACGAATTGTGAACCTGAAGGTTCGCGAGGGAGATTCTGTGCAAGCCGGTGACGTGGTGGCCTGGCTTTCCAGCCCGCAAGAAGAAGCCATCCGCGACGCACAGGAGGCGCGGATCGTTAGCGACCAGCGGACGCTCGACGGGTTGAAGCGTCAGCTTGCCACTTATGACGAAAAGATAAAGCAAGCGCAGCTGTACGAGACCCAGGCCGAAAAAGATGCTCCCGGACAAGTGCAGCAAGCGGAAGCCAACCTGGCCGCGAGCAAGGCGGACCTTGAACGCTGGGAGGCGGAACAGCAGCAGGTCCAGGCCGACGCGCGGCGCTATTCTCCGCTGGCAAAAACCGGTGCGGTCGCTGTCCAACTCGCCGACCAATATAAAACCAAGGAAGAGGTGGCACTCGCATCGGTTGAGGCCAGCAGAAAGCAGGTAGCGGTGGCGGAAGCGAGCCTTCGCCGCGCTCAAGCGCAATTGGACAACATACCAATCAAGGCGGCCGACCGCCTCACACTCGTGCGACAGGTCGCAGAACTCAATGAACAGATCGCCTCCGCGAAAGCAAACGTCGAAGAAGAGCAGGCAGCGCTGCGGAAAATTCAAGCAGACTTAAACGACTTGACGATTCGGGCGCCCATCACGGGCACGATTCTGACGCGATCCGCCGAGCCGGGCACCGTGATCCAGCCGGGTCAGACGATCCTCACGATGGTGGATTTGACCAAGCTCTATTTGCGCGGCTTCGTTCCGGAAGGCGCCATTGGCAGGGTAAAGGTGGGTCAGCAAGCACAGGTCTTTCTAGACTCCAACCCGAAAGAGGGTATCCCGGCCGAAGTGATCCGCGTGGATCCCCAAGCTATGTTCACGCCGGAGAACACCTATTTCAAAGAGGACCGCGTTAAGCAGGTCATGGGCCTGAAGCTCGGGCTGCGCGGCGCCTACGGCTACGCCAAGCCAGGAATGCCGGCAGACGGACGGATTCTGACTAGCTCGCAAGCGCAGACGCAAGCGCGTGCCGGGAGACCCTGATGTCCGAGGCGGCGGTTGTCGAAGCTAAATCGCTCGCCAAAAGCTACGGCTCCCTGAAAGCCCTCGACGACGTCAACTTCCAGGTGCGGGCCGGAGAGATCTTCGGCCTGATTGGAGCGGATGGCGCGGGCAAGACAACAGCCTTCAAGATCATTGCCGGCGTGCTGGCACAGGGCGGTGGAGAGGTTCTGGTATTGGGTACGTCGCCGCGAGAGGCAGGCCGTCGGGTGGGATACCTCACGCAGCCATTCAGTCTATACATGGACCTAAGTATTGATGAGAATTTAGCTTATGCGGGCGGCCTTCGTCAGGTGCCGCCCCATGAGTACGCCGAACGAAGAGAGCGTTATTTTAAGCTGTTTGATCTGTACCGTTTCGCGGATCGCCTGGCCGGGCGGTTGAGTGGCGGCATGAAGCAAAAGCTGGCGCTCACTACCGCTCTGATCGCGGACCCGGCGCTGCTTCTGCTAGACGAGCCGACAACAGGAGTAGACCCGGTTACCAGGCGGGACTTTTGGGATGCGCTGACATCTCTCGCTACCGTCGGAATGACGATTATTGTCGCCACACCGTACCTGGATGAAGCGGAAAGGTGTCACCGAGTTGCGCTTATGGAGCGAGGCAAGATCTACGATATCGACACGCCGGCGCAATTTCGTTCCAAGATGGGACTCACGCGGCTGGAGATAAAAGTGGAGCCTCTGGCACAGGCTGAAGATGTTTTGGCCAAGTCGCCCGAGGCCGAGGACGTGCAGCGATTTGGCGACCGCTTGGATGTCATGGCGCCACGCCCGGACGCCGCGGAGGCCGAACTGCGCGAACGCGCGGAAGCCAATGGTCTGAAGGTGACCGATGTCCGCCGCTCGCAACCGACACTCGAGAACGCTTTCGTGGGCCAGTTGCGGAAAATGCGTGGCGCTCACGTGGTTCCCCCTTTTCCCGAACCTTCGCCGGGTCTAACCCGCAAGGAAGTGGTGATCGGAGCCAAAGACCTGAACAAACGGTTTGGCTCGTTTCAGGCAATGAAGGACTTTCAACTCGAAATTCGCAATGGCGAAATATATGGATTGCTGGGAGCCAATGGAGCGGGCAAGACCACCGCAATCAAAATCATGTGCGGGCTGATCGGACCGACCTCCGGAAGTGTCAGTCTGTTGGGAAAGTCCGAGCCGCTGCGCTCGGCCGCCGTGCGCTCCCGGATTGGTTACATGTCGCAGAAGTTTTCACTGTACGACGATCTCACCATCGGCGAAAATCTCGACTTCTACGCCCGCCTGTACGGCGTGGACGAGCGCTTGCGTGTGGAGCGCAAGAAGTGGGTCTTGGAAACGGCGGAATTGAGCGGCGAAGCGGGGATGCTGACCAAATCGCTACCGGGCGGATGGAAACAGCGCGTGGCATTCGGAGCGGCAGTGATGCACGAACCAGAGGCTATATTCCTGGATGAGCCAACGTCGGGTGTGGATCCGTTAGCCCGCCGCGCCATGTGGCGCATGATCAATGAATTCGCCGACCGTGGCGCAGGTGTTCTAGTGGTGACCCACTACCTTGAGGAAGCCGAGCAGTGCAACCGGCTTGGTTTCATGGTGGCGGGTGAGATCATCGCTGCTGGTTCGCCCAGCGAAGTGAAGGCCGGCATGAAAGGAACACTCCTGGAGATCGAGACTGACCATCCCGATCGCGCGCTGGCCGCATTGAGGAACAAATTCGGCGCGTCTCGCGTGTCGCTGTTTGGCGACAAGCTGCACCTGGTAGTAGGGAACGATGCGCAGAGAGAGGAAGCTGCCGCGGAACTGGACGCCGCCGGAGTTACAGTCACGGCCTGGAATCCGGCGCAATTCAGCCTCGAAGACGTCTTCATTTCGCTGATCGAATCACGTCGATCGGCCATACCGCTGTGAAAAAGATTTTTGCTCAGGCGATGAAGGAGTGGCGGCTGTTCCGGCGCGACAAATTGCTAATCATGCTGGCCGTGCTTATGCCCCTGGTGCTGATGTCTTTAGCGGGTGGCACACAGTCCTTGCGGTTGCGCAACGTCAGGCTTCTCACTTATGACTACGACAACACGCCACTAAGCCGGACCTATCTGGAGACCTACGGCGCCGCACTCACCTTCCGTCTGGTGCCACGTAAACCGGGTGAATCCGCGGAACGCGAACTGAGTAGCGGTAGTGCACGCGCGGCACTGATCATCCCGCAGAACTTTGAGCGGGACGTCCGGCGTGGCGCCGAACCGACGGTCCAATTGATGATCGACGCCACAGACTCCAACGCTGCGACGGCCCTGGGAAACATGGCCGCCGCGCTCAACGCGAGCTTCGCGCGGAATAGCGGTATCGCCCAGCTACCACAACAACGCGTCATGCTGCAGCAGAGACTGTGGTTCAACCCAGGACTCTCGAATCCCGTGTACTTCGGCGCGGGCGCTCTCGGAATGATGCTGATCATTTTTCCCGCGCTTCTCGGCGGGCTGGCGACAGCCAAAGAATACGAGATGGGGACCATCATCCAGGCGTACGCTTCCAGTCTTTCAGCGGCCCAGTGGGTCATGGGCAAGGTCGTAGTCTATGTCCTGATAGGGCTTGTCGATTTCGTTCTGTGCTTCATTTTGGGCATGTTCGCATTCAACTATCGGATTCCGAGCGACCCAACTGTCCTGCTCATCGCCACGGTGCTGTATCTGCTGGCCGGGGTGTTTTTCGGCATGATGATGGGCAACGCAACCGGCAACCAGAGTGCCGCGATCCAGGGCGTGCAAATGGGCTCGTTCCTGCTATCGCTGCTGCTTTCCGGCTATCTGTTTGCCGTGGCGAATATACCGGTGCAGATTCGTTGGTTCTCGGACCTTCTTCCCGCCACCCACTACATACTGATTGTTCGCAATTCCATTCTGCGAAACGTGGGGTGGGATACCTCGCTGCAGCCGATGATCGCCTTGCTAATACTGGCTGTGGCCTTCTTCGCTCTGAATGTGATTCAAATGCGGAAAATGCAGTTCAAAGGCTAGGAGGCTTCGGTGCGAGACTTCTTCAGACGTTACTTTGCGCTGGCCACCAAGGAAATCCAGCAGCTCAGACGCAATCGCCAGCTGTTGGTTCAGTTGCTGATACCTCCGACCATCGTGCTGGTTATTTTCGGATATGCTTTAAATCCCAAAGTAAGGGGCCTCCGTTTGGGCGGGAATGCCCGTTAGATCGTAGAAATTAGCGACTCCCGCCCTCAGCCTTGATAAGCTGAGAGCAAATTTTCTTTCGCGAGAAAAAGGAGAGTCGCTATGACGAAACCATATCAGATTGAATCGCAGCGAGCGGTGAAGGAGCTCGAGGTAATGGCCGCGGACGGGAATCCGGCGGTGCAGATGGTACTGCCGATGGCGGAGATGGTGGGCTGGTTGCGGCAAGGCGTGGGCGAATTAATTCGTCAAGCCGGGTTGCGGTTGATGGATCTGCTGATGCAAGAAGAAGTCCGGGAACTGGTCGGCGAGCGCAGCCACCGGATAGCGGAAAGGACGGCCAATCGGTGGGGCAGCGAGCGGGGCTATTGCGTAGTGATGGGGCAGAAGGTTCCCGTGGAGCGGCCGCGCGTTCGCAGCACCGATGACCAGGAAGTGCGCCTGGGTAGCTACGAGCTGTTCCATCGAGGCGAGCCGCTGACGGAAACGGTTTGGGAGAAGTTGATGCTCGGCCTGAGCACCAGGAAATACGGCCAAGCGGTGCGCGAGTTCACGGAAGCCTACGGCTTGGAGAAGAGCGCCGTCAGCGAGCACTTTATCGAAGCGAGCCGGGAAAAGTTGAAGGATATGATGGAGCGGCGGCTGGACAAGACGCGGCTGTGTGCATTGCTGATTGATGCAACGCCATTCCAAGGGCAGCAGATGGTGGTCGCATTGGGAATCGCCCAGGACGGGCGGAAAATGATCTTAGGCATTCGGCAAGGCGCCACCGAAAACGCCACCGTAGTCGGAGAGTTGCTCGGCGACTTGGTCAGTCGCGGGCTCGATTTTACCGAGCCGAGACTCTATATTCTGGATGGCGGCAAGGCACTCACTGCCGCAGTAAAAAAGCACGCCGGCGACTCGGCGGCGATCCAGCGCTGCCAGGTCCATATCGCGGGCCGAGACCCGCGCTTTCCAGAGGGGTGGAACGTCCCCTCCCGGGCAAGTCCCTGCGAACCCGGTAGCCAGAGGTCAGGCATGGCGGGGTAACTTGTCATGTCGCAGCAGACCCGACACGTAGCCTCAGTACCCAGTCCGGAGGCACGGGCAAAAGTTCAGGCCGTACCGAAAGGGAATGTATGGCACCGTCATGGCATCTCGAACGAGTATTACTGGGAGAGTTCGGGAATGGGATGGTCGAGCCTCCTGTGTATGGGCGAAGACAGCAACGGCTGTGGATGCGTAGGGAAGAGAAGCAGCCGTCATCCCCGGTGTTTCGAGCAACGGCATGAACGGAAGGAAGCGTGAGGGAACGGTCGAGATCCCACGAGGTCGGCGGATACTCCGTCGCCGTAAGCGGACCTATAAGACGAAAGTCGAAGTGGTTTGCGATGCCGCGTGGGAAGTCGGAAGAGGCCATAGCGTAGCGAAGAGGGCGTGGACAGCAAAACCCGCCGGAGCGAAGGGCCTCGACTCGAGCCATGCCAACAATGAAGGAGGGATTTCGTGACTGCCGATGAGGCTCAACGCACGACGTTAGAAAAGGTCCGTGTACTTCAGAGGAAGCTATACCGAGCGGCCAAGGCTCAGCCGCAACGAACGTTCGGAGTTCTGTTTGATAAGGTTTGCAGTCTGGAGGTGTTGTGGGTTGCATGGGAGCAAGTTCGACGTAACCGCGGAGCCGCAGGCGTCGATGGCGAAACTATCGAATCGATCGAGGCGAAGGGAACGCTGTGGTTTCTTCTGGAACTGCGGGAGGAACTATTGCAGCAGCAATACCGGCCCCAACCGGTGCGCCGGGTATTCATCCCCAAGCCTGATGGACGGCAGAGGCCGCTGGGAATCCCAGGAGTGAAGGATCGGATCGCACAGGCAGCGGTAAAGCTAGTCATCGAGCCGCTGTTTGAAGCCAGCTTCCGGCCGGGATCGTACGGATTCCGGCCCAAACGGAGTGCCAAGCAAGCGATCTACGATATTCGCAAGTGGGTGACCTACGGCTACGACCAAGTCATTGACTTGGATCTCAAGAGCTACTTCGACACGCTTGACCATGATTTGCTGATGAAGCTGGTTGAACGGCGGGTCCGTGATCCGCGCGTTCTGCGGTTGATTCGGCGGTGGTTGAAAGCCGGAGTGCTGCACGAAGGGATTCTGGAAGAGACCACGGTCGGCTCCCCGCAAGGGGCAGTGATCTCGCCGTTGTTGTCCAACATCTATTTACATCCGCTCGATCTGTACTGGGAGCGGGAGGTGAAGGCGACGAAGATGGTCCGCTATGCGGATGACCTCGTGGTGTTGTGCCGATGGAAGCCACCGGAAACTTACATGCCGAAGCTGAGGCAGTTCCTGGCGCGGCTGCGGGTGACTGTCAATGAGGACAAGACTCGCATGGTCGCGGCACAGGATGGCTTCGACTTTCTGGGGGTGCACTTTCGGAAACAGCCATCGCGGCGCGATACCAGCAAGTGGTTCTGCTACTGCTGGCCATCGCAACGTTCGATGCAGCGGATTCGGGATAAGGTGAAGGCGGCTATCGGCCGTGATAACCGCCCGGCGGTGCAAGAGAAGTTGGACCGGCTGAACCCGATACTGCGGGGATGGTCGGCCTACTTCGGCTGGCTCAACTCAGCCCAGCATTTTCGGAAGGTGGATCAATATGTCACGCGGAAACTTCGGATTTGGTTGCGGACCAAACATCAGCGCAAACGGCGAGCGTTCTGGAGAACGCCACTGGCTTACTGGAGAAAAGCCGGCCTGTACTCGATTCAGGGCCGAATTGTGCATACGAGCTGAATGCCGCCGGGGGAAGGCTCCCGGAGAGCCGTATGAGGGAAAACTTCACGTACGGTTCGATGAGGGGGTGCTGGAGACGGAGCTATGGAGCGGACTGCGACACCGGCGTAACGGCGAAAGCCGCCGGTCAACGGAAACCTCCGTTCCTGTGGCCACCGCGCCAGCGCCCTACTCTGCAGCGCCGGAATGTGCTCGATCATCTGACCGACGAACACAAACCGGCGGTGGCTAAAAGGCTCCATGCGGCTTATGCCCTGGAGGACCACGCTGCTGCCAAGCAGGCGTTGAACGCACTCCATCGCGAACTGATGGACCTCAATCCCAGTGCGGCGCGGAGCTTGGGCGAAGGAATGGAGGAGACCCTGACCGTGCACCGGCTTCACGTCCCCATGCAACTGCGAAAAACGTTGGCCAGCACCAACGTGATCGAATCGGCGTTCTCGATCGTGGAGCAGGTTTGCAAAAATGTGAAACGCTGGCATGGCGGCGACCAGCGAGAGCGCTGGGTCGGGTCGGGACTCCTGGTTGCACAAAAACAGTTCCGCAAGGTCACCGGACACAAACAGATTCCGGCGCTCATCAGAGAATTAGAAGCGCTGGCACCGTCGAAATCGGAGGTTGTCAAAAAAAGAAAGGCGTCGTAGAGTGGGTTGCACGGGAGCCGCTAGTTTCAACGGAGATCCGGGCGTTCCCGTTTGGGCGTGGTGGACGAGAGTCTCACTACCGACAGCCAGGACTTCGTTGACTCTCTCACTGAAAACGTGAACTTCACGGTCACGCATCGTTACGCTCGACCGCAAGATGCAGAGGATGCGCTCAACCGTCTAGACCTGGACTTGTTTCTTGTGATTCCGACTGATTTCGCGCGCAGCCTGGCACGCCGTCAGACAGCCAATGTGCAGGTGGTGATCGATGCTGTGGACACCAATACAGCGCAAATCGCGCAAGGGTATTTGCGGCGGGCGTTAGACGAATACAATGCCAATGCCAGCAGAGTGGTCATGCCCGTTGCAGAACTCCGCCGGGCGCTTATGCTTGAGCAGGCCACGCAGCCAACTCCGCCGCCTGGCGCCCCGGATGTACAGCCTGCCTACCTGTATAATCCCGGCCTGGTGACGGCGTGGCACTACGTTACCGGCGTTATGAGCATCATTATGTTCATCAATGCGTCGCTGGTGGCCTCAGCCTTGGCGGTCAAGGAAAAGGAGACGGGCACCATCGAACAACTCATGATGACACCGGCCCAGACTGACGAGATGCTGCTCGCCAAAACCTCGCCTGTCTTCGTGATGATGATGGTGGTCCTGTTTGTTGCGCTGGGCGTTGGCGTTCTGGTGTTCGGCGTGCCAATTCGAGGTGCGCTGTGGTTATTCACGGTTGCAGGGGCCTGCGCGGCGCTGGCCGGCATTGGAATCGGCGTGATGGTGGCAACAGTTTCGAAATCACAGCAGCAGGCGCAGTTGCTGACATTCTTCGTCAACCCTCCGATCACGCTGCTGTCGGGGGCCACTTCGCCGCTAGAGAATATGCCCGAGTTCTTTCAGAAGCTTTCGTATCTCGATCCCTTGCGTTATTTCGTGACGATCGTCCGAGGAGTCACGTTGAAAAACGCGCCGTGGAGCGCACTATGGCCGAACTTAGTAATCCTAATGGGGTTCGCGACCGTTCTCTTCTCGATTAGCGCCTGGCGGTTCCGCAAGCAATAACCAGGGACGTTGCAAGATGGCCCACAGGAAAAGATTATGAAGAAACCAAAGACTTCCAGCACCGAGTCCAAGCCTAAAATGAGCAACAAGGAATACGCGAAGGAACTGCGGAAGCTGCAAGTGGAACTTTGCAAGCTTCAGGATTGGGTAAAGCACAAAGGTCTGCGAATCATTCTAATATTTGAGGGCCGTGACGGTGCTGGAAAGGGCGGTACCATCAAGGCGATCACCGAGCGTGTGAGTCCGCGGGTCTTCCGCGTCGTAGCCCTTCCAGCGCCATCAGACCGCGAGAAGACACAAATGTACATGCAGCGCTACTTGCAGCATTTCCCCGCTGCGGGTGAGATCGTGATCTTCGATCGTAGTTGGTATAACCGGGCTGGCGTCGAGTTCGTTATGGGTTTTTGTGATAAAGAACAGCATGGCCGTTTTCTCGAGCTGTGCCCAGTTTTCGAAAGCTACATGGTGGAAAATGGAACCCAACTGATCAAGTTCTGGCTCGAAGTTAGCAATGAGGAGCAGGAGCGGCGTTTCAAAGCCCGAATCGAAGACCCAATGCGACAGTGGAAGCTTAGCCCGACAGACTTGCCCTCCCGCGCTCGTTGGTACGATTATTCTCGAGCGCGCGACGTGATGTTCGAGGCAACCGATACCAAAGAAACGCCGTGGTACATCGTTCGCTCCGATGATAAGAAGCGTGGGCGCCTGAACTGCATCTCGCAGCTCTTGAGCCTCATTCCGTATCGACAGGCGCCCAGGGAGAAGGTAAGACTGCCGGCGCGCTCCAAAAAGGGAGTCTACGACGATCAGGCGACGATGCTAGGCAGACGGTTCGTGCCCGAGAAGTACTGAACTGGCAGTCGTAAGGGCTAGTGGTCAACCGATTTTGTGGGCGGCGGCCTTGGAACCGAATCCCTTCAGCCAGCCCATGGCGTTTTGCAATTCCGAGAAGGTCTCGGCAACAAGTCCACGATTCGAAGCCACCCGCGCAGCGAAGCCGTCGATCAAGAGCGCTTTGCCCACCGTCGCTACTTTGGAAGTCATGGACCCGCTGTTGGCGCTAATCGCATCGCTCAATGAAACCCACCCGCAGCCGTGGCAACCAAGATACCGTCTGTTGAGTCCACCCTCAGGTCGATGAGATGCATGTCCGCTCTTTGGGGAGGTCGCCGCCCGGGCGGACCGCACGTCCGCCGTCTGCGTGCTCTCTACGGCGACGTGTTAGTGTTTTCAAGCGGCCATTTTATTCGTGTCTTCGCCACCCGCTGGATCGGCATCGAACCCACGGTTCATGTCAGGTCCTTCGTGCCGAGCACGGCCAGCTTGAGCGCATTAGGCTATGAAACCGATCTATGCCGACCTGTAATCCGCTTGTGGAATGACACTCAACACGTTGCCCATGAGGCGGTATGCTCACAAGAAAATAGAGCGGATTTCATTTCGAAAACATCACTTCCGCGCGAGACGCGAAAACGTCCCTGATGTGAGCCGCGTGGATCCGTCGCGCGGCGGAAGGAAGCCGTACTCTCATGAGCATCGATTCGATCTCCGCCCCCCCCGTCTCAACCAGGTCCCAAGATATCTCAAAACTCCTCGAGCACTATGGCTGCGGCCCAGTCCAGTTCGCCGGGACTGGCAACGCATTCTACGAGCGCCATCTCATTTTCGACAACGTCATCGATTTAGGCGCGTCAACGCCCCGTGATCGATTTGAAGCGCTGGCGCGCTCCGTTCGGGACGTTCTCTCGCAACGATGGCTACTTACCAACCGGACTTACGAAAGCCATAACCCGAAACGCCTTTACTATCTCTCGATGGAGTTTCTCATCGGTCGATCGCTGGCCAACAATGTCACCAACCTTCGGCTCGACCCACTGATTCAGAGCGCGATTGAACATAAGAACCTCCAATGGGTCGATCTGTTGGAACAGGAGCCGGACGCGGGTCTCGGTAATGGGGGGCTGGGCCGCTTGGCGGCCTGTTTCATGGAATCGGCCGCAACCATGCAGCTCCCGGCCATGGGTTATGGTCTTCGATACGACTACGGAATCTTTAAACAAAGCATTCGGGATGGTTGGCAGGAGGAAAGGCCCGACAACTGGCTTCGACGTCAGGACCCTTGGGAGGTACCGCGACCGAATGAGAAAGTGGAAATCGGGTTGAATTGCTCCTTCGAGTTGCGCGGCGGGAGCCTGCACGCTGTGTCGGGTCGGCCGTCCAGTTTGATTGGGGTCCCGTTTGATCGTCCCGTAGTAGGCTACGGCGGCAGCACCATTAACACGCTTCGGTTGTGGGCAGCGGCGGCGCCCGATTTCTTTGATTTTCAGGAATTCAGCGGTGGCGATTTCGTGGGCGCATTGGCCGAGACGTTGTCCGCGGAATCCCTCACTCGAGTGCTCTATCCCGACGACTCCACGAGTGTGGGCCAAGGATTGCGCTTCGTTCAGGAGTACTTCCTCGTCGCGTGCTCATTAGCCGATGTAGTACGACGGTTTCGACGCGCCAACATCGATTGGAGAACATTTCCCGAAAAGGCCGCCATTCAGTTGAACGATACTCACCCGGCAATGGCGGTCCCCGAACTCATGCGGATTCTGCTGGACGACGCCCATTTCGGATGGGACGAGGCCTGGGGCATTACGAAAAGAGCGCTGGCGTACACCAACCATACACTTTTGCCCGAGGCGCTGGAGAAATGGCCACTCACGTGGTTTGAGATCATGCTCCCGCGTCAACTGGAGATCATCTACGAGATCAACCGGCGTTTGCTCGATGAAGTCCGCACTCGTTTCCCTGGCGATGAGGAACGCGTTCAGCGCGTGAGCCTTTTGGACGACACTGAGCAAAAGATCCGCATGGCAAGTCTGGCGATCGTAGGCTCACATAGCACTAATGGTGTTGCCGCTATTCATTCTCAACTGCTGCGCAAGACGACGGTCAAAGATCTGGCCGAGCTTTTTCCCGAACGATTCAATAATAAGACCAACGGAGTTACACCCCGACGCTGGTTGTTGGTCGCCAATCCGGTTCTCTCCCGAGTGATTACAGAAGCTATCGGGGACGGTTGGATCACGGATCTCATTCAACTAAATAAGCTTAAACTCCTCTCCGACGACAAAAGCTTTCGTCACGGGTTCTTGGAGGCCAAGAGCCGCGCGAAGTGGCAGTTTGCGGAGTGGCTCCGCTGGACTTCGGGGCAGGTCGTTGACCCTGAGACAATCTTCGACTGCCAAGTCAAGCGCATTCACGAATACAAGCGCCAGCTACTGAATGCTCTTCGAATTGTGGTGCTTTATAACCGGCTGCGGGAGTGCCCGGGACTAGAAATGCAGCCACGAACATTCTTTTTCGCCGGCAAGGCCGCCCCTTCGTATCGATTCGCCAAACTCATCATCAAGTTCATCAATAACCTGGCCAGCACCATTGATGGCGACCCACTCGTGCGCGGACGTCTTAAGGTCTTGTTCCTGCCCGACTACTGCGTTTCCCTCGCGGAGCGCCTAATCCCCGCCAGCGATGTGTCGAATCAGATCTCTACAGCGGGCTATGAAGCCAGCGGCACCAGCAACATGAAATTCATGATGAATGGGGCATTGACTGTCGGCACGCGCGACGGCGCCACGATTGAGATGGCGACGGAAGCGGGGGAAGAAAACCTATTTTTATTCGGGCTTACAGCGGATCAGGTCGCCGATAGCCGCGGGTGGTACAACCCTCGATGGCACTACGAGAACGAGGCGGAGGCCAGGTCTGCGCTGGACCTCATCTCCTCCGATCACTTCAGCCGAAACGAGCCAGGTATCTTCGCGCCCCGGTGCGAAACGCTTTTGACCGACGGCGATTTCTATATGCATCTGGCAGACCTGACATCCTACCTCCAGGCGCACGAACAGATCGGAGCGCTGTATGCCGATCGGTGCGCGTGGGCACGAAAGGCCATCCTGAACGTGGCGGGCGCCGGAAAATTCTCGAGCGACCGGACTATTGCCGAGTACGCTGCGGACATTTGGAAGCTGGAACCATGCCCTGTCCGATAGTACAGCCTCTCGATATTTTCCCCTTGACGGAGCGCCTCGGTCTGAAGGGAATGCCCGTGGAGATGGCTTGGCTGGAACGCGAATATTGTAGCCGCCAAACCAACCTGGACGACCTCAACCAGTTGATCAGCTTTGGTATGAGCGGGCACAGGCGATGGACCAATCTGCGGCGACCAGAAGGCGCGATTCGCGATGCCATTCCCGATTTGATCCGCCTAGCTTGGTCGTCGCGGGCTGGACACGCTATAGCTCCGCTCTAGGGCCTGCCGACCTGGGAAGAGAAGGCCGGATCAAGTACCTGGATATGTGAAAGGAAATTCGCCCTCGCGCGCAACCCGGGCATGCTCTCCGTCAGGGAGTTTCAAGCTTGGGCGATTTGACGAGATTCTCAAACCGTTCGGCATTTATTCAGCTTCTTTCCGTGGAGGCCGCATCATGAAAGCGACGCAATTGCTCTCTAACTTGGGTCAGAGCATCTGGCTCGACAATATTACCCGTGACCTGCTGGACACGGGAACACTGAAACGTTACATTGCGGACCTCTCCGTAACTGGACTCACCTCGAACCCGACGATCTTCGAGCACGCCATCAGGAACAGCGGTTCCTACGAAGGTCCGATTCGCGAGAAGCTCGCCGCCGGCAAATCCGGAGAGGAGCTCTTTTTTGAATTGGCCCTGGAAGATCTCACTCGAGCGGCGGATCTGTTTCGACCAATCTACGACCGGACAAATACCGTAGATGGGTGGGTCTCGCTGGAAGTGTCGCCGCTCCTAGCCCACAATACTGTTAGCACTATGCGCGCGACCAAGGAGCTCTTCGAGCGGGCCCAGCGTCCAAACATACTCATCAAGATTCCTGGCACCAAGGAAGGGCTACCTGCAATCGAGGAGTCGATTTTCGCGGGGGTGCCTGTCAACATCACTCTGCTGTTCTCGCGTGAACAATACCTGGAGGCTGCCGGTGCGTTCTTCCGTGGCATTAAGCGACGCCTTGACGCCGGGCTCAATCCCAATGTCGGTTCAGTTGCGTCCGTGTTTGTCAGCCGGTGGGACGCCGCGGTCAAGGATACGGTGCCGGCATCATTGCGTAACCGACTTGGTATTGCCATCGCCATGCGTACATACAAGGCAGCCCGCGATCTGCTTACGTCTCCACGGTGGCAGAACACTTACAACGCAGGAGCCCGCCCGCAGCGCCTCCTGTGGGCGAGCACGGGAACCAAGGACCCATCGGCATCCAACGTCCTGTACGTCAAGTCGTTAGCTGCCCCGTTCACCGTCAATACGATGCCCGAGGCCACCCTCACCGCGCTCGACAGGCATCATCGGCTCGGGTCGATCCTGCCGCCCGATGGCGGAGACTGCGAAGATGTTCTCGCACGGTTCGCGCAAGCGGGCGTCGATATCGACCAGCTGGCTGCGCGGCTCCAGGAAGAAGGAGCGACGTCCTTCGTCAAATCCTGGAACACCTTGATGGACGTGATTACCTCGAAGAGCGCCGTCCTCAAACAGGCGAGTTAAGACCTGAGTTCCTGTTGACCTAAGAAGCTTAAGGAACATGCAGTCTCTCGGGGATTCAGCGCCGCTCAAGACGCTCCAGAAGAACTTTGGCTTCTAATCAGACCTTATGGTTTTGGTCGCTAAGGAAGTGTTGAGCAGGGTGATGCATGAGTTTTGAAGTGAACCCTTGGAGTGAGACACAAAGTTAAGGGGGTTATCGCCGTTCGCTGCGAAGCGATTGTCGACGAGGTTGCGGTTGATCCACTCTGGAAGCAGCTGAGCGGAGGATAGGGCAACGCAGGGATGCGACCCGAGCGTCGACTCAGTGGCCGGAATGGCCGGGGCGGCGTCAGCCGCTCCGTTAAACAGCCATTCTGGCGCAACTGCGTTAAATCCCGGGGTCGCAGGGGCAGAGCCCCCGTTGCATAGCGTGCAGTCTTGTTTCATTGCATCGCGCCGTTTTCAAACTCGGCTGGAGGAACGTACCCGAGAGCCGAGTGCAGCCGTTTCCGATTATAGACACGCTCCAGGAACTGGCCAATGCTGGAGCGTGCTTCCTGGAAATCGCGGTATTCGTTGCGATAAACCTCCTCTTGTTTCAGGGTTTTCATGAAGGACTCGCAAGCCGCATTGTCGTACGGGTTTCCCTTGCGGCTCATGCTGATGGTGGCCCGGTGTTGTTTCAATGTCTCAGTGTAGGCGTGCGATGCATACTGCACGCCGCGGTCGGAGTGATGCACCAAGCCAGGCGACGGCTGACGCGCGGCCAGCGCCATGCGCAACGCCGTCACCGCCAGCTCGGCCTCCAGCGTGCGGCCTAGGGCCCAGCCGATCACGCGCCGCGAGAATGCGTCCAGCACCACGGCCAGGTACACGAACTCCGTGCGCAGTCGAATATAGGTGATGTCGGCGACCCAAAGCTGGTTGACCCCCGTGGGCGTTATCTGGCGCGCCAAGTTCGGGTAAACCGGCAGGTTGTGCCGTGAGTCGGTTGTGACGACGAACATGCGCCGCCGCACGCAGAGTAAGTTGTCTTCTCGCATCATCCGCAGCACCCGCTTGTGGTTGACCTCAAAGTGGCGCTGCTTCAGTTCCGACGTGATTCTTCGGTAGCCGTAGGCCGGCGATTCCAACGCGACCTTCTGCATCTCATCGCGCACTTCCATCTCCACCGGAGTAGCCTGACGCGGCACGCGCCAGCGGTAGAAACCGGCCCGGCTCAGGCCGGTCATCTGACAGAGCGCGTTCACGGCTTGGCCTTTCGCCGCGCCTTGCTGGATTTCTTCAAACAGGCATCCGCGCCACTGACGACGGCCGGCGGGTGATGATCCTTGAAATGATGCAAGGCCTTTTTTAAAAAAGCGGCTCTGCGCAGGAATTCGTGGGAAGTGCCGGAATTGCTGAACTTGGGCTAAACTCGCAGTTTGCCGACGGATAACGAGTTCACCAGGATCTTGGCTTGGCCGGGATACCAGGTCTATCAACATGAGATTGACGAAAAAGCGAAGACGCTGAAACTGTGGATACGGCGCAAGCGAGGAAATCGAAAGATCGAGTGCTCCGGTTGCGGCCGGAAGTTCAGCGAACTGTACGACACCAGCGAGCGGGCGGTGCGGGATCTTCCCTGGAGCGCGTTTACGGCGACGGTGTTCATCGAGATTTACCGGGTGAAGTGCCCGGACTGCGGTGTGAAGCGCGAGAAGGTGCCACTGCTGCCGAGCAAGGCGCCATTTTCTAAGAGGTTTGAAGACGCCGTAGGATTAGCATGCGAAATGGCCTCGGCCAGACAGGTGGCACGCCAGTTCGGGTTGCCCGCCAGCACCGTGCGGGCGATCGATCTGAGATATCTGGAGCGGTGGAATGCGGCGCGAAGGAAACCCGCTTTGCGTCAGATGGGCGTCGATGAAATCTATCTGGGAAAGAAACAGAAGTTTCTCAGCGTGGTGTGCAACCTGGAAACCGGCGAACCCTTGTGGTTCGGCCAGGAAAGGAAGAAGGAGACCTTGGATGGATTCTTTCAGACCGAGCTCAGCGCCCAGCAGCGGCGCGGGATTCAGGCGGCCTGTTTGGATATGTGGAAGCCCTATCGGTTGAGCATCGAGCAATGGGCGCCCAACTGCCAGATCATCTATGACAAGTTCCACATCATGCAACACGCCAACAAGGCGGTGGATGAAGTGCGAAGGGCGGAGTTCTTCCGCAAGGGTGGACGGATGAGGAATGTGGTGAAGGGCAAGCGTTGGCTATTGCTGAGCCGATGGGTCAACCTGGAGACCGGCAAGAAACAGCAGTTGAACAAGCTGTTCGCGCTCAACCGGCGGGTCCTGAAGGCGTATCTGTTAAAGGAAAGCTTGGACCGTCTCTGGACCTATCGCTACGAAGGCGCCATGATGCGGTATCTGCACAACTGGATGGATCAGTTGCGCTGGCAAAGGTTGAAACCGTTTGAAAAGCTGGCCCAGATGTTGGTCGATCACCTGGAAGGGATTCTGAACTACTGCCGCACCGAAGTGCCGATGGGAGTCGTGGAATCGGTGAACGGGAACATCAAGAGCCTACTACGGCGCGGCCGGGGCTATAAGAACCTCCGTTACCTCCTGCTGAAAGCGCAACGGATGGCGGCCACCAAGACCGAATTTGTTGTCTTCAGGAAAGCAGCCTAAAATGCGGGCCTCCACAGATTCCTGCGCAGAGCCAAAAAATCATTCTCCATCGTGAGCTGGCCAATCTTGCGCTCCAGCTCGCCGATCCGCCGGGCATCGTCCAGCGCCGGCAGATCGGCGCCGCGCCGCCCAACGCCGGGAAACGCCGACTCGCCTTTGGCGCGCCACTCTCCACGCCAACGTTCCAGCAGGTGGGGACTTACCTGGTATTTGCGCGCAATTTCACCGGTGGTAGAGCCGGCGTCCAGGGCGCGCATGGTAGCGATCTTCAGATCGCGACTGTAAACAGCTCGGGACAAATCTATTCCTCACTCCATTCAATGTATTTGTTCCCTTAACTCGCTGTCTCATTTTTGGGGTTCACTCCATTTCATTGCAAACAATCTCTTGGAACGTGAGACATTCGCAAAAGGGACACTCGATGATCGCGTCGGCAGCAGTCATCCTCTGGGCGCCACCATCGTTCCTGGGGGAGTTAACTTCAGCATCTTCTCTCGCGGCGCGTCGAGCGTGGAGTTGCTGCTCTTCGATCGTTTGGAGGATGGACGGCCGTCGCGCGTGATCCAAATCGATCCCGAGGACAACCACACTTACCACTATTGGCACCTATTCGTACCAGGCGTGGACCCGGGGCAGATTTACGGCTATCGGGTCCACGGATCATTTGATCCACCGAGTGGTCTTCGCTTTGATCCCTCCAAACTCCTTCTTGACCCGTACGGTCGTAGCGTCGCGGTGCCGGGAAACTACAGCCGCACTGCCGCCTGCTCGGAAGGCGACAACACCTCGACCGCCATGAAGAGCGTGGTCGTGGATCCGAGTGCTTACGATTGGGAAGGGGATAAGCCACTCAGGCGTCCCTCCGCACGCACCATCATTTACGAGATGCACGTGCGCGGCTTTACAGCCCATCCTAGCTCGGGCCTCGATGAGAAGATTCGTGGCACGTACGCCGGGCTGATCGAGAAAATCCCGTATCTGCAGGACCTCGGCATCACCGCTGTGGAATTGCTGCCAGTCTTTCAATTCGATGCGCAGGATTGCCCGCCTGGACGGGCTAACTACTGGGGCTATGCACCGATTTCGTTCTTTGCGCCGCACCAAACCTATAGCTCGCGGCCGGATCCACTGGGGACCGTGGACGAGTTTCGCGACATGGTGAAGGCGCTGCACCGGGCGGGAATTGAGATTCTGCTGGACGTGGTATTCAACCACACTGCAGAAGGCGACCATAGTGGCCCAACTCTCTGCTTCCGCGGAGTAGACAACAGCACCTACTATATCCTCGACGCGAACCGCTCCTGGTATGCCAATTTCAGCGGCACCGGAAACACCCTGAACGCCAATCATCCCGTTGTCCGCCGGATGATCGTAGACAGTCTTCGTTACTGGGTTGAGGAAATGCACATCGATGGTTTCCGATTCGACCTCGCCTCCATCCTCACGCGCGACTCATGTGGCCACGTCATGTCGAATCCGCCGGTGCTGTGGGATATAGAATCCGATCCGGCGCTGGCGGGCACAAAGGTGATTGCGGAGGCCTGGGATGCCGCCGGCCTGTACCAAGTGGGCAGTTTCGTCGGAGACAGTTGGAGAGAGTGGAACGGACGGTTTCGTGACGATGTTCGCGACTTCTTCCGGGGTGCGGAGGGTTCGGTGGCGCGTGTTGCCGACCGGATTCTGGGCAGTCCGGATATCTATAGTCGCAAGCAACGCGAAGCCGAGCAGAGTGTCAACTTCGTAACGTGTCACGACGGCTTCACCCTCAACGATCTGGTTTCCTACAACTACAAGCACAACGAAGAAAACGGTGAAGGCAACCACGACGGAGCTGACGATAATCGAAGCTGGAATTGTGGTGTAGAGGGCCCATCCGATAATCCCGCAGTAGAAACATTGCGCAACCGCCAAATCAAAAACTTCCTGACAGTCACCCTGCTTTCGCTAGGCGTTCCAATGATTGTCATGGGTGACGAAGTAAGGCGAACGCAACACGGTAACAACAACGCCTATTCCCACGACAACGAGATTAGTTGGTTCGACTGGACGCTGCTCTCCAAGCATGCCGACCTGCGCAGGTTCTTCAAATTGCTAGTGGCTCGCCGTCTGATGAGAGACGTAGAGCATGAACGCAGGCCCGTAAGCCTGAGCCAGTGGCTTCGAGATGCGAAAAAGGCTTGGCACGGTGTCAAGCTGGAACAGCCAGACTGGGGCAATTACTCACACAGCCTTGCGTTCGGTGCGGAGCTTCGTGCGGAGGGGCTGCGTTTCCATCTAATTTTGAACGCGTATTGGGAGCCTCTCGATTTCGAGCTGCCGGCGCGCGAAGACGGCCTTGGATGGCACCGATGGATCGACACCGCACTGGACCCGCCGAATGAAATCGTGGAATGGCAAAAGGCGCCTCCAGTTCCTGGGCAAACATATCATGCTGGCGCGCGCTCGGTGGTGATGCTGGTCGCTGGCTCGACATTGAAGGGCGACCATGCGCTGTAAATAGCTTTGCAAGACCCGTCCGAGCGTGGCGAAGACCTTGACCTAGAAACAGTTCAGAAAGAAGGAAAAATAGAAATGGCAACCAAAACGATGGAGGGAATGCCCGGTAGATCGTAGAAATTAGCGACTCCCGCTCGCAGCCTTGATAGGCTGAGAGCAAATTTTCTTTCGCGAGAAAAAGGAGAGTCGCTATGACGAAACCATATCAGATTGAATCGCAGCGAGCTGTGAAGGAGCTCGAGGCAATGGCCGCGGACGGAAATCCGGCGGTGCAGATGGTACTGCCGATGGCGGAGATGGTGGGCTGGTTGCGGCAAGGCGTGGGCGAATTAATTCGTCAAGCCGGGTTGCGGTTGATGGATCTGCTGATGCAAGAAGAAGTCCGGGAACTGGTCGGCGAGCGCAGTCAACGGCAGGCGGAGAGGAAGGCCAATCGTTGGGGTAGCGAGCGCGGCTATTGCGTGGTGATGGGGCAGAAGGTTCCCGTGGAGCGGCCGCGCGTGCGCAGCACCGATGACCAGGAAGTGCGGTTGGGCAGCTACGAACTGTTTCATCGAGGCGAGCCACTGACGGAAACGGTTTGGGAGAAGTTGATGCTCGGCTTGAGCACCAGGAAATACGGCCAAGCGGTGCGCGAGTTCACGGAAGCCTACGGCTTGGAGAAGAGCGCCGTCAGCGAGCACTTTATCGAAGCGAGCCGGGAAAAGTTGAAGGATATGATGGAGCGGCGGCTGGACAAGACGCGGCTGTGTGCATTGCTGATTGATGCAACGCCATTCCAAGGGCAGCAGATGGTGGCCGCATTGGGAATCGCCCAGGACGGGCGGAAAATGATCTTAGGCATTCGGCAAGGCGCCACCGAAAACGCCACCGTAGTCGGAGAGTTGCTCGGCGACTTGGTCAGTCGCGGGCTCGATTTTACCGAGCCGAGACTCTATATTCTGGATGGCGGCAAGGCACTCACTGCCGCAGTAAAAAAGCACGCCGGCGACTCGGCGGCGATCCAGCGCTGCCAGGTCCATATCGCGGGCCGAGACCCGCGCTTTCCAGAGGGGTGGAACGTCCCCTCCCGGGCAAGTCCCTGCGAACCCGGTAGCCAGAGGTCAGGCATGGCGGGGTAACTTGTCATGTCGCAGCAGACCCGACACGTAGCCTCAGTACCCAGTCCGGAGGCACGGGCAAAAGTTCAGGCCGTACCGAAAGGGAATGTATGGCACCGTCATGGCATCTCGAACGAGTATTACTGGGAGAGTTCGGGAATGGGATGGTCGAGCCTCCTGTGTATGGGCGAAGACAGCAACGGCTGTGGATGCGTAGGGAAGAGAAGCAGCCGTCATCCCCGGTGTTTCGAGCAACGGCATGAACGGAAGGAAGCGTGAGGGAACGGTCGAGATCCCACGAGGTCGGCGGATACTCCGTCGCCGTAAGCGGACCTATAAGACGAAAGTCGAAGTGGTTTGCGATGCCGCGTGGGAAGTCGGAAGAGGCCATAGCGTAGCGAAGAGGGCGTGGACAGCAAAACCCGCCGGAGCGAAGGGCCTCGACTCGAGCCATGCCAACAATGAAGGAGGGATTTCGTGACTGCCGATGAGGCTCAACGCACGACGTTAGAAAAGGTCCGTGTACTTCAGAGGAAGCTATACCGAGCGGCCAAGGCTCAGCCGCAACGAACGTTCGGAGTTCTGTTTGATAAGGTTTGCAGTCTGGAGGTGTTGTGGGTTGCATGGGAGCAAGTTCGACGTAACCGCGGAGCCGCAGGCGTCGATGGCGAAACTATCGAATCGATCGAGGCGAAGGGAACGCTGTGGTTTCTTCTGGAACTGCGGGAGGAACTATTGCAGCAGCAATACCGGCCCCAACCGGTGCGCCGGGTATTCATCCCCAAGCCTGATGGACGGCAGAGGCCGCTGGGAATCCCAGGAGTGAAGGATCGGATCGCACAGGCAGCGGTAAAGCTAGTCATCGAGCCGCTGTTTGAAGCCAGCTTCCGGCCGGGATCGTACGGATTCCGGCCCAAACGGAGTGCCAAGCAAGCGATCTACGATATTCGCAAGTGGGTGACCTACGGCTACGACCAAGTCATTGACTTGGATCTCAAGAGCTACTTCGACACGCTTGACCATGATTTGCTGATGAAGCTGGTTGAACGGCGGGTCCGTGATCCGCGCGTTCTGCGGTTGATTCGGCGGTGGTTGAAAGCCGGAGTGCTGCACGAAGGGATTCTGGAAGAGACCACGGTCGGCTCCCCGCAAGGGGCAGTGATCTCGCCGTTGTTGTCCAACATCTATTTACATCCGCTCGATCTGTACTGGGAGCGGGAGGTGAAGGCGACGAAGATGGTCCGCTATGCGGATGACCTCGTGGTGTTGTGCCGATGGAAGCCACCGGAAACTTACATGCCGAAGCTGAGGCAGTTCCTGGCGCGGCTGCGGGTGACTGTCAATGAGGACAAGACTCGCATGGTCGCGGCACAGGATGGCTTCGACTTTCTGGGGGTGCACTTTCGGAAACAGCCATCGCGGCGCGATACCAGCAAGTGGTTCTGCTACTGCTGGCCATCGCAACGTTCGATGCAGCGGATTCGGGATAAGGTGAAGGCGGCTATCGGCCGTGATAACCGCCCGGCGGTGCAAGAGAAGTTGGACCGGCTGAACCCGATACTGCGGGGATGGTCGGCCTACTTCGGCTGGCTCAACTCAGCCCAGCATTTTCGGAAGGTGGATCAATATGTCACGCGGAAACTTCGGATTTGGTTGCGGACCAAACATCAGCGCAAACGGCGAGCGTTCTGGAGAACGCCACTGGCTTACTGGAGAAAAGCCGGCCTGTACTCGATTCAGGGCCGAATTGTGCATACGAGCTGAATGCCGCCGGGGGAAGGCTCCCGGAGAGCCGTATGAGGGAAAACTTCACGTACGGTTCGATGAGGGGGTGCTGGAGACGGAGCTATGGAGCGGACTGCGACACCGGCGTAACGGCGAAAGCCGCCGGTCAACCGAAACCTCCGTTCCTGTGGCCACCGCGCCAGCGCCCTACTCTGCAGCGCCGGAATGTGCTCGATCATCTGACCGACGAACACAAACCGGCGGTGGCTAAAAGGCTCCATGCGGCTTATGCCCTGGAGGACCACGCTGCTGCCAAGCAGGCGTTGAACGCACTCCATCGCGAACTGATGGACCTCAATCCCAGTGCGGCGCGGAGCTTGGGCGAAGGAATGGAGGAGACCCTGACCGTGCACCGGCTTCACGTCCCCATGCAACTGCGAAAAACGTTGGCCAGCACCAACGTGATCGAATCGGCGTTCTCGATCGTGGAGCAGGTTTGCAAAAATGTGAAACGCTGGCATGGCGGCGACCAGCGAGAGCGCTGGGTCGGGTCGGGACTCCTGGTTGCACAAAAACAGTTCCGCAAGGTCACCGGACACAAACAGATTCCGGCGCTCATCAGAGAATTAGAAGCGCTGGCACCGTCGAAATCGGAGGTTGTCAAAAAAAGAAAGGCGTCGTAGAGTGGGTTGCACGGGAGCCGCTAGTTTCAACGGAGATCCGGGCATTTCCGTCGAAACGATGTCGGCTTGATTTCGGCCGAAGCGAACAAATAAACTGCCAACGTCACGATGTTCTGATGGGCGTCCGTCAGATGGAATCACTAAACGATGGGCCAACACGCATGAAACTATTCTGGACCCATCACCCTGCGGTAAGCACGGTTATCAAGGGCGATGACTTTCTTTCTGGCGCTGGGTCTGTCGCATGCATCTACTTTGCTGGGTTCGCCGGACGATGCCCCGGGCCGTCTCCTCCGAACGGCCGGGGAAGAATCGCGGCGGGCCCTTTCAGCATGTTTCACAAGATTTCCGATGGGGAGTAGACACATGACAGATTCGAACGGATCAGGTTACTTTTGGCTTGGTGTCGCGGTTGGGGCGGTCGCCGCGACGCTCTACGCGCCCAGGTCCGGGGTCGAAACACGCAAATATTGTCAAACCAAGATTCAAGAAACTGCCGACATGCTGATTCGCCAGGCCGAAGATCTGCGAGATCGAGCGGTCAAAACGGTAGAACGCGGGAACCAGGGGCTTGAGCAGCAATTGAGTAAATTTTCGGCCGCGATAGAGGCCGGAAAGAGAACCCTCGCAGGAGCATCATAGTACTGGCGGGCCCGCAGGAGAAACTTCGGTCGCGGCGCCGAACCGATCGAGAAAGCAGAGCCGAACTGTCCACCTGTCCAGGCTGGCGATAGCCTGCGAATCTTCCGGCACAACACGTAATCCTTCAAGCCACGCTGCGATTGAGGAGATGTTCTCCTCTAATCAGCGTCGTGCGCCGACGCGTTTCCGATCAAGGCTAGCGACTTCACGCTCATGTTTCCCCAAAACTAACTTCCACGACGCGATGAGAAAGGTGGCCGCATAGGATCCGGCGGTAATTCGTCCACATCCGGCGGCTGGCCCCCGCAAAGATCACGGCCTTCCAGCACCCGACACCACTCAAGCCACTCATCAGGTGCACAGGATTCCAGTTCGAAACAACGAAACAGATTTAATGAGTCCGGCGGCGCGGAGTTTTCATCAGGTCTCCGCAGAAAGCAGGGCGGCGAAAGTCGAATTCGCCAGATTCGAAATGCGTTCACGCAAGAATCCGACCGCAGCAGCCGCAGAAGAAACGATCGGGCGCGCACACGACGCGATTGAAATCGCGGTGCAAATTGCGACACTGCGAACCGGCCCTGAAGCTCACACGCTAGTCGCTAGCGCCGCATTTAGAGAGCGTTGCAGGTGTGTTATTTCAACACTCTCTGCACCAGCCCGTCGCGGTGTCGCTCTTTGGGCTGCCCGTGACGGGCTCCTTCGCCTTTCTGAGCGCCCGGACGCGATCCCCATTCACCCACCATGAAAAGCACTTTGATGTATCCATTATGAGAACGACACCAGAGTCTCCTACCCGCTGAACCCAGATCCGTTACTGGAGGGGTAAGCGTAATAACCCGGGGGGCCGCACCACGGTGGGAAAAGGCGGCGTTGCTTTCACGGTGAAGGTGTCAACGCAACCCGCTTTCCGTTTCCAGTCTGACGAGCCTGAGTTTCACCATGGCCAATCCCACTTCGGATTACGGCCAAAGCCGCTTCGGGATGGCGTTATGCAGGCCCTTATATAGCACCGTTTTGTTCTGAGAACAAACCTTTCGGGGCTTCCATAACAGAGGATGCCCGCCGATCAGAGGCTAAGGTGCCCGCCGAACTGGCGCGACACCATATGGGGAGAAATGGAAATGACATATTCAGATACAAGAACGAGCCTGGCGCTCACACCTGGGTGCGGGATGCCGACTAGTACCGGTGCGGCAAGGTCGGCCCTCAACGGGACGGGCCACCAAATAGGAATTCGAATCTGCAAGGGTCTAATGCCGCTCGCGGCTGAGGCTATTGTACTCACGGCTCTCAGCCTTGCTGCCTTCGCGCAAAGCACCTCCGGAGAACTAACTGGAACCGTATTTGATCCCGCCAATGCTGTTGTGCCGAACGCTTCGGTGACGGCGACGAACGAAAGTACCGGCGTGGCAAGCACGGTAACCACAACGTCGGCGGGCCAGTACCGACTCAGCAATCTGTTGGTCGGTAAGTACGACCTCACAGTCACGGCAAACGGCTTTACCAAGTCCGAGCTGAAGGGAATAGACGTGACTTTGAGCCAATTGGTGACCGCAAATATCACGCTGCAGGTTGGGCAGCTCAAGACGGCGCTCGAAGTCTCTGCCGAGGCGGCGGTGATTGATACCACTACGGCGCAATTGCAATCTACCTACAGCTCACAGCAACTGGAGAATCTCCCAATGGCGTCCGGCGGGTCTGGAGTGATAAATACGTCGCTGTTGCAGGCGGGAATTGCAACCGGCGGAGCGGTCGGGTTGGGAACTGGTCCTTCGGTCGGCGGTCAGCGCCCCCGCAACAACAATTTTACAATCGAAGGAATCGATAATAACAACAAGGCCGTAACCGGACCGTTGGTGCAGGTTCCCAACGATGCAGTATCGGAATTTACGGTAATTGCGAACCAGTTTTCACCCGAGTATGGCCACTCCTCCGGCGGACAGTTTAATCAGGTAGTCAAGAGCGGCTCAAACCAGTTTCACGGAATGTTGTATGAGTACTTCAATAACCGCGATTTGAACGCCGCCGACAACCTGGACTTTATCGAAGGCAACCCCCTCCATCCGCGCTACGATAACAACCGCTTTGGCGGCAACCTCGGCGGCCCAATCAAGAAAGATAAACTCTTCTTTTTTATCGACTGGGAGTACAACCCGATTGGCCAAACCGCATCTACCGCGTACGACGCTCCCACCGCGGCCGGGTACAGCACGCTGGCTGCGATTCCGGGAATCAGCATGACTAACCTACAGCAGTACCAAAAGTATTTGGGAGCGGCGCCCAGCGCCAGTGAAACCTTCTACGTAAATCCGAACGTCTATTTGGGCGCAACGGGCGCGGCAACCTCGCTCCAGGCCCTCACCACGTCGAGTGGTGGGCTCGTGCCCGGCACCGTTGCCATTCCGGCGGGCACGATTTCCTCGTCGCTCCCGAATTACGCCAACTACAACACCGGTCTGGCCTCCATCGATTACTCCATCTCGGACAAAGATCAGCTGCGCGGGCGTTTTATTCTGGAGCGCACGGGATCTATCGACACTGCCGGCTTTCCGCAGGCCTTCTTTCAGACCATCCCCTACAACTACTATTTAGTCACCATTTCCGAGTATCATAACTTTTCGCCAAACCTGACCAATGAGCTGCGGCTTGGCTTCAATCGTTATCTTAACGATTATCCGGTGCCCAACATTTCATTTCCGGGCCTCGATCAGTTTCCCAGCATCAACGTGTATGAGGGCACTTTCGGTACCTTCTTTGGGCCGGATAGCAATGCTCCGCAATACGGCATCCAAAACACCTATCAGATCAACGATGGCGTGAACTTGACCAAAGGCAGTCACAATTTCCATTTTGGTTTTGATGGTTACCGCTGGATATCGCCGCAGTCCTTCGTGCAACGCTCGCGCGGTGATTACGAATGGAGCTTCCTGTCGGACTACATGTTCGACTACTATCCCGACTACATCGCTCAGCGGTCGCTCGGTGGACAAGAGTACTCGGGCAATCAGTATCTATACGGTTTCTATGGCAACGATAGCTGGAAGATTAGCCCCAACCTAACCATCAATATCGGTCTTCGCTATGAATATTTGACGGTGCCGATCGGTGAACAACTGCAAACGCTCAATCAGGTTTCGAGCGTTCCCGGGTTGATTGAGTTCAACAAGCCGCAACCGATGGGCTTGGCGTTTATGCCTCGTATCGGTGTAGCTTATTCGCCTGGAACCAGCGGCAAGACCGCAATTCGCGCTGGGTTCGGACGGAACTTCGATGTACTGCCCGACAACTTCGGCCTGCTGACCGAGCCACCACAATTCACAACGACCGTGGATTGCACTGGCGGTCCGACCACCGGCTGCTCGCAAGCCGGAGGACCGGGAGGCGGATTCCTGGCCAACGGCGGCATTAAACCGAACAGCACTGTCAGCGTCCCCAGCCTGGCCGATCTCCGTGCTGGCACCGGCGGATACGTGCCGAACCAAACGCGCCCGGAGGCCGTTCAATGGAACATTGGAGTTCAACACGTGTTTGCTAACGACTACACATTCGAGAGCAACTACATCGGTACGCACGGCGTTTACCTGCCGGTCCAGATCCAGCTCAACCGCCAGCCAGTCGTCACTACGGCCAATGCCCTGCCGCTGTACTACGGCATGCCGAGCCAAGCCACTCTTAACTCCTTGACCAGCAATCTCTCGGGTCTTTTGGGACAACTGGCGGCAGGCGGTAACATCCTTCCGGGATATCTCGCCGCGGGTTTTACCGGAATCATCACTTCCTACCAGCCCTGGGGTAACTCCATTTACAATGGCTGGGCGAATACTTTGACCCGCCGTTTCGCCAATGGGTGGCAGCTCGTGGGTGCCTATACCTGGAGCCACAACATCGACGATTCCACCGCGGAAGTTTTCTCCACGTACGTAACGCCGCGCCGGCCAGAGAACTCACAGGATCTGGCGCTTGATCGCTCCAGTTCGGCGCTCGACCACCGGCAGCGCTTCAGTGTCGAAACGATTTACGACTTCAACCCGTTCAAGAATGGCAACTGGCTCATGAAGAACATCGTCGGCAATTGGGAGATCGCGCCAGTGTACCAGTATCAGACCGGCACGCTCTACGACGTGCAAAGCGGCGCGGACTCAAATTTGAACGGCGATAGCGCGGGTGACCGCGCGTTCGTGAACGGCAGTGGAAATCCCGGAGTCGGTTCTGGAACCACGGCTCTGACGAATAGTGCCGGCCAAACGGTCGCCTACCTGGTGAATAATCCAAACGCGCGGTACATCACTGCGCCCAAAGGCACGTTTCCCAACGGTGGCCGCAACACCGGCATGTTTCCTCCCATCGATGATATCGACATCACGCTGGCAAAGAACTTCAACGTAACCGAGAAGTTCAAGGTTCAGTTTGCTGCCCGTGTATTCAACTTGTTCAACCACCCGCAGTATGTCGGAGGCTTCATCAGTGATGTGGCTCCCTGCGTATCCGGGGTCATCGCCAACAGCAACTGCAATCCCACCTCCGCAGCGGTGCACAACTTCTTGATTCCGACATCGAGCATCTTCGCGGATCCAACTCAGGCTTTCTCAAGCAACCCGAGGCAGATGCAGTTGTCGCTGAAGGTTATCTTCTAGCGAGACCGCAATATCTTCGTTGGTTTGAGGCGGCTGGAGATTTCGTTTGGGACGTTTGTTTGGTGTGCCGAGCGTGTTCGACAGCTCGAGAGCAGGGACTGAGCACTTTCGTGTGAATGTATGCGAACGCGCTCCAGCAGGCAGCACGGACAGCCGGGCGAAGCCCTTGAGGCAAACTAGATGGCGTGGCACATGAAGGGAATGTCACCGCAACCTGGGCAAGTTCTGCTCAAAAACCTTAGCCGACCGCCGTGCGATACGCAGTCTTTCCCGCCTCTACCGCGCGGGTGACCCTTTCCTGTTGGTCGTTTATGAGCCGTCTGCTACGCTCGACGAGATGGTTGCTCTGATCGATGAGTCTGGCTCCTTCGCGCTTCAAATACCCTCGCGCTTCGTCTGCCGTGGCACTCACCAGACCTCGCGCTTCATCAGCCTTGCGTCGAATTCGATCGCGAGTGCCGGTGCCTGAATCAGGTGCAAAGAGGATTCCACCTGCGATTCCCACACCTACTCCTCCAAGAAAGCAGTACAGCCCTGTAGTATGTTTGTCGGCCATGCTCCCTCCATCTTTCAACACTAGAGCCAGACCGGGACTTGAACCAGCCTCTGTCTCAGTTAACTATCCCCGCCACGATGGCGCTGCCCGCAACGCGCCTTGGCTCGCTGGCGTCTCGCCACGTCGTGTTCCTTATGAGTTCGAGTAAGCGCTACGCCGCGGGCAACTGCTCGCTCATGGCGCAACCTGCGTGTCGACAGTTGCAAGATAACTCAATGGTCCCAGCTGCGTCTTCACAATATTGACTGCAGTACTTGGCGCCCTTTTCAACCACGCAATGGCACGCCGGATGTTCGCATTTCCTCAACTCTTCATGCATAGGAAAGGCTCCCTTTAGGTGAGATTCCCGTTTCGCTTTCCAGGCTCACTGAATTTTCCAGCGGATGCCGGTCAATTTGCGAAGCGTCACACATCAGCGTGGACATTCATCGGCCAGAATCCACGAACTGGGGCGCTTACGTAGCGCACTGAATTCGCGCTGCGCCCGACTGTCCACCACTTGGATGCCTCATGCCCGAACCGGCACTTGACGTCTAAACGCCCAAAACCATGGATCGTGCTTGGATTTGGCACGCACGTCTGGGAACTGGCGTCGCCGACGTCAGATCCAAGTGAAACACCTCCATCGGCGAAATCTCGAAGTTCCCCTCGCACCCTGGTGTTCGGAATCATCCCGCGGTCGCATTCACTTTTCGGATCGCTACTCCAATAACGTTACACTGCCACTGGCGAGGGAATAATATGCTGCAATCACCTTCAGCTTGTTCTCCTTCAGCCGGGCCGAGACGACGGTCGACGCTTTGCGTAAAAGAGCTGCCTGGATCTGGGCGTTCGCTCTTATCGCCGCTTCGAGGTTAGGACCGGCCTGGTCCACCGCTGGCTGAATATGCGAATAAAGCGCACTGATTTGTCCCGGAACTTCTTTGGCTTGGATGGCCGCCTTCACGGCACCGCAACCGCTGTGACCCATTACCAAAATCACCTTGGTGCCAAGCACGGCAGCGCCATATTCAATACTCGCAATGACTTCCGGCGTAATAAAGTTTCCGGCGATCCGGGTGACAAATATATGTCCAATACTCTGATCGAAGATCAACTCTACCGGAACACGGGAATCGGCGCAGGAAAGGACCGTGGCGAATGGTTCTTGTTTCTCCATTGTATGCTGTCTTAGCATGTCAAGATCGCGCGCCTGGGCAGTGAGGCGGCCGGCGGTGAAACGTTGATTACCGGCGGTCAATTCCCGCAGGGCTGCGTCGGGACTTGACGGATTCTGAGCTAAGGCGACCGGGGGGAGTCCGAATTCCGTGCCTAATCCCGATCCCACTGCCACGATAGTCCCGATAGTCGTCTGGCGAAGGAAGGTTCGCCGTGATGGGCCTGATTCAAGGCGGCTGCAGCGACCGTGCCCGGGGAACGCGTTCATACTTGACTCCTACGACAACATTGAATTGTCACCACCTGGATGAAAACCCGCCGACCGGGGATTCTAAGAATTCGAGCGTGACAGCGGTCGCCGTTATTTCTTGAGTTTCGAATCGTTCGCCTCCCGCAAAGTTGATCACACGCGGGTCTCTTTCTTGTGGCATTCCAACAGGCACGAGGAACTGTAGCAAACTAGAATTAAGCCGCCGGGCGGCAGATGCTTCAGCGGGCCTTCCTGACCAAGCGTTTGTTTGCTGATTTCGTTCGCATGCGCCCGACTGCAGGGTTGTAGCCGCCGGAGAAACAGCGCCGCGGCCGTTGGAGGCAAGCTGCCCGGCGAACGTCGTCACTGGGTGGTCACGGACCAGAACACGAAGACGGACCGTTCGGGGATTTATTCCGCCGCGTGGCTCGTCACAAACCAGGTGTGCCGGGTCCATCGCGAGGTATACGCGCGACAATCGTAATTCTTTTGACTTTAATTGCGTTCCTGAGTTGTTCGGTCGATACCTTGACGAAATGCACGAAGTGTTTCCCGGGGCTCAACGGGAGTTCTGCCGCTTTTTCGTTTCCTGCGGAATCGAAAGCGATGGGCGAGTCATCTTGCCGCATGACTACGAAAGACTTCGTATCTTTGTCTGGCGTACAGTAACGGACCACCAGATTACCATCCCAACTCCTCTCGATGTTGTTGCGATTGGCGTCCATACTCGCAAAGCATTTGGCGCTGACCAGCCATCCGGACCAGTCCCCGGCGAGACACAGCATGGAAGCAAAACAGGAGAGGCAAGCCACCCGTGCAATTACTTTCATAAAAGGTACTCCTTCTCATATCGAAATCCTGAAACCGAGCGGATCCTTGTTGAAATGCCTGCTCATTGATCTCCGGCTTGGTTTCGGGTTTTGGCCAATTCAGGCCTGTGCTGACTTAGGTGCTTCCCGGCGAACGATCGCTTTACTATCTCGTGCCCTCGTGGGATGTGAACCTTCGTTTATCGGGCCGTCGAAAATCAGCCTCTATTCAGTAGGTGAAGCCGAAGGTAAGACTACGATGAAACTGATTGCGGCTCAACTTGACGGGTAACCGCGGTTGCTCCCCTGTGCTGATGGCGGCACGAGGCTTCGATTTCAACCGGCGCAATGGCGACGATACGCTCATATGGATCAACGGAGCCTGGCCTGCTCAGGGGAGGAATGGTGCCCTCTTGGTCCGAGTCGTTTCCAAGTCATTGAAGTCTTCCAGAGCAGAAAGACGCGCTGCGGCTGATGGGTATCCCACCGGTCCGATTGACCAGGGAGAGTTTTGAGCCAGGCGCTGACGGTGCGCCATCAAGCTACATAGGGAGGGTCAAATGTTTAAGAAACTTACTATTCTTGGGCTTCTTCTAGCGTCATATACACCGACGTCAAGCATTTTCCAAGCAAAAGCATCCTCTTACCATTCGAGAGCATATTACCCGAAGGGGTTTTACTATCGAAATGGTGCCTGGCGTCCGTATCGAGGTTACGGCCATCCGTATCGCGGGGGCTATTACGACCGATGGGGGCATTGGCATCGCTACGCTTGAGCCGCAAGGCGGCGCGTTCAGTTGGCTGCACCGTACTTCACCGTGTTGAGGAGGAACTGCTCAAGAACCTTGGCTTTGTTGCACGAAACTGCCAGCGCCAGTGATGCTGATAGATAGTCTATATGTGCCGGGTGGCAGAGCGTTAATTTGCATAGCGGCCCCTTCGCTATCGGTTTCAAAGTTTGCACGCGTGTCTACACTTCTTGCTTCGATAGGAGCGTTAGCGAACAACCGTGCCGCTCTATCAGACGGCCATCCAAAGGAGCCATCTTTGTTGTCTTGGGGAAAATCCAGCGGTCGAAGTAAAAACCAAATAGTTTGCGATCCAAATCGAACGCATCGAGTTCTTTTGTTGACTGATTGAGTTACCCTGCCCGACATGGGTGTCAAGCCGTTGAATTGAATTGCGTGGGTTTGCTGCAGAATGCCGCGAGTTCGCTGGGAGTTTCATAAAGAGGCTCGCACGGAAGTTCGTAGGAAACAAGCGTAATAGCGGGAGGTGAGTTGTTTCTGCCAAGAAACAAGAAAGAATCGCTGTGAAGAGACGATACCAGATTGAACCACAACGAACCGTGCAGTAGCTTCGCCGAGTCGTCGCCTGACAAAGGCGCTAGCACGAATTCGAAAGCCTCACAAGGTCCGCCTTCCACGCTCTGCCGATACGGCAAAAGCAGCCGCCCGTAATCCAAATAAACTAGCGCCTGCAGCATCTGTAGTTCATCGCTACTCGCAGGCCGATCTAGAGCGCGAGAGCGTTGCATCGATCGGCATACTTCTGGAGATCTGAGATGTACGATGCACTTCTATCGATAGCAGCTATTTTGTGGGTAACCGTGCCCGCACTCCAAGCGGCAACCCCGCCGACGGTGGATCACGAACAAAAGCCTTGCGAGATCTGGGGACAGGTTGCCGGATCTTCGCGCTTGCTTCAAGAAGGCTTAAGCATTGAACTTGTGGGTCTGGACGGCGCTGTCAAGCAAAGGACCAGCATTCTGACGAACGGGAATTTCGATTTCAAGCCCGCACCAGCCGGCTACTACCAATTTCGAGTAACTGATATCTCCGGAGGGGTCATTTATCAACAAACGAAATCGCTGGGCAGTGAGGATAACTTTGTATTTCTGGTGGTACCGGATCCCAGAGTGCGGCAGGCTGCCAGAGATACCGTTTCGCTCTCCGCGCTACAGCATAAGACGCCGCGGCGCGCCTGGGATGCCTTTCGGGCAGCGCAAAAGGCCTACGCCTCGGGCGACACTGAGCTGTCCGTCCAGCGCTTGCACGAAGCCCTTGTCCTTGACCCGGATTTTCCTGAGGCTCACAGTGACCTGGCAGCCATCTACGCACACACGGGTCGCCTTGATGAGGCTATGGAACAGGCCGAAACAGCCTTCAAATTGAACCCCCAACTGCCGGAAGCCGGATGCAATTTTGCGTTGTTATTAGTGAGCTTAAAGCGATATCCAGAGGCGGAGATTGCGGCCCGCCATATGCTCAGCGGCGGGTATTATGTTTCGGTACTGCACGGCGTCCTTGCGATCAGCCTGATCGAACAGCGAAAAGACATCAATGAAGCACTCGAGCACCTAAAACAAGCGGTCACAGAATTACCCTTTGTCAGGCTCCTGGCCGCGCATGCCCTTGCGGAAAGTGGCCGGCTCGACCTCGCGGTGATCCAAGTAAAGGAGTATCTTCGTCTGTCAGCTCACGACTGCGAGCGTCCGGCTTTGGAAGCTTGGCTCACCTCCGTTCAAGCGCGACTCACGTCCGAAAAGTGACCTCCTTCAAGGCATTAAAACGTGCTCCCCTTTGTTGTTCGCAAGTGGCTTAAAAGTGAAACCCAATCTCGGCACTAATCGCGCGAGGCGTTACGTAATGTGTGCCGCTGAACGTTGAAAGAAAGTTATACAGTGCTACTTTGTTCGTGAGATTTATCACTGATAGACGCAGGCTCCATTTGTAGCGGGATCCACCGAAGAGATCATCATCACCTGCGGCAATGTCAAACAGATTCCGAGACTGAATCCGCGGAGGATTGTGGTCATCATTCTCGGTCCCTGGCGCCGGTATTTGCACGAGTGTTGAGCCGTAGCGTGAGGGCAAACACGTAGTGAGCGGCGATGTCAGCGTCGGTACCTGGTTCCCGCAAAACAATCCGGCTTGCAGCTGTTGATCCCCAGTCAGTCCGGTGAGATCCACCGGGGTAGTTGCGTTGACTGCGAATGGTAGCGCCCCCGCTACGAGGCCGCTGTCATACCGCCAGTTGAAGCCGACCCAAGGTCCTCGCTTGCCGCGCTGATACTGCAGATGCGTCGTCTGGTTAAACCTCTCATCGTGATCGATCCGGAAGACACTCCCGTTTTGTCCTACTGTGACACCAAGACCACTGGTTTGCGGGGGGAAGAATCGGGCTGTCACGCTCGAGAGGACCATCAAAGCCGTAAAACCGTGAAACTTGGGCACGCTCACCCGACCCAAGGCGCCGGGGATTTTGGAGTTGTGCCATCCGATTGGAAACGTAATCGGCGTGGCCGCTAGAACGCTGAAATCGTAGCCGGTGTGCGTATACTTCCAAATGTATTCGCCACTGATAACAAGGTAGCGCCCAAATGCCTGCTGGAAGCCCGCGTGGAATTCATTGCGATAACCCGGCGTGTTTACGGCAGGAACGCACGGGATGAGATCGGCAATGACCTGGTACTGACATCCGGTGCTGGCAAGCACCAGGTTTTCATT
This sequence comes from Bryobacterales bacterium, assembly GCA_963713415.1. Taxonomy (GTDB): domain Bacteria; phylum Acidobacteriota; class Terriglobia; order Bryobacterales; family Bryobacteraceae; genus Palsa-89. The sequence continues at coordinate 150,784 of CAVQLV010000011.1, read as the reverse complement.
AAAGGGAGTCTCCATGATTCGTGCGTAGGAAACGCGTAGAACCGTGTTGCTCTGCTTGATGTTGTAGGCCGTTCCTAGGCGAGGTTCCACCTGCCGCGCAATGCTAAGACCATTGTAGACGTCGCCTCGTACCCCGAGGTTGAAGGACCAGTCGCCCTTCGTAATCAGGTCTTGAACGTAAAGAGCCAGTTCTTTCACATCCGTGTGGCCGTGGAACAGATAGGATGAGCTTGTAGGGCTCAAGCAGTTGTCGGCGGAAGCGCGGGTTGGGCCTGGTCAGGTCATAACAGCCCAGGAGCGGTATGAAGGGATTGACGGCGTTCGGATTTGTGGGAATGTTGGGTTGCAAACCAGCTCCAGAGCACTGTGTCGTATCGGTGAAGCCGGTTACGGGTTTGCCATTTGCATCCAGGCACGGTGCGTTGAGTGTAGGATCCACTATGGCGAGCCCAAAATTCTCGGTCAGAAACGTCTGTTGATAGGTGACTCCCGCCTTTACGTTGTGAATACCTTTCGCGTAAGAAACATCCGAGCGAATCCCTATATTGGCGAGCGTTCGATTCTGAGCTACCGTCTCCTGCTGGAGGTTGGGTGGACCGAGATCCGCGAAGGGATTTCGGCTGGGGTAGTAGTTGTAATGGTCGCGACGTACAAAGGCGCCTACTGTAAATAGCATATAGGGACTCATTACTCGCGTCCACGTCGGCGCAATGTTGAACGTTTCTATCTTCGAGCGCTGGTCAGTGGGGCCAACTGGATTGCCATCCGGACCGATGATTCCAGGGTTCAGATTGTCGAACGAATTCGGTGTTTGAAACCAGGAACGCGTGTAGCCCAGGTTCAGGTGAATGGAGTCGTCTGTGGAAAGTTGACTATCCACGCGGTCAAACACATTTTCTTCATTGCCTTTATCGTGCATAACAGTGAACTCCGGCGCGTCGAGATATCGGCCGCTGTTCAATCCGTTGGCCGAAATGAATTCTCCCCACTTCTCACCTCCATAGGCGAGGTCGAAACCGATATTAGAGGTGCCAAACGAACCGTAAGAGGCCCTGATGCTGCCGTGGGGCGTCGTGACGCCTTGTCCGGAGCGCGTCGTGACCTTGATCACAAGACTCGTTTTGTCTCCAAACTCGGCCGGTGGCGCCCCGGAAATCACCTCCATCGACTCAATCGAATCGGCGGGAATCTGGTTCGAAAAGACTTTGCTTTGTTGGTCGGTGATCGGCTGGCCGTCCACCGAAAACGAATTCTCCGCATGATCTCCCAATCCATGGAAGAGGCCATTCGAATCGGCGGCTACTCCAGGCGTCGTCAAGGTAACCAGCGAGCTGACCGACGACGATTGACTCTCGAGGGGAAGTTTGTCGAACAATGCGCGGTCTATGTCGCTGTGAAAGACGGGTGTGTTCTCCAGCAAATCTCCGGCCGTGACGGTCACTGAGCCGGAAGCACCGGACAATGCCAGACTGATCTTTAAGTCCACCGGCACCGCGGATCGGACCTCCACGTCCACGGCATAGGGTGCGAATCCCACGGCCGTGACGATCAAGTGATATGGATTGAACGGCACGTTCAGGAAATTGAACACGCCCGAGTGATTTGTGGTGGTGGATCGGTTAAAGCCGCTCACCAGGTTTCTAATTTCCACCGTCACATCGAAAACCACCGCGCCGGTCGGGTCCATAACGGTACCGCTGACGGATGTCGAACCGCCACCGGACTGCGCGGGCGCATTAAGACTGAGCCCGGCATAAAGAATGACTATGGATGCCGCCCGAAACAAGCTGATGTAGGCCAGCGTGGTTCCTGGCAGGCAAATATCGCGCCACTGCATAGGGTGGACCTATGATGCACTCGGGGTACCGACGACTTGGAATATTTCGGCAGACCTTGAGTGGTGCAAAGCCCGACCCACGCTAACACGACTCAGTAGTACGCTACTTAGGAGCGCGACACGTCTCAAAACACCGGGACCCGCGACCCAGACATGAAGCACAGTCGCGCGGCATCGCGTTGCAGCCTTCGATTTATCCGACAAATCTTTTGCGTCTTCCCGCTGCGAGGCTCATCATTGCTTCGCAGACACCGGCAAACCGCCGAAACAGCGCCTAAATGGGACGGTGCAAATGAGGACGCTCTGCCGTCGGGCAGTTCCGATTTGAAACAGAATCAAAGCATCTTGAAATGAGCGCAAGGCGCTTGCGCCACAAAGAGGGAGTAAGGGAGACGGACTACCATGAGAGTTAGTATCGTGACTGGGCTTTTCGTGCTCTTCGGAGTGGGGGCCCTGGCAGAGGACGAGACCGCGCTTGCGGAAGTGAGCTTGCAATATCAAATGCTGGGCCTCAGTTCGAACCGCAGTGTACCTTCCTTTACCGCCAATGGCGGTACCTCAAGCTTCCAAATCAATTTCATGGACCATCTGGCCGCATTTGCCGAACTCGGAGCAGAGCACAACGGCAACATTCATAATATTCAGTTGGACAATACGTGGTGGACCTATCTATTCGGGCCGCGCGTTTCCTTAACGAAGCGCTCTTCGCGAATCGTTCCAGCCCTTGAATGCTTGGTCGGGGGAGTTAACGTTGCCGCAAGTATCAAATCACCGCTTCTGCCCGATATGCCTGGAGCCCGCATAACTGGTGGCCAAAATGCGTTTGCGACCGCAGTGGGAGGCACTCTCGATATTCGATTGAATCGCCATCTCATGCTACGCCCGATTGAGGTGGACTATCTGCTCACACGCTTGCAATCGAAAACCCTACTGAACGGTATTGAGACTTTCAGCCGGAACAACCTTCGTTATGGCCTCGGCATCGTCCTCTGCTTTGGCAGTACGCAGTAATTTAGATTCATCTTTCACTGACGCGGCATCGAGGACGTTCTGGCGTTGAAGGTTGAGCGCAATCTCCTGACATTGACATGATGCGCGGTCTGGGCACGCGCGTTTTTGGGCCACGCACCGCAGGGCCAGCGATGATCAGCATGCCGGTAAAGACATCCGTCCAGGTATGGCACCGTTCTGAGGATTCGATGTTCCGACTACGATCTTTTTCAGCCCGCTATGGGCTCTCGTTGGCTGTTACGGCCTTGGCATCGCTGCTTTACCTTCTCGCTGGGCCTCCGGTATTGGATTCCGACGTGCGGTATTTCGGGTTCGTTCTGGCCGTTCTCGTAGCTGCACTGTTAGCCGGGCTGGGTCCAGGCCTGTTGGCTACGGCCTTGTCCGCTTGCGCCAGCGCGTACCTGCTTCTCCAGCCGGTGTACTCGTTTGAGATCACATCTCATACCCAATTGTCGCGCCTGATCCTGTTTGGCGGCGAGGGCGTCTTACTCAGCTTCGTCGGCCACGTCCTCCATGACGCTGACACCGCCGAGGTCAGTCCGTCGCGCAGCATGCGTTACCTCCCGGTATTGCTCTTTGTTTCAACTGCCACTTGCTTGAAGCTGCTAGCTTTTGGCGACTTGGAACGCACGCTTCCTTTCACGTTCTTTTATGCAGCAATTGCCGCCAGCGCTTGGGTGGGTTGGGCCCGGGTTTGGCGGCCACACTGCTATCAAGTCTGACCGCGAGATTTTTCTTCCTGCTTCCACGCCACTCGCTCATGGCCGTCTCGCAGCTAAACGCGGAACGGTTGGGTTTGTTTCTGTTAGAAGGAATTCTGATTTCGGCGTTGAGCGCGATGTACCCCCGAGCGCGCCGCCTCGCCGACCAAGCGATCGAACAGATGCGCCTGTATTCGACGCGCATGCAGAGAAGTATGCAAGACATCCGAGCGCTCCGGCTAACCAGCAAAGATCCGATTTGGGAGTGGGACCCGGCGTCAAACCGCGTAACCCTTGGAGCAACTGAAGCAGAACGGCTGGAGACGCCGACGGCTAGCATGAGTCTCTCATCGTGGCTTCAGCGGATCCATCCGGAAGATCGTTCTGCAGTCGTGAACAGTCTCAATTCCGCTTTGAGCGAACATCGCGATGAGTGGGTGTTCGAGTATCGGAAGCTTCAACCCAACGGGAAGTCCACCTACAACTCTGATCGTGCTTACGTTATCAGAAATGTCTGTGGGGACCCCATCCGAATTGTGGGACGCAGCGCGGACGTCACCGAAGCAAAACGCGTAGCCCAAGCTTCCGGCACAGAACGACGCTATCGAGCCTTGTTTGAGCAGAACCCGCTGGCCATCCTAGTTACCGATGAGGGATTGCATGTGACTGGTGCTAACCGCTCCGCTAGTGATGTTTTGGGATATGGCAGCAGCGAACTAAAAGAGATGCGCGTGGAACAATTGTTCGAACCTCGAAGGCGCGATGCGATCATGAAGGCCCTGCTGGGCATGCTGAGCAACAATCGCTCTTCGATTGCATTTCAAGAGCATTGTGTGCGTGCGAGCGGCAAGCCTTTCGAAGCCAAGATCAACGCCGGCGTCATCTCCCATGTCGAGGACGGATTAACCGGTTGGGTGATCATGATCGAGGAATTCCCGCCCGGTCCTTAGCCACCTGACCAGAAGCCGAACCTTCGTTTCTGCCTCGAATCCAGGACGTCCAGCGGACACCCGATGCAAACTCGTGTGCTATCCGAAGAGACGTTGAACCAAGCTAAGATCCTGCTTCTCCAGCAGATTCCGCTTTCAGAATCCAGTGTTCAGAACATCGCGGACGGTTTGATCTCCCGCACCAGAGACGAGCTTCCGCTGAACGAACCAGCCGAGGCGGCACGAATGTACCTGAAGCTCACCCCTCGGCAGGTTCAAGCAGCTTTTGCAAAGTGGATTCGTCCACAGGACTTGGTCCAAGTAACCGATGGCCCAAGTGCAAAATAGACCTGTACGTCGCCAATGATCCAACCGCACTTACGGATGGCGGCGCTCCGCCCCGGGTTTCCGGCGGGGCGGCAGAAAACCTACCCCGCCGGACTGGCGGTCGCCTACTTAGATAAGCTGTCACTTCCGCAGCACTGCCGATCATCCAATGGTGATCAGGTGTGACTGTCGCACCGAAAGCCCAGCTGAGGCGACTCGGCCAAAGCAATAGTTCAAGGGTCGACGACCGGTTTGCGCGAAATCGCCTACCTCTTGGCCCGCCTTTCTTCCCGACGGTTATGGCGAGTCGACATGCCGCCAACTACCATTCCGGCAGCTGCTCCTTTGCCAGCGTTCCCCGAAACGGCTCCGATTGCGGCTCCGGCTGCCGCACCCTTGGCCCTACTGTGGGTGTTTTCTTTTGGCGGCGGTTGCGCCTTTGGCGGGGGTTGCGTCGCTGCCGCTGGTGGCGGCGAAGGACTTGCAGGCTGCGTTTGCGCTGGCGATTGAGGAACTACCGCCGTCATCATCGAAAGTGCTGTTACGATCGCTAAATATCTCATATGGCCTCTTTTAGGTAGGCCTCCTGTGTCCTGGTGCTGCACTTTCTGCTGCATACGCGCTTGGCGGAGGCACTACTTAAACTCTTACTCTATTCACTCTGATTCCCCGCCTGTCGTGTCGATGTTTCTTAAATCGATTTCACAGGATAGTCGGAGCACCGGTCCGCTACTTTCACCCAGATTCGGATTTAGTTACACATATCTCTCGAATCTGTCGAAAGCCGACAAGGGCCTTCAATCGCAATCTCGCGACGATCGTCGCCCAAGCGCAGGTCATCATGCTCGAAAATCCATGGGGGCTCGGCTCCTCATTTCAGGATCGAAGCCGGTTACGTGACCGGCATTGCTCCAGCCAATTGGCTGCAGCTGTAACCTCAACACTTTTAAGATGGTTGTAACTGCGACATCGAAGCTTTGGGCCAAACGTAGAGGTACGATGTCAGGCATTGCTTGCATTGTCGTGCGTTAGGCAACTGGCAGAGGCGAACGCTCACTGTTCCAACAGTCCCATGATGCGGCGGTCAATGCCGGCAAAAAAATAGAACCCCTCCTGTGGATGCTGAATCTTAAGGTCGCTCGCGAGCAGGTTTTCGGCACCAGAGTTCGATCTCAGCAGTTTGTCGAGTCAACAGTGGAGGACCTCATGGAAGGTGAGGAGCAAAGCAGATGGGGCGGACCAAGCACTGCGCGCATCTCCTCTACCGCAGTCGATGTGAGGAGAAAGATGCCGGTTCACATGCAAATTATTATCGGTTTGAGTTCCAAACGCTTAGAGCGAAGAAGCAGTTATAAATACCCGCAGTTCCGGTCGCTGGTGTTGACAGTAGCGATATCGATAGCCTGTACTGCCGCCGCGTGCTCGCGGTCGAATTCGACTCGCGCTGAGGATGTCCGTCCCGGCAACACGCTGACCGTACCAGCTGGAAATGCACTTGAAGTTCGGACATTCCCCGGAAGGGTTGATCCGTCGAAACAGATAGAGCTTGCATTCCAGGTAGCGGGTGTACTTGTCAACTTTCCGGTGAAAGCGGGACAGAAAGTCTCAAGGGGCCAGATTATCGCTCAACTGCGTTTAGCCGAATTTCAAGCTAGGCTAGAGACGGTACAAGGCCAGCTCGACCAGGCTCGTGCCGCCCTTGATGCTCTGCGGCTGGGGGATAGCCCCGAGGAGCAACTGCAGCATGAAACGCAAGAGCGGGTTACCGGGCTGATACTCGCGAACGCGCGGAAGGAATTTGATCGTTACGCGAAACTTGTCCGGTTGGGTGACGTGTCGCGCGAAGCGTACGAACTCGCGGAAACCAACTTCCGTGTTGCCCAGGAAGAGCACAATGCAGCCTTGCAGCTGCTCGGAAAGGGAAGAACAACTCGTAAGGAGGACGTCGAGGCCCAAGAGGGTATGGTTCGCGGGCTGGGCGGCCAAGTGGCGGAAGCCAAGCTCCAACTAGAGGACAGCACACTGCGCGCCCCGTTCGACGGCGTGATCGCCCAGCGGTTCGTCGATGAAGGGCAGTCCATCACTGTGAACAAGCCAGTGATTAGGCTCCAGGGCGTCGACGCAGTCGACATCGTCGTAGATGTGCCGGAGACCGTCCTGACTTCCGACATCTGCTCGCCCGGTATCGTGGGAATGGTTGCCGAGATTAGCGGGATGCCAGGACGCCAGTATCCAGTCCGCATTAAAGAAGTCGAACAGGTCCCTGACCAAAGGACCCAGAGATTTCCGGTCCGTTATGAAATGATTCGTCCGCGGGGCGTATCAGTCCTGCCCGGCATGACGGCCACAGTTAGCGTCAGTTTTCGGCGTCCCCGTCTTGGGGGTAGCTGTATTCTTGCCGCGGATCTCCACCCTCGACAAGCAGTACAGGCGCCGCAGTAGCGTAGTTCATTGAATGCGCCCGTAACTTGGTATCAATCATAACCCTAGAAACTCGTAAAATGACCCGCCAAAAAAACTCCGCCAAACGTGCCTGAAACTTTTGTGCATCAAAGCTCTCCCGAGCCCGTAAAACCGGCACTGCCGGTGCTCCACTTCAATGCCGCTCCAACTGGAATCGCTGCCATGCTGCCTGGATGGGGCTGCCGGCGTAGAGTGTTAGACCGGCGCCCGAGCATATTACTTCTTTGATGGAGGAACTCGACTATGGCTCGGCCCCATTCCTTAGGTGTCAGTGGTTCGCTAATTCCTACAGCGCGCACGGCTTTCTGCGACCTGTAACCCCTTACCTCTTTACACTCGCTCGGACCGGAACGTATACTCGCTGACATAAGTATTCTAAATTTGGAAGAAGTATACAGGCTAGGTTTAGGCTATCCGGCCGGAGGTTTATCAATCTATGCGGTCCTGGCGCGTTGGACGTCTTCTAACCCTGCGTGTGCTGCACATCTTGCTAGCATCAGCGCTCGGGATGTCAGCCTTCTGCCAAGACGCACCCCAGGTGAATATAGCCCCGCGGCGACGGCCATCCGCAGAACGGAGGGTACCGTCCATTCGCCTGGATATCAAGATGGTGATGATTCCGACGAACGTTACCGATCAACACGACCAGCCCATCCTAAACCTGCACAAAGAAGATTTCCGTTTGTTTGAGGACTCGACGGAACAGAAGATCGAGTCTTTTGCCATCGATCAGGACCCAGTTTCTCTAGGAATCGTTTTCGACGCGAGCGGGAGCATGCGAAACAAGATTGACAAATCCTTTAAGGCCGTCGAGCAATTCTTAAAAACAAGCCTGCCAGGAGATGAATTCTTTCTTGTCCAGTTCGCTGACGTGGCGAGAGTCCTGATCCCCTTCACAAGCGATACAGACGTGATCACAGGCAACCTTGGATTGATTCGACCACAAGGCTGGACCGCTATGTTTGATGCGATCTACCTGGCCGTGAACCAAATGAGACACGCCAAGAACCCGAGAAAGGCACTTCTGATTCTATCGGACGGTGGCGACAACAACAGCCGCTATAGTGACAGAGAGGTCATGAATCTCTTAAGAGAGGCGGACGTTCGCCTTTTCGCGATCGGCCTCTTCGATGACGCCCACTTTCTCAAGAAAGCGGCGGCAGAGACCGGCGGGGCCGTGGTAGCTGTTCGTAACCTGAATGACCTGTCCGATGCTGTGGACAAACTGAGCACTGAGGTTCGAAGCCAGTACGTTCTTGGCTACTATCCGGCTCAGGCCCCGAACGACGGAAAATTCCATCAAGTGAAGGTCCTGCTTAGCCAAGCTGCGGGTAGTCTGAAACTGCGCACCTCCTGGCGCCACGGCTATTTCGCGCCTTATTGATAGTTGATCAAGTTCTTCTTGTTCTAGAGGATCGACTCCTGCTGTCGGCGATGTCCATGGCTCAAGGATGCCGGGGGGAGGGCATGGCGGGTCGCTGGCAGAATTAGACAACATTGGACGTAGAGTATGGACTTGATAAGCATTCCTTGAGCCCAGTGTCTGGCATCGAAATGTTTGATGCTATTATCCGCCTGGCGGTCTTACAATTTATTGACGTTCGCCGGCGGGATGGCCGCTGTGCAGTGGCATAGATCGAAGTCGAGAAAATAGCTGCCGATCATGTGACAGATAACGGCATGCGCGTCTTCCACGGTGTCGGCCTGCGTTGAGCCCACATGAATCGTGATATCGGCTAGGGCACTCAGCTTGCCGCCATCCGAACCGGTCAGGGCAACCGTTCGACACCCGATGGATGTGCCATATTCCAGAGCTCGTAGGATACAGGGTGAGTTGCTGAAGGGGCTAATGGCAACCACGACATCCCCAGGCTCTGCGAAGTTCTTGAGCTGTTCAACAAACAGGCGGTCTTTGCTTATATGTTCTGTATCCGATTCTGATTCCGGAGAGCCGTTGCCGAGCGCCAATATGCGAAAGCGCGCCGACTGATCGAAGACAGACTGCATCAGCATGTTACTTAAGACTCGCGACGCAGTTGAAGCACTTCCCGTACTGCCGCAGACAAAGATACTGCCGCGCTGCGCCCGCGTCTGCTTGAACAACTCTATGACCTCGATAACTTTCGGGATATCGATGCTCTCGACCGCACTTATGATGTCCGCTTTATATCGTTCAAGAAAATTCATACATCAACAAACACGTCGGGCAGGGCCAATGCGCCATAGCAGGTGTAGATGCCGCATTCGCTCACGCTCCACGCCTCGATCGCTGCAATCGAAGATGAAGAAGAGCACGACTTGCTTTAGTTTGTCTGTCCTATGGAGCTGCATTCGATACCTGCAGGCGCTCGGGTGGCGCAGTTGAGCACCAGCGTTCAAAGAGGCAGCCACTAGTATGTGGCGCAGAGAAGCGTAAGCCCCTTGAAATAGAACCGGCCCGAACTCCGACGATCAATGTTAGCGGAACTCCAAAGCGAAAGGAGGACTCGTGATTCCATTGGTCCTCGCGGCGATGTTCCTCGGCCTTGTAACCACGGCGTCCGGTCAACGCCGTGGCCAGACGTGGTCACCAGGCGGACACGGCAGCATTCTTTATTCTGGCACCGGCCATGCCCCCGTCACACCTCCGGGTCGTCCCGCTTGGACCAATTCTCTTGGAAGATCGGTGTCCGCAGCGCGACCTTCCTTAGGGAGCACCGGAACTCCAGGTGTGATCGTCGTTATACCTACGCCGGTGTACGATAACAGCAATGTGGACCAAGAGTCCTACTTGCCGACCGATGGAAACCCGCCGCAGGCAATTACAAATCTCAATGATTGGCCCCCAGCGGTTATCGATCAAAACCTGGCGTCCCCAACGGATGATCCCCGGTTTGCTAATCACGATCTAGCGACTGGGCGGGAATTCGGGCCGCCTGTGTCTCGGAATCCTGCGAACTCGTCTGCGAATGCTGGTCAAGGCACCTCGAATGCAGGGGACAATGCCGGTAAGCCAACGATCTACCTCATCGCGTTCAAGGATCACCGCATCGTCGAAGCACTCGGCTATTGGATAAAAGGAACAATGCTTCACTATGTCAGTGTCGAGTACGCCTTGAATCACGCCAGTATTTCACTGATCGATTCTGACGTTTCGCGACGTCTGAACCACGAACGCGGCATCGAGTTCACACTCACCGGCCTGGAGTAGGTCGTCGAATTGTCTAGTAGCTTCCTGGCTTCCAGATCGAAAGTATCTTAATAGCTTCAGATTCACCGGTCGCTCTCGACTTCGATGTACTCGGATTGCTCGGAAAGGTCCCTTTCGAACACCCGTATCAAGTTACCTTCGCACCTCGCTTCAATCATTCCCGCGGCGTTGGGAGCCGAAAGGGGGATGAGTATACTACCGCAATTGAGGCACTGAAAACGTTCGCTGGTGCCGCGGAGAATCACGGCGGTGAGTGAGCTTTTGATGCGATATGCTGGCATGGCAGTATTCGTTGGCAATTACACTTCGGTCGTACTAACCCGAACCGGCACACGAGTCAGCCGGCGACGATGAGTACGTGCCGTAATGGGTTTTGCGGCTTGGAAGATGCAAGCCTTCGAGCGATGGATCTAAAATGTTTGCGATGCTTGACTCGAAACAATCACGCCGTCTGACAACCTGGAATTTCCGGATGACGCGTAATATTTAGCTTGACTTTAGCGCCTGTCCGAATATACTTGAACACGAATTCCGTGGGGTTCGACGCTCGGGGATGAGCTGGGCATGAGACGAGGCCGAATACTTGTGGTCGACGACGATGCCACGCTACGTCGTGTCACTCAAGGACATCTCGCGAAGATGGGCTATCCGGCAGTGACCGCCGCAAACGCAACTGAAGCGCTTGAGATCCTGGAGCGAGAGCCCCGGGACTTGGTTATCACCGACCTCTACCTTCCTGGGATGTCCGGCTTGGAACTGCTGAAACGTGTGCGAGCCCAGTACCCCGAAACCGAGGTGGTATTGATCACGGCCTATGCAAACGTCAAAACTGCAGTAGATGCTATGAAGTCTGGTGCGTACGATTACATTACCAAACCGGTCCACTTGTACGAGCTAGGTTCTCTCGTGGAGCGAGCTTTGGAGCGGGTCCATTTTATCGAGGAACTTCGCGTACTGCGTAAGGGCCTCTCTGACAAGTATGGTTTCGAAAACATCGTCGGTCAGTCCCAAGCGCTGCTGTTCGTTCTGGATCAGGTGGCGCGCGTCGCACCAACTGATGCCACGGTACTGATCCTAGGAGAGACCGGAACGGGGAAAGAGGTGCTGGCCAAGGCCGTGCACCGCAACAGTCTCCGTCGGGAGCGGCCATTCGTCACTATCAATTGTGGTGCGATTCCAGCCGAGCTGCTGCAGTCCGAACTCTTTGGTCACTTGAGAGGCTCGTTTACGGGCGCTACTAGCCACAAAAGAGGAAAGATCGAAATTGCTGACACCGGCACTCTCTTTCTAGACGAGATTGGTGAGTTGCCACTGGAGCTACAAGCTCAATTGCTCCGCATGATCCAAGAGCGCGAGATCGAGAAAGTTGGGGCACTATGCCCTACAAAAGTAGACGTGCGCATCATTGCGGCGGCAAATCGCGATCTCCAGGCGCTGGCGGCAAGTGGAGGTTTTAGGGAAGACCTGTACTACCGTCTCTCAGTGGTCCCCATCGAGCTTCCCCCCCTGCGAAATCGAGCCGAGGACATTCCCCTATTCGTTCAGCACTTCTTTGACGCTTCCAAACGACGACACGGAAGGCCGGATCTGACCCTTCCGCCGCTTCTGATTCCGTACTTCAATGCTTACGCGTGGCCCGGAAATGTGCGGCAGCTTGAGAACGTCATCGAACGCTTGGTCGTACTCAGTGCTGGCGAGCAAGTTTCCCTGAACGACTTGCCGGAATTCTTGCGCCCGGCCGCGCGGGTGTATTCCCATTCCAAGCCGCCTGGCTCTGCCGAGGGATTAAATCTACAGGCAGTGGAAAGGGATTTGATCATCCGCGCCCTCAATCAATTCGGTTGGAATCAGAGTCGCGCAGCAAACTACTTGGGAATCACTCGGAAGACGCTTATGTACCGCATCACAAAATATGGAATCCAGAAACAAAGACCCGAATCTGCGGCTTCATGAGAAATGAGCTCGCGAGCAGATCTCAGGTCATGCGATCAAGTTTTAGGGTTCCCAAATAAGATGCCAATGTTCGCGACGAATTCCAGCCAATATGGAAGGAAAGCATTTTGCAGCGCAGCACGTGCCGACTGATCAGCAACTGGCGTTGGCCGCAGTCTTCTTCAAATCTGAATTAGTAGTTCTCCCCAATGCCATCAACGATTTGCGTCACTTTTGATCCGCGCGAAGGACCTTGCCGTAATCACGCCGCTGTATCGAGAACGCGCATGAAATGTTGGCTCTGAGCAGGAATTCGACAAACAGGCCATTTCAAGCAGCTTTCCTAAAAATGACGAATTCGGTCTTGGAGACGGCCATGCGCTGAGCTTTCAAGAGCAGGTAGCGCAGGTTTTTATACCCGCGTCCGCGCCTGAGCAGGGTCTTGATATTGCCATTGATGGCTTCCACCACCCCGAAGCGCACCTTGATGCGGCAGTAGTTCAGGATGCCTTCGACATGGTCGATTAGCATGTGAGCCAACTTCTCGAAAGCCGGCAGCCGCTGCCAGCGGAGTTGCAATGTCCAGCTCTTCAGATAGCGCAACATGGCGCCCTCGTAGGTGTAGGTCCACAGGCGCTCCAGGCTCTCTTTGAGCAAATACGCCTTCATGACCTTGCGATTGAGTGCGAACAGGTGGTTCAGTTGCTGCCTCTTGTCGGCGGTCAAATGGATCCATCGGGTGAGCAACAGCCAGCGCTTTCCTTTCACCACGCCACGCATCCGCGCCCCTTTGCGGAAGAACTCGGCCCGGCGCACTTCATCGACGGCTTTATTGGCGTGCTGCAGGATGTGGAACTTGTCATAGACGATGGCGCAGTGTGGCGACCATTGCTCGATGCTCGTCTTATACGGCTCCCACATATCCACGCAAGCGGCCTCGATCCGCCGCCGTTGTCGCGCGCTCAACTGCGTTTGGAAAAACTCATCCAACGTCTCTTTCTTCCGCTCCCGGCCGAACCAGAGTGGTTCCCCGCTCTCCAAATTACTGACCACAGTCACGAATTTCGTCGTTTTTCCCAGAAAGATCTCATCGACGCCCATATGCCGCAAGGCCGGTTTCTTGCGTTGCGCGTTCCAGCGTTCCAGGTAACGCAGATCGATGGCGCGCACCGTGCTCTCCGCCAGCCCGAACTGTTTGGCCACCCGCCGCGCCGAAGCACTCTCGCACGCCTCGCCCACGGCCTCTTCGAAGCGTTTGGAGAAAGGCGCCTTGCTCGGCAACTGATCCACCTTCTCGATCTTCAGCCCGCAGTCCGGGCAACGTACCCGATATAGTTCGATCAGCACCGTGGTTCGATATTCGAAGCAGGCCAGATCCCGTACCTCGCGCTCCGTGATGTCGGCCGGTTCCGCGATCCTTCGCCCGCAACCGGAACAGATCAACCGCCGGTTGCCGCGTTTTCTCCGCACCCACAGCTTTAATGTCTTCGCTTTTTCGTTAATCTCGTGGCGGTACACAGTGTAGCCTGGCCAGCCGAGAATCTTGGTCCAATCGTCTTGTCTCAACCCGCCAGTCTACCGAAACCCTGCCCGCCACGAAACGCACACCTGTCAGGCTCCCGTCAGATTCCTGCGGAGAGCCGAAATGTTTTTGAAGCCTGTAGGGGCAAGCGTCTTGTTCGGCTGCGCAAGGTGCACTATCAAACGACGCTGTGAGGATCGAAAACTCTCGCAGCACTTGTTGGCGGAGCCTTTGAAACAATCGGGGAAGTGTCATCCGAAATCGCAACCAACGTCCCCATCGCTTCTGGCTCTAGCTAAGTACTCACATTCGGAATTACGGTGACGTATTCCGATCAAGCTGCGGGAGCCAGCCGTTTGCCAGCGATCTTGGCAAGAAGTGTCTGAAGATCGCGACGGGTGAAGGTCCACTTGAAGGGCGATGCCGTTCGCTCGTAGTGGCACTGGAAGGCAAGGAGCCGCTGTTCGAGTTCGGCCAGAGAAGAAAAATCGTTGGGTGTGAGGACCTTCCTCTGTACGATGGAGAAATATATTTCAACTTGATTGAGCCAACTGGCGTGGACCGGAGTGTGGATGAGGATGGCATTGGGCCATGTCTCGCGCAGACGGTCGGCGGCTTTCTGGCCGCGATGAGCGGAGCAGTTGTCCATAATCCAAAAGACGCGGTGAGCGGATCTGTAGGGCTCTTGGTTCATGACTTCGCTGACGAGGCGATCCACCGGAGCGATCCCAGTCTTAACTTCACAGCGACCGAAAACCTTGGCCCGATGTACATCCCAAGCTGCCAGGTAGGTCCAAGCGCCTTGGCGAAAGTACTCGTGCTCGACGCGAGTGGGACGGTTGGGAGCGGGCGGCAAGGTTGGTTGTTTCCGGCGGCGGGCTTGAATGCTGGTCTTTTCGTCAGCGGAGATGACGTAGTCGTCAGCGCCCAGCTGAGCGCCTTTCCAGACGCGTTCGTACAGATCAAGGATGGGGCCGGCTTTGTCGGCAAAGTTGGGATCGCGAGGGAAGATCCAGCTTCGATGTTGCCAAGGACGGAGGGCATCGCTGCTGAGCCAGCGCCACAAAGTGGCACCGCTGATCTCGGCAACCAAGCCCTGCGAAATTACGTGCTGCCGGATCTCCTCGATCGAGAGGCGGGACAACGGAAGTCCGAGGCAGTGAGGAAGCTCGCAGGCCAGTGCCTTAACTTGCACGACGAGGCTGGGGGGAAAAGCGGGCCTTACGCCCGCCTCGAGGCTGAGCCTCCAGGCCGGGCATGCGAGCAAGAGCAAATCGCTTGCGCCACTTGCTGACGATCTGACGAGGCGTGTCCAGTCGGGCTGCGATGACATCATTGGACAGGCCTTCCTCTGCGAGGAGGATGATCTTGGCGCGAATCACATCGCAATACGGTGACGTATATTTTCGAGCCATCGATTCCAGCGACATCCGCTCCTCGCTAGAAAGGTTCATATCGAATGGGCTTTTTCTGGGCATCAGAGATCGACATCCTCTGATGCAAGCCTAGCAGATTATGTCGCCGAATCGGCTTTCATAATACGTCACCGTATTAACGAACATGAGTACTTAGCTAGGGTTATCTCGGTTCGCAGCATTCCTGCTCTTTCTGTCGGACACCTAAATTTAGTGAGTCCGGAATCCAAAATCGGAATCTCCAGCCCTGTGTGAATGTCCGGTCCGATGGCGAACTCGTCACATCTTGAAGTGTCTTGGGAAGATCTGGAAACAGCCGGTTTCTACGTGGATCGCGCGACCGGGAACGATTATCGGGACGACTGAACCAAAAAAAGGAGATTTTAATGCAACTTACCGATCTAGTTGGAATCTTTGACCAATACCGGAATGCTTCGGTGGCCAATCCGCCCCAAAACGTGCAACAGGACTATCAGCGAGCAGCGGAAGCGGTTCCCTCCTCCCACTTAGCAGACGCGCTGGGTGAGGCATTCCGATCGGGCGAAACGCCTCCTTTTGGGCAGATGCTCAGTAGTCTCTTTGCCAATTCGAATCCTGATCAACGCGCCGGCATTCTTAACCACTTGCTGAGCGCTGTTCGTCCCAGCGCCTTGGGCTCTCTCGCGTTGGGCAGCCTTGGCGGGCTACTACGAGGAACTAACGCTAATGTAAGCCCAGCGCAGGCGAACCAGGTCTCTCCGGATGATGTGCAAAAACTAGCCGCTCACGCCGAAAAACAAAATCCTGTAATTATAGATCGTGCGAGTCAGTTCTACTCGCAACATCCTAAGCTTGTGCAGGCGCTCGGGGCAGGCTCGCTGGCATTAATCATGTCTCACCTCTCAAGGAGATGAGATCTTATCCCTGGATCATAGCGCGGGTAAGATCCCTCGACTCGCCCCCAGGGGGTGCGCGACTTGGGCGTAACGATTCGCGAGTTTTCTTTTTTGGTGGCATAAAACCGAGCGTAGTGATACGCTAGGTTCATCAGGAGACTTTATGCACGATTCTCTGGCTGACCTGGAAAGCCGCCGCGCCACTGTTCAATTGCAGATCGTCCAGTTGGGTGACATGCGGTCCGGCTGCATTACCGGAACAAGTGGTCGTTGTGGAAATCTTAACTGTCACTGCCATCGGACCGGTGATCTTGGCCACGGCCCTTACTTTCGGCTGACACGCAAGGTGAAGGGCAAAACCGTCACCGAGACGTTTTCCTCTCCGGCGAGTTTGGCCAAAGCGCAGCGCGAGGTCGCCGAGTGCCAGCGCTTCCGGGAACTGGGCGAGCAACTGTTGGATGTCAATGAACAGATCTGCGAGTTGCGGCCAGTGGAGGAGAACTCGCCGTCAGCCCAGGAAAAAAAACGGTCGAAGCGATCCAAAAGGAAGTCACGCGCGAAGTAGAGCAACTGTTGCGCGTAGCCTTTGGTGCCCGCCGCAAGACGGGGCGTTTGGATCTGGAAGCCCTGGAGTTGGCCGTGCGTTCGGCCATGCATCAGGCGGGGGCGGCAGTGCTAACCAAACTGTTGCAGTTCCCAACCCCGACTGCGGACCAGCACAACATTGCTTGCGCCTGCGGACACCAGGCCCGTTATCGGGAGTTGCGCTCCAAGCCGGTCCTCACTGCGGTAGGTAAGTCGGAAGTGTCGCGCCCCTACTACCTGTGCCCCCATTGCCATACGGGCCAATTCCCCGCTGATGTCGAACTGGATATCGAGAACACGGAACTCTCTCCTGGGGTGCGTCGCATGCAGGCGGTAGTGGGCCAAGGGTCGCCCTTCGACCACGGCCGTCAGCAGATGAAGCTCCTCGCCGATCTGGAGGTGACAACCAAAGCTGTGGAGCGGACGGCTGAAGCTATCGGAGAACACATCGCAGCAGACGAGCAGGAGGAGATCCAGCGGGCCGTGCAGTTGAATCTGCCGATGGTCGTGGGCGAATCGGTTCCGATCCTGTATGTGCAAATGGATGGAACGGGAATACCAGTGGTGAAGAAGGAGACGGTGGGTCGGCAAGGCAAGACCGAAGGCCAGTCATCCCATACGCGGGAAGTAAAGTTGGGATGCGTCTTCACCCAGACCGACTGGGACCAGGAAGGCTACCCGATCCGCGATTCTGACTCCACTACCTACGCCGGCGCCATCGAGACCGCCGAAGAGTTTGGAAAGCGTATTTACCTGGAAGCCTGGAAACGCGGCTGGAGCCGCGCTCAAAAGAAGGTGGTCATGGGCGATGGGGCCGAATGGATCTGGAATCTTGCCGAGCAACATTTTCCCGGCGCGGTGCAGATTGTCGATCTGTATCACGCGCGCCAACATCTCTGGGAGTTGGCGCGCCGGCTGCACCCCAATCAAGAGGCCAACCAGAAAGCTTGGATCAAGCTCCACCAGCGGAGATTACTCGACAAAGGAAAAATCGAGAAGCTGGTGTGTGCCCTTCGTTCCATCGTTTCCACCAATCCCGAAGTGATCGAAAAGATTCGCATCGAGGCTGACTACTTTGACAGGAACGTGGCGCGCATGCGCTATCCCAAGTTTCGACGCGAGCACCTCTTTGTCGGCTCGGGTGTAATCGAGGCCGGCTGTAAAACCGTGATCGGCTCCCGGCTCAAACAGTCCGGCATGTTCTGGACGGTTCGGGGTGCCAACGCCATCGTCTCCCTCCGATGCTGCCATCTCAACGGCCGGTTTGAGGACTACTGGGAGGCGCGACGGGCGGCATGATTCCCACTTCTACGTCGCGCACCCGCCCCCAGGGAGCTATACGGATCCTAAGGATGCCGTGACGGTACAATAAGAATCACAAGATTTCATGCTACATGTCCAAGAAGGCCAATGTGGCCTATGCTCTCATTTCGGTGAAGGCCACGCGGACTCGATTGTGATGAGAATTCGGTCTTCCCACGAGGCGAACGAAGAGGTGATCGAGGATTGCGGCCATCCGAAACATTCAGCCTTGCATTTGAAGGTAACCGCAATCAGCAGGTGTGATGGGTTCGAGCCAGCGAAAGGACAATCCGCCAGGACCCCCGTGGAGGCACTGACGCGCTCAAGGTAGGCCGCCGATCGACGGTGTGGTCAAACTCGTTACAACGGGAGGTCGAACTGGAGCCAGACTCGTCCCCGCGTCGGTCGTGCAAAGGCGATGGCGCAGCGGAATGCTTTGATGCACTGACGGTAATATTTCGCGGGAGCGTGCCGATCTCAACCGATGGAACGTGCCGCAGACCCGCCCCGGTTTTCGAAGGACAAACGAGTCACTACAGCAGAGCGCCCTCGGCGCTACTCGGGGGGTGTGAGTTTCCGCATCACCTCATCCAGATTGAAGCTCGCGGGCTTCTGGCGGATGGGAAACTCTTGGAAGCTTTGAAGCCAGTTGGCCACCACGGCTTGGGCGCCGAAGTCGATGTAAACCCGGTGAACCATCCAGTTGTCGTACAGGAATGACGAATCCCCTCGCTCGAACGGGTCGGCGCGAAGGTTGAAGATTTTCGGCAGGCGAAGCTTGTCAAACCCCTGCATCCAGATATTAATTCCCTCGTGGTTCTGCTCGATGAAAACGATTTTCCAATCGCTATAGCGAAGCGCAAACAGATCCCCATCATCGCTCCAATAAAGGAACTCCTTGCGTGGGGATTCATTCACTTCCCCTTTGAAGAAAGGCATCAGATTGTACCCGTCAAGGTGGACGTGGAACGATTTGTTTCCTAGCTGGCACCCGTTCTTAACCTTCGTGACAATGTTGTCGTTGCCACCAGCCGCTGCGAAGGTAGGAAGGAAGTCCTCGTGCGCGAAGAATTGGTTGTACACTGTGCCGGGTTTGATCACACCCGGCCAGCGGATGAGCGTGGGCACTCGGTAGCCACCTTCCCAGTTGGTTGCCTTTTCACCCCGGAACGGCGTACTGCCGCCATCCGGCCAGGTCATTACTTCGGCCCCGTTGTCAGAAGTGTAGACTACGATCGTGTTGTTGGTGATGCCAAGGTCATCGAGCTTCTTCAACAACTGACCGACGTTGCCGTCGTGCTCGACCATGCCATCTGCCTCCAGCCCCAAGCCTGTCTTGCCTTGCGACTCGGGTTTGAGGTGAGTGAATACGTGCATCCGCGTGGAATTGAAATAGCAGAAGAACGGTTTTCCGGCCTTCGTTTGCTTCTCCATCCAAGTGGCCGCCGCATCAGTAAATTCATCGTCGATCGTTTCCATGCGCTTCACCGTCAGCGGCCCGGTGTTTTCGATCCTTTGACTGCCGACCCTGCCAAAAGCGGGATCAACGGTGGAGTCATCTGTGGCGGTAGCCCAACAGTGCAGTACACCTCGCGGAGCAAAGTGTTGGCGGAACCTGGGGTCCTTGGGATAATCCGGATTCTCCGGCTCTTCTTCAGCATTGAGGTGATAAAGATTGCCGAAGAACTCGTCGAATCCATGCACGCAGGGCAGGAATTCGTTTCGGTCGCCGAGGTGGTTCTTGCCAAACTGGCCGGTTGCGTATCCCAACGGTTTGAGCACCTCCGCAATGGTTGGGTCCTTCGCCGATAACCCGATATCCGCTCCCGGCACGCCAACCTTGGTCAGTCCGGTACGGATAGGTGACTGCCCGGTGATGAACGCGGCCCGGCCCGCTGTGCAACTTTGCTGCCCGTACCAGGCTGTGAACATCGCACCTTCGCGGCCGATCCGGTCAATGTTTGGCGTCGAGTATCCCATATCGCCACGGTTGTAGATGCTCGTGTTGTACCAACCGATGTCGTCTCCCATGATGACGAGAATGTTTGGTTTCCCTTGCCCTTGGGCGAAGAGATGCGGCACGTGCACAATGACGATTGTCGTGAGAAGCAATAGCGGCGGATACCAGCGCTTCAGTGTGATAGGCATGTTTGGTTACCCTTCGTCCTTGTTTGGAAAGATGCTCCCTCAGACCTAACTGAAGTTCTTAGATCCCGCGCGGCACGGTTCGATTTATTTTGTGGCTTGAATGAGGCGCACAATAGAAAATCAGCTGTTCCTTAATTCCACGTGCACTTTTTTAAACCGCCTCGCCCGGTCGGCCCGTCTTGCCCACCAGGATGAGTCGTGCGAAATGGGACTGGCGTTGGAATCGCAGTCAGCAGGTTGAGACTCTGGCTGGAGGTACAAGAGCGGGTGAATGGCCAACAATAGAAAGCTGGCCCTCTGTTTGCTGTTCGCCGGCTAAGGGTTAGTTCCAGTAGCTGCCCAGGGCACGGGAGACGAACTCCCGCTCCGAGCTTGGCATCTACATTCAGCAAGGACCAACGCTTCGCGTCGAGCTCGTGGATTCCTTTAGTGGAACTCAGGGCTCACATGACTGGGGACGGAGATTTCGCTTTTTATGTCGAAACCGCCCTGAAGCCCGTGTTTCGACAAGAACTCCGCGGGCAGCCTGATGTGTATCGGGATAAGTACCTTGTGTTGCGCGCCTGTTATCGCCGCGAGATCAGCCTCACGAAAGCAAATTCCGCTCCCGAGAACCGCGGCATTCTAGAGCTCATGCCGCGGTACATGCTTCCCTGGCAACTGGTACTTTCCGACCTCAACCGCGGAGAATTCCGGTTCATCCGAGGCCACCCGTTTTCGACGCGATACCGCAATAGGTTGCGGCTAGAGCGCGATGTTCAATACGGCTGGTTAAACTGCACGCCGTACGTTTATGACGAGATCGTTTACGATACCCGGTACGATCGTTGTTGGACTTCTAACCGATATGCCTTAGGTGCACAGTTTCCGGTCCGTCTCCACGTGATATCAGAGCCTTACTATCTACAGCAAAACGCCAGCCACGCGACCCTCGCTCACATCAATGCCGTGGGATTTAAGTTGAGTCTGTATCTTTGACACACCATCGAGAATGGCGGCGGTGGCGAGGGCGAAACCATCTCTCAGCACGGAAAGCTGATGCCCATCTTCCCTGAAATTGCGCGGCCCCAAGTTGTGAGTCGCCCTGTGGGCCCGCGCATCTGAGGTTTAAGTTGCAAAGCAGGAGAAAGCTATGTCCGATGTAAAGATAGGCGAGGAATTGCGGCGTCTCGAGGAAGCGCGCTCCGGGGTTCCCTGGCGGAAGTGGGGCCCCTATCTTAGCGAGCGCCAGTGGGGCACGGTTCGGGAAGACTACAGCGACGGTGGAGACCCATGGAGCTATTTCAGCCACGATCAGGCTCGATCACGCGCCTACCATTGGGGTGAGGATGGCCTGGCCGGATTCTCCGACGACAAGCAACGTTTGTGCTTCGCTATCGCACTTTGGAACGGGAAAGATTCGATCCTAAAAGAGCGGTTGTTCGGCCTGACAAACGCCGAGGGCAACCATGGCGAAGACGTCAAGGAGTATTACTTCTATCTCGACTCTACTCCGACTCATTCCTACATGAAGTGGCTCTACAAATACCCGCAGCTCGGCTATCCGTACACCGACTTGATTGAAACCAATCGCAAGCGAACCAGAACCCAGCCGGAATATGAACTGTTGGACACCGGCATTTTTGATGACAATCAGTATTTCGACGTGTTTGTGGAATATGCGAAAGTGGCGCCCGAAGACATTTTGATCCGGATCACTATAATGAACCGAGGATTAGACACTGCAAGCCTGGACCTCCTTCCCACTCTTTGGTTTCGGAATGAGTGGGCTTGGTGGCCCGTTCCTGCCAAGCCCAATCTGCGCGAAGCCGGCGCCTGGGAGATGGATGCGCAATCCATGCCTCTCATTGGGAATTGGGCGAGCGCTGGCTCTATTTGTCGGACCGAGCTCCGTTCCTCTTCACCGACAACGAGACGAACAATCAACGATTATTTCAAGGTCACAATATCTCGGACAATGTCAAGGATGGGATTAACGACTACATTGTTCACGGCAACAAGAATGCGGCGCGCTGCTCAGGGGAAGGGACCAAGGCTGCAGCCCACTATCAACTGACGTTAAAACGCGGTGAGTCGAGAAGCGTCTATCTTCGGCTTACTGATTCGCGGCCGGAAACGATACGATCTCCGTTCGAAACTGTCGACAGTATCTTCTCCAAAAGGCTGGAAGAGGCAGACGAGTTCTACAGTTCCCTGACGCCGAAATCCGCCACGAGAGACGTCGCGAATGTGATTCGCCAGGCATTTGCTGGAATGTTATGGAACAAGCAGTATTATTTCCTGGACGCCGAACGTTGGCTGGAAGAGCATGGCGCTGCTCCATTTTCGCAGTCCAGGCGCGTGGTTCGGAACAGCCATTGGGCTCACATGTTCAATGATCACGTAATCTCGATGCCGGACAAGTGGGAATACCCATGGTTCGCGACGTGGGACCTCGCTTTTCAGGCGCTCGTGCTGGGCACGGTCGACACGGATTTTGCCAAGAACCAGTTGGAGCTTGTCCTTCGCGAGACATATCTCCATCCGACGGGCCAGATCCCGGCGTACGAGTGGAATTTCAGTGATGTAAATCCGCCGGTACACGCTTGGGCAACCATCGTGCTGTATCGGATGGAGCAGGCATTCCGCGGCGAAGGTGATGTGGATTTCTTGAAACGGTCATTCGGGAAGCTGATTGCAACCTTCACCTGGTGGGTGAACAGGAAAGACCGCCTCGGCGACAACGTCTTCGAAGGGGGATTCCTCGGACTCGATAACATTGGCGTATTCGACAGATCAGCGCCATTGCCAAGCGGAGGGTATCTCGAACAGGCGGATGCCACCGCCTGGATGTCCCTGTTCTGTCAGAACATGCTTGAAATTTCGGTCGAGATCGCGGAGCATGATCGTACGTATGAGGATTTGGCCAGAAAGTTTGTGGACCACTTTTTCCTAATTTCAAATGCCCTCAACCGTGTCGGGGAAGGAGGTATGTGGGATGAAGAAGATGGCTTCTACTACGACGTGTTGAGGAAACCGGATGGGAGCGCCTTGCGCCTCAAGGTCCGCTCCATCGTTGGATTGCTCCCGCTCTGCGCCACGACTCTGGTTGAACCTGAGACTTGCGAGCGCATGCCTCGGCTCATGCAATACGCTTTGGACCTCCTGCGCCGCTCACCTCATTTGCTCGATGGTATTCATCCCACCGGACCAGGCCACTTGGGCTACGGGAATCGCGGGATTCTCGCCATAGTGAACGGCGACCGCCTGCGCCGAGTTCTCAGTCGAATGCTGGACGAGAATGAATTTCTCAGCCCCTATGGAATCCGCGCGATCTCCCGCTATCATCTCGATCACCCCTACGTCTTAGACGAGCATGGAAAGGAGTACCGCGTTTCATACCTGCCCGCGGAGTCTGATACTGGCATGTTCGGAGGCAATTCGAACTGGCGAGGACCCATCTGGATGCCGGTCAATATTCTGTTGATACGCGCGCTGCTGAACTTCTATCCGTACTACGGCGATTCATTCCGGATCGAATGCCCGACCGGGTCAGGACGGATGATGAACTTGTTTGAAATCGCAGAGGAAATTGTGCGCCGCCTCACAAGCATTTTCGTCCGCGATCAAAGTGGACGAAGACCGGTCTACGGGGACACCGAGAAGTTCCAACGTGATGCCAACTGGCGCGACCACCTGCTTTTCTACGAGTATTTCCACGGCGACAATGGTGCGGGGCTAGGCGCTAGTCATCAAACCGGCTGGTCGGGACTTATTGCTTCACTCATCCGGCTGTTCGGGCGAATCGATGCCGCCAGCGTGCTGGAAAAAGGCCGGTTTGCCGCATTTGAGAGCCTAAAGGGGACTGCTGAGAAGCAACGCCCTGAGAAGACCGTCGCAACGTAATGAAAGAATACGGCAACCAAATCCCGGACTCTGCGCCTTACCCCTTGCGTATGCCCCCGCCCCCAGCGCCGATGGGTGGGAGATTTCACACGGCGCGAGTTTGACGCTGGCCGACAACGGCATATCGGTAAAGCTGTTCAAACTGGGCGAGAAACAATGAGACTGTGGACGATCGATGAAACCCGCCGGACACGGCTGCGTCCAAGGGGAAGATGATGCGTCGCCCTCTAACAAGCTTCATGACGCCAGCCATCCAACATGGGCCACCCGATAAGACGTATTGTCGGCTGAAGGGGATCTGACTCCGCTTAACGCAATGAGATCGTCAAATTGGCAAGACGGGCGCGCCTCCTGAAATCCATAGTTCCTTCTTGCAATCGATACGTGACCTCAACTTTGCCCGCAAACTTGTCTCGCATCCACGTCTTTGCTTCCTCCGTCATCGCGGTGAACATGATGCCGTATGGGGTGCGAGTTTCGAAGATGTCGGTCATGTGTCACCGCCCCTCATAGTCACGTAGCCTCCGGCGCCAGCTAATCTCTACAGTGGAGTGACGAGCGAATTGCTCCCGTGTCTCTACCTAGGCAACTGAAAATTAACGTCACATTCGCGGTTCAACTGGAGTGTGATCTCACGATCGATGGAACTAACCGGGGTTTGTTTCTGTTCGCCTTCCAGCGTTACGAAGTTGAGGATTCCCTTCGAATACCAATATTCGCGAGCCAGCCAAAGGTTGTCCTGGTATGTCAACTGGACTTTGCGATTTCTGCCTCGCTCGCCAACTGGGATCGCAATCCGGTAGAGCCGTTTTCCCTTCGATTGTGGGCAGATCTGATCGGGTCCCCGATAGTCAGTGACTTTCGGAGGGGCCGCCGGAGCTGGTGGGGTGTACCCGTATCCGTGATGTATGTCCGTACCAGCTGGAACATAGCTGAGGTCGCCATAGCCCGGGTTGGGGTAAACGTAGTCAAGAGAATTCCACCCCACGGTATCGTCGGGCCAGTAACCGCGAGTGCCAGAATCGACAAAGCGATTTCGTGGAAAGAAGCCCCCGTGCGGGAATCTTCTCAATCCACCAGCACGAAATCCTGGGCCGACAAAACCCCTCCCGTCCAAACCACCGCTGCGGTTTTGAGCCACCGCTGGTATTACCAAAAGGCCGCTTAAGAGAAGAAACGCCACAAATCGTCGCATGATACTTACCCCCTATTGGCGTCAATGCTGCACCGGGAGATAACGTGCAGCAGCATACCCCTTTGAGGGCAAAGCGAGTTAACGAGCGCGAATGGTGCTTTGACCGCGCTCAGCAAAAGCCCACCTTTAACCTCGCAATATTCTTGATGCGATGTTGGCCGACCTAGCGGCATTTACTTGGGCTGGCATTTCCTTCAATTAGAAGAACCGCAGTAGTAGCTCACGAATGGACCAAACTAGGACAGGACGATCCCTACTGCCGCTGATTCAGACTTTCACGGTGCCCGCGTATTGCTTTTGGCAGAATATGTCAGTAATCTGAAGGACAAATAGAGCCACTGCGCACGCATAAGCAACGCGTTATTAGCAACTTACGACCAGCGAACCCGCGGCGGGGGGCACATGCTAACACAACAATTCCACCGCGATTTCCCACGCGGATCTTGAGTGTAGTGCCGAGCTCGCATTGGCTCGCTTCTTGGCAGCCCAGTACGCCTTGATCCTTGCAGCCTGCTTTTTTTTCTGAGCCGGCTATGACCACCTTCTGGGGACGCCCGGTTTAAGGGAAAGCTACGCCTGCCGGGCTTCAGGTAGTGCGTGGCACCATTAGGGGTTGAAGCGGCGTTCTTGCCGGGACCAAACCGAACAGTTAATCGCCTTTATCTGTTCTATGAGAACGTCATTAAAGTCAAGGACGACGTGGCGGCCCACTCGCGCTAGCTTGTGTGCATCGATCCGATCATTCCTGCGCTTGCGTCGTTTCGGCCCTTCCATCTGCCCGGGTTGGCTACCAACACTTCGTGCCCGCATCCAGCTACTGCCTTTCGCGCCCATGCCGAGTGCGTTCCCACTTCCATTACCACCCGCGCTGGCGCCATTCCCTGAAAGAATTCCACAAACTCTTGTGGCGTTGTCCCCAGCTCTCCTTCCGTTAGCTTCTCCCCGTTTAAACCCAGGATGCAGTAGTTGCTCCACTTGTCCCCCAGATCCACACCCACGGTGAGCCTGTCTCGATTCGGAATAACTATACCAGGCTGCCGCTCTTCTGCTGCGCCCGCCGGCGGCGCTTGCGGGCCGAGCTTTTGACTCAACTTTCCCAATAGTTCCATCATCACTTCTTTCGCATCTCGCCGAACCGGCTCGCGGGCCTTTGCCATTTTCCCAGCCCGATCAGTTCTTGTTTGCGAACTGCTAGCAGCCCGTGGCAGAAACCCCTCTACCGAGTAAGCCTCGCCAACCGGGTATAGCGCTGGCTTCCGGAAATAGTTGCGAGCCGAACCGTCCGTACCAAGTCCGAGACCACTCGGCACGCATCAGAGAGCGCGAATAGGTCGAAAAGAACGGACCGTAGCCGGTTCAAACGCCCCTGGGCTTGCCGTGGCTTGCCCCAACCGCTTAACTTGCGCATCAATAGCCCGATGTTGAACGCCGCCACCTGCACCAGCACCCGCTTGAGCACGTTGTCGGCGCCGCGTACGTACACTCGCCGCATGGCGCCAGTCTCATAGCAGTGCGCGAAGCTGCGTTCGCACAACTCGCCTCGCAGTTTCTGTAGCCTCTTCGACCGCTCCGCACGTACCCGCCGCCGGTTCCCATACACACAACGTTGTTCTTCCGCTTTGCCAGCCCAGTGCCGCTGCCCGCGCTCCGGCTCCGGGACATAACTGCGAATCTGGCGCTCGGCCAGTTCCATCAACACTGCACCGCTGTGATAACCCTTGTCCATCACCACTTCTTCGATCCCCACTGGATGCGACTGCACGGCCTCGCACTGCGCCGCATCCAGCGTCTCCACGTAGCTCGACGTGTCGCCGCGATCGGCCGGCTGCACCGTCACCGCCAGCAACGCACCGGACGCCAGATCCACGGCGTGCTCGGCCTTGTAGGCCAGCCTGGTGCGCCCGTCCTTCATCTTCGTTATTCGCGCCGAAGGGTCGTGGGGGTTGGTCCAATCGTCATTGGACGCCTTCTTCTTTCGCTTCCGATCTAGCCGCGCCAACTGCTCTTGGGTCGGATTTTCGAGGCCTTAGGCTTGTGCCAACTGCCGCAGATAATCGTCGTAGGTTTGGCCCGTGTCCCGCCGCACCAAACTCTTCATCGCCGCATTGGCTTCCAAGCTGGTGGCGTCAATACACACGCTTTGCGCATCGGCCAACCCATGCTTGCGCAGAATCTTTAGCACCCACTTCATCACCGCCCGGTGCGTCTGCACCGAGTACAAACGCCGGGTCCGCGACACCGTCGAATGATCCGGCGTTGGCTCGCTCAGATCGTAGCCCAGGAACTTGCGGTGGCTCAAGCTGTCCGCCGCCCGCCACGCGATGCGGCGCTCCGAATCGATTCCCTCGAAGTAACCCAACAGCAGCATCCGGAAGTACGTTCCCGGCGTGATCGACGGGCGGCCCGAACTGCTCTTGTAATACTTCCGACAGATGAATTCGATTCGCTGATCGAACTTCTCGGCATTCAACACCGCGTTCAGCCGCTCGTAAAACACATGTCCCGGCGTGCTCACGATCTCGCTGAATGCCACCCACAGATCTTCCTGCTTCTCCCGATCCTTCTTTCGCCCCATGCCCATGGATACAAGACGTTCAAAACACAATCGGGGTCACATGTCTTGGAAGGTTTTTACCACGGGCTGCTAGTCTTCTTCAAGGTCGATCTCCTTTTAATATTGCTGCTCGCACCTCACAGTGCGACGACCACGAAAGCGTAACGCGAATCGTGATCGGGAATCGACCTTCTCATCTCATCTAGCGTTCCAGGGACGCCGTTCCGGCCAGTGTCCGTATAGGGGACTAAACAGGATTTTGGGACCTTCGCTCATTACGTCAGGCCGCTTCCCAGTTCAGCACCGCTCGGATAGGCTGTCGGCGTGCTTTGCGCCATGATGTGCGACGGCAAACGCTGCCTAGATCAAAGTTTCAAACCAGGAGGCCCCATACTCTTTCCTTTTTCGAAAGCCCGACACAAGTCAATCTTGTCGACGCTTCAATTTGTCTTCAGAGCCACGGAGACCTCCAACATGGTCCCCTTGCCGTATTCTGATCTAATTGTGAAGTTGCCGTTCACCAGCCGTGCGCGCTCTCGCATACTAATCAGCCCCAACGCATTCTTGCCCTTGGCTTCGCTCGGGTCAAATCCTTGGCCATTGTCCTCGATCCGCAGCGTGCACTTTTCTTCACTGCTGGAAAGCGTCAGGTGAACACTCGTCGCGCCAGCGTGTTTGGCGATGTTATGGAGACCCTCCTGAGCTACACGATAGAAGCACAAAGACACGTCCGCTGCGGGCCACGTCGATTCGTCCGCAGTCTCGAATTGTACTGGGATGCCTGTCTGTTCTGAGAAGGCCCAGCATTGCTCTGTGAGAGCCGCTTTCAAACCGAGATCATCCAGGATTGCCGGATGGAGCCGCTGCGACATAGAGTGAACGTCACGCGCCAGTTTCGTAACCCTCCGCCAGACCTCATGGGCCTGTTCGGAGAGCGACCGGGACGGCTGGGCTGAAGGAGGAAGTAAGGTCTCGATTTCCCTACCCAAGGCGGCCAGGTTTTGACTCAAATCGTCGTGCAGTTCGCGTGCCAGTTCCTTCATGCCCAATTCCTGGAGTTCAACGAGTCGAGCCGTCAAAGCCCGGAGGTCCTCTTGGGCTTGAACAAGCTCTGCCTCATTCCTCTTAACATCAGTCATGTCCTGACAGGCGCCAAACATACGCATCGGCAGGCCGTCCTCGCCGAGCGATACTTCGGAAGCGCACGAGATCGTCCTCACATCACCGTCGGGCCAGGCGATCTGATACTCGATTTCGTTGCGCTTCTGCTCCGCAAGACAGTCGCTTACCCACCGGGCTACTCGCTCCCTATCTTGTGGTATGACCGTTTGCACAAAATCATCGAAACTCGGTGTAAAATCCGGCGGCTTGCCGAAGATTCGATACATTTCCTCGGAACCGGATACGTGGTTGGCCTGAATGTACCACTGCCAATAGCCTACATTCGCGAGGCGCGCTGCATTCTTTAGATGACCTTCGCTCTCGCGCAGAAGCTCCCGCGCCCTAACCTGCTCGGTAATGTCCTGAGTCGCCCCGGTGATACGAACCGGTACGCCTTGATCGTCTCTGATCCCTTGAACAATGGAGCGCACAAACCGCACTTCGCCGTCCGGCCGGATGATTCGGTACTCCACCTCAACAGGCGCGATGCTCGAACGCACTGTGTCGTTGATCCCCAATATCTTTTCTCGATCCTTAGGGTGGACACAGCTCAGAAAAGTTGAAAAGTCTGCTGGAGCATCCGTCAGCCCAAGAATCCGAAATATCTCATCAGACCAGTAGATCTTGTCACTCTGAATGTGCCGTTCCCAACTCCCGACCTTGGCGAGATTCTGCGCCTCCATGAGCCGGGCCTCGCTAGCCCGCAGCCGCTCTTCGATCAACTTCTGCTCGGTTATGTCCTCCAGCACAGAGATGAAGTATTGCGGCTGGTTATGCTGATCTCGCACGAGCGAGATAAACAGCCTCACCCAGACAGTCCCGCCATCCTTGCGGATGTAACGCTTCTCCCGGTTCAACAACGATGAGATCTCACCGGCAAGAAATCGGCGCAGCGACGCGTGAGAGGCTTCGTAATCATCCGGATGCGTGAGATCCAGAAAGTTCTTTCCGCGTAACTCAGTTTGTGAATAGCCAAGCATCTCACAAAACCGATCGTTTATAAGTAACCACTGGCCATCAAGGTTGGTCTGGGCGATGCCGACGGCCGCTTGAAAGAAGATCACACGGAAGCGCTGTTCGCTTTCACGAAGTGCTCCTTCGGCACGTTTGCCCTCGGTAATATCGAGAATGACGCCCGTTGAGCGAACCGGCCGCCCTGAGGCATCGAGGAAGACCGTGCCCTTCGAGTGTAACCAGTGCACGCTTCCGTCTGGCCACAGCACGCGGTATTCGGTGTCCCAGGCGTGCGTCCGCTCGAGAGCGTCCCTAGTGCTCGCTTGCAGCCGCTCGCGATCGTCCGGATGAATGTGTTTGGGCAACTCCTCAAGCGTGAGCGGAGGATCATCCGGCGCCAGGCCGTATAGCCGGGCGTATTCTTCGGAATACCTGAATCCATTTGTGATCAGGTCCCATTCGCACACGCCCAGGTGCGCTACGCTCTGGGCGAGGGTAAGACGTTGCTCGCTATCCCGGAGCGCGCGCTCCGCTTTTATCCTCTCGCTGATGTCCTCTACCACGGCAATGAAGTATTGAGGCTGATTGTCTTGGTCCCGTACCAGCGATCGATTGAGCCGCCCCCAAAAGATCGTCCCGTCTTTGCGGACAAAGCGCTTCTCCATCGTGTGCGAGGAGATGGCCCCTTCCAGAAGTTGGCGGCGCCCGCGTGATACCTCGTCGTAGTCCGGTGGGCGCGTGATATCCCAAACCTTCCTAGTGAGTAGTTCGGATTCGGAGTAGCCGAGCATCTCACAGTACCTGTTGTTCACACGCAGCCATGACCCATTAAGGCCGATCTGGGCGATGCCGAGAGCCGCATGATCGAAGATCGCTTGAAGGATCTTGGCCTCGGATTCCATTTTGCTTCCAAACAGTATACGCCCGATTGGCTCGCGCCTTTCCCCCGAGCCCAGGGGATGTAACGCGAGACGTACATTGAGAATCCGGTCCCGAACCAGATTCTCACTTTTCGCATCGGGGCCAACCCAGGACTCGAGCAGTCACTCCTGCGGTTTATCCCCGGGGGAAGAATCACTTAGCCATCGCTATGCGACGCCGCGCCTCGTCGAAGAAGTTTCGAGGAAGATCATGTGGTACTGGGCCTCGTGCGATTACCGGCGTCTGCCGCATTAGCACCACGATGCGCTTGCCGTTCCGGAGCGAGTAGCGAAGGTCGAGGCGTCCCGCCAGACCGGATCTGCCGTTCCGGCCACGCGCAAGGCTTGATCGAGGACAAGGAGTCGGCGGTCACCGTGATCCGCGACCACGATGCGCCGAGGAATGGACGTGGAGCAATCACCGGCCAATGTGCTCATTCGAGAAGTACACTTTGTGGAGGAGAGTCCTATGAAATTTCTCGTGATCTGGCACCTGGACGTTTGACTTGGTGTAGCGTGTCGCGAATTTTCTGCGTTGATAGACCGTCGCTTTGACTTGGCCACTGCCGGCATAACCTGTAATCAGGCGCGTCACTTGGGATTGGCTCAACCCGGTCATGCGAGCTATGTAGAGTCGCACCATGCCCTTCTCCCGCTGGCTCAGACCGGCGTACTGCTGCCGCACCAGGGTCCGCTCCGTCCAGCCAAACACTTCCTCGCGATGCTGTCCGGTGAATCGCACCTCGCCGCTGTCCGCCAGAAACGCCCGAATCTGTTCCAACCTCGTTGCCTCCGAATCGTCCATGCTGATGATCAATCCCCAGCATCCCAATCCTCCCTTTCAGGCTCATCTTGTACGAGAAAAGAGTCGGGGAAAAGAGTCGGGGTTGCCGCCGCGCACAACGTGTGATCTACTGGTTGGCCGGAGAAACTCATGGCAAGGCAGCGGTGGCTTCTGGCGATCCTGATCGCCGCACCCGCGTCTGGCCGTGGATCAATTATCCGACTCCGGGAATTCCGCGGCTGGCCGACGGCCGGCCGAATCTTGGCGCCCCCGCCCCCAGGACTCGCAACGGCAAACCCGACCTTTCGGGCGTGTGGAACAGGATTTCTCCGCGCTATCGAATCAATATCGCGGCGGATCTGCAGACCGAGGAAGTGCAGCCCTGGGCGCGAAGCCTGGTGGCGCGGCGCGAAGAGAACCTCGGCAAGGATTCCATGGCTACGCAGTGCCTGCCTCTGGGGCCACAGTACACCACCGATTCCGACGGCACCGGCAGCGGAATGATGAAGATCGTCCAGAGTGAGAAACTGATCCTGATTCTGAACCCGGACCTGACTTACCGCCAGATTTTTCTCGATGGCCGGCAGCTCGAAGACTCGCCGAATCCGAGCTGGATGGGATATTCGGTGGGACACTGGGACGGCGACACACTGGTGGTGGAAAGCTTCGGGTTCAACGACCGGACGTGGCTGGATACCAGCGGCCATCCTCACGGCGAAGCGCTGCGCGAGACGGAGCGCTACCGGCGCCGGGACTTCGGCCACATCGACATCGACGTGACGCTCGCGGACCCGGCGGTGTACGCGCGGCCCTGGACCGTATCCGTCGAGGCAGAGCTGGCAGCGGATACGGAATTGTTGGAATTTGTTTGCAACGAGGACAGCAGCCGGCGCGAGCACTGGGTGGGGAAAGCTTCCGATGACGCGAAGTCGCAAGTGAGGGTGGCGCCGGAGATTCTGGCGAGTTACGCCTGGCACGTACGTGGAGCAGCCGCCGCTGTGGAGAGTGGCGCCACGAGTGGTCAAAATCACATTTTCGGATGGGGTGCTTTATGGCGAGTCGGACGGCCGGGGCGTGGAGCGGCAATATGCGCGGTCAGAGAGTAGTTTCTCGGGCTTCGCAGGGCTCTCGATCCGGTTCGCCAAGGACAGCCAGGGCGCGGTGACGGATCTGTTCATTCAGCATGTGTCGGGCGATTATCGATTTGCGCGCCAGAAATAGCGCCATGAAACTTCTTACTGCCGCTGCGGCGATCTTCCTTGCGAGCGCGCACTTGGGCGCGCAGTGGCTGAACTATCGCACCCCGGGAGTTCTGCGCACAGCCGACGGGAAGGTGGACCTCACCGCTCCCGCACCCAAAGCGCCGGATGGGCGGCCCGATTTGTCCGGAGTTTGGGAGAGCGGCCTGAAATACTTCAACGATCTGGGAAAGGATCTGAAGCCGGGCGAATTGGCGATGTTGCCCTGGGCGAAGAATCTGCAAGCCGAGCGCGAAGCGAGGGATCATCGAGACGATCCGCTGAACCACTGCATGCCGCCCGGGGTTCCGCGCATCAACATGACCACTGGGAATTCGCCACACCCGCTGAAGATCGTGCAAACGCCGGCGCTGGTGGTTCTGCTGTATGAGACCTCCGCGAATTCGACGTTCCGGCAGGTGTTCCTGGACGGGCGGCCTTGGCCCAAGGATGCGCAGCCCACATGGCTCGGCTACTCGGTCGGCCGCTGGGACGGCGGTACTCTGGTAGTGGAAACCACCGGCTTCAACGGCCGGGCGTGGGTAGATACGGCGAAAGGCCATCCGCAGACCGAGCACGCGCATGTCAACGAGCGCTTCACCCGACGCGATTTCGGGCACATGGACATTAACATCACGATCGACGATCCGGGCGCGTACGAGAAGCCCTGGCAAGCGTCGGTGCCTTTCCATCTGCTGGCCGATACCGAACTCATCGAGACGTATTGCGAGAACGAGCGCGACGAGGTGCACGAGGGCAAGTAAGCGAGGGCGTGGCCGCGTCAGGCTCTACTGCGTGTGTGCGAGTCGGGCCTGCTATCCCCGGACGGATAATAGCGGCGACGCGTCTCGACTCCGCCGCCACGTTGCTGGCCACGATCGTGGGCTCATTTCCAGTCTGCAGCGACCGGCTTGGCAACCATAAATTCCGGATTGGCGCCCGCCGTTGGATGGAACTTCTGAACTCGCCCTGCGTCGACCTCGGCAACGTACAGATTCCCATCCTGATCCACACTGATTCCATGCACACCCCAAAGCCCCCCAGGGAAAACACCCATACTGCCCCAGGAGTACAGCAGGTGTCCCTGCAAATCCCACTCGACCATCTTGTTGGTAGTACGGTCAAAGGTCCAAATGGTCTTGCCCGATCCGATATATAGCAGATGGAGGCTCGATGGATCGGCGTCGATTTTCCATTCATACAGATACTTGCCGTTCTCATCGAATACCTGAATTCGATGGTTGTTTCGATCGTTAACAAAAACGTGGCGCGTCGCTGGGTCCACAGCCACTCCATGCACGTTGCTGAAGTACCCCGGACGAGTATCAATGGGACCGCGCGGAGGCCCGCCTAGCTTGCCCCAATCCAGAAGGAACTTCCCGTCTTTGTTGAATTTCGCCACCCGTGTTCCGGTGTAGCCATCCGAGACGAAAAAGGTCCCATCGGGCAACCAATCGATGTAAGTCGGGCGGTTGAAGTGCGTGGCGTCTGCTCCCGCCACTCCGGGCGTACCGATAGTCTGCAGGAGTCTGCTGCCATCATGAGTGAATCTGTAAATGACTTGCATGTTATCGTCGACGATCCAGACGTTCTTTTCCGGATCATAGGGGCTGATGTAGATCGAGTGCGGTCGTCGGAACAGCTTGTCCCACTGCTTCCAGGTCTCGATGATCTTGCCGCTGCCATCCACTACAACGACGCAGTTCTCCCACTTCGCGTCCACGCCAAGCTGACGATACGGCGGACCCTTAATTCCCAGATCCGGGGCTTTCCCCTCCCAAGCTGTCAGCCATTCGCTGGTGTCATTGTCTGTACCACCAGTTCCCGGTAGAGACGCTACGGTGGCATCGCGCCAAAAGCCGGCCACGGGAAAACTGATGCTAGGTCCAAGCTGCGGCAGGATGGCTGCCTTGGGCGGAGCCATCTTAGGCAGTTCGCCGCGAAAGAGCATGTAAATGCGATTCGGGCTTTCCGCAAAAACGCTTTCCCCTGCGCCGTAGGTCCACTTTTCGTTTCCCGGCAGAGCGCTAATGTCTTGCGGCCAGTTCTTGACCGCATCGTAAGGACCCGTGAGGTCCTCCGAACCAAGGCTCCCAGGAACCGCGGCAAATCCGGCGCCGGCCTTCGATCGCGCTTCAACCGATGCCAGCCTACCCGAGATAATGATCCCAATTCCGACTCCGAGCGCCAGCATCAGTAACATGAGCGAAGTTTTTCGCATGAGTGACCTCCAGCCCAGAGATCATACTACGCAAAGCGACAGTTCTCCAGGGCCTGCGGGTCCATAAATAGCGGCTCTTTAATAGCGGCTCTTTAGGGATAACCGCTCATCGGGTTATAACGTTTAGGGCCTCAGGATATTGTGGCGTGGCGCTCTCGGCGACTTCGCGACATAATTCGATTTGCTCCTTGAGCTAAAATCACCTCACGAAACGCACAGGAGAAACCACATGAAGCGCAAAGTCGCTGTTGTTTCAGCTCTTCTGGGTCTGACTTTTCTTGGCGCAACGACAAGAACTACATCGGCACAGACGGTAAAAGATGTCCGCTCCGTCTTGGAAGCTTCTCTCAAGGCTATGGGCGGCGACAACCTTAAGACGATCCAATATTCCGCTAGCGGCTGGTCTTCGCGGATCGGCCAGACCTACGGGCTCACCGAAGACTGGCCGCGCTATGAAGTTGCCGACTACACGCGTGCGATCGACTACGAGACCGAGTGGTCGCGCGAGGATTACGCGCGCAGGCAGGGCAAGTATCCACTGCTCGGCAGGCCTCCGATGCGCGCGGAGCACGTGACGTCCATTCTAAGTGGCGATTACGCTTGGGACATGCAGGGTGACAAACCGGTGCCCTTCACCAGCCTGTATCTTGACGGCGTGTCGTACGCCGACCTGCGGCAGCTAGAACTGGCGATTACGCCGCACGGATTCCTCAAAGCGGCGCTGGCGGCCAAAAACGCCACAGCCATCACGCTGCCGATTGTGGGTTCGTCGGATGCCGGCCTCTCGCAGAATGGGCGCAAAGTGACGATCGTATCGTTCACAATCGGCAAGTACCGGGTCAACGGGACAATCAACGATCAGAATCTGGTTGAGCTGACCGACACCTGGTTTCCCAATCCCGTTTACGGCGACATGGATTACGAGATGCGCTACACCAAGTACAAGAGTTTCGAAGGCGTGCAGTTTCCCACATTGCTGCATGTGCACCAGGGCGATCCGCGATTGAACCCCGCGCACAACTACTATGAGTACAACGTAACCGAAGTGAAGGCCAATGTTCCGGTAACCACGATACCGATCCCGGATGTGGTGCGCATGTCGACCTTGGCGCCGGTCAAAGTGGAGAGCCAAAAACTCGCCGATGGCCTTTGGCTGCTTGGAGGAGGCACGCACAACAGCGTTCTGGTTGAATTCAAGGATTTCGTCACTGTCGTGGAGGCGCCCCAGAACGAGGCCCGGTCGCTCGCCGTCATCGAGGAAGTAAACCGGCTGGTCCCGAATAAGCCGATCAAATATGTCGTTAACACCCATCATCATTTCGATCATGCCGGCGGTCTTCGGACATATCTCTCCCAGGGCACGACCGTGATTACACATGAGTCCAATCGGCAGTATTACCTCGACATCATGTTCTACCCGGCGCCCCGCGAATTGCAGCCCGACCGCATGGCCCTTTACAGCCCGATGTATATGATCAGCCGGCGCCCCGCTCCGATTGAGACGGTTTCGAGCCAACTGGGCGGTCCAGGCGGCGGCGCCGACAAATACGCCATCACCGATGGGGTGCGCATATTGGAGATCTTTCACGTGCAGGATATGGCCTACGAGTTGGAAGATCAGTCGTACGCGCAAGGCAACCACAGCGCCGACATGTTGATGGCTTACCTTCCGAAAGAAAAGATCTTGATCAATGCAGACCTTTACTCGCCGCCCGCACCCGGCGCGCCGATACCCACTCCAACGGCTGGAATGCGGACGCTCTATCAGAATATGCGGAAACAGAAGCTGGACGTGGCGCAACATGTTCCCATTCACGGACACGTCGGAACCAATGACGAGTTCCTGAAAATCGTGGCCCAGACTGGTGTCGAAAGCCATTAAACGGCAGTGCAGACTACTGTTTATTGACGGGAAACAATAGTCCTTCTCTGGTGCCGATCTTGCTAATTGGCGATTCAGTCCGCGCGCTGGGCCGTGCCGCAGCGGCTTGGCGGTTTTCCGAGAATGGTCTCCCTATGCCCCAGACAGCAGCCACGAATTAGTCGCAGTCATCTGGCCCCAAGCTGAGGTTTAAGCCTTCATCGGGGCTGAGAATTCTATCTCCTCTCCCGAACATCTCCTCCATGGACCCTCTCCTGCGTTCCCTCCACGAACTCCGCTTCCGGCCGTCTAGCCGGGCAGAAGATCGTCAAACTCAATTTCGGGCGGCCAACGTTGGATTTCTTGCGGCGCATTCTGCGGGACGCGACGGCTGTGGCGAAGGCGGCGCGAGAACAGCCGTAGCACAAATTAGGTGGACCGGCGAACCTCTGGGTGAGTCCGCCGCCTTCTAAGGCCCACGGATCAGCTATCAATCCACTTCGCATCCTGCGCCGACCTGTAAGAGCTAACACTTTTTCGGACAGTATGGTCCCATCGTGGACAGCGCGTTTCATTTAGGGCTTCGATTCTTGCTAGGAAGTGTTCCTTGGACTGCCGGGTGGAGTGTATTGGTTCTGACGACCCACAGCCTGTAGCAGCGGAGCTTTTACAGACCACTCAGACTAGGCACAAGTAGAACCATCGATCCATAGCGAGGCAAATCCGTCAGAGATAGTGGGCACGCGGGCCGCTTGTTGCGTGCCACGGTGGGCGATTAGCTATAATCGTCCCTCGTTGCCGGGTCAGCGTTCCCGGCCTCAACCCGCCGATGACTGTTCGGCAGCGCGCTGAATCTCTTCTTCGGCCTGAAGCCAATCATCGAGTTCGGAGCCTGACGGATTGCCGCGTTCGACATAGAGTTCGTAAGCGCGACGGCGGATGCGTTCTTCGAGAGGAAGCGCCTCGATCGGGGCTTCCCTTGCGTTTGCGGTTGCTGGCATGAGATCACCTCCGGCCTGAAGCTACCACAGACCGTGTCCGACCGGAAGGCCTGCCCACGCGCAACGGCGGGCCTTGGGCGCCGGCATACAGTTCCAGCGGCCATATGATGATCTTGGTTATCCGCTAAAGGGCGAATATGCAGCTTTTGGACCTGACGGTGGACTCAACAGACGGTGTTTTGGTTGCCACGGCTGCGGGGCGGGTATCATTGAGCGATGCAATTAACGTCTTCACGAAAGCTTGTGAAGTCGCCGCAAAGAGAGGCTTCCATCTGATTCTCGTTGACTGTTTGTCGGTGGAAGGCGAGCTATCCACCATGGAGAGATATAAGCTCGGACGCACTGTGGCCGAGCAACTGCAGCAGCCGGTCCATGACCCCCAAAGTGGCAACTGTAGGCAAAGCGCCCTTGATAGACGGCTTCGCCGCGCGGGTGGCTTCGAATCGTGGACTATCCTGCCGAGACCTTTTCGGAATTGCAAAAAGCAATGGACTGGCTGAAGGGATTCGGTTCGAAGACAGCCGCGCACAAAATCAGTTGACATCTGCACCTATGGGGACGCCAGTAGACGATGCCACTTTCACCCAATGTTCTGAGCGAAAGCGCCCTGAGTCTCACGAGCGATGTCGTCTAGAAAGGGGGTTTCTGATAATGCGCGGCGAAGAGCGAGCGAGGCTCACTCTGATCTATCTGGAAGCTACCGACGCCAACCGCAAAGTTTCGGATTCCGTTAAAGACACCCACAGATCCGTTCGCCCGCGCCTCTCGCGTCGCGACCTCTTACGAACTACCGCCGCCGCGGCGATCGCCGTGGGCACGCAGGCCGCCCCGTTGGTGACCCCTCAAACCGGCGGTCAGAAGTCGGTCATCGGCATGCCGTTTGAGCCGCGCGACAACGTGCGCATGGCTCTGATCGGTTGCGGCGAGCGCGGGACAGGCGTCCTAGGCGAGTTCCTTGCCGTAGACGGCGTCCAGGTGACGGCCGTGTGCGACTTGGTCCGCGAGCACGCGCTCGGGGCCCAGTCCGCCGTAGAGCAGGCCGGCCAGAAACCCCCGGCCATCTACGCGGGCAGCGAGACAGCGTTCGAGAAGATCCTGGCGCGCGACGACGTGGATTTTTACTTATATCGCGACCCCGTGGGACTGGCACGTCCCGCAGGCGATCGCCGCCATGAAGAGCGGCAAGCACGCCTTCGTCGAAGTCCCCGCAGCCACAACCATCGAGGACTGCTGGAGACTTGTAGACACCGCTGAGGCGACGCGTCGCCATTGCCTCATGCTTGAAAACTGTTGCTACGGCGAGACCGAACTGATGGCCATCAACATGATCCACGACGGCCCGTTTGGCGATCTCCTGTACGGCGAATGCGCCTTCCTCCACGATCTCCGGCGCCTGCTCTTCGAGGACCGCAGCGAGGGACTCTGGCGTCGCGCGCCACATACCTCGCACAACGGGAATCTCTATCCGACCCACGGCCTGGGCCCCGTCGCCAACTACATGGGCATCAACCGCGGCGACCGCTTCGACTACCTCGTATCCATGAGTTCGCCCCAGCGCGGACTCGACGCCTGGCGCGCCGCGCACGTTCCGCCGGACAACCCAAAATGGAAAGAGAAGTACATCTGCGGTGACCTCAACTCGTCCATGATCAAGACCGCCAACGGCCTCATGATCACTCTGCAGCACGACGTGGTGAACCCGCACCCTTACGACTGCATCAACCTGATCTCCGGATCCAAGGGCCTGTTTCGCGATTATCCTTCACGCATCTATCTCGACGAGCAGAAGCCCGAGGAGTACGCGCCCATCGACGCCTATAAGGACAAGTACCAGCACTCGCTCTGGAAGCGGCAAGGCGGCCTGGCCCGCAAACTGGGCGGCCACGGCGGCATGGATTTCCTGATGGTCTACCGCCTGGCGGAGTGTATGCGAACCAGGATTGCACCCGACTTCGACGTCTACGACGCCGCGGCCTGGAGCGCGCCGGGACCGCTAAGCGAAGAATCCGTGAAACGGGGCAGCCAGCCGATTGCCGTCCCCGACTTCACCCGTGGACGCTGGAAGGAAAAGCGCGGGTGGCTTGCGTAGGGGTTACATGAAGCGCGCGATCGGCGTTTATCCGATGTAGGAACTCGGCAGTGACTTCCGCACGGGAGCTATCAGTTTAGGCAGTTCTGCACCAGTTTGGTTTTTACACCGAGCCATTCTCAATAACTTTAAGAACCCGAACCAAGGTGCCGGCACGGATGCTCATCTCGCGAGCGGCAGTGGCACCGCTGGCTCCTCCCGCAACCGCACCGATTGCGGCTCCTGCTCCGCCACGCGCGGTTATCCAGGGGAAAGATGCATGCTCGATCGGTAATAGTCACGTGCGGCCTATGGGTGAGCGGTTTGCTGGGGATCTGATTGTTTTCCTGTGGACTGGGCATTGACCAAATCCTTCAATTCCTTGCTGGGCTTGAAATAAGGAATGCGCTTGGCCGGAAACTTCACCTTTTGCCCCAGTATGGAACGCCTTATCGCCACGCGAAAGTGGTGCTGTTCCGCTCCCACGTCTTTTGCGTATCGTCGAGCACAAAGGATAAAAATTGTACCATGCTCTCTTCGCCCGGCGTTTGGACAAGAGCGCGTGGAGATTGATTCACTGCCGGACCAACGCCGGAAGGCCCCAAGAATGGCGAAAAAAAGTCACGTCTGAAGATTATGCTGAGTAGCAGCAACAAAAGCACACCACCCACTCCCAGGTGAATCCTTCGGAAGCCACCACTCCCCTCTGCGCGCCGATCCTCAATATCGCCACTCGTTCCTCCCGGCGTCCATTTCATAATATGCTCCCTGTCGTCTTCCAAACAGCTGCGTTTTACTCGACACGCTGCAGATGGTTCACAAAAGGTCCCACGCTGATTGAGAACTTTGCCCTCAGGCGAACCGAGAACATTCAGGCGTTCTCAATCCAGCGTCTGTCGCTCCGGTAGCTAGGTAGTCCGGCGAATGGCGTGGTATGTGAATAGAACGACTATGGCGCCTACGACAGCCACGAGCAGACTATACAAATTCAAACCGTTCGCTCCACTCGCGCCCAAGAGGCCAAAGATCCACCCGCCGACAACCGCGCCAACGACACCCAGCACTGTATCGAGAAGCATTCCTTCCCCTTGCTTATTCACAATCTTGCTCGCAATGAAACCTGCCACGAGGCCTAACACGATCCACACTAGGAACGACATAGCACCACCTCCTACGCTGTTGGCAAGTCGAAGTCTGTCTATCACCAGATTCAGAGCGCTTCAACTGTTCACACAATTATTGATGAATAGCTGAGAAGGCCGCGCAAGAATACGGCAATCTGCAGCCTGGCGGCTGAGACGATGCGTTCCCCTGGAGTATTATGATCTCCCGATTCGACAGCGCAACCCAGAGATATGAACCCCCTAGTTAGAATGAGGGATCTTAGGGGTAGATGTCATAGCGAGAGGCTCCGAGAGGCCTCAAGAAAGGAGGGAGTTCAAGCTTAGGAACGACTGCCGATCGAACCGTCAGGGCGTGGCAGTTTTAGTGACATCGCGAATCTCCTCTTTGTTAACTATTGATTCGACCTTCAGCGCCACAAAGAAAAGAAAGGTTATTTCTGTTATGTCAAGCTCTATCTTCAGTTCGCTATTCAGTACTTTCGATTCTCGTACCATCGGTGAAATCGCATCGCGTTTTGGACAACCCAAGGAGGCCGTATCCCAAGGCTTGGAGTCGTCAACTGCCTGCCTTCTCGGGGGGCTGGCCAACAAAGCTGGCGATTCGGCGTGGATGAGCCAGTTATTCAAACTCGTCTCGCAGGCACCCTCGAATGTAAGAGTGTCTGATTTGACAGGCGCGGTCGCTGACCCTAGCCACGCAACATATACAACCTCGTATCTTTTGGACTCGGGAAAGAAATTTCTCTCCTTGGCTTTCGGCGGCAATCAGTCGTCAATCGTCGATGCCGTGGGAAGATCGAGCGGTCTGCAGTCAGGCGTCGTATCAAGTTTGATGAGCGTGGCCGCGCCAATGATGATGACTGCTCTCGGACGCTTGGTCCGCGACGATCACATGAACCCCATGGGGCTCGGTAAGGTCTTGGTCAACGAGGGTGAAGGCGTCCGCGATCTTCTGCCTCCAGGCGTCTCAAGCTTGCTCAATGCCCCAACGGTGCCTTCGGTAACTCCAAGCACACGCCCGGTCGCTCTCGGAACAGTTCAGGAGGCGACGCGACCTTCGCGGGTGTGGTGGTGGATTATTCCGGCGCTCCTTCTCATTCCTTTCATCTTTTACTTTGCAAATCGTGCGCGTCATGTCGTGGTCCCCCCAACACTGCGGGGCTTTGTCGTTCGAATGCTTCCAGACAACGTCTCCTTGAACATTCCCCCGAATGGAATTGAGGCGAGGTTGCTCGCCTTCATTCAAGACCCTACGAAAGCTGTCGAGCCGGCGACCTGGTTCGAGTTTGACCGGCTCGTGTTCGATACCGATTCAGCTACTCTGCGGCCCGAATCCCAAGAGCAGTTGGGAAACATTGCTGCGATTCTCAAAGCTTATCCGAATGTGCGTATTAAGATTGGCGGCTACACCGATAACAGTGGCGATGCCCAACACAATCTGACCCTCTCCCAAGATCGGGCAGATGGGGTCGAAAACCAGCTCGTCGCGCTGGGTATTTCACCGGATCGTCTGGAAGCACAGGGTTATGGTGAACAATTTCCAGTGGCGGATAATTCCACCGAGGAAGGTCGCGCAAAGAATCGGCGGGTTTCGGTGAGAGTGACGCAAAAGTAGGGGCTTAGCTCCCCTAATTCGGCTTGAGCCAT
The DNA here is from genome assembly GCA_963713415.1 of Bryobacterales bacterium. Classification (GTDB taxonomy): domain Bacteria; phylum Acidobacteriota; class Terriglobia; order Bryobacterales; family Bryobacteraceae; genus Palsa-89. The sequence goes on along the minus strand of CAVQLV010000011.1, from coordinate 107,934 downwards.
CTGAGGTTGCTGGGATTCGCGGCGCCCTCGATGAGAACGCAGTTGCGAGTGGAGGTAGATATGTTATACGAAAAAGTTGTTGCAGTGTACGACACGGAAGCCAACGCGAACGCGGCCCTGAAAAGCCTGAAATCCGCTGGCTACCTAACGGATGATATAAGTGTAATCCGTAACGAAAGTGAAGCGGAGAAAGCCGGACTGTACGAGCCCGGCATATGGCGGCGTCTTTTCGGACGCGACCTCGAGCACCACGAAGCAGCTGTGCTTGGCCGGTTCTTGAGGGAAGGATCCGTAATAGTCTCGGTTCGCGTGCCCGAAACAGAAGCTTCCAAGGTGTTAGATCTTTTGGATACCCATACGCCAGTCGATGTGCTGGATCGGGCAAAGGCTTACCAGTTCATGGGGGCGACAGCCATGTTAGCCACGACGGCGGCTGCCCCCAAGCTGCCAGACGAGGAACTGTTACGAGTGGCCGAAGAACAAATAGACGTTGGGAAACGGATCGTCGAGGCCGGCCATACACGTGTCCGGCGCTATGTCATCGACAAGCCCGTAGAAGCCAACGTCACCCTTCACGAAGAGCACGCTGAGGTGATACGCCGCGCGCTTTCCGATCCAGCGTACCTGAAGAACATAGACTGGTCGGAGAAGACAATCGACGTCACCGAAACGGCCGAGGAGCCTGTGGTGAACAAAACCGCCCGCGTTACCGAGGAGATCGTGATCCGAAGGCAGGGTTCGGATAGCACGAGGAAGGTCCACGACACGGTCCGGCGCCAGCAGGTTGAGGTCGACCATCTGCCGGCCGGCGCGGGAAAGAAATAATGATTGCCGTATTTTATTCCAAGGAACAATTATGGCGTCGACAATAACCAAGTTGAGTAAGATTGCATCCACCGTGATGGCGATGATAGGTCTTGTGGTTGTGCCGTCTTTGCGCGCGGCCCAGGACGAGGACGCCACCAAGACACTGACCAAGCGAGCGAAGAAGCCCGCCAAAGATGCTACCAGTAACGCCGCGACCACCGATACAAACACAACCAACAAGCCGGTCGAAAAGACGGAAGGGACGAAGTACCCTACCGATAAAGCTAAAGAGGCAAAGTCTGCGCCGGCAAAAACCGCTTCAGAGTCAGAAATCTCGGCGGCCAAGGCGGACGGCAAAGTCTGGGTCAATACTGCGACTGGCGTCTATCACAAAGGCGGCGAATGGTATGGAGCGACCAAGCTGGGAAAATTCATGACCGAGCAGGCGGCCAAGCAGGCTGGGTATCGGGCTGCAAAATCAAAGTAGGGCACTGCGCCTTTAACATCTTCGCGCCAAACGTGCTCGCGTTTTCTTAGTTCGCAGCACTGTAAGCGTCCGGTTGACCCCGTCTTGATCTGACCGAGGTAGTTGTTTATTAGCGCGGGAGCTTTGGTAAGGAAAGCGATTTCGGATGTGAGTGAGAAAGTAGCGGCCTTTGGATTCGGCTTCGAGGAACTCTTGGTATTGATCAGCGGGGAAGGTGAAGTAGCGATAAACTTCGCCGCTGTGGAAGCGGAGGTAAAGAATCCGGCGGGGTGCAATGTAGGCCGCGGCCGCCAGGAGCTTGGATTCGAGTGGCTCCCAGTCCAGACTTTCAGTGTCATTCGAGATTGTGCCCACGATTCGAAGATTGTGGGCACGATTTCTTTGAGGCGGTGGAAGTGTCATGCTGCCTTCGCCGCCGGCGTGGCCGGAAACAGATTCCACGGCAGCAGTTCCGCGATCCGGTTGATAGGGTGATCGGCAATGCGCCGCAGCACCGAACTCAGGTACGTCTCCGGATCGATCCCGTTCAGCTTGGCCGATCCCAGCAGGCTGTAGATCGCAGCCGCGCGCTCGCCTCCTGAGTCCGATCCGGCAAACAGATAGTTCTTGCGGCCCAGCGCCACGGTTCGCAGCGCTCGCTCGGCGGCATTGTTATCCATCTCGACGCGGCCGTCCTCGCAAAAACGTAGCAACGCACCCCAGCGATCGAGCGCATAGCGGATCGCCATGGCCATGTCGGACTTCTGCGACAGCTTCGCCAGCGTTGCTTTCCACCAAGCCTGCATCGATTCCAGCTAGCGGCCGCGACTCTGGCCTGCCGGACTTCCTTCCGCTCGTCCGGCGATCGTCCTCGAATCTCCTGCTCAATGCCGTAGAGTTGCCCGATGCGCTCCAGCGCCTCTTTGGCAATCGGAGATCGATGCGCCTGATAAAGATCGTGGAACTTATGTTTCACGTGGGCCCAACACGCCGCCTCCACGATGCGGCCCTTTTCATAGAGCTTGTTGAACCCGGCGTAGCCATCGGCCTGCAGGATGCCGCGCATACTTTTCCAGATGTCTGGCCGGATGCTCCCCTTTGCGATCCGGCGAGTAGGCGAACCACACGGCCGCCGATTCCTCGCTGCCGGCCGGGCGGTCATCGCGAACGTACGTCCACAGGCGGCCCGTCTTGGTCTTGCCGTTGCCCGGTTCCAGCACCGGTACCGGCACATCGTCGCCGTGCAGTTTCTCGGCGCCCAGCACATACTTTCTCAGCGCATCCACCAGCGGCTGCAATGTCCGGCTTGCGCCGCCCACCCAATCGGCCAGCGTCGAGCGGTCTAGTTCGATGCCCTCACGCCGATAGATTTCCGACTGGCGATAGAGCGGCGAGATGGTCGGCATACTTCGCTACCAGAACGTGTGCCAACAACCCAGGCCCCGCTAGTCCGCGATCGATCGGCCGGTTCGGCGCCGGCGCCTGCACGATCCGCGAGCAACCCGCGCAGCTCAGTTTCGGCCGTACCGTGCGGATCACTTTGAACCGCGCCGGAACGTATTCCAGCGTCTCCGATACATCCTCGCCCAGCCGCCGCAACGTGCCGCCACAGTCTGGACACGCTTCCTGATCCGGCGCAATGGTCTCGGTCTCGCGCGGCAGCTCCGCCGGCAACGCTTTCCTCCGCGGATCTCCAGGTCGGACGACGCGCCGGTTTCAGTGGAGCTGTCTGATTCCATGCCACAGTAGTTGGCACTGCGGGCGGAGGTTCGGCGGCCGCCTGGTTAGCTTCCAGATCTTCCAGCCGCAGCTCGAGTTGTTGCAGGTAGCGATCATACTTCTCCGAGCTCGGGCCGAAGTGCATGCGCTTCAGCTTCACGATGAGGAGTTTCAGGCTCTCGAGTTCCGCCTGTTTGGCCAAAACCAGTGCCTTGAGCGACTGCACATCCAGCGTGTCGAGATCGGGAAGTTGCGTCTCGCTGGCTCTGTCGGCTGCGCTCATATCGCCTCTGTGACATCCATTTTATCAAGGATGTGAATCGCTTCAAACATTTTCGATAAGAAATGGTTTACGTTTATACAGCCATTGCGGGCACGCTCGTGCGGATCGGCCGTCGCCAGTCGATGCCTTCCAACAGCATCGACAGTTGCGCGCGGCTCAACGATACCGCGCCCTCTTCGGCCTGCGGCCAGATGAAACGGCCGCGTTCCAGACGCTTGGCGAATAGACAAAGTCCGTCGCCGTCCCACCACAGCAACTTGACCAGATCGCCGCGCCGGCCGCGGAAGACGAAAACATGCCACGAGTACGGCTCTTTTTCCAACACCGTTTGCGCCACCGCGCTCGGCCCGGTGAAGCGGCGCCGCAGATCGGTGACGCCGGCGGCAATCCAGATGTGGGTGCCCGTCGGCAGCGAAATCATCGGCCCACGCGCTCCAGGATCAGCCGCATGCTGTCGGCGTCCACCGCTCCCTCGATGCGGATGCGGGCACTTCCCACCTCCACCACAATCACGCCCGCGTAAAACTTCGTGGGCCCCTGCTCCCCACTCACCACCTCGCTGATACGGACTGGCAACAGTTGCGCAGCCGCCGGTTCCACGCCGAGCCGCCCTTCGCGATACCGCTTGCGCCAACGGAACACCTGGTTGGCGTTCACTCCATGCTGGCGAGCGATCACAACCACCCACGCTCCCGGCCGCAACGTCTCCTCAACGATCCGACGCCGCTCCTGCTTCGAGCGGTATCGCCGCTTCGCCGCCGGTTGGCTGATCAAAACTTCCGCGCTTCGCGCACTTCCCATGCTTCCAAGATCACAGGCTTGGATTGCCGACGGCCAAGACGGTCCTCACCGGACGCTTACCTTGAGAGGCGTACTTACATGTGTGATTATTCGTTGAGTCTTCCCTTGTTTACCGGCCTCGCAAATATATGCGAAGCATCCGACCCGATCATACAGGTGTGGATTCCATCTCAGCTTTTCGCCGGCCCGAGGCCTCGCGCTCCCCGAGATGCGCCGCAGCCGATTCGCGTACATCGCTCGTTGCTCCCGCCTTTGCCCTGGCCACTGTTGTCGTCCGCGCTAGCCGCACTCCCTGAGTTCGCTTACCACCGCGCGGCGATGGTAGGCCATGTTTCAACTTCGATTGTTTGGATAGGACGTTCCACTTGGCTCTGTTTAGCACCAACTTCTCACTGGTGGTCGCGAGACCAGGCTATAACACGTGGAACGTCGCTATTTACACGTGCTATACTAAACTGTTGCCCACACTCTTTCAATGGGAACAAAGCACCGGCGAGGTTTGGCCTAAGCCGGACCCCTTTTCCGCCGCGTAAGTTCGATCGCAAGTACGTCTAGTAGTTCAATAGCAAAAAGTTAAGAACAGGAAACAGTGGATGAAGTTTTTCATATCGTTTCTAACCATGGCTATCCTCGGGCCTTCGTGCGGGTTTGCCTCGTCTCCGGCCTTGGACTTCAATTTGCAGGATTTTGGCTCCTTCTTACGCCTGCCGGCGCCAACGTCTCCGCCTCCGCTTAAACAGTTGGTAGATCCGCATGCCCTCATCCGCGAGGCTGCCACCAAGCACGGCGTCCCGCCAGCACTCGTGAAGAGCATCATGGCCGCGGAGTCGAACTTCGTCTCCGATGTTGTTTCGCCAAAAGGTGCAATTGGGTTGATGCAACTAATGCCTGAGACTGCGATAGAGTTCGGCGCGGATCCGATGGACCCTAAGCAGAACGTCGACGCGGGAGTGCAATACCTCCACTACTTGTTAGGCCGATATCAAAAGCACCGCAATGCACTCACCCGCGTAATCGCTGCATATAACGCTGGCCCCGGCATGGTCGATCGCTACCACGGCATCCCTCCTTTTCGTGAAACCCGACAATACGTGGCTCGAGTGCTATGGTTCCTTCGCACGTTTCAAAAGGAAGCGAAAGCTTTAACGCCGGTGGAACGGCGCCGCGTGCGGCGCTATGAAGCGAGAATAGATTAAGTGCGACTAAAATAGCTATCGCGTACTCACTCATGGCTTCCATTTTGTCGCGCTCATCGAGATCGAGCGGTCCGTTCAATTACTCCGCCGCTTGGCCAACCGACGCGCTGAATGGGCTTAGCTCCAATGCTGGCGCATTTCGGTTTGATTTGGGTTGCGGTTATGCTTTTTCGTTGGCCACCGGGACTCTTCTCAGCCGGCGTGCGGACGCAAGGACCGCCAAACGCTGCTGGCCAAACCGGTCGGCCCACTTCTCCGGCATAGTAATCGCCCGTTTGTCTTGACGTACTCATCGAACTTCTTTCGTCCAAAAATATGACTAAGCCGCTGCCCCATTGGCAACGCTGTGGTCGGCGTCCCGCAACTGCTCCTGAAACACTCATTTCCTTTCGTCGTCCCATAGCCATGATTTGGAAGACGTTCAGAGCAACGGTTTTCACCTCGCTCTGCGAGAGCGCTCTAACAGGCTAGAAGTTGGGCTCTATGTTGCAATTGGCAGCCAATTGCGCGCCCTTACCAGCGGGACAAATGGATTGTGACTGACCTTCACCAACCGCGTCGGCTGTGAACTTACTTGTTCTATCAAGGGTGAGGCGCCTTTGATCAAGGCTTCTGCTGGAACGCGATGACCGGTTATCCCGGTTGCCCGGCACACATAGAACTCAGGCATTTCCAAGTCTTCCCGAGACACCTCGGGATGCGATGGGCTCCTCCGTTGGGTAGTTTGGCATTCCATAAGTGGCATTCTCCTTTATTTAAGAATCTAAGCGTCAAGCCGTGGTCAATCCGCTCGCGTCATCTGCCTAGCAATTAGATGGGTGAGCACGAGCGGACTCAAGGCAGTGGGGAAGACGACTCCTCTTTGAAAGTTGCGAACACATTAAATTTCAGAACTCCGGACTTGGTTAAACAGGAGTGGCCAAGCATTACCAGCGGAGGCCAGGGCTGCTTCACGACAATCCGATCAGCCCAACAGATCACCCAGCTTAGCTAGGATCGTTCAGACTGATGGATTGTCGGAGCCAAATAGAAAGTTCCGGTTTCCAGCCAAGTAGAAAGTTCCGGTTTTGAGGGTCGGCTTGAGACCCTCATGGTATGTTCGCACAGCCGCACCGGGGTCGCGCCTGGGGCGGTTGCCCAAAGCCGAGGCGACGGGGTTGGCTCCGAAGCAATCGGCGGATGCCCTCCTGTGACGCAAAACCCGTGAGTGTTTCCGGAGCGCCAGGAGGGTTTTGACGAGCCGGGATCCATTGCTTTGGTGAAACCTCTGAGCTGAGGCTTTGGGCTTTAAAGAAGCGCGCCTTCCATATTGGGTTTTCACCTCAGTCTCCAATCAACTTCCACAGCGGTGGGCTGGGGCGATCGAAGAAGCCCTGCATCCAATTACTCCGACCTCCCGCATTGTGGTCTTTGCGAACTGGCTTGCTGGTCTTCGGCGCAACCGCGATGGCCCGCACGCCGCACTCGCTGATCTCCACGTAGCCACCCTGATAGCGCGCCTTCAACTCGCCGTCGAGGCGGAGTTCCACGCCCAGCCGCTGGCGTCGCATGCCAGCCTGCGCCGCAGCGCGCGCGATCTGGTAGCGATGGCCGGCGAAGGAGAACGTGTAGTCGTTGCCGATCACCCGCTCTTCCACGTGACTCAGAATGGCGGCCAGGTCCAGTGGCGGTGTCAGCGCCCGATGCTGGTTGGGGAAGTCTGCAACCGGCCGGGCGAAATGCGCATTCCATTCCGGCCAATACTCTTTCTCCAGAAACGCATTGGCGCCTTCCAGAGTCGACACTTTCGCCAAACGCAGATGCTTCACCAATCGATCTTGCGCCGTTAAAAAACTGCGTTCAATGCGTCCTTTGGCCTGGGGAGAATAGGCCAAAATCGAACCGATTCCCAACTCACGCAAGGCTCGCCCCAGTTGTGTCAGGCGGTCTGCCTGGCGCTGTTGGTCGGGGCTCTCTCCGGGTCGTGGCGGAACCGTGAACATGGAATCTCGATCGGTGTAGACATCCACCATGCGCCCATTTTTCTCCAGGTACTCCCACAGCACTCCCATGTTGTGCCGGGTCGCATCGCGTTCTACGAAACGCCCCCAACTCCAACTGGTGGCGTCATCGATCATCCGCACCAGGTAACGCACTGGCCCCCTGCCTTCCAGCCAGTCGTGCTCCGAGGTGTCCCATTGCACCAGCTCCCCAAAGGCATTCCGCCGCGGCCGCCAACCGTGCACCTCTTGCAGCCGGCGCGATTTGCTCTTCCACAATCCGGCTTCCATCATCCATCCCCGCAGGGTCTCTTTGCCCACCTGGATCTGGTGCCGCTTGGCCAACTGTTCGGCGGCGAACGTCGGTCCAAAATCGTGCCAATCCGGCTGCTTCAGGATCGCCAGAGCTTGTCTGTGCATCTCAGCCGGAAGCTTGCGATTGGACGGCCGCCCCCGCAGCCCATGCACCACCACCGCATCCCCTTGCTTGGCCATGCGCTTCACAAGCTGGCGCACCCAACGGTCGCTCACTCCCATTTTCTGGGCAGCTTCCCGTTGGCTCATACTTCCTTCCTGGGCTCGTTTCAGCCAATCTAACCAGTCCCGTTCCTCTTGGCTCATCGCGATTCGTTCCATCCTTCTGCCTTTCGGCTGTCAAGAGGAACTTTCTACTTGGCTCAATTAGGAACTTCTCACTTGGCCGCGACAGTTCAGACTGATGGATGATGCCGGTGCGTGATAAGTCGATACAATGCGAGCAGCAGAACCGCTCCGAGTGCCGACATGATCCATCCAGCGCGTTGGCCGGACGCATACAGTCCGAGCATTCTGCCTATGAAGCCCGCGACCAGCGCGCCAGCAATTCCGAGCAGCATGGTAGCGAAAATCCCGCCGGGATCTTTCCCTGGCATGAGGAGCTTCGCGAGTGCGCCGACAATTAAGCCAATCAATAACATCCACATAAACGCGAACATAAATGCCTCCACTACTTTACCCTGTATGTCCTCCGATCATGAATTGCGATCGTTACACGGTCTTCTTCGCTCCGGTTACAAGCGGCATGCGCTCCACCAGGACTTGCTGACGGCGAACCGTGTCGTGCACCGTTTGCGTTCGATCCGAACCTTGCTTGCGGATAACAACCTCTTCGATGACATGCGCTGTCTTATTCACCACGGCTTCCTCCATCGTGTCCGTAACTTCGATTGTCTTGTCGGTCCAGTCTGTGTCTGTCACATAGGCCGGATCGGAAATCGCGCGGCGTATCACTTCCACGTGTTCTTCGTGAAGTGTGATGTTTGCGTCCACAGGCTTCTGCACGACATATCGCCGGACACAGGTGTGTCCGGATTCGACCAGACGCTTCCCAACGTCTATTTGTTCTTCGGCCAAACGTAGCATCTCCTGGTCCGCCTCCTTAACCGGAGTGCGAGCCTCAGGCGCCGCATCGCTTGCCCCCGCCATGGCGTAGGCCTTGACGCGGTCCAGAACGTCCACTGGCTTATGGCGATCCAACAGACTCATGACGCTGGGAGCGTGTGCCTCGGGCACGCGAACCACGACGATGACGGATCCTTCCTTGAACGAACGGCCCAGCACGGTGGCCTCATCATGTTCAAGGTCGCGGCCGAAGAGACGCTTCCAAATACCCGGCTCGTGCAGTCCGGCCTTCTCCGCTTCACCTTCGTTGCGGATGACGCTGATGTCGCCGGTTCGATAGCCTGCGGATACCAGGCTTGTCAAGGCAGCGCTCGCGTTCTGTTCCGTATCGTAAACTGCTACAACTTTTTCGTACGACATATATAGACCTTTCTTCTATTGACCTTTCTTCTTGCTTGCTTGACGCTTCTACTTAATGGCTTTCACAGAAACTCGCCGGTTCCTCAAAAAGGAACTAGGCGATTTAGATTACTTTTGTGTCAGCCGTATCGACACCCGGCGATTTCTGGCCCTACCCTCCACAGTCGAGTTATCCGCCACCGGAGACTGTTCGCCATATCCCTGCGCGTCCAGACGATCCGGGGAAATGCCAAACGCGACCAACTGGGCCATAACTGCGTTGGCCCGGTCTTGCGAGAGTTTCAGATTGTGGCGGGAGTCACCGCGAGCGTCGCTGAAGCCGCCAATCTGAATGTGTACATTCGGGTTGGTTTTGAGGATCAAACCGATGTTCCTCAATTGCCGTTGCGATTCGGGACGAAGAGTCGCGGAATCGGTGTTGAACAAGAGCTGATCGAAGTCGAACCAAGTCGCCGGTTCGACACCCTTGGACGGGTCTCGAATAGATGCGAGCAACCGCGCCTCAACTCCGTTCGGGGGAATGTTCACAAAGACATTCCCTGGAGTTCGAATGACTACACGACCCTGCGGCGCTACTGGAATCACGGGATGTCGCGCCCGGTAGCCCCAGTAGATGAGCACAGGGAGAAGCAAAGCTGGAATGAGCCACCACAAGCTTGGCGACTTCGTTGTCGGCTCTATTGTCGGCTCTATTGTCGGCTCTGGAAGTGCCTCGACCTCCGGAATTGTTCCGAGCGCGATCGGCCGTGTGCCGGGAGTTACTGTGGCCGGCGCAACGTTGATCATGGAAACACCTGCAGGAAGAAGATCGCGGACGCTCTCGCTTTCGCTAACCAAGAGGCTACCGAGCCCTGCCGGGTCCATGCGAGCGTTACGGACAAGCCGTCCTAGAGCGCTAATCATCATTGGCGCGGCCATGCTCATCAAGCCCGTTACGATACCCGGTCGCAGACCGCTGAATCCTCCGATTGCATCGATGATTGAAGTTTGCTGGCCGCCAAAGGCGAGAGATAACAGTTTCTGTCCTGAACGCAGAAGAGATGAGGTCGCAGACGATGCGCGGATCGGATCGGCGACAGCTCCGATTACGTCAGACGCGCCTACATTCGAGGGCGCCTGCGAGACAAGTGTGAACAAGCCGTTCATCCACGTCGTATCGGCGGCTTTATTGGCCAGCGCTGCGAGGAGACAGGCTGTTGACGACTCCAGGCCTTTGACTACGGCCTCCTTGGGTTGACCACAACGTGATGCGATTTCGCTGATACTGCGAGAATCGAATGTACTCAAAAGCGAACTGGCGATGGAGCTAGGCATAACACAATTACCTTTCGTTCTCGGTGGGCTCGATCCTCGTCCAACGTGTCGTCGCTGTTGAAAGAGCTCACGCTTTCTCTGTCCGGTACTAAAGATTCTTTGCCGTTCCAAAGGGACTCAAATCTCGGGGTTGGCGATGTCTTGTCGCAAGGTCGATCACCTCGGGCCGGGAAGTCAGCCTGGCTATTCCGACGACCGGAAGTAAATGGATCTGGGAGCTTAAAAGTTCGCGATCACCAGATCAATCGCCGCATCTACACTGTCAAGTACGGTATTGATAAGCCCAAGATAGTGGCTCGATACCCGTATGAAGACAACTACGGCAAGAAGGCACGAGAATGGACCCAATAGTTCTCAAAGACAGAATCCTTTCAAAACTAGAGGCTGGCGTAGTCGCGGCAATGCAGGTGTTAATGATGGTCGTGGTCCTGGTCGCGATGTTCATTCTATACCTGCTCTTACTCAAGAATCTCTTTTCTCAGGTGGCCCGGATCGAGTCTGTGGACGGATTACTCCCCACGTTGCAACAGTCCTTCGCGGGAGTATTGACAGTAGTGCTTGGTCTGGAATTGTTGGAAACGCTGAACACCTATTTCACCGAACACCATGTCCGCTTGGAAGTGATTCTAGTCGTCGCGATTATTGCTGTCGGTCGACACGTGATTCAGATTGACTTCGAGCATACCCCTGGCACGGTGCTGCTTGGAATTTCCGGAGTGATTTTGGCCCTGACTTTGGGATATTTTCTCATCAAGAAAGCTCAAGTCGCGGTTGCATCAAAAGAACCGGCTCCAGCGACGAGCGATACAAACCAGCAGTGAACCAGCACACGAGCAACGTCGTTTAAGTGTTTCGGCACGACTTGCCCCGAGAGCGGTTGGTCGGGGCCAGATGGCCATGCTCGATTCGCCATGCGGGGGTCGGTTATTTCTATGCCTATCTATTCCGGTTTGCCCCCAATCCAATATCCTGGACGGGTCCGAATCACGAGGCCTCGGCGCTTGACGGCTACCCGGATTTCGTGAAATCCGCCCTGATTGAGGTTGTTCGGCGAGTAACTAAGCACGTATTGGGTGTGGAGTTCCTCGGTGAGGTTCTGGAGCGCTTTTTCCAGACTTTTCTGACCATGGAAGGAATATCCTTCGCCCCCTGTGGAGCGCGTGAACACCTCCAGGGTGTTGTCGGTAATCTTATCCTTAGCCGAGTAGAAGCCGTTCGCCACGAGCGGCACCCAATTACCGAGATAATAGTTCTGGGAGATAGTGGTAGGCGTTAGTGGCGCGTTGGCCGGCAAGTTGTGGGCGGTGGTCGGGACAGGCGGAGGCGGTTGAGGCATGGGTTCCGAAGTCAGTTCTGCGGCCGCCGTCGAAACATTGAGCGAATAGATGGTGACATTAGCAAGCTGAGCTTCCAGCAGCGCTTCACGTGAGCTCGCATGGCTGCCCTTATCCCACTTTTCGGCTACAACTAGAACAATCCGACGCCGGCCTGGGGGAGCGTTTCGAAGCATCCGCACAGATTCCATCACGGCATCGATTGCCGCGTGGCTATAGCTTCCCGTTCTCAGTTCCCCGATCGCCTGGCAAACTTTGTCGCTATCGTCGGTGAAAGCCTGCGCGATTTGGACGCGATCGTCGAATCCAACCACGGCGATTTCGCCCTCTTGGCCAGCCACCAGGTCCGTTAGCACTGGACCAATCCGCTGAACTTTCGGCAGCACACCCGCCATGTCAGCGCTTCGCTGAATCGCAACGACTAACGAGAGAGGCGAGTCCCTCAAGTCAGCGGTGACCCGCTGCAACCTGTCGTTGTCGTAGACCTCGAAGTCCTGAATGTGAAGGTCGGTAACAAACTTCCCACCGTTCGTCCGCACCGTTGCAGGTGTAATCACTACGGCAACACTGGTAGTAATCGTATCCGATGGAGCCGATTTGGATGGATGCGTACCAGCGGTTGATTGAGCCACGCAGGTAACGGCAAGCAGCAGTCCTGCGAAGTTCATAACACTGTGAATTAAGCGCCCTCTCATAAGTGTTTTCCTTCCCGTTCTTTGAACTTGTGATAGAACCCGCCACTCATAGCGATAGAACGGTGGCACTTCCTATCGTTGTTTCCATTTCGCGAAACCAGTGCCCCCTCAGCGTCGTTAGCTGCAAACGCAGCGCCAACGGGACCGAATGGAGAGTGCTTGATTGTGCGTGCCGGTTCGTCGACTACACGCTCGGCAGCATGCCGACCGCGCTTCATAAGATCTCACCCTGGCACCCGCCTCCACGGCCAACTGAGATACGGCTTCCTTTGAGACCACGATCCCTTGGGCAACTCCTTCGTCAGTAGCATTCTTGAATGGAGTCTTCTGCATGGTTGATTCTCCTTCGTAGGATTTAGACGCTTGTGCTTCGCAGCCAGATCGGCCATTGAGAGATCGGCCCAATTGGCGTTGACGAAAACTGTTTGCCTGAAACGCCTCAACATTTCCCGTGGACTGTCCGGTCCATACACCGCTCCTCAGGTTCGCCACGTTCGATCCGAAGCGACGCCTACTCCACCCCGTAATAATGGCGATGCCGTGAGAGGGGGGCAAGGACGCACTTTTGTTCGCCGCCGGCCGATGGAAGGCATTGTCCAGCAGTGAAGAGAGTGAATCCTCAAGAGCAGCGTTGCGTTCGAAACAGCGGGCGTAGCTTACACGGCAGCCGTCTCTGATAATTCGATTACTCGGTCACGGTTGTCTGCGGACATTCACGTGATTGATAAGACGCAAGCCTCTTGGTATTCCGCTTGTTGCTCAGATAGCCCCGAAGCCGACCTGTCGTTAGCAACAAAGACCCAGGCGGACTAATTCTGCATTTGGGGCAGGAGTGTTGGCAACAACGTGAGACGGGCCGACTGGCACCGCGACGACAGTCGCCCTGAAAGACTGAGCAATAGATCACGATGTAGACTCAACCTCAAAGCTGTCGTTTGGTGCTGCAACGCTTTGGAAATTTAGCGTGAATGGCCGGCTCGCCAGCCTAGTCCTCTTCCTTGGAAACCGGTGTCCAGGATGCATCAGGGTTGAAAAGTTCCATCTTCTTGAACTCGTCCAGAGTTTTGGGTCCAAGGTCCTTCTCGTAAACTATGCCCTTGTTGCTGACCATGAAGGTCCGCACACCCGTTACTTTGTACTCAGCGGGTGCGGTGACAAGCGCAAAACCGCCGATCATGACTCCCTTCACGACAAAATCGATTTCGCCGAGCGGCAGCGCAGGGCCTTGTCCTTTCAGGATCTTGAAAAAATACCCATGGTAGGGCTCCGCGCCGGGGGTATAGCCCTGTTCAATTGCTCGGGCGATGTTTTCACCGATTGGACCGCCCCACGTGCCATCGGGGTTTTGCCACGCTAGGCCATCCTGTTTGCCGGGAGTGCTGACGATCCGCTGGGCATATTGGTTGACATCGTACCCGCTGCGCGGCTGAAGAGCATAGTCATTTTGCGCTTGCACGTACCCGCGGCAAATTGCAATTGCATCCAGCTCGTTCGCACCGATGCGACGATACAGCATTTCCTGTCGGCCGGCCTTGCTGTCGAAGAACCATTTGTCGCCCTTTTTCACCAGCGGTATCGGGAAGGGCCAGTCCTCATCTCCCACAACCACGAATGCGCGATTCCTACTCTTTGGGTCCACGGAAACCTTTGTCTTCTCGCGGGCCTCAGCGGCAAAATCAGCAGCCCGCTTGCGGTCCTGCGCAAATTCACCACTGAAGACGACATCGTCACCATCCGGTCCGAAGATTTCCGTTAGCGCCGCCACATCGAACTTTTCGGCCGCACTGACCAGCGCATTGGCAGCCTGTTGCGGAGTGTCGAAGAGCTTGGCCCCTGCAGACGACGCGGCGGGAGTCCGCGGAACCGTTCTCGCCGTCGATCGCTGAGAAGAGAAGAGAACCGTCGCGGACATGCATGCGCACGCCGCCGCGCACAACATGGAAACTTGTCTCCAAGAGTTTGCGCTCGCAAGTATCGATTTCATATCCAGTGCTCCTGTGATTTCGACTCGCAGCACTTACCTGCGACGACCACCGCCACCTCGGCGGCCTCCGCCACCCCGGGAACCTCCACCGCCACCGCCACGACTGAAGCCGCCGTTACCGCGAGATCTCATGCTGGAGGAGCCTCGATTGCTGTTGCTGCGTGCGTTGGATCCATTGAATCCCCTGGAACCACCCCCGAAGGCATTCCGGTTACCTGCAGCACCGCGCGAAAGATTACGACCTCCGATGCGATCGGCTCCGCCGGCGCCAGCGGCGCGATTTGCGCTGCCAGCTCCTCCTGCTCGGTTACCGGGGCCTGCATTCCCTCCAAAGCCACCTAAACCACCACCCGCGGCAGGTTTACTGTTGAGCTTTCCGCCTTGTCGAGCAATCTGTTGCCGGGCACCGGCCTGGCGTTGGGTTATTGAATCACCGCGAGCACTACCCCCAAAGCGATCTGCCGTAGACCGGTCCGCATAAGGCGTGCCTCCGCGATGTACCGGGTTGTGCGTCCAGTTGCCGAGTCCGTTTTGCCCAGGGCCGCCCTGAGCAGGTAGAGTCGACGGCCGGTTACCACCGACACCCCCTACTCCGCCGGGCCAGGCCCACTCCACCTACACCGCCGACACCACCTGCTCCACCGGGCCTGCCTACTCCACCGGGCCTGCCCACTCCACCTACACCGCCGACACCTCCGACACCACCGGGTCTGCCCACTCCACCTACACCGCCGACACCTCCGACACCACCGGGCCGGCCAACTCCACCTACACCGCCCGAGATGGTGTTGCGATTGAAGCTGTTGAAGTGGTTGACGTAAACATTGCCACCGCCCCACCCGCAACCCCATCCGTAACCGCCGCCCCACCACGCTCCCATCAGGATTCCCGCGCCGAAGGCAAGCGCGGCACCCGCCGCGTAGTAGCCAGGGGGATAGTAGATAGGCGGATATGGATACGCCGACTCACCATATACAGCTGCCGGCTCATACGAGGGCACGTACACAACTTCCGGATTAGCCGGCTCTATCACAACCACGCTCTTGCCCTCAATTACTTGCGTTTCCACAGTCTGCTGTTGCGTAGTATGCAAAGCGCCCTTATTTTGCGCCTTCCCGCGCATACGCTGAACGGCATCCATCACGTCGCTCTGGTGCGCAAGGAATGCGTTGCCGAGATCAGTCGTCCACTGAATGTTGTCTCCCAAGAGTTTCACGACTTGCGGTAGAGGAGCCAGAGCCTGGACGCTTGAATCCCACGGTTGTTTCGACACTGCATCGGCGAGTTGTTTATCTTTGAGGTTCTTATTCGTATCCAGCCATCGCTGGAGAAGTACGATTTCGAGGGGATACGTAGATGCGGCCAGGACCTGAGCCAGTAATGGATCTGGATAAAGCGCGATGGGCGCGACGAGAGAGTCCAATTGATCAGACGAAAGTTTGATGGACTGAGCATTTGGCGGCGCCGGTGCTGCCGATTGTGCATACGTCAGCGTATCCCCCGGCGCTAGAATGATCGTGCACAGAATCGCCACCCAAGATCTGCGGAGTGAAGCCTTCGCGTCGAACTTCATACACTACCTCGCTTTGTTTACCGGCTGTGGCGCGGGTGCGCCGATAAGCCGCTACGCAAGAATAGGGATGCGCTGAAACAGTGAAAGGTTTTTTTGCAGGTTACACGTATTTACCGGCATGCTGCGAACACTCGGGCGCGTGGCGGACGCCACGACGCCAACCTTGTCGGAAGCGGATCCAACTCCCAAGCCCCTTTGTCTACGGCTCGCGCTTCTGCGCAATTTAGCTTTATCGAGGCCTGGAGCCGGAACGGTTCGAGTCTACAACTGGTCCGTTGCGGGAGGGCGTGCTCAATCATCCACCGCTGCGGAATAGTGAGCGAGTCGTTCCGGAGGATGCATCAAGCCCAGTGAGCTTCGAATTCCGGAGCCAGGATGGATCGGGATAGTAGGCAAGCACGAGAGTGCCACCTTGTACGGATTCGATGAGGCGGCGCGAGATCTCCGGACGCACTGCTGGGCAGCCCCAGCTTCGCCCAATCCGCCCTTTTTTCTTTGCGATCGCGTCGCTGATATAGGCAGCAGCGTGAATCACGATCGCGCGCTCCATGCTGTTGTTGTTGATACCCTTCTCCAGGCCTTGCAGCCGCAGCGACAAACCGTGCTTGCCGATGTAGGTGTCGCCCGTGAGGAACGCTCCGAGGCTACTCATGAGACTGTTCGGTGTATTCGAGAACCTCACGGCCTGATTATCGCCACTGTTCTTCCCATGGGCCGTCAGTTCTTCGAACAGGACGCTCGTGTGTACGAGATCGAATACCCACATGCGCCGCTCGGTGGATGGCTTGGTGTAGTCAATAACCGTGAGTACGTCTGCGCGAACTGTCGTACCGGCCGCCTGCAAGCGCTTCAATGCCGTCAAAGCAGCTTCCAGCGCTTGTGGGTCAAGTCGCGGCGCCAGCTCCCGCAGCGCGAGGAACTGCGAGTCAAAGGACTCCAGCGGCGCCTTTGCGGCATGGAGGCAAATCGTATTTGAGATTAAGAAAGAAAAAATAACAGTGGAGGCAAATTTCTTATGAAGCAACACGTCGCAGGTTCCTGCACCGCACACCTATGATGGACGGAGTTTTAGTGACTGAAAACTCCATAATACCGCACTGGTAGAAGGAGCCGGCGTGTCGGGCTGGATTCTTGGGGTGAAACCTTATTTTCGGGTAGCGATCTGTTGCGCGCGAAGCGGTACGCTGTTGGACCACCATTTTGGTTGGAGCCATGGCTGCGGCGAGGCGAAATCGTAGCGGCCCACCAGCAGCACCAATGTCCCGGGCTGGGCCACTTCGTTTGTTCCTGCGGCCAGCGTCCACCCATCGCCCCATTGGTAAAGCCAACTGGCATCCACCGCAAGCATGCGGACACAGCCGTGGCTCGCCGGCTTGCCGGGCAGCGCATATTGGTGCAGCCCAAGCCCTCGACCACTCGCAAAATTGAAATACCATGGCATAATCCATGTTCGGTTTTCCGTACTAACGTGCACGCGAGCGTGCCAGTTCAGGTGATAGGTGCCTGGAGGCGTCGTGTGCCGGCGGTCTCCCGAACTCACCGGTCCCCATCGAACCAGCCTGCCGGATTCGTACGCGCCAAACACCTGCGCAGCCAGGTCTACCACGATGGCCTTCTTTTCATGAAACAGCGGTGGCACGGCCTCAGGCATCGGGCTATAAAGGAGTTCGTCTGCATCCCATCGGTCGGGGATCACGATAAGTGGGAGATGCGCCAAGTGGGTGGAGTCGGCGTGGTTCAGCTTCGCAAGCAGCGCGATCTGACTGGCGGTGAATCGGGACAGAGGCTTCGATGATTCGAGCGTATAAGAGATCGTCTGGGCCGGGGCCCCAGCGCAGGCCATGCCACATACAAACGCTGCCGCACGAACCAGATCGCCGAAAGGATGTCTCCCTGACAAGTTCACCTCCCCGATCACAGGCGATATGTGCGAGGATCGCTAGGCCCACCTCTCAGCCAGCGAGAGGGGCTTCGCTAAATGAAGATGCGGCCTCGATCGAGTTGCCCTATAACAGACGGTTACCTACAAAATTGGCGCTCGCCAATGCACACCGTTTTACAGAGCTTCGCAGGTGAGGGACAAGGCGAATTGATCCAGGTGTAGCGCGGCACAAGGTCTCGATTGAACACCACAACCGGCGAGCTATCGAGCACAACCCGGAAACGCTTTTTACTGATGCGCGAAGCCTCTTCTGTCCGACTACGCTCTACGATGTCGCAAATGGCCGAGTCGGTCATTACATGATTGCCTTCCCCTGCGCGGCGGTCCCTCAATTGACACCTGGCGGATAGCGCCCGTCCGCGTCGCGATTTACTACGCAATGGCCTATCGCAGCCCTGCGTTCCATAAACATATCGTGCTCGCCTTGATCTGGACTCCAATCAACCACCTCGGAAGAATTTCGGCCCGAGATGCCTTGCAGATGTTGTCGCGCGTGTTTTCCGCTTTGTCTGACCCATTAAATGCCGAGCGCTCTGCTGCGCAGCCGACGAGCATGAGCGGTTCGGTAATCCAAAAGCGTGAAGTAGCCAGCGCCTACGCTCCTTTGGATTAGACTCGGCACTATCTCCATAAAGAGGCCCCGGTCCAGGCGAAACCAGAGAACTATCGATCAGCTTTATTGAGCCGATCGACAGAGTGGATCATCGGTGAGTATCGAGGAAAACATTACCGTCGGCGAGAAGAAACGTCCGCGAAGTAAAGAAGGCACACAAGGACCACCGGGCGTGTGGTGTTGCCCCATCTCGCCACATTCAGCGTAATTCAGAGGCCGGGGCGTAACAAGGGAACAAGGACGAGAGCGGGTTCTTCGCATGATGGAAGCCGGCGGCTTGCGTCATATTCCCCAAATGGGCTGCGATCGGGATGCTCGGGGCAGGTCTGATAGTGGGCATCGTCTTGTTGCGTCCATGGAAAACACTAGATGCGTTTGTCGTTGCTGACTGGCGGTGTCGATGGACTGGGCTCGGCTTGGCGATTTCCGTGGCCCTCTTTGTTGGTTTCTGGCTCGGCGCGGCGACTTCTAATCTTCGGTCGCTGGATAGGACATGGAAAGCGCTCGCGAGGATGCTGGCGATAACAGTGCTTCAGTAGACCCGTGACCTGCAGGAGCTTGAGTACCTTCTCGTTTGGCATGCCGGCATGCTTGCAATTTGACGTTCTCCGCCTACTGGTCAGCGATTGTGTAGGTCGCTTGGGCTGCACTTCCGCTCGACCACATTGCTTTTGTAACTTCGGGACGGCCTTAACGGAATGGAAATCACAACCCAAACGGTGCGGTAAAGCAATACTTCGCAACTACGACAACGACCAGCAGAAATAATGACCGCTTTGCAACAATGGCTGCAACACCCCGAGCAGTTTTGGGCACGCAAAGCCTTGTTCCGGATTCACCTGTGGGTGGGCGCGGGAGTCGGACTGTATGTTGTGCTGATGAGCCTGACGGGCAGCATAATTGTTTTCCGCAACGAGTTGTCCGGGTGGTTCCCTATGGAGTGGCTCGTGAAGCTTCACGAAAACCTGCTGCTCGGGGAAAAAGGCCGTTTCGTCAACGGCATCGGCGCTATTGCCGTAACAACGGTCTGTTTGACGGGAGCCATCATATGGTGGCCCGGGCTGAAGTATTGGCGTCGCAGTCTGCAAGTAAGGTGGGGATCACGTCTTGCGCGGTTCAATTGGGATGCACACAGGGCACTCGGGGGCTGGTGCTTCTTATTCGTTCTAATGTGGGGAATCTCGGGCCTCTACTTTTCTTTTCCGGAAGGATTCTATGCCCCCGCATCGTTGGTTGATCCAACCGACAAATACACCGACACAATTCTGTTCGAGCTCTCCCGGCTCCATTTCGGAAGGTTCGGTTGGCATATAGAGGCGTTATGGGCGATCTTAGGACTTGTACCCGCTATCCTCGCGTTCACCGGCGCGTTCGCGTGCTGCCGCAGGATGATCCTATCCACTGTTTTGAGCGGCCAGGATAATCTGATTCGTCACCGAAAACACGTGGGATGTCGTGATCGGTCGTCAGGCGGAAGCGAACAGTCATCGGTCGGCAGGGCGAACCGGTTCGTGAAGTCGCGCAATGCCTGGCTGGCCAGACGTATGTATTCTGAGTCTCAGGTGCGGGATGGCGTGGTTACCGGGTGGCCAATTCTGGATCGGCCGCCGGGCAATCAGATGACTGATGCCAAGCCATAGCACCGCATCTGATGATCGCTACTGGACGGAAAGGGACGGAAGTCACCAACAGCCGGTTCTCTAGATTCGTGAAAGCTACCGGATACGTAACGGCAGCCCAGCGAACACTGCGGTCGGAAGACTATCCGGGCGCTTCCGCGAAACCGGTGGCCGACTCGGTTGCTTTTCTCGCCGCCGGGTCACGCACCCATTAGCAACCAGTCCTTTGCACACCGTGGTGTGTCCTCACTTCTAAGCCTCAATAGGCCGCAACGACCTGGCGCGTCCGCCCGCTGGTCTGGCATTCCGTGTGCAAATGAAATCGACGGAGATGATCCATGCCTGCACTTGCACTTGCAACAGAATCCGCAGTCGAAACACTCCCGCTTGAAGATCGAATCCGGCGGCGAGCTTATGAACTCTACCTCAAACGAGGCAGCGAACCGGGTTCGGAGCTCAACGACTGGCTCCAAGCCGAAGAAGAAATGCGGCGAGCCCAAGAAGAAGCAGCAGTCGACGAAGCGTGCGAGGAGTCTTTCCCGGCCAGCGATTCCCCAGCCTACTAGCCGTTAAGCCGCCGGAACGATTCTAAAGTCCACTCGTCGCGAGGAGTATTGCGCCGGAGGATGTAGATATTGCGGTCATCGGCGCGCACTTTGAAAAGGTATCATCAGGACCATACCGTTGTTCAAGTGCTTCTTCGATGAGGAAGTCGAGATCACCCAGTTGAATCCGCACTGGCCGCTCGTCCACCTTCGCGCCAGAGTAGCAGGACACACCTTCATCACCTTTCTTTATCATTGTGCCTGGCGGCTGCTCGATGACTCACGGGTATGCGCCATTGTTGGCTCTTGTTTGGTGACGACAAAGAGAGCTTTTAATAGATCCACGGAATCGCAGATGAATCGACGAAAATGTGATGTCGCGCTTATTTATCATCCTGCTCGGCGCCTACGGTACCGCCCTAGCCCAATCGAACCCTTCATCAATTCCCGGCGCAGAAGAACAGAAAGTGGTTCTAGCAGACGCCAGGGTGCATGCGCTAGAACACGAAAGCAGTCTCCCTGACTTCGTCTGCACACAAACTACTCGCCGCTTCGAGAGCGTCTCTGCGCACAACTGGCAACCCATCGACGTCATCGTCGAGCGGCTCACATACTTCGACCACCGCGAAGCATACAAGGTACTGACGCTAAACGGTCAGCCGGCCAACGTCGCACACGAGCAGCTGAATGGCGCATCTTCGTCGGGAGAATTCGGTTCCCTCATGAAGGCGATCTTTTTGCCTGAAACAGAAACCGAGTTCGAGTGGCACGACTCTTCCATGCTTCGCGGCACGGCAACGCAAGTCTATGCCTACCGGGTTCGTGCGCTTCAGTCCAGATATCACATCGCGGTTCCGGAGAAATCGCTGGACTTTGTGGCCGGCTATCACGGATTCATCTTCATCGACGACAAGGAACACTTCGTATACCGCGTCACTCTCCACGCCGATGGGATTCCCTCGAATTTCCCGATCCAGGATGTGGAGATCTCGCTCGACTATGATTACACCCGAATTGGACAGGCTGACTACCTATTGCCGCTGCAGTTCGAGCTGTCCTCGCGTGAAGGCGATCGTTTGGTAAAGAACGATGTCGACTACGGGAACTATCAAAAGTTCCTGGCTGTCTCAGTCGTCACATTCGGTTCGGCGGATGGCCGGAAATGAAAGAGGAGTCAAGTAACATTGCGCCCCGGTTGTGGGGGGACACAATCATACGGCGTTCTGAAGCAGTTTAACGGCACGTCTGAGTATATTTGCTCCTCAAACTCTGCTAAGGATCGCAATAACACTCACAGGAACCCCACGCGAGACGACACAATTCAAGAATAGCGTACATCGCTCTAACGACGAACTTTCGAACTCACAGAAAACGCGCCAGAGACGCGCAAAGCAGGCTATCGCGGAATCCAGCCGATATGTGGGCTTTGGCCGAATCGTGATAAATCCTTCCGCCGGAGGACCCCACCGCGCCGGCAGGAAATAACTTTGGCTGACATCCGCAGATAGCCATTACATGGCCTTGTAGCAGCTGAATAATAGCTGACGACCTCATCGTCGGGGCTTTTCCAGAGTGTTCACCCCGGTCACTCTTAGCGGCCGGTCAGCGCTTCCCGTACGAACGGTTCAGGCTTGGTCTCAAACAGTTTGTACACTACTCCCGCCAGCACAGCCCCTACGATGGGTGCGAGCCAAAATAGCCACAATTGCTGCAAGGCCCATCCGCCGACGAAAATCGCCGGAGCCGTGCTGCGCGCCGGATTAACCGATGTATTCGTCACTGGTATTCCGATCAGGTGGATCAAAGTAAGGCCTAGCCCGATGGCGATCGGCGCAAACCCCTGGTGCGCCCTTTTGTCCGTCGCGCCAAGAATGATGATCAGGAACATAAAGGTAAGCACGATTTCAGCCGCGAGGCACGCTCCCAATGCGTAGCCTCCGGGAGAATGCTCAGCGTAGCCGTTGGCGGCGAATCCGTTCGCCAGGCTGAATCCCTCTTTTCCGTTGGCGATAAAGTATAAAACTGCCGAGCCGGCGATGCCTCCCAGCACTTGCGCGATGACGTAGGCCGGCAGTTCCGTGGCCGGGAAGCGTCGTGCCACCACCAGCCCCACGGAAACTGCGGGATTGAGGTGACATCCCGAGATGTGCCCTATGGCAAACGCCATCGTAAGCAGCGTGAGGCCAAAGGCCAACGCGACTCCGGCGAATCCGATCCCCAATCCTGGAAAAGCGGCTGCAAGCACGGCGGCGCCGCATCCGCCAAAAACCAGCCAGAACGTTCCAATGAACTCAGCGAAAGATCGTTTCGAAAGCGACATGGATGTTCCTCCTTGCTTAAGAAGATGCCGCATATGGCCCATCGCGACATTTTCGAAGTCGCTTGCACCCGCGGCATTCTGCCTGGCACTCGGTGCGAAACCGCTGACACCAAATACCGTTTCGCTAATTGCAGCCTTCGTTCTGCTACTCTCGCCGGCAGGCCCGCTGTTGATACTGTTTTTCGCTCCGTGGAAACTGAACACCTGTACCTGGAACGGTCCTCGCGGTGCAGGAGTCTCCGCGGCGCGCTGCAGGTACCAACTCGTGCAGATCGCGTGAGCCGGGTCCGTACAGTGCGAGGGCACGCGCTTCTTTTCCACTGGACACTTCATCCGCGTGTTGGCTTCACGCTGAATCGGCATTGAACCCGGTCAATGCCAGGTCGTTTGTGTTGAGCACCGCCGGTCTAAGCGTCTTAGGGCCATGAAAATCATCTCGGCCGGTCGGTGATTCGGCTATGGAACGGCACCCAACATGTGTCCAGGACCGGCCACCGAGGGTGATCGACAACCGGCGTAGAGCCGGAGTCCAGCCCGGTAATGTAGCTCAGTTCGGCTATTTGTTTTTGCCCGCCAGATGGACGTAGCGCCCGGCTGTTGATTCCCATCCCGCCTCGGGCAGATCCGCCAGCCGAAACAGGGGTCGATATCAGGGGCGCTCCGAAAATAGTGAGTCTGAATTGTGGCCGCTAGAATCATGTGCGAGTGTGAGCGACTGCTGAACGGACTCGAACAGCGGCGCAATCTAAAGGAGTCAATTTAAACCATGCCACTTAAAACCCCGAAGGACGTTTTTGTCGCCCTGCTCAGCGATTTGCGGCAAGGCGCCGAACGCAGCCAGAAGATATACGAGGAATTGGGCCAAGCTGCCCAAGACCGTGAGATCAAAGAGGCTCTTGACGCGCGTGAGTTCATCTCCACTCAAATCATGAGCAGACTCGACGAGTGCTTCCGATTGATGGGCGAGAAGCCCGTTAAAGGGAATGGACGGCTGCACGACGTTTTTCTCGAAGACTTCCGGAAAGAAATGCTTGAAATCCAGTCACCGCTGGCGCGGCGGATGTTTATTCTCGCCAAGGCAAGCCGGCTGATGCACCTTAGGATAGGAGAATACATCGCTCTGATTGCGGCCGCGGATGCGATGGAACATCCAGCCGTCGCCATACTTCTGGAAAGCTGCCTAGCAGACAAACTTGCCTTTGCGGAACGCACGAAACGACTGATCCGCGAACGCCTTAAGGAGGAACTTGTCCCTGCCTAGACCCGGTCTTCACGCTTAACATAAACAAGGGAAGGTGCGTCAACGTGTGACGACGCACCTTCGTTGACGCTCGCGGCTTTGGCTACGGGAATCGTGGCTATGTGGTGCTTCACTCCCAATACGGAATCACCCCTTTCACAAACGTCCAAACTACAGGCTTCGCGTTAGGTAATGCGTATTCTTAAGATGGATCAGAGGTGGTCCCATTTAATGGCGTGCGAGCCCACGAAATTCGAATTGGCCTCCCTGGGTGCGGGCATTAACGAGGAAAACAACAGGTGGCCCGGCCAAGGTCCGTAAGCTGGTGGTTTGAAAATCACCCCCTGGGCAGAATGGGCGTAACGTCAGCAGGTAGAAACCGAAACTGAGTTCTCAGGAACACTTCTGTCCATGCCTCAGTCTGGCTTGGCTTGAACATTCCGGGTCTCTACCCAGGCCACTGGAAATTCAAGCCACACTCTCCATTCAGGCGGTATGTCGTTTCGCGATCGATGGAGCGTATCGGCGTTTTATTCCGTTCGCCTCGCAGCGTGATGAAGTTGAGGGTATCCGCAGTGTACCAGTAATCCTGGGACAGCCAAACCTGATTGTCGTATGTCAATTTGATCAGATAGAGCGGCTTTCCATTTGCTTGCGGGCAGTAGGCCTGATCAGGTCCGGTGTACGCGTACCTGTAGCCGTAATATGGATACGAATAAGGAACGTATGGATAAACCGCATACGGATAGTAATAAGGATAGCCGTAGTAAGGATAACCCCATCCGTAGCCGTAATAAGGCCCGTAGCCGGGAAAGGCAAACCCGAAGCCAAAGCGGTTCCTGGGAAAGTAGCCGCCACGGTATCCTCTCCACCCACCTCCGCGAAATCCTGGGTTCGCAAAACCTCCGCCGTGAAAACCACCCATTCCACCGCGGAAACTGCCCATTCCGCCATGGAAACCACCGCCACCGCCGTGAAATCCACCGCTGCCACGCTGAGCGATCCCAGGTATCGCGAGAAAGCAACCTAACAGGAAGAACTGCGCCAATCTTCGCATGATACTTACCTCCTATCGGAGTCGATGCTTGCGCTGGGAGGTTAACCGCCAGCATGCCGCTTGAGCGGGCCAGCGCAGTACGGGACCGTGCAGTGCGCTTGACCGCCGTCACTGTGGCGGCCCAATCAACTTCCCAATACGTTGATGCCGCGTTGAATAATCTAGCGGCATTTACTTGGTGGGGCACCCCTCGTTGACCGGTCCTCCTTCGATGTAGGCCGCATGCTCAACAAGTGACCGGGAACGGCACATTTATGTCAGGCCTGCGCCAAATCATTTCATACCGCCGCTGTTCCTGCGCCTTCGGACGTCCGTAGTATCCCGCTCACTGGCCTCGGAAAAGTCGAGCGCGTTTCTTGCGGCAGGGTTCCAGTAAGCCCGATGCAAGCTGTTCGGTGCATTAAAAGCTAAGTTACGTCTGAACTGCGTCTTGGTTGCAAAGGCGGTAGAGGGCAGCTGCAGTGCCGTCGTCTCCAGGACCGGGGGACCCGCAAAGACGGCCGTCAGATCAGGGCTGACTGTGCGTCGAACGGGGGGCGTCTCAAAACGGACGGGAATGTCTGAGCCGTTCGATCGGCGAAGCGGCATCCTCGTGCTTGTCCACATCCGATGTACCTAAATCCAAAACACGTACACTCGCGGCTTCTATTACCATCTTCTTGCGCCTTCGCGATGCAATCGCATTACTCACGGTTGTCTCCAAGAACACCGTTGCGATCGAGTGGTGCTGCGATACTGAACCTCGACCGTTGTTGCAGCAATGTTGGATCCGACATTCTGCTTGTGGCGCCTTTATTTTTGTTTCAGCGCATTGATGAGCCGTCTTCTTCGTCCCGCTTGGAATATATCGAGGAGAACAGCCATTCGGTTGCGGAAGATGATCTTCTGACTGCTATCCGTCGCGGCCGTGACCTATCAAGCACCGCGATTCCGAGCACCTGTTTCATCCCGGCAGGAACTCCCATGTCTCCAGGCTTTCGCTCCGGCTGATGATGGAGGTCGACAGACTCCGACTTCTCTTGTCGTGCCGCAATCGGATCCGTCCGTC
The DNA here is from genome assembly GCA_963713415.1 of Bryobacterales bacterium. Taxonomy (GTDB): domain Bacteria; phylum Acidobacteriota; class Terriglobia; order Bryobacterales; family Bryobacteraceae; genus Palsa-89. Next base: position 81,599 of record CAVQLV010000011.1, on the reverse strand, counting down.
CTATTGCTTCGAGAAACACGGCCTTCAGAGGAAACTACACCCAACCACTCAAGGCGGCATCACACTGGTTGGGGGAGCTGAAGTCCAAGGGCTGCAGCGAAAGAATCGCCCAAATCTTTTTTTGCGGATTGTTTGCGTAGCAAGCGCAATCTCATCAGCTCAGACGATCAGCGCCATTTGTCTCGATGCGCTGCCAGCGTAGTCGTGCGTTCTGTTGGGCTTCTGGAAGGGCGCCAGTGGTGACGGATTAAACATCCGTTCCACAGGTGAACATCTCATTTTCACGACGCTAAAGAGTATCGCTTCCGACGGCCAGAATTACAGCGATGACATCTCTGGTGGAAAGGGCCGAGTCGTACTGTGAAGAATCTCAGAGACTTTATCGTGAGCAGGTTAGTCGCTGGTGTGCTGGTTCTGGCCCCGATTTACCTCGCCGCGTTGCTGTTGCTCAAGGCAATGAAAACCCTGACGGGTTTCGTGCGGCCGCTCGCGAAGGTGCTTCCGGAATGGTTGCCTGCTGATCACATCTTTTCTTTGTTGCTGGTGATGATTATCTGCTTCGTCATTGGAACTACGGTTCGCACTCGGGCAGGCCGAGCGGCCTGGGGACGAATGGAAAATTCTCTATTCCAAAAAATCCCTGGTTACACGGTTGTTCGAGGTTTTACTCAGCAATTGGCTGGCGAGACACAAGGCGAATCGTGGAAGCCAGCGCTTGTCGAGATTGAAGAGGCTCTCGTCCCCGCGTTCATTATTGAAGAACTTGAGGACGGGTCTTTTACGGTTTTCGTCCCTTCTGTACCCACGGCTCTCAGTGGAGCTGTCTATATTCTGAGCCAGGATCGTGTGCATCGAGTGAACGTACCTATCGCGCATGTCATTAAGGCGGTCTCGCGTTGGGGATCAGGCTCCAAAGATCTCGTTGCTGCAATGGAAAGGAAGCATATGACAGAGTGGTACGACCACCGATGACGTACGGGTTGTCCGGTGGACGCAAGAGTCGCAATTTCGACACGCTACGCGGAGTTGTTTCCGGATTGCGAGATCCCAAAGGGAGGAGTAAGCGGCACAGGTTAGAATCCAGGTTTTGGCGGCTCGAGACCCGTTCGCGAAAGAAGGATGGCGCTACTTTGAAAAACGGGCTCTATCCTGACTCGCGCTATTCAGATGCTTGCCTTATGCACGGGAAGGTGCCGTCACTACTGCAGATTGTTCTTTAGCCGTCCTGGCAGATTGTGCAAACCTTTTCCGGAGGTGGCCGCGCAGCTGGTAAGCGCTTTCCGCGAACTCGTTCGTGGGCCCTGGTCATGAAAGTGAACGCGCATGCCTCCAGTCTTGTGCGCTCCAATTACATTTTAGGCCGGAACGCTTTGATCCCGATGAGCTGCTCTACGGTCCGACGACCGCTGGCGCCATTCCAATGTCTCAACCGAAGAAGGCGCCCATAGTGCATGTTGCGCCCGCAGTCGGTGCTTTACAGCATCGGACTACCCCACGTTTCCCGTTCAGGTTTTCTGGCGCAAGAGGATGATCAGTTCAGTTTTATATGCGACTTTGGTTTCCGCGACCCGATGGCGGTGGCTAAGGCCCCGCAATCCCAGATCGATATGCCGGTCGGTGAGTTACGGGTGTTTTTGAGCCCGTATCCAGCCTGGGAGTACCTCTGCGTGAGGAAAAAATGTTAGCGATTCACGGCGCCACAGGTTGCGCCGGCGTCGAAGCGATCGGTGGAGTTGGCGCGGACTTAGCGAAGTACTCGTCCTCCGACAGATTCTTGTACACCGCTCCCGCAACTCCGGAAGCAACGGGACCGTTGACTGCCTGCCCGCCAGTCAATAGAACTACTACAACCAGCTTGTTGTTGCCGGATTCGTTGTAGGATCCGAACCAGCCCAAGTGCGTGGGCAACCGATCATCCGTACAGGTCCCGGTCTTCCCGAAGATCGGCTCGATGGGGTTGAAGTTGGCGCGCCGAGCGGTGCCATACTCGACGGCTCCCATCAGCCCGGGCTTGATTTCGGCAAGCCACCGGGCGATGTCGAGCTGCCGTTTGACGCGAGGCATGAAGTGATCAATTTGTTGCTGCGATCTCGGGTGCTGGAGGTAGTAGAGGGTTCCACCGTTAGCGACGGCCGTCATCAGTGCTGTAAGCTCCAGCGGCGTCATGTGAATGCCTTCACCGAAGCTGGTCATCATTCCCAAACCATCGGCAGGAGGTTGGTCGGCCAAAGATCCTGCCTGCTCGCGGTCCAAATTCAATCCAGCTCTCTCGCCAAGACCGAACAGATGAGCATATTCGACTATCTTGTCGTAGCCCAGTTTGGCTCCCACGGCGGCGAAAAACTGATTGTTCGAGTGCGCCAGGGCTTGCGTCAAGTTGATGGTCCGGCGGCTGATGTGGAGACGAGTGTTCCGATTCTGAAGAGTACCTTCCGCTAGGCCGGCCAGCGCGGCGACAACTTTTATGGTCGAGCAGGGTTTAAATCCACTTTGGAATGCAAGCTTCTGATTCACCATCGTCAGAATCCTGCCCGTATTAGGATCGGCGACAATTACTGTTCCGTTGTACCGGCCCAGCGCTTGTACGGCTGCTCGACGAACCGTTAGATCGTCGCCGTCTGGCGAGTCACCCTCGGTGGATTCGGCGAAAGTTGGGGTTTTCCAAGCACCGCCCGAAGGTTTTCGTCTCGTTGTCTTGACCCTGTGCGGAACATGGCCCATCCGCAATTGTGTCGATCGGGCGGGAGGGACAACTTTACGGCGCTTTTTACGATGCGTTGTTCCCGAAGCCGATCCGGCCAGCAGCACAAAAAGAAGAAAAAGAATGAGACGGGTTGTCTTCCGAGGACGCATAGCTATCCTAAGGAACTCTCCTGTGTAGAGGCGCTGACTTATCCTGCCGAACAGCTCACTTCGAATTGGACCACGCTCCACACTCTGTCGCGGCGTGCCGAAATCCCTTCGTAGTAGTCAACTCCTGCACTGTTGGTTCTCGTGTAAGATGTTTGGCTTAATTTTTACCCTGCTCTGGTTCCGACGATGAGCCAGGTTTACGTTCGCGGCCGGTCCCCCAAATCATGCTGCTCGTTACAGCACTCTCCACGCCAACGTAGCTCTTAACGTGTTCGTTTTAAGCATTCGAAAACGCTACTCTTGATTCCATTCTCGGATCGCCGGCTCACTTTTTTACAAGCGGACAGCAGGTACCCGCCTGAGAGCCAACTGTTCACGCGTTGCTCCCACCTGGCTGAATCGCTCCAGAGCGTGCGCCTTGTCCAGCAGCCGATGACACCAAGATCTACCAGCTCGCCCGCCAGGACATCCGCACCGGACTTCCGGGGTGCTTTGGGTGCGGGTAGGGAAGCGTCAGCACGGCTCAGTGTCGGTTCGATTTGGCGATCGGCCACTGACGACTTGCTTGCGAGTAGCGTCCCAAGTGAGCGCCTCCAAAGCCCCCGCTAAGCATGGCGCTTACTGAAACCCGGGCAGGCCTGTGAGCGGGCCAGGAATTTCGATCTGAAGTAGTCACCGGAATATCTGGCGAAATCTGCAGATTCCCGGCGCCAAACTTGTATGAACATCCAGCATAAGACAAAAGGAAGGCTGGGCAACACCGGCACGGGTTTGGCGCTGGATCTATGCAAGGCCTCTTGGAAGATTCCACCCAAGGAAAGGGAATATCAAAATGCAAAGCCCCCCCTCGGAGGGTGCTTCGCGGGGTCCGCTTGAACGAGGTTTGCGGCCGACTACTCCGGAGTACAACCGCGTCGCTTCGGACTTGAATCTTCGTCAGGAGAGCGACTCAACAGGGATCGAAATCAGACTATCATGCACTCTCCACCGGATCGGTCAAAACCGGACATTTCCAGGATCTTCCGCACTCTCGGTGCAGATCAAGGTGCCATTGCGCGGTAGGGCAGGACGCGTGCCCGCAGCAGATGGAAGCCAGCGCGCCCATACATTTGTCGCTTAATAGCCTTCAGGCGGTTGATCTGTCCTTCGGTCTGGCCGTTGCTCCAGGAGGTTCCCACCGCTGCCATGACCGCGTTCCAGTCCTTCTTCAGGCCGTACGCGAATCGAACCAGAGGCCCGATGCCGGACTGCATTGCGGTGCGAATCCAATGCAGCATGCCATTCGTGTCTTGAGTAGCAATGGCTTCGCGAAAATCCAGGGCCAGGAACCGCATCGATCGAATAATTGGGCAGTTCACTGCGACCTGCTCGAACAAAATCCGTTGCTGTTCCGACAGACGCTCCGTTGGTCTGCACGTCAGGATGGCCGCATGCTTAGGCGCGATGCGGTCGAGTCTTCGCGTCTTCGATGAGGAACGTGATTCAGGATTAGCCCGCCAGGACGAAACATGATGAGAAACCATCTGACGACTGCCGCGGTATCCGCGCGCCCGGATCTCCTGAAACAAGCGAGTCGCGTTATGGCAGCCCTGATTCCAGCGTTGCTGTAGATACTCATGGAACTCGCGGACATGGCTGCGTCGGCCGGTCACCGGCTTCCGCTCGGGAAACTGACCAGCGCTTAACCAGCGGCGAATCGTTTTGCGCTGGATGCCGAGCTCCAGGCTGATGGCCAGTTGTGTGTGCCCCTGACGATGGAGTTCAACGACTCGCTCGTAGCGCTCCTGTCTGCGCTGGCGGCGCTGTTGTTTTCGTTGCTCCTCCAGCGTTGTTCTTCGTTTGCTTGGCGGCGCGACTTCGACGGCTGGCTGTTCCGGCGCCGGATCGGGAAGGCAAAGTTCCCGGCTTCGTTCCTCCAGCGATCTCTCGATGGCTGTTGAAAGATTCAAAAACAAATGAAACCGATCGGCCACCTGGACTGCATGGGCGGCACCTTGTTCGGCGGCCTCGGCATAGATGCCGCAACGATCCCGAGTGATCACTTCCACACCCGGATGCTTCTCCAGCCAGGCTTGCAAGCTCTCGACCGAACGGTCGGGCAGCAGGTCGATGACCTGATGCTTGTCCAAGTCCACCAGAATAGTTCCGTAGCTCTGACCCTTGCGCCAAGCCCAGTCGTCTACTCCAATGTGTCGGATTGGACCACTGCCCGAACCGTCGCCGGAGCGTTTCACAAACCGAGTCACAGTGTCGTCGCTGATCGGGATCGCCAACCGGTCCAGAATACGACTGCCCGGCAATCCGCCTGCTGTGTAGCCGATCAGCCGTATGATCTCGCCAACTCGTGTAGTCCAGCGTGCATGGGATCGCGTGACCTCCGGTATCGGTTCGGCGAAGATCTTTCGCACACAAGCCCTGTTACGGCATCGAAAGCGCCGGATTTTCAACCGCAGTTCCACCGCACACCCTTGCCAAGGCAGGTCTTTCAGATGGCGAAGGTACGCGCTGTGACGGCTCCGAGACCGTTTGCCGCACGCTGGACAATGAGCGGCTTGTCGAACGTGAACATCGACCAGAAAGCGTCCGTCAACACGTTCGATCTTATCAAGCACGAGATTTTGAGCTGGTAAGACCGCTTGCGAATGGCTCGGGGGAGGTGCCATTGCAAGTTGAGCTTAGAACAATACGAGAACGAATTGTTTTGGACCATTTTAAGCTTGCTGATCTGCACCGAGAGTGCGGAAGATCCCATTTCCAATTTGCGTTGACAGATCGTGATCGCCGGTCCTCGTTGCAGTGCTGTTAGTCAGAGGGTGAGTTCGCCGTCACCGGGGACACAGCCGGGACGCTTGATCCTGCAAGGCGGAATGGAACAGCAATATTCGGTTTTGGACTGCTAGTCTCCTGTCCCTGAAATAAGTGAACTAAGTCGGGCCGAGATGCGTCTAAGATGTAGGAGGCTTGGATGCGGACTGGACGCCCCAAACGGCCGTTGAAGTTGACGGAGGAAGAGCGCGAGCGGCTGGAAACGTTGGCGCACCGAGCGCGGAGCCAGCCCTTGTTGGCCAGACGCGCCCGCGTAGTGCTGGCTTGTGCGGAGGGCCTGAGCAATCAAAGGGTAGCCCGGAAACTGCGCAGTTCGTTGGGGATGGTGGGCAAGTGGCGGGCGCGATTTTTGAAAGCCCGACTAGAAGGACTCTATGACGAGCCCCGGCCTGGAGCGCCGCGCACAGTGAGTGACGCACAGGTGGAGCAAGTGGTCATCCAGACGTTGGAAAGCACGCCGCGCGGAGAAACGCACTGGTCCACGCGCGGTTTAGCGCAGGCCACCGGGCTCAGCCGGATGACCATCAGCCGGATCTGGCGCGCCTTTGGCTTGCAACCGCATCGGACGGACACTTTCAAGCTCTCCCCGGACCCCTTGCTGATCGAAAAAGTGCGCGACATTGTGGGCTTGTATATGAACCCACCCGAGCATGCGGGAATGCCCGGTAGATCGTAGAAATTAGCGACTCCCGCTCGCAGCCTTGATAGGCTGAGAGCAAATTTTCTTTCGCGAGAAAAAGGAGAGTCGCTATGAAGAAACCATATCAAATTGAAACGCAGCGAGCTGTGAAGGAGCTCGAGGCAATGGCCGCGGACGGAAATCCGGCGGTGCAGATGGTACTGCCGATGGCGGAGATGGTGGGCTGGTTGCGGCAAGGCGTGGGCGAATTAATTCGTCAAGCCGGGTTGCGGTTGATGGATCTGCTGATGCAAGAAGAAGTCCGGGAACTGGTCGGCGAGCGCAGCCACCGGATAGCGGAAAGGACGGCCAATCGGTGGGGCAGCGAGCGGGGCTATTGCGTAGTGATGGGGCAGAAGGTTCCAGTGAAGCGGCCGCGCGTTCGCAGCACCGATGACCAGGAAGTGCGCCTGGGTAGCTACGAGCTGTTCCATCGAGGCGAGCCGCTGACGGAAACGGTTTGGGAGAAGTTGATGCTCGGCCTGAGCACCAGGAAATACGGCCAAGCGGTGCGCGAGTTCACGGAAGCCTACGGCTTGGAGAAGAGCGCCGTCAGCGAGCACTTTATCGAAGCGAGCCGGGAAAAGTTGAAGGATATGATGGAGCGGCGGCTGGACAAGACGCGGCTGTGTGCATTGCTGATTGATGCAACGCCATTCCAAGGGCAGCAGATGGTGGTCGCATTGGGAATCGCCCAGGACGGGCGGAAAATGATCTTAGGCATTCGGCAAGGCGCCACCGAAAACGCCACCGTAGTCGGAGAGTTGCTCGGCGACTTGGTCAGTCGCGGGCTCGATTTTACCGAGCCGAGACTCTATATTCTGGATGGCGGCAAGGCACTCACTGCCGCAGTAAAAAAGCACGCCGGCGACTCGGCGGCGATCCAGCGCTGCCAGGTCCATATCGCCGGAATGTGCTCGATCATCTGACCGACGAACACAAACCGGCGGTGGCTAAAAGGCTCCATGCGGCTTATGCCCTGGAGGACCACGCTGCTGCCAAGCAGGCGTTGAACGCACTCCATCGCGAACTGATGGACCTCAATCCCAGTGCGGCGCGGAGCTTGGGCGAAGGAATGGAGGAGACCCTGACCGTGCACCGGCTTCACGTCCCCATGCAACTGCGAAAAACGTTGGCCAGCACCAACGTGATCGAATCGGCGTTCTCGATCGTGGAGCAGGTTTGCAAAAATGTGAAACGCTGGCATGGCGGCGACCAGCGAGAGCGCTGGGTCGGGTCGGGACTCCTGGTTGCACAAAAACAGTTCCGCAAGGTCACCGGACACAAACAGATTCCGGCGCTCATCAGAGAATTAGAAGCGCTGGCACCGTCGAAATCGGAGGTTGTCAAAAAAAGAAAGGCGTCGTAGAGTGGGTTGCACGGGAGCCGCTAGTTTCAACGGAGATCCGGGCATTTCCGAGCATGCCCTGGTACTCTGCGTCGACGAGAAGAGTCAGATTCAAGCGCTGGATCGTACGCAACCACTGCTGCCCTTACAGCCTGGGCAGGTGGAGCGTGGCACGCACGACTACAAACGCAACGGGACCACTTCCTTGTTTGCGGCGCTGGACTTGAAGACCAGCCGGGTGATCGGCCAACTGCGCCACCGTCATCGCTCCGTCGAGTTTCGCAGCTTCCTCGACTTGATCGAGGATCACGTGCCTGCCGGACTCGATGTGCATATTATTGTGGACAACTACGGCACGCACAAAACCGCCCTTATCCGGAAATGGTTCGCCAAGCGTCCACGATTCCATGTTCACTTCACACCCACCTACGGCTCCTGGATCAACCTGGTCGAGCGATGGTTCGCCGAACTCACTAATAAACGGATACGCCGGGGTGTGTTTCGCAGCGTGAAAGACCTGGAATATGTCATCCGCGAGTACATCGACGTACATAACGAAAGCCCAACCCCCTTCGTGTGGACCAAGACGGCAGACCAGATTCTGGCCAGCATCGCCCGCTATGCGCAACGCACCAGGACCGCCCACCCCGTTTGACTTATGTCACGAACCACTGGGACAGGAGACTAGCAAGGGAATAGGTTTATTCGGTCAGTTATAGGAAGCTTTCTCAATCAAGCGTCTCGGGTGGGCATCGTTCATACGTGAACAGTCCAGCCTGTGGGCCATGGAGATGGAACATTCTTCTAATCCCCGGCTTTGGAGAAGGCAAATGTTTTCCACCTTGGTTAGCAGTTCTCTCATCCAGACAAACGGAACGCAATCGCTGGCCGACGAAACTCCTCATCGGAGTCCCGGTCCCTATTGAGGTTGTGGAATGGATCCAGCCACCGTTTGCTACAGAAGCCGTACTCGATTGCCTCTGTGGTTCGGGGCTTCCTGTTGGCCCATCGAGCTTTCGGAGCCCGCGCCATCGGAATGGAAAATAAACGAGCGCTACTGCGGGACTGCGGCGAAGCGCCTGAACTAGGAGGAACTGGGTTCGCATGAAGCATCTAATCTTTTCGGCTCTACTCTGTGTTGTGCTTCTGGCGCAGAAGCCCAAGCCCACCATCGACGCCTGTGGACTCGGCCTGCACAAGGACCATCCCTGCCACTGCGTCGAGCACACATCCCAGGTGCAAAACGACTGGATGGCGCGTTGTCAGGGTGTGAACGGCAAAACCGCGGAGCAGTGCTTCAAGGAAATGCCGGTCGAGATTCGCGACCACTGTAGCGTAGCGGAGCATTACGGAAACTGGAATAACGAGGACGACCCAATGCCACAGCAATGCACGATGGCGTGCAAGAGGTCGGATTGTAAATGCGACGACGGACCCGTTTGTCACTATGGGCATAGTGCGAAGGATCACGCCGAGTGACCAACAGCCAGGATCACAAATATTCCGGCAGGAGCAATGCCTCTATCGCTGTAAGTAAAGCGCGAGAGTAGAAGTGTCATGCGCAAAGGCCTGGGCCTATACATTCGGCGTGGCTTGCCAACCGTGCCGGTCCGGAGTCTACGCGAGAAGCTGTTTACGAGCGGGCGTTTCGGTGTCAGTCTCTTCTTGCTAGCCGCACGAGAACTCTTCGTAGCCCCCTCCGCTATCGCGCCATACGATCGACCTCACCCTCGGGGGTCGGGCAAAACCGGCCAATGAGGGTAGAGTGAAAACCGGCCAAAGGGGAACGTACTCAGGGCATTGAAACGGGCGCCGGGGGACGATCCTCCGCAACGTGAGCAATGTTTTAAGCGACGAGAAAAAGAGACAAGTTATTGCCCCCGGGCAGCTAGGCTGGCCGCTGCGGCGCATTGAGAAAGCAACCGGAGTCGGCCGCGAAACGGCCACCGGCTACTTGAAAGCGGTGGGCATCGCGGTTCGCCCGCCGGGCGGCTGGGGCAAGCTACCGCCGACAAAACCGGCCAACAACCCGACCACCGACCGCGCGCCAGATTCAAAGCCGGCCAACGAGGTGACCACCGACTCTGGCGCGGATTCCGGCCTGACTGCCGGCGATGCCGCGGGTTCTCCCGGTCCATCCAGCACCTGCGATCCGTACCGCGAAGCGATCCGAGCTGGGCCTGTCGCGCGGCCGCAATGCCATGGCCATCTGGCAGGACCTGGTCGATCAGCTCGGTTTTGCCGGCGGATATCAAAGTGTCAAGCGCTTCGTCCGCAAACTACGCGGAGTCCACGGCCGAGGACCTGCTGGAAATCATCATGCGGCGCTACGAACGCGCCAGCACCTTACTCACCTCCAATCGGCCAGTGGAAGACTGGGGGAAACTGCTCGGCGACGTGGCCTCCGTCAGCTCCATGCTCGACTCGCATGCTCCACCACGGACACGTGCTCAAGTGAGGCCCACGCAGCTGGCGCACCAAGACCATCACCACCGTGCCGGAAAAGGAATCCTAACTGTTGGCCTGCGGCGACAAGGAAGTTTGATCTCCCCCTTTTCCGTTTCCCCCTCCGGGCAAACCGGGGCTGAAGTGAACCCTTGGAGTGAGACACAAAGTTAAGGGGGTTATCGCCGTTCGCTGCGAAGCGATTGTCGACGAGGTTGCGGTTGATCCACTCTGGAAGCAGCTGAGCGGAGGATAGGGCAACGCAGGGATGCGACCCGAGCGTCGACTCAGTGGCCGGAATGGCCGGGGCGGCGTCAGCCGCTCCGTTAAACAGCCATTCTGGCGCAACTGCGTTAAATCCCGGGGTCGCAGGGGCAGAGCCCCCGTTGCATAGCGTGCAGTCTTGTTTCATTGCATCGCGCCGTTTTCAAACTCGGCTGGAGGAACGTACCCGAGAGCCGAGTGCAGCCGTTTCCGATTATAGACACGCTCCAGGAACTGGCCAATGCTGGAGCGTGCTTCCTGGAAATCGCGGTATTCGTTGCGATAAACCTCCTCTTGTTTCAGGGTTTTCATGAAGGACTCGCAAGCCGCATTGTCGTACGGGTTTCCCTTGCGGCTCATGCTGATGGTGGCCCGGTGTTGTTTCAATGTCTCAGTGTAGGCGTGCGATGCATACTGCACGCCGCGGTCGGAGTGATGCACCAAGCCAGGCGACGGCTGACGCGCGGCCAGCGCCATGCGCAACGCCGTCACCGCCAGCTCGGCCTCCAGCGTGCGGCCTAGGGCCCAGCCGATCACGCGCCGCGAGAATGCGTCCAGCACCACGGCCAGGTACACGAACTCCGTGCGCAGTCGAATATAGGTGATGTCGGCGACCCAAAGCTGGTTGACCCCCGTGGGCGTTATCTGGCGCGCCAAGTTCGGGTAAACCGGCAGGTTGTGCCGTGAGTCGGTTGTGACGACGAACATGCGCCGCCGCACGCAGAGTAAGTTGTCTTCTCGCATCATCCGCAGCACCCGCTTGTGGTTGACCTCAAAGTGGCGCTGCTTCAGTTCCGACGTGATTCTTCGGTAGCCGTAGGCCGGCGATTCCAACGCGACCTTCTGCATCTCATCGCGCACTTCCATCTCCACCGGAGTAGCCTGACGCGGCACGCGCCAGCGGTAGAAACCGGCCCGGCTCAGGCCGGTCATCTGACAGAGCGCGTTCACGGCTTGGCCTTTCGCCGCGCCTTGCTGGATTTCTTCAAACAGGCATCCGCGCCACTGACGACGGCCGGCGGGTGATGATCCTTGAAATGATGCAAGGCCTTTTTTAAAAAATCATTCTCCATCGTGAGCTGGCCAATCTTGCGCTCCAGCTCGCCGATCCGCCGGGCATCGTCCAGCGCCGGCAGATCGGCGCCGCGCCGCCCAACGCCGGGAAACGCCGACTCGCCTTTGGCGCGCCACTCTCCACGCCAACGTTCCAGCAGGTGGGGACTTACCTGGTATTTGCGCGCAATTTCACCGGTGGTAGAGCCGGCGTCCAGGGCGCGCATGGTAGCGATCTTCAGATCGCGACTGTAAACAGCTCGGGACAAATCCATTCCTCACTCCATTCAATGTATTTGTTCCCTTAACTCGCTGTCTCATTTTTGGGGTTCACTCCAGGCAGGCGGGTTCCCCCCACGCCGCGACACGCTGCGCGCCAACCAAAACCGTTGACACGCTTCGTGCGGCGGCTTCCCCCACAAGAGGGCTGCGCCCCCTTGTGCATCCCCCTTCGTCACACACGAGTTCATCGCAAACGAAGGCTCATAGAAAATAACTCTTGCCGAAATACCGGCCTCAGGGTAAAAATGATCTTGTCCTGGGTGCGCTCCGTTGGCCGGTTTTTACCCGACCCTCATTGGCCCCTTTTCACCTGACCGCCGAGGGCGACGCCGCGTTGCCTGCCAGCGTCGTCGCGTCTGCGCCGATGGTTATCTTCTTGAGCACCGGCACCTGAGGCACCCACGGAAACAACCGCCGGATGCGTCGCCCCATAGGCAACGCCGTTCCTTCACCGTGATCAAAAGATGATTAAGTTACGACGGTCACACTGGCAACGGCTTTTCACGAAGCGCCGATGGAGGTGTATGATCCGCGTCTCACTGGATTGGACCACGGCCGCTGCGGCCGCCGCTCCAACATCAATCGGCTTGTGTCACCCGAGACCATCCGCCCCGCGGCTGCTAAGATTCTAGGGAACGATGAGAGTTCTTCCGAATGCTCCCGCCACCCGTTGGGACATCTGCGGCACCTTCGTGTTTAGGCCGTGCTTTTTCAAACGATATGAAAATGCTCTGCGGCTCATATTGAGAAATTGGGCGGCGCGCGTCTGGTTACCTCCAAACTTTTGCAGCGCCCGAACGATCAGTTGCTTCTCCACGGCTTCGACATCCAAGCCGGCATCAGGAAGATCTACTGGTAGAAACTCACCGCTGATATACCTTTTCTTAAGGTATTCAGGCAGCACGTCGGGAGTGACTTCGGAGTTTCCGCTCAGTAAGACTATGCGTTCGATGGCGTTCTCCAACTGCCGGACATTACCAGGCCACTGGTAATTCGAGAAGTACGTGAGCAGCTCTGGCTGGAGAGTGAGGTCGCTCCGTCCATACTTCAATTTGTATTTGTGAAGGAAATGGTGGACCAACCGCGGGATGTCTCCCGCACGCTCGCGCAGGGGTGGGAGCTGAATCGGCACGACGAGCAACCGGTAATAGAGATCCTCTCGGAAGGACCCTTCTTCCACCATGGTTTCGAGGTATCTATGCGTGGCGGCAATGATGCGCACGTCTACCTTAATTGGCTTTGTAGCGCCGATCTTTTCGATTTCGCGTTCCTGGAGCAAGCGAAGTATTCCAACCTGCAAGGCTAGGGGCATCTCACCTATCTCGTCAAGAAAAAGCGTACCTCTATCGGCTATTTCTACCTTCCCCTTCTTGTGTCCTATGGCTCCGGTGAAGGAGCCCTTCGTGTAGCCGAACAACTCAGATTCCAGCAATTCCCTTGGGATCGAGCCACAACTCACGGTGACGAATGGCCTCTCACGGCGAGAGCTGCGGTGGTGAATCGCCTTGGCGACCAACTCCTTTCCCGTACCAGTTTCGCCTAGAATCAACACCGTGGCGTCTGTCGGAGCCACGCGCGCCGCTGTTTCTAGAGCGCGCCGTAAGGAATCGGATGACCCGATCACTTGCTCAAATTCATCTTGATCTATCTGGTTATGAGCTGGGTGCGTTTGTTCGATGCGCGTGTGCCGATTGAGCGCGCACTGCACCGATGCGCTGAAGTCGGACAGATGCAGGGGCTTGGTGATGTAATCACAGGCTCCCGCCTTCATGGCATCCACTGCGCTCTCAACCGTACCAAACGCGGTGATGACGATCACCGGGGTGTCGGGAGAATCGATTTGTATTCTCTTTAGCAATTCCAGTCCCGACAGGCCCGGCAACTGCAGATCCGTTACGACCAGGGCGTGATGGGATTGTCTTAAAAGTTCGATCGCGCGTTCGGCGTCGGCTGCCACCGACGTCTTGTAGCCCAGCTTCTTGAGGTGCGATTGCATGACGAGCCCTAGGCTCTCATCATCCTCGACGATTAGAATAGCTGCAGCGGTCATGTCGCGGCCGTCCGAGTCCCTATCTGTGCGGTTCAGATCACGAAGCAGTGCGTACACGAATGATTGTCCTGAAAAAGTAACTGGCACACTCAGCTCTTGGGAGCAATCTTATCTGCGGAGTTGTTCGAGCCACGCTTCAATCTTGTGTCTGTCCACGCCATCCACTGCCGGCAAGTGCAGGTAATCCTCCAACTCTTTTGCTGCGTCTCCTCGACGATCAGTCTCAACCAGGATCTTTGCCGCCAGCAGGTGTGCGGTGGGGACCTCCGTCGCCGCAAGTTTCAGGTTTTCGAGCGCCTCGGCTTGATTGCCTCCTGCACTGGCCAAGCTAAGCCCCAGCACATAACGGACCTTCGGAAGCAGAGGATCCAGCTTCAAGGCCCTTCGTGCAACTTGCGCCGCCTCATGATATTGCTTGGTTCTACAAAGGGCGATACTCAAATTGGCAAGAGCCACCCCATAGTCAGGAACCAGGTCGACGGCTTTTTGAAACGCATCCGACGCCTGCTTGAAATGCCCGAGTTCCATTTCCGATATGCCAGTGCTATTGAACGCCTCTGAAAACTCTGGGTCTATTTGAGTCGCCTTCCGGAAATGATCCAAAGCAATCGCGTGCTCCCCCTTGTTTGAAGCTGTCCTGCCTTTAGCGAACTCTTTTTGAGCTTCCGAGGGCACTTTGTGCTGCAATTGACGGATTGAAACCGTTGCTCCGTTAGACTTGCCAACGTTAGTTTTGGCGGGTATCCAGATTGTAAGATACTGGCGTCCCCCCGATACCACCACCGAGTCCTCATAGACGATCTGCCCCGTAGCGCCAGAGAGTTGTAATTCGTATTGGCCGGGTGTAAGCCCACGAAAGTCAAAAGATCCACCTTCGATGGATGCCCTGATGATGCCTGGCCTGCTGGGAATAGAGAGTTCGGCCGTGAGGGATCCTACGATGACGTTCTCGGAACTAATCTGCCCGTGGATTGAACCATTTCCGTCTCCAAGGTCCGAGCCCGCGCCGGGGAGTTGTTCCGCGCGTAACGACCGGTTTCCAGGCCACTGAGCAAGTCCGACCGCGGCAGGCAGGATTGACAATAGCGCACAAGAAAAACAAAATCTCATTCCTGGATCCCTTCCAATACCGTTCTTCTCGCCTGGGTGGTTTTGAAAGTTTTGCAACCAGCCGGCGCGACTTCGCTGGTCCGGTAGATGAGGTTTGTATGTTTCGGACTCATTTCTTGGGGTGATCGTCTGTACCAACGGAGTCTGAAGAAGCACTTGGTAGTCTCCAGCCGCAGTCTGGAATGGCAGAAATCAAGTTCATGTTTGGGAGCAGCGTCAGCATACAAGCCAAGAAAAGAGAGCTTTCGCCAAGACCCACGGATTGCTTCACCGCTGGGCGGACTGGAGCGCGGGACATTCACTGCGCGTAGGCACGCGTGGGCGCTCGGAAATGAAAAAGATGCCAGTCCTCTTCGCTTTCGCGCTTCCAGCCATTGGTAGGCGTGTGGAGACACTTCAGAGCTACCCGTGCAGTCAGAACTGCCGTGCAAGGTTGCCCGTAAGTTCGTAGGAAAGGAGCGACTCTGAACACCCGGCCATAGTCGCCGAGGGTGAGTGTTTTCCGCCAAGAAAAAGCAGAGAGTCGCTATCAAGAGACAATACCGGATTGAACAACAACGGGCCATCGAGCAGTTCTGCCGTCTCGCTGCCGAATACAGTGCTACTACTGGCCGAGATCGTCAGTCTGCTGCAAGACGTCGGCGACCTGCGGAGGCAAACGGCCCTAGTACTGATGCAGTTGGTGGTGGAGGAAGAGGTGAAGTCGCTGGCTGATGAGCGCCCTCAGCAATACATGAGACGGCGCGCGCATCGCTGGGGCAAAGAACCTGGGTATTGCGTGGCGGACGGGCAGCGGGCGCCGATCTGCAGGACGTGACTTCAGACTTCCGACCAGCGGAAGCAGCGACCAGGTAGTTACGAACTGTTCCAGCACAGCGGTCCGATGCAAGCGGCCGTGTGGGACGAGATGATCCGTGGGCTTTCGACCCAAAACTACGGCGCCGTGGTGCAGGAGTAATCAGAACGCCTATCGCATCGAAGAATCACCGGTGAACAAAACTTTCATCGAGGCCACCCGGGGGAAGGTAAAGGACTGGATGGAGCGTCCGCTGATCGAACTGCGGTTGTGCGCCGTGCTGATGGACGGAACGCACTTGCAAAAGACCGCTAGAGGATCGTACCGCCAGGGATTGGCTGCGATGGGCGTAAAACGGTGCTCGGCCTGGCCAGCAGCCACACTCGGAGATGGCTGGATCTTGTGCACTGGACAAGATCGATTCGGAAAAGCCCGCAGGGGTGGCGCGGGTGCGCTACTGAGAATGCGGCGGTGGTAAACGGGTTGCTGAGAGAGTTGCTGGAGCGCGGCCTGGACTTCCGCCGCCGCGGCTGCACATCCTGAATGGCGGTAAGGTGCTCGCCGCCGCGGTACGCAAACATACCGGCGGGCGCCCTTCATCCAGCGCTGCCAGGTACACATCGCGGGCCGAGGCCCGCGCCTTACCAGATAACGCCGGCCTTCGGGCAAGCGGGAGGTGGATCACGCGGTTCAACTTAGGGACTCACTCTAGCGGGATTACCCGTCGCCCGGAACAATCTGACTGCCACCTAACTCCGGAGCCGTTCGCCAGCGCATGAAAAAAAAGATCCAACGCAGAGAAACGGGAATCCGTTGACGGAAGGAAACAAACGATGAAGATAAAAAGGCAGATCATCTGCGCCATGCTTCTTGCCGCTGCGTCGCGGGCACAGGACCAACCGAGGCCAGCCCGAGCCGGGAACGCGGACATCGCCGGACTCCCAGCAGGTCGCGGGATCTACTATCATGCTGATCACGAATGGATAGGGCTTCCGTTCACGATTCTGATGCCCTTTGCGGATGGAAAAGGGATAGTGATGGAAGTGCTCAACGTGGGATCGGACCACAGCATATCGGAAATGCCTGGCTCGTATGCGGCCGTCCAAATCGGCAACGACGAGCGGCCGACCTTTTATCTGCGTGGCATCGCGCCGGCTGACCTGTACTTGGTTCACGCCATTCGCAAGTCAAGTTACCGAGAACTGCGGATGCCAATCAGTAGAGACTTCCGCGAGTGGGCACATTTCCGCACCGAAGATGTAGCCGACATCGAGCTACAGGAAGTGGGGCCTGATGTCGTGACGGTCAAACCACGGACTGCACTCAAACCGGGGGAATACGTTATCGCCACACCATCTGAACCTGGCGCTCGCTGGATTCGGCTCGGATTCGGCTTCGGGCTCATCGCGGGACGCACTGGCGAATAATTGGCCTTCGTTAGCGTTCGTCCCCCGGCCACGCTGCGAAATGTCGTCGAGGTGCGCAGAATAACGTGATGGTGGACGATGCCCCTCGCATCGGACGCACCGTCGCAGTAGTGATTGCTGATCATTACTGCACGGCCGGGCAAACCCGAGTCGCATTCGGCAGCGTTTGAATCCTTCCTATCGGCGATCGTTGATCCGCCTGCGTGCAGAACGCGTGTGGTCTTCCGCACGGCCTCAAATTGTTAGCGATCATCAGAAAACGTATTTTTCTCGACTTCTTGCCGGAAGGTGGAAGGCAACATCAGCCCGCGCCGCAGGCGCGAAAAGGTTGTCGATCAGCGCGGGCCCGTGTATGTTCATGGGATGAGCACGGCGCACAGTCATGTTGAGGGCCTTCGGCCACGCCAGTGTTGTGAGCCAAGCTGCGGCGCGATGTTTGCGGTTTGCGCCAGCTGCGACCGCGGTCAGCGCTATTGCAGCAAACTGTGCAGAAGCCGCAGGAGGGGCAATCAAGTCCGGGCTGCGGGCAAGCGTTACCAGGCGAGCGAGGCGGGAAAGCACGCGCATTGCCGAAGACAGCAGGCCTATCGCGAGCGTTGCAGCGCAGCGCCCGTGACGCATCAAGCTATGGCAACGATCACTAGGCCGACTACTTCCGAGCGGCTCTCGTTGGTTCGGTGCGCCATTTGCGGGTTGTCGAACCGCTGGACGAACCCCTACTACCGGCTCGTGCCGCGCCGGAGGCGGCGACGGTCGGCCCGATGTTCAAATTTCTACGATTTCACGTGATCGCTAACATCAAATCGACTGATTGGCGCTCCCGCCTAAATACTTTGCATCCGACTGCGCCTGTTTTGCATCAGTTGGCGAACAAAGCCGAAGGAGCGGAACGCTCGTGAAGACCATTTTCAAGTTGAACACTCGAAGCACGGCGATCCTGGCCGCGAACGATCAACGGACCGCGATTCCCATTCCGGCAAGGGCCACGGTGGTCCTGGTGGTTGGAGACCTCGACGAGGACGCATTTGTCAAGATTCGTTATGGGGACAAAGTTCTTTTCATGCTCTCCGAAGACCTTCGTAATGGTGGAGAACCGTGGGAGGAACGGCATAATGGTTCACTCTCAATTTTGGACTGGTGCCCCTGGAGACTCTTGAGGAAATTGTCCAGTCTGCGAGACACCATCACTTGCAAGTCAACGGGACGCGAAGTGGAAGGAGTTGTTCCGCCTGCGAGGGAATGAGATGGATATTCAGCTTCCCCACGAGTTTGTCCTTCGGCGCGAGGTCTCGGCGATCCGGCTTTTCGGTCGTAGCCTGCTTGAGCGCATTCCGCCTAACGCAGTCATTCTTGCGGACCGACCTCCAAACACGTCCGGATGATCGAAGCCGTATGGGAAGAGAAGCGGTATATCGTTTTTCTACGGGACTTGGAGGAACGCGCCGAAGCCCATGGGAACTCCGGAGCAGCAACTCGATGGGAAGAAACCTCAGCGCCGAGAGCAGTCAGTCATAAATATGATCTGGAGCCATAGGGTTGAAGCCCTTATTTCGGAAACCTGGCACATGCGGAAACTGATCCGGACCGAGGAGTAAGCGCGACCCGCGTGCTCCTGAGCATCTGGCGGCACAGGTAAGACGCGTTGCTGATGGAATTTCACCGAATAGCTAAGCGACGCCTATGTCTCCGTCTGGAGTGATTCGGCATGTGAGTTCTAGGGAGGAGCAAATCGGGACCGCCAAACACCTCCGATGGATGCTTAAAGAACGCCGCTCGTGTTTGCGGCGGACGCTCCAGGCTGTTGGTATAGAATCGGCCCGGAGACGTCGGGTGTGCTTACTCGGGCGACGGTGAGCGAGCACGCGTGTTCTGGGACGACCTGCCGACTGAGGCGGAGGTCGTTTCGGGTCACGTAGCTCTTCAGATAACGAATGTTGCTGGACAGACCGTAGTGAGCGTGGTGGAGAACTGAGACAAAAAGCCTGCAGCAGCTGCCGAAGAGTTTTTGATTTATCCGGATAGAACTCTCAACAAAGACTCGTTTATGTTCCGAACTCATGCGGTGCGACAAACTACTCGCGAAATTAACATGAACCGTTCGAAAACGTACTTGTCCGTTCAGTGGCTCTATACCAAAATGTCCAACGACGCTGGCGCAAGCTAGACGACGCTCACGTAAGTACCTGATTCTGCGGAGCCACGACCCCGACGGTCTAATTGGCCTTACGGGTGCCATTTGGTCAGACATGTTACATCAAGTCGACGGGAACTTGGCTCGGAACGAAGTAGCGGGTTTTGAGCACGGGGAACAGGAAAGCACAGTCACATTTCGGACGCCGATTTTATTAGCGGTGTCCAAGGCGGACGAAGCCAACGGCTCCACCAGCGAGCAAGAACTAATCGAGCTGGCGCGCCAGGGCAATAGTGCCGCCTTCGATGAACTCATCAAGCGGCACTACAAAATGTGCCTTAAGCGGGCGTCGTCTCTGATTCGTAGCCCGACTGACGCAGAAGACGAAGTTCAGAATGCATGCTGGAAAGCCTTCGAGCGATTGGCGCAGTTTCGGGGTGAAGGATCGTTCGCTGCTTGGTTAAGCCGCATTGTAGAAAATCAGTGCCTAATGCGAATTCGTGAAGATCGACAAGCCCACTTCCTATACTTGGATCAATCTACGGAAGCGAATGTTCGCGTCGAGCTGGTCGCTCAGGTGCCCGGACCGGAAGATACGCTCGGCGATGAGGAGTTGGAGAATATACTCCAAAAAGAGATTTCGCGGATACCGCCGCTGTTAAGAAACGTCATGTTCCTCAGTGATGTGGAACGATTGCCCATGCCCGATGTGGCTGCTCGGTTAGGCGTCTCCGTTCCGGCCGCGAAATCGAGGTTGGGACGAGCCCGGGTTGAATTGCGAGCCCGTCTAAAGAAGTACTGCGGGCGACGAGGATTCAGCACGCTTACGTACAAGACGAAGTATGGATGCTTGGCCTATACACGCGGCATTTGATCCTTAATCGTGCAGTCTGGTGGCCATGGCGCGATTCTGTGACGATGTGTTCCGTTACGCCCGTTTCGGCAGCGGATCGGGCGAACGTGCTGGGTGTACGCGCGAATATATCGCATTAGTTTGCGCCGGATTTCGGCGCCGAAGTGACGAATCCGCGTGTCAATCGCCTCACGCTCGATTTTGGCAAACCACGGTTCCACTTGATTTAACCAGGACGATTAGGCCGGCGATAAGGTGGAACTGTAGTTTGAATGCTTGGCAAGGAACTCCTCCGCCAGGGTTTTGTGCGCCGAAAGAATGCCCGACGCGATGTGAATCTCGCGCCCACTTTGCCTTTCTGACCAATTCCATCAGGAATCCGTCAACTCCGCGCTGAAGGACCGCTGCGCCGTTTTTCCCTTTCCGATTCCGGTCTTCACGTTCCAACGCCGCGCACAGCGACAGCGTCCCGTGGCGAAGATATTCAAATCTGTGGCGCTCGGCCCGGTGAAAACGGCAGAACCAGTCTAACCGGTCTAGCGCCTGGATCGACGCCTTTTTTCATCCATTCAGAGCACGGCGGCATGCTGCGGAGGGTTCAGAGTTCGATGCTGTCGGCTCCCTTACTTTCAAATTCCGTTCAGCGCTGCCATGTAATTCTCGATCCGCGGTCCGCAGTTTGGCTTGGTGCCAGCGTACGCTATACCGTGGATTTGCTGATGCCTAGATCCTCGGCAAGCTTGCGACACGAAACGATGAGCATTGCCATCAGAGGATCTCTGCTGCGCTCGCCGGATCACTCACTCTTGCACCACCGCTGTTGCCTGGCGTGACTTGCTTCCTTGATGGCGTCCCCTGCAGCCCTTCGATCCCATGCTCATCAAATCGAATCTCCTTTCGATACCGTCAGTGCGCTGACAACGGCATTGCTCCGACTCCGAAGCAAAGTCAGACGACTTCCTGGAAGGATTTTATCGCCGCTCTCATGAACGTCCTGCCGGGCGCAGACTTCTTCACCGTGGAGGTGCTGAGTTGGCGGGGCTTGTTGACTTACTATGTGTTGTTTTTCATCCATCTGGAAAGCCGCCGCGCCAGCGTGACGGGTATCAGCTGCCGCGGGGTACGAAGCCATCGACTTCATTGAACAAAGCGACGGTCACCCTCGCGCAAGACGATGCCACCGGCGCGCCAGAGCGTCAGAATGCTATCTCACGCTAAGGCTTGGATCCACAAATCTTTCGATAAGTAAGGCGGATGACCCACTTCGTTCTTGACTGCCACCAGAGTAAGCAGCGAAGCGATAGCAGTCCCCGCCACCGGGACACGCGCTCCGGCAGGGCCTGCTCCCACTTCTGGCATTTGCGCTGTTATCGGTGGCCTGCGAAGAACGGAAGCTGCTGGAAAAGGTCTACCTCAATGCCGGAAGAATGCGATGGCTGGCGCACACATTCAATTGTTTCCGAGCTCATGAGTGTTTCCAACTTGGCTATAGGTTCATCGTGCTTATCGCGCGTTTGATCTCTGGACCAGCCGTATAGCTGAACCCGAGACTTTCACTGCTGCGGTCGCGCCACCGCACTCTTCGTCTCATTCACTTTGAGCTTTAGCTATGGCGTGACGAAATTGCGTAAGGTTCTTTTTCAAGTGAAGAGAGTCACCCAAGTGAAACTGGGGAAGTCCTACTGCAAAATCAAGCCAAAAGTTATTGAATCTGTGGCCAAGAAACTTGCATCTGCATTCGGACATTAATTGATGGATTAAGAACTGCGAGGGTTACTAAATATGAGCCTGCGGGGCGACAGCGATCGTTGCTCGCGCGCACGCAGTAAGGCGTTCTTCGGTAACCGTTTTCCCTGTCACCGAATGTTGACAGCCGATTCTCTGTTCTACCGGGCTAAACGTTCGCAACGCGTGGCGATTTATTTGCCAGAGTGGGGTTCAACTTATTTCAGTGTTTGAAAAGGGGTCGTGTATGCGCTCAGCGTTTGTAGCTGCTGTTTCACTTCTGCTGGCTTCTCTGTGTTTGCTGTTGCTCGCACCGCTTTCGTTCGGCCAGGGGGCTAACGCAACCATCACAGGTACGGTCACCGATCCGACGGGGTTGCCTGTCGCTGGAGCGAACGTGGAGGCCAGGAACACCGCAACCGGGGCCGTTTACACCGCGGCATCCACTAGCGCCGGGAATTATGCCATCACGAATTTGCCGGTCGGCACCTACGAATTGACAGTGACGGTATCGGGGTTCAAGACCTACGCTCACCAAAACCTCGCTATGGCGGCGGCGCAAGTCCTGAGGGAAGACATCTCGCTGGAGGTAGGCGCGACCACGGATTCCATAACTGTCGAAGCGCAGGCTTCGCTGCTGAAGGCCGAAACCGGCGAGTTGGGCGACAACGTCACGGTCGAGCAAATGGTAGATTCTCCTTTGCTGGGCATCGGGACCGTCAACTCCGGCACGTCCGGCGTACGCAACCCTTACAACGTGCTCCAAACCCTTCCCGGTGTGACCGGTTATAACGCGGGTGGCACCGTTGGCGGACCCATAGTTGTCAACGGTCTAGGTGGCGCGCAGCCGAATAACGGCTTCACGGTTTCTCTCACCGAGACGATGCGCGTCGAAGGCCAGGACGCCACTTCTCAGATTTTCGGGAACTACGTTTACACCCAGATGGCCCAGCCGAATGCGGACGCGATTCAGGAAATCGCCTTCCAGACCAGCAATTACGCTCCCGAGGTCGGACAGGCGGGCACCGCGGTCATCAATATGACCATGAAATCCGGCACCAATCAATATCACGGCACGGGCTTCGACTACTTCGTTAACGAATTCTTGAACGCCGGCGATCCCTTCACTGTCAACACCGACGGCGTGGGGAAGGTAACGCCCCGAAACCGCCGCAACGATTTCGGCGGCACCATGGGTGGCCCCATCATTATCCCCAAACTCTACAACGGGAAGAACAAGACCTTTTTCTTCTTTGCCTATGAGGAGTTCCTGGAAAGCAACCAGTTGACCTTCAGCGACACGGTGCCTGCAACTCCTTTTCGGAATGGCGACTTCTCAGCCATCTCAGCCAATGGCACTTGCAGTCTGTGCGCGGCAAACGGCATTCCGACCACGCCCTTGGGTGTTGACGCTTTGGGCCGCCCCATGTACGCCAATGAGATTTACGATCCCAACACGCGCGCCATAAATCCTGCCAATGGGTTGGGTTACGCCAATCCGTTCCCGGGCAATATCATTCCCGCCAGCCGCTTCTCTGCAAGTTCGTTGGCGTTTGAAGCCTTGTTTCCCCAGCCGCAGAACTCCAATCTCACCAACAATTACAACGGCAACATTCTAAGCCATCGATACACGGCGATACCCTCCATAAAGATCGACCAGATTATTTCTTCTGGGGACAAGTTGTCGTTCTATTGGTCGAGGATCAACACCCAGAGCCAGATCGCGACTCCTTATGGAAATGCGGATGGCCTTCCGGAGGAGATCGGAGGCTACCGGGGCACATTCATTCCCAGCTACACGACACGGTTGAATTACGACCGCACGATTTCGCCGACCCTCCTGCTGCACCTGGGCGCGGGATACTACCACACCAGTTTCAGCGATCGAGCGCCGTTCCTGACATTCAACCCCTCCGCATTCGATCTCTCCGGCTTTGTGCAGGACCGTCAGTTCCCAAGCGTGACCGGAATGTGCGTCGCTGCCCCGTTTGGTGCAGTCGGATGCTCCGGCTATGGCGGTATGCAAAATATCGGGACAGCTGGTCAAATCCAGGGGCAGAACTACGAAGAGAAGCCCACCTTCAACGCCAATGCAACCTGGGTTCACGGAAGCCACACCTACAAGATTGGCGCTGAGCTGTACCTGGAGCAAGCCTACACCGGAGCTTTTTCGGGCGTTACCCTTGCGACGGCGTCGGCGGCTGGCACTCCAGTTGCTACGGCGCAGCCCTTCATTCCGACGTTCAGTCTCAACGGATATACACAAGGCTTCAACTATGCCAGTTTCTTGCTAGGCGATTATGCTTCCACGACCCAGTCCCCCAATGAGTTTACGCGCGAAGGACGCCAGCAATGGGGGCTGTTCATCCAAGACTCCTGGAAGGTGACTCGTAAGCTCACCTTGAACTACGGGCTGCGCTGGGATTACGCTACTCCTGAGCACGAGCAATACGGGCGCTTGGGACAATTGGATCCGACAGCGCCGAACGCCAATGCGGATGGCGAACTGGGGGCCACACGGTACGCCGCCACCTGCAATTGCGCGTTCTACAAATCCGCCTATCCTTATGCCGTTGGGCCGCGACTCGGCGTGGCTTATCAGATCACCCCCAAGACAGTATTTCGCGGAGGATGGGGATTCAATTACCAGTTCGTTGGAAACCCTGCCGGCGCAACCATCGGAACGAATGGTGTGTATCCACTTGCCGGGATTAACCCGTATGTAAATATCTCGACTCCTGGCGCCATCGTGACGCCCACGTGGCCCGTCACCAACCCGAACATCTACCCGCCCCAGGGCACGGTTGGCGTGCCGGGCGTTTCGACTCCTTATGTGCCGGATGCCAACGAAAACCGGCCGCCCCGCATCAATCAGTGGAGCGTCGGCTTCCAGCGAGAGATTACAACGGATTTCGTCGTGGAAGCCTCTTACGTGGGCAACCGCGGCGTTTGGCTGCCCAGCGGCCCTTTGGGGTTCCTAAGCCAAATCTCGCCGCAAAAATACGCGAGCTACCATTTGTACCCATACCCCGGAACGGGTCCCTGCTCGAGCGGCAGTGGCGTCTGCGCAAGCTCGACCTACAACAATTACGCCGATTTCCTGCTGACCACGCAACCAATCAACAGCCCGCAGGTGATCAGCACCATGGCTGCGCGGGGAATCACCAACCTTCTGCCCTATGCCAGCTTCAACACGGGTAACACGCTAGGGAGCACGCTGTACCCCTTCCCCCAGTTCGGTGCACTAGAGCCATCCAACTCACCGACCGGCAATTCCAGGTACGACGCTTTGCAGATCAAGGCGACCAAGCGTTTCTCGCATGGGCTCCAAGCCAACGGCAACTTCACCTGGGCACAAGGCTTTCTTCGGCCTGTCCGCCAGGACTTCTTCAACCCCGAAGCCTCCGAGTGGCAATTGCAGCAGATCCCGCCGCTGAATCTGAACTTCAACGCCATTTACACGGTGCCACAAGCCGAGTTCATCTGGAATAAATTTCTCCAGTACGCCGCCAAAGATTGGCAGATTGGCTGGTACTCCAATTACCAGAGTGGCGCGTTCCTGGCGCCTCCCACCAGCCCCACCTTGAATCTGCTTCCCAGTGAGGAGATCCGAGTTCCGGGCCAGCCGTTGTACGCACCGGGCGTCAACATCAACAATCTGAGCACTTACAATGCGGCTACCACCCAGGTGCTGAATCCAAATGCCTGGGCGCCATGCCCGGTCGACACCACTTGTCCCGCAGCGAATCTTACCAACGGATTTTTTTGGCCCCCAGACCAACGCAACGGTGTATTACAAAGACTTCCGCGCTCCGCGCACTCCTATTGAAAACGCCAACTTCGGCCGTAATTTCCGGTTTGGCCCCGAGGGTAGGTTCAACCTGTTCATCCGTGCCGAATTTGTCAACATCTTTAACCGAACCCTGATGCCGCCCCCGAGTACCGCCTATGTTCCGCAGAATCCATTGGTCAGAGCCGGTCCCGGCAACAGCCCCATAGTCTTCGGTTTCGGAGCCTTCGGCGGCAGCGCCGTGGACCCGACTCCTGGCGCCATCACAAGCGCCACACCACCGTACCTTCTGGGCCGCTCGGGTACGCTAATCGCGCGGTTCTCGTTCTGATGTACTGATGTATTGCCGTGGAAATTTTGGACTCTAAGACCGCGAAGATGCCTGAGAGTTCTTCGTGGTCTTCTCATTTCAGTAGTCCTCGCTATCGCGCTTTTGGTAAGCCGGGCGCGGCCAGTCGCCCGTTTATTCCCTATGCGAGCGTCAAGCCCATCTTCGACGAGTATCGCGAGCAGTTGCCAGCCGATCTGAAAAACCTAGACGAAGCCAAGTGGATCGCTTGTGCTCGCCGACACGACTTTAGTATTCGCGCCCCTCTTCGACAGGGCGATCTGGACTCCCACGATGAATCTCCTATGCCGTACCTTCTTCACCCAGCAACCACGAATCAGCATCGAAGGGAGGGCATCGCCGAGGCTTCCCGGGCTGGGGCTTTGCGCGCCCGCGTCGACGATCTGGTGGCAGGTCTGCTTAGTCCCGGGGACAACGAGCGTCTCATTTTTCTCAAGCAGCTTTTGAAAAGCGAACGTGGCATGCTTTGGTCCTCCAATCTACGTCGTGACATTAGTACAGTCGGTCGCCGCCCCTCGCACGCTGGAAATGCCCGGATCTCCGTTGAAACTAGCGGCTCCCGTGCAACCCACTCTACGACGCCTTTCTTTTTTTGACAACCTCCGATTTCGACGGTGCCAGCGCTTCTAATTCTCTGATGAGCGCCGGAATCTGTTTGTGTCCGGTGACCTTGCGGAACTGTTTTTGTGCAACCAGGAGTCCCGACCCGACCCAGCGCTCTCGCTGGTCGCCGCCATGCCAGCGTTTCACATTTTTGCAAACCTGCTCCACGATCGAGAACGCCGATTCGATCACGTTGGTGCTGGCCAACGTTTTTCGCAGTTGCATGGGGACGTGAAGCCGGTGCACGGTCAGGGTCTCCTCCATTCCTTCGCCCAAGCTCCGCGCCGCACTGGGATTGAGGTCCATCAGTTCGCGATGGAGTGCGTTCAACGCCTGCTTGGCAGCAGCGTGGTCCTCCAGGGCATAAGCCGCATGGAGCCTTTTAGCCACCGCCGGTTTGTGTTCGTCGGTCAGATGATCGAGCACATTCCGGCGCTGCAGAGTAGGGCGCTGGCGCGGTGGCCACAGGAACGGAGGTTTCCGTTGACCGGCGGCTTTCGCCGTTACGCCGGTGTCGCAGTCCGCTCCATAGCTCCGTCTCCAGCACCCCCTCATCGAACCGTACGTGAAGTTTTCCCTCATACGGCTCTCCGGGAGCCTTCCCCCGGCGGCATTCAGCTCGTATGCACAATTCGGCCCTGAATCGAGTACAGGCCGGCTTTCTCCAGTAAGCCAGTGGCGTTCTCCAGAACGCTCGCCGTTTGCGCTGATGTTTGGTCCGCAACCAAATCCGAAGTTTCCGCGTGACATATTGATCCACCTTCCGAAAATGCTGGGCTGAGTTGAGCCAGCCGAAGTAGGCCGACCATCCCCGCAGTATCGGGTTCAGCCGGTCCAACTTCTCTTGCACCGCCGGGCGGTTATCACGGCCGATAGCCGCCTTCACCTTATCCCGAATCCGCTGCATCGAACGTTGCGATGGCCAGCAGTAGCAGAACCACTTGCTGGTATCGCGCCGCGATGGCTGTTTCCGAAAGTGCACCCCCAGAAAGTCGAAGCCATCCTGTGCCGCGACCATGCGAGTCTTGTCCTCATTGACAGTCACCCGCAGCCGCGCCAGGAACTGCCTCAGCTTCGGCATGTAAGTTTCCGGTGGCTTCCATCGGCACAACACCACGAGGTCATCCGCATAGCGGACCATCTTCGTCGCCTTCACCTCCCGCTCCCAGTACAGATCGAGCGGATGTAAATAGATGTTGGACAACAACGGCGAGATCACTGCCCCTTGCGGGGAGCCGACCGTGGTCTCTTCCAGAATCCCTTCGTGCAGCACTCCGGCTTTCAACCACCGCCGAATCAACCGCAGAACGCGCGGATCACGGACCCGCCGTTCAACCAGCTTCATCAGCAAATCATGGTCAAGCGTGTCGAAGTAGCTCTTGAGATCCAAGTCAATGACTTGGTCGTAGCCGTAGGTCACCCACTTGCGAATATCGTAGATCGCTTGCTTGGCACTCCGTTTGGGCCGGAATCCGTACGATCCCGGCCGGAAGCTGGCTTCAAACAGCGGCTCGATGACTAGCTTTACCGCTGCCTGTGCGATCCGATCCTTCACTCCTGGGATTCCCAGCGGCCTCTGCCGTCCATCAGGCTTGGGGATGAATACCCGGCGCACCGGTTGGGGCCGGTATTGCTGCTGCAATAGTTCCTCCCGCAGTTCCAGAAGAAACCACAGCGTTCCCTTCGCCTCGATCGATTCGATAGTTTCGCCATCGACGCCTGCGGCTCCGCGGTTACGTCGAACTTGCTCCCATGCAACCCACAACACCTCCAGACTGCAAACCTTATCAAACAGAACTCCGAACGTTCGTTGCGGCTGAGCCTTGGCCGCTCGGTATAGCTTCCTCTGAAGTACACGGACCTTTTCTAACGTCGTGCGTTGAGCCTCATCGGCAGTCACGAAATCCCTCCTTCATTGTTGGCATGGCTCGAGTCGAGGCCCTTCGCTCCGGCGGGTTTTGCTGTCCACGCCCTCTTCGCTACGCTATGGCCTCTTCCGACTTCCCACGCGGCATCGCAAACCACTTCGACTTTCGTCTTATAGGTCCGCTTACGGCGACGGAGTATCCGCCGACCTCGTGGGATCTCGACCGTTCCCTCACGCTTCCTTCCGTTCATGCCGTTGCTCGAAACACCGGGGATGACGGCTGCTTCTCTTCCCTACGCATCCACAGCCGTTGCTGTCTTCGCCCATACACAGGAGGCTCGACCATCCCATTCCCGAACTCTCCCAGTAATACTCGTTCGAGATGCCATGACGGTGCCATACATTCCCTTTCGGTACGGCCTGAACTTTTGCCCGTGCCTCCGGACTGGGTACTGAGGCTACGTGTCGGGTCTGCTGCGACATGACAAGTTACCCCGCCATGCCTGACCTCTGGCTACCGGGTTCGCAGGGACTTGCCCGGGAGGGGACGTTCCACCCCTCTGGAAAGCGCGGGTCTCGGCCCGCGATATGGACCTGGCAGCGCTGGATCGCCGCCGAGTCGCCGGCGTGCTTTTTTACTGCGGCAGTGAGTGCCTTGCCGCCATCCAGAATATAGAGTCTCGGCTCGGTAAAATCGAGCCCGCGACTGACCAAGTCGCCGAGCAACTCTCCGACTACGGTGGCGTTTTCGGTGGCGCCTTGCCGAATGCCTAAGATCATTTTCCGCCCGTCCTGGGCGATTCCCAATGCGACCACCATCTGCTGCCCTTGGAATGGCGTTGCATCAATCAGCAATGCACACAGCCGCGTCTTGTCCAGCCGCCGCTCCATCATATCCTTCAACTTTTCCCGGCTCGCTTCGATAAAGTGCTCGCTGACGGCGCTCTTCTCCAAGCCGTAGGCTTCCGTGAACTCGCGCACCGCTTGGCCGTATTTCCTGGTGCTCAAGCCGAGCATCAACTTCTCCCAAACCGTTTCCGTCAGTGGCTCGCCTCGATGAAACAGTTCGTAGCTGCCCAACCGCACTTCCTGGTCATCGGTGCTGCGCACGCGCGGCCGCTCCACGGGAACCTTCTGCCCCATCACCACGCAATAGCCGCGCTCGCTACCCCAACGATTGGCCTTCCTCTCCGCCTGCCGTTGACTGCGCTCGCCGACCAGTTCCCGGACTTCTTCTTGCATCAGCAGATCCATCAACCGCAACCCGGCTTGACGAATTAATTCGCCCACGCCTTGCCGCAACCAGCCCACCATCTCCGCCATCGGCAGTACCATCTGCACCGCCGGATTTCCGTCCGCGGCCATTGCCTCGAGCTCCTTCACAGCTCGCTGCGTTTCAATTTGATATGGTTTCTTCATAGCGACTCTCCTTTTTCTCGCGAAAGAAAATTTGCTCTCAGCCTATCAAGGCTGCGAGCGGGAGTCGCTAATTTCTACGATCTACCGGGCATTCCCGCTGGGGCCGCCACCGGGATTTTCACCGCAGGCTGTCGTAGGGTCTTTCTCACGCAGGCCGATGAGGGACGTTCTTGGCAACGTTCCTCCGGCGATCAGACAATCCCACCGCCCCGTCTGCACGCTTCTGGCTGAGGACTACCTTATGCCTCATCGAACCGGTCTCGTCCAGCGAACCCAAGACTTCATAGGCGGTCCTGGCCATGCCGTGGGCCTTCTGAATCCGACCGTCGACTCGCTGTGGATGCTTTACGTTTTCGCTCTGGTTGTCCTGAACCGGGTTACGGTCGTCACATTCATCGCTGCGGTTCGACAAAGTTGCAAGCAGGTTAGTTGACAATTGGTTTCGTCGACAAGGGAGGCAGAGCGGCGGCTTCGTTGTATTTTATGGATAGGACTTAATCACTGATCTCCATTGCCTAACCTATAGTGCGCTAAGTGGGGTCTGAGGCGGGATGAAAGAAAAAGGATCGACCGAGATGCTCGTTTGATCAAGCACACTAGGCGCCCTCGGCATGTTGCCCGCTGAGAAATAGAAGCGGCGAGTTTTATATAACGAGCACGGTAATGAGGTTTTACTCGTCAAATATATCGATAGGGTTAGTGCTGCAAACGTTGCCCGGCGAATCTTGTGTTCCTCGTAAGTTGTGCTGCAAGGGCATCGTATGACATCGTTCGATACCATTAATTCTGTGTTAGAGCTAAAGGGCCGCCAAGTCTGGTCAGTGGCTCCTACTACCGTTGTCTTCGAGGCTATCCGAGCGATGTCGAACAAGGGTGTGGGAGCTTTGCTGGTGATGTCGGAGGGCCGGCTCTTTGGCATCGTATCCGAACGAGACTACGCGCGAAAGGTAATACTGCGGGACCGGTCATCGAGGATGACGCAGGTTCGGGAGATCATGACTACTCCCGTTCTGACCGTAACACCAAAGGACACAGTCGGGGAATGCATGCGACTGATGACGGAACATCACATCCGTCATTTGCCGGTTCTTAAGGAGGATTGCGTTGTGGGAATCGTCTCTATTGGGGATTTAGTCAACTGGATTGTCACAGCTCAAGAAGAGACGATCGGTCAATTGGAAGGCTACATAGCCGGCAAGTACCCAGGTTAGTGATCCGTCGGACCTAAATGGACTACAGACCAACCCTCGGATACAAGGTAAGCGTCCGGTGAGGACCGTCTTCCCTCGGCAATCCAAGCCTGTGATCTTGGAGGAATGGGAAGTGCGCGAAGCTCGGAAGTTTTGATCAGCCAGCCTGGGGAGAAGCGGCGATATCGGTCGAAGCAAGAGCGGCGTCAGATCGTGGAGGAGACGTTGCAGCCGGGAGCGTCGGTGGCTGTGATCGCGCGCCAGCATGGGGTCAACGCGAACCAGGTGTTCCATTGGCGAAAGCTGTATCGGGAAGGGCGGCTGGAGTTGGGCCCAGCGATATCGCAACTGGTGCCGGTGCGGATCAGCGAAGTGGTTAGTGGGGAGCAGGCGCCCACGAAGTTTTACGCGGGCGTGATTGTGGTAGAGCTCGGCAGAGCCCGCATCCGCGTCGAAGGAGCGGTGGACGCCGACAGCCTGCGACTCATCCTGGAGCGCGTGGGCCGATGATTGCGCTGCCGAGCGGCACCCACATCTGGATTGCCGCCGGCGTCACCGATCTGCGGCGCGGCTTCACCGGGCTCAGCGCGATTGCGCAAACCGTATTGGAACAAAATCCCTACTCCGGCCACGTCTTCGTTTTTCGCGGGAGGCGCGGCGATCTGGTCAAGTTGCTGTGGTGGGACGGCGACGGACTTTGTCTATTCGCCAAGCGTTTGGAGCGCGGCCGTTTCATCTGGCCGCAGGCCGAAGAGGGCGCGGTAGCGTTGAGCCGCGCGCAACTGTCGATGCTCTTAGAAGGTATCGATTGGCGGCGGCCGATCCGCACCAGCGCGCCCGCGGTGGCGGTATAAACATAAATACATTTCTTTTAGAAAATGTTTGAAGCGATTCACATCCTTGATAAAATGGGTGTCACATAGAAGCGATATGAGCGCAACGAACCAACGCGAGACGCAACTTCCCGATCTCGACACGCTGGATATGCAGTCGCTCAAGGCGCTGGTTTTGGCCAAACAGGCGGAACTGGATTCGCGCACTACCCAGATCGAGAGCCTGAAACTCCTCATCGTGAAGCTAAAGCGCATGCACTTCGGTCCGAGTTCGGAGAAGTACGATCACGAGCTCCAACAACTCGAGTTGCGGCTGGAAGATCTGGAAGCCAATCAGGCGGCCGCCGAGCCGCCGCCCGCAGTGCCAGCTACTGTGGCATGGAAGCAGACAGCTCGGTTGAAACCGGCGCGTCGTCCCTTGCCGGCGGAACTGCCGCGCGAGACCGAGACCATCGCGCCGGCGCAGGAAGCGTGTCCAGACTGTGGCGGCACGTTGCGGGGGCTGGGCGAAGACGTAACGGAGACGCTGGAATATGTTCCGGGGCGATTCAAAGTAACGCGCACGGTGCGACCGAAACTGAGCTGCGCGGGGTGCTCGCGGATCGTACAGGCGCCAGCGCCCAACCGGCCGATTGACCGCGGCCTGGCTGGGCCCGGATTGTTGGCGCATGTTCTGGTAGCGAAGTATGCCGATCATCTGCCGCTTTACCGCCAGTCGGAGATCTACCGGCGGGAGGGCATCGAACTGGACCGCTCGACACTGGCCGATTGGGTGGGCGGCGCGAGCCGGACATTGCAGCCGCTGGTGGATGCGCTGAGAAAGTATGTGCTGAACGCCGAGAAACTGCACGGCGACGATGTGCCGGTACCGGTGCTGGAACCGGGCAACGGCAAGACCAAGACCGGCCGCTTGTGGACGTATGTTCGCGATGACCGTCCATCCGGAAGCGAGGAACCGGCGGCGGTGTGGTTCGCCTACTCTCCGGACCGCAAAGGAGAGCATCCGGCCAGCCATCTGGAAAAATATGCGGGAGTCTTGCAGGCCGATGGCTACGCCGGGTTCAACAAGCTCTATGAGAAGGGCCGCATTGTGGAGGCGGCGTGTTGGGCCCACGTCAGGCGCAAGTTCCACGATCTTTATCAGGCGCATCGATCTCCGATTGCCAAAGAGGCGCTGGACCGCATCGGGCAACTCTACGGCATGGAGCAGGAGATTCGAGGACGATCGCCGACCGAGCGGAAGGAAGTGCGGCTGGCTAGATCGCGGCCGCTATTGGAGGCGTTGCAGGCCTGGTGGAAAACAACGCTGGCGAAGTTGTCGCAGAAGTCCGACGTGGCGATGGCGATCCGCTATGCGCTCGATCGCTGGGGTGCGTTGCTACGTTTTTGCGAGGACGGCCGCGTCGAGATGGATAACAATGCAGCCGAGCGAGCGCTGCGAACTGTGGCGCTGGGCCGCAAGAACTATCTGTTTGCCGGATCGGACGCCGGAGGCGAGCGCGCGGCTGTGATCTACAGCCTGCTGGGATCGGCCAAGCTGAACGGGATCGATCCGGAGACGTACCTGAGTTCGGTGCTGCGACGTATTGCCGATCATCCCATCAACCGGATCGCCGACCTGCTGCCGTGGAATCTGTTTCCGGCCACGCCGGCGGCGGATGCGGCATGACACTTCCACCGCCTCAAAGAAATCGTGCCCACAATCTTCGAATCGTGGGCACAATCTCGAATGACACAGATGGTCTGGATTGGGAGCCAATCGAGTCCAAGCTCCTAGCTGCCGCAGCATATGTTACACCTCGCCGGATTCTTTACCTCCGCTTCCACAGCGGCGAAGTTTATCGCTACTTCACCTTCCCCGCGGATCAATACCAAAAGTTCCTTGAGGCCGAATCCAAAGGCCGCTACTTCCTCACTCACATCCGAAATCGCTTTCCTTACCAAAAACTCCCTCGCTAATAAACGACTTCCTCGGTCCGATCAAGACGGGGTCGACCGGACGCTTACGATACAAGAGGACCCTCCTGGCACGAATAGCGCATGGTCGGAGAAGACGTCAGGGCCGACCACCGATGTGATCACGACGGTGAACCAGCGGGGTCGATCGCACCGGGTTAAAAAACAAACCCAGTCAGGCTTCGCGTAGCCTCAAGGAACTCGCCGCCCAAAAGACTTCCCTGAACTATGGTTTTGGGGATACCGTGCCGAGCCAGCAACTTGCCACGGTCCAGCCATTTGCAAGATCAAATGTGCTCCGCACCACCTGCGCAGAAGCGACCTGAAGGGCCTGAAGGAAGAATCCGATCAAAAAGAGATGCGGTCAACAGAGCGCGCGGAACACCCGAGAACATCATCGTGAGCTAATGTGTTCGCGCCTTGATCGCTCCAGTATCGGAGAGTGCGGCGACGCCAGCCCGAAGAAAAATGGGCCCCACGCAGCCATTGCGGCGAAAGGTCTCGATCACCTTCATCATCTACTTTTTCGCAAGACACCCTCCCAAAGGTGGCGTTAGCCGGGTAATTGGATGGGGTAGCAAAGGATGGTGTGGCATGTACGTAACGGTGTTGGGGCGCTAAAAAAAAACATCCAGCTGACAGCTTAGGTAGTCATTTGATGTTCTTGACTACGAAAGTTCGTATGCCAAACCAAATGCTGCCTCGCGCCTCGGCGGTCTAATTGCTATGGCAGTCGTAGAACGGTTCTTGCGAAAAATCGATGTTAATTCGCTCTCTATCGGCTAGCATGAGCACAAGGGTTATCGAAAAGCCCAATTCGCGCGCATTACTGGGATTTGCTCTGATCTGTGCGCTCTCTGCTATCGGGCGCTTGCCCGCTCAAACCGTTTCGTTCGTTCAACGTGGCCCAATTCCGACAGGCCAAAACCCAACTGCCCTTGCCGTTGCCGATTTTACCGGCGATGGCGAGTCAGACTTGATTGTGGCGAATCAGGGGGCCGCATCGCTCAACATCCTGCGCGGATTGGGCAATGGCTTCTTCCAGCCTCTCACGTCGGAAGCCACCGGCATCAGCCCGCGTGCGCTCGCGGTTGGAGATTTCAACCAGGACGGAAGGCTGGATCTAGCTGTCGCAAATTTCGCTTCGAACAATGTGGACATCTTCCTTGGAAACGGGGATGGAACGTTCCGTTTGTTTGGCAGTTTGACAGCCGCTGGTCCGTCTGCCATCGTCGCAGCAGATTTTAACGGCGACGGAAAGCTCGACCTGGCTGTTGTCGAGACGAACTCCAATAGCGTGAGTGTTTTCCGTGGTAACGGCAACGGAACCTTCCTGCCGATCTTCGCTTCGGCGGTAGGAGATCGCCCCGTATCCATTGCTACCGCCGATTTCAATGGAGACGGTCGATTGGATTTGGCCGTAGCAAACATGGCCTCGAATAATGTTTCCATCCTCCTCGGGACGGACGCTGGGATATTCCTCGCCCCGCGAAACTTTTCTGCCGGCCAACTCTCTGCCTGCATCGCGCTGGCGGATTTCGATGGCAACGGCACGATCGACATTGCGGTTGCGAATGCCACGGGCTCTTCGCCAGGGTCAATCTCGCTGCTGCTTGGTTTAGGGAATGGAGCGTTCAGCTCTCCCAGAAGTTTCGCAGCGGGAAGTAATCCCTCCTTCTTGGCGACAGGTGATTTCAATCTGGATGGAAAGCCTGATCTGGCAGTCGCCAATACAGCCTCGAACACTATCTCGATATTTCTAGGCGCCGGAAACGGCTCCTTTGTGCCACCGATCGATTTCGTCACGGGGAGCGCTCCGGAGTGGATCAGCGTTGTAGACCTGAACGCCGACGGAAGGCCCGATTTGCTCGTTGCTAATAGCGAATCGAATCTCGTTTCCGTACTGATCAACTACACCGGTCGACCACTCGTCACCTCTATCGTCAATGCAGCTGCTCTTCAAAGCGGTGCGGTCGCTCCAGGAGAACTCGTCACCATTTTGGGATCGAACCTTGGACCCAATCAAGCCCTCGGTCCTCTGATGGGCCCGTCGGGTTTCCTGTCCACGGCGCTGGCAAACACGCAGGTATTTTTCGACGATAACCCGGCGCCGCTCTTGTACGCCAGTCCGGGGCAATTGGATGCCGTGGTTCCTTTCGCTGTCGCCGGACGCGGCCATACAGGGCTGGTCATCACAAACTCCGCACAGACGTCAACGGCACTCGACCTTGCTGTGACAAACAGTGCTCCCGCATTGTTCACGATGGATTCGACCGGTCAGGGCCAGGCGGCTGTCCTCAATCAGGATGGATCGTCGAACAGTGATCTGAATCCAGCAGGACGTGGTTCAATAATCGTGCTTTACGCAACCGGCGGAGGCGAGACAAGCCCCGCTGGCATTGACGGTTTAATCGCGACAGTTCCATTATCCACACTAGTCCTCCCCACTTCAGCCCGCATCGACGGCAAGTCCGCGGATGTGCTGTACGCGGGTGGGGCACCAGGTTTCGTGGCCGGAGTCATACAGATTAATGTTCGGGTTCCGGACGACATAGCCTCGGGGGCAGTACCTATCGTGTTGCAGGTTGGTTCGACCCTGAGCCAACAAGGCGTAACTGTCAACATCGAGTAGGCAATGGGCTTTTTCCCATTGGTGCTTTTGCAGTGTGGCTGATATCCGTGGCGCAATTGACTGAGGTCTAGCGCGCTGACGCATCCGGTTTGCCATCCGGGCCTCATCGTCACGAAACAGTACCTAAATTTGCTGGCGAGCGACGTTCGCCGCTTGAGACGAGCGATGCGCTCATGACTCTATCGAGTTCCAGACAATCTACTGGACCGGTTCTCTGGCGGATTACTCGCTATCCGGTTTGGCACGCCTTCTGCAACAAGTCGATCAGTTCGCTTGACAAGTAGGGTTTTTGAAGGAATCCCCAGGGATGCAAATCAACAAGTGCCCTCTTGCTGAAGGAGGCGGTAAGAATAACCTTCACGCCTGGCCGTATCCGTTGCAGTTCACGCAGTGCTTCATGTCCCGATAAGCGGGGCAGGGTCAATTCCATTACAATCACATCGATTTCCGCCTCATGGACCTGAAACAAATCCACTCCCGAGCGGCCATCGTGGGCCACGAGCACACGAAATCCTTGTGTCCTCAGCACTATGGAAATGGCACTGCACAGCACCTCATTCTCGTCGATCATCAGCACTGTTCTGACAGTTCTGGATGGCACCTATCGCTCGTCCCCTTCTGATTCCTGAGCAACACATGCCAGCAGGTCAGCATGTTACGCAAATAATGTGTTTTCAATCATATTGGGGACTGTCAGCCCCTGCAAGCTAGTTAGCCGCTAGCTAGCCGCTAGCTGCGAAATCGATAATTTACGCCCAAAGGTTATAGAGCATTGTCTTCACAAATGTGAGCCCCACGGACGTCCCAGGCCGTAGTACCGAAGACACCGGCATTGTCGCCGACCGGGATATCCGCGCCCAGCTCGATCGCATTCTGCGAAGCCGTGCGTTCCGGAACTCGGAACGTCTTCAGCGTTTCCTCAAATTTGCTGTTGAATGCGGCTTGGAAGGAACCCTCGATCGGCTTAAAGAATCACTCCTAGGTCGCCTTGTCTTTGATCGTGGGTCCAAATTTGACCCGCGGACAGATTCGATCGTCCGGGTGGAATCGCAACGCCTGCGAAAAAAGCTCGGTGAGTACTATGAACTCGAAGGGCGAGCAGATCCGGTGTCTATCGTCTTCAAGGCGGGAAGCTACGTCCCAACATTTGCTTATCTCACTTCCGTCATCGATCCCGGCCGCCAGACGCCAAATAGGGAACCCGAGGCGCCGCTGCTGAACCGCCAAACGGTAGCCGTTCTCCCTTTGTCCAACCTGAGCACCGATCCGGAGCAGGAGTATTTCTGCGATGGGATCACGGATGACATCATATTCGCCCTTAGCCGTATTTCTGGGCTGAACGTGATTGGCCACACGAGCGTCTTCGCGTTAAAAGGCGCCGCAGCAGATGTACGGGAGATCGGCACCCGCCTGGGGGCAGGAACAATCATCGATGGGAGTATTCGTAAATCGGGCAACCGGCTCAAGATTTTCGCCGAGATCCTCGATGTGGCAAGTGGAGAGGTCCGCTGGGCTGAAACCTATGCACGGACGCTGGATGGTCTCTTCACATTGGAAGAGGAGATTGCACTGGCAGTTACACGGGCCCTGCAGATCACACTGGCCTCGTCTGCATCTAGCTGGGTGATTCGCGGCGCGCCCAATATGAGGGCGTACCTGCTGAATCTTCAGGGCCGATACGCGTGGAATCGCATGAGTGTGGACGGTTACCGGACCGCGGCCGAAATATTCGAACGCGCCATTTCTTTGTTCCCAGAATACGCGCCGCCATACGCTGGGCTCGCGGACGCTTATTTATATCTTGCCTTATGGGGACATGAGCGGCCTAGCAAAGTCTTCCCCAAGGCACAACGGTCTGCGCTTCAGGCGCTGAACCTCAATTCTTTTCTGCCACACGCCCACTGCGCTCTTGCAGCCTCCATTGCGCTTTATGAATGGAAGTGGGAAGAGGGAGCGGGCATAGCGCGGAAGGCTATCGAACTCGAGCCCTCTTACTCGTTCGGACAACAGATCTACGGTTGGTGTCTGCTGGCACGTGGGGAATCGGATCAAGGCTTGGCATGTTTTGAGCGCTCGGTCGCTCTGGATCCTCTCTCGGTGCGAGCACACCGCTCGCTCGGATGGGCGCTGCATATTCAGCGTCAGCCATCGAACGCCGAAAAGTGGATTGAAGCAGCATTGGTGCTGGATCGCGAGCCGGTTGAGACCCGTTATCTTTTGGCGCAAGTCTATCTCAGCCAACGCCGCTTTGAAGCCGCGCTGGAACAGGCGCGAGAGTGTCAAACCGACCCTCCCGATCCGCTAAGCCTGGGTTTGCTCGGTGCCTGCCTGGCACTTTTGAGTCATCGGAACGAAGCCCTGGGGATTCTCGCTAAGCTGTCCCATCTGGCTGAGACCCGATACGTCGATCCCAACGCCATGGCGCAAATACAGATAGCGCTGAATGACAGAGATTCAGCGATCACATCCGTGGGG
Source organism: Bryobacterales bacterium (assembly GCA_963713415.1). Taxonomy (GTDB): domain Bacteria; phylum Acidobacteriota; class Terriglobia; order Bryobacterales; family Bryobacteraceae; genus Palsa-89. The sequence continues at coordinate 42,643 of CAVQLV010000011.1, read as the reverse complement.
AGAATCCTAGACGAGCGAGTCCCCTTTGCTTTCTCCATAAAGCTCGATCCTGAATTCGATCCGCTTCGTTCTGATGCTCGCTTCAGCGACTTGGTTTCGCGCCTATGAATATAGGGGTTTAGGTCCTTCAGGAGACTGCCTTGTACGCTAGTTCGTACTCAGCCAAGAATCTATCCACCTTCTAGCTAGTCGGAGGTGACAGCTCAAACCTGGTTCAGCGATCGCTTCCCAACTTGTCCGCATCCCCACGTGCATGACCCCGAAAGCGCCCAGGTAGGGATTGTGTGAACATCAACTCTCGCTCGATTCCTCCCATGGCCTTCCAGTGGTGATTTAAGGCTGCTGTCCGCCCGAGTCCAAAATGAATCAGGCATTAGCGAAAACTGGGCCGCCGGACGGAGTGGGCCGGCTGCCAACCCCCAATGACAACGCCGCTTGCAAGTCCTCGTAAAGACCCTAAAACACGTAGAGCTTTACCGCAACGATATCGCGATCTACAGGAAGCCCGCGCTTGCGTCGGGCGCGTGGATAAGCGGTACCGACCGCACTCGGTACTCGGTTATCTTGCCGAGTTCGAGAATCGGGCTGCATGATGGTTCGCCTCCAACCGCCCGTCCGCAACGGGCTGTTGCCCTGCGACCCTAGGATTTAACGCCGTTGCGCCAGAATGGCGGTTTTCAGGGGCTGCTGACGCCGCCCCGGCCATTCCGGCCGCTGAGTTGACGCCCAGGGTTGCATCCCTGCGTTGCCCTATCTCCGCTCAGGTGCTTCCAAGCAGTGGACCACTGCAACCTCGCCAGCGATGCTTTGCATCGAACGCGATACCCCCCCTTGGCTTTCCACGCCAGGAGGGCACCCGCCCCTTTAGCAAAGTCAGCCACACCTAGACTCGACACGTTCTTGATGCACTGTCCGCATCGCTGGGTTTGAGTCCTTGGGCGGCGTACCATTGCGGTAGTAGGCGATCAACCGTCTCCGCAACTCCTGGCGCGCGCGAAGCAGGCGCGACTTCGCAGCTGGAACACTAATTCGCAGTCGCTCCGCAACATCTATGATGGAGAGTTCCTCCAAGTCCCGCAACACGAGCACGTTCTGCAACAGGCGAGGCATCAGGTGGATTTCCCTCCGTGCCATGGTAATCAATTCTCGCTTCATCACATCATGTTCCGGATCGGGATTGTTGCTGCGCAATTCGCGCCTCTGTCCGTCGCGGCGGTTATCGTCGATGTACAGGAGCGGCATGCGTTTTTTGACGCGAAGGAGCATCAGGCACTCCGTCTTGACGATGCTCAACAGCCATGCGGCGATCCCCTCTCCCCCATGACATTGATCCAGGTGCATATAGGCTTTCCAGTAAGCTTTTTGCACTTCATCCTTAGCTTCATCGCGGTCCCGCAGAATGCATGTTGCGATGTTGATGCAAGTAGCGTGGTGCCGTTGAATCAGTTCGGTGAACGCGTCCTGGTCTCCTTGGCGAGTCCGGTTCAGCAATTCTTCGTTACTTTGAGTATCAATATCCTGCATACGATTGTCGCAGCCAACACTCGAAATCATGATCCCTCCTACGCTAAAGATGCCGCACCCAAGGCACGACACCATGATCCCTCTCTTAGGCTAGAGAACATCAAGCCTGAATGTGGTACTAGTATTAACAGAGATTAGTGAGCAATTTACCCTAGGGGTTGTCCTAGGTTTGATAGGATAAAACGAATGCAACGAGACCGTAATACTTCCAAGAATTCGACGAAGACGAAAAGATAGTCGCTAGCTGAAAAGATAGTGCCGCAAGTGATTGCCGCTACTGCATCCCACAAGAAACAAAGAAGAAGCAAGCCAGTTTCGATTCCTCTTGGTCAGAATGGCGCTAACTGAGAGCGGCATGGGAATTGCAACTTAGCATTAGGCATCTAGTTTGGAGGTTTTCGCCGATATGGCGAAGGCACCGACGGCGCGAAGATCTCGAAAATCGCGCACGCGAATCGGCACTGTGAGTCCGTACACGGCTGCCCAATCTAAAACCTCATTTGTGGGTCCCCCGCTCTCGTTCCCGGTGGTAACGATTGGCGCTTCGGCTGGAGGTCTGGCAGCTTTCACTGCGGTACTGAAAGCACTACCGTCCAAATCCGGTCTGGCACTCGTGTTGATTCAACACTTGGAGCCCAAGCATGAGAGCGGGCTTACCACTCTTTTATCGAGGGCAACCAGCATGCCGGTCGTTCAGGTGTCGGACGGAATGGCTGTGGAGCCCGACCACGTATACGTCATCCCCCCCAACAAAACCATGACAATCCGTGCAGGAAGCTTGCGATTAGGTCCGCGCTCGGAAGTACGCGGGGTGCAACTCCCGATCGACGATTTTTGCATCACATTAGCGAAAGAACAAGGAAATGCAGCCATCGGCGTTGTGCTCTCCGGCACGGGTTCAGACGGCACGCAGGGTCTAAAAGCCATCAAGGCGGCCGGAGGCGTCACTTTTGCTCAATCTTCCAAAACAGCCGAATGGCCCGCCATGCCGATGAGCGCAGTTGCCGCCGGATCCGTCGATTTTGTTTTATCGCCTAAGGGCATCGCCGCAGAACTGGCACGCCTTGCCAAGCAACCCTATCCTGCGACGGCGCCTAAAGTGCCTCAAGGAGGCGAACTCGATCAGATCTCCTCGATCCTTTGGTCCTCCGTTGGCATTGATTTTCGTCTGTACAAGCAGGCCACCATCCGCCGGCGTATCGCGCGGAGGATTGCTCTGCGGAAAATCGAATCGCTGAGTCAGTACGCTGAGATCCTGAAACAGAACCCAGAAGAGGTCCCGGCCCTGGTAGCTGATATTTTCATCCATGTGACCAGTTTCTTTCGGGATCCGAAGTGTTTTCAGGCCTTGCGAAGACGGGTCCTGGCAAAATTGTGCCGGCGAACATCTGAGCCAGATTCGCTTCGCATCTGGGTGCCAGGATGCTCAACCGGGGAGGAGGTCTACTCCATTGCGATATTACTGCTCGATGAACTGGGCGAGCGAGCCAGCCGAACGAAGATTCAGGTCTTCGGGACCGACATCCAGGAGCGCGCCGTGGAGCATGCCCGATCTGGAATCTACACCGAGGCCGCTGTGGCCGGAGTGTCTCCTGCCCGTCTCAAACGCTTCTTCGTCAAGACCGATCATGAATATCAGATCCAAAAGTTCGTCCGCGATCTATGCGTTTTTGCACGTCATGACGTCACGAAGGACTCGCCCTTTTCAAAAGTGGATCTCATCAGTTGCCGGAATATGTTGATTTACATGGGTCCAGCTCTCCAACGGCAGACTTTGTCCATTTTCCAGCGAGCGCTCAATGCCGGAGGTTTTCTATTCCTGGGAAACTCGGAAACGATCAACAGCTACTCCGAAGGCTTCTCGGCTGCTGACCGGAAGCATCGGATCTTCTCGCCCAGACCGTTGAAGGCAGAGTTTCACGAGTTCGACACGCTCCCGGATCGCGTTCAAAAAACCGGCGTCCCGCCGCCAATGGTAACGCCCAGTAGTGAGGAGGCCGATTTTCAAAAGCAAGCCGAAGCGCTCCTCCTGGAGCACTACGCACCGCCCGCGCTGATTGTCGATCCAGATCTCCAAATTGTGCATTTTCAGGGCGACACCAGCCCCTACTTGGCGCCTGGTACTGGGCAGCCCAGCTTTCACTTGCTGAGGATAGTGCGTCCGGAGCTAGTGGTGGATTTGCAAATGGCTATTTACCAAGCCCGGCGAACCGGCGTCGCTGTCCACAAGGATGCCGCAGGGTTCGAGCATCAGGGAAAACCGGCCACCGTGCGCCTGGAAGTACGTCCAATTGACCAGCGTAAAGGCCAGAAGCAAAAATTCCTAGTTGTGTTTCAAAACCTCACGTTGGCAAAACTGGATGAGGGGGAGCCTTCTGGAGCCGGTGGCCACCAGAAGCGGACCGTCGAAACAACGGAAAGACTCAAACGGGAATTGGTGGCCACCCGGAAACACCTGCGTGTCCTGATTGCGGAACATCAGAGCGCGCTAGCGAAAATGAGCGTCGCCAACGAAGAGGTCGTATCCAGTAACGAGGAATTGCAGACCACCAACGAGGAACTCGAAACAGCCAAGGAGGAGCTTCAGTCCTCGAACGAAGAACTCGATACGCTCAACAACGAGTTGCAGCGTCACAAGACGGAGTTAGACATTCTGGTGCAAGAGCTGAGCAATTTGTTGGTGGGTGTCGACATACCGGTTCTAATTTTGGATGCCGGTCTGCGAGTGCGGCGATTTACACCGAAGGCTGCTATATTGCTAAACCTGATTCCGAGCGACGTTGGCCGCCCGTTCAGCAATATCGCTTCAAACCTGAACGTTTCCAACTGGAAGGAGCTGTTTGTGGAAGTGACTGGTCTGGGTCGATCGATCGAGCGCGAAGTCAGCGACCGGGCGAGCCACCGGTATTCAATGCGCGTGCAGCCTTACAGGGTTGAAGCCGACCAGATCGAAGGCGTGCTTATTGTGATGCTGGACACCGATTTGATTTACCGCCAACGAGATGAGGCCCTAGCGTCTGGCGACCTCGCCCGCGCAGAATTGGCCAGGAGCGAAGTCAACATCCGTGCCTTGATGGAATGCACTCCTCAGTTCGTTATTGGCGTGAACGCGGACCAGAACATCGTAATCGCCACCGGAAGTATCGAAAAAACATTCGGCTACCGACCGGACGAACTGATCGGACAGGCGCTCCAGATTCTCATTCCGGACAACGCCCGCCAGCGTCATGCAGAACATTACAGAGCTTACTTTGCGAACATGGAGAGCCGCCCCATGGGGATCGGACTCGATTTGGAAGGCTGCCGGAAAGACGGCACAACTCTTCCGGTCGAGATCGGCCTGAGCGTCCTTAACACCCGCGAGGGTGCTATCGCCGTCGCTTTTGGCAACGATATCACCGAGCGGCGGCGGATGATGGACCTGTTGAGGCAGCGCGAACAGGAGCTGGACACGGTTCTTAATCACACCCCCGACGCAATCGCACGATTCGATAGCGACCTGCGTTACAAATATGTGAACGAACGCGTGGAGAAAGAAACGGGATTTCAGGGGGAGACGATGGTGGGCAAGACGCCGGGTGAGTTAGGGATGCCCACGCCAGTGGTTGATACAGTGACGCGCGCCGTCCGCAGCGTTCTTAAAACCGGGCAGCCTACCGTGGCCGAGTTGACATATCCTTCTCCCGGTGGAGTGACCAATTGGGAGACGAGGTTTATCCCGGAGTTGGGAGAGAGGGGGGCGGTGCAATCGGTCCTCGCAGTCGGACGCGACTTCACCGACAGGAAGCGGCTCGAGGAGGTAGCGCAATTACGCACAGAAGAGGTTCAGGCGCTGGCCACTAGTCTCATGACGGCGCAGGAAGAGGAGCGCCGAAGAGTTTCACGCGAATTGCACGATCAAATCTGCCAGCAACTGGGTTCTCTGGCCATCGAGATCGGCGAATTTGCCAAACAGCAACTCCCCGAGGAGACACAAAGCCGGCTAAGAGCGTTTCAGGGTCGTGTGGTCGCGACCTCGGAAGAAAGTCGTCATATCGCTTACAGCTTGCATCCATCCATCCTTGACGACTTGGGCATAGTGGCTTCCCTGCGCAGCTTATGCGAGGCGTTTTCCAACGATATAAAAATCGCCGTAGAAATCAGCACTATTGGTCTGCCTGGCTCAGTGCCGCGCGAACTCGCGTCTTGTCTGTATCGCGTTGCGCAAGAGAGCTTACAGAATGTAGCGAAACATGCCAGCGCCAAACACGTTTGGTTCGCACTCACCTCGCGGAATAAGACCCTGACACTGTCGATCGCCGACGACGGCATTGGGTTCAACCTTGAAGCAGTGAAGGGACACGGAGGACTGGGTCTCATCACAATGGAAGAACGAGCCCGGTTGGTGAATGCAGAACTATCCATCAGGTCAAAGCCCGGTCATGGCACTCGGATTGCCATAGAGGTTCCATTACCACCCCCAACTGATGAGGAGAGCGCGCATTCTACTGGCTGACGATCATGCGCTCACCCTCACGGGTATGCGCGCGGTTTTGGAGCCTCATTACGAAATCGTGGGGATGGTGTCGGACGGGCGCGCCCTCGTTGATGCGGCGATCCGCTTGCACCCGCAAGTGATTGTGATGGATATCGCCATGCCGCTGTTGAACGGTATCGATGCGGCGGCTCAAATCAAGAAGCATCTGCCCAAGGTGAAGCTGTTATTCGTAACGATGCATGACAGCCCTGCGTACTTGATGTCAGCGCTTCAGGCGGGAGCGAGTGGATATGTCCTGAAGTCCGCCGCATCGGAAGAGCTTCTTGGGGCTATCGATAGCGCCTTGAACGGAGGCATCTATTTAAGTTCGAGGCTTTCGAAAGAAAGTCTGGAACATTTCCGGGATTCTTCCCGCGCTGCAACCGCTCTTCACCTTAGTCCGCGGGAGCGGGAGACTCTGCAGTTGGTTGCCGAGGGCCGGACTGAAAAGGAAATTGCCTTTCTGCTCAATATCTCCATTAAAACGGTTGGTTTTCACCGCGAGAACCTCAAGCGAAAGCTTGGCCTACGCGGCACGGCTGAATTGACCAGGTACGCCGTCGAACAGGGTCTCATTTAGTTTCCAACGCCTATTCGAATCACTGCGGTCACGGCAGGGGAACCTCCGGTATGTCGGAGCTGCTACGAAATATCGTAGCTCGAGATTCTCCGCGACGATATGAAATTCGAGCAGGGGTGGCTGGTTGCGAGTGCGGTAGCCGGTTGCCCGTATGGTAATGTCGGCCACAGCTCTCCGCGCTTTGCCGGCCCAACTACGGTGCACACACGCTAGTCACTCTCGACCTCCATCGGCCGAGTCAACAGGGCTTGAGGCAGCAGAGACTGCACGGCACCGAAGCTCTGAGATCTCGGAGGCCACTAGGCCGATTTGGGCCGGATGATCCCCAGCTTAATCATGCGAGATTCTAAAGTTGTGGGCTTGAGACCCAGTATCTTCGCTGCACCGGTCGCGCCGCGTATCTTCCAACGTGTCGATTCCAAAATTCCCAGAATGTGGGTTCGCTCTACCTCTTCGAGCACTTGACTGGGGGCCGATGTTGCGGGTTTCTCGATAGACTGCCAATCCGCCCGGAACACGCTGCCAATGTTGGTGATTAGGAAGCGTTCGACTACATTCCGCAATTCGCGCACATTACCGGGCCACGAGTAATTCTGAAAAGCCTCCATGGTCGGACCGTGAATGCTCTCGATCTGGCGCCCCATTCGCCGGCCAAGCTCATTCACGAAATGCCAGACCAATGGTGGGATGTCTTCCCGCCTCTCGCGGAGAGGTGGAATTGTGATCGGGAATACGTTGAGGCGATAGAAGAGATCCTCCCGGAATCTGCCTTCCTTTATAGCGAGTTCCAAATTACGGGAGGTCGCCGCGATCAAGCGAACATCCACGCGGATGGTTCTTGGACTACCCAGCCTCTCAAACTCGCCCTCTTGCAGAACCCGGAGCAATTTGGCCTGCAGTTCGAGAGGCACTTCGCCAATTTCGTCCAGGAAGAGCGTAGAACCGTTCGCCAGTTCAAAACGCCCAATTTCGCGACTCATCGCGCCCGTATATGCTCCCCGCTCCCGGCCGAATAGTTCACTTTCAACCAGCTCTGCGGGAAGCGCGGCACAATTGACTTTGACCATCGGCCTATGGTTGCGGTTGCTGGCTGTATGAATAGCCCGGGCAATCAGTTCTTTGCCGGTTCCTGTCTCTCCTAGTAAGAGCACCGATGCATTCGTCTTGGCAACTTGCTCCGCTTTTCTTAGGACGTTACGGATCTTCTCGCTTCCACCAACCACTCCGTGGTGTTCCAGCTTGATTTCTTCCTGCAGGTAAAGGTTATCCTGCTCCAGCCGCCGCTTGAGCTGTTCGACCTCCGAGAAGGCGGCCTGCAACTTTTCACTGTTGCGCTTCATTTCGGTTATATCGATGGCAGAACCGATATACCCGGCGAATGTGCCATCCAGCATGAAGCGTGGAACACCTTCATCCAGGATCCATCGATACTCTCCGTCAGCGCGACGTAACCGGTACTCCATCTTGAAACAGCGGCGGGAATCAAAGGACTCAGAGTAAGTGGCAATGCAGCGATCGAGGTCATCGGGATGCACCCCCTTGGCCCAACCCTCTCCCAATTCCTGCTGCATGGTGCGGCCCGTGAACTCCAGCCAGACCTTGTTGAAGAATGTACAAAGCTTGTCCGTTCCGGAAACCCAGATCATCACGGGCGCTGTGTCGGCCATATTCCGGAAGCGCCCCTCGCTTTCCCGCAGCGCATCTTCAGCGCGCTTGCGCTCAGTGATGTCCTGACCGATGCCCATGCTGGTGCCGTCCGGCAGATGGAGCATCATCCAGGAGCTGTTGATAACGCGGCCGTCGCGGACCGTGGTCTTGAAGTTCGCCCACTCTCCATTGGAGTTCAACACGAAATCGCGTACCTGCTCGCGATATTGAGGATCGGGATAGTTTTCCACCAGGATGTCCACATTGTCCCGGCGCATCTCGTCCAGTGTCCATCCGAGCGTCTGCTCCCACGCCCGGTTCACCATTAGGAACCCGAATTTTCCATCTCCGAAATTGATCATCATGGGAATGTGATCGAAGATCGTTTGCAGCATTTCTTTCTGTTGCCGCAGCTCCGAATAGGCCGTTTCTAGCTCTTCACTGGTGCGCTTGCGGGCCAGAGCGTTGGAGAAAACTTCGGCCACCAAACGGAGCCGTTCCACCAGTTCGCGGGGCCATTCGCGCTCCTCTCGCTCCATTCCAAAAGCTAGCGCGCCGATGACGCTCCCCCCCGTCATGAGCGGAAACATGACCCCAGATTTTGGTCCTTGCCGGTGATACGCCTCCTTGTCTTTGACCGCCTCGGGCGGCAATTCATCCACTCGCGCAAAACAGATCGCCGTCCCTCCCAGGACCGTTCGGGCGCTCCACGGAAAATCGTCGGGAGTGACCTGAATATCGTCTTGCATGCCCTCCGCTCTCCACGAATGTGTTATGGCGAGTTCGCCGAGTTTCGGGGACACCTGCCCCAGCATGCTGCGGTCCAGACTGAGCGCTTCACAAATCCGCCTCTGGGCTTTTTCGATCTGTCCGTCCACCTGGTTCGTAGGGAGGTTGATAAACATGGCCGACAGCTCAGCCAGCACGGTTTCAAAAGCCAACTGTTCTGTAAGCGCTGCTTCGTCTCGCTTCCGCGCCGTGATATCGAGGAATGCGCCCATGATTCGCTCGGGAGTGCCACTGGGCCCCAAGTAACTCCGGCCGCGACACCTGATCCATCGCACAGAGCCATCCGGTAGCCGGATACGAAACTCCATCCAGCATTCGGCCGCTTCCCGCATCGCCTTTTCAAGCAGGTGCACAACAATCTCACGGTCTTCTTCGTGAACGGAATTGACCAACGCCGCATAATTAGGTTTGGAACTCGAGGGCCACCCAAATAAAGCCAAAGTCTGCTCGGAAGCCCAGATTTCGTCGCTGCCGATGTTACAGCCCCATAATCCAAGCTGGGCCGAGTCCAGTGCAAGTTGCGTCTGTTCCTGGCTCTCATGAAGGGCGGCTTCGGTAAGCCGCCTGATCACGGTGATATCTTCGAAGGCGGCAACGGCGCCCCAAACCACGCCGGCAGCATCGCGCAACGGAGTGGCGTGGCCCCAGATGATTTTCCTGGCGCCGCTCAGCATAACCGCTTCCGCTTCCCAATCCCGAACTTCTGTTCCAGTGGCAGCCGCAACTCGCATGGGCAGTTCTTTAGGAGGCACGGCGACACCCTCTCGGAAGAACCGGAAATTGGGGAACGCACCTCCTATCGGGGTGAATGAGAGGTTTGCCCCGTCTTCGGCTTCAGACATGGTGTTAGCCGCCCGATTACCGGTAATGTTACGGCACTCCGGGTCATGAGCCACTAAGATGGCCATGGGCGCGAGATCCATGACCTTCTGCAACTCTTCAGCTCCCTGGCGCACTTGTTCCTTCATGCGCTCGATGTCGGTGAAGTCCCGGATGGCGCTCAGGACGAGCCTGCCCGCGGGTGTCACGAGCGGACTGAGGCTGATCTCAATGGAAAGCTCCTTGCCGTCCTTACGTAAGCCGTACAGCCCTAGGTCTGCTCCTACCGTCCACGGAAGCGGGCCGGCGATGTCCCACCAGCGAAGTTCGATCTGGCGGTTCCGAGAGCGATCCATAACCAGCGTCTCAACCAGCTCACCGATCAGTTCCTCGCGACAATATCCAAAAAGCTTTTCCGCGAGGGTATTTACAGCCACGATCCGGCCCTGTTCGTCCACAAGGAGCATGGCATCGGGCGCAGACTCGAGAAAACCGGCAGCATCGACAGAGTGCAGGATATCGCGCTTCATGGCCGTTGCCGCCGCGGTTTCGTCGCGAGTGACCGCAGATTGAGTGGTCTTAGAGTTTGAAGGTGGCCGGGACATTCTGACTTTTCCCCCGAGTGTTGCATTTGGACTTATGACTGTGTACGTTTAACAGAATATAAGAACCGGGGCAAGGGGCTCACCGAGATAGAGTCGGCCATGCCACTTCATAGCAATCTAGGATGGTCCGGGCCTGGAACGCTGATAAACATCTTTGAGTTCGGACGGGAAGAAGCATGGCCGCCGGTGATGTCCGCAAGTTGGCTGGGGACAGACGCAGGCCAACGCTAGACAGATACCTGTGAATTTTCTACAAGTGACAGCTGCTCACGAAGTCGGACATGCAACGCTTAGTTTGAACCGTCGCGGTGTCTCTGATGAAGCGAAGGCCGCGTGGATCTCATGATTGAGAAGGGCGGGGCAACACCGAGGACAGTCTCTCAAGTCGGCGGTTCACCGACAAGACCGGCTGCATTGGAGGCGGTTGCAACGCCCCGGCAGGACACGCGTCGGTCCGGACGGTCAGTTGCATTCGATCGTTACAAATCTGCCTGGTTGCCGAATACCACTATGGCCCTTCGTATTCATCGAGAATCCGTTGCCGGCGCTGAATCTCAGTTGCTGAATCAGTTTTCCTCTGACGGGCGGCCAAGCGGGCTTCGAGATCCAAGGCGAACTGCTTCCGGAACTGCTCGGTTCGCCGCTCGACCTCGTCAGGGGAAATGAGGTCGAGATCCTGCAACAGAGTCTGCATCGCAAAAACTTGAGCTAAAACGTCGTCGTGGAGTCGGATCAACTCGGCGATTGATTGACTCAGCTCTTTGTCATCCGTCATGTCCTACCTGGCCTTTGCCGGCTCCGAAAACCGCCTTCTGTGCATAGGTTGTGTCCCGTTACGTCTGTAGTTGTACCTGTCGTGAATCGCAAACCGCATGAGAACATGACGTTTGCGTAGTTTCGTAGTTCTGTCCCTGGCCTTGCCGCGCGGGTGTGTGTCACGGATGCAGCGTCGCCGGCCTTCAAATCTCTCTCGGCCTCCTGCTCCGTGATGCGTCTCAAACTAACTCCAGCAGATTAATTTCTGTGGTCATGGCTATCCGGGTCTGGAATGACCGGCGCTCTACCTTGACCGTCGTCGAGCCCGAAATGGTCATTGCCTGGCATCGCAAAGAGGATAGGGAAAGTTCGTCACGGGCGACCTGGCCGGCCAGCCCTCGCGTAAGGAGTCAGAGACCCAACGCGAAGGCTGAGTCGCGAAAACCCACTCTCAGGGGTACCCGGATCCACGGCGAACTTCTCAAACTTCATTCTTGATATCGACGCCCGACGCGGTGCAAATGTTGCGCCACTTATCCTCTATGGGGACAGGAAAAGAAACCAGTTGGGATAAGTACATGGCGTGCAGGCGGGCCTCCTGAATAATCATATGAAAAGCATAGTATCGGTCGATTATTTCACCCCGCCGAATCCTCGCTGTCAGATTCTTTCGTCTTCCTGATCCTGGCACGCACCGATAGCGAATCGTTTATTCTTGGCGTAACCCCCGATCCAATCTCAGAGTGCAAACTGCGAGAAGCTGTCCCGCGGGACACAACTCCATGTCTCTGCCGCGCGACCGCGACAATATCTTCGCGCTAACTCTATCATGAAAAGTGAAGGCGATGGGAATTAGGCCAGGGCTGTCGGCTCGACGTGGCCAGAAGGGTTTGGCGACTCGATTGCTGGTACCAACCCGACTCAAAGAATTACGCCGTGGCGTGAGAACCGCCTGTCTCACCACGCCCTGCTAGCGCACCAGTACGGCCAGCGGTTTTCTGAGTGTTTTCCTGATTTCGTTCACGGATACGCGCTCAATGTGGCACCGCAGTCGGAGCTTGCCGGTGGGGAGGAGGCTCTCGCAACACGACTGAGCTGTGGGCCTGCGCTGACATGTGGAGCGCGTCATGAACAAAGAGGGTCATCGAGGCGCACGAGATCGTCCGTGCACGCCGACTGCTTCTGCATGTGAATTCTCCTAGGACCGACCTTTTTGACGAGCGTAATTGAAAATTCTCTCGTAGTTCGTTTTCCGGACTTGTGTCAGACCTGCCATTTGCCGGAGAGCTATTCAGGAGCTAGTTGGGCTTATCTGGACCTCGCGTATCAGTAGTTCAGAAGTTGAACATCCACTGAAGCATTGGCGACCAACCTTTAAAACCGGAGTCGCATGGAGTAAGGATCGACATCGTGGATCGGAATCGGGCCGTCGGTACGGAAGTTGTTCAGCCATCGAAAGAAGTATTGGCCATTGGGCAAGCCCGCGCCACTTCACGCCATCGGAGTTATACGGACCAACCGTCGTCGCGAAAGCGCAAGTGCTGTGTTTCAAGACTATTGTGATTTAGTTTTTCTAGGTGGTTGCTGATCGATTTAATTTAGATCGAAGTCACCGCAAATGCTCATCTGTAGAGCGCGAGCACGAACGACCTGAAAGCTGCCCTTCGTTCCGGCAATTCGACGCTGGTTCCCCTAAAGGAAACGTGTCCATGTTTATCCAACCACCTATATTTTCGCGAACATTCTCAACCGCATTAACAGTAACGTCGCTGTCCCCTTTGACTCCTCTCAGGAGACAACCCACCGTGGCTACGCCGAGTCGCGTACCGACGGAAATCGTGCAGATCCGAGCCGAGAATGCAGCCATCCGGGATGAGCTTCGGAAGCTTGAGGGCCGCCAAAGGATGCTAATGCTGCCGGTGCAGATGCTGCAGCAAGTATGTGATAAGTCATGTGCTCCCGTCGCTGATGGAGCAACGAACCATGCGGATGCGGCACCTATCCTGTAGATCGTCAGCGGCGCTGGTGTTCTTGTCAATGACGTTGTTCGTGAGCCGCGCCCACGCCCAGGGGTCGTCGCCAACTGGCGCTGAGAGCGTGGCGCCGCAGGTCAAGGATGGTGTTGTCCGCGATCTGCTTCGGAAAATCCAGGAGCAGCAAAAGAGTTTAGATGAGCAACAAAAGAGTATCGATGAACAGCAAAAGAGTATCGATCAACAACAAAAGGACTTAGCGGCACTCATCGGAAAAGCTGCAGCGACTGCTTGATGGGGGCACGGCAACGAATACGTCAATCGTCGGCCGGCCAATTGCACCGTCGATAACGGCGGACGCCTCAGCGCCAAGGGCCAATGCTGCGTTGAATACCCCAGCGGCGCGAACAGGTTCAGCAAGTACTCCAGTAACGCCGGGCATCCTTTGTGGCATCTCTGATAAACGACGATCGTTACAGAGATGGAATGGTCATCTATGAAACCCGCGAACACGCTAAGGTGCCGTTTCTGTTGAAATTCAACGTCAATACCCAAATCCGATATATCAATACGCTTGATAGTGAAGGGACGTTTGCCGACCACCTGGGAAATGTCGGCGAGGTTAATACGCGCAACGATATCACCGTAAATCGCTCAATGTTCATCTTGGGCGGCTACATTTTTGACAAGAGGGCGCGATATAGCGTAACCGTCTGGACGTCCGCCGGAGCCGCTTCGATCATCGTAGCGGGCAATATTGGCTGGCAATTCAACAAGGCCCTCACGCTCACCGGAGGTTACACTGGTGTTCCAGGCAGCCGATCGCTGGTTAATACGTTCCCATTTTTTACGGCGAGCGATAGGAGCATGGCCGACAACTTCTTCCGCCCCGGGTTCACTCAGGGAGTCTGGGCGAGCGGAGAACTCGGGAAGGGGCTGAACTATTTGGCCTTCCTCGGCAACGGTCTCAATACCCTGAATATCTCGGCAACCAAGATCGATACTCATCTGGCGGTTTCCGGCAGCGTCTGGTGGGAACCGCTGGGACCCTATGGCCCGCCCGGCAAAGATCGCAACATGTACGATGATTATTTCGCCTCCAAAAAAGTTCGCATTCGAATTGGTACCGCGTTTACAAGATCCCGAGAGGACCGTTTTTCAAATCTTGAGCAATCAAATCCCGACAACACTTCACTGTACAATTCCGACGGCGTGCTTACGTTCTCGACCGGAGCGTTCGCGCCGGGTGTAACGCTCAACCTGGCCACGTATAAGATGTGGGCGGCTGACGCCGGCATCAAATGGAACGGGCTTGCGGTCAACGGGCAATACTTCGTGCGCTTGCTAAACGATTTCGTGGCGGACGGACCGCTTCCGCTCTCATCCACATTCGACCAGGGAGGCGAGTTCTCGGCGAGCTATTTTGCCAAGCCGAAAAAGTTGATGCCCTATATCCGCGGATCGTGGGTGATCGGGCAGTTTGGCAATTCTTATGAGTATGGCGGTGGGGCAAAGTGGTTTCCCGTTCGGACGGACCGACTCTGGCTCAACGCCGAGTTGTTCCGGATCAACAAATCTCCTTACAGCGGGGCATTTACTCCGTATACCGTAGGTCTGACCGGCTGGGTGCCGATGTTGCAGGCGTACCTCGCTTTTTGACCATCGTTAGTTTCTGACACTCGCCTAATTGCGTCTTCGTCATTGTGAAATGGGCTGCGCCATTGGACCAGAACACCCGCTGATGAAAGCCATCGTGTCGTTGATCCTCCTCTTCAAGCGGTCCCCCCATCGGTCCCGGAGAAGGAGCGGGAGAGTACGCTGGAATAGGCGGATCTTCGAATGGCGATGGGTAGTCTCGGCGCCCGACCGAGTCGTGGAGAGATTGCGAAGCGAGTTTGTGCATGACGGCCAGCCCAGAGCATTTCGACCGGTTGAAGGTGTTCCAGTCCGACACGCCGTTATTCCGCGCCAGCACGGGTAATGAACACGTCGGACGGGGCGCTCAAGGTAGCGATTCACAGGCTAGGGGAAGCGCTATCGCGATCTCTTTCGTCAGGAAATCGTGGATACAGCGGCCCAGCCCGCGGAAGTGGAGTCCGAACTCCGGTTTCTGGCCGCTGTGCTGACGAAAAGTAGTTGCAGGAGCATCGCTGCAGACGAAGGTAGGAAGTGGAAGCCAGTGTTTCGGAATCTTCCTCCAAGCTGCCCCACGTCAACCCGCGCCAATGGACGGATCTAACGTTTCTCGGCAACCTGGCATGCTAGCTGGGCTGGACTTCGTAATCACAGTTCGCGCGCAGGGGTTGGGCAAAGGGCGCGCCGTGCTGCGGTCCGGTCTCTCTACGCAGCAACGCTCGATACGATCGGCTCGAGCGTGGGCGTGGGCCGGAGGACCCCAGATATCGGTGCCAGCGCGGCATTGAAAGAAATGGCGATGCGTGGTGTCTGTCCCGTGTAAGGGTGAACCCAGTGATAAAGCCAACTGGGAAAAACCACAAGCAGCCCGGCTTGGGGGCGAACTCGAAAAGGCTCACCATAGGGATCACCCGGCGCGGTCACCGTGTCCACGCCCGCTCGCGGATCGAGGAACTCGAGTACACCGCTCAGCGGCTGATCGGGCGTGCAGCTTCCAGCGTCCACGTAATACACTCCGGACCACGCGCTATCCGGATGAGAGTGCGGCGCATGGTACGCCCCTGCACGACAGAGGGTCGCCCACGCCGTGACAGAGAGCGTACCCTCCAACACTTTCGATCCCGCGCTGGCCTCGATCATCCGGCGTAAGGTCCAGTTGAGCCAGCTAGTCAGGGCCGCCACCGCAGGATCGCGCCAGCTCAGGAAGTCGGGACGCGAGTGCCACCCACCGATGTTGCTACGGCCGAGGCTCGGGTATTTCATTTCTTCGGCTAGAATGAGCGCTTGCAAGTCCCGATTCATCGCGCCGGCGTCCGGTACTAGAAAACGGCCGATGAGAGTGGGAAATCCCGGGGTGACGTCGAGTTTCATGGAGAAGAATATCGATCAGCAGAGCGTCACGGACTTGGCGAGTCCGGCCTCGCTGGTCTCCTTGTATTTGCTATTCATATCCTTTGCTGTCTCAGCCATCGCTGCGATGGTTGCATCGAGATTGATTCGATGCCTGGATGCGACTTCGTTGCTTGCAATGGCCCACGCTGTCCAGGCTTTTACGGCGCCGAACGCGCATCGTTCGATACAAGGAACCTGCACATATCCGGCAACGGGATCGCACGTCATCCCCAAGTGATGCTCTAGCGCCGATTCCGCTGCATTCTCCAGGACTCGGGGGCTGGCATCGTATGCCGCCGCGATCAAAGCCGCCGCCATGGCCGATGCTACGCCAATCTCGGCTTGGCATCCGCCCTCCGCTGCAGAGAGCGTCGCATTGTGTTTGCATAAATAGCCGATCGCTGCGGCCGCAAGCATGCCCTTCCGGATCTGGTCCTGCGAAAGCTTACGGCCTCCCTCACCCAGTCCGTAAACAAGCGCTGGAAGAACTCCCGCAGAACCTCCCGTCGGAGCAGTAACGACCAGATGTCCGCGCGCATTTTCTTCCGAGCCCGCCAAGGCATATGCCGACAGAGTGCCGATTCCGCGGTCTGACTGAAACGCATCATCCTGCGCGCGTTTATATACGGTGGCGGCTTTAGAGGGCAGCTTGATCGGCCCTGGTAAAATCTCGGTCTCCGGAGCGTTGAGTCCCGATTTCACAATCGCCACCATCGCGTTGGTGATCTTATCGATGAAGGCGTATACCTCATCTTGGCTTCTCCCGGCAATCGACATCTCGTTCGCGAGGATTACTTCGGGAATAGAGAGGTTGCTGTCTTCCGCGTGTTGGCGCAATTGCTGCATTGTGGCGAAGGGGTACTTCGGCGGATTCTTCTGGGGAGGAGTGTAGCCCTTCCACTCGATAAAGCCGCCCCCGACAGAGTAATACTCCTGTTCGAATATCGTGCTTTTGCCGGCCATAAGCTTGGCGATCATTGTGTTGGGGTGGGGAAAATCGCCGTCTGTCGCGTCAAAGATGACGTCCTTCAGCGTCACTTTCACGTCTTTCGGACCGAGCTTGACAGTAAACGACTGATCAGGCCTGTCGCGCAAGCTATCCAGAAATGCAGGATCGACGGTTGCCGGCTCTTTTCCGACTAGACCCGCCAGAGAGGCGCGTTCGGTGCCGTGTCCTCTTCCGGTGGCGCTGAGGCTGCCGTACAAATGAACCTCGAATCCAGTAGCTTTCGCAACTTGGGCCGCCGGCAGCTTCGTGCAGCGCTGGTAGAAGTCGTAGGTGATACGCATTGGCCCGATCGTGTGCGAGCTCGACGGTCCTGGCCCGACCTTGTAAAACTCGTCCACCGTTGTTATCACCGGTCCCTTTTCTTCCTTCACTACATTCAAAGCGGGAGAGAGCGGCGGTGTCGGAGGATACCCTTCTTTCAACCTGCCAGCCTTCTCTTGAGCCGAGACATGGCGTCCCGTGAGAACAGCGGTCGCACCAATCAAAGCGTTTCGCATTAGGAACGCTCGCCGATCGACGCCGTCGGGGACCTCTTGCGGGATTAGACTATCGACGGAGTCAAGCGGATCGGCCGGGTCATTTGGAGCCGGTTGGTTTTGAGGGTTAAGATGATTCTCAGACATTTGTATTCTCCTTTTCATTTCAACTCGATCGCGGCCTGCTATTTCCGGGCAGTAGCGGTAATCTCAATACTCCCGGGCCCCACCAGTCCTGCCACTACTACTGTGGTCCTCGTCGGCCTCGGATCCTTGAAGTACCTTGTATACACGGCATTCATTCTCTGGAATTTGGCGGCGTCTGTTAAGTACACCTGCACGCTGGCGACATCTGCCGGCGACATTCCCGCCGCCTTTAGAATGGCTCCGATATTGTCCAGGCACTGTCTCACCTCGGCGTCAAAATCGCTGGAAATCTTGCCCGCGGCATCTTCGCCTCCTTGCCCGGAAATGTAGAGTGTTCCGTCGATCAAGATTCCCTGACTGTAATTGCCGCCCGGCTTGGCTCCGGGCGGAAGAACGATCTTCTTGTCTGAGACGCGAGCGCCCGCAATGGAGAAAATGCCCAGCAGCGGAATAATGAAAACCAATTGACGCATAATGCCCCCTGGATTAGAAATGCCGGCCTCAGTCCTGCCTATTGCTTGACAGGGTATTTGTTAATGTAGTACGTGATGCTCGCCTGTATTCTGGGCGCTACCCACTCGAAGCCATCTTTTCGCTCCAGTGAGCCATAAATATATTCCGCACCAAAGAGATACCGAATATTTGGCTGAACGATGAGGTTCACCGTAGCGTAATTGCTGACATGATAGGTCGTTCCAGGGTCGCCTGCCGGACTGTTGATCTTCAGGTACCCATAACTCGCAGTGGTGCGAAGAATCTTCGTCCAATTGTGTGTATACCCGAACTGTCCCGAGCCCGTCGGGGTCGCTACAAGGTGTCCGCTCGCGTCAAAGCCAACATCGGTGCCCAAACCGAAGTTGTCGTTGTAATAGTTCGAGATTCCCTTTCCAAAAACCAGTTGAAAGACCAGGCTGTCTTTCTTGAAGAAGGGAAGGCCCCACGCTCCGGAAAGCGATTCGCCGAATGCACCTGTGTGCCGTGACAGGTTTAACACCTCTTCGTTAGGCACCATGCCCCCGACATTTCGAAAGAGAGTAGCCGCATGAATGTGACCGTGATTGTTCTCGTAGCGATAGAAACCGATCAGATCCGGAAACTTGGAGGTGCCGATCGGCACACCGAACTGCGTGCTGAACGGAGTATCGGTTCCGGATTTCTCAATAGAGACGCCGATAGAATGGTGTTTGTTCAGCGGTTGCGTGTAGCGGAACTGAGGAGAGCGCGCCGCGATCATGCCGGGCGGACCTTCAAACTCCAGAGTGTCGGGAAAGGCGTCCGGATCCGAGAATGCACTCCAAGCCTGACCAGCCAGAAAATTCTCGTACTGCCCGTAAAACTGCCGCAGCCGTATCGAGTTCCTGTCATAGTTGCTCAAGAAGTCAAACTCGAAATAGACTTTTACTTCCTTTCCGCTGTTATCAAGAGTTCCCTGCCGCGTTTCCCAGCTGAATCTGGTCGGTCGCATCGAAACCGTTGAATTCTCCGAATGCGGTGTGGTCGAAGACGGAAAGCTGGACGGTACATACGCCCCATAGTACGTGCCCGCATAGTTCAGATCATAGAAGAGGTCGGTTTTTACAAAGCCGCCAAATTTCATGTAGGTATTTGTACCAGGGAGATGGAAGAACCCGAGCAGTCGTGGGTCTAGCGGCTCATTATCGATGCGCGGTGCACCCACCTCGTTTTCCCCTGCTGTTTCTCTGGTCCGGGTTTCGGTGCCGTAATATTCCACCGGAGTATGTACTATCGGAACTTCGGAAGTCGTGGGCGCAACCGGGGAGCGTGGCACAGTACTCGGCGTCGTCTGCGCTGCTTGCAGGGCGGCTATTTGGTCCTTCAACTCTGCTATCGTCTTTTGCGAGGATTCCTCGAATTGCAGAAGCTGATTCTGCAAGTCCTGGAGAGTTGGAGTCTGGGCTCGAACCGCCGCAACGCTGAATATGCACGCGATCGCTAATTTCCTTTTCGTGCCGGCAATCACTCCGCACCTCCATTAGCTAATAAGGGTTGGAAACTCGAAACACACCATGACGGTACGAATCTGCCACAGTAAGTTCCTGCCTGATTTGCGTCCACGAAAAGGTTGGTTTTGACGAAGCCACCAGATTTGATAAGAGTTCCGGTTCGCGGTAACCGAAAGGAGCCTGGTGATGAAGGATCGACATACTCTGCATCGAGGCACGCAGCACCTTCGGGATCCTGGTTTGCAACTTCGCGCGTACGTATGAGCCCGGCGATATATGTCGTTGGCAACGCCGGCGGCGGTACCGTGGCCGGCGGAGCTGCTTTTGCGCTACTAGGAGGCTGCCGCGCATCTTCATTCGCCTCGACGGTCGCCATCTGCTTCAGTAAATCCTGCATCATCTGTTCAGGTTGTGGCAGCTTGGTTTTTAGCTGCTGGAGATCCGGCATCTGGGCGGGGGCGGTAACGGCACTCATCCAAACCAGGAAAAGCGGCACAATAATGTTGCGTTCCTTCATTTAACCTGTCCGTCGTGACTGTATGCTGGTCTTTTGTCGGAACGATGATGCCCTTTGCGCGCCGGAAGGTGCAGAAAAAGCGCCGCTACTAGCCTCCACATTTAGCGTGAGAACCGCGATACAGTATCCTAACGACGAGTGAGCCGGAAGCCGCGCGCGGAATGCTGCCGATCTACGCTGATCGTATCGCCAGCTAACGATGACCATCTGAACGCCTGGCTGAACCGAGAAATATTGCGTCTGCGAGCTAAACCGCGCATCGTACGCCTAGGCGAGACTCCTGCTTTAAGTGTGCAGGATACACAGGCGTCTTTGAGTGCCAACGATCGTCTGGTCGAGTAGATCCACGAACTAAAAAGGAACTTAGTTCAATATGCGACGGATCATGTATTTTTGCGCTTTCGCACTGGCGGGCGCGGGTTTGATAGCAGCACAAGGAGCCGCCGGATGATGACAAGATACTGACAACCTTTCAGAACCCGGTAGGCAACCTCATCAGCGTACCATTCCAGAACAACGTCAATTTCCCGATAGGTCAGTACAGCCGCGTCCAGGACGTATTGAACATTCAGCCGGTGATCCCGATCGGCCTCAACGAAGACTGGTTGCTGATCACGCGCTGGATCACACCCATTGTTTATCAGCCGAATATCGCCGTTCCCACCGGAGGCGCGAATGGATTGGGTGACTTGAACCCGAGTTTCTTTTTGTCGCCGGCCAGGCCCGGCAAGCTCATCTGGGGCATTGGCCCGACCTTCCTGCTCCCGACGGCCACTGACCCGACTCTAGGTCAAGGCAAATGGGGGGCCGGACCTTCGATCGTTTTGCTGGTCCAGCCGGAGCATTGGACTATCGGCTTCTTGTCCAACAATGTCTGGTCTATTGGTGGCGAAAAGGCTCGTCCCGAAGTGAACCAGTTTCTGACCCAGTATTTCGTCACTTACAACATGAAGAACGACTGGTTCTTGACAGAATCGCCCATCCTGACGGCGGACTGGACGGCGCCGGATCACAACAGATGGCTCGTCCCCTTCGGCGGCGGTATTGGGAAAATCATAAGGATCGGTAAGCAGCCCGTGGTCTGGCAGGTCAACCTCTATTACAACCTGATTCGTCCACAGGACATTCCATCCCCCAAGTGGCAAGTGCGATTACAGGTGGCGCTGCTTTACCCGAAAGAAAAGTGACATAAACGCGCCGATGCGCTACAGAGGAAAACTCTAGCGCCAACGAACCTGTTGCCAGACCTTTCGGCTCTGGTTTTTGAGCCGGGCCGAAGCGGAAAAGCATAGTTCTAGAAGATGCTTGAGCCTGGTCCTCGCACAAGTGGGGTACGACAAGACAGAAGCATGAAGAACAACCAGAAGTGCATTCTCGGTTCAACGAACGCGCAGCCATACTATTTAAATTGGCAACACGCTGTGGTTCTTCAGAGCCTGCGCGACTATAGAGCGAAATTAATCAATCCCACGAACTAAGCCGGGCATCGGATCGATGTCTGGAGGACTCCATGCTCGAAAAAGATAGGAAGCAAGAAGGTTTCTTGGCTGTAGTGCGAGTCTGCGTGGTCGCCATCGCCATAATGATTTCGTTGGAAGCGTTTGGAGTGGCTCAAAATCAACAGCTCGCGGCTCCGCAGAATGCGATAGGCGCTGTGGCAAACCCGCTGGCGAGAGTCGCTGGCGTATCGCAAATCGCGACGACGGCAGACGCCGCAAATAGTCATGGTCAACTGAGCGATATTCCTGCGGGTGAGCGTGACGGTAACGCCGCTTCCACGCAGGAGAAGGCGGTTCGCTCCAGCGGAATCCGGCGGATCACGCTAGAACAGGTCAAGCAGCATCAATTGGCGGATCCGGCTCTTAGCCCGTATGCACGCCTCGGTCAACTCTCGATCGAAGCCGCGAAACAACATCGCCTTGGCGTGGAAGCCGATTATTTTCCCAAGTTCGGTGCTACGTTTGCGAACTTGCATTACACTGACTTCCTGGGCCAAGTGCTAGCGATTCGCCGCCCAATCGCGGGTACCGTGGCGCAGATCCCACTACCGTTGTTTTCTCAGAATCAAACCATCGCCGCTCTAACGTTTACTCAGCCGATCACTCCGCTCTTCCAGATTTTTCAAGCGGTTCGCATCGCTCGCGCGGACGAACGCATTGCCATGGCAAAGGCCGGAGTTGCCGTTGCGAAGAACGCCACTGACATCGAGGTAGAGGAAAAGTATTTCAGGCTTCTGATCGCCCAGCGCCAATTGATATCCGCCGGATTGGACCTGAACAATACCGAGAATCGCCCGTTATATGCGACGGCTTCTCTCGAATCGATTCATGTGTCGGATCAGTTAAACCCAGCGTCGGAGGAAGCCCAGAAGACGGTCTTGGCCGCGACTGCCGAAGTAAAGGAACTGACGGCGTGGGTGAATCACTTGATGGGTTGGCCGGAAGACACCGAACTGGATTTGGAGTTGCCCGATCCCTTGGTAGAAACCAGTTCACTCGAAGAAATCTCTGATAAAGCGGTTACCGGAAGTCCCGACGTGATTGAGGCTGAGCAAACTGTGGTCAAGGCGCACGCCGCCAGCGTACTCTCGAAACTGGAATACGTTCCCACGGTGGCTGCAGTAGGCGGCTATCTTTTTCAGAACGTGATCCCACTGGTGCCGAGTAATTTTGGGTATGGTGGCGTGATGGCTTCCTACAACCTCTTTGACTTCGGCAAGCGGGAGCGGGCCGTGAAGGAGGCGCGCGCTAGACTTGGGATGGCCGAAATCGCCGTACAAATGACCAAGACCAAGGTCGCAGCCGAAGCGAAGAAGACGTATTTTGAACTGGAACGGTCGCGCCAGCTTAGCCAACTTGCGCAAAAAATGGGGGCGTCCGTGGCTCCACTGATGAATGTGAGCTCGGCACCGGAAAACACGGAGATGAAAGCTGCTCGCGCCAAAGTGGAAATAGAGATTCTCGAGGCAGATCTCGCACATCGTCAGGCCTATGCGCACCTGAAAGCTTTGATGGGATCTCAGCGTTAAGGAAATGACTGCCGTGATTAAAGTGAGACTGAGCCCCACCGCTCGGACTTGCTTTAAAACATTTCAGCATCCCGCACCCCCTTCTAACCAACGTGGCCTCGAACTTTTTGACGCGCTGACGAGACGGATTCGCGCCCTCACCTCACCCTCGCCCAAATCGCCCGAACCTGGTGGACCGACGCCAGCGATCCGGAGCGTACCTCCGAGAAACCCCTCCGGGTGCTCGCCGGCAAAATCTCCCTCCACATCGAGCGGGCAGCCCCATCCCGAGCTAGAACTCACGGCACCCGTGAGCAGTTGGAACATCGGCGAAGCAGATCCCGATTTCGGATGGGTTTTCGTGTGCTTGGTTTCGCCAGTAAGGTCCCTCAGAGATACAGATTCAACTTAAATCCGAACGCGTTGATGTGAGGCGGATTTGATTGGCTGCTGTTTTGTCGTAAATAGTAGGGTTCCAACACCACGTGCGGACCGACCGGAAACTGTACGCCTAGGACATATTGGTTGCGAGTCCACCGATCGTATCGGGTATCGTAAAAGATCTCATCGTACACATATGGAGTGCAGTTCAGCCAGCCGTATTGAACATCGCGTTCCAGGCGTAGCCTATTGCGGTATCGCGTCGAAAATGGCTGGCCCTGGATGAACCGGAACTCTCCGCGGTTGCGATCGGAAATCACCATTTGCCAGGGAAGCATGTACCGCGACGTCAGCTCTAGAATGCCGCGGTTTTCGGCGGAAGAACTTCCGTTCGTAAGGCTAGTCTCGTAACGGTAACCGGCGCGAAACACGAGGTACTTATCCCGATACACATCAGGCCGCTCGCGGAGTTCTTGGCGAAAGACCGGCTTCAGAGCGGTTTCGATATAAAAAGCAAAATCTCCGTCCCAGTCATGTGTGCTCTGAGTTTCACTAAAGGAATCCACCAGGTCGATTCGTATCATTGGCCCTTGCTGGATATAGATGCCAAGGTCAGGGCGGAACTCGTCAGTGCTCTGCGCAGCCCCGGGAGTTATCCAGAGGTCAATAGAAAGCAAGCAGAAGAGTAAGCTTTTCATGGTTGAGCATTCCATCGAGCTTCACGTATTCTGGTAGCAGCTCTGCAGGATGCGCAACGGTGTTCACGAAGTTTAAGCGTTGTGACAGTCTGCACCATTTCCATTCCCCAAACCATCAGCGTTGACCGAGCTTGTAGATCCGTTGCAAGTGACAGGCTTGCATAGCGCCGTCGGAGCACGGTAACTAACGCCAGAATTCCCAGAAGCGAAATCAATGCAGCTAGCACCGGCGCCAATGATCGGGATCGGAATTTCCTGGGATTCCGCCCGTAGTGCGTTCAGATCGGGGCGGTGCTCTTGCGTGGCCATCCGCAGCGAGACCAACCCAACAACGACCATTAGTACGGAAAACTCGGTCGCGCTGATGACGTCGTCGGGTTTGCCAGCCCCCTCGATCTGAAAGAGAAAGTGCGTTCATAGGCCAGGCGAGGACGATCAACGGCGAGCTTAGTACTGGAATCGATCTTCTCGATCCGAGGTTGCACCGATTCTGTCATGATCTGATCACGGCACGATTCGCTATGCGGAAGTGACGGTCCGCAGCCCACTCGATGCAGCAACCGCGAAGCGGATTTCAAAAACACAGAGGAGTTGATGTTCTGAACCGACACTTGATCGCATAAATCTTTTAGAGTTTTGTCCAGGAAACTTCATCGTGAAGTCCGTGCTTCAAGGCCGCGACAGCAAACCGCGCTGTCGGGCCCGTGGTGATAAAGAGCGACCGAGGAACGAAGAGCATATGAGTGCACAAGACAACATCCAACGAGTAGTTCTGCCCCATCCCGGACCAGCCGCGAATGGGTTTGACCGAAGCCCAAGCCCATCAATGCGACTGCTCCGGTCCCCGGCTGGCCCATTCCGGTCCCGTTCAGATAGCCATGATAAAAGCATGCAACGCAGCCAGCGCCGTCGTCACGTGTAGCGATAGCTTTCCGCCAGCAACGCGTCCTTCAGCAGAAACCAGGCCGCTGTGAGCATCGCATTGCCTGCGGGTCGCCACTACTGTCAACAGTCCGAGAAACCGCTGAAGATCCACCCAGAACGGGTCCTTCCCGGCTTTTCTAGACCAGCAGCGCCGGTCTGTTACCGCGAAGGGCTGGTGTGTTCTTAGGACTCCAGCTCTCCGAGCCATCGCAGTGCGTTGAGGCTAGGCAGGAAGCAATACTCGCCTCCCCTTGTGACGACAAATCGGGACAATCCTTTGAGGCGCATGGCAAGTGGACGCTTCGGAACACTATAGGCCTCTACGCCGCTGTTGGCTCCAATGACGGGATCTCTCATGGCGCCTCCTCCGAAGAAGCTGCCATCGTTCATCCACTCCGATTGGACGAACTCGAACTGCCGCCCGAGATTGGCCCCGACAAAAGTAAACATCAATCCCCGCTCCACGCCATCGTCTTCAAAGACTCCATCCGGAAGCGGCGGTCCATACGAGGTCCCACGACGGATCATCCGGTGGATGCGAACCACACCCGCCACCTCCGAGTCGCGCGGGTTCATCCGCCGAATGTGCGAGCCGCTGGGTGTGTGATAGCCGATCGCATCGTCTTCCTTAAAGAGGAAGGCGTTGTTTCGTTGCGGGTCCGCGCCCAGCGCCGGGTCATCGTGCATCGGACATAAGGCGAGGGGTGCGCCGCTGCGCCAACGTCCCATCATCTTCGCAGCCAGGAGTTCTTCGTCTTCGAAAACTGAGGAGTTTGCCTTCAGAAACTGGCGGAACGCAGCAACCCGCTGGTGCAGTTTGCGAAAGGCCACATAACTTCCGTTGCGCCCCAAAACGTCGGGCTTCGGTATCGGCGGCGTTCCTCCCATCTCATCGGGATAGCCAAGGACAAACTCGCCCGCCTTCAGGGGCGCTTCGTGAGGATTGGTGCCAGGAATACCCGACCCTTCAATCGCAGGATGGCTGATCCCGTCCTTGAATCCAAAAGCCTCCCTCTCGTTCGGCAAAGCATGACAATGCTGGCTCCAGATCGCCATAATGCCGGAGATCTTCTGGTATTCCTGACGGGCCCGTATGAGCGCCGCTTCCAGCCTCTCAGAATCCGGAGCGAGTGCAGTGAGTACGACGTGGACATCAGCGTCTCCGAGGGGCTTCTCCCAATGCTGGGGGCTGCTTTCGCCCGCGTCGCCCAAAATTGCCGCGCGGGCAGCCATGCCCTGCTGAAACTCCGGAGAAAAACTGTCAAGCGATGCTTGCGGCACGCCCAATGCTTTCAGGCCCTGAAAGCTGAGTGCGACGCTGACCCATGTATCGCCGGCTGGGCTTTCCGGGTGCGCGGCCGCTGCCACTATGGGGCGTATGCGGCGCATCAATTCCCGCCCCGCGTTGCGATCGTCGATGCGAAACAGCACATACGCCGCTGCATAGGGAGCGGGCCGGGGACGCAACACACCGCTTTGAATGTCATCCAGTTCAAGCATCTCTTTCCCCATCATGAATTTCCCGATTCTTAAAATCCGATCGAAGCCACGACCTGCAGCGAGTTTCCCTGAAACGTCGCCCGATCCGCAAATTCCTTGAAGTATTTGAGGCCCACGCTGGTCCGCTTCGGTAGCACGGCGAGCACGGCAAAGCCGCAGCCGTTGATCGCGTACCGCTCCTCCGACGCCGCCAGGCTGATGCCGGGCCCGGTCCTCGCGGTTGTCTGCCGCTGCTCATAACCGGCCGGGCCAGCTTGGAGTTGGAAGCGCCGGGTGCGGGCCAGCGAATACAGGAGCGAATAGTCCAGGTCGAAAGTGCCGCCCGGATGCACGCCGGTGCCCCCCTGTACGGTGTGGAATTCATACATCTGAAATGCGGAAATCGAAAGGCGTTTGCTTCCGGTCAGGTAAAAGGTCTGCCCAGTAGACAAGGCATGCGTCCAATAACCCGAACCGACGTTGTCGTTCGCGCCCGGGCTGAATTGGCCAGTCGGAGCGAGGAAGCCATACATCGCGCGAACCGCGGCCCTCGTCCAGGACCAACCTAAGATCACGGGCAGATAATAAGAATCCGCAAATCCACTGCCCCCGCTGAGGTTGCCCTGAAGGTCCGAAGTCAGATCGTTGCTCGAGAAAGGAAGGCTCGCGGACGCGGAATACCGGGCTCCCAGGATTCTCTCTTCGCTCACCCAAGTAATTGTGTTCATGTCCAGAATCACGGAGTGATTTCCCGTCACTGGCAGAGTCTTGCCTTCGTTGTCCTTAGCCTCATCGCGTGTGTAAAGCAGGAATTGGTTCGAATAGGTGAAGGCGGAGTCCGGCAGGACGCCGGAGTTTATGGCGCTCATACCGAGCGGATAAACACCCCGATTCTGACCATGCGATGGGATTGTCATCCACATGCAAGCGACCACGAGAACCGGCAGCACGCCGCCGTGCAGAATCGTTCTGCCGATCACCGGGTGGCGATATTCTTCCAGAAGCTCTCCAGGCTTTCGTCGCCCCCGAACAGGGTGGTGAAGATGGTGGAATCGGCCAGGAGAATGTCCCCAGCCCTATCTCCGGCGGGCGGCATCCACAGAAACATATTGAACTCCTTGTTTCCGGCCGCCACGAACGGATGGGGCCTGGAGACATCCACGGGTTGACGAGCCAACACGTGGATCGCCTTTGGATCGTCCGTGGTGACCGCATAATGCGGCAAATGCATGTGGAAGTTGAAGGTGGGAACGCTGGTGAGCCAACCCCGGGTATCCAGGTCCATGACCGTGTTGAGCGCAACGGGCCGGTTCGTTCCCTGAACCGTGGCCGGGCGAAGGCCCCAACGGTTTTCGACCGGCACACTGAGCCCCTTGATGAGCGATCGTGTGTACCTGCCGAAGCGCTGCTGTCGGGGAACCAGCGGATCGCCATGGTGCGCGTACTCCATGGCGCGCTCCTTCAGATCGGCGGAGCTGCCGACGTCATGGTGAGGTCCCAGGATGAGACAGGTCCCTTCGCGGCCCAGAAAATGCCGGACTGCCTCGATCTCTTCCGGCGAGGCCTCCTGTTCGGTGAGCATGTGATCCAGGCCGAAGACCATGAGTGTGTCGGTATCGCCGAGGATCCGCTCGTCCAGCGGCAATCTCTGGCCGGCCTGATCGATCCGCTGAAATGCCGCGACCGGCGACCCGGTGACAGCTCCAACCACCTCCTGGAATCTAACAATGGAGAGATGGAATAGCTCCAGTGTTCCAGCGATACCCTGCAGAAACATCTTCTGCGAAAATTCCACCGGTTCATAAGCAGGCCACGCTACCCGGCGAACCTCGGTCATCGTCGAGAAGCGATTGTCCAGCTCGGTCGGATCCCGGTTGGCCTCCCAAGGATAGCTCCAGGTCCAATAGACGCTGAACCGCCGTTTGCCCACGGTGTATTTTCGGGCCGTGTGCACGTGGTTATAAGACCGGGCTGGGCCGTTTGGCTGGCTCATCGAGCGATTCCTTTCGGGCTGCCGCGATACGGCGCAACCCATCGAACGCCGCGTACTTGTAGGCATACGCGTAGGTCGGCGTGTTCATCGACATGTTCGCAATGGTGTGCAGCGTGCCGCCGCACCGGATGACCATCTGACCGATCCCGACAATTTCCGAGGCGATGTCACCGATGCAGTGAACTCCGAGCAGCGTCCGATTCTCTCTCTGAAAAATCAGCTTCAGCAGCCCGCCACGGCCGGCAATGGCGCCGCGCGGCGTGCATCCGAGATCCGCCCGGCCGACTTCATAGTCAAGGCCTTGTTCCCGGCATTGCTCTTCGGTGAGACCAGCCCCCGAGACTTCCGGCATGCCATAAACCGCTGAGACGGGCGTCGGGTCGACAGTTCCTTCGAAGGGAATCCCGAAGGCATGACAAACCGCGGCGCGCCCCTGCTCCATCGCGATGGAAGCGAGGGTGGGTCCCAAAACGTCGCCTGCCGCGTAGATGCCGTCCGCGGTGGTCTGAAAATTATCGTCGACGTTAATCCGTCCGCGGGTGTCGCAGCTGATTCCGGCGGCGTTCAGACCGAGTCCTCGCGTGTTGGCGACCCGTCCCGCCGCGAACAGAACCGTGTCAGCGTGAAGCACTTGCTTGGTGGATAACTTTATCTCCAGCGCATCGTCCTTTGCTTCAACGCTCTCGACAGTGGACCCCCGATAGCTGGTGACGCCCCACTTTCGGAATAGGTCTCCGATCCAACCGGAGAGTTCGCCATCCATTGTGGGGATCAACCGGCTTCCAAGGTCGGTGACGGAGACTTTTGCGCCGAGGGCATGGCAGATCGTCGCGAACTCCACACCAACCGGCCCGCCACCGACAATCAAAATGTCATGAGGAGGACGACCGCGATACAGGATCGTATCCGTATCGCAGACCCCAGGGATGTCGAATGAGATGTTCTTTGGCCGGTGGGGCCGCGATCCGGTTGCGATCAGGATCGTTTTCGCGAGCAATTTGCGCTCATGTCCATCGGCGCCGGCGACCATTACGCCGCCGCCCGGCAAAAGTGACGCATGGCCTTCAATGTAGTCGACTTGATTCCTGGCGATATTCTCGGCCGTTGCTTTTTGCAGAAGGCTGCAAACCTCCCAGGTCCGCTTGCGGATGATATCGATTGCAACTTCCGCCGGAGCCGCAGTTCGCAAACCGTAGATATTTTCTTCACAAAGCCCGGAGAAGTAGAGCGCCGCCTCTCGCAGCGTTTTGGTCGGCACTCCGCCCGTCGTGGTTACGGTTCCACCTGGGCGCGCCTTCTCAATCACAGCCGACCGGTGGCCAAAGAAGGCAGCCAATTCGGCCGCGCTTTCTCCGGCCGGACCGGAGCCGATGGCGACAAATTCATACCTCTCCCGCATCGTGGCGTCCCTTGCCTTCCCTAGCTCACTGCATCTGGTCGAGCATTTCCGAAAAGGCTTTTTTGAGCCTCAGGGCTTTCTTGATCTCGTCGGCCGTAACGTACGGATACTCCCCGTATTCCAGGAAACTGGGGCACTGATGCTCACGAACGAACGTGATGACCGCCGGAACATTAGTCTTCCAGTCCTCTGGGAAGCCTTCCAGGTTCTCGAATGTCGTGGAGATGCCGCTTTTGGTGAACAACGCCACGGCGTCGTCGCTGTATTTGTCGAAGTCAGTGTCGAAGATACCTTGGTACATAAAGTACGTATCTTTGCCGATGTCGAAAAGAACCCATCGCAGGTAGTGAAGCTTGAGCGGCGCAAGGAAGCAAGGATCTCCCTCCAGAGCCTTTTCGATCGTCTTGCCGTATTCGCGGATCACCGGCTCCGTGCCCGGCTTAATTTTGGCAATGATCGTAAAGCCGTGACATGCAGGTGTTCTCGGAAATACCGGCCCGTACTTCCCCGGCTCTAGCTTGAAATATCCTCCTTTAGGAATCGCCATGGCTTGGGGCTTAGTCCAATCATTTCTTTCTGACAGGGACACTGGGGAAACCTCCGCGGAGTAGATGTTTCTGGAGGTCTGGCCGGTCTAAAGTTTTCTGCCGTGCGTTCTCCCTTACTGAGCCATCCCGCGTCACGGAAATAGTGTGAAGGTATTCTGCGTCTGGTGGCTGGGCGGCGGCATCTTCGGACATGTCGCTATCCGAAAGCGGTTTGTGCGGCTGCGTTCGCGGCGCATGTGTAACGCTCTCCGCTCTCGGCAGACGGAAACGGAGTCGGCTCATGAGCGATATCTTCGTCAGGGTATGGCAGAATCTCATCACCCGATTGACAGGGCCGATGAACCTTCGGTTGATCATACAACCGACGGTTGCAACGATCCTCGCGATTCGTGCCGGGCTGCGGGATGCACACCAAAATCGACCGCCGTTCCTCTGGGCAGTTCTCTGGAACCCGGCCCACCGGCGCGAATTGTTGCGACAGGGATGGAAGGACGTAGGGAAGGTTTTCCTTCTCGCCGCGATTCTGGACGTGGTCTACCAACTCATCGTGCACCGAGGAGTCTACATCTTAGAATTGCTGATTACCGCAGTAACGTTGGCAATCGTTCCCTATGTTCTGATTCGCGGCCCGATCAGTCGCATCGCAAAACTCGTGCTCGCTGGCAAACCTGCTGTCAAACACCATCTGTCCGAGAAGCAGGTCTAATTCGCGATAAAATTTGTCAGAGCTTTCAGCCTGCAGCAATACCTCTTCCGGTGCGTTGTTTCCATCGAGGTGGCCTCCTGTTCCGACCGCCAGTCGAACTGCCGCGCCGAAACCTTGATTGCGACGTCGCCGTCCGAGTTGCGGATCGCGCACCTTTCCACACTTCGCCCAATCGAGCGCGTTGTTCCATCCCGACCAATCCGAGCCCACCCTTTCCTTGGACACTTTGACAGTCTAAACCGTCACCATCGTCGGCGATCGTTAGCTCTATCGCCCCCTGCCGCCAAGTGAGTATCACGGAGGCGTGCTTGGCTCGGGAATGTGTCACCTTATTGTACAGACTCTCTTGTGCGACGCGATATACACATGAGGGCACCTCGAGCGGGACGGATTCCGGCAGAACGCTAGCCGCGAATTCCAATGCTATCCCTGGAGCCCTCTCGGCAAACTGATTGCACAAGTCCCGCAGCGCAATCGGCAGACCCAAGTCCAGTTCGGGTGGGCGCAACTGATAGGCGATATTGCGGGCCTCTACAGACGCTCTTACCACGCGGGCCTGCACCGCTCTAAGCTGGCTTGCCACGTCTTCGCGAGCCTGTTTTGCTGTGCTTGATCAGAGGGAGCGCTTGATCGCGAAGCTGGCCTTGCTCGCCGGGATGAGGCCGGGAGAAATCTTCGGTCTAACCTGGGCCGATTAACCGCCACGTTTGCGGATATCCGGCAGCGCGTCTATCGAGGTGTAATCGACTCACCGAAGACCAATCGATCCGTTCGCCGCGCGGCGCTATCGGAAGGAGTGCCGCAGGAGGTTGAGGCGTGGCGCGAGGTCTCGGCCGTAACGCGAGACGATGCCTGGGTGTTTCCGTCCGGGCGAATGACGCCGTTGTCGAAAGACAATAGTTGGCGCCGTTCGATGCACCCCAAGTTTGAAAGGTTGGGTTGGGATGGGCCAACTTCCTCGTCATGAGCCGAACGCACGCAACTCTGATGAGGGCCCTCGGGGTCGAGGGGAAACTAGTCGCGGATCAACTGCACAGCCTCGATCTGAATCAGAACATCTACACGCAGTCGCCTGTCGAAATCCGGCAGGTGCGGTCAACAAATTAGAGAAGACGCTGCAAGTAATATAATCGGAGCGCAAACGGAGCACAGGGTGAAGCTGGGTTTAGCAAACTGTTGATTTTCTTGGAGCGGGAGACGGGGTTCGAACCCGCGACGTCCAGCTTGGGAAGACGACGGTAAATGGGAAACAAGAACAACTGCGTTTCCTGCACCTCTTTCTGCCGATTGAGAATACCCAGTTTTCAACTCCTGCGCTGTTCAGATCGCTAACGGAGCACAACAGTTTCAAGAGTTAGGTGCGGGCACAGGAGTGTCATCCGTGCGAGATTTCATGCTTGGTGCGCGTGGGCTAGGCGCTCTTGCATCCGACTTAACTTTGTTGAGTCTGTGGTCAGCAATCGAGCATCAAGTGTTCAACGCCCTATGCTAATTCGCGACTTTTTGCGGAACGGTGCCTGAATGCCCACACCGCAATTTGCTTTTGGAAGGCAGCTTTGTGGCACCGGACGAAATGAAGATTCAAGTCAATAGCGATAAAACGATCGCCGTCGACGCCGCCCTGATTCGCTTTGTCGAAGGCGAGGTGCACCGCCTTTTAGGTAGATTTGCCATTAGGCTTACCCGCGTGGAGATCCATCTCAGCGACGTTGACAATACGAAGAGGGGCCAACCCGACAAGCGCTGTCTGATCGAGGTGCGTCCCACGGGAGCCCGACCCCTGAGCGCCAGCGCGCAGGCGACAAAGATGGCGTACGCAGTGAGTCATGCGCTGGGCAAAATTCAACGGTCGCTCACCACCTACTTCGGTCGAAAAGGGAGGCTAGCATCGGAAGTCTCAACGCCCGTTTCGACGGGCAAGAAGGCGGCGGAAAGCAAGGCCAGTCTTGGCACGAGAAAAATAGCTGAGGTGAAGAAGGTCGCGTTTGAGAAGCCGACAAAGCTCAGCCCACGGGGCCCGAAGAAAAAGGGGATCTACCAGGCACGACGAAAATCTTGGCCTACCCGCTAGTAGCCGACTCGCCGAAACATCCGATTCCGTTCAAGCTCCCAAGACTGTGTTGGAGCAAGTGCTGAAGGAAGGCTCAGAGAAGGTCTTTGGCAAGGGTTATAACAGCGGCTCAATGCCAAGACACTGATCACGACGCCGAACTCCGACGTCCTCGATGAGATGGCTATCTCGATCTGAAGGCGGATGGACCGATAGTCATCCAGTGACACCGGGGATCCAAGGAATTCTCGCTGACTTCTGGCAGTGCCCGATTCCTTCTGTGGGCGAGATCGACGGGCGCAAAATGGAGCGGCGATGTGGGTCTGCCCGGCCCGGCCCGGACAGGGGCAAGGGCGGCAAGTACCTGGTCGTATCGCCGGACTACTCGGGCGAGATCCCATCGGGTTATTTCACCGACCGCTCCGGCACGTACAGCGTATTCGTTTTTTGGCGCGGCTTCTCCAAAAATCCGCACGAGCTAGCCGAACCTGCGCGTAATGGAACAGACGCGAATTTACGACTGAGGAAGAAGGAAACCGCCAAGCCGCTGCAATTCCCTACGCCTCGCCGCGTGCCTGCGAACATCTCTATCCTCGATATGGCACGGCGTTTCGACATGCTGTGCCGATTCATTAAGGCTGAATACATCGATCCCGCTCAGATGTATATTCGAGGCACGGCGGCAGAACTCGGCATCGTGAAAGGCGAGCCTTTTGCGCCCGACGCCAACACCCGCGCATTGCTCGACCAAGCGGCCCGCGCCGCGCATCACCCGCGTCACTGCCTACACGCCGGCGCTCCTGAAAAATGTGAACTGGGTATCCCGGCGAGCACTGGATCAACGTTTCCCCGGTAACGCCACCTTCACGTCGGACTCGTTCGACTACATCGATGCGCGCACCTCCTTCTTTACTAAGCCTATTCCGCCAGTCCCGCCATGGCGGCCAACATGGTTAATGTCGGCACCGAGTATCCAGCTGCTTTCGCAGATGCGGATGGCGATCACCTGCAAGGAAGCAAGAACTAAAAGTTACATATACCGAAGGACGTCCCCGTTGCCCTCTTCTGGTCGGTGAAGTGTACGACCCGATCAGCGGCAGCGGACCCGACAACGGTCAGCCGTTCCCGGCGATCAAGATGATCGACAAACCCGCACAGAACGCTGACGGCTCGATTGACATCTAGTTCGGACAACCGTGAGTTTCCGGTAAGCGTGCGTGACTGCAGTCAGCGGTAGCTGATACGGTGTGCAAGGGCGGGAGGCCCCGGCGGATGGCACAGGAAACGGCGCATTATCGGGAAGAGGTGGAGCAGGCACGACGGCGATTTGCGGAGTGGCGAAGCACGCATGCGGTGCGGTCGAGGCTGCCGGAAGAGTTGTGGGCAGCGGCCGTGGAACTGGTCCAGCACGATGGGGTGGATGCCACGGCGCGAGCGCTGGATGTGGATAAGCCGAGCTTGCGGAAGTGGGCCGAGCGACTCCAGCCACAGCGGCGGCCAACAGCTCGCAGGTCGCCACCAAAACGGAGAGTGAATGCCATGCCGGCATTCGTGGAACTGCTCGCATCCGGTTCTTCTGGTGCGACCAGTTGCCTGGTGGAAGTAGAATCGCCGCGGGGAGGCAAGTTGCGGTTGGAATTGAAGGCCATCGCGACGAGCCAACTGGCCGAGCTGATTCGCGCGTTTGCGACGACGTAGAGCATGCTACAGATCACGCCGCAGATGCGGATACTGGTGGCGGTGGAAGCGGTCGACTTCCGCAAGGGCATGGACTCATTGGCTGAGTTGTGCCGCGCAAAACTGAATGCCGATCCATTTTCGGGCTGCCTGTTTGTGTTCCGCAGCCGGCGGGCGACCTCGATCAAAGTCTTGGTGTACGACTTATGTGAAGCACCGTGTTATGTGGAGTAGGAACGCCGCGACCGCTTTGCAGTCGGATCGTGTGCGCCGCTCTACTCCACATAATCCGGATCGTGATCAGAGGGACTGTAGCCACTCCAGCACAGAGGTATCAGTTCGCCATGCCGTTACGTTGTATTCTGACGCGCCAGTCACGGGGCCTGCGCGTTCCAGGGCCTTGCGCTTGGTTTCGAGATCTACGGCAGCGTATCGATTCGTGGTTTCTACGCTGGCATGCCCGAGCCAATGGCTGATGGTGACGAGATCAACACCAGCACGTAGGAGATGGACGGCAGCGCTGTGACGGCAGGTATGCGGATGGATGCGCTTGGCGATGATGGTGGGTGCTGCTGTCCGTGCCTGCTCGGCGAAACGTCGCAGCAGATACCGGACACCGAATCTGGTCATCGGTTCGCCGCGGTGGTTGCGAAAGACTGGGCCGGTGTACCCCGCAGCGGTAGCACTCAGCAGGGTTCGAATGACGTCCGCCGTCTCGGGCCACAGCGGACAAAGGCGCTCTTTGCGTCCCTTCCCGCGGAGGCGAACAGAAGTGGGTCGGTCTAGCTGCAGATCGCCGGGCCGGATATCGAGTAGTTCTTGCACGCGGGCGCCCGTATTGAATAGGGTGAGCAGTAGCGCCCTGTCGCGGACATGATCTCGCCGATGAGCCGACACAGCCTCCAGCATTGCGCCGATTTCGTCGCCTTCCAGGTAATCTACAGCGCGGGTTGGTCCGCGCTTGGTGGGTATAGCCAGAAGTCGCTGGCACTCTTCAACGGGCTCAGGATCTCGCGTCGCCAGGAAGCGCGCAAAGGCATGAATGGCGGCCAGACGGGCGTTGCGAGTGGCGACGCTATTCTTCCGCTCTGCTTCAAGGTGTTCCAAAAACGCAAGAACATCTCCAGCTCGTAGGTGCTGGAGTTCGAGATCAACCACACCGCAGCGGTGGCGGGCGGCGAGAAAGCGCAACAGCAACACGAACGAGTCGCGGTAACTCAAGACCGTCCGGGGACTGAGCCCTCGTGTAAGCGGCAGATGTTGGGCGAAGAACGCGCGGAGGGCAGCGGCAAACTTGGTGGGGAATGGCGTCATCGACGACCCCCCTGCCCAGCACTGGGGAACAGCCAAGCTGCTGAGTGAGTGTGGAACCGTTCGTTAGCCGCCTCGGCGGTCGCCTGAAGGAAGGTCAGGTAGTACTGTGTTGAAACGACTGATGAATGCCCCAGGTAGGTAGCCAGAGCGGGCAGCCGGGCTTGCACATCGACGCCAGAACGGTACCAGCGCAATAGAGCCCGGACCGCAAAGGTGAAGCGGAGGTCGTGGACCCTCGGAGCCCGACCTTGGGGCGTCCGAATGCCGGCGGCTAGTATCACCTTACGCAACAAGCGGCCGAACGCCGCACCCGTGTAACCACGAAACCGTGCACCATGATTATGCACCAACAGCGGCGCATCGCCGTCACGAGGAGCACCGGCCTGACGACGAGCCGCGAGATATCGATCGAGTTCCTGCGTGGTGTCAACCGACAGAGGCACGAGACGTGACTTGTCGAATTTCGAGCGGCGCACGTGAAGGACTCGGTCGACCTGTTTGTAGTCGCTGAGGGTGAGGCGCACCAGTTCCCCTCGACGGAGACCTGTTGTGTAGAGGATCACGATGCCAACTCGGGCCACTTCACAATGCAGTGGCGAACCCTTGTGTGGCGCCAGGGATTCCACTGTGGTGAGCAGGCGGACAATCTCGCCTTCCGAAAAGATATACGGCAAGGGTCGCGGGCCGCTGGGTGGAAACTGTGTCGGGTCTGGCACAAAACTGGCGGGATGTTCGCGCTGGCGAAACAGGCACAGGTGATAGACGGCGCGGAGTCGCGCCAACCGTGTGTTCAACTGTAACGAGGTCATCGACTCGCTCCAAGTCGCAAATGTCTCGCGCGTTAGGTCTGCGGCGCGGCACGACGTGAGGAAGCGATCAATATAGCGGAGAGTATATGCCATCGTGACAGCACGACGGCCGAGCGCCCGTTTCATGGCGAGATAACGGGTGATCAGCGGTC
The DNA here is from genome assembly GCA_963713415.1 of Bryobacterales bacterium. Lineage (GTDB taxonomy): Bacteria > Acidobacteriota > Terriglobia > Bryobacterales > Bryobacteraceae > Palsa-89. The sequence goes on along the minus strand of CAVQLV010000011.1, from coordinate 5,157 downwards.
CAATCGACGATGTGAATGCCTCGGACTCTTTCATAACCGCGCCCCCGAGCAGGAATCCGACTTTGGGAGCGAGAGACCTACGTCGCGTAGATCGTCAACGTGGAGGCGCAGATAAACGCCAGTGCTTTCGACGCTGCGATGACCGAGGAGATCACCTATGGTCTTGAGTGGTGTGCCCTGCCGGAGAAGATGCATGGCCAATCCATGTCGAAGAACGTGCGGACCGCCAAGGCCCGGCACATGCACTCCGGCGCGCACTGCCCAAAAATCGAACACATCAAAGACTGCGGTCGCCTGGATAGGACCCCGCGGTGCACGGACACGCAGGAAAAGTCGCCGCTCGCTGGCCTCCCCAGCACGCTGGCGCAAGTACTCCACCAAGGCTGTAGCGACTTCGTCAGTGAGCGGCACGACCAGCGGCGTGCCTACCTTGGGCCTCGGTACGCGAATCACCCGGGCGCGCCACTGGATGTCGTCAATATCCAGACCGGAGACTTCGCTTCGGCGAAGACCATAGGTCGCGATCAGGAGCAGCATGGCGTAGTCCCGACAGCCTTTCACCGTGGAGCGATCGATGCCGCGCAGCAGTGAGAGTATGTCCTCCCAGCGGAGGGCGCGGGCGAGCCGTTCGCCCCGGTGATGCCGTGGCGACTCGAGATGCCGGTCCAGCCCGATCGGAATCTCACCACTGGCGGCGAGGAATCTCAGAAAGGCGCGCATTATGGCGATGACCTTCTGCATAGTGATGCGACCCACGCGGGCGCTGGCTTGGATTACGAAGGTCTCTAGGTCACTAGCCTGAACCTGTGGCAGGTGCTGCGTGTCTTCGTCGTACTTTAAAAGGCGCAGAAAATCGCCGGCAACGACGGCGTGTCGCGCGATAGTGGAGACCGCGAATCCGCGCACGCGAGCGAGGTGTTCGCGGTAGGCGCGGATCAGCCGTTCCGATGCGTTCGGCTTCGCGGTTTCCAGGGAACGTTGCTCTTGCAGATACAGGAGTAATGATCGGCCGAGCGAGCAGGCGATCTGTGGAGTCCAGCGCTTCTGTCGCGGAAAGCATGCACGCAAACGGTCTGCCGTGCAGCCGGATAGCAACTCGATCTGGTGCCGCTTGAGACATGTTTCAAGGAACGGAGCAGCTTCTATCCGCCGAGATATGGCGCTCGGCGGATAGCCATGAGCGTCCAACCATGAGCAGAGATCTTCAAGAACAGCACCCAGCACCGGCAGCGACGTGTAGCGGGTGTGCGTATTGGGGAACAGTGACGTAAGCATCGAGTCCTTCTTTATGAGATGGGCCGCCGTGCGGCCAGGCCTCGATGCTAGCCCCCTTTTCCTGAAGGGCGCGCGCATTATGTGGAGCGGGACGAGTTCAAAAGGGCGAGAGAAAGGAACGTGCCAAGGTCAACTCCACATAACACGGCGCTTCACATAAGTCGTAAGATGTGGAGCTCCACATCTTGGGATGGGCAGGGGTTCTGGCTGGCGACCAAGCGCCTGTCCAAAGGGCGCTTCCGCTGGTGGCCGCAGAGCGAGGAACCGGCACAGGCGCTGCGCGTGCATCAAGCGCAGGTGCTGCTGGCGGCCGGCAATCCGGATATCGATGCGGCTCCGGTGTGGCGCAAAGTGTAGGCCGGTCATTTTCTACTTGCGTTCCGAAACGATTTCTGGCACACTGCGGATGAGATGGCCACCCATCGCTACCGAAGCCGAGAGATTACCGGCGAGGCGGTTCTCTTCATCCGGAAACTGATTCGAGATCAACCGGAGCTGAGCCGCTGGAAGCTGTCGCGGCAACTGTGTGAAGCCTGGCAGTGGAAGCAAGCCAACGGCGCGTTGCGCGACATGCTCTGCCGTGGATTGCTACTGATGCTGGATCGCGCGGGTGAGATCCAGTTGCCGCCGGTGCGGCGCGTTGTGCGGAATCGGTTAGCAGAGCGCGAACGCCCCGAGCCTGTGATCGCTGACAACCGTCCGGTGTGTGGGCCGCTGGCGAGCATCACTCCGCTGGAGTTTATACAAGTGCGTCGCACGCCGGACGAGCCGTTGTTCAACAGCCTGATGGAGCAGTATCATTACTTGGGTTATGCGCAGCCGGTGGGCGAGCATCTAAAGTATCTGGTGAAAGCCAACGGGCAAGCGATCGCGTGCCTGGCCTGGCAAAGCGCGCCGCGTCACTTAAAGGTACGCGACCGATTCTTGGGCTGGAGTGACGAAGCGCGCGAGCGCAACGTGCACTTGCTGGCCTACAACACGCGCTTTCTGATTCTGCCGTGGGTGCGAGTGGAGCATCTGGCATCGCACATTTTGGGGCGCATGGCCAAGCTGGTTCCGCAGGACTGGCAGCGGCTGTACGCGCATCCTATTTACTGGTTGGAAACCTTCGTGGACACCTCGCGTTTTCGCGGAACTTGTTATCGCGCGGCTAACTGGCAGGTGCTCGGCACGACTCAGGGCCGCGGGCATCGCGCGCCTAGCTTCGAACCGACGCGGCCGGCGAAGCAGATGCTGGGCTTGCCGCTGAACGCCAAGTTCCGGGAGTTGCTTAGTACATGAAACGCCCGCGGTTGGAGGTGAATCTGGAAGAGCTGGACCAGATCATCGATCGCGGCACGCAGGCGCCGCTGAGTGAGTCGGAAAGCGAAAAGCTCAAGAGCGCGCTGCATGCGCTGGCCGGGATGCTCCCCAAGCCACGCACGACAGAAAAGACCAAGGATGTTTTGGAGCGGCCGAAAACGCCCGCGACCGAAAATGATTCGGAGCCTGCTCCCGGTCACGGGCGCAACGGAGCCTCTTCTTACACCGGTGCGAAGAGAGTCGCCGTTCCGCATCCGGAGCTACACGCCGGCGACTCCTGCCCAGGCTGTGAAAAAGGCAAAGTCTATCCGCAGAAAGAACCGCGGACGCTGGTGAGAATCGTGGGACAAGCGCCTTTAGCCGCAACTGTGTACGAGCTGGATCGTCTACGCTGCAACCTGTGCGGGGAAGTGTTCAACGCGCCAGAACCGGAAGGCGTCGGCACCGAAAAATACGACGAGACCACGGCGGCCATGATCGCGCTGCTGAAGTACGGCAGCGGAATGCCGTTTTATCGTTTAGAGAAGCTGGAACATTTACTGGGGATTCCGTTACCTGCTTCCACGCAGTGGGAGATCGTGGAAGAAGCTGCGGAAGTGATCAAAGCGGCGCGTGACGAACTCATCCGGCAAGCGGCGCAAGGCGAAGTGCTGCATAACGACGATACCTCGATGCGCGTGCTGCGTCTGGCGCGTGAGCCGTCCGACGAACGCACTGGCGTGTTCACCTCCGGCATCGTGTCCACCATGCAAGGGCAAAAGATCGCCTTGTACTTTACCGGGCGACAACACGCCGGCGAAAACCTGCGTGATGTTTTGCAGCACCGCGTAGCGGAACTCGCCCGGCCCATTCAGATGTGTGATGCCCTGTCGCGCAACACACCGAAACTGAGTGACGGCGCTGAGATCCTGCTGGCCAACTGTCTCGCCCATGGAAGACGGCAGTTTGTGGAAGTCGCCTCGAACTTTCCGGAACAATGCCACTATGTTCTGGAGATGCTAGGCCACGTCTATAAATATGATGCCGACGCCCGCCAGCGCCATCTTTCGCCAGCAGAGCGTCTCGAGTTTCATCGGCAACACAGCGGCCCCGTGATGCAGCAACTACATCAGTGGCTGGCCGCACAGTTTGCACTGAAGCAAGTGGAACCAAACTCGGGTCTGGGCAAAGCCATCACTTATTTGCTGCGCCACTGGAAAGGGCTGACGGCGTTTCTGCGCGAAGCCGGCGCACCGTTGGACAATAATGTTTGCGAACGTGCGCTAAAACGTGCGGTGCTGCATCGCAAGAACGCGTTGTTTTATCGCACCCTGCACGGCGCCGAAGCCGGCGATCTGTTCATGAGTCTGATCCACACTTGTGAGCTCGCCGGCGCCAATCCGTTCGACTACCTCAGTGAGCTGCAGAAGCATCCCAGCGAGCTGGCATCCAACCCAGCGGCATGGATGCCGTGGAATTAGTGTGCTGCAGGAGTACACAGAAAAGGAGGTCATTATTACAATGACCTAGCCGAATCGTGGACGAGCTGTGCAATCGATGAGGGCAGGCCCCTCGGGATCGGCTTTCAGGAGCAGGTCTCAAACCCCCTCCAAGCCGCTGCGGTTAAGAGCCGTCGGTGGTGAGCGTTGGAGGAAAAGCGCGAGGAAACTTGTGCAGGTGCGCATCCGAGAGACGAACGAAAGTGAACCCATCGATGACGCGTCGTTACGCATTCAAGTGTCGTCGAAACCAGGCATGTAGTTCCTGTCTGGGACAAAATCCGCTGGGTACCTGATTACGGAGCGGGTGGCGGCAGGCGTAGAGAGGGCGTGAATCGGATGCAGGCGGTGGCACGGAACTGCAGGAACCAGTCGCCCTGATGATAAAGGGAGAAGCTCAAACGGCCAAAACCGTGAGGCGAGAGTACCGAAGCGGGGCACTGGGACGGACCGACCCGTAGTAGCGATGAAGGCTCTGTAATAGGGCTGGAGCGAAGGGGTCGGGTCAGGCGGTTGCATGACCGACACAACTGGAAACAGGATGATCTCGATGCGTGCGACAAACAAACCGTTCCATATCGATAAGCGCCTGGTGTACGAGGCGTATAAAGCAGTCAAATCCAATCATGGGGCGGCTGGAGTGGATGAGCAGACTATCGAGCAGTTCGATGCTGACTTGTCAGAAAACCTGTACAAGATCTGGAATCGGATAGAGCTCGGGAAGTTACTTTCCACCGCCAGTCCGCGCCGTCTCCATTCCCAAAAAGAATGGAGGGGAAAGGATTTTGGGTGTGCCCACTGTGGCCGATCGCGTGGCGCAGATGGTGGTTAAACGGGTAATTGAGCCGATTCTAGACTCGATCTTTCTGGCAGATTCCTATGGATACAGGCCGAACAAATCGGCCTTGGACGCTGTAGGGGTCACGCGAGAGCGGTGCTGGAGGTATGACTGGGTGTTAGAGTTCGACATCAGAGGCCTGTTTGACAACATCGACCATGACCTTCTACTACGGGCCGTTCGGAAACATGTGACGTGTAAGTGGGCGCTGTTGTACATCGAAAGATGGCTCAAGGCGCCCATGGTGCAGGAAGATGGGACCAC